>NZ_CP186005.1:0-4800000 GCF_049311605.1 Actinoalloteichus caeruleus
GCAAGTCAAACGAACACGGGGTCGACAGGAGCTCGACATGGGGTGGCGACGTCGCTGGACGGTGACGGAGCAGGGACAGCGTGGGGAGGGGAACTCGCAGGTGTCGGACCACCAGGCCAATCTCGGTCTCGTGTGGGAACAGGTGCTCGAGGAGCTCTCCTCCGGCACCCTCTCACGGGCCCAACTCGCCTGGATGCGGGTGGTCCGCCCCATCGGGTTGCTGGACGGCACCGCGCTGTTGGCCGCTCCGAGCGACTTCGCGAAGGACGCCATCGAACGGGCGTTGCGCGACCCCATCGTCGAGGCGTTGTCCCGACACCTCGGGCGGCCCATCTCGCTGGCGGTCAAGGTCGACGTGATCGCGCCGGCGCCCGATCCCGGTCAGCAGGGCCACCAGCCCCACCACGAGAGCACTCCCACCCCTCCGTTCGGCACCGTGCTGCCGATGGGCGGCTACGCGGGGGATTCCCGTCCCCGCCACCCCGGTCCGCGCGCGGAGCCCACTGGCCGACCTGGCTCGATCTACGACCCGGTGGGGCCGCTCCCGGAGGAGTCGGGGGAGCGGCCCGGCCCGGCCCACCCGCCGTCCCCCGGGTATCCCGGCTCGGTGAGCGGTGTCGACCGCGACCACCACGGCCTCGTCGAGGACCAGGACGAGCGGGAGGCGGAGGACGACGTGCTCGGCCAGGTCGCCGCCCCGGCGAACGAGGTCTGGCACAACGTCAGGGCGCAGACGCCCCCGGTCGGGGCCGCGCTTCCCTCGGACCAGCTCGGCCACCCCCAGGTCGGGGGCCTGCCGCAGGGGGGCGCCGAGGCCTACACCGCGCCACGGCACGGACCGCCGAGTTCGCAGACCCGGCTGAACGCCAAGTACAACTTCGACACCTTCGTCATCGGAGCCTCCAACCGGTTCGCGCACGCCGCCGCCGTGGCGGTGGCCGAAGCCCCGGCCCGCGCCTACAACCCCCTGTTCATCTGGGGGGAGTCCGGGCTGGGGAAGACGCATCTGCTCCACGCCGTCGGGCACTACGCCCAGCGCCTCTTCCCGGGGATGCGGGTCCGCTACGTCTCGACGGAGGAGTTCACCAACGACTTCATCAACTCCCTGCGGGACGACCGCAAGGTCGCCTTCCAGCGCCGCTACCGCGACGTCGACGTGCTGCTGGTCGACGACGTGCAGTTCCTGGAGGGCAAGGAGGGCACCCAGGAGGAGTTCTTCCACACCTTCAACACGCTGCACAACTCGAACAAGCAGATCGTGGTCTCCTCCGACCGGCCGCCCAAGAGGCTGGAGACCCTGGAGGACCGGCTGCGAACGCGTTTCGAGTGGGGTCTGATCACCGACATCCAGCCACCGGAGCTGGAGACGAGGATCGCCATCCTGCGGAAGAAGGCCGCCCAGGACCGGCTGGCCGCGCCGGCCGAGGTGCTCGAGTTCATCGCCGCCAGGATCGAGCGGAACATCCGGGAGCTGGAGGGGGCGCTGATCCGGGTCACCGCCTTCGCCTCGCTGAACCGGCAACCGGTCGACGTGCACCTCGCCGAGATCGTCATGCGGGACCTCATCCCGGACTCCCAGGCGCCGGAGATCACCGCGCCGACGATCATGGCGGTGACGGCGGACTTCTTCAAGGTGAGCATGGACGACCTGTGCGGACCGGGGAAGATGAAGGTGCTCGCCCAGGCCCGCCAGATCTCGATGTACCTGTGCCGGGAGCTGACCGACCTCTCCCTGCCGAAGATCGGGCAGATCTTCGGTGGCCGCGACCACACGACGGTGATGTACGCGGACAAGAAGATCCGCAAGGAGATGGCGGAACGGCGCAGGATCTACGACCAGGTCCAGGAGCTGACCTCCCGGATCAAGCAGCGCGCGCGGGCCCAGGGCTGACGGCCCACCGCTCGGCTCCTCCGCTGGACGGTCGTCAGCCGCTCCGCCCACGCCGGCGACGAGGGCTGCCGCCGCCCTCCCGACGCTCCGGTCGGCTCGTGGGGTCGCGCTCCGACTGACGCGCGGTTCGGCGCGGAGGGCGGACGGTCGCGCCGGGGAGGTTTTCTGCGACTGGGGAGACCGCGCTGCGGCGGGTCTCGCATTCGTCAGGGCCCGGGGTGCCCCGATCGGGGATGGCCGTCGACGACGCGGGGCGCGCTCGCGACACCTCACGGGGTTCCGGCGGTTCGGCGGCGTCGCGCCCGGGGCGAGGAGGGGACGAACCCGGGGTCGGGCCGGCTCGGGCCGGGCCGCCGCTCCCGGGCCCACCGGATTCGTCCGAGGTGCCCGGCTGGTACGCGGAGGGCGGCCGACGCGGGCCCGGAGGAGCATCGCTCTAGGCTGGTCCACGAGGCGACGCGGGTGCGGCGAACCGTGCCGAGGTCGACCCGCCCGGGGAAGCCCCCGGCACGGGGGCGCACCGGTCGTAGCCCGCGGTTTTTCTGCGACTGGGGAGGCCGCGCCTGGGGGCCCCCGAGATTCGTCGCCGGCGGTTCGGCGCTGGTGCTCCGGGGGCACGTTCCCGGGGGTGCGGGGGCGGTGCCCCGGCTGCGCCCGGTCCCCACCCCGGCTCTACGGTGATCACGAACGCCGTGGCACGCCCCGGCCGGCTCCTGGTCGTCGCGTCCGGCCCCGCACCGCTCCCGCCCGGCCACACACGCGGGGCAGTGGTCGAGTCCCGCCGGGTCGGGTGCCACCCGGCGTCGCATCCAGGCGGTTTTCTGTGGCTGGGGAGGCCGCGCCTGGGGGTCCCCGAGATTCATCATGCGCCGTGCGGGCGGGAAGTGTTCCCCCTTCGCCGAGGACGTCCTCGCCTCGGGCCGTCGGAGGAGGCGCCGGCCTCGGAGCGCCTCCTCCCCGCCGCCCCTCGCCGCTGGACCCGCGCACGTCGCCAGCCTCCGCCCGCTCGGGGCTCACCCGCCGTCAGGGGCGTCCCCTCGGCCGTTCCGGGCGGCCAGGTCGCGCCCTGCTGGTTCGTCGGGCGGCCAGGTGGGCCGAGCCGCCGGCGGGGCGCGGTACGAGCCAGGAGGCGGGTACCGGGCTCCTCGGAGTGGCCAGCCCCGGCCCCGGGGTGGGGCGGTCGCAGGGGCTCCCCGGCGAGCCAACCGTTTCTGTCGGTGCGTTGCCCGAGACTGCGTGCCGTGGGAGAAATCCGGCGGGCGCACACCTGTACACAGCCCCGATCGGGGGAGATCCAGACCACTTCCACCCTGTGCATGACCTGGGTACAACTACCCCCAAATCTGTGGATGGATCTGTGGACAACTCGCGCCACCTGTGGACAGAGTGTGGATGAAGAAGATTCATCCACAGTGAAGGAAATTCATCCACCGATCCACCCCCAGGCTGTCCACACCCCCTCATGCCGTGTCAGCAGGGACAACGAGGGTTATCCACACAATCCACAGCCCCTACTACGAGCACTACATTTCTCTCTTGAAGAGAAGAAAAAAGAAAAACAGGGGGTGGGGACAAGTCGCTCCGCCGCGCCCTCAGAAAGCCCGGGAAGGGCAGCCCCGCCGTCGAGGGCTCGGAGCCAGGCTCTACGGTGGTGTCCCGCGCCTCGCCTGCCAGCGGCTCGAGCTCAGAGCGTCGGTCTGGCTCCGAGCGCCAGCAGCATCCGGCCCGACTGTCGACTCCCGTGGTGGACCGCGATCTCCGGCGCACCGGTCATGATCGCAACGGCCCGAAAGGACGCCAGATGAAGATCCGTGTCGAGCGAGACGGTCTCGCAGACGCCGTTGCCTGGGTCGCACGGAGCCTCCCATCCCGCCCACCGGTCCCGGTGCTCGGCGGCGTGCTCCTCGACACCGGCTCCGAGTCCACCTCCGAGCACGACGACGGAGACCAGACCCTGACGGTCTCCGGCTTCGACTACGAGGTGTCCGCGCAGGTCGGCGTGCCGGCGACGGTCGTCACTCCCGGCCGGGCACTGGTCTCGGGCCGGCTCCTCGCCGACATCACGAAGTCGTTGCCCAACCAGCCGGTCGACATCACCATCGACGGTGCACGCGCCACCATCACCTGCGGGAACTCCCGGTTCAGCCTCCCCACCATGCCCGCCGAGGACTACCCCCAGCTGCCCTCGATGCCGGAACTCGCCGGGGCGGTCGCGGGTGACGTGTTCTCGGAGGCCGTCGCCCAGGTCGCGGTGGCCGCCGGCAAGGACGACACCCTGCCGATGCTGACCGGGACGCGCGTCGAGATCGAGGGAGACCGCATCACGCTGGTCGCCACCGACCGCTTCCGGCTCGCCGTCCGCGAGTTCGCCTGGGAGCCCACCAGCGAGGCCTCCAGCGGGACCGCCGTCCTCGTGCCCGCCAGGACCCTGGCCGAGGCCGCCAAGACACTCGGCGGTTCCGGGAGCCGGGTGGAGCTCTCGCTCGCCTCCGGAGACGGTCTGCTCGGTCTGGCCGGCAACGGCCGCCGCACCACCAGCAGGCTGCTCGACGCCGAGTTCCCCAAGTACCGCCAGCTGCTGCCCAGCGAGCACACCGCCAGCGCCGTGCTCGGCGTGGCCCCCCTCGTCGACGCGATCAAGCGCGTCTCGCTGGTCGCCGAGCGTGGTGCCCAGGTTCGGCTCGAGTTCACCGAGTCCAGCCTGCGCCTCTCCGCCGGAGGTGACGACGAGGGCAGCGCCGAGGAGGAGTTGCCGCTCGACTTCCAGGGCGAGCCCCTCACGATCGCCTTCAACCCCGGCTACCTGTTGGACGGCCTGAGCGCCGTGCGCACCGAACGAGCGCACCTCTCCTTCACCGCGTCCAGCCGGCCCGCCCTGATCAAGCCCGTCGGCGAGGAGGGCCAGGTCCTCCCCGGCTACCTGTACCTGCTGATGCCGGTCCGCCTGCCCGGCTGACGCGGTCCCACCGGGCGAGGTCGTCGAGCCGCACGCGGTGACCAGCACCGACGGGGCGACGTAGGACACGTGCCCGCCGGGTGTGCCGTGCCTTTCGTTCGGATTGACCCGAACCGGTCGTGGCGGCGACGATGTCGCCCCAACCGCAGCATCAGGAAACGGGGGAGTACTCGTGCAGCTCGGACTGGTCGGTCTCGGCAAGATGGGCTTCAACATGCGGGAGCGGCTCAGGCGAGCCGGCCACGACGTGGTGGGCTACGACCGCGCCGCCGAGGTCCGCGACGTGGCGAGCCTGGAGGAGCTGGTCGACCAGCTCGAGGCGCCCCGCCTGGTCTGGGTGATGGTCCCCGCCGGCGACCCGACGCGGGAGACCGTCGAGCGGCTCGGTGAGCTGCTCGACGAGGGGGACCTCGTGATCGAGGGCGGCAACTCCCGTTTCAGCGATGACCAGCGGAACGCCGAGATCCTGGCCGAACGCGGCGTCCGGTACGTCGACTGCGGTGTCTCCGGTGGCGTGTGGGGCCTGGAGGAGGGCTACGGCCTGATGGCCGGCGGCGCCGCCGAGGACGTCGAGCGCGCCATGCCCGTGTTCGACGCGCTGCGGCCGGAGGGTCCTCGGGAGGAGGGCTTCGCCCACGCCGGGGGCGTCGGGGCGGGTCACTACGCGAAGATGGTGCACAACGGCATCGAGTACGGCCTGATGCAGGCCTACGCGGAGGGCTTCGAGCTGTTGGCGGCCGCACCCCAGGTGGAGAACGTGCCCGAGGTGCTCCGGGCCTGGACCCGAGGCACCGTCGTGCGGTCGTGGTTGCTCGACCTCATGGTGCAGGCCCTCGAGCGGGACCCCCAGCTGGAGAACCTCCGCGGCTACGTCGAGGACTCCGGTGAGGGCCGCTGGACCATCGAGGAGGCCATCAACAACTCGGTGCCGGCACCGGTGATGTCGGCGGCGCTGTTCGCCCGGTTCGCCTCCCGGCAGGACGACTCCCCGGCGATGCGGGCCGTGGCCGCGCTCAGGCAGCAGTTCGGCGGTCACGCCGTGCACCACGCCGGCCCCACGTCCGGCGCGGGCGACGTGCACGGCCACTGACCCCCGGCCGGCGAACGCCCGGCCACGACACCGAGGAAGCCAGCGCACGGTGCACGTCCGTCACCTCCAGGTCACCGACTTCCGGTCGTGGCCGACCGCGGAACTCACGTTCGGGCGAGGGCCCAACGTGCTCGTCGGGGCCAACGGCCAGGGCAAGACGAACCTGGTCGAGGCGGTCGGCTACCTGGCGACCCTCGGATCGCACCGTGTCTCCGGCGACGCTCCCCTGGTGCGGCACGGCGCGAGCAGCGCGATCGTGCGCGCGACCGTCGTGAACGAGGGACGGCAGCTGACGCTCGACGTCGAGATCACGCCGGGACGGACCAACCGGGCCCGGGTCAACCGGGCGCCGGTGAAGCGCCCCAGGGACATCCTCGGCATCCTGCGCACGGTCTTCTTCGGCCCGGAGGACCTGTCCCTGGTCCGGGGTGACCCGGGGGAACGCCGCCGGTTCCTCGACGAGCTGCTGGCGAGCAGGTCGCCGCGGTTCGCCGGGGTCCGGGCGGACTACGACCGGGTGCTCCGGCAGCGCAGCGCCCTGCTGAAGACGGCGGGCGGACTCCGCCGCGGGCAGCGTGGTCGGTCCGACGACGCCGCGCTGGGGACACTGGAGGTCTGGGACAACCACCTGGCCCGTTTCGGGGGCCAGCTGTTGGCCGGGCGCCTCGATCTCGTCGCCGAGCTCTCCCCGCTGGTGACGGCCGCCTACCACGAACTCGCGCCGGGGGGCGTGGCGACCGTGCGCTACCGGGACACGGCCGGGCCGGACGGCGGGGCGAGGGCCGGGCAGGGGCCCTCGGACCCCGAGGCGCTGGCCGAGGCGCTGCTGGCGGAACTCCGAAGGGTGCGTGATCAGGAACTCGACCGGGGCGTGTGCCTCGTCGGCCCGCACCGGGACGAACTCGAACTCACCATCGGCGACCTCCCCGCGCGCGGGTACGCGAGCCACGGCGAGTCCTGGTCCTTCGCGCTCGCCCTCCGCCTGGCCGCCTACGATCTGCTGCGGGCCGAGGGGAGCGAGCCGGTGCTGGTCCTCGACGACGTCTTCGCCGAACTCGACCAACGGCGGAGGAGCCGGCTGGCCGCCGTGGCGGGGCGGGCCGAGCAGGTCCTGGTCACGGCCGCGGTGGAGGAGGACGTCCCCGCCGAACTGACCGGGGGCCGGTTCGTGGTGCGGGACGGGACGGTACGACGCGGTGACTGAGCGCCGACCGTCGACGAAGGGTGACTCACGACGCGCGCCTGGGGATAAACCTGTGGATTCTGTGGATAACTCGGTGACTCCGGGCGTGGGCCCGGTCACGGGACGGGCGGCAGCGCCGGACGGGGCGAGCGGCGACCCGGCCGCCCTGTCCGGCCCCGACCTGGCCCGCGCCGCGCTCGAAGCCGCTCGTGCGCAGGTCAGAGCGGGTAGTGGCCGCCCAGGAGCGGGGCGGTCCTCCTCGGGGCGTCCTGGACGGCGCAGAGCCCGGCGCCGCGGTTGGTCGGGCGCCCGCCCCGACGAGCGGGACCCGCAGCCCCTGGGGCGGCTGGCGGTCCGGATGGTCGCCGAGCGGGGCTGGGGGGACCAGCTCGCCGGTGGCGCCCTCTTCGGCCGGTGGGACCGGTTGGTCGGCCCGGACATCGCCGAGCACGTGCGCCCGGTCACACTGCGAGATGGTGAACTGACCGTCCTGGCCGACTCGACGGCGTGGGCGACCCAGCTCAGACTGCTGCAACGGCAGCTGCTCGAACGCATCGCCGGAGCGGTCGGGCAGAACCTCGTCAGGCGGTTGCGGATCCAGGGCCCCTCGGCGCCGAGCTGGCGGTACGGCCCCAAGCACGTCCCCGGCAGGGGGCCCCGGGACACCTACGGCTGACGCCGCCCGCCCCACCAGCCAGTCCTCGCCCGGACCGCCACGCCGGTCAGCGACCTGCTGGGAGCCGCTCCACCGCGCGGTGACCCTGGCATCGGCGGGCACCCGACGGCGGGAGAGTCCCAGCCGAAGACTGAGCGGCTGCCAGCGCCATCGAAGAGGATTTTCGGCGGTTCGGACCTGGCCCTGTTCCTCTCGGCCCGCCAGCGGGGCAGCCAGGGGTGTCCTTTGCCCGCTTCTGTGGGGGTTGGGCAGTAGACTCGAAGGGGACCGCGTTCACGGCCTGCCCTCCACGACCGTGTCTTCACGTGGGTCCGGTCCTTTCCAGCCCGCGCCACAGGGACGGCGCGGGGGCCCCGACACGGGGCCAGCATCGTCGGCATGAGGAGAACCCGAGGCTCGTGGCAGCGAACGAGAACGAGTACAACGCGTCATCCATCAGCATCCTTGAGGGCCTCGACGCGGTGCGGAAGCGTCCCGGCATGTACATCGGCTCGACGGGAGAGCGTGGTCTCCACCACCTCATCCAGGAGCTGGTGGACAACTCGGTCGACGAGGCGATGGCCGGCTACGCCAGCAGGGTCGAGGTGACCCTGCTGGCCGACGGTGGAGTCCGCGTCGTCGACGACGGCCGGGGCATCCCGGTCGACATGCACCCCGTCGAGAAGCGCCCGGCGGTCGAGGTCATCCTCACCGTCCTGCACGCCGGCGGGAAGTTCGACAGCAAGTCGTACGCGGTGTCCGGTGGCCTGCACGGTGTCGGCGCCTCCGTCGTCAACGCGCTCTCCCACACCTTCGAGGTGGAGATCCACCGCGACGGCCACGTGTGGCGGCAGCGCTACTCGAAGTCCAAGCCGGTCCACCCCCTGGAGAAGGGGGAGACCACGGACCGCACGGGGACCTCGCAGACTTTCTGGGCTGATCCGGAGATCTTCGAGACCACCACGTACAACGCCGAGACGGTGGCACGGCGCCTCCAGGAGATGGCGTTCCTGAACAAGGGGCTCACCATCGTCCTGCGCGACGAGCGGGTCGACGAACAGGAGCTGGCCGAGGACGCGGAGGGGGAGGCCCCGCAGGCCACCGAGCGCGTCTTCCACTACCCCGGGGGCCTGGAGGACTTCGTCGGGCACATCAACGCCACCCGGGAGGCCGTGCACCGCAAGATCATCTCGTTCGAGGCCCAGGGGGACGGTCTCCAGGTCGAGGTGGCCATGCAGTGGAACAGCGGCTACACCCCCTCCGTGTACACCTTCGCCAACACCATCAACACCCACGAGGGCGGCACGCACGAGGAGGGGTTCCGCGCGGCGCTCACCCGCGTCGTCAACGAGTACGCGCGGGAGAAGCGGCTCCTCAAGGAGAAGGACTCCAACCTGACGGGCGACGACGTCCGCGAGGGCCTGGCGGCCATCGTGTCGATCAAGCTCGCCGAGCCGCAGTTCGAGGGGCAGACCAAGACCAAGCTGGGCAACAGCGAGGCGAAGGGCTTCGTGCAGCGGACCTGCAACGAGCACCTCGCCGACTGGTTCGAGCGTCACCCCACCGAGGCCAAGTCGATCGTGTCGAAGGCGGTGTCCTCCGCCCAGGCGAGGATGGCGGCCCGCAAGGCCCGGGAACTGGTGCGGCGCAAGGGGGCCCTCGACATCGGTGGGCTGCCCGGCAAGCTGAAGGACTGCCGTTCGCGCAACCCCGAGGAGTGCGAGCTCTACATCGTCGAGGGCGACTCGGCGGGGGGCTCCGCCAAGGAGGGGCGGGACTCGCAGTTCCAGGCGATCCTGCCGATCCGCGGCAAGATCATCAACGTGGAGAAGTCCCGACTGGACCGGGTGCTCAAGAACAACGAGGTGCAGAGCCTCATCACCGCGCTCGGCACCGGGATCCACGACGAGTTCGACCTTGGCAAGCTGCGCTACCACAAGATCGTGCTCATGGCGGACGCCGACGTCGACGGCCAGCACATCAGGACCCTGCTGCTCACCCTGCTGTTCCGCTTCATGCGCCCGCTGGTGGAGCACGGCCACGTCTACCTCGCCTCGCCCCCGTTGTACAAGGTGAAGTGGTCCCGCGCCGAGCCCGAGTACGCCTACTCCGACCGGGAGCGGGACGGCCTGATCGAGGCCGGGGTGGCGGCCGGCAAGCGGTACCCCAGGGAGGACGGGGTCCAGCGCTACAAGGGCCTCGGGGAGATGAACGCCGAGGAGCTGTGGGAGACCACGATGGACCCGGCCAACCGCCTGCTCCGCCAGGTCACCCTCGACGACGCGGCCACCGCCGACGAGCTGTTCAGCGTCCTGATGGGCGAGGACGTCGAGGCCCGCCGCTCGTTCATCACGCGCAACGCGAGGGATGTGCGCTTCCTGGACATCTGACCGGTCACCTCCAGGACGGCGGCCCGTCCACCGAACGGCCGCCGCGCACCCCTGAACCCCGCACACGAGAAGGACTGCAATGACCGAGACGACCCTGCCACCGGACGGCGATCGCATCGAGCCGGTCGACATCCAGCAGGAGATGCAGCGCTCCTACATCGACTACGCGATGAGCGTGATCGTCAGCAGGGCGCTGCCCGACGTGCGTGACGGGCTCAAGCCCGTGCACCGGCGGGTGCTCTACGCGATGTACGACGCCGGCTACCGGCCGGACCGGAGCCACGTCAAGTGCTCCCGCATCGTCGGCGACGTGATGGGCAACTACCACCCGCACGGCGACTCCAGCATCTACGACACCCTGGTGCGGCTGGCGCAACGGTGGTCGATGCGGCACCCGTTGGTCGACGGGCAGGGCAACTTCGGGTCCCCGGGCAACGACCCGGCGGCCGCCATGCGCTACACCGAGGCGAAGCTCACGCCGCTGGCGATGCAGATGCTGGCGGACATCGACGAGGACACCGTCGACTTCCGGGACAACTACGACGGCAAGACGCAGGAGCCGGACGTCCTGCCGTCCCGCATCCCCAACCTCCTCGTCAACGGAGGCGGTGGGATCGCGGTCGGCATGGCGACCAACATCCCGCCCCACAACCTGCGTGAGGTCGCCGAGGGCGTCTTCTGGGCGCTGGACAACCCGGACGCCCCCGAGGACGAGACCCTCGCCGCGATGATGAAGCGGATCAAGGGCCCGGACTTCCCGACCAGCGGGTTGATCCTGGGCACCTCCGGCATCGAGGAGGCCTACCGCACCGGTCGGGGTTCCATCCGGACCCGGGCGGTCATCGAGGTCGAGGAGGACGGCAAGGGCCGGACCATCCTCGTCGTGACCGAGCTGCCGTACCAGGTGAACCCGGACAACCTCGTCGAGGGGATCGCCGCCCTCGTCCGGGACGGCAAGCTCACCGGGATCGCCGACATCGCGGACGAGACCAACAGCCGCCGGGGCATGCGCATCGTGATCACGCTCAAGCGGGACGCGGTGGCGAAGGTCGTGCTGAACAACCTCTACAAGCACACCCAGCTCCAGAACTCCTTCGGCGTCAACATGCTCGCCCTGGTCGACGGGGTTCCCCGGACGCTGCGGCTGGACCAGGTCATCCGGCACTACGTCAAGCACCAGATCGAGGTCATCGTCCGGCGGACGCGGTACCGGCTGCGCAAGGCCGAGGAACGCGCCCACATCCTGCGGGGTCTGGTCAAGGCGCTGGACGCGCTCGACGAGGTCATCGCCCTCATCCGGGGCTCCCGGACGGTCGACATCGCGCGTTCCGGCCTGATCGACCTCCTCGACATCGACGAGAGCCAGGCGAACGCGATCCTGGAGATGCAGCTCCGCCGCCTCGCCGCCCTGGAACGCCAGAAGATCACCACCGAACTCGGCGAGATCGAGCGCGAGATCGCCGATCTCGAGGACATCCTCGCCAGGCCGGAGCGCCAGCGCTTCATCATCAAGGACGAGCTCAAGGCGATCGTCGACAAGCACGGCGAGGACCGCCGGACCCGGATCATCCCCTACGAGGGGGAGGTCTCGATCGAGGACCTGATCGCGGTCGAGGACGTGGTCGTCACCATCACCCGCACCGGCTACGCGAAGCGGACCCGCACCGACCTCTACCGCGCGCAGAAGCGCGGCGGGAAGGGCGTGCAGGGGGCGGCCCTCAAGCAGGACGACATCGTCGCCCACTTCTTCGTGTGCTCCACCCACGACTGGATCCTGTTCTTCACCAACCAGGGGCGGGTGTACCGCGCCAGGGCCTTCGAACTGCCCGAGGCCAACAGGAACGCGCGCGGCCAGCACGTGGCGAACCTGCTCGCCTTCCAGCCGGACGAGCACATCGCCCAGGTGATGCAGATCAAGGACTACCAGGCGGCCCCCTACCTGGTGCTGGCGACGAAGAAGGGCCTGGTGAAGAAGTCCCGCCTGTCGGACTTCGACTCCAACCGCTCCGGCGGGCTGATCGGCGTCAACCTCCGCGACGACGACGAGCTGGTTGGCGCGGTGCTGTGCGGGCCGGAGGACGACCTCCTCCTCGTCTCGGCGGAGGGGCAGTCCATCCGCTTCCACGCCACCGACGAGGTCCTGCGCCCGATGGGGCGCGCCACCTCGGGCGTGTTGGGCATGCGATTCAACCAGGGGGATGAACTCCTGGCGATGGCCGTCTGCCGCGAGGACAGGTTCCTGCTGGTCGCCACCACCGGTGGTTACGCCAAGCGCACCCCGATCGATGACTACCCCGTGCAGGGACGCGGCGGGAAGGGCGTGCTGACCATCCAGCACGACAAGCGTCGTGGGAGGCTTGTCGGAGCGCTCATCGTCGATCTCGACGACGAGCTCTACGCGATCACGTCGACCGGGGGCGTGATCAGGACCGCCGCCAAGGAGGTCCGCAAGGCAGGCCGTCAGACCAAGGGTGTGCGTCTCATGAACCTGGGTGAGGGCACCACGCTGCTGGCCGTGGCGCGGAACGCCGACGAGGCCGCCGACCCGGACGCCGCGGCGGGTGAGGTCGTCGACGCCGCCATCGAGAACGGGACAGCGGGGAAGGACGAGGGATGAGTTCGCCAGGCAGCCCGGACCAGCGGCAGCCCGCGGAGGGCAGCGGTTCCGAGTCGGAGTCCGCCGGGGACACCACCCCGCAGGCGGTCGGTGGGGAGAAGACGACCTTCATGACCCCGGTGGCGCCGGCGGCGGCCAAGCCGGCCACCGAGGGCGGGTCCGATCTCGCCGAGGGGGCCGACCAGCCGGCCGTCGCTGCCGAGGAACACGTGTCCACACCCCCCTGGCAGCGGTCGACCGCCCAGGCGTCCGCCGGGCAGCAGTCGCCGGGGGCCGGCGCGGGAAACCCTGAACGGCACGCTGGTCAGGGGTACGCTTCCAGCGCGGCGGCGGGGGCGTCGCCCGGGGGAAGCGAGGCGACGACCACCATGACGAAACCTGTGGGAGCCGAACAAAGCGGAGCCGTGGGACGGGCGCCGGTGAACTTCCCGGGGCCAGGAGGTCGGCCGCCGTCCTCCGGTGGTTCCGGTCTGACCGGTCGTCGGCCCGGCCGGGGGCCCCGCCGGGCGAGCCTGCAGGTGAAGCGGGTGGACCCCTGGTCCGTGCTGAAGTTGGCCCTGGTGTTGAGCGTCGCGGCGTTCTTCATCTGGCTGGTCGCGGTTGGCGTGCTCTACGGCGTCCTGGACGGCATGCGCGTCTGGGACTCCCTGAACGGGACCTACAACGACCTGACCGGTGATGCCACCGAGGGTGACCTGATCAGCGCCGGCCGGGTGTTCGGGGTGGCCGCGATCGTGGGCGCCATCAACATCGTGCTGTTCACCGCCTTGGCGACCGTGGGCGCGTTCGTCTACAATGTGTCGGCGGACCTCGCCGGCGGCATCGAGCTGACGCTGTCGGAACGCGACTGACGAGGACACCACGCGACGCCCGGCCGGGTCCCCGGCCGGGCGTCGCGTCGTCTGGTGGGTGTCCGGCGGCGCTCGCGCCCGGGACCCCCTCGGTTCGGCCGCCGCCGTGCCGGGTCACCGGGTTCGGAACGCGCCGTTCCCCGGCCCACTGGTGTCCGATCCGTGCCTCGCCGGTGTCCGAGGGGCGGGTGGCCGGCCGTCGTCGCCCGGAGCTCGCCGTGCTGGTGCGGCACCGCTGTCGTGGCCGTCGTCGTGCGGCCGAGCCACGCCAGCCGCTGGTCCGCCTCGGTGTGACCGGCGGCTGTTATCGGCCAGTGCCGGCAGTGGAGCGTTCGAGCGGCCGGCCGGGATGGTGCCCTCGGGCGGCTCGGGGGCGTGAACCCGCTGGTCGTGGCCGGTTCGAGGGGGTGGGGGAACACCGTCGATCGTCACCGGGTAGCATGGTCCACACAGCGGATGACGCACGCGACGTCAGACTGGAACTGAAGATCAGACCCGGTTTGGGGAACTGAGACGCGTGCGGTAGTCTTCACTCCGCGTCCGAGGGCCTATAGCTCAGACGGTTAGAGCGCTTCGCTGATAACGAAGAGGTCGCTGGTTCAAGTCCAGCTAGGCCCACTGCCCGATGTTCGTACTTTTCTGATCCCGGTCATCGGTACACAGGACCGGGATCGTGTGCGCCAGACGCTAGGAGGCGACCGAAAGTGAAGAAGTTGCTTGCCCTGGGTGCTGTGGCTGGCGTCGTCCTGCTGCTCGTCCGCAGGAACCGCTCCGCCAAGGCTGAGGCTGACCTCTGGCGTGAGGCTACGGCCCCTGCCGAGAGCTGATCCGAGTGCCGGGGGCTCATCGAGCTCCCGGCTTCTCGTGTGTCCGCCCGCCGCCGGTTCGGATCGGCGGGCTGGACGACAGGCCAGGCCTCGGAAGGCCTGAGCGGGGTGGTCACCACTGGTGCGCCCGGGGGACGTAGCTCAATTGGCAGAGCACCGCCTTTGCAAGGCGGGGGTTAGGGGTTCGATTCCCCTCGTCTCCACCCAGATCAACGATGGCACGCTCCACGTCGTGCCTGGGCCGTTGGGAGAGGGCGGTGGACCCGAGACGGGTTCCACCGAACCCCTGGTCATCCCCACCGCCCCACCGCCCACCTCATCCGGTGTTCCCGCTGCCTGGCCGGCACCGCGGTCCGACCGGGATGCGCCCCGCCGCGTAGGCACCTGGCGGCACTCCCATCACCCTCCGGAAGTCCGTCGTCAGGTGCGCCTGGTCGTGGTACCCGGTCTCGGCGGCGAGGGTGGCCAGCTGACCCCGCTCGGCGCGCGCCAGGACGGACCGGATGCGGTTGAGCCGGGCGAAGCGTTTCGGTGCGATCCCCACCGCGCTGGTGAAGGCGTCCCGGAGCTGCCGTTCGCTGACGTACAGCTGCCTGGACACCTCGCGCACGCCACCCCGGGGTACCAGGTCGGACAGGGCGGAGGCCGCGGCTTCCGCCAGCTCCGCTCTCGCCAGCACCGAGGAGGTCGGTGGGGCGGACGACAGGCGGCGGGTCGCCGCTTCGGCGAGCCAGCTGAGAGCCGCTTGCCGGAAACCGGCGGGGTCCCGATGTTCCCGTTCCCACCACGTGGCCGGCAGCGAGTCGTCCGGCTCACCCCACAGCTCCCGCAGCGGCACGGCCCGGTCGCCAAGTCCGCGAACCCCGCGTCCCAGCAGTTGCTCCGCCCGCCCGGCCCTGACCCGCATCCGGACGCAGCCGCCCCCGGCCTCGCCCCGGCGGTAGGTGGCCCTCGTCCTCGGCCCCAACACCACGGCACCGCCACCCCCGGACCAGAACAGCAGCGTGACCGAGGTGTCGGGTTCCTCCACCACGGTCGTGCCCCCGGCGTCGGCGACCGCCGCCCGGACGTCCGACAACCACGGGCGCAACACGGCGGGCAACGAGGACGAGAGGTTCCCATCAGGCACGTCCAGGACGGTACGCACGTTGTCCCCGTCCCGGAACCGGTCCACGGGAGGACCGCCGAAATCTGCAAGTCACCGCTCCGGCCCTCCCAGCATGCTGGCAGGCGTGATTCTGGTTACCGGCGCCACGGGCGCCATCGGCGGCAATGTCCTGCGTCTGCTCGCGGGAGGAGAACACCCCGTCCGCGCACTCTCGAGAACCCCGTCCTCGGTTCCGACCCTGTCCGGGGTGGAGGCGGTCCAAGGGGACTTCACCGATCCGGACTCGTTGCGCCGCGCCCTCGACGGGGTGAGCGCGGTCCTGTTGGTGACCGTGCCCAACCCGCCGACCGTGGCGCACGACGTCGCCCTGCTGGACGCGGCGGTCTCCGCCGGTGTTCGGCGCGTCGTGAAGCTGTCGGCGATCGGGACGGGGGAGTGGTGGAACGGTCAGCTGGTGGGGAGCTGGCACCAGGAGACCGAGGACGCGGTCCGCGGCAGCGGGCTGGACTGGACGGTGCTCCGGCCCTCGACCTTCGCCTCGAACACCCTGGGGTGGGCGCGGTCGATCGCCGTGGACGGTGTCGTGCCCGACCCGGTCGGCGGCGCCAGGCAGGGTGTCATCGACCCGAGGGACGTGGCCGGCGTCGCGGTCGCCGAGCTGGTGGGTGACCACTCCCTCGGGCGGACCCTCACCCTGACCGGTCCCGAGCTGATCAGCGCGGCCGACCAGGCGGAGGTGTTGGGCCGGCTCCTGGGGAGGACGTTGCGCGTGGAGGACCTGCCGTTGCCGGCCATGCGCGGGCGCATGGAGGAGGACGGCTGGGACAGCACGGCGATGGAGCTCGCCGTCGCCGGGACGGGGTGGGCGAGGTCCGGCGGGAACGCCGTGCTCACCCGGACCGTCGAGGAGGTGTTGGGCCGCCCGGCCGCGACCTTCGAGAAGTGGGCGGTGGACCACCTGTCGAGGTTCGGCGGGTGATGTCCGTTCCCGAGGTGTGCTGGTGAGCCCGGGGGCCAGCGCCCGTCGATCCGGGGAGGGCGACGGGCGGGGAGGGTCGGGTTCGACGCCTGGGCGGTGGCGGCCGCCGCCATGCGGGGGCCCGGCCACCGCTCGCCGGACCGGTGCCCGCCCGATCTCCGGCTGGCGGCCCGTTCCATCCAGGAGAAATGCCTTTCACACCTTCGGGGGGTGGTGTTGTCGAACGTCCGGGTGCCTGTGCCGGACGGCGATGTCCGGTTGGAGCAACTTGCCCCGGGAGCCGCGTACGTCTTCTCGACAGGGTGGGGTCATGGTTACGCTCGGCACATGAATGTCCACCCGTGGCGTTCGTCCGGCGGTGCCGGGCCTGGCTTCCTCGAACTCGCCGACGACCCCGTCGGGACGCCACGGCGGCCACCCGAGCACCAGGACCTCCCACGACCGCACCCGGAACGGGGCGGCCTGCGGCTGACTGCGACCGGCGACCGCCTGGTCCGCACCGGGGCGTGGACCGTCCCGGGACGGCTCCAGGTGGCCGCCACCCGCTGCGCGGTGCTGCTGGACATGGTGACCGCCAGGTTCACGGCTCCCGTCGTGCACCTCACGCTGGACCTGCGTGAGGTGCACTGCGTCCTCCTGGTCCCGCCGCACACGGCCGTCCGCACCGACCAGATCCACGCCGTCCGGTTCCGGGTGAGCGACCGGGTCAGCCGGTGCCGGGATCCCGGCCGAACCCTGGTCGTGGGTGGCGTGGCCCGCCACGGCCGGCTCAGGGCGCGGACCGTCGCCGACGGTGCGGGCCGGCTGAGCTGGCGGCACCGTGCGAGATGACCCGGCGGAACCGCGTGGCCCCGGGCGGACCACGCCGGGGGCCCGCCCGTGGCGACTGTGAGGTGACGATGTCCGAGGATGGCCCCGCCCCGCCGCACGACCGGCTCGCTCCCCTGCTGTTCGGATTCGCCCTGTCCCGCATCACGGCCGTCGGGCTGCGGTTGGACCTGCCCGGCCTGCTGGGAGACGACGCGAGGAGCACACCGGAGCTCGCGGCGGAGTGCGGTGCCAGCGTCGAGGGGCTCAGCCGACTGCTCAGGGCCCTGGCGGGCATCGGCGTGCTGGAACGGGAGGGGGAGGAGCTCTTCCGCCTCACCTCGCTGGGGCGGTCGCTGCGCGACGACGTCCCCGGGGCCGTGGGCGCCGTGCTGTCGACGTACGCCGAACCGGACCGGTGGGCGGCCTGGGGTGGGCTGGAGGCGGCGGTGCGGACGGGAACACCGGTGGCACGGCCCGCACCGAACGGGGAGCCTCCCCACGACGCCGGGGCAGCCCCCGAGCGGTTCGCGTTCCGGCCCGGGGCACGAGCGGTGGCGGAGGCCCAGGCCAGGGCACTGGTGGACGGGTACGACTTCTCCCGCTACCGCCACCTGGTGGACCTCGGCGGGGGAGACGGCACCCTGCTGGCCCAGGTGCTGCGCCGGCACCCCGACTGCCGGGCGACCGTCCTCGCCGCCGAACCGGGCCTGTCGGCGGCCCTGGGGGTGCTGGATGAGGCCGGGGTCGGCGAGCGGTGCGTCGCCGAGGAGGGCGACTGCTTCGCGGTCGTGCCCAGGGGCGGGGACGGCTACCTGCTGAGCAACCTGCTGCGCGGCTGGTCGGACGAGGAGGCGCTGGTGGTCCTGCGGCGCTGCCGGGCGGCGGTGGAGCCGGGCGGGGCGTCCCTCCTCGTCGTGACGGGCCTCGTACCGGAGTGGGACGACGACCACAGCCCCGAGGCCGCCCTGCTGAGCGCGCTCGACGACATGGAGATGATGGTGACCGGCGGGGGCCGTGAACGGCGGTCGCGCGAGTACCAGGACCTCTTCGGCGCCGCCGGACTGCGCCTGGACCGTGTCGTCACCGTGCCGGGTGAGGTGAACCTGCACGTGCTGGAGGCCAGCGCGGTGTGAGGGGAGGGGCGCGAGCCCGGGTGATCAGCACGTGGTTGACTGAACCCGCTATGAGACGTCCCGCCACCGCAGCCGCTCTCGCCGCCGTCGCCCTGCTGGCGGCGTGCTCCACGGAGCAGCCGGAGGACATGGCCACCACGCCACCCGCCGTGACCTCCTACGTCAGCCCGAGTGAGGTTCCACCGCCGCCGGTCGAGCCGGTCGTGGACGGTGACTGCCCCTACCTGGCCACCGCGAGCGTCGAGGACGTCAACGGTCAGCGCGTCGCGTCCGTCCGGCTGGGCGATGACGAGCCGCACCCGTCCTGCTTCTTCTACCGGGCGGACGGGCGGGAGCAGTTCCGGATCCGGGTCTTCGTCGGCGAGCCGTGGACCGCGAAGGCACTGGTCGACCAGGAGGCGCCGGTGGCGGACTCCCAGAGCGCCGACCTGCCGGGCGGCTGGACCGGCGGGCTGGCCAGCGGCACCGACGGCGGCGTCTTCGCCGTCTACCACCCGGAGAAGGGGGCGGCCGTGGTGGCGAGGACCAACCAGCAGCAGAGCTTCCCCGCCAGGGCGATGGTCGAGGAGGCCATCGGCGGCCTCGGCCTCTGACACCGGCCGGGACGCCGACGGCCTCCCCGCAGCACCTGGCGGGCGGCCTCAGCGCTTCCGGCTGTGCTCGCCCGTGTCGGAGTTCGCGCTCTCACCGCTCCCGTTGCGGGAGGCGTCGGTCACCCCGTTGGCCAAGGGGTCACCCTGCCGCTTCCGGTCGGACTCGGCCTCGGAGGGTTCGGGGCTGAGGTCCGCCTCGGCGAGGAACAGCTCCTCCTCCTGGCGCTTCGACGCCGCCACCGCCGCGGCACCCGCCGCCACGAGCGCCGCCAACACCCAGGGCCACCGGCGTCGGCGCGGGCGGTTCTGCTTCGCCAGCTCGGACCGCGCCTCCTTGGCCGCCTTCCTCAGCTGCTTCTGTGCCTTCGCCCGCTGCTTCACCAGCTTCTTCTTCCTCCTGTCCAGGCCCTTCCGAGCGTTCTTCGCGTTCTCGTCGATCAGTTCGGCGAGTTGGCCGGGAGCCAGCCCCCGCCGGGCGAGCCCGTCCTCGGCCCGCCGGGCGGCGTCCCGGGAGGCTCGCGCCCCCGAGCGACCCGCTCGCTGAGCGCCCTCCCGCACCGTCCTGATCCCGGTACCGACCGCCCGGCCCATTGACTCGCCGGCCGTCGCCATCGCCTTCACCTCGTCCAACGTTCCCTCCCCAACGTCCGTGACCGATGCCGTGGAATCCGGCTGGCCCCCGTCTGTGGAGATCAGCGCGGTACGGACAGCACTGTCGTCCAGGGGTTGCCCCGATCCTGCCGCTTCTATGCCTGGTTCGCTCGGATGGCACGATGGACCAGTGGTAGACAGCAAGGAATCACTCGTCGGGAAGGTGGTGACGGCCGTCCTGCACACCTCGCAGGGCGACATCCGTCTCGCCCTTTACCCGGACAAGGCCCCGAAAACCGTGCGGAACTTCGTGGGGCTCGCCACGGGTACGGCCGAGTACTCGGAGCCGAACGCGCGGGGAGAGCGGTCCGGCCCGTTCTACGACGGCGTCATCTTCCACCGGGTCATCAACGGATTCATGATCCAGACGGGTGACCCGACCGGGACCGGCCGCGGCGGCCCCGGATACCGGTTCCAGGACGAGTTCCACCCGGAGCTCCAGTTCAACCGGCCCTACCTGCTCGCGATGGCGAACTCCGGCCCCGGCACCAACGGCTCGCAGTTCTTCATCACCGTGGTGCCCACCACGCACCTGAACTTCAAGCACACCATCTTCGGCCAGGTCGCCGACCAGGAGTCGCGCAACGTCGTCGACGCCATCGCGGGTACCGCGACGGCGGCACACGACCGCCCGGTCACCGACGTGGTCATCGACCAGGTGACGGTCGAGGTCTCCGACCCCGAGTAGGGCGCCCTTCGCCGGGCGGCCCAGCGCCGCCGGTCGTGTCCGATCAGCCGAGCCGTCAGAAGCGGGGGCCACGCCATGACCGTGCCATCGGAACCGTCGCACGAGACCGGGGACACCACCCCACGCCCACCGGGCTGCTTCCGGCACCCGGACCGGGAGACGTGGCTGCGCTGCACCCGCTGCGAGCGCCCGGCCTGCCCGGCCTGCCTGCGGGAGGCGGCCGTCGGCTCGCAGTGCGTGGAGTGCGTGAGCGCGGGGCAACGCGACGTGCGGCGCCCGGTGACGGTGGCCGGAGCCAGGGTGGCCACCAAACCAGTGGTCGTCCCGGTCCTGCTGGCCATCAACGTGCTCGTCTTCGTGGCGACCGCGATCCTGGCTCGGGACCCGATGAACAACGCCAACTCGGAGCTCTTCGCCCAGTGGTCGCTCTGGCCGCCCCAGGTGGCCGCCGGCGAGTGGTGGCGCCTGCTCACCGCGGGGTTCCTGCACATCGGTCCGTTCCACCTGCTCGTCAACATGTACGCGCTGTGGATCCTGGGGCGTGACCTGGAGTCGCTGCTCGGCCGTCTCCGGTTCGTCGCCGTCTACCTGGTCTCGCTGTTCGGCGGCAGCATCGCCGTGTTCCTGCTCGGCAGCATGCAGACCAGCGTCGCCGGCGCCTCCGGCGCGGTCTTCGGACTGATGGGCGGCGTCGCCGTCGCGGCGCTGCGGCTCAAGGTCAACCCCAGGCAGGCCCTGCTGCTCATCGGCATCAACCTCGTGATCAGCGTGCTGATCCCGGGTATCTCCCTGCTCGGGCACCTCGGCGGACTGCTCGTCGGCTCGCTGGCCACGGCGGGCATGGTCTTCGCTCCCCGGGAGAGGCGAACGGCCGTCCAGGTCGGCACCATCGTCGGGATCCTCGTGCTGCTCGTGGTGGCGTTCCTGTTGCGGGACGCCCAGCTCGGCCCCTGGGGATGCGCGGCCGACGGCACCTGGTGCGTGCCGTTGACGCTCTGAGCGGACCGTCCCTCCCGGCCGGTCGATGACCCGTCGTGACGTCGACCCGCTCCACCGGGGTGGCGCGGCCGATCGGATCGGGGAGCGACCGGTCGGGGCTGTGGACAACTGACCCGCTCCGACCGGCCGCTTGTGCCTCGGGGCGCAAAGTTATCCACAGGAGTTGTCCCCAGTGGGGATTACTTACATCCGTGTACTTCGGTGACCCGGGGTGAGTGATTCGGGGCCGAACAGCGAACGACCCGAACGCGATGACACGTCCGGGTCGGGGGAAGGAACTCGTTCAGGGGCGGTCAACGCCACCGCATCGTCATCAGCAGGCCGGTGATCATCAACGCGAAGCCGACGAGGAAGTTCCAGGAACCCAACTCCGCCATCAGCGGAATCCGGTCACCGGCGATGTAGTTCACGATCAGCCACAGCAGCCCGAGCACCATCACCCCGAGCATCACCGCGACGTACAGCGGGTGCGAGGGGCCGATCGCCTTCGCCTTCACTGGAGTACGTTTGTCCGGCGGCGGGGTGTAGACATCCTTCTTGCGGACCTTGGACTTCGGCATGGTGTCCTCGCCTGCGTTGGCCGGTGTTCGACGACGTCTGATCGTTGACGACGGGACGACCGCGTTTCGCGGGGTGGCCGACCCGACACAACGACCACGTTAACGTAGTGGAAGACCGCCGCGAAGGACAGGTGTGAGCCCCACAGCACGTCGCCCACGGCCGAAGGGAGCCAGGTGATCCCGCCCGCTCCCCGGCCGCCCTGGGCGCGGCGCGCCGGGCTCGTGCGGTCGTCCCGTGCCTCCTCACGGATCCGGGTGGCACGCCCGCGCACCGGGTCGATCCCCACCCGGGTGCGCACCGGGGGCCGGGAAGTCACCGCGCCCGGTGAGGTGACCACTACCCTGTCAGAGCGCGCACGCCGCGGCCGCCCGTCCCCACCGACGTACCGACGCCGTGGCGCGCGCCGTCGGGGACGCACGAGCTGCGAGGTTCGTCCCGGAACGAGCCAGCCGCCCTCGGCGCCGTTCCGGCGTCAGAGGCATGCCCGCCGACCCCCGGGTCGGCGGACCCGAGCCAGGAGGTTGCGTGGTGAATGAGTTCCCGCCGACGGGGGACCAGTTCGGTGCTCGTCCCGGATCTCGTCATCAACCGCCGCCCCATCCCCGTCGGCACGCACGGTCGGAGGAACCCCGAGCGGAGGGGTTCCCCGAGGACGAGGAGCACTGGCCCGTCGCGGACCGGCAACCGGCCGAACCCCCCCACCCACCACGGCAGGCCCCGCACGAGGGACCGTCCCGTCCCGAGCGGCACCGCTACCGCGAACCGGACGAAGGGGCGGGCGGCCGAGCCGCCCCGCGCACCGGCCCCCTGACCCGCCGGCCTCCGGCAGGGCAGGAGGGCGCCCCGCAACGCACCCGCGCCCAACGGCGTCGGGACGGCGACCTCGATCCGCCCAGCTGGCCCGGCGCGGGCCAGAACCACCCGGTCGAGAACCCCCCACCGGGCTACTCCCCTCCGGGGCACACCGGCGAGGGCAGGCGCAGGCGACGGGCACCCGAACCCCCCGCCCCGACCGCGCACGAGACCCCACCGCCCGGTGAGGGCCGTCCCCCGCGTCGCCGCGCCGCCCCACCACCACCCCACCCCGCCGGAGCGGTGCCTGGTGGGACCCCGCGGCCGAGGGAACAGGACCCGCACCTCGCCTCCGAGACCTCGTGGCCCGGCGGCGAGACCCCGCCGACCGTGCGCGGTCGACTGCCAGGTGCCGAACCCACGACGGCCACCCCGTTCCCCGAAGGGGAGCCCCACCCGGCCCGTCCCCAGGCGGGGAGCCTGAACGCCCGACTCGACCCGGGACCCCACACCCCACCGCCCCCTGGCGCCCCGGCCGAACCCGGCGCCACCCAGCAGCTGCCCCCCGTCGGCGGTCGTCGTCGGCGGGTCGGCCCCCCCGTCCCCCCCGGCGGGGCGAGGCCCGCCCACGCCCCGGCAGCGGTGCCACCCGAGGAGCTCGACCAACCCACCGAGCTCATCCCCCCGGTCCCCGACCGCCCGGGCCGCCACGACACCGACGCCGAGCAGCGCGGGACGACGGTCGACGAGCACCCGGACCACGACGAGGAGCCGGACGACGAGCCGAACGCCGGGCGCGCCGAGGGGGCGGCGGACGTCGGGAAGCCACCGCGCCGGCGGGAGGGCGCCGGGCGGGTGGTCGCCCGGTCCGTCGGTGAGCTGATGCTCACCGCCGGCATGGTCGTCCTGCTGTTCGTCGTCTACGAGGTCTTCGTCACCGACTGGTTCGCCGCGCGGAACCGCGCGCAGGCGGAGGTGGAGTTGCAGGAGCGTTGGGCCGCGGGGGAGAACGAACGCGGGGAGGCGGTGTCCGTCCTCGAGGGCGACACCTTCGCGCAACTGTTCATCCCGTCGTTCGGCCCCGACTACCACATGCCGATCGTCGAGGGCACCTCCGACAGCCACCTCCAGATCGGGGTCGGGCACTACGTCAACACCGCCATGCCCGGCGAGGTCGGGAACTTCTCGATCGCCGGCCACCGCGACGGCTGGGGTTCCCCCTTCAACAACCTCGACCGGCTGCGCAGCTGCGACTCCCTCGTCATCGAGGACCGGGACAACTGGTACGTCTACCGGGTGCTCCCGATGGAGGACGAACTCGCCGACTGGGAAGCCACCCGCGCCGAGCGCCCGGAGTGCGTCGACGTGCCCTCCCTCCTCCAACCGGACGTGGAGGGCGGTGGCATCTACGGCGGCGTGGTGGGGCGGCACATCGTCGACCCCAGCCAGGGGGAGGTCATCCTCCCGGTGCCCAGCAACCGGGAAGCGGACATCACCGTCCCCGAGGCACGGCCGCTCATCACCCTGACCACCTGTCACCCGAGGTACTCCGACCGCCAGCGGATGATCATCCACGGGCTGTTGACCGCGCAGTACCCCAAGGAAGGCGAGGGCGCCGGCCCTCCGCCCGAGCTGTCCCAGTCCTAGGAGGCATCGGTGTACGGCTGGATCTGGCGGCACCTGCCCGGGCCCTTCGCGGTCCGGTTGGTGTTGGCGCTCGTCCTCGTGGCTGGCGTCTCCGCGTTGCTGCTCTTCGTCGTGTTCCCGTGGGTGGAGCCCCAGCTCCCGTGGAACAACGTCGACGTCCCCTCGGACGGCAACACGGTGGGTTGAGCCGCGTGGGTGGACGACTGGGCTAGCCTGTCCACGTGCGCGTTCTCGTCGTCGACAACTACGACAGCTTCGTCTACAACCTGGTCCAGTACCTGGCGCAGCTCGACGTCGACTGCGTCGTGCGCCGGAACGACGAGGTCGAGTGGTCGGACCTCACCCGCGTGGACGGCGTGCTGCTCAGCCCGGGCCCCGGGACCCCGGAGCGGGCCGGGGTCAGCATGGAGGTCGTCCGCCGCGCGGCGGACGCCCGGCTCCCCCTGCTCGGCGTGTGCCTCGGCCACCAGGCGATCGGCGCGGTGTGGGGTGCCGTCATCGAACGCGCTCCGGAACTGCTGCACGGGAAGACGAGCGAGGTCCACCACGAGGGCCTCGGTGTGCTCGCCGGCCTCCCCCGGCCCTTCACCGCCACCCGCTACCACTCCCTGACGGTCCGTCCGAGCACGGTGCCAGCCGAGTTCGAGGTCACCGGACGCACCGGGAGCGGGGTCGTCATGGCCATGCGCCACCGCGAGCTGCCCGTGGAAGGTGTCCAGTTCCACCCCGAGTCGGTGCTCACCGACGGTGGCCACCGGATGCTCGCGAACTGGCTCCGCCACTGCGGCCACCAGGTGCCGGAGGGCACCGTGCTCGAACTCGAACGGGGCATGCGCGCGGTCGCTCTCGCGGCCAGGACGTGAGGCGCGCCGCGCACCCCTCCGCTTCCGGTGTGGCCGGTCCGCCTCGTCGAGTGGGAGCGACCAGCGTGGCACCGGTGCCACGCTGACGGCCGGGGCGGGCCTCGAACCGCGTACCAGTCGATCCCCGGCACGGGTCCCGCACGACGCCCGCTCAACCCGGAGGGGTGTCCGGGGCGGGAGCGCCCTCCGGGCGCGGCCGGGGGAACGCCGCCGCCCTGCGCTGCCGGATGGTGGTGGCGATGGAGAACCTGATCGCGTCGGCCAGCTCGCGGGCCGCGTTCGGGGTCAGACCCACCCGGCTCCCCGCGGGCGAGGTGAGCCGCACCTGCACCGCATCCGCCTCCACGGTGAACAACTCCTCCGCGCCCCAGGCATCCCAGCAGGTCACGTCGGCGTGAAAGCGACCGTCGTACTTGACCATCCCAGACACCTCCACCTCCTCGGCACCCACGGCACCTCGTGCCGGGGATCCAGCGTCACCGCCTACGCCGATGAACGCAACGTGGAGTCAGTCAGCCGAGGGGGACCCGCCCGGCCGGGGGAGGGAGCGGGCCGGGCAGCGACGCGATCGGGGCACCGATATCGCGGACGGTGACGAATCGTCAACGGACTGTCGAGCACGTCGGGGGGCCACCCCACCCGGCCCGGACCACCACCTCCGGAACCCCGGCCAGTGGCGACGCCACCGGGAGCACCCCGGCCCCGAGGCGGGGCCGAGCGGTCAGCGGCCGCCCACACCACCCGGTGACGTGCCGGCCGGCGCCCGAAGGGCAGTCGCCTCAGCGCGTCCCGCGCAGGCTCGCCCGCCAGGCGGCGCGCAGCGGGTGGGTGTCGTAGACGATCCGCAGCTCGGCGATCGACCAGTCCTCGGTGAACGTCAACACATCCACGCAGTCGAAGGAGGTCGGCTGGCCGTCCGGGAGCCGCCAGTCGTACCGGAACCGCACCGCCGCCCGCCGCGTGTCGGCGACCGAGACGAACACGTCCAAGGGAGTCACCGCCGACCGCTGCGTCGCGGCCGCGAGTTCGGGGTAGAACTCCCGGGCGGGGATGCGGCCGGTCATCGGGGAGCTGACCACGCCGTCGTCCGAGAACAGCGCAAGCACGCCGGTCACGTCTCCGGCCGCCAACCGGCTCAGGTAACGGTCCGTCGTGCCCCGCACGTGGTCCTGGGCGGAGCTGTCCATGACCATCAGCGTACGGGACCGACCGGCCCAGCACGGAGCCGCGAGGCCCGCCCAGCGACCTCAGCCGGAGGGGAGGACGCTGAACGAACCCACCTGGACCTGGACGCTCTGGTTGCGACCGAGCGTCGCCCCCGGCGAGGGGGACTGGCTGAGGATCTGCCCGTCCTGCTCCAGGTTGTCCACCGGGACCTCGGTCTCCTCGAGGGAACCCGTCCAGCCGTCCTGTCCCAGCGCGTCCCGGGCCTCATCCACCGTCATGCCCGCCAGGTCCGTCATCGTGAGCTGGTCACCCTCGGACACGTCGAGCGTGATCGTCGCTCCCGGGTCGACCTTGGACCCCGACTCGGGCGACTGGGCCACCACCTCACCGGCCGGTTGGCTACCGCTGACGTTCCGCCGCGACACCTCGAAGCCGAGACTGCTCAACAGGCTCTCCGCCGAGTCGAACTGCTGGCCCACGACCGAGGGCACGGTGGACTGCTCCCGCTCGCGGCCCAGCGTGATGGACACCGACGTCCCCACCGGGACGGGGCCGGAACCCGCGGCGGGCGTCTGCGCGACCACCCGGTCCACCAGGCTCGAGTCCGAGGTCTGCTCGTAGCTGTAGGCCGGGTCGAGGTCCAGACCGAGCTCCTCCAACCGCCGCTTCGCGTCGTCCGAGGTCATCCTGCTGAGGTCGGGTACCTCGACGCTGTCCGGGCCGGTGCTCACCCAGTAGGCGACCGTGTCCCCCTCCTGGACCTCCGAGCCGAGACCCGGTTCGGAGCGGATCACCATCCCCTCCTCGACCTCGTCGGACGCCTCCTCGTTCTCCTCGCCGACGAGCCCGAGCTCCTCCAGCTCCGCGGCGGCCTCCTCGGCGGGAAGACCCACCAGGTCGGGGACGTTCACCAGCACCGGTTCGTCGTCCCCGGGTCCTGGGTCGGGTTCCTGCTGGTTGCCGAGCAGACCACTGGCCCACCACGCGCCGAGGCCCAGCACCACCACGCACAGCACCGTGACGAGCGCGGCCGTCCAACCCTTGCGACGCCGGCGGCGGCGCTCCTCCTCCTCGGCGAGCTCGTCGTAGTCGTCGTCCTCGTCCGACCGGTGGCGCCCACCGTCCGCGCCCTCGTCGGCCCCCATCATCGAGGTCCGTTCCTCGTCCGTCATCACCATCGGAGCGGAGGGACGCTGGCCCGAGAGCACCCGGACCAGGTCGGTGCGCATCTCGGCTGCGGACTGGTAGCGGTTCGCCGGGTTCTTGCTCATCGCCTTGAGGACGATCGCGTCCAGGGCGGCGGACACCCGTGAGTTGACCTCGGAGGGACGCCTCGGGTCCTCCCGCACGTGCTGGTAGGCGACCGCGACCGGCGAGTCGCCGGTGAACGGGGGCTCCCCGGTGAGCAGCTCGAAGAGGACGCAGCCCGCCGCGTACACGTCACTGCGGGCGTCCACCGCCTCGCCCCGCGCCTGCTCCGGCGACAGGTACTGCGCGGTGCCGATCACCGCGGCCGTCTGCGTGACCGCGGCCTGACCGTCGTGCAGGGCCCTGGCGATCCCGAAGTCCATCACCTTGACCGCGCCGGACTTCGTGATCATGATGTTCGCCGGCTTGACGTCCCGGTGGATGATGCCGTGCCGGTGGCTGAAGTCGAGCGCGGCGCAGGCGTCGGCCATGACCTCCATGGCCCGGCGGTTGGACAGCGGCCCGTCGCCCTTGACCATGTCCCGCAGGGTTCGGCCGTCGACGTACTCCATGACGATGTAGGGGAGGGGACCGTACTCGGTCTCGGTCTCCCCGGTGTCGTACACGGCGACGATCGCCGGATGGTTGAGCGCGGCCGCGTTCTGCGCCTCCCGGCGGAAACGGAGCTGGAACGTCGGGTCCCTCGCCAGGTCGGCACGCAGCACCTTCACGGCCACGTCCCTGCTGAGGCGGACGTCCCGGCCCTGGTGGACCTCGGACATGCCTCCGTAACCGAGCGTTCCGCCCAGTTCGTAGCGGTTGGAGAGCAGGCGCTGCGTGCTCATTACTACGTCGTCCCGATCCTCGTCAACGGTCGTCTCATGATGCCTGCCCGACGGCCGGCACCAAACCCCCGCCACTCCTCGGGAGTGGCGGACCGGCTGGTGCGGCCGCGGCCGCGCCGGGCGTGCCCCGCCCCTACTCCTGCGTGCACCACACCTCGACCTCGGTTCCGACCGGCACCTCGCCCTGGGCCGGGACAACCAGGTCGACCCAACAGTGTGCCGGGTCCTTCGGCGTACCCTCGTCCTCCTCCGTGCGCAGGCGAGGTTCGAGCCCCTGCTCGCGGAGCGCGTCGGCCACCACGTCGGCTGACCTCCCGAGCAACTCGCGGGGGTCGACCATCACCCCCGGCGTCCGGTCCGGCGGACCACCGCCGGCGGGATCGTCGGTGGGGCGGGTGTCCCCCGGGTACCGCTGCTGACCGGGAACCTCACTGAACTCCTCTCCCGTGTCCGTCCTCTCCACCGGCGTGTCGTGGGATGTCGGTTCCTGATTGTGCCCGAGGATGCGGGTGACGCCCCACACCGATACGGCCACCGCCGCGACGAGCAGGAGCACCACCGTCACCCACAGCGCGGTTCGCCCCCCGTTCGGAGGGGGAGGGCCGTGACCCGGCCCCGGGTAGGGGGCCTGATGACCGGCGCCGACCGGGTGGGGCGGGCCCCCACCCACGACACCGGCTGGTTGCGGCGGCATCCCGGCCGGGACGCTCGGTACCGGGCCGGTCGTGGCCGCGAGCGGAACCCCGAGCTGAGGAGCCAGTCCGGACGGCGGCGGCAGCGGTCGGCCAGCCCGCACGGCGGCCACGGCCGCGGCGAACTCGCCTCCGCTACGGTACCGACGACGCGGGTCCTTGACCAGGGTCGCGTCGATCAGCGCCCGCACCGCGGGTGGTACATCCACCGGAAGTGGCGGCGGCAACTCACGGATGTGCATCATCGCGACCGTGACCGCGTTGTCCGACACGAACGGGCGGTGCCCCATCAGGCACTCGTAACCCACCACCGCCAGCGAGTACACGTCACTCGTCGGTTCGGCCTCCCCGCCCAGCGCCTGTTCGGGGGCGATGTAGTGCGCCGTTCCCATCACCATTCCGGACCTGGTCACCGGGGCGGCGTCCGCCGCCTTGGCGATGCCGAAGTCCGTCAGCTTCACCCGACCGTCCGGGGACACCAGGATGTTGCCGGGTTTCACGTCCCGGTGCACCAGTCCGCGTTCGTGGGCGGCCTGCAACGCGTGGCCGGCCTGCTCCAGGACGTCCAGCGTCCGTTCCGCGGTGAGCCGGCCCTGCGTGGCGATGATCGCGGCGAGCGGGTCACCGACCACCCGCTCCATCACCAGGTAGGCGGTGTCCTCGGGGCCACCCGCGACCGCCGCCGTCTCGCCGTAGTCGTGCACCGAGGCGATGTTCTGGTGGTTCAGCGAGGCCGTCATCCTCGCCTCGGTCCGGAAGCGGTGCAGGAACTCGGCGTTGCCGCACAGCTCCGGTTTCAGCACCTTCACGGCGACCGTCCGGTCCAGGCGGGTGTCCGAGGCCTCCCACACCTCGCCCATGCCACCGACCGCGATCCGGTTACCCAGGCGGTAGCGGTCCGCGAGCAGCTGGCCGGAGGTCAGCACTGGTCAGCCACCTCCGAGGGCGGCCCGCATCACCTCACGCCCGAGGGGCGCGGCGACCTTGCCACCGGTGGCACCCAGACTGCGGTCCCCGCCGCTCTCCACCAGCACGGCCACCGCGACCTGCGGGTCCTCGGCGGGCGCGAAGGCCACGTACCAGGCGTGCGGCGGGTTCGCCCCCGGGTCGGTCCCCCACTGCGCGGTCCCCGTCTTCGACGCCACCGTGACGTTCGGCAGGACGTCACCTCCGCCACCGGTGTACTCCTCGGAGGCGATCATCATGTCGGTGAGCGTGGCCGCCGTCTCCGGGGAGATGGCCTGGTTCAGCTCGTCGGGCGATGTGCTGTCCAGCGTCGACAGGTCCGGGCCCAGGATGCTGTCCACCAGGTAGGGGGACATCCGCGTTCCACCGTTGGCGATGGTCGCCGCCATCATCGCGTTCTGCATCGGGGTCACCCGGACGTCCCGCTGCCCGATCCCCGCCTGGTACAGCTGCGCCACGTCGCCCAGCTCACCCATGCCCGAGGCCGCCACCCGGATCGGGATGAAGATCTCCTCGTCGAACCCGAACGACCGCGCCGTCTCCCGCATGGTGTCCGCGCCCAGCTCCCCGGAGATCTCCGCGAACGGCACGTTGCAGGACTCGGCCACGGCATCCTTCAGCGTCGCCGACTGCCCGTCGCCGCAGGGGTTGCGGTTGAAGTTCGGCAGGTCGGTGCTGGTGTTCGGCAGGGTGACCACCGGATCCGGGCTGACGCCGGTGTCCGACCGCCAGCCGTTCTCCAAGGCGGCGGCGGCGGTGATCAGCTTGAACGTCGACCCCGGGGGCTGGATCTCCTGGATGGCCCGGTTCCGCATCGGGCCGTCCTCCCGTTCCGTGTACTCCGCCCACGCCTCGGCCTGCACGTTGTTGTCGTGGTCGGCCAGCGGGCTCGGGTCGTAGGACGGCGTGTTCGCCATGGCGAGGATCGCCCCGGTCTTCGGGTCCAGCGCCACGATCGACCCGGTGAACCCCCGGTCCGCCAGCTGGTCGTAGGCGACCTGCTGCACGTGCGGGTCGACCGTCAGCCGGATCTTCCCGCCCTCCGGGTCCCGCCCGGTGATCAGGTCGGACAACCGCCGCACGAACAGCCGGTCGTCCGAACCGTTGAGGACGTCGTTCTCCACCGCCTCGATGCCCCGGCTGCCGTACCGGTCCGAGAAGAACCCGGTGATCGGCGCGTACACCGGACCGGCCGAGTACGTGCGCTGGAACCGAAGCCGCCCCCCGGTCTCCACGGCGCTCGCGATCACCTGGTCGCCGGCGAGGATGTCCCCCCGCTTCCGGGAGTACTCCTCCAGGGACTTCCGGACGCTGTTCCGGGGATCGGTGCGGTACTCGTCCGCCTTGATCACCTGGATGTAGGTGAGGTTGGCCATCAGCGCGACGACCAACAGCATCACGAACAGTGAGACTCGCCTCAGCGGTGTGTTCATGTCGGGCGCGCCACCATCTCCGTGTGTGCCTCCGCGATCGGCGCCTGCTTCGGCTTCGGCTTCGGCGGCGCCGCCGGGCGCCGCGCCGCGTCCGAGATCCGCAGCAGCAGCGCGATCAGGATGTAGTTGGCCAGCAGCGAGGACCCGCCGTAGGAGAGGAACGGCGCGGTGATGCCGGTGGAGGGGATGAGCTTGGTCACGCCGCCGACGACGATGAACACCTGGAGGCCGAGGGTGAACGCGAGACCGCCCGCCAGCAGCTTGCCGAAGCTGTCCCGCACCGCCAGCGCCGACCGCAGGCCGCGCATGACCAGCAGCAGGTAGAGGATGAGCACGGCGCTCAGGCCGACGAAGCCCATCTCCTCACCCATCCCGACGGTGATGAAGTCCGTGTGCGGCTCCGGCACGATGTCCGGCCGCCCCGACCCCAGGCCGCTGCCGAAGATCCCCCCGGAACCGAGGCTGAACAGCGACTGCACGATCTGGTAGCCGCCGCCGGCCTCGTCGTAGGTGGCGAAGGGGTCCATCCAGTTCGCGATCCGCTGCCGGACGTGCCCGAAGAGCTGGTACGCGACGAGGCACCCACCGACGAACAGCGTCAACCCCAGCACGACCCAGGCCGCGCGTTCGGTGGCGATGTAGAGCATCACCAGGACCATGCCGAAGAACAGCAGCGAGGTGCCGAGGTCCCGTTCGAAGACCAGGACCCCCACCGAGGCGCCCCAGGCGACGAAGAGCGGCGCCATGTCCCGGGCCCTGGGCCAGTTCATCCTCAGGAACGTGCGACCGGCGGCGGTGAACAGCTCCCGCTTCGAGACCAGGAAGGACGCGAAGAAGATCATCAGCAGGATCTTCGCGAACTCACCCGGCTGGATGGAGAAGCCGCCAGGGAATCGCAACCAGATCTTCGCGCCGTTGACCGTCGGCGCGATCGAGGAGAACGGGATGATCCCGGGCAGCGCCAGCGCGACCAACCCGACCAGGCCGCAGGTGTAGCCGTACTTCGCCAGCGGGCGGTGGTCCTTGATCCGCCACAGCGTGAGGATGAAGAAGGCGACCCCGATGACCATCCACATGATCTGCCGGCCGACCAGCGGGCCGCCGTAGAACGCGGCCTGCGCGTCCTCGGGGTTGATCTCCAGCCGGGAGGCCATCGCGAGGTCGATCCGGTGGATCATCACCAGGCCCAGCCCGTTCAGCAGGGCCGCGAAGGGCAGGATCAGCGGGTCGGCGTAGGGCGCCCACTTGCGCACCGCGAAGTGCGCGGCGGCGAACAACGCGAGGAACGCGGCCCCGTTGTACAGGATCTGCGAGGTCAGCGCGGCTTCCTGGTTGGCGTCCACCAGGATGTTGGCGATGCTCAGCAGCGCGGCCGAGAAGGCGAGCAGCCACAGCTCGGTGGTCCGCCGGGTCGGCGGCGGCGGAGGCCCGGCCGGCGCCGTGGCGACGGTCGGTGACTCGTCGCCCGGCGGTGAGGGCTGGTTCATCGGCTGCGACATCACCCGACCACCCGGCAGTCCACCCCGGGCTGCTCGCTGGGCTCGGGCTGCTCCTCGACCGCCGTCTCGGCGGGCCGGGAGAGGGCGGACTTGTCCGCCGCCTCGTCGGTGTCCGCTTCCCCGACGTCGGAGATCGCGTTCGGCGAGACCGAGCCGGGGGCGTCGCCGCCGGCGTCCTCGTCCTGGGGCCTGGTCCCCTCGCCGTCACCCCTGGTGCCCTGGCCGACCTCGTCGTCCTCGGAGGAGCACGGCGGGAGCAGCTGCTCGGTGCGCAGCCGGGCGATGGTGTTCCTGGCTTCCTGGAGGCTCTCGTTGATGATCCCGCCGCGCACGGTGTCCTGCGCGGCCGGCTTCAGGTCGGTGACGCTGATCTCGGCGCAGTCGGTCGCGTCCGGTTCGCAGGAGCCCTCGACCTCCCGCTGGAAGGGAACGCCGAGTAACGAGCCCTGGACACCCTGGAAGATGGCGACCCGGTCGTCGGCGGCGGTGCCGACGAAGTACTGGCCCATCACCCAGCTGTAGCCGAAGAACCCGCCGACGCCGAGGAGCACGAGCACCAGGAGCATGACGAGCGCCAGTCGGAGCCGCCCCTTCCTGGGCTGCTCGGGTTCGGCGGCGCGGGTCGGTTCCGGTCGTGCCGGTCTTGGCAACGTCGTGGCCGAGGCGCGGGCGGCGGCCGAGTCGGGTGGCGGGGGATCCTCGCTGCCGTCACCAGCGGCACCACCGACGATGGGGGCGTTCTCCCCGAACTCCACGTCGACGACGTCCGCGACGATCACGGTGACGTTGTCCGGGCCGCCGCTCTTGAGCGCCAGCTCGATGAGGCGGTCGGCACAGGCCTGCGGATCGGTGATGCGCAGGGCCTCGTCCAGCGTCTCGTGGGTGACGACGCCGGAGAGCCCGTCCGAGCAGAGCAGGTAGCGGTCGCCCGCTCTCGCCTCCCGGACGGTGAGGGTCAGTTCGACGTCGTTGCCGGTCAACGCGCGCAACAACAGCGAACGCTGGGGATGGTTGGCGGCATCCTGTTCGGTGATGCGGCCCTCGTCGATCAGCGACTGCACGAAGGTGTCGTCGTGGGTGATCTGGCCGAGGGTGCTGTCCCGCAGCAGGTAGGCCCGGGAGTCGCCGACGTGGACCAGCCCGAGCCGGCTCCCGGCGAAGAGCACCGCGGTCAGCGTGGTGCCCATCCCCTCCAGTTCGGGATCACCGGCGACCAGCTCGTTGAGCATGCCGTTGCCGTTGCTGACGGCGTCCTCGAGCTGGCCGAGGAGGTCGTCGCCCGGCTCGTCGTCGTCGAGGGGCGCGAGGGCCGCGATGACGACCTTGCTCGCGACCTCGCCCGCGGCGTGGCCGCCCATGCCGTCGGCGAGGGCCAGGAGTCGGGGGCCGGCGTAGACGGAGTCCTGGTTGTTGGAACGAACCAGTCCACGGTCACTGCGGGCCGCGTAGCGGAGGACGAGGGTCATGAGTGCAGCTCGATCACCGTCTTGCCAATACGGATCGGGGCCCTGAGCGGGACTCGGGTCGGACCCGTGACCTTCGCCCGGTCGAGGTAGGTGCCGTTGGTGGAGCCGAGGTCCTCCACGTACCAGTCACTGCCGCGCAGCACCAGCCGCGCGTGCCGTGTCGAGGCGTAGTCGTCGTCGAGCACCAGCGTGGAATCGTCCGCCCTGCCGATCGAGATGGGCCGGCCGTCCAGGGCGATTCGCGTCCCCGCCAGCGCGCCCTGGGTGACCAGGAGCTGCCGGGGAGACTTCGCGCCCTTGGGCTGCCGAGGCTGCGCCCGCCGGGTGTTCGGCACCGACGCCCGCAACCCGGAGGCAGCGTAGAGATCGGAGCGAACCACCCGGAGCGCGGCCAGCACGAACAACCAGAGCAGAGCGAGGAATCCCGCTCTGGTCAGCTGAATCACCAGCTCTGGCACGTTTCACCCCCACCCGCGTGGGGATACCCGTCTTCCACTGTCTCCGACCGCTCCCGCCTGGAGGACACCCAAAAGGTACGGCCGGCTCAGCCCTGGCTCCGGAACACCAGGGACGAGTGGCCGATGCGGACGACGTCACCGTCGGCAAGCTGCCAAGTCTGCACCGAGTTGCCGTTGACCGTGGTCCCGTTGGTGGAACCGAGGTCGGCCAGCGTCGCACTCTGCCCATCCCAGGTGATCTCCAGGTGGCGCCGGGAGACACCGGTGTCGGGCAGCCGGAAGTGCGCGTCCTGGCCTCGCCCGACGACATTGCTGCCCTGGGTCAGCGTGTAGGTGCGGTTCGAGCCGTCGTCCAGCTGAAGGATAGCCGTCACCTGTCGGGGCCCGGTGCGCACGGCAGGCGGGGCGTATCCGGGCGCGCCCTGCTGGTCGTAGCCGGGCTGGCCGCCGTAGCCCTGTTGCGGCTGCTGGCCGTAGCCCTGGTCGTAGCCCTGGGGGGCGCCGCCGTAGCCCTGGTCGTACCCCTGCGGGGCGCCGCCGTAGCCCTGCTGCTGCTGTTGCTGCTGGCCGTAGCCGGGCTGGCCCTGGCCGTAGCCCTGGTCGTAGCCCTGGGGGGCGCCGCCGTAGCCCTGGTCGTAGCCGGGCTGGCCCTGGCCGTAGCCCTGTTGCTGCTGCTGGCCGTAGCCCTGGTCGTAGCCCTGGGGGGCGCCGCCGTAGCCCTGTTGCTGCTGCTGGCCGTAGCCCTGGTCGTAGCCGGGCTGGCCCTGGCCGTAGCCCTGGTCGTAACCGTACTGGCCCTGGCCGTAGCCCTGGTCATACCCGTACTGACCGGGCTGGCCGTACGGGTCGCTCTCGGGGTACTGCTGGCCGGGTGGCTGGCTCATGGGTCGTTCTCCTGTGTTGCGAGGTGGTGCCGGCCGCTGACCCGCATCCGGGTCGACGGACGAGCTGGTTCGGAACTGTCCCGTGTGCAGCGTTTCAGAGCGCTCCAGGGAGACTACGACGTCACCATATGTATCCCACCCTTGTTCGGCGAGGTGCTCCTTGACGCAGTCAGCGAGCAGCTGGGTGACCTGTTGCTCGTTGCCTGATAGTCGATCGTGGTCACCGGGACCCAGCGTTACCACGAAGTGGTTGGGGGCCAGGAGACGGCCGCCAGCCAGTTCCCGGACGTTGCCGTCAGCGTCGCGTTGCAGGCTCTGGGCGAGTTCCTGCGGGACGACGCTGCCGCCGAACACCCGGGCGAAGGTGTTACCAATGACGCCTTCGAGACGGCGCTCGAAGCGCTGCACGAGGCCCACCACATACCTCCACCTGATGCGACTACCTCCCCGATCGTATCCGTGCCGGAGGGGTGGGACATGCCCCCGTTCCAACTAGGTTCTGGGGCGTGCTAGGCTTTCGTCGTCGGTCAGCGAGACCAACTCCACTCGGGCGAGTGGCGGAATGGCAGACGCGCACGGTTCAGGTCCGTGTGTCCGTAAGGACGTGAGGGTTCAACTCCCTCCTCGCCCACCACCCTACGGGCGGCTCCGGTTCACGCACAGCGTGGCGGAGCCGCCCGTAGTCGTTCGTGGGGTGCTCCCCCTCCGCCCAGCCCGGCGCACCGTCACCCCCGGCGTCCCCTGCCCGCCGCGCGCGGGCGGTCCTGGTCCTCGCCCGGCGGCCGGGACATCTCGCCCCGGCGCGGTGCGGTGTTCCGGGGCCGGGGCCGCTCGGAGGGTGCCGTGGGGCGTTGTCGGGGTCGCGGGCCCGGTGATCACGCGAACGGTTGACCAGCCACCGGGCCTGGCCTCCCGCCCTCCCCGGTTGGCGAATCGCGCTGACCCCGTTTCGGTCGTGGTGGAACCCGGATGTCCATTCGTCGGGTGTGGATGCGCATTCGGCGATCCGCGTGGTGGTTCTCGGATCGTGCGGATGGTGATGTTCGGTTCAGTGCTGACAAAAGTCACCCCAAAAGTGGCGGGCGGGTGACAGGAAGTGTCGAGGTGCTACGTGAAACGCCCTTGAACCACCACCTCGGGATGCCACTCGCCCACACTTCCCATGTCGGCCGGAAGAACTCCTCGAATAGCCCGTTCGGCCGCATGCTGTGGTGTGGCGGTTCCGGGGCCGATCGTCCCCTCCGCCACCGCTAAGGGTCTCAGGGGAGATCATTATTCGCAAGGGATAGTACTACTCGCTGGTTCTTTCGTCCGCTGGTTTTCGCTGGTCACTCGAACGGCGGCATCGCTCGGCCGAAACCCGGGAACCGGTCGTCGACCGGTCATCGACCGCTCAACGCCGTCGGTCGCAGTGGTCGCATCGCTCTGGAGGAGTTTCTCAACGGAGCTGGTAACTCTGCTTAACGAACATTCGTCGCGACGGAATAGCGTCGCTGTTCACCCCGAGGAGGCGATGCCGGTGAGCCGCACACCTGGGCACGCGACCGGACCCCATTCCGACGTGTTGCCCACCCGGCCGAGGCCGGAGGTCGACCTGGCGGATCCACCCGAGAGCCTGAGCGAGGCAGTGGTCTCCGTTCTCGGGTGGCGCGGCGTGGCGTTGCCCGCCATGACGTTGCTCGGGCGACGGGTCGTTCCCGTCGCCGAACTGGTTCCCGAGGCCCACGCCGAGAGGTTGTGCCTTGGGTTCGGACCCAACACCGACCGCACCTCGGTCGCCACCTGGACGTGGCCCGAGATGGCCGGTCGCGTGCCGCCACCCGCGGTGCGCCTGTCCGGGGTCATCTCCTTCGCCCGCCACTGGCGGACCGCGCTGGGGTCGGCCGCTCCCTTCGCCCGGCACTGCGGCGCGGCGATGGTGCTGCCCGCCGCCGTCCACGGCATCGACGACTACCTCGACAACGCGCCGGGCCGTGCCCGCCGGCACGGTGTCTCCGTCCTCACCGCCGACGAGCACACGCTGCGCATCGACCAGACGGCGTGGGCCGACACGGTGAGCCCCGGGGGGTCGGTGACCGGGAGGTGGTTGCGGGAGTTGGTCTACGAGCGGTTGATCGCGCACATGGTCCGGGACGTGGCCGACCGGAGGGGCTGCCTCGCCGACTGACCCGGCCGGCGGGTACGTCGTGGACGGCGTCGCGGGCGCCGAGCGGTTAACGTTCTCGGATGCATGTAGTCATCGCCGGAGGACACGGGAAGATCGCACTCATCCTGCAGCGGTCGCTGGCCGCGCGGGGCGACAGCGTCACCGGGCTGATCCGCGATCCCGGTCACCTCGACGACGTCGCGAGCACGGGAGCGAGCGGAGTCGTGCTCGACCTGGAGTCAGCGGACCGGGGTGAGGTCGTGCGGCAGCTGGAGGGAGCGGACGCCGTGGTCTTCGCCGCCGGTGCGGGGCCGGGCAGTGGCGTGGCGAGGAAGGACACCGTGGACCGTGCCGCGGCCGTGCTCCTCGCGGATGCGGCCGAGGCGGCGCGGGTGCCCCGGTTCGTCCAGATCAGCGCGATGGGTCTCGACCGGGCCGAGGACGAGGGGATGGACGAGGTCTTCGCGGCCTATCTCCGGGCGAAAGCGGCGGCCGAACGGGATTTGCGTTCGAGGAATCTGGACTGGACCATTCTGCGACCTGGGCGCCTGACCGACGACCCGGGCGCCGGCCGGGTCCACCTGGCCGAACGGGTGGAACCGGGTGAGGTTTCCCGAACGGACGTGGCCTCGGTACTTCTGGAGCTGTTGGGCAGCGGTGCCGGTACGAGGAAAACACTGGAACTCGTCGGTGGTGGCACTCCGGTCGACGAGGCGGTCGCCGGTATTTGACCCGGACTTCACCTTCGGTGGCCCGCTGCCGGTGGTATCGCGACGCCCAGGACGCGCGGAAGGGCCGCTCCCCGGAAACGGGGGCGGCCCTTCGTCGTGGGTGATGAACCCTGGCTATCACGCTCAGTAATATTTACCTTCCGCTAACTTGCTCCATTTCTTGTCTTTCGCCGCGCATTGGGTGATTCTCCGCTTACCCAGGTGATTCGACGGCGGCCGCTCGCCTTGCCACAATGCATAGTCGTGTGATCTGGAGTCCGCAGGTGGGGGATGTCGGTCTCCGACTTTCCGACCGGGCAATTCGGTGACAGCCAGCCGGGATGACGCGCGCCCGTCGGGTCGGGTCGACGACAGCGGGCGCCGTGCCCTGGCTGTGGTGAGGTGAGGGAGGCGCTGGCACAGTTGATGACTCAGGGCGGAACGCGGGTGGTGACGCCGGAACCCGCGACGCGGGCCCCCGAGACCGGGACCCCACCGACACCCGCCGACCCCGACCTCGCCTCCATCGAGGGGCTGCTGCGGGAGGGCGGGTACGGGCTCGCCGTCGAACGCAGGAACGGGAACGTGGTGCTCACCGGCGTCGGTACGGGGACCGGTGTCCGGCTGCCCGATCCGGCGGACCGGGCAGCCGTCCTCCGCCAGCTGACCAGGCTCCGCCGGACCCGCCGGCGGCGAACCAGGAACTGGGTCGAACGGGCGACGGTCGAGCTGGAGACGGGAGGACGCCCCGAGCTGTGGCACGTTCCCGACCTCCCCGGAGGTGGCGGGGGCGACGGCGCGCGCACCCTGCGCCTCGACGGCACCGGGTGGAGCCGGCTGGACCGGTTACCGGTCGACCACGACCTGCCCAGGAACCTCGCGGACCTCGCCGCCGAGAAGATCGACTTCTTCCGGGGGGACGACGGAGGTCTCGTCCTCCCCCCGCGCGGCCTCGTCGTTCCGCTGCCCACCCGACCCGGCACCGTCGTCGTCGCCCGACCTCCCGCCCCCGGTGCCCGCCGCGACGGGGACCGGGGCCCGAACTGGGAGGTCGAGCTCGAGGCCGACCCGGGTGCGCTCGTCTCCGACGGCGGCCCGGTCATCGCCCCACCTCGTACGCGACCGGACTCGGGCGCGGACGTCCCCGCTCCCCGCGCCGCCGGCTCCACGTCGGGTTTCGGGGGGCGGGCGGCGCTCGGCCGCCTCAACGGCTGGCGATCACTGAACGCCGTGGTGGAGTCGGACCCCTTCCTTCGGCTGCACTGCGCCACCCAGCCGGCGCTCGCCGCGCTGGCCGAGGGGGACACCGGTCGCGCGCTGCTGATCCGCTCCCCGGAACCCGTTCCCGCGCATCCCAGGTACCCCGTGGGCACCGTCGCGGTCACCCTCGACGCGCTCACGCGTCCGTCCCCGCCCTCGGGCCGCCCGCTCCTGCGCACGGTGATCGAGGCGAGGGAGGAACACTGGGAGGGGGAGCTGGACAACTTCACCGAGTACCTCGTCCGGCCGCTGACCTCGATCGTCACCGTCCTCCTCGACCACCACCGCCTCCTGGTGGCCGGCCCCCACGAACGCACCGTCGCCGCCGAGTTGTCCCCCGAACTGAGGCTGACCGGTCGGGTGGTGCTCCGCGACCCCGTCACCCCCCTCCCTGCCTGCGAGGGCCCGGTCCGGGTGGCGAGCGCCATGCGGGCCCTGCACCGGACACTCGGGCAGTTGGCCACCGCATTCCTGCGGGTCGGGGGCTGGCCGGAACGCGGGGTCGACGAGGTCAGGGAGGCGGTCGCCGAGACGGTGGCGGAGGAGTTCCGCCGGCTCGACCCGACCACCGCGGACCTGCTGAACTGCGAGCACCCGTTGCTCCGCTTCGTGCGGGTGGACCGTCGTACCGACGTCGACGGGCGGCGCGCCGCCCCCCGAACGGGGGGGCACGCGCCTCGGCCGGCGGTCCCGGTGCTGTCGCACGCCCGGTCACTGGCCGGGCTGGACATCGGGTCGATGCGCGGAGGTCGGCTGCTCACCGACCACGCCGTCTCCCTGGACGAGGAGCAGAGCCGGGTCCTGGTCGACCAGCTCGTCGCGCACGCCGACTGGGCGGCCAAACGCGCGGTGGACAACGCCCACCAGCACCTCGGTCACCGGCTGCGCGGGGTCGGGGAGGAGGAGCGGACGGTGGCGTTGGTCCACCACCTCCTCACGAGGAAGCAGTTCCTGAAGGGCTCCCGCTCGCACTACCCGCTGGACACCGCCCGCCAGGACCTGGTGCCCTTCGTTCGGGCCGGCGCACCCGTGCGCCTCGTCCTCACCGGCTTCCCCGTGAAGCACAACCAGAACGGCCTGAAAGCGACCGGCCCGCTGCCCGACCTCGCCGAACTCGGTGCGCTGGTCCGCCTCCGGGAGGTCGCGCAGACGGTCGGGGCGGTGCACCAGCCCGGCGTCCGGATCACGGTGCTGACCGACCAGCACCACTTCCGGCGCCGACCGGCGCCGCTGGCGGCGGCCTACCAGGCGAAGATGGGTGACTACCTGCGGATGGTCGCCGGGACCGCCGACATCGAGCTCCGCGATGTCGACGACGTCGCCGAGGAGAAGCTCGGTCCCGGGCTGCGCGCGGACCGGGAACGGCGGATCGGGTGGTACGAGCGGGCGCTGCACGACCACTTCGCCGACTTCGACCCGGTGGAGGGGCCAGCCGCCCTCGACGAGCGGATCGCCACGACCCCCGCCGGACCACTGGCCGATCTGGTGGCCAAACTGCCGGACTTCTTCGGCTCGCTGCTGTTCTCCACGCCGTTGCCGACCCCGCCGGGAGTGCACCGGTTGCGGTGGGCCCGCCGGGTGTTCGCCGACATCCGGTCCGCGGGGCCGGCCGCCCCACCGGTGATCGCGGCGGCGCGCCGACGGGTGCTCCGCTCGGCGTGGGAGAGCGCCGTCCGCTATGTCGCCGTGCTCCGCGTCGACCGGGACCTCGGCTACGACCGGCTCCACCCGACCCGGGTGAGGTTGACCAACGTGCCCAAACCGGGGCACTGCGGGTTCTCCTGCCTCGGGGGGTCCGGTCTGCTGCCGTGGCACGGGACCGGGGCGGTCGACACGAGGGGGCACGTGTCCGCCGACTTCGCGGTATCACTCCAGAACCACTCGTTCGTGCCCGTCTACTCGCCGCTGTTGGGGCCCGGCCAGCCGTGGATGATGGTCCCGCCGACCGTGACGAGGGTGCTCTCCGGGAGAGCGGAACCGGTGATCGACGGCGAGTTCCTCGCGGGGATCCGGTTGCGTCGCAGGTGAGGGAGGGGCGGCCGTCGGGGGCCGGCCGGCTCCGGTCAGCCCCCAGCCGGGCTGGGGGCCGCGTCCCTGGCGTCGACCACGCCGAAGAAGGCTCCCTGCGGATCGCGGAGGGTGGCGACTCGACCGTAGGGGGTGTCGTTCGGACCGTCGGCGGTCGTCGCGCCGAGCCGCCGCGCGTGCGCGATGGTGTCCTCGGTGGACTCCACGCCGAAGTAGACGGCCCAGTGCGGGCCGAGCGCCGCCACCGGCTCCTCGACGGCGCTCATCGGCAGGACCCCGCCCACGGGCCGCTCGTCCAGTTCGAGCACCGAGTAGTCGGAGTCGGGAGTGGTCCGCGCTCCGTGGCCGAAGACGCGGTGGTAGAAGTCGAGGGCGCGGTCGGCATCCGACACCACCAGTTCGTTCCACACGAGGGAGCCGGGCTCGTCGACCAGCTGGGCTCCCGGGAAGTCGCCGGCCTGCCACACCCCGAACACCGCGCCGGCGGAGTCCGAGGCGGTCAACAGGGTGGCGTGGCCGGCCAACTCCAACGGCTCGGTCGCCACCCCGCCCGCCGCCCTGATCCGGGTGGCGGCGCCGGCGGCGTCGTCGACGGCGAGGTAGGTCGTCCAGACCGCCTCGGTCGCCCCGTCCGCCGCCCGGCGCGCGATGCCGGCGACCGACTGCCCGTCGACCTGGCAGAACGTGTAGAGCCCCGCCGCCGGGTCACCCACGGCGAAGTCCCACCCGAAGAGCGTCCCGTAGAACTCCGCCGCCGCGTCCCGGTCGTCGGTCAGCAGGTCGACCCAGCACGGCATGCCCTCGCGGTACCGCGGGCCCTGGCTCATGGGTGCGCTCCTCTGGCCGGTGGACGGTCGTCCGCCCCGACCATAGGGCCGGTCCGGCGGGCCGGCCACGTGGAGCCGCCGGGATCAGGTGTCCAGCCGCGTCGCCAGGTAACCGCGCACCATCGCCCTGGCCTCGGCGAGGATCTCCGGTTCACCGTCGGGATCCTCGCGGAACGCGAGGTTCAGCACGGCGTCGGCCGCCTCGATCGCCACGGCCAACGGGAGTTTCAGCCGGTCCGGGGGCAGGTCGAACCGGTTGGCGAAGAGCACCGTCAGGCGTTCGGCCAGGACCATGTTGTTGTCCTTGCGGCCGTCGAGCAGCCGCAGGTCGACGACATCGCCGAAGTGCAGCGACGAGAACCCCGGGACCGTGCGGTGCATCGAGATGTAGAGGTCGAACACCGCGTCCGCCGCCTGCGACCAGTGTTCCATCGCGGGATCGGCGAAGCGTTTCGAGAGTTCCGCGAGGAAGCTGTCGAGGTTCCGCAACGTCAGTTCCTGGACCACGGCGCGCTTGTCGGGGAAGAACTGGTAGAGCGATCCGACCGCGACTCCGGCGCGCTCGGCGATGAGCGTCGTGGTGACCCCGTCGTATCCCAGCTCCGACACGAGTTCGGCGCACGCGGTGAGCATCCGCTCCACCCGCTGTGCGCTGCGCTGCTGGACTGGCCGTCTGCGCAGCGAGGTGATGCCGGTCGTCAATTCCGCTCTCCCTCTCGGTACCCGCGGCCTGCGGGGGGAACGGCTCCTCCGTCCGGAGGACGAATCGTGTCCGGACGGGGAACGCTTCCTATTATGTGAATAGGATTCGTGTTTGTTGCCTGTCGGGGACTCGCCAAGAGCCTCCAACACTCGATCAACGAGCGGAACGGCCCGAGGCCACGCGAACTGACCAGATTGAGCGAAGGCGCGGCCGACTCCACGGCGCCGGGACGCCCGGTCCCGGCGCCGACAGCACGCCTTCGGCTTGACGAGGAGGTCGAGATGACTGGCGGTGCCTCACCCACTCCCTCCCCATCCGCGCGGCGGTGGGGCGAGCACGATCTCGGGCGCACCGAGATCCGGGACACCTACCGAGCGGACCTGCGACCCACCACCCGTGACGTCTTCGCCGCGTCCCGCCCCGTCGACTTCGCCACCCTCGACTGGCGGGACATCGGGCGCCCCCACCGCGTCGAGAACTGGGCGGCCGCCCGGCTGAGCTGGGAAGCCGGTAACGGTCGGACCCTGCCCGTGCCAGACGCGTGGAAGATGTTCAACCGCTCGTTCCAGCACCTCTTCGACACCGACCCGGTGGCGGCCAGGGCCGAGGCGTTCCGCGCGGCCGGGATCCGGCTGCGCCGCGCGGAGCTCGACGCCGCCCGCCGCGCGATCGGCGAGGTCGCCCGCTGGACGGTGTGGAACCAGGCCCACCGGGTAGGGGACACCGTGTGGGACCCCCGGGCCAAACGGTCCCTCTTCGACGGGCTCGACCTGCGGCGACCGCGTGTCCTCTTCCTCGGAGCGGCCGACGGCTACGAGGCGATGCTGCTCTCCGCCATGTACCCGGGAGGCGAATCAGTACTCGTCGACTACGACGACTACTGCCGCGACCACCGCTTCGGCTCGTTCCCCACGGACTACCCCTTCCTCGGCGTCGACCCCGCCACCGGTTCCCCCCGCGTCTGGCACCGCGACCAGATGGACCTCAGCTACCTCGTCTCCGACATCCGCGACCTCGACTTCGGACCGGAGTTCGACGTGGTCGTCTCCATCGGGCTCGTCGAACACTTCCCGGACGAGCACAAACCCGAGGCCTTCGACTGGCACCGCCGTTTCCTGCGCCCCGGGGGGTACGCGATCCTCACCACGCCCAGGGTGGCGCTGCGCACCCGCATGTTCTACCGGCTCTTCGGGGACCTGATGAACTTCTCCTACCGCGAGCTCCAGACCGTCGAACAGCTCGGCCTCTACGCGCACGAGAACGGGTTCGAGGTGCTCCGCCACGGTGAGATCAAGACGCACAACGGGGTCGTCTGCCGGCCTCGGTGACCCAGCGGTGGCACGCCCCACCGCCGCCGTCGCCGCGAGCCGCGAGCGGTGCCGACAGGGGAAACGGGCCCGGGTCCGCGTCGGTGTGGGCGGCGACGGAACCCGGGCCCGTTCCTGGTGGCCCTCCGGGGCCCGCGTCCGACGGGTGCGGGTCGGGCGGCCCAGGCGGGAGGGCGGGCGCTCCGCCGGGCACGTCCAGCGGGACGGCGGGGGCGGAGCTGGTTGGAATCCGCGGACCGGTGCCGTTCGGGGGAGGGGAGTGCCAGCACCGGCCCGCGGAGGTCTTCGTCGATCTTTTCTCGGGGAGTGACCGGTGGCCCGCGATGCGGTGTCGGGGGGCCTGCCGTGTGCGCGGGCCACCGGTCACGAGGCGGCTGTTCGCACTCGTTCCAGTCGGGGGGTGGTACGAGGGCGAGGCCGCCGGTTCGGGTCCGTCAGGAGACACCAGCCGGCACGGCCGGCCTCCTCCGGACGGAGGTGTGCGCCGGGCCGCGGCGGGCGGCCTCGACCGGGGCCGGCTGGAGGTGGCGCGAGGGGTGCGGCGCGAGGCCACCGGCGACCAGGTGCTCGTAGGCCGCCCGCCACACCTCGCACGGAGCCTTCCGCTGCCGCCACCTCGTCGAGCACTCCGGGCAGTTGCCCTTCTGGTCCGGCTGGTGGGCGTTGAGGAGGGAACGCCAGCCCTCCGTGAGACGAGGCAGCTCTGACCGAGCCACCGAGAGCAGGGAGGGCGTGTCGGCCCGGTTGGCCAACTCGGTCAGCATGTCCAGCCGCTCCCACACGGCGTTGCGCAGTACCCGACCCAGGATCTCGTCCACCGAAACGTCACCGTTGCCTTCCCGCCACCAGGGCGGTGTCGTGTCGCGCGGCGGCCGAGGCCGCCTCACGCAACGCGTTGCGGAGCGTCTCCACTTCCGAGGAGGAGAACACTGCTGTCTCTCCGGGTGGTCCCACGATCACCACTCGGTCTCCATCGACGAGCACCGTCACCACGCAGGGGCGGTTCGCGATGTCCCGGCACTCGACCAGCCACATCGGTCGGTCGTCCGCCAGACGGACGGACCCGTCACCGACCACCGGGAAATCCCCGGTCGGGGTGTCCTCACGCGTCGTCCAGTCCACGGTGTCCGGTCGCTCCCTGCTCGCTGCCCGTCGTTCCCTTGCCGTCACCAACAGTGCTGCACGTGGTTGGCTGGGGGGAGACGGGATGCGCCGATCGGCCGGGGTTCCACGACGAGCGGTACCACCCCTTCACAGGGGCCGATCACCTCCGCCGATCGGCGCTTCACCGCCGGGCCGGCATGGCCTTACTCTGCGGTTGGCGCCCGTTGCGGCGGGAGGGGGTTCAAATGAACACAATCGGTTCCCAGAGCTCGCCCGTTACACCAGAGGTCTGGGAGAAGCAGGAGATGCGCGACGCGCTCCTGCGACGTGACATCAGCACCGTGTACCGGATCCTCCGGCGGTTCGGCGTGTCCCAGCGACAGATCGCCGCGTCGACGGGCCAGTCCCAGTCCGAGGTGTCGGAGATCCTCAAGGGACGTCAGGTCATGGCCTACGACGTGCTGGCCAGGATCGCCACCGGACTCGGCGTACCCCGGGGCTACATGGGACTCGCCTACGACGAGGCCACGGCGGCACGTGTCGTCGGGGTCATCGACGACGCGCAGGCTGAAGAGGAGGAATCGGTGAAGCGTCGCAAGTTCCTGGCGCACGCCGCCGCCGTGACGGTCGGCGCGGCCGTGTTCGGCTCCGAGCCCGGCTGGGCCGCGACCGCCGCCCGTACCCCCGTGCCCAACCGCATCGGCCTCACCGACGTCCGCCAGATCGAGGCGGCCACCGGAGCGCTGCGGTCCCTGGACTCCCGGCATGGCGGCGGCTTCTGCCGCGACGCCGTGATCGCCCAGCTCAACTGGGCGCAGCAGCTCCTGGGCGCCCAGCGGACCGAGGAGGTGGAGCAGCGGCTGTTCGTCGCGATCGGCGACCTCTACGGCCTCGCGGGCTGGACCTCGTTCGACATCGGGTTGATCGACTCCGCGCGTAGCCACTTCGGGCGGGCCCTCGAATTCGCCAAGCGCGGCGGGAACGACACGCTGGTCGCGAACATCCTCTACCGCACCGGCCGCCTCTACCTGCACCACAAGGAGCCCAACGAGGCGCTGAAGATGTTCCAGCTCGGCCAGGTCGCCGCCCAGAACACCGGCTCCGCCCTCACCGTCGCGGTCCTCTGCGCCAACGAGGCCTGGGCCTACGCGGAGGCCGGGCTCGCCCGCCAGGCGATCCTGCAACTCGGCATGTCCAAGGACGCCTTCGCGCGGTCCAACCCCGACGAGGTGCCCCCCTGGGTCCGGTTCTTCGACGAGACCGACCTGCACTCCATGATCGGCGCCGTCTACACCACGCTCGCGGCGGCCGAGGGAGCCGACCCGAACCACTCCCGGATCGCCGTCAACGCCCTGGAACAGGCGAGCGCCAACCTCCGCGAGGACATGAACCGCAACCGGGGCTTCCAGCAGATCATGATGGCGTCCAACCACCTCCGCACCGGGGACATCGACCACGGCGTCCGCTGCGGCCACCTGGCCATCGAGGCCAGCGAGGACGTGCGGTCCAGCCGGATGCGCGACCGTCTGCGACCGCTGCTCGCCGAGACCCGCAAACGGTCCGCGAACCCGGCGGCCAAGGAGCTCAACGAACGACTCACGCTCCACCTGTCCGCGTGAACACGCTGGTCGCCGCCGCACCAGACGGCCGGTTCACCCAGGACAAGCTCATCGCGGTGTTGCGGGAGGTGTGCCGCACGCAGGGGCTCGACGCCACCGGTGCCACCCTGCTCCGCTGCACCAACAACGCCGTCTTCCGGCTGGCGGCGGACCGGGCGGTGGTGCGCATCGTCGTCTCCACCAAACTGCTGCACCGCGTGGAGAAGGTGGTGCGCACCGCCCGCTGGCTCGCCGAACACGACGTGCCCGCGGTCCGGCTGCTGCCCGGGGTCCGCCAGCCCGTCCGGGTCGGTGGCCACGTGGCCACCCTCTGGGAGGACGTGCCCGAGGCCGGGCCGCCGGCTTCGGTCAACGACCTCGCGGACGTCCTCCGGGCCTTGCACGCGCTCCCGATGCCCGACCACCCGCTGCCCTACTGGGCGCCCCTGGACGACGTGCGTCGGCGGCTGACCGACGCCGAGGAACTCGCCGACGACGACCGGGCCTTCCTGGAGGAACGCTGCTCCGAGCTGGAACGGCGGCTGCACGACCTGACGTTCCCGCTCCAGGAGGGCTTCGTGCACGGGGACGCGCACCTGGGAAACCTGATCTCCGGTCCCGCCGGTCCCGTCGTCTGCGACTTCGACTCGTCCTGCGTCGGCCCCCGCGAGTGGGATCTCACCCCGATGGCGGTGGGCGTCCTGCGGTTCGGGGCGTCCCGTCGGCGCTACCGGCAGCTCGCCGCGCGGTACGGGTTCGACCTCCTGCGCTGGAGCGGTTTCCCGGTGCTGCGCGACGTGCGGGAGCTCAAACTGACGACCAGCGTGCTGCCCATCCTGCGCAGCAAACCCGAGTTCCGGCCCCAGCTCGAGCTGCGGCTCCGGTCGCTGCGTGAGGGAGACGCGAGCGCGAGGTGGACCCGCTACCGGTGACCACCACGCGGAGACCGTCGCCCTCGGTGCCCGAACGGTAACGTCTCGCGACCGCCCGTCGATGTCACGGGCGTCACAGTCGACCAGAGTCCCCCTCCGCGTTCCGACGGCGCGCACCGCGGCGCCTCGGCGTTCCGGCGGACGAACTCTCGGCAGCGCGCGAGGTGATCAGCCCTGGTGATCGTGCCCGAAGCCGTCGTCAACGGACAGTCGCGGCTGCCCTGGAGCGCCTGGAACGTGTGGAGCGCCTGGCGGGCCAGGCGGACCGCCAGGGCACTGGACCGGATCGTCCGAGGTCAACTACCCCTGGTGCGGAGGCTGGACCAGCCCGGTGCCCGCCGGACGGCCGACTACCTCGCGGAGATCGTGTTGCTCGCCCAGGCGTACCGGAACTTCGCCGACGGGTGGATCGACCGGACCGAACTCGACCGGCGAGGACGACGCTGCCTGGCCAGGATCGAGGCACTCCGGGAGGAGGTGGGGCCGCCCCCGCTCACCAGCTGGACACGTCTCGGCCCCCTGGTCTGACCCGCCCGCTCCCACACCACGGGATGCCCGGGGCCCCCGGTCGCCGCCTGGCGCCGCCCAGCGACCGTTCGACGCCCCTGCCCGCCCGGGCCGAGGCCGGGCCGTGTCCCGACGCTCAGCGTCGCCGGGACCGGTTCGTCGAGGGGCCGGCGACGCGGAACGCCACCAGCAGGCCGACCACCAACAGCGCTCCCGCCCCCGCCAACCACCACCACACGGCTGCGACGCCGGACGCGGCCGGTTCCTCCCCGTCCTCCGAGGCCCCCCGGTCCCGGTCCGCCGGTCCGCCCGGCGGTTGGGGCGGGACCGTCCCGGGGCCGTCGTCGGCCAGGATGAAGGTGAGGGTGTCCGACACCGGGTGCCCGTCGGCGGACAGGACCCGGTACGCGATGGTGTACTCGCCGGCCGGTCCCAGCGGGTGCAGGCGCTGGCGCACGGCGGTCCCCTCCACGGCGACCTCCTCGTCCAGTTCCCACCGGTTCCCGTCGGGGCCGGTGACGGTCACGGTGTTGACACCACCGAGGACCCGCTGGTCGAAGACCAGCTCCACCGCGTCGGGACCGGTGGGGAGCGTGGCCCCGTCCACGGGGTCGCTCCCCACCAACACGTTGTGCGCCGACGCGGGCCAGGCGAGGACGACGAGCAGCGAGACCACCGCACCGAACACGGCCGCCACGGTCACCCCACGGGGCATGACCGACGCCGCCGGCACCGACCGGCTCCCGTTCCCCCGCGACACCAGCACCGCCATCACCCCCGCCGCGTCCTGACCAGCACGCCCAACGCGAGCCCCAGGTCCAGTGCCCCGACCACGAGGCCCATCCCACCGAGGGCACGCGCGGTCCCGCCCTCGGAGCCGCCCACCGGTGAGGCGGCGTCCTCCGAGGGCTCCGCGTGGTCGTGGTGGCCGGCACCGCCCTCGTCGAGCCTGAGCGTGGGAGCGGGCAGGTCGGCCCCGTCCCGCGGCGGGGGATCGGCCCACGACACCACCTCACCCGGGTCGTGGGTCCGCTCCGCCGGCATCACGACGACGTCGGCACCCTCCGGGAACCCGCCCAGGTCGACCTCGAACTCCTGGAACTCCCCGGCTCGACGCGCACCCCGTCCTCGGCGGTCCAGGTGACCGAGCTGACGGCCTCCGTGATCCCGACGCCGTGCGCCTCCACCGGTTCGTCCAACTCGACCGTCGCGACCTCCGAGGCCCGGCCCGGCGGGGGGCGGGCCGACACCGACGTCAACGGGTGCTCCTCGGGGAAAAGCACCGTGAGGGCCACCGTGCCCGCATGGGCCGCTCGTCGGGGACGCGGAACGTGACCCTGCCCGACCCGCCGGCCGGCACCTCCTCGGGCCACGCCGGCACGTGCGCCGAGGCGGTACCCGCCCAGACCAGGCCGAGGACCACCACGACGGCCGTGCCCACCGCGACCTGGCTGGCCCGCCGGGCCGCCACGCCGTGTTCGAACGACACCATCCCCCCTGACCCCGCGGAGGACCGCGACCGGGACCCGCGGCGCGACCGACCCCCTACCCGGGCGCCGGGCCGCCGACCGACACCCACCACGGTAACCAGCCGACCCGCCGCCCACCGACGACGACGGCGGCGGCGCAGCCGTCCAGGGCGGCGCCGGCGGGGCCTCGTCCCGCGCGGACCGCCGGGTGGCGGGTGGACGCACCCGGCCCGCGGCCGCTCTCCCCCGGAGTGGCGCCTTGCCAAACGTCCCGACAGCGCAGATAACGAGGTTGTGGTTCCCGGGGCGAGGACCACCCGCCGGTCCCTCACCCCGCCGGGGAACCACGGCGGGAGCAAGCACCACCAGCGACGACGCCGGTCAGGAGGGGTGTGAGGTGAAGCACGCGCCGATGTGGTGCCGCTCCGGGAGGACGGCCCGGTCCGTGGCGGCCAGATCAACCGGGGATGTCGTTTCCACTACGTCCGCACCGCTCGATGTTGTCTTGGGAGGCGGACTGGGTAACGGTATGAGGGCTTCCGACGATGTAGCCCCATTTGGCCGTGTCGTCGGCGAGCCAGGTGGACCGCCCGTCCACCCGCATCCGGCGCAACGAGGGGAGGAGTCGCCCACGAGGGCGTACTCGACTGTGATGAGCGACAGGACCAGGACCAGTTCGCGCACGACCCAACGGGTTCCGGCCTCCAGGGACGATCCTCCGGTCCTCGCGGTGGGCCGTCGACCTCGCCCACCGGAGGTCCACTCGTGAACTGGCTCTCCGATTTCGGCTCCTTCGTCGCCGGGAGGTGGGAGCAGCTCCTCTTCGACTCCTACCTCCACGTGAGCGCCGTGGTCCAGTGCGTGGTCATCGCGACCGTGGTCGGCATGCTCCTCGGGGTCGCCGTCTACCGCAGCCCGTTCGGCTCGGCGGTGGCGACCGCCGTGACCAGCGCCATCCTCACCATCCCGTCGTTCGCGCTGTTCGGGTTGCTGATCCCCGTGCTCGGCCTCGGCGTACCCCCCACGGTGACCGTGCTGGTGCTCTACGCCCTGCTGCCCATCGTCCGCAACACCATCGTCGGTCTCGCCTCCGTCGACAGCTCGGTCACCGACGCGGCACGCGGCATCGGCATGAGCAGGTTCGGTGTCCTCACCAGGGTGGAACTCCGGCTCGCCTGGCCCGCGGTGCTCACCGGCATCAGGGTCAGCACGCAGATGCTGATGGGCATCCTGGCCATCGCCGCCTACGCGAAGGGGCCCGGCCTGGGGAACCAGATCATCACCGGGCTGTCCCGGGTCGGCAGCGCCAACGCGACCAACGCCGCCGTGGCGGGGACCGTCGCCATCGTCATCCTCGCCCTGGTCCTGGACGCCGTGTACGTCCTGATCGGCCGGCTCACTACGTCAAGGGGAATCCGTGTCTGAGACGAACACCGCGCCGAAGCCCGGCGGCGAGTCGGACCGCGCCACCAGCGGCGTGGAGATCCGGCTGGAGAACGTCACCAAGCAGTACGGAGGCCAGCGGCACCCGGCCGTCGACTCGGTCACGATGACGATCCCCGCCGGCGAGACCGTGGTCTTCGTCGGACCCTCCGGGTGCGGCAAGACGACCACCATGAAGATGATCAACCGGTTGATCGAGCCGACGTCCGGTCGGATCACCGTCGGCGGACAGGACGTGCTGCGGCTCAACCCCGACGAACTCCGCCGGGGGATCGGCTACGCGATCCAGCAGGTGGGGTTGCTCCCGCACCTCACCGTCAGCCAGAACGTCGGTCTGGTGCCCGGGCTCATCGGCTGGGACAAGAGCCGCATCGCCGAGCGCACCGAGGAGATGCTCGACCTGGTCGGCCTCGACCCGGCCGAGTACCGTGACCGCTTCCCCAAACAGCTCTCCGGAGGACAACAGCAGCGGGTCGGGGTCGCCAGGGCCCTCGCAGCCGACCCGCCCGTGCTGCTCATGGACGAGCCGTTCGGCGCGGTGGACCCGATCACCCGGGGCAACCTCCAGGACGAGCTGATGCGCCTCCAGGAGGAGATGGGCAAGACGATCGTCTTCGTCACCCACGACTTCGACGAGGCCGTCAAGCTCGGGGACCGCATCGCCGTTCTCGGGTACCAGTCCAAGATCCTCCAGTACGACACCCCGGAGGCGATCCTGGCGAACCCGGCGGACGAGACCGTCGCCGGGTTCGTCGGAGCCGGGGCGGCGCTGAAACAGCTCACCCTCCGCCGGGTCCGCGACATCGAACTGGAGCAACTCCCCACGGCCACCGCGGGCGAGGAACCAGCCGCCTTCGCCGCCCGCCTTGGCGGTCGGAGGGGAGCCGTCGGGCTCGTCCTCGACGAGCGAGGCCGGCCACTGCGCTGGGTCACCCGCCGGGACCTCGACCGGAGCGGCTCCCTGGCCACCGCGGGCCGGCCGGTGGAGGACTCCGTCGACCGGGCCTCCACCCTCCAGGACGCGCTCGAAGCCCTGCTCACCGCGGACGCCGGCTACGCCGTCGTCACCCGCTCCCGAGGCCAGTACGCCGGCGTCGTGGGCCTGGACAGCCTGATGGGGACGATCCGCGCGCTGCGGGAGCAGTACGAGGACGAGGACGGCACACCGGACGGGCGACCGGGCGACGGGCCCGGCGGGAGCGACGGTGGTTCGGGGGCGGCCCATGCCTGACACCACCACGGCGGAACGCGCCGGGTTCTCCGCGGACTCGGGGTCCCGGCGTTCCGAACGACTCCGGCTGTTCACCGAACCCGTCGTCGTCCTCGCCATCCTCGGTGCGGTCCTGGTGTGGGCGTTCACCGGGGACCTGGACGACATCGAGGCGCGGGAGATCAACGCCGCGAACATCCTCACCCTCACCTGGCAGCACGTCCAGATCACCCTGGCGGTCACCGCCATCGTGCTCCTGGTCGCCATCCCGCTCGGGATCCTGGTCACCAGGCCCTGGGCCAAGGGCGTGGCCCCGATCGTGCTGGGCATCGCCAACATGGGGCAGGCGGCCCCCGCACTGGGCCTGCTGGTGTTGTTCTTCCTGCTCACCCAGCAGACCGGGTTCTGGGTCGCGGTGATCCCCATCGCCTTCTACGCGCTGCTGCCCGTGCTGCGCAACACGATGGTCGGCCTCCAACAGGTCGACCAGTCGCTGTTGGAGGCCGGCCGGGGGATCGGGATGTCCCGGTTCACCGTGCTGCGCCGCATCGAGTTCCCGTTGGCGGTCCCGCTGATGCTCGCCGGGCTGCGCACCTCCCTGGTGCTGGCCGTCGGCTCCGCCACCCTCGCCTTCTTCATCGGCGGCGGCGGGCTCGGCGAACTGATCGACGTGGGGTACAAGCTGCGACGCACCTCGGTGCTGGTCGTCGGCGCGGTGCTCTCCGCCGCGCTCGCGCTGCTCGTCGACTGGCTGGGCGGCCTGGCCGAGCAGTTGCTGGGACCGAAGGGACTGCGATGAGTGGGAAACGAACCAGATGCGCCGTGCTGGCGGCGGTGGCCGCGACCGCGTTGTCGGGCTGCGGCCTCAGCTCCGGGTCGGCCCTGCCGCTCGACGTGGGACCCGGGACGATCCAACCCCTGCCCGGGCTGGAGGACGTCACCCTCACCGTGGGGTCCAAGGACTTCACCGAGAACTGGATCCTGGGCTACATCGCGGAGTTCGCCCTGGCCGCGGCCGGGGCGGAGATCCGGGACCTCACCAACATCCAGGGATCCAACAGCGCCAGGGAGGCGCTGGAGGCCGGTCAGATCGACCTCCAGTGGGAGTACACCGGGACGTCCTGGATCAGCTACAACGGGTTCACCGACCCGATCCCCGACGCGATGGAGCAGTTCGAGGCGGTGCGCGAGGTCGACAGGGAACGGCACGGCATCGAGTGGATCGCCATGTCGCCCGTGGACAACACCTACGCCTTCGCCCTCAACCAGGCGAACCACGCCCGGCTCGGGGTGGACACCCTCTCCGAGATGGCCGAGCTGGTCAACGCCGATCCCGCCGAGGGGACCTTCTGCGTGGAGACGGAGTTCGCCAGCCGCAACGACGGCATGCCCGGCGTGGAGGCCACCTACGGCTTCACCGCCGTGCCCGGCAACATCCACACGCTGGGCACCGGGCCCATCTACCAGGCGACGGCCGACGGCACGACCTGCAACTTCGGTGAGATCTTCTCCACGGACGGCCGGGTGAAGGGCCTCGACCTCGTCGTCCTCGAGGACGACCTGTCGTTCTTCCCCCGGTACAACGCGGCCGTGACGGTGCGCACGGACACGCTCGCCGATCACCCGGAGATCGAGGAGGTCCTCACCCCGGTGGCGGAGGCCCTCAACAACGAGATCATGGCGGACCTGAACGCCCGGGTGGACGTGGACGGAGCCGACCCCGACCAGGTGGCGTTGGACTGGCTGGTGTCCGAGGGTTTCGTCAGCCCTGGCTGACCCCGCCCGGGGCGGCGGGTCAGACCGACCGCCGCCCCGGCGGGCCCGGACCTCAGGGGTGGACGTCGAGGCGGTGCAGCAACTCGGTCTCCACGACCGCCAACTCGCGGTCGATCGCCCGGTGCGCCGCCCGCCGGCGGGGCGCGGGCATCCGTTCCGCCGCCCGCACCGCCGCCAGGAGCTGACCGCAGCGGGTCCGGGCCTCCGCGACGAACCGGTCACCGTCGCTCGCCCCGGACCTCCTGCCCAACTCGTCCACCGAGTCGAGGGCGTTCGCCACCCGCGCGTGCAGCGCAGCGCCGTGCCCGGTGAACTCGGGGAGCCGGTCCACCGGCACCCCCATCCGGCGGGCCCTGGCCTGGTCGTACAACTCCCGCACCCTCGCGGCGGCTCCCGCCGCGATCGGCAGCACCACGGGAGCGGCCGCCGGTACCAGGACCTTCGCCACCCCCACCAGCCGCCTCGCCCTGCCCCCGGAACCGACGTCCCGTCTCCTGCCGGCCATCTCCGCCACCTCCACGTGCTCGGTCCGCCCGATCCGCGGCCGCGATCCGCCAACGGCTGCCACCATGCTGCCCCGACCGGTCACCACGGCGCAGCCCGGTCGATCTCGGGACCGCGAGCACCCGGTCCGCGACCCCGACCGGCTCCCCGTGACCCCGGGCACGTCACCGGCCCCGCCCGCGTACCGCCGCCGTCGCCCACCGGTGTGCGCCGATCCTGTCAGACCACCCACCCAGGCCGCGCGACGTGGCCGTGACCAGCGGCGACGTGGGGTGCCACCGACCAGGCACGACCGAGACATAGGCTGGGTGCCGTGACGGACACCGTGCTGCTGGACGCCGGGGTCGTGACGCGGTGCCGCCGCCGGGTGCATCTCGAACACGACCCGGGGATGACCGGCGTCGAACTCGCCCCACTGGACAGCGGCGCGGAGCAGCGGATCGCCGACGCGGCCACGCACCGACGACAGGTCGCGGACAGCCTCGCCGCACGTCTCGGCACCGGGTGGGTGGAGATCCCGCGCGGCAGGTCAACGGCGTACCGGGAACTCGAGACACTGCGGGCCATGCGGGCCGGGACCCCCTACATCTGGGCGGCCCAGCTCCCCACCGACGAACACGGCGGTCGGCGGGGCGGGATCGACCTGCTGGTCCGCTGCGGCGAAGGCTACGTGCCGGTGCTCGTCGTCCGCCACAAGGTCACCGACCCTGGCACCGGGGCCAGGACCAGCCCCCTCGACACCCCCCTGCCCGACTCGGCCCACCTCGACCCGCACCGCAAGGCCCGACCGCAGGCCCGCGACCAGCTGCGACTCGCGCACGCGTTCCGGCTCCTCCAGGCCGCGGGCCGGCAACGGCCGGGGCGGGCCACCGGCGGGGCCATCGGGATGGACGCCGACGTCGTCGTCTGGCACGACCTGGACGCGCCCACCTGGCCGGGCAACCGCACCGCCCTGGACGAGTACGACCACCGGTTCGCCGACCGCCTGGCGGTGGCGACCGCCGCCGCGTCCGGCGCCGACCCCCTGGCCACCCCGTCCCGGATCATGGAATGCCGCTCGTGCCCCTGGTGGCCGATCTGCGAGGACCGGCTGCGCTCGGCGAGGGACGTCAGCCTCGTGGTGCGGGGTGAGGACGCGGTGGCGCTGCGGGAGGCCGGCATCACCACCGTCGACGCGCTCGCCGCGCTCGACCCGGAGCAGGAGGACACCCACCCCCTCCCGGTGACCTCGCTGTCCGACGCGGTCGCGCTCGCCAGGGCGTGGCGGCGTGACCTGAGCCTGGTGCGCCGGTCAGCCGACGTGAGCGTTCCCCGGGCCGACGTCGAACTCGACGTCGACATGGAGAGCTTCGGCGACGCCGGCGCCTACCTGTGGGGCTGCTGGCTCTCCGGAGCCGACATCGGCCTGGAACCCGGCTACCGGGCCTTCGCCACCTGGGAGCCCGTCCCGACCGAGGACGAGGCCCGCTCCTTCGGCGAGTTCTGGACGTGGCTGCGGCTCGTCCGTTCCCGGGCCAGGGAACGCGGCCTGACCTTCCGCGCCTACTGCTACAACGAGCTCGCCGAGAACCGGTGGATGCTCTCCAGCGCGGAGCGGTTCCCCGGCCGGCCCGGCGTGCCCACCAGCAGGGAGGTCCGAGGCTTCATCAGGTCCGACCAGTGGGTGGACATCTTCGCCAGCGTCCGCCACCACTTCCTCTGCGCCAAGGGGAAGGGCCTGAAGACCATCGCACCCGAGGCCGGTTTCGGCTGGCGCGACCCCGAGGCCAGCGGGGAGAACTCGATGCGCTGGTACCGGGACGCCGTCGGGTACGAGGGCCAGGTGCCCGACCTCGACCAACGCGACCGGCTGCTCACCTACAACGAGGACGACGTCCGGGCGACCCTCGCCGTCCGCGACTGGATGTGCTCACCCGAGGTGAAAGGCGTCCCCTTCCTCGGGGACCTCTGACAGGCGCACGGCGTCCCCCGACCCCGACCCCGACGTGTCGGCGAACCGGCGCCCGTTCAGCCCTCGGAGTTCGGCCCGACCAGGGAGAACCGCCCACCCTGGGGGTCCTGGCAGGTCGCGAGCCGGCCGTACGGGCTGTCCTCCGCCGCCCGCACCACCACGCCACCCCGCCCGGTGACGACGTCCAGCGCGTCGTCGGTACCGGGGACCGCGAACACCGTCCCCCAGCCCAGCGCGGCGTCGGGTTCGTCCGATCCGGCACCCCACACGCCGGCCACGTCCCGCCCGTCCACGCGGATCGTCGTGTAGTCGAAGTCCGCCGCCATCGGAGGGCTGATGCCCACCCCGAACACCCGCGCGTAGAAGGCACGCGCCGTCTCGGCGTCCCGGGTGGCCAACTCGGTCCACGCGACCGCCCCCGGCTGGTCCACCAGCTGGAAACCCCGGTGCCGGCCAGCCTGCCACGCCCCGAACACCGCCCCGGTCGGGTCGGTCGCCAACAGCATCCGCCCCTCCTCCATGACGTCGGTGGGCCCCATCACGACGTGGCCACCGGCCTCGGTGACGGCCCGAGCCGTGGCGTCCACGTCGTCACTCGCCAGGTACACGCCCCAGGTGACGGGCGAGTCCGGCTCCGGCGGTTGGAACAGACCCGCCGCGACCTTCCCACCCACCGACGCGGTGGTGTAGTAACCGGTCTCCGGTGGGCCCTCGTCGAAGTCCCACCCCAGAACGGCGCCGTAGAAGTCCATCGCCGCACGCCTGTCACGCGCCCAGTAGTCGGCCCAGCACGGCGTCCCCTGGCCGTAGCCTCGCGCCTCACCCATGATCCCGCTCCTCCATCGAAGCGGCGGGACGGCGTCTCGCCCCGCGCGGTCGCACCACTACCGGGTAGCCGTGCTCGACCGGCGCAAACCAGCCCGGCCGGCGCGGATGGCACCCCGGTCGGTCGTGGCCGCGCCCGCTGACCACCACCTGACGCGGAACTCGCCGTCCTGGCTGAGCCGTACCCCCGGCTCGGATCAACCGGTGGGGCGGTCACCCGGCGCCGTCACCCTCGCCCACCACCAGGCAAAGCGTCCGCGATCGTGACCACCAGTGATGGCGAGCCGGAACACATCCAAGCGATTCGACTGCCAGGACACCCCTCACCCGAGTGGGACGGCGACCGGGCATCGGCGGGTCTGGGGGTCAGCCCGCAGTGGGTCGCGGCGGCAGCCCGCAGTCGGCGATCACCCGCGTCATCGCCCGGTCGAACGCCGTCGAGGAGAAGTGCTCCCGGCAGATCTCCACCAGCTCCGCCTGCACGTCGGCCCACAGGACGTCGTCGGCGAGCAGCCGGTCGCAGGCCTCGACCAGCTCGGCCGGCGACGAACCCACGAGGTGGCGGGCCAACACGCCGAGATGGAGCCCCTCCGCCCCCACCGGCGTCGTCACGAAGGGAAGCCCAGCGGCCATCGAGTCCACGAACTTGATCTTCACACCCGCGCCGTAGCGCATGGGGACGACGTGCACCCGGGAGCTCGCCAACCAGGGACGGGGATCGGGGACCTTGCCGGTGACCTCGATGTCGTCCCCCCGCAGCGCCAGGACCGCCGGTGAGGGATCGGCGCCGATCACCCGGAGCCGCAGGCCGGGGTGGCGATCCCGCAGAGCGGGCAGCACGTCGCCGACCAGCTCGAGCACCGCCCGCTCGTTGGGGGTGCCGGGGGTCCCGTCGAACCCGCCGAAGAAGGCCAGCCCGTCCCGCCCCTCCAGGCCGGGGACCTCGACCACCGGTGGCGTCGGATAGCAGGCCACCCTGATCGGCCGGTCGGGAGCGACCGACGCCGCCCACTCGGCTTCCTCCTCGCTCACGCAGACCCCGACATCGGCCCACGTGAACGCGGCCGTCTCCTGGTCCCGCAGCCGGGTCGCCTCCACCGCGAACCGGCGCCGCTCGTCCGAGTCCGTGGCCGTCTCGAAGTGCTGCTGCGGTCGGCGGTGGAACAGCGCCTCCGCGTCGTACACGCGCACGGCCTGCGGCTGGCTGCGGGAGATCGGCTCGCCGTGGCTGACGAAGTTGTGCGGCCGGAACGCCACGACCACGTCGTAGAGCCCCGCGCGTTCCCGACCCCACTCCTCGGGGTCGTGGACGCCCCACACCACCTCGACCCCGCGTGCCCGCAGCGCCGGGGCGCACTCCAGCGCCCGGTCGGGGAACACCGCCAGGTACGTCACCCGGCCCGCGGGGTGCGCGTCGATCCAGGCGTCGAGCACGGCCTGCGTTCGCGGGTCGCCGCGCCCCCGGTCGGCCTGCGGGACCCGGTCGTCGATGAGCAGCACCCGGTGCGGGGCCGGCCGGTCGCGCAACTGGATCTGCCGGTGCGGCGCCTCCTCCATGCCGATGCGCGCGGGCCGGTCGCGCAGCACGGAGGCCTGGCGCCGGCGGAACACACCGTGGTTGTGGCGCATGAGCTCGGCGGCCCGCTCGGACCCCGAACTGCCGTGCCGGACGTGCGTGACACGGGACGCGGGCTCCACCCAGGTCAGCCAACCGCGACGGCGGAGTTCCAGCGCCAGGTCGACGTCCTCGAAGTACGCGATCTCGTAGTCGGGGGAGAACCCGCCGGCGGCGAAGAAGGCCCGGCGGCGCATGAGCAGGCACGCGGCCGAGGCGTAGTCCACGACCCGGGGGAACAGGTCGTCGAGCTGGGCCCGCTCCGCGTCCCACGCCTGGCACCAACCGTCGCCGCCGACGACGCTGCCCGCCTCCTGGAGCTCCCCGTCCTGGCCGAGCAGCACCGGGGCGACCGCCGCCACGTCCGGGCGGCGGTCCAACACCGCGAGCAGCGGTTCCAACCAGCCTTCGGAGAGTTCGACGTCGGCGTTGAGGAAGCACACGAGCTCGGTGTCGGCCTGCCGCACCCCGAGGTTGCACCCGGCGCCGAACCCGAGGTTCTCCCGGAGCCGCAGGAGGGTGACCTCCGCCCGGTCGGTGAGACGTTCCTCCAACCAGTCCGCCGTCCCGTCCGGCGAGGCGCTGTCGACCACGACGACCCGGTAGGGGACGGTGGTGTGCTTGCGCAGGCTGTCCAGGCAGTTCATGACGAGGTCGCCACCACCGTGGCTGACCATGACGAAGGTGACGGCCCTCGTCGCCGGCACGTCGACGGCGGGGCCGGTCACGAGTCCCGAACCTTCCCGTAGGCGTCCCGCAGCGGCCGGGTCCACCGCACGAGCTTGGTGTGCTGCCAGGCCTCCAGCTCACGCCGGAGCTCCGCTTCCCTGGCCGCGGCCGCGGCGTGCGCGGCGCGTTCCGCCGCCAGCTCGTCCCGGACCTGGTCGGTCTCGCCCCGGGCTTCGCGGGTCCGCCGCCAGGCGGCGGTGAGGGCCTCCACCAGTTCGCCGCGCTCCGCCAGCAACCGTTGCCGCAGCCGGGAGTTGGCCTCGCGCAGCGCGGTGTTCTCGGCGGCGAGCTCCACCGCCCGGCGGTCCAGGTGGCCGCCCCGCCGCGCCAGGGTCTCCTCGGCGATGAGGGCGACCGCGTCGAAGTGCTCGTCCAACCGCCGGCGGGCCACGGCGGCGGGGCTGGGCCCGTCGCCGGGAGCGAGAGCGGCGCGCACGGCCGAGGGAAGACCGCCCAGGGTCGGGGCGACCTGTTCGGGCCGCCCGAACTCGCGGATCACCGGGCTGTCCTCGCCCTCGGGGTCGAACAACACCCAGGGCGTGTCCAGGCCCGCCGCGGCGGCCGCGGTGTGTTCGTCACCCGCGACGACCAGGGACGCCCCCGCGAGGACGGCGAGGCGGTCCTCGACGACCAGACCGGCGGGAAGCCGGTACGCCTCACCCGAGGGCGTGTCCACCAACCAGCCCGCCCCGTCGGCCACCTCGGGTCCGGTGGGGAGGACGACGACCGGGGGCACCGCGCCCGGCCGACCGGCCGAGGCCAACGCCCGCCGGAGCCGCCCGGTGAGCCGCTCGACCAGCCCCGGCCCAGCCGAGCCGGGGACCGCGCCGGGCAGCACCACGTAGCCGTCGTCCGCCGGCAGCCGCCCGAGCTGGCGGAGCTGGCGGCGCAGCGAGGTCATGGCCTCGTCGTCCAGCCACCGGCCGGCGAGGACCCCGGGATGGGGGAGGACGACGGGGTCGAGTTCCACGGCCGGGTCGAGGCGCCTCGCCGCGGTGAGGAGGCGCGTCCGGGACCGCCGGTCGCGGACGGCGCAACGAGGTTGCCGGACGGCCGCCCGCACGACCTCCTCGGACGGGAACGAGGAGACGCGCACCCCGGACCACACCACGGGATGGTCGGTCTCGAGGTCGGCGCCAAGGCCTCGGTCCAGCAAGGCGGCGGCGCCCTCGGCGCGGTCGTCCCCGTACCGCGCCGCGAGGGTGCCCGGCCGACCGGCCAACGGGAACGACGGCGCGACGAGCGTGAGCGTGGTCGCCTCGGCCAGTCGGCGGCGACGGCCGTCGTCCGACGGCCCGAGCGGTTCCGCGGTTTCGGTGACGGCGGTGCTGGGGGAGGCGTTCCAGCCCAGTGGCGCGAGCGTGGTGATCCGCCAGCCCGACAGGCGGGCTCCGATCTCCGCACGCACCAGCCAGGGCAGCAGCTGGTCACCGAGACCGGCCGTGTCCGAACTGGACCAGAGGGCGGCCGCTCCTACCACTGGTGGACTCGAAGGATCTGGCACGCCCGCACTGTATCCAAGCCGCCGCGACCGGCGTCCCCGAACCGGGTAATGCCCGTCCAGGAGTGACCAGCCCGCGATCGCGGCATCCCGCCGACGGCGGCGTGACCGGAAATCCATCGGGTACGCACCATTCCTGATCGTTCCGGGGGGCCGGACCAGCCGGCGACACCGGAGGCGCGAGGGAGGACGAGGTCCGCGGGTACGCATCCCCCACCCGCCCAGGGGGACGGCCCCGAGGCCAGTCTATCGGGGGAGGGCGGCCCGCCGGGCGGTTCGGAGCGGAACCTGTGGATGGCGGGCCTCCCGCGCACGAACCCGAACCGGGTCCGTCCGGACGCCACCGGACCGTGCCCGGGACGGGTCCCGGCGCACGCGGACCCGGAGAGCGCGGCCCGTACCTCGGGTGTCGTCCCCGCGCATCCCGCTGGCCGTGTCCGTCGGCCGGTGGCCGCCGCGCGCCGGAGCGGAGTGGCGAACCGCCCCACACCGCCCGTCGGCCGCTGGCATACCGACATTCGGGTGGTGCCCGACGGACAGGGGTTGGCAACGAGTTGTCCCGGGGGCAATCTGTAGTACCTCCCGATGCACATCCTCCCGATGTTGTGAGGTCCTGCGATGCGGGTCAGCTCCACGCTGAAGGAAACACCCCCTCCCCGGTCCGCGCACGACACCCGGGGTCGCCCCGGTCCCGAGGGGCCCGTCCCGCCGCGCCGGGTGGACGAGCGACGTCGACGACCCTGGCCCGACGCCGGCACCGACGAACAACCGGCCTCGCGCCCCAGTCCACGCGTCATCCCAGCAAGGTGCCGCGTGCTCTGACCTTCTGTTGCGAAGCGGGCGGCCTCTGACGGGCGGCGTCGGGGGCCGCTCGCGCCTGTGCTGGCCCGGCTGCCCCGGGCGGCTCGAACCCGGCCCCGCCCCGGGCGTCACCACCCACCCAGATCCCACCGGCCTCAAGGGGACCCCGCGCAGTTACCGTCCACGGGGTCCAGCCTGCCCTCGGCGTCCGGCCTGTCCACCTGCGGCGGTGGCGCCGGGAACGCCGAGTGGTCGGGCGCGGCGGGCGGCGTCGCCTCGCCCGGGGAGGCAGCGAAACCCTGTTCGGGACCGATCCCGGGAATCGGGCAGGGGGGAGCCGTTCCGTGGTGATCGGAGGACGGCGGCTCGGTGGGTGGTGGCGGGGCCACCCCGGAGGGGGTGAACCCTCCTCCCGGTACGCCCCCTGGAACAGGACCCAGTTCCGTGACCAGAGTGAAGGCACCGACGAGGACGAGGGCGCTACCGGCCGCGCTCCCCGCGATCCTCCACGCCCTCCGACGCCGCAACACCCGGTGGCCACGGAGGACGACATCCTTCGCCTCCGTTCGCAGCGGGGGTCCCTCGTCATCGGTCCAGTCGGAGAACAGCGACCGGGCGTGATGGGCCGCGGCGTCCTCACCTCTCATGGTCGCCTCCGTTCGCTGATCGCGGCGAGTTCGGGGAAGTGGTCTGAAAGCTGCGAGCGAAGTCTCGCCAGCGCGCGACCGACATGGCTCTTCACCGCTCCCTGGGAGCAGCCGAGGACCCTCGCTGTCTCGGCGACGCTCAGGTCGTTCCAGTACCGGAGAACCAGCACGGCGCGTTGTCGCGCCGGGAGGGTGGCCAGCACCGACCTCAGGATCATTCGATGCTCCGCCTCATCGCCGGGGTGGACGGTGTTGTCAGGGACCTCGGTGGTGGATCGTTCCCGCCGGCGCCACAGCCGTCGGTTCTCGTCCAGGAACGTGCGTACCAGCACTCGTCGCGTGTAGCCGTCGAGCAGGTCGCGGTTCGCCAGCCTTGGCCAGGCGAGGTACACCTTCAGCATCGCCGTCTGGAGCAGGTCCTCCGCGCGCTGCCAGTCGCCGCAGAGCAGGTAGGCGGTTGCCCGCACTCCCCGCGACGCCTCCGTGAAGTAGCGGCTGAACTCGCTGTCCCGGGTCGCGCGGTTGTTCTCTCCTACCATCGCTACTCCGGTCGGGAGCAGGGCCGGGACCAGCCCGCCCCGGAGCGGAGCGGGCCGGTCGTCGGCCTGGGCGGTGCCTCCGGTCATCAGGAGGCGGGACGCCCGTGGTCTGGAGCCTGCGAGGGCGACACCGCCGCCTCGCTGACCGAGGACGAGTGCCTGGGTGCGGGGGGTGCGGGTTCGGGAGTGGGTGCGGGAGTGGGTGCGGGGGGTGCGGGGAATGCGGGTTCGGGAGTGGGTGCGGGGGGTGCGGGGAATGCGGGTTCGGGAGTGGGTGCGGGGGGTGCGGGTTGGGCCACCGGCGGCGTCGAGCTGGTCGCCTGAGGTGAGTCGGCCAGGGCGAGACCCCCGCCCCCACCGAGAACCAGCACGGCGATCCCGGTTCCCAGAAGCAGGCGAACACGGCCCGCGCTCGTCAACCGAGCACGCATGGCATCTCCTTCGGGTTGCGCTCCACCCACTGGCGGAGTCTTCGCCGAGTGGCAGGGGTCAGCCGCCGCGAACGGTTTACCCCTCGAAGGAAATGTGACTTGTATAACTAATTGCTGAGTGCTCATCCGGCCGCCCAGGAGACGTCCTCAGTGCACCAACCGGACCGCCGCTGACTGCTCGGACGGCGTGACCGTGACCAGGTAGCGGTCGGGACCGGGCCTGCCGAGAGCCACCCACTCCCTGTAGGCCGCCTCGACCTCGTTCCACAGGTCACGCGGTCCGTCCTGCCTGACCTCACTCGTGCCCGGTCGGCCGTCGTAACGAACCCGGGCCCAGGACCGCGTGACCGCGTCCACCAGCAGGAGGGTGTGGGGAGCACCCCGGTCACGCGGAGGGGCGTGCCGCCAGCCGCAACCAGGCACCCGAACCCCGACCGCCCACCGCGCTTCCCAGGTCCCCGCGACCCGCCACGGTTCCAGCCCGGTACGGCTGAACCGCCCACCGGTCAGGCCGGTGAGCACCGACGGGGACACCACCGCGGGCCGGTGCTGGCGGAGCGGGAGCGCGTCCACCACGCCGAGCACCCGTCCGACCGCTCGGTCGTCCCCTGTCACGTCGAACCTCACCAGGGCGGCCGCCCCGGCGAACTCGCTCCGCACCGGGGCCACCACGGTTCCCCCGGTCCGGGTCTGCGCCACCCACGTCCACGGGAAGCCCCCGAGTCGCACGGCGGCCGTGGACACCACCCGGTCGAAGGGTGCGCCGCCCGGGTCGCCGGCCGCTCCGTCCCCGCACACGACCCGGACCGAGAAGCCGTGCTCGGCCAGTGAGACCCTGGCGACCCCCGCCAGCACCCTGTCGACCTCCACCGACACCACGTTCTCCGAACCGAGCCGGGCTGCCAGCAGCGCCGTGCCGTACCCGGTGCCGGTGCCGATCTCCAGCACCCGGTTGCCCTCCTGGACGTCGAGGGCTTCCAGGACGCGGAGCAACAGGTCGGGGCGGGATGTCGAACTCGTGCAGTGCCGGCCGGTGCTGTCGGGCCACACGGTGTTCCCGTCGTCGAACTGCGTCAGCACGGGCGAGTTCGTGTAGACGGCGTCGTACCAGGCCGCCGGGTCGGCCTCCCGGTCAACCGGGCGTCTGCGCCCCGCCCCGTCGTCGATCCAGATCCGAGGGGGGACGAACCACTCCCGGCGGACCGAGGTGAACGCCGACCGCCAGGCCGAGCAGAGAAGACCGTGTTCCGCCAGTTCCGCGGCAAGCCGCTCTGTCCTCGTCATCGCCCGCCGATGTCCCGTCGTTCGCTGGAAGCGCCGTGGACGTCCGTCGTTCGCCGCCGCCCGGGACGTGAGGCTCCAGGGGCGCCCGCTGCGCGGGAGGTGACGAACCACCCTGCGAGTATCGGTCCGGTCGCTGGAGATCCGCTGAACCGCGACTGGATGCCGCTTCCAGCGGGTCGCCGCCGCGCCCAACCGGGAGGGTGATCCAGGCGTGGCAGGCAACTGGTCGCGTGCGGTGCGCGTCTTGTGGTTGTCGACGGTTCTCCAGTGCGAGGCGGGTGACTGCCTCGTGGAAGGACGGGAATGGCAAACCGACTGCTCTACCTGGTACGGCATGGCGAGTCACGTGACGACGAACTCACCCCGGTTGGCTGGCAACAGGCCGAGTTGCTCGGCGCCCGGTTGCGGGACGTGCCCTTCCACGCGATCCACCACAGCACCGCGACCCGGGCGGTCCAGACCCTGGACGCGCTCACCAAGTACCTGCCGGACGCGCCCGTCTACCCCTCCGACCTCCTGCGTGAGTTCATCCCGTCGATCCCGGATCCGGAGGAGCTGACACCGGCCCAGGCGGAGTTCTTCGAGAGCTTCCCCCAGGAGGTCCTGGACCGGGAGGGGCCGGCGCAGGCGACGGCCGCCCTGGCCCGCTACGGCGGCATCCCCCGAAGGGCGAAGGACGACATCCGGGAGTTGGTCGTCAGCCACGGCAACGTGATCAGGTGGTTCACGAGTGAGGCCCTGGGCGCGTCCGAGTCGACCTGGCTGAACATGATCGACTACAACTGCTCGCTCACCGTGCTGCTCTACCGGTCGGGGCGGGCCCCGGCCGTGGTCACCTACAACGACGTCGGACACCTGCCTCCCCAGTTGCGCGGCACCGAGTACCCGCAGGAGTGGCGGATCTGACGGCCGCACGAGGGGCGCCCGTCCTCCCGTGGACTCGCCGACGCCGACCCCGACCCCGTCGGTCGGGCTGGGTCGGCCACCCGGGCCCTCACCCCAGCTGGTCGGTGACCAGAGGGGTGGGAGGCGCCGTCCGCAGGTCTGTTTCACGTGAAACCGGCGATCCCCCGGCGGCCCGGGTCCCGTTCGATCGCCCGATTGGTCGGCGGGGCCCTTCGGCCCCTGCGTGCGGCGGCCCGCTCCGCGAGCGCGCTCGGGGGCGAGTGGCGACCAGGTACGGCCGGGTCGGGGGAACGGGTGCTCGCCGTCGGATTGGCGCGACCGCCCCATGCCGGGCAGGCGGACCCGCCCCGGACCGGTACCTCCGGAGTTCCGGTTTTCCCCGACGTCCTGCGCCATCACCGCGTGACGGTACGGCCACCGAGCCCTCCTGGTGTCGGGGAGCGGGGTTGGGCGTGTGGGGTGGTGCCCGGGCCGGGAAGCGTGGGGTGCTCCCGCGTCGACCATCCGGTGTGGAGATCGTTCCTCTCCAGCGGGACGCGATTTCGACTCGGCTCGCGCCGAACCGATCCAGAATTCTGGACGCCCCTCGAAGTGTCACTCTCCGTCGACCAATTCCACCTGTATGGGTGGACTCTCTGGAGTGACGGGGGTAGAGGTGACACAGAACCACGGCGAGCATTTAAGGTCTGTGCCCGTGGAACAGCGACGGCTTGGTGAGTCCGGTTTGACCGTGAGTGCCGTCGGCCTCGGCTGCAACAACCTCGGACGGCCCGGAACCGTGACGGAGAGCCTGGCCGGCGCCCGGTCCGTGGTGGACACGGCATTGGAGATGGGCATCACCTTCTTCGACGTCGCGGACGTCTACGGAGCCCCGAGGGGGCGGAGCGAGGAACTGCTCGGGCAGGCCCTGTCCGGACGTCGCGAGTACGCCGTGGTCGCGACGAAGTTCGGGATGGACATGCAGGGGTTGAACGGCCCCGACTTCGGGTCCCGGGGCTCTCGCCGCTATGTGCGCCGGGCCGTGGAGTCGTCCCTGCGCAGGCTGAACACTGAGTGGATTGATCTCTACCAGTTACACAGACCGGATCCGGCTACCCCTGTCGAGGAAACCCTTTCGGTGCTGGACGACCTCGTCCGCGAGGGGAAGATCCGGTACGTCGGTCACTGCAACCTCGCCGGCTGGCAACTCGCCGACGCCGCGTGGATCGCCAACACCGCCAAGTTGACCGCGCCCGTCGCCGCGCAGAACCACTACTCCCTGCTGGAGCGCGAGGCCGAGCGTGAGGTCGTGCCGGTGTGCGAACGGTTCGGGGTCGGCCTGGTTCCGTACTTCCCGCTGGCCAACGGACTGCTCACGGGCAAGTACGACCGCGACACCCCACCGCCACCCGGGAGCAGGCTCGCGGGGCGGCGGAGGTTGTTGGCGGAGGCCCCCTGGGATCGCATCGACCGCCTGCGGGACTTCGCCGCCCAGCGCAACCTCAGCCTGACCGATGTCGCGATCGGTTGGCTGGCCGCCCAGCCGACCGTCTCCACCGTGATCGCGGGGGCCACCAGTCCCGAGCAGGTCAAGGCGAACGCCGTCGCCGGCACGTGGCAACCCACGCTGGAGGACCTCGTCGAGATCGACGCGATCTGCCCGCCGGGATCACGGTGACGCCAAGTCCCGCCCGACGGTGCCCTCCAGGGGCTACTCGGTAGTAAGTTCCTGTTGGGACTGTTCGGACGGGTCAACGGAGACCCGATGACGGCGAGGGAGTACGGATGCAGATCACGGGCAGTGCGGCCATCGTGACCGGGGGAGCCTCCGGCCTGGGCGGGGCTACCGCGCGGGCACTGGCCGAGGCGGGCGCCAAGGTCTTCGTGCTGGACCTGCCGGCCGCCCTGGAACGTGCCGAGGACGTCGACGGGGTCGAGCGGATCGCGGCCGACGTCACCAGCGCCGAGCAGGTGTCGGCGGCGATCGGCAGGGCGGTCGACTCGGGAGCGCCCCTGCGGTTCGCCGTCAACTGCGCCGGCATCGGCAACGCGGGGCGCATCCTGAGCAGGAAGGGCGTGCACGACCTGGAGCTCTTCCGGCGCGTCGTCGAGGTCAACCTGATCGGAACGTTCAACGTCACCAGGCTCGCCGCCGAGCAGATCGCCAGGACGGAGCCGGTGGACGAGGCCGGACAGCGTGGCGTCGTGATCAACACGGCGTCCGTCGCCGCCTTCGACGGTCAGGTCGGGCAGGCGGCGTACTCGGCGTCGAAGGGTGGAGTGGCCGGCCTGACGCTGCCGGCGGCCAGGGACCTCGCGTCCTCGGGCATCCGGGTCATGACGATCGCCCCCGGAATCCTGGACACCCCGATGATGGCCGGCGTGACCGAGGAGTTCCGGAAGAACCTGGCGGCGAACGTGCCCTTCCCGCAACGCTTCGGCCGGCCCGAGGAGTACGCCAGGTTGGCACTGTCCATCATCGACCAGGACTACCTCAACGGCGAGGTGATCCGCCTCGACGGTTCGCTGCGGATGCCGCCGCGCTGAGCAGCGGGCACGCCGGGCGCCTCGTTCGCCGGGCGCCCGGTGCCCGCCCCGGCCCCACCACCGCCGCCGCTCCACACAGGGGAGGGGCCAGCGCCGCCGCCCGCGCCGGCCACGGCGCCACGCCGGCCCGGCCCTCGAGCCGGCACGAGGGTGTGGCCCACCCGCTCGAGATCCAGGGATGCGCACGACGCCTTCCCCAGCCATCGCCCCGCCTCGTGCGTGCTCCCGCCGGGGCCGGCCAGCCGTGGCTCCTCGTCCCCAGCGGACTCCGGACCGGGCGGAACGTCGACCGCGCCGCACCACACGCGGCGAACCGGTGCCCCTCGCCACGGGACCCAGGCCCGCCGGAGCGAGGAGCGGCAGCTCACCTCGCTCGCCAGCACGACACCCCGATGCGGCCATTCGGGTGGTGTCGGCGAATTCGGGTTTCGCCGCTCCCGCACGGGGAATTCCGCTACCAACGGAGACAGACCACCGTGGACGGCAGGATCGGCGAGGCCGTCATCAGGGACACGCGGGGGTGGTACGGCGTGTGGGGAACGGGCGCCACGCATACCCCCACCCTCCCTGGGGGGCAGCCCCGTGGCCAGTCTAGGAGAGCGGGGGCGCGCGGTACCACCACCGCCAGGTCCCCTGTGGACAGGAGTGCCGCTGTGGACGACTCGCCGGCCTCGGGAGCCGTCGACTCGACGCCCCCGTCCCGCGCTGGTACTCCGGAAGCGGACCACGGACCCAACCCGCGTTCCCGAGTTCACCGCCGGCCACCACGAACCAGCCTCGCGACCGAGGAGCACTCCGAGGTCGGCTGAGGCACGGGCCGGCCGCCGTACCCCCCCTGTCCACGGCGGCCGGGTCGCCCGTCCCGCTCCGCCAGCCTCCCCCCGGCGGAGCGGGACGTTCCACGTCGGTCCCCGGTTCACCCGTCGCGCGTCAGCGCGGGACGAACCGCCGGCTGGCACCGAGCGGGGGGCGCCGGGTCCCCGCGCTGCGCGGACCGGTGCCAGCCGGCGGAGATGCTCAGTCCAACGGTTCCGGAGGGCGAGGGGCCGCCCGCCGTGCCGATCGCGTCACCGCCCGCCGGCGCAGGGCGGAACCGAGCAGCAACCGGTCCACCCCGGCCACCTGACCCGGCTGCTTCCTGCTCCGCTGCAACAAGGACAGCACGCCACCCGCGCCCCGGTCGGCACCCGCCAACCGCACCAGTTGGGCGCGTGTCCGTTCGTCCAGCTCGTTGCGGAACCTGACCAGGAGCGTGCCGGCGAACTGGGCCAGCGCCGGGAGGTGGTTGGCGGCGCCCACGTCGAGCAGTTCGCGTTGGGCGTCGGTGAGCCGCCCGAAGACGCCCAACGAGGACAGCACCAGCCTGAGGTCGCTGGCGGGCAGCACGGCGTCGAGGTCCTCCTCCCGCCGGCCGGACACGTTCGCGTCGTGCTGCCGGTACGACTGCAGCGGCCGGTCCACGAAGGCGATCCGCCCGGTGGCCAGCGCGCACAACGCGGTCCAGTGATCGTGGAACGCGACGGTGTGGCGGGGCGGGAACGGCAGCACACCGTCCCGGACCAGCTCCGCCCTGACCAGTGATGCGCCACCGGTCACCGTGTTCAACAGCAGCAGCGAGGCCAGGTCCTCCCACTGGTTGCGGCGCCTGTTCCAGAAGGAGTCCGCGAAGACCGTCCCAGCCTGGTCCACCAGGCGCATGTCCGCGTAGGCCAGGGCCACGCCCGGGTCCTCCAGCTCCGCGAGCAGCACCTGGAGCTTGTCGCTGTCCCACACGTCGTCCTGGTCGCACATGGCGACGGCGTCGGCGTCGGCGGGGACCAGGCTCAGGGCCCGCTCGAAGTTCCGGTAGAAGCCGACGTTCTCGTCGTGTTCCACCAGCACGAACCGCTCGTCCCCTCCGATCAGCTCCCGGATGGACGCCCGGGCCGCCGGGGAGGAGGCGTCGTCGGCGATCACGCACACCCAGTTCTGGTGGGTCTGGGCGCGGAGGGAGTCGAACTGTTCGGCGAGGAAACCGGGTTCGGGTTCGTAGGTGGCCATCGCCACGACCACTCGCGACCCGGCGGGGACCGGCCACTCGGCCCGCACCGGTCGGATCCCGGTGCCGGGGGCCACCCGCAGCTCCGGCAGGTCCCGGTACAGCCGACTACCGTCGGCCAGTTCGACCCGCAGGCACAACTGGTAGGACGCCGGCGCGGTGATCGGGGCCAGCGGGACGGACACCAGCAGCCCGGTGTTCTCGGAGACGGGGACACCGGCCGCGCCCAGCGCGCTGTGCACGTCGGGGCGGGAGTAACCGTAGTTGACCGGGTGTTCCCGGCCGTCCACCAGCAGTGAGACCCGGCGGATCGGGAGGTCGGCGTGGGCCACCCAGCCCGACAACTCCACCACCTGACCCCGGCCCACCCGCACCGGTTCGTCCGGTACCCGGACGTCCCAGTGCAGGGCGGCGTCCCGTGCCGCCCTCGTCTGCTTGCGGATGCGGGTCGCGGCGAGCTGCGCCGCCGGCGGTAAGTAGCCGTGCAACCGGCGTAACACGCCGTCCGGCTCCTCCCCGCCACGACCGAGGACCAGGTCGCGCGTCCCTCGCACCGCCCGCAGCGCCGGCCACACGTAGCGGTGACCGAGGCTGACCAGACCGGCCGACTCCAGCTTGTCCAGCCGGGACCTGGTGCGCGCCAGCCGCTGCCTCGCCTCGGTCTCGGCCGCCAACAGCCGCTCGTTCTCCGCGTAGGCCGCACTCGCCTCGCGAACCGTGTCGGACAGTTCGGCCAGCGCGGTGGCGAACCGCTGGTCGAGCTGCGCGGCCCGCTCCTGGACCTGGTCGAGCTGCTGGGTGGCCTCGGCCAGCCGGTGCAGCAGGGCCTCCCGGTCCTCCTCGACGCGTTCGAGGTGGTTCTCCAGCTCGCCGAGCTCACGGCGGAACTCGTCCCGCAACTGCGCCAGCTCGGTACGCGTGCGGTCCAGGTCACCGTCGCTGGCGGCCAGCCGCCGGTGCGCCTCCTCGAAGTCGGCCAGCAGCTTGCGGTGGGCGTCGAGCGTCGCGCGCACACCCGGCAGCCCACCCGCGACGGACCAGACCGGAACCGGTGCCGTCGCCGAGGTCTCCTGTTCGAGCGGGGCGGAAGCCGGGGGCCGCGGCCCGCTCACGACCTCCTGGAAGCCCTCCTCCGCGGCGAGCAGCTCGAACCACCGCTCGTCGAGCACGGACGTCAGGTCGACCAGGCCGCACAGCTCCGCCAGCACGTCCCGGATGCTCGCGCCATGCCCCCAGGGGTGGGCGGAGCCGGTGGCGGTGATCTCCCTGGCGAACTCCAACAAGGCGCGCAACAACGCCAGTTCGGCATCGACACCGGTGCCCGCCACCCACTCGCGGTCGATGCGGTGCGCGCCCCCGTCGTCGGCGATGATGAAGTTGCCCGGGTGGACGTCGAGGAAGTCGGCGGGGAGCACCGGCTTCCCCGGGTGGCCGGGCAGGTACGGGTGGCGGGGGTCGGAGTCGGCCAGTTCCCGGGCGTTGTGCAGGATGGCGTCGCGCCACCCCCGCAACAGGATCGTCGTCTGCTTCAGGTTCCCCGAGTTCAGGCTGTCCAGGATGTGCCGGTCCAGCGGTGCGCCCGTCAGCCACGGTTCCTCGCCGCTCTCCCGCTGCCGCAGCCACCGGGGTGCCTGGCCGCCGTCCGCGGTCCGGTCCGCGTGCGGGCGCAGGCCGGCGGCGTCCGGCACCGGGCGGAGCACCAGGTCGGTGTCCAGGCGGCGCACCCGCCGCCACTCCGGCAGGCGGCCCATCGTCACGATCCAGCCGAGGGCCGGGTCGACCAGCCTGGCCAGCGCCTCCTCCGACCTGGCGGCCAACACCAGGAAACTGGGGGCCGTGGCCGCGCCGAAACCCTCGGCGGCCGCCATGCGGTGCAGCGAGCGGGCCGGGGCGGCCACCTCGCCACCCCCGAAGGCACCCAACAGCGGGTGGCGCACGAGCTTGTCCGCCAGGTCCGAGGCTCCCCGCCCCGCGTAGGCGCGTTCGTCCAGGATCACCCGGGGGAGTTTGTAGTCCGGGAACGGCAGCAGCCAGCGCTGGGCGGACAGCCCGGCCGAGCGCAACATGTCGCCGAGGACCCTGCGCGTCCAGGTTCGCGGTCCTCGCCCCTCCCCGGGGAAACCCGCGGCCGGGTAGTCGGCGAGGCCCAGGTAGGAACGGTCGTGGTGCGGTTCTGGTTGACCCAGGAGGTAGCCGAGACCGAGCTGGTTCTCGATCGCGAGGGCCAGCACGCCGTCCTCGGCGAGCGCGGCCGCCGTCGCCCGGAGCAGGTCGGGCGGCGGGGTGCCCTGGTGGACCGCGTGTTCCACCAGGCCGCACAGGACGGCGAGGTCGGCGGTGCCCTCCTGGCCCTCGGCCGCGAGAGCGGACACCACGTCGCCCTGGACCACCCGCGCGCCGTCGAGGTCGCGGCAGCGTTCCTCGGCCGCCTCGGCCCGGGGGGCCTCGCCCTCGATCCCGAGCACGTCCAACCCGGCCTCGGCCAGTGCCCTGGTCAGCACACCCGATCCGCACCCGAGGTCGAGGGCGCGCATCCCCGGGCGGAGACGCAGCGGTGCCAGCAGCCCGACCCGTTGCGGGTGCAGGTGGTACGCCGTCTCCCAGCTCGTGACACCGGCCGCCAGTTCCGGTGAGCCGGCGCTCACGTCCCGGGCGTTCCGGAGGATCGTCAGCACCTCGTCCTCGGCGCCGTCCGCGTACTCGATGCCGTCTCGCACGTGTCCCTCAGCCTCTGCTCGCCGTTCCGTCGGTCACGCGGTGCGTCCCGCCACGTGTGGCGCCTCGCCCCACTCGCCGGGCGACCACCCGGCGAGTCGATCTTGACTGTGCTGGGTGGTCGGCCGACGGGCAGGGGTGGTCACTCCGGAGCGTGTTCGGTCGTCTGCTCCCGCAACAGGGCGAGGAACGCCTCCCGGGCCGCCTCCTCGTCGGGACCGAACGCCTCGACGCGGATCACGGCGCCGCCGGCGACGTAGTGGGCCCGGAAGGTGTGGATCGGGTTCTCCGCGTCCTCGGGGGGCGACAGGTAGCGGCCACGCACGCCGTTGGGCAGGTCGCCGAACTCGTTGTGCCCGGCCTGGCCGTAGAACTGGTCGACGGCGTCGAGGAGTTCCCCGGCGTTGCCGTCGGCCTGGAAGGCCCAGATGCCCCGGATCAACTCGGTCTCGTTGTGCTTGCGGACCAGCCCGAGCACCGAGGTGCCGCCGTTGTCGGCGAGCAGCTGAGCCTCGGCACCGTCCGGGAGGTTGCGGTCGATCGCCTCCTGGATGGGCAGCTCGGCCTTGGCGATGACCTCCTCACCGGGGAGTTCCACGTAGTCGGCCAGCGGACCCTCCGGGGCGACCCTCGGTGGGGGCGGAGGGGAGGACGGGGTGGGGGGCGGCTCGCTGCTGGCGACCACCGGCGGGTTCGGCTGCTCGTTCTCGCTCGGTCCCGCCTGTTGCTGGGAGCCGAAGCCGAGGAAGTAGATCAGCGCGCCCACCGCGGCGGCGAGGACGACGACCGCCGCGACGATGCCGATGATCCGTCCCTTGCCGGACTCCTTCGGTTCGGCGGAGAAGTCGGGCTCGACACCGCCCTGGGTCCACACCGAGGGGGAGCCGAACTCGGGTGGCAGGTCGCCGCTGGCCCACGGTGGCGTCGCCTGCTGTCCCGCCCACTGGGGTGGCGGCATTCCCGGCGGGCCCTGGTGGCCCCGGACGATCTGGGTCTGGTCCGGGTTGTGGGCACCCGCCGGGTTGCGCACCACCTGGGTGCTGTCCGGTGAACCGCCGGGCTTGGCTCCGCCGGGCACGACCTGGGTGCTGTCCGGGTCCGAGGGCGGCGCCAGCTGCCCCGGCCGGAACACCTGGGTGCTCTCGCTGCCGTTGTCGCCGCCAGCCGCGCCACCGTTCTGGCCGCCCGGCACTGGCTGTTGCCCGGACCGCACCACCTGGGTGTGCTCGCCGCCGGTGTTGTTGTCCCCCCACCGGAACGGCGGTGGGAACGGGTTGCCGTCGCCGCCCTGGGCCGCCGCCGGCTGGCCCTGACCCGGGGTGTTCGGCGCGGACCCACCGTGCTGCGCCTGGCCGCCGGCGCCCTTCAACAGGTTGTCGCGGCGGGCCCGGTACTCGTCAGCGGAGATGTGGCCAGCGGCGAGTGCCGTGTCCAGTTGTTGCAGATCCTCTTGCAAGGACATCCGCCGTGCCTCCCCTGTGCCTGCTTTCCGTCCGCCTGACCGCCGGGACCGGAGGCACCTCGGGGCGCGTCCGGGTATCCCGCGAATCAGGTACAGCACGCGGTGGGCGGGGACCGGCCCGTGCCCGCCAACAGCGTGAACGTCGTCGTGATCGAACCCAGATCGAGAACCATTGCAGAGTAGTGCACGGGGAACCCGCGCCGACCACTCTTCACCAGCTTGGCATGTGTCCGCGCTCCCCTAGCCCCCGGGCGTCCCGCCGGCCCCGTCGACGTCCGCCTCGTCGTCGGTGCCCGCCACCACCTCGTACAGGGAGCCGCCGCGGGCGACGAGCACCCTCCCCTCCAGCAGGCCGGCGGCGGCCACCGCCTGGAACCCGGCGCCGGGCTCCGAGGTGGGCAGGTTGTCCACCAGGTCCGGGCGGTTGAGACCCGTCATGCCGCCGCCGATGACGGTGCCCGAGGTGTCCACGACGAGGACGCAGTCGGCGCGGACGCCGTCCACCAGCGCCCACCCGGAGATCTCCGCGTCCCCCTCGACGGGGCCGGTCTCCAGGTAGCCGGCGGTCTCGGTGTCGTCTTCGGGGTGGGCCAGTTCCCGGACCGAAGCCAGGTCGACGCGGTCCCCCAGCTCCGGGCCCCCGCAGCCCAGGGTGAACCCGTCGTGGAACGGGTAGGCCCCGGTCGCCGCGAACGCGGGAACGTCGTCGGGGTTCATCTTGAGCCCGACCAGCGTCTCGTGCGCGCCCACCTGCGCCGCCACGGCGAGCAGCGGAACCGCGCGCAGCTCGTTGCGGACCTTCTGGCCCTGGGTGCTGCCCGCGACGAAGGCGACGACCCCGAGCGCGGTGGCGAGCGCGACGGCCCTGGGGACGGGGACGCGCGGGCGGAGGAGGACGAACAGGGTGACGAGGGCGATCCAGGTCAGGGCCGGGATGATCGCGTAGCGGGCCGACTGGCCGATGTCGACACCCAGGCTGACCCGGCTGCTGCCGACCATCGCGGCGACCAGCGCGGCGTGCAGGGCCAGGCCCACCCAACCGGCGGACTCGGCCGCCCGCCGACCCGGCGTCCCGGTGGTGACCTCACCGCTGGCCGTGGGGGGCGCGGCGGCCAACCGGGCCCGGACCACCACGGTGACCGAGACGGCGACCCCGACCAGCCCGGCGAGGCCGGCGAGCGTGGCCAGGTCCACGGACTGGATCGCGAAGATCTGCCCCATCGTCGCGCTGATCAACATCAGGTACACGTCGATGGCGGGGGCGTCGGCCGGGGGCACCGAGGATCCACCGGGCATGGTGAGGAACGCCACGACCACCGCGCCCAGCGCCACCAGCGGGGTCCAGATCCGCCAGGCCGCGTCCCGCCGCAGCCACGCCACCAGTGCGATGGCCAGCCACACGGGGAACGCCGCGCCGTGCCCGAGGGAGCCGAGCAACGCCAACAGGACCGCGGCGACGGTACGGCCCCGGTGCGCCGCGGCCAGCGCCAGGACGGCCGGCGCGAAACCCGACAGCCAGTGGGCCCCGCTCATGGACATCGCGTAGAACTCGAGGATCGCGGGGGAGAAGAGCAGCAGCGAGAACGTCGCCAACAACCCGGCGCGCAGCGTCGCGGGGAGGCGCCGGGGCAACATCGTCCACAGGGCACCCAACATCGCCACCGACGCGACGACGTTCAGCACGCCCACCAGCTGGTTGGAACCACCGAACAGGACGGCGTCCACGTAGAACAGCAGGCCGGTCACCACGATCGGGTGCTGGTTGTACAGCTCGAACAGGCCGGCTGGGGCCAGGGCCCCCGTGCCGTCGATGACCTTCGACAGGATCGTCCAGTAGTCCCCGTAGTGCATGGGCGGGGCGCGGAACACCTCGACGAGGATGAACAGGACGGGCAGGGCGGCCAGGACAAGCAACGCGATCACGGCGGCGCGTGGTCCTCCGCCCGGTTGCCGCGCCACCGGTCGCGTCTGGTCCTCGGACGCGGTCCCGTGCGTGGCGGTGTCGCTGGTGGGGCTGGCGGAACGTGCGGGCATCGTCGCCTTTCCGGGGGGCGGCTCGCGGCCTCAGCGCGGGCAGCCGGGAAGCGGAGCGGGCGGGCCGGCGGTCGACGACGCGACCGCCGGCCCGTGCCGTCAGTCGACGGGCAGTGCGTCCAGCACCGAGTTCAGGGTGTTCTGGAACTCGGTCACCAGGACCAGTTCGTCCTCCTCGCCCTGCCGGGCGCCTCCGACGCGGATGGTCAGGTCACCGGAGGTGTAGACAGCGCGGTACACGTCGAGGCCGTCGGTGTTGGAACGCATGATCGTGACCGACTCGGGGATGCCGTCGAGGGTGACGACCTCCATCTCCTGGATGGCCTGGACGTCGACGAGGGCGTCGGCGACCGCGGTGGCCCCGTCCGGCCCGGCGGTCTCGAAGGCCAGCACGGTGTGGGAGGTGCCCGCGTCGTTGCTGCCCGAGTACACCAGCTGCTCGGTGCCGTTCTCGGTGAGCGAACCCAGCGTCGTCTCCCCGTACAGGCCCAGGTCCACGCCCTGCTGCGGGGTGAGCAGTCCGCTGTTCCCGTCGGGACCGCCCGGGAGGGTGGGCAGGATGTCGGGGCCGAACTCGGGGGGCGTCGCCGGCGGCGCGTCCTGCTGGTCACCGCCCGGGTTCTCCGACTCGCTGGCGGTCGCGCCGGTGTCGCGGAGGACGAACCACCACACGCCGGCCCCGACGGCGGCCAGTCCGATGACGGCGGCGGCGATGATCGCGACCAGCTTGCCCTTCCCGCCGCCCGAGGACGACTTGGCCCCGTCGAAGGACTCCGGGCCCGAGTACCAGCCCTGACCGGGAGGCGGTGGGAAGTTCTGGTCGCCGCCCCACGGGGGAGCGCCGTTCGCCCCCTGCGGGGGAGGTCCGCCGGCGGTGACCGCCGGCACCACCTGGGTGCGTTCGGTGTCGTTGGCCAGGGCCTGCGCGGAGTTCTGCTGGGGGAAGTTCCGCCCCGAGGGGAAGGCCTGTTCGATCGGCGAGTGGGGGCTGTTGGCGGAGAACGCCCCGGGGGTCCACCCGCCGGCCTGCGGGCTGGACGCCGACGCCAGGATCTCGTCCCGTTGCCTGCGGTGCTCCTCGGCGCTGATCTGCCCGCCGGCCAACGCCGCGTCGAGCTGCTGTAACTGTTCTTGCCAGGTCATCCCAGCGTCTCCTCGCTCCGGGGCCGGAGGTCACCGGCTGCCGCGGTTTCGGTTGTGCGCCCTGGGCGCCGCGCTGCCCCGCCAGCGTCGCAAAGGGTACCCGCCCGGGCCAGGCGTCTCGTGTTGTCAGGTTCCGGTTCGCTCCGGCACCGCGGCTCGCGCCCGTCCGAAGCGTTCGCGCCGCCGGTACCAGCGGTACACGGGAACCTCGACCAGGCGGTAGACCAGTTCGGACACGACGACGACCGCCGCCACGGTCACCGCCAGGGCCACGAACAGGCTGGTTCTCGGTGTGAGCAGGCCGAGGAGCGTGTAGGCCACCGGAATGTGGGTCAAGAATACTGAATAGGTTCGCTTGGCGGCAGTGGCTATCCAGGACGACCGGACGAGTCGTCCCCTGGCCCCCATCATCAGCACTGTGATGACCACCACGAGCACCAGGGTTCGGGCGTGGGCCTCACCTGCGGGAATTCCCTCGTTGGTCAAACCGGCGCGAACAAACAGCAGGAATTGCAGAATCCCGAAAACCGTGCCGAGCACAACGGGGAGCAGGCCGCTTCTGACGAGTGACACCAACTGGCCGAGGAAAACGACCGGCAGAAACGTGATGACCGTGCGCAGCTGGGCGGTGGCCAGGTTGTCCGTCGTGTTCACCAGGGACAGCAGCACCGACACCGCGGTGACCGCGAGGGCCGGCGGTAACCACGGGTGCCGTCGGCCGAGGGGGATGGTGGCGGCGACGAAGAGGTAGAAGGCGAACTGGACGAGGAGGGTCCAGGCCACGGCGACCAGGGTGAACCACTGGCCGTCGAAGAAGTTGACGAGGAACAGGTTCGCCCACAGGTCGCCCAGGGACAGTTCGGGCCGGTGCAGGACCCAGCTGGTCTGGTACAGCAGCCAGGCGAGGGTGACGGTCAGCCACAGGGCTGGCAGGAGCCGGAAGGCCCGGCGCAGCAGGAACTGCCCCGGGGTTTCCTTCGTCGCCACGTAGGTGATGACGAACCCGCTGATCACCAGGAACGTGCCGACGCCGGTGAAACCCATCAGGTTGTTCAGCCGGAGCGGTTCGACGACGGTCGTGTCGAGGAAACCCCGCACGTTCCAGTCGTGGTCGTAGGCGGCGAGCCAACCGGCGATGTGCCCGTACGCGACCAGGACGGCGGCCACCACCCGCATCAGGTCGAAACCGTGCAGGTAGTCCAGCCTGCCCGGAACCCTGATCGGCAGGGTGGGGGCATCGAGCGCGTTCACCCTGCGCGCCGGGCTCTGGTCACCAGGTGGCACAGCTCGGCGGCTCCGCACAGCAGGGCCACGGCCAACGGCAACGCCACGGCCGGGGGCAGGGCAGCGGTGAGGAGGTCGGTGGCGGCGAACCCGACGACGCCGAGCAACACCAACAACCACTCGCTGCGGGAGGACAGCCAGCGGGCGGGGGCGGATCTCGCCACGGCCTGGGAGACCGGGCCGGCGCACTGCACGGCGACCAGGAAGAACAGCACGGCGAACACCGTGGTCAGCGGGTACCACCAGTTGTCGAGTTCCGGGTAGGCCGGTTCGGCCAGGGCCACCACCGCCCAGCAACCCGTGCCGAGCAGGACCCCCACCCAGGTCGGCATGCCGTTGTCGCGGCAGCTCCAGACGATCTGGCCGAGGATGACCAGGGGGAGGAAGCTGGCCACCACGCCGAGCCTCGCCAGCTCGGGCACCGCGAGACCCAGCCAGACCAGCAGACCGGTGGCGGCGAGCTGACAGCCCAGCGGCACCCAGTGCGCCCCGGCCCGCAGCGGCGCCGACGCGGCGGCCATGGCGAGGGCCAGGATGGCCAGCAGCGGCACCCAGGCGAGCGGGACCAGCCGGATCGCGTCCCCGACCAGGTGGGGGGCCCACACCAGGTTGCCGAGGTAGTCGGCGACGCTGACCTCCCCGGCATCCGGTGCCACCCACACCGTCGCGCCGACCAGCAGCGCCGCGGCCGCCAACACCACCGCGACCGCCACCGGCAGGTAGAGGCGGAGCGCGGCCAGCCCGAGCCGCCCCGGGGACCGCTCCGCGGCGGACATCCCGGCCGCCTGGTAGCCGAAGGCGAGCAGGAGCAGCATGACGCCGAGGACCCCGAAGTCCTCCCCGATGCCCAGCGGCCGGTTCAGCCACTCGCGGACGGTGTCGACCAGCCAGAGGGACTCACCGCTGCGGGACGTCCACAACCCCACGAGGAACCCGTACACGACGAGGACCGTGGCGGCCGCGCGCACCACCACGATCGGCGAGGTGACGCCGGCACCGGCTGGCGGTGGTGCCACCGGGGTGGGCGGCGTCGGGGTGTTGGTCTGGTTCATCGCCATCAGCCAGCCTGGGGGTCGTCGGCGGGGAAGTCCTGGCACTGTCGGTCCAACAACGTCGTGAACCGGTCCGCGACGGCGGTCCGGTCCGTGCCGTAGGCCTCGACCCGGACGACGCGGTGGCCGACCAGGTAGTGGGCCCGGTAGGTGACCTGCTCGGTGATCGCCGGATCGTCGAGCACCTGGAGTCGCACATTGTCGTGCTCGGCGGGGGTCGACCGGTAGCCGGCTCCCCGGTAGAGGCCGGTGATCTCCGCGAGCAGGTCCGCCGGGTCGTGCTCGGTGCTCACGGTGAACAGGGACAACCCGGTGGTGGTGTCGGTCTCCGGGTCCCGCGTGATGTGGAAGTCCGCCTGGACCAGGCCACCCTCCACGAGGAGGTCGAACTCCTCGGGCGGCAGCACGGTGTTGTCGTCCAGCTCGGCCTCCGTCAGCCGCTGCTCCACGAGGACCTCACCCTCGGGCTCGGTCATCGGGGTGGGTTCCAGGAGAGCTTCGGGACGGCGCGGGTCGAGGTCGACGGGCTGGGGGATGCGTTCCTTCGCCTCCTCCACCGCGGGGTCGGCTCCCCACCCCCACACCAGGATCGCGGCGGCGGCCACCACGGCCAGTGCCGTGAGGGTGACGGCCTGCCCGATCCACCCCGGCCGGCGGCGCGGCGGGTCCGGCGGCGTCGGCGCGGGCAGCCGAGGTGGCCGGCCCCGCGGCGGCTCGACGGGACTGCCGGGTGGCGGCGGCGGTGTTCGGGGACCGGCGCCTGGCGCTGGTGGCATCATCACCCCTGATACTGCAAGATGGCCGGTCCTCCGCGCAGCCGGTCCCTGGTTCCGGTGCGACGCCGTCCGTACAGTGGGCGCTATGACGTGGTTCGGTCAGCGTGTGAGCACCCCGGTCGACGCCGCGTCCGCCCTGCCCGGGCGGGCGGAGGCGATGGCGGTGCACGAGTGGCACGCGGTGTGGCCGGAACGGCGCATCATCCCGCCGTTCCCGGCGGGGATGGCGACGGCCGTGTTCGGCGTGGGCTGCTTCTGGGGAGCGGAGCGCACCTTCTGGCGCACCCCCGGGGTGTGGTCGACGGCGGTCGGCTACGCGGGCGGCAGCACCCCCAACCCCACCTACGAGGAGGTGTGCTCCGGGCTCACCGGGCACACCGAGGCGGTGCTGGTGGTGTTCGACCCGGCCGAGGTGTCCTACGCCGAGCTGCTGCGGGTCTTCTGGGAGGGGCACGACCCGACGCAGGGAATGCGGCAGGGCAACGACGTGGGCACCCAGTACCGGTCGGCCGTGTACACCACCGGTGACGCGCAGCGGGCCGAGGCGCTGGCCAGCAGGGACGAGTACCAGCGCGCGCTCTCCCAGGCGGGCCACGGCACCATCACCACGGAGATCGAACCGCTGCGGGACTTCTACTACGCGGAGACCTACCACCAGCAGTACCTGTCCGAGGGGAAGAACCCGAACGGCTACTGCGGTATCGGCGGCACCGGGGTGAGCTGCCCGGTCGGCCTGGCCACCGGCGACGCCTGAGACGAGCGCCCTACCAGGTGAGGGCTCTCCCGACGCGGTGGAGCCGGGTCGCGCCGGTCAGGCCGTGACCGACCTCCGAGGAGCGGGGGCGGGATGGTGGACCACCCGGGGCGCTGACGGGCGGTCGGTCGGTGGGCTGGCCGCGGGTTCGGGTGGAGGCAGCGCGGCCGGCGGGACGCCGACGTCCTGATCCGCCGCCCGCCACAGCCCTCCACGGGGGTGAGTGCCAAGCCCCACCCCCGTGCTCACCGCCCCGGGGCCTGGCCGCCGCCCGGGGCGAAGCCCTCATCTCGCGGCGTCACCACGCCTGCTCGGACGGAGCACCGGCTCCTCCGTCACGCAGGCGTCGGGTCGGTGAGCGCCGACGAGAGGTACCGGAGGAGGGCGGCGGCGAGTTCGCTCGGGTCGACCTGGTGGGTCTGGCCGGGCAGCAGCTCCACCGTGGCGTTGGGGAGCCGTTCCGCCAACTCCTCCATGGCCTTCGCCATCCAGGTGTCGCTGGCTCCGCCGCGGAGGACGAGGGTGGGGGTTTCGACGTCGCGGAAGACGTCGAGCGCCTCCGGCCGTCCCCGCATTGTGTCGCCCATGATGCGGCCGTCGTAGGCGACCGTGTGACCGATTCCTTCCAGCGCTGGCCAGAACGGCTGCTCGACCATGCTGTCCACGACCGACGCCGGTGTCAGGGCCGCCTCGGTCATGAGCAGCCGGACCGCGTCACCCGGGCGGCCGTCGGCCACCGCGCGGTCCAGGCGTTCGACGTAGTCGGGTGCGACCGGCTCGCGGTCGGAGGAGACGACGAAGGGTGGCTCGTAGCAGGCGAGGGCGTCGACCGGGAGACCCGCCTTGACGGCTCGGAGGGCCAGCACCGCGCCGGAGGAGACCCCGAACAGGGAAGCGCGTCCTCCGAGGTGGTCGATCAGGGCGGCGATGTCCTCGATCTCCCGCTCGACCGCGTAGGGAGGGGTGTCCCCGCTCTCGCCTCGTCCCCGCCTGTCGTAGGTGACGAAGCGGAAGGCGTGGCCCAGCTGCCGGCCGACCTCGCCGCCGCTGAAGTCCATCGCCCGGAACATCGTCGCCCCGTCCACGCTGATGACGACGGGCGCGTCGGCGGGTCCGGTCGCGCTGAAGGCGATGCGGGTTCCATCGGCGCTCGTCACGGTGTGAGTGGTCACTATGCTCCTCATCGACGTGAGTACCGATCGGTACTCTGGCGTCAGTACAGTACTGTTCAGTACTCTGGAGGTCAACATGGCTGAGTCGGTGTCCGCCGAGGGGTCGAGGAGCGAGGCCAAGCGCGAACTCATGCTCGAGCGCGCGCTCGAGGCCTTCGTCGCCAACGGCTACGTGGGAACCTCGACGGACCAGCTCGCCGCCGCCGCGTCGGTCTCGAAACAGACGCTGTACAAGGCCTTCGGGGACAAGGAGGGTGTGTTCACCGCGCTGATCCGCGCCGAGTGCGACCGGGTCCACAACCCGTTCCTGCCGCTCGTGGAGCGCATGGCCGAGGTGGGCACCGCCGAGGAGGCGGTGCGGGCGCTGGCTGAGCGGTTCGCCCGTTCGATCATGAACCCCCGTGTCCAACAGCTCCGGCGCCTGGTCATCGCCGAGGCGACCCGGTTCCCCCAGCTCGGGCTCCTCTACTGGGAACGGGGTTTCCTCCCGATGCTCGACGCCGTGGGTCGTTGCCTCTCCGTGCTCGACGTCCGTGGTCTGCTGGATGTGCCGGAGCCGGTGCTGGCGGCGAACCACTTCGCGGGGATGCTGCTCTGGATCCCCAGCAACCAGACGATGTTCGCCGCCGCGACCAGGCCGGTCTCCGAAGCGGAGCTGGCGCCGGCCCTCGACGCCGGTGTCGAGGCCTTCCTCCGCGCCTACCGACGTGACGCGGTGGTCGGCTGAGCCGTCGACGAGGAGGTTGGGGAGGCTCCGGGGAGGGGGCGGCCCACTCCGCGCCGGCGGGACCGGTTCGTGGAGGAGCGCCCGCCCGCTGGGCCCGGCTCGGCCGGTCTCGGCCGAGCCGGTGTCCGCGCTGGTCGGGGCTCCCCGCCCCAGTCGTCGTGCGTGGTGGAGTCCCCCTGGCCGCGGTGTCCGAGTGGTGGCGGAGTGGGCGCGACGCTCAGGAGGGTCGGGTCTCCCTGCCGTCCAGCCAGAGGATCTCCGACTCGTCCCGGTGCGACCCCGTGGTTCCGACGTGCTTCGCGTCGATCCGGGGTCCCTTCCTGATGACGTGCACCAGCGCCATGCCGTGGCCGCGTCCCAGGCCGTAGTCGGTGCGGAGCCAGTCGAGGATCACGCCCGCCTTCACCGAGGGGTCGTCGTAGCCCTTGGATCGCGCGATGTCGAGTAGTTGCCGTGGCGTGAGCCCCGTCTTGCGCTCGATGGTGTCGAGGTAGGCCTGAAAGGACATGTGTTCCTCCTGGTCCGGGTGTCGTCGACCGGACCGGTGCTCGTGGTCGCGGTAACGAAAGTACGGTACTGTTCGGTACCGACAATGTCGAGTGCGCGACCTGGCGGTCGTGTCCGCTGGCGATCGCCGCGCCGTGACCGAGCGAGTTGGGACCGCGCCATCACCGCCCTGAGGGGCTCCGCCGCCCCGGGCTCAGAGCAGTGGGGTCAGAGCCGCGTACCAGGTGTCGGCCATCCGCCGGTCCCCGTCCGCGTTGGGGTGCACACCGTCGTAGGTGTGGAGGTCCGTGTCGAAACCGGTCCAGTGGTCGGCGACCAGCACCGGCGAGTCCGCTGTGCTCCGGTCGGCAGCCCACGCCGGGACGGAGGCGTTCAGGTCCACCACCCGCTGGGCGCACTCGGGGCAGTTCGGCGCGTCCATCGGCAGGATCTGGGCGACGACCAGCCGGATCTCCGGGTTCGCCGTCCGCATCTGGCCGAGGAGGACGTCGTAGGCGCCGAGGATCTCCTCGGTGGAGCGGGAGCTCCACACGTCGTTGGTGCCGAAGTGCATGAGGACGACATCGGGGCCGGTGGCGGCCAGCCAACCGGGGAGCGCGTTCTGCCTGGCGACCTCGGTGACGAGAGCGCCACCGTGACCCTCGTGCTCGCCGTCGTACGGGAACCCGCAGCCCTGCGGGGCACGCGTGCCCACGAAGTCCACGTCCTGGTGACCGGATTCCTGGAGGTCACGCCACAACAGGGCCCGCCAGCAGCCCGGGGAGCCCGTGATCGAGTCGCCGAGCGCCATGACCCGGGTCGGCTCGGCGTGGAGGACCGGTGGGGCGGCACCGGCCGCCGGCGAGCCGACCAGCACCGTGAGCACCAGGGCCAGCACGGCGGTGAGGGGGGAACGTGTCCTCGTCGACATGGTCACCACTTCCGCTGCTCCGAGGCCGGGGACGACGTCGACGGGTGGCGGCGGAGCCGCGCGGCCCGTCACCCGGCGGGTGGGCCAGCGGTGGGGAGGACAACGTCGTCATGTCCGCATCCGAGTCAAACAACGCGCCGCTGTCGAAGGCAAGGGCGTCCTCGCTCGACACGGCGTTCGACCCGGGGTTCGAGGGCGGCACCGGCCACCGACCGCGCCCGGACGCTTCGTCGGAGCCGGAGCGCCGCGCCGTTCACCTGGCCACCGTTCGCGGGCGGAACGTGGGTGCCAGGGCTTCGGCGAGGCGGCGCAGCCACAGGTCGGCGTCCCCGACGATGGTGGGGTACTCGGCCACGAACTCCGCCCAGTCCACCTCCAACGCCAGGATCGCGGAGGCGTCGAAGTCGTCGGCGCCCCGCTCCAGCTCCGGGCGGAGGACCCGGCGGAGCAGGTCCAGCCGCAGCGGGTACGTCTCGGCGAGCAGGACGGCGTCGTAGAGGTCCTTGCCCTGCGGGTAGGAGTCGCTCGCGAGCCAGAGGATCTTCCAGGCGAGCGAGAGCCCGGGGCTGGCCGTGGCCAGTGGGATGGGCGCGTCACCGTCGAAGGGGGCGAGGCGCGTGATCACCGGGCGGTCGCGGAGCTCCTCGTTGAACACGAAGTCGAGCTGCACGCTGCCCGAGGGCAGCCCCGGCGCACGCCACGGGATGACGAGCCGGCGGCCCTCAGCGCGTTCGTAGGTCCAGATGGGATCCACGGCGACGTCGTCGGTGTCGAGGCGGATCGTCCGGTCCAGGATGGGTGCCGCGGCGACGGCGGTGACGAACTGGTCGAAGAAGCTCTCGGCCCACGGGCTGGTCGGGTTGATCTTGTGGGGGAACACGACGAAGTCGAGGTCGCCGGGTTCCCTCGCCTCCGGCAGCCAGGCCTTGAGCAGCCTGCTCCCCCGGAGCAGGAGGTGTTCGGCCCAGCTGGACCGGCTGACGACCCGCAACAGGTGGTCCATGACCAGTCGCCGGGTGTGGAACCAGCGTTGTCCGGTGAGCGCGTCGGTGAAGGCGGGCTCACCGGCGCGGAAGGCCCGGTCGTACTGCTTGAGCGCGGGGTCGAAGATGGGGGCCTGGGTGGCGCCGGTTCCGTGGGTCACGGGCAGGTAGGTGGCGGGGAACCGGGCGGTGCCCCTGGCCGGGGTCGGGGGCACGCCGTCGGTGAACTCGTCCCTGGCGAGCGGGACGCCCTGGAAGAGCCGCCAGGAGGACGCCATCTGGTGGTAGCTCCGCTCGAACCACCCGTCGTCGACGGCGGGGTTGTCGTCGACGACGACGAACTCCTCCTCGACGTCGAGCACCGGGCAGCCGGTGGCGCCGAGGCCGTCCAGGAGCATGTCCAGGCGCGCCCTGGCGGTCTGGCGGCCGACCTTGTAGCAGCGTTGGGTGACGAACCGTTCGTGGCCGCCCCCGGTGGCTGGGCGGCGGGCGTTCCTGGACACCCGGGCCCGGTGCTCGGCGGCCACCTTCGTGACCAGTCGGACGGTCTCCTCGTCCGGCAGGAGCAGCTTCACGTGGTGTTCGAAGTGGCAGTGGGTGGGCAGGGTGGCGGCGTCCTCCTCGGTGAGGGGTACGTCGGCGTTCCACGGGGCGGCCTCGATCTTGACCCGCACCACCTCGTACCCGTCCCGGGCCAGCCGGTCCGTCCAGGTCCGCGCCGAGGCGCGTTGTTCGGTGAGTGATCCGCAGCCGGGGTAGGTGAGCATCGGCTGGGACGCCGTCCTCCCCTGGGACAGCAGGATGTGGGTGAACTTCAGGTCGTGCGCCCGTGCCCAGGCCGCCAGCCGCCCGGGGTCCGAGTCCGCCCGCAGGGTCAGGTGAGTCTCGAAGTCACCGCGGAAGTCCGGCACCAACGCTCCCCGCATCCGTGGAGGCCGGGTTGGCCTCCGCTCGCGCCCTGAATCATGCCCGCCCGGTGCGACCCTCCCGGCGGGTGCCGGCCGGTTGTGAGTTCGTCTCGCGTTCGGTGGAGCGGGAGACGCCGAACGGAGTAGGAGGTGGCCTGCCTCGGCCGTCCGACTGGCCGTGTGGCCCGCCGTACCTACCCTGGGGTCGTGGCGGACACCGGACGCCTCGCGCGGGCGTGGGAGGAACAGGCGCGGAACTGGATCGCCTGGGCGCGCAGACCTGGCTTCGATTCCTGGTGGCACCTGCGGGAGCGCTTCATGGCGCTGGTTCCCGCGCCAGGAGCGGCCACGCTGGACCTGGGCTGCGGTGAGGGGCGGATCAGCCGTGACCTGCGGGCACGCGGCCATCGGGTGCACGGCGTCGACACGTCACCCACGCTGGTGGGCGCCGCGCGGGAGGCCGATCCCGGCGGTGCGTACGTGGTGGCCGAGGGCACCGCGTTGCCCTTCGCCGACCGGACCTTCGACGTGGTCGTCGCCCACAACGTGCTGATGGACGTCGAGGACCTGGCGGGCACCGTGGTGGAGGTCGCGCGAGTGCTCCGCCCGGCGGGGCGTCTCTGCGTGTCCATCACGCACCCGGTCGTCAACGTGACCCGGCCAGCCTCCGGTGACCCGCGCGCACCCCGGGTCATGGCCCGCTCGTACTTCACGCGGGAGCGGTTCGAGGTGGAGCAGGTGCTCGACGGCAGCCGCATGGTCTGGAACGGCTGGTACCGGCCGTTGGAGGACTACACGCGGGCGCTGGAGGACGCGGGCCTGCTCCTCGAGGCGCTGCGCGAGCCCGATCCGGACTGGGTGACCAACGACCGGGACCGCCAGGTCCCCTGGCACCTGTGGCTCCGCGCGCGCTCGGTGTGAGGGACGCCGCGGCCGGCGCGGACGGCTGGCGGGTGCCGGCCGGGCCTGGCCGGGCACGAGGTGGACGGGCGCGGGGGCCGCCCGCTCACCTGCCTTCGGTGAGCAGGTCGAACAGCTCGTCCTCGGCGTCCGGGTCGGTGGGATCGCCGGCCCCGGGTCGCACCCGCAGCTCGGCGTGGGGGAGCAGCGCCCAACTCGCGGTCGCCGAGGGGAAGGGCACCTCGTCGTCCTCCCGCCAGTGCCAGAGGCACACCGGGTGGCGCACCTGGTCGGCGGAGAAGCCCCAGTTCCCGCCGACGAGCCGGCGGTCCTGGTCCACGCCGAGCGGTTCCCCGGAGGGCGGGCTGACGCCGTCCGAGGTCGTGGGCTGGTGGGAGGGGTCGGCCGCCTCGTCCGGACCGCGCTGGCCACCGTCCCCGGGGGTGGGAGGGAACGGGATTCCGGCCAGCACGGCGAGCCGGCGGGTCCTCCTCGCCAGGCCCACCGAGGTCGCGTAGGCGTACGGGGCGCCGACCGCGACGCCGACCACGTCGAAGCGCCCGAGGTCCAGGCGTTCGGCGAGGACGTCGAGCGGCGCGCACACGTCCAGCGGCGAGCGCCACCGTGCCGGCGAGGACAGTCCGTGGCCCGGGCGGTCCGGTACGACGAGGTCGAGGCCGTGCCGTTCCGCGCGGGCGAGCCAGGACTCCACGGTCCGGTCATGACGTGGCAGGCCGTGGTGCACCACGACGGCCGGTCCGCCGGGAACGCCGCCCCGTCGGTAGCCGAGCGTGGTCCCGTCGCCCAGGTCGATGCTCTGGCGCACCGCGTCCGCTCCCTCCCAGCGCCGTCGGGCGCACGCCGCCGGGCTCCGATCCTGATCAGTGCCGTGGTGGTTCCGGACAACCTGGGGACCGGGTTGACGAGAGGCAGCGCACGCCGCCGCCACGGCGGGTCACCGACGAGGACCGTCGGGACCCAGTGCGACTGTAGGTGCGCTACGCGTGCGAACGGCGGGACAGTGGTTGGTGACACAGGCGGTGGGACGGCGTCGTCCCCGGCCAGCCGGGGAGCCGGGCGGCTCGCCCGCTACCTCGGGGGACGCGCCTCGCGGTGGGCGGCGGGTCGGAGGCGGGTGGGTCCGGGTGGAGGTCTCAACGGGGGAAACACCGGGAGCACAACGCGTATCCGGCTGGCTGACCTCCCACCGACGGGAGGGCGAGCGCCCCGCAGGCGGACAGGACGAGGTAGGCGTCGCCCATGCGCACCCGGTTCTGCGGTCCGTCGACCCGGTGCAGCTGCCGGCGGAAGACGCCGGGCCACACCGACTCCCCCTCAGTCAGGCGGCCGGCCCGCTCGTATTCCAGGTCGGCGGCGCGACGGGGGACGGGAGCTGGACCGTCCGGTGCGGCCGCCGGGGGCGGACCGGTGAGGCGACGTGGCACCAGGACGTGTTCCGGCGCCTGGTAGTGGATCATTCGCGGACCCCGCTTCCCCGAAGTAGCGGCTGGGAGTGGACCTTCCGCGGGGGGCCCCGACGGGAGGTTGTCGGTCATTGGACGGCCGGCGTGCGCCGGGGCCGACCACTCTTGGAAGCAGCCAACGCGTCCGAGGTTCCGTGCTCTTCACCATCCGATGCCGACCGGGTGGTCGGGGATGCTGAAATTTTCATGCGAAAAATTCTGGCGCTCTCGGAGCCCGTGTTGGCCTCACTTGTGGCTACTTCACCTCAAAGTGTTAAACTTGAGAGAGTTTCAACTATCGATTCCCATGTCTGGGAAGGTCCAGCAAAGCGCCACCACGCGCTCCGGGCAACGACAGAATTGCCTAAACCGGCCCCCTCTTTTTCAAAGTATTTCCGAGTTTCTACCCCATTTGAGTGATCGAGGTGTCACTGGGGTGGACGTCCCCCGCTCGCTCAGTCCGCGACCGGGTCGTCCCGCCGGGTATCGGCCCGTACGTCAGTCCTCCCACCCGGCGCCGGGCCCTCGGTGACGACGTCCCGAACCACTCGAGCGTCCTCGGCGGACGGCCGCTCCCCGTGGTCCGAGCCCGGAGCCACCGACGGGGTGGGGGCACGTCGTGCTCGTTCGCGGCGCCGGTACCAACGGTGCACCGGCATCTCGACGAACCGGTACAGCGCCTCGGCCGCCACCGCCGTGGCCAACACGGCGCACAGGACTCCCAGCAGGGCGTTCGTCTCGGCCGTCACCCAGCGCAGGATGGGAAAACCCGCCGGGATGTGGGCGAGGTAGACGGCGTAGGTGCGTTTCGCGAGCACCGAGACCGGGCGGGCCCTGGCCAGGCCCCCGCGAGCCCGGAGCAGGAGGACCGTGACCAGAACCATGATCAACAAGGTGCGCTCGCTGGACGGCCCGTCCGGCAGCGTGTCATGCCCCAGACCGGCACCCACGAACAGCAGGTAGTGCGCCGTCCCGAGCGCGGTGCCGACGACAGGACCGAGGCGGCCGGAACGCACCAGTGAGATGAGTTGCCCGATGAACAGCACGGGCAGGTAGGTGAGCACCGTCCGAACCTGGCTGAGGGTGTCCGTCTCCACCACGGGGGTGAGGAGCAGCCCCACCCCCACGAGAACGGCCGCGACCGCCGGCGGCAACCAGGGCCTCGTCCGTGCGAGCGGGATGGTCGCGGCGATGAACAGGTAGAAACCGAACTGGATCGTCAACGTCCACGTGACGCTGAGCACGATTTTCTGCTCGGTCAGGAAGAAGTTGGCCAGCGTCAGCGAACCGAGCAGTGAATTGAGGTCCGCCGGGGTGTCCGCCCGCGCTCCCTGCGACACCCCCAACCCCACGAGGCACCACATCACGAGCACGGCGACCCAGAACGCGGGCAACAACCGGAAGGACCGGCGCAGCAGGAACTGCCCGGGACGTTCCGAGCCGGTCACGTAGGTGATGACCAGCCCGCTGATGAGGAAGAGGGACAACAGCCCGACCATGCCCAGATGCGGGTTCAGCCGGAGCGGCGCCACGACCAGGTCGTTCACCGCGTCGCGGAAACCCAGCGGGTGCCCCTCGAAACCGGTCCACTGCACGAAGTGGCGGTAGACGATGAAGAGCGCCGCGATGACCCGGAGAACGTCGAGCCCGTAGAGGTACTGCCTCGCGGGCGCGCCACCAGGCGACGACGGCCGTCCTGCGTCCGGGGCGCCCACTCCGCTGCCTCCTGTCTCCGCCACCGTCAGGGACTCCTCGACGAACGCCACGTCCGGAAGGAGGCGTGCGCCCGTCGCCGTGCCACCGTATCCGTCACCGTGCGGTCACCGCCCCTCTCCGGAGGCGTTCGGAGCCCCCGACGGCGGGGACGTCGCGTCGAGGGGATCCAGGGCACCGGCGACCGCCGCGCCGGCGGGTGGGGGCTGGTGTTCGGCCGGGGCCGGGTCGTCGCTCCCGCTCCCCCCGGAACCGCTCTCGGGGGCGGGACGGCTGGCATCGCCGTCCTCACCAGCGGGGACGTCGGTCCCATCGCACGGGGGCACCGCCGCGTCAGCGCGTCCACCCCCGTCGTCCGGGGAGCCGGCCGTGCCGGCCTCCCGGTCGGACGCCCGGTCCTCGGTCTCGGTCGAGCCGGGCGCCGGGCTGGTGACGTCCACGGTCCGGTCCGGGGTGGTGTCGGTCGGCTCGCCGGGGTCATCGCCGGCCGCGCCCCCGTCCCGGGGGTGCTGGTCGTCCTCGCCGGGGCCGGCGGCCGCCCCCGGTTCATCCTGGCGCGGGGCCCCGGCGGGTGGGATGTCGTTCGCGGTGCCCACGACGGCGCTCGGCGCGTCGACCGTGCCACCGGGCGGCGGGGGGACGCCACCCGCGCCGCGACGTCGTTCCCACGCCCGGTACCAGCGGTGGCAGGGCATCTCCACGCACCGGTGCAGCAGCTCCGCCGCCGCGCCCATCGCGACCAGGGCGGCCGGCAGCGCCACCGCCAGGTGCGCCCGCGGGGCGAGGAGACCGAGGACGGCGAAGCCGACGGGTACGTGGATCAGGTAGAGGGCGTAGGTGCGTCGGGCCACGGCACCGACCAACCGGGAGCGGACCAGTCTGCCGTCGGCGGACAGCAGGAGCACCACGACCAGGGTGGTGATGACCAGGGTGCGGACGTGCCCCTCGCCCTCCGGGATGAGTTCGCTGGTGAGGCCCGCGCGCACGAAGAGCAGGAAGTGCGCCGCGCCCAGGGCCACACCCACCCCTGCCCCGAGCCGCCCCGACCGCACCAGCGACACCAGCTGCCCGACGAACAGCACCGGCAGGTAGGTGAGGATGGTCCGCAGGTGGTAGGCGGGGATGCCGTCGATGGTGTTGACCACGGAGAGGGCCACCGACAGCGCCGTCGCGGCCACCGCGGGAGGCAGCCACGGCCAGCGCCGCCCCCACGGCAGGGTCAGACCCACGTAGACGAAGAAGGTGAGCTGCACCGTCAGCGTCCACGTCACCCCCAGCACGATCCGCTGCTCGGACAGGAAGAAGTTGGCCAGCGTCAGGGAACCGAGCAGCGAGTTCAGGTCCGCTTCGGCGTCGCCCAACGCCGCGACCAGCCCGAACGCCACGAGGACCCAGGCGACGCAGACCGCCACCCAGAACGCCGGCAGCAGTCTCGCCGCCCGCCGCAGCAGGAACTGGACCGGTCGCTCCCTGTCCGTCACGTACGTGACGACCAGGCCGCTGATCAGGAACAACGTGCTCAGGCCCACGAACCCGAAGAACGTGTTCAGCCGGAGCGGCTCCCGGAAGGCGTCCCCCAGCCACGCGTCCACCGGCCATCGGAGGTCGTTGGCCCAGAGCCACTCGCCGACGTGCCGGTAGATGATGAACAGGGCCGCGAGGATGCGGAGCGCGTCCAGGCCGTACAGGTAGCGGCGCTCGGGCCGGGGCGAGGTCGTCTCGGGGACCGCGACGGCGGGAGCGGCCATGTTGTCCCCTTCCTGCCCCGTGCGGGCGAGCCACCGGTGCGCCCCGGGTGGATGGCCGGCGGGCCGTCGTCCGCGATGGACCGACGATCGACCGGGGCGCCGGACGGGACTTCCCGTCGTGCGTCGCGGCGCGATGTTACCGAAGTGGTGCGGAGCGGACGATAACGTTGGCGGTACTCGCGACGATGTACTTCGAACACCGCGACCGCCCCTCCCGGGTGGCGGTCGCGCCGCGTCGGTGAGCGCCGCGCCCCGTGATCTCGCCGGGGGTCGTCCGGGCTCCGGCGGTGGGCCCGGGGCGTCTCCAGGGCGGGCCGTAGGGTGCCGTCATGTCCTCCCGCTCCTCCCACCGGCTGGGTACCGCCAGCACGCACCGCGCGGCCGGGTTCTGGGTGCTCGCCGTGGGCGGCGGGACGGCGTTGGCCGCGTTGGTGGCCGCCGCTCCCTTCCTCTTCCTGCTCGGCGCGCCGGGCGGCGTGGGGCCGCTGCTCGCCGAGCGCGCGGTCCAGTTCGGGAGCGCGGTGTTGATGGCGCTGCTCGTCGGTCAGGTCGTGGTGGCCTGCCTGTGGCTGTTCCCGGGGACGCCCCGGCCGGGCCGGTACGGGGGACTGGCGGCCGCCACCGGGCTCGTCGTGGCCGCCGGGTGGCTCGTCCTCGACGGGGGCTGATCCCTCGGGCCGAGCCGGGAACGCGGACGAGCCCCCGGCCGTGGACCGGGGGCTCGTGCGGGGAGCGGACGACGGGACTCGAACCCGCGACCCTCACCTTGGCAAGGTGATGCGCTACCAACTGCGCTACGTCCGCATCACGGGTCCCGGGGGCACCCGCGAGGTTCGCCGGCCGACCGGATCGGCCCGCGCGTCGCCAACTGTAGACCATGCCGAGGACGGACCGGACGGCGGCCCGGGGAACACGGGGGCAGGCCGCCCGGCCCTGTCCCGGGCGGTCAGCCGCTGCGGTCGGGGCCGGCCTGGTCCGGGGTGACCCGCAGGATGACCCGCTGTTCCTTCTCCATCGCCCGGCGGTACTCGTCCCAGTCCGGGTGCTCCCCGGCGACGGACCGGTAGTACGACTCCAACAGGTCCATCGCCGCGGGCAGGGTGATGACCTCGCAGCGGCCGCGCAGCTGGAGCCAGTCCCCGAAGAACTCGTCCGGCAGCACGCACAACCAGACCGTCGGATCCCGCTCGATGTTGCGCACCTTGAACGCGGTCGCCCTGGTGCTGACGAGGACGCGCCCCCGGTCGTCGACCGAGGTCATCACGGGTGACATCTGGGGTGAGCCGTCCGAACGGCGGGTGGCCAGCACTGCCCGGTGCTGCCGGCGGACGGTCTCCATCGCGGTGGCGAGCTCCATGGTCGGTGATCCTGGCAGCCGCACCCGGCGCACGCGCGGCATGCCACACCGGGGAGAGGGAATCCGCCCGCCCGAAGCCCCCGAACGGTGGGCGCGGCGCGGTACCGTGGACGCACGCTCGGTAGTCGAGCCCGGGACGGCCGGGGCGTGGGAGACCTGGAGGTCGGATGGAGCGCGAGGTACGTGGTGCCGACGGTCGGAAGTGGAAGGTCTCCGGCCAGATGGAGTGGCGTCATCCACTCCAGCTCGACGAGTTCGAGCACGACGTCAGCGGGGGGAACACCCCGGGTGTCGTCATCTCCTCGTTCCTCGTGCTCTTCGTGGTGATGCTCTTCCTGTGGCGCCCCGAGGCCGTGGTGACCCCGGCGTGGCTGTTGCTGGGCCTGGTGCTCGTGCTGGTGTTCTTCCCCGCCCGGTGGCTGCTGCGCCGGCCCTGGACGTTGATGGCGGAGACCGACGGCGACGACGAGGAGCACCCGCCGGAGCGTTGGGTGGGCGTCGTCCGGGGTGTCGTTCAGGTCCGCCAGGACGCGGCGACGACCGCGCGCAACATCGAGGTCTACTCGCAGCCAAGCGGGGACGGACCCCTCCAACCGGTCGACTAGGACGGCGACGGGGGCGGCCCCCCGTCGCCCCCGTCGGTCGGACGTTCGACAGGACGCCCTCGGCGGAACGCCGCACACTGGGGTGCGTGCCCGAGCTACCCGAGGTCGAGGCGATCGCCCACCACCTCCGCCAGCACGCGGTCGGCCGCACCGTGCGGCGGGTCGACGTCGCCTCCCCCACGGTCCTCAAGACCGTCGAACCGACCTGGTCCGCGCTCGTCGGACGTGAGGTCAGCGGGGTGGACCGGCACGGGAAGTTCCTCGACGTGCGCTGCTCGGGGCTGAGCCTGGTCGCGCACCTGGCCAGGGCGGGCTGGCTGCGGTGGCAGGACGTGCTGCCGGCGGCGCCGCCCCGGCCCGGTCGCGGTCCGCTGGCCCTCCGGGCGCACCTCGGGAACCCGGGGGAGGGGCCGGGTTTCGACCTCACCGAGGCGGGCACCAGGAAGGGCCTCGCGGTGTGGATCGTGACCGATCCGCTCGAGGTGCCGGGGATCGCCACGCTGGGACCGGATGCCCTGGACCTCGGAGAGGAGGAGCTCACCGAACTCCTGGCCGGTCGCACCGAACGCGTCAAGACCGTGCTGACCAGGCAGTCGCTGCTGGCCGGGATCGGCAACGCCTACTCGGACGAGATCCTGCACCGCGCGCGGCTGTCCCCGTTCGCCGTGGCGGGCCGGCTGTCCGGCGACGAGGTGGCCCGGCTGAGCCGGTCGATGCGGGAGGTGCTGGCCGACGCGGTGCGGCGCACCGAGGGGCAGGAGGTGGCCCGGCTCAAGGGCGAGAAGCGCGCCGGCATGCGGGTGCACGGACGGACGGGCCTGCCCTGCCCGGTGTGCGGCGACCAGATCCGCGAGGTCTCCTACAGCGACCGTTCGTTGCAGTACTGCCCGACCTGCCAGACCGGGGGCCGGCCGCTGGCGGACCGCCGGCTGTCCCGCCTGCTGCGTTGAGTGACGCCCGACCCCCGGGGTGCCCGGGTGGTGGGGTTCCCGTTCAGCGGGCGCTGTCGGCGGGACGGGCCCGCCTCGCCGGTCCGGTCCCGGCGGCGCCCCGGACGAAGACCATCCGGGTCCCGACGGCGCCGTCCGCCGGGCTCAGCTGCGCCGAGAGCGTGCGGATCACGAGGATCGTCATGACGGCCACGACGCACGCCGAGAGGTTGAGCACGGCGTGCAGCACCACGCCGTCCGCCGCGGCCTGGAGCCCCTCCCGGAAGCCCCACAGCACGGCGAGCAGGGCCAGCAGCAGGTTCACCACCCAGGCCGACCACCAGGCGCGCACGAGCCCCGAGGGGCGCGGCCGACGGTCCGGGGGGCGCTCGGCCGCCGTGTGTTCCAGCTCCGCGAGCAACATGCCGGGGAGCACGAGGTTCACCCCGGGCACGAGCACACCCGCGAACACGTGCCAGGCGGGGCGGGACGACCGGACCCCGGCGTTCTCCTCCGCCGCCGCCCTGGCCCGCGACAGCCAGAGCAGGCAGCTGGTGGCGGAGAGCGCGGCCGCGACCAGCAGCAGCGCCGAGGCCGTGTACACGAGGGCGTCGGAGAGGCGGACCGAGTCCGCGGCCACGCCCGCGTCCCGGCTGCTCACCAGGAGCGCGTACCGCCAGCCCTCGGCGCCGGCGGCCAGCAGGGCCAGCAGGGCGGTCAGGGAGAGGCAGCGCATCGAGAATCCGGCGAGCCAGTGCTGCCGGCTCGCCGGATCCACCGGTGGGGGAGGGGTGAAGGGCAGGGCGCTGGGCGTGCGCCACGCCACGAGGGGGAAACCCCACCGCGGAGTCGCCGGGTAGGAAGGGGGCCCGGTGTACCGGGGCGCGGCCCGGCCCGGTCGCGCCACGTGCGGGAGGGTGGGCGAGTCGAGCCCGTCGAACCGCGTGTCACCAGCCATCGCTCGATCCTCCCGCTCGTGGTGTTCCGCGCCCTGGTGCGTTCAGAGCACGGACGGTTCGGTGCCGGCCCGCTCGGACACCATCGGGTTGCCGGTGGCGGCCCAGCCCTTCATGCCGGTGTCCACGTTGAACGCGTCCCATCCGTTGCCGTTCAGGAACGAGGTGGCCCTGGCGGAACGGCCACCGCTGCGGCAGACCACGAGGATCTCGTCGTTCTCGGGGAGTTCGTCGAGGCGGCCGGCGAGCTCCCCGAGCGGGATGTGGAGGGCGTCGGGCGCGTGACCCGCCTCCCACTCGTCCCGTTCGCGGACGTCGAGGAGGGTCACGCCGTCGGTCAGCCGTTCCCGGACCTCGGTCACGGCGATGCTGGGTACCTGGTGTGGGTGCACCCCTCGATGCTGCCACGCCGGTGCTGCCCCCGGTGTGTGGGCGGGTGCGGCACCGGCGCGGCCCGGGGCTCATCACCCGTTCTCGGCCAGGTACGTGGCCAACCGGGCGATCTCGCGGGTGGTCACCGGGAGCTCCCGGTGGGCTGGGCGCCCACCAGGCCGCGCGCGTGGAGCTGGTGCGGCGTCCACTCGGTCGGCCCCGCGCCCTGGGTGGGCCCGGTCAGCGGTTGATCAGCGCGCGGACGGTGGTGACGAGGTCCGGGTCCGCCGTCTCCGGTGAGCCGGCGTCCCCTGGCGTCTCGGGCGCGTACTCGATGGCCAGCTGGATGGTGTCGGCCATCCGACCACCCCACAGCTCCCTCGCGAGCAGGAGCCCCATGTCGATGCCGGCCGAGACCCCGGCGGCCGTGATGGTGTTCCCGTCGACGACGACCCGGTCGGTGACGACCTCGGCGCCCAGCTCGGCCAGGGTGCCTCGGACCGCCCAGTGGGTGGTGGCGGGACGGCCGGTGAGCAGCCCGGCGGCGGCGAGGAGGGTGGAGCCGGTGCACACCGAGGTCGTCCACCGCGCCGTGGGGTGCGCGGCGGCGAGCCAGGCGATGAGGGCGTCGTTCTCCAGGGCGGGTCGCCAGTGGCCGCTGCCGGGCACGACGATCACGTCCGGATCGGGCAGCTCGGCCAGGGTGGTGTCCGCGTGCAGGACCGCCCCCGAGTCGCAGGCGACGGGGCCGGTCCGCTCGGCGACGAAGTGCGTGGTCAGTTCGGGGTGGCCGGCCAGCACCTCGTACGGGCCGATCAGGTCCAGTGCGGTCATGTTCTCGTACAGCACGAAGGCCGCGCGCATGGTGTCTCCTCTCGTTGTCGCCCCCGGACGGAGGCGGGCGGGGTCGTGGTGTCCGGCCGGTCCGAGCGCGCCGGGACGTTCCTGGTGGGTATTGGTGGTCGCGTGGGCGGGCCGGTTGTGCGGGGCGAGGTGACGCGGCATCGCCGGGACGCCACCGGATCGGGGTCGGCACCGGGCCGAGGGCAGCCCCGGTCGGAGCCGGGAGCGAGGTCGGCCCGCCGGCCCGGCCCACGTGTGGTCAGCGCTGGTCCTGGTCAGACCCCTCGGGTGCTGTGGAACCTGGCCCGGTAGGCCCCGGGGGGCACCCCGAGTTCACGGAGGAAGGCGCGCCGCATGGTCTCGGTGGTGGCGAAACCGGTCTGGTTGGCGATGCGGTCCAGCCCGTCCGAGCCGGCCTCCAACAGGGCCCGGGCGGCGGCGACTCGACTCGCCTCCACGTACCGGCCCGGGCTGGACCCGGTTTCGCGGAGGAACAGCCGGCTGAGGTGGCGCGGGCTGACGGACACCAGGGCGGCGAGCGCCGGCACGGACAGGTCGGCCGCCGGCTGGGTGGTGATGTGGTCCGTCACCCGCCGCAGCCCGGGGTCGGCGACCGGCCGGGACCGCGACCAGGCGCTGAACTGGGACTGGCCGCCGGGTCGTTGGAGGAAGACCACCATCCACCGGGCGATCATGCGGGCGACCTGGGGACCCTGGTCGTCCTCCACGAGCGCGAGTGCCAGGTCGATGCCGGCGGTGACGCCGGCCGAGGTGGTCAGGTTCCCGTCCTTGACGAAGATGGCGTCCGGTACGACGCGCACCGTCGGGTGGCTCTCGGCGAGTTCCTCGCAGTGCGCCCAGTGGGTGCCGGCGCGACGGCCGTCCAGCAGCCCGGCGGCGGCGAGGACGAAGGCGCCGGTGCACACGGAGGCCACCCGACGCGCCCCGGCCGCGAGCCGGCCGATCTCCGCGACCAGAGCGGTGTCCCGGGCCGCCTCCCGGTACCTCGGGCTGCCCACCACCAGCAGGGTGTCCGGTGGAGTGCGGATGTCCGCGAGTGCGGCGTCGGTGGCCAGCCGCACCCCCGACGACGTCCGCACCATGCCGCCGGCCGGGGAGGCGGTGCTGACCCGGTACGAGTTCGGCCGGACCTGGCTCGCCGCGTCGAAGACCTCCAGCGGGCCAGCCGTGTCGAGCAGCACGCTGCCCTCGTACAGCACGAGGAGGATGGTCCGCTGCCGGGTGTCGCTGTCCACGCCGTCCACGATGCGGGCCCCCGGCGTGGTCCGCAATGACCAGTACCCCTCGGATCAGGACATGCCGGCTGGTGCCGCCTCGGGGTGACGCGGGGGACCCCGCCAGGTCGGACCCCGAGGCGAGCGCACGGGCCGGTTCACCCCCGTGGGGTCAGTGCTCGGTGGCCTTCTCCGCTCCGGCACCGGACAGGGCCCGGACCTCCATCTCCCGGAACTTGGCCTCGTCGGGGCGGTCCTTGCTGAGCACGGTGCCCAGGTAGCCGAGCAGGAAGGACAGCGGGATGGAGACGATGCCCGGGTTGGACAACGGGAACCAGGCGAAGTCCGCGCCGGGGAACATCGCGGTCTCCGACCCCGACACGGCTGGGGAGAAGATGATCAGGGTCACGGTGATGCCCAGCCCGCCGTACATGCTCCACAGCGCGCCGGTCGTGCTGAACCGCTTCCAGAACAGCGAGTACAGGATGGTCGGCAGGTTCGCCGAGGCGGCCACCGCGAAGGCGAGCGCGACCAGGAAGGCGACGTTCTGCCCGTTGGCCGCGATCCCGCCGAGGATGGAGACTAGGCCGACGACGACCGCCGTGATCCGGGCGACCCGGACCTCCTGCTGCTTGTCGTCGAGCTTCCCCCGCTTGATGACGTTGGCGTAGATGTCGTGCGCGAAGGAGGCGGAGGCCGTGATCGTGAGCCCCGCGACCACCGCGAGGATGGTGGCGAACGCGACGGCGGCGATGAACCCGAGCAGCAGCGGCCCGCCCAGCTCCGCCGCCAGCAGCGGTGCCGCCGAATTGACCCCGCCCGGGGCGTCGAGGATGGTGTCCCGCCCGACGATGGCGGCAGCCCCGTAGCCCAGCACCAGGGTGAACAGGTAGAACAGCCCGATCAGCCAGATGGCCCACTGCACGGACCGCCTGGCCTCCTTCGAGTTGGGCACCGTGTAGAACCGCATCAGGATGTGGGGCAGCCCGGCCGTCCCCAGGACCAGCGCGATCGCGAGGGACAGGAAGTCCAGCCTGGTCAGTTCGGAGATGCCGTACTGGAGGCCGGGGTTCAGGATCTCCTCGGTGCCGCTGGCGTCGACGGCGGCGCCCAGCAGCGACGACAGGTTCATGCCGTACATGGCCAGCACCCACAGGGTCATGACCCCGGCTCCGGCGATGAGCAGCACCGCCTTGATGATCTGCACCCAGGTGGTGCCGCGCATCCCGCCGATGAGGACGTAGAGGATCATCAGCGCGCCGACCACGGCGATGACGATCGACTGGCCGACCCGGTCCTGGATGCCGAGCAGCAGCGCGATCAGCCCGCCGGCGCCCGCCATCTGGGCGAGCAGGTAGAAGAAGGAGACGGAGAGGGTGGAGATGGACGCGGCGACCCGCACGGGACGCTGCCGCATCCGGAAGGACAGCACGTCGGCCATGGTGTAGCGGCCGGTGTTGCGCAGCAGCTCCGCCACCAGCAGCAGCGCGACCAGCCACGCGACGAGGAACCCGATGGAGTAGAGGAACCCGTCGTACCCGTGGACGGCGATCGCCCCGGCGATGCCGAGGAAGGACGCCGCGGAGAGGTAGTCACCGGAGATGGCGACGCCGTTCTGGGACCCGCTGAACGCGCGGCCGGCCGCGTAGTAGTCGGCGGCTGTCCGGGTGTTCCGGCTCGCGCGGAAGACCGCGATCATCGTGATCAGCACGAAGATCCCGAAGATCCCCATGTTCAGGTAGGGCGATCCGCCCGCCGTCTGCGCGAGCAGCGGCCCGGTGGTGGTGGGGTGCGTCATCCGCGTCCTCCCTCGACGCGTTCCCGGACCGCCTCGGCCAGCGGGTCGAGGCGGCGGTTGGCGAACCGGATGTACAGCACGGTGATCAGGAAGGTCGTCACGAACTGGAGGAGGCCGAGCAGCAACCCGAGGTTGACGTTCCCCAGGACCCTGATGCTCATCAGCCCGTGCGCGTAGTCCGCGAGGATCACGTACAACAGGTACCAGGTGAGGAAGAGGCCGGTGGTGGGGAAGACGAAGGTCCGCAACCGGCGCCGCAGTTCGACGAAGTCCGGGCTCTCGTGGGCCTCGTGCCACGTCGTCGGCGACGGGCCGCCGTCGTCCGGTGGTGTCGTGCTCACCGCTACCTCCCAGCGTCGCGAGTGCCCCCATGCTGGTATTGGCTACGTCACATTCGTAAGCCTCCAAACGGGGGCTTAGGGCAGTCGGGTAGCCGAACGATCGCTGTCCTTTTTGGCCGGTTCTCCTCGACGGAGAGTGAGGGGCCGACGCGGGGATGACCCACCTGGCCGCTTGCCTGGCTACCCCGGCGTGCGGTACCGCGATGGCGTCTCCCGGGTGACCGAGCGCAGTGGTCACCGGGGGAGGTCGCTGCCCTGCCCTCCCCCGGACGGGACGTCGTCGGCTACCCGGTGTTCGACGGCCGCGTGCGCGGGCCCCCGGGGTCGGCGTGTCGCCGTCCCTCCCTGGCGGCACCGGCCACGGCCCCGGTGCCTAGTCGGGTTCGGGGGCGCGGTGCCGCCCCGGCCGCCGCTGGCCCCCCTGCCCCCCGAAGCGTTCGACATCCCGGTCCCGGATGAAGCCGAGCCGGTCCGGGGCGTGCATCCGGAGCATGATCCGAGCGACGTCGAGCGGCACCCGGTCCTTGGTCAGCCGGCTGACGGTGATCATCGTCGCGAAGGCCAACGGCACCGTCACCAGTGCCGGTTGGACGAGCAGCACGCCCAGCCAGCCGTCCATGGGCGGCCCCCACTCCGTGAGCACCGCCGCGAGCACCGACAGCCCGCCGCCCAGGACGATGCCGCAACCCGCTCCCCACGCGGTCAGACCGCGCCACCAGATACCCAGCAGCAGCAGCGGGCAGAACGTCGACGCGGCGACGGCGAAGACCAGGCCGACCGTCTGGGAGAGGCTCAACGAGGAGAACCCCATCGCCACCGCCAGGGGGATCGCGGTCGCCACCAGCGTCCACAGCCGGAAGTCCCGCACCTGGCCGCCGGAGGGCAGGTCCGTCGACAACACCCCGGCGACGCACACGACCAGACCGGCCGAGGTGGACAGGAACGCCGCGAACGCCCCGGCGGCGGTGATCGCCCCGAGCAGCTTGCCCAACCAGTTGTCCAGCATCGCCGTGGGCAGCAACAGCACCGCCGCGTCGGTGTCGCCGGTGACCAGCAGCTCGGGCACGTAGAGCCGGGACAGGGCTCCGAAGACGGTCGGGAACAGGTAGAAGAGGCCCAGCATCGCCAGGACGAACAGTGTCGTCCTGCGGGCCGCGTGGCCCGTCGGGTTGGTGTAGAAGCGCATCAGCACGTGCGGGAGCCCCATCGTGCCCAGGAACGTGGCGAAGATCAGCGAGTAGGTGTGGAACAGGCCCTGCGGCCCCCTGTCCTGGGGCTGCGCCCAGGACGAGTTGTCGGCCACCGCTCCCTCGACGACGGGGACGTCGGAACCGGCCGTGAACCGGAGTTCGGTCCCCGCTGTGACGGTGTGCCGGTCCCCCGCCCAGTAGACCGCACCGGAGACGGGGGCCCCGTTCACCGTGCCCTCCGCGCGGAGCAGCACCGGCCGGGCGACCGTGAGCACCACGTCGGTCTCCACCGTCACGGTGGTGTCGCGTTCGAAGCGGGGCGGCATGTCCGCCACCAGTTCGCCCCGATCCGCCGATGGGGTGCTGAGGAACGCGGTGAACAGCAGGAACGCCGGAAGCGAGATCGCGAACAGTTTCACCCAGTACTGCATCGCCTGCACCAGGGTGACGGCCCGCAGGCCGCCACCGAAGACGTTGACCAGCACCACGAGCGCGACCAGCGCCACGCCGACCTCGTTCGGCAGGCCGGTGACGGTGGACAGGGTCAGCCCCGCTCCCTGGAACTGCGGCACCACGTACAGGGAACCGATGACCAGCACGACCAGTGCCGTCAACTTCCGCAGGCCGACCGAGCCGAGTCGTGCCTCGGAGAAGTCGGGCAGCGTGTACGCCCCGGACCGCCGCAGTGGGGCGGCGACGAACATCAACAGCAGCAGGTAGCCGCCGGCGAACCCGATCGGGTACCAGAGGCCGTCCACCCCGTCCCGCAGGACCAGGCCGGCGACCCCGAGGAACGACGCGGCCGACAGGTACTCCCCGGAGATCGCGGCCGCGTTGCGCTCCGCGTTCACCAGCCGCCTCGCGACCAGGAAGTCCGAGGTGGTGTGCGCGGACCGCGATCCGTACACGCCGACCGCGAAGGTGACGACGGCCATCACGACGATCCCCGACAGCGCCCAGGGGTTCAGCTGCATGCGATGCCTACTCGATGTCGTCGAACCGAACGCGGCAACGCTAACCAATCACTCCGGACACGGACCGTCGCGGTGGGGGGAGCGGGTCCCCCGGCTCGGTGGAAGGCACAGGGGACCCCCTTCTAGTTCTCCACCATGTCGATGAAGTCGCGTTCGTGGCGCTCGGCCCGCCACTGGTAGACCAGGCCGACCACGAGCATCGCCGGGAACGGGGCCGCCCCGAGCAGGATCCAGGAGATCTTGACGTCCCCGACGGTCCACGCGCCCAGCTCGGGAAGCCAGAAGAACAGCAGGGGCAGGATCCCGATGGTGCCGAGGGTGGTCAGCGTCAGCAGCAGGGCGGTCCGCAGCTGGGCGCGGACGAGACTGCGCACCAGCGCCTCACCGACGCTGGTCTGTTCCTCCAGTTCGACGATGGTCCGCACCGCGCGCCGTTTGCCTCGGCGGTCGGCCAGGACCACCCGGACCCGGCGGGGTGGCGTCGTCCGGTCCCGACGGGTTCGCCGGGAGGCGCGGGAAGGCCCACCCGCCGGAACCCGGCCCGCCGGGCCGGCGCTCGGGAGGTCCTCCCCGGTCGCGCTCACCGAGTCGGCCCCCAGCCGTTCTTCGGGGCCCGCACCAGCCTGTCCTTCAACGCGCGGGTGTGACGGCGGCTGACCGGGAGTTCGATGGCCTGGTCGCCGGCCCCGAGCCTGACCGAGTACCCGGACGAGGACATCCGCAGTTCGCTGACCAGCGGCAGCGACACCAGGTAGGAGCGGTGGATGCGGGCGAAACCCACCTCGCTCCACCGCTCCTCCAGCTGCGACAGGGGGATCCGGACGAGGTGACTGCCGTCGGTGGTGTGCAGGCGCGCGTAGTCGCCCTGCGCCTCCACGTACCGGATGGTGGAGCGTGGGACGAGCTTGGTGGTGCCACCGAGCTCGACCGGGATGACCTCGTCCTCGGCCGGTGTCGCGGCTGCCTGGTCCTCCTTGGACCGCCGCATCCGGTCGATGGTGCGCAGTGCCCGGTCGACCCGCTCGGACTTGATCGGCTTCACCAGGTAGTCGATGGCCCCGACCTCGAAGGCGTCCAGCGCCCGGTTCTCGTCCCCCGTGACGTACACGACGGCCGGGGGCTCCCGGAACGCCGCGAGCACCTTGCCCAGCTCGACGCCGTCGAGGCCAGGCATGAAGATGTCGGCGAACACCACGTCCACCGGGCAGAGCCCCGCCTGCGCCCGTGCCCGCAGCTCCGGATCGTCGCTGCGGATGATGCGCAGCGCCTCGGCGGCGTCGAACGCGGTCAGCACCCGCGCCACCCTCGAACTCCGGTTGAGCTGGTAGGTGATTTCCTCCAGCCCGCGGTCCTCGTCGTCGACCGCGAGCGCGATCAGACCCGAGTTGTTGGCTTGAGCAGTCACCGTAGATTCATATCCTGCCGATCAAGGTTCTCGGGAGCCAATGTGCTTCGTCCACCCGAGTGTGTGAACATTTCATCGCTGGTTGTGATGGTGCCTGCTCCATCAGAGACCAAGGCGGCTCCAGACGGCCCTGTTGTTCAGGCCCTCCACTGCGGCAAGTAGTGAGTCGCCGGCGCGGCTGCCGCTGCCCGAGGCACCACCGAGCCCGAGCCGGGCGAGGAGGGGGCGCTTCGGCTCCGAGACGGCGATCTCGGCGTCGGGGAACCGGGTGGAGACGATCTTCCGCAACGTGCCGAGACCGTCCACGAGCCCCAGTTCCCGCGCCCTCGCCCCGGTCCACACCTCGCCGCTGAACAGCGTCTCGTCCTCGCCGGCCAGCCGGTCGCCCCGGCGGGCGCGCACCCAGTCGACGAACTGACCGTGCAGGTCCCGTTGCACCTCCAACAGCCAGGCCACGTCGTCCTCCCGTTCCGGGAGGAAGGGGTCCAGCCGCGTCTTGTGCTCGCCGGTCGCGTGCAGCCTGCGTTCCACACCCAACCGCTCCAGCAGGCCGGTGAACCCGAAGCCGCTGCTGACCACCCCGATCGAACCCACCAGCGAACTCGGGTGCGCGTAGATCTCGTCCGCCGCGCAGGCGAGCCAGTAGCCGCCGGAGGCCGCCGCGTCCTCGCAGAACGCGAGCACCGGAACGGGGCCACGGGTGCGGGCCCGCCGGTCGGCCAGTTCGCGGACCCGGTCGGCGACCAGCGCCGACTGGGTGGGAGAGCCACCGGGCGAGTTCACCAGCAGCACCACCGCGGCCAGCCGCTCGTGGCCGAAGGCACGCGTGAGCGGCGCCTCCACGGAGGCCAGGTTGATGGTCCCCCGGTTCACCGGGGACGGATTCGAGCTGATCACGCCGTGCAGGCGGACCACGGCGACGATCGGCGACCGGTCGACCCGCTCCCCGAGCCGGCCCGGGAGCTTCGACGTCAGCTTGTCGGTCATGCTCATGCCTGCACAGCCTACGGGGACTCGGCGTCGGGAGGTGGTGCGTGATCAGCGGATGTCGTCGCCCCGCGGAACCGCGACGCGGCCGCCCGTTCCCGTGCCCGCTCACCTCGGACGGCGGGGCCCCCGGAAACCTGGTCCTCCGCGGGTTGCCGCCGTCGCGGCAGGTCGTGCCCCGCCCCCTCCCGCCTCGGTGGCAACGACACCTCGACCCGCTCGGCGAGCCCGCCGGTCCACTCCGGACGCGGTGCCGACACCGGGGCCCGTCCCTCCGCCTCACCGCCCAGCTCGGGATCGGGGCCGAGATCGTCCAGCGGTTCGGGCTCGCTCAGCGGCGGGGTTTCCGGTCGCACTCCCGGGGCGAACTTCGGCACCCGCAACATGACCCGCATGCCCGCCCCGACGTTGGTCTCCACCACCAGGCCGTACTGGTCGCCGAAGACGGACTGCATGCGGTCGTGGATGTTGCCGAGCCCGACGTGGGCACCGGTGAGGTGGGCGGTCGCCAGCTCGCGGTTCAGCCGTGCGGGGTCCATTCCGATGCCGTCGTCCTCGACGCTGATCAGGGCTTCGGAACCCACGTCGGTGGCCGCCACCGTGACCGTCCCGCCGCCCTTCTTCCCGGCGAGGCCGTGTCGGACGGCGTTCTCCACGAGTGGTTGCAGCACGAGGAAGGGCACCACCACGGGCAGCACCTCCGGAGCGATCCGCAACTGCACCCGCAGCCGGTCCTCCCCGTACCGCGCCCGTTCCAGCGTCAGGTAGCGGTCGACGTTGCGCAGTTCCTCCGCCAGGGTGGTGAACATGCCCGTCGCCCGGAACGCGTACCGGGTGAACTCCGCGAAGTCCTGGAGCAGGTCCCTCGCCTCGTCCGGATCGGTGCGGACCAGTGAGGAGATGGTGTTGAGCGCGTTGTAGACGAAGTGCGGCGAGATCTGGGCGCGCAGGGCCTGCACCTCGGCCCTGGCCAGCCGTTCCCGGGACTCCTGGAGCTCGGCCAGCTCCAGCTGACCGGACACGTAGTGCGCCAGCTCGGTGGAAGCCCTGATCAACCGCTTGCCGCCGTTGGCGGCGATGACGACCAGGGCGCCCAGCACCTCGCCCTCCACGGTCAACGGCACGACGAGGGCGTGCCGCATCGGGCACGACCGGCGGTCGCAGTCGAGGTCTCCGTGGTTGACGTGTTCCCGTTTGCCGGTGCTGACGACGACGTCGATCGCGGTCGAGAGGTCCTGGTAGTGGTGGTTGGCCTCCCCGTCCCAGCTCAACAGCCTGCTCTCGTCCGCCAGGCCGATCGCCACGCAGTTGAGCAGCTGCCTGAGGTGCGGCGTCGCCCGGTCGGTGGCCTCGAGGGTGAGCCCGGAACGCAGGGCCGGACCGGCCGCGGACACGCGGTGCAGTGCGGCCAGGGTGGCGTCCTCGACGGAGGTGCTGACCCGGCGGGCTCGGCAGAGCATCACGAACATGCCGAGCACTCCGATGACGGCCAAAGTGGTGAGGACCGTGCGTTCGGTCATCAGCTCACTCACCCGTACATGCTCTGACGAATGTTGCCCGCTAGGCAATGCGCGGGCCAGTTGTCGCCCGAATGGACCATCGGAAACGGTGTTCGCATCGCCGTGGGTGAGACACGGCTCAGGCCGTAGGGCAGCACACCCGCCCCACCGGGGGACGCGTTGGCGACCGACCGCTCGCGATGCGGCCGCCCTCCGGCCACGCCCGACTCAGTCCGCCGTCACCCGCAGGGTGCGAAACCCCCGGATCACGAACTCCGGTCGCCGCTCCGCCGTGCCCGCGAGGCGGAGGGCGGGCAGCCGGCGGAGCAGCGACTCCAGGACGGACACCACCTCGATGCGCGCCAGCGGAGCGCCGAGGCAGTAGTGGATACCCGCACCGAACCCCAGGTGTGGATTGGTGGACCGGCCCACGTCGAGGCGGTCGGGCTCCGCGAAGACCAGGGGGTCCCGGGCCGCTGCTCCCAGCAGCGCCGCGATCTTCTCCCCGGGCCGGACGACGTGGCCGCCGATCTCCACCTCCTCCAGCGCCGTGCGTTCGAACAGCTGGAGCGGTGAGTCGTAGCGGATCAACTCCTCCACGGCGACCGGGAGCAGCTCCGGGTCGGCGCGCAGCCGCTCCCATTCCGAGCGGTGGGTCAACAGCGCCACCATCCCGTTGCCCACCACGTTCACCGAGGCTTCGTGCCCGGCCATCAGCAGCAGTACGGCGGTGGCCACCAGCTCGTCCTCCGACAGCCGCCCCCCGTCCTCGTCCGTCACCGCGACGAGGTCGCTGACCAGGTCGTCCCCCGGCCGGCGCCGGCGCAGCTCCGCCAGGTCCCGCAGGTAGGCCACGAACTCGCCGGAAGCCCGCTCCGCGTCGCGCCGGAGGTGGTCGTCCAGGCCGTACTCGTACATCTTCACGATCGCGTTCGACCAGGGCTGGAGGAGATCCCGGTCGGATTCCGGCACCCCGAGCAGCTCGGCGATCACCCACACCGGCAGTGGCCCGGCGACCCTGTCCAGGAGGTCGGCCGAGCCCTCGTCCGCGATCCGCTCCGCCAGCTCCGCCACCAGCCGGTCCGCCAGGTCCCGGACCCAGGGCCGCAGCCGTTCGACGTGACCGCGCCCGAACGCCTTCGCCACCAGCCTCCGCAGCCGGGTGTGCGTCGGAGGCTCGTTCTCCAGCAGGGAGTTGCGGTGCAGGAGGTTGAAGTCGACGAAAGCCTCCAGGGGCCGGGCGTCGGTCCACACCCGGCCGAGCGAACGGTGCCGCAGCAGCGCGGAGCAGGCCGTGTGCGAGACGGCTACCGCCAGCCCGAGGCCCTCGTGCCAGTGCACCTCGCCGGCCTCCCGGAGCCGGGCGAAGGTGGGGTACGGATCGGCGAGGAAGCCGGGGTCCGCCGGATCGAAGAGGGCGGAGGAACCAGAACGGGAGACAGCGCGCACCCGCGCACCGTAGTGCTCCGCCCGGCCTGGCGTCCACATGCGGTCTCGGAGGGAGGGGCGGTCGTTACCGCTGGTCACCGGGCTTGTTCCCCGTGTGCGGGTGTCCGGGTGCGCCGCCGTCCGCCGTGCCCGCCCCCGGACACCCGCCACCCGTCGCGAGCCCCGTCACAGCTGGCCAGCTCACCCGGCCGAGGTGTCGACGGGCCATCGGCCCGGCGCCCCTCGCCGGTCACCTCCCGTTAACCCCGTGTGGGCATGCTGTCGGGCATGCCACCAGCAGTGGTCGCGCACCGGGGAGCGTCCGCCTACCTCCCCGAACACACCCGGGCGGCCTACGCCCTCGCGATCGAGCAGGGCGCCGACGGGCTCGAATGCGATGTCCGGCTGTCCAGGGACGGTCACCTCGTCTGCCTGCACGACCGGCGCATCGACCGCACGTCCACCGGACGGGGAGTGGTCAGCGCCCTCCCCCTCGACCGGCTCGCCGCCCACCGCTACGACCGGGACGGCAAGGCCGGGCGGGGACCGGACCACCAGTCGGTCCGAGGGTTCTCCGCCCTCCCCGAGGGTGGTTCCCCGCCGCCACTCGCCGCGCCCGACCTGCCCGACCTCGGTCTGCTGCGGTTCACCGACCTGCTCGGCATGGTCCGCGACACCGAACGACCGATCCGGCTCTTCGTCGAGACCAAACATCCAGTCCGCTACCGCCACCTCGTGGAACGCAGGCTGGTCGCCGACCTGTCCGACCACGGCCTCCTCGCACCGGGGGCGGACGGCACCGCGCCGGTCACCGTCATGTCCTTCTCCCCGAGCGCCGTCCGCCGTGTCCGTCAGTACGCGCCGACGCTGCCCACGGTGCTCCTGATGCGGTCCCTGGCCGGCCGCCGGCGGGACGGCTCCCTGCCACCGTGGGCCGACCACGCCGGACCCGGTATCGACCTGGTGCGCTCCGATCCCGACTACGTGCGCCGCGCCGCCTCCCACGGCAACGACGTCTACTGCTGGACGGTGAACGAGCCGTCGGACATCCGGCTCTGCGCGGACCTCGGCGTCCACCACATCGCCACGGACGCGCCAGCCGCGACCCTGCGGACCCTCGCGAACCACTCGTCGGCTACCGTCGCTGACGCGGTGTGACCCCGAGCGGGGGACACCGTCACGGCGTCTCGTCGCCGTACCGGCATATCGACATGTGGCGCCCGTTCGGCGTTGGCCAGCGACACCCGGCCGGGAACGGTGCGGCCGGATCGGTGGGCCGCCGGCCGGCGCCGGGACTCACCAGGAGGTCCGGGTGGCCAAGCGCACCGCTACCAGGGGGAAGAAGCGCGCCGAGTCGGGCGTCAACCCACGCCAGCCTTGCCCGTGCGGATCCGGCAAGCGGTACAAGGCCTGTCACGGCGCCGAGGGCGGCGCGACGAACGTCATCGTGACCAGGCCCTTCGACGGGCTGTCCGTGGAACCCGAGCTGATCGCCCTCCGCGAGTTCGTTCCCTCGGCCACCGTCGAACTGACGCTCGTGGACCCGCCGACAGACCGGACGGTGGTGCTCGCGAGCGTGTTGCCGATGGCGGCCGCCGCCCTGGTGCGGGCAGACGGGAAGGCGTTCGTCGGGCTGCAGGTGCAGACCAGGTCCGGTGACGTGAGCCGGGACATCGCCCGGGCGGTCGAGTGGGCCAGGACCGCCAAAGCGGGTGAAAGCCTGCCCACCGTCGGCCCGGACACCGCCGAGGGAGGCCCCCGCCTCCAGGACCTGCTCGTCGCCGACGCGCCGTTCGACGTCCGGATCCACCCGGACTTCTCCTGGTGGATCCCCGAGGACACCGAGCCCTCCGCCGAGGTGAAGCTGTCCCTGGAACGCGCCAACACGGCCATCATGCCGACGGAACGGCTGGCCGCCGAGGGCGTGACCGCCGCCTACTGGGTGGACGCCGGTGAGAAGGCGCACCTGCGGTGGGTGCGGCGGGAACCGGAGGAGCGGTTGTTGGACGCGCTGGCCCGCCTGTCGGCTCGGGGCGAGTTGGCGTTGGGTGAGGGCAGCCGGTACGCCGGGTCGTTCCGGGCGCACGGGCTGCTGGTGCCGGTGTGGGACCTCGACCCCGAGTCGCACGCCAAGGAGTGGGAGCAGCCCGCCGCCGAACTCGGCCGCCGGCTGGAGGAGGCGCTGGCCTCACTGGACGAGCAGCCGCTGGGCGCCTCGGAGCGCCGGGCCCGCAACGGGCTCACCGGCCGCCAGATCACCATCCGCTGACGCCGGTCCCCGAGGTCGCCGCGCGGAGGGCCCGCCGGGACAGCTGGTCGGCCAGCCGGGTGGTCTCGGGGAGCCGGAAGCGGGGCGAGCACCGCAGCACCCATTCCGCCGCCGGGGCCAGACCGATCGCGTGTCCCACCGAGACGTGGACCGGCCGGATCCCGTCCTGGGTGCGCAGCACGCGTCCCAGCGTCGTGCCGTCCGCGTCGAGCAGGTCAGCGTGGTCTCCCCGGCGCGGACCGGGTGCCTCGTGGTCCCCGACCAGCCGGTTCTTGGCGACGCCCACGGATGGCAGCCCGGTGCGCGCGCCCAGGTGGCAGGCCAGGCCGAACCGCCTGGGGTGGGCGATGCCGTGCCCGTCGCACAGCAACAGGTCGGGCGTGGTCGTCAGGCGCTCGAGGGCGTCGAGCAGTGGCGGTAGCTCCCGGAACGCGAACAGCCCGGGTACGTAGGGGAAGGCGGCGGTCCCCACCACCGCCGCCTCGTCCACCGGGCGCAGCGTGGTGGCGTCGAGGACGACCACCGCGCCGGCCACGCGCTCGGAGCCGGTGGCGTAGGCGACGTCCAGCCCGGCCACCGTCCGCACCCGGGCGGGACTCCTGCCGCTCAGGTCCACCAGGGGGCGCAGCGCCCTTTCCGCCGCCTCGGCCTGGTCGACCGTCGTCGGCCAGGCCTCCCGGTCCCCGCGCATGTCGTCCTCCCCGTCCGTTCGTGTGACAGCCAACCATGAACGCTCAGGTTCCCCCGTCAGCCCCTCGGGCCGTCCGGGAGTGGCAGCCCCTGGTCCGCGGCGAGGGTGCGCAGCGCCGAGGTGGCCATGAGCGCGGCGGCCTCGCAGGGCGGTACGAGCAGCGAGTCCTCGTCGAGGTACACCTCGTGTTCGACGACGAGCGCCTGCCCGTCGTCGACCTCCACGGCGAGCACGCACCCCTGGGTGGTGTCGCCGGCGACCCACACCGCCGGGTAACCGCTCAGGCTCAGCCGTTGGACGTCCTCCGGGTCGGCGTGCTCCGCCAGGGCCGCGGCGTTCCGCCGGACGGCGAGCAGTGTGTAGTGGACCTCCAGGTTCGACCAGGAGCCCGGCTGGTCGCACCGGCTGCCCGCGCGCACCACCGCGTGGTGGGCGTTGGTGATGCGCAGCGACTCCCGCGTCCCCTCGTCGACGAGGGCGCAGCTGTCCACGTCGGTGAGGTCGAGGTCGGCCGGGCGGTCTCCGAGGGAGACGGTCAGATCACCGGGTCGCTCGCCGCGCAGCTCGTCCTGGCGCGCGGGGTCCAGCAGGGCGTGGACGGCCCGTTCCGCCGCTCCGTGCGCCTCGTCGCAGGTCCGTTCCGCCGTCAGCAGCGGACCGGTCGCGAATCGTGCCACGGCGATCGCCTGGTTGCGCCCCACACTCACCCCGATGGCGCACACCTCGGGCGAGTCCTCCCCCGCGTGGTAACCCGTGGCCGGGTAGCCGGCGACCACCAGGCCGTACCGTTGCTCCGGCCCCAGCTCGTCGCCGAAGGAGGCGCCGTTGCGGGACGGCCACACGGCGATGGAGTAGAAGCCGGGGGAGTCCCCGTCAGCCGAGACGAACCGGCATTCCATCCCGGCGGGGTCCCCCACGAGCGGCTTGGGTCGCGGCTGGTCCGCCAACCCCAGGTAGCGCCGCTCGGTCTCGGTCAGCAGGGCGCACGCGTTCACGTCCGCGACGTCGAGGTGTTCCCGGTCGACGTCGACCCCACCCGTGGGTGGGGACGGGACCGCCGTCCGCGTGGGGGCGGACGGCGATCCAGAGGGGTGGGCCGCGGCGTCCTCGCCTCCCGCGCAGCCGGTGAGCAGGGCGGCCGCGACGAGGAGCACGACGCTGGGCCGAACAGTGGGCACGAAATACTCCGCAGGGTGAGTGGAAGGGGGAAAGCGCGAACGGAACCGGTTTCTCCACGCGGTCCGGTTCGGTTCGGTGAGGATGAACGACGGGCACGCGATCGTGCCGCACGGCGCGGGAACGCGTGTCGCGATCCGGCGCTCACGTCAGTGGTGGATTCCCGCCAGGAAGAATCCGTTGGGTAATTCCTCACCGACCCTCGTCCGAATTCGTCGTGGAATTCCCGGTGGAACGGCGGTGGCCCGCCCTCCTGGGCGGGACCGAGGATGGCGGACGGGGTGGCGCCAGCCCGAGGGGCGGGCGGATCGGCCCGGTCGTGACGGGCACGGGAGCGGCGCGGCACGCCGTCCGACTGTCTCGGATCCGCCCGTCCATCCGTCCGTCAGAGGTCGAGCAGGGCCTCGACGGCGTACTCGGCCGCCGTGCTGGCTTCCTCGCAGGTCCGCGCGGCCGTCGTCTCCACGCCGTCCACCATCCGGGCGGCCAGGAGCAACTGGTCCGGTGCCAGGTCGACCGCGAACGCGCACACCTCGGGACTGCCCTCGGTGGCCGGGTAGGTCGTGGCGGGGAGACCACTGATCTCGGTACCGTCGCCCGGGTCCAGGCCCAGTGCGTCGACCAGGGCGTCAGCGTCCTCGGCCGGGACCAGGGCTAGGGAGTAGAGGCCGAAGGAGTCCTCGTGGAGCGTGGGGAGGCGGCACTCCCGCACGGGGGGGTGGTCGGGATCGGCCGGCGGGGACATCGGCTCGTCGTTCACTCCCAACTCCGCCAGCTGTTCCTCGGTCAGCAACGCGCACAGGTCAACCTCGGCCAGGCCGAGGTCCTCCCCGCCCGCGCCTGGCTCGGCGGGGGCGGACGACGACGGCGGCGCGGACGGGGTGGCGGAGGGCTGAGCCGCCGGCTCCTCGCCTCCCGCGCAGCCGGTGAGCAGGGCGGCCGCGACGAGGAGCACGACGCTGGGCCGAACAGAGGACACGAATTACTCCCACAGGGTGAGTGAAACAGCGGAATGCGCGGGCGGGACCTTTTTTGTCCGGTTGCGCCCGCGCCGCGCGGAAAGAGCGGCGAGCACGGTACCGCGTTCCTTCTTTGCCTGTCATCTCCATTGCGACCTGGCGCACACGAATTCGCGTCGCGGGTTGGAATGGGATCCTGTTGGCGATTCTCCGACCGGAGTGGCAGGCGGAGACCGTCGTGCGCCTCCACGCGGAAACGCCATCCGCCAACCTCGGTGGGGACGCGGGTTCGGAGTCCAGTGCCGACGGGGACGCGGCAGGCGTGAGCGACCGGATGCGGGCGTTCCCGGAGTTCCTCCTGACACGCCGGCGGTTGTCTCCTCGGGCTGCCGGTGCCGCGCGACTCGCTGGTGCGCTCCTGGGTGGGGCGAGGTCATCCCGTACGCGACGGGGGTGCGGCCAGGGCAGGGTCGTCCTGTCCGGACTCGCCGGCGGAGCCGCGCTCACCGCCGCGCGTATTCGTGTGGACGAGCTCCCGGTGCGCGACCGGAAGCGCGCGAGCCGATCACACATTTTCCCCGGAAGGGGGTTGTGTATCGCCGTTATGGTCTGGACAATATTCCACGGCGAGATTGGGTGTGTCTCGTGAGACGGTAGCCGTGGTGTGACCGCACCGGTGAGAGCACGTTGTCGACGCATGGTCCGGGGGTGTGCGCTGGCGGCGGCCGGCGGCTATTCCTGGTGGTGAGGGGGCTGGCGCCCCTGGTGATGTGGGTCCGGTTCACGCGAAAGGAATTTCGAATACGGCCGGACCGCACTTGTCCCGGGTGTCGGTCGCGGAATCGCGCGGCGTTGGTCGGGTGGTCAGTCGGGGGGTAACGTGAGTCAGGATTCATACTATCTCGATCCGGAATCGGTTCCACAGACAATCGCGAATCTGAATTACGTCCAGGATGACCTGCTGAGGGAGATTCGGCGGTTGGCGGAGCGGTTCGAGCTGCTGTCCTTCCGGGGCGACGACAGGGTGAGCACCAACGCCACCAGGGAGTTCAGGAGGCTGGCGCTCGACCCGGACGACCAGTCGCTGACCGCGGCGATCGACGTCCTGGAGCTCGCCATCAAGCACCAGGTGGGAGCGCTGTCGGCGGCGCTGCACCAGTACGAGTCCATGGAGGAGACGAACGCCGTTCAACCGGTCGAGTTCCAGTGGCCGAACGGGCGGGTCGACCACGCGGGAGACGGGCATGGCAGGTAGTGGGAAGTGGTGGGCCGGGGGCGCCGTGGTGCTGGTCGCCGGGGTGGTGGTGGCCTACCTGGCGGTGGCGCTGCCCTCCGGTGAGGCCGGGCAGGCGCATCCCGGTGGCGCGGGTGCGGGCGCGCCCTCGGTGTCCGAGGAGCCGCCGGCCGACCCCCGGTACCCGCCGGTGGAGAACCCGATCGACATGCGGGCGCTCGAGCCCTGCGACCTGCTGCCGCCGGACGCCGCCGAGGAACTCGGGCTGGCCCCGGAGGGGGAGCTGGAACGGCCGACCGGGCCGTTCGAACCGTGCCTGTGGCGCAACCGGGTCACCGCCACCGACGCGGCGGTGTATCGGGACATCGGGCGCACCGGGTTGGGCGAGGTGTACGACCGGCGCGACGCCTACGCCGTGTTCACCCCGATCACGATCGAGGGCTACCCGGCCGTCGCCGCGCAGCACGTCGAGCAGACGAGGAACTGCCAGGTTTTCGTGGGGACCGCCCACGACCAGCAGTTCGTCGTGCAGTCCGACAACGCGCGCTACGCGGAGGACGGCGTGACCGAGATCGAAAGGAGGGACCCGTGCGGACGGGCCGCCGACGTCGCCCGCGCCGTCCTGGTGCGGCTGCCCACGGGGGACTGACGGAGGAACCCAGAACGACGGGGGAGTGATGGGGATCAACCTGAACCGCGCCAACTACTCCTGGGAGCACACCAACGCCCAGGCGATCTCGGCCGCGCTGCGCACGGACCGGGAGGGGGCCGACCCGCAGGAGATGGTGGTCACCTGGATGGAGATCGCCCAGTCGTTCCGGGCGCTCGCCGAGTACCTCGCGGCGACGGTGCGCGCCTCGGTCGACTCCCACGAGGGGGAGGCCGCGGAGGCCTTCCGATCCTCCACGCTGCCCCTGGCGGGCTTCGCCGAGGAGTGCGGGGCCCAGGCCGTGGAGGCGGCCCACGCGGTCCACCTCCAGGCCGAGTACCTGGAGAGCGCCCGGTCACTGGTGCCCATCGGCCAACCCAGGCCGGAGAAGGGTTTCCTGGACGCGATCCTGCCAGGCCTGACCGGTTACGCCGACGCGATGGATTCCTGGGACCAGGACAACCAGCGCGCCCGGGACGTGATGGTGGAGTACCAGGGCAACTCCAACGGCGTGCTGGGCTCCACCCTCGGTTTCGACCCCCAGGCCCGGGTCGGTGAGCTCCGGGTCGCCGCGCCTCCTCCGGTCACGCCCGTGTCCGAGGTGCACCCGCCGGACTCCGTGGTGGAGCCGTCCTCGGCCCCGGTGATGTCGCCGCGCGACGAGCGCACTGAGTGGCAGGGGGGAGCCGACCCGGTGGACGGTGGTGGGCCCCGCGTTCCGAGGAGCGGAGGCGGACCATCCCCGGACCTGGACCCGGACGTCGAGGCGGCCCCACCCGGCGGGCAGCCGGCCGGCGCCATCCCGCAACCCTCCGCCGCCGGTCAGGCGCCGGCGGTGGAAACGCGGTGGGCGACGCGGGAAACGGGCGGACCGTCCTGGACGACGACCTCACCCGGGGTGTCCTCCGGTGCGGGCCCGACGGCCGGTGGTCCGGGACCGGGACCTTTCGGGATGGCGGCGCGCCACCCCGGTTCCGGAGCGGGAGCACCGCCTGGACGCGGTCCCGGCCCAGGTGGATCCGGTACCGCCCCGCTGGGTCCGGGCCCTGGCGTGGCGGGGGGCGGTACCACCTCCCCGAGCAGGCCCGGCCCGGCGGCCGGCGGCCCCGGAACCGGCCTCGGTGGCGTACCCGGCGGGTCAACCGCCGGGAGGTCGTCGGAGACGGACGACACCCCCTCCCACCGGCGCGCCGACTACCTCGTCGAGATGGAGTCCCTTTTCGATGACGACCGTCGGGTGGCTCCACCGGTGCTGGACGGGATGAACCGTCCCCACGAGGAGCGGTGAGGCGCCATGCCGGCCCAGGACCAGGTGCGCCTCTCCGTGGCGCAGGTGGACTCCATCCGCGTTCGGCTCGGCCTGGCGCTGCCGCCGACGCTGCTGGCGGGCGGTCGCGGAACCACTCAGGACGAGCGCCGGGTCCTGCTGCGGCGGGCCTGGCGGGAGCTGGAGGCGGAGCGGTGGGTGGACGGAGGGGAACCGCACCCGTTCCTGCACCGCGCGTTCCAGACGCTCGCCCGACCGGCGGTCGCGGTGTCCGTGGCGGTCGAGGAGGTGGGGGGCCAGGGCTGGAACGCCGTCGCGGCCCGCGAGGGGACCTTCGGGGTGGTGGCGATCCTTCGGGACCAGCCGGACGAGGACGAGTGGGCACGGACGGTCGTCCTCGAACCGATCCCGCCCACCTCGGTGGCCTACCGCGCCGCCTCGGTGCTGCCTCCCGTGCCCGGCGGTGGCGGGCCCTCGATCAGCCATCCCTCCGACCCGATCACCCTGGCGGCGGACCAGGCGGGACGGGACGTGGGGCGGCTCAGGAGCGCCCTGCGCCGCGCGGGACTCCGAACTGGTGAGGCCGGCCACCTCGCGGAGGCGTTGACGGCGAACCGGCTGCGGGCCGGGGAGTTCAGCGTGCGCGGCTTCGACCCGCTCGCCGGCCGCCGACGGGCCGACCACACCGTGGAGTTCGTCGACACCGCGCGTGGCAGGCACCTGGCCCAGCACCGGCCCGGACCGGACGGGCGCCGCTGGTTCACGTTCGTCTCGGGCGATGCCCGTCGCCTGGTGGGCCGGCTCGAGGAGCTGGTGGTCCAGGTCAACGCGCCCTGACTCAAGCCGACCGCGCCGGTGCCGGCGCCCACGCCGGACGGTCCCGGGGTCTCGCCGGGGCGAGCGGGGAGTTCGACGCCGCCGGTCCTGGGAAGGGCCAGTTCGACGCCCGGCTGGTCCGTGGCCGGGCCTGACGTGGTCCACCCGCCGGCGACGGCACCTTCGACGGCTGGTCCGCGAGTGCGCGGGGCCGCCGAGGCGGGCCTGGCCGGCGGACGTCGCCGGGGGGCCGCGCGATGTCGACGGTCGTGCCAGTCTCTCGATCAGGGGGTCCTCGGGTGGCGCGGCGGGCGGCACCGGGCAGGATCGCCGGGGGCTCGCGGGTGGGAGGAGGCGTGGCGGATGGGCACCGTCGTCGTCGCGAAGGAGTTCAGGGTCGGGCTGCGGGCGGTGGGGGAGCGGCTCGACCGGGTGCCTCCCGTCGAGGCCCGTCGTCGTGGCGCCTGGCGGGGGCCGCAACGGTTGCGACGTGCCGTCCGCGACCTCGTCCACCGGCTTGGGACAGCTGAGGACACCCCCGAGGGGGAGGCGGTGGTCGTGCGCGCGGGTTCGGTGTCCTGGGTCGCGGCCCTGCCGGAGGAGCACCGGGCGGTCGTGGTCTCCCTCGGGGACGCGGAGCGCCGACTCCACGTGTTGGTCGCGCTCCGGTCGAGGGAGGCGGCCCTGCGGTGCGCCACCGGTGTTCGGGCCCGCCCCAACCCCGTCAACGGGGTGTTCGAGGTGCTGCGGGACGCCTTCGTGGCGGAGGGCGACGACGGCCGGCCGGACTCGTCCGGGGGCGACGGGGAGGGTGCCGGGGGGCCGCTGTCGCGTCGGCCGCTCAGCGAGCTCACGGACCTGGGGCTGCCGCGGTGGTTGGCGGCCAGCGCGGTGCGCGCGGGTGGTCCAGGTCAGCTCGTCGAGCTGCTGACCGACGCCCCGGAGTGGCAGCGGTACGTCGTCCTGGACCTGGCGGCCGGCGACAGCGCGGCGACCGTGCGTCGGACCTACGGGCTCGACCCGGTGTCCGAGGGAGCCGAGCGGGTCGACCTGGTCGCCGCCGTCGAACACCCGGCGGCCGCGATGGAGTTCGCCGTCGTCGACTCGCCGACGACGGTGGACGGGCTGCTGGAGGCCACGTCGACCGACTGGTGGTTCTACCCGCACCCGGTGCAGCGCTGGATCGCGTTCCGGGAGTGGGGCCCGGGCCCGGTACGGGTCCTGGGTGGGCCGGGAACGGGGAAGACGACGGTCGCCTCGCACCGCGCGGTCGTCCTGGCTCGCCGGCGACCGGATGCCAGGGTGCTGTTGGTCGTGCCCGACGAGCGACGGTCCGAGGCGATGCGTGCCAGGCTGGCGGGTCTGGTCGAGACGTCCGTGTCGCGTCGCGTCGAGGTGCGCGACGTCGGGGAGCTGGCGAGACGGGTGCGGGCCGAAGCCTCGGACGGCGGTCCGTCCGGGGTGGGACGGGCGGAGGCGGAGGAGTGGCGGGCCGTCCTCCAACGGTCGGCGGAGCTGTCCGCGCGGGAGCGGGCCGTGCTCACCCCCGCCTTCCTCACGGCCGAGTACCGGGAGGTGCTCGGCGGGCGTGGGCTGGCCGGTCTCGACGGCTACCTCGCGGCGGACCGGGGCGACCGGGCCGTCGAGTTGGATCCGGCCGAGCGGGCGACGGTCTGGCGGCTCGCCCGTCGCTTCGAGGACCACCTCCGGGACCGGGGAGCGATGACCAGCTCGGTCCTCGCCCGTACGGCCGCCGACCTGGCCGAGCGGGCGGCGCGGGAGACCGGAGCACCGAGGGTCACCCGCTACCACCACTTGGTGGTGGATGACGCCCAGGACCTCGACCCGACCCACTGGCGGTTGTTGCGCGCCCTCGTTCCCGTCGGGCCGGACGACGTCCTGCTCTGCGTGGACGCCTCGCAGCGGACGACCACCACCGAGCAGGAACTCGGTGGTCCCGAGGTGGGGGAGTCGGTTGAGCTGGTCCACGAGCGACGAGCCACCCTCGAACTGGTCCGGACCCGCTCCGATCTCTTCGGCGACCTCGTCGACGTGGGCGGTGGGAGCGGGCTCCGATCGGGCCGCGCTGGTCCGGCCGCGTCCTTCCTCGCCTTCGACACGGCCGAGAAGGAGCGGCGAGGAGTCGTCGAACTCGTCCGGGCCTGGCGGGTCCGGCACGGTGCGGACGGGGGCACCGCCGTGCTCGCCACCACCGCCCACGAGGCGGATGTGCTCGCCCGGCGGTTGGCCTCGGCGGGCCTCGGTGGCGTACGGCTCGGCGGGGTCGTCGCGGAGGGGGCGGTGTCGGTGTGGGTGGGCACGCTGGTCGATGCGGTCGGCTGCGCGTTCCGACGGGTCGTCGTGGTGGGAGCGGACGCGGAACGGCTACCGGCACGGAACCTCTCGGAGGCGGGGGCGGCCGGGTTCGCCAGGCTGCTGGAGCGGCGCGAACGACGTGTCCTCCACCTCGCCTGCGCCCGCGCGTCGGACCAGCTCGTGATCACCTGGACGGGCGAGCCGTCCCGGTTCCTGGCCCGGCCGCAGGTGGCGGGCTGAGGAACGCCCGCGCGGTGCGGACCCCGGGCCGGTCAGAGCGCGCCGCCGGCGGCCTCGGGCGCGGTCGGGTCGGAACCACCGTCCCCGACGGTCTCCCTGGCGAGGAAGTTCTCCACCTCGAACAGGTTGCCCTGAGCGCGGCGCACCACGTTGAGCAACGTGGACATCTGCGCCACCTCCTCGACCTGCTCCTTGAGGAACCACTGCATGAACTGCTCGCCGAGGTAGTCGTCCTCCGCCCTGGCGGCCTTCGCCAGCGCGATGATCTCCTCGGTCACCTCCCGTTCCTGTTCGAGGGCCAGGGCGATGAGTTCCTCCACCTCACCGAATTCGTTGCGCACCTCGTCGACACCGGGAATGGCGGGGTCGAGGTCGTTGTCGAGGAGGTAGCGGACGATCATCATCGCGTGATTCCGCTCTTCCAGGGCCTGCTGGTAGAAGTGCTTGGCCAGCTGGGGAAGGTCGTGGGAGTCGAACCAGACCGCCACTGCCACGTACTGCTGCGAGGCGGTGAACTCGTTGCGAACCTGGGCTCGCAACAGGGAGTGGAAGGTCGACTCGACATGCTGGATCTTCTTCGCGGAGACGGACATGAATTCATCGTAGTGGGTCGTTGAGAGTGTGACGACTTGTGGCGACGTGTCTCACGAATTCTTTCGCGCCCACAGGTGAGGCTTCCTTTCCTTTGTGTTGCCTCATATTTCTGAGGTTCGCTTAACCAAACCACGTATTCCTGACCTGTCCCGGTGCGGCCCGCTCGTCTGGGTGAGAAGTTGGTGACCTCCGGTAATCCTCGCAGTTCAGGGGTGGTTCTCCCCTGTGGATGAGCGTTCGTGCCCGAGGCGGTGCCGCTGCCATGATCGCGGCGTCGTCAGGCCGGCCTCGGTCGCGGTCGAGCCCGAGCGCCGCATCCACCCAACACCGGGACAAGGAGTCGGAAGATGGAACGAACTCGCCCATTGGCGGTGGTATCCCTCGGGATGCTGCTCGTGTCCGCGCTGTTCGCGGTCTCCGCGAACGCGTCCTCGGCGCCCGGTTTCGGGGACTGGGTCGCGGCCGAGCCCGGGGTGAACGGTCCTGTCGCGTTCACCGGGGTGGCGGGTATCGGTCACGGGCGGACGGTCGCGGTCGGGGTCGACGACCAGGGGCCGGTCGCGCTGCACGAACGGGACGGCGTGTGGACCGCGCTGCGCCTGCCCGGGCTCGCCGAACCAGCCGCGGTCGCCGGCCCGGCACCCGACCAGGTCTGGGCGGTGGGCGGCGGGCTGGTGTGGCGGTTCGACGGCGTTCGGTGGACCACCGAGGCCGTTCCGGCGTCGGGTGACGCCGGGCGGGCGGAGCTGGTCGACGTCGCCGTGGCGTCCTCGGGTGAGGTGTGGGTGGTGGGGACGACCCGGCCGCCGGGTGGGGGCGAACGGCCCCTGCTGCTGCACCGGACGGCCACGGAGGGCCGGTGGCACGTCCAGGAGCCCCCCGTGGCCGGGCGGGCCCGGCTCACCGCCGCGCACGCGAGGAACGCATCGGACGTGTGGGTGGTCGGGGAACGCCCCGACCTGGACGCTCCGTTGATCCTGCGGTGGGACGGCCGCTCCTGGGCGGAACACGCGGGGCCGGCGGGTGAGGACGGATCGGTCGTGCTCCTCGACGTCGTCGGGGTCAGCGACCGCGAGGCGTGGGCGGTGGGCCGTGCCCTGGCGCACGACGGCGACGCCGAACCCCGCCCGTTCCTGGCCGAATGGGACGGGCGGCACTGGTCGATCCCGGACACGCCCATCGCCGACGCCGATCTGCGAGCCGTGACCGTCTACCGGAGCGAGCCGGTGGCGGTGGGCCGCACCGCGGAGGGTGGTCCCTACCTGCTCCGGCGCAGCGACCGCCACTGGCAGCCGTGGCGGGTGACGGGTCTGGACGGCCTGGCCCTGGTCGACGTCGACGCCGCGCACGGATCGGTCCTGTGGACGGTGGGGACACCCACGGGCCAGGGCCTCGGGTCCGGGCTGGGCGGCTACCTCGGTTCCACGAGCCGGTAGGCCGGGCGCGGCAGGTGGTCGGGACGGCACCGGCCTCCCACCCGGGCGGGGTAGCGGGCGGGAAGGGGCGTCCGTGGGCGCGGTCGCGCCGCCTCCCGTCCCGCTCACCCGGTCGCGGGGCGAACGGCCCACCGCGGACCCCCACCCGGCACCGGGGCATGCCTTTTCGGCCGGTGCCGGTGCGGTCGATGTCTCAGACCTGGTCGCGGACGAGCGGGCAGGACATGCAGCGCGGGCCGCCTCGGCCAGACCCGAGTTCGGAGCCGGAGATCCGCAGCACCTCGATGCCCTGGGCCTCCAGCCTGGCGTTGGTCTCCACGTTGCGCTCGTAGGCCACCACCACGCCCGGTGCCAGCGCGAGCGTGTTGTTCCCGTCGTCCCACTGCTCCCGCTCCGCCGTCACCGGGTCGAGGCCGGTCTCGATGACGCGGAGGCGTTCGATCCCCATCGACTCGGCGGCGGCGGTCAGGAAGGGGGTCGGCCCGCCGATCCGGAGCGTCCCGTCCGGGCGCGCGGTGATGGGGAAGGCGGTGAGGCTGTCCTGGACCGCCGGGTAGAGCACGACGGCGTCGGTGTCGACCATCGTGCACAGCGTGTCCAGGTGCATCCAGGCTCGACGTTGCTCGATCGGTACCGCGAGGACGGTGTGCGCGAGGCCGTCCGCCAGCACCGACCGAGCCAGGGACTCCGCGCCGGCCGGAGTGGTGCGTTCGCCGACGCCGATGGCCAACACCCCGGGGGCGAGCAGCAGCACGTCCCCGCCCTCCACCGGCGCCGAGTGCGCCCCGTAGGCGCGCCTGGCGCGGGTGAAGCGGGGGTGGAACGCGTAGATGAGGTCGGTCAGGGACGTCTCCCGGCGGCGGGCCGGCATGGTGAGCGAGGTGATGCCGACCCGGTCCCCGATCCACACCGAGGAGTCCCTGGTGAACAGCAGGTTCGGCAGCGGGTCCACCGCGAAGTCGTGGGGGTGGCGCATCTTCCTGACCAGGGAGCCGCCCTCCGCCGCCGGCAGTTCCTCGAAGGTCATCCCCGCCGTGAGCACGGAGGCCAACGTCGTGACGTCCGCCTCGCTGAGGTACGAGCGCAGCACGTCGGCCAGGTCCAGGCCCAGGCGGTGCTCGTCGACGGCGGCCACCACACCGGCCGCCCGAGCCCTGGGGTCGGCCAGGGCCTGGGACAGCAGGTCGGTGAGCAGGAGCACCTCGGAGCCCCGAGCCCGCAGGGTCTCGGCGAAGGCGTCGTGTTCCTCCTGCGCCCGGTCGACCCAGGGGATGCCGTCGAAGAGCAGCCGGTCGTTGTTGCGGGGGGTGAGGCGTTTCAGTTCTTCACCCGGCCGGTGGAGGAGAACCGAACGTAGCCTTCCCACCTCGGTGTGCACCGATCCGGCCGGCTCTGGTGCCTGTTGGTCGAGGGTCGCGGTCGCCGTCGCTTCCGATTCCACGCGTTCCAGCCTAGTGAAGGAGCGGAAGGAAAGCCGGCTCTGACGGGGATCTGTGGGTAATTACGATCGTAATCAGCGGTTCCTCTGGTTGTTCGTTAAACCTGACGCCTAACCAAGGGTGTCATCGTTGCGCGTATGGGTTACCCCACTACTGGTCGCACCGGGCAGCGGAGGGTAGCGGGGGGCCACCGTCCCCCGGGTGCCCAGCGGAGTGAGGACTACGCCGAACCACCCCGCGAGGTCCGTCCGGTAAGTCCTACGCTCTCCGATGTGAAAATCCATGAGCGGACCATCCTGAACGGCAGGGTGGTGATCGTGACCGGTGCTGGCAGGGGCATCGGCCGCGCCGAAGCACTGGAGTGCGGGAGACAGGGCGCCGCCGTCGTCGTCTCCGACCTGGACGAGGCGGTGGCCACCGAGGTCGTCGACCAGATCAGGTCCGAGGGCGGGCGCGCGGTCGCCAGCGTCGGGGACGTCTCGGACACGATGGTCGCCGACGCCCTCGTCACTCGCGCCGTCGCCGAGTTCGGCCAGCTGGACGCGCTGGTCAACAACGCCGGTTTCGTCTCGGACCGCACCGTCGCGAAGATGTCGGACGACGAGTGGGACTCGGTGCTGCGCGTGCACCTGCGCGGCCACTTCACCTGCACGCGGGCCGCCTGCCGCTACTGGAAGGAGTCCGAGCGGACGGGGCGCCTGGTGCACACCACCTCCGCCTCCGGCATCCTCGGGAACTTCGGCCAGAGCAACTACGGCACCGCGAAGGCGGGCATCGCGGCGTTCTCCACCATCGTCGCGATGGAGATGGCCCGCTACCAGGTGACGTCCAACGCCATCGCCCCCTCCGCGATCACCCGGCTCACCGAGGACCTGCTGCCCGACGAGGAGATGCGGGAACACGAGCGCGCGGCGGAGGAGCACGGCTTCGACTTCTTCGCGCCGGAGAACATCGCGCCCCTGGTCGCGTACCTGTGCTCGGCGGACTCCGGTCACATCAGCGGCAAGGTGTTCGGGGTGCAGGGTGACAGCATCGAGCTGTACCAGCCGTTCACCTCCGTCGCGGAGATCACTGCCGGCAACAGGCGGTGGCGCCCGTCGGAGCTGGACGGACGCATCGACGACCTCTTCAGCGACGCCTGCGTGCAGGCCGGTCCGGAGAACATGATGGCCAGGATGCGGTACGGCATCCTCAGCACCTGACGCCGGCGGCTTCCCCGGAGGATGGCTCGGCCCCGAACGAGCCGTCCGTCCGGTCTGGCGGGGACCGGCGCCCCGCACCTCCTCGTCCCGCCCCCCACGACCCGCTGGTCGAACGGCGGACGCCCGCCCCGCGACCCTCGCGCGGGTGGGGAGTGCTCCGACCGCCCGGCCCGGGTTCGAGGAACGGGGACGCTGGCCCCGGACCCGATCGCCCATCGATGGCCCCGACCCCGAGCCGCGTGGCGGTGGTCCTCCCGGTGTGCCATGCCGGGGCCGCCGTGTTCCGCGAGGAGCTGTCCCCGCCCGTTCTCGGCGGTCTGCCGCCGCTGGTGGGGCTCGCCGAGGTCATCCGGGCGTGGACGGCGCGGCACCGCCCGGACCCCCCGGACCGTCCCGGCCGAGGTGGTCGAACGGGTGCCGCCAGCGCACGCCGATCCCCTCCCCCGGGTCAGTCGCGGGGATGGTCCTCCCCGCGTTGGCGGAGGGGGCCGGTCCGGCCTGGTTCGGGCCCCTCCGGTCCGGGCGGACCCCGACGACGTGCGAGATGGGCGGCTGGGGGCGCGCCGACGGAGCGTGAACGCGCCCACCTGGCGGCCGCGCGGGCCGGACAAGGAGGTGAGAGGTCGCGCTGGCCTGGTCCGCCGGTACGTCGACGTGGCAGGACGCCGCTGGTGTCGCTCGTGGCGGTCGACGAGGGGCAGGTCGACGGGCGGCAGGAAGCCGCTGCTCTGGGCTACCACCGGACGTCGCACACGGCTTTGGTCAGAAGTGAGCGCCCCGGCCGAGCCCACGCCTCACAGTGGAGGCATCGCCGGGCATCCGAGCAGTCGTCCCTCGACGAGGTGGCGTCGGGGCGGTGGGGCCACCTCCGGAGCGCGGGGGCGCCCGGGGACCTCCGCGTCGCCCGGGTCCCGACGACGCGCGGCGCGCGTCAGGGCAGCCAGGACAGGTGTGGTCCGAGCAGCGCGTACCCCACGAAGGCGACGACGTCGATGAGCGCGTGCCCCACCACCAGGGCCCACAACCGGTTGGTGCGCTGCCAGTACCTGGCGTAGACGAGCCCCATCACGATGTTGCCGAGGAAACCGCCGAACCCCTGGTACAGGTGGTAGGTGCCTCGGAGGACGGCGGAGAACCAGAGTGACGCGTTCTCCGACCAGCCGAGCTGCCGCAGCCTGGTGATCAGGTACCCGACGACCAGGATCTCCTCGGCCCAGGAGTTGCCGACGGCGGAGAGCACCAGGGTCACCGAGCGCCACCACGCCTCGTCCAGCGTGCTGGGCAGCACGGTCAGGTTGATGCCGATCGCCCTGGTGACGAGGTAGAAGGCGAGACCGGGAACGCCGATGATGGCGGCGAGCCCGGCTCCCCTGGCGAAGTCACGCCCGACCTGGGCCCGGTCCAGGCCGATCCGGCGCAGCGCGACACCCGCGCGCCACAGCAGGTAGACGCCGAGCGCCCCCCACGACAGCAGTTGAAGCACGCTCGTGAGCTGCCGGGCCAGGTCGAGCAACCCGATGGTGGCCTGCGGGACGTTGATGGCGACGGACTGCTCCGAGAGCGGTGCGGGCCGCAGCAGGGAGTCCAGCAGGGACAGCAGGCTGCGCAGCCCGGACAGTCCGAGTGTCGCGGTGAAGACGATGAGGAGTTCGATGACGACCGCTCGTCGCTGACCCGGATCGGAGATCACCTCGGGGTCTGCTGGGCGGGCCGGGCGGAACCAAGACCGCGGCGTGGAGGGCACGTCCGCACGGTACAGCGGCCGAGGCGCGGCGGAAGGCGCCTCCGGGCACTCGGGACCCGGGCCGCGACAGGCCGACGGGCCGAGTGCGCGCACCTCCTCGTCGCGGAGGGCGCCGACCGGGTGGTGGCGGGCACGGACGTGCCGAACCGGCCGATGGCGGCGGCTTTCGACCGGGCTGGTTACCCGGTCGGGCAGCACCGCCTCGACCTGGCCCGAGGTGGGGTCGTGGCTGTCCGCGTGGGCGGGCGGACAGGACGGGTGCCCACCGGAACCGATGCCGGCGTGGCCGGCTGGCTCACGGCCCGGTGGTCACCGCTCGCACGAACGGGCAGCCCACGAGCCGGCGCAGCTCCAGCGAGAGCTCGCGCACCTCGGTGACCGGGCGGGAGAAGGCCAACCGGACGTCGTGGTCCCCGGTCACGGACTCCACCCTCAGCCGCAGACCGAACCGGTCGATGCCCAACGGCCGCACCCGACCGCCCCGCAGGTGGTCGGGAACGTGGCGGCCCAGCATGCCGACCACGTCCCGGTGCGCGTTCTCCAGGTGACGCAGCCAGTGCGGCTCCTGCCGGCAGAACGGGTCCGGAGTGGCGCCCGCGAACTCCTCCGGGCCCACGGGGCAGGTGCCCTCCGCGTCGGCGAGGACCATCGACGCGGGTGTGAGCCGGAGGAGGGACATGCCGTGGCCGATGTCCAACAGCCGGGCGTCCGGGCGGCGCTCGGCGATCCACAGACCCGTGTCACGGGCCTCGCCCGGATCCAGCGCCGTGAGCAGGCCGGTGAACCACAACAGCCCCCGCACCGGCTCCCTGAGCGGTACCGGAGCCGGGTCGGCCAGTTCCAGCACCGCGGCCGAGACCCCCTCGTCCCCGCCGCGCAGCCCGGTCACCACCGGGTGCTCGTCCGGCAGCATGAGGGTGACCACCCCGTCCGGTGCGGTGTGGTGCAGGATCGGCTCGACCCGGGCCGCGCTGGTCTCGTCCGGCATCAGGGCCGCCCGGCCTCCGCGCTCGGCGATGCTCCTCGCGCGTTCGGCCGAGCCGGGGCCGGTCACGCGATGGTCGGGCGTCGTCACCACCAACTCACCTCCAAGAGTTAGGTGAGCCTAACCTGTTTTCCGTGTTCGGGGTAGTCGTGCCCGGCGGCCGACCGGTCCGGCGTTCCGCTCACCCCGTCGCGCGGGACTCCGGGCCCCGGCGGGCCCAGGACCAGGCGTAGCGGTCGTCCTCGCAGGCGAGGGCCGCCTCCCCCAGCTCCAGCGGTCGGAAGGTGTCCACCATGACGGCGGTCTCGTCGAACCGTTCGGCGCCCAGGGAGGCCTCCACGGCGCCGGGCTGAGGGCCGTGCGTGCACCCGGCCGGGTGCAGGGACAGCGAACCCAGCCCGATCCCCGAGCCCTTCCTGGCCTCGTAGTCGCCCCCCACGTAGAACATCAGCTCGTCCGAGTCGACGTTGGCGTGGTTGTAGGGCACGGGCACCGCGAGCGGGTGGTAGTCGACCTTGCGGGGCACGAACGAGCACACCACGAAGTTCGGGCCCTCGAAGGTCTGGTGCACCGGCGGCGGCTGGTGGACACGGCCGGTGATCGGCTCGAAGTCGGCGATGTTCAGCGCCCACGGGTACAGGCAGCCGTCCCACCCCACCACGTCGAACGGGTGGTGGGCGTAGGTGAGGACGGAGAGGCCGGCGCGGTGCCGGACCAGGACGTCGACGTCCTCGCCCTCGACCAGCAACGGCGCGGTGGGGGCGCGCAGGTCCCGTTCGCAGTAGGGGGAGTGTTCGAGGAACTGGCCCCGCGCCGACAGGTACCGGCGCGGCGGTCCGATGTGGCCGGTCGCCTCCAGGACGAGGAGCCGCAACACACCCCTGGGGAGGACGCGGTAGGTGCAGGAGGTCGGCAGCACGACGTAGTCGCCCGGGCCGACCTCCAGCGCCCCGTACACGGTCTCCACCGTCGCGGAGCCCGACCGCACGTACAGCAGCTCGTCGCCGACGGCGTTGCGGTACAGCCCGCTGTCGGCGTCCGCCTCCACGTACGAGACGGACACGTCGGGGTTCGCGAACAGCTGCCGCCGGCCCGTGACGGCGTCCACGGGGCCCGCCGGCCAGCTCAGCGCCGGGGTGCGGAAATGCCGGGGTTTCAGGGGGAGGTTGGGGGTGGTGGACCGGTCGTGGGCCTCGGCGGAGGAGGCGCGGCCGGCCCAGTCCGGCTCCCGCGAGTCGATGATCGCCGTGGGGAGTTCCCGGTGGTAGAGCAGGGCGGAGTCCGAGGAGAACCCCTCCACCCCCATCAGCTCCTCCGCGTACAGGCTCCCGTCCGGTGAGCGGAACTGGGTGTGCCGTTTGGGGGGTAACTCACCAACACTGCGGTAGTGGGGCATGCTGGCTCCCGGTGTTCGTTATGCGGACACCTTTGTTCATTGTTCGTTCCGGCACTAGCGTGTCAGCCGTGTCAAGCGCCGTTGAACTTCATGCTCCCGGTCCGCGGGGGATCCCTCCCCTGCTCGCGCGGTTGGTCGACGACGCCGCGCTCTTCCCGCCCGCCAACACCGGAATGGCCGAGGCGGTTCGCGGCCATCTGGAGGGACGGGCTGGTAACGCGGCCGGCGTCATGGGGCTGTTCCTCTGCCCCTCGTCGCGGCTGCCGGAACTCATCACCGAACTGATCAAGGCGAAGCCGCTGCGCCCGGTGGCGTTGTCGCTGGTCATCGACACCGGATTGGGGGGAGTGCCCAAGGCCGTATCCATCGTGGAGTCCCGCACCGAACTGCTGTCGCTGAACATGGTGGAGATGCCCGCGCCGTCCGAGGTGGACGACGTGTGGCTCGAACGCGTGTCCGAGTTCGTGCCGGAGGACGTCATCCGCGTCATCGAACCGCGCCGCGGCGGCGCCGGCTGGCTGGACAGCGTGCGGCGGGTCGCCGAGCACGGCTCGTGGGCCAAGCTGCGGTGCGGCGGCCTCACCCCCGAGGCGTTCCCCTCCGTCGACCAGGTGGCCGACTTCCTGTCGGTGGCCAGCAGCACCGGCATCCCCTTCAAGGCGACGGCGGGGATGCACCACGCGGTGCGCTACATGGACGAGGAGACCAACTTCCCCCACCACGGGTTCCTGAACCTGCTGGTCGCCTGCGCCAGGGCGCTGTCAGGTCGGGATGTCCGGGAGGCGTTGGCGAGCGACGACGCCACCGCGCTCGCCGAGGAGGCCAAGGAGCTCTCCGACGAGGCGGCCCGCGCCGTGCGGGGCGTGTTCGCCTCCTACGGCTCCTGCTCGTTGAGCGAGCCGCTCGACGATCTCCGTGAACTCGGCCTGCTGTGACCAGGTGACGCCGCACCGACGCGCGGGGGTCGCGTCGGTGTGCCCGCCATACCGGACGCCGGCCGCGCCCGGTCAATTCGGTGGTGTACGACCACCTCCCTGCGGAAGGGTGATCGTGTGAGCTGGATCGACGACCCCGCGTTCAGCGCGGCCGACCCGTTCGGACCGCAGACCCTGCCCTACGGGGTGGGGCGGGTGCGCGCGGAGACCGCGACGGGTGCGCTCGTGCGGGTGGGCGACCACGCGCTGCCGTTGCGCCCACTGGCGACCCACCTCGGACCACGGCTGTCCGGACCACTGGCCGCCGACTCGCTGGACCCGCTGTTGGCGGCCGGGCGCCCGGCGTGGGCGGAACTGCGGGAGAGGCTGCGCGAGGTCGTCGACCGCGGTTCAGCGCCGCCCGGCGCCGACCTCGTGCCGTTGGCGGAGGTCCGGCCGGTGCTGCCGTTCGCGGTCGCCGACTACGTCGACTTCTACTCCTCGCGGCACCACGCGGAGAACGTCGGTCGGATCTTCCGCCCGGACTCCGACCCGCTGCTCCCGAACTGGACGCACCTGCCGGTCGGGTACCACGGGCGGGCCGGCACGGTCATCGCCAGCGGAACCCCCGTGCGCCGGCCGAGAGGGCAACGGAGACCGCAGGGCTCCACGGGCCCGGTGTTCGGACCGAGCGAGCGGCTGGACATCGAGGCCGAGGTGGGTTTCGTCTGCGGCGGACCGGTCCGGGGCGAGGTGGGCACCGCCGAGCTGGCCGACCACGTCCTGGGGGTCGCGCTGGTCAACGACTGGTCGGCCCGGGACATCCAGGCGTGGGAGTACCAGCCGTTGGGCCCCTTCCTGGGCAAGTCGTTCGCCACCTCCCTCTCCCACTGGATCACCCCGCTGGCCGCGTTGGAGGCGGCGCGGGTGCCCACACCCCCGGCGCCGAACCCCCTACTGGACTACCTGTCGGAGGACGAGCCCTGGGGCTTGGACCTGAGGCTCGAGGTCCGCTGGAACGGCACCGTGGTGAGCCGACCACCGTTTGCCGAGATGGCCTGGTCGCCGGCGCAGCAGCTGGCGCACCTCACGGTGAACGGGGCGACGGTCCGTCCCGGCGACCTCTTCGCCTCCGGGACGGTGTCCGGCCCGGACCGGGCGGAACGCGGTTCCTTCCTCGAACTGAGCTGGGGAGGCCGGGAACCGGTGACCCTCGACGACGGCACCACCCGTGCCTTCCTGCTCGACGGGGACACCGTCGAGATCACGGCCACCGCACCGGGACCGGACGGCTCGGTCGTCGGGCTGGCCGAGGTCACGGGCCGGGTACTGCCCGCCGACGTCGAGCCGACCGCCGTACGCGGTCCCGGACGCTGACATGTCCGTCCCCACCACCCGACAACCGGCGACCGCCCCGAGCCCGGTGACGACGCGCGGCCCGGCAGCCGAGGAACCGGTCGCCGAGGTCGAGCTCCCCGGGCTCCCGCGCGAACGCTCCCTCACCCTCGAACGGGGGTTGGCGTTGTTGCAGGCGGTCGCCGAGGCGCAGTCCGACGCCCCGACCATCAGCGAACTCGCGGCCGCCATCCGGGTCAGTCGAGCCGCCGTGTACCGGCTGCTGGGGCCGCTCCAGGCGCGGGGCCTGGTCCGTCGGGAGGGGTCAAGGGTTCGGCTCGGTCTCGGCCTGCTCACCCTGGCGGGCAACGTGCTGCCCCAGGTGCGGCTGGCCGCGCTGCCCGCGCTGCGGGAACTGGCCGAACGGACCGGAGCGACCGCGCACATCACGGTGGCCGACGGCGAGGAGGCCCAGGTCGTGGCGGTCGTCGAACCCACCTGGACCGTCTTCCACGTCTCCTACCGGGTGGGCTACCGGCACCCGGCACGGCAGGGCGCGGCCGGGCGGGCCATCGACCTGTCCGCCGACCGGCACTGGGTGTTCTCCAGCGGGGAGATCCAGGAGGGCGCCTACGGCGTCGCCGCCCCGGTGCGCGGGGTGACCGGACTCCGGGCGAGCGTCGGGGTGGTGGCGATGCGCCCGGTGGACGAGGCCACGGTGGGCCCGCTCACCGTCACCGCCGCCGAGGCGGTCTCGGCCGCGTTGACCTGAGCGAGGCGGTACCCGGCCGGCGGAACGGGAACCGGTGGCCGTGCGCGCTGCCCGAACCGGCACGGGTAACGGATGCCCGAGCGTCGGGATCAGGGCCCGGCCTGGCCGCGGCAGGGGCCCAGCCAACCGACCCGGGCGTTCGGCACGCCCGCCTGGCGCCGGCCAGGGCAACGGAAATGTCGCTGTGTGATCGTACTGTCACTCCAGGTGTTCAAGCTCGTGCTCGCAGCTGCCTGGGAGGCCGAACAGTGTCCGATCCCTTCGTCCACCTCCACGTGCACACCGAATACTCCATGTTGGACGGCGCGGCCAAGGTGGGGCCGCTGTTCGCCGAGGCGAGCCGACTCGGCATGCCCGCCGTCGCCATGACCGACCACGGGAACATGTTCGGCGCCGCCGAGTTCTGGGAACAGGCCAGCGGATACCCCGACGTGAAGCCGATCCTCGGGATCGAGGCCTATGTCGCTCCGGGGAGCCGGTTCCACCGGAAGCCGGTGTTCTGGGGCGGAGCTGGCAGCGGGGACGAGGGCGGTGACGTGTCGGGCCGCGGCGCCTTCACCCACATGACGTTGCTCGCCGCCGACGCGACCGGGCTCCGCAATCTCTTCCGGTTGTCGTCCCTCGCCTCGATCGAAGGGCAGTACAAGAAGCCGAGGATGGACCGGGAGCTTCTCTCCAGGTTCGCGAGCGGACTCATCGCCACCACCGGGTGCCCCGGGGGTGAGGTGCCGACCCGGCTGCGCCTCGGTCAGTACCGGGAGGCGGTGCGGGCTGCCAGCGAGTACCGCGACATCCTCGGCAAGGAGAACTACCTCGTCGAGCTGATGGACCACGGCGTGCGGGTGGAACGCGTCGTGCGGGAGGGTCTGCTCACGATCTCCCGGGATCTCGGTCTCGCGGTCGTGGCCACGAACGACAGCCACTACGTCACCCCGGACCAGGCCCAGGCCCATTCCGCCCTGCTCTGCGTGCAGACCGGCAGTACCTTGTCGGACCCCAGGAGGTTCCGGTTCGAGGGGGCCGGTTACCACCTGAAGTCGGCGGCCGAGATGCGGGAGTACTGGGACCGGGAGGTTCCCGGAGCCGCCGACACGACCTTGGACGTCGCGGAACGCGTCGGTTCCTACGCCGAGGTGTTCGGATTCGTGGACCGCTCACCACTGTTCCCCATCCCCGTCTCCGAGTTCTCCGGCCGGGCCGGGCAGGTCCTGGGCGCGCGGCGGGTTCGGGTCCACGAGGTGGCCGGCGCGTGTCCCCTGGTGCTCCGGATCGACGGGTTCGACTCGCTCGCCGCCGTGGGGGAGGCGCTGGACGGGCACGAGGGAATGACACCGGTCGTGCTCGTGGGAGGAGACGGCGGTACCGCCGACACCCTGGTGTTGCCAGAGGGGGTGCGGGTGTCGGCGGACCTGTTGCGGGTGTTGGACCAGGTGACGGGGGTGACGGTCGCCTGACCGCCGGTGCCCCTGCCGCCGGGTCGCGCCGGCTCCTCGTCACGCCGGAGCCGTGAACCGCCAGTGATGCCCGTCGGGGTCCGCGACGTGCGCGACGTGGCCATCCCCGTCGACCTGGGTCGCCGGGGTGACGATCCGCGCTCCGGCGGTTCGCGCCACCCCGAGGAGGGCGTCGAGCTCGACACGGGACGCGGCGGTGTGGGTGAGGACGGTGGCGGAGAACCCGTCGCCCCGCCCGTCCACGCCGACATCCCCCGCGAGCGCCCCGCGCGGGAGCAGGCCGAGCCGGAATGCGCCGGCGGTCACGGTGAAGTCGACGAACTTGTCACCGTAGTCCCGGTCCACCCGCATCCCCAGCGCCGCGTAGAACGTCGCGGACGCCTTCGGGCTGCCAACGCCGAGGTAGACGGCGGTCTCCACGAGGCTGGCCGGGGCGACGGCGGGAGCGGTGTTCCTCTTGTTGACCGCCGCCAGTTTCCAGACCGCGCCATCGGGCGCCCGGTAGGCGGCGGCGAACTCGCCGAACAGCCGCTTCCTCGGTGGCCTGACCACGGTCGCACCTCGGGAGGTGGCGTTGTCGAGGAGGGCCTCGACCTCACTGGGCTGGTTGACGATGGCCGAGAGGACGAGACCCCGGAAACCCGAGCTCGCCGGATTCGCGTCGACCTCCGCGGCGAGCTCCTCGACCCCCCGGAGGTCGATCCGCCCGGAGCCGGCCAGGTGGAGCGACGTGGAGGGCTTCCCGCCGGTGGTCGCGAGCGGGTACGCCGAGGCGTAGAAGTCGGTCGCCTCGGCGACCCGGGGGACGCCGAGGGTGATGCGGTCAAGGGTGAGCTGCACGGGGGTGGTCCTTCGTCCGGGTGCGGTGGTCGGGACGGGGCGGGCGGCGCTCAGGCCGTCTGGTTGACGCGGACGAGGTTCCCAGCCGGGTCACGGAAGGCGCAGTCGCGGACCCCGTAGTCCTGGTCCGCCGGTTCCTGCACGATGTCCGCGCCCGCGGCTTCGAGGCGTTCGAAGAGACCGTCCAGGTCGTCGGTGGCCAGCGTGATGGCCGCGAAACTTCCCTTCGCCATCAGTTCGGCGATGGTGCGGCGCTCGTCCTCGGAGATGCCCGGGTCGGCGGTCGGCGGGTGCAACACGATCGACGTCCCGGGCCGCCCGCGCGGGCCGACGGTGATCCAGCGCATCTCCTCGTACCCGACGTCGTCGAGGACCTCGAAGCCCAGCGCGTCCCGGTAGAACCGCAGCGCGGCCTCGGGGTCGGTGTGCGGGAGGAAGGCGTGGTGGACGGTGACGTTCATGCCCGGAACGCTAGGAGTGCCTACCGGGGTCGTGCTTCTTGATTCCTGACCGGTCTGGTCACCTGTTTCGCGAGGCAGGGTGGAATCCCGGCCGCGGCCTGGGAATGATCCCGCCGATAGGTGCTCGGTGGTACTCCGACCAGTTCCGCGAACCTCGTGCTGAACGTTCCCAGCGACGAGAAACCGACCTCGAAACACACCTCGGTGACACTGAGGTCCCCTCGGCGCAACAGGGTCATCGCCCGCTCGATGCGCCTCGTCATCAGGTACGAATAGGGCGACTCCCCGTACACGCGTCGGAACTCCCTGCTCAGGTGCCCGGCGGAGACATGAACTCCCCTGGCCAGTTCCTCGACGTTCAACGGCTTGGCGTACTCGCGGTCCATCCGGTCGCGGACCCGGCGGAGCGCCACGAGGTCCCGCAACCGTTGAGCCTCCGTGCGCCCAGCAGTCATGGGGGCATCGTGCCACGTCACGGCGCTGGCGTTCCCAACAGCCGCCCCACGTCGTGGCGCGAGCGGGTGTCCTGGCGGTCACCATCCCCGGCCCCACCGGGGAGCGCCGCCTCCCTTGGTGCCGGGTCGTGCGCCCGGCGGCCGCCGATCCGGTCAGGATTCGAGAAGCCGGCGGAATCGGGGGCGGCTACCGTCGCGTCCAGTTCTGATGAACCCCCGCCAGGAAAGGACCAGCGATGAGTTCCACGTCGCACGGGGAGGCCGGGTCGAACTCCGGCGGTTTCTCCGAACAGGAACGCGCCGCCATGAGGGAACGCGCCCAGGAACTGCGGAAGGAGGCGGGGCGCGGCCGAGGAGGAAAGGCGGCCGCGGACGAGGCCGACGTGCTGGCGAAGATCGGGGAGATGCCCGAACCGGACCGTTCGTCGGCGGAGCGCGTGCACGCGATCGTCACCAGCCACGCCCCCGATCTGGCCCCGAAACTGTGGTACGGGCAGCCCGCCTACGCGAGGAAGGGGAAGGTGGTCTGCTTCTTCCGCAGCGGCGCCGCCGACAAGGAGCGCTACTCGACGTTCGGGTTCACCCCCGAGGCACGCCTCGACGACGACGGCGGCCTGTGGCCGACCTCGTACGCGGTGTCCGAGCTGGGTGAACGGGCGGCGGAGACCATCGCCGCGCTGGTCGCGAGGGCCGTGGGCTGATCGAGGACGGTGGAGGGCTCGGCCCGCGACGGCTGCCGACGGCGATGTCTCCGGCGGCCCGGCCGCCTCCCGCCAGCCGAGAGGAACCGCCCCGGCGGGGCAGGGGACCGGGCTGGTAACCCCGAGCGCCCCGCCGACGACCCACGGTCGTGGGAACGAGAGCGGGAGCGGTCCTCGCCGTCGCCCTGGCCGCCGTGGGGTGCGGCGGGGTGGTCGAGCGGGAACCGGACCGGACGACAGGTTTCCGGCAGGTCTCGCGGGAGGCGTTCGACGCCGACGGGCTGACGTGGCCGCTGACGGTCGACACCGCCGAGGTGGGCTGCGAGGGCGGCGGCGCGGTCGTGGTGGTCGAGGGAACCGCCTACGGCATCACCGGAGCCGCCCAGGCCGCCGGAGTCCCCGCCCTGCCCGAGGACCTGTGGGCGGACGACTCGGGGATCGGCCACGGGGTGAAGGTCACGGTGTCGGACCTGATCTCCGTCGCGGGCTGCTGACCCCGGGCCTCGCGACCGGGTCCCCCGGTCAGGTCCCGGCGGCACGACGGGGCGGAGGGGGCGATGTTCCGTCCGCTGCCACGGGGTGCCGGTGGTGTGGTCCGCCCGGCTCCCGCTGGCCGGGCGGATTGGGAACAGCCCCGGCTCCGCCTGGGGTCGGGTGGCTGGTGGGGCTCTCGCGCGGGCGGTCGGCCTTGACGGCGTCGGCCAGGGCCACGAAGGCGGCCGGTGACGTTCGACGATCTCGCGTGTCCGTGCCCGAGTCGACGTCCCTCGTCGGCTCGGGCTGGCGGGCGCGCATCCCGCGTCCCGGTGGCCGTCGGCACGCCCCGCCGCGTCGGCTCGCCGCACCGACCAGGGCCCGGCTGGCCACCGCGACGAGCCCGGCGGGCGTGGCTGGTGGTTGCTCCCCCACGCGGCAGCGCCGGGTGGGGTGGCGGTTCTGGGCCCTGCTGCCGGCAGGTGGAGTGACGGGGGTCATGATCGCAGGTCAGCGGGCCCGAATTCAGGACCAACGTCCCGGGAGAACGGGACCCTGACCGTCCGCTTCCCGGCCTCCGCCGCCCCTAGCGTCCTCGCTTGAGGGCGAGAGGAGCGGGTCGTGGAGATCCTCGACGTGGCGCGGTGGCAGTTCGGCATCACCACCGTCTACCACTTCCTGATGGTGCCGCTGACCATCGGTTTGTCGGTCCTGGTCGCGGTGATGCAGACCGCCTGGCACCGCACGGGCAAGCCCGAGTACCTGGCGATGACCAAGTTCTGGGGCAAGTTGATGCTCATCAACTTCGCGATGGGCGTGGTGACCGGCATCGTGCAGGAATTCCAGTTCGGCATGAACTGGAGCGAGTACTCCCGGTTCGTCGGGGACGTGTTCGGCGCGCCGCTGGCGATGGAGGGCCTGGTCGCCTTCTTCGTCGAGTCGACCTTCCTCGGGTTGTGGATCTTCGGGTGGGGCCGGCTGCCGAAGCGGGTGCACCTGGCCTGCATCTGGGCCGCGTCCCTGGCGACCGTGCTCTCCGCCTACTTCATCCTCTCGGCGAACTCGTGGATGCAGCACCCCGTCGGTGTCGCCCTCGACGAGGACGGTCGGCCTCGTCTCACCTCGGTGTGGGAGCTGCTGACCAACTCCACCGTGTTGGCCGCCTTCCCGCACACCATCGCCGGGTCGTTCGCCGTCGCCGGGTCCTTCCTGGTCGGTATCGCCGCCTGGCACCTGGCCCGGCGGCACCGCGACACCCCCAAGGACGACCCCGACCGCCGGGTCTGGCACCGCTCGCTCCGGTTGGGCGGCTGGGTCGGGGTGGTGTCCTTCGCCGCCGTCGCGATCACCGGTGACCTCCAGGCGAAGCTGATGTTCGAGCAGCAGCCCATGAAGATGGCGGCGGCGGAGGCGCTCTGCCACACCGAGGCCCCCGCCGGTTTCTCGGTGTTCGCGGTCGGGGACGTGAGCCGGCCGGACTGCGAGAGCGTCAAGAGCATCACCGTCCCCGGGCTGCTCTCGATGTTGGCGCACAGCGACTTCTCCACCGAGGTCCGGGGCGTCGAGCAACTCGTCGACGAGTACACCGAGCGGTACGGGACGAACTACCCCGACGACCCGAGGCTGGGCGAGATGGCCGGCCAACCCATCGACTACGTGCCCTCCCTGCCCATCACCTACTGGGGTTTCCGGCTCATGATCGGCTTCGGGGTGGTCGCCGCCGGGGCCTGCGCGTTCGCGTTGTGGGTGACGAGGAAGGGCCGGGTGCCCCGGTCGCGGTGGTTCGCCCCGTTGGCGCTCGCCGGCATCGCGGCCCCGTTCCTGGCCAACACCTTCGGCTGGATCTTCACCGAGATGGGCCGCCAACCCTTCGTGGTGGTGCCCAACCCGACCGGCGTGGACGGGGTGTGGATGTACACGGCGCAGGCGGTGTCCCCAGGGGTGTCGCTGGGCTCGGCCGTGTTCTCGCTGGTCGCGCTCACCGCCGTCTACGCGGTGCTCGCCGTGGTCGAGGTGTTCCTCCTCGCCCGTTACGCCCGCGCGGGCGTGTCCGGGGTGATGCGACCGCCCTGGGAGGAGCCCGACGAGGAGGGGAAGTCGGATGACGGCCCGGGTGGGAGTGACGGACGCGGGGGAGGCGGCGGTGACGTGCTCGCCTTCGCCTACTGAGCCCCGGGCGGGCCGTCCGCCCGCTGACCCGCCCGGCGCCCGGACCGGCCGCCCCCAGCCTGCCACCGGTTGAGAAGGAGACCGTCGTGGACCTGCCCACCTTCTGGTTCTGCGTGATCGCCGTGCTGTGGCTCGGCTACTTCTTCCTGGAGGGCTTCGACTTCGGCGTCGGCATGCTGCTCGGCCCCATGACCAGGGACGACACCGAGCGCCGGGTGATGGTGAACACCATCGGCCCGGTGTGGGACGGCAACGAGGTCTGGGTGATCGTCGCGGTCGGCGCGACCTTCGCGGCCTTCCCCGAGTGGTACGCGGCGCTGCTGTCCGGGGCCTACCTGCCGATCCTGTTCATCCTGCTGGCGTTGATCGGGCGGGGGGTGGCCTTCGAGTACCGGGGCAAGGTCGACAGCCACCGCTGGCGGCGGAACTGGGACCGGGTCATCCAGATCGGGTCGTGGATCCCGCCGCTGGGGTGGGGCCTGGTGATCACCGGCACCGCGACCGGGCTGCCGATCGACCCCAACGGTGACCTGCGCGGTGGGGTGATGGACCTGCTGCGGTTGGACACCGTCCTCGGCGCGGTGGCGTTGACCGCGTTCAGCCTGCTGCACGGCGCGGTGTTCGTCGCGCTCAAGACCGACGGGACCGTGCGGCACCGGGCGCACGGGGTGGTGCGGCGGTTCGGTCCGCTGCTGCTCGCCCCGGTCCTCGCGCTGCTCGTGCTCGTCCAACTCCGCCAGGGCACCCTGTGGACCGCGGTCGTGGCGGGCCTGGCGGCGGCGGCCGGGGTTCTCGCCCTGGTGTGGATGCGGCTCCACCGGGAGGGGCGGGCCTTCGCCTCGCTGGCGGTGCTGATCACCGGGGTCGTGGTGGTGCTCTTCGGTTCGCTCTACCCCAACGTGCTGCCCTCCACGGTGGACGAGGCGTTCTCCCTGACGGTGGCCGGCGCGGCATCCAGCCCCTACACGCTGACCGTCATCACCTGGGTCGCCGCTTTCGGCACCCCAGCGGTGCTGGTCTACCAGGGCTGGACGTACTGGGTGTTCCGGCGGCGGATCAGCACGGCGAACATCCCACCGGTGCGGGTCCCGTGAGGCTCCACGACCCGGTGCGGGGAGGGCGACGGTGCGGGGCGGGCCGGTGGCTCGGCGGTACGTCCGCATGGCGGACGCGGAGGAGGTGACGGACGGGATGGCTCTGGACACCGACCGGACCCGCCCGGAGAGTGCAGGGGTGGGAATCTCCGCTCGACGGTTCCGAGGCCCGCTCGGACCGCTGCCGGCCCTGTCGACCTCGGCCCGCCGATCGCTGGTCGTCATCGGCCTGCTCGCGGTCGCCGACGCCGTGCTGCTCGTCGCGCAGGCGGTCGGTCTTGCCACCGCGCTCACCGGGGTCGTGGTGGACCGGGTACCCGCCGGGGACGTCCTCGCGCCCCTGGGGTGGGCGGCGGCGGCGGTCCTGGGCCGGTCGGTGGTCGCGTGGGCGCTGGAGTCGACCTCGGCCCGCGCGGCCGGAGGGGTCAAACGGGAGCTGCGGTCCGCGCTGCTCGACTCGGCCCTCGGCCGTGGCCCGGAGTGGATCCACCGGGGCGGTGGGGACGACGCCGTCGCGGGCGGGGTGGGCCGGCTCAGCAGCCTGGCGACGACCGGGCTGGACGCTCTCGACCCGTACTTCCGCGCCTACCTGCCCGCACTGGTGACGGCGGCGGCGGTGCCGCCGCTCGTCGGCGGGTGGATCCTGCTCACCGACCCGCCGTCGGCCGCGCTGGTGTTGGTGACCGTGCCGCTGATCCCGCTGTTCGCGGCGCTCATCGGGCGCTACACCGAGCACCGCTCCCGCCGGGCGGCCGACGCCACCGCCCGGTTGTCCGGGCACCTGCTCGAACTCGTCCGGTCCCTCGGGGTGCTCACCGCGTTCCGGCGGGCCGGTCAACAGGCCGAGGCGGTGCGACGGGTCAACGAGAGCCATCGGAAGGCGAGCATGGGCACGCTGCGGGTGGCGTTCCTGTCGGCGCTGGCCCTGGAGCTGCTGGCCAGCCTGTCGGTGGCGCTGGTCGCGGTCAACATCGGCCTCCGGCTGGTCTCCGGGTCGGTGGAGCTGGTCACGGCGCTGGTCGTGCTCCTGCTCGTGCCCGAGTGCTACCGGCCGCTGCGGGCGGCGGGCGCCGCCTACCACGCCAGCGAGGACGGGGTGGAGGCCGTGCGGCGGGTGCACGAGGTGCTCGTCGGCGGTACGGCCGCGGCGGTATCGGACGGTTCCTCCGAGGCGCCGCCACCTCGGGTGGCGGAACTGCGGGTGTCCGGGCTGCGGGTCGCCCGCCGGGACCGGTTCGCGCCGGACGGCCTGTCCTTCACCGTCTCCGCCGGTCAGATCCTCCGGCTCGACGCGCCACCAGGACCGAGCTCGGACCGGGGGCGGGTGGTCGGGGTCCGGGGCGCGGTGGCGGCGAACGACCCCCACCAGCGGCTCACCCCCGGACGGGTCCTGGCGCCGGACCGCGCCGGCGACCGGGGAATCGGTCCCAGCGGCAGCGGGAAGAGCACCACCTTCTCGGTCCTGATGGGTTTCGTCCGGCCGGACGAGGGCCAGGTCCTCGCCGACGGTCGGGACGTCACGCGGTGGGAGCCGGACCGGTGGCGGTCGGCGCTGGCCTGGGTCCCCCAGCACCCCCGGTTCACCGCGGAGACGGTCAGCGAGGAGTTGCGGTTGGCGCTGAGCGACCGGCCCGGGGCGACGGCCACCGACGCCGAGCTGGGGGAGGTAGCGGCCTCCGTCGGCGCCGCCCGGCTGCTCGGCCGGTCGGTCCGCACCCTGTCGGTCGGCGAGCGCCAACGGGTCGCGGTCGCCCGGGCACTGCTGCGGGTGCGGCACGGGGCCAGCGTGCTGCTGCTCGACGAACCGACCGCGAACCTGGACCGCGTCACCGCCGCGCGGGTGATGGCCGCCGTGGAGGACGCGGCCGATCGGGGGGCGGTCGTGGTGCTGGCGACGCACCGCCCCACCGCCGCCGAGGCGTCGCCCCCGCCCTCGTCCGGCGAGGCGACGACCGCGCCAGGAGGGGGCGGGGAGCCGGTGGCTGGTCCCGCCGCCAGCCGGCTTCGCGACCTGGTGGACCGGCGGACGGCCCTCGGCGTCGTCCTCGGGGCGTTCGCCCTGGCCGCGGGGGTGGCGCTCACCGGCACCGCGGCCTGGCTGATCGCCACCGCCGCCGGGCAACCACCGGTGCTCACCCTCACCGTCGCGGCGGTGTCGGTGCGCACCTTCGCGCTGTCCAAGGCGTTGCTGCGCTACCTGGAGCGGCTCGTCTCCCACGACGCGGCGTTCCGGCTGTCCGGCAGGCTGCGGGTCCGGCTGTGGAACGCCCTGGTCCGGCTCGGGCCGGCCCGGGTCCCGCGCCGTCGCGACTCCGACACGGCGGCCCGGTTGGTCGGTGACGTCGACCAGGTCCGGGACCTGGTCCCCAGGGTCCTGCTGCCGCCGGCGGCGGCACTGCTGGTCGGGGCGATGGTGGTGCTGGCCCACTCCCTGATCCTGCCGTCCGCCGGCGCGGTGACGGCGGTGGCGCTGGTGCTCGCGCTCGGCGGGGGGTCCCTGGCCGCCCTGGCCGTGCAGCGCCGGGCCGAGCGGCGGGTCGCGGCTGGTCGGCGTCGCGTCGCGGTCGGCGTCCTCGACCTGCTGGACTCCGCCGCGGACCTGGTCGCCGTTGGCGCGGCCGGGCGACGTCGCGCCGCGTTGGCCGAGGATGACCGCGAGCTCGGCCGGCAGGCCGCTCGGGCCGCGCTCGGCGCCGGTGCCGGGTCCGCCGTCCTCACCGCCGTCGTCGGCGCCGCCGCGCTGGCGAACCTGTGGCTGGGTGCGTCGGCCGTGGCCGCCGGGGCGTTGAACCCGGTGCTGGTCGCCGTGTTGGTGCTGTCCACCCTGGCGGTCGCCGAGGTCGTGGCCACCGTCCCACCCGCGGTGACCCAGGCGGGCGCGCTGCGCGACGCCCAGCGTCGCCTCGACGAGGTGTGGGGTGAGGCCGAGGACGACGGTGCCGTCGAACCCGGGGGAGCGACGACCCTGCCGTCCCCGGACGGCGAGGTGGTGCTGCGTGACGTGGACGCGGGGTGGCCCGGACACCGCCAGCCGGTGCTGCGGGAGGTGACGTTGCGGCTGCCCGCCGGAGCGCACGTGGCCGTGCTCGGACCGTCCGGGGCGGGGAAATCCACCCTGCTGGCGCTCCTGCTGGGATTCGTGCCGCCGCGCACCGGCGTCGCCAGGCTGCCCGACCGGGTGGCGTGGTGCCCGCAGGACCCCGCCCTGGTTTCCACCTCCGTGCGGGAGAACCTCCGCGTCGCGCGGCCCGGGGCCGGGGACGCCGAGCTGCGGCGCGCGCTGGCGGTCGCCGGTCTCCCCGACTGGGGTGACCGGTTGGACGCGGTGCTCGGCAGCGGCGGACTCAGCGTGTCCGGGGGTGAGGCCGCCCGGTTGGGGATCGCCAGGGCGGTCCTCGCCGCCCCCGACTCGGGGCTGGTGCTGTTGGACGAGCCGACCGCCCACCTCGACGCCACCACCTCCCGCGAGGTGCTGGCCAGGCTGCGCGCCGAGTTCGCCGGGCGGACCGTGGTGCACGTCACGCACCGACCGGAGGAGGTGCTGGACGCCGACCTCGTCGTGGAGGTGCGCTCAGGCGCGGTTCGCGAGTACCAGGACCTCGACCTCCTGGTGCTGGCCGGTTCGGATCGGGTGCGCACCGAGGGGGCGGCCAGCGGTGACCGCGTCAGCATTCCCCGGCAGAACACGGGGGGCGAGTAGCGTGGCCGCTGCCATGATGGACTCCACTCTCGCCAGGGACACCCTGGCCGCGGCGACCGAGATCACCACGGCCGCCATGTCCCACGACGAGCCCGAAGCGGTGTTGCCGCTGGTCGCGCGGAGGGCCGCCGCCCTCACCGAGGCCGACCTGTGCCTGGTGATGGTGCGCGCCGAGGACGGGAGCCTGACGGTCGAGGCCGCGCACGCCGACCGGAACTCCGCCGGGCGGGTGCGGGACCCGATGGGCGCGGTGCTCTCCCCCCGCTCGGTGGCCTCCCGGGTCGCCCGTCGAGGGGTGCCGATGGTCGTCGACGACGTGACCGCCGATCCGAGCACCTCCCCGTTCGTGCCGCCGCAGCTGCGCGGGTACGGCCCGTTCGCCGTCGCGCCCTTCGGGACCCGGGAGCGCCGGTTGGGGGCGTTGGCGGTCTACCGGTGGCGGGGGGCGAGGTCGTTCGCGCCGACGACGGTCGAGGTGCTGGCGGCCTTCGCGGCCCAGGCGGGGTTGGCCATCGTGCTCGCCGAGGGTTCCACCGCCCGGCAACGGGTGGCGGTCTACCAGGAGCGGGAGCGGATCGCCCGCGACCTGCACGACGTCGTCGTGCAACGGCTGTACGCCGCCGGGGTGCGGCTCGACCTGCTCGGCCGTCGGCTCGCCGGCCGGCTGGAACCGGCGGACGAGGCCCGGTTGGCCGACATTGTCGAGCAGTTGGACGGCACGATCGGCGAGATCAGGGACACCGTCCGCGAGCTGCGGTCCACCGACCCGGCCGACCAGGGGGCCGCCGTCGACCTGCCCGATTCGGTGCGGGCCGAGGTGGCCACGGCGGCCGGCCTGCTCGACCTCACCCCGACCCTGGACCTGGTCGGTGGGTGTGACGACGTGCCCGTGGTGGTCGCCGACCACGCGCGGGCGGCGCTGCGGGAGGCGCTGTCCAACGTGGTGCGCCACTCGGGAGCCCGGTCGTTGGCCGTCGAGCTGCACCGCTACCCGGGGGGCCTGCGGCTGCGGGTCGCCGACGACGGCTGCGGTATCCCCCGGGGTGTCACCCGGCGGGGGCTCCTCCACCTGGAGGAGCGGGCGGCGGCGGCCGGTGGCCAGTGCCGGGTGGAGTCCTCCCCGGACACCGGGACGACGGTGACCTGGGAGGTACCGCTGTACTGAACCGGGGTGAGGTCGACTCGCGGTGGGGGCCGGCTGCCACGACGATCGCCTCATGACCCATGTCGTCCCGAAGCAGGGCAGGACCACCATCCCCGGGAACACGCTCATCGTCCCGACACCCGAGCACGGCCGTGAGCTGGCGCTCCAACTGGCCAGGCACTCCGTCCAGCACATCCAACCCGACCACGAGATCCTCCGCGGCGGCCGGCCCCACTACGCCACCGACCCCGACAGCCTCATCGAGGCGGCGCAGGTGGTGGCGACGGAGTTCGCGACCATCGCCGCCGCCAACGACTACTGGCGTTGATCCTCCCCGGTGCCGGGCCCGTCCGGGTGCTCCGCCCGGCGGTCCCGGCCCGTGGTGTGAGGCGACGGGAACCGGGCCTCAGGCCAGGACGCCCCCGTCGATGGGCAGCACCGCCCCGTTGACGAAGGAGGCGCGGGGGCTGGCGAGGAAGACGACGCCGGCGGCGATCTCCTCCGGCCTGCCGTACCGCCCCATCGGGTTCATCGCCAGTTGGGCGGGTGCGGACGGTCCGCCGGCCGGGTTCATGTCGGTGTCGACCGAGCCGGGCTCGACCACGTTGACCGTGATCCCGCGCGGGGCGAGGTCGCGGGCGGCGCCCCTGCTGTAGCCGACGACGGCCGCCTTGGTCGCCGAGTAGTCGGCCCCTCCGGAGAGGGAGGCGCGGCTCCCGAGCGTGGATCCGATGGTGATGATCCGGCCACCTTCGCCGAGGATCGGGGCCGCCGCGCGGATGGCCGCGACCACACCGCCGACGTTGATCCCGAACTGGCGGTCGAAGGCGGCGGCGGATCCCGTGTCGTCCAGGGGACCCCGCACCGACACTCCGGCGTTGTTGACGAGCACGTCCAGCCGTCCGAAGTCCCGGGCCACCGCGCGGACCAGTTCGCCGACCTGATCCGGGTCGGCCTGGTCGGCCCGGTACGCGGCGGCCCGTACTCCCCGGTTCCGCAGCTCGCGCACGACCTCGTCCGCCAGCGCTTCCGACGTGCCGTAGCTGATGGCCACGTCCGCGCCCTCGGCGGCCAGCGCCGCCGCGACGGCGGCCCCGATCCCCCGCGAACCGCCCGTCACCAGCGCGACCCGTCCAGCCAGTTCTTCCGACATGTGCCCTCCGTCCCCAGGGGTGTGGGCGGGCGCCCACACTTCTGTACTGATAGGTACAGAACGGGGACTGTACCCTAACGATCGGTACAGAAGTAGGGGGTGCGCATGGCGGTGGGGCGACCGCGCGGGTTCGACGTCGACGAACGCCTGGACCGCGCGCTGGAGGTCTTCTGGCGGCAGGGTTATGAGGGCACCGCGCTGTCCGACCTCACCGAGGCGATGGGGATCAACCGGCCCAGCCTCTACTCGGCCTACGGGAACAAGGAGGAGCTGTTCCGGGCCGTGGTGCTCCGCTACGCCGAGGGGCCTGGTGGTCACCTGCGGGCGGCACTGCTGGCACCCACGGCGCGAGCCGTGGTCGAACGACTGCTCAGGGGCACCGTCGAGGTCGTGACAGCCAGGGACCACGGCGGATGCCTGTTCGTCCAGGCGGCACTCGCCACGGGAGAACAGGGAGGGCGTCCGCGCGACGAACTCGCCTCCTGGCGCCGCTCCGGAGAACTGGAGTTGCGGCGACGGCTCCAGCGGGCGCGGGACGAGGGGGACCTCCCCGGGGACCTGGACGCGGCCGACCTCGCCCGGCACGTCATGACCACGTCCCACGGGCTCGCCGTGCAGGCCACGCACGGAGCCACCCGCGCGGAGCTCGACCGGGTCGTCGAGCTGTTCCTGTCCGGCCCGCCCTGGGCGGAGTCGCCCGCCTGAGCGGGGCGGGCCGCCGCCCCTCCGGGCGACCCGCCCGAGGATGACCGCGCCGCCAAGGGCGGGCGAGTGTCCGCTGACGGCGTTCCGCCCCGGCGGCACCAGGCCCAACCCGGGGAGTCCAGCCCGACCGGAGGCGCTCCCCTCAGGGGCGCCGGCCGCGACGGGCGATCCAGGCGGCGGCCTGCGTCCTCCGCTGCATCCCCAACTTCGCCAACACCGAGGTCACGTAGTTCTTCACCGTCTTCTCGGCCAGGAAGAGGCGCTGGGCGATCTGCCGGTTGGTCAGGCCCTCCCCGATCAGGTCGAGCACCCGGCGTTCCTGTTCGGTCAGCGCGGCCAGTTCCTCCGGGGTCTGCTCGCGGCGGATGCGTTCCAGCACCCGCTCGGTGGTGACGGAGTCCAGCAGGGACCGGCCCGACGCCACCTCCCGCACGGCGGTGACCAGATCCTGGCCTCGTACCTGTTTCAGCAGGTAGCCGGAGGCACCGGCGATGATCGCGCCCACCATCGCCTGTTCGTCGTCGAAGGCGGTGAGCACCAGGCAGCGAGGTGGGCGGTCGAGCTGACGGAGTTCGCGGCACAGTGACACGCCGTCGCCGTCGGGGAGGCGCACGTCGACGACGGCGACCTGGGGGGCCACCAGGCGGGCCCTGGCCAGGGCCTCGCCCGCGCTGCCGGCCTCGGCCACGACCTCGATGTCGTCCTCGGAGTCCAACAGGTCCCGCAGGCCTCGGCGGACGACCTCGTGGTCGTCGACGAGGAGCACACGAATGGGCACGGCACCACGCTACGACCCGAGCGGCCAGCCCTTTCGAGGGCTGCCCCCCCGAGGTGACGGCGGCTACGTCCGGGCGGGTGCCTGCTGGCACTCGCCTATGTCGAGTGCCAGTTTTTTGGCGAGTTCGGGAACAACGCCAGCGCCGGCACCGTTGGCACTCATGACAGGTGAGTGCCAAATCGGGTCGGTGGGAGTGGGGCGGGGAACCCCGTCAGCCGAGCCGGTGGGCACGCACGGGACCGAGTGCCGATTCGGAGCGGAGAGGGAGTTCGAGATGACCACGAGTGCTCGTCGACCGGTGTGGGATCCGTTCAGCGCGCTGGTGCGCGGTGTCGACAGGGATATCGACCGCAGGTTCGACGCGATGGTCGACCGGGCCTTCGGGGCCCGGCGCGCGGCCGGGTTCGTCCCGGCGGCGGACGTGGTGCGCAGCGGTGAGGACGTGCTGATCACGCTGGAGCTGCCCGGGGTGGACATCACCAACGACGTCGCCGTCGAGGTGTCCCAGGGCCGGCTGGTGATCAGCGGCCAGCGGCGTGAGGAGGAACGGGCCGACAGCGACGCGGTCCTCGCCAGGGAGATCAGGGGCGGCGGCTTCCGCCGCGAGTTCGCCCTGCCCCGGCACGTGACCGCCGAGCAGGTGAGCGCCGACTACGACCAGGGGCTGCTGCGGGTCCTCGTGCGGCAGGTCACGCCCCGCGAGGCGGTGGCCACCCGGGTGCCCGTCCGGCAGGCGGCGGTGGGGACGACCGTCGAGCCCGCCGAGCCCGAGGGCGAGCGGCCCACCTCGGAGTGAGCGATCAGGTGACCCCGGCCCTGCGCGCGGGCCGGGGTCACTGGTCGGGGTCAACGGATGTCGGCCAACACCTCGTCCCATGCCGCCGCGATCTGCCGAGCGCAGGTCTCGGGAGCGACGCCACCCACCCCCGTGCCCAGACCGGGCATCGCGACGCTGCGCACGGCGTGCCGGACCGGCATGCCGCTCTCCAGCAGTCCCTCCGCCCAGAGCCGGAGCACGGCTCGCGCGGCGAGGTAGGGGTGCACGGTGTCCTGGGGAAGGAGCTCCCCGGGTTCCCGCATGGTCGGCGCGCTGATCAGCCAGCCGGGCCGGGCCGCCCCGGTGGGCACCGCGAGCGATTCACCCACCGGCAGCTCCCCACCGTGGTAGGCGAGTACGGCACTGCGGACGTGCTCCTCGACCTGGGGGAAAGCCCGGGCGTAGAGCGCGTCGATGCCGCCGCGCATCCAGCCGTACGAGTTGGCCGGGCTGACCACCGCGTCGACGGGAAGTTCCAGGATGGAGCCCTGGTGCACGCTCATTCCCGGTCTTGCCTCGGAGATCTCGTGCCACGCCTTCGCCATGCGGTCGTCCAGCGCGCAGAGCACCAGCTGGAGCTGTTGGCCTCCTCGGAGTGTGGAACGCACCGAAACGTCGGTCACGCCCCAAGCATTTCAGGAGCCCGACCGCCGACGTAACCAGGGCGTCCGTTGCCAACCAGTGATCTTCATCCACCAGGGTGGAAGGGCTGTCCTCCAGGCGGGAGATCGTCGCCGTCCGTTCGTCCCCACCCCTCGACGGCCACCCCCGGCAGGCCCGTAGGGTGGCGAACATGCCGCGTGTCGTCTATCTCGGTCCCGAGGGAACGTTCAGCGAGCAGGCGGCACGGGCGCTGGGGCGCGCCGAGGTGCTTCCCGGGGGCAGCGCGCTCGCGCCCTCGGCCACCATCGACGAGGCGGTGCGGGCGGTCTCCGGGACCTCGGACGCCGAGCCCACCGCCGAGCTGGCCGTCGTGCCCGTCGAGAACAGCGTCGAGGGCTCCGTCGTCGCGACCCTGGACGCGCTCAGTTCCGGTGCGCCCACCGTGGCCGTGGCCGAGACCGTGCTCCCGGTCCGCTTCAGCGTGCTGACCCGCCCCGGAACCACCCTGGACCGGGTGCGCACCGTCGCGACGCACCCCCACGCCGCCGCCCAGGTGCGGAACTGGTTGGCCGAGAACGTCCCCCGGGCCGCCGTGCTGCCCAGCACCTCGACCGCTGCCGCCGCCAGGTCGGTCCGGGACGGGGAGGTGGACGCGTCGGTCAGCACACCGGTGGCCGCCGAGCACTACGGCCTCGCGGCCGTGGCCGAGGACGTCGCCGACGTCCGGCACGCGGAGACGCGCTTCCTGCTGCTCAGCCGGCCCGTCGCGCCGCCGCCGCCCACCGGGTGGGACCGCACCTCCATCGCGGTCGTCCTGCCCAACCACCCCGGGTCCCTCGCGGGTGCCCTCCACGAGCTGGCCCTCCGCGACATCAGCCTGAGTCGGATCGAGTCGCGGCCGACCAGGAACCGCCTCGGCGAGTACCGCTTCTTCCTGGACCTCGACGGTCACGTCGGCGAGTCGAGGATGGCGGACGGTCTCGCCGCCCTCCGGCGCCGCTGCGTCACCGTCCGGTTCCTCGGTTCGTTCGCGAAGGCGGACGCGATACCGAGGGTCCACGGCCCCGACGAGGGCCGGCACACGTCCGACGAAGTGTTCGCAGAGGCCAGCGCGTGGGTGCGCGCGGTCAGGGAGGGGAGAGAGGTATGAGCGCGTTCCGGCTGGTCCTGGCGAGGCACGGCGAGACCGAGTCCAACGTGGGCGGCGTGCTCGACAGCCGACCGCCGGGCCCGCCCCTCACCGACCTGGGCCGCCTCCAGGCGGAGGCGCTGGCCGAGGAGCTGGCCGAGGAACCGGTCGTCGCCGTCTACGCCAGCGTGGCGACCCGGGCGCGGCAGACGGCGGCGCCCCTGGCCGCCCGGCACGGCCACACCGTCGAGGTCCTGGAGGGCGTCCACGAGGTGCAGTGCGGCGAGTTGGAGGGCCGCTCCGACGTCGACGCGCTCAGGACGTTCCACGAGATCTTCGGCTCCTGGCACACGGGACTGGTGAGCAGTCGCCTCCCCGGCGGGGAGTCCGGCCAGGACGTGCTCGACCGCTTCCTCCCGGTGCTCGAGGAGCTGCGCGACCGGCACCCCGAGGGCACGGTGGTCCTCGTCAGCCACGGAGCCGCGCTGCGCCTGGTGGGGGGCTGGATCGCCGAGAACGTGACGGGCCGGGCGGCCGACGAGGTCCTGCTGCCCAACACCGGCCGCGTCGTGCTGGAGGCGGACACCTCGCTCGCCTCCGGGTGGCGCTGCGTGTTCTGGACCGGGCACGACGACATCGGCGACGACCAACCGGCCGGCGCGGGCGCGGCCGGCGACTGACCAGCGGGCCCGGGGCTCCGGCTCAGGCCCAGCCGAGCTCGTGCAGGGTCTCGTCGTCGATGCCGAAGTGGTGGGCGATCTCGTGGACGACCGTGATGGCCACCTCGTCCACCACCTCCTCCTCGCTCCCGCACATCTCCAACAGTGGGCTCCGGTAGACGAAGATGCGGTCCGGCAGCATCCCCGTGTAGGTGGAGTCGCGTTCGGTGAGCGCGACCCCCTCGTACAGCCCGAGCAGCCCGGGGTCCTCCTCGTTGTGGTCCTCCACCAGGACGACCACGTTGTTCATGGCGGCGGCGAACCGCTCGGGCACGAGGTCGAGCGCCTCGGAGACCAGCTCGTCGAAGCGGGCCCGGGACATCTCTACCGGCATCAGTTTCCTTCGCTGTCCGGTTCACCCGACCGATCGGGGGCGTCGGACGGGGGAACCGCGTCCGACGGCTCGCCCGAGGGCTCGGCCGGCGTGGACGGTTCCTCGGTCGGCACCGGCACGCCCGGCCGCACCGTCTCCGACGGAGGCGGTGCCGGCTGGTCGCCCACGGTGATGTCGCCGGTCACGCTACCCGTGATCGGGGCGTAGCCGCTGCCGTCCGGGAGCAGCTGCGCGACGAAGCATTTGACCTTCCTGGTGCCCGCTTCCCAGCTCTCGGGCGCCAGCGTGCTCCACGAGGGGACCACCCCCTTGTCGACGACCGGCATCCCCGCGTACTCCGTCGAGGCCTCCCGGCATGCCGGCGCGAGGTACTCGTCCTGCGCGTCGGTCCCCGGGTAGGCGTCCGGGAACTGGTCGGAGAGGTCGATGACGGAGACGATCTCCTGGGCGTGGGGCTCGGCGCAGTCGACCGGATCGGCCAGGTTCGCGCCGTTGATCCCCAGGCAGACGCCGGGCTCGTGGACGTCGGCCTGCTCCAGCTCGGCCACCCGTCCCGTGATCGGGTAGAGCCCGCCGGAGATCGTGGTCAGCTGGAGCGCGCAGTGCATGGTCCGGTCCCCGTCGTCCCAGGTGTCCCGGTCCGGGGTGAAGGCGTTGACGCTGAACCGGCCGTACGGGTCGAGCTGGCCGCTGAGGTAGTCCCTGGACAGCGGGACGCACTGCTGGTCCTTGAGCTCCAGCCACTGCTCGGGCGTGGGGAAGGGGGCGTCCTCGTCGGCGTAGGGGAAGTTCGGCTCCGGCGGTCCCGGCGGCTCGACGCCGTCGGAGGGTTCGGTGCCCGCACCCGGTGCCGCCGCCGGACCAGCGGGGGGAGCGTCCTCCCCGCCCTCCGGGACGACCTCGCCGTTGTCGTCGACCTGGATCTGCGCGAGGTCGACCTTCCCCGTGACCTCGAAGAGGTGGGGTTCGCCGCAGGTCACGGTCCGGATGTCCGAGGCGTCGTCCTCGGTCCAGAACAGGCACTCACCCGGGTTGGCCTCGAAGACCAGCTGGTACGGCTGTGGTTCCTGCTCGGTCTCCTCGCCACCGCGTTCGGCGCCGGGACTGGGGCGGTCACCACCGGGCCCACCGACGGGCAGGATCGCCAGCGCGGTCGCGATGAGCACCGCGGTCGCGCCGAGCACCGCGCCGATCATGATCACGCGCGTGTTGCGGCGGCGGGGGGTCTGCCGTTGCTCGCTCTGCTCGCTCATCTCGGGCATCTCATCCATCATGCCTGCTCAGGAGGTGCACACTGATCGTGCTCCACCTCAACCTACCTGGCCAAATTCGTCCATTCGGGTGAAAATAAGGTCCAACGGTGGGAATTTTGCGTCCCAGTTACCAAGGAAGCACGGTGCCGTGGGGGTAGCCAATGACGAATCACGACCGAGACCACGACCCGAAGCAGCCTCCCGAGAGTAATGAGGGCGGGTCCGACCGGCATGTCGAAGGCGGCGGAACCACTCCACCGCCTGGCCAGCGGGGCAGCGGGCCGATGTCGTCCCGTCCCACGCCACCACGGCGGGGCCAGATCCGGCAGCAGGAGTTCGGGGTGACCAAGCCCCGCGAACCCACCCTCGCCGAGAAGCGGGCCCGGATGGCAGCGGAGCGGCGTCGCCGCGAGGAGGAGGAGCGCGCCGCGGCCGCCGCCGAGGCCAGGGCGAGGACCCGCAAGCGCGTCCTCATCGGCGGCGGCGTCACCGTCGGCGTCGTGGCGCTCGTCGCCGTGATGTACGCGGCCGCCCAGCCCAACGAGGAGGTCACCGCCTACTGCGTCGACTCCGAGGACAACGTCGTCGAGGACGAGAGCTACTGCGACCCGCAGCAGGCGACCTCCAACGGTGGCTACGTCGGGACGGGCGGTCTGATCTGGATCGCGGGGAACAGCTACCACTACAACTACGGAGGGACCCCCAACCCGGGGGGCACGGTGTCCGGGGGGACTACTGTGCGTCCCAACAACGCGGAGATCAGGACCCAGTCCGGGACGACCATCCAACGGGGCGGTTTCGGCACCGGACGGGGCAGCGGGGGGAGCTGACCAGGTGCACCGGGAGATGTCGGAGCCAAGGCCGGACTGGCGGCAGCGGGTCGAGTCGCAGGGGCTGGTCTTCGGAACCCCCTCGCGCGGCCGGGACGGGGAACCACGTCCCTACTGGGACGAGTCGGTGCACTACGTGTTCCAGCTCGACGAGGTGCTGTCGGTGGAGGCTGACGTCGAGCTGCTCCACTCGATGTGCCTCGAAGCGGTCGAGAACGCCGTCGCGGCCGACCGCTTCCGGGACTTCGGCATCTCCGAGCAGGTCTGGCCCTACGTGGTCGAGTCGTGGAAACGGCACGATCCGTACCTCTACGGGCGCTTCGACCTGCGTTACGACGGGACCGGGCCGGCCAAGCTGCTCGAGTACAACGCGGACACCCCGACCTCGCTGCTGGAGGCCGCGGTCGTGCAGTGGCACTGGCTCACCGACACCCACGAGGGGTCGGACCAGTGGAACTCGATCCACGAGAAGCTGGTGGCCCGGTGGGAGCACATCGCCGGTTCGCTGCCCTCCGACGAGATCCACTTCACCTGGTCCGGGGGCGACAGCACCGGTGAGGACCACATCACCGCCGCCTACCTCCAGGAGACCGCCGCCGAGGCCGGCCTGAACACCGTCGGCCTCCCCATCGAGGAGATCGGCTGGGACCCCCTGCTGGAGCGGTTCGTCGACCTGGAGGAAGCCCCCATGTCGACGGTCTGCAAGCTGTACCCGTGGGAATGGGTGGTCGACGACGTCTTCGGCGAGCACGTCCTGCCGTCGCAGCCCCAGACCCTCTGGGTCGAACCGCTGTGGAAGATGCTGCTGTCGAACAAGGCGCTGCTCGCCGTCCTCTGGGAGATGTACCCCGGCCACCCCAACCTGCTGCCGGCCTACCTGGACGACCCGGGCATGCTCACGGAGTACGTCCGCAAGCCCCGCCTGGGACGGGAGGGCGCCAACATCAAGATCGTCGCTCCCGGGATGGAGCAGGAGACGGGCGGCGTGTACGGGGACGAGGGCTTCGTCTACCAGATGCTCGACCCGCTTCCCGAGTTCGACGGCATGCGCCCGGTGCTGGGCGCCTGGGTGGTCGGTGACGAGTCGGCGGGGCTGGGGATCCGGGAGTCCGCCGGGCTGGTCACCGACGACGGAGCCGCCTTCGTGCCACACCGGATTCCCGGCTGAGACGCGAACGAGTTCCCAAAGCGTTGCATAACGGTCAAAGATCTGGACCCGCCGGTCGCCTGGTGGTCCATCTCGGGTAAGACTTGGTCCGCCGACAGGCCGCAGTGGCCAGTCAGACCGGAGGAGGTTCCACGCCGTGGCCAGCCCACTCGCCACCCAGACCCAGCTCGCCCTGAACGCGGACTACTTCTCGATGCTCGGCCAGGGTGTGGGCGCGATCGCCCTCTACGCGGTCGTGGGGCTGTTGCTGATGCTGGTCGCCTTCTTCGCGATCGACCTCACCACACCCGGCCGGCTGAACGAGTTGGTGCGGGCCGGCAAGCCCAACGCCGTGGTCATCACGTCGTCCGGGTTGTTCAGCATGGCCCTGATCGTGGTCGTCGCGATCTACAACGCCTCCGGTGTCCTGGTGGAGGGCCTGATCGCCGCCGTGGTCTTCGGTCTCGTCGGCATCATCGCCCAGGTCGTCGCCGTGCGGGTGCTCGAGTGGGTGGCGCGGGTCCAGATCGGTCAGCTCATCCACGACGACGAGCTGACCGCCGGGAGCTTCGTGGTGGCCGCCGCGCACCTCGCGCTCGGCCTCGTCGTCGCCGTCTCCATCATCTGACGTCTCCGCCGCCGACCAGCGAGGGAAACCGTCCGATCGGCTGTCGGCGCCCACCGGCCGGCCGCCGGTCCCGCACCCCGGCCGGCCGTTCCCCGCTGTCACGCCGTCACGTCCTCCGCGACCTCGCGGTCGAGGGTGACCCGAACCAGGGCGGCGGCCAGCCGGGCGTAGTCCTCGGGGTCGTCCACCTGTGACGCGAGCCGCTCGGGGTCGGTGGGCAGGCCCACGCGCCTGGCACCGTCGAGTGCCTTCCGGTCGAAGTAGGGGCGCAGCCCCGGCCACACCAGCTGCGCTTCCCGGCAGAAGATGTCCGCCCCGGTCGGCCCGATCCTGCGGAACTCGGTGAGCAGCTCCCGCAGCCGGTCGCGGTCCAGGACCCTCGTGCCGTTCTCGGTGCGGGTCGCCTCGTCCCGCATCCGGCGCAGATCGCCGCCGTACCGGTCGCGCACCAGCTCCGCGCCCTCCCGCAGCGAGGTCGCGGTGCTCTCGTCGTACCGGCGGTAGTGGGCCCTCCCCAGCGCGTCCACCAGCTCCTGCCAGTCCGCCGCCGCCACCTTCGCCGGAGTTCCGTAACCGCTCCTGACGAGTTCGCGGGACGTCGCCATCGCCAGGTGCGACTGGACCGGCGCCGAGGCCAGCATGGACAGCACCAGCAGCCGGTACAGCGGCGCCGGCTTGTCCGCGAGCGAGACACCTCCCTCGTCCGAGTAAGTCCGCCCCGCGCGGTCCAGCAGGACACGAACCTTCCCCTTGGCCATCTCCGACGTCCTCCCCTCCGGCTCCCCACCCAGTCGGCCCGGGCGCCACGGCCGCGCCGGCGGCCACCACGAGCACAGCGGAACGCTGCCCATCGGGGTACCCGCGCCTCCCGGGCCCGACACCGCGCGCTGACCTGGCCCCCGTCGGCACCCCGACCTCCGGTCGCGACCCGGGCCCGGTTTCGGCCGGCGGGCCGCGTCGGGTCCGCTGACGTAACCTGCGGGGTATGGCGGTTGATGTCTCGGACCAGGCGCTCGCCGGGCTCGGCCGGCGGGTGCGGAGGCTCCGCACCCGCCGAGGACTGAGCCAGCAGCAGCTGGCGACGGTCAGCGGCCTGAGCGAGCCGCACCTGTCCCGGTTGGAGAGCGGGGACCGGCTGCCCTCCCTGAACGTGCTGGTGCGGCTGGCGGCGGGGCTGGACGTGTCGGTGGCGGAGTTGTTCACCGACCAGCCGCCGGGGCCCGCCGCGGTGGTGTTGCGCGGTGAGGACGTGCCCAGCGTCAACAGCGGGGGCCTGTCCGCCCAGGTGTTGACCCCTCGGGCGGTGGTGCCCGGTCTGTACGCGGCCCGGTACCGGCTCGAACCCGTGCGGCGTGACACCGACCTGGCCACCCATGATGGCCACGACTGGGTGTACGTGCTGGAGGGTCGGTTGCGGATCGAGTTCGGTACCGAGACGGTGCTGCTGGGTTCGGGTGACAGTGCGAGTTTCAGTTCGCGGGTTCCGCACCGGTTGGGGGCGGAGGGTGGGGTGCCGGTCGACTTCCTGGCGATCGGCTGCACCCGGTGACGCTGGTTCCCGGGATCCGGGCGCTGGTGCGCGGTCTCGGTGTGGTCAGGGGGGTCCGAGGACGTCGGTGACGGCGCAGGCCGTGTTGTCGGGTGCGCCGGCCTGCCGGACCAGTTCACCGAGGCGGTTCACGGTCTGGGTTGGGGTGCCGGCGGCCAGGAGCGCTCCGCGGAGCCGGGGTTCCGGGATGACGGCGTGCAGGCCGTCGGTGCACAGCAGGTACCGGTCGCCGGGTCGTGCCTCCCTGAGGTGGAAGTCCGGGTCGCCCGTTCCTGGGAGGGTCAGGGCCCGGAGCAGCGCCGCCCGGCGCGGGTGGGCGGCCGCCTCCTCAGCGGTCAGCCGACCCTCGTCCACCAGGGACTGGACGAAGGTGTGGTCGTGGGTCAGCTGCGAGAACTCACCATCCCGAAGCAGGTAGGCGCGGGAGTCGCCGATGTGGGCCAGGGCGAACCTGGAACCGGACCACAGCATGGCGGTCACCGTGGTACCCGCCTCCGCCAGCTCGGGCGCGGAGGAACCGAACTCCCGAACCGCCTCGGCGGCGTTGGACACCGCGTCCCCCAACACGACGGCGACGTCCCCGTGCCCCTCGGCCCGGTCCAACACCCGCAGCGCCTCGACGGCCGCCGCGCTCGCGGTCCGATCCGACCCCGGCGCGCCGAACCCGTCCGCGACCACCTGGAGCCGACGCCCCGCGAACACCACGTCCTGGTTGTTGGGCCGCACCGGTCCGCCGTCCACATGAGTGGCCGAGTCGAGCAGCCAACCCCGTGCCTCCGTGGGCATTCCGTTGTCCTTCCTCGTCAGACGACGGACGAGGTGGGTGGCCAGCTGACGCCGGGCCGCGGTGTCCGCCTCCACCTGGCGCCAGTAGGAGGCCACCTCCGTGGCGGCGGCGGCGGGCGGCAGGTCCGCCACGACCCGGATCCGGGCCAGTGGCATGCCCAACCCCCGCAGCGACGCGACGAGCCTGGCGCGGTCCAACTGGTCCCGGTCGTAGGACCGGTACCCCGACCACGAGGCGACCCGGGCGGGCCGCAGCAGACCCAGCTCGTCGTACAACCGCAGCGCCTTCGGCGTCAGACCGGAGGCTCGCGCGAACTCCCCGATGCTCAGGCCGGCCATGTCCCCTCCTCGTCCCGGGCTCCTCGCCCGTGTCCACGACACTGGGCTCTGACCCAGGGGGAGGGTCAAGCGGCGCGGGTGCGCCCGGCCGGGGCCAACCCACCGCACCGCCACCAGCCGACCGGTTCGCACGAGTTCGACCTGTCGTGCGGTCCGTCGTCTGGCGGTGCCGTCGCCGGTCCGTCCGGAGGTGGAGCGCCCTGGCGTCCCGATCGGCCGCCGAAGGGGTTCCCGCCCGTGGGCCGCCGGGGGGGCGCGGTACCGGTCGCCACCCGTGGGGCCGGGCGCCCGGCCGGCGGGTGATCTCAGGGGCGCAGGGCGGGCAACACCTCGGCGGCGACCGCCTCCAACACGCTCTCGTGCCCCGCGTACGGCCCGTCGGACCTCGGCCAGTGCACGACCACGTCGGTGAATCCCAGCTCCCGGGCCCTACCCAGGGCATCCCGGAAGTACTCCACGCTCGTCAGCCCGTACTCGCCGCCGGAGTCCAGGCTCAGGTACCGGTCCACGCTCGCGCTGCCCCTGTTCTCCGAGGCGAGCACCTCGTCCATGACCGAGGACAGCTCCACCACCGAGCTCCACCACTCCCGTTCGTCCTCGGTCTGCCGACCGGTGGTCACCCAGCCGTCGCCGTGGCGAGCGACCAGCCGCATGGACCGCCTGCCGTTCGCGGCCAGGACGAAGGGAGCCCGGGGGCGCTGCACGCAGCCGGGGGCGCTCCTGGCGTCGACGGCCTCGTAGTAGTCGCCCCGCCAGGTGGTGCGGTCGTTGGTCAGGACGGTGTCGAGGAGCTCGACGAACTCGCCGTACCGGTCCACCCGTGCCCGAGGTGGTAGTTCCCGCCCCCCGAGCACCTCCACGTCGTAGCCGGCACCTCCGGCGCCGATCCCGACCAGCAGCCGGCCGTCGGAGACGTCGTCCAGCGCGGCGACGTCCCTCGCGAACGGGATCGGGTGCCGGAAGTTGGGGGAGGCGACGTAGGTGCCCAACCGGATTCGGCTCGTCACGAGAGCGGCGGCGGTCAGGGTGGGCACGGCGGAGAACCAGGGCCCGTCGACCAGGGACCGCCAGCCGAGGTGGTCGTAGGTCCAGGCGTGGTCGAAGCCGTACTCCTCGGCCGCTCGCCACTTGGGTTCGGCGGCCCACCAACGGTGTTCGGGGAGGATCACGATGCCAACTCGCACGCGGGTTGACCTTACGTGTCCGGGTCCCGGACGGGAAACCACCTCACGATTCTCGTGGAGCCCCGCCACGGGTGGTTTCGGCCGGTTCGGGCGCTTTCGACTGTCGATGTTCGGGCATCTGGGGCAGGTTCGCAGCAGGGAGCCAACAGGAAGGGGTGACCGCATGAACCGTCGTCTCCGAGGCCCGCTCGCCGCCGCCCTGCTCGGCTCGGTGCTCGCCGTCGTCGTCGACGCCGGGCTCCCGACGAGCCCGCGGAGCGCCGCGGCGGCGGTGACCGTGGCGGCCGACCAGGCGGAACCGCCGGCGGACCGACACGACTGGAGGTCGAGGTCGGGTCTCGGGGGTTCCTCCCCGGCGGCCGGTGGGGACGATGGCGGGAACCGACCCCACGAGGGAACCGGGGACCTGGCGGACGCGCGGGGGGTGCGGTTCGACCCCGACCTCGCCGGCCCCGGCGCGGAACCGGAGGCGGACACCACCCCCTACTCGGTGATCGGCGAGGACGACCGGCGGCGGGTGACCAGGACCACCGCGTACCCGGCGCGCGCGGTCGTCTACCTCACCCACAGCACCAGCTGGTGCACCGGCTACCTCTACGCCGCGGACATGGTCGCTACCGCCGGGCACTGCGTGCACGGTGGGCCGGGCGCCGACTGGAAGACGAACTTCCGCGTCTACCCGGGGCGGAACGGGACGCACGCCCCCTACGGCTACTGCGAGGTCCTCGACGCGTTCGCGACGGTGGGCTGGACCAGGGACGGCAGCATCGACCACGACTACGCGGCCCTCCAGCTGGACTGCACCGTCGGTGCCACCACCGGGTGGTTCGGTCACCAGGCGCCCGGCCCCGTCGCGGTGGGCGCCACCACGGTCACCCAGGGGTACCCACAGGACCGGGAGCCCTCGGCCTCCCAGTGGCAGAGCGTCGACGAGGTGCGCCGGGTGACCGACCACCGCGTCTACCACCACAACGACACCTTCGGCGGTCAGAGCGGTGCCCCGATCTACCTGCCAGCGAGTTCCTGCCACCCGTGCGTGGTGGCCGTGCACGCCTATGGCTGGGGCGTGGAGAACAGCGGCACCAGGATCACCGACGAGGTGTTGGGCAACCTGACCCGGTGGCGGCGGACGTGACGGCGGCCACCGCCACCGCCGTGCGTGACAGGACGAGGTGCCGGGTAGGCCATCCGGATGGTCAGCTCCGCTCGCCGCTCACCAGCGGTGATGGTGGCGCCGGAATAATTCCACGGACTGCTCTGTTCCAGTGGTGAACGGTTGCACCGGCTAACAAACAGGATGGGGAGAACGATCAGACCAACGGAGATGCGACCGACGACCACCGAGGAAGGGACAGGCGTATGGCCCGACGACTGACCACGACGCTCGCTGCTTTCGGTTTGGCCATCATGGCCGCGTTCGGATTCCTGGCGATCAACCACTCGAACCCGGCCCCGACCATAGATATTCACCTCGTCGTCGCGGCCGACTAATGTTACCGCCACCTGAGGCGAGCCGACCGCGGGGGTGGACCGACGGTACGCGAGTCATTCCCGTCCACGCCGACCAGCGTGAACAGGGGACACCCGCCCCCGGCCGATCCCCGCGTCGGCATACCGGGCACGGGCCGGGCGCTCGTGCCCCCGAGTGAGGACGGCCACGTGGAGAAGCCCGGCCTGGTCGCTTCCGACGTGGACGGCACCCTGCTGGACCCGCTCGAACAACTCCGCCCACGCACCGCCTCGGCGGTCTCCAGGGTGCTCGACGCCGCCATCCCGATGGTCCTCGCCACCGGCCGCTCACCTCGCTGGGTGTACCCGGTGGCGCGGGCGCTGCGCGTCGGCGGGCTCGCCGTCTGCGTGAACGGCGCGGTGATCCTGGACGTCGAGCGTCGGGCCGTGCTGAGCACCCACGCGATCGACCCCGTGCTGCTGCGCGACGTCGCCGACGTCGTGCTCGACGCCCTGCCCGGTTGCGCCCTGGCCGTCGAGCAGTGCGTGGACGCCGACCCGCCCACCCAGCCGCCCGAGGACGACACCCGCGGCGCCCCGGTGGCGTTGGTCGGGCCCGGCTACCTGAGTCCCTGGGGCGTCCACCAACGAAGCCCGGTCCCCCTCGCCGAACTGCTCGGGCGCCCCGCCGTCCGGCTGATCGTCCGCCACCGGGGGGTGTCCAGCCGCGAGATGGCGAGAACGGTCGGGCCGCTCGTCTCGGACGCCGTCGAGATCACCTACTCCACGGACGACGGCCTCATCGACGTGATGCGCGCGGGGGTGAACAAGGCGTCGGGGCTGTCCGAGGTGGCCGACCTGCACGGCGTTGACCGGGCTGACGTGGTCGCCTTCGGCGACATGCCGAACGACATCCCGATGCTGCGCTGGGCTGGGCACGGTGTCGCGATGGAGAACGCGCACCCGGAGGTGCTGGCCGTCGCGGACGAGACCACGACCTCCAACGCCGAGGACGGCGTGGCGCGAATCCTGGAGCGCTGGTTCTGACCGAACTCCGTCCCGCCCCTCGGGCACCGCGCTGACGGGTGGGCGCCGCCAGCCGTCCCGAACACCCGCGGCGGCCGTTCCTCCCGGTGTGCCGCCGCCACCCCGTCCGGAGCCGCACGGGCGCGCACCAGTCCTCCGCTGGCGCGCCCAACGGGTCATCCGGCCGGTGGGAGGAGCCCGGGGCGGGAGGCGCCGGCGCGCGGACGGCCGCGACACCGGTTCCCGTGCCGCCGACCTCGCCACCGCGCGTCGGCCCGTAGCCCACACGCGGCATTCCCCGTCGCGCCCGGCCAGTCAGGGGTGCGTCTGACCTGCGACGACGTCGACGACCTGTGATGTCCTCCCGCAGGCGCTCCGCGGTCAGCCGGGCAATCATGTGGTTCGACCGACGCAGGGAGGACCCGTGTGCCGACGACACCGACCACGCCGGGACGTCCGGTGAGCCCGCCGTCATGGACGTGACGGAGGCCGCCGCCCGGCGGGACCGCACGCCGGAGGAACCAGCCCCCGCCGCCCAGGCGGGTCCGACGGTGCCGAGGTGGCCGAGCGAACGGGTGCTGGCCCCGGCGGTGATGCTGGTGCTGACCGGGATCGCGGCGGGACTGCCCCTGGTCGGGAACCGCATCTTCTACTACTGGGACGACACCGCGGCGGCGGCCGTGGGGATCTGGCACCGAGTGGCCGAGGCGGTCCTCGCCGGCAGGTTACCGCTACTGGAGCTCGACATGTGGCGTGGCGGGAACCTGGTGGGCGAGGCGGCCACCGGCATGTGGAACCCCCTGGTGCTGGCCGCGAACCTCGCCACCCACCAACTCACCAACCTGGCGTTGGCGATCTCGCTGGTCAAGGCCGGGTTCATGGTGCTCATGGCCTTCGGGACGTACCTGGTGGCCCGGGACCACGGGGCCAGGCCGTGGGCCGCCGCGCTGGTGGGCCTCGCCTTCCCCCTCGCCGGCTACAACCTGTTCATGGACGGCACCGCGTGGATCAACGCGCAGATGACCACCGCGCTCGTCCCCTACGTGTGGTGGACGGCGCGGCGGGCCGTCCACCGGGGCGGTTCCCTGTTCTGGGTCGTGCTCGCCGGCTACCTGTGCTCCTCCATCGGTAGCCCGTACGGCCTGCTGGCCACCGCCCTGGTGGTCCTCGCCGTGATGGTCGAGGGGTGGTGCTCCGGGCAGCGGTGGCGGGTGGCCGGTGTGGCGGCGGCGGGCGTGGCGACGGCGCTGGTGACGGCCTTCGTGTTCATCCCGCTGGTGGGCACCTCGGTGGTCGGGTACCGCCAGGACAGCCCCACCTTCAACGACGGCTTCCTGGTGCCCACGCTCACCGACCTGTTCGGCCTGAGCAACCCCGCGTTCCAACCCTTCGTGACGACCTTCGGCCTGCCGGTGATGGAGTTTCCCGGCCTCTACCTCGGGTGGTTCCTGCTGCCCACCCTGCCGTGGCTGCGGTGGGGGGTGCTCCGGGACCGCTGGCGGCCCCTGGTGGGACTGGCCGTCTTCGGGGGCGCGTCGCTGGTGCTGATGCTCGGTCCGTCCAACCTCTGGATGTTCCGCTGGCCGGCCAGGCTGATCCCCTTCTTCCTGCTCGCGGTCGCGCTGACCTGGGCCGTCGTCGCCAGTGGCGGTTTCCACCGCACTCGACCGGTGGCACGGTCCGCCCTCTCGGTCTCGCTGGTCGCGTTCGCCGGCTACCTCGGCTGGGCGTCGGTCCCGGACACGCTGCCCCGGCAGCTCCTCGGCGCGGCGGCGGTCCTCCTCCTGCTGGTCCCCCTGCTGGCCGGGTGGGCCAGCAGGGCCGGCGGGTTCGTCCTCCTGGCGACCGGCACCGTGGGCGTGCTCGCCCTCCAGTTGACCTGGTTCCCGTCCAACGCCAACACCGCCGGTTACCAGTTCCCCCTGCACGCCGACGAGCTGCGCGACCGGTTCGCGGACCGCTACCAGGGCATGACCGTCCAGTTCGCCGACCTCGCCAGGGCGGACCCGGCCACGGTCGAACCGCACGGCATCTACCAGGACGTCCTCTTCGGGTCGCTGTACACCATCCCGGAGGTGGAGACGCTCACCGCCTACAGCGGGATCGGGTTCTCCGCGCTGGACGGGGCGCAGTGCCTGAACTTCTACGGCAGCGTCACCTGCCCGGAGGCGTGGGAACGTTTCTGGCGGCGGCCCCTGGGAGGACCGGCTCCGCTGGTGGACCTGCTCCGCGCGGAGACGGTCGTCGCCCAACACGCCCTCGTCGACGTGCGGGAGGAGCCGGCCCCGCCAGGCTGGGAACGCCAGGAGGTCACCGACTTCGTCACCGTGTGGCGGCGGACGGAGCCGCTGCCCCACCCTGACGGGCGGGTGTCGCACGTGCCGGCCGGTGTCGAGGTGACACGGGACGAGGTGGTCGGCCGGAGCGGGGAACTCGTCGACTTCACCCGCGACGACCCCAGCGCCCCCACCCGCCTCACCTTCGCCAGGCTGGCGTGGCCCGGGTACTCGGCCAGCGTCGACGGCGCCCCCGTTCCCACGAGGACCGGGCCGGACGGCCTCCTCCAGGTCGAGCTGCCGGCCGGGATGGACGGCGGATCCCTGGAGCTGCGCTGGAACGCCCCCGGGCTCGGGCTCGGCATGGGCCTGCTGGCCGCCGGCCTGGTGTTGACCGCCGGCCTCGTGCTGGTGACGACGACGCACCGCCGACGGCGGCGCCGGTCGGGCGACTCCGAGGTGTCCCCCGTGGAGCCGACGAGGACGACCGAGCCGACCTCAGCGGCCCCGGAACACGAACGGAAGGAGGACCACCACGACAGCGGACACCCGTGACCGAGCGGAGGGACGGTGGATCCGATGCGAGAACGGTTCCCCACGGGGGAGACGGCGCGCGTGACCGGCCGGCGACTGGTCTCGCTGGTGGTGCCGGCCTGCGACGAGGCGGCCAACGCGCCAGGGCTCGTCGCGTTCTACCGCCAGGTCAGGAACTCCTTCCCCGACCTGGACTTCGAACTGGTGGTCGTCGACGACGGCTCAGAGGACGGCACCGCCCAGGCGGTGTTCGACCAGCTCGGGCCGGGTGACATCGCCAGGGTCGCGGTCCTGTCCCGCAACTTCGGTTCCCACGCCGCCGTGACCGCTGGCTTCCAGCTGTGCCGGGGCGATGCGGCGATCACGCTCAGCGCGGACCTCCAGGAACCTCTCAGCGCCGTCGCCGACTTCCTGGCGGGGTGGAGATCGGGCCACGACATCGTGTGGGGCGTGCGGCGGGTCCGTTCGGTCCGGCGTGGACCGTCGAACCTGTCCGCCCTGGTGTTCTCCTGGCTGCTCCGCCGACTGGGGCAGATCCCCAACATCCCTGAGGAGGGGCCTTCCCAGGTCCTGGTGTCCCGCGCCGTGTTGGACGTGCTGGCGCGCATGCCCGAGCGCAACCGCAACATCATGGGCCTGGTCGCCTGGGTGGGTTTCGCGCAGGCCACCATCACCTTCGACCAGCGTCCTCGGCCCGCGGGCACCAGCAAGTGGACCACCAGCCGGAAGATCAAACTCGCCCTGGACTCCTTCGTCGCCTTCTCCTACGCGCCCATGCGGGCGGCGATGGTGGTGGGAGCGGTGCTGGGAGCGGTGGGCGTACTGCTCGGGGCGTCCGTCGTCCTCACCGCGCCACTCACCGAGCTCCCCGTGGGGTGGCCACTGGTGATCGCGGTGATGTGCGTGATCGGTGGCGGGCAGCTCGCGTTCCTCGGTCTGCTCGGCGAGTACCTGTGGCGTGCCGGCGACGACGGTCGCGGTCGTCCGGTGTTCGTGGTCGACGAGGTGCGGGACGTGGGAGAGCCACCGGGCCAACCGCCCACAGCGTCCCTGAAGGACTCCCGCGCGCTCCCGGGCGAACCGGCAGCCGGGCCCGGTGGCGACGTGGAGGAGGACCCGGCGGGACGGCCTCGGCGGAACTCGCGCCGTGCCCGCCCGCGTCCCGACCCCGATCCTCCGGAGCCAGCGGGTAGCTGGTGAACGCTCCTCCACGCCCACGAGGCCCTGGAGCGACCGGGCGCGGCGACGAGCTCGGAGCGGCACCTCGGGACGGGGGACCGGAGCCGACCCGGGGACCGGGGTGATCGATCGCGCCGCGCCGCGCGCCGCTCGGCGGCACCGGCCCCGACTGAGGACGCCGCCCTCCCCGACCCGCATGCCATCCCCAACCCGCACGCCATCCCCGAACCGCGCTCCCCGACCCGGCGGGTCACCCCGCCGTCCACTCGTGCACGCCCGCCGCGCGGGAGCATCTCTCCCGCGCGTCCCACCAGGAGCCGGCGGCCACCGGAGGCAGGCCGGCGCGGGGAGTTCCAGGAGCCGAGCCGATGTGGTGGACGCCGGCCGCGCGGCAGGGGAGCGCGGGCGCGGGCCCGGCACCGTGGCGACCTGGTCCGCCACGATCCGGCCAGCCCACCACGAGGGCAGCCGAACCGGGGTCAGCCGTCCCCGGCGCGCCGCAGCGCGAGGCGCGCGGTCAGCGCCGCGCCGCCAGCCGTGAGCACGTCCGCGAGGACGAACATCAGCCGTGACGCGAGGGTGAACGCGATGGCCTGGGCTTCGGTCAGACCCGCGGCCAACAACGCGGCGAGCAGGATCGCGTCCCTGACGACCGCGCCGGAGGGCAGGAAGAAGACCAGGATGCCCGCGTTCATGCCGATGGCCATCGCACCGACGCAGACCAGGACATCCCAGCCAGTGACGGCTCCGCTCGCCGATGCCAACAGCCAGAGGTGCACCCCGAACAACCCGTACGCCGTCAGGGACAGCCCGAGGACGCGGCCCACCGTGCCCCACCGCAACCGCTCCGCCGGTGGGGGACGGCGGAGGACCCGGAACACCAGGGCCGCCGCCCTCGTCAGCACCGCCGGGTGCAACGCCACCAGGCCAACGGGCAGGAGCAGGTAGAGCCAGGCCGCGCTGGGGGTGTCCGCGAGCAGTACCGGGGCGGCCAGCACGCCCAACAGCAACGACGCGACCATCGAGACACCGAGGTGGATGAGGGAGCCGCTGAAGATCCGTGCCCGGGGCAGGCCGGCCCTCCTGCCGAGTTCCATCTGGAGCAGGTACGCCCAGACCGTCCCGGGCACGTACTTGCCGAGCTGGCCGACGAGGTTGATCTGCGCCCCGCGAACCAGACCCACCGGCGGACCGAGGTCGTCCACCACCGCCTGCCACGCCAGGGTGCCGACCAGGATGCCGACCACCGTCGCCGCCGAACTCAGCGCCGTCACGTACCAGGGGATCTCGACCAACGCCGCCGACACCTCGGACCACCGGCCCACCACCGCCCAGGCCGTCGCGGCGAGCACCAGGACGAGCAGGCCCCGCTGCGCCCAGGCGAGCAGCCGGGCCCGCCGCGACCGACCGGGCACGTCACGGCTCTCCGCGCCCCCGCCCGCGGGGCTCTCACTCGGGTCTCGCTGGCCCGTGACCTCGACCGGCCGTCGGGCGCCGGCCGGTTCGGCGCCCGCCACGACCCCGGGTTCGGCCGGCCCGCCGGCTCCCCCCGCACCACCGACCGGCCCGGCGGGCCTGTCCCTCGCGCGGAACCACATCGGCGGCGCCTACCCGGTCACCGTCGTCAGCCGGGTGAACTCGCGGAGCAGGTCGTGGCCGTCCCACACCGGGGCGAAGCTCAACGCCGACCCGACCGGGACGATCCGGTCGATCCCCCGCCCGCCGAGGCGTTCGGCCAGGGCGAGGAGTTCGCCCCGGTCGAACCCGAAGTGGGTCAGGGTCTGGTCCTCGCGCCGCACCAGCCCTGCCAGCTCCTGGAGGGAACCCACGGCGCGGTGGGGGAAGGTCGCGACGCCAAGCCAGTCGCGGGGGATCTCCGCCTCGGGGGCGAGCTCCAGCGTCGCGACGGCGTCCCCCTCGAAGCTGACGGACCTCGCCGCCCCGGTCGCGGCGAGACCGTAGGCGCCGACCCGTTGCCGCACCGCCATCGCCGGCTCGGGGCGGAACCCCTTCTCCCCGACGACGTCGAGCAGCAACCGGGTGAAGTCGCGGGCCGCCTCGCGCCCCTCCGCCTCCGAGCCCACCCAGAACACGGCCCTCGGCGAGGAACAAGCCGCCTGGTCGAACCAGAAGGCGTCGTTGTAGAAGCCGCCGAGCACGGAGCGCCGGGTGGTCTCGTCGGTGCGCCGCCACGACGCCGAGGAGATCACGGCGAAGGACGACCGGTTGGGGAAGGTGAGGTCCCGGGCAGCCGGGGCCAGCGGGAAGGCGCGCAGGGCCGTGACGGACGCGTCGCCGCCCCAGACCACCCTGAGGTCGCACTCCGAGGAGAGGGTCGCCGTGACCGAGTCGTCCCGTCCGTAGCCGATGAGGCGTTGGGTCGCGGCCACCGCCGTGGCCACCTCGGGTGGAGCGTCGCGCAGGGCCTCGTGCATGGCGGTGAGGACGGCGGAGGCGGCCGCGCCCGAACGTTCCGACAACCTGACCACGTTGGTGTTGCCCGCCAGGGCGGACAGCGCCCAGGAGTAGACGAAGATGGTGTCGACGTTGGCCGGTGGTACGTGCAGGACCAGGCCCCGGGGGAACCGGAGCGCGCTCTCGGCGCCGCCGGGCCCGGCGGGTGCGGTGCCGGTCGAGGGCGAGTCGCCGAGCGCGTCCAGGGTCCTGGTGAGCTCCCCCCGGCGGAGGAAGAACCCGAGCGCGGCGAGTTCCGGGTGGCGGCGGGCCTGGGCCGGTGCGAGGAGCCTGGCGGCGAGGTCGGTCAGGAACCGCACCATCCGCTCGTCCCCGACCCGGAGATCACAGCGGACGGCACCGACCGCCAGCTCGCGGAGCAGGTCGGGGGCCGGGAGGGACGGCCCGGCGGGGAACCGCGAGGTGACCTTCATGGGCGGCCTCCCGAGGGTCCGGTGTTCCTCGGCCCGGAGAACGTGTCACCGCAGCCCCTCGCCTCCGCCCTGGGCAGGCGGCCCGTCACGGAGAAGCGCTTGCCGGGCCAGTCGCCGTCGTCGACTCCGTGGACGACGCCGACGTCCTCGGTGAGCAGGACGTGGCCGGGGTAGGACCGGGGGAGCGTGCTGACGACCTCGATGACCCCGGGTTCCCCTACCGGCTGTTCCCGCCAGGTCCCGGGTTCCCTGACGATCACGTCGGCGAAGTCGGGGCAGTACAGCGACCCCCCGGACGGTCCCTCGAGGAAGACCGTGCCGATCTGCTCGACCATGCCGTAGTAGTTGTGGATGCGCCGCAGCCCGGTGTCGGCGGCGAAGCGTCGGCGGAACTCGGCGTTGTCGACCGCCCGGTCCGCCAACCTCTTCCAGCCGCCCGAGTGCACCAGCACGCCGTTGGACAGGTCGAACCGGTGGTCCCTGGCGATCTCGTAGAGGTAGCGCCAGACCATGAACGTGAAGCCGAACACCAGGAACGGGGAGTCGCCGTGCCGGCGGAGGAACTCGGCGACCGCGCCGGGGTCGGGCCGGTCGTCCTCGTCCAACACGTACACGTGGTCCCGCCCGAAGTTCGCCATGCCCAGGACCCCGGCTCCCCGGGCGGAGAAGGAGGTTCCGCCGCGCGCCGTCGACGCGCTGTCCACCATCAGCATCGGCAACCGGCGGGGGCCGAGCACCGCGCGCAGGGTCCGCGACAGCTGCCTGGTCTGCGCCGCCGCGCTCTCCCGGTCGAGGTGGATGCGGGACACCGAGGCACCGGTGGTCCCCGAGGAGGTCAGCACCCGGAAGACCGCCTCTGCCGGCACGCTGCGCAGATCGTGTTCCTTGAACAGCCGGACCGGGAGCCACGGCAGGTCGGAGGTGGTCGAGGCGGCGGCGGGACGGGGAACGCCGAGCGCGGTGAGGATCCGGTCGTACTCCGGGCAGCCGTCGCGGTGCCGTTCGGTGAGGTCGACCAGTTCGGGCAGGAGAGCGGCCTCCCGCCCCGGCTGGTCGAGCCCGAAGACGTCGGCGTCCTCCCCGCGGGACGAGGGGGTGGGGGCGGAGCCGTTCCCCGGGTGCCCCGACCCGGGCCCGGCGTCCGGTCGCTCAGCGGCGGTGGTCACGTGCCGGCCTCCAGGGTGCGGTAGTCGGTCTTGCCGCTCGGCAGCAGGGGGAGACGGTCCACTGGTCGAACGTCGAACCCGGACGCGTGCAGGCGCAGTTCCGCCGCCAGCGTCCTGGCCACGGCTCGGCAGGCCTCGACGGTCCCCCCTTCGAGGAAGACGACGACCCGATCACCGTCCGCGACGGCGGCTCCCGGGCCGACGTGCCCCGTCCTGCCCCGGAGGAGCCGCTCGACGTCGTCCAGGTTGACCCGGTTGCCGAAGACCTTGCCGATCCGGGAGAGGCGTCCGGTGAGGAACAGGAAGCCCTCCTCGTCGAGGTAGCCGAGATCACCGGTCGCGAGGACCCCGCCGAGTTCGTCGCCCGACGACAGTTCGGCGGCCGACTCCGCGTAGCCCATCATCACGTTGGGACCCTGGTAGACGACCTCGCCCTCAGCCCCCGGGCTGGTACTGGTCGCGCTCCTGCCCCGGCGTGGCGCCGGTGCGCCTCCGGCGGTGTCCTGGTCGGAGAGGGAGCGGATGGTGAAGGTCCCACCAGGAACCGGCCGGCCCACCGACCCGACCCGCCCTGGCAGTTCCTCGGCGGGCAGGCAGGCCATCCTCGGCGCGGCCTCCGTCTGGCCGTACATGACGAACATGCGCCCTCCCACCGCGGCCATCGTGCGGTGGAAGTAGGTGACGAGTTCGTCGCGCAGCCGCCCCCCGGCCTGGGTCACGGTGCGCAGGCTGGGGTGCGCCGCGGGGTCGAACCGCAGTCGTCGCAGCATCTCGTAGTGGTAGGGGACACCAGCGAGCGAGGTGATCCCGTACCGGTCGACGGCGGTCCAGAACGGCCGTTCGAGGACGCCGTGCCCGGTGACGACCACCGTCGCGCCGGCGGCGAGGTGGCTGTGGAGCACGGACAGCCCGTAGCTGTAGTGCAGCGGGAGGCAGGTGGGGGCGATCTCGGCGGTGGTGATGCCCAACGAGGCGATCACGGACCGGGCGTTGGCGAGGACGGCCCGACCGGAGAGCCGGACGAACTTGGGGCTGCCGGTGGAGCCGCTGGTGCCCAGCAGCAGCGTGAGGTCGGGGTGCGGCGGTGGGGCCTCCCCGCTGGCGAGCCGCCGCCACCCGTCGGCCGTCGGGAGGTACCCCTCCGGTGCCCGTTCCCCGTCGGGGGTGCCGAGCACGGCCGCCGGTTGGAACCTGCCGATGAGGTCGGCGAGGACGGCGTGCGGGGTGGCCGGATCGAGCAGTGCCACCGGCCGGCGCGCGGCGAGGCCACCCAGGTAGCGCTCGACCGAGCCGGTGTCCACGCCGGCGAGCAGGAAGAGGGGGCCGGGCCCCAGGTTGACGAGTCCCTCGGCGAAGCGTTCCGCCCTGGCCAGCAGGTCCGAACCCGACCACGTGGTGCCCGTCGCGGCGTCGACGAGCGCGCTGCCAGGGTGGACCAGGTCGGCGAGCACGGTGTCGGTCCGGAGCGCGGTCACAGCACCAGACCCCCGTCGACCCCGATGACCTGTCCGGTGACGAAGCTGGCGTCGTCGCCGGCCAGGAAGCGGATCACGGTGGCGACCTCCTCCGGGCGGCCCAGCCGACCGAACGGGCTCGATTCCCGGGCGTGGCGCAGCGTCTCCTCGGACTGGGAGCGGACGAGGTCGGTGTCCACGACCCCGGGGGCGACCGCGTTGACCCGGATGCCGTGGCGCCCGAGTTCCTTGGCGGCCGAACGGGTGAGGCCTCCGATCGCGGCCTTCGACGCCGCGTAGGCGCTCTGCCCCACGCTGCCCCGCTCGCCCACGATCGAACCGAGCAGCACGATCGACCCGCCGTGGGCCCGGGTCATCACCCGGGCGGCGGCCTGCACGGTGTTCAGCGCGCCGACCACGTTGGTGTCGAGCAGCGAGCGGACGTGGTCCTCGCTGATCATGCCCAGCACGGCGTCGGCCAGGACACCCGCGTTCGCGACCACGATGTCGAGCCGGCCGAGTTCCCGTGCCGCGCCCCGGATCGCGGTGGCCGTCGCGCGCCCGTCCGTGACGTCCAGCCCCATGCCGATGACCCGGGAGTCGGTGGCGGCGGCCACCTCCGCCGCCCTCTCCTTGGCCGTGGTCTCCGAACGTCCGGTGAGCACCACAGCCGCCCCCGCCTCGGCCAGCGCGGTCGCGGTGGCCAGGCCGATGCCGCGGGTGCCGCCGGTGATGACGGCGACCCTGTCCCTGAGTTCGGTCACGGCTAAGTACCGCCCCTCTGCCCCGGAACGCCGGTCCTACCGGCGTTCTCCGATTCCGTCAGGACCGCACTGCTCTGACGTCAGACTACGAGCGTCGCGGGATTCCGCCCGTCGAATTCGCGCCGCCGTCGATTCCACCGCCGGCGCGACGACGTGCGGTACCGGTGCCGCGTCGGAAGGCACGATCCGGAAAAGCCGATCTCCCTCCGTCGGAGGGTTCCCGATTCGCTGTTCGGTGATTCGTCGGTGCGCGATCAGCCTTCGGGGACGCCCAGGTTCTTGAGCATGTCGGCGGCGACCTTGAAACTGCTCATGTCGATCACCTGGTCGGTGTCCAGTTGGACGTCGAACTCGTCCTCGACCGCCGCGACGAGCGTCATGTGACCCACGGAGTCCCACGCGTCGACCCCCCGGTACTCCAACTTCTCGACCTCGACGTCCTGGCCCAGGTCCAGTGCCTGGACGAACACCCCGCGAAGCCGTTCGACAAGCGTCATGTCCTGCGCCCCCTCGTCGGTTGCCGCGTCGCGCTACTCCCGGTCCACCCAGCTCCTGAGCAGGTCGGCGAGCCGGGTGGGCAGTCCGTCGGCAGGGAGTGGTCCGGTTCCCCTGAGGAGGGGGGCCAGTGCCTCGACGGCGGTGTCGCCGCAGCCCTGCCTGCGCAGTCCGATCTCGTTGATCCCGGTCGTCCTGGCCGGATCGCCCACTGCGATGGTGAAGGCCCCGACCGTCCGCCGCACGACGGCGCCCATCCCCACCATCGCCCCCGGCCCGACCTCGGACCGCTGGTGCAGCAGCGCGCCCATGCCCAGGTTGGCCTCGTCCCAGACCACGCAGTGCCCGGCGACCTGGACCGTGGAGGCGAGGGTCACCCGGTTCCCGACGGTGCTGTCGTGCCCGAGGTGGACGCCGCTCATGAGATAGCACTCGTCGCCCACCCGGGTTGGTGTGGCGGTGCCCTGGTTGATCGTGGTGAACTCCCGCACGACGTTCCGGTCGCCGATCACCAGCCCGCCACCAGCCATCTCGCCTTCCCAGCCGATCGGGTGTGGCCCGGACCGGTATTCGGCGGGAGTTCCGATGACGGAGTGTGGTCCGATCCAGTTCCCATCGCCTATACGAGTGGGTCCGGTTATCACGCAAAAGGGGCCTATGACGTTGTCCTCGCCGAGCTCGACCTCGGGGGACACGGCGGAGCTCGGATGAATCCTGTTTGCCACGAACACCCTTTCCGTCGCGGTGTTACCGGGTAGTCGTCCCGCTGTTTGGCGGGCGACCGGGACACGGTGGCGAGTACGGTGATCCTGCGCACCGGGAATTGGTCGGAAGATCACCCTACCGCAATGCGGGAAATGATCTGTGGAACCGAAAGGCGGCCGCATGATCCCCATTACCGCCATCGACGTCCAGGACGCCGAGCCTCTGGTCAGCTCCGTTCTCCGCTCCGGGCTGATCGCGCAGGGGCCGATGGTCGAGCGTTTCGAGGAGTCCTTCGCCCACGCCGCCGGAGTGCCGCACGCGATCGCGGTCAACAGCGGGACGACCGCGTTGGTCGCCTCGCTGGAGGTGCTCGGTCTGCGGCCCGGCGACGAGGTCGTCACCTCCCCCTTCACCTTCGTCGCGACCCTCAACGCGATCCTGGAGGCGGGCGCGACCGCCCGGTTCGCCGACATCGGCGACGCCGACTACTGCCTCTGCCCCGAGGCGGCGGCCGCCGCCGTCGGCCCCCGCACCACCGCGCTGATGCCCGTGCACCTCTACGGCCAACCGGCTGACGTCCACCGGCTCGGCGCGCTCGCCACGTCGAGGGGGCTGGCCCTGGTCGAGGACGCGGCACAGGCCCTCGGGGCCACGGTCGACGGCCGACCGGTGGGTTCCTTCGGGCTCGGCTGCTTCTCGCTGTACGCGACGAAGAACGTGACGACCGCCGAGGGCGGTGTCATCACCACCGAGGACGACCAGCTCGCCGAACGGCTCCGGGTGTTGCGCAACCAGGGGATGCGGCAGCGCTACCAGTACGAGGTCGCCGGGCACAACTACCGGATGACCGACGTGCACGCGGCCGTGGGCCTGCCCCAGCTCGGCCGGCTCGCCCAGCTCATCGACAGCCGGCAACGCAACGCGGAGACCCTCTCCAAGGGCCTCACCGGGATTCCCGGGCTGCGCCTGCCCGCCGTCGTGGACGGTCGCACCCACGTCTGGCACCAGTACACCGTCCTGCTCGACGACGACGCCGCGGTCGACCGCGACGAACTCGCCGCCAGGCTCGGGGAGGCCGGCGTCGGCACCGGCATCTACTACCCCCGGCTGGTGTTCGACTACGACTGCTACCGCGACCACCCCGGGGTGCCTCGGGTCAGCCCCGAGGACTTCCCCGTCGCCCGCTCGGTGGCGAGGCGGGCGCTGTCCCTCCCGGTCCACCCCAAACTCACCGCCGACGACCTCGACGAGATCGTCGCGGCGGTCCGGGGGGTGCTCGGAGGATGACGCCGGAGCCGAGAGCACGGATCGCCCTGGTCGGCGCCGGTGCGATGGGAACCCTGCACGCCCGCGTGCTCAGCCAGTCCGAACGCTGTGACCTGGTGGTGGTCGTCGACCCGAGGGAGGCGGTCGGCACTCCCCTCGCGGAACAGTGCGGCGCCAGGTGGCTGCCCGAGCTCGGTGAGCTGGGCGACGTCGACGGGGTCGTCATCGCCTCCGCGACCGAGACCCACCACAAGCTCGCCAGGCAGGTCCTGGAACAGGATGTCCCGCTGCTGGTCGAGAAGCCGGTGTGCGACAACCTCGCAGGCAGCGAGGAGGTCGTCGCACTCGCCGCCCAACGCGACGTCCCCCTGATGTGCGGGCTGCTGGAGCGGTACAACCCGACAGCCATGACCGCGCTCTCGCTGGTCGACGACCCGGTCCACGTCAGCGCCACCCGGCACTCGCCCTACGCGCCGAGGATCAGGACCGGGGTCGGCTGGGACCTCCTGGTCCACGACGTGGACCTGGTCATCCGAGCCTTCGGCGGCACGGCCCCCCACACGGTGCTCGGCCGTGCGGGACGCTTCCACGACAGCTCCGAACCGGGAGCGGAGGACGTCGTCGAGGCGTTGCTCGGGTTCGCCGACGGCGCGCTGTCCGCCGTCTCCGCCAGCAGGATCGGCCAGCGCAAGGTGCGCACGCTGGTGATCCGCGAGCTGAACCGGTTGATCGAGGCCGACCTGCTCCGGCGGGACGTCACCATCTACCGGCACGTGTCGCTGGACGCCGCGACCCCCGACGGGCGCGGTTACCGGCAGCAGAGCGTGATCGAGGTGCCCGAGCTGGTCAGCGGGCGCGAACCCCTCGCCGCGCAGCTCGACCGGTTCCTCGACCTCATGGCGGGGCGGGTGGACGCCGCCGACGAACGCGCCGCCATCCTGCCGGCGCACCGCGTGGTCGCCGAGGTGCTGCGGGGAGCCTCCGTGCGCTGACCCGGAGCCCGGCCGCGCGGCCCGCGTTCGGCCGGCGCCGCCGGGGACGGCCGGGTCATCGGCGACGCCACAGCTCGGGACGCCACGCGGAGGCGGCGTCGACCTCCGAGGTCATCGCCGGCACCTCCGGGTCCCACCCACCCGCCGTCCCAGCCGGGAGGAAGCCCGCGACCCGGAGTTCCTGGTCCAGCACCTCCGGGTCCAACGGCCAGGTCGGGAACGTCTCCGTCTCCTCCCGGAGCGTCCCGCGCTCCCCGAGCACCTGGTACCGGAACGTCCAGCGGTCCGGCCCCGCCCGGTCGCCCGGCGCGCACCGCACGGTTCCCGTGTAGACGTCCGGACCCAGCCGTGTCGAGGGCAGGGGCCACTCCTCGGCGGCTGGAGAACCACGCCGAGGGCTGTCCACCACCAGCAGCCCGCCCGGGACGAGGGCCCGTGCCACCGCCGGCCAGAGCGCGTCCTCCCGCTCCGCGGGCGGCAGCCCCGAGGCCAGGTTCACGCACACCGCCAGGTCGGCGACGCCGGCCAGGCCGGCCGCCCCCAGCGGGTGGGGGTGCACCCGAACGCGGCTCCGCACCCGGTCCGAGGCGGTGGCGAGGCGCCCCATCAGCACGGCCCTCATCGCCCGTGACGGCTCCACCGCGTGCACGGGGACCTCTGACTCCTCGGCCAGCACCCAGGTCATCGCCCCGGTCCCCGAGCCCACCTCCAGCACGCCGAGCCGCGCGCGCCGCGCGGACGTGGCGAGCCACGTCCGCGCCCACTCCCGGTAGCCGTCGAGGTGGAGCAGGTCGTAGAACTCGGCCGTCACCGAGTACGGGTCCCCCGGCGGTTCCGCCGGTTCTCGGTCTCTCGACATATCTCGGCTGGATAGCAGGCGAGGCCAACTCCGGCCACCTCACGGCCACCCGCCCGGGCCCGCCCCGGCGATACCCGCAGGTGTGGGCTCGGAGAACTCACCCGATCCGGTGAGGACGGTCTTGCGCCCGGCCGGTGAGGTGAGGCACGTTGCCTCCCGGTCACCCTCGCGGTCGGGTACCCATAGCCCCGACGGCACCACACGAAGACCGGAGGCCGAACAGCCCATGAGCAAGGTTCCCAACCTCACCCTGAACAACGGCGTGGAGATCCCCCAGCTCGGCTTCGGGGTGTTCCAGGTTCCGCCGGAGGAGGCCAGGCAGACGGTCGCGACGGCGCTCCGCACCGGGTACCGGAGCATCGACACCGCCAAGGCCTACAGCAACGAGAGCGGAGTCGGGCAGGCGGTCGCCGAGTCCGGGCTGCCCAGGGAGGACGTCTTCGTCACCACGAAGCTCCTCAACGCCGAACAGGGCTACGACTCGACCCTGCGCGCCTTCGACGCCAGCATGACCGAGCTCGGCCTCGACTACCTGGACCTGTACCTCATCCACTGGCCGTTGCCCGGCCGGGACCTGTACGTCGAGACCTGGAAGGCGTTCGAACGCCTCTACGGGGAGGGCCGCGTCCGCGCGATCGGCGTCTCCAACTTCACCATCGACCACCTGAAGCGCCTGTTCGACGAGACGGAACTCGTCCCCTCGATCAACCAGGTCGAGCTGCACCCCAAACTGCAACAACCGGAACTGCGGGCTTTCCACGCGGAACACGGGATCCTCACCGAGGCCTGGAGCCCGCTGGCCCAGGGCGAGGTCCTCGCCGACCCGGTGGTCACCCGACTCGCCGAGAAGCACGGGCGGACCCCGGCGCAGGTCATCCTGCGCTGGCACCTCGACATCGGCAACGTCGTCATCCCCAAGTCGGTCACCCCGTCCCGGATCGAGGAGAACTTCGACCTGTTCGACTTCCACCTCGACCCGGAGGACGTCGAGTCCCTCGCGCCGCTGGACTCGGGGACCAGGGTCCTGGGCCTCGACCCGGCGACCTTCAACGGCTGAGCCAGCCACCGAACCGGTGACAAGGCCGCCCGGTCCGGAGCCGCCCATGACGAGGACTCCGGACCGGTGCCCCCACTAGGGTGGCTCGGTGGAGCTTCCCTGGTTCGTCTTGGTGGCCGGAGTGGCCTTCCTCGGCTCGCTGGCTCCGATCTTCAGCGTGGAGCTCTACCTGGTCGGGATGGCGGTCACCCGCCCCGAGCTCCCCTGGTGGGGGCTGGCCCTCTCGATCGCGTCCGGACAGCTCGCCGGCAAGCTGGTGCACTACGCGGCGGCGCGCGGCGCCGTCGCGCTGCCCTGGCTCCGCGATCCCCGCTCCGCCCTGGGTACCAGGCTCACCGGCCTGGTCCGGAGGCTGGAGATCCTCTCCGCCCAGCGGCCGTGGACCTGCGCCGCCGTCGTCCTCGGCAGTTCCACGGTCGGCCTGCCGCCCTTCACCTTGCTGGTCCCGGCGGCCGGCGCCATCCGGCTCCCGTTGCGGGTGCTCCTCCCGCCCGCAGTGCTGGGCCGGGTACTCCGCTTCGGCGTCATCGCCGCGACCCCCGGGGTCTTCCACGACCTCTACCTGGGAGTCGTCCCGTGAGCCGCTGGCATCGGCTGCTAGTGAGCCCGCCTCGACCCGCGCGCGTCGGCCAGCGCCGTCCTCACGGCTCCCGCCGGTCCGCCCCGCCCCCACCTCGGACCCGTTCGGCCTCGGCCCGGACGTGCTCCTCGTCGTAGCGCTGGAACACCCTGGCGGGGTTCCCGGCGGCGAGACTCCGGTCCGGTAGGTCCCTGGCCACCACGGACAGCGGCTGCACCGTCACGAAGTCCCCGATCACCACGCCGGGCATCACGAAGCAGAGCCCCCCGATGAAGCAACCCCGGCCGATCCGCACCGGCTTGCGTTCGATCAGGTCGGAACCGCTGTGGTTCTCCAGCATCATGTTCGCCAACCAGCTGGAGTGGGTGAAGATCAACGTGTTCAGCCCGATGCTGGTGTGCTCGCCGATCTCCAGCCCACCGCTCGCGTCCAGGACGGCACCCTCACCGATCCAGCAGTGGTCGCCCAGGACGAGCCGCTCGGGGCTGACGACCTTGGCCCGCTCCCTGATCCGCGTGCTGGGGGGGAGTCCGAGCAGCCGGGCCCGTTCGCTGTCGTTCATGTACTGGCCCACGAGGTCCGTGAGGATCCCGGGCCGCAGGCGCCTGCTGCGCTCGTCGTCGAGGAACATCAGCGGCCCAACCTGGCGTCGACCAGCGCGGTCATCCCCTCCCGCACGGAGACGGCCGGCTCCCAGCCCAGGACCTCCCTGGCCCGCCGGATGTCGGCCGCCCGGCGCGACACCAGGACGTCCCGGGGGTTGAACCTCGGCTCGACCTCAGCGCCGACCGCGTCGATCAGGATCTTCGCCAGCTGCGCGATCGTGGTGTCGATGCCCGTCCCGATGTTGATCGGCAGGCCGGCGCGTTCGCTCTCCAGCGCGGCGACCACCGCGCGGGCCAGGTCCGTGACGTGGACGAAGTCCATCGACTGCTCGCCCCGCCCGTCGATGACGGGCGGCAGCCCGTTCGTCAGCCGGTCCAGGAAGTGGTTGATCACCGAGGTGTAGTAGGCCTCGATGCGCTGGCCAGGGCCGTACACGTTGAAGAAGCGCAGCGCGTTCCAGGACAGGCCCTGCCGGCGTTCGTAGAAGCGGAGCAGGTCCTCCCCGGCGCGTTTGCTGATGCAGTAGGGCGTCAGCGGGTCCAGGGGGTCGTCCTCGTGCATCGGGAGGCGGCTCGGGTCCCCGTACACCGAGGCGGTGGAGGCGAACACGAGCCGGCGCACCCCCTCGTCGGCGGCCGCCGCGAAGACGTTGTTGTTGCCGACCATGTTGATGTCGATGCTCTCGTGCGGGTCGGCCGTCGACTTGTTGATCGACACCGTCGCGAAGTGGATGACGTGCGAACACCCCCGGACGGCCTCGCGAACCGCCCCGCCGTACCGGACGTCCTTCTCGACCAGTTCCACCTGTCCGGTGGCGGTCAGCTCCTCCACCCGGGCGCGGTCCCCTCGGCTCATGTTGTCGAAGAGCCGAACCCGGTAGCCCCGGTCGAGCAGGAGGGGCAGCACGTGCATGCCGATGAAGCCCGCGCCACCCGTGAAGAACACCGTGCCAGCCGTCATCCTCGCCTCCCTGTCCTCCCACGGGCCTGGTCGACCCGCGGCCCCGCCGTTGACCCGCCACCTCTCACCCGAGCCCGGCGATCCCCTCCCGCACCGCCGAGGCGACCCGGTCCACCTGCTCGTCGGTCAGGTTCGCGTGCATCGGGAGCGCGAGCTGGCGCCGGAAGAGGTCCGCGGACACCGGGCACTCCCGGTCGGACCCGTAGACGGGCTGGAGATGGCAGGCGTAGGTGCCGATCGTCGTCTGGACGCCCGCCGACCGCAGGGCGAACGCCAGCCGGTCGCGGGAGACCGACGGATCCACGGTGACCAGGTACGCCTGCCACGGGTGTTCCCGGTCGGCACCGGTCACCGGCAAGGTGATCTCGTCGAGGTCCTTGAGCAGCTCCTGGTAGCGCTCGGCGACGCGCCGGCGCGCGTCCAGCAGGGCGGGGAGCCGGTCCAGCTGGACCCCCATGATCGCCGCCTGGACGTCGGACAGCCGGTAGTTGTGCCCCAGTTCGGTGAAGGAGGGGATGGGCAGGTCCACAGCCCCCTCCCGGGTCAGGGCCGGCGCCACCCCGTAGGTGTGCAGCGTCCTCGCCCGGTCGACGAGGTCGCCTCGATCACTGGTCAGCGCGCCCCCCTCGCCCGAGGTGATGCCCTTGCGGCCGTGGAAGCTGAAGGTGGCCAGATCAGCCAGTGAGCCGGCCGGCCGACCCCGGTAGCGGGCGCCGGCCGCGCACGCCGCGTCCTCGACGAGGAAGAGACCGTGCCGGTCCGCGACCGCCCGGAGCGCGTCGTAGTCGGCGGGCTGCCCGGCGACGTCCACCGCGACGATGCCTACCGTCCTCGGGCCGACGGCGGCCAGGGCGGCGGCCGCGTCGAGGGTGAGGGTGTCGGGCCGGACATCGGCGAACACCGGGGTGGCCCCGGCCTGGGCGACCGCGTGCGCGGTGGCCGGGAACGTGTAGTCCGCCACCACCACCTCGTCGCCGGGCCGCACGTCGAGCACCAGCATCGCCAGGTTGAGGGCGGCACCGCAGTTCGAGGTGGCCAGTGCGTGCGTGGTCCCGGCCACCGCCGCGAAGCGTTCCTCGAAACGCGCGCACGCCGGTCCCGCCCCGGCCAACCAGCCGGACCGGAAGACCTCGGCGATGGCCGCGAGCTCCGGTTCGCCCACGGTCGGCTGACCGAGGGCGATGTCGTCGATGTTGTCGGGCATGGCACCCCGCTTTCCTCGACCGAAGCGAGTATAAGTCGGGTGCGGCCGGTCGGCCCGGGGAGCGGAAGCCCGTGACCAGCACGGTTGTCGCGGGGTGACGTGACGGGGACCCGTGGCCGGCCGGGGTGCGCAGCCGGGTGGAGGGGATGAGCGATGGCCCACGTGACCGTGATCGGCGGCGGGGTGGTCGGCCTCGCGGTGGCCAGGGAACTCCGGGTAGTCCGGGGCCACCACGTGACCGTCCTGGAGAAGGAGAACGGCTGGGCCCGCCACCAGACCGGCCACAACAGCGGGGTGCTGCACGCCGGCCTCTACTACCGACCGGGCAGCGAGAAGGCCAGGATGTGCGTGGCCGGTAACGCCTCGATGGCCGCCTACGCCCGGGAGCACGGCGTCCCGGTGTCGGTGTGCGGGAAGCTCGTCGTCGCCACCGACGAGGCGGAGACCGGCCGATTGCGGGACCTGGCGGCCCGGGCCGAGGCCAACGGGGTGCCGGCGCGGGCGATCGGACCGGACGAGGCGAGGGAGCACGAGCCGGCCGTGCGGTGCGTCGCCGCCCTCCGGGTGGAGTCGACCGGCGTCGTCGACTTCACGGGCGTCTGCGCGGCGATGGTCGAGGAACTCACCCGGCACGAGGCCGACCTGCGGCTGGGGACGGAGGCGTTGGCCGTGCGCCGCGCGCCGGGACGGGTGGAGGTGGCCACCGGGACCGGCGTGGTGCGGGCCGACGCGCTCGTGAACTGCGCCGGCCTGCACAGCGACCGGATCGCCGATCTCGCCGGTGTGCGGCCCAGGGCCCGCATCCTGCCCTTCCGGGGGGAGTACTACGAGTTGCGGCCCGACCGGCGCCACCTCGTCACGGGGCTGGTGTACCCGGTCCCGAACCCGGAGCTGCCCTTCCTCGGCGTGCACCTGACCCGGATGCTGGACGGTTCCGTCCACGCCGGCCCGAACGCGGTGCTGGCCCTGCGCAGGGAGGGTTACCGGTGGCGTGACGCCTCCGCCCGCGACCTGGTCGAGGTGATCCGGTTCCCGGGGACCTGGGGCCTGGCCCGCCGGCACGTCCGGACCGGGATCACCGAGACCCTGCGGTCGCTCTCCCGGGCGCGGTTCGCGGCGGACCTGGCCCGCCTGGTCCCCGACATCGGCCCGGCGGACATCGTCCGCGCTCCGGCCGGGGTGCGGGCCCAGGCCGTGCTGGCGGACGGACGGCTGGTCGACGACTTCCTCATCGAGCTCGTGCCCCGGCAGGTGCACGTGCTGAACGCCCCCTCGCCGGCGGCCACGAGCGCCCTCGAGATCGCCACCCGCGTCGCCGACCGTGTGAGCTCCGTGTTGAATTGACCGCGAACCTCCACCCGCCGCATTGTTGCGCCTCGTGACAGGTACCCTCGTTTTCCGTGGACTTCGAGGGTTATGACCTGATCGTTGTTGGCTCCGGTTTCTTCGGGCTCACGGTGGCCGAGCGGACCGCCAGCCAGCTGGGCCGCCGAGTGCTGGTGCTGGACCGGCGCCCGCATATCGGCGGAAACGCCTATTCGGAGGCCGAACCGGAAACCGGTATCGAGGTGCACCGCTACGGAGCGCATCTGTTCCACACCTCCAACAAGCGGGTCTGGGAGTACGTCAACCAGTTCACCGACTTCACCGACTACCAGCACCGGGTCTTCACGATCTACCAGGACCGCGTTTACCCGATGCCGGTCAACCTGGCGACGATCTGTGAGTACTTCGGCAAGTACATGACGCCGGACGAGGCCAGGGCGCTGGTGGCCGAGCAGGCCGGTGAGATCGACTCCGCGGCCGCCCGGAACTTCGAGGAGAAGGCGATCTCCCTCGTCGGCCGGCCCCTGTACGAAGCGTTCTTCCGCGGTTACACAGCGAAACAGTGGCAGACCGACCCCAAGGAGCTCCCGGGGGCGACCGTCACCCGGCTGCCCGTCCGTTACAACTTCAACAACCGCTACTTCAACGACACCTACGAGGGGCTGCCGGTCGACGGCTACACCGCGTGGTTGGAGAAGATGGCGGAGCACGAGAACATCGACGTCAGGCTGAACGTCGACTTCTTCGACGTTCGCGACCAGCTCCCGGAAGGCGTTCCGGTCGTCTACACGGGAGCCCTGGACCGGTACTTCGGTTACGCGGAGGGGCACCTCAGCTGGCGGACCCTCGACTTCACCCAGGAAGTACTCCCGGTCGGCGACTTCCAGGGCACCTCGGTGATGAACTACGCCGAGGAGGAGGTGCCCTACACCAGGATCCACGAATTCCGGCACTTCCACCCGGAGCGGGACTACCCGACCGACAAAACGGTCGTGGTGAAGGAGTACTCCCGATTCGCCGAGGACGACGACGAGCCGTACTACCCGATTAACACCGCCGAGGACCGCGCCAAGCTGGAGAAGTACCGGGAATTGGCCAAGCGGGAGGCCAAGGAGCGCAAGGTGCTGTTCGGCGGCCGGCTCGGCACCTACAAATACCTCGACATGCACATGGCGATCGGTTCCGCGCTGAGCATGTACGACAACAAGATCGCCCCGTTCTTCGCCGACGGTCGTTCTCTGGACGGCTCGATGGAGGACTGACGGGAAACGTCCGGGCCGCCCTGGAATGGGTGCGACCCGAGTCGCCGCCGGGTACCGTCGCGACACGCTGCCACCCAGTCGGGTGTGCCCACAGCGAGCGCGGTACCCGGCGGTAGCTATATTGAGAGCCATGAATTGACGGTGCCGGACAGCGGAAACCCGGTTTCGGGTGAGATTTCTGTCAAGCGCCAGGTGTCAGTCGGGCCGAGGGACTGTGTCGGGTGAGGAGTCCGTCGCCCGGAGTGACCGGCGGGGGTGGCAGCCCGTCGGAGCGTTCGGGTGGGCGCGTTGCCGACCGGGCAGCGCGACCGGAGTGTGACGACGAACACCGCCGCCGGTCGATCAGCCGGAGGCGGGCCACGGCCCGGGTGGTCACGGCAGTCCCTCCCCACCGCCGGACGCGAACCTGAAGACACGACCAACGGCCACTCGACGGAGGACCGACTCTCCAATGCCCCCCAAGACAGCAGCCAAGAAAGCCGTGGAACCCACCCAACAGGCGGCGGTGGGCACCCTGGAGCAGCCAGCGCCCCAGAGCGGCGCCCTGCTCCAGCGCATCCTGTTCCCGCGCCTCGGTGATCCGCTGGACGTGCGGACCCTCTACATGGACGAGGACGAGACGAACCAGCACCGCACCCGGTCGCTGTCCAGGACGTCGGGCACCATCCCGGCCCAGTCCGAGGTCTCCTTCGCCACGTACTTCAACGCCTTCCCGGCCAGCTACTGGCGGCGGTGGACCACCCTGGAGACCGTCGAGCTCCGGCTGCGCGTCGAAGGCGGTTGCCGCATCGACGTCTACCGCTCCCGCGCCAACGGCACCCGCATCCACGTGTGGGGTGACGTCGTCCGGGACGGCGGCGAGGTCAACCAGTCCTTCGACCTCGGCCCGTTCGAGGACGGCGGCTGGTACTGGTTCGACATCACCACCGACCAGAACGAGGTCGTGCTGAGCCAGGGCGGCTGGTTCTCGCCCACGCCGGCACCCAGCCGCGCCTCGGTGTCGATCGGGATCACCACGATGCGCCGCGACGACTGCGTCGCCACGCTGCGCACGATCGCCGAGGACCCGCTGCTGATGGACGCGGTGACCGCCATCGTCGTCGCCGACCAGGGCAAGGACAAGGTCCGCGAGGCGGAGGCCTTCCCCGAGGCGGAGCGCGCGCTCGGCGACAAGCTGCGCCTGTACGAGCAGGGCAACCTCGGCGGTAGCGGCGGTTTCGCGCGGGGCATGTACGAGGCCCTGACCGCCACCGACTGCGAGCAGATCCTGTTCATGGACGACGACATCGTGCTGGAGACCGACTCGGTGCTCCGGGCGATCGCGTTCTCCCGCTTCACCGAGCACCCGACGCTGGTCGGCGGGCAGATGCTCAACCTCCAGGCGCGGTCCCGGCTGCACTCGATGGGCGAGGTCATGGACCGCGCCAAGTTCATGTGGCGGCCCGCGCCGGGCTCCGTCGAGGACCACGACTTCGCCGAGGAGTCCCTCCGGGAGAGCCCGGTCTTCCACCGCCGGACCGACGTCGACTACAACGCGTGGTGGATGTGCATGATCCCCCGTTCGGTCGCGGAGGAGATCGGCCTGCCCCTGCCCATCTTCATCAAGTGGGACGACACCGAGTACGGGCTGCGCGCCAGCCACGCCGGGTACCCGACGGCGACGGTGCCCGGGATCGCCGTCTGGCACATGTCCTGGGGCGAGAAGGACGACCTCACCGACTGGCAGGCCTACTTCCACACCCGCAACCGCCTGATCACCGCCGCCCTGTACCACCCGGAACGGCGGGCGACGACCATGATCAAGGACATGCAGAAGCGCTCCCTGCGCTACCTGCTGCGGATGGAGTACTCGGCCGTCGCCCTCCAGCAGATGGCCATCGAGGACTTCCTGCGCGGACCCGACGAGCTGTTCGACACCCTGCCCACCGCGCTGGGCAAGGTGCGGGAGCGTCGGGCGCAGTTCGACGACGGCCGGGTGCTGCCCACCGCGCGGACCCTGCCGCTGCCGTCGATGTCCCAGGTCCGCGCGGAACGCTTCATGCGGCCCCCGACCAACCCGCTGAGCATCGGCAAGGCGCTGGTCGAGGTGCTGTTGCGGAACCTGTTGCCGGTCAAGCCGCAGCACCGGGACCGCCCGGAACTCAACCTGGCCGGTCGGGACGCCCAGTGGTTCCTGCTCGCGAGGCTGGACAGCGCGACGGTGGCGACCGCGGACGGCCGAGGCGTGACGTTCCGCCGCCGGGACCGCGAGTACTTCTGGCGGACGCTGCGGACCTCGGTGCGGAACAACATCACCCTGCTGCGGCAGTTCCCGAAGCTCCGCAAGCAGTACCGGAAGGCGATGCCGACCCTGACCAGCAAGGACGCCTGGAAGAAGGTCTTCTACGGCGGCTGAATCCCCCCGGAGGATCCCCGCCAACGGTGACCGAACGCCCCCGCCGGACCAACGCGATCCGGCGGGGGCGTTCGTCGTGTGCTCACCTCCAGGATGACCGCCGGGCTCCCGCACCGGGTCTCCCGCCGGCCGGACCACCGCGGCGCGCACCGGTAGTCCTGCGCCGGAACGCGGGCGGAGGTCCGCTCAGCGCCTGGCTCGTTGCCCGTAGGCGGCCACGCTGTGGCGCAGTTCGCTCAGGTGCGCGGTGGCCACCGTCGAGAAGTCGACGACCATCCTCCCGCCGTCGGCGAGGTCGATGCTCGTGGTGTCACCGTCCCGGACCAGGCTCTCCAGGTCACCGGACAGGCTCTCCGAGGTCGAGTGGTCGACGGCGAGGACGATCGGGCTGCCACCCGCGACCAGGTGCAGGGTGAGGGCGTGTTGTTCGGTGCTCATAAGCACCATCCAAGCCCGTCGCCACACCGCTCGCGAGACGGTTCACCGACGGCGTACCGGTGTTCACCCACCGCCGAACCGGGGCCCTACCCGGCCCCGGCGCGCCAAGCCCACGGTGAGGTTGAGCCCGTCCTCGGGGAACCCGGGGCGGACCCACCCGACACGGTCGTCCGCGCGGCCCTCAGGCGCGGAAGAAGCGCTCCTGCTGACCCTGGCGCACCAGCCTCAGCCACTTCACGAAGGCCTTCGGGTCCCGCCGGACACCGAGGAAGTACAGGCCGAACCGGAACACCTCCAGGAGGCCGAGTTTGCGCATCCCCGGCTTGGAGAGCAGGTAACCGCGGTTCCGGTAGGTGTAGTACCGCTTGATCGGGTCCTCGGGATCCTGGGCGTGCAGCCGCCCACCCAACATCGGCTTGAACTCGGCCGATCCGTCCGGGTGGACGAAGGTGGTGCGGAGCGACGTTCCGAAACGCAGCCCCGACCGTGCCACCCGGCGGTGGATCTCCACCTCGTCGCCCCGGAAGAACATCCGGTAGTCCGGTACCCCGACGACGTCCAGGGTGCTGGCGCGGAACAAGGCGCCGTTGAAGAACGAGGCGATCCCCGGGAGGAAGTCCTCACCCAGTTCGTCGCGCTCCCGCTTCCAGGTCAGCCCCCGCCGCATCGGGAAGGCGAGCAGCTCGGGGCGGTCGATGTTCACCACCACCGGCGAGACCACGGCCAGACGTCGCCGCTCCGCCTCGTCGAGGAGGATCTCCAGGGCGTTCTCGTCGGCCGGGCGGCCGTCGTCGTCACCCAGCCAGATCCACTCCGCCCCGAGGGACAACGCGTGCAACATGCCCAGGGCGAAACCGCCGGCCCCGCCGAGATTGCGCTGGGACAGCAGGTACGTCGTGGGGATCGGACAACCCGCGACCACGTCGGCCGCCGACTGGTCCGGCCCGTTGTCCACCACGATGAGGTGGTCGACCTGCCTCGTCTGCGCGGCGATGACCTTCAGCGAGTCGGTCAGGAGTTCCCGGCGGTGTCGGGTGACGATCACGGCCACCACGGCGCCCTCGGGCAGGGTCACGTCCTCGCCTCCCCGGCGTCCGGATGCGGTGCTCACGCGCCCTCACCCGCGGGAGCGGAGGCGGGCGAGCCGTGGCCGAGCCTCTCCATGGCTTCCTGGCTCATGTGCTCGTACGGGTCCCGCCCCTTGTACGCGGTGAGGACATCCCTGATCGGGCCCTGCATCCGGACCTGGCCCTTGTCCATCCAGATCGCCTTCGTGCACAGCTCCATCAGCATCTCGTCCGCGTGCGAGGCGAACACCAGCAGGCCGGAGCGTTTGACCAGGTCGTTGAGCCGGTCCCTCGCCTTCGCCAGGAAGGACGCGTCGACGGCGCCGATGCCCTCGTCCAGGAGCAGGATCTCCGGGTCGATCGAGGTGACCACACCCAACGCCAGCCGAACCCGCATACCCGTCGAGTAGGTCCGCAACGGCATCGACAGGTAGTCGCCCAGTTCGGTGAACTCGGCGATCTCGTCGACCCGTGACTCCATCTGCTTCCTGGTCATCCCCAGGAACAGACCCCGGATCATGATGTTCTCGATGCCGTTCATCTCCGGGTCGAGACCGACACCGAGGTCGAAGACCGGGGCCACCTTGCCGACGATCCTGGAGTGGCCCCTGGTCGGCTCGTAGATCCCGGAGAGCAACCGCAGCAGCGTCGACTTGCCGGCGCCGTTGTGGCCGACCAACCCGACCCGGTCGCCGTGCGCGACCGAGATGTTGATGTCCCGCAACGCCTCGATGACCGGCACCTTGCTGTCGGTGCCGATCTTGCCGCCCGCCTTGTTGAGCACGGCCTTCTTCAGCGATCGGGACTTCGCGTCGAAGATCGGGAAGTCGACCGATGCGTTCCAAACGTCAATGCTGACCACGTGTCAAGGCCTCACTCGGGGCGGGGGTGGAATCGTTGGCGGTGTCCGGGGCACGGGGAGCTGGCTCCAGTGTGCGCCTAGACCCAGTAGGACACCCTGGCTCGGTAGTTGCGGAGCATGAGCAGCGCGACGGCCCAGCCCACGACCGTGATGGCGCCCACCACGAGCCAGTTGGTCAGGTTCGTCTCCAGACCGAGCATCGGGCGCCGGACCATCTCGATGAAGTGCATGAACGGGTTGAGCTGGGCCAGCACCGCGCGCTCGCGGACCACGGCGCTCTCGCTGTTGATGAGCGTCTCGTAGCTCCAGACGATCGGCGTCAGGTAGAAGAGCAGCTGGACGATGTTGCCCGTGATCGGTGGGATGTCCCGGAACCGCGTGCTGATGATGCCCACCAGCAGCGAGGCCCACCCCGCGTTGACGACGAGCAGCGCCAGCGCCGGGACCACCAGCAGCAGCGACAGGTCCACCGGCTGCGGGAAGATCGCGAAGATGATGACGTAGATCAGCAGGTTGTGGGCGAAGAACAGGGTCTGCCGCCACACCAGCCGGAACACGTGCGTCGTCACCGGCGCGGGGAGGTGCTTGATGAGGCCCTCGTTCGCGATGAAGACCTGCGCGCCCTCGTTGATGCAGTTCGAGATGAAGGTCCAGCAGATCAGTCCGACGGCCACGTAGGGCAGGAACTCGTGGAGCGGGTTGCCGAACAGACCACCGAACAGGATGCCCAGCGCGAGCGTCATCACGCCCGTGCTGATCGTGATCCACAGCGGGCCGATCACCGAACGGCGATAGCCCTGCTTGATGTCCTGCCAACCCAGGTAACCCCACAGGTTGCGCTGCCTGGCTGCCTGGGCGATGTCCTGGAACGCGCGGCTCCACGTACGGGAGGAGTTCGCGGTTGTGGGATTCGCCTCATCGAGGGTGCTGCTTACCTGCACGAAGTGCAGCGTACCGGCGGCACCTGAACGGCTTACTCGCTGGTTCGCGGTCTGGCCCTCACCGTAAGCGGTGAAGCCTTCCGCCCCAGGTGAGGGAGGGTGTCACGTGGCGTGACCGCCCCCACGACGTGGTGTTCCTCGCGGTGCCGCCCGGTGCGGCACCGCGAGGCGGACACGACGCTCAGAGGTACTGGCCGGTCCCCCGCAGCGGACTCTGTTCACCCGGATCGGTGACCTTGGTCCCCGGGGGCAACGCGCCGCGACGCATCTGCTGGAGCTGTGCCTGCACGGCCATGTGCTGGGCGAACAACGCCGTCTGGATGCCGTGGAAGAGCCCTTCCAACCATCCGACCAACTGGGCCTGCGCGATCCGCAGCTCCGCGTCCGTCGGTGTCCTCCCCTCGGTGAAGGGCAGGGACAGCCGCTCCAGCTCCTCCACCAGTTCCGGCGCGAGGCCCTGCTCCAACTCCTTGATCGAGGAGGTGTGGATCTCCCGAAGCCTGTTCCGGCTGGCCTCGTCGAGCGGAGCGGCCCGGACCTCCTCCAACAGCTGCTTGATCATCGTGCCGATGCGCATCACCTTGGCGGGCTGTTCGACCAGGTCGTTGACGTCCTCGCCGCCCCCGGCGTCCTCGGCTCCCTCCGGCACCTGCGCGGTGCCGATGGGGACACCGTCCTCGCCGAAGATCACCACCTGCCGACCAGGGGTCGCCCGCTGGTCGCGGGACTCGTCCTGGTACTCGCCGGAGTTCTCGTCGGTCTCGTGACTCATGGATCCATCCTCGCGCTGTCGACTGGCTCGGGACGAGCCGGGCCCACCCGCCATCCTCCGGGTCGGGTACCCGGACCGGGACCGGACGACGACCCCGGGACCCCGGGCCCTCCACCGTACGTACGGCGTTGGCGCGGCCTCCGACGTCGCTCGGCTCCGCGAACCGTCTCCCGCTCGCGCTGGCTGGTACTCGTGACGCCCCAGCGGGCGGATGAGTTCCCGCGCGGATACCTCCGCCGTCCCCGCCCCGCGCTCCGGTGGCCCGCCCCGTCGCGGACCTGGTCAGAGCCGGAACGACCCGGTCCTCGCGAGGGTGCTCGAGGTTCCAACAGCTCGTGTGGGACGTCGCGGAGCCCAGGACAACCTCGCCGCCGCCCACCGGATGGGTCAGGGGCCCGTGTTCCGCTGACTCCGTGTCGTCCTCCGCCTCCGACCGGTCAGCCGGGTGATGAGACCGGGGCCCCGCCGGAACCACTTCGCTACCCTGTGCTCACGGATGGTGATGGGGTCGCGGGCGGGTGCGACGGCGGTGGCGACCCCACCAGCGCGCGGGAGGGCCGGGCGAGGTGGAGGAGAGCGAACGGTCCCACGCCGAGCTCGGCGCCTGGCTGCGGCTCACGCCGCTGCTGACCGAGTACCTGCCCTTCCCCGCCGGTTCGTTGCGTGCCGCCGCGCTCGTCCGGGTGCTGGACGAGGTGGTGCTGGGCGACCGCAGCGTCCTCCTGGAGTGCGGCTGCGGGTGGGCGTCGGTGGTGATCGCCCGCTTCCTCGCCCGGAGGGGCTTCGGACGGTTGCTCTCCCTGGAGGACGACGGCGAACGCGCCGCCTTCGTCACCACCCAGCTGCGGCGCGAGGGGCTCACCGAGGTGGCGAGGGTGGTGCACGCCCCGCTGGCCGCGCATCCCGGCTCGGTCGACGATCTGCCCTGGTACGAACCGGGGCAGGTCTTCGAGATGGTGACGCGGTACGTGGACCGCAACGGCCTGATCGACCTGGTGCTGGTCGACGGTCCCCACGGCGGGGGACCGGACTCCGGGCTGATCCGGTACCCGGTGCTGCCCGTCGTGCGAAACGCGCTGGCCCCGGGAGCGGTGGTGCTCCTGGACGACGCCGACCGCGCCGGGGAACAGGCGGTGATCCGGCACTGGACGACCGAGTTCGGGTTGCGGTTCACCCGCGACGGGATGAGCGGGCTCGCCGCCGCGACACTCACCGTGTGAGCCGCGGCGGCGGGCCCTGACGGGCCCTGGCGGGCGCGGGCGCCCGGTTCAGACCGTCAGCAGGACCTTCCCGACCACGGTCCCCCCGTCGAGCAGTTCGTGGGCGCGTCCGGCCTCGGCCATCGGGATCCGGTCGTGCACCACGGGGCGGATCGTGCCATCCGCCAGGAGCGGCCAGACCCTGGCGACGACGTCGGCGACGATGCCGGCCTTGCCTCCCGGGCCGGTCACCGGGCGCCCCCGCAACGCCGTCGCCGACACGCTCGCACGCTTCGCCAGCAGCGCGGACAGGTCCACCTCGGCTCGGCGCCCGCCCTGCATGCCGATCACCACCAGGCGGCCGCCCACCGCCAGGACCTCGATGTTGCGCCCCAGGTACTTGGCCCCGATGTTGTCCAGCACGACATCCGCGCCCCGGCCGCCCGTCGCCCGGGCCACCTCCTCGACGAAGTCCTGTTCGCGGTGGTTGACCAGGATCTCGGCCCCGAGCTCACGGCAGCGGGCCAACCGTTCCTCCGAGCCCGCCGTCGTCGCGACCGTCGCGCCGAGCGCCCGGCCGAGCTGGATCGCGAAGGTCCCGACCCCGCCCGCCCCACCGTGCACCAGCAGCACCTCGCCCTTGGCGAGCCGGGCCACGTCCACGAGGTTGGACCACACGGTGCACGCCACCTCCGGCAGCCCCGCCGCCGTCACCAGGTCGACTCCCCCCGGCACCGGCATCAGCTGCTCGGCCGGCACCGCCACCTTCTCGGCGTAACCGCCACCGGCCAGCAGCGCGCACACCTCGTCCCCGACCCGCCAGCCGGTCACGCCCCTGCCGAGCGCCGCGACGGTGCCCGAGCACTCCAGACCGAGGATGTTGGACGCGCCTCGGGGCGGGCGGTACCTCCCCTGCCGTTGCAGGAGGTCCGCCCGGTTCACCGCGCTCGCCGTCACGTTGACGACGACTTCGCCCTCCGCCGGCCTGGGATCGGGTAGCGGTGCCCACCGCAGCACCTCCGCGCCGCCGGGCTCGCGCACTGTGATCGCTCGCATGACAGAACCGTACGGCCACCGAGGGTCCGCGTCAGCGCTGACGGCGGCGCGTCGTCCAGCATCACGAGCTGAGCGGCGAAGGAGTTCCGGGCGGTCGCGGGCTCGGGAAGGATGGTGCGATGTCGACAGAGAACCCCTGGCCCTTGGGCGACCTCGCCCTCACCTCTCCCCGGCTCGAACTCCGGCCGGACGACGACGAGGGACTGCGGGAACTGGTGGAACTCGCGCGGCAGGGCATCCACCCACCCGAGCGAATGCCCTTCACCACGCCCTGGACCGATGTGCCCGCGCACGAACTGGGCGTCAACACGGTCCGGTTCCACTGGCGGCAACGCGCCGAGGTCACCCCCACCACCTGGGCCATCAACTTCCTCGTCCGCCTGAACGGAACGGTGGTCGGAGTGCAGCAGCTGGCGGCGGCGAACTTCCCCGTGGTGCGGACCGTGGTCAGCGGGTCCTGGCTGGGGATCCGCCACCAGGGCCGTGGACTGGGCACCGAGGCACGGGCCGCCGTGCTGTCCTTCGCCTTCGACCACCTCGGCGCCCGGTTGGCCAGGACCGGGGCCTTCGAGGACAACCCCGTCTCGGCGGCGGTCAGCCGTCGCCTCGGGTACCGGGAGGACGGGACCCAGGAGGTCGAGCGACGGGGTGAGCTCGCCACGATCCGCCGGTTCGTCGTGAGCGCGGAGGGCTTCGACGCGCACCGCCCCGAGTGGCGCGTCCAGGTCGCCGGCCTGGACCGCTGCCGCGACTTCTTCACCGGCTGGGAGCACCCAGGGTGACGATTCGAATCCCCTGGGTGCGCGAGGGGAGGTACCTTCGTCGGCACGGGTTCCCCGCACATGTGGCCAGCGGCCGGGCGGCGGCACACCCGCCACCAGCCCTCGGCGGGGCCGGCTGACCGGAGCCGCCCGTGCCCGTTCCCTGGGAGGCACCATGACCACGTCCTCGTCCCGGCGGCGGATCACCACGACTGGCGTCGGGCTCGCCGCGGCCGCGAGCCTGGCCGTCGTGGGCCTGCCCGCGGTGGCCGACACCGAGCCGGTCACCGGCGGGGCGACCGGCGCACCGAGGGCTGATCTCCCCGAGCGGGTCGCCTCGGCGATCGAGCTCACCGGGCTCAACCGGCACCTCGTCGCCTTCCAGCGCATCTCCGACCGGCACGGCGGGACCCGCGCCGCCGGTGAGCCCGGCTACGACGCGAGCGTCGACTACGTCGTCGCCCGGTTGGAGGAGGCTGGGTTCGACGTCACCACTCCGGAGTTCGAGTACGAACGGTTCACGATCGACGCCGAACGGCTGCTCGTCTCCGGGGCCGAGCTGGACGTCCAGATGTTCACCTACTCGCCGTCGACGCCGGCGGGCGGGCTCGACGGCCCCCTCGTACCGCTACCACCCGAGGGTGAACTCGGATGCGATCCGGCCGACTTCGTCGGGGTGGACGTCACCGGAGCGATCGCCGTGGCCCGACGCGGCGAGTGCGCCTTCGCCGAGAAGGGACGGTTGGCCGCCGATGCCGGCGCGGCCGCGTTGCTCGTGGTCAACAACACCGAGGGCCCGGTGCACGGCACCCTGGGAGACGCCGACGCCGGCGTCATCCCGGTGGCCGGCCTCGACCCTGCCGACGGGGACGCCCTGTTCGACGCCGCCGGGACGCCGGCCACGCTGGAACTCCTCGGGGAGGCGACCGTCGACACCAGCCGGAACGTCCTCGCCCAGACCAGCACCGGGCGCACCGACAACGTGGTCGTCGTCGGTGCCCACCTCGACGCCGTGTACGCCGGCATCAGCGACAACGGCACCGGAAGCGCGGCGCTGCTGGAGACGGCGCTGCGGCTGGGCGCCGCCCCCGAAGTGAACAACGCGATCCGGTTCGCCTGGTGGGGAGCGGAGGAGCTGGGGCTGCACGGTTCCACCCAGTACGTCCGGTCGCTGGACGCCGAGCAGCAGCTCGACATCGCCCTCTACCTGAACCTCGACATGATCGGCTCACCCAACCCCGGCTACTTCGTGTACGACGGGGACGGTTCCGACGGCTCCTCCGAGCCAGGACCCCACGGATCAGCCCAGATCGAGCGGGCACTCGTCGACCACCTCGCCGCACAGGGGATCGAGGCCGAGGGCACCGCGTTCGACGGCCGGTCCGACTACCGGGAGTTCGTGGCGGTGGGCATCCCGGCCGGTGGGCTATTCACCGGGGCCGAGGGTGAGATGACGGAGGAGCAGGCCGCGAAGTGGGGCGGAACGGCGGGGGACGCCTACGACCCCCACTACCACCAGCCCGAGGACGACCTCGACAACGTCGACCGCCGAGCCCTGCTGGTCAACGCCCGCACGGCGGCCCACGTCGCCACCGCCTACGGGCTCAGCACCCGGGAGGTGAACGGGGAGCCCGGCTCGCGGCGCCAGGCCGCCGAGCCGGGTCAGCTGGCGGACGGCGCTCCGATGCTGCCGAGGACGGGACGGCTGGCGTCGCGGTGACCTCCCCCTCCGGAGGAGGAGACGGCTCACCATCCGGTGGAGTGACACTGGCACAACACTGTTACGACCACCGGGTGTATTCGACGCGAGCCTGAACGGAACCGGCGGTTCGCCCTGTCGAAGCCAATAACCTAGGTGGGTGGACGCAGGAACGCGGGTCGAGCCCAGGTGGTTGAGCAGCGAGCAGGAACGGGCGTGGCGGGCCTACTTCGTCGGCAGCTCCCTGTTGGCCTACCAGCTGAACCGGGAACTCCAGGAAGCGCGGGACATCACGCTTCCCGACTACGAGATCCTGGTCAGGCTCTCGCAGAGCCCGGACCGCCGCATGCGGATGAGCCAGCTCGCCGGGGAGGTCGCCTCGTCGAAGAGCCGGGTGTCGCACCAGATCAACCGGATGGAGAACGCCGGGCTCGTCCGCCGCATGGAGTGCCCAAGCGACGGTCGAGGCGTCTTCGCGGTGCTCACCGACCAGGGCATGGACCTGCTGCGCAGTGCCGCGCCGACACACGTCGCGGGCGTGCGGGCCCACCTGATCGACCTCCTCGACGAGGAGGAGCAGGCCGTCCTGGGCAAGGTGTTCACCCGGATCACCGACCATTTCGGTGGGGAGCTCTGATCTGGCGCGAGGCGCCGTCTAGGCTGGGGCACGAGGAAGCGTGGCAGAGCGGCCGAATGCACCCGCCTTGAAAGCGGGAGACCTGTCACAGGGTCCGGGGGTTCAAATCCCTCCGCTTCCGCCGCGGTGGTGGGGTGGTCTTCCCCGAGCCGGGAGGACCACCACCCGGATGAGTTGGCCCTGGCCGCCTCCCACGTCCTCGCCGCGTGAGCCACCGCTCCCTCCCCAGTGGGCCCGGGAAAACCATTCCCGCCCAGCCGGGGCGTGCGCCTAAGGTCCTCCCGTGGCCCTTCTCCGCGACATCGTGTTCGACTGCCGCCACCCCGCCTCCCTCGCCCGGTTCTGGGCCGCAGCGCTGACCGGGTACGAGGTCGCTCCCTACGACGAGGCCGAGCTGACCCGGTTGCGGGCGGAGGGGATCGAGGACCCGGAGGACGACCCGCTGGTCCTCGTGGAACCGGCGGAACCGGGCGCCCCCCGCGTCTTCTGCCAACGAGTACCCGAACCCAAGGTCGTCAAGAACCGCGTCCACCTCGACCTCTGGGCGGAGGACCTCGCTTCCGAACGCGACCGCCTGCTGGGACTCGGCGCGGTCCTCGTCCGGGAGGCCGACGACCTCCTGGTGTTCGCGGACCCGGAGGGCAACGAGTTCTGCCTGCTCGCGGACTGAGGACGTCGGGTGGGCCAGCCGCCGCGGGGCCACGACGGACTCGCCGGTACCCCGTTGGTGCGGTGCCGGCGGCCGGTCCGCCCCGGCGGTCAGTGCTCCAGGTAGCTCGTCGCCGCGACCAGGAAGAGGTCGTTCTCCTCCCGGTCGCCGATGGTCACCCTGACTCCCTCGCCCGGGAACCCCCGAACGATGATCTTGTGGTCCAGGCAGTGCTCGGTGAAGGCCGCGGTGTCCTCGCCGAGCGGGAGCCAGACGAAGTTGGCCTGGCTGGGCGGGATCTCGTAGCCCAGGTCCAGCAGCCCGTCGCGGACCCGTTCGCGCTCCCTGGAGATCTCGGCGCACCGCACGAGCAGCTCGTCCCGTGCCTCCAGGGAGGCGACCGCGGCGGCCTGGGCGACGGCGTTCACGCTGAACGGGAGGTAGACCTTCCGTAAGGCCTGCGCCACCGACGGGGTCGCGTAGCAGTAGCCGACCCGGAGACCTGCGAGCCCGTAGGCCTTGGAGAAGGTCCGGAGCACGGCCACGTTGTCGCGCCCGGCCTCGAAGCGTCGCCTCGCCACCTCGATGCCGTCCGGTATTCCGGGATCGGTGACGAACTCCCGGTAGGCCTCGTCGAGCACGACGAGGACGTGTTCGGGGACCCGGTCCAGGAAGTCCTCGATCTCCTCACGGCCGAGGGCGGTGCCGGTCGGGTTGTTGGGGTTGCAGAGGAACACCAACCGGGTGGCTGGCGTGATCGCCTGGGCGAGGGCGGCGAGATCGAGTCGGTGACTCTCCGTAAGTGGCACTCGTACCTGTCTCGCGCCCACGACCTGGACGATGATCGGGTAGGCCTCGAAGGACCGCCAGGGGAAGACGACCTCGTCGCCGTCCTGGCAGGTCGCCTGGACCAGCTGCTGGCACAGCGACACGGACCCGCAGCCGATCGCGAGGTGGTCCGCCTCGACGTCCAGGTGGCGGGACAACGTGTCGACCAGCAGCGAAGCTCCGCTGTCCGGGTACCTGTTGACCTGTGTCGACGCGGAGGCGATCGCCTCGATCACGCTGGGGAGGGGCCCGCCGGGGACCTCGTTGCTCGCCAACTTGACGGCCCCCGGCACCGAGCGCCCCGGAACGTAGTTCGGGAGGTCGGCCAGGTCAGCCCTCGTCCGTACGGTCATCCGCGAATCCTCCGCAGCTAGCCCAACCGTGTCACGCTATTACTCGAACGGGTGCCCTGGCCAGTGCCCGGTTCCCGTACCCGTCGATGTCGTCCCTGGATCATGCCCAGGAGACGAGACGGTTGTCACTGCACCAGCCGCGTAAACCTGTTCTGTCGCTCTCCGCACCCTGGTGTTGACGAGGGTTCACTCCGCCGTGGTTGGCTGGAAGCCATGACGCAGACCCGCACCGAGACAGTTCCGCTCACGGACGGCAGGGAGTTGACGGTGACCGTCGCGGAACCCGAGAACACCGTGCGCGGGGGCCTGGTGCTCCTGCACGGCAGACGCGGGGTCGTCGACCAGCTCCGCGAGCTCGCCGTCGGTCTGGCCGCGGAGGGGTGGCTGGTGGCGGCTCCGCACCTGGGGGAAGACCGGAGCGGTCACGACGGCGGCACGGGTGACCGGCTGCTCGCCGACACCGACGCCGCCTGCGTCTGGCTGGTCGACCGGGGGGTGCGCGACGACCAACTCGGGTTGCTGGGTTTCGGCGCCGGGGGTACGGCCGCACTGCGGGTGGCGACGCAGCGGAGCCTGGGAGCGGTCGTGAGCGTCGCGCCGGACGCCGTCACCCTTCCCGACGAGGACGACGGCCGCTCCCTCGTCGAGCTCGTCTCGGAGCTGAGCTGCCCCTGGCTCGCGCTCTACGGGAGTGACGACGAGTCGGACCAGGGCCTGGTGCGGCTCCGCGACGCGGTGGACAGCGCCTCCGCCGTGGCGAATGTGGTCACCTACCCGGAGTCCGAACACCGGTTCGACCAGGACGGGGTCGCGGCGTCCGAGGCGTGGCAGCGCACCTTGACCTGGTTCGACGCGCACCTGCGCTGACCTCCCCCTCCAAGCCCCGGCGCGGTACCCATCCCGTCACTCCCCGGTGCCCCTACCCCCGAGCGGCCCCTTGGCGAACGCCTCGGATTGGGCTAGGAAGCGAGGTATGGCAGGCAACGAGGCGGCCACTCCCGAGGTGCTGTGGACACCCGCTCTGGCGGGGAGCAGCGCGCTGGAGCGGTTCGAGACCTGGGTGCGCGAACGCCGTCCCGAGGCGTTGGGCGGCTCCGCTCCGCCCAGTGGGCCGTCCGGCTACGAGGCGCTCTGGCGGTGGTCGGTGGCGGACCTCGACGGTTTCTGGTCGGCGGTGGTCGACTTCCTCGGAGTCCGGTTCCACCGGCGTCCCGCGTCCGCCTTCGCCGGTGGGGGCATGTCGGAACCGAGGTGGTTTCCCGGGGCGACGCTGAACTACGCCGAGCAGGCGCTGGCGGGGCGGCCGGGCTCGGACCTCGCCGTCGTGTTCCGACGGGAGGACGGGGCCGGGGAGGAGTGGTCCTTCGACGAGCTCCGCGCCCGGGTGGCGGCCCTGCGGGCGTTCCTCGTGGCGGCGGGGGTCGGCCGGGGTGACCGGGTGGTCGCCCTGCTGCCGAACGCGCCGCACGCCCTCGTGGCCCTGCTGGCCACCGCGAGCATCGGCGCCGTGTGGTCCTCCTGCTCCCCGGACTTCGGCACGACGGCGGCGGTGGACCGGTTCCGGCAGATCGAGCCGGTCGTCCTCCTCGCGGTCGACGGCTACCGGTACGGCGGTCGTTCGTTCGACATCCGGGGGAAGGTCGAGGAGCTCGCGAGCCAGCTCCCCACCCTGCGGACCGTCGTCCTGGTCGACTACCTCGGTGAGGCCACCGCCAGCCCCGGGGGCATCGGTTCGGCCGACACGATCGGCGGCGTGCGGGCGGTGCCCTGGGACCAGGCGCTCCGAGCGCACCCGAACGCGCGGCTGGCCTTCGAGCCGGTCCCCTTCGACCACCCGCTGTGGGTCCTGTACTCCTCGGGGACGACCGGGCTGCCCAAGGGGATCGTGCACGGGCACGGCGGCATCGTCGTGGAGCACCTGAAGGTGTTGGCGCTGCACGCCGACCTCGGGCCGGGTGACCGGTTCCTGTGGTTCACCACCACCGGCTGGATGATGTGGAACTACCTGGTGTCCGGCCTGCTGGTGGGGGCCACGGTGGTGCTCTACGACGGTAGCCCGGCACATCCGGAGCCCGACGCGTTGTGGCGGTTGGCCGCCTCGACCCGCGTCACCTACCTGGGGATCTCCGCGCCGTTCGTCCACTCCTGCCAGAAGGGGGGAGTCACCCTCTCCGGGCTCGACCTGTCGCGGGTGCGGGCGGTCGGTTCGACCGGTGCTCCGCTCAGCGAGGAGGGTTTCCGTTGGCTGGCGGAGCAGCTCGGGGCCGACGTCCAGATCGCGAGCGTGTCCGGTGGCACCGACGTCTGCACCGCCTTCCTGACGAGCGCTCCCACCGTCCCGGTCTGGGTGGGGGAGTTGTCCTGCCGGGCGCTGGGAGCCGCGGTGGAGGCCTACGACGAGAGCGGCCGCCCGGTGGTCGGCGAGGTGGGCGAGTTGGTGGTCACGCGGCCCATGCCCTCGATGCCGGTCTTCTTCTGGGGTGACTCCGACGGCGCTCGGATGCGGGAGGCCTACTACGAGGCCTTCCCCGGTGTGTGGCGGCACGGCGACTGGGTCCGCCTCAGCCCACGGGGGTCCGCCGTGATCCACGGCCGCAGCGACTCGACGCTCAACCGGGGCGGGGTCCGGATGGGGACCTCGGAGTTCTACCGCGTCGTGGAGAGCCTTCCCGAGGTGCTGGACTCACTGGTCATCGACAATGCCGGTCCGGCGAGGCCGGACGGGGAGCTGGTGTGCTTCCTGGTGCTGGCGGCGGGGGCGGAGGAGGAGGCCGTGGTGGCCCGTGCGCGGGCACTGCTCCGGTCGACGCTGTCGCCCCGCCACGTCCCGGACAGGTTCCTCCGGGTGGGGGAGGTGCCGAGGACGTTGAACGGCAAGAAGTGCGAGGTTCCCGTCAAGCGCGTCCTGGCCGGGGTGCCGGTGGGCGAGGCGGTCAGCCGGGAGGCGCTGGCGAACCCGGGCGCCCTCGACGGCGTGGTGCGTGCCTTCTTCGTCGACGAGGGTCCTGAGCTGGGGAAACAGGTTTAGGGGGACCCGGTTTTGCCCCCGGTCCACCCGGTTGTGTAATGTATGCCGCGAGCGACCGAACGAGGTCCCGGGAGGCTTCGCCTAGTCTGGTCTATGGCGCCGCACTGCTAATGCGGTTGGGGGTTTAAGCCCCCTCCCGGGTTCAAATCCCGGAGCCTCCGCAGCACCGGCCGGAAACGGCTGGTCACAACTGAACAAGCGCCCGTAGCTCAACGGATAGAGCATCTGACTACGGATCAGAAGGTTAGGGGTTCGAATCCCTTCGGGCGCGCATCGGACGACCCCCCTGGCGACAGGGGGGTCGTTTCGTCTGTCGGCCGGCCCCTGTCCGCTGGCCGCGCTCCCGGTCGCGGTGGCCGGTGTGATGATCCCCACGTCCGGCCGGCCCGGGTGTGCCCCCGCGGCTCCCGGGCGACGGGCTGTGGCGGGTTCCTCGGGTCGGCGCGGGGGTGAGGGCCGCGGGTGGGGCCGGCGCTCCCCGGCCGTCCGGTCGCGGCTCTTCTGGCGGTGGGCCGCGTGGCCCCGGGTGGCGCTCCTGGCCCAGGGGCTGGCGGGGGCGTGACCGGTCTTCCGGAATGGCGGCTCTTCGTGCCCGACCGCTGTTGTTCACCAAAAAGTGATCAACAGTCTGCGTAACGGTTACGGCTTGTGCGTAACGCTCGCCGGTTCGGCCAATTCTGTCCGCTTGCTGGTCCGCATTCGCCCTCCGACCGGACTAGCAGCTATTGGGCGAGTTATCCGGTGTCGAGGAAGCGCCGGGTAATTTCGCTCACCCCGAAAGGTGACTTCAGTCCCAGGTGCGCGGGGTATGTGTCGGCAGGTTCTTCACTTTCCGTTGCCGCGCTGCTGGGAAAACCACATTTCATGGTCCGGATGCTTCCAGTTCGGTATCGGCACGCAACCTTCGGTCGGCTCGCGCATCCTAGGGCGGCGACGCGCTCCGAGCCGGTACGACACGGGTGACGTCCAGTGTGTCCGCTGACGAGGCAACCCGCTCAGAGAACGGGCAGGTTGGGCGAGCGAGTTCCCGACATCCCGGCGTGTCCCGTGGCGGGCCGAGCTCAGCGGGGAGGAAGCTCGGCGGGGTCGAAGCCGGCGCTTCCCGCAATGCCTCACCCAGGGGGACGAATAACCGGGCGGTTCCGGAAACCGGGCGGGGTCTTGCCGCACGGGAATTGACGCGTCGGCTAAAGTCGTGCCGTCCGCCGAACCGGAAAAACGGGTCGGCCCGTCAACGGGCCGCCGGAACCGGAGCGCCCCAACACTCACGCCGATGGGGGCACCGGGGTCGCGGCGGCGGGAAATCGTGGTCTACCCCTGATCCAGTCCGCCGGTCGGCGGTTTCCCGGACCTCTGGTCCGGAAGAGAGGAGAGACATGAGACTCGGGTTGCGCCTGGCGCGAGCCGGCGCGGCACTGCTCGGCGCGGCTGCCCTGCTCGTCGGCACCGCACTGCCGGCCGCCGCGTCCACCAAGGGCCACTACGACAACACGAACGAGGTCAAGGGCGAGAGGATCCACCTGACGGACCGCTCCTCGGTCCCGACGGTGCTGCTGCCCCTCGTCCTCGAGGACGGCACCGAGCTGCTCACCTACTGCGTCGAGCTGACGGTCACCGCCGCCAACAAGGCTCCTTACCACGAGGTGCCGTGGGACCAGTACCCCACGGACCAGAACGCCTCGTTCCCCACCGCGCCCGGCAAGGTGCTGTGGATCCTGCAGAACTCCTACCCCCAGGTGTCGGTTGACGAGCTGAACGCGCAGCTCGGCACGAACCTGAACGTGGAGCGCGCCGTCGCCGGCACGCAGGCCGCCATCTGGCACTTCAGCAACGGCTCGAAGCTGGCGGGCAACAACGGCCGCGACATCCAGGCCCTGTACCGGCACCTGACCGGTGAGGCCAACGTCGGTGTCGACCAGCAGCCGACCCCCACGCTGGCGCTGAGCCCGGAGAGCCACTCCGGTGCCGCCGGTGAGCTGATCGGCCCGTTCACGGTCGAGTCGAGCGCCGGGACCGTCGGCCTGGCCCTCCAGGGCCCGGAGGGCGTCACCCTGGTCAACAAGAACGGCGAGGAGGTCAACCCGATCTCCGGTGACGTGCCGACCGACAGCATCTCCGAGCTGTACGTGAGCGTCCCCGAGGGCGCCGAGGCCGGCGAGGCCACCATCACCGCGAACGCCTCCGCCACCGTCAACACCGGCCGCCTCTTCGTGGGTGACCCGTCGGGTGACTGGAGCGGGGCCAGCCGCAACGCCCGGGACAGCAAGCGCACCCAGTCGCTGATCGTCGCGGAGGGCAAGCCCACCAACCTGGACACCTCGGTCCGCGTCGACTGGGTAGGCGGGCCGGTCGCTCCGCCCACCTCCGAGACCCCGGAGCCGAGCGTGCCGGAGACCCCGCAGCCGAGCGAGCCGGCCCCGAGCACCACCCCGAGCGTGCCCGAGGCCCCGGAGACCACCACTCCGGCCCCGCCGGCTCCCGAGCGCCCGGACAACGAGGACGACCTGGCCAACACCGGTGCGTCCATCTGGCTGCCGCTCGGCCTTGGCGCGGTGCTCCTCGGTGGCGGTGCCACCGCACTGTTCCTGATGCGGCGCAAGAAGCAGGCCGAGGTCTGATCCTGACCGCGTCCTGAGCAGGGCGGGCCGCCGGTCCCCGACAGGGGCCGCCTCTTCCCGCTCCCACACCACGGGGCCACCTCCCAGCCGGGAGGTGGCCCCGTCGGCGTTCCCGGCCCTGGTGCGTCGGACCCTCCCCGGAACCTTTTCCCGGGGCACGGCGTCGGAAGAGGTGAGTGGCGACCCGCTCGTCGACCAAGGGGTCACGCACGCGACGGTCCACCAGCCGGCCGCCACCACGGGAGGGACGGGCCACACTTCACGTGAGCACCGGAGACCAGGGGGTGGCCGTGTTGACGGGTTCGGTGGTGGCCGCGCTGGTGGGCGGCCTGGTGGCGGTGTCCCCGTTCCCCGCGCTCGGTCCGGCGGAGGTGGAGGAACCGGAGACCGGGCCGATCGCCGTCGGTGCCGCCAACCCCGTCGACGCCCCGTTGCTGGGGCCGGGCGACGGCGAACACGCGGACACCATCCGCCCCGGCGAGTCCCGCTTCTACGCGCTGCCCGCCGCGCCGGGCTCCTGGCCAGCCGTCACCGTCGCGTTGCGTCCGACGGCGGACGGCGCCGGTCCGCCGCCGGGCGCCTGCTCGTCCCGGCTCCGGGTCGCGCTGCTGACCCCGACCGGCACCGAGCCCGACTACGGACCCGAGCCCCGGAACGCCGCCTTCGGCAACTCCTCGGAGGCGAGGGTCGAGGTGACCAGCGCGTCGCCTGTCGAGGCTGGCGACCCGTTCGGAGAAGCGGCCAACGGGTCCGGCTACTGGTACGCCGTCGTGAACCTCGAGGCCGACGACTGCTGGAACCGGTACCCGGCCGTCTCCTTCCCCCTGGGCCTCGGCGTCGACGCCGAGCAGGACGCGCCGTTACCGCCCTACCCCGAGATCGGCGTGCCAGGGGCACCGACACCGTCGGGTGCCACGACGTTGCCCGCCGACGGCACGGCCACGGTCGCCACGCTCCACCCCGGGGAGAGCCGGTGGTTCGCCGTCCCCGTGGAGCCGGGGAGCAGGATCGGTGCCACCGCGCTGTTCAGCGGTGACCCGCAGGCCACGTCCCCGGAGTGCCCGGCGCGGGTCAGCCTTGCCCTGCACTCCCCGGGGAACACCGTCCTCGGCCGCGACGTCGACTCCTTCACCGGGACCAGCGTGGTCGGCGCGTCCATCTCCGTCGCCGAGGGTGCGCCGGGTGCGGCCGGCCGACAGGTCGGCTTGGCCGGGCTCCACCTGTTGCGGATCGAACTCGCCACCGGCCTGTGCGGCGCGACGGCGTCCATCTCCGATCTCGGGTACCGGGTGCGCCTGACCGCGGTGGCCGGGCCGGTGGACGAGGTCGGCTGGCCCGTTCCCGGGCCCGAGGAGGGGGAGACGGCCGGTGACGGTGGTCAGCGGGACGGCGGTGCCACCCCGGGTGCCGGCACGGGCCGGCCCGCTGACGGCCACGCCGCCGAGAGGGCGCTGGTGGACCTCACCGGGTGGCCGAGCTGGCTGTTCCTCGGGGCCACCGCCGTCATCGTGGTCGCCGTCGTGCTGGCGGCCAGGGGCGGCCACCGGCCCCCGGGCCGTGGTGTCCCGCAGGGGAGGGAGCCGGTGGTTCCCGTGAATCCCGACGCCGTCGCCGCCCGGTACGACGAGGGCGGCTGGCGGCGGTACTCGGCGCTGTCGGCTCCGGAGGACGCGGTCGTGACCAGGCCGTTCCGATCGCCCGAGCCACCCGGTCCCGAGCGGTCCGACCGGGACGGCTGATCGGCCGCGGTCGACCCCGCCGACCCGCCGGTCGCGGGTCCGGGAGTTCTGGTCCGGCCCGGCGTCAGACCCGCACGGCGAGCGCCAGGCCCTGGCCGACGCCCACACAGGCGGCGGCGACGCCGATGCCCCCGCCACGTGCGCCGAGGTGCCGGCACAGGTCGGTGACCACGCGTGCCATCGACGCACCGAGCGGGTGCCCGTAGGCGAGCGCGCCCCCGTGCACGTTGACCCGCTGGGTGTCGATGGTCGGCAGTTCGTGGAGCACGGACAGCACGACGGCGGAGAAGGCCTCGTTGATCTCCCACAACGACACGTCGGACGCGCGGACGTCCAACCGGTTCAGGAGGCGCTGGATCGCGGGTACGGGGCCGAGCGGGAACCGGGCCGGGTCGACCGCGGCGACCTCACTGCCCACCACCTCACCCAGCGGAGTGACACCCAGTTCGCCGGCCGCCACCTCGGTGCCGATCAGCATCGCCACCGCCCCGTCGTTGAGGGGAGAGGAGTTGCCGGCCGTGACGGTCCCGTCCGGGGAGAAGGCGGGTGGCAGGGCGGCGAGCTTCTCCGCGCTGGTCTCCGGGCGCACCGACTCGTCCCGTCGGACAGTCTGCCCACCCGGCGTCCGCACGGCGAAGGCGAAACCCTCGTGAACTCCCGCGTCCCAGGCCGCCGCCGCCCTGCGGTGGGACCGGAGGGCGAACTCGTCCAACCGCGTCCGGTCGATGCCGAGTTCCCACGCCACCCGCTCGGCGGCCGCGCCCAGCGCCAACGTCCACTGCTCCGGCATCCTCGGGTTCACCAGCCGCCATCCCAACGCGGTCGAGACGACCTCCATGCGGTCGGGTAGTTCGCGGTCGGGCCGGGCCATCACGAACGGCGCGCGGCTCATCCCCTCGACCCCGCCGGCGATGACGAGGTCCGCGTCACCCGCGCGGACGGAGCGGGCGGCCTGGACCACGGCCTCACCGCCCGAGGCGCAGAGCCGGTTGACCGTGACACCCGGAACCGTCACCGGCAGGCCGGCCAGGAGGGCGGCCATCCTGGCCACGTCCCGGTTCTCCTCCCCGGCCCCGTTGGTGTTGCCGTAGACGACGTCGTCGATCGTCGCGGGGTCCAGGGCCGCGGACCCGTCCGGTCCGTGCCTGCGCAGGAGCTCCAGGATGGGCAGGGCTGCGAGGTCGTCCACCCTGACCTGGGACAGTCCGCCCCGGTAGCGGCCGAAGGGAGTGCGGGCGGCGTCCAGGATGAGTGCGCGGCGCATGCGCCTATCGTGCCGTACGACCGGCGGTGGGGATGCGGACCGATCGCAGGCGCTCGGTACCCCCGAACGCGCGGGGTCCGGCGCACGGCCTCAACCAGCCGGGTCCGGGCGCCGGCCGCTGACGAGGCCGCCGGCCAGGCCGGTGACGCGTGCTCCACCCCTGCCGAGCTCCGCGAGTTCGTCGAGCGCACCGGGCCGATCCAGGGGGAGCTCGAACGCGATGGTCGGGGTTTCCCCGGCCCGCTGCCGTCGGACGTGGGCTCGGTGGCCGTCCTCGACCGCCGCCCGGAGGGAACCCGTGGTCGCCAGCGCGCCCCGCGCGACACCGAGCCGGCCGAGCGCGTCGTCCAGCGCCGTCAGCAACGCGTCCCGGTTCCCCTCGCACATCGCGCGGACCAGGCCGGGCCTGGTCCCGGCCACCCGGGTGCCGTCGGCGAAGGAACTGGCGGCCAGCGTCGCCGCCAGCGGACCACCGTCCTCAGCCACGGCCGAGAGCACCTCGGCCAGCAGGTGGGGCAGGTGGGAGACCCGAGCCACCGCCGCGTCGTGTTCCCGGGCCGGCGCGGGAACGACCTCGGCGCCGCAGTCGAGCGCCAGGCTCGCCACCTCCGCCCAGACGGCCGGGTCCGCCTCGTCGGTGGTGACCACCCAGGCCGCCTGGGTGAACAGGCCGGCGTCCCCCGCATGCCAGCCCGAGGAGGCGGTGCCCGCCATCGGGTGCCCGCCGACGTACCTCACCCCCGGCACGTGCGACTCGACAGCCCGCAGCACCGGCTCCTTGACGCTGACCACGTCGGTGAGTCGGCAGCCGCCAGCGTGCTGGTCGACGAGCCGGAGGACCTCGGGGACCGAGGTGAGCGGGACGGCGACGACCACGAGGGCGTCCTCCTCGGCTGCCCGGCGCAGCGCGGTCGCGGGTGGGAGGACGTCGACTCCCTCGGCGGTCGCCGCCTCGGCGTCCACCGGGGACGCGGTGGACGCCCAGCAGCTTCGTCCGGCGGCGGTCGCGGCGCGCAGCACCGAGCCGCCGATCAGTCCCAGGCCGAGTACGCAGATCGGAGTCACCCGATCATTGTCGGTCACCTGCCCGGCGTCGTGTTCAGGTGAACGGTGCGACGGCGACGGGCCGAAGGGAATACCGTGGGGACATGGAGGTCGAGGAGCCGCTCTCGGGTGTGGCGTTGGCCGTGCTCAGGGAGGACGGCCAGTGGCGGTGTCGGCGGATGTCCGACGGGGCGCTGTCGGATCTGGACAGGGCCATCACCGAGCTGCGTGCCACGCGGTCGACGGGGGCGGTCTTCGGGCTGCTCAACGTCGACGACGAATTCTTCCTGATCGTTCGACCCGGCCCGGGCGGAGTGGACCTCCTGCTCTCCGACTCGGCCGCCGCTCTCTACTACGACGTCGCGGCGGACGTGCTGGACCTGTTGCGCATCGACCCGCCCGACGAGGACGACGACGAGATGTGGCCCGAGGGCGACCTCGGCCTCCTCGCCGATCTCGGGATGCCCTCCGGTGAGATGGTGGTGGTGGTCGAGGAGGACCGCTACCCCGAGGAGCAGTTGCGGATCATTGCCCAACGGTGCGGTTTCGCCGACCAGTACGACGCGGTGATGGCCGACCTCGACCGTGTTCCCTAGACCCTTCACCCGCCCTGCCGACGAGGAGCTGGTCAGGGCGGCGATGGCCGAGGCCCTCCGCGCGGAGGCCGCCGGCGACGTGCCCATCGGCGCCGTCGTCCTCGATCCCACTGGGCGGGTGCTGGCCACCGCGCACAACGCGAGGGAGGAACTCGGCGATCCCACCGCGCACGCCGAGGTCCTCGCGTTGCGGCGGGCGGCGGCCGTGCACGGCGACGGGTGGCGGCTGACGGGGTGCACGCTCGGGGTCACCGTCGAACCGTGCGCGATGTGCGCCGGGGCCGCGGTGCTGGCCAGGGTCTCGCGGGTGGTGTTCGGGGCGTGGGAACCGAAGACCGGCGCGGTGGGGTCGCTGTGGGACGTGGTGCGGGACCCGCGGGTGCCGCACCGGACGGAGGTCGTCGGCGGGGTGCTGGCGGCGGAGTGCGCGCGGTTGTTGGACGACTTCTTCCGCGAGCACCGTGGCGATGATGTGTGACCTGGGGCACAACTAGGTGTGGCGGGTGGGGCGGTGGGCATCCTCAGGTCAGAGAGCGACGCCACGAACGGGGGAGCCAACAGTGTGCCCCGTGGTAAGGGGGAGCCGCCTCACTTCGACGCGACGACGTGCGGGAGGGGCCGCGACTCCAGGAGGGAGAGTTCCATGAGCGTCTTCGACAAGGCCAAGCACGGAGCCCAGGAGCTGGCGGGCAAGGCGAAGGAGGCCCTCGGTCGGGCGACCGACAACGAGGAAGTGGAAAACTCCGGCAAGAAGGACAAACTGTCCGGTCAGGTGAAGAAGACCGGGGAGGACGCCAAGGACCGCGCCGCTGGTGCGGTGGACGACGCCAAGAAGAAGTTCGGCGGGAACGACTGAGGTTCGCCTCGACGGATGAACGGGAACGGGTCGACGACCGACCGTTTGTCGTGCGGCCCCGGCCGATGGCCGACGGAGCCGCCCGCCCGCCCCGCTCGAACGGCGAACCAGTGCGAACGCTGCCACGATGGGCCCGTCCCCCAGGGGCGGGCCCATCGCTCGCGTGTGGGCCCGGCGGGGTGGGCGGCGAACGAGCAGGGCCCGGCTGGGCGCCATCGTCTGCGGGGGTGTGGATGACCGAGGCGTGGAACGACTGTGCCGACGAGGTCGAGGACGCCGCCCTGGCGCTCCGCATCGCGGGTCGGGACGCCGACGCCTTCGAGATCCTGGTGCGACGCTACTCGGGCCGCGTGTCGCGGATGGCCCTCCGGATGTTGGGTGATCGCGGCGAGGCGGAGGACGTCACGCAGGACGTCTTCGCGACGGTCTGGTGCCGGGTCGGTGAGCTGGCCGACCCGGGTGCGGTGCGCACGTGGCTGTTCCGCATCGCTCACCGGCAGTGCCTGGCGATCCTGCGCAAGCGGCGTGACCGGCGCACCGACCCGCTGGCCACGATCCCGGAGTCCGGGACCACGGCCATCGCCACCGCCCAGGTGGATGGTCGGTTCCACCCGGAGCGGGCCGCGACCGCTTCGGCGGGGGTCGACGCCCTCTACCGGGCGGTGGAGACGCTGCCCTCGCCGCAACGGGCGGTCTGGCTGATGGCCGAGGTGGGCGGGGTGTCGCACGCCGAGATCGCCGCCGTGGTCGGCGCGTCCGAGCAGGCCGTCCGGGGACGCCTCGCCCGGGCCAGGACGCGCCTGGCCGTCGTGATGCGAGCCTGGCGCTGATCCCTCCCGGCCCGAGTGGTCCCGTGGACCACTCGCGAGGCGTGGTGGGACCGCCCCACCGCCGCCAGGGGAGGGGGGCGTTCGGGTGGGAACGGCAATCGGATATCCTTCGTCACGGTAGCGTGTCCGAGCGGCCTAAGGAGCACGCCTCGAAAGCGTGTGTGGGTGCAAGCCCACCGTGGGTTCGAATCCCACCGCTACCGCCAGCAACCAGCGAGAACGCCGGTCCACCACGTTCGAAGTGGACCGGCGTTTCGCGTGTCCGGAGGTGCTGCCCCTCCGTTCCCCGTCCTCGGCGCCGTCCTCGGCCCCGGCCCGGCCAACGGCCTGATGGCGCCACGACCGCGAGGTCCCTGCGAGGTGGGAGGGGGCTGAACGGTCCGGCCACGCCCTCCGAACCCGCGTCCCGAGCCGGCGCCCGGCAGGACGACCGGAGGATCACCTGGTGGAGGGCCGGCGGCCACCTGTTGGGCGGTATGCCCCCGCCGCGGCGACGTGGGAGTCTGCACGGGGGAGCGATCGACACGGGCCCCGCACGGAAGGACACGGCGGCGGCCCGGCACCAGGGAGGCCGTTCCTCCACGGGTCACCTGGGAGTTCCGAAGGCGAACGGCCGCGTGGACGCGGACCGGTACCGGTGCCGGCGGCGAACCCCGGCCGGTCCACACCGGACACCCAACACCGCGTGCGCGCCGGCGGTGTCCGCACCGAAGTGAGGTGGGCGTTGATGTCCGTCACCCGCGGTCTGTCCGTGCTCGTCCTGTCCGCCCTGCTGATCGTCTCCTGTGGGACGGAGGAGGACGTCGTCCCGTCCGAGGGCCCGGCGCCCACGGCGGGAACGACGACGCCGGACGAGGTCGAACCCACCCCGCACCCCACCATGACGACCGAGCCGCCGGGGACATCCGCCCCGACGGGGAACGGCTCGGTGGACCCCGTGCCACCCGGTGCCGGAGCACCCACCGCCGGCTGCGACACCCACCCGGTGCCCCGGGTGGAGGTACCGCGCACCCACGAGTTCCAGGTCGTCAGCGAGAACGGCTGCGACCAGGTGGTGCTCGCGTTCCGGACGGCGGTGCCCGAGGTCATCGGACACCAGCTCGACGCGGAACCGCCGCTCTGGGGCGGCTCAGCGGAGCCGGTCCCGGGCATGGCGGCCGACGGGCGGACCCAGTTCCTGCACGTCTACGTCGCCGCTCCGGTGACCGGCACCCTCGGCCCGAGGGGGTACGAGTTGCCGTGGGTGCGGGGTGTCGTGGTCAACGACGCGTCCCACGGGACGGTGGAGCTCACGATCGCCCTGCCGGCGGGGCCGGGAACCGAACCGGTCGACTACGAGGTCCTCGTCGAGGACAACCAGGTCGTGGCCCGCTTCTGACGCCCTGACCCGCGCCGACCCCGGCCGCCCGCCGCTCGGGCGGACCGGGCCGGACCCTGGGCTGGCGCTCGGGCCCCGCCGGCCACCGCGGCTTCGCGGAACGGGCGGGGGAGCGCGCCCGCTACCCGCGCCGTCCGTCCCCTCAGGAGCGCCCGGAACGACCGTCGGCTCCGTCCAGGACGGTCGTCCCCCGGACCCGAGGGCCTCGACCCGCCAACGACCTTTCCATGCCGTCTTCCCGCAGTTAACTCGTCCGGGTGAGGATGCACGAACGCATCCGATGTTGGAGGACGAGTGACTTTCCCATCCTTACCGGCGCCGAGACGCGCGGTCGCCGCGCTCACGGCGCTCGTCGCCGGGGCGGGGCTGGCCACGTTGCCGACCGAACCCCTCGCGCGCGCGGCCGAGGAACCGGCCCCCGCCGGCGCGCTGATCTCCGAGGTGTACGGCGGTGGCGGCAACTCCGGCGCGACACTCACCACCGACTTCGTCGAACTCGGCAACCCGGGGGACCACCCGGTCACGGTGGACGGCTGGTCCGTCCAGTACCTCCCCGGCACTCCGCGTCCCACCAGCCAGTGGCAGCACACCCCGCTCGTCGGGGAGATCCCCGCCGGCGGCCACTTCCTCGTGAGCCAGGCCAGGGGCAACTCCGGCTCCGTCGAGCTGCCCACCCCCGACGCGCGCGGCGACATCGCGATGTCCGCCACCGCCGGCACCATCGCCCTCGTGAACGGCACGGAGAGACTGGACTGCCTCACCCCGGCGGACTGCGCGGCCGACGCCCGCATCGTGGATCTCGTCGGTTACGGCGACGCGGTCGTCCGCAACGGCGAGCCGGCGCGTGGGGCGAGCAACACGAGGTCGGTGGCCAGGGACGGTGACCTCACCGACACCCGGGACAACGCGGCCGACTTCACCGCCGGCGAGCCGAACCCGGTCAACGCCTCAGGGGAGACCCCCGGGCCGCCAGGGGAACCGGGGAACCCGCCGGGTGAGCCCGGTGAGCCCGGTGAGCTCCGCATCCACGACATCCAGGGCACCACGCGGGTCTCCCCGCACACCGGCAGCCAGGTCAGCGGTGTTCCCGGCATCGTCACGGCGGTGAACGCCTTCGGCTCCGCCCGGGGGTTCTGGTTCCAGGACCCGGAGCCCGACGGTGACCCCAGGACGAGCGAGGCGCTCTTCGTCTTCACCTCCGACCGCACCCCGGATCTGGCGGTCGGGGACGAGGTCCTGGTGAGCGGAACCGTCGTGCAGTACCGGCAGGGCGGCGCGTCCAGCGCCAACCAGTCGCTCACCCAACTGGAACGTGCCTCCTGGGAGGTCGTCTCCAGCGGCAACGGTCTGCCGGAGGCCGAGCTGGTCACGCCGAGCACCGTGCCGACCACGCTCGCCCCCGACGCCTCCGGGGGCAGCATCGAGGACCTGGAGCTGGACCCCGAGCGCTACGCCCTCGACTACTACGCCTCCCGTGAGGGCATGCTGCTGCGCGTCGACGACGCGCCGGTGGTCGGCCCAACCGACGCCTACAACGCGCTGTGGGTGACGACCAAGCCGGCCCAGAACCGCAGTGCCAGGGGCGGGACGGTGTACCAGGGGTACGGCGACTCCAACACCGGTCGGCTCAAGATCGAGTCGCTCATCCCCTTCTCGGAACGGCCGTTCCCCATCGCCAACGTCGGGGACGAACTGCGTGGGACGACCCAGGGGCCGCTCTGGTACTCCCAGTACGGCGGCTACCTGATCAGGGCCACCACCCTGGGCGAGCACGTCGACAACGGGCTCACCCGGGACGCGGTGCGCCCGGCTCGGGACTGGGAGCTCACGGTCGCGACCTACAACGTGGAGAACCTGTCCCCCTCGGACGACCAGACGAAGTTCGACCGACTCGCCACGGGAGTCGCCGAGTACCTGGACGGGCCTGACATCGTCGCCTTGGAGGAGATCCAGGACAACACCGGACCGACGGACGACGGCGTGGTGGACGCCGACCGGACCCTCGACCAGTTCGTCGAGGCCATCCGCGCCGCCGGCGGCCCGGGATACGAGTGGCGGCAGATCAACCCCGAGGACAAGGAGGACGGCGGCCAACCCGGTGGGAACATCCGCAACGCCTTCCTGTTCAACCCGGAGCGCGTGTCCTTCGTGGACACCCCCGGCGGGGACGCCACGACGGCCGTCCGAATCGAGTCCGACGCCGACGGCGCCGCACGGCTCTCCGTCTCACCGGGCCGGATCGCTCCGGACAGCCCGGCCTGGGACAGCAGCCGCAAGCCCCTGGTCGGTCAGTTCCGTTTCGAGGACCGGGACGTGTTCGTGGTCGCCAACCACTTCAACTCCAAGGGCGGGGACCAGTCGCTGCACGGCCGTTTCCAGCCCCCGAACCGGACCTCCGAGATCCAGCGGTTGGAACAGGCGGCGTTGGTGCGCCAGTTCGGCGACGCGCTCCACGCGAAGGACCCCTCCGCGAACCTGTTGGTGGTGGGGGATCTCAACGACTTCCAGTTCTCCCCCGTCCTGACCACCCTCACGCAGGGCGGGCGCCTGCACAACCCTCTGGTGGACCTCCCGCCCACCGAACGCTACGGGTACGTGTTCGATGGGAACTCGCAGTCCCTGGACCACATCCTGGTGGCCGGGGCGTTGGCGCACCGTGCCGACTACCAGCCCGTCCGGGTCAACGCCGAGTTCGCCGACCAGGCCAGCGACCACGATCCCCAGGTCGTGGCGTTCCGACCGCTGTCCGGCGACCCGGCGGTGGACGAGGCCGAGGACGCGCGGTACTACGGTGGCGGCCGGCCGCCGGGCGAGGGCGGTGACACCAGGTCGCCGGAGCGGCCCGACCAACCCGGTGGCGGGGCCGGGGACCACCGGGACGGACCTCCCCCCGCCGCTGGTGGCGACGACCTCGCGCGCACGGGCCTCAGCGGGGTGCTCCCCCTGATCACCGGCGCGGTCATCCTGCTCGCCGTGGGCGGGGCCGCCGCGTACTTCGCCCGACGCCAGCGCGGCGAGGCGAACTCCCCGGACTCCGAAGGGACCGGGACGACGAGCTGACCACGACCAGGCCCGGAACCGGCGGATCGCCCGGTTCCGGGCCGGACGGGCGACGCCGACGCCTCGTCCCGGTAGCGGTGTGGATCGTGCGACGACCAGGGCCGGGTGCGCGCGGGGCACCCACGCGGACGCGACCGGGCGACCCGTCGCCGTTCGCCGGGCACGCGTGGGGGCGACGGATGCGCCCGCCGGCGAACGGCGGGGCTCCGCGCGGGCGGACGTGACGGGAGCGGCCCCACCGTCCCGGAGGCCGGGCGGTGAGCCACCCGAGCCGGCCCCGTGACGGCGAGCCGACCGGGCGAGCGGGCTGCGGTGGGAGGCGGTGCACCGCGAAGCGGGCCACGAGGCCCCCCGAACACGAAGAAACCCCCGGGTGACCGGGGGTTTCTTCCTGGAGCGGAGGATACGGGATTTGAACCCGTGAGGGGTTTGAGCCCCAACACGATTTCCAATCGTGCGCCCTAGGCCGCTAGGCGAATCCTCCGCCGCAGAGCTTACACGAAGGGGTTCCCGTCCTCGGGACAGGGCGGTGCGCGGAGCCCGGGCGGGGATGGGGAGCGGCTCGCGCGCGGCGGGGAGCGGGCACACCGTCCCGTCCGCCGGGCGCCGCGCGGGTCCGGCTCCGCCTGCCGGCGGCCCCTCCCCGTGCGAGGAGACGCCGCCGCTCGGTGACCTCGGTGGTCCCGGTCCACCGGCCCCGCACGCCGGGCCGGGGCGGGGTGGACCCGGTGCCACGGAACGAGTGCCCCGAAGGGAGGACATCGGTGGCGGTGGGTCGCTCACGACCTGGCCCCCCTTTCGTGTTCGTGCGTAACCTCGTCCTACGGGGGTCACCCCGGCTTCGCCCCCTCCCATCCGCATCTCGGGTGCGTCATGTCGGCTCCGCGCTCCGCCGGGATCCCGGCCCGCCGGTCGGCACCGGATCCGAATCGCGGTTCCGGCGCCTCGGAGGAGACCGTGGACATACCGTTCGCCGAATCGGACTTCCCGGCCCGCCCGTACCCGGGTGCTCGTCCCCCCTGCTCCTTCGTCTCCGCCGACGGGGTCTGCTACCCGTTGTCCAGCGACCCGGGCGCCGCGGCGGGATGGCGGGTGCGCCCGGCGTGGACCGACCTCGACGACTGGCTGGCCTCCCGGGGCGTGGAGCCGACGTCCGCCCGGTTCCCGGTGCTCACCTACGGCTCCAACGCGTGCCCCGGCAAGATCGGCTGGCTGCGGACCTCCCTCGGCCTGGCCGGGCCGGTGGTGGCCCTGCGCGCGAGGTGCAGCGGGCTGGCGGCGGTGTGGGCCTCCGGGTTCCGGGTGGTCGACGAACAGCGACCAGCCACCCTCGCGGCGGCCCCCGGAACCAGTGAGCGGCACTTCGTCTGGCTCGCCACCAGGGAGCAGATCCGCGTGCTCGACCGCTGCGAGGGCCGGGGTGAGCGGTACCGGCTCGTGTGGTTGCGCACCGGCCTGGTGACCGTGGACGGCGAGGGGGAGGGGCTGTCCGTCCTGGCGTACACGGCGGCGACCCCTGTCCGGATGCCGCTGCTCCGGGATGGGCGACCGGTGCGGTGCTGCGAGGTACCGCAGGGGGAGGCGGCCCGGATGCGAGGGGAGACCGCGACCTCCGACGGACTGGTGGTCCTGGAGGTCCACGGCGAGCCCTCCTGGCAGGACGCCCCCGGTCGCGGGGCGGGGCGGGCCCCGGTTCGCGCCTCACGGCCCCCCGCCGGAGACGTGGCCGGCCGTCCACTACACTGACCGTGGACCCCGTGCGGCGTCCATCCTGTGAACTCCCCCAGGGCCGGAAGGCAGCAAGGGTAAGCGGGCTCTGGCGGGTGCACGGGGTCCCCTTGTGCCCGGGGCCGCCCCCGACCCGGCCCCTGAGCTGGCCGTCAGTGCGGTTGCGTAGCCTCTTGGTGTGGCACTGGCTCTCTACCGCAGGTACCGCCCGGCGACCTTCGCCGAGGTGGTCGGCCAGGAACACGTCACCGACCCGCTCCGCACCGCGCTCAACGCCGGGCGGATCAGCCACGCCTACCTCTTCTCGGGGCCGAGGGGCTGCGGCAAGACCTCCAGCGCCCGCATCCTGGCGCGGTCGCTGAACTGCGTTCGGGGACCGACCGCCGACCCGTGCGGAACCTGCTCCTCCTGCGTGGCCCTGGCTCCGGAGGGGCCGGGGAACGTGGACGTGGTCGAGCTGGACGCCGCCAGCCACGGTGGTGTGGACGACGCGAGGGAACTGCGCGACCGTGCGTTCTACGCACCGGCCGAGTCCCGCTACCGCGTCTTCATCATCGACGAGGCGCACATGGTCACCACCCAGGGCTTCAACGCCCTGTTGAAGATCGTGGAGGAGCCTCCGGACCACCTGGTCTTCGTGTTCGCGACCACCGAACCGGACAAGGTCCTGCCGACCATCCGCTCCCGGACCCACCACTACCCGTTCCGGCTGATGCCGCCGGCGGTGGTCCGCGACCTGCTGGAGTCGATCTGCTCGGCCGAGGGCGTGGCGGTCGAACCGCCGGTGTTCCCGCTGGTCGTCCGGGCCGGCGGTGGTTCGGGTCGGGACACGCTCAGCGTGATGGACCAGTTGCTGGCCGGCGCGGGGGCGGAGGGTGTGACCTACGAGCGGGCGATCGCCCTGCTGGGCGTCACCGACGTCGCGCTGATCGACTCGATGGTGGAGGCGCTGGCCGCCGAGGACGCCCCCGGTGTCTACGCCGCCGTCGACCAGGTCATCGAGGCGGGGCACGATCCCCGGCGGTTCGCCACCGACCTGCTCGAGAGGTTCCGGGACCTCCTGCTGCTCCGGGCCGTCCCCGACGCCACCGACCGGGGCCTGGTGTCCGCGCCCGAGGACGGGCTGGCCACCATGACCGGGCAGGCCGAACGGTTGGGACCGGCCGCCCTGACGCGGTTCGCCGAGATCGTGCACTCGGGGCTGGGGGAGATGCGCGGGTCCACCTCGCCCCGGCTCCTCCTGGAACTCCTGTGCGCCCGGATGCTGCTGCCGGCGGCGGAGTCCTCGGGGCGGGCACTGCTCCAGCGGGTCGAGGCCGTCGAGCAACGCCTGGCGGCGGGCGGCGGAGCCGTGGCGGCCCCGGTTCCCGGGAGCGCGCCGACCCCGTCCCTCCCCGCCGCCCACGAGGAGGGGGCGCCGCCCCGGAGAGCGTTCCAACGGCCCAGCCAGGCGCCCGCGCAGCCGCCGTCGACGGCGGAGCGCCACGAGGAGGCCCAGCGGCCGGAGCCCCCGCGCACCCCGGAGGCGGCCGCCCCGGCCCCACCGGAGGAGACCCGCCCCGCCGCCCCGCCGCCCGCCCCGGTGGCTCCGGCCCCGGCACGGGACACCGTCGACGTCGCCACGGTCCGGAAGATGTGGCCCACCCTGCTCTCCAAGGTCCGGGACCACAGCCGCAGCCTCGGCGCCATGCTGACCGACGCGGTGGCGCACTCGGTCGCCGACGGCGAGGTGGTGTTCACCCACCCGGCGTCGGCGCTGGTCCGCCGACTCTCCGACACCAGGAACAGCGAGATCATCGCCACCGCCCTGCGCGAGGTGCTCGGGGGGGACTGGCGGGTCCGCTGCGTGTCGGCGGAGGAGGCGGCCCGGCTCGGACAGGGTGGCGGCGCTTCGCCCGCCACCGGTCACCAGCCGGCCCCGGCGCCCGCCCGGCACCCCGAACCGCCGCGTCGGGCTCCCGAGCCGACTCCACCGAGGCGGACCGAGACCGCGCGTCCGGCGCCCCGGGCGGTGACCGCCGAGGACGACATCCCCCTGCCACCGGAACCCGACGAACCGGAACCGCCGGACCCGGACCCGCCCGCCGGGGCGGCGAGCCCAGCTCGAGGGGCTGCGCCGAGGTCCAACGGCCACACGCCAGCCACCGACGTCGCGGTGCCCCCGGGGGGCACGGCCGTCCCGGGCGGCCCCGGCGCGGAGGGCCCGGAGGGACCGGACGACCCCCGGGACGTGCGACCGCCTCGGGACCCGCAGGAGACGGCGATCCAGCTGCTGTCCGAACAGCTGGGCGGGCGCCTGGTGACCTGAGTTCCTCGGCGAGCCCCCGGGGCGGCGCGGCTCGTCCGAGCACCCGGCGGGACGGCTAGGCTTGCGGCGACGCGAGACCGACGACCTCCGTCGAGAGGAGCCATGGTGCAGCCCGGTGGCCAGCCGAACATGCAACAGATCATCCAGCAGGCGCAGAAACTTCAGCAGCAGGTGATGGAGGCCCAGCAGGAGCTGGCCGAAGCCGAGGTGACCGGCACCGCCGGTGGTGGCCTGGTGCGGGCCACGGTGAACGGTTCCGGAGAGCTCCAGAACCTGGTCATCGACCCCAAGGCCGTCGATCCGGAGGACACCGAGACCCTCGCCGACCTGGTGGTCGCGGCCGTCCGCGACGCCAACCGGGAGGCGCAGGAGCTGGCGCAGCGCAAGCTGGGCCCGGTGGCCGGCGGCCTCGGGGACATGGGAGGGCTCGGGCTGGGCGGCCCCGGCGGTCCCGCGCTGCCCGGTTTCCCCGGGCTGTGACGACGGCCGGAGCGGCGAGGCAAGGAACGGTGGAGTGTACGAGGGCCCAGTCCAGGACCTGATCGACGAACTCGGGCGGTTGCCCGGAATCGGTCCCAAGAGCGCGCAGCGCATCGCCTTCCACCTGCTCGGCGCCGAGCCCGCCGACGTCACCCGGCTCCAGGAGGTCCTCCAAAGGGTGAAGGAGGGCGTCACCTTCTGCGACATCTGCGGCAACGTGTCGGAGCAGGCGACGTGCCGGATCTGCCGGGACGCCCGCCGGGACGCGGCGCTGGTGTGCGTGGTCGAGGAGCCCAAGGACGTGCTCGCGGTGGAGCGCACCCGGGAGTACCGGGGGCGCTACCACGTCCTGGGTGGGGCGTTGGACCCGTTGTCCGGGGTGGGGCCCGACCAGCTGCGCATCCGGGAGCTGCTGGGCCGGATCGGTGGGCAGTACGGCGGTGCGGAGGTGACCGAGGTCATCATCGCCACGGACCCGAACACCGAGGGGGAGGCGACCGCCACCTACCTGGTGCGGATGTTGCGGGACTTCCCCGGGCTGACGGTCACCCGGCTGGCCTCCGGGCTGCCGATGGGTGGGGACCTGGAGTTCGCCGACGAACTGACTCTCGGCCGCGCGCTGTCCGGGCGCCGGTCGGTGTGATCCTGGCCGTCGGCGGCGCGGAGGACCGGGTGCGAGCCGCACCGGACGGTGCCTCGGTGCGCCGGCGCTCCCGTCCGCCGGCTGGCGGCTCCTGCCGCCCTGCCTGGAGCGAAGTCCTGCCGATCCCCTCCGGAGTGCCCGGTCGACGGGTCGCGGCCACGTCGGTTCCGCGCGTCGTTCACCGGGGGCGGGGGGCGCGGTGACGGGGTCGGCGAACGCTCGTGCGGTGCTGGACAGGGTGCTGTCCCGTCCTCCACGACTCGGCCGCACCAGGTTGGTGTCCGTGGACGGTCCCTCGGGGAGCGGCAAGACCACGCTGGCCGAGGACCTGGTCCGGCTCGGCCGGGAGCGGGGGGTGCGGATCGACGTCGTGCCCACGGACCACTTCGCCACCTGGTCGGAACCGGTGGGCTGGTGGCCTCGGCTGGAGCGGGCGGTGCTCGCCCCGCTGGAGCGGGGCGAGGTCGCCCGCTACCAGCGGGTGGAGTGGCGCGGCGGTGAGCCCGTTCCCGGGGCGTGGCTGGAGGTGCCGCCACCGGACGTGCTGGTGCTGGAGGGTGTCTCCTCGGCTCGGGTCGAGGTGGCGGATCGGGCGAGCCTCCTGGTCTGGGTGGAGCATCCCGACCCCGCCGTTCGGTTGGAGCGGGCGGTCGCCCGGGACGGTGCGGGAACACGCCCTCACCTGGTGGAATGGCAGCGGGTGGAAACCGAGTGGTTCCGCCGGGATTCGACCCGTGAACGGGCTCACGTCCAGATGACGAACCCGTGACGTCGTTTTGCGATTTCGTGACCCCCCGTGCTGGTTGCGCGATCGTGATCCGTGACACGTCCGATTCTTGTCCATAACCCGTTAGGGTCTGCCATCAATCCGTCAGTAACCGTCAACGACTGAGGTGCACGATGGCCGTATCCAAAAGGGCCCTGAACCCCAGGCTCCGGCGACTCACGACCGTGGGTGTCGCGGGCGCTGTGGCCTTGTCCCTGTCCGCCTGCGCCGAGTCCCAGCGGGGCGACGGTGGCGGCGACGACGGAGGTTCGGGCTCCGGGGGTGGCACCTTCACCTTCGGTGCGGCCGGCGCCCCGGCGCTGTTCGACCCTTTCTACGCCTCGGACGGTGAGACGTTCCGCGTCGCGCGCCAGATCTTCCAGGGCCTGGTCACCTTCGCGCCGGGCGATGTCGACGTCGTTCCCGAGCTGGCCACGGGTTGGGAGTCCAGTGACGACGGCCTGGAGTGGACCTTCACCCTCCAGGAGGGGGTGTCCTTCCACGACGGAACCCCCTTCGACGCGGACGCGGTCTGCTACAACTTCGAGCGCTGGTACACCCAGGAGGGCGCCGGCCAGAGCGAGGCCCTGTCCTACTACTGGAAGCAGAACTTCGGCGGCTTCTCCGACGGCGCCACGCCCTCGCTGTACGAGTCGTGCGAGGTCGACGACGAGCACACGGCGACAGTCACCCTGACCAGGGCCACGGGCAAGTTCCCGTCGCTGCTCGGGCTGCCAGCCTTCTCCATGCAGTCGCCGACGGCGTTGGAGGAGCACTCGGCCAACGACGTGCGGGCCGAGGGTGACAGCTTCGTGTTCTCCGAGTACGCCAGGGAGCACCCGACCGGGACCGGCCCCTTCGTCTTCTCCTCCTACGACGAGGGCAACGGCACGATCGAGCTGACCCGGAACGAGGAGTACTGGGACGAGGACGGCAAGGCGAACATCGAACGGCTGATCTTCCGGATCATCCCGGACGAGACCGCCCGCAAGCAGGAGCTCCAGTCCGGCGGCATCGACGGGTACGACCTGCCCAACCCCGCTGACTACCAGCAGCTGCGGGACGAGGGCTTCCAGGTCGAGGTCCGGGACCCGTTCAACATCCTGTACCTGGGCATCTCGCAGAAGGACAACCCGGCGCTGCGCGACCTGCGGGTCCGGCAGGCCCTCGCCCACGCCATCAACCGGGAGGGCCTGGTCAGCTCGACCCTTCCCGACGGCGCCGAGGTGGCGACCCAGCTCTACCCGGACAGCGTCGAGGGCTGGTCCGCCGACGTGCGGACCTACGACTACGACCCGGAGCTCGCCGAGGAGCTGCTGGCCGAGGCCGGTCACGAGGACCTGACGGTCGACTTCTGGTGGCCCACCGAGGTCACCCGCCCCTACCTGCCGGACCCCCAGGGCATCTTCAACGCCATCTCCCAGGACCTGGAGGCCGTCGGCATCACGGTGAACGCCGTCAGCCGTCCGTGGGCCGGCGGGTACATCGAGGAGTCCAACCAGGGCAACGCCCCGCTGTTCCTGCTCGGCTGGACCGGTGACTACAACACCGCCGACAACTTCCTCGGCTCCTTCTTCAGCTCGACCGAGGGGCAGTTCTACACCGGGGAGTCCGACTGGGGGCAGCAGCTGGCGGACGACCTCGCGGCGGCCGACTCCGAGCCGGACGAGGAGATCCGCACCGGGCTGTACGAGGAGATCAACGAGAACCTGATGAGCGAGTGGCTGCCCGCGATCCCGATCTCCCACTCCCCGCCGGCGATCGTGGTGGCCGAGCACGTCGAGGGCCTGGTGACGAGTCCGCTGACCGCGGAGGAGTTCAACACGATCACCGTGGAGTGAGCCACCGACACCGGATCTGATCGCTCCCACCACAAGGAACCCTCGTGCTGCGCTACACCGTACGGCGGCTCGGACAGCTGATGCTGGTCGTTCTCGCCCTGTCGGTGCTGCTGTTCGCCTGGCTCAGGGCGCTCCCGGGAGGGCCGGTCTCGGCCCTCCTGGGAGACCGGGCCACGCCGGAGTCAGAGGCGGCGCTGCGCGCCGACCTCGGGCTCGACCAGCCCATCGTCCTCCAGTACTGGAGGTTCGTGGCCCGGGCGCTGAGCGGCGACTTCGGCACCTCGACCGGCGTCCAGCGGGGGACACCCGCGCTGGACGTCTTCCTGCAACGTTTCCCGGCCACGCTGGAACTCGCGGTGTTGGCCATCCTGATCGCCATCGCGGTGGGGATCCCGCTCGGCTACCTGGCCGCCCGGCGACGCGGCCGGATCCTGGACAACCTGAGCATCACCTGGTCCCTGGTCGGGATCGCGGTGCCGGTCTTCTTCCTCGCCTTCCTGCTGAAGTGGATCTTCGCCGTCCAGCTCGGTTGGCTCCCGGCGTCCGGGCGCCAGACCGGGGGTATCGACGCCACCAGGGTCACCGGCTTCTACGTCCTCGACGGCATCCTGACGCAGGAGTGGGACGCGGCCCTCGACGCGTTCGTCCACCTCCTGTTGCCGGCGATCGCCCTCTCCACCATCCCGTTCGCGGTGATCTTCCGGATCACCAGGGCCGCCGTGCTGGACGTCCTCGACGAGGACTACGTGCGCACCGCCAGGTCGAAGGGGCTCGCCGGGGCGGTGATCCGACGCCGGCACGTGCTGCGCAACGCCATGCTGCCGGTGGTCACGACGATCGGCCTCCAGACCGGGGCGTTGCTCTCCGGTGCGGTGCTCACCGAACGGGTCTTCAACATCCCCGGGCTCGGCCAAGCGCTGGCACTGGGCTTCGAACGCAAGGACTTCCCGGTGCTCCAAGTGGTGATCCTGGCGTCCGCGATGACGTACGTGCTGGTGAACCTGCTCGTGGACCTGTCCTACGCCGCTATCGACCCACGGATCAGGACACGCTGATGGCCATCGGTACCAGTCGCAAGGAGCGGATCGACTCGCTCGCGGAGTCCAGCGCCACCGAGACCGGGGTGAGCCTCGCGGCCTCCGCCTGGCGTCGGCTGCGCCGTAACCCCGTCTTCCTGGTGGGCGCGTCCATCATCGGGCTGTTCGTGCTGCTCGCCCTGATCGCCCCGCTGATCGCCCCGCACGACCCGGGTGTGCGGATGCTCGCCGACCAGGTGTCGCGCGCCACGAACAGCATCCCGCCGGCGCAGGAGGGGCATCCCTTCGGCGGTGACCAGCACGGCAGGGACCTCTTCTCCCGAGTCCTGCTGGGTTCCCAGCAGACCCTGCTGGTGGCGGTGCTGGCGACCGTGATCGGTCTGGGCGGGGGCCTGACCCTGGGTACCCTGGCCGGGGCCTTCGGCGGGTGGGTGGACTCCCTCGTCATGCGGATCGTGGACGTGATGCTCTCGGTCCCGTCGCTGCTGCTGGCGGTGTCCATCGGGGCGTTGTTCTCCGCGCAGACCCAGTTCACCGTGATCCTGGCGGTCGCGATCGTGCAGATCCCGGTCTTCGCCCGGCTGTTGCGGGGCACGATGCTCGCGCAGCGGGAGAGCGACCACGTGCTCGCGGCCCGGTCGCTGGGCGTCAGGCAGCGGTCGATCGTGTTCCGCCACATGTTGCCCAACGCCCTGGGCCCGGTGATCGTGCAGTCGACGTTGGTGCTGGCGGTGGCCATCATCGACGCGGCGGCGCTGTCCTTCCTGGGGCTCGGGGCGGCCGACGACTCGGTCCCCGAGTGGGGGCAGATGCTCGGCAACGCCCAGAACGTGATCGATTCCCATCCGCACCTGGCTTTCTGGCCAGCGGCCTGCATCATCGTGGTGGCCCTCGGCTTCACGCTGGTCGGCGAGTCGCTGCGGGACGCTCTCGACCCGAAGAGGCGGCGGTAGACATGGCGCTGCTCGAAGTGCGCGATCTCTCGGTCGTGTTCCAGCGCAAGGGTGAGGATCCCTTCGCCGCGGTGGACGGCATCAGCTTCGACGTGAGCCCTGGGCAGATGGTGGGGTTGGTCGGCGAGTCCGGCTGTGGGAAGTCCGTGACCTCGTTGGCGATCATGGGCTTGCTCCCCCAGCGCGGGGTGCGCGTCGGCGGCACGGTCGAGTTCGAGGGGAAGGACCTGCTCCGGCTCTCCGACCGCGAGCTCGCCGACCGCCGCGGTCGCGATCTGGGCATGGTCTTCCAGGACCCGCTGTCCTCGGTGAACCCCGTCATCCCGATCGGGGTCCAGGTCAGCGAGGTGCTGGAGCGGCACGAGGGCCTGCGGCGCCGGGAGGCGGCGCTCCGCTCGGCCGAGTTGCTGGAACGCGTCGGCATCCCCGACCCCGGCCGCAGGTTGAAGGAGTACCCGCACCAGCTGTCCGGTGGGATGCGCCAACGGGCGCTGATCGCGATGGCGCTGGCCTGCAAACCCCGGTTGCTGATCGCCGACGAACCCACGACCGCTCTCGACGTGACCATCCAGGCGCAGATCCTCAGCCTGCTCTCCGAGCTGGTCCGGGACACGGGAACGGCCCTCATCATGATCACCCACGACCTCGGTGTCGTGGCCGGCATGTGCGACGAGGTCAACGTGCTCTACGGCGGTCGGATCGTCGAACGGGCCGGGCGACACGAGCTGTTCGCCGAGCCCCGCCACCCCTACACGGCGGGTCTGCTGGCCTCGATCCCCCGGCTCGACGCGCCCAGGGGGGAGCGGCTGACCCCGATCCGGGGTTCGGTCGCGGACAACATCCCGTGGGCGGGTGGGTGCGCGTTCGCCCCCCGGTGCCCGAACGCGGTCGACGCCTGCGTCGAGCGCGGTCCGGAGATGACCCGGGAGGGCGAACGGCTGTTGCGATGCCACAACCCGGTCGGGCGACCGGCACCCAGTGAGGAGGTGCCGGCCCGGTGAGCGCGGCACACGACGAGTCGGCGAACGCCAGCACGGTGGCCTCGGAGGAGGACCGGGTGCTGGTGGAGGTCGAGGACCTCAAGGTCCATTTCCCGATCAAGCGCGGCGTCTTCCTCGACCGCACCGTCGGCCACGTCTACGCGGTGGACGGCGTCGACCTCCGCATCCGGCGGGGCGAGACCTACGGGCTCGTCGGCGAGTCGGGGTGTGGGAAGTCGACCCTGGGCAGGGCGTTGCTGCGCCTGGTCGACCAGATCGGGGGGCGTGTCGTCTTCGACGGAGTGGACCTCTCCACCCTCAAGGGGGAGCCGCTGCGGCGGATGCGCCGTCGGATGCAGATGGTGTTCCAGGACCCGATGTCCTCGCTGGACCCGCGCCAGTCGGTGGCGTCGATCCTCGTGGAGGGGCTGCGGGCCCACGGCCTGGACACCGACCGGGTCGCCACCGACCGGCGGCTGCGGGAGCTCCTGACAGCGGTCGGCCTCCCCGAGACGGCGTTGCGCAAGTACCCGCACGAGTTCTCCGGTGGTCAACGGCAGCGGATCGGGATCGCCAGGGCGCTGACGGTCAACCCCGACCTGGTCGTGGCGGACGAGCCGGTGTCGGCACTGGACGTGTCCGTCCAGGCGCAGGTCATCAACCTCCTCGGGGACCTCCAGGAGGAGTTCGGCCTGACCTACCTGGTCATCGCGCACGACCTCGCCGTGGTGCGGCACATCTCGGACCGGATCGGTGTGATGTACCTGGGTGGGCTGGTGGAGGAGGCATCCTCCGACGCCCTGTACCAGGAACCGCTCCACCCCTACACCCGAGCACTGCTGTCGGCGGTCCCGGTGCCGGACCCGGAGCTGGAGGACCGCCGCGAGCACATCCTCCTGTCCGGTGATCTCCCGTCGCCCGCCGCGCCGCCGCCCGGCTGCCGGTTCCACACCCGATGCCCCTGGCGGCAGGCCGACCGGTGCGACACCGAGCGCCCCGCGCTGCGCGAGGTCGCACCAGGGCACCGGGTGGCCTGCCATTTCGCCGAGGACATCCGGGACGGGCGAATCGCCCGGCACGCGGTGGCCGCGGAGGCGGTGGACGCCACGACCGGCCTGCCGGGGGTGACGTCGTCCTCCGCGGCGGGACCGGCCTCCGTCACGGAGGTGTTGGGACCCTGATCGGGGACCGAGGGCCGGGCGCGCGGCCCTCGGGTCCGCCCCGGCCGACACCCGTCGCCGGGGCTCCGGCGGACGTGGCGACGTGCCGGTGGATCCACGACGCGATCCGCCCGGCGTTCCGGCTCACGACGTTCAGGTGCGTTCCCGGTAGTCGCGAGCTGGTCGCGTTCGGGAGGCGGGCCGCGAGCGCGACGGCGACGGCGCGCATCCAGGTCGGGCTCGAGGTGGAGAAGGGCAGGTGCACCGGCATCGTCAGCCGGTCGAGCTCCGGTTCCAGCGGGTCCCGGCGCCATGAGGTCCAGCCGACCCGCGCCTCCGTCACCAGACGTCCGAGCTCGGGGGGTGGGACCGCCGGCGCGGATGCGGGCCGGGGGCCGGGTGGGGAGAACGCGGCCGCGAAGGCCGGGCCCACCCGGGCCGGGGGGAGAGCGGCGATCCGGTCCATCTCGGCGGTGAACTCCGCCTGACCCGGCCACCGGGGACGGTTGCCCAGCCACGCGATGTCCACCAACGTCAGACTGGTCACCCGATGTGGGCGGGCGAGGGCGAAGAGGATCGCCGCGAGGCAGCCGCAGGAGTGGCCCACGACCGACACGGGCCCGTCGAAGTGGTCCAGGTGGTCCTCCACGAGACGGGCCTCGTCCGCCACCCCGTACGCCGCGAGGGTGTCGGCCGAGCGCCACGCCGGGCCCCACGGGATGGCCGTGGGTTCCAGGTGGCGCTCGGCCAACTCGGCGGCCAGGGTGGCGTAGGTCCGATCAGGGCGGGTCAAGGCGCCGGAGACCAGCACCACGCGCGCGGTCATCGGTCCCGGTCCCGACGCCGTCGGGACGGTGGTGACCAGGGTCGTCGGTGGGTGGCAGGTCCACAGTGCACACGGCCGTGATACCCGTGGTCGAGCACCGAGTCGAGGACTATCACCTGACCGAGTGAGAGGATGTCCTCGCCGGGCAGGTCGCCTCAGGACCGCGCGGCGGCCGCCCGGTACCAGACGTCGAGCGCGGCGTGGTCGGTGCTGGCGGTTCCCCCGTCGAGGTGCGCGCGGAGGCCGTCGAGGATGCCGTGCCAGCCGACGGCGAAGTCGGCCGCCGGCCCCTGGTCCACCGCCCGGTGGCGGAGTACGAGCTCCGTTCCCCCGTCGGCGGCGGTCGCGAGTTCCCATCGCACCGTCGAGGGCGGTTCGTCGGACCAGCACCAGCTGTGCTCGAGCAGCGTTGGAGCCTCGACCACTGCGACGGTGCCCTCCGCGCTGCCCTCGTCACCGAAGTCGAAGAGCACGGACCCGCCCGGCCGGACCTCGATCCGCACGCCGGGAAGCCACTCCCGCTGGTGCTCGGGTTGGCTCAGGGCGGCCCACACCCGGTCGATCGGGTGGGCGAGGTGCCGCCGGAACAGGATCTGCCAGGCCCCGTCATCCCCCAGGCCGAGCGTTCCCGCTTCCGGGGGAGGCGCGAGGTCCCGGGGGTCCGTCGTCCGTCGTTGGTGCTCCACGTCCTACTCCTCAGTCCGCTGTCGGCGTGCTGCCGTGGGTCGACTCGGCCGCGAGCCGGTCGAGATGGTGTTCCAACTGGTCCAGTCGGCGCGACCACCGGTCGCGCACCCGGTCGACCCAGTCCCCGGCCTCGGCCAACGAGGCCGGGACGAGGTGGTACACGCGTTGTTGGGCCTCGGACCGCCAGCCCACCAGGCCCGCCTCCCGCAGTACCCGCAGGTGGCGGGAGACGGTGGGCCGTGCCGTGCTGAACTCGCCCGCGAGTTCCCCCGCGGTGCGGTCACCGTCGGCCAGCAGCTCCAGCAGCCGACGGCGGGTGGGATCGGCGAGAGCCTCGAACACCGCGTGCGTCATGACCGATTAGTAGCACGACAGCTACGTAGCTGTCCAGCTACACAAGCGTCGCGGGCTGAGCCTGGGCGCGCGAGGTGGGTCGCGGAGGCGGCGCGGTGGCCGGCCCCGGGTCAGCCGCCCTCGGTCGGCCCCGGGCGAGGGGTGGGCAGCGACCCGGTCGCGTTCCGCTCACCGCTCGCCGCCTTGTCGAGGGCCAACGCCAGCTGGGCCGCGTCGGATGCGCTCAACACCGCCGTCTCCCCGGGAGGGGTGACGACGGCCACCCGGTCTCCCATGACGAGGACGCTGATCCGACGCGTGCGTCCGGAGAAGTCCACGCAGTTGACCCACCAGCGCAGCTCGTCGTCCGATCCGGTGTCCATCATCGTCTCCTCGTTGGAGCGGCGGGCCGGGTGCGCCAACCGTACGTCCGGGGAGGGTGGGCGGCGACCGAAGGCTCGTTCGGCTGGGTGGCGATGGTACGCCAGGAGCGGTAGCGGTCCGATCACCACGAGTCGCCGGAGCGCACCACCCCGGCTCGGAAGAACGGCGGGAACCGGTCACGCACCGCGTTCCCTCCTTCACCCGCTGGGCGACGCGGGTTTTCTTGCCAACAAATTCATCCATTCGGGGGGTGTGTGAGGGGTGTGAACGGCATACTCACTCGTGCCCTGGGGTCCACTTTCGCATCGTCGTACCGACCGGGGAGTCCTCGCGACTCCCCGGTGCGGTGCGCGCGGTTCACACAGGAGACACCCTTGCGAATCCGTTCATGGTCCCCCCTCGTCGCGGTCGCCGCCTCCGCGGTGGTGCTGGCCGGTTGTTCCTCCACGGAGGAGGGCAACGCCGAGGCGGGTTCCTCGACCCCGACTGAGGCCACCTCCGAGATCGCCCCCGAGAGCGAGGTGGCGGAGGACGAGGAGGTCGACGCCTCGGACGTCCCGGTCGAGCCGGCCGGTGAGTTCTCCGGGGAGTTCACCCCGCAGGGCACCGAGCTCGCGCTGGGTGAGCCCGCCTACATCCCCTTCAAGTACGCCGACTCGACCGGCGTCATCAGCATCACGCTGGACGCGATCGAGCAGGGCTCGCCCTCCGACCTCGACCCCCTCGACATGGGTGACCAGGTCGCCGGCCTGGTGCCCTACTACCTCAAGTACACCGTCACCAACGAGAGCGGCGACGACCTCGCCTACGCCTCGGTCGGCGGGACCAGGGGAATCCTGCCCGACGGTTCCCGCGCCCAGGACCTGACCATCATCTTCGGCGGTCTCGACCAGTGCGACAGCGGGTCCGCGGGTGGCGACTTCACCGAGGTCGGCGCCAGCTACCAGGCCTGTGACATCTCGCTGGCCCCGGAGGCCACCGAGGTCGCGGGCTTCGAGATCTGGCGCAACGACCGGTCGGACGAGGTGCCCGGCACCGACTACTCCGCCGAGCCGGTCCGTTGGTGGAAGTGATCCGCAGGCGGTAGGCGCGGGGGTGGTCGGCCGGTTCGCGGCCGACCACCCCGCGTCGTCAGCGGTTGGCCCTGTTGACGGCGGAGACGACCGCTCGCAGCGCCGACGCCACGGTGGAGGTGTCCACCCCGACGCCCCAGAGGACCCGGTCGTTCACCGCGCACTCCACGTAGGAGGCGGCCTTCGCGTCGTCGCCGGCGGACAACGAGTGTTCGACGTACTCCAGGACCCTGACGTCGTACCCGACCGTGGCCAGCGCGTCCACGAAGGCGGAGATCGGCCCGTTGCCGGCACCGGTGATCTGCTGTTCCTCGCCCTCGACCACCACGTCCGCGACGATCTTGCTCGTCCCGCCGCCCTGGACCTGGTACCCCCCGAGCCGGAGCGGCGTCACCGCGTCCAGGTACTCGGTCGCGAAGACGTCCCACATGGCCTTCGGGTCGACCTCGCCGCCCTCGGAGTCGGTGACCCGCTGGACGAGCTTGGAGAACTCCATCTGCAACCGCCGGGGCAGGTCGAGCTGGTGCTCGGTCTTCATCACGTAGGCGACCCCGCCCTTGCCGGACTGGGAGTTGACCCGGATGACCGCCTCGTAGCTCCTGCCGACGTCCTTGGGGTCGATGGGCAGGTAGGGGACCGCCCACCGGTACTGGTCCACCTCGGAACCGGCCGCGGCGGCCTCCGCGCGCAGTGCGTCGAAGCCCTTGTTGATGGCGTCCTGGTGGCTGCCGGAGAACGCCGTGTACACCAGGTCACCGCCGTAGGGGTGGCGCTCGGGCACCGCGAGCTGGTTGCAGTACTCCACCGTCCGCCGGACCTCGTCGATGTCCGAGAGGTCGAGCTGGGGGTCGACACCCTGGCTGAACAGGTTCATGGCCAGCGTGACCAGGCAGACGTTCCCGGTGCGCTCACCGTTGCCGAACAGGCAACCCTCGATCCGGTCCGCGCCCGCCTGGTAACCCAGTTCGGCGGCCGCGACCCCGGTTCCCCGGTCGTTGTGCGGGTGCAGCGAGAGCACGATGGAGTCCCGGCGGGCCAGGTTCCGGTGCATCCACTCGATCGAGTCCGCGTAGACGTTCGGGGTGGCCATCTCCACCGTGGCCGGCAGGTTGATGATCACCGGGTTCTCCGGGGTGGCGTTCCAGATCTCGGTGACCGCGTCGCAGACCTCCACGGCGTAGGAGAGCTCCGTGCCGGTGTAGGACTCCGGTGAGTACTGGAAGCGGAACCGGGTGTCCGGGTACTTCCTGGAGACGGCCAGCACGGTCTCCGCCCCGTCCGTCGCGATCTTCTTGATCCCGGCGCGGTCCTTCCGGAACACCACCTCGCGTTGCAGGATGGACGTCGAGTTGTAGAGGTGCACGATCGCCCTCGGCGCACCGGCCACGGCCTCGAAGGTGCGTTCGATGAGCTCGGGACGGGCCTGGGTCAGTACCTGGATGCTGACGTCCTCGGGAACGGCCTCGTCCTCGATGATCTCCCGGACGAAGTCGAAGTCCGTCTGGCTGGCGGCCGGGAACCCGACCTCGATCTCCTTGAACCCCATGCGCACCAGGAGGTCGAACATCCGCCGCTTCCTGGCGGGGGACATCGGGTCGACCAGCGCCTGGTTGCCGTCCCTCAGGTCGACGGCGCACCACAGCGGTGCCTCGGTGATCGTCCGGTCCGGCCAGGTCCTGTCGGGCAGGGAGATCGGCTCGACCTGCTCGGCGAAGGGCCGGTACCGGTGGAAGGGCATGGCGCTTCCGAGCTGGCGGTTCCAGTGCGGCTGTCCGACGGGGGCCGGGCGGGACGGGGTCCGGAGCCTGCTGGCGGCGGCCGTCAACGCGTCGGAACTGGGGATGCTCACGTGGTCTCCTCTGTCTGCCTGTGCTGTGTGCGACGACCGGCGTCGGCAAACCTCCGCGCCGGGGAGCCGGTCTGGTCAGACCCCGTCGCGGCGGAGAAGCAGCAGGCCACGAGCCACGGCCCGAGCCTAACCCCGACCGGGACCCGATCGGAAGCCGGCTGTCCACGATCTGGGCGTTCACCTCGTTGACCTGGGGGGACGGTCGTCCAGGCTGTCCGCCACGTCGTCCACCAGCCTTCAGGGTGCCGGCGGAACCCCTCGCCCGGGCGGGAGGGTGGCGGAGAGCACACCAGCCGATGTCCCCACCGGTGCGGTGCTGGACCTCCCGTCCTCGGCGTCCGACACGGGAGCTCGCGCCTCCCCTCGAAGTGGGTGGCGGGTCGGTCCGGCGAGCCCATCGCCACCCGGTGACGTCCTCGGCCCTGGCGCCACCCGGCCAGCCCCTCCTCGGTCCGTCCCGGCCACCCCGACGGGTCGGACCCGTCGGCCCGCTCGCCGGGGGACGGCCCCCTCGCTCGTCCGGCACCGGACAGGGCGCTGCCGGCGGGAGGCGGATCTTCCCTCGCAGCCCGTCACCCGGCACACTCGTGGGCATGGCGGCACGGAGACAGCGCGGTCCCTCGACCGTGGCGACACTGATCAACCTCGTCGGCTTCGCGCTGGCCGCCATCCTGGTAGGGCACATCGTCTTCACCCTGTTCGGCTGGGGGGAGAACCAGGAGTTGGTCTCGACGGTCGCCGACGCGGCCGACTTCCTCTCGTTGTTCTTCCCCGGCCTCCTCGACGCGGGGAACCCCACTCTCCAACTGCTGGCCGACTACGGGCTCGCCGCCGCGTTCTGGGTGTTGGTGATGGGCGTCGCCGCGAAGATCTTCGGCTGAGCCACCCGGTCCCGAGGCGGTCGCGGGACTGGCGATCAGTCGGCGCCCGGGTACGCCGGGTGCGCCCAGTCGCCGTGGAAGACGAGTTCGGACAGGTCGCGGCGGACCCGGGGACGCGCGTCCCGCTCCCTCGTCACCGGGTCACCGGTTCCCGGGGCCGCCAGGTGGCCCACGGCGATGACCACCCGGGCCTCGTGACTGTCGGGGATGTCGAACAGCTCGGCGACGGCGTCGCTGTCGAAACCCGCCATCTGGTGGGCGACCAAGCCCTCGGCGACCGCCTGGAGGACCAGGTTCTGGGTAGCCAACCCGAGGCCGTACTCGGCGTAGGGCAGGGGTTGACCGGTGCCGTCCAACACGGTCGCGACGCCGACGACGAGCGCTCCGGCCGACTGGGCCCATCCCCGGTTCCCCCGGTTCAGGGTCTGGAGGATCCGGTCGAACGTGTCGTCCCCCCGCCGGCCGAGCAGGTAGCGAGCTGGTTGGGTGTTCCCCCACGACGGCGCCCACCTGGCGGCCTCGAAGAGGGCGCGAAGCGCCTCCTCGCTCACGGTCGCCGTCGGGTCCAGCGACCGCGGGCTCCAGCGGCCCGCGATCAGCGGGTGCACGGGAGCACTGGTCTCGGCCCACCCGCCCCGCCGCTCGTCCGGTGCTTCGGTCTCCGTCACACGGCACCTCCCGGCCCTCCGGCTTCGGCGCCACCCTACCGAGGGGGCGGGTACCGGGGCAGTCCCCGTGCCGGGTACTTCCGCCCCCGCTCCGGATCAGATCGCGTAGGGCCAGGCGGTCAGCGCGTACGCCCCGAACCACGATCCCGTGACGACGACACCGCCCAGCACGGCGGCCACCGTGCCGGGACGACGGCGGGACAGCGCGACGGCGGCGGGCAGCAGGAGGGTGAACGCGGGCAACAGCAGACGTGCCTTGGAGTTCATCAGCCCGTTGGACCCGACGTCCATCATCAGCACACCGGCCGCGTACACCATGAGCGGCCAGGAGACGCCCATGCGGATCCCCACGAGCAGCAACACCACCGCTCCCACCAGGATCGCCACGGTGGCGACCTCCAGCACCGAGGGAGCCGAGGCCAGCACGTCGAGGGTGAAGCGGAGCGTCGCCGCCCCGCCGTCGAAGCGGGAGTCCCACCCCCGCTCCTGGAGGTCGAACCAGCCCGTCAAGGAACCCGTGCTCGTGGCGACCCAACCCAGGTAGGCGAGCAGCCCCAGCGGGGCGAGCAGACCAGCCACCCAGGGCCGCCACCCGTCGCGGCGGGAGAGGACCGCGACCAGCGCCGCCAGCCCGACGGCCATCACCAGAGCCCCGGCGGTGGGGCGCACCAGACCGGCCGCGGCGGCGCACAGGCCGGCGACCAGCCACCGCCGTTCGACGACGCCGACCAGCGCCCAGGCGGCCAACGCGCAGAACAGGGCCTCGGAGTAGGCCATGGACAGCACCACCGCCATCGGCGAGGCGGCGAACAGCGCCACCGTCAGCAGTCCCGCCCGGCGGGAACCCCCGACGTGCTCCCCCAGCCGCGCCAGGGCGTAGGCGCACGCGACCCCGGAAACGGTGCTCACCGCGAAGGCGGCACCGACCAGGCCCGCCCCCGGCAGCTCCGACACCCACCGCACGAGCAACGGGTAGCCGGGGAAGAAGGCCAGCGGGGTCTCGGCGGAGCGGTTCCCGAAGGCGTCGACCAGGGTCGGCGGTACCCCCGCGTAGCCGTACTCGGCGATGCCGAGGAACCACTGGCCGTCCCACACCGTGCGCGCGTCCGTGGTCGACACGTCGTTGGCATCGGCCATCCACCCCAGCACGAGGAGCCCGATTCGCACGAGTGCGAGGTAGACCACACCGGGAGCCAACAGGTGGACGGCGGGGTGTCGGGTCCAGCCCGCCGGGAGCCGCCACCGACGGTCCGTCGAACCGGCATCCCCACCCAGGTCAGGGTCGTCTTTCCGGGGTGTGTTCGCGTGGGCCGACTGGGCCTCCGCATCTACGCGCAACGCGCTCCTCCGCACCACTCGTCAACTCGGTCGCCCAGGCTACTTCGGGCCATTGGTACTCGGGTCCGGCGTTAGTTCTCTGTACGCTGACTTGGCGGCGGGGCTGTCCAACTGCTGCCGAGCTGCTTCGGGTCGGGCCGTCCCGCACTGCCAGACGGACTGACCTGAGGAGGTTTGGACACGTGGCGCTCGTCGTCCAGAAGTACGGCGGTTCCTCCGTGCAGAGCGCGGACCGCATCAAACGGGTCGCCGAGCGCATCGTCGAGACCCGCAAAGCGGGGAACGACGTGGTCGTCGTGTGCTCCGCGATGGGTGACACGACCGACGAGCTGCTCGAGCTCGCCAAGCAGGTCTCGCCCTCGCCGCCCGAACGCGAACTCGACATGCTGTTGACCGCCGGCGAGCGGATGTCCAACGCCCTGGTCGCGATGGCGATCCACTCGCTGGGCGCCGAGGCGCTCTCGTTCTCCGGATCCCAGGCCGGCGTGATCACCACCGGCGCCCACCAGAAGGCGCGGATCATCGACGTCACCCCCGGCCGGGTGCGCCAGGCGCTCGACGAGGGCTACATCGTCCTGGTCGCCGGTTTCCAGGGGGTGGCCCAGGACACCAGGGACATCACGACCCTCGGCCGTGGCGGTTCGGACACCACCGCGGTGGCCCTCGCCGCGGCGCTGAAGGCCGACGTCTGCGAGATCTACACCGACGTGGACGGCGTGTACAGCGCGGATCCCCGGATCGTCCCCGACGCCCGTCACCTGAGCATGGTCCCGTACGAGGAGATGCTCGAGCTGGCCGCGTCCGGGGCGAAGGTGCTCATGCTGCGGTGCGTCGAGTACGCCCGCCGGTACGGGGTGCCGGTCCACGTCCGCTCGTCGTACAGCAAGAAGCCGGGAACCATCGTCACCGGGTCAGTGGAGGACCTTTCCGTGGAACAAGCCATGATCACCGGAGTCGCGCACGACCGTTCCGAGGCGAAGGTGACGGTGACCGGCGTGCCGGACAACCCCGGCGTCGCCGGGCGGATCTTCCGGGTCGTCGCCGACGCCGAGATCGACATCGACATGGTGCTGCAGAACGTGTCCGGCACGGTGTCCGGCCGTACCGACATCACCTTCACCCTGTCCAAGACCAACGGCCCGACCGCGGTGGCGGAACTGGAGCGGATCAAGGACGAGGTGGGCTTCGACCAGGTCCTCTACGACGACCACGTCGGCAAGGTCTCGCTGGTGGGAGCGGGGATGCGCTCACACCCCGGTGTCACGGCCTCCTTCTGCGAGGCGTTGGCCACGGCCGGGGTGAACATCGAGATCATCAACACCTCCGAGATCCGGATCTCGGTGCTGATCCGGGACGACGACCTCGACGTGGCGGTCCGCGCGATCCACGACGCCTTCGGGCTCGGCGGCGACGAGGAAGCCGTGGTGTACGCGGGGACCGGGCGCTGACGGCGGCCGACCAGTAGTCGAGAGGAAGAACCAGAACATGAACGACACCACCGGCCGGACCCGCCCGACGATCGCCGTCGTCGGTGCCACCGGGGCCGTGGGCACCGTGATGATCGACATCCTCAACTCCAGGGAGACCGTGCCCTGGGGTGAGATCCGCCTGATCGCCTCCGCCCGGTCGGCCGGGAAGCGGATGACCGTGCGCGGCACCGAGCTGACGGTGGTCGAACTGACCCCGGAGGCGTTCGACGGCGTCGACGTGGCCTGCTTCGACGTCCCCGACGAGGTCTCCGCCGAGTGGGCCCCGGTCGCGGCCGCCAGGGGCGCCGTCGTGGTGGACAACTCCGGTGCCTTCCGGCTCGACCCGGAGGTCCCCCTGGTGGTGCCGGAGGTCAACGCGGAGCAGGTGCACCGCCGGCCCAAGGGGATCATCGCCAACCCCAACTGCACGACGCTGTCGATGATGGCGGCCCTCGGGGCGTTGCACCACGAGTTCGGCCTGACCGAGCTCGTCGTGGCGTCCTACCAGGCGGCGTCCGGCGCCGGCCAGGCCGGCGTCGACCGGCTCCACGCCGAGGTGGCTGCGGTCGCGGGCAAGGACGTCGGCAGTCGGGCTGGTGACGTCGCCGAGGCGCTCGCGGCGGCCGGGTTGCCCGCCGAGTCCCCGTTCCCAGCCCCGCTGGCGCTGAACGTCGTGCCGTGGGCCGGCTCCCTCAAGGAGGACGGGTGGGCCTCCGAGGAGTTGAAGGTGCGCAACGAGTCCCGCAAGATCCTCGGGATCCCGGGGCTGAAGGTGTCCGCGACCTGCGTGCGCGTCCCGGTCGTCACCACGCACTCGCTCGCCGTGCACGCCACGTTCGGCCGGCAGGTGACGGTGGCGGCCGCTCGTGAGGTCTTCGCCCGCCAGGAGTCCGTCGTACTCCGGGACGACCCGGAGCGGGGCGTCTTCCCGACGCCGGCCGAGGTCGTGGGTGGTGACCCGACCTACGTGGGCCGCATCCGCCAGGCGTTGGACTTCCCGAACACGCTGGACTTCTTCGTGTGCGGGGACAACCTGCGCAAGGGAGCGGCCCTGAACACCTACGAGATCGCGGAGAAGGTCGCCACGTCCTGATCCCGCGCCTCACCCGATCGAACGAGCGGCTCGTCGACACCGGCGGGCCGCTCGTCGCTTGTCACCGTTCACTCGACGCATATCACCCGGTCGCGCGGAGAATCGCCGAAAAGTTGGGTTGACGAAGCGCCGTTGTGGTTAGCACATCGCGCGGGGCGAGAGACGGGAGAGCACTGTGGTCGGGGAGACCAACTTCGGACGGGAAGGACGCGGGGACGGCGGAGCGGCGGTCCCGGGTGGCGGCGGGAACCCGACGGGCACCGGCCCGCTGGCGGGCGTCCGGGTCGTGGAGCTGGCGGGGATCGGGCCCGCGCCGTTCTGCGGGATGCTGCTCGCCGACCTGGGCGCGGAGGTCGTCCGGGTGGACCGGCCCGATGGCGCGCACCTCATCGACGACGGCCGGCACGACCTGTTGGGGCGCGGCAAGCGTTCGGTGGCGATCGACCTGAAGGACCCCAGGGGCGCCGCGGCGGTCCGTGACCTCGCGGCCACCGCCGACGTGCTGATCGAGGGGTTCCGGCCCGGGGTCGCCGAGCGGCTGGGTGTCGGCCCCGCCGACTGCGCGGCCAGGAACCCGGCCCTGGTGTACGGGCGGATGACCGGCTGGGGCCAGGACGGGCCACTCGCGCACACCGCGGGGCACGACATCGGCTACATCGCCGTCACCGGGGTGTTGCACTCCATCGGCCGGGCGGGGTCCCCACCGAGCATCCCGCTGAACCTGCTCGGCGACTTCGGGGGCGGCGGGATGTACCTGGCCGTCGGCGTGCTCGCCGCGTTGCTGCGGGTCGCCCGAGGGGGCGCGGGGCAGGTGGTCGACGCCGCCATCGTCGACGGGACCACGCATCTCGCCACCTTCGTCCACGCGATGCTCGCGGCCGGGCGGTGGCGCGACGAGCGGGGTGCCAACCTGCTCGACTCCGGCGCGCCCTACTACGAGGTCTACGAGGCGTCGGACGGCGGCTACCTGGCGGTGGGTGCGTTGGAGCCGAAGTTCTACGCGGAGTTCCTCCGGCTGCTGGGGGTGCCCCCCGAGGTGGGTGCGCGTGAGCCGGACCGGTGGCCCGAGCTGCGGGAGACGTTGGCGGCCGCCTTCAGGACCAGGACGAGGGACGCGTGGGCGACCGTCTTCGCGGACAGCGATGCCTGCGTGGCCCCGGTGCTGTCGTTGCGGGAAGCGGCCGCTCACCAGCAGCTGGCCGCGCGGCGCACCTTCGTCACGGTGGACGGGGTGCAGCAGCCCGCCCCGGCGCCCCGCTTCGCGGGGACCCCCGCCGCCATGCCCGGGCGTCCCGCGCTGCGCGGTGAGCACACCGAGGAGGTGCTCCTGGAGTGGGGAGTGGCGAACACCGCGGACCTGCTCGCCTCCCGCGTCGTCGTGCAACGGCAGGAGCACGTCGGCGAGCAGGTGGCGGTGGACACCGCGTCGCGCTGAGGCCGCCGTCCCCTCCGAGGAGCGCGAACGTGGTCGGGCGGTGCGGCTCCCACCCTCCCCCCGCTCGCCGTCCGGACCAGCGAGCGGGGGAGAGCACCGCTCGCGGGCCCACGCGCGCCTCCTCGGTCACCGGACCCGGCTCTGGACCGGGTTGGGGCGCGCCGGCGGGACGAGTAGCCGTGGCGTCGGGCACCGAGCGCTACCGGGGCGGTGCTGGTCGGGGGACAGTGGGCGTTCCGTCTCCTCGACGGGCGGTCAATGTTGACCACATCGGTTACTTGACTGATTCCAGATTAAGTGCTGAACTGGGGACACCATGAACGACGCCAACGCCCTGTCACCGGCCCCGCCGGCCGTCCCGGACACCCGGGCCGCCCTGCGGGCCGCTGGGCTGCGAGTGACCGCCCCACGTCTGGCGGCGCTCGAATGGCTCGCCGAGAACCCGCACCAGACGGCGGACCAGGTGGCGGTCGCGGTGCGCGCGCGCTTGGGGACGGTCTCCACGCAGGCCGTCTACGACGTGCTGCACGCCTGCACCTCCGCCGGGTTGCTTCGCCGGATCGAGCCGGCCGGGCATCCGGCGCGGTTCGAGACACGGACCGGGGACAACCACCACCATCTGGTCTGTCGGCGGTGCGGACGTACCACCGATGTCGACTGCGTTCGCGGCGCGGCGCCCTGCCTGCACCCGTCGGACGTCGCCGGTTTCACGGTGGACGAGGCGGAGGTCGTGTTCTGGGGCCTGTGCGCCGAGTGCGCGGGTTGAGAACGGGCAGTTCCCACCACGGATGGAACGACGAGGAGGACGCGTGGCCGAGGCGCGCTACACCACGAACAACGTCGGGATCCCGGTCGCGAGTGACGACCACTCGCTGACCGCGGGCCCGAACGGGCCGATCCTGTTGCAGGATCACTACCTGATCGAGAAGAACGCTCAGTTCAACCGCGAGCGGGTGCCCGAGCGCGTGGTGCACGCCAAGGGCGGGGGCGCCTTCGGGTTCTTCGAGGTCACCGAGGACGTCAGCCAGTACACGAAGGCCGCCGTCTTCCAGCCGGGGACTCGGACCGAGAGCCTGGTCCGGTTCTCCACGGTCGCCGGTGAGCTCGGCTCGCCGGACACCTGGCGCGACCCGCGCGGGTTCGCGATCAAGTTCTACACGTCCGAGGGCAACTACGACATCGTCGGGAACAACACGCCCATCTTCTTCATCAGGGACCCCATCAAGTTCCCCGACTTCATCCGCTCGCAGAAGCGCCGTGCGGACAACCACCTGCGCGACCACGACATGCAGTGGGACTTCTGGACCCTCCAGCCCGAGTCGGCCCACCAGGTCACCTGGCTGATGGGCGACCGGGGTCTGCCCCGGACGTGGCGGCACCAGAACGGCTACGGCTCGCACACCTTCCTGTGGGAGAACGCTGGCGGCGAGAAGTTCTGGGTCAAGTACCACTTCAAGACCGACCAGGGCATCGAGTACCTGACGCAGAGCGAGGCCGACCAGCTCGCGGGGCAGGACGCGGACTACCACATCCGCGATCTGTTCAACAGCATCAAGGCGGGCGAGCACCCGTCCTGGACGCTGTACGTGCAGGTCATGCCCTACGAGGACGCAGCGGACTACCGGTTCAACCCGTTCGACCTGACCAAGGTGTGGCCGCACGGCGACTACCCCCTGATCAAGGTCGGCCGGATGGTCCTCGACCGGAACCCGGACAACTACTTCGCGCAGATCGAGCAGTCGGCCTTCGAGCCGACGAACCTGGTGCCCGGCATCGGGCCGTCCCCGGACAAGATGCTGCTCGGCCGCATGTTCTCCTACCCGGACGCCCACCGGTACCGGATCGGCGCGAACTACGCGCAGCTGCCGGTGAACCAGCCGAAGGCCCCCGTCAACAGCTACTCCAAGGACGGGGCCATGCGCTACTCGAACCCGGGTGACCCGGTGTACGCGCCCAACTCCTTCGGTGGCGCGCACGCCAGCGCCGCGGTGGCGGGTGAGACGGCGGCAGGTTTCGGGGTGCGGGACGAGATCGTTCGGTCCGCCTACCAGCTGCACTCCGAGGACGACGACTTCGGCCAGCCCGGCACCCTCGTTCGGGAGGTCCTCAACGACGACCAGCGCGCTCGGCTGGTCGGCAACATCGTGGGGCACCTGAGCAACGGGGTGTCGAAGCCGATCCTGGAGCGCGCGCTCCAGTACTGGCGCAACGTCGACAAGGGACTGGGCGACAAGGTGGCCGAGTCCTTCGAGAGCTGACGCGTCCACGGGGGCGGGCCCACCCTCCCCCGCGCCGTGTCCCGGGCGCCGAAGTCTCCTCCTCCGTGACCAACCTGCCCCGCCCGATCACTCGCTCGCGTCACTTCGTCCCCCTTCTTGGCGGTACCCGTGTGGGCCAATTGGCGGGACGATCTCCTGGTGTGAAATTCACCACCAAAGGAATTGGTGGGTTGTTCGGTGACATGAAGGGGGCGAGCAACGATGGCGCACGCGACCTGGCTGGCCGACGTCCTGCGGGAACGAGGGCTGCGGGTCCACGAGGAGGCCGGTTGGAAGGAACGCGGGCACGGCGGCCTCGGCGAGATCCGCGGCGTGATGCTGCACCACACGGCCGGGCCGGCGGAGGGCAACTACCCCTCGCTCGCCGTGGTCCGGGACGGCACCTCGGCTCTCACCGGACCGTTGGCCCAGCTCGGCCTGGCGCGCGACGGCACGTGGATCGTGATCGCCGCCGGGCTCGCCTACCACGCGGGGCGGGGAGGGCCCTGGCGCGATGTCCCCGTCGACACCGGGAACGAGCACCTGCTCGGAGTCGAGGCCGAGTCGGTGGGCACCAGGCGTGACTGGACCGAGGCCCAGCTGGACTCCTACCCGCGCGGTGTGGCGGCCCTGCTCACCCACGTCGGCCTCGGGGTGGAACGCACCATCGCGCACAAGGAGTGGGCCCCGGGGCGGAAGAACGACCCCGCGCACTGGCCAGGCGACATGCGTGCCTTCCGGGACACCGTGGCCGGCCACCTGGGAGCGTGACCGATGACCGCCGTACCCCCACCCACCGCCGAGGAGATCGCCAGCGCGGTGTGGAACGCCTTCATCAACTTCCACGGCACCGGTCGCGGCGCACCGGCCTGGCAGATGCTCTCCGAGGCGAGCAAGTACGCGGGTCTCGCGGCCGCCAACACGGCCGCCGTCCCGGTCGGGGCCACCACGGCCGAGGAGGCGCCCGCCGTCCTGCCGGTGAACATGATGACGGCGAGCCTGTACGCGCTGTTCCGCCAGTCCAGCCACGTCGACGAGCCCCCGCCACCTCCGACCCACGCGGGCGCCCCGGGGCCCGGGATCACGGCGAGCCCGCGGCGGTCCTTCCTCGACCTGCTCCGGGAGGACGTCCTCGCCGTCCTCGGGCCGGACCGCGCGTCCGAGGCCGAACGGATCGTCCGCCGGGTTTCCGCTCGGATGACCAGCTGACCAGCGCCAGATCGCCTCCTCCTGGCTCACCCCACCCAGGCGGGCGCGGTGACTTGACCTCGAGTTGGCTTGAGGTCCTAGGCTCGGCCACCCGCCGGGTCGCACGGTGTGGGAACAGCCGTTTCGGCGGGTCACAGGAGTCGATGCGAATGGCAGGATGGGGAATCATGACGATCACGGTGGTGGGCCTGGGCGGTTCGATACGCGACGATTCCCAGTCCGAGCGGGTGCTGAGGACGGTGCTGGCCGGCGTGGCCGAACGCGGCGCGAAAACCTCCATCCTGACCGGCTCGGATCTCCTCCTCCCCTTCTACGACCCGGCGATCAGCGAGCGCACCGCCCGCGCGGAGCGCCTGGTGGCCGAGCTGCGGGACGCCGACGGAGTGGTGCTGGTGTCCCCGGGCTACCACGGCACGGTCTCCGGTCTGGTGAAGAACGCGCTCGACTACGTCGAGGACCTGCGCACGGACGACCGGCCCTACCTGCACGGCCGGGCCGTCGGCTGTGTCGCGACCGCCAGCGGGTGGCAGGCCGGGGTCAGCACCCTGAACGCCCTCCGGTCCATCGTGCACGCCCTCCGGGGCTGGCCGACCCCGCTCGGAGCCTCGTTGCACTCAGGACAGGTCCGGTTCGACGACATCGGTGGCTGTTCCGACGACGGTGTCGCCGACACCCTGCGCACGATCGGGGAGCAGGTCGTGGACTTCGCCGAGCAGTACCGGCGCTGACGCGCGTCGACGACCTCCGCCCAGGCCCGGCCAACTCCGTTCGAACCGGCGGTGCCCGGTCCGAGCCGGGCCGGGGCACCGGCCCCGAAGACGAGCGCGGGCCGCCTGAGCTCCAAGGCCACCGAGCATAATCACCGCACTCCCGGGTACCCGGCAAGAGTGGCGGACAGCCGCCACGTCGGTCGGCCGGCCGGCCCCGGCCGGGGCCGGACCAGCACCACACGGGAGGCGGAGGGTATGAGCGCGCGGTACACGGCGGCGGCGGTGTCCGTCGGCGACGGACGGGACGGAGAGGTCCGCAGCGACGACGGGGTGATCGACGAGAAACTCGCCGTCCCCGCCGAACTCGGCGGCCGGGGCGGCCCCGCCACCAACCCCGAGCAGCTGTTCGCGGCGGGTTACTCGGCGTGCTTCCACAGCGCGGTGCTCCAGGCCGCGAGGCTCTCCGGCATCAAGGTCGCCGACAGCCAGGTCGCGACCCAGGTCGCCATCGAGGTCGACGAGGCCGACACCGGCTACCGCCTCGCCGTCAGCCTCCGTGCCCACCTGCCCGGCCTGAACCAACCGCAGGCCGACGAGCTCGTGGAGGCGGCGCACCATATGTGCCCCTACTCCAAGGCGACCCGGGGGAACGTCCCCGTGAGGGTCAGCGCGACCGTCTGAGCGCCAGCCGCCCACCGAGGGTGGGCGCGGCCCACCGACCGGACTCGTCATCCACGGAAGAGGTGTGACAGCCATGAGCAGCAACAGCCCCATCACCAGCACCCTCGGCGACTCCGAACGGGACGTCACCGGGCGGGCGCTGCGAGCCACGCTTCTGGAGCTGGTGGACCTGTCCCTGATCGGCAAGCAGGCGCACTGGAACGTCGTGGGCCCGTTCTTCCGCAGCGTGCACCTGCAGCTCGACGACCTCGTGTCGATGGCGCGGAAGTACTCCGACAAGGTCGCGGAGCGGGCCGCAGCACTCGGTGTCTCGCCGGACGGCAGGGCCAAGTCCGTGGCCGAGGGCTCGGGCCTGCCGAACTACCCGGACGGTTGGCGCCAGGACGGCGACGTCGTGCGGGACGTGGTCGGCATCCTGGACGACCTGGTGCACCGTGTGCGCGCGAGGATCGACGAGACGGACAAGACCGACCAGGTGACGCAGGACCTGCTGATCGCGTTGACCGACAAGCTGGAGGAGGCCCGCTGGATGTGGCAGGCCCAGCTGGCCGGTCGGTGACGGTCGCCCTCCGGGGCTCCCACCGCGGTGGGAGCCCCGGAGCGCGGTCAGCGGCACGGACCGTCGGACGCGGCGGGCGCGGCGAGCCTCAGGCGGCCGCGAGAGCGCGCCGGGCGAAGTGCACCTCGGCGGCCCGCTGGCGCAGCGACTCGGCGACCACCAGCGACCCGTGCCCCGCGTCGTAGCGGTACACCTCGTAGGTCGCGCCCAGCGCCGCCAACCGGTCGAGGTAGTTGTCGATCTGCCGGATCGGGCAACGCGGGTCGTTCTCCCCCGCCAGCACCAGGACCGGCGCCCGCACCTTGTCCACGTAGGTCAGCGGGGAACAGTCCCGGTACCGCTCGGGGACCTCGTCCGGTGACCCACCGAACAACGCGCGGTCGAAGGCCCGGAGCGGTTCCATCTCGTCCTCGTAGGCGGCCAGGTAGTCCGCGACCGGGACACCCGCGATGCCGGCCGCCCACCTGTCCGGCTGGGTGCCCAGCGCCATGAGCGTCAGGTAACCGCCCCAGGACGCCCCCTCCACGACGCTGCGGTCCGGGTCGGTGAGGCCGCTGGCCACCGCCCAGTCGTGAACGGCGGCGACATCCTCCAACTCGGTGAGCCCCGGCCGCCCCTCGATGGCGTCCCGCCACCGCGAGCCGTACCCGGTGGAGCCCCGGTAGTTCACGTGCACCACGGCGAACCCGGCGTCGAGCCACAACGCGCGGTAGGCGGAGAACCGGTCCTCGTCGGCCGCGTGCGGTCCGCCGTGGAGGCTGAACACGGTGGGCAGCGGTCCGTCCGGTGCGTGCTCCGGACGGGCGTACAGCGCGTGGACCCGCCCGCCGGGGCCCTCCACGAACGCGTCCCGCAGCGGTTGGGACGGCGGCGCCGGCGTGCCGCCCGGCTGGAGGATCACCGCGTCGGATCCGTCGGTGTAGAGGGCCCGGACGGCGGCGGGGCGCTCGGCGGAGGACAACGAGTACTCCACCGTGCCGTCCGGCCGGACGTCCGCTCCCGTGACCGTCCCGGTCGCGGTGGGCAACCTGGTCAGGGCGCCGGAGGCGAGATCGTAGTGGTACAGGACGCAGCGGGCCTCGTGCTCGTGGGTGACCAGCAGGGCCGTGCCGTTCGGGTACCAGCTCGCCGACAACTCCCCGGGCAGGTCGATCAGGAGTTCGGTCTCCGTGTCGTTCTCCACGTCCCAGATCAGCAGCTCGGACCGGCCTCGGCGTTCGTGGCTGACCAACAGCCTCGGGTCACCCGCGATGAGCGGGAACCCGAGCGCGGACAGCGACTTGCCCGTCCCGTCCCACTTCTCCGCTACCGGCGCGTCGTCGACCTCGTCACCGCGCACCCGCAGCACGCGGAGGGCCGGGTGGCGGGAGTCACCGTGTTCGGAGTGGGCCAGCACCAGCAGCGACTCGTCGTGGGAAAGGGCCGCGACATCCGCGTCCTGTTCGTGCTGGTAGATCACCCGAGCGGGGTGGTAGCCGCCGTCCTCGGCGGCCCTGCTCGCCCAGATCGTGGTGCCCTCGTCGGTGGAGGCCCCGCAGACGACGACCTCCGCGCCCAGGGCGAGACCAGCCGGGTACCCCTCGTGCACCCCGGGTGGTGCCGCCGCGACGCTGGCGTCCACCGGCAGGCCGGCGAACGGCTCGGTCACCCAACGCCCGAACTCGTTGCCGTCCGTGTCCGAGAACCACCAGATCGTCTCGCCGTCGGGGCTGATGGTGGCGTAGGTGGTCCCGTTCGGCCGGTCCGTGACCTGACGGTGCGTCTCGGTCGCCCGGTCCCAGGCGTAGACCTCCCAGACACCGCTGGAGTTGGACACGTACAGGTTGCGGTCGGGGGCGTCCAGCGCCCAGTCGGGGAGTGAGTTCCGAGGCGCGCTGAACCGGGCGCGCCACCGCTCCTCCTCGGCCGGGTCGTCGAACAGGGTCTCCGGGATTTCGGCGCTGGGATGCTTGCTCACCCCCTCGATCCTGCCCGATACCCGCAGCGGGCGAAACGTTCGCACGCGACCACCACGGACGGTCCGACCCGGCAGGGTGCCGGCGGGGGAGTGCCGCGTCCTGCCTCGGCTGGCTCCACGGGCGCGCCGCGACCCCCGTGGGTAGCCCAACCGGCCGGGCAGGTGTCCCGCCGGAGGCAGGTCAGGGGAGGGCGATGGGGTGGCGGTCGTACCCGCCGCCCGCGCACTCGGGGCCGTGGGGGTGGAACGTCAGCGTTCCCCCAGCCTCGACGCAGCCACGTACCGGTACCGAGGGGAGCAGGTTGGGCTGGGAGTCGGTCGGAGGCCACGGCGGCGCACCGCCCATGAGGGCGAGCGCGAACACGACGGCACCGAGGGCAGGACGGGAGTCCATGAGGCTGCAGGCACCTTCCCGGAGACGAGCTGGCGACCCCACTCTCGCAGCATGGATCGGACAGGTGAACGGCGACCGCACCATGATCACCCGATCGAGGAGGTCCCGCCGGCCGCGCTCGACAGGGCCGGGCCGCCTCCACACATGACGAAGGCCCAGGTCGGGAACACACGACGTTTCCCTGACCTGGGCCTCCGGTCTGTCGGGGTGGCGGGATTTGAACCCACGACCTCTTCGACCCGAACGAAGCGCGCTCCCAAGCTGCGCCACACCCCGATCGTCTTGCGACCAGCCCCGCAGGGGCCTCACCGCCTGACGGAACAGAGTCTAGCCCATGCCCCCACCCGCCCGGAAACCGGCCGTCGGTTTCGCCGGCACCGGCCCGGAACCAGCCTCGCGAGGTCGTGGCACCAGGGTCAACAGGCTGGCCTCCGGCGGGCAGGCAAAGCGGACCGGCGCGTAGGGCGACGTCCCGAGGCCCGCGGAGACGTGGAGCCAGGTGTGCGCTCCCCACCGCGAGGCCCCGCGTGCCCGCGAACGGTCCAGTTCGCAGTTGGTCACCAGGGCACCGTAGAAGGGGACCCGCAACTGGCCACCGTGGGTGTGGCCGGCGAGCACCAGGTCGTAACCGTCGTCGGCGAAGCGGTCCAGGACCCGCGGTTCCGGGGAGTGCGTCACACCCAGGGACAACCTGGCCCGGGGGTCCGGGCGGCCCTCGATGTCGTCGTAGCGGTCCCGGCGGAGGTGGGGGTCGTCGACGCCGGCGGCCACGACCAGCTGGCCCCCCACCCGGAAGCTCCGCCGCTGGTGGGTCAGGTCGAGCCAACCTCGCTCGGTCAACGCCGCCCGCAGATCCCGCCAGGGCAGCGGCACGCCGTGGATACGCTTGGTCCGGCGGACCGGCAGCAGGTACCGCGCCGGGTTCTTGGGTTTGGGCGCGTAGTAGTCGTTGCTGCCGAAGACGAAGACCCCGGGTCGATCGAGCAGGGGGCCCAGTGCCCGCAGTGCGGCGGGAACAGCCTGGTGGTGCGCGAGGTTGTCCCCGGTGTTCACCACCAGGTCCGGTTCGAGCGCGTCCAACGCGGCCACCCATTCCTGCTTGGAGCGCTGGTTCGGCGTCATGTGCAGGTCGGAGACGTGGAGGACACGGATCGGCCGGCTTCCGGGCGCGAGCACGGGCAGCGTGACGTTCCGAAGCGTCCAGTGCCGTCGTTCGATCCCGGCGGCATAGCCGACGGCCGCGACCCCGAGGGCGGCGGTTCCGATCAAGGTGCGCCCGAGAGTGTTCACCCGATTCAGCTTACGGCCTCGGGTCTGATCCGCCCGACCGGCGATGGGTGCGGGACGGACCGGGCCGCTCCGACCACCGCGATCACCCGAGCCAGCCGGCCACGGCGTACGTTCCGAGCGTGAGCGATCTCGAGGAACGGCTGCGCGCCGATCTGGTGGCGGCGATGAAGAGCAGGGACACCCGCGTGGTCGGAACCCTCCGCACGGTGCTGGGTGCCATCGGCAACGCCGAAGGGCGGACGGGCCGCCCGCTGACCGAGGCGGAGGTGACCCAGACCGTCGCCAAGGAGGCCAGGAAGCGGGACGAGGCGGCCGAGGCCTTCGGGTCGGCCGGTCGGGCGGACACGGCCGAGGCGGAGCGGGCCGAGGCGGACATCCTCCGCGCCTACCTCCCCCGTCAGTTGGGGGAGGACGAGCTCACCGAGCTCGTCGGCGCCGCCATCGAGGAGGTCGGAGCGCGGTTGGGCCGGCGACCGGGCCCGGCCGACCTGGGACAGGTGATGAAGGCGGCCACCGCCAGGGTGGCCGGCCGCGCCGACGGGAGCCGGGTGGTGGAACTCGTGCGGGCCGGCCTCCAGGCTTGAGCAGGAGGCCGGCCCGCGGGTAACGGAGTCAGTTGCCCTCGCCCACCGGTGGATCGGTGGGCGGTTGGTCACCGCCGTCGTCCGGGGGTTCCGGTAGCTCGGGCTGGGTTGGCTCGGGTGCGGGCGGAGGGACCGGCGGCACGCTGGGCCCACCCTCCTCGGGCGGGGGAGCCGGGGTGCCGCCCTCGCCGGGCGGCTGATCCGTCGGACCGGGTTGCTCGGTCTCCGCCGGCGGCACGTACCCGGTGCTGACCGAGATCGTGATCGTGTCCCCGGGGAGGGCGAAGCCCCGGGGGGACTGGGTCACCACGGTGCCGCGCGGCTCGCTGCTGTTGGTCTGCGCCTCGGACACCTGGTAACCGGCCTCCTGGAGGACCGTGCGGGCCTGGGCGGCGCCCATCCCGACCACGTTGGGAACCTGGTGGTCCTCACCGCCGAACTCGAACTTGGGGTCCAGCGCGGGCAGCGGAGCCACCGGCAGGCCCTCGTGCACCCCGGTCATCGTCGCGAACCACGTTCGGGCGGGGATGCGCCCTCCGTAGATGTTGCCGTTGTCCCCGCACAGCATCGGCGGGTCGCCGTCGCAGATCCCCTGCACCGAGGTCCCGTCGCTGAAGGTGAGCACCGCGCCGGCCATCTGCGGGGTCGCGCCGATGAACCCGGCGGACATGTGGTTCTGGGTGGTGCCGGTCTTGCCGAGCATCGGCCTGTCCCAGCTCACCTGCTGGGCTGCGGCCCGCGCGGTGCCCTCCGTGTCGTCCTTGCTCATCCCCACGAAGAGCGCGTCCGCGACCTCCTTCTCGACCGCCTGCTCGCAGTCGGCCTCGGTGATCGCCACCGGGTTGCCGTGCCGGTCGAGGACCTCCTCGATCGGGGAGGGCGGGCACCACACCCCGTTGCTGGCGATCGTCGCGGCGACGTTGGACAGCTCCAGCACGCTCGTCGGGGTGAAGCCGAGGGTGAAGGCACCGATGCCCCGTCCCTTGAGGAACTCCGCCTGCGGGAGTCGCTGCTCCTCGCGCTCGGCGGTGGGGTCGATCTGGCCGCCCTGGTGGTTGATGCCGGTCATGCCCTGCCGGAGGCCGAGGCGCTCCGCCATGTCCACCACCGCGTCGAGCCCAACCCGCTCCTGCAACGCCACGAAGGAGGTGTTGGGGGACTTCGCCAGGGCGTCCTGGAGGGTCATCCGGGCCGGGTACCCGTCGTTGTCGTTGCTGACCTGGTAGGGCGCCCCGTTGTTGAAGTACACCGAGGACACGTGGGTGGTGGGCACGTCGACCTCGTTCTGGATGCCCATGCCCGCCTCGAGGGCGGCCGCCGCCGTGAAGGTCTTGTAGATCGACCCCGCACCGAACATCGTCATGCCGCTGGGCAGCGGGTACATCGTCTGACCGGCCTCGGGGTCCAGCCCGTAGTCCCGGTTGGCCACCAGCGCACGGACCTTGTGGCCGTCGTGCCCAGGCTCCACGACCGCCATCGCGTTCGCGATGCCCTCGGTCGTCTTGGGCACCTGGTCCTCGGCCGCGCGCTTCGCCATCTCGGTGATCGAGTGGTCCAGCGTGGTCCGGATCGTGTAGCCGCCGCGCTTGAGCTGGTCCTTGGAGAAGCCGGCGCTCGCGAGGTAGTCGATGACGTACTCGCAGAAGAAGCCGTCGCTCGGCCCGGCGCCCACGCAGTCGTTCGGGGGGCGCCCCAACGGCTGCGCGAGCCCGAGGGGTTCCCGTTTCGCCTCCTCGGCGGCCTCCTCGGAGATGTGCCCCTGCTCCGCCATCAACCCGATGACGATGTTGCGCCGCCGCTTCGCCTCCTCCGGGTTGCGTTCGGGGTTCAACGAGCCGGGGCTGTTGACGATCCCCGCGAGCAGGGCGGCCTGCGGAACGGTCAACTGGTCCGCCGTCGTGTTGAAGTAGGTGCGCGCGGCGGCGCCGACGCCGTAGGTCTGGTTGCCGAAGGGCACGATGTTCAGGTAGCCGGCGAGGATCTCCTCCTTGTCGAGGTTCTGCTCCAGTTGGAGGGCGATCCGGATCTCGCGCAGCTTCCTGGCGGGGGTCTGCTCGATCGCCTTGGCCTGTTCCGCGGGGCTGTCGGCGGCGACCACGTGCACCAGGTAGTTCTTGACGTACTGCTGGGTGAGGGTGGAACCGCCCTGCGCGATGCTGCCGGACATCTGGTTCGTCACCGCCGCGCGGAACGTGCCCCGCCAGTCGACGCCCTCGTGCTGGTAGAAGCGCTGGTCCTCCACCGCGATGATGGCCGCCTTCATGCTGTCGGCGATCTCGTGCGGCTCCACCAGCACCCGGTACTGGTCGAACAGGTAGGCGATGGGGTCGCCCTCGGAGTCGGTGATCGTGCTGACCAGGGGAGGGTCCGTGGTCACGAGGTCGGCCGAGAGGCTGTCCACAGTGTCACTCGCCTGGTTGGACGCCACGCCGAGACCGCCGACGGCGGGGAACAACACCCCGGCGGCCAGTACCCCCGCGAGCACGCAGAGTCCGAAGAGCTTGAGTACGCCAGCCCGAAACCGCACCCGCTCAGCGTACGTCCGGGGTGGCGCCCGTATAACGACGAAGTGAGGTAGCACCACTCGAAATGATGACTAAGGGTTGCGAAACGGGTGACAGACCGTAATGTTTGTCATACCCGGTGAAATTGATGGAACCAATCTGCTCTACAGTCCGTCAAGGTCTCACGACAAGGTAAGACAGGGCGTTCCATCGGAACGGAATGTCACTGACCGCGGGTGCCGGGGGGGCACCTGGTGAGTCGGAAGACACAAGGAGCTGGGGGACATGATGTTCATCCAGGGGGATTGGCGGGTTCGAGCGGCCTGCCGTGACGAGGACCCTGAGCAGTTGTTCGTCCGAGGAGCGGAACAGCGCAAGGCCAAGGTGGTCTGCATTGGCTGTCCGGTTCGTACCGAGTGTCTGGCCGAGGCGCTGGACAACCGCATCGAGTTCGGTGTCTGGGGCGGGATGACCGAGCGGGAGCGGCGCGCGCTGCTCCGTCGCAGGCCGGACGTCGAGTCCTGGCGCGAGCTGTTGGAGGCCGCGCGCCGCCGCCACACCGACATCGAGTACCAGGTGTCCTGACGGGACACGGTGACGCCGGGCCGGCGCGACGAGGGCGTCGGCCCGGCGGCCCCGCCGAATTGCGTGATCAACCAGTTGTCCGCCCATTGGCCGGCCGTCCGGCCAAATTCCCGGCGATTCCCGATCGCTTTCGCCATTAGCGCGGGAGCGCGTGGGGCTAACCGGCGTCGGGCCTACTCGCGAGTCGTTCGCCGATCTCACGGAGACCCCGCATATCGTGAACATCTTTCGCGAGTGCTGGGACACCGATGATCGGCACTCCCGGATGAGCCCTGGTGAAGCGTGACAGCAACCGGAGTTCGCGGTCCGCGACCGACACCCGGTCGGCGTGCAGGCGGAGCACGGCGGCGGCGAGCGGGGCACCTCCACCGAGCTGGTCCGCCGCCGCGAGGGCGCTGGCGGCCGGCAGGTCGGTGAGCACCGGGTGGGTGCGGTTGGCGACGAGACCCGCCAACGGCATCCGCTCGGTGGCGAGCCGGTCGACGAAGTAGGAGGCCTCCCGCAGGGCATCCGGTTCCGGGGCGGCCACCACCAGGAACGCCGTGCCCGGGGAGCGCAGCATCCGGTAGGTGTGCTCCGCCCGCTCGCGGAAACCCCCGAACATGCTGTCGAAGGCCTGCACGAACGCGGAGGCGTCCGCGAGCAACTGGCCACCGACGATCGTCGAGACCGCCTTGCTGAACAGGCCGAACCCCGCGCCGACGACCCGCCGGATGCCCCGCCCGCCAGCCCTGGCCGGGCCGGCCAGCAACCGGATCAACGTGCCGTCGAGGACCGTCGACAACCGCTGCGGCGCATCGAGGAAGTCCAGTGCGGACCTGCTCGGCGGAGTGTCCACCACGATCAGGTCCCAGTCCCCCTCCTCGGCCAGCTGCCCGAGCTTCTCCATCGCCATGTACTCCTGCGTGCCGGAGAAGGACGAGGAGATGGTCTGGTAGAAGGGGTTGGCCAGGATCTGCTCGGCGCGTTCGTCCCCCGCGTGGGCCAACACCATGTCGTCGAAGGTCCGGCGCATGTCGAGCATCATCGCGTGCAGCTCGCCGGCCGGTTCCTCCTCGGCGAACTCGACCCGACGAGGCTGGTTGCCCAGCTCCCGGAGCCCCAGCGCCTGTGCCAGGCGTCGGGCCGGGTCGATCGTCAGCACGACCGTCCTCCTGCCGAGGCGCGCGGCACGCAACCCGAGCGCGGCCGCGGTCGTCGTCTTGCCGACGCCACCCGAACCGCAGCACACCACGATCTCGGTCCTCGGGCTGGCCAACAACCCGTCGACGTCGAGCGCGGCCGGCCGACGACGGCTCCCGGCCGCTGGTCCCGGTGCCGTCATCGCAGGCCCTGGTCGCGCATGGTCTCGGCGAGCTCGTACAGCGAGGCGAGGTCGACGCCCTCGGTCAGCTCCGGCAGTTCCAGCAACGGCAGGTCGAGCTGGCGGAGGTGCCGCCACGCCTCCTGTTCGGACCGCACCCGCAGGGCGTGCTCCACCGTCTCACCGACGAGCCCGTCCAACTGGTCGTCGGTGAGGGCGAGACCGGCCGACTCCAGCCCGGCCCGAACGCGGGCCTCGTCGAGACGGCCGTCCGCCGCCGCGGCCACCGACCGGGCCGGCAGCCGGTTCGGGCTGATCCGGTTCACCACGACGGCGCCGGGGCGCAGGTCGGCGGCATCCAGTTCCTCCACGGCCTCGACCGCCTCCTGCGCCGGCAGCTCCTCCAAGGTGGTCACCAGGTGCACTGCGGTGTCGCCCGAGTGCAGGAGCCGCACCACCCCCTCGCTCTGGGCCCGGATCGGACCGACCTTCGCGAGGTCGACCATCGCCCGCGTGACGTCGAGGAACCGCACGATGCGGCCGGTGGGTGGCGCGTCCACCACGACCGCGTCGTAGACGTGCCGTCCCCGCTGGTCGGTGCGGCCGACGCACTCCTTGATCTTGCCTGTCAGCAGCACGTCCCGCAGACCGGGAGCGAGGGTGGTGGCGAACTCGATCGCTCCCATCCGGCGCAGCGTCCGCCCGGCGAAGCCGAGGTTGTAGAACATGTCGAGGTACTCCAGCAGCGCGGCCTCGGCGTCCACGGCCAACGCGCGGACCTCACCACCGCCCGGTGCGAGCGCGAGCCGCTCCTCGGAGTAGGGGAGCGGCGCGGTGTCGAAGAGCTGGGCGATCCCCTGCCGCCCCTCGACCTCCACGAGCAGTACCCGACGGCCCCCGTTGGCCAGCGCGAGCGCCACCGCGGCGGCGACCGTCGACTTCCCGGTGCCACCCTTACCCGTGACCACGTGCAGCCGGACCCGCGCGAGCTGCTCGGTCCATCCGGAGCTTGAGGCCCTCACACGGTCAGCCTAAACGCCACGACACGGTCCGGCTCCCGTGCAGTGCCACCACTCCTCCCACCCGGGTACCGGGCGAGCCGGGACACGGGTCAGTCCACCATCGTCAGCACGGCCACGGCGATGCCCGCGGCCGCCACCAGCCCCCAGGCCACGGTCGAGGGAAGCCACAACGCCACGCAGAGGATCGCCACCACCAGCACCGCCGAGGCGATGGCGCCGTTGCGGACCACGTCCCCGCGCGACCGTCCCTTGCGGTCCCTGGCCTGCGCCATCACCACGAGCACCAGGATGCCGCCGAACAGCACCAGCAGGGCGGTGGCCGCCATCCGCCAGATCTCCACCCAGCCACATTACCGACTCGATCCCATCACTCGGTCCCGCCGAACGGTGGTCGGGGAGTCCCCATCCGTGGGACGCGGACGGTGGCCCTTCCGTTACGACTACCCTCCGACACATGACCAAGTGGGAGTACGCCACGGTGCCGTTGTTGATCCATGCCACCAAGCAGATCCTCGACCAGTGGGGCGAGGACGGTTGGGAGTTGGTCACGGTGCTGCCGGGGCCGACCGGTGAGCAGCTGGTCGCCTACCTCAAGCGTCCCAAGGGCTGAGCGCGGAGAGATGAGTGAGGACATGAGGCCTTCCTGGACCCAGCGAATCCAAGAGATCGGGGTGTCGCTGCCCGCGGTCGCCGCGCCGGTGGCCGCCTACGTGCCAGCGATCCGCACCGGCTCCCTCGTCTACACCTCCGGTCAGGTACCGATCGTCGACGGGGCGCTCGCCGCCACCGGGAAGGTCGGGGGCGACGTCAGCCCGGAGGAAGCCAAGCAGCACGCCAGAACCTGCGCCCTCAACGCCCTCGCGGCGGTCGACGCCCTCGTCGGGCTGGACTCGGTGGTCCGGATCGTCAAGGTCGTCGGCTTCGTCGCCTCCGCTGACGGGTTCACCGGCCAGCCCGCCGTGATCAACGGTGCCTCCGAGCTGTTCGGCGAGATCTTCGGCGAGGCCGGCCAGCACGCCAGGTCGGCCGTCGGGGTGTCCGAGCTGCCGCTGGGCGCCCCGGTCGAGGTCGAGATCATCGTCGAGGTCGACTGAACGGGGTTGCACGATGGGGCGCGACATGCGGGATCTCCGCCACGAACTGCTGCTCAGGTTGGCCGGGCGACTGCCCGACCGACAGCTCTGGCGGTTCCGCGACTGGCTGGCCGGTGACGCCGACGCGGTACTCGCCAGGACGCTGCCCCGCGCGCTGGCGCACGGCAGGCTGGGACTGACCGACCACGAGCACGAGCTCCTCGCCGAGGGTTTCCTGCCCGCCGGTGCCGACCCCGTGCTCGTGGCCGCCATCCCGGCCCTCGCCGAGGAGCCAGAACCCGCGCACGTCTTCGGGGTCTCCCCGGCGGCCGTCAGCGACGTGCCGGTGGAGGTCCCCCACGGAGCGGACTCGACGCCGGTGGTTCTCGGAGCCATGCTCCGCGGCCGCCCCGGCGTCCGCGAGGTCCGGTTCGCCTGGCGGGCACCCGTCACGGGCGGCCCACCCCGGCGAGTGCTCCTCGTGAGCGCCGAGACCGGACGGATCGGCCTGACCGCCGAGTTGCAGCGCGTGTTGCGGGCACTCGGCGAACGCGAACCGCGTGTCGAGGTCGTCCCTCCGTCGATGACCCTGACCGCCTACCACCGGGCCGCCTGGGTCGGGTCAGAACCGGTGGTCACCGGCCTGAACCACGGGCAGTTAGCCCACGTCTGAGCTTGCTTGACGCCCGTCCGCCGGCGGCGGGTCGGAAGGAGAGAACGGCATGGCGGAGGCCACGCGGAACGGCGACGACCAGGACCGTCGCGTCCCGACTCGACTGCACGACCTGCTGCTGGGGCTCGCGGGGAGGATCGACGACGAGTCGCTGACGGACGCAAGGGAGTTCCTGGCGCTCGCCGAACCGGACCAGGCCGCGGAACTGGTCGTCGGCGCCCTGGTCGCCGGTGACGTCGCACTGCCAGCCGCGACCAGGGCCGAGCTGGCGGACCTGCTGGTCGAGGTGCGGTCGGACGCCGCGCTGGCCGACAGGGTGCGGGAGCTGGGCGACGAAGGGGTCGGTGCCCACCGGTTCGTCCAGGACAACGCCCCGGAACGCGGGGTCGGGCAGGCCGTCGCCGGCCTCGGCCGTCGGTTGTCGGCGGTGAGTTCCCTGCGGTGCGCCTGGCGGGTCACACCGGCCGGGGCCGCGCCGATGGGTACTCCGCAACGGGTCGTGGTCGTCGAGTCCACCGACGCGGCCGTCGCCCCCGCCACCGCGTTCCAGGTCGCGCGGGCACTCGACGCGGCGGACCTGCCCGCGACCGTCGAGGTCCTGTTACCAGGAAGGCCGGTCCCCGAGTACCAGCGGGCCGCCTCGGACGCCGGGGTCCTCGTCGACCTGAACGGTCACGCGCGTCCCGGCCCCGACGGTGGGCGCGAACCCGAGCGGGGCGCGGGGCCGGGCCCCGACCGCGAGCGGCCCCCGGCGGAGCGCGAGGCCGGCGGCACCCGCACCACCACCGACGAGGAGCCGGCCCCCGCCGAGGCGCACGCCGGTCGTCGACGGCGACCGGACTCCGAGGAGGCGGCTCCTGCTGGCCGGAAGGACGACCAGGGCGTCGCGGGTGAGCCACCACGGCCGGAGGCGGCCCCTTCCGCGCCCCGGTCTCCGCGACGCGGCCCGGACACCGCGCCGTCCGGCGCGGACCAGCAGGTCACCGAGCCCGTGGGCGAGGTGGTCGCGGAGGACCGTCGCCCGCCCCGCCCACCCCGAGGGCGTCGCTACCCGGCCACCACGGTCCCCGAGGCGACACCGGAACTGTCCGACGAGGACGTTCCGGGAGAGGCGGACACCCCGGAACGGGCCGCCCCGAGGCTCGCCGAGAACGTCCGGGTGCTCCGACCGGCCAGGGACGGCTCCGGGCGAACGCCGTCCAGGGGCCGGGGAGGTCGCCCCGGGGACGAGGCCACCGACCAGGAGGGCTCCACGGCCGCGAACGAGAGGACGCCGGCCCCGGAGCAGCCCGCTCGCCGCCCCGAGCGGGCGAGCCGGCCCGCGCCCCGGCCGGAGGACGTCGGCCCGGTCCGCCCCGATACCGACCCAGCCCCCGACCACGGGCAGGCGCAGGCCGCGACTCCCGTGTCCAGCGGCCAGCCCCGCGCCGCCGCCGGTGCGCCGACCGCCGACCGGGCGGTGCCGGGCCCGGAACGGCCTCCGGGGGACGAGGGCAAGCTGAACGGCAGGGAACGGGACCTCCTCCGGCAGCTGCACGAGGAACTGGCCGAACGGGACCACGAGGGCACGGCGACGGGCCAGCCGAGTTCGGAGGCCGCGCGAACCCCCGCGCCCAGGCGCGCGGTGTCCGCGCCGAGCAACGTCGAACAGACCGGGCCCATCAGCCGCCTTTCCGCCAGTGCTGGTGGCCACCCCACCTCTGGGCCACAACGGCCCTACACCAACGGGCATCCACCGTTCCCGCCGACCGCCTGAGCAGCCGGCGGAGCGGCCGTCAGGCCGGGGTGCCGAGCCGTACCCCGGACGGTGAGCCGGCCAGCGAGGTGGCGGCGGCGAGCACGCGTTGCAGGTGCAGTCCTCGGGCCACGTCGCAGGGGTGCTCCCGGGCTCCGCTGTGCACCATGGCCACGAAGTCGTCGAGCATCGAGGCGTAGCAGTCCGCCCGGGAGGTCTCCGGCGCTCCCAGCGCCCGGAGGCCACCACCGCCGAAGACCGACACGTCGGTGACGGTCGGCCTCGCGGGGAAGCGCAGCGACAGCGACAGCGTGCTCGTCACGCCGCCCTCGTGGCCGAGCACGAGCTGCCAGAGGTCGTCGGGGGAGCGGTGGGCGGCGAGGACCTCCACCACCGGGCCGAGCGCCGCGTCCACGAGGTCCACGGCGTGCGGCCCCACATCGAGCAGCCCGCCGTCCTCGTGACGCCACGAGGATCCCGTGTTGCCGTCGTCCAGGAGCGCGCCGGACAGCCAGGTGACCGAGCCACCGGCCCACCCGCCACCGTCCTGGAGGCCGGCGAGCCACTCGCGGGTCTCCGGGGCGAACCGGCGGGTCAGCATCACCAGGGAGCACACCTCGCGACGGCGGACCTCCTCCGCGAGACGCGAGGCGGACGCCAGATCGGCGGCGAGCGGTTTCTCCAGGATGACGTGCCTGCCGGCCGACGCGGCACTGGTCGCGAGCCCGGCCTGGACGGACGGGGGTACCGCGAAGGCGACCACGTCGACGCTGGCCACGAGTTCCTCTGGGCTGGACATCACCTCGGCGGAGTACGGCGCGGCCAGCTCGGCGGCGGCGTCGGGCCGTCGGGACCACACCGCGACGAGACGGGTCCCCGGGTGGTCGTCGATCCCCGGGGCGTGCGTCGTCCTGGCCCACCGGCCGGCCCCGACCAGACCGACCCGCAGTTGATCCTCCACCACTGGGGCCGGGGCCTTGGCGTCCAGTGGTCCGTCGTCGTGGGCTGGAGAAGTAGGCACGACACCATCTTTCCCGCTCCACCCCGGACGCCAACCATGATCCGACTGATCCGAGGCCCGGTTCAGTCGGAAGGATCATCACTCCAAGATCAGGGGAACCCGGATCTCCACACCGTCGGCGAGGCCGACGAGCACCGAGCCCTCGTTCCACGCCACCCGCCACGGACCCGCCGCCACCGAGCTCGAGGGCACCGGCACGGCGCGCAGGACGGTGTCCGCCCCGTCGTGCCGGTCCACGAGCACCACCTCCGCTTCCTCGGACGAGAACAGGGTCGCCGGTCGCTCCCGCAGCTCGACCACGAGTGATGACCGCCCGGTGGCCGCGGCGACCTCGGGCGGGGCGGTGTCGGAGGCGGGTGCGCGCCCGCCGTGGGGTACCGCCAGCAGCAGGAGGAGCACCCCGGTGCCGACCGTCCCGGCGATGACCCCGAGCACCAGGGTCAACAGCGGCACCAGGCACCCCCGGACCCGCCGTCCGTCCACAGCTGGCTCCACCCGTTCCTCCTCGTGACGCACCAGCTCATTCTCGCGTGGTTCCCCCACGAGGGCCGGGCGCCTAGGGTGGCACCGTGCCCCCGCTGCCAGAACCGTTCGACCTGCCGCCGGAGCTGGTCGACTCGCTCTCCGCCGTCCCGGGGCGCCCACCCGCCACGCCGAGGGACTCGGCGAGCGTCGTGCTCGTGCGCGACCACCCAGCGGGCGGTGTCGAGGTGTTCCTGATGCGCAGGGCAGCCACCATGGCCTTCGCCCCGGGCATGACCGTCTTCCCCGGCGGATCCGTCGACGGCAGGGACCGGGTCGGGGGCGCGGTCCGGGCACATTGGGCGGGCCCCGCGCCGGAGTGGTGGGCCGAGCGCTTCGGCTGCGCGCCCGACCTCGCCGCCGCACTGGTCAGCGCGGCGGTCCGCGAGACCTTCGAGGAAACCGGTGTGCTGCTCGCGGGAGCCGACGACCGCGATGTCGTCAGGGACGCGGGCCGGTACTCGTCGGCGAGGCCGCTCCTCGAGAGCGGCGCCCTCTCCCTCGGGGAGTTCCTCGCGGCCAACGAGCTCGTGCTGCGCGCCGACCTCCTCACTCCCTGGGCGAACTGGGTGACGCCCGAGGTGGAGGCGCGTCGCCACGACACCCGGTTCTTCCTCGCCGAACTACCACCCGGACAACGAGCTGACGGCAGGACCTCGGAGGCCGTCCAGGCGAGGTGGCTGACCCCGGCGGCCGCGTTGGAGGAGTGGCGTCAGGGCGACCGCGCCCTGCTCCCCCCTACCTGGGTGACCCTGTCCGAACTCGCCGACCAGGACAGCGTGTCCTCGGCACGTCGGACCCCCCGCGTGATCGGCCGCACCGTTCCCCGCATCATCCGTGAGGGCGGCCGGCTGCGAGTGGTGGTGCCGGAACCGTCCGAAGGGGGGCCGGGCCGTCACGAGGCGGGGCGGGCCCCCACGGTCCGGGACGAGCGAGCGGATGGGGGGCCGTCGTGACCGAACCGCGTGGTGGTGACCTCCCGAGCGACGCGCACCCGGCGTACGGGAGACGGCGGGACGTGGCGGACGTGGCCTCGGTGTGGCTCGCGAACAACCCCTCGGCCATGACCCTGGAGGGCACCAACACCTGGGTCCTCCGGGCCCCTGGCGCGACGGGTCGGGTCGTCGTCGACCCGGGACCGGACGACGAGGAGCACCTCCGCCGGGTCGGTGAGGAAGGCCCCGTCGAACTCGTCCTGCTCACCCACGGGCACCACGACCACAGCGCGGGGCTGGCCCGGTTCGCCGACCTGGTCGGCGCGCCCTCGGCCGCGATCGACCCGCGCTGGTCGTCCGGAGAACCACTCGTCGACGGCGCGGTGCTCGACGTGGCCGGCCTGCGGCTGGAGGTGCTCCACACCCCGGGCCACACCGACGACTCGGCGTGCTTCCTCGTCCACGGCGGAGCGGGTCCGGTGGTGCTCACCGGGGACACGGTGCTGGGGCGGGGGACGACGGTGCTGACGGGGAGCCTCCGTGACTACCTCACCACCCTCCGAGGGCTGGCCCGGGTCCCCGCCGGAACCCGTCTGTTGCCAGGGCACGGTGCGGAGTTGCCCGATGCGGCCGCGACGGCCCGCGACTACCTCGCGCACCGCGAACGTCGGCTGGACCAGGTGCGCGCCGCCCGCGCTCGGCTGGGCGCGACGGCCACCCCCGTGGAGGTGGTGGCCGCCGTCTACCCCGACCTCGACCCGGCGCTGTCGTTCGCCGCGGAGCAGTCCGTCCGGGCGCAGCTCGCGTACCTGGACGAGGAGGGCTGACCACCCCGGCGCGGTCGCCGTCCTCAGCCCCGGGGGGATGGTGGTCGGGTGGGGGCGACGAGGTGGGTCACCGCCACACCGTCATCGCCAGGGTCCGCCGTGAGCACGGATCCCCGCCGTTCGTGGGCGGGGACGCGCAGTTCGACGACGCGGCCCGTGAAGCCGCGCAGCGCGTCCACCAGGTGCCGGGCCTGGTAGGTGCGGGAGATCCGGTTGCCGGCCACGTCGGCCTTCACGGTCTCCTCCGACTCGCCGATGGTCGGATCGCTGCCCAGGACTCGGACACCGCCGTCCTCGGCGACGAGGGTGAGGAGCCCGCGCCCTCCACCGAAGGTGGCCGCGCGCCGCACCGCCGCGGTCAACTCGTCCGCGTCCGCCCGCAGCACGCAGTCGACATCGGACGGGAACAGCCGGTCCGAGTTGGGGAACGGTGTGGCGAGCAGCGCCGTGGTGACGAGGGTGCCCTCCCACGACAGCGCGAAGCGGTCGGTGTCGGCTCGCAGATCGACCTCGCCCGACCGGGGGAGCTGCCTGGACAACTCCGCCAGGAGGGCGGCGGGGACCAGGACGTCCAGGTCGGCAGCGTCCTCCGCCGGGCCGGGGAGGGGGATCTCCGCCTTCGCGAGTCGGAACCGGTCGCTGGCGAGCAGCGCGAGGACGCCGTCCTCGACCGAGAGCCGCACGCCGGTGAAGACGGGCAGCGCGTCGTCACGCGACGCCGCCGCCGCGACGACCGCCAGCGGCCCGCGCAGCGCGGCCGAGGGCACGGACAGCCGGTGCGGAGGTGAGGGCGCCAGCCCCGGGTGCGCCGCGAGATCCATCATGGGAAGGGCGAACCGCGCCCGACCAGCGCGGACCGCGAGGCGGGACCCCTCGACGACCAGGCGGACCTCCGGTTCGGCCAGGGACCGCAACGTCTCGGCCAGGGGACGGGCGGGTACCAGGACCGAACCCTCGGAACCCACCAGGCCGTCCAGGTCCGCCTGGAACCCGCGCTCGTGGTCGGAGGAGGCGACCCGTACCCCGGTCGCGGAGGCCACGACCACCACGCCACCGAGCACGGGATCGGTCAGGCGCCCGGGCAGGAGCCGGACCAGCTCGGCCAGGCGAGTCGCCAGCGGTGTGGTTGGCACTGTGGCGTCGAGATCCAGGTGGGCGGTCATGCCGGCAACCTAGTGGTCTCCTCCGACAGTTCCGGCGCACGTAGCCGTGTGGGTTCAGGTGGCCGAGCTGGCCGCGTGGGAGTCGGCGGTGGGGCGGGGCGTCCTCCCGTCGTCGTCCGGCTCCCTCTCCTCGGCGGCGACGGTGCCGCGGAACAGGAACACCAGGCCCGCGATCACGACTCCGCAACCGGCCGCCGCGAGGAAGGCCTGGGGCACGCCCACGTTCTCGACCAGCTGGCCGCTGATCGACTGCCCGAGCCCGATGCCGACGGTCACCGAGGTGATCACCCATCCGAACGCCTCGGCGGCCTTGTCCGACGGCGCGACCGCCTCGACCGCGAGCGAGTGGGCCATCGACTGCGGAGTGACCAGCGCGCCGACGACGAACATCACGGCGGCCAGCCCCGCCAACGTCACCGGAACGGCCAGCAGGGTCGTCAGCACGGCGAACCCGCCGAGGAGCACCGGCAGGCGGAGGTGGAGGGGGCGTGGCCACGGGCGGAGCCCGTACAGGAGGCCGAAGACCACGGAGCTGACGGACCAGAGGCTCAACAGGAGCCCGCCGATGGCGGGGTGACCGGCCTCGGTGGCGGCGGCTGGGACGGCGACCTCGACGAACCCGATGACCACACCGAAGCCGAGGACGGCGAGCGCCACGGTCCGCATGCCCGGGACGGCGAAGGCTCCCAGCAGGTGGGCGAGCCGGGACCCGCCGTCAGTCCGGGCCGAGGTGCGCTTCGCCCGGGGCTCCGGGCGCCAGGAGCGGACGGTGGTGGTGAGGGCGAACCCGGTGCTGCCCCCGACCATCGCCACCGTTCCCACGACGAGACCGGTCCCCGGCCAGGGTGATGCCGCGAGCAGCCCCGCCAGGCCCGGGCCGAGGATGAAGAACACCTCCACGCTGATGGCCTCGTAGGAGAGCGCCGCCGTGCGGGCGGGGCCCGGCGGCAGGAGCCTGCGCCAGAGGGCGCGGGACGCCGTTCCGAGCTGGGGTTCGGACAGTCCGATGCACAGGGCCAGCGCCACCAGGGCCGGCACCGGCGCCGAGGACTCGACCAGGGCGATCTGCCCGCAGACGAGGACGACGAACACCGAGCTGATCGTCAACAGGGGCCGGGTCGGCCCCAACCGGTCGACGATCCGGCCCTGGACCACCGAGCCGAACGCGACGCCGAACAGGGTGGCCGCGGACACGAGCCCGGCGATGGCGAAGGAACCGGTCCGGTCGCGGACGTAGAACAGGATGGACATGCCGATCATGGCGATCGGCAGCCGTCCGACGAGTGAGGTGATGACCGGCCATCTGGCCGCGGGGGTGCTGAGGGCCGCGCGGTAGTCCGCGAGGGAGGCCGAGTGCGACACGGGCCCAGTCTGCGCTCTTTGGTACGGGAGTACCAATCCGTTTTTCGGGTGTGTTGTGTCACCAGGACGGCCTAGACTGAGTGTGGTCGAGCCGTCACGGCCCACTCGTCGGACGCGGGTGGTCCCGGTTCACCAGTCAGGTCATCACTCTTGGTATCGAAGTGCTTGCTCTCTTCGTGGCCGGTAATCGGCGCGGGCGAGTTCAGCGTTACTCTTGGCTACGGGAGTGTGAGTTAGGTTTCAGCTTGGTAACACTGCCGAGCGAATCGTGGAGGGGTAGGCAACGCGGGGAACCCCGTATCCGTCTACCTCGTAGATGTTCCGTTCTCCACGGACGCCATCCGTGGAGGGCAGCGACACTGAGTACAGTGTTGGTGACGGTGGGATGTTGACGGAAGCGGTCGGGGCCGTGACCGTGCCGAGTGAGGCGAAATCCCCCCGTCACGTGAACTGACTCCTCCGGAGATGCGGATCGGGGCCGTGGCCGGAGGGTGGGAAGGTGTGGCCGTCGGGGGACGTGCTACGCCAACGACGGAAGGGTCGGAGCGCCGCGTCGGGGGCGGCGCCCGACCCTTCCGTCGTCTCTCACGTACTGGGCACCCACGGTCATGGCGAAACCCTTCGATGCGTGTTTCGAAGGAACCGGATCTGGTGCCGGCGTCAGACCGGCGGCGCCGAGCCTCCGATGGGCGTGCCGGGGCACGCCACCACTGGGAGTCCCGGGCCTGGAACGTGCGGAGCCACACGTCCCACGGGTGACGGTCGCGTCCTGGGTCAGCGGGCCCGTCGAGCCAGCCGCTCCGGGTCCAGGATCAGCACGCTCTTGCCCTCCAACCGCAGCCAGCCGCGGTGGGCGAAGTCGGCCAGGGCCTTGTTCACCGTCTCGCGGGAAGCTCCGACCAGCTGGGCGATCTCCTCCTGGGTGAGGTCGTGCGTCACCCGGAGCAGGCCCGCCTCCTGGCTGCCGAAGCGCTGCGCCAGCTGGAGCAGCGCCTTGGCGACCCGGCCGGGTACGTCGGTGAAGATCAGGTCGGCCAGCATGTTGTTCGTGCGCCGCAGTCGCCTCGCCAGCACCCGCAGGAGCTGCTCGGCGATCTCCGGACGCTTGCTGATCCACTCCCGGAGCGCGGGGCGGTCCATGCTGAGCGCTCTGACCTCGGTGACCGTGGTCGCCGTCGACGTCCTCGGCCCCGGGTCGAAGATCGACAACTCACCGAACATGTCGGACGGCCCCATGATGGCCAGCAGGTTCTCCCTGCCGTCCGGGGACTTGCGCCCGACCTTGACCTTGCCGGACTGGATTATGTAGAGCCGGTCGCCGGGCTCACCTTCTGTGAAGATCACATGGCCGCGTGGGAAGTCCACGGGCTCCAGTGTCTGAGTCAGCGCCTCGATGGCCGCCGGCTCGACACCCTGGAAGATCCCAGCGCGTGCCAGGGTCTCGTCCACCTCATCCCTCCTGTTGAGAGGCGGCGGCAGCCCGTGACTGGGTACCCCTCGTTACGAATACCTGATGGGTGCCGCCGATCGCTCCTTGCAGTCTAAGACGGGCGGCGTGATCTGCGTGGACGCAGCCTTCCCGCGCGCCCCGAGCGGCGCAGCCGGAAGAGTTCGAGCGCCCGCCCGATGCCCTGCTTGAACAGCGCCCGCACCTCGTCCGGGCGAGCGTTCTCCAGCAACTCCTCGACGTCGTTCTCCTGAACGACCCCGTGGCGGATTCCCTTCTCGACGCGCTCCATGAAGAGCGCGAAGAGCATGATCACAACGGGGACGGCGATGACGAACCAGGCAGTCATGATGTGTCCGATGGTGGCGCATCACGGTGGGTGGCGGCGCCCGGGGTCATGGGTGACCCCGGTAGCCCTTTCGGAATACCCTCGACCTCTCCTCGTCCAGGCTAGGGGTGAGGAGGTGGGCACGCGAACCGATCAGCGGAGCGGGCCGCCGCCGCTGGTACCGACGCGACCGACCACCGACCCGCCTCTCGGCGGGGAACCGCCGTCCCCGGCGGCCGCCGCCCGTACCCTGTGGGAGTGCCGTCCCCCGCGAAGTCCTCCGCGCCCCCCGGCCGTGCCGGTGAGACCCGGCTCGCCCTGGTCCGCCGGGCGAGGCGCATGGACCGCACCCTGCGGACGGCCTATCCGGACGCGCACTGCGAACTGGACTTCACCACCCCGCTCGAACTCGCGGTCGCCACGATCCTGTCGGCCCAGTGCACCGACCGGCGGGTCAACGAGGTGACGCCGGCGCTCTTCCGCCGCTACCGGTCGGCTGCTGACTACGCGGCGGCGGACCGGACCGAGCTGGAGGAGTTGATCCGTCCGACCGGCTTCTTCCGGAACAAGGCGTCGGCGTTGATGGGGCTGGGCGCCTCCGTGGTCGAGCGGCACGGGGGCGAGGTGCCGCGCACCCTGCCGGACCTCGTCGCACTGCCCGGCATCGGCCGGAAGACCGCCAACGTCATCCTCGGGGACGCCTTCGGGATCCCGGGGATCACGGTCGACACCCACTTCGGCCGGCTCACCCGCCGGTGGGGCTGGACGAACCAGAACGACCCGGTCAAGGTCGAACACGAGGTCGGAGAGCTCATCCCCAGGCGGGACTGGACCATGCTGTCCCACCGGGTGATCTTCCACGGTCGCCGCGTGTGCCACTCCAGGACGCCCGCCTGCGGAGCCTGCCTCCTGGCCAGGGACTGCCCCTCGTTCGGGGCCGGACCGACGGACCCCCTGCTGGCTGAGCGGCTGGTCCGGGGCCCCGAAGCCCCCCGACTGCTCCGGCTGGCCGGCGTCCCGGGACACGAGGGCACTCCCGACGAGCCGGCGGGAACCAGCGGCGCGTCGGGTCCCGGTGCCGCTGGACCCACGCCGCCGGCCCAGGGGGGACGGACGTGAGGTCCAGCGTCAGGTGGACCGTCGTCGTGGTGGTCCTCGCGGTCGCGGGCATCGTCGCGCTCTGGCCGAGGGAGGGGGACACCCTCCCCCCGACGGCCTCCGACGACGCCACCGACCCCGCCGTGGCGACCACGCTCAACGCGCTCGACGTGGTTCCGGTGACCCCGCACGACGGGGGTGAGCGGGGTGACCTCGCCGCCGTGGTGGGGGAGGGACCCGCGCTGGTCAACCTCTGGGCCACCTGGTGCGGGCCCTGCGTGGACGAGCTACCGGTCCTCGACGAGTACGCGGCGGGCCAGGACGCCGTCCCCGTGTTCGGGGTGCAGGTGCAGAGCGACCGGGACGCGGGTAGACGGATGCTCGACGAACTCGGGGTGGGCTTCCCGACGGTGCACGAGGACGGGGACCAGCTCCGACGCCTGGTCCGGGCCCCCGTCATGCCGACCAGCTTCGTGGTGGATGCTGCCGGCGACATCCACCGGGTCGAGCCACCCCGCGCGTTCGCCAGCGTCGACGAGGTGGAGCAGGCGGTGCGGAGCTATCTGGGGGGAGGCCGATGACCGAGCGAGCGAGCGTTCACGGCGATCTGGGGCGGGGCGGAGCGTTGGTCGATCCGCGCAGCACGCCACCCTGGCTCGGCCCACTGGTCGCGGCCAGCGACCACATGGAGTCACCGTCGCCGACGGCGGGTGGTGGCGTCGCGGAGAGCGTCCGACCCGCCGCGGTGCTGGTGCTGTTCGGGGAGGACGGCAGCCCGCTGGGCCCGGGTCCGGACCTGCTGTTGTTGCGCAGGGCTGACGGACTGACCCATCACCCCGGCCAGGTCGGTTTCCCCGGTGGAGTCGCCGAGGACGGCGACGACGGACCCGTGGCGGTGGCCATTCGGGAGGCGGAGGAGGAGGTCGGTCTCCACCGCGCCGGGGTGCGTCCGGTGGCGTTGTTGCCGGAGCTCTACATCCAACGGTCGAAGTTCAGGGTGACACCGGTGATCGCGCACTGGCGGCAGCCCTCGCCGGTGCGGCCGGTCGACCTCGCGGAGACCTCCGCCGTCGCCCGGGTCCCCGTCCGCTACCTGGCCGACCCGGGCAACCGCTTCCAGGTCCGGCACCCCTCGGGATACGTGGGCCCCGCCTTCGCCGTGCCGGGGATGTTGGTCTGGGGGTTCACCGCCGGGCTGATCTCCAGCCTGCTCTCCGTCGGTGAGTGGGCGGAACCGTGGGACGCCACTGACATCCGGGATCTGGCGGATGCCTGGCAGGCGGTGGAGGCTCCGGCCGGGGCTGGCGGGACGGTCGGCGAGTGAACTGGGTCGACGCGGCCGTCCTGGTCGCCGTCGTGCTCGGCGCCATCTCGGGGGTCCGGCACGGCATGGCGGTGGCGATCTGCGCTGGCCTCGGTGTCGCCGGAGGCGCCGTCGGGGGCCTCATGCTGGCGCCCTGGGTCGCCGACCAGTTGGAGGGGCCGTCCGTCCAGCTCGCGGTGGCCCTGAGCATCCTGTTCAGCCTGGTCGTCATCGGGCAGCTCGCCGGCGTGTACGTGGGCAGGAGCATCAAGCGGAGGTTGGGGCACTCCCGGCTGAGCCGCGTCGACAACTTCCTCGGTGGCGTCGTCCAGGGCCTGATGGTCGTCCTGGTGGCCTGGCTCGTCGCCCTCCCGATCACCTCGGCGGCATCCGTGCCCTGGCTGGCGGCCGCGGTCAAGGAGTCCCGGGTGCTCGGGACCGTCGACGACGTGATGCCACCCGAGGCGAAGGGGCTCCCCAACGAACTCGGACGGCTCTTCGCCTTCTCCGGGTTCCCGCACGTCCTCGACCCGTTCTCCCGAACCCCGGCGGCGGAGGTCGACCCACCCGACCCGGAACTCCAGGCGAGCGCCACGGTGCGACGGGTCAGGGAGAGCGTGGTTCGCGTGCACGGCCAGGCGAGGAGCTGCCAGCGCCTGCTCAACGGCAGCGGGTTCGTGGTCGCACCGCACCGCGTGATGACCAACGCGCACGTGGTCGCCGGCGCGGACCAGGTGACGGTGGAGGTGGAGCGGGCGAGCCTGCGGGCCACCGTCGTCCTGTACGACCCGAGCCGGGACGTGGCGGTGCTCGATGTCCCCGACCTGTACGCCGAACCACTCGACTTCGCCCCGGACCCCGCGGCGACCGGCGACGGGGGGATCGTGCTCGGCTACCCGTTGGGCGGCCCCTACACGGCGAGCGCAGCCCGGATCCGGCAGCGGATGACCCTGACCGGCCCGGACATCTACGACCAGAACACGGTCGAACGGGAGATCTACACGGTCAGGTCAGCCGTGCGCAGCGGGAACTCGGGAGGACCGCTCGTCGACCCGGACGGACGGGTCCTGGGCGTCGTGTTCGGAGCCGCGGCCGACCAGAGCGAGACCGGGTACGTGCTCACCAACGCCGAGATCGACGAGGACGTCCGGACGGCCACCGGTCTGACCGACGAGGTCCCGACAGGTGAGTGCTCCGCCTAGGTGATCCGCCCCGGCCACCCTCGGCGAGGTCAGGACCGAACCCGCCCGTGACGGATCAGGCCGTCACCCGCGTGAGGAAGCGGACGAGCAGGTCGTTGACCCGGTCCGGGGACTCGTGGTGGGGGAAGTGGCCGACGCCGGGCAGTTCCACGCGCTGCGATCTCGGCCCCGTCCAGGGGCTGGACCTGGCGGCCGTCGCGGGGAGGAAACACGGGTCGAGCCGCCCGTGCACCTGGAGGACCGGAACCGTGGCCCGCCGGTCGACGGCCTCGGCGAAGTGCCGCCCGTCGGATCGGAACTGGGAACGCACGCTCCAGCGGTAGTACTCCATCGCCGAGTGCGCCACCCCGGGGATGAGCATCGCGGTCCGGTGCGTGCGCGCCACCTCCGCGAAGTCCGACGTCTGCCGCCAGTCCGGCCCCGACCACCCCCGCAGCAGTGCCTCGACCTGGCTCGCGGCGTTCCTGGTCAGCCGCGTCTCGGGGAGGCGGGGCAGTTGCGCGGCGAAGAGGTGCCGCGCACTCCGGGCCTGGGCGCGGGCGGTTCGCCGCAACGGTCGGGTCAGCCCGAGCCAGATCGCCCGCCGCAACGCCAGGGGATGCGCGCCACCGAGGACCGTGATCGAGTTGACCAGCCTCGGGTGCAGGGCCGAGAGCGTCCACGCCAACATGCCGCCCCAGGCGTGCCCCACCAGGTGCGCTCGCTGCTCACCCAGCGCCTTGACCAACCCGGCGACGTCACCGGCCAGCGTCCAGCCGTCATACCCCCTGGGGGGCTTGTCGGAGTCGCCGTAGCCGCGCAGGTCGACGGCGACCGCCCGGTAACCGGCCTCAGCGAGCGCGGTGAGTTGCCCTCGCCAGGCCCACCAGAACTCGGGGAAACCGTGCAGCAGGAGGACCAGGGGCCCCTCACCGAGCTCGGCGACGTGCAGGCGGATCCCGTTGGCCGAGACGTCGTGGTGCGCCCACGGGCCGGCGAGCCGGGCGGTGGACGGGTCGGGTGGCAGGCTCACCGTGGCGGTTGCTCAGCCGGTCCGGTCCGGGTCGCCGCCGTCGAGGCGGTCCCGGTGGCCGCTGAAACCAGCGGCTGTCTCCCGCACCGTGCTGATGGTTCGTTCGGGCTTGCGGATGCTGCGGACCCGGCGGTATCCCTTGTAGGCGAGGAAGCCGGCGACCAACAGCATCAGCAGGAAGACGATTCCGAAACCCGCCCACCGGGGCAGCCACACCGCCAGCAGCTCGGCGAACGTGAAGAACAGGAAGAAGGAGCTGAAGGCGAGGACGGTGAGGGCCAGCACGAAGTAGACGCTGCCCCGCAGGCCCTTCTTGACCTCGGCCGTGATCTCCTGTTTCGCCAGCTCGACTTCGGCCCTGATCAGGGTGGACATGTGAACGGTGGCCTGGCGGACCAGGTTGCCGATCGACTTCTCCCCGGCGGCTCCGTCGGTGCGGTCGTCCTCGGACAGCGGGATCGAGGGGATGGGTGGTGTCCCCTCTCCGTCCCAGCGTCCGTTGCTGTGGTGTCCGGCGCTGCTCACCGCGTCATGGTGCCATGTCGCCGGACACCCGCACGCGCGACACGGGTGATCTCCACCTGGGCCCGTTGGCGCTCCGCCGGACGGCCGAAGCGGAACCGCCGAGGTGAGCTAGGTAATCGTTGCCCCCGGAGAGCGGGGCGGCCGGCGTATGTTGCTCGGGTGTCTGAGAACGCCGCTGACGAGAGAACGCTGGACGGGGTGCCCTGGGCGAAGCTGGTGATCATCGGACTGGTCGCGGGCGCGCTGTCGGGGCTGTTCGGACTCGGCGGTGGCGTGGCGATCGTTCCGCTGCTGGTCACCCTGGTCGGATTCGACCAGCGGCAGGCCGTGGCCACCTCGTTGCTCGCGCTGGCCCCGCTGTCGGTCGCCGGGGCCGCGTCCTACGCGTGGCACGGCCAGGTCAACCTGCTGTTGAACCGGGCGCCGCTCGCCCTGCTGAGGTGGGCCTACGCGGTCGTGTCCATCTGCACCGCCGTCTACCTGTTGGTCGGGCCGGCGCCCCAGGTGTCCTCGGACGTCGGGCCCGGGTGGCCGCTGCTGTGGCTGCTGCCGATCGGGCTGGCCATCGGCGTGCTCTCGGCACTGACCGGTATCGGGGGCGGGGCCATCATGGTTCCGGTGATGCAGCTGGGGTTCGCCGCGCCCGCGGCGATGGCCAAGGGGACCTCGCTGCTCGTGATCACCCCGACCTCGATCCTGGGCGGGGCGCGCGCCCTGCGCAAGGGGAACGGATCGCTGCGCGCGTCCTTGTGGATCGGCTGCTCCGGGGTGTTGGCCACCGTCGCCGCCAGCCAGTGGTCGGTGGTGATGGACCAACGGCTGTCCGACCGGCTCTTCGCCGCGCTGTTGGTCTTCGTGGCCCTCAAGACCGTCTGGGGGGACCTGCGGGCGCTCCTGCGGCGGCGCCCCCCGCGCTCGGGCCGCTGACCCGGGTCAGCCCGCGAGCGCGTCCGCGATCGCGTTCGCCTCGGTGGCCCCGGTGGTGAGCGCCGCACAGCAGTGCTGGATCCACCGGCCGACCGCCTCCGGGTCGCCGCTGGCGAACCCCTCGGCCGCCGAACGGTAGTCGTCGCGCCGGCGGAGGAACGCCACCTCGGGCACGACCAGGCCCTTCGGGTCCAGGCCGGTCGCGATGGCGGTGAGCCGAGCCGCCGCCCTGGCCACCAGGCCGTCCGCCGAACCGAACGGTCGCAGCGCCAGCAGCTCGCCGTGCACGACCGCGACCAGGACCGGAGCTGGCGCCCGCGTGCCACCGGCCACCAGCTCGGCGAGCAGCGTCAGCCGGTCCGTGGCACCAGCGTCGGCGCGCGGCCGGCCCAGTCCCGCGCGGCCAGCGTCGTCGACGAGGTCGGCGGCCGCGAGCACGTGCATCCGCGCCAGCACCTGGCCTGGCGCCCGCTGCCACGTGGGGAGGAGGCCTCCCAGCGCCTCGGCCAGCCGGAGGGAGCCCGCCAGCACCGGATCGCTGACCGCACCGGAGTCGGGAAGCGTGACGGCGGCTCCCTCGATCCCCGCCGAGGCGCGGGCAGCCCGCACGGAGGCCTCCGCGCCCGTGGTGGCCCAGCCACGTCGGTTCGCGGGGTGGCGGTGCACCGCGTCGACGTCGGCGCGAGCACGCCGCACGGCCTCCTCCACGCCGGGAAGGCCGAGCAGCGGGGCGAGGGGGTCGGTCATGAGGCGGACAGTACCCAACCGGTGGGCACCGCGACACCAGCCGGCGCCGCCCCCGGTTGGCGACCACCACCGTCCGGGCGGACATCCGGGTCGCCACCCGGACGGGGGAGGTGGGGGCGTCCTGGCGCCGCCGCGGAGCTCGCGCGGACTCCCCGGCTCGGACCTCGGGCTGCTACCCAGAAGGCCGCCCGACGTCTACGGTCACCCTCACATGATGATGTAGACCACGCAGGGGAGGTCCTTCGCGATGACCAACGACACCGGTCACTCCGAGGCCGAGCACGACGCCGTCACCCTGGACAACCTGCTTCGCGAGAGCAGGGAGTTCCCACCGAGCGAGCGGTTCGCGTCCCAGGCCAACGCCACGCCGGACCTCTACCGGGTGGCCGACCGGGACCGCCTGGCGTTCTGGGCCGACCAGGCCGACCGCCTGCGCTGGGAGACCCGGTGGGACGAGGTGTTGGACTGGTCGGACGCGCCCTTCGCCCGCTGGTTCGTCGGGGGCCGGCTGAACGTCGCGGTGAACTGCGTGGACCGGCACGTGGAGGCCGGCCACGGCGACCGCGTGGCCATCCACTGGGAGGGCGAACCCGGCGACACGAGGACCATCACCTACGCGGACCTCCGCGCCGAGGTGTCGCGCGCGGCGAACGCGCTGACGGAACTGGGTCTGCGGGCCGGTGACCGCGTCGCCGTGTACCTGCCGATGATCCCGGAGGCGGTGGTCGCCCTCCTGGCCTGTGCGCGACTCGGGCTCACCCACAGCGTCGTGTTCGGCGGGTTCTCGGCGGAGGCGTTGCGCGCCCGCATCCAGGACGCCGAGGCGAAGCTGGTCATCACCAGCGACGGGCAGTACCGGCGCGGCAAGGCGCTACCCCTGAAGTCCAACGTCGACCTGGCGCTGCGGGACGCGCCCAGCGTCCGCCACGTCCTCGTGGTCAACCGGACCGGCGCCGACGTGGAGTGGACGGCGGACCGGGACCTCTGGTGGCACGAGACCGTCGACCGGCAGTCCCCCGAGCACACCCCGGAGGACTTCGACTCGGAACACCCGCTCTTCATCCTCTACACCTCCGGCACGACGGGGAAGCCGAAGGGGATCCTGCACACCTCGGGTGGCTACCTGACCCAGGCCGCCTACACCCACCACGCCGTCTTCGACCTCAAACCCGAGACCGACGTGTACTGGTGCGCCGCCGACATCGGCTGGGTCACCGGGCACTCGTACATCGTCTACGGTCCGCTCGCCAACGGCGCCACCTCCGTCATGTACGAGGGCACGCCCAACACCCCGCACGAGGGCCGCTGGTGGGAGATCGTGCAGCGCTACCGGGTGTCGATCCTGTACACCGCTCCCACGACGATCCGGATGTTCATGAAGTGGGGCAGCGACATCCCGGCCAACTACGACCTGTCCTCGTTGCGCCTGCTGGGCAGCGTCGGTGAGCCGATCAACCCGGAGGCGTGGATCTGGTACCGCCAACACATCGGCGGCGGGGCGACCCCGGTCGTGGACACCTGGTGGCAGACCGAGACGGGCGCCATCATGATCTCCCCGCTGCCCGGGGTGACGGCGACGAAGCCCGGTTCCGCCATGCGGACGTTGCCCGGGATCTCGGCGGAGATCGTCGACGAGACGGGTGAGCCGGTCGGCCCCGGCGGGGGTGGGTACCTGGTGTTGACCGAGCCGTGGCCGGCGATGCTCCGCGGCATCTGGGGTGACGACGAGCGCTTCCGGGACACCTACTGGTCGCGGTTCGCCGATCGCGGCTACTACTTCGCGGGCGACGGGGCGAAGTACGACGAGGACGGCGCGTTGTGGCTGCTCGGCAGGGTGGACGACGTCATGAACGTCTCCGGCCACCGCATCTCCACCACCGAGGTCGAGTCGGCGCTGGTCTCCCACGCCGCCGTGGCCGAGGCGGCGGTCGTCGGCGCCAGCGACCCGGCGACCGGCCAGGGGATCGTCGCGTTCGTGATCCTCCGCGGGGACGCCACCGAACACGCGGGCGGCGACGAGCTCGTGGCCGAGCTGCGCCAGCACGTGGCGACGGTCATCGGTCCCATCGCCAAACCCCGGCAGATCATGGTCGTCCCCGAGCTTCCCAAGACCAGGTCGGGCAAGATCATGCGCCGCCTGCTGCGGGACGTCGCCGAGAAGCGCGAACTCGGTGACGTCACGACATTGCAGGACTCCTCGGTCATGGAGTTGATCTCCTCGGGTCTGGGCAAACCCGCCGACGACTGACGCCCGCGTCGTTCGGACCGGTGCCCGGCGGTCTCCTCCGACTGCCGGGCACCGCCGGGCCCGTGGCGCCTCAGGCGTGCGTCAGCTCGGTCAGGGCGGCCCGGACGTGCCCGTCCGCCTCGTCGAGTGCCTGTCGCGCCCGGTCGGCGTCGACGCCGGCGAGCAGGGTCACCAGCGCGGTCTTGACCTCGCCCTCGGCTTCGGTCAACGCCCGTTCGCAGGTGACGTCGTCGGCACCCGTGGCCTCGCGAAGGATCGTCACCGTCCGTCCGCGCAGCTTCGCGTTGCTCGCCTGCATGCTGACCATCAGGTTGGAGTAGGTGCGGCCGAGCCGGACCATCACCGCGGTGGAAAAGGCGTTCAGCACCAGCTTCTGGGCGCTTCCCGCCTTCATCCTGGTCGAACCGGCGATGACCTCGGGGCCGGTGTCCACGGCCAGTGCCACGTCGGCCTGCTGCCGGCAGGTCTCCAGGTTGGAGGGGTTCGCGCTCACCAGCGCCGTCGTGGCTCCCAACCGCCGGGCGGCGGTCAGCGCCCCGATCACGTAGGGGGTCCGCCCGGACGCGGTGAGCCCGAGCACGAAGTCGCGGGCACCCGCCGCCCGTTCGATCGCGGAGGCACCGGCGTCGGCGTCGTCCTCCGCGCCCTCCAGGGCGTGGGCGAAGGCGGCCTCACCACCGGCCTGGTGGACCACGAACAGGTCCGGTGGAACGTTGTAGGTGGGCATCAGTTCGGCCGCGTCGAGGACCGCGAGCCGGCCGGAGGTGCCCGCTCCCACGTAGTGCACCCGGCCGCCGGAACGCAGCGCGTGGACCGCCAGGTCCACCGCGATCGCGAGCTGCGGGAGCACCTCGCGGACGGCGTCGGGCACCAGCCGGTCCTCTGAGTTGATCATCCTGAGGATGTCGGCGCTGGGGAGCAGGTCGATGTCCGTCGTTCTCGGGTTGCGCGTCTCCGTGGGGGAGTTGACGCGTACCACCGTCTGGCCCGTCCGCATGTTCATCAGATGCCGTCCCTCGCCTTGCGCCTGCCATCCGGGCGACTTCCCAGACGCTGTCCCACGACCGCGGCGTAGGTGACCTCCAGCGCCTCCTGAGCCGTTTCGTAGTGCTGCTGGGCGACCCCGATGAACAGGCAGTCGATCAACGTGAGCTGTGCGATTCGGCTCGCCATCGCGCCGCTGCGGAAAGTGGTCTCCCGGGCGGCGGTGGTGAGCACATGGTCCGCCACCTCGGTGATGGGCGCGCGGGGGAAGTTGGTGATGGCCACCGTGGTGGCTCCCCTCGCCCTGGCCACCCGCAGCGCCTCGATGACGTCGGCCGTCGAGCCGGTGTGCGAGATGCCCACCGCGACATCGTCCTCGGAGAGCACCGCGGCCGAGGTCAGCGCGATGTGCTTGTCGTTCCAGGCGAACGAGACTCGCCCGATCCGGTGCAGTTTCTGCTGGAGGTCCATCGCGACGAAGGCGCTGGCCCCCACGCCGTACACGTCCACCCGGCGAGCGGCGGAGACGCGGTCCACGACCTTGCGGAGGGCGATGGGGTCGAGCTGTTCGGCGGTTTCCTCGACCGCCCGGGCGTCGGCGTAGGCGACCTTGCCGATCACGTCGTGCAGGTCGTCGCCGGGGCCGATCTCGCCGCCGAGCTTCTGCTCGTCGCGGACGGCGTTCCGGGCGGTGTCCGCGGCGAGGGCGAGCCGCAGTTCCGGGTAGCCGCGGATGCCGATCGCCTTGCAGAACCGGGTCACCGTCGTCTCGCTCGTCCCGGCGGCCTCCGCCACCTCGGTGATGCTGCGGTGCGTGACCGCCGCCGGGTCCTCCAGTACGACGTTGGCTACTCGCTGCTCCGCTCGGGCCAGGCCAGGTAGCAGTGAGCGGATCCGAACAAGAGGGCTGCCCTCGGTCTGCGCCGCGCTCTGCCCGATACGCTTCGTCACGTCGGAAACTTACTAACAATCATTTTGATTGGTCAATCCTCGTATCCATCTCGTCATCACTCGGTTATCTCGATCGCCTCGAAGGCCGTTCCACCACCAGGAACGTCGCGAAAACCCGAGAAACGCCGTTGCGGAACGGCCTATCGCCGAACGGGCCACCCGCGTTATCACCGTTGCCCGCTTGTTTACGAAACGTGTCAAAGCCACCCGTTAGTGGTTGCGCGCTCACCGCAACGGATGGTGGTGGGAAAAGGGCCGGGATGGGACGGGCCGCGTCGGGGGCGGCCGAACGCGATCGGCCCGTGACCACGAAGCGTGATCACGGGCCGAGGTCCGGCGGGGGCGACAGGGCTACGGAGAGTTCCCGTCGCCGCGGCCGACCACGGAGGCCAGCGCATCGGACACCGCCGCCCGTGCTGGGTTGATCGAGCCCCAGTCCCGAGAGGGGTGCACCCGGTTCGTGAGCAACACGACGACCGAGTTCGAGAGCGGGTCGAGAACCAACGAGGTACCCGTGTAGCCGGTGTGCCCGGCGGTGAGGGGACCACTCAGCCCTCCCATGTAGAAGGGCTGGTCCAACTCGAAGCCCAGCCCCCGGGGGTTGCTCGGGAAGGCGTCGTTGTGGTTGGTGAGCATCTGGCGAACCGTGCTCGGCCGGAGGATCCTGGCCCCGCCGTAGCACCCGCCGTTGAGCATCGTCTGACCGAACACCGCGAGGTCGTCGATGGTGGAGAACATCCCGGCGTGGCCGGAGACCCCGCCGAGCGACCAGGCGTTCTCGTCGTGCACCTCGCCGTGCACCATCCCCCTGGCCGGCACGACCTGGTACTCGGTGGCCGCGACGTCACCCACCGGGTCGTCCGCGTTCCGGAACCCGGTGCCAGCCAGCCCGAGCGGTTCGGTGACGTCCCGCCGCAACAGTTCGTCCAGTGGCAGGCCCGTCACCCGCTCCAGCACGACCATCAACGCGATCATGTTCAGATCGGAGTAGACGTAGGCGCTTCCCGGGGGCACCTGCGGGCGTACCGCGAGGACGGCCCGGAGCCGGGACTCCCGATCCGGCCAGTCCCGCCACAGCGGCAGGAACGGCTCGAGCCCGGAGGTGTGCGTCAACAGCTGGCGAAGGGTCACCCGCTCCTTGCCGTTGTCACCGAACTCGGGGACGTACCGGGACACCGGGGCGTCCAACAGCAGGGCGCCCTCCTCCACCTGCCGCATGACGAGCACCGACGTGAAGAGCTTCGACAGCGAGGCGATGTCGAACACCGTGCCCGTCCCGGCAGGGCGCTGCTCCTCGCCTGGCAGCTCACGGCCCTCGCCGTCCGCGTACCGGAGCGCGTACCCCGCGGAGTCCCGCCGCAGCACCACGTTCTGGTGGGCGTACAACACCGCGGCCCCGGCGAAGAGGGGACGGCCCGTGGCGGGTTCCGCCCAGCGCCGCAGCCGGTCCGCCGTCTCGACGAGCGGCGTGGAGTCCAGGCCGAGCTCCTCCGGGGACCCCTCGCGCAACGTCGGACACGACTCCGCCGACCACGAGGAACTCGCCGACGTCTCCCCGACCCCCCAGCCAAGACCACTCGCCAGGAACACCGCCGTCACGCACAGGGTGGACAGGGTGGCGCGCACGGTCACCTCCCCGGGTAAGTGAGGTGGGGAGCCCGCCGCTCCTCGAACTCGGCCAGCTCGGCGGCCCAGGACCCGGTGATCTCCTCGACCGGGGCACCCGCGTCCATCATCGTGCGCAGCGTGGCCGACCCGGCCAGCTTGTCGATGAAGTGGTCGGGACGCCAGCCCCACTCGTCCGGGTAGAGCTGGCGCGCCGACACCAGCATGCTCACCCCGACCTCGATCGGGTCCACGGCCGCCGGATCCGTCACGTGCGCGGTCACGCCGCCGCACTGGACCCCCTCGTGCTTGCCGAAGGTGGGCACGAAGTAGGTCTCCCGGAACCGGACGCCCGGCAAGCCCCGATCGTTGAGCCACCCCGCCCACCGCCAGTCCAGGCCCGGCGCGCCCACCGTCTCGAACGGACGTGTCGTGCCCCGGCCCTCCGAGAGCACCGTCCCCTCGAACAGGCAGGTGCCCGGGTACAGGGTCGCGGTGTCGGGAGTGGGCATGTTCGGGCTCGGTGGGACCCACGGAAGTCCGGTGTCGACGAACACCTGCCCCCTGTCCCAGCCCTCCAGGCGCACCACCTCAAGGGAGGGCACTCCGGAGCCCGCGTCCTCGGGAAGGAACTCGGCGTCGAACAGGCCGGCCAGCTCCCCGGCCGTCATGCCGTGCCGCAACACCACTGGCTTCCGGCCGACCCCCGAGGCGAACGCCGGGTCGAGCTGGGGTCCGTCCGCCCGGCCACCGATCGGGTTCGGACGGTCGAGTACCACGAACGAGACCCCGGCCAGCGCGGCGGCGTGCATCGCGGTGTACATCGACCAGATGTAGGTGTAGAAGCGGGCACCCACGTCGGCGATGTCGAACACCACCGTGTCCACCCCGGCCTTCCGGTACATCGCCGCCAGAGCCCCCGCGTCGACCCCGTAGGCGTCGTACACGGGGATGCCGGTCCTCGGGTCGACGTAGTCGCCCTCCGAACCGCCCGCCTGCGAGGTGCCCCGGAACCCGTGCTCCGGGCCGAACGCGGCGACAACGTCCACTCCCTCGGCCGCGTGCATCGAGTCCACGACATGCTCCAGGTCGGCGAGCACCGCCGTGGGGTTGCTCAACACCCCCAACCGACGTCCCGCCAGCGGTGCCCAGGCCCGCGCCGCCAGCTGGTCGGCTCCGGTGCGCACCGGGCCGCCCTGGCGTGCGGGGGCGGCGCCGGAGCCCTCCTCAACCGTCGAGCCAAGCGCGGTACCCGCACCCGCCGCCAGGACCGGTGTCACGGCCGTGGCCGTCAGGAAGCCGCGCCTGCTCAGCCCCCGGGAGGACCGGCCAGCCGTCCCGCTCTCGCCCGTTCGTCCCGCCATCGCCGGTCACCAGCTCAAACCGTGGCCGAAGGGGAACCGGTCGCCGGAACCGGCCGGCTCGGGCACCGAGACGGGCAGGGAACCCCGAGGACTCGTCTCCCCCAGCAGCACCCGGGCCAGCGATCCCATGGTCACCCGGTTGAAGGAGTGGGTCGCCACCCAGGTCCCGGCCTCCTCCACGTACGCGGCGTCGTAGGGGTCCCGCACGGCCACCGCCACCACCGGTTGCCCCGTGGCAACGAGCTCGCGCACCAGGTCCCGCTGCCCCGAGCGCGCGTCCTGCCACGCGCCGTTGGTGAGCACCACGGTGAGGTCGTGCTCCCCGGCGGCCGCCGTCGCCCGGCCGATCTGCTCCCGGCTAGGTTGGAAGTCGTTGGGCAGCGTCGTCGTGGTCGCGCCGCGCTCGCCGAAGCCCTCCGCCAACGCGGCGGTCGTCGCCTCGTCCCACCCGGCCACCAGCACGCTGCCCGGTGCCGAGTCGAGCGGCAGCAGGTCGGCGTCGTTCCGGAGCACCGTCACGGTGCGGTCGGTGATCTCCCGCGCCGTGGCGAGGTGTTCCTCGGAACCCACGAACGCCTCGGCGTGGTCCGGGTCCACGTGCGGCTCGGCGACGATGCCCCGGTCCCACTTGGCGCGCAGCACCCGCCGCACGCTCTCCTCGATCCGTTCCTCGGTGAGTTCGCCGGACCCGACGGCGTCCAGCACGCCCTGGACCGCCACGTCCAGGTGCTGCGGCATCAGCAGCTGGTCGGCGCCCGCGAGCAACGCGAGCACCGGGATGCGGTCATCCGGGTACTGCGAGCGGACCCCCTCCATCTGCAGCGAGTCGGTGTAGATCAGGCCGTCGAAGCCCAGCTCCTCCCGGAGCATGCCGGTGAGGATCGTCGGTGAGAGCGTCGCCGGCATCCCCGAGTCGTCGAGACCGGGCACCATGAGGTGGCCGCTCATCACCGAGTCCGCGCCCGCCTCGATCGCGGCTCGGAACGGAGGAGCGTCCAACTCCTCCCACTCCTCCCGGGTGTGTTCGATGATCGGGAGGTCGTGGTGGCTGTCCACGTTGGTGTCGCCGTGCCCGGGGAAGTGCTTGATCGAGCTCGACACGGTTCGTTCCGGCGCATCGGAGTCCTGGTAACCCTCGACCTGGGCGGTGACGAAGTCGGCCGCGAGCTCCGGGTCGGAGGAGAAGGAACGCACCCCGATCACGGGGTTCGCCGGATTGACGTTCACGTCCGCGACGGGCGCGAAGTTCTGGGTGATGCCGACCGCCCGCAGCTCCTGTCCGGTGATGGCGGCCGCCGCACGGGCGTCCTCCACGCTGCGGCCCGCTCCCAACGCCATGCTGCCGGGGAACTCCGTGGCCGGGGCGCCGAACCGGAGGACGGCGCCCTGCTCCTGGTCGATGGAGATGGTGAGCGGGACACCGGCTCCCGAGGAGAGCGCGGCGTCCTGCACTCCGTTCGACAGCTCGGCCACCTGCCGAGGGCTCTCCAGCGAGTCGGTCCAGGAGAAGTGGATGATGCCGCCCAGGTGGTACCGCTGGATGATCTCCGCGGGGGTGGCCAGGCCGAACTCCTCCAGGTTGCTGTCGTGGGCCGTGTCGGCGCTGGTGCCGTAGACGTAGGTGACGAAGAGCTGGCCGACCTTCTCCTCCAGGCTCATGCCGGCGATGGTCTCGTCGATCCACTCGGTCATCGCGTCGGCGGCCTCCCCGCCGCCCGGCGCCGCCGACTCGGAACCGTCAGATGTGCCGCCTCCGGCGCACCCGGCCAGCAGGGCCGCTCCCACCCCCAGTGCGAGGAGCTGCCGGGACCTGCGTGTCGTGCCCATCAAACCTCCTGGAAGCAGCGGTGGGCCGGAGCTCACGGTGGTGGCGGCCCAGTCGTCACGTCAACGCCTGACCGACTGGGGTCCCGCTCTGGAAGCTACCCACCTGGTGATGGAGGGTCAACGTCACACCACGCAGCGTGTTGCCAGGGCGTGGCGCTTTGGTGCTCCCGGGCCCGAACGGATGGATCTTGAGCCAGGTTATTACTCGATGGAGTGGTGCCGGAGCGAGGAGGGGGCGGGGGTGCCGCCGTCAGGCAGGGGCCCCGCCGGCGGCGCTCGGGAAGGCCAGGAGAGCGACCCTACGAGCGGTGGCGAGCTGACCCGTTCAGGTGGTGGCCGCACCCGGCGCGGGGGCAGGAGGAGGGCCGAGCGGGAGCCGGTCCGAGCCCGCCGCGCGCTCGACGAGAGGGAGGCACGGGTGGGCGAGGGTCCCGTGCGACCGTTCCACGGCGGCGGTGGGGGCGCGGCGGTGGAGACGGACGATGGCGCGCTCCCCTCGGGTGGAGGGGAGCGCGCCATCCGACAGGAACTGAGCGCGGCCCCAGGCGTTCAACTGTGTCGTACTTTCAGGACTCGGCGTCCGGCGTCCCGTACGCAGTCCCTTGCCGACGAAAGCCTCCCGCGGCGTGCTGGGCGTGGGTGCCCGCCGTTCGAGCCAGGCGCCCTTCCGGGGTGGATGACGCTTCTCCTCCGCGTCATCCCTGGCCGTACGGGCTCCTCAACTCCTTTGTAGCTCGACTCACCGCCCCCGGCAAGGTGCCCGTTCGAGTGGAAAGGCCGGCTAGGGGCGGCCGCGTCTCAGCCGCGGTTCCGACGACGGCGAACCCCGAACCAGGCGACACCGGCCGCCGCGACCGCCCCGAGGCCCACGGCCGCCGCCGCCACGGCCGTCCCGGACGGGGTGGGGATCTTGTTGCGGAGCGAGACCGGGTGGTCGAAGGTCAACGACGGCCACCCCCGCTGCGCGGCTTCCTTGCGCAGCGCGCGGTCGGGGTTGACCACGGTGGGATGGCCGACCGCGCCCAACAGGGGGAGGTCGGTCACCGAGTCCGAGTAGGCGTGGCTCGAGCTGAGGTCGTACCCGCGCGTCTCCGCGAGCTCCGCCACGGCGACGGCCTTGTTCTCCCCGTAGCAGTAGAAGTCGATCTCCCCGGTGTAGCGGCCCTCCGTGACCACCATTCGCGTGCCGATGCTGTGGTCGGCGCCGATCATCCGCGCGATCGGGGCCACCACCTCCTCCCCGGACGCCGACACCACGACCACGTCGTGCCCCTGCTCGCGGTGGTCGGCGATGAGCTGGGTCGCCTCCTTGTAGACCAGGGGATCGACGATGTCGTGCAGGGTCTCCTCCACGATGGACCGGACCTGTTCCACATCCCACCCGGCGCAGAGCGAGGTGATGTGCGCGCGCATCCGGTCGGTCTGGTCCGCGTCGGCCCCGGCGAGCATGAAGACGAACTGCGCGTACGCGCTCTTGAGCACCGCGCGGCGGTTGATGAGCCCTTCCTGGAAGAAGGGCCTGCTGAACGCGAGGGTGCTCGACTTCGCGATGACTGTCTTGTCGAGGTCGAAGAACGCGGCCACCCTGGGGGGCCGCGTCGTCTGCTCGGCGCTCTTCGTGGCCGTCACGTCGACAGCATAGGTGCCGGTAGGTCATAGTGGGTGAGCGCTCGCGCGGACTCGGCGCATCGGAGCCTCCGAGCGGGATACAGTAGAGACGTCCGGCAGCGCCGGACGGGTTCAGCTCGACCCCCCGGGGCTGAACCCCTGACGACCCCCGTCCCTCCCCCCTGGCGGGGGTCGTCCCATCTCCGGGGTCGGTCACCCGCCAGCACGCGACCCGCCCAGGCCCTCCACGCGCGCCGTGGGTTCCGCGCTCCTGACCCGCGCCGGCCGAGGCCATCCCGTTCCTCCCGCCTCCTCGGTGGGCCGTCCGGACGCCCGCCTCGGGGAACGGTGCCGATCAGCGACCTGGACGCCGGCAAGCTCGCGGTGTTCCCGCTTCCCGGTGCGGCGAGCGGCTTCGGGGCGCGCCCGGAGCCGAGCCGAGGGACCCCGCCCGACGCGAGCGGGGCCTGGAGCGCCGAGGTCGCCGCGCGGACGTGCCCCGCGCCGCCCACCGGAAGCGGCGACCCAGCTCCGTCCGACGCGGGGGCTCGTCGCATCGCCGTTCGCGCGGCGGGAGGGACCCCGCTGGCCCGGGGACTCCCCGTCACCCCACCCCTGCGCGGAAGGGGTCCCCCGTCCCCCGGGGGGCGCGGACACCAGCCGGCTCGGAGCCGTGCGGTCGGCAGCGTGACACCGGCGTGACACCTGGCAGTGGCCGGTGGGGAGACGTACTCCTCGGTCGGCCCGGGACGCGGGTCGGCGGCCGAGTTGTCCACAACCGACGGTTGTCCACAGGGGGGTGTCCAGCCCCTCGTCGGAATCCGGAGACCGGGCCACTGTGGAGACGCGAGTTCGGGACGTCGTCCCGGCAGCCGTCCGGACAGGAGGTGCGCGGTGGAGACGCGAACGCTGGTGCTCGTCGAGGACGACGAGCTCGCTGACGAGGTGCTGCGGGTCGCGGCCGCGGCCGGGTGCGAAGTCGATCGGGTGTGGGATATCGCCGAGGCGCGACGGCGGTGGGCGGCCGCACCCCTGGTGCTGGTCGGCGCGGACACCCTGCCCCGGTTGCCCGAGGCCGGCCTCGGGCGGAGACGGGGAGTTCTCGCGGTTTCGACCAGTCCGCTGCCCGAAGGGAACTGGCGCGCGGCGGTGCTGCTGGGCGTGGACCGGGTCGTCACACTCCCTGGAGACGACGAACTCCTGGTCACCGCGCTGGCCGACGCCACCGAGCCCCCCGCCACCCGCGCCGCCCCCGTCGTCGGTGTCCTCGGTGGCCGGGGCGGGGCGGGAGCATCCACGTTCGCCGCCTCGGTGGCCTGGGCCTCGGCCAGGCGGGGCGGCCATCCGCTGCTGATCGACTGCGATCCCCTCGGTGGGGGCCTCGACCTGGCGCTGGGCATGGAGAAGGTGTCGGGCCTGCGGTGGTCGGGCTGCTCGACCGCCACCGGGCGGCTTACCGCGAGCACGTTGCGCTCGGCTCTCCCCGCGGTGGACGAGGGGGCGGGACGGCTCACGGTGCTGTCCTGCGACCGTCCGAGCGCCGGAGGAGCGCCGACCGAGCCGCCCAGCCCGGAAGCACTGCTCGCCGTCCTCGACGCCGGGCACCGAGCCGGAGAACCCGTGGTCCTCGACCTGCCCCGGGAGCTGCCTCCCGCCGTCGTGGCGTGCCTGTGGCGGCTCACGCTCTGCGTGCTCGTCGTTCCCGCGGAGGTCCGGGCCTGCGCCGCGGCCGGTGCGCTCGTCCGTCGGCTCACCCACCACGGTTGCGAACCCCGACTGGTCGTCCGTGGCCCGGCTCCGGGAGGACTCACCGCACGGGACGTCTCGACAGCCGTCGGAGTCCCGGTGCTGACGACGATGAGACCGGAGCCAGGTCTGGCGGGGCGCCTGGACCGGGGAGCCTTCCGAGGCCGTCCACGCGGCCCTCTCGCCACGGCGGCGGAACGGGTGCTCGGCGCGGCGGGTCCGTCGGCGGCGCAGGGGAGCGCGGCGTGAATCCCTCGACGAGCACGACCGCCGGTGAGCGGGTGCGCTCCGGAGCGCTCGTCGCCCGCACTCGCCGCAGACTGGCCGAATCGGCGTCGCCCACGACCCCCACCGCCATCGCTCGCGCGGTTCGCGCCGAGGCCGGTGTGGTGGGACATGCCGACGTCCTGCACGCCCTCCGCGTCCTGCACCAGGAGTTCGCGGGCCTGGGCCCGCTGGCCGAACTCGTTCGGGACACCACTGTGACCGATGTGCTGGTCACCAGCCCGGACGAGGTGTGGGTCGACCGGGGCGGCGGCCTCGTGAGAGCCGACGTTTCCTTCGATACCGAGGACGCGGTCCGCCGGCTCGCCCAACGGCTCGCGGCGGCGGTCGGGAGGCGTCTCGACGAGGCGTCTCCCTTCGTCGACGCCTGGCTTCCCGAGACCACGTCGCACGGCGAGGTCCGCCTGCACGCGGTGCTGCCACCCATCGTGCGGTCCACCAGCCTGTCGCTCCGGGTTCTCCGGCCCGCCGCGCACACCTTGGCCGGACTCCGGGCCAGCGGCACGTTCGACGAGAGCATCGCGGTGCTGCTGCGCCAGGTGGTGCTCGCCCGCCTCTCCTTCCTCGTGGTGGGCGGGACCGGTTCGGGGAAGACCACCCTGCTCGCGGCGATGCTCGGTGCGGTCCCGCCAGGGGAACGCGTCGTCTGCGTCGAGGACGCGCACGAACTGCGCCCGGACCACCCGCACTTCGTACGACTCGTCGTCCGTCCCCCCAACGTCGAGGGAGCCGGTCGCATCAGCACCCGCGACCTCGTCCGCCAGGCGCTGCGCATGCGACCTGACCGGTTGGTCGTCGGCGAGGTGCGCGGTGAGGAGGTGTGCGAGTTGTTGGCCGCCCTGAACACCGGCCACGAGGGCGGAGCCGGGACCCTGCACGCCAACTCGCCCGCCGAGGTGCCAGCCCGGGTGGAGGCGCTGGCCGCCCTGGGAGGGCTGGGGCGGGCCGCTCTGCACAGCCAGCTGGGAGCGGCTGTCCGGCTCGTGCTGCACATGGTCCGCCTACCCGGCGGCGACCGGGTCCTCGACTCGATCAGCGTCCTGGCGAAGGAGACCGACCGCGTCGTGGTCACGCCAGCATGGCGGCGGGGAGCTGGGCGGGGGCCGGCGTGGGAGGACCTGGCGGAGCTGGTGCGCCACCGAGGGGGGTGGGCTTCGTGTTCGGCCTGATCACGCTGGCCATCGGCACGGCCCTGCTTCCGCTGCCCGGGGGCGGCGCTGTTCGTCGGCTGAGGCGCGGCGCCGCGGGGCCCGAGCGCGGGCTGGGAGGACGGGCAACGCGCCACGCGACCGGAGCCATCGTCCTCCTCGGTCCCGCCATCGCGGGTCTGGTCGGCGGCTGGGCGCTCGGGGTCTCCAGCTTCGTGGTGCTGCTGGGGTGGTGGGCGCGCCGAGGCGCGTCTCGTCGCATCGCCCGAACGCTCGACGTGACCAGGGATTGGTGCGCCAGTCTGGGCCGGCTGGTCGCCGACCTCAGATCCGGCGCCCACCCGGAAGCGGCGGTGCGGCGTGCCGCCGCCGACAGCGGGTCGGAGGTGTCGGCTCTGCTGGATCGGGTGGCGGCCACGGTTCACCTGGGAGGCGACGTCGAACGCCAACTGGCGCGGCCAGTCGCCACCGGGCTCTCCTCCGACGTCCCCGCCCGGCTCGGTCGCGCCTGGTCGTTGGCGACCACCCACGGGCTGCCGCTGGCACTCGTCCTGGACGCCGTGCGCTCCGACGTGGCGCACCGGCTTCGGTTCGCCGACAACGTGCGGGCGAGGATGGCCGGCCCCCGGGCCACGGGAACACTGCTGGCCGGACTCCCCCTCCTCGCGCTCGGGCTGGGGGAGGCGGTCGGGGCGGGGCCGGTCGCGGTCCTGCTGGGTACGAGCGCCGGCGGAGCCCTGCTCGTCGCCGGGTCGTTGCTCGTCACCACCGGTTCCTGGTGGATCCACCACCTGACGACCAGGACGATCCGATGACGGCCGTCACCGTCATGGTCTGGGCGGTGGCGGTCGTGGTCGCGCCACTCGGTTGGCGGGTGGCACGGCGTCGCCTTCGGACCACCAGCCCAGTCCACGAGCGCCGGGTGAAGATCCTGACCAACGGGTCGGCGGTCCGAGCGGGGGCGGCGGCGGTTGTCGGGTTCCTCCTCGCGGAGGGGCCAGCCGCCCTGCCGGTCGGAGTGGCCGCTGCGGTGCTCACCGTCCTCGTGGACCGTTGGCACGCCGGCCGGCGGCGGAGCCGGCCGCCGGACCCCGCGACCCTCGCCGCCACCTGGGACCTGCTCGCGGCCTGCCTGCGTTCGGGGATGTCACCACCCGCCGCCGTTCGGCTGGCGTCCGACGAGCTCGACCACTCGGACTGCCGCGTCGTGGCCCGCCCCCTGCGGTTGGTCGCCGACCTCCTCGTGCGGGGGGAGGACGCCGCGACCGCCTGGAGACCCGCCCGCGCCCAACCGGAGCTGCGGGAGCTGGCCACCGCCGTGCGGCGCAGCGCGAGCGCTGGGTCGGCGCTGGCGGAGACAGCGGAACGGCTGGCGCGCGAATCGCGAGCGGCCGCCCTCGACACCGCCGAGGCCGACGCGCAACGGGCGGGCGTGCTGGTGGCCGCGCCACTCGCCCTGTGCTTCCTTCCCGCATTCCTCCTGCTCGGAGTCGTGCCCGTGCTCGTCGGACTGGCCGCCGACGTCCTCTCGACCTGGTGACTCGACCACCCTCCACCGTCCACACCGCCTCCACCCACCCCCTTCCCTGAGGAGCAGCCGATGTCCCGCCCGTCGTTCCAGGGGCCATCGCCCCTGGCCCGTCTCTACCGCCGTCTTCGGCGACCCGACCAGCCGCGACCGTCCTGGCCGTCGTGGCACGCCGCCAGGTGGGTGGCCCGGTCCCGGACACGAGCGGCGCCCGGGCGCCATCGTTCGGTGTCCCCCTCACGAGGACCGGCCCAGGTGCTCCCCGCGTCCGCCACGACCGGCGAGGAGGGGATGAGCACCGCCGAGTACGCGATCGGGACAGTGGCTGCCGCCGCGCTCGCGGCGGTGCTGTACACGCTGGTCACCGGTGACTCCGTGGCCTCCGCACTCGCCTCGTTGGTCCAACGCGCCCTCTCCGTGGGCTTCTGATGGCAGCGGCCCGTGAACGACCTGTCGCGCGCACCCCGCGCGAGGAGGTCGCCGTCAGCGCTGAGCGGGGCGCCGTCACGGTGGAGGCAGCACTGGCCATCGGCTCCCTGGCCGTGGTTCTCGCACTCGCCATCGGCGCTCTCGCCGTGATGGTCGCCCAACTGCGCTGCCAGGACGCCGCCGGGATCGCCGCCAGGCTCGCCGCACGGGGAGAGCAGGGCCGGGCGGAGGTCGCGATCCGGCGGGTCGCGCCGGTCGGGGCGAGCCTGACGCTACGAGTCCAGGGTGACGAGATCGAAGCCCTGGTCGAAGCGGCCCCCCTCGGGGGGCTGGTCCCACCGGTGAAGGTCACCGCTCGCGCCTATGCGGTGGCGGAACCCGACGTGCCGACCGGCCGACCGGCCGGCCCGCCCCCGGCACCCCGCCCCGAACAGGCGTCGGCGCCCGACACGGCTGCCCCACCCTCGTCAACACCACCCGTCACCCCACGTGCGGCCGGGAGCGGCAGGGACTTCCCGGCGTCGTCGCGGGCTGGCTCGGAACCGCACGAGCTCCACCCCGCCTGGGTGCGGAACTCACCGGGAGCGGGCCGCCGTGGCCGGCGGGGGGCGGATCGGTGGGGATCTCCCTCCCCGCACCTGGGCACGCGACCACGCGGTGTTGGATCGGTGCCGCCGGACGTGCGGCGTGCGGGGGCAGTCGGGGGTGTCGCCACACATGCCCTCCGAGCGGGACCGAAGGCGGCCGGGGAACGCTCCCCGCCCGGGACCTCACGTCGAGCGGCATCCCGGACGGGCGACCACGGATCGGTTCGCGGGGAGGTGAGCCAGCGTTGTCCGGTCTGAGCCCTGGATCGGGCGCTCCCAGCTTGGAGGGACGTTTCGCCACGATCCTGTCCACGGTGTTGTTGGCGGTACTGGTGATCGCCCTGGCACTCGGTGTCGCCCTGGGTGTCGTCTCACTCACCCGCCAGCGAGCCGTCACCGCCGCCGAGCTGGCGGCCCTCGCGGCGGCCACCCGGGCGCTGGAGGGCGACCCGAACGCCTGTGGGGGCGCGGAGCTGATCGCGACGAGGATGGACACGGTCCTGGTCTCCTGCGAGCCGGGAATCGCGGACTACCGCGTGGAGGTGCGCGCCGAAGCCCCCGGGTTCGAGTTCCTGGGTGCGGTCCACGCCCGCGCCAGGTCCGGTGTCCTCGTCGCCCGGTGAACCGGGTACCACCAGCGGCCCGCGGCGGGTCGTGGCCGCACCGGGTAGCGGTGGCCGGTCGGCCCTCCTCGGCCGACCACCGGCATCTCCCGCCCGGGCCGAGCCGCCCTGGGAACGGCCGCCAGGGCGGGGAGACCTGCCGGGGCAGCGGTGGACGAAGGCGCCAGCATCCTCGGCGGGCTGGGTTGTCCCGCACGCGTCGAATGGTTGTTGACCGGCGGTGAGCGGCGGGTTCGGCGCGATTCGGTGTTCCGGGGAGGAACGCGGGGCGAAGTGGAACCTTCGGTCGCCCGGTCAGGTGGGTGCACTCGGCGTGCCGTACCTACCGGCTGTCGACGAGTGGTTATCGAGTGGCTCCCGGCTGCCGTTGACTGGTTGTGGGCGGTGATCGAGATCTCACCCACGAAGAACCGCAGTGGTGACATCAGGAGAGGCGGACAACCATGGACTGGTCCGGAGGATGGCGTGATGCCTTCCGCATCGAACTCCGCGCCGAGGCGATCGGCCTCGCCTGGCGGAAGTGGCCGGTCTTCCCTGGCAGCTACCTCGACGGTGGCCAGTGGGTGGGCGGCGACGCCGCGGCCGAGCACTCCGGCCCGGTGCCCGTCGAACCCGACTGGGCCGACCACCTCCTGGTGGACGCGAACAGGGCCGCTTCCTGGTGGTCCGTGCGTCCCTACAGCCTCCTGCTGGCCACCGGCTACGTCGTCGACGCCGTGGAGGTGGACGCACCCTTCGGTCGCCGCATCGCCAGCACGCTGCGCCGCCGGCACGCCCAGCCCGTCCCGATCGTGGCCACCCCGGACAACACCTGGCTCTTCCTGGTCGCCGCCGGCTCGACGACCCCCTCTCGAATCCTCGCCCAGCCTGGCGTCGTGCTGCACGGCCGGGGAAGTTGGATCACCCTTCCGCCGACCCCCGCCGAGCACGGTGTCGTGCACTGGCGGGTCAAGCCTTCGGTGTGCGGGTGGAAGCTGCCCTCGGTGACCCTCGTGGAGGAGGCCGTCGCCGCCGCCGTCCGCGCGGAGGCCCAGGAACTGCGTGCCCGGGGAGAGCGCCTGCTCACCGTGCGCCGTTGACGGTGCGCCGCGCTCACGACCAGCGCTCAACCGCCCTCGTCCGCCGACCCCAGTGGTGCCACGAGAGGGGTACCCGACCGCCGAAGGCACGACAGCACCAGGTCCAGCACCACCACCGCCCCCGCCTTGTCCAGCGGTTCGTTGCCGTTCCCGCACTTGGGTGACTGAACGCAGGACGGGCATCCCGCCGAACACTCGCAGGAGGTGATGGCCTCCCGCGTCGCCGCCAGCCAGGGCATCAGCGCGGAGAAACCGCGCTCGGCGAATCCGGCTCCCCCCGGATGTCCATCGTGGACGAACACCGTTGCCTCCCCGGTGTGCTCGTGGACCACGGTGGAGACGCCGCCGATGTCCCAGCGGTCACAGGTGGCGAACAGCGGTAGCAGGCCGATCGCCGCGTGTTCGGCCGCATGGAGTGCGCCGGGGACGCGCGCCGGGTCGAGACCGGCGCCCCCCGGCGCCACTCCGCGCACCAGCTCGTCGGAGAGGCTGTACCAGACCGCGCGCGTCCGCAGGGTCCGGCTCGGCAGGTCCAGCGGTACCTGGTCGAGCACCGCCCCGCTCGGGGCCCGCCGCAGGTATCCGACGACCTGGGAGATCACCTCCACCTCGCCGAAACCGACCGTGAGACCACCCGGGTACTCCAGCCGTCTTTCCTCCCCCACCACCACGACGTCGGTGACCGTGCGGGGGAAGGTGCTCCAGTCGGGTGTTTCCCGGTGCACCAGGGCGAGGTGTTCGGCGAGGTCCAGTTCGTCGACGACGAACGACTCACCCTGGTGCAGGTACACCGCACCGGGGTGCACGGACGAGCACGCCGCCTCGGGAGCCACCGTCCCGAGCAGGCGACCGGTGTCCCCCTCCACGACGACGACCTGCTCACCGCCCGACCCCCGGATGTCCACCTGGCCGTGGGGTCGGTCCCGGTGGGTCCAGTACCAACCGGTCGGGCGGCGCCGCACGACTCCAGCCTCCACCAGTCCAGCCAGCACCGCCTCGGCCTGCCCACCGGCCAGGGCGGGTAAGCAGCCCGGGGTGAGCGGCAGTTCCGCGGCCGCGCAGGCCAGTTGGGGCGCCAGGACGTGGGGGTTGGCCGGGTCGAGCACGGTGGACTCCACCGGTGCCCCCAGCAGTGCCTCGGGGTGGTGCACCAGGTACGTGTCCATCGGGTCGTCCCGCGCCACGAAGACCACCAGCGAGCTCTGCCCAGCCCGCCCCGCCCGCCCCGCCTGTTGCCAGAAGGACGCCCGGGTCCCCGGGTAGCCGGCGACGACCACCGCGTCCAGGCCGGCGATGTCGATGCCGAGTTCCAGTGCGCTGGTCGTGGCGAGCCCCAGCAGCTCGCCGGACGCCAGTGCCCGCTCCAGCTCCCTGCGCTCCTCCGGTAGGTAGCCGGCGCGGTACGAGGCCACCCGCGCTGGCAGACCCGCGTCCACCTGCCCCAGCGCGTCCCGGGCGTGCAGCGAGGCCAGTTCGGCGCCCACCCTCGACCGGACGAACACGAGCGTCCTGGCACCGGCGACGACGAGGTCGGTGAGGATCCGCGCGGCCTCGGCCCCGGCCGACCTCCTGCTGGGCGCCGCTCCCTCCACTTCCCCGTCGGAGGAGAGCGGAGGCTCCCACAACGCGACGACGCGTTCGCCGCGCGGCGCGGTGTCCCGGGCGACGGCGACGCACTCCCGACCGGTGAGCAGGGTGGCGCTCCCCTGGGGATCGGCGGTCGTCGCGGAGGCCAGGACGAAGACGGGGGAGGCCCCGTATCGAGCCGCGATCCTGGACAGGCGCCGCAGGATCACCGCCACGTGCGAGCCGAACAGGCCGCGGTAGGTGTGGCACTCGTCGAGGACGACGAACGACAACCGGCGGAAGAACCGCGCCCACCGCTGGTGCCGAGGCAGGACACCGAGGTGGAGCATGTCGGGGTTGGTGAACACCCACCGGGAATGCGAACGCACCCACTCCCGGTCCTCCTGGGGGGTGTCGCCGTCGTAGGCGGCTGGCCGCACGTCCCGCTCCGACAACTCGAGGGCGGCCCTGAGCTGGTCCGCGCCAAGGGCTTTCGTCGGTGACAGGTAGAGCGCCGTCGCCCTGGGGTCGTCGGAGAGACCAGCCAGGACCGGGAGCTGGTAGGCCAGTGACTTCCCGGAGGCGGTCCCGGTGGCGATGACCACGTCCTGGCCCGCCCGCGCGAGGTCGGCCGCCGCCACCTGGTGCGCCCACGGCCTGTCGATACCGAACCCCCGCAGACGTTCCACCAGGGCACCGGGCACCCAGGCCGGCCAGTCTGCATGCTCCCCGTCCCGTGCCGGCAGCGTGGCGACGTGCGTCAGCGGGTCCTCGCCCGCCGTGACGCCACCCAGTACCTGGTCAAGCAGGGTCCTCGCGTGTCCCCGGTCCATGCCGCGAGCCTCGCACAACCGGACCACCAGATCTTGGCCGGTCCACCTCCGCTAGCAGGCGATCAACGATTTCGGCGAGCTTTGGCCGAAGAAAAGATGAGTTGATCGACACACCGTGAGGTACGCCACCAATATGGCCAATACAATCCGCGCCCATGACGCGGGTCGCCACTCTCGTGACAGGCCCGGACACAGAAAGCGACCAATCAGGAGGACGGAATGTCCCGGCTCCACCTCGCCCAGAGCACCTGGGCGCAGGGCCTAGAGCTGTCCGGGGGTGATTACGGCGTCGTCGCCGTCGTCGCCGTCGTCGCTCTGGCCGCTCTCGCCGTCGGATACTTCCTGCTTCGGGAGGTACTCGCCGCCGGGCAGGGCAGCAGCAAGATGCAGGAGATCGCCGTCGCCGTCCAGGAAGGGGCGACGGCCTACCTGAGCAGGCAGTTCCGCACACTCGGCATGTTCGTCGCTCTGGTGTTCCTCCTCCTGTTCGCGCTCCCCGCCGAGGATGCGAACGAGAGGATCGGCCGGTCCCTGTTCTTCGTGATCGGTGCCGCGTTCTCCGCGGCCATCGGCTACCTCGGGATGTGGTTGTCCACCAGGGCCAACCTCCGGGTCGCGGCCGCCGCCGGTGAGCCCGGCGGTCGGGAGAAGGCGACCAGGATCGCGTTCCGCACGGGTGGGGTGGTCGGGATGACCACGATCGGCCTTGGGCTGCTCGGCGCGGCGGTCGTGGTCATGGTCTACGCCGGACAGGCACCGAAGGTCCTCGAAGGCTTCGGTTTCGGGGCCGCCCTGCTCGCGATGTTCATGAGGGTCGGCGGCGGCATCTTCACCAAGGCGGCCGACGTCGGCGCGGACCTGGTCGGCAAGGTCGAGCAGAACATCCCGGAGGACGACCCGCGCAACGCGGCGACCATCGCCGACAACGTGGGCGACAACGTCGGTGACTGCGCGGGCATGGCCGCCGACCTGTTCGAGTCCTACGCCGTCACCCTCGTCGCGGCGCTGATCCTGGGTACCGCGGCATTCGGCACGCACGGCCTGCTGTTCCCGCTCATCGTGCCCGCGATCGGCGTGTTGACCGCGGTCGTCGGCGTGTACACGACGAAGGCGCGCCAGGGTGAGAACGGCCTCCGAGCGATCAACCGGGCGTTCTACCTCTCGGCGGCGATCTCGGCGGTGCTCTCCGTCATCGCGGCCTTCGTCTACCTCCCCAGCACCTTCGCGGAGCTGACCGGCGGCGAGAACACGACCGAGGGCAACCCCGCGCTCATCGCCGCCGCGGCGGTGTTGATCGGCATCGTCCTCGCTGGGGTCATCCTCTGGCTCACGGGGCGGTTCACCGGCACCGAGCACCGGCCGGTGCGGGACGTCGGCCGCAGCTCGCGGACGGGGGCGGCCACCGTCATCCTCTCGGGGATCTCCGTCGGCTTCGAGTCCGCCGTGTACACGGCGCTGGTGATCGGCGCGGCCGTCTACGGGGCGTTCCTGCTCTCCGGCTCGATCACCGTCGCGCTGTTCGCGGTGGCCCTCGCCGGATGTGGGCTGCTCACCACCGTGGGCGTCATCGTCGCGATGGACACCTTCGGCCCGGTCAGCGACAACGCCCAGGGCATCGCCGAGATGGCGGGGGACAGCGATCCGGAGGCCGCGCGCATCCTCACCGACCTGGACGCGGTCGGAAACACCACGAAGGCGATCACCAAGGGCATCGCGATCGCCACCGCGGTGTTGGCGGCGACCGCGCTCTTCGGTTCCTACACGGACGCGATCCAGACGGCCTTGGCCGGTATCGCCGGAGTCGTGACCTTCGACCTCTCCGGCTTCCTCGTCTTCAACCCCGGGCTGCTGGTCGGCCTGGTGATCGGGGCAGCCGTCGTCTTCATGTTCTCCGGGCTCGCGGTCAACGCGGTCTCCAGGGCGGCCGGTGCCGTGGTCATGGAGGTCCGTTCCCAGTTCCGGAACAACCCGGGGATCATGGACGGGACGGTGCGTCCCCAGTACGGCCGAGTCGTGGACATCTGCACCAAGGACTCGCTGCGGGAGCTGGCCACTCCTGGCCTGCTCGCCGTGTTCGCGCCGATCGCGGTGGGATTCGGCCTCGGGGTGGGCCCCCTCGCCGGCTACCTGGCCGGTGCCATCGGGGCCGGGACGTTGATGGCGGTCTTCCTCGCCAACTCGGGCGGCGCATGGGACAACGCGAAGAAGCTGGTCGAGGACGGGCACCACGGGGGCAAGGGCTCGGACGCGCACGCGGCGACCGTGATCGGGGACACCGTCGGAGACCCGTTCAAGGACACCGCCGGACCCGCCATCAACCCGCTGCTGAAGGTCATGAACCTCGTCGCGGTGCTCATCGCCCCGGCGGTGGTCACCCTCTCGGTCGGGGACGGCGCGTCGCCGGTGGCCCGGGCGCTGATCGCCCTGGCCTCGGTGACCATCATCGTCGTCGCCGTCGTGATCTCCAAGCGACGCTCCACCGCCATCGGTGAGGAGGCTCCCGAGGAGACACGGGACCCCGCCAACACGACCGCCTGACCCACCGGGCGGTCGGGGGTGCCGGCGTCGTCACCGGCACCCCCACCGGCGATCGGTCGGTCTGACCCACCGCCACGACTCCGCCCGGCACGGCACGGCACCCGCTCGTGATCTACTTGTGCCCCTTCGGAGTAGAACGTGTGTTCTAGGATCGGGGACGAGCGGGGAAGGCACGGGCGGGTGCCCTCGCGGCGGAGGGTTTCGTGTGTGCTCACGTCCTCCCCGTCACCCGCGCGACGGCCCAGCGTGAGCTCGCGGCCGCCGTGGCGCCGCCGTCCCCGTGCGCCGCCGTGGTCGCGGGTCCCGCGCTTCTCGCCTCCGCCGGCCGGCGTCCTCCTGAGGTGGACCAGCCTCTGGCCAACGTCGCCCGATGTGGGGTCGAGGCGGCGCGGCCAGCGGAACGGCATGACTCTGAGTAGCCATGAGGGGCGCCGGCCGGCCCCGGCGGTCGGGGGCGCGGAACACAACCGCCCAGGCTGGACGTTCCACTCCTGGAACGGGTGGGGCGGGGGCGCGCCCAGGTGGCTCCTGAGTCACCCTGGGCAGCGCGGAGTGTCGCTGTCGGTGCACACTGGCGAGTCCGGGAACCGAGTGAGAGCAGGAGAGCGTGGCAGGGTCGACACGGGCGAAGAAGGGCGGCGGGAGCCGTTCGGGGGGCTCCGGCGGTCGTCGGCTGGTGATCGTCGAGTCGCCCGCCAAGGCACGCAAGATCTCCTCGTACCTGGGGCGTGGATTCGTCGTCGAGTCCTCCCGGGGGCACATCAGGGACCTCCCCCGGGGAGCGGCCGACGTACCGGCCAGGTACAAGAGCGAGCCGTGGGCCCGCCTCGGCGTGAACGTCGAACACGATTTCGAACCGCTCTACGTCGTCACCCCCGACAAGAAGTCGACCGTCAGCGAGTTGAAGGACGCCCTCAAGGACGTCGACGAGCTGTACCTGGCGACGGACGGCGACCGCGAGGGCGAGGCCATCGCCTGGCACCTGCTGGAGACGCTGAAACCGAAGGTGCCGGTGCGCCGCATGGTGTTCCACGAGATCACCGAGCCCGCCATCAGGGCGGCGGCGGCGAACCCGAGGGATCTGGACCACTCCCTGGTGGACGCCCAGGAGACCCGGCGCATCCTGGACCGGCTCTACGGCTACGAGGTCAGCCCCGTGCTGTGGAAGAAGGTCATGCCCAAGCTGTCCGCCGGCCGCGTCCAATCGGTGGCGACCCGCATCGTGGTGGAACGCGAGCGGGAGCGGATGGCCTTCGTCTCGGCCGACTACTGGAACATCGCCGCCGTCCTCGACGGCGGGCCCGAGGCACAGCCCCGCACCTTCCAGGCGCGGCTGGTCAACGTCGACGGGGACAGGCTCGCCACCGGCCGGGACTTCGGGCCGGACGGCCGCATCCGCTCCGGCGAGGTGCGGGTGCTGGCCGAGGACGAGGCACGCCAGCTCGCCCGTGGTCTCGACGGCGCCGAACTGACGGTGTCCAGCGTCGAGGAGAAGCCCTACACCCGCAGGCCCTACGCGCCCTTCATGACGTCCACCCTGCAACAGGAGGCCGGGCGGAAACTCCGCTTCTCGGCGGAGCGCACCATGCGGACCGCGCAGCGCCTGTACGAGAACGGCTACATCACCTACATGCGGACCGACTCGACGACCCTGTCGGACACCGCCATCACGGCGGCGCGTTCCCAGGCGGCGGAGCTGTACGGCGACCGGTACCTGTCACCCCAGCCCCGCCAGTACACGCGGAAGGTCAAGAACGCGCAGGAGGCCCACGAGGCGATCCGCCCCGCCGGTGAGGTGTTCCGCACTCCGGGCGAGGTCGCGGGGGAGCTGGAGACCGACGAGTTCCGGCTCTACGAGCTGATCTGGCAGCGGACCATCGCCTCGCAGATGGCCGACGCCAGGGGCACGACGCTGAGCGTGCGGATCAGCGGGACCGCGCGTGACGGCGAGCGGTGCGTGTTCGCGGCGTCCGGGCGGACGATCACCTTCGCCGGTTTCCTCAAGGCCTACGTGGAGTCGGTGGATTCGGAGGCCGGTGGCGAGGCGGACGACGCCGAGCGCCGACTGCCGGTGCTCACCGAGGACCAGCGGGTCACCGCCTCCTCCCTCGACCCGGAGGGTCACTCCACCAACCCGCCGCCCCGGTTCACCGAGGCAAGCCTGGTCAAGGCGCTGGAGGAGCTCGGGATCGGCCGCCCCTCCACCTACGCCTCCATCATCAGCACCATCCAGGACCGGGGGTACGTCTGGCGCCGGGGCTCGGCCCTGGTGCCGTCCTGGGTGGCCTTCGCCGTCGTGGGACTGCTCGAACGGCACTTCGGTCGCCTCGTCGACTACGACTTCACCGCCGGCCTCGAGGACGAGCTCGACGGGATCGCCGCGGGCCGCCAGGAACGCACGGCGTGGTTGTCGGACTTCTACTTCGGGGGTGACATCGGCCCGAGCGGATCGGTGGGCCGAGCGGGCGGGCTGAAGAAGTTGGTCGGCTCCGGCGTCGAGCACATCGACGCCAGGGAGATCAACTCCATCCCCATGTTCACCGACGCCGACGGGAGGACCGTCACCGTACGGGTCGGCCGTTACGGCCCCTACCTCGAGCGGGAGGCGGCGCCCGACGCGGCCGGGGGGGAGGGCGCCCAGCGCGCCAACCTGCCCGAGGACCTGCCGCCGGACGAGTTGAACCCCGAGATCGCCGAGAAGCTGTTCGCCACTCCGATGGAAGGGCGTTCGCTGGGCACCGATCCGGACACCGGGCGCGAGATCATCGCCAAGGAGGGCCGCTACGGGCCCTACGTCACCGAGGTCCTCGGTGAGGACGAGAAGGGCAAGCCCAGGACGGGATCGTTGTTCAAGTCGATGTCGCTGGACACGATCACGCTCGCCGACGCCCTGCGGCTGCTGTCCCTGCCCCGCGTCGTCGGACGGGATCCGGAGACCGACACCGACATCACCGCGCAGAACGGCAGGTACGGCCCGTACCTCAAGAGGGGAACGGACTCCCGTTCGCTCGACTCCGAGGCGCAGCTCTTCGACATCACCCTCGAGGAGGCCCTGCGCATCTACGCGGAGCCCAAGAAGCGGGGGAGGCGCACGGCCGCCGCCCCGCCGCTGCGTGAGCTGGGCTCCGACCCCGCCTCCGGCAAGCCGATGGTCGTCAAGGACGGCAGGTTCGGCCCCTACGTGACCGACGGTGAGACCAACGCCTCGCTGCGCAAGGCCGACGCGGTCGAGACCCTGACCGACGAACGAGCCGCCGAACTGCTGGCGGAGCGGAGGGCGAAGGGCACCACCCCGAAGCGGGGCCGGAAGCGCGCGACGTCCAGCAAGTCCTGACCGGGCCGCTGAGGCGGGAGCACCGGAGCAAGGCCCCGGGCGGCGGTTGGGCGCCCGCCGTCGGGGCACCCCTACCCTGAGGAGGGTGCTCAGGAGGTGGCGCCTATGTTCGGGGACGCGTTGACCGGGCCTGACGGGACCCAGGCCCCACCCGCCCCACCGCCGCGGACCGACGCCGCCGGTGGTCCGGTGACGGCGTGGACGGCGGTTCGGCCTGGCGAACCCGGTGCGGTGGCAGCGCCGGTCGCCGCGGTGCGCCCACCCGAGCCGAGTGAGCGGATGCGGCGCGCGGCCGAGCGGGAGGGCGGGCTCTGGGCGGCGGCCCCGCGCCCGAGCCAGTCCCGAGCTCCTCACCGGGAATCCGTCTCCCCCGAGGTGTGGGCCGAGAGCGCGGCTGGCTCCTACCCCATGCCCGAGGTGATCGCGGAGCGGCCCGGCCCCACTCCCCATCGACTGCTTCCGCTGGTCATGGCGCTGCTGATGCTCGCGGTCATCATCGGTGCCCACTGGGTCTCATGACCTTCGGGGGAGGCGGGATGTCCGTTCCGTCGTCCTGCCGTGCTACCCGACCCCTGACCCAGGGACCGGTGTCCTCAGCGAATCCTCAACGTCGGGGACGTAGCGTGCGAGGCCGGGGTCGGAGGGGACGTGCTGTGATCGCTGTCATCACCCGGACAGCCGGTTCGGCCGTCTTGATCACATTTTCCGACTACTCTGAGCGCAGGTCCTTGCAGCGACGGCCAACAGGGGGTGGTCAGCATTAGCGCGGCGCAGCCGGCCATTCCGACTGGCCAGCAAACCGGGGGAACGGGCACCACGACCGCCCACCGGATACGGAGCGTTCTGGCCATCCCGGCGTTCCGCCGGTTGTGGATGGTCAGCGCGATCTGCAGCATGGGTGACTGGCTGTCATTCCTGGCGCTGACGGGACTGGTCGCCAAGTTCACCGACAGTTACCTGGCCCAGAGCTTCGCCCTGAGCGCGGTCGTCCTGACCCAACTCCTGCCGGGCTTGTTATTCGCCCCGGTGGGGGGGATCCTCGCCGACCGGTTCGACCGCCGCAAGGTGATGGTGGTCTGCGACAGCCTGCGATGCCTGTTCTTCCTCTCCATCCCGCTGGTCGGTTCGCTGTCGGACAGCGTGACGGGCCCACTGCTGTGGCTGTTCGTCGCCAACTTCCTCATCGGCTGCTGCGCGCTGCTGTGGATACCCGCGAAGGACTCGGCGATCCCCAACCTGCTGCGCCGGCGGGACCAGGTGGAGACCGCCAACCAGCTCAGCCTGGTGATGACCTACGGCATCTCCGTGATCAGCGGTGCCGGGTTGTACGCGCTGATCACGGCGATCGGACCGATCCTCCAGCTCGAGAGCGAACTGGGTATCGCCTACATCGCCGTGGTCGTCAACGGTCTGCTCTTCCTCACGTCCGCCATCCTCGTGGCGACCAGGATCCCGGAGCTGTCCCTGCGGCGCAGGGTCGGTGACGAGGCCTCGGGGGAAGCACGGGAGACACCCCAGCCCGCCTCCGAGGGGAGCGACGGCGGCGAGGCCGTGGCCGCGAAGCGGCCAGGAGCGCTGTCAATGCTCCGGGACGGGTTCCGCTTCATCGGCACCACCCCGTTGATCCGCGGTCTGGTCATCGGTGTCATCGGTGCGGTGGCCGCGGGGGGCGCCGTGGTCGCCACCGCCCAGCTCTACTCCAACAGCCTCTCCGCCGGTGACACCGGGTACGGCCTGTTGTTCGCCGCCATCTTCCTCGGGCTGGCCGGTGGCATGGCGGGTGCGCCCAAGTTCGCGCAACGCATCCCGCACAACCGGCTCTTCGGCTCGGCCATCGTCGGGGCCGGCCTGGCCCTGTTCCCGGTGGCGCTGGCCCCGCACCTGTGGATCGCGCTCCTGGTGGTCCCACTGGTGGGGGGATTCGCCGGTGTGGCCTTCCTGACCGGTCTCACCATCATCGGCACCCAGGTGGACGACGCGGTCCGGGGACGGACCGTCGCGATGGTCCAGTCGCTGCTGCGGGTGGTGCTCGTGGGCGCCCTGGCGCTCGTGCCGACCCTGCTGGCGATCCTGCGGCCACGGACGCTGTCCTTCTTCGGGGCCCAGGTCGAGGTCGACGCCACCCGGCCCATCCTGCTCGGGGCCGGAGTCGTGGCCGCCGTGCTCGGGGTGGTCGCCTACCGCCAGATGGACGACCGGCGCAGCCGGCCCATCCTCGCCGACCTGCGAGCCGTCTTCCGGTCCAGGCGGGAGGGCAACGGCCTCCTGATCGCCGTCGAGGGGGACACGGCGGTGGACACCGCCGAGCAGGCGCGGCGGCTCACGGACTGGTTGACCGCCGGCGGCAACCGGGTGGTGCTCGCCGCTGACCCGGCGTTGGACGAGCAGCGCCTGCGCAACGTGCTCAAGTCAGTCGAGGTCTCGGGTGCTCGGGCCAACGCGCTGGTCGCGGCGGCCGTGCGCAGCGACGTGGTGGAGCAGGTGGTCCGCCCCGCGCTCGACGGGGGCGCCGTCGTGGTGATGGAACGCTACGTGGACAGCCCGCTGGCCCACTTCGGCGCGGCGGCGGGACTGGCCCAAGGCGAACTCGAGGGGCTGGGGGACTGGGCGACCGGGCGCCTCCACGCGGACATCACGGTGCTGCTCGACCGGGAGCCCCGTTCGGACGGGGGGGCCGGCACCGAGGATCTCAAGCACAACTGGCAGGTGAAGCGGCTGCTGGGAGAGATGGCGGCCGCCAATCCCGACCGCTACCTGGTGGTTGACGCGGACGGCAGTGAGGACGAGATCGAGCGGCGTGTCCGCGAGTCGGTGGGGCGCGTGCTGCGGGACCGCCGCTTCCGGATGATCAGCGACTCCCAGGGGTACGAGGGGCGGACGGTCTCGCTGCCGGAGGCCTGAGCCGCCGGGTCCGTTCGCGAGGGGCTCGCCCGCTCCGGGGGCCCCTCGCGGGGGACTGCACAATGTGGGGATGACTGGGAGCGTGGAAGCCGTCCTCGGCCAGCCGGCGGTTCCCACCACCGGTGTCTGGGCGGAGGTCGTGGGCCAGCGGTCGGTGCTGGCCGAGCTGTACGCCGCCGCGGTCGCCGCGGCCGGGGCGGTCTCCGGCGGAGGGACTGGCGGGGGCGCCATGACCCACGCCTGGCTGTTGACCGGCCCCCCCGGCTCCGGGCAGACGACGGTGGCGCGGGTGTTCGCCGCCGCGCTCCAGTGCGTCGTCCCCGGTCCGGTACCCGGGTGCGGAGCCTGCCAGGGGTGCCGTACCGCGCTCGCCGGGACCCACGCGGACCTGCGGATCGTCGCGCCGGACGGGTTGTCGATCTCGGTCGCCGAGATGCGCGCTCTCGTGCAGACGGCGGCCAGGCGACCCACCGCCGGCCGCTGGCAGGTGGTGTTGGTGGAGGACGCGGACAGGTTGACGGAGGGGGCGGCGAACGCGCTGCTCAAGGCGGTGGAGGAACCAGCGGAGCGGACGGTGTTCCTGCTGTGCGCCCCCTCGGACCACCCCGACGACGTCCCGGTGACCATCCGGTCCCGATGCCGGCCGCTGGCGCTGGGTACCCCCCGCCCAGCGGAGATCGCCAGGGCACTGCGTGACCACGACGGAGTGGACCCCGAACTCGCCGACTGGGCTGCTTCGGTGTGCGGGGGCCACGTGGAGCGGGCACGTCGCCTGGCGGCGGACGAGGCCGCCAGGCAGCGTCGTGCGGCGGTGCTGGCGATACCCACCGCGCTCCACCGGTCCGCCGACGTGTTCCGGTGCGCGGACGAGCTGGTCAAGGCCGCTGAGACCGACGCGGTCGAAGCCAACGAGATCCGGAACGAGGAGGAGAAGGAGGCGCTGCGCACGGCGATGGGCGCCGGCGGAACGGGGAAGGGCACCGCCGCGGCGACCAGAGGAGCGAACGCCGCCGTCCGGGAGCTGGAGAAGCGGCAGAAGTCCCGGACCACCCGCACCCAGCGTGACTCGCTGGACCAGGCGTTGATCGACCTCACGGCCTTCTACCGGGACGTACTCGTCCTCTCGGCCGGGGCGGCGGTGCCGCTGAACCACCCGGACCGGGAGGCGGACAGCCGGTCGGCGGCGGCGCGGTGGACGCCGGAGTCGACGCTGCGCCGGCTGGAGTCGGTACTGGAGTGCCGGGACGCGCTCGCCGCGAACGTCAAACCGCGCATCGCCGTGGAGGCCATGCTCATGGTGCTGTGGCGCGGCTGACCTGACCGAGCTCCCGGTGTGCGGGGCACTGGCCCCGCTGCCTCGGACGGGGCGCGGGCGGACCCGCCTGCCTCCTCCCGTGGGCAGGCACGAGGTCGCCGGAATACCGACCCCGCTCGTCCCGGTCGCTCCCCGTTCGCTAGACTGTTCGTGCTGTGCCCGCAGCGCGCCGCCTTAGCTCAGTCGGCCAGAGCGACGCACTCGTAATGCGTAGGTCGAGGGTTCGATTCCCTCAGGCGGCTCAGCCCGAAGCCCAGGTCTCCCGAGGCCTGGGCTTCGTCGCGTTCGGGGGCTCTCGTCGGGTAGGAGATCGATGGGACGGGTCCGGCTGCGACGGGCTTGGCCGCTGATCGCGGCGACGCCTTCCCGACGGCGCTCGCGGCGAGCCCTACGCCGCCCGATCGGCACGCATCGGTACCACCGCCACCTCGGTCCTCACGCGTGACCGCTCAGAACCGCAGCACGATCCAGTGCGCGAGTACGGGCGAGACATCCCCAACGACATCCAGCTGAGGACCGTAGTTGTACCCAAGTGCGATGAGTGCGATGGCAAGAAATGCGCGGAACGAACGAAAGCTGGGATTGGGGTATATCCAGGAGTGGGTGTGGAACATCACTAGGACCAGGCCCGCGGTGACAACCGGTAGCAGTGCCCACTCCCACCACGTGAGCCGCATGTCGTTGACCAGATGGGAGTAGGCGGCCGCTGTGACGAACAGGGTGAGGAACAGAGTGGCTCCCGCGTACCGGAATATGCGGTAGTGGAACACTCCGTGATCGCGCTCGTAGTAATTGACATCCCCGTGGATGTCACGCGCCTGCACGACGTTGGTCACGTCGCCCGAGTAATGGTTGATGTGGGCGAATTCCTCGTCGTCATCCTCGTCCGCGCAGTCGTCCTCGTCCTCGTCCTCGTCCTCGTCCTCGTACTCGTACTCTCGCATCGCCTGACCCGTACTCGTCGCTGGTCTCGAGCCGCCGTGCGCGAACGGCCGGGGCCTGGGAGCAATCGTGCCAGCGGCGCCCCTGACGTGGGACTTGGTCGCACAGCTTCACCAGATCGGGGCATTCGTCCTCGGCGGCACGTGGCCGACAGCCGGGGCAGCGGGAGCGAGGGGGTCTCCTGTTCCCTGTCCGCAGGGGAAATGTCGGGGTGGTGTGGCTCGGTGAATTCCGTCCCGGGCGGTATGGGTGTGTGATGAGCCGTAGGCGGGCCGGGGACGTGCGACCTGGTCCAGTAGGTGTGCTGTTCGCTGGGCGGATCACGATTGCGGAGAATCGCGTTGCCCCGGAGCCGGTTCATCCTCGGGTACGTCGTTTCCTGACGAGGTGGTTCCTCCTTGTCGTGAGGGATTTCCGCGCTTCCTCCCGCTGATACGGCGTCAGCTGGCCACCACCGACGCCGCGTGACACGGAATGCGCTGCCGGGTCCGGGTCTCAGGTCACGGGTTCAGGCGGAGGGTCTCCACCAGCTGCTCGGGGTCCTCGTGGCGGACGAGCAGGGAGGAGCCGTCCACGAAGGTGAACCCCAGGAACCACTCGGGAAGCGCGGCGCGGCCGAGCGGCGCCGCCGAGACCGACCGGAGCTCCGGACGGTCCACCTCGTGCAGGGCGACGACGCCACGTTCACCGGCCCCACCCCGCACCTGGCGCAGCAGGCCGCCGAGACGGCCCGCGAAACCGGCTTCGTGCCCCCCGGGTGAGGCCTGGGCCGGCTCGCCGCTCGCCACCTCGCCCGCCTCCACCAGCACCGCGAGCCGGCGGTTGGACAGGGCGAGGCGACAGCGTGCGCCGGCGTGGGTCAGCGCGTCGCCCAACCGGACCGCGTGGTCCCCGGGGTCCACCCCGGTGATCCACCCCCACATCGCCGGGTCGTGGGCCCACTCGTCGTCCGACCACCCGCCGGCCGCCAGTGGGGCGGTGAGCGCGGGTCGCGCGATGTCGGTGTTGGTGGCGAGCGCGCTTGGCGCGGTGGGGCGGTGGGGCAGGTGGGTTCGGCCGCCGAGGCTCGACCCCAGGTGCCCGGCGCCGGGGCCACCGAGCACGGCGAGCAGCAGTTCGCCCCGTTCGGCCCGGGTCCAGGTTCGGGACAGCGCTCGTGCGGTGAGTTCGCGGGACACCAGGAGGTTCCGTTCTGGTTCGGGGTCGGGTGCGGGTCAGGAGGACGCGAGGGCGAGCATTCGGCGGGCAGCCGCCTCGGTCCGGCCGGGGGCGGCGAGTTCGAACGCGGACCCGTCGTCGAGGACGACACGCAGGTAGTGCGGGGGGACGCCGCTGCTGCCGCCGCCCTGCTTCCTCGCCACCACCCCCACCGACCGGACCCGACTGGCCGGCAGTTCCACCCGTGCGGTGGCGAGAGGCAGACTGCCCCGGAGGGGTGGCGCTGCCGGGTCCCCGTTGCCGAGGATGCCGGTGCCGAAGCGTCGGGCCCGGTCGAGCAGGCCGGTGCCCGCCTCCGCGGGTGTTCCGCTCGTGGAACCGGTCGCCTCGGTGCCGGAGGGCAGGAAGGAGAGCAGGGCCAGCCGGGTGGAGGTGAGGAACCAGTGGTCACCCGGAGCGAGCGTGTCCACCCCACTGAGGGTGGACACCGCGAGGCACTCCGGACCCGGGCCGGTGACCAGGGTGGTGGGCACCTGGCCAGGGTCGGAGCTGAGGTTGTCGTTGCCGGAGAGGGCGTCCACCAGCCCGAGGAGCGCGCCTCCCGCCGCGCCGCCGACGGCGCCGGACGTCCTGGCGAGCCAACCCCGCCGAGGCGCGCCGTGTTCGTCCAGACCCGCGACGTCGAACCGCAGCCGGGCCCCGAGGGGCGTCGCGAGCCGGATCCGTTCGCTCGGCGCGCACCAGGTGTGCCGTGCCGCGAGCACCTCTACCACTGGAATCCCCGTTCCTGGGCGGCTCGTCGTTCCTCAGCGGAGGGTTCGGGTGTCGCCGCGTCATGGGCGAGTTCCGCGCCCTGCTCGATCGCGGCCGAGGTGAGCTGGTCGCCCGCCGCGGCCATTGCCGCTCCGCTGGTCCTGCTCTGACCGCCGAGCGCGTTCCGCAACACGGCCTCGCTGATGTTGGTGGCCAGCGCCTGGGTGCCCTCGACGCCGGCGGAGAACCGGTTGCCCGTGGTGGACGCGAGCGTGCTCCCATCGGCCCTCGTGAAGATGTTGACCAACGGGTTCCCGTCGACGCGCCGCATCGCGAACCGCTGCGCGGCGTTGCCGCTTCGCAGCGACCCCGCCTGGTTGACGAGGTCCCGGAAGGGGCCCCGCAGTCGAGTGAGCAGCGCCTCCAGCCTGCGCACCAGCTGCCCGATCCGCTGTTGCAGCCTGGTGACCCTCATGGTGAGCCGGATCCCGGTGCTCCCGACCTGGATGGTGGTGGTCACGTTCGCGGCGGCGACCGAGGCTCCGGCGGTGATCCAGGCCGCCGCGAGCGCGGCCAACCAGGAGACGATCAGCCCGATGACCAGTTCGGTGATGAGCTGGATGGTGAACTCGACGAAGGCGTCGAACAGGTCGGCGACCAGGTCCAGGACCTGCCGCAGGTCGCGGATGTCGGCGGCGAGGGCGGCGACGCCCTCCGCGAATTCCGCGAACCGCGAGCGGAAGGCGTCTCCGGCCTCACCCCGCCACGAGTCCTCCGTGGCCTCGGCTCGTCGACCCTCGGCCTCCGAGACCTCGTCCAGCCAGCGGGCGACCTGTTCCCAGCCCTCCCCAGTGGCCCGCATCTGCTCCGGGTCGCCGATGGCCCACTCGGCGATCTCCACCAGGGGGCTGAGCACGATGGACACCAGGAAGCCGAGCCCGTTGCCGACCAGGGCCTGTCCCGGTGACCGGATTGCCTCCAACAGTTCCAGGCGTCCCGTGATGGTCGCGGCGGTGATCTCGGGCGGTGTGGTCGCGTCCTGGAGGTCCTGGTAGGCCCCGGACCAGGAGCTGCCCCGGGCCGCGGCCTGGTCGAACCAGCCGCGCTGGTCCGCGTCCTCGTTCAGTTCCTCGAAGCTGGGTGGGCCGGTCACCGCCCACCTCCGCGCAGGGTGTCCCCGATCGACTCCAGCGCGCGGGCCAGGCCGTCGTCGACGCCGAGGTAGGTGGCGGCGCTCTCCCTGGTCATCTCGGCCCCGGTCCGCAGGAAACCGGCGGCCTGGGTGGCGAGCGCCTCGCACTCCTCCAGCGCGGAGTGGTATCCGCCGCTGAGGTGCAGCGCGTCCCCGATCGGGCCGAAGCACTGGTCGTCCACCCTGGCGCGGTCGAGTAGCGCACCCAGCTCCTCGAACTTGTCCGCGAGTCGCTCACTGCCGGCCCCGTGGGCCAGCAGCGCCTCCGGATCGACGTCGAACCCGGTCACGTCGCCTCCTACCGCAGGAAGGTCTCGGGCGGTTCGTCGGACGGACCACCGCCGGGGTCACCCCGGGGTGCGGACGGGGGGTCCTCGTCCGGACGGGGGACCGGGAAGTCACCGGCGGAGGACACCGCGTCCCGGATGCGCTGGGCGTCCTCGCCGAGCACGGGACCGACCATCTCCTCCAGGCGCTCGGCGGCATCGCGTGTCGCCGCCCGCACCGTCTCCAGGATCTCCTGTCGCAGCGCCACGTGGCTCCGGTCGGTGGCGGCCGGGGAGAGCCGGAGGTCGACGAGTGCTCCGGAGGGCGTGACCGTCGCCGTCACCACCCCACCGGAACTGGTGGCGACTCCTCGAACCCCGCTCAACCGTTGGCCGAGTTCCGTGACCTGCCGTGCGCGTTCCTCGAACGAACGCAGGAGGTGCCCTACCCGGTCGGACGCGCCTGAGGTCATGCCGACTCCTCCGTGGAGTGTTGGCGTGCTCGGTGATCGGCCGCGCCTCCAGTCAACCAGGAGGTGGGCTCCGGGTAGATCCCCTGACCGGGTGCATCGCCCGCGGCCGTTCGGGGCGGTCAGCGGTCGGCGTCCCGTCGGCCCACCACCGGGGTGCGGCCCGGCGTCCCGGCACGCGCCGTGCCTGGTGACGTGACCCCGGTGGGAGCGGAGGCTCGGAACGACCGTGTTGATCCGTTCGAGTGAAGATCACGGCTGGGACGTCATCCCTCCGGGGGCACGTGCTCTCGGCCAACGGAGGAGGTGCTGATCATGTCCATGATGAGTGGCACTGTGATCGGGATCATGGTGAGTTGGTGGGTGCTGACGCTGGTCTGTCCGCTGGCGCGGTACGTGCGCCGGTCACGACGACGTCGTCGCGTCGTGGACCGGGTGCGCTGGGAGTTACGCGCCTTCCGGCGGGGTGCGGTGTCCCCGCGAGGAGGGGCGTCGGACGTCGAGGTGGAGGGGGAGCGGGAGTTCGGACGGAGGTCGGCCGCCTGATCCCTCGGGTGAGGAGGCGCGCCGGCGCTCGAGGCCCGGCCGAGAACGGTGCCGGCCGAGGTCGGGAGCCGGGGCGAGCGGTGGACCGGTAGTCACTCTTCAGGGGGTACACGGGCCGCGTGAGCGCGCCGATGGAGGGCGTGTCGGGCGACGATCGTCCCCGTTGCCCCTCGCCGAAGGACGTGGCCCGTGCGCGCACTCTTCCTGGCGGCCGTCGTGGCCGCGCTGTCCACCACCGCCGTCTCGCCCGCCGAGCCGAGGAGGGAGGTCGCCGCCGCCGAGGAGGCCACCTCGGCGGAGCCCGCCGCGCGCATCGTGGGAGGGGTCGGGGGCGACGAGGACTACCACTTCGTGGTCTCGATCCAGCGTCCGACCGAGGGCAAGGACCACTGGTGCGCCGGAGCGCTCGTGGACCCGGAGTGGGTGCTGACCACGGCGCACTGCGTCCAGGGCGAGCTCACCGCCTACACGGCCAGGGTCGGGACGAACCACCGGTCCGAGGGCGGCAGCTACGAGCGGGTCGTCGAGATGGTGACCCATCCGCACTGGAACGGGCACACCGGGGACATCGCGCTGTTCCGGTTGGCCCGGCCGGTGCCGGCGCCGACGCTGCCGCTCGCCGCGCGGCGACCTCCCGAGGGAGCGACGGTTCGGATACTGGGCTGGGGCAAGACCTGCGGCACCTTCGAGTGTTCCTGGGAGTACCCGGAGCTGCTGCGGCAGCTCGATGTTCCCGTGGCGGCGGCCGCCGGCTGTCGTGCCGCCGGAGTGGACGCCGCCACCGAGCTCTGCCTGCGGGTGAGCAGGGATGCCACTTCCTGCTACGGGGACTCCGGCGGCCCGGCGGTGGTCAGGGAGGGTGGGGCCTGGCGGCTGGCCGGCCTCGACTCCCGGGGCGGCGACCCGGTCTGCGGAGTTGGCGGGCTCGTGTTCACCGAGGTGACGGTGTACCGGGACTGGGTTCGCTCGGTCATCTCCTGATCCCGATCCCCCTCGGCCCGGACCTGCCGCCAGTCAGGGCCAGGAGGGCGGAGCGGCGGTCGACGGTCGTGACGGCGGCTCGGCCACCGCTCGCCGCGCGGGTCACCCCGCTGAGCCATCGTCCGCCCCCGGCCCCCGGCCCCCGGGCGCCTGGTCGGCCCGGACGTGCCCTGGGCTGATGCCGCGCCCTTGGGACGGGAAACGCTCCAGGGCCAGCCGACGCGCCTGCCCACGACGCGCCTGCCCACGACGCGCGATCCGCGCCGTCGAAGCGGTGGGGCCGCGAGCACCGCGATGGCGCGGGGTGCCCGGTCGGTCACCTGGAGCAGCTGAGAGTCGGCTCATAGCCAAATCGGTTGCCGGCCGTCCCTGATCGGCGGAAGCTTGCTTCGTGCAACTAGTTGTGTGATGCGGGCAAACAGGGGTTGGCGATGCGGGAACCGGACGAGGAGACCGACGCGGTCGCGGCGGTGCGGCGGGGCCAGCGGGCCTCACCCCGTTTTCCCACTTCCACGCCCGCCCCCGCCGTTCCGGTGAGCTCGCCGCCGCGCTCCGGACGGAGCCGTCCACGGTGAGCCGACGGGTCGCCGCGCACGTGCGGGAGGGGCCGCCGCGCGGTGCACCGGGGCCGGCCGATCGCCGAGCGCGCCCGCTCGCCGTCCGGGGGAACGGCGACGGTCCGCTCCAGGAGCGGTGCCGATCCCGACGCCGACTCCACGGCCGTGTCCTCGACGGCGGGGGCGTGGCGGACGGCGAGGCGCTGACCCCCCAGCCCGCCAGGCCGAACACGGCCTGTGCCGAACGATTACCAACTCGTACCACCGAGCTCGCCGACGAGCGGGCCGGTCCACTCAGGGGAAGTGAATGAGCAACAGCATGGCGGCACGGGACACCGGTCCCCGCGCCGACGGGGGACTGACCCACCGGCAGGTACTCACCATCATCAGCGGCCTGCTCGCCGGCATGTTCCTCTCCGCGCTCGACCAGACGATCGTCTCCTCGGCGATGCGGGTCATCGCCGACGAACTGCACGGGCAGACCGCGCAGGCCTGGGCGACCACCGCCTACCTGATCACCGCGACGATCTCGACGCCGCTCTACGGCAAGCTGTCCGACATCTACGGCCGGAAGCCGATGTACCTGACGGCCATCACGGTCTTCGTCGTCGGCTCGGCCCTGTGCGGCGTCGCGGCCTCCATCTACCAGCTCGCGGCCTTCCGCGCGGTCCAGGGCCTCGGCGCCGGCGGGCTGATGTCGCTGGCGCTCACCATCGTCGCGGACATCGTCAGCCCCCGGCAGCGGGGCCGGTACCAGGGCTACTTCATGGCCGTCTTCGGCGTGTCGAGCGTGCTGGGGCCGGTGCTCGGGGGATTCTTCGCCGATCTGGACGACCTGGCCGGGGTGGCCGGCTGGCGCTGGGTCTTCCTCGTGAACGTGCCCGTGGGCGTGGTCGCCTTCCTCATCGTCGCCAAGGTGCTCAACATCCCGCACCACCCGGTGCGGCACCGTGTGGACTACTGGGGAGCGGCCGCGCTCGTCGTGGGCCTCGTCCCCCTGCTGACGGTGGCGGAACAGGGCAGGGAGTGGGGCTGGAGCTCACCGCTGTCGCTGCTGATGTTCGCGGTCGGCACCGTCGGGCTGGTGGCCTTCGTGCTGGTGGAGCGGCGGATGGGGGACGAGGCGCTGCTGCCCCCTCGGCTCTTCCGATCCGGGACGTTCCGGCTCGCCAACGTGCTCAACTTCGTGGTCGGCCTCGGGATGTTCGGCGGGATGATGTCGGTCCCGCTCTACCTCCAGATCGTGAAGGGGCTCAGCCCGACCGAGGCCGGGCTCATGATGTTGCCCACCACCTTCGGGATCATGGTCGCGACCGGGGTCGTCGGCCAACTCATCGCCAGGACCGGACGGCTGAAGGTCTTCCCGATCCTCGGTACCGGGCTGCTCACCCTGTCGTACCTGTTGTTCTCGCAGGTGACGGTGGACACGCCGCTCTGGCAGATCGGTCTGGTCATGGTCGTCCTCGGCGGCGGGCTCGGCCAGTGCATGCAGACGCTGACCCTCTACGTGCAGAACGACGCCCCGCCGAGGGACTCCGGGGCGGCGACGGCCTCGGCGAACTTCTTCCGCCAGAACGGGGGGACCGTCGGAGTCGCGGTGTTCCTCTCCGTCCTGTTCTCCGTCGTGGGGGACCGGATCACGTCCGCTTTCGAGTCGGCCGCGCGGACGCCCGAGTTCCAGCGCGCCCTGACCGACCCCGCCGTACAGGCGGACCCCGCGAACGAGCGGTTCCTGGCGTCGCTGGAAGGAGCTGGCGGCGGGTCCGCTGGCCTCGACCTGAACGACACCTCGTTCCTGAACGGGCTGGACCCGAGGTTGGCGCGGCCGGTGTTGGAGGGCTTCGCGAGCGCGGTCGGCACGGTCTTCCTGATCGGACTCGGCGTGGTGGCCCTGGCCTTCGCCCTGTCCTGGTTCCTCCGGGACGTGCACCTGTCCGACCGTTCGAACCTCGAGCAGCTCGCGGCGGAGCGCGCGGCGGCCCAGGCCGAGGGTGCGCCGGAACCGAGCGCTCGGTCGGAGGAGGGAACCGCTCGGGGGGCGGAACCTTCGACGACCAGCCAGGTCTGATCGTGTTCGGAGGCAGGGTGGCGCGGGCCCAGCGGGCCGGTGACCACCCTGCCTCAACCCCACCTGGCGGTGGGCGCGGACCCGCTCAGTGGTCCGAGGTCCTCAGCCGCTCGTAGGACCGCTTGATCTCGGCCTCGGCCTCGGCCCGGCCGACCCACATGGCGCCCTCGACGCTCTTCCCCGGCTCCAACTCCTTGTAGACGGTGAAGAAGTGCTGGATCTCCAGCTTGTAGAACTCGGCGAGGTGGTGGATGTCCCGCAGGTGCTCGGAACGGGGGTCGTCGGCGGGGACGCACAGGACCTTGTCGTCGCCGCCCTTCTCGTCCCGCATCCGGAACATCCCGATGGCACGGGACCGGATCAGGCAGCCGGGGAAGGTCGGTTCCTGCACCAGGACCATCGCGTCGAGCGGGTCGCCGTCCTCACCCAGCGTGTTGTCCACGAAGCCGTAGTCGGCCGGGTACTGGGTCGCGGTGAACAAGGTCCGGTCGAGACGGATCCGACCCGTCTCGTGGTCCATCTCGTACTTGTTCCGCTCCCCCTTGGGAATCTCGATCGTGACGTCGAACTCCACTCGGATCCTCGCTTGTTCTGTGTGGGTACGGCGCGCCGACCGCACCGTGCGTCCTGCTGGTGCCCGCGTCCTAGTCTGGAGCGCGAACTTCGTCGAAGCCGCGTCCGAGCCGCCGTCGCGGATGTCACTCCAGTCCCGTGTTGCCCGAATGACTGCCAAGGAGCTCCGAGTGTCCGGAACCGGACAACCACCGGTGGGTGCGCCCAGGCCACCGGACGACCGGCCGACAGGCCGGACCGACGGTGCGCAGGACCGCTCACGGGACCGCTTTCCGGACGGCACCGTACCCCGTGGCCCAGCGGAACAGCAGCCTGTGTCGGCCTCACCACGGTTGGAAGGCCAGGTTCCGTGGCCATCCTCACAGTCCGGTCCCCCCGGGCAACCGCCTCCCCCCGGCGCTCCACCGCGTACTCCACCCGGCGGGCAGCCCCAGCCGGGGCAACCGCCCATGCGCGGTGTGCTGCCCGTGAACGAGCGCGACGCGGCGGGGGAGCAGCACCCGGGGCCTGGCGGGCGCCCAGGGGGGCCACCCGCGCGTCCGGCGGGTGCCGCCGGCGCGGGGCCGGCCGCGACCTCGCTCTCCGGCTCGCTGCCGTTGGACGGTCCGCCTGCCGGTGACCGGCCGACGGCCGCGCTCCCCACGCCGCCGCCCCCCGCGCGCCCGCCCTCCGATCGCGGGCCGAACCCGGCCCCCACGCCCGCTGGGCCGGCCGGCCCGCCCCCGCCGGGCCGTCCGGGCCGCGCGGGGTCGGGGGCGCGCCCGGCCGGACCGCCGCCAGGCCCGCCCGGCGGCGCCCCGAGGCACCCGGGGACCCCGCCCGCCGGGATGCCGGCGTCGCACCGGCCGGGCCCGCCACCCACGTCCACGGCTCCGCCCACCCCGGCCAACCCGGACGCGCTGCCGACGGTGCGCACCCGGGTGCCCACGCCAGCCCACGGCCTCCCCACCGCCGGGGGACCAGACCCCCTCGGCCGGCCCACCGCCGCGCCCGACGGCGACGCCGCCACCGGCCGGGGAGGCACCACGTTCATGCGGCCCGACCCCGGCCCGTCGGCGGCCTCGTCCTCGAGCGAGGAGACCGGGGACACCCCCCAGGCCCCGGTCGCCACGGCCCCCGAGGGGGTGGAGCGGGCGGAGGAGTCCGGGGGGAGCCCCCCTCCGGGAGGTCCGCCGACGGAGCCCCCGGAGGACGAGGAGGAGAGGCCGGCGCCGAAGGGGCGAGGCCGCCTGCTGGCCATCGGGGCCCTGGCCCTCGTGGTCGCGGTCGGCACGGTGACGGCGTTCACGGTCGAGCCGGTCGGACGGTTCCTCGGTCTGCGTGGGCCCGAGGTGGCCCCCGGCCCACCCGCCCCCCCGGCGGTGGAGCCGGATCCGGTGCTGCGCGCGCTCGACCTGGGCGCGAGCGGCCCCTCCGCGGAGGGGCTGACAGCGCGGCTCGACCAGGTCGGCGCATCCCCGGCGTTGGGCAACCTGAGCGGGGTCGTCCTCGACCCCGCCAGCGGTGAGACCCTGTGGGCTCTCGACGAGGCCGTCCCACGCACACCGGCGTCCACCACGAAGCTGCTCACCGCGGCGGCGATCCTGCTCACCGTCGAGCACGACACCACTCTGGAGACGCGGGTCGTCCAGGGGGAGGAGCCGGGGACCCTGGTGCTGGTCGGCGGCGGCGATCCGACGCTGTCGGTCCTCCCCCGTGACACGCCGACCTACAACTACCCCGACGCCGCCCGGCTGGACGACCTCGTGGAGCAGGTCCAAGCGGCCACATCGGAGCCGGTCGAACGCATCGTGGTGGACGCGAGCCGGTACACCGGTGAGCGGCTCGCCCCGGGCGTGGGCGAGTCGGACGTCCCGGGCGGGCACATCGCGCCCGTCGAGCCGGTGATGCTCGACGTCGACCGGCAGGACCCCCTCCTCGCGACCACCCCGCGTTCCTCGGAGCCGGCGCTCGCCGTCGGGCGGGCGCTCGGTGAGCGGCTGGGCGTGCCTCCCGACGCGGTGGCGGTCAGTCGGGAGCCGGTGGCGGGAGAGGGAGCGACCGTTCTCGGCGAGGTCTCCTCACCCAGCATCGAGCGGATGGTCGAGTCGATGGTGTTGACCTCCGACAACACCCTCGCCGAAACCCTCGCCAGGGAACTCGCCATCGCCACCGGGCACGAACCGAGCTTCGCCGGAGCCACCACCGCCATCCTGGAGGTCCTCGCCGAGCACGGGCTCGACGTCTCCACGGTCGCCCTCTCCGACGCGAGCGGGATGTCCACCGAGAACGACATCTCCCCGGCCGTGCTGGCCGAGCTGCTCGCCGAGGCCGTCGGGCCGGACCGCCCGGACGAGGTCGCCATGATGCTGCGCCCGATGTTGCCCGGCCTGCCCGTCGCGGGTGCCAGCGGAACCCTGGGTGGCAGGTACATCGACAACGCGCGGGAGGGCCGCGGCTGGGTGCAGGCCAAGACGGGCACCCTGACCGGGGTGAGCACGTTGGCGGGCATCGTCACCGACGTCGAGGGCAAGCTCCTCGTCTTCGCGCTGATGTCAGACGGGGCGAACACCCTGGAGGCGAGGGCCGCCCTCGACGAGATGGCCGCGGCCATCCGCACCTGCGGCTGTCGCTGAACGGGGCGGGCGGGGCCGGGAAAGGGCGCACGGTCGGTGAGGGCCCCGGCACCGCTCGCGGTCACCTGCCCGGGGTGCCCTCCGGTAGCGTCTGGGGTGTGGACGCCAAGTCAGTGGCAACCGTGCCCGCGCGGGTCGACCGGACGGGCCCCATCGCCTGGGACGTCGCCAGGTCCACCGCGGTACGCCTCGTCGGCCGAGGGCCGCAGGTGCCGATGGAGGACGCACTCCGCGCCGTTTCGGGGCTCCGCGAACTGAGCGGGGAGGCGGAGGGCCACGTCAGGGAGCTCACCGGGCTCGGGCACGACCTCCCCCTGCGGGAGGGGCTGGTGCTCGACCGCCCGGGGTGGGCGTCCTCCGCGGTGGAGGGCATGGCGGCCCTGGTCGACCGGGCCATGCCCGCTCGGCGGAACGCGGGGTTGATCGCCGCGCTGGCCTCGAAGGCGGCCGGCGTCCAGGCCGGAGCGGTGCTCGCCTACCTCGGTGGGCGGGTGTTGGGCCAGTACGACCCGTTCGGCGGCGACGACGGGCAGGGGCGGCTCCTGCTCATCGCGCCCAACATCGTCGGGGTCCAACGTGCGCTGCGGGTGCCGCCGGCCGACTTCCAGATGTGGGTGTGCCTGCACGAGGCGACGCACCGGCTGCAGTTCACCGCCGTCCCGTGGCTGCGCGACCACTTCGCCACCGAGGTGGGAACCCTGCTCGGGTCGATGGACGAGACCGTCGTCGGAGCGCTTGACCGGCTACCCGAGCTGGTGCGGGCCCTCCGCAACCGGCGGTCGTCCGACGGCGGCGAGCCGCCCGCCCTCGTCGAGCTGCTCCAGTCACCGGCCCAGCGCGCCCACCTGGACCGGCTGCTGGCCCTGGGCACCCTCCTCGAAGGGCACGCCGACCACGTCATGGACGCCGTCGGACCCAGGGTGGTGCCCTCCGTGCGGCGCATCCGGGCGCGGTTCACGGTGCGCCGGCGAGGCGGCGGACTGCTCGACCGTGCCCTGCGGGTCCTGCTGGGAGTGGATGCCAAGGTGCGCCAGTACGCCGAGGGAGCCGCCTTCACCAGGCACGTCGTCCGGCGGGCCGGCATGGACGGGTTCAACGCGGTCTGGACCTCACCGGAGACCCTGCCGACCCGCGCCGAGATCTCCGAGCCGGCGGCCTGGCTCCGTCGCGTGCACGGCTGAACGGCCACGCGGCGACGGCGTCGTGACGTGAACGATGAGTGACCGAACCCCCGCCGTGTCCCGCACGCGGGTCGCGGTCCGGGCCCTGCTGGACACCGCGACGAGTGGGGGGCACCTCGAACCAGGCTGCCTCGACGTGGCCTGCTCGGGTGGCGCCGACTCCCTGGCCCTGGCGGCCGCGGCCGTGTACGAGGGGCATCGTCGCGGCCTGGTGGTGCGGGGCGTCGTCGTGGACCACGGCCTCCAGCCAGGTTCGCGCGAGGTGGCCGAACGGGCGGCCGAACAGCTGGTCGGCCTCGGCGTGGACGAGACCCTCGTCCTCCGACCGGAGGTGGCCGGGGGAGGAGGGGTCGAGGCCGCTGCCCGCCGTGCCCGGTACCAGGCCCTGCGGGGGGCGCTGCGTGATCCACGCCAGCTCGTCCTCCTCGGCCACACCCTCGACGATCAGGCGGAAACCGTCCTCCTCGGGCTGGGGCGCGGCTCCGGTCCCCGGTCGATCTCGGGTATGCGCGCCCTCGACCCGCCCTGGGGGCGCCCGTTGCTGGGCTGCTCCCGCGCCGTGACCGCGCGGGCGTGCCGCGAGCTCGGACTGGAACCCTGGACCGACCCGCACAACAGCGACCCGAGGTTCACCAGGGTGCGGCTCCGCCGTGAGGTGCTCCCCCTCTTGGAGGAGGTGCTCCAGGGGGGTGTCGCCGAGGCACTGTGCAGGACGTCCGCGCAGCTCAGGGAGGACGGGGCCGCGCTTGACCAGTGGGCCGACGAAGTGCTCTCCCGAGCCGGGAGTGACCAAGGACACGGTGCGCTGGAGGTCCGGGCCGTCGAGGGCGCGCCGGTCGCGGTGCGGCGCAGGGTGCTGCGCGGGTGGCTGATCTCCCACGGGGCTCGTGAGCTCACTGACCTGCACCTGCGCGCTGTGGATGATCTTGTCGGGCGCTGGCGCGGGCAGGGCGGGGTGTGGCTACCGGGAGGGTTGGTCGTCGAGCGCGCGCATGGCAGGCTTCAGGTCGGTCGCCCGGCGGGGTGAGCCTCGGCGACGCGGCCTGGCGACCACCCACGACTGGACCTGATTCCCAAGGGGATGCCCTCCGTGTACGACGGCGACATCGCATCGGTACTCGTCTCTGAAGAGCAGATCAAGGACAAGGTCACCGAGCTGGCCGGTCGGCTGGCCGAGGACTACCCGGCCGGGTCGAGATCGACCGACCTGCTCCTCGTCGGCGTGCTCAAGGGCGCCGTCATGTTCATGACCGACCTGGCCAGGGCCCTGCCGGTGCCCACCCAGCTGGAGTTCATGGCGGTCAGCTCCTACGGCTCCTCCACCTCCTCCTCGGGAGTGGTGCGCATCCTCAAGGACCTCGACCGGGACATCGCCGGCCGGGACGTGGTCATCGTCGAGGACATCATCGACTCGGGGCTCACCCTGTCCTGGCTGCTCAAGAACCTGAGCACGCGGGGCCCGGCGTCCATCGAGGTCTGCACCCTGCTCCGCAAGCCCGACGCCGTGCAGGTGGACCTGCCGGTGCGCTACGTGGGCTTCGACATCCCCAACGAGTTCGTGGTCGGCTACGGCCTCGACTACGCGGAGCGTTACCGCGACCTGCCCTACATCGGTTCGTTGGAGCCGAGGGTGTACTCCAGCTGACCGGCAGGACGGCCCGTTCGGCGGTAGGCGACCACCCTGGGTGAGGTGACCCGCCTCACCGCGAGATGCGGGGTGGTTCCCCTCCAGGGGGGAACTTTCCCGAGGGGCGTTCCGTTGGACCCCACGTCAGGCGCCGTGCGAGGACAGCACGGCGGTGCCGGCCAGCCGGTGCCTGTACGTACGGACCGCCGCTCGGGCCGGGTGGTACCACTCCGGGGGTGGAGGCCGCCGTGGGCGGTACGCTGGTCCGAACGGGGAGCCATTGCCCGGGCGGCGCCCAAGTTCCGCCCGACACGCACGCCAGGGAGGGTCGAGGCCGGAAGACGGCCGTAGCCGAATGGACCGTAAGCGCCTGCTCCGCAACCCATTCATCTGGATCCTGCTGATCCTGCTGTTGATCGTGGGGTACAACGTCCTGTCGGACGACACCCGTGGCTACCACGAGGTGCCGACGTCGCAGGCGCTTGAGCAGATCGCCAACGGCAACGTCCGGACCGCCCAGGTGGAGGACAAGGAGCAGCGGCTCCGACTCACCCTGAACTCCCCGGTCGAGGGCAACGAGCAGATCATCACGCAGTACCCGGCGGGTGGCACCGAGCAGATCGTCGACGCGCTGCGGGGCGCCTCGGGCATCGACGAGTGGGACACCACCGTCAACCAGGACAGCCTGTTCACCCAGCTGCTGATCTACATGGTCCCGCTGGTCCTGCTGCTCCTCCTGCTGCTGTGGATGATGAACAACGCCCAGGGTGGCGGCAACCGCGTCCTGAACTTCGGCAAGTCCAAGGCCAAGCAGCTGAACAAGGACATGCCCAAGACGACCTTCTCCGACGTCGCCGGTGCGCAGGAGGCCGTGGAGGAGCTCTACGAGATCAAGGACTTCCTCCAGTCGCCCGGCCGCTACCAGGCGCTGGGAGCGAAGATCCCGAAGGGCGTCCTGCTCTACGGACCGCCGGGAACCGGGAAGACGCTGCTGGCCAGGGCGGTCGCCGGTGAGGCCGGTGTTCCCTTCTACTCGATCTCCGGATCCGACTTCGTCGAGATGTTCGTCGGCGTCGGGGCGTCCCGGGTGCGTGACCTGTTCGAGCAGGCCAAGCAGAACGCACCCTGCATCATCTTCGTCGACGAGATCGACGCGGTCGGCCGCCAGCGCGGCGCCGGGCTCGGTGGCGGGCACGACGAGCGGGAGCAGACGCTGAACCAGCTGCTCGTCGAGATGGACGGCTTCGACTCCCGGGGCGGCATCATCCTGATCGCCGCCACCAACCGTCCCGACATCCTGGACCCCGCGCTGCTGCGCCCCGGTCGTTTCGACCGGCAGATCCCGGTGGCCGCCCCCGACCTGGCGGGGCGGAAGGCGATCCTCCGGGTGCATTCCAAGGGGAAGCCGCTGGCGCAGGACGCCGACCTCGAATCCCTGGCCAAGCGGACCGTCGGCATGTCCGGCGCGGACCTGGCCAACGTCATCAACGAGGCCGCCCTGCTCACCGCCCGGCAGCAGGGGCAGTTGATCACCTCCGCCGCGTTGGAGGAGTCCGTCGACCGCGTCATCGGCGGGCCCGCCCGCCGCAGCCGCGTCGTCTCCGACAAGGAACGCAAGATCGTCGCCTACCACGAGGGCGGGCACGCGCTCGCCGCGTGGGCAATGCCCGACCTGGAACCCGTCTACAAGCTGACCATCCTGCCGCGAGGCCGAACCGGAGGGCACGCGTTGGTCGTGCCCGAGGACGACAAGGACCTCATGACGCGGTCGGAGATGATCGGGCGGCTGGTGTTCGCCCTGGGCGGGCGGTCGGCCGAGGAGTTGGTCTTCCACGAGCCCACGACGGGTGCGTCCTCCGACATCGACCAGGCGACGAAGATCGCCAGGGCGATGGTGACCGAGTACGGCATGAGCCACCGGTTGGGCGCGGTGAAGTACGGCAAGGACGAGGGCGACCCCTTCGTCGGCCGCACGATGGGAACGCAGCCCAACTACTCCCTCGAGGTCGCGCACGAGATCGACGAGGAGGTGCGCAAGCTCATCGAGGCCGCGCACACCGAGGCCTGGGAGATTCTCAACACCTACCGCGACGTGCTCGACGACCTCGTGCTGGAGCTGTTGGAGAAGGAAACGCTGCAACGGCGTGACCTGGAACGCATCTTCTCCCGGGTGGAGAAGCGGCCGAGGATCACCGCCTTCAACGACTTCGGTCACCGCACCCCCTCCGACAAGCCGCCCATCAAGAGCCCGGCCGAGTTGGCGAAGGAGCGCGGCGAGCCGTGGCCCCCGGTGCCGGCCGTGGAAGCGGCTCCGGAGCGACCGGCCGCTCCCGAGCAGGGCGCGGGCGCCGTCGAGGAGCCGAGCCAGCAGCAGCCGGACCAGCCGGCCGAGGGGCAGCCGGACCAGGGGCCAACGCAGCAGGCGCCACCCCAGCAGGCGCCGTGGCCGGGAGGCCAGGCCGCGCCGCAACCGGCGGTGCACCCCAACCACCAGGCGACACGCCCCATCCCCAAACCCGCCGGTGGTAGCCGCTCCGGCCCGCCGAACTACGGCGCGCCCCCCGGGTGGACGCCGGCGACCTCGCCGTGGACGCCGCAGTCCTCCGGGTGGACCCCCTCCTGGGAGCGCGGGACGAACCCGAACTGGGAGCAGCAGCCGTCCACCTCTCCGGAGGGCGAGAGCGGTGGGGTGGCGCGGGAACCCGCCGCCGGCGAACCCTCCGGGGCCGAGAAGCCCGACGAGGGCGGCACGGCACCGGACACCGGCGACGAGGGCACGCGGCGGTTCAGCCGTGACGAGTTGCCGGGGCAGCAGGGGCCCAGCGCGGGATCGGGTCAGCAGGAGCAGCCCGACGACCCTCGGCGCGGGACGAGGAACGACCAGGAGGACGGTGATGGTCGCTGACCTCCGGAGAGGGCAGCGGTGACCGGCACCTTCGAGGACCTGGACGGTGACCTGGTCGCCCCCACGACCGGTCCCGGCCGGTTCGACCAGGCACGTGCCCAGGCGGCGATCCGCGAGCTGCTGATCGCCTGTGGCGAGGACCCGGACCGCGAGGGCCTGGTGGAGACACCGGCCCGGGTGGCCCGGGCCTACCGGGAGATGTTCGCCGGGTTGCACACCGACCCGGACACGGTGTTGTCCAAGACGTTCGACGAGAGCCACGAGGAACTGGTGCTCGTCCGGGACATCCCGATGTTCAGCAACTGCGAGCACCACCTGCTCCCCTTCCACGGGGTGGCCCACGTCGGGTACATCCCCAACGAGCGGGGGCAGGTGACCGGCCTGTCGAAGCTGGCCAGGCTCGTCGACCTCTACTCGCGGCGCCCCCAGGTCCAGGAACGGTTGACCTCACAGGTCGCCGACGCCCTCGTCCGACGGCTCGCCCCGCGTGGCGTGATCGTGGTGATCGAGGCGGAGCACCTGTGCATGACCGTTCGCGGGGTGCGCAAGCCCGGGGCCAGGACGACGACCTCGGCCGTTCGGGGCCTGCTCAGGACCTCGGCCTCGTCCCGCGCCGAGGCGCTGAACCTGATGCGCTCGGGCTGAGGGGAGGGCAACGCTCCGCACTGGTGCGCGCACCGTGCGGGCACGGCCAGAATGGCGGCAGGTCGGACATCGAGCTGAGGAGCGATCCGCCGTGTTAGTACAGGAGACGCACCACGTTCCACGGGTGCTGCCGATGCCGGGCCGCTGTGCCGTGATGGGCGTGCTGAACGTGACGCCTGACTCCTTCTCCGACGGTGGCCGCTACCTCGACCAGGCGCAGGCGATCCACCACGGGGTGGAGATGCACCGCCAGGGAGCCGACATCATCGACATCGGCGGCGAGTCCACCAGGCCAGGGTCGTCCCGCGTCGACGCGGACGTGGAGATCGCCAGGGTCGTACCGGTGATCAGGGAACTGGCGGCTCTGGGCGTCACCCTGAGCATCGACACGTCCAGGGCGACGGTCGCCGAGGCCGCGCTCGCCGCCGGCGCGGCCGTCGTCAACGACGTCTCCGGTGGGTTGGCCGACCCCGGGATGGCCAGGGTGGTCGCCGAGGCGGGAGCCCCCTGGATCCTCATGCACTGGCGGGGCCACAGCAAGGGCATGAACAGCCTGGCCCGCTACGAGGACGTGGTCTCCGACGTGCGTGCCGAGCTCCTCACCCGGGTCGACGAGGCCGTGGCGGCCGGCGTGGCCCCCGAGTCCCTGGTGCTCGACCCGGGCCTGGGGTTCGCCAAGAACGCCGAGCACAACTGGGCACTGCTCAACCGGCTCGACGCCCTGCTGGAACTCGGGTTCCCGGTGCTGGTGGGCGCCTCGCGGAAGCGGTTCCTGGGAGCCGCGCTCGCCGACCCGGACGGGACCCCCCGCCCCCCCGCCGGCCGCGAGGTGGCCACCGCGACGGTGTCCGCCCTGTCGGCCGCGGCCGGGGCGTGGGGCGTGCGGGTGCACGACGTCGTCGGTTCGCTCGACGCCATCACCGTGGAGCGGGCCTGGCGTGCCGGGGGTGCGCGGTGACCGATCGCATCAGGGTGACGGGGGTCCGGGCGCGGGGACACCACGGGGTCTTCGAGCACGAGCGGCGCGACGGACAGGACTTCGTCGTCGACCTGACCGTGTGGGTGGACCTCTCCGGCGCGGCGGCCACCGATGATCTCCGCGACACGCTCGACTACGGCGCGCTGGCGGAGCGGATCGTCGCCGTCGTCGGCGGCCCCCCGAGGAACCTGATCGAGGGGGTGGCCGCCCAGATCGCCGACGAGGTGATGGCCGACCGGCGGGTCCACGCCGTCGAAGCCACCGTCCACAAGCCCTCGGCGCCGATCGCGGTGCCGTTCGACGACGTCGCCGTGACCGTCCGCAGGTCGAGGCGCGGCGGCCGGGGAGCCTCGTGACCAGGGCGGTGCTCTCGCTGGGCTCGAACCTCGGCGACCGCTTCGCGCACCTCCGGTCCGCGGTGACCGGGCTCGGCGCGGCCGTGGTCGCCGTGTCCCCCGTCTACGAGACGGCACCGTGGGGAGTGACCGACCAGCCGGACTTCCTCAACGCCGTGGTCGTGGTCGACGACGCCGGGGTGGACGCGTGGGGCTGGTTGTACCGGGCTCGGGAGCTGGAGGAGGCCGCTGGGCGGGAGCGCACCGTCCGGTGGGGCCCGCGCACCTTGGACGTGGACGTGGTGACCGTCGACGGTGTCCGGTCGGAGGACCCGGAGCTGGTGTTGCCCCACCCCGGCACCCCGGATCGGGCGTCGGTGCTGGTGCCGTGGTTCGACGTCCAACCGGAGGCGGTCCTGCCCGGGCACGGACCCGTGCGGGAACTGCTGCGGAGCGTGTCCAGGGCGGGGGTCGCGGTCCGCTCGGACCTGGATCTGCGCGGAGCGGCCGGGCGTTGAGAGACTGGGGCCGTGCGACGACCAGGATGAAGGAGGCGGGCGGATGAGATTCACCAGGGCCCGCGACCTGCTGGCCGTGGGACTGGGCAGCCTGCTCGTTGTCTACCTGCTGCTCACCCTCTTCTACTCGTCGCTGCCCCGGCTGCCGACCTTCGCCGGTGCCACCCTGGTGCTCATCGGTGCGGTGGAGGCCGTCCTGGGCTTCTCGATCCGCGTCCGGGTGCGTGAGCGGGACCGGCGAGGCGCCGTTCCCCGGGAACTCGCCCTGTTCGCGGCGCGTGCGGTGGCCCTGGCGAAGGCGTCCTCGCTGCTGGGTGTGATCATGCTCGGGGCGTGGTTGGCCGTGTTGCTGTACGTCTCACCGCACCGGGGCGACTTCGACGCCGCGGCTGGGGACCAGGTGACGTCGCTGATCGGCATCGCCTGCGCGGTACTGCTCGCGGCGGCCGCCCTCTGGCTGGAGCACTGCTGCCGAGCGCCGGAAGACCCCGACTCCGACGAGGACCGGAACAACCATGACGACTAGGCGCGTACCGCCGTGCGGCCGGAGGCAGGACGCTGCCCCCGTTCCCGCCGGCACGAACCCCCCGTCGGCGGGTCCTCCCGCTCGTCCGAGGTCGTGGGAGCGGCCCCCCGCCACAGGTCTCGGTTCGATTACCGACCGGTACCGTGTGGCGTTATGAGCGGCCTCTCTGGCTCGGATGACGAGCGGAACCGTGTCGGCCGTGGTCCCGTTCTCTGGATCGGCGGTTGTGCGCTGGCCCTCGGTGCCACGGTGCTGCTGCTGCTCAGCGACGACGCCCGCCTCCTGCGGTTGGGCATCGTCGCGGGACTGTGGGCCGCGCTGTTCGGTGCCTTCGCCGCCGCCCGGTACCGGCGGGAGGCTGCCGAGCGGGCGGACCAGTCCGAGGAACTGCGGCGGGTCTACGAGCTGGAGCTGGAACGTGAGGTAGCCGCGCGTCGTGAGTACGAACTCGACCTGGAAGCGGAGACCCGCCGGCAGGTCGAGGACGAGCTGCGAGCGGAGTCCCAGGAACAGCTGGCCGGTCTCCAGCGGGAGCTGGAGACGCTGCGCCGCGGCCTGGAGTCCCTGCTGGGCGGGGACGTCCTCGTCGAACGGGTGGCGCTCCGCGCCGAGTCCACCAGGGTGCGTTCCCTGTCCGACCAGGGCGGGCGGGTGATCTCCTCGGGTGAGCAGGAGAACCCTCCCGTGCGCGCGCTGGCCGTCGGTGCGCGGACGGTCGATGACGCCGCCGAGGTCGAGCCCGATCCCGAGGCCCGCCAGGGGAACCCGCCTCCCGCTCCCGCCGACCGGACCCAGGTGATCGGGGGTGCTCCGACGGGTCGTCCTCCCGCGCCGGGCAGGCCGGCGCGTGGCGGCCCGGCACCCGCCGGACACCCGAACGACCAGGGCCCGCCGCCCCCGAACCCGGACCACCCCCGGGGCGGAGCGCCCGGGCCGCGTCGGCCCCAGCCGGCACCCAGCTCCCCCCGAGGGGAACCCCCCGTCCCCGCCGAACAGCGTCAGCCACCCGCCGGCCCGGATCCGGCTACCACCCGCGTCCCCCATCCCGCCCGGCCACTCGAGCCCGGGGAGGACCCCCGGTCCGCCGCCGGTGGCCCGCCGCGCCCACCCGGCCGACCAGGAGGGCGGGGACCAGCGCCGCGCCCGCCGGCGGAGCCGGAGACGGTGGCCCGCCCCGCCCCTCGGCGTGCCCCGCAGGGCAAACAGCGGCAACAGCGGCAACAGCGGGAGGAGGCCACCCGGCAGCTCCCCCGCCCGCAGCGGCCGCGCCGGGCGCAGCCGCCGGCGCCCCCGAAGGCGCAGCCGGTCGCCGCCGCGGCGGAGGCGGAGGCAGTCGAGGACACCCCGGCCTGGGAGGCGGTGGACGCCTGGCAGCCCGACGTCGCCGAGGAGACGACCCCGGAACCGAGGGAGAGTGCGAGCGAACCGCTCGCCGAGCCGGAGGACGCGGGAGCGCACGCCTCGGGCCGGTCGGTCAGCGAGCTGCTGGCCGCCTACGGGGAGGACAAACCGCGCCGCCGCCGTCGGCGCGGGAACTGACCACGGCGGCTCAGCGGTCGATGTCCCCGACGACCACCGCGAAGGAGGCGAGCACGGTCGGCAGGTCGGCCACCCGGCAGCCGACCAGCAGCGGGGAGAGCGCCTGGACGTTGTTGAAGGACGGCGTCCGCAACTTCAGCCGCCAGGGGGTCCGGTCGCCCCGGGACACCAGGTGGACGCCGGTGACCCCCAGCGGTGCCTCCGTCCACACGTAGACCGACCCCTCGGGTGGTTTGACCGCCTTGGGCAGCCGCAGGTTCACCGGCCCGGGTGGCAGCCGGTCGAGGCAGGAGCGGACCAGCCGCAGTGCCTGGTCCGCGTCGTCGAGCATGCACTCCACCCGGTCCAGGGCATCGCCCCGCGTCCCCAGCCGGGGGGTGACGCCCAGCTCGGCGTGGGCCGGTCCCGGATCGTCCCGCCGCAGGTCGAGGTCGACGCCGGCCGCCCGACCCGCCGGGCCGGTCACACCCAGCCGCAGGGCCGCACTAGTGGTCAGGACGCCGAGCCCGCGGTGCCGGTGTCGGAAGTCCCCGTCGGACACCGTCACCGACCTGGCGGCGTCGAGCCCCCTCGCCACCACGTCCAATGCGGCGCGGACTCCGTCCCGCCACCCAGCCGGCACGTCCTCGCGGAGCCCGCCGACGCGGTTGGCCATGAAGTGGATGCGTCCGCCCGCCGCCTCCTCCAGGACCCGCTGGACGGACTCCCGCGCCCTGACCAGTCCATCCCGGGCGGCTACGTGCCGAGGTCCCCGGCCACCCGCCTCGGCCACCGGGGCGAGGAACACGACCAGGGCGAGGGCCCGGTTCAACTCGCAGAAGGCGGTGCGCAACCAGCTCGCCCGGTCGGGCACCGTCATGCCCAGCATCCGCTCCACCGCCATCGCCACCGCCATCTCGTTGCAGAAGGCGGCGAGCCAGTCGTGCCGGTTCGCCAGGGCGAGGATCTGCCGGTAGTCGCGGACCTCGAAGAGCTTCTCGGCACCCCGGTGCAGGTGCCCCACGAGCGGGGTGGCGGAGGTGATCACCGGGTCGTCGGCGGGTCCCGACACCGCGAGCCGGAGCCGGTAGGCACCGTGCGCCGCCGGGTGGAGGGGACCCAGGTCCACCACGCGGTCCACCCCGAGGTGGGCGGCTCCCGCGCCGACGCCGACTGTCATCTGGTCAGACACGCGCCCATGCTCGCACCGCCACCCCCGCCCGCCCTCCCGGTGGTCGGGAGGGGGACCCGGGACGCGAGGTGGCTCGGGGCATCGGACGAGGGCTCCCCGGCCCTCCTCGACGCACCGGTCGGCCCGGTGCCCCTCGCGGCGGTCCGGAGCCTCGCCCGGGCGCGCGCCTCAGTGGACCGGGCTCCGGTCCCCGGACGCCAGCACCCGCACGGGGAGGGCCACCTCGTGCACCAACCAGCCGAAGCCCCCGAGCCCCTCGGGAGACGTCAGTTCCGCGACGCCTCCGCTCCGCGCGGCGGCGTCCAACCAGCCGAACGGGTCGGTGGCCGCCAGCGACGGCGACGGGGCCGCGCGGACCACACCGAGGTCGGCGAGCACCCGCCGCTGGGTGGTCAACGTGGTGCGCAGCGGCCCCCCGACCCCGGCGTGGACGGCCGCCGCGCACGCGTCCAGCGCCACGTGGGCCGTCAGATCGCGGGAACCGTCGGGGATCGGGGCCACCCGTCGTCCGCGCAGGTAGCCGGCGAGGGTTCCGGCATCCACCCGACCGGCGAGCCGGTCGGCCAGCCGGTGGTGGTAGTCGACGGCCACCGCGACCCCGGCCCGGACCCCGCGCACCACCGAGGTCCACGCGCGGTCCCGAGGTGTCCCCGCCTCCGCCCGGAGCTCCGCGCCGCCCCGCGCGCGCCGACCTATCGGCCACCAGCGCCCCAGCCACGCCCGGACGGCGGCGTCCACGGGGTCGAGCACCGACTCCCGACCCGACGAATCCACCCCGACCCGGCGCCACCGACCGCCGCGTCGCACGAGCACCGGGCAGGGAACGGCGTCCAGCCACTCGTTGGCCACGACCAGGCCGACCACCCGACGCGGCGGCGTGGAGCGCCAGACCACGCCCGGAACCCGGCACGCGGGCGACGGGGCCACGTCGACGGCGGTGACGACCACCCTGTCCGCGAGCCTGGAGGGGGCCCGTTCCCGAACCTCCTCGGCGAGCTCGCCGCCACCCGCCCCGACGTCGACGAAGTCCACCCGGGCTGGCCGGCCCAGCGCGTGGTCCACTCGGTCGAGCAGGGTCACCACGGCCTCGGCGAAGGCCGGCCCCACCAGGGGGGAGGTGCGGAAGTGCCCATCGGGCCGTTCGCCCCGCGCGAAGAAGCCGTTCGGGCCGTAGAGCGCACGGGACCAGGCCAGCTCCCAGTCCAGCATCAGCACAGTCTCCGACAGCGGTGCCCTCGGCTGGGCGGAACCCGGCGGCGCGAGCGGCCCAACGCCAATAAGGTTCGGAAGGGAACGGCCAGGACCGGAGGCCGTGTCCTTCGACTACCGGCCGGGCGCTCGCCGCCGGCCCTGGCGCGAGGTGGGCGGCGTGGCGATCGACGAGCGGACGCCGGTTCGGCACCTGACCAGCGCGCGCCTGGAGCGACGTCGGGTCCTGCTGTGGCCGGTCGTCGTGCTCGTGCTGCTGGGCGTGTCCGGCCTCGCCCTGCTCGGCGTCGCCACCGCCAGGGTCGGGTTCGTCCCGGTGATCGTCGGTGCCCTGCTGGCCCTGCTCCCGGTCGGCCCCGTGCTGGCGGCCTTCCTGTGGATCGACCGGTGGGAGCCGGAACCGCCGAAACTGCTGCTCGCCGCGTTCGTGTGGGGTGCGTGCGGGGCCACCGGGTGCGCCCTGCTGATCAACAACACCGCCGAGGTCGTCGGGGAGTCCCTGCTCGGAACGGGAGGTGGTGACGTCGTCGCGGCCGTGATCTCGGCGCCCCTGGTCGAGGAGGCCGCCAAGGCGCTGTTCGTCGTCGGGGTCTTCCTCCGCCGCCGGGTGGAGTTCGACGGGATCGTGGACGGCATCGTCTACTCCGGTGTCACCGCCATCGGGTTCGCCTTCACCGAGAACATCAACTACTTCGGCCTGGCCTTCCGCGAGGGCGGTTTCGGTGACCTCACCGGCGGTATCGTCGCCGTCTTCGTGCTGCGGGGCATCCTCACCCCCTTCGCGCACCCGCTGTTCAGCGCCATGGTGGGCATCGGGGTCGGTATCGCGGCCGGGTCGAGGAAGAAGTGGGTGCGAACGACGGCGCTGCTCGTGGGATACGTCCTGGCCGTCCTGCTGCACGCGGTGTGGAACGGAGCGGCCACGCTGGGCGGCGGCGCCACCTTCGTCGACACCTACTTCGTCGTCATGGTGCCGATCTTCGTGGCGACACTGGTGCTCGTGCTGTGGCAACGACGCCGGGAACAACGGACCGTCGTCGCCCAACTGCCCGGCTTCGCCGAGGAGGGCTGGATCGCCCCCGGCGAGGTGACCCTGCTCTCCAGCCTGCCCAGCCGGAAGGCGTGGCGGAAGGCGGTGCGGGAACGGGCGGGCGCGGAGGCCGCCCGCGCGGTCCGCGAGTACCAGCACGCGGTCACCGAGCTCGCGTTCCTCCGGCACCGGGTCGCCCAGGGGCTCCCGGTGCCCAACGCCGCGCGACGGCAGGCGCAGGCGGTCGGGGTGCTGCTCGGCGCCCGCGCCGAGGCCGTCCGAGACGGCCTCGTCCGCAGCGCCGCGACCAGGGCCGCCCACGCCGAGAGGCGGAGGGGGACCCGCCCCCGGCGTTGAGCGTTGATCGGGGAGCGGGGAGCGGCGCCGCAGGGGGCCGGCGTGAAGCTGCTCACCCGACCGAGGACCGGGCTCCTCCCAGCGGCTACCCTCGCGGCTGTCCGGTACCCGACGGGAGTCGGGACTGGAACACAACGAAGGAGTCGCGCACGATGAGCGCTGTGGTCCCGGGGGCCGCTGGCGAGGATGCCAGCCTCGGAGGTCGGCCAGCCAGGCTGGCGACCGGAGTCATCTCGGCGGGACGCGTCGGCGCCGTGCTCGGCGCCGCCCTCGCCAAGGCCGGGCACGTCGTCGTCGGTGCCTCGGCCGTCTCCTCGGCCTCGCGCCGCCGGGCCGAGGAACTGCTCCCCGATGTTCCCCTGCTACCACCCGACCAGGTGGCTCGGCGTTCCGACCTCGTGGTGCTCGCCGTTCCCGACGACGTCCTCCCCGGGCTGGTGCGTGGTCTCGTGGCGACCGGGTCGCTGCGTCCGGGGCAGATCGTGGCCCACACGTCCGGCGCGCTGGGGGTGTCGGTCCTGCGTCCCGCCGCCGAGGTCGGGGTGCTCCCGGTGGCGCTGCACCCCGCCATGACGTTCACCGGACGTCCCGAGGACCTGCAACGGCTCGCCACCTGTTCGGTGGCGGTGACGGCCGCCGCCGGCGAACCCGACGAGCCGAGCACCAGCACGGCCGGCGGAATGGGCTGGCACGTGGGCGAGGCGCTCGTCGTGGAGCTCGGAGCCGAACCCGTTCGCGTGCCAGAGGAGGCTCGTCCCCTCTACCACGCGGCGCTCACCCACGGGGCCAACCACCTGATGACGCTGGTGGGTGACTGCCTGGAGCTCCTCGAGTCCAGCGGGGTGCGGGAGTCCGGCCGTCTCCTCGGGCCGCTGCTCGGAGCGGCTCTCGACAACGCCCTCCGGCACGGGGACCGCGCGTTGACCGGCCCGGTGTCGCGGGGTGACGTCGGCACCGTCCGCCGGCACCTGGAGGTCCTCTCCGAGGCAGCGCCCCAGGTCGAACCCGCCTACCGGCTGTTGGCAGCGCGGACCGCCGATCGCGCCGAGCGGGCCGGTCTCCTGCCGCCCCACGTGGCGGACGACGTGCGGACGTCACTCGACGAGGAGGACCGATGACGACCGATCCCGCCGCCCGCCCGTTCCGCCCCGGTGAGCTGACCACCCACACCGACGTGGAGGCGTTGTCGAAGGTCACCAGGACGCTGCGTGCCGCCGGCCGGCGGGTGACGCTGGTCCCCACGATGGGTGCCCTGCACGCCGGTCACCGCGAGCTGATCCGCCACGCCCGTCGAGTGCCCAACTCCGTCACCGTGGTGTCGGTCTTCGTCAACCCGTTGCAGTTCGGTGACGGCGAGGACTTCGACCGCTACCCGAGGGACCTCGCGTCGGACCTGGAGGTGTGCCGGTCCGAGGGCGTCGAGCTGGTGTTCGCCCCGACCGCCGAGCGGATGTACCCGCACGGCCGTTCGGTGAGCGTGCGTCCCGGCCCGCTGGGTGACGAGCTGGAGGGCGCGGCCCGGGCCGGCCACTTCGAGGGCGTCCTCACCGTCGTCGCGAAACTGTTCAACATCGTGCGGCCCGACGTGGCGTTCTTCGGGGAGAAGGACTACCAGCAGCTGGTGTTGGTGCGGCGGATGGCGCGCGAACTCAACCTGGACACGGCCGTGGTGGGCGTTCCGACCGTACGGGAACCGAGGGGACTGGCGCTGTCGTCCCGCAACGCCCGCCTGCGGGAGGACCAACGCGCGGCGGCCGTCGCCCTCTCCGCCGCGCTGACCGCCGCCGTGCACACCGCCGGCGCCGGTGCGGCGACCGCGCTGGCCACCGCCCGTGAGGTGCTGGCGGCCGAACCCGCGCTGGACGTGGACTACCTGGAGCTTCGCGGGCCGGACCTGGAACCGGCGCCCGAGGAGGGCAGTGCCCGCCTGCTGGTCGCCGCGCGGATCGGTGACGTCCGACTGATCGACAACGCACCACTCGTGCTGTCTCGGCCCGACGACACCGCCTCGGGCACGACGTTCGCCAGCTGAACCGAGCCGACCGCAGGAAAGAGAGGGCACCTCCATGTTCCGCACGATGCTCAAGTCCAAGATCCACCGCGCGACGGTCACCCAGGCCGACCTGCACTACGTGGGTTCGGTGACCATCGACGAGGATCTGATGGAGGCGGCGGACCTGCTTCCGGGTGAACTGGTGACCATCGTGGACGTCACCAACGGCGCACGGCTGGAGACCTACGCCATCCCGGGTGAGCGCGGCACGGGTGTGCTGGGGATCAACGGCGCCGCGGCGCACCTGGTGCACGTCGGCGACATCGTCATCCTGATCGCCTACGGCGTGATGGACGAGGAGGAGGCGAGGACCCGGCCGCCGAGGGTCCTCTTCGTCGACGGCGACAACCGGGTGCTGCGACAGGACGGCGACCCCGCCGGAGTGCCCGAGGGGTACGGGTTGCGGTCTGGGGCGGTCGTGGCGGGAGGCTCCGAGGACCAGCCCGGGGAGACCGCGGACGCGGCGCGGTTGGACGCGCCGCTCCAGACCGAGGGCTGAGCGAGACCGCTCGTAGCCGTGGATGAGGGAGAAGGGGCAACCGGTGCTGCTTGCCATCGACATCGGTAACACCAACATCGTGCTCGGCCTGTACACCGGCCGAGGGGCGGACGCCACGCTGCTGCGCGACTGGCGGATGCGTACCGACGCCAGGATGACCGCCGACGAGCTGGCGCTGACGATGCGGGGGCTGTTGGGCGAGCACGCGGATCGCATCACCGGCGTCTCCGCGTTGTCCACGGTGCCCGCGGTGCTCCGGGAACTCCGGGTGATGTTGGGCCGGTACTACTCGTCGGTGCCCCGGATGCTGGTGCAGCCGGGGGCGCGGACCGGTGTCCCGCTGCTCGTGGACAACCCCAAGGAGGTCGGCGGTGACCGGGTGGTGAACACCCTGGCCGCGCACCACCTGTACGGGACCGCCTGCGTGGTCGTCGATTTCGGAACCTCGACCAACATCGACGTCATCTCCGAGAAGGGGGAGTTCCTGGGCGGCGTGTTCGCGCCCGGGATGGAGATCTCGGTGGACGCGCTGGCCTCGCGCGCGGCGCAGCTCCGCAAGGTGGAGCTCGTCCGGCCGAGGGCGGTGATCGGCAAGAACACCGTCGAGTGCCTTCAGTCCGGCATCCTCTACGGCTTCGCGGCCCAGGTCGACGGCCTGGTGCGCCGCATCGTGGGTGAACTCAGGTCGGGCGGGGACACACCGGTCACCGTTATCGCGACGGGGGGACTGGCGCCGCTCATCGTGGGGGAGACGGAGACGATCGACCACCACGTCCCCGACCTCACCCTGGTCGGTCTCCGGCTGTTCTACGAACGCAACGTGCACTGAGCCGCTGCCCGCTCGTCAGCCGGGCGGCCGCCCGTCAGCGGCGGACCGCCCGGTTCACGACGGCGATCTGCGGGAGGTCGAACTCACCCTCGCGGGTCTCCGGCCTCCCGGCGAGGTAGGACCGGAGTTCGGCCCGCATCCGTTCTCGCTCGTCCGGGTCCTGGACCAGCACCCACGAGTGGGTGGAGATCATCTGGACCAGTGACTCGGCCGTGCGGCGGTGGGCGTGCTCGAAGCGGGCGGTCTCCACGGGCGCGAACCTCGGGTGCGCCGGGACGTAGTCCGGGTCCTCCTCGCTGATTCCCGGGCTGGGGATCCCGGTGCGCTGGAGACCCGCCACCCACTCCCGCCGGTCGTCGTTGTAGTTGGTGAGCGCCGCCACCACCCCGCCGGGCCGCAGGACGCGGGCGATCTCGTCCAGCGCCCTCGGCGCGTCGAACCAGTGGAAGGCCTGGCCGACCGTGACCGCGTCGACGGAGGCGTCAGGCAGGGGTAGGGCCTCGGCGTTGCCGTCGAGGACGCGCACGCCCGGCACCCGCCGGGTGAACTCGGCGCGGAGCCGGGGGTCCGGCTCGACCGCGACGGTCTCGGCGGCGAGCCCGCGCACGGACCGGGTCACCTTCCCCGTGCCCGCCGCGAGGTCCAGCACGGCGACGTGGGGTCTGGACAGGACCGGCTCGAGGGCCCAGCGCACCGCCAGGTCCGGGTAGCCGGGTCGGTGCTCGGCGTAGTCCTGGGCCACCTGCCCGAAGGAACCGGCCTGCGCGGCGTCCGAGCGTCGATCGTCGGCTGAGCCGACCGCAACGTGATCCACTCCGAGGATGGTATCCGGTTGGGGGTATTGGGGGGAAGGAACGTAGTCTGTTCCCCCGTGAACGGGCAGCCGGACAATGACACTGTGACCAGCGAGGACACCCTTCCCGAGCAGATGCGCGTGCGCCGCGAGAAGCGGGAGCGGATGCTTGCGAGCGGTATTGAGCCGTATCCGGTCTCGCTCCCCGTCACGCACGGCCTCGGGCAGGTGCGCGCGGAGAATCCCGATCTCGCCCCGGATACCTCGACTGGGCGGATTGTCGGGGTCGCCGGCCGGGTCATGTTCCTCCGAAACACCGGAAAGCTGTGTTTCGCCACGCTCCGTGCTGGTGACGGCGCGGAACTGCAGGCAATGGTCAGCCTCAAGCAGGTGGGGGAGGAGGCTTTGTCGGCCTGGAAGGCCGACGTCGACCTGGGCGACCACGTTTTCGTCTCCGGCGAGGTCATCACGTCCCGCCGGGGCGAGTTGTCCGTCCTGGTGGACGAATGGCGAATGGCCTCCAAGGCTTTGCGGCCGCTGCCGGTGGCCCACAAGGACCTGGCCGAGGAAACCCGGGTGCGGCAGCGCTACGTGGATCTCATCGTCCGCCGGCAGGCGGCGGAGACCGTGCGCACCCGGTCCGCCGTCGTGCGCTCCCTGCGCGAGTCCTTTCACGAGCGCGGCTACCTCGAAGTCGAGACGCCCATGCTCCAGACCCTCCACGGCGGGGCCGCGGCCCGGCCGTTCCTCACCCACTCGAACGCCTTCGACATCGACCTTTTCCTGCGGATCGCCCCCGAGTTGTATCTGAAGCGGTGCGTGGTCGGCGGAATCGAGCGGGTTTTCGAGATCAACCGCAACTTCCGGAACGAGGGCAGCGACTCCTCGCATTCGCCCGAGTTCGCCATGCTGGAGTTCTACGAGGCCTACGGCACCTACGACACGATGGCCGTCCTGACCCGCGAGCTCGTGCAGGAGGCGGCGACCAGGGTCTTCGGCACCCAGGTCGTCACGCTCGCCGACGGTTCCGAGTACGACCTGTCCGGTGAGTGGGCCTCGCTGACGATGTACGAGTCCCTCGCCGAGGCGGTGGGGGAGGAGGTCACCCCGGAGACCCCCGCCGAGCGACTGCGGACGTTGGCGGCCTCCCACGGACTCGACCTCGCCGGCGGCGGGGCGAAGCTCGGCCACGGCAAGCTCGTCGAGGAACTGTGGGAGCACCTGGTGGGCTCGGCGCTGCACGAGCCGACCTTTGTCCGGGATTTCCCGCTGGAAACCTCCCCGCTGACCAGGCAGCACCGGGACAAGCCCGGGGTCGCCGAGAAGTGGGACCTGTATGTGCGGGGTTTCGAGCTGGCGACCGGCTACTCGGAACTGGTCGACCCGGTCGTGGAACGGGAAAGGCTGCGGGAACAGTCCAGGCTGGCGGCGGCCGGGGACGAGGAGGCCATGCAGTTGGACGAAGACTTCCTGCGGTCACTGGAGTACGGAATGCCCCCCAGCGGCGGCACGGGAATGGGGATAGACCGCCTGTTGATGGCTTTGACCGGACTGGGCATCAGAGAGACCATCCTCTTCCCGCTCGTGCGCCCTGAATGAACCAGCGGAACTCGCTAGGCGGAGTGCGTCCTGCCGAAAACGCGTTAGTATTGTGGGAACAGCGACCGGTATTTTGATCGTCGCTACCGGTCGGGAACTGGTCCCGGAACCGGCATGGGCTGGCCCAGGGCGGGCCTGAGCCTTGAGCGAGCTTTTGGGGAAGGACGAGGACTATGGCGCAGAAGGTAACCGTCACTTTGGTCGACGATCTCGACGGCAGCGAGGCCGAGGAGACCGTTGACTTCGCACTCGACGGTGTCGCTTACCAGATCGACCTCTCGTCGAACAATGCCTCGCAGCTCCGCGACGCGCTGGCGAGCTACGTCCAGGGCGCCCGGCGTTCCGGTGGTCGTCGTCGCTCCGCTGGTCGGGCGCCCGCCGGCAGGAGCAACGGAAGCACCACCACCGCGGACCGCGAGCAGAACCAGGCGATCCGGGAGTGGGCCCGGAAGCGGGGGATGGAGGTCTCGGACCGGGGCCGGATCCCCGCCGAGGTGCTCGAGGCCTACAACAAGGCCAACTGATCGCCACCGGAGGTCGACCGCCCCAGCGGCCCTGCTCCACGGGCCCGCTGGGGCGAAGCGCGCTCCACCTGGCCGTGGTGTTCGGTTAGGCTCGCCTCACCAACGACGTCGGCTGGGTTGGGGGCTGCATGAGGTGGGGCGGGAGGGGGACGCCGGCGGTCGCGTCCGCTCGCGAACGGGCGCACGCCACGTCCACCTCGGACACCCGCGGCGGTAGCCCGCCGCCGGCTGTCGCCGTAGTGGACGCCGTCCGACCGAGGCTGGTCCTGGTCGGAACGGGGCCCCACGCGCCAGACGGCGTGCGGGCACCGGGGCATCGGGGCACGTCGACCCCGGCCGAGGGGCCAGACAGCCCCCCAACTCCCCGGAGTGGGCGGGTCGGGGGCCGGCGGCGCCGCCTCCCCACCGCCCGCGCCGCCTCCGGACTCCTGGTCGGTGCCGAGTCCCGCGTGAACACGGAGGAGCTCGCGGGTCCTGGCGCGGGTGGGACCACCGCCGTGGGCGCCCTGCCGGTCGACCGATCCCGGTGTGGAGCGGGCCGGAGCACCCGGCTCGCGGCTTCGCCGGTGCGGGGGGCACCCGGCCACGAGCTACCTCGGCCGGCTCGGTGTGACGCCGGGGACGCGCGAGGTGCGTCCACCCCTCGGGGACGGCTGGTCGCTGTCGCCGGAGGAGGCGGTGGCGGGGTCCGGGAGGGGGGAGCATGACCAGGCCGGTCCCGGCGCGGCCCCGTTCCCATGACCGACCTGGTCCACCGGACGCCCGGCTGGGCGCGCGGTCGTTGCGGCTGTCCTACGGCGAGCGGGTCGTGGTCCACGACCTGGACCTGGACGTGCTCGACAACACGGTGACGGCCGTCATCGGCCCGAACGGGTGTGGGAAGTCCACCCTCCTCCGGGCGCTGGGCCGGCTCCTGACCCCGGCCGAGGGCACGGTCCTCCTCGACGGGAAGCGGATCGACCGGCTACCGACTCGCGAGGTGGCCCGGGTCCTCGGCATCCTCCCGCAGTCACCGACCGCTCCGGACGGCCTGACCGTGGCGGACCTCGTGGCCAGGGGGAGGCACCCGCACCAGTCCTGGTACCGCCAGTGGTCCTCCGCCGACGAGGAGGCGGTCGCCGATGCGCTGCGCATGACGGGGATGGAGCGGCTGGCTGATCGGGCCCTCGACGAACTCTCGGGTGGGCAGCGGCAGCGGGCGTGGATCTCGATGGCGCTCGCCCAGGGCACCGAGCTGCTCCTGCTCGACGAACCCACCACCTACCTGGACCTCGCGCACCAGATCGACGTGCTCGACCTGGTGGAGCGGTTGCACACGACCAGGGGACGAACGGTCGTGATGGTGCTGCACGACCTGAACCTGGCCGCCCGGTACGCGCGCCGACTGGTCGCGATGCGCGGTGGTGAGGTGGTCGCCGAGGGGGAACCGGCCGAGGTGCTCACCGAGGACCTGCTGTTCCACGTCTTCGGGCTCGACGCCAGGGTCATCGAGGACCCGGTGTCCGGGACGCCGCTGGTGGTGCCCGTCGGGGCACGCCATCGCACGACCGTCTAGCGCCACCGGCCGGGCCCGAGCGCATCCCGAGCTTCAGGGGGTGGGGAACGGTCACGACCGCCGGTTCGGAACGGCCACCGCCCCCCAGCCGGGTACCTCCTCAGTCGCCACCCCGGCGGACCCGGTCCGCCCGTTCCGCGTCGGAGACCCGGGGGCAGGTCACGCAGGCCCGCTCGACCCCGGGGAGCGCGTAGTGGAAGCAGCAGCTCTGCCGGCGTCGGGTCCAGTGCTGGCCGTTGTCCTCGCCCGTCACCGAGTAGAGGGTCGACCCCGAGGTGAGGGGGTCGGTGTCCGAGCACCCGAGCACCAGCGAGGCGTCGCCGACGCCGGCCCCCTCGTCACCACCCAGCCGCCCCGCGTTCCAGAGGGCGGTGTCGAGCACGTCCGTCGCGGCGGCCCACAGGGTGCGGCGACCGAGCCGGGTGTGGGGGGCGAAGGCCGTGACGAACCGGGCCGCGTGGTCGACGAAGCGCGCGCGGAGCAGCGCGGCCAGCGCCCGCTCGTCGGCCACCACCGTCGCCCGCGCCGTACCGGCCGCCGGGTCGTCGGGCAGGCAGGCGAACCCCTCGCTGAGCAGGGCCACGCCGTCGACGTGCGGGCGGGAGTCCGCGAGCCGGAACGCCAGGTCCGCCGGCCGGAGGTGCGGAACCCGCCGGGCGGTGTGGAAGAGCATGCCGGCCAGGAACCCCGGTGCGTGCAGGTACCAGCTCATCAGGTACCCGGAGGTCGTGCGGTCCGGGGACTCACCGAAACGTTCCCGTAGCCAGTCGCCGAGCCGCGCCTGCCAGGACGGGAAGAACCCGGGGTCGGCGAGCGCCCGCGCGCAGCCGACCCACGTCTCCCCCTCCTCCGGTGGGGCGCCGAAGCGCAGGGCCATCCAGCTGGGAGCCCGCGTCGCCTCGATGGAGTGGGCGATCGTCGTGCCGGGCTCGGGGGCGGGCGGAGCGCTCCGGTGACCCGCCCGGACGCGGGTGAGCATGCTCACGACGTCACCTCCGGCTCGTTCCGCCACCTGGTGTTGGTTCACCCGATGGGTTCCTCGTCTCCTCTGGCCCTGTCCTCCCGGGTACCCGGCGGCCGGCTGTTCCTCCTCGGTTCCGCCCGGCGGTCGGGGCAGGGTTGCCTAACCTTATCCCCGAGGGGTGGCGTGGTGCGCGACCCGGTACCGCCAGCGCGTTCGCCGGGGTCCAGCGGCACGGGGCTCCCCGCCGGGAGTCGGGATGGGACGGCGGGTCCGCCAGGGCACCGAGCGGCGGCTCGGGCCACCCGAGGTCGGACGCGCGCGCCGGTGGCGACCGCGTGTTCGCTCTGGGCGGACAGCCGGCACAACCCAGCGTGACCAGGAATTCAGGGCGGCCCCGGCCCGTTGAACCCGCTGTCGGACGTGTGACGGCCGCTTTCCGGAGCTAACGGAAGCACGCCGCAGCGAGAATGCCTACTACAGTGGTCGTAGGGTGCCGACCTCGTCGCAGAGCGCCAGTGGGGCTGCGTGTCACTGCCTGGGGCGAGTTGGAAGCCGCTGTCGCCGCTGTCAGGGAGTGCGAATGTTCGAAAGATTCACCGACCGCGCGAGGCGGGTTGTCGTCCTGGCCCAAGAAGAGGCCAGGATGCTGAACCACAACTACATCGGCACTGAACACATCCTCCTGGGCCTGATCCACGAGGGTGAGGGTGTCGCCGCCAAGGCGCTGGAGTCGCTGGGGATCGCCCTGGAGGGCGTGCGCCAGCAGGTCGAGGAGATCATCGGCCAGGGTCAGCAGGCTCCCAGCGGGCACATCCCGTTCACGCCGCGCGCCAAGAAGGTGCTGGAGCTGTCGCTGCGGGAGGCGTTGCAGCTCGGCCACAACTACATCGGTACCGAACACATCCTGCTCGGCCTCATCCGCGAGGGTGAGGGCGTGGCGGCGCAGGTGCTGGTGAAGCTCGGCGCGGACCTCAACCGCGTCCGCCAGCAGGTGCTGCAGCTGCTGTCCGGCTACCAGGGCAAGGAGCCGGCCGAGACCGCCGGTCGTGGTGAGGGCACCCCGTCCTCGTCGCTGGTGCTCGACCAGTTCGGTCGCAACCTGACCTCCAGCGCCCGCGAGGGCAAGCTGGACCCGGTGATCGGCCGGGACAAGGAGATCGAGCGGGTCATGCAGGTGCTGTCCCGCCGGACGAAGAACAACCCCGTCCTCATCGGTGAGCCGGGCGTCGGCAAGACCGCCGTCGTCGAGGGGCTGGCCCAGCAGATCGTGCGGGGCGAGGTTCCCGAGACGCTGAAGGACAAGCAGCTCTACACCCTCGACCTGGGCTCGTTGGTCGCCGGTTCCCGTTACCGGGGTGACTTCGAGGAGCGCCTGAAGAAGGTGCTCAAGGAGATCCGCACCCGGGGCGACATCATCCTGTTCATCGACGAGCTGCACACGCTCGTCGGAGCGGGCGCCGCCGAGGGCGCGATCGACGCCGCCAGCATCCTCAAGCCCATGCTGGCCAGGGGTGAGTTGCAGACGATCGGCGCCACCACCCTCGACGAGTACCGCAAGCACGTCGAGAAGGACCCGGCGCTGGAGCGCCGCTTCCAGCCCATCCAGGTGGGCGAGCCCTCGCTGGACCACACCATCGAGATCCTCAAGGGCCTGCGGGACCGCTACGAGGCCCACCACCGCGTGTCCATCACCGACTCCGCGCTGGTCGCGGCGGCCACCCTGGCCGACAGGTACATCAACGACCGCTACCTGCCGGACAAGGCGATCGACCTGATCGACGAGGCGGGCGCCCGGATGCGGATCCGCCGGATGACGGCGCCGCCGGACCTGCGCGAGTTCGACGAGAAGATCGCCGACGTCCGCAGGGACAAGGAGTCGGCGATCGACGCGCAGGACTTCGAGCGGGCCGCCAGGCTGCGCGACGAGGAGAAGCAGCTTCTCGCGCAGAAGGGCGAGCGCGAGAAGCAGTGGAAGTCCGGTGACCTGGACGTCGTGGCGGAGGTCGACGACGAGCAGATCGCCGAGGTCCTCGGCAACTGGACCGGCATCCCGGTCTTCAAGCTGACGGAGGAGGAGACCACCCGCCTGCTCCGGATGGAGGACGAGCTGCACAAGCGGATCATCGGCCAGGAGGACGCCGTGAAGGCGGTCTCCCAGGCGATCCGCCGCACGCGGGCCGGGCTGAAGGACCCCAAGCGCCCCTCCGGCTCGTTCATCTTCGCCGGGCCGTCCGGTGTGGGGAAGACCGAGCTGTCCAAGGCGCTGGCGAACTTCCTGTTCGGTGAGGACGACGCGCTCGTCCAGATCGACATGGGCGAGTTCCACGACCGCTACACCGCCTCGCGGCTGTTCGGTGCTCCTCCCGGCTACGTCGGCTACGAGGAGGGCGGGCAGCTCACCGAGAAGGTGCGCCGCAAGCCGTTCTCCGTCGTGCTGTTCGACGAGATCGAGAAGGCGCACCAGGAGGTGTACAACACGCTGCTCCAGGTGCTGGAGGACGGCCGCCTGACCGACGGTCAGGGCCGGACGGTGGACTTCAAGAACACCGTCATCATCTTCACCTCCAACCTGGGCACGCAGGACATCTCCAAGGCGGTGGGCCTCGGGTTCTCCGGCAGCGGGGAGCAGGGCTCGAACTACGAGCGGATGAAGCAGAAGGTCAACGACGAGCTGAAGAAGCACTTCCGCCCGGAGTTCCTGAACCGGATCGACGACATCATCGTCTTCCACCAGCTGACCGAGTCCGAGATCGTTCGGATGGTGGACCTGATGGTGACCCGCGTCGAGACGCAGCTCAAGAACAAGGACATGGCGCTGGAGCTGACCGAGAAGGCCAAGAAGCTCCTGGCCAAGCGGGGCTTCGACCCGGTGTTGGGTGCCAGGCCGCTGCGGCGGACGATCCAGCGGGAGATCGAGGACCAGCTGTCGGAGAAGATCCTGTTCGGCGAGCTGCAGCCGGGTCAGATCATCATCGCCGACGTCGAGGGCTGGGACGGCGAGGACAAGCGCGACGACGAGGCCCGCTTCGTCTTCCGCGGCGAGACCAAGCCGGTCGAGGTCCCGGACTCCCCGCCGGTGGAGCTGTCCGGCTCGGGTGGGTCCAGCACCGAGAACCAGAACGACACCGAGAACGACTGATCCCGGCACGAGGCCGGAGGAGGCCCCGCCGACACCCGTCGGCGGGGCCTCCCGCATGCGGTGGGTCGGGCCTCCTCGTTGCCTCGCGAACGTCGCCGCCCCCGAGCGGCGGGGGTCGGGTGGTGGGCGGCGCATGACAGGCTGGCCCCATGCGCGTGGCGATGCTCGGAACGCTGGAGGTGCGCACCGGCGACGGCGGCGTCGCGGAGATCGGCGGTCGCTTGCTCAGGGTGCTGCTCGTCCGGCTGGCGCTCGACGTCGGGCGCTCGGTACCCGTGGATACCCTGCTGACCGACCTGTGGGCTGGTGATCCTCCGGCGGGAGGCGCGAACGCCGTCCAGACCCTGGTCGCACGACTACGCCGCTCGCTGCGACCGCACGGGGCGGCGGAGGCGATCCGGTCGGGAGGCGGCGGCTACTGGCTCGACCTGGACCCGAGCGACGTGGACATCCCGCGCGCCGAACGGCTCGCCGCTCGCGGCCGGTCGGCGGCCAGGGCCGGGGAGACGGCCGGCGCGGCGCGGAGCCTCACCGAGGCGCTGTCGTGCTGGCGCGGACGGCCGCTGGCGGACCTCCCGCCGTTGCCCTTCGTCGAGGAGGCCCGCCACCAGCTGGTCGAGAGCCACCTCACCCTCACCGAGGACTGGGCCGAGGCCCGGTCCGCTCTGGGGGACTTCGCCGAGGTGGTGCGCGGGCTGGAGCCGTTGGTGCGTGAGTGGCCACTGCGCGAGCGACTGGCGGGCGCGCTGATCGAGGCCCTCGCGGCGGTCGGACGGCTGGCGGACGCCCTCGCCACCTACGACCGCCTCCGCCGCGCCCTCGCCGAGGAGCTCGGTGTCGATCCCTCACCTGCCCTGCGAGGCCTGCACCTCCGCCTGCTGCGGTCGGACCGGCCCAGCTCGGAGACCGAACGCGAGGTGTCGAGCGCCGCCGGGACGCGCCCCGAGCTCCCACCCGCGCGGCGGTCGCGTGGCGGACCTCGGGTGCCGGTCACGAGTTTCGTCGGGCGGGAGGCCGAGTTCGAGGTCGCCCTGGAACTCCTCGACCGGTCCAGGCTCGTCACCCTGGTGGGGCCGGGCGGTGCGGGGAAGACCCGGATGGCGACGGAGCTCGTCGGAGCGATCGGCACCCCGGCCCCCTCCTCGGGGCCGGACGACCAGGGAGACCCGGGCGAGGCCGTCTTCGTGGAACTCGCTCCCGTCGGCGACCCGGCCGAGTTGGTGGACGCCCTGGTCAACGCCCTCGATGTCCGCAAGACCGCGTTGATGCCCGCGCAGGCGGGATGGCGGCAGCCCATCGTCGAACTGGTCGACGTGCTCGCCAGCCGGCCGTCGTTGCTCGTGCTGGACAACTGCGAGCACCTGGTCGACGCGGTCGCCCCCCTCGTCGCGGACCTGCTCGCCAGGTGTCCCCGGCTCCGGGTGCTCGCCACCAGCAGGGAAGCCCTGGTCGTGCCAGGGGAGGCCCTGTGCCAGATCGGGTCCCTGGGTGTTCCCGACGACAGGGCGGACGACGCCGAGATCCGCCAGTCGCCGGCGGTCCGGCTCTTCGCCGACCGGGCAGCCGCCGTGTCGCACGGGTTCCGGTTGACCGACGAGAACGTCGAGGCGGTCGCTGACGTGTGCCGCCGACTCGACGGGCTCCCGCTGCCGATCGAACTCGCCGCCGCCCGACTGCGGTCGATGACCCTCCGCCAACTCGTCGACCGGTTGGACGACCGGTTCCGCCTGCTCGCCGCCGGCGCCCGCTCCGCGTTGCCCCGGCACCGCACCCTGCGCGCCGTGGTGGAGTGGAGCTGGGATCTGCTGCTGCCGCAGGAGCGGGTGTTGGCCCGGCGGCTCGCGGTGTTCGCCAACTCCGCCACCGTGGAGTCGGCCACCGAGATCTGCGCCGGCGAGGACCTGCCCTCCGACGACATCTTCTACCTGCTCACCTCGCTGGTGGACAAGTCGCTGGTCGACATCGTCGACGACCACGCCGGCCGCGGCCGGTACCGGATGTTGGAGACGGTCCGCGCCTACGCGGCGGAGCGGTTGCGGGACGCGGGGGAGGACGGCCGGCTCCGGGCCACGCACGCCCGGTACCACCTCCGGCTCGCCCAGTGGGCCGACCGCCTGCTGCGGGGCCAGGACCAGCTCACGGCGATCGCGGCGGTCCACGCCGAGCACGACAACCTGCACGCCGCGCTCCGCTGGGCGGTGGAGACGTGTGAGGCGGACCTCGCGCTCGAGTTCGGCATCGCCCTGGGCTGGTACTGGTGGCTCTTCGCCAACGAGCCGGAGGCCGCCGCCCGGATCGCGGAGATCCTCCGGGTCGCCGACGAAGCGGATGTCGAGGGGACAGCGACCGACCCCGCGGCCCGCGCGGCGCTCCGCGCGATGCACGCGGTCCTCCGGGCGACCTTCGCCGAAGCGGTGGGACCTGACTGGGGCGAGCTGCACCGGGCCTGCCGGGAAACGGAGGCGATGCTGCGATACCCGGTGCTGACCATGATCGAGCCGGTGCTCGCCCTCTACGCCGGGCGGCCGGAGGCCGCCCATGCCAGCCTGGCGAGGGCGTCCGCCTCACCGGACGCCTGGGCGCGGGCCATCACCCAGTTGAACCGGCTGTTGCTGCTGGAGATCGAGGGGCGGTTCGAGGACATCCGGGCGGCGGGGGACGAGGTGGTCCGGGCCCTCACCGCCGTCGGCGATCGCTGGGGGACCAGCCGGGCGTTGTTCACCCAGCTTGTCCAGCAGTCCCTCGAAGGGGACCACGAAGCGGTGCTGCGCACCGGCGAGCGCATCCTGGCGCTGGTCACGGAACTCGGTGCCGAGCCCGACATCGTCCACGTGCGGGTGTGCATGGCCCAGGAGAAGATCCGCGCCGGCCGGCTCGACGAGGGGGAACGGGAGGTCCGCGAGCAGTTGGCCGCCTCGCTCCGCGCCGGGCGTTCCAGCCTGGAGGCGGGGGCGCGGTGCCTGCTCGCTCAGGTGCACCGCCATCGGGGGCACCACGTCCAGGCGAGGGAGGAGCTGGCGAGGGCCAGGTCACGGTTGCGGGTCCAGCGGCACGAGCTCTCCCAGCAGTTCGTCGGCCTCGTGATGCTCGAGGAGGCGTTGCTGGCGCTGGGGGAAGGCAGCCCGGGTGCCGCCAGGGCGTCCGCCGACGAGGTGCTGGCCCGCTTCACCCGCCCCTACGAACGTCCGATGATCTCGGTGGCCGCCGAGATCCACGCCGAGGTGGCGCTGCGAACGGGCGATCCGGCGGGAGCCGCCCGGCTGTTGGGCGTGTCGCACGCGCTGCGGGGGACCCTGGACGAGGGGAACCCCGACCTGCGCCGGGTGCGGGAGGGGGTGCGGGCCGCGTTGGGGGATGACGAGTGGCACCACCACTTCTGGTCGACGGCCAGCCTCGGCCAGGCGAAGGCCGAGGAGGTGCTGCGGGCCGGGAGGTCGGGGTCGTTGCCCGACGCTCCCGGCCTCGGCTGAGGTACGGCGGGTGTTCAGCCGCGGCTGAGCCGCCGCCGGTAGGCCCAGGACGCCGCGGGGAACAGCACCAGCAGCAGGCCGGCCATCCACAGCAACGACGCCACCATCGGTCCGGCGACCTCCCCGCCGATCATCAGCCCACGGGCGGTGTCCGAGAGCTGGGTGATGGGGCTGATGTTCACCCAGGCCTGGAGCCACCCTGGCATGGTCTCGGTGGGCGCGAAGATGTTGCTGCCGAACATCAGCGGCCAGATCACGACCATCGACATGCCCATCACGGCCTGCGGGCTGCGGACCAGCATCGCGAGCAGCACCGACAGCCAACAGATCGACAGGCCGAACGCGATCACCAGCAGTACCGCGACCAGCACCGACACCGGGTCGGTCGTCGCCCGGAAACCGAGCAGCATCCCGAATCCCAGCAGCACCGCCAGGGAGACCGCGTACCGGACGATGTCTCCGAGAACCGCGCCCACCAGGGGAGCGGACCGGGCGATCGGCAGGCTGCGGAACCGGTCGAACACCCCCTTGGAGATGTCCTGGCTCAACGCGAACCCGGTGCCGAGGCTGGCGGTCAGGGCGATCATCACCATCAGCCCGGGCAGGACCAGCTGGAGGTAGGCGTCCGTGCTCCCCGCGATCGCCCCACCGAAGAGGTAGACGAACATCAGCAGCATCAGGATCGGCTGGAGGGTGACGTCGAGCAGGGTCTCCGGGGACTTCCGGATCTTGGCGACGCTGCGGCCGGCGAGGATCAGGCCGTGCCTGACCATGCTCCCGGGCCGGGAGCCGGAACGGGCGGGTGGGGACACGACGGCGCTGCTCATGCCAGGTTTCCTTCCTTGACCGGTTCCTCGGTGATCTCCTCGGGCCCGGTCGTCCTCCCGGTCAGCGCCAGGAACACGTCGTCGAGGCTCGGCAGGCGCAGGGCCAGCTCGTCGGCGACCACCCCGGCGGCGTCGAGCCTGCGGACCAGCGTCGACAGCACGACGGGGTCCTCCACCGGCACCGTGAGGAGGTTGCTCTCCTCGTCACGGTGCGGCGCCCGACCGACGAGGTCGGTCAGGATGCCAGCGACGGTGTCCAGGTCGGCTGGCAGGCTCGTGCGCACCTGGAGGGACTGGCCCCCCGTCCTCCGCTTGAGCTCGTCCGCCCGCCCCTCCGCGACCACCCGGCCCTGGTCGATGACGGTGATCCGGTCGGCGAGCCGGTCAGCCTCCTCCAGGTACTGCGTGGTCAACAGCACGGTCACCCCCTCGTCCGCCAGCGAACGGACCATCGACCAGACCTGGTTGCGGCTGTGGGGGTCGAGGCCGGTGGTCGGCTCGTCCAGGAAGAGCACCTGGGGGCGGCCGACCAGGCTCGCCGCGAGGTCGAGCCGCCGGCGCATCCCACCCGAGTAGCCCTTGGCTGGCCGTCCGCCGGCGTCGGACAGCTCGAACTGTTCCAGCAGTTCCTCCGCCCTGGCCCTCGCGGACCGCCGGTTCATGTCCAACAGGCGCCCGATGAGGGCGAGGTTCTCCAGGCCGGTCATCTCCTCGTCGAGCGCCGCGTACTGCCCGGTGAGGCCGATGATCTCCCGGACGCGGAGCGGTTGACGGCTGACGTCGAAGCCGCCGACCGACGCCTGCCCCCCGTCCAGGCGGAGCAGGGTCGCGAGAATCCGGACGGCGGTCGTCTTCCCCGCGCCGTTCGGCCCCAGCAGGCCCGCGATGCTGCCGGCGGGCACCGACAGGTCGACCCCTGCGAGAGCGGTGTGCTCCCGGTACCGCTTCACCAGGCCTTCGGCCTGGATCGCATACGACATGCTTTCCTCCCCTTGGGTGTTCGTCCGCCACCCTGCCCCCCGGAGCTGGCGGACCGCGCACAGCCCGCTGTCACCGTTCGTCCCCCTGCTGTGCGCAGCTACCCGGATGACTGGTGGATCTGACCCGGCAGTCGTACACCGACGGCGACACGACTGGCTGGCCGTCACCCCGTGGGGGACGGCGTCAGGGGCGGGCGAGCGGGCGCGGCAGGACGAGCGGAGCGGTGCGTGAGGGCGGCGGTCGCCGCCCTCACGGGTGGCGGTGGGCGCAGGCTACCCGCGTACCGGCCCTGATCGCCGTTCCACGCCGGGAACGCGGCCGAGTGGGAGGTCCGACGGGGACGCGGATGGCGGTCGCGGACCGGACCGGGCAGGGGGCGGCGACTCGGCAGGGGAGACGTCGGGAGGCGTTCACCTCACCGCAGGAGGTCGTCGAGCGCCCGGAGGGTGTCGAGGGCCGGCCCGGGCAGCGACACGCCCCGGCCGTGCCGCACCTCCGCCTCCCGAGGGTTGACGCGCACCAGGGCACCCGTGGCCGCGCTCGCGAGTTCGGCCTGACGTCGAACGGTCGGAACGGCGGTGCCCGCTCCCACCTCCACGACGACGAGCCTGGCCCTCCGGAGCTCGCGCCGCCACCGCACGTACTCGGACATCACCGCCTCGGTCCGGGTGCCGAGCCAGGCGCCGTCCCCGAACATCAGGATGTTCGGGCGGGCCACCGCGCCGCAACGCGGGCAGGTCGGGAGCGGCGACGACGCGCGCATCGTCTCCGCGTCCACCGTGAGCCGGACATCGTCCGCCGGCCACACGTCCGGCCCGCAGGGAACACCGCACTGGAGGTGGTGGATCGAGCCGTGGCACTCGACGACCTCGTCCTCCGGAAAACCCGCCCGTTGGAACTGCCCGTCGACGTTGGAGGTGAAGACACGGACGCCCCCGAGCAGGTCCGCGCCCCAGGACCGCAGCACCCCGAAGCCCGCGTGCGGCAGGGTCGACCGGTACAGCTCGAGGCGGTGGCCGTAGAAGCCCCACGCCAGTTCCGGGTCGGCGTCGAAGTGGACCGGGTCGGCCAGCTCGACGAAGTTCACCCCGAGGCGGCGGTAGGGCGGGTAGGCACGCCAGAACCCCTCGTCCCCCCGGAAGTCCGGGAGGCCGGAGTCGACGCCCATGCCCGCCCCGGCGCAGACCAGCAGCGCCTCGGCGCCGCGCAGGAGTTCGGCGGCGCGGTGCAGGTCGTCCTTCGTCATCCCTGCCCGGCGGAGGGTTCCACGTGCTGGACCACCTCGAACTCCAGGAGGTCCGCCCCGCTGGCGACCGGCTTCGCCCGTTCCCCGGAGTGCGCCTCCTTCGCCGGCCCCCCGGCCCAGGCCTGGAAGTCCTCCTCCGTCTCCCACCGGGTGTAGACGAAGTACCTGGTGTCCCCGCTGACCGGGCGGAGCAGTTCGAAGCCGAGGAAACCGGGAGCCTTCTCGACCGCGCCGGCCCTGGCGGCGAACCGCTTCTCCAGCTCCGGGCCGGCGCCCTCGGGAACCTCGATCGCGTTGATCTTCACGACTGCCATGCCACGACCGTACCGGGGAACCGGGCAGGTGACGGCGGATGTTCGGGGTCGGGCGCCCACCCGGCCGACGTCCCGGTGCCCGTCGGTCATCTCGCGAGGAGCGTCGAGACCTTCCCGGTGACCGTGTCGACGATCCCCACGCCGCTGACCCTGGCGTGGATCGCGGGCACCGGGCGCAGGGCGGCGAACCCGGCCACCAGCTGCTCGCCGGTGATCCCCATGGCCAGCGTGCAGTGCGGGACCCACGAACCGGGCAGGTAGTACGCGGAGGGTTGCCGCACGCCACCGGCGAGCACGTCATGCACGGCGGAATGCACCGCGAGCAGTTCGACGTCCACCATCGCCCCGAGCATGAGCACGTCCTCGCTGGTCGTGAAGGTGCCCACGGTGTGCAGCCAGAGGTCGGGCAGGTGGATCCGGTCCAGTTCCCCGGCGAGCTCCCGGCGGATGGGCACTGGGAACGCGGCCCCCATCGCCAGGGTCAGGTGCGGCCGGTGCTGCCCGTGGCCCAGCCGAGCGAGACTGGGCACCCCGGCCCGCTCCAAGCGTTCCCACAGCACCCGAACGGCCCGTTCGGCCTCGTCGTCGAAGTAGAACACCAGTGCCTCCGCCACGAGGCGCAGTGTGCCCCGGCGAGGCGGCCCCCGGTGGCCGGATCGGTGAATCCACCCGAACGGCGCGCGCGCACCCGGGGCGGCGGCGGGCGGCCGCTCACCCGCGTTCCCCGGTGGGACCAGGGTGGCCGCGGAGGTCCTCAGCGCTCGCCTGGCAGCGCGAACAGGCCCTCGTCGGTCTGTTCCATCAACCCGTCGACGAGCAGGCTGTCCAGGCAGCGGTCCCGCTGGCCCGCGTCCGCCCACACCAGGTCGAGCCGGTGCCGCTCGACGGGCCGGTCCGACCCGCGCACCACGTCGAGCAGCAGCCCCCGCACCTGGCGGTCGGTCCCGGCGAAGCGCTGCACGGGTTTCGCCGGCCCGCTGTAGGCGGGGCGGCCGGCCCGCTGCCAGGCGCAGTCGGACAGGACGGGGCAGTCGGCGCACCTCGGCGACCGCGCGGTGCACACGATCGCGCCCAACTCCATCAACGCCGCCGAGTACCTGGCCGCCCTCGACTCGGCGGTGGGGAGCAACACCGCGACGTCCGCCAGGTCCCGTGTCGTCGACGGAGGACCGGCGTCCGCCGCGCCGTGCACCGCCCTGGCGACCACCCGCCGGACGTTGGTGTCGACGACGGGGGTGCGTTGACCGTAGGCGAAAGCGGCGACCGCCCGTGCGGTGTACGCGCCGATCCCGGGCAGCGCCAGCAGGACGTCCACGTCCGAGGGGACGACGTCGTCATGCCGTTCCGCGATCTCGGTGGCGGCCGCGTGCAGGCGCAACGCCCGCCTGGGGTAGCCGAGCTTGCCCCAGGCGCGGACGACCTCGCCCTGGGTCTCGGCCGCCAGGTCCGACGGGCGCGGCCAGCGCGCCATCCAGTTCAGCCAGACGGGTTCCACCCGGGACACCGGCGTCTGCTGGAGCATGATCTCGCTCACCAGGACGCCCCACGCGCTCGTGTCCGGATCACGCCAGGGCAGGTCCCTGGCGTGGACGTCGAACCAGGCGAGGACGGTGTCCGGCGGCAGTTCTCGGCTTCTCATGACGGTCTGATCCTGGCAGTGCGTCCGCGCGGGGACGACGCGGGGTGGCGGCCCCACACCCCACGGGTCCCGGGGGGTCGGCGCCTCACGGAGGGCCCTCGCCGGAACGGGGTTGAGTTCGACCACCCCGAAAACGGGTCATACGACACGCGTGGCTGAACGAAAGGCCATTGCTCCACCTGGAGTAGTGATCGGGTTACCGTCGGACGCGTGATCCAACCGACCGGCCCGCTGCCCCCCACCGTGTACTGGCGACGTCGCCTGGTCGCACTCGGTGGTGCGATCCTGGTCGTGGTCCTGGCGCTCTGGGCGGTGGCCGCCGCCTCCGGCGGCGAGGACACCGACCGGGCCGCGTCACACGAGGAGGCCCCGGTGAACCCGCCCGGCCACCCGCCGCCCTCCCCGGATGCCGGTCCCGGCCCGGCCACCAGCACCCCGTCAAGCCGTCCCGCCGGGTCCGAGGACCCGGCGGAGGACGGCGCCCCCGGTTCCGCCCGTCCCGGGACCAGCGGGGCCCCGGCGTCTTCCTCGGCCCCACCGGGACCCCCACCGGTGTGCCGAGACGAGGCGATCTCCGTGCGGGCGTCGAGCTCCGGACCCGAGCACCGGGTCGGGCAACGACCGGTCCTGAGCCTCCTCGTCACCAACGAGGGGACCGAGCCGTGCGCGAGGGACGTCAACCGGGAGCTGCGCGAACTGACCGTCACCACGGCGGACCAGCGGACCGTCCTGTGGTCCAGCAACCACTGCTACTCGGCGGACCAGCCAGAGGTGCCCGTGCTCGACCCCGGCGAGGAGCTGAACTTCGAGATCACCTGGGCGGGCAGGACCTCGGAACCAGGGTGTCCCACCGACCGGCAGCAGGTGCCGGCGGGGGACTACCTCCTGGTCCCCAGGCTGGGGGAGCTCGTCGGCGAACCGGTCCAGTTCCGACTCCTGCCCTGACCGGGCGGCCGGTGTCCCGCCAGCCCTCCCACCGTCGGCCCAGCTCGCCAGACCGCCCGTCGACCGCGCATAACTCCGCAGGTCACGGCGTTGTGTGCTTTTCGCATGCGAAAGCTAACGAGCCGAACACCGTTCAGCGTCTTTTCGCTCCCCACGCCGGTCGCGCACCGTCACGCGCGCTAGCTTCGCGACTATGTCGCCCAGCCGGGGAAGCGCCCCTGAACCGGGCCGGACACGGTGAGAGTGAGAAGACGCTTCACCGCCCGGCTGCTCGTCCTCCTGACCGCCGCGTCCCTCGGGACGGCGACCACGGTCGACGGGCCGACCGCGCGCGCACGGCCGAGCGAACCGCCCGCCCTCGTCGCCGCCGAGGACACGACGGCACCGATGAGCCCGGGCGAGCAGGCGGCCACCTACCCGGACGGGCTGTCCGAGGCTATCCGTCGAGACCTGGAGACCGACCCCCGCACCTACGCGGTGCGCGCCGTGCGGGCGGCCGCCGCCGCGGAGACCGCCGAGGAGCTGCGGGAGTCGCTGGGTGACCGATTCGGCGGAGCCTGGTTCGACCCGGACGACGGTGGCCTGAACGTGGCGGTCACCAGCCAGGACGCCGCTGAGACCGCGCGAGCCGCCGGAGCGCGGACACACCTCCGAGGGCTGGACGCCCGCAGGCTGTCCGAGGCCGCCGACCGTGTCCGGGACTGGGTGAGCGGGCTACCCGTGGACCAGGAGGCCCTGGTCCACGCCGTCGGCGTCAGCTCCAGGACCAGCACCGTCGAACTCACCGTCGTGAACAGCCCGACCGGGCGGGAACTCGCGGCCCGAGCACCCGAGGACGACGTCCGGGTCAGCGTCAGGGTCGCCGATCACCGGCCCCACCCCCAGCTCGACCTGTTCGGATGGGACGGGATCACCTCCCGCCGCGAGGACGGCGGCGCCGGGCGTCCCTGCTCGCTCGGGTTCAACGCACTCGACGCGGTGGGGCGGGCCACCTCCCTGACCGCCGGCCACTGCGGGCACGGGGGCGCCAGCCAGGTCAGGAGCCGACGGGACGGCAGCCTGATCGGCATCTTCGAGGCCGTGTTCTGGGACAGCCTCACCGGGGGCGGGCGCGGCCACGACCACGCGGTGGTCCGCATCACCGACCCGCGGTACCCCATGCGACCCGGTGTCACCGACCAGCGCGGTGACACCCTGCCCGTCGAGACCGTCGCCGCGCCGATCGAGGGCATGCCGGTCTGCGTGGTCGGCCAGACGTCCGGCTGGGAATGCGGCACGATCGACGCGGTGGAGGTGGACGTCCGGGTCGACGACCTCGCCGGGGGGCGCCACCGCCAGCTGACCTTCCAACACGACGCCTGCACCGCCTCCGGCGACAGCGGCGCTCCGGTCCTGTCCGGGACGGCGGCGATCGGTCTGCACTCCGCCGGAACGACCACACCCGGCGGTCACCGCTGCCCGACGGGGGTGGCCCGCACCGCCGGCTACGCCCAGCCCCTGGCGACCAGCGTCCTGCCGGCGCACGACGACGAGCTGCGCATCCTGACCACCTCCGACGACAGCGACGGCGACGGTGTCCCGGACCACATCGAGCTCGCCGACGACCCCACCGCCGTGCGCGACGAGAACGGCGACGGCGTCCCGGCCTACCTCGACCCGGACGAACCGCAGCTCAGGACGCCGGTCGTCACGTTCCCCGAGGACGGTTCCCGGCACACCGACCGGCTGCTGCCGCTGATCGGCACCGCGAAGCCGAGCGCCGAGGTGACCGTCGAGTACCGGGGGACCAGGACGACCACGGTCGCGCGAACGGACGGGTCGTGGCGCATCGACCCGGAGGAGGAACTGCCACTCGGCCGGTACGAACTCGCCGTCTCCCAGTTCTGGACCGCCCCGAACGGGAGCGAGTGGCAGTCCGGCCTCGTCATGACCTCCTTCGTCGTCTCCCCGCCAGAGCCCGAGATCAGCGCGCCGGTCACCGGCTGGCAGACCACGAACAGCCGCCCGGTGATCGCCGGGACGGGCACCCCAGGAGCCGACGTGTCCGTGTCGGTGGACGGGCACGTCGTGGGCGTCGCCACGGTCGGCGGGGACGGGCACTGGTCGGTGACACCCGCCGAACCCCTGCCGGACGGCGCCAGGACGGTGACGGTCGAACAGGAGGTGGACAGCGTGCTGTCCCAGCCCACGACCGGCACGCTCACCGTGGTGGGCTCGGGGAACGTGCCACCACCGGAGGTCCACGCCGGCCCCGAGGGGTCCGCGGTGGCCAAGCACGCCGAGCCCCGGGTCGTGGAGGGGACGCAGGGCGGCGGCAGCCAACCCAGCCGCTTCGTCGACCAGGCCGCCGAGGGTGAGGACGACGGACTGCTGCGGTTCCTCCCGCTGCTCACGGTCGCCGCCCTGGCCCTCGCGGTGGGCTCCGGCCTGACCTTCGGGCGCCGGCGGCGGGAGGGCGAGGACAACGTCGAGGTCTGAGCGGCTGTCGGGGCTGGCCGGCGGTCAGCCCCGCGCCAGGTCCCGGAGTGCCGCCAGCGCCGCGCCGAGGTGGGGCACCTCGGTGACCACGACGTCCTCCGGAACCCGACCCGAGTCCGGCGGCACCAGTGCCCGCCGGAAACCGAGCCGGCCCGCCTCGGCCAGTCGACGTCCCAGCCCGGTGACCCGGCGGACCTCGCCGGCGAGCCCGACCTCCCCCAGGACCACGAGGTCGGAGGGCAGGGCGACATCGGCCTTGGCTGAGGCCACGGCCAGCGCGAGCGCGAGGTCCGCCGCTGGTTCGGTCACCTTCATCCCACCCACGGTGGCGGTGAAGACGTCGGCGTCACCGAGCCGGACCCGACCGCGTCGCTCCAGGACGGCGAGGATCATCGACACCCGAGCGGAGTCCAGCCCGCTGACGGCACGTCTGGGCGTGGCCAGCGTGGAGGCGGCGACCAGGGCCTGGACCTCGGCGAGCAACGGCCGCTTGCCCTCCACGACGACGGTGACCGCCGTGCCGGGCACGGTCACCTCGCGGTCGCTGAGGAACAGCCCGGACGGGTCGGGGAGACCCACGATGCCGTCGTCCCGGAGTTCGAAGCAGCCGACCTCGTCCGCCGCCCCGAAGCGGTTCTTCACGCCCCGGATCATCCGCAGCGTCGAGTGGCGGTCGCCCTCGAAGTGCAGCACGACGTCGACCAGGTGTTCCAGCACCCGGGGGCCGGCCACGGAACCGTCCTTGGTCACGTGACCGACGAGGACCACCGGGACCCCGCGTTCCTTGGCCATCGCGGTCAGCGCCACGGTGACGGCCCGGACCTGGGTCATCCCGCCGGGGCCGCCATCGGCCTCCGGGGACTGCATCGTCTGGACCGAGTCCACGATGAGCAGACCGGGACGTACCGCGTCCACGTGCCCGAGAACGGCGGACAGGTCGCTCTCGGCACCGAGGTAGAGCCGTTGGTGCAGGCTGCCGGTGCGTTCCGCGCGGAGGCGCACCTGGCCGGCCGACTCCTCACCGGTGACGTACAGCGCCGGCTCGTCCGAGCTCGCCGCCCACTGGTGGGCGACCTCGAGCAGCAGGGTGGACTTCCCGACTCCCGGCTCACCGGCGAGCAGCACCACCGCCCCGGGAACGAGCCCGCCGCCCAGGACGCGGTCGAGTTCCGGCACGCCGCTCGGGCGGGCCCTGCTCGACTCGATGTCCACCTCGACGATTGGTCGCGCCGGGGTCGAGGGAGCCCCGGCGGCGAGGCGGCCCGCCCCGCTCACCCCGCTCGTCCGAGCGGCGGGCATCTCGCCGATGCTTCCCCACGCCTGGCACTCGGGGCACCGTCCCAGCCACTTGGCCACCTCGTGGCCGCATTCCGCGCACCGGTGCCGGGGTCGGGGGGCCCTGGTGTTCTTGGTCGCCACGACCCGCAAGGTAGGGCAACCGCCCGACGGGTCCGGTCAGGGGAGGGTGCCGCGCCCGGGGAGGTGGGCGCACGCTGACCGCCGGGACTGGGCGGGATGGCCGTCCCAGCTGCCGCGGGGGAGCGGGACGGCCGAGACGTCAGTCGCCGCGGGTCGCCGGCTCCGGGTCCTCGCCCACGGGCACCTGAACGCTCAGCGACCCGGCGTTCTCGAACTCGAACACCAGTTCCACGTTCACGCCGGGGTGGACCTCGTCGTGCAGGCCGACGAGGGTGAGGGAGAGCACACCGATGTCCGCGACGTCCTGGCCCGACTGGGCGGCGTCCGTCTCCGGCGCCGACTGGCTCATCTCGGCGGAGGGCTCCCCCGCCTCGGGAGTGGAGGTCTCCAGCTCGGAGGTCGCCTCACCCAGGCCCGTCGCCACCAGCTTGGTGCCGGCCGGCAGCGCGGTGTCGCCCTCGACCGTCACGGACTCGGCCGACGGGGACGTGACCGACAGCAGCGTGTCGGCGCCGGTGCCGCGGTTGACGATCGTGACCGAGACCGGGGCATCCGATCCCGCCGGGTAGGCGGGCGGGTCCTGCTCGGTGGGGAAGGTCAGCTTCGCGTCGCGGACCGCGATCGTTCCCGCATCCGCGTCGGCGCCCGCGATCACGGGCACCTGCGAGCCGGTCTGCGTGATCTGCCCGGCGCTGCACCCCGTGAGCAGCAGGGCGGCACCCAGTCCGAGCGCGGCGGGGAGCATGCCTACGCGACGCGTGCGGGACGGGAGCGTCCTGCTGGCGCCTCCGACTCCTGGTGCCTCCGGTGCGCCTGTCACGTGCGGTCCTCCCTCTGACCGGGACTGCGGTGGCATGTCCGTGGCGGTAGCTGACGTGTCGGCAGCCTATCCAAGGCTCACCAGCCGCTCACAACCAGATCCCATCAGGGGCGCACGTCCACCCGTTCGGTGCGTCAGCCTGGATCAACGGGTGGGGAAAGGGGCGTCACATGCATGGCGGTCCGGGGTTTGTCAACCCCGCGCACGGCCCCTGACCTGCAACAAGGGTTCGCCGGCTGCTCGGGGTCAGCTTGTGTCCCGTGTTAAGATGGGCGAAGCGAAAGGGGCAGAGGACACATGGTTTTCAAGGTCGGAGAGACCGTCGTCTACCCGCACCACGGTGCCGCTCTCATCGAAGCAATCGAAACCCGAGTAATTCAGGGCGAGGAGAAGCAGTACCTCGTTCTCAAGGTAGCCCAGGGCGACCTCACGGTGCGCGTCCCCGCCGACAACGCCGAAATCGTCGGTGTGCGGGATGTCGTGGGGCAGGAAGGGCTGAACCGGGTCTTCGAGGTGCTGCGTGCTCCGCACACCGAGGAGCCGACCAACTGGTCCCGGCGGTACAAGGCCAACCTGGAGAAACTCGCGTCCGGCGACGTGAACAAGGTTGCCGAAGTGGTGCGTGATCTGTGGCGGCGCGAGAAGGACCGGGGCCTGTCGGCTGGCGAGAAGCGCATGCTGGCCAAGGCGCGGCAGATACTGGTCAGTGAGCTGGCTCTCGCCGAGGGCACCGACGAAGGCAAAGCGGAGACGCTGCTCGACGAGGTCCTCGCGACCGCTTCCTGACCCCCACGGACTTCCGCGCCGTGGGGCTTCCGTTCCGCGGCTCACGGGGGACCGGCCGGAGTGGCCGGCTCCCGCTCGCGGAGGGGCTCGACGTGCCGGCCGTCCGCCGCCGGCCGGTGGTGGAGCCGCAGGCGGCGGGTTTTCGGTGGAGTCGTTGCGAGTGGAAGAACGTGTCATGGAACGGCGGTCGTGGTGACCGTCGTCGCACTGGTGCCCGCGGCCGGGCACGGGGTTCGGCTCGGCGCGGGCCGACCCAAGGCCCTCGTGACGGTCGCAGGTGAATCGTTGCTGGTCAGGGCAGTTCGTGGCCTGACCGAGTCAGGTTCTGTCGATCGGGTCGTCGTCGCCGCGCCGACGGACGAGGTGACCGAGGTGACCGGGCTGCTCGCGTCGTTCGGGCGGGCCGTGGACGTCGTCGCGGGAGGCGAGACCCGCACCGACTCGGTCGGGCTGGCCCTGCGGGCGGCGCTCACCGCCCTGCCGAACACGAGCGTGGTCCTGGTCCACGATGCCGCGCGGGCGTTCATGCCCACCTCGGTGATCAGGTCGGTGGTGGACACGGTCCGGGCCGGGGCGGGAGCCGTCACACCGGTGCTCCCGCTCGCGGACACCGTGAAGGAGGTCGACGCCACCGGCTTCGTCCGCCACACGCCCGACCGCGCCGTGCTGAGGCTGACCCAGACCCCGCAGGCCTTCGCCGTCGACGTGCTGCTGCGGGCTCACGGGCTGTCCGCTCGGACCAGCCCCGACGACCCGTCCCGAACCGGGCGATCCGGCGCGGGACCCGGCGCCACGGATGACGCCGGGCTGGTCGAGCGCCGTGGCGAGAAGGTCCTCACGGTTCCCGGCCACCCCCACGGGTTCAAGATCACCACCCCCTTCGACCTGGTGGTCGCCGAGGCACTGGCCGCTGCGACCGCGGGCGACCCCACACCGGAACGGAGCGCGACCAGCGGTGAGTGACCTGATGCCCAGGGTGGGGCTCGGCACCGACGTCCACCCGGTGCTCGCCGGCCGGGCCTGCTGGATGGCCGGTCTCCGCTGGGAGGGCGTCGACGGCTGCGCCGGTCACTCGGACGGCGACGTGGCCGCGCACGCGCTCTGCGACGCGGTCCTCTCCGCCGCGGGGCTGGGAGACCTCGGGGCAGTCTTCGGCACCGACTCCGACCGGTGGGCCGGCGCCCACGGCGTCGAGTTCCTGGCGGAGGCGAGGTCCCTGGCGGCCGAGGCGGGTTTCCGGCTCGGCAACGCGGCCGTGCAGGTGATCGGCAACGCCCCCCGCATCGGCCCCCGCCGCGCGGAAGCCCAGCGGGTGCTCTCCGAGGCCCTGGGCGGCCCGGTGAGCGTCACCGGGACCACCACCGACGGCCTCGGGCTGACCGGGCGGGGCGAGGGCGTCGCGGCGATCGCCACCGCACTGCTGCTCCCCGTGCGGTGAGCCGCCCGAGTCCGGCACGACGAAGGCGCGGGACGGCGGCAACAGGAGCGTGACCACCGCCCGCCGCCCGCCTAGGGTGGACGGCATGGCGATCGACGGGGTGCTCTTCGACTTCTCGGGAACCTTGTTCCGGTTGGAGCCGGACGGCTCCTGGTTCGACGGTTCCATCGGGGACCCCGGGATGATCATGGACTCGGCCGGGCAGGACCGGCTCCTGCGCGCGCTGATCGCCCCGACCGGTCCCGGGGCGGGGCTGCCAGCAGGGCTCCAACGGGCCTGGGAGCGGCGGGACCTCGAACCGGAGCTGCACCGGCTGGTCTACGTGGAGATCATGTGCGGCGCGGGGGTGTCCACCTCCCACGCGGAACACGTGTACGAGCTGATGCTGGACCCGGCCCACTGGCGCCCCTACCCGGACACCGAGGTCGTCCTGCGCGGCCTCCGCGACCGGGGGGTCAAGGTCGCGGTGGTCAGCAACATCGCCTGGGACATCCGGGCGTCCTTCGACCGGCTCGGGGTGGCGGACCTGGTGGACGCCTACGTGCTGTCCTACGTCGAGAACGCGGCGAAACCGGACCTGCGCCTGTTCCGCACCGCGTGCGACCGGCTGGGCCTGCCGGCCGGCCGGACGCTGATGATCGGGGACAGCGAGGAGGCCGACGGCGCCGCGGCGGCCCTGGGGTGCGACTTCCAGCTCGTGGAGCCGGCTCCGGTCGCCGACCGGCCGGACGCCCTGCTGCGGGCGCTGCGTGAGCGGGGTCTCCTTGACGAGACGGTCGTCGGGTAGGCGATCATGGTGGTGGCGGGCCGTCCCCTCGACTCGACCGGGAGCCGCGACCACCGCCCCCGGGTCGCCCGCCCAGCGGGTGGCCATCGCGCCCCGTGACCGGCTTCCGCGCGCTGCTTCCGTACCATCTCGGCTGTGAGCCTGCGCCTACACGACACCGGCACCCGCACGACCAGGGAGTTCCGTCCCCTCACCGAGGGGGCCGTGTCGATGTACGTCTGTGGGGCCACCGTCCAGGGCGCACCCCACATCGGCCACCTCCGCAGCGGGCTGAACTTCGACGTGCTGCGCCGCTGGCTGGAGGCGGACGGCTACCGCGTGACGATGGTGCGCAACGTCACCGACATCGACGACAAGGTGCTGCGCAAGGCTGAGGCGGCGGGTGTCCCGTGGTGGGAGTGGGCCGCCAGCAACGAACGTGCCTTCCAGGACGCCTACGACACGCTGAACTGCCTCCGGCCCGCCATCGAGCCAAGGGCGACCGGCCACGTCACGCAGATGGTCGAGCTGATGGAACGGCTGATCGATCGCGGCCACGCCTACGCCGCCGCCGGCGACGTCTACTTCTCGGTCACCAGCTGCCCCGACTACGGCACCCTGTCCGGTCAACGGCTGGACGAGATGCAGCAGGGCGAGACCGCGGCCGAGGGCAAGCGCGACCCCCGGGACTTCACCCTGTGGAAGGCGGCCAAGCCCGGTGAACCCTCGTGGCCGACCCCCTGGGGACCCGGGCGGCCCGGATGGCACCTGGAGTGCTCCGCCATGGCCACCTACTACCTCGGGGACCGGTTCGACATCCACGGCGGTGGCACCGACCTGGTCTTCCCGCACCACGAGAACGAGCTGGCCCAGTCGACCGCGGCGGGAGACCCCTTCGCGCGGTACTGGCTGCACAACAACTGGGTGACCATGGGCGGCGAGAAGATGTCCAAGTCACTGGGCAACACCCTCGCCGTCCCGGCCCTCCTCGAGCAGGTCCGGGCACCGGAACTGCGCTACTACCTGCTGACCGCCCACTACCGCTCGACCCTGGAGTTCCAGCACGAGGCCCTCCGGGAGGCGGCCACCGCCTACCAGCGGATCGAGGCCTTCGTCCGCCGTGCGGTGCGCGTCGCCGGGCAGCTCGACCCAGCCCTCGCGGTCGAGGCCCTGCCAGCGCGGCGCGGCGAGTTCGCCGAGGCGATGGACGACGACCTCAACGTGCCGAAGGCGCTGGCGATCATCCACAACCAGGTCCGGCACGGCAACCAGCTGCGCGCCGAGGGCGAATCCGAACGGCAGGCCCTCGCTGAACAGGCCGGCACAGTACGCTGGATGTTGCAGGTGCTCGGGCTTGATCCTCTCGACCCCCGGTGGGGCAACGCCGAGGCCTCGGAACTCCCGGCGACGGCCGCGCTGGACGCGCTGGTCGGACAGCTGCTCGCCGAGCGGCAGCGCAGCCGGGAGGAGCGTGACTTCGCCACCGCCGACGCGATCAGGGACCGACTGCTGGCCGTCGGCGTGGCTGTCGAGGACGGACCGGACGGACCGGTCTGGACGTTGAAGGGCACCAACTGATGGCAGGCAACTCCCAGCGCCGTGGCGCGATGCGCAAGCCGGGCACCAAGAAGGGCGCGGTCGTCGGCTCCGGCGGGCAGCGGCGCAAGGGGCTGGAGGGCAAGGGGCCGACTCCACCCGCCTCGATGCGTCCCAACCACCCCGCCAAGAAGCGGGCGGACGCCGCGAGGCGGCAGGAAGCCGCCCGGCAGCAGCGGGCGAGGGCGGCGGGCAACCAACCGGAGACGATCGCGGGTCGCAACCCGGTGGCCGAGTGCCTGCGCGCGGGTGTCCCGGCAACGGCGCTCTACGTCGCGTTGGGGATCGACGCCGACGACCGGGTCAGGGACGCGGTCGGCCTGGCCGCAGAGCGGGGCATCTCCGTGCTGGAGGTCGCCCGCACCGAACTCGACAAGATCACCCAGGGAGCCCTGCACCAGGGCCTGGCGCTCCAGGTGCCACCGTTCGACTACGCCCACCCCGACGACCTGCTCACCGCCGCCGAGGAGACCGGGCGCCCGCCGCTGCTGGTCGCGTTGGACGGCGTCACCGACCCGAGGAACCTCGGAGCGGTCATCCGCTCCGCCGCCGCCTTCGGGGCGCACGGTGTCGTCATCCCGCAGCGCCGCAGCGCGGGGATGACGGCCGTGGCCTGGCGCACCAGCGCCGGCACCGCCGCCCGCATCCCCGTCGCGATGGCGACCAACCTGACCAGGACCCTGAAGGACTGGGCGAAGCAGGGACTCATGGTCGTGGGACTGGACGCGGACGGGTCGGTCGAGCTCGACGACCTGTCCCTGGCCACCGACCCCTTGGTGATCGTGGTCGGGTCCGAGGGCCGGGGGCTGTCCCGGCTGGTCCGGGAGAACTGCGACGCCACCGTGTCGATCCCGATGGCCGCCGGAGTGGAGTCGCTGAACGCCTCCGTCGCGGCCGGTGTGCTCCTCGCGGAGGTCGCCCGGCGTCGCCGGCTGCGCTGACCCCACTCCTCCCGGCCGCGGCACAGACCTGGGGGAGTCATGTCGTTCGCCAGCCCGCTCTTTCTCTGGTACTTCATGCCCGCTGTCCTCGCGGTGCTGCTCGTCGCGCCGCGAGGGTGGCGCAACGGCGTCGTCGCCGTCGCCAGCCTGCTGTTCTACGCGAGCGGGGCCGGCGGTACGACGCTGCTGCTGCTGGTCTGCATCGCGGTGAACTACCTGGTCGCACCCGCCCTCGAACCGGACGAGTGGGATCTCGGGCGGGCCAGGAAGCGGTGGATGCTGATCGGCGTCATCACGCTGAACGTGTCCATCCTGTTCGTGTGGAAGTACGCCGGCTTCCTCACCGAGCAGGCCGCGGTGCTCGCCGGGTGGTTCGGCCTGGAAACCCCGGTGGTCGAGCTGGCCCTGCCCATCGGCATCTCCTTCTACACCTTCCACCACATCTCCTACGTGGTCGACATCTACCGGGGCGAGCGGCGGGCACTGCGGGACCCCGTGTCGTTCGTGACCTACATCTCGATGTTCCCGCAGCTGGTGGCGGGACCCATCGTGCGTTACCACGAGATCGCCGACCAGCTCCCTCAGCGGCGCACCCACCGGCTCGACGACATCGCCGCGGGCTTACCCCGGTTCGCGCTCGGCCTCACCAAGAAGGTCGTGGTCGCGGACTCCCTCGCCCCCGTCGCCGCCGCCTGCTTCGCCACGCCAGCCGACGAGATGACCTTCGCCGTCGCCTGGCTCGGAGCGATCACCTACACGCTCCAGCTGTACTTCGACTTCTCCGGCTACTCGGACATGGCCATCGGCCTGGGCCGGATGCTCGGGTTCCGGCTGCCGGAGAACTTCGCCCGGCCCTACTCCTCGGTGACCGTCACGGAGTTCTGGCGCCGCTGGCACATGTCCCTCTCCCGCTGGTTCCGCGACTACGTCTACATCCCCCTCGGCGGGAACAGGGGGGGCAAGCGGAAGACCTACCGCAACCTGTGGATCATCTTCCTGCTCACCGGGATCTGGCACGGAGCGAACTGGACCTTCGTCGTGTGGGGCCTGTTCCACGGCGCGTTGTTGGTCGCCGAGCGGGCCATGGGCTGGGACCGGGCTCCTGGCGGGACAGCCGCCGCCATCGGCCGCCGGGTGCTGACGATGCTGCTCGTGACCGCCGGCTGGGTCGTGTTCCGGGCACCCGACCTGTCCTCAGCGCTCAGCGTGCTGGCCAACATGCTCCTGCCGGACCTGTCCGGGCTCACCTACGACGTGGAGTCGGCGCTGAGCAACCAACGACTGTTGATCCTCGTGCTGGCCGCCACCGTGTTCCTGCTGCCCGGGCGGAGCGTGACGGGCCCCTACCTGGAGTCGGCCCGCACCCGGCCAGCGGCGGTGTTGCGCGTCGCCGTCGTCACCGCCGGTCTCTGCTACGCGGCCATCCTCGTCGCCACCGGCACCTTCAGCCCCTTCCTCTACTACCAGTTCTGACCCTGGGCGGGTTCCTTTCCCGGTGGGGAGACGGTTGCCCGGGTGTCCGTACGCAGCGTCTCGCGTCTCGCTCGACTTGGGGGTCACGCGCCGCCGAGGCGGCCCAGGTGCCTGCCATGCGGTGGGACGGGTTGGGCCGACCGTGGGTAGCGTGGATCGAACGGCCGGAATGTTGGTACCGGTGTTGATAGTTTCTGCCGTGGCGGTGCTTGTGGAGGGAGATCTGATGTACATCGAGGATGGCGGTGGGGGCACGCAGCCGGCGGCTATGCCCGAGGCCGGCAAGATGATGGGCAGCATCGGACGGTTCAGCGCGGCCGCTGCCGCCGGTAAGGTGTCGATCGATCCCGAGAGCGCCGAATCAATGGCGAGGAAGATCGACGCGATAGCCGTAAGAGCGAAGGACCGGCGGAACCGAGTCCGCACACTGGATCAGAACGTCCCCCTCGGTTCGAGCCCGGTGGCCCTGCAGATGTCCGCGCAGACCAGGCTCAGCGCGGCCGGGACGCCGCAGTCCGCCGAGGAGAATCTCGAGCTGTACATCGAGGCGTTGACGGAGTTGGCGGCGGCTATCCGAGCCAGTGCTCGGCGCACTCAGGCGGCGGATGAACAGACCGCAGCTGAGTTCAACAGGCTGGGAGAGGATGGAGCGTGAGGCGCAGGGGTGTGGGTGTGTGGGGAACAGTCCTGGGTCTGGTGGGACTACTGTCTGCCTGCACGAGCGCGGAACGAGGGACTGCGGTGGCCGTGGAGCCGACGGTGGGGTCCTCCCTTCCGGGGAGCGCCGATCCGTCGGTGGGTGGGAGTCCCGGTGAGCAGCCGGGGGTGGATGTGGCGGCGGAGCTGTCGGAGATGCTGCCCTGCGAAATCCTCAGTGACGAGGAAATGACCGCTCTGGGCTTCGACCCGGAGACCGCCACGTTCGATGACGTCGGCCTGTCCTACGACTGCCGCTACCGTTTTCCGGGCGGAGCGGATCCGGTTATGACGATTCACCTGAACTGGATGCGCGGCGTTGATCAGCTGAATCTGACGAACTACACGGTGGAGGAGATTGGTGTGGGTCCGTTGCGCGCGCTCCGCGTCATTGACAAACCCGCAGCGCAGCATTGTCAGATTTCAATGGACTTGAGTGAGCAGGCCCATGTGTCAGCTGTTGTGGATTACGCGGAGACACTCGAGGAGGCGTGCGCTCTAGCGGAGGACACCGCAGCGGCTGTGGAGCCGTTGTTGCCTCGGTCTTCGGGCTGACCAGGATGACGGTGGTGTTCCTCGGGTGTGGGTGATCCAAACCGAGACACTCCCGAATCCTTGGTGCTCCGAGGGCACTGCTCTCATTCAGTCCTCGTTGTGGGCGGCGGGCAATGGCATGTGGGATGTCCGTGGTGAGGTGGCGGCCGGTAGTTCGGCTCCACGCTGTCCCATAAGGGACTGCCCACATCGAGGCGTTGACGGAGTTGGCCGCGGCTATCCGAGCCAGTGCTCGGCGCACTCAGGCTGCGGATGAACAGAACGCAGCCGAGTTCAACCAGCTGGGAGAGGATGGAGCGTGAGGCGCAGGGGTGTGGGCTTGTGGGGAACAGCCCTGGGGCTGGTGGGACTGCTGTCTGCCTGCGCGAGCGCGGAACGAGGGACCGCGGTGGCCGTGGGGCCGACGGTGGGTTCCTCCCTTCCGGGGAGCGCCGACCCGTCGGTGGGTGGGAGTCCCGGAGAGCAGCCGGGGGTGGATGTGGCGGCGGAGCTGTCGGAAATGCTGCCCTGCGAAATCCTCAGCGACGAGGAAATGACCGCTCTGGGCTTCGACCCGGAGACCGCCACGTTCGATGACGTCGGCCTGTCCTATGCCTGTAGCTACCGTTTGTCAAGTGGGGGACTCACGCTCATGGCCATCGACCTCAATTGGAAGCGAAGCGTTGATCAATTAGACTTGACTAATTATACATCCGAGGAGACAAGTGTAGGGTCGTTGCGGGCGCTCAGGATCGTTGAAAAATCTGAATCGGAGCACTGTCAGATGTCGGTGGCGCTTAGTTTGCAGGCCCATGTAACAATCTCCGTGCATTATGCGGGGACGGCCGAGCAGGCTTGTGAACTGGCGGAACAGGTGGCGGCGGCGGTGGAGCCCGAGCTGCCTCGGTCCTCGGGGTAACCGGGAAAACGGTACTAGTCCACGAGTGGGGGTGACTCCCCTCGACCGAGGTGGTTCGATGGGAAGAGTTTTCGTTTCTCATCATGCCTGGCTCGGAGGCTGGGGTCGTTTGGCTTTCGCGCTCCCCTCATGGACTGGGATTCGGTAAGGGGGAGCCTGACCGGTGGCGATTTCAGCACGGCTGCCATGCTATTCAGGCGTTGACGGAGTTGTCGGCGGCCGTCCGGGCCAGTGCTCGGCGTACTCAGGCTGTGGATGAGCAGAACGTGACTGCGTTTGACCGGCTGGGAGGGGATGGGGCGTGAGGCGCAGGGGTGTGGGTGTGTGGGGAACAGTCCTGGGGTTGGTGGCGTTGTTGTCTGCCTGCGTGAGTGCGGAGCAGGGGACTGCGGTCGCGGTGGGTCCCACGGTGGAGTCCTCCGTGGCGGAGAGTGCTGATCCGTCGGTGGGTGGGGGTCCCGGCGAGGAGCCGGGGGTGGATGTGGCGGCGGAGCTGTCGGAGATGCTGCCCTGCGAAATCCTCAGCGACGAGGAAATAACCGCTCTGGGCTTCGACCCGGAGACCGCCACGTTCGATGGCGTCGGCCTGTCCTACGACTGCCGCTACCGTTTTCCGGGCGGCGAGCGTCCGGTTATGACGATTCACCTGAACTGGATGCGCGGCGTTGATCAGCTGAACCTGACGAACTACACGGTTGAGGAGATTGGTGTGGGTCCGTTGCGCGCGCTCCGCATCATTGACGAAATACCGTCAGAACATTGTCAAATTTCGGTGGACCTGAGTGAGCAGGCCCATGTGTCAGTTTATGTGCATTACGCGGGAACAGTCGAGCACGCGTGTGCTCTAGCGGAGGACACCGCGGCGGCGGTGGAGCCTGTGCTGCCTCGCTCCCCCAGCTGACCGCAGCCGATGGGCGTGCTCGCCGGCCGTGTGCGTTGTCCGTCGAACCGCCCTGCGTGTTCGCTGGCGGAACGGGTGAGCTGGGAGGCGGAACGCGTGCCCTCCCGCCGACTGGTGGTCGTGGGTGCGGACCCGCCACTCGTCGACGAACCGGGTCAGGGCCGCGGTAGCGACCCGCTCCGCCGAAGAGGAACGGGCGGGGGGAGGAACGGAACCGGCGGCCACGCGCTGCCCGGCGACGGGGTGGGTGGGACTGTCAGCGAGGGCCTTCGCGAGGGCCGCCGAGTGCGGCCAGTTCGGTGGCGAAGGCGGGATGCGGCTGGGCGAACCGCACCCACTGCCCGTCCGGCGTGACTTCGGCGGAGAGCACCGCGTTCCAGCCGGAGCGGCCGAAGACGAAACCGGAGCAGATCACGGCGGCCACCCCGAGGACGATGGGGAGGCCGAGCAGCGGCTGCGGTTCCCCGAGAGCCAGGAAGGTCACGACCGCCGCGAGGGCGACGGCGAGGCCCCCGAACAGCAGGGCCCGTGCCGTGCCGCGCAGCCGGGATCGGTGGGCGAGGCACGACTCGCAGAGCGGCCAGCCGGTGAGGGAGACCCCGCGCTGGTTCTGCGCGTTCTCCGCGACGCGGGCGGCGATGCTGACCGCTCCCGCCTGGGCGGGAGTCCCCTTGGTGGTGGGGCGTGTCACCAGCGCGACGTCCTGCCAGGAGCTGGCGGGCGCGCCGTGCCTCGCGCAGCGCCCGGGACGTCGGCGTTCGGCGGCGAGCCAGGCCGCCGGAACGACGAGGGGCTCGTCACCCCGGTGTGGCGCCATCGGTCCTCCCGTCTCGGTACCGACGCCGGTGGGCGCGGCGTTCGGCGGAGATCCTCTCATTGTTTTGGCCCAGGGTTCACTCCTTTCGGAGTACGGTCAGGCCCGGCAGCACTGGGTGAGATGGGGCAGACCACATGGAATTCGAAGCCAGGACGGACAGCATCCGGGCCTTCGCCGACCGGGTGGACGGTCTGGGGCAGGACGTGCCGAACGCCACGAGTTACATCAGCACGCACCTGGACATCGGTTACGCGGACGCCCGGCTCTTCGCGACGATCGCCGCCGCGTGTGACAGCGCCAGGGAGGCGCTGCTCACCAGCTACGAGCACCTGCGGAGCATCTCCGAGGAGTCCGCGGCCGAGCTGCGTGGCGCGGCGACGATGTACGACAACACCGACGAGGACGAGGCTCGGCGACTGGACGCCACCTACGCCGGCTGAACATCGGAACCGGTCGCGGCCGTCCGCCGCCAGTGAGAAGGGAACGAGGAACACATCGTGGCCGACACGCCGTCGAGCAATCTGACCGAGCCGGTGCCCGAGACGCTGGTGCCGGGCGGTATCGCGAACGTGCTGGGTGCCAGCCAGTACCTGAGCCCGACCTACTGGATCAGTGAGCTGACGAACCTGATCTGCGGTACCAACCCCACGGAGTGGATCGCCCAGCAGTACGTGGGCGACTGGGAGCAGGCATCCAAGGCGGGGGGCGCGCTCGCGAACCTGGCCGAGTTCAACACCGACTTCGCGGCGGACGTGAGGGGCGCCACCGAGGACGTCGCCCACGACTGGACCGGGAACGCCGCCGACCAGGCCACCGGTTACCACCACCAGCTGGTCGACGCGCTGAACGCGCAGGTCGACGACCTCAAGGACGTGGCGCACCAGTTCCAGACGATGGCGCAGGGCGTGTCCTCCACGACGAACGCCATCAAGAGCACCTTCGAGGGGCTCTGCGACACGATCATCGCGGCCGCGATCAGTGCGGCCGCCGCGGCCGCGACCAGCTGGACCGTGGTCGGCGGCATCATCGGTGGCTCCGCCACCGCCGCGGCGATCGCCAACGGCGTCCGGCTCTGGGCGAAGATCATCGAGCTGATGGGGACCGCCTGGGACATCGCGCAGGCCTTCTCCGGCACGGTCGCCGGTTACCTGGGCGGTCTGCGCGGAGTAGCCGACCACGAGCTGCCCGCCGGCGGCTACGACCACCCGGGGGTGAACCGGTGAGCAGTCCGGAGCAGGAGCCGATGATGGACGTGGCGGGCGGGGATCCGGCCCTGTCCCGACACCTGCGTGACTCGTTGAAGGTGCTGCGCGACGCCAGCGACAACCCGGAGTTCCAGCGGTTGGCCGACGACATCATCGCCGGTCGGCAGGGCCTGCGGGCGGCCGCCACCTCCGACCTGTTCGCGCAGGCGATGGCGCCGCACGTCGGGCAGTTCGTCGAGCGCTACGAGCAGCTCTCCGAGGAGGAACGGGAGGAGCTGGCCCGGCAGGGGGAACGGCAACTCGCCGAGCAGCGGGAGGTCATCGCCGAGGAACGCCGCGAGGCCGAGCGGCGGGCGAGGCGGCGGGACGACGACGATGACGACGACGAGGGCGGCGGCGGCTTCCTCCAGCGCGGTTGGTGATCTCCGTGGCCCGTGCGAGGGTGTGGCGGCCAGCCCTCACGGTCGGCGGCGGACCTCGTCACCCACCTCTCGGCGGGTGGCGAGCCCAGTCCCGGGCAGGTGCGGACGGACGGCCGTCGCGCACCGCTGGTGGCCGGGCGAGATCCGGGTTTCCGACCTGGGGAGAACCCCGGCTCGTTACCGTGTAGTGGTGGTAGCGCAGGGGAGCCGGGAGTCCACGGGCTGGCAGCCGAGCACTCCGGGGCCGGAGGAGCCGCCGGGCGGCCAGGGCCTGCCCGAGGTGCACGAGTCCTGGCTGCCGAGGGAGCACTCGCTGTACCGCCCGAGGCACGGTGGCAGGCAGCTGGTCGCCCTCGTGTCCGCCGCGGTGTTCTTCGGTGCCCCGTTGGCCGCGTACGCGGTGGGAGCGCGGGCGGCGGAGATCGAGAACCGCCCGCTGGTCGAGTTCCCGTCACTCTCGGAGGGCTGGGGTTTCGTCACCGGCCTGTCCCAGTGGGCCACGGACAACCTCGTCTTCCGCGAGGCGGCGGTCCACGCGGCGGACGGCATCAGTCGGGGGGTCTTCGACGACGGTTCGCCGTTCGGTGGCCAGCGTGGCGGCTCCCCGCTCGACCAGGGGCCGATCGCTCCGCCCGTCCCGCAGGAGGACACGCCCCCCTCGGAGGACGGCCCGTTGATCCTCGCAGAGTCCAGCGAGGTCATCGAGGGCAAGGAGGGGTGGCTCTACTACGGCTACGACATCGAGGGGAAGTGCTCCCAGAACCGTCCGATCGACGACACCATCGACGGCATGCGTGAGCTGCGCCGGGTGGTGGAGGAGTCCGGCCGACGGCTGGTGGTGCTGGTCGTGCCGGACAAGAGCACCGTGGTCCCGGAGTACATGCCGGACCAGTACCCCGGGATGGACTGCGCCGAGGAGGTGCGGGACGAGCTGTGGCAGCGGTTACCGGACGAGACCGGCGCGATCGATCCCCGGGTGAACCTGATGCAGGGCGGAACCGCCGCCTCCACCTACCACCGGCTGGACACGCACTGGAACGACGAGGGCGCCATCATCGGGCTGCGGCGGATCGCCGAGGCGGTCCAGCCGGGGGTGACGCGGTCCTGGCGCACCGTTCCCGACGGCCGGTGGGACCACAGTCCTGACCTCCCGCCGCTCCTCGGGCGCGCGGAGACCGAGGAGACGACCCGGTTCCAGCTGCGACCGGACGGCCGGACGGACCGCACCCGGGCGCGCACCACCCGGATCACCGAGCCGGTGCGTTTCGAGTCGGAACCGATCGAGGGAACCGTCCCCGAGAAGGTCGCGATGCTCGGTGACTCCTTCATGATCTCCACCAGCCGCTACGTCCCCGCCGCCTTCAACGATCTGACGTTGATCAGTTACACCGTCGCGCACACCGACCGCCAGCTCATGTTGGACGTGCTCGCCGACAGCGAGGTGATCGTCGTGCAGGCGGTGGAGCGGGTGTTGGCCAGCGGGGTGGCTCCCTTCGCCGATCCCGAGGTGGTGGCCGACATCGAGCGGACCCTGTCGGCCAACCCGCGCTGAGGCCTGGCGGGCGGGACCTGGCGGAGGTGGCACCGCCGGCTTCCTCGCCGGCCTGGCGCCTCCCGTGCCGCTCCGGACCCCGCCTCCTCGCCCTCCGGGGCTGGGCGGCGCGAGGACGGGCCTCCCGATCAGCCGGACGCGACCAGCCGGCGGTGTCTCGCGCCGCCCACGAACCGGCAGACGAGGTAGATCAGGAACGAGATGGCGGTGACGAAGCTGCTGATCGGCACGCCAGGGGCCAACGAGAGCACGATGCCACCCAGGACGGCGATCTCGGCGAAGACGACGGCGAGGAGCGCGGCGAGGGCGGGGTTGGCGGTCACACGGGACGCGGCGGCGCCGGGCGTGACCATCAGGGAGAGCACCAGCAGCGCGCCGACGATCTGCACGGCCAGGGCGGTGGCGATGCCCACGAGCACCGCGAACACGGGTGTGAGCACCCGCACCGGGACCCCCCGCGCCACGGCGACACCAGGGTCGACGCTGGCGAACAGCAACGGGCGGTAGAGCAGCGCGAACACCAGGATCACCGCGAGCGCGGAGACCGAGAGCAGCACGATCCCCGTGGAGCTGACGCCCACGATCTGCCCGACCAGCAGGCTGAACTTGCTCGACGCCCGCCCCGGGTACAGGGAGAGCAGGAGCACGCCCAGCCCGAGGCCGAACGCCAGCACCGCGCCAATCACCGAGTCGCGTTCGCTGCCCCGCTGCCCGAGGAGCCCGAGGATGAGCGCGGCGACCACCGCGCCGAGCAGGGCGCCGGTGCCCACGCTCCAGCCGAGGAGCAGGGCGGCGGCGGCGCCGGTGAAGGCCAGCTCCGCCGTGCCGTGGACCGCGAAGGACATGTTCCTGGCGACCACGAGGGGGCCGAGCACGCCGGACACCAGGCCGAGGACCGCCCCAGCGAGGAGGGCGTTGCGCACGAATCCGAGCTCGAGGAGGTTCAGCGTCGTGTCGATGTCGAAGAGGGCGTCGAGGTTCACGGCTGTCGTCCCTCGGTCTCGTCGGAGACGTGGTGCGGTTGTTCGGTCTCCAGACCGCCGCCGAGGTCGACGCGGTGCCCGCTCTCGGCCATCACCATGATCCGGTCGCCGAGCCGCAGGACGCGCACCGGCGTCCGGTACAGCTCCGACAGCACCTCGGAGGTCATCACCTCGTCGGGCGGGCCGATCCGGAACCGTCCGTCCACCAGGTAGAGCACCCGGTCCACCACCGGCAGGACGGGATTGATCTCGTGGGTGACGAAGACGACCGCGGCGTCCCTGTCCCGTGCGGACTCGGCGATGAGCTCGCTCACCATCCGCTGGCTCGCGAGGTCCAGGGAGAGGAGGGGTTCGTCGCAGAGCAGGACGTCGGGGGCGCCCACCAGCGCCTGCGCGACCCGCAGCCGTTGTTGTTCCCCACCGGAGAGCAGACCGAGGGGTCTCGACGCGTACCCGGTGGCGTTCACGGCCTCGACGGCCTCGCGGACCCGCCGCCGTCGGTCGGTCCGGCCTCGCAGTCCCAGCCCCCACCGGTGGCCGTCCAGGCCGAGGCCCACCAGGTCCGTCCCCCGCACGGTGACGGTGCTGTCCACCGCCCGCTGCTGCGGGATGTACCCGATGCGGCGGGAACCGCGGCGGACCGCGGTGCCGCCGATCTCGACCTCGCCGCCGCTGAGGGGCTGGAGGCCGAGGAGCACCCGGAGGAGGCTGGTCTTGCCCGAGCCGTTGGGACCGAGCACGGCGACGAACTCGCCTGGCATCACGTCGAGGTCGAGCCCGTCCCACAGCACGCGGTCGCCGTAGGCGAGGCGGGCCGAGCGCAGCCGCACGGCTGGCGGGCGGTCATCGTGGATCATGGTTTCCGTCCGGTGGGCAGGGGCCGGTGGACGTCCCGGTCGAGCGCGGTCAGCGGCCCAGCGCGGCCGCCAGGGCGTCGACCTGGTCGGTCATCCAGGCCAGGAAGTCGTCCTGGCCCTCCGGCAGTGTCTCGGTGAATTCCACCACCGGCATCCCCGCCTGCTCCGCGCGGCTCAGCATCTCGTTCGTCACACCGGTCTCGGTCTGCGGGTTGTTGATCATCACGTCGGCCTCGCCGCCGTCGATGATCTCGTTGATCTCGGCGATGACGGCGGCGGGCGGGTCGGTCTCGTTGTGCATCGCGAGGTGCATGCCGGCCGGGGTCAGATCGTGGATGTGCGCGTCGGCGAGCAGGTAGGTGGCCACGGACTCGGTGGAGAGCACGTGCGGGTGGCCGCCGTCCTCGCTTTCGCCGAGTTCGGCCACCGAGGTGGCGAGTTCGTCGATCCCGTCCTGGAACTCCGCCAGGTTCGACCGGTAGCCGTCGGCGTTGTCGGCGTCGAGTTCGCTCAGCTCGTCCGCGATCCGCTCGGCGACCTCGGACACCACGGCCAGGTCGTACCAGACGTGCTCGTTGTCCTCCGTGCCGTGCTCGTGGGAGTGCTCGTCGTGGTCGTGGTCGTGGTCGTGGTCGTGGTCCGCTGGTTCCTCGTCGTGGCCGTCATCGCTGTGCTCGTGGCCGTCCTCGCCGTCCTCGCCGTGCTCGTGGCCGTCCTCGTCGTGGTCGTGCCCGTGGTCGTGGGAGTGGCCCTCGACCCCGGCCACGGCGGCGGCCTCGACCGCCGGGGTGTCCAGGCCCTCCGAGGCGATGATCTGACTGACGAACTCGTCGTACCCGGCGCCGTTGTGCACGATCAGGTCGGCGCCCACCAGCTCGGCCGCGTCCGAGGGCTGGCTCTCGTAGGAGTGGGGGTCGGCGCCAGCCTCGTCGATGATGGACACGACCTCGACGTTCGAGCCACCGACCGCGGCGGCCACGCTGCCCCACACGTTGGTCGAGGCGACCACGGTCAGCCCGGAGGAGCCCTCACCGGCGTCGGCGGCGTCACCCTCGCCACCGTTCCCGCCGCAGGCGGTGATCAGGGCCGCGGTCGCGGTGAGGCAGCCCACCGTCAGCCAGTGCCGTCGATTACGGAGGGTCATAGCATTGCCTCTTTCTGCCCCCGGCGCAGGGAATGGAAACCGTTACCGTTTGCAGTGTAGACGCAGTTCGGTGTGGTTCCGCAATCCCCGGCCGGAGTCGCCGCGCGGAGCTCCCAGGGCTGGAGTGCGCAGCACAGCGGCCCCGGAGTGACTCCGGGGCCGCTGTGGTTGGTGGGTGCGAGGTGCGTCGTCACCCTGCGCCGCGTGGCGTTGGCACTTCGCTCCCGACGCCACCCGCCGCGTACGTTCCGTGATCGTCATTCCCTCCCTGGGGGGAGGTCCGTGTTCCGTGAGGTGAAGAGGTGCGGGTCAGGCCGTGGGAGCCTTCGTGGTCTCCAACCTCGCCCCGGACTCGGGGTGGAAGAGGTGCACCTCGTTGTCGTCGCGCAGGGTCACGTTCACCGTGGAACCGATCGAGGGCGGGGTGCGACCGTCGGTCCGGACGATGAAGCGCTCCGCCGTGCCGCCGATGTCCACCGAGCCGTAGACGTAGGCGTCCGCGCCCAGCTCCTCGACGAGGTCGACGGTGAGCTTCATGCCCACCTCGTCGCCCCCGGTGAGGCGCAGCGATTCGGGGCGGACCCCGAAGGTGATGGTCTTGGCGTCGTGACCGGCCACCACCGACCGGGGCAGCGGGACCGTGAGGCCGTCGAGGACCGCGCCCTCGGACGTGAGGGCGACCGTCTTCAGGTTCATCGCCGGCGAACCGATGAAGCCAGCGACGAAGGAGTTCGCCGGCCGCTCGTAGAGGTTGCGCGGGGTGTCGCACTGCTGCAGGAGGCCGTCCTTGAGCACCGCGACGCGGTGCCCCATGGTCTGGGCCTCGACCTGGTCGTGGGTGACGTAGATCGTGGTCGTGCCCAGCCGGGCCTGGAGCGCGGCGATGTTCGCACGGGTCTCCACCCGCAGCTTCGCGTCGAGGTTCGACAGCGGCTCGTCCATGAGGAAGACGGCCGGCTCCCGGACGATCGCGCGGCCCATCGCGACCCGCTGCCGCTGACCACCGGACAGCGCCTTCGGCTTGCGGTCGAGGTAGGGGGTCAGGTCGAGCATCTTCGCGGCCTCGGCGACCTTGGCCTTGATGGTCTCCTTCGGCACGCGGCGCAGCTTCAGCGCGAAGCCCATGTTCTCGCCCACCGTCATGTGCGGGTACAACGCGTAGGACTGGAAGACCATCGCGATGTCCCGGCCCTTCGGCGGCGTGTGCGTGACGTCGTTACCGCCGATGTGGATGGCGCCCTCGTCGACGTCCTCCAGGCCGGCGAGCATCCGCAGGGCGGTGGACTTGCCCGAACCGGACGGGCCCACGAGCACGAGGAACTCACCGTCGTTGACCTCGAGGTCGAGCTGGTCGACCGCTCGGACGGGCGGGTTGCCCGGGTAGACCCGGGACGCTTTGACGTAACTGACTCCGGCCATGCGGGCCCTCCGGTTTCCGTGTCCGCGCTTGCTCTCGCGGGAACACATCTTGACGCCGAGTGGAAGCAAGACGACGTACTCGTTGACAGGGACGGAACTGACCAGGACCGCCACCCGCGAGGGCCAGGACTCCGCCCTCGAAGCGGTCAACCCTTGACACTGCCTGCGGCGAGCCCTGAGACCAGGAACCGTTGCACGAGGTAGAAAACCACGGCCGCGGGGATCGCCACAAGGATGGAAGCAGCCGCAAGATGGCCCCATTCGGTCCGGTTCTGCTGAACGAACACCTGGAGGCCCACCGCCAGGGTCTTGGACTGGTCGGCGGCGGAGAGGAAGGCCGAGGCGAAGGCCACCTCACCCCACGCGGTGATGAACGCGTAGAAGCCGGTGACCGCCAGGCCAGGCCTGGCCAGCGGCAACATCAACCGCCAGAAGACCCCGAACGGCGAGAGCCCGTCCATCCGGCCGGCCTCGTCGATCTCGCGGGGGATGCCGTCGAAGTAGCCCTTGAGCATGTAGGTGCAGAACGGCACCGCGGTGGTGCAGTACACGAGCACCAGCCCACCGGCCGACCCCTGAAGGCCCAGGCTGAGCAGCAGGTTGTAGAGCGGCACGATGAGCACCGCGAAGGGGAACATCTGCACGACGAGGAAGAAGAACAACAGCCCTCGGCCGCCGGGGAAGTTGAACCGGCTCACGGCGTACCCGGTGCTCGCCGCCAACATGACCGCGAGGACCGTCGTCAGCCCCGCGATCAGCAGCGAGTTCCCGAACCAGGCCAGGAAGTCGCCCTTCTCGCCGGCGAGGATGCGCGCGTAGTTGTCCAGGCTCGACTCGTTGATCAGGCTCGGACTCGCCTCGATGGCGCGGGAGTCCGGCTTGAAGGAGGTCACCAGGACCCAGAAGACGGGGAAGACGGCGATCAGCGAGGCGACCACCAGCGCGGCGTGCAGCCCGAAGCTCGCCGCCGGGGAACGCCGGCCGCGGTGACCGGACCGGGGCGGGGCGGGACGGCGCCCGCCGGACGGGCCAGCCCGGCCGCTCGTCTGGAGCGAGGTCACGTCCATCTCAGTCGGCCTCCTGTGATCGCAGGGCGCGCAGGTAGACCCCGGCGAAGACCAGCAGGACGGAGAGGATGAGGACCCCGTAGGTCGAGGCGATCGCGTAGTCCCTGGTGGCGCCGGAGAAGAAGCGTTCGAACGCGTAGGTGATCAGGATGCGCGTGTGCGGGTTCTGGCCGGTGATCAGGTAGATGACCGGGAACATGTTGAACGTCCAGATCACGCCGAGCAGGATCACGGTGCTCGACACCGGGCGCAGCCCGGGCAGGGTGATCTGCGTGAAGCGTTGCCAGGGGGTGGCGCCGTCGATCTCGGCGGCCTCGTAGAGGTCACCGGGAATGGACTGGAGGCCGCCCAGGAGCGCGACCATCATGAACGGCACCCCGAGCCAGACGTTGACGATGATCACGGCGACCATCGCCACCGGTGACTGGCCGAGCCACACCGGGGTGGGCAGGCCGACCGAGCCCAGCAGCCAGTTGATGAGCCCGTAGTCGGCGTTGAACAGGTACCGCCAGGCGAAGGCGCTGACGAAGGCGGGGACCGCCCAGGGGAGGATCAGCAGGATCCGGTAGAGCGTCCGGAACCGCATGGGACGGTTCAGCAGCAGTGCCAGCCCCAGGCCGATGCCGTAGTGGAACGCGACGCAGATCCCCGACCACACCAGGGTTCGGAGCAGCACCCCCCAGAACGACCCGTAGGCCGGATCCCCGGAGAGCACGTTCAGGTAGTTCGCGAGCCCCACGACGTCGTAGTCGGCCTCCCGGCCGAGCACGGGGTTCGCGATGTTGCCCTCGTTGATGTTCGTGAACGTGAAGAAGACACCCTGGGCCAGCGGGAGGATCACCAGCCCGCCGACCACGACCACCACCGGCAGCACCAGGGCGTAGGCGTACCAGTACCGGTCGAGGAACCGCCGGACGCGCCCGCGCCGCTCGGTGCCGCCCCGGGGGCCGGGCCGGCGGTGCTCCGCCGCCGGCCCCGTCGTCGTCGCGACCACGGCTCAGCCGATCGTGTAGTCGGGAACGACGGTGTCCTGGTACGCGGTGGCGACCTGCTCTGCCGCCTCCGCCGGGCTGAGGTTGCCAGCCAGCACGTCGGCGTAGCCGATCTTGAGCGGGTCGAACAGCTCGTTGCCCTCGGCGATCCAGGGGCGCGGGTGAGCCCGCTCGACGGCCGCGCTGAACGCGGAGACGACGGGGTGCTCGGCCACCTCCGGGTCCTCGTACACCGACTCCCGGGTGGGCAGCAGGCCGAGCTCCACGGCCACCGTCGTCTGCGCCTCCACCCCGCTCATGCACTCGATGAGGGAGACCGCGTCGTCGGTGCGCTCACTGCCCTGCCGGATGACGTAGTCGTGGCCGCCGACCGGTCCGTTGCCGTCCCCGTCGGCGGGGCCGGGCAGCGGCGCCACTCCGAGGTTCTCCGGGTCCTGGAAGGCCGCCCCGTCGAGCAGGTCGGCCACCGCCCACGGCCCGTCGACGATCATCGCCACCTCGCCGGAGGCGAAGGCGGCCTTCATGTTCCCGTAGGAGTTGCCCGGGTCCTGGGCGGTCCTGGCCGCGCCCTCGTCCAACAGCGCGCGCGCCGTCCCCAGGCCGGCCACGGCCTCGTCGGAGTTGACGACGATGGTCTGGTTCTCGACGTCGAGGAGGTCGCCGCCGGCCGAGTAGATGAAGGGCAGGGCGTAGTAGCCGTCGTTGTTCACGAAGAACGCGGAGTCCCCGCCGAGGTCGGGGGCGATGTCGAGCAGTTCCTCCCAGGAGGTCGGCGGTTCGACGCCGGCCTCGTCCAGGAACTCCCGGTTGTAGAGCAGGGCGAGCGTGTCGGTGACCTGCGGGACGGCGTAGGTCGCGCCGTCGAACTGGGTGGAGCTCCAGGGGGTGGCCAGGAAGTCGCCCTGGTCGTCGAGGCCGGTTCCGGCGAGGTCCTGGATCAGGCCGTTGTGGGCGAGCTGGGCGACCCAGGCCACCTCGGCCCTGAGCACGTCGGGGCCCTGCCCGCCCTGCGCGGCGTTCTTGAAGTTGTTCAGGGCCTGGTCGAAGGCGACCTGTTCGACGGCGACCTCGAAACCGCCGCTCGCCGCGCAGCCCTCGGCGAGGTCGCGGAAGACCGCTGACTCACCGGGGCCGCTGGTGTCCCAGAAGACGACCGGCCCGTCCTGGTCGTCTGATCCGCCGGAACCGCCACAGGCGGTCATCGCCAGCACGCAGCCGAGTCCCAGCACGCCGGTTCGGCCGAGGGTGTTGAGGGTGTCACGCCGCATCGTCGCTGTCGTCCCCTCTGTGGACGCGCCGACCGCCCGGACTGGCGGCCGAACTGAAATTTTTTGCAAGCTGTGTGACGCGAATTGCATACCCGTGAGCCAGCTCACGTCAAGGTCCTTTGGGTAACCAAGCCGTAACAGCAGGTTCTTGGGGCCACCTGCCGGGTGAAGAGGTTTGAAAAAACGTGCCGTCACCGGCACGCTACGGCCATCGGCGTGCGCAGGACGCGCAGGAGAAAGGGGCGACCCGCTGTGGCCGGACTATCCGAGATCGCGAGCGCGGCCGGGGTCAGCGTCTCCACCGTCAGCCGGGTGCTGAACCGGCGGGCCGGGGTGAACCACGAGACCAGGCAACGGGTGCTGGCCGCGCTGGCCGAGCTGCCGCACACCTCCCGGGGCGTGGCGGCGCTGGGGAGGACGGGGGTGGTCGGCCTCCTCGTTCCCGAGCTGTCCAACCCCGTGTTCCCCGCCTTCGCCGAGGCGTTGGAGACCAGGGCGGCCCGGGCGGGTTTCTCGTGCGTGCTGTGCAACACGCGGTCCTCGGAACCCGACAGCCTCGGCGAGGAGCAGTACGTCGGGATGCTGCTCGCCAGGGGGGTCACGGGGATGATCTTCGTGTCGCCCGGGATCGCCAACGTCAGCCCCGCGCGACGGACCGCCAGGAGCGCCTACTACCACCAGCTCGTCAACGACGGGGTCCGCGTGGTGTTCGTCAACGGCGGGGTGCCCTCCGCGGACATCCCGGACGTCGCCGTCGACGAGCAGCTCGCCGGCTACCTGGCGACCCGCCACCTCCTCGACCTGGGGCATCGCCACATCGGTTTCGTCAGCGGGCCGGCCCGTTCGCTGCCGTCCCGGCTGAAGCACGCCGGCTGGGCCACCGCCCTGGAGGAGGAGGGGCTGGCGGCGAGGCCCGCCCTCGTGTCCCACGCGCCCTACGGGGCGGGCGGCGGTGCCAGGGCGCTGGGGGAGCTGCTGGACAGGGAGCCGGTGACGGCCGTCATCTGCTCGTCCGACCACATGGCGCTCGGCGCGATCCGGGAGTGCCATCGGCGGGGGGTGTCCGTGCCGGACCAGCTGTCGGTGATCGGCTTCGACGACAGCCCGCTGGCCGACTACTGCACCCCACCGTTGACGACGCTGGCGCAGCCCATCGCGGAGATGGCGCGGGCGGCGGTCGAGGAGTTGGCCGCCCGGCTCGACCCCGACGCCGGGGCGCAGCCGGTCGGGGCGCACACCCGGATCTTCCGGCCGAGGCTGGTGGTCAGGGAGTCGACGGCGCCCCCTCGCTGAACTCCCGGAACCCGGTGCGGGCCCCCACGGGTGCGGGGCGGCCGGCGACGGGGCACGCGCGGAAAATACCCGCGTCGTGGCGTGGGTCGCCCTGGCTTCACCAATTGGTTCTGAACCGTTACGGTCACTTCATGGTGCGGTCCATCAGTTCTCGCCGGCCGGCAACCCTGGCCTCGCTGGCGGCGGAGCTCGGCGTGTCCAGGACAACGGTGTCCAATGCCTACAACCGTCCTGACCAGCTCTCACCCGAACTCCGGCAACGCGTGCTCGAAGCCGCTCGTCGGGTCGGCTACCCCGGTCCGGACCCGGTCGCGCGGTCCCTGCGCACCCGCAAGGCGGGCGCGCTGGGTCTCCTGCTGACCGAGAACCTCTCCTACGCCTTCCGTGACCCCGCGGCCGTCAGCTTCCTGGAGGGCCTGGCGCTCTCCTGCGAAGCCGCGGGGCAGGGGCTGTTGCTGGTCCCGGCCAATCCCGAGCGGGAGGACCTCGCCGCGGTGCACCGGGCGGGGGTCGACGGGTTCGTCGTCTACTCGGTGCCCGACGACGATCCCCACCTGGCCGCCGTGCTGGAGCGCCCGGTGCCCACCGTCGTCTGCGACCAGCCCAGCCTCCCCGGGGTCGACACGGTCGGCATCGACGACGGTTCCGCGATGACCGGCATGGCCGACCACCTCATCGGCCTGGGGCATCGACGGGTCGGGGTGGTGTGCATGCGGCTCGGACGCGACCGCAACGACGCCATCGCCTCGCTGGACCGGCAGCGGTCAGCGCACTTCCACGTGCAGCGCGCCCGGCTGGTCGCCCTCGCCGCGGCCTTCGAGGCGGTTGGGGTCCCGTGGGCGCAGGTACCCGTCGTCGAACGGTTCGACCACAGCGTCGAGTCCGGCGCCTCGGCCACCGCCCGGATCCTGGATCTCGACCCTGAGATCACGGCCGTGGTCTGCACCTCCGACATCCTGGCGCTCGGCGCGCTCGAGGAGGCCAGGCGTCGCGGCCTGCGCGTGCCCCAGGATCTGACCGTGACCGGCTTCGACGGCATCGCCGAGGCGGAACGGGTGGGGTTGACCACCGTGGTGCAGCCGGTGCGGGACAAGGGCGCGGAGGCGGGCCGGCTGCTACGGGAGCAACCGGACCACGGCCGTCCGAGGAAGATCGTCCTGCCGACGAGCCTGCGGACCGGTAGCACGGCCGCGCCACCACGGAACAGCCAGGAGCGCTGGTTCGGGCCGTGACCGGCCGGCGTTCTCCGCGCCGGCCGGTGGTCGGCCGCCCCGGGGACGCCCTCCGCATCCGGGCGGGGTCGGATGTCCGCTGGGGTTCGCTCGCGGGAGCGTGAGTTCAACGGCCCCGTTGGGACCGTGCTGCCGTCTCCCCCAGGTCGTCCAGGGTGAGCCGGTGCCGGGGCGGCGAGTCCAGCACGGTCCGCCGCCTCGTCCGCAGCCGGTCGTCGACGTGCAGCAGCTCGCCTGGTGCCAGTGATCGCCAGTCCGGGCTCTCGTCCATCGGTTCGCTCGCGACCACGACCGAGGAGCAGCCCGCCAGGGCGTCCGAGCGGACCCGGACGGTTCCCGCCGCGCTCGCGTGGTCCAGGTGCCGCCGGCGCCCGTTCGGCGGAACCACGCGTTCGAGGACGACGAGATCGTGCGTCTCCGGGTACCGCAGGGCCCACAGCTCCGTCGGTGTCGTCAGGACCACGTTGAGCGCGTAGACGGGCAGGTTCTCGGCCACCCACCGCGCCGCCTCGGTCAGTCCAGCACCGACGTCACCGCCGTTCCGCTCGGTGTGACGGGTGACCAGGGCGAGGAACCGCTCCGAGTCGGTGTCCCCCTCGACGAGGGACAGGTGCCGGCCCAGTTCGCGCTCCAGGACGGGCAGGTCCCCCATCACGCCGTTGTGGGCCAGCATCCGCCCCCGTTGGAGGAACGGGTGCGTGTTCTCGGGCCTGGCCGGCCCGGAGGAGGCGTAGCGGATGTGCGCGAGGAACGTGGTCGACTCGCGGTGCCGCGCCTCCTCCGCGAAGGCCCGGTCCTCGTAGGCGGCGATCGGCTGCTTCTCCACGAGGGGGAGGCCGTCCTCGGTGAAGGTCCCCAACCCGGTGCCGTTCGGTTCGCGCCGGCTCTGCTCCGCCAGGCTGTCCGAGACGTCGAGCAGCCAGAAGGTGGCCGACACCCGCCGGGGCGCACCGGACAGGCCGAACAGTCGACACATGAGCACTCCCCGCTCTTCGACCGGCAACGGTCCTCCCAGCGTGACCGCCGGCCGGCCCGCCGGCGCGCCGATCAGCCAGCGCGGGGGCGCGACCCGCCCAACGGCGGCGACCGGCCCCGGGACAACGGCCACTTCCGGCCAACATGCTCGTCCGAACGGGTGAAGTCCGCGAGCCGTGACGGCGGGCGCCCCACCCGGACGCCGAGCCCGGTGACCGCACCGATCGAGGTGAGGGCCGCCAGGCACCGCCCCATCCGCGAGCCGCCAGATGCCCAGTTCCCGCTGATGTCGGCCGCCCCCGGCGAACCTGGACGGGTTCGAGGCGCAACCGACCAGGCGGCGGCCGTGGTGACCTCCGTGGAGCGGCGGGTGTCGCTGTTCTTCGGCGTGGGGAAGGGGACCCGGTCCCCGCGCGCGGGAGGTCAGGAGAGGTCGACGGGTGGAGGCGCCGGGGGAACGCGCCAGAGCCCGCGTTGGTGGAGCAACGGGTTCACCGGGTCGGCGGGAGGGCACGCGGCCCCCGGCCACGGGGGCATGCCCCGAGCAGGCCGGCCGTCCACACCCGGAAAAGCCGACGGGGCCCGCCGTTCTCGGCGGGCCCCGCGACGGAACTCATCCCCGGGAGGGGAGGAGCGTCAGACGGCCTCGGACAGCAGCCTGGCGCACCGGATCAGACCCACGTGCGAGTAGGCCTGTGGGTGGTTGCCCAGCGACCGCTCCGCGATGGGGTCGTACTCCTCCGGAAGCAGCCCGGTGGGGCCGGCGGCGTCGACCAGCTGTTGGAACAGGTCCTCCGCCTCCGTCCGCCGACCGGTCAGCAGGTAGGCCTCCACCATCCAGGCCGCGCAGAAGTGGAAACCGCCCTCGTCCCCGGGCAGCCCGTCGTCCCGGCGGTAGCGGTACACCGTCGAGCCGCTGCGCAGCTCGGACTCGATCGCCGTCACCGTCGACTGGAACCGGTCGTCGGTCGGGTCGATCAGGCCGGAGAGCCCGACGAAGAGGGAGGCCGCGTCCAGGTCGACCCCGTCGTAGGCGGTGGTGAAGGACTGGACCTCGTCGTTCCACCCGTTCTTCAGCACGTCCCTGGCGATCTCGTCCCGCAGGGGCTCCCAGGTCGGGTCGACCTCGCGGCCGTAGCTCTCCGCCAGCCGCACCGCGCGGTCCAGGGTCACCCAGCACATGACCTTCGAGTAGACGTGGTGCCTGGGCGCGTGGCGCTCCTCCCAGATCCCGTGGTCAGCCTCGTGCCAGCGGCGGGACACCGCCTCGGCCATGGCCGTCACCAGCCGCCAGTCGTCGTCGGTGAGCTTGCCCCTCGACTCGGTCAGCATGGCGATCAGATCCACCACCGGGCCGAAGACGTCGAGCTGCACCTGCTGGTTCGCCAGGTTGCCCACCCGGACGGGGCGCGAACCCGCGTAACCCGGCAGGGTGTCGATCACGGCCTCCGGTGGGAGGTTGGTGCCGTAGATCGTGTAGAGGGGGTGGAGCCGTTCCGGCCCCGGGAGGGTCTCCAGAACCCGGTGCAGCCAGTTCAGGAAACCCTCGGCCTCCTCGTGCGACCCGAGCGAGACCAGGGCCTGGGCGGTGAGAGCCGCGTCCCGCAGCCAGCAGTACCGGTAGTCCCAGTTGCGGACACCACCGATCTCCTCCGGCAGCGAGGTGGTCGCCGCGGCCATGATGGCACCGGTCTCCGAGTGGCACAGCCCCCGGAGGGTGAGCGCCGAACGGGCCACCAGGTCGGTCTCCACCGGCGGCAGCGACAGCCCCTGGACCCAACTGGACCAGTACTCGCCCGCCCGCTGCCGACGCTCCTGCTCCGCGATCTCGCCCGGCCCGAGGTCGTCGGTCCCGCAGCGCAGCTCGAGCACCACGTCGTGACCAGGGGAGGGCTCCACCACGGCACGCGCCGACTCGTGCATGCCGTCGGAGGTGATCTCCCAGACGACGCCGGGAGCGCGCAGGACCATCGGCTCCGAGGTGCCCACGACCCGGAGGCCGTCGGCCTCCGCGATGAGGCGGACCGGCACCTGGCCGAACTCGGGGCGGGGAGCGAACTCGACGCTGGCGGTCGTGTTGCCCGAGACGACCCGGACCACGTCCGTCCGGTGGGAACTGGAGTAGTGGTCGAGGTAGTCGGTGACCAGCAACCGGGACCAGCGGGTTTCCACCACCATCGTCCCGGGCAGGTACCGCTGGCCCAGTGGGAGGCCGTTGCGGTTGGGCTTGATGGAGAAGTGGCCAGCGGTGGGTCCGCCGAGCAGGTCGGCGAAGACCGCCGCCGAGTCCGGCTCCGGGTGGCAGAGCCAGGTCAGCCGGGCGTCCGGGGTGACCAGGGCGACGGTTCGCTCGTTCGCCAACATGCTCAACCGCTCGATGGGCGGAGCCTGCTCACCGAACAACCAGGTGCGCCGTTCCTCCAGGAGGAAGGCGAGGACCGTGGCGACCGCCTGGGCGTCGTCCACCCGGTAGGCGGCGGCGGTGTCGCCGGGGCCGACCTTGATGCCCATGTCGGGGCCCTGGAGGCTCCGGAAGGCCTTCTCGTCGGTGACGTCGTCACCGAAGAACAGCGCGGCGGTCGCGCCCACCTGGTGGCGCAGGGTGTCCAACGCGTTGCCCTTGTTGGTCTGCACCACGGCGAGTTCGATCACCGCCTTGCCCTCGGTGACCTGGACTCCGTCCCAGGTCGCCGGGCCGGTGCGCACCGTCTCCAGCACGCGTTCGGCGACGGCTGGTTCCGCTCGCCGCACGTGGACGGCGACACTGGCGGGTTTCACCTCCAGGTGGATTCCCTGTCCCTCGTCGGCGAGGGGATCGAGTTCGGACTGGATGCGGCGGAGCAGCGTGGTGGCCTCGGCTCCGAGTTCGTGGACGAATCCCACGTCGAACTCGGAGCCGTGGCTGCCCACGAGGTGCACCTCCGCGGGCAGCCGGGACAACGCGGCCAGATCACGGAGTGCCCGGCCGGAGATGACCGCGGTGACGGTGGCGGGCAGCGCCGCCAACGACCGCAGCGCGTGCACCGACTCCGGTAGCGGCTGGGCATGGTCCGGGTCGACGACAATGGGAGCGAGTGTCCCGTCGTAGTCACAGGCGACCAACAGGCGCGGCGTCCTCGCAAGCTGGACGATCGCGCGCCGAAGTTCGGCTGGGAGGGCCTCGGCGGTCAACGCCTCCTCCTCACGGCGTCAGGGATGGGTAAACGAATGAACCTTAGCGGTTCGGCTGCGCCCCCAAAGCCTCGAGAAAAGATCGCGCCCAGCGATCGACGTCATGATTGAGAACTTGACGCCGCAGCGCGCGCATCCTACGGCGTCCCTCCGCCGGGTCAATGTTCAGGGCAGCCTCAAGCGCGTCCTTCACGCCCTCCAGATCGTGGGGATTGACCAGGAAGGCACTCGTGAGTTCGGCGGCGGCTCCCGCGAACTCGCTGAGCACCAGCGCGCCGCCGAGGTCGTTCCTGCAGGCCACGTACTCCTTGCAGACCAGGTTCATCCCGTCGCGGACCGGGGTGACTACCATGACGTCGGCAGCGCAGTAGAAAGCGACGAGGTCCTTGCGGTCGATGGACGAATGCAGGTAATGGACCGCCGGTCGGCCGAGGCGGCTGAACTCGCCGTTGATGCGCCCGACTTCCCGCTCGATCTCCTCCCGCATCTTTTTGTAGTGCTCCAGACGTTCTCGACTTGGAGTCGCCAACTGCACCATGACCGTGTCCGAGGCGTCGACCCGTTCCTCGGCCAGCAGTTCGCGGAAGGCGTGTAGCCGCAGGTCGATGCCCTTGGTGTAGTCGAGCCGGTCCACGCCCAGCAGAATTCGCCGGGGGTTGCCGAGGTCCGCGCGCAGCTGCGCCGCCCGCCGCGCGCTCTCCTCGCTCGCGGCCAGCTGGTCCAGCGACGAGGAGTCGATCGAGATCGGGAAGGCGCCAACGCGGACGGGGCGGTCCCCGACCTGGACGACTCCGGGGCGGTTGCGCACCCCCACGCTGCCCTTGGTGGGTTGGAACCCCGCCAGCCTCCTGGCGAGCCAGAGGAAGTTCTGCGCGCCACCCGGACGGTGGAAGCCGACGAGGTCGGCCCCGAGCAGTCCTCGCACGATCTGGGTGCGCCAGGGGAGCTGCATGAACAACTCGACCGGGGGGAACGGGATGTGGAGGAAGAAGCCGATGCGCAGGTCCGGGCGGAGGTCCCTGAGCATGGCCGGGACCAGTTGGAGCTGGTAGTCCTGCACCCAGATGGTGGCGCCCTCGGCGGCCACCGACGCGGTGGCCTCCGCGAACCGCTGGTTGACCCGCACGTAGACGTCCCACCACGTCCGGTCGAAGACCGGGGTGGCGACGACGTCGTGGTAGAGGGGCCACAGGGTCGCGTTGGAGAAGCCCTCGTAGTAGTCCCGGAACTCGTCCGAGGACAGGCTGACCGGGTGCAACCGCAGGTCGCCGTCCTCGAAGGGAGCGACGTCGGCGTCGGCGATGCCCGGCCACCCCACCCACGCCCCCTTGCGGGCTCGCAGGAACGGCTCGAGCGCCGTCACCAGCCCGCCAGGGCTGTGACGCCAGCGCTCCGTCCCGTCGGGCAGTCGTTCGAGATCGACCGGAAGGCGGTTGGCGACCACGACGAAGTCGGCACCCGTTGAAGCTGGTGTCGTGCTGCCCACTGGCCAGGCCTCCTCAGCAGCGACGAGAGTCGAACGGTGTGGCCACCTGCCCCGACCTCCGTTGGCCCTGGTGGCAGCCGGTGACTCTCCGTGTCATCCTCCATTGTTGAGGCTAGCCACAATTCGTGCTGATTGGTGGACGCAGTAAGCGCGATCACATGACCGTGAGTAGTTGAATCGGCTGCCCGTCGCAGCCCGCGATCCGCCACATCGCGCAGGTCGGACGAGTTCGGGCTCGACGGGGGCCGAGCCCGCGGTGCTCACTCGAGGCGACGGCGCGACGGACGCAGCGGTCCCGACATCCTCGGGCCGGAGAAGCGCCGTTCGAGCCGACCGATGCTGGTCCGGACCGGCTGCGCGAGGAACTCACCGAGGACGACCCCGGCTCCGAGGCCGAGGCTCACCCCGGCGGCGAGGACGGCGTCGGACAGCCCGGCGGTCAGGTTCCCCTCGGCGGCGAGCTGGTAGACGGCCCGGTAGGTCGCCAGTCCCGGCAGCAGCGGCGTGATGCCCGAGACGACCACGATCAGCGTGGGCAGTTTCAGGCGCCTCGCGAGCAGGCCCCCCGCGAAACCGATCACCACGGCGGCTCCGGCCGAGGCCGGGATCGGTCCCACGAGCGCCGTCAGCGACAACGTGCTGTAGGTGAGCTGGCCGAGCGCGCCCGCTCCACCGGCGACCAGCAGCGTCCGCAGCGGCGCGTAGCTGGCCAGCGCGAAGCACACCGCCGCCATACCGCCGGCGACCACCAGCAGCGGGAGCTGGCTGGCTGCGGGGGGAAGCCTGGCCGCGACGTCGGTCGTGGGCGCGCCGAGCGCGACCCCGATGCGCAGCGCGACGATCACCCCGGTGACCAGGCCCGCCGTCATGATCAGGATCTCGCCGGCTCTGCCGGCGGCGGTGACGTTGTACCCGCCGACCGCGTCCTGGGCGACACCGACGACGGAGAGCCCGGAGAGGAGCACGACCAGGTTCGCGGCGACCGCGAGCGAGGCGCTCCCCCCGCCGAGGACCCCGGACTGGAAGAGCAGCAGGGCCGCCCCGGTCGCGACCGCGCCTCCGACCGCCTGCTGGAAGAAGAACGGCAGGGCACGGCGGTTGAGGAACCGCCCGATCTGGTCGATCAGCGCGCTGACGAGCGCGGCGAGTCCGGTCAGGAGGGGGCCGGCGCCGATGAGCACGGCGATCGACGCCGCGAGACCGGCCCAGGCGAGGGAGGACACCCATCGCGGGTAGGGGTGGGCGGCGTTGGTGATGCGTTCGAGCTCGGCGTAGGCGTCCTCGGCGCTGATCTCGAAGCCGGTGATCCGTTGGACGAGGTCCTCGGTCGCGGTCAGCCTGCTGTAGTCGTGGGAGCGGCTCCGCACCACTCGCAGCGTGGTGATCGGGGCCTTGCCGGAACCGAGGTGACAGCACACGGTGATGGACGTGTAGATGACGTCCACCTCGCAGTGGGGGAGACCGTAGGCGTTGGTGATCGCGATGACCGTCGCGGTGGCGTCGGCGGCACCCGCGCCACTCGCCAGTTGGACCTCGCCCACCCGCAGGGCGAGGTCCAACACCAGGTGGATGGTCGACGCCTCGGGGAGCTGCGGTCCATAGACGGCGGTGTTCGCCACCGTGGCGGGCGTCGCCTCCTTCCGGCGCAACGCTTCACGGGCCCGCTGGGCGATACCCACGGACCGGCCTCCTTCACCTCGTGCCTGCTCGGTCTCTGCTGGCGTGGCCGACCGGGGTCGACCCGGGACAGGGGTCTGAGATCACCACGCCGCTCACGACATCGGCGGCGGGCTCCCCTCCGTTGCGGGTCCGCGTAGTGGCGTGCGCCACCCTAGGTCGACGTGGTCCCCGGCCGCCTCACCTGCGACAACCGGGGGATGGCCTCGGCGCGGGTGGTTCGGCCCCGCGCGCCCGTCGGTGCCCAACGCGCGGACCGCCGAACTTTGTTCCTGCTCCTGATCGTCCCGCCGCCGGGGACGGGCGGCAACCGGCGTGGCGGGGCTCCCAGGGCGGTGAGCCGACCGCGACCGGCGGTGGTGGCGCGGGGAGCGCCGGCGGGCGGCCGAACCCGTCGCCGGCCCACTCCTCCCGGACGCTCGGCCCCGCGGCCCCACCCGAGAACCGGTCTCCGGTGGATCGAAGGGACGGTTCCGGGGGCGTGCGCGGTGTCGATACGATGTGCTCGGCGACCGCGACGCCCCAGGGCGGGTCGCGGTCACCCGCCGACGTAGCTCAACTGGCAGAGCACTCGCCTTGTAAGCGAGTGGTTAGGGGTTCGAGTCCCCTCGTCGGCTCCACCGCTGGTCAGAGGGCATTCGGGGCGCGACGGCCGCACCGGGTGCGCCCGGGGACCACTCGCCACGCGGCTGTCCCCGGCCCGTTCGGGTCGTCCGCCGGTCCCGGGCGCTCCCCGAGGTCGCCCCCGTTTCCGTTCCCGCTCCGGCCCACCGCCGGCCCGAGCGCGGTCGCGGCCCGCACCCTGGTCGCGCTCCTCGGCAGCTCACCACCTCACCGCGAGGCGAGGCGCGCCCGCGACCGGGGCGCCGCCACGCCGGTGCCAACGCCCACGCCGGTGCCCGCACGGGTCGACATCCCGCCGGTGCGGGCCGGGCGGTCCGCCGAGTCACCGTGGAGGTGTTCCGCAGCCGGGGCGCGGACCTGTCGCCCACCCCGGCGCGGCCGTGCCCGTGGCGGCTCCCGGGCGCCGGCGGTGCCGGGATCAGGACCGTCGGGGCGACCGGTCACGCGGGGGTGGCCGGCCCGCGCTGGCCCATACCGGGGTACCGACTCGCCCATTCAGGAGATGCGGTGCGGGAAGATCCGTCCTACGGTGAGTTGATCAGTGAAACATCACGCTCCGTGGGCGCGATGTGCGGTATGAGAACACAAACGTCACCCGTTCATGGGGAGAGCAGTCACCCGGCCGATGAACGCCGGCGCAGCCTAGCACAATTGGCCGTGTTAAATCAAGGTTAATGTGCTTCTTGTCACGCCGTTTTCTGTGAATCCACTGGTAGATGCCGGGTCGCGCATTCGCAGATCTGCCGGGAAACGGGACCTCTGTTAGGTTGACGAATTATGACCACGGCACACCCGAATTCTGAAAGCAGCGGAAGTGGGTCAGTGGCGCAGGTGGCGATCGAATCGCCGAATGTGTCGGACGGATCCGCCATGTGGCGCCTCGCGCGCGATTCCGGGGTGCTGGACCTGAACTCGTCCTACGCCTACGTGCTGTGGTGTCGTGACTTCTCCCGGACATCCGTCGTCGCTCGCGTGGACGGCGCGGTCGGCGGATTCGTCAGCGGCTACGTGCGCCCGGACGCGCCGGACACGATCATGGTGTGGCAGGTCGCCGTCGACGAGCGCCACCGAGGTCGCGGACTGGCCGGCGGCATGCTCCGCGAGCTCGTGGACCGGGTCACCCACACCGGGGTCCGCTACCTCGAGACGACGATCACCCCGGACAACACGGCGTCCATCCGGTTGTTCACCGCGCTGGCCAGGAACCGCGGCACCGAACTCGAGCGACGGGAGCTCTTCCCGGCCGACTCCTTCCCGGACTCGCACGAGGGCGAGGACCTGTACCGCATCGGTCCCTTCCGCCCCGCCTCCTCCGGAACCTGACCCGCCGGTCACCCAAGACAGCGACCAAGATCGATGAAGCGATTACCGGTCACGGGAGCGACGTTGTCGCACGGCCTCCCGCCGGGTGAGTCCGTCGCCGCCGGTGCAGATATCGCAATCCTAGAACGGACGGAGAATCGTGAACGTCTTCGAGAGTCTGGAATCCGAGGTTCGCAGCTATAGCCGTACCTGGCCGACGGTATTCGACCGTGCGCTCGGTAGCGAACTCTTCGACGAGAACGGCAAGCCGTATCTGGACTTCTTCGCCGGTGCCGGCGCCCTGAACTACGGGCACAACAATCCCGTGTTCAAGGAGGCACTGATCGACTACATCCGGCGGGACGGGGTGACGCACGGTCTCGACATGCAGACCGTCGCCAAACGGGACTTCCTCGAAACCTTCAAACGGGTCGTCCTCGAGCCGAGGAACCTCGACTACAAGGTGCAGTTCCCCGGCCCGACCGGTGCCAACTCGGTGGAGTCCGCGCTGAAGCTCGCGCGCAAGGTGACCGGGCGTGAGTCCATCATCAACTTCACCAACGCCTTCCACGGGATGACGCTCGGCGCGCTCTCGGTCACGGGGAACTCCATGAAGCGGGGCGGCGCGGGGATCCCGCTGGTGCACGCCACCCCCATGCCCTACGACCACTACCTGGACGGCCAGACACCGGACTTCATCTGGTTCGAGCGGTTGCTGGAGGACAGCGGGAGCGGGCTCAACGAGCCGGCGGCGGTCATCGTGGAGACGGTGCAGGGCGAGGGCGGCATCAACGTCGCCAGGGCGGAGTGGCTGCGAGCCCTCGCCGACCTGTGCAAGCGGCACGGGATCCTGCTCATCGTCGACGACGTGCAGATGGGCTGCGGCCGTACCGGCCCCTTCTTCAGCTTCGAGATCGCCGGTATCCAGCCGGACATCGTCTGCCTCTCGAAGTCGATCGGCGGCTACGGCCTCCCGATGGCGCTGACCCTGCTCCGCCCCGAGCTGGACGTCTGGGAGCCGGGTGAGCACAACGGGACCTTCCGGGGCAACAACCCGGCCTTCGTGACCTCCGCCAAGGCGCTCCAGGAGTACTGGACCAGCGACAAACTGGAGAAGAGCACCCTGGCCAAGGGTGAGCAGATCGGGCGTTGCCTCGAGGAGCTGGCCCAGGAGCTGAAGCCGGCGGGCCTGGAATCGCGTGGGCGGGGACTGGCACGCGGGCTGGCGTTCGACGAGCCGGCACTGGCGGGTCGGGCCAGCGCGGCGGCCTTCGAACGGGGGCTGCTGATGGAGACCTCGGGGCCCAACGGCGAGGTGCTCAAGCTGATGCCCCCGCTCACCGTGACGGACGAGGAACTGGAACGCGGCCTCGGGATCGTCGTGGACTCGGTGCGGGCCGTCAGCGCCAGCTGACCGGACAGGCGACGACGTTCGCTGGCCCGCCGTACCACCCCGCCGGACGTCCCCGAAGAGACAGTCGAAGGAGTCAAACGTGATCGTACGGTCATTGAGCGAGATCGAGGACACCGAGCGCGACATCAAGACGCCGAACTGGCGCAGCAAGCGCATCGTGCTGGCCAAGGAGGGTGTCGGGTTCTCGGTGCACGAGACCACGCTCTACGCCGGCACGGTGAACGACTTCTGGTACGCGAACCACATCGAAGCGGTGTTTGTGGTCGAGGGTGAAGGGGAAATCACCAACAAGGAGACCGGCGAGACCTTCCCGCTGGCTCCGGGCAGCCTGTACCTGCTCGACGGGCACGAGCACCACCAGGTGCGGCCGAGGACGGACATCCGGACGGTATGCGTCTTCAACCCGCCGGTCACCGGGCGTGAGGTGCACGACGAGAACGGCGTGTACCCGCTGATCGTGGAGAAGGCGGAGCAGGACGAGCAGGCACCAGCGAAAGCGGCCAACGTCGAGTGAACCGGGACGGGGTTCTCCGGTAGTGACGAGAGGGGTTGACGCCACCACCACCTGACCCGTATGCCGGGACGTGGGGATTTCGACCGCGAGGTCGGCGCGGGGCGGGTGCCGCCCTGGCGCCGACCGGCGGTACGCCAGTCCCGGGACCCGAACAGCGACGAGCCCGGACCACCACCACATCGCGGATCGACCCGTGTTTCCCTCGGGTCGCCGATCGGGAATTCGCCTAGGAGGCAATCACATGACTGTGGCCGACGTGAAGACCGATGACCTCTACCCGACCCGGGTCGGGACGGAGCCGGCGCTGATCAAGCGAGAGGACCCGGTGGCCTGGCCGGGGGTGGACTCCGGGCCGATCGACGCCGACACCTTGCGGTCCTACGACGACAAGGGCTTCCTGACGGTCGAGGGGCTCCTGACGCCGGCCGAGGTGCAGAAGTTCTGGCAGGAGCTCACGCGGCTCTCGTCCGACCCCGAGGTGAAGGCGGACGAGCGCACGGTGGTGGAGAAGTCCTCCAACGAGGTCCGCTCGATCTTCGAGGTGCACAAGATCAGCGAGGAGATCGGTCGGCTCGCCACGGACCCGAGAGTGCTCGACCGCGCGCGGCAGATCCTCGGCTCGGACGTCTACGTGCACCAGAGCCGCGTGAACTACATGCCGGGTTTCAAGGGACGAGGCTTCTACTGGCACTCGGACTTCGAGACGTGGCACGCCGAGGACGGGATGCCGAGGATGCGAGCGGTGAGCATCTCCATCGCGTTGACCGACAACTACCCGTTCAACGGTGGTCTGATGCTGATGCCCGGCGCCCACCGGACGTTCGTCTCCTGCGTCGGGGCCACCCCGGACGACCACTACAAGGAGTCCCTCAAGGAGCAGGAGATCGGCGTCCCCGACCAGGACAGCATCAGCAAGCTCGCGGCGGAGCACGGGATCGAGCAGTTCACCGGCCCGGCCGGCTCCGCGCTGATGTTCGACTCCAACTCGATGCACGGCTCGGGCAGCAACATCACGCCGTTCCCCCGCTCGAACATCTTCATCGTGTTCAACAGCGTGGACAACACCCCGGTGGAGCCGTTCGCCGCTCCGCAGCCGCGTCCGCCCTTCGTGGCGAACCGGTCCGACTTCACCCCGTTGTCCCGGTGACGTCGGCACCACGTTGACCCGGGGCCGTGGGCTCCCGCGCGTTCCTGGCGTCCGGCCGGGATGGCGGGGGCCCACGGCCCTCGGTCGTCAGGTCGGTCAGATCCGGCGTGTTGGGTGGCGTGCCCACCGCCCCGGGGCCGCTCGTCGGACCGCCCGGTGTGGTGTGGCGGCCCGTGGCCTCCGTGTCAGGCGACCAGGTAGCGCTGCTCCTCGAAGGTGTCACCGGCGCAGGTGGCCCCGAGGTCGTGGCCCACGCGTTCGATGACGTCCGCGAGTTCCAGCCGCGCCAACCAGGGGCGGGGCAGCACGGCGGTGCCGTGCAGGGCCCCGAGGATGTTGCCGGTCAGACTCGCTGTCGAGTCGCTGTCGCCGGAGTGGTTGACCGCCAGCCGCAACGCGTCCGGGAACTGCGCCGCCCTGCGGTGGGTGAGCGCCGAGTACACGGCGATGGCCAGCGCCTGCGATCCCACCCAGCCGGGACCGAGACCCATCACCGACTCCGCGCCGGGGCCGCCCTCGGTGGGTGCCCGGCCGAACGCCCGCGCCTCCAGGGACGCGCGGGCGGCCCCGAGATCCCGTTCGGCGAGGCGGACGGCCGAGGCCAGGCTCTCCGCGGTGTCGGGGTGGTCCCGCAGCACTCGTCCCGTCACCTGGTCCACGGCGTCGGGCAGCGACCGCCGGCGTACCGCCACCAGGTGCACGAGGAGCGCGAGCGCACCGGCGGGGGCCCAGGCCGCCGGGTGGCCGTGGGTGAGGGCGGCGAACTCGCACCCCATCTCGTAGGCGAGTTCTCCCGTTGGCGCGAACCCGGCCGGAGCGGCGCGCACCACGCCGCTGCACCCGTTCGCCCGCTGGTACTGCTCGCCCTGGGTGGGGGGCTCGGCGCTGGAGAGGGCGCGGAGGCAGGCCAGTCCGGGAGCGCGCCTGGCGTAGAGCCGGGGATCGGCGAGCAGCCCCACCGCGTCGCGTTCCGGGCGCTTGCGCTGTTGGGTTCGAAGCCAACGCCGATAGCCGCTCCACACCTCACGGGCCGGGTCCCAGATCTGGAGGTGCTTCCCCCGCACCCACGCGCTCAGGTAGCCCTCGGCGGTGAAGAGGGTGAGTTGGGTGTCGTCACTGATCAGGGCTGGCTTGGGCGGTTCGGTGACGCCGTCCTGCCCGTGACGCCGGCGGATCTCCGCGAGCTGGTGGAACTCGACCGGGGCGCCGAGCGCGTCGCCCAGCGCTCCGCCCAACAGGCAGCCCGCAGCCCGGTCGACCACGGTGGTCGCTGTAGCCACGTGCCCTCCACGCCAGGATGTCAACGAGTCGACAGTAGCCGGTTTGGATCACCCATAAGGGTGGTAGCGGCCCCCACCTGGGGACACGCCGTGCGTCAGGGAGGCGTGAGAGGTCGACATCGGACCGCCTTGGGCGATGAACGCCCTTCTTCCGGGTGAGGTTCACCTCGGGAGGTGGGCACCAGCGGTCGGAGACCGAGCGTCGTCCACGCGGCACCGGCCGGCGTCGAACCGGGACCACCGGCCGACCCCTCGGAGCGCACCCCTGCCACCGCCCCAGCGCCGGTCAGTACGGTGAAGCGATCACGGGGAGTTCGGCGAACGCCTACGTTGTCGAATCGAGGCGGGGGAGCGGGTCCGTCCGCCCGAAGGCGGCGATGGAGGCGACGAGGCGGTGCTGAACGGCGACGACACCCCCGGCGGGCAACCAGGAGCGCGTTTCCTCCTGCTCGGTCCGGTCGAGGTCACCGTGGACGGGCGGCCGGTGCCGCTCGGGAGCCGGGCGGTGCGGAGTGTCCTCGCGCTGCTGTTGCTGAACCGGGGCACCGTGGTCCCCACCGAGCGCATCGCGGAGATGCTGTGGGGACACTCCCCACCCGCGAGCGCGCGCACCATCCTGCACGGCTACGTCTCGCGGCTGCGCAGGCAACTGGCGGCCCTCCCCGGGGATTCCCCGGCCGACATCCGCACCAAGCCCCCCGGCTACCGGATCGAGGTGGACGGCGCCCTGATCGACCTGGTGCGCGCTCGTGACCTGGCGGCGTCGGCCGGTGCCGACGCCGACGACGCCCCGGGGCCGGACCGGCGGGCCAGGCTGCTCCGCCAGGCGCTCAAGCTGTGGCGGGGACCGAGCCTGGGCGACCTCTCCGACGAGGGCGTGCTCGGCTCGATGGCCCACTCCATCGAGGAGTTCCGCCTCGACCTCGTCGAGCAGCGGGTCGCAGCCGACCTGGAACTCGGCCGGGAGGGACTGGTCACCGCGGAACTCGTCCGCCTGTTGGACGAGCATCCGCTCCGGGAACGGATGGCCGCGCACCTCCTGGTCGCCCTGTACCGGCTCGGTCGCCGGGCGGACGCGGTGGCCCGCTACCAGGACATCCGACGGCGGTTGCGCGAGGAGTTCGGCGTCGACCCCTCGCCCCACCTCCAGCGGACCTACGAACGGGTACTGCGGGACGACCCGCTGCCGCTCGGGTCGGGGAACCGGCCGGCGATCGCCGCTGGCCGCGACGCGGCCGCCCCCCGCCAGCTGCCCCCGGAGGTCGGTGGCTTCACGGGACGGGCGCGGGAGCTGGCGAGGCTGCGCGAACTGTGGGAACGCCGACGTCCGACCGAGACGGAGCGCGCGGGCTCCGGCCCCCGGATCGTGGTGCTCGCGGGGCCGCCGGGAGCGGGGAAGAGCGCCCTGGCGGTGACCTGGGCGCACCGCGTGCGCCACCACTACCCCGACGGGCAGCTCTTCGTGCACCTCGGTGGGGCCGACGGGCGGAACGGCCCGGTGCCACCCGACTCCGCCCTCCGGCAGCTGTTGGTGGGACTGGGCGTCCGCGACCGGGACGTGCCCGCCGGGGTGGCGGAGCGCGCCGCGGCATTCCGGTCCTCGGCCGCCGACCGCCGGCTGCTGCTGGTGTTCGACGACGCCGCGAGCACCGAACAGGTCCTCCCCCTCCTGCCGGCGGGCCGGGACTGCCTCGTGCTGGTCACGAGCAGGCGACGCCTGGAGGGGTTGGTGGTGCGCAGCGGAGCCGCGCTCCTGCCGCTCGGCATGCTGGCCGAGGACGACGCGGTCGAACTGCTGGCGGGTGCCCTTCGGGACGTCGGCGGCGAGATCGACGGGACGAACACCGACACCGTGGTCGAGCTGGTGCGGCTCTGCGGTGGGCTGCCGCTGGCGCTCCGGATCGTGGCCGCGCGGATCATCGCGGGCGGCGGGTCGGGGCTCGCCACCCTGCTCTCCGAGCTCGGTGACGAGCGGGACCGGCTCGTCCGACTGGCCGTGGAGGACGACGAGATCAGTGTCCGGGGGGCCTTCGACGTGTCCTACCGGGACCTGCCACCCGACCACGCTGTCGTCTTCCGCCTGGTGGGAGCCCATCCCGGGTCGGAGATGACCGACCACGTCCTCGCGGCGATGGCGGGGCGCCCCGTACGGGAGGTCAGCGTGGTGGTCGACGAACTGGCCTCCCGGCACCTGGTCGACCGGGTCACCCCCGACCGGGTCGGCGCGCACGACCTGCTGCGGCTCTACGCCCGCCAGCTCGACGTGCCCGACACCGGTCCCGGCTCCTCGCCCCGGCACCGCATGGTCGCCTACTACCTGGCCGCCAGTGAGCGGGCGCGGGAGGCACTCCAGCTGTCCAGCCAGCCGGTCAGGCTCGAACCGCTGGCACCGGAGGTCGAACTGCCGGAGCTGGGCGACGCCGTCAGCTGGTACGACCGGGAGTGGGCCAACCTGGGGCAAGCCGTGGCGACGGCGGAAGCCCTCGGTGAGCACCGCCGCGTCTGGCGGCTCATCTGGTCCCTCATGCCCTACGTCCGTTTCCGGCACCTGCTCGACGAGGCGGGCGGGCTCTTCGAACGGGGACTAGCGGCGGCCAGGCAGGACGGCGACAGGCTGGGGGAGTGCCTGATGCTGCGGGGACAGGTGAGCGTGGCGCTCTACGGTTCCACCGGACTGCCGGCCGCGCTGGACCGCGCGGTGGCGGCGTCCGAGATCGCCGAGGAGCTGGCCGGGCCGGAGCTGGTGGCGGCGACCGTCGCCGACCTCTTCACGGTCCGGGTCCAGCTCGGGCTGTTCGAGGAGGCGAGATCGGTCGGCGAGCGGACGCTCACCCTCTACCGCGAGTTGGGGGACGTGGCCGGGCAGGCGATGGCGTTGAACAACCTCGCCCTCCTCGACCAGAACGAGGGGCGTCTCGACTCCGCCTTCGCCCGGTGCCTGGCCGTTCGGGAGCTGTACCGGATCACCGGGCGGCCCTTCCACGAGGCGGTCGCGTTGAACAACCTCGCCGAGCTGGCTGGTGAACTCCGGCGGTGGGACGCCGCGCGCGACTACGCCGAGGCGGCGCTGCGCGTCGCCGGTGGGTGCGGGGCGACGGTGCAGGAAGGCAAGGCCCTCATCAGCCTGGGCGACGTCCACCGGGCCTCCGGCGACGAGGAGCTGGCCCTGGCGACCTGGCGGCGGGCGGAGGAGCTGCTGCGGCCCACCAGTTCGCCGATCCTCCGCGAGGCCGAGCAGCGGATCGCCGAGGCCAGCTGACGGCGCGAGTCGACGACGTGCCGGCGCGTCCCCGAGGGGAGGGCGGGACCCGGACGTGACGGACCAGGCGTGGTCCCGCCGGACCGGATCGGGCAGGCTGGAGGCGTGACCGAGCAGCCGAGGGAGGACGTGGCCGAGGTCAGGGCCGCGCCCGCGCAGCAGGAGTCGCTGGCCGCCGTGCTCGGTGGTCGCCGAGGGGCACTGGACGCCACCGCGCCCGCGGTCGCGTTCGCCGGGGGGTGGTTCCTCGGGGACTCGTCGGTGGGTGCCGGCGCGGCCGCCGCCCTCGTCGTCGGACTCGCCGTGGCGCTGTGGCGGTTACGGCGCGGCGACCGTCCCCGCGCCGTCGTGCTGGGGCTGCTCGGTGTCGGGCTCGCCACGGTGATCGCCCTGTACACCGGCCGCCCGGAGGACTTCTTCCTCGCGCAGCTGATGTCGAACGTGGGCAGCGTGGTCGTGTGGGCGGCCAGCATCCTGATCCGCTGGCCGTTGCTGGGCGTGGTGGTCGGGGGCGTGCTCGGGCAGCGGACCCGGTGGCGTCGGGACCCGGCGCTGTTGCGCGCCTACAGCCTCGCGAGCTGGATCTGGGTCTGCCAGTACCTCGTGCGGGTCGCCGTGTTCCTCCCCCTCTGGTTGGCCGGGCTGGTCGGCCCCCTGCTCACCGCGCGGGTGGTGCTCAGCTGGCCGTTGGTGGCGCTCTGCCTCGCCGTGAGCTGGTGGGTGCTGCGGCGCGCGCTTCCCACCGAACACCCGGGGATCCGGCACCCCCGGGAAGCGGGAGGAGGTACCGGCGCCCCGCCACCCCGGGACGGCGGCCGAGCCGGGAACGGGTCGTTGGCCGACCAGCAGCCATCCACTCCGGATTCCCCCGACGTCGGCCGCGAGGCGACCTCACCGGCGGTGGCCGGCCCCGGTGGCCAGGAGGAGAGCGCCACCGAGCGCTGAGCGGTGGTGCCGGGACGTCGCCTGGTCAGGGGGAGAGCACCGGGTCCTGGTCGTGGCCGAGCAGCCGGCGGTGGGTGATCCGCGCCTGACGGCGTCCGGCCAGCCGGTTCAGCGCGAGCCAGGCCGCGCCGGCCGCGGCGTCGCCCGCCGCCAGGGGAGTGCCGCCCCAGCGGCGCGCCAGTTCCGCCCGGACGACCGCCCCGACCGAGGTCCCCTCGCCGAGGACGCTGCCGCCCATGACGAGGGGCGTCGTGTCCGAGGGGGGCCGGATGAGCGCCAGACCGGTGGCCAGCGCGAGGGCTCCCGCCCGCGCGATCTCCGCCGCCGGCGCGTGCCCCTCCCCGACCGAGGTGTCGACGAGCGGCGCCAGGGCGGCCAGGTCGATCGGTGGCCGACCGTTGACCGCCGTCAGCAGCCGCTGCTTCAGCGTGATGCGATCGCGCCTGTCCGGGGGGAGACCGCCCGGCACCTCCACCACCAGCGCGGCGAGGACGGCGTGGGACAGCGCCCCGCCGGGGCTGTCCGCGTCCAGTTCGCGCAGGGTGAGCCGCACGGCCTCCCGCCCGAGCCAGAACGCCGACCCCTCGTCGCCGAGCAACCAGCCGTGGCCACCCGCCGTCCGCACGAGACGACCCTGGTCGACCGCTCCCAGCACCGATCCGGTGCCGGCGATCACGACACTGCCCGTCGGCTCCGCCGTGGCCGAGGCGAAGGCGACCTCGCAGTCGTCGATGACGTCGACGGGGCAGCGGAGTCCCAGCGACCGCCAGGACTCGTCGAACAGCTCCCGAACCCTGGGGTCGGTCATCTTGCTCGCCCCCGCCAGGCCCAGGACCACGTACCGGACCAGACCCGGGTCGAGCGAACCGAGGGCCGAGCGCATCGCGGCACCGACCTCCCGGACGGCGATCTCCGGGGGGTGCGCGTTCGGGTTGCCGCCACCTCGGCGGCTCACCCGCACCCGCGTGCCGTCCAGGCCGGCGAGCAGGGCGCGGGTGGACGTACCCCCGACGTCGAGGCCGAGCACGAACTCCGCGGCAGTGTTCATCGGCACCTCCTGGCTGCGAGTATCCGGCACGGACCGCCCCGGGTCACCCGTTGGCGCGAGGGTGACCTCGGGTACGCGCCAGGTGGGTCACCGCGGGGTCGGCGCGGCTACTCCGTTCAGAGGTACCGTGAGGATGCCCGTCTCACCCAACCCCCTCGGTGAGGCGGGCTCCCCCGGCCGCCAACCGAGCCGGGGCCGGTGTGTCCCCGCCCTGGTCCCGAGGGTCGGCGTCCGGTCTACTTCGGGTCGGTCGAGGTCTGCCCGTAGTTGTTGGTGACGATGACGATGACCCCGGGGGCGGCGTCCCGGATGCCGTCGAACCTCGGCTCCACGGGGATGCCGAACGCGGCGCCGATCTCGCCGGCCAGCTGCTCCTCCGGGGTGCCGGGCCGGTAGTAGATGGTGGTGGAGGGGATCACGCCGGACGAGTAGTTCCCCACCTCCGACACGTCCCATCCCGAGTCGCGGAAGTCGCCGGCGGCCCGGTTCGCGAGGCCCCGCACCGTGCTGTTGTTGTACACCCGCAGTTCCGGCAGCTCCCCGCCGTCGTCGCCGGAGGCGGTCGATCCCGGTCCGGCGTCCTCGGAGTCGGACCCCGATCCCCCCTCGGAGCCCTCGGTCCCCTCCGGCGCGCCGGGCTCGTCCCCCGGTGCGCCGCCCTCCGCCGTCCCCTCGGGCCCCTCGGTCTCGTCGGCGTCCTCCGAGGACTCCGGAGACGAGGACCCGGACTCCGGGGCCGGGCCGGTCGGGGACGGCGAGCCACTCGACGTTCCAGCCCCGGAGGTCAGCGTGCTCTCCGCGGCGGTCGGTTCACCGTCGTCCTGGGTCAGGCTGACGACTCCGACGACGAGGGCCAGGATCGCGACCGCGAACATGCCGATGGCGGCGATTCGTAGCGGACGTGCCGAACCAGCGGGATCGACATTGCTCACGGGACGGGCCTCCAGGGCGATCGTGGTCTGGACTCGCTGGGGATTCCTGGTCTACTGGGGATCGAAACCCAGCCCCCGCGCGGTGCCGGCGCGGCGCCGGCTCCCTCGCAGGCGGGACAACCGTCGGGCGAGCATGGGATCGGCACGACGCGCTGCCGGCAGGTTGATCAGGACGTCCAGTCGCTCGTAGTAGCCTTCCGGGGACATTCCGAACAACTCCTGGACCGCCTGCTCCTTGGTGCCCGCGTACTTCCACCACTGGCTCTCGAATGCGAGGATGGCGCGGTCGAGAGCGCTGACTCCAGAGTCCGGCTCCGGCGTGGGTGGCAGAGCCTCCCCTGCGGCGTCCATCTGGGCTCCTCGCCTGACGGTCCGAGATCCTGGCGTCCAGCGAATGACACTCGTGTCATTCCGTGTCATTACATCATGTCAGCCCGTCACGAGCAGCCGATATCGACACGCGGGCGGTCAGCGGCGGCACTCCTTCGGTGAATGGCCCTGCCCTGGGACAACGCTCTCCCAACGGGCGCGCCCCTGGTCCGAGGATCGTGCGCGCGCCGGCGGCGGCGGAGCGGGCCGACCGGTGTGTCCCCCGTTCGGACCGAACGCATAGGGTCACCAGCATGGCCGTTCACCCCATCCGGATCGCGGGCGACCCCGTGCTGCACCAGCCGACTCGTCCGGTGGAGACCTTCGACGACGAACTCGCCCGGCTCGTCGAGGACATGTTCGAGACGATGGCGGCGGCGGAGGGTGTCGGACTCGCCGCCAACCAGATCGGGATCGACCTCCGGATCTTCGTCTACCACTGCCATGACGACGAGGGCGACTGGCACCGCGGCGTGGTCGCCAACCCCGTGCTGGAGACCTCCGAGATCCCCGAGGGGATGCCGGATCCCGACGACGACTACGAGGGCTGCCTCTCCGTGCCCGGTGAGGCGTTCCCTACGGGAAGGGCGCGCTGGGCGAAGGTGACCGGGCAGGACCAGCACGGCGAGCCCGTGGTGGTCGAGGGAACCGGGTTCTTCGCGCGCTGCCTCCAGCACGAGACCGACCACCTCGACGGCTACCTCTACGTGGACCGGCTCATCGGCCGGTACAAGCGGGAGGCCCGACGGGCGCTCAAGGCCAACCAGTGGGGACGGCCCGGGCTGTCGTGGGACCCCGCCACCGAGTCGGCGCGGGAGCAGAGCTGATCGGTCCCGTTCCGTTCCAGCCGGGCTGGGGACGGTCCCGGTCCCGCTGGCGGGTGCCCCGCGCGGGCCGGGTGGCGGCGGGACACCGGGCAGCGCCTCGGCCCGCCGGCCGGGGCCGGGTCCCTCCGCGCGCCGATGCGCCCGGCAGCCGCCGCGCGTCCCGGCAGCCACCGTTCCTCCACGGCGGACGGACGGGCGGTCGCGCCGGGGGCGGGTGCGCCGCCGTGCCGCCCGCCGGCCCCGAGGGCGGGTCGGCCGTGACCGTGCGGCGCACCGGCTGGGTTCGTGGTCGGGCCCGGCCGCGCACGATCGCGGTCTTTACGGGTGCCGCGCCTGGCCGTTAGCCTCGGCCGAAGACAACCGAACACACGCGGGAGCTCGCGCCAGAGCGGGCTGAGAGGGCGACTCGTGCCGGAGCACGGGTGTCGCCGACCGCATGAACCTGTCCGGGTAATGCCGGCGTAGGGAGGTGCCGCGATGGCGGCCGAGTCCGTTCCGTTCGACCTCGGGGAGTCCGGGAACCCGAGGGTCACCACCGGTCCGATCAGCGGATCGCGCAAGGTGCACGTCAGCACGCCGTCCGGGCTGCGCGTCCCCCAACGCCGGGTCACCCTCACCAACGGCGAACACCTCGACCTCTACGACACCTCGGGCCCCTACACGGACTCCGAGGCGACCGTGGACGTCCGCCGCGGGCTCGAACCGCTCAGGACGACGTGGATCACCGACCGGGAGGCCACCGGCGGTGGCACCCAGCTGTCCCTCGCGCGCTCCGGTGTGGTCACCCCGGAGATGGAGTTCGCGGCGGTGCGGGAGGGAGTCCCGCCGGAGCTGGTGCGCGACGAGGTCGCGGCCGGCAGGGCCGTCATCCCGGCCAACCGTCGCCATCCCGAGTCGGAGCCGATGGTGATCGGCAGGCGGTTCCTGGTCAAGGTCAACGCGAACATCGGCAACTCGGCGGTCACCTCCTCCATCGAGGAGGAGGTGGAGAAGATGGTGTGGGCCACCAGATGGGGCGCGGACACCATCATGGACCTGTCGACCGGTCGCCGAATCCACGAGACGAGGGAGTGGATCCTGCGGAACTCCCCGGTCCCGGTCGGCACCGTGCCCATCTACCAGGCGTTGGAGAAGGTCGGCGGGGACCCAGCCCGGCTCTCCTGGCCCGTCTACCGCGACACCGTCCTCGAACAGGCCGAGCAGGGCGTGGACTACATGACGGTCCACGCCGGTGTCCTGCTCCGGTACGTCCCGTTGGCCGCCCACCGCGTCACCGGCATCGTCTCCAGGGGCGGTTCGATCATGGCGGCCTGGTGCCTCGCGCACCACGAGGAGAGCTTCCTCTACACGCACTTCGAGGAACTCTGCGAGATCTTCCGCGAGTACGACATCACCTTCTCCCTGGGGGACGGCCTGCGTCCCGGCTCGATCGCCGACGCCAACGACGAGGCGCAGTTCGCGGAACTCCGCACCCTCGGGGAACTGACTCACGTCGCGCGCCGACACGACGTCCAGGTGATGGTCGAGGGCCCGGGGCACGTCCCGATGCACCTGATCGAGGAGAACGTGCGGTTGGAGGAGGAGCTCTGCGGAGAGGCGCCCTTCTACACCCTCGGCCCGCTCGCCACGGACATCGCCCCGGCCTACGACCACATCACCTCGGCCATCGGAGCCGCGATGATCGCGCGGGCGGGTACCGCGATGTTGTGCTACGTCACCCCCAAGGAACACCTCGGGCTCCCGGACCGGGACGACGTCAAGACCGGTGTGGTCGCCTACCGGATCGCGGCGCACGCCGCCGACCTCGCCAAGGGCCACCCCCGGGCCCGGGAGCGGGACGACGCCCTGTCCAGGGCACGCTTCGAGTTCCGCTGGGTGGACCAGTTCCACCTGGCCCTCGACCCGGACACGGCCCGGGCCTTCCACGACCAGACCCTGCCGGCGGAACCGGCGAAGACCGCCCACTTCTGCTCCATGTGCGGACCGAAGTTCTGCTCCATGCGCATCAGCCAGGACGTGCGGCGGTTCGCGGAGGAACGCGGCCTGACCACGGAGCGGGCGGTCGAGGAGGGCATGAGGGCCAAGGCGGCCGAGTTCACCGCCAGTGGCGGCTCGGTCTACCTGCCGGTGGTGGAGCGATGAGCCCCCGGTCGACCCCCGGCCCGGGGGTGACGCCCCGGACCGCCTTGACCATCGCGGGTTCGGACTCCGGCGGCGGCGCTGGTGTCCAGGCCGACCTCAAGACCTTCCTCGCCTGCGGGGTCCACGGCATGTCCGCGATCACCGCCGTGACCGTCCAGAACTCGCTCGGCGTCAGCGGGTTCCACGAGATCCCGGCGGAGACGGTGCGGGACCAGGTCCGGGTGGTCACCACCGACATCGGCGCGAACGCGGTGAAGACGGGGATGTTGGCTAGCGCGGGGATCATCGAGGCGGTGGCGGGGACGTGCGACGAGCTCGGGATCGGCCGGGCGGCCGAGATCCCGCTCGTGGTGGATCCGGTGGCCGCCTCGATGCACGGCGACTCCCTGCTGGCGGACAGCGCGCTGGGCGCGGTCAGGGAGGTGTTGCTGCCTCGGGCGACGCTGACCACCCCGAACCTCGACGAGGTGCGGCTGCTGACCGGTGTCGAGGTCACCAGGCGCGCGGACCTGCGCAAGGCGGCCGAGGCCGTGCTGGCCCTCGGACCGCGGTGGGTGCTGATCAAGGCGGGGCACCTGTCCGCCGACTCGGACTGCGTCGACCTCCTCGTGGGCGCGGGTGGTGAGGTCATCGAGCTGCCGGGCCCGCGTCATCCGACGGAACACACGCACGGCGGCGGCGACACGCTCGCCGCGGCCGTGACCGCCGCCCTGGCCCAGGGGCGGGACCTCGTCGACGCGGTGCGGGTCGGCAAGCGGTACATCATGCGGGCGGTGGCCGCCGCCTATCCGCTCGGCGGCGGCGTCGGGCCCGTCTCGGCGTTCTGGCGGGTCTCCGACGTCCCGTGGTGAGTCCGTCCCCCGTCACCGGAAGACCCGCCGGGACTCCCACCGGGTAGGCACCGCTGGGGGCGGCCGGGCCGCCCCGGTGCCGGGGCCCCCGGTCGTGGCGGGGCGGGTGCCCGAGGCCCTGCCGCCAGCCAGGTGATCAACCAAAGGCTGATCGGTGATCACTCCCGGTGATCGTTCTGGTGGTGTTCGGCGCTGGGCCCGCCTCGGTCAGCCGGTGGCCCGGCCCGACGTCACCGGTCACCCCGGCCGCTCCCCGTGGCGCCGACCCCACCGCCCTCCGGGGCGCGAGGGCGCGCCGCGGGGCGGGCGGTGAACGGAGGGGCCCCGCCCGGTCGGGCGGTGGCGCCGCCTACCACCACCCCCGCCCCACCCGCCTCGACCGGTCTCGCCGGCCAGGGCTCGAGAGCCGCTCCGGGGGTCCGGGCGTTCGGCCGGCGGGTGCGCGGGGCCGCACAACCGCACACCGGTCGCGCCGTACCGTCCGCCGGTCGGGCGATCGGGTAGCCCGATCGCGGCGTGAAGTCCCGGCAACGCTGTCATGATCCTGTCGCGTGTCCTCCCCACGGGGAGGGACCGTCGCTGAGTGGGGCGAAAGCGCGGTGTGGTCGAGCGCCTCATCCCCGTCCCCGCCGCGAAGGGCCCTGGACGGGGTGGCTCGGCCCCGCCGCCGCCCCCGTCGGTCACCCCTTCCCCGCTGGGCCTCCGCGCGGCACCGGGACACCGGCGCCTCCCGTGGACGTCGCCGTAACGCTCCGCGTTCCGGGGGCAATAACAGAGCAGGTGCCCCGTGCGCCCGAGGGCCGCTCCCGGGGAGCGGCAGGGGATGGCGCGGTGGGGCCCGGCACGAGATCGGGGGGTTGCCGTGGCGGCAGAACGGTCGGCCAGACCTTTTCCTACTCTCGGGTGGTCCTTGCCCGCTGAGCGTGTGGTGCGGTCACTTCGTGTAGTTGATCAGGGAACATTCTCGTCGTGGTTGGTTGGGTGCTGACAGGCATACGGTCGCGACCGTCAACTCGCCTGAGCGTGGAGCTGCCGGTTCGGCAGCTCGTGATGACGGCCGTGGCGGTCGGACTCGCCACCGGCGTCGCGGTGCCGCTCGGCCTGGACCGGGTGGCCGTCCTCGGTGGACTCGTGGCGGTGCTCACGCTCGTCGGAGCGAGCGTCGGGCCGCTGCGCGCCGACCTGAGAGCGATGGTGTGGTTGGGGCCGCTCCTCACCGCCGTCGTCGCGGTGGGGCCGTCCCTGGAGGGGCCACCGGCCATCGTCGTGGCCTCGCTGGTCGTCCTGGGGGCGGGCATGCTGCCCGCCCTGGGCAGCGGCTACCTGCGGGTCGGGCAGGTCATGGCCACCACCACCCTGCTCGCCCTGACCACCGGCCTGGGCGAGGGCCAGGACCCGGTGTTCCTGGCGGCGGGCGGGGCCTGCGGTGTGCTGCTGGCCGTCGTGGTCCGGATCGCCGCGGGCAAGGACGACCCGTCCGGACCCACCCGCGCCGCCGTGGCGGCGGCCCTCACCGACCAGACCCCCGGCGGGCTGCACGACGCCGCCCGGGTGTGGCGAGCCGACGGCACCCGGGCCTGGCTGGGTGAGGTGCTCGCGGGGGCCGCCGAGTACCGGGCCGGCCGGGCCATGCTGCTGGCCGGCGCGGCGAGGTCGACCGGGGTCGAGGCGCGGAGGCTCCGCACCATCGCCAGCGACGCCGAGCTGGTGGCTGGGGAGCTGGCGGCGGCCGTCACCGCCCCCGCCTGCACCGGGCTACCGGCGATGGCGAAGCTGGACCCGGCGGCGAAGGTGCTCGCGGAACGCGGGGCGGAGCTGCCCCCCGCGGTGGGGATGGTGCGGTCCGGCCTGGACAGGGTCCGCCGCGCCGTGGTCGACCGGAAGCCGGACCGGTTGGCGAGGCCGTCGTGGCGGGGCGTGCTGCTGCGCGCCCTCGGCGTGCTGACCGCGCACCTCTCCTTCCGGTCCTCCCTGTTCCGGCACTCGCTCCGCTGCGCGCTCGCGGTCGCCGGAGGCATGTTCATCACCCTGTGGCTGGACACGCCGTCCGCGGCCCCGATGCTGCTGGTGCTCTACCTCGTCCTCCAGCCGATCACCCGCGACACGATGGAGGGGGGCCTGCAGCGGACCGGGGCCTCGGTCGTCGGTGTCGCGCTCGCGGCCGGGCTGGTCGCGCTGCTGCCATGGCCGTGGGTGCTCATCCCGGTGGCGCTCTTCGCCATGATCGCCGGCGTGTCGGTGCTGCGGACCAGCTTCCCGCTGCTCATGTCCGGTGTGGTGGCCGTCGTGCTGCTCGTCCAGGTCCCGGCCACCGAACGGCCCGTGGCGGCCGTCCTGGTCAGCTTCGGCGCGATCACCGCCGTCGGGGCCACCCTGGCACTGATCCTCGGCTACGCCAGCTACCTCGTGCTGCCCAGCAGTTCGTTGCCCAACGTCGGCCGGACCACGCGGATGGCGGCGCTGGCGGTCGGCGAACTCACGCGAGGCGCCTACGGGGCACGGGACACCTCGGAAGGTCGCAGGGCCTTGCGCGGTGCCTACGTGCGGTCCCTGCGACGCACCCAGGACCTGCTCGGGCTGCCAGCGCGGCTGGAGGAGGCCGGCCCGTCCGCCGAGGAGGCCGCCCGCCGAGCGGGGGCGGCGCTGGACGCCCTGCGGGCCGCCGTCGGCGGCGTCGCGTTCCGCCCCCAGGAGGTCCGGGAGCGTCTCACGCCCGTGCTGCGCCTGGCCGACGAGGAACTGAGCGAGGTGGGCCGCCGCGCTCCCCGCGAGGAACGACCGGACCTCGCCGGGATCGAGCTGCTGGCCGGGCCGGTCGTCGAGGGCGCCTACCTGTCCCGGTTGGCGGTGGACGAGCTGGTCGAGCTGGGGAGGGAGCTCTCCGAGGACGCCGAGCAGGAGGCGACACCGGACGCCGCCTTCGAGCACGCGTTCCGGTACCGGTCCTGGTGAGGACGGGCGCGGCGCCCGCGCCGGCGGAGCGGTCTCACCACCCGCCCTCGACGGCTGGGCTGGAGGCCCGCGCCCAGAACCGCCGGGGGATGCGACCGGCCAGGCGTGCCTCCCGACCGGCCCGGACGGCGTCCCGCATCGCCCGCGCCATCCGCTCCGGTTCGTCGGCTCGGGTGACCGAGGTGGCGAGCAGCACCGCGGCGCAGCCCAGTTCCATAGCCAGGGCGGCGTCGGAGGCGGTCCCGATGCCGGCGTCCAACACGACGGGCACCGACGCGCGGTTCACGATGAGTTCGATGTTGTGCGGGTTGCGGATGCCCAGACCCGAACCGATGGGTGAGCCGAGCGGCATCACCGCCGCGCAGCCCGCGTCCTCCAGCCGGCGCGCGAGTACCGGGTCGTCGTTGGTGTAGGCGAGGACGGTGAAGCCGTCGGCCACCAGTCGTTCGGCCGCGTCCAGCGTTTCGAACGGGTCCGGGAGCAGCGTGTCCTCGTCGGCGACGACCTCCAGTTTGACCCAGTTCGTGTCGAGCGCCTCCCTGGCGAGCTGGGCCGTCAGCACCGCCTCCGCCGCGCTGCGGCACCCGGCCGTGTTGGGCAGCGTCCCGACCCCGCACCGGCGGAGCAGGTCGAGGACTCCGGGGCCTCCCGAGGTGTCGGCCCTGCGGAGCGACACGGTGGTCAGCTCGGTTCCCGAGGCCACCAGCGCGCGTTCCAACACCGACAGGTTCGCGGCCCCGCCCGTCCCCAGCACCAGCCGGGACGAGAAGCGGCGACCGGCGATCTCCAGCACGTCGTCCATCGACCTCACCCTCCCTGTACCGCTGTCAGCACCTCGAGCCGCGCGCCGGGCGTCAGCTCGGTCCGCGTCCACTCGGCGCGGGGGACCAGCTGGCCGTCGAGCGCGACCGCGGTCCCCCGCGCCGGTGCGCCGGCGGCGGCCACCGCCCCCGCGACCGTGCACGACTCGGCGAGCTCGTGCGCGCGGCCGTTGATCAGCACCCGCATCACCGCACCTCCTCCACGTGGTCGGCCCCGCCCACCGTCGCGAAACGCGCCGGGTCGGTCGCCGACAGCAGTTCCTCGGCGTCGGTCGACGCCGAGGTGAACGCCGCCCTGGCCAGCCCGAGCAGCCGGCCGACCAGCTCGACCGTCACCGGCGTCAGCAGGAGGCCGTTGCGGTGGTGGCCACTGGCGACCAGCAGCCCGGGTTCGAGCGCGCCCACCAGCGGGACGTTGTCCGGGCTGCCGGGTCGCAGGCCCGCGATGGTCTCGGTGACCTCGTACTCGTCGAGGGCGGGGACGAGCGCGCCCGCGTCGGTCAGCAGCTCGCGCACCGCCCGCGCCGTCACCGAGGTGTCGAAGCCGTTCTCCCGTTGGGAGGCGCCCACCACGAGGCGGCCGCCGTCCCGGGGCACCAGGTAGGCGGTGCGGCCGTGCACCGAACCTCGGATCACGCGCCGGGGCGGTGGCAGGCTGCCCGGGGTCGCGGCGAGTCGGATCACCTCGCCCTTCACCGGGCGGATCAACCGCTCCAGCCCGGGGTGCAGCTGGCTCGACCACGCGCCGGCGGCCAGCACGACCACGTCGCACTCCCGGGTCCCACGCTCCCCGTCCTCGCCACCGCCCACGTCGAGCCGGGGCGGCCCGCCGGGACCCACGCGCGTGGCGCGGCGCAGCAGCACCCGACCACCGCGTGCCTCCTCCGCGAGCCAATCGGTGTCGAACACGGCGCCGGCGGCCCGCGCGGCGGCGCGCACCGTCCACAGCAGACGTCGGTTGTCCACGGCGAGGTCGCCGGGCACGTGGAGCCCGTGGCGGACCGCCGGCCCCAGCGCCGGCTCCAGCGAGCGTGCCTCCCGCCCGGACAGCGCGGTCACCTCCCGGCCGCGCGCGGCGAGGTAGCGGGCCAGCCGTTCCAGGTCGGCCCGGTCCGCACCGTCCACTCCGACCAGGAGGCCGCCCTCGGCGGAGAGCAGCGGGCCACCCGGCGCGCGGTCCGCCGCGCCTCCCGCCGCCACCGAGACGGCCGAGGCGAACGCGGGCCAGGACTCCAGCGACGCGGAGCCGAGTCGCAGGGAGATCTCCTCCCCCGGCCAGGCCTCGGAGACGGGGGCCAGCATCCCACCGGCCACCCAGGAGGAACTGGTGCCGGCCGGTTCCGGACCCACCACGACCACCGACCAGCCGGCGGTGGCCGCGTGCCAGGCGACCGCGCTGCCGATCACCCCGGCGCCGACGACGACCAGCTGGTTCGTTCGATTCACCGATGACACACCACTCACCACGCTCCCTGCGCCGGCATGATCCGGATCAGGTTCCACGGTCGGGGCCGGCAGGCCCCCTCTCAGCCTGGTGCCCCAGACTCCCGTGCGGACTGCCCTCACCGTAACCCGGCGGCGGGGCCGGGAACCACCCGCCCGCCCGGGGAGGTCGGCCGGGTGGGGTCCCATGGACGTCGTCACCCGCGCGACGCGTCTCCTAGGCTCACGGGTATGCCAGGACTGACGGGAGAGCGGGTACGGGCTCGGCTCGCGGCCGCCCGGCTCTATCTGTGCGTCGACGCCCGCCGGGACAGGGGCGACCTCGCCGAGGTGGTGGCGGCCGCGTTGGCCGGCGGGGTGGACGTCGTGCAGCTGCGGGACAAGGGTGGCCGGTCCGGGCCGCTGGAGGCTCGGGAGGAACTGGCGGCGCTGCGGACGATCGGGGAGCTGTGCGCCGGGCACGGCGCGCTGCTCGCGGTCAACGACCGGGCGGACATCGCGTTGGCGGCCGGGGCCGACGTGCTGCACCTCGGGCAGGACGACCTGCCGGTCTCGTGGGCGCGTCGGGTGGTCGGGGAGGACGTCGTGATCGGCCGGTCGACCCACGACCGGGGCCAGGCGGACGCGGCCGCGGTGGAGCCCGGGGTCGACTACTTCTGCGTGGGCCCCTGCTGGACCACCCCGACGAAACCGGGCCGACCGGCCGCCGGGCTCGACCTGGTGCGCCACACGGCGCGGCGTTGGGGGACCGACGGCCGGCCCTGGTTCGCCATCGGCGGTATCGGCCCGGAGCGGTTGTCCGGGGTCCTCGACGCCGGAGCGGAACGGATCGTCGTCGTCCGGGCCATCACCGAGGCGGCCGATCCCCGGGAGGCCGCCTCGGCCCTGCGGAAGCGGTTGCCCCCGGCCTGAGGGGGCGGGCTTGGTCAGGCGGTGCGCAGCGTGAGACCCCAGGAGGCCAGCAGGGGGTTGACCGGCAGGACGTGGTCGCTTCCCCCGCCGCCGGGGCACGGTCCACTCGCGAGCAGGAGCACGCCCTGGGCCTGGTTGCCGCTGACGACCGGCGTCCCCTCGTCACGGCCGCGGTCGGAGCACAGCGTCGTCCTCGTGAGACCGGAGACGGTGCCCTCCGGGAACGCCACCGACTGGTCGTGGGCCAGCACGTTCCCGCACCGCCAGCCCGCGGTCGAGGTGGTGGCGCAGACGGCGCCACCCACCGGGACCCGGGTCGAACCGAGGACCGCTGTGCCGCCGCCGGCGCGACCGACGCTCGGGCTCAGGGTCCACGCGTCGGTGGTCTCCACCCAGGCACCACCGGGGACGGGGTACGTGCTGCCCCGGACCACGCCGACGAGTTCGCCTCCGGTGGTGCGCACCTCACCTCCCACCGGGCCGCACCGGCTCGTCGCGACGAAGCCCTCGGTCACGGTGAAGCCCACGACGCAGCGGCCGGTGTCGACCAGGAAGGCGTCCCCGCCGCGGATCTCACCGCCGGTGCCGGCGGAGGGGGACGGCGCCGCCGTCACGCCGCCGCTGGCGGCGAGCAGCGCCGCCACGACGGCCGCTCCGGTGACCAGTGCGCGGAAAGTTCCTCTCATGGCTGCTCCCTGGGGGTGGTCCTGCTCGGTGGCGTGGGGGAGTGCGTTCCCCCGGTCCGCGTTCGGGCGGTGCTGGGCAGCCACGCACCCGGGGTCGATCAGTGGCGCGCGCCGCGCCGGGGCGGCGGGTGTTCCGACGGGACGGGCCGCCCATCCGGTCGGGATGGGCGGCCCGTGTTCACGAGTGCGGAGGAGTGCCCGGATCAGCCCCTGGTCAGGGACAGGCCCCAGCGGGAGAGGATCGGGTTGAGCGGCTGGAAGTAGGTGGTGCCGCCCCAGGTGCAGTTGCCGGAGCCACCGGAGGTGACGCCCTGGGCCTGGCTGCCGCTCAGCCAGGAACCACCGGAGTCACCGCCCTCGGCGCAGGCGTTGGTCCTGGTCAGGCCGCTGACCGCGCCCTGGGCGTAGAAGACGGTCTGGTTCTTGGCCTGGACGGTGCCGCAGCGCCAGCCGGTGGTGGAGCCGGACCGGCAGATGGAGGCGCCGACGGCGGCCTCGGTGGAGCCGCTGACGGTGACGGTGGTGTTGCCGCTGTAGCGGTTCACCAGGGGACGCGGGGTCCAGTTGGCGTTGGTCCGGACGTAACCCATGTCGCTGCCCGGGAAGACCGAGCCGGCGACCTGGCCGGAGGAGACGCGGTTGTAGCCCTGGGTCGCGGTACCGACCCCACCGCAGTGGCCCGCGGTCACGTAGCCGACCGACACGGAGAAGCCGACCGAGCAACGGGAGCCACCGAAGTAGTAGGCGTCGCCGCCGATGATGTCGTAGAGGGTCCGGGGCTGCTCGGTGCTCTCCACCACGGTCACCGCGTCGGCGTTGACCCCGGAGTCGGCGACGAAGTCCGCCGCCGCCTCGCCGCTGCCCAGGGCGGTGGTCACCACGACGGTGTTGTCGGCGGTGTCCACGTACCAGCCGGTGACGCCGTCGGGCACCTCGGTGGTCTCGTTCAGGGTCGACACCACGCCGTCCAGGCTGTCGGCGCTGTAGGCCACGACCTCCGGGGTCGCCCCTGCGGCGCGAACCTCGTCGGCCTTCTCGGCGGTGGTCACGCCGACGACGAGGGTGTTGGTGTCCCCGTCGAAGTGGGCCCCGCCGAACGACGAACCCAGGCTCGCGCGCAGCTCCTCCTCGGTCTCGACGGCGGTGGCCTCCACCGCGACCCTCGTGAGTGCCTCCTGCTCGGTCAGGCCGAGGTCCCGCTGCATCGCCGAGAGCATCTCCGGCGAGGCCACGGTGGCGTCGGGTCCTTCCGGGGTGTCCGCGCCGGCTGGCAGGGCCAGCGCGGTGGCCGTGCCGGCGGCCGCGACCAGGGCACCGGCGATGCGGGCCAAGGATCTGTTCCTCATGTTTCGCGTCTCCCTTGTAGGGGTGCAGGGATATCCGGGGAGGGGAGTGGGTCTGGCGAGAGGCCCCGCCCCGGAGGTGCCTCGTCCGAGGTGGACTGGGCCGTGCCGGTCGGCGCGACTGGGCTGGGCACCAACAGCCCTGGCTCATGGGTTTCCGCGGTTCGGCTGTGGCGGTGAGAGGTGAGCTCGGTTGTGGACCTGGACGGCGTCGTCAGTGGGTGTCCGACGTGAACAACTGGGTCCTCTCCGTTCACACCGGCGTCGCCGCCGGTTCATCCAGGCCCCCGTTGGAGTGAAAGTCTTGGCTCAGGATCGTGTTACGGATATCCGCCAATCGGGGAAAAACCGTCACAGTCGTCGGACCGGCGCTCACGTCCCGTAATGGCGTTCCGCTGTCGTACCGCTGTTTCGGTCGTTGTCCGGTGAACGAGTCATGGTCCGAACGGGGGTTGGTTCTGGACCGGATGCCGAGCACCCGTTCCGCCCGGTCCCGCGTGCGGCACGCACGTCAACGGGCGGCCTCCCCCGATCGGAGGAGGCCGCCCGTTGGCGAACCGAACAGTTTTTGTCAGAAACCCGCGACTGGGCCGCTCGGGATCAGGAGGTGGTCAGGCTCAGCCCGAACTCGGAGAGGATCGGGTTCAGCGGCTGGAAGAAGGTGGTGCCCCCCAGGGTGCAGTTGCCGGAGCCACCGGAGGTGACGCCCTGGGCCTGGCTACCGCTCAGCCAGGAACCACCGGAGTCGCCGGGTTCGGCGCAGGCGCTGGTCTGGGTCATCTCGTGGACGGCGCCCTCCTGGTAGTTGACGGTGACGCCCTTGGCCTCGATGGTGCCGCAGTGCCAGCCGGTGGTGGAGCCGGAACGGCAGACCGAGGCGCCGATCGCGGCTTCGGAGGAACCGCTGACGGCGACGGTGCCGCCGTCGTAGTCGTTGACCGCCGCGGTCGGCGTCCAGCTGGAGTTGGTCTCCACCCAGCCCATGTCACTGCCCGGGAAGATCGAGCCGGCGACGGTGCCCTGCGACTGCTGGTTCACCCCGGAGGTGCTGGTGCCGACGGTGCCGCAGTGGCCGGCGGTGACGAACCCGCCGTCCACTGAGAACCCGACGGAACAGCGCGAGGCGCCCGGGTAGTAGGCGTCACCGCCGACGATGTCGGCGAAGGGGACCGGCGTGGAGTTGGCCTCCTCGACGACCCGGACGGTGCCGTCGCTGGCCGCCCGGTCGAGGAAGGCGTCCACCTCGGCGTCCCGCAGCTCCGGGTCCACGGTGACGACGACGGAGTTGGTCTCGACGTCGACCGCCCAGCTGCTCACCCCGGCGGGGGCGCCCTGGCTGGTCGCGGTCTGGTCGATGGCCGACTTCACCGACTCCAGCTCGACGAGGGTGTGCTCCACCACGCGAGGCACCGCACCGGCGGCCCGCACCGCGCTCGCCTCCGCCTCGTCGGTGACGGCCACGACGAGCGCGCCCCGCTCGGCGTCGAAGACGGCGCCGGCGAAGACGCCGTCCAACGTGCGGGTCAGGGTCTCCTCCGCGGTCGCCGCGGCCGCTTCCTGGGCCAGGCGGAGTTCGGCTTCGGCGGCGTCGAGGCCGAGGTCCCGCTGCATGGCGAGCAGGACCTCCTGGTCGGCGCTGACCGGGGCCGGGGCCTCCTGGTCGGCGGTGGCGGGGAGGGTGAGGCCAACGGTCGTTCCGGCGGCCAGCACGACCGCTCCGGTAACGCGCGCCGCGATTCTCCGATTCACTAGATGTCTCCTTGTTCACGAGTGCAGGGACACCCCGCGGGCGGTTTCTTGGCAGGGGCCCGCCCGCGGGTCTCAACTCGTAGCGGACCGGGGTCGTGGGAACCCCGGTCGAGGGGATCAGCGGTCTCATCGACTCGCGCCTGGCGGAGGACGACTGTCCGGACGCCGCGCCGCTGTGTGCTCGGTCGCCCTTCCCTGTCGATTCCACTTCAGACCATTACGGATGATTACCATCCGGTAGCTAGACGTTATTAAGCCGTTACTGCTGTCCGGAAGCCATCATTCGGAGTCAAAGAAGCGACTGGACGGCGGATAGACGCGCCGTTTTCGTAACCCCTCGTGTTGATCTAGTGCACACAGTGGTGAACGTGTGCGTGGTCAAGTTGGTGAGTTACCGGCATCGCTTACCGCACGGACGGGAAGTGACCTACCAATCACGCGCATGGTCTCGCGCCTTCTCCGTGGCGATATCGGGCGAATCCCCGGAAGGCCCCACGGGGGCGCTACTGGTGGTGGATGACCGAGAACGTGGCGGAGGGATGACGGCGGCCGTCCTGAGCGGGACGCGTACCGGGCGGCCGAACCGTGCCATGTGGACCTGGCCTGGCGGACGAGGACGGCGAGAACGCGTGGTGCGCCGCCGGCTGGGGCCCGACGCGACCGTGGCCGCGCTGCTCGACGCCGGGTGGGGCTCCGGACGGGGGAGCAAGGGGAGTGGACCCTCGGCCGATCTTCTCGGCGGCATCCCAGGGGCGGGTGGAGGCGGTCGCCTCGGCCCGCCGTCGACGCGGACCCCGACCCCCGATGTGGACGGGAACGGGAACGGCGCGCTGCTCGCCGCAGTGGAGCGCTGCTCGCCGCAGTGGAGCGCGGCTCCCCGGCCGTGGTGCGGCTGTCGCTCCAACGCGGTGCTCGGGCCGATGAGCGGCCCGGGCGGAACAGGACTCCGGCGGAGGCCGCCGCGGCCTGGCTGACCCGGGCGGTGGCGCGCGCCGCGCGACCAGGCGCGTGCCACGGGTGCCGCACTGGAGGCGCTGGTCAGGGAGGAGGAACCGGTGGACGCCGGCACCACCCCGCACCGGCTGCGGGTACCCGGGGCCGGGCCGTCCTGGAACGGCAGGACGGCCACCGGCGGATCGCCGACGAGCTGGCGGGTCGTTGAACTCGCCACCTGGGGCCCGTGGGGGAAGGAACGGTCCACCCAGGAAGTCGGCTCGTGCGGGACTCAGGTGGCCGGGACCCGGCCCGGGATCTCCAGCCGCGCTCCCGGCGCCGGCTCCTGGTCGTCCTCCTGTTCCCCCGCCCCTTCCGGCTCGTCCTCGGCCGGTGCCTCCGTGGTCGTGGGCGGCGGCTCGGTCTCGGACGGCTCGTTCCCGGCCGGTTCCCGCCCGGGTTCCTCGCCGGACGTGGTGGGAACCTCGGGTGCACCAGTGGTCCCGGTCCCGGCGGGAGGGGCCGGGTTCGGCGGGTCGACGACGTCCGCCCCGCCCGCTGGCGGGTCCTGCTCGGCCGGCGGGGGCACGTCGTCCCGGCGGAAGAGGGGTTCACCGCCGAGGATGCCGCTGATCGACGTTCCGGTCGAACCGCCGGAGAGGGATTCGCCCCGTACGAGCTCGACGCCGACGATGGCCGCCATCGCGAGGAGGAAGGACAGCACCCCGCCAGCCACGATCATCCGGGTGGGACGTCGCCGACGAGGGGGCTTCTCCCCTGGTCCGTCGGTCGGCAGGCGGTTCGTCCCGGCCGATGTCGGCAGGAGGGCCGTGCTGTCCGCGTCCCGGTGCCCGCCGACGCCCTGCCCGAGGAGCTCCGTGTCGGGCGGCCGAGCGCTCGCCTCGCCTCGGATCGGCGTGTCGGGCGGGCCGGCGTCGCGCGGCGGAGGGCCCGCCAGCCGGGCGGTCGGTGCCCCGGGGCTCGGGTGCGGCACGGTCAGCCGCGTGGTCGGTTCGGTCGCCGAGCGGGGACCGACCGGGTGGGACGGGCTGGCGACCGGGCCTGTCCGCCCGTCGCCGACGGCTCGGCCGGCGGTGCGTTGCCGGCGTCGACCGAGCGGGGCCCTGGCGGCGGTCGCCCGAACGGTCTCGGCGGTCCGTTCGAGGTAGCGCTGGTAGACCGCGCCACCGACCGTCGACACCACGCTGGCGACGGCTGCTCCGGCCACGGTGCCAGCCACCCCGAGCTGGGAGCCCAGCACCGCCGAGGTCACCGCGGCCAGCGCGCCGGCCGTGATCTGGGCACCGGACAGCCCGAACGCGCCCCGCCGCTCCGCCGGTTCCCCGTCCTCAGCCGGGGAGCCGCCCTGGCGCGCCAGTCGGGTCGTGAGCTCCTGGTCGTGCTGCTCGCGCATGGGTCCCCTCGTGGTCGCGCTCCGTTTCCGGCCCCACCCGGGCCTCGGGATGACAACGAGGAAGACGTGCCGATTTATCCCCCGGTTGGCGGATGGTGATATCGCCCACTTGGGCTAACTGGGGTGTCGTCCCGGTTCCCGGGCGCGAGTCCGCCAGCCCCGTCGGGCGGGTTGATGGTCGTGACGAACTTGTACCTGTCCCCCCGGTAGAGGGAGCGCACCCACTCGACGGGGTGGCCTTCGGCGTCGAAGGAGTGCCGGCAGAGCAACAGCATCGGGAGGCCCACGTCCGCCCCGAGTAACTCGGCCTCCTCGGGCGCCGCGAGGGCGGTCTCGATCGTCTCCGTGGCGTGGCCGAAGCGGACGTCGAACCGGTTCCGCAGCACCTGGTAGAGCGAGTCGCCCTCGCTCAGGCAGCGGCGCAGGCCCCGGAAACGGCCCAGGGGGAGATGGGTGGTCTCGATGGCCATCGGTTCGCCGTCGGCGAGCCGCAGGCGTTTCAGCCGGAGCAGCTTGGCGCCCGGCCGGACGTCCAACAGCCTGGCCAGCTCCGTCTCCGCCGGGTGTTCCTCGGCCGCGAGCAGCCGGGACTGCGGTCGCATGCCCTGGGCGAGCATGTCCTCGGTGTAGGAGGAGAGCTGCAAGCGCTGGGCCACCTTCGGCTCCGCCGCGAAGGTCCCCTTGCCCTGGATCCGGAGGAGACGCCCCTCGACCGTGAGATCGGCGAGCGCCTGGCGGACCGTCGTCCTGGACAGGCCGAACTCGGTCGCGAGCGATCTCTCGGTGGGGATGGGCGTTCCGGCGGGCATCGACCGGAGCAGCTCGAGCAGGTGCCGTTTGAGCCCCCAGTACTTGGGCTCCCGGGTGTGCCCGGTCCGGCTCCCGCTTTCCCCGCACGGCGGTGTGGCGTCGAGCATGGCCTCCTCCTCGGTGACGTCCGGCCTGCCTGTGCTCTCCAGGATGCCGAGCCGTTCCCTCGGTTCCCACGTTGTCACAGGGTGACTCCGATCTTCCTCCGCCCGCGCGATCCCCGGCACGGGGCCGTCGAAGGCGGCCCGACCAGGCCGAGGAGGGGTCCCGCCGCCTCCCGCTCCGGTGGCCGGTGCCGGGCACTCGCCCGGTCGGCGGCGGTGGACGGCGGGCCCCGGTGGGTAGTGTTGGTCTGGACCACTGCGGGCGTCGGACCGGTGTGCCCGAACCCGGTTGGCGACGGCCGCCCTGAGTGGCCGGGGCGGCTGACCCGGCGGAACGAGGCGGTATGAAGGCGGAAGCGGCGTCGGCCACCACGGCCGGTTCCCTGATGGCGGACGAGATCGCGGCGCAGCCGGCGGTCTTCCGAACGCTCCTGGCGGCCGGACCGGAGATCCGGGCCCTCGCCGGGGACATCACCCGGCGACGTCCCCGGTTCGTGCTGTTCGCCGCGAGGGGGTCCAGCGACCACGCGGCCCTCTACGGCAAGTACCTCGTGGAGACGCTGCTCGGTCTGCCCGCCGGCCTCGTCTCGCCCTCGACCACCACCCTCTACGGAGCTCGGCAGGACCTGCGCGACGTCCTGCTGGTCACCGTCAGCCAGAGCGGTGGTTCCCCGGACCTCGTCGAGGTCGCCGCGACCGCGCGCGACCAGGGCGCGTTGACCGTCGCGGTGACCAACACGGAAGGGTCGGACCTGGTGTCGGTCACCGACGCGGCCCTGTCCGTCCGGGCGGGCGCGGAACGGGCGGTTGCCGCCACCAAGACCTACACCGCGACCCTGCTGGCCCTGTACCTGCTCGTCGACGCCCTGCGAGGCGGTCACGGCGAACGGGCGGAGCCGCTGGGGGACCTGGCGGACGAGGCGTTGGCTGGGGCCGCCGCGCCGGTCGTGGACCTCGCCTCGCGACTGCGCTTCGCGGACCGGCTGCTCACCGTCGGTCGCGGCTACTCCTCGGCGACGGCGGGTGAGGCGGCGCTCAAACTCGCCGAGACCAGTTACCTGCTGACCCGCGCCTACAGCGCCGCCGACCTGTTACACGGACCGGTCGCCGCCGTCGACGCCGACACCGCGCTCCTCGCCGTCACCAGCGTCGGCCCGGGCGGCACGTCGACCCTGGAGACCCTGGAGGCGGTGCGGGAACGAGGCCCCTTCGTCGCCGCGATCGGATCCGCCTCGGCGTCCGCCGCACCCGACGTGGGGGTGGCCCTGCCGGCTACTCCCGAGGAGGTCGCCCCGGTGCTGGAGGTGCTCCCGGCGCAGCTGCTCGCCCTGGAACTCGCCAGGGCCCGGGGAGTCGACCCGGACCGGCCCCGGGGGCTGAACAAGGTGACCAGGACGCGCTGACCACTCCGGCGCGGACGGCCGGGGACGGCTGGGGCACGTCGAGCTGGCGACGCCGCCGGGGGGTGGTCGTGCGCGGGTGCGGCCTCCTCGGGGAATCGCGCGGCCCGAGGAACTCAGGCGGGGACCGCTCCCACATCGTCACCGTCGGGGGTGCGCTGGCGCAGCTGCCACGCGAGTGGCACCGGTAGCGCGCTGACCAGCCCGGCCAGCACCACCAACGCCACCGACAGGCCGTGGTCGAGAACGGCGACCCCGTTGCCGAAGACGAGGGTCACCGTTCCGAGCAGGCCGAAGACGATCCCCACCGGGGCGGCCGACCGGACCCAGTGGAACAACGCGATGGTCACCAGCACGGCGACCGTCGTCACCCCGAGCACCGACCTGTCCAGCGCGAGCTGGAGCCACACCGAGCCCACGGCGACGGCGCCCGAGGTCACCGCCAACGCGAAGGCCAGGATCTGGCGCTGGGCTCGGTTGCTGCCGGGGTTGGCCGGGGTGCCTGGCATCGCCACTCCTCGTCGGAACCGGAAACCGTCCAGGTGATCCTATTCACCCCACCCCGGGCGGGCGGCCCCTCGGGTGCGGGGGCGGTGGATCGCCCTCGCCGACGCGCCGCCGCCCACCTCGCCACCGAGGATCATCCGGGGGACGAACCGTCCCGCCGCCGGTCGTCCCGGTCGGGGGAGGTGCTCGGAGCGTCCAGCCCCACCGCCTCCGCGACCGTCCGCAGCCCGGCCTGGCGCACCCGCCGGGCCAGGTCACGGTGCACGGCCCTGGGCCAGAACGGCCCACCGTAGATGAATCCGGTGTACGCCTGGACCAGGGTGGCGCCGGCGCGGATCCGGATCCAGACGTCCTCCGCGGACTCGACACCGCCCACCGAGACCAGCAGGACCCGGTCGCCGACCCTGGCCCGCAACCGCCGCAGGACGGCCAGCGACCGCTCCCGCAACGGGGCTCCGGACAGCCCGCCGGCGCCGACGGCGGCCACCTCGGCGTCCCCGCTGCGCAGGCCAGCGCGCCCAGTGGTGGTGTTGGTGGCGATCACCCCGTCCAGGCCGAGCTCCAACGCCAGGTCGGCCACCGCGTCGACATCCTCGTCGGCCAGGTCGGGCGCGATCTTCACGAGGAGCGGCACGCGGTGGGCGACCACCTCGTCGAGGGCGGCCCGCACCTCGGTGAGCAGCGGCCGCAGCAGCTCCACCGCCTGGAGGTTCCGCAGGCCGGGAGTGTTCGGGGAGCTGACGTTGACCACCACGTAGTCGGCGTGCCGGGCGAGCAGCTCGGCGCCGCGTCGGTAGTCGGCGACCGCCTCGGCCTCCGGCACCACCTTCGTCTTGCCAATGTTCACCCCGAGGCCCACCCGCCCCGACCGGGGCCGGGTGGTCAGCGCCCTCGCGGTGGCGGCGGCTCCGTGGTTGTTGAAGCCCATCCGGTTGACGATGGCCCGGTCCTCGACCAGTCGGAACAACCGCGGCTGCTGGTTTCCGGGCTGCGGCTGCCCCGTGATGGTGCCGATCTCGACGAACCCGAAGCCGAGCGCCCCCAACGCGTCCGCTCCGGTGCCCTCCTTGTCGAAGCCGGCGGCGAGGCCCAGCGGGCTGGGGAGGTCCATCCCCAGCGCCCGGACGCGCAGCTCCGGATCGCGCGGCACGAGCCATCCGCGGAGCAGACCGCGCACGCCGGGAACGGCGCAGATGGCCCGGAGCAGCCCGAAGCTCACCCGGTGGGCGGTCTCGGCCGGGAGGCGGCGCAGGACCAGCGAGAACAGCAGTCGGTACATGGTCTCCCCGAGAGTGGTCGATCCCGCGCGCGCCGCCGCTTCCGCCGGCCCGCCGGGCACGCCAACGGCCGACGCGCCGGCGTCTGCCGACAACCTACGCGGTGGTCGCGCACCCCTGGGACCGGGTTCGTCACCGCTGGGAGGCGGCGTAGGCCTCCAGTTCCGCGAGCTGCGCGGGGTCCAGTGAGGGGCGCACCGACTCCCGGGCGGCGGCCAGGTGGTCGGCGGTGACCTCGATGGCCTCCAGGTTCTCCCGCATCGCGGTCAACGCGGCCTCCCGCACCAGGGCGGCGCAGTCGGCGGCCGAGTACCCGTCGAGGTCGGCGGCGAGCGCGTCGAGGTCGACCTGGTCGGCCAAGGGCGTGTTCCGGCTGGCCGACCGCAGGATCGCGGCGCGGGCCTCACCGTCCGGCGGCGGGACGTAGACCAGACGCTCGAGGCGACCCGGCCGCAGCAGGGCGGGGTCGATCAGCTCGGGCCGGTTCGTCGCCGCGAGGATGACCACGTCCCGCATCGGCTCGACACCGTCCAACTCCGTGAGCAGGGCGGCGACCACCCGGTCGGCCACCCCGCTGTCGCTCGACCCGCCCCGGCGGGGGGCGAGGGCGTCGACCTCGTCGAGGAAGACGAGGGTGGGCGCGGCCTCCGCGGCCCTGGCGAAGAGTTCGCGCACCGCCCGCTCCGACTCGCCCACCCACTTGTCCAGCAGCTCGGCGCCCTTGACGGACATCACGTTGAGCTGCCCGGTGCCGGCGAGCGCGCGGACGAGGAAGGTCTTCCCGCAGCCGGGTGGGCCGTAGAGCAGGACGCCGCGCGGCGGGCGGACCCCGAGCCGGGCGAAGGAGTCCGGGTAGCGCAGCGGCCACAGCACCGCCTCGGTGAGGGCCTGCTTCGTCTCGGCCATGTCCCCCACGTCGTCCAGCGTGAGCCCGCCGGTCTGGAGCGTGTCGGAGGAGGACATGGAGATCGGCCGGACCGAGGAGAGCGCGTCCAGCAGGTCCCCCTGCCGGATGCTGGGCCAGCCGGGCCCGGCCTCCTCGGCGGTGGTGGCCTCCGGGCTCGCGGGTGCCGGCTCCTCGGTGGTCGCCTGGTCGGCAGGTGCGGCCGGAACCTCGACGGTGTCATCCCGGCTGGGTGGTACCGCGAAGCGGGTCGTCTCGCCGCCATCCTGGTCGGGGGGCACGGGAAGGCGCGTGGTCCCGCCGCCACCGCCCGGCGCCGGCAGGGCCAGGGTCTCCCCGTGGGGTGACACGTCCACGACCTCCGCGTCGGTGATCGCGTCGGCCACCTCGCTCGCCAGGTCACCGCCTTCGGCGGTCCGAGCGGTACGGGTCTCGCCAACCGGGTCGGCGAGCAGCTCGCCGTCCACGACCTCCTCCACCGGTGCCTCCGCCTGGGGGGCCACCGGTGCCGTCGCGGTGTCCGTGGCCGCCCCCTCCCGCTCCGGCGGCTGCCGCAGCGCCGCGCGGACCGCCGCCTCCCGGCGCAACGCGAGCAGGTCGGCGGTGACGAACCCGGGAGTGCGCTCGGCGATCACCCCGAGGTCGACGTCGTCGGACAGCGGAACGCTGCGCAGCAGCATCCGCAGCACCTCGGTGCGGGTTCGGGTGTCCGGCGGGACCAGGACGAGTTCACGGTCCAGCAGCTCCGGATCACGCAGCCGGGGGTCCACCCCCTCCGGCTGGGCCGTGGTGCCCACGATGGCGAGCCTGCCGTGGTGGCTGCTGGAGCGCAGCGCGTCCAGGACCACGGTGGTCAGCGGAGGAGGGTTCGCGCCGGGGACCAGGGCCTCGATGTCGGTGACGAGCAGGACGCAGTTCCGGCCGGCTGCGGCGTGCGCGGAGGCGGCCGCGACGGCGTCGTGCACCCGCTGCGACGCGGTGCCCGCCTCCAGGGCCGCCACGCTGGGCGCGGACACCTCGACCAGCTCCGCGTCGACCGCACGGGTCACCGCGCGCACCAGGGTCGCCTTGCCCACTCCCGCCGGCCCGGCCACCAGCACGCCGAGCCGGGAGTTCGCTCCCAGGCGTTCGAGCAGCTCGGGGCGTTCGAAGGTGAGCCGGAGCCACTCGGTGAGCCGCGCGGCGGCGTCCTCGGAGCCGACCAGGTCGCTGACGCTCGGTGCCTCGGGGCGGACCGGAGCGGTGGTTGCCCCGGTCGTGCCGGTGGCCGTTCGGGCGGCGTCCGAGGTCCGGGGAACCGTGCCCCCGGGGGAGGAGGCTCCGGTGGTCGGGGTGCCACCCGCCGGGGTCGCCGCCGGGGTGGGACCGGGGGACGGCGCGAACCCGCCCGAGGGGCGGGAGCCGGCGGAGTAGTCCCTCCCGGTCGAGTCCCGCAGCGGGGCCGCGTCCCGCCAGGAGAGCTGGGTGGACGGTTGGACGGCCACCGGACCGTCCGGCTCGGTGGCCGTGACGGTGAGCAGTTCGTTGGTCCAGGTGATGCCGATCGCGTTGGACAGCTTCCGACGGGCGGTGCTGAGGTCCACCCCGGAGGGCGGGGCGACGTCCTGCGGGAGGAGGGAGACCGTGTCGCCCACGCTGAGCACCTTGCCCGTCAACGCCAGCCGGAGCGTCTCCGGTGGGAGGGAGGCGGCGGCCATGCGGGACCCGGCGACCGTGACGGATCGGGCCGCGCTGACCTCGACGGGCGCGACGACGACCTCCGCTCCCTCGGCCAGGCCCAGGTTCGACAGGGTCAGGTCGTCCACGAGGATGACGCCGGGCGCCGCTCCCCGCCCGGTCGCGACCGCGGCCAGGGCCGAGGTCACGCGACTCCCGGTGAGTCGGACGGCGTCCCACGCCGTGAGGCCGAGCGCGTCGAAGACCTCGGGATGGAGCCGGACGACACCCCTCCGGGTGTCCAGCGCGGACGGGGAGAGCCGAGCGGTCAGCGCGATCACCCGACCAGATTACGTGCCGGCGCGGCGCCGGACCGTACCCACCACGGAACCCGGGGGATCCGAGGGGCCCGGGGGTCGGGTGTTCAGGAACGTCGGCGGAGCCCGAGTCGACGCCAGGACCGGCGGGCGCCCACCGGTCCGGACCCGCCGCTCTCCGCCCGGACGGCGTCGCCGGCCACCCTGGGGCGCAGTCGAGGACGCCGCAACCGCAGCCTGCTGGTGCTCCGCCGGATGGCGCGCCGTTCCCCGGCCGGTACGTCCCACGCTTCCGGGTGCCTGCTGAGCCAGCGGTACCGGCGAACGGCGAAGGGCACGTGCGCGAGGTAGAGCACGATGAAGGTCGCCAGGACCAGCAGGGGGTAGGTGATCACGGCCGCCGCGAGCAGCCCCACCAACATCAACAGCGGTGCGATCGCCTTGGCCGGCACCTTCAGCGTCTTGAACGACAGGGTCGGGACCCGGCTGATCAGCAGTCCGCCGATCGCGATCACCCACAGCGCCACCACCAGCTGGGACGACCACCAGCCCTCACCGGACTTGAGGGAGATGACCAGGGGGAAGAGCGCCGTCAGCGCGCCGGCGGGCGCGGGAACCCCGACGAAGAACTCCTTGCCGAACGGTGGGCTCTTCGTGTCCTCCATCAGCACGTTGAACCGGGCGAGCCGGAGCACCGCGCACACGGCGAAGAGGAGGCAGACGACCCATCCCCACTGGCTGCCGTGCAGCGACCAGATGAAGACCACCAGGGCGGGAGCGACGCCGAAGGAGACGGCGTCGGCCAACGAGTCGAGCTCGGCCCCCATCCTGCTGGTGGCGTCCAACAGGCGGGCGAGGCGGCCGTCCAGTCCGTCCAGCAGCGCGGCGGTCGCGACGGCGGCGACGGCCGCGGCGAAGCGCCCGTCGAGCGCGAACATCACCGATGAGAGCCCGGCGCACAGCGCCAGCACGGTCACCGCGTTGGGCACCAGTCCGATGCCGGGCGCTACCCGTGCCATGCGCTCAGCCCCCCGCTGCGGCCGAGGAGGGCTCCGGGAGTTCCGCGATGACGGTTTCGGCGCCGACGGTGCGCTGTCCCGGCTCCACGAGCACGCGGCTTCCCGCCGGCAGGTAGAGGTCCACCCGCGAACCGAACCGGATCAGGCCGTAGGTGTCGCCCGCCGCGACCCGCTGGTCGGCGGCCACCTCGCACACGATGCGCCTGGCCACCATGCCCGCGATCTGGACCGCGACGACGCGGTGGCCGTCCTCGGTCTCCAGCACCAGGGAGTTCCGCTCGTTGTCGTCGCTGGCCTTGTCGAGGTCGGCGGAGAGGAACTTGCCTGGGCGGTACGCGACCTGGCGCACCACTCCCGACACCGGGGTCCGCTGCACGTGCACGTCGAAGACGGAGAGGAACACGCTGACCCTCGTCAGCGGGGTGGCTGGCAGGCCGAGTTCGACGGGCGGGACCGCCGTGTCCACCTGGGAGACGGTGCCGTCCGCGGCGGACACCACGAGCCCCGGCCGGCTGGGGGTGACCCTGCGGGGTTCCCGGAAGAACCAGGCGCACCAGGCGGTGAGGACGAGACCGAGGCCCCCCAGCGGGCGGGAGAACCGCCTGAGCACCAGGGCGAGCCCGGCGGCGGCGGCGACGAAGGGGCGTCCGGCCGGGTGCATCGGCGGGACCACGGACCGGGCGAGGTGGAGGAAGTGCGCCAGCGTGCCGGGACGCTCCTCGGCCGACGGCTCGGGCCGCTCCGTCGCTGGGGGCACCACCGGGAGGCGGGTGGTGTCCTCGCTGTGGTTCTCACGGCCCCGCGGGGGTCGCGGTGTGTCGGTGCTCATGTCGGCAGTCCGTAAGCGTCGAAGGGTGTCCCCGTGCATCGCACCCGATCGGGTGGCACGGAGGCGCGGCACACGGTACGCGCCCACCGCGAGCGTAACCAGGGGGTGGCGGAGCGAGAGGAGTGGATCAGCGCCGCACCCGACGGGCTGGTCACCGGGGCCCTCCCCGAGCTGGCGCGTCCCGGGCCGCCGAGCTGGCGAGCCCCGGGCCGGCCCCGGGCGCGAACACCAGAGGGCGAACCGTGCGCCCCCCGACGGCACACGGTCCACCCTGTCCTGGGGACCACGACGAGACAACGACTCAACTCGAGCGGTCGGGGTGGGACTGTCGGAATCCCACCGGCAGGCCCTGGCTCCCGGGTGGAGACGGGCCGGGACGTCGTCCAGTGGCCCGGACGGTCCGACCCGGCCGCCGCCGCCGCGGCGGCGGCCGGGTCGGGTTCCTGGCGACACCACCACTGTGTCCTGGCCGCCGAACGGCGTGACCTGCGTGCGCGACCAGCGTACTCAGCCAGGACACGGGGGATCAATAGCGTCCGGTAATGAGTTGATCACGAATCGTGAGTCATCGTCGTTACCTCGTGCGGCGTCGGAGGAAGCCGTCCTTGTCGACCGCTTGGGCGTCGACGAGTTGACGCCGACGACCGGGACCGGTGCCTCGTCCGGGGTCGTCAGCGCCGGGAGCGGGTCCCCAGCAGCCGGAGGACCACCAGCAGCAGGACGGCTCCCACCGCCGCGACACCCATGCTGGGGAGGTCGAAGGCGAAGGCCCGGTCCTCCCCGGTGACCAACCGCCAGACGAGGCCGCCCAGGGCCGCGCCGACGACGCCGACCAGGATGCTCACCAGGCAACCCTGGCGTTCCCGTTCCCGGCCCCCGACCACCAGGTTGGCGGCCCAGCCGACGATGGCTCCGAACACGATCCATGACAACAGGCCCATCCGACCAACCCTAGCCCCGGCGGAGGGGGGCGACCTCGCCTCGCCGCGGGTACCCCGTCAGTTCCCGCCGGGTCCACCACCGGTGCGGCTCGGCCCCCCGAGCAGGAGCACCTCCACTGGGGTGTCCGGCTCCACCACCGTCACCTCCGGCGCGATCTCCACGAGGCAGTTGGACTCGGCCAGGGCGGACAGCAGGTGCGATCCGGCGGCTCCCACCACCCGGACGGCTCCGGTCTCCAGGTGGTAGCTGCCGCGGCGGTACTGCCGCTTGCCCGAGGGGGAGGACAGGGCGGCCCCCTCGAGCACCGCTCGGGACCGGGGCCGGTCGGTCACGTCGAACCCGGCCGCCCGTCGGAGGGCCGGCCGCACGAAGACCTCGAAGGACACCAGCGCGGAGACCGGGTTCCCCGGCAACGCCACCACGGGGACGCCCCGGTAGCGACCACTGCCCTGCGGCATGCCCGGTTGCATCGCGACCTTGGTGAAGGTGACCCCCTCACCGGCGAGCGCGTCCTTGACGACCTCGTAGGCTCCCGCGCTGACCCCGCCGGTGGTGAGCAGGAGGTCGGCATCGGCCAGGTGCGGCCGCACCGCCTCATGGAGGGCGCCCACGTCGTCGGGTACGAACCGGACCGCCGTGGCGTGGCCACCGGCCTCCCGGACGGCGGTGACGAGCATGACGGCGTTCGACTCGTAGATCTGCCCGAGGCCGAGCGGCTCGCCGGGCTCGACGAGTTCGGAGCCGGTCGAGAGGACCACGACGCGGGGACGACGGCGCACCGGGAGCTCCGCGAAGCCCAGCGCGGAGGCCAGGCCGAGCTGGGCCGGCCCCAGCTCGCTCCCCCGGCGCAGCACCGTGGTGCCGGCCGGGACGTCCTCCCCCGCCCGCCGGACGTGGCGGCCTTCCTCGGGCGCGAGACCGATCGCGACCTCGCGGGTCCCGCCGTCGGTGTGTTCGACCGGGACGACGCAGTCCGCGCCCAGCGGTAGCGGGGCCCCGGTCATGATCCGTTGGGCGCTGCCCACTGCCAACGGCAGCACCTCCGGCGCGCCGGCCGGCAGGTCGGCGGTCACCGGCAGTCGCACGGGGCGGTCCGGTGAGGCTCCCGCGACGTCGACGGACCGGACGGCGTAGCCGTCCATGGCGGAGTTCCGGAAGGGGGGCAGCGGGATGGAGGCGACCAGGTCCCGCGCCATCGCGAGTCCCGCGCACTCCTCCAGCGGGGACCTGGTGACCTCGGTGGGTCTCAGCAGGCTCGCGACGTGCTCCTGGTGTTCCTCGACTGGTACCAGCGGAGGTGTCCTGTTGTCCTGGGCCACCCGATCATGGTGCCCTGCGTGGCGGTGGGACCGGCCCCGCGACTCGCCCGGGCTCACGCGGGCCACAGAATCGTCCGCGCCCGGGGCGCGCGGCCACCCGAGGCCGGTTCGGACGCGGTGGGTACGAGGGACGGAGGACTACCAGTGCAGGTCGTGACACGTCACACCCCGGGGTACGGGGTGGCGCGGCTGGTGCTCGGCGGTGGTGAGCAGGCCCTGGCGGAGGTGGGAACCATGATGGCGACCAGCTTCGGCGTGGCCGTGGAGTCGCGCCGGGTCGCCACCGGTCGGGGCCCGGGACGGGGGTTGCGCGGTGGCGGCACCCAGGCCACCGGTTTCACCGCTCCGCCCCCCGGTGGGTGGGTGGACGTGGCGCCCAACCAGGCCGGGGACCTCTACATCGTGGAACTGGACGGGCGTTCCGGGTGGTGCGTTCGGGCCCGGTCCTGGCTCGCCGTCGCCGGCACGGTGGTCTTCGACCGGGACTGGCCTGGCCTGCGCTCCCTGCTCGGCTCGGACGAGGGGTTCCTCACGCACGCCGGCGGGCACGGCCCGCTCGTCCTGTCCTGCCACGGCAGCCTGGACGTGGTGAACCTCAAGGCGGGGGAGGTGATCACGCTCAACGCGGGACACGTGCTCGGGTACCGGGACGACACCAGGGTGCGGCTCCGCGCGCTCGACCAACTGGGGGAGCAGTCGGTGCGGACCGGCGCGGGGCTGCTCCTCGACGTCGTGGGGCCGGCCCGCGTGCTCACCCAGACGCGGGTTGCCCGTACCGTGAGGACCTGAGGAGCAGGTGGTTCCCGTCGTCTCTTTCCGCGCCCGGTGGCCGCGGGATCGGTGAAGCGCCTGTGAACGGGTATCACCGAGCGTTAGGCTGCGAGTCGTGTCGGAGGACCTCACCGGAAGCCGATTGGGGCACTACCGGATCAACGGTGTGCTCGGCCGAGGTGGCATGAGCGTCATGTACCGCGCCACGGACGAGCGCCTCGGCCGCAAGGTGGCGCTCAAGGTGATCGCGGAGCACCTGTCCGGGGACGCGGAGTTCCGCGAACGCTTCGTCGACGAGGCGCGGAACACCTCGGCGATCGACCACCCCAACGTCGTGCCGCTGTACGACTTCGGTGAGGTGGACGGCCTCCTCTTCATCGCGATGCGGCTGGTCGACGGGGCCGACATGGCGACGCTCATCAAGGACGGCCCGCTGGCACCGCAGCGAGCGCTCGCCCTGCTCGGGCAGGTCGCCGAGGCGCTGGACATGCTGCACGACCGGGGTCTGGTGCACCTGGACATCAAGCCGGCGAACGTGCTCGTCACCAGCAAGGAGTCCAGTGAGGAGCATGTCTACCTCGCCGACTTCGGGCTCACCCGGCGCGGCGCGACCGGCCACCGCACCCAGGGCGGGGACTTCCTCGGATCGCCGACCTACGCCGCCCCCGAGCACCTGCGCGGGGAACCGGTCGACCCGAGGACGGACGCCTACTCGTTGGCGTGCGTGCTCTTCGCCTGCCTGACCGGGCGCCCGCCGTACCGGGGGCAGGTCCCGCAGGTGATCGAGGGTCACCTGGGTCGCGAGGTTCCCGCCGTCAGCTCGGTCGTCGCCCTCCCGCCGGCCATCGACGAGGTCCTGCGCCGGGGGATGGCCAAGGTCCCCGGACAGCGGTACGCGAACTGCCGGGAACTCGTGGCCGCCGCGAGGACGGCGCTGGCGGGCGTCGCCCAGCCCGACCACCCCGCTCCGCCGGTGGGCCGCGAGACCGCGCCAGGACCGGGCACGCCGGCCGCTGGCTGGGCGCGCCCTGCGGTGCCGACGGGGCCGCCGTCCAGCCCCACCGGTCTGCCCCGTCAGAGCCCCGCTGGTCTCGCCGAGCCCATGCGCTTGCGGCCGCCCTCGCCGGCGCAGTCCGCGTCGTCGTTCGCCTCCAGCGGTGGGGGTGGCAACCGTTGGGTGTTGCCGCTGATGGCCTTGGCGGCGTTGGTCGCGGTCGTCGTGCTGGTCGTCGTCATCGTCAACTCCTGACACCCTCCAGCCCCCGAGGGCGCCGGCACGAGAAATCCCGAGGGTTCCCGCCGGCCTCGTTCCGGGTCGTGCCTGGTCACGGCGGGGGTGTCCTCGCGGGCGTGTGGCGCGCCCTCTCGTTGTCGCTTGCACTCATCGCCGCAGAGTGCTAAACACGGAACTGGCACTCGCTACTGGTGAGTGCCAAGGCCGGGACGGTGAGGCTGGCAAGGGGCCCCGCATGGAGGGGCAGACCGGTCAGTCGTCCGTCGCGGGCACCGAGCCTGGCCCATTACGTGTCCTGCTGTGGGTACCCACGTTCCCGCAGCGCCCAATCGCCGGAGGACAACACCGCAATGGCCAAGTTGATTGCGTTCGACGAGGACGCGCGCCGCGGTCTCGAGCGTGGTATGAACACCCTCGCCGATGCTGTCAAGGTGACGCTCGGCCCGAAGGGTCGCAACGTCGTCCTGGAGAAGAAGTGGGGCGCCCCCACGATCACGAACGACGGTGTCTCGATCGCCAAGGAGATCGAGCTCGAGGACCCGTGGGAGAAGATCGGCGCCGAGCTCGTCAAAGAGGTAGCCAAGAAGACGGACGACGTCGCGGGTGACGGCACCACGACCGCGACCGTGCTGGCTCAGGCCCTGGTGCGCGAGGGTCTGCGCAACGTTGCCGCCGGCGCGAGCCCGCTGAGCCTGAAGCGCGGCATCGAGAAGGCCGTCGACGCCGTGGCCGAGCAGCTCCTGAAGGCCGCCAAGGAGGTCGAGACCAAGGAGCAGATCGCCGCCACCGCCGGCATCTCCGCCGCCGACTCCAGCATCGGTGAGCTGATCGCCGAGGCCCTCGACAAGGTGGGCAAGGAAGGCGTCATCACCGTCGAGGAGAGCAACGCCTTCGGCCTCGAGCTGGAGCTCACCGAGGGCATGCGCTTCGACAAGGGCTACATCTCGGGTTACTTCGTGACCGACACCGACCGCCAGGAGGCGGTCCTGGAGGACCCGTACATCCTCCTGTTCGGTTCGAAGATCTCCAACGTCAAGGACCTGCTCCCGCTGCTGGAGAAGGTCATGCAGGCCGGCAAGCCGCTGCTGATCATCTGTGAGGACGTCGAGGGCGAGGCGCTGGCCACCCTGGTCGTCAACAAGATCCGCGGCACCTTCAAGTCGGTCGCGGTCAAGGCCCCCGGCTTCGGCGACCGCCGCAAGGCGATCCTCCAGGACATCGCCATCCTCACCGGTGGCCAGGTCATCAGCGAGGACGTGGGCCTCAAGCTGGAGAACGCCGACCTGTCCCTGCTCGGCCAGGCCCGCAAGGTCGTCGTCACCAAGGACGAGACGACCATCGTCGAGGGCTCCGGTGACACCGAGCAGATCGCCGGTCGCGTCAGCCAGATCCGCAGCGAGATCGACCGCAGCGACTCCGACTACGACCGGGAGAAGCTGCAGGAGCGGCTGGCCAAGCTCGCCGGCGGCGTCGCGGTCATCAAGGTCGGCGCGGCCACCGAGGTCGAGCTGAAGGAGCGCAAGCACCGCATCGAGGACGCGGTGCGCAACGCCAAGGCCGCCGTGGAGGAGGGCATCGTCGCCGGTGGTGGCGTGGCCCTGCTGCAGGCCGCCGAGGCCGCCTTCGCGGACCTGGTGCTGGACGCCGACGAGGCCACCGGCGCCAACATCGTCAAGGTCGCCGTCGAGGCCCCCCTCAAGCAGATCGCGGTGAACGCCGGTCTCGAGGGCGGCGTCGTGGTCGAGAAGGTCAAGGGCCTGAAGGCCGGCGAGGGTCTGGACGCCGCCAGCGGCTCCTACAAGGACCTCGTCGAGGCCGGTATCACCGACCCGGTGAAGGTGACCCGTTCCGCGCTGCAGAACGCCGCCTCCATCGCCGGTCTGTTCCTGACCACGGAGGCCGTCGTGGCCGACAAGCCGGAGAAGGAGAAGGCCCCGGCCGCTCCCGACGCCGGCGGGATGGACTTCTGAGCCGTTCCACGACCGCTGGTCGACAAGGGGCCGGTCCGCGTCTCGCGGGCCGGCCCCTTCGCCGTGTTCCGGGACCGGGGGAGGCGGTGACCGGGTGGGGCGTCCGACCGGGCCGCGCACGGGAGTGCTCGCTGACCGCTCGCGGCGGGAGGACCCGAGCTGGTGTGGTGCCGGTGTCCTCCCAGTGCCGGTGGCGGCGGTCGTCAGTCGGTGCCCCGCTCCGGCACGAGGAGGCAACAGCCCAGGTAGAGCACGACGGCGATACCGAAGCTCGCCAGCGTGAGCACCAGGAAACCCACCCGTACCAGGGGGGTGTCGACGCCGGTCAGGTCGGAGATCCCGCCGCAGACCCCGCCGAGCATCCGGTCAGTGGTGCTCCTGCGGAACCGGCGTCGGATCCTGCTGGTGAAGTTCCCGTCAGCCATGCCACCACTCTGGCCGGGGCGCGTCGCCGATCCATCGGGGATGGCCCCGATCCCGCCCCTTGACCCCGTCCGAGGCGGATCCGGGGAACCGCCTGGTGGGGGGCCGTCCGTCATGGCGTGAGGTCGGCACCGGGCGAGGTCGAGCGGGGTGCCCCGCCCTGTCGGGGAGCGAGGCGTCCGTTCCCCGGTGGAACATGGCGGGCGAACTGGAATTCCTCGGCCGGGTCCGACGACCAGGTCAAGGTCCGCGCACGACCACGCCGAGCACCCGCCGGCCACCGCACCCCACGCCGACAACCCGCGCGACAACCACAACCCCTCCGGTGCCCTGGGTGGCGCGTCGATCTCCGGCCACGGGTTCTCCGCCCAGTTCCCGGAGCTGCTGGCCAACGCCCACTCGTCAGCCGGGGCAGGGCGGTGCTGGGCGTCGAACCCCGGTCTGGGTGCTCCTCGACGCCTGAGGGGGTCCTCAGAGCAGACGGCCCGGTCTCGTCGCCTCGATGTGCCGAAGGCCCGTTCGCAGGTGACCGATCAGCTCGGTGGTCTGGCGGGGGGTGAAGGCGACGGTGATGGGGCTGCCCTCGATGCGCAGCGACAGCGTCATGTCGTTCCCGTCGGGTTCGACGACGAGGGTGACCGGCCCCTCGGTCTCGTGCCGGCACGCCACTCCGAAGCGCATCTCCGTGCTGAGCGCCTCGATCAGGTGGAAGAGGCCGCGCCACTCCAGGGTGACCGCGAACTTCGCCGTGGAGGCGAGCCGGAGATGCAGGCGGTTCCTGTCCTCGCTCAACTCGATCTGGTTCGTGCACGCCCCGTAGACAGCGTCGGTGCCGGCCACCCGTCGGTAGAAGTAGAAGCTGCGCGTCGCCGGCATCGGGTTCACCTCGCTGGTCACCCTCGGTTGCGGGCGACGGGTTGGCGCCAGTCGGTTAGGCCGTATGGGTGGTTTCAGCGTACAAAAAAATCGATCACCGGGAGATGAGGCTACCTAGAGTATTTGTAAGCGCTGTCCGAGGGACACCCGTACGGTTGGTGATGCCGGTTCTCGCCTTCAGGGCGTGACCGCTGGTGGCCCGACTGGGGCCACCTGCCGTGTGGGTGTCGGCTGGAGGACTGAGATGCGCTACCGGGTGCCGACGCTGGCACTTGCCCTGTCCCTGCTCGCGGCCGGTTGCACCGGGGGTTCACCGGTGGTGGCCCGGCCTCCCGAGCTGGACGCCGCCGGGGCCGGAGCGGCCCAGGCACCCGACGACACGTTCGTGTTGGTGGCCACCGGCGACGTCCTCGTCCACCCGGCGTTGACCGAGCAGGCGGAGCTGGACGCCGCGGAGACGGGCGAGGGGGAGCGGGACTTCCGGCCCCTGTTCGCCGGGGTCGCTCCCCTCGTGGAGGACGCCGACGTGGCACTGTGCCACCTGGAGGTGCCGATCGCGCCCGCCGAGGGCCCGTTCCTCGGCTGGCCCAGGTTCAGCGCGCCACCGGAGGTCGTCACGGGACTCGCCGCCACCGGCTACGACGTCTGCACCACCGCCTCCAACCACACGGTCGACCAGGGCGAGGAGGGGGTCATCCGCACCCTGGAAGCCCTGGATGACGCCGGGCTCGGCCAGGCGGGAGCCGCCAGGACCGAGGAGGAGGCCCTCACCCCGCTCGTCCGCGAGGTGAACGGCGCGCGAGTCGCGCACATCTCCCACACCTTCAGCTTCAACGGAGTGCCCCTCCCCGAGGGCAAGCCCTGGATGTCCAACACGCTCGACCCGGAGGAGATCCTCGCCGGGGCCCGCCGAGCCAGGGAGGCCGGCGCCGAGGTCGTGGTCGCCAGCCTGCACTGGGGTGTGGAGTACGTGCACGAGCCGACCCAGGAACAGCAGGACCTCGCCGAGCTGTTGCTGGCCGACGACGCGATCGACCTGATCATCGGTCACCACGCCCACTCCGTGCAGCCGTTCGAGCGGATCAACGGCAAGTGGGTCACCTACGGGCTCGGCAACCACGTGGCCAGGCACGCGGAGCCGCGCGGCATCACCGAGGAGGGCGTGGCCGCGCGCTTCACCTTCGAGCGGGACGAGGCGGGCGACTGGGCGGTCACCGTCGCGGAGTACGTGCCGACGCTGGTCGAACTCGGCCCACCGATCCGCCTGGTGGATCTCACCACCGCCGACATCGAGGCCCCCGGTCGGGCCGAGGCGCTGGCGCGGACCGAGGAGGTCGTCCTCAGCCGGGGAGGGGCCGAGCACGGCCTCACCCGCTACGCCGGCTGAGCCCCCGGCCCCCGGCGGCACAGCCCCCGAACCTGGTGCCGGGGCCGCCCCAGGCCGGAGAGCGGCGGCTCCCCCGGTGCCACCGCCCCGCGCGTGGCCGACATCGGCCACGCGCGCAACCCCCACACCGCACGGCCTGTGTTGATGAGGACACCAGAAGTCAACCAGGAAGTGAGCTCATGGGCTTACCAAGATCGAGGATCGCCACCCTGGCCGCCCTGTGCCTGCTCGGCGCCGCGTTGGGGCCGGCCACGGCGGCGGCGTCACCGGACCGAGCGGCGGCGGCCGCCGACCCGCCTGCGACCGGGAGCCCGAGGGACGACGTCCCCGCTCGGGTGACCCTGGTCACCGGCGACCAGGTCTTCGTGCGCCGTGACGACGACGGTGCGCTCGCGGTCACCGGGGTCCGGATGGCCGAGGGCCGGTCGGACGTCGGGTACACCCGGGTGCGGCTCGACGGTCAGGAGTACGTCTACCCGCTCGACGCGCTCCCCCTCGTCGCGGCGGACCGGATCGACGAACGGCTGTTCAACGTCTCCCTCCTCGTCGACCAGGGCTTCGACGACCTCAGGTCTCCCGACCTCTCCCTGCTCGCCACGGGCGCGGACGTGGTCGGGACCTTCGCGGAGCCGGGGGAGGGCGCCGGGGTCGCCGTGACGAGGACGGTGCCCGGCCTGGACGTCAGCGCGCTCACGGCCCCCAAGGAGGACGCGGCCGCGTTCTGGGAGGAGATCCGCGACCCGGACCCCGGCGCCACCGAGTTCGCCCACGCCTCCGGTGGGCAGAAGCTCTGGCTGAACCAGCGGCTCCGGCCCACCCTCGTCGACAGCGTCGCGCACGTGGGCGCTGCGACCGCCTGGGAGGCCGGGCACACCGGGGAAGGCGTCACCGTGGCCGTCCTCGACACCGGGTACGACCCGGAGCACCCCGACCTGGTGGGCAACGTGGCGGGGGCGGAGAACTTCGTCGACCCGGATGCCCCTCCCGGCGACGTTGTGGGGCACGGAACCCACGTCGCCGCCACCATCGCCGGGTCGGGAGCGGCCTCGGACGGCGCCTACCGGGGCGTCGCGCCGGACGCGGACCTGCTGCACGGGACGGTCTGCGACGACTACGGCTGCCCCGAGGACGCGATCCTCGCCGGGATGCGCTGGGCAGTCGACTCGGGCGCCCGGGTCGTCAACCTCAGCCTCGGAGGTGGGCCGTCCGACGGCACCGATCCCCTCGCCCAGGCCATCAACCAGCTCACCGAGGAGACCGGTGCCCTCTTCGTGGTGGCCGCGGGCAACTTCGGGCAGGACCGGGCCGTCGCCTCTCCCGGCAGCGCGGACGCCGCGTTGACCGTGGGCGCGAGCACGAAGAGCGACGAGCTCGCCGACTTCTCCAGCAGGGGCCCGCGCGTCGGGGACGCCGCCGTCAAGCCGGAGATCAGCGCGCCAGGTGAGTCGATCGGCGCGGCCAGAGCCGCCGGTACCGGTGGGTTGGACGGCCTCGACGAGCACCACGTGGCCATGTCGGGCACGTCGATGGCCGCCCCGCACGTCGCGGGGGCGGCGGCGGTGCTGGCCCAGGCGCACCCGGAGTGGGACGCGGCTGAGCTGAAGGCCGCCCTGGTCAGCACGGCTCGGGAGATCGGGGGGACCACCGTCTACGGGCAGGGGGCCGGACGGCTCGACCTGGCCAGGGCCAGCGGACAGCGGGTCCACGCCGAACCGGGTGCGGTGTCCTTCGGCTCGGTCGAGTGGCCGGTCGACGAGGAGCGGACCCCGGCGGCGAAGACCGTCGTCCTGCGCAACGGTGGTGCTGGGCCGGTCGACCTGGAGCTGGACATCGTCGGCGTGGGTGGCGAGCCGCCAGCCGGGATGTTCGGGCTCTCCTCCGACTCGGTGACCGTGCCGGCCGGCGGCGAGGTGCCCGTCGAGGTGACCGTGGACCACGCGGCAGCGGGTCCGGGCGGGACCCTGGCCAGCGCGGCCCTGGTCGCCGAGGGCGACGGGGACGTGCTGGTCCGGGTCGCGCTGGGCGCGGAGGTCACGCCGGAGACCAGCTCGCTCCGCGTCGAGGCGACCGCGTACTCGGGCCAGCCGGCCGCCCTCAGCCTGAACCTCGTCCAGAGCCGCACCACCGGGGAGGCGTGGGCGACGTACCGGGATGAGGCGGTGGCCCTCCCACCCGGTGACTACCGGGTGCTGACCCTCGCCCTCGACCTCTACACCCCGCCGGGCGGTGGGGCGGGGGCCTACTGGGACCGGGTGTTCGGCATGCGGGAGGTGAGCGTCGGCACGCGGGACGAGGTCCTCCGGTTCGACGGCACCGCCGCCTCGGACGTCCGGGTCCGGGTCGAGGACCCCGCCGCTCGTCCCCTCGGCGGGATGTTCGCCGAGACCGGGATCATCTCGGAGGCCGTGGCCGATGGCGACTCCGTGCTGATGAGCTGGTCGACCAACGGCCGCGAGCACGTCCTGCCCAGCGGGCCGGCCGACGGCCTCGCGCTGTTCCACACCGCCCACTTCGGCAGCCCTGAGCTGTTGTTCTCGGTGGGAGACGAGGACGCCCTCGAACTCCAGCCGCAGATCTTCGGCCTCGGCGAGCTCCAGGAGCCGCTGAGCGCCCCGCTCGTGGACGTGGGGGATGGCGCCGAGCTCCCGGACGTCGACGGGGCGGTCGCGGTGCTGGACCTGCCGGACGCCGGGTACGACGCGCTCGCGGAACGCATCGGGGAACTCGTCGCCGCCGGGGCGAGCGCGGTGTGGACCACCGGCTACGCCGAACCCGGGTCGAACTGGGACATCCCGGTGCTGGGCGGGTACGGCGTGGAACTGTTCCAGATCCGGGAGCGCATCGCCGCCGGAGCGGACGAGGCGACCCTCACCCCGCGTGACACGTCGGCCGCCGCCTACCTGCTGCACGACGAGGTGCGGGGCGGGCTGCCCGACGGCCACGAGTGGTCCTACACCCCGGACGATCTCGTCGAACTGGCGCTGCGGGCGCACTCCGTGCGGGACGCGGAGCACCGGACCAGCGTGGTGGCCATCCACGAGCGGGGCGACCTCGTGTTCGGCGCGGAGGCCACCGTGCCGGCGGGCACCGAACAGCGCGCCTTCGTCACCCCGGGGCCGTGGTCCTTCGAGTACTCGGTCAGCACCGACATCATGGATCCGGTCGGGGTCCACATCACCGGCACCGAGGACTACCAGCCGGGCGGCTCGTACGCGCTCGACCTGCTGCGCGGCCCGTTCGGTCCTCGCCTGACCGGAGTCGGTACCGACCCGTTCACCGGACGGGAGGTGCCCTTCGTGGCGAGGACCGGGGACAGCCTCCGGGTGAACCTCCCGATGCTCCAGGGCCAGGACACCGGCGCCCGGGGGATGGTCTTCCCGAACGACTACACGGGGGAGACCGTCCTGAGTTCGGCCGGCACCCAGGTGGGTCGCAACGACTTCCCCGGGATGGGCACCTTCCTGCTCGACCCGGAGGAACGGGAGTACCGGCTGGCGGTCAGCGCCACGCGGGACCTCCCCGGGATCGCGGTGGGCACCGAGGTGCGGAGCGAGTGGACCTTCCCCAGCGCGCGCACCGGGGACACCACGCCGTTCCCGCTCCTCGGGTTCGCCTACCGGATCCCGCTCGACCTGGAGAACGCCGCACCGGCCGGCGCCGAGTTCACCTTCGGCCTCGGCGTCCACCGGCAGGAGGGGTCGGACGGGGAGGGCACGGTCGGAACGCCGTCCGTCGAGTACTCGGCGGACGGCGGGGAGACCTGGTCGGCGGCCCTGGTCGAGGCAGACGGCCCCGAATGGCTGGTCAGCCTCCGGAATCCCGGATCGGGCGTGGTCGCCCTGCGCACCACGGCCAGCGACGGGGGCGTGACGTACACGGAGACCCTGCCTGACGCGTACCGGCTGCGCTGAGCCGGTGCCCCCGCCCGCCGCGCCCTCGGCGGGCGGGGGTGCGTCGGCTGCCCGCCGCGATCAGCGTCGCCGGGACTCCTCGGCCAGCGCGGCGACGCGGCCGAGCCGGTCGACCCACCACCGCGCCGTGGACGCGTCGGCCCAGGGGAACTCGGCGTCCGCTGGTCCCACCTCCGGGGAAGCGCGGGGCACCGGCAGCCACCCGCCGGCCGGGACGGGGCCGTCCGAGGTGACGTCCGAGGTCAGCAGGGAGCCGGTGCCGAGCCCGCAGGCGAAGTCCAGCTCGGGGAGCGCGCCAGCCAGCGCGACCCCGGCGGACAGGCCAACGCCGCTCTCCAGGGCGGAGGACACCACGCAGGGCAGTCCGCAGGCCTCCGCCACCGCGAGCGCCGCCCGCACGCCGCCCAGCGGGGCGACCTTGAGCACCGCCACGTCGGCGGCACCGGCCACCGCCACCGCGAGCGGGTCGGCCGCCCGGCGGATCGACTCGTCCGCCGCGATCCGCACCCCCCGCTCCACGACCCGACCGCGCACCTCGGCGAGCTCCGAGACGGTGCGGCACGGCTGTTCCACGTACTCCAGGCCGCCGGCCGCGCGGTCGAGGACGGCGATGGCCCCGACGGCCGCGTCGACCTCCCAGGCGGCGTTGGCGTCCACCCTGATCGCTCCCGCCGGCCCCAGGGCGTCGCGCACCGCCGCCAGCCGGTCCGCGTCCTCGGCGAGGGACGACCGGGGGTCGGCGACCTTGACCTTCGCCGTCCGGCACCCGGAGGCCCGGACCAGCCGGTGCGCCTCCGCCGGGGGCACCACCGGAACCGTGCAGTTGACGGGCACCCGCTCGCGCAGCGGCCCCGGCCACCCCGAGGTGGCCGCCTCGACCGCGCTGAGCAGCCACGGGACGCACTCCTCGTCCCCGTATTCCCGGAAGGGGGAGAACTCGCCCCAACCGGCGGGGCCGCGCAGCAGGACGCCCTCGCGGACCGTGATGTCCCGGAACCGGGTCCGCATCGGGATGGCGTAGACCCTGGCCAGCAGGTCGTCGACGGCACCAGGAACGCGGACGGCCGTGCCGCCGGTCGTCACCCCACCTCCGGCAGTGCCGGGCCGAGCAGGTCGTCGGCGTCCACGATCCGGTAGGCGTAGCCCTGTTCGGCGAGGAAGCGCTGCCGGTGCGCCGCGTAGTCGGTGTCCAGGGTGTCCCGGCTGACCACGGAGTAGAAGTGCGCCTGCCGCCCGTCACCCTTCGGTCGCATCACCCGGCCGAGGCGTTGCGCCTCCTCCTGCCTCGACCCGAAGGTCCCCGACACCTGCACCGCGATGCTCGCCTCGGGCAGGTCGATGGAGAAGTTGGCGACCTTGGACACCACCAGCGTGCGCAACTCGCCACGACGGAAGGCGTCGAACAACGCCTCCCGCTCCTTGTTCTTGGTCGCGCCCTGGATGACGGGGGCGTCCAGGGCGGCTCCCAGTTCCTCCAGCTGGTCGAGGTAGGCGCCGATCACCAGGGCGGGCTCGGTGCCGTGCTGGTCGAGGATCGCCCTGACCACCGGGATCTTGGTGGCGGCGGTGGAGCACACCCGGTACCGCTCCTCGGCCTCCGCCGTCGCGTAGGTCAACCGTTCCGACTCGGTCAACGTCACCCGCACCTCGGTGCAGTCCGCCGGCGCGATCCAGCCCTGCGACTCGATGTCCTTCCACGGCGCGTCGTAGCGCTTCGGTCCGATCAGGGAGAACACGTCGCCCTCCCGCCCGTCCTCGCGGACCAGGGTGGCGGTCAGTCCGAGGCGACGGCGGGACTGGAGGTCGGCGGTCATCCGGAACACCGGAGCCGGCAGCAGGTGCACCTCGTCGTAGACGATCAGGCCCCAGTCCCGGGAGTCGAACAGCTCCAGGTGCCGGTACTCGCCCTTGCTCCTCCGGGTGATCACCTGGTACGTGGCGATGGTGACCGGTCGGATCTCCTTGCGTTCCCCCGAGTACTCGCCGATCTCCTCCTCGGTCAGGGAGGTGCGGGCGATCAGTTCACGCTTCCACTGCCTCCCGGCGACCGTGTTGGTGACGAGGATGAGGGTGGTGGACTTCGCCCGGTCCATCGCGGCCGCTCCGACCAGGGTCTTGCCAGCCCCGCACGGCAACACCACCACGCCCGAGCCGCCCGCCCAGAAGGCGTCCGCGGCCTGCCGCTGGTAGTCGCGCAGCTCCCAGCCGTCCTCCTCCAGGGTGATGGGATGCGCCTCCCCGTCGACGTAGCCGGCGAGGTCCTCCGCCGGCCACCCGACACCGAGCAGCACCTGCTTGAGCCGGCCGCGCTCACTCGGGTGCACCACGACGGTGTCATCGTCGATGCGGGCACCGAGCATCGGCGCGATCTTCTTGTTCCGCCGCACCTCCTCCAGCACGGCGCGGTCGAAGGAGACCAGCACCAGCCCGTGCACCGGGCTGTTCGTGAGCTGGAGCCGGCCGAATCGGCCCATCGTGTCGACGACGTCGACCAGCAGCGGCTGCGGGACCGGGTACCGCGAGAAGCGGACCAGGACGTCGACCACCTGCTCGGCGTCGTGTCCCGCCGCCCTGGCGTTCCACAGCGCGAGCGGGGTGATCCGGTAGGTGTGCACGTGCTCGGGGGCACGTTCGAGTTCGGCGAACGGCGCGATCGCCAGTCTGGCCTCCTGCGCCTGCTCGTGGTCGACCTCGAGCAGCAGCGTCTTGTCGGACTGGACGATCAGTGGACCATCGGTCACGGATTCAGCGCTCCTTCCGCTGGCTGGGCCGTCCACCAGTGTCCCACCGGCGGAGGGGTGCTCGGGCCGGGTGAGGGCGCGGGCCGGTGGGCGGGACGTGGCGAGGGGTGACCGGGTCGCGCGCTCGGGGAGGACGCGGAACGGGGCGCCCCGGCGGTGCCGGGACGCCCCGTTCGGGCCGACGACGGGTTCAGCGCGGTCGCTGGACGGTGACGCCGCGCTTCTTCTTGGTCTTCATGTGCTTCTTGCGGCCCTTGCCGCCGGCGCCGTTGCGGCGGTTCTTCGGGGCCGTCACGGTCCGCTGGCCCTTCGGGGTCCCACCATCGGCGACGTGGACGCCCTGGTCGCCCGTCCCGGCTGCCTCCGAGGTCACCTGGGGCGCGGAGCGCGTGGCCGGCTCCTTGCCGTGCAGCAGCCGGGCCACCTCGCTCCGGAGGGAGACGAACGCGTCGGACTCGCGGGTGGTGATCTGGTCCCGCACCGGGGGCAGGTCGACGGGCAGCTCGGCCACCACCGTCGCGGGGGGCTTGGACAGCACCAGCACCCGGTCTCCCAGGTACACGCTCTCGTCGATGTCGTGGGTGACCAGGAGCACCGTGGCGTTCAGCTCACGCCGGACCCGCAGCAGCAGGTCCTCCAGCTCGAAGCGGGTCTGGGCGTCCACGGAGGCGAACGGTTCGTCCATCAGCAGCAGGGAGGGCCGGCAGGCCAGCGCCCGCGCGATCGACACCCGCTGCTGCATCCCACCCGACAGCTGCCAGGGGTACTTCTTGCCGGCCTTGCCGAGGCCCACCCACTCCAGGGCCTCGGCGGCCCGGCTGGCCCGGTCGTCGGCGGACACCCCGCGTGAGCGCAGGGGGAACTCGACGTTGTCCCGCACGGTGAGCCAGGGGAAGAGCGAGCGGCTGTAGTCCTGGAACACCACGGCCAGGTCCTCCGGCACCCCGGCGACGGTCTCGCCCTTGAGCCGGACGGTCCCGCCGGTGGGGGTGTGCAGGCCGGCGATGGCCCGCAGGAGGGTGGACTTCCCGCAGCCGGACGGGCCGACGATGCAGGTCAGCTCCCCGGTCTCCACGGTGAAGGACAGGTCGGAGATCGCCGTGTAGGCCGTGTCACCCGATCCGTAGGTGTGGCCGAGGTCGGAGACCTCCAGCATGGTCGTCATCGTCATCCTCCTGCCTTGGCCGTCGCGGGGGCGGCCTCACGCTTGGGTTGCCAGCCGAGCATCCGCCGCTCCAGCGCGAGCAGCGCGTTGTTGAGCAGGTAGCCGAGCGCCCCGAGCAGCACCAACCAGGCCCACATCGTGTCGAAGGAGAAGGTGTTCTGCGACAGCTGGATGCGGTAGCCGATGCCGTGGTTGGACGAGACGAGCTCGGACATCACCATGAGGATCAGCGAGATGGCCAGGCTGGTCCGCAGCCCGGCGAAGATCTTGGGCAGGGCCGCCGGGAAGACGACCATCCTGATCCACTCGGTCCGGGAGATCCGGAAGGACCGCGCGGTGTCGGTCTTGACCCGGTCGACGGACCGGGCGCCGTCCACGCTGTTGAGCAGGACCGGCCACAGCGCGCCGAAGACGATGGTGGCGATCTGCATCTGGGCGCCGATGCCGAAGGCGACCATGAACACGGGGATCAGCGCCGGGGGCGGTACGGACCGCAGGAACGTCACCAGCGGGTTCAGGTACTCGTAGGCGATCCTGGACCGGCCGAGCGCGAGCCCGAGCGAGATGCCCACCACCGCGGTGATCAACCAGCCGCCCAGCGCCCTGGCGAGGCTGGGCAGGATGTCCTCGTAGACGGTGTCGGCGAGGAAGAGCTGGGTGGGCTCGGCCACGAACCACAGCTCGGCGCAGAACTGGACGATCTTCGACGGGGGTGGGAAGAAGACGCTGTCGGAGATGCGGGTGACGATCTCCCACACGACCACCGCGCCGGCGAACACGAGCCAGCGTTCGAGGAAGCCGAGGGCCCGGCGTCGCGGTTGCTCGCTCATCGGGCCTCCTGGGCGATCTCGTTCCAGCCGAAGAGCCGCCGTTGCAGCCATTCGAGCCCGTAGTTGCTGAGCAGACCGATGACCCCGGCGACCAGCGTGCCGGCGAGCACCAGGTCCATCTGCCGGATGCCCTGGCTGACGCCGAGCATCCAGTACCCGATGCCGGCGGTGCCGCCGCCTCGGAGTTCGACGCTGATCACCAGGATCAGGGCGATGGACGCGGAGATGCGGACTCCGGTGAAGATGAAGGGCAGGGCGTTGGGCAGTGCCACCCTGGTCATGATCGCCGCTCGGCCGAGGCCGAAGGAGCGGGCGGTCTCGACGTACATCGGTTCGAGTTCGTCGAGCGCGTAGATGGTGTTGAACAGGATCGGCCAGAGCGCGCCGAAGACGGCCAGGCTGATCTTGGTTTCGGGGCCGTTGCCGATGAGCACGATCAGCAGCGGGATCAGGGCCACCGGTGGCACCGGCCGGATGAACTCGACCAGCACCTTGGTGGCCCGCCGGACGGCGGGGTAGCTGCCGAGCAGCAGGCCGAGGGGGACGGCGATCCCGGTGGCGACGGCGAGGGCGATCAGCCAGGCGAGGACGGTCGCGATGATCTCGCGGAGGAACTCCTCGGTCGCCAGGAGTTCTCCCAACCGCGCGAAGACCATCGAGACCGGGGGGAAGAGGTTCTGCGGCGCGAACCCGGCGTGCCCGGCGGCCTCCCAGAGGAGGAGGAAGCCGGCCACGCCGATCGCGCCCCTGAGCGCTGAACGCATGAGGTGTCAGTCCGTCGTGGTGTGATCAGTGAACGGCGATCAGTCCTCGGGGAGCGGGACGATCATGTCCTCCACGTCGATCGGCTCCTCGATGAAGGAGAACTGCGACATGAGGGTGGCCACCCGCTGGATGCGCTCGGCCTCCAGGGTGGTCGGGAAGGCGCCGAAGTTCAGGACGGAGACGATGTCCTCCTCGATGCCGGCGACCTCGGGCAGGATCTGCTCCAGCTCGCCCTGGTCCACCAGCGCTCCGGAGGCCCGCACCAGCGCGCGCTGGAACGCGGCCACGGTCCTCGGGTTCTCCTCCGCGAAGTCCGCGCTGACCACGTACCCGCCCAGTGGCCACTCGGCGGTCGGTCCTTCCGCGGCGTCCAGGACCTTGAACGCCCCGTACTCCATCGCGGCCTGGGTCAGGAACGGTTCCGGGAGGAGGGCGGCCTTGATGTCGCCGTTGGCCAGGGCCGTGGGCAGGTCGGGCATGGCCATCTGCTGCCAGTTGACGTCGTCGTAGGCGACGTCGACGCCGTTGGAGGTCATGGCGGAGATGGAGAGCAGGTCGGCGAGGCTGCGTTCGGCGTTGATGCCGATGCTGACGTCGGCGAGGTCCTCGGGCGTCTCGACCCCGGAGTCGGGCACCGTCATGATCGCCACGTTGTCCTCGAGGGCGGTGTACGCGTCCCCGACGATCTTGAGGTCGGCGATGCCGGAGGCCTGCGCGGCCATGAAGGCGACGTGGCTGCCGTAGGTGAAGTCGAGCGATCCCCCCGCGAGCGAGGCGATCGCCTCGGCGCCGCTGGTGGTGCGCTCCGTGGTGACGTTCAGGCCCTCGTCGGCGAAGTAGCCGTTCTCGTCGGCGTAGAAGATGGGCGCCACGTCGATGATCGGGTTGTAACCGATCGTGATGTCCGACTTCTCAACCTGGCCCCCGCCCTCGGCGGCGCTCTCGTCCGCTCCGCTGGACCCGTCGAGCAGGCCGCAGCCGCTCAGCAGGGCAGTCAACGAGAGAGCGGTGCCCACCGCGGCCACCCGTACGGGCCGCGACGTGGGCGCCGTCCACCGGTTCGGTCGAACCATGTGATGCTCCTTGATGATGTGAGAGGACTTCGGCGAAAGTGGCGATTCGCCTGGCCGGCCGGGCGACAAGCGTCAGAGGCGTCACTATCCGTGCTCGGTTGATCGCCATTAGATCACTCGATTACTTCGCTTAGGTGAGCGAACGATCCCGTTTTGCGCTACTTCAAGTAACTTTCTGATCAACTTGCCAAATCGATAGTCCGACTGGTGGTACCCGCACTGCTCGAATGTCGGAGTGGTGCTTGCTCGGTCGCGGGGCGTGGTCGACGTCCGGGGGTGGATCTCCGGAGCGCGCTGACGTCGTGCCGTGGCCGAGGGGTGAGCGGATCGCGATCTTCCCGCATGTCGGAGTGGCCGACGCCACTGCCGCCCCGGTGTCCGAAGTAGAGTGCGGGGACCGAGGGTCGCCGTCGCTCCGGTCGGGAGGTGACACCGCTCGCCCGGGCGGCGAGGGCCGGTGGTCCGGCGTGCCGGCGGGCCGTTCGCCGCCGGGTCGGCGTCGCGATGCGGACATGGCCTCATCTCTGGGAGTGTGCTCGCCTTGGCAAGACACGAGACACCCTAAACGGGGGCATTACTGGAAACAACCGGTAGTTTTTGAGACGATGCCAACCCAATTGGGTGGTCTATCGGGGGATGTCCGGCGTGGCGACTTGCGCTGCGTGAGTATAGTGGCGCGGCGACGCTCGTTGCCTTCACGAACATGACGGGGCCGAGGCGTCGCGAGTCGATCAGGGAGTGGGATGGCAGGGGTCCGGCCGCTTCGGCTGCGCGCAGCGGGAGGGCCAGGGGCTCCGGCGCAGCCGCGGGGCCGACCGGTCGCGGTGCGGGGGCCGTGGCACTCCTGCCAGCGGCACCGAGGCTGCTCCCGGATCCCGGAACTCGTCGACGCTCGACTCCGCTCCCTCTGTCACCCCGAGTTGGAGGATTAACTAGCCGTGCCAGGTCAGAAGGCGTCCTCCGGGATTGATGCCGCCGCTGACGCCGACGAGGCGCGCGGTGCGGAAAGCGACGGCCGCCCCAGTGCGGTCGGTCAGCAGGGCGCAGCGCGCGACTCCGGCGTCGAGCCAGCCGAGGACAACGCGAACGAGGTCGCGTTGTCCCCGAAGCGCAGTGGCCGCTGGCGGCTCCAGAACTGGAAGGTCCGCAACAAGCTGATCGTCATCCTGCTGGTACCCACCCTCGCGGCGGTGGTGCTCGGCGGGTTCCGAGTCCTCGACCAGCTGCGCGCCGCAGACACCTACGCGTTGGTCGTGCGCAGCGTCGAACTGTCCCAGCGGATCACCGGTCTCGCCCACGAACTCCAGCGTGAACGCGACCTGGCCGCCGTCTACATCGCCAGCGGCCGGGAGCGCAACGACGAGTCGCTCACCGAGGTCATGGGGCAGGTCGACTCCGCCGTCGCGAGCTTCGACAGCGCCGCCGGCGTGCTGGCCACCGACACCGCCTCGGTGCAGTCCGCCCTCGACCGGGCCCAGTACCGCCTGGGCACGCTGGGCGTCCTGCGGGAACGGGCGGTGCTGGGCTCCCAGTACCCGCACGTGGCCGTCATCACCACCTACACCAGCATGATCGACACGCTGTTGCAGCTCAACCGGGAGCTCGCGGCGAGCGCGGCCGACACCGAGGTCAGCTCCACCTTCCGTGGGACCGAGGCGGTCGCCAGGGCCAAGGAACAGATCGCCATCCAGCGGTCAGTGCTGCTCACCGCCGCGCAGGAGGGTTCCTTCGTCACCGGGCAGACCGACGTGGTCTCCCGGGCCAGCGCCCAGTACGCGGCGGCGCTCACCGAGTTCCAGAACACCGCCTCGGTGTCGGAGGCGAACTTCTACGCCGACACCGTCACCGGCCCGGAGGTCGACCTGAGGAGCCGCCTGCTCCAGCAGGCACTGGCCAGGTCGGGCGGTGAGGGGGGCCTCGGCATCCCCGTCGCCGAGTGGAACCAGGCCGCCGCCACCACGCTCGACCTGATGCGCCAGGTGGAGGACGGCCTCCAGGGGCAGCTGCACGGCGAGGCCGAGCGGTTGGCCGGCGACGTCCGCACCGCCGCCTACCGCGACGCCGGTCTGGTGCTCGGCACCCTGGTGCTCGCGCTGGTCCTGATGACCGTCGTCCTCCGGTCGATGCTGAGCCCGCTGCGGACGCTGCGGACGACCGCGCTGGACGTGGCCCACGAGCGCCTGCCGGCGGTCATCGCCCAGATGCGGGACACCGACAACGAGATCCCGAAGGTCTCCGTGCCCGCCGTGGACGTGCACACCCGCGAGGAGATCGGTCAGCTGGCCCGCGCGTTCGACGCGGTGCACAACCAGGCGGTCCGGCTGGCCGGTGAGCAGGCCCTGCTCCGGGCGAACGTCAACGCGATGTTCGTCAACCTCTCCCGCCGCAGCCAGACCCTGGTGGAGCGGCAGCTGGGCCTGATCGACCGGCTTGAGCGCGACGAGCAGGACCCGGACCAGCTGGCGAACCTCTTCGAGCTGGACCACCTCGCGACCCGTATGCGCCGCAACAGCGAGAACCTGCTGGTCCTCGCCGGCACCGACACCACCCGGCGGATGGCCAAGCCGGTCCCGGTCGGCGACATCCTGGGCGCGGCGGTCTCCGAGGTCGAGCAGTACGCCAGGGTCACCGTCTCCAGCACGCCCGAACTGCTCGTGCAGGGCCGTGCCGTCAACGACCTCGTCCACCTCATCGCCGAGCTGCTGGACAACGCGACCGCGCTGTCCGACCCGAGCACGAAGGTGACGGTGCGCACGGCGCACAGCCGCAAGAACGAGCTGATCATCGAGATCACCGACCGCGGTGTCGGTATGCCGGACGAGGAGCTCTCGGCGGTCAACGAGCGGCTGGCCAACCCGCCGCGCGTCGACGTCGGGGTCTCCCGGCGGATGGGTCTGTACGTGGTCGCCCAGCTCGCCAAGCGGCACGAGATCCGCGTCCGGCTGCGCAGCGAGTACCTGGAGGGCGGCATCATCGCCCTCGTCGTCGTGCCAGCCGCGCTGGTCGTCCGGCCGTCCTCGGTGCGGGGAACCGCCGCCGGTGCGCTCGCCCCGCCGCCCGGTCCGGCCCAGCCGCCCGCCGCGGTGGTCAGCCAGGGTGGTGCCGCCGACCCGGCTTCGGTGCCAGCGCTCCCGCCCGGCGGCGACGCCGAGGACGAGTACGAGTACTACGACGAGATGGAGGAGCCGGCGTCGCCGGCGCTGAACAACCTCGACAGCGGGGTGTTCGACGCCAGCGCGGTGCAGGACGCCGGCACCACGGCCACCGCCAGCACCAGCTCCTTCTTCTCCCCGGCTCCGGAGAACCAGGCGGCCGAGCAGCCGGCGCCGGCTCGCCGCCCCGACCGCGGCGCCGACTTCGCCAACCGGCTGTCGGGCGCCCGCCCGGTCGGGCCGGAGGACACCGCCCACTTCAGCCCGACGGACGTCGACGACGCCCAGGGCAGGGCCGAGGAGCCCGAGGGCGCGGACGACGACTGGGCCGACGCCCAGGAGGCGCTGGGGGCATCCCAGGAGGCGCCGGCCGCCCCGCCGGCCAGGCCGGTCGACCGCCCCGCGCGGCAGGCGGCCCAGGCCGGGAAGCGGCAGGCGCCCGAGGAGGAGAGGGACCCGAACGCGGACCTCGACGCCCCCACCGAGCGGCTGCCCATCTACGAGGAGGTGCTGTCGCAGTGGTTCCAGCCGGAGGACCCGGACGCCGCTGACGACCAGCCCGCCGAGGAACCCGCCCCCGCCCCGCAGGCGCAGGCGCGGCAGCCCGCTCCCCGGCCGGCCGCCGGCAGGGACCAGGCCGCACCGTCCGGCAACGACCACCGTGGTCCTCGGCCGCTGCCCAAGCGGCCGGACCGGTCCGCGCCGACGGAGATCGTGCGACGGCCACGCCCCGCCGACCGGCCCGCCACCAGGGAGCCGGAGCGCCCCCAGGAGACGCCCCCGCCCGCACCACCGGTCGCCGAGAGCGCCCAACCGGAGTCGACCGGTCAGCACAGCTGGCGCTCGGCCGGCGACGAGGGGTGGGAGGCCGCCAAGACCGTGCTCAACCAGAGCCCGGAGGACACGACGACGGCGGGGCTGCCCAAGCGGGTGCCCAAGGCCCAGCTGATGCCGGGCTCGATCGCTCCGAAGAAGGACAAGTCCAAGACCCCACCGAGGGTCAAGCCGTCCGAGCAGTCCCCGAGGAGCACCGCTTCTGGAACGGCACCCGCCCCCGCGTCGACCGGGCAAGAGCGCTTCGGCCCCGTTCGCTCGGCCGACTCGATCAGAGGCAGGATGTCCAACTTCCAGCAGGGACTGCGGCGTGGCAGGCACCATAGGGTCGAGACCCTGGTGAACACCGGCCCGTCCGCAGCACAATCACACCAGTCCACCGGCCGTCACGACGAGGAGCAGGAGTGACCGCTTCCGCCCAGCAACCAGGCAGCTTCGGTTGGTTGATCACTGATTTCGTACGGCGTGTCCCCGGCGTCGCCCACGCGGTGGTCGTCTCCGCGGACGGCCTCCTACTCGCGGGTTCACACGGCCTGCCCCGGGACCGGGCCGAGCAGCTCTCCGCGGTTGCCTCCGGCCTGATCAGCCTCACCCAGGGCGCCGCCCGGGTCTTCGACGCCGGTGAGGTGGCGCAGACCGTGGTGGAGATGGAACAGGGCTTCCTGTTCCTGATGTCCATCAGTGACGGCTCCTGTTTGGCTGTCCTGGCGGCACCGAACTGTGATATCGGTTTGGTGGCCTACGAGATGACATTGCTCGTCGAGCGGGTCGGGGCCCAGCTCACGCCAGAGCTACGAGCCCAGTTGCAAGGTGCTACCCGCAGGTGACCTCGCAGGTGAACTTACGGAGTGATCGGTGATGACCACTGACCCTGGTTCCGGTGACGGACGTGCTGGCGACTGGGCCAGCCGCCTCGACCTCGATGGCTTCTACGGACGATCCCATCACCGGGACCGGGCCGAGCGGCACCACCGGGACGAAGACGTCGACTACCTCGTCGGAGACCCGGACCGCGCGCTCTTCGGTGGACCTGGCGCCGATCTGCTCGGCACGAGCATGTCCGACAACTATTCCGACGGTTACGCCGGGGAGTACGCCGACCGCGGCTACTCCGACGGCTACCAGGCCCCGCCACCGGTCGACGAGACCGAGCAGAGCTGGCCGGAGTACGAGCACGACGACGAGGAGAGCCGGGATCCGCTGGTGGAGACCGGTTCCCTCGTCCGCCCCTACGCCAGGACGGGCGGGCGGACCCGCCCCGATTATGATCTTCCCATCGAGGCGTTGGTCTCCACCAGCGATCGTGGCCGCGAGCAGCGGACCGCGGCGCTGGCCGAGCACCGGTCGATCTGCGGTCTGTGCACCGAGACCCGGTCGGTGGCGGAGATCGCCGCGCACCTCCGGTTGCCACTGGGCGTGGTCCGGGTGCTGATCGGCGACATGGCGAGTCTGGGGCTGGTCCTCGTGCACAACAGCGGCCTGGTGACGGGTGACGGGCCGTCTCTCGCGTTCCTGGAAAGGGTGTTAAGTGGGCTTCGCAGGCTTTGATCCCCAGCGGAATGCGGAACAGAAGCAGGCGACCACATCCACGAAGATCGTCGTGGCCGGAGGGTTCGGCGTCGGCAAGACGACCTTCGTGGGCTCGGTCTCCGAAATCGTGCCGCTGACCACTGAAGCTGTCATGACGGAAGCCAGCGTGGGGGTCGACGACCTGACCGCGACGCCGGGGAAGGTGACCACCACGGTCGCCATGGACTTCGGCCGGGTCTCGCTGGACAGCGACCTGATCCTGTACCTGTTCGGCACGCCCGGCCAGCACAGGTTCTGGTTCATGTGGGACGACCTCGTGAAGGGCGCCATCGGCGCGATCGTGTTGGTCGACACCCGCCGGCTCGCCGACGCGTTCGCCTCGATCGACTTCTTCGACGACCGGGAGCTGCCCTACGTGGTGGCGGTGAACTGCTTCGACGGCATGTTGCACCACCGGATCGAGGATGTGCGGGAGGCGCTCACGATCGACGAGAACGTGCCGATCGTGACGTGTGACGCGCGCAACCGCGACTCGACGAAGCAGGCGCTGATCACGCTGGTCGAGCACGCGATGCGGCAGCGGCTGGCCGTGCACAGCGGCAGCTGAGGCACACCGGTGGCCGTGGCGGGTGCCGCCGGCGGCCATCGTTCCGGCAGTCCGGGTGGGGCCGCTGCCGGCTGAGAAGAGAGGTGGACCCGGGCCAGGAGGGAGTCGTCGGGGGCTCCCGGTCCGGGCCGATGGGCGGAAGCGGCACGAGTCCGACCGCGGACGCGGTGCCACCGCCGCGCCAGCAGCCCACCACCGGGGCGGACCCTCCGGGCCCCGGATCGGAACACCGCCGGGCGCGACCGGTCGAACTCGACCGAGGATCAGGACGGCAGCCGGTACCGGAGCAGCACCACGTCGCCGACCGGGCGAGCCTCCACCAGGGTCATGCGTCGGTTCGACGTCCAGGGGAACTCGCCGTCGCCGACGAGGCGCGGAGCCCGGCGGTCCCCCACGAAGAACGGCGCGACGACCAGGTGGAGTTCGTCGACCAGCCCGGTCGTGAGGAACCAGGTGTGGATCGCCGTGCCCCCCTCGACCAGCAGACGGCGCACCCCCCGCCCCGCGAGGTCGGCGAGCACCCAGGCCAGGTCGACCCGGGGCCCCGCGTCGACCACGACGGCCCGACCACCGACGTCCCGACCCAACACGCCGGCGGCCTGATGGGGCGCGTAGACGAGCTTCTCCACCGTCCCCTCGGTGAAGAAGGCCGCTCCGGGGTCGAGATCTCCGCTGGTGGTCAGCGTGACCTTGGTCGGCGAGGGCGGAACTCCCCTCGCCACGCGCGCCCGCCGCCGGTCCTCGGACCGCACGAGGAGTCGCGGGTCGTCCCGGCGGATGGTGTTGGCGCCCACGAGGATGGCGTCACAGCCCGCGCGCACCTCGTCCACCCGGTCGAAGTCGGCCTCCCCGGAGAGCAGCAGCCGGTCGGGCGAGGCGTCGTCGATGTGACCGTCCACGGACATCGCGCAGCTCACCAGGACATACGGCCGGTCCTCACCCATCGCGTTCCTCCTCGTTCGCCGCCCACCGTGGGCACGGCGTCACGATCCTCCCGCACCCGGATGGCCGGAACCGCCCCGCCAGCGGGGCCAGCCGCCCGCCGGGGACGCGGCCAGGGGCTGGGTCGGCACGCCCACCTCGGGCGCTGGCAGGGTGGGGGCATGTCTGCCACCACGGACACCGGCGGGCGCGCCGAGCGCGGCGACACCTCCTGGCACCCGGGCTCCGCCGGCGGGCCGTCGCGGTTGCCAGCCGGGCAGGGCCGGGCGACCTCGGCGGTGCGCACCGGGTCGTCGTACCGGGAGCACCCCGCCACCTCGCTGTGGCCGGGGCTGGCCGTGCGGTGGACCCAACGGGTCCCGGACGGCACACGCCACCACCAGCTCGTCCTGCCGGACGGGGCCGCCGACGTCGTGGTGTGGGACAGCGGCGTGGTCGAGCTGGTCGGCCCCACCATGGCGCCGGTCGTGGTGGGCCTGGCGGGCGGGTCCCGGTGTCGTGCGATCCGCGTCCGGCCCGGGGCGCTGTCAGCGGTGTTCGGTGTCCCGGCGTCCCTGCTGCGTGACGAGGTCCTCCCCCTGGACGCGGTGCTCTCCCCCGCCGCCGCGCGGGAACTCACCGGGCTGGCCCTCGGGGAGCCGGGGGCGGCCGGTGCGACCCGCACGAGGTGGGCCGGTTCCGCTCCCGATCCGAGGGTGCGCCGAACGGTGGACCGGCTGGCGCGGGACCCGGCGGCCCGGGTCGAACGGATGGCCGCCGACCTGGGGGTGTCCGGTCGGCAGCTCCGCCGCCTGGTGCTCGCGCACGCGGGCCTCGGGCCGAAGGAGCTGCACCGCACGTTCCGCCTGCACCGGTTCCTCCGCCTCGCGGAGTCGCCGCACCGCCAACGGAGGTCCCTGGCCGGGCTGGCCGGGGAGGCGGGGTACGCGGACCAGGCGCACCTCTCCCGGGAGGTGCGGGCGCTGTCCGCCCTCAGCCCCGGCGACCTGCTCCGCCACCGGGCGGGCGAGGACGATGTGACCGGTGCGGGGTGACGTCGGCGGAACGGTTCGGGCCAGGGGAGCCCGTCGTGGCGGACCGGCCTCACGGATCCCGGTCCGCCGCCGAGGCCGCCGGTCCCACCAGGAGCGCGAGGCCACCAGCCCAGCCCATCGCCGTCGCCGTCCGGTACTGCCGCCGATCCTCCGGGGACACCTCCAACGCCGTCAGTCCGCTCTCCACCACCCGGACCAGCGTCGAGGTGGGTGACCGGGCCTCCAGTCGCACGGTGACGGTGGCCAGCCCGCCCGGCTGGGGTGGGCGTTCGGGAAGCGTCGAGCACCGGTAGCGGAGGAGCGTCGGCGGGTCGAACTCCTCCACGACCCCGAGGTACCCGCCGTGCTCACGCCGGCGGTACTCGACCAGGCCGCCCGCCCTGCCGTCCAGGGCCGCGCCGTCGAAGGCGTACCAGACCCGAGGGTGGTCCGGCCGCGTCACCAGTCGCCAGGCTCGTGGCGGCGGCACGTCGAGACGACCTCCTGCCGCACGCTGCCCTCGTCCACCCTCGCCCCGCTCGTCCCTCGGTGTTCCCGCTCCATGACCGCATCCGGAGCACGAGGCCCGGAGCGGGAACGACGTCGCGTCGGCGCGGGTCAGGCCGACGGGGCGGCTGCCGCCGCCCGGTCGCCGCACCCGGGGCGCCACCACCACACCGCGTGCCCACGTCCCCGAGGGCAGACTCGACGGCGACAGCGGGACGTTCGGCGACCGCCGCCGTTCCCACCCCGGCCCCACTCGGGGCGGTCCGCGCGGTCCGCCCGGGAGCGACATGCGAGCCGTCCAGGACGCGGTCCGAGCGTTGACCGCGAGGAACTTCACCCACGTTCGGCTGCCCGCGCGTGGCCGGACCGCGCGCGCCGAGCTCTTCGCCCGCGACCACGGGCTCCACATCGACCTGCTCAGGGTCACGGGATTGGCGGACGCCCACGCGGCGAGGATGGTGGCCGGCCCCAGCGGCCCCGGGAACGCCACCCTGCTGTGGGCGGCGGAGGGAGGGTTCGTCGAGGTGGTCGTCGAGTTGCTCTCCCTGCCCGAACCGGGTGAGCCGGGGGCGCCGACGTCGCCAAGCTACCGGGTGGTGCGTCCCCGGTACCTGTGGACCCGCCCGCCGTCGGGCCGCACCGGTGCGACGCCGCTCTGGTCGCCCAACTGATCAGGGCGGCGGGCCGCCCGAACCAGGCGACGCGGCTCCCCTCAGTCCTCCACCAGGGCCGCGCTGGTGATGCGGTGCAGCGGGTACCGGCAGGCGGCCTGGTCCTGGTCGAAGCCCTCCACGTACCCGCCGCCGATGCGGACGGGGCGCACCACCCGCTGGGTGGCGGTGCCGTGCGAGTCGACGAAGCCGATCCAGATGCTGCGCCCGGCGCGGACGGCCTGGTGCAACAGGCTGAGCGCCGCCGACGAGCTGGTCCCGTTCCCGACGCCCGAGGAGGCCGTGCGACCCCGTTGGGCCGCTCCGGCGCGGTCGCCCGCCCGGAGGTGCGCGACCAGCTCGAGCACCCGCTCCTCACCGAGGGCGCCGGTCGGCACGGTCCGCCGGCCCGGAGCGGCGCGCCGGGCCGTGCGGCGTCCGGGGGGTCGCAGATCGAGCAGCTGCCCGCCGGTGTCCTCGGCGGCCGGGGCGAACCCCGCCGCCCGCAACTCGGCGAGGACGTCACCGAGGGGTAGCGGGCTGATCGCCACCGTGGGGGCGATCCGGCGCAACCCGAGGTCGGTCGTCCTGGGACTGCTCAGCACCTCGGCGAGCAGGACGGGGTCCTCGCAGCGGACGAAGCACTCCGCCGTGCCGACCCTGAGCAGCCCGTGCCGCCGCGCCACGTCGTCGAGGAGGTAGGACAGCGACTGGGGGACGGGCGTCCTGGACCGGGTGCGGAAGAAGTCGTGCAGCTCGGCCGCGGTGTGACCGGCGTCGAGAGCTCGGCGCACCGTGCTCTCGGTGACCCGGTAGACGGTGGCCCCTCCCGCGGACTCCACGTCCGCGACCAGCCCCATCATGTCGCTGAGCCCGGGTTCGAGTGGGCCGGGGGCGACGACGGTCAGGTCGGCCTGGACCAGCACGTGGTCCACCGGCGGGGGCATCGCTGCCCCCATCAGGCGGGTCGGCTCGTCCTCCGGAGGCGCACCGCTCGCCTCGGCGAGCAGCGCCCTGCCCGCCGTGGAGAGCCCGCCCAACGCCAGCACGCCGAGCGAGGTCGCCTCCTCGACGGTCCACCGGGCCAGCTGGTCCCGGAGCCGTCCGCCGCGGCGGGGGGCCCGCCAGGCGAGGACCGCGACGGCCCGTTCCTGGTCGCGGACCACCGTGCCCGGGGCCAGCCCGGCGAAGAGATCCAGCACGCGGACCCGTTCCAGGGGGGCCTGCGGGAAGCGCAGGTCGTCGGAGAGCGGGCCGAGCGCGCGGTCGCGCTCGTCGCGCGCACCCGTCCGCCCGGGGAGGCGGGGGAGGTGGAGCCACGCCCTGGCCAACGCCCCCCAGCGCAGCTCGGGGGGAGCGCTCAGCCACTGGTCCGCCGTTGTGCTGAGCAGCCAGTCGCCCGACTCCTCCCCGCTGGCCGCGACCAGCCCCGCGCCCACCGCCAGCTCCACCAGCAGGGCGGCGTGCCCCTCGGCGCAGTCCACGGCCTTCGCGACCCGTTTGAGCTCCCGGACCGCCAACCCGCCGGACTTCAGGATGGGCGGGGGGTCGGCCGACCACAGGCGCAGCACCGCCTCCACCTGCCGGCCCAGTTCCATCGCCGCGCCGGCGGCGGTGGCGTCGACGAGTGCGGCGTCACGGGGGGCGGTGTCCAGGACCGGTGGGGTGCCGCGGAAGCCCGGGAGCGGGTCGGAACCGCGCAGGGCCAGCCCGACCTCCCTGGGCAGTTCGACGGTCTCGCTGTCCCGCCGCACCAGCAGCCCCGCCGCCAGCAGGCGTTGCACGGGCGTCCGGGGTGGTGTCGGCACCGGGCTGCCCGCCTCCCGGGTGGCCCCGACCGGCGGGCCCGCGGCGAGGGTGTCGAGCAGCCGGCGTTCCGGTTCGCCCAGTTCCGCCACCCTGGCGAGCGGGTCGACCCCGGCCAGGTCGGGGACCGACCTGCCCAGCCCGGCCGGGTAGGGGCCCAGAACCTCGCGGAGGCTGGGGACGACGGCGAGCTCAGCCCCGTCGCCCACGGTCCACACCAGCGCGCGGTGCGTGAGCGTGGTGAGCGAGTCGCGCAGCGGTTCGGCGGGTACCGCGTCGCCCAGCAGCCGGTCGAGCTCCGACCGGGAGGCGGGCCGACGGTCGGCGTCGAGGACCAGCAGGGCGGTGAGGATGTCCAGGCAACGGGCGTCGAGGTCATCGCAGGCCCGGGCGACGGACACCCGGACTCCGACGCGGGTGGCCAGGACCGAGCTGTCCGCGGGGGGCGGGGTGGCCACGTCAGGGCGCGCCCGCAGCAGGGCCGCGAGCGTGCCGTCGTCCTGGTCACGCAGCCAGTCCGCGAGTGAGGTGCCGGGCATCGGCGTCCACGTTAGCCCGTATCGGGCACACTGATGAGCAGCACCCGCCGCCCGTGGGGCCGTCAGGCGGCCGTCCGCCGGGTGCGAGACGACCCGTTGCGATCAGGAGGAGCCGTGGCCAAGCCTGTGCCGAGTGACCGGATGGAACCGACGTGGCCGGACGTCCACGAGGGCAAGTACGCGGTGAGCGAGCTGGCCGCCCCCGTGGCCGGGGCGCTGTCCCCCTTCGGTGAGGTGGAGTTCCCGCTGCCCCAGGACAAGCTGCCCTACCGGCACCCCGTCACCAGGATCAACAGGTGATGAACGTCAGACTGTGACGCCTCCGGGCGGCGCGCTCGCCCCGCGCCGCCTCCGGGGGCGCGCACGCCGCCCCAACTGCGGCTTCCTCCTCCGCCGGGCTGCTCCACCCCTGATCGCCACGCGAGCGCTGTGAACTACGCTGTCCCAACGCTATCGCGCCTGAACAGGTGAAACAGGGAGGACACGATGCCGGTTCCCGGCCCCGGCTACGCGATCACCGTCCGCGTGGAGGCTCCGCCGTCCGCGAGCGCCGCGGGTGATCTCACCAGCGCGGTCGGCAGGGTCGGCGGTGTGATCACCGCCTTCGACATCGTCGAGTCCCACACCGACCGGATCGTCGTCGACATCACCTGCAACACGACCTCGACCGAGCACGTCAACGACATCACCCAGGAGCTCGGTTCGCTGCCCGGCGTGACGGTCAGGAAGGTCTCCGACCGGACGTTCCTGGTGCACCTCGGCGGGAAGCTGGAGGTGCACTCCAAGGTCGCGCTGCGGAACCGGGACGACCTCTCCCGCGCCTACACGCCGGGCGTGGCCCGGATCTGCCAGGCGATCGCGGCCAACCCCGACGACGCCCGCCGGTTGACCATCAAGCGGAACACCGTCGCCGTGGTGACCGACGGTTCCGCGGTCCTGGGCCTGGGCAACATCGGTCCCGCCGCCGCGCTGCCGGTGATGGAGGGCAAGGCGGCGCTGTTCAAGAAGTTCGCCGACGTCGACGCCTGGCCCATCTGCCTGGACACCCAGGACACCGAGGAGATCATCCGCACGGTGGAGCTCCTCGCGCCCGTCTACGGCGGCATCAACCTGGAGGACATCGCCGCGCCGCGCTGCTTCGAGATCGAGCACCGGCTGCGCGAGAAGTTGGACATCCCGGTCTTCCACGACGACCAGCACGGCACCGCGATCGTGGTGATCGCCGCTCTCCGCAACGCCCTGCGGGTCGTCGGCAAGGAACTCGAGAACTGCCGGGTGGCCGTGTGCGGCGTCGGGGCCGCCGGGTCGGCCATCATCCGACTGCTGCTGCGCACCGCCCCCGCGGACGTCCTCGCCGTGGACGTGGACGGCATCGTCCACACCGGTAGGTCGGACATGGACCCCAACATGAAGTGGATCGCCGAGCACACCAACAAGGAGGGCGTGACCGGGTCCCTGCACGACGCGCTCGTGGGAGCCGACGTCTTCATCGGGGTGTCCGCGCCCAACCTCTTCGGCGCCGAGCAGGTCCGGACGATGGCCGACGACGCGATCGTCTTCGCCCTCGCCAACCCGGACCCCGAGATCGACCCGCTCGAGGCGCAGCAGCACGCCGCCGTGGTCGCGACGGGCCGCAGCGACTACCCGAACCAGATCAACAACGTGCTGGCCTTCCCCGGGGTCTTCCGGGGCCTGCTCGACGCGCAGGCCCACGAGATCACCGACGACATGCTGGTCGCCGCGGCGAGCGCCGTGGCCGACGTGGTGGACGGCGAGCGGCTGAACGCCTCGTTCATCGTGCCGAGCGTGTTCGACACGGCCGTCGCGCCGGCGGTGGCGGAGGCGGTCCGCGCCGCGGCCGAGCGGTCCAGGGAGGGCTGAGGGTCCCGGGGCGAAAACGGGATGACATCCGCCGCCCCGGTGGCGCAGGCTACGGCCGCGCCCCGGCGAAGGGGGCGTGGACTCCGACGGCGGAAGGTGCTCTCCACCATGTCATCCGGTTCCACCTCCGGGAACACCCCGGTGTCCGTACGCCTCGCGGTGGCCGAGGACGTCCCGGCGATCGGCCGCGTGCTCGCCTCGGCCTTCTCCGACTACCCGTTCCTCCGGCACACCGTCGCCGCCGACGACCACGCCGAGCGGGTGCGCCGGGGCCAGGAGCTGATGGTGGGGCGCATCGCGCTGCCCCACGGCCGCGTCTGGCTGGCCGAGTCCGGTGGGAGTGTCGTCGGTGCCGCGGCGTGGACGACGCCGGACACCGACGTCGAGGCGGCCTTCGGCCCGGTGGCGGCCGAGGTGGGCGAACTGGCGGGTGACCGGGCCGCGATCGCCGCCTCCGTGGAGGAGGCACTCACCCCGCACCGCCCCACCGAGCCCGTCTGGTTCCTGGCGACCATCGGGATCGACCCGAGCTGGCAGGGGCGGGGCGTGGGTGGCGCGCTCCTCCGGCCGGGACTGGCGGCCGCCGAGGAGGCGGGCTCAGACGCGTTCCTGGAGACCTCCGACGAGCGCAACGTCCGCTTCTACCAGCGGCACGGCTTCCGGGTGGTCGCCGAGGTGGACCTGCCCTCCGGTGGCCCGCGCACCTGGGCGATGCGGCGGGTGCCCGCCGGCTGACCTGGGGCGCGCCGGCGCACCTCCCACCGCCTAGGATCATGCGTCATGGACCAGCGTGCCCGGCTCTCCCACGTCGACGACACCGGTGCGGCCCGGATGGTGGACGTGTCGGAGAAGGCGGTGACGGCCCGCGTCGCGGTCGCCAGCGGTGTCCTGCGCACCACCCGGGAGGTGGTGGACCTGATCGCGGAGGGCGGTTTGCCCAAGGGTGACGCGCTGGCGACGGCGCGACTGGCCGGGATCATGGGCGCGAAGCGGACGCCCGACCTGGTGCCGCTGTGCCACCCCCTCGCGCTGTCCGGTGTCGAGGTCGACCTCCGTCCGGACGAGGACAGCGTGGCCATCACCGCCACCGTCCGGACCACGGACCGGACCGGGGTGGAGATGGAGGCGTTGACCGCGGTCACGGTCGCGGGACTCACGCTGCACGACATGGTGAAGGCCGTCGACCCGGCCGCGGTCCTCGACGGTGTCCGGGTGGAGAGCAAGGACGGGGGCAGGACGGGCTCATGGACACGGCCGACCGACCGGAACTGACGTCCGACCCTGGCGAGGCCAGGGTCATCACCGCGTCGAACCGCGCCGCCGCCGGCGTCTACCCGGATCGCACCGGGCCCCTGGTCGTCGACTGGCTCCGGCAGCGGGGGTTCCGGGTCCCCGACGCGGTCGTCGTCCCCGACGGGGCACCGGTGGCGGAGGAACTCCGACGGGCGCTCGAGGACCGCGTCTCGGTCGTGCTGACCACCGGGGGCACGGGGATCAGCCCGACCGACCGCACCCCCGACGTGACCCGGCCGTTGTTGGACCGGGAACTCCCCGGGCTCGCCGACGCGATCCGGCGGTCCGGGCTGCCCGCCGTTCCCACGGCCGTTCTCTCCCGCGCCCTCGCTGGCACCGCCGGTGCCACCCTCGTGGTGAACCTGCCCGGGTCGACAGGCGGGGTGCGCGACGGTCTCGCCGTCCTGGACGGGGTGTTCGCCCACGCCCTCGACCAGATCGCCGGTGGCGACCACCCCCCGGCCGTGCCCTCGGAGCCCTCGGGTGGCGCGGCGGACGAACAGCCGGCCGGGCCGGCAGCGTCGGGAACCGCGTCGCCGGCGACGGGGACGCCCGCGCGCCCCACCTCGGCACCGGGGCCGGAGATCCCCCTCGTGTCCGTCACGACGGATCCGCTGAGCCTGGCGGACCACGCCTCGGCCGTGTCGCGCCGGCAGGCCGGTGCGGTGGTCACCTTCTCCGGGGAGGTCCGTGACCACGACCACGGGCGGGCTGTTCGGGACCTGGAGTACGTCGCGCACCCGAGCGCGGAACAGGTGCTGCGGGAGGTGGCCGAGGACGTGGCGGGCCGTATGCCCGGCCTGCGGGCCCTCGTCGTCAGCCACCGGGCGGGGTGGCTCGCCATCGGGGAGTGCGCCCTGGCCTGCGCCGTGGCCGCCGACCACCGGGCCGAGGCGTTCGCGGCCTGCGCCGAACTCGTCGACGAGGTCAAGCGGCGGCTCCCGGTGTGGAAGCGGCAGCGGTTCGCGGACGGTAGCGAGGAATGGGTGAACTGCCCGTGAGCGGTGGCCGCCCACCCGCGCATCCGGTGCGACATCCGTTGGGCGGCTGAGGGCGCGACCGAGGGTGATCCACCGTATCGCCCCCCTCCTGACGTGCGAATATCCACCATCGGATACGGAACTGGGCCGAGGGGCGGGGCGTCGGAGACGGTGACCCCCCGTCGCCGGCACCGCGGCGTCGACACCTGACCGGAGGTCGGGGTGCCGGTGCGGGGCTTCCCCCGTCACGCGACATCAGGAGGCCACCATGGTCGGTTCGAGCTACGAGCTTGACGATCCGGACACCCTGATCACCGAAGGTCCGACGCGGCTGAACTCCCTCGCCGAGGATGCCCAAGCCGCGTCCGACTACGCCATGGAGCACATCATGATCCCGTCGGGCGAGTTGGGCCTGGTCTACGGCTACCTCGTCGAGGCCTGCACCCGGGTCGCCACGGCGATCTCCGGGAACGCGCTGGTCCTGTGGACCCGCATGGAGGAGTCGGCGACGGCGATGAAGGCGGCGGGCGAGGACTACGCCGGGTTGGAGGAGTCCGAGGCCGCGCGGATCGACGCGACCTACTCGCCCGAGTACTCGTTCGGCCAGGACTGACGGCTTCCGGCCCGGAAGGAGTTCGACCCATGGCAGCCAACAGTCCCGCCGAGGTGCTCACCACGCCGGAGGCGGAGGAGGTGATGCCGACGTGGAGCGAGCAGGTCCTCGGGTTCACCGACTGGTTCAGCATCACCCACTACATCAGGATGGGGTGCAAGGAGCTACTCGGCATCGACCCCGTCACGGAGCTCGGCGAGAAGATCGTCGGGAACTGGGAGGAGGTCGGGAAGGCCGAGGCTGCGCTGAACAACCTCGCCGAGTTCCACAGCGCCTACGCCGACCAGCTCGCGGACCTGGTGCCCGGCCTCGCCTGGGAGGGCAACGCCGCGTCGGCGGCCGACGACTACTTCGGCCGGGTGGCCGAGGCCCTGCGGGAACAGCAGACCGCGATCGCGGAGGCCGCGGAGGCCTTCGGAGAGTTCAAGCGCGCCATCTACTTCCAGTTGAAGGCGCTGGAGAACATCATCTCGGCGCTGGTCGACCTGGTCATCGAGCTGATCTTCGAGGCGTTGGGCGGAGCCGCCGGCCTGTTCACGGCGGGCACGACCACGGCGGTCGCGATCGCCGCCGCCGTGTACACCATCAGCAAGGCCCTGGCGAAGTGGGCGCAGGCCATCGAGGCCATCGGCCTGATGATCACGGCGGTGTACGCGCTCGTCGGAACCGTCCAGGGGCTGACCGCCTCCCTGAACCTCGAGGAGACCGTCCCGCTGCCCGGGGCGGGCTACACGCACCCAGGAGGGAGCTGACGTGTCGACCACCGGTGGGAATCCCGAGTCCCGGGAACCGATGCTGGACATCGCGGGAGGAGACGAGGCCCGTTCGCGGCGCATCCTGCGTTCGGTGCGAGCGGCGCGGGACCGCGCGCGGGACCCCGAGCTCCGGGCGTTGCTCGACGATGTCGCCAACGGGCGGCGGGGGGCTCGGGACCTGTTGCGCGAACCCGCGTTCGCCAGGGCCGCCGCCCCGGCGCTGGTCAACCTCGCCGACGCCTACCGAGGGCTGAGTGAGGAGGAGCGGGCCGAGGCGGCCGAGGAGGGCCGGCGCCAGGAGGAGGAGGTCCAGGCGGAGGTGGACGCCGAGCGGCGGGCCGCGATGTTCGGGCCCCCGCCGAGCTCTCGGGGCCGCCGCCGCGACGACGAGGACGACGACGAGGACTTCGAGACGCGCGGCTATCTGCGTTGAGCGGCTGACCGCGTCGAGCGGCCGCTGGCTGGGCGACGGGCCGGGGGAGCCGGTCCGGGGCACCGGCCGGTCCCGCGTCGTCATATCCCGACACGCGAACGCCGAGGTCCCACCGCCCGGGGGAAAGCGGTGGGACCTCGGCGTGGGTTCGCGGTCGTCAGGAACCGTTCACCAGGATGACCTGACCGGTGTAGATCAGGTCGGCGTCGTTGATGACGTCCTCGTTGTCCTCGTGGATGCGCTGCCACGTGGTGCCGTGCTCAGCCGCGATCTTGGACAGCGTGTCGCCGGCCTCGACGGTGTAGTTGCCCTCGGGGTGGTTCTGGATGTCCGCGGGCTGGGCCGGGGCGGGGGCGGGGGCCTCCGCCGCGACGGGCTCGGGGGCGGGCTCCGGCGCGGGAGCCGGCTCCTCGGCGGCGACGGGCTCGGGGGCGGGCTCAGGAGCGGCGACGGGCGCGCCCTCCTGCAGGTGCCAGCCGGTCTTGGCGCTGCAGGCCGGCCAGGCGTTGGGGCCCTGGACCGCGAGCACCCGCTCGGCGACCGCGATCTGCTGCTCACGGGTCGCCTGGTGAGCCATCGGCGCGTACTCGGTGCCGCCGAACTCGACCCAGGTGGTCGGGGAGAACTGCACACCGCCGTAGTAGCCGTTGCCGGTGTTGATGCTCCAGTCTCCGCTGCTCTCGCACTGCGCGAGCGTGTCCCAGTCAGCGGCCTGCGCGGTTCCGGCCATGGCCAGCGGGGCACCGACGATGGCGCCGGCGACGGCGATCCGGGCGAAGGTGCGGCTGGAAGCGGAAGCCTTGCGGTGCTTGCCTTGGTAGCGAGACATGTCCCTCTCTCCTACCCGCGCCTGCTGGAATCCGGTCCCGCTCGTGGCGGGGCGGCTCCCTGTCCGGCCTGGCGCTGGATGCGCCCTGGCTTTCTGAGTCCCTGTCCGGCTCTGTGGTTCGGGGGTGGGGAGCCCGCTGGACAGGGTTCGGCGCGGCGGACTCCTCGGTTGTCATGGCCGTTCGGGGCGACCGAGAGGCGACGCTACGTAAGCGCCGGACAAATCCCAAACCCTATCAATGGTGACGCTCGTCACAGTAACACGGAGGGGTGTTCATCGATGCGGCCATCGTGCCTGGTCAGCGGGCCGTTATCCCCCCGTGTCCGTCCTGATATCGATCACGGCGCGTGAGTCCTGGCTCACGTCCCTTGCTCACGGTAGGCGATTGGGCGATCGACGGATGGTGATTACCCCCAAAGGGGTGAGGACGTGAAGTTCTTGTAGGGGAACGCTGGATGCGGAGGGTCAACGACTCGTTCAACCACCGGCGAACGGCGGGAGGACGTCCAGCTCGCTCCCGGCCGTGATCGGCGTGTTCCGGTCACGCACCGCTACACCGTCGAGGAGGAAGCTGCACCCGCGCAGCACCCGGCCCAGGCGCTCCCCGTGCCGGTCGCTCACCATCGCCAGCACCGCCGCCACCGTGGGCTCGCCGTCCGGGAGCGGCAGGGACTCCTGGCCCGTGCCGGCGGCCGCCCCGGCGCCCGCGAAGTACCGCACGACGATGCGGTTCCCGGCCTCGGGCGGCGACGTTTCGTGGCTCATCCTCCGCATCCTTCCTGGTGCTCCCTCCTCCGCCGCCTCGAGGTCCGCCGAGGGGGCGCGCGGCGGGGGCGCGCTCCTCATCCGTCGAGCAGGTGGCCGATCCGGCGCACGTGCTCCTCCACCCGGGTCTCGGGGATCCGGCCCGCGAGCAGCAGGGAGACGAGGCCGTGGCAACAGGCCCAGAAGAACTCGGTCACTCCGTCCGCGTCCTCCGACTGGTGTCCCCGTGCGACGAGCTCCCGCAGGGTGAGGAACGTCCGCCGGAGTTCCTCCGGGGTGTCGGCGGTCGCGAAGACCAGGCTCGTGGGCGCACCGAACATCACCTCGTACAGGCGGGGGCGGCGGCGGCCGAACTCGACGTAACGGCGGCACAGCCCCTCGAAGGGGCGGGCGCCCCCGGTGCGCGCGACGCTCTCGATCTCGCCGGTGAGGGTGTCGAAGCCCCGTCGGGCGATCGCCGCGACGAGGTCGTCCCGGCTGGCGAAGTGTTGGTAGATGACGGGTTGGCTGTAGTCGATCGACCGGGCGACCCGACGGGTCGTCACCGCCTCCCAACCCTCGCCTTCGGCGATTGCCAGGGCGACGTCCATGATCTCGTGACGGCGAGCGAGCCGGCGGCGCTCCCTCGGGTCCGTCGGGGGCGGGTGCTCCTGGCCCGTCATGCGGCGCTCACCAGGAAGCCAGCGGCGATGAGCATCAACACGGCCGTCGCCCCATGGATCCCGTAGGCGGCGCTCCGGCGCCCGTCGGCGCGGAGCACCGTCACCGCGTCACCGATGGGAACGATGGTGAAGGCGGCGACGGTCCACCCCAGGGTGGCGGCCGGGGCGGTGAACAGCACCGTGAAGGCGACGACCCCGGTGGCGAGGTCGCGTACGCCCTTGAGGCGCAGCCAGGCCACGTCCCTGCCCTCCGGGACGGAGGGCAGGCCGAAGCTGGCCGCCATCGGGCGGGGCGCCAGGAGGTAGAGGACGCCGATCGTGAGGATGGCGAGTCCCGCGAGGGTGGCGATGGTGACACCAGCGGTGGCCACGCGGCTCCGATCTTTCGCTGAAAGGGAATCTGTCGATGACAGTACCACGTGCCGCCGCCCGGCCGAGGATTTCCAGGCGCCCCCAGTGCCCCCAGTGCCCCCAGCGCCCCCAGCGCCCTCAGCGCCCTCGCGCCTTCAGCGCCCTCGCGCCCCCAGCGCCCTCGGCGGGCGACTGGCGGCGGGTCCCGACGCCGGACGTCGTCCCCTGGCGGCCCGGACGTGCCGTCGGTGACGCGCTGCCGGCCGACTGGTCAGGGGAGCGCCGGTGGGGACTCGGCCCGCTCCCCGTGCCCGGTCACCTCGCGGGGAGCCGGGCGCTGGTCGTGAACGCGTTCCAGGACGAAGTCGGCCCGCTCGGCGGGCGTCCCCCTCGGGACGAGCACCGTCTCGTAGCCGAGTTCGCGGTACACCGCCAGCATCACCTCGCAGGTCCGTTCCGCCTCCGCGTGGTCCTGCCTCCGCTCCGCGTCGTGGTGGAAGATCTCCGGCCAGTACGGGGTCACGAACACCAGGCGGTGGTAGGGGACCTCCCGCGCCGCCCGTTGGACGTGCGGCGGCACCCTCGCACCGGACAGCCGCAGGTAGCCGAGGACGTCCGGCGTGCCCCGGTCGAAGAAGACCGGTCCCGCCTCCTCGGCGGCGGCGCGGTACGAGCGGAGCTCCCAGCAGAGCATCAGCTCGGCGAACAGCGCGGGGTCCGCCCAGGGCAGTGCCGGTCCGCCCACCAGCACCTGGTCCTGGATGATCCCGCGCCCGGCCTCTCGTGTCACCGCCATCCCTCGGGCCGCCAGCTCGTCGAGGATCGTCGTCTTGCCCGACCCCGGCCCCCCGGTCAGGACGAAGAACCGTTCGTCGGGCGCTCCCCGCCCCGGGACACCTGTCGTGCTCCGCACTTCCTGTCCTCTCCTCCTCGGGGGCGAACGTCCTCGCCCGTCCCCCGCTCCTCCCGTCCGAGCGGCACGCTGGTGCCAGACGCGGCCGCGGGCGCCCTCCGCCCGCGCGTGCGTCCCGCCCGCGCGTCGCCGGCACTGCCGCTCAGGAGCGGAGGTGACAAGCACGGGAAACGGGAGACGGGAACACGGTGGAGCCCGCGCCGGGCCGTCATCCCCGACGGGCGTGGAGACGGCTCAGCCGCCGATGGCGCTCATCGGGCGCTGGGGCTGGACGAAGTCCTCGTCGTCGATCCCGTGGCCGGCGGGCTTCCCCCACATCGCCTCGCGCCAGGCCCCGGCGATGCCGTCGTCGTCGGCCCCCGCCCGGACCAGTGCCCGCAGGTCAGTCTCCTCCTGGGAGAACAGGCACGACCGGAGCTGCCCGTCGGCCGTGAGCCTGGTGCGGTCGCACGCCCCGCAGAACGGTCGGGTGACGGACGCGATGACGCCCACGGTGCCGGGGCCGCCGTCCACGAGCCACCGCTCGGCGGGCGTGGAACCCCGGTCGTCGGTGGCCGGCGTGAGCCGGACCGACTCGGAGAGCAGCTCCAGGATGCGGTCGGCCGTCACCATCGCCGACCGGTCCCACCCGTGCTGCGCGTCGAGCGGCATCTGTTCGATGAACCGGGGCTCGTACCCGTGGGCGAGGCAGAACCGGACCAACTCGACCGCCTCGTGCTCGTTGACCCCGGGGAGCAGGACCGCGTTGACCTTGACCGGACGCAGTCCGGCCTCCGCCGCCGAGGCGAGGCCGTCCAGGACGTCGGCGAGCCGGTCCCGCCGGGTGATGCGCCGGAACGTCTCCGGCCGCACCGAGTCGAGCGACACGTTCACCCGGTCCAGGCCGGCGGCGGCCAGCGCGGCCGCCCGGGACCGCAGCGAGATGCCGTTCGTCGTCAACGAGATCCCCGGCCTCGGACTCAGCGCGGCGGCGGCCGCCACGATCTCCTCCAGGTCCGGGCGCAGGAGGGGCTCCCCTCCGGTGAACCTCAGCTCCGTGACCCCGAGGCGCTCCACCGCGATCCGGACCAGCCGGACCACCTCCCGCGTGGTGAGCAGCTCCCGGGCGGGCAGCCAGTCCAGCCCCTCCGCCGGCATGCAGTAGTGGCAGCGCAGGTTGCACTTGTCGATCAGTGAGACCCGCAGGTCGGTGGCGACCCGTTGGTAACGGTCCACGAGTTCTGGTGTCCCGGGCCGGGGTGGCAGGTCCCGGGACCGGGGGACCCTCGGCATGCCCAGATCAACCGCCGTCATCTGTCCCAGCCTAGAGTGCGGCGGCGAAGCCGCCCGGGGAGCGGGCACCCGGAGCTGGGTCGGAGGGGTCGATCCGACGGGCGGTGGCCCGCCGGTTTACCATCCGCGGGTCAGCCGCCCGGTCGAGGACCGCCCACCGGGGACGGCCAGGAACACGCAGGCGAGGTGCCCATGTCCGAGCGCGCCGGGCGAGCGGCCAGGCTCGCGGAGCTGAGCCGCGAACTCGGAGCGGCGACCGCCCTGCTCCACGGTCGGCTCGCCGAACGACTCGGCCTGTCGCCGACCGCCTACAAGTGCCTCGACCTCGTCAGCCGCGCACCGGTACCCCTCAGCGCCGGGGAGATCGCCGAGGGAGTCGGGTTGTCCACGGGCGCGGTCACCGGTCTGCTCGACCGCCTCGAGGAAGCGGGGTACGTCGTCCGCGTCCCCGACCCGGACGACAGGAGGCGGGTCCGGGTCCGGCTCGCGCCCTCGCCGGTGCCCTCCGGGACCGAGGCACTCGTCCCGTTCACCGAGGAGCTGGTCGCCGAGTACGGGGACGAGGAACTGGCGGTGATCGAGGACTACTGCCTGCGGATGATCGGCGCCGTCCGGGAGGCCATCGACGCCGGCGACGAGCGGGGCCTCGGCGCGCCGCGCGGCGGTGTGCCACGGCGGCCGGTCGGCCGCCGAGTAGTGTCGCGCCGTGCCGCTCTACCGCATCTCCGAGGCAGCCGGGCTCCTGGGGGTCAGTGACGACACCGTCCGCCGCTGGCTCGACTCCGGGCAGCTCGCCGGTGAGGTCGACGCCGCGGGTCGCAAGGTGGTGGACGGCGCGGTGCTCGCCGCCTTCGCGGGTTCCACGGCCCGCGCGGTGCCCGATCCCTCCGCCGTGGGTCGCTCGGCCCGCAACCGGTTCGTCGGCCTGGTCACCGACGTCGTCGCCGACACCGTGATGGCCAAGGTGGAGCTGGTGTGCGGGCCGCACCGGGTGGTGTCGCTGATGAGCACGGAGGCGGTCCGCGAGCTGGGGCTGGAACCCGGGGTGCTCGCCGTCGCCGTCGTCAAGTCGACCCACGTGGTGGTGGAGACGCCGCGGCCCCCGACGTGACCTCCGGCCGGAGAGCGCCGATCCCGGCGGACCGGCGGACCGGACGAGTCGGACACACCGGTAGCGCTGACGGTGCCTCCCGTTGCAGCATGTTTCGGTGAGCGAGGCAGCGAGCGTCCCCGAGTCCGTCCCGTCCGAGGAGCCGGCCTGGTCGTACCTGTTCGACATGGACGGCGTGCTGGTGCACGAGGAGCACCCGGTCCCGGGAGCCGGTGAGCTGCTCGCCGAGCTCACCGAGCGCGGGATCAGGTTCATGGTGCTCACCAACAACTCGATCCACACCCCCCGCGACCTCCGGGCCCGGCTGCTCGGCAACGGTCTCGACGTCCCCGAGGACGCGATCTGGACCTCCGCCCTGGCCACCGCGCAGTTCCTGGACGCCCAGCGGCCGGGCGGGTCCGCCTACGTGATCGGCGAGGCCGGGTTGACCACGGCCCTGCACAAGGTCGGGTACGTGCTCACCGACCGCGATCCCGACTACGTGGTGCTCGGGGAGACCAGGACCTACAGCTTCACCGCGATCACCAGGGCGGTGCGCCTGTTGGAGGCGGGTGCGAAGTTCATCGCGACCAACCCCGACTCGACCGGCCCGAGCCGGGAGGGGTCGCTGCCCGCGACCGGTGCCGTCGCGGCGCTGATGGAGCGGGCCAGCGGGCGGGCCCCCTACTACGTGGGCAAGCCCAACCCGCTGATGATGCGGTCCGCCCTGCGCGCACTGGGCACCCACTCGCAGAACACGTTGATGATCGGTGACCGGATGGACACCGACGTCCGGTCGGGCCTGGAGGCGGGCATGCCCACCATCCTCGTCCTCTCCGGGATCTCGGGCCGGGACACCGCCGAGGCCTACCCCTACCGACCGACCCGCATCATCGACACGGTGGCGGACCTGGTCGGCAGGTCGGCGGACCCGTTCCCCGGGTGACGGTCGCGGTCCTGGGGCCCGTGGGCGCTGGCCCGGCCCGGCCGGCGGTCAGGCGTACAGCGAGCCGCGGAGCACGGTGACCGCGCGGCCGCCGAGCCGGACCCGCTCACCCTCGAGCTCCAGGCGCACCCGCCCGCCCCGGGCGGAGACCTGCTCACCGAGCAGGGACGAGCGTCCCAGCCGCTCCGACCACCACCCGGCGAGGACGCAGTGCGCCGAGCCGGTCACCGGGTCCTCGGGGATCCCCTGTTTGGGGTAGAAGCACCGGCTCACGAAGTCGGCTTCGCCGGCCGTCTCCTCGGCAGTGAAGATCACCCCACGCCCCGGCAGGGACGCCAGCGCGGCGAGGTCCGGGCGCAGGGCGCGGACCTCGGCCGGCGACGCGACCTCCACCAGCAGGTCCTCCCGGCCCATGCCGATCCCGGTCACGGTGACCTCGGGGAGGCCGGTGGGCGGAACTCCGTCCACCCTGCTCGGCGGGTCGGCGGGGAAGTCCATCTCCACCCAGCCCCCACCCGTGGAGACGCAGCGCAGCTCGCCGCTGCGGGTGGTGAAGCGCTGGCTGCCACCGAGCACGTGAGCGGCGGCCAGTGTGGCGTGCCCGCACAGGTCCACCTCCGTCTCGGGGGTGAACCACCGCAGCGGGAGGGCTTCGTCCTGGTCCTCGGCCCCGATCTGCACGAAGGCCGTCTCCGAGTGCTTCAGTTCGGCGGCCACCGCCTGCATCCACTCCGGGTCCCGGAACCCGGGGAGGAGGACCACTCCGGCGGGATTACCGCTGAACGCCCGGTCACTGAAGGCGTCCACGAGGTATACGTCAACCGACATGGCGAGACCCTAGCGGGCCGACGCGCACCGGGTGGTCCTTTCGCGCGCAACTGGTTGGCAGTTCACGGCAGGTGGTTCCCGGTACGCCCAGTTCGCGAGGGGAGCACCCGCCGCGAGCGGGTCAGTTGCTCGCTCCACCCAGGTGGGAGGCCCGGGGGCCGCCCGGTTTGGCGATGCCCCTGGCCGGCCGGCGGCGCTGCGCGTGGGCGGACAGGTGCGGGGCGAGCAGGGTCGCCGCGATGGCCGTGACGGAGTCCGCGGCCTCGGCTGGACTGGAGCTGGGCAGCAACAGGTGGCTCAGCGTCAACCGGACGATGCTCTCGGCGTAGAAGACGGTGGCGGAGGGAGGCATCCTCGGCAGCTGCTGGCGGAGGTGCTTGCTGATCAGCTCCACGGCGGCCCGCAGCGTGACGCGGTCCGGCGCGTGGAGGAACGGGAAGAGGGCGGTGGCGTTGATCCCGGTGAGGATGGACGTCAACAGCGGGTCCTCGACCGTGCGGTCCAGCGTGTGCCGGACGGCGGCCTTCACCCCCGCCACGGGGTCGTCCGAGGCGGCGAGTACGGCGCCGACACCGTCGAGGTAGGCGTGCGCCCTGCTCAGGGCCACCGCGTGGGCGAGGGTTTCCTTGCCGCCGAACTCGTTGTAGACGGTCTGCCTGCTCACCCCCGCCGTCGCGGCGACGTCGCTCATCCGCAACTTGTGGAACCCGCGTTCGGTGAGGAGCTCGACCGCCCCCGCCAACAGGGTGTCCCGGAGCGACATCTTGACCCGAACGGGCAACCGGGTGGCCGAGTCCACGGAGATCATTCTTCCGGACAGCGCTTCGATGTCAATCGACCGGCGGAGTCGACGCCGACCACCCAGCCCGGGGCCGGAGGGAGCCGAGCTCCCCGGAGGGCAGGGCCCGGCCGGGACCGGCTCCGGTCATCGGGCGGACCGGCGGGTCCGCCGGGCCTGGAACAGCACCGCCACGACGCCGACCGCGAGGCCGACCGGGGTGAGCAGCGTCCCGACGTTCAGCCACACCGGCTGGTCCTGGTAGCCGAGGCCGTACCCGGCGAAGGTGCCCAGCACCGCCAGCAGGCCCACCGCGAACAGCACGAACGCTATCGGCAGGGCGATGCTCCGGGAGGACTTCGACGACATGAGGCTCACCTTACGCCGCGCCACGGGGCGGCCGGTAGCGAGGCGACCGCCGTCACCGGGGGAGGGGCGGGGGCAGTCGGGACCCAGGACGGCGGAACGGGCTCGACGTACCCCTTACGCTGGAGGGAGACGCGTCCTGGCTTGGGACCATGACGGCGGCGTACCGGTCGGTGCGATCCGCCATGATGCCTGGGTCCGGGCGCGTTCGTCGTGCCGGGGGAGACGAACCCAGTGCACCGGAACGACATCCATCGACGACAGGGAACGGTGAGGACAGTGCCGAGCGGCAGGGTCAAGTGGTACGACGCGGAGAAGGGCTTCGGCTTCGTGACCCAGGACGGGGGCGAGGACGTCTACGTTCGCGCGTCCGCCCTCCCGCCGGGGGTGGAGGCGCTCAAGACCGGCCAGCGGGTGGAGTTCGGCATGGCCGAGGGCCGCCGAGGTCCGCAGGCGCTGTCGGTCAAGCTGCTCGACGCGCCCCCTTCGGTGGCCGAGGCGCGGCGGCGTCCCGCCGAGGAGCTGCACGGCCTCATCGAGGACATGATCAAGCTGCTGGAGGCGAAGGTCCAGCCGGAGCTGCGCCGGGGCCGCTACCCGGACCGGCGGAACACCAAGCGGATCGCCGAGGTGGTGCGGGCGGTCGCCCGCGAACTGGAGCCCTGACGCCGTCCCGGCGGAGCCCGGTGCCGGTCGCGTGGCCGAGGGGGCGCCACCCGCCGGAACGGGCACCGCTGGTTCGGGGCGCGGCCTCGCCGCCGGCGGGACACGGGTGAGCCGGTGGACGTCCCCCGGTGCGAGGGCAGGCGGTGTCCTCGTCAGCCGGTCGGCCTCGTCGCCGGCCACCCCCCCGTCAGCGGTCGTCCACCGAGAGCACCCAGGTGCCGCGCGTGATGAATCCGACGCCCCCCTCGGGGTCCTCGACCAGCACCGCGCTGAACTCCTGGATCTCCACGGTCTCCAGTTGGGCCGCGTCATCGGGGAGCCGCAGCGTGTACGCCTGGCGTTCCCCTGGCGGGAAAACGGGGCTGCGGGCCTCCACCTCCTCGCCGTCCTCCCGGTAGCGGAAGGTCACCTGCCACGGGGCGTCCCCCACCTCGCCGGGCACCGACACCTGGAGCGGGTACCCCGGCGGTACCCGCAGCTCCGCCACCGCCTCCGGGTCGACCGAGCACTCCTCGATCAGCACGTCGCAGTGCTGGGCGGGTCCGGTCCGGGCCGTCTCGCCCGCCGCGTAGAAGGAGACGGCCGGCACCGTCGGACTCGCGCAGCCCGCGACGGCGAGCCCTGCCAGTCCTGCGGCCCCCACGGCGCGGAGCCGCCGTCCCGTTCGTCCGCCGCCTCGCCCGGCCCGTGTCCTCAGCTCCCTGATGCGCACGGCTGGAGCTTACGGTGCGGTTCCGGGCGGACCGCCCACCCGGCGGGGGCGGGGGCCACCGGGAACCCGTCGATCAGCCGTCGCCTCCGGGGCCGGCTCGACCCGGCGGCGTCCCCGCCTCGTTCGCCGGAGGGGGGTGGTCCGGCCCGGCGCCGGACCCGGGGCCCACCGGTGGACCGGCGGCCAGGAACGGCAGCGGGCTCCGCCCCCGTCCGATCAGGATGGTCTGGGTGAGCCCGACCGCCACGAGGACCGACAGCACCGCGAACCCGACCCAGTAGGTGGGCGGCAACAGCAGCCCCAGCGCGCCACCGGACACCCAGCTCAGCTGGAGCACGGTCTCCGACCGCCCGAACGCCGACGCCCGGGCCTCCTCCGGTAGCTCCCGTTGCAGCAGCGAGTCCAGGCTGACCTTCGCCAGCGCGCTGGCTGTCGCTCCGACGAGGGCGACCAGCAGGGCGGTGGGGTAGCCGGCGGCGATCGCCGCGAGCGCGGTGCTGGCCAGCGCGGCGCCCACCACACCGATGACCACCTGGTCGGGTCGGCTCATCCGGATCCGGCTGCCCACGGCGTTGCCCAGCAGGTTGCCCAGGCCGGCCGCTCCCGCGAGGAGCGCCAGCATGAGCACGTGCATCCCCGCGGTGTCGTCCGTCGCCTGGATGGCGAAGGCGGCGAAGAACGTCAGGAAGCCGGTCAACAGGCGCGCGGTCCCGGCGCCCCAGAGACCCAGCACCACCAGGCGGCCCAGGGGCTGTCGCGCACCGCCCGGCCGGGCGCCGAGGGTGGCCCGCACCTCCCCGTCGGTGTTCTCCACCCAGGCGGGGACGCGGAGGCACAGCGCCGTCCCCCCGACCGCGAGCAGCGCGGCCCACCAGAGCGCCCCGCCGGAGCCGAACAGCGCGACCAGTCCGGTGGCCAGCGCACCGGCGACCGCTCCGGCCGCCAACCCGAAGATCGTCAGGCGGGAGTTGGTGCGCACCAGGGAGACCTCGGCGGGGAGGACCCGGGGCGTCACCGCTCCCCGGAGCACGCCGAACGACTTGGACATGATCACGCAGCCCAACGCGGCCGGGTACAGCACCCAGCCGTCGGGGTTCAGGGCGATCACCACGACGAGCAGGGCCCGGGCCGCGAAGGACGCCCCCAGCGCGTACCGCCTGCCCTGCTGGATCCGGTCCAGTGCCGGCCCGACCACCGGAGCGACCACCGCGAACGGGGCCACCGTGATCAGCAGGTAGAGGGCCACCATGCCCCTGCTCTCGCCGGGGGCCGCCGAGAAGAACAAGGTGTTGGCCAGCGCGACCGCGATGGCGGCGTCCACGGCGACGTTCGCCATCACCGCGTAGGTGAGGCGGTCCAGCCCCGTCCGCGCCGCCCCGTCGGCGTGCGCGGCCCGCCAGAAGAGGTCCACCGCGTGCAGGGAGAGCTGACGGGCCCGGTACAGGGCGACCCGGGTCACGGTGAGCTTCCTCGGCGGCGGTCCGCCGTCGCGGAGCGGGCGGGTGTCACCACCCCGCCGGCCATCCCGCTCGGGTCCGGAGCCGGGTGGCGGTGGTGGGGTGAGGCGCCGCGTGGGGTCCTCGTCCCTGGTTCCGGCCCCCTCCGCCGCCGGATCACCCGGTGCGGGCGGGTTCGGCTGAGCCCGTGGGTGCTCCTCCGCTGGCCGGGGGCCGCCCCACCCCGGGTGCCGCACCGGCGCGGTGTGCCGTTCGGTCGGCCCGCCGTGGAGTCCCTGGTCCGGCGCGCGCGCGGGGCGGTCGACCGGTGGGGGGATGGAGGGCTGGTCGGTCCACCCCCGCCGTGGCCGACGTCCCCACCGGGTGCGGGCCCCGTGCGGGGAGTCCTGTTCCGGGGGCGGTGGTGGTGGCGGAACGTGCTGTTCACCAACCCAACGACGCTTGCGCCCCAACCCTCCCGACCTCCTCGCGTGTCGGAGTTCCGGTGGCGGGAACGACTCCCACCGGAACCCATCCTGCACCAGGACGACGCACGACGGGGGCGGTACCGCCGTCGCGGTCGGCCGGGGTCGTCCCCGTCGCCGCGAGGGAGGGGAGATCCGTGCCTGGAGTCCACCCGCGCGGTCCGCACGGCTCGGTGTGGAGCGGCCGGTGTGGCCTCTGCGAGGTGCCGCCGTGGACGTCCGAGCTCAGAGCAGCGTGCCGATCAGCCGGCCCAGCGCCACGGGGTCCTCGGCGTGGGCGAGGTGCCCGTGTCCGGGGAGGAGGGTGGTGCGCGACAGCGGCAGCAGGTCGGCGACCCGCTCGAAGGCGTCGCCGTAGGGCGGGCGCCCCCTGCTGTGCTCACCGAGGACGAGGTCGGCGGCGAGGCCGGACCAGGCGGCGTCGGGGCGGAACCGGTTCAGCGCGGCGTGTTCCTCGGGAAGGGGAGCGGCGAGTTCCCGGAGCCGTGCCCAGGCCGGCGTGCCGCGCAGGGCCGCCACCCGCTCGCGCGGTAGGCGCGCGATGTCCACGTTGACGATCTCCACCCTGGTGTCGAGGTCGGCGCCGCGCAGCGCGGGCAGGACGTGCTCGGCGAAGGGCGCGAGCACCGGTTCGTAGGCCACGACGCCGAGGACCCGGTCGTCGAGCGCCGCCGCCTCCAGGGCGATGGTGGCTCCGTAGCTCCACCCCACGAGCCGAACCGGGCTCGCCAGCTCGTCGACCCAGGCGAGGAGGTCGGCCACCTCGGTGCGCGTGGAGTAGTCCTCCCCGAGCGGTCCGCTGCGGCCACGCCCACGCCGGTCGAGGACGAGCGTGGGCTCGGGACGGCCGAACGCCCCGGCCACGGGGAGGAAGTCGCGGGCCTCGGCCAGCACCCCCGGGACGACGACGAGGGGCGGCCCTTGCCCGGCCCGCCACCGGCCGTGGAGCCGCGCTCCGGCGCGGTGGACGAGACGGGACTCCCAGCGCATCGGCCCTCCAATTCTGGAGTGGTCATTCCAGAATTGGAGGGTAGTCGGCGCCCTCGCTCCGCTCAAGCAGAATCCCGGGCATGGGCACACCGGGACGCGGGCGACGACGCGGCTTCGACCGGGACGAGGCGCTGCTGACCGCCACCCGGTTGTTCTGGGAACGCGGCTACGACGGCACCTCCCTCGCCGACCTGACGGGCGCGATGGGGATCTCCCCGTCCAGCTTCTACGCGGCCTTCGGCGACAAACGCACGGTGTTCGCCGAGGCCGTCCTCGGGTACATGCGGCGTTACACGGCCATCTACGTCGACGCGGCCGGTGAGCCCACCGCGCGCGCGGCGGTGGAACGGCTGCTCCGGGACTCCGTGGACGAGTTCACCGACGAGGACCGGCCGATGGGCTGCCTCACCGTCAGCGCCGCCATGACCGGCGGCGCCGACACCATCGACGTGCGCAGGACCCTGGAGGAACAGCAGGTCGCCCTGACCGCCGTCGTCCGGGAACGCATCGAGCGGGACCTGGCCTCCGGCGCGCTGGGCGCCGAGGTGGACCCCGAGGCCTGGACGGAGTGGGTGCGGGTGGTCTGGGAGGGCCTGTCCAACCAGGCGAACGCGGGCACCCCACGGGAACGGCTGCACGAGGTCGTCACGCTCGCCCTGCGTGCCTGGCCGAGCTGACGGAGCGGGAGGGGCGGGGAGGGGGGAACCACCGGTGGCGGGGGCACTCGCCTGCCTCAGCCGTCGACGAACCGCACCCGGAACATCGACGGCCACAGCTTCCCCGTGATCAGGAACTCGTCGGTCCCCGGCAGCGCCGCGATCCCGTTCAACACGTCCACGCCCGCCTGCTCCTCCGGAGGTAGGAGGCCGGAGGCGTCCACGACGTCGGTGACAGCGCCCGTCCCCGGGTCGATGCGGAGGATGTCCTCGCTGAACCAGACGTTCGCCCAGACCCCGCCGTCGACGCACTCCAACTCGTTGAGGTTCCGCTGCGGTGCCCCCGCGTTCGTGACCGCCACCGAGCCGAGTTCGGCGAAGGTCTCCGGGTCGCGGAAGGTCAGGACGTCGGTGCCGTCGCTCATCACGAGCCGATCACCGTCGTGGCAGATCCCCCAGCCCTCCCCGGCGTACTCGACGCGGTCCAGCTCCCGCAGGGTGTGCCGGTCCCGGAGCAACGCGGTGCCGTCCTGCCACGTGAGCTGCCACAACCGGTCGTCCACCACCGTGATGCCCTCGCCGAACAGCGGTGGCGGCAGGTCCTCGTGGGCCAGTCGTTCGCCGGTGCCCAGATCGGTGGCGCGGACCCAGGACGACCCGACCCGCCCGGTCGCCTCGTAGAGCACGCCGTCGGCGACCTCCAGCCCCTGGGTGAACGCGGTGACGTCGTGGGGCAGGACTTCGATGACGTCGACGGCCAGCCGCTGTGGGACGCTGCCACCGTGCGTGACGTCCTGCTCGGCCTGGTTGACAAAGTCCTCGGAGGAACCCGCGTCCTGCTCTTCGGCAGGCGGGAAGCAGGCGGCGAGGACGAGCACGGGGGCGACGAGCAGGCCGAGGACGGCTCGGCGCGGGCGGGCGCCACGACCGACCCGTCCGGGGCCGAGGGGCCGCGCACGGGGGATCGGGCGAAAGCGCACCATGACACCCTGGCACGGGAGCGGGGAGATCAAAAGGCGTCGGGCACAATTGACGCCGTGATGTCAACTCCCACGCCCTACGACGCCGATGTTGACACCGCCTCTGACCAGGAGGAACCGGTCGAGGCGCGTGAACCAGCCCCCGAGCTCGCGGCGGCGGTCGACCTGGCTTGGGAGGCCGCCCAGCAGGAGGCGGGCAGCGAGGTCGTCGGTCAGCACGTCGACGTCCTCGCGGAGGACGACTCCGCCGCCACCCACCTGTTCGCGGCCACACACCCCGGCTACGTCGGCTGGCGCTGGGCCGTGACCCTCGCCCACGCGGGCCCGGGCAGCCCGGTGACGGTGAGCGAGGTCGTGCTGCTGCCCGGCCCCGACGCGCTGGTCGCCCCCGAGTGGCTGCCCTGGGACCAGCGGGTCCGCGCCGGCGACCTCGGCGTCGGTGACCTGTTGCCGACCCCTGCGGACGATCCCCGGCTGGTACCCGGCTACCTCGCCAGCGACGACCCCGCCATCGAGGACGTCGCCAGGGAACTCGGCCTCGGTCGGCACCGCGTGCTGGGCAGGCACGGCCGGGTCGAGATCGCCGAACGGTGGGTCTCCGGTGAGTTCGGCCCCGACAGCGACATGGCCAAGAGCGCCCCGGGGAACTGCGGGACCTGCGGTTTCTACCTCCCCCTCGACGGCTCCCTCGGAGCGGCCTTCGGTGCGTGCGGCAACGAGCTCGCCCCGGCCGACAGCCGGGTCGTGCACGTCGAGTACGGCTGCGGAGCGCACTCCGAGGCGGAGGGTGGCGGTACCTCCCCGGTGCCCATCGCCGAGGTCGTCTACGACGACGCCGGCGTCGACCTCATCCCGGTGGGGACGGTGAACCGCATCGCCGAGGGCGAGCGCCGTCCCACGAAGACCTCCGCCGGACCCGCCGCCGCCGGGGAGCCGAGCGACCCGGCGCCGGAGCAGGCCGGCCCCACCGCCCCGGCCAGCCAGGACGAGGGCACCCCCGACACCACGACGGCCGGGAGCCCGGTCGCCGACGGCGCCGGCGAGGCTCACGGGGAGGGCGCGGCGGCGGGGAACGCCCCGGCCGACGCGGAGGCCCCCGCCCCGGTGGACGAGCGGGACCAGGAGGAGACCGCGCCCGCTCCCCGCGCCCGCCGCCGCCGACGGTCCTCCCCGGGGTCCGGTCAGCAGCGGTGACCGGACGGCCGGCCGACCAGGCGTCCGAACCGGACGACCCCTTCGGCACGGGACGCATCCGGGCCGCCGTCCTCGGGGCCTGGCGCTCGTCCCGCACCCGGTTCCGGGAGGACGCCAACAGCGAGGAGGACCTCCGGTACGGCGGGTACCGGGACCGCGTCGCGGTCGAGCTGGCCCAGAACGCGGCGGATGCCGCCCTGGAGGCGGGAGTTCCCGGGGAACTCCTGGTGACCATCGCCGAGGGCGGCGCCGGCCCGGAACTGCGGGTGGCGAACACCGGTCGCCCGCTGGACGCGCGGGGAGTCGAGGCCCTCTCCTCGCTGCGGGCCTCGACGAAGGCCATCAGCCCCGAGGCGACGTCCGGCAGGTTCGGCGTGGGGTTCGCGGCGGTCCTCGCCGTGACCGAGGAACCACGGATCGTCTCCAGGGACGGCGGGGTGCGGTTCAGCGCCGCGGCGACGCGCTCCGAGATCACCGCCATCCCCGACCTCGCCGACCTCGTCGCGGCCAGGGACGGCGCGGTCCCCGTCCTCCGGTTGCCCTGGCCGGCGCCGCCCGGCGAACCGGGCCCACCCGCCGGGTTCACCACCGAGGTGCGGCTCCCGCTGGCCCCGGGAGTGGACGGGGAGGCGCTGCTCGCGGTATTCCGGGACCAGGCCGAGGACCTGCTGCTCGCCCTGCCCGGCCTGCGGCGCGTCCGGGTCGGTGCCGACGACTGGTCGTGCGAGGAGACACCACTGGCCCCGCCGGCGCCCGGCCCCCACCCAGGCGACGCCGCGGCACCCCACCCGCCCCCCGCGCTCTCCAGGATCGTGGTGCGGACCCCGGACGGGGCCCGGCGGTGGTTGGTGGCCAGCGCGAGCGGGGAACTGCGCGTGGAGCCGACCGCGCTGGGCGTCGAGTCCCGCCGCACCGACTGGTCCGTGCGCTGGGCGGTCCCCACGGCCGCCCAGGGCACCCCGGACCCGCTGTCCGAGGACGTGCTGCACGCCCCGACCGGGACCGACGAGGCCACCTCCCTGCCGGCCCGCCTGCTCGCCGACGTCCCGCTCGAACCGTCCCGCCGCCGGGTGCTCCCCGGACCGGTCACGGATGCCGTGCTGGCCGAGGCCGCTCGCGCCTACCCCGCCCTGCTCCTCGCGGCCGAGGAGTCGGACCGGACCGAACTGGTGCCACGACCAGGGTTCCCCCGGTCCGACGTGGACTCCGCGCTCCGGGAGGGCGTCCTCACCGCGCTCCGCGCCGAGCAGTGGTTGCCCTCGGCTGACGGGCGGCGGGTGGCGCCGGCCGGAGCACGCGTGTTCCCTGACCTCGATGCGGAGCTGGGGGTCGCGCTCGCCCCGCTGCTCCCAGGACTGGTGGCCCCCTCGGTGTCGCACCGGAGGGCGGCCAGCGCGCTGGCCGCCCTCGGGGTCGAGCGGGTCAGCCCCGCCGACGTGGTCGAGGAGCTGGCCGGGATCGCCCGACCGCCGTCCTGGTGGCGTTCCCTCTACACGGCGCTCTCGGCGCGGCTCGCCGAGGATCCGGACCGGCGGGAAGCGCTGGGCGGACTGCCCGTCCCCCTCGTCGACGGCCGCACCGCCACCGGCCCCCGCGACGTCCTCCTCCCGGCCTCCGGGCTGGTGGACGCCGAGGAACTCGCCGAAGCGGAGATCACCGGGCTGCGGCTGGCGCACCCCGAGGTCGACCACCCGCTGCTGCGCGAGTTGGGCGCGAGGGAGGCCGGCCCCGCCGAGCTGCTGGACTCCGAGCCACTCAGGGCCGCGGTGGACCGCAGCCTGGATGACGCGGACGCCGGGATCGACGTGGCTTCCCGCGCCGACCTGGTCCTCCGCCTTGTCGCCGAATCGGGCGGGAGCGGGACCAGACCGTGGTTGGCCGCGCTCGCCCTGCCCACCGAGGACGGCGACTGGGCCCGAGCCGACGAGGTGGTGCTGCCGGGTTCGCCGCTGCGCGCGGTGCTGGCCGAGGACTCCCCCCTGGCCACGCTCGACGCGGCGTTCGCCGACCGGTGGCCGGCCCCCGTGCTGGTCGAGGTCGGGGTGCTGGAGACCTTCGCCGTCCTCCACGACGAGCACCCCACCGGACCCGACCACGACCTCGCGGACGAGGAGGAGTGGTGGGACGCCGCCGGCGCCGAGGACGACGGTCCCCGCGAGCTGATCGCCGTCCGGGACCTCGACCTCGTCGACGACCACGAGTGGCCCTCGGCGTTGCGGTTGCTGCGAGCCCGCCCCGACACCTGGCGAGCCGTCACCGCGACCGGCTACACGAGTTGGTGGCTGGCCAGGCACGCCCTGCTGGCGGGCCGCCCGCCCCGCGAGTGGCGGTTGGACTCGGCCACCGCGCTCGCCGGCCTCCACGACCCCGTGCCCGACCTCGGTCTGGCCGGGGAGCACGGCGGGGTCACCCTCGACCCCGTGGCGGTGACAGAACTGCTGGTCGCCGCCGGCGTGCGCGCGGGACTGCGGGTCGAGGACGCCGAGGACGCCGAGGACCTGCTCGGGCGGCTCGGGGACCGGGGGCGGGACGTGTCCGAGGGGGTGGCCCTGCGGGCGCACGCCGAGCTGGCCGTCGCCGTGCGCTCCGGGCGGGTGAGCCCGGAGGACGTCGATCCGCCCGACCACGTCCGCTCGCTGACCGGCGGCTGCGTTCCGGCGGACGAGGCGGTCGTCCTGGACGGTCCGTGGTTCCTGGCGGTCGCCGACGCGGCGCGGCTGGTCGCGGCCGGTGGCGACGGCCGGCCGGAGAACGGCTCCTCATGGCCCGGTGGCGCGGGGGCCGGCACCGGCGTGGCCACCGGGTGGGCGAGTGGCGAGGACCTGGCCAGGCTGTTGGACCTGCCGCTGGCCTCGGAGCTGTGGGGCGCCGAACCGGTCGGTGCCGGCCGGCCGGCCGAGCTGGCCCGGCTGGCCGGGGGCGCGGCGGTGGCCGACCTGCTCGCGTTGCCCGGCGAGGGGGAGGGAGCCCCGGTCGTGCTGGTGCACGACGGCCTGGAGGTGGTGTGCGAGGGCCGCCGGCACCAGGTGCCGTGGTGGGTCGACGGCACGGGGCGGGCGCACGCCACGGACACTCCCCGGGCACTGGCGGCGGCGCTGGCCTGGAACACCGGGCAGTGGTCCCACCGCCACCTGCTCGCCGCGCTGCTGGTCGCACCCACCACCGCCACGCTGCTCGGCTGACCGGGCGGACCGGGAGTGCCACCCGGGCGAGCCGGCGCAGCGGGCCGCTCACCGGCCTCGTCGGGCCGCCCCCCGACGACCGCTCGGAGGGGCGCGGACCGGATCCGGTCTCAGGACCCGGTCTCAGGCACCGACCTGGGCGGTGCGGGAGCCCCGTTGCCGGGCCCGCCGCTGCCACCACATCACCCCGTAGCCCATCAGCCCCAGCACCGATCCGGACAGCGCGGTCCAGACCAGGGTGGACAGCTCGGCGGAGGTCGTCAGGTTGAGCACGAGGAGGACCAGGAAGGCCAGGGCCCACAGGGCCGTGCCCACCAGGACGACCGGATCGGACCGAGCCAGCCGCTCGCTGAGTGGGGGCAGGTCCTTCCACCGCGAGGGCGGACCCCCCTGGTGCTCATCGTTCCCGTGCGACTCGGCCACGACCGCCAGATTACGCCCGAACCGCCGGCCGAGGTGACGCCCGGGTGGCCGGGTCAGCCGCCGAAGGCCGCCTGCAACGGGCCGACGGCGAAGTAGGCGACGAACGCCGCCGCCACCACCCACAACAACGGGTGGATCGACCGGGCCTTGCCGGTGGCGGCCCGGATCAGCACGTAGCTGACGAAGCCCACGCCGATCCCGTTGGCGATCGAGTAGGTGAAGGGCATCACCACGATGGTGAGGAACGCCGGCAGCGCGACACCGAAGTCGGTGAAGTCGATGTGCCGCACCTGGCCGATCATCATGGCCCCGACCACCACCAGCGCGGGGGCGGCCGCCTCGATCGGCACCACCTGGTACAGCGGGGTCAGGAACATCGCGGCCAGGAAGAGCAGGCCGGTCACGATGTTCGCCAACCCGGTCCTGGCGCCCTCCGCGATGCCCGCCGCCGACTCCACGAAGACGGTGTTGGACGACGCGGAGCCGGCGCCGCCGGCCACCGCGCCCACACCCTCGACGAACAGGGCTCGACCGACGCCGGGCAGCTGGCCCTTGTCGTCCATCAGGTCGCCTTCCTTGCCCAGGCCGGTCATGGTGCCCATCGCGTCGAAGAAGTTCGCGAGGACCAGCGTGAAGACCAGCAGGCTGACGGTGATGGCGGGCAGCCTGGTCCAGGCGCCGAAGGAGACGTCGCCGACGAGTGACAGGTCCGGCAGGGACAGCCACTGCTCGGGCAGGCCCGGGTAGCTCAGGTTCCAACCCGTCGGGTTGTCCGGACCGCCGCGGCCGGCTCCGGTGAGCCACTCGGTGACGACCGACAGCACGGTGCCGCCGAGGACGCCCAGCAGGATCGCGCCCTTGACGCGCCGGGCCACCAGCACGCCGGTGAGGATCAGGCCGACGACGAACACCGCCGTCGGCCAGGAGGCGATGGAGCCGTCGATCCCGAGCCCGACCGGCACCGTGGTGCCCGCCTCGTCGGGTATCCGGCGCACGAAGCCGGAGTCGACGAGCCCGATGAAGCAGATGAAGGCGCCGATGCCGGCGGCGATCGCCGCCTTGAGCGGAGCGGGGACCGCGTTGAACACGGCGGTGCGGAAGCCGGTCGCCACCAGCACCAGGATGATCAGGCCGTCGATCACCACCAACCCCATCGCCTCCGGCCACGTCATCTGCGGAGCGATGGTGACCGCGACGAGGGTGTTGATCCCCAGGCCGGCCGCCAGGCCGAACGGGTAGTTGGCGACGAGCCCGAAGAGGATCGTCATCACCCCCGCGACCAGGGCGGTGGCCGCCGCGACCTGGGGGACCGTGAGGATGTCGCCGTTGACGTCCACCTTGGCGCCGGGGTCGTCGGCCGAGAAGCTGCCGAGGATCAGCGGGTTGAGGACGATGATGTAGGCCATCGTGACGAAGGTGACCAGGCCACCCCGCATCTCCCGGGACACGGAGGAACCGCGTTCGGAGATCTTGAAGAACCGGTCGAGCCGGGACCTGCCCGGGGGCTCGGACGAGTTCTGGACGGTGGTGCCGTCACCGTTGCTGGACATGGTGCTCCCGTACTGGACTGGATCGGTAGGCGCGACGGCGCGCGCGACCGCGTCGTCGGGCGCCTCGTCGGGGACGCGGGGGTGGCGGGTCGGGACGTGGCCTCGCCCACCCGGGCGCCCGGCTCCGTCGACCTCCCCGCAGCGACCACCCCGCGTCGCCCGCGTGCGGGACCATACCCCTCGTCGAGGCAGGCCACCGCCACGCTCCGCCCCCTCGGCCCCCACGGGGCGTCCTGCTCGGTCGGACGGGGGAGCGGCACGGGGTGGGACCGACGCGCCGTCGGCGACCACGTGTCCGATGTGCCGCTTCCCAGACGGCTCGGTGGCGGGGTGAGCCCCCGCCACGGCCCCTCGTGCCGGGGTCGTCGAGCGGTCGAACCGGCTTCGGGTCCTCCCGGCCACGGGGACGGGGTTGGGCTCGGGGAGGTGGCGCGCGCCCGCGGTCGACGCCGGGGACCGCTTCCCCGTCGGTGCTCCGCCCGGGCGGTCGGAGGAGTCGTCGTCGCCCGGTCGCCCTTCCCGTGAACCCCGCCAGCGCTCGTCCTTCTCACACCGTCGAGTGAAAGAACTGAACGGTTGTTGGCCATATCGAGGCGCGGGTTTGGCCCTTATTGCTCCGAACGGATGATATCCGCGCATTCATCCTGGGCGTGGGGTGCGTCGCGCTACGGTGCTCCCGTGTTCGCCCCTGCCTGCATTCGTCTCCGGTCCGGATTCGTGGCCCGGTGCCTCACCGCTCGTGTCGAGCGGGCCCGGTCGGGGCCGTGGGCGCGTCGGACAGCCCTGACCGGCGCGTTCACGGGTGGTGGTCGGTGTTCCGCGCCCTTCCGGTGACGGCTGGAGGTGGATGGCGCGTCGGTCGTATTCCCCGAGAAACGGGCGCGGGGATGTCCCGATCGCCGCCCCGGGTAATTGTTCGGGGAAAGGATCGGCCTTTGTCGGGCGCCCGCGAATTCGCGCATCCGCCGCCCGCTCGTCGCGTTCACCCGTCGAACTCGGCGCGGTTCACCTCGGCGGGGCCGGTGCGTGGGGCCCGGTTCGGAAATGACTTCCCACCGGAGCGTTCCCCGGCGTCGACCGGACACCGTTCCCGTGGCGAACCCCGTCGGCGTCCCGTTCCGCCCCGCCCCGGGCGCCCACGACGAGGGGGCCACGGCACCCGAGGACCCCGCCGCCCTCGTCCCCACGCGCCTCGACTCCCGTTGGAGACACGCATGACCACCTTCGACCTGATCGACGAACCCTGGCTGCCGCTCGTCTGCGGTAGCGCGGTGGGGGAGGTGTCGCTCGCGGACGCCCTGCTGGACGCCCACGAGTTCGGAGACCTCGCCGGTGGTCAGCCCACGATGGCACCGACGCTGCTGCGACAGGTCCTGCTGCCCGTCGTGCTCGACGCGCTCGGCCCGATGACCAGGGACGTCTGGCTCCGGACGTTCCGTGCTCGACGGTTCGACGCCGGTCAGCGCGACCGGATCGGCGGGTACCTGGCGGAGTGGCGACACCGCTTCGACCTCTTCCACCCGACCGCGCCCTTCGCGCAGGCCGCCGGGCTGCGGACCCCGAGCAGCAGGACCAGGCACGTGCTCGCCACCTCGCCCCGCCGACGGGACGGCACGGGGCCACCCGCCCCCAGCCCGGCCCCCGGGCTGCGTCCCGCCGAGGCCGCCTGGTGGCTGTTGCACGTCCACTGCTGGGACTCGGCCGGCATCAAGACCGGCGCGCTGGGCGATCCCCACCTTGTCGCGGGGAAGACCACGGGCAACCCGGCCGGGTCCCTCGGGGGGCTGGGGCCGGTGCTGCCGCTGGGTACCACGTTGTTCGACACCCTGCTGTTCAACCTCCCGATCGGGCCGGCCACCCCCGGCGACAGCCCCCAGTGGCGTCGGCCGCCGACGGGCGCGAGGTGGGTGTCCCGTCCAGCCGTCGGTCCGCTGGACCTGTTGACCTGGCTCTCCCGGCGCGTGCTCCTGCTCCCGGTGGGTGGTCAGGGGCAGCCGGTGCGGGTGCGGCACGCCGTCGTGACCGCCGGGGACCGGCTCAGCGGGGGTGTGGGGGAGTTCGAGCCGCACAGCGTGTGGACGGGGGGCCGGGTGGCGGAGGGGGACGAACCGTCGTGGCGACCCCGCCGGCACGTTCCCGGACGGCTCGGGTGGCGCGGTCTGTCCTCCATGTTGGCGCTCAACCCCACCTCGGGCGGGGAGCCCTCCTGCCCGCCCCGCGTGCTCGACGTGCTCGGCGGCCTCGTCGGCGACGAGGGGGTGCCCGACGACTACCCGCTCCGGCTCGCTGGTTCCGGAGTCGTCTACGGCTCGAAGTCGGGCACCGTGGACGACGTCCTCGCCGACACCGTCTCCGTGCCGGTCCGGGTCCTCCGCTCGGAGGAGGCGCGGCTGCGCGCGGCCGTCGCCGAGGTGTGCCAGCAGGCCGAGGAGCTGGCCAGGGCCGCCAACAGGCTTTCCGAGCGCCTGCTGTCCGGTACCGGGACGGACTCCCCGACCTGGAACGGTGGTGAGGCGGTCGGGGACAGCGTGTTGGCGGCCCTGGACACCCAGGTCCGCCGGTTCCTGGTGAAGTTGAGCGCGGACGCCGCCGTGGCGGGGCAGGGGGACGTCGAGCGGTTGCGGACCGCGTGGGAGGCGGCGGCGGTGGGGGCCTTGACGAGGGTCGTCGGGCCGCTGCTCGCCACGCCGGCCGGGACCGCCCGCACCACCGGGAGGCAGCGGGTGTCGGCGCAACTCGCGTTGGGCACCTTCCGGCGGCGAGTGCGGGAGATCCTGCCGAGGGCGCGGTGGTCACCGGAGGGCCTCGCGTCCGGTCAGGCCGAGGGTTGAGGACGTGCCGGGCCGGGGTGGGGAGCCGCGCCACCCGTGCCGGTGCTCACCACATCGCCCGAACCCGGACCGGCCGACTGGCCCGAATCGGCCAGGAGGGGTTCGTCGAGCGGGAGCCGCTCGTCCTGACGGGTGAGCGGTGTCGACCGGTTCGGTGTGGACGGCCTCGCTGCCGTGCCCGTTCCCTGGCCAGGAGGCTCCCATGCGCCCCACTCGGCACACCGGCGCTTCCCCGGTTCCTCGGGCCGTGACCGGGGGATTCGCGGTGCCGCCCGAACCGTGTCCGACGCGCGACGGTGCCCAGGCCCCGGTCCTTGTCGAGGTGGGGCCGGGCGGTCGGCTCGTCGTGGTGCGGTCGGGAGCCCAGGAGAGCGTCGCCTTCGGTCTGGACCCCGGAACGGCGACGCGGGTCGCCGACGCGCTGCGCCGGCCGGCCGGATCGGTCTTCACCGCGTTGCACCCCGAGGTGGTGGTCGCCTCCCTCCTGATCGAACCGGCCTCGACCGGTGCGGTCGCCACGCTGACCGGTGACGGTCGCGTGCTGTGGAGCGCCCGAATGCCGACGGAACGGGTGGAGCTGCTGGCCTCCCTGCTCAGGCGAGGGGCGGCGGCCGCGTTGGGCGGAGATCCCGAAGTTGGTGGGCCCGGGAGCGGCAGCTCGCCGGCGAGCCGGGCGGTGGGGCAGGCCTGACCGGCGCACGGCCGTCCCCCTCGGAACACGAGGGCACGCAGAGTTAGTGAGGTAGGCTAACGACGTGTCCGATTACCTGGACCCCGGGTTGGCGAGCAGGCTTCGCGTCGCGGTGGTGCGCCTCAACCGACGGCTGCGCGCCCAGCGTGCCGACGCGTCGGCGACGTTGACCCAGCTGTCCGCGCTGTCCTGCCTCTACAAGTGCGGTCCGCTCACGCCTGGTGAGCTGGCGGCGAAGGAGGGGGTGCAGCCGCCGTCCATGACGCGGGTGATCGCCGCCCTGGAGGACGCCGGCTACGCGACGAGGCGGCCCCACCCGACCGACGGGCGGCAGGCCATCGTCGAACTGTCCGAGACCGGGCGGGCCTACATCGTCGCCGAGGTCACCGCGCGTGAGCGCTGGCTGGAGCGCCGGCTCGCCGAACTCGACGACTCGGAGCGGGACGTGCTCCGCCGGGCCGCCGAGATCATCGACCGGGTCGCCGGTTCGTGAGACGAGGCGGGTTGGTGACCAGCGGGTCGTGGAGAGGGGACGTGGCGTAACCGATGCCGGGGTACGCGTCGGGCGGAGGAGGCGGCGGCCGGAACACGGGTGACGAGCAGCCCACCCGAGACTCGCCCCAGCGGGAACCGAGTGGCTCGGACGAGGCTGGTCCCGTGCCGGACTTCGCCGCGACCCAGGAGTTCCAGGAGCCACGCGACCACGCGCCCGCGCGCGGGGGGATGTTCGCCTCGTTGCGGGTGCGGAACTACCGGCTGTACGCCTCCGGGCAGATCATCTCGCTGGTCGGTACCTGGATGCAGCGGATCGCCCAGGACTGGCTGGTGCTCAAGCTCTCCGGGGACAGCCCCGTCGCGCTCGGCATCGCCATCGCACTGCAGTTCATCCCCACGCTCGGCCTCACCCTGTGGGCCGGTGTCCTCGCGGACCGGCTCGACAAGCGGAAGATGCTGATCGTCCTCCAGAGCGGGATCGGCGCCTGCGCGCTGGTGCTCGGGCTGCTGGTGCTGGGCGGGGTGGTCGAACTCTGGCACGTCTACGTGCTCTGCCTGGTCCTGGGCTGCTTCACCGCGTTCGAGACGCCAGCCCGCCAGTCCTTCGTGATGGAGATGGTCGGCCGTGACCAGGTCGCCAACGCGGTGGCGCTGAACTCGATGACCTTCAACACGGCCCGCATCGTCGGCCCGGGCATCGCCGGGTACGCCATCGCCTGGATCGGCACCGGGTGGTTGTTCGTCGTCAACTCCGTGAGCGTCGTGGCGGTGGTCCTCGGGCTGGTCCTGATGGACCCGGACAAGCTGTTCCGCTCCGACCCGGTGCCGCGCGCGCGGGGGCAACTGCGCGAAGGCCTGCGTTACGTGCGGGGACGACCCGACCTCACCGTCCTGATGGGGCTCGTCTTCCTGGTCAGCACGTTCGGCATGAACATCAACACCACCCTGCCGGTGATGGCCAACAACTTCTTCGAGGCCGGCCCTCAGGGGCTGGGCCTGCTCTCCACGGTGCTCGCCGTCGGGACCCTGACCGGGGCGGCGATGGCGGCCCGCCGGAGCAGGGACGGCACCCCCAGCCTCCGCCTGCTGCTCGTCGCGGGCATGGTGTTCGGCTGCCTGGTCGTGATGCTCGGCCTCATGCCCACGATGGGGCTTTTCGGGGCCGTGCTGGTGCCCACGGGCATTGCCTTCATGACGTTCAGCCTGACCGCCAACGCGACGGTGCAGCTCACGGTGGAACCGCACATGCGGGGGCGCGTGATGGGCCTCTACATGCTGGTGCTGCTGGGGGGGATGCCCCTGGGGAGCAGCCTCTCCGGCTGGATGGCCGAACACATCAGCGTGCCCTCCCCGCTGATCGCCGGCGGGGCGATCGCGTTCCTGGCCTCGCTCACCGCCGCCGGTCTGATGGCGCGGGTGCGCAGGCGTGAGGCGGCGGGGGCGCTGGCGGCCGCGACCGCCAGCGGGCGGCCCGGGAGCTGAGGATTCCCGTGACGCGCGCGGGCTTGGCAACCAGCGAAGGATAGGTTAGCCTAACCAACATCCGCTTCGTGGTGGGAGCGGTAGTCAGTTCGGGAACGGGTCGGCCCCGCTCGCCATCGGTGAGCGGGGCCGACGCCCGCTGGTGGCGGCGACGGCACCGGGTGCGCCGGCGTCCCCGCCCCTCCCGTCAGTGGTTCCGCACCGGCCAGGCGTGGACCGGCTTGCCCTCCCGCATGTGCTCCAGGTACTCCTCCAGCATCCGCGACAGCGCCTCCTGGCGTCCGTGACCGGCGTCCTCCCAGGCCGCGACGGTCTGCCGCTGCCAGTTCGCGCCCGTCTGCCGGGTGAGGCAGCGCTGCTCGATGATCCCCAGGTACCGGTCGCTGACCGCCGCCGACACCCCCAGCCGCGACAGGCCCTCGTGGGCCATCGGCAACAGCCTGCGCAGCACGAGTTCGTGCGGCGGGGTCCAGCCCACGCCGGGCCAGTACAACTGGGCGTCCATGCCGTTCCTCGCGCCCGCGTACAGGTTCTCCTCCGCCGCGTGGAACGACATCTGGCTCCACAGCGGACGCTCCTGGTCGACCAGCGCCCGCTGCGCCCCGTAGAAGAACGCCGCGTTGGCCATGATGTCCGCCACGGTCGGCCCGGCCGGCAGCACCCGGTTCTCCACCCGCAGGTGTGGTCGCCCCTCGACGACGTCGTAGACCGGGCGGTTCCACCGCCACACCGTGCCGTTGTGCAACCTGAGTTCCGCGAGCTTGGGCGTCCTGCCGATGTTCAGTGCCTCCAGCGGGTCCTCCTCGTCGGTCTCGGGCAGCAGACCAGGGAAGTAGCGGGCGTTCTCCTCGAACAGGTCGAAGATCGAGTTGATCCACCGCTCGCCGAACCACACCCGTGGGCGGACCCCCTGGTTCTTGAGCTCGTCGGGGCGGGTGTCGGTCGCCTGTTGGAACAGCGGGATCCTCGTCTCGTGCCAGAGGGCCTTCCCCAGGAGGAACGGGGAGTTCGCCGCGATCGCGACCTGCACGCCCGACAGGCACTGGGCGGCGTTCCAGTGGTCGGCGAAGTCCTCCGGCCGGACCTGGAGGTGCAGTTGGACGGAGGTGCAGGCCGACTCGGGCAGGATCGAGTCCGCGTAGCTCCGCAGCGTCTCGGAGTCCCGCCCCGGCAGCGGCGACCCCTTGAGGTTCAACAGGATCTCCTCGCCGCGTGACGAGAAGATCTCCTTGTTCAACAGGTCGAACCGCGAGCCCACGGACAGCCAGTGCGGGTCGAAGTGCTCGGTGCGCAGCGTCGGGAGGATGCCGATCGCGGCGAGCCTCGCCCCGGTGTCCACCGCCTTGGCCTCGGCGTTGCTCAGCGCCTGCCGGAGCTCCTCCTCCAGCTCCACCGCCTCGTCGCCGGCGAGTGGGCGCGGGCGCACGTTGATCTCGATGTTGTACTGCCCCAGTTCGGTCTGGAAGGCCGGGTCGGCGATCTTCTCCAACACCTGCGCGTTCGCCATCGCCGGTCGGAACTCCTGGTCGACCAGGTTTAACTCGATCTCCAGGCCCATGCGCTGCCTGTCCTGCGCGAACCTGTCCTGTGCGAGCATCCTGGCAAGCGCTTCCAGGCACCGTTGCACCTTGTCGCGAAAGCGCTGCCGGTCCTCCCGGCTGAACGACCGCGCCCCCAAGTCCTGTCCCATGTCGCCTCCCATGGTGGCTCTCGAGCGGACGCTCACCGTGACACAGCCGTAACCCGCTCGCTAGCGGCCAAAACGGTGCTCCCCGTCACGACACGATCACTCAGCGCGCACGCCGGGGCGGGGACCACGCGACAGGGGGGTTACCCGCCCGGCCGGTCCGGAATCCCCGTGGTGCGAAACTCGGGCCGTGGCACGAGTGACTGAGGTGACCGACCCGGGCAGCCCCCTGCTGGACGACTTCCGCGATCTCACGACCGCGGACCGGCGGCCCGACCGGCCGGGGGGACGCGGCCTGGTGATCGCCGAGGGCGTGGTGGTGGTGCGCAGGCTCCTGGCCTCCGCCTACCCGCCCCGCGCGCTGCTCGGAGTGGCCCGCCGGGTGGAGGAGCTCGGCCCGGAACTCGCCGGGGTCGACGTGCCCGCGTACGTCGCCCCGGCCGAGGTGATGGCGGAGGTCGTCGGGTTCCACCTCAACCGGGGGGTGTTGGCCGTCGCGGACCGGGCACCCATGCCCGACGCCGTGGAGCTGGCATCCCGGGCGCGCACCCTCGCCGTCCTCGAAGGCGTCGGCGACCACGAGAACCTCGGCGCGATCTTCCGCAACGCGGCCGCGCTCGGGGTCGACGGGGTGCTGCTGGGGGCCGGCTGCTCCGACCCGCTGTACCGCCGCGGCGTCCGCGTCTCGATGGGACATGTGCTCCGGGTGCCCTTCGCGACCCTGCGCCCCTGGCCCGACGGCCTCGACGCGCTTCGGCGGGCCGGTTACCAGGTCGTGGCGTTGACGCCCGACGCGAGGGCCGCACCCCTGGCCGGAGCCGGTCTGGCTGGTCGTCGCGTCGCCGTGCTGCTCGGTTCCGAGGGGCCCGGGCTGACCGAGGAGGCGATGAGCGCGGCCGACCTGAGGGCGCGCATCCCGATGGCCGGTGACGTGGACTCGCTGAACGTGGCGACGGCGGCCGCCATCGCCTTCCACGCCCTCGCCCCGGCCAGCTGACGCGGGCGACGCCAACGGGTCAACGCGGTCCCAACAGGCTGAGCGCCAGGACGAACCAGCTGACCAACACGCCGCCGGCCACGCCGTGGGCGACCCAGCGCCACACCGCGCGCCGCGCGAGCAGCAGGACGGCCGGGGCGAGCCCGCCCACCACGACGAGGTTCGCGACCAGGAGGGCGAGCGGGCCGTCGGTGAGCAGGTCGAGGAAGAGCGCGGACAGGCCGACCGCGACCGGCCCCCCGGTGAGGGCGCTGGCGGTCAGGCCGGTCGCCCAGGGGACGGGTTCCGCCGCGGTCGAGGTGCGGGAGGCGCGGGCGCCCGGTGGCGCCGAGACCAGGACGACGCGGTCGACCAGCGGATCGACGTACCGCACCCGCGACCGGGTGGCCCTGGCGAGCCGGTGGGCCAGCCTGCGGCCGCGCTCCGAGACGAGTGCGCGGTTCCCGGCCTCCTCGTGGGCGCACACCGCCTCGACGACCTCGGCCCACTCCCGGAGTGACGCGGCCAGGTCGGGGGGCAGCCGGGTCCGCTCCCCCTCGATCTCCACCAGGGTCCCGTCACTGACCCGCGTCACCACCGGCCGCCCGCCCTGCGCCCGAAGCTCCACCCGCCCCACCCCCGGCCCGCACCACGCCGTTCGTCGTGCCCCAACGAATCCGACGTCCAGTATGTTGGATCGTCACGGATTCGTCGTGGGGTGGTCCCCGCCGAGTGCGCTCGTGGTCGATCAGACCAGGGAGTCGCGCCAGGCCTCGTGGAGGGCGTGGAACCGGCCGCCCGCCGAGCCGATCAGCTCGGCGGGCGGCCCGTCCTCGACGATGCGACCACCGTCCATGACCAGGACCCGGTCGGCGATCAACACCGTGGACAGCCGGTGCGCGATGATCACCGCGGTCCGGCCCCGCAGGACGGTCTCCAGCGCCCTCTGAACCGCCTGTTCCGCCGGCAGGTCGAGGCTGGAGGTCGCCTCGTCGAGGACCAGTACCGCGGGCGCGGCCAGGAACGCCCTGGCGAAGGCGATCAGTTGCCGTTGCCCGGCGGAGAGCCGCCCGCCCCTCTTGTGGACCTCGGTCCGGTACCCGTCCGGCAGCGAGGTGACGAAGGGGTGGGCCCCGACGGCCCTCGCCGCCGCGACCACCTCCTCGTCGGTGGCCTCCGGCCGCCCCAACCGGATGTTGTCCGCGATCGAACCGGAGAACAGGAACGACTCCTGGGTCACCATCGACACCGCCGTGCGGAGGTCCTCGTCGGCGAGATCCCGCAGATCCACGCCGTCCAGGGTCACCCGGCCGGCGCTCGGGTCGTAGAAGCGCGCGAGCAGCTTCGCCAGGGTGGACTTGCCCGCCCCGGTCGCGCCCACCAACGCCACCGTCTGACCAGCGGGAACCTCGAGGTCGAACCGGGGGAGCACCGGCGGGCGGTCCTCGCCGTACCCGAACTCCACCCCCTCGAACCGCACGTCACCTCGGGGGGACACCAGCCGTACCGGCTCGGACGGCTCGGCGACGTGGGGCGCCTCCGCCAGCACGCCCGAGATCTTCTCCAACGCGGCCGCCGCTCCGGTGTACGAGTCGAGCACCATCGCCAGCCGGTCCAACGGCTCGTAGAAGCGCCGCAGGTACAGCAGGAAGGCGGTGAGCACCCCCAGTTCGAGGCGGCCGTCGGCCACCCACCAGCCGCCCACGGCCAGCACGACGACCAGGTTCAGGTTCCCCAGGCTCCGCGTCGCCCCGACGAAGACCGCCAGCACGTCGAGCGCACGCTTGTTGGCCCGGCGGAACTCGCCGCTCGCCTCGCCCATGATCTCGTCGTTGCGGTGCTCACGCCGGTAGGCCTGCACGGCCCGGACCCCGTTCATCGTCTCCACGAGGTGGGTGATGACGTTGGCCATCGAGGAGCGGGTCCGGCGGTAGGCGCTGCGGGACCGCGACCGGAACCAGCCGGCGACCAGCACGAGCGGGACGAGTGCGGCCAGCATGATCAACGCCAGCGGCGCGTCCATCCACAGCAGCAGGGCCGCGATGCCGATCATGCTCAGCAACGAGGTGAACAACCCGTCGAGGCCCTCGGCGAGCAACCGGTCCAGCGATTCCATGTCGGAGGTCATCCGGGAGATCAGGCGCCCCGACGTGTACCCCTCGTGGAACGACACCGACAGGCGTTGCGCGTGCCGGAACAACCGCTGCCGCAGCTCCAACAGCACGTCCTGGCCGAGCCGGCCGGAGAGGGTGATGAAGGCGAACTGGAGCACGGCCGAGACGATCGCCGCCCCCGCGTAGCCCAGGACGAACCAGAGCAGCGGTTCCGGCCTGCCGTCCAGCGCGGCCGGCAACCCCACGTCGATGGCGCCGGCCACCAACAACGGCCCGGCCAGGTAGGACGCGTTCTGGAGCACGGTCAGCAGCAGCGCGAGCGCCACCGGGCCCCGACGGGGGCGGATGAGTTCGCCGAGCAACCGACGGGACCGGCGTTCCAACCGGAGGCTCGCCTGGCCCTCCGGGTCCTCGACGTCCTCGGCCGCGACGCCGCGCCAGTCGTCACCCGGGGTGCTCGTGTCGGTCGGAGACGGGGTGGTGGTCGGAGCGGGCGAGCGCCCCGCGTCCGGGGTACCCGCGTCAGCCGGGTCGCTCATCGGGATGACACCTCGTTCCCCGCCGGCTCCGCGACCCCGTCGCGGCCGTCCTCGTCATCGGGCGTGGCCAGCAGTGCCCGGTAGCCGGGCTCGCTGGCCAGCAGTTCGTGGTGGGTGCCGACCGCCGTGACTCGACCGCCCTCCAGCAGCGCGACCCGGTCGGCCAACCGCACGGTGCTCGGGCGGTGCGCCACCAACAGCGACGTGACCCCGCTGAGCACCCGCCGCAACGCGGCCTCCACCTCGGCCTCGGTGTGCACGTCGAGGGCGGACAACGGGTCGTCGAGGACCAGCACCGCGGGACGCGCGACCACCGCCCTGGCCAGGGCCAACCGTTGCCGCTGCCCGCCGGACAGCGAAAGCCCCTGCTCGCCGATCCTGGTGTCCAGCCCCCAGGGCAGCGCCGAGACGAAGTCGAGCGCGTGCGCCACGCGGAGCGCGGCCACGACCTCCTCCTCGGTCGCGTCCGGCGCACCGAGCCGCACGTTCTCCCGCACGCTCGCCGAGAACAGCACGGGATCCTCGAACGCGGTGGTCACGGCGGTCCGCAGGTCCGCCAACCGCAGGTCCCGGAGGTCGACGCCGTCGAGGGTGATCCGTCCGCCCGTCGGGTCCGCCAACCGGGAGGCCAGCGCGGTCAGCGTCGTCTTCCCGCACCCGGTGGCGCCCACCAGCGCCATCGTCTCCCCCGGCACCAGGGTGAGGTCCACGCCCCGCAGCACCTCGTCGTCGCCGGCCCGCTCCTCAGCGCCGCCAGAACCCGAGTAGCGGAAGCGCACGTCCTCGAAGCGGAGTTCACCCCGGACCGGGCGTGGCAGGTCGGCCGGCTCGGCCGGGTCCTCGATCTCGCGGAGGCTGTCCCGCACCTCCCAGTAGCGGTCACTGGCCGTGGCGGTCTCGTTGGCCTCGCTGAACAGCCAGCCCATCGAGTCGATCGGGAACCGCAGGTACGCGAGGATGGTGATCGCGGCCACCAGCGAGCCGACCGTCATCGTCCCGGTGGCGACCCCGTAGCCCCCGTAGGCGATCATCGCAGCCACACCGATCTCCGGCAGCACCATGATCCACATCCACACCCAGCCCAGCAGGTGGATCTTCCGCAGCTCCGTTCCCCGCAGCTGCCGGGCCTGGGCCGCGAAGTGGCGCGCGAGGTGCCGCCCCCGGCCCAGCGACTTGAGCACCCGCACCCCGAGCACGGACTCCTCGAAGGTCGTGGCCAGGTCGCCCTGCTGGTCCTGGGCGAGCCGGGACTCCGAGTTGTACCGGAACTCGACCCGCAGGGTGATCAGCGCGGTGGGGATCCCGATCACGACCATGATCATCGCGAGCACGGGGGAGATGGAGAACAGGATCGCCAGCCCCACCAGGATCGTGATCGTGTTCACGACGAGGAAGACGCTGGTGAAGGCGAAGAACCGGCGGATCGTCGAGAGGTCGTTGACGGCACGGGAGAGCAGCTGGCCGGAGGGCCACCGGTCGTGGAATGCGACCGGGAGCCGTTGGAGGTGGTGGAAGAGGTCCTGCCGCATCCGGGCTTCCACCGCCGTGGTCGGCCCGGACATGATCCGGCGACGAGCGAGGTGCAACCCGGACTCCACGAGACCCAGCAGGAGCACCAGCCCCGCCATCCACCCCAGGCCGGCCAGGTCGCGCTCCGCGACGGGCCCGTCGATCGCGGCGCCGATGGCCAGCGGCATAGCCAGGCCGGCGAGCACCGCCAGCAGGGCGAGCAGCGTGGCGGTGACGAGCGGTGTCCGGACGGTGCCCGCGTACGGGGAGAGCCGCAGCAGCGCTCTCGTCGCGGATCGGCGGGCCGCCGTCTCCCCTCGGGGTGGAGGTGAGGAGAGTTCCGACGGGTGGCCACCGGGGAGGTCTGGGCGAGTGGGGTCCGCCGTGTTCGCTGGGGCCGCGGTGTCGGTGTCGGTGTCCATGGCGAACTCGACGGTACGACGAGCCTCCCTCGGCGGCGACTGGTTTTTCGTGGGGCGCACGGTGCGACTGTCGTTGGTCAAGCGCGGTTGAGGTCAAGCCCGATCCGTGCGTCACTACCAGCATGGCGCTCCCACGAGAGGTCACCTACCTGCGCACCTCGGCGACGATGGCGTTCCCCGCCGGTCGGTTGCTCGGCGTGGTGGGCGGTCAGGGGTACGTGCTGGCCCCGGACGGCTGGGCGAGGTTGGGCTCGACGCTGCCGTCCACGGTGGCGGAGATCGGTCGGGAGGAGGCGGAGGAGTGGTGTGAGGACCAGGGGTGGCCGCTGACGCTGCTCGACGACTCCTGGCCCACCACGCCCTGACCGCCGGTCGGGGTGCGCGGTCGCCCGGCGCGTCCGCCGTTCGGGTACCCGCTGGCCGTCCCCGAACACGACGAAGCCGGTCGGCTCCCGCGTGCCGACCGGCTCCCTCATCGGGTCAACCCCGCTGGGACCTGACCCCGAGTAAGACGTCCTCCCAGGACGGGACGATGGGATGGCTCTTCTTCACCCGCCGAGTGCCCGGTCGGGCGGCGCCCACCTCCGCCGGAACCGAGTCGTCGGTCTCGTGACCCGTCCCGTCCTCGAGCTCGGGTGCCTCGACGCCCTCGGTGACCACCGGCAGCGCGGCTTCCGCGTCGACCGGCTGGTCGGGCGTCCGCACCTCGACGTTCACCTCGGCGAGGGTGGTGTCCACCCCGTCCGGGGCCTCCAACGCCTGCCTTGCCAGCCGCGTCACCGGCCGGACCGTGCGCAGCTGCCGGCTCGGCGACGGGTCGAGGAGGTCGGCGGCGTGCTCGTCCAGGGCGGTCACCGTCCCGCCGTGCGCACCCGGGTGGAAGATCCAGTGCGCCCGGTTGTCGGACCGGCCGGCCCGCCAGTGCAGCTGGACGATCCACTTGCCGTCCTCGCCCCGCCAGGAGTCCCAGTTCGCGTCCGTGTAGTCCTGGCCACGCAGCCCGAACGAGTGGGACACCACCTCGCCGAGGGTCTGGACGTCCGGCCCGTCCTCCCGCATGGGGTGGGCGCGCTGGGCGCGTTCGGCGGTCTGCGACCGTTCGAGCAGCACCGGGTACGCGAACCGTTCCACCCGGTGGCACGGGATCCCCGCCGCCTCGGACACCTGCTCGACCGTCGCCCCGGCCCGGATGCGCGCCTGGATCTCACGCGGCCGCATCTGGTTGTCCATCTCGGCCTGGACCTGGCCCAGCCTGGTCACGTCGCCCCGGGCGGCGGCGAGCAGCCGCGCGTCCACCGGCAACGCGAAGCGCTCGCCACGAGCCGGGTCTTCACAGATGACGGTCTTGCCGTCGTCATCAAGCCCGACGACTCGCAGCGCTCGCATCACTACCTCCCCGCTGACTCCACCTCATCAGACCGACGGTAGGTTGACTCAGTGATCTACCCGGGCAGGCGCGCCGGTCCCTAGCACGAACCGAGCCCCGGCGGTGTAGCCCTACTGTGCCAATTTTTCACCCACACGGCAGCTTGCTATGCCTTAGATCTTGCACTCTTCGGGGAGAGGGCGCTAGCGGAAAACTACTCAACGCCCCATTCAGCCCAGTCTTTCGACGACCCAGTCGATGGCGTGGGTGAGGGTGGTCACGTCCTCCGGTTCCACCGACGGGAACATGCCAACGCGCAGCTGGTTGCGGCCGAGCTTGCGGTAGGGCTCGGTGTCCAGGATCCCGTTGGCGCGCAACGCCTTCGCGACGGCCGCCGCGTCGACGGACTCGGCGAAGTCGATCGTTCCCACGACCTGGGAGCGGTGGGCGGGGTCGGTGACGAACGGCGTCGCGTGGGGCGAGGCCTCGGCCCACCCGTACAGCCTCGCGGCCGAGTCCGCAGTGCGCGCGGTCGCCCAGTCGAGGCCGCCGTTGTCGAGGATCCACTCGATCTGGTCAGCGAGGAGGAAGAGCGTCGCGACGGCCGGCGTGTTGTAGGTCTGGTCCTTGCGCGAGTTGTCCAGCGCGGTGGGCAGGGACAGGAACTCGGGGACCCAGCGGTCGCCGGCGCCGATCTCCTCGATCCTGGCCACCGCCGCCGGGCTGGCCAGCGCGATCCACAGGCCGCCGTCGGAGGCGAAGCACTTCTGCGGGGCGAAGTAGTAGACGTCGAAGTCCTCGGCGCGGACCGGCAGGCCGCCGGCGCCGCTCGTCGCGTCCACGGCGACCAGCGCGTGGTCGGAGCCCTCCGGGCGACTCACCGGGACGGCGACCCCGGTGGAGGTCTCGTTGTGCGCCCAGGCCACCACGTCCACGCCAGGGGTGGCGGTCGGCGCGGGGGCGGTACCGGGCTCCGCGTGGACCACGACGGACTCGCCCAGGAACGGAGCACCGTTGGTCACCTTGGCGAACTTGCTGGAGAACTCGCCGAAGGCGAGGTGCAACGCCCGCTCACGCACCAGCCCGAAGGCCGCCGCGTCCCAGAAGGCCGTCGTGCCACCGTTGCCCAGCACGACCTCGTAGCCGTCGGGCAGCGAGAACAGGGTGCGCAGGCCCGTGCGGACCCTGCCGACCAGGGACTTGACGGGCTTCTGCCGGTGGGAGGTGCCCATGAGGGCGGAACCCTCGCTCGCCAGCCTGCTCAGCTGCTCCGGGCGCACCTTCGACGGTCCGCAGCCGAAACGGCCGTCGGAGGGTCGGAGGTCGTCGGGCAGGACCAGGGTGGTGGGGTCGACCGTCTGCGTCATGGGGGCTCCTCCGGTCGGAGCGTGAGTTCTTCCGTTCCGGCGCCTGGCCGGATCACCTGGCGGGAGCAGTCTCGCAGGTGCGGAGGACGGCCCGTGTCCCAGGGTCAGGGCGGTGGGCCGCCGTCCTGGTGGACTTCTGGCCGTTCGTCCGGTTTTTCACCCCCGGTCGGTCACACCGCGCGCGGCACCCGGGAGCGAATTCGGCCGATCGAGTGGACTGGATCGTTCCCGTGATCGATTGCGCTGGTCAGGGCGGGCGCTCTTGATCGACTCATCACGCACGGTGTGGTTATCCTCACTGGAAAGGGTGCTTTCAGTGCGGGGTTTCCGGGAAATACCGTCCTCGTCCACGGGTGTCGCCGGCCACCGATTCGGGAGCGTGATTGATGTCCGAGGTTGATGTTGTGCTGCCTGCCATGCGGGTGTCCTACGAGGCGGGACCCCTCGACGAGGGGTCGCTCGCGGAGAGCTGGCACGAACAGCTGGGACTGTGGCTGGCGGAGGCGGAGTCGGCCGGGGTGCCGGAACCGAACGCGATGGTGTTGGCCACCGCCGACCCGAGTGGGCGCCCCTCGTCCCGCACGGTGCTCGCCAAGGGGCTCGACGAGCGGGGGCTGACCTTCTACACGAACTACACCTCCACCAAGAGCCATGACCTCCAGGCGACGAGGTACGCGTCGGCGACCTTCCCCTGGATCGCCCTCCAACGACAGGCCACGGTCCGGGGAACCGTCGAACGGGTGAGCCCCGCCGAGTCCGCCGAGTACTGGGCGCAACGGCCGAGGGGATCGCAGCTGGGCGCGTGGGCCTCGCCGCAGTCCAGGGTCGTGTCCAAGGGGAGCCTGGACGCCGCCCTCGTCGCGATCGAACGACGGTTCGCCGACGTCGAGCGCATCCCGGTGCCACCGCACTGGGGAGGATGGCGGATCCGACCCGAGACGGTCGAGTTCTGGCAGGGGCGGCCGGACCGGCTGCACGACCGGCTGCGCTACGTGCACGACTCCGACGGCTGGAGAGTCGAACGGGTGGCCCCCTGACGTCGCGCGGCGGTGGTCAGCGGGACGCCTCGATGACGTACGCCGGCTGCCACCAGTAGTCGAACAGGCGGTGGGAGGAGACGGTGCCGAATCCGGCGCTCCGGAGCTCCGCCTCCCAGCTCGGCACGGACTGCTCGTAGTTGGCCCTGGCGCTCCCGGCGTCGAAGAACCCGAGGACCACGGGCACCAGGAAGCCCAACCCGACGAGGTCGCGGTGTTCGGTGTACTCCCGGACGCCCTGCTCGGCCTTCGCCAGCACCGGGAGGAACCACTCGGGGGAGAACGGGCGCGTGGTGTCCGGAACGTCGAAGACGACCAGCAGGAAGGACTCGCACCGGTCGCGGATCCACTCCAACACCCCGGATCGGCGGTCGGGCGCCAGGGCGTCGAAGGCGAAGGTGGACTGGACGACGGTCCACCTCGCGCCGTCCCACTCCCGCTGGACGTCCTCGATCCGGGCGTGCCGCACGCGGTGGGGCACGCCCGACTCCGCCAGCCCGGCCCTCGTGCGAGCGAGCAGCTCAGCCGACGGCTCGACCACGTCGACCCGGGAGAGCCCGGCATCCAGGACCGGCAGCAGGGCCATCCCGTCCCCGACGCCCACGTCGAGCACGGTGGGCGCGTCGAACCGGTGGTAGTGCCGCCGGAGCGCCTCCTGGGTGGCCGAGTAGAGGCCCACGTTGCCGCCACCCCGGATGAACGCCTGGAACGCGGCGGGCGTGTCGTAGACGCGGTCACCCCGCGTGTGGCCGGAACCCAGGTACAGCGCCAGCAGGCGCGCGAACTCACCGTCGGGATCGAGTTCGACGGCCAGCCGCGCCGCGGCCAGGGCGGTGTCGGGGGCGCGGTCGTGATGCGCCCAGATCGCGAGGAACAACGCGCTCTCGGGGGCGCTGGTCCCGGCGAGCAGGTCCCCCGGCGCCTCGCCCGCCAGCCGCGCCGCCGCCATCCGTGACACCGACATGCCGAACCCCGATCCCTCGCTGGAAGTCCCGTCGCCTCGCCCGCCCGCGTCCGTCGAGGGCGGTCCGCCCGGGCCGGGGTGACGACCGGCGGGAACCGGCCCCCGGCGTGGCGGGTGCCCGCGACCATGATCGCCCCGAGCCGCGTGGACGGACACTAGTGAGGGACGGGCGGGCCAGCAAGAGGCCGAGCGGCCACCACCGCGCCCCCCGCACCTACCCTCCGGGGCGGGTCGCCCGGGGCTACCGGCGGCCGCCCCGCCACCGCCAGCCGAGGGCGGGATCGACCACGACCACCGGGCCGGCCGTCCGGCCCCCGGCCGAGGACTCCCACGACCGCGCGCCGCTGGCCTCGGCGACCCCGCGGCCCCTGCCTCCCTGACTGGCCGCGTGGGGGCGGACACCCGGCCGCGCCCGCCAGGACGGCCTCGCCTCGTCCCCCGGGTGACCTGGCCGACCGGGGCCACGCCAGCGCACCGCGACCTCCTGGCACCGCCACTGGACGGGCCTCACCGGCCGGTGAGGCGTCTAGTCTGCCGTGGTGTCCGAGCAGAGCCTCTCCGATCCGGAGGACCCACCGGAGCGGGAACCACGACGTTCGCTGTGGTCACGGGTGGTGCTCGACACCACGCCCCTGCGGGTCGCGCCCTTCCGCCGGCTCTGGCTGTCGACGGTCGTCACCTCCCTCGGCGCCCAGTTCGCCGCCGTCGCGGTGCCCAAACAGCTGTTCGACATCACCGGGTCCTCGGCCTACGTGGGACTCGCCGGGCTCTTCGGGTTGGTGCCGCTGCTCGTCTTCGGCCTGTGGGGTGGCGCGGTCGCCGACTGGATGGACCGGCGCGACCTCATGTTGGTCACCAACAGCGGGATCGCGCTCACCGCCCTGCTGCTGTGGTCGCAGGCGCTCGCGGGAACCACGTCGGTGTGGCTCGTCCTCGGCCTCTTCGCCCTCCAGCAGGCCTTCTTCGCGGTGAACATGCCCGCGCGGGTCGCGGCGGTCGCCCGGCTCATCCCACCCGCCCAGCTGCCGGCCGCCCAGGCCCTCACCGCGACGGTCGCCCAACTCGGCGCGGTGGTGGGCCCCCTGCTCGCCGGGGTGCTGCTCCCGTTCGTCGGGTTGGCCACCCTCTACCTGGTGGACGCGGTGGCGCTCGGCGCCGCCCTCTGGGCCGTGTGGCGACTGCCCGCGATGCCCCCGCTGGCCGGGGCGCCCCGCCGCCCGGGGCTGCGTTCGGTGGTCGAGGGGTTCCGCTACCTCTCCGGGCACCGCGTCCTGCTGGCGGGGCTGCTGGTGGACGTCATCGCGATGGTCGCCGGGATGCCCAGGGCGCTCTTCCCCGAGATGGCGGAACGGACCTTCGGGGACCCGCCGGGTGGCGGAGCCGCGCTCGGCCTGCTCTTCGCCGCCATCCCCGCGGGGGCGTTCGCCTGCGGGCTGCTCTCCGGTTGGGTCACCCGCGTCGCCAGGCAGGGGGTCGGGCTCACCGTGGCCGTCATCGTGTGGGGGCTCGCGGTGATCGGGTTCGGCCTGGCCGGCTCCCTGTGGCTCGCCGTCGCCTTCCTCGCACTCGGGGGCGCCGCCGACCTGGTCAGCTCGGTCTACCGGGGCGCGATGCTCCAGGTCGCGGCGACCGACGAGATGCGGGGCCGGATGCAGGGCGTCTTCACCGTCGTGGTCGCCGGCGGCCCCCGGCTGGCCGACGTGCTGCACGGGACAGCGGCCGCCGCCATCGGCACGGCGACCGCCGTGGTGGGCGGCGGCGTGCTCGTCGTGCTGCTCACCGTGGTGGCGGTGTGCGCCCTGCCGGCACTGTGGCGGTACCGGGCGCCGTCCTGACCGGCCGAGACCGAGCCGGTCGAGTCCGGACCGGACTCGGAGTCGGAGCGCGCCGGGGTGGGCCTGTCCGGGATCAGCCCCGCAGCTCGGGGAAGTCGGTGTCCCGGTACTCGTCGGCACGCCGGGTGCCCCGGTGCTCGGCCCGCTCGGCCCCCCGCAGCTCCACGCGCCGGATCTTGCCCGACACGGTCTTGGGCAGCTCACCGAACTCCAACCGGCGCACCCGCTTGTACGGAGCCAGCCTGGTCCTGGCGTGCGCCAGGATGGACCGGGCCGTCGCCTCCGACGGCTCGTGCCCCTCGGCGAGCGCCACGTACGCCTTCGGGACGGCGAGCCGCACCGGGTCCGGCGCGGGCACCACGGCGGCCTCCAACACCGCCGGGTGCTCCAGCAGCACGCTCTCCAACTCGAACGGGGAGATCCGGTAGTCGCTGGCCTTGAAGACGTCGTCCACCCTCCCCACGTAGGTCAGGTGGCCGTTCGGTTCCCACCTGGCCACGTCGCCGGTGTGGTACCGCCCGTCCCGAGTCGCGCTGGCCTGCTGTTCCGGAGCGTCCTGGTAGCCCACCATGAGCGCCGCCGGCGGTCCCCCCGCGAGCGGGATCGTGATCTCCCCCTCGCGGGCCGGTGCCCCCTCGGGGTCGACCAGTTCGACGTCGTACCCGGGCAGCGGCCGCCCCATCGAGCCCGGCGTCACCGGTTGACCTGGTGTGTTGCCGACCTGCGCGGTCGTCTCCGTCTGCCCGTAACCGTCGCGGACCGTGAGGTCCCACGCGCGGCGGACCCGGTCGATGACCTCGGGGTTCAACGGTTCGCCGGCCGCCACCACCTCGCGGAGCCGGGGCGACCACCGCTCCAGCTCCTCCTGCACCAGCATCCGCCACACCGTCGGCGGCGCGCACAGCGTCGTCGCGCCGCACCGTTCGACCTCGTCGAGCAGCCGGGAGGCGACGAACGGGCGTTGGTCGACCACCAACACGGTCGCCTCGGCGTTCCAGGGGGCGAACAGGCTGCTCCACGCGTGCTTGGCCCAGCCGGGGGAGGAGACGTTGACGTGCACGTCGCCGGGGCGGAGCCCGAGCCAGTACATGGTGGAGAGGTGGCCCACCGGGTAACTGGAGTGGGTGTGCCGGACCAGTTTGGGCAGGGCGGTCGTACCGGAGGTGAAGTACAGCAGGAGCGGGTCGTCGGCCCTCGTCGGGCCGTCCGCCACGAACCGCGGGCTCGCCGCCCCCGCCTCGGCCAGGTCGTGCCAGCCCTCCACCGGCCGGCCGACGGAGATCCGCGTCCAGTCGCCCTCGACACCGTCGAAGCCCGCGGTCCGCTCCGCCGCGCTGACCACGTGCCGCACCCGGCCCCGGGTCACCCGGTCGGCGAGGTCGTCCGGACCCAGCATCGTGGTGGCCGGAATGATCACGGCGCCCAGCTTGACGCAGGCCAGCACCGTCTCCCACAGTTCGACCTGGTTGCCCAGGACCACGAGCACGTGGTCGCCTCGACGCACGCCCGCCGCCCGCAACCAGTTCGCGACCCGCGAGGAGCGTTCGGCGAGTTCGGCGAAGCTGAGCCGCAGCTCGGTCCCGTCGTCGTGGACCAGCCAGAGCGCGGTCCTGGAGCCGCCGTTCGGCGCGGCGGCGAGCACGTCGAACCAGTCCAGCGCCCAGTTGAACTCGTCGAGAGCGGGCCACCGGAAAGCCTCGACGGCCGCGTCGAGGTCGTGGCGGTGCTGGAACAGGAGGTCGCGCGCGGCGCGGAAGGCGGTGGTGGCCGGGGACTCGGGGATCGCGTCCCCGGCACGGCCTGGGACGTCGGCGTTCGAGATCTCGTCTGCCACGGCATCCTCCTTGATGTCCTCCCCGAACCGTAGTCACGTCGGGCCGCGTGACGCGAGCGCCGGCCTCCACGGGGGAGATTCGGGGCGGCGGCCTTCACGCTGGGCTCCCAGAGGGGCACACTCTGTGGTCATGGCGGCGTCCGAGATGTCCGAGCGCGGTTCCGACGAGCCATCCTCGCGCGACGGCCAACCCGCGCTGCGCCGGGTGATGGGCACCCGGCTGCTGCTGCTGTTCGTGATCGGCAACATCCTGGGCACCGGCATCTACGCGCTCACCGGCCGGGTGGCTGGAGCGGTCGGCGGGGCCCTGTGGGTGCCGTTCCTGGTCGCCTTCCTCGTCGCGTTCCTCACGGCGTTCAGCTACGCGGAGCTGGTGGGCCGGTACCCGAGGGCCGCCGGCGCGGCCCTCTACGCCCACCGCGCCTTCCGGCGCCCCTTCCTCACCTTCATGGTGGCCTTCGCGGTCATGTGCTCCGGCATCACCTCGGCCGCCTCGGCGGCGCGGGCGGTCAGCGGCGACTACCTCCAGCAGTTCGTCAGCGTGCCCTGGCTGGCGGTGGCGGTCGGCTTCCTGGTGGTGCTCGCCCTGGTGAACTTCCGGGGTGTCGTGGAGTCGTTGGCCACCAACGTCGTCCTGACCGTGGTCGAGCTCGCCGGCCTGCTGATCGTGGTCGGGATCGGAGTGGGCGCGGTGGCCAGCGGGGCCGGGGAGCCGGCGAGGCTGCTGGAGTTCAACGCGGAGCAGGGGCCGCTGCTCGCGGTCACCTCCGCGACCGCGCTCGCGTTCTTCGCGCTGGTGGGATTCGAGGATTCGGTGAATCTGGGCAGTTGACGCGAACACGTAACCCTCCGACGCTGAGCCCATGAACAGTGTTCACGGGTACACCAGCCGATACGTGGCGATCTACTGCCGCATCTCAGTCGACCGTAACGGCCGTGCGGAAGGGGTGGCAGCCCAAGAGCGCTGGGGCAGGTCCTACGCAGCTCAGATGTGGCCGGGGCTCCCGGTGCGGGTCTTCCGTGATAACGACGTGACAGCGACGCGGGATGACGTCGTCCGGCCGGAGTACCAGAAGCTGACGGAGGCGATCGAGCGTGGCGAGGTCGCACACGTCTGGGCTGTGGAGCAATATCGGATTGAGCGTCGCGAAATAGCATGGTTCGTGTTGGCGGACAAAATGGAAGCCGCCGGGATAAGCGAGCTTCATACAAACCGGGACGGCATTGTCCGTGTGCGGGACGAAGTGGCAGGGATCAAGGCTGTGCTCGGGGCCAGTGAAGTCAGAAGGCTCAAGAAAAGGTTGAATGACACGCTGGCTGAAAAGGCCGCATTGGGTGAGCCTCCGGGAGGTCGCCCCTTTGGCTATAGGCACGCTAGGCCGACGTGCAAGGATGATCCGAAAACGTACAAAATAATTCCCGAAGAGGCCGAAGCGATTCGCCAGGCGGCGGATTGGGTTCTAATGGGTTGGTCGCTTGCAAGTATCGAATCCGAGTTGCAGTCCCGGGGAGTTCGAGGTAGGCATGGCGGAGTCATTCGCGCAACATCCATTAAACGGATGGTAACTGGTCCGACCGTTGCCGGGTATCGCGTCTATCGTGGCAATATCATAGGTAAGGGGAATTGGAAGCCAATCTTGGACGAGGAGACATGGAAGGCGTGTAGGCTCAAGTTGTCGCAGCCCCGCCGGGTGATCAGAAAAGATGGAAAAGGGGAGTACGCTATCCCAGCAAAAAACTCGGGGTTCACGGGGCGTCGCTATCTTCTGACTGGCGGGCTTGTTGTATGTGGCGTATGCGGGGCGCCGCTGAGTGGGGCACCGAGGAAAGTGTCTAAGAAGTACGTCCCCTACGTGTACTGCAATGCAAGGAATGGCGGGTCTGGCTGTGTGGGTACGGTCATGGCAAGAATCGATGATTACGTGATTGGAGAGCTGTTCGACAAGTTGGACAAGCCAGAGTTTCTGAATGCGATAGCCGCTGACAACCATTCGGCGCGACGGAACGAGTTGGTCAACTCCCTAGACGCCATCGAACAGCAACGGCGGGAACTCGCGGCTATGTGGGCGACGCCTGGAGAGCTAACGGTTTCAGAGTGGCAGGAAGCCCGACGTGGCCTTCAGATGCATGAGCAGGCGCTGCGGCGAGAGCTTTCGGAGATTCCTCCTCCAGTGGTCAATGTCGATATCTCGCAAGCTCGGAACGGTTGGCAAAGCATGACTTTGGACGAAAAGCGCCACTTTGTAAGGATCTTCATTGACCGAATCGTTCTCCATCGCGCGGGCAAAAGGTATTCGCTCGTGTATGACACTAGTAGAATTCAAATAGAGTGGCGCTCTCGCTAGCAGAGTAGGTAATGGGCCGGCAACCGATTGTGCTCGTTGGAAGCCAATCGGTTGCCGGCTTTCCTGTTTAGAATTTCCGCTGATGCGCGAATTTCTGCTGGCGTTCTAGTGCGGCTCTGACGATTCGAGCGGCCGCCGCAAGAGCGCGAGGGTCATCAACCGCTAGGGTCTCGCCCTGACCGTAGCCTTCCTGGTCGCCGCGTTCCTGCGCAGCGTCTGCCGGGGCTTCTTCCATCAGGCGCTGTCCGGGCCGTGGGGGAGGGAACGGCCGCCCGGCGGAGGCGAGCCGCTTGCTGGTCGACATTGCTCGTGTGCGGTCCTCGCTGTCCCTGGCCTCCCTGACTGTGGTTCTCCCTGGTCCGCCGGGGGAACCTGGCTTGGAGATCGGCCGGGGCTTCCTCCCTCGCTCCCGGGTGGCTCCCCCTCCTCCTCCCTGCCTCGCGATGCCAGCGCGGTGGAGACGTCTCGGCTGCGCACCACCATGTTCCCGCCCGACTTGGCGGGGCGGATTCCATAAGAGTCAAGCGCGGTGCGGAGGTCACGTCCAGTCCATCCTTCGTATGCTTCCGGATTGAGCTCAGCCAGCCTCGTGAGAACGATCTGTGTTCTCAGACGCGTTTGCCCGTCCATGATCTCTGTGATGTCATCCAGGATGTCGGGACTTGGCCCCGGAGATTCACTGCGGTCGGTGTCCCGGGCTATCGCTCTTCCCTGTTCCTCAATGAGCGCCAAGGAACGCTGTATTACCGGGGTCACCTCGTCTTCGCCGTCCTCCAACGGGATATAGAATGTCCTGACCAGCTCGAACGGTTCATCGGTGATTCCCACCGCGACACAGGTACCCCGGTCGGCCGTGATCCTCAGGTCAGTAGCACGGATACCTGCCGCGTATTTTCCGGCACCGAGCAAGCCGTCATTCGCCACCTGGTCCGCCACCGAAAACGCGACGCCACAGGTGATGTTGCGAGTCACCTCCCTGGGAATGGAATCCTTCGTCGGCGACTGCGTGGCCAACAGAAGACTGATTCCGTATTTCCTCCCGCGCTTGATGAGGCGCACCGCCAGTTCTGCCGCGCGTCTCCCGAACCGAGGGTGCTGGAACAGCTCGTGACACTCGTCAATCCCGCACAGAATCGGGTGCAGACCGAGCGCCCGCCGGTCGGCCAGCTTGCGAGACACCTTGGGAGGGCTCCCCGGTTGCTGACCGAGCACCTTTCCGCGACGTTCCATTTCCACTAGGAGATCTTCGAGAGCGGTGGTGGTGGACTCCGCCACCGCGTCGTCTAGTCCCATTTGGTAGCGCGCCAGCCTAGGAGCGAATGGCGCGAAGTCCGGAGACTCCCCGAGAATGAATGCCCACATGTCCGTAGTCGGGTCCAGTGCGGCACCCAGCATGAGCGTGCGAAGAGCAGACGACTTCCCCTGGCCTGGCCGACCACCAATCAACCACGTCATGCCGACCAAGGGAGCTGTGAGTACCTGGCCGCGTTGGGAGAGACCGAACGGAACGCCGTCGAAAACGTCGACCTCCTGCCCCTCATCCAGTAACGGCCATCGACCCGCGCCGGACTTCAGCACTCCCTTGTCCGCGATCCACAGATCCAGAATTCCATCCTCCTCCCCTTTCGTCGGCCACGTTTCCAGCGACGAACGACCGAGGTTGGCAGCCAGTTTCGATCGGCGCGCTGCGACCATGTCGGCCGTCACCCCGAGAGGAAGCCGGACTTGAGCGGACGTGCCGTCCCCATCTCTCCGTGCGGGTACCGGATAGATCAGGTCACCGCCGTCGGTGAAGAAGCGGTTGAGGGGGGCGATTCCGAGATGAGCCAGCGCCCGCGAGATCATGCGTTCGTCCACCCACGAGCCCTCGTCCCGGTCCGGGCGAACCAACCAGCCCGCCCCCGGTGAGCGGTCTCGCCCCTCGACAGCGGCTGCTATCAGCCACCCACCCACGGCCGCCCACACCAGGAGAGAACCCCACTCACGGAAGAAGCCGCCCACGTCCCCAACCAGGTCCCGTGTGGCTTCCCACCACGGCCAGGTTCGCTCCGGCCCGGTCACAGAGTCCACCAGGTGCAGCACAACCGCTGTGAGCACCAGGACACTCGTCCCGATCGCTACCCGGCGCAGCCCCGCACCGAACCGCGCCCACCTGGCCCGTGCGTCGGCCCGAATGGCCTCCTGAGCGGCCCTCCGAGCGACAGCGTCCCCGGACAGCCGGGCCGCTCGTGCGTCCGCTCTCAGATCCCCGTAGGTGAAGGTCGTCCATGCCCGTGCGATCCATCGGCCGTGACCCCGTACCGCGAACCACGCCAGACGGAGCACGTCCCGAGGAAACACCTGAACGCGGTAGGCCAGGGTGGTCCGGATCCACCGACCCCCCGACGCCCGCGAACGGCGAGCGGCACCCCGGAGGAAGGCGACCACCGCAGTCACCAGGTCCCGCAGTCTCCGCGTGAGGGCGTGCCGCCGGGACTGTGAGAGCGGCTCCTGTCCTGCGGTGGACCCATCGTCGGCGAGCTGGGCCAGCAGCGCCCTGGCTTCCGGTTCCCGTCCGTCCGATTCGGCGTTCATCGGCGACCGTCCCGGGGCGGCTCGATCGCGGTCACCACTACGGCCTTGGTCACCGTGTAGGCCGCGAACACGGCGGGCAGAGCCAGCACGCCCAGGCGGAGCCAGGCGTTCGACGCGTACACCATGACCGCCCATTGCGTCACCACGATGACGCTGGCCGTCAGCAGCACGCGCCCGCCCAGCGATGCCACGCGCGTCCGGGCGGGTTCTCCCGAGGGGCGGGACCTTCGTCGGCCGGTTCGGCACAGCAGCACCAATGCGGCCAGTGCGAGGAACCCGAGAATCACTGGGGCCGACGACAACGCGTCCTCCGTCATCGAGCACCCCCCGACGACTCCGGAAGATCACGGTTCTCGGTGTCGCTCCAGTGTCGGAACAGCGCGCGCCGGTCGTCTTCGTTCAATCCCCCGAAAACGCCCTGGGTGTCCATGCCAGCCGAGTCGAATTCGACTTCGAGGCATTCTTTCCGCACCGTGCAGTCGGCGCAGAGTTGCGCCGCCAGGTCTCGGTCACGTGTGACACCCATTCGATCCCACGGGGGAACCTCGGTCAGATCGGGCGTCATGCACTGGCCGACGTTCTGCACTCGTTCGCGGTGGAGGTCGATCGCCCGGTTCTCTCCGTGGGTCATCGGCGACCGCCTTCACCATCGGCGACCATCAGTCGGGTCAGCGAGACGGTCGGAATGACCACCTGGGAACGGCGGCGGACCGCCAGTAGGGTTCGCGTGCGCACCATGCGGCACACGTCGTCTTCCGACACGTTGAGGAGCCAGGCTGCGGTTCGCAGCGAGACGAAGTCTTTTCGCCAGGGGCGAATACGATTGCACATCAGGGTGAGCCCTTCGGTCGATTGCTTCCGTGACCTGATCGGCCACTGCAATCGATTACGCATCACCGCAGCGGAGATAGCTATGCGCACCATAGAATAGGCGTATTCCCTGGTGAACTATGCGCAGGTCACGCCCTTTTCGTCAAGATCAATCATTCTGAGGTGGAATATTCTTCCGTCGTTATTCTCGGCTGGAATCTGCGTCCGGTGTCGCTCGCTACTCCGTGGTAGCGTGGGGGCTGTGTGAGCGATGACCCCGACGAAAGCGCAGGTAGGGTAGCGTGACTGAAGACTTCTCCTCAGCGTCAACGTGGAGGATTCTGGCGGACGCAGGCCGCAGAGCACACTTCGACGGGGCCGGCGCTACGCTACTCAGGCTCGGTGAAAACGCACTCTACCGATTGGTGTCCGAACCCGTAGTCGTGCGCATTGCGCGGACTATGGATTATTGGGAGCAAGTCCAGAACGAGGTTGCAGTAGCACGGTGGCTCGCTGACATGGCTTATCCGGCCGCGCGCCTGGACGAACGAACTCAACCGCTTGACGTCAGCGGTCACCCGGTAACCTTCTGGCAATTCATTGGTGGCCGCGACGCTGGGCCAGGTGATGTTTCCCACCTGGCCCGGCTACTACGAGGATTTCATCAGCTCCAGAAGCCAGTTAAGTTCGACCTGCACCCGTACACCTTCGGAACGCGAATAGCAAGGCGACTGGAGACGGCTCCAATTTCTGACTCCGACAAGGTGTACCTGCGCGATAAATTCAGGGATCTCACCGAGGCAGTGGAATACCTGACCTTTCCATTGCCAGTTTCGGCGGTGCACGGCGACGCTCACATCAAGAATGTCATGATCTCACAGGACGGCGACGAACCACTGTTGATTGATTTCGAAAACACGGGATGGGGGCACCCGGAGTGGGATTTGGCCGTCACTGCTACTGAGTATGTCTCAGGTAGGCTTTGGACTGACGATCAGTACGGCGCCTTTGTAGACGCGTACGGATACGACATCACCACGTGGTCTGGATTCGAGGTATTGAAGCAGATACAGGAAATAAAAATGACGACCTGGCTCAGTCAAAATATCAACGAATCGCGTGCAGTGGCCGAGGAATTCTCCTTGCGGATGCGGACGATCAGAACCGGACTTGCTAGCGCTCCTTGGCAGGGGTACTGATTCAGAGAATCACTAGAGTCGGGTAGTGCGCGCTGAGGAGATCCCTGATGTCCTGACTCGACCGTGCATCCTTCGCGGCCAAGGACGAGTAAAAGTCGCGCAGGTACTTCACGTATCGTGCGGACTGAACTGAGAGGCCAGCGTGGATTGCCTCTCGTGCAAGTTCTACTGCCTGGTCTACGTCACCGCCCGCGAGCGTTCCCGAAGCGCCCACCATCCTCATGAACGCAAGAGTTCTCGCGGGAGTGTGGTCAGGGTCCATCGAAGCTTGTGCATATCGACGGCACTCCGCCGCTAGCCCGAGGTCACGGAAGCAGTGCGCTGCTTCACTCGCCAGTTCAAACTTGTCAAAGTAGGAGACCCAGGGCGGGTCATTCTCAGGGTTCCGGGACTCGAACAATCGTTCGGCGCGCTGTAAAGCCCTAACGGTCCCGGGGGCGTCACCGAGACTTGCTAATGCCCGCGCTTCCATCGCCACGAACATCGCACGGGCTGTGTTCGACAGCGTTCCCGCTGAAATCGTGACCGCGTCACGTGCGTAGTGCAAAGCCTCATCGAACCTGCCCAGAAAATTCGCCTGGTGTGACAAGTTGGAAAAAATCCGTCCTGCCATGACCAGGTCGTTCGTGTGGCGAGCTAGGCGCAAGGCTTGGTTGAAGTACCGGCGCGCCGCATCGTGACTGCCGGCGTCGTAGGCACTCCACCCGAGCAACTGAAGTGTTTCAGCGCCAGCCCCGAGCACATCATTGCGAAGTGCCTCATCAGGGAACCGCCAGGAAAGCAATGGAGCTACCTCGTCCTGAAAATAACGCGACAGCAACCGACGCGTGTGACCGCCACCCCGCTTGAGATCAATAGCCATGAGATCGGCTACCGTCTCACGAATGGTGCTGGCCAACGTCAGCGGGGAGACTGACGGAAGTAGATTGTCCTCGTCAAGGATAAAGCTGGATGCAATATCAGACAGGTCCTGCCAGGCCCCTTGTGGCGTAACCAAACCTGATTCCACAACAGCGATTGAAGATGATCGGGGGGAAGGCTGGACCCTGGTCAGGCGACTTTGGCCAGGCATGTCGAACCACAGAAACTCCTGTGGAATCATCAGCACCTTGCAGTAGTGGCGCAAGGTCTCCAAGTTGTATTCCGGTCGACGTCCATTCTCAATCTTCGAAATCTGGGCTTGCGTGAGACCGAGCCAGCGCCCGAGGAGTTCCTGGTTAAGAGCCTTCCCGAATACCCGAATATGGTGGGGATGGTTGCGATACACCTTGAAAACGCGACCGATATGCTGACTTTCAAAGGCGGCCAAGAAATCGTCGGTCCGCCAGAAATCGTCGGGCAACCCTGCGGGTGGGGTGCGAAACTGGTCGCGCTGCTCACGATGACACCGACCGCACAGGCGGCTGGAGTTGTCGGACGTGAGGGCGGCGGAACATCCCGCACAGCGTCGCTCGCCGTTACCTCCCGCAGAGCCTGTCAGCCCCAGGCGTCCGCTCATGTGGCCTCCTCGCCGTAGGCGTCACGCGCCAGGGTAACAGCGCAAGTACCTTTCACCAATGGGTGACACGCTTGTCTACGTGGCGATATGCCGTCACGAGCATGTGGCATTCCGAGATCGGCATAGACCGACAAGGGCGCGGACGTGACGATCTAGGCACCGAATTCCAGACTTGGTAAGGAGTGGTTGGACTCGTGGCAGCGAAACAGTGTTCGTGACGGCGGCCCTGACTACAGGCAGCGTTCGCGTCACCCGTGGAGCCGCCGAAAGCTTCGCTCTCATTGACGAAGTGTTGAGGACGGAACATGTGAGTTGGGAGACCACACTGAACGTTGGGGATGTCGCCTACTACCAATCCAAGGAGGGACCCTACCCAAATCACGAGTTTCGGATTAGCGTTCGACCTTCTTTTGGCATTGCCGCATGTTGTTATATCGACCATGACGATGAGGATATGCCGTTCGCTAGGTCGTGGAGCTCGCAGCAACTCTCGGCACGCGCACATCTTATCTATAGCGGTGCCACGGGTGCGGTGTTTCCGAGAACTGCCGCTATCCTGATCCCGCGAGCGCGGGAAGGGCTCAGGGAATGGCTGGCGACTCGAAAGCGCCCTACGTGCATTGAATGGCGACCAATGCGCGCGTAACTGAAAGATTTCTTGCTGCTGCGTGGCGAGGGGACAGGCTACGCACTCGGTAAGAGCAGATCCCGAGCAGGGGCGAGGCGACCCCGATACGTTTCGCCCCTGTTCGGTTCCATTCGCCCCGGAGTGACGGACTATGGAGCCCGCTAAACATAAAACGCGGTACGAATCCGAGAGGCTGGAAGCGATGACGGTCAAGAAAGTGCAAGCTACGAGGTTGGGCTTGGAGGACCTTCTTGGCGAGTTGCGTCACCGGAACTGGACTCTGGTCCGATGGGGGCCGCGAGACTGCCCGGAACTCATAGCGGCGTTTCATCAATGGCCGACGGCCAGTGACGTCCTGATCCTTCGGGGCGAAAAGGATGCGTCTGCGTATCGGATAGCGGCGAGTAAGGACAGCCGTCAGTTGTGGAACCCGGAAAGCGTGCTGTACCAGTTCCACGCATCGGCGCTGTGGACGCTCCGAGCGATACTCACGATCGAAGCGCCCGGCCGTCCCGGCTCACCCCGCACGCCTGAACGCGCAGCCCGTGCGTGTCTCCTACCGAGCAAGCTTCCGCAGCCGGTCGTGCTCCGCCCGCTCTCGGCACATCCAGAGACCGAGCCAGCGCGGGCACCAGGGGATCGGCGCGACAGGTAGGGCCGGTACCGCCGCGAGGGCCTGCCGCGCAGCCTGCCTGCCCATGACCGTCAGAAGGCCCGGCGGCCCCGGACGAGGGTGGTTACGTGTTCGCAACAACTGCCCCTCGCGGAGGAGGCGAGGGACCCGGCCAGGGTGTTCCCCCGGGGGCTGTTCTGGGGGTTGGGGATCACGGGACTGGTGTACCTGGCCGTCGCCCTCACCACGTCCCTGCTGGTCCCGACGGACGTGCTCGCCGGGTCCACGGGACCGCTGCTGGAGGTGGTGCGGGCGGGGGCCCCGGCGTTCCCGTTGATCGTCTTCTCGGCCATCGCGATCTGCGCGGTGACGAACTCGGCGTTGATGAACATGCTGATGGCGAGTCGACTGCTCTACGGGATGGCTCGGGAGCGGATCATCCCCGGTCGGTTCGGCCTGGTGCACCCACGGCGGCGCACCCCGTGGGTCGCGATCGTCGTCACGACGGCGGTGGCCGTGGTGCTGGTGAGCACCGTGGACATCGCCCTGCTCGGTGGCACCACCTCGCTGATGTTGCTGGTGGTGTTCACCGTGGTCAACGTCGCGGTTCTGGTGCTGCGCCGGGAACCGGTGGCGCACCCCCACTTCCGGGCCCCGACGGCGCTGCCGGTGCTCGGCGCGGCCACCTGCCTGTACCTCGCCAGCCCGCTCACCGGACGACCGGTGGAGGAGTACGTGGTGGCCGCCGTGCTGCTGGCGGTCGGCGTCGGGCTGTGGGCGCTGAACCGGTTCGTCCTCGGCCGTGCCGCCCGGGGTGGCCGGTCGGTGGCGCGTCCCCCGGAGCCCTCCCCTTCGGAGGGAGGACCGGAGTGAGACCGGCTGATCCGTCGTGACGGGCGGTCCGGTGCGCCGGCCGGTGGTGGGTCAGGGCGGCGGGGGAATGCGTCCGACAACTCGGCGGGTGCCGGCCAGGACGGTTGACAGTGGGACGGCGGGCGGTGGTTGACTCCCGCCATGAGCATTCGTCCGGTCACCGGAACCCAGTTCGAGATCGCGCACGGTTCCAGTCGCTGCGTCCTCACCGAGGTCGGCGCCGCGATCCGGGTGTTCGAAGTGGACGGCAGGCCGCTGGTCGAGACCTACCCCGAGGATGTCCTGCCTCCCTACGGATCGGGGACGCAGCTGGTGCCGTGGGCGAACCGGGTGGCGGACGGCCGGTGGGTCCTGGACGGGGAACCGCAGCAGCTCGCGCTCACCGAACCCAGGAGGAACAACGCCATCCACGGCCTGACCAGGACCGTGTCCTGGGAGGTCCGGGAGCGGACCGCCTCGTCGATCCTCTTCGCGACCACGGTCAACCCGCAGCCGGGCTGGCCCGTCGCCCTGGCCGCGACCCTCGCCTACGCGCTCTCCGACGACGGCTTGACCGTCACCTACGGCGTCGAGAACCTCGGGGACCGCCCGACGCCCTTCGGCGTCGGAGCCCACCCGTTCCCCCGCGCCGGGCATGCCCGCACCGAGGACTGCGTGATCCGGCTCGCCGCCGAGACGCGGCTGCCGGTGGACGATCGCCTGTTGCCCACCGGGTCGCCGGTCCCGGTGGCCGGCACCGACCACGACTTCCGGGTCCCGCGCCCGCTGGGGGCGACGCGTCTCGACACCGCCTTCGGCGGTTGCCGGCCCGGATCGGACGGACTGGTGCATCACCAGGTGCTGGCGCAGGACGGTACCGGCGTGGACATCTGGGCGGAGCCGGTGTTCGGGTGGGTGCAGGTCTTCACCCCTGATGACTACCCCGGGCGGGGCCTCGCGGTGGCGATCGAGCCGGTGACCAGTCCGCCCGACGCGCTCAACTCCGGTACGGACCTGCTCACGGTCGCCCCGGGAGAGCGCTGGACCGGGTCCTGGGGGATGCGGCCGGTGTAGGCCGGGGCCTGACGGCGGCCGGGACCGGTTCCGTTAGCGTTGCTAACCATGAATGTGGCGATTCGTGGCGGATACGTGGTGCCGGTTGACGGGGAACCGATCAGCGGCGGCACCGTTCTCATCCAGGACGGCAGGATCACGGCCGTCGGTCCGGACTCGTCGGTCGAGGTGCCCGCCGGGGTGTCCATCGTGGACGCCTCGGGCCAGTGGGTGCTCCCCGGTTTCGTGGAGTCGCACGCTCACCTCGGCGTGCACGAGGAGGGCGAGGGCTGGGCCGGCAACGACACCAACGAGATGACCGATCCCAACGGTGGCCGGCTGCGGGCGATCGACGGGATCAACCCGGCGGAGCAGGGGTTCCGGGACGCGCTGGCCGGGGGCGTGACCACCTCGGTCATCAAGCCGGGCTCGGGCAACCCGATCGGCGGGCAGACCGTCGCCGTGAAGAACTGGGGCCGCACCGTCGACGAGATGCTGGTGCGGAATCCCGTCAGCGTGAAGAGCGCGCTCGGGGAGAACCCCAAGCGGGTCTACGGGGAGCAGAAGCGCCTCCCCTCCACCCGTCTCGGCGTGGCCGCCGTCATCCGGGACGCCTTCCTGAAGGCGCAGGACTACCGCGAGAAGCGGGCGGCGGCCCTGGAGAAGGGGGACCCCTTCGAGCGGGACGCGACGTCGGAGATCCTGGTGCGGGTGCTCGACCGGGAGATCCCGTGGTGCCAGCACACGCACCGCGCCGACGACATCGCCACCGCGATCCGGTTGGCCGACGAGTTCGGGTACCGGCTGGTGGTCAACCACGGCACCGAGGGGCACCTCATCGCCGACCTGCTGGCGGAGCGGGACATCCCGGTGATCATCGGCCCGCTGTTCACCAGCCGGTCGAAGGTCGAGGTGCGCAACCGGGGCCTGCGCAACCCCGGCATCCTCGCCAGGGCTGGCGTGCGAATCGCGATCATGACCGACCACCCGGTGGTGCCGATCGAGTTCCTCGTCTACCAGGCCGCGCTGTCGGTGAAGGAGGGGCTCGACCCGGCCGAGGCGCTCCGTTCCCTGACGGTGAACCCGGCCAGCATCATGGGACTGGACGACAGGGTCGGCTCGCTGCGCCCCGGTCTCGACGGGGACGTGGTGCTGTGGTCCGGTGATCCGCTGGACATCATGAACCGGGCGCTGCGGACGTTCGTCAACGGGCGGGAGGTCGCCCGTTTCGACGAGACCCGGGGCGAGCACGTGGTCGTCGACCCCTACTACCGCGAGGCGTGACGTGATCGTCGTCGGAGGTGAGGCACTGGTCGACCTGGTGCCGGCCGCGCGTCCCGAGCCGTCCGGGACCACGGAGTTGGCGGACCTGTCCCCTCGGTTGGGCGGCGGTCCGTACAACGTGGCCATCGCGCTGGCGTTGCTGGACACCAGGGTCGCGTTCCTGTCGAGGGTGTCCGAGGACGCCTTCGGGCGCGCGTTGGTCGACCGGCTCGACTCGTCGGGAGTGGACCTGTCGCTGCTCCAGCGGGGGCAGGAGCCCACGACGCTGGCGGTGGTGGGGTTGGGTGCGGACGGTTCGGCCCGGTACACGTTCTACGTGGAGGGCACGGCCGACCGGGTGGTCGCCGACCCGGGTCCGCTCCCGGCCGAGGTTCGGGCGGTGTGCCTCGGCACGCTGGGCATGGTCCTCGAACCCGGTGCGAGCCGGTACGAGGACCTGTTGCGCCGGGAGTCGGCCAGGGGAACGCTCGTGGCCCTCGACCCGAACATCAGGGCCGAGATGATCGAGGACGCGGCCGCGTACCGGCGCCGCTTCCTCGGGTGGCTGCCGGACGTCGGACTGCTGAAGCTGTCGGTGGAGGACGCCGCCTGGCTCGCCGGGGTGGAGCTCGGCGAGGACCCCGAGGAGGGGTTGCCCGCGGTGGTGGCCGCCGCCCGGGAGTGGCGGGGCGCGGGGCCCGCCGCCGTGGTCCTCACCCTGGGCGGGGACGGGCTGCTCGCCCTCACGGGGGATGACGAGGTCGTCCGCGTGCCGGGGGTCCCCGTCGAGGTGGTCGACACCATCGGAGCGGGCGACACGGTCTGCGCCGCGTTGTTGGCCTGGCTGGAGGACCGGGAGTTGCTCTCGCCCGACCGGCTCCGCGCGGCGGGGCGGGAGGCCTGGGAGGGCGCGCTGGGTTTCGCCGCCCAGGCGGCGGCGATCACCTGCTCCCGTCCGGGAGCGCAGCCACCCCGGTCCGGGGACCTCGCCGGGTGGAGGTTGAACTCCTGACACCTGCCTGACCTGGTGGTCCGGCGGTGTCCGGGCACAAGGAGTTCCGGGACAGGTCGACGAGGTCCCCGCGAGCGCCGGGAGATCGTCACGGCCGAATTCCTCGGGCTGAGGAAACGGTTCGCGATCTCCCGGCCTCGTTCACCGCTGGATCAGAGAATGTCGATTTCGAGGTTGACCAGCAGGTTGATCAGAGAGTCAATGATGATCACAGCGTTTCACCTAACCTGGAGTGATTCCGATTCCGATTCTTTTTCACGTTGCGGCCGCAGAAGGAAAGCTATCTCGTTGATCCGTTGTTGTCGTCACCCGAAACGGCAGCATGATCGTCACGTTTCGTGACTGCCCTGCACGAAGGGTGATCCGGCGTGGGAAGGATTGCGCGGCCCGTCGTGTCGAACGAATGACACCACGACTGTCCGTAGTCGACTCGGGCTGCATGCGGAGCGTTTTATGGTCCTCACTCGTCCGTGGCGCCGTCATCAGATAGGCGGAGAAGTGGGGGAACGTCTCTAGTTGCTCTGCTTGAGCGACACCGTCACCCACACGAGTGGGCTGGACGCCGTGGGTGCGCGTTCGGGTGCGGAGTGTGATGCCCCTCTCGTTCTCGGGGAGCGCCATCCTGAGGGTGCCCGTCGGGGTGCGGCCGCCCCTCCGGGACGCCCGGGGGAGCGCGTTCCCCGCCCTGGTGCGCGGCAGATCACACCCCGCTCGGCCACGGCATGTGACGGTGGTCCCACCTGGGCCTTCTGGTGAACACCACGGGTAGGCGAGGGGGAATTCGGCGACTAGCGTGAGCAACGACAGGACCCCGACGAGGCGGTGCTGACGTGCGACCGGTGGCCAGCCCGGCCGGGCCCCTGCGGCCGGAGGTGGCGATCCCACTCGCCTGCGCGTCGTCTCGTCCGAGTGTGAGAGGGACTCGCATGCCCGCCGACGCGAATGCCCATCGTTCCGTTGCGCTGCGCCACCAGGGCAGCGACCACGAGATGGCGTTGATCTCCCCGGCCGAAGGCGCACCGGGTGTTGATGTGAAGAAGCTGCTCGCGGACACGGGGCTGGTGACGCTGGATCCGGGCTTCGTGAATACCGCGGCCTGCTCCTCCGCCATCACCTACATCGACGGTGACGCCGGAATTCTCCGGTACCGTGGTTACTCGATCGAGCAGCTCGCCGAGCGGTCGAACTTCCTCGAGGTCAGCTACCTCCTCATCTACGGTGAGCTGCCCACGAAGACCGAACTCGACGAATTCACCGAGAAGGTCCAGCGGCACACCCTGCTGCACGAGGACCTGAAACGGTTCTTCGACGGCTTCCCCCGGGACGCGCACCCGATGCCGGTGCTGTCCTCGGCGGTGTCCGCGCTGTCGACCTTCTACCAGGACAGCCTGAACCCGCTCGACCCCGAGCAGGTCGAGATCTCCACGATCCGCCTCCTGGCCAAGCTGCCGACCATCGCCGCGTACGCGTACAAGAAGTCGGTCGGCCAGCCGTTCCTCTACCCGGACAACTCCCACGGCCTGGTGGAGAACTTCCTCCGCATGACCTTCGGCCTGCCGGCGGAGCCCTACGACGTCGACCCGGCGCTGGTGAAGGCGCTGGACCTGCTCTTCGTGCTGCACGCCGACCACGAGCAGAACTGCTCCACCTCGACGGTCCGCCTGGTCGGCTCCTCCGAGGCCAACCTGTTCGCCAGCATCTCGGCCGGCATCAACGCGCTCTTCGGTCCGCTGCACGGCGGCGCCAACCAGGCCGTGCTGGAGATGCTGGAGGGCATCCACAAGGACGGCGGCGACGTCGACACCTTCGTGAACCGGGTCAAGAACAAGGAGGCCGGGGTCAAGCTGATGGGCTTCGGCCACCGGGTCTACAAGAACTACGACCCCAGGGCGGCCATCGTCAAGCGCACCGCCGACGAGGTCCTGGGCAAGCTGGGCGTGAACGACCCGCTCCTGGACATCGCGATGAAGCTCGAGGAGCGCGCCCTCTCCGACGACTACTTCGTGCAGCGGAAGCTGTACCCGAACGTCGACTTCTACACGGGCCTGATCTACAAGGCGATGGGCTTCCCGACGCGGATGTTCACCGTGCTGTTCGCGCTCGGCCGGCTTCCCGGCTGGATCGCCCAGTGGCGCGAGATGATCAACGACCCGGTGCGCAAGATCGGCCGGCCGCGCCAGCTGTACACCGGCTACACCGAACGCGAGTTCGTGGCCATCGACGAGCGCTGAGCCGCTCGCACCAGCGCCGGCGGGCGCGCCGTGGGCCCCTCAGGGTGTCGGGATTCCTGAGGGGCCCACGCGCGTCCCGACCCGGTGAGCCGAGGCCCCTCCCCGCCCCGACCTCGGGCGGAGGGCCGCCGTCGTCCTCGGATGCCGGGGGCGGACCTCGCCGGCGGCACCACGCCGGACCCGAGGGCGCGACCCCTCGACCGGAGCCGTCCGGGCGCGGACGTGCCCCCGCACCGGCTGGTCGACCTCCCCCGCGACCTCGCGGTCGCCGGTCCGCTCCGGCCAGCACCCGCCCCACTCGTGGTCCGGTCCCGGGTTGGCCCGCCCGGTGGGAGCGAGCGCGGTCCCCCCGTCGTCCCCGAGGCCGACGACCCGGAACGACGACGGCCCGGCCGGAGTGATCCGGCCGGGCCGCCCTGGTGTTCCTCCCGGGTTCAGCCGCGCAGTGCGTCGCGGAGCTTGACCCGGCTGCCCGTGCGGAGCACGGCGTTGCTGTACAACCGGCCACCGACCCAGACGAAGACACCGGTCGCGGCGATCGACAGCGCGACAGCCAGTGCGATCTCCCACGGCTCGGCCACACCCAGCGCGGTCCTGGTCGACATCAGGGTCGGCGAGAACAGCGGGACGTAGGACAACACCGCCGACACCGTGTCGTTGGCGTCGTTCATCAGGCGGGGGAAACCGATGACGAACGGCAGCACCGCCAGCAGGGTGATCGGCGTGGTGACGCTGCTGGCGTCCTCCTGCCGCGACACCAGCGAACCCGCGGTGGCGAAGAGCGCGGCGAAGGAGAGGAACCCGAGCAGGTACCACATCACCGTCGAGAGGATGGTCAGCGCCGCCGCGCCGGGGAGGGTGAACGCGTCCAGCGCGACGCCCGCGACCACCCCGACGATCCCGATCGCGGCGACCTGGATCAGCCCGACCGTACCGATGCCCAGGACCTTGCCCAGCATGAGCTGCCAGGGCCGCAGGGTCGACAGCAGCAGCTCGACGACCCGGCTCGCCTTCTCCTCGATGACGCCCATCGTGACCATCGACCCGTACAGGATCACCGCCATGTACAGGAGGAAGGCGGAGGCGACGGCGAGCATCAGCCGCTGGCCCAGGTCCTCGTCGACCTGGCCGAGCGCCCGCACCTCGACGGTGGTGCCTGCGACCTCCTGCTGGACGGCGACGGGGTCCAGTCCGGCCTCGCTGATCCGCTCGTTCAGCGCCTGCTGCTGCACCACGGCGGTCAGGACCCCGTTGAGCTGGGTGTCCAGCTCCTCATCGACCACCGCCACCGGCTCGCTCGGCGATCCCGTGAGCAGGACGTCGAGGTCGCCGTCCCGGACCCGCTGCTCGGCCGCGGCGGCGTCGGTGACGTCCTCCACCTCGATGGTCTGCCCGAGGGCGTCCCCGGCGACGGTGAGCTGTTCACCGATCACCGCGGTGTCCGAGGTGACCCCGACCCGGCTGGTGCTCTCGCCGTTGCCCAGGAAGGAGATGAGCGCGATGTAACCGCCGATGGCGAGGATGATCGCGAGCGTCCCGAAGATGAAGGCCTTCGACCGCACGCGGGTGGTGATCTCGCGGCGGGCCACCAACCAGGTGCCCTGGGCCGCGCCCACCTGCCGCTGCTGGGTGGGGGCGCTCATGCTGCGACCTCCTGGGTGACGACGTTGCGGAACAGGTCGGTGAGGGTCTGCTGCTGGGTGGCGAACTCGTGGACCGGGCCGGTGGCCAGCGCGGCGTGGAGCAGCGCCTGGTCGTCGGCGGAGTCGTCGAGCTCGACGAGGAACCGGCCGCCGTCCGCCTCCAGGGTGGTGACCCCCGGAACGCCCTCGGCCCAGGTCGCACCCGCCCGGGGCGCCACCACCAGCACCCGGCGGTTGCCCTGGCTGCGCAGCGCCTCCACGGTGTCGCAGGCGACCATCTCGCCGCCCCGGATGATGCCCACCCGGTCGCACAGCCGTTCGACGAGGTCGAGCTGGTGGCTGGAGAAGACCACCGGGCAGCCCTCGGCCGCCTTCTCGCGCAGGACCCCGCTCATGACCTCGACCGCCACCGGGTCGAGACCGGAGAACGGTTCGTCCAGGATCAGGACCTCGGGGTCGTGCACCAGGGCGGCGGCCAGCTGGACCCGCTGCTGGTTGCCCAGGCTCAGCTTCTGCACCTCGTCACCACGGCGCTCGGCCACGCCGAGCCGTTCGGTCCAGGCCTCCATCGCGGACTGCGCCGCGCGGCCGCCCATGCCGTGGATCTGCGCCAGGTAGACCAGCTGCTCGCCCACCTTCATCTTCGGGTAGAGGCCGCGCTCCTCCGGCATGTAGCCGATGCGGGCGCGCACGGCGAGGTCGACCGCCCCGCCCTTCCACCGCACCTCGCCCGAGTCGCTGGCCAGCACACCCAGCGCGATGCGCATCGTGGTGGTCTTGCCGGCGCCGTTGCTGCCGACGAAGCCGAAGAGCTCGCCCGCGGCGACGGAGAAGCTCAGTTCCCGCAGCGCGGTGCGCTCCCCGTACCTCTTGGTCAGCCGGTCGAACTCCAACATCGATGGGGTCACACCAATTCCTCTCCCCAGCTAGGCCGGTCGTGTTCACCGGCGGGTCCGTGTGCCGGCTCCACCCGCGTGGGCGGGGCCGGGGTGGCGGTCGCGGCCGGACGCGGAGCGCCTCGACGGCCGCCCGCCCTCAGTTGCCCATTCCCACGGGCTGTCCCTCGCGCGTGCTGGTGGTGGCGCCCTGGCAGCCGTCCGCCTCCCCCGGCGGCGTGGGCTCAGCGGGGCGGGACGGGCCAGCGTCGGCCGGCGGCACCGGAGGGACGTCGACGATGTCGGCGTCCTCGTCGGGCAGCATCCAGGCGAGCAGGACCGTGGGCAGGCAGGCCAACAGGAACGTCACGGCCGCGAGCACCGCGGCCCCGCTCACCGCCGAGCGCGGCGAGTCCGCGGTGACGACCAGGTACGCCGCGACGCAGAGGTTCGCGGGGATCACCAACTGGAAGGAGACGTGGGTCAGGCGGTCCCGGAGCGTCCGCTCCCACTCGTCCAGGGTGGTCGTCATCGACTCCGCGATGGTGTTGGTGAGCACTCGCAGCAGGAACCAGCTGAGCACGCACAGCAGGTAGACGGGCAGGTAGACGAGGAGGAACGCGTCGCCGAGCGAGTCGACCGACGCCGTGGTCACCACCAGGGACGCGGCCAGCAGGGCGTGGCACAGCACCGCGGCGCGGCGGCGCCGCCGCTGGCGCAACGAGGGGAACCAGGACGACTGGCGTTCCCGCCACCGGTGTTGCGCCTCGGCGCTGTACTCGCTCCACTCCCGTGCCCTGCCGGCGATGCCCCTCACCGCTCACTCCTCACCGGGCGGTAGACCGCCTGAGACAGCGGAGCGAACGGCTGGCGGCTGAAGACCGCCTCCACGGGGAGGTCGAAGACCTCGCAGATCCGCATCGCGAGGTCCAGGCTCGGGTAGTGGTCGCCGCGTTCCAGCGCGCCTACCGTCTGCGGGTTCACCTCCACCGCCTTCGCCAGTTCCGTCCTGCTCATCCTGCGTTCCGCCCGGAGCACGGCCAGTCGGTTGTGGATGGGCCGACTGGCTCCTCGCCGCACTGGGCTCATGGGGTGGGAGTGTTGCAAAAACCCAACAGGATGACAACTTGATCGGCAGAGTCGCTACTCGGAGTAGTAATCCGGTGGAGAGGTGACCCGGGTTTCGTTCCTTCGTTTCACTCGTCTGGCGGTGATGGTGTCCGGGGGCGCGGGCTGGTCGTGATCGCTCGTTCTCGACGTCATGTCGCGTCCGGGCCGGCGATCTCGGGCGGTGCGGTGCTCGTCCCCGCGTCCGCCGCGGCGAGGCGTTCGGGCGCGGCTGCCATGCCCGCCGGCCCCGTTCCCGTGGGCTGACCCATCACCGAGGCGGCCAGGGTCGCGACTCCGGCTCGTACCCGCTCGGCCGGCCAGTCGTCGAGGTGGGCGACGAGGTCGCTGCGCACCGCCGCGAGGAGGGCGTGGGCGAGGAAGTCGGCGGCCTCGGGGCCACGCGCCTCGGCGATCAGCTCCGCGAGTTGACGGTGCCAGTGGTCGTAGCCGGCGTTGGTGTACGGGCTCCCGCCTCCCTGGTTCTCGAGGGCCCGCGCCAGGGCGCGGTTCTCGGACTTGAAACGGAGGGTGGCGGTCATGAGGAGTGTGACGTTCTCCAGCGGGCTCCGCGCGGGATCTGGCGCCAGGGATGTGCGCAGCCGCTCCGTGCGCTCCTCGTAGAGCGCCCGGATCAGGCCCGCCCGGTCGCCGAACCGGCGGAAGAGCGTGCCCTTGCCCACCCGGGCCTCGGCCGCGATGTCGTCCATCGACACCCGCTCCGGGTCGTCGGTCGCGTCGAAGAGCCGCCCGGCGGCCCGGAGGACGGCTTCTCGGTTCCGTTCGGCATCGGCACGCACCGGGTGCCCCCTTACAACCGGACCGTCGGTCCGATAACGTAGTGGACTGTCAGTCCGGATCGTACTGGTCCGGAACGCGACCACGAAGGGGCCACCCGTGCCAGACGATCCCGCCGACCTCCTCCACCGGGGCGTCGCTTCCCTGCTCGCCGGCGACATGGCCGGCTTCGTCGACCTCTACGCCGACGACGCCGTCCTCGAGCTGCCCTTCGCGCCACCCGGAGCGCCACGCCGGCTCGAAGGGCGGGCCGCGATCCACGAGTACCTGCGCGATTACCCCAACCGGCTCGACGTCCGGGAGATCACCGACACCATCACGCACCGGACGGACGACCCGGGCACCATCATCGTGGAGTTCACCGCCAACGGCCTCGTCGTGCCCACCGGCCGGCCGTACCAGGCGCGGTACGTCACCGTTCTCTCCACCCGGAACGGGCGCATCCAGCACCACCGCGACTACTGGAACCCCCTCGCCTTCCAGCTCGAAGGCGGGGAGGGGGGCGAGCGGTGACCGTCCTCGTCATCGGTGGCACCGGCACCACGGGCCGCCTGGTCGCCAGGGAACTGCGGGAACGCGGGTGTCCGAACCGCGTGGCCAGCAGGAACGGGACCGGGGATCGGGTCCGCTTCGACTGGTACGACGCCTCCACCCACCGGAACGCCCTCAGCGGAGCCGACGCGGTGTACCTCGTCGCGCCCGTCGGCGACCCCGACCCGATGCCGGTCATGGGGCCGTTCCTCGAACTCGCGGCCAGGGGCGGCGTCCGACGGGTGGTGCTGCTCAGCTCGTCCGCCATCCCGGCGGGCGGGCCGGGCCTGGGCGCGGCGCACGCCCGCCTGGGGGAGCTGTTCGCCGAGTGGGCGGTGCTCCGGCCGTCCTGGTTCATGGAGAACTTCACCGGCCACCACCCCCACGCGCGTTCGGCCAGGGACCACGGGGAGATCGTCAGCGCCACCGGCGACGGTCGGGTCGCCTTCGTCGCCGCCGAGGACATCGCCGAGGTGGCGGTCAGCGCCCTACTGGACCCCACGCCCCACAACACCGACCACGTCATCACCGGGCCGGAGTGCCTCAGCTACGACGACGTGGCCGCGACCCTCAGCGAGGTCACCTCGCGTCCGGTGCGCCACCGCCGCGTCAGCGTCATCGAACTGGCCGGGAGACTCGCGGACGCCGGCGTCCCGTCGGAGTTCGCCACCGTCCTCGCCGCGATGGACGCGGCGATCGCGGACGGCGCGGAGGACCGGACGACCACCGTCGTCCGGGACCTCACCGGGCGCCCACCCCGGCCGTTCCGGGAGGTGGTGTCCGCCGCTTCGGGGCCCAACGGCCCCTGACCCTGACGCCCGCGCGGCCGGGACGCCTGGGCGTCCCGGCCGCCTGCCTCCGGCGCCCGCCCCGGTCGGCGGCGGGGAGGCGGGGCCGAACTCAGAGCTCCACGAGCATCTTCCCGATGTTCTCGCCGCGCAGCATCGCCAGGAACGCCTCCGGCGCCCGCTCCAGCCCGGACATGGTCGTCTCCCGGTGCCGCAGCCGGCCGGTCCGCACCCACTCACCGACCTCCCCCAGGAACCGTTCCCGCACGTCGATGTGATCACCGACGATGAAGCCCCGCGCGGTGATCCGCCGTCCGACCATGAGACCCAGGTTGCGGGGGCCGGGCGGGGGCTCCGTCTCGTTGTAGGCGGAGATGGCCCCGCACATCGCGATGCGCCCCCCGGTGCGCATCGCCCCGATCGCCGCCTCCAGGTGGTCGCCGCCCACGTTGTCGAAGTACACGTCGATGCCGTCCGGCGCGGCCTCCGCGAGCTGCTCGGACACCGGGCCGTCCTTGTAGTCGAAGGCCGCGTCGAAACCCAGCTCCTCGGTCAGGTAGCGGACCTTCTCGGGGGAACCCGCGCTGCCCACCACCCTCGCCGCCCCCCGCAGCGCCGCGATCTGGCCCGCCACCGAGCCCACCGCCCCGGCCGCGCCCGAGACGAAGACCACGTCACCGGCCCGCTGCTGGGCGATCTCCGCGAGGCCGACGTACGCGGTCAGCCCGGTCATGCCCAACACGCCCAGGAACGTCCCCGGCGCCGGGTCCTCCGGACCGCCCGGAACGGGCAGTGCCCGGTCGGCCGGCACCACCGCCCACTCCCGCCAGCCCAGCTGGTGTGACACCAGGTCGCCGGGGGACACCCCCTCCGCCTGGGACTCCACCACCCGGCCCACCGCCCCGCCCTCCAGTGGCTTCCCCAGCTCGAAGGGGGAGACGTAGGACCTGCCGGCGTTCATCCGCCCCCGCATGTAGGGGTCGACGCTCATGACCACGTTGCGGACCAGCAGCTCGCCGGGCCCAGGCCGGGGGACCGGGGCCTCAGCGAGGTCGAAGTTCTCCGGCGTGGGCCAGCCCGACGGGCGGGACGCCAACCGGACCTCCCGGGCCGACTCGGGGACGGTGTGCTGTTCGGCGGACACGGAACCACTCCTTCATGACGAACCCGTTGACGATGACGTCCCCGTTCGCCCGGCCGGGCCGGCCGGCACGGGGGCTGGCTCGATGCTGGCCAGGCGGCGGTAGCGGAAGCCGAGCCTCTCGTATACCCGGATCGCGGTGGTGTTAGTCGAGTCGACCATCAGCGCGGCCGTCCCCTCCCGCAGCAGGGCGTCCCGCAGGAAACCGGTGACCGCGCCGCCCAAGCCCCGGCCCCTGGCCGTCGGGCAGGTCGCCACCCCGGCGATCAGGGACACGCCCGGCGCGGGCCAGGAGTCCGCGCCCACGGCCACGAGCCGGCCCCCGGCGTCCCACCGGCCCGCCCACCGGGTCGCGGCCGGATCGCCCGGCCACAGCCAGGAATCCGGGTTGGCCCGGCGGAGCAGTTCCGCCGCCTCGGGCAGCTCCCCGGCCGACAGCCACCGCACCGAACCCGCGCCCGGTGCCCCCGGCTGGGGAGCCGCGATGTCCATCCACCCCCAGGACACCAACCGGCCCCGGTGGTCGTCGGCGGCCAACAGGAGTTCGGCGAGGCCCTCGGACGCCGTCAGCCGGAACGCCGGACCCGCCCGTTGCCCGAGCTGGCGGAACAGGGTTCGAGCCGAGGCGGTGTCGAGGTCGGTCCCACCGAGCACGAGCCGGTCGCGGCGGAACAGGCCAGGGGCGACCACGGCGACGACCCCACCGAGCCGCCACGCGGACCCGCCGGAACGGGGGTAGGAGGGGGTCAGCACCTGGGACGCCCAGCGGAGCAGCGGGTCGTCGGTCGCCTCGGCCACCTCGCCGGGCGTGAGGAGTGGACGCACGACCGGCATCATCCCGCCGGGGCGGCGGTGGTGGCCAGGCACCGCGACGCACCTCACCGCCAGCGGCCTGACCGGGCGGAGGCGCACGCCACGGCTCCTCAGGGCTGCTGGCGCCGGCGGAACAGGCCGCGCCGCTGCAGCGTCGACCTCAGTTCCTCGAAGGCGGCGTCGACCTCGTGACCGCAGGCCTCCAGGTCGGTGTACGGGGTCGACCGGTCCGGGCGGGGCAGCGGGGTCATCCGGAGCCACCGCTGGTCCCAAAGCACCTCCACCGCTGCTTCCCACCGCAACCGGGCCGTCCACCGGGTCACGTGCTCCCGTTCGGCGGCCTCCTCGCGCCGCCGCTCGGCGGCCACCAGCTCGCCGCGCAGCTCCTGGGCCCGCTGCTCGTCCCGCTCGCGCAGCCGCTCCACCGAGTCGGTGACCAGGCCGCAGATCTCCCGGTAGGCGTCGGCGGCCGAACTCGGCTCGGTCACGGGACCAGCCCTCCCATCCCGGCGTTCTCCTTCGGTGCCCCGACGGGCCCGGCCGCGTCGCCCCCGGCCGGGTCGAGGTCCACTTCGCAGGGGATCAGCACCTGGGGACCGGTCGCGGCGGCCCGGTCGAAGAACAGGCCCCGCTGCGGGCGGGGAGACCAGGAGATCACCTGGTTGGCGGCGAGACTGCTCAGCTCCTGGCCGTGCACGTCGAGCGCGACGAAGGCGCCGATGTCGTCCAACCCGCCCCCCATGAGCAGCGCGTTCCGCAGCCGGGACGTGGCGCGCCACCAGCTGAGCACGTGGGTCCCCCTTTCGGGGCCGTGCCGGAGCACCGCCTTCAGGTCGTCCAGGCCCGTCCGCATCCCGGTGCCCCGCTCCTCCAGCTTCGGCAGCGCCGCGTCCGCCCCGAAGAGCAGCAGGTAGTGGGGGCCGGGCGTCTTGTCGTTCCCGGTGACCCCGGCCGCCACCTCGGCCAACACCTCGGGGAGCCGGGACGGGTCGGTGATCGGCTCCCCACCGCCCGGAACCGCCGGTCCGTGACGGTCGGTCAGGAACCGCGCCAGCTCCGACGCCTGCCGCTCCGCGTCATCCACGAAGCACAGCACGGTGAACCGGGCCTGCTCCGCCCACTGCTCGGACAGCGACCGGGCGGCGGCGGACAGCACCCGGCAGGCGTCCTCGCGCGCCGAACCGAGCACCGCCAGGTTCCGGCCCGGCGTCCGCTCCAACGGGAGCCGCGCCGCACTGCCCGCCACGTCGATCACCTGCCCGAGCAACGCGACCGGGCCACGTCCGGAAGCGGACGCGTCCGGGCCCAACGACTGGAAGTCGGGCAGGTCCCGGAGCCTGGGCACCCGGCTGCCGTCGAAGAGGGTCGGTTCCCGCGAGTCGGTCCGGGACCGCCACATCTCGACCTGGAGGCGGTCGAAGGTGCCCCGGCTCGTGGAGTCGGGAACCCGTGCCACCTCGTTGCCGTACGGGACACCCGAGTCGTGGTTGATGACCGCGTGCCAGCGCGGGATCTCCATCGCCGCCAGGTTCGTCTCCGTGAGCACGCGCCTCGCCTTGGGCAGGGCGATCCGCATGATGAACTGCTCGAAGATCGCCGGTTTCCCCCAGAACGCCTCGATGCCCGACACGTCCTGACTGGACAGCACGAGGTGGATGCCCTGCGAACGGCCCCGCCGCGCCACGTCCTCCAGCAGGGCCGCCGCCTCGTGGGTCACCTCGTCCCGGTCGGCGAACAGGTACTGGAACTCGTCGATCACGGCGACGATCCTGGGCCACCTGCCCTCCGGGTCCTCCGCCCGCAGTTCCTCCAACTTGGTGACCTCGTGCAGCTTCGCCCGGTTCGCCCGCCGGCGCATCTCCTCGGCGAGGAAGCGCAGCAGCGCCAGCCCGAACTCGCGGTCCTGGTTGACGTTCACCCCGACCAGTCGCGCGTGCGGCAACCAGCTCGGGTCCTTGCGCCCCGGCGCGAACTGGGCGAACGACACCCCCTCCTTGAAGTCGAGCAGGTACAGCTCCAGCTCGTCCGGGGAGTAGCGGGCGGTCAGCCCGCCCAACAGGGCGTACAGGAAGTTGGTCTTGCCGGAGCCGCTGGGCCCGCCGATGAGGGCGTGCGGAGCGGTGTCACCGAGCGAGACGTAGACCGGCTCACCGTCGTGGTGACCAACCGGGGCCTGCACCCCGGAGCTGGACCGGTAGCTCCACCGCTCCCCGGGCAGGAGGTCCGCGAAGGTGGAGACCCGGCTGCGGCGGTCGACCATCTCGTCCGCGATCGCGCCACAGGCCCGGGGAACCAGTTCCCTGGGCAGCGGCGGGTCCGGGGTGACGGTGACGTGGGCGCCGGTCATCGTGCACCGCGCCGTCTGGTCATCGCCGAGCCGCAGCGACTCCACCGCGCTGTTCACCGTGACGGGCAGGTCGACCAGGATCAGCACCACCCCGCACGACAACCCGTTCCTCGCGATGCGCTGGAGCTTCTGCTGCTGCTCCTCCCGCAACGCCGAACGGTTCCCGAACAGCACCGCGACCCGCCACGGTTCCTTCCGCCGCCCGGTCTCCTCGCTCAACGCGCCGAGCGAGGGACGCCCGTCCACGAGCACGCTGGTGTGGATCCGGCGGATGTGCTCGGCCAGCTCGTCGAGCAGGTCGTGCGGCCGGGCCGGGTCGTGCACCGTGAGCAGCCCCGCCCTGGCCAGCGGGTACAGCCCTGGCAGCGAACCGGTGAGCTGACCGACATCCCACACGTGCAGGTGCACCAGTCCGGGCTGGAAGTGGCTGAAGACCCGCAACAGCAGGCTCTCCACCATCGTCTCGGCCGTGATCCTCGACTTCGGCGTCGAACTGATGTGCAGGTGCGCCCCGTCCAGCAGCGGCACGGCGACCGGGAACGGCGCCGAGTCGGGGACCGCGTCCACCCTCGCCGTCCCCACCCGCCACAACTGGGGGGTGCCGCCCCCCTCCAGGGTGCCGTCGCTGGTGCCGGGACGCCCCAACCAGTCGCGGGGAGCGTCGCCGGCCGCCCCGGGCGCGGTCCGCCGCACCAGGTCGGCCAACCGTTCCGGACCCCGGGTCGTCCACGGTCGGAACACCTCGTCGCGTTCGGCGACGGCGCGGTCGAGGACCGGGCGCAACGAACGGTTCGGCAGGCAGCGGGCGAGCGTCTCGTCGGTCGGGAGCCGGTCCACCCCGGTCTCCCGGAGCCACAACTCGAACATCAGCCGCGCGTGGTCGAGCGACGCCGCCGACTGGCGGTTGGCCGCCACCCCGAGGAAGTTCGCCACCGCCCGCCGGAACCTGTCGAAGGAGTCCTCGATCCGCCGGCGGCGGTCACCTCGCCTGGTCACCTGGCGACCCCGTCCCGGCAGGACGACGGCCGACGGGGACGGCCGGCGGCCGGCGGTCCGGCCACCGCCCGCTGTGGAACCGCGCACGGGCGGGGGGACCTCGGGTGGGCGTCGGTGAGCATCACAGTCTGGCCAACACGCTCTGCATCGAGGTCTCGACCTGGACGACCAGGAGGGACAGCTGTTCCAGCGCCTCGGCGGCCCGTTGGGCCTCCGGCGGCACCAGGGACTCGTGGTGGTCGGAACTGAGCTCGCCGAGCAGGGCCAGCGCCCGGTCCGTGCGCTGGCGGACGTCGAGCAGCCCGGCCGACGCGCCCCGCACGTCGTCGACGACGGTCAGCAGCGCGGCGCGCAGCTCCTCGATGGCGGACACCTCGGATCACACCTCTCCTGGCTCGGGAGGATCACAGCCTCGCCGCGTACCCGTCCGTCGTGGTCACACACGCGGAGAGCTGGCCGTAGGCCTGGTTCACCAGCTCGACACCCTGGGACAACATCACCTGCGACTGCTGCACCTCCGGCTGCATGCTTCCCTGCATCGCGTTCGTCAGCGTGGCCTGCGCCCGGTCCACCCGCTCCTGGATCTGCCGCAGCATCGTCAGCGCCTCGTTGATCTCCTGGTTGGCCTGCGCGATACCCGCGCGGACCTCCTCCACACCTGCCATCCGACCGATGCCTCCCAGCCGCCGGGTCCCACCATCCAGTGTGCCGGCTCGAATTCGTCGCCGCGTCACACAGAGGTTAGTAGGTGATCAAAATTCGGGGCCAGACAGCGGCGGCCCGACGACCACCTCCCGGAGTCCCGTCCGGTCACCCGGCCAACGACCTCACCCGAACGGCCGGGTCGGCGGGACGCGGCCCGTTCGGACGGTGACCGCCTGAGGGGAAGTCCCCGCGGCGCCACGCGGGAACCGGGCTGCTCCGGTCCGGCGCACGGCCCTCGCCCGAACGGGCCCCGATCCGGCAGATGCCCGGATCGGCGGCTTGTCGCCCCCGAACCGATGTGTCGACAATGCGAGGTCCTGGTCACCGGACTCCGCCGGAATCCGATGGGGAACACCGGCGTGATCCGGTCACGACCGCCCACTCGCGGTGGTGCCCGGACCCGGCGGGCCGAACGTGTCGGAGCGGACCGGGCGGGCGCGGGCACGCCACCACAGGTCCTGGAGGACGGTGCACATGGCACGACATCCGCGTCCCTTCCACCTCGCTCTCGCCGTGGCGGTCGCCTCGGCCCTCATGTCGGCCGGCCTGGTGCCGGCCACCGCTGAGCCGAACCCGGCCGAGCCCGACCCGGTGGAGTTGGTGCGTGTCAGCGCCGTGGGTGAGGACCGGCAGGCGCTCGCCGAGCGGTTGTCCGGAGCCGGGTACGACCTCGTCGGCCGCGAGGGTGACCACCTGGTGGTCCTGGGGGACCAGGCGACGGTGGACGAGCTCGCCGCCGACGGCGCCCGGGTGGTGGGCCGGGAGCCGGCGGTGTCCTCGGTGGTCCCGATGGCCGAGACTGCGACCCCGCTGCCGGCCCGCCTGGCCGGCGAGGAGTACCCCACGTTCTACGGCGGATACCGGACGGTGGAGGGGCACTACCAGTTCGCGGAGGACGTCGCCGAGGCGTACCCGGAGCTGGTGCGGCACCTGACCTACGGGGAGTCGTGGGAGCGGGAGCGGGACGCCGGCGCCGGCCACGAGTTGCCGGTGCTGTGCGTGACGGCCGACGCCGAATCGGGATGCGTGCCTGAGCCCGATTCGGAGAAACCCCGGTTCCTCCTGATGGCCCAGATCCACGCGCGGGAGGTCACCACGAGCGAGATCGCGTGGCGGTTCGTGACGTCACTGGTGGACGGGTACGGGCGGGACCCCGAGATCACCTCCGTGCTGGAGGGCACCGAGATCTGGGTGGTGCCCAACGCCAACCCGGACGGCACCGCCCTGGTGGAACGGGGCATCGAGGAACAGGGACTCGGAAGCACCAGCCCCGCCTGGCAACGCAAGAACACCAACGACACCGACAGCACCGTCCCCTGCGGCACCGGCGGTTCGTGGTCGGGCAACCACGCCGGGATCGACCTGAACCGCAACTGGGACACCCGGTGGGCGGAAAGCGGCTCCAGCTCCAACCCCTGCGGGCAGACCTACCACGGCTCCGGCCCCAACTCCGAACCCGAGACCCACCAGCTGGCCGACCTCTTCGACCGGTTGTTCCCGGCCCAGCGCACCGAACCCGACGGCTCCGCGCCCCCGGACGCGCGGGGTGTGCTCATCACCCTGCACACCTACGGCGACTACGTGTTGTTCCCGTGGGGCAACGCCGTCGACGGCCCGGCGCCCAACGACCAGGGCCTGCGGTCCCTGGGCTTCCGGATGAGCCACTACAACGGTTACGAGACCGGCCGGCCGCCCGAGGTGCTCTACGGGGTCTCCGGAGCCACCGACGACTACTCCTACGACCGGCTCGGCGTCGCGTCCTTCACCTACGAGCTCGGGTCGGCCAGGACCTGCAACGGCTTCCACCCCGCCTACGCCTGCCAGGACCAGCTGTGGGGCGAGAACGCGGACGCCCTCCTGTACGCCGCGAAGAGCGCCAGGGCACCGTACGCGCTCGCGCTCGGCCCGACGGTCTCCGACCTGAGCGTCGTCCGGGCCAACGGGCCCTGGGCCTCGGTGTTCGGCACCGCCGACGACGACGCCTACGGCACCAACGGAGTCGGCCGGCCCGCCGCGCAGGACGTGGTGGCCGCCGAGGCCTACGTCGGCGGCCTCCCCTGGGAGGGCGGCACACCGCTGCCCCTCCGCGTGGTGGGTTCGGGCCCGACCGTGGAGCTGGCGGGCACCTTCGCCACGACCGGGCTGGGTGCCGACCGCCAGTTGGTCCACGTCAGGGCTCGGGACGCGGAGGGCAACTGGGGACCGTTCACCGCGGCCTGGTTGGACCCCGCCTGATCCGCGCTCCGAGACGCGGGCACCGGGCGGGCGGCTGACGGCCGCCCGCCCGGCTCACCCCCACCAGGACCAGTGCTGTTCCTCCCGGGGCAGCGCGGAGCGGTGCGCCGTGCGCAGCTCCTCGGCGCGGGACGGCGCGGGGTCGGTGACCGTGGCCGACTCCGGCTCCTGGACCCAGCCGGTGAGCGCCGTCTCGGTGCCGGGGGCCGGCGCGCGCCAGCCGACGTCCTCCTGCCCCTCGACCCGCCCCGGTTCCTGCTGCCGGGCGGACACCTCCAACCCGACGATCCCGTTGCGCGGCGTGCTGGTGGTGCTCCAGCTCATCACCGCCACCGAACCGGTGCGAGCCACCTCGGACCAACCCGACTTCCCGAGCCTGCGCACGGCGTCGAGGACGGCTTCCTCGACACCACCCTCGGCCGGCCCGAGATCCAACCGGACCCGGTACCGGGTCGTGGTCAGCGAGGCGGTGTCGGTGATGCGGGGGTTGCTCGTCAGCCGCCCGGCGATGGCCCTGGCCTGCCACTGGGCACCGGCGGACCGTTCCGCCAGCACGTCGACCTGGAGGGCGAGCAGCGGGCCGTCGGACACCGGAGCGGGAGCGTCCTCGGACGTCTGGGCGGGAGCGGGTGGTTCCACCGGGTCGGAGGTCTCCGGCTCCCGCAGGTCGAGCGCCGGCAACATGCTCTCCCCGAGCCAGGCCTCGACGAGGATGCGCTCGCCACCCGGGACGAGGGAACCGATCAGCTCGGGGTCGTCCACCACCGTCCACGCCGTCGGGGGCTCACAGCTCAGCCTGGAGGCGGCGAAACCCGGGCCGAGGGCCCGGAGCAGGCGGCGCACCGCCCTGCCGAGGGTGGCGCCGGCCTCCTCCCCGTCGTGGACGGGGATCTTGCGGCTGATCGTCAGGGCCCAACACCCCGGCTCCTCGTGCGAGCAGTCCCACGAGCCGACCACGTCGCCCTCGGAGAGGGCGATCAGGTCGTCGCAGGCGTCTCTCGCGTGCCGGTCGCTCCCAGCGGCGACCACCACGGTGACGAGTAACTCAAGCTGCTCCTCCACCATCGCAGTCAGGATTCTCCACTAGTACGCGCGGCAACGGGACCCGGACCGACCGGAGCGGACCGGGGGTCAGCCCCTCACCCTGGTGGCGGAGCGCGGCTACCCTCGGTACCTGGCCGGTGTGGACACCCAACCACGTCGACCGAGGTGTTGTCACCTGCCGACTCCGGGGTCCCGCCCGCCGCCGGGGCGGCCCCTGGGGGAACCGCCGCCGCCGGTCCGGCGGCAGGCGGCGGAAGGGGCGCCCGACGGCACCGCCGGACGCCCCTGGGTGGTCACCGCGCCGTCGACGCGCGGTCCGGTTCACATCGAGAAGTAGGCGCTGCCCTCGATGCGGCCACCGTCACAGACCGGCCCCAGCGTCCAGGACGCGGTGAGCGGATCGGTCTCGTCCGGTGGGATGACGTTGATGCTCACCGGCTCGGGACCGCACGGTTCCTCCTCGGGCTCGCCCTCGCCCGGGACGACGGTCCAGTGCAGCTTCTTCGCGGCGCTCGCGTTCGGCCCGAGCTGGACCAGCTGGGGGCCGGGGTCGTTGGTGCGGCGCAGGTCCGTGGCGATGGCCCGGCCGTTCTCGTCCACCAACTCCAGGCCGCCGTAGCCGTAGACGCTGCACGTGCGACCACTCGTGTTGGTCAGCACGAGGTCGGCGTAGCGGTTGCCCGCCGCGGCGTTGAGCGGTCGCACCTCGCCCTTGAGCTCGCTGGTGTGGCACCGCTCCTCGGCCACCGAGGACTCCGTCGCGTCCGAGCGTTCCGGGCTGGGCGGTGGCCCCCCGGGCAGGTCCGATTCGGACGGCGCCGCCTCGCTCTGGGTGGAACTGGGCCCCGGGGACTCGGACCGGGTCGGATCCGACGTGGTCGTCGTCGTGGGTGGAGGTTGGGCCTGGTCGTTCTCGCCGTCGGTGGGCGCCCCTCCGCAGGCGGCGGCGAAGCCGAGCACCGCGGCCAGTGGGAGTGCCACCCTGACGAGCGAGCTCCTGAACGGTCTCATGGAGATCACCTCCCGGCCGCGGTCGTCTGCTGGGCCGCGACGCGACGAGTGTTCCGTGCCTGTACGAGAAGGACGGCGCAGACGCCCACATGGTTGCCCTTCCACGGCTCGCTCGCAGAGTTGGTGGACGGTCACCGGGGACCCGGCCGCGCGCGGTGATCACGGTCCGGGGCGAGCGAGCCCACGGCGGTGACCGACCCGGCCACTGCCGGGGCACGGTCGGACACACGTGGTGTCGAGCCGGGGCCAGCGGCCGCGCTCGCGGGGCCATCGGCGCGGTCCCTCCCCACGGACCGGTGAACATCGACTCAACACGGCACCCGTGGCCCGACGGCCCCGCCCTGGCCGACTCGCACGCATGCGGTCCGGGCAGCGGGTCGCCGCGTGGCACGAGGCTCCTCCGGGGCAGCACCGTCCATCGTGGAACGGCGTGGGTGCACCAGCGGGTCGCCGCTCCCCGGCACGCCCGGGACGCCACCACGGACCGCGCGGCAGCGGTCCCCCCGTCGCCGCGACGCCTTCGGCGGGGTCCGGGCCGGCGCGACCTCCGCCGGCTGGTGGGGATCGGTGACCAGCCGGGCAGCGGCCGCCGGGCCGGTCTCCTCCGGCGGGCACGCCGCCAGCGCCACCGGGTAACCAGGTCAGACGGGAGCGGGCCCGCCGAGGGCCGGCTCCGCCCCCGGACCACCGTCAGCGGACCCACCGCGCTCCCCGACCGACCGGACCCACCCCACGGCGTCCTCGGGACCCGCACGCGGTCACCGATCCCGAGGGGCCGCGGTGGGGCCGCCGCGAGGGGCCGCGCTCGTCCCCGCTGCCACCGCCGCCGGGCCAGGGGGCGCGACCAGCGGGCCGGGGCCGGCACGGGTCAGGGAACGGGCGCCACCGGCACTCCCCGGACCGCGAGGTCCTCGATGTCCTCGGGCGGTCCGGGGGCGCCGAACAACGGCCCGTACGCCAGGTCGCAGCCCAGGTCGTGCAGCCGGCGCACCTCCTCCTCCGACCTCACCGCGTCCGCGATCAGGGTCACGTCGAGCTTCCGCAGCATCGGCAACACCGTGCGCAGCACCTCGTTGTCGACGCTGTCCTCCCCGTGGTCGGTGGTACGGGTGCCCCACGCGGACACGACCAACGCCTCCACCGGCATCGACTCCAGCTGGGAGAAGCAGGTGTAGCCGCTCATCCGGCGGAGCACGAGGTGCACCCCGAGCTCCGTCAACGCCACCAGCGAGTCCCGGAGGTCACCGTCCTCGTCCAGGATCGCCCGTTCCCAGCACTCCACCTGGAGGTCGGAGGGCGTGAGGCCGTTCGTCTCCAGCGCGTCCCGCACGTCCGCCACCAGGTCCGGGTCGGCCGTGTGGCGGTCGCTGAGGGGCACGCTGATCACCGCCCGCAAACCGCAGCGGTCCCGCCACCTCCTGAGCTGTTCACAGGCCTGCCGCAGCATCCACCGGCCGATCGGGATGATCTGCCCGCACTCGGTGGCGACGTCGACGAAGTCCCGGGCGCCGAGCATCCCGTGTTCCGGGTGGTCCCACCGCGCGACGGCCCGCACCGCCGCCAACGACGCGTCCGCCAACCGCACCACGGGTTCGTAGTCGAGGTAGAACTCGTAGCGGCGCAACGCGGTGGGCATGGTCGCCGCGAGGGCGGCGCGCTGGCGGTCCCGTGCGGCCAGCGACTGGTCGTACAGCGTCCACTGGGCGCGACCGTCCCGTTTCGCCCGGCGCAGGGTCTGCCCCGCCGCCCCGAGCAGCTGGAGCGGCTGGAGGTCGCCCACGACCCTTTCCACCAGGCCGGCGCTGGCGGACACGGCGATCTCCTCGCCGAGGACGGTGATCGGCTCGCTCACCACGCCCAACGCCCGCTCGACCACCGCGGCCGTCTCGGCGGCACCGGGGGAGTTCGCGATGAGCACCGCGAACTCGTCACCGTCGAGCCGTGCCACCATGCCGCCGTGCTCCCGGAAGTGGTCGCGCAGCCGCCGCGCCACCGTCCGCAGCACCTCGTCACCGGCCTCGTGCCCGAGCCCCTCGTTGAGCAGCCCGAACCCGTCGATGCCGAACTGGCAGAGCGCGACCCGGCCGGCCGGGCGCAGCTCGGCGAGGACGCGCTCCAGGGTGGACAGCAGCACCGACCGGTTGCGCAGACCCGTCAACTGGTCGTGCGACACCTGGTACCGCAGGTGCTCCTGGAGCAGGTAGACGTCGCTGAGATCCTCCACCAGCACGACGTGGTAGTCGGGGGAGCCGTCGTGGTCGCGCACCAGGGAGACCGCGACCCGCGTCCAGATCGGCTCGTCCTGGTTGAGCAGGAAGCGCACGACCAGCCGGAAGCGGTCATCGATCCGACCCACCGCCTGCTCCAACATGTTGGAGCGGATCTTGTCGACGTCCTCGGCGTGGACCAGGTCGAAGAGATCGCTGGCCAGCAGCTCGTCCTCGCTCATCCGCAGCAGCTGGAGCATGGCGGGGTTGGTGCTCTTGAACCGCCCGTTGAGGTTGATGGTGGCCACGCCGCTGGCAGCCGAGTTGAAGACGGTCCGGAACCGTTGCTCGCTGTCCCGCAACGCCTCCTCCGCCTGCTCGCGGGCGTTGACCATCGCGGCCTTGAGCGCCTCCTGCCTGTCGAAGACGTGTTTGCGCAGCGCCTCCGTGAAACCCGCCGCCAACGCCCCCTGGACCGCGGCGATTCTCGCGCGGTTCTCCGGTGAATCTGGCAGTTCCAGGATTCTCGGCAGTTCGCGGCCGATCAGGGTAAGACTGCGTGACAGTGTCGCGGAACTGGTGAAATTCCTGCCGATCAGCGCGCGGCCGGCGTCCTCCACCGCGCGCGTGGACAATTCTCCGTTCAGGAGCGCGTTTCGCAGGTCGTCCGCCAGGTCGGCGAGGAACTCTATTGTCTCGTCCCGGGACAGCGGCGCGTAACTGGTCAGGTAGATCCCGTCCGCCCACTGTTCCGCGAAAGGCGCATCACGCGCGGTGTCCGGTCCGTCTGGTTCGGGGTCCATGTCGCTCACGTTCTCGGTCACGGTGTCACACGGCTCCAGCGTTCGGTCCTCCCGGTGCCTGTCGGTAGGTGGCTCGCCGGGGGGAACCGCGTGGTTCCCGCCCGGGGCGGCAGCCGGCGACCGGCTACGGTAGCCGCCCCGCCGAGCGGGCCGTTCGACGGTCCCCGGGGGGCGGGACGCCCTTCCCCTGCCGCCGACCCAGAGGTCGCCGCACGAGGAACCATCCGGCGAACACGGGTCCGACCAGCCATGACGTCACCCTTCGCTCCACGCGTGCGGAGCGCGTGGGCAGCGGCGCCAGTGTGCGCCGCCCCGAGTAACGGTCCGGTGTGGACCTCGGTTCGGCTCCGCTCCACCCACCGGGGCGTGCCCGGTGGCACGGCGGGCGAGGTGTGGTCGCGGCGCGGCCCGGAGGCGGCGCCCCGCACGACGCGCGGGGACGGGAGGCGGGTGGCGGTCCTGGCCGAGTCCGCTGGTCCGATGTCGACAACCGTCGAAGGCCAATCACCGTGATTGGTCACGACGTACCTCCCGGAGAACGCACGCGGACGAGTCTACTGACCGGGATGACACCCGTTGCCGAAGATACAGCACCAGCGCTCGACGCCGGCTGAGCCGAGCGTCGGATCACTTCCGACCCGATTCGGCGACAATAGGAGATCCGGGTGGCGGGGCGCGCGGAAGAACCCGTGGTGACGGAGCGGGGCCGCCCTCCCAGTGGAGAATGTCCCCACGTGAAGGGCGGCCCCGGTGCCGCTGCGCCTTTCGTTCGAATGCGCGGGCCTACTTGGCGTAAAGCGCCTCGATCTCGGCGGCGAAATCCTTGCTGATCGCGGCACGCCGCAGTTTCAACGATGGCGTGACGTGACCGCCGGCGATCGTGAAGTCCGTGGGCAGGACCCGGAACTTGCGCACCGACTCGGCCCGGGACACCGCCCGGTTCCCCCGGTCCACGGCCTCCTGGACGGTCGCCAACAGTTCCGCGTCCTCCACCAGGTCAGCGATCTCCGTGTCGGCCGGGCGTTTGCGGTCGGTCTTCCACTGGGCGAAGCCCTCGGGGTCCAAGGTGATCAGCGCGGCGATGAAGGGGCGACCATCGCCGACCACCAGGCAGTTGCTGATCAGCGGGTGGGCCCTGACCCGGTCCTCGATGTTCGCGGGAGCCACGTTCTTGCCCCCCATCGTCACCAGCATCTCCTTCTTGCGCCCGGTGATACGCAGGTAACCGTCGGAGTCCAGCTCACCGAGGTCACCGGTGTTGAACCAGCCGTCCCGCAACGCCTCCGACGTGGCCTCCTTCGCGTTCCAGTACTCCCCGAACACGATGGGACCGCGCACCTGGATCTCGCCGTCGTCGGCGATCCGCACCGAGTGCCCCGGCAGTGGCTGACCAACGGTTCCGAGCTTCACCCGCTCCGGGGAGTTCACCGTCGCCGCCGCCGTCGTCTCGGTCAGCCCGTACCCCTCGAAGATCTGGACGCCGATCCCCCGGTAGAAGTGGCTCAACCGTTCTCCCAGCGCCGAACCACCGGAGATGACGTGGCGAAGCCGTCCGCCGAGCGCGGCCCGCAGCTTCGCGTAGACCAGCTTGTCGAACACCGCGTGCTTGACCCGCAACGGCAGCGGGGTGCGGCCCGCGTCGAGGGACTTGCTGTACTGCGCCGCGGTCTTCGCGGCGATCGCGAAGACGCGGCCCTTGCCCTCGGAGGCCGCCTTCTGCTGGGCCCGGTTGTACACCTTCTCCAGCACGTGCGGCACGGAGAGGATGAAGGTGGGGCGGAACGTCTGGAGGTCCCCGCTCACCTCCGCGATGTCCGGCGTGAATGCCGTCCTCGCCGCGGCCCTCGCCACGGCGAAGTGCACCATCCGGCCGAACACGTGGGCGGTGGGCAGGAACAGCAGCGTCGAGGGCTCCACGCCCTTCTCCCCCCGGAAGAGCTGGGGGAGCACGCCGATGCCGTTGTCGATCTCGGCGTAGAAGTTGGAGTGCGTCAGGACGCACCCCTTGGGGTTCCCCGTCGTCCCGGAGGTGTAGATGATGGTGGCGGTCGCGCTGGTGGGCGTCGCGGATCGGCGGGCGGTGACCTCGTCGTCGGAACTGTCCGCTCCCAGCGCCCCGATCGCGTCCACGGCGCCGTCGTCAATGGTCCAGACACGCTTCAACGTGGGCAGGTCGGAACGCACCGACTCGGCGGTCGCCGCCAGCTCCGCCGTCTCGACGATCAGCGTGGTCGCCCCCGAGTCGGAGAGGATCCACCTGATCTGCTCGACCGACGACGTGGCGTAGATGGGCACGGTCACGGCGCCGACGGCGAGGATCGCGAAGTCGAGCAGCGCCCATTCGTAGCGGCTCCTCGACAACAGGGCGACCCGGTCGCCCTGTTGCACCCCGTCGGCGATCAGGCCCTTGGCCACCGAGGTGACCTCGTCGCGGAACTGGCGGGCGGTGACATCCCGCCACGCCGTGCCGACCTTCCTGGCGTACACCGGGCGGTCGCCCTCGCGTTCGGCGTTCTGGTAGACGATCTCGGCCAGGCCACCCGACACCCCGTCGTCGGCCAGGGACGGAAGGCTGAACTCTCTCACTGCGGACTCCTCGCGACGTCAGCGGCTGGGCTGGGCCTGCCCGCCCCACGGTCTCAAGGTGAGTCCACCGCCCTCCCGTCGATGGCAGGCCAGGAACGTATCGTGTCCGGAACTCGTCGATTGGGCAAGACTTTGCCCTGATGGCTCGATGGATCCGCCGTCCGGTCCTCGGGTCCAGTCACGGCGCGCAGGGCCCCACGCAGGCATTACGCCGAACGAGTGGGCGGTCGAGGCCGCTGTGACCCGCGCTCCCGCTGGTCACGTCCTGGTCACGCTCGTGGCCCCCAGCTCGGTGAAACATCGTTGTTCGGGTCAACCCACCGTCAGATCCGTTGATAATGATCCACGCGCGCCGGGGACATCTCGTTCGGATCGACCGAAAACCGGTGCGCGGAGGTGATGCGACGTGGCCGTTCTCGAGACCGGAACCGACCTGCTCTACGGAAGCCTGCCCGCGGGGCTGCCCTGCTGGATCGACCTGCGAACCCCGGACCTCCCGGCCGCGGAGGACTTCTACCACCGGCTGTTCGGGTGGGAGTACCACCAGGAGGACGGCTACACGCTCGCCCTGCTCGACGGTTACCCGGTGGCCGGTCTCTGCCCCAGCCAGGACAGCGCCCCAGCCTGGACCCTCTACCTGGCGGCCGACGACGTCGAACGCACCTCGGAACGGGTGCGTGAGACCGGCGGGAGGCTGCTCCGCCCCAGCGCGGAGGTGCCGGGTGTCGGGCTGCGCGCCGTCGCCCGTGACCCCCACCTCGCGGAGTTCGGATTCCTGCGGGCCAGTCGGAGCTGGCAGTTCCACGTCGGGGTGCCCGGTTCCCTGATGTGGGGCGAGCTCATCACGACGGGCCCGAGGACGGCTGACGAGTTCTACGGGGACCTCTTCGACTTCCGCGTCGACCAGCACGGCCGAGGGGCCACCGCCGACTTCGCCGTCTGGTACTCGGGCGGCGAGTCGGTGCTGGCCAGGGTGCGGATGGTCCCCGACGTGGTCCGCACCAAACCCCACTGGCTGATCTACCTGGGAGTCCGGCCCGAGGACGGCGTCGACGAGGTGCTGCGCCGCGCCGTCACGGCGGGAGCCGAGGTCAGGGTCGACCCCTTCGATGGTTCGTACGGTCGGGTCGCGGTCATCCGGGACACGGCCGGCGCGCGGGTCGCCCTGCTCGACCAGACGCGGGCGGTGGGCTGGGGGCAGGACCACGACCCCTACGACGACTGAGACCGCCAGACCGGCGCCCGGGCCCTCGGGGGCCGGCGGGTGGGGGCGGTCAGGACAACAACTGGCTCCAGTGGGTCCAGAACACCGCCACGACGAGGCCGACGACGGAGAGCGCCCACGCCGCCAGCACCGGGCCCCGGTAGGCCACCAGCGCCCGGCCGAACCCGCCGAGCCGCAGGTGGCCCCGCTCGATGTTGTGGGTGGTCGTGTACCAGAAGATTGGCACGGTCACCGCCCACACCACCATGCAGTAGGGGCAGAGGGCCGAGATGTTGAAGAAGCTCTGGAACATCAGCCAGTGCACGAACACCGTGCCCAGCGTGGCTCCCAGTTGGAGACCCAGCCAGAACCACCGGGGCAGCCGGGCCCCGGCGAGCACCGCCGCGCCCACGGTCACCACGACCGGGAAGGCGGCCACGCCGATCAGGGGGTTCGGGAAACCGAAGAGCGCCGCCTGGGGGGTGGTCATCACCGAACCGCAGCTCAGCACGGCGTCGAGGCTGCACGAGGGGATGTACAGCGGGTCCTTGAGCAGCTCGATCCGCTCGACCATGAGCACGAACGAGGCGAGGAAGCCGAGGAAACCACCGACGGTCAGCAACCAGCCGAGACCCCGCGTGGGGGAGGGGGCACCGAGGAGGTCCTCACTCCCCGTCTGGCCCGGCTCCCGCGAGTCGGGCGAGGCCTTCCCCGAGGGGCCCTCGGAGTCGACGGTGTGGGTGGCCAGCTGTTCGGACATCAGCGGCAATTCTAGACCCGCGACGGGGCCTACCAGCCCTGTCGAGCGGTACCGATCGGGTGGATTGCTCCGGTTCACGTCGCGCCCGGGGCCACCCGGTGGCACGGCTCACGTCCGTCCGGGCTCCCGCGGCTCCAGCTCCGTCCGGGGGGACGCGGCCGACGGCGGCGGCGCGCAACGTTCACCGACCGCCCGGCGATAGGGTGGTGAGGGGGAACCAGTGCGGTGACAGTGGCGATCAGGGAGTAGATCGGTGGGAGGCTTCATCGAGGCCCATCTCGTCCCGGTTCTTTTCATCGGGGCGTTTGTGGTCGTTTTCAGCGGCGCGGTCGGCGCCATGCTCACCAGGGTCGGAATGAGGACGATGATCCTGGCGCTCGCGATTCTCGGCATTTCCTTCGTGCTGGTCGTTCCAATCATCCCGCTGCTGGTCTGCGCGGCGGTCGGCGTGCCCGTCGGGTACGTCGTCCACCGGCGGGTGCGGCAGCGCTACTCGGAGGCGGCCGAGCCTCCGCTCGGCGCGGGGCGCTGATCAGGCACGATGCCGACCCTCACGTCGGAGCGGTGCCGGTCCCGGTTCGCGGGCAGCCCGGTCGCGAGGTTGGCCACCGTGAGCGGCGGTGGCCAACCCCACCTCGTTCCCCTCACCTTCGCCGTACTCCCGGACGATCCGGACGTGCTCGTCAGCGCGGTCGACCGGAAACCGAAGAGCGGACGCCGGTTGCGACGACTGGACAACATCAGGGACGACCCGCGGTTCAGCGCGTTGGTCGATTCCTATGACGCGGACTGGTCGGCGCTCTGGTGGGTTCGCGCCGACGGGATCGCCGAGGTCCGGGAGGAACCGGACGAGAGCGCGGCGCGGGCGTTGCGGACCAAGTACCCGCAGTACCGGGACGCCGACCCCTTCGACGCGCTGGTCCTGCTCCGGGTGCGGCGCTGGAGCGGCTGGACCGCCACCTGACCAGCCGCCGGGGGGAAGCCGGCTCCCCCGGCACCCTCAGATCCGGACGACCACCTTGCCGTGGATGTGGCGGCTGGCGAAGTCGGTGACGGCCTGCTTGGCCTCGTCCAACGGGTACACGGCCCCGACCTCGACCCGGAGGCGCCCGGAGGCCGCCCGGGCGGCGAGTTCGGCGAGATCGCCGGGGCGGGGGGTCATCTGGCCGATGTAGTGGGCCGTCACACCCCTCCCCAGCTCCGTTGGTCCTCCGAGAGGTGACACCACCCGCCCGCCGGGGCGCACCGCCTCGGCGCTGGCCACGATGTCCGGCCCGGCGTTCACCAGGTCCAGCACCACGTCGACCCCGTCCGGTCGGAGGGCGAGGGCGTCCCGAACCACCTGCCCCCGCGTGTAGTCGACCATCTCCACGGCGCCCAGCGAACGCACGTAGTCGCGGTCGGTGGGCTTCCCGGTGGCGAGCACCTCGACGCCGGCCGCCGTGGCCAGTTGCACGGTGTAGAGGCCGATGCCACCGGTCGCACCGATCACCAGCATGGACGAGCCGGGTCTCAGGCCGGCCGCGCGCAGCAGGTGGGTCGCGGTCAACCCCGACTCGGGAACGCCGGCGGCCCGCACCGGGTCCAGGCCGGCCGGGCGGCTGGCCAGGTAGGGGCCGGACTCGATCAGGGTGTACTCCGCGACCGTGCCGGACACGAAGGCCGAGTACCCGAGGACCTCGTCGCCGGGAGCGTGGTCGCGAACCCCGTCACCGACCGCGACTACGACCCCCGCCGCGTCCATCCCGACGGTGAAGGGGTGGGCGATCGGCATCTGCTCCCGCATCGAACCGAGGATGAGGGCGAGGTCAAGCGGGTTGAGCGCGGCGGCCCGCACCCGGACGAGGACCTGGCCGGGAGCCGGTACCGGCTCGGGGACGGACGCGAGGACGAGCGCCTGGTCGAGGGCGCCGTAGTCGGTGGCGACGAGAGCTCTCACGGTTGCCTCCTTCACCGGCCTTCACCAGGCATGGTCGCTCCACCGTGCGGCGTCCGCGACCGCAGCGCCCGGGTGGGGGTGAAGGGCCGGGCCAGGCGCTAGCCGCCGAGCGCGAGACTCCCGAAGCGGGCGGGCCCCACCGGCTGGTAGCGGGCACGGATCGCCCCGGCACCGGTGCTCGCGGTGTCGACCAGCCGGACGGTGCGGGACGGCAGTCCCTCCGCGAAGAGCCGCCGGCCCGCGCCCACGACCACGGGGAAGGTCCAGAGGCGGTACTCGTCGACCAGGTCGGCCTCCAGCAACGCCCGGACCAGGGTGATGCTGCCGTGCACCTGGAGTTCACCGTCGGTGGTGTCCCGGAGGCGGGTCACCTCGGTCACCAGGTCGCCTCGGACCACCTCAGTGCCGGCCCAACCCGGCGTGCCGAGGGTGCCGGACACCACGTGCTTGGGCAGGGTGTTCAGCGCGGTGGCGATGGGGTCCTGCCGGTCGGTGACCAGGGGCCAGTGGGCCGCGAAGATCTCGTAGGTGCGGCGACCGAGCAGGAACGCGCCGGCCCGGCCGAAGTCCTCGGCGATGATCCGCAGCATGTCGTCGTCCACGTGGGGTGCGACCCAGCCGCCTCGGTCGAAGCCGCCCGAGGGGTCCTCCTCCGGCGCTCCAGGGGACTGGACGACACCGTCGAGCGACAGCTGGGTCGTCACCGTGATCTGTCCCATCTGGACCTCCTCATCCCGGCGGGCTCCCTGCCCCCGGGAGGGAAACGGTACCGGTGTCGAGGCCTCCGCACGCCCGTCCCAGGACCAGTCCCGCTACTCCGGCCGCGCTGGGCTGGGACCGCGGTCGCGCGGGCGCGGGCGGTCGCGGGTCCGCGTTCCCGGCCAGACCGACTGGTAGCCTGTACGCCGTACCGTACGGCGTACGAAAGGATGGCGATGGCGGACGATCCCATCGAGGAACCAGCATTCGAGCCCAGCCCCGAGGACGTCGCCAGCGTGCTCGCGTGGTTCGACGACTACGACGAGCTCGCGGCGACAGCCCAGGTCGAGCGGATGGCGGACCTGGCGATGTTCCCGTTGAACTCGGTCACCGACGACGCGGAGGGCAACGGGAGCGCTTCCTGGAGCGACCGGGAGCAGTACGTCCGGGAAATGACCGAGATCGTCGGCGACGGCGCGCGGATGGAGTCGGTGCGGACCCCGCACTTCCTGAGCCGTTCGCTGGTGTTCGTCGTCACGGACGCCACCTACACCCACGACGGGGTGCGGCACCGGATGCGGTACGGCGACCTGCTGATCCGGAGGGAGGGACGCTGGTACTTCCAGACGATGGTCCAGGGCGGCTGGGGCTGACCCCGCCGTCCACGGCACGGGGTTCTCCGGTCTTGAGGTGCCCCGGGGGGACGTCAGGGCGGATCGTGGCGCTGGTCGGCGAAGCCGCGGCACGCGGCGGCCCACGACCTGTGTGGCCCCGGCTGGATTCGAACCAGCGACACCCGCTTTAGGAGAGCGGTGCTCTATCCCCTGAGCTACGAGGCCCTACCCGTCATTCCGAACATCACGTCAGATGCTCGGAATGACGGGCACAGCCTATCGTGCCGGGACTCCGGGAGAACGGCCGACCCCCGACGCGTCGGGCGGGCCCACCCGCCCGACGGCCCTTCCCGCCCGCCCGCACGTCGGCTCGGAGGCCGCCCACTGCCCGGCGATCACAGCTGGGGGCACGCTCAGCTGCCACTCAGGCTCTGCCGTGGCGTGAAGCCCTTGTCCTCCGGGGGAGGCTGCACCTCGACCCGGTTGCGGCCCTGCTGTTTGGCCCGGTACAGGGCGACGTCCGCCGCCGTGAACAGCTGGTCGAGCTGTGAGGGGCCGGCGGCGACCCCGATGCTCACCGTCGGGGGCCGGGTCGTCTTGCCCAACACCGTGCGCCAGTCGTGGGTGTCGACCGCCGCCCGGATCCGTTCCGCCACCACCGGGCCCGCGTCGAGCCTGTTCTCCGTGGCGTCCACGAGGAGGATGACGAACTCGTCGCCAGCCCACCGGGCGACCAGGTCGTCCGCCCGGCACTCCCGCCGCAGCAGCTGCGCGATCTCCCGCAGCGCCGCGTCCCCCGCGGCGTGACCGGCATCGTCGTTGACGTCCTTGAACCAGTCGACATCCACCAGCACCAGCCACGGAACGCGTCCCTTGGACGCCGTGCGCTTGATGAGCCGGGGCGCGCTGCGCTCCAGGCCGAGGCGGTTCACCAACCCGGTCAGCGGATCGCGGGCCGCGGCCTCCCGGGCGGCCACCGCCGCCCGGTGCGCCTGCACCGCCAGCCGGCGCTGTTCCAGCGCCTGCCCCATCGCTTCCTTGAGCGTCTCCGTCACCTTCCGGCTCGCCGCCAGGCCCCGTCGGAGCGCGTTGGCCTCCCCCCGGTGGTCGCCCAGCCCGGCGCAGATGTCGGCGAGGTCCTCGGCGAACCGGTGGATCAGGGTGGTGTCCCCGGTGCGTTCCACGCCGTCCAGCGCCTCGGCGGCGAGCGCCCGCGCCGGGACAAGGTCGTCGCGGTCCCGCGCCGAGCAGGCCAGTACCCACCGCGCCGTGGCCGCCGCCCACCCGTCGTCCGCCGCCTCGGCGAGCAGCAGCGCCCGGGAGCACTCCTCCTCGGCCTCGGCGAGACGGCCAACGCCCACCAGGGACCGCGCATGCGCCACCAGCAGGCTCCGGTGCACCCGACCACCCTCGACCAGGGACAGCCCCTCGGCGAGGAGGCTCCGGGACTCGGCGAACACCGCCCCCGCGTTCTCGCTGGCCTCCTGCGACGCCAACATGTTCAACGTCCCGCCCAGCCGCTGGAGGCAGGCGGCCAACGTCGCGTCGTCCTCGGTCCCCCGGGCGACCTCGACCGAGAGCCGCAGCATGTCCAACGCGGCCCTGCGATGCCCCATCGAGTCGATGAGGTGGCCGAGCAGGCCGAGGGTGTGCGCGGCGGTGCGCCCCTCCGGGCGTTCCGCGTCCAGCTCCGTCCAGCCCTCGGCGGCCAGCTCCAGGGCCAGCGTGAGCCGGTCCAACCGCCAGGCCGCGATGGCCCGGTTGACCAACATCGCCACCCGGTGCCAGCCCGTGCGCGGGTCAGGCCGTTCGAGCACCGCGTCGAGCAGGGTGTTGGCTTCGTCGGTCTGCCCAGACTCGACGAGAAACCGCACCCTCCGGTCCTGCGACGGAATATGCTCCGTCAACGGCGAATAGTCGTGCTCACTCACCGACAGACATCTCCTGACCGACTTTCCACCTCGGCTTCGCTCGTACCCACAGGTGTTGTCGACAGGCTACTCGCGTAGCCCAAGAACAGGTGCCAGCATGTTGTGGTCCGGCGCCCACAAGTTCACCCATACCAGTGTCCGCGCAGCATACGGCCTCGCTGCTCCGTCACTGAAGGGTGGTGTTGCCTCCAGTGGGCAACTGAATGGCGCGCCTTATTGCCTGAGCGACGCTGCGTAGTGGTGGCCCTTGGTCGGAACGCTGCGTAACTGTTTGTCCCGCTCCGGAACTGCCGCCGTCGACCGCTGTTTCCGGCCCGCCGATTATCGACGCACCGCCCACGACCCCACTTTTCCCGAGCGCCATTTCCCGCTCGGGCGTGCCCGGCGGCGGCCGGACCCCGCCTGGGTACCCGAATCGTGCTGTTACGGTCCGTGCGCCCCGCCGGGACCGGGAGTAGGGGCCTGCCGTACCCCCGGCTCGACGTCGTCGTCGCCGCGGGATGGCGCGGCCGGGCGGTGGTCCGGTCGCCACGACCGACGATTCTCAGCTCGCTCTCAGGGCGAAAGGTAACACTGCCTTCATGCGCATCCTCGTAGTCGACGACGACCGGGCCGTACGAGAGTCGTTGCGGAGGTCGTTGCGGTTCAACGGCTACCAGGTGGAACTGGCCGCCGACGGGCAGCAGGCGCTGGCCGCGGTCATGGGGCTGGCCCCGGACGCGCGCCCGGATGCGATGGTCCTCGACGTGATGATGCCGAGGTTGGACGGGCTGGAGGTGTGCCGGCGCCTCCGCGGGGTGGGTGACGACCTGCCCATCCTGGTGCTGACGGCGCGGGACGCCGTCTCCGACCGGGTCGCGGGGTTGGACGCCGGCGCGGACGACTACCTCCCCAAGCCCTTCGCCCTGGAGGAGCTCCTCGCGCGGCTGCGCGCCCTCCTGCGGAGAAGAGGTCCGGCGAACCCGGCCGAGGACGAGGTCGACGTGCTGAGCTTCGCGGACCTCGAACTCGACACCGGTACGCGGGAGGTCCGGCGAGGCGAACGGCGCATCAGCCTGACCCGCACCGAGTTCGCGTTGCTGGAACTGTTCATCGCCCACCCCCGGCGCGTGCTGACCAGGACGCGCATCCTCGAGGAGGTGTGGGGCTATGACTTCCCGACCTCCGGGAACGCGTTGGAGGTGTACGTGGGCTACCTGCGGCGCAAGACCGAGGCGGGTGGTGAACCCCGCCTCATCCACACCGTTCGGGGGGTCGGCTACGTGCTGCGGGAGACACCTCCGTGACCGACGCCCACCGACCACCCCAGCGCACCGTGGGGATCGAACGCTGGAACGACTGGCACCAGCGGATGGCCCTCCGGACGCGGGTCAGCATGCTCGCGGCCATCTGCGTCGGGGCGGCCGTCGCGCTGGTCTCCCTCGGCGCCTACCTGGCCGTGCACAAGAGCCTCTACGACGAACTCGACCGGAGCCTGACCCAGCGGGCGACGCAGGCCGTGGGCGAGTCGATGGCGGCGTCCCAGCTGCGGTCCGCCCCGGCCGTCGTGCTGGTGGCCTCCGACGTGCAACTGGGGCTGGTGTACGCCAGCGGCGAGGTGCTCTCCGCCGGTACGCGGGCCCCGGCGACGGGTCGGGCCGAGCTGGCGGTGGCCCGGGGAGAGCTCCCCCGTTCGCTGCGCACCGACACCGCCACCGACACCAGGGTCATCGCCCTGCCCATCGGCACCGGGGCGGCCCTGGTCGTCGCCCAGCCGCTCGACTCGATCCGAGGAACCCTGGGGCTGCTCTCGGTGGTGCTGGCCGTCGTCGGCGGCGCGGGCATCGTCGTCGCGGCGATCGCGGGAACGGCGGTGGCCAGGGCGGCGCTGAAACCGGTGGAACGGCTGACCGCCGCCACGGAACGGGTCGCGACGACAGGTGACCTCAGACCCATCGTGGTGTCCGGCGACGACGAGTTGGCCCGGATGACGATGAGCTTCAACACGATGCTCGGGGCGGTCGCGGAGTCCCAGGAGCGGCAACGCCGCCTGGTGGCCGACGCCGGGCACGAGCTGCGCACACCGCTGACCTCGCTGCGCACCAACCTCGAACTGCTGGTCGCCTCCAGCAAGCCCGACGCCCCCCAGCTGTCCCCGCAGGACAGGATGGAGATCTACGAGGACGTCCGGGCGCAGATCAACGAACTGTCCAACCTGGTGGGGGACCTCGTGGAACTCGCGAGGGAGGACGCGCCGCAGGTGGTGCACGAGCCGGTTGAGCTGGTCGACGTCGTCGAACGCGCCCTCGACCGGGCGAGACGGCGGGCACCCGGCATCGCCTTCGAGGTACGCCCGCACCCGTGGACCCTGCTCGGTGATGCCAACGCCCTGGAACGCGCGGTGCTCAACCTGCTGGACAACGCCGCGAAGTGGAGTCCCCCGGAGGGCACCGTGCTGCTGACCATGACCCCGGAGAACGACACCACCATCAGGGTGGAGGTCGCCGACTCCGGACCGGGCATCGCTCCCGCCGACCTGCCCCACGTCTTCGAACGGTTCTACCGGTCCTCGGAGGCCAGGACCCTTCCCGGGTCCGGGCTCGGACTGGCGATCGTGAGCCAGGCCGCCGAGCGCCACGGGGGGACGGTCCGCGCCGGGCGCGCCGACACGGGCGGCGCCCTGCTGACGCTGCGGCTGCCCGGCCGGGCGGGTGTGTGACGTCGACCCGGGTGCCGCCCCGACCCGCGCTGCTCCAGCCGGGTGCCGTCCGCGCCGGGTGCCGTCCGCGCCGGGTGCCGTCCGCGCCGGGTGCCGTCCGCGTCGCTCAGGTCGCCCGCGCTGCTCCAGCCGGGTGCCGTCCGCGCCGGGTGCCGTCCGCGCCGGGTGCCGTCCGCGTCGCTCAGGTCGCCCGCGCTGCTCCAGCCGGGTGCCGTCCGCGCCGCTCACAGGATCGGGTTATCAACAGCGCGACCGTGACCAGTGGAAACAGCGCGGAACAGCTGAGTAGGCTGGCACAGGGGCCGCTCCCCCGGAGAGGGTGGGGGCTGCGTGGGGGACGTCCTGGTCGTCTCCCCCTCCTCCTCGGGAGCGGCTCGGAAGCGCTCCGCGACGTCTCGGTGGGGCGGCGGTGGGGGCAGTGGGACCGGCGGGACTGGCCACTATCGGACCCGAGTTCCGGCTGGTTCGGCATGGGCCGGCCATAGGATCGGGGCCGCTCATGGTCGTGTGCGAACGGGGGAGGAACCGGAGTGCGGCGAACAGTCGCCCAGCTGGCCGACGGCCGGGAGATCATCTACTTCGACGCCGATCCGGCGGCGCCAACGCGTGGCGCGTTCGACACCCGTGACCTGCCCCCCTACCAGCCGGCCTCCGAGATGCGCCGCGATCCGCTCAGCGGCGAGTGGGTGGCGATCGCCGCCCACCGCCAGTCGCGCACCTACAAGCCGCCGGCGGATCTCTGCCCGCTGTGCCCCTCCACCGCCGACCGCCCCACGGAGATCCCGGAGGCGGACTACGACGTCGTCGTCTTCCAGAACCGGTTCCCGTCCTTCGGGACTCCCCCCGGCGTTCCCGTGCCCGTGGGAGACGAGCGGGCCGTGACCGTGCTCGCCGGCGTCGACGGCGGCACCCTGGTGCCGAGCCGACCAGCCGTTGGCCGCTGCGAGGTCGTCTGCTTCACCTCCGACCACGACACGTCCTTCGCCCAGCTGACCCCGGCCCGTGCCCGCACCGTCGTGGACGCCTGGGCCGATCGGACGGCGGCGCTGGCCGCGACGCCCGGGGTCGAGGAGGTGTTCTGCTTCGAGAACCGGGGCGAGCAGATCGGGGTGACCCTCCACCACCCGCACGGTCAGATCTACGGGTACCCCTTCGTCACCCCCAGGACCGCCCGCCTCCAGGCCCAGGCGGAACGGCACCACGCGTCCCACGGCCGTCCGCTGCTGGGCGACGTGCTCGACGCGGAACGGGCCGCCGGAACGCGGGTCGTCGCCGAGAACGAGCACTGGACGGCGTTCGTCCCCGCGGCGGCACGGTGGCCGGTCGAGGTCCAGCTGGTGCCCCGCCGGCAGGTGGCCGACCTGCCGGCGCTCACCTCGGACGAGCGGGACGCCTTCGTTCCGCTCTACCTCGACCTGCTCGGACGCCTCGACCGGTTGCACGACCAGCCGTTGCCGTACGTGGCGGGCTGGCACCAGGCCCCCGTGCGGGCCGACCGGGAACGGTCCTGGTTGAGGTTGGAGGTCTTCTCCGTGCTGCGCGGCCCGGACCGGCTCAAGTACCTGGCGGGGTCGGAGTCCGGGATGGCGGTGTGGATCGGTGACGTGCTGCCGGAGCGGGTGGCCCAGCGGCTGCGTGAGCTCGGCTGAGGTTCTCCGACGCGGGCGCCCGGCCCTCCCCGGCCCGGGCTGGGACCGCCGGTCACGCCTCGACGCGGGTGGGTGCCGCCACGGTCCCGACACGCTCTGTGCGGAAACCAAGGAGGATCTCAGGCCCCTCTCAGCCGGACGGTGCACAGTTGTCCCATGAGCGATGAGACCTCGAAGCCGGAGAACGATCCCGACCGTTCCCCGGACCCCGCGTCGGGTGCGGGATCTGGGGGAGAGGCAGATCGCACGTCGCGGCCCAGCCCGAGCGAGGACGCCGCGGGGCACCAGCCCTCGGGTCGAGGCCCGGACGACCGTCCGGACGAGCAGGCGTCAGCGCCAGGAACCGCTGGCCTGGGCGGTCCGCCGGCCGCCGAGAGCGGGACGAACGGGGGATCTCGACAGCACGGTTGGGAGCCCGCCCCACCGCGTCACGGGGAGGACACCTCCGGACACGGCCACCAACGGCCGGGCGGCCAGCAGGAGTCACCGACCCCCCAGCGCTACACGCCCTACGGGCTGCCCTACTCGTCCTCGGCCCAGCACCACGGCGGCCAGTACCAGTACCCGGGCAGCCAGTACGGGGCGGGCTCCGGTGCGCACGGCGGCAGCGGCCAGCCCGGTCCGTTCCAGCCCGTGCCGGAGCACGGCTTCGGGCACAACCCGGAACACCACCGCCCGGCGGCCGCCGGGCGCGGGAAGGGAACCGGGCGGCTGGTGGCGGGGGTCGCCGCGCTGGCCCTGCTGGCCGGCGCCGTCGGTGGCGGCGTGACCGGGTGGATCGTCAGCGAACGGGCCGGCGGGGGCTCCTCGGTGAGCGCGCTCGACCAGCAGCCGCCCGCCCGCAACGCCAGCAACGCCCCGGAGGGGTCCGTGCAGCAGGTGGCGGAGAAGGTGCTGCCCAGCGTCACCCAACTCCAGGTGCGGGGACAGAGCGGAGCGGGTGAGGGATCCGGCGTGGTCCTGAGTTCCGACGGCCTGATCCTCACCAACAACCACGTGGTCGAACCGGCGGTCCAGGGCGGGCAGATCGTCGTGGCGTTCGCGGACGGCACCACGGCGCCAGCCGAGATCATCGGCCGCGACCCCTCGTCCGACCTGGCCGTCGTCAAGGCCAGCGGCGTCTCCGACCTGACCCCCGCCGAACTCGGCCGTTCCGACGACCTCTCCGTCGGGCAGGACGCCGTCGCGATCGGTTCCCCGTTCGGGCTCACCGGCACGGTGACCAGCGGCATCATCAGTTCCCTCGACCGCCCGGTGCGGGCGGGCGGCGAGCAGGGCACGGAGGCCACCGTCCTCGACGCCATCCAGACCGACGCGGCCATCAACCCGGGGAACTCGGGTGGGCCCCTGGTTGACATGGAGGGACGGGTCATCGGCATCAACTCCGCCATCTACAGCCCCGGCGCGGGCACCGGTCAGGCGGGATCGGTGGGACTGGGCTTCGCGATCCCGATCGACCAGGCCCGGCGGATCGCCGACGAGCTCCGGGAGAACGGCGTGGCGACCCGGGCAGTCCTCGGGGTGCAACTGGCGGTCGATTCCCGGCAGAACGGGGCGGACGTGGCGCAGGTCATCCCCGGCGGCGCCGCCGCCGAGGCCGGCGTCGAGGAGGGTGACGTGGTCACCAAGCTGAACGACCGGGTGATCCAGAGCAGCGACGCGTTGATCGCGGCCGTCCGCTCGGAGGAGCCGGGTGCGACGGTGACCCTGACCGTTCGGAACCAGGGCGGCGGCGACGAGCGGGAGATCCAGGTCACCCTGGGCAGTGAGACCGTGGGGTGAGAGCGGTGCCCGTGGCCGGGCCACGGGGAAGATCTGTTCACTCTCGGGGGAGGGTTGACGGAGATTCGGGCGACTTGCCCACGTTGGGTTACGGAGAGTGGTAGTTGATGGTGAACGACCAGATCTGGGCGACCGACATCGTGGACACCAGGGTCTTCGATCCGGTCACGCCCACTACGGTGACTCGCATGGAACGTAGCCCGCAGCGCTTGGGACGAGCCCTCGTCGTGATCGTCGACGACCGGGTGGCACAGGGGGAGCACGGGGACTCCATCGGCCCGTTGGTCACCGAACTCCTGGAGGAGGCCGGTTTCATCGTGGACGGCACGGTGGCCGTGGCCGGTGAGGTCGTGGACATCCGCAACGCGCTGAACACGGCGGTGATCGGTGGGGTGGACGTCGTCGTGACGGTGGGAGGGACCGGGGTGTCCCCCCGTGACGTCACCCCGGACGCCACCCTCGGGGTCCTCGACCGGCCGATCCCGGGCATCGCGGAGGCCCTGCGCGCCTCCGGGCTGGCCGCCGGCGCGGTGGACGCCGGCATCTCCCGGGGCCTGGTCGGTGTCTCGGGGAGCACGCTGGTGGTGAACCTGGCCGGTTCGCGGGCCGCCGTGCGGGACGGGATGGCCACGTTGACGCCACTGGTCACCCACGTGATCGAGGAGCTGTCCAGCCTCGACACCCCGTGATCACGACGGGGGCGTCCCAGCCCTGACGCGGTTCGACGGGAACGAGGACGAGGGACCGAGGGGACCGGAACGAGGAGGGAGGGGCCGGCCGCTGACGGGGCCGGCCCCTCCCCGCTTCCCGCGCCCGTCCGCACCTGACCGGGCGGTGGGCGCGGTGTCGAATCGGTCAGACGTCGGGACCTTCCCGCTCCCGGCCTCGCGCGCCGATCAGCGGTGGAACGATCACCGTCCCCGCCCGGCCGGGCACGGGTCACCATCACCGCGGAGGCCCGTTGCGGGCCCGCGCGCGTCGTGGCGCTGAGGTCGGGTCAGGCTCGCCCGTCCTTGTTCTGGCCCTCGTCGCCCGCGTTGGGGTCGAGCGCGTTCTCGACCTTGTTGCTCACGTTCTCGATGTGCTCCGTGTACTTCCCCCCGGTCATCTCGTCGACCTTGGACGCGGCGGCGTCCACTCCCTGGGCGGCCTTCTCCCTGGCCTGCTGAGCCAGTTCCTTGGCCTTGTCCAGGAAACCGTTCATCGATGACTCCCTCTCACACTCAGATGACGGGACGCGCGCGGCGGCGCGGCCCACCCACTCATCATCCCGCAACCGAGCGCTGATCCGCGTGAGCCGCTCGAGCGGGTGAGGGCGCCCGGACGGGAACGCCGGACGCGGTGCGAGGACCGCCCGGCGCGGCAACCGGGGGATGGCCGAGCGTGCCGCCGGTCGGCGGCTACGGAGCGGACCGCCGTGGGCATGTGCTCCCGGGGTCGTTTCCCCACCGGGGCGGCCCCGACGGATACTGCGTGCATGGCAGAGCGGGACAGGCCCGAACGTGGTCGGCGGCGGGTGACCAGGCCGGCGGACGTCGTCGGAGAACTCCTCCCCGACACGACGTCCGACGAACGGGACGACCAGGAGCGCTACTGGCAGGAGCGGTCGGCGGAGGACTGGTACCGGGAGAACCGGCCACCCCACCACGACGGCGGGTGACACGCGACCCCCGCACCGGCGGGGACACCCGCCGTGCCGCTCCGAGCTGGCGTGCCGTCCACGGACTCCCGCCGTGCGCACCGGCCCCGGTCGCGTCGGTGTCAGCCCCGGTCCCGTTCGAGGACCGCGCCCTCCTCGGCGGTGCGCCGCTGCTCGCGCAGCAGGTCCCGGATCTCGGTCAGCAGTTCCAGCTCGGTCGGGGTCGCCGCGGCCGGCTCCTCGCCGCGTTGCCGGCGTTCCTGGAGCTTGTTCATCGGCAGCACGAAGATGAAGTAGACGACGGCCGCGACCATGAGGAAGTTGATGCCGGCCGTGATCACCCCGCCGAAGTCGACGGTGATGGGCGTGCCGTCCGGCGAGGTGCCGATCCTGATCCCGAGATTCCCCACGTCCGCCGGGCCGACCGCGTCGAGGATCGGCTGGATCAGGTTCTCGGTGACGGCCGTCACGATCGCCGTGAAGGCGGAGCCGATGACCACGGCGACCGCGAGTTCCACGACGTTGCCGCGCATCAGGAAGTCCTTGAAGCCCTTGAGCACGGGCCCTCCTTCGTTCTGGTGGTGTCGTCGTGTCCGGTGGCTCACGACGGGAGGCCGATCCCGCGCCCAACTGGCGCGCGGCGGGAACATCGCCCGCGCACCGAACGGGGTCAACCCTTGACCACGCAGGGGAGCGGATGATCAGCGCAGCGTGATCGTAATCTGCGTCCTGAGCGTCGCCGCCGCGACCTGGTGGCCGAGCGTCTCGGGAAGGGCCACCACGACGAACGAGCCCTGGGTGGCCGCGCCGTCGGCGTCGACGACCGAGACGACCGTGACATCCGTGGCCAGGACATGTCCAGCCCCACCCGGATCCAGTGAGACCAGATCCACCCGGGCTCCGGGGCGGACGAGGTCCACCACCGCCGGGTCGTGCGGGCGGACGGGTACCGCGATGTGGCCGGGACGCCCGGCCACCGTGAACCGCGCCTCGGTGAGGACCTCTCCCGCCTGGACGGGGACGAGGGGAAACCGGCCGGCCGCCTGGTCCGGCGCGGTCAACGCGGCGGCCGGGACCGCCTCGGGCGGCAACTGGGCGCCGCGCACGGCGCTCACGTCGACGGGCGTGCCAGGAGCGAGGTCCGTCGCCGCCACGAGCGTGGTCACGGTGTCGGCTCGCCCCTCGCGATGCGGCACGTCGTGCCCGGGGAGGAGCACGAGGCCCACCACGGCCAGCGCGGCGGCCACGGCGAGCCGGAGCAGGGTGACGGCGCGTGGCGGGCCGGACCACGGCGGGAGCGCGGCCCGGCAGCGTCGCCAGACCGAGGAGGAGAGAGAGCTGGCCCCACGTCCCGTCCCGCCGCGCATGTCACTGTTCCTCTCGCTCGTACCCGCTGGTCGCGGCCGAGATTACGAGGAAGGCGTCGATGGGGGCGGAGACAGCGGAGCCAGCTGTGGACAACCTGCGGGGTGGGGACAACCGCCGGTGAGCGTCCCCGAGCCCGGTGCCCGTCAGGACGTGCTGGCGGCCTTGCTGGACCCGCTCGACGCCGTGCTCTTGCCGGAGTCCGACGAGGACGAGTTCGAGGAGGACGAGGAGTTCGAGGAGGAACCGGAGTCGCCCGACTTCGTCGCACCCTCACTCGACGAGGAGGAACTCTTCGCGGCGGTCCCGCCGCCGGAGCTCCTGCTGTCGGTGCGGTAGAAACCGCTCCCCTTGAACACGACCCCCACCGAGGAGAAGAGCTTGCGCAGCTTGCCCTGGCACTCCGGGCACGCCGTCAGTGCTTGGTCGGTGAAGCTCTGCACCTGCTCGAACCGGTGGTCACACGCGGTGCAGGCGTACTGGTAGGTGGGCACGGTTCGTATCCTCCGTGAGCATCAATTTGGCACTCGCCTGGGGACAGTGCCAATACAGATAATGCGCCAAGGTCGTGCCTCCGCGCAAACACCCCCCGGCCCTCGGCTGGTCACCGGGGGAGGTGGAGCAACCCGCGTCCGGGAGTGATGACGCTGGTCAGCAGGGCGTCGTGCGGGCCGTGGGGCAGCTGGTCCACGAGTTCGGCGTCCCGGACCACGGCCGCCGTCAACGCCGACGGAGCGGCCAACGGGAGTGAGCGGTCGTAACAACCGCCGCCGCGCCCCAGCCGCACCCCGGCCCGGTCCACCCCCAGTGCCGGCACCAGGATCGCCGTGGCCTCGGACAGCGCCTCCGGGGCCAGGAGCGGCCCCGAGGGTTCCAGCACGCCGAGGTTGCCCGGGCGCAGCATCGCCTCCCCACCGTACTCGGCCCACCGCATCGGACCGTCCGGTTCGACCACCACCGGCAGCAGCACCCGGCAGCCGCCCTCGCGCAGGGCGTCCACCAGGTGGAGCGACCCCGGCTCGGTGCCGAAGGGCACGTGGGCCGCGACCGTGGTCCCCGCCCTGTCGCGGGCCACCTCACTGATGACGGCCGTGATCCTCTCCGCCTCCGCCCGTCGTTGCTCCGGCGGGACCGCCCGCCGGGCGGCCAGTAGCCGTCGTCGCCAGGTCCGCTTGGCCGAACTGGTTCCTTCAGGTGGCACATCATCCGCCCGGGTCACAGTGCGTCACGTTACGTGCGCAGTCGAGGCGCGCCTCGGATGGCTAGGCTCTCCGGGTATGAGCCCGACGAGCGCGTTCCAGACTGCCATCGTCCCTGCCGCCGGACTGGGTACCCGTTTCCTGCCGACGACCAAGTCCGTGCCGAAAGAGCTGTTGCCGGTGGTGGACACCCCCGCCATCGAACTCGTCGCGGGCGAGGCCGCGGAGGCGGGCGCGGAACGGCTCGTGATCGTGACCTCGCCCGAGAAGTCGTCGGTGGCGCGCCACTTCGAGCCACGCCCCGAGCTGGAGCGGACGCTGGAGGAACGGGGCAAGACCGCCCTGGTGGAGAAGGTGCGCCGGGCGCCCCAGCTGATCAGGGCGGAGGTCGCCATCCAGGAGCAGGCCCTCGGGCTCGGGCACGCCGTCGCCTGCGCCAGGCCCAACCTGAACGACTCGGACGAGGCCGTGGCGGTGCTGCTGCCCGACGACCTCGTCCTGCCGACCGGGGTCCTGTCCCGGATGGCCGAGGTGCGCGAGCGCTTCGGCGGGAGCGTGCTCTGCGCCTTCGACATCCCCCGGGAGCAGATCTCCGCCTACGGGGTGTTCGAGGTCGAGGACACCGGTGTGGAGGATGTGCTGCGGGTGCACGGGATGGTCGAGAAGCCCGCCCCCGAGGACGCGCCGTCGACCTACGCGGCAGCCGGGCGCTACCTGCTCGACCGGGCCATCTTCGACGCGCTCGACCGCATCACCCCCGGTGCCGGTGGCGAGCTGCAGCTGACCGACGCGGTAGCGTTGTTGATCTCGGAGGGCCATCCGGTCCATGTCGTCGTGCACCGTGGCGGACGCCATGACCTGGGAAATCCTGGCGGGTTCCTGCGTGCCGCGGTGGACTTCGCGCTCTCCAACCCGGAGTATGGCCCCGAGCTGCGGGAATGGCTCCGTCACGTGGTGGCCGATCCCGCGGGCACGATCGAAGGGGGAACGCGGTCCAACTGACCGCGTCACGTTTGAACGACGGTGGCGGTGAGTTCGTGGCGATGAGGTCGGTAGACGAGCAGCTTGCGAAGGTACTCGCCGCCGCGGTCCGACCCTCCCCGGTGCGGGTGGCGATCTCCGAGGCCCAGGGGCTGCTGTGCGCGGAGGACGTCGTGGCCGAGCGGGCGTTGCCCGGCTTCGACCAGGCGGCGGTGGACGGCTACGCGGTGCGCAGCGTCGACGTGCAGGCCGCCGCGGAGGAGTCCCTGTTGATGCCGGTGATCGGCGAGATCGACGCCGGGTCGCGGCAGCCGCGCCGCCTGCAACCGGGGCAGACGGTCCGCGTCGGCACCGGAGCTCCCCTGCCCACCCTGGCCGACGCGGTGGTGCCCGTGGGCTACACCGACGAGAACCCGGCGAAGGTGACCGTGCGGCAACCGGTGCCCTCGGGTGCCTTCGTCCGCCGGGCCGGGGAGGACGTCCAGGCCGGTGACGTCGCGGTCCGTCGCGGGGCGGTCATCGGGGCCGCCCAGGTGGGCCTGCTGGCGGCGGTGGGACGCGGCAAGGTGCTGGTGCACCCCCGTCCCCGGGTGTCGATCATCTCCGTCGGTGAGGAACTGGTCGACATCGACCGGAACCCCGGCGGCGGCCAGGTCTACGACGTCAACTCCTACGCCCTCGCCGCCGCGGCCAGGGACGCCGGTGCCGAGGTGACGAGGGTGGGCATCGTCAGCACCGACCCCAGACGGTTGCACGAGGTCGTCGAGGGACGGCTGCTGCTCTCCGAGCTGGTCGTCATCGCCGGGGGCGTCGGCGGGAACACCGGGCACCAGGTGCGGGCCGCCCTCGCCGACCTCGGGGAGATCGACGAGTCCAGGGTCACCATGCACCCCGGCTCCACCCAGGGGTTCGGGCGGCTCGGTCCCGACAAGGTCCCGACCTTCCTCCTGCCGGGGAACCCGGTCAGCGCGCTCGTCGTCTTCGAGATCTTCGTCCGCCCGTTGATCCGGACGGCCCTGGGCAAGAACAACCCGCACCGCCGGGTGGTGACGGCCCGGCTGCTCGCGCCGATCGCCTCCACCAAGGGCCGGCGCGGCTTCCTCCGAGGGCAGCTGCTCCGGGACGGCACCAGCCAGGAGTACCTGGTGCAACCCCTGGGGGCCGGTGGATCACACCTGTTGGCCTCGCTGGCCGAGGCCAACTGCCTCATCCTCGTCGACGAGGACGTGACCGAACTGGGCGTGGACCAGGACGTGCACGTCAGCTTCCTGGCCCAGCGCGGCTGAGGGAGGACCCGGTGGTGACCGGCGTGGTGGCACGGAGGCCAGGAGGGCTCCGCTGAGCGCGACCCAGTTCAGCAGGCACCCGGGCTGGCCGGAGAGGCTCGGCCCGGTGATCGTGCCCGCCGGGGCGGTGGAACTGCGCCCGCCCCGGCTCCGGGACGGCGGGGCGTGGAGCTCGATCCGGCTTCGTGACCGAGGCCACCTGGAACGGTGGGAACCCAGTTCCCCCGAACGCTGGGAGGAGCGCAACGGGGTCCTCGCCTGGCCCAGCCAGTACGGGGCGCTGCGGCGGATGGGGCGGCAGGGCACCGCGCTGCCCTTCGTGATCGCGGTGAACGGCGAGTTCGTCGGCCAGTTGACCATCGGCAACGTGATCCGAGGGGCGCTGTGCTCGGCGTGGGTGGGCTACTGGGTGGCGAGCACCCGGGTGGGTGGTGGAGTGGCGAGTGCCGCGGTGGCCCTGGCCGTCGACCACGCCTTCCACGCCGCCGGGCTGCACCGGCTGGAGGCGACCGTTCGCCCGGACAACGGGCCCAGCCTCCGCGTGCTGGAGAAGGTCGGCTTCCGCAGGGAGGGCCTGTACCGCCGGTACCTCAACGTCGAGGGCGGTTGGCACGACCACCTGTGCCTGGCGGTGACGGTCGAGGACCTGCCCCGGGGCGCGGTGCACGCGCTGGTCACCCAGGGACGCGCCAGGCTGGCGTGATCTTGGCTACGTTCCGGGTGCGCCGCCCGCAGACCCGAAAGACGTTCACCGTTGACGGAGACGCCACCCATCGATGATCATTACGTGGCTGAGTGGTCGCGCTCGGTAGTCGTCGAACGCGACGCGGCAGAAGTCCGGGATGCGAGCGGCGCGGTGCGAGGGGTTCGGTGACCAGCCACAACAGAGTCAGGCCCCGCCGGGAGGCGGCAGGAACCCACTCGATGGGTCACTGAGCGACAAGGCGCACCGACGATTGCTGTCGATCCTGGTGGATGATCTCCAGGGCGATCAACCCCACACTTGCGGAACGTGGAGATTCCGGCGCGCCTCCGACGTAGGTGTGACTGGTGTGGCTAGCGTGACGAACGCAGGAGCGTGCTGTTCGTGGCTAGGGGGAGGTGGCGAGGCACGTTGAGTTCTCTGATATTCGTTGGGCTGGCGGTTGCGTGGCTCGTCGTGCTCGTGCCCATGATCGCGCGACGTCGTCGGGAGGTCTCGCGTACCGCTGATTCGGAGCTGGCGGCCAGGGTGGTGCGGCGAGGCCGGAGCGCCGATGCCGTGCCCGCCGCCAGGAATGAGTTCGAGGAGGAACTCAGCGTGCCGGAGAAGGAGCGGGACGAGGACACCGATCTCGACGACGAGGGCGGCGGGGAGCCCGGGAACGACGAGGATCAGTGGCGGTCGCTCAACGGCGACGACGTCCGCGCCGGCCGGCGGTACCGACCGGGCCGGGGGGGTTTCGACCCGGAGGCGGCGGCCAGGGTCGCCAAGGCGAAGTACGCGTTCCGCCAGCGAGTGGTGCTGGCGCTGATCACCCTGGCGGTCGTGCTCGCCCTGGTGGCCGGTTTCGCGGCGATGCCCATGCTCTGGTGGGCGCACGGCGCGGTCGACCTCGGGCTGCTCGGCTACCTCGTCTACCTGCGCAGGCAGGTGCGGATCGAGGAGGCCGTGCGCCAGCGGCGGGCGGCCCGCATCGCCGAGGCCGAGCGGCGTGCCGCCGAGGGCCACAGCCACGTGCGGCCGGTCGGCGGCGTGAGCCAGGGCGCGGGCGGACAGCGGACGGGTGGTTCCGTCGCCGGCTACGTCCCCGGCGCCACGCAGCGTCCCAACCACCACGGCGCCTTCGCCGTCGAGTTGGACGACGACGACCCCGCCTTCGACGAGTTAGACGTACCGCACCACCCCTACTACCGCCGAGCGGTCGGGGAGTGAGCGCGGCGCCCGGCTGGGTGGGGGTGGGTACACCCCCCTCGTCCGGGCGCTGCTATGCTTTCGACGCACAACGGAACATGGGGCTGTAGCGCAGTTGGTAGCGCGTCTCGTTCGCATCGAGAAGGTCAGGGGTTCGATTCCCCTCAGCTCCACCATAGAGGGCCTACTGGCGCCTCGACTCCGCTTATCGAAGCAGGCCCGTCTCCGGTGGAGACGGGCCTACTGGTGTCCTGGGTGTCGGGCTGGACGGCGTGGTGGTGAGCACCGCGGGCGCCGCGCGTTCGTGCTCTGCGATGCGAGGTCCTCGTCGATCAGACGATCGTGGCGGCCCGTGCTTCCGTCGCCCGAGCAGGTCGCGCAGCCGGGTGGGTAGCGACGACGCGGCATGTGGGGCCGGCTCAGGGATCGCCCTCTGCTCAGCTGGATGTTGGGCGAGGGCGGCGGCCGTACCGCTCCCTGTGCGCGTGGACGAGGGTTCGCACGAGGCTCGGTTTGGGGGCGCGGCGAATGTTCCCCTTGGTGAAACGCGCCTCGTCGGCAGGGTGTCCTGATTCCCGGTCGTCTTTCAGGAATGAGCGCGCGAAGAATCATTCCTCCCCTTCGGGAATCTCCCGATGGATGGTGGTGATCGTGACAGTGTCGCGTCCTACCTGGAGACGATTCGCCCTCGGTCGATGCTCGTGCTGGCTGACCAGGTCGGTGTGCTGGTCAGGCTGCCGCGTCGTCGTCACCGGTGCGCGGGCGACTATGAGCCGGGTATCCGGTGTGGGAACACCAAGGCGTTTCGGCGTGGCTGCTGAGATGATGTTCGCGCTGGGGCGGTGACGACGTCGGTGGGTCAGGGCATGTCGGTCCCGGGTCCACCGCCGAATGTCGGTATGCGAGCCGCGCATGGCAGCAGTGCGAAGGTATCGCTTGTCGTCATTCCTGTTCTCCCGCAGGGTTGTGGTGACCACCAGGTAGGGGATACGGGCACCGTGAACGAAGCGAAGAGCGGGTCGGGAGTGGGGTCGCTGATCTCGTTGACCGGAGTGGTGGTCAGGAAGGTCGGGCGAGTCCGTCGCGGCGTGGACGCGGTGCGATCGCGCGCCGGATTCCACTCGACACCACAAAGCGGAGTAGAGAACAGGGAACCAGCATGACCACGTGGTTGATCACGGGGGCTTCTCGCGGTCTCGGTCGCGAGCTCGCCGAACAGGTCCTGGAGCGCGGAGACAGGGTCGCCGCGACGCTTCGGGAGCCCGAGCGGCTCGACGGCCTCGTCGAGGAACATGGTGATCGGCTGTGGCGGAGGCAGATGGACGTCACTGACACCGCACGGATCGAGAAGGTACTCGGGGAGGCGTTCGCCGACCACGAGCGTATCGACGTCATCGTGTCCAACGCTGGTTACGGCGTCTTCGGTGCTGGCGAGGATCTCACCGACGCACAGGTCGAGCGCGTGATCGCCACCAATCTCACCGGCTCGATCCAAGTCGCGCGCCGAGGCGTCCCGTTGCTGCGTGACCAGGGTGGCGGGGTGCTCGTCCAGCTTTCGAGTATGGGCGGGCACATCACCTTTCCAGGATTCGCGATCTACCATGCCAGCAAGTGGGGAGTCGAAGGCTACTTCGAGGCACTCGCCCAGGAGATCGAGCCGTTCGGGATCAGGACCGTCCTCGTCGAGCCGGGCATGGTCCGGACGGGTTTCTACGACGCGGCCGAACGGGTCCCGGTCAGTGAGCCCTATCGCGGCGGGCCCGCGGACTTTCCCACACCGAAGGTCGACGGCATGGTCGGCAGCCAGTCGGGCGTCGCACACGCGATCATCGAGGCCGTGACGTCCGGTAACCCGCCCCTGCGGCTGCTGCTGAACTCGGATGCCTACGACGCCGTCACCTCCACCGTGCGGCGACGACTCGCTTCGTTGGAGAGCCAGCGGGACTCCTCCCGTGCGGCGGACGAGGAACGCACCCGGTGATGAGCGGAATCCGCCGCCACTGGTGCGGATACTCGCTGACATGTCCGAGGTGACGCTCGTTGGCTTGCGCGTGGTGGTGGAAGTCGCTCGACGAGGATCCTTCACCTCGGCCGCCGAGGCGTTGGGTTACACGCAGTCCGCCGTGTCACGGCAGGTCAGCGCGGCGGAACGCGCGGTGGGAAGCCCTTTGTTCGAGCGGCGGGCGCGCGGTGTCCAACCCACCGCGGCCGGTGAGATCCTCCTACGGCACGCCAGGAAGGTCCTCGCGCACCTGGAGGCGGCCGAACTGGAGGTGGCCGGCCTGCGGGACCGGATCGCGGGCCGGCTGGTCGTGGGGGCCTATCCGACGGCCGCCGCCGCGCTCCTGCCCCAGGCCATCGCACGCTTACGCGCGGCTCACCCGGCGTTGACGGTGCGGCTCTGGGAATCCGGCAGCCCCACTCAGATGCGCAGGCTACGGGCGAGGCGCATCGAGGTCGCGGTGGTGGCCGTCGGGGACGGGCTGCCCGACTACGACTTCACCGGCCTGCGCACCGAGGCGGTCCGCACCGGCAGCGGACTCGGCGTCGCGGTCAGCATCGATCATCCGTTCGCCGAGCGGGACGAGGTGGACACCCACGACCTCGCTGACCAGGTGTGGATCGTCGGTACGAGCAAGGAGGACGAACCGCAGTTCGGCGCGTGGCCGACGCTTGCCCATCCCACCATCGGCTACGGGACGCCAAGCTGGCAGACACGCCTGGGTCTCGTCGCCGCCGGCCTCGGCATATCCGTCCTGCCCGGTCTGGCGGCTGGCACCGTGCCCCGGGGAGTGACGTGGGTGCGTGTTCGCGATACCGCGTTCGTGCGACGGCGCGAAACCCTGCTGGTCACGGACGGAGACCGTTCCGCCGCCGCCAGCGCCTTCATCCGCGCGGTTCGCGACGGGCTCCCCACCCCGGCCGAGGCGACCGAGCCACCCTCGTGATCCGACGAGCAGGATCGGCACCCGCGCACACGCCACGCAGGTCGGGCGGTGTTCCCGCGCTCCGACCTCGCACCGTCGGAGCAACGCGCTTCCTCGGTCCGGGTGGTGGTGAAACCGGGCGGTGGCGGGCACGTCTCGACCTGGTCGGGGGTGCATGTGTCTCTGACGTTCCCGCCGGGCCCACCGCGACCTGATGCGCCGCCGCCGGGACGCCCGGCTCACCCAGTGGGGCGCGTTCCTCGGAGGAAGCGGTCGACGGCGGCTTCCACGAGGTCGTCGAGCAGTTCCGGTTCGACGATGTCGCCGTTGGCGAAGGTCGCGAGTCCCTGGAGGGTGGCGAGTAGGACGATGCCGATGCGTTCGGGGTCTCCCGCCTCCAGCGCGCCCTGGTCCTGCCCCTGGACGATCAGGCTGTTGAGCAGTGTGAACGGTGCGGCCGCCGCGTCGACGACCCGTCGCGCGCCCGGTCGGTGCTTGCTGGTGTACATGAGTTCGAGCAGTGCGGCGTTCTCGGTGGCGAAGCGCGTGTAGGCCGTCGCCGCGGCGCGCAGACGTGCCGGGAAGCCGTCGCCGGCTGCCGCGAGGGCGGTGCGCAGGACGGCGTCGAGGCGGGCGAACCCCGCTTCGGCGAGCGCGTCCAGCAGCGCCTGGCGGTCGGGGAAGTGCCGGCGGGGTGCGGCGTGGCTGACGCCGACCTCCCTGGCCAGGTCACGGAGGGACAGCTGGTCGGAGCCGTGCTCGGCCAGGGAGCGCTCGGCCGCGTCGAGCAGGGCGGCGCGGAGGTTCCCGTGGTGGTAGGGGCGTTCGGGGGTCGTGGCTGGCACGCCCCGAGGGTAGCGAACCGTGTTTCCGTTGACGACATTGTTTCCAGTGGCTACTTTGTAGCTCATGACAACATTCAGTGCGTCGGACGTTCCTCCCATGGCCGGCCGGACCGTGGTCGTCACGGGGGCGAACAGCGGGATCGGCCGGGCGGCGGCCCAGGTGTTCGCCGCCAGCGGCGCCCGGGTCGTGCTCGCCGTCCGCGACGAGGGCAGGGGCCGGGAGGCCGCCGCCGCGATGAGCGGCACCGTCGAGGTCCGCCGGCTCGACCTCGCCGATCTCGCCTCGGTCCGCGCGTTCGCGGACGGGGTCACCGAGCCCGTCGACATCCTCGTCAACAACGCCGGCATCATGATGCCGCCAATGACCCGCACGGCCGACGGCTTCGAGTCCCAGATCGGGGTCAACCACCTCGGGCACTTCGCCCTCACGAACCTGCTGTTGCCGCGAGTCAGAGGACGCGTCGTCACGATCTCCTCCAACGCGCACCGGGTGGGGTCGATCGACTTCGGCGACCTGAACTGGGAGCGGAGGCCCTACCGGGCGATGGCCGCGTACGCACGGTCGAAACTCGCCAACCTGCTGTTCACCTCGGAGCTCCAGCGGCGACTCACCGAGGTCGGATCGCCGGTGCTCGCCACCGCCGCGCACCCCGGTCTCGCCGCGACCAGCCTGCTCCGGAACAACGGCCAGCGGCGGGTCCTCGACCGAGCGCTGCGCGCGGTGACGGACCTGGTCACGCAGAGCGTCGAGGACGGCGCGCTGCCCACGTTGTACGCGGCCGTGGCGGACGTCCCTGGCGGCGCCTACGCCGGCCCGAGCGGTTTCCTGGAGGGACGCGGTGCTCCCAAGCTGGTCGGTCGTTCGGCGCGGGCGCGGGACACCGAGCTGGCCCGCCGCCTGTGGGCGGTGTCCGAGGAGCTGACCGGGGTCACCTTTCCCCGGCGGCGGCTCGAAGGCGTGCCCCGGACGGAGGCGGAGGCCTGAGCCGGGTCGAGCGTGGCCTCCCGGCAGGTCTCGGGCTCGCTGGCAGGCCCGTGCTCAGGGCCCGGCGGTGGAGCTGGGATGGAGTTCCCGCCGGGTGCGATCCGGTCACGCCTAGCCCCGGCGGGGGAGAGGCCGGTCGCGGGTGCTCCGTTCCCGCCGGGAACGGGGACCGGCGAGCGAGCGCCTCCGATCACCGCCCGCGCTGTCGACGGAACACGGGGACCGGCGGCACCCGGTGCGCGAATGGTGACCCGCACGGGCGCACTCCCGTGGTGGATCGCCCGGGACCAGGCCGACGACTCCGCGCGGGTCCCGGTCCCGTCGCCGGACGTCCCGGCTTCCAAGACGCGGGGGGCGGTCCGGACCACCAGCCGAGGCCGCCCGGCGAGCCAGTAACCCCAGTCAGGAGCCCCCACCTGAGTGGCGAGGAACGAGCCAGGGCGCGCCCTGGCCCTCCGTGGCCTGGTGGCCGCCCGGTCAGGGAGGAGGCGACAGGTAGCCGCGGGAGAAGGCCACGGCCACCGCCGCGGCCCGGTCGTGCACGCCGAGCTTCGCGTACACCTGGACGAGGTACGTCTTCACCGTCGACTCGCTGATGAACAGGTGCTTCGCCGCCTCCCGGTTGCTCGAGCCCCGGGCGATCAGCTCCAGCACCTCCAGCTCGCGCGGGGACAACGGTTCGGGGACGGGTTGGCGTACCTCCCGCAGGAGCCGGGTCGCGACGCTGGGCGCCAGCACCGCCTCGCCCCGCGCCGCCGCCTCCACGGCGCGGAACAACTCCTCCCTCGGCGCGTCCTTGAGCAGGTAGCCCGAGGCGCCGGCGTGAATCGCGGGCAGCACGTCGCTGTCCCTGTCGTAGGTGGTGAGCACGAGAACTCGGGAGGGAACCTCCCGCCGGGCGAGTTCGGTGATGGCCGTGACGCCGTCCGTCCTCGGCATCCGCAGGTCCATGAGGATGACGTCGGGGCGCAGCCGTTCGCCCAGGACGATCGCTTCCGCTCCGTCGCCGGCCTCCCCGAGGACCTCGAAGCGGGGGTCGGGGGTGAACATGCCGCGCAGGCCGTCCCGCACCACGGGATGATCATCGACGATCAGCAGGGAGATCACCGGGTTCCCCCGGTCGCCGGGATCGCGGGAACGGATGCGGAGATGGCGGTGCCACCCCCGGGCTCCGCCTCGATGTCGAGGCGTCCCGCCAACCTCCGCACCCGCTGCCGCATGCCGGCGAGGCCGAACCCGCCACCTGGGGAACCGTTGGCGCGCGGGGAGGTCACGTCGAATCCCACCCCGTCGTCCCGCACGTCCAACAGCACCCGGTCCGGGAGGTACGACAGGGTCAGTCCGACCCGACTCGCCCCCGCGTGCTTGGCCACGTTCGCCAACGCCTCCTGCGCGGTCCGCACCAGCGCGACCTCGACGTCGGTGTGCATGGGGCGGGCGTCGCCGGTGGTGGTCAGCACCGCGTCGACGTCGTGCGTCTCGCACCACCGGTGCACCACGGCCGCGATCGCCTCCGGTAACCGGGCGTCGGCGAGCAGTTCCGGTTCCATCGCGTGCACCGTCCGGCGGGCCTCGGTGAGGCTCTCACGGGCCAGGCTCATCGCCTTCGTCAGGTGCCGTCCGGCCGTCGAGGGCTGGTCGAGGGTCTGCTCCGCGGCCTGGAGCTGGGTGACGATACCGGCCAGACCCTGCGCCAGGGTGTCGTGGATCTCCCGGGCCATCCGCTGCCGCTCGTCCAGCACGCCCGCCTCGCGGGCCCGCGCCAGCAGTTGGGCGTGCAGGTCCGCGTTCTCCTCCAGGGCCGCCTCCAGGCGCGCGTTGGCCTCGTGCGATTCGACCAGCGCCCGTGTCCGCTCGCGTCCGCGTCTTTCGGCCGTGTCCAACAGGGAGTAACAGGACCCGGCCAGGACCACCGAGACCAGGGAGGTGACCGCCCACTCCCACCAGTCGCCGGTCAGGACGTTGTGCGCACCTCCCTGGTACGAGACGGACATGATCATCGACGTGGTGGCGGCGCCGAGGTACCGCCAGTGGCGGTCCAACCGTTCGAACGCGTGGACGTAGCCGATGAAGGCGAAGATGCCGTACCAGGGCGCGAGCACCACCAGGACCGCCGCCAACACGGTCAGCCCCGCGTAGTGCACCCTGGCCGGGGTGGGGTTCTCCCACCAGCGCGGGTTGGCGTCGAAACAGGCCAGCCAGAGCGCGGCGGCGAGCGTGACACCGAGCACGCCCGGGATCTGGACGGGGGTGTCCCGTTGCGCCAGCGCGGCCGAGGTGCTCACGGCCAGCAGGACGTAGGGGAGGACGGCGAACGCGGTGCCGACCCGGTGGTCCCAGTCCCCGTGCGGCTCGGTCCCGATGCTCACGACTCACTCCCAGCGGAAGTACCGCGCGGCCAGACCACCGGCCACGAGCGTCCACCCCAGCAGCACCGCCACGTGCGTCGCCTGGGGCCAGTGGCCGGCGGTGGCGTCCTGCAATGATTGCACGGCCGCCCCCAGCGGGGTGAGGTCGCTGATGGTCCGCAGGACGTCGTTCATCGAGTCGCGGGGAATCCACAGGCCGGCGAAGAACATGTTCGGGAACAGCAGCACCGTGCCGATCGCCCCCGCGCTCCTGCCGCTCGGCGCCAGCGACGCGACGAGCAGCCCGACGGCGAACATCGCGGAGATGGTCAGCAGGTACGCGGCGAGGTGGGCGGCGAGGTGGCGGGGCAGCCCGACGTCGAACACGAGGCGGGCGGTGGCCAGCACGACGAGGACGGTGGCGACGGACAGGGCGGCGGACATCAGCAGTTGCGCGCCGAGCATGGTGAGGGGGCGCACGGGCGTGGTCCGCATCCGTCGGAGGACGCCCTTCTCCCGGTAGGAGGCGAACTGTTGGGGCAGGCCGGTCAACGCGAAGAGGGCGACGCCCAGCGCGACGATGATGGGCACGTACAGGTCGATGACCCGCAGCCCTCCGAGGTCCGGGACGGGTTCGCGGAACGAGGGGACCGCGCCGAGGATGACCAGCAGGGCCGGGGGAACCGCGAGGGCGAACAACACGCTCATCGGTTCCCGGAAGAACAGCCGGGTCTCGGTGGCGGTGAGCCGGTACAGGGCGGACAAGGGATCTCCTCAGGAGCTGGTGGGGCGGCCGGTGAGCGCGACGTAGGCGTCGTCGAGCGAGGTCTGCTCCACTCGGAGGTCCTCCGCGACGATCCGCTGTCGGGCGAGCGTGCTGGTCAGGGCGAGCAGCAGGTTTCCCGTTCCGGTCACGACGAGCTGGCCGCCGGCCCGCTCCACGGCCGTGACGCCGGGGATGGCGGCGAGGACGGCCCGGTCCACCGGCGCGGACGGTCGGAACCGGACCCGTTTGCGGTCGTCCACCCTGGCGACGAGTCCGGCCGGAGTGTCGATCGCGACGACTCGGCCCCGGTCGATGATGGCCAGCCGGTCACAGAGCCGTTCGGCCTCCTCCATGAAGTGGGTGACCATCAGGATGGTCACGCCCTGGTCGCGGATGGTCTCGACGAGGTCCCAGGTGTCGCGGCGGGCCACGGGGTCCAGGCCGGTGGTGAGCTCGTCGAGGACCGCGACCCTGGGGTTGCCGACCAGCGCCAGCGCGACGGACAGCCGCTGCTTCTGCCCGCCGGACAACCGCCGGAACTGGGTGTCGATCTTGTCCGTGAGGTTCAGGGTGTCGATCAACGTCCGCCAGTCGGTGGGATGGCGGTAGAAGGAGGCGTACAGCTCCATCGCCTCGCCGACCCTGAGCTTGTCGGGCAGTTCACTGGTCTGGAGCTGCGCGCCCAGCAGGTGCGGCAGTTCGCCGGTGCCCCCGTGTGGGTCGATGCCGTGGACGCGCACGGACCCGCCGTCCGGGGTGCGCAGGCCCTCGACGCACTCGACGGTCGTGGTCTTGCCGGCGCCGTTGGGGCCGAGGATGCCGAAGATCTCGCCCTGGTCGACGGTGAAGCTCACGCCGTTCACCGCCACGTGGTCGCCGTAGCGTTTGACGAGGTTGTCCACCTCGATGATGGTCATGGTCGAAGCCTGACGCGTGCCCTGGTGCGACGGGACCGGTCACGCGGGCAGGGCTCGGTGTCCGTCCGGTGGGGGTGGCCCTCCACCAGTCGGTGGAGGGCGGGTGGTCCGGGGTGGGCGGTGCTCAGCCCGCGGTGGTGGCGGCCTCGGGTGCCGGCGTGTCCTGGTGAGCGGGCACCGAGGGCGGTGCACCCGGGCGACGAAGCCGACCGGGACGACCACAGGGCGCACAGTGCCGGACCGCCCCAGCCTCGGGAGCCGTCCTTCGCCAGCCCCAGCGTGACCCAGCCGGTGACGACGCCAGCCCGTCCGGATCGCCGGCGGCCTTCGGCAGGCGGGCCGGTTCGATCGTCATGCGGTCGCCCCTCCACGCACCGGCTCCGTGCGGCGCGACCGGCGCCGGTTGGCACCCGTCCCCTCGTCCCGAGCGTGCGGCGCATCCGCCGTCGTCCGCTGAGGACGACGCGTGGGACACCAGTCCCGGTGGGGACGGGGCGGCGGAGGAGCGTTGTCCCGGCACCTCCGGCCCCGTGCCACCGACCGGTCCGCGTTACACCGTCCTCTCCGGTCTCCTGGCGAGGACCTCCAGGTAGTGCGGGTTCGTCATGATCCCGAGGATGTTGCCGAACGGGTCGACCACCGAGGCGGTGACGAACCCCGCCTCACGCGGGGTCGGTGCCTCGTGGGAGGTGGCGCCCATGGCGAGCAGGGTGTCGTGCACGGCGGGCAGGTCGTCGACCGCCCAGTAGACGACCGCCCCCGCCGGCCGTTCGGTCGCGGCGTGTGGAGCCCAGTGGCAAGCGAGCAGGCCGAATTCGTGCTGGTAGTCGCCGATGCGGAACTCGATGTACGCGGGCGGCCCCTCTTCCGGCCGCACGAAGTAGGGATCGATGCCGAACAGCTTGGCGTACCAGGCCGCCGCGGCGCCGACGTCGTCGGCGAAGAAGGTGGTGGTGGTCAGTCCTCGCAGCATGGGTTCGCCTTCCGTTTCCGATGATCGCGGGGACGACCGTAGGAGGAGAAGTGCTCACCTCCTGGCCACTTTTCCCGGCAGACTCGGCGGATGCGTGCCGACCGCCTCGTCGCGATCCTCATGCTGATGCGGACCAGGGCCCGGGTGACCGCGGCCGAACTCGCCGCCGAACTCGAGGTCTCGGTGTCCACCGCCCGCCGTGACCTGGAGGCGTTGTCCTCGGCCGGCGTCCCGGTGTACCCCAGTCCCGGCCGGCACGGGGGCTGGTCGCTGGTGGGCGGGGCGCGCACCGATCTGAGCGGGTTGACGGCGGGTGAGGCGACCGCGTTGTTCCTCCTCGCCGGGCCGGGGGTTCCGATGACCAGCGAGCTCCGCTCCGCCATGCGGAAGCTGTTGGCCGCGCTGCCCCGGACCTTCCGGGGCGACGCGGAGGCCGCCTCGGGTGCCCTGCTGGTCGATCCCGTGGCGTGGGGCGGGGCCGGACGGGTGCGGCCCCCGCTGCTCGGGGCGCTGCGGGACGCGGTGGTGCGCGGGCGACGGGTTCGGCTGACCTACTCGGGCCGGACGGAGTCGACGAGGCTGGTCGATCCGTGGGGGCTCGTCGACAAGGACGGCACCTGGTACCTGGTTGGCGGGACGGAGCGGGGGCGACGCGCCTTCCGGGTGGACCGGGTGGTCGACGTGCTCCTCACCGACGAGGCGGCGCACCGGCCGCCGGGGTTCGACCTGTCGGAGGTGTGGGGGGAGGTGGTTCGTGACGTGGAAGGGCGGCGGTCCGGTGTCGTGGCGACGGTGCTCGTCGTGGCGCGGTACCTGTCCGCGTTCCGAGCGCAGTGGGGCCGGCACTGCGAGGTGGCGGGCGAGGGTGGGGACGGCCGGGTGCGGGTGCGGGTCTCGGCGCACCGGGCGGTGTCGGTGGCCGAACAGCTCGCGGGGTGGGGTGCCGTCGTGGAGGTGGTCGAGCCGGCGTCGGTCCGGGACGAGTTGGCCAGGATCGGCGCGGAACTCGTCGGGCGTTACGGACCGGCAGCGGAGCCGCCCGGGGGAGGAGGCCCGGGAGCGTGAACGCCCTTGGGCGGTGCCATGACTGGCCCGTTCGCAGCGGTGGTGGCGAGTTGCTGGTGCCTCGTCCGGGCCGGTGTCACATGCGGTCCGGGGCACTGATGCCGAGCAGGTTGAGCCCGTGTCGCAGGGTGCGTGCCGTGAGCTGGCAGAGGGCGAGTCGGTTGCCGCGAACAGGTTCTTCCGCGTTGAGGACGTGGCAGGCTTCGTAGAAGCTGGTGAAGGCGCGGGCGAGGTCGTAGAGGTATCCGCAGAGCTTGTGCGGCTCCAAGGTCTCGCCGACCTCGGTGAGGGCTGTGTCGTAGGCGTCGAGTTGGAGAGCCAGCGCCCGTTCAGCGGGCTGGAGCTCGATGGTCGGGTCGATCACGACGTGAGGGTCTCCAGCTTTGCGCAGGATCGAACGGATGCGGGTGTGCGCGTACTGGAGGTAGACGCCGGTGTTGCCGTTGAACGAGACCATGCGGTCAACGTCGAAGGTGTAGTCCCTGATCCGCGAATTGGACAGATCGGCGTACTTGACCGCTCCGATGCCCGCCTGTTCGGCGATCTGGTCCAGTTCCTCAGCGGGGAGGTCGGGGTCCTTCTCGTGGACCACGGCGCGCGCACGCGACACGGCGTCGTCGAGCAGATCCATCAGGCGGACCGTGCCGCCGGCGCGGGTCTTGAACGGGCGGCCATCGGGGCCGAGGACGGTGCCGTAGGGCACGTGTGCCGCCTCGACGCTGTCGGTGAGCCACCCCGCGCGGCGAGCCGCCTCGAAGATCAGCTGGAAGTGCAGGGCCTGCCGGGAGTCCGTGACGTAGAGCAGGCGGTTGGATTTCAGGTCGTGGATGCGGTAGCGGATCGTGGCGAGGTCCGTGGTGTCGTAGCCGTAGCCACCATCGCGTTTGCGCACCATCAGGGGGATGGGGTTGCCGTCCGGGCCAGTGACCTCCTCGGAGAAGATCACGAGAGCGCCTTCGCTCCCCACGGCGATTCCCGCCTCAGTCAGTTCGGTCACCACATCGGCGAGCAGGTGGTTGTAGAACGATTCCCCAACCGAGTCGTCGGGCGTGAGCAACACGCCGAGCCGGTCGTAGATGTCGCGGAAGGCCCTCTCGGACTCGGCGACGATCTCCCTCCAGCGTGTGACGGTGTCGTGGTCGCCGGACTGTAGCGCGACCACACGGCGGCGAGACCGGTCGGCGAATTCCGGGTTGGCGTCGAACAGAGCGCGGGCGGTGCGGTACAGATCGTCGAGCGCGGAGGCGGCGGAGGTGCCCGGCTCCAGCTCGTCGTGGTGCCAGGTGGCTTCCGGGTGCTCGTCGAGGTACTGGATGAGCATCCCGAACTGGGTGCCCCAGTCGCCGAGATGGTTTTGACGGATGACTTCCGCTCCGAGGAAGCCGAGGACACGCGCGAGGCTGTCGCCGATGATCGTGGTGCGCAGGTGCCCGACGTGCATTTCCTTGGCGATGTTGGGTGCCGAGTAGTCGATCACGGTCCGCTGGCCCTCATTGGGGGTGCCGACGCCGAGACGAAGGCTGACCAGGCGAGCGGCGAGCTGGTTCCAGATGAGCTGGTCGGGCACCGTGATGTTGAGGAACCCCGGGCCGGACATGTCGACACGTGTGATCGGCCCTCGGTCGCCAGCCACGGCCGCGATGAGCGCCTCGGCGAGTTCGGTGGGCCTGGTGCGGGCGCGCTTGGCCAGGGCGAGGGCTGCGTTCGACTGGAAGTCGGCGTGCTCGGATCGCCGGACGAGTGGATCGGCTCCGGCCAGCTCTGGGCGGGCATGGGCGATCGCCTGGGACACGCTGTCGGCGACCTGGCCGAGCAGCGGCAGCACCTCGTGGTTCGTCACTGAGTAACCCTCCTTCTCAGCGTTCGTCGTCCCAAGGCAAGACGCCTAGCCTGTATGCGGTCCGGAGTTGACCCAGCGCGGAATGTAGCGATCGGTGATCGGCCTCGAAACCGACCGCCTCGACCTGGTGGCGGAGGCCGCCACCCGCGAGAACTGAACCAGCAGCAACGGAAAGGCGCCGCACATGCGTGATCTGCCCACGGCCGCCTGGCGCAAGTCGAGCTTCAGCGACGCGGGAGGCAACTGCGTCGAGGTCGCTCCACTGCGCGATGGCCGGATCGCCGTACGGAACAGCAAGCATCCGGAAGCGGGGGCGGTGTTGTTCACCCCTGCCGAGATGGATGCCTGGATCAAGGGCTGCAAGGCGGGCGAGTTCGACGACCTGGCGGGCACGGGCCGCTGACTCCGCGCGGTCTGCTGGAGGCTCGGGGACGGCCGGCTTGAGGGGGACTCCCACCGCGCGGTGATCTCGGTGGGAGTCCCGACACCGCTGCGCACTCGGCCCATCGGCGCGGTGGGTGATGTCGTGTTCGGGCACGCGTGCCCGGCGGCGGGCCACGGTGAGGCACGAACCTGCCGTGGCTCTGCCCCGCCCCCGGGGCTCGACCTGCTGGCTGGGCGGCTCCCCGTGACTCGGGGCGACCTCCGGTGCGCTACCGCCGGATGGCGTGGTCGACGAAGTCGAGCAGCGCGGGGATCTGGTCCACCAGGCGGGTGGAGTCGTCGACCGCCCACGAACCGAGCACGCCGTCGGCGCACCGCAGGATGATGGTCGCGACGCCGCGCGCGTCGAAGTCGCGGAACTCGCCGTCCCGTTGTCCTCGTTGGAGGATCTCGGTGAGCGCGTCGACCTCCTCGGTGAGCTCGCCGGCGAAGGCGGGCGAACCCTCGGGGGTGCGGTGGTTGGCCATGATCTGGCTCATGGCCAGGAACTCGGCGCGGTGTTCGGCGTAGAACTCCAGCTGTGAGCCGATCCAGGCCCTGACCTGGCCCGACGCGGTGCTCTCCGCCTCGACGTGGCCGCTCATGCGCTCCCAGCCCCGTTCGAAGAACTGGGACACCACCAGCCGGAGGATCTCGTCCTTGTTCTCGAAGTGGTAGGTGATGACGCTCTTGCTGATCTCGGCCTTCTCCGCGATCCGGGCGAGGGAGGTGCCGGCGTAGCCGAGTTCGGCGACGACCTGGGTGGCCGCCTCGACGATCTGGGCGCGGCGAGCTCGTTCGATGAAGGAACGGCGTGGCGGGTGGTCGTTCGGATCGGGGCGTTCTGCCATGCGCGGATCGTAGGCCGCGCCGGGAGCCCGTTTCCGGCTCCGCGCGTCCCCGGCGCTCATGTCGCGGCGTGGACGAACAGCAGGGCCAGCCAGGACCAGCCCAGGGTGATCACCAGCTTCTGGATGAGTCCCAGGCGGGCGGAGTCGTTCTCCCAGGCCTGGCCGAAGGCGTGGAAACCACCGAACAACGCGACCGTGACGGCCCCCGAGAACCAGGTCCAGAGTGGACCGGGCAGTGCGAAGGTGGCGACGAGGGAGGCGACGGGCAGCGCGGTGAACACGGCGGCGCCGGCGTGGTCGTGCAGCTGGTGGCGGCGGCTGACCTCGGTGGGCGTTCCCTCCGGGGTGCCAGGGGGATAACCGCGCATCGGATCCATCGGGAACACGCCGGAGGCCACCAGGGCGAGACCGAAGAAGCCGACCACGACGGCGAGGGGGACGCTGCCCACCTGCGCGGGGAGGGCGGGCGCGGCGGCGGTGATCAGCAGGCCGCAGACGATGAAGTTGGTGGTCTGGAGCCAGCCCCGGTCGCCGAGCGCGAGGGCGCTGACGGGGTGTCGGACAGGGCGGTAGCCCGGTCTGGTCAGGCCGTCCAGCAGGAACACCACGACGAAGGCCACCGCCGCTCCCGCGCCGGCCCAGAGCAGGGCTGTCACGAGCCGCTCCTGGCCTCGTGCGGTCCGGGTGTGGTCCGTGGCGTCGGCGGGGCGGGTGGGACGGGCCTGGCGGGCGGGGCGGGACGTTTTTCCGTACGCATGGACCGAATGTAGTCCAGTCGGACTGTTTCCGGGTCGCGTGGTCGGAAGCTGGCGTTGCGGGGTCGTGGGGTGGCTGGTCCGAGGGGGCGCGGGGTCGGACCGCCCGGAGTGGACAGCGCCCGGGGTGGACAGCGGCCGGGGTGGACAGCGGCCGGGGTGGACAGCGGCCGAAGTAATTGTACGATGGTTCTAGTTGTCTTTATGTCCAAATACTTGGGGGACGCATGACTGGGATCTCGGACCGACTCGCCCCGCCCCGGGCCGGCGCTCGGGAGTGGTGGGGCCTCGCCCTGTTGGCGTTGCCCACCCTGCTGCTCGGGCTCGACGTGACCGTCCTGTACCTGGTGCTGCCCGGGCTGGCCGTGGAACTCGAGCCGAGCGCCACCCAGACCCTGTGGATCATGGACGCCTACGGTTTCCTCATCGCCGGCTTCCTGATCACGATGGGGACGCTGGGCGACCGGATCGGGCGGCGCCGACTGCTGATGATCGGCATCGCGGCGTTCGGGGTGGTCTCGGTGTTCGCCGCGTTCGCGCCGACCGCCGAGGCGCTGATCGTGGCGCGTGCCCTGCTCGGGGTGGCGGGCGCGACCCTCATGCCCTCGACCCTGTCCCTGATCAGCAACCTCTTCGTCGACCCGAGGCAGCGCGCGGTGGCGATCGGGGTGTGGGCCACCATGTTCGCCCTCGGGATGGCCGCCGGGCCGGTGCTCGGCGGAGCCCTGGTGGCCACCTTCTGGTGGGGGGCCGCCTTCCTGGTCGCCGTTCCGATCGCCGTGGTCGTCCTGGTCGCGGCTCCGCCGCTGCTGCCCGAGTACCGGGCCCCCCGCGAAGGCGCGTTCGACCTGCCCAGCGTCGCGCTGTCCCTGCTCGCGATGCTGCCGATCGTCTACGCGATCAAGCACGGGGCCGCCTACGGGGTCGACGCCGCGACCCTCGTCGCGGTGCTGGTCGGTGGCGTCTCCGCCGTCGTGTTCGTCCGCCGGCAGCTGCGGCTGCCCTCCCCGCTGCTCGACGTGTCGCTGTTCTCCAACCGGGCCTTCTCCGCCGCGCTGACCGTCCTGCTGGTGGGGCTCGTCGGCGTCGGCGGCGTCATGTTCCTCGTCACCCAGTACCTCCAGCTCGTCGAGGGCCTCTCCCCCGCCGCCGCCGGGCTCTGGATGGGGCCGCCGGCCCTGGCGATGCTCGTCGCGGCGATCGGTGCCCCGCTGCTGGCCAGGCGCTTCCGGCCGGGCCTGATCATGGCCGCCACGCTGGCGATGTCCCTGGTCGGCTACCTGTGCCTCGCCCTGGCCGGGACCGGGGAGCGGCTGGTCGTCGTGGTCGGGTTCGCCCTCGTCTACCTCGGACTGGGTGCCATGGCGGCCCTGGGGACCGACATCGTCGTCGGCGCGGTGCCCCCCACCAGGTCTGGGTCGGCGGCGGCCATGTCCGAGACCGTCCAGGAACTCGGGGTCGGACTGGGTGTCGCCGTCCTCGGGAGTCTCGCCACCGCCGTCTACCGGGCTCGGATCAACCCGCCCGCCGAGCTGGACCGGCCGGTCGCGGACGCGGTGGGTGACAGCCTGGCCGGAGCGCTGGCCGTGGCGGACGGGACGACGACGCGGGTGGTCGAGCAGGCGAGGATCGCCTTCACCGACGGGCTCAACCTGGCGGCTATCGTTGCGGGTGTGGCCATCGCGGCGGTCACCGTCCTGTGCGTCACCGCCCTCCGGCACATCGGCCCCTCGGGCGGTTCGGAGCACTGACGACCCGCCCACGGGAATGTCGGGAGTAGGGCGTGGGTGACGAGGGCACGACCACGGACGGGCGGCGGGTCCGAGGGCAGCGCCGGCGAGCCCAGATCATCGAGGCGACCCTGACCGTCGTCCGCCGGGACGGCGCGGCCGGTGTGACCCACCGAGCCGTGGCGAAGGAGGCCGGCATCACGACGAGCCTCACCACCTACTACTTCGCCACTCTCGACGACCTGCTGGTGGCGGCGCTCACGGAGGTCGCCGACACCTACACCGATCACATCCGCCGGATCATGGACACCAGCGACGACCCGGTGCGGGACTTCGCCGCGCTGGTCGCCGCATCGGCCGGGGAGGGGCGTGAGCGGGCCCTCGCGGAACGCGAACTGTCCACGCTGGCGGCGCGCCGACCCGCTCTCCGGCCGGTGGCGCGCCGCTGGCGCGAGCGTGTCGCCGACCTGGCGCGGCTCCGGACCTCCGATCCCCGCGCGGTGGAGGTGTTCGTGGCGATCGCCGAAGGTCTGTGCGCCGCGATCCTCCTCGACGAGGGCCGGGCGGACCCGGAGCACGTGCGCGCGGTCCTCGAACGCGCCCTGGTCGAGCGCTGACATCGAGCGCCGACCGGTCGACGGCTGACGCGGACGTCACTTCCGAGCCCCTTGTTCCCTTAGGTAAGCCTTGTCTAAGCTGCGCGGGTGATGATGGCGCAGCGGGATGCGATGACCGGTCGGTCCCTCGTGATCGGCTACGGCGGCTCGCCGGTGGTGTCGGGCGCGTCGATCGAGCTCGCCGCCGGACGGGTCACCGCGCTCGTCGGTCCCAACGGGTCCGGCAAGTCGACCGTCCTGCGTGGTCTCGCCCGGCTCCAGGCCCTGAGCGCGGGGGACGTGCGGCTCGGGGACGGCAGTGACGCCGCCGCCCTGTCCGCGCGGGACTTCGCCCGCCGGGTCACCCTGCTGGCGCAGAGCCGGCCGACCCCGGCGGCGGTGACGGTGCGGGAGGCCGTCGAGTACGGGCGGCACCCGCACCGCCGGGGCTGGCGGGGCAACGATGTCGGGGGGCCGGCCGCTGTCGCGCGGGCCCTGGAACTCACCGGCATCGCCGACCTCGCCGACACCGACGTCGACATGCTCTCGGGCGGCCAGGTCCAGCGGGTGTGGTTCGCCAGCGCCCTCGCCCAGGACACCGGGGTGCTGTTGTTGGACGAACCCACCAACCACCTCGACCTGCGGTACCAGATCGAGGTCCTCGAACTGGTGCGCGAACTCGCCGACGAGCACGGGGTGGCCGTCGGGGTGGTCCTGCACGACCTGAACCAGGCCGCGGCCGTCGCCGACCGCGTCGTCGTCATGTCCCGGGGCTCCGTCGTCGCGGACGGACCACCCCACGAGGCGCTGACCGGCGACCAGCTCAGCGAGGTCTACGAGATCGAGATCACCACGTCGGTCAACCCCGTGACCGACGAGCTGGACATCCGCTCCCCTCGGCAACGGGTCCGCCGGACCGTCGCGTCCTGACCCGATCCCACACCACCTCCGTACCGTGCTGACGGGGCGAGACCCCGCCGCGCGCGAAGGGAACCATGAGAACCTCACGAGCAGTACCCAGCCTGTTCGCCCTGACCGCGGTCGCCGTGCTGACCGCGGCGTGCGGCACCACCCACGAGGCGGCCACGACGACGACCGACCCGTCCGAGGGAGCGTCCGACCAGGCCGTCAGCATCGTCGACGCCCTCGGTGAGACCGTGGAGCTCCCGGCGCCGGCGACCCGGGTCGTCACCCTGGAGTGGATGCACACCGAGGTCGTCACCAGCCTCGGCGTCGACCCGGTCGGGGTCAGCGACGTCGCCGGGTACGAGAGCTGGGTGGGTGCCAGCGTCCCCCTGACCGGTGACCCCGTCGATGTGGGCGTCCGACGGGAACCGAGCGTCGAGGCCATCGCCGAGCTGGAGCCGGACCTGATCCTCGCGCCGGAGGGCGGGATCCCCGACGGGGCGATGGAGCAGATGGAACGCATCGCTCCCATCGCCTTCCTCGGCGGGTCGAACGCCTCCGATCCCATCGGCTCCATCCTCGAGGACTTCCAGAGCGTGGCCACCCTCCTCGGGAAGGAGGACGTCGCCGAGCAGGTCATCGCGGAGATGGACGAGACGATCGAGGCGAACGCGGCCGCGATCGAGGAGGCCGGTCTCGCCGGTACCCCGGTCGTCCTGGCCTCCCCGTACGCGGAGGGCGCGAACCTCACGATCCGCATGCACGGCCCGCGCACCGCCGTCCAGGCGGTGGCCGAGCGCATGGGGCTGGCCTCGGCCTGGGAGGACGAGGGTGACGACGCCTTCGGCCTGTCGAACATCGACATGGAGGGCCTGACGGCGCTCCCGGACGACACCAGGCTGCTGTACTGGGGCAACGACGACGAGGACGACGTGGTCGAGACGGCGATGGCGGGCAACCCGGTGTGGGAGAACCTGCCCTTCGTCCAGGACGGGAACGTCCACCGCGCGGCCGTGGGGGTCTGGGCGTACGGCGGCCCCGAGTCGCTGTCCGCCTGGAGCGACGACCTCGTCGCCCAGCTCGTCACCCAGTAGGAGTTCACGTCGTGACGACCGCTCCACCGGAGACGGCCCGGCGAGCCGATCCGACCAGCGCCGAACCCGCGGAGGGCACTCGCCGTCGCCCCTGGCTCCCGCTGCTGGTCACCCTCGTGCTCCTGGCCTGGCTGTCCGTGGCGGCCGCCGTGCACCTCACCCAGGGCACGGCGGCGCTGAGCGTGGCGGACCTGTGGGCCGTGCTCACCGGAGGCGAGTCGCTGGACACGGCCGCGGCGGTCGTCACGGCTTCCCGCGTCCCGCGCCTGCTGGCCGCCGTGCTGGTCGGCTGCGCGCTGGGCATCGCCGGCGCGAGCATGCAGGCGGTGGCGCGCAACCCGCTGGCCGCGCCCGACACCACGGGCGTCAACGCCGGCGCCCACCTGGCCGTCACCCTCGCCGCGGTGCTCGGCGCCCAGCTGGGGGCCGTCCCCAGCATCGCCGTCGCCTTCTGCGGGGGGCTCGCGGCCGCCGCCGTGGTGATGGGGCTGTCCGGTGGTGGGGCGGCGTCCCCGGTGCGGCTGGTGCTCGCGGGCTCGGCGATCACGTTGGGCCTGTCCTCGATCACCTCCGCCGTGCTGCTGTTGTTCCCCTGGGAGACCCAGGGGCTGTTCGCCTGGGGGGCTGGTTCCCTCGGGCAGAACGGGGTGGGCGCGGTTCGGGGTGTCCTGCTGTTCGCGCTCCCGGTGGCCGTCGCGCTCATCCTCATGGCCCGGCGCCTCGACCTGCTCCAGCTGGGGGACGACGCGGCCAGGTCCCTGGGCGTGCACGTGGGCCGCACCCGTGCCGTGATCGTGGTCCTCGCCGTGTTGCTGGCGACGAGCGTGGTCACGGTGACCGGCCCGATCGGTTTCGTCGGTCTCTGCGCGCCGCTGCTGGTGCGCCTGGTCGCGTCCCGGGTTCCGGGCCTGCGCCGGCACCGCACGTTGTTGCCGCTGGCGGCCCTCGCCGGCACCGCGCTGGTCCTCACCGCGGACATCGCGCTGCGCGCCACCTTCGGTTCGGTCAGCGGCGTGACCGTGCCCACCGGGGTGGTCACCAGCGTGATCGGCGCCGTCGCGCTCATCCTCCTCGCGACGAGGACCAGGTCCACCCTGGAACCCGACACGCTGATCACCATGCGTGGCGGCACCGGGTTCGGGCGCCGGCACCCCGGAGCGGTGCTGGCCGTCGCGGGTGCGGTGCTGGTCGGGTCCGTCGTGGCTGGCGTCCTGCTGGGCGACAGCACCGTCCTGCTCGGCGACCTGTGGAACTGGGCCACCGGGCGCGCCGCGCTGATCCTGGAGATCGTCCTGGACAGCCGGGTGCCGCGAGTGCTGGCCGCGCTCCTCGCCGGTGCCTGCCTCGGGCTCGCCGGTGCCCTCGTGCAGACGGTCACCCGCAACCCGCTCGCCGACCCGGGGATCCTGGGTGTGTCCAGCGCCGGCAGCCTGGGCGCCGTCATCGTGATCGTCGCGGCGGGCGCGCCCGCCTTCGTCCTCGTCCTCGGCGGCTCCCTCGCCGGGTGCGCGCTCGCCGGTCTGCTGATCTTCGCGTTGTCCTCCCGGGGAGGGATCAACCAGGGGCGGATGGTGCTGGTCGGCATCGCCATCTGGGCGGGCACGTCGGCGGTGACGACCCTGCTGCTCGTCCGCACCGACCCGTGGAACCAGAACAAGGCCCTGACCTGGCTGGGTGGCTCGACGTTCGGCGCGAGACCGGTCGAGCTGCTGCCGATGGTCGTGGCGCTGCTGGTGGCGGCCGTGGTGGTCGCGCGTTCGCACCGGGATCTCGACATCGTCCAGATCGACGACACCACCCCGAGGGTGCTGGGCGTCCGGCTCGACGCGAGCCGCGTCACGCACGTGGGTCTCGCCGTGCTCCTGACCGGGGCGGCCACCTCGACGATCGGCCCGATCGCCTTCGTGGGCCTGGTGGCCCCGCACGCGGCCCGGATCCTCGTGGGCAAGCGCCACCTGCACCAGCTCCCCCTCACCGTCCTGCTCGGCGCGGCCCTGGTGGTGATCGCGGACGTCGTCGGCCGGACCGCGCTCGCACCCGCGCAGTTGCCGGCCGGCCTGACGACCGCGGTCGTCGGCACCCCGTACTTCCTGTGGTTGCTGTGGCGGATGCGGGCCGGCCGGGGGCGGGGCTGACGGCGGGCGCGGGGGCCGGGGAGCCGGGGCACGGGCGACGAGGGAGAACGGCCGGTGAGGAGCGGATGGGTCTCCGGTGAGGAGGTCGACGACGTGCCGCCACGACCCCCGGTCGACGGCGGTCCCCTCGACTGGGGTGCCCTCGCGGCGAGCCTCACCGACGAGCTGGACGACTTCGCCAGGGCCACGCTGGACTCGGCGGGCGGCGAGCGGGTGTACGCCGTCGCGGTGCACCGCTTCCACGCCGAGCCGGGCGGGGCGATCTCCCTGCCCGTCTTCGCCGCGGCCGGCGAGGAATGGCTGGACCGGCAGGCCCCCGAGGCCCGGGAGGAGCTGCGCTGGAGCGCGGCCGACTGGCCGTGGCAACGCTTCGACGACTGGCGGGAGCCGGGGTCCTGGCTGCGGTGGGGCGAGCGGGTGACGGCGGAGGCGGTCCAGGGCGGCCTGGACCGGTGGCACGCGGTGCACCGGAGGTTCCTCGACACGGTCGTCCGCGCGTGCGAGCGGGTGGCCGCCGGCCTCGCCCGGGACTTCCCGCGCGCCCCGGTGGTCGTCCCGCTCGACCAGGAGGTCGAACCGCGGGGCCGGGCGATGCCCGCCTGGTCGTGGTCGGGACGAGCGGGTGGCACCTCAGACGTCGCTGAGCGGGGAGGCGGCCGCTGCTGACCGGGCGGCCGCCGAGGGCACCCCTCCTAGTCGAGGACGGTCCGCGTGCCCGTGATCTCCCGCAGGGCCGCCCGCAGCCGGACGTCGTCGGCGAGGCCGCCGCCTGGCCCGGGCACCCGCGCGTCGGACTCGAGGACCGGTGCGAGGGCGGCTGCGACCCGGGCCCGCAACGCGGGCCGGGGGGCGGACGCCTCCCGCACCGGCTCGGAGATCTCCTCCGCCACCCGCACGCCGTGGCCGGAGGAGATCGAGGCGGTCAGGGCCGAGAGGCCCCAGTCCACGGTGTCCTCCGGGGAGATCGCTCCCAGCGCCCACAGCGCCCGCACCGCGACGGCGGTGGCGTGGTGGTCAGGGCCGGACCACGAGGGGCGGCCGTTCCCGGCGACGTCCCGGAGCAGGTCCACCCAGCCGGTCCGCGACCGGGTGTGCCCTCCCACCAGCTCGTTGCCGAGCGCGACGGCCTCCGCGAACGGGCGCCCCGCCGCGTCCGCCACCGCCAGCAGGGTGGGCCACATCCGCTCCACGTCCTCGTGTTCCGCCACCGCGCGAGCCGCGACGAGCTGGCATTCCCGGGCCTGGTGGGAGGTGCGCGCGGAACCGTCGAGCAGCCGGAGGCAGGCCGCCCGGACGGCCGGCGAGTACCGCGTGACCCAGACGGCGAGCAGTTCGGCGTCGGCCCTGCCGTCACCCCCGACGAGTTCCCACGCCTCCTCGAAGGTCAACTCGTGTTCGTGCGGGTCGAGTACCGCCCAGGTGGTGAGGAGCCACGCCTCGGCCAAGTCGGAGTCCGGCCGGACCGACCGCAGCGCCCTGGCCGTGCGGCGGCGGAGGCCGATCGTGAACAGCGCGGAGTGGTGCGCGGCCGCCTTGGCCAGCACGCGGCAGGCCCCCGAGGGCGCCAGCGCCACCGACGCGAGCGCGATGCGCACCGTGTCGTCGGACTGGGGAAGACCGGCCACCAGGTCCAGCCAGCGGGGCGCGGCCCCCGGCCAGGCGGTGATGGCGCGGCCGGCGAGCGACACGAGTTCCCGGTGGGCCCAGGCCGGGTCGCGGCGGCCGGAGGCGCCACCGAACACGAGGGAGAAGGGGACCCGGGTCGTGCCGTCCTCGACGTGGGGTTCCTCGGGAGCTCGGAGCACGGCCTCGGCGAAGGTGGTCCACCTCGGGTCCCGTGCCCCGAACAGGACGGCGGCCCCGGTGGCCAACACCCTCGCCCGGTCCGGGTCGGGCACCGCGCCCGGGGCGGGGACCGCGCCGACGAGCCTGGCGACGCCGTCGCAGACCTCCGGCGTTCGTCCCCGCGCCCCGTGGCGGAGCTCGCCCAGGGCACCGGCGAGGACGATCGCCGCTCCGGTGGGCGGGGCCTCGTCGACGAGCCCCAGCAGCGCGTCCAGCGCCGTTCCGGCGGTCGACCGGGAGGACTCGGCCACCCCGACCCAGGCCGTCGCGAGGTCGGCGACCGGGACCGAACCCGTGTCCCGGAGCGACCGCAGCGCGGGTACGGCCGACGGGCCGGCGGCCCGCACCAGGGCGTCGAGCGACCGTCCCGCACCGCCTCCCGGGTACCGGTCGGCCTCACCCGGCCACAGCCGCACCAGGTGCTCGACGGCGCCGGGGAGATCGGTGCCGGTGGCCACCGCGCACCACGCGGCGGCGAAGATGACGCCGTCCGCGCCGGCCGCCACCACCACCCGGAAGTCCTCGGCGTCGAACGCGCCCAGCCGGATCAGGGGCTCCACCAGCGCGCTGGCCGCGCCGACGTCCCGTTCGTGGCCGAGCCGGCTCCGCAGCGGCCCGACGATCTCGGCGACCAGTTCGCGGTCGTCGACGTGGACCACGCACCCGTAGGCCGCCTCCCGGATCCGGGCGTCGGGGTCGTCCAGGATCGGGACCAGCGCGCGGACCGCGTCCCGCGCCGCGGACCGGGCGCGCTGGTCGAACAGCTCGAGGTCCGTGCCCGCCGGGAGATGGGTCGAGTCACGGCCGGCCCCGGTGGCGACGGCCTCGGTGTAGGCGCGCAGCAGCCGCAGCGAGCCGACCCGGCCGGGGGCGTCGGGGGAGAGGGCCACGTGGACGAGCAGGGGGAGCGCGGCGATCGTGGCCGGGTAGACGCCGCCCTGGCGCAGGATCGAGCCGAACAGCTCGGTCGCGGCCTCCTCCCAGTCGTCGTCCCGGAGCCGTTCGATCAGTCCGGGGGTGTCCTCAGCCGGCCCGTGGGCGTGGACCAGGGTGGACCAGTCGATCGGCTGGGGTGGGGCGACGTCACGTGCGTGCACTCTCGAAGGCTAGCGACCGGGGGCCACGACGGACCTGGTCACGCGGTGGTCGGAGTACAACGGTGACCTGATCCCCCGCACCCCGGGGTTCAGCCCGGAACGCGGACCGCGTGACCGCTGACCCGGATCCGAGGGGTCGTCCGGTCCGCGCCGTCGGGGAGGTCCCGCCTGGCGGGGTTCGTGGTCGTGGGCGAGGACCGGGGTCCGCGCCCACCCACGGCGTTCCGCCACCCGGGCGCCCGGGGGCGGGGTCCGGCGCGAGCGGCCACACCCCCAGAGCGGGTCCGCTTCCGCCGGGCCCGGCCGGGTTGGGCCGGGTGTCGGAGGCGTCCTGCCGTCAGTGGCCGCTCGCGCCGAACTCGCGCGGCGAGTCACACAACACTGTTACTCGCGGGTCGAGAAGTCATCTGTGACGAACGACGCGGCGCGGGCTCGCCCGCCGCCGTCCTGTCCGGCCTGGTGGTCGGTCAGCCGACCGCTCGTCGCCGGTAGAGCACGGCCGCCAGCGGTACGGCCACCGCGGTGATCGCGGTCCACCAGATGACGGCGGCCACGCCGGCCCCGTCGGCGGGCACTCCCAACAGCAGTCCCCGGACGGCGTCGATGACGAGGCTGATCGGCTGGTTCTCCACGAAGACCCGCAGGGCGGTCGGCATGGTCTCCGGGGGGACGAAGGCGCTGCTGGCCTGGGGCAGGAAGAGCAGGATCGTCCCGTAGCCGCTGGCCGCGTCCACGCTGCTGGCCAGCAGCCCCAGCAGGGCCGCCAACCAGGCGAAGCCGAGCGCGAAGAGGACCAGCAGGCCGATCGCGAGCAGCCATTCCAGCACGCCGGCGGACGGGCGGAACCCGACCAGGAGCCCGACCAGGATGAGGGTGGTCAACGAGATCAGCGCACGGGCCACCGTGGCCACGACGTGGCCGACGAGGACCGCCGAGGCGGGCATCGGCAGCGACCGGAACCGGTCCACGATCCCGTTCGTCATGTCCTGGCTGACCGAGCTGGTGGTGGACATCGCGCTGATGCCGACGCCGATGGCGATGACCCCGGAGATCAGGTAGTCGACGTAGGCGCCTCCGGTGTCGATCGCACCGCCGAAGAGGTACCGGAAGATCAGCAGGATGCTGGTGGGCACGGCGACCGCGAGGACCACCTGTTCCGGACTGCGCCTCAGGTGCCGCAACCCCCGCCCGACGAGGACGGCGCTCGCCGAGGTGGCTCGGCGGACCGGGGAGGGCAGCGGCGGGGCCGGGGTGAGCCACGGCATCGTCTGAACGCTCATCGCCGTGCCTCCACGGGGGCCGGGCCGGTGGACGCGCGGTCCTCGGTCAGGGAGAGGAACACGTCGTCGAGGGTGGGTTTGCTGACCTCGAAGTCGGCCACTCGCACGCCGGCGTGTCCCAGCCGGCCGATCAGGTGGCCGAGTTCGTCGACCCCGTCGACCGGGACGCTCAGCCTGGTTTCCCCGGTGTCCCGTGCTGCCTCGGATGGGAGCAGGAGCCGCGCCGCGTGGTGCCGTTCGGCCTCGGTGGCGAAGGACAGGTCGAGACGCGCGGTGCCGATCCGCCTCTTGAGCTGGTCGGACGTGCCCTCGGCTGCGATCCGCCCGCCGTTGATGAGGGCGACCCGGTCCGCCAGTTGGTCGGCCTCCTCCAGGTACTGGGTGGTGAGCAGGATCGTGACCCCGGAAGCCAGCAGTTCGCGGACGGTGTCCCAGAGGCTCACCCTGCTCCTCGGGTCGAGCCCGGTCGTCGGTTCGTCGAGGAAGAGCACCGGCGGACCGCCCAGCAGGCTGGCGGCCAGGTCGAGGCGTCGCCGCATCCCACCGGAGTAGGTGCGGACGGGTCGGTCGGCTGCCTCGGTCAGGTCGAAGCGTTCGAGCAGGTTCTGGGCGTCCCGGCGGGCGGCGCGACGGTCGAGGTGCCGCAGGCGACCCATCATCACCAGGTTCTCCCGCCCGGTCAGCAGGTCGTCGAGGGTCGCGTACTGACCGGTCAGGCCGATGGATCTGCGGACGGCGGCCCCCTCCGTCACGACGTCGTGGCCGTTGACGGTGGCGGTGCCCGAGTCGGGCTGGAGCAGGGTGCTGAGGATGCGGACGGTGGTGGTCTTCCCGGCGCCGTTGGGGCCGAGCAGGGCCAGCAGCGTTCCGCGTGGCACGCGGAGGTCGACGCCGTCGAGCACCTGGGTCGACCCGAGGGAGCGGCGCAGGCCGCTCGCCTGGATCGGAAAGGCGGTGGTGGTCATGTGGTGTCCCCGTGAGGTGTAGGGAGGCGGGCGACCCGCCGGAGAGAAACTGTGTATGTCGCACACTGTTGTGTGTATTTCATACACAGTTTTAGGATCGTCGTCAACCGACGTGATGGGTGGGCGATGACAGCGGACGGCGAGGACGCACGGCCAAGCAGCCTGGAACTGCTCTGGCGGGACCAGATGGCACGACCGTCCCGGGGGCCGAAACCGAGGCTGAGCCTGACGAAGATCGTCACCGCCGCCATCGCGGTGGCGGACGCCGAAGGGCTCGACGAGCTGTCGATGCAGCGGGTCGCGGCCGAACTCGGCTACAGCACGATGTCGCTGTACCGGTACCTCTCCGGCAAGGAGCAGCTGATCGACCTCATGGTCGACGCCGCGACTGCCGGCCCTCCCAGTGGGGCGGGCGCGCCCGGCGGCTGGCGGGAGGAGGTGGAGATCGTCTCCCGGGGCCTGGTCGACCTCTACGGCCGGCACCCGTGGCTGGTCCGGGCCCAGCTGAACACGCCGCCGATGGGTCCCAACCAGCTCGCGTGGATGGAGGAGCTGTTGCGCGCACTGGGCGGCAGCGGCCTGAGCGAGGAGGAGACCCTGCTCACCGCGCTGTTCCTGACTGGCGCGTTGCGCGACCTCTCCCGGATCAGCCTCGACCTGGGCAGTGCCCGTGCGGGCGACCCCTCCGGTGAGTCCGCCGCCCACATCCAGAACTACGCCGCCACGCTGGGCGCTGTCGTCGACCCCCAGCGGTACCCCAACCTGGTGCGCCTCATGTCGGCCGGGGTCTTCGAGGGCGGTGATGAGGGGCGCCCCGAGGACACCGGGAGCGCCATCGACTACGGGTTGGCCCGGATCCTCGATGGTGTCGAGGCGCGCGTCCGCGCGACACGCCGCGGCTCCGACCAGGAGGTCTGACCCGCCTCGTCGACCTCGGTGACCCGGTCGCGCCCGCCGGGGGGTCCCGCGTGTCCGCGTGACCGGGGTCGGGCTCCGGCGCGGCTCCGCCCGGCACGTGGTGCGTTCCTCCGGCTGGGCTGGCGGGGGGCGCCCGTTCCCGACGGGGCCCTCGACCGCGGGTTCCCGGGACGGCGTCGGCCCGCCCCCTGTCCCCGTGGGGCGGTTCTCGCCTGGGTCCCCCGTGGCGGTGGGGGGTTCGTCGGTCGTGGCGGGAACCTCTCGCCCACCCGGAGGGTCCGGGCTCCTGTCGGCATGGTGGCCCCGGGGGTTCTCGCGGTCAGTGCGCGCGCTTCCGTCGCAGGTCAGCGGCCTTCTCCTGGTGGTGGAGCCCCTTTCGTCGGTCGCACGCCGGGAATCGTCCTTGTCGTGTCTACTCCTCATGTGGTTCACTACATGAGTAACGAACCCAAGGACGCCGGAGGACGTACGTGTTCGATGACCGGAGTCCGATCTACCAACAGATCGCGGACAAGATCAAAAACGACGTGCTCTCCGGAGAGCTCTCGGCGGACACGCAGGTCATGTCGACCAACCAGTACGCGGCCTTCTACCGGATCAACCCGGCGACGGCGGCCAAGGCCTTCCGCCAGCTGATCGACGAGGGCGTGCTCTACAAGAGGCGGGGAATAGGGATGTTCGTCAGCGGGGAGGCCAGGCCGGTGCTGTTGGCCCAGCGCCGGGAGCGCTTCTTCCGGGAGGTCGTCGACGTGATGCTGGCCGAGGCACGGGTCCTCGGCATCTCGCTCGACGACGTGGTGCGGCACATCGAGACCGGAAGGGGGACCCAGAAGTGACCTACTCGATCGAAGCCCGGGACCTGCGGCTGGACTACCGGGGATCCCCCGCGCTGCGCGGGATCGACTTCCGCCTCGCCGGAGGTGGGATCTACGGCCTCATCGGACGCAACGGCTCCGGGAAGACCTCGCTCTTATCGCTGGTCGCCTCCCTCGCGAAGCCCACGGCCGGCACCCTGCTCGTGGACGGGGAGGACCCGTTCGAGAACCCGAGGATCATGCCGGACGTCTGCCTGGTCCAGGACCGGATCAAGGACTCCGGTGACGAGATATGGAAGGTCGGGAGCTTCCTCCGGACCGCCGCCGCGCTGCGCCCCCGCTGGGACCAGGAGTACGCGGACCGCCTCGTCGACCTCTTCGAACTCCCGCAGCGGAAGCGGATCTCCTCGCTCTCGCTGGGGAAGAGGTCGGCGCTCAACATCATCGTCGGGCTGGCGTCCCGGGCGCCGGTCACGATCTTCGACGAGGCCTACGTCGGGCTGGACGCGCCCTCCCGCTACGCCTTCTACGACGAGGTGCTCGCCGACTACATGGCCCATCCCCGCACGGTGATCATGTCCTCCCACCTCGTGGAGGAGGTGGACTCGTTGTTCGAGGAGGTCCTCATCCTCGACGAGGGGCGACTGCTCGTGCACGAGGACACCGACGACCTCCGGAGCCGGGGAGTCAGCCTGACCGGGCCGGCCCAGGCCGTCGACGACCTGCGCCACGGCCTCACCGTCCTCAACGAGCAGGTCCTCGGCGGTACCAAGTCGATCACCGTCTACGGGGACCTCGACGAGGACGCCCTCTCCCGTGCCAGGGCGGCCGGCGTCGAGGCCGGACCGGTGCGCCTCCAGGACCTGTTCGTCCACCTCACCCGGAAGGACCGGCGATGACCACCACGACCCGACGTAGCCCCGCGCTCACGGTCACCCGCCTGGTCGCTCCCACGATGCTGTGGATCAGCGCCCTCTACCTCGCGATCGCCATCGCCGTCTTCACGGTCATCGCCTACGTGGAGCTGGGCCTCGGCGAGCGGACCGACGAATCCACCAGCCACGCGGAGCTCCTGGCCAACAGCTCCCCCCGCTTCTTCCTCGGCTCGCTCGCGCTCATCGTCACCAGCACCCTGCTCGCGCACTACCTGCCGATGGGAGTGACCCGCCGCCAGCTCTTCTGGGCGGGAACCACCCTGGCCCTCGGTGGCGCTGCCGTCGCCGCGGCGGTGATCGCCGGCCTGTTCCTCGTCGAGTGGTTCGTCCTCGACGGGACGGGCATCCCGATCACCTACCGCACCCCGCACCTGTTCGACGGCTCGACCCAGGTGGGCACGGTCTTCCTGGAGCACTTCATCGCCCTGGCCGCCTTCATGGTCCTGGGTTGGTTGATCGGCTCCGTCTTCGGCAGGTACGGCGGTTGGGGCGGGCTGGGACTCCTGCTGCCCTGCCTGCTGCTCGGGCTGCTGCCCGAGGCGTTGCTCGGCGTCGGCTGGGTCGGCCAGGCCTACGACGCGCTGGGCATCGAACCACTCCCCACGGCGGCCAGCGTTCCGCTGGGGATCGCCGCGGTCGCCGTGATGCTCCTGCTCAACCACCGGCTGATGCGGGACATGCCGCTGCGCCGGCCGACCTCCTGACACCAACCGGAACCACAGAGACGAGAGGGTGAACCATGACGGTGATCGACATCAGGGGTCTCCGCAAGAGCTACGGCGGGCGGGCGGTCGTCCACGACGTCGAGTTCAGCGTGGAGGAGGGGGAGATCTTCGGCATCCTCGGCCCGAACGGGGCGGGGAAGAGCACGAGCGTGGAGTGCCTGACCGGGCTGCGCGAGCGGGACGGTGGCGCGGTGAAGGTCCTCGGTCTCGACCCGGCTCGGGACCGGCAGGCCGTGCGGGAGCGGGTTGGCGTGCAGCTCCAGGAGAGCCGGTTGCCGGACAAGATCACCGTCGCCGAGGCGATGCGCCTCTACAGCTCCTTCTACCCGAATCCCGTCGACTGGCGGGACCTGGTGGACCGGCTCGGCCTCGGGGACAAGGTGAACTCCCGCTTCGGGAAGCTCTCCGGTGGCCAGAAGCAGCGCCTCTCGGTGGCGCTGGCCCTCGTCGGTCGGCCCAAGGTCGCGGTTCTCGACGAGTTGACCACCGGGCTCGACCCGCAGGCCCGCCGGGACACGTGGGGGCTGATCGAGAGCATCCGGGACTCCGGGGTGACCCTGCTGATCGTCACGCACTTCATGGACGAGGCCGAGCGGCTCTGCGACCGGCTCGCCGTGATCGACGCCGGCCAGACGGTGGCCATCGACACCGCCGCGGGGTTGGTCCGCCGGTCCGGGCTCCCGCACCGCATCCGGTTCCGGGCGGTGGGGGAGCGGGTGGAGGACCTCGTCGCCCAGCTGCCGACGGTCAGCGGGGTGGAGCGGCGCGGTGAGCACCTGGTCGTCGTCGGCGGCGAGGACAGCCTGACCGAGATCTACGAGGCCCTGCACCTCAGGGGAGTCCGGGTGACCGACCTGCGGGTCAACCAACCCGGTCTCGACGACGCCTTCGTGGAACTGACCGGCGCCGACCGCGCCGCCGCCTGACGAACCACCCGCTCCGCACCTCCCGCCACCAACGCTCCGGCCCGCTCCCGGCCCGTGGTCGTCAGCACCGACCCCCGGGAACTCCTCCCGCCCCGCTGTCGGAAACCCGACCGGTAGGCGCACCGGCCCCGGCCCCGGCGAACGGCGGGTCGCCCGCTCCCGCCTCGACATCCTGGTCGTCCGCCGAACGGCCGCTCAGCCGCCCGCCGCCCTCGGTCGGGCCGCCGGCTCGTCCCAACGTCCGTCCGGCGCGATCACCGCGCCACCACCGCTCACGTTCTCCTGGGGGACCACCATGTCCGCTGTCCGGACCACCGTCACCACCGAAGTCCGCCTCTTCCTCCGCGATCCCGTCGCGGCCGGGTTCGCCCCGATCTTCCCCGCGCTGCTGATGGTCCTGATCGGTCTGATCCCGTTGGGGGACGAGGACTTCGGGGGACGCGCGCTCATCGACATCTACGCGCCGATCGCGATCAGCATGGGCGTCGCGATGACCGCGCTGGTCAGCCTGCCCACCTTCATGGCCACCTACCGGGAGCAGGGGGTGCTCCGCCGGCTGTCGGCGACGCCGGCCCGGCCGTCGGTCGTGCTGGCGGCGCAGGCCGCCGTCAACTGCGGGGCGGCGGCCGTGTCGATCATCCTCGTCCACCTCGTCGGCGGCCTCGCGTTCGGGCTGAGCGCCCCAGGGACCCTCGTCGGTTACCTCCTCGTCCTCGTCCTGGGAATCGGCTGCCTGATGTCGCTGGGCCTGGTGTCGGCCGCGCTGTGCTCGAACGGCCGCGTCGCCTCGGGCGTGGGCAACGCCCTGTTCTTCCCGATGGCGTTCTTCGCCGGGACCTGGACCCCCGGGCCGGCGATGCCCGACCTGGTGCGGGCCATCAGCGACTTCGTCCCGCTCGGCGCCCTGGTCCAGGCCCTCGACGCCACGGTGGTGGGCGAGTGGCCGAGCCCGCTGCACGTGGGGGTGCTCATCGGGTGGACGGTCCTCGGGAGCGTGGTGGCCGCCCGGTTCTTCCGCTGGGCCTGATCCGGTGGGCGGGCGGCTGGTTCCGGGGTGGTCGGGGGCCGGAACCAGCCGTGGCGTCGCCGTGGGCGCGCCGGGTCCGGCCCGCCTCCCCCGGCCCCGATCCCGATCCCGCGCCCGACCGCGGGGTCAGCGTGGCCGGGGGAGGAGCAGGCGTGCCAGGGCGTTCCTCGGCGTCGCCAGCCGGTCCGCCTGGGCGACCCGGGACAGCAGGTGCGCGCCGGCGGCCACCCGTTGCGCGGGCCGGCGGCGCGCCCGGTCGTAGGCGCGGAGCCCGGCCGGGACATCCGATCCGTCGCCCACGCTGTCGGCCAGCGTGACGGCGTCCACCAGGGCCTGGCAGGCGCCCTGCCCCAGGTTGGGGGGCATCGCGTGCGCGGCGTCCCCCACCAGCGCCACCCGGCCGGCGACGAAGGACCGGAGCGGTGGGCGCAGCTCGTAGAGCCGGTTGCGCAGGATGGTCTCGCCGTCCATCGCCGCCAGCAGTTGGGGGACCGGGTCCGGCCAGTCCCCGAAGAACTGGCGGACGTGGGCCAGGTCGTCGGGCGGGGGCGGCGCGTCCTCGGGGCCGCGAATGGTGGCGTACCAGTTCGTCCTGCCCGGGGAGATGCCCGTCAGGCCGAACAGCGACCGCCGCCCCCAGATCTCACCGTGCCCCTCGACCTCGATGGGTGCCACGCCCCGCCACGCGACCCCCCCGGCGTACCGCACCTCGGTGCGGTCGCCGAAGAAGGCCGGCCGGACGACGCCGCGGATGCCGTCCGCGCCGACGAGCAGGTCGCAGTCGGCGAGCAGCGCGCTCGGGTCGTCGATCTCGGCCCCGAACCGGACGATGCCCTCGGGGACCGCCGCGTTGAGGGTGGCCAGCAACGTCGGCCTGGCGACCAGCACGGTCGGCAGGCCCGCGCGTCGTTCCATGCGTTCGGCGTCGGTGCCTCCCAGGACCCTGCCGGTCGAGGAACGGAGGACGAACGAACCCTGCCGGACCGCGACCCGCCGCAGCTCGTCCACCACCCCCAGCCGTTCCAGGGCCCGCTGCGCGGCGGGCCACATGCCCAGTGCGGTGCCCTCGGGGCGGTGGGCGTGGTCGCGTTCCCACACCGACACGTCCCACCCGCGATGTCCCAGCGCGGCGGCGCAGGCAAGGCCCGCGATGCCGCCTCCCACGACGACAGCTCGTCTTCCCATGCCCGTAAACTACACCTGTAGTGAGCAGTGGTGCGCGGGGATCCGGGAAGCGGCGGTCATCGTCCGGTGGCCACCGACACCGCAGCGGCTCGCGGGCGTGGACGTCCCGCTTCCCGAGCGGGGTGGCGGCCACCCGGAGCGGTGGCGGCCCGCTCCGCCTGCGACGCTGGCTCGTCACGAGAGGCCACGGGAGGAGTGAGGAGCGAGGTGGCGGAGGCCAGGGCGGTCCGACCAGGGAACCCCGACGGCGGGGCACGGGGGGCGCCTCCCCCGCCGCACCGACGGGCGGATCCCTCGTCCACCCGGCGGGACCAGGTGTTGGCAGGGGCGGTCCGGCTGCTGGCCGGGGGCGGTCCCCGGGCGCTGACCCACCGCGCGGTGGACGAGGCGGCCGGTCTGCCCGCCGGTTCGACCTCGAACCTGTTCCGCACCCGCGACGCTCTCGTCGCCGGGGTGCTCGACCACATCCTCGCCGAGGAGGAGGCACTCGTGGCGGGGGCCGCCGGAGCCCAGGCCCCGGCCACCCCCGACCAGCTCGTCGCCTACCTGGTCGGGTTCCTCGACCAGATGCTCGGCGTCGGACGTGACCTCACCCTCGCCCGTCGGGCGCTGTTCGCCGAGGCCGGGGTCCGCCCCGAGGTGAGACGGGAGATCACCGAACGCACCCGGTTCTTCTGGGAGCTGGGCGGCCGGTGGCTGCGCGGGCTCGGCGCGCCGGACCCGGAGCGCCGCGCCCGGTTGTTGCTGGCCATGATCGACGGGATCATCACCGAGCGGCTGGTCCGCCCCGAACCCCCGCTGGACGTCGAGGAAGCGGTGGAGCTGGTGCTGCGCGGGATCCTGTCCACCCCGTGACCGGGCACGGCCACCCGGGGAGCCGGGCGGCCCGGCCGAACCCGACCCCGGGCCGTCCCGCGCACCCACCGCCACCAGCACCCCCTGGCCCGGCGGGCCGGCTACCGCCACGAGGGCAGCCACAGCTCCGCGTTCCACCGCCACGGCGTGATCGGCTCACCCACCAGCACCGGCCACAACCACACGAAGTTGGCCACCACCAGTCCGACGTAGAGCGCCACCACCAGCAGGCCCGTGCCACGCCGTTCCGTTCCCCGGCGCGCCGGGCCGAGGATCTGGCCGAGCACCAGGGTCAGACCGAGCACCAGGAACGGCGCGACCGGGGTGATGTAGAAGAAGTACATCTGGCGGTCCAGGTTCGAGAACCACGGGAGCCAGCCCGCCAGGTAACCGACCAACACCGCCGTGTACCGCCAGTCGTAGCGGGTGACCGCCCGCCACAACGCCCAGGCCAGCATCGGGAACACCAGCCAGTACATCGCCGGCGTGCCGATCAGCATCAGCGCGCCCACGCACTCGTCCTGCCCGCAGCCGGTCACCGAACCGTCGTAGTAGTAGAGCATCGCCCGCAGCCCCATCGGCCACGTCCACGGCTTCGACTCCCAGGCGTGCGGGTCGTCCGGGTCGGTGACCAGGCCGTTGTGGAAGTCCAGCACGCTGCCGCTGTTGAACCACAACGCCCGCAACGCGTCGGGGACGAACCAGAAGGCGGACGAGGTGCCGACCCCGTCGCCGACCGCGTGCCGGTCGAAGGCCGTCTCCGACCCGAACCAGGCCCACCAGGTGGCCAGGTAGGTGGCGATCGGCACCGCCACGAACGCCCACAGCCCGGGTCCGAGATCCCGACGCGCCGCCCCGAGGAAGGGCCGGTCCACCCCGGCGGCCCGTCGGGCCGTGTAGTCCCAGAACACGCAGAGCACCGCGAACGCGGCCAGGAAGTACCCGCCGGACCACTTGACCCCGCAGGCCAGGCCGAGCAGCACACCCGCGCCGAGCCGCCACCACCGCACACCGAGCCGGGGGCCCCAGACGCTGTCCCCGGTCCGCCCCTCCCGCACGACGACCGCCAGGCGATCACGGACCTGGTCGCGGTCCACGAGCAGGCAACCGAACGCGGCGAGGACGAGGACCGCGAGGAAGATGTCCAGCATCCCCACCCGCGACTGCACGTGGCTGACCCCGTCGGCGATCAGCAGCACCCCCGCGATCCCACCGAGGAACGTCGAGCGGGTGAGCCGGCGACCGATCCGGACGATCAGCAGGATCGACACGGTCCCGGCGACGGCGGCGCTGAACCGCCAACCCCAGGCCGTGTACCCGAACAGCCACTCCCCGACCGCGATGAGGTGCTTGCCCAACGGGGGGTGCACGATGAGCCGGTAGCCGGGGTTGTCCTCCACCCCGCCGTTGCGCAGCACCTGCCAGGCGTGCGGCACGTAGTGCTTCTCGTCGAAGATCGGCGTGCCCTGGTCCGTCGGGTGGCCGAGGTTCCAGAAGCGGATCACCCCGCCGACCAGGGTGAGGGTGAGCGCCACGACCCAACCGCGCAGGCGGTCGGCGGGCATCGGCCGGTTGAGCCTGGCGAGCGCCGTCTCACGACCACCGTCGGGCGGTTCCACCGGCGGGATCTCACCCACGCCCACCACCCCCTCACCGGCGGGCGACGGGGTGGCCGTGGTGTGCGGTGCGGGGACGCTCACGGCGCCGATCGTAGGCTTGACCAAGTGGGCAACATATCCGGAACCGGTCGACTCGTTCTCGCCGCTACCCCGCTGGGCGACGCCGGCGACGCCTCCCCGCGACTCGTCGCCGCGCTGCGAACCTCGGACGTGGTGGCGGCCGAGGACACGCGGCGGCTGCGCGCCCTCGCCAGCACCCTCGACGTCGTCCCGACGGGGCGGATCGTCAGCTACTACGACTCCGTCGAGGCCGCCCGCACGCCGGGCCTGGTCGAGACCGTCCGGGACGGCGGCACCGTTCTCGTGGTCACCGACGCCGGCATGCCCAGCGTCTCCGATCCGGGGTTCCGCCTGGCCAGTGCCTGCGCCGAGGCCGGGTTGCCGGTGACCTGCCTGCCGGGGCCCTCCGCGGTGACCACCGCCCTCGCGGTGTCCGCCCTGCCCTGCGACCGGTTCTGCTTCGAGGGGTTCCCACCGAGGAAGACCGGGGAACGCGGCCGGTGGCTGTCCGCCCTGCGCGAGGAACCCCGCACCACCGTGTTCTTCGAGTCCCCGCACCGCCTGGCCGACACCCTGGCGCAGGCGGCGGAGCTCCTCGGCGCGCAACGTCCGGCCGTCGTCTGCCGCGAGCTGACGAAGACGCACGAGGAGGTGCGGCGGGGCGGTCTCGGGGAACTCGCGGCGTGGGCGGAGGCGGGAGTGCGGGGCGAGATCACCGTCGTCCTCGGCGGCGCCGAGGACACCGGCGTTCCCGATCCGGCCAGCCTCGTGGGCGCGGTCGAGGAACGGGTGGCGGACGGCGAGCGGCTGAAGGACGCGGCCGCCGCCGTCGCGTCCGCCACCGGGGTGGGGAAGAAGGAACTCTACGACGCCGTGCTGCGCTCCCGACGCGGCTGATCCCGCCGGCGCCGGGCGATCTGGTGTCCCCATCCGAGCTCCCGGCCCCGAGGGTGGACGCGATGACGAGGGCCGGTGTCGGTCCACCGCACCCCTCGTGGATCCGTCGTCCTCGACGCCGGCGACTCCCGGCCCGCTCGCCCGGCCCGGGCCCTAGCCGGTCGGCCCACTCGGCCCGGTCGGCCCACTCGGCCCACTCGGCCCGGTCGGCTCGTCCGGCCTGGTCGGCGGTGCGGACACGACGACCGAGCCCGCATGCCGTGGGCGGCCGGCCGATCTCCGCACGGACCGCGCCGGCTCCGGGTGGTCCTCCCCGACCCTCCCGAACCGCGGTCGACCCGACGTCCGGCCCGCGCCGGCCGCGGCGCGAGCCGGTCGGGAGACCGGAGCCGGGCGAGGCAGGGCCAGGGCCAGCCGGCGCGAGGACGACCGACCCGGTGCCGGCACCTCGGCGGGGAACGCCGTGGTGCGCCCGCGAGGCCAGGCCGGGGGCAGCGGGGCGGGTACCCGTCCGGCGGCCCGACGGCGGCCAGGCGCGCGGCCACCCCGAGGCGGGGCGGCGATCAGGAACCGCCGTTCCGACCGGCCGGGTCGGAGCGGGGCCAGGAGGGGAGCACCGCCCGGAGCCCTGGGGCCGAGGCGATCTCGGCCGGGAGCGCGCCCGGAGGGGCCGAGCGGGAGGACGCGGGGCCGGCCCTTCCTCAGGAGAGGTCGCGGAGGACAGCCCGGCCGTCCTCGGTGAAGGCCAGGCCCGGGTTGTGCACGACGTCCCACCGGAAACCCTCCGGGTCGGCGACGTAGGCCTGGTAGCCACCCCAGAAGGCGTGCTCGGCGGGGCGGACCAGCGAGCCGCCGGCGGCGACGAACCGCTCGACGACCGCGTCCACCTCCGCCTCGCTCCCCACGTTGCACCCGAGGGTGAACCGACCGGGGCCCTCCTGCTCCAGGGGCGCGCCGCCCAGGTCCTCGGCGAGTTCGGCGACGCCCCACAGGCTGAGCAGCAGGCCGTGCCCGACCTGGACGAACACCGTGTCCTGGATGTCGGCGACCACCTCCCAACCCAGGCCGTCCCGGTAGAAGCGGCGCGCCCTGTCCAGGTCGCTGACGCCGAGCGTGACCACGGTGAGGTGCTGCTGTGCCATGACGTTCCGTTCCTTCCGCGCTGTCGCCCTCCGTGCGGGGCGACAGCGAGGCTAGGCGTGCCCGGGTGGCGTGTCGTGAACGAAACGGACACCCCGGCCGGATTCCCGTGAGCGGGTGACGGCGACCCCGGCGCACGCGGCCGGATCCGCCGACCCTCGGGAGGGCGGGCGGGCCGGCGGCGGGCGAACCACCGCCGGGGGCGGCGAGGGGCGGGTCGCGCTCCGGCCTGACCTCACCCCCGGACCTCGGACCGCTCCTGGTCCGCCAACAGCGCCAGCAGCGGTGCGGCCTTGGTGCGGCACTCCGCCCACTCCACCGCCGGGACGGAGTCGGCGGTGATCCCGCCGCCCACCCCCAGCGCCAGCTCGGCGCCACCCGGGGTGGGCGCGTACTCCAGGGTGCGGATCGCGACGTTCAGTTCCATCCCGGCCACCGGCGACACCAGGCCGACCGCCCCGCAGTAGACCTCACGCGGCGTCGCCTCCAGTTCGGCGATCAGCTCCAGTGCCCGGACCTTGGGCGCTCCGGTGACCGAGGCCGGCGGGAAGGTGGCGGCCAACAGCTCGGCGTCGGACACGCCCCGGCGGAGCTCGCCCACCACGGTGGACACCAGGTGCCACACCCCCGGGTGGGGTTCGACGCCCAACAGGGAGGGAACGGTGACACTGCCCGGCTGGCACACCCGGCCCAGGTCGTTGCGGGCCATGTCGACGATCATCACGTTCTCCGCGACGTCCTTGACCGAGGCCCGCAGCCGGCCCGCGTTCCCGTCGTCGGCGGGGCCCCGGCGGGGCAGCGTGCCCTTGATCGGACTGGTGCGCACCGTGCGGCCCCGGCGGGCCAGGAACAGCTCGGGGGACAACGACACCACCGCGCCCCAACCACCGGACAGGTAGGCGGCCCGCGCCGGCGCCAGGGTCGACACCCCCCGGACGAACAGCTCCAACGGGTCGCCCTGGAAACCAGCCCTGATCTCGGTGCACACGTTGGCCTGGAAGACCTCACCCGCGCCGATGGCGGCCAAGGCGCCGAGGACCGCCCCCTCGTGCCGTTCCGCTCCCGGTAACCGGACCGGGCTCCTCGCCGGTGGACCGGCCATCCCCGGATCGTCGCCGTCGCCCCGCACCGGGCACCCGTCGGCCCGGGCCACCTCGGCCAGCTCGGCGGCCAGCGCCACCGGCTCCTCCCCGCCCGCCGGGACCAGTGCCTCGAACCACCAGTTCCCGTCCTGGTCGAGGCGCAGCACGTGGTCCGCGTACCCCCACACCGCCGCCGGCATCCGGCGGGCCCGGTCCCAGACCCCCGGGTCGGTGAGGCCGTAGCCCAGGTAGCCGAACCAGCCACCGCCCACCACCCCGGCGGGCAGCCCCGGGTCCTCGGTCACCGGCCAGGTGACCGGCCGGTGGAACGCCTCGGCCGGCGGCACCGGCTCCAGCCGCACCGACGGGGCGATCACCGCCGCCGACCCGAACCAGTCGCCGCTCAGGGCGGCGGGCCCCGGCGTCCCGCTCCTCGCGGCCCGCGCGCCGAGCGCGTCGAGCACCTCACCGGGCGTCGTTCCGCCCGGCACGTCCCAGCGCCACGCCACCGTTCGCACGACGGCCCATCCAACCCGGCGCGCCCACCGAAACCAAGCGGGGGTGACCGGCGCGACGGCCCGGGGAGGGGTGAGCCCCGGCCGTTCCGGTTCCGCCGGGCCGATCCGCCGACCCGGGCGGCGCGTCCGGCCCGCGCCGCCGGCGGGGCGGTGTCGTCACGACGTCCGCCCCGGCACCCGTGGGGGCCGGGGCGTCACGCGTCCGTAGGCTGAACGCATGAGTGCCCCCGTTCTGACCGCGGTGGCCTGGCCCTACGCCAACGGCCCCCGCCACATCGGTCACGTCTCCGGCTTCGGTGTCCCCTCCGACGTCTTCTCCCGCTACCAGCGAATGGCCGGGAACCGGGTGCTCATGGTCTCCGGCACGGACGAACACGGCACGCCGATCCTGGTCCAGGCGGACAAGGAGGGTCTGACGCCCAGGCAGACCGCTGACAAGTACAGCCGGATGATCGCCGAGGACCTGCGCGGTCTGGGCATGTCCTACGACCTGTTCACCCGCACGACCACCGGCAACCACTACCAGGTGGTGCAGGAGATCTTCCTGGCGCTGCACCGCAACGGTTACGTGACCGCGCGCACCACCACCGGCGCGGTCAGCCCCTCCACGGGACGGACGCTGCCCGACCGCTACATCGAGGGCACCTGCCCGATCTGCGGGTACGACGGTGCGCGCGGCGACCAGTGCGACAACTGCGGCAACCAGCTGGACGCGGCCGAACTGATCAACCCCCGGTCCAGGATCAACGGGGAGAAGCCCGAGTTCGTCGAGACCGAACACCTCTTCCTCGACCTGCCCGCCTTCACCGAGACCCTCGGGAAGTGGTTGACCACCAGGACCGACTGGCGGCCCAACGTCCTGAACTTCACCAGGAACCTGGTCGACGACATGCGACCCCGGCCGATCACCCGCGACCTCGACTGGGGAGTGCCGGTGCCGCTGGACGGCTGGCGGGACCAGCCCCTGAAGCGGTTCTACGTGTGGTTCGACGCGGTCATCGGCTACTTCTCGGCGAGCGTCGAGTGGGCCCGTCGATCCGGGGACCCGGACGCGTGGAAGGCCTGGTGGACCGACCCGAAGGCCCAGGGCCACTACTTCATGGGTAAGGACAACATCACCTTCCACGCCCAGATCTGGCCGGCCCTGCTGCTGGGGCACAACGGGACGGGGGACAAGGGGGGCAACCCCGGTGCCTTCGGTGAACTGAACCTGCCGGACGACATCGTCTCCAGCGAGTTCCTCACCATGAGCGGCTCGAAGTTCTCCACCTCGCGCGGCACCGTCATCTACGTCAACGACTTCCTGCGGGAGTTCGGCCCGGACACCCTCCGCTACTTCATCTCCGTCGCCGGCCCTGAGACCCAGGACACCGACTTCACCTGGGAGGAGTTCGTCCGGCGGACCAACTTCGAGCTGGCCAACGAGTGGGGGAACCTGGTCAACCGTTCCGTGGCGATGGCGGCGAAGAACGTGGGTGCCGTTCCCGCACCGGTGGCCCCCACCGCCGAGGACGAACAGCTCAAGTCCCTGGCCAGGGGGGCGTTCGACGTCGTCGGCGGCCACCTCGCCCGGTCCCGCTTCCGGGCGGCGGCCACCGAGGCGATGCGGGTGGTCAGCGCGGCCAACAAGTACCTCTCCGACCAGGAGCCGTGGAAGCGCAAGGACGACCCGGAGCGCAGGGACACCATCCTGCACACCGCGCTCCAGGTGGTCTCGGACGCCAACACCATGCTGACGCCGTTCCTGCCGCACTCCGCGCAGCGGGTGCACGAGCTCCTCGGCGGGAGCGGTGTGTGGGCGGCGCAGCCCGAACTGCGGGATGTCGAGGACCTCGACGTGCCCGGCAGGGAGTACCCGATCCTGACCGGCGACTACGCGGCGGAGCAGGCCAGTTGGGAGTCCCGGGAGATCCAGCCGGGAACCCCGTTGAGCAAGCCGAGCCCGCTGTTCTCCAAGCTCGACCCGGAGCTGGGCGAGACCGGCCCGGAGTGGGCTCCGATCTCCTAGGGCGACCAGGCGCGACGTACGACGAGGCGGGACGGCGGCCACGGCACCGTCCCGCCTCCGCCGTGCCCACCGCCGGCCCGCCGCCGCATCCGTCCCGTGGAAAGGACCACGCCGTGAGTGACCGTCGCCAGCCACCGCCTGTCCCGGAACGCCTCGCGGCGGACACCGTCGACGCGCACACGCACCTGGACGCCTGTGGGGCGCGGACCGCCTCCGAGGTGGCCGCGATGGTCGACCGGGCCGCCTCCGCCGGCGTCACCCGGGTGATCACGGTCGCCGACGACCTCGGCTCGGCCCGGTGGGCGGTGCGGGCCGCGCACTGGGACCCCCGGGTGTTCGCGGCCGTGGCCCTGCACCCCACCCGCACCGCCGAGTTCCCGGAGCCGGTCCGCGAGGAACTGGCCGCGCTGGCGGCCGACCCGAGGGTCGTCGCGGTGGGGGAGACCGGGTTGGACTACTACTGGGACTACTCGCCACCCGCCGCGCAGCTGGCGGCGTTCCGCTGGCACGTGGCGCTGGCCAAGAGCGTCGGCAAGCCGCTGATGATCCACGACCGGGAAGCCCACGAGGACATCCTGCGGGTCCTGGAGGAGGAGGGGCCGCCGGAGCACGTCGTCTTCCACTGCTTCTCGGGGGACGAGGACTTCGCGCGGCGGTGCGTCGACGCCGGCTACGTGTTGTCCTTCGCCGGCACCGTCTCCTTCCGCAACGCGCGCGACCTGCACGCCGCCGCGGCGCTGGTGCCCGAGGACCAGCTGTTGGTGGAGACCGACGCGCCGTTCCTCACGCCTCACCCGTTCCGGGGACGGCCGAACGAGCCCTACTGTGCCGCCTACACCGTGCGGGAGCTGGCACGACTACGTGGTGTGACCGAACTGGCGGTCGCGGCGGCCGCGAACCGGACGGCGGACCGGATCTTCGGGTTGAAATCGGTCACGGAACCGACGTCCACTAGTGCGAACGAGTGAATTTTTGGGTGATCGCGAGCACAGCCCAGGTTGATCTCTTGGCCCCCACGCCGAATGCCGTTACGGTCCCGAGATCGTAAGCCGGGATGGGGACACCGAGGTGGCTCCGCCGACGTGCGCGGTGCACGCCTACCAGGCGTCACCGACCGCCCCGCCTCGCGCGACACCCGTGGCGGGCGGGCGGACGGCGCTCCGCCGCGTCGCGGGACAACCGGTCCAGTCGTGGTTCTGGCGTGGCCGACGGCCACGCGTCGGGGTTGAGGGACGAACCGCAACGACCCCAGAAACACCTTGAGCCGCCCCTGCCCGGAGGCACGAAGGCTGGACGACAGGTGAACAAACGCACGTTTCTGCGCGCGGTGATCGTCGCTGTCCTGACCGTCCTGATCGGTGGTTCCGGTACCGCGATCGCGATGGACAAGTCCATCACGCTCACGGTGGACGACGAACAGCGGATCGTCCGCACCTTCGCATCGACCGTGGCCGGCGTCCTGGCCACCGCGGGCTTCGAGGCCGGCGAACAGGACGCACTCGCCCCCGCGGCGCAGGCGACCGTCGTCGACGGAAGCCAGGTGGTCCTCAAGCGCGGCCGACTGCTCACCCTCCGAGTGGACGGCGAGGAGCGCGAGGTCTGGACCCACGCGCTGACCCTGGACGACGCCCTCAACGAACTCGGCATGCCCACCAACGACGCCGAACTCTCCGTCGACCGGCACCAGCGCATCCCCCTCGACGGGATGACGGTCGACCTGAAGACCTCCAAGCTCGTCACGCTCCTCGACGGCGCGGAGGACCCCCGCCAGGTGGCCACCACCTCGGCCACCGTCGGGGAACTGCTGGCGGACCAGGGGGTCGCGCTGGAGGGCGACGACGAGGTCACGCCCCCCGCCGACACGAAACTCGTCAACGACCTCACCATCGAGGTCACCCGGATCCGCTCCGAGGAACGCACCGAGGAGGTCGAGATCACTCCCGACGAGGAGCGGATCGACGACCCGGAGATGGAGAAGGGTGAGGAGGAGGTCGAGGAGGAGGGCCGCCCCGGGCTGCGCGAACTGACCTACCTGGTGACCCTCGTCAACGGCGAGGAGACGGAACGGGAGCAGATCCGCGACGAGGTGATCCGCGAGGCCGAGAACAGGGTCGTGCGGGTCGGCACCAAGCAGCCGCCGGCAGCGGATGCGCCCCCGGTGCAGGACGGAGGGGTCTGGGACCGCCTCGCCCACTGCGAGTCCACCGGCAACTGGCAGATCGTCAGCGCCAACGGGCTCTACTACGGCGGCCTCCAGTTCAGCAAGCCCACCTGGGACGCCTACGGCGGCCAGCAGTACGCCAACTACCCCAACGAGGCGTCCCGAGAACAGCAGATCGCGGTCGCCACCCGGCTCCGCGACGCGAACGGCGGCAGCTACGGCTCGTGGCCGGGCTGCGCCGCCAAGCTGGGGCTGCCCACGTGATGACGTAGTGTCTCGCGGAGTGAACGACGATCCGCGCGGCGGAACCCCGGCCGGGTCGAGCGCGCTGCTCGGCCCGGCCGACGTCCGTCGGATGGCAGAGCAGCTGGGCGTCCGGCCCACCAAGAAGTTGGGCCAGAACTTCGTGCACGACGCCAACACGGTGCGCCGCATCGTCGGCGCCGCCGACCTGCGTCCCGACGACGTCGTGGTCGAGGTCGGCCCGGGGCTCGGCTCGCTCACGCTCGCCCTGCTGCCCGCCTGCCAGCGGGTGCTGGCCGTCGAGATCGACCCGGTGCTCGCCGACCGGCTGCCGCGCACCGTGGCCGACCGCGCCCCCGAGCTGCGGGACCGGCTCACCGTGCTCCACGAGGACGCCCTGCGCGTCACCGGCGACCAGCTCGCCGGGGCCACCGCGTTGGTCGCCAACCTCCCCTACAACGTGGCCGTCCCGGTGGTGCTGCACCTGCTCGCGGAGGTCCCCACCCTGCGCACCGCCCTGGTCATGGTGCAGGCCGAGGTCGCCGAACGCCTCGCCGCCGGCCCCGGCAGCCGCGTCTACGGGGTGCCCAGCGTCAAGGCCGCCTGGTACGCCGACGTCCGGCGGGCCGGCACGATCCCCCGGGGTGTCTTCTGGCCGGTGCCCAACGTGGACTCCGGGTTGGTCGCCCTCCACCGCCGGGACTCCCCGACCGGCGTCGACCGCGACGCGGTGTTCCGCGTGGTCGACGCCGCCTTCGCGCAACGCCGCAAGACCCTCCGCGCCGCCCTGGCGGGCTGGGCCGGCTCCGCCGCCCGCGCCGAACGCATCCTGCTCGCCGCCGACGTGCCGCCGGCCACCCGGGGCGAGCAGCTGCCGGTGGACGGCTTCGTCCGCATCGCCCGCGCCGAACGCATCCTGCTCGCCACGGAGGTCGGCTGAGCGCCACGCCCACCGGACCGGGCGCCCGCTGCTCGGCCGGTCCACTCGCCCGTGGTCCCGGGTGGCGGGCCCGGGTGGCACGTGCCACCCCGGCCCCGGTTCGACCGGCGGTCCCGGTGCCCGCCGTGGCCGCCGGGAGCGGCTCGGCGCTCGAGGCTCCCCGAACCCCGGTCAGTCGCGGCGCAGGCTCGCCTGGATGCCGTCCAGCAGGCAGCGCAACGTCCACTCGACGTGGTCGTCCAGGTCGTTGTCGGTGGTCGCGCCGACCCACCGGGAGAAGGCCGGGTAGCGGCCACCGGCCGTGACGGACGACAGGTAGGGCCGCACCGAGTCCCGGAGTTCGGCCTCGTCGGCCAGCCCGCTGGACCGGCGCATCCGGGTCTCCTCGGCGAGCTGGAGCGCCGAGCCGATCAGGTGGCCGTCGAGGGCCGCGGTGATGCGGGTGAGTTCCCGTGCCGGGAGGCCGAGGGGTTCCAGCGCCGCCAGCCGGAAGTCCAGGTAGCGCAGGGCGTTCGGGCCGAAGGGTGGCCGCAGGTGCACGAGTTCGCCGAACCAGAGGTGCCGCCGGATCACCGACCAGGCCCGGTGGCAGAGCGGTTCCAGCTCCGACCGCCAGTCGCCGACCGGTTCGTCCGGCACGGGGATCTCCCCGTAGACGGCGTCGATCATCAGGTCGACGAGGCCGTCCTTGCTGCCCACGTACCGGTAGAGCGACATGGGGGTGGACGAGCCCAGCTCGGAGCTGACCCGGCGCATGGTGACGGCGGCGGCGCCCTCGGCGTCCGCGACCGCGACCGCGGCCCGCACGATCGCGGCCCTGCTCAGCGTGGTCGTCGTCCGGCCCGGCGGCTCCGGCAGGGTCCATACGAGCGCTCCGGGCTGTCCGGGTACCGCGTTGCTCAAGGGACACCTCCTTCGCGCGCATCTAACCATTGGTGTACTAAGTACATGTGATGTACGACGTACACGAAACTGAGGTCCTGATCGTGGGCGGCGGTCTGGTCGGGCTGTCCGCCGCCCTCTTCCTCGAGTGGCACGGTGTCCCCGCCGTGCTGGTGGAGAAGCGGGACACCACGTCGCCGCAACCCAAGGCCCGCCGGATCAATCTCCGGACGATGGAACTGTTCCGCCAGGTCGACGCCGAGGCCGACGTGATGGCCGCCGCGGCGGCACTCGCGGACTTCGAGGGGATGGCGGCCGGCCGGACGCTCGTGGAGGCGGAACCGCTCTCCTGGGGGCACGGCGAGGACGACCCGGCACCGGAGATCTCACCGTCCGACTCCTGCCTCTGCGCCCAGGACACCCTGGAACCCGTGCTGCGCGCCCTGGCGACCGAACGCGGGGCCGACCTGCGGTTCGGACACCGCGTGCTGGAGGTGGTGGACGACGGCACCTCCGTCACCTCCACCGTCCGCGACCCCGACGGCCGCGTCGGTGCCATCCGGGCGCGGTACCTCATCGCGGCGGACGGCGCGCACAGCCCGATCAGGGAACGGTTGGGCATCGCCAGGAGCGGGCGAGGGACCCTGGGGAGGTCCACCAACGTCTACTTCGAGGCCGACCTCTCCGCGCAGGTGCGCGGCCGGGAGTTCAACCTGTGCCAGATCGAGCACCCCGAGGTGCCGAGCATGCTGCTCACCGTCGACGGGGTCCGGCGCTGGCTGCTCATGGCCGACCCGGCCCCCGGCCGGGACCACGCGGGTTGGGCGCGGGCGGTGCGCACCGCGACCGGAGTGCCCGACCTGGACGTGCGCATCCTCAGCGCCCTCGACTGGGAACCCGGGATGTTCGTCGCGGACCGCTTCTCGGCCGGGCGGATCTTCCTCGCCGGCGACGCCGCCCACGTCATGCCCCCCTACCTCGCCGCCGGTGCCAACACCGGCATCCAGGACGTCCACAACCTCGCCTGGAAGCTCGCCCGGGTGGTCTCCGGTACGGCTCCCCGATCCCTGTTGGACAGCTACCAGGTCGAGCGCCACTGGTTGGGGTGGCTCACCGCCGACCAGGCCAGCGCGCAGACGGCGAACCTGCGCCAACTGGGCGTGGAGTCAGGGGACGGCACCCCGTCGCACGACCCCGTGGCCCTCCTCATGGGCTACCAGTACCCGGCCGGCGCCTTCGTCCCCGACGGCTCCCTCGCGCCGCTCGACCGGTTGGGGCTCACCGGGCAGCCGGGATCGCGACTCCCGCACCACAGGCTCGGCCCGGACCGGTCGGCCCTGGACCTCGTCGGCAGGGGACTGACCCTGCTCGGCGCCAGCGACACGTGGGAGCGGGCCGCGTCCGCCACGCCCGGGGTCGAGCACCGCCGGGTGGACGACCCGGCCTGGGCCGCGAGCGTGGGCATCACCGGCACCGGAGCGCTGCTGGTGCGCCCCGACCACGTGATCGCCTGGCGCTGCCCGACGGCACCCCGGGACCCCGCCGACACCCTCCCCGACGTGGTGGCCGCGGTTCTCAGCGGTCGGGGCTGACCCCAGCCGGTCGCGACCCGGGTGACCGGCGCGCGGTCGGTCCGCGAGGACCGGCCGCCCGGCGCCCGGCTCCGACCACCGGCCGCCTTCCGCCGAACCCCCGAACCGACCGGCCTCGGCGGGTGGGGGCGGTCGCCCGGTGCCGGCGGGGCATCCGGCCGGCGGAGCACCGGCCGACCAGGAGGCCCACCGCCCCGTCCGTCCCCCTTCGCGGGTGGGGGCACCCCTGCCGGAGGGCGGTGATCACCCTCGGTGCTCGTTAGGCCGGTCGGGCAGTGTGGCACAGATCTACCCCCAACTACTTGCGGGCGGACGTTTCCGTTCGGTTTACTCATCGCGACAGCCCATCCGGAGCGGCCGAGAGACCTGGCTCGTTGACGCCGCAGCAACCACCCGTTCGCGGGCAGGTGCTAACGCCAGGATCGATGGAGCGAGCATGTTGATCGCCACCGCCCTGACCCGACGACGCGTGGTCGACCACGGCCGCCGGACCACGTCCGGCTGTCCACTCATGGGCAGCTGAAGGACGTCACCGGTCCCGCGGAACACCCCTGGTCCTCGTCTTCTTCCTGACCATCCCACCCGTACCGCCGCGCCCTCGCGCGCGGTCGCGTGTGGCTGGCTGCCGTCGTGTGGAGCGAACAATGATCACTGTCGAGAACCTCACCAAGAGCTTCCCCGGTAAGGGCGAGCACGTGCTCGCCCTGGACGGTGTCTCCCTCAGCGTCCCGGCCGGAACGGTCTGCGGCGTCGTCGGCCCGAGCGGCGCCGGCAAGTCCACCCTCGCCCGTTGCGTCGCCCTGCTGGAACGCCCCGACCGGGGATCGATCCGCGTCGAGGGCGTCGACCTGGTGGCCCTGCGCGGCCGTGAGCTGCGGGACGCGCGTCGCCGGATCGGCGTCGTCCCCCAGGGTGACTCCCTGCTGCGGCAGCGCACCGCCGCCGGCAACGTCGCCCTCCCCCTGGAGAGCGCCGGGGTGGCCGCGCCGGCCCGGCGCGCCAGGGTCGCCGAACTGCTCGACCTGGTCGGCCTCACCAACAAGGCCGGCAGCTACCCCGACCAGCTCTCCGGTGGCCAGCGGCAGCGCGTCGCGGTCGCCAGGGCGCTGGCGGCCAGCCCCTCGGTGCTGCTCGCCGACGAACCCACCTCGGCCCTCGACCCGGAGACGACCGGCTCGGTGCTCGCGGTGCTCGACCGGGTGCGCTCCGAGCTCGGGGTGACGGTGCTCGTGGTGACCCACGACATGGCCGTCGTCCGCCGCATCTGCGACGATGTCGCGGTCCTGGAGGGAGGGCGGGTCGTCGAGCACGGCAAGGTGCTGGACCTGCTCACCCAGCCAGGCAGCCGGATCACGGCCTCCCTGCTCCCCGAGGTCGACCAGGCCGGCACCACGCCTCGCGAGATCGGCCAGTACGACGTGGTCGCCGAGGTGGTCCTCGTCGGGTTCGCCGCCGTGGGAGCCCTGCTCCCCGAGGCGGCGCACCGCCACGACGTGGAGCTGGCCATCCTGGGCGGTGGGCTCACCAGGCTCGGTGAGACACCCGTCGCCCGCTTCAAGATCGGAATCAACGGCGAGCGCTCGGAACGGGCGCTGAGCTGGCTCGCGGAACGGGACGCCGTCATCCGCCGCGCGCCACGCGATATCGGAGGACTTGCCGCGTGAGGGAACCCACCCCGTGGGACCGGGTCTTCGACCTGGTGATCAGTGCCACCGGGGACACCGTCTACATGGTCGGCATCGCCACCCTGCTCGCCGCCCTCGGCGGGATCCCCCTCGGCATCGTGCTGCACATGACCTCGCCGACAGGGCTGTCCCCTCGGCGGATCACGCACCGCGTGCTGGGAGTGGTGGTCGACGTCGGCCGCTCGCTCCCGTTCGTGGTGCTCCTGGTGGTGCTCAGCGCGTTCACCAGGGCGCTCGTGCAGACGACCATCGGCCCCACCGCGGTCATCGTGCCGCTCACGGTGGGGGCGGTGCCCTTCGTGGCCCGGCTCGTGGAGTCGGCGTTGCGGGAGGTCAACGTGGCCGTCGTGGAGGCGGCCATCACCACCGGGGCCAGCAGGCTCCGCCTCGTCCGGAGCGTGCTGCTCCGCGAGGCGGGGCCCGCCCTGGTCGCGGCGATCGGAGTCACGGCGGTCACCCTGATCGGCTACTCGGCGATGGCCGGGGTGATCGGCGGTGGCGGGCTCGGTGACCTCGCGATCCGGCACGGCTACCAGCGCAACGACGAGCGGATCCTGCTGGCGTCCGTGCTGGTGCTCGGCGGGCTCGCCTGGCTCACCCAGCTGACCTCGGACTTCATCGCACGCACCATCGACCGTCGACGGTCGGCGCTGCGGGTGTGACACCCGCGCCGCCCCCGCCACCGGGGAGCGGCACACCAGCAAGTACACCCGTGCCGGGGACGACCATGCCCGGGCGCGGCAGACGCGCCTGCCCACGGGCCGGCGCCAGGAGAGAGGAAACCGGGAGTGCGACACCGTTCCCTGACCGCCGTCGCCATCGCGGCCGCCGCCGTCACCACGCTCGCCGCCTGCGGGAACAGCGAGACCGCGTCCGACGGGGGCGGTGACACCGACACCCAGGCCCCGGTCACCGCCGACGGTCCGCTGCGCGTCGGCGCGTCCGTCACCCCGCACGCGGAGATCCTGAACTTCGTCCAGGAGGAGTTGGCCGCCGACGCCGGCCTGGAGATCGAGGTCGTCGAGTTCACCGACTACGTGCAGCCGAACACGGCGCTGCGGGACGGGTCGCTGGAGGCCAACTACTTCCAGACGATCCCCTACCTGGAGCAGTTCACGCTGGACCACGGTGGCGACTACGAGTGGGTCGAGGGCGTGCACATCGAGCCGCTCGGGCTCTACTCGGAGTCGGTCGACGACGTCGACGACCTGCCGGACGAGGCGGTCATCGGGCTGGCCAACGACCCGGCCAACCTGACCCGCGGCCTGCGGCTGCTCGCCGACAGCGGTCTGATCACGCTCGCCGAGGGCACCGAGGACAACGCCACCGAGCTGGACGTCGAGGACAACCCGAAGAACCTGCGCTTCCAGCCGCTGGAGGCGGCCCAGCTGCCGAGGAGCCTCGCGGACACCGACGCGTCGGTGATCAACGGCAACTACGCCATCGACGCCGGCCTCAACCCGACCGAGGACGCCATCCTCCTGGAGGACGGCGAGGAAAGCCCGTACGCGAACGGCCTGGTCACGCTGCCCGAGCTGGTGGACGACGAGCGCATCCAGCAGCTCACCGAGCTGCTGCGTTCCGAGGAGGTCCGCGAGTTCATCGAGGGGACCTACCAGGACGGCAGCGTCGTCCCGGCCTTCTGAGGCCAGCCCTCCCGTCGGGAGCGGTCATGACGTCCGTGCGGCCGTGACCGGAGCCCCCTCGGGAGCCGAGGCGCGATGCCGGCCCGCGTCCGCCGGATACCCTTTCCTGGTCGTGGCCCTGCTGGTTCACGTCCAGGGCTGGTGACGAGTCGTCCATCCCTCTCGGGGGAGGGGATGGACGACGAGCCCCCGAAGGGCGGGGGAGCCAGCCGCCGGACGCGGTCGAGGCCGCTCGTCGGGCCGCGCGTGCCTGGGAATGTCCCACCGTCGCTGTGATTCGACTCACCGCCCCCGGGTCGGCCGGGCGGCTCCTGCCCCGGTTCCGCGTCGGCCGCTGTTCGGGTGGATCTCGACGCCGTCGGTTCGGTGGACACCTCGTCAGGGCGGCCGGCCGCCGCCCTGACGGCCCAGCGCAGGGGACGAGCACGAGGAACACCGTTCGGAGGACGCCCGGACGCCCGGCGCGATCGTTGGCCGATCGTGGCCACCTGCCCGTTCGGGCTACCCGAACCGAGCGGTCGGCGCGGCGAGGCAGCGCGGTTCCGCTCTACGGAGAGTGATCCTCACCGGTTCGGGGGCGGAAGATCGGCCAAACGCCCGTAGGCTGCAAGGGTGCTGGCAGTAGTACCGCCCCCGGTGACCGTTCGAGCCCCGGCCAAGGTGAACCTCCACCTCGCCGTCGGTGACGCGCGGGACGACGGCTACCACGAGTTGGCGACGATCTTCCAGGCCCTGTCGCTGACCGACGAGGTCACCGTCTCCGTCGCCGACGAACCCGGGCTCGACGTGACGGGCGAGGGAGCGGACACCGTCCCCCTCGACTCCTCGAACCTGGCGTGGCGGGCCGCCCGGGCGCTCGCCGAGCACGTCGGCCGCGACCCGGACCACCTGAAGGTCAGGATCGACATCCGCAAGTCCATCCCGGTGGCGGGCGGCATGGCCGGCGGCAGTGCCGACGCGGCGGCCACCCTCGTCGGGTTGGTCAACCTGTGGCGGTTGGAGATGGGGCGGGACGAGCTGTCCGGTGTCGCCGCGACCCTGGGCAGCGACATCCCCTTCTCCCTGCACGGCGGCTACGCACTGGGCACGGGGCGGGGTGAACGGCTGGTGCCGGTGTTGTCCCGGCACACCTTCCACTGGGTCATCGCCCTCGCCAGTCGGGGTCTGTCCACCCCCGACGTCTTCGCAGAGCTGGACAGGCTGCGCCGGGAGGGCTCGCCGCCCCGGGTTGGTGGCGTGGAACCGGTGCTGGAGGCCCTGTCCTCCGGTGATCCGCTCCAACTCGCGCTGCTCCTGGGCAACGATCTCCAGGCGGCGGCGGTCTCCCTCCGTCCCGCCCTGCGCCGCACGTTGCGGGCCGGGGTCAACGCGGGAGCCGTGGCCGGCATGATCTCCGGCTCCGGCCCCAGTTGCGCCTTCCTGTGCACCGACGGCGACTCCGCCGTCCGGGTCGCCGCCGAGCTCTCCGGGGTCGGGGTCTGCCGCACCGTGCGGGTCGCGCACGGTCCTGTCCCGGGCGCCAGGGTGGTCAGCAGCGAGGACAGCCCGCGCCCTACCCCACCCCAGGTGCACGCCTGATCCGACCGGTCAGCGGTGGCGAGATCCCGCTCCCGGGCTCGGGCACGCCAGGGCGGCGTGCCGGAGTGGTCCTCCGCCCATCCCCCGGAGGGGGCGCGGGAGCGTCGACCACCGTCACCTCACGTCGATATCACCTGAACGTCGCAATTGATCGAAGTTCACTGCGCGGCGGGCACCCAATCTGTTTGGCTGCTGTGAACAGGGGGCGGGTCGCCGACGCCGGCGGGCACCGGACCCGGAGGGGGAGGAGCCCCGCCGGGTGGTGTTCGGCGTGGACAAGGGGATCCGTGCGAAGGGGACCGGCCACGCGCTGCCCGCTCCCGGCCCGGTGGGCCCTCCTCCAGGTCTCGGCCCGCCCACCGAGCCACCGCGACCAGACCAACCGAAACGGCTGACCATGTCCTTCTCGTTCCGACTCACCGCGCAGCAGTACGACATCCTCTGGGAGGACGGTGGCCTCGGCCGCCACCCCTACCCCTTACGGGTCAGGTCCCACGGCGAGACCATGGACGAGCGCGCGGAGATCCGCCGCCGTGTCTACAACCAGCTCGCCGCCTCCGGCCTCGGGGACGGGATTCGCGCCAACACGGAGGTCGAGGACGCCCTGCTGATGATGGCCCGGCCACCGTTGGCCGTCGACATGATCTGGATGACCGACCTGAAGGAACAGGGCGGGCACCAGGCCCTGCTGGTCGCCGGGAACGGTGAGGTCGGGTATCGGGTCCGGGGGGAACTCGGGGGTGGCATCCGCGTCGAGGAGATCAGGGCCAGCAGCCTCGTCTACTCGGCGTTGGCCCTGTTGCCCGAGGCGCCGGCGGCGTCGATCCCCTCGGTCACCCTGCCGATGCCCGCCGCCGAGCCGCGCCCGGCGCCGACGGGCCGGCACCGCCGGGACGACGAGATCGACGAGGACCACAGCTTCCTGGAGCAGGACCGCCCCCGGGCGGCGGGAGCGCAGAGCTCGGCCGTGCGGACCCTGGAACGGGTCTTCGAGAAGCCCCGGCTCCGTACCGGCCAGATCGGGATCACCGTCCGGGACCGGCTGGGGCGCACGACCAAGGCACCCCTGATCCAGTGGTCGGACACCGAGGACGGGCGGATCGTCAACCAGGTCTCGGAGTCCCCGAACGGGCGGGTGGCGAACTTCTTCGGCGCCGACCACCGGAGGTTCGCCCAGAAGCTCGGGGAGGCGATCACGGCGCTCCGCGAGGGGCGGTGACCGGCCGGCGTCCGAGCGGACCGGGGGAGGGGCGGTGGGCCCCTCCCCCGCCCGGGGTCGCCGACCGCCCCGGCCGAGGGGCCCGGCCGCCAGCCCTCGAAGGTCCGGGGCCGGACGCGACCCTCCCTTGCGTAGTCTCGGAGGGAGTGACGGCACGGAACGTGGCCGCCGTCGGCGTCCTCCCCCGCACGGGGAGGTGGGCCGGGCGGCCGGAAGCACGGAGCGGCTCAACGCATGGTGAACCTCGTCAACCTGGAGGACGTGTCCAAGTCGCACGGGGTGCGGACCCTGCTGGACCACGTCTCGCTCGGTGTCTCCCGCGGCGAACGCGTCGGCGTGGTCGGCCTCAACGGTGGTGGCAAGACCACGTTGCTCGAGGTGTTGGCCGGCAGTGAGCCCCCCGACTCGGGCCGGGTGAGCCACGTGTCCGACCTGCGGATGGCCGTGGTGACGCAGCGCACCGAACTGGCCGAGGCGTCGACCATCCGGCAGGCCGTGCTGGAACCCCTGGGATTCGCCGCCGAGCACGAGTGGGCGGCCGACCCCAGGGTGCGCTCCGTGCTCGGCGGGCTGGGCATCACCGACCGGGGGTTGGACACGCGCATCGGCACGCTCTCCGGTGGTGAACGACGCCGAGTGGCGCTGGCCGCCGCGCTCGTCCAGGAGCTCGACCTGGTGGTGCTGGACGAGCCCACCAACCACCTCGACGTCGAGGGTGTCCGTTGGCTGGCCGAACACCTCACCGCGCGCCGGTGCGCGCTCATCGTCGTCACCCACGACCGCTGGTTCCTCGACACCGTCTGCACCCGGACCTGGGAGGTCGTCGACGGCCGCGTCGAACAGTACGAGGGCGGCTACGCGGACTGGATCTTCGCCAGGGCGGAGCGCGGGCGGCAGGCCCAGGCCGCCGAGGACCGGCGGCGCAACCTCGCCCGCAAGGAACTCGCCTGGCTGCGGCGTGGCGCGCCCGCCCGGACCTCGAAGCCCCGGTTCCGCATCGAGGCCGCCGAGGCGCTGATCTCCGACGTGCCGGAACCCAGGAACTCGGTGCAACTGCTGAGCTTCGCGAAGCGGCGGCTCGGGCGGACCGTCCTGGAGATCGAGGACGCCGACCTGCGCGTCGGGGAGCGGTCCCTGCTGTCGCGGGTCACCTGGCGGATCGGTCCGGGGGACCGCATCGGCCTGGTCGGGGTGAACGGGTCCGGCAAGACGACCCTGCTGCGGCTGCTGGCGGGGGAGCGGGAACCCGACGGTGGCCGCCGCCTGCGGGGGCAGACGGTCCGGCTGGCCCACCTGCGGCAGGAACTGGACGACCTGCCCGGTGACCTGCGGGTCCTCGAAGCCATCGAGGAGATCGCCCAGCGGATCGTGCTGGGCAAGCTGGAGCTCGCGGCGTCCCAGCTCGCCGAACGGCTCGGGTTCCCCAAGGGGCGGCAGTGGACCCCGGTCTCGGACCTCTCCGGCGGTGAACGCCGTCGGCTGCAACTGGCCCGGCTGCTGATGGCGGAACCGAACGTCCTGCTGCTCGACGAGCCGACCAACGACCTCGACATCGACACGCTCCAGCAGCTGGAGGACCTGCTCGACTCGTGGCCGGGAACCCTCGTGGTCGTCTCCCACGACCGCTACCTCGTGGAACGGGTCTGCGACCAGGTGGTGGCCCTCTTCGGCGACGGAGTGATCACCGGCCTGCCCGGGGGCATCGAGGAGTACCTGCGTCGACGCCAGGAGGACCTGGACTCGGGCCGGGGCGGTGGCGGGACGACCTCCTCGGTCTCCCCGGCCGGCGGCGGGAAGAGCGCCGCCGCGAAGGCGACGGCCGCCGAACAGCGCGCCGCCCGCAAGCAGCTCGCCAAGCTGGAGCGTCGGCTCGACACGCTGACGGCGAAGGAGGAGCGGATCAACGACTCCATCGCCGAGGCCGGCAGCGACCCGCACCGCCTGACCGAGCTCGACACCGAACTCCGCAAGGTCGTCGCGGAGAAGGAGGAGGTCGAGCTGGAGTGGTTGGCCGCCGCCGAACTGGCGGAGGGCTGAGCCGGGCGCCGGGAGCATGAGGGGCGCGTGGTGCGCGCCCGCCCACGTGGTCCGGAGTCCCCTCCTCGGGGCTCCGTGCTCGGTCGCGTCCCTGGCCAGGGGCGGAGCCGTGCCGCCGGTCCGGTCTCCGACGGAGTGCCGGCGCGATCCAGCTGGCATGGCATGCCGTGGTGGGGCGCCCATTCCGCGGCAGCGGTCCCCGGGGCGAGGGCGGCCGGTCCGCTCGACGTCCCCACGGCGTCGACCGTTGGCCGGCCGGCCCGCGTCCGCCCCCGCCATCCCCGGGCACCTCTCGGCGCCCGGGTGAGCAGCCGCCGGTGGCGTCCGGCGCGGCCAGGCCCGTCGATCGAGATGACTCCCAGCGAGTGCGCCGTCGAAGACCGCCCAGCACGTCGGGGACGCTGACCCCTCACGGCGAACTCGCCCCCGCGCTGGCTCCGTTCAGTCGTGCCGAGACGCCGGGGACGCCCCGGTGGAGTACTGGTCGATCGTGTTCTCCACGCTGTCGAGCAGGCGACCGAGGACGCGGTCGAAGTCGACGCCGTCGTCGAACGCGCCAGCCTGGTAGACCCGCGTCATCGTCGGGTAGCGCTCGACGTCGAAGTAGGTCACCCAGAAACCGCTCCACTCCTGCCAGTACTCGCCGTACCCCTGGCCGGTCTCACTGCTCTCCGCGGCCTCGCGCGCGGCGGTGGAGGCGAGGCCCCAGACGAGCCCGTTGACGAGTTCGACCACCTCGACCACCCGATGTTCCGGCAGTCCGGTGTCGATCAACGTGCGGAGCCCGGCCTCGTCGGCGTCGAGCACGTGCGGTGCGAGCGGAAGCCGGGTCCGGTTGAGCGTGAGCATCCACGGATGTCGTCCGAGCAGCGCGTGCAGCTGCCTCGCGTACTGCTCCAGGGCGGGACGCCAGTCGGCCTCCGGGTCGGGGAGCTCGAAAGCCTCGTACGCGCGGTCGATCATGAGGTCGACGAGTTCGGTGCGGCCGGGCACGTAGGTGTACAGGGACATGGCGCCCACGCCGAGCCGCGCGGCCACCCCGCGCATCGAGAGCGCCTCGAGTCCGGACTCCTGGACGAGGCCGATGGCCGCGTCCACGACCGCGGTGAGGCTCAGCCGCGCCCGGCGCCCGAGCGGGGACGGCGTGGGGCGGTCCCACAGCAGGGCGAGTCGGCGGGCGACCTCCGCCGTGGACCTCGGCACCGCCTCGGGCGGCGGGCAGGCGCTCGCGGGCTCCGATGTTCCCTGCCCCGTCGGAGCGGACGTCGGTCTCCTGTCAGTCACGCGACCAGCCTCCCAGACGTCGTGCCCGGATCGCACAATCCTCGTGGCAATTCCCGTACATCGTATGTTAATGTCGCTCGTCATTTTCGGTACACCGTACGCGAATGAAGGTTCCCATGATCCACACTGAGGGTCTGACCAAGACCTTCCAGCGGGGGAAGCAGCTCGTCCACGCGGTGAAGGGGGTCGACCTCGACGTCGCGCCGGGCGAGCTCGTCGCCTTCCTGGGGCCGAACGGAGCGGGCAAGTCGACCACCCTGCGGATGCTCACCACCCTGCTCAGCCCGAGTTCCGGTAGTGCGAGGGTGGCCGGGGCGGACGTGCGCACCCAACCAGCCCTCGTCCGCCGCCGCATCGGCTACATCGGCCAGGGCAACGGCGCCGGGCACAACTACCGGGTCATCGACGAGCTGCGCGCCCAGGGCTCGTTCCACCGGCTCGCGCCGGCCGTGTCCCGCGAGCGCGCGGCGGAGCTCCTGCGCGCGCTACAGCTGAACGGGCTCGAGAAGCGCCCCGTCATGAGCCTCTCCGGCGGGCAACGTCGTCGCCTCGACGTCGCGATGGGTCTGATGAACCACCCGCCGCTGCTGTTCCTCGACGAGCCCTCCACCGGCATGGACCCGCAGGGGAGGGCGAACCTGTGGGAACACATCATCCGGATGCGCGATGACCTCGGCATGACGCTCGTGCTCACCACGCACTACCTGGAGGAGGCCGACGACATGGCCGAGCGCGTCATCGTGATCGACCACGGCACGGTCATCGCCGACGACTCGCCGGGCAGGCTCAAGCTCGACCACGCCGACGACGTGATCACCCTGACCTTCGGCGCCGTGGACGAGGCCGACGTGGCGAAGCGGGCGTTGCGGGCGGACCAGCGCTACGCCGACCGCTTCGAGGAGCGGGCCGGGGAGGCGGTCGTCCTCGCGACGGACCACGGCGCACGGCAGCTGCCGGGCATCCTCCACCTGCTGGAGGCGGCGGGAGCCCGCCCGGAGGCGGCGGCGATCCGAGAGGCCACGCTCGACGACGTCTTCCTCAACCTCACCGGCCGCAGCCTGCGCGAGGACGACACCCCCGACGCGGCGGAGGACGGCTCGGCGGCGGCCAGGACCGCGAACACCACGGACGGAGCGGATGCCGCATGAACGCCCAGACGATCGAACACGTGCACGCCGCCGACGAGGACGGCACGGGCGGCCGCATCGGTCGCTTCCTGAGCGACACGCGAGCTGTCTTCACCCGCGAGATCGTGGTCGTGCTGCGCGACCCGTTCTCGTTGGTCTTCTCCCTGCTCCAGCCGTTGGTGTTCCTGGCCCTGTTCGCGCCACTGCTGGGAGGCATGGTCGGCGGTGACGGGATCGGCGACGCGAGCGCCCTGGAGTGGTTCCTGCCCGGAGTGATCGTGATGATCTGCGTCTTCGGCACGGGCATGACCGGGTCGAACCTCCAGTACGAGATGCAGACCGGGTCCTACGAGCGCATCCTCGCCTCTCCGCTGTCCCGCGCGTCCATCCTCACCGGGCGCGCGCTCAAGGAGTTCGCGCCCCTGGTCGTCCAGGCACTGGTGATCACGCTGGTAGCCGTACCGCTCGGCGTCACGCCGCATCTCGCGCACGTGCTCGTCGGGATCCTCCTCCTGGGAGTGTTCGGCATCGGCCTCGGCGCGCTGTCCTACGCCCTCGCGATCGCCACGCGCGGGAAGGAATGGATGTTCTGGACGGTGCAGCAGTCACTGACCTTCCCCCTGCTCCTGCTGTCCGGGATGATGCTCCCGTTGGAGACCGGCCCGGACTGGATGCGGACCGTGGCACGGTTCAACCCGCTCACCTACATCGTCGACGCCGAACGAGAGCTGTTCATGGGCACCTTCGCCTCGTCCACCGTCCTGTGGGGCGCGGTGGCGGCGGCACTGACCTGCGCGGGTGGGCTGGCGGTCGGGATCCGGACGATCCGCCGCTCCGCCCGGTAGCCCGCGAAGCGCGGTCCCGGCCCCGGGGGTTGCCCCGTTCCGCACCCGTCACCGGTAGTCCGGCGGAAGCTGACCGGGACCGGACCCCGGCTCGGGGTGTCACCGCGTGTCGACCCCCGGGCTCGGGTGCGGCGCGGGCCGGCGGGCGCCGGGACGACGGCTGAGGCGTGGAACGCTTCCGGCGACGTCGGGACCTAGAGCGCGTGGAAGGTGTTCTGCGCGGCCTCCAGGCCGGTGGTGACCACCGCCTCCGCCGCGTCGGCCGCCCGGTCGACGAAGAACTCCAACTCCTTGCGTTCGGCCCCGGAGAAGTCCTTGAGGACGTAGGCGGCCGGGTCCATCCGACCGGGCGGTCGACCCACCCCGAACCGGACCCGGAGGTAGTCGCGGGTACCGGTCGAGGACGTGATGGACCGCAGCCCGTTGTGGCCGCCCTCGCCGCCGCCCGACTTCAACCGGATCGCCCCGTAGGGCAGGTCCAGTTCGTCGTGCACCACGACCGTCCTGGCCGGCGGGATCTTGTAGAAGCGGGCGGCGCCGACGACGGGGCCACCCGAGACGTTCATGTAGGAACGGGGTTTCGCCAGGACCACCCGAACGCCGCCCAGCCGTCCCTCGGCGACGTCGCAACCGCTGCGGTGGCCCTTGTAGCGGGCGCCGAGCCGGCCGGCCAGCAGGTCCAGCACCATGAAGCCGACGTTGTGCCGGTTCCCGGCGTAGCGGGGCCCGGGATTGCCCAGTCCCACCAGCAGAAACGGGGTGTCCTCGGTTGTCACGGCCAACCCTTTCCAGTCGAGGCCCGCGAGCGGACCGACCCTACCGGTGCCGTGCCCCGGGACGGCGGGGTCGCACCCCTGGCCCGTCGATCCCGGAACCGGACAGCACGGCCGGCCGGTGGCCTGACCCGGTCGGGGGCAGGGAACCGGTCAGCGGCCGCGTTCCCGCAGGGCCATCTCCACCAGGTCGAGCAGGCCGTCGACATCGTCCCGGTGGTAGCCCCGCCGGCCGGTCGGCGGGCCGCGGAACGCGACCCGACGCACGTCCCGCGCCGTCAACCGGGAGTGCCCGTCCAGCGCCTCCACCACGAGGCGGAGGAACGAGTCGACCTCGTCCACGTCGTAGCCCCGGGAACGGAGCAACCTGGGCGACTTCCGGATGACCACGTTGCTCACGTCGGCGGCGGTCAAACCCATGGTGCGGGTGTCACATCCTGTCTGACGGCGAGCGGCGCACCCCGAATCCGGGGTGCGCCGCGCGTGCTCGGTGTCTCGTCGCTGGTCCGAACGCGGCCCGACCAGGAGGTCGGGCGCTCGGATCAGCTCTCCTCGGACTCGCCCTCGGCCGGAGCGGTCTCCTCGCCGGTGTCCATCTGGGCGGCCGTCGGAGAGGCCTCCACCTTGACCAGCAGGGTGGTGGGCTCACTGACCAGGGTGACGCCGGAGGGCAGCGGCACGTCGGCGGCCGTCACCTGGAAGCCCTCACGGGCGCCGGCGACGGAGACCTCGAAGGACTCCGGGATGTTCAGCGCGTCGGCCTCGACCTGGATCTCGGTGAGCTCCTGGTCCACCAGGGTGCCGGGGCCGGGCTCACCGGCGACGGTGACGGGCACGTCGACGGTGACCTTCTCGCCGCGCTTGACCAGCAGCAGGTCCACGTGCTCGATGTAGTTCTTCAGCGGGTGGGTGGTGACCGTCTTGGTCAGGGCCAGCTCCGACCCACCGTTGGCGATGTCGAGGGACAGGACGGCGTTGAAGCCCTGCTCCCGGACGACCCTGGCGAACTCCAACGCCGGCAGCGACAGGTGCTTCGGGTCGGAGTCGTGGCCGTAGAGGACGGCGGGGATCTTCCCGGCGCGGCGGGTGCGGCGGGCGGCACCCTTGCCGAACTCGGTGCGCGGCTCAGCGGCAAGACGTACCTGGGACACGGCGATGCACTCCTTGCTGGGGATGGCGGCGGACGGTCGATCAGCGTCGTGGTCGCGGCGGCGCGGCGCGCTCGTCGTGACAGAGCGCGGCCAGAGCAGCCGCCGCGTCGATCACACCAGAGCGTGTACTGGCCTCGCCGAGGCAACCCGACAAGTGTAGGCCGGGGCGCGGAGCAGCGGGAACCGGGGGTAACTCCTGGTCCGCACGGCCCACGCCCACGGCCCGGTGGGCGGCCGGGGGTCGTCGCCCGGTCACGGCCCGTCGCCGCCCACCTGTTGGGGGAGGCCCAGCCGAACGGGACGGGCCGGCACCAGCCGGGCGTGCCGGCATCGAGCGGGTTCCAGGTAGTCCGCCGGCCTCGCCGGCCCAGCACGCGGTGCGGTAGCCCCGCACCGACCAGCGGGATCCGAGGTAGGCGGTGAGGGTGGCCACGCACCAGCAGCTGAGCGCGGCCCCGAGCAGCCCCCACCACGGGAGCACTGACCAGCCGCCCTCCAGGGCGAGCACGACGGCCGGAGCGAGCGCGACGACCACGAGGAGACCGAGCCCGACGCTGGTGGCGGTCACCGCCGAGGCGTGCGCGGCGACGGCCGCCCCCCGGAACCGGCGGCTCGCCCCGACCGCCGCCAGGGTCGCCAGCTCCCGCCGGGTCTCGCTGACCGACAGCGCGGTGACGACCAGCGCCAACGTGCCGCCGAGCACCGCGAGGGCCACCGCCGCGACCACCGTGCTCGTGGCGAGGACCCGCTGCGCTTCCGGGCCCCGCTCCACGCCGAGGCCGTAGTGCTGCCCGACGTCGGCGGTGAGCAGTGCCCGCACCCGGCGACGGTGAGGAGGGTGGATTTCCCGCAGCCGCTCGGTCCCATGACGGCCGTGAGGGAGCCGGCCGCCACGTCCAGGCTGACTCCCCGCAGCGCGGGCACCGATACGGTCCCGGATCGGTACGACTTCCGAATGTCCACTGCTCGCAGCAAGAAGGTTCTCCCAATGGGCCTCGGAGGACATCCCGCTGCTGGATACCGGATGATCGCTCCGCTGGGTCGGACCGACAAGGCTACTCATGGCGCCGACCCGGTGGGAAATTCCTGATCGTGGAAGGGCGGGTAGTGGGATTTCGGAAATCTCGCTCCGCCGCGGGCTACTCGAACCGGAGTGCGTCCCGCGATGGCCGGCCCTGTTCCCGGGCGCATCGCGGTGCGCCGGAATCCACGCTGGCGTGTCAGGCTCCGGATGGCGGCGCGGGCCAGGGCATCACAGGTCAGGAGGGTCGGCGACCACCGTACGGTCGTGGTGGGAGGACTCCCCCTGCTCTCCGGTGGGCGGAGGTCGCCGCGTTCCCCTGCTGCGCTCGTCGAGCCCGTGGGATTTCCGGAGCGGATGCTGGTCCCGTGCGCGCGGAGGCGCGTGCGAAGAGCTCTCCGGTAGGCGCACAACGTTCTCCGCGTGCCGACGATCGGGGTAGTGGAATGCTCCGCGAAGGCGAGTTGGTGAATTTCCGACTCGATATTCCCTGAATTCCGCCCGCTGGGCCGGGGTGGCCGGGATCGCGTCCCGGCTGGATCACGGTGAGCCCCGCGAACACGTCGTGCCCCGGTGTCCCGGCGTCGGGATTCTTCCGTTCGGGCAGACGGGGTACTACGTTCGGTGCCATGTCTGACACGGTCGGTGCGGGATCGGGGCGGGTGGCGGACGACGGGCCACCCGTGCGGGCCAGGCTGCGCCAACTCGGCCCCGGGATCATGGCTGCGGCCACCGGGGTGGGCGCGGGGGATCTCGTCGCCACCCTGGTGGCCGGTTCGCGGTACGGGTACACGCTGCTGTGGGCGGTGCTGCTCGGCACCGTGCTCAAGATCGCGTTGGCGGAGGCGGTCGGCCGCTGGCACCTCACGTCCGGGCAGACCATGCTCAGCGGGTGGCGCCAGTTGGGTAGCTGGACGCTGATCTACTTCGGCGCCTACGCCGTCGTCTGGGGTTTCGTCTACGGGGCGACGGCGATGTCGGCGTCCGCGTTGCCGCTCAACGCGCTCTTCCCCGTGCTCTCCGTGCGGGAGTGGGGGATTCTGTGCGGCCTCGCCGGGCTCGGCATCGTCTGGTTCGGCCGTTACGCGCTCATCGAGAAGCTCATGACGGCGCTGGTCGGCGTCATGTTCGTGACCGTGGTGGGCACCGCGGTCCTGGTCGTCCCGAACCTCACCGCGATGGCCGGTGGTCTGGTGCCCGACCTGCCGCCCGGGTCGCTCGTGTTCGTCCTCGGCCTGGCCGGCGGCGTCGGGGGCACGATCACGATGGCGGCCTACGGCTACTGGACCCACGCCAAGGGCTGGCGTTCCCCCCGCTGGCTGGCGATGATGCGGCTGGACAACACGGTCGGGTACGTCACCACCGGGGTGTTCGTCGTCGCCATGCTCATCGTCGGCTCGGAGATGCTGCTGGGGCAGGACGTGCTCTCCGGCGACCGTGGGCTGCTGACCCTCGCCGACACCCTGGACGCCAACTACGGCGAGTGGGCCCGGATCCCGTTCCTGGTGGGCTTCTTCGCCGTGTCCTTCAGCTCCCTCATCGGGGTGTGGAACGGGGTCAGCCTGCTGTTCGCCGACTGGTGGCGGGTGTTCCGCCACCGCGAGGCGCCGCCGGCGGCACCGGCGGACGCCGGTGCCGAGGCCGCTCCCGCCGACCGGCCGGAGCCGACGCGGCGGGTGGAGGAGGCGGCCGCCGCCGGGGAGGTGGCCTTGCCGGCCCCGCCCAGCGGCCAGGCGGACCAGCACGACTACGACCGGAGGGCCGGGGAGCGCAGCACCGCCTACCGGGGTTACCTGCTGTGGTTGACCTTCCCCCCGATGGCGCTGCTCTTCCTCGACCGGCCGTTCCAACTGATCGTCGCCTACGGCGTGCTCGGCGCCCTGTTCATGCCGTTCCTGGCGCTGACCCTGGTGCTGTTGCTCAACTCGCGGCGCACCCCGCGCCCGTACCGGTCGCGTTGGGTGTCCAACGGTCTGCTGGGGGTGTGCGTGGCGCTGTTCGCCGTCCTCGCCGCGATCGAGGTCGTCAACCTGTTCTGAGGAGGGGCTGGCTGGTGGCGGGGTCCGGCCGGTCGTCGGGAGGAGCGCCCACCGGCCACGCGGCCCTCGGCTGGCGGGACGCGCGGGCGCGGTGGCACGCGTGCCGCCGGCCCGCCAGCGGAGGGTGTCGACGGACGACGGGCCCGACCGGAGGACCGGTCGGGCCCGTCACCTCGTGCCGGTCAGGCGTCGCCGTCGAAGAGGCTGGTGACCGAGCCGTCCTCGAAGACCTGCTGGATCGCCCTGGCCAGCAGCGGTGCGATCGAGAGCACCGTCAGACCGGGGAAGTGCTTCTCCTCGGGGATCGGCAGCGTGTTCGTGAAGATGACCTCGCTGGCCCCGCAGTTGGCCAACCGTTCGGTGGCCGGGTCGGAGAGGACGCCGTGGGTGGCGGCGATGACCACCTCGGCCGCACCCGCCTCCTTCAACGCCTCGGCGGCCTTCACGATGGTGCCGCCGGTGTCGATGATGTCGTCGATCAGCACGCACACCCGGTCGCGGACGTCACCCACGACGCGGTTCACCATGGCCTCGTTCGGCTTGAACGGGTCCCTGGTCTTGTGGATGAACGCCAGTGGACGTTGCCCGAGGGTGTCGGCCCACTTCTCGGCGAGGCGCACCCGGCCGGAGTCCGGGGAGACGACGGTGATCTCGCGGTTCTGGTAGGTCTTCGCCACGTGGCCGGCCAGCAGCGTCTGGGCGAGCAGGTGGTCGACCGGGCCGTCGAAGAAGCCCTGCACCTGGGCGGTGTGCAGGTCAACGGACATGATCCGGTCGGCGCCGGCCGTCTTGAACATGTCGGCGACGAGCCGTGCCGAGATGGGCTCGCGGCCCCGGTGCTTCTTGTCCTGTCGGGCGTAGGGGTAGAAGGGCATGATCACGGTGATGCGCTTCGCGCTGGCTCTCTTCAGCGCGTCCACCATGATCAACTGCTCCATCAGCCAGGTGTTGATGGGAGCGCAGTGGCTCTGGAGTACGAAGGCGTCGCAGCCCCGGACCGATTCCTCGAACCGGACGAACAGCTCGCCGTTGGCGAACTCGTAGGCGGACTGCGCGGTGATGCCGACGTTGAGGTACTTGGCGACCTCTTCGGCCAGTTCCGGGTGGGCCCGGCCGGAGAACAACATCAGGTTCTTCTTGGGAGTGCCAGCCATCGGGCTCACGCGCCGGTCCCTCCGAAGCAGTCGTACCTGAGCAAGATCAACACCGCTGTTTACCTCTCAAGACGTTACGGCTCGGTGCCGCGACCTTCACGGCCCCACGAACGGTACCTGTCCGGGCGTTGGCGCTGCGACCACATGACGGGCCGACCACGTCACACATCGGCCAACGGGCTGCTCCCATCGGCCGCGCCGGTGAACCCCCGGATGGCGGTGCCGTCCCGGCCCGGCCCGGCGCCGGTCGACGGCGGGGACACCGGTCGCGCGCCCTGGTCAGCCGGGCCCGCCGGACGGACGGCGTCTCGGAGGTGGGCGGCTCCGTCCCATCCGGAGCGGGGACCGCGCCCGGCCACCGGCGAGCGGACGACCCGCCACCGCCCGGCGCGGGACCGGGACGACACCACCGGCCCAGCCGAGCGCCAGTCGGCCGCGAACCGGGCGCCGCCCGCCGACCGAGCCCGGCGGGTTCCGGGGCGGACGACCTCGGCGGGCCGTGCCCGGAACGGCGTGTCTCAGGCCTCCGGGTGCTCCCCCTCGGCGGCGCGGCGGGCGCGGGCCGCGGCCTCGGCGGCCGCGGTGCCCGGACGACGGCGTTCCACCCAGCCCTCCAGGTTCCGCTGCGGGCCGCCGGAGACGGCCAGCGCGCCCGGGGGGACGTCGCGGCGCAGGACCGTCCCGGCCCCGCTGTAGGCGCCGTCCCCGACCGTGACCGGAGCGACGAACATGTTGTCCGAGCCGGTGCGGACGTGGGACCCGACGACCGTGCGGTGCTTCTCGACCCCGTCGTAGTTGACGAACACGCTCGCCGCGCCGATGTTGCTGCACTCGCCGATCGTGGCGTCACCGACGTAGCTGAGGTGCGGGACCTTGCTGCCCGCGCCGATCTGGGAGTTCTTCACCTCGACGAAGGTGCCGATCTTGCCCTTCTCCCCGAGCTCCGCGCCGGGGCGCAGGTACGCGAAGGGGCCGACGGTCGCACCCGCTCCGACCACCGCCCCCGTGCCGTGGGTGCGGACCACCACCGCGTCCGGACCGATCTCGCAGTCCACCAGGGTGCTGTCCGGGCCGACCGTGGCCCCCGCGCCCACCGTGGTCGTCCCGCGCAGCTGCACGCCGGGTTCGACCAGCACGTCCCGCTCCAGCTGGACGTCGACGTCCACCCACACCGAGTCGGGGTCGACCACGGTGACCCCGGCGCGCATCCACCGCTCCACCAGCCGCCGGTTGAGCTCCGCGCCGAGCCGGGCCAGCTGGACCCGGTCGTTGACACCCTCGACCAGCCACGGATCGCCGCACACCAGCGCTCCGGCGCGGCGGCCGTCGCCCACGGCGATCCCGAGGACGTCGGTCAGGTAGCGCTCGCCCTGCGCGTTCGCCGTCCCGAGCCGCCCCAGCGCGTCGGAGAGGACCGCCGCGTCGAAGGCGTAGACACCGGAGTTGATCTCGGTGATCGCGAGCTGCTCGGGGGTGGCGTCCTTGTGCTCCACGATGGCGGTCACCGCGCCGTCGTCGTCGCGGGTCACCCGCCCGTACCCGGTGGGGTCGGCCACGACCGAGGTCAGGACGGTGACCGCGTTGCCGGCGGACCGGTGCTCGGCGAGCAGGGCGGACAGGGTGGCCCCGTCCAGCAGCGGGACGTCGCCGTAGCTGACGAGGACGGTGCCCGCGTCGGCCGCGCCGTCCAGGGCGGCGAGCCCGCAGGCCACCGCGTGCCCGGTGCCCAGCTGCTCCTCCTGCACGGCGAGCCGGATCTCGCGGCCCATCCGGTCGCCCACGGCGTCGAGGTGCGCGCCGACCCGGTCGCGGCCGTGGCCGATGACCACGGCCAGCTCGTCCGGCCCCAGCTCGGCGGCGGCCCGCACGGCGTGCTCCACCAGGGACCGCCCGGCGATCGCGTGCAGCACCTTGGGGGTGGACGACCGCATCCTGGTGCCTTCGCCGGCCGCGAGGATGATCGTGCTGACGGGGCCCGTTCCGGCCTCGTCGGCAACGGGACCGGCGCTAGCACCGTGACGCATCGAGGATCTCCCTCCGCGGTTCTCCGTGAGGTCGGGCGGCGGCTCCGGGGTGGCCGGGACGCGGCGGACCCACGGTCGTTCGCCCTTCAGGGTGCCTGATCCTAAGGGGTGGTCGCCGGCCGGGCCGCGCGACGGCCCACGGAGTTGATCTCCGCTGTTGGTGGGTCCGGACGCGGGGCGACCAGCCGCCGCGCGCGGGGACGACCTCGTCTCATCCGCTCGGGGGTTCCCACAGTTCGGTGGTCAGCTCGCTCACCGACTCACCGGTGGGCCCGGCGGTGAACACCTGGCTGCCACCACCGCGCTTGGCCTGGTACATGGCCGAGTCGGCCCTGGCCAGGACCTGCCCGCCGCTCTCCTGGTCCCCGGTGGCGACGACGCCGATGGACAGCGTCACCCCCCGCGAGAGGTCGTGGGGCAGCGCGGCGACGGCGCGCACGGCGCGGTTGAGCGCGATCTCCGCCTCCTCCAGGGTGGAACCGGGCAGCAGGACCACGAACTCGTCGCCGCCGTAGCGGGCGACGGTGTCGTCGGCCCGCAACGCGTCGCGCAGCGTGCTGGCCACCACGCGCAGCACGTCGTCCCCCTCGGCGTGCGAACACCGGTCGTTGACCCCCTTGAAGCCGTCGAGGTCGCACAGCGCCACCGCCAGCGGGTAGGCCTGGGGAGTGCGGATGAGGGAGTCCAGTTCCTCGTCCAGCGCCCTCCTGTTCGCCAGCCCGGTCAGGGGGTCCTGGAGCGCCTGCCGCGCCATCGCGCCGTGCTTGCGGGTCAGCCTCTCGTGTTCCCGGCGGGTCTGGAGGGTGCCGAGCCGGGTCTCCCGCAGCGTCCACAGCTCGTCCTCCAACGCCGCGTTGTACTGCTCGAGCGCGAGGGTGGCCGCCTCCCCGTCCTCCGGGCCGCAGAGGCGCGCGAACTCGCGGGCCAGCGAGAGCCACAGTGGTGGTTCGTTCGGGTCGCTGCTGACCTCCTCCCGGGCCTGGGCCAGCACCTCCAACGCCTCCGCCTCCCGGCCGTCGGCCTCAAGGCAGCGGCAGAGGGCGAGGGAGACGATGATCAGTTCGCGGGGGTAGCGGCAGCGTTCGTGCAGGAGGCGGAGGGGTTCGACGTGGTCGGGGGAGGGGCGGGCGAGGGCGTGCGCGGCACCGACCACCGGTACCTGTTCCGCGGCCGGTCGCTCCCGGGCGCGCGGGTGCAACGAGTCCCGCCACGGCCCCTCGACGGACACCGCGATCGCCGAGGCCAGGGCGTAGCGGTCGGTGGCCTCCTCGTACCGGTTGGCCCGTTCCAGCCGCAGGCCCCAGCCCAGCAGCATCCTGGTCCGGTTGATCAGGTGCACGGAGATGTGGTGCGGTCCGCCGCTGCTGCGGATGTGCTCGTGGGCCCTGGCCATCACCTCGTCGGCGAGCTCGTACACGCCGAGTTGGGTGAGCACGAGGGCGACGTCGGACAGCGCGGTCGACAGCAGCCGCTGCCACGTGCGGCGGTCCATCAGCGGATCGGGGCTCAGCTTCTCGTCGAGCATCGCCATGGCTACGGCCGCCTCGGTCAACGCGGCGTCCTCCTCACCGAAGGCGAGTGAGGCGCGGCCCCGCAGCGCGTGGGCGTCGGCCTCCAGGGCGAGCAGCCCGTGGCGGCGGGTGTGGGCGACGAGTTCGTCCAGCAGGGGGACGGCGCGGTCCTCGTGGCCCTTCGTCACGAGCCGCACGACGGAGGCCGCGCGCAGCATCTGCGCGATCAGGCTGGGCTCGCCCCGGCGCTGTGCCTCGGCGAGGAGGTCCTCGACCTCGTCGGCGACGTCCAGCCGGACGTTGCGTTCGCTGATCTGGGAGGTGGCGATCAGTTCGTGCGCCCTGGCGACCAGCCACGCGTCAGAGAGCTCCCCGAGTACGGGTGCCTCCTGCTGACCGGCGGTCTCCTCGTGCAGCTGTGCACACCCCCCACGGCCCCTGCGGCCGCTCGTCCGAACGTCGACCCCGAACCCGCTCGGCAGGGCACTGGCCTCACCGCTCCGCCGCCAGGATTCGAACCTGGACCATCGGAACCAAAATCCGAGGTGCTGCCTTTACACCACGGCGGATCGCCCGACAGCCGTGACCGTCGTGCCAGGACATGGTGACACGTCCCGACATCACGGGTGATGGTGGCCACCACCACCATCGTTGTCGAGGGTGCGACCCTACCCGTGCGGGCGGGGTCGCGTGGGGGTCACCGGCCCGTTCCCCCGCCGTGCGCGGGATTTCCCCCGCGTCCACCCCGCCGGGAGGATGTCGTCCCACCGCCCGGGTGTCACCGCCCGGTCGTCCTGGTCAGGAACTCCCGCACGACCTCCTCGTACCTGTTCCGGTCCTGGTTCCACGACGCGACGTGCTCGGCGCCGGGGAACTCGTGGTACTCCACGGGCCAGTCGAGGGAGTCGGCAGCGGCCGCGAGCGCACGCGAGTCGCCCACTGGCACGGTCAGGTCCTCGTCGCCGTGCAGCAGCAGCGTGGCCGGCCGCCGCTCCGGCGGGTTGGTGAGGAGGTCCAGGTCCGCGAACGACAGGCCCGTCCGCCACCCGGCCACGAGTTCGGCGACGCGGCCGAAGACCTTCGGCATGCCCCGGTTGTCCGCCTCCAGGTCCAGGGTGGTGGACCAGTTCAGGACCGGGGCGTCCAGCACGACCGCGTCCACCCGCTCGGCCAGCTCCGAGTTCCCCAAGGTCTGACCCACCAGGGCCCCGCCCATGGAGAAGCCGACCAGCACGATCCGTTCCGCACCCTCGTCCACGGCGAACTCCATCGCCGAGACGACGTCCCGCCACTCGGAATGGCCCAGGTGGTAGAGCCCGTCCTCCGAGGCCGGGGCGATCTCGTCGTTGCGGTAGCTGATGAGCAGCCCGGGGATGCCCAGCTCCTGGAGCGTGGGCAGCACGCGGAGCCCCTCCGCCCGGTCCGCTCCCCGGCCGTGCACCAGGACGGCCCAGGTGCTGGCCGCGTCCTCGGCGGGCACCAGCCAGGCCGGGGCCTCCCCGACCTCGGTGGTCACGGCGACCTCCCGGTAGTCCAGGCCGAGTCCGCCCGGGTCCCGCCAGCCCTCCCGGTCGAGACGTGCCGGGGTCCCGGCCGCCGGTGGCGTGCCGGCGACGAGTTCCCGTGCGACCAGGCCGTCACCGGCGGGGGTGGGGTCGCCGAGCAGGGCGGTGCCCTCCGACCAGAACAGTCCCGTGGTTCCCGGCGACCTGGCCGCCGGCGAGTCCGCCAACAGCACGCTGCCCTCGTCCGCGCCGCGCACCACCTCGGGGTAGGTCTCGGAGTAGCGGACGGGGGTGAGTAACTCCTCCGTGTAGTACCACCCCACCCCGAGCAGGCCGGTCACGCCGAGCACCACCACGGCGCCCAGCGACACGAACAGCACCCGGCGCCGCCGCCCGCTCCGCGCGCGGCGCGCACCCCGGCTCCGGGTCCCGGTGGGATGCGCGTGCTCCCCGTCGGGAGGACGTGGGGAGGTGGTCGCCGGGGCGGCGGGAGCTTCGGACGTTCCGGCGCCGAGTCGTTCGGCGGGGGGCCGGGCGGGGATGTCGTTCCCGTCCGAAGCGCGCTGTGCGCGCGACGCATCCTCTGGCATCGCAGCATCATGCACCCCCTGGCCCCGATCGCCTACCGGTTCCGGGCAGCCGCACCCCCACTGGCCTCACGTCCCCCCGTAACCTACGCTGGCGTAGGTTACGGTTCCGTAGCCGTAGGTCCGTCCGCCCGAGCTCCGCTCGCGACCACAGGGGTGTGCCGCCGATGACAGCGACCCTCGAACCCGCCTCTCCGCCCGGTGAGAACCGTGGACCGAAGCCCCTGCTCCAGGGGGAGCGCTCCGCCGCGGCCCAGTTCTCGGTGTACCTGTTCGTCCTCGTCCCGTTCGCCGCGCTGATCGCGGCGGTCCCCCTCGCGTGGGGGTGGGGGCTGAGCTGGGTCGACATCGGCCTGGCCGCCGTCTTCTACGTGATCACCGGACTCGGCATCACGGTCGGGTACCACCGGCACTTCACCCACGGCTCCTTCAAGGCGAACGGCCCGCTGCGGGTCGGTCTCGCCATCGCCGGCAGCATGGCCGTCCAGGGCCCGGTCATCACCTGGGTCGCGGACCACCGCCGGCACCACGCGTACTCCGACAAGGAGGGCGACCCGCACTCGCCCTGGCTGTTCGGCTCCTCCCCGGCCGCCCTCGCCAAGGGCTTCTGGCACGCCCACATGGGGTGGCTGTTCGAGTCGGGGGTCACCAACGCCGACCGCTTCGCCCCGGACCTGGTCGCCGAACGGCGCATCGTGCGGGTGCAGAAGCTCTTCTGGCTCTGGACCATCATCAGCTTCCTGCTGCCCGCAGTGCTGGGCGCGCTGATCACCTGGTCCTGGTGGGGCGGGGTGACCGCCTTCTTCTGGGCCGGTCTGGTCCGGGTGGCCTTCCTGCACCACGTCACGTGGTCGGTGAACTCGATCTGCCACATGATCGGCGAGCGCCCGTTCAAGGCCCGCGACAAGTCCGCGAACTTCTGGCCGCTGGCGATCCTGTCCTTCGGGGAGTCGTGGCACAACCTGCACCACGCCGATCCCACGTGCGCCCGCCACGGCGTCAAGCGGGGTCAGATCGACATCTCCGCCCGGGTCATCTGGTTCTTCGAGAAGGTGGGCTGGGCGACGAAGGTGCGCTGGCCCACGCCGGGGCGGCTCGCCAGGATCAGCGCGAACGAGGAGTGACATCCGGGTCCTCGGCGGACACGAGGCAGGGGAACACGGCGAATCGGTCAAAGGCTCCGCGTCGAAGCTCGGCGCGGAGCCCCCGCTTCTCGGGGCGGGTGATCGGCCCTAGGCTCCGGGGGTGGCGGTGCGACGGCGAGAGCGGGGGCAGGCCGTGACGGACGCCAGAACTCGGAAGGTCTCCAAACGGGTTCGGATGACGGGCAAGGAACGGCGGCGGCAACTGCTCGACATCGGCCGCGCGTTGTTCGCCGAACGCGGCTTCGACGCGGCCTCGATCGAGGAGATCGCGCACCGCGCCGGGGTGAGCAAGCCGGTGGTGTACGAGCACTTCGGCGGCAAGGAAGGCATCTACGCGGTCGTCGTCGACCGCGAGATGGAGGTCCTGCTCGACCGGATCATCTCCGCGTTGTCCGCCGGTCATCCCCGGGAACTCCTCGAACAGGCCGCGCGGGCGCTCCTGGACTACATCGAGGACTCGACGGACGGGTTCCGCATCCTGGTCCGGGACTCCCCGGTCGCGAGCGCCACCGGCACCTTCTCCAGCCTGCTCAACGACATCGCCAGCCAGGTCGAGAACATCTTCGGCCAGCAGTTCGCCGCGCGCGGGTACGACCCGGCGCTGGCCGCCCTGTACAGCCAGGCCCTGGTCGGCATGGTCGCGTTGACCGGTCAGTGGTGGTTGGAGGTGCAGCGGCCTCCCAAGGAGGAGGTGGCCGCGCACCTGGTCAACCTGGCGTGGAACGGGCTGTCCCACCTGGAACTGCACCCCTCGATGCGCACCGCCGACGACCGGGCCCCGGCCGAGCGCTGAGCCCGACGGGTTCGGCGGGCGGGTCCCCGTCTCGGCCGACCGGACGCGTCGTCCAGGATTTCCCACGGTGCCGGGCGGCTCGCGGTGCCGAGAGGCTCGCGCTGGCCGGGCGAACCGGGAACCCGGCGCGGGGCGGCCGTGCCAGCGCCCCGCGTCGGCCCCGGGGTCGGCCGGGCGGGTGGGACGCCGGTCTCCTGGCACCCGCCCGACCCCCGCCCCTCACCCCCGCCCCTCACTCCCGCTCCGCGTGGCCGCCGTCGTGCCGCTCCCGTCTGCCCCCTTCTCCGCCGCTCCTGGGGGTGGCGCCGGGCGGGGACGTCGCCGACGCGCCGATGACGGACACCTGCCCGTGTCCGGCGGCTCCGCCCCCGGGCTCAGGCCGGGCTGACCCGCAACACGTGGTCGTCCTCCCCGTTGGAGGTGGTCAGGTAGAGCGCTCCGTCCGGGCCGAGGTCGGCCGCGCGCAGCCGGCCGTGGGTGCCGTCCAGCTCCGGGGGAACGGTCATCCCGGTCACGGCCCCGGCCTCGTCCAGCTCGAACAGCAGCAGCTTGCTGCCCCGCAGGGCGGTCACCGCGACCATGCCGTCGAAGGGACCCCACTGCTCCCCGTGGAGGAACACCGCGTCGCACAGCGCCTCCGTCGTCGGCCCGCTGCTCCACGCGGCGGGTACCGCGTCCGGGAAGCGTTCCCGGTCGGTCATGGGGACGCTCTCGTCGTAGTCCTCCCTCGCTCCGCCCCGCGAGGGGTCCCACCCGTAGTTCGCACCCGGTTCGAGGAGGTTCACCTCGTCGTCGACGTCCGGACCGTGCTCGGCGACGAGGACCTGGTCCCCGCCCGGCCTCGGAGCCACCCCCTGCACGTTGCGGTGCCCGTAGGTGAGGACGAGGCGTCGCGCGGCGTCGTCGGCGTCGGCGAAGGGGTTGCCCTCGGCGGGCCCCCCGGTCGCCAGGTCGAGGCGGAGCACCTTGCCCCCGAGGCTGGTCAGGTCCTGGGAGGTGTCGGGACGTGCGGCGTCGCCCGTCCCGACCAGCAGCGCGCCGGTGCCGTCCAGCGCGAGCCGGCACCCCGAGTGCCGGCCGCTGTCGCTGATCGGCAGGCCGTGGAGCAGCGGGTCGGCCACCCGGTCGGCGCTGCCACCGTCATCGTCGAGCCGCCAGGTCACCAGGCGCACGTCCACCGGCGTGCCGTCGGCGTCCTGGTGGGTCTGGCAGGTGGTGAAGCGCCGCGTCTCGGCGAAGTCCTCGTGCACCACCAGGTCCATCAGCCCGCCCTCGCCCTCGACGAACACGTCGGAGAGGTCGGCGTCCACCTCGGTGGTCGTCGCGCCCGGTTCGGTACCGGACACCAGGGTCAACCGGCCGGGGCGTTCGGTGACGAGCAGGCCGCCCTCGGGGAGGAAACCCACTCCCCACCCGTGTTCCAGCCCGCCCGCGACCTCCCGCACCTCCAGGCCGGCCGGCGGCGGCCCGCTCGGCGGCGGTGAACCGTCGGGCCGGTGGCCCGTGGCGTCCTCACCGCCGCAGGCGGTGACCACCAGGAGCGTCCCGGCTCCCAACACCCCGACGCCGACCCGGACGTTCCTCGCGAAGATCCCCATCGCCCCAGACTGCGCACACCGCGCCCCCCGGTAAACCCCGACCGGGCGGTTCTTCACCCGGAAGATCGAACGAACGCGACCGCCACCGGCGCGGTTCCGTGGGGTGAGGAGGACCGCACGGTGACGGACGCCCCGCCCGTCGCCGGCCACGCGCACCGGTCGTACGCTGTCCAGGAGACCCCTCCCGGGCGTGACTCGTCCCGGGCAGGGGTGTGTCCTGCGTTGCCGAGGGGATGTGCGCCGTGCCCGGTCCACTCGCTGGTCTGCTCACCACCATCCTGGCCGACGCCGGGTTCCGGGACGTCGTCCAGTCCGCCGGCACACCGGCGTTGCGCCTCCAGGGGCCGGCTGCCCTGCGACCGCTGGTCGCGGGAGCGCTGGCCGCCGACGACGGCGCCAAGCGGCCGGTCCTGCTGGTCACCACCACGGGCCGGGAGGCCGAGGAGAGCACCGCGGTGCTCTCCGACCTGCTCGGGGCCGAGTCCGTGGCGCACCTGCCGTCCTGGGAGACCCTGCCGCACGAACGGCTGTCCCCCCGGGCCGACACCGTCGGGGCCCGGTTGGCGATCCTCCGCAGGCTCGCCCACCCCGAGGAGTCCACGGCCGGCGCGCCGAGGGTGGTGGTGGCGACCATCCGCAGCCTCATCCAGCCGTTGGCGCCCAACCTCGGTGAACTGCGCCCAGTCCGCCTCCGGGTCGGGGAGGACCACGACTTCGAGGAACAGCTGGTCTCCCTGGCGGGCCTCGCCTACAGCCGGGTCGACATGGTCGAGAAGCGCGGCGAGTTCGCCGTGCGGGGCGGCATCCTCGACGTGTTCCCACCCACCGAGGAACACCCGCTGCGCGTCGAGTTCTGGGGCGACGAGGTCAGCGAGATCCGCCCGTTCTCCGTCGCGGACCAGCGCTCGCTGCCAGAACAGCGCCCCGAGCTCACCGCCCCGCCCTGCCGGGAGCTGCTGATCACCGAGTCGGTGCGCCAGCGGGCCGCCGCGCTGGCCGAGGAACACCGGGGTGACGCCGACCTCGCCGAGATGTTGGAGAAGATCTCCGGCGGGGTGCCCTGCGAGGGCATGGAAGCCCTCATCCCCGCGCTGTGCGAGGGCGAGCTCCAGCTGCTGCCGGACCTGTTCCCCCCGGACACCCACGTCGTGCTGGCCGACCCGGAGAAGATCCGGTCCCGTGCCGCCGACCTGGTGCGTACCGGGCAGGAGTTCCTGGAGGCCTCCTGGAACGCGGCCGGCGCGGGCGGTAGCGCCCCCATCGACCTCGGCGCCTCCGCCTACCGGGACCTCAACGAGATCGCCGAGCACACCCGCGAGTCCGGCCGCCCCTGGTGGACGCTGTCCCAGCTCCGGGTCGACGAGGAACTGGAGAGCGACTACCGGGGCGCCGACCCGGTCGAGGAGGGCCGTCCCCTCCGCCTCGACGTCCGCCCCGTCGACTCCTACCGGGGTGAGCTGGACCGCGCGTTCGCCGACCTGCGGGCGCACGCCAGCGCGGGCGGCGCCGCCGTCCTGACCTTCCCCGGCACCGGCACCGCGCAGCGGGCGGCCGCCCAGCTGCGGGAGGCGGAGGTCCCCGTGCGGTTGGCCGTGGACGGGCTGCCCGAACCGCCCGCCCCCGGCGTCGTGACCGTGACCAGGGCGTCGTTCGAGGACGGGTTCGTCACCGGCGAGAACGGCCTGGTGCTGCTCACCGAAGCCGACCTCACCGGGGGCCGAGGCGGTACCTCCACCCGCGACATGCGCCGGATGCCCTCCCGGCGCCGCAACGCCGTCGACCCGCTGGCGCTCAAACCCGGCGACCACGTGGTCCACGAGAAGCACGGCATCGGTCGCTACGTCCAGATGTCCCAGCGCACCGTGGCCGGCGCGACCCGCGAGTACCTGGTGCTGGAGTACGCGTCCAGCAAACGCGGCCAACCCGGCGACCGGCTCTTCGTGCCCACCGACCAGCTCGACGAGGTCTCCCGCTACGTCGGTGGCGAGTTGCCGACCCTGAACAAGCTGGGCGGCTCCGACTGGGCCAAGACCAAGAGCCGGGCCCGCAAGGCCGTCCGGGAGATCGCCGCCGAACTCGTCCAGCTCTACGCCGCCAGGCAGTCCGCCCCCGGGCACGCCTTCAACGAGGACACCCCGTGGCAACGGGAGCTGGAGGACGCCTTCCCCTACACCGAGACGCCCGACCAGCTCGCCGCCATCGACGAGGTGAAGCAGGACATGCGTCGCGCGGTGCCGATGGACCGGGTGATCTGCGGGGACGTCGGCTACGGCAAGACCGAGATCGCCGTGCGCGCCGCCTTCAAGGCCGTGCAGGACGGCAAACAGGTCGTGGTGCTGGTGCCCACGACACTGCTCGCCCAGCAGCACCTGAACACCTTCGTGGAACGGATGCGGTCCTTCCCGGTGACCATCAAGGGGCTGTCCCGGTTCACGGACGCGCTGGACTCCGAGCAGGTCATCGCCGGTCTCGCCGACGGTTCGGTGGACATCGTCATCGGTACCCACCGGCTCCTCCAGACCGGTATCCGCTACCGGGACCTCGGTCTGGTCATCGTCGACGAGGAGCAGCGGTTCGGCGTCGAGCACAAGGAGCACATCAAGGCGCTGCGGACCCACGTCGACGTCCTCACCATGTCCGCCACGCCCATCCCGAGGACCCTGGAGATGAGCCTGGCCGGTATCCGGGAGATGTCGACCATCCTGACCCCGCCGGAGGAGCGGCACCCGGTGCTCACCTACGTGGGCCACTACGACGACAAGCAGGTCGGGGCGGCGATCCGCCGGGAGCTGCTGCGGGAGGGGCAGGTCTTCTACGTCCACAACCGGGTGTCCACCATCGAGAAGGCCGCCCGGCGCATCAGGGAACTGGTGCCCGAGGCACGGGTGGTGACCGCGCACGGGCAGATGGGCGAGGACCGCCTCGAGAAGATCATCAACGGTTTCTGGGAACGCGAGTACGACGTCCTGGTCTGCACCACGATCGTCGAGACCGGGCTCGACATCTCGAACGCCAACACCCTGCTGGTGGAGCGGGGGGACCTGCTCGGCCTGTCCCAACTGCACCAGTTGCGCGGCCGGGTCGGTCGGGGCCGGGAACGCGGCTACGCCTACTTCCTCTACCCGCCCGAGCAGGCGCTCACCGAGACCGCCCACGACCGGCTCGCGACCATCGCCCAGAACTCGGAGCTGGGGTCCGGGATGGCGGTGGCGACCAAGGACCTGGAGATCCGGGGCGCGGGGAACATCCTGGGCGCGGAGCAGTCCGGGCACATCGCCGGCGTCGGCTTCGACCTGTACGTACGGCTGGTGGGCGAGGCGGTGGCCGCGTTCCGGCGCGGCTCGGGCATCGACGGCGTCGGGGAGGAGGAGCCGGAACTGCCCGAGGTGCGGATCGACCTGCCGGTGACCGCGCACCTGCCGCACGACTACGTGCCCGGTGAACGGTTGCGCCTGGAGGCCTACCGCAAGATCGCCGAGGCGGCCGACGCCGAGGCCCTGGACGCGGTGCGCGCCGAACTGGTCGACCGGTACGGGCGACCACCGGTCGAGGTGGAGCACCTGATGGCGGTGGCGGCGTTCCGCCAGCTGTGCCGCGACCGAGGGGTCTCCGAGGTGACGCTCCAGGGCAGCTCCGTCCGGTTCGCGCCAATGGAGCTGCGGGACTCGCAGCTCGTCCGGCTGCGGCGGCTGCACCCGAAGGCGACCCACAAGGCGGCGGTGCGCACCGTGTCGGTGCCCCGACCCACCGAGGGGCCGGCCGGGGGCAGGATGGGCGCGCCGCCGCTTCGCGACCTCCCGCTGCTGGCCTGGTGCGAGCAGTTCCTGATCTCGATGACGGAACCGCGCACCGCCGCCTCCACCACCGGCACGTCCTGACACCCGCCCGCCGGGTGCGGGGCCGGCCGGTGGTGGTCGGTCCTCTCACCCCGGGAAGCGGCGTGGTGACGGAACGAGACGAGGAACTACGATCAGCTGGCTAACCGGATGCCGACCGTTCGTGAGAAGGTGTCGCCCGTGAGGACTACGCGCCGTTCCCTTCGTCCGACCGTCGCCGTGCTGGCCTCCGCCGGGGTGCTCCTCGCGGGCTGCGGTTCGGACCCCAGCCAGGTCCGGGCCGCCGCGATCGTCGGCGACACGGTCATCTCACTCGAGCACGTGCAGGACCGGCTGGACTCGATCTTCGAGCGGGACCCCGAGGTCCGGCGCCAGTTGGCCTCCACCGGCCAGATCGGCGAGGTCGGCAGGAACATCGTCACCCTCTCCGTGCAGCACGAGCTGATCAACGAGGTCGCCAGGCGGGAGGGGCTGACCGTCGACCAGGCCGAGGTCGACGAGCTCATCGACCAGCGGGGCGGCGCCGAGGCGGCCTCCGAGGGCACCGTCTACGACGCGTCGAACTTCCGGGAGCGGGTCGCCGACCAACTGCTCATGCTGGAGCTCGGGCGCAAGTACTTCGACGGCATCGAGGTGGTCTTCGACTACACGCAGGCCGTCACCCGGGAGGACGCCCTGGAGAAGGCGGAGCGGCTGGCCGCCGACCCCGCCAGCATCGAGGAGATGGTCGCCGAGGACGCGGCGAGCGGGCTCCCCGGACAGCTCGACCAGCGCACGACCGCGGCCGAGCAGCCGCAGCTGGCCGGTCAACCGCTGTTCGGGGCGGCCCCGGGCACCGTGGTGGCGTTCCCCTTCGACAACCAGGGCGGGCAGTGGATGGTCGCCGTGGTCAAGGAACGCAACCTCGACGCCGCGACCGGTGAGCCCGGCCTGGCCGACTCGGTCGACCCGCAGACGTTGCAGTACTTCGGCTCCCGGCTGATGGCCCCGGTCGCCGACGAACTCGACATCAGGGTGAACCCGCGGTACGGCGTGTGGGACCCGGTGAGCCTGGGGGTGGCCCCGAACGCCGACGAGGTCGCCGGCATCCAGATCCCCCCACGTCAGGGGACCGCGACCGCCAACCAGTGAGTCAGCGGCGGCCGGGGGCAGCGGGGGTCCCCCGCGCCACCGGGCCGGTCGACGGCGTGACCGCACGGCCGGGAGGCCGGAAGACCACCACCCGGAGGGGGCGACGAGGTGTCCGAGGAGAACAGGGACAGGCGGGCTGCTCCGACGCTGGTCGAGGGCAGTGCCGTGCTGGTGGTGGAGGACCGGCCCGAACCGGGTGTCCCGGTCGCGGCCCTGCCCCTGGTGCGGGCCGCCCGGCACGTCCTCCTCGACCCGGACGTCCCGGCCTGGTTGGCCAGGGCGCTGGGCGGCGAGCCCACCCCCAAGCCGGCGGAGCTGTTGGCCCTGGCCACCCGAGAACCCGTCCTGCTCGTGGTGGTCGACGCGACCAGCCCGGGCGCCTCGGCGTTGCTGGAGGCCGGTGCCGCCGAGGTGCGGGGACCGGGGGAGGACGTCTCGCCGGATGCCTCCCCGGCCTGGAGCGGCGGCGCCGCCGGGCCGGGAGCGGCCCTGCTGGAGGCGGTCGCGGTGATGGACCGGCTGCGCTCGCCCGGGGGGTGCCCGTGGGACGCGGAGCAGACCCACGAGACGCTGCGCCAGTACCTCGTCGAGGAGACCTACGAGCTGCTGGAGGCCATCGAGGACCGTGACCGGGGCGCGCTGCGCGAGGAGCTCGGCGACGTCCTGTTGCAGGTGCTGTTCCACGCCAGGATCGCCGCCGAGCACCCGGAGGCCCCCTTCGACATCGACGCGGTGGCCGCCGCCCTGGTCACCAAGCTCGTCGGGCGCCATCCGCACGTCTTCGGCGCCGAGTCCGCTGACCCTTCCGCGTCCCCGTCGGACGCCCTCGCGCAGCAGGCGCGGTGGGAGGAGCTGAAACAGGTCGAGAAGCAGCGGGAGTCCGCCGTCGACGGGGTGGCCTTCGGGCAGCCCGCCGTGGCGCTGGCGGCGAAGATCGCCGCGCGCGCGACCAAGGCCGGGGTGCCGGCGGAGTTCTTCCCCTCGGGTCCCGGCGCGGGGGAGCGGCTGTTCGCCGTGGCCGCCGAGGAACGGCGCGCGGGGGGTGAGCCCGAGGGCGAACTCCGGGCCGTGGCCCGAGCCTTCGCCGGGCGGATCCGCGCCGCCGAGCGGGCCGCGCGCTCCGTCGGACTCGACCCGCACCGGCTGGGGCCCGCCGACTGGGCGAGGTTCTGGCCGTCGGAGTGAGGGAGCGCACCGCCCCCGCACGCGGCTGACGCCGCCTCCCCTTCCGTGCCCGGGCCGGCTCGTGGTCCCCGTGAACGGACGCCCGCCTGGCCGACCACCGGACAGGCCGTCGTGCCCGGTCGGATTCGGCTTCGCCCACCCGGGAACGTTCGTCCCCGGCCGGCCGCCCGTGCCGCCCCGACTCTCCCGAGCGGGTGGCCGTCGCGGTGGCGGACGACGACCGGTCGCGCCCCCTGGGGCCGTCGGGCCGGGCCGCCAGTGGGGCGCCCGCCGGAGCCGGCCTGGACCGCCAAGGGCCGGGAGGACCGGCGCCACGTGAGCCGCCTCGACCTCCGGCCAGCCGGCGCCAACACCGGACACCGCTCCTGACCAGCGGTCCACACCGCCGTGATCGTCATGGCGGCGGGACGCCCGAACGGGAAACCGGCCTCGCTCTACTCTGCTCTCGGTCGCGCTCAACGGCGAGGCGGCGGAACACCACTCGTTGCGTTACCAGAGCGGAGTACCCGAATGTCGCACGTTCCCGTGGCTGGCTGGCGCAAGTCGCGCCGCAGCACCTCGCAGACGAACTGCGTCGAGATCGGCTCCGGCCCCGCCGTGGTGGGCATCCGGGACACCAAGAACCGGGGGGCCGGGACCCTCTACGTGGAACCCGCCGTGTTCGGCGCGTTCCTCACCGCCCTCAAGGAGGGCCGCATCGGCACCGGACGCTGAGGCGGGCGTCCCGCCCCCACCCCACCTCCCCACCACGAGCGCCGAGCGCCCCTCCGGTGACCCCTTGGCGACCGTCGGCCAGATGCCGAGCGCACCGCGCCGGGGTGGCCACGGACCGCCACCGAGTCGCCCGACGGCGTTTCCCGGGTGGGGAACGGCAATCATCCTGTTGGTGGGGGTGCCTCGTCGTTAGGGTGGCGGAGGTGAACATCGCCGGATACCTCCGCTTCCCTCATCTCCACGCGGATCTCCTCACCTTCGTCGCCGAAGACGATGTCTGGCTCGCACCGCTCGACGGCGGGCGCGCATGGCGGCTCACCGCCGACCGTGTGCCGGTGACCAACCCCCGGTTCTCCCCCGACGGCGGCCAGGTCGCCTGGACCAGCACGCTCGACGGTGGCCGAGCCGAGGTCCAGGTCATCGGCCTGGAAGGCGGGACCTCCCGTCGGCTCACCCACTGGGGAGCCGGGCGCAGCCGGGTGCTCGGCTGGCGGTCGGACGACTCCGGCGCGCTCTCCGTCGTCGCGGCCTCCACCGTGGAGTCCCACGGCGCCCGTTCGTGGGCCTACTCGGTTCCCCTCGACGGCGGGCCGGCCACCAAGCTGCCGTACGGGCCGCTCAACGACGTGTCCTTCGGACCCGACGGCCAGGTGGTGCTCGGCAGTTACACCATGCGGGACCCCGGGCACTGGAAGCGATACCGAGGAGGAACCACCGGCAAGATCTGGCGGGACCTCGACGGGGCCGGGGAGTTCGAGCGCGTCCACTCGGAACTCGACGGCAACCTCGCCAGCCCGCTGTGGGTGAACGGTCGGATCGTCTTCCTCTCCGACCACGAGGGCGTCGCCAACCTGTACTCCTCGGAACCCGACGGTTCCGACCTGCGCCGGCACAGCGACCACGACCGGTTCTACGCGCGGTTCGCCAGCACGGACGGTCAGCGGGTCGTCTACCAGCACGCCGGTGAGGTGTGGTTGCTGGAGGACCTCGACGACACTCCTCGGCGGATCGACGTCGCCCTGACCGGGGCTGGCGCGAACCGGCGCCCGACCACCGCCACCGCCAGCGACCACCTCGCCGCGGCGGTGCCGGACCACACCGGCCGGGCGAGCGCGGTCCTCGCGAGGGGCACCGTGCACTGGGTGAGCCACCGGGACGGCCCGGTGCGCGCGCTGTCGGCCACCCCCGGGGTGCGGGCCAGGATGCCCCGGTTCGTGTCCGAGCGGCAGGCCGCCGAGAACGCCCCGGCCTCGGTCGTCTTCGTCACCGACGCCGAGGGTGAGGACGCGCTGGAGATCGTGCCGGTCACCGGCGTGGAGCCGGGTGCCGAGCCCCGCAGGATCGGCGCCGGCCAGCTGGGTCGGGTGCTCGCGCTGGAGGTCTCCCCCGACGGCCTGACGGCGGCGGTCACCAACCACGACAACAAGCTCCTCGCCGTCGACCTGGTCAGCGGCCGCATCCGGGTCGTCACCCGCGCCGAGTCGAGCGACCCGGGGGACCTGGCCTTCTCCCCGGACTCCAAGTGGCTCGCCTGGTCCCACCCCGGCCCGGACCCGTTGCGGCACATCCGCGCGGTCAACCTGGCCGCGGCGGTCGGTGACGCCGACGAGCTGCCCGCCTCCTCCATCGTCGACGTCACCGAGCTGAGGTTCGTCGACACCGAGCCGGTCTTCACCCAGGACGGCAAGTACCTCGCCTTCCTGTCCGAACGGACCTTCGACCCCGTGTACGACGCGCACGTGTTCGACATGTCCTTCCCGAACGCCTGCCGCCCGCACCTCGTGCCGCTGGCGGCCCTCACCCCCTCGCCCTTCGGGCCGACCACGCAGGGCCGCCCCGCGCCTGGGGAGACGGGGGAGGACGGCGAGTCCACCGACAGCGGCGAGAGCAGGCAGGAGGCCACCGTCCTCAGCGTGGAGGGCATCGCCCAACGCGCCGTGCCCTTCCCCGTCGCGGCCGGGAACTACCACTCGCTGCTCCCCGTCAAGGGCGGTGTCGTGTGGCTGCGTGAGCAGGCCAGCGGTGTCCTCGGCGACGCCAGGCCCAGCCAGGACGCCAAGGCCGAGCAGGCCACGCTGGAGCGCTACGACCTGAAGGAGAACCGGCTGGAGGTCCTCGTCGAGGACGTCGACCGGGTCGCGGTCAGCGGCGACGGCACGAGGCTGCTGTTGACCGACGGGGGCGCGCTGCGCCTCGTCCCCGCCGACCGCAAGGCCGAGTCGAACGGGCCAGGCGGTCCGGTGGAGATCGACCTGTCCAGGGTCCGGTTCACCCTCGACCGGGGTCGGGAGTGGCGGCAGGCCTTCGACGAGGCGGGCCGCCTGATGCGGGACCGGTTCTGGCGGTCCGACATGGACGGCGTGGACTGGGCCGGTGTCCTCGACCGGTACCGGCCGCTGACCGACCGCCTCGGCAGCCACGACGACCTGATCGACCTGCTGTGGGAGACCCAGGCCGAGCTCGGCACCTCCCACGCCTACGCGGTCGCGCCCGGCGGCGGCGACCAGCAGCGGCGGCAGGGCAAGCTCGGCGCCGACCTGGTCAGGGACGAGGAGGGGAACTGGCGGATCGGCCGTGTGCTCCCCGGCGAGACCTCGGACCCGGCGGCCAGGTCCCCGCTGCTGGCCCCCGGCGTCGCGGTGCAGCCCGGCGACGTGCTCGTCGCGGTCGACGGCCAGCCGGTCGACCCGGTGACCGGCCCGGCGCCCCAGCTCGTCGGGAGCGCCGGGAAGGAGGTCGAGCTCACCATCCGCCCCGGTGCGGGCGGCGCGGTCCGCCGGGCCGTGGTCGTCCCGTTGGCGGGGGAGGAGGCCCTGCGCTACCAGGAGTGGGTGGCCGACCGCCGCTCCTACGTCCGGGAGCGGTCCGATGGCCGCCTCGGCTACCTGCACGTGCCCGACATGATGGCCGTGGGCTGGGCCCAGCTGCACCGGGACCTGCGGTTGGAGACCCAGTACGACGCCCTCGTCGTCGATCTCCGGGAGAACGGCGGCGGACACCTCTCGCAGCTCGTCGTGGAGAAGCTCGCCCGCCAGATCATCGGTTACCAGTTCGACCGGGACGGCCGCGGCCACGCCAGCTATCCCAGTGACGCACCGCGCGGACCGGTGGTGGCGTTGGCCGACGAGCTGTCCGGCTCCGACGGCGACATCGTCACCGGGGCCATCAAGGCGTTGGGCGTGGGCACGGTGATCGGGGTCCGCACCTGGGGCGGGACCATCGGCATCGACTCCCGGTTCCGGCTGGTCGACGGCACCCTGGTCACCCAGCCCGGCTACGCGACCTGGATGCGGGGTCGGGAGTGGGGCATGGAGAACCACGGTGTCGAACCCGACATCGAGGTGGTGTGCCGGCCCCAGGACTGGGCGGCCGGCCGCGATCCGCAGTTGGACACCGCGATCCGGGTCGCCCTGGAGCGGCTCGCCGAACGGCCGGCGACCGCGCCGCCGCCGTGGCCCAGCCCCCGTCAGGGCGGCTGACGCGAGGAGCCCCGGGGTGGACGCGGCGCGCCCGTGCTCGTGCCACCGGTGTCGTCGTGGCGCGGTGTCCTCCGCCCGCGACGACACCGGACGGCGCGGGTGGCCCGGCGGACACCCGTCCGGCGGCTGCTCGGGGCCGGGAATCCCCTTCGGACGGTGGCGTCCGGGACCCCGGTTCCCCGGCTCCGCCCCGGATCCGGCGCGCACGGGGCGAGGGGTGCCGGTCGCGGTCCTCCATGCGCTACCGTCCCGGAGGCCATCACTGCGTGGCTCATCCGGACGCGACCGCGCGGGCTCCACGGGGCCCGGGTCGGCGCGAGTGAGGAGGACGGAGCGGTGTCGAACATGTCACCCGCCCCCGGGCGACGACGATGGGCCCGGTTGGTCATCGGGGGCGCCACCCTGGCGCTGGCGTCCTCGGCCCTGGTGGCCTTCGTGGCCAGGGACGACCCCGCCGACGGCAACTACCTCCAGGCCCTCGCGGAGGAGATGCCGGCCGTGGCGCCACCTGACCGGGGAGCCAGCCTCCCCCCGGTGTCCGTGGTCAGCGTCGACGGACCGACCCGGCTGGGTTCGCGTCCCCAGGACCAGCTCACCGGGTGGTCGGAGGCCCTCGCCGACCCCTTGAACATCCCCAGGGCCGCTCTCCAGGCCTACGGGTACGCCGCCGCGACGGTGCAGGCGGAGAACCCGTCCTGCGGGCTGACGTGGACGACGTTGGCGGCGATCGGGTCCTCCGAGTCCAACCACGGCCGGCACGGTGGCGCGACCCTGGATCGGACGGGACGTCCCAGCGAGCCCATCATCGGCATCCCGCTCGACGGGCGACCGGGGGTCAAGGAGATCCGCGACACCGACGGCGGTGAACTCGACGGGGACGACGTCTATGACCGCGCCGTCGGTCCCATGCAGTTCCTCCCCCAGACCTGGGCGGAGTGGGGGGTCGACGCCGACGGCGACGGGGTGGCCGACCCGCAGGACATCGACGACGCGGCGTTGGCGGCGGGCAACTACCTCTGCGACTCCGGTGGCGACCTGACCGAGTCGGAGGGGTGGTGGCGGGCGGTGCTCACCTACAACGAGAGCCGCGCCTACGCCACCGACATCCTCGAACGAGCCGAACGGTACGGACAACTCAGCCGCGACGTCCTGAGGTGAGGCCGCGCTCCCCGGGGCGCCTGCGCTCCACACCACCCTCGGGCGCGGCTTCGACCGCCCCGGTCCAAGCCCCGGCTGGCGCTCCGGTCCCCGAGGAACGGGATGTTTCGGGCTACTCGTTCGTTATCGACCAGTAATCTGACGGCGTGGCCACCACTTTGCCGCTGCCCTCGCCCTCGACGCGTCCCCGGCGCCGTCGGCGGGGGCCAGCGTCCTTCCTCCGTTGGCTCCTCGTCCTGGCGTTGCTCGCCGGTTCGGCGTGGGTCGCGTTCCGGGTCCTCGACTTCGTGGACTCCTTCACACCGTCCCGGGGCGCGCCGGTGTCCACCCGCATCCCCATCGACCCGGCCGACGTGGAACCCCGCAGCGCCGTCCCCGCCGGCCCGGTCGCCGTTCCACCGGGCCCCGGGGAGGAGGCCGCGCCGCCGGCCGCGCCACCCGAGGTCGCGGAGCGGTCCGATCCGTCGGAGAGCGCCGCGCCACCACCACCTCCGGTGACGGTCGAGGAGTGGGCGGACCGGATGTCGACCGTGCTGGACGTCCCGGCCAGGGCGCTGCGCGCCTACGCGGCCGCGGAGGTCCGCATGCGCGCCGACATGCCGGCGTGCGGAGTGCGGTGGAGCACCGTCGCGGCGATCGGGCGCATCGAGTCCGACCACGGGCAGATCGGCGGGCGGACGCTGGAGGAGGACGGCCTGTCCTCGGAACCGATCTACGGGGTCCCGCTGGACGGTCGGCCCGGCATCCGGGAGATGATCGACGAGGACGCCAGCGCCGAGGCCGGGGAAACGGTCTACGTGCGTGCCGAGGGCCCGATGCAGTTCCTGCCGTCCACCTGGGACATCTGGGGTGCGGACGGGAACGGCGACGGGGTCGCCGACCCACAGCACATCGACGACGCGGCCCTGGGCACCGCCCGCTACCTCTGCTCGGCCGGGGCCAACCTGGACGACGCCACCGACTGGTGGGACGCGGTGTTCGCCTACAACAACTCGGTGGACTACGGCCAACGCATCTTCGGCCTCGCCGAGCGGTACGCCACCATCGAGGTGCCCGCCCCCTGACGGCGGTCCCGCACCACCTCGCGCCACCGCCGGGCTGGACACCGCGTCGAACGGCCGGAACCGGCCGGACGTCACCTCTCGAACAACGAGATCCGCGCCCGCACCTCGCCGAGCGCTTCCTGGTACTCGGGAGTGGGGTTCATCGACGCCGCCAGCCGGAGCTGGGTCCGTGCCTCCTCCAGCCGCCCCTGGCGTTGCAGGGTCCTGCCCAGGGCCAACCGCGCGTAGTGGTCGGTCGGGTCCATCTCCACCGCCGCGGCGAAGGCCGCCTCCGCGCGGCGGAGCTGCGCCGTGTAGTAGTAGGCCCGGCCGGCCAGCACCTGCACGCTGGGTTTGTCCGGGTTCTCGGCGAGCACGCGGTCCAGCACCCGCAACGCCTCGGCGGGCCGCCGCTGCTCCAGCAGCGCCTCCGCTCGGCGGAATGCCTCGTAGCTGTTCTCAGCCGTCATACTGTTCCCACGCTACGCCCGGAACCAGGCGTGTTCGACCGCCGTCCGGCTGGCTCCACCCGAGGCGGTGAGGTCACCGAGGGTGCCCGGCGACCGGCGGGGCGCGCGACCCAGGGGCCCGTGACGCGGGGTACCGCCGATCGGACGCTCCCCGTTGGAGTGATCGGTGGGGGGCGAGCGGGCCATCCGGCGGTTCCTCCCCCGCTCGGTAGTGGACGACCCGGTACCCCGTCACCTGGATGTGCGTGCCTCCACAGAGCGAAACTGGCGGCGGACTAGGCTCGACCGGAGTCCGTACCGAGGATGGTGAGGAGCACAGGTGGCAGTCATCGAGCAGGTCGGCGCCCGCGAGATCTTGGATTCCCGGGGCAACCCCACCGTCGAGGTGGAGGTGGCGCTGGACGACGGGACCCTGGCGCGCGCGGCGGTGCCCTCCGGCGCGTCGACCGGCGAACACGAAGCCGTCGAGCTGCGCGACGGCGACGCCGCCCGCTACGGCGGCAAGGGCGTCGAGCGCGCGGTGACGGGCGTGCTGGACGAGATCGGCCCCGAGCTGGTCGGGGTGGAGGCCATCGAGCAGCGGGTGGTCGACCAGAAGCTGCTGGACCTGGACGGGACGCCGGACAAGTCCCGGCTGGGCGCCAACGCGATCCTCGGCACCTCGCTGGCCGTGGCGAAGGCCGCGGCCGACTCCAGCGGTCTGGAGCTGTTCCGCTACGTCGGCGGCCCCAACGCCCACGTGTTGCCCGTCCCGCTGTTCAACATCCTCAACGGCGGCGCCCACGCGGACAACGACGTGGACGTGCAGGAGTTCATGATCGCCCCGATCGGCGCCGGCTCCTTCCGGGAGGCCCTGCGCTGGGGCGCGGAGGTCTACCACACGCTCAAGTCGGTGCTCAAGGGCCGTGGCCTGAGCACCGGCCTCGGCGACGAGGGCGGCTTCGCGCCGAACCTGGCCAGCAACCGGGAGGCCCTCGACCTCATCGCGCTCGCCGTGGAGAAGGCCGGCTACCGCCTGGGTCGGGACATCGTCCTGGGCCTGGACGTCGCCGCCACCGAGCTGTACGAGAACGGCACCTACACCTTCGAGGGCTCCCCGAAGACGGCCGAGCAGCTGGCGGAGTACTACGCGGAGCTGGTGGCCGCCTACCCGCTGGTCTCGATCGAGGACCCGCTGGCGGAGAACGACTGGGACGGCTGGGTGCACCTCACCGAGAAGTTGGGTGCCAACGTGCAGCTCCTCGGTGACGACCTGTTCGTCACGAACCCGGAGCGGTTGGAGGAGGGCATCAGCCGGCGGGCGGCGAACGCCCTGCTGGTCAAGGTCAACCAGATCGGCACGCTGTCCGAGACCCTCGACGCGGTGTCCCTGGCCCACTCGCACGGCTTCAAGACGATGATGAGCCACCGCTCCGGTGAGACGGAGGACACCACCATCGCCGACCTGGTCGTGGCGACCGCCAGCGGTCAGATCAAGGCGGGCGCGCCGGCGCGGAGCGAGCGCGTCGCGAAGTACAACCAGCTGCTGCGCATCGAGGAGACCCTCGGCGACGCGGCGCGCTACGCCGGCGAGCTGGCCTTCCCCCGGTACACCCCGGAGGCGTAGGCGGTGGCCCGACGTGAGCGGGAGCGGCCGGGTCGGCGGGGCACGTCCTCGCCGGCCCGGCCCAGCGAGCGCTCGCGGCGGACCCAGCGGAGCAGCGGGAAGATCACCCTGGTCAGCTCGCTGCGCCGGGTCGGGGTCCGCGCGCGCCGCACCCGGGGCGGACCGCGGACGGGCGGGGCGTTCGGGCTGTCCTCCACCCGGCGGGCGGCGGTGTTGGCGATGGTGGTGTGCGCCCTGGCGTTGAGCGTCGCGGTGCCGCTGCGCACCTACCTGTCCCAGCGCTCCGACGTCGCCGAGGCGGAGCGGCGCCTGGAGGAGCTGCGGACCGAGCGGGACGAGCTGGCTGCCAGACTGGACGAGTTGGCGGACGACCAGCAGGTGGAGGCCGAGGCCCGCCGCCGGTTGGGTTACGTCCGCCCCGGCGAGACGCCGTACATCGTCCAGCTGCCGCCCGGCCAGGAGCCGAGTGAGCAGGAGGACGAGGAGGACGACCAGGACCAGGCCTGGTACAGCAGGCTCTGGAACTCGATCACGGGAGATGGCTGAGATGAGCAGGGCCGAGCAGCCCAGGGTGACCGAGCCGGTGCCGGCCACCGACGAGGACCGGGCGGCGGTGGCCGAACAGCTCGGTCGGACACCACGAGGGCTGCGGGCGGTGGTCGCGCGGTGCCCGAGCGGCCACCCCGCCGTGGTGCGGACGAGCCCCCGGCTGGAGGACGGCACTCCCTTCCCCACGTTGTACTACCTGACCTGCCCCCGGTTGTCCTCCTCGATCGGCCGGCTGGAGGCGTCCGGCCTGATGCGGGAGATGACGGAACGGCTCTCCCACGACGAGGAGCTGGCCGCGCACTACCTGCGGGCGCACGAGTCCTACCTGGCGGAACGGGACGCGATCGAGTCCCTCGGCATCCAGGTCACGGCCGGCGGGATGCCGGGGCGGGTGAAGTGCCTGCACGTGCACGTCGCCCACGCGTTGGCGAAGGGCCCCGGGGTGAACCCCTTCGGGGACGAGGCCCTGGGCCTGCTCGCGGCCGAGTGGCCGACCGGCGAGTGCGCCGCCTGACCGGCGCCACCCGCGACGCGTCCTGAGTTCCCCGGGCCGCTCCCGGCCGGCCGGGTGCCGCGAAGCCATCCGCGGGACCGCCACCCGCGTCGTCGGCTGACGACGTGACGGGCCACCTCCGCCGGGGCCGGCCGCACCCAGGTCCGGCTGGCGCGGCACTCCGGTCCCTCGGCCGTCCGCTGGTCGCCGCCGTCCCCGGGCCACCGCCCGCCCCCGGTGCTCGTCCGCGCCGCCCACCTGCCCGTCCAACGGGGCGGCTGACCTCCAGGTGGCTTCCCGCGACCGGCGGTGTGGCCGGTGGCCCTCCTGGGCCGGGTGCCCGTGCGTCCGCAGGGCACGGTCCTGGCGACGGTCCGGTTGCGGACAGGTGAAGGCTGGCTGACCGGTTCGCGCCGGCCCCGGCTCCGGGATGGCCGGGTCCACCGCCGCCCGGGCGGCGATCACCGGTTCGGGGGACCACGCGGAGCCCGTGCCCGCCGCTGGTCAGGGGCGGTGCCGGGCCTCGGGCCACCGGGGTGGCCGACGTGCGGCGACCACCCTTGTGGGGCCGGCCCACACGAGTGGTCCTGGCTCCCGTCTCACACGAGGACCACGAGGAAGCCGGTTCACTACTGCTGTGAGCTGAGGCAGACTGGCTCCGGCAGGTGGAGTTGGCGGAGGAGGGGCACCGGTGACCGACCTGAGTGGACGGGCTCCTGAGGGGGCGACTGGTTCGCGGCCGAGGTGGCTGTTCGGTCCGAACGGACGCCCGAAGCTCCCCGTCGTCGTCACCGCCTTCGCGGCGCTGTTGATGCCCTCCGCGGCGCTGGGCACGGCGACGCTCAACGTCGCGCCAGCCCTGGCGCAGGAGTCGGCGGACATCGCCCTGCCGGGCCCGGGCGGCGTGCTGGACCTGCTGCGCGACCCCCAGGACGGCGAGTTGTACGGGGCCGGCGGCCGACTGCCCGCCGGTGACCAGGTCAGCCCGGAGCTGCTCGAGGAGCTGCGGAACCGGGGCGGTGTCCCCGGTTCGCCGGGAGACCCCTTCAACGACCTGCCGGACGGCCCGCTCGGCATCCCGGCGATCGTGCTCGACGCGTACCGGAGGGCGGAGCGCGGCCTCGGCGAGACCCAACCCGGCTGCGGACTGCACTGGTCGCTGTTGGCGGGCGTCGGGCGGATCGAGTCAGGCCACGCCCGGGGCGGCAACGTCGACTCGGGGGGCACCACCCTCAGCCCGATCCTCGGCCCGCAGCTCAACGGCGGACCGGGGATCGCCGCGATCCCGGACACCGATGGTGGCCTGCTCGACGGGGACACCGTCTGGGACCGCGCCGTCGGGCCGATGCAGTTCATCCCGACCACCTGGGCCGCCTACGCGGCCGACGGCAACGGGGACGGGGTGGCCAGCCCGCACAACGTCTACGACGCGGCCCTCGCCGCCGGCCGGTACCTCTGCTCGGGTGGCCTGGACCTCCGGGTGCCGGACCAGCTCGCGGCGGCGGTGTTCCGCTACAACCGCTCCGACGCCTACGTCCGGGATGTCCTCCACTGGGCCAACGCCTACCGGAACGGGGTCACCCCGCTGCCGGGCGAGGACGTGCCGGCGGTGCCACCGGACCGCAACCGCGACCCGGTGGCACCGCCGGCCAGTCCCCCCGGCGGTCCGGGCACGCCCGGCGAACCGGGAGGCGGCCAGCGGCCGGGCACCCCGCCCGGTGACGGAGGCGGACGGCCCACGAACCCGCCTCCGACCGATCCCGCGCCGCCGTCCAGCGAGCCGAGCAGGCCGCCGACGACGGCTCCGCCGACCACCACTCCGCCTCCGACGACGACACCCCCGACCACTCCGCCTCCGACCACTTCGCCTCCGACGACGCCGCCGGAGTCCTCGGAACCGCCGGAGCAGTGCCCGCCGGGCAGCACGCGCCCGCCGGAGGACGACGCGGACGAAAGCACCAGCCCCACCCCGGACCCCAGCACCACGGCGACCCCTGCGCCGACCGGCACCCCCTCCGTACCGGGCGGGAGCCAACCGCCCGAGGGCAGCGAGCCCCCCGGGGACGACGACGGTTGCGTCCCGATCGAGGATCCGGAGGACGGGGACCGCGACGAGGACGCCGTCGAGGGCGCGACCGCCGAGGACGAGCGTCGGCCCGGGGCCGACGGGGAGGACGGCGGGACCCCGGCGCAGGGGGGACTCGCCGCCCCGGCCGCCGTGCTCAGCCGCCCCGCCGTCGTGTCCCTCCCGCGCCGTCGGACCGGGAACGGCGAGTGGCCGAGTCCGTGACCACGCCGGTGCCGCGACCCCTGACACCGATGGACCACCGCCGTTGCAGACTGGACCTCCGTCCCCGCTGCTGAGGAGCCAGGTATGCCCAGAACGGCCGCGATCGACTGCGGTACCAACTCCATCCGCCTGCTGATCGCCGACGTGAGCGCGCGGGAGAGCGGGGGAACGACCCTGACCGACGTGCGCCGGGAGATGCGGATCGTCCGCCTGGGGCAGGGGGTGGACGCCACCGGCCAACTCGCGCCGGAGGCGGTCGAGCGGACCCGGGTCGCGCTCGCCGAGTACGTCGACATCATCGAGAGGTCCTCCGTCGACCGCGTGCGGATGGTCGCCACCTCGGCGACCAGGGACGCGCGCAACCGGGAGGACTTCTTCTCGATGGTTCGCGGCACGCTGGGAACCGAGGCCGAGGTCATCAGCGGTGACGAGGAGGCCCGGTTGTCCTTCGCCGGAGCGGTCGCCGACCTCGACCCCTCGGACGGCCCCTTCCTCGTGGTGGACGTGGGCGGGGGGTCCACGGAGTTCGTGCTGGGCGACTGGGACGGTGTCCGGGCGCGGGTCCGAGCCGCCCGCTCGGTCGACGTCGGGTGCGTCCGGCTCACCGAGCGCTGCCTGCGGGACGACCCGCCCACCGCCGAGCAGGTCGCGGCCGCGCGCGCCGTGGTCCGCGACATCACCGCCACGGCCTTCTCCGAGGTGCCGGTGGCCGAGGCCACCACCTGGGTGGGGGTCGCCGGAACGGTGACCACACTGTCCGGGCTGGCCCAGGGGCTGGCGGCGTACGACCCGGCCGCCATCCACCTGTCCCGGCTGAGCCACGAGCGCATCGCCTCGGTCACCGACTGGCTGGTCACCTCGCCCCACGCGCGACGGGCGGAGGAGAAGGTGATCCACCCCGGCAGGGTGGACGTCATCACCGGGGGAGCGGTCGTCGTCGCCGAACTCGCCGACCGGGTCCGGGCCACCGCCGGTATCGACGAGCTGGTGGTCAGCGAGCACGACATCCTCGACGGCATCGCCCTGTCCGTGGCCGGCTGACGGGTACCCACCGTCAGGTTGCCCCTATCGGGGGCTTAACCTGTCCGCTGTCCGGCGGATATGCGCTCAGCCTTCTGTAACGCTTCGTGCCTACGGTTGCTCTGGGTGTTTCAATGCGATCTGATTTTCGGGTGATCCTGTGGCGACTTCGTAATCCGTGACCTCTTGCTTGGCTGCGGATAGTGACTACGGTCGCTACATCGAAACCCGTCAAACGGGTCGGCCGCACCTGGCCGACCCCACCTGCCACGGCGACCGCCGTGGCACGAGCTGGAGGACGTTCCATGCGAGCAGGGCGAAGGACCGCCTTCGTCGCACTCCCAACGGCGGCCGCGCTGCTGTTGACGGCGTGTGGTGGAGGCGACAACGGTGGTGACAGTGCCGCCGACCCGAACTCCGAGGTGACCGTGTTCACCACGGAGCCGGAGAACCCGCTGATCCCGGGCGGCACCAACGAGACTGGCGGCGGCCGTGTGGTCGACACCATCTTCAGCATGCTCGTGCGGTACGACAACGAGGACGCCTCGTCGGTCAACGAGGTCGCCGAGTCCATCGAGGCGGACGAGGACGGTCGGGTCTTCACGATCACGATCAAGGACGACTGGAAGTTCCACGACGGCACCGACGTCACCGCCCAGAGCTTCGTCGACGCCTGGAACTGGGTGGCCTACGCCCCCAACGGCGCGCTGAACGCCAGCTTCTTCGAGAAGATCGAGGGCTACGAGGACGTCCACCCCGAGGACGAGGGCGCGGAGCCCGCCTCCGAGACCATGTCCGGGCTCGAGGTCATCGACGAGACCACCTTCCAGGTGACGCTCTCGGCCCCCTTCGCGATCTTCCCCGAGACCCTCGGCTACAGCGCCTACGCGCCGCTGCCCGAGGCGTTCTTCGAGGACCAGGAGGCCTGGGAGGCCGAGCCGATCGGCAACGGCCCGTTCCAGTTCGTCTCCCGCATCCCCGACCAGGAGATCAAGCTGGCCCGGTTCGAGGACTACGCGGGTGAGCAGCAGCCGCAGATCGAGAACCTGACCTACAAGGTCTACCAGAGCCTCGACGCCGCCTACACCGCCGTCGTCTCCAACGACCTCGACGTGCTCGACCAGATCCCGGTGTCGGCGCTGGCCGGCGACGCCTGGCAGACCGACCTCGAAGGCCGCACGCTGGAGGTCGACCTGCTCCTGAGCTACACCCTGAGCTTCCCGCTCTACGACGAGGTCTACGAGGACGTCAACCTCCGCCGCGCGCTCTCCCTGGCGATCAACCGCGAGGAGATGGCGGAGCAGATCTTCTTCGGCAACCGCCTGCCCGCGCAGAGCCGCGTGCCCGCCGTCCTGCTCGACGACCCCGAGGGCCAGTGCGAGTACTGCGACTACGACCCCGAGCGGGCCAAGCAGCTGCTCGCCGAGTCCGGCTACACCGGCGACGTGGGCATCACCTACAACTCCGACGGTGACCACCAGCAGTGGGTCGAGGCCGCCTGCAACAGCATCGCGAACACGCTGGAGATCGGCTGCAACCCGGAGCCGGTGCAGACCTTCAACGTGCAGCGCGAGATCGCCAACGCGCGCGAGTTCACCACCATGTACCGGACCGGCTGGAAGGCCGACTACCCGTCGATCGAGAACTTCCTGACCCCGCTGCTGCGCACGGGTGCCTCCTCGAACGACGGTGACTACAGCAACCCGGAGGTCGACGCCAAGCTCGACGAGGCCGACCAGGCCTCGTCGGTCGAGGAGGCCACCGAGCTGTACATGGAGGCCGAGCGGATGATCAACGAGGACATGCCCTCCATCCCGGTCTTCGACGACAAGGGCCAGGCCGGCCACTCGACCCGTGTCGAGAACGTGCACCTGAACCCGCTCCGTACGCTGGACGTGCTCTCGCTGTCCCTCGCCTGAGCCGACTGACCGGCACCGACGGGTCGGATCGCACGTGCGGTTCGGCCCGTCGGCGTGAGGGATCGAACACACCCCCCGCACCGACCTCGCCCGCCACCGTCACCGGACGGACGGGCTCGGACAGGTGAACAGGCCGGGTACCGTGGCCCAGATGGCACGGTCCCGGCCCTTCCGCCGTCCGGGCCCCACCCACCACGAACGGAACGGGGTTCAGGAGGACCCATGGGCCGCTATGTGGCCAGACGACTGCTACAGCTGATACCGGTCTTCATCGGCACGACGTTCCTGATCTACCTGCTGGTCTGGGCGCTGCCCGGAGACCCCTTCGCCGGCAAGTGCGGCGAACGCCCCTGCCCCGAGTCGTTCGTGGCAGTCATGCGTGAGAAGTTCAACATGGATGACCCGCTGTTCATCCAGTACGGCAAGTACCTGCTCAACCTGCTCCAGGGGGACTTCGGGGAGACCTTCTCCGGCACCTCGGTGGGCACGCTGATCAGCAACGCCTACCCGGTCACCATCCGGCTCGCGCTGATCGCCCTCCTCTTCGAGGCGCTGATCGGTGTCATCGCCGGCATCCTCACCGGCCTGCGCGGTCGGGGCTTCATGGACAACCTCGTCCTCGTCTCCACCCTGTTCCTGATCGCCATCCCCACCTTCGTCACCGGTTACCTGGTGCAGACCGTGTTCGGGCTCCAGCTCGGCTGGATCGCGCCGACGGTGTCGGGGAACGCGAGTTGGGGGGAGCTCCTGGCACCTGGATTCGTGCTGGCCAGCGTGTCGATGGCCTACGTGGCGCGGCTCACCAGGACCAGCATCGCCGAGAACAAGCGCGCCGACTTCGTGCGCACCGCCGTCGCCAAGGGGCAGCCGCAGCACCGGGTGGTGGGAGTGCACCTGCTCCGCAACTCGGCCATCCCGGTGGTCACCTTCCTCGGCACCGACCTCGGCGCCCTCATGGGCGGCGCCATCGTCACCGAGGGCATCTTCAACATCAACGGCATCGGAGGCCTGGTCTTCCGCTCGATCGCCCGGCAGGAGGGCACCACGGTCACCGGGGTCGTCGTGCTGCTGGTGATCGTCTACCTGGTGATGAACCTGCTCGTGGACCTGCTCTACGCGGTACTTGACCCGAGGATTCGCTATGACTGACCCGACGGCCGCGGCCAGCGCGGGCAAGATGGAGACCCGCGCACAGGAGGAGATCACCGCAGAGGGGCACGGCGCCCGGCCAGGCGGCGGAGCCGACGACGGCAAGCAGCGGAGCCTGTGGGGCGACGCGTGGGTGAGCCTGCGCCGCAGGCCGATCTTCATCATCTCGGCGGTCATCATCCTGTTCCTCACGGTGATGGCGCTCTTCCCCGGTCTGTTCACCTCGGTGGACCCGACCAAGGCCGATCTCTCCCTCGCCAGGCAGACGCCCTCCGCCGACGCGTGGTTCGGTTACGACCAGCAGGGCAGGGACATCTACGCCCGGGTGATCCACGGGGTTCGGGCCTCGCTGGTGGTCGGGGTGCTCGCCACCCTGGGCACCGTGCTGCTCGGCAGCCTCGTCGGCCTGTTCGCCGGCTTCTACGGCGGCTGGCTTGACGCGATCCTGTCCCGGTTCGCGGACGTCTTCTTCGGGCTGCCCTTCGTGCTCGGCGCGATCGTCATCCTGTCGACGTTCAACCCTCCCGGCACGCCCTACGGGCCGGTCCGGATCATCTTCCAGGTCATCTTCTCGATCGTCGTGCTGTCCTGGCCGGTGACGATGCGGATCATGCGGTCCGCCGCGCTCACCGCGAAGCAGCAGGACTACGTGAAGGCGGCTCGGGCACTGGGGGCGAGCCCGACCAGGATCATCTTCCGGCACCTGCTGCCGAACACCCTGGCCCCGGTGCTGGTCTACGGCAGCATCGCCCTGGGCACCTACATCGCCCTGGAGGCGACGCTGTCCTTCCTGGGCGTCGGTCTGCGGACGCCGGTGGTGTCCTGGGGCGTGATGATCAGTGACGCGAAGGAACTGCTCAGGATCGCCCCCCACATGCTGCTGTTCCCGGCTGGCGCGCTGGCCGTCACCGTGCTGGCCTTCGTCATGCTCGGCGACGCGGTGCGCGACGCCCTCGACCCGAAGATGCGATAAGGAGGTGCCGAACGTGTCAACGGAGGGACATCCGGCGGAACCGCCGAACGAGTCTCCGCTTCAGGACCCGGCGGCGCCGGCCGTCGTCCAGCAGGGTGCGGAACCGCTGCTGGCGGTCTCTGGCCTGCACGTGGAGTTCCGCACGCGGGAAGGCGTGGCCAGGGTCCTCAACGGGGTCCGCTACCACGTCGACGCCGGTGAGACGCTGGCGGTGCTGGGCGAGTCCGGCTCCGGCAAGAGCGTCACCGCCAACACCGTGATGGGCATCCTGGAGATGCCGCCAGCCGCGATCACGGCCGGAGAGATCCGGTTCCGGGGCGAGGACCTGCTCACCGCCACCGCCAGCCGGCGGCGGGAGGTCCGAGGCGAGGGCATCGCCATGATCTTCCAGGACGCGCTCTCCGCGCTGAACCCGGTGTTCACCGTCGGGTTCCAGATCGAGGAGCAGCTCCGGCAGCGCCGCGGCATGAGCAGGAGGGACGCCAGGAAGCGGGCGATCGAACTGCTCGACCTGGTGCGCATCCCCAACGCCAAGGGCCGGGTGCGGCAGTTCCCGCACGAGTTCTCCGGCGGGATGCGGCAACGGGCGATGATCGCGATGTCGCTCGCCCTGGATCCCGAGGTGCTGATCGCGGACGAGCCGACCACCGCGCTGGACGTCACCGTGCAGGCGCAGATCATGGACCTGCTCGCGGAGATCCAGCGCGAGCGGAACATGGGGATGGTCCTCATCACCCACGACCTCGGCGTGGTCGCCGAGGTCGCGGACCGGATCGCCGTCATGTACGCGGGGCGGATCGTCGAGGAGGCGGACGTCCACTCGATCTACCGCCGACCCGGCCACCCGTACACCCGCGCGCTGATGGACTCCATGCCGAGGCTGGACCAGCGCGGTCAGGAACTGAACACGATCAAGGGCCTCCCGCCGAGCCTGACCGCCATCCCGAAGGGCTGCCCGTTCCACCCCCGGTGCCCGATGGCGATCGACCTCTGCCGGGAGAAGGACCCCGAGCTGCTGCCGATCGCCGAGGGGCGCGTCAGCGCCTGCCACCGTAGTGATGAGTTGATGCGCGATGAGTGAGCCGATCCTCCAGGTGCGCGACCTGGTCAAGCACTTCCCCGTCAAGCGCGGGGTGCTGTTCCGGCGCACCATCGGACAGGTCAAGGCCGTCGACGGCGTCTCGTTCGACCTCAACAAGGGCGAGACGTTGGGCGTGGTCGGTGAGTCGGGGTGCGGCAAGTCCACCCTGGCCCAGGTGCTGATGCGCCTGGAACCGGCGACCTCGGGTACGGCGCTGTTCGAGGGCCAGGACATCTTCTCGCTGAACGGGTCGGCGCTGCGACGGCTGCGCCGGGACATCCAGATCGTCCTCCAGGACCCGTACACCTCGCTGAACCCGAGGATGACGGTCGGGGACATCATCGGCGAGCCCTTCGAGATCCACCCCGAGGTGGCCCCGAAGGGTGACCGCAAGGCGAAGGTGCGGGAACTGCTCGACGTGGTCGGGCTCAGCCCCGAGCACGTCAACCGCTACCCGCACCAGTTCTCGGGCGGTCAGCGGCAGCGGATCGGCATCGCGAGGGCGCTGGCGCTGCGGCCGAAGGTGATCATCTGCGACGAACCGGTGTCGGCGCTGGACGTGTCGATCCAGGCGCAGGTGATGAACCTGCTCGCGGAGCTGCGCCGCGAGTTCTCCCTGTCGTACGTGTTCATCGCGCACGACCTGTCCGTGGTGCGGCACCTCTCCGACCGGGTGGGCGTCATGTACCTGGGCCGCATGGTGGAGATGGGGACCGAGGAGCAGATCTACGAGCACCCCACCCACCCGTACACCCAGGCGTTGCTGTCCTCGGTGCCGGTGCCGGACCCGTCGCTGCGCGGCCAGCGGGAGATCATCCGGTTGACCGGGGACGTGCCCAGCCCGGTGTCCCCGCCCTCCGGGTGCCGGTTCCGCACCCGGTGTTGGAAGGCGCGGGACCTGTGCGCCACCGAGACGCCGCCGCTGGTGGACCCGGGGACGTCCCCGGTGGAGGGCGCCACCTGGCCGGGTGGTGACGAGGGCGCGTCGCACCCGAGTGCGTGCCACTTCCCGGAGGAGAAGCCGAAGGTCGTGGCCTGAAGACGGGTGGGGGTTGGTGGGCCGGGTGGTCCGCCAACCCGGCGGCCGGATGAGCCGGTGACGGGGCGGCGTTCCGCGCGGGACGCCGCCCCGCGTCATGCCGGTGGCCGGGGGCGCTGGCCGAGTCGGGTTCGGCGTGGTGCGAGGTGCTCACGGGTGGTCAGGGGAGCTCGGCGATCGGTCGCTCCGGGCGGTCCAGCCACAACACGTGCTGCCCGTCCCACGGTTCACGGATCGGTGAGCCCCTGCTGCCGCCGGGACACGCGTACCGCCCAGCCCTCGGCTGTGGGGTGGGCGTGGGCGGTCAGGGCCTCGAAACCGGGTTGGCCGGCGTCGTTCCAGGCCCGCACCGATCGCCTGAGCTGGTGGAGCAGGCGATCGGACCCGGCGTGGTGGATCGTGCCGTCCGGCCGTACCACTGCCGCGCTGTCATGGCCGGCGAGGCCGATCCCCCACCCTTCGGGGTCGCCAGCGGTGGCGGCCTGGTCGGGGTGGGTGGCCAACACCCATGCCTTGAAGCCGTCGCGGTTCTCCGGGGCCGACGGCAGCGGGGTCATCGTGGGGGTGAGGTCGCGCAGGAGTTCGGCGGCAGCGGAGGGATGGGCGTGCAGCGCGGCCCCGCTGATCCAGCACGGTCCCTGGGGTGTGTGTCGTGCCGCGTCCACGTAGCGGATCGGGAGCCGGAACTCGGTGAGGACCCTCGCGTGCATCTCGATCATGCTGCCTGGGTGCGGGCTGAGCAGCCACGGTTGTCCTCCCGTGACGTGGCAGCGCAGTACGGCGTTGGCCAGGGCGACCTCGGCGACCTTGACGGAGGTGACGACGACCGCACCCGGTGTCACCTGCTCCATCCACGGTCGCGGCAGGACGTGCGGGGTGGCCCAGGCGATGATCCGGTCGTAGGGGCCACCGGCGGCCCACCCCTGGTACCCGTCGCCGACGCGCGGGTCGACGTTGGTGGTGCCCGCGCGCCGGTGCAGGTCGTGCGCCCGGGCGATGAGCGCGTCGTCGATGTCGAGAGTGACGACATGACCCGACGGGCCAACCGCGTGGGACAGCAGCGCCGAGGAGTACCCGGAGCCGGTGCCGATCTCCAGCACCCGCAGTCCCGGCCGCACGTCCAGCAGATCGAGCATGGCGCGGATGACGGCGGGACTGCTGGTCTGCGGCAGGCGCCGACCCTGTTCAGTCATCGTCCAGCCGTCGTGGTCGACGATGCCGGTCACGTGCTCCTCCGATCGTGGTCAGGGGCTGGTGGGAACCGGCGGAAGCGGGTTCACCAATGGGACCATCGGCGTCTGCGAGCCACGCGTGTAGGGCCAGCGGAGATGATCTCGCTCCGATGTGCCAGGTCACTCCTCGACGGCGCACCGCGAGCAGCACGAACGCTGTTATTGATCTTTCCAGGCACGCCATCCTGCACGGCAGCCAGCGAGCGGCGGCATCCACTGCGGCCAAGGCGGCGTCGACCTCTGCCCTGTTCGCTGTACGAGTCGCGGTCCAGGCCAGTTCGCGTAGACCCCAGATCACCCACCTGAACGGCATGATCAGCAGGACGCATCGGATGGCGGCAGCGAGAACGGATGCGCCGAGAACGTTGTGAGTGCTCGTGACTGGGGTTGATGTAAGCACCATTGGACTGTTGCTCGCAGCAGTGTAGGGAAACGCTGGCTGTTCCTTCGGCTTGTGGTGGGTGATGGCGATCAGGGCTGCGGGTGACAACTGCGCAGCTTGCAAGCTTGCGATCAACCCGTGCAGGTCGTGGGCTATAAGGGCGGGCGCCATGGAGTATCGTTCGGCGATATTTTCGGCCGTCTTCCAAAAATCTCCGCAGTGTCGGTCCAGGTCCGCACACGCGGAAACGGCGGCAGAGTTGAACTGGTAAATTCGCCCGTTACTGGCCAGAACTAGGACATGTCCGCTCGGTAGGACTGCGGCGCCGATCACCGGGTCACCCCACGCAGCCAAAGTTCAGCGCTCACGACGGCGTCCAGTGCAGCGATCCTGACTGGTAGAAGGTCTGCGCCACGGCGAATCTCCTTACGAACTTCATCTTCATGGACGAGCCCCAGCTCCGCCAACCGAGATTGGGTGAACAGATCCTGCAGAACAGGGGCATTGAGCTGAATCCCTTGATAAATGAGGGTGGTCACGTTGCCCTTGGTATGACGGTGCAAAGCTGGTGACGGTATGTCTCCGCTGAATGCGCCGCGCAGCAGGGGTTTGAGTATTCGGGGATCGGTGCGCTGCCAGGCTGGAAGTGACCAACAAGCTCGGACAACACCGTCGTCGAGGTATGGAGAGTGGTAGTTCACGCCGCACTGCTGGGCAGCCCAGGTGTACTGGCGTTCCGCACGAGCAGCCCAGTGCAGCGTTAACAGGGCTGCCGTGTCGCCGACTCCGAACCCCTGGGAAGGCACGAGCGGCGTTGGGTTCTCGTCCGCGGCCCGGTCCACTACGGCAGCTACGAGACGACGAGCGTCGGACGTGGCCCAAGCTTCCGCTCGCGGACGACCGAACCAGCTTACCAACCCGTACCATCCTGGAGACTGTGATTGGGAACCACGCAGTGCCCGCGCGGCATCGATCAACGCCTCCCGGTAGTTCACTCGGTGCAACCGCAGTGCTGCCATTACCAGGGTGAGCGGGGACTGGTGGCGCAACCGTGCCCAACCTACGGCGTGTCGCCACAACAGGGGCATGCGTTTCGGCGTGGCGAGATCTGCCAGATATGCCGGCGAAGCTTGCAAGACGTTGTCGCCACCCTCGCCACTCAGGTGGAGATCCGAGCCGTGGTCAACCAGTTGCCGCAACCACCACTGGGCACGGGAGTGAGCCGAGGCCAGGTGTACAGCAGGTTCGTCGCCTACTGGGAACTCGTCAAGATCCGAGTAGGCTGATGCGACCGAGTCCGGGAGACCGAGCGTGATGTGTTCGATCGACGGGCACGAAGCAGCGACTACCTTAGCCGTCTGGATATCGTCACTACCGGACGCGTTGAGCGTGAACGCTGAGAGCGGTGCGCTAGTGCGTGCGGCCAGCGCGGTAATCGTGGAGGAGTCCATGCCACCGCTGAGGTCCGTCGTGGGACGGCTCGCGGCCACCATGCGTGTGTGCACCGCGCGTCCCAGCGCCTCCCGCAATGACACCGAAGCCTCCAGGAAGCCGCATTCGGGCTTTGGGAGTGAGGGGCCTGGCCGAGCAAGCGGCAGCCGGTTCGGTCTAGTGTGCAGCAACCAGCCAGGCCGTAGAGTTCGCACACCAACCCATGGCGTCCCGGTCCACCACACATTCGGGGCAGTGGTCATCAACAGGTGGGTTGCTACCCACTCGCGGGCGAGAATGGGTGCCCCCGCCGCTGCCGCGACGGTACGAGAGTCGGAACCTATTACAAGGCCACCAGCCGGGGTTTGTGTGTAGAACACAAGGCGCTGCCCAGCTAGATCGCCGAGCAGGACAACGCTGTCGGCGCGCGCCGCGATGACGACCCGGCTTCCGTCGACCTCCGCCAACGCCTCCGTGTGACCTCGCCCCACCCGGCGGGCGACGGAAAGGAGTTGGGGGCCGCTGCTGGTGCAGCACCCCAGCACCAGCATTGTGCAGCCGTCCGCCTCGACCTGACGCACCCCATGAGCGGGTGCCGGTGTGGAGTGCCACAGCCGCAGTCGGCCTGCCGTGACACTTCTCCAGCTCGCCCCGCTCACGGGAGGCGCGACGTCAGGACCCTGGCCAAGAAGGGTACCGAACCAGCGCATCGCGATTCCTGGTCAGTGGTAGTAGCTGCACTTGCCGTCGGCATCGGTGTCGGAACCCCACGCCTGGACCACGTCTACGGCGCTACCTGCGTCGATCGCGATCGGAGCGTCGTATCCGGCGACTGGGGGCGGGGTGGGCACGTCGGCGCCCACGCTGTAAGGAACTGGGCTGTTGTTCGACATCTTTTCCGCTCCTCATTCGATTCTCGAACCGGCCCTGCCTCCGCTGGGGCCGGGACCACATGGCCAGGAAACATGCTGGGCACGGTTCGTTGGGAGACTCATGAAGGGGGCTCACGGATCACATGGCATGGTTAGGATGGGAGTCTTGACGGCTACTCCTGGCGTTTCTGTTCGGCGGAGGTGCAAGTGGGGGTGGAGGATGCCTCGTTCCGGTCCGGAGAGTTTCAAGGGCAACAGCAAGTACAACCCACTGCTCGAAGGTCTGATCGTCGAGTCTGGGGCCAGTCACAAAAGTCTCGCGCTACGTATCAATCAACTAGCCGCGCGTAACGGGCGGCACACCGCCTACACGCACACCAGTCTTGCCAACTGGACACGGCGTGGGATCACACCCGAACCTGCGATCAGACCATTGATAGCTCAAGCACTCGCGGAGAGGCTCGGCAGACCGGTGCCGCTGGCTTCCATCGGGTTTCAGGCTGACGATGCAGACCTGGGAACCGTGGGCCTGGACTTTCCTCGCGAACTACCGCAGGCGATTATCAACGCGACCCAGTACTGGAGATTGGTGGACAGCCTGGGCTCTTCAGCCCACGGGGGGCTAGCCATGTCCGGATGGACGAACCCGCTTCGGCGCTGGCTGATCAAGCCGATCGAAGGCAGGCCGGACCATCCGGCCGGCTCGCTTACGGTAGGCGCGGCCGACATCGCCGAACTGCGCGCGGTCGCCGAGGACTCGCGACGCTGGGACTCACGCTATGGCGGTGGAAGCTGGCGATCTTCGGCTGTCCTCACCTGCCTACGTGAGCGGGCAGCTCCCCTATTGCATGGGCGCTACACGGACCGCGTTGGCCGACAGCTGTTCTCTGCCACCGCACAACTCGCCAGACTGGCCGGCTGGACAGCATTCGACGCAGGCCAGCACGCCGTCGCGCAACGGCACTACGTTCAGGCGCTGCGGTTGGCCCGGGCTGCTGGCGACGTCCCTTTGGGTGGATACGTGCTGGTGTGCGCCGCGCTGCAAGCAGCGCTTAACGTTTTCATGACGACGCCATCGACATGTGTCAAGGTGCGTATGAACGTGCGAAGCGTACTGCCACACCTCGTGTACTGGCCTTCTACAAGTTGATCGAAGCTCGTGCCCACGCCCGGACTCATGACAAACGCGCTGCGGCTGCAGCCCTCCTAGCCTCAGAGACCCTACTAAGCAGAGCTGACCAGCATCGCGGGGGTGATCCCGACTGGATCGACTTCTACGCTTACTCGCGGCTCTCCGCCGATGCCGTAGAACTGCATCGGGATCTGGGGCTCCCCGGGCCGGCCTGGCGCTGGAACGCTGACGCTGGCACGCCGACCGACACCTTCGCCCGATCCCACGGTCTACGACTAACCGTGCTCGCCTCTACCTACTTGCAAGGCCCGGCTCCAGATCTGGACGCCGCACTTGGGTACGGTCATCGAGCCGTCGACATCCTCTCCCGTGTTGCCTCAGTTCGCGCCACTGGTTACGCCCGAGACCTCATCCGCCGCCTTCATGTTTGGAGAAGCGAACCTGGAACAGTCCACCTCACTCACCGCGTTCACCACGCGCTGGCCGCTGGTAACGGAGGTCATTTGGCTTAGCCGTCCGTTCCACACCGTGCGAACCAGGTGGCCTGGCAAGGGGGAAAGCATGTCTTCTGGTCGGACGGCTAGCAGTGCCGGATCTGTCGGTGCGCGGTCAGCGGGAGCCCTGCGGTTAATCGGGGACGTCCCCGGTGGAGGGCGCCACCTGGCCGGGTGGTGACGAGGGCGCGTCGCACCCGAGTGCGTGCCACTTCCCGGAGGAGAAGCCGAAGGTCGTGGCCTGAAGACGGGTGGGGGTTGGTGGGCCGGGTGGTCCGCCAACCCGGCGGCCGGATGAGCCGGTGACGGGGCGGCGTTCCGCGCGGGACGCCGCCCCGCGTCATGCCGGTGGCCGGGGGCGCTGGCCGAGTCGGGTTCGGGGTGGTGCGAGGTGGTCGCGGGTGGTCAGGGGAGCTCGGCGATCGGTCGCTCCGGGCGGTCCAGCCACAGCACGTGCTGCCCGTCCGGCCGCACCGTCAGCCCGAGCCTCGTCGGAGGGGGACGACCGTGGTCGTCCCAGAACTCCGCGAGTCGCACGTATTCGGCCCAGAGGTTCCGAGGGCCGGAGTGGACGACGGTGGCGTGCCCCGGGCTGGTGCGCCGTGCGCGCGCCCAGGAACGGCTCGCCGGGTCCCCCAGCACGTGCACGACACCGTGGTCGTGGTGTCGCACCACCTTGACGACATCCGGGTCCGTGAGCACCCGAAGGCATTCCAACGGGCGTTCGTCCAGGAAGTCCGGGAAGGGGTGTGTGGCCGAGGTTCCCCGCCCACTGGCCATCTCGATGATGTCCCGCCCGGTCGCACTGGTGTGGTGCGGGTCCGATCGCATGCGCATGAACGCGGCGTAGTCGGTGAACGGGCCGCTGGCACCGCCGTCCTCAGTGATGGTGAGGCGGGCGAGCGCGTACCCGAGGTTCGCGAGGATGACCCCGCCGGCGCGGACCTGCCCCAACCACGTGGCAGGGAGCCGTGCGAGCCCGCACGTCGCGATCAGCCTGTCGTAGGGGCCGTGTTCGGGAACCCCGTTCCCGCCGTCGCCCACGACCAGCCGGGGGGTGGTAGCCCAGCCGGTCGAGGGCGGACCGGGCCGTGGTGACGAGATCCGCCTCCAGATCGATCGTGGTGACGGCATCGTCCCCCAGGACGTGGGTGAGGAGCGCGCAGTTGTAGCCGGTTCCGGTGCCGATCTCCAGCACGCGATGTCCAGGGTGGGCGTCGAGGCGTTCGAGCATGAGCGCCATCAGCGACGGGGACGTGGAGGAACTGGTGGGTGTGCCACCGGCATCGTGGCGGGTGATCAACGAGGCGTTCGTGTAGATGGCCTCCAGGGCGGCGCCGTCCGTGGCCAGGTCGTGTTCAGCCAGCTCGCCGGACGGGTGGTGCAGGACGAACCGGCTGACGAAGGCCTCGCGTGGCACGGCCAGGAATGCTTCTTCCCACCGGGAGCCGCGCAGGAATCCGTCGGCGGTGAGCTTGTCGGTCAGCTGTCGACGCAGCGGGGCGCTGTGGTGCGTGGTCGGGGTCATGGGTTCACTCCGAGGAGTTCGTCGGCGAGCGCCCGCGACAGGGGGAACGCGGCTTTCCTCTCCTCGGAGGTGGTGAGCTGCCGGGTCGGAGCGCCGGTTGACCTGGTCACGCGGCTCGCGGAAGCACCGGACGGAGGCTCGCTCGACCGCACGGCACGAGGGGCTGTCCACTGGGCCGGGGTTCGCCGGGCGTCGGGTGCGCGCCCGCGGGGAACGACCGGGCGGCCAGGGGGCCGCCACGAGGGTGGGCATCACGTCCATCTCGGATTCTTACCACGAGTGATCACGACGTGTCGGACGGTGTTCGCCGTGGTCCGGGTGGCCGTCCACGGCTCAAGCACCAGCCCCGCCTGCTGGGGAAGCGGCCACCCTCGGTGTGCGGCCAGGGCGGATGGTCGCCGGCGCCGCCACGAGGAGGGCTCCCTCCGCTCAACCGGGGAGGGCCTCGATCGACGGGAGGTCAGGGGGCGCACCCGGTCCCGAACCGCGCCCACCTCGCTCTCGCTCGGGTGCTGGCGTCTCGCGCGCCTCCCACCCGGACGCCCGACGAGGACGCGCCCGCCCCTCCCGGGAGGGCGAGCGGGGCGGGCGCGCGGTGTGCTGTCCGTCGGGGACGTCCTAGCCGTTCAGGGTGTTCTCGATGAACTCGGCGAGGTCGGCGGACTGCTGGACCCGGGACTCCTCGTGGACGTACATCATGTGCCCCGCCTCGTAGTAGCGGAACTCGACGTTGTCCTGGAGCGCGGCGGGGATCGGCAGGTGCGCGAACACGTGCTCGGCGGCGAAGTGCGGCGTCGCGCCGTCGTGGTAGCCGCAGGCGACGTGCACCCGCAGGTGCGGGTTGGCGCGCATCGCCGTCGCCAGGTCGTCCGTGGACTGGACGTGCGAGCCCTCGAACTCGGCGTAGGACCACGGCTGCACCCGACGGGACAGGACCTCGTAGGGCAGGTCGTTGTGGTAACCCAGCTCGGAGCGCAGGTAGTGGTTGAGCGCGGCGCTGTAGGGGCCGGTGATCGCGTTCATGCTCGGGTCGGCGGTGAAGCGCTCGAACGCGCCGTCGGCCTCCCAGCCCCGGAACCGGCCGTCCAGCCGCCCCACGACCTCGCCGCGCTCGCGCAGCAGCTCGGTGAAGAAGCGGATGTGCTCGATCCGCAGGTCCACCTGGTCGACGTACTTCTCCGACAGCCCGGTGAGCCGCGCGAGGGTGGCCACCGCGTCGGCGCGTTCCTCGCTGGTGAGCCGGGCTCCCCTCGCCAGCGCCCACGGGTAGTCCCTGGCCGCGTAGGCCTCGGCCTCGTCCAGCACCTCGCGCAGCGGCCGGTCGCCGTGCAGGCCGTGGTAGTGCGCGATCGCCGCGTAGGTGGGCAGGAACAGCGAGTAGGGCAGGTCGTTGCCCTTGGTGAAGCGGATGGTCCCCATGTCCAGCACGCTGGAGATCAGCAGCAGGCCGTTGAGGTACATCCCGTAGCGGGACTGGAGGTGGTTGGCCAGACCGGCGGCCCGGAGGGTTCCGTAGGACTCGCCAGCGAGGAACTTCGGTGACATCCACCGACCGTTGCGGCTGGTCCACAGCCGGATGACCTCGCCGATGGAGTCCAGGTCGCCCCGGAAACCGTGGAACTGATCGGGTTTCTCGCCTTCGGCCGCCCGTGAGTAGCCCGTGGAGACCGGGTCGATGAACACCAGGTCGCTGTGCGCGAGGAGGGTCTCGTGGTTGTCGGCCAGTCCGTAGGGAGGGGGGAGCAGGTCGCCGGCGTCGCCCATCACCACGCGGCGGGGGCCGAGCACCCCGAGGTGCAACCAGACGCTGGACGAGCCGGGGCCACCGTTGAAGGCGAAGGTCACCGGCCTCGTGCCCGGGTCGGCGCCGTCCAGCGTGTAGCTGGTCACGAAGATCTCCGCCTTCGGGCGGTGCCCGTCGAACACCCCGTCGGTGTGCACCTCCTCCCGTAAGACGACGCGACCGGTCGTCGCTGTGTAGGGGAGGGTCCGTTCACCCACGGTCAGGCTGTGCTGGGTGGTGACCAGGTCGTCGGTCGGGGTCTCCGCCGTGCGGGTGGCCGTCGCGTCGGCGGCGTGGTCCTCCCGCTCGCTCGGCGCGCTCGCGCCCTCGGTGTTCGCCATGCGCCGCAGCCTACGGAGCGGACGCTCACGAGCGCGAGAACCTTCCGGTCACGTGCTGCCGCCGGGACGCGGTGCCCGGACATCGGGGGTGCTCACCCTGGTGGCTCCGGACATGACGAACGGCTCCGGTGGGCAGGGTGGAGGTATGGAGGAGACACCCTGGCCCGCCGCCGTCGCGCCCACGCTGACGGGGATCGACGAGCTGGACGAGGTCCTGCCCACCTGTCGGGCCTGCCCCCGGCTGGTGGCGTGGCGGGAGGAGGTCGCGCGGGTGAAGCGGGCAGCCTTCCGCGACGAGGAGTACTGGGGGCGGCCGGTGCCCGGGTTCGGGCCGACGGACGCGGCGCTGGCCGTCGTCGGCCTGGCGCCGGCCGCGCACGGCGGGAACCGCACGGGCCGCATGTTCACGGGGGACCGGTCCGGCGAGGTGCTGTACGCGGCGATGTACCGCGCTGGGTTGGCGTCCCGGCCGGACTCGGTCCGGCCCGGGGACGGCCTGACATTGAGGTCCACGCGAGTGACCTCACCCGTGCACTGCGCGCCCCCGGACAACAGGCCGACACCCGGTGAGCGGGACACCTGCCGCCCCTGGCTGGCCCGGGAGTTCGAACTGCTGGCACCCACCCTGCGGGCGGTGCTGGTGCTGGGCGGGTTCGGCTGGCAGGCGGTGCTGCCGGTGCTCGCCGCCGCGGGCTGGCGCGTCCCCCGGCCCCGCCCCGCCTTCGCGCACGACGCCCACGTGGTGCTGCCCTCCGCGTCGGAGGGCGGTCCACTGCACCTGCTGGGCTGCTACCACGTGAGCCAACGCAACACCTCGACCGGCCGCCTCAGCCCCGGGATGGTGGAGGACCGGCTCCGCGCGGCGGCGCGGGTGGCCGACATCGCGGAATGAACTGCCTCACGCTGAGCCAGGGGGACGAGGGCCGGTTAGCCCGTTCGTGGTAGCCCTTCCAGGGCGGCGATTTGTCCGGTTCCCCGATACGGATGGTGTTTGCGCAGGGAGTGGAGAGCGAGCCGGGTCACAATGAGCCACCACTGAACGGTTCGGGTGACGTCGCCGGTGCAACCATGGAGGCATGGCTGGTGTGAAGTCCGGACCGACGCGCATTGTGATCGTCGGCGGTGGATACGTCGGAATGTATACGGCCCTGCGCCTACAGTCAAAGTTGCGCGGGCGGGAGGCCTCTGTCACGGTCATCGACCCGCAGCCCCACATGACCTACCAGCCGTTTCTCCCCGAAGCGGCGGCCGGGTCGATCGAGCCCCGGCATGTGGTGGTCCCGCTCCGGCGCACGCTGCGCCGGTGCCACGTGGTGACCGGGCGGGTCACGCGGATCGAGCACGCCCGCAACGCGGTGACCGTCGAGAACCAGGACGGTGTGGTCGAGGAGATCGAGTACGACCAGCTGGTCGTCTCGCCCGGTTCGGTGGCCAGGACGCTCCCGATCCCCGGGCTCCCGGAACAGGGGATCGCCTTCCGGACGGTCGGTGAGGCCATCTACCTCCGCAACCACGTGCTGTCCCGGCTGGACCAGGCCGCCTCGACGCAGGACCCGGAGGTGCGCAGGAAGCTGCTGACCTTCGTGGTGATCGGCGGCGGCTTCGCGGGGATCGAGGCGCTCGCCGAGCTGGAGGACATGGCGCGCTACGCCGTCCGCTACTACCCCTCGATCAAGCAGTCCGAGGTCCAGTGGGTCCTCGTCGAGGCCGCGAACAGGGTCATGCCCGAGGTCAGCCCGAAGATGGGTGTGTACACGGTTCGCCGGCTGGAGGAGCGCGGGATCCGCTGCTACCTCGAGACCCGGGTGGAGAGCATGGTCGACGGTCGCGTCGTCCTCTCCGACGGCACCGAGTTCGACGCGGACACCATCGTCTGGACGGCGGGGGTGAAGGCCAACCCGATGCTCCGGGACACCGACCTGCCCCTCGACGAGCGGGGCCGGGTGCGCTGCACCGCCGCCCTCCAGGTCGAGGGGACCTCCGACGTGTGGTCGGCGGGGGACTGCTCGGCCGTTCCCGACCTGTCCAAGGCCGAGACGGACCCCAACGCGACGTGCAGCCCGTCCGCCCAGCACGCGGTCCGGCAGGCCCGTCAGCTCGCGGACAACCTGATCGCCTCGCTGCGGGGCAGGCCGACCCGCCAGTACAAGCACGCCCACGTGGGTTCGGTCGCCGGCCTGGGTCTCTACAAGGGTGTCGCCGACGTGTACGGGATCAAGCTGAAGGGCTTCCCCGCGTGGTTCATGCACCGCACGTACCACATGAGCCGGATGCCCACCTTCAACCGCAAGGTCCGCATCGTCATCGACTGGACGCTCGCCCTGCTGCTGCGCCGCGAGGTCATCTCGATGGGGCAGATCCAGGACCCCAAGGCCGAGTTCGCCAGGGCCACCGCCAAGTGAGTTGTGCCACCGAGGCGGAAACAGCGTGGTTCCCGCCCGGGTGCGCCGTTCGGTTGAGCGCGCTGCTCCGTTCGCCCGGACCCCTTCGCCACTTCATGTAGTAGTTTTCCATTCAACTCTCGCTCAGATGGTCCAGTCGAGCGATAATGTTTCCGGCTCAACTTGACAGTGAGTAAGCCGAACCCGAAACTACTGCCCGGTGATCCACTCCAAGGTGTGGTTTCGCGCGTCGGAAAGAGGTGATCCTCCATGTCGCTGAAAGAGCTGGCAGCGCTGCTCCGTTCGGGTCAAGCGGAGGACGGGGCGCTCGCCGAGTACGCGGCGGAGTACGCCAGGGAGCAGAAGATCTTCCGGAAGAAGGACGACTGACGTGATCTCCGCCGGCGGGGACGCGGTAGCGCCTCCGCCCGGTCAGGCCGATCCCGTTCCCCCACCCCCCTCGAGCGCCCTGGGCGAGGTGCTGACGGCTCCGCTGTTGCTCCAGGGCCAGGACTACTTCTTCCGCGCCCCGAGCACCTGCCTCGACTTCCAGGAGCGCATGTACGCGGCCGAGCTCGTCGACGAGGGCTCCGGCGACACCACCGTCGACCCGCAACCCTGCGTCCTCGTGCTCGCCCGCGCCGCCGACATGGAGATGAACGAGCTCTCCCTGGCCCTGGCGGAGCGGGACATCCGGCTCGTCCGCATCGACGCCGACCGCTGCCTCGACCTACCGCTCACCGTCTACCCGGACGCGCCGCTCGTCGAACTCGGCAACCGGCTCCTGCGCCCCCTGCTGGTCTGGCGCCGCCACTTCGACATCGCCGCCGTCCCCGCCGACGGGCGCTCGCTGCGCGGTGCCTACGCCATCGAACAGTGGACCGCCGTGAGCGACTGGCTGTCCGTCCGGCGCGACTGGTGCCACGTCAACAGCCCCCGGCACACCCGCAACCTCGACCGGCTCAGCCAGCTGGACGACGCCGCCTCCTTCGGGCTCCGGGTCCCGCGCACCGCCGTGACCACCCGCCCAGCCCGCAATCGCCCCGGCGGCGGCCGCTGCCTGGTCAAGACCGCCGGTCGCCACCTGCTCGAACCCAGGCCCGGGGCGCTCCACGGGTTGTTCCCGCGTCCGCTCGACCCCAGCCGGTCCCGTGACGTCGTGGAACCGGCTCCTGTCATCGTGCAACAGCACCTCGACGCGGAGGAGGAACTGCGGGTCTTCGTCGTCGGAGGCGAGCTGATCGCCTACCGCGTGCGCAAGTTGGACCCCGCCCAGCTGTGGCAGGACCCGGACGCCGTCACCGTCGAGGCCGTCGAGACCCCCCGGCCGCTCGCCGCGACCCTGCTCGCGCTGGTCCGGCACTGGCGGCTCGACATCGCGGCGTTCGACCTGCTCGTGGTGGAAGGCGAACCGGTGTTCCTGGAGGTCAACGTCAACTGCGACTGGCGGTGGTTCGAGTACCGGGCCGAGGACACCAGGGTGTCGAGGGCCACCCACGAGTGGGTCGCGTCGAGGTTCCAGGAGCTGCGCGGTGCGTCTGAAGGTCGCTGAGCACACGAGCGCGCACCTCGCGGAGGGCCGGGTCGTGCTCGACGACTACCTGCGCCACCGGCAGTTCGAGCTGACCGCCCCCCTCGCTCGGCTCTGCTGGGAGTTCCGGTCCTTCGCCGACACCGACGAGGTGCTCGCCGAACTGGACACCGAGGAACGGGCTGCCGTGTGGCCGGTGCTCACAGCTCTCCTCGACGCGGGGCTCCTGGTCGTCGAGGGCACTCCGGAGCACCGCGCGGAGCAGCGGTTGCTCGCCGCCTGGCGCGACGGAGGACCCTCGGCGCGCCAGTTCCACTACGCGACCCGCACCCTCCGGGACACGCCCTACGCCGACGCCGACGAACAGGACCGCGCACTCGCGGAGAGGGCGGTCACCGACCCCCCGCCGTCCCCGCTCCTCCGCCGGCGGGACGGGAGGGCGGCCGGGGTCCCCCTCCCGCCGGTCAGCGCCCAGTGGACCGGCGATCGGCCCGCCGCCACGCTGGCGGACGCGTCCGGCGCGCGCTGGGGTGAGCGGCCCCTGCGGGACGTGCTGCTGGCACGGCGCACGACCCGGCGGTTCCGCCCCCGGCCGGTCGAGGCCGCGCGGTTGGGCGACCTGCTCGCCGTGCTCGCCGGTCCGGCCCCGGGCCGGCCGGGTCCGGACCAGGACGGCAACCTCTTCAAGTCCTCGCCCTCGGCCGGGGCTCGTCATCCGATCGAGGTGTACCCGCACGTCCGGAGCGTGGCCGGGCTCGAACCGGGGTGGTACCACTACGACGCCGCGGATCACGTGCTCGAACCCCTCGGGCCACCGTGGTCGGCGGGGGAGGTGGCCGAGGCCAGTGGCGGCCAGGAATGGGTGGGGGAGGCGGCGATCCAGCTCTGCCATGTCGCGACGCTCGAGCGGACCTGGTGGAAGTACGACACCGCGCGGGCATATCGGATGGTGCAGATGGACATGGGCCATCTCTCGCAGACCGCCTACCTGGTGGCGACGGCGATGAGCCTGGGCGTCGCGTTCACCGCCGCGCTGCGCGACGAGTCCTTCGAGTCCGTGCTCGGCCTCGACCGGGACCGGGAGATCGTGCTGGGGCTCACCGCCCTGGGCTGGCCGGGCGACGCCGCCGCCGCCGATTTGAGATCATGAGCACAGGTGAGAATGAGAGGTGTTGTCCCACTCCCCGTGGAGCGGCCCGGATGGCAAGATCCGGTGGAGTTCCGTACGACGCGCAGAACCAGACCGGGTGGTTGGTCCGGGCGGGCGACTTCCGTCGAAGTGGCCCCCACGCGAGCCGTCCAGGTTCTAGGCTGCGCGCTGCCCCCGTAGCCCAATAGGCAGAGGCAGGCCCCTTAAAAGGGTCCCAGTGTCGGTTCGAGTCCGACCGGGGGCACAACCCTGATCCAGACCGCGAGTCGGCGACCGACGGCGGCCCCGGTGGTCCGCGTCGCGATGTCGGTCGTGACGTCGGTGGCGGCGTTATCGAGCGTCGGTGTCCGTCCCTCCCCGGCGCGGTTCCTCCTGTCAGTCTTTCGGCAGGAAGTGACCCGTGGTTGATCCCAGTCCGCGAATTTCTCACCCGTAAGGGTGTTATCCGGCGAGGAGTGGCGCGGCGGCGACGGGCTTCTCCCACCCCGGCGTCGGCGTGGGGGACGCGCGCCCGGTCCTCCCACGGGCGTTGCCCGCTCCCGTCCGGCACCTGGCGGGGCCGGGGCGGGCAGCCGCCGAGCCGGCCCCGCGAGCCCGACCGGTCCAGCGTGGCGCCCCCTCCCAGGGGCCGGCGGCCGGCGAGCACGAGCGACCGTCCGAGCGCGCGCTCGGCGGGAGGCGCACTCGCCGTTCCGCCCCGGGCGGCGGGTCGGAGATCGGCAGGCGCCTCGTCGACGCCTCGGCGTGGCCGGGGAGCGGGTTCGCGTCCCGCCTCCGGAATCCCAGGCCCCACGACCGGCGTGCCCCGACCACCACCCGCGGTCGCGGCGCCCTCGGTCCCCTGCGCCACCACGGGACCGGTGCCCGAGCGCGTCCGCGCGACCCGCCCGCCGCCGTTCGCCCCCGGTACGGCCCGACGCCGTCACAGGTCGATGCGGTCACCGTCCGAGGGCACCTCCACCCCGCTCGCCACCACCGCCGCGAACTCCGCCGACGCCGGGTCCACCAGCGGGTTGGTGTTGTTCAGGTGGGTGTACATCCGCCGTGTCCCCGGGTGGCAGCGCAACCGGTCGAGGGTCCCGTCCTCCCCACCCACCGGGAGATGGCCCATGCCGGACTGCCCACCGCCCCCGGGCAGTCCGGTGGCATGCCCCAACTCGTCCCCGGAGTAGAAGGTGCCGTCCAGCACCGCGCAGTCGGCCGCCGCCACCGCCTCGTCCAGCCGGTCCGGCCAACGCGACAGGCACGGCGCGTACAGCAGTTCCCGCCCCGCCGACCGGTCCCGCAGCCGGTAGGCGACCACCGACGGCCCGGCATCCCGCACCCCGGTCCGGTACCGGGGGCGTTTCTCGCTGATCGCCACCGGCGTCGCCGTCAGGCCCTGGCCCAGCTCCGACGCCACGCCCTCGGCCGCCTCGTTCCACCGCCAGTCCCCGTAGGCGGCGAGCACCGGTCGCAGGCCGAGGGCTCCGGCGGACGGCGTGGGTCGGTCCAGCGACGCCAGCACCGCGGCCGGAGCGTGCACCGGCAGCCCCCCGCACTCGCGCAACGAGAACAGCCCGAGCGTGTGGTCCAGTTCGGCGTCCGTCAGCAGGACACCGCGCAGCGGGATCTGCCGCCGCCCCGGCCCCGGCCACAGCTCCGGCGTCGCCACGAGCTGGGTGGGGAGGTCGGGGCTCGCGTTGAGCAGCCACCAGTTCTCGCCGTCCACCGACACCGCCGCGCCGTCCTGGCCACGGCGCATCGCCTCGGTCCCCGCCCTGGAACGGGAGCACCGGCCGCAGGCGCAGTTCCACTGCGGGAAACCGCCGCCAGCCGCCGTGCCCAGCAGGATCAGCCGCACGGGTCCACCACCGCCGGTCCACCGCCCGCACTCGGAACCCGGGGAACCCGGCCGGTCGGGATCCCACGCCACAGCGGTCGCCCGGCCGCCGGGTCGGCCACGCCGGAGTCCTCCGGGGCGTCGGCGAGCAGGGCGGCGGCCACCAGGTGCCGATCCGGGGAGAACCGGCAGACGGGGTCGGTGGCCCGCGCGTCGCCGGTGAGCTGGAAGGCCTGGCAGCGGCAGCCGCCGAAGTCGATCTCCCGTCGGTCGCAACTCCGGCACGGGTCCCGCATCCAGTCGGTGCCCCGGAAGGCGTTGAACACCGCCGACTCGTACCAGATCTCGGCCAGCGGACGGTCCTGGACGAACTCCGCCGGGAGCCCGGTGATCACGTCCGCCGTCGGGCAGGGCAGGACCCGCCCGGCCGGGGACACGGTGAACTGCCTGCTGCCCCAACCGTGCATGCAGGGTTTGGGGTACTCGCCGTAGTAGTCGGAGAGGACGTAGACGACTTCCATGCCGCCCGCCAACCGACGGGTCTCCGCCGCCACGACTCGGCGGGCGTTGGCGAGCTGGCGCCGGGTGGGCATCAGCAGCCGTCGGTTGCGCAGACCCCAGCCGTAGTACTGCGTGTTCGCCAACTCCAGCCGGTCCGCCCCCAGATCCTCGGCGAGCAGGATGATCTCGGCGATCCGGTCCAGGTTGCCCCGGTGCAGCACCACGTTGACCGTGAGCGGGAGGTCCAGCCGGCGGACCACGGCCGCCGCCGCGATCTTGTGGTGGTGCGCCCGCGTGTCGGCCACCCGGTCCCCGGTGGTGGCGTCGGAGTCCTGCAAGCTCAGCTGCACGTGGTCGAGGCCGCGCGCTGCCAGCTCCTCGGCGCGGGCCGGGGTCAGCCCGAGCCCGCTGGTGACCAGGCTGACGTAGCACCCGAGCCCGGAGGCGTGGCCCACCAGCTCCGCGAGGTCCCGGCGAGCCAACGGTTCGCCACCGGAGAGGTGCGTCTGGAGCACGCCGAGCCGTCGCGCCTGGTCGAGCACGGCGATCCACTGGTCGGTGGTCAGCTCGGACTCGCGGCGCACCAGCTCCAGCGGGTTGGAGCAGTAGGGGCAGTGCAGGGGGCACCGGTGGGTCAGCTCGGCCAGCATCCCCCACGGGGCGGCGACCCCGGCTCCGGTCCCGTCGGGGGCGGCGGCCCCATCAGGCGCCGTCATGGTCGATCCTGATCAGCCCCATGCCGCGCAGGGTGTCGAGCAGTTCGAGGATCTGCTCCGGCAGCACGCCGTCGAACTGCCCCTCCAGCGCACGCACGATCTCCCCGACAGGGCTGTGCCCGTCGCACCGCAGCAGCACCGCCTCGCCCGTCTCGTTGGGCAGCAGCACCCCCTCCGGGTAGAGCAGGACGTGGCTGTCCCGGCTCTCGTCCCGCATGAGCTTGACGCCCCGCCCCAGCCGGGGACGGGCCGCCGGGTCGATGCCCGCCGTCACGAGGTCACCGCCGGCCGCCGCGCGGCGTGGTCGATCGCGTCCAGCATCGCGTTCAGCACCTCGCACTTGAAGGCCAACGCGGCCACCGCCGCGTCCTGGGACCCCCGGTCGCGGCAGTGGGTCAACACGAGGTCCAGCGTCGCGGCTCCCTCCGGCCCGGTGACCTCGATCCTGGTCAGGAAGTAGTCGAGCGCCCCGCCGTCCAGCCAGGGGTAGTGCTCCCGCATGGCGAGCACCCGTCGCCGCATCAGGCCGGGGGCGAACATCTCCGTCAGCCCGGAGGCCACCGCCTCCTGCCAGGGACGGCGGCGGGCGAACTCGACGTAGGCGTCCACCGCGAAGCGGACCCCCGGCAACAGCAGGCGCTCCGAGCGCACGGTCTCCTCGTCGAGCCCGGTCGCCTCGGCCAGGCGCAGCCACCGGTCCATGCCGCCCTCCTGGCCCGGCTGGCCGTCGTGGTGGGTCACCCGGCTGATCCACTGCCGTCGGACCTCGCGGTCCGGGCAGTTCGACAGGATCGCGGCGTCCTTCCGCGGCAACATCCGCTGGTAGTACCAGCGGTTCGCCGCCCACAGCTGGAGGTCCTCCTTCCGCAGGGCTCCCTCGTGCAGGGCGCGGTGGAAGGGGTGGTCGTCCCAGTACCGGGCCGAGAGGGATTCCAACCGCGATCGGAACTCCTCCCGGCCCAGCACCTCCGTCGGCGCGCCCGTCATCCGCGGGCCACGTAGCTGGTGACCTCCATCGGCGTGGCGACCGCCCGGAAGTCCGGACGGACCCAGGAACGTCGCGGGGCCGGAGGTCGGCCGGCGGACACCGGTCGGAGGTCGGTCGCGCGGTCGTGTCGTGTCACAACGGTCGGAAGGCGCATGATCCACGCTCCTCGTCTGGAGGTGACTGCCCGCCGGTCGGCGGCTGCTTCATGGTGCGTGACGACGGGTGCCCCCGCTATTCACGGCGGCCGCGCCGTCGGTTCGGTGCGAAAGGTCCGGTTCCTCCTTTCCTCGGCGGCCGTGCGGGGACCTCGTTCGGGCACAGGGGGAAACGGGAGTTCGGGAAGTGACGACTCGCATGGCGGGAAGTCCGGCGCCGTCCTAGCTTCCGATTCGGGTGGCGGGGCACGTCCGGTCCACGTCGAACAGGGCGGGTGAGGACGAGTGGCCGCCACCCGTGAACCTCTGACAAGGAGGCGTGAATGCGGTTTCGACGAGGAACTCTGGGCGGTGTCGCCACCACGCTGCTGATGGTCGTCGCGGCCACCGGAACGGTGTCAGCACAGCAGGACCCGCCGGATTCCGGCGAGCGGCAAGCACAACCGGAGCAGGTGACGACGGGACTGACCGTGCCGTGGGACATCGCCTTCCTCCCGGACGGCTCACCACTGGTCACCGAACGCAACAACGCGCGTGTCATGCGCGTGGTCGACGGTTCCGTGGTCGAGGAACAACGCATCCTCGACGCGGCGACCGACGGCATCCAGGACGGGGTCCAGGGCATCGCCGTCTCACCCGACTACGAGACGGACGGATTCGTCTACGTCTACTACGCCACGGCCCAGGACAGCAGGATCGCGCGGTTCCGGCTCGGGGAGCAGCCGGAGCCGATCCTCACGGGCCTGCCCCGGGCCGTCTACGTCAACGGAGGGGCGCTCGCCTTCGGCCCGGACGGATACCTCTACGCGGGTGTCCCGGCCCGGTACCCGCACGACCCGAACGGCGGGTACGACGAGGCGCAGGACCTGAACTCGCTGCGGGGCAAGATCGTCCGGCTTCGTCCCGACGGGCGGCCCGCGCCGGGGAACCCGTTCGGGACCCACGTCTACTCCTACGGTCACCGCAACGTGCTGGGGCTGGCCTGGGACGACGGGGGCCGGATGTTCGCCGTGGAGACCGGTGACCACGGCGCCGACGAGCTCAACAGGGTTCGGGCCGGCGCGAACTACGGGTGGCCGGTCTGCGAGGGACCCTGCTCCGACGGCCGGTACACCGATCCCGTGGTGCACTGGACTCCCGAGGAGGGCACGCCCGCCGGGCTCGCCCACGTCCGGGGAACCCTCTACGTGACGACGCTGCGGGGCCAACGGTTGTGGGAACTGCCGCTGTCCGACGGCGGTGAGGTCACCGACCGGCGTGCCCTGCACGCCCACGAGTTCGGACGACTGCGGGCGGCGGCCGCCGCCCCGGACGGATCGTTGTGGTTCGGCACGAGCAACACCGACCAGCTCGGTGGCGCCGCGCCAGGCTCCGACCGCATCCTGCGGCTGGGCTGACGGCGCGGACTCCTGGCCCCCTTCCCCGCGGCAGACCACCTGCTGCGGGGAAGGGTGTCCTCAGCCCTGGCGCTGCCCCCAGCCCGGACCTGGCCGAGGGTTCCGCGCCATCCGGGGGCCGGCGCCCGAACGGTCAGGCGGGCAGCGCGACGACGATGCGGTTGTCCTCGTAACCCAGGTCCCCGCCGTGCCACCGCCCACCGCAGGTGACGAGCACCACCCGGTGCGCGCCCTCCTGGCCGAAGAGCGCCTCCGCGTTGGCGGGCAGCTCGTTCTTGTGCAACGTGTGGATCGCGCTCACCCGGTAACGCCACTCCTCCCCCCGCTGGTCGACCACCGTGAACACGTCACCGAGCGTGGTGCCCCAGAGTTCGGCGAACGGGCCCCGCTGACCCCGGAAGTTCACGTGGCCCGCGAAGACGGAGGCCCCGGACGGCGCGCCGAGACCCATGCCCCACCAGGTCGCCTCCTCCAGGTTCTCCGGAACGGGCAGCACCCGGTCCGGTCCGACCTCGCGTCGGACCAGGGCGGCCGTGCCGCCCTCGGGGAGCCGGATGGTCCCCGGTCGCTGGGCGGCGACCGGTCGGTCCCCCGACGGGGGGCGGGGACCTGGCCCGGACTCCCGCGCCGGGGGAGGGACGGCGGGTCCGGTGGACGTGCCCGGGTCGCGGTCCTCGGCCTCCTCCCGCCCGGTCCCGGCCGGCCCCTCGTCCTGCTCCGGTGCCCCCGTCGGGGAGCCGTCGGGCACGCCGAGCGGTTTGGGCTGGTCACCGACGGCGGCCATGCTGTTGCCGAGCACGTCGTCCCCGGCCCGCACGACGGCGTCGACCGGGACGGCGCTGCCGGTGACCTGCACCGTGGGTGGCCAGTACAGGCCCCCGAGGATGCCGAGGCTCAGCACTCCGATCCCGACGACGGCCGAGGTCCGCTGGCGGGCCGACCTCGACCGTTCGGGGTCCGCGACCTCCCACTCACCCACGTCGAGGGCGTAGGTGCGGCGGTCGTTCTCGGCGGGCGGGTCGACGTCGCCGTCGGCCCGCTCCGCCCCTCGCGTCTCATCCACCTGGTTGGCCCTCTCTGCCGACCTCCCGGCCGAGGGGGCGGCGATGTGGTCCGACGACCGGCTAGCGCTGGTCCCCGGAGGTCATCCGACGTCGCCACACCAGTCCGGTCGCTCCGGCCGCGAGCAGCACCAGGAGACCCAGGCTGGTCAGGGTGACCGGGCTGATCCGGTTGACCGTCTCCGAGGAGGCGGTGACCAGGTCGGCCTCACCCGCCGGGATCGTGCTCGGCACGGTCGGCGGGTTGGGCTTGTTGGCGATGGTGAGGGTCAGGGTGTCCCCCGCCTCCACCAGCCCGCAGGCCGTCGGTGGGTTGGCCGGGTCGAACTCCTCCTCGTACCCGGCGGGAACCCCGACTTCGACCACGCAGATCTCCTGCGGGGTTCTGAGGTCCTCCAGCCGCGCGTAGCCCTCCTCGTCCGTGGTCACCACGAGCGGTTCGCCGTCGGGACCCACGAGTTCGGAGTCGTCCTGCCGCAGGGCGGGGCTGCTCTTGTCGGCGGAGGTGATCCGCAGCTGGACGTCGGCCACCGGGAGACCGGTCGAGGCGTCCACCTTGGCGATCTCGACGGCACCGGGGGCGGTGCGGGCGGTCACCGCGGCCTCGGCCGTCACCGTGTCCTCGCCACCGGTGGTGACGATGCGCTGCACGTCGGAACCGTCCTGCGGGACCTTGATCCTCGGCTGGTCGGCCGGGGTCTGCACGCTGACGTGGACCGAGGGGTTCTCACCGGTCGGCACGACGTCGAACAGCAGCGGGCCGCCGTCCTCCGGGGTCCGCAGGTAGCGCACCTGGGGCTCGGGCTCGCCGCTGTCGTCCTCCTCGGCTCCGTCCTCGCCCTCGGGGGTCTCGACGGGAGCGGTGGGCTGGGGGGTCGTGGTGCTCAGGGGCTGGGTCTGCTGGTCGGCGGCACCGTCGGCCGGAACGCCCTCCGCCGCCTCCTCGGTGGCTTCCTCCGCGGCCAGGTCGGCGGCCAGTTCGTCGTTGACGCTCAGGTCCTGCATGAGGATCTGCCGCGCCGGTTCGGCCACCTCGGGGTCGGCCAGTTCCGCGTCGGTCAGGGTGACCTCGACGGGGATGTCGGGCACGCCGTTGCCCGCGGTGTTGAGCAGGTCCACCCGCCAGGAGTCCGGCTGACCGATGACCTGCTCCCCTTCGGGAGCCGTCAACGACACCTCCCAGGGGCCCCGGTTGACCTCGGCGTCGGCCTTCATCGCCTCCACCGCCTCCTGGGTCTCCGGCGGCAGCTCGTCGAAGTGGAACTCGACGTCGTAGGCGATCTCCCGGAACCCGTTGGACGGGTCCAGGTCGGCGGGCGTGCGGGGGGCGGCGGTCCAGCTGTGCAGCAGGTGCGCCAGCGCGGACGCCTCGTGGTCGGACTCCGTCCCGCTGTAGCGGAGCAGCAGGTAGGAGATGTTGGAGGAGATCTCCGGGGACAGCGGGTCGCCCCACTTCGTCAGCAGCTGGTCGCCGTCGACGTACTCCTCCTCGGTGTCCGGCGCGCGGTAGGAGTACTGCACGCACCAGACCTGCTCGCCCTGCCAGACGTAGGAGCCGACCCAGTCGTAGTCGTTGGGTTTCCCCTGGTAGGGCTGCGGCGCGGTCCGGTGCCCCAGTCCCTCCTGCACGGCCGCGGCCGCCGTGCCCGGCAACGCGACCAGCGCCGCGCCGGCCAGCAGGGACGCACTGGCCAGTCCCGCGGCCACTCTTCTGAGCATGAATGCTCCTCGGTGTCCAGAGTTGGTGTCCAAGGGCGCGGTCCGACATCACGGAGCGAGTGCCCCCGACGGAGCGCCGGCCAGGAGCCGTGACCTGCCGCCGGGTCGCGCGTAACGTGTGGCCACGCGTCGAGGTTTCGCTCCCGTGATGCTGGTCTGGTCGCGCGTCATGCCACAAGCCGCCACTCGGAGGATGTGACGACAGGGAGAAGTTAGCTGCCTGTCAGAGATCCTGTCCAGTGCGTCACGATCATGGGCGTCACCGACACCGTTGATCGACTACCCCGGGCAGCGGCGGTCACGCTGCGCCAGATCGGGGTCACGTACAACAACTGAATCACGACCTTGGTCACAACCCGGTGAAGTCCGCGCGGTCGGAGGGAGGATCGGGGCCAGGGGCATCGGAAGAACGCTCGGGTGTCGGTAAAGTCGCCTTTACTCGAGTTGGGGAACCCTACGACACGCGTCACCGTTGACTCGGTAACGGCGTGAGCACGTTCCAGGAGGGCACAGGTGCGCACAAGCAGTAATCCCGCGTTCCGCAACCTGCCGGCAAGCGGCGGTTACGCGAACTTCGACAGCGCCGGCTTCGGCCAGCCGGGCTATGCGGGTCAGCAGACCACGCAGAGCGCCGACGACCGTCCGATCACCGTCGACGACGTGGTGATCAAGACCGGTATCACCCTGGGCGTGCTCGCGGTGGCCGCCGTGTTCTCCGCGATGAGCGGCATCCCCGCGCTGACCTTCGTCGGTCTCATCGGTGGTCTGATCCTCGGCCTCGTCAACGCCTTCAAGCGGGAGCCCAGCAAGGTGCTGGTCCTCGCCTACGCCGGCTTCGAGGGCCTGTTCCTCGGTGGCCTCAGCGCGGTGGTGGCCAACTTCGCTCCGGCTGGTTACGGCATCGTCACCCAGGCGGTCATCGGCACCATCGGTGTGTTCGCCGGCATGCTGGTCGTCTACAAGACCGGTGCGATCCGCGTCACCCCGAAGCTCACCCGCTGGGTGACGGGCGCGCTGATCGGCGTCGGCGTCCTGATGCTGGCCAACCTCGTCGGCAACCTCTTCGGCGCCGACATGGGACTCCGCTCCGGTGGCACGCTGGCGATCATCTTCAGCCTGGTCTGCATCGGCATCGCCGCCTTCGTCTTCCTGCTGGACTTCAAGGCCGCCGACGACCTGATCCAGGCCGGTGCGCCCGCCAAGTACGGCTGGCAGATCGCCTTCGGCCTGACCATGACGCTGGTCTGGCTGTACATCGAGATCCTGCGCCTGCTCACCTACCTCCAGGGCGAGTGACGCGCACCGCGTCCAGCGGACCCGAACACACGGGAGAGGCCCCGGCGACATCGCCGGGGCCTCTCCTCGTTCCTGGGGTTCCCTGACCGGTGGCGGGAACGCGTGCGCCAGCCCCGAGGTGCGGGATCAGGAGAGGCGTTCGACGATCATCGCCATGCCCTGGCCCCCGCCGACGCACATCGTCTCCAGGCCGATCCGCCGGTCGTGGGTGCGCAAGGAGTTCAGCAGGGTGCAGGTGATCCGGGCCCCGGTCATGCCGAACGGGTGCCCGAGGGCGATCGCGCCCCCGTTGACGTTCAGCTTCTCCAGGGGGATGCCGAGTTCCTGGTACGACGGGATCACCTGCGCCGCGAAGGCCTCGTTGATCTCGAAGAGGTCGACGTCGTCGACGGTCATCCCAGCCCGGGCCAGCGCCTGCCGGGACGCCTCGACCGGGCCGAGTCCCATGATCTCGGGGGACAGCGCGGACACCCCGGTGGACACGATCCTGGCGAGCGGGGTGATCCCCAGCTCCGCCGCCCGCCGGTCGCTCATCACCACCAGCGCCGCCGCGCCGTCGTTCAGCGGGCAGCAGTTGCCCGCGGTGACCCTGCCGTTCGGCCGGAACACCGGCTTCAGCTGGGCGACCCCCTCGTAGGTGGTGCCCGCGCGCGGACCGTCGTCCGCCTCGACGACCCGCCCGTCGGGCAGGGTGACCGGGCTGATCTCCCGGGCGAAGAAGCCACTGGCGATGGCGTCCTCGGCGAGGTTCTGCGACCGCACGCCGAACTCGTCCATCTCCTGGCGGCTCACCGCGTTGGCCAGTGCCAGGTTCTCGGCGGTCTGCCCCATCGCCAGGTAGACGTCGGGCAGCTCCCCGTCGAGACGGGGGTCCCGCCACTCCTCGGCACCGTTCTCGGCGGCGACCTGGCCGCGTTCCGCCGCCGCGTCGAACAGCGGGTTCCTGGTGTCGGGCAGGCTGTCCGAGTTGCCCTTCGCGTAGCGGGACACGGTCTCCACCCCGGCGCTGAGGAAGACGTCGCCCTCCCCGGCCCGGATCGCGTGCATCGCCATCCTCGTGGTCTGGAGACTGGAGGCGCAGTACCGGTTGACGGTCGTGCCGGGCAGGTCGTCGCGGCCGAGGAGCACCGAGACCACCCTGGCCATGTTGAACCCCTGCTCCCCGCCGGGGAGCCCGCAACCGAGCATGAGGTCGTCGATGGTGGCGGGATCGAGCTCCGGCACCTGGTCGAGGGCGGCGCGGACCACCTGCGCGGTCAGGTCGTCCGGGCGCAGCCCGACCAACGAGCCCTTGTTCGCTCGCCCGATCGGGGACCGGGCGGCGGCGACTATGACGGCTTCCGGCATCGAAGCCCTCCTTGGCTTGGTTCGGGAAACAGTCTCCTCACCGTGAAGTTACTGGAGAGTAGGTGGTGGCGGAAGGTGGACCCGGCGGAGCTGGCGCCCGCTCTGGCGGAGCCTCACCGTTCCAGCCGGACACCAGCGCGGCACCAGCACCCCGCGACCCCCGGTGCCCGGTCGCTCCGGGCGGACCGCGCCGGGGCGAGTCGCTCCGGTGGTCGAACCGGCTCCGTCACCCCGCGTTCCCGCCTCCTCGGGGTCCACCCGGAGGCCCGGGGCGGCGGCCGTCTGGCGGGAGGCCGCCGGTCCACCCCGCGTCACCGGGCCCGCCGCAGCCGTTGGTTGAGCTTCGCGATGATCCGGTGCGTCGGCCGGCGGGCCTCCGCCAGCCGGGACCTCGTCGGGTGCTGGGGCAGCGGACCGCCCTCCCACACCCCGGCCACGCTGCACAGCGGGGGGAGCAGGATCGAGACGGCCGTCGCGTAGCCGGCCGCGCTCGGGTGGAACCGGTCCGCGCTGAACAGCTCACCGGGCCGGACCAGGAACTCCGGTGAGAGCAGGTCCGCCAGCGGGACCGGGTAGGCGCCCTCCCGCTCCGCCACCCGCCGCTGCGCCCGCCCCAGCGCCAGGCTCCAGCTGCGCGCGATCGACCGGAGGGGCTGCGGAATGGGGCGGATCGCCCCGAGGTCGGGGCAGGTCCCCACCACCACGCCCACCTCGGCCTCCCGGAGCCGCCGGACCCCGGCGCCCAACAGCGCGGCCGAGGTGCGCAGCGGCAGCTTGGTCGTGACGTCGTTCGCACCGATGATCACCAGCGCGACGTCCGGACGCAGGGCCACCGCCCGGTCGACCTGTTCGGCCAGGTCCTCCGTCGTCGAACCGCTCACCGCCAGGGTCGTCAGCCACACCGGACGTTCCGCCTCCTCGGCGAGCCCACCGGCGAGCAGCACGGCGGGCAGCTGGCTGGCGTCATCCACCCCCAGGCCAGCCGCGGAGGAGTCACCCAGGACCGCGAAGGTCAGCGGTGCCGGCGAGTCCGGCAGCTCCTCGGCCCGATGCGGCCCCGTCCCGTCCGGCAGGTAGACGCCGTCGGCCCGGACCGGCTCCCGATCCGGGATGCCGATCACCTTCCTGGCCGCCCGGGACTGTCCTGACAGGAGCCCGTAGGCCGCCCCGGTGAGCCCGGTGACCGCTCCCGCCGCGAACGCGGCCACCCGGATCGCGCGCGAACCCAGCACTGCAGATCCTCCTTCCGCCGGACCGGACCCCTGGACACCACCCGGTCCCGACGCTCGTTCTCCCTGAATCATCTACCCAATTCCGGGGCGAGGCGTGCCGCTCCGGCGGAAGGGGGCGGCAGTATGCGGCTGGGGCGGTGGGAAACCTCCCGCCAGCTCCGGGGATAAGCTCCGAATCCGACACCAACCGAGCCGGCAGACGAGTGGGAGTGGCACGCGGTGGACTACGCCGAGCATGTGATGGACCTGGTGGGCAACACACCGCTGGTGCGCCTGAACGCGGTCGCCGAGGGGCTCAGCCCGCTCGTGCTGGCCAAGGTCGAGTACTTCAACCCGGGCGGCAGCGTCAAGGACCGCATCGCGCTGCGCATGGTGGAGGCGGCCGAGAGGTCGGGGGAGCTGCGCCCTGGCGGGACCATCGTCGAGCCGACCTCGGGGAACACCGGGATCGGGCTGGCGATGGTGGCCCAGCGCAAGGGGTACCAGTGCGTGTTCGTCTGCCCGGACAAGGTCAGTGAGGACAAGCGCAACGTCCTCAAGGCCTACGGGGCGGAGGTCGTCGTCTGCCCGACGGCGGTGGCCCCCGAACACCCGGACTCCTACTACAACGTCTCAGACCGCCTCGTCTCGGAGATCCCGGGCGCCTGGAAGCCCAACCAGTACGCCAACGAGAACAACCCCGCATCGCACTACGCGGCCACCGGCCCCGAGGTGTGGCGGCAGACCGACGGCCGCATCACCCACTTCGTCGCCGGTATCGGCACCGGCGGGACGATCTCGGGAACCGGCAGGTACCTCAGGGAGGTGTCCGGGGGCGCCGTGAAGATCGTGGGCGCCGACCCGCACGGCTCCGTGTACTCGGGCGGCACCGGACGGCCCTACCTGGTAGAGGGGGTCGGCGAGGACTTCTGGCCCACCACCTACGACCAGGACATCTGCGACGAGATCATCGAGGTGTCCGACGGCGACTCCTTCGCCATCACCCGCCGGCTGGCCCGGGAGGAGGGCCTGCTCGTCGGCGGATCCTGCGGGATGGCCGTCGCCGCCGCCCTCCGGCTCGCCGAGCGCTGCGGCCCCGAGGACGTCATCGTCGTCCTGCTCCCCGACGGCGGCCGCGGCTACCTCGGCAAGGTCTTCGACGACGACTGGATGGCCTCCTACGGGTTCCTGTCCCCCGACCACAGCGGAGCGAGCGTCGGCGAGGTGCTCCGCCGCAAGGACGGCACCCTGCCCGACCTGGTGCACGCCCACCCGAACGAGACGGTGGCCGAGGCGGTGGCTGTGCTCCGCGAGTTCGGCGTGTCCCAGATGCCCGTGGTCAACGCGGAACCACCGATCATGGCCGCCGAGGTGGCGGGCGCCGTCAACGAGCGACGGCTGCTCGACGACCTGTTCGCCGGCCGCGCCAAGCTCTCCGACCGGGTGGAGGAGCACATGTCGGAGCCGTTGCCCACCATCGGCGCCGGGGAGTCGGTCAGCGCCGCGATGCGGGCGCTGGCGAACGCGGACGGCGCGTTGGTGCTGATGGACGGCCGCCCGGCCGGCGTGGTCACCCGACAGGATGTCCTCGGCTTCCTCGCCGGGCGCTGAGCACCGGGCGTGGGGTGCTCGCCGGGTGGACGACGGGCGTCGTCGTCGGTCGAACCTGTCCCGTACTGGCATAACGCGGGCACGGCATCCGATACGGTGACCCGAACGTAATGCGGAACTGATCCACCTCTAGGGGGTTACCACCCGATGAGCGCCCCACAGCCGCCGCAGGGCGAGCAACCAGCACAGTCCGAGAACGCGGAGGGCGGCACCGCCAAGCTCCCGGAGCCGTCGGCGGTGACTCCGCCCGCCGTGCCCGAGGGAACGACGCCGCCGGCTGGCGGGGGCGAGTCGGCCGACCAACAGCCCCCTTCGGCGGAAGCGGCGGCGCCCGCCGCCGAGCCGGCCCTGGCCTCGCCGCCGCCGGCCGCTGGCGGTGCGCCGAGCGGGACCGACTCCACGCAGGTCGTGTCCGGGGCCGGTGCCGACCGGCCCTTGGAGCAGCGGACCAGCGTGGTGAGCGCCCCGTCCGCCCAGGACGCCAACCCGGACGCGACCCAGGTGGTGCGCCCCGGACAGCAGGCACCGGCCGCGGCCGCCGCGCCGTCCAACCCGGACGCCACCCAGGTCGTCGCCCCGGGCCAGGCACCGGCGCAGCCCGCGTACGGCCAGCCGCAGCCGGGGCAGCAGCCCGGGTACGGGCAGCCGGGGCAGCCGCCGCAGTTCGGCCAGCCGCCGGGTGGGTTCCCCCAGCAGCCTGGGTACGGGCAGCCGCCGCAGTTCGGCCAGCAGCCCGGCTACCCCCAGCAGTCCGGTGGGTATCCGCAGCAGCCCGGGTACGGCGCTCCCGGCGCCTACCCGCAGCAGCCGGGGTACGGCCAGCCGCAGCCGGGGCAGCAGCCCGGGTACGGGCAGCCGGGGCAGCCGCCGCAGTTCGGCCAGCCGCCGGGTGGGTTCCCCCAGCAGCCGGGTTACCCGCAGCAGCCTGGGTACGGGCAGCCGCCGCAGTTCGGCCAGCAGCCCGGCTACCCCCAGCAGCAGGGGTACGGGGCGCCGGCCGGTGGCGCCGACGAGAAGTTCCTCAAGCTCGCCATGTTCCTCACCATGGGGCTGATGGGCCTGAGCGCTGTCATGCAGGTCATCAACATGGTCACCTTCGGGCAGTTCGCGATGACCAGCTCCCTCGTCGGGATCGTCCTGGCGGCCGGTGTGGGCGCCTGCGCGTTCTTCGCCGGGCAGCAGGGCCAGGAGTGGGGCCGGATCGTCATCACGGTCCTCGCGGCGCTCGGTGTCCTCGGCGGGATCATGGCCCTGACGACCGCTTCCATGCTCGGCGGGATCTTCCTCATCATCGCGGTCGTCACCCTCCTCATCTGGGGTGGCATCCTCGCGGTCTGGTGGCTGCCGGGCACCACGCGCGCGATGAAGGCCAAGCGCGGTGCGGGATTCGCCCAGCAGCCGCAGCAGATGCCACCCCCGCCCGGGTACTGATCAGCGAACGGCGAACGGGGGAGCCCGGCGGCCACGGACCCGCTCTGCGCGGGACCTCGTCGCCGGGCCTCCGCCCGTTCGGGCCGGCCGTCGGCCGCCCTCGGGCTGCTCCAAGCGGAGTGGCCCCTGCTCTACCCTGGGCCGCATGAGTCAGACCTCCTCCGGCGAGCGGTTCGGATTCGCGACCAACGCCATCCACGCCGGGCAGGAACCCGACCCCACCACGGGTTCGGTGATCGTGCCCATCCACGCCACCTCGACCTACGCGCAGGACGGCGTGGGCGGCCTCCGCGGCGGCTACGAGTACTCCAGGACCGGGAACCCCACGCGGACGGCGCTGGAGGAGTGCCTGGCCGCCCTGGAATCCGGTCGCTTCGCCCGCGCCTTCGGGTCCGGGATGGCCGCGACCGACGCCGTGCTCCGCGCGGTGTGCCGGCCGGGGGACCACATCCTCATCCCCAACGACGCCTACGGCGGCACCTTCCGGCTCGTCGACAAGATCCTCACGCAGTGGGGCATCGAGTACACGCCCGTCCCGCTGTCCGACCTGGACGCGGTGCGCGCCGCCGTCCGGCCCACCACCCGCCTGCTCTGGTGCGAGACGCCCACCAACCCGCTGCTCACCGTCGCGGACATCGCCGGCCTGGCTGGGATCGCGGCCGACGTTGACGCGCGGCTGGTCGTGGACAACACCTTCGCCTCGCCCTACCTCCAGACCCCGCTCGCGCTGGGCGCCGACGTGGTCGTGCACTCCACCACCAAGTACCTCGGCGGCCACTCCGACGTCGTGGGCGGCGCCGCGGTCACCTCGGACCCCGAACTCGACGAGAAGCTGGCCTTCCTCCAGAACGGCGCCGGCGCCGTCCCCGGCCCCTTCGACGCCTGGCTGACCCTGCGCGGGCTGAAGACCCTCGCCGTGCGGATGGATCGGCACTGCGACAACGCCGAGCGCATCGCGGTGGCGCTCGGCGAGCACCCCCGCGTCCGCGCCGTCTACTACCCCGGTCTGCCCACCCATCCCGGGCACGAGGTCGCGGTGAAGCAGATGCGTCGCGGCGGCGGCATGATCTCCTTCCTCGTCGACAGCGAGGAGGCGGCGCTGGAGGTGTGCTCCCGGACGAGGCTGTTCACCCTGGCCGAGTCGCTGGGCGGCGTGGAGTCGCTGATCGAGCACCCCGGTCGGATGACGCACGCGAGCACCGCCGGTTCGCAGCTCCAGGTCCCGGCGGAGCTGGTGCGGCTCTCGGTGGGGATCGAGGACGTCGACGACCTGCTGGACGACCTGCTCACCGCGCTCGGCTGATCCGCGCCGAGCCGTGGCGCCCACGCCTCACACGACGGACGGCCCGCCCCGGGCCGAGCTCCCTCGGGAGCTCGACGGGACGGGCCGTCATCGGGACCGTCGTCAGACCAGGCTCGGCGTCGCGGGCCTGGTCATGGCTGCCAACGCAGGACCGCGTCGGAGCCGGGATGGTTGGTGTCGGGCAGCTGGCCGGCGTCGAGACAACTGTGGACGAGTTCCACGGCGCCGTCGCGCTGCTCGTAGTACGGAGTCTCCGCGCAGTCGGCCCGTGTGACGGTGATCACCGCCACGGCGGCCAACGCAGTGGCCGCGGCAACGCTCGACACCAGCGACAGCAACCCCGGATTTCGGGTCACCTGCACGGCCTTACCTCCCTGCGCAATTCGGGGCTGGTCGGACAGACTCGCTGTCTGCCAAGGGTACTAGCCTTTTTCGTTACCAGTTCGAGAAATATCCACCCCTGAGCTGTTCGGTCGACCGTCGCCGGCCGTTCGCCGAACCGGTGGCGCTCCCCCGCCGCCGGCGCCGACCACCGTCCCCCACTCGGCGCAACCGCTGGCAGGATATGCCTCATGCGACTGGTCAGCGTTGATCGGATCATGGCCGCCCGTGAACTGTTGGCCGGAGTGATCCGTCAGACGCCAATCATGCACTCCCGGGTTCTCAGCGAGCGCTGCGGGGGGCAGGTTCACCTCAAGTGCGAGAACCTCCAGCGCACCGGTTCCTTCAAGATCCGGGGCGCCTACACGAGGCTGCACGGACTGACCCCCGAGCAGCGGGCCAGGGGGGTGGTGGCCGCGTCGGCGGGCAACCACGCCCAGGGAGTGGCCTACGCCGCCTCCCTGCTCGACACCCGCGCGACCGTCTTCATGCCGGAGGGCGCGCCGCTGCCCAAGCTCGCCGCCACCCGCTCCTACGGCGCGGAGGTGCACCTGTGGGGCGCCGGGCTCCAGGAGAGCCTGGTCGCCGCCCGCGAGTACGCGGCCGAGACGGGAGCCGAGTTCATCCACCCCTTCGACCACCCGGACATCCTGGCCGGTCAGGGCACCATCGGGTTGGAGCTGCTCGACCAGCTCCCCGAGTTGGCCACCGTGGTGGTGGCCACCGGGGGTGGTGGGCTGCTGGGGGGCGTCGCGGCGGCGGTGAAGGCGCGCCGCCCGGACGTCAGGGTGATCGGAGCCCAGGCCGAGAGCGCCGCCGCCTGGCCGGCATCCCTGGCCGCCGGCGCGCCGGTGCCGGCACCTGAGTTGCGCACGATGGCCGACGGCATCGCGGTGAAGGAGCCGGGGCCGGTCACCTTCCACCACGTCTCCACCCTCGTCGACGAGATCCTCACCGTCAGCGAGGAGGCCCTGTCCCGAGCGTTGCTGCTCTGCCTCGAACGGGCGAAGCTGCTGGTGGAGCCGGCCGCGGCCGCGGCGGTCGCCGCCGTGCTCGACCACCCCGGCCGCTTCCCCGGCCCCATCGCCGTCATCCTCTCCGGCGGCAACATCGACCCGCTCCTGCTGTCGCACGTCATCCAGCACGGCATGACCGCCGGGGGCCGCTACCTCGCCGTGCGGGTGCGGATCTCCGACCGGCCGGGTTCCCTCGCCGCCCTGCTCGCCGAGGTCGGCGAGCTGGGAGCGAACGTGATCGACGTCGAGCACTCCCGGATCTCCGGGGCGCTCGCGCTCGGCGACGTCGACGTCGCCCTGAGCCTGGAGACCAGGGGGCCGAGCCACCGCCACGAGGTGGTGGCCGGGCTCACCCAGGCGGGGCACGTCGTCACCCCCCAGTTCTGAGGTGACCGACCCCGCGACACAGGGCGGGGCCGACCCCGTGGCCGGCCCCGCCAGGCGTTCGCGCGCCGCGCTCAGAGGTTGCCGCGCCGCTCCTGCTCCCGTTCGATCGCCTCGAACAGCGCCTTGAAGTTCCCCTTCCCGAAGCCCAGCGACCCGTGGCGTTCGATCAGCTCGTAGAAGACGGTCGGCCGGTCCCCGACGGGTTTGGTGAAGATCTGGAGCAGGTAGCCGTCCTCGTCGCGGTCGACCAGGATGCCGCGTCGCTGCAACTCGTCGATGGGCACCCGGACCTTCCCGATGCGGGCGCGCAGTTCCGGGTCCTCGTAGTACGAGTCCGGGGTGACGAGGAACTCCACGCCCCTCGCCGTCATCTCGTCCACGCTCGCGAGGATGTCGTTGGTCGCGAGGGCGATGTGCTGGCACCCGGCCCCCGTGTAGTACTCCAGGTACTCGTCGATCTGCGATTTCTTCTTGCCGAGCGCGGGCTCGTTCAGCGGGAACTTCACCCGGTGGTTGCCGTTGGCGACCACCTTGCTCATCAGCGCCGAGTACTCGGTGGCGATGTCGTCCCCGACGAACTCCGCCATGTTCACGAAGCCGAGCACCCGGTTGTAGAAGGACACCCACTCGTCCATCCGCCCCAGCTCCACGTTGCCGACGCAGTGGTCCACGGCCTGGAACAACCGCTTCGGCGATCCCTCGGGCCGCTGGATCGTGCCGGCCCTGGCGACGTACCCGGGCAGGTAGGGGCCCTGGTAACGGGAGCGGTCCACCAGCGTGTGCCGCGTCTCCCCGTAGGTCGCGATCGCCGCTCTGCGGACCGTGCCGTGCTCGTCGGACACGTCGTGCGGTTCCTCCAGGACCTGGGCGCCCTGTTCCCTGGCGTGGGCCACGCACCGGTCGACGTCCGTCGTCTCCAGGGCGAGGTCCACCACCCCGTCGCCGTGGCGGCGGTGGTGGTCCAGCAGAGGGCTCTCCGGCCGCACCCCGCCGGTGAGCACGAACCGCGCGGAACCGGCCTTCAGGACGAAGGCCCGGTGGTCGGCGTTGCCGGTCTCCGGCCCCGAGTAGGCGACGAGTTCCATGCCGAAGGCGTGCTGGTAGTAGAGCGCGCTCTGGGTCGCGTTCCCGCAGACGAACACGACGGCGTCCATCCCCTTCACGGGGAACGGGTCGCGCGACTCGTCGTAGTCGACCAGCCCGACGAGCTGCCTCATCTGGTCGAAGCTGACATCGTCGATACCTGGTGCCGGCACGGTCTCGGTCATGGGTTCCTCCACTGCCCTCGAACGCTGGGATGGCGCTGGTTCGGTGGCGCCAGCATGAGCAGCCGCCGGCACGCTGCGCAACGCGATCACTTCGTGTTGCGCAGATTGCGTAGTCACGGGTCCTGACACCGGGGCAGGATGGGCAGGGTGCACAGGGAGATGACGTGACGTCGCGGGAACGGCCCATGCTCGACCGGCTCGACGCGCGCCTGCTGTTGTTGTTGACCGACCACCCGAGGCTCGGGGTCCTGGAGTGCTCGCGGAGGCTGAAGGTGGCCCGGGGCACGGTGCAGGCCCGGTTGGACCGCCTGGTGCGGCTCGGGGCGCTGACCGGCTTCCCACCGCAGATCAGCCTGCCGGCGCTCGGCTACGGGCTGACGGCGTTCGTGGTCCTGGAGATCGCCCAGGGCCGTCGGGACGAGGTGGTGTGCCACCTGCGGCGCATCGAGGAGGTCTGCGAGGTGCACGCGACCACCGGTGAGGGCGACCTCCTGGTGCGACTGGTGGCCCGCTCGAACGACGACCTGCAACGCGTCATCGACGAGGTGGTCTGCGCGGAGGGAGTGCAACGCACCTCGACCTCGATCGCGCTGTCCACCCCGGTGGCGCCCCGGGTCCGCCCGCTGCTGGAACTGGTGGCCGAGCCAACCGCCTCCCACGACGACCCACCACCAGGACGCGAACCGGGGCCCGACCCAGCGTGGGTCGGGCCCCGGTCGGGCAGTGGGGGTCAGGCGGAGTAGGGCACCGCCTTGACCAGGGTGACCTTCATCCGGCCGCCGCTGGGCAGCTCGTACTCGCGGTCCTCGCCCTCCTTGGCGTCCAGCAGTGCCTCGCCGAGCGGGGAGTTGGGGGAGTACACCTCCAGGTCACCCTGGAAGCCCTCCTCCCGGGTGGCGAGCAGGAAGGTCTCGGTCTCGTCGTCACCGTCGTAGCGGACCGTGAGCACCATGCCGGGCTGCGCGATGCCGGACTCGGTCGGGGCCTCGCCGACCTTCGCCACCCGCAGCAGCTCCTGGAGCTGCCGGATCCTGGCTTCCAGCTGACCCTGCTCCTCGCGCGCCGCGTGGTACCCGCCGTTCTCCTTGAGGTCGCCCTCCTCGCGGGCGGCGTTGATCTTCTCGGAAATGACGGGGCGGCTCGCGATCAACTCGTCCAACTCGTGCTTGAGCCGGTCGAAGGAATCCTGGGTCAGCCAGGTCACCTGGGTCTCGCTCACGGTCACCACTCCTCGTCTGTCCCGGGCACGGGTACGCGCCCGCAGCTATCCGGGCTTCCCGCCGGATACGGAAAAACACGGCCCACTGGGGACCGTGCCGTGAGGGCAGGTTAGCACGACGACACCCGGCCCGTCGCCGATTTCTGAGCGCCGGACCGGTGCGTGAGCTGCGGTTCACCCGCTTGGCGGCACCTCCGAATCCGGCTCGACGGACGAGCCTCTGGTGAGGTATTCGGGCACGTCATGGGAGCACCCGAAGACCTCACCCATGATGGGAGGTTTCGAGGTCAACACGGTGCTGGTGTGCCTCGCCGGGGACTCGCCCGGCGGGATCAGCACCTCCCGCCGGCCCGACTCGTCGCCGTCCGCCGACCGCGCCCGCAGGACGCACACCGCGCTGCGGCTCGGGTCGTCCCGCATCACGTCGAAGGAGATGCGCAACGAGTGGTCGTCCGGTGCGTCGAACGAGGTGTGGTCCGCCGAGACCGGCGGGCTGCCCCAGTTCTGGTAGGCCGTGACGGAGGCCCACAGGCCCACCATCAGCACCGCGACCCCGGTCAGGGCGCCCACCCAGCGGGGGAACCGGCGCGCGGGGGCGCGACGGTAACGTCCGGCGGGCCGGCCTGGTGCTCCGTTGCTGGTCACGGTCTACCTCGACCTCCGCGCGAGGTTGTCATGGCTGCCGGGAACAATGGTCCTCGGGACGACGTTAGCTGTAGTCGTCTGAGCAGTATCCCCGGACGGTCCTCCGCGACGTCCCGGCGGGTGCGGTTACGTGTAGCAGGAGGGACGTCGGTTCCGAGATGGCCGAAAAGCTGCGTCTGATGACGGTGCACGCTCACCCAGACGACGAGTCGAGCAAGGGAGCGGCGACGCTCGCCAAGTATGTTGCGGACGGTCACGAGGTGATGGTGGTCACCTGTACCGGTGGTGAGGCGGGCAGCATCCTGAACCCGGCCATGGACCGACCGGACGTGCTGGAGAACATCACCGAGATCCGCCGGGAGGAGATGGCGAAGGCCGCGGCGATCCTCGGCGTCCACCACCGCTGGCTGGGCTTCGTCGACTCGGGTCTCCCCGAGGGTGACCCGCTCCCGCCGCTGCCGGAGGGCTGCTTCGCCCTCACCGACCTGGAGGTGTCCACCGAGGCGCTGGTCCGGGTCATCCGGGAGTTCCGCCCGCACGTCGTCATCACCTACGACGAGAACGGCGGGTACCCCCACCCCGACCACATCCGCTGCCACGAGGTGTCCGTCGCGGCGTTCGACGCGGCGCCGGACCCCGACCGGTTCCCGGGCGCGGGGGACCCCTGGCAGCCGTTGAAGCTGTACTACTGCCACGGTTTCTCCAGGGCGAGGATGCAGACCTTCCACGACACGCTCACGAGCCGTGGTGTGGAATCACCCTATGCCGAATGGCTGGAGAGCTGGGATCCGACCCGCCCGGACGTCATGGAACGGGTGACGACGCGGGTCGAGTGCGCGGACCACTTCGAGACGAGGGACGCGGCGCTGTTGGCCCACGCCACCCAGATCGACCCGAACAGCCGCTGGTTCGCCGTGCCGGTCGACATCCAGCGGGAGGTCTGGCCGACCGAGGAATACGAGCTGGTCCGTTCGCTGGTGGACACCACGTTGCCGGAGGACGACCTGTTCGCGGGAGTGCGTGAGAGGGTGTCCGTGTGATGTGGTCCGCTGGAGCGATCGCCGGGACGATGGTGGCTTTCGGAGTCGACAACCCGGGAGGGCAGGGTGAGGACTTCGGCAAGTCCTCACCGGTCGCTCTGGTGGTACTGATCCTGTTCTTCGTCGCCGTGGGTTTCCTCGTCCGGTCGATGACCAAGCACCTGCGGCGGCTGCCCACCAGCTTCGACGAGCCGGGCTCGGCCCAGGGGGAGGAGCGGGGCGGGCCCGCCGGCGACGTGCGCGGCGCCGACTCCTCCGACCCGGACGCCCCGTCGGCGACCGCAGGCGAATCCTCGGCGACCAGCGGCCACACCGGGCGCTGAGCCCCGGCGGCACCGGGGCGGGAGGCCGCCGCGCACCGTCCCCGCCCCGCCCCTCGGGGTGCTCAGAAGAACCCCGAGGGTGGCGCCGGGGACGGTTTGGCCGAACCATCCCGGACGGGTGCGGAGGTGCCGGCGAAGGCATCCAGGTCGCTCCCCTCGACCAGCCGGGCCGGTGCCGGATCGCCTGAGACCAGGCGGGTGAGCGCCGCCACCGGCAGCGGCGCGTGCGACGCCACGAGCACCAGGTTGCCGAAACGACGACCCCGCAGCACCCCGGGCTCGGCGATCAGCAGCACCTCGGGGAACACCGCGCGGAGGGTCGCCACCTGCCCCCTGGCGAAGGCCAGCGGTGGTCCGTCGCCGACGTTCGCCCCGTAGACACCGCCAGAGCGCAGCACCCGGCTCGCCTGCTCCGCGAACTCCACCGTGGTGAGGTGCGCGGGCGTCCTCGCACCCGAGAAGACGTCGACCAGCAGCAGGTCGGTGCTGTCCTGGCGGTGCCCGGTGAGCCACTCCCTGGCATCGGCGGCGCTGACCCGGACCCGCGTGCGGGCATCCAGCGGGAGGCGTTCCCGGACGAACTCGGTCAGCCTGCCGTCCGGTTCCACGGCCCGCTGCCGGGACCGGGGACGGCGGGCCCCCACGTAGCGGGCCAAGGACAACGCGCCGCCTCCCAGGTGGACGACGTCCACCGGAGCGCCCGGCGGGGCCGCCAGGTCGACCACGTGGGCCAACCGCCGCATGTACTCGAACTCCAGGTACTCCGGGTCGGCCAGGTCGACGTGCGACTGGGGGGTGCCGTTCACCAGCAGCGTCCATCCCGAGGAGCGGTCGCGGTCCGGTCGCAGCTCGGCCACTCCCTGGTCGACCTCCCGGCTCTCCGAGGCCCCGCCCCAGCGTTGCCTGCCTCGTTCCGTCGCCGACCCACGTGCTCTCACCGCCCCAGTGTGCCGGGACGCCCCGGCCGACGCCGAGGCCGCCCAAGACCACTCGCGGCCACGAGCGGAGCTGGTCCCGCCTCCCGGCCCCGGCTCCCGGCCCGGCTCCCGGCCCTGGCCCGCCGGGCGACGGCGAGGCGGTCGACGCAGTAGCGTCGGCGGGGAGTGGGCCCGGGCGGGGCATTCGGAGGGGACGGGCCGCGAGGTCCCGGTCCGCCGCCTCCAGCCACCGGGTGATCGCGGACACCACGGAACCTGAGAGGGTGGCGGTATGGCTGACCGGCTGGCGAACGCGACGAGCCCCTACCTGCGGCAGCACGCCGACAACCCGGTCGACTGGTGGCAGTGGGGGCCCGAGGCGTTCGAGGAGGCACGACGCCGGGACGTCCCGGTGCTGCTGTCGGTCGGCTACGCCGCCTGCCACTGGTGCCACGTGATGGCCCACGAGTCCTTCGCCGACCCCGAGGTCGCGGAGCTGATGAACCGGCTCTTCGTCAACATCAAGGTGGACCGCGAGGAACGCCCCGACGTGGACGCGGTGTACATGGAGGCCACCCAGGCGATGACGGGTCACGGTGGTTGGCCGATGACCTGTTTCCTCACCCCCGAGGGTGAGCCCTTCCACTGCGGTACCTACTACCCGCCGACACCCCGGCCGGGACTGCCCTCCTTCCCGCAGCTGCTCCGCGCCGTGGGGGAGGCGTGGGCGGAGGACTCGGCGCGAGTCAGGACGGCCGCTGCCGACATCGTGGCCAAGCTCGCCGAGTACGGCGGGCCGCTGCCCGAGGCCCCGGTGAACGAGGAGGTGTTGGCCCGGGCCCGCACCGCCGTGATCGCCGACGTCGACACCCGCCACGGCGGGTTCGGCGGCGCCCCGAAGTTCCCGCCGTCCATGGTCCTGGAGTTCCTGCTGCGCCACGCCGAACGGGCCGGCGACGAGGGAGCCCTGGCCGTCGCGCTCTCCACCGCCGAGGCGATGGCAAGGGGCGGTATCTACGACCAGCTCGCCGGCGGCTTCGCCCGGTACAGCGTCGACGCGCGGTGGGAGGTGCCCCACTTCGAGAAGATGCTCTACGACAACGCGCTGCTGCTCCGGGCCTACGCCCACCTGCACCGGTTGACCGACTCCCCGCTCGCGAGGCGCGTGACCGAGGAGACAGCGTCCTTCCTGCTCCGCGAGCTGCGCACCCCCGAGGGAGGGTTCGCCTCCTCGTTGGACGCCGACACCGACGGCGTCGAGGGGCTGACCTACGTCTGGACCCCCGAACAGCTGCGGGCCGAGCTGGGGGAGGACGCGGAATACGCGGCCTCCGTCCTCGCGGTCACCGAGGAGGGCAACGTCGAGGGTGGCGCGTCCACGCTCCGGCTACCCCGTGACCCGGAGGACCGCGACCGCTTCGAGCGGGTGCGAGCCCGGCTGTGGGCGGCCCGGAACGGCCGCCCGCAACCGGACCGGGACGACAAGGTGATCACCGGGTGGAACGGGATGGCGATCGCCGCGCTGGCCGAGGCGGGCGCGGCGCTGGACGAACCGTCCTGGGTGGCAGCCGCCGAGGAGGCCGCAGGGCTCCTGCTGGACCTGCACCTCGCCGACGGGCGGCTGCTGCGCGGCTCCCGGGACGGTGTCGCCGGGGCGGCCCTGGGTGTGCTGGAGGACCACGGCTGCCTGGCCGACGGACTGCTCGCCCTCCACCAGGCCACCGGTACCCGGCGATGGCTGACCGAGGCGCTGGGACTGCTGGACGCCGCGCTCGCGCTGTTCCAGGACGAGGAGGCGCCCGGCCGGTTCCACGACACCGGCGACGACGCCGAGGCCCTCGTGCGCCGTCCCTCCGACCCCGGTGACAACGCCACCCCGTCAGGCGCGTCCTCGCTGACCGGCGCCCTGCTCACCGCCTCAGCCCTGGCCGGCCCCGAGGCCGCCGGGCGTTACCGGGAGGTGGTCGACCAGGCCCTGACCCGCCACGGGATGCTGGCCGAACGCGCCCCCCGGTTCGCCGGGCACTGGCTGTCGGTGGCCGAGGCGGTCGCGGCCGGACCGGTGCAGATCGGCCTGGTACTCGCGCCGGATGACCCGCGCGGCCGCGAGCTCCTCGCGGTGGCCCGCCGCCACGCACCGGGTGGGGCGCCCGTGGTGGCGGCGGTGGCCGGTCACGACGGGACCAGCCCGCTGCTCGCGGGCCGTGGGCTCGTCGGCGGCCAGTCCGCCGCCTACGTCTGCCGGGGCTACGTCTGCGACCGGCCGGTGACGGGGGCCAGTGAACTGCGGGACCTGCTGCTCTCCGCCCGGGAACACTGAGACGGGTCGTGCGCCGGAGTGGCAGCGCCAATCGGTTGGCGTGACGTCGGAACAGCCGGGAGCGGCCACTGGGTGGCGCGCGACGCCTCGGGCCCAGGACCGTGTCCCCGCCGGTAGCGGACCGTGCCTCGCTGGGTGGCGGGCACGTTCACGGCCGCGTCGCGCGTACCCGCCGGGACAGACCACCGAGCACGGTGACCACGGAGGGCCGCGTCCCGTCCAGCGTGGGGGTAGCGGCGGACGGTCGGAGCTGTTCGCTGATCTTCACAGGAGGGGGCTTCCCTTGCTAGCGTGAGGTGGTCGCGTGTGGTGTCCGCGACGCGCTGGGTGTCGAGTGGAGGAACCTCCCGTTGCCGGGAGGAGCCACGACGTACGACCCGCGCGCACCCGCTTTCCGGGGGCGGTGACTCGTGCCCCTGGAGGTCGTGGTTGAGGCGAAAGCGACTGGTTTCCCGTCCCGCGATGGAGGATGCCCACCCCCGCAAGAACGATGTCGTCCCGGACCGCCGTCCCGATGACCCCGCACTCGATGCGGCGACCTCGGGGTGGGGCACCACCCTGAGGTACGCGCTCCTGCTCCTCGTGCGCCGGGGGAGCGTCGGCCTCGGCGCGCTGTTGTTGCTCGACTTCGCGCACCGCAGCGGCGTGTTGTGACCGCTCGGGGCGGTGGGGGTGCGGTGGGGCCGCGGGGGCTCGTCGCGCCCCCGCGCGGCCCCTCAGGCGTAGAGGACGAGCCAGATCGCGACGTAGTGGGAGAGCGCCGCGAGGGCCGTGGCGGCGTGGAAGAACTCGTGGTACCCGAAGGTCTCCGGCCAGGGGTTGGGCCACCGCGTGCCGTAGAACACCGCGCCGAACGTGTAGAGCAGGCCGCCGACCAGTAGCAGGGCCACGGCGGCGACGCCCCCGACCTCGGCGAGGTCGGGGATGACGAAGACGGCCACCCAACCGAGTGCGACGTAGATCGGCACCCCGAGCCACCGAGGCGCGCGCGGCCAGGCGAGTTTGAGCACGACGCCCCCGACCGCCCCGCCCCACACCACGGCGAGCACCAGGCGCCCGGTGTCCGGAGGCAGGGCGAGGAGGGTGAACGGGGTGTAGGTGCCGGCGATGAACAGGAAGATCATCGAGTGGTCCAGCCGCTTCATCCACAGCCGGGCGCTCGCGCTGACCCAGTTCCGGCGGTGGTACAGGGCGCTGACGCCGAACAGGCCGAGCACGGTGATCGTGTAGACGGTGGTGGAGAGGGCCGCCCGGGCGCTGACCGTGGTCGCCGCCAGCACGATCAGCGTCACGCCGGCGCCGATCGAGACCAGGAACGACCAGAAGTGGATCCAGCCGCGAGCACGCGGCTTCGGCGGTACCGGTGGCGGGGCGATGCCGTTCGTAGCGGTCACGCTCCCGAGGTTACGGCACCGTAGGTTACGCGTCAGTAGCGAGTTCCCCGTGGCGGGGACGTCGGGGCCACCGGGTCCTCGGCTGGCGAGCGGTGCAGCACGTCCGGCACGTGTTCACCGGCCGGGGCCGGTCGGTAGGCTCGTCCCGTGGGTGTGCTGACTCGGACACGGGACGTGGTCTACGGGGTCTACGAGTGGCGGCTGAGGAAACACCTCGCCGGTCTGCCCGCTCCCCGCCACGTCGGGGTGATCCTGGACGGCAACCGGCGGTGGGCGCTGGAGGCGGGCTTCGCCGATATCAGCGACGGCTACCGGGCCGGGGGCCGGAAGATCGCCGAGCTCCTCGACTGGTGCGCGGAGGCGCGGGTCGAGCTGGTCACGCTCTTCATGCTCTCCAGTGACAACGCGAACCGCCCCAGGGAGCAGCTCCAGCCGTTGCTCGACGTGATCGCCGACGTCGTGGACCAACTCGCCGAGCCGACGAACCCGTGGCGGATCAGGATCGTCGGCGCGCTGGACCTGCTGCCCGCCGACACCGCGGCGCGCTTCTCGGCGGCGGAGACCAGGACGAGGGACCGCGACGGGGTCGCGGTCAACATCGCCGTCGGCTACGGGGGGCGGCAGGAGATCGCCGACGCGGTGCGCAAACTGCTGCACGACCGCGCGGACCAGGGGGGCTCACTGGAGGAACTGGCGGACGAGCTCAGCGCCGACCACATCACCCGGCACCTCTACACCTCGGGGCAACCCGACCCGGACCTGGTGATCCGGACGTCGGGCGAGCAACGGCTCTCCGGGTTCCTGCTCTGGCAGTCGGTCTACTCGGAGTTCTGGTTCAGTGAGGTGCACTGGCCGGAGTTCCGGAGGGTGGACTTCCTGCGCGCGCTGCGCGACTACGCCAACCGCCACCGCCGCTTCGGTTCCTGAACCCGCGCGGGGCGCGGCCGGTGCGGCTGGGGGGAGCCGGCCCGCCCGGGGTGCCGGTGACCCGTTCGCCCGAGTTCGGCGCGGGATCGGTGACGCCCAACCCCCGGACAGGCGAAGGGCGCCCGGATCGCTCCGGACGCCCTCCGGGGGCAACGCCGAGGCGTTACCTCACTTGCCCGCTTCGATCTCGACCTTGTTGTGGTCCAGGATCGGGGCGTTGGTGCAGTCGTTGATCTGCGGCGAGGCAACCGGAATGATCACGCCGAGGACCGCGACGTTGTTGCCGCAGAGCTGGATCGGCAGCACGCTCAGGTTGTTGTCGTTCAGAATGTTGATGCCGTCGTTGTCGTAGCTGTCGGCGCTCGCGACGGGGGCCAGCATCATCAGACCGGCTGCGGCGCCAGCCACAGCACCTGCCTTCTTCATCACGATGTTCTCCTCAGGGTCGTGTGTTTCGGGAGTCCCGGTGCGCTGTTGCTCGCGGCCCACAGCTGAGCGCTGCGCGAGCAGTCATCCCTTGCGGGACGACGGTCCCCGTGCTGGACGCGCCCGGCGTCGTGCCTGGGGTTCCCGCCTCGTCGGAACTGACCTGCAGGTTGTTCCGACAGCTCCTCCGCGGGCGTTTACGGTCTCCGAGCCACTCCCGGCGACCAGCTTCGACAAGGACATCCCGACTCCTTCTCCTCCGCCTTCCGGAACACGCCGTGGTGCACTGTGGCCCGAACCGGAATTCGGGTCTGGTGGGGCGTCGGACGCCTTTCGGAGGGAAAACTAACAGGGGGTCCCGCGAATCGAAAACCGGATCACACCATTGAGTGAGAAACAGTTTCATGTTATTCGGGTTCACCTCGTCGATGGTCATCCTGAAGGGTGAAAATAGGGGGAATATCGAGGTTCACTCGGATAAGCAAAATTCCAGCTCACGGCCTCGTGCGGTGATCACTCCGTGTGGTCGCCACAGGTAGGACGTGGGGGGACGGGTCCTGATGGGAGGGTCTCCATCTGCTAAGAGACCCGCCGACGGCACCCTCGGTCGTGACCCGCGCCCGCTCGGCGGCGGCGCACCGCCTCCGGCGCATGTGACGAGTCGCTACCGTGGTTCGGCCTCGGGGCAGGGCGTGCCGCTGAGGACTCGCGCTCCACTCCGGAGCGGTCCTCGGGCGGTCCGCCCGAGACCCCGGATCGCCTTACCGAGTGGTTCCGGCGGCGGTGGTTGATCCGCCCGAGGCGAGTCGACCGCCGACAAGCGCACCCGCTGCCGCGGGTGTTTCACCTGTTCGGCCCTGGACAACGGGCGAGGGGCGCGTGGTGGGACCGCACGTAGCGTGCGGGTTTCCGTTCACTGAATCACCTGCCTGGCTGCCTGTCACAAAGCTGTGCGCTTAGGTAGCGTCCGGAAGCGGTGGGTCGTGTCGGAGGCGGCCTGCCCCGGGAGGCCCTAGTCGTGGCAGTGATCGGTACGGCGGTGGAACCGTTCGTCACGAGCGCGGGGCCGGCAGCCGGCCCGGTCGGCTCGCGGCGGCGTTCGCCCGACGGCGTCACCGACGGCCACCTCTGGGCGGGCCCGGCCCAGCGACGTGCGGCCGCGTCCGCGTGGCCGTGAGGGAGTTGCCGTGACCGCACCCCGTACTTCGAGGCGATCCTCCAGCCGTTCCACCACCCCCGGCGCCGACGCGCCGGAGGCGGGTCCAGCCAGCACCCGGTCCACCCGGTCCCAGCCGAGCCGCGCCACCGGCCGCCGAAGGACCAGCACGACCAGGACCGGGACGGGAACGGCCTTCGTGCTCGACACCTCCGTCCTGTTGTCCGACCCGTGGGCCGCCACCCGCTTCGCCGAGCACGCGGTGGTGCTGCCCCTCGTGGTCATCAGCGAGCTGGAGGCGAAACGGCACCACCCCGACCTCGGGTGGTTCGCGAGAGAGGCCCTGCGGCTCCTGGACGACCTCCGGTCACGGCACGGTCGTCTCGACCAGCCCGTCCCCGTGGGGGACGACGGCGGGACGCTGCACGTGGAGCTGAACCACTCCGACCCCCAGGTGCTCCCGCCGGGTTTCCGCACCGACTCGAACGACACCAGGATCCTGGCCTGCGCCCTGAACCTCGCGGCGGAGGGACGCCGCGTCACCCTCGTCACCAAGGACATGCCGCTCCGGGTGAAGGCCGCCGCCGTCGGACTGCCCGCCGACGAGTACCGGGCGCAGAACGTCACCCCGTCAGGGTGGACCGGCACGGTCGACCTCGAGGTGAGCGCCGAGGAGGTCGACGAACTGTTCCGGGCCGGGAGCGCCGACCTGGAACAGGCACGCGAGCTGCCCTGCAACACCGGGCTCCGGCTGCTCGCCGGCACGGCGAGCGCGCTGGGCCGGGTCACCCCGGACAAGCAGGTGAGACTGGTCAGAGGTGACCGGGAGGCGTTCGGACTGCACGGGCGTTCCTCCGAGCAGCGCATCGCCCTCGACCTGCTGCTCGACCCCGACATCGGGATCGTCTCCCTCGGGGGCCGGGCCGGAACCGGCAAGTCCGCGCTCGCGCTCTGCGCGGGGCTGGAGTCGGTGATGGAGCGCCGACGGCACCGCAAGGTCGTGGTGTTCCGGCCGGTGTACGCCGTGGGCGGTCAGGACCTCGGCTACCTGCCCGGCACCGAGAACGAGAAGATGTCCCCCTGGGGGCAGGCGGTGTACGACACCCTCGGCGCCCTGGTGAGCCGCGACGTGATCGACGAGGTCACCGACCGGGGGATGCTGGAGGTCCTGCCGCTCACCCACATCCGAGGGCGCTCACTCCACGACTGCTTCGTGATCGTGGACGAGGCGCAGTCGCTGGAGCGGAACGTCCTGCTCACGGTCCTGTCCCGGTTGGGCAGCGGTTCCCGTGTCGTGCTGACCCACGACGTCGCCCAACGGGACAACCTCCGGGTGGGCCGCCACGACGGGGTCGCCGCCGTCATCGAGAAGCTGAAGGGGCACCCGCTCTTCGCGCACATCACCCTCACCCGTTCCGAGCGGTCGCCCATCGCGGCGCTGGTGACCGAGATGCTGGAGGTCGATGTCGCCTGACGGGACGGCGGCGGGCGCTCAGTCCAGCGCCCGCCGCCGGAACCCGGCGACGCCCAACGCCCCGAAGAGCAGGCAGGACAGCACGAGCACCGGAAGGCAGACGGCGAGCGGCATGTGCGGGACCTCCGGGGCCAGCTCCGCCCGCATCCCCTCGCTCGCGTAGGTCAGGGGGTTCAGCACGCAGATCCACTGGAACCACGGCAGCCGCTCCAGGGAGGGCCACGGGAACTGCGTCGCACCGGTGAAGATCAGCGGGGTCAACACCACCGCGAACAGCACGTTGATCCGCCTCGGCGGCACCGCGGTGCCCATGACGAGACCGAGTGAGGCACCGGCGAGCGCGCCGAGCACCAGCACGACGACCGCCACCGGCAGCCCGCTCGTCCGCCACGAGATCCCGCCCAGCACCAGCGCCCCGACCGGGATCATCAGCAGGGCCGCCACCAGACCGCGCAGCGCCCCGAACACGATCTTCTCCACGGCGACGAGCGCGACGGGCATCGGCGCGAGCAACCTGTCCTCGATCTCCTTGGAGAAGCTGAAGTCGAGCACCAGTGGCAGCGCCGTGTTCTGGAACGCGCCGAGGAAACCGTTGAGCGCGACGATGCCGGGCAACAGGACCTGGACGTAGTCACCCTGCACGTAACCGAGGTCGGCGAGCACCTTGCCGAAGATGAACAGCAGGAAGAAGGGCTGGATGAGCACCTGGGCGAGGAAGGAGGGCAGCTCACGTCCCGTGACGAAGACGTCCCGCCAGAGCACTGCCAGGAAGGTCCGCGCCGCGACCCGGTGCCGACCCGCTGGCCCAGGCGCCGCCACCGCCCCGCCCGCCGAGCCGCTCACCGCAGCTCCCGACCGGTGAGCTGGATGAACACGTCCTCCAACGTGCCCCGACCGATCGACACGTCCGACACCGTGCCCCCGGTCGCGGCCACCGCGCCCAGCACGGTGGGGAGCACGCCCGTCGGGTTGGCGTCGAGGTAGACGCGCAGCGCGCACGTCCGGTCCCCCGCCCGACCGGGGGCCGCCGGCGCGATGCCCTCGCCCGGCCCAGCCTCGGGCGCCTCCCGCCCGGGCGACTCGGGGGCGTCCCCCAGCCCCGCCGCATCCCCCGCCTCGTCCCGCGCCCGGTCGACGTGCTCGACCCGCAGCACCGACGGCACCCTGGACACCGCGTCCACCAGGCCACGGGGGTCGGCTCGCCCCGGTTCCACCACCAAGGTCAGGGTGTTGCTGCCGGGCAGCGAGGAGGTCAGGCCGGCCGGTGTGTCCAGGGCCAGCAGGCGGCCGTGGTCCACGATCCCCACCCGGTCGCACAGCTTGGCGGCCTCGGCCATGTCGTGGGTGGTGAGCACGACCGTCACGCCCTGCCCCCGCAGGCTCAGCACCCTGTCGTGCACGAACAGGCGCGCCTGGGGGTCCAGCCCGGTGGACGGTTCGTCGAGGAACATCACCCGTGGCTCGTGCATCAGGGCGCGGGCGATCATCAGCCGCTGGGACTGCCCGCCGGAGAGCTTGTCGACCAGACCTCGGCGGTGGTCGGCCAGGCCCATCCGTTCCAGCAGCTCGTCGGCCAGTCGGTTCCTCCTGGCGCGGGGGACCCCGTGGTAGGTGGCGTGGAACAGCAGGTTCTGCCGGACGTTGAGGGAACGGTCGAGGTTGATCCGCTGGGGGACCACCGCGAACAGTTGTCTCGCTCGTTCGGGGGAGCGGACCACGTCCACCCCCTCGACCTCGGCGCGGCCGGAGGTCGGTAGCACCCGGGTGGTCAGGACGCCGACGGTGGTGGTCTTGCCCGCTCCGTTGGGGCCGAGCAGGCCGAACACCTCACCGTGTTCGACGGTGAACCCCAGTCCGTCCACGGCCCTGGTGGGCCGTCGACGGTACTGTTTGACCAGGTCAACGACCTCGACAGCGTTGCCCATCCCGCCAGGGTAGGACGGTGCCCGGTGCTCGGCGACCGCTGCGGCCGGCCCTGTTCACCAGCCGGCGGGCAGCGGGCGACCCTCCGCGAAACCGGCTGGGGGAGTTCGAGGACGGGACGGACGTTGACCTACGGAGATCCGTTACGAACGCGGTTGCGGTGGCCCGCCACGCGCCCGGTTGACGGCCCCGCCGGGTGCTTCGGCAGGGGAGGCGGGTCACGCGGACTTCAACACCTGGGTAAGGCGCGAGCGCGACTCGGCGGCACCGGTGACGTCCGCGCGCCTGCCCAACGCCCTGCGGATTTCGGCCAGGTCGTCCTTCGCCCGCCGCGATTTCAGGGGTGCCTCCGCGCTCAGCGCTCGCTCACCGTGGATGAGTCCTTGACTCGCGTCGCCAACGTTGAGTTCGAGGATGGCGAGCTTCCCCAGGGAGAACGCGCGTGCGCGGGCCTGGGTTGGCGAACAGCGGGCGATGGACCGGCGCACGCGGTCACGCGCGTCGTCGATGTGGGCAGGAGCAACGAGAACCAGGGCAACCGATAGCAGGAGGAGGGAGCTACGTGAGCTGGCATCACCTACCGGAGCACGTGCGGGACGTGGTGCGAACGCACCTCGGGCCCGTGGTGGCCGCACACCCGGTTCGTGCGGGGCAGTCCGCCGACGTCGCCAGCGTACTTGGCACGGCGGCCGGGCCCGACGTGTTCCTCAAGGCCGTGCGCGGGGTGTCGAAGCGGATGCGGTGGCTTCGCAATGAGATCACGGCCGCGCCTCTGACGGGCGGTCTGGCCCCCGCCGTGCTGGTGGCCGAGGACGTTGGGGAGTGGTTGGTGGTGGTGTTCGAGCATGTGCCCGGACGTGCCGCGAATCTCTCCCCGGGTCCCCGGACCTGCCTTTGGTGGCTGAGGTGGTCAACCGCATCGGCCAGCGGCCGGGTTCGGGGCTGAAGCCGCTGCGCGTTCGGTGGGGTGTCACGGACTGGTGGTACCGACTGGCAGCGGAAGCACCCGATGCGGTGGTCGGGTGGGACACGGACGAGGCTGTGCGATGGGCCTCCCGGTTCCCCGGGGGAGCGGAGGGGGATCGCCTCGCGCACACCGACCTACACGGTGAACAGTTCCTGATCGAGGCGAGTGTCGTGCGAGTGGTGGACTGGGGTTATCCGGGGTGCGGTGCGGCCTGGGTGGATCCCGCGTTCCTGGTGCTCCGGCTCGTCGAGGCCGGGCACACCCCGCACGAGGCCGAGACGTGGGCACGCACCCATCTGTCGCATTTCGTCGACGACGAGCGCCTGACCGCGTTCGCCACGCACATCGCCGGGCTGTGGGGCTACTGGGCGGTGACCGGGGACATCTCGGGAGCACACGGTCGAGCGCGCCTCGCACGCGACTATGCCAGCTGGCGGCTCGCTCTCACGCGCGGTGAGTAACACGCCTCCGCCAGCTGAGGCCGACGGCGAAGTCGTTCCGCCGCGCCCGGGACTGGGTTGTCGCCGAGTCTCGAGTACCGCATTCCCCGGTCAAGCGCCTTCGACCCCGCTGCCCATCCCGCCAGGGCACGGCGCCCTCCCCTCCTCGGTGATCGCCGTATCGAGGAGGGGAGGAGCGCACCGGGCGGCCGCGTCCGCTCACCAGCCGGCGGGCAGCGGGCGTCCCTCCGCGAAACCGGCGGCCGACTGCACCCCCAGCAGGGCTCGTTCGTGGAACTCGGGCAGCGTGCGCGCGCCCGCGTAGGTGCAGGCGGAGCGGACCCCGGAACTGATGGCGTCGAGCAGGTCCTCGACGCTCTCCCGGCGGGGTTGCAGCAGCATCCGCGAGCTGGAGATGCCCTCCTCGAACAGACCCTTCCTGGCACGTTCGAAGGCGTCGTCGCTCCGGGTGCGAGCGGTGACGGCCCGCTTGGAGGCCATGCCGAACGACTCCTTGTAGGCACGTCCTGTCTCGTCGTAGCGCAGGTCACCCGGCGACTCGTAGGTCCCTGCGAACCAGGAGCCCACCATCACCGAGGACGCCCCGGCGGCCAAGGCGAGGGCGACGTCCCGGGGGTGGCGCACGCCCCCGTCGGCCCAGACGTGCCGGCCGAGTTCGGTCGCCGCCGCCACGCACTCCGCCACGGCGGAGAACTGCGGCCGGCCGACGCCGGTCATCATCCGGGTCGTGCACATCGCCCCAGGGCCGACCCCGACCTTGATGATGTCCGCGCCAGCCTCGGCGAGATCACGGACGCCAGCGGCCGTCACCACGTTCCCGCCGACCACCGGCACCGGCGGGTCCAGCGAGCGAACCGCGCGCAGGGCGTTGATCATCTTCTCCTGGTGACCGTGGGCGGTGTCCACGACGAGCGCGTCCACCCCCGACTCCACCAGCGCGGAGGCCTTCGCGGCGACGTCCCCGTTCACACCCACGGCCGCCGCGACCCGCAACCGGCCCTGGCCGTCCAGCGCCGGCCGGTAGATCTCCGAGCGCAGCGCGGCCTTCGCCGTCAGGACCCCGGCGAGCCTCCCGTCGGCGTCCACGGCCAACGCGGCCTCGGCGGTCCTGCCGTGCAGTCGGTGGAAGACCTCCCGAGGAGGGGTGTCGATCGGGACGACCACGATCTCGTCGTCGGCCACCTGGCCCACCCGGGTGAACCGGTCGACCTCGGCGCAGGCCGCCTCGTCCACCGTCCCGATGGGGCGGTTCTCCTCGTCCACGACGACCACCAGGCCGTGGGCCCGCTTGGGGAGCAGGTTGATCGCGTCCGCGACGGCGTCCCCGGCCCGGAGCACCAGCGGGGTGTCCCACACCGGGTCCCGCCGCTTGACCCAGCTGACGATCTCGCTGACCGCCTCCGGGGCCACGTCCTGGGGCAGGACCACGAGGCCGCCGCGGCGGGCGACGGTCTCCGCCATCCGCCGACCGGCCACGGCCGTCATGTTGGCCACGACGAGGGGCAGTGTGGTGCCGGTGCCGTCGCCGGTGGACAGGTCCACGTCGAACCGGGACTCCACGTCGGACCGGTTGGGCACCAGGAAGACGTCGTCGTAGGTCAGGTCGTGACTGGGGTGTTGTCCGTCGAGAAACCGCACTGTCGAAGCGTACGGGGACGACGCGGGAAAAAGCAGGTGCTCGCGGACCGGACCCGTTCGCCCGGGCCGAGGTCGAGCGGGCGGCCACCACGCCGCCCCGGGGGTGGGCCTGCCCCGAGCGCGCCGGGGTCGCGGTCAGGGAGGAGACCCGGGAGGGTCCGGATGCGGTGGGGCGAGTGGGGCGGGAGGGTCTCCGCGTGACACGACATCCGCACCACGAACGGCGTGACGGCGCACCGTCCCGAGGCCTGCGCCGACACGCGACTCCGCCGGCACTGGCCCTCGCCGCACTCTTCACGGCGCTCCTGCCCGCCGCGGCGGCCGCCGACCCGACCACCGGTCCCGACCCCGAACCCGTCGCGTGGTCCTCCTGCGCGACCGAGCACACCCCGCCGGACCTGGAGTGTGCGACCCTCTCCGTCCCCCTCGACTGGGCGGCCCCGGACGCCGGGACCATCGACCTCGCGCTCAACCGACTGCCCGCGAGGGAGGAGGACGAGCGGGTCGGGGCGCTCCTGGTGAACCCCGGCGGTCCCGGTGGCTCCGGCGTGCAGACCGTCCAGTACGGCGGCATGGGGCTGGGAATGCCGGAGTTCCTGCCGCTGCGCGAGCACTTCGACCTCGTCGGTTTCGACCCGAGGGGGGTCGGCGAGAGCACACCCGCCACCTGCGCCCGCTCGCCGCACGACCACACCGTCAGCCACCAGCCCGCCAGTCTCCCCGAGTACGTCCAGCTGCTCCGGCACAACAGGGAGGTCGGCCTGGGCTGCCGCGCCGAGTCCGGGCGTCTCGTCGACCACATGGACACCGGCAGCGTCGCCAGGGACGTCGACGCGATCCGGGCGGCACTGGGTGAGGAGCAGATCTCCTGGCTCGGTCTCTCCTACGGAACGGAGATCGGGCTGCTGTACGCGGAGCTGTACCCCGAGCGGGTGCGCGCGATGGTGCTGGACGGGGCCGTCGACCACAGCCTCGACCCGTTCACCGCCGCCAGGGACGAGGCGGTGGCCACCGAGGCCGCGCTGGGCCGCTTCGCGGACTGGTGCGCGGGCTCCTCGGACTGCGTGCTCCGGGACCGCGAGGTCGTGGAGGAGGTCCGGCGACTCCTCGACACCGCGGAGGAGTCCGGGGTGTGGAACTCCGACGCCGGCCGGTCCGCCACCGCGACGGAGGTGACAGCGGGGATCTACGGCTACCTGAACCTGCGCGACATGTGGCCGGCGCTCGCCGAGGCGGTGGCCGAGGCCCTGGACCCCGGAGGACCCGACGCCGCGTCCCTGGTCTCGGCCACCATGTTCGTCAGCCCCGGATACCCCGCCTACCGCATCGTCGGCTGTCACGACTTCACCGCCGGCACCCCGACCTACGCCGCGATGCGGGAACAGCGGCGGGCGCTCCGCGAGCTCGCCCCCGTCATGTGGCGGTACACCGAGTTCTCGGACTTCGCCAGTGGGTGCGCGGGCTGGCCGGTGGAGCCGGCGAACCCGCCGAGGGAGCACCAGGTGAGCGGGACGCCCACCGTGCTGGTCGCGACCAGTGCCCACGACCCGGCCACGCCGGCCCACTGGGCCGAGGCCCTCGCGGCCCAGTTCGAGGACGCCCGGCTGCTCACCTTCGACGGCGATGGCCACACCGCCGCGCTGAACTCCGGTTGCGCCAGGGAGCACGAGGCCCGCTACCTGATCGACCTCGAGCCGCCGCCCGAGGGACTGGTCTGCCGGGACTGACCCCGAACACCCGTCAGGCGGGGGTGGGCGGCGGTCCGGCCCTCCCGGTCACCGCCCGCCCCCGCCCACTCCTCAGCGTTCGCCGCCGCGCGCCATCCGCAGCACGTCCAGCGCGTCGTCCAGCTGCTCGGCGGTCAGCTTGCCCGAGGCCACGTGACCGCGTTCCAGCACCACGTCCTTGATCGTCCTGCGCTCCTTCAGCGACTGCTTCGCGATCGAGGCGGCCTCCTCGTAGCCGATGTAGCGGTTCAACGGGGTCACCACCGAGGGCGAGGACTCCGCGTACTCCCGCGCCCGCTCGCCGTCGGCCACGGCGCCGGCGACGACCTTGTCGGCGAGCAGCCGGGCGACGGCCGCCAGCAGCCGCGAGGACTCCAGCACGTTGCGCGCGATCACCGGCAGCATCACGTTGAGCTGGAAGTTGCCCTGCGAGCCGGCGAAGGCCACCGCCGCGTCGTTGCCGATCACCTGGGCCACCACCATCATCGTGGCCTCGGAGATCACCGGGTTGACCTTGCCCGGCATGATCGAGGAGCCCGGCTGGAGGTCGGGCAACTGGAGTTCGGCCAACCCGGTACGGGGTCCGGAACCGAGCCACCGCAGGTCGTTGGCGATCTTGAACAGCGACACCGCGACGGTCCGCAGCTGCCCGGAGGTCTCCACCACGCCGTCCTGCGTCGCCTGCGCCTCGAAGTGGTCCCGCGCCTCCACCAGCGGCAGGCCGGTCACCTTCGCCAGCTCCGAGGAGACCGCCGCGCCGAACCCGGTGGGAGCGTTCAGCCCGCTGCCCACGGCGGTGCCGCCGATGGGGAGCTCGCCCAGCCGGGGCAGGCTGGCGCGCAGCCGCTCCACGCCGTAGTTGACCTGGCTGGCCCAGGCCGCGGCCTCCTGCCCCAGGGTCACCGGTACGGCGTCCATCAGGTGCGTGCGGCCGGACTTGACGACCTCGGCCCACTCCTCGGCGCGCTTGCCGAGCACGGCGGCGAGGTGCTCCAGCGCCGGGATGACGTCGGTCACCACGGCCTCGGTGGCGGCCACCCGGATGGTGGTCGGGAAGGTGTCGTTGGAGGACTGGGAGGCGTTGACGTGGTCGTTGGGGTGCACGTCCCGCCCGAGGGAACGGGTGGCCAGGGTCGCGATCACCTCGTTGGCGTTCATGTTCGACGAGGTGCCGGAGCCGGTCTGGAAGACGTCGATGGGGAAGTGGTCGTCGTGACGTCCCTCCGCGACCTCGTCGGCGGCCGAGGCGATCGCCGCGGCGAGGTCGGCGTCCAGCACACCGAGCCGGGCGTTCACCCGGGCGGTGGCGGCCTTGAGCAGCCCGAGAGCCCGGATCTGCGACCGCTCCAGCCCACGCCCGGAGATGGGGAAGTTCTCCACGGCGCGCTGGGTCTGCGCGCGCCACAGCGCGTTCGCCGGCACCCGGACCTCGCCCATGGTGTCGTGTTCGATGCGGTATTCGCCGTCCGCTGCCGGAGCGCCACTCTGCTGCTCTGTCATGGCTCCTGTTTGTACCGGTTCGCCAGGGGCGGGGGCACCGCGACCTCGAACACATCACCGGTGCCCTTCGCCACATGCCCTCGCCGCCGGGGGCGACGCCGCCGCGCGCGATCACGGACGGCGAGGATCACCTGACGGGGGGTAAGATCGGGTGGAGAACCCCGTGCCCGGACCCAACCCGTGACGGAGGCGAACCGCGTGGACTCACGAGCCGGCGCCCGACATGGCGCCTGACACCACTGAGGACGTCGATCTGGTGGTGGTGGGCGCGGGGCCGGTCGGCCTGTACGCCGCCTACTACGCCGGTTTCCGGGAGCTGACGGTCGCGGTGGTCGACTCCCTCCCGGAGCCAGGCGGGCAGGTCACCGCCATGTACCCCGAGAAGCTCATCTACGACGTGGCCGGCTTCCCCGAGGTCCGGGGGCGCGACCTGGTGGAGGCACTGGTCGCGCAGGCCAACCGGTGGAACCCGACCTACCTGCTGGGTCGGCAGGCCAGGACGGTGACCGACCGGGAGGACGGCCGGGTCGACGTCGGCCTCGGCGACGGCGCCGTGGTCCGGGCGTCGGCGGTGCTCGTCACGGCCGGGATGGGGGAGTTCCGTCCCCGCCCGTTGCCGGCGGGCGAGGGCTGGCTCGGACGCGGGGTGGTGCACTTCGTCCCGCGCCTCGCGGCGCACACCGGTGAACGGGTGCTGGTGGTGGGCGGCGGCGACTCGGCCTTCGACTGGGCCGCCGCCCTGCACCCCTTCGCCGCCGAGGTCACCCTGGCCCACCGGCGATCGCGGTTCCGGGCGCACCCGGCGAGCGTGACCCGGGTGCGTGACCTGGGAATCCCGGTGCTCACCGAGGTGGAGGTGGCCGGGCTCGTCGAGGGTGACGGCGGGGAGCTCCGCGCCGCCGAGCTCCGCTCCTCCGACGGCTCCACGCGGGAGCTGCCCGTCGACACGGTGGTCGCCGCGTTGGGTTTCCTCGCCGACCTCGGGCCCGTCGCCGAGTGGGGGCTGCGGCTGGACAAGCGGATGATCGGGGTGGACAGCACCATGCGGACCAGTCGGGACCGGGTGTACGCGGCCGGGGACATCGCCGGCTACCGGGGGAAGGTCAAGTTGATCGCCACCGGCTTCGGTGAGGCGGCCACGGCGGTGAACAACATCGCGGTGCTGCTGGACCCCGAGGCGCACCTCTTCCCCGGGCACTCCAGCGACGGCGGCTGACGTCGCCAGCCGCCGTCGGAGGGGGACGCCGGCGCGCGGAGCGCCGGTCGTCGTCGGTCAGCCGACGTGGCCGTCGATCCACCCGGCGAGGGCGGTCACGTTCCCGTAGATGGACGGCCCGGTCGCGCACACCGGGCTGTTGTTACCGGAGCGGCTGGTGGCGCCGACCAGCTCCCAGTCGGAGCCGGTGGACCTGAGCTGCGGCCCGCCGGAGTCGCCGTAGCAGGCGCCGGCGTTCCCACCTGGGTTGTCGGTGCACAGTTCGGTGGCCGCGTTGATGCCCCAGCAGGAGGTCGCCGGCACGATCCGGGTGTCCAGCTGTTGCAGGGTGACCGGTGGCCCGCACTGCCCGGCCGGGCACGCGTCGCCCCAGCCGAGCAGCCTGGTCGGGGTCCCGGGGCCGCCGTCGCTCGTCGCGATCGGGATCGGTTCCTGGCCCACCGGGCTGGCGAGCCGTACGAGCGCGATGTCGTAGCCGAGCCGCTGGCCGTAACTCGGGTGGATGACGATCTGGCTCGTGCCGACCAGGGTGCCCCCGGAGGTCCGGTCGACGCTGCCGACCCGGGCGCGCACACCCGAGGGCGCGCTGCCCGTCACGCAGTGGGCGGCGGTCACCACCCAGTCCTCGCGGATCAGCGAGCCACCGCAGAAGTGGCTTCCGTTCGCGCGCTGGAGGGAGACCATGAACGGGTAGGTCTGGGTGGCGTCCTCACCGCCGACGATCAGCGGGCGCACGGTCGAGTCCTCGGGCTCGGTGCTCGCCGTGGCGACGGCGGTCGACCCGAGGAAGGCCGCGGCGGCGGCGATCACCGCGGCGAGCGCTCCGCGCAGCGTCATGCGTTGTCCTTATCTTCTAAGTCCTTTCCGGCAGGGAAGGAGGGAACAACCTGACGCTAGGCAGGGCGCCGGCACGCGGTAAGGGGCCGAACCCCGCAACCGGACTGCGCCGTTCCGACGTCGGTACGGCCGGCGCCGTCCGGCTGCGTCACCGGGGTGACGTGGGTGACGGGGGTGCTCAGGGCAACGGGGGCGGGGGGAGCAGTTCGGCGACGCCGCTGTCGAAGTCGACCGAGGAGAACGCGCGCAGCTTCGCGAGCCGGTGGTAACCCTCGATCATCCGCACCGTGCCCGACTTGGAACGCATCACGATCGACTGGGTGGTGCACCCGCCCGCCCGGTACCGGACGCCGCGCAGCAGATCGCCGTCGGTGACGCCGGTGGCGCAGAAGAAGGCGTTGTCGCCCGCCACCAGGTCCTCGGTCTCCAGGACACGGGAGAGGTCGTGCCCGGCGCCGGTGGCCCGTTCCCGTTCGGCGTCGTCCCTGGGCCACAACCTGCCCTGGATCGCCCCGCCCAGGCACTTGAGCGCGCAGGCGGCGATGATGCCCTCCGGGGTTCCCCCGATGCCGAGCAGCATGTCGATGCCGGTGTCGGGACGGGCGGCGGCGATGGCGCCGGCCACGTCACCGTCGGAGATGAAGTAGACCCGGGCGCCCGCCGCGCGGACCTCCTCCACGATCTTCTGGTGCCGTGGGCGGTCGAGCACGCAGACCGTCACATCCGAGACATGGATCTGCTTCGCGCGGGCCACCCGGCGGATGTTCTCCGCCACGGGGGCGGTGATGTCCACCACGGCGGCGGCCTCGGGGCCGACCGCGAGCTTCTCCATGTAGAAGACGGCGGACGGGTCGAACATCGCGCCGCGCTCGGCGACCGCGAGAACGGCCAGGGCGTTGGGCATTCCCTTGCTCATCAGGGTGGTGCCGTCGATCGGGTCGACGGCCACGTCGCAGTGCGGGCCGTCCCCGTTCCCGACGTGCTCCCCGTTGTAGAGCATCGGGGCCTCGTCCTTCTCGCCCTCCCCGATCACGACGACGCCCCGCATCGAGACGGTGCCGATCAGGGTGCGCATGGCGTCCACGGCCGCCTGGTCGCCGCCGTTCTTGTCGCCTCGGCCGACCCAGCGACCGCTGGCCATCGCCGCCGCCTCCGTCACACGAACGAGTTCCATCGCGAGGTTGCGATCGGGTGTTTCTCCGGACCGGGTCTGGTCCTTGGCACTCTCCGTGCCCGGTGTGGCGGCTGGCGGTGTGCTCATGGCGTCTCCTGACGATCGGCGCCGGTAGGCGCGCATACCCAGCGTGGTCGATGGTGGCAGAACCAGCCGGGCCCGGCATCGACGAGTCGGCGGTTGATCGAACAAGGTGGCGGCGACCACAACCAGGATGGTCCGGTGGTCGCCGCCGGGCACGCCGACCGCCGGATCAGCCCCGCGCGGGCTCGGGTTCCTGGCGTTTCCTGATCGGCTGCCGAGGACGGGCGACCAGCAGCTTGCTCAGCGGGCTCCGCAGCAGGACCTCGACCACCACGAGGGTGATGGCGAAGGTGGCCAGCACCAGCAGGGAACTCCGGACCAGCGTGGAGTTCGGGAACGTCTCGAACAGCCAGCTGCCGAACCCGACGCGGTGCAGCACGTCGATGAGGATCGGGTGCGCGGCGTACACGCCGAACGCCCGGATCGCCCCCAGGTCGACGGCCCGTCCGACCAGCCCGCGCCCGTCTCCCCTGCGCTCGTTCCAGGCGGAGGCCACCAGGTAGAGCGCGATGATGGAGACGACCGCCCAGGCCAGCATGGAGGGGTGCTGCGCGGACGCGGCGAGGTGCGGGGCGACGCCCTGCCCGCTCCGGTAGAGGTACACGCCGGTGCTGATCCCGAACCCGAGCAGGATCACCGGCAGCATCAGCACCCAGTTCCGCGTCACCCAGGAGTGCGCCCGGTCGAAGTGCACGGCGGCCAGCGCCCCCATCGCCGCGAACAGCACGTACATCGGGAACAGCTTCCACACGTGCTGGTGCAGCAGCACCAGCGCCGGGTGCTGCGGGCCGGGGAGCACCGTGACCCACAACATCGCGGCGAGCTGGATGGCGATCGCCCCGCACAGCAGCTTGCCGTGGTGGCCGGTGGTCTTCCTCACCAGCCAGCGGAGCGCGGGGAACAGCAGGTAGATCTGCATGGAGATCAACAGGAAGTACAGGTGGTACTTCGCGTCGCCCTTGACGATCTGCAGGACGGTGTCGTAGGCGACCGCCTGCCAGCCCGGCCAGGGGTCCGCGCTGCGGACGAGGGGTTCCCAGACGGAGTAGATGATCGACCACAGCAGGTAGGGCAGCACCACGAGTCCGAAGCGGCGCCGCCAGAAGGTGGTGGCCTTCGTGTCCCGGTGGTAGTAGCCGAGGAACAGGACGAAGACGGTGATGAACACGAACCCGTAGCGGGTGTAGTGCATCAGCATCGAGAGCCCGGCCATCTGCCGGTCGATGTCTGGGCCGTAGTTGATGGTGCCCACCGCGTGCACCATGACGACGCAGGAGAACAGAACGACCCGCATGAAGTCGATGCTGTAGTTCCGCCGACGCCCGTCCTTGCCGGTCGGAGCCGCCGGCTTGGCTAAGGGGGCTGCCTCCGAGGGCGTGGTTGCACTCAACGAAGAGTCCTTCCCGATCTCAGGCTGATGACGGCGAAGAGCGCGTTCGGTACGTCCCACGCGCCTGCCACGAATAGTGAGGAACCCTGTCTCGCTATTCGACTCTATTGAGTGAAAGTAGCTGCTTGACGAGTGGACCGCGAAAGCGGGCTTCCACGCAGAGGCCCGAAACCTCACTCTGATGATGGAACTCCACAGGGTGTGGGTGGTCGCGCGGTGGACGGCCCTCCGCCAGGTCGTGCCGTGGTGGGGCCGTGTCCGGTCCCGGTCACCTGCGGTGACCAGGGCCCACCGCCGCCGCTCGGCCCCCGGGCTGTCCGCCACTCCGGCACGGCTTGCGAGGATGGCCGGGTGGCCGAGAACTCCACCGACCCCAGAACGGGCCCGCCGGCCCCCAAGAGCAGGGCACAGCAGTCCACCCGTGACCTGCTGCTCTCGATGCTGCCCCTGCTGCTGGTCCTGTTGGCCCTGACGGGCCTGGTCGGCATGTGCAGCTTCAGCCCCGGTGGGCCGAGCGTCGACCCGGACGTCGGTGCCCGGTCGGACCCGGACGGCGACCTCCGGCGGGCGGTCGGCTCGGTCGACCTCGCCGTGCGCGAACCCGACCTGAGCGAGGACTGGCGGGTGAACAACGTGCGGGTCAGCCAGCTGGGCGACCGGGGAACGGTGGCCACCGCCCTCCGCGTCGGCTACCTGACCCCGGACGGCCGCTACCTCCGGCTGTCACAGTCCGACGCCGAGGAGGCGGAGCTCGTCGCCTTCGAGACCGGGGTGGACCCGGCGGGGCTCGGCACCGTGGAGGCCGCGGGACTCACCTGGGTCCGCTACGCCGCCCAGCGCGACGAGGAGGCCTGGACCACCGAACTCGACGGCCAGCGCGTGCTGCTCACCGGCAGTGCCGACGAACCGGAGTTCCGGGAACTCGCCGAGGCGACCGTGGCGGGTGACCTGGTGGAACCGGGCGCCGGAACCGCCACCGACGGCGGCTGAGCGGCACCACCACCGGCGGCCGACCGTTCCCGCCACGGCCGTACCTCGCCGCGCGCCGGAACCACCGCGACTCCCCGCCGATCGGGGCCAGGACGGCCCGCCGGATCGCGGGAACCGCCCGTGGGCACACGGGGAGGGAGACCGGCGGGTCAGGCCTCCCACCGGGGGGCCGGGCACGCGGCCACCAGAACGCGACCCGTGCCCCAGGTGGACCTCCGGCCAGCCGACGGGTGGTCGCGGAGCGGGCGCCCCTCGGGCAGCGGGGACGAGCGGTGCCACCATCGACCGGCACCGGCCGGCTTCCTCCTCGGCCCCACCCCCGGAAGGAGCACCGGCCTGGGTCACCAGCCGGAGAACCGCACCGACGACCCAGGTGCGAGGCGCGCGGACATCCCAGGCCCGCTCCCGCCGCGACACCCCCACCTCGGGAGATCGTCACGTCAGCGGCTCGGGGCCCGAGCCACGGTTCCACCGGTCGCCCCAGCCGTCCCCAGCCCGGCGACCCGGGGTCCTGGTCGGGAGCCACGGCGAGCCACGGGGCCACGGCTGGCGGACCCCCGCGCGGCGGGGGACTCGCAACGACCAGCCGAACCAGGCCGGGACGCACCTGCCCCGACCCGCCGCACCGGTCAGCGTGGCGGGTCGGTGTCCTCGACCGAGGCGAGCGCCCGGTCGACCCGCTCCCGCGCGCCCTCCAGATGACGTTCGCAGACCCTGGCCAGCGCCTCCCCGCGCTCCCACAACTCCAGCGACCGCTCCAGCGACAGCCCACCGGCCTCCAGGGCGCGGACCACCGTCGTGAGCTCGTCCCGCGCCTCCTCGTAGCCGAGAACGGCCAGGTCCTCGCCCGGTTCCAGGCTCGGGTCGCCCTCCGGGGGGCTCCCCGGCTCTCCGGACGGTCGGTGCAGCGGTTCGCGTGCCGCGCTCAGTTCGTCACTCACCCGGTCGGACTTCCCAGTCGTGTCTTGACGGCGACGACGACCGTCGCCACCGCCTGGTCGTAGCCGACGAACGCCTCGGCGAACTCCGCTCCGTCTCCCTCGCGGACGGCGTCGACGATGCGGAGCTCGGCGTCGGTCACCCGCCGGCGGTGGACCGAGCCCGTGGACATCCACCACTGGCGACCCGCGTAGGTCGAGGTGGCCTCGGACAACGCCAGCAACCTCGGCGCCAGACCGCGCCGCGCCGGCGAGTGGCATCCCGCGAGCAGGCTCGCCCAGCAGTCCGCCGCGGCCAGGTTCGCCTCCTCGGCCCGCCGCCACACCACCCTGGCGCTCGACCTGGTCGGAGGTTCGTTCAGACTGTCCGCAGCCGTTCTCGCCGCGGCTACGGTGAGCGGGAGAAAGGTGGGTTCGCGCGCCGGGAAGGGCACCACTACCTCCGGTCACCACGAGGGGTCTGGTCGGATACGACAGCGCGCACCGCACCGTCGGCCACCCGGACGCGGAGTCGCGTGCCCGGCTGGGCGTCGGTGACGGAGGTGAGCACCCGTGGGGTCCCGTCCTCGTCGACGTGCTGCACAACCGCGTACCCACGGGCCAGCGTCGCGGCGGGTCCGAGAGTCGTCAACCGGGACCGTACCGATCGCAGACCGGTTTCCTCCGTGTTCAACTCCGTGACAACCGCACGCAGGCCACGCTCGCGTAATGTTGCCACTTCCTGGCCTCGATATGCCAGCCACTGGTGCGGGTCAGCCAGCGCCGGACGGGTCCGGACCGAGTCCAACAGGCGCCGTTCCCGGTCGACCCAGCCGTGCAGGGCACGCCGCGCCCGGTCCCGCAATACGAGGACCTTCCGCGTCTCCTCCGTGACATCCGGCACCAGGTGCCGCCCGGCGGCCGTGGGCGTGGAGCACCGGACGTCCGCCACGTGGTCGACCAGCGGTGTGTCGGGCTCGTGACCGATCGCGCTCACCACCGGCGTGCCGCAGGCGGCCACCGCCCGGCACAGCGCCTCGTCGGAGAACGGCAGCAGGTCCTCGACGCTGCCGCCACCCCGCGCCAGCACGATCACGTCCACCTCCGGGTCGGCGTCCAGGGCGCGCAGGGCGCCGAGGATGCCCGGCACCGCCTGCGCTCCCTGCACCGCGACGTTCTCCACCCGGAAGCGCACCGCCGGCCAGCGGGCCGAGGCGTTGGTCAGCACGTCGTGCTCGGCGGCCGAACCGCGGCCGGTGATCAGCCCGACCCGGTTCGGCAGGAACGGCGGCCTCCGCTTGCGCGCGGAGGAGAACAACCCCTCCGCGGCCAGCAGGCGGCGCAGCCGCTCGATCCTCGCCAGCAGCTCCCCGATCCCCACCGCCCGGATCTCGTCCACCCGCAGGCTCAACGACCCACGAGCCAGGTAGACGGACGGTTTGCCGTGCACCACCACCCGGGCACCGTCGGTCAGCGGCGGGTCGACGGACCGGAGGACACCCATCGGGCAGGTCAGGCTCAGCGACACCTCGGCCGAGGGATCCCGGAGGGTGATGAACGCGGTCCCGGTGCCGGGCCGGGCCGACAGCTGGGTCACCTGGCCCTCCACCCACACCGAACCGAGGCGGTTGATCCACTCGGCGATCTTCCGGGCGACGGTGCGCACCGGCCACGGCTCCTCCGGAGTGGTGGCGCCGCTCACGTCGCGCCCCCAGTCCGGGAACCGCCCCGATCGTCGACGGGGCACGAGGTGGGGGTGAGTGGTCGGGGGCCAGTGCGGTGGCTGGGGCCGGGCCGGGAGGTCGGCCGCCGGCCGACCGGGCGGGCTGCGGAACTCACTCGCCGGTCACCGTCCTGAGGCGGTTGGCCAGCATCCGGACGTACTCCGGTCGGGCGGACTGGCCCTGCTCGTACTCCAGCAGCGCGCTCAGATCGGCGGCGGAGAGGCCGCGCAGGTGGCCGCGCAGCTGCGGCAGGCTGAGGTCCGGGTACTCGGGCAACGCCTTCGGGGCCTCGGCGTGGGTGCCGGACCCGCCGCCAGCGGAGCCGGCCGATCCTCGACCGCCTGTCGCGGAACGGCCGGTGCCGGCCTCCTGGCGTCGCGAACGTGGCGGGCGGTGCGCGGTCGGACCGTCGTCGGCCGGGCGGGACGAGCGGGTGTGACGCTCCTCGTCCCCCGCACCACCGGACCGCGACGGCCGCCGCCGTCCGGTCCCGGTTCGCGCCCCCTCGCCCCCGGTCCGCGCCTCACTCGTCCGGTCGGCCATCGTTCCCCCGGTAGTGGCGGCCCCGGCGGCCCCGGCTCGGCCGGTCGAGGGGACGGCCGCGTCGCCCCGTTCGCCGGTCCCGCGCTCGTCACCCGGGCCGTCCGCGCTACCGACCTCGTCCTCGTCGAACGTGGCCCACTCGGCCTGCGCCGGACTGTCGCGCAGCCCGGCCAGGGCCTGGTCGCCCCTGACCGCCAGCTCGGTGATGCCCTGCTGGACCCGCATCGAGAGCTGGAGCGCCTGGCTCGCGACGGTGATGGGCAGACCGACGAGGTGCTCGGGGAGTTTGCGGGCCTGTTCGGCGGCGGTGACGGCCACTCCGGCGGCGATCCGCAGGGGCAACGGCAGCGGTTTCATACCCCTAGCCTGCCGGAGGGCACCGCCGGCCCGCACTTCTCCTCGCGGGGACCAGCCGTTTCGGGACCGGTCGCGCCCCGGATCCGGGGAGCGCCCACCCCTCTCCGCCAGTGCCGGTCCCCGCCCAGGAACACGGCGGCGGGCCCCCGGCGTCGGTCGGCCGAACGCGGGTGGTTCCACGGCAGGTGCCGGGTCGGTGGGGAGCCGAGCGCGGCGGCACGACCCCCGCGGCGGCCGGCCGGGAGTGGGGTGGTGCCCCCAGGGCGGAACACCCGCCGCCCGACGGCCGTAGGGTGGGAGGCATGAGTGCCCAGCTCCCGGCCGACGAGAACGCCGCCCCCCAGGACGAGGCGACCCCGGCCAGCGACGCCCCCCGCAAGCGTGTGCTGCTCGCCAACCCGCGCGGATACTGCGCGGGAGTGGACCGGGCGGTGGTCACGGTGGAGAAGGCGCTGGAAACCTATGGCGCCCCCGTCTACGTCCGCAAGGAGATCGTGCACAACAAGTACGTGGTGCGGACGCTGGAGAAGCGGGGAGCCATCTTCGTCGACGAGACCGACGAGGTGCCCGAGGGTGCCCTCGTGGTGTTCTCCGCGCACGGTGTGTCGCCCGCCGTGCACGAGAGCGCCCGGGAACGCCAGCTCCGCACCATCGACGCCACCTGCCCACTGGTGACCAAGGTCCACCAGGAGGCCCGCCGGTTCGCCCGGGACGACTACGACATCCTGCTGATCGGGCACGAGGGGCACGAGGAGGTCGAGGGCACGGCGGGTGAGGCGCCCGAGCACGTGCAGCTGGTCGACCGGGCCGAGGACGTCGACAAGGTCGAGGTACGGGACCCGAACAAGGTGATCTGGCTCTCGCAGACGACGCTCAGCGTCGACGAGACGATGGAACGCGTCGAGCAGCTCAAGGACCGGTTCCCGCAGCTCCAGGACCCGCCTTCCGACGACATCTGCTACGCCACCCAGAACCGGCAGGTCGCGGTCAAGGCGATGGCTCCCGAGTGCGACCTGGTGCTCGTCGTCGGATCCCAGAACTCCTCGAACTCCAAGCGGTTGGTCGAGGTCGCCCTCGGAGCCGGGGCGAAGGACTCCCACCTGATCGACTTCGCCGACGAGATCGACCCGTCCTGGTTGGAGGGAGTCGAGACCGTCGGCGTCACCAGTGGCGCCTCCGTGCCGGACATCCTCGTCATGGAGGTCCTGCGGTACCTGGCGGACCGGGGCTGGGAGCAGGTCGACGAGGTCACCACCGCGAACGAGAAGGTCGCGTTCGCGCTGCCCCGGGAGCTGCGAAAGGCGATGTCCGACGTCCGCTGACCACACCCTCAGCACCGTGGTGAACTCCGTTCCAGCTCGACCGGGGCGGCGGACAGGGGGTCGCGGCCTCGCGGGGAGCTGAGCGGCTGCCGGTGCCGCCTCGCCGGGACGGCGCGGACCGCGCCGCCTGGGGCTCGCCGCGCGCCAGGGGCAGGCCGGAGGACGGTGGGCCGAGGTGGTCCGGGACCGTCACCCGGGGGCGCGGCTCGAGCCCGGTGCCGGACCGCGCCGGCCCGGCCGGATGCGGCCGCGCGCGTGCCGCTCACCTCGCGGGCGGCAGCACGGGCGTGCCGCCGGCGGCGGACGTGGACGCCCCGACCCGGTCCGCGAGCCCCCCGCGCGACTCCTGAGCGCCGGCACCGGACCCGTTCGCCGCGTGGGGACGCCCGCTCCACGCCCGCCAGCCGGAACCGGGAGAGCCGCACCCCAGACCTCGTCGTACACGCGCGACGCTCGTCGCCACCACTTGGCCGGCACGGACGCCTCACCCCCGAGAGGACGCCTCACACCCGAGAGGACGCCTCACACCCGAGAGGACGCCTCACACCCGAGAGGACGCCTCGACCTCGGACGCGTCGCGACGGGTGTGTGGTACCGGACTCGCCCGATACCCACGACGAACACCCGGATCACACCGGAAGCGGACCCACCCCGCCGCCCGGCCACCCGCCCGGCCCCGTCGCCCGGCCCCGTCGAACCGGCAGTCCCGGGGGCCGGCCCAGGCCCAGGAGGGCAGCGACGCCGGGAAGGGAGCACCAGCTCGGGACGCCACCTGGAACGCGGAGGCGCACCCTCCGGATCCTGCCAGGAGGAGCGATGGGGACGGCCCTGAACCGGACTGGGTGGCGGTGACGACCCGACCAAGCGGCGTCCTCGTTCACGTCCGGACTCCCCAGCCCGTGGCGTTGGCGCGGCCGCTCTCCCCGAACGGAGTCCCCGCCGCCGTTGCCGAATCCACTGCCATCGGAGCGCCCTCCGCGGCCGCGGTTGTCCGGGGCCGTGCCCGTCGTCCGAGCCCGTCGTGGTCCGCCCTGGACAGGGTTCTCCTCCGCGCTGGGTCACCCGCCGCATCGCCGCCGCTGGCGCCGCCTCGTGGGGTGGCGGCGGCTCCACGGCTCCCGCGCACGCGGCGCGGAGCCGGGTCACCGACCCCGACGGGGGAAGGCGTGGAGCCGCGCAGCCCTGCTCGCGGGAGGGGCACTTCCGACCCCACCGACCGTTCGCGACGGTGGGACGCTCGTGCTCAGGCGCGGCGGCCGCGCACGCTCAGTCCAGGTCCTCGTCCCGGGGCCGGGGCGGCCGGCGTCGCCCCTCCGAGCTCCGCCCCTCCGCCCCCTTCCTCGGCCGGGGGCGGGGTCGATCGGCCGAGTCGGCGTCGCGTCCGGACCGGCGGGACGAGCCGGCGGTCTTCCCCGCCGCCCCGGACCGTCCTCCTCCGCTCCTGGGCGTTCCGCCCTTCTCGCGGCCCCGGCCGGCGGACGTGCCCTCCCGGCCCGCGGGCCTACCCGCCTTGCCCCGAGCGGCGCGTGCGGGTCGTTCGGAGCTCGTGGCCTCGTCCTTCGTGGACTTGCGGGCCGTGGAATCGGGCCGTGCCTTCTTCGTGGTCCCCGGCGCCTCCGCGTCCGGGTCCGTCTTCGGCGGCCGCCGCTGGAGCAGGAAGTACCGGGCGAATCCCGCTCCCACCGTCAGGGCCGAGGTCACCGCCATCAGTGGGAAGCCGTTGATGAGGGGCCACCCCAGCGAGAAGGCCATCGCGGCGAGGCCGGCGCCGCCCGTCCCACCCGTGAGCCAAATCACCAGGGGCATGACCACCGCCAGGATGAGCGGCGGCTGCACGGTGGGACCGAACAGGTTTCTGCGACGCACCAGAGCGACCGCCAGTAGGCAGCCGAGGATGTATCCGGCCCACAGCAGGACACCGGGACCTCCCGACATCACTTCGATGTCGAGGAAGAGCCCGATACCGGTCAGGCCCGCTGCGAGCAGCAGGGCCGCCCACCACGGAAGCCCGCGAGTGGTTCCGAAGGCGGCGCGTTCATCCCATGGCACGGCAGCGACTTCGGGCTCTGAGTCGCGCGCGCGTTCGCGGTCACGGGCGGCTGTCACCCGTCCACCGTAATCGGTCACCGGCTGCTTGTTAGTCAGCCATCGTGAACTCACATCCCGCTCACCTGGCCTCGCTGCCCGCAATGGTCGATGAGTCCGGGTTGACCACCGTCGAATAGCGGTCCGTCCGCGCGTCGTGCGCCTCGGCCAGGGCAGGTTGGTCCGTCGAACCCGGCATCGCGACGCCGTTCTCGTCCCTCCTGACCTCCGCGATCGAACTCGGGCTGGCCGCCGTTTCCCGCAGTGGTTCCACGGCGTTCCGGAATCCCTCCAACGCGTCGAGTTCACGCCGCCGCGCCGACAGGAAGCGCTGGAGGTGCGTGCTGGAGAGGTTGACGGCGTCGACGGCACCGCTGGCCGCCCGGTACGCGGCGGCCGACTGGCGGCGGACCTGTTCCATGTCGGCCGCCAGCGTGCGTTGGGTGGAGGCGAACAGGGCCGCCGAGGCCACCACCCCGAACCCGGTCGGCCCGCACAGGAAGACCCGCCGTTCCAGCAACCACCTGAGCAGGTGGGGGTCGGTGTCGAGTGCCGCGACCACCGCCGCGTCGGAGGGGACGAACATCACCACGCCGTAGATGGCGTCCGCCCACCGCTGGTACTCCTTCCCCGCGAGCTCCAGTGCCCTCGCTCGGATGTTGCGCGCGTGCACCCGCAGGGCGTCCGCCCGCCGGGTGGGGTCGTCCGCCTCGACGGCCTCGATCCAGCTCGCGAGGCTGGCCTTGGAGTCGACCGGGACGCGGCGGTCGTCACCCACCGCCAGCACCATGTCGGGGCGTGCCGCCCCACCCCCCGCGAGGTCGGTCTGCAGTGAGAAGTGCGGACCCTCCCGGAGGCCGAGCGATCTCGCCGTCTCGATGAGGACGCTCTCGCCCAGTTCGCCTCGCCCGCTGGTGGAGGCGAAGGTCACCTCATAGCGGCGCAGCGCGGCCTGGTGTTCGGCTGCCCGGTCGCGCTCGGCCTCCACCATGGCCAGCGCGGCGTCCGTCCTGCGCACGGCGTCCGCGTAGAGCCGCCAGCCGAGGATGAGCGCGCCGACCAGGAGGGCGGCGACCACGACCGCGGCGGTGGTGATGACGACCGATGTCACGGGTGCTCCCGTCCTGAGTGCGTGTACCGGGGGTCGCGGGTGTTCGTGCTCGGTGGGGCCGTGCGTCCACCTCGGACGGGTGGGCGTCCGCTCGCCGTGTCCCCCGTGGACGGCCGTGCCCCGACTCCGATCATGGCGCAGCTCCTGCCCGGAGTCCTCCCATTCCGCACTCGAACACACGTTCGAGTGCTTTCGGGTGGTCGCGTGACACCGATGGCCCCCGAGGTCCTAGCGTGGTGCCATGCGCCTCCTGCACACCTCGGACTGGCACATTGGCCGTACCTTCCACGGCCGGGACAGGCTGCCCGAGCAGGAGCGCGTGCTCACGGGTCTCGCCGAGCTGGTGGCCGACGAGGGCGTCGACGTGGTGGTCGTCGCCGGTGACCTCTACGACCGCGCCGTTCCCTCCGGGGAGGCAGTCGAGGTGTGCCACCGGGTCCTCGCCGCCCTGCGGGCCGCCGGCGCGACCCTCGTGGTGATCCCCGGCAACCACGACTCCGCGTCACGGCTCGGCGCATTCGCCGACTTCGCGGCGGTCGGCGGGCTGCACGTCCTCGCGAGGATCTCGCGGCTCCACGAGCCCGTGGTGCTCACCGACGCCCACGGTCCCGTCGCCTGCTTCGGCATCCCCTACCTCGACCCGGACCCGGCTCGGCACCACCTCGGCCTGGCCGGCACCGGCCACCGAGGACACACCGCCGTGCTGAGCGAGGCGATGGACCGCGTCCGGGGCGCTGTCGCGCGGCTGCCACCGAGCACCCGGACGGTGGTCCTCGCCCACGCCTTCGTCACGGGCGGGCAGGCCAGCGAGTCCGAGCGGCCGATCAGCGTCGGCGGCGTCGAACAGGTCCCCGGCTCCGTCTTCGACGGCGTCGACTACGTCGCGCTGGGCCACCTCCACGGGCCTCAGGTCCTCGCCGACCACCTGCGCTACTCGGGCAGCCCGCTCGCCTACTCCTTCTCCGAGACCGCGCACCGCAAGTCCGTCTGGATCGTCGACCTCGACGCCGACGGGCTGGCCGGGGTGCGGTCGTACGCGCTGCCGGTGCCCCGAGCCTTGGCCACGATCTCCGGGGGGATCGAGGACCTGCTCGCCGACCCGGGGCTCCACGACCTGGAGGAGCACTACCTCTCCGTCACGCTCACCGACCGGGTCCGGCCGCTCGACGCGATGCGCCGCCTCCAGCGCCGCTTCCCCCACGCCGTGCACCTCGAGTGGCGGCCGGAGGGCGGCCTGGCACGGAGCCGGCTGAACTACTCCTCGGCCGTCCGGGGCCGTGACGACCGCGAGATCACCGCGTCGTTCGTCGAGCACTGCCGGGGCTCCGCGCCATCCGCCTCCGAGGCGGCGCTGATCGACGAGGCCCTGACCGAGACGGCGGGAGCACGGGAGTCCGCATGAGGCTGCACCGACTGGCCATCACCGCCTTCGGCCCCTATCCGGGTCGGGTCGACGTCGACTTCGACGCCGTCGGGGCCGACGGTCTGTTCCTGCTCTACGGCGACACCGGCGCGGGCAAGACCACGTTGCTCGACGCGGTGGCCTTCGCGCTCTTCGGCACGGTGCCCGGGGCGCGGGGCGAGGCGAAACGCCTCCGCTGCGACACCAGCCCGGCCACCACCACGACCGAGGTCCGGCTGGAACTCACCGTGCAGGGCCACCGCCTCCGGCTCGTGCGCACCCCGGAGTACACCCGCCGCAAACGACGCGGCGCGGGCACGACGCTCCAGCGGGGATCGGTGTCCCTGACCTGGCTCGACCACCCCGGAGGCCAGGGGGTTCCCGAGGGGTTGACCCGGGCGGACGAGGTCGGGCGGACCGTCCAGCGGCTGCTCGGCATGACCCACCAGCAGTTCTTCCAGGTCGTCCTCCTGCCGCAGGGCGAGTTCGCCCGGTTCCTCAGAGCCGACACCGCCGACCGGGAGAAGCTGCTGGAAAGGCTGTTCGGCACCGAACGGTTCGCGGACGTCGAGCGCTGGTTCCGGGAACGCCGCAGGGTCGCCCGCCAGCACCTGGACGAGGCCGCCGGCCAGGTGCACGAGGTGGTCACCAGGATCCGCCAGACCGCGGCCGCCGACCCGCCCGGAGAACGGCCGGTGTCCGAGTGGCTCGCCGCGCTCCGGAGGGATGCGCGCGCCCGCGAGAGCGAGGCGCGGGAGTCCGAGCGGCGGGCGGTCGTCCTGCGGGACGAGGCGACCGAGGCCCTCGCGCGGGCACGTGCCCTCGCGGAGGCCTGCCAGCGGCGGGACGAGCTCCAGGCGAGCTGGCGGTCCCTGGAGGAGGGTCGGGGCGACCGCGACGACTGGCACCGCCGCCGTGCCGCCGCCCGCGCGGCGGCCCCCGTGTCCTCCGTCGAACAACACCGGGTTCGGCTCGAAGCGGCCCTGGACCTGGCGAGGCGGGACGAGGCGGCCGCACTGGCCGAGGCGGTGCCCCACGGGTGGTCGCCCGAGGGTGGCGACGATCCGCGCACCGCCGCCGACCGGGCCAGGGAGGAGGCCGGCACACTCGCCCCCCTCGTGTCCGAGGAGGCGAGGCAGCTCTCCGACACCCGGCGCCTGGCCGAGCTCGCGGGAAAGGTCAGGGTCGAGGAGGACCAGCTGGCCGAGCTCGCCGACCGGTCCGCGCTCCTCCCGGCGGAACTCGCCGAGGCCCGCGTCGGCGTCGAGGAAGCACGATCGGCCTCGGCCCGGCTCGACGGCCTCCGCCTGCGCCGACGGGAACTCGCCGGGCTCCTCGCCGACGCCCGGGGGCTCCCCGGGGCGGACGACGCGCTCCGTGCCGCCGAGGACCTCCTCCGGCAGCGGGTCGACGCCCACCAGGCGGCCCGTCAGGACCTGCTGGACGTCCGCCACCGCCGGCTCGCGGGGATGGCGGCGGAACTCGCCACCGGCCTCGTCGGAGGTGAGCCGTGCGCCGTCTGCGGCAGCACCGACCACCCCGCCCCCGCCGAGGCGCGGGCCGATCCGGTCACCGAGGACGAGGAGCTACGGGCCACCAGCCAGGAGGAGCGCACCGGCGCCGCGCGGCAGGTCGCCATCGCCGCCGTCCGGGACGCCGACGCCGAGGTGCGGCGGTTGCGGGAGCGCCTCGGGGAGTGGACGGAGCCCGCCCTCGCCGAGGCGCTGGCGGGGGTGGAGTCCGAGGAGAACAAGGCGGAGTCCGTCGTCTCGGAACAGGCGGACCGGGAACGCCTGGCGGACCGGTTGGAGGCGGAACAGGCCGCGCTGCACGGCCGCCGCACCCTCCTGGAGGCGGCGCTGGCCGCCACGAGAGCCGAGCACGACGCCCTGCGCGAGGTGGTGCGTGACCGCGACGAGCGCCTGCTCGCCGCCCGGGCCGGGTTCGCCGGCGTTGACGAACGCCGGGCTCACCTGCTCGGGCTCGCGGGCTCCCTCTCCACGCTCGCCGACGCCGCCGCCGAACGGGCCAGCGCGACGGACCGGGCATCCGAGGCCACCTCCGCGGTGGAGCTGGCCGCCGCCGGGGCTGGTTTCCCCTCGGTGCCGGCCGCGCTGGACGCGGCCCTCGACGACGCGGAGTTCGCCGCCCTCGAGTCGGCGATCGAGGACTTCGACCGGCGGGAGGCGGGTGTCCGGGCTGGGTTGGCGGACGTCCAGGCCGCCGAGCTCCCCGACGAGGCTCCCGACCTCACCGCCGCCCGCGAGGAGGCGGAACACCACCAGCGCGCCGCCGACGACGCGGTCGCCGGCACCAGGGACGCCGCCCGTATCGGTCGGGAACTGGCCGAGCTGGGCGCGGAGTGGGCGAGGGCGGACGCCGCTCTCGCCCCCGTCCGGGCGGCCTTCGACGAACTCGACGCCCTGACCGACGTGGTGAACGGGCAGGGGCAGAACAGCCGCCGCATGTCCCTGCGGTCCTACGTGCTCGCCGCTCGCCTGGAGGAGGTGGCGATCGCGGCCACCGGACGGCTCTCCCGGATGAGCCAGGGCCGGTTCTCCTTCGTCCACTCCGACGCGGGTGGCAGCAGGGGGACCCGAGGCGGTCTGTGGCTCGACGTGCTGGACGACTACTCGGGGCAGGTGCGCTCGGCGAAGACGCTGTCCGGCGGCGAGTCCTTCCTGGCCTCGCTGGCCCTGGCGCTCGGGCTCGCTGACGTGGTGGCCGCCGAGACGGGCGGAGCGCTGCTCGACACGCTGTTCATCGACGAGGGCTTCGGCACCCTCGACGCCGAGACGCTGGACCTCGTGATGAACACCCTCGACGACCTCCGCGCCGACGGCCGGGTCGTCGGCCTCGTCTCCCACGTCGAGGAACTCCGGCAGCGCATCCCCAGCCGGATCCGGGTGCGCCGGGGCAGGGAGGGTTCGTCGCTCGAACCGGAGGGCTGCTGACCCGCGACCCGTCCGACGCCCGGTCGCGGTGCGGCCCGCGTCGAACGCGCCGCTCGCCCCGGTGCCCACGACATCGCCGGTCCAACCGGGGTCAGGAGGCAGGCCGGCGTGGGCGCTCACCGGGGGGAACGGCCCCTCCCGCCGCCCCGCGCGGCCACGCCACCCGTGGTCCGTACACTGGCCCGTCGTGAGTCTCACCCTTGGCATCGTCGGCCTGCCGAACGTCGGTAAATCCACCCTGTTCAACGCGCTGACCCGCAACGAGGTGCTCGCGGCGAACTACCCGTTCGCCACCATCGAGCCGAACGTGGGTGTGGTGCCGTTGCCCGACACCAGGTTGGACAAGCTCGCGGAGATCTTCTCCTCGCAGCGCACCGTGCCGGCCACGGTGTCGTTCGTCGACATCGCCGGCATCGTCAAGGGCGCCTCCGAAGGGGCGGGCCTGGGAAACCAGTTCCTCGCCAACATCCGGGAGGCCAACGCGATCTGCCAGGTCATCCGCGTGTTCGACGACCCGGACGTGGTGCACGTCGACGACCGCGTCGACCCAGGCAGCGACATCGAGACGATCAACACGGAACTGATCCTCGCGGACCTCCAGACGATGGAGCGCGCGCTGCCCCGGCTGGAGAAGGAGGCGCGGACCCACAAGGACCGTCGCCCGGCCCTGGCCGCCGCCGAGGCGGCCAAGGAGATCCTCGACTCCGGGCGGACGTTGTTCTCCGCGCGGGCCGAGCTGGACACCGACGAGCTGCGTGAGCTGAACCTGCTCACGTTGAAGCCGTTCCTCTACGTCTTCAACGCCGACGAGGGCGTGCTGACCAGCGAGGACCGGATGGCCGAGCTGCGGGAGCTGGTCGCGCCCGCCGACGCGGTGTTCCTCGACGCCAAGGTCGAGTCCGAACTGATCGAGCTGGACGAGGAGTCGGCGCGGGAGCTGCTGGAGACCATCGGCCAGCACGAGCCGGGCCTGCACGCCCTGGCCCGTGCCGGGTTCCACACGCTCGGACTCCAGACCTACCTGACCGCCGGCCCGAAGGAGGCCAGGGCCTGGACCATCCGACGGGGAGCGACCGCTCCCCAGGCGGCCGGCGTCATCCACACCGACTTCGAGCGCAGCTTCATCAAGGCCGAGGTCGTCTCCTTCGACGACCTCGTCGAGGCCGGCTCGATGGCCACCGCCCGTTCCGCCGGCAAGGTCCGGATGGAGGGCAAGGACTACGTGATGGCCGACGGCGACGTCGTCGAGTTCCGTCACGGGAACACCTCCGGCGGCGGCAAGAAGTGAGGGTCCAGCCGAACGTCGTACGCAAGGGGCAGGGACTCCCCCTCGTTGCCGTTCACGGCAACGGCGTCGACCACCGGCTGCTGCTCCCGCTCGACGACGACCTGGCCGCCTCGGGCTCCTGGGAGCGCATCTACCTCGATCTTCCGGGGTTCGGTCTGACACCGCCGCTGGATGCGGCGGGCGGTCTCCCAGAACTCGCGGACTGGCTGGTGGAGACGGTCCACGAACTCGTCGGCGACGAGCCGTTCGCCCTGCTGGGCAGTTCGCTGGGCGGCCTTCTCGCTCGTCATGTCGTCACCGGGTTCCCCGACCAGGTCCTGGGTCTCGCGCTCATCGCTCCAGTGGTCGACCCAGCCCCATCGCGGCGCGTTCGACCGGAGCGGTCCCTCGTCATCCGCGATCAGGACCTTCTGCGGTCGTTGCCGCCCGCCGACGCCGAGGAGTTCACGAGCGTCGCGGCCCGGCAGACGCAGGAGTCCTGGGACGCGTTCCGCGTCCACGCACTCCCCGGCATCCGCGCCGCTGACCCTGATGCGATGGGCAGGCTCTCGCAGCGCTACTTCCTCAGGGCGTCGCCGGACACCGCGGGCACGTTCCAGGGACCGACCTTGATCCTCACAGGTCGCCAGGACCACGTAGTCGGGTATGAGGACCAGTTCGCGCTTCTCACCCACTACCCGCGTGCGACGTACCTCGCGCTCGATGGCGCCGGCCACAACGTTCATCTCGAACAGCCACGGATGGTGGGGACCGCGCTGCGTGACTGGGGGAGATGTGTCCAGGCAGCCTTGGGCGGCGTCGTCGAGGTGTGACACCTGGGGCGGCGATCCCAGGGAGGACGCGAGCCGGGGCGGGCTCTCCTGGCCCGTGATCCGGGCACCGCGCCGCACGCCATGGTCCTCTGGCGCGGTTCCCCCTGAGGAACTGGTACACCGCCGCGTCGGTCAGCTCGCCCGGGCGATCGGTGTCCGGCAGCCCGGTGGCGACCGGGGGTGGCGCGCCCGTTGACGTGGCGTGGGGGGTGATCCCGATCTCCACTCCGGGGGTTTGTCCGGAGCACGCGCCTGTCCTGGCCCTCGTGAATCAGATCAACCAAGGGGTTCGAAGGCTTTCCCAGCCGAGTGCGTGACGTTGGGTTCTCCGGCTGGTGCTTCCTCGTATTCGTCAGGTCCAGGAGCGTGGGGTTCTCCGTCGCGAGCTTCGCGAACTCCGACTCGCGTGCCTCACCGGTTGCTGCCGCGCACGGCCCCCGCCGCCCGTGGGTTCCGGCGGTGCCCGGAACGCTGCTCGCCGGGGAAGATCAGTACAGGTCGAGTGCCTGGCGGATCATCCGGTGCCCCTGCCGTTCGAACTGCTCGTCCCCCACCTGGTAGGCCCAGACGGCCGTACCGACCGCCTCCCGCAACAGGGTCGCCCGCCACGGCGCGGGCTCGCGCGGGTCGTCGCCGTACCCGGCCAGGAAGGCGCGTTCGAGGTGCTCGGCGCCCTGCCACTCCTGGCGGGCCAGCCGGGCGAGGTCGGTCCACGCGGGTCGCGGCGCGGCGCGACCGAGGTCGATGACGCGGACCACTCCTTCGTGCAGCAGCCAGTTGCGGGGGTGCCAGTCGCCGTGCGTCGGGACCAGTTCGACCGGCTGGTGCTCGTGGGTGGCGATGGCGGCGCGGAGTGCCACGACGGTCGCCGGGTCGACGCGGTGTTCGCGGTCCAGCCAGGCCAGCGCCTTGGCGTCCGCTTCCGCCTCGTGGGTCTCGGAGACGACGCGGTGTTGGTGGTGGAACGCGGCGAGCAGCGCGCCAGCCTGCCGGTAGGTGTCGGGGTCGGCGACGGCATGGGGGTCGTCGAGGACGAGCCCACCCGGCAGGTGGCTCAGGGCCAGCACGTTCAGCTCCGCGTCCGCGTGCAGGAGGCGGTTGACGCTGGCGGTGGCCAGCCACGGGCCGGTCCAGCGCCGGTGCGCGACGATCTCCCTGGCGATGTGGTGGTTGGCCGGGCCGGCGGCCTTGACCACGACGTCGCCGGAGTCGGCGCGCAGGTGGAGGACGGTGGTGTCGACGAGACCCCAGCTGTGGTCGGTGACCACCTCGAAGCCGGGGAACCAGGTGGACACCAGGGTGAGTTGCTCGTCGCTCAGTCCGATCCGCACCCGTGGATCGTAGGAGGGGCCGACGCCTGGGGCGGGTTCTCGTGGGGACACCACGGACGGCGTCCTGGCGGGTGTCTCGCGCGGCGCTGGACCGGATGGTCCTCGCGGTGACCGGGTGGGGGCCGGAGCCGGGCCGGCGCGCTCCGTCTCGGACGTCCTCGTGCGGGCGGGGCGACGTGGTGGGGCGCCCCGGGTTGCTTCCCTGTGCAGTGGCTGACAACGGGTGCCCGTGGTGGCAACGGGCCTTGCTCCCGGCTCTTACACTGTGTCGCGCGGCGACGACAGGTTGAGCCGGTGACGTGACCGCGCGCAGCGGTCGTGGTGGAGAGGGAACGGTGGATCTTCGCGCGGTTGAGTCCAGGTTGCTGCGGTACGCGCCCCTGTTCCTCCTGGTCTCCCTGGTCCTGCACGTCGCCGCCAGCCTGCTGCTCGACCAGACCCAGTTGCCGAGCCTGCAAAGCCTGCGGGGCAACGCTCCGCAGTTGATCAGTGGGGATCTCTACGAGTTCACCTCGTGGAACCCGGACATCGCCGCGTTCACCACCCCGTTCACGGCGCCCCCGTTCGCCGCCGTGCTCCTGTTGCCGCTCGCGGTCGTCCCGTGGGGGGTGCTCCGGCTCGTCTGGCAGGGCGTGTCCCTCGTCTGCCTGTGGTGGATCGTGTCGCGGGCCATGCGTGTCTTCGCGATGTCCCGCGCTCCCGGTGGCGTGATCGGGGCGTCGGCGTGGCTGACGTGGCGTCGACGGGCCCTGGTCGCCACCGCGCTCGTGCTGTGGTTGGAACCGGTGCGGACGAGCCTGGTGGAGGGACACCTCAGCCTGCCGTTGGCCGCGGTGCTCGTCACGGCGGTCACCACGGGGCGCCGGGTGCTCGGGGGGGTCGGCGTCGGGTTGGCCGCCGGTATCAAGCTCGGGGCCGCCGTCGCGGGGATGTACTTCCTGGCGACGCGGCGGTTCACGGCGGCGGCGTGGGCGTTCGGCGCCTTCCTCGCCACCATCGGTATCGGGTTCTTCGTGTCGGCGCAGCAGTCCAGCCAGTTCTGGACGACGATCGCCGGCAGGGGGGAGCGGATCGACCCGGTCGCTTCGGTCGACAACCAGTCGCTGCGGGGTGCCTTGTCGCGGACGCTCGGCTACGACGTCGGGACTTCCTGGCCCTGGCTGCTCGCGGCCGTGGTGACCGCGGTCCTGGCCGGTCGGGCGTTGTACGCGACGATCCGCAAGGGTGACGTGCTGGGCGCGGTGGTGACGGTCCAGCTCCTCGGGCTGTTGATCGCCCCGGCGGCGTGGAGCCACGAATGGGTGTGGGTGGTGCCGGCGTTGGTGTGGCTGGTGTGCCACCCGATGCGCGCCCGCCCGCTCCTGGCCTCGACGACGGTGTTGTGGACCTTGCTGATGACGTCCTACCTCGTCCACCAGTTGCAGGCCCTGGAACCCGGGAAGGTCGACTTCTCCCGGCCGTGGCCGCTGGCCGCTCTCGGCTGGGCCTACCCGGTGGCGGCGCTGCTCACCCTGCTGGCGGTGGCGGCCGGGGCCCGGGCGGCCCCCAAGGTGCCACCCGTCCCGCCCCTCCCGCCCGGGTCCGGGCAGGCCAACGACATCTGGTTGCGGACCCGGGTGCTGCGGGGCCGGGTGAGTTCGGTGCTGAAGCCGCAGAACCGGCTGGGCCGGCGGAGTGGGCGGGCCGAGTCCGCGAGCGTGGAGAACGCGGAGGGCTGACGGGCCGCGCCCGGCGCCCGGGGTCGTGCTCGGGCGGTCAGCCGGCCATCACCCTCAGCACCTCGTCGATCTCCTCGGCGAGGGTGACGTCCGAGGCGGTGATCCCGCCGGCCACGTGGGTGGACAACCGGAAGGTGAGCGTGGCGTACCGGATGTCGATGTCCGGGTGGTGGTTGTCGTTCTCCGCGATCTCCGCGACCCGGTTCACGACGGCGATCGCCGAGGGGAAGCCGGCCAGTTCGACGGTGCGGACCAGTGCGCTGCCCTCCCGGCGCCAGTCGGGGAGCGTGCCAAGGGCGGTGGCGATCTGGTCCGAGGTCAGCAGATCGGTCATGCGTCCATGGTGGGGGTTCTCGGCGTCGGGCGCACCCGGCCGTTCCCCCCGCGCTGCCCGCTCGGAGGCGGGAGGCGTCCGAGCGGGGAGGCCGTCCCGGGGCGCGGGGTCGGGTCGTGCCCGGTCGCCGCTGCTCAGCACGCCCCGTCGCTCGGCCGGGGGTTGGCCAGGCCGAACAGGGGCCGCAGTCGCAGCCCCACCCAGGTGCCCACGAGCGCGGCGACCGCCCACAGCCAGCCGGAGACGCTCCCGGTGGAGATCCCACCGAGGTAGGCGCCGATGTTGCAGCCACTCGCGAGGCGGGCCCCGACACCCATGATCACACCGCCCAGCACCGCCGCCAGCGCCGTGCGCCACGGGATGTGGCGGTGGAGGCGCCACGCCCCGGCGGCGCCGGCGGCGATGGCCGCGCCGACCATGATGCCGATGTTGGTCAGGCTGTTCTTGTGGGCCAGGACGGGGGCGGCCAGCATCTCCGCGTTGCCGGGCTCCTGCCAGAACGCCCACTGCTCGGGCTGCGCGCCCAGCACCTGGAGCAGCTTCGCGCCCCACAACCCGAAGGCGTTGGTCACGCCCCAGGTGCCGCCGGAGACGAGCAGGACCGCCGCCGCGAGGACCGCGAGGACGACGGCTCCGACGAGCATCGGCCAGGAGCCGCGCAGGACGCGGGCGGCGCCGCGCGCGGTGGGAACGGCACCTACCGGGGGCGGGTCGCGGCGGCGTTGCACCGCGACGCTGACGAGGACGACCAGCCCGAGCGCGGTCAGGGTGACCAGCCAGGAACCGAACCAGCCGACGTGGTCGGACAGCAGCACGCCGGGCACGGTGGGCAGCGAGTCGAACCAGCCGTACTGCCAGGTGTAGAGGACCGAGCCGGCCACGAACCCGCCCAGGGTGAGGACGATGGTCGACTGCCCGGAGCCGACGGCGAAGAGGGTGCCGGAGGCGCAGGCGCCACCCAGCTGCATGCCCAGCCCGAACAGGAACGCCCCGAGGAACAGGGGCAGACCGATGTCCCCGGCGGCGGCGGAGGGGGTGGTGCCGAACAGGCCGGTCCCGGTGCCGATGAGCAGGGTCACCAGGGTCGCGGTGGTGCCGATGAGCAGGGCGTGCGCCCGGAGGCCGGAACCGTTGCCGACCGAGACGAGCTGCCGCCACGCGGAGGTGAAACCGAACCGGGAGTGGAACAGGGTGACGCCGAGCCCCAGGCCGATGACGAGGAGCGTGGCCTGCTGGGCGCCGTGCGCGAGCCAGACGCGCCAGCTCAGGGCGAGCGCGAGGAGGCCGGCGACCACCAGGGGAGCGGTGCGGACCGGGGGAGCTTCGGGGGGCGCCGGTCGGATGTGCGAGGTCGGGGCGACGAGCGGACCCCCGAGGCGGTGGGCTGGCGGGTGCCCGGCGCCGGTCTCGGGTTCCCCGGTGTCGGCTGGTGTCGCGCTCATGTCGGTGTCTCCATCGCGGAGGTGCGGGTTCGTCGGGCCACGGCGACGGGTGTCGGTGTGGGCGGCGTGCCGGGACGCCCGCCTCGTCGTCGGCCGGGGCGGGCCGGTGCCCACCCCGGCGGGGCGCGGGGTCTCGGGCCGGACGACGACGTCCTCCCGGTTCGGGGCCCGATCCGGCGGTCAGGCTAGTTCGTCGGTGGCGTCGCGGGCAGGGGCGCGGGTGCCCGTCCAACATGGTGGGATCGGGCGGGGTGCGCCGGCGGACTCGGTGCGGCCGGACCCGGATCGGGCATCGCCCTCGGCGTGGCACGCGTCGGTGTGCGGCGGCGTGTGCTGACCCGGGGACCAGGTCGGGGCGACCGGCATCGGCGGTCGATCGGAACGGGGCCCGGAGGGCTGGCTCGGCCGGGTGCACCGCCGTGCGACTGGGAGCCGGACACCGGGGACCGGGAACGAGGTGGGGCATCTCCTGGTGGGACGGCGCGGCCACGCCCCCGGCCGCGCCGAACGGACGCGGCGGCCGGCCGCCCACCGGACGAAGGGCCGTTACCCGGACCGGGTGCCCGGGTCCCCTCCGGCGTCGGCGTAGGGTGAATGCCGCCACGGGAGTCCGGTGCGCCGGGCTGAGAGGAGGGCGTGGTCCGCCAGCGGACCACGACGAAGCCCTCGACCGTCCAGCGGGAGGACCCGGTTCCCCCGCCACCTGATCCGGATCATGCCGGCGCAGGGAGGCCCCGCGTGACGGGTGGACGGCGGCCCACGCCCGGCCCACGTCACGGGAGGGTCGAATGTCCGGAGTCACCAGTCCAGCGGGTGCGTTCTCCACGCGCGCCGATCGGTTCCGCCAGCGCGGCCTGGCGGTCGGTCTGGTGACCGCCGTGGGCCTCACCGCCGGGTGCAGCGTCGTGGGGGGCGGCTCCGACGACGGGTCCGACGACTCCCGGTCGGTCGTGCTGGTGACCCACGACTCCTTCTCCTACGACGAGGAGGTCGTCGCCGCCTTCGAACGCGAGTCCGGCATCGACCTCGACATCCGGCAGAGCGGCGACGCCGGTGAACTGACGAACTCGCTGGTGCTGAGCAGGGACAACCCGATCGGCGACGTCGCCTTCGGCGTGGACTCCACCTTCGCCGGGCGGGCACTGGCCGAGGGCGTGTTCGAGGACTACCGGAGCCCGCGCGCCGAGCGTGGCGCCGACGACTACCGGGTGGCCGACTCGGACGCGTTGACCGCGATCGACGTCGGCGACGTGTGCCTGAACATCGACCGGGAGTGGTTCGCCGAGTCCGACGTACCGGCTCCCACCGGTCTCGACGACCTGCTGGACCCCGCCTACCGCGACCTCCTGGTCGTGCAGGACCCGGCGACGTCCTCGCCGGGGCTGGCGTTCCTGCTGGCCACCATCGCCCACGCCGGGGAGGACGGCTGGCGGGACTACTGGACCGGCCTCCGGGACAACGGGGTGCGGGTCACCGGGGGGTGGACCGAGGCCTACACCCAGGACTTCTCCGGATCGTCCGGGAACGGCCCCAGGCCGATCGTGGTGTCCTACGCGTCCTCGCCGGCCGCCGAGATCGGTGCGGACGGGACGCCGAGGACGGAGGCGCTGCTGGACACCTGCTACCAGCAGGTCGAGTACGCGGGCGTGCTCGCGGGGACCGACAGGCCGGAGGACGCCCGCGCGGTCGTGGACTTCCTGCTGTCCGAGCCGTTCCAGGCGCAGCTGGCCGAGTACATGTACGTCTACCCGGTGCGCGCGGACGTCGAGCTGCCCGAGGCCTGGCGGGAGGCCGCGCCGCTGCCCGAGGAGTCGGTGACCCTCCCGGCGGACGAGGTCGAGGGCAACCGGGACGAGTGGGTCTCGGAGTGGCGGGACCTGGTCCTGGGATGAGCCGCGTCTCCCGGGAGCGCCGCCCGACGGGCACGAGCGTGTCGGCGTCGACCCGGCGGCGGGTCGGGTTGGTGGTGCTGGCGGTCGTGCCGCTGGCGTTCCTGGTCCTCTTCTTCGCGTGGCCGGTGCTCGCGATCATCGCCCGGGGGTTCGGCGAGGGCGGTGTGTCCGACATGCTCGCCAGGGCGCGGACCTGGCAGCTCGTCGGGTTCACCCTGGGGCAGGCCGCCGCGGCCACCGCGTTGGCGGTCCTCGCCGGCCTGCCCCTGGCCTACGTCACGGCTCGACTGGCGGTGCCGGGCAGGGGCCTGCTGCGTGTCCTGGTGACGGTGCCCTTCGTCCTCCCCACCGTGGTGGTGGGGTTGGCGTTCCGCGCGTTGTTCGGGGACGGCAGCCTGGCCGCGATCGTGTTGGCGAACGCGTTCTTCAACGTGGCCGTGGTGGTCCGCACGGTGGGTGGGCTGTGGTCACACCTGGACCGCCGGGCCGAGGACGCGGCCAGGGCGTTGGGCGCCTCCCGGTGGCGCGCGTTCACCTCGGTGACCCTGCCGGCGTTGCGCCCGGCCCTGGGTTCGGCCGCCGCCGTCGTGTTCCTGTTCTGCGCCACCAGCTTCGGAGTGGTCCTCGTCATCGGTGGGGCCAGGTACCGCACCCTGGAAACCGAGATCTACCTGCGCACCGTGAACCTGCTGGACCTCCCCGGGGCCGCCGCGCTGTCCCTGCTCCAGCTGGCGGCCGTCGTCGCGGCCCTCGCGGTGGGGGCGGCGGCGCGTCGCCGTCGGGAGGGCGCGTTGGCGTTGCGGTCGAGCGCGGAGACGACCCGGCCCCCCACCGGCGGGGACTGGGTGGTGTTGGCCGCCGCCGGTGCCGTGCTGGTGGGGCTGCTCGTCCCGCTGGTCGCCGTGGCCCTGCGGTCGCTGACCACCTCGTCCGGCTTCGGGTTGGACGGCTACCGCGCGCTCACGGGAGGCGGCGGGGGCGGGGTGCTCCGGATCTCCGTCGTCGAGGCCGCCCTGAACTCGGTGCGCGCGGCGGCCGACGCGACGGTGCTGGCGATGGTCCTGGGCGGCTTGGCGGCGGTGGTGCTGGCCAGGACGAGGCGGGCCGGGGCCACCCAGTTGCTGGACACGCTGATGATGCTGCCCCTGGGCGTGTCGGCCGTCACCGTCGGCTTCGGGTACCTGGTGACCCTGTCGGCCCTGCCCAGCGGGTTGCGGGACTCGCCGGTCCTGGTCCCGTTCGTCCAGGCGCTGGTGATCACCCCGTTGGTGATCAGGATCGTGCTGCCGGTGTTGCGGTCGGTGGACGACCGGCTCCGGCAGGCGGCGGCGACGCTCGGGGCCGGTCCGGTGCGGGTCTGGTTGGCGGTGGACCTGCCCATGTCGGCTCGTTCGCTGGTCACGGCGGCGGGCTTCGGTTTCGTCATCGCCCTTGGCGAGTTCGGGGCGACGAGTTTCCTGGTGCGGCCGGAGACCATGACGCTTCCGGTGGCGATCAGCCGCCTGATCTCGCGGCCCGGCGAGCTGAACGCGGTCGCCGCCTACGCGGCCTGCACGATGCTGCTGGTGGTGACCGCGCTGGTGGTGGCGGTGGTGGAACGCATCAGGGTCCGCTCCGACACGGTCGGGGAGTTCTGATGGGACCCCTGGTGGTGGGCGGGGCCGGTGGGGCCGCGTCGTCGCCGCTGGCGGGGGCTGGGTCCCGTGGACGGGAGGAAGGTGGGGTGTCGTGACGCTCACGGTTCGCGGTCTCACGGTCCGCTACGGCGAGGTGCTGGCGGTCCGGTCGGTCGACCTGTCGGTGCCGGACGGCGGGGTCCTGGCGTTGCTGGGGCCGTCCGGCTGCGGCAAGTCGACCCTGCTCCGCGCGGTGGCCGGGTTGGAGGCGGTGGCGCGGGGGCGGGTGTGCTGGGACGGCGTGGACCTGGCCGGGACGCCGGTGCACCGCCGTGCCTTCGGGTTGGTGTTCCAGGACGGCCAGCTCTTCCCCCACCGGACCGTCGCCGGCAACGTCGCGTTCGGTCTCCGGATGGCCGGCGCCGACCGGGCGGTCCGGGACGCGCGGGTCGCCGAGCTGCTGGAGCTGGTGGGCCTGGCCGGCTACGAGCGGCGGCGGGTGACCCAGTTGTCCGGGGGTGAGCAGCAGCGGGTGGCCCTGGCCAGGGCGCTCGCGCCCCGCCCCCGCTTGTTGCTGCTGGACGAACCGCTGTCCGCGCTGGACCGCGAGCTGCGGGACCAGCTGGCGGTCGACCTGGCCAGGGTGCTCACCGAGACCGGGACCACCGCGCTGGTCGTGACGCACGACCACGACGAGGCGTTCACCCTCGCCGACCAGGTGGCGGTGATGTCCGAGGGCCAGATCCGCCAGGTCGACGGTCCGGAGCGGGTGTGGCGGCGCCCGGCGGACGAGCGGGTGGCCCGGTTCCTCGGCTGTTCCCGACTGGTGTCGGCCACGGTGCGCGACGGCTGGGCCGAGTCGGTCCTCGGTCGGGTCAGGGTGCCCGGTGACGTGCCCGACGGCGCGGTCCGGCTGGGACTGCGGGCCTCGGCGGTGCGGGTCACCCGAGCCGACCGGGGCGGCGGGACCGACGTGGAGGCCAGCGGCGAGGTCCTGCGGCGGGTGCACCAGCGTGACCACGTCCGCCTCCTGGTGCGGGTCGCCGACGTGGGAGAGGTGCAGGCCAGCACGCCCTTCGCCGGGGTGCCGGAGGTGGGGGAGCGGGTCCGGCTCACCCTCGACCCGGACGCGGTGGCCGTGCTGGCCGGTTGAGGCGCCGTCGCGCGCGGAACCGGTGCCGAGGGGCGGGCCGGGGCGCCCTCCCCGCCCGCGCGGCTGGACCGATCGCGTCCTCCCCCCGCCCCGGCGTGCCAGGGCGGCCCCTGGTCCGGTCCGGTGGTCACGAGTCCTTCGTGACCACCCGCAGCGTGGTCAGCGAGAGGCCGATCAGCAGGTAGCACAGGGCCCGCGCCGACGACTCGGCCATCACGTCCAGTGCCATCGGGTCCCGCAGCGGTTCGATGAGCGCCTCCTGCCACCCGGTGGTGAGCAGGTAGGGGGTGAGGAAGTCCAGCGCGGGGATCAGGCCGACGATCTGGAAGGTGATCAGCGCCCCCATCGCGCCCACCAGGGACAGCAACGGGTGTTCCGTGCACGCCGACAGCGCCAGCGCCAGGGAGGCGAACGCGGCCAGCTGGAGCACCACGTACCCGGCGATGAGCGCCACCCTGCCCAGGCCGACGCCGAACGGCAGCGTCGTACCGGACACCGTCAGGAAACCGCTCCCGCCGAGCAGCAGCAGCCCGGCGACGATCGCCACCAGCGTCGTCACCACGATCGTGGCGGTGATCGCGGACAGGACGCCGAGGGACTTCACCAGGATCAGCCGGGGCCGGCTGATCGGGGCGAGCAGCAGCGCCCGCAGGGTGCCGTGCGCGGACTCCCCGGCGAAGGCGTCCGCGGCGGTGAAGGAGGCGGCGACGGGTAGCGCCATCATCAGCAGCATCCCCATCGACGCCACCGGGAGGAGGAGGCCGTTGCCGGACAGCAGGGCGGTGATGCCGCCGCTCATGCCGTCGCCCGACAACGCGATGCCCACCCCGACCAGCACCGGGATGAGGGCGATCAACCCGATCACGACCAGGGTGCGGGGGCGGCGCAGCACCCAGGTGATCTCCGACCACAGCACCCGGAGCAGGGGGGCGGCGGTCCGCCCGGACGATGCGCCTCCCAGAGCCGGGTCGGGGGCGAAGCCGGTGGTGGTGCGTTCCGGGTCGGTGTCCAGCGCGGTCACGGGCCCTCTCCCTCGGTTGTCGCGCTCACGCCCTCGGTGAGCTGGGTGAAGAAGTCCTCCAGGCCGGCACGTTCGCGGCGGACCTCGTGCACCTCGACGTCGGACCTGACGAGCGCGGCGACCACGCGCGGCGCGGAGGTGCCGGTGAGTTCGACGCGGACCCCTTCGGACGAGCGCCGTGCCGACACGCCCTCGGCGAGCAGGGCCGTCACGGCGGCGTCGCGGTCCGGGGTGGTGACGAGCAGGGACGGCCCGCCCGCCTCCAGCAACGTGGCCAGGTCACCCTGGGCCAGCAGGCTCCCCCGGCTGAGCACCGCCACGTGGGTGCACACCGCCTCGATCTCGGCGAGCAGGTGGGAGGAGACGATGACCGTGGTCCCCGACCCCCGCAGCTCACCGATCATCCGGCGGATCTCCCGGGTCCCGGCCGGGTCCAGGCCGTTGGTGGGCTCGTCCAGCACCACCAGCCTGCGGGGCACGAGGAGCGCGGCGGCCAGCCCCAACCGTTGCTTCATGCCCAGCGAGTAGCCGCGGTACCGCCGCCGGGCGGCGTCGGCCAGCCCCACCCGCTCCAGGGCGTCGGTGACGGCGACCCGCACGGAGCCGCTCGGGAGCAGCGGTTCCATCGCGGCGAAGCGCAGCAGGTTGTCCCGACCGGACAGGAACGGGTAGAAGCCCGGGCCCTCGACCATCGCCCCCACGGCGGGCAACACGTCACCAGCCCGTTCGGGCAGCGGCCGGCCGAGGAGCTCGACGGAACCCGAGGTGGGTGTCGTCAACCCGAGCAGCATGCGGATGGTGGTGGTCTTGCCCGAACCGTTCGGGCCCAACATGCCGAGCACCGATCCGGCGGGCACGTCGAGGTCGACACCGTCCACCGCCACCGTTCCGCCGTAGACCTTGCGCAGTCCCCGGGTGCGGGCCGCGTACTCGACCGGCGCACCGGGCGCGTCCTGGGAGGGGGTGGTGGCGGATCCCTCCGCCACCACCGCGTCACGCGTCCTCACCGCTGGGCCGCCAACGCCTCGGTCAGGACCTGGGCGGGCACCGCGCCGGCGGCGACCCGTCCGTCCTCGACGAGCAGCACGGTCAGCAGGCTGGTCTCGACGAGGTAGCCCTCGCCCCACTCGCCGGTCACCCGCTCACCGACCTGGTCCAGCAGGTCGGCGGGGTCCATCCCCGCCAGCTCGTCCTCGTCCCACTCGTCGGTGTCGATCCCGTCGAGGGTGTCCCGGAGGTCATCGGGGGACAGCCCGACCGGGGACTGGGCGATGACGACGCTCTCCCAGCCGGCGCCGTGCAGGGTGGGCGTCACCTCCGCCGGGTCCACACCCTCCGGCAGCGCGTGCGGGGCGTCCTCCGCCGGCGCCTCCGCGTCCCGCTCCTCGACGAGCGAGCCGGCCGGCGGGTCGAACTCGAACAGGGACTCGTCCTGCTCACCCAGGTCGAGTTCGGTGAACCCCACCTGGAACGCGGGGGTCTCCGTGCCGTTGGCCAGCACCGACACCCGCAGCGGCATGCGGGTGTCGCCGTCGACGGCGATCCGCACCTCCCGCACCAGGCTGCGTTGTTCCGGGGACGGGGCGAGGACCAGTTCGTACGCGGCGCGACCGGCGACCTCGGCGGTACCGTCCACCGCGACGCCGCTGTCCTCCCGCAGCAGGGCGGTGAGTTCGGCCGCCACCGACGCCGGGTCGCTCTCCGCCAGCTCCGGGTGGCCCTCGGTGGCGCGGTCGGCGCCGCCGATGTCGTCTCGGGTGGCGGTGCGTTCCTCCGAGTTCCAGGACCAGATGTTCCGCCCGTCGCCGACGAGGACGTCCTCACCACCCCTGTGGCGCACCGCCAGCCGGAAGCGTTCCCCGCCGTCCGACCACACCTGCGCCCTGCTCGTCCCCGCGCCGACCCCGGCCGGGAGTTCGAGCCCGGGGATGGACGGGAGCCCCAGGTCGTTCTCGACCTGGACCGTTCCCCCGAGCGCCTGCGGCTGGACCGTCAGGACGGACTCGATCAGGTCCTCCGCGCTCACCTCCGGCAGCGCCGGCGACTGGCTCGCGCCCGCCGGGACGCCCAGCCACACCAGCCCGCCGGCGCCCAGGACGGTGCCGGCGACCGCGCCGGCCACCGTCAGCTTCCGCTTCTCCATGTCGTTCAGTCTCCTCCCAGGGAACCAGCCTCGGGTTCCGCTGCTCCCACGATGGGCGACGCTGGCTGAGACCCCGCTGAGAACCGCGGCCGGTGGCGGCGGGCACCGGCGCCTGAGCCCGCCGTCGGCGCTGGTCACCGGCCTTGCTGAGAGCCCGCTGAGAGCAGGGGCGGTGCCGCTGGGGGGAACCGGCATGCTGGACGCGTGAAACCCAGGGTGTTGGTGGCCGATGACGAGGCCGGAGTGCGGCGGGCCCTGAACCGGGGCCTCAGCGCGGAGGGCATGGACGTGGTGCTCGCCCAGGCGGGACCGGACGCGTTGCGCCTGGCGCTGACGGGGGCGTTCGACGCGATCCTGCTCGACATCATGATGCCCGGCCTCTCCGGTTACCGGGTGCTCGCCGAGCTGCGGCGCAGGGGGATCACCACCCCGGTGCTGCTGGTGTCCGCGAAGGACGGGGAGGTGGACCAGGCGGACGGGCTCGACCTGGGGGCCGACGGATACCTGGTCAAGCCGTTCTCGTTCGTGGTGTTGCTGGCCCAGCTGCGTGCCGTGCTGCGGCGGGCCGAGTCGCTGGGCGCGCGGGAGGGCGTGGTGTACCGGCTCGACGAACTTGTGTTGGACACCGCCGCGCGCGGCGTCACGTGGCGGGGCGCCGAGGTGGGGCTCAGCCCACGGGAGTACGCGGTGCTGCGGGTCCTGATGGGCCGGGCCGGGGCGGTCGTCGGGAAGGACGAGCTGCTGGCCGAGGTGTGGGGCGACGAGGCCGCCGCCACCCGCAACGTCGTCGAGGTGTACCTGGGCTACGTGCGCCGGAAGTTGCGGGCGGTCGGCGCCGGGCACCTGCTGCGCACGGTGCGCGGGCACGGTTACCTGATCAGCGGCCCCGAGCTGGCCGACACCTCGCTGGCCCCGGCGGCGCCGGGCGGGGAGCCGGGCCGCCGGTGAGGGGGCCGGTCGGTGGCTGGTGGTCGCGCCGGTCCCTGTGGGCGAGGATCTCCCTGGTCACCGCGGCCGCCACCCTGGTGTTGATGGCGGCGTTGTCCACCGTGGTCATCGCCCTGGCCGACCGGATGGTGACGGGTTCCGCCGACGACGAGTTGCGCCGCTCCCTGGTGAGCGCGGTCAGCGCCGTCTCCGAGGGGCAACCGCCCCCTCCGGTGCCGCCGGCCCTGAACCGACCCGCCGTGCGCGTGCTCGACACGGCGGGCGCCCCCCGGGACGGTCAACCCGTGCTGGGGTTGTCCGAGCCGGAACTGGAGGCGCTGCGCACCGGGCGGTTCGTCACCCGGGGCGGGTACGGCACGGTGTCCCGGGCCGTCGGCATGGTCACCAGCCAGCCGGACGGGTCCCAACGGCTGGTGGTGGCGGAGGTCGAACTCGCCGGCTACGGCGAGATGCGCCGGGTCGGCCTGCTCGTGCTGCTGCTGTGCTCCGGGGTCGGGGTGCTGGTGGTGGGGCTGGTGACCTGGGGCGCCGTGCGCGGCTCCCTCCGCTCGGTCGACCGGGTCCGCCGTGCCGCGCTCGGGTTGGCACCGGGCGGTCGCCTCCCGGTGCCCGAGGCCAGGGACGAACTGCGGACCCTCGCCGAGGAGTTCAACGGGCTGCTGGCCCGCCGCGACGAGGCGGTGGCGCGGTTGCGCCGGTTCACCGGCGACGCCGCCCACGAGCTGCGGTCCCCGGTGACCTCGATCCGCGCGCAGGCGGAGGTCGCGCTCGCCTACCCCGACCCCGACGACGCTCAGGAGGTGTTGGCCGAGGTCGTCACGGAGTCCAACCGGCTCACCGCCCTGTTGGAGGACATGCTGTCGTTGGCGAGGTCCGACGCTGGCGAGTACCGGGAGCCGGTGCCCGTCGACGTCGCCGAACTCGCCCGGCAGGTGGCGCGGCGGCACCGGCTCGACCAGCAGGGGCCGGCGGCCCGGCCCGAGCCCGGTGCGGGCGGGCCCGCCGACGCCTCCGCGTCCCGGCCCGGCGGCGAACCGCATGTCCCCGCCCCCGGATCGCCGGCTCCCCCTCGGACCGACTCGGGCGCCGCGTCCCACCACGCCGGCGACGGCCCGGCCGCCGGTGCCGTCGAGCTCGCGGGGGGACCTCCAGCCGCTCCGCACGAGGCCGAGGAGTCGTTCCGGCTCCTCGCCGAACTCGACGAGTGGCCCGCTGCTGGAGTGGACGAGCGATCCGCCGCCGGCGGGGTCGACGACGGTACCGGCGAGGCGGTCGTCGCGGGACAGCCGGACCGGGGCGGGGGACGGGGGGCGGCACGTCCCCGCCCACCCCGGGTGGTGCTCTGCTACGCGCCGGTGCCAGCGCTGGCGGCCGCCGACCCGGTCGAGGTGGACCGGGTGCTCACGAACCTGGTGTCGAACGCCGTGCGGCACACCCGTGTCCTGGTCCGGGTCACGGTGCTGCCAGCCGGGCGGCACGTCAGGTTGGTCGTCGACGACGACGGCCCCGGCATCCCCGAGGAGCACCGGGCCCGGGTGTTCGACCGCTTCTACCGGGTCGACACCGGCCGGGCCAGGCAGGAGGGCGGCACCGGGCTCGGTCTCGCCCTGGTCGCGGAGCTGGTGGCCAGACGGGGCGGCTGGGTGCGGGCCGGGGTGTCCCCGGAGGGCGGTGCGCGGTTCGAGGTGGTGTGGCCGGCGCACCCGACCGAGAAGTGACCGACCTGGGGTGCCGGTGGGGGAGCGCCGGTGGGAGGAGGACCGCCGCATCCGCGTCGTCCGCACCTGCGGAGGCGCGGGGCCCACGAGCATGAAGGCCGTTCCGGCTCCTACCGCTTCGACTCGGAACCGGTAGCCCGGCCGGCCAGGCCGGAGCGGGCGCCGTGAGGCCGCGTCCCAGCGTCCGCGACCACCCGGAGAGCCCGACCCGCCGTCCGCGTCCTCCCAGGCACCGGCACCATCGACGGATGCCCGTGTTGAGAACCACCGCGTTGGTGGACGCCGAACCCGAGACCGTGGCCGCCGCCCTCCGCGACCGCCGGCAGTTCGTGGACGACCCGGCCGCCGGGGTGCGGATGCGGGCCGTCGACGGCCCCGGGCTGCTGGGAGCGGACGAGTCGATCTCCTTCCACGTCCGGGTGCTGCCCGGGGTGTGGATCCCGCTGCGCACGGTCCTCACCGAGGTGGGTGCGAGCGGCTTCCGCTCCCGCTCGCGGCCCGGGCCGTTCTTCGAGCGGCTCGAGCACCAGGTCACCCTCGCTCCCACCGGGGCCGGGGTCCTCGTCACCGACGAGGTGTCGTGGACGACGCGGTTCGGGCCGCTGGGCCGGCTCGTCGACGTCCTGATCGGCCGGCGGGTGGCGCTGCGGGTGTTGGGGGCTCGGGAACGGGCGCTCCGGGACCGGGCGCGGGAACTCGGGGCGGCCCGGCGGGTGGTGGGTGCCGCGATCGTGCGGGACGGTCGGTTGCTCACCCAGCGGCGTTCGTTCCCCGTCGAGGTCGCGGGACGTTGGGAGCTCCCGGGCGGGCGGGTGGAGAGCGGCGAGACCGACTGGGACGCCCTGCGCCGGGAGTGCGCGGAGGAGCTGGGCGCGGAGGTGACCGTGCTCGACCGGGTCGGACCGGATCTCCCGCTGCCCGGCGGGTCCGTCCTCCGGCTGTACGAGGCGGTGCTGGCCGAGGGCTCGGCGGAGCCCACCGCCGTGGAGCACCAGGGGCTGCGCTGGGTGTCCGGGGAGGAACTGGACGGACTGGACTGGCTGGACGCGGACCGGATCGTGCTGCCCGAGCTGCACGCCCTCCTCCGTCCCCTGGACAGCGAGGTGGGCTGACCCCTCATCGCCCGTGAGCGGCCCGCCGCCCCCGCCGCCTGGGAGGGTGGCGGCAGCTGGTCGCCGAAGGCGAAGGACGTCGCCGCGGCCGGTGACGTACTGCTGTTCGTCCCGTTGGGCGCCCTGCTGCCCCTTCGGTTCGCGAACCTGCGCGCCATCGCCCGCGATCACCCTGGTGGTGGGAACGCCTCCGTCCTCCTCGGATGTGTGCCCGGTGGCATTCCCGACGGTCCGGGTGGTGTCGCTGTACGACGTCCTCGTCAACGTCGCGGTCCGGGCGTTGGTGGTCCCTTCGGGTCGCCTCCTCCCGCGTTCGAGACCGATGGGACGTGGGGTTGAAGGCGGTCCGACTGGCCGTCCGTTTCCTGTCTCCACGACGCGACGGGAATGTGGTGCGGGTACCGCTGGCGTAGTGGGACGCGGTGAGTCCCAGTGCTGCCTCGGGGAGGTCCCGCTAGGGGTGCGTCGTCACATCGTCACATCGTCACATCGTCACATCGTCACGTCGTCTCGTGGTCGCCGTGGGATGCGGATACCTGGGGTGGGTGGATGGTTCGCCAGTCCAGGCCGTCCAGGGTTGAGCAACCTTCGAGCAGGCCGTGAGCCAGCTCGTTCGCGTCGGTCCGCGCGAGGAGGAGCGCGACCGGGTGCTCGGTGTCGAGGGTGTCCAGCGCGACGAGGTCACCGTCCCCTCCTGCCCCCGGCCGGACCAGCTTGCCCCCCGGCACGCAGTTGAGGTGGGTGACCAGACACTTTTCCGCTGTCAGTCCGACGACCGTGCCCGACCGGGCGTCGGTGATGAGCTCCGCGAGTGTCCGGGCCTGGGACGGCGCGAGGGCGATGGTGGTCGTGTGCAGGGTGAGGGCCAGCAGCCGGAGCGGGTCGATCTCCAACCGGCACGTGATGGCCGTCATGGAGCCGGCTTGGACGAGGTCGGCGGCCACGGTGATCCGCCAGTCCGTGTCATGGGACCTGGGCGGTGGGGGAGTGGTGTGGTGCATCGGAATCTCCAGAGCTGTCGGGAGGGAGGGGCGGGGCGGCGGAGAAGCCCACTTCGGGGCGGTCCGAGAGAAGGCGAGGAGGTGAGATCGCAGGGTTCGTGGCGACCGTGGCCCTGTGATGCCGCGACCCTCAGGGGCGCGGCCGGTCGAGATCGGGTGGTGCGGTACTCACGGCCGAATGGGCGTGGGGGGTGCTGAGGCGCAACAGAGCGACTCCCTCCGTGAGGAGGGTCGCGATCCGCTGAGCAGCGTCGATGTCGAACCGGGTCGTCCAGTCCGCGACTCCGGCGGAGGCGGGGAGCAGGCGCCACATCGTCCCCGAAATGCCCTCCTCCGGCGTCACGACGAGGGAGCAGCGGGGGCTCATCTCGTGTGCGACGGGGAGGCGCGTCGCGGTACCCGTGCGCAGCGCCGTCGCCAGTCGACGGGCCTCGTCACGTGCGAGCCCGATGCTTCCCGCCCTGGTGGAGCCCAGGCGCAGGACGACCCTGGTGCGGCTGTGATCCAGCTCGACCTGGCAGGTGGAGGTCGACCGCCGTTCCACGTCCCAGCCGGTCACGCGGTGGTACCAGCGGAAACGATCCTCGTCCAGCGGCGACAGGTCCGTGTTCACCGTTCGTCGCCGAACGTGAGTTGACCTGTGCGGCGGGCACGTCGTGTACCGCGAGCATGACCAAGCCGGATGGCGCTATACGAGTGCGTTCGAGATGCCAGGCAGGAGCGCCGGTTGTGGCGAAGCCGCGAGGACGGGGCGCATGGGGACAAACTCCCCCTTGTTCTCACGGGCGACATCAGAACGAGCGTGGGTACTCGCGGGCCTGGCAGCAACCTCCGGGGCTTCTGTCGTTCGTCGGTAACGTCCTGGAGGAGCTGCCCGCATGTGACGGCGAGGAGAACCACGTTCCGGCGATCCGAGACGCCTGGGCGACTCGGTCGGCTCGACAAGCCCCCACTTCGGGCGCGTACGGCAGTCAGCTCAACGACATCTCCTCTCGGGACGGTGGCTGAACAGGATGAGAAACGTGCCGCCCAGTTGAAGACCTTTCCCGTCTCGTGAAGGAAGGTGTGCAAGGTGGGGACTTCTGTTGCTAGCGGCCTGAGGCCGGGCAAGGTGAGTGCTGTCATCATGCGGACCCCTACTCGTCTTAGCGGGCCAACGCGGAAGGGGGCCCGCTGAAGTGATTGACCGGGACTCGTTTCTTTCGTGTCGGAAGAGTCGAATGCGGCTCGCATTAGTTGTTGTGATCTGATGCGTGCAACGCACTTGTCCGAAAGCATGCCGGCGCAATCCGAAGGGTGCAATGACCCGTGCGAGTGATGTACGCATCAGATGTAGGGCGCTAGGTTGTGATGCGTGAGTAGCATCGAAGGCAGGACACCCGTCGCTCAAGCGGTGGGCTCCGAGCTCCGCAGGATCCGGCTCGCGCGGCGGATGTCGGGACGGGAGTTCGCGGGCCTGTTGGGGATCAATCAAAGCACTTTGTCCCGTATCGAGAACGGGCACTCAGCCATCGCCCGCACTTTCGTCCTCGGCGCTCTGGCCCATTTGGGTGTCGCGGACGAGGAACGCGCACGAATCCTCGACATGATGCGCCCGGACGACGATCAGGCATGGCTCGCGCGGGGATCCGCCCTTCCCAAGGCGCTCGAGATGCTCATCCAGTTCGAACGCAGTGCGCAGGCCATCGTAGATGTCAGCCCGCTCTTGGTTCCCGGCCTGCTCCAAACGCGGGCTTACGCCACCGCTGTCTTCGAGTCCTCCGGCACCGCCCCGGGTCTTGTCGAGGAACGCGTGAACATTCGCATTCGCCGGAAGGCCGCCTTGGACAAGGCGGTCTGCGAGTTCCTCCTTGACGAAGCGGTGCTGGTGCGACCAGTTGGCGGGCACGCTGTGATGGCCGAGCAGCTCGACCACGTCGCGGACATCGCCGAAGCTGGACGAGCTGCGGTTCGGATACTCCCGTTCGATGTGGGTGGAACGGTCGCCCTCAACGGTGGATGGGTCATCCTTGCCGGGCACAACCGACGTCCGGCAGTCCATCTGGAGCACCTTCGGTCCGGTATCTGGGTCTTCTCGGAAGCGGACATCGCTGCCTTCGAACTAGCGACAGCTACTGTGCGTCGTGCGAGCCTCGACGAGGAGCGGTCTGTCCAACTCGTCAGGGGCTACGCCAAGCGCCACGCCATGGAGGAGACATGATGCGCGGAAGGTTGAGCGGCTGGCGGAAGAGCAGCCGGTCCGGTGCCGAATCCAACTGTGTCGAGGTGGGGTCGTCGGTGGAGTTGGGGGTGGTGGGGATTCGGGACACGAAGAACCGTGGTGGGGGCACGATCGTGGTGGGACGGGGTGCTTTCGCCGCCTTCGTCGACGCGGTGCGCTCCGGCCAGCTGGGCTGAGCGCGTTCGGAACCCCGCCCGAGGGGCCCTTCGGGGCAGGGCGGAGCCGAGGGTGGCCGGGTGGTGGTGACCAGCGTCTCCGGTAGGCGGCGGCCCTTGCCGCGCGGAGTTCACGACTGATCGGTCGGGCGCCGGGCAGCCGCCGGCGGGGCTCCCGGGCGCCTGTCCTCGACCGGGCACGCCGGTCGTCCCGCGACTGGAGCCGCGTCGCACTCCGCCGGAACGGCGACGACGGTGAGTAGCGCCCCGACAGCCTCCCGGAATGGCTTTCCTGCGTGGCGCGCTCCTCGTGCTGGCCGGCGTGGCGGGACTCGCGTCGCTGATCATGGTTTTCGTGCGGATGGAGGAGTCCTTCCGCCTGTCCCCTCTCCAGTGCCGTGGCAGTCAGATGAGCCGGGTGGGTCAACCGAACGCCGTCGATCTGAGCTTCTCGTGCGATTCCGACCAGTCCTTGCTGCTCGGCGCCCTGGGAATCGGGCTGTTCGGCCTGCTCATGGCGGTCATCGCCATCGCCCTCCGGCCCGCGTCGGCGGGCGTGCCCCGGCCACCCGCCCAGTCCTCGTACTACGCTGGTGGGGTTCCATCCACCGCCCAGCCCGGCGGCGCCGCCGGGCCCCCGAGCGGGGGTGCGCCCGCTGCGCCCGCCGGCTACCAGTACCACCAGCCGGGCCAGCAGCCGCCCCCGCAGTGACCGAGCGGACAGCGTTCGGCCACTTCACGTGCACTAGACTGGATCAGGCCGCGCGTGCGGGTCCGCCGGCGGTCCTCTTCCTCCACCAACATCGTCAGGAGTCTTCGCGTGCCTGCTCCCAGTGCCGTCGCCGGTGAGCTCACCAGGACAGACCTGCGCAACATCGCGATCGTCGCGCACGTCGACCACGGCAAGACCACCCTGGTGGACGCCATGCTGCGCCAGTCGGGGGCCTTCTCCGCCCGCTCCGAACCGGTCGACCGGGTCATGGACTCCGGTGAGCTGGAACGGGAGAAGGGCATCACCATCCTGGCCAAGAACACGGCCATCCGCCGGGAGACCCCGGACGGCGCGGTCACCATCAACGTCGTCGACACCCCGGGCCACGCCGACTTCGGTGGCGAGGTGGAGCGCGGCCTGTCGATGGTCGACGGGGTCGTGCTGCTGGTCGACGCCAGTGAGGGGCCGTTGCCGCAGACCCGGTTCGTGCTCCGCAAGACCCTCGCCGCCGGCCTGCCGGTCGTGCTCGTCGTCAACAAGGTCGACCGGCCGGACAGCCGGATCGCCGAGGTCGTCGAGGAGACCCACGACCTGCTGCTGGACCTGGCCGCCGAGGTCGGTGCCGACGACTCGGTCCTCGACCTGCCGGTCATCTACGCCTCCGCCCGGGCCGGCCGCGCCAGCCTGGAGCAGCCGGCCGATGGCGCGCTGCCCGACAGCGAGAACCTCGACCCGCTGTTCGAGATCCTGCTCAACCACGTGCCCGCGCCCACCGGTGACCCGGAGGCCCCGCTGCGGGCCCTCGTGACGAACCTCGACGCCTCGGCCTTCCTCGGGCGGCTGGCGCTGTGCCGGGTGCACGCCGGCCGCATCTCCAAGGGGGAGACGGTGGCGTGGTGCCGGGAGGACGGCTCGACCCAGAAGGTGCGGGTCGCCGAGCTCTTCCTCGCGGAGGCGCTGGACCGGGTCCCCGCCGAGCAGGCCGCCGCTGGCGACCTCGTCGCCATCGCCGGCATCCCCGACATCACCATCGGCGACACCCTCGCCGACGCCGAGAACCCCGAGCCGCTGCCGAGGATCACGGTCGACGAGCCGGCGATCTCCATGACGATCGGGGTGAACAGTTCCCCGATGGCCGGGCGCAACGGGGGCGGCAAGCTCACCGCGAGGCTGGTCAAGGGCCGGCTGGACGCGGAGCTGATCGGCAACGTCAGCGTGCGGGTGCTGCCCACCGAGCGTCCCGACGTGTGGGAGGTGCAGGGCCGTGGCGAGCTGGCCCTGGCCATCCTCGTCGAGCAGATGCGGCGGGAGGGCTTCGAGCTGACCGTCGGCAAGCCGCAGGTGGTCACCAAGACCGTCGACGGCAAGCTGTGCGAGCCGTTCGAGCGGCTCACCGTCGACATCCCCGAGGAGCACCTCGGGGCGTTGACGCAGCTCATGGCCAACCGCAAGGGCACCATGGAGCAGATGGGCGACCACGACGGTTCCGGCCGCATCAAGATCGACTACATCGTCCCGGCCCGAGGGCTCATCGGCTTCCGCACCGAGTTCCTCACCGAGACCCGGGGCACCGGCATCGCCAACCACGTCTTCGTCGGTTACGAGCCCTGGGCCGGCGAGCTCCGCACCCGGCACAGCGGTTCGCTGGTCGCCGACCGCACGGGAGCGGTCACCAGCTACGCGATGATCCAGCTGGCCGACCGGGGCACCTTCTTCGTCGAGCCAGGCGCGGCCGTGTACGAGGGCATGGTCGTGGGGGAGAACCCGCGCGCCGAGGACCTCGACGTCAACGTGTGCCGGGAGAAGAAGCTGACCAACATGCGGTCCTCCACGGGTGACGAGCTGGAGCGGCTGGCCCGACCCCGCAAGCTCGGTCTGGAGGAGGCCCTGGAGTTCTGCTCCGCCGACGAGTGCGTCGAGGTCGCCCCGGACGTGGTCCGGGTCCGCAAGACCGTGCTGGACTCCACGCAGCGGGCCAGGGAGCGGGCCCGCGCCAAGACCCGAGGCTGAGCGCACCACCCGGCGGTCGGCGGTCCCCCAGCGGGGCCGCCGACCCCGTGCGTCCGGCCCCGGAAGGGCGGACCGGCGCGGCGTGGCCGTGGACGCAACCGGGAGAACACACCACGCCGGATACGGTCACCGCTACGCTCGGGCTGCCGTCGTGCGCCCGACCCCTGACCCGCGTCCACCGCTGGCGGTCAGCGGACAGGTACCGGTCACCCGTCGGTGCCACTGTCGACCAGCGCAGAACCAGAGGAGAGCTCGATGGCCGGGTCAGCGCCGCACCGGTCGCGGTGCCGGGTCAGCGCGCTCCTCTCGGCGCTGGTGACAGTCGTCCTCGTCGCGGCGTGCACCAACACCCCACCGCCCCCGCTCGTCGATCCCACGCACACCGACCAGGTGCCCAGCGACCCGGTGCCCAACGAGGTCGTGGTGGGCGTCGACGAGCTGTCCGGTGGTTTCAACCCGCACCTGCTCTCCGATCTCTCCGCCACCACCACCGTGCTCGCCAGCCTGCTGCTGCCCTCGGTGTTCCGGCCGGGACCCGGCGGGGATCCCCGGCTCGACCGGTCGGTGGCCACCTCGGCGCGGGTGGTGGACGCCGAACCGTTCACCGTCCGCTACGTCCTCCGGCAGGACGCGTCCTGGTCGGACGGGGCTCCGATCGCCGCCGAGGACTTCGACTACCTGTGGCAGCGGATGCGCGCCGAACCAGGAGTGGTGGACTCGGCCGGTTACCGGTTGATCGACGAACTCACTTCGCGGAATGGTGGAAAGGTCGTCGAGGTCACCTTCTCCGAACCGTACCCGGCGTGGCGTTCGCTTTTCTCCGATCTGTTGCCGGCACACCTGCTCAAGGATGCTCCCGGCGGGTGGACCGGGGCGTTCTCGAACACGTTTCCGGTTTCGGGAAACGCGTTCACGGTCAACGTGATGGACCTGGAACGCGGTGAACTCATTCTGGAGCGCAACGACAAGTACTGGTACAACCCGGCGTCGCTGGACCGCATCGTGTTCCGGGAGGCCTCGCACAGCGGTCTGGCGTCCGCGCTGGACAGTGACGACAACCAGGCGGCCATGCTGCGGGCCGACGCCATCGCCACCGGCCTGCTCGCCGGCATCGGGACACCGCTGGACCGGTGGACGGTGCCCCGGTCCCACCGGGTGGAGGTGCTGTTCCGGCCGGCGAGCCCACAGCTGAGCGACCAACGGGTGCGGCGGGCGGTGGCCGCCTCGCTCGACCGCGACTTCCTCATCGCCGCCGGAGCCCGCAGCGGTCCCTCCGCCGACCTGCGCGCCGACGCGCAGCTGCGGTCCCCGGTCGACCCGGCGTTCGCGTCGACCCTCCCCGAGGACTCGGTGCTGGGCAGCGGCGATCCCGACCTGCTCGTAGAGCAGCTGTCCGAGGCCGGGTACGCCCTGGTCGACGGGCAGTGGCTGCGCAACGGCGTTCCCTTCGAGCTGGTGGTCGCGGCGCCGAGGGAGCAGGAGCCGTACACCTCCTTGGCCGGGCACGTGGCACGCCAGCTGCGGGACCTCGGGGTGGAGACCAGCCTGGTCACCCCGCCCGCCGACGAGCTGTACCAGATGTTGATGAGCGGGCAGCAGGGCGGCGGCGCGAGCGCCGGCACGGCCGGTGGCGAGGGCGAGAACCGGCCGATCGTGGACGTCGCGGTGGTGCCCCGCCCGACCGGCGGCGACGTCGCCACGGAACTGGCCTCCTGGTTCGGCTGCGTGCCGGCCGCGGTGGACGGCGCCCCGGTGCTCCCCGGCAACCCGGCGGGCTTCTGCGATCCCCAGCTCCAACCCGTCATCGACTCGGTCCTGACCGGGGGTACCCCGCTGTCCGAGGTCGAGGCCGAGCTCGAGGGCGCGCTCTGGCAGCGGGCGGTCACGCTCCCGCTCTTCCAACTGGCCGAGACGGTGGTCGCCACCGAGGAGCTCGACGGGCTGGCGCACACCAGACCGTTCCTCGGGCCGTTCTCCAGCGCCCTCCACTGGAGACGGGTCGGGGCCTGACGGAGTTCGCCTCCGCCTCGGGAACCCGTTCGCCGCGCGCCCCGGGAGGGTCGAGGGGAACCGGGCGCGGAATTGGGATCGGGCGGTGAGAAGAACACGCCCGTAACACCAGGGCAACAGTGTTCAAAAAACGGACGTGTCCGTTCGGTTAGTGGACGATAACCCTCCGCGTGCGAGGAGTCACCTTTTGGTCACGATCCAGTGTTCCCAGGTGACCGCCACCTGTCGCAGTTCTTACCGTTCCGCCAATGGCGAACCGGCTTCCGGGTTGGGCCGCTGATGGGTGGTTCGGGTCATGACCGTTGGTTGCGGTCCGCTGACCCAGTGCTAGGAGGGCACACCAATGAGGAGAACGAGGTCTGTCGCCGCGGTCGCGGTGACGATGAGCGCCGCGCTCGTGCTGAGCGCCTGCGGCGGCGGAGGCGGCGACAGCGACAACAACGGCGGTGGCGGGGGCGGCCTCAACGACTCCAGCGCGACCGGTGGGAAGGGCAACAACGGCGACGGCACCTACAACGTGCCGGAGGTCGAGCAGGGCGGCACCGTCACCGTCACCCACGACGCGGCCTACACGTCGTACAACAACGGCGCGCGCAGTGCCAACAACTTCAACAACACCCTCGTGTTGAACACGATGATCTCCGAGCCGTTCGTCGTCACCGACACGATGGAGATCCTGCTCAACGCCGACGTGATGGAATCGGCGGAGGTCACCAGCGAGGACCCGCAGATCGTCGAGTGGAAGATCCGCGAGGGCGTCACCTGGTCCGACGGTGAGCCCTGGGACTGCAGCGACTTCTACCTGTCCTGGTTCTCCAAGAGCAGGCTGGCCACCACCGAGGACGGCGGTGAGCTGTTCGCCCCGGCCTCCACCACCGGTTACGACATCATGACCGGCAGCTGCGAGGACGACCGCACCTTCGTCGGCGAGTTCTCCGAGACCTACGCCGACTGGACCGGGCTGTTCGGCAGCAAGGCGATCCTGCCGTCGCACATCCTCGAGCAGGAGACCGGCATCGAGGACGTCCTCGAGCTCAGCGCCGACAGCCCCCAGGAGGAGCTGGACGCGGCCGCCGAGTTCTGGAACGAGGGCTGGAACGGGTTCAACCCGGACCTGATGCCCTCCTCCGGCCCGTACATGTTCGACAGCTGGCAGCAGGGCACCTCGGTCACCGTGGTGCGCAACCCTGAGTGGATCGGCAACCCCGGCGGGCCCGACAGCATCACCCTGCAGAACATCGCCGACGCCAACGCCCAGGTGACCGCGCTCCAGGACCAGCAGGTGCACGTCATCGCGCCGCAGGCCAACAGCGAGACCGCCGAGCAGCTCCAGGCGCTGACCTCGCAGGGCGTCACCTACGAGGCGAAGGCCGGTCTGACCTTCGAGCACCTCGACATCAACCTCGCCAGGGAGAAGTTCCAGGACCTCGCCCTGCGCCAGGCCTTCGCGGCCTGCGTCGACCGCGAGGAACTGGTCGACAAGCTGCTGAAGAGCGTCGACCCGGAGGCCGCCCCGCTGGGCAGCCTGCTGTTCCTGCCCGAGGAGCCCGGCTACGAGGACCTCTACAGCGACATCACCGGCCAGGGCGCCGACGCCGCCAAGGAGATCCTCGAGGAGGGCGGCTGGACCCAGGGTGAGGACGGCGTCTACGAGAAGGACGGCGAGCGCGCCTCGCTGACCATCAGCCACACCGCGCTGGACCGCCGCACCGACTCGGTCGCCCTCATCCAGGGCACCTGCGCCGAGGCCGGCATCGAGGTCATCAACGACACCGACGACAACTTCCTGGACACCCGCGTCAGCGAGGGTGACTACGACGTGGCCCTGTTCGCCTGGGTCGGCACCCCGTACAAGGCCTCCAAGGCCTCGCTGTACAGCATCGGCGGCGGCCAGAACTGGAGCGGCTGGGAGAACCAGGAGGCCACCGACCAGTTCGAGACCGTGAAGAACAGCCTGGACGAGGACGAGCGGAACGCCGCGCTGTCCGCGGCCGACAAGGCCTACGCGGAGGACGTCCTGTCCATCCCGCTCTTCCAGGTGCCCGACGCCTGGGCCTACGCCGAGAACGTGGACCACGTCACCTACCAGGGCTCCGACGGTGTGACCTGGAACGCTGCGGAGTGGGAGGTCACTTCCTGACATCGGTCGCGTGACACGGGGCCGGGCCGACAGGGTCCGGCCCCGTGTGCCACCCGAGGGTGGCACCGACCGGTGGCCCCTGCCGGTGCAGCCCGCGGCCGGTCCGCCTGGGACTGACGTTGGCTTCGTATCGAGGACGACATCGTGCTCCGCTACATCATCCGCAGAATCCTCATATCGATCCCCATCCTCGGGATCGGTTCCTTCCTGGCCTACCTGCTGGTGTCCGCGGCCGGTAACCCCATCGGCGAGTACCGGGCCACCCCCGGTGTCACCGAGGAGGACGTCCAGAACCTGATGATCGAGCTGGGGCTCGACCGTCCGATCTGGGCCCGGTACTGGGACTGGCTCACTGGTTTCCTCACCGGGGACTGGGGCGAGAGCCTCGCCCTCGGCTCGGCCAAGGCCGACGTCTACGAGGAGGTCATGCGCGCGTTCAGCGTGACCTTCCGACTCGTCATCGGCGCCGAGATCCTCGCGATCGTCCTGGGTGTCGCCATCGGCGTGCTCGCCGCGGTGCGCCAGTACACGATCTTCGACTACGTGGCGACCACCACCGCCTTCGTCATGTTCTCCATGCCGCTGTTCTGCGTGGCGATCGTGCTGAAGATGTACGGCATCCGCTTCAACGACCTGTTGGTGTCGATGGGCGGTGAGCGGTGGATCCGCACGATCCCACCGGCCCAGGGGTTCCAGGGGTCCTTCTTCGAGCAGTTCAGCCAGTACGTGGGCGTCTACCTCCTCCCCACCCTGAGCCTGATGCTCATCAGCTTCGCCGCCTACAGCCGTTTCCAGCGCGCCTCCATGCTGGAGACGCTGAGCTCCGACTACGTCCGCACCGCGCGGGCGAAGGGGCTCCGCCCGTCCCGGGTCATCTTCCGGCACGCCTTCCGCAACGCGCTCATCCCGGTGACCACGATGGTCTCCCTGAACTTCAGCGCGGTGCTCGGCGGCGCGATCATGACCGAGATGGTCTTCGGCTGGCGGGGCATGGGCAGTCTGCTGGTCGACGCGGTCGGCCAGAAGGACCCGCCGATGCTCATGGGCTGGCTGATGGTCACCGCCGTGCTGACAGTCGCATTCAACCTGGTCGCCGACATCGTGTACGGCTTCCTGGACCCGAGGATTCGCCTTGGCTGACACAGTGACGAAGACGACGCCGGACGACCCGGACACGACGCCACGGGCGGGTCACGAGTTCGACACCGAGGCGCGCAAGCAGTGGAAGATCGTGCTGCGGCGCTTCCTCCGGCACCGGATGGCGATGATCAGCCTCAGCGTGCTGGTGCTGATCGTGCTCGCGGCCATCGTGCTGCCCTGGTTCCTCCAGTACGACCACACCTACACCGGCGGCGGGCGCTACGAGGACCCCGGGCCCGACCACCCGCTCGGCACCGACAACCTCGGCCGGGACATGCTGGCGATGCTCGTGCGGGGAACCCAGTTCTCGCTGCTCATCGCCGTGGTCGTCGCCGCGATGGCCACCGTGATCGGGGTGACCCTCGGCGCGGTCGCCGGACTGCTCGGCGGTTGGGTGGACACGCTGTTCATGCGGCTGGTCGACCTCTGGCTGATCATCCCGCAGCTGGCCCTGGTGGCCCTGGCCGCGAGCGCCTTCGGCAGCAGCTGGTACCTGGTGGCGATCGCGCTGGGCCTGTTCAGCTGGATGTCGGTGGCCAGGATCAACCGGGGGCTCACCCTGTCGTTGGCGAACCAGGAGTTCGTCGAGGCGGCCAGGGCGATGGGCGCGAGCAACACCCGGATCGTGGTCAAGCACATCCTGCCCAACCTGACCGGAGTCATCACGGTCAACGCGACCCTCGCGGTGGCGACGGCCGTGCTCGCCGAGGCGGCGCTGTCGTTCATCGGCCTCGGGGTCAACATCCCCGACACCTCGCTGGGCCTGATCATCAACAACAACTACGCCCAGCTGGAGCTGCGGCCGTGGCTGTTCTGGGCGCCGTTCCTGGTGATCGTGCTGATCTCGCTGACCGTGAACTTCATCGGCGACGGCATCCGGGATGCCTTCGACCCGAAGCAGACGAAGGTGCGTGCCTGATGACGACGACAGCAGGTGACCTGCTCACCGTCGACAACCTGACGGTCGAGTTCCCGACCGACGACGGGGTGGTCCGCGCGGTCCGAGGTGTGTCCTTCACCCTGCGCCAGGGCGAGGTGCTGGGCGTCGTCGGCGAGTCCGGGTCGGGCAAGTCGGTGTCCTCGATGGCCGTGATGGGCCTGCTGCCGCGGAGCGCCCGCATCGGCGGGTCCATCCGGTTCCGCGACACCGAGATCGTCGGTCTCGGCCAGCGGCAGCTGGAGAAGCTGCGCGGCAACGACATCGCGATGATCTTCCAGGACCCGATGACCTCGCTGAACCCGGTGTACACCGTGGGCTGGCAGTTGTCGGAGGCCTACCGGGCCCACCACAAGGTGTCCAAGAAGGTCGCCTGGGCCAAGGCGGTGGAGTCCCTCGAACTGGTCGGCATCCCGCAGCCGGACCGGCGGGCGTCCCAGTTCCCCCACGAGTTCTCCGGCGGGATGCGGCAGCGGGTGGTGATCGCGATGGCGATCATCAACGATCCGACGCTGATCATCGCGGACGAGCCGACCACCGCGCTGGACGTGACCGTGCAGGCCCAGGTGCTGGAGACGCTGCTGCGCATCCGGGACGAGACCTCGGCCGCCATCATGATCATCACGCACGACCTCGGCGTGGTGGCCGGGATGGCCGACCGGGTCCAGGTGATGTACGGCGGGACCGTGGTCGAGTCGGGCCAGGTGGACGCCGTGTTCGAACGGCCGAGGATGCCCTACACGGTGGGCCTGCTGGGCTCCATCCCGCACCCCGACCTGCTCGGCAAGCGGCTGACCCCGATCAAGGGCGCGCCGCCGTCGCTGATGAACCTGCCGCCGGGGTGCGCCTTCGCGCCCCGCTGCCCGCTGGCCGGACCGGAGTGCGACGAGGCCGAGCCGGAGCTGGTGGCGGTCGGCGTGTCCGGGCACACCAGCCGGTGCCTGAAGTGGGACGAGCTCGGGGGCGGGGACGACAGCCGGGACCTGTTCGAGCACGAGGAGATCGGGTCCGTGGAGAACCCGGCCTCGCTCACCCAGGCGGATCCGGAACTCGCCGTCGTCGAGGACGCGGCCGAGGTCGAGCAGCGCATGGCCCGCGAGGAGGGCAGCACCCCATGACCACCGCGAAGACGTCCCCCTCGGACACCGCACCAGCCGGGGCCGACACCGGCCAGCCACTGCTCGAGGTCAACGACCTGGTGAAGAGCTTCCCCGTGCGGGGGAAGGGGATCATCCCCCGCACCGTCGGCCAGGTGCAGGCGGTCGCCGGCATCTCCTTCGACCTGCGCGCCGGGGAGACCCTCGGACTGGTCGGGGAGTCCGGCTGCGGCAAGTCCACCACCGGCCGGGCCATCCTCCAGCTGCACCGGCCGACCTCCGGGTCGGTGCGGTTCGAGGGCAGGGAACTGGTCGGTCAGACGGCCCGCCAGCTGCGGGCGGTCCGCCGGGACATGCAGATCGTGTTCCAGGATCCCTACGCCTCGCTGAACCCGCGCTGGACCGTGAACTCCGTGGTCCGGGAACCGCTGGAGATCCACCACTCCTCCTGGGGTGACAAGAGGATCCAGAGCAAGGTGAACAACCTGCTGGAGCTGGTGGGGCTCAACCCGGAGCACCGCAACCGGTTCCCGCACGAGTTCTCCGGCGGTCAGCGGCAGCGCATCGGCATCGCGCGGGCACTGGCCCTGGAACCCAAACTGCTGGTGCTCGACGAACCGGTCTCCGCGCTGGACGTGTCCGTGCAGGCCGGCGTCGTCAACCTGCTGGAGGAACTCCAGCAGCGGCTGAACCTCGCCTACCTGTTCGTCGCGCACGACCTGTCCATCGTGCGGCACATCTCACACCGCATCGCCGTGATGTACCTGGGCAAGATCGTGGAGATCGGCACCCGGGACGAGGTGTACGGGCGCGCCACCCACCCGTACACGCAGGCGTTGCTCTCCGCCGCGCCGCTGCCCGACCCGAAGGCGGAACGGGAACGCCAGCGGATCGTCCTGACCGGTGACGTCCCCAGCCCGGTCAACCCGCCCTCGGGCTGCCGGTTCCGCACCCGCTGCTGGAAGGCCCAGGACATCTGCGCCAGCGAGGAGCCGAAGCTGGAGGCACGGGGCGAGGACGGGCACCTGTCCGCCTGCCACTTCCCCGAGGTCCGGCCCCGGGAGAGCTGAACCGGGCCCCGGCCCGACGTCCCCGCTGGCTCCGGGCACGTCGGGCGGGGGTGCGGCGGCGGTGTCGACCCGGCCCACCACGGGTCCCGAGGTGCCCCGTCGCCGCACGGCGGTCGACACGTTCCTTAGGCTGGCTCGGTGACGACTGCCCCAGTGCCCCGCCCGACCGCCACACCGCGGTTACTCCTGGTACACGCCCACCCCGATGACGAGAGCATCTGGACCGGGGGAACGATCGCCCGGTACGCGGCGCAGGGGGTCGCGGTCACCGTCGTGACGTGCACCCTCGGCGAGCAGGGCGAGGTCATCCCGGAGGCGCTGCGCGGCCTCGGCCCCGACCACGCCGACCAGCTCGGCGGGTACCGGGTCGGTGAGCTCCGGGCGGCCTGCGCGGTGCTCGGTGTGGACGACCACCGGTTCCTCGGCGGCATCGGCCGGTGGCGGGACTCGGGGATGCTCTGGGACGCACCCGGCTTCGCCACCGCCGCGCCCGACGCGCACCCCCGCGCCTTCGCGCTCGGCGACCTCGCCGAACAGACCGCCGCCCTCGTGGAGGTACTGCGCGAGGTACGCCCCCAGGTGGTCGTCACCTACGGCCCCGACGGGGGGTACGGCCACCCCGACCACGTCCGGGCGCACGACGTCACCATGTCGGCCACGGCACAGGTGCCCGAGGTCCTCCGCGTCTTCCACGTCGTCAACGCGGCGAGCGCCGTCAAGGAGGGGCTCGCCGAGATCGCCGCCCTCGGCGACGCCCACCCCTACCAGGTGCCCGCCGTCGGCGAGGTGCCCTCGACCCCCGACGACGAGGTGGACTCGGTGGTCGACGTGGCCGAGCACGTCCCGGCGAAGCTCGACGCGATGCGCGCGCACGCCACCCAGGTCCAGGTGTGGCACGGCGGCGGGGGCGAGGCCGTCTACGCCCTGTCCAACGACATCGCCCAACCGGTGCCGCGGGCCGAGTCCTACGTGCTGGCCAGCGGTAACCTGGCCGGCGCCGCGACGGACCTCTTCGGGGGCCTGCCGGGCGGTCGGGGGGAGGTCAGCCGATGAAGACGGTGCCTGACTGGCTCCTGCTCGCCATGCTGGTGCTCGACGCCGTGGTCCTCGCGCTGCTCGCCCTGTTCTTCCTGCCGTTCCGGATCGGTGTCGTCCCGGTGCCCTTCACCGCGGTCCTGGCTGGCGTCACCAACGTGCTGCTGGTGCTCGGCGCGGGGCGGATCTCGGGGCGGATGCGGGTGGCCGGAGCCCCGCTGTTCGCCTGGGTGCTGGTGGTCATCGTGTTCGGGGTCAGTGGGCCAGGCGGCGACGTCGTGCTCATGGGCGACTGGCGGGGTCTCCTCCTGCTGGCGCTGGGCGCGCTGCCGCCCGCGATGGTGCTGGGCACGCTCAGCGGGCGGTACCGGGCGTCGACCAGGGCGTCGCGCGGCGGGGCCGCCGGCGCGCCCGCCCGCCGCTGATCCGATCGGGCGGAGGAGCCTCAGCCCGGGGACCAGTACCGGTAGCGGTGGTGTTCGGCGCAGCCCAACCCCTCGTACAGGCGGCGGGCCGCGCGGTTGCCCTCGGTGACCTGGAGCACGCAGTGCTCCGCGCCTCGGTCGGCCGCCCAGCCGGCGAGCGCCCCGACCAGCGCTCGGGCCAGACCCGTCCGGCGGTGCTCCGGCCGGACCGCGAGGCGGGCGACGTGCAGCCAGCGGTTTCCCCGGGCCCCGACCACCTGGCCCCGCACCGCGGCGACGGGCACGCCGTCCACCGTGGACGCGCCGAACCCGACGACGTGGTCCCCCCGACGGGCGGGCGCGAGCACCGCTCGTTCCGCCGCCCCCGGGGCGCCGGTGCCCGCGGTCAGCTCCCACCAGGCCGGGCCGGGTGGGGCGAGGTGCACGCGGTGGGCCGGACCGGCCGCCGGCGGACCGGTCACCCCGACGGCGTGGCTCCGGCCGCCACCGACCGAGACCAACCGAGACGGGACGCCCTCGGGCCGGGGTGGCGCGCCGCTCGTCCGCGCTCCACCCGCCAGCGCGGCGAGTGGTCCGCTGAGCACCAGCGTCTCCGAGTCGTGGTCGGGACGCCATCCGAGCGCCCGCAGTCCGGCCTCGACGGGATCGCCCAGCACCACCTGGGCGCGGGGCACGATCCCGTGGGTCCCGGCGAACGCCAGCAGCAGGGGGGCCACCCGGGACACCTCCGCCGCCTCCGCGCCGGGCATCCCCGAGTTCGCCCGCAGGGTGAACCCGGCGGCGGCGCGGAACCGCCACCCCAGGACGCGCTCCTCGGTCACCGCCGGCCAGGCGTCGGCGCAGAGCTCCTCGACGACACGTTCACGCACCGACGCATCCTGTCGCGGCGCCTCCGCGCGTGGAAGGCGATATGGGACGGCTCACGCCGAACAGCGGCCGCGGGCACCCCCGGTGGGGCCGAGCCGGAAACGGGAGGAGTGGACTCCGAGGGGGGTAGGGCACCAGGGTGGACGGCGAGAGATACTGGAGCGGCCGTGCGTCGAAGGTCCGCACGGGCGACTGGACGATGAGCAGGAGAGCCGCCGTGACCTACGTCATCGCTGAGCCGTGCGTGGATGTCCTCGACAAGGCATGCATCGAGGAGTGCCCAGTGGACTGCATCTACGAGGGCGACCGGATGCTGTACATCCACCCGGACGAGTGCGTGGACTGCGGGGCGTGCGAGCCGGTCTGCCCCGTCGAGGCGATCTACTACGAGGACGACGTCCCCGACCAGTGGTCGGCCTACACCAAGGCGAACGTCGACTTCTTCGACAAGCTCGGCTCGCCTGGCGGCGCGGCCAAGGTCGGCAAGGTCAGCGACGACCCCGCATGGATCGCGCAGCTGCCCCCGCAGGGGGAATGAGCGGGTGAGCACCAGTCGGACCGGTGGTCGTCGGCTGCCCGACTTCCCGTGGGACTCGCTGCGCGCGTCGCGGGAGCGCGCCGCCGCGCACCAGGACGGCCTTGTGGACCTGTCGGTGGGCACCCCGGTCGACCCGGTCGCGCCGGAACTGCGGGCCGCGTTGGCCTCGGTGTCCGACCAGGGCGGGTACCCGACCACCCACGGCACCCGCGAACTCCGGGAGGCCGTCGTGGCGGGCCTGGCCCGTCGACACGGCGTGGTGGCCGTGCCCACCGACGCGGTGCTGCCGACGATCGGTTCCAAGGAGCTCGTCGCCTGGTTGCCGACGCTGCTGGGCCTCGGGCCCGGAGACGTCGTCGCGATCCCCGAACTCGCCTACCCCACCTACGAGGTGGGCGCGCGACTGGCGGGAGCGGACGTCGTCCGCCTCGCCGACGGGGAAAGCCCACCACCCGGGACGCGTCTGGTCTGGCTGAACTCCCCGTCCAACCCGACGGGGCGCGTCCTGGGGGCGGCGGCGCTGGCCGATGCGGTCGCCACCGCGAGGGAGCTCGGGGCCGTCGTCGCCTCCGACGAGTGCTACCTGGCCTTGGGTTGGGACACCGAGCCCGTGTCCGTGCTGCACCCGGACGTGCTCGCCGCCTCGGGGGTGGGCGACTCCCTGTCCGGCCTGCTCGCGGTGCACTCCCTGTCGAAGTCCTCCAACTTCGCCGGCTACCGGGCCGGTTTCCTCGCCGGGGACCCGACGTTGGTCGCCGAGGTCCTGGAGGTGCGCAAGCACGCGGGGATGATCGTGCCCCGGCCGGTGCAGGCGGCGATCACGGCGGCGATGTCGGACGACCGGCACCTCGACGAGCAGCGGGCCAGGTACGCGGCACGGCGGGACGTCCTGCTACCGGCGCTGCGCGCGGCGGGGTTCGCCGTCGAGCACTCCGAGGCCGGCCTGTACCTGTGGGCCTCGCGGGGTGAGGACGCGTGGAGGACCGTGGCCTGGTTCGCCGACCGGGGGATCCTGGTCGCTCCGGGCGACTTCTACGGGCCGGCGGGCCGGAACCACGTCAGGGTCGCGCTGACCGCCTCCGACGAACGGATCCGTGCCGGCGCGGCCCGCCTCTGACGAGGGCGGCCCGCGCGCACCCGGCGGCCGGAGGCGCGCCTCGGCGACGACCGGTGGGCGCCGGTCGGCTCCGCCGCGCGGGACCGGACCCGGCCTCGCCGTGCTCCCGCGGCCGACGAGGCATGTCGGCGAACCGGTTCGCCGAGCGGCTGGACACGGGGCACCCGGGCCGACGGGCGGTGGGAGCGGCCGGCGCGGCCCCCGAGGGTGAGCGCCGGGACCGGGGTGAGCGGCGGCTTGGGTGAGCGGCCGGGTCGCGCTCGGACGCCGGGGCGCGGCCGTCCGGCCACCGCCCCGGCGTCGACGGCGGGGAGCCGTCAGTCGTTCGCGTGCAGGATGCTGTTCAGCTCCACCGCGGCACCCTCCCGGGGGCGGACCTCGACGGCACCGGTGGTCGAGTTCCGGCGGAACAGCAGCCCGGACCGACCGGAGAGGTCACTGGCCCGCACGAGCACCCCGTCGGGCAGGGTGACCTTGGTGCCGGCGGTGACGTACAGCCCGGCCTCGACCACGCAGTCGTCGCCGAGCGAGATCCCGATGCCGGCGTTCGCCCCCACCAGGCAGCGCTCCCCGATGCTGATGACCTCCCGGCCCCCGCCGGAGAGCGTCCCCATCACCGAGGCGCCGCCGCCCAGGTCGGAACCGTCACCCACCACGACACCCGCGGACACCCTGCCCTCGATCATGGAGGAGCCCAGCGTGCCGGCGTTGAAGTTGACGAAGCCCTCGTGCATGACGGTCGTGCCCGGAGACAGGTGCGCGCCGAGGCGCACCCGGTCCGCGTCCCCGATCCGCACGCCCGACGGGACGACGTAGTCGACCATGCGCGGGAACTTGTCCTGGCTGTACACCGTGACCGGCCCCCGGGACCGCAGCCGCAGCCGGGTCGCCTCGAAGCCCTCGACCCGGGCCGGCCCGTGGTTGGTCCACACCACGTTGGCCAGCAGGCCGAACACGCCGTCGAGGTTCAGGCCGTGGGGACGCACGAGGGTCGTCGACAGCAGGTGCAGCCGCAGGTACACGTCGTGCGTGTCGACGGGCGCCTCGCCGAGGGAACCGATGGTGGTCCGGACCGCCTCGACCCGGACGCCGCGCGCCTCGTCGGGGCCGAGCAGGTCGACGGCGGCGGAGCCCAGTTCCTCCCCGCATTCCTGGGCGGTGAGGACCCGCGAACCGACCTCGTCGGTCTCGGCGAGTCTGACGAAGGGGAACCAGGTGTCCAACACGGTCCCGTCGTCGGCGATGGTGGCCAGTCCGACGCCGTGGGCGCCGCTCTCCTGGGAAGTGACGTCACTGCTCACGCCGGCAACGGTAACCCACCGTTGGCACCCCACCCCGGGCGCCGAGGAGGCCGGGCGCGAGTTCGGCGATCCCGGTGCCGGCCTCCCCGTGCCCGTCCCGCGTGCGCCCGGGTGGGTATTGTCCGGTGGCGTGACCGCAGACCTGGACCTCACCGCCGATCCCGTCGAGCTCACCGCGGCCCTCGTCGACGTACCGAGCGTGTCGGGGGAGGAGGCGGCCATCGCGGACGCGGTGGAGACCGCCCTGCGCCGCCAGGCGCCCCACCTGGAGGTCGTGCGCGACGGCGACGCCGTGCTGGCGAGGACGAACCTCGGCCGTCCAGGCCGGGTCGTGCTCGCCGGGCACCTCGACACCGTTCCCGTCAACGACAACCTCCCGCTGCGCCGCACGGGCAGCGGTTCCGACCAGGTGCTCCACGGCTGCGGGACGGTGGACATGAAGGGCGGTGACGCGGTCCTGCTCGGGCTGGCCGCCGGGTGCGTGTCGCCCCGGCTGGACCTCACCTTCGTCTTCTACGACTGCGAGGAGGTCGACGCCAGCCGGAACGGGTTGACCAGGATCGAACGGGAGCTCCCCGACTGGCTGGACGGTGACCTCGCCATCGTCGCCGAGCCCTCGAACGCGGTGATCGAGGCGGGCTGCCAGGGCACCATCCGGGTCGAGGTCAGCACCACGGGTCGACGCGCCCACACGGCCCGCGCGTGGATGGGGGAGAACGCCATCCACGGTGCGGGCGAGATCCTCCGCAGGCTGGCCGAGTACGAGCCCAGGAGGGTGGACATCGACGGCTGCGAGTACCGCGAGGGTCTCCAGGCGGTGTCGGTGAGCGGCGGTGTCGCCGGCAACGTCGTGCCGGACAGCTGCGTCGTCGCCGTCAACCACCGGTTCGCCCCCGACCGTTCGGTCGCCGAGGCCGAGGAGCACCTGCGGAAGGTCTTCGACGGCTTCGGTGTCCGGGTGGTGGACCGCGCCGGCGGCGCGCTGCCCGGCCTGGGGGCACCGGCGGCCCGGGAACTGGTCGAGGCGGCCGGAGGTACCCCGGTGGCGAAGCTGGGGTGGACCGACGTCGCCAGGTTCGCCGCCAGGGGAATGCCCGCCGTCAACTTCGGTCCCGGCGACCCGACGCTGGCGCACACCAGGGAGGAACACGTGCGGGCCGCCGACATCACCCGGTGCGCGGACGTGCTCGGGCGTTTCCTGGCCTGACGCGCGTCCCACCGCGCACCGGGGTCCGTCGGGGATGTCGACGTGCTGGTCGTCCGCGTTCGTCCGGCCCGGCCCCACCATCGGCGTTCCGCCGATGGTGGGGCATCCGCTCCCCGACAGGTCGAACCGCCCGGTTCCCGACCGGGTTTCCGTAGGGTGACCAGCATGAGCACGGAGAACGCGTCCGCCCCTGGCAACGGCACACAACCGGCTGAGCTCGCCCAGACGCAGCAGGGTCCCGTCGTCGTGCGACGGACGCGCGGCAGGGAGACGACGACGACCGACCAGCGGTTGTTGGACTCCCGGGGTCCGTCGGACTGGGTGCACACCGACCCGTGGCGGGTGCTGCGCATCCAGGCGGAGTTCGTGGAGGGTTTCGGGGCACTCGCGGAGCTGCCCAAGGCGGTCACCGTGTTCGGTTCGGCGCGGACCGCGCGGGACGACCCGGAGTACGCGGTGGGTCGGTCCGTGGGAGCGGCGCTGGCGGACGCGGGGTTCGCCGTCATCACCGGTGGCGGTCCCGGCGCGATGGAGGCGGTGAACCGGGGTTGTTCCGAGGCGGGCGGCTACTCGGTCGGGTTGGGGATCGAACTCCCCTTCGAACAGGGCCTGAACCCGTGGGTGGACCTCGGGGTCAACTTCCGTTACTTCTTCGCCCGCAAGACGATGTTCGTCAAGTACTCGCAGGCCTTCATCGGGCTCCCCGGGGGTTTCGGCACCCTCGACGAGCTGTTCGAGGCGCTGACGTTGGTCCAGACGAAGAAGGTCACCAAGTTCCCGGTGGTCCTGTTCGGACGCCGCTACTGGCAGGGCCTCTACGACTGGCTCCGCGACTCGGTGCAGGGCGGCGGCAAGATCGGGGTCCCCGATCTCGCGCTGCTCCACCTGACCGACGACATCGACGACGCCGTCCGGGTGGTCGAGGAGGCGTACCAGGCATGGGAGGAGACCCACTGACCGGCGCGGTCACTCCCGACGACGACGACGGGGACGGGCGGCGGGGCGGCGTCCCGCCCCCGTGGCACGATCATGCCGTGCGGTTACGGCTCGGCTCTCGGGAGATGCACGGCGACCGGCCCCTGGTCATGGCGATCGTCAACCGGACCAGGGACTCCTTCTACGACCGAGGGGCGACGTTCGCGGAGCCGGCGGCGATGGCCGCCGTCGACCGCGCGGTCGACGAGGGCGCCGACATCGTCGACATCGGAGGTGTCCGCGCCGGTGCCCAGGGGGAGCGGGTCGACGTGGCGGAGGAGACCGCCAGGGTCGTGCCGTTCGTGCGAGCGGTGCGGGAGCGGTACCCGGACCTGGCGATCAGCGTGGACACCTGGCGCCACGAGGTGGCCGAGGAGGTGTGCCGGGCCGGGGCCGACCTGCTCAACGACACGTGGGCGGGTGCGGACCCCCGGCTGGCCGAGGTCGCGGCGGAGTTCGGCGTCGGGGTGGTCTGCTCGCACACCGGCGGTCTGGCTCCGAGGACGGATCCCCACCGGGTGCGCTACGCGGACGTGGTGGGGGAGGTCGCGGCGGAACTGGCCGTTCGGGCCGAGTCGTTGGCCCGGGCCGGGGTCCCGAGGGAGGGGATCCTCATCGACCCCACCCACGACTTCGGGAAGAACACCTGGCACGGCCTCGCGCTGCTGCGTGGGCTGGACCGGCTGGTGGGAACCGGCTGGCCGGTGTTGATGGCGCTGTCGAACAAGGACTTCATCGGCGAGACCCTGGACGCGGCGACCGAGGACAGGGTGGACGGCACCCTGGCCGCCACGGCGGTGGCCGCCTGGCAGGGCGCCGCCGTCTTCCGCGCGCACGAGGTGGCCCGCACCAGGAAAGTACTGGAGATGACGGCGTCGATCAGGGGGACCCGTCCTCCCGCGAGCGTGCTGCGGGCCCTGCGCTGAGCGGGGCCGGCACCGGCGAGGGGCCGAGGAGGCCCCTGCCCTCCGGTGCTCGCGCCAGTCAGGCGCGGTGCCGGTGACGCCGCGTTCCCGTGTCTCGCGGACCCCCTGGCGTGCTTCACTCGAAGTAGTTACAGAACGTCCGAGAAATTCCTTCTTTCGGGGGAAAGTCCGGGGTGGGTGGCGGTGGCGGTGGACCGCGGCCACCTGGTCGGTGGGCGTCGCGGGCCGGGGGAGTCACGCCCCCGCTGGCCCGGTCGTGGCCACCGTCGCCCGGACGGACCCGCGGGTACCGCTGTATGGGTAGCGTAGCTACCGGCCACGCAGCGCTACGCATTAGACTTCTCACTGTGAAGTCGGACGCACTCCGTGGACATCTGGACGCGTTGCTGCTCGCCACCCTCGATGGTCGGCAGCTCCACGGTTACGCGATCATCGAGGCGTTGCAGCTGCGCAGCGGAGGTGCCCTCGACCTGCCCACCGGCACCGTGTACCCGGCGCTGCGACGGTTGGAGAGGGCCGGGTGCGTACGCAGCGCCTGGAGCACGGTGGCGGGGCGCAAGCGCCGCACCTACCGGCTGACCTCGACGGGAGAGCGCGCGTTGACCGCCGAGCGGGCCGCCTGGCGCGAGTTCACCGCCGCGATCGAGGGGGTCCTCAGTTCCGAGTCGAAGGCCGCCCGCGCCTGACCCGGCAGCCCGTCACCCGAGGGCCGAGCGCGCCGCCACCCGGCGAGACCGCCCCGGCTCGTGCCACGATGTGGTGCCGTGACCACTCTGTTTGTCTACTTCCTGATCGTGGCGATGGTGGCCGCCGTGGTCTTCCTGCTGGCTTCCCTGGTCTTCGGCCGAGGTGAGGAACTCGCCCCGCTGCCGCCCGGTGTCACGCCGACCACGCTGCCGGAGCGGGCTCCGACCGGCTCCGACGTCCGGGCGCTGCGGTTCCAACAGGCGGTCCGCGGGTACCGCATGACCGAGGTGGACTGGGCGCTGGCGGAGGTGGCGGACGAGCTGGACCGCCTGCGCGCGCGGGTCGCCGGACTGGAGGCGCGCCTCGCGCGGTGCGAGGACCTCCGGCGGGAACCGGAACCCGTGGAGGGGCAGCGCGCCGATCGGGGCGGCCAGCAGCGGGAACCGGGAACGGAAGAGGGAGGCGACGCCAGATGAACACGGCCACGGTACGGGAGAGCGTGGACATCGAGGCCGCAGCCGAGGTCGTGTGGTCGGTGGTCACCGACTGGCCCCGGCAGCGGGAGTGGATGCTCGGCACCGAGGTGCACCTGGTATCGGGTGACGGGCGCGGGGTCGGCTCCCGCATGGTCGCCTTCACCGGGGTCGCGGGCCTGGGCGCGCTGGACTCGATGGAGATCACCGAGTGGTCCCCGCCCCACCGCTGCGTCGTCCGGCACACCGGGCGGCTCGTGCGCGGCGACGGCATCTTCGAGGTCGTGGCGCGGGGACCGGCGGCGTCGACCTTCCTCTGGAGCGAACGGCTGGTCCTGCCCTTCGGTCAGGTCGGCCGGTTCGGGTGGCCGGTCGTGCGACCCGGGTTCGCCTGGGGCCTGCGTCGTTCGGGCCAGCGGTTGGCCGAGTTGTGCCGGCGGGAGGCTGGCTGAACGGCGGCATGGCCGGTGGGCTCCGGTCCGAGCCGGTCCGCCCGGCCGGAGCCCCGCCGACGGTCAGTTCCCGGTGAACCGGGGCGGGCGCTTGCCCACGAACGCCTCCACGGCTTCCCGGTGGTCGGCGCTGCCCCCCGCCTCGTGCTGGAGGCGGGCCTCGTTCGCCAGCGCGTCCGGGAGGGAGCTGGCCGCCCCCAGCCGCAGCGCCTCCTTGAGCGCCGCGAAGGACGCGGTCGGGCCGGTCGCCATCCTGGCCGCCAGCTCCTGGGCGGCCCCCAGGGCCGTGCCGTCCGGCACCAGCCGGTTGACCAGCCCGACAGCCAGGGCCTCCTCGGCGCCGACCGGCTGGGCCAGCAGCATCATCTCCATCGCCCTGCCGTACCCGATGAGCCTTGGCAACGTCCACGACGCCCCGGAGTCGGCGGAGAGCCCCACGTTCGCGAAGGCCATCAGGAACCTGGCCGACCGGTCGGCGATGCGGAGGTCCGCGGCGCAGGCCAGCGATGCCCCCGCGCCCGCCGCGGCCCCGTTCACCGCCGCGATCACGGGTTTCGGCATACCGGTGATCGTCTCGATCAGCGGGTTGTAGTGGCGCTCCACCGTGGTTGAGGACGAGCCGTCCCCCCGCTGGAGGGCCTCGACGTGTTCCTTGAGGTCCTGACCGGCGCAGAACGCGTCCCCCGAGCCGCTGATGACGACCGCGCGGATGGAGCTGTCCTGGGACGCCGCCCGTAACGAACCGAGCAGGGACTCCTTCAACTCCAGGGTCAGCGAGTTGAACGCCGCCGGCCGGTTGAGCAGCAGGGTGCGCACTCCGGCGGCGTCGTCGACCAGCAGGACCGGTTCTGAGCTCTCAGCGGACATGCGGTGCCTTCCTGTTCGTGTCCCTGTTCGTGTCGCTGTCGCGGGAGGGGGAGCGAGGACGCCGTCACGGGGTGGGGAGCGCCGGCGGCGGAGCGGCCAGGCACCTCTCGACGTAGCGGTCGGCCGCCGGGGCGAACCGGGCCGTCTCGCCGTCGAAGAACTCGGCCGCCCGGTGGCCGGTCCAGTCGGCCGGGAGCAGGGCCGGCGGCAGCCCCGGGTCCCGGAAGAGGAACTTGCGCCAGTCGTGCAACAGCCGCTGGGAGGCGGCGAAGGCCGCCGGTTCCCGTGACTCGTCGACCGCCGCCGCCAGGGGCCGCCACCGCGCCACGAACGCCGCGTAGTCGCGGGAGAGCCCCACCAGGTCCCAGGCCCTGCCGGCCAGGTCACGGTCGGAGCCCTGGTGGGCGGCGAGGAACGCGTGGGCTGTGAGGTCCTCACCGGTGAGCAGGTCCGGGAGTTCCGGTGACGGGCGGGGCGCGACCCACACCAGTGGTTCCACCTCGCCGTAGCCGAGCAACCCGAGCGAGGCGGCGATCCGCTCCCGCCGGTGGCGGTCCGACACGCCGGTGAGCACCAGGAGATGCCAGTTCCCGTCCCACGACCAGTCGCGGGTGCGGTAGATCCTCCCGGCGGCCTCGTCCAGCCGCCGTTCCGCCTTCGGCGTCAGCGCGTAACCCGGACCGGACGGTAAGCGTGTTGGCCGCAGCCACCCCTGCCTGACGGTGCGGGACACCGCCGTTCGCACGGCGGGACCGGCGAAACCGAGGGGTTCCATCAACCTGACCAGCGCGGCGATCGTGACAGCTCCGCCCCGGCGGCGGAGGTGTCCGCCGAAGAGGTCGAAGATCGCCGAGCGTGCCCGCACGACGCCTGAGTCTGGCACCTTCGGGCCCGCCCTACCAGCACCTGTGGATCAGCGCACGCGACACGAAGAGACCGGTTCGGTTTCACCGGTCGCCGCCGATAGGGGAGAATGACCCGGTCACCGGCGGACGGTGCGGTACGTCAGGTGGAAGATGTTGATGGAGGGAGCACGCTATGGCGGCCATGAAGCCCCGGACCGGCGACGGTCCCCTCGAGGTGACGAAGGAGGGACGCGGGATCGTCATGCGCGTTCCGCTCGAGGGTGGTGGGCGCCTCGTCGTCGAGATGTCGGCGGAGGAGGCCAGTGACCTGGGCGACGCGCTGAAGGCCGCTACGGGCTGACGTCGCGGCTGAGGCTCGGTGGGTCCACCCACCCGCCGCGACGCCCGAGTACGCGAGTCGGGCCCCGGTAAAGCTCCACGACCGGGGCCCTCGGCATCTCCCGGCCCGGGAGGCTGGCACCAGCCAGGTCCACCCGCGCCCCACCGCCGACCAGCTCGCCACCGCAGGAGTAGACGACACCCGCGTCACGAGGAGATCTCCCGTTGTCCGTTTCCCCTCCGTCCACCCCGGACCTCACCGGCCGGTTCCCCACTCCCTCGCCCACCGTCGTCCTCGAGGGCGATGACCGCGACCGGTCGACCGCGATCGCCGCGTTCGTCGTCGGCGCCGACGACGCGGAGTCGGTACGCCTGCCGGACCTGCCCGGAACGTACCAGGGCGTCCGGCACTGGCTCACCACCGCCGGTTTCACCGGGAAGGCGGGCTCCATCCAGCTGGTTCCCGCCGACCCCGAACCGGCGTGGGTCGTGGGCGTGGGTGCGGGAACGGCCTCGGACTGGCGGCGGGCCGGCGCCGTCCTCGCCCGTGCGGTCCGCGACCGCCGGGCGGCGGAACCCGAGCAACCGGTCGCCGACCAGGTGACCGCCCTGCTCCCGGAGGAGACCGACGGCGACGCGGTCGTCGCCCTGGCCACCGGGCTGCTGCTCGGCGGCTACCGGTTCAGGGTGAGCGCGGACGAGCCCCGTCTGACCCCGCCGACCTTCCTCGTTCGCCCCCCGGCCGCCCTCGACCCGGTGGCCACCGGGGAGGCACTCGCCGAGGCGAGCGTCCTGGCGGAGGCCACCTCGGTGGCCAGGGATCTCGCGAACACACCCTCCAACGTGAAGGACCCGGCCTGGTTGGCCGACTCGGCCGCGCTGCTCGCCGAGGACGTCCCCGGTCTTGACGTGACCGTTCGGGACGAGACCTGGTTGCGCGACCGGGGCTTCGGCGGCGTGCTCGCCGTCGGCGGGGGGTCCCGACGCCCACCCAGGCTCGTCGAACTCTCCTGGCGGCCCTCGGACAGCGGCACCGGTCCGCACCTCGTGCTGGTGGGGAAGGGAATCACCTTCGACACCGGTGGGCTGTCCCTGAAACCGGCCGAGGGCATGCACCTCATGCGGACGGACATGGCCGGCGGTGGTGCCGTGATCGCGGCGGTGCGTGCCGTGGCCCGGCTCGGCCTCCCCATCCGGGTGACCGGGCTGGTGCCCTGCGCCGAGAACCACGTCTCGGGATCGTCGTACCGGCCGGGGGACGTGGTGCGCCACTACGGCGGCACCACCACCGAGATCACCAACACCGACGCCGAGGGCCGCCTGGTCCTGGCCGACGCCCTCGCCTACGCGGTTCGCGACCTCGGCGCCGACGTGCTGGTGGATGTCGCCACCCTGACCGGCGCGATGAAGGTCTCGCTCGGTCTGCGCACCGGCGGGGTCCTCACCGACGACGACGAACTCGCCCGCGAGCTGGTCTCCGTCGGCGAGGCCGTCGGCGAGGCGTGGTGGCGGATGCCGCTCCTCGACGAGTACGCCTCCGAGGTCACGGGGGAGATCGGGGACGTGCGCCAGTGCCCGCCGGGGCCCGGTGGCATCACCGCGGCCCTCTTCCTGCGGGAGTTCACCGGCGCGACGCGGTGGGCGCACCTCGACGTGGCCGGTCCCGCCCGGTCAGACCGCGACTACGCGGAGGTGACCACGGGAGCGAGCGGCTTCGCGGCGCGGACGCTGGTCGGCCTCGCCCGGGACCGCGCCCGGCGCTGATCGTCGACCTGACCGCTCCACCGATCACCCGGTGTCCGACGACCGGTTCCCCGTCATCCTGTTGTGGCGCTGGTCACTTAGCTCGGGTATCACCCGTGGTCGCCGTCCCGGGTGCCTAGAGTCACCCGGGACGTGAAAAGGGTTGCCCGGGTGCCACTGGTCCACTCAGGACGGCGTGGCCCCCGTTCGCCGGGGTCTCGGCGGCGGGCCGGGACGTGTGAGTGAGAGCGGTCAGGTGACGACGACGACCCCGCGCGCGAAGTACGCGATCTGGTTCACCCTGGCGATGGTCGCCGTCTCCGTCGGGGTGCTCGTGTACCAGCTGTTCCTCGTCTACGTCCCGACGGTGTTCGGGCGGGACACGCTGCGGGCCGTCCGCTCCCAGGAGAGCGTCGCCTACCAGGACACCGGCGAGGAACAGCGCTTCGGCATGGAGTTCCTGGACTGGGACGGCGGCGAACTGCTGCTCACCGCCGACAGGTCCGAGGCGGGGACCCTCACCCAGTGTTCCGTTCGGGGCGCCGACGGCGCCTGGGAGACGGTGCGCCTCACCTACGCCAGGGAGTACGGCGACCTCGCCTGGCGGGGGACGCCCCAGGTGGCCGCCCCGGGCGAACTGCACTGCTCGGACAACGAGCGGGCCCAGGTGCGGGTGTACTCGGAGGACGTCGAGCGGGCCGGTGAGGTGCTGTCCCGGGGCTGGACCTGGCGGGTCGGTCTCCTGGTGGTCCTCCCCCTGCTCGCGGCGGTGCTCGCGCACGTGGTGGCCGGGGCGCTGTCCCGGCGGCGCGGGGCGAACTGAGCCGACCCCCACCGCCGGGTCCGCGGCGGCACCGGGCGGAACGCGGCGCGGGTACCCGTGCCGCTCCGTCCGCTCCGGGGCACGGACCGGGTTCCGGGGTCCCCGCGCGATCTCCCGTGGAGGGCACCGCGGGGCGGCGCGGCGCGTCCGACCCAGACCGCCGAATTCGAGGAGGAATTGGATGAGCGAGCAGTTCCAGGTCGATGTCGACTCGCTGGAGGGCTACGCGCGGAGCCTGGACGACCTCCAGGGCGCCTTCGACGCGCTCCGCGAGTACGCCGTGCGGTACGGCTGCGACAAGTCCGGCTTCACCGGTCTGCTCGCGCTGCTGCACCCGGGCGTCGACCTGGTCGGCACCCTGTTCGGCGAGACGTTGAACTTCGGGCAGGACCGGCTCGGCGGCACCGCGGACGGAATCCGGAGGAACGCGGAGGTCTACGCCGCCGCTGACCAGGCCGTCCAGGACCGCATGGTCAAGATCATGGAACAGGCGAACCGGGTCATCTGACCGCCACTCGGAGCAGCTTTCGCACTACTGGGGGAATCGCACCATGAGCTACCAGGACGCCAGCGCGCTGGCCGCACTCTCGTCACCACCCGAGCCCGTCGACCCCGGCGAGTCGATCGAGCAGATGGTCCGGGACGCCGGCTGGCGCGTCTACGGCGTGGACTGGGCCTTCCAACAGGTGACCGGTCAGAGCATCGTCGAGGGCGTGATCATGCCGATCACGGGCGACTTCGGCAAGATCGCCACCAACGGCGAGGCGTGGAACAAGGTCGCCGACGGCGTCAGCGAGCTCCGCCAGGCGTTGAACGACAACGTGGAGGTCGTCCGGCAGGAGTGGGACGGCGAGGCCGCGGTCTCCCACGAGACGTTCATCAAGGTCGTCTGGGGCGGGGGACTGCTCGTCGAACAGGGCGTCGCCAAGCTGATCGGCATGGCGTTCGCCCAGACCGCCGAGGGGTCGAAGGCGCTCGCCAAACAGGCCCTGCGCCTGCTGGACTGGTTGGTCCAGAAGCTGATCGACGCGATCGCCAAGATCTGGATCCCCGCCTACGGCTGGGTGAAGGCCGCCCAGCTGATCTGGGACGCCTACCAGCTCTACCAGAAGATCATCGCGATCGTCGACTCGATCCAGGCGATCATCGAGAGCGCGCAGGCGATCTTCGAGTCGGTCCAGACGATCGGCTCGAAGCTGGCCGAGATCAAGGACGTCCGGAGCGTGTCCGACGCCGTGGACCTGCTGACCGACATCAGCGACGAGGTGCGGGACATCTCCGGCGAGGTCGGCAACATCCGGGACAACGCCGCGTCGATCCGGGACAACGCCTCCTCGGCGACCAGGGACCTCCGGGACATGAGCCGGGACGCCCGCGACTTCCGGTCCGACTACGACGAGTACCGCGACCGCCGCATCGACGAGCGGGACGGGCGCAGCGGCCTCCAACACGCAGCCGACGACCTGCGCGCCGACCTGCGGCAGGACTACCAGAACGCCAGGGACACGGTCCGGGACGGCTACGAGTCGGGGCGTGACGCGGCCAGGAACGCCTGGGAGAACCCGGGGCAGACGGTGCGCGACGGTGCGTCCTCGGCCTACGGCGCCGCCCGGGACGGTGTCACGGGCTGGGCGCGGGACCAGTACCAGGAGCGGATCGGTCAGCACGTCGACGCCGCCCGCGACGTGGGCAACGCGGCCCGCGAGGGCTGGGACGGGGCGCGCGGCGCCTACGACGCGGTGCGGGACGGCTCGGCGTGGAACGCGGCGAGGGACGGCGCCTCCACGGCGTGGAACGCCACGCAGTCGGCGATCAGCGACCCGGGCGGCGCTGTGCGGTCGGCGGGCGAGCAGGCGTGGAACGCTGTGCCGGAGGGGGAACGCGCCAACCTCAGCGAGGCCGGGCGGAACTTCCGGGATCTCGGTCGCGACGAGTGGCAGCGGTTCCGGGGGCGCGACGAGCCCACTGGCTCCTGAACCTGGCCGGCCCGTGAGGTCGGGCCGGTGCCGAACCCATGACGAAGGACGGTGTGATGACGTCTCCTGGATTCGACCAGGACAGCTGGAAGACCCCGCAGGTTCGTGCCGCCGAGGCGCAGCTGGGCGAGGCGATGGCCAGGAGCCGGGAGCTGATCAGGGAGTTGGAGCGGCTCCAGCCACCGGCTCCGCCTCAGGTCACCGAGGCCGATGTCCGCCAGATGGAGGAGGCGGCGAAGCGGGTCGACGCCGATCCCGCGATGCGGGCGCTCCAGACCAGGGTGGAGGCCGGAACGCTGAGTTGGCGGGACGTCCTGGAGGGCCGGGCTTACGACGATCCGGACGTGCGCCTGGCGTTGGAGAGCCAGATGACCGAGATGCGGGACATCTTCCAGCAGTTCGAGGAGGGCCACACCCTCGACGACGTGATCGAGGCCCGCCGGCAGGCGGAGAGCGGTGGCGAGGACGGTGACGGGGGCTTCCTGCGCTGACCGGTGGACCGGCGGCCTCGCCTCGGCGGCACGAGCGGGGGGACCGTCCCCACCGGGACCCCCGTCACCGCGTCCCCCGGCTCAGGGCGAAGTCCCGGAACTCGCGGACGGCGGGGGACAGCGGGCGGCCCGCCGCCCAGACCAGCCCGACGGTACGTCGTGCCGCGGGGCTGAGCGGGACCTCGACGACCCCGGCGGGAGGCCCGCCGTCGGCCCGCGGGACCAGCGCGATCCCCAGTTCGGCCGCCACCAGGCCGAGCAGGGTCACCGTCTCCTGCCCCTCGAAGGCCAGCCGGGGGCGGAAGCCCGCGGCCGCGCACAACTCGTCGGTGATGGCCCGCAGCCCGAAACCGGGTTCCAGGCCGACGAAGTCCTCCCCGGCCAGCTCACCGATCCGCACCCGACGCCGCCCGGCCAGCGGGTGGCGCTCGGGGACGGCGGCGACCAACGGCTGGTGGAACAGCACGGACGACGTCAGGCCTGGGTCCCCGGTCGGCGTCGGCGAGGTCAGGCCGAGGTCCACGGCTCCCTCCCGCAGGCGGTCGAGGATGGTTTCGTGGGGCGCCTGGGCCAGGCTGAACCGCACTGAGGGGCGGCGAGCCCGGAACCCCCGCAACAGCTCGGGTACCGGGCGTCCACCGAACGTGTGCAGGAAGGCGAGCGCGACCAGCCCCCGCTCCTCGTCGGTGTCGGCCAGCGCGCGACGGCAACCGGCCTCCAGGGCCGCCAGGGCGTGGCCCGCCGACTCGGCCAGCGCCTGCCCCGCCCTGCTGAGCCGGATCCCGCGCCCCGCCCGAACCACCACCGGGGTGCCCAGTTCCTCCCCGAGGCGGGCGAGCCACCGGCTCACCGTGGGTTGGGGGACACGCAACCGTTCAGCCACCCGGGTGATGTGTTGTTCCTCGGCCAGGGCGCGGAGCAGCGCCAGCCGGGGAGCCAGGCCGCTGGCCAGCCGTGCTGGCCCATCATCCACCATCGCATCAATGTAGGCCGTTCCAGTCATTGGACGAATGAGTGTTGGCTTCCTAGCGTCTCCGGGGTGGGCAGGACGCGGGACTCGTCGTCGGCAGCGGAGCCTCCGACCACGCGGTCCGACGAGGGAGAGCGACGACGGGTCGCGGTGGCGATGCTGGCGGCCGGCCTGGCGGTGTTCGCGTTGCTCTACAGCGCGCAACCGGTCCTTCCCCAGCTCGCCGAGGAGTACGGCCTGGGGCCGGGCGGGGCGTCGCTGGCGGTGTCCGCGGCGACCGCGGGCCTGGCCGTCGCCGTCCTCCCGCTGGCGCTGGCGTCGGAGCGGTTCGGTCGCCGACCGGTGATGGTCGCGGCGGTCGTCGCCGCCGTCGTGATCGGTTTCCTCGTGCCGCTGGCCCCCACCTTCGAGCTGCTGGTGGCGGCCAGGGCGGCGCAGGGGATGGCGATCGCCGGTCTCCCGGCCGCCGCCACCGCCTACCTCGCCGAGCGCGGCCGGGGACGGGGGCTCGGCGCGATGATCGGCCTCTACATCGCCGGCAACACCCTTGGGGGAATGGCCGGGCGGGTGGTGGCCGGCGTCCTGGCGGGGCTCAGCGACTGGCGGACCGGTGTCGCCGTGGTGACGCTGCTGGCCGCCGCCTGCGCGACCGTCTTCGTCCTGCTGCTGCCCCGCCAAGGTGTTCCCACCCGGCCGGCCAGGACCGGTGGGCGCGTGCTGGCGGCGGGGGTGGTCGCGGCGCTGGGAAGGCGGGAGCTGTACGGGCCCTACCTGGTGGCCGCCCTCGGGATGGGCGGCTTCGTCGCGCTGTACAACGTCGTCGGTTTCCGGCTGTCGGCGCCTCCGTTCCTGGTCGCCCCGGCGGTCGCCTCGCTGGTGTTCCTGGCCTACGCGGCCGGCAGCGTGAGTTCGCCCGTCGCCGGGCGCCTGGCCGACAGGTTCGGGCCGAGGAGGGTGCTCGGGGGCACGCTCGGGGTGACCGTGGCCGGAACCCTGCTCACCCTGTCCGGGCACCTGCTGGTGGTCGTCGTGGGCCTGGTGGTGCTGACCGCCGGGTTCTTCGCCTCCCACGCGACCGCGAACGGGTGGTTGGGTCGCCGGTCGGCGGACTGGGCGCGCGGCCAGGCCGCGGCCGTCTACTGGCTGTCGTACTACCTGGGCAGCAGCGTCGGCGGGACCCTCGGCGGTCTGGCCTACGGGGCCTGGGGCTGGCCCGGGACGGTGGCGGTGGTGTGCCCGTGGTTCCTCGTCGCGGCGCTGGGCGTGGCGGTCCTCGGCCGGGCGGGGGAGCCGCCGCCGGGGCCACCCCCGGCGGCACCGGGCAGCGGCGAGGACGCTACTGGACGTCCCGCTTCGCCGCGATGAGCAGGCCCTCGCCGAACGGCAGCAGGAACGGGACCAGACGGGGGTCAACCCGGATCACCTCGGTCAACTGCCGCAACCCGGCGTGTTCCTCCTGGGTGCCCCCCGCGGCGGCGATCCGCAGCAGGTTCCCGAAGGCGAGCACTCCCCCGTCACGCAGCAGCCGCAGCCCCTCCTCCAGGTAGCTCGCGTAGTCCACCCAGCCCGACTCGACGAAGACCAGGTCGTAGCCCCCGTCCGTCAGCCGGGGCAGCACGTCCAGGCCCCGCCCGGTGATCAGGCGGGCGCGCCCGGCGGCCACACCCGCCTCGGCCAGCGCCTTCCGCGCCGCCCGCTGGTTCTCCGGGTCGAAGTCGATCGAGGTGAGCACTCCCTCACCCAACATGCCCCGCAACAGCCACAGCCCGCTGACACCGGCCCCGGACCCCACCTCGACGACCGCCCTGGCACGCAGGGACGAGGCCAGGAACCGCAGCGCCGCCCCGCTCCCGGGGCTGATCGGCTCGCACCCGAGCGCCACCCCGCGAGCCCGCGCGGCCGCCAGCACCTCGTCCTCCGCGAGGTAGTCCGCGACGAAGTCCTGCACCACGCTGAGGTCGGCCGCCGGAGTTTCGGGTGTCACAAGCAAGGAGGTTAGCGCCGCACCGCCCTGGCGGAACCCGAAGCGCCCCCTTATTCTCAGTGCCTGACCCGATCGCCGAGCCGCGCTTTCCGCCCGCCGGTCACGGACCGCCCGCGCGGAGTACACGGCGTCTCCGCCAGTCGCCGGGGCGCGCTCCGACCCGCGGTTCCCCCGGGACGGTGTCCCACCCGCCGACGCGGGTACCCCATTCTCAGGGTCCTCTCAGCCTGTTCTCACCACCGCCTCATCCCGGTTCGAGAGGGTGAAGCCGCCAGCGAAGACGGTGGTGTCCCGCGAGGCGCGGGAACAACACGGGACGCGTGAGCGTTCCCCTATGGCAGTTAGCCCGTAGGAGGTGTCCTGCACACGATGCCTACCCAGCCGATGACCGCAGTTCCCCATGACACGGCGAGCGCATCCTCCGACGGGGTGGAGGCCGCCGGTTGGACGCCGCCGAGCTGGGACGAAGTAGTGCGGCAACACGCCGATCGGGTGTATCGCCTGGCGTTCAGGCTCAGCGGTAACCCGCACGACGCGGAGGACCTGACCCAGGAGACCTTCATCCGGGTGTTCAGGTCGCTCGCCTCGTACAAGCCGGGCACCTTCGAGGGGTGGCTGCACCGCATCACCACGAACCTGTTCCTCGACATGGTCCGCCGTCGTGCGCGACTGCGGATGGAGGGCCTGCCCGAGGACACCGACCGGCTCCCGGGCAGCGGCCCCAGCCCCGAGGAGGTGTTCGCGAACACCCACCTCGATCCCGACCTCCAGGCGGCGCTCGACGAACTCCCCCCGGAGTTCAGGGCCGCCGTGGTGCTGTGTGACGTGGAAGGTCTTTCGTACGAGGAGATCGGCGCCACGCTCGGGGTGAAGCTGGGTACGGTTCGGAGCAGGATTCACCGTGGCCGGCAGGCGCTCAAGGCGGCACTCGAGCGTCGCCGAGCCGGCGCCCTGGAGGACTCCGCATGACTGAACGGCACGGTCTGCTGCCCGAACACTGCCTCGCCGTGGACGCGGTGGTCGCGCTGGTGGACGGCGAACTGACCCCCGGCGCGCACGACCGTGCCATGAGCCACCTCGCCGGGTGCGTGCGCTGCGCCCGCCAGGCGAGCGCGCAACGCCAGGCGAGGGCCGCGCTGCGTTCCGCCGCCGCTCCCACCATGCCGGCGGGCCTGCTGGAGAGCCTGCGCGCCATCCCGCAGAGCGCCCAGCTCCCGACCGGGCCCGACGAACTCGCGGTCACCGCCGACGGCCAGATGGTCGTCGCTCAGCCAGGCGGGCAGGGCGGCAGGTTCGGTGGTGTCCCTCCACTCGGCTCCGGTGCCCCGTTCGGGTCGGGTACCCCGCTCGGGCAGGGCGACACCGTCCTCGGCGCGGGAACCTTCAACGCCGCACCGCCCGGGGCCCAGGCGCCCCGGCGCGCCCGCTCGCCCCGCAGCGGCCGCCGGCTGCGCAACGGGGCCGGCGTCGTCGTCTCGGGTCTCATGCTCGGGGCGGTCATGCTGGCGACGCCGTCCGGAGCCCCCGGTGGTCAGGTGCCGGAGCAGGCCGGAGCCAGGGACGGGCGCGAACCGGTCAGCCAGCCCGCCGGTGCCGCCGGCGGCCGGCCACCCGCTCCCCTGGCGACCACCGTCACCGCCACCGGAGACGCGCCCGTGGTCGGGAGGTCGAGCCCGCCCAGCGCCGGGTCCCGGGCGCCGGGCGCGCACCTGACGCCTTCCGCGCGCGACCACTCCACCCCCTCCAACGTCGACGGGAGCACCACCCCCGCACCGGTCGGTCCCTGACCGCCCCGGGTGGCGCTGGTCACGTCGCCCGCTCCTCGACGCAGGCCAGGCAGCCCCGGACCGTTAATGGCTGGTGGCCGGCCGACGCGGTGTGCCTATCCTTGCCCCGGTATGGGAACGCCTCCAGTGACTTCGACGGCCGAGATCGCCGCCCGCCTCCCCGAGCTGACGCTCCGGGACGAGCAGCGGCTCGCGCGCCGGTTGGAAGGCTCGCGCAAGGCGCGTGGCGGACCCGCGCGGGAGCGCGCCCTGAGCCGGATCACGGCGGACCTGGCGGCCGCGGAGACGCGGGTCGCGCGCCGCAGGGCCGCCACTCCCGTGATCCGCTACCCGGACGCGCTGCCGGTCAGCCGGAAGAAGGACGACATCCTCGCCGCCGTCCGCGACCACCAGGTGGTCATCGTCGCGGGGGAGACCGGCTCCGGGAAGACGACGCAGCTCCCCAAGATCTGTCTGGAACTCGGACGTGGGGTTCGGGGCGCCATCGGGCACACCCAACCTCGTCGGCTCGCGGCCCGCACCGTCGCCGAGCGGGTGGCGGAGGAACTGGCCACGCCGCTGGGGGAGACGGTCGGCTTCAAGGTCCGCTTCACCGACCGCTCCACCGACGACACCCTGCTCAAGATCATGACCGACGGCATCCTGCTGGCGGAGATCCAGCAGGACCGCATGCTGTGGCAGTACGACACCATCATCATCGACGAGGCGCACGAACGCAGCCTGAACATCGACTTCCTGCTCGGCTACCTCAAGCAGCTGCTGCCCCGCCGACCCGATCTCAAGCTGATCATCACCTCGGCGACGATCGACCCCGAACGCTTCTCCCGCCACTTCGACGGCGCACCGATCATCGAGGTCTCCGGCCGCACCTACCCGGTGGAGGTGCGCTACCGCCCCCTCCTCGACGAGGACGACCCGGACCCCGACCGGGACCAGACCCAGGCGATCCGCGACGCCGTCGACGAGCTCAGCCAGGAGGGACCGGGTGACATCCTGGTCTTCCTCAGCGGTGAGCGGGAGATCCGGGACGCCGCCGACGCGCTCGAGAAGGCGAACCTCCGGAACACCGAGATCCTGCCGCTCTACGCCCGGCTGTCCGCGGCGGAGCAGCACCGGGTGTTCAGCCCGCACCCCGGCCGGCGGGTCGTCCTCGCCACCAACGTCGCCGAGACCTCGCTCACCGTGCCGGGCATCCGCTACGTGGTGGACACCGGGAACGCCCGCATCTCCCGGTACAGCCACCGGCTGAAGGTCCAACGTCTGCCGATCGAGCCGGTCTCCCAGGCCTCGGCCAACCAGCGCAAGGGCCGCTGCGGTCGGGTCGCCGAGGGGATCTGCGTCCGGCTGTACTCGGAGGAGGACTTCGACAACCGCCCCGAATTCACCGACCCCGAGATCCTCCGGACGAACCTGGCCTCGGTCATCCTCCAGATGACCGCGTTGGAGCTGGGGGACATCGCGGCCTTCCCCTTCGTCGAACCACCCGACGCCCGCAACATCCGGGACGGCGTCCAACTCCTGCACGAACTGGGAGCGCTGGAGGTGGACGAGGACGGTGGCCGCCGCCTCACCAGGCTGGGGCGGAAACTCGCCCAGCTCCCCGTCGACCCCCGGCTCGGCAGGATGGTGCTGGAGGCGGAGCGGAACGGTTGCGTGCAGGAGGTCCTGGTGATCGCCGCCGCGCTCTCCATCCAGGACCCGAGGGAACGCCCGGCCGAACGGCAACAGGCCGCCTCGGAGAAGCACGCCCGGTTCGCAGACCAGGAGTCCGACTTCCTCAGCTACCTGAACCTCTGGGACTACCTGCGGGAGCAGCAGCGGGAACTGACCTCGAACAGGTTCAGGAGGCTGTGCCGCAACGAGTTCCTGAACTACCTGCGGGTGCGCGAGTGGCAGGACGTGCACTCCCAGCTCCGGCAGATCGCCAAACAGCTCGACCTGCCGATGAGCACCGCGAGGGAGGAGCCGCAGCGCGTCCACCTCGCGCTGCTGGCCGGCCTGCTCTCGCACGTCGGGCTCAAGGAGGGGCCGAAGCAGGACTACCAGGGTGCCCGCAACGCCCGGTTCGCCGTCTTCCCCGGCTCGGCGTTGTTCAAGAAGCAGCCGAGGTGGGTGATGGCCGCCGAGCTCGTCGAGACCACCAGGCTGTGGGCGCGCGTCGTCGCCCGCATCGAACCCGAGTGGGTGGAACGCCTCGCGGGCCACCTCGTGAAACGCTTCCACAGCGAGCCGCACTGGGAGAAGCGGCGAGGAGCCGTGATGGCCCTCGAGCGGGTCACGCTCTACGGCATCCCGCTCGTCACCGGTCGCAAGGTCAACTACGGGCGGATCGATCCGGAGGTGAGCCGGGAACTGTTCATCCGCCACGCCCTGGTGGAGGGGGACTGGGAGACCCGGCACCGCTTCTTCCACGAGAACCGCCGGCTGCTGGCGGAGGTCGAGGAACTCGAGCACCGGGCGCGCCGCCGGGACATCGTCGTGGACGACGAGACGCTGTTCGAGTTCTACGACGCGAGGGTCGGGGCGGAGGTCGTCTCCGCACGGCACTTCGACACCTGGTGGAAGAAGACCAGGACCACCCAGCCCGACCTGCTGACCTTCGACCGGTCGATGCTGGTGAACGAGAACTCGGGGGGCGTCAGCCAGTCCGACTATCCGGACACGTGGCGGCAGCCGGGTCTGGAGATGCCGCTGTCCTACCACTTCGAGCCGGGTACCACCAGCGACGGCATCACCGTCGACGTCCCGCTGGCCGCCCTCAACCAGGTCACGCCGGAGCAGTTCACCTGGCAGGTGCCCGGCCTGCGGTCCGAGCTGGTCACCGCGCTGATCCGCACCCTGCCCAAGAACGTCCGGCGGAACTTCGTGCCCGTTCCGGACGTGGCCAGGACGGTGCTCTCCCGGATCAGCCCCGACTCGGAGCTGGCACTGCTGCCGGCGCTCGAACGGGAGCTCCACCGGCTGACCGGGGTCAGCGTTCCCCGCGACGCCTGGCGAACCGACCAGCTCCCCGACCACCTCAGGGTCACGTTCCGGGTGGTGGACGGCGACGGTGGGACCGTCGCGGAGGGCCGGGACCTCGGGGCGATCAAGGCGAGGTTGCGCGGCCGGGTGCGCGCCACCCTCTCCCACGCGGCCCGGTCACTGGAACGCACCGGGCTGACCAGCTGGAACGATCTGGGTGAACTGCCCACCGAGTACCGCCAGGACCAGGACGGGTTGACCGTCACCGCCTACCCCGCCCTCGTCGACGAGGGCGACACCGTCTCCGTCCGCATGTTCGAGACCCCAGGGGAGGCCCGGCGGGCCATGTGGCGCGGTTTCCGGCGCCTGGTCCTGCTCAACGTGCCCTCTCCCCTGCGGTCTCTCAAGAACAGCCTCAGCAACGCGCGGAAGCTCGCGCTGACCCGCAACCCGCACGGCGGCCTGCCGGCCCTGCTGGACGACTGCGTCGACTGCGCGGCCGACTCGATCCTGGTGGGAGCGGGGGCCCCGGGCAGGGACCCGGCCGCCTTCGACCGGCTGCGGGAGAAGCTCCGGAGCGAACTGCCCGCCCGGGTGCACACCGTCGTACGCCACGTGAGCGACACCCTCGCCGCGGCGACCTCCGTGGAGCGCGCGCTGGCCGCCTCCACCGCGCCCGCCCTCGCCGCTGGCCGGGAGGACGTCCGGCGGCAGCTGGCGGAACTCGTGTACCCGGGGTTCGTGACCGCGACGGGGGCGGCCCGGATCGCCCAACTCCCCCGGTACCTCCAGGCGATGGAACGCCGCCTGGAGAAGCTCCCGGAGAACCCCGCGAGGGACGCCCAGCTGACCGACCAGGTGGCGGCGGTACGCGAGGCCTACGACGACGCGCGTCAACGCCTGGCCGGGAGCGCGACCTCGGCCAGGGAACTGCGGAAGATCCGGTGGATGATCGAGGAACTTCGGGTCAGCTACTTCGCCCAGTCGCTCGGAACCGCCCACAGCGTGTCCGACGTGCGCGTCCTGCGGGCGATCGCGGATGTCGAGGACGCGCGGCGCTGACCGCCGCCGTCCGGACCCCCCGCGTCGTCGCTCCCCGTCCCCGGCCGACGGCCGGCCCGACCACGGGACGCCCTCCGGGGATACGCCCACTTCACCAGTGGTACCGCACCCTGGGAGCGCACGTGACGGACCTGGCTCGTGTTCGCCCTGGGACCGGGCGAACCCGGCCATCGCGGCCGTCACCGCACGGACCACCCGACCCCGGCCGGAGACGGTCGACGACGCCAACCGACGAAGAACGACAGTCCTCCCCGGCCCCGACGGCCTAAGCTGAGACCACCGTCGGCGCGTCGGACGTCGCCGGCTTCGGACCGACACGACCCCTACCGCTCGGGAAGCGATGAGTCAGCAGCTGCCGCCTTCCTCTCCTGGCCGAGACTCCGAGGGCACCGACCACGGTCGGAACGACGACCAGGCCGTCCGGCGGGACACCCCCGCGGGATCGGCCGCTCCGGTCAGCGCGCCGAGGGCGCCCCGGTCCGCCGAGGAGGCGGTGTTCGGCCGGCCCGACCATGTGACCGGCGCGTTCGACCGTCCCACCGGCTCGGCGGCCCCGCCGCCCATCCGGCTCCGGCCCCCCGAACACGCGGAGCTCGCGGCGGCGTTCGGACGTCCCACAGGTGGGGGAGAAGGTCCGCGGCGGCAGCCGGGTCCCTCCCGGCCGGTGACGCCCCCCGAGCCGACCATGTGGGCCGACGAACGGGACGCCTGGCGGGATCCGAGCGCGCCGGCCGTGCTGGGGCCGCCCGCTCTGGAGGCCGGGACCAGCGACGGTGACCCCGACGCCGAACCCCCGCGCGCGGCCGCGCGCTTGAGCGCCCGCGAGGTGCTCTTCGGGCAGCGGGTGAAGCCGACCGCGCTGGGCGCGTTGTTCGCGGCCGCCCTCCTCGTCGGGTTGGCCGGCGGTTTCCTCGGCCGGATCACCGCCGAGGGTGGCAGCGTGTTGAACCGTCCCGACGTGACGCTCGCCGAGGCCGACACCGCCGTGGAACGGGAGCCGGGTTCCCTCGCGGAGGTGGTCAGCCGGGTGCGGCCAGCCGTGGTCTCCGTCGACACCGGCGACGGTGCGGGTTCCGGCGTGGTCATCCACGAGGAGGGCTACGTGGTGACCAACGAACACGTGGTCGCCTCGGCCGCCGACGCCGACTCCCCCGACATCGACGTCGTCTTCTCCGACGGCAGCAGGGCGGAGGCCTCGCTGGTCGGCCGGGACCAGCGCACCGACCTCGCCGTGCTGAAGGTCGAGGTCGACAACCTGACGGTGATCGAGCTGGGTGACAGCGACCAGCTCGCCGTGGGGGACACGGTCCTGGCCATCGGGAACCCGCTGAACCTCCCCAACACCGTGACCTCCGGCATCGTCAGCGCCCTGGACCGGCCGTCCCGGTTGCCAGCCGCGGAGACCTCGGTGATCAACGCCATCCAGACGGACGCGGCGATCAACCGGGGCAATTCGGGTGGGGCACTGGTCAACTCGTCCGGTGCCCTCGTCGGCATCAACACCGCGATCCGGGAGGCCACGCCGGGCGGCGGCTCCATCGGGATCGGGCTGGCCAACCCGATCAACCAGGTGCGCCGGATCGCCGAGGACCTCATCCAGCACGGCCGGGTGGAACACCCGGACCTCGGGGTGAACCCGGTCACCAGGGTGTCGGGCAACCAGTACGGCGCCGAGGTGGCCAACGTGCGCGAGGGCGGGGCGGCGGAGCGGGCCGGTGTCCAGGAGGGCGACGTCATCACCAAGGTCGACGACCAGCCCGTGGGCGGCGCGGACGAACTGCTCCTCGCGGTCGGCCAGCGCCAGATCGGTGACGAGATCGAGCTGGAGATCGTGCGGGGCGACGGGGTCCTGGTGATCCCGGTCATCCTCGACTCGGACCAGAACCGCTGACCGGCCGGAACCGTCCCACCCGAGACCCTTTCGCATGACCGGGCAACCGTTAGGCTGTTCGCGGGTGCGGAGGAGGTGCCAGGGTGTTCGAGAACATTGGGTGGCCGGAGCTGTTCGTGCTGCTGCTCGTCGGTCTGTTCATCTTCGGCCCGGAACGGCTGCCCGCCGCTGCCGCCTGGTTGGGCAACACCATCCGCAAGGTCCGCGACTACGCGTCGGGAGCGCGTGAGCAGATCCGCTCGGAGATGGGCCCCGAGTTCGACGAACTGCGCAAACCGCTGGAGGACCTGCGTGGTCTCCGGAACCTGAACCCGAAGACGGCCATCACCGACCAGGCCAGGAAGCTGTTCGACGACGACCGGCCGCTGGCGGACGGCGCCCCGGAGAAGCCGAACGGCCACCCCACCGCCGGCTCGGGGCCCGCCCGCCCACCTGAGCCGTCCCTGCGGCCGGGGGAGCGCCCCCCCATCGACCCCGACGCCACCTGAGCCCACGCCGGGGGAGGCCCGGAGGCGCGGGAGACCGGCCACGAACGCGATCGGGGCCGCCCGAGGGCGGCCCCGACCCAACTTCCCCCGATCGGCTCAGCCTGTGCTCCGCTCGGCTGGATTCGAACGGCGGACCGGCGTCACCGACAGCATCTGACCGGCGAGCCCGCGTGCGCGCACGGAGAGCCGCTTGGCGACGTCGAGCAGCACCTGGGCGGCGGGGGCGGTGGGCTCGGCGAGCACCAGCGGGGTGCCGGCGTCGCCGTTCTCCCGCAGGCGCTGGTCCAGCGGCACCTGACCCAGCAGCGGGACCTCGGCCCCCGCCGACCGGGAGAGCGAGTCCGCCACCAGCTGGCCCCCGCCACTGCCGAACAGCTCCATCCGCTGACCGTCCGGCAGTTCGAGCCACGACATGTTCTCGACCACACCCGCGATGCGCTGCCGCGTCTGCATGGCGATCGCCCCGGCCCGTTCGGCCACCTCGGCGGCGGCCTGCTGCGGCGTCGTCACGACCAGGATCTCGGCGTTGGGGATGAGCTGGGCGACCGAGATGGCGATGTCACCGGTGCCGGGGGGCAGGTCGAGCAGCAGGATGTCCAGGTCGCCCCAGAAGACGTCGGCCAGGAACTGCTGGAGGGCGCGGTGGAGCATGGGGCCACGCCACACCACGGGGGAGTTCCCGGGGGTGAACATGCCGATGGAGATGACCTTCACGCCGTGCGCCTGCGGCGGCATGATCATCGACTCGACCTTGGTGGGCTTGCCGGAGGCCCCCAGCATCCTCGGGACCGAGTGCCCGTAGATGTCGGCGTCGACGACGCCGACCGAGAGACCCCGCGCGGCCAACGCGGCGGCGAGGTTGACCGTCACGCTGGACTTCCCGACGCCTCCCTTGCCGGAGGCCACGCAGTACACCCTGGTGAGGGAGCCCGGTTCGGCGAAGGGGATCTTCGGTTCCGCCGAGTCACCGCGCAGCGTCCTGCGCAGTTCGGAACGCTGCTCGTCGCTCATCACGTCCAGTTCGACGCGCACGTCGGAGACGCCGGGCAGTGCCTCGACGGCTGCCTTGACGTCCCGGGTGATGCGGTCGCGCATGGGACATCCGGCGACCGTCAGGTAGATCCCGACATCCACCACTCCGCCCTCACCGACGGTGATGTCCTTGACCATCCCGATCTCGGTGATGGGCCGGTGGATCTCCGGGTCCTCGACCCGCGACAGCGCCTCGCGCACCGTCTCCGGCGAGAGTGCGGTGTCAGCCGGTTGGGCAGGAGTCACTTGCGAACACCGGGCCTTTCGTCGTTGATGAGGCTGCTGGACCTTGGTGCGGCCTCCATGCTACGGCGCGGGCACCCGCTGGTACCGGTCCCGCCCGCCGTTCCCCGGGTGGTCGTACCCGGGCGAACGCGGAGAGTCATCATTCCCGGGGGGCGCTGTGCGCACGGTCGCGCGCGTTCCGTAACATCGATCTCGTGTCGGATACCGTTCTCGGCCGATTACCCAACGGAGACGAGATCGCGGCTTGGCGCAGCTTCCTCCGGGCACACGCCCGCGTCACGCGGTGCCTGGAGGCCGACCTCATCGCCAAGCAGCGGCTCTCCCTGGCGGCCTACGACGTGCTCGTCCATCTCGCTGAGGCTCCCGAACAACGGCTCAGAATGACCGAACTGGCGGACGCGGTACTGCTGTCCAGGTCGGGTGTCACCCGACTCGTCGACAGGCTGGAGCGTGTCGGGCTGGTGCGCAGGGTCAGAGTCGACACGGACGGTCGCGGCGTGATGGCGGTACTCACGAAACAGGGCAAGGACCGCCTGCGCATGGCGGTCTCCACTCACCTGGCTGGTGTCAGCCAGTACTTCACCTCGGTGTTGCCAGGGGAGGAACTCGGGTCCCTGGCGGACACCTGCGCCAAGTTGGCCGACGGCCAGGTACCCAGGGCGGCCGGTCAGCGGGCTCAGGCCTGATTCGGGCGGCCCCGCCCGTCGAGGGCGGGGGGCGCCCTCATCCGGGGGCCTCCTCCGCCTCGCCCGGCTCCGGGACGAGGCGGTAGACCTCCGTCCAGGAGGGCGGCCGGTTGCGGCGGGCCGCCGTGAGCGCGGCGAGGGTGTCCTCGTCGGGTGTGACCAGCCGGGCACGCGTTCGCAACTCCAGCAGGTGCGAACGGGTGCTCGGCGACCGCACGGTCACCTGGCAGAGGGAGTCGTCGGCGAGGCCGGGCACCTGCTGTTCCCCCGGTCCGACCGCCACCCACAGCGCACCACCGCGCCACACGGTCCACACCAGCCTGGCCGGCCGGTTCCCGGGAGCCACCCACACCGCCCCGGCCTTGCGGAGGGCGAGGTCCAGCGTGCGGGTGGTGTCGGCGGTGCCAGCCATCCCCCCAGCATCCCAGGAGGGGGTGGACCGCGTGCGGGCGTGCCGGGCCCGCTGCCGTGCCGGCCCCGGATCCGAGGGGGAGCGAGAAGCCACCCGGGTCGGGTCAGGTCGGCCACGGCACGCGGGCGGCCGCTCCGCCTCGGTCGCCCGCAGGCGGTCCGGTCGTTCGTCGGCGCCCGCCACCCCTTCCACGACGTCCCGGTGAGCCCACTCGCCCGGCGCGGCACCGTGGAGTGGCCGCCCGGGTCCGCCCTGGCTCCCACCAGCAGCGTTCGAGGAACTCGTCGGCGCGGGACCCGGCACCGCGACCGCGGCTGGCGGGCCTCGGCCTCCCCTCGGGCCGCGTCGACCCGAGCCGGACCGAGCGGTCCAGGGCCCCAGCCGGCCGGAGGTGGTCGCGGCCTCCGCTCCACGGTTCGAGCCGCTGGTCCTCGGGCCAGCGGACCTCACCGCGTCGGTGGGCACGCGTGCGCCGACGTCGGGGCGAGGGCTGGCGACCACGAGGGCGCCGGTGTCTCCCGCCCGGTGCCGACGCGGCTGCTGGTGGTGACGGTTCGGCGGGTACGGGCGGTCGGCGGTCCCCGCCTCCGCCTTCGCGAACAGGACGGACTCCGGCGGTCGCGCCCTTCGGGTCGGGTTCGACCTCGACGGCGGGTGGGACCCGCGCCCGGACCAGAGCGACGAGATCACTCCTTGTCCTTGCCGGGGGTGGCGGACGAGCACCACCGGCCTGGCCTCCGCGTGGCACACCGCCTCGGGGGTGGCGGCTCGGGCGCGCCATCGACTGGCGCGGAGACGATCGACGAGGTGGCCCCGGGGCGGGCGTTGGTCGCGGCGGCCAGGGGGCCGCTGGTCACCCGGCGGGGGCGGCGCGGGACGCCACCCACCCACCCACCCACCGACGTGCCCGGTCCGAGCTCCCCGGTTGGCTGTTCCCGGCCGCCTCGACTCGCCGTCGCCGGAACTTCGGGATGAGATGCGGAATGAGATCAGGGACCGGGAACGTTCGCACGGAGGACGGAAGGAGACGATCATGAGCCCACGACTCGGCCGTATCGGCATCTGGCGGCCCGCCCCGTTCCTGACCGGTGCGGTGGGGGCGGAGACCGCCGCGGAACTGGAGGAGCTCGGATACGGGACGCTCTGGGTGGGTGGTTCGCCCTCCGCCGACCTCGACGTCGTCGAGCACCTGCTCGCGGCGACGACGCGCTTGGTGGTGGCCACCGGCATCGTCAACATCTGGGACTCCCCGGCCGACACCGTCGCGGAGTCCTTCCACCGGATCGAGGCGCGGTACCCGAACCGGTTCCTGCTGGGGATCGGGGCCGGGCACCGCGAGGCGGTCGGCGCCGGGTACGTCCGCCCGTACACCCGGCTGGTGGAGTACCTCGACGAGCTGGACAGCGCCGCCCGCCCCGTTCCGCTGGACCGCCGCGTGCTGGCGGCGCTCGGTCCCCGCGCCCTGCGGCTGGCGGGTGAACGCACCGCCGGGGCACACCCCTACCTGACCACTCCCGAGCACACCAGGCGGGCGCGGGAGGTCCTGGGCGCCGGCGTCCTGCTGGCCCCGGAGCACAAGGTGGTGCTGGAGAGCGATCCGGCGACCGCCCGGGCCGTCGGTCGTCCCCCGGTCGCGAACCCCTACCTCAGGCTCGTGAACTACACCAACAACCTGTTGCGACTGGGGTACACCGAGCAGGACATCGCCGACGACGGCAGCGACGCCCTGATCGACGACCTGGTGGCCTGGGGGACCGACGAGTCGGTCGCGGCGAAGGTGACGGCCCACCTCGACGCCGGTGCCGACCACGTGTCGGTGCAGGTGCTGACGGCGGACGGAGCGGATCCGAGGCCGGCCTACCGGCGCCTCGCGACCGTGCTCCCGCTGTGAGGGTACGAGCGCGGTGACGGGGCGGGGTGGGTCGAGACCGGGACGGCCGCGCCTCCGTGGAACGAGACAGGGATCATGGTCGCCACGAACGATTCGCAGGAACTGCCAGTCGCCCTGATCGTTGGCAGGATGGAAGTTCCCGTTCACGGAGGTGAGAACCGGTGACCAGTCCCTTCGGCAGCTCGGGCAGAGACGCGCGCAGCGCGCCGAGACTGCCCACTCCGCCCACCGGGTGGCCGATCGGCTCGTACGGCACGTACGAGGAGGCGCAGCGCGCGGTCGACTACCTGGCCGAGAGCGACTTCCCGGTGCAGGAGGTGACGATCGTCGGTGTCGACCTGATGCTCGTGGAGCGGGTGACCGGCAAGCTCTCCTGGGGCAAGGTACTCGCGGGCGGGGCCGCCTCGGGCGCGTGGTTCGGCCTGTTCGTCGGAATCCTGCTCAGCCTGTTCAGCGGAACGGAGGGCGTCTTCATCGGGCCGGTGCTCGTCGGTCTCGGGACCGGCGTGCTCTTCGGGCTCCTCTTCGCGGCGGTCACCTACGGCTCGGCGCGGGGGCGGCGGGACTTCGTCTCCGCGAGCCAACTGGTCGCCGGGCGGTACGACGTCCTGTGCCATCCGCGCAACGCCGAACAGGGTAGGGATCTGCTCGCGAAGTTGGCGATGCGGCCACCGTCCGCGTCCTGAGGCTTCCACGAACGGGAATGACCCTAGTGGGGGTTGATTCCGGATTTGTCCGGTTAGGAGTCACCGACTGTGAGAACCTGGCCGAGTATCGGGCTGCTTGGAGACCCATTTTTATAACAGATCTCGCATCTTGCGCAGTACCTGTTGCGGAAGGTGATCAACGGCCTTACGTTCGATGCGCCGTTCCCGGGGTGTGACGAGACGCACCCCGAGGCGGCCGGTCACCGCCAGGGCGGCGACCGGCGATCAGTGCGGGCACGACGTGGTGCCGGCTGTGGTCACCCGGGCGGTGTCGACGCGGTGCCGGGGTGTCGCCTCAGCCGTCGCCGGGAGGAGGCAGCGATGGGGCGCCCCGCGATGCGTGCGCGGCCGGGGCGGGCCGCGGCGGCTATGGGGGTCGCGTTGCTCGCGATACCGCTGGCGGCCTGCGGCGCCGACCAGCAGGGGATCACCGTCAACCTCTACTACGCGCCCGAGGACGGCCTGGAGACGGTTGTGGAGAACTGCAACCAGCGGGCCGCCGGGCGGTACCAGATCGTCTACAACAAACTGCCCCGAGGCGCCGACGACCAGCGGCTCCAGATGGTCCGGCGGCTGGCGGCCGAGGACCGTGACATGGACGTCCTCGGACTCGACCTCATGTGGACCCAGGAGTTCGCCGGTGCCGAGTGGATCCAGGAGTGGACCGGCGAGCACCGGGCCGAGGCGGAGGAAGGCACGCTGGAGGGGCCGCTCGAGTCCGCCAGGTACGAGGACCGGCTCTACGCGGCTCCGAAGAACACCAACGTCCAACTGCTCTGGTACCGGACCGACCTGGTCGACGAGCCGCCGGAGACCTGGGACGACATGATGGAGGCGGCCCAGGAGCTCAAGGACGCCGGGGACCCGCACACCATCCTCATCACGGGAGCGCAGTACGAGGGCCTGGTCGTCCACTACAACTCCATCACCGCGTCGGCCGGCGGGCACATGCTCTCCGAGGACGGCCTGCGCGCGGAGTTCGACGAGGGTGCCGTCCGCGCCCTCCAGGTGCTGCGCGACTTCGCCACCTCCGGCCTCGCGCACCCGGGCCTGACCAACGCGATGGAGGACGACGCCCGCCTGGCCTTCCAGACCGGCAACGCCGCCTTCCAGATCAACTGGCCCTTCGTCTACGCCGCCATGCAGGCGGAGACACCGGAGCTCGCCCAGAACGTCGGGTGGGCCCCCTACCCGGGGGTGGAGCCTGGCAGCCCCAGCCGGTCCACCATCGGCGGGTACAACCTGGCCGTCAGCACCTACTCCGAACACCCTGACGAGGCGTTCGACGCCGCGCTCTGCCTGCGCAACGCGGAGAACCAGAAGTTCTCGGCGATCAACAGCGGCGTGCCCCCCACGATCGAGAGCGTCTACGACGAGCCCGAGATGCTCGAGGCCTACCCGATGAAGGACGCGATCCTCGAGAGCGTCCAGAACGCGGCGAACCGGCCCTCGACCCCGGCCTACCAGAACGTCTCGACGGTGCTGTCGCACACGTTGTCCCCGCCCTCGGCGATCGATCCGGAACGAACCGCGGAGGAGCTGCGGGTGTCCGTGCAGAAGGCGCTGGAGTCGAAGGGGGTGCTGCCATGAGCGGGGAACGCCTCTCCGAGGACCAGGCGGCCCCCGGCTCCCCGGCGGACGGGACCGCCGAGCCGGGCCCGAGCCCGGCGGGCGGGTCGGGACGCGGTGGGCGGACCGGTGGCACCCGGTCGGGGCGCCGGACGCTCACCGAGGGACAGCGGTCGGAGCGCCGCCTGGCCCTGCTGCTGTGCGCTCCCGCCGCGCTCGTCATGATCGCGGTCACCGGCTGGCCGATCATCTACTCCGTCTGGCTGTCGCTCCAGCGCTACGACCTCCGGTTCCCGGCTGACCAGGAGTTCGTGGGCCTCGCCAACTACGTCGAGGTGCTCACCAGCAGCTACTGGTGGACTTCGTTCGGGGTGACCCTGCTGATCACCGTCGTCTCGGTCGCGATCGAGCTGGTGCTGGGCATGGCGCTCGCGCTGATCATGCACCGGACGATCGTGGGTCGAGGACTGGTGCGGACCTCGGCGCTGGTGCCCTACGGGATCGTCACCGTCGTCGCCGCCTTCTCCTGGCGGTACGCCTGGACCCCCGACACCGGGTACCTCGCCAACCTGTTCGCCCCCGGCTCCGCTCCGCTCACCGACCAGGCCAGCGCCCTGGCGATCATCACGCTGGCCGAGGTCTGGAAGACGACGCCCTTCATGGCCCTGCTGCTGATGGCCGGCCTGGCGCTCGTACCGGACGACCTGCTCAAGGCCGCGTCCATGGACGGGGCCGGCCCGTGGCAGCGGTTCATCAAGGTCATGGTCCCGGTGATGAAGCCGGCGATCCTGGTGGCCCTGCTGTTCCGGACGCTCGACGCGTTCCGCATCTTCGACAACATCTACGTGCTGACCTCGGGAGCACAGGACACCTCCTCGGTGTCGATCCTCGCGAACACGAACCTGATCCAGGCGCTCAACCTGGGGATCGGCTCCACCATGTCGGTGTTGATCTTCCTGTCGGTGGCCCTGATCGCGTTCGTCTTCGTGAAGCTCTTCGGCACCGCCGCACCGGGCAGTGACACCGAGGGGAGGCGCTGATGGCCGCGTTCGGAGGCACCGACACCCGGGCACGCAAGCTCAGGTGGAGCCTGCTGAACACCCTGGTGGTGGTCTACGCCCTCGTTCCGGTGCTGTGGATCATGTCGTTGTCGTTCAAGACACCCGCCACCCTCAACGACGGGAACTTCATCCCGAGGGAGTGGACGCTCGAGAACTACCGGTCGATCCTGTCGACCACCGAGTTCCTGCGGGCGTTGCTGAACTCGATCGGCATCGCCCTGATCGCGACCGCGATCGCCGTCGTCCTCGGCACGATGGCGGCCTACGCGATCGCCCGCCTCCAGTTCCCTGGGAAGCGGCTGCTCGTCGGGGTGTCCCTGCTCATCGCGATGTTCCCCCAGATCTCGCTGGTCTCGCCCCTGTTCGAGATCGAGCGGACCCTCGGCCTGTTCGACACCTGGCCGGGGCTGATCCTGCCCTACATCACCTTCTCGCTGCCGCTGGCGATCTACACGCTGTCGGCCTTCTTCCGGGAGATCCCCTGGGAGCTGGAGAAGGCGGCGAAGATGGACGGCGCCACGCCCGGCCAGGCCTTCCTGAAGGTCATCGCTCCGCTGGCCGCGCCCGGCGTCTTCACCACCGCGATCCTGGTGTTCATCTTCTGCTGGAACGACTTCCTGTTCGCGCTCACCCTGACCTCGACCGAGCGGTCACGCACCGTCCCGGTGGCGCTGTCGTTCTTCACCGGTGACTCGCAGTTCCAGGACCCGACCGGGTCCATCTCCGCGGCGGCCGTGGTCATCACGGTGCCGATCATCGTGGCCGTGTTGTTCTTCCAGCGCCGCATCGTCGCGGGCCTGACCTCCGGCGCTGTCAAGGGATGAGGTGACAATGTCAGACATCGTCTTGGACCGGGTGACCAAGCGCTACCCGGACGGCGCCCTCGCCGTCCAGGAGGTCAACATCGAGATCGCCGACGGCGAGTTCATCATCCTGGTGGGCCCGTCGGGCTGTGGGAAGTCCACCACGCTGAACATGATCGCCGGCCTGGAGGACATCACCTCCGGTGAGCTGCGCATCGACGGGACGGTGGTCAACGACCGGGCTCCCAAGGACCGCGACATCGCCATGGTGTTCCAGTCCTACGCGCTCTACCCGCACCTCAGCGTCCGGGAGAACATGGCCTTCCCCCTCCGGCTGGCCAAGCTGGACACCGCCACGATCGACCGCAAGGTGAACGAGGCCGCGAGGATCCTCGACCTCACCCAGCACCTGGACCGGCGGCCGTCGAACCTCTCCGGTGGTCAGCGGCAGCGGGTCGCGATGGGGCGGGCGATCGTGCGGAACCCGAAGGCCTTCCTCATGGACGAGCCGCTGTCGAACCTCGACGCCAAGCTGCGGGTCCAGATGCGCACCTCGGTGTCGCGGCTCCAGAAGCAGCTCGGCACCACCACGGTGTACGTCACCCACGACCAGACCGAGGCGATGACCCTCGGTGACCGGGTCGTGGTCATGCGCGGGGGAGTGGTCCAGCAGATCGGCGCTCCCCAGCACCTCTACGAGCACCCCGCGAACCTGTTCGTGGCCGGGTTCATCGGCTCGCCCGCGATGAACTTCGTCCCCGCCGCCGTCGCGGACGGCGGGCTCGCCACCGCGCTCGGCGAGATCCGGCTCACCGACCGGCTGCGGCGTGCGATGGAGCGGGCGGACGCGCCCCGCGAGGTCATCCTCGGCATCCGGCCCGAGCACTTCGAGGACGCCAGCCTGGTCGACGACCGGATGCGCGCCGAGGGAGACGTCTTCACCGGCCTGGTCGACGTGGTGGAGTCGATGGGGTCGGACAAGTACGTCTACTACGCGCTCGACGAGAAGGCCCGCTCCGCCGAACTGGAGGAACTCGCCGCCGACTCGGGCAGCTCGGACGTCCCCGCCAGTGAGGGCCAGCTGGTGACCCGGCTCTCGGCGGTCTCGCCGGTGCGCGAGGGCGACCACCACGAGGTGTGGTTCGACCTGGGCAAGGTCCAGCTCTTCGACCCCTCCACGGGCAGGAACCTGACCCTGGAGGCATGACGCACCCCGCCGGTCCCCGGCGCCGACCCCCTGGTCAGCGCCGGGGACCGCGTCGTACCGCTTCGATGATCTCGTCGTCCCAGCGGTGCGTCCGCATCAGCCGGTACCGCTCGCAACCCACGCGGAGGTACGCCTCCGCCTCGGTGCGGTCCGCGATCAACTCGGCCGAGCGGAGCAGCCGCACCACCGGGCGGAACTCCTCGTGGTACCAGCGCCGGGCGATCGTGGTGCGGTCCAGGAACGTGCCCTCGTCCTGCATGAGCCGGAAGCCCCAGGCCTCCACGGTCTCGCTGAGCTCCGTGTACTCCCAGGCGTCCGTCAGCACGACCGCCGCGCGCGCCTCCCCTGGCAGGGGGACCCGTTCCAGGAACAGCCGGCGGTCCGCCTTGACCATCAGGTCGCCCCGGAAACGGATCCCCGCCGCGTCGATCTTGGTGATGATCTCCGTGACGTAGGCGTCGATCGTGTCGTTGTGGTGCGCGATCGCCACCGAGACCCGGTGGTGGCCGTCCTGGACGAAGTGCAGGTCCCCGATCCGGTAGACGGCGATGGGCGGGACGGCCTCACCCCGCCGTTGCGCCCGCGCCAGCCGCTCCCACCGTTCCCGCACCCTGGTCGAGGTCGGGCGGAACCGGCGGTCGAAGTCCCTGGTCCGGTCCACGCTGCCGACGACGGTGTCCAAGCGGATGACGCGCAACCCCAGCCTCCGCTCGCCCACCTGGCCGAGGGCTTCGACGACCTCGGTGAACGGCAGCATGATGTTGACGTCGTCCGGCTCCCGTCGCAGCCAGGCCGAGAGCCGGGCCAGCACCTGTTGGCGCCGGGAGCGGAGGAAGTCGTTCTCGGCGTCCGCGTGGGGGAAGCCGGTGTCACGGCGCACGTTCCACCTCCGGGGTGGCTATGGAACGGGAATCTCGACTACACGGTGATAAGCGGCGTTGACCAGCAGAGTGTTACCCAGATGGCCCTCGCGCGCGCGGGGTCCGTACTCCGGATGGATATGGCCGTGGACCAGCAGCGGCGGCCGGAGGCGGCGCACCACGTCGTGCAGGCAGCGGAAGCCGCGGTGGGGCGGGTCGTCGAGGTCGCCGCACCCGAACGGGGGCGCGTGCGTCAGCAGCACGTCCACCCCCCTGCCGTCCCGCCAGCGCCGCGCCGCCGCCCGGCGGCACACCCGCCGTCCCCGCCGGGCCTGCTCGCGTTCGGTCCACTGGTTCGCGCCCTCGCGGTAGCGGAGGCAGCCGCCGAGGCCCGCGATCCGGAGGCCCGCGACGTCGACCACCCGGCCGTCGGCGTTGACCGCGCCGGCGGGGCCGGGCCAGGAGACCGGCATGCCCCCTCTGGTCCACATCCCCCGCACCTTCGTGTAACCGCCGAGGTCCTGGTCGTGGTTGCCGGGGACGAAGACGCAGGGCACGCCGAGCTCGGTGCTCAGGTACTCGAGGTAGTCGAAGGGGAGGTCACCGGCGCCGAGGACCAGCGCGACGTCGTAGGCCCGGACCTGCTCGGTCCACAGCTTCTCCACGACCCCGTCGGCGACCGCCAGCACCCGCACCACCCCGCGAGCATAGGGGGGTGGCCGGGTGCCAGCAGCGACGACGGCCGCGCCTCGCGGCCCGGGCCGACGACCCCTCACCGCCGTCCCGGTGGGCTCAGGGACGAGTGCCCACCCACGACCGGTCGACGTCCGGGTGCACGACGAGGCTGTCGGCGACGTCGACCAGGTCGTCCATCGTCACCGAGCTCCCCTCGGTGGGCCGGCCGTCCCGCACGACCAGCCACCGCCCGTCGGCGGCCGGGACGACCAGCGACGCCGGTCGGCCACCGGAGGACCACGGGTGGTGCGGGGCGTAGAAGAACGCCGTCCCACCGAGGACGGGGGTCTCCACCGGGGGCGGCGCGCCGTCGGGCATCCAGGGCTGGTCCACCTCGGGGCGGTCCGGGAGGTACTCGACCTCCAGCTCCGCCTGGTAGTCCTCCTCGCCGGGCACGCCGGTGGACAGCAGGGCCGACCATGCCCGTTCGTCCCCGGGCTCGGCCCCCAGGGAGACCGAGCGCGCCGGGTTCGGTCCGTCGAGTTCCAGCGGCATCGGGAACTCGACGTGGACGTCGGCCCGGACCGACCGGGCGACGTCCGTCGCCACCCTGAAGGAATCCTCGATCGACGAGGCGGTGACCACGACGAGCACGTCCGGCGCGGGGAACCACGAGAGGCGACTGCGGTACCCCCGCTGGTCCTCGTTGACGTGAGCGGTGGTCGTGTCGTCCAGCTGGACCTCGGGCAGGTCGTCCAGGTTGTGGTTCGTCTGGGGGTTCTCGTACTTGAGCACCCACACGGTGACCGTCGGCGCCGTCACCGCCGCCTCCTCGACCGGCCCGCTGGTCCACGACCGGGTGTGGCTCCACTCGGTGGGCCCCTCGCCCTCCACCGGCTCGGGAGGGGGGGTGCTCTCGAAGGTCCGCCGGTACTCCAGGAACCCCTCCGGCACCCAGGTGGGTCCGTAACCGAGGGAGGCGGTCTCTCCCGAGAACTCCGTGTCGGGCGGTTCCTCGCTGGGAGGCGTGTCCGGCGCCGCGACCACCCCTGGTCCCCGTTCCCCGTCCGCCAGGGCGAGCACCGCGACCGGTACCGCGATGGTCGTGACGGTCGCGGCGGCGACGAGGAGCGTGCCGCGCCGCCGGCGCCGGCGGCGCTCCCCGGCCCGTTCGAGGCCGGCCAGTACCTCGGCCGGTTCCGGACCGGCGTCGGCCTGGCGCAGCAGCGCCTCCCTGATCAACCGTTCGTGGTCGGAGCTCATCACGCCTCCTTCAGGAGTGCTGGCCGGGTTCCGGGTGCTGGTGCCTCGGAGCGGAGGCCGTTCAGGGCGCGGGAGACGTGGCTGCGCACGGTGCCCACGCCGCAGCGCAGCAGCCGGGCGATCTCCCGGTCGGGCAGCTGCTCGTAGTAGCGCAGGACCAGGGCGGCGCGTTGCTTCCTCGGGAGCCGGGCGATGCGGCGGAGCATGGCGTCGCGCTCGTCGTACCGGGCGTGGGCGTCGTCGTGCTCGCGACTGGCCCGTTCGCGCAGGGTCCCGATCGCGTCGGGCGGCGTGACCACCTCCCCCGAGGCTCGTCTCCGCCGCCAGGACAGGAACTCGTTGGTGATCATCTTCCGCACGTAGCTCTCCGGTGCCTCGAGCCGTCCGATGCGTCTCCATCGGGACTGGGCTCGGAGCAGCACTTCCTGGACCACGTCCTCGGCCAGGTGCGCGTCGGAGGTGAGGACCGTCGCGTACCTCAGCAGACGTGGTAGTCGGAGGGCGACGAACTCGTCGAACGTCAAGGTGCGCCCCTTCGTGGTTGGCTACCCCTGGAACGCGCTCGCCGAGGTGTTCCGTCGCACCGGATGTCGTTTCCCGGTCACCTCGGGAGCGGCGGTCCTTCGCGGGTCCCCGGCACACGCCGGGCGCCCCGACATCCGGTGGTGCCGGTGCGGAACGCGTGGCCGATCGTTCCGTACCCGTTTCTCGAATCTGATGGCCTCACGTGAATCCCACACCGCCCGCTGTTCGGGCGAGCGTATTCATCCCTGCCGGCGAACAGTGGGGAAACGGTGCCGCGGGGTCACTGCGGAGCGCGAGTGGAGCTGTACACGGGAGAAAGATCATGACACGATCGCGGGAGTCCCACTCGGCGGTGCGGGATACCGGGATCGGATGGGTCCCCACCGAGGGAAACGGGGGCCGTCGCGGCGGTCCCCGCTCGGGTGGCCCGATTCCTCGTCCGCGAGGATCCGAGGGAGGGCTCCGTGGAAAGGAGGGACGTGACGTTCGACCGTCGCGCGTCGTGCTTTCCACCTGCTCCCACCCCGCTCGTCGCCCTGTCGGCCCCGCGGGCTCCCGCGCCCGTCCTGCCAGGGAGGATGTCGTCCGGCGCCTCGGCACACCACGATGTCCTCGGACCGGGTCGCCATTTCGGTGAGTCCGAGTCCGAGTCCGAGTCCGACGCGGCGAACGGCGAAATCCCGAGGAGCGCGGCCGATCGCGCGCATCTCGGGTCGCCTGCTCCGAGTGCCGCCAAGCGTGCCGACCACCGCCCCCATTCCGCGGGCGCTGGTGGCCCGGAAGTGGGAACCGCCGCCCGCTCGCTTCCCGTCGACCGGGACGAGGCGGGATTCGTCATTCCGGGGGGAGTGGGAATCCGCGCATTCCCCCTGCGCTCCCGCCGTCCGGACACCGCTGCCCGCCCCGCTGGTCCGACATGCCGGCGAGAGCATCGCGGCCGAACCACCGCTCGTACGGTTTCCGCCCTTCTTTCCGCTGGGACCGCGTCACCCCACCTCCGGTGCCACACGTTCGTTCTCGGGGAGGGCGTTCCCTCCCGCTCCCGGTTCGCCGACGCGCGCGGAGGGCGCCCGGCCGGCCCCCGAACCCCACCGGGCCCTCGGCCCGGACCAGCCAGCGTCGTCCTCCCGGGCCGCCCCGAGGGGAACGATCCCGTGTCCGGCACCCCGACCCCCACCGGGACGTCCCGGACGACGGCCGGCCTCGACGCGGCGAGGCGGTCGGACGACCCGGTTCGACACCCTGGTACCGGTGGGGTCGCCCACACCGACCGGCGAGGGCGGGTCGGCACCCGGCAGACTCGGTGCCATCGGCGGCTGATCACGGCGACGCCGCCGGCGGCCGGTGACCCGATCGACGCCCCGGCCGCCCGACCGAGGTGGGGAGAGCAGATGGACGACGCCGGACTCGGGTCCGTGCGGGACAGCTTCCGCGACTTCGCGCACCGGCAGGCCGCGGGGGTGTCACCGCTCTACGCCGTTCTCGCCGAGAACGCCGCCAACGACGACGAGGTCCTCCGCACGGTGGCCGGGCTGCCCTCGGAACAGCCCCGTCCCGAGGCCCTGCTCGCGGCGGCGCACCGGCTGTTGACCGCCGAGCCGTGGTTGCCGCTGGCGGGTTACTACCCGGATCTCGGTGGGACCTCCGGCCCCGACGGCTCGACCTGGCCGCTCTTCCGGGAGTTCGTCCTGGCCCGGGCAGAGCGGATCGGCGCGCTGGCGGCCAGCCGCCCGGTGCGGCACAACGAGATCACCAGGTCCGCGCTGCTCTACCCGGCCCTGTCCGTGCTCGCCTCCGAGACCGGGAGGAAGCTGGGGCTGGTGCACCTCGGCGCCGAGGCGGGGCTGCTGCTCGGTGTCAACCACTACCACCACCGGTACCAGGGGGCGGAGGTCGGCGAGCTGTCCGCCGGTCCCGCCGCCGCACGGGTCCGGCTGCGGTGCGCGCTCGAACTGGCTCCCGGTGCCAGGTTCCCCACCCTGCCCAGGACGCTGCCGCTCGCCGCCACGATCGGGGTGGATTCGCGGCCGCCGGACCTCGACGATGACGAGGATGTCGCCTGGTTGGAGGCGTGCGTGTGGGCCGACCAACCCGACTGGTTGGCCAAGATGACCTTGGGTTTCGCCGCGCAGCGTAAGAACCCACCCGAAATGGTGAGTAGCGATCCGGTGGCGGGCATCGCGGCGGCGATCAACAGGGTTCCCCCGGACGCAGTTCCCGTGGTGCTGACCAGTGATCCCTGGTGGGCGGAACCAGCGACCGCGACAGTGCACCTGACCGCCCTGGCCACCGAGCTGGCGACCCTCGGCCGGCAGCGTCCACTGTGGTGGCTAAGCCATGACCCGGTTCAGGCGGGACTACTGACGGTGATCGACTCCGCCGAGGGTGCGGGTGCCGCCCGGGCCGCAGGTCAGGGCCACCTCCTCGGGCTCACCCGCTGGTCGGAGGGCCGCCCCGAGGCCAGGGTGCTCGCCGCGACGGATCGTGGCGGCCGCCGGATGCGGTGGCTGGCGGCCTGACCACCGGGCGACGTGCTCGCTGACCCTGGCCCGTCGACCCGTCCGGGCCGCCGCACCCGCCGTTCCACCGCTGCCCACTGTGGTGAAGCTCGCACCGGCCGGCGCCGGGAGCGCCGGGCCCGTGGTCCGGGAGCCGAGGGCCGCGCGGTCGGACGAGGCGCGTCGACCCGGGCGAGGAGCGCGTGAGCTCCGCGTGAGCCGTTGTCCAGCCAGAACTCCCCGACAGGGCCGACGGGACCCCGCCCCGTGCTCCGGCCGGCTGCCCGGAACGGATCAGCGTCCGGCGTTCGGCGGATGCGGGTGAAGCACGAGGAGTAGGCGGTCGGGCGCGTCCAGTAACACGGTGCCGGCGTGGCGCACGTATAGTTCACCCGGTTCGCCCATTGGCACAGAGCGTAATCGGGTTCAGGCTTGAGCGCGAAACGCTGACTCAAGCGCGCTAGGCGCTCTGCGGGACACCCGTGGAGTGCGGTACAACGGATCAGCAGGCACCAGCCAGGTGCGGCTAGCAGACGGGGATGGTCATCGTGAACCTCAAGAAGATCCTCACGTTCGCTGGGATCGCGTTGCTCTTGTTCTTCTTGATCAGCGATCCTGTCGGGTCAGGAGATGTCGTCAACAACATCCTGAACTCGCTCCGCCAGGCGGCCGAGGCCATCATCACCTTCGTCCGCAACCTGTTCTGAGACGTGTCGGGTGTCCGGCTGGTCGAGGTGATGACCAGCCAGGCGGTGCGCACCTCCTCCGGCGGTCGACCCATCGGCCGCTGACCAGGTCCGAGGCAGTTCTGAGAGTCAGGCGAGGGATGTAGCGGTGCTGGCACCACGAGATCCGGACGAGTACCTGCTCGACTCCGAGCGACGGGTGATCCGGGTTCGCAGGCACTGGGCGAGCATGATGTGGGACGTCTTCGAGGCCGGCGCGCTGCTCGTCGGCCTGATGCTCGTGTCCTACTTAGCCCCCCAGGACTCGGCTCTGATCCAGAACATGCTCTGGTACGCCGGGCTGGCGGTCGTGCTCCGCTTCTCCTACTACGTCCTCGAGTGGTGGGTGGAGCGGATCGTGATCACGGACAAGCGCTTCATGCTCACCACCGGCGTGTTCACCACCAAGGTCGCCATGATGCCCATCGGCAAGGTGACCGACCTGACCTTCCAACGCACCCTGGGCGGTCGACTCATGGGCTACGGGACCGTGGTCGTGGAGTCGGCGGGCCAGGTCCAGGGCCTGGACCGGATCGAGTACACGCCCAACCCCGAGGAGATCAACGACGCGATCTCCGAACTGGTCTTCGGTGAGAAGAAGACCGACAAGGACCGCTTCACCATGATGAAGGCCCGTCGCGCGGCGCTGGGCCGTCGGCGCGCGGTGAAGGCACGCTAGGTCCTCGGTCAGACTGGAGTGGTGCGCATCGACCTGCATACCCACTCCACCGCGTCCGACGGCAGCGACAGCCCAGAAGAGCTTGTCGCTGCCGCGGCACGCGCGGGACTCGACGTGGTGGCGCTCACCGACCACGACACCACCGTCGGGTGGGCGCCAGCCACCGCCGCCCTCCCGCCCGGCCTGCGACTCGTCCCCGGCGCCGAGCTGTCCTGCGTGTCCCCCGACGGCAACGGCCGCCACGTCACGGTCCACCTGCTGGCCTACCTGTTCGACGACACCTCGGGCGAGCTCGCGGACGAGCAGCTCCGGTTGCGCGCGGAACGCCGCGAGCGCCTCCTGCGGATGGCCGTGATGATGCGGGAGGACGGGTTCCCAGTCGATCCCGAGCTGCTGCTCGCCGAGCTCCCGGAGAGCTCGTCCGCAGGGCGGCCGCACCTGGCCGCCGCACTGGTCCGCGCGGGTGTCGTGTCCAGCGTGGACGAGGCCTTCGCCCGTTACCTCGGCGCTGGCAGCCCCTACCACCTCCGCCGGGCGGACACCCCGGTGCGCCGGGCGATCGAGATGATCAGGCGCGCGGGCGGCGTCACCGTGCTCGCCCACCCCTTCGCCAGGGCGAGGGGCCCGGTCGTCACGGCCGGGGTGATCACGGACCTCGCCGAGTGCGGCCTGGCGGGGCTGGAGGTCAACCACCCCGACCACGATCCGGAGACCCGCGCCGAGCTCGCCGGTATCGCCCGCGAACTCGGCCTCGTCACCACCGGCTCCAGCGACTACCACGGGGTCCACAAGTCGCTCCGCATCGGCCAGGAGACGACCGACCCGGAGCAGTTCGAACGGTTGATCTCCTCGGCGACCGGTAACCACGTCCGGGGTGGTTGACGGCTCGGGTCGGCCGGTCCGGCGGAGGGCTCCGCGCGTCCCGAACCAGGACCGAGGTCGGCGGGTCACCGCGAGCCGTTCCGGCGGGTGTGCGTACCGTGGCAGCGTGCAAGGGCAGTTGGGCTTGGAAGGCATGCCGAAGGAGCTGGTCCGGGTCACCCCGGCCAGGCTCCAACGCTGGGAGGACTGTCCACGTCGGTACCGCGCGACGTACCTGGACCGGCCCGCCCCGGCCCGGGGCGGCGCCTGGGCCCACAGCACCCTCGGGGCGGTGGTGCACAACGTCCTCCGCGCCTACTTCGAGAGCCCGCCGGACCAGCGGGACCCCGAGGACCTGCCGGTCCTGCTCCGCCGGTACTGGAAGGGCGACGGGTTCCGCGACCGGGAGCAGGCGGCCGAGTACCGGTCGCGGGCGGCGAAGTGGCTGGACGAGTACGCCCGTCGCCCGGAGGCGGCCGGGGAACCGGTCGCCCTCGAACGCTGGGTGTCCGCCCCGACCGGTGCGCTGATCGTCGAGGGCCGGGTGGACCGGATCGACGACCGGGACGGCCAGCTCGTGGTCGTCGACTACAAGACCGGGCGGCACGTGCTCACCACGGAGGACGCCCGCGACTCGCGGGCGCTGGCCCTCTACCTGATGGCGGCCCGGCGCACCCTGCGCCGACCCGGCAGCCGGGTGGAGCTGCACCACCTCCCGACCGGCCGGGTGGTGGCGTGGGACCACGACGAGGAAACGCTGGCCGATCACCGGAGGCACGCCGAACGGATCGCGGAGGAACTCTCCGCCGCCGCGTCGGCCCTCGACCGGGGAGCTGACCCCGACGAGCACTTCCCGCCGCGTCCAGGGCGGGGCTGCTCGGTCTGCGAGTTCCGGCGCTCCTGTCCGGAGGGGAGGGCCGCCGCGCCCGACCTGGAACCGTGGGATCTGTTGGCACCGTGAGCGGAACTCACCGGCTACCCCGGCCCATCACCAACTCCACTGAGGACACCGACGTCCTCGGCCTTCGAGTGGTTCCCCCGTCGACCCGAGGCGGAGTGGCGAACCGGGGGTGGCGCGGGTTCAGCGGCGCCGTGGCCGCCGGGCTCGTGGTGCTCGCCCTCGTCGTGCTGGGCCTCCAGGTCCTCGCGCTGCACCGCGGCTACCCCGGGCCGGGGTACGGGTTCGTGGCACTTCACCTGGGGGCGAGCGTGGTCGCCGTCGGGCTGCAGGCGTACGCCGACCGCAGTGCCCGCTCCGCCCGGTGGTGGGCGCCGGTCCTGGTGGTGCTCGTCGCCGGGTGGCTGCTCTGGACCGGGTGGTGGCACTGACCCCCCACCCGGGGGCTGATCCCCGTCGCCGGGCGGTGCCGCGCCTCGATGGGCCGGGGCGGCGGAGCGGGGACGAGGCGACTCAAGGGCCGGCAGCGGGGCGGCCTCGGGGCGTGCCGCCCGGCCGGGGTCGCACGGGGCGTCGCCGGGGGCGGCCGCCTAGCTGAGCAGCCAGCGCTGCCAGGTGGGGACGAGCACGTCCAGCAGCCCCTGCGGGTTGTCCTTGTTGGGGTTGTGGCCCGAGTCCGGGACGGTGACGAAGTCGACGCCGAGCTTCTCGGCCATCTCGCGTTGGGTCTCCACCGACCACACGTCGTCCTGCTCGCCGCACACCACGAAGCCCCGGATGCGGTGTTCCTGGATCCGGGCGGCGAGTTCGGGAACGAGATCGGGTTCGGTGCGCAACGCGGTCGCCATCCCGAGCAGCCCGGCGGGCATGGACGAGACCAACCGGGCGCGCAGCAGGGTGCGCAGCTCACGCGGTCTGGCCGACCAGGCCGGGTCGTGCGCCTCGTAGATCTGGGCCGCCGCCTCCACGCCGTGCAGGCGCAGCGCCGGCTCGCACAACTCGATCAGGGAGAGCCTCGGGCCGGGGGGCAGGGCTGACGGCCCCGACGCGAGCAGGGTGAGACCCACGGGTTCGGCCCCGGAGAGCACGGCGGCCCGCGCGACCAGACCGCCGTAGGAGTGGCCGAGCAGCAGGACCCGGCGTCCCTCGGACCGGAGGCGGGAGACGAGGTTGGCGATCACCACCCCGAGCCGGGACGGTCGGTAGGCGTCCTCGTCGTCGGGCCCGTCCGACTGGTACTGGCCGGGAAGGTCGATGGTGAGCACGTCGAAACCCGCCTCCGTGAGCGGGTCGATCAGCGCGGCGAAGTCCTCCTTGGAGCCCGTGTACCCGGGCAGGAGCACGGCGGTGGCCAGCACGGTGCGGGCCTGTGACGTTCCGTGCAGACCTGACAGCTCGCCGTATTCGGTCGGGAGCTGGACCGGGATCGCACGGTGCGGACTCATCTCGGATCCACGCACAACAGTCACTGCATCAGTGTGCCCCATCCCGGGCCGATCACGCCTGCCCCGGGCGGGTTCGCCCACCACACTCCCGAGGCCGCCGGAGGTCCCCCGACCTGGTCGCGAACCCACCGCGTGCGGCCCGCGCGGGCGGGCCCCCCCGCTTCGACGAGCGGTGCGGACTCGGGAGCGGACGCCCCGGCGGGCGCGGCCGGACCGAGGTGCGCGGGTCAGCCGAGCGCCACGACCTCGCTGGCACGTTGTTCCAGCAGCACCGGGCCGAGGACGGAGGTCCGCACCGGACCCGCGTGCCCGCCCCGGTCGACGGGCAGCGTCGCGACCCGTTCGCCGGTCACGGTGTCGACGACGGCGTGACCGCCGGGCTCGGGAACGAGCAACCGGCCCGCGAGCACCGCCCCGGACCCCAGGGTGTCCGGGACCGACCAGGACGGGCTCAGGTCGGACAGCGACAGGGCGACCGTGCTCCGACCCGTGTACCAGTAGACGTGGCTGGGAGACGCCGTGGTCTCGGGCACCTGGGACGACGCCCGGTCCAGGTCCTCGGCCGTGGTGTCGACCGGGTGCTCCGCCAGCCGGTCGCCCCGCTCGGTGTCGTACACGACGATCCGCGAGGGGTTCGGCAGCCAGAGGGCCAGGTGGTCGTCGGTGAGCGCGACGAGCCGAGCACCGACGTCGTCCAGGGTCTGGCTGTACGTCTCCTCCGGGCGGTCGCTGTCGTCCGGTTTCGCGGTCAACAGCGTCACCCGGTCGGTCACGTCCGTGGGGCACCGCTCGATGAGCGCCAGCCGGCCCTCGGCCAGCAGGGTGGACAGGTACCGGCAGTCGCTCCTCGGCTGCCGGTTCGGGTTCACCACGGCTGGCACGTCCCCGTACTCCAGGGTCATCACCATGTTGGAGCCGAAGACCTCCACGAACCGTTCGCCCGTCGTGGCGACGTAGCGGCCGTCGGTGACCAGTTCCGTGGCCGGTTCGGAGTCGCCGTGCCGTTGCCCGGCCCGGTCCCCGGTCGCCCCGTCCAGCGTGGTCACCTCCGAGCAGAAGTCGCCGCGCCGGTACACGGCGACGGCGCGTTCCCATGCCGCCGACACCGTGCACAGCTCCAGGTCACGCGCGTAACGCCAGCGGGGTTCCCCGGTGAGCGCGTCCCGGCCCACGACCTCGCCGCCCGAGGCGGTGGCGACGGCGGGCCCCGCGACCACCGGTGAACTCGTCGCCGGGCTGTCCGCCCGCCAGAGCTCCTGGAGCCCGGCGGGCAGCGCGACCGCCGGGTCAGGCGCCACGACGGGGAGCACGGACGGTTCAGCCGTCGTCCCGGCGAGGTCGCTGGTGCGCCAGAGCACCGCTCCCACCGCCAGCACGCCCACCATGAGCAGGCTGGCCACGACGACGTCCCCGCGTGTCCGCCGCTCAGGCTTCACCACGTCCCGCCCCTCCGCCCCGGGCACCAGCCGGCCGCTCGTGATCCCACGTCGCCGGATCAGCCGGCGTTCTCACCCTGCTGCCCGGAACCGCCGGCGGTGGTCGACTCCCCGGCCGAGCCCAGGCGCCGCCGCCTCCTGCGGCGCGGAGCGCCCCCACCCGAGGGTTGGTCGGCTGAGCCGGTCTCCTTCACGGCCTGCGACTCCTTGCTCTGCGGGCCGTTCTCACCGCCCACGGCGACGCCACCCCGGGTGCGCCGGCGCTTCCTGCGGCTCGGCGCGGGCCGGTCGGCAGAGCCCTCGGACGTCCGCTCGGCGTTGGCGGCCGCGCGGTCACCGCCGCGACCCCGGGTGGCGGTCCCACCCCGGCGCCGACGGTTCCGGCCGGCCCGCTCGTTGCGGTCGAGGTCCTCCACCGGCTCGGCGTCCAGACCCGGCCTCGTGCGGCGGCCCAGGGGGAGGCGACCGGAGGCGTCACGCGGGATGCCGATGTCCTCGAAGAGGTGGTCGGAGGTGGAGTAGGTCTCCACCGGTTCCGGGCGGCCCAGGTCGAGCGCGTCGTTGATCAGCTTCCAGCGGGGTTCCTCGTCCCAGTCGACGAGGGTGACGGCCACACCCTCGCGGCCGGCGCGGCCCGTCCGGCCGATGCGGTGCACGTAGGTCTTCTCGTCCTCCGGGCACTGGTAGTTGATGACGTGGGTGACACCCGCCACGTCGATTCCCCGGGCCGCGACGTCGGTGGCCACCAGGATGTCGACCTTGCCGGCCCGGAACGCGCGGAGGGCCTGCTCCCGCGCGCCCTGCCCCAGGTCGCCGTGCACGGCGGCGGAGGCGAACCCGCGCTCGGCGAGCTCGTCCGAGATCTTCTGCGCGGTGCGCTTCGTCCGCGTGAAGATCATGCTCAGCCCCCGGTCCTCGGCCTGGAGCACCCGGGCGATCAGCTCGGTCTTGTCGAGGGCGTGCGCCCGGTACACGAACTGCTTCGTCCGTTCGTGCACCGCACCCGCGTCGACCTCCTCGGCCCGGACGTGGGTCGGCTGGCGCAGGAACGTCCTGGCCAGGGTGACGATCGGACCGGGCATGGTCGCCGAGAACAGCATCGTCTGCCGCTCGCCCGGGACCATGCTGAGGATGCGTTCGACATCGGGCAGGAAGCCCAGGTCGAGCATCTCGTCGGCCTCGTCGAGGACCAGCCCTCGGATCTTGCCGAGGACGAGGTGGCGCTGTTCCGCGAGGTCCAGGAGCCGCCCGGGGGTGCCCACCACGATGTCGACGCCGGCCCGCAGCGCCGCGATCTGCGGCTCGTAGGGGCGGCCGCCGTACACGGCCAGCGTCCGCACCCCGAGGTGCTGGGCGGCGTCGGTGATGTCCCTGGTCACCTGGGTGCAGAGCTCCCGGGTGGGAACGACGATCAGCGCCTGCGGCGTCCCGTCACCGGGCAGCTCGGCCCGCTGGAGCATCGGCACGCCGAAGGCCAGGGTCTTCCCGGTCCCCGTCCTGGCCTGGCCGATGACGTCGTCGCCGGCCAGCGCCAGTGGCAGCGTGAGCTGCTGGATCGGGAAGGCGTGGGTGATGCCCGCCTCGTCGAGCGCCTGGGTGATCGCGGGCAGCACCCCCAGTTCGGCGAACGTGGGTGCCGCCGGCTCGGGTGGCGCCGACGCGTGCAGGGGGTGGGGCGCCGGCTGGGCGTTCTCGGCGCCGGTCTCGCTGTGGTCGATCCGCACCTCGTCGGGGGAACCGGTCTCAGCGGAGGCCGAGGGCCCCGGTGTGTCGGTGTCGTTGTTCGTTGTCAGAGTGATCGCCTCTCTCGTACCAGCGCGCACGGCTGTGGCAGGGCGCTCGACCACGGTCACGACACGTGAGCGACGTGCTCGTCGGTGTCCGGCGCGGGAGGGCCGAGGTTTCAGTGCGCGCACTCTGTGCACATGGCGGCGTGGCCGCCACAGTTCGGGTGTGCATCCGGTAGCACCGCCGCTCGTGAACGCCGCCGCGCGAGGGACCGGCTGGCTGGCGGTGCGCGATGACCGGCACATGCATCACCGTCAGGTTACCCCGAGAGGGCAACCAACCCCAGTACGCCGGACCCGAGTCCTGGTCGCGTCGCTCACAGGGCCGCCCTCCGGGGGCCGCGGACCGCCGCGCGGGTGGGAAAGCGGGGACCCCGCGACTAGGCTCCGCGACCATGACCACGTCTGATCGGCCCGCCCCCGAGCAGGGGGACGTCCGCACCGACCGAGGACCCGACGCCACCCCGGTAGCGGACGGGGTCGTCGACCTGCTGGGGGTGCTGGCCTACGGGGAACTGTCGGCCTTCGACCGGCTGGCCGAGGACGCCAGAACCGCGCCGACGTTGGCGGGACGGGCGGCGCTCGCGAACATGGCCGCCGCGGAGATGGGGCACTACCGGCGCCTGGAGGAGCACCTGGGGACGGTGGGCGTCCCCATCGAGGACGCGATGCGGCCCTTCGCGAAGCCCTTCGACGACTTCCACACCTCCACGGCCCCCCGGTCCTGGCTGGAGTCCCTGGTCAAGGCCTACGTGGGTGACGGCCTCGCCGCCGACTTCTACCGCGAGGTGGCGAACTGGCTCGACCCCCGCACCCGGGACCTCGTCCTGGAGGTGCTGGCCGACACCGGGTACTCGGCCTTCGCGGAACGCGAGGTCCGGGCGGCCTGCGAAGGGGACCGGTCGCTGCGCGACCGCCTCACCCTCTGGGCCCGCCGCCTGCTGGGGGAGGCCGTCACCCAGGCGCAGCGGGTGGCCGCCGAGCGGGACGGGCTCACGGAGCTGGTCATCCGGGGGTCGGGGGACCTGGCGGGCATCGGTGCGTTGCTGCGACGTCTCCAGACCACCCACACCAAGCGGATGGGAGCGTTGGGCCTGGGGTGAGGCCTGGCCGCGACGCCCGGCGCCAGCCGGGGTCCAGGGGGTGGTCGTGGCCCTGGCCGCGAGGCGGGAACAGCGGGGCCGCCGGCCCGACCCGGCCGCCCTCCCGACGAACGGGTGCGCGCCGGGCGGACCGCGAATTCCATTAGCCTGACCCGGTTGGTTCAGGATCGACGACCGGAGGTCGGCGTGGAGGTCAAGATCGGTGTGGCGGACAGCTCACGAGAGCTCGTCCTCACCAGCTCGCAGACACCGGACGAGGTGGAGACGGCGGTCAGCGACGCGCTGAGCGGCGAGCAGAAGCTGCTGAGCCTGGTCGATGACAAGGGGCGTCGCTTCGTCGTACCGACCGCGCGGGTCGCCTACGTCGAGATCGGCCCCGCGGACACCAGGCGGGTCGGGTTCGGCATCGCCTGATCTCGGCCGGGCCGCGTCCCAGCTCGGGGCGCGGCCCGCCCGCCGCCGGAGCGGATGAGCTGGCGACCCCCGGTGGATGTCAGGGGTGCTGGAGGGGGAAGCCGCTGATGCCGCGCCAGGCGAGGCTGGCGATCAGCTCGATCGCCTCCTCCTGGGGGACGAGCCGGTTCCTCGTCAGCCAGTAGCGCGCGGTCACCTGGCTCAGCCCCACCAGGCCCATCGCGACGAGGCTCGCGCGTTCCGGATCGAGACCGGCGTCGGCGGTGACGGCCTCGGCGATCAGCTCGACGCAGCGGGACATCGCGTGGTCGATGGTCTGCTCCACGGCCGCCTCGCCCCGGAGATCCGACTCGAAGACCAACCGGAACGACCCGTCCTCCGCGTTCACGAAGTCGAAGTACGCGGCCACGGCCGCGTGCACCCGGAGCTTGTTGTCCGTCGTCGACTCGATCGCCGTGTTCACACGGCTGACCATGTCCTCCACCTTCTGCTGGAGCAGGGCGAGGTAGAGCTCCAACTTGCCGGGGAAGTGCTGGTAGAGGACGGGTTTGCTGACGCCGGCCCTGTCGGCGATCTCGTCCATCGCCGCGGCGTGGTACCCGTTGGCGACGAACACGTCCTGCGCGGAGGCGAGGAGCTGCGCCCGCCTCTCCGTGCGGGGCAACCGGACCCCGCGGCCCGCCTGCTCCGCGGATTCGCGCGTGGTTTCCGTCATGTCTTCTCGCCTCCAGCATGTCCCGCACACCGTGCGGTGGTCCTGGCTCCGCCAGTTGCCTGACCTTACTCGCTGGTAGTCGCAGTTGTGCGGCACGGCTGCGGACGGGGCGTCACCTGTCCGAGTGGGCGGCACCCGTTCGGGCGGACTCGGTGGCGCTGCCGCCCCAGCGCTCCCTTGGCATCCTGGACGTATGACGGTGCCGACGTGGGGGGCGCTGAGCGCCCGGGTGCGGAGCCAGTTCACGGCGGCCTGGGCGCAGCTCGGCCGGTGGCAGGGTGACCGGCACCGGGAGGCGACCGCCGGTCGGGTCGACGGCCGCCGGCCGGACCCGAGGAGGTCACTGACCTGGGTGCCCATGTTCACCGGGGAGGTGCCCGCCATCGACCACCGGCGACCTCCCTGGCCAGGGCGGCAGGTCGAGGTGGGGCGCGGCCGCGTGCACGTGCGGGAGACCCCGAGCACCTCCACCGAGGAGGCGGCACCCGTCGTGTGCGTGCACGGGCTGGCCGGTTCCGCCACCAACTGGACCGATCTCGCCGGTGTGCTCGCCGTCCGGCACCCGACCCTCGCCGTGGACCTCCCCGGATTCGGCCGTTCGGAACCCCCGGCCCACTTCGGGTACGGCCTCGACGAGCACGCCGACTTCCTCGCCGAGAGCCTGCGGCGGCTCGCCGGCGGGCCGGCCCACCTCGTGGGCAACTCCTTCGGCGGACTGGTGTGCGCCGAGGTCGCCGCCCGCTGGCCCGAGCTGGTCAGCACCCTGACCCTGGTGTCACCGGCGGTGCCCGACCTGAGGCCGAACCCGGGGCGGCTCACCGAGCCCCGCTACCCCCTGACCTTCCTCCCGCTCCTCGGCCCGAGGGTGCGGCGCGCGCTGGCCAGGGTGCCCCCGGCGCGGCGCGCCGAGCAGCTGCGCCGGTTGTGCTTCGCCAGGCCGGAACTCGTGCCCACCCACCGGCTCGCCGAGCTCGCCGACGAGCTCGCGGAACTCGGCCGCAACCCCTGGGCCGGTGTCGCCATGGGGGAGACCTCGCTCAACATGGTCAGGAGCTGGTTGGCCTCGGGCGCGCGTTCGCCGTGGCGGGTGCTTCGCCGGGTGCCAGCCCCGGCGCTGGTGGTCTGGGGTGCGGAGGACCGCCTGGTCAGCGTCCGCAAGGCCACGCGTACGGCGTTGGCGCTCCCGAGGGCTCGGCTGCTCGTGCTCCCCAGGACCGGGCACGTCGCGCAGATGGAACAGCCGATGGCGGTGGGTCGAGCGGTCCTCGGGATGATCGACGCCCTGGCCGAGGACCAGTGGGAGCCCGACGGTGGGAATTCACCCACATCGACCGCCGACACCAGGGTAGGAGGAAATGTTCTCGGTGCCTGATGTGGCACGCTTTGCGGCGTGGCACCGATGAACCCCGACGCCGGTGGTCCCGGCCGCCCCCGGCCCACCTCCCGAGGATCGGACAATCGGAGGCCGGCGCGGCGGCGCCCCAGCGAGAAGCGCTACCAGCGGGACTCGAGGCGGACCACGGGAGAACCGCTTGCCGCCTCCTGGGCCCCGGAGGCCGGAGCGCGGGACGAGGACCAGGCGGACACGCCGAGGACCGTCGACGGTGGCGAGGGGAGCTCCTCAGGTCGTACCCGGTCCCGCCGGGCACCGAGCTGGCGGGTGTACGCCCTGCCCGTGCTGCTCGTCCTGACCATCATCGTCGCGGTCGACGTGGCCAGGACCCCGGGTGAGGACGCCGAGCACACGGCGGAGGAGGCCCCGAACTCCGACGCCACCGGAGGAGCGGGCGGCACCCCGGGCACGGAACCGGCGGAGCCCAGCGTCAGCTTCGACGCCAACCCGTCCTTCGACCCGGACGTCATCTCGGCGGAACTCCCGAACGGCGGCCCCTTCCCGACGACGGGCGCGGGGACCTACGACATCGTGCCGGGGCGTTCCGAGCCGGTGGGGGAAGGGGACTCCCTCCACCGCTACACCGTGGAGTACGAGGTCGGCTTCGACGTCCCCCTCGACGTGGAGGCCTACGCCAACACGGTGGAGGCCACCCTCTCCGACCCCCGCAGTTGGATCGGCAGCGAAGCCATCTCGGTGCAACGGGTGGACACCGTCGAGGAGGCCGACTTCCGGGTCATCCTGATCTCCCAGGCGCACGCCAAGCTCAAGTGCGGGGGCGGCGTCGACTTCGAGGCGTCGTGCCGCCGCCCCGAGGGGGTGTTCCTCAACGCCGCCCGCTGGGTGCGCGGGGGCCGCGCCTTCGAGGGCGCGATGGCCCAGTACCAGGCCTACCTGATCAACCACGAGGTCGGCCACTACTTCGGACACGGCCACGTCCCGTGCGACATCGACGGCGGCCTCGCGCCGGTGATGATGCAGCAGAGCTGGAGCACGAGCAACGACGAGCTGCACGAGCTGATCGAGGGAACCGGGCAGGGCGGCCAGGCCATCCCGGCGGACGGCAAGGTGTGCAAGCCCAACGGCTGGCCGCACCCGACGGTCGAGTGACCACGGCCGCCGGTGTCCGTGGCGTCCCCCGGCGTCCGCATGGCATGGACGAGGCGGAGCCACCGCCCGGTACCCCGGTGCCGTCCACTGGTTGGGACGGGAATTCCGGTGGCCTGTCCGCGCGTTCCCCGGGAGAGGCACACTGTGCCGGTCTCGCCGGTGACGAGGAGGACAGCCAATGCCAGGGGCGACGCTACCGCCGCTTGTCGAACCCGCCGAGGAACTGACCAGGGAGGAGGTCGCCCGCTACAGCAGGCACCTGATCATCCCGGACGTCGGGATGGAGGGGCAGAAGCGGCTCAAGAACGCCAGGGTGCTGGTGATCGGGGCCGGTGGCCTGGGTAGCCCGGCGCTGCTGTACCTGGCCGCGGCCGGGGTGGGCACGCTCGGCATCGTCGACTTCGACGAGGTCGACGAGTCCAATCTGCAACGGCAGATCATCCACGGCCAGTCAGACCTCGGCAAGCCCAAGGCCGAGTCGGCCCGCGAGTCGATCGCGGAGACCAACCCCTTCGTCACGGTGAACGTCCACCGCGTCCGCCTGGACTCCAGCAACGCGCTGGACATCTTCCGCGAGTACGACCTCATCCTGGACGGCACCGACAACTTCGCGACCCGCTACCTGGTCAACGACGCGGCCGTCCTGCTCGGCAAGCCCTACGTGTGGGGTTCGATCTTCCGGTTCGAGGGGCAGGTCAGCGTCTTCTGGGCGGAGCACGGACCCCAGTACCGCGATCTCTACCCGGAACCGCCGCCCCCCGGGATGGTCCCGTCCTGCGCCGAGGGCGGCGTCCTCGGCGTCCTGTGCGCCTCGATCGGCTCGGTGATGGTGACCGAGGCGATCAAGCTGATCACCGGGGTGGGCGAGACCCTGCTGGGACGCCTGATGGTGTACGACGCCCTGGAGATGAGCTACCGGACGATCCGGATCCGGCGCGACCCCAACGCCGAGCCGGTCACCGAGCTGATCGACTACGACTCCTTCTGCGGAGTCGTCCCGGAGGACGCCCAGCAGGCGGCGGCCGACCACACGATCACGCCCAGGGAGCTCAAGGAGAAGTTCGACCGGGGCGAGAAGTTCAGCCTCGTCGATGTCCGGGAGCCCCACGAGTACGAGATCGTCCGCATCCCCGGTTCGGTGCTGATCCCCAAGGACCGCATCCTGTCCGGCGAGGCCCTCTCGGAACTGCCGCAGGACCAGCCCATCGTCCTGCACTGCAAGTCCGGGATGCGGTCCGCGGAGGCACTGGCCGCGTTGCACCGGGCTGGTTTCTCCGACGCCAGCCACGTCGGGGGAGGCGTGCTCGGCTGGGCCAGGGACGTGGACCCCGGTCTGCCGACGTACTGACCACCCGGCCGGGGGTGACCCACCAGCCCCCACGCCGGGCGGACCTGGGTTTCTACCGCGTCCCGGGCCACCCACGGTAGCGTGCCTACCCGTGAGTGTGACCCCCGAGCCGCCGCCGTTGCACGTGCGTGCGGCGTTCGGTGCCAGGGATGACGAGCCGGAACCACTGGATCCGGCCGGCGTGTGGCGGTGCGGTGAGATCGTCCTCAGACCGGTGTCCAACCCGGCCGAGGCGGCGTGGGCGGCCACCATCCTCGGGGCACTGCACCCGGACGACCTGCGGCTCTCCCGGTCCGTTCGGTCCTCGGACGGGCGGTGGGTCGTGTCCGGCTGGGCGGCGTCCCGGTTCCTGACCGGGCAGCCGGAGGCCCGCCACGACGAGGTCGTCGCCGTCTCCCTCCGGTTGCACGACGCCACCGCCGGGCTCGCTCGGCCCCGGTTCCTCGACGAACGCCGTGACGTCTTCTCGGTCGCGGACCGGATGGCGTGGGGCGAGGAGGAGACCACCCTCGACCCGGACCGGGGCGGGCGGCTGTTCGAGGTGCTGCTGGGGTCCCGACGCCATTCCCGGCTCCGGGCGCAGGTGGTGCACGGCGACCTGTTCGGCAACGTCCTGTTCAGCCGGGACTCCTCGCCGGGCGTCATCGACTTCACGCCCTACTGGCGGCCGGCCGAGTGGGCCGCCGCGGTCGTGGTGGTCGACGGGCTCGCCTGGGGAGGAGCGGATCCTGGCCTGATCCGCAGGTGGTCCCACCTGCCCGAGTGGGAGCAGTCCCTGTTGCACGCCCTGTTGTTCAGGCTCGCGGTCAACGCCCTGCACCCGAGGTCCACGCCTCAGTCGCTCGCCGGGCTGGAACGAGCCACCCAGCTGGTGCTCGAGGTCCTCTGAGGACGCGCGGCCGGAGCCGCGCTCAGACCCGGGGGCGCACGCGTCCCAGACCCGCCAGCACCGGCACCGGGCACTCCTGGCTCACCTCGTCGAGGGGTGTGTCCGGCCGCCAGTCCTGCACGGGCACCACGCCGGGCGGTACCAGGTCGAGCCGATCCCAGAGGGCGTGCACGGCGGCCGCCGTCCGCAGCACCACCGGCGCCCAGGCCCCACTCGACCGGCTCCCGTCTCCGGGCCATCCCTCGCTGGTGGGATGGGCCAGCGCCAGGTAGCTGCCGTCGACCATGCGGTCCAGGTAGCCGTCGAGCACCTCCCCGATCGGTTCCGGCACGGCGGGCAGCGCGTCGGACAACAGGACGCCCAGGGGTTCGTCCGGGTCGATCACCGCCCGTGACTCCGCGTGGTCGAGCACCAGGGCCGGCGACCGGAGGTCGGTGAGGATGGCGGCGGTGTGCGGCACGAGCCGGACCATGTGCCTGGCGTGCGCCACCGTCATCGGGTCGTTGTCCACGTAGACCACCCGTGCGGGCCGGCCGCTGGCGGCGGCGATCTCGTGCACGCTGCCCACGCCGGGCAGCCCCGCGCCGAGGTCGAGGAACTGGCGCACACCCCGGCGGAGGAGGTACCGCACCGCGCGTCCCAGGAAGGAGCGGGTCTGGTGGATCGCCTGCCGGATGCCCGGGATCTCCGACTCGAGCACGTCCGCGGCCTCCCGGTCGACGGCGAAGCTGTGCGCTCCCCCGAGCAGGTGGTCGACGACGCGGGCCAGACCTGGAGCACCGAGATCAACTCGTGCCAGGTCAGGGCCATCCGAGTCCATCCAACACCCCAGTCAGCCGAACGTTGACGACGCAACCGCCGAAATCCTAGGCGGCTCACCCGCTCAGGTGAAATTTTCGATCTTCACGTGAGCGGGGTGCGCGGCGGGGTGCGCCCAGGGGTCGGAACCGGGGACGACCCCCTGTTCAGCGGGCCGAGGAGAGACGAGGATGGGCCGATGGCGCAGGACCACCGCCCGCTGCTCGGGCTGACCGTGGGGGTGACGGCGGCCCGCCGGGCCGAGGAACTGGGCGGGCTGCTGGAGCGCCGAGGAGCCCGCGTGGTGTACGGGCCGGCGATCCGCAGCGTCGCCCTCGCCGACGACGACCGGCTCGCGGCCGCGACGGATGCGGTGCTCGCCGCCCCGGTGGACCTGGTGGTGGCGATCACCGGTGTGGGTTTCCGGGGCTGGCTGGACACCGCCGAGGGCCGAGGGCGGCGCGAGGGCCTGTTGGGCCGGCTCGGAGCCGCCGAGGTGCTGGCCCGCGGGCCGAAGGCACGCGGCGCCGTCCGGGGGGCCGGCCTGCCCGATCCGTGGACGGCCGGCTCCGAGACGGTCGCCGAGGTCCTCGACGAGCTCCTCCGCCGGGACCTCGACGGTCGGCGGATCGCCGTTCAGGAGCAGGGGGAGCCGATGACCGAGTTCTGCGAGGCACTCCGTCGTCGGGGCGCCGAGGTCATCCCGGTCGGTGTCTACCGGTGGACCGACCCGGAGGACGTCGGCCCCCTCGACTCGCTGATCGACGCGGTGGCCCGGGCCGAGGTCCACGCCCTGACCTTCACCAGTGCCCCGGCCGCCACCAACCTGCTCCGCCGGGCCGAGCGGACCGGCAGGGGCGAGCCGCTCCGCCGAGCGCTGCGCACCTCGTGCCTCGTGGCCTGCGTGGGTCCGGTCACCGCGGCACCCCTCGAACGGGAGGGGCTGCCCGTCCGCACCCCGGACCGGCCCAGGACCGGGGCGCTCGCGCGCCAGCTGGAACGGGAACTCCCAGAGTTCGTCGCCGCGCTGGGCGCCGGTTGATCCCGCCGCGCGCCCGGCGGCCCGGTGCCTCGACCGGACACGACACCGAACGGGGTGGGGGAGAGCCCCGTCAGTCCCGGGGCCCCCGTCAGTCCCGGAGCCCGGTCATTCCCAGAGCCCCGACTGGCCCGGGGGCGCCGGCCGCCACCGGTACTGGCGCATGTCCACCCGCCGGTCCCGGGCGGCGACGCCCTCGGCCCGCAGCCGCTCGAGCTGACGACCGGCGAGGTGGGAGGCGACGGTCCCGTCCGAACGCAGCACGCGGTGCCACGGCAGGTCCGCGCCGTCCTCGGACAGGATCCGTCCCACCAGCCTCGGGGAGGGCGCACCCGCGAGCTCGGCCACATCGCCGTAACCGAGCACGCGTCCGGCGGGGATCGACCGGACCACCTCGCGGACCCGCTCCACCAGTTCGTCGTTCACCCGGTCTGCCTACCACAGGGGCCGGCGCCGCCATCGGGGCAGGAACTCCGGACGGCGGCGCCCGGACCACGTCACGCGCCCGACACGCCGACGCGGGTGTCACCGGCGTCGGGGTGTCGTGGTTGCATCGGGGTATGAGCGCGCCAGCAGCCTCCCTGGTCCGTGCCCGCCGGCACGACGGCACGCCGCACCGGTGGGACCAGGCGGCGCTGCGGGTCCTCCACCACGGATCCGGCCTGCTCCGCGTGCTGGGCGGACCGGGCACCGGGAAGACCACCTTGCTCGCCGAGGCCGCCGCCCACCGGATCCTGTCCGGGAGCGATCCGGAAAGCGTGCTGGTGCTGACCTCGGGGCGGCGGGCCGCCTCGGAGTTGCGGACCCGGATCACCGGCCTGGTCGCGTCCCGGTCCGGGCAGGCGGGTTCGCCGGTGACGGTGCGGGAGCCGATGGTGCGCACCGTCCACTCCTACGCCTTCGGCATCCTGCGTCGTGAGGCGCTCCTCGTCGGTGCCCCACCGCCTCGGTTGCTGTCGGGCCCCGACCAGGACGCGGTGATCCGTGACCTGCTCGCCGGCGATGTGGGCGCCGGAGCGACGAACTGGCCGGCGCACCTCCGGCCGGCGCTGCTGCTCCCCGGCTTCGCGGCCGAACTCCGCGACCTGCTGCTGCGCGCCGCCGAACGCGGCCTCGGCCCCGAGGACCTGGCCGAGCTGGGGGAACGGCACGGCGTTCGGGAGTGGGTCGCGGCCGGGCGGTTCGGGGAGCAGTACGAACAGGTGAACCTGCTGCGCGCCGCGTCGGGGAGCGCGTCGCCGCAGGCGGCACCGGCGATGGACGCGGCGGAACTCGTCTCCAGCGCCCTGGGCGCGCTGGGGGCGGACGAGGAACTCCTCGCGACCGAACGGGCCAGGGTTCACCACCTGTTCGTCGATGACGCCCAGCACCTGGACCCGCTCCAGTACCGCCTCGTCCGGGAGGTGGGTGACGGCGCGCGGGAGCTCGTGCTGGCCGGCGACCCCGACCAGACGGTCTTCTCGTTCCGAGGCGCCGATCCCCGCGGACTGCTGGACGCGGACCCGGACGGGCGACGCACCACCGTCCTCACCACCGACCACCGGATGGCTCCCGCCGTCCGGGAGGCGGTGCGCAGACTGGCGGCGAGGCTCCCCGGTACCGGGCCGCAGCGCGACCTGCGCGGGCCCGCCGAGGCGGACACCGACGGCGGGGGCGATCAGGAGGTCCCCGCCCGCGAGGCGACCGACGGTGCACCGCGCGCGTCCCGCACCTCACCGGCGCCGTCGCGGGCACCCTCCGGGACCGACACCGACACCGACACCGGGAGCGTGCGGGTCCGGGTGCTGGGCACCGCCGCGCAGGAGGCCACCTGGATCGCGGACGAGTTCCGGCGGGCACACCTCCTTGACGGCGTCCCGTGGTCCAGCATGGCCGTCGTGGTGCGCTCGGCCACCCGAGCGCTGCCCGTGCTGCGGCGCTCACTCGCCGCCGCCGGGGTTCCGTTGGCCATGTCCGCCAGTGAGGTCCCCCTCGCCCAACAGCACGCGGTCCGCCCCCTCGTCGAGGTGCTGCGCTGCGCCGGTGACCCTGACGCGCTCACCGAGGACACGGCCACGTACCTGCTGGGATCGCAGCTGGGCGGAGCCGACCCGCTGACGATGAAGCGGGTCCGACGTGAACTGCGCCGGCTCGCCACCGCCGCCGGGGTGGAACGGCCCTCGGGCGAACTCCTCGTCGAGGCGCTTCTCGACCGGGACTCCCTGGTCGGGCTGGACGAGCGCACCTCGGCCCCGGTCCACGCCGTCGCCGAGGTGCTGGGCGCGGCCAGGACGGCGGTCGCCGACGGGGCCAACGTCGAGGAGGCGCTGTGGCGGGCCTGGGAGGCGAGCGGGCTGCAGGAACGGTGGCTCGCCTGGTCCCGCCGGTCCGGTCCGGTGGGGGCCCAGGCCGACCGGGACCTCGACGCCGTCCTGGCCCTCTTCGACGCCGCCGCGCGCTTCACCCACCGCAGCGTCGGCAAGGGGCCGGCCGCGTTCGCGGAGGAGCTGATCGACCAGCAGATCGTCGGCGACTCCCTCGCGCCCACCGCGCCGACGGGGGAGGCGGTGAGCGTGCTCACCGCGCACGCCGCAGCCGGGAGGGAGTGGACGGTGGTCGCCGTCCCCGGCGTGCAGGAGGGGACCTGGCCGGACCTCCGGCAGCGGGGCTCGCTCCTGCGCGTCGAACGGCTCGTCGACCTCCTGGCCGGGCTGCCCCTCGACGTCCCGGTGTCCCCCACCGCCCCCCTGTTGGCCGAGGAACGTCGGTTGCTGCTGCTGGCGGCGAGCCGGGCGACCCGCACCCTGCTCGTCAGCGCGGTGCGGGGGGAGGACCAACAACCCTCCCGGTTCCTCGACGAGGTGGACGGGACGGACACCGACGCGGACCAGGAGGGGAAGCGCCAGCTGTTCCGGCCTCCCCGCGGCCTCGGACTGGCCGAACTCGTCGCCGAACTCCGGAGCGTGGTCTGCGCTCCGGTAGCGGAGGACGAGGACCCGGACCGGCGTGACCGGGCGGCGGCCGCCCTCGCCGAACTCGCCGTGGCCGGGGTCCCCGGAGCGGACCCCGCCTCCTGGTACGGGCTCGGAGCACCCTCCACGGACGACCCGTTGTGGCCCGACGGCGAGGCGCTGCGCGTCTCCCCCTCCACCGTGGACGTCCTGACCCGGTGCCCGTTGCGCTGGGTGGTGGAACGCCACGGGGGGCAGGACGAGGCGCAGCTGGCCTCGGTGACGGGAACCCTGGTGCACGCCCTGGTCGAACGGGCGGCGACGGGGGCCACGCCGGACGAGTTGCGGGCGGAGCTGGACCGGGCCTGGGAGTCGGTCGACGCGGGCGCGCCCTGGTTCTCCCGACGTGAACGCCGCCGGGTCGAGGCGATGCTCGACTCGTTCCTGGCCTGGTTCACCAGCAGCCGCGCCGAACTCACGCAGGTGGCGGTGGAACACCCGATGGACCTCAAGATCCCCCCGGAACGACCGGGCGGGGCGTGGCTGCTCGTCCGGGGCCGGGTCGACCGGCTCGACGTCGACGCCGACGGCCGTCCCGTCGTGGTGGACATCAAGACCGCTCGGGCCGCCGTCACCGCGAAGGTGGCCGAGGGGCATCCGCAGTTGGCCGTCTACCAGCTCGCGGCGGCCCTGGGTGCCTTCAGCGAGTTCGGCGCGGCGGACGACGACGAGACCGGGGGACGCGTCGTCCCCCCCGGTGGCGCGCGCCTGCTCTACGTGGCCAAACCGGACGCCAGATCCGGCTCCGCGACGGAACGGACCCAGCGACCGCTGGACGACGAGGGCGTCCGCCAGTGGCTGGGCACCGTCCGCGCGGCCGGGGAGGCCAGCCGTGGCCCGCGCTACGACGTCAACGAGAGCGAGGACTGCGACCGGTGCCCCGCGCGGTTCAGCTGTCCCCTCCACCCCTCCGGCCGCCAGGTCGGGGAGTGACGGCACCCCGTCCCGCGCTGGGGCAGGTGCCCGCGAGACGGGGAGTCGGCGTGAGGAGCTCGCGCCCGGGGTCCAGAATCGGGCTATGACGGTCACGGCGGAACGCGGCAGCGACCTGATCGGACCGGTGGAGCTGGCCCGCGAACTCGGGCTGGCCGTTCCCACCCCCGAACAGGTCGCCGTCATCGCGGCCCCGGTCGAACCCGCCCTGGTGATCGCCGGTGCCGGGGCCGGGAAGACGGAGACGATGGCCGCGAGGGTGGTGTGGCTCGTCGCCAACGGCATCGTCGCCCCGGAGCGCGTCCTCGGGCTGACCTTCACCCGGAAGGCCGCCGGACAGCTGGGTGACCGGGTGCGGGCCCGGCTGCGGCGGTTGGCCGCCTCGCCGCTGCTGGACCGCCTCGACCCGGGCGGGCAACGCAGGGCCGCGCTCCTGGCCTGCGACCCGACGGTCCTCACCTACCACGCCTACGCCGGGAGGCTGGTCGCCGAGCACGGTCTGCGGGTCCCGGTCGAACCGGGAGCCCGTCCGCTCACCGAGACCGCGGCCTGGCAGCTCGCGCACCGGGTCGTCTCCACCTGGACGGAGGACATCGACACCGACAAGGTCCCCGCGACCATCACCAACCTGGTGCTGGACCTGTCGGGAGAACTCGCCGAGCACCTCGTGGACCCCGACGACCTCGTCCGCTGGACGACCCGCTTCCTGGACGCGGTGGAGAACGCCCCGCGCGCGGCGCGGCAACGCGCCGGACTGCCCAAGGACCTCCAGCGGATCCTGGCCACCCAACGGCTCCGGGTCGCCCTGCTGCCCCTGCTCGCCGACTACGCCCGCCGGAAGCGGCGGGCGGGTGCCGTCGACTTCGCCGACCAGATGTCGCTGGCGGCGCGCCTGGCCACCGACCACCCGGAGGTCGTCTCCGGCGAGCGGTCGAGGTTCGGCGCCGTCCTGCTCGACGAGTACCAGGACACCGGGCACGCCCAGCGCGTCCTGTTGCGAGCGCTGTTCGGCGGGGCGGCCCCGATGCCGGTGACCGCCGTGGGGGACCCTGTCCAGGCGATCTACGGGTGGCGGGGCGCGAGCGCCGCGAACCTGCCCAGGTTCGCCAGCGACTTCCCCCGCCTCGACCAGCACGGCGGGGCAGGCCCCGCGCGGCAGCACCACCTGCTCACCAGTTTCCGCAACCCGCCCGAGGTGCTCGACCTCGCCAACGCGATCTCCGAGCCCCTGCGGGGCGGCGCGTCGAGTGCCGGGCCCAGGAACGGGACCGACGCGGACGGGGCGCTCCCGGCGCTGCGGGTCCCCCGGCTGCGCCCCCGCGCCGACGCCGGTCCCGGTGCCGTCAGCGTCGCCCTCACCGAGGACGTCCGGGCCGAACGGGAGTGGGTGGCCAACCGGATCGGCGAGGAGTGGGAACGGTCGGTCGCCGAGACGGGGGCGCCGCCGACCGCCGCGGTGTTGGTGCGGCGGCGGGCCGACATGGCCGGGATCGCAGCGGCGTTGCGCGCTCGGGGGCTTCCGGTCGAGGTGGTGGGCCTGGGCGGTCTGCTGGACGAACCCGAGGTGCGCGAACTGGTGAGCGCGCTGCGCGTCCTGGTCGACCCCCTCGCGGGGACCTCGGCGGCGCGGCTGCTCACCGGATCGCGGTGGCGGCTGGGCGCGGCCGACCTGGCCGCCCTGTGGCGGCGCGCGCGCTCCCTTGGTGGGGAACAGGCGACGGCCGGGACCGCGACGGCGTCCTCGGGCGCCGGGGCCGAGGACGGGTCCGACGGTTCCCGGCGGGAGGGGGACGCGGGGGACGGCGGCCCATCGCTGGTCGGCGCCGCGGAGTCGGCGGAGCGCACCGGGCTGGTGGACGCGGTCGACGATCCCGGACCGCCGGGTCAGTACTCGCGGGAGGGGTACCGGAGGATTCGCGGGTTCGGCTCGGAACTGGCGGCGCTGCGGCGCCGGCTGGACCAGCCGCTGCCCGACCTGGTCGCCGACGTGGAACGCACGTTGCTGCTCGACATCGAGGGGCTGGCCAGACTGGACCGGGCCGGCCGCGCCCACCTCGACGCCTTCGCCGGCGTGGTGGCCGAGTTCGCCTCCGCCAGCCCCTCGGCGACGCTCCCCTCGCTGATCGACTACCTCCGTACCGCCGAACACGCGGAGGACGGCCTGGAGCCAGGCGAGATCGAGGTCGCGGAGGACCGGGTGCAGGTCGTGACCGCGCACTCGGCCAAGGGGCTCGAGTGGGAGGTCGTCGCCGTGCCGCACCTCGTGCGCACGGTCTTCCCCGGCGCGAGGAGGTCCACGAGCTGGTTGGGTTCGGTGTCGGAGCTGCCCGCCGAGTTGCGCGGCGACGCGGCCGATCTCCCCCGGTTGGCGCTCGCGGGCTGTTCGGACCGCAAGCAGGTGGCTGAGGAGTTGGCGCGGCACGCGGAGGAGTTCGAGGAGCGCCGGCTCACCGAGGAACGCCGGCTCTGCTACGTCGCGCTGACGCGGTCGGAGCGGGTCCTGCTGGTGTCCGGGCACTGGTGGGGCGAGACCGGGGCTGCGCCCAGGGGCCCCTCGGAGTTCCTGGAGGAGGTGCTGGCCGCCGTCGTCGGTGACGGCCGGGCCGGCGGGGACTCGCCGGTGGGGGTGTACCCGGGCGGGCGCGTCGAGGGGTGGGCTCCCCCACCGGAGCGGGATGACGTCAACCCGCTCACCTCCGAGGGGCGGACCGACGTCTGGCCGAGCGACCCGCTCGGTGACCGCCGCCCGGTCGTGGCGGCGGGCGCGGAGCTGGTGCGCCGGAAGATGGGTTCGTTCAGGAGGGCGGGGCACGCCTCCATCGGGGAGGACGGGCGGGCCGGCCCTCCCGCGTCCCGGATCGACCCCGTCCACGACCCCGAGGGGTGGCACCGGGACGTCCGGGTGCTGCTCGCGGAGCGGGCCGCGGCCGGGACCCGCCGCGAGGAGGTGCGGCTGCCCGGGCAGTTGTCGGTCAGCCAGCTCGTCGAGCTGGCCGCCGACCCCGAGGAGCTGGCGGCCAGGCTGCGCCGACCGCTTCCCCGGAAGCCGGACCGGCACGCCCGGCGGGGCACGACCTTCCACGAGTGGTTGGAGCAGCGGTTCGGCGCGACCAGGCTGCTGGACGTGGACGACCTCCCGGGGGCCTCGGACGAGGAGCTGCTGGAGACGGGCCTGGAGGACCTCCAGGCGGCGTTCCTCGACAGCGACTGGGCCGCTCGTACGCCGGCCGAGGTCGAGGTCCCGTTCGAGACCACGGTCGACGGGGTGGTGGTGCGAGGGCGGATGGACGCCGTGTTCGCCGACGAGGATGGGGGGTGGACCGTCGTGGACTGGAAGACGGGGCGGGCGCCGGCTCCCGACCGGGTGCCGGCGCTGGCGGTCCAGCTCGCCGCGTACCGGCTCGCGTGGGCCGCGTTGACCGGTTCGCCACTGGATCGGGTTAGGGCGGCGTTCCACTTCGTACCCGAGAACAGGACCCTGCGACCTGCGGATCTGTTGGACGTTGACGGCCTCCGGGACCTGGTGCGCAAAATCCCTTCTTCGGGTGACACCTGATCGAGTGGCGGTCCTTGTACCCCGGGCGTTTCCTCGCGACGATGCCCGCGATGTCGGAAAATACGCACTGGAAGCTGGCCACGTCTCCCACGACGGAGGTCCAGGTCGCAGAGGATGTTGTGGCGCTCAAGGCGCCCCTGGTTCGTGTTGACCGGGACGAGGACGGCACCTGGTCGTTCTTCGGTCCCGGCAGTGACGAGACGTCCACCCGGTCCACCACCCTCGGCGGTGTGGTGGACGCGTGGCCGCACGTCGCAGGGCTCACTGATCTGAACAACGGCAGCTCGGCCGTGTGGCACTGGGCCCAGCACGGCTGGGCCGTGGGCGGCGGCTGCACCTGCGGTCAGTGCAGTGACCCGGTCGCGGCGGACCTCGACCGGCAGTCCTGGCCGGACGCGCTGCCGCCCAACCGGCCGGTGCTCGTCGAGCGCAGGGTGCTCTCCGGTGAGGTCCGGTTGTCCGATCTCCGGCAGGAGGACGGGAACCTGCTCGTCCTGGGGCCGGGTGAGCAACAGCGGACAGCGGAGGAGATGGTGGCCATCGCCATCGTCGATGTCGTCCGCCGGTGGCCGCACAGCATGCACGCGTTGCGCGCGCTCCAGGAGGGCCGGGGGATGGAGTGGAATCCCGAGGCGCTGAACTGGCAGGAGTACGAGCTGGTCCCGGCCTGATCGGCCTCGTGGCGGCGGTGGGGAGGACGGAGCGGGGGAGAGTTCCCCGCACCGACGTCCCCTTCCCTGTCGGGGGCTCCACCGCCCAGTTCCGTTACCCGTGCCGACGGTGTGGACGGGACGGACGCGGTATCCCTCCCGGGTTCCCGGGAGTGCCGAGGTGCCCGGGCCACGGCCCGGCGCACTGCCTGTCGATCCCACGACGGGCACCGTCAGGCACGGTCGACGAAGCCCGCGCCTCCCGGCGCCCCTCGGATCCCGAGAAGTGCCGCGCACCAGTGCCGACGGCCGGCGGTGGCCGCCCGCGCCCCAGCTCGGGTGACGTCGGCCGGTTGGCCCACCCAGGGCGGGCGACGGCGGTACCACTCGGCTTGCGCGTGGCCGGATCCGGTGGACGCCACCATCCCGCGGCGGTCGCCGCTCGACGGGACGGGCGCCTCGCCGCGCCAGGGGCCCGGATCCCAGGGCTGCTGACCGACACCGTGTGCGGCGTGGGCCGACGCGGCGAGCGGGACAGGTGGACGGCGTGCGACGCGGTCCCCGTTCCCATCACGGACCGGAGTTCGCCGGAGGGCACCGCCGACCACCCGGCGGAACACCGGGGATCCGGGAGGCGGGTGGGGGCTCCTCAGCGCGGGGGTGACAGCACGCTGGTCATGACCCGGTGGTAGAGCAGTTCGAGCAGCCAGCGTCCGAAGACCGAACCCCCGAACTCCTGGGACCTGTCCTCCGGGCTGATCGCGACGGAGGCGTCCCCCTCCTCGTCGATCGTGACGACGCCGATCCCGTAGAAGTCCAGCTCGACGAGCGGCCAGGGGTCGGAGGTCTGGCTGGACGGCAGCACGACGGCGCACGGGGCGAGCGTCATCAGCGTGCCGCAGGACCGCAACGCCCTGCCGGCCCGGGACTCCGTGACCAGGACCCCGACGAGGTCCACCGCGGGCACCGGGATCTGGTCGTGCAGTGTCGGCTCGAACCACGAACGGAACCAGGAAGGGTCGGGTTCCGGGGGCCAGCCGTTCTCCATCCGCCAGCGGTGCACGTCTTCGCGCACCCGTACCAGGGCGGAGACGCGCTGGCCGAGAACGGAAACCTCGGTGATGAGCTGACCGCGCCAACCGAGCGCAGTGGCAGCCTGCTGGAGTGACGGCACCCCTACATCTAATCACCTGTGCTGGCGATGTCGTTACAGCGCGTCTGAATCTTTATCCAACAGCGGCTCAACTCTTCATCGAACGAGGACAGGGAGCCACTCGAAATCGCTGGTACGCATTCTCCTCGACAGCGCTGCGCACATTCTCGACTACCCGGTAAATCCGTTCTTTCACCAGGTCGCGACGGGGTGTCCTGTCAGTACGGCGGCCGCGACCGCCCTACGGTGGTCGAGCGGAGATCCCGCCCGACGGCGCCGGTTCCCCGGCCGGCGCCCACTTCGGCGGGTCGACCACGACGGGATGCGAGAGGCCGTGAGGGCGAGCATGCGGGCCGCGTGGCGGGGAGTGAGGCGCCCGGAGCGGCTACTCGCCGCGAAACCGGACAATCTGGTCGGCATCATTCGAATGCCCCACGCCGGCGTGAGTCCGCTGCGGTCGATCGCTCGCCGCCTCGTCGTCGCACTCGCGGCACTGCTCGTCTCCGTGGCACTGGTCTACGTCGAGCGGGACGGCTACCTCGACTTCACCGGCGGTGGTCTGTCCCTGCTGGACTGCTTCTACTACGCGAGCGTGTCCCTGTCCACGACGGGGTACGGCGACATCGTGCCGGTCTCCCCAGGGGCGCGACTGGTGAACGTCGTCGTCATCACCCCGCTCCGCGTGCTCTTCCTCATCATTCTCGTCGGCACCACGCTGGAGGTCCTCACCGAGCGGTCCCGGCAGACCCTGAGAATCCAACGCTGGAGGTCGCGGGTGAAGGACCACGTCGTCATCATCGGATACGGGACCAAGGGCAGGTCCGCGATCGCGGCCCTGATGAACGACGGCGTCGACGTGTCGGAACTCGTCGTCGTCGACACCGACCCCCGGGTGCTGGAAAGCGCCGAGGCGCACGGGCTGGTGGCCGTGCACGGGTCCGGCACCCGGTCGGACGTGCTCCGCATGGCCGAGGTCCATCGAGCCCGGTCCGTCGTGATCGCGCCGGACCGCGACGACGCCGCCGTCCTGATGACCCTGACCACCCGCGAGCTCGCGCCCCACGCGCAGGTGGTGGTGGCGGTGCGCGAGTCCGAGAACGTCCACCTGCTCCGGCAGTCCGGTGCGGACTCCGTCGTGGTGTCCAGCGAGACCGCCGGCAGGCTGCTGGGCATGGCGACCCTGTCGCCCTCCCTGGTCGACCTCTTCGAGACGATCATCAGCTCCGACGCGGAGGTCGTGTTGGCCGAGAGAGCCCTCACCCCGGACGAGTACGGGCGGTCCCCCCGGGACATCACCGGACCGGTGCTCGCCGTCGTGCGCGACGCCGGACTGGTCCCCGTCGACTCGCCGGAGGCGGCGGTGCTCCGCCCCGCGGACCGGGTGATCTACCTGCGCGACGGCGGGTCGGGCCAGGCGCGGCCGCCCGGCGACGGCGGGCAGGGCTGAACACCGGGTCGACTCGGCCGACGGGACACACACCCGGCGCACACCGAGCGTCTGGAAGCATGGCACACCGTGGTGAGGCGTGGACCCGCTCGATGGGTGCTGGTGATGATCGCGATGGGCGTGCTCGGGCTTGCCGTCGTCTTCGCCGCCACGAGGATCCTCCCCCTCAACGCCGGGACCGGTGAACTCCGCGAGACGACCGCCACCGTCCTCGTCTCCGGGGAGTGCGCCGCCGACCAGAACGACAAGGTGATGTTCACCGTCGACGGCGAGCAGCACGTCGCGGACCTCGAAGCCTGCGGCCACCACGAGGAACGGGAACTCGACGTCGAGGTGGTGCGGCTCGGTTCCGGCCAGTACCGGGTCTGGCTCGCGGGGACCAGCCCCGCCGGAGTGGGGGAGACCAACGACCGGGTCTCGGCGGTCCTGCTCACCATCGCGGCGGTGGGCGGAGCCGGACTGGCCTTCCTGCTCCGGCAGACCACCCGCGACATCCGGCGGATGCGGGCCCGCCGCGCGGGCGGTGCCACCCCGGCGCCCGGCCCCACCGGTCGCGGGAAGCGCGGGCTGGGCGCCGCTGGACAGGTACCGAACGCCCGCGCCGGCACGCCGGACGCCACCCAGGACCCACCCGGCGAGGACTCCGCGTACCGGGAGGGATGGGGGCTCGGGTCCGGCGCGAGCGGCCAGGACCCGCCCCGGTCCGACACCGGCGGTGCGCGCGATCCGGAGACCCCGCCGGGCGGGCTGGACGACCACCGAGGACAGGCGCCGGCGGGAACCGCCTTCTTCGCACCCGTGGACCACGAGCCGACACCGCCGGGGCCCAGCACCGGAACCGCCTTCTTCCCGCCCGTGGGCGCCGGCGAGTCGGACACCGGTGCTCGTGGTCAGGAGGGGACCGCGTTCTTCCCACCAGCCGACGGCGCCCACCCGGAGGGACCGCCACCGGAGCCGCCTCCCGGCACGCCGAGGTGACACCACGCCTCCGCGCGTCGCCCCCACCGGGTTGGCCGGCCAGGGTGGCCGCGCTGCGTGATCCGGCTTCCCTCGACGGGCGCCCCGAACCCCGCCGCGCCCGTTCCCGGTGGGAAGGGGGGCCGCGTCAGGGCGGTCGGATCAGCTGACCTGGCCGGACTCCACGGCCCACGTGTTGCACTCGAAGGTCAGGTTGATCTCGTAGCCGTGCCGCATCCACGCGCCGTTCCGCTCCGGGGCACCGTGGTCGCGGGACCCGTTCTGCGGCCAGTCCCCCCGGTTGGCGGCGTCGTTGAGCGCCGCCGTCGCGGTGTTGATGTCGACCACGCCGGTCCGGTTCATCGCCGCCATCAACATCCCGCCGAAGCAGGATGCCTGGAGTTCCATCCGTCGCGAGATCTCCAGCCCCGCCGCGGAGTCGACGCCCACCTCGTACCGGTCGTCCCACGCGGCCTGCATGATCCCGGCCAACGCCTGGACGTGGTGGCCGTACTCGTGCGCGAAGACGCTCAGGTAGGGGCCGGGGGAGTCACCGAGCCGTTCCTGCTGCGCGTGCACCGCGGCGGCCATGTAGATGGTCTGGTTGCCGCTGCAGTAGTAGGAGGACTGCGCGGTGCCGCACGGCGTGTCCACGGGCCCGTTGATCACCACCAGCGCCGGTTCGGTGCTCGGGAGGTTCACGGCCTCCAGCGCGTGGGACCACGAGTCGACCGCGCAGGGCATGGCCGACCGGTAGTAGGTCTCCTGCCCCGCCGCGTCCGGGCTGAAGCCGGCCAGCTGGCAGGCGGTGGTGTCGGCGGCACGCAGACCGCCCGCGTGGATCGGGTTGTCGGCGAGCAGCAGCACCGGGTGAGGCGCGGGCGGGGGAGGCGGCGGCGCCTCCTCTGTCGGCTCGACCAGCGGGGTGTCCTCGGTCGGTTCGGGGCGTTCGGGGCGTTCGGGAGGGACCGGCAGGTCCCTCGGCGGCGGTGTCGGCGGTGGCGTGGGGACGACGAACTCGGTGCGGCGTTCCGAGGCCTCCTGGCCGGACCGGGGTCCGCTGCCGGACGAGGCGACGGCGACGACGGCGACGACGGTGGCACCCAGGCCGATGGCCAGCAGCCAGCCAGGCCACCCGTTACCTCCCCGGCCCGGGCGCTGGGGTAACGGGGCGTCGCTGTCGGCGAATCGGGCGCCGGTCGGCGGCGCCGGGCGGGCGCCGCGCAGGGGGTGGGTCGGCATCCGTGCCGCCGGCCTGGGTGGCGGCAGCGGCTGGCGTCCCGGCCCCGTCGGGCCGGCAACCGGCATCGCCCCCGTCCCACCAGCGGCGCGGCCCCCGTCCGCCGGTGGCCTCGCCACGCCCTGGGCCCGCTGGTCGGGCCGCGAGGGGTCCGCGCCCCGCTGCGTGGCGCGGGCCCCCCGGCCGGTCCCGGGACGGCCCAACGGTCGCGCCACCGGCGGGGGCGCGACGGGACGAGGCGGCGGCCAGGACCCGTCAGGCGGGTTCGGCTGCGACATATGACTGGTTCCCCCTGTACGCGCTCACGGTTGTCGGCGGTTGGCCACCGCCGACCGGTGCCGATCCACCACGGCTCCGGGACCGTCCACGCGTCCGCGGAACGCACTTCCTCGAGGAGCGCTCCGGTGAACCGGCCCAGAGCATAGGTCGGCTCCGCTATTCTCCGCTGCCGTGTTGACTAACTGGGGGCTCACCGCGTCCGCCCTGATGTTGGCCGGTGCCGCCGGTCTCGGCGCGCCGGCGCCCGCCCAGGCGCCACCCGGGCTGCCGGGCACGGTGAGCGCCCAGGTCGACCTCCGGCTGGAGCGGGACGGATCGCTGATGGTCGTCGAGCACGTCCTCGTCCCGGACGGGATGTCCGCGTCGAGGGCGGTGCCGCTCCGACTGCCCTCGGGGGAGGGGCTGGACCGGGTCTTCGAGGTGCGTGACCCGGTGGCCGAGGGCGCGGCGACCCTGGTGCGGGAGGACGACGGGTTCGGCTACACGGCCGAACCGGGAGAGTCGACGGTGCGGTACACCGTGGACGGCGCCGTCGCCGACGCGGGGGCCGGTCAGGAGGCCTACTGGCGGCTCGGCGGGTGGGACGTCCCGGTCGACTCGGTCACGATCTCCTTCGTCTCCCCCACCCAGCCCCGCACCATCACCTGCCTGGCCGGGCCGCCAGGCACCAGCACGAACTGCACCGTGTCCCAACTGGACGTCGGGCAGCCCGCCAGCGCCCGGGAGATCGGGGTGGAGCCCGGTGACCGCATCGACCTCACCGTCGGCCTGGAACCCGGGACGACGCCGGCCACCGCGCGGTTCGAGGAGACCTTCGACCTGGCCAGGGCCTTCTCCCTCCACCCTGGCAGCGCCGCCGGCCTCGGTGTGGTGCTCGCCCTCACCCTCGGCGCGGTGGGGTGGCTGTTCCACGCGCGGCGCCGGGACGCCCTGGCCCTCGCGCGGGAGAGCGACCCGGTCGAGGTGCTGGTGGCCGAGGAGGGCGGTGGTGTCGGCTTCGCCAGCCCCGACGGGGTGCTGCCCGGGCAGGTGGGCACCGTCGTCGACGAGCACGTCGACGTCGTGGACGTCACCGCGACCGTGGTGGACCTCGCCGTCCGGAACTACCTGTGGATCGAGGAGCTGCACGTCGACGACGGCGTCCTCGACTGGCGGATCGTGCGCCGCAACGAGCCGGACGAGGCGCTGCACCCGTACGAGCTCGCCGTGTACGAGGCACTGCTCGGCGGTGGCGGTGACCGCGCACCCCTGCGGGAGGTCCGGCTCAGCGACTGGCGTCGGGGAGGTCAGCGCATCGACCTGGCCCGCGTGCGGGACGAGCTGTACGACGACGTCGTCCGCCAGCACTGGTTCTCCGTGCGGCCCGACCGGGCCCGCAACCGGTGGTGGTGGGCCGGTGCCGCCCTCTCCACCGTCGGGGTCGCCGCGACGGCGGTCCTGGTCTTCACCACCGACCTCGCGCTGGTCGGTTTGGGCGTGCTCGCCGCCGGCGTCGTGGTCACGGCGCTCTCCCGGTGGATCCCCTCCCGGACCCGGCGCGGTCGCGACCTGGTCGCGCAGGTCCGGGGGCTGCGGCAGTACCTGGACACCGTTCCGGTCAGCACCGTCCCACCCGAGGACCGCGAGGTGGTGTTCTCCCGTTCGCTGCCCTACGCGGTGGTGCTCGGCGAGACCGACCGGTGGCTCACCGAGTTCGCCTCGGTGGACGTCGACGCCGACGGCACCCCGGGCCTGTACTGGTACGGCGAGGACCTGGGGGAGGACCGCCACGTGACCCCGGAGCTCGACCGGTTCGCGACCCACTTCCCGAGCTTCCTCGCCGAGCTGGACGGGGTGCTCGCCGAGTCGGGGCACCTCAGGTCGCTGCGGTGAACGGACCGGCCACCGGTGCTGCGCCGCGACCGGTCGGCAACACGCCGTAGCGATTGTGGGCGGTCGCGCCCCGAGTCGTAGGCTGCGGGGCATGGTCGACCACCTGCTGCACCGGTTCACCCTGCCCAACGGGCTGCGTGTGGTCCTGGCACCCGACAGGGCGGCTCCCGTCGTCGGCGTCAGCGTCCACTACGACGTCGGTTTCCGTTCCGAACCGGAGGGGAGAACCGGTTTCGCGCACCTGTTCGAGCACCTGATGTTCCAGGGCAGCGAGAGCCTGGAGAAGCTCGCGCACTTCCGGCACATCCAGAGTTCCGGCGGCACCTTCAACGGGTCCACCCACCCCGACTACACCGACTACCACATCCTGCTGCCCTCGGCCGGCCTGGAACGGGCCCTGTTCCTCGAGGCCGACCGGATGCGCGCCCCCAGGATCACCGAGGAGAACCTGCGCAACCAGGTCGACGTGGTGAAGGAGGAGATCCGCCTCAACGTGCTGAACCGCCCCTACGGCGGGTTCCCGTGGATCACCCTCCCGCCGGTGCTGTACCGGACCTTCGCCAACGCCCACAACGGCTACGGGGACTTCACCGACCTCGAGCAGGCCACGGTGGAGGACTGCGCCGCGTTCTTCGACACCTACTACGCGCCGAGCAACGCGGTGCTGACCATCGCGGGAGACCTCGACGTCGACCACGCGCGGGAACTCGTCGAACGCCACTTCGGCGACGTGCCGGCCCGCCGTACCCCGGAACGGCCCTCCTTCGCGGAACCGGCGCCGACCGAGGAACGGCGTGGCGAGCACGACGACCCGCACGCGCCGCTGCCGGCGTTCGCCGCCGGGTACCGCCTGCCCGACCCGAACGCCGACCTCGACGCCTACCTGGCCCACCTGGTGCTGTCCGGGGTGCTCGCCGACGGCGACTCGTCCCGGCTCACCCAGCGGTTGGTGCACGCCGAACCGTTGGCGATCGAGGTCGGTTGCCGGTGCGGCCTGTTCGCGCCGCTCGACGCGCGCGACCCGGACACCTTCCTGATCACCGTGGTCCACGCGCAGGGGGTCGACCAGGAGAGGCTCCTGACCGCGATCGACGAGGAACTGGAGCGGCTGGCCGTCGAGGGTCCGACCGAGGAGGAGGTCACCAGGGTCGTCGCGCGGTGGGCGGCCTCCCTGCACCGGGAGCACGACAGGCTCATGTCCCGAACCCTGCAACTGGGCGCCTTCGAGCTGCTGTTCGGACGTGCCGAGCTCGCCGCCGAACTCCCCGAGCGGTTGGGCGTGGTCGGCCCCTCGGACGTCGCGGCGGCGGCCAAGGCCCTGCGGCCGGAGTCCCGGGCAGTGCTCACCGTGCGCCCCGGCTCCGCCGCCAACGACGACACCGACGGAGGTGGACAGTGACCGGCCAGAACGTCGAGAGCCCGCGGCGGCGCACCGCGGAGGAGATCGGGAGCACCGACCGAGGCCCCCGGCCGCTGCCCGCGCTGGGGACGGCTCGGTTCGCCGAGCAGCCACCGCGCATCGACACCATGCTGCCGAACGGGCTCCGGCTCGTCGCCGTCCGACAGCCCACGGTGCCCATGGTGGAGCTGCGGCTGCGACTGCCCTTCGCCGGCACCGAACGGGACCACGCCGCCCGCTCCGAACTGCTCGCCTCCACGCTGCTGACGGGGACCGAGCGCCGCGACCGGGTGGCGATGGACACCGACCTGGCGATGGTGGGCGCGGACCTCGGCGCCGGGGTCGACCCCGAGCGGCTCAGCATCGCGGGCAACGCCCTCGCCAGCGGCCTCGACGCGTTCCTCGACGTTTTCGCCGACGCGGTGACCGGTGCCGCCTACCGGGACCACGAGGTCGACAGGGAACGCGACCGGCTGGTCGAGCGCATCGGGGTCGCCCGCAGCCAGCCCGGGACCATCGCGCGGGAAGCCCTGCAACGGCGCCGCTTCGGCGACCACCCGCTGGCCAGGGAGCTGCCCTCCACGGACGCCGTGCGCGCGGTCGACGCCGACCAGGTGCGCGCGCTGCACGACCAGTTGGTGCGCCCTTCGGGCGGCGTGCTGGTGATGGTCGGTGACCTCGACCTGGACGCGGTGGCCGACCAGGTGGGTGACCGCCTCGCCGGGTGGCGCCCCGGGCCGGCGACCGGCGGTCTGCCGGAGGTGCCGCGCATCGAGGGCGGGGACGTCCTGCTCGTCGACCGGCCTGGTGCGGTCCAGTCGCAGATCAGGTTGTCGGGGCAGGCCATCCCCCGGCACCACCCGGACTACCCCGCGCTGCAACTGGCGAACCTCGTCTTCGGTGGCTACTTCTCGTCCCGCCTCGTCGAGAACATCAGGGAGGACAAGGGGTACACCTACAGCGCGCACTCCACCTTCGAGTTCACCGGGGACACCGCCGGCGTCCTGTGCGAGGCCGACACCGCCAGCGGTGTGACCGCCGCGGCGTTGATGGAGATCCGGTACGAGCTGGCCAGGATGGCCGTCGCGCCGATCGGTGAGGAGGAGGTGACCGCGGCGCGGGACTACCTGATCGGTCTGCTGCTGATCTCGACGTCCTCACAGAGCGGGCTCGCCGCGAACCTCCAGAACCTGGCGACGGCCGGGGTGTCCCTGGACTGGCTCCGCGAGCACCCCGATCGCCTGCGCGCGGTCACCGTGGAGCAGGTGTCCGAGGCGGCCCGCCGGTACCTGGCGCCGCCGAACTTCACCGGGGTCGTCGTCGGGGACGCCGCCGTCCTCGGCGAACCGCTACGAGCACTGGGAGATGTCGTCCTGCCGTGAGGTCGTCACAACACTCGTCAGCGCGGCCCGGTGGTGAGGTCGACTTCCAGCTGACCGGTTCTCCAGCCCTGTCCCGCTCCACGGTGGACCGCAGGGAGCTCGTCCGAGGTGACCCCGGTCTGTTGCGGGCGCTCTGGGAGAACGGACGGATGCTGGCGGTCGACCCGCTCGGTCGGGCCCTGGTCACGAGGGAGGAGGCCGCTCCGCACCGTCGACGGCTGGTCGACCGGCCGGTGACCGACGCGGAACCGCCCGAGGAGGCGGTGCTGCTGGGCGCGGACGGCGAGACGGGGTACTGGGCGGTGCCGGTCTCGGAGGGCGAGGCCGACGCCTGGGCCGAACGGGTCCCGGAGTCCGAGCGGGAATGGCTGGACCTCAGGTTCACCGGAGCGCTGCTCGACGACACCGGCGCCGGCCTGCTCACCACGGCGGTCGGGCTGCTGTCCTGGCACCGGCGCGCCGCGTTCTGCGCGAACTGCGGAGCGCCCTCGGTGGCCTCCCAGGCCGGCTGGACCCGGCACTGCACGGGCTGCGGCCGGGAGGAGTACCCGCGCACCGACCCGGCGGTCATCTGCCTGGTGCACGACGGTGCGGGCAACGTGGTCCTGGCACGCCAGCCCACCTGGCCAGCCGACCGGTACTCCATCCTCGCCGGGTTCGTGGAGACCGGGGAGTCCCTGGAGCACTGCGTGGTCCGCGAGGTCGCGGAGGAGGTGGGCGTCCAGGTCGGCGAGGTGCGCTACCTCGGTAGCCAGCCCTGGCCGTTCCCCCGGTCGTTGATGATGGGTTTCACGGCGCTCGCCGAACCCTCGGCGCCGCTGCACCCGGCCGACGGGGAGATCGAACAGGCGCACTGGGTCCCCCGGGACCGGGTGCGCACCGCGCTGCGCGCGGGCGGGGGCGTCCCGGGCCTGATCCTGCCCGGCGCGTCCTCCATCGCCAGGGGCATGTTGGAGGCCTGGGCCTCGGCCGGCTGAGGCCGGCCCAGCTCGACCGCCGCGCGCCCCGGAGCGGGCGTTCACACGTGGCGTCGGGACCGCCGGGGCGGCAGGGACCGCGCACCCCCATCCGGGTGCCACCTGCCGCCGCCGGTCGACGAGCGGTTGAGAGGATGCCCGCATGGTGGGTGAGCGGCGACTCCTGGACGGCCTCGACCCCGAGCAGCGGACCGCGGTGCTCGCTCCCCGCGGCCCGGTCTGCGTTCTCGCCGGCGCGGGTACCGGCAAGACCAGGACCATCACCCGGCGGATCGCCGCGCTCGTCCACCAGGGCCACGTCGCGCCAGGACAGGTGCTGGCGGTCACCTTCACCGCCCGGGCCGCCGCCGAGCTCAGGACCCGGTTGCGGGACCTCGGAGTGGGCGGGGTCCAGGCCCGCACCTTCCACGCCGCGGCCCTCCGCCAGCTGCGGTACTTCTGGCCCAGGGTGGTGGGCGACGCGCCCTGGCAGCTGCTGGAGCGCAAACCCACCCTCGTCGCCCAGGCAGCCCACCGGCTGGGCGTCGACACCGAGCGGGAGACACTGCGGGACCTCATCGCCGAGATCGAGTGGGCCAAGGGGACGTTGGTGACACCCGGCGACTACCCCCGTGCCGCGGCGCGCCGCACCCCGCCGGTGGCGGCGGAGCTCACCGCCCGCGTCTACGACGGCTACGAGCGGCTGAAGAACGAGGCGCGTCTCCTCGACTTCGACGACCTGCTGCTGCACACCGCCGCTGCTCTGGAGGAGCACCAGGAGGTCGCCGGCGAGTTCCGGGACCGGTACCGGTGCTTCGTCGTCGACGAGTACCAGGACGTGACCCCCCTGCAACAGCGGGTGCTGGACGCCTGGCTCGGCGACCGGGACGACCTCACTGTGGTCGGCGACGCCAACCAGACCATCTACTCGTTCGCCGGGGCCTCGCCGCGTTGGCTGCTCGGCTTCTCCCGCCGCTACCAGGGGTCGACGGTGGTGCGGCTCGAACGGGACTACCGCTCGACCCCGCAGGTCGTCGCGCTGGCCAACGGGCTCATCGACCGGGCGAAGGAGCGCCCGGCCGGTAGCCGGCTCCGGTTGGTGGGACAGCGCCAGGACGGCCCCGAACCCACCTACGGGGAGTACGACGACGAGCCGGCCGAGGCGAGGGCCGTCGCACGTCGGATCCGGGAGCTCGTCGAGTCGGGGACCGCACCGAGCGAGATCGCCGTCCTGTACCGGATCAACGCCCAGTCCGAGGCGTACGAGCAGGCGCTGTCCGAGGTGGGGGTCGCCTACCAGGTGCGGGGCGGGGAACGGTTCTTCGCCCGGCAGGAGGTGCGTCAGGCCGTGCGCGCCCTCCGCGCCGCCGCAGGGGAGGAGGACCCCGGACGGGACCCGGGGGGCCGACCGGACGCCGACCTGCCGGCACGGGTGCGGGTGGTGCTGGCCCCGCTCGGGCTGACCGCCGAGGCTCCGCCTGGCCAGGCCGCCCGGGAACGGTGGGAGTCCCTGCGCGCCCTCGCCGACCTGGCCGTGGAACTGGCCAGGGCGGTGCCGGAGGCGGATCTGCGCCGGTTCTGCGCGGACCTCGACATGCGGGCGGAGGCCCAGTTCCCGCCCACCGTCCAGGGCGTCACCCTGGCCTCGCTGCACGCCGCGAAGGGACTGGAGTGGGACGCGGTCTTCCTGGTGGGTCTGGTGGACGGGACGCTGCCCATCCAGCACGCCGAGGGTGACGACGCCGCGATCGAGGAGGAACGGCGGCTGTTGTACGTCGGCGTGACGCGGGCACGGGACCGGCTCTGGTTGTCCTGGTCGTTGGCCAAGGTGGAGGGCGGCCGTCGCTACCGGAGGCGGAGCAGGTTCCTCCACGGCGTGATACCCGATGGGCACCCGGTCTCGCTGGCGAGCCGGACCCGCCGGCGGGAGGAGGGGAACGCGGTCGGGACCGCCCCGCGCCCCACGTGCCGGGTGTGCGGCCGCGCCCTGGTCGGGGCGTCCGAGGTGAAGCTGACCCGGTGCGCGGACTGCCCCTCCGACGTCGACCAGGACCTGCTCGAACGGCTCCGCCGGTGGCGCGCCGAACGCGCGACGTCGCTGCGGGTGCCGGCGTTCGTGGTCCTCAGCGACGCCACGTTGCTGGCGGTGGCCGAACAGCGTCCCTCGGACCGTGCCGGCCTGGTCGCGATTCCCGGGATCGGGGCCACCAAGCTCGACAGCTACGGCGCCGACCTGTTGGCGGTTGTCCGGGAAAAGACGCAGCTCAACGGCTAGGTACTCACTCGTCCGAATGAAGTCGGAAAATCAGTTGCGCGGCCGACGGGCCGCCCAATAACCTGCACATGCCCGGGTCGGAAGACCTGGAGCCACTGGTGAGCCCGGTGGCGCTGCGTAGTGGAGAGGTGGTGGTCCCGGTGACGACTTCGCTGATGAGCAATCGTGAGCCCGGCTGCCCGACCTCCTGGGCAGTGGGGCGCCTTCCCTTGGCAGCCCTCGGGGTGTTTCCCGCCTCGGTACGAGCACGCCTCGGCTTCCGCTACGACGCCATCGATCGCCAGACCTTCCCCAGCGCGTTCGCGCCGTCTCCCATCAATCCTGTCGACATCCGCACAGGAGTGCGCCTGACCTAGGTCAGGACTCTCAGGCTTACCGAGGCCGCGGACCCGTGTCGACGGATCCGCGGCCTTCGTGTTTTTTCCGCCACCCAACGGCCCCGACGTGGCCGACTACAAGAGGAGAACGCATGTCCACCGTGACCGTCCCACTGTCGGATGGTTCACCTGCCCACTCGTTGACCGGCCGGCCCACGTCGGTTCCCCTGCCGTCCGCCGGTGAGTCCCAGCTCGGGATCGGCGAGCTGTTCACCACCGTTCCCGAGGAGGCCAACCTGCCCTGCCAGACCGAGGACCCGGACCTCTGGTTCGCCGAGAGCCCCGCCGACCTCCAGCGCGCCAAGCAGTTCTGCGGCGGTTGTCCGGTGCGGGCAGCCTGCCTGGCCGGGGCGATCGCCCGGCGTGAGCCCTGGGGCGTCTGGGGAGGGGAGATCTTCGAACGCGGCGACATCATCGCCAGGAAGAGGCCGAGGGGCCGTCCCCGCAAGTCCGACACGACCACCACCGCACTGAACGGCGCGAAGGAGAAGGCAGCATGAACGGCTCGAACATCTGGCACGAGGACCAGCTGGTGCCCAGGGTCAGGCTCATCGGCGCCGACCAGGCTAGCGAGGCCATACTGCTCCACGAATCCCTGGCCAGAGCCCAGATACGGGGTCGACGGGAGTCCCAGTGGCGACATCAACGCGCGGCGGAGCGAGTCCGCCGCGCACGTCGCTGGCGGTGGCTCGCCGCGTTCGCCGTCCGGCGGGCGGACGCGGCCGACGCCGCCTGACGACACGAAGGGCCCTGGCCCCGGCACGTGTGCCGGGGCCGCCCTGGCATGACCACGGGCGCTCGCCCGTTCCCCGGCTGACTGTGCGGGTGGGCGTCCGCCCCGGTGCCCCGGAGGCTCGACGCGGCCACGACCCGGCTGCTCGACCGACGGAACCGGCTGGTGCGCGGCCGGCACCGCCTCGCCCGTCCCTCCACCCGCCCCCCTGCCGGCGCGGTACCCGGCGGTTCCTTGATCGGGAAGGGGGCCGGATCGCGTGCCGAACCTCCCGTCCTCGAACCCGGACGACGATCTGCCGGTCCGGCTCGGCGGTTGGAGGCTCGCCGTCGGCGCCGCCTGGATCGAGGTGACGTCCCACCGCTGTCGTCGACCGGTGAACCAGCGGGAGACCTCGTGCTTGCCGTAGGGGGAGCATTGACGAGCGCGTCGTGGGGGTGGCGAGGCTGGTGCGGCCGCCCTCCCGGCATCGGCCCGCCCGGTCCGCCCTTCTCACGCGAAGGGGTCGGCACCCGTGTTCGGCCTGACGAACTCAGGACGGGGCGAACGGGTCCCCCTCCCGGGCGCAGGTCGCACCCTCGGCGGGGGAGTCGCCCTCGACCAGGTACTCGGAGATGGCCCGGACGACGCATGTCGACTGCTGTGCGGCGATGTGTCCGGCGCCCTCGCTGATCAGGAGGGTGCTGCGCGGAAGTGTCTCGTGCAGTCCCCTTGCCGACCACACGGGTGTGGCGGGGTCGAACTCGCTGGAGACGAGGAGAACCGGCTCGTCCGTCCGGGTGTCCCAAGGCCCCTCGTACCGCTCGTTGGTCCCCGCCTGCCAGTGCGAACAGGGGCTGGTCTGCCAGGCGCGGAGCGCGGCGAAGTGGGGAACCTCCCGCTCGCGTGCGGCGACGTGGTCCGCCAGGGCGTCGACCGTGCTCGGGTGGTCGGTGTCCAGGCAGGTCACGGCGTGGTACACGGGGTTGAGACCCGCGTAGGGCGCGACCATCAGGCCCGCGTCCTGGTTCGTCTTGATCTCCTCCGCCAGTGCCGCCGCGTTCGGGCCGTCCGGGGCCGCCAAGGCCTGTTCGACCGCGTTCAGGAAGGACGCGCCACCCGGGGCGTTCCAGACGATCGGCTGGTACAGCCACTGGCCCGTCCACGTCAGGAAGTACGAGTAGGTGAGGGTGACCTCCGCTCCGTCCGACGTGGTCAGCGGAACCCCGCCCTCGTCGAGCCGGTCGACGATCCGGTCGAAGGCCTTCGCCGGGTCGCCACCACCGAACGCGCACCGCTCGCCCGCCGCGACGCACTGCCGGAAGAACTCTTCCAGCGTCTCGCGGGTCGCCAGGTCGGAACCGACCCGGCTGGACGGTGTGGTTTCGGGTTCGCCGGTGTCCCGGCTGAGCGGGGAGAGGACGCCGTCCAACACGAGGCGACCGGTCCGCTCGGGGAACAACGCGGCGTAGACGGCTCCCAGAAAGGTGCCGTACGACTGCCCGAGGTAGTCCAGTCGGTCCTCACCCAACGCGGTCCGCAGCATGTCAAGGTCGCGGGCGATCGCCGTGCTGGACATGTGGTCCAGCAGTTCCCCGCTGCGGTCGCGGCACCGTCGGGAGTACTCCGCGTCGGCCGCGGCCCGTGCCTGGCGTTCGGCCTCGGTGGTGGGCACGGTCGGTATCGACCGCGCGAACTCCACCGCCTCCTGGTCGTCGTCGAAGCAGGTGACGGTGGGGGTGCTGTGCCCGCTCCCCCGGATGTCCACCGCCACCAGGTCGTAGGCGGTCAGGACGTCGTCGGACACCGGCGGCGGGACCATGTCGTCCTCGAGGGCGGTGAGGTAGTCGATCGCGGAATAGCCGGGGCCGCCCCGGTTGATGACGAGGGAACCGGTCCGACTGCCGGGTTCGCTCGCGGGCCTCCTCGCCAGCGCTAGGGTCAGCCATCCGGAGGTGGGATCGGCGTGGTCCAGTGGTACGGGCAGCTCCGCGCACTCAAGACGGGGCGTCTGGACGCACGGGACCCATCGGAGGTCGGGTGATGCATCCGTGACGTGCGTCCCTGACGCCTCCCTTCCTCGCTCGGTCGATGTCGGTTCCCTCGCCCCCGCACAGGCCGCGGAGAACGCGAGGACGCCCACGACCACCGTCGCGGTCATGATGTGACCTTTCATGCTGACAACTCCTCCACCAGGGTGGGCGTGGTTGGTCAGCAGGCAGCGTGACCGGTCGCCAGGCGGGAACGGCAGTCCTCGGCGTCATCGGTTCTCGTGACAGGTGTCAGCACGGCGGCTCGCCGAATCCCGCCCGTGGCCGAGCCGGGAGCGGCGAACGCGCCACCGTCCCGAGAGTGGCGAGCAGGGTCAGTCGGTGCGGAAGCCGGGGAGCCAGTCACCGACGATGCGCCGGGCGGCAACGGTCGCGCCCAGCTGGCAGAGGATGGCGGTGGTACCCATCGTGGTCCGGTAGATCATCAGGTACTCGGGCGGCAGGTTCAGCGAGCGGCTGGTGCGGAAGTCGGTCCCCCGCAGGTTGCCCACGCGGTCGGCCTGCCCCTGCATCCAGCCCCTGGTGAAGGTGAACCGTTCGGTGCGCAGTGGCTCGACCAGGGGGGAGAGGAAGGCCAGGACGTCCTCGGCCGCGAGCTCCGTCCTCGGCCCCAGGAAGCGTTCGGCCCGCAGGAACCGCAGTAATTCGTCCGGGTCGTCGCCGAGGGCCAACCGGAGCAGCACACCGAAGGTCGGCGGCGGCCCGCCGGGGAGGCGCGCGACCGCGCCGAAATCGATCACGATGAGGCGCCCGTCGCCGTCGAGCATGAAGTTGCCGGGGTGCGGGTCCGCGTGGAGGAGACCCGCCTGGTGTGGCGCGGAGAAGTTGAACAGCGACAGCAGCGTCCCCGCGTGGTCCCGGTCGTCCTGGGAGCCGTCGCGGATGATCCCGGCCAGTCCCGTTCCCTCGACCCACTCGGTGACCAGCGCCCGGGGCGCGCTCGCGAGCACGCGGGGGACGCGGACGTTCGGGTCGTCGGTGTACGCCTTGACGAACCGGCGCTGGGCGTCGGCCTCCACCCGGTAGTCGAGCTCCTCCGACATCCGTTCCTGGAGCTCGGTGAGCAGCGGTTTCACCTCGGTGCCGGGCACGATGCCCTGGATGAGGCGGCTGAACCGCTGGAGCTGGCGCAGGTCGGACATCAGGGCCTCCCCGGCCCCCGGGTACTGGACCTTCACCGCGACTTCCCGGCCGTCGTGCCAGGTCGCCCGGTGAACCTGACCGATGCTGGCCGCGGCGGTGGGGACGTCGTCGAACTCCGAGAACCGGCTTCGCCACGCGCTGCCGAGCTGCTCGGTGAGGACCTGGTGGACGTCCCGCGTCGGCATGGGAGGAGCGGCGGACTGGAGTTTGGTCAACGCCTCGCGGTAGGGCTCGGCGTACTCGTCCGGAACGGCGGCCTCGAAGACGCTCAGTGCCTGGCCGAACTTCATCGCCCCGCCCTTGAGCTGGCCGAGCACGGCGAACAACTGTTCGGCTGTCCTGGCCGAGATCTCCGCGTTCACCTCGTCGGCGTCCCGGCCGGTCAGCCTCTTGCCCCAGCCGGCGGCGAAACGCCCCGCCGCTCCCAGCGGCAGGCCAGCGAGTTTTGCGGTGCGCTGAACGGTCCGACGCGGGATCTCACTCACCTGGCGATTGTCCCCCGGAACGGCCACTCGGCGACACCCATTCGGCCGGCTTGTCGGAACGGGTGGTGCCGGCGCGGTCGACGGCGGGACGGCATCCGCACCGGGGGTGGGGCTCCCAGGCTCGCGCCTGGAGGGTCGCGAACCGCAGGTCCAGTTCCAAGGTCGTGTTCCACACCCGTGGGCGGTCGATCCGCGGCGACGCGCCCCGGTCGAGGGCGAGCAGGCACTGCGAAGCGGCGAGCGCGGCCGTCGCCGTACCGGTCGGGCCGTCCACCGGTACGGGTCGTTCGGCGAGTTGCGCGGCGAGCAGCGGCCAGCAGGGGTCGGCGTCGGTCCTGGTGAGGTCGGCACAGCGCAGGCAGCTCGTGCGGCCGGGGACGACGAGCGGGCCCACGACGCCGACGCCGTCCCACACGCGTGCGGGCAGGTGGGGCACCCCGTCCGCCATCAGTTCGCGGACGGCGACGGGGTCGGGGAGGGGGACGTCCGCCAGCACGACGAGATCAGGGGTGCCCGGAGCGAGGACGCCGGTCCGCACCCCGGGAACCGCCTCGGCGACCAGGGCGTTCGCCGTGTTCGTGCGGTCACGACCGACGTCGGCGAGCCCGTACCCCAACGTGGTGTCCTCCGGGCGGACCGTGCCCTTCGCCGCCACCCGTACCCGGCCCACGCCGCCTCGCGCGAGTTCGACGGCGACGGCCGGCGCGAGCGGGCCGTCCCCCCGCACCAGCACGCGGGCGTCCCGGAGGGCCGGTGGGCGGCCAGGAGGCCCCGTCGCGTGGACGCGATCACCGGCGGGGTCGGGCGTGGCGGGGCCCGCGTCCTCCAGCACCCCGTGCCGCGCCAACCAGTCGAGGAAGGCCAGCGCGGCGGGTGGCTCGGCCCTCGGGGCGACGCCGGGGTGGGGGGTGGGGGCCAGGCCTCCGCCGGAGGCGCGGGAGTCGAGGCGGAGGCACAGCGCGACCAACGCCGGGGAGAGCCCCTCGACGACGAGTGCCGCACCAGCGGTCAGGCCGAACTGCACGGAGGCCGTACCCCGGCGGAGCACCGGCAGGCCGGCCCGGACGCGGGGCAGGGTCGGAACGGGGAGCGGAGGGGGAGTGGCCGGGGCTGGCCGCTCCGGTGGTGTGCTCACGGACGTGATGCTCTCGGGTGGGTCGGCGGCGGGCAAACCGGTGTCCACAGGCGCGGCCGGTGGGGGCCGACGATTTCCGGACCGGCGCCACCGCGCGGTCGCGCCGGGGCGAGTCCCCCGCGCGCACCGGTACCGAGCACCGCCGGCCGTGCGGGCGACCGGGGTCAGCGAGCGCCGGGCCCACGTGACCGTGGGCCCGGCGGGTCGCGATCAGGAGGCCTTGCCGAGGATCCGCGTCATCTTCGTGCCGCAGACCGGGCAGGTTCCCTTGGCCATCCGACGGCCGTTCGTCTCCTCGACGGTACCGGTGAAGTCCCGCTTCTCCCGGCACTTCACGCAGTACCCGTTGTAGCTGTCCGCCACGGTTGCCTCCCTACGCTCGACGTGCCCCGAATCCGCCTGACCTCGTTGGGCCGAATGGCCTATTCTGCTCACCCAGGCGACGTCAAGCCACGCTATATGTGGCCGCTTCCGTCATCGGGTATGCGGCGCGGAGCGTGTCCAGTATTGGCAGGTCACGGCGATTCCGCCCGCCAAGCGGGCCGACGATTTCCGGTACGTTGGGTGATCGGCGAACCCCTGGTCGGGGGTACGCGCTCGCACCTACGGCGGAAAGTGGTGCGTCAGCAGCTGGCCAATGCGACCACAGGTCACCTCGGACCACTCGCCGGCGGGGTTTCCCGGCCGTTGTTGGCCTGGTCGGGCCAGTCCCACGAGGTCCGGGCGCCCCCGGCCCGGGCGACGCGCGGGCAGGGCGGCGACCTACCGTGGTGCCGTGGTGAGCCCCCAGGACGGCCCGCTGGCGCGGGTCCCGGACATGCCGCCAGCGGGGATGGCCCCGCCCGAGGTGGAGGTCAGGAGGAGCGCGCGCCGGCGGCGCACCGTCACCGCGTTCCGCGAGGGTGGCAAGGTGGTCGTGCTGGTGCCGGCCCGGCTCTCCGCCGCCGACGAGCAACGCTGGGTGCGGGAGATGCTGCGGCGGCTGGAACGCGGCGAGAGCAGGCGGCGGTCACGCGCCCGGAAGTCCGACGCGTCGCTCGCGGTCCGCGCCCGGGACCTCCTCGGGCGCCACCTCCCCGAATGCCCCGAGCCCGCCAGCGTCCGCTGGGTCCCACCCATGCGCACCCGCTGGGCCTCCTGCACCCCGGCCGAGGGCACGATCAGGGTGAGCGAGCGACTCCGGGACATGCCCACCTGGGTGCTCGACTACGTCCTCGTGCACGAGCTGGCCCACCTGCTCGTGCCCGGCCACGGGGAGGACTTCTGGCGGTTGGTCCACCGCTACCCGAGGGCCGAACGCGCGATCGGTTTCCTGGAAGGGGTCAGCGCGGCGGCGGGGCTGGCCATCGAACCCGCCGACGACTCGGCGCCCGTCGACTGAGCGCGCTCCTGACAGGGCGGGAGTGGTCGGGCCCCGGGACGCCCACTGGCTCGGGCGCCCCGGGATCACCCGGTGTCAGGGCCGCTCCCCGCCGCCCCGCCCCTGGCCGTCCTGGCCGTCCTGGTCGTCGTCGGTCCGCTCCTCGCCGCCGGAGGACGCGTCCCCCGCCGCCGCGCTCTCCTCCGCGCGGCGGAGCGCCGCGAGCGGGTCGTCCAACTCGGAGGAGGCACGACCGAAGTGCTCCACGAAGTCGACGGGATCGTCCAGGTCAGCCGAGGTGGGCATCAGATCGGGGTGGTTCCACACCGAGTCCCGCTGCTCGACGCCGTGCCGGTCGGTGAGCCCCCGCCACAGCGTGGCGGCCGCCCGCAGCTGCCGGGGACGCAGTTCCAGCCCCACGAGGGTCGCGAAGGCCTGCTCGGCGGGGCCTCCGCTCGCCCGGCGGCGACGCAGCGTCTCCCGGAGCGCGTCCGCCCCGGGCAGCCGATCGCCCAACGCCTCGCCGACCACCAGGTCGACCCAGCCCTCGATGAGCGCGAGCAGGGTCTCCAGCCTGGTCAGCGCCTGCTTCTGCTCCGGAGTGCTGCGCGGTTCCAGCAGGCCCGAGCGCATCGCCTCCTCCAGGGAGGCGGGGTTGCTGGGGTCGACCTTGCCCGCCAGCTCCTCCATGGCGTTCGGGTCGACCCTGATCCCGTGGGCGAACTCCTCGACGGTCGCCAGCAGCCGTTGGCGCAGCCACGGCACGTGGGAGAACAACCTGAGGTGAGCGGCCTCGCGGGCCGCGAGGAAGACGAGGACCTCGTTCGCCGGGCGGTCCAGGCCCTGGGTGAAGCGGTCGATGTTGCTCGGCAGGAGAGCGGCCGTCCTCGGCTCTCCCAGCGGCAGCCCGATGTCGGTCGAGGTGAGCACCTCGGAGGCGAACTGCCCCAGGGCGCTGCCCAGCTGGGAGCCGTAGGCCATGCCCCCCATCTGCCCGAGCATCGACAGCAGGGGACCCGCGTTCTGCTTCGCCTCCGCCGGCAGCATGTCGGTCCAGGCCGAGGACACCTGGCGCGCCACCGGGTCGCACAGGCGCCGCCAGGTCGGGAGGGTGCTGTCGACCCAGTCCTTGGCTGACCAGGTGCGCACGCTCTGGGCGCCGACCGGGAAGGTGGTGACCGGGTCCAGCCACAGCTCGGCCAGCCGGAACGCCTCCGTCGTCGCGTCGTGCTGTCCGGCCGATGGCGGTTGGTCCCGACCCCCGCTGTTGATCTGCTGGAGGGCGAGCTGTTTGGCCAGGTCGTAGTTCACCGGCCCGCTGGAGTGCTGCGAGGCCTGGCTGAGCATCTGGCCGAGCTGGCTGAGCATCTGGCCCAACGAGCCCATGTCGAAGCCCGGCATCCCCCCGGGACCGACTCCGAAGGGCGACTCGCCTCCGGACCGGCCCGAGGGATCGTCGCGCTTCCCACGGTCATCGGGATCCTGCGAGTTGAACCCGAAGGGTAGATCGGTCATGCCGTCAACCGTACGCGGCATGGGCCGACCAGCGTGGGATCGGTCCGCCGGGGTCGGTGGTGACCCGTTCCGTAGGCTGGGCCCTCGTGAGCCGCCGTACTTGGTCCCTGTTGGTGAGTGTCGCGTTGGTCGGCGTCTTCGCCGCCTTCGGGGGTTTCGTCACCGTGCCCTACGTGGCCCTCGGCCCGGGCCACACCTACGACACCCTCGGTCTCGTGGCCACCAGCGGCGAGGTGGCTCCGCCGCCGCTGTTGGAGGAGGGGGACGCGCTCCCCGGTGAGACGGGCGCGGAACCCGACCCTGGCGAACTCCGGTTGACGACCGTGCAGCTCACGACGGACGTGACCCTGTTCGGCGCCCTGGGGCTGTGGGCCAGTGGCAACTACGCGCTCGCGCCCCGCGAGGAGTATTACCCGCCGGACCGCACCCGCGAGGAGATCGAGCAGGAGAACAGGCAGTCCTTCACCGCATCCCAGAGCAGCGCGGAGACCGCCGCGCTGCTCTACCTCGGCTACCCGAGGAAGGTCCTGGTCGGTGAGGTGTTCGGGGACGGCCCCAGCGACGGCGTCCTGGAACCCGGGGACGAACTGGTGACGGTGAACGGCGTCGACGCGGACTCGGCCGAGGCGGTGGTGGAGTCGCTGGCCGACACCGCGCCAGGGGACCGCGTGGACATCGTCATCAGCCGGGACGGCGTGGAGCGGGACCTCACCGTCGAACTCGGGGCCCGGGACGACCGGGAGAGCGGGTACCTCGGCGTCGCGCCCCTCGACCAGCCCGACGTGGACTTCGACGTGGACATCGAACTCGACGAGGTCGGTGGCCCCTCCGCCGGGCTGATGTTCGCCCTCGCGATCATCGACACCCTCAGCCCGGGGGAGATCACCGGCGGGACCCACGTGGCGGGCACCGGCGAGATCACCACCCAGGGCGCGGTCCGGCCGATCGGCGGCATCAGCTTCAAGATGCGCGCCGCGAAGGACATCGGGTCCACGGTCTTCCTGGTGCCGACGGGCAACTGCGCCGAGGCCGTCGCGAACGCGCCGGACGGCCTCCAGCTCGTGGAGGTCGAGACCCTGGAGGGGGCGGTGGACGCCCTGCGCCAGGTCCGCGCCGGGGAACAGCCACCGGACTGCTCCCCGAACTGACCGTCCGGCCGCCGCCGCTCAGGGGCGAAGCGTCGCCCGCAACGCCGTGACCAGGTTCGGGGCGAGCTCCGGGTGCTCGACGATCTCCTCGGGCACGAGGTCGTCCGCCCGAAGCCGCAGCACGCAGGCCGCCGAGCCGTCGCGCAGGACCGCCGCCACCAGGCGTGCCTCCCGGCGCTCCGGGTGGTTCGCGGCCTCCTCCGGGCTGACGGCGAGGCCCTCCTCGGACTCCGCGCCGTCCGCGCCGGGCGGCAGCACCACGATCTCCTGCGCCAACGCGCAGCCATCCACGGCGTCGGGCCACTCGATCCCGGACAGCGCCTCGGCGAGGTCACCGTCGGGCAGGGCGTCCTGCGCGATCGGCGTCAGTGTCGACCCGGGGTCAACCTGACCGACCAGGTTGGGTTCCCTCGCCAACAACGCACTGGTGCTGACCAGCGCGAACAGTTGGATGGGCTGGTCCCAGCCCCCGGAGGCCACGAACTCCTCCACCTCCCGAGCGGCGGCTGGCAGCGACCGGGGCAGTTCTGCGTCGTGTTCTGCGTCCACGGGTCCATCGTTCCGGTCGGGAGGGGACCCCACGACGGGGGGCTCCGAACGCGCGAGACGCCCACGTAGAGTTGGACATCGCAGGACGGACCGCACACCCCACCCCGGTGTGGTCACGTCCGGCCCCTGGTCCCTTGTCCTCAACCCGGGAGAGTGCGCTGTGGCGATGCGGAGTCCCGTCGGCATGCCCAAACTTTCCAGGCGAGCGCGGATCCTCATCGCTGTCGGTGCGGTGCTGCTGCTGTTGCTGTTGAGCGGATCGCGGCTGTTGAGCACCTATGTGGACTGGCTGTGGTTCGGGGAGGTCGGCTTCCGGTCGGTCTTCACCACGGTCCTGTTCACCCGAGCCGTGCTGTTCGTGGCGGTCGGTGTTCTGGTCGGAACCGTGCTCGCGCTCAGCCTGTGGCTCGCGTACCGGTCGCGTCCGGTGTTCGTGCCCGCCTCAGGTCCCGACGATCCCGTGGCGCGCTACCGCACGGCGGTGACGGCCAGGATCAAGCTGTTCGCCTTCGGTATCCCCGTCCTCGTGGGCATCGTGGCCGGTGTCGCTGGCCAGGGCAACTGGCAGGCGGTGCAGCTCTTCCTCAACGGCGGCGAGTTCGGGGTGACCGATCCCCAGTTCCAGCGGGACATCGGTTTCTACGCGTTCCAGCTGCCGTTCTTCCAGTGGCTGCTCGGTTGGGCGTTCGTCGCGGTGGCGGTGGCGTTCGTCGGCGCGCTGGTGGCGCACTACCTGTTCGGCGGCATCCGGCTCGCCGGGCGGGGTGGCGACCTGACCGGCGCCGCCAAGGTCCAGCTCGCGGTGCTGGCCGGCGTCTTCGTCCTGCTCAAGGCGGTCGCCTACTACTTCGACCGGTTCGCCCTGCTGACCTCGGAGCGCAACGACAACTTCGTCGGCGCCACCTACACCGATCTGCACGCGGTGATGCCGGCGAAGCTGATCCTGCTGTGCATCGCGGTCTTCTGCGCCGCGGCCTTCTTCGTGGGCGCGGTGCGCCGCAACCTCCAGTGGCCGGCCATCGCGACGGCCCTGCTCGTCGTGTCCAGCGTGCTGCTCGGCTCGCTGTGGCCCGCGGCGCTCGAGCAGTTCTCGGTCCGCCCGAACGCCAACCAGCGGGAGGCGCCCTCCATCGCGAACAACATGGAGGCGACGAGGGCCGCGTACGGCATCGACGACATCAACTACATCGACTACGAGGGGCAGAGCGACCTCGAACCGGCGGACCTGCGCGAGGACACCGCGACGATCCCGAACGTCCGGTTGCTCGACCCGAACATCCTGACCCAGACCTTCACGCAGCTCCAGCAGCGCCGGAACTTCTACGGCTTCCCGGACAAGCTCGACATCGACCGCTACACGATCGACGGTGAGACGCAGGACTACATCGTCGCCCTGCGGGAGATCAACACCGAGGGCCTGGCCGAGAACCAGCGGAACTGGATCAACCGGCACCTGGTCTACACCCACGGGAACGGGATCGTCGCCGCCCCGGCGAACGAGGTGAACTCGGCGCTGGCGGACACCGGCGGTGAGGGCGGCTACCCGAACTTCAAGGTCAGCGATCTGGCGACACCGGACGGTTTCGTCCCGGTCGAGAACCCGAGGACGTACTTCGGGGAGCTGGGCACCGCCTACGCGATCGTCGGGACCACCGACGACCAGGGCAACCCGTACGAGTACGACACCGACAACGAGCGGTACACCTACACCGGTGAGGGTGGCGTCCCGATCGGGAACTGGTTCAACAGGCTGGTGTTCGCGGCCTACCACGCGGAACGCAACATCCTGTTCAACCAGGCGATCAGCCCCGACTCCAAGATCATCTACAACCAGAACCCCCGGGACCGGGTGGCCGACGTCGCGCCGTGGCTGACGGTGGACAGCGACCCCTACCCGGCGGTCGTGGACGGGAAGATCACCTGGATCGTCGACGCGTACACCACGCTCGACAACTACCCGTACGCGGAGAAGACGGAACTGGGTGAGGCGACCACCGACAGCCTCACGAACGCCCGGGGCGTGCCGGAACAGCTGGACGAGCGGATCAGCTACATCCGGAACTCGGTGAAGGCGACCGTCGACGCCTACGACGGCACCGTGACGCTCTACGCGGTCGACGAGGAGGACCCGGTCCTCCAGGCGTGGCAGAGCGTCTTCCCGGACACCGTGCAGCCGGAGAGCGAGATCAGCGACGACCTGCGGGCGCACTTCCGGTACCCGGAGGACCTGTTCAAGGTGCAGCGGGACCTGCTGACCCGCTACCACGTCGACAACCCGAGCGACTTCTACGCCAACGTCGGCTTCTGGAACGTGCCGTCGGACCCGACCGTGGGTGACGACCCGGGTGAGGCGAACACGCCGCAGCCGCCGTACTACATCCTGGCGGAGGACCCGGCCACCGGAGAGGCGACCTTCCAGCTCACCAGCGCCCAGGTGTTCCTCCAACGGCAGTTCCTCTCCGGCTTCATGTCGGTGAACTCCGATCCGGAGAACTACGGGGACATGACGGTCCTCAGACTCCCCGTCGACAGCCAGACGCAGGGCCCGCAGCAGGTGCAGACGCAGTTCGTCTCCTCGACCGAGGTCAGCACGGAGCTGAACCTGTTGCGGCAGCAGGCCACCGACGTGCTCTTCGGGAACCTGCTGACCCTCCCGGTGGGAGGCGGTCTGCTCTACGTCGAACCGGTGTACATCGAGCGGAGGAACGAGGACTCCTCGTTCCCGCAGCTCGCCAAGGTGTTGGTGAGCTTCGAGGGCCGGGTCGGGTACGCGCCCACCCTCGCGGAGGCGCTCGACGAGGTGTTCGGCACCGGTGCCGGTGAGGGGGCCACCGACCCCACCGGGGAGGACGTGGAGGTCGCCGAGGGTGACGAGCCCTCGGGTACCGACGACACACCCACCCCACCGGAGACCGAGGAGCAGGGAGCGGGCGAGGACACGAGCACGCCGACCACTCCGCAGGCTCCGCCCGCCGACTCGGTCGACTCGGCGGTCCAGGGCATGGACTCGGCCCTCGAACGGCTCCAGTCGGCGCAGCGCTCCGGTGACTTCGCCGAGATCGGGCAGGCCTACCAGGATCTCGCCGAGGCCATCGAGCAGTACGAGTCCCTGCGGGGAGACGGTGGTTGACAGTCCAGCCGCCGGTTCCGGCCGGCGGCGCTGACTCCGTGAGCGACGCCCCGGGGGCACTCCCCCGGGGCGTCGTCCTCGTCCGGGTGCGGTGGGCCGAGCGGAGTGAGACGGGGGTCACGGCTGGATCTGGTCCCCGCGATTTGCGTTCGAGGTTGATCCGTTCTAAAGTAATTGAAGTCAGGGCAAGCGGAGGTCATCTCCGCAGTGGCCGGAGGCCAGGTCCTGAGCGACGCGGGGTGGAGCAGCTCGGTAGCTCGCTGGGCTCATAACCCAGAGGTCGCAGGTTCGAATCCTGCCCCCGCTACCACGAGGTCCCGCACACCGCGAGGTGTGCGGGACTTTTCGCATCCCGGGGTCGGTCCGGCCTGGTCGAGCGTCCGTGGGCGGCAGGCGCCGTCCTCCGCCGCGGCTGGCGGCTCGGCTGGCCGGGGGCCGAGGCTGGTGAGGAACCCGTATCCGCCGGTGATCCACGGCGGGCGCACCTGGACGCGGGCGCGCGGCGAGGGCCGAGAGCCGCCGGGACGGGCGGGGCGTGGCACCATCCAGCTCCCGGGCGGACCTCGTCGGCCCCGGGGGAGGGAGAAGCATCCCCGGTCGCGAGGGTGACGTCCCGGCGACGCCGTCACGCGGCCCTTTCGGGAACGGTGGACGTCCACGCTGTCGGGAGTCCCACCGCTGGCGGCTCGGGCACGCCGCGGATGGTCACGAGTTGGTCTCCCGGTAGGGCACGCTCGGGGTGCGTGTCGGACCGGGCTGGGAGAGTGGCCGGATGGCGCTCGAGTTCCGTCGGAACCGGCACGACGACCTTCGGCTCATCCAGACCTGGCTCCGCCGCCCGCACGTGGCCCGTTACTGGGTGCACGACACCAGCGACGCGGGGGTGGAGCGCGACTTCGCGGGCAGCTTGCGGGGCACGGAGCCGTCCGAGGACTTCCTCGTGCTGTGGGGAGGCAGCCCCATCGGGTTCGCGCAGCGGTGCCGGATCCACGACTACCCGGAAGGGCATCGCGAACTGATCGAGCTCGTCGACGTCCCGTCCGACGCGCTCACCATCGACTACTTCATCGGCGAGCCGGAGCTGCTGGGGCGGGGTCTCGGCACGCTGTTGATCGAGGCCTTCACCGAGCTCTGCTGGCGGGACCACCCGGAGGCGAGCGCGATCATCGTCCCCGTCGCCACGTCCAACACGCCGTCCTGGTCGGCCCTGCGCCGCGCCGGGTACGCCGCCATCGGCACCGGGTACCTCACCCCGGACAATCCCCTCGACGACGGCAGCCACCACGTCCACCGGCTCGACCGGCCGACCCGCGGCCCGGAGGCGGACCCGCCAGCTCCGGGTGATCAGGGAGGACCTGGGCACCGCTGAGGCGGAGGGAGCGCCGCCCGGGTGGCACACGACCTCCACCGGGACGGAACCAGTCGGTGCCCCTCCGCGTGTGTTCCGGGCTTCCGCCATCGGGGCCCGGGCGGTGGTGGGCCGCCGAGGTGGACGCCCCGTCGAGGAGCGCGGCCACGACCTCCGGTCCCGGGGTGGGGAGCGCAGGGGCCGCGCGGAGCGTGGTCCCGGGCCCCACAGCACCTCCGCCCTCCCCGCGACACCGTCGCGGGCCACCGGCTCGCCCGGTCCCTCGGGCCGGTGGCGCACTCACGGCTCAGGCGGCTCCCACGGCCGTCCGCGTCGCACCGGACGGAGCGCGCCGCGTGCCGCCCCGGGCGGAGCTGGCCGTCCACTCCGACCGGGCTCAGGGAGTCGGGGTCGTCGACCACGGCTCCCGGGCCCTCCTCGCGCGGATTGGCGGCGGGGGTGGCGTCGGGCGGCTGACCGGACCCGTTCGCGGGTTCCCGGGGGCGGTGCGCGCCTGTCGGGCACATCGTGGGTGTCACCGCGGGTCAGAGCGTGCTTCGTGCGGGTGCGCCAGCCTGGGGTACCCCCGGGTTTGCCGCCGTTTCGGGCATCCTCTAAGCTCTTCCATGTCGGGAGGAGCGGTGGTGGGAACCGCAGCGGCTGGCCCAAGGCCAGATCCCGAACGGCGCGGGGTGGAGCAGCTCGGTAGCTCGCTGGGCTCATAACCCAGAGGTCGCAGGTTCGAATCCTGCCCCCGCTACGAGTGGAACGGCCCCGGTCCAGTGGACCGGGGCCGTTCGGCGTTCCGGGGCGTCCCCTGACCGTGGACGGGAGATCAGTCCCTGTTGCCGGTGAACACCCGCCGGTCCGCGCGGTCCCCGAGCAACCGCCGCGACTCCTGTTCCAGCAGTTCTCGCAGTTCCGGGTGGAGGCGGGGCGACCAGTCCGCCAGGAACTCCTCCAACCCACGACGACGCGACCGGACGAACGCCGATGCGAGCCTCTTGCCCGCCGCCGTCAACATGAGGTAGCCGTCCCGCTCCCGCACCAGCCCCGCGTCGACCAGCTCGGACACGTACGGGGCACCCGTTCCCGGCTCCACCCCGGCCTGGTCCGCCAGCCACGCGCGGGTGCTCGGCCCCTCCCGCTCGAGGTTCGCCACGATCCAGCAGGACGCCGGGCTCAGGTCGACCTCGGCCGCCGCGGCGAGCCTGCGGTAGTAGTCGTGCCGCATGTCCCGGTCGGCGTAGCGGGAGATCGCCAGTCGCAGCTCCTCCCGCGAGTCCCGTGCGCTCGGCGCCGCCCCGAACCGGGTGCCCGGGTGACCGCCCCGCACCGAGTCGCGGAGCGGGACCTCCCGGAGGAACAGGCTCAGCAGGAACGCCACCGCCGCGACGGGGGCCGCCATCAGGAACACCGGGCTGAGCGCGTCGACGTAGATGTCGATGAAGGAGTTCGCCAGCTCGGGCGGCAGCTGCCGCACCGCCCTCGGGTCGTTCTCCAGCGTCGTCGCGTCGACACCGGGCGGCAGTGGCAGGTCACCTCCGCGCTCGGCCAGTCGGGTGTTGAGCCCGTTGGCGAACACCGCGCCGAACGTCGCGACCCCGAAGGACCCGCCGATCATGCGGAAGAACGTGTTGCCCGAGGTGGCGGTTCCGAGGTCCGCGTAGTCGACGCTGTTCTGCACGGCGGTCACCAGGACCTGGAGCACACAGCCGAGACCGGCGCCGAGCAGCGCGAAGTACAGCGACATCACGAGGGTCGATGTGCGCTGGTCCATCGTGCTGAGCAGCAGCATCGCCACCGTGATGAGGGCGGTGCCGACGATGGGGAACACCTTGTACCGGCCGGTCCGGCTGATCAGGTTCCCGCTGCCGACTGAGGTCACGAAGATCCCGAGGACCATCGGGAGCAGGTGCACCCCCGAGAGGGTGGGGGAGACGGAGTGCACGATCTGGAGGAACAGCGGCAGGTAGGTCACGGTGCCGAACAACGCGAAGCCGACGACGAAGGCCATCGCCGCGGCCACGGGGAACACCGGGTCGCGGAAGAGGCGCAACGGCAGCACCGGCTCGGCCGCCCGCCGGGCCGTGAGGCCCCACAGCACCAGGAGCACCACCGCCGCGACTCCCAGGCCAAGGACCACCGGGGAACCCCAGGGGTAGGTCGTCCCACCCCAGGTGGTGAGCAGGACCAGGGACACCGCCGCTCCCGCCAACAAGGTGGTGCCGAGGTAGTCGATCCGGTGCCGTCCGGCGTGGGCGGTCCTGGGCAGCACGACGGCGACGACGGCGAACGCCAGCACGCCGAGCGGCAGGTTGATGTAGAAGACCCAGTGCCAGGAGAGGTGGTCCACGAACAGGCCGCCGAGGAGGGGGCCGGCCACCGAGGCGAGGCCGAACACGGCGCCGAAGACGCCCTGGTAGCGGCCTCGTTCCCGAGGGGGCACGACGTCCCCGATCAGGGCCTGCGCGAGCACGATGAGGCCGCCCCCGAAGAGGCCCTGGAAGGCTCGGGCCGCGATGAGCTGGGTCATGGTCTGGGCGATGCCGCAGAGCGCCGAGCCGACCAGGAACCCGATGATCGCGGCCTGGAACAGACCCTTGCGGCCGTACTGGTCCCCCATCTTGCCCCACAGCGGGGTGGAGGCGGTGGACGCGAGGATGTACGCCGTGACCACCCAGGAGAGGTGGTCCAGCCCCCCGAGGTCGCTGACGATCGTCGGGAGCGCCGTGGCCACGATGGTCTGGTCCAGGGCCGCCAACAGGACCGTCAACATCAGGGCGCTCAGGACCAGCGGCAGCGTGGTGTCGCCCGGCCGACCAGCGGCCGCGCGCGTTGCCGGCACCGACGCCATGCCACCTCCCGGGTCGCCCGGCCACGGGCCGACGGACCGTCCCGGCTCGTCGGTCCGCCAGTGTGGTCCGGGCGGCGGGTGGCGGCAATTCGACGGGGCTGGGCGCGCCCCCGCGACCGGGCACCCGCCGCCCCGGTGGTGGCCGAGGAGACGAACGGACGACCGGGACCGCCGTGCACCTCCGTCGGGACCCGGTGACCCGCCGGAGGTGGGTGACCGGGCGGGTGGCCCGGCCGGTGGTGCTGAGGGCCGCCCCGCCTCAGGAGGAGGTCGGCCCCTCCGCCTCGGCCACCACCGCCCGCCACCGCTCCCAGGCGCGCCGCTCGGCGCGCTCGGTCTCCTCCTGCTCCGCCCGTTCCCGTTCGGCCTCCTCCACGCGTTCCGCCCACCGACGGGCACAGGCGGCCGAACAGGCCCGTTCGGTACCCGAGCGCCGGTGCTGTCCCCGCAGCGCGCGTCCACACACCCCGCACCGTTCGCCGTCGTCGGCCGGCGGGGGGAGGAACCGAGTCCTCAGGGTGCGGGCGCGTTCGGCGACCTGGTCCCGTACCTCGGCGCTCCGGGCGGCGGCCCTGTCTCGCAGCCAGCTGCGGTGCATTCGACGACTACCTCCGGTCGGGGGAATCTGTGCTCGGCCAGGGGGCCGGACCTCGTCATGCTCGACGGGGCGCCCGGAACGCGCGCGGCGAGTGCGCGATTTCCGCCCGATCGCATGGCCCTTCCCCGTCGGGCCGCGAAAGTGGGTGACGGGAGTCCCGGGCTTCCGGCTGGCGCGGACCGGCGATGTGCGGTAGGCGCCGCTGGCCGCCCCTGACCAGGCGATGTCCGGGGCCGGAAGGCCCGGTGGCGGGTCCGGAGGAAGGCGCGGCGTGCCACGGGCCGTACCGCCGCTGACCCTTTCGGGGCATCGTCGGGGGGACCAGCCAGGACAGGCCCCGGCCCGGCCTCGGCCATTGTGGACGAGCCGCGCGCGCCGTGGCACCGTGGAGCCGTGTCCGAGTTGAACTCAACGTCTGCCGCACTGCTCGGCCTGCTGCACGACGGTCCCATGACCGGCGGGCAGCTCGTCGCGGCGGTTGCCGAACGCTTTGGTGGGTTCTTCAGCGTCACCAGGAGCCAGGTCTACCGGGAACTTCCGGCTCTGGCGCAGAACGGCCTCTTGCGGCTGGGCAAACAGGGCCCACGCTCCAGCCAGCAGTACGTGATCACCGCCGCGGGCAAGCGGGCCTTCAAGGCATGGCTGAACACCGAACCGGGACCGGACAACCTCCGGAGTCCGCTGGTGCTCAGGCTCGCCTACGCCGGGTCTCTCACGGCTCGGCAGCGACGCGCCCTGGTGGAGGCGGCGCGACCGGACGCCGCCGCCAGGCTGGACGCCGCGAAGCAGGACGCGAAGGCGGCCGACGACCCCTTCACCAAGGCGGTCGCCGACTTCGCGGTCGCGCACAGCCGAGCCCTGCTGAAACTGCTCGACACCGTGCCGACGGACTGATCCCCACCACGAGTGGGAGGCGGGCCGGTTCGGGCGCGACCGTCCACCGGGCGGTCGAGCTCGACCGCCCGACCCGGGGCGGTGCCGACGCGCGGCCCACGGGCGTCCAGGCCTCCTGCTCCCCGGTTGAGCGCGGGCCCCCGCCGGACGCGTACGCTTCGTGTTCGTGAACCCCGACGTCGCCGCTGACCTGAAGGACCTGTCCACCACGCTGTCCAGCGTCGAGGCCGTCATGGACCTGGACGGCCTGCGCACCGAGATCGCCGAGCTGGAGAAGCAGGCCGAGTCCCCGAGCCTGTGGGACGACGTGGAGCACGCCCAGACCGTCACCAGCAAGCTCTCGCACAAGCAGAGCGAACTGCGTCGGGTCTCCGACCTGCGGCAGCGCCTCGACGACCTGGAGGTGCTCTACGAGCTCGCGGAGGAGGAAGCCGACGCCGGCTCGGCCTCCGAGGCCGACGACGAACGGGCGCGGCTGCGCAAGGACATCGCGTCGATGGAGGTCCGGACCCTGCTGTCCGGCGAGTACGACGACCGGGACGCCCTGGTCACCCTGCGCGCCGAGGCCGGCGGGGTCGACGCCGCGGACTTCGCCGAGATGCTGCTGCGCATGTACCTGCGCTGGGCGGAGCGCCACGGGTACAAGACCGACGTCTACGACACCTCCTACGCGGAGGAGGCCGGGCTGAAGTCCGCGACCTTCCGGGTCACCGCCCCCTTCGCCTACGGCACCCTCTCCGTCGAGCAGGGGACGCACCGCCTCGTCCGGATCTCGCCCTTCGACAACCAGGGGCGCCGGCAGACCTCGTTCGCGGGGGTGGAGGTCGTCCCGGTCGTCGAGCAGGCCGACCACGTCGAGATCGACGAGAAGGACCTCCGGATCGACGTCTACCGGTCCTCCGGGCCGGGCGGGCAGGGCGTGAACACCACCGACTCCGCCGTCCGGATCACCCACCTGCCCACCGGGATCGTCGTGTCCTGCCAGAACGAGCGGTCGCAGCTCCAGAACCGCGCCACGGCGATGGGCGTCCTTCAGGCCAAGCTGTTGGAGCGGCAGCGCCAGGAGGAGCGGGCCAAGCTCGACGCGCTCCGGGGTGACGGCGGCTCCAGCTGGGGCAACCAGATGCGTTCCTACGTGCTGCACCCCTACCAGATGGTCAAGGACCTCCGGACCGACTTCGAGGTGGGCAACCCGACGGCCGTGCTCGACGGCGACATCGACGGTTTCCTGGAGTCCGGCATCCGCTGGCGCCGGCAGTCCGAGAGCTGACCGGAGGTTCGACCGTCCTCGTCCCGCTCGCGCGGCACCGGTGGCCCGCTGACTCTTCGCGCATGTCAGACACCCTCGGTGACCGTCGTGAGCTGGGACGGGACGCGTCCGGGCCGCCGCACGGGCGTGAGTAGACTGGCCAGCCGTGATCCGGCTAGAGCACGTGACCAAGGTCTACAAGACCTCACCGCGCCCGGCCCTGGAGGACGTCTCGGTCAGCGTCGACAAGGGCGAGTTCGTGTTCCTCATCGGCCCGTCCGGGTCAGGGAAGTCGACCTTCCTGCGATTGCTGCTGCGTGAGGACGTACCGACCAAGGGCGAGATCCACGTCGCCGACTGGGATCTGACGAAGCTGCCCCGGCGCCGGGTGCCCCGGTTGCGGCAACGCATCGGCTGCGTCTTCCAGGACTTCCGGCTGCTCGTCAACAAGACGGTCGCCGAGAACGTCGCCTTCGCGCTCGAGGTCATCGGCAAGCCGAGGCACACCATCCGGAAGGTGGTGCCCGAGGTGCTCCAGCTGGTGGGGCTCGACGGCAAGGCCGAGCGGATGCCGAACGAGTTGTCGGGTGGCGAGCAGCAGCGCGTCGCCATCGCCCGTGCGTTCGTGAACCGGCCGCTCCTCCTGTTGGCCGACGAACCGACCGGTAACCTCGACCCCGACACGAGCCAGGACATCATGTTGCTGCTGGAGCGGATCAACCGCACCGGCACCACCGTCCTCATGGCCACCCACGACCACTCGATCGTCGACTCCATGCGTCGCCGGGTGGTCGAGCTGCAGTTCGGCAAGGTGACTCGTGACGACTCCCGGGGTGTCTACGGCGTTGGCCGTTAGCCCCGGCCCCGGCTGAACCACCCCGCCCTCCTCCCCCGAATTCGCAAGGATCGCTTCCCCCGATGCGCGCCAGTTTCGTGTTCAGCGAGGTCCTCACCGGCTTGCGCCGGAACGTCACGATGACCATCGCGATGATCCTCACGACCGCAATCTCGCTCGGCCTGCTGGGCGGCGGTCTGCTCGTCGTTCGCATGATCGACCGGATGGGCGAGAACTACCTCGACCACCTCGAGGTGTACGTGCACCTCACGGACGACGTCAGCCAGAGCGACGCGACCTGCTCGGACGAACCCTGTGCCGGCCTCCAGTCCTCCCTGCAGAACGCCGCGGGCGTCGAGTCGGTGGTGTTCGAGAGCAGGGAGGAGGCCTACGCCCGGTTCCAGCAGATCTTCGCCGGCCAGCCCGAGCTGGTCGACCTGACCCGCCCCGAGTCGCTGCCGGCGTCGTTCCGGGTGAAGCTGGAGAACCCGGAGCGGTTCGCGGCGCTGGAGGAGGAGTTCAGCGGCCAGGCGGGCGTGAACCGGGTGGTGGACCAGGCCGAGTTCCTCGACCGCCTGTTCGACCTGCTCGGTGGCGTCCGGAACGCGACGTTCGCCATCGCGCTCGTCCAGGCCATCGCCGCGCTCCTGCTGATCTCCAACACCATCCAGGTGTCGGCGTTCACGAGGCGGACGGAAGTGGGGATCATGCGGCTGGTCGGCGCGACGCGCTGGTACACGCAACTCCCGTTCCTCCTGGAAGCGGTGGTCGCCGGCCTGATCGGTGCCCTCCTGGCGGTCGGCGGCCTGGTCGTGGCGAAGCTGGGCTTCATCGACCGGGTGTTGCAGGGGCCGATCGAGGCGAACATCATCCCCGAGCTGTCGCTGGCCGACGTGCTGCTCATCTCACCGGTGCTGTTCGGGGTGGCGGCGGCCGTCTCGGCCGTGACGGGCTACGTCACGCTGCGGCTCTACGTGCGCAACTAGTGGTGGTGGCGCGGCGGTCCGGGGAAACGGTTTGCGAGGACCCGTAGAGTTCATCGCATGGCGAAGGAACGAGGCCAGAAGGTGATCGCGTCGAACAAGCGGGCGCGACACGACTACTCCGTGCTGGACAGCTACGAGGCCGGGATCGCCCTGATGGGCACCGAGGTGAAGAGCCTCCGGGCCGGACGCGCCTCGCTGGTGGACGCCTTCGCCACCGTCGACGACGGGGAGGTGTGGCTCCGGGGGCTGCACATCCCCGAGTACGCGCAGGGGACGTGGACCAACCACACCCCGAGGCGGACCAGGAAGCTGCTGCTGCACAAGGCCGAGATCCTGCGGCTGATCGGGAAGACGAAGGAGAGCGGGCTCAGCCTCGTGCCGCTCTCCCTCTACTTCAAGGACGGCAAGGTCAAGGTCGAACTGGCGCTGGCCAGGGGGCGGAAGGCCCACGACAAGCGGCAGGCCATCGCCAAACGGGACGCCGAGCGGGAGATGGAGCGGGCCGTGGGGCGGGCCCGCAAGGGCAAGTGGTGACCCGCGAGTGGAGTGGCGCGGGTCACGATCCGGGGTGGCGGGGCCGCTGACCTGCGCGGTCGCCGGTGGGGTCCTGTCCGGGCGCCGCCGGGTGCCGGCGCGCCACCCGGTGGGTACGGTCCCCGGGAGGGCCAGCTCCGGAAATGGGAATGAACCGGGTGGGCTCACGCGTTATGCTGGACGCGTCACGACAAGGGGGTGAACGGTTTCGACTCCGGACGGTGAGTCAGGGGAAGCGTGCAGGTGCAGGCGGGAGACCACCTAGAGCGTCGCCGCACAACAAATAAGCGCCGACAACAAGAGTCGCGCCGAGTTCGCCCTCGCCGCCTGAGCGAGGACTAACTCTGTCGGACCGGGAACGCCTTCGTCCCGGACCCCGGCATCATTGAGAAGGCTCAACTGCTAGGACTGGCTACGGGAACTGGCAGGACATCTCACAGTAGCTGGGCTCGTCACACCGGCAGGTTCGCGTGACCGGTGGAGTCAAGTAGAGGCTGAGCGGACTGCGCACGGAGAAGTCCTGAGGAAGCGTCGGAGGACCCGGGTTCAATTCCCGGCACCTCCACTCGAAACCCAGAGGGTGGCCCGCGACACGCGGGCCACCCTTCGTGCGTCCTGGCCCCTCGTCCCCGGGTGGGCCTCCGAGTGCGGTGAGGACGTCTCCCTCACCGCGCGGTGGCCAGGAGGACCCGGGCGAGCTCCTCGGGCTCGGTCAGCATCGGCCCGTGGTTGGTGGGCAGGTCGACGGAGGTGACGTCGAGCTCGGCGAATCGGTCGCGGGAGGTGGACCCCTCGCGGGGCCGGCCGGGCGGCGGGAAACCAGCGATGCCGTCCACGACCGCCCGGGTAACATGCCCTGTCATGGCAGCGCCCGCACGCAAGGTCTCCCTGACCGGAATCAAGCCGACCGGTGACCCCCACATCGGCAACCTGATCGGTGCGATCCGGCCCGCCCTGTCGCTGGTGGAGGAGCACGACTCGATCTACTTCATCGCCGACTACCACGCGCTCACCACGATCCGGGACCCGGAGAAGGTCCGTGAGTACACGCGGAGCGTCGCGGCGACGTGGATGGCGGCGGGGCTGGACACCGAGCGCACGATCTTCTACCGGCAGTCGGACGTGCCGGAGACCTTCGAGCTCGCGTGGGTGCTGTCCTGCCTGACCGGCAAGGGGCTGATGAACCGGGCGCACGCCTACAAGGCGATCCGGGACCGCAACGCCGAGGCCGGGCGTGACGACCTGGACTCCGGCGTCAACATGGGGCTGTACAACTACCCGATCCTGATGGCCGCCGACATCCTGCTGATGAACTCGGACCTGGTGCCGGTCGGTCGGGACCAGACGCAGCACGTGGAGATCGCCGCCGACATCGCCGGCTCCTTCAACCACCACTACGGTGCGTCGTTCCGGTTCCACGTGCCCAAGGCCGTCGTACCCGAGGCGGAGGCGGGGCGGACGCTGCCCGGCACCGACGGTCGGAAGATGAGCAAGTCCTACGACAACACCATTCCGCTCTTCCTCCCGGAGCCGAAGCTGCGGAAGCTGATCAGGCGGATCCCGACCGACAGCGTTCCCGTCGAGGAGCCGAAGGACCCGGACTCGTCGCCCGTCTTCCGGATCCTGGAGCAGTTCGCCGACGCCGAGACCGTGGCGGAGACGCGGAAGCGGCTGGAGGCCGGCGGCGTCGGGTGGGGTGAGCTGAAGAACCAGCTCTTCGAGGTCCTCAACGAGCAACTGCGGGATCTCCGTGCCCGGTACGAGGAACTGATGGCGCCAGGGAGTGAACTCGACCGCGCGCTCGCGGAGGGTGCCGAGAAGGCGCGTCGCCGGGCGCGACCGCTGCTCGACCAGGTCCGGGCCGCCGTCGGGATGTGAGCGGCCGTCAGCGGCCGTCAGCGGTGGCGGGGCGACCCGCCACCGTCCCGGGCGGGCCGGAGCGGCAGCCGGGTGATTCACCCGGGGCGGGCCGGGAGGGGGCCGCTGGCCGCACGCGTGGTAGCGGACGGGAGTCCCGTCATCACGGCGGTGCGAACATCACGACGAATTTCCCGTGAATCAAGCACGCGTTCTCGACACGGTTCACCGGGGTTGGTTCGATACCTCCGGGTTGTGACGTCCCGAACCCTCCGAACCGCAAGGAGAACCGTGCCCGCCCCCAGACCTGCCGGTCGCCGGCCCCGCGCCCTGGCCGCCCTCGCGCTCGGCGCGGTGACCCTGGCCGCGGTGGCCGCTCCCGCCGCCGCCACCGAGACGGTCGCCGCTGCCTCGGCCCCCGCCCCCCGTGACGGCTTCACGCTCACCCTGCTGTTCACCAACGACGGCGAGTCCGCCCTGCTCGGCGTGGACGCGGACATCGACGGTGACGGCCAGATCAGCCCGGAGGAGGAGCGCAGCTTCGGCGGTGTCGCACGAGCGAGGACACTCGTCGACCAACTGCGCGTGGAGGCGGCGACGGACCGCACCGGCTCTCCGCGCAGGGCCTCGCTGCTGCTGTCCGGTGGTGACAACTTCCTGCCCGGACCCGAGTTCGCGGCGAGCATCGACAAGGGCGCGCCGTACTACGACTCGTTGGCGATGAAGGCGATGGACTACGACGCCTCCATCATCGGCAACCACGAGTTCGACTTCGGCCCCGAGGTGCTCGCGGACTTCATCAACGGGTTCGACGGCACCCTCGACTTCGTCAGCTCGAACCTCGACTTCACGGCGGAACCCTCGTTGACCGCCCACACCGACGACGGCACGATCGTCTCCACGCGGGTGTTCCGCGAGGCCGGTGAGCAGATCGGCATCATCGGGCTCACCACCCCCGACCTGCCGGCGCTCTCCAGCCCGCGCGGTGTCCGGGTGCTGCCGGAGCTGGCGGAGATCACCAACGGCCTGGCCGAGGGCCTCGCCGAGCGGGGGGTGACCAAGGTCGTCCTGGTCTCGCACCTCCAGGACATCGACAACGAGCTGGCGCTCGTCCCGGAGCTCTCCGGGGTCGACGTCGTGGTCGGAGCCGGCGGTGGGGAGATCCTCGCCAACGACGGCGATCCGCTGGTGCCGGGCGACGTGGCCGAGCGGGAGTTCCCGCTGGTGGAGAAGGACAGGGACGGCCGGGTGGTGCCGGTCGTGACCACCACCGGCGACTACAAGTACATCGGTCGGATCGTGCTGAACTTCGACCGTGCCGGCGACCTGCTCGGGTGGGACGAGGAGAGGACCGGGCCGGTGCGGGTCGCCGGTGTCGGCGAGGACGCGGTGGAGCCCGATCCCTGGGTGCGGCGGCACGTCGAGGAGCCGGTGCTGGCCTACCTGGAGAACATGGCGGAGACGGTCGTCGCGACGAGCGAGGTCCCGCTCGACGGCGTCCGGGAGAACGTCCGGTCCCGGGAGACCAACCTGGGCAACCTGCTGGCCGACGCGGTGCGCTGGCAGGCGGCGGAGCAGGCCGACGAGTACGACGTCCCGGTGCCCGAGGTCGCCATCCAGAACGGGGGCGGCATCCGCAACGGCACGGTGATCCCGGCCGGCCCCGTCAGCGAGCTGAACACGTTCGAGGTCTCGCCGTTCGGCAACTTCGTGTCCGTGGTGCCCGACGTGCCCCGGGACCGGCTGCGCCAGCTGCTGGAGCGGGGCGTGGCGGCGCTGCCGGGGCAGGCGGGCCAGTTCATGCAGGTGTCGGGGATGAGGTTCACCTACGACGTGGAGGAGACGGCGCAGGTGGTCGAGGTGAACACCGGGGAGGTCCTGACACCGGGCGAGCGGGTTCGGGACGTCGTCCTCGACGACGGGACGGTGCTGGTGGCCGACGGTGAGGTCGTGGACGGCCCGGCGGTGTCGGTGGCGGTGAACGACTTCTCCGCTCGGGGCGGGGACGGTTACCCCTTCGTCGGCCTGGACTTCACCGTGGTCGGGCGCACCGACCAGCAGGCGCTCAGCGGCTACCTGCGGGAGGGGCTGGGCGGCACGGTCTCCTCGGAGCGGTACCCGTCCGGAGGAGAGGGCCGCATCGTCTCGGTGGGCTGACGGTCGTCCGGTCGCCCGACGAGGTGGCCGGTGGACGTGACCGGCGGGTCGATCCCCTCGTGGGGGTCGGCCCGCCGGCCTTCGTTCGGACGCGTCGCGGCTTCCGGCACCCAGGTGGCCGGGAGCGGACGTTCCCCTGGTCGGAGCCGGTCCCACCCGGACCACCGGTCCCGGCGCGGGCGCGGTCGGGAATGCGGGGAAGGGCCGTCGGCGTTGACCACGGCCGGTGGGCGGGGTCGGGTCGACGCTGGTACCCGACCGGATTGTCGGATTGGGGAAAGCACTTCCCCGTCTGTATTCTTAGCCAAGCTAAGAAGATTGAGGAGGCACACAGTGCGGTCGGCAGCCGGGGAACGACGGAAGAGACGGACTCCGGAGACCGGCGGCAGGCTACCCGTGGAGATCTGGGTCCTCTGCGTCGCGAACTTCGTGATCGCGGTCGGGTTCGGGATCGTCGCGCCCGCGCTGCCCACCTTCGCCGCGAGCTTCGACGTCGGCGTGACCGCGGTCTCCATGATCGTCAGCGCCTTCGCCGCGATGCGGTTGCTCTTCGCCCCCCTCGGTGGCCGCCTCGTCACACGGCTCGGTGAGCGCCCCGTCTACCTCGTGGGGCTCAGCATCACCGGCGTGGCCACCGGCGCCTGCGCCTTCGCGGCCGAGTACTGGCAGATGCTGCTCTTCCGGTCGCTCGGCGGCATCGGCTCCACCATGTTCACCGTGTCCGGGATCGCGCTGCTGATCCGACTCGCCCCGTCGACGATGCGTGGCCGCGCCTCCGGGCTGTGGGCGACCTCCTTCCTGCTGGGCAACATCGCGGGCCCCCTGATCGGCGGCGGTCTCGTCGAGACCTCGATCCGCGCGCCGTTCCTCATCTACGCCGGGATGACGCTGCTCGCCGTCCTCAGCACCTGGTTCTTCCTCCGGAACTCGGCGCTGGCCGCGCGGGAGGACAAGGACTCAAGCGACCCGATGAGCGTCCGGGACGCCCTGCGCAACGCCACCTACCGCGCCGCGCTCGTGTCGAACTTCGCCCACGGCTGGGCCGTCTTCGGCGTGCGGATCTCCCTCCTGCCCCTCTTCGTCGTCGAGGCGTTGCGGGTGGGGGAGAGCATGGCCGGGATCTCCCTGGCCGTGTTCGCCGCTGGCAACGCCGTGGTGCTCCTGTTCTCCGGTCGACTGGCCGACCAGATCGGGCGGAAACCCCTGGTGCTCGCCGGGCTGTTGGTCTCGGCCGGCGGCACGGCCTGGTTGGGGTTCACCACGACCGTCCCGGCCTTCCTGGCCGCGTCGCTGGTCGCCGGGCTCGGTGCCGGCCTGCTCAGCCCGCCGCAGGGTGCCGCCGTCGCGGACGTGATCGGCCGACGGGGAGGGGGCGGACCGGTGCTCGCCGGCTTCCAGATGGCCGCCGACGTCGGTGCCATCGTGGGCCCCCTGCTCGCGGGGTTGCTCGTGGACGTCTCCTCCTACGGCCTGGCCTTCGGGGTGACCGGGGCCGTCGCCGTGGTCGCCTCCCTGTTCTGGGCCTTCGCCCCGGAGACCCTGCCCAAGGACGGCGGGGACCCGGCCGAGACCGGTTCGACGGTGGCCGCGGAGTCCGGGGCGCTCGACGAGGGGCCGGAACCGCCCAGCGGGGAACGGGTCGCCGAACCCACGCCGCCCCGCTGATCCGATCGCACCGGTGAGCCCAGTCGATCGGGTGAAATCGGACGCACCGGGGGCGGCCGGCCGGCGTGGAACGGGCGCCCAGGCGGGCGGCGGAACCCCTGGCACCTGCGCGGACGCCGTCAACCCTGCCCTCGACTGTCCTCAGCTCGCTCTCAGGACCGCTGAGTACCCTGCTGGGCGATCGGCTCGACGGCCCGCGCGGAGCGGACGGTCGCGGCCGCGGGTCGGCACGGAAGGGACGTGGACGTGGGAGGCGCGGAGCGCAACGCGCGGAAGAAGCGGCAGGCGAACCAGGGGGCGAAGGCGGTCAGCGCCGCCCGCGCGTCGAACCGCAACGCCAAACCCGTCGTGGTTGGCGTGGTGGTGGTGCTCGTGGTCGCCGCCGTGATCATCGGCGGGGTGCTGTTCACCAGGAACCAGGACGAGCAGCAGGCCGAGCAGTCGATCCCCGCCGGCTCGGCCAGCGTCGACTTCGCCGCCCAGCGGGACGGTGCCGTGGTGGTGGCCGGTGAGGACACCGCACCGGTGACGATGGACCTCTACGAGGACTTCCTGTGCCCCGGCTGCGGGGCTTTCGAGGAGGCCTACGCCGAGCGCATCGAGTCCGAGATCGCCCAGGGCAACCTCCAGGTCCGGTACCACATGCTGCCGTTCCTCGACGCGGCCTCGGACCCCGCCGGCTACTCGGGCGACGCGGCCAACGCGACCCTGTGCGCCGCCGACGCCGGCCAGTTCCCGGACTACCACGCCAGCCTGTTCGCCGCCCAGCCCACGGAGGGCCGGCGCGGGTACGACGCCGACCAGTTCGTCGAGCTGGGCCGTGACCTGGGTATCGAGGGTGACGAGTTCGCGACCTGCGTGCGGGAGGGTGAGCACCGCGCCGAGGTGGACGCCGAGATGGAGGACATCCCCAACCGCGGCTACCTCCTGCAGGACGGGAGCTTCGGCACGCCGACCGTGGCCGTCGGGGAGCGGATGATCGACTGGGGCCAGCCCGACTGGCTGGACCAGGTGCTCGCCTCGGGGCGGTGACCACGGCTCGCGCTGGTCGCCGCACCCGCCGGTCGGCCCACCTCCGCACGCCGGTCGATGACCGCGTGCCCGGTGAGAGGGTGTAGCCCGCTCCACCGCGCTCCCGTCCCGCGCCGGGACAGAATCGGCGCGTGGAACGAGGACGAGACGAGGGGTGCGCCCGGTGAGTGACGAGTCGAGCTCCGGACTGGCACGGGTCCCCCGCGCCCTCCGGTTCTGCGCGGTGGGGGTGGGTCTCGGGGTGGCCAGCATGGCGCTGCTCCCGGTACTCCTCCTGCTGGCCGCGCTCTGCCTGCTGGGGGTGGGGTTGTTCCTGCTGCCGGCGGGGCTTCGGGTGCTCGCCCGGCTCGCGGACGTGGCGAGGCGGGAGACGGACCGGTTCACCGACCGCTCGGCCCCGGAGGTCCCGCGCACCGGCGGTCAGCGGCTGGTCGACCTGCTGGGCGACCCGGTGACCTGGCGCGACCTGCGGTGGCTTCCGGCGTCGATGGTCGCGGGCACCGTGATGGGAGTCCTGGGGCTCGGCGTCGCGGTGACGCCGCTGGTGGCCTTGGTCGCGACCGGCTTCTGGTGGGTCTTCCCCGAGGACGAGCCGATGCGGATGCTGGCCGGGCAACCGGTGGACAGCTGGGGCAGCGCCGGGCTCCTCGGCGGCACGACCCTCGTGCTCGCCGTCGTGCTCGCCGTGGTGGTCCCCGTGGCCGCCGCCTCGCTGCTCGGGTGGATCAACCGGGTGCTGCTGCACCCCGGCGAGCGGGAACGCCTGGCGGCGAGGGTGGACACCCTCCGGGCGACGCGCAGCGGCGCGGTGAGCGCGCACGACGCCGAGCTGCGGCGGATCGAGCGGGACCTGCACGACGGAACCCAGGCCCGCCTGGTGTCCATCGCGATGCACCTCGGCCTGGCCGAGCGCCGGTTGGGCGACGACCCGCAGGCGGTGGGCGAACTGGTCGCGAAGGCGCGCGCCGGGGCCGAGGACGCCATGGTCGAACTGCGTGAGGTGCTGCGGCAGATGTACCCGCCGATCCTCTCCGACCGGGGACTGCCCGGTGCGCTGGCCTCGGTCGCCTCGGACTGCGCGGTACCCACCGAACTGTCCGTCGGGGAGCTCGGTGAGGTGCCCGACCCGGTGGAGGCGGCGGTGTACTTCGTCGTCGTCGAGGCCCTCACCAACGCGGCCAAGCACAGCGGCGCGTCCCTGGTGACCGTCGCGGTCAGCAGGCAGGGCCGCTCGCTGCGCGCCGAGATCCGGGACGACGGCGCCGGTGGCGTCGTGGAGGGAGCGGGGACCGGGATCGTGGGGATGCGTCGCAGGGTCGAGGCGCTGGACGGCCGGTTGCGCATCGACAGCCCGCTGGGTGGACCCACCACGGTGCTCGTGGACTGCCCGTGCGAGTGGTGATCGCCGAGGACAACGTGCTGCTGGCCGAAGGGCTGTCGCTGGTGCTCACGAGTTCGGGGCACGAGGTGGTGTCCCGGGTCACCACCGGTGATGGCTTCGTCCGGGCCGTCGCCGAGCACCGGCCGGACGTCACCGTCGTCGACGTCCGGCTCCCGCCGTCGTTCCGGGACGAGGGCGTCCGGGCGGCGCTGCGAGCCCGTCGTGACCGGCCCGACCTCCCCGTGCTGGTGCTCTCCCAGTACGTGGAGGGGACCTACGCGCGGGAGCTGGTCGCGGACGGGGCGCGGGGAGTCGGCTACCTGCTCAAGGACCGGGTCGCGCGGATCGGGGAGTTCCTGGACGCGCTGGGCCGGGTCGCCGCCGGCGGCACCGCGCTGGACCCCGAGGTGGTCAAGCAGCTGCTGGCGCGGCGTGCGGGGCCGCTGGTCACGCTGACCCCACGCGAACGGGAGGTGCTGGGCCTGATGGCGCAGGGCTACGCCAACGGGGAGATCGCCGAACGCCTCGTCGTGACCGACCGCGCCGTGCACAAGCACGTCGGGAACATCTTCGCGAAACTGGACCTCCCGCCGGGGGACAGCGGGCACCGTCGCGTGCTGGCCGTGCTCGCCTACCTCGAGGGCTGACCCTCCCCCTGCCGCGAGAGCGGGCGGACGCCGAGGACGTCCAGGGCGTGGCGGTGGCGTCGGGGCCTCCCGCCACCCGACGATGGGGTCGCGACCGGGGACGGCTCGGCGAGCAGCCGGACGGCATTCGCGCCGTGCCCGTTCCCCACCCGTCGGGCCGGCTCGCGGCCGTCGACGCGGCTCCGCCAGCCCCCGGCCCGACGTCCGGCGGCGGACGCCGGTCCATGCGACCCTCTGACCAGCCACCGCCGGCGGAGAGCCAGCGGCGGCGGAACGGCGCTGTGGCGGGAGCCATGAACCGGTTGGGGTGCGGCCGCTCGGGAAACCCGTGCGGAGGCCGTATGTCGACACGGCGGATCCGACCGTCGGCGGAGGTGTCGTGGTGCGAGAGGACGACTCGACCCGGACGAGCGCGGAGACGCGGAGTGGACCACCGAGCCCACCCCGGTCCCGCCCCGTCGCGACCGCGCTCACCCTGTGCGCGCTGTTGCTCGGGGTGGCCGGCCTCGGTGGGAAGGCGAGTTCGCCGCCGACCGACCCGAACGCGGCCAGGTGCGGCACGTCCGAGGACTACCTGGTGGTCACGGCCGGCGCGAGCATGACCCGGGGGTCGGTGAGCTCGGACTGGGTCGGCGCGCTCCGCGAGCGTCTCGGCCCGGCCGGGATCCGTTTCGTCAACGCCGGCGTGAACGGTGACACGAGCGCGGACCTGCTGGCCCGGGTGGACCGGGATGTCGTCGCCTGCGATCCGGATGCCGTCACCGTCCTGATCGGCACGAACGACGTCCGCACCGGCGTCCCCCTCGACCGTTACCGGGCCAACCTGGACGCCATCCTGGCACGGACCCGCGAGGGAACCGACGCGCGCCTCGCGGTGGGCACCCTCCCCCCGCTCGGGCCGGACCGGGACAGCGACGCGAATCGCCGCCTGCCCGGCTACAACGAGGTGATCAGGGACCTCGCGGAACAGCACGGCGTCACCCTGCTGCCGGTGGGCGCCGAGGTCCGGGAGATGCTGGGGTGGACGACCCCCCCACCGCCCTCCCCTGGCGAGCGGGCCGAGCGGGTCGGGGCGGTGCGCCCGACCCCACCGGAGGGTGCGGCGAGTCCGGCCGTCAGCACCGCCGCCCGCGTCTCGTCGTCGGCTGGCGGGGTGTACTCGGACAACCTGCACCTGACCGACCGGGGCGGCACGGTGCTCGTCCGCCTGGTCGGCGACTGGCTGCGCGGCGCGGGGTGACCTGGGCTCCACGACGGCTCCCGGTGCCCGCCCCGAGGACGCCGCGCACGCGCCCTCAGCCCGTCGCGTCGCGCACCAGGGCCTGACCCCGGACCCTGGTGTCCCGGACCAGGGCGCGCAGCGCGTCCGGCTCGCCCCGCGCGGCCAGCACCTCCCCGTGGAGGACGTCGAGACCCGCCCGGGAGAGCAGGTCCTTCTCGTTGGTCACCCATTCGCCCCGGGCGGCGAGGATGGCGTGCGCGTACTGGGTCGCGGCCACGGCGATGCCACCCAGGCACTGGGTGGCACGGGCGGCGCGGGCGTGGTTGTGCTCGGCGTAGTCGAGCGTGAGGTCCGCCCTGGCCGACCACACCGCCGGCGCCGAGCGGCGCAACGCCTCCGGGTAGTCCACGCGGGGGAGGGTCCCCCGTAGGACGCGGTGCAGGCCGAGTTCGCCGACCACCAGGTAGGTGGGGATACCGGCCAGGTGGAACATCAGGGGCTCGATGTCGAACTCGCCCCGGCTGGCGCGCGCCACCTGGGCGTCCACGACGTCGAGATCGCGGTAGTGCACGTCGACGGCCCTGCCCTCCACCCGGAGCCATGCGCCGCCGTTGAACACGCCGCCGCCCCAGGCGCCCAGCTCGGAGACCTCGCCCTCCCAGCCCACCGATCGCAGGTCCTCGGGGTCGAACGCCCCCCGGTAGTAGAGCGCCAGGTCCCAGTCGGAATCCGGGCGCTCCCTCCCCTGGGCGCGTGACCCGCCCAGGGAGACGGCGTGGACGCCGGGGAGGGCGTGCAGGGTGTCGGCGATCGCGGTGAGGAACGCGCTGTCGGTCACGGGGTACCCCTGTTCGAGATCGGGCCGGGTCGTCCGGACCGGGGACGGTCGCCGTGGGCGGGGCCACCGCTCCGCTGACCGTGCGACGTCCCACGATCCCCGACCGGGTGGGCTGGTCCTGGCAGCGTGCCAGGCCTCGTCGAACCGGGGCCGATCGCCCCGGTGGTCCGTCCGCCACGGCCCGGCTCGGGCGGTCGCGGAGACCGACCAGTGATGCCGAGCCCGGCCCCGGTTCCCGCTGGCACGGTGTCCTCGGCGGGTGGGTGGGCGCGTGCCGTGGCTGCTTCGGCGCGGAGGAGGAGCGGCCCGGTGCCGCCGCTCCGGGGAGCGGGCCAGGCCGGGGTGCCTCGGGCGCCCGAGCGGTACGTGCCCCGGTCAGGGGTGGTGGAGGGGAGAGGACTCGCCCTTCACCCGTTCGGCGCCGTGCGGGACGCGTACCCGACCTCGGTCACCTCAGCCGGTCCCGGTGGCGGACGTCCTGTCGTCCCGGTCGTCCCTGGTCGGCCGGCGGGCCCAGAACGAGGCGATGGCCGCGCCGGAGATGTTGTGCCAGACCGAGAACAGCGCGGCCGGCAGGGCCGCGAGCGGGGTGAAGTGCACGGTCGCGAGGCTCGCCGCCAGGCCCGAGTTCTGCATGCCGATCTCCACGCTGACGGCGCGCCGGGAGGCCTCGTCCAGGCGGGCGGCCCGCGCGGCGAGGTAGCCCAGCAGGTAGCCGATGCCGTTGTGCAGGACCACGGCAAGCATCAGCAGCGCGCCACTGCTGATCACGGCGTCCGCGTTCGCCCCGACGACGCTGGCGACCACGAGGACCACACCGGTCACCGAGACCAGTGGGAGCACGGGCAGCATGTGGGCGACGAGGCGGCTGGCGAACACCCGCAGCAGGATGCCCGCGACCACCGGCACCAGCACCGTCTGCACGATCGAGAAGAGCAGCCCCGCCGTGTCCACCGGGAGGCTCGACCCGGCCAGCCACAGCACGAGCAGCGGGGTCATCACCGGAGCCAGCAGGGTGGAGACCGAGGTCATCGTGACCGAGAGCGCCACGTCCCCCTTGGCGAGGAACACGATGACGTTGGAGGAGGTGCCTCCCGGTGCCGACCCGACCAGCACCATGCCGACCAGCAGGGCGCCGGTCAGCCCGAGCAGCGTGCCCACCAGCCAGCCGGCGACGGGCATGACCGCGAACTGGGCCACGATCCCGATCCCCACCGCCCACGGCCTCCGGAGCACCAGGGCGAAGTCGGCGGGCCGCAGGGTGAGGCCCATCCCGAACATGATCACGCCGAGCAGCAGCGGAACGGAGGGGGCGAGCGTCGCGGTGGGGCCGGGGAGGGCGAGCCCGACCGCCGCGCCGAGGATCACGAGGACACCGAACCAGCGACCGGCCAGCTCGGCGACGCGGGCGACCGCGCCCTGTGGTGGTGTCGACATCATCGTCCTCTCCGCCGGGTCCCCGTCCGCCAACCGGCACCGGGGCCGAGCCGAAGGGTATCCCCCGTTCGGGCGATAGCGAGACCGGTGGGACGGAAGAGTGCCCGGTGGCGGCGGTCATTTCCCAGTGGGTGGGAAGGGAGCTGTTCGCCCCCGTGTCCCGTCCCTCTCAACGTCGGGCGAACGCGGGCGCCCGCTCCGGGCGCGGGCCGAAGCCGATCAACGCTGCCAGCGCCCGCCGAGCGGCGGGGAAGCGGCGCACCACCGCGACCAGCGGCCGGGGAGGGTTCGTCCGCCTCCCCGAGAACGCCGGCGCGATGACGGACCGGTGCAGCACCCGTTGCAACGCCTGGATCACGACCGTGGGCATCCAGCGTCGTCGCTGGACGCGGGCGAGGTCGCGGGGCGTGACGTGACCCCGTCGCAACGGGTCGGCCAGCAGGCGGGCGGTGGCCACGGCGTCCTGCACGGCGAGGTTGATGCCCACACCGCCCGCCGGGGACATCGCGTGCGCGGCGTCGCCGATGCAGAGCAGGCCGGGGACCGACCACCGGCGGAGCCGGTTCAGCTTGACGTCGAGCAGGTGCACGTCGTCCATGCTCCGCAGTGCTCCCGACTCCTCGGCGAGGTCGGGTCGGATCGCGGCGATCCGCCGCCGGAACGCCTCGACACCTTCCGCCCGGAGCTCCGGATCCCGCCCCTTGGCCGCGAGGAAGGCGAGCTGCTGGAAACCCTCCCTGGCGAGGACGAGCAGCATCGCACCGTCCACGGACCTCGGGATGAGGGCCGGGACGGCCGTGCCGTCGTCGGTGCGGGGCAGGCGGAACCACCACGCATCCAGCGGCACCGGGTACTCCACGGGACGCAGCCCGGCCGCGCGTCGCAGCACCGAGGCGCGGCCGTCGCAGGCGATGGTGAGGTCGGCGTGGAGGACGCCCTCCTCGCCGTCGCTGGTCCGGTACCGCACTCCCGCGACCTTCCCGTGTGACCGGACCAGGTCGATCACCTCGGTGTTCCGGCGCAGGGTGAAGGTGCGTTCCTGGCTCGCCGCCTCCGCCAGCAGGTTCAGCAGGTCCCACTGCGGCACCATCCGCACCTCCCGGTGGGTCCCCCGGAGGAGCGTGAAGTCGGCGATCGTGATCGGGGCGCCACCCGGACCGGGGAGGAGGAGGTTCCCCAGCGGGGTCTGCGGCAGCGCCCGGAAGGCGTCTCCGAGACCCAACTCGTCGAGCAGGCGTTGGGTGGACGGATGAACCGTGTCGCCCCGGAAGTCCCGCAGGAAGTCGGCGTGCTTCTCCAGCACGGTGACCTGGATGCCCGCGCGGGCGAGGAGCAGGCCCAGCGTCATGCCGGCCGGTCCACCCCCCGCGATGAGAACCGTGCTCGTCGTCATCGTCGTCCCCTCACCGTCGTCGTCGATGGAATCTGGAACGATGATATGTATATCGAAGTGCCACGTGTCAACCCCGAGGTTGTCGTGACCGCCCGACTCCGGCGAGGCCGCGGGGATGTCGTGCGGCGGCGAGCCGTGGTCGATCGCGCCGACGCGGTCCCCCCGTGCCCGGTCATCCGAGTCCGCTCGTGCCCGTGCGACGAACGGTAGGGTCGCGGTGCGCCGAGGAGGGGACCATGTCGGAGCAGGTGGGTTCGGAACTCGTCCAGGCGGCGCTGGCCGCGAGCCGGGAGCGCGGGCAGGACGTCGCCGACGTACCCCTGACCGCCATCGCCGAGGCGGCCGGCATCTCCCGCAGCACGTTGCTGCGGCGGCTGGGCGGCACCCGCGCTCGCCTGGACGAGGCGGTCCGCGATGCGGGGATCGACCCCGGTGGTCGCCGACCAGTGCGGGAGCGGGCGGTGGAGGCGGCGGCCACCCTCATCGGCGAGCGGGGGCTCGGCGCGGTGACCCTGGACGCGGTGGCCGCGGAGGCGCGCTGCTCCCTGCCCAGCCTGCACACGGTGTTCGGGGGGCGGGACGGTCTGCTCGGGGCGGTGTTCGACAGGTACAGCCCGGTGCTGGCGCTCGACTCCCTCCGGCGTGACCCGCCCGCCACCACGGAGGACACCGTCCGCGCCATCTACCGCGCGGTGGTCGCGGCGTTCCAGCGGGAACCGCGCGTCATCCCGGCGATCTTCGGTGACATGCTCAGCCGGCCCGGCGGCCCGGCCGGCGAGTTCCTCCAGGAGAACTTCCCCCGCCTCTTCGGCAGCGTCGGGGAACTCGTGATGGGCGAGGTGCGAGCCGGGAGGGTGCGGCCACTGCCGATGCCGCTGCTCGTCCAACTGCTGGTCGGCCCCATGCTCATGCACCTGCTGCTGCGACCCGTGCTGGCCCCGTCGCTCGGTGACGAGCTGCCCTCCACCGACCGGGCGGTGGAGGAGTTCACGGCGGCCTTCCTGCGATCAACCCGCGTGGCCGAACCCCCGGGGTGACGCGAGCGGCGGCCCGGCTCGCCGGCTGGTGGACCGCCCGGCCCCAGGCCGTCCGCCGCTCGTGCGGCACGCCGACCCGCCGAGCCCCTGCCTCCCGGCGCCGGGGTGGCACCGGGAGGGGTGCGGACGTCGAGCGGGAGCCCCGGCGAGGGGAGCCGCGCGCTCCGCGACGCGCGCACCGGCTCCCCGGCCAGCCCGCGAGAGGAACGCGGTGGCCGGTCCACGTGGCGTCCGTCGGTCACTCACCGCTCGCGCGGGTCAGCTGGTCCGAAGGGCGCGTCAGGCCCGGGGTGCGGTGTCCTCCGCGCGCTCCTCGGCGAGGAAGTCCAGCAGCAGGGTGGTCACCTCGGCGGGCTTGTCCAGCGGGGCCACGTGGCCGGCGTCGGTGAGCGTCACGAAGCGGGAGTCGGGGGCCAACTGGTGGGCGGTGGCCAGCTCCGAGTGGCCGACGAGCGGGTCCTCGTCACCCCGGATCCACAGGACCGGCATCCGGAGCCCCGGCAGCCGCGGGGTGTGGTCGAGCGCCATCCGCCACGGGCCGTAGGAGAGCACCTGCCAGTCGTCCAACGCCGGCTCGCGGTGCCGGTGCTTGGCCACCGACTCGGCGTGGGCGAGTTCGTGGAGGGTCTCGAAGTGCTGGGTGTCCTCACCGGCGGTGAGGAAACCACGCATCGACTTCCGGAGGTAGGTGGTGTCGCGGGCGAGGAACCAGCTCGTCGACCGCAGCATGCCCGGGGTGCGCAGCGTGAGCCAGGTCAGGAACTGCCAGGGGCGGCGCGCGCCGACACCGCCCGGCGCCAACGCCGCGACGCGCTCGACCCGGTCGGGGTTGTTCAACGCGTAGCCGAGCCCGACGCCGCCGCCCATGGACAGGCCGACCAACGTCACCTTCGCGATGCCCCGGTGGTCGAGCAGTTCGGTGATGATCTGTTCGAGGAGTTCCTGGGTGATGCGGCGACCTCGTTGCCAGGGGCGGCTGCCGCCGTGCCGGGGCCAGTCGATCGCGTGCACCCGGTGCGCCCTGGCCAGGCCCGGCAGGATCCCGCGCCAGGTGTACTCGGAGGTGTCCAGCATCGCGCCGTGCAGCAGCAGCACGGGGGGAGCGCCCTTGGGTCCGGCCTGGTGCAGCCGGATGGGTCCGCCGGCCAGGCTGAGGTCCGCCGACGACTCGAAGATGGACCGTGTCATGAGGGGTGCTCCTCTGTCGTGGTGGCGGGGTCGAGCTGGTGGGAGATCAGGTCGAGCTGTCCGAACTGGGCCTGGCGGGTCCGTTCCGGGTCGGGAGCGGTGTTCGCCTCGAGGCCGCGTTCGACGAGGGTGATGACCAGTTCGACCGCCTGGTCGAACTGCTCGGGGCTGATGGGCCCGACCACCGAGGACGCCGAGATGAGACCGATGCTGATGGAGCTGAGCACGATGGCCAGGGCGTCCGGATCGACCTCGGCGTCGAGGGCGCCCGCCCGCTGGATGGCCGTCAGGTACTCGACCAGCCACCGCCGCCGGGAGACGTACCGGTCGTCCTCGACGGAGCGGACGTAGGAGCCGAGCAGGTCGGTGTCACCGAGGTAGCAGCGCAGCATCAGCGGGTCGGCCCGCAACGCGTTCAGGCCGAGGCGCCACGCGAGGCTCAGCCCCACCGTCCCCTCGTGCTCGACGACCCGACGTCGCACGGTGGCGACGAGTCGTCGCATCGACCGGCGGAGCAGTGCGTCGAGCACGGCGGGCTTGCTGTCGTACTCCCGGTAGACGGCGCCCTTCCCGATCCCGGCGCGAGCGGCGATGCGGTCGATCGTCATGCGGTCGTAGCCGTGTTCCAGGACGAGGGCCTCGGCGGCGTCGAGGATCGCGTCCGGTCTGTTGGGGATCAGTGGTCGGGGCATCGCCTCTCCTGGGGACGTCGTAGTGACCACAATACATACTTTGGTCACTACGGGGGCGGGGTGTCTCGGGCGGAGGGGTGGGGGCGTCCTCGACGGCGGGGTGCGTGGGGCGGCGACGGGGTCGGCCGGTGGTGGCCGTGAGCCCCGTGCCCAAGGTCTGGCGCGTCCCGCCTCCCCGCCCCCGGCGGCGCCGCCCCGGCCGCCCCGCCCCCGGGCGGCCGAGGGTCGCCGCTCCGGCCGACCCGGTGCTCGTCACCAGGGAGTTCCGCCACCGGAGAAGTCCTGTGAGGACTTCGCTGACCGGGCGTTCCCCACTCGCTCCCGTCCATCGCGTCGAGAGGAGGGCGCTTCCTCGGCCGTTTCGCCTCTCACTCGTTCGGGTAGACGACGGACCAGCGCAGCGACACGCACGGTGATACCGGGCGGTGGGTGGGAGGGAGGCAGCGGAGATGCCCGAGAAGGACGCGGACACGCCGAGGACCGCTGACGAGGAGGAGGCGCCCCGCGCCGGCCGGCGGCTGGGAGCAGCCCAGCGGGTGCGGGCGGCGCGGGACCAGTTCCAGGACATCACCGGACTCGTCCCGGAAAGCGTCTCCGGCCTGTCCCGCGCCGATGAGGGCTGGCAGGTGACCCTCGAGGTCGTCGAGCTCGCCAGGGTCCCCGACACCATGAGCCTGCTTGCCACCTACCGGGTCGAGGTGGACTCCGACGGGGAGCTCCTGGGCTACCAGCGGATCGCGCGCTACGCACGGGGGCAGGCCGACCGGTGACCCGGTGCGGGCGGCCCCGACCCGCCCCCGCCCGCCCCCGCCACCGCCACTCCGCGCCGACCGGGCGCGGAGCCGACGGGAACGACATGCCGAGACGCTCCACGGCGCACGATCGCCGAGGCAGAAGAGGAGGCAGCGCACGATGACCGTCGCGACACAGCAGAACAGCCAGGCCAGCGGCTCGGGAGGCGGCCGGTCCGGCAGCCTGTACGACGTCCTGGAACTGATCCTGGACCGGGGACTGGTGATCGACGCCTTCGTCCGGGTGTCCCTGGTCGGCATCGAACTGCTGACCATCGACGTTCGGGTGGTGGTGGCCAGTGTGGACACCTACCTGCGTTTCGCCGAGGCCTGCAACCGGCTCGACCTGACGCACAACTCCAAGTCCGAGACCCTTCCGGAGATGATCGGGAGCATCACCGAGAAGGGCGCCAAGGGCAAGTCCAAGGGCGCGCTCTCCGGGGCGGTGGAGACGGTCGCGGAGTCCTTCCGGGACGGTCGCGAGGAGGCCTCCGGGAAGGGACGTGACGACGAGGAGCAGCCACGCCGTCGGAGCGCTCGCCGCAAGGAGGAGGCCAGCTGATGACGTCCTACCTGTACGGGATCATCCGAGGTGACCACCCCGCCGACCTGTCCTCCCACCACGGGGTGGGCCCGGACCGGCCGCCCCTGCGGGTCCTGCGCGACGGAGGACTGGCCGTCGTGGTCAGCGAGGCCCCCCGCGACCTGCGGGGGAAACGGCGCGACCTGATCGCGCACCAGCGGGTCCTGGACGCCCTCGGTGAGCAGGGCGCGGTGCTGCCCTTCGGTTTCGGGGTCGTCTCCCCCGACGAGGGCACCGTCCTCGGCGAGCTCGCGGGCGGTGCCGCCCACTTCTCCCGGCTGCTCGACGAGGTCGACCAGATGGTGGAGATCAACGTCAAGGTGACCCACCGGGAGGACGTCGTCCTCCGCCAGATCCTCCTCGCCGACCCGGAGCTGCTGAGGCTCAACGAACGGACCAGGGAGGGTGCGGGCCACCAGGACCGGCTCCGGTTGGGAGAACTGGTCGCCGGTGCCCTGGACGTGCGCCGGCGGGAGGACGCCTCGGCCGTCCTCGACGTCCTGGGACCCGCGGCCCACCAGGTCAGCACGGTCCCGAGCGAGGTGGGCGGCCCGCTGCTCAACGCCTCGTTCCTGGTGCCCCGCGACGGCATGGAGTCCTTCCACGACCAGGTCGCCGTGGCCGAGAGGCGGTTCGGGGAATGGCTGGAGATCAGGGTCGTCGGCCCCCTCCCGCCCTACAGCTTCGTGGACCTCCGGGCGTCCACGGCGGCGTGACGAGCGGGTGACCCGTGGGTCTGTTGGGCATGGTGCTGGGACTGCCGCTCGCACCCGCCCGGGGGGTCGGCTGGACCCTCCGGCAGGTGCTGGCGGCGGCCGAGCGCGAGTACCACGCACCGGAGGCGGTGCGCCGGGAACTCGTCGAACTGGAACGGCAGCTGGAAGCCGGCCTGATCAGCGAGGACGAGTTCGACAGCCGGGAGGACGAGCTGCTGGACCGGCTGGCCGGACCCCGGCCGGGCGGAACGGAAGGGTGAGACGACGGTGAACACCGGAGCGAAGGTGGCGGTGGCCGTGGCGGGTGGATACCTGCTCGGTCGCCGCCGGAAGGCGAAACTCGCGATCGGCCTCGGGCTGTGGCTGGTCGGCAAGAAGCTCGACCTCGACCCCAAACGCATGCTGGTCACGGTGGCGAAGGAGATCGGCACCTCCGCCGACCTCAACGAGCTGCGGGAGCAGGCCAGGGAAAGCCTGTGGGAGGCCGGCAAGACCGCCGCCCAGGCCGCGCTGACCCACCGCGCCGACCGCCTCGCCGACACCCTCGGCGAGCGCACCCGCGCCCTCGCCGAACAGGGTCGGGACGCCACCGGCACCGCCGAGGAGGCGGCCACGAACGCCGGCGAGCGCGCCGAGGACACCGTGACGGACGTGGGGGAGTCGGCGCGCGACGCGGGCAGGTCGGTGCGACGGGCCTCCGGGAGCGGGGACGGCGAACCCGACGCGGAGGACGTCGACGGCGAGAGCGAGGACGCCCGGTCCGCCGAGGACGACGGCGCGGCACCCACCAGGTCCAGCGGGCGACCGAGCACCCGGTCGCGCTCGAGCACGACCGGGGGTTCCCCAGGGAGGAAGTCGTCCTCGTCCGGTGAGGACTCGAAGTCCAGGGGCACCGGCGGGCCGACCGGCCGGACCACCAGGGCCGAGGGCGCGCGACGAGGCAGGACGACGAGCGGGACGACGACCGGCGGGTCGAGCGGCCGGAGCACGCGGACCAAGCGGGGTGGAGCATGACCAGGACCAGCGACGTCAAGGAGAGGACCGGGCGCGCGGACGAGCAGGGGCCACTGGCCAACCTCCGCGAACTCGCCAGCAGGAACGCCTCCGGCGAACGCCTCCTCCTGGAGGTGGAACGCCACCTCCAGGCACGGGCCAGGCACGCGCTGACCTGGGCGGGGCACCGGATGGGCGCCGCCACCCAGCGCCTGGCCGGCGGGGGCGACCGCTCGGTGTCGACCGACGACACCGGCGACGGGAAGGGCGGCCGAGGACCGCTCGGCGCGGTCCGCTCCGGCCTCTCCACGCTCGGCGGCCGCCTGCGCACCGCCACCCGGCGCGTGCTCGACCGCCGCGCCAGGAAGAAGGGCGGTGGCCGGTCCGTCACCATCGTCGAGGACCTCGACGTCGGCCTGCCGGTGCGGGACGTCTACGACCAGTGGACCCTGTTCCAGGACTTCGACCGGTTCGCCGAGGGTGTCCGCGAGGTGGACCAGGTCGACGACACCACCACCGACTGGTCGGCCAGGATCCTGTTCTCCCGGCGGACGTGGCGGGCGGAGATCCTCGAACAGGTGCCAGACGAACGCATCCGCTGGACCTCGGACGGGACCAAGGGCACCACGCGGGGCACGGTGACCTTCCACGACGTGACCCCCGACCTGACCCGGGTCCTGCTCGTGCTCGACCACCGGCCCCGAGGGCTGCTGGAGCGGCTCGGCAACGCCTTCGGCGCGCAGCGGCGCAGGGTGCGGCGGGACCTCGCCCACTTCCGGCGTTTCGTCTCCCTCCGGGAGGAACGGCCCGACGGGTGGCGTGGCGAGGTGCGCGACGGCGCGGTCGTCGACCGCGACGAGGAGGACCGTCCCGACGACGGGGCCACCCCGTCGGACGCGGACCGCTCCTCCGAACCGGACGACGCCACCGCCGGACGGCGGGACGAGTTCGACGCCGACGAGGACGACCACCGGGGTGAGGCGCGCGCCGAGGACGACGCCGAGGACGGACCCGAGTTCGAGGACGACGCCGACGAGGACGACCTGGGACCGGAGGACGAGGTCGACGACGCCGACGACGCCGACGAGGACGAGGACGACGCCGACGAGGACGAGGCCGCCGGGCGGCACCGGACCTCGGCGCGGCGCTGAGCACGCACCGGCACCGGAAGGTCTCGCGACGAGGAAGGAGGGGGCAGCGCGATGACAGAACCGATGGCCTGGCCCGGGGCGCCCTCCCGGGTCGCCGGCACCCAGTCCCAGTCGACGGGGGCGAACCTCGCCGACATCCTGGAACGGGTCCTGGACAAGGGTGTCGTCATCGCCGGCGACATCAAGATCAACCTGCTCGACATCGAGCTGCTCACCATCAAGCTCCGCCTGCTGGTCGCGTCCGTCGACAAGGCCAAGGAGATGGGCATCGACTGGTGGGAACACGACCCGACGCTGTCCTCCGGCGCCCGGCGAGGCGACCTGGCCGAGGAGAACGAACGCCTGCGGGACCGGATCCGGGCGCTGGAAGCCGGTGAACGCCCCACCCTCGCCCCCTCCGGTCGGACCGAGGCCGAACGGGACGGTCCCTCGGCTCCCCGGTCCGGTGCGGTGGCGGAGACAGAGGAGGATGCCCGATGACGGCCACGCTCGCCACCATCACCTACGTCTACGCCGTCACCACGAGCGAACCGGACAGCGGGCAGGGGCACACACCGCCCTCCGGTGGCATCGACGGCGCGTCGGTCCGGGCACTGCCGGTCGGCCCGCTGACGGCGGTGGTCAGCTCCCTGCCGCGCGACCACTTCAGCGAGGCTGCCCTCAAGGACAGCCTCAACGACCTCGGCCGGCTGGAAGCGGTCGCCAGGGGACACCACACGGTCGTGTCCGACATGGCGGCCCACCGACCGGTGCTGCCGTTGCGGCTGGCCACCATCTACGACGACGACGAACGGGTCCGCCAGATGGTGCGAGGTCGGGCGCGGGAGTTCCTCTCCGCCCTCGACCGGTTCGCCGGTCGGGCCGAATGGGGCGTCAAGGTCTTCACCGACGACACCCCGGCCCCGGCGGACGAGGGTGACCGGGCGGCACCAGCGCCCTCCCGCCCCACCACCCCGGGCGGTGGGGGCGCCGGACGCGCCTACCTGCGCCGCCGGATCCAGCGGCGCGAGGCGCGGGAACGGGCCTGGGAACGCGCGTCGGACCTCTCCACCCGGCTGGTCGACCGCCTCGACCAGCTGGCGGAGGCCCGGCGGAGGCACCGCGCGCAGGACAACCAGCTGTCCGGCGCCCGGGGCAGGAACGTGCTCAACGCGGCGTTCCTGGTGTCCGAGGAGAACACGCGGGCCTTCGCCGCGGAGGTGGAGCGGTGGTCGCGGGCCGAAGCCGGGGTGCGGGTGGAGCTGACCGGCCCCTGGGTGCCCTACTCGTTCGTCCCCGATGGCCTGGACGAACGGACCTCGCCCGACCCCTCCCCGTCCACCGTGGAGCGGTGACCGTGATGGCGACCGAACTCGTGCCCGGCGACGAGGACGGTGACCTCCCGCTGGCCAACCGGGACGTCTCACTGGTGGACCTGCTGGACCGGCTGCTCGCCGGCGGGGTGGTGCTCACCGGTGACCTGACGCTGGCGATCGCGGACGTGGACCTCGTGCACATCTCGCTGCGGGCGCTGATCACCTCGGTGCGGCCGGACGTCCCCTCGCCGTGGGAGCGGTGAGGCGAACTGGACGGCACCCGAGGCCTGGTCGGGGCTCCTGGCCGGCGGCGCGGCGGCCCGACGACGGGCACCACCGGAGCGGTGGTGGAGTGGAAGGAGGCGGTGTGGCGGACACGGACGACGGCCCGACGACCGGCGGCGGGCCCTCGACGATCAGGATCGGTGGGACCCAGCCCGGCGGGCGGGCCGCGAACACCGCGGCCGGCGGGGGCGCGGACATGGACGGGGTGGGCGCCGGGGTCACGGCCGCGCTCACCGAGGTGGCCAGGGAACTCCCCAACCGCGTCGACGCCCACCCCGACACGGTGGAACGCGACCTGATGAAGCTCGTGCTGACCATCGTCGAGCTGCTGCGGCAGCTCGTCGAGCGGCAGGCGCTGCGCCGGGTCGACCAGGGCGACCTCACCGAGGAGCAGGAGGAACGCATGGGTCTCACGCTCATGCTGCTGGAGGACAGGATGACCGAGTTGCGTGAGCGCTACGGCCTGCGCGCCTCCGACCTGAACCTCGACCTGGGCCCCCTCGGTTCCCTGCTGTAGGTGGCGGCGTGGGCGCGCCCTCCCCATCGCCGGAACCGGTGGCCGGGTCGGCGGGCCGGTGCGGCGGGCACGCGGCTACCGGCCGATCCGCGCCCACCGGCACGGCGGCCCGTGCGCACCCGAGAGGGAGGGCCAGGCGCGCGGGGATCAGTCCGCCCGCGCGGAGGACGCGGGCATGGCGACCTCGGTCCGGACGCCGTCCGGCCAGCGCACCGCCACCGACTCCGGCCCGACGTCGACCGTCGGGTCGGGCGGCGTCCCGCCGTGGCCACCGCCGGTGCCCCGCAGCTCCACCACCGCCGCGAACACCCCGTGCGGCGACTCACCCCGCGCGGCCAGCCACGGAACGGCCGTCCAGTCCGCGAGCGGGCTGGTGCCGCGCTCCACCACCACCCCGGCGTGCGGCAGACCGACCAGCGGGCGGACCTCCGAGCTGAGCCGCGCGGTCGTCACCCGCGCACCGCACCCCGCCGTCGGCTGGTCGTCGTCCGCCACCGGCCAGCCGCCCAGGCGCACCGCCCGCCACCGCTGGCCGGGAGTGGGTGGCGCCACCCGGACGATCCGCACCTCCACGCCGTCCCGCACGACCGAGGCCACCGTCACCACCGGTCCCGCCGTCACCGGCCCGGTCCGGCCCGAACCGTGGTCGGGGGAGGCGTCGCCCGTCGAGTCGACCCAGCGAACCCGGCCGGAGGAGGCGGCGACCAGCACGTCGGGTGACCGGTGCTCGGCGAGGAGCGTCCCGAACCCCGTGCGGTGGGTGGCGCGTCCCCCGGCATCGAGCAGGACCACCGAGTTGTCCAGCGGGTCCGCCACCGTCCGACCCGTCAGCGGCGGGACCGTGGCCGTCGAGTACCCCAACCGGGCGTAGAGCGGGGAGTCGGCGACCTCAGCGCCGAGGACCGCGTGGTCGGTCCCGTGGTTGACGGCGGTGACGATGCCGTCGCGCCGCCGGGCGGTGACCAACCACCCGGGGGCGGTGACCACGGAGGACACGTCCGCCGTCTCCACCGGCAACGGCAGCTCCTGGTCCGTCCACACCGGGTGGTCGGCGGGCAGCGCCAGCCCGAGCATCCCCTTGGCCGCCCAGTACGGGGACGCCGGACCCGAGTAGGACTGCCGCATCCCCGGCCACCCGTGGTGCCAGCCCAGGGACAGCAGCCCGTCCCCGCCCAACGCCCCCCGGTCGACGAAGTGCCGCAGGACGCCACTCGCGGCCCGGCGGGCCTGGCCGGGGGCGACACCGCCGGTACCGGCGAGGGCCCCCACCCAGAACGGCGCCGAGGCGGCGAACCGGTAGACCAGGCTGCGCCCCTGGAGCAGCGGGGAACCGTCCGCGCCCACCAGCGAGACGGCGTCCCGCAGGTACCGGCGCAGGTCGCCGGCCCACGTCTCGCGCAACGCGGGCGGGCACAGGGAACCGACGACGTCGAACCACTCGGCCCACAACAGCGGGTACAGGTGCAGCGCCCACCCGGTGTAGTGGTCGTAGGCGCGTTCCTCGGCGTGGTCGCTCAGCCACCCGTCGGGTCGTCGCAGCGACGCGTGCACCGCCAGGTCCGCCTCGACGTCCTCCCTGGACCAGGGGCCGCCGACCTCGCGGAGGAACGACTCCACCACGATCCGGAACCACACCCAGTTGATCGGCGGGTACGGCTGGCCGACGACGGTGCCCAGCCATTCGACGGTCCGCTGGCGCACCCCGTCGTCCAGCCGATCCCACAACCACGGTCGGGTGAGTTGGAGGATGAGCGCCACCGAGGCGGCCTCCACCTTCGCCTGCCCCAGCTCGTCCGGGCGGGGCCAGCGCTCCGGTGACGCCGGGTCGGTGCCGGCGGCCAGGCCCTCGGCGTACCTCTCCAACAGGCCCGTCGGGTCCGCGCCGCCCGCCCCCGCCACCCGGAACCCGGCCAGCAGGAAGGTCCTGGCGAAACCCTCCAACCCGTCGGAGAGCACGCCGTTGCGGCTCGCCGGCCCCGGCAGGTCGTACCGCGCGCCCAGCGGGGAGCGGTGGCGGGCGACGGCGGTGAGCATGTCGTCGGCGACCGCCTCCCAGTGCCGGCGGGTCCACCCCGTGCGCGGTGAGAGGTCCCTGTCCTCGGCGGGGATCACGCCTGCACCGCCAGCGACTCGCGGGTGACGGGAGCCAGCGGCGGCAACCCGGCCGCGTAGCGTTCGAGTTCGGTGAGCGCCGCCGCGCTCAGCTGCCGCGTCTCGGAGCCCAGCGAGCCCGCGACGTGGGGGGTGAGCACCACGTTGGGCAGGGTGTACAGCGGAGAACCCGAGGGCAGCGGTTCCGGGTCGGTGACGTCCAGGACGGCGTACAGGCGACCGCCCGCGCACGCCCGCTCCAACGCCTCGGTGTCCACCAGCGCACCGCGAGCGGTGTTGACCAGCACCGCGCCGTCCCGCAGCTCCGCCAGCTCGGCCGCGCCGACCAGGTGCCGGGTCTCCGGCAGGGAGGGGGCGTGCAGGCTGAGCACGTCGGCCAGGGGCAGCGCCTCCGCCAACGGCACGGGCTCCGCCCCCGCCGCCCGCACCGCCGCCGGGTCGGCCACCGGGTCCACCACCAGCACCCTGGCGAGGTCCAGCCGGGTCAGCAGTTCCGCCACCCGGCGGCCCACCCGGGAGAACCCGACCAGGACCACCACCCGACCCCGACCGGACAGTTCGCCGTGCCGTTCCCGGTAGCCCCAGTCGGCGCGGTGCACCCGCGCGTCCGCCGCCAGGAACGGGATCTTCTTGAAGGCCCACAACACGGCGGCCAGCGTGTACTGGGCCACCGGCTCCGCGTTCGCGTCGGCGGCGGTCGTGACCCGAACGCCCCGGTCGAACACGGCGTCGGTGACGTGCCCCCGAACACTGCCCGCGGCGTGCAACACCGCCCGCAGCCGGGGAGCCGCATCCAGCACCTCGGCGGTCAACGGCGGACAACCCCAGGAGGTGATGAGCACCTCCGTCTCGGCCAGCCGGCGCAGCGCCGCCGGGGAGGACAGGTCGTGGGCGACCACCGGGTCACCCAGGGACGCCGCCGCCCGCAGCCGGGCGAGCTCCTCCGCCCCGAAGAGGGTGTCGAACCACGACGGGTCGAGCACCAGCGTCGTCTCCGGCCGCGACCGGGGGCGCCGTCCACCGCCGTCGGTCCCGTGCTCGCCGGGCAGGACCGGCCCCTCCGGCGCGCTCACTTGACGCTCCCGGCGGCCAGCCCGGAACGCCACTGGCGTTGGAGCACCACGAAGGCCACGATGAGCGGGACCACCGCCAGCAGCGAGCCCGTGATGACGAGCGGGGTGTAGGACGGGAACTGGGTCACGCGCGAACTCCACTGGTAGAGACCGAGGGTGATGGGGAACAGCTTCGGATCGGTGAGCATGACCAACGGGAGGAAGAAGTTGTTCCAGATGCCCACGAACTGGAACAGCAGGATCGTGACCACCCCAGGGCGCATCAGGGGCAGCGCCACGGTGAAGAACGTGCGCAGCTCCCCCGCGCCGTCCATGCGGGAGGCCTCCAGCAGCTCCCCGGGGATCGCGGCCTCCGCGTACGCCCTGGCCAGGTAGACCCCGAACGGGTTGGTGAGCAACGGGATGAACACCGCCCAGAACGTGTCCACGATCCGCAGCTCGGACGCCAACAGGTACAGGGGCAGCGCCAGCGCGGTGGTGGGGACCAGCACTCCGGTGAGCGTGACCGCGAACAACGCCCGACGACCGGGGAAGTCCAGCTTGGCGATCGCGTAGCCGCAGGCCGAGCAGATCAGCGCCCCCAGCAGCGCGCCCACCCCCGCGTACAGCAGCGAGTTGACCGCCCAGTGCAGGAAGACGCCGTCCTCCTCGGCGAGGAGGTCCCCGACGTTGGTGCCGAGGTTCCACTCGCCCAGCTCGAACGCCCCCGTGGTGGAGAAGTCACCGAGGCTCTTGGTGGAGGAGGTCACCAGCCAGACCAGCGGGAGCACGCTGTACAGCGTCGCCAACACCAGGACGACGTGCACCGCGCTCCGGGAGGTCCACCTGCTGCCGTTCCGGTGCGCCCCGTTCATCCGGACCTCCTCGTGGACAGCCGCATCACCAGCGCCGAGAGCACCGCGCAGGCCAACGCGAGGAGCAGCGAGGCCGCCGCCGCCCGGCCGTAGTCGTTGGTGATGAACGCCGCCTCGTAGACGTACAGGCTCGGGGTCCAGGTGCTGGTCACCGAGCCGGTGAACGAACGGAGCACCAGCGGTTCGGTGAACAGCTGGAGGGAACCGATGACCGTGAACACGAGCGCGACGAAGATCGTCGGTCGGATGATCGGCACCTTCACCGACAGCGCGGTGCGCACCGGGCCGGCGCCGTCGATCCGCGCCGCCTCCAGCACGTCACGGGGCACGGTGCGCAACGCGGTGTAGAAGATGATCATGTTGTAGCCCATCCACTGCCAGGTGGCCATCGTGACGATCGAGGGCAGCACGCCCTCCGACCCCAGCGGATCCCACGGCAGGACGTCGTTGAGGGGGCCGATCCCCGGGCTGAACAGGTAGGCCCACACCAGGCCGGCGATGACGCCGGGCACCGCGTAGGGCAGGAACACCGCGAGCGACCACACCTGGCGCAGCCACACCACGGCCCCGTCCAACAGCAGCGCGAGGACCAGCGCGGCGCCCAGCATGAGCGGGACGTGCACCAGCGCGTAGCGGGCCACGTTCCACACCGACTCGGCGAAGGCCGGGTCCGACAGCACCGCGCCGTAGTTCGACAGCCAGACGAAGACGTCCTCCGGGCCGGAGAAACCCAACCCGGACAACCGCTCGGTGAACAGGCTCAGGTAGAGCGCGTACCCGATCGGCACCAGCACGGTGGCGAGCAGCAGCAGCGCGAACGGGGCGACCAGCAGCAGCGGGGCCAACCTGGCCCGACCCGCTCGCCCGCCCATCCGGCGGGGGGCGGGGGAGGGAGCCGGGCGACGAGCGGAGGAGTCCCCCCGGTCCGTGACGACGGTCATGCCGCACCACCGGCCCGCGCGGACAGCCCGCGTTCCCGCAACCCGGACAACGCCACGCCCTGCACCCGGCGCAGCGCGTCCGGGATCGTCGTCCGCCCGGCCGGCACCCCGCCGAAGGAGTCGGTGATGTTCGAGAACAGCCCCAGGGCGTTCGGCCCCCAGGTCCACTCGGGAACCCGCCGGTCCGCCTCCTCCAACACGTCGAACACCGGGTCGCCCACGAAGTAGTCCAACCCGACCTCGTCGCGGGCCACCTCCCGGTTGGGCAGGTAGCCGGGGAACGGCGAGGTGAACGTCGCCCCGATCCTCGGCACCTCCGGGTCGGTGCTCAACCAGCGGAGGAAGGTCATCGCCGCCTCCGGGACCTGGCTGTCCTCCGACACCCCGAAGGCGGTGCCGCCCTGCATCCCGTTGGCCGGCTCGCCGCCCCAGGTGGGCATCGTGGTGACCGCCCAGCGGCCGGTGTCGTCGGGAATCGACTTCTGCAACGTCCCCACGCTCCAGGACGCGCCGAGCAGCCCCCACAGGCGGCCCTCGTGCATGCTCGCGATCCAGTCCTGGGTGCCGGTGCCACCGCTGCCGACCAGGTCCGAGGAGATCAGGTCCTGCCAGTAGGAACCCGTCCGCAGCGTGCCCTCGCCGTCGACGTCGACCACCCAGGTGTCCCCGTCGATCCGCCACCACGGCTGGCCCGCCTGCCAGGACATCCCGGCGAAGAACGAGCCGTCGTTGAGCGGGAACGTCGTCAGCCTCGCCGCCGGGTCCGCCTCCCGCACCGCCTCGGCGGCCACTCGGAACTCGTCCCAGGTGCGGGGGACGGCGATGCCGTGCCGGTCGAAGAGGTCCGCCCGGTAGTAGAAGACCATCGGGGCGAGGTCCATCGGCACCGCCCAGGTACGGCCGTCCGGGCGGACCCCGCGCCAGGCCGCGTCCGAGTACCCCTCGGCGAGATCGCTCATGTCGTCGGTGATGTCCCGCAGCCCGCCGGTCGCCAGGACCTGGATCAGGCCCTGGTACTCCACGTGCAGGATGTCCGGCGCGTTGCGGGCCCGGATCGCGTTGGTCTGCTGCGCGTAGCCGCCGTCCAGACCGGCGGCGATGACGCTGAGCTCGACGTGCACCTCGCGCTGGGCGGCGTTGAAGGCCGCGACGTACCGGTCCATCCCGGTCAGCCACGACCAGATCCGCACCCTGGTCGCGCCGGAGGCGGTGGTCGAGGAGGAACAGCCGGACAGCGTCGCGCCGCCCGCGCCGAGGGCCGCCGCGCCCAGTGTCGCCCGCAGGAAGGCACGCCGCGACCAGCCGGTATCAAGCACCATTGCTTGGATGTCCCTTCTGGCGGTGGTTCGCGTCACTCCACCGTGTGAGAGAGTTCGACGTCAATCGTTGCGAGCGGAACCGAACGGAAACGAACAGGAACGAAAGTGACCGGGGTCTCGTCACCGGCGGGACCGGCTCCCGCCGACGAGGGGACCGGCCCCGGTCGGGCTCGCGCCGACGCCCCCGCCGACGACCCACGCGGAGGAGGACCACGATGCTGGCCTCACAGCGGCAGGAGCTGATCCTCGCCCTGGTGCAGCGGCACGGGACCGTCCGGCTGGCCGATCTCGCCGAACGGATGGGGGTCACGGCGGTCACCGTGCGCCGGGACGTCACGGCCCTGGCGGACCGAGGTCTCGTGCAACGCGTCCACGGCGGGATCACCCGCCCGCACCGGCCGAACCGCACCCCCACCGCACCCCGCCCAGCCCTCGGCGGGGCGTCCGGCAGAACCCTGGTCGGGATGGTGGTGCCCTCCGTCGAGTACTACTGGCCGCACGTCGTGCAGGGCGCCCAGGCGGCCGTGGCCTCGGCCGGGAGCAGACTGGTCATGCGCGTGTCCAGCTACGACCCGACCGAGGACCGCCGGCAGATCAGCGCGCTGGTCGACCACGGCGTCCGCGTCGTCCTCGCCGCCCCCGTGGTCCACGGGGACGCCGGCCTCGACCTGCTCCGCTGGCTGGGGAGCCTGCCGGTGCCCGTGGTCCTGATGGAGCGGTTACCGCCGCCGGAGCTGTCGACCCTCGCGCTCGACGCGGCCACCACCGCGCACGCCCTCGGCGCGGGCCTCGGGGTGCGCCACCTGACCGCCCTGGGGCACCGGGCCGTCGCCCTGGTCACCTCCCGGACCAGCCCCACCAGCACCGCGCTGCGCGCCGGGTGGGCGGCCACCACCGCCGAACTCGGCCTCCCCCACGACACCGACCTGGACATCGAGGTGCCCAGCTACGGGACGCCCGGCTGGCCACCCGTCTACGACGAGGTCCTGCTCCACTGCGCGGAGCGGGGGGTGCGGGCGATGCTCGTCCACGCGGACCGGGAGGCGATCGGCATGGTCGAACGGGCCAGGGACCTGGGCATCGACGTGCCGGGGCGCCTCGCGGTCGTCTCCTACGACGACGAGGTCGCCGCCGCCTCCGACCCCCCGCTCACCGCCGTGCGCCCGCAGAAGCACCGCCTCGGTCAGCTCGCGGTCGAACTGGCCCTGGGCAGGGCGGCCGAGGGCGACCGGCGACCGGTGCACCGCGTCCAGCTCTGGCCCACCCTGGAGGTCCGGGAGTCCTGCGGAGCCGCCGCCCCCGCCAGCGAGCTCTGAGGGCCCCGCCCGCTCCGGCCCGCCTGGCCCGGTGGCCCGGTGGCCCGGAACGCGGCCGCCACCGCTCCGCGCGGCACCTGCCCCACCCCCGCGGTTCGGCGCGTGCTGCCCCGGCGCAGAGGGCACCGATTCTGGTGAGGCTGCCTCGGGAGCGGCGCGGAGTCGCTAGCGTCGGCCGGGCAGGTCGTTCTTCGTCGGAGGCCCCCATGAGTGCACGACCGACCCCCTCGACCCACCCGCTGCCCGGAGACGGACCGACGCCCTGGCCCGTGTTCTCGGTGGCGGAGCGCGGCGACGACATCGTGGCCGAGACCCCCGTTCCGGTCCCGGACCACCTGCCGAGGGAGATCCTCGGCTGGGCCACCACCGCCGCCCTGCTGTGGCCACTGGCCCTGATGCCCCTCCTCAGCCAACTGCTCGGAGCAGGGCACGTCCCGTGGTGGTGGGCGCTTCCCTGTGTCCTCCTGGTGTTCCTGGCCGCGGTGGTCACCGAGATCACCTACGACGCCGCCCACCGGATCTACGGGCAGCGCGCCACCGCGCTGCGGATCGCCGAGGTGCCCGCCCTGGCGGGCTGTGCCGCCGCCGGCGTCGGTACCTCAGCGCTGCTGCTCGGCCCCTGGCCTCCCGCCGACGGCGCCCCGTTCGACGTGGTGCTCGGTGCGCTGCCGGGCGCCCTCGGCGCCCTGTGCCTCCTCCTCGCCGGAGTGTCCGCGCTCCGAGCGCGACGCCGACTCCGCTACGTGCGGACCCGCCAGCGGACCATCCGGGCCCTCCGCGAGTGGGGCCGATCCGAACCCGGGGTGCTCACCGCCGTCGAGTTCCACCGGGAGTGGTCGGGCGGCAACCCACGTTTCGCCGCCACCGTGGAGGTCCCCGGCGCCCAACCCTCCCGGACGATCCGCGCCCACCTGGTGACCACACCCGACCAGGTCCCCCGCCTGGGCAGCGCGGTCCTGGTCACCACGGACCCGTCGGATCCGGCCGTCGTCCTCGTCGACCTCCCCGCCGAACCGCCTCCCCGCTTCGAGGCGGACGGCGGACGCTACCGGCAACCGTCGAACTAGCCGGGCTGAGTGGCGGGCTGGGCCCGCCTCCCCATCGACGGTTGGGACCGGTCGGACGAGGTGACGACGACCCACGCCCGCCCTGACCCCTCCGGACGCGCGGCGCGAGCCCGGAGGGAGCCGGGAGGAGGCCGCAGGGCGGACGGTGGGTCGATCCGGGGGAGGACCCACGTCGTCATCCGGCGGGCTGCCGCCCTGGTCGAGTCCTCGGGTGGGGGCGGCAGGGGAGGAGGGCCGGCCACGGCGGCCCCGGCGAGCTGTCGCGGTGGAGGAGGCCGGGGCTACCGGGAACGGCGAGGTCAGCCGGGCCCCACGACCGCTCCCCCTGTCACGGTGCGGCGACGGCCAGTACGCCGGTCTCCGTGCCCAGCATGAAGTCCGGGAACACGATGATGCTGTCGCCGTGTCGGTGGGTCCGGCCGGACAGGGCCCGCCCGGTGCTGCCCGGGTCGGCGGCCAGCGGGCCGATCTCCCTGGTCGAACCGTCCGCCAGCGCGACGGCGATCAGCGTGGCTTCCTCGCCGGCGGAACCCCCGTTGGAGATCACCAGGGCCTCCCCGTCCTCGACGCCGAGGAGCACGTGTTCGCAGCTGGTGGCGACGCCCTCCCACGCCACGGCGCCGGTCGTCACGTCGATGCGGGTCAGGTTGTGCTCGCAGCCGCCGCCGGGCGTGACGATGCGCAGCAGCAGGCTGTCCGGAGTGGTCAGGACCGTGTGCGGCGGGGCGTCCCCTCGCAGCGGGCTCTGCCCGAGCGCCGGCGGTGGACCTTCCAGCACGAGGTCGTGCGTGATGCTCCCGTCGTCGGGGTCGAACACCACCACCGGGCTGGCCGTCGAGTTCAGGGGGAAGTGCCCGAGGACCGGCGGATCGGTGGACAACAGCTCGGTGCCGGTGGGCTCCCCCAGCGGGATCACCGACTCCGGGACGAGGGTCTGCCACCGCACCTCCCCGGTCGCCGCGTCGATCCGGGCCACGTACCGGTGGTCATCGCCCAAGGTCAGGTTCCTCGGTCGGCAGTCGCCGTGCACGTAGAAGCTGTCCGGGGCCGGGGTGAAGCCGTACACCGAGCACCGGGCCGGCTGTTCCGGGTCCGCGACGGGGTTGGGCATCCGCATCAGGTCCCACAGCTCCTCGCCCGAGTCGGCGGAGAAGGCGCGCATCCTCCCTCCGTCGTAGTCGGCCAACACCACACCGCTGGTGACGGCCGGTCGACGGAGACCGATCTCGTCGGGCTGCGCAGGGTGTTGTTCGACCTCCCACACCGTCTCTCCCGTGTCGAGGTCCACCGAGGACAGCAGGTTGCACAGCTCGCCAGCCTCGCCGTGCACGACGAACACCCGGTTCTCGTGCGTCTCGGCGCTGACGGCGCAGTACGAGCTGCCCTCCGGAGCCGGCCGTTCCCACGTCGGTTCGCCGGTGCCCAGGTCGTGGCCGACCATCGTCCAGTACTCCGCCCGCACGGCGGTGCTCTCGGTGACCCAGCTGCCGAGCAGGTCGTTCTCGTAGGGCTGGGTGACGGGAGCCGGTGCCGCCCACAGCGGCTCCGTCGGCGCACCTGGAGGTTCCGAGGCCACACCGCCCGCGGCGGGATCGGGCGCCGGGGGGTCCTCGCTGCCGCCCCGGGTCAGGACGACGGCGGCCACACCGGCCAGGACGACGGCTGGCACCGTGACGAGCGCGATGACCAGGCCTCGTCGCCGGGGCTTCCGGGGCGGCGGCCCGGCGGGCTGCCCGTGGTTCCAGGGGGGCGGTGCCTGCCCGCCGGAGCCCGGGGGCGCTCCCGCCCAGCCCTGGGGGTTGGCTCCGCCCTGCCAGGGGCCGGGTTGGCCGCCGCCCTGCCACGGGTTCGGTTGGCCGCCGCCCTGCCAGGGGCCCGGACCCGGCTGGTCGCCACCGCCGCTCACCGTCTCCCCCTCCGGCTGTCCCCTGACGCGGCGGTGCTGGTCGCCGACGCGCCGCGCGCCGGCCGAGGTGTGGTGTCCATCCGTTCCTGGTGCCCCCGTCGTTGTCCTTCGGCCGGGTCGGGGAACTCCCCCCACCGTCCCGGCTCGACCACGTATCCGGCGCGAGCGGTCACCCGCCGTGCCGATGCCGACCGGACTCTAGCCCCAGGGGCGGACCCGATGGGGTGGTTTCGGCGGAGCCTGCTCCGACGAGGAACGTCACCAACGGTGACGCGGGTGGGGCTCCGCCGCGTCCCCGAGCCAGGGGGTGGGCTCTGAGGCCAGCGCTCGGGGCGCTCGGCCGACGGCGTCCTTGGGAGCACGCGGACCCAGGACGAGACGGTTCGCGGAGGCCGGCCGCCGGGCACCCACGGCCTCCGCGAACCGATCCGGGCTCAGGGCGCGTCGAACGCGAGCACGGCGGTCCTCGTCATCGACGAGTCGACCGGGAAGACGACGACGCTGTCCCCGTTCCGGTGCGCGCGGCCCGTCAGCGGCAGCCACACCGACTCCGGGTCACCCCCGAGCGCGCCCAGGTGCCGCACCTGGCCGTCGGCCAGCGCCACCGTCGCCAGGGTCGGCGCACCGTTCGAGGAACCCACCGACACCAGCAACGGCTCCTCGCCCTCCACTGCGACCGGCAGCTGACCACAGGTGGTCTCGTCCGTCTCCCAGGCGATCGAACCGGAGTTCAGGTCCACCCTGGTCAGCGTCTCCTCGCACTCCCCCACGGCGGACCTGAGCACCAGCCCGCTCCCGTCGGACCAGGTCGGCACCGGCGGCGCCGCGCCCTGTTCCGGTTCGGGGTCCACCCCGATCGGAAGGCCGTCCACCACCAGGTCATGGGTGAGCGTGCCGTTCTCCGGGTCGAAGACCGCGATCGGCCCCGACTCCTCACCCCGCACGACGAGCCCGATCACCGGGGGGTTCGCGGAGAGCAACCGCACCGAGCCGGTCGTGCCCTCCTCGATGACGTCCCCGGGGACCACCGTCTGCCAGACGACCGCCCCGGTCTCCGGCGCGACCCTGGCGACGAAGCGCTGCGCCTCGCCGAAGGCGAACCGTTCGGGGGCGCAGTGCCCGCTGACGACGAGGAACCCCTCGGCCGGGGCGGCCTCGGTGGCACGGCAGGGCCTGGCCTCGGCATCGGCCGCGATCGGGTTCGGCAGTTCGACCTCCCACCGGATCTCACCCGTACCCGCGTCGTGCGCGGTGAGCCGTTCGGGGACGACGGAGGTCAGGGCGACACCGTTGGCCACCACGGGCCGCAGCACCGCGCCGGGGTCCGCCTCGTCGGCCTCCGGTGCGACCTGCCAGCGCGTCTCCCCGCTGTCCAGGTCGACCATCGAGAGCTGGTCGCAGACGTGCCCGACGCCGTGCGACACGACGATGCCGTTCTCGTGGGTCTCCGCGCTCAACCCGCAGTACCGCTCGTCGCCGGAGGACGGCAGCTCCCAGCGGACATCCCCGCTGGCCAGGTCGTAGCCGATCACGGAACCGGCCTCCGCGCGGACCGCCGTCGTCCCCGTCACCCAGGAGCCCAGCAGCCCGTGCGCGAACGGGTCCTCCGAGGCGACGGGAACGTGCCACCTCGGCTCCTGGGCTTCGCCGACCGGCACCGCGCCGTCGACGCCCTCCCCGTCCTCCACCTCGGTGCCGGCGGCTGCCGGGGACCCGGACGGTTCGTCCCCGCCTCGGGTCAACACCACGGTCAGCACGATGCCCAGCACGACGACGGGAACCGCGACCAGCGCGGCGAGCAGACCGGTCCGACGCGGACGGGGCGGCTGGGGCGCGGGGTAGCCGGGCGCCCAGGGCCCCGGCGCCGGCGGCGGGGGCACCGGCTGCCACCCGGTCCCGGCCTGGGGCTGGTCCCCGCCCGGCGGTGGGAACGCGTGACCGTGCGCGGCGGCCGCCTCCGGCGGTGGCGGGACGGCGCCGGGCATCGGCGACCCGGACCACGGCGTTCCCCCGGTCTCGCCGGGGGGCTGGTCGGGGCCGGGGGTGGGGTGCGCCTCGCGGTCCTCGGAGGACGGTGGCGGGGTGGCCGACGAACTCTCGGGCCGGGGCGACGGGGGAGTGTTCTCGGGGTCGGTCACCGCGTCGACCTCCGCACGCCTCGGCACGCCATCGCGGCAACGACACGGGTCACCGACCCGGGTTGGGAAAAGACGGACATGTTCCTCTGGTCCTACTCGTCCGTGGAGGGAGAACGGACGGGGCGCTCGGGTCGAACTCCGACGCCTGCCCCGCCCCCACGGAAACCGGTGGGGCCCACTGCGGGCGCTCTTCCGGAGCAATCTAGGCCCCGCCCCACCCCCGGGCGGGCGACCTTCCCGCCCGTGCGGGGGAACCGTGGCCGAAAACCCGCGTTTCGCCGGTGCCCCCGGCCCCGGCATCTCCGCCAGACGGATGATCCGCCCCCGACCCGGCTCGCCCCGCCGGGCACGGCCGACACCCGGCAGGGCTCGACCCGGCGCGGTCCGACCTCGGTTCCGGCCCGGGGAGCCGAGCCGGCGACCACGTCCGCGCGCAAGCCCCGGGGGCTGGTCTCACCCACGGCTCGACCGGCTCCGGACCGCCGCCCGCGCCTGCTCGGCGGCCCGCGCCCAGTGCGGGGCGCCCACCCCCTCGGCGAGGGCACGCGCCCGGTCGTAGTGCTCGACCGCCGCGCCGGGACGCCCCAGGGTCCACGCCAGGTCGCCGAGGTGGTGGGCCACCGGGCGCAGCGCCACCAGGCCACTGCCCGCCCCGGCGATCTCCGCCTCGGCCGGCGACAGTTCCTCGTACAGCCGGTCCGAGGTCTCCCGGTCCGCCAGCAGCGACGCCGACACCGCCCGCAGGCACAACCGGGCCTCAAGGAACAGGTCGTGAGGCGACTCCGGCACGAGGCACGCGGCCTCCCGCGCCTCGGCGATCCGCCCGGCGGCCAGGAGACGCAGCGGGCGGCACCAGGGTTCGTAGTCGTCCGCGTCGCCGCCCGCCGCCGCCACCCGGACCTCCCCGCCGGCGGAGGCCGGTGGATCCCACCGGAGTTGGTGGCAGAACGACGCGAACTCGCGCAGACCCCGCTCGAGCCCGAACATGCCCGTCCCAGCCAGCCGCGCCGCCGCCGACCGGTAGGCGGCGGCCCCGGCTGCCTCCCGGCCCGAGACGGAGGTGCGCATCGCCCGGTACCAGTCCGTGAGGACGCCGACCAGCGGCGACTGGTACTCCCGGCCCAGCCGGTCCGCCTCGGTCGCGTGGCGGTCGGCGGCGGTGAAATCCCCCAACGCGGAGCGTGCCTGGAGCGACACGAGTTCCCCGAGGATCTCGAAGGTCACCAACGAGTGGTCCCGGGCCAGCAGCGCCAGTTCCCCGCCGAGCGCGGCCCGCTGGTCCGCCAGGCCGGAACGCCAGAAGGTCTGCATGAAGCGCGCGTTCAGCGCCAGGGCCACCACGGCCGGATCCCCCGACTCCCTCGCCAGGCGTTCCGCCTCCTCGGCGGCCGCCAGAGGGCGGCTGTCCCGGCCGCCCCGGAGTTCCAGGGCCAGCGTGGCCAGCAGCCTGGCGCGGTCGACCACCCGGTCGACCGGCAGGCGGACCACCACCCTGTCGACAAGGTCCGCGATTCGCCGGGCCAGCCGCTGGTCGTCGCTCGTCGTCCACACCGCCGGCACGTCGAAGGCGGTCAGCGCCCGCACCACCTGGTCGTCCCCCAGCCGTTCCGCCAGGTCGAGCGCCTCCGACCGGCAGGAACGCGCCCCGGCGAGATCGCCGGCGACCGCGAGCGCCCGCACGAGCCCCAGGACGAGGTCGAGCCGTTCCTGGGCGGCCTCGTCCTCCGCCGAGGCCCCCCGGAGACGGACCGCTGAGTCGTGCGAGTCCAGGGCGTGCCGCCACCACCGGGCCGCCTCCTCCGAGGCGAACCGGGCCGCCGCGTCCGTCGCGGCGATCCGCGCGTACCGGACCACCTGGTCCGCCCGCTCCCGGTCACCCGTCAGCACGAGGTGGTGCGCGATCGTCGTCACCTCCCACGGCCGCAGCCGTTCCACGACGTCGGCGACGGCGCCGTGCGCGCGAGCGCGTCGCGGCCCCGACAGCTCCTCGTACACCGCGTCGCGCACCAGGGCGTGCGCGAACCTCACCCGACCGGCGCCGCCCTCGACCAGGAACCCGGCGCCCGTCGCGAGGTCGAGGGCGTCCAACACCCGTTGTTCGGCCCCGACCACCGCCACCAGGACCGCCACGTCGAACTCGGTCCCGATGACGGCGGCCCACGAGAGCACCGACGCCGCCGACGCGGGCAGCCGGGTGACCCGGTAGCGCACCACGTCCCGCACCCCGGGTGGGACCTCGGCCAACGCCTCCGTCCCCTCCGCCAGGAGCAGGCGGGCCAGTTCACGGACGAAGAACGGGTTGCCGCCCGTGCGTCCGCGCACCGCCGCCGCCGTCGCGGCGTCGACAGGGCGCCCGGTGATCGAGCCCATCAACCCCGACACCTCGTCCCGGTCCAGCCCGCCCAGCGCCACCCGGACCGGTTCGGCTCGCGCCACCTGCCCCAGGAACCTCGTCAGGGGCGGCGGTGGGTCCGTCGTCCGGTAGGTGCCCACCACCAGCACGGGCCCGGTGACTCCTCCGGTCACCAGCGTGGAGAGCAGGCGGAGGGTTTCCTCACCCGCATGGTGGAGGTCGTCCAGCACCACCAGCAGCGGCCCGTGCGCCGCCGTCTCCGCCAGGAACCGCGCCACCTCCCGATGCCACCGGAACCGGGCGGCCACCGCGTCACCGGCTGCCGCCCCGCCCCTGGTGGGCGCGGTGCCGAGACCCGTCGCGACCAGGGCGTTCAGGACCTGCTCCCATGCCCAGTCCTCCGCCGTGCCCGTCTCCTCCGGGTTCGCTCCCCAGGCCACCAGCCACCCCCGCCCCGCGACCGCGGCGGCCAGGGCCTCCGCGAGGGCGGTCTTGCCTCCGCCCGCCTCCCCGGTGATCAGCGCGAGGACCAGGCCGCCCCGTGCGACCGCCTCCGCCGCAGCGCCATCCACGGCCGCCAGTTCACCCGCCCGCCCGACCAGGCGGGGGCACGCGTGCGGACCGGGCAGGCCACCACCGCCGGGGCCGCCCAGCGCCGAGTCGGCCGCCGCCGGGCCTGAGGAGGCGGCGGCCGCCCGCCCGCGCCGGTTCGGCGTCGAGGCACCCGACCGCCCCCCGGCCCGATCGGTACCGAGGGGCTCGACGGGTCCCGCCGCCGGTGCCACCGGGCTCTCCCGTCCTGTCGAGGAGGGGCCGCCCGGGTCGGAACCGCCGGTGTCACGCTCCCACGGCCGCTCCGCCGGCAGCAGGTGCTCGGCCTGCGCCAACACGTCCGCCTCCAGCCGGCGCAACTCCGGCCCCGGATCCACTCCCAGCTCCTCGGCCAGCACCCGGCGCGCGCGGCGCAGGGCGGACAAGGCGTCGCCCTGCCTCCCGCCCCGGTACAGGGCCAGCGCCAGGAGCCGCCACCCCTCCTCCCGCCACGGGTGCCCGACCACCTGCGCCTCCAGGTCGGGCACCGCCTCCGGCCCCCGGCCCCCGGCGAGCAGGGCGGCGGCCCTGCGCTCCACCGCCACCAGCCGTGACTCGTCGAGGCGGTTGATCTCCGCCCGCGCCCACGGGTACTCCTCGAACCCCGCGTACGCCGGACCGCGCCACCACCCGAGCGCCTCGTCGAGCAGCGCGAGGGCCGAAGCGGGCCGACCGGAGGCGAGCAGTTCACCGGAGTCGGCGACGGCCGCCTCGAACCGTCGCGCGTCCACCGCGTCGGGGTCCACCCGCAGCGCGTACCCGGGAGGGGAGGTGACCAGCAGCCGGGCCGGGGCCCGAGGAGGCCGGTCGGGTTCCAGCACGCGGCGCAACGCCGAGACGAAGGTCCGCAACGCTCCCACGGCACCGGCGGGCGCGGGATCCCACAGGTCATCGACCAGGCGGTCCACCGGAACGACGCGACCCCGCGCCACCAGCAGCCTGGCCAACACCGCGCGGTGCCGGGGGCCGGGCAGGGCCAGCGGTCCTCCCGCGTTCCCGGCCGCCAGCGGACCGAGCACCGAGAACCACACCGACGAGGTCACCGACATCCTCTCCGCAGCCACCGGTCCGGCACTGTAACCGCGCCGCGGCGGCACAGCAGCCGGGGTGTGGTGACCCCGAGGAAGTCGTTCTCCGCCGCCGCATGGTCGACGAGCACCGTCGCGGTCCGGCCGGGAGCACCGGCGGCCACGCGCGCCACCTCCACCATCGAGGGACGCGTGATCGGTGCCGCCGACGCCGGACCGGTGCGCCGGCCCGTGGGCGGGAGTCGGCTGGCCCTGACCACCGCGCCGCCGAGCGGGCACCCGGCCGCTGTCTCGGGCGGGGCCCGATGGCCACCACCCGGCCCTCGCGCTGGAGCCGGCGGAGGACGTCGACCTCGTTCTGGGGGAGTTCCCCGGCGGGGGGAGAGCACGTAGCCCAGGCGTCCTCGGATCCGGCACCCGAATTCGGCGCCAGACCCCGCCGGGTGGGCCGGCTCGTTCTCACCCAGCCGCCGAGACCAGCGCGGTGGCGCATGGCCGCGCGGGCCACGCTCATCCCGCGCTGACCCAACGCTGACGTGGTGCTCATCGCCTCGGCACACGCTCGGGGCATCGGCGTCACCCGGACGCCGCACCCGAGCGGAAGGCACGAGATGAACAGCGACGTCCGCATCACCGGATTCGACTACCAGCGGGTCCCCGTCGCAGGGGGAGTGGAGTTGAACGTCGCCGTGGCGGGCACCGGGAGCCCGGTCGTCCTCCTCCACGGCTTCCCCCAGACCCACCTCATGTGGCGGCACGTGGCCGCCGACCTGGCCACCGACCACACCGTCCTCTGCCCCGACCTGCGGGGCTACGGGGCCAGCGACAAGCCCGCCGACACGGACGGGACCACCTACGCGAAGCGACGCATGGCCGAGGACGTCGTCACCCTCGCGCGCGCGTTCGGGCACGAACGCTTCGCGCTGGCCGGCCACGACCGGGGGGCGCTGGTGGCGTTCCGCGCGGGACTCGACCACCCCGACGCCGTCACCCACCTGGCGGCGCTGGACGTCGTCCCCACCCTCGACACCTGGGACGTGCTGCGTGGGGTCAGCGCCGCCGTCGGATTCCACCTCTACCTGATGGCCCAGCCGCCCGGGCTCCCGGAGGCCCTGATCGGGGCGGCGCCGGACGCCTTCTTCGGCCACTTCCTCGACGTGTGGGGCCAGGACCCGGACGCCGTCCCGGCGGAGGTGCGGGCCGCCTACCTGCGGGCCTCCCGGGAGGCGGTTCCCTCCATCGTCGCCGACTACCGGGCCTCGGCCACCGTCGACATCGAGCACGACGAGGCGGACCGGCTGGCCGGCAACCAGCTGCGGATGCCCGTCACCGTCCTCCAGCAGGACTGGGGCGCCGCGCTCGGCTACGACGCCGGCGAGGTGTGGCGGCGGTGGGCCCCCGACCTCGCCCACTCGACGGTGTCCGCCGGGCACTTCATGGCCGAGGAGTCGCCCGGCGAGGTCGTCCACGCGCTGCGCGCCCTGCTGGCGCGCTGAACGGCCGACCGGTGTGGCGGCGGACGAGGAGGGCTGCCCCCTGGTGCCGGCGTCACCCCTGCCGGCGTTCCGTGCCATCCCGGCGGCGTCCCGCCGACGGCGTGCTACCGGCCGGGCCGTCGTCGCCCCTTCCCACCGCCTGGCCCGACGGGACCGGTATCGGCGCGAACCGAACCGTTCGGGCCGGCCAGGGGCGACGACGGCGTTCGGGGAACCGGTCAGCGCAGGGTGCCCAGGGCGTCCGCGCTGAAGGGGGTGAGCTCCTCCTCGCGTCCCTCCAGGACCTTGCGCGCCCACTCGGGGTCGGCCAGCAGCGCGCGGCCGACGGCGACGAGGTCGAACTCGTCACGCTCCAGCCGGTCCAGCAGCCGGTTGACGCTCTCCACCCCGGCGCCCTGACCCGCGAAGAGGGCGGCGGGTTCGAAGACGGAGTCGAGGCCGACCGACCCGACGGTGATCACGGGCTTCCCGGTCAGCTTGCGGGTCCACCCTGCCAGGTTCAGGTCGACACCCGAGTCGGGGAACTCGGGCTCCCAGAAGCGGCGGGTGGACGCGTGGAAGGCGGTCACGCCCGCCTCGGACAGCGGGGTGAGCAGCCGCTGGAGCTCGTCGGGGGTCTCGGCCAGTCGCGCGTCGTAGTTGTCCGCCTTCCACTGCGAGAAGCGGAGGACGACGGGGAAGTCGGGAGCGACGCGTTCGCGCACGGCGGTGATGATGTCGGTGGCGAAGCGGGTGCGGGCGACGAGGTCGCCGCCGTAGCCGTCGGTCCTCCGGTTGGTGCGCTCCCAGAGGAACTGGTCGATCAGGTAGCCGTGCGCGCCGTGCAGCTCGATCCCGTCGAAACCGATGCGTTCGGCCTGGTGGGCCGCTTCGGCGAACGCGGTGATGACGCGGTCGATCTCGGTGGGGGAGAGGGCCTCACCGGCTCCCTCGGTGCCGTCCAGCGCGATCCCGGACGGGCCGACCGAGGGGGCCTCCGGGAAGGGCGGGTTGCCGGCGGGGCGTTGGATGCCCACGTGCCACAGCTGGGGCATGATCCGGCCGCCGGCGGCGTGCACGGCCTCGACGACGCGGCGCCAGCCGGCGAGCGGCGCCTCGCCGTGGAAGCGGGGCACGCTCTCCACGTCCCCGGCCGAGGGGTGGTCGATGTAGGTGCCCTCGGTGATGATCAGCCCGGTGCCGGCCGCGGCCCGGCGGGCGTAGTAGTCGGCGACATCCGTTCCTGGGACGCCTCCCGGTGAGAAAGCCCTGGTCATCGGGGCCATGACGAGGCGGTTCGGCAGTTCCGCCGAACCCAGGGTCAGCGGGCGGGCGAGGGCCTGGGCGACGCGAGTGGACATGGGGCTGGACTCCCGGGAGGTCGACGAATTGCTCCTTTGAAAGATACAGTTTCTGCCAGAAAACGCAACTGTGTCTGTGACGTTTTCGGCTCGGCATGTGGTGGCCGAGTAGGCTGCGGGGACGAACGGGGAGGTGCGACGGTGCTGGACATCAGGTTCTCCAGTGCGCTGGCCGTCATGTTCTTCCTGGCCATCGCCGAGGAGGAGGGCGCGCCGGTCGTGAGCAGCGGCCAGCTCGCCGAGCGCGTCGGCGCCAACCCCAGCCTGGTCCGCAAGCTCCTCGTCCCCCTGGGGCACGCTGGTCTGGTCGAGTCGATCAAGGGGCGGGCCGGCGGCACCCGACTGGCGCGACCGGCCGAGGCCATCACGCTGGCCGAGATCTATCGCTGTGCAGTCGGGGACAAGCCGTTGTGGGTGTGCCGGCCGGAGGTCGAGAGCGGGTGCGTCGGTGCCGCGCACGCCTCCGCCTACTTCGAGGACCTCACCGCACGAGCCGAAGGCGCGGTGCTGGCCATGCTCAACCAGGAGACGCTCGCCGACGGCCTGCGAGCGAGCCGAAGCCACTGCGCCCCCGGTCACGCCGGTTGACCCCGCCCTCCCTGCCCGCTGGCGAGGGCGCCGAGGGGGCTCTCCGCCGTGACCACCGCCCGTGCCCTGGGAGGCGGGACGCGCTCCGCTGGTCGGGCTCGCCCTCGTCGCTGGGTCCTGGTCTTGGCCGGCCGGCGGGGCACCCGTGGCCGGCGAGTTCAGGTGCGCGAACCCGTGGTGCCGGGGTGGTTCGCCAGCTCGGCCGGCATCCGGGAGCCGTTCCCGTCGGTCCCGCTCCCGGAGGGAGGAACGGCGCGGGGTCCCGCCAGGCCGATGGCGAGGGCGGCGAGGGCGAGGCAGGACGCGCTCCACAGCAGCGGCACGATGCCGACGGCTCCGACCAGGCCTCCCCCGAGGAGGGCGCCGAGCGCGATGGCGGCCGTGAACAGGCCCACGTAGAGGCCGGTCACCTCCTCGACGCGGTCGGGAGCCGACCGCTGCATCCAGAGCTGGCCGGCGACCGAGAGACCACCGTAGGCCAGGCCCCACAGGCCCATCGCCACCCCGGCGACCCCGGTCAGGCCCGCCGACAGCGCGAGCAGGGCGACGGAGGCGGCGATGCCGCCGGCCAGGAGCAGCACGGTCGCGCGCGGCCGCCGCGCCGCGAGGGCCCCGGCCGCGAAGTTCCCCACCAGTCCGAACACCCCGTAGACGAGGAGCGCCACGGCGATCCCGCCGGCCGTCATCCCGTGCCCCTCGAGGGCGGGGCGCACGTAGGTGTAGGCGGCGAAGTGGGCGGTGACGAGGACGACGACCACGGCCAGTCCGCCGACGACCGCCCTCGAAGCCAGTGGTGACCGGCCGGCCGGCACCCCAACGGCCGGCCCGGTCCGAGGCCTGGGCAACCGGGGCAGCGTGACCAGCAGGGCGGCGGCCAGGACGACGGCGCTCACGGCCAGCGCGACGAACGCCGCCCGCCACCCGAAGGCGTCGCCGATGACGGTGCCGGCGGGCACGCCGGCCACCGAGGCTGCCGCGACCCCGCTGACGGCGCAGGACACCGCCAGCGCCGCATGACGGGGCCCGACCAGGCGCGGGGCCACCGCCGCCGCCAGCCCCCACACCGCTCCCATCCCCAGACCGAGGATGACGCGGGAGACCACGAGAAGCCCGAACCCGTCCGCGACCGCGGTGAGCGCGTTCCCGGCCGCCAGCACGACCATCGACACCGCGAGGACCCACCGCCGGTCCACCCCACCCAGCACGCGGGGCACCACCGGCGCGGTGACCGCCGTGACCAGGCCGGTGATCGTCAGGCTGAACCCGGCCGTTCCCGAGCCGACCCCCAAGCCCTCGGCCATGGGCGTCAGCACGCCCACGGGCAGCATCTCCGAGGTGACGACCACGAAGGTGGACAGGGACAGGACGGCCAGCGCCACCCACTGCCAGGCGGTCGTGTGGTGGGAGCCGGTCCCGGCGGAAGCGGAGGAACTCATGCTCCCCAGGCAAGCAACGGGACGGCAGCCGAACAACGGCGATCTCCTCGCCGATCGATAAGCTGAGCTGATCGAACGTGGTCGGAGGGGGGTGCCGTGCACCAGGCCAACCTGCACCAGATCGAGTGCCTGCTCACGCTGGCGGAGGAGCTGCACTTCGGCCGCACCGCCGAGCGGCTCGGGTACTCGCAGAGCCGGGCCAGCCAGCTCGTCGCCGAACTCGAACGGCGGCTCGGGGTCCGGCTGGTCGAGCGCACCAGCCGGCGGGTCGCGCTGACGAGGTTCGGGGTCCAGTTCGTGGACGAGGTGCGTCCCGCCTACGAGGAACTGACGGCGGTCTTCTCCCGAGCGCGTGATCGCGCGCGGAGGCGTGAGCTGCGTGAGCTGCGAGTGGGCTTCCACGGCGACGTCTACGAGGAGATCACCGAGGCCTTCCGGTCGCTACGCGCCGAGCACGGGGTGTCGATGGCGCTGAGCGAGGTACCGCTGGGTTCGCCCTTCACCGCCGTTGTGGAGGGTCGGGTCGACGCGGCGGTGGTGGAGCTGCCATGCCACGAGGCCGCGCTCACCGTCGGGTACCGGTTCCCCCCGCAGGACCGGCTGCTGGCGGTCTCGACGAACCACCCGCTGGCCCGCCGGACGTCGGTCACGGTCGAGGAGCTGGCGGAGTGGGACGTCGTCCGCCCCCTCGGCGACGCACCCGACTACTGGATGGCCGCGAGGGTGCCGCGCGCGACGCCGGCGGGCCTGCCGATCTCCTCGTCCGTGGCCATCTCCACGATCCACGAGGGTCTCGCGACGGTCGCCGGCGGAGAGCACGTGATGCTGGTCTGCCGTCCGCTCGCGGACCGCGCGGCGCGCCGGGACGTTCGCTTCCTGCCGGTGACGGGCATGGAGGCGTCCTCCCAGCTCGGGTTGGTGTGGCGTCGTGATCGGGGTGGCGACCAGCTGGTCACCCTGGCGCGGTTGCTGCGCACCGCCTTCACGATCGCCTCACCGGAGGCCCGGGCGGCGACAGCGGCCGAGGAGGGGCCCGGAAGGTCGGCGTCCCCGGTCGTCGTGGGCTGACGCGGGTGCCGGGTGGGCCACCGGCCACCACCGGGGCTTCCGCTCGGGTGGGGCGGCGGGCCGCGCCGCGCCTCCGGAGGAGGGGGCGTGGGCGAGGGCTTGAGGCCCTCCGTCCCGGGGCGGCGGCAGCCCACGAGCCCGCCGGGCCGTCGGACCCGGACCGTCACGCAGCGCGCTGACTGGCCGAGGTGGTGTGGCGGTTGGTCATGACGTGTGCGGGTGCAGGATGTGCGGCACCCCGGTCGGCGCGCACACCCAGTGGGCTCGGCTTCCCGTCGGGAGTTCCTCCAGCTCGTCGTTCGTGCCGACGCCGTGCGCCGCGAGGTGTCGGACGGCATCGTCGAGGTCGTCGGTGGTGAGCTCCAGCCAGATATCGGAGCGCGCGTAGTTGTCCACCCGGTCGAGCCACAGGGCGTAGGCGCCGAAATCGACCCGCACCGAGCGCGAGACCATCCCGGTCGCCGCCGATGGTTCCTCGGTGACGTCGAGACCGAGCACGTCCCGGTAGAAGGCGACCGTGTCGTCGAAGCGCGCGGCGGGCAGTTTCATGGCGATGTTGGGGCCACCGCGGAACCGGGGACTGGGCATTGGTACCTCCTGGAGTGAAGTGCAACGAGATGGTTGCACTAAAACGAGCGTTGATGCAATAGGCTGGTTGCATGTCGCTGGATGGGAACGCGGACCGGATCGAACGGGACATCCTGATCGAGGCGCCGCCTCGAGTGGTCTGGGACCTGGTGTCCGAACCGGGCTGGTGGATCAACGGCGGCGAGATCACCCCGCACGAGATCCAGGCCGACGGAGACGCCCGGGTCCTGGTCCGCGACCCGGAGCACGGCGTCTTCGCCGTGGAGACCGTCGACAGCCGTCCCCACGAGTACATCGCCTTCCGCTGGTACGGCGGCCCTTCGGAGGCTGGGCGCGTCGCCGCCCTCGGGCCTGGGAACTCGACGCTCGTCGAGTTCCTCCTCCGACCCGTCGGTACCTCCTCGGTCCGGCTGCGGGTGGTGGAGAGCGGCTTCGCGGAGCTGGACGAGACCGCACTGCTCCGGCGCAGGATGCTCGACGACAACACCGAGGGCTGGCGGCAGGAACTCGCGGCGCTCCACCGGCACGTCGGACGGACGGCGCGGTGAACGGGCCCGACCGGACGGTCGTGGAGATCTGTTCCGCTCTTGGGGACGACACGCGGTGGGCGATCCTCCGCAGGCTGGAGGCCGGTGCCGCCTCCGCCTCCGCCCTCGCCGAGGGCTTGCCCGTCACCCGGCAGGCGATCTCCCGCCACCTGGAGATCCTTCGGGGAGCCGGCCTGGTCGAGCGGGAGCGACACGGTCGGGAGTTGCGGTACAGGGCGGTGGGAACACGGCTCGGTGCCGCTGCCAACCAGCTGGGCCTGATGGCCGCGGCCTGGGACCGGCGGCTGGAACTCCTCCGGGAGCGGGCGATCTCGGGAGCCGAGCCAGGGGAGCCGGGGTGAGCGGTGGTCCGGGCTTCGGCGAGTGCGTCGCGCCACTGGGCCGCCACGGCCCGACCAACCCACGGCCCACCAGCTGATCAGGCCTCCTGGCCTGGCAGCCGCCCCTCGGGGTCACCTCCCGATCCAGAGGGGCCGCGCCATGACAGGGGTCGCCACGCCGGAAAGGCAGGGCGGATACGGCCCCGCCTCACGGCCATGCGGGGACGACATCCCGCGTCCGCTCACAGGACATCGACATCACCCCGCCCGACCTCGCGCCGCGGGCCCCCCGACCGGCCTCCGTGGCGGACCAGCAGCGGCTGCCCCGCCCTGGGCACGTCGGACTCGCCACGGACGACCGCGCGTCGCACTCCCTCCTCGGGGTGGCGGAGGGCGGCGTCGACGTGAGGCGCGACGGGAGAGCGAGGTCCTTCCTGGCATGCGCCTCGCCTCCGCCGGTTCCGCGAGCCCGGAATGTGGTGGGAGTCCTCGGGTAGCCCCCGTGCATGGGTTCACGGCGAGAGCGGCCGGCGTGGCTCGCCCCCGGCCGTGATCCGGCGCCGTGAGGACCGACGCGAGCCCCGACCCAGGAGAGCGACATGTTGCGCAGGAACGTCGCGGACGGTATCCACCGCGTGGAGCACGCCCACACCAACTGGTTCATCGTGGAGGATGACGACGGCCTCACCGTCGTCGACGCCGGGCTCCCGACCTCGTGGGAACCACTGCGGCAGGCGCTGGCCGACCTGGGCAGGCGTCTCCAGGACGTCGAGGCGCTGGTGCTGACCCACGGGCATTTCGACCACCTCGGCTTCGCCGAGCGGATGCGGTCCGAGCTGGGGGTTCCCGTCCTCGTCCACGACAACGACGTCCCGCTGACCCGGCACCCCCGCCAGTACGGCCGATCCCGGCCGCTCAGCTGGTACCTGGCCACCCAGCTCAGGGCGGCGCCGCTGGTCGCCGGATTCGTGAGGAACCGCGCGTGGTGGCCGAAACCGGTGGAGGAGGTGCACCGCATCCGGGACACCGAGCTGGTGGTCCCGGGAGGCCCTCGGGTGTTGTACACCCCCGGCCACACCTTGGGCCACTGCGCGTTCCACTTCCCCGAGCGAGACGCGGTCATCGCCGGTGACGCGGTGGTGACCCTCAACCCGTACCGGGGTACGACGGGCCCGCAGATCGTCTCCGGGGCCGCCACCGTCGACCCCGAACGCGCGCTGGAGTCGTTGGACGCGATAGCCGAGACCAGCGCGCGGACCGTGCTGGTTGGGCACGGCGACGACTGGACGGCGGGGGCCGAACGTCTGGTGGAGCTGGCCCGGCGGCACGGCCCCTCCTAGCTGGGAGAGCACCCGCATGCCCGTCGTCCGCGTCCCGTCACGTCAGGGCGGGCTAGCCGCGGGCGGGCGCCGTGGCGCGGGGTCACCGAGGCCGAACCCGTTCCTCCAGCGCACCCGTTGGCGACTTGGTGGCCGGTCCCGGGTCGGACGGCGGGTTCCGCGTCCACGCCCTGATCCCGCCGGGTGGTGGCGGATGACTGAGTCGATCCGCGTCCGCATCCGCCAGGACCAGGAACTGGTGCGCACCGGACACGTCACCATCCTCTCGACGCGGACTGACCCTGACGGTCGTTAGTGAGACGGTGGTCAGCATCCTCGTCGACGTCGCGGCCGGAACGATGTCGCGGTCCTTCAGGACGGCGGCCGGTGAGGACCCGGACGGGCGCCATCCGCACCGGCTGGACCGACCCAGCGCCAGCGGGTCAATGTCAACGGCAACTGTCCGCGAACCACGAAAAACCCTCCTGACCTGGATGGTGATCCCGATCAGGAGGGTTTCGATGGTGGTGGAGCTGAGGGGACTCGAACCCCTGACCCTCACACTGCCAGTGTGATGCGCTACCAGCTGCGCCACAGCCCCGTGTTACTCGCTCCCGGAGGACCGCCTCCGTTCGCTCGCAGGGATACAGTACAACACCCCTGGAGGGGTGTGCGCAGGGGGGTGCCTCGGCGTCGTCGAGCTGGGGGAGAACCGCCCTGAGCTGCGGGAACGAGGACGGTCCGGCGTGCGGGCGGTCCTAAGGCCAAGGGGCGCCCGCTGCGGGGCCCGGACACGTGCGGTTGCCGGGCTCGCCGCCTTCCTCCCAGCCCGGGCCCGGCCGCCGCCTCCCTCGGCGCCGCCCGAGGTGGGGTCCTCCCCTCTTGGGGGCCGCCGGCGGGCGGGTGGTGCCCCGGGGGTCGCTCAGCGGCCGATCGGGGAGGTGGCCCGCTCCCCGAACCCGCCAGCCGGGGCGGCCGGCAGCTCGGCACCCGTGGGGCCATCACCCTCGGAGGGGGTCGGTCCGCCGCCCTCGCGCGCGTTCTCCCGGCGGGCCAACACCCCGGAGACGACCGCGATGCCCAGGCCCACCACGGCCAGCCCCGCGCCGACGAGGTTCGGAGCGGTGAGGCCCAGCCCAGCGCTGATGACCAGCCCACCCAGGTAGGCGCCGATCGCGTTGGCGATGTTGAACGCGGACTGGATGCTGGCGGCCGCCAGGCTCGGCGCGCCCTCCGCCCGGTCCAGGATCAGCGTCTGCACCGTCGGACCGGCGGCGAAGCCGGTCACGCCGATCAGGAAGATCGTGACGGCGGCGAGCACCTTGTCGTGCGCGGTGAAGGCGAACAGGCCCAGCATGAGGGCCAGGCCGGCGAGGAACCCGTACAGGCTGGGCATCAACGCCCGGTCGGCGAGCCGGCCGCCCAGCAGGTTGCCGATCGTCATGCCGACGCCGAACAACGCCAGCAGCCAGGTCACGCTGCCGGCGTCGTAACCGGCGACGTCGGTCATCATCGGGGTGATGTAGCTGAAGCAGGCGAAGGTCCCGCCGAAGCCGAAGGTGACGATGCCCAACGCCAGCCACACCTGGGGCCGGCGGAACGCCCCGAGCTCCCGGCGCATGCCCGCGTCCCGTGGCGCGGGCTGCCGGGGGACCAGGGCCGCGACGCTGACCAGCGCCGCCGCGCCCACCAGGCCGACCATGACGAAGGTCCACCGCCAACCGACCTGCTGCCCGAGCAGGGTGCCGAGTGGCACGCCGACGACGTTCGCGAGGGTGAGCCCGGCGAACATCATGGAGACCGCCTTCGCCCGGTGTTCGCGGGCGACCAGGCTGGCCGCGACGACGGCGCCCACTCCGAAGAACGTCCCGTGGGGCAGCCCGGCGAGGACCCGGGTGGCGAGCAGGGTCTCGTGGTTGGGGGCCAGCGCCGATACCAGGTTCGACGCGGTGAACAACGCCATCGTGCCGAGCAGCATCGTCTTCCTGGGCAGGCGGGCCCCCACGGCGGTGAGCGCGGGCGCGCCGATCACGACCCCGAGGGCGTAGCCGGAGATCAGGTGGCCCGCCGTGGGGATGGACACCTCGTTGCCGGCGGCGATCTCCGGCAGCAGGCCCATCATGACGAACTCCGTGGTGCCCAGGCCGAAGGCGCCGACGGCCAGGGCGAGGAGGGCGAGTGGCACGACTTCTCCAGATCGGTGGTGAGGCGAGTGGTGGCCCGTCGTGCGGGTGACGACGTGGGTGACCGGCGCGGTGGGGAGGTCACCCGGGGAGGGGAGGACTTCCGAGTGCGGGACCTCGACCCTGAGGCACCCTCTCCCCAACCGTGCACGAGATCGCGCGCTTCCCAGAACCGGTTGTGAGCCGAGCCACCGCGAGCCGCCCGGATGCCCGTCACGGGGGTGGTGCCGCCGCTGCCTAGGCTGAGCGGCGCGAGTCACCGTCCCCCAGTCCCTGAAGGTTCCCGTCCCGTGCTTTCCGACGTCGTGGATGTCCTGGCCTGCCCGCACTGCCATCGGGCCTGTTCAACGACCCGGTCGGGGCTGCGCTGTGGGGAGGGGCACCACTTCGACGTGGCCCGGCAGGGCTACGTGAGCCTGCTGACCGGACGCCACTCCGGGCACGGTGGGGACACCGCGGGCATGGTCGCCGACCGGGCGGACTTCCTCACCGCTGGCCACTACGCGCCGATCCGCGACCTGGTCGCCTCCGCCGCGGGATCAGCCGTCGAGCCGGGGCGCGACGGCGCGTGCGTCGTGGAGGTGGGCGCGGGGACCGGCTACTACCTGGCGGGTGTCCTCGATCGGCTGGCCGGCTCCCGGGGCGTCGCGGTGGACGTGTCCAGGTACGCGGCGCGGCGCGCGGCCCGCTGCCACCCGAGGGCCGGCGCGGTGGTCGCCGACGCCTGGGCGGGGTTGCCTGTGCGGGACCACGCGGTCGACCTGGTGCTGGACGTGTTCGCGCCGAGGAACCCGGCGGAGATGCGCCGGGTGCTGGCGGCGGACGGCGTGTTGCTGGTGGTCACGCCCGAGGACCACCACCTCGCCGAGCTGGTGGGGCCGTTGGGGTTGGTCGGGGTGGACAGCAGGAAGCAGGAGCGGATGGACGACCAGCTCGGCGCCCACTTCCGGTTGGTGGAGCGCGAGCAGGTGGAGTTCGGGCTGGCCCTCGGTCACGCGGACGTGCGGCGGCTGGTGGGCATGGGGCCGAGCGCCCACCACGTCCAGGAGGTGGAGGTCTCGTCGTGGTTGGCGGGACGGCCCGAGGTGGTGGCGGTCACCGGCGCGGTGGCGCTCTCGGTCTACCACCCGCGGTGACCGCCCTCCCGTCGGCGAGGTGGGCGCTCCGGGGCGCCGTCCGGGGGCGCTGATCCGAGGCTCCGTGCCGTCGCCGGCGCGGTGTCCTCTCCGGGAGCCGGTGGCCCGTTCGGGAGTCAGGAGTGTCGGGGTCGCGTTCCCGGGTCCCGTCCCAGATCGGGACGGTCGCGGTCCGGAGCACCTTCGCGCCGGTGCCCCTCGGGCTTCTCGGGAACGGAGCGGAACAGGGTGATCGCCGTCCGCAGTGGATTCGTCCCCCGATAAGCGTCGAGCCCGATTGTTGCTCCGTTGTGAAGTGAATCACCTGGTTTTCTCGTTTTCTGGGGTTCGCCCTTCGGTGGCGGTGGTCGAGAACGGGAACCTCGGCGCGGATGCGGGTTGTGGTCGGGGTCGTCCGCGCGGTTTCCTTCGAATTGCGCAGGTCACGTGCTTGGTTCGTCGACGTGAAGTAGATGTGAACGCAAGTGATTCCCGATGTCTTGTGTGCTTCTTGGTTGGTGGGATATTCTGCGGCGGAGTCCTCTTTGTTCGGTGGTGTGGTGGCCCGGCGCGGCTCCGGTGAACCGTCGAATCGCTCGCCAGGTGCTCTGGTCAGGGCGTTGAGGGGAAGTTTCCATTCCAGGTCTCCGTGCGGCGGGGCGGTGAGACCGCTCCGTGTGCCGTTCTCGCGGCACGTCCGGGCGGCGACGTCACGATTTCGGTCCTCCGGGACCGGTAGGAGAGGGCATGGACGTTACCTTGGGCGATGAAGTCCGCTCGGCGCGTGATCGCGCTGTCCTGGGGAACGGTTGTTCCTGCGTGGTCGGGAGCCACGAGTTCGCGGTGGTTTCCGTGGCGCGTTTCGCGAGCGCCACCCTTCGTCGTTACGAATGCGCGTGCTGTGATTCCTGTCGGGCGAGTGAGGTTCGGGTGCGGCCGGCGGTTCGGTCCCACCGGGGTTCGGACTGGCCGACGCAGGTCATCGGAGTGATCGGCGAGGACCAGCCGGGCACGCTGGTGGGCGAGCTCCCCGCACCGCGTTACGCGGCCTGACGGGGCCGGCGCCGGGTCGCGTGACACTGGGAGCCGATCCGCGACCGTCGGCGTCCACGGCGGGTGCGGCCGATGACACTCGCGGCCGCACCCGCCTCACCAGGTTCCCGCTCCGCCGGGACGCCCTCGGTCCTCCGCCTCGTCCCCGGCAGGCGTCCCCGGTGCCTGGTCGGCGTGCGGGACGACCATCCGCTGGTAGGCCAGCAGGGTGTCCCGGTTCTGGAGGTCCAGCCATTCCACGGCCTGGGCGTGGGTGGCGCACACCGTCTCCTCGGCCGGGCAGACACCGAGCAGTTCCTCCCGCAGAGCGGAGACGAACAGCTCGTCCGACCACCGCGTGGACCGCGTCGTCAGGACGAGGGGCGCCCGGTTGGAGCCCCGGGTCGAGTCGTGCAGGTCCCTGATGCGGGTTCGGGCCGGCACGGTGGCCACGGGGGCGGTCGCGCTGTTCGGACGGGCCCCGGTCGCGCCGTCGGCGTCTCCGTCGTGGCCGAGGTCGAGGGCCCGCAGCACCCAACGTCCGTCCTCCCGTTCCGGCCACTGGGGGAGCGACGTGCGGCCCCAGATGGTGTAGTCGACCCGGGCCGGTAGTCCCGGGGTGGGCGAGGTCGCCTCCGCGCACCGCAGGAGGACACCGGTGCGCGCGGGCAACGGCGAGTCCTGCCCGCCGAGTTCGGCGAGTTGGGAGACGGCGCGCCGGATCGTCGCCTCCGGGTTGGCGGGGTGCCGGGGGCTCGCGCAGTCCGCGCCCCGCACCAGCAGCCCCACCTCGTGTCCCTCACCCAGCGCGCGGAACACCGGGGAGTCGCTGCTCGGCGCCCTACCCGCGCGCCGCTCCGCGTGCGCGTCGTCGATCGCCGAGGCGGGGAGGAACACGGTGAGACCGGCACCCGTGGTGGTCGCCACCTCGGTCATCCGCCGCCACTCCGCCGGCGAGGGGGTGCCCTCGGCCGCGAGCAGGACGAGCTGGGGCGCCCGCTCGGCGGGAGCCAGCGGCCGCGTCCACCCGGCGCTCCCCGAGGAGAGCGCCTCCGGTCGCTCGCCGGGGAGCGCCCCCGGGTCGCCGCTCGGATCGGCCGCCGACGGCACGCCTCGGCCGGCCGGCGGGGCGCCCGTTCCCTGGGAAAGCCCGTCCGGGTCGGTCCACGTGATGCCGGCGACCACCCCGAACACGAAGAACAGGGTGGACCCGACCAGCAACCACCGCCGCGGCGTCATGTGTCGTTCGTCTCCTCGGTCCCGCTGTTCGCCGCCCCCGAAACGGTGGGCACGGCCCCTCGTCGATCACGGAGTGATCGGGAGGACCGATCCGGGCGGCCAGCCACCTGATCGGTGACAACCACCGGTGCCCAGTGGCGGCGCGGGACGGCCAGGGCTATGGGGCGTGGAACGGGCGCTGCTCCGGGAGACCCGGCGGGTTCGACGACTGGGCGGGACGGCCGAGGACGACCGCGCCCGGTCGTGGGCCGGGGCGGTGGGGAGGGCGTCGGGGCGGGCCGGCCCCGTTCAGCGGACCGGTCGGAACCGCACCCGTTGACCGGGAACGCACTGCGCGGCCAGCGGCACGTCCTCGGACACGACGACCGCGACCACGGGGTAGCCGCCGGTCACCGGGTGGTCGGCCAGGAACAGCACGGGGTGGCCGCCGGGGGGAACCTGGACCGCTCCCGCCACCATCCCCTCGGACGGCAGTTCGCGACCGTCGGAGCGCCGCAGTTCTGGGCCGGCCAGGCGCATGCCGACCCGGTCGGACTCCCCGGTGACCCGGAACTCCTCGTGCGCCAGGCGCGTGAGCGCCTCGGGCGGGAACCAGTCGTCGCGGGGACCCAGCCTCACTCGGAGGACGACGAGGTCCGCCGGCGACGGCAGCCACCGCACCGGGGCGACGACGTCGGCCGGCCAGGAGCCGCCCGCACTGCCCACCGGCAGGACCTGGCCCGTCGAGAGGGGCGGTGGCCCCAGCCCGGAGAGCAGGTCGGTGGACCGGGAGCCGAGCACCGGTTCGACGGCCACCCCTCCCCGCACGGCCAGGTACGCGCGCAGGCCCGCGATCGGGGCGCCCACCCTGAGCACCTGCCCGGCGAGCACCGGGACCGCGCAGTGGATGCCGACGGGCCTGCCGTCCAGCCACATCGGGCAGGACGCGCCGGTCAGCGCGACCAGCCCCGCCTGGCGGAACCGCACCGCCAGGCCGCCGAAGGTCAGTTCGAGCGCCGCGGCCGACGCGGGGTTGCCCACCAGCCGGTTCGCCAGCTCCAGGCTCGGCTGGTCGGCGGCACCCGACCGCGGAACGCCCATCGCCGCGTAGCCGGGGCGGCCCTGGTCCTGCACGGTCGTCAACGGGCCGGCCACCAGGACGTCGAACCCGGCGGCCTCGGTCTCCCCTCGCCGGGACGCGGGGACGCGTGGGACCGGCACCGCCCCCTCCCCGGTGTCCTCGGTGGTGGGACTCCCACGACCAAACTCCGGTGCGGTCACGACGCCACCTCCTCGAAGCGGACCACCGTGCCCGGCGTCAGCAGGGCCGGCGGGTCGCGCTGCGCGTCCCACAGGGGCAGCTGGGTGTGGCCGAGCAGCCGCCAACCACCGGGGGACTCCCTCGGGTAGACGGCGGAGAACTCGTCGGCCACCGCCACCGCTCCGGCGGGAACCCGGACGCGGGGTGAGGGCAGCCGGGGCACGCGCAGCACCGGGTCGCCGCCGACCAGGTAGCCGAAACCGGGGGCGAAGCCGCAGAACGCGACGCGGTAGCGGGCGGCGGTGTGCCTGGCGACGACCTCCGCGCTGGTGAGACCGGTCAGTTCCGCCACCTCGTCGAGGTCGGCGCCGTCGTACCGGACGGGCACCCGCAGTCCCTCGCCCTCGCTGGCCGGGGAGGGCGCGGGAACCTCGATCTCGTCGAGTTCGGACAGCAGGGCCGCCCGGTCGGTGCCCGCGTCTGCGTAGCGGAGCAGCAGGGTGCGCGCCGCCGGGACGCACTCGGTCATCCCGGTGGGCGGGCGGTCGGCGAGTGCCCGCCGCAGCCGTTCCACCTCGTCGAGCGAGTCGACCTCCACGAGGAACGCCCTGTCACCCACCGCCCGGGTGGCGCGCACCAGATCTCGTGCCGTCGACGTGGGGGATGGTGGCATGGCCCCTCCCGTTCGTCCGCGAGGACCGGGACCACGTTCCCGGCTCGGCGTCGTCGCTGGGTGTCCGTTCCCATCGTCCCCCATGTCGCGCTCGCCGTCGCCTCCGAGGAGTCCCCCGCCAGCGGGAGGGCGCGGCCCGGGGCCGGAGGTCGTGCGGCCGCACAACGGAAGCGGGTCCTGGCTGTGCCGGGTGACGGGGCGCGCTCAGCGCGTCGTGCGGGCAGGCGTGGGTGGGGCGGCGCCCCGCCACCGGGCGGTCCGGCGCGGACGGGTTCCGCGCGGGTGGGACCGTCGGTCGGGCACACCGGCCGCACGTCGGCCCAGGGCCGGGCGGCGGGCCAGCGCGCCGCCGGTCAGCCGAACGCGCGGACCTCGACCCCGGCGTCCCGCAGGGCGTCCCGGACGCGCGTCGCCAGGGCCACCGCGCCGGGAGTGTCCCCGTGCACGCACAGCGAGGCGGGACGTACCGCCACGTCGGTGCCGTCCACGGCCCGGACCACGCCCTCGGTGACCATGCGCAGGCCGCGGTGGACGACCTCGTCCCCGTCCCGCACCACCGCACCGGGTTCGCGACGCGGGACCAGCGAGCCGTCCGGGCGGTAGGCGCGGTCGGCGAAGGCCTCCCGCACCGTGCGCAGCCCCGCCTCCTCGGCGAGGCGCAACCACTCCGAGCCGGGCAGCCCCAGGGCGGCCAGGTCCGGGTCGTAGTCCCGCACGGCCGCGACCAGCGCCTCCGCCTGCCCGGTGTGGGTCACCACCGCGTTGTAGAGCGCGCCGTGCGGTTTGACGTAGCGGACGCGGCTTCCGGCGATCCGAGCGAACCCGTCGAGGGCCGCGAGCTGGTAGACGACCTCGTCGGCGAGTTCCCGGGGTTCGACGTCGACGAAGCGGCGCCCGAAGCCCGCCAGATCCCGGTAGGAGACCTGCGCGCCGATCGTCACGCCCCGGTCGGCGGCCGCCGCGCACACCCGGCGCATGGTGGAGGGGTCCCCGGCGTGGAAGCCGCATGCGACGTTCGCGCTGCTCACGACGTCCAGCAGCGCGGTGTCGTCGCCGAGGCGCCACACACCGAAGCCCTCACCGAGGTCGCTGTTGAGGTCCACCCTGGGTCGCTCCACGGCCGCTCCACCTCCCGTGCCCTGACTGCGCCCACCTTAGGGGCGGCGGACCCGGCCCCGTGGGGCGACGACCAGACCGCGGGCGCCGCCCGCGCCGGCGTGGTGGGTGCCGCCGCCGACGGCTACTCCGGGGCACGGACCGCGCCCCGCGAGCCATCCGGTGCGTCCCTCACCCGTCGGAACGGTGACGTCCTCCCGCCACCTGCGGTTCTGGTACCCGACCGGCTGGCGATGTCTAGTACGCCTACAGCCCAAGTGAGAGGTGAACGAGGCTCCGGTTTACGATCCGTGGTGTCGTGAGCGCCCGTCAGTGGGTCGCCCGCGCAGGTGAGAAGGGTCTACATGCCAGTGCAGGAGGCACCGTGACGGCCGTCGCTCCACAGCCGATAGCCACGCGCCCGTACAAGGCGCGGAGGGAGCCGAAAGGTTCCGTCCTGCTCCGGATGATGCGCACCACGGATCACAAGCAGCTGGGCATCATGTACCTGGTCACCGCGTTCGGGTTCTTCCTGATCGGCGGTGCGATGGCGATGCTGATGCGCGCCGAGCTGGCGCTGCCCGGGATGCAGTACCTGTCCCAGGAGCAGTACAACCAGCTGTTCACGATGCACGGCACCGTCATGCTGCTGCTGTTCGCGACACCCGTGCTGTTCGGCTTCGCCAACTACCTGATGCCGATCCAGATCGGCTCGCCGGACGTCGCGTTCCCCCGGTTGAACTCGCTGTCCTACTGGCTCTACCTGTTCGGCGGTCTCACCGTCGTCGCGGGCTTCCTGACGCCGGGTGGCGCGGCCGACTTCGGCTGGTTCGCCTACACCCCGCTGTCCAACGCCATCCACTCCCCGGGCCTCGGCGCCGACCTGTGGATCGCGGGTCTGCTGGTCAGCGGTCTGGGCACCATCCTCGGCGCGGTCAACATGATCACGACGATCGTGTGCCTGCGGGCGCCGGGCATGACGATGTTCCGGATGCCGATCTTCACGTGGAACATCCTGGTCACCAGCCTGCTGGTGCTGATGGCGTTCCCGATCCTGACGGCCGCGCTGTTCGGCCTGATGGCGGACCGGCACCTCGGCGCGCACGTCTTCGACCCCGCCAACGGCGGCGTGATCCTGTGGCAGCACCTGTTCTGGTTCTTCGGCCACCCCGAGGTCTACATCGTCGCCCTGCCGTTCTTCGGCATCGTCAGTGAGATCTTCCCGGTCTTCAGCCGCAAGCCGCTGTTCGGTTACAAGGGCCTGGTCTTCGCGACCCTGGGCATCGCGGCGCTGTCGGTGACGGTGTGGGCGCACCACATGTACGCGACCGGCGCGGTGCTGCTGCCCTTCTTCGCCTTCACGACGTTCCTCATCGCGGTACCGACAGGTGTGAAGTTCTTCAACTGGATCGGCACCATGTGGAAGGGCCAACTCACCTTCGAGTCCCCGATGCTGTTCAGCGTCGGCTTCCTGGTGACCTTCCTCTTCGGTGGTCTGTCCGGCGTGCTGCTGGCCTCCCCGCCGATCGACTTCCACGTGTCGGACAGCTACTTCGTGGTGGCGCACTTCCACTACGTGCTCTACGGCACCATCGTCTTCGCCGTGTTCGCCGGCATCTACTTCTGGTTCCCGAAGATGACGGGCCGGATGATGGACGAGCGGCTGGCGAAGTTCCACTTCTGGACGACGTTCATCGGCTTCCACGGCACCTTCCTGGTGCAGCACTGGCTGGGCAACGAGGGCATGCCCCGCCGCTACGCCGACTACCTGCCGACCGACGGGTTCACCACGCTCAACGTGATCTCGACGATCGCGGCGTTCATCCTCGGTGCCTCGACGCTGCCGTTCATCTGGAACGTCTTCAAGAGCTACCGGTACGGCGAGCGGGTGACCGTGGACGACCCGTGGGGCTACGGGAACTCCCTGGAGTGGGCCACCAGCTGCCCGCCGCCCCGGCACAACTTCACCGAGCTGCCCAGGATCCGCTCCGAGCGGCCCGCCTTCGAGCTGCACTACCCGCACATGTTGGAGCGGATGCGGTTGGAGGCGCACACCGGCGGCAGGCACGGGCGCCACGAGGACGGCCCGGCGGCGCCGTCCGAGCGGACCGCCAACAAGGTGGTCCCGCCGGAGGAGCGGTCGGAGGACCCCCGCGAGAAGTGACCCACGATCCACCATCCGAGACGAGCCCCGCGACTCCCGCCACAGGGAGGCGCGGGGCTCTTCTCGTGGACCGGGACGGTGAGTACGGTCGATCCGGACCCGGCCGGACCGGAGGTCCCCGCCGTCCCGCACGGCCGGCGGGTGGACGAGCGAACGAGGAGCACCGGAGCAGTGAGCGCAGCCGACACCACCGTGCTGATGACCGTGACGGGACCCGACCGGCCCGGAGTCAGCTCCGTGCTGTTCGCCGCGCTCACCCGGCACGGGGTGGACCTGCTCGACGTGGACCAGGTCGTCATCAGGGGGCAACTCGTCCTCGGGGTGTCGGTGTCCACGCCGCACGACCCCGAGGGTCTCCAGGAGGCCGTCGAGCAGGCGATGGCGTCGGTGGGCATGCGCATCGACGTGGTCATCGGGGAGCGGGCCAGCACGGCCACCGGGCCGGACTCCACCCATGTCGTCGTGGTGCTGGGCAGCCCGCTGTCCGCCCGCGCCTTCACCTCCGTCGCCAGGACGCTCGCCGTGCTGGACGTGAACATCGACGCCATCCGCCGCGTCGCCGACTACCCGGTCACCGGCCTGGAGTTGATGGTCAGCGCGGAGGACACCGGCGAGGACACCGACGCCCGGCTGCTGTCGGCGATGACGGAGGTGTCCGCGCGGGTCGGGGTGGACATCGCCGTGGAACGGACCGGGCTCGCCCGGCGCGCCAAGCGGCTCGTCGTCTTCGACGTGGACTCGACGCTCATCCAGGGCGAGGTCATCGAGATGCTCGCCGCGCACGCCGGTCGGGAGGCGGAGGTGCGGGCCGTCACCGAGGCGGCGATGCGGGGCGAACTGGACTTCGCCGAGTCGCTGCACCGCAGGGTGGCCGTGTTGGCGGGTTTGCCCGTGTCCGTGCTCGACGAGGTCGCCGGCGCCCTCGAACTGACACCCGGTGCCCGCACGACCGTCCGGACCCTGAAACGGCTCGGCTACCGCTGCGGGGTGGTGTCCGGTGGCTTCGCCCAGGTGGTGGCACACCTGGTCGACGACCTCTCCCTGGACTTCAGCATGGCCAACCAGTTGGAGGTGGTCGACGGACGTCTCACCGGGCGGGTGGTGGGTCCCGTCGTCGACCGCGCGGAGAAGGCGGCGGCGTTGCGCCGGTTCGCCGCCGAGTTCGACGTCCCCCTGTCGCAGTGCGTGGCGGTCGGTGACGGCGCGAACGACATCGACATGCTCACGACGGCCGGCCTCGGGGTCGCCTTCAACGCCAAACCGGCCCTGCGGGAGGTGGCGGACACCTCGCTGTCCGCGCCATTCCTGGACGCGGTGCTGTTCGTGCTCGGCGTGACCCGGTCGGAGATCGAGGCGGCCGACAGCGAGGACGGCGTCCTCAGCCGAGTCCCGCTCCAGCCCTGAGCCGGCCGGGCCCGCCGCGAGGACGTGCGACCGGGGGGCGGTGCCAGCCGGCCCGCCCGCCGGGTCGCTACTGCCAGCCGCGCCAAGCCGCACCGGGTACGGGCGTCCCTAGGCCGAGGAGCGGACGCGCCTGACCGGTGACGTGGCGTGAGTTGGCAGGATTGGGGCATGTCCGTCCTCGCACCCCTGGCCGCCAGGTACGCGCACTGGCTCGGCCTGCCGGCCGAGTCGACCGGAGACACCACGGAGGAGGACCCCGATCGGGTCGTCCTGATGCCGGTGGTGCTGCGCATCGAACGCGGCGACCCCCCGACGCGCACCGCGCTGCTGGAGGCGGCCGCCTCGGCTGCCCTCGCCGTCACCCTGGACGACCGCGCCGCGCCGGGCGGGGAGTGGCACGAGGCGGTCGCCACCTGGGTGTCGGGGCGCATCAGGAAGGTGTCCCGCCGGGCGAGGGGGGCGCACTGGCAGGCGGTCCAGCAGCTCCCGGGGCACACGGTGGAACTGCCCACCGGGTCGGCGAGGGCGCTGCTGCCGAGCCGGGTCGCGGACATGCCACGGGAACTGACCCGCCTCCAGATCTCCGGGAGCGAGGTGCCGGTCGACGAACCCGGCCCGCCGGAACCCGGAGTCCCGGTGCTCTGGCTGACGCCGGAGACGACGATGACGGCCGGCAAGGCGGCGGCCCAGGTGGGCCACGCCTCCATGCTGCTGGCGGCACTGACCGAGCAGGACACGGGTGGGGTGACCCGGCTGCGGGAATGGGCGGACCGGGACTTCCGCTGCGCGGTGCGCCAGGCCGACCACGCGACCTGGCGACGGGTGTCACCGGGCGCGGACCCGGCGTCGGCCTGGCGCGACCGGGGGGTCGTGGCGGTCCGGGACGCCGGGTTCACCGAGATCGCGCCGGGCACGGTCACCGTCATCGCCGAGTGGCGGTGACCCGGTGCCGTCCGGCCGAGGTGCCGGCTCGGCCAGCCCCGGAGCCGGCAGGTCCTCGCCGGTGGGAATCCGGGGCGGAGAGCCTGCCGGCATGCTGGGTTGATCGGGTCCGAACCGTGCTGAGGAGGGGGCGGTTCGCCGTGCACGTCGAGACGGGTGGAGCCGGCGGCGGTGACGCCGCGACCGGCAGGATGGCGGGCGGCGTCGCCCGTTTCAGGGCCGAGGCCGCCGCCGGGAGGGTCTCGATCGACCCGGAGAGGGCCGAGAGCATGGCAGCCAGGATCGACGCCATCCGTGGCCGGGTAGCCCGGATGCCACGAGCCGAGCGCTCCCCGCTCTCGACGTGACCCAGGCGACACGAGCACCCGGCAGGAATCACCGGCGCCCCGGGTTGTACCCGGTATGGGGTTCGACACGGTGAGGCTGTCCCTGCTGGACCGCTCCCGCACGCGCGCGGGCTCGCCCGACTCGCGGGCGGTGTGGAACACCGTGGAGCGCGCGAACTGGGCGGAGCGGTTCGGGTACCACCGCTTCTGGGTGGCCGAACACCACGCCGTGCCCGGGGTGGCGGGGGCGAGCCCGGCCGTGCTGGTCGGTGCGGTGGCGGCCAGGACCTCGCGTATCCGGGTCGGCGCGGGTGGGGTGATGCTGCCCAACCACCCACCGCTGGTGGTGGCCGAGCAGTTCTCCACGCTCTCCGCGTTGTACCCGGGCCGGGTGGACCTCGGGCTCGGGCGCTCGCTGGGTTTCACGCCTCCCGTCCGGCGGGCCCTGCGGCGGGACAGGGACGCCCCCGACACCTTCGCCGACGACATGGCGGAACTCGCCGGTTACCTGTCCGGGACGGGCGCGGTGACGCTGCGGCCGGCGCCCGAGGAAACCGTGCCGCTCTTCGTGCTCACCGGCGGCGGCGGGGTGGGGCTGGCGGCCGAGGCGGGCCTGCCCGTGGTGGTCGCCGGGCCACTGCTGGACATCGACCGCGACCCGGGCCGGACCCGAGCGGTCCTGGACGGCTACCGGGAAGCGTTCCGGCCGTCCCCGAGCCAGCCCCGGCCCCACGTCGTGGTGTCCCTGGACGTCATGGTCGCCGACTCGGCGGCGGAGGCCGCCCACCTGCTGCTGCCGGAGGCGTGGGCGATGGCGGCCGCCCGGACGCGCGGCGAGTTCCCACCGCTGGAACCGGTGTCCGACGTCCTGGCCCGCGACCTGACCGACCGTGAACGCCGCTACCTGGAGGAGACCCGCTCCGGGGCGATCCACGGCGACCGGACCGAGGTCGCCGAGCACCTCGGCCGGCTGCTGGCGGTGACGGGGGCGGACGAGCTGCTCGCCTCGACCAGCACCTACGACCGGGACGCCCTGCGGCGTTCGGACCAGCTGCTCGCGGAGATCTTCGGAGCCCAGTCCCCGGGAAGTCTCCCCGGTTGACGCGGCCGGCCGGGCGCCAGGCCCGCCCCGGAGGCGCCCCGGTGACGTCGCGGCGGTGTCAGTCCTCGGCGGCCCGGCGCAGCCGCTCCAGGGCGCCCCGCACCACCCCGGGGTCGGTGGTGGGCCAGAACGGTGGCAGGGACGCCCGCAGGAATCCCCCGTAGCCGGCCGTCATCAGCCGGGGGTCCAGGACCGCGACCACGCCCCGGTCGTGCACGGACCGCAGCAACCGGCCGGCTCCCTGGGCGAGCAGCAGCGCGGCGTGGGTACCCGCGACGGAGAGGAACCCGTTCCCGCCCCTGGCCGCCACCGCGCGCTGCCGTGCCGTGGCCAACGGGTCATCCGGACGGGGGAACGGGATGCGGTCCATGACCACGAGTTGCAGGGACGGCCCCGGCACGTCCACCCCCTGCCACAGCGAGAGCGTGCCGAACAGGCAGGCGGCGGGGTCCTCGCTGAACTCGCGGACGAGCAGGGGTGTGCTGTCGTCGCCCTGGCACAGCAGTGGGACGTCGACCCGTTCCCGCAACACCTCGGCGGCCTGCTTCGCCGCCCGGGTGGAGGAGAACAGGCCCAGGGTGCGGCCGCCGGCGGCGGTGACGAGTTCGGCCAGCTCGTCCAGGTACTCCGGGGGCAGCCCGTCCCGGCCTGGTTTGGGGAGGTGCCTGGCGACGTAGAGGATGCCGCTGCGGGGGTGGTCGAAGGGCGACCCGACGTCGAGGCCGCTCCACGCCGGCCCGTCGGACCGGGGTGGTTCCTCCTCGGTGGCCACGCCGTCCACCTGGGCGGACGGGCGCGGCCCGGCGGGGAGCCCCCACTGCCGGCCCAGGGTGTCGAAGGACCCGCCCAGCGTCAGGGTCGCGGAGGTCAGGACCACCGTGCGCGGGCCGAACAGCTTCTCCCGCAGCAGGCCGCCGACCCCGATCGGAGCGACCCGCAGCGCGGGTGGGGTGGCCGGGCCGTCGCCCCACGGACGCGTCAGCCAGACCACGTCCCGTCGTTCGGTGAGTTCGGGTTCGAAGGCGTCGAGCAGCCGGACGGCCGTGTCGTGGAGCTCGTCGAGACCGGACACCGCCATCTTCCTGGCCGCGCTGGCCTCGGCGTCCTCCCGGCGGTTCGGACCGAACGCGGACAGGCAGGCGTGCGCGGCGTCGCGGACCGCCGCGACGGCCCCGCCCAACGCGGGCGGCAACGCCAACAGCTCGCCGGGGGAGAGGTCCTCGAAGGTGAGCGCCAGGCCGTCACCGGCTTCGGCGAGCCGATCCGCGATGTCCTCGGGGATCAGCCGGCCGCACCGCCGGACGGCGGTGGCGATCTCGGCGGCCGTCAGTTGCACGGTGGCCACGGAGGTCACCCGGTCCACCAGGTCGTGCGCCTCGTCGACGATCACGACCTCGTGTTCGGGGAGGACGGGAGCGTCTCCCATCGCGTCGATCGCCAGGAGGGCGTGGTTGGTCACGACGATGTCGGCGCGGGAGGCCTCGGCGCGGGCGCGTTCGGCGAAGCAGTCCGACCCCACCGGGCACTTCGACATGCCCAGGCACTCCTTGGCGGTCACCGACACCTGGCGCCACGCCTGCTCGGGAACGCCGGGGACCAGTTCGTCGCGGTCCCCGGTCTCCGTGTCCGACGACCACTCGTGGAGTCGGCGGACCTGCCTGCTCAGCGCCGACAGTTCGAAGGCGTCGAAGAGCGCCGTGCCTTCCGGCTCGTCCGGGGCGTCGCCGTGGACCCGGTTCAGGCACAGGTAGTTCCGCCGTCCCTTGAGGATCGCGACGGTCGGTTCCCTGCCCAGCAGCGGGGCGAGCGCCTTCGCCAGCCGGGGCAGGTCGCGGTCCACCAGCTGCCGTTGCAGGGCGATGGTGGCCGTGGACACGACCACGGTCGTCGAGTGCGCCACCGCGTGGCGGAGCGCGGGAACCAGGTAGGCGAGCGACTTCCCCGTCCCGGTGCCCGCCTGCACGGCCAGGTGTTCCCCGGTGTCGACGGCCCGCGCGACCGCCTGGGCCATCCGCTGCTGGCCGGGGCGGGGCGCGCCGCCCAGCGCGGCCACGGCCGCCGTGAGCAGCTCGTCGACGGGTGGGAGCCCGCCGTCGTCGGAGGACCGGGGGGTTGGCTCCCGCTCCGGATCGTCGAGGGTGGCGGTGCCGGCCTCCCCGGCCGAGGTCATGCTGGCGGGCGCGTCGGACACAGCGGGAGACGCTACCCGGTGGTGCCGTCAGCCCGGTCGGAGTGTCCCCGAACCGCGCCGTCCACCCCGCGCGTCCCGCCGGGCCGCGCCGCGACCGGGCGGATCGGGGGCGCGGTCATGCCCGCGTTCGGGCTCGTGTTCCGGTGTGTGTGCGGTGGGGCGACTCCGGGGGCCGGGGCGGCGTGCTTTGAGGTGCCCTCGGGCTGACAGCGGTGGGGACCTGGCGGCCAGTCGTGGACCCCCGCCCCTCGGTCGGCCGGGCGTTGGGCGGCCCCGGGTGGGTACGAGCGGGGCGCGCCGCACCCCGCCCTGACGAGCTCGGACGGCGAGCCGGGTCCGTGTCCCCCGCATCCGAGCGGTGGGGACCTCCCGGCCAGTCGTGGACCCCAGCCCCTCGGTCGGCCAGGTGCTGGGCGGCCCCGGGTGGGCCGAACATGCCGGGGGCCGCCGTCGACGTCGCGACGGCGGCCCCCGGAAGCCCGTGTGCGGCCAGGTCAGGACTTGCGACCCCGGTTCACCAACGACCAGGCGCCGGGCAGCACGCCGGCGGCCAGCGCGGTCTTCAGCGCGTCACCCACCAGGAACGGGACCACGCCGACGGTCAGCGCCGCACCCAGGCTCAGACCACCGGCGATCATCAGCCCCGGCACGCCGACCGCGTAGATCACCAGGTTTCCCAGGGCCATCGTCCCCACCGTGCGGAGCACGGTGCGGTCGCCGCCACGGCTCGCGAGGGCCCCCACCAGGGCGCCGGCGAGCAACATGCCCAGCAGGTAGCCGACGGTGGCACCGGTCAGGTAGGCGGTGCCGCCCTGGAACCACGGCACGCCCATCGCGCCGACCGCCAGGTACACGCCCATCGCCGCCGCCGCGCGCCGCCACCCCAGCGCGGATCCCACCAGCAGGACACCGAAGGTCTGGCCCGTGATCGGGACCGGGCTGCCCGGAACCGGCAACACCACCTGAGCGGTCAGCCCGACCAGACCGGCGGCGGCGAGAACGAGGACGATGTCCCTCGCCAGTGCTCCCGGCACGACGTCGGCGAGCACTCGGTAACGAGGCGTAGTCGTCGGTGAAGCGGCAACGGACACGGAAACCTCCCTGGCACGAACAAGCCTGTCGGCGCGAGCCTAACCGGGACGGCTCGACCCCCGGTAGTGCTGTGGTCAGACGCACGAGCTCCCTCACCGCCCCTACCAGCGAGTAGGTCGGGGCGGGGGTCCTCACGCGGGGTCACACGGTCAGCGGATCCCCCACCAGTTCCGCCCCGGCGGCGGAAAGGTCCTCCCTGGCCTGGGCGACGGACTCCGGGGAGACCCCGGCGGTCAGGCCCAACAACACCCGGGTCGGGAACCCCGAGGCGACGGCGTCCAGGGCGGTCGCCCGGACGCAGTGGCCGGTGGCCAGCCCCACCACGTCGACCCGGTCGACCTGGTGGCCGCGCAGCCAGTCCGCCAGCGGCGTGCCCTGCTCGGTCGTGCCCTCGAACCCCGAGTAGGCGGCCGAGTAGGCGCCCTTGGAGAACACCGCCTCGATCCGGCTCACGTCCAGTTCGGGGTGGAACGCGGCGCCGGCCGTCCCCGCCACGCAGTGCACCGGCCAGGTGTCGACGAAGTCGGGGTCCCCGCTGAAGTGGCCGCCGGGGTCCACGTGGTAGTCCCGGGTGGCGACCACGTGGTCGTACTCGCCACCCCGGATCAGGTCCGAGACCGCCCTGGCCACCGAGGCCCCGCCGGCGACGGCGAGCGCTCCCCCCTCGCAGAAGTCGATCTGCACGTCGACGACGATCAGCGCGCTGGTCATGTCCTCACCTCGTTCTCCTCGCCCGTCTGTGGGGTTCCCACCCGGCCGCGTGTCCCACCCGGTCCGGTGGCGCGTTCGCGGTCAGGCGAAGACCGTCGGGATGGCCGGCTCTCCCCGGGAGAGGGTCAGTCCCTCCCACGGGACGCTCACCAACGCCCTGCGCAGCCGTTCCCGACCGTCCTCCAGCGTGGGCGCGTCCGCCACGGGGCCGCCGTCCCGCCACACCGGCCGTTGGAGCAACCGGTCGTGCGGGCCGAGTTCCGGTACCGGCCCGGCGGTGGGGAACACGACCTCCTCGGTGGCGGTCCCGGTCGGCCGGTGCCGGCGCAGCGCCGCCTTCCCCCCGCCCCGCGAGGTCTTGTGCGCGCTCCTCTTCTCCACCGGCCTGCCCTCCACCTCCACCAGCTTGTAGACCATGCCGGCCGCCGGCGCACCGGATCCGGTCACCACGGAGGTCCCGACCCCGTAGGCGTCCACCGGCTCCGCGCGCAGCGCGGCGATGGAGTACTCGTCGAGGTCCCCGGACACCACGATCTTGGTGCCGGTGGCGCCCAACCGGTCGAGCTGGTCCCTGGCCTGCCTGGCCAGTACTCCGACGTCTCCCGAGTCGATGCGGATCGCGCCGAGCTCCGGTCCGGCGACCGCCACGGCGGTCTCGATGCCCCGGGCGATGTCGTAGGTGTCGACCAACAGGGTGGTGCCGGTGCCGAGCACGGCGAGCTGGGAACGGAACGCCGTCGCCTCGTCGTCGTGCAGCAGGGTGAACGCGTGCGCCGAGGTGCCGGTCGTGGGTATTCCGTACCGCCGGCCGCACTCGAGGTTGGAGGTCGAGTGGAAGCCGGCGAGGTAGGCGGCGCGGCTCGCCGCCAGGGCCGACTCCTCGTGCGTGCGCCGCGAGCCCATCTCGATCAGCCGGCGCCCGTTGGCGGCGCTCACCATCCGGGCCGCCGCGGACGCCACCGCGCTGTCGTGGTTGAGCACCGACAGCACCAGGGTCTCCAACAGCACCCCCTCCCCGAAGGGGGCGCGCACCGTCATGATCGGCGAACCCGGGAAGTACAGCTCCCCCTCCGGGTAGGCGTCGATCTCGCCGCTGAAGCGGTAGTCCGCCAGCCACGACAGCGTCGCCTCGTCGACCACGCCACCGTCGGACAGCCAGGCCAGTTCCCGCTCGCCGAAGCGGAAGTCGCGCAGCGCCTCCACCAGGCGCCCGAGTCCGGCGACCACGCCGTAGCGCCGGCCCAGCGGGAGGTTCCTGGCGAAGACCTCGAACACGCAGTCCCGGGCGGCGGTGCCGTCGCCGAGCGACGCGGAGACCATCGTCAGCTCGTAGCGGTCGGTGAACAGCGCGGTGCTCGCGGAGGGCAGTCCCGTCGACATAAGGCAGGAGCCTACGTCGGGGACCTGACCGCGTGCCCTGCTCGCGTCCGCACCCGCGAGGTGAGGTGCGTGACAGGTCGGACGAATGGCTCATGTCACCATGGAGGCATGAACAGCCCAGTCGAGCTGGAGCGCGCCCAGGTCGATCCGTTGGGTCGCGAGGTCGGCTCCGAGGACCGGCCGTGGATGACCGTGGTCTGGAACGACCCCGTGAACCTCATGTCGTACGTGACCTACGTGTTCCAGAAGCTGTTCGGGTACAGCAAGGACCACGCCACGAAGCTCATGCTGGACGTCCACCAGAAGGGCAGAGCGGTGGTGTCCTCCGGGGGCAAGGACAAGGTGGAGGCCGACGTGGCGAAGCTGCACGCCGCGGGCCTGTGGGCCACGATGCAACGCGACTCCTGACCCACCCGCCTGTCCCGGCGGTGCCGGTCGGACCCGTCCAGGCGCACCGTCCCGCGCCAGGGCCGCCAGCGGCGGGCGCGCGGCGACCGGCGCGGATCGGCACGCGACCACCGCGTTTCCAGGATCACTGAGCACGGAGAGAAGGGGGATCGGCGCGGCCGGCGGTCGTCGGCGGTGCGCCGGAACAGCGCGATGAACGGGTGGAGCCGACGGGGAACGGTCCTGGTCACCGACTTCTCCAGGCAGGAGGCCGCCGTGCTGCGCGGCCTGGTGGGGCAGGTCCACGAGATGCTGTCCGGGCGGGCCGACGACGGTCCCAGGGACGAGCTGGCCGAGCTCACCGGGATCCGGACCGGGCACTCGACCGCCCCCGACGACCCGGTGCTCCGCCGGCTGCTGCCGGACTTCCACCGGGCCGAGGAGGAGGACGGCGAGCTCAGCGAGCGGGACAGCGACTCGGCGGCGGCCCTGCGGTCGGTGCACGAACCCGAGTTGTTGGAGCACAAGACCGGGGTGGCCCAGGTGGTGCTGGACACCTGCCCGGAGTCCGGCGGTCGCATCGAGCTGGCGGACGAGCAGGCCGACGCCTGGCTGGCCGCGCTGAACGACGTGCGGCTCGCCCTGGGCACCGCCCTGGACATCAGGGAGGACGGCCCCGAGGAGGTCGCGCAGGACGACCCCCGGGCCCCGCACCTGGGTGTCTACCACTGGCTCACGGTGGTCCAGGAAACGCTCGTGGAGGCGTTGACCTCGTGACCGGGGCCGGGACCGCCGACGTCACGCCGCCGACCCCGGGGCCCGGGAACGCCGTCACCGACGTGCCCGGCGTCCTGGTCGGCCACCACCACCGCCTCGACGCCGGCTGGGCGACCGGCTGCACGGTGCTGCTGACCCCGGAGGGCGTCACCGCCGGTGTGGACGTGCGGGGCGGCGCCCCGGGCACCCGCGAAACCGACCTGCTGGCCCCGGGTCGCCTGGTGGAACGCGTCAACGCGATCTGCCTGGCCGGCGGGAGCGCCTACGGGCTCGCCGCCGCCGACGGGGTGATGCGCTGGCTGGGCGCGCGGGGACACGGGTTCCGGGTGGGCCCCGAACCGGGGAACACCGGCGGCGCCGTCGACGGGCCGGTGCCCAACGTCGTGCCCATCGTGCCGGCCGCCGTGCTCTTCGACCTGGAGGAGACCGCGTGGGGACGGGTCCCCGACGCCGGGTTCGGCCACCACGCCTGCGAGGACGCCAGCGGGGAACCACCGGCCACCGGGTCGGTCGGCGCCGGTGCCGGCGCGGCCGCCGGCTCGCTGCGGGGCGGCGTCGGCACCGCCAGCGTCCTGCTCCCCACGGGGTGGACGGTGGGAGCGTTGACGGTGGCGAACCCGGCGGGTGAGGTGGTCGACCCGGCCACCGGCCTCCCGTTCGACTGGCCCCTCGGCTTCCCCGGCGAGTTCGGCCTGGTCCCCCCGTCGGCGGACGAGATCCGCCGCGCCGCGGCCCGGCGCGCACCGGCCCGCTCCCTCAACACCCTGATCGGCGCGGTCGCCACGGACGCCGACCTGACCCGCGCCGAGTGCGGCAGGGTCGCGGCCGTCGCCCACGACGGCATCGCCAGGAGTGTCCGCCCCGCGCACTCGGTGTTCGACGGGGACACCCTCTTCACCCTGGCGACCGGACGCCGGCCGCTGCCCACCGGACCGGCCCGCACCGCCCTGGTGGACGAACTCGCGCAGGCCGCGGCGGACGTCGTGGCCCGGGCCGTGGTGCACGCGGTGCTCGCCGCCGCGCCGGGGGGTGTGGTGCCCAGCTACCGGGAGCTCTACCCCTCGGCCCTCGGCTGAGGCCGGGGCGGGGTCGGGGTCCGGGGGCGCTCCCGCCGGCTTCGGGGTCCGCCTGGTCTCCCAGCTCGCCGGGCTCCCCAGCACCCACCCGGTGCCCCGCCTCCCCGTCACCGTTGTCGGAGCTCCTGGTCAAGGAGTCGTCGTCGCCAGGCCCGGCATGACCGGCGGCCCGAGTCGAGCGCATGATCCGGGGGTGGTGTCACCGGGTCTGGTGGCGTCGAGACCGTTGATGGGGACACGGCCACCGGCTCGGGAGGTCTCGTCGTCACGGGGGTGCCGGCCGTCGACGCCCTGCCCGGTGACCACTCGCGGCGAGTGAACGGCAGGTGGACGAACAGCGGTTCCGGGGTGTTCCTTGGCCTGGATGTCGGCAAGGACGCCCCCGCCCGAGGCGGTCCCGTCGTCGGGGGCCGGGGTCCCCGCGCCCGAGGCGACCGGCCGGGGCCTGGGTACCGGCGCCGGGGCGACGGGAGCGAGGCACGCGTTGACGCCGGGCACGGAACCACTGGGCCGTCCGGAGGAGTCGGTGTCGTTCCCTCCCGCGTATGGCGGAAGTTCACCGTCGAGGCCGCTAACACTCCGTGGCACCCGACCGATGATCCGATCATGAACGCACCAGGGGCCAGGTGGTCCGTGCTGCTTCGCGACGATGCCAGGAACGACATCGCCACCGTTGCCTCGGCGCTGATGCTGACCCTGCACGTCAGCGCGGACGAGGCCCTGCGCCGCACCCTCGCCGTCCGAGGGCTCGGTTCCGCCGAGATCGCCAGTGCCGAGGACGTCGAGGAGGCCGAGGCGATCGCCTCCCGCCTCCAGTTCCTCGGGCTGTCCCCGACTCTGCTCCAGGAGGCATGAGGGTGAGCACTCCCGCGATGACCCCACCGGTTCCCTCGCGGGAGGCGGGCGGACACGCGGCGGCGGCCCTGCACGACGGCCGGGTGGTCCTCACGATGTCCGAGGACACCGCCGAGGTCCTGCGGCACCTCGTGGTGGAACTGGCCGCCGAACTCGCCGGGCCGAGCCGGCCGGCCGCTCCCGCGCGCCGGTGGTGGCAGCACCGCGACGACCAGGACCTGGACCGCCGGTTGTTCCCCGCCGTCCACCCGGACCCGGTGGTGGAGGCCCGGTACGGGGACGAGCGGCGGGCCGGGCTGCGCGCCGAGGTGTTGGCCGCCGCCCGCAGGGTGTTGGCGGCCGGCGGTTTCGCCGAGGTGCGGATCGACCCGGCCGAGGTGCCCGACTGGATCTCCGTGCTCGGTCACGCGCAACTCCGCCTGGCCCGGCGGGATGACCTCCGGGTCGCGGCCCGCGCCCGCCGGGGTCGCCCGGACGCCGTCGCGGTCACCTGGTTGGCCTTCGTGCGGGGTCTCCTGGTGACCACGGTGTTCCCCAGCCTGGCCGGCGAGCTGCGGAAACTGGCCGCCGAAGCGGCCGCGCGAGGTCCGGTCGACGACCGCCGGCCCCCTGCCCACGATCTGGGATCGCCTCGACAGCGGCCGTAGGATTGACCTGTGCTGGTGATCCGACGCGACCTCGTGGACGCGATGGTGGCCCACGCCCGCCGGGACCACCCCGACGAGGCGTGCGGCGTCATCGCCGGACCGGAGGGCTCGGATCGTCCCGAGCGCCTCGTGGAGATGGTCAACGCCGAACGCTCGCCCACCTTCTACCGCTTCGACTCGATGGAACAGCTGCGGGTCTGGCGGGCGATGGACGAGGCCGACGAGGTCCCCGTCGTCATCTACCACTCGCACACCGCCACCGAGGCCTACCCGTCGCGGACGGACGTGTCCTTCGCGTCCGAACCGGACGCGCACTACGTGCTGGTGTCCACTCGGGACGCCCATGACGTCGAACTGCGTTCCTACCGCATCGTCGACGGGGTGGTCACCGAGGAACAGGTCGACGTCGTCGAGTCGTACATGTTCTCCCACACGGGAGCGGACGACGTGCCCGACGCCGACTGAGGCGACCCGGCCGGACGTCGTGCGGATCGGCGTCCCCTCCCCGAACACGGCACCGATCAGGAGGTACCACCATGGCAGTCAAGGTCTCGATCCCCACCATCCTGCGCACGCACACCAGCGGTGAGAAGTCCGTCGAGGCCAGTGGCGGCACGCTGGGACAGGTCATCGACGACCTGGAGTCCCGGCACGCCGGCCTGAAGGCCCGGCTGGTGAAGGAGGACGCGCTGCACCGCTTCATCAACGTCTACGTCAACGACGAGGACGTGCGGTTCTCGGGCGGGCTGAACGCCGAGGTCAAGGACGGCGACAACGTCACCATCCTTCCCGCGGTCGCCGGCGGCTGACGGGGTCACCTCCCGCCGGCCGCCGCCGCCCTCCCCGGGGCGAACCCACGAAGGAGCAGTCCGTGGCCAGATACGACTCCCTGCTCGACGCGCTGGGCGACACGCCGTTGGTGCGGCTCGCCCGCCTCTCACCCAGCGAGGACGTCCGGTTGTGGGCGAAGCTGGAGGACCGCAACCCGACGGGTTCGATCAAGGACCGGCCGGCCCTGGCCATGCTGGAGGCGGCCGAACGGGACGGTCGGCTCACTCCCGGCGCGACGATCCTGGAGCCCACCTCGGGCAACACCGGGATCGCGCTGGCGATGGCCGCTCGTCTCCGGGGCTACCGGATCATCTGCGTCATGCCGGAGAACACCTCGGTGGAGCGTCGGCAACTGTTGGCCGCCTACGGCGCGGAGATCAGGTTCTCCCCGGCGGCCGGCGGTTCGAACCAGGCCGTCGCGGTGGCCAAGGAACTCGCCGAGGAACACCCGGACTGGGTCATGCTTTACCAGTACGGGAACCCGGCGAACGCCGAGGCCCACTACTCGACGACGGGGCCGGAGATCCTGCGCGACCTGCCGGAGATCACCCACTTCGTCGGGGGGCTCGGCACCACGGGAACCCTCGTCGGCGTGGGCCGCTACCTGCGGGAACACCGACCCGGCGTGCAGGTCGTCGCCGCGGAGCCCCGCTACGGGGAACTGGTCTACGGCCTGCGGAACCTCGACGAGGGGTTCGTCCCCGAACTGTACGACCCCGAGGTCCTCACCGGCCGCTACTCCGTCGGCTCCTACGACGCGCTCCGCCGCACCCGGCAGCTGCTGACGGAGGAGGGCATCTTCGCCGGCATCTCCACCGGCGCCGTCCTGCACGCCGCGCTGGGCGTGGCCGAGAAGGTCGCCGGCGCGGGTGAGTCCGGTGACGTGGCGTTCGTGGTGGCCGACGGCGGCTGGAAGTACCTGTCCACCGGTGCCTACAGCGGTGACCTGACCGACGCGGCCCAACGCCTGGACACCCAGCTCTGGGCGTGACCGCCCGCTGCTCCTTCAGCCGTGGACCGGCCCCACCGGCGGTGTGGGACGGCGGCGGTCCGCCCGGCAGCACGCGGAGGGTGGACCGTGGTGGCGGTCGGGTCCGTCCGGAGGGGGGCGGCGTCCTCGTGGGACGGCCCCTGGAGCCGGACCCATGTCGGTTCCCCGGGAGGCGGGTCCCGGCGACGTGACCGAGCTGTTCCGCCGCCCCCTTGGCAGGTCGGTGAGCGGGGAGACGCGTTCGCGTCCTCCCCGCGGCGCCCTCCATCACACGGTGTCCTCGGGCCGCCCTGGTTCACCGGCCGCCGGATGGGGCGATCGCTGGGCCGGGGTTCGACCGACAGCCCGCCGGGGCGACGCCCCCGGGGCGGCGCTCAGCGTGGCACCCGCGTCGACGAGGGCTCGCGCGCCCGCCGGTCCTCCGCGGCCGCCCCGCCGGGACGGCGTCGACCGGAGGCCGGGACGGTTCAGCCCGGGAACACCGTCGACGGTTGTCCGGCACCCACGTCGGGCAGGACCAGCAACGACCCCGCCTCCGGCTCGTCGGCCAGCTGCTGGTCGCCCATCCCGTGCCGGGCGGAGGTGACGTAGAGGTCGGTGAACCCGATACCGCCGAACGCGCAGGCCGTCGGCCGGCTCACCGGCAGGCGGAACTCCCGGTCGAACGCCCCGTCCGGCGTGTGGCGCCGCACCGAGCCCGCGCCGTACATCGTCACCCAGACGCAGCCCTCGGCGTCCACCGCGATCCCACCGGGGAGCCCCTCGGACCGGTCGAAGGCCCGGAACTCCCGGCGGTTCCCCAAGGCGCCGGTGGACGCGTCGAAGTCGAAGACGTCGATGCGACGGCTGGTGGCGTCCACGAAGTACATGAGCCGCCAGTCCGGGCTCCAGCCCAGGCCGGCTCCGAGGCCGACCCCGTGGAGGGCGACCCGCGCCGCCCCGTCCGGTTCGACGCTGACCAGCCAGCCGTCGGTGCCGCCGCCGTCCGCGCGGGTCGTCGTCGCCCAGAGCCGCCCCGAGGGGTCCACCGCCGCCTCGCCGCCACGCACCCCGTCCCTGGCCCAGTACACGAGCCAGGTGCGGGTGTTGTCGGTGTCGATCAACGCGACCCCGTCCCGCAGGTTCGTGACGATGCCACCCCGGGACCGGGGGCGGGCCGCGCTGACGATCTGCGGCACGGACAGGACGTCGTCCTGGTCCCTCGCCGGCTGGTACCGGTGGACCTCCTGGCTGAAGGAGTCGACCCACAACAGCGAGTCGGCGCTCGCGTCCCAGGTCGGAGCGGCGCCCAGCACCGCCTGGGCGGCCACCGCCACCTCGCACGTCGTCGTTTCCGTCACGCCCAGACCCTCCGCCCCCGCGCGGTCAACCAGCCCTGTCAACCCGGCTGAGCCTATCGGCTGATCATGACGGAAGGGTCGCGAGCGGTGAACGGTCCGCCGTCGACCTGCCACCAACCCGGTGGCCCAGGCGCCCTGCTCAGGGGTTTTCCACCGGAGCGGCGGTGCGGGCGGAGGTCGACGCCGCACGGGGTCGTTCCTCGCCGGTCGGACCGGGGAGCGGCCAGGAAACCAGGGTGGCACCCGGGTCGTCCCGGAGGGGCGAAGTCGGTCCGGTGCGTACCCTCGAGGTGTGGATCCTGTGGTGAGCTCTCCCCGCCCGCCCGCGAAACGCGTGCTGCCCCCCAATCCCCGACAGGCCGCCGTCGTGGTCGGCGCGTTCGTCGCGCTCCTCTACGTGGTGCAGCTCGTCAACAGCCTCACCGGGGGTGGGCTGGTGCGGCACGGCATCCTCCCGCTGTCGCTCGCCGGCCTCGACGGGGTGCTGTGGGCGCCACTGCTGCACGGCAGCTGGCCGCACCTCCTCGGCAACACGGTGCCGGTGCTGGTGTTGGCGTTCCTGGCGATGTCCGGCGGGTTCGGGCAGTTCGCGGCCGTCACCGGCGTGATCTGGCTGGTGGGCGGGCTCGGCACCTGGGTCACGGGCGGCGTGGGGACCGCCCACGTCGGCGCGTCCGGCCTCATCTTCGGCTGGTTGGCGTTCCTGCTGGTCCGGGGGATCCTGAACCGGGCGCTCGGCCAGGTCCTGGTGTCCCTGGTGCTCTTCTTCGTCTGGGGCGGGATGCTGTGGGGCGTGTTGCCCACCACGCCGGGGATCTCCTGGCAGGGCCACCTCTTCGGCGCGATCGGCGGGCTGGTGGCCGCCTGGTTCGTCGCCAGGGCGAACAGCCGCGGCGCCGGCGCCGGGACGGCGCGCCCGAGGGTCCACGGCGGGTCCCCGTGACGCCCCGACCACCCGGCGACCGGGGGTGGCGGGAGATCACCGACCCGCACGCGCCCATCGGCGTCTTCGACTCCGGGGTGGGTGGGCTCACCGTCGCCAGGGCCATCACCGACCAGCTGCCCGCCGAGCACGTCCGCTACGTCGGTGACACCGCCAACGGCCCCTACGGTCCGCTGCGCATCGAGGAGATCAGGGAGCACGCGCTCTCCGTCGCAGACACCCTGGTCGACCAGGGGGTGAAGTTGCTGGTGATCGCCTGCAACAGCGCCTCGGCGGCCTGCCTGCGCGACGCGAGGGAACGCTACCCGGTCCCGGTGGTGGAGGTGGTCGTCCCCGCCGTCCGCCGCGCCGTCTCCGCCACCAGGTCCGGCCGGGTCGGCGTCATCGGCACCGAGGCGACCGTGCGGTCCCGGGCCTACCCGGACGCCTTCGCCGCGAACCCGAGGGTCACCGTGACCAGCGCGGCCTGCCCCCGGTTCGTCGACTTCGTGGAGCGGGGCGTCACCTCCGGTCGGCAGGTCCTCGGTCTGGCGCAGGGCTACCTGGAACCCCTCCAGGCCGCCGACGTCGACACCGTGGTGCTCGGCTGCACCCACTACCCGCTGCTGACCGGCGTCATCCAGATCGCGATGGGACCGGACGTCACCCTGGTGTCCAGCGCGGAGGAGACGGCGAAGGACGTCGTCCGGGTGCTCACCGAACGGGACCTCCTCCGCCCCTCGGAGCTGGTGGACTCCGCCGTGCGGTCCTACTCGGCCACCGGCCCGGCGGAACCCTTCGCGCGGCTGGCCCGCCGGTTCCTCGGCCCCCACTTCGCTGGCACCGGCACGGCCGTGCCGGCCGCCGCCGGCTGAACCGCCGCTCGGCAGGACCCCGTCCCCCACGACGGCACCCCGCGTCGGACGCGGGTCCGGGTCGTGCGGCTCGGGCCGCCCGGTTCCGGCAGGCTGGGGGCATGTTGTTGACGGTCCTCGGCTGCGCCGGCAGCGTGCCCTCACCCACCTCGCCCGCCTCCGGCTACCTGGTGACGACCGGGCGGACCCGGATCGCCCTCGACCTGGGCAACGGCACCCTCGGCCCGCTGACCGGCCACGTCGACCCGTTCGAGCTGGACGCGGTCCTGCTCTCCCACCTGCACGTCGACCACTGCGCCGACCTGGCCGCGTTGGTCGTCGCCCTCCGCCACCAGCCGCGCCGTCCCCGGCCCGCGCGGCGCCTGCCCGTCCACGCGCCGCGCGGCGCCGCGCGGCGGCTCGCCGGCCTCTACGCCGCCGAACCCGAGTCGGCCGCGACCACGGACCTGACCGACGTCCTCGACTTCCACGACCTGGAGGACCTCACCGCGACCCCGGCCGTGATCGGTGACCTGGAGGTCAGCGCGTTCCCCGTTCCCCACTCCTGCCCGGCGTTCGGGTTCCGCGTCCGGCACGGCGACCGGGTCCTCGCCTACACGGGGGACACGGGCGGTGGTCCGACCGTCCGACGTCTCGCGGAACAGGCCGACCTGCTGCTCGCCGAGGCGACCTGGCCGCACCGCCAGGGCGCCCCGCCCGGCCCGCACCTGTCGGGCCGGCAGGCCGGGGAACTCGCGAGGCGGGCGGGGGCGCGTCGGCTGCTGGTCACCCACGTCGCCCCCTGGGAGGACGCCTCGGAGGTCGCCGCCGAGGCCTCGCTGGCCTTCGGCGGGCCCACCGAACTGGCGGAGCCGGGCGCGCGCCACGAGGTGTGAGGGAGCCCGCCGGCCGAGCCGCCGCGCCACCACCGCGAGGAGCGACCGGCGGAGCGCTCCCCGGCGCGGCGGAGCGGCGCCGAGCCGGGCGGAGGTGGTCGGGTCCCCGCTCCGACACCCGGTGGGAACGACCGGTGGGAACGACCGGCGGGCCGCGCCGGCCCTCTCGGCTCCGTCAGAGCCAGCCCCGCCGGGTGAACAGCAGGTACAGCGCGACGGAGGTGACCACGATGAGGATCGAGGACGTGACGACGCCGCCGTGGTCCAGGTACCCGGGGTAGGGCAGGTTCTGCCCGTAGAAGCCGGTGATGGCGGTCGGCACGGCGATGATCGCCGCCCAGCTCGTCACCTTCTTCATGACGACGTTGAGCCGGTTGCCCTGGAGCGCCAACTGGGTCTCCCGCAGCGTGCTGGCCAGTTCCCGCACCCCCTCCAACCACTCGGTGGCCCGGAGCACGTGGTCGTGGACGTCCTGGTAGTAGGGCGTCATCCGGTCCCCGACGAGCCCGGTCGAGTCCCGCATCAGGCCGCCGAGCACCTCGCGCATGGGCAGCACCACCCGCCGCACCGCCAGCATGTCCTTCCGCGTGCGGAACGAGACGCGCTGCGCGCGCCGCATGTCGGTGTGCTCCTCGAAGAGCATCGTCTCCAGGTCCTCCAGCTGGTCGTCGAAGGACTGGACCACGTCGAAGTGCCCGTCGACGACGACGTCGAGCAACCCGTACAGCAGGGAGTCGACGGTCTGCGCGTCACGCCCCGGGCCGGTGTCCCACCGGTCCCGCAGCCGGTCCAGGTCCAGCCCGGGGGACCGGCGGACCGTGATGAGCGCGTTCGCCGTCACGAACACGTCCACCTCCGAGAGGTGGACGCGGCCCTCCGCGTCATCGCCCTGCTGGCCCGGTGCCGGGGTCGTCCCGCCCGGCCCGCTCCGCGCCACGGGGGCGGTGTCCATCCCGGTGCGGTCGCCGGCGGCCCCGGCCGGTCCGCTGACCGCCGTTCGAAGGCTCGTCGCGAAGACGACGAGGAACAGGTGGTTGTCGTAGCGGTCGAGCTTCGGGCGCTGCCGCTCCTGCCCGGCGTCCTCCACCGCCAGCTCGTGCAGGCCGAGCTTGTCCGCCAGCCGCTCCAGGGTCGAACGGCTGGGGGCTGGCAGGTCGAGCCAGACGAGGGCGGAGCCCTCGCGGAGGAGGGCCGCCAGTTCGTCCTCGGCGACGTCCTCCCCAGCCAGGACCCCGTCCCGGTACACCCGGTTCGCGGCCACGACAGCGGATGCTAGCCCCCGGTGACCGGATCGACGCGGACCGTGGCAGCGGGTGTGTCACCGGGGTGGCCCCCCTCCGGTGTGGTGCGACGCCGAGGCCGGCGACCCCGGCTGGCTCGCTCGACGTCGCTCCCGCCGGCGTGGCGGTGGGTGGTCCCCGGGCCTGGTGGTCGGGGCGCGGGGGCGCGTGCCGGCCCGTCGAGTCGACTCCGGTCGCGGGCCGCCGATGTCCTAGGGTGACCGAATGGCTCGTGCGGATGGTCGACAGGACGACGCTCTCCGGGATGTTCGGATCACCAGGGGATACCAGCAGTGGCCCGCCGGTTCCGTGCTCGTGGAGTTCGGGCGGACCCGGGTGCTGTGCGCCGCCAGCGTGCAGGAGGGCGTGCCGAGGTGGCGTGCCGGTTCCGGGCTGGGCTGGGTGACGGCCGAGTACGCCATGTTGCCCTCGGCGACCCACACCCGGAGTTCCCGGGAGTCGGTCAAGGGTCGGGTCGGCGGCCGGACCCACGAGATCAGCCGGCTTGTCGGCCGCGCGTTGCGCGCCTGCCTCGACATGTCCGCGATCGGGGAGAACACGATCGCGATCGACTGCGACGTCATCCAGGCCGACGGCGGCACCCGGACCGCCGCGATCACCGGCGCCTACGTCGCGCTGGCCGACGCGATCACCTGGCTGGGCGCGGCGAAACGGCTCGCCGACCCCAAGCCGCTGTCCTGCGCGGTGGCCGCCGTGAGCGTCGGCGTGGTCGACGGCCGGGTCCGGCTCGACCTGCCCTACGAGGAGGACTCCCGCGCCGAGGTCGACATGAACGTGGTCGCCTCCGACACCGGGACGCTCATCGAGGTGCAGGGCACCGGCGAGGGCGCGACCTTCACCCGGTCCACGATGGACACCATGCTCGACTACGCGATCGCGGGTTGCGCGCGGTTGACCGAGATCCAGGCCGAGGCGCTGGCCCTGCCCTACCCGGGGGAGCTGCCGGGGGCGGCGAAGTGACGGGGCGCGACCCGGGGTCGGCGCACCGGCTGCTGGTGGCGTCCCGCAACACGAAGAAGCTCGACGAACTGCGGCGCATCCTCCTCACCGCGCACGTGCGGGACCTGGTGGTCGTCGGCCTCGGCGACGTGCCCGAGTTCCCGGAGGAACCGGAGACGGGCGCGACCTTCGAGGAGAACGCGCTGATCAAGGCGCGGGCCGCCGCGCGGGCCTCCGGGCTCCCCTCGGTCGCCGACGACTCCGGGCTCGCGGTGGACGCGCTGAACGGGATGCCGGGGGTGTTGTCGGCCCGCTGGGCGGGGCGGCACGGCGACGACCTGGCGAACCTGGAACTCGTGCTCGCGCAGACCGCCGACGTGCCGGAGGAACGCCGGGGGGCGGCCTTCGTGTCCGCCGCCGCCCTGGTCGTTCCCGGTGGCGGGCCGGAGGGCACCGACTCGGAGATCGTGGTGCGCGGGGAGTGGCGGGGCCGCCTCACCCGGGAGCCCCGGGGCGGGAACGGGTTCGGTTACGACCCGATCTTCCAGCCGGAGGGTGAGGGGCGGACCTCGGCGGAGCTCACCGCCGAGGAGAAGGACGCCCATTCCCACCGGGGGCGCGCCCTGCGCGCGATGCTGCCAGCCCTGCTCGCCCTCGCCGAGAGCTGATCGGGGAACCACGACGCTGGCGCCGGATCACCGGATCTCGCGCTCGCCCAGCACGCCCCGAGGGGAGTGGGCGGGTCCAGCCCGGTCGGTCCTGGCGGTGCCCGGCCCGGGCTCGACCAGCGGCGTCCCGGTCGGCAGGGGTCTTCGGCCGCTCGTGCCGAGCGCCGCGCCGGCGGTGACCGCGGGGTGCTTCCCGCTGACCGCCCGCGCGCCTCGCCGGCCGGGTCGGCGCTCCCGCCCGGGCTGCGCCCGCCGACGTGGGCGGCCGCGTTCCTCGGCAGGCCCGGCCGGCGAGGTCGGCGGTCGAGATCCCTGATCGGGAACGGGAGGCCTGGCCGGCGGGACCGCGCACCGGGTGGTGGCGGCCCGCCTCCGGCGTGCTCGCCCTCAGATCCTCAGGTCCCGCCGGAGCTTGGCGACGTGGCCGGTGGCGCGCACGTTGTACAGGGCGGTCGCGATCCGGCCCTCCTCGTCCACCACGAAGGTGGAGCGGATGACCCCGGTGACCGTCTTCCCGTACATCTGCTTCTCCCCGAAGGCGCCCCAGGCGGTGAGCACCGCCTTCTCCGGGTCGGAGAGCAACGGGAAGGTCAGGTTCTCGGCGTCCCGGAACTTCGCGAGCTTCTCCGGCTTGTCCGGGGAGATCCCGATCACCGACAGGCCGGCCTCGGACAGCTCGGCGAGGTTGTCCCGGAAGTCGCAGGCCTGCTTCGTGCAGCCGGGGGTGCCGGCGGCGGGGTAGAAGTACACCAGCACCCGCTGGCCCCGGTAGTCGGAGAGGGAGACCTGGTCGCCGTCGGCCGAGGTGAGGGTGAAGTCGGGCGCGACGTCGCCGTCGGCCAGCCGCTGCTGCTCGCTCATGCCGGCCACCGTAGAGGGCGGGTGCCCCGGCCGGCCCACCCGCCTCCTGGGCTCCCCTCGCGGCGGTCGGTCAGCGACTCGTGCCACGCGGGTGTGCGGGTCTCCACGGCCTCCGGCCCCGGGGCACCTGGCGTTCGACCCGCGCCCCGGGCATGCGCGGTGGCGGTCCACCGGGGTCGTGCCACCCGGCGGGGGCGCACGCGTCGGACCGCGTGCGCCCCCGCGCTGGCGGGCTGGTCAGCGGGCGACCTGGCGGCGCCGGAGCCAACCGGGGAGCCAGGCGTGCGCCACCACCCCGAGGACGAACACCAGCACCGCCAGGCCCAGCGCCCGCACCGAGAACACGTCGGACACCGGCCACGCCCACCAGGACCGCCCCCGGTCGCCCAACACCATGGCGGCCACCGCGTACAGGGTGGGCACCGTGGCCGCCGAGACGGCGGTGGAGAACCGGGACACCAGCAGGGCCAGCCCGGTGAACCCGAGGGCGTTGCGGGCGGCGATCACCGCCGTCGGTTGGAGGTCCGTGACGTGGAGGGCCAGGCACAGAACCCCGTACAGGCCGCCGAGCGCCACCAGGAAGGCGCTGTCGTACACCCGAACCGGACGCACCGCGTTCGCCTCCCAGTCCCGGGGTGCCCTCGACAGCAGGTAGGCGACGGACCCCGAGCAGAGCAGGGGGATCAGGACCGCCGCCGGGAGCGCGAGGGCGATGCCGCCCAGGACGTTGGGCGTGGGGACGAGGGTGGACCCGAAGGGCGCCACGAGGACGAGCGTCACCAACCACATCCCGGTGACGACGGGCAGGGCCCGGTTGGTCGCCCAGAACCTCACGACACCTCCGGCCCGAGCGCGTCCAGGTGGGACCCGCAGGCGGCCACCGCGTCCCGGGCACCGTGGAACCACGCGAGCTGGTCCTCCTCGGGGAGCCGGTGCAGCGCCGCCCAGTGCTCGTTCAGCTCCGGATCGTCGAACTCGTCCTCAGCGGTGGTCAGCCAGTCCAGGGCCAGGTAGTAGGTGAGGTACGTGCCCATGCCGCCGCAGCCTTCCGGCATGGAGGGGACCTGAGCGGCGACGATCGAACTGGCCAGGCTCTCCGGGGACGAGAAGGCGTTCATGGTGAACGTCCAGGTCTCCTCGTCGTCGGCACCCACGCCGTGGATCGCGCGGGTGGGTGCCGGGAAACCCCGCGAGGTCAGCTCGGCCACGGCGAGATCCACGCCCGCCCGGATCTCCTCGACCCTGTCGAGGTCCTCGGGGTAGACGCAGAGGGTGACGGGACCGTCGAAGCACTCGTCGGGAGCCGCCCGGAGAACGACCGGGTCCGGGCCGAGGTGCCTCGCGGTGGAGATCCCGCCCGCGAGGGCGGGAACGAGGACAGCCGCGCAGAGGACGGCACCCGTGGCGGTGGACCTCGGGCTCCGGTCGGGGGCGGAGCAGGCGAGGGCGAGGGCGAACGCGACGAGGACGCCACCGTTGACGAGGATCGGAGCCCACACCCCGGCGGGATCCACCTCCAGGTAGACGGCGAGCCCCCAGTCGGTGAAACCCGTGAGGTGGCGGAGCCACATCGGCTCCACGCCGATCGGGAGCGCCATCCAGCAGTACAGCAGGATGAAGCAGGAGGGGATGGCGATGAGGGGCCGCGACCACCAACCGAACGCGGCGCCGACGGCCGTGTGCGCGACGACCACCAGCACGGCGAGCAGGACGAACCGTCCGTCGGGCCCGCCGGGAACTCCCAGCAGGTGCCAGGAGGCGGTCAGGTAGGCGGCGAGCACCCCGACCAGGCCCGCGGCGGTGGCGGGCGCGACGGCGTCCACCACGACCCGGGCCGGGGTCCGGACCGGACGCCCGAACACCGCGCTGGCATCTCGGACCCGCCCCACCTCGCGGGCCGCGAGCGCGGCGGTCAGCGGGCCGAGGAGGAAGGCGGCCGAGGTGGCGGTGGCCGAGCCAGCCGCCCAGTACCGGTCCTCGGTCGCCAGCTGGGAGTTGACCCAGAGCCAGGAGAAGAGCGCGAGGGCCGGGGCGACCAGCGGGAACAGCGAGCCGCGCCAGAGCACCGGGGTCCTAGGCATGGGTCCGCTCCTCGACCAGCGCCGAATAGGCGGAGGCCGCCTGGCGGGATGCCGGCAGCGACGGGTCGCCGTGGTCGAGGAACTCGGCCGGAGATCCGGTGAACACGACCCGACCCCCGTTCAGCACCACCACCTGGCCGACGACTTCCACGAGGTCGACGACATCGTGGGTGGACACGACGACCGCGACCTCGGCGGGCAACCCGAGGAGGATCTCGGCGAACCGGTCCCGTTCTCGCGGGTCGAGCCCGGCGGTCGGTTCGTCCAGGAGCAGCACCCGGGACCCGTGCACCAGGCACTGGGCGAGGGTGACCCGGCGGAGCTGCCCGCCGGAGAGCCGGTTGGCCCTGTCCTGGGCGTGCGCGGCCATCCCCACCTGGTCCAGCGCGGGCAGCGCCGCCTCCCAGGCGGTGGTCCTGGACATGCCCTTCAGCCAGCCCGAGTAGGCGACCTGTTCGCGCACGCGGAGGCCCCGCACCGGGGTGGCCCGTTGCGGCAACCACCCCACCGCGCGGGCGTACCGGGCGCGGTCGCGGGGCTGGACCGGTGGAACACCGTCGCCGACGGACAGCGCGACACTGCCCGCACGTGCGCTCACGTTGCCCGCGAGGACGTTCAACAACGTCGTCTTCCCTGCGCCGTTCGGCCCAAGAAGAATGGTTCGTCCGGAGCGCACGTGAATGCTCACATCGGTCAGGGTCGATTTCCTCCCGTTGTAGGAGAAGGTTATCCCGTGTGCCGTCAACATTGTCGAAAATGCCTTTCCCTGAATTTCCCACAGGTTATCCACCAGGCCTCGGCGAGAATTCGGTCCGGGGAAATTCGGGGCGTCCGAGGGTTTCCGGTGACCCGACCGTCGTCCTCCGGAGGCTTCGGGTCGGCCAGCGCCATCGAGCGCGGAGAGGGCGGGGGCTCGGGGAGGGGGGCGGTGGATTCGGGAGCACGCACGCCCCGACTCGTGGCCCACTCCGCTGGCTCCGTCGTGCGCCCGCTCGCGGTCGGCGGAGGACCGCACGCCTCGGTTTCACGATCGGGAGGCCGGCGCCCGGAAACGGCACCGTGTCGGAGCCGGGAACCGGGGGCTCGGCGACGCGGGAGTGGGTCGAGGCCTGTGGTCGCGGTCGGTGCGGCGGCAGCGCGTGTTCGGGTCAGCCGGGGTGGTGGGCGATCGCGGCCCACCGGTGGCACCGGGTGGGCCAGCGCGGGAGCACGGCGACGCGGGAACGGGGGAGCCCAGTGCCCTGGGGCGGGCGGCTGGTCGGCGGACGCCGGGGCGGGCGGCGGTGCGGCCGGGGGCGGGTCAGCGTTCCGGCACGGTGGCCAGTCGGGGCTCCGGGGCGTTCTCCTGACTGGGGACGTCGTGGTCGGCGGCCGGGGTGATCACGGACGTCTCGATGCGGGTCACGTCCGAGTGCAGCGTGGTCACCACCGCCCCCAGCAGGATTCCCACGACCGCGGAGGTGATGAGCGCCGCAGCGCTGATCACGTAGAAACGTAGACCCATGCCCGACCTCCCCAGTGAGTTCCGGTGACCGTGCGGTCGCTCTAGGTAAGACATCGTCACCCCGTCAGGCGGCGATGGCTACTCGAATCCGCGACTACCCCCGGGTGGGTCACCCGCAAACGTCGTGCTGGAAGGGCTGGTCGCCGACCGTCACCCCGCGCTGGGGGCCCGCGAGCGCATCCACCGCGCCCACGCAGGGGGAGACGCCGGCCTCCGCCGGCGGCGCCGCGTCCGCCGCGCCGGGTGCGGCGGAACCCCGTACCCACCCGGCCGCCGATCACTCCCCGAGAACACGAAAGGGGGGCAGCGCGTCGGACGGGTGAACCCGGTGGTGGCACTCTGCCCATCTGGTAGGCAGCGGGTGAGACGGAACGGGCGCCTGGGGCGGATGGTGCGCCGGGTGGACGGTCGCGACGTCGTGGCAGGCGCCGCCCCGCCGCACCAGCGCGCCGACCGCCCACCCCGGGCCGCGCTCCACCCGGGTCGCCACACCAGCGCGGGAAAGGCGGCGCCCGTCACTCCCGCGTCACCACCACGTCCGCTACCGGACAGATAGGGTCCGCATTCGTGAAAGCTGTGCGTCGCTTCACCGTCCGAGCTCACCTGCCCGAGCCCCTGCGCGCCCTGGGCACCCTGGCCACGAACCTGCGCTGGACCTGGCACCCGCCGACCCAGGACCTGTTCGCCTCGATCTCCCCCCGGGCCTGGGCGACGGTGAAGGGCGACCCGCTGCGGCTGCTCGGCGAGGTGCGGGCGGAACGCCTGGAGCAGTTGGCCCGCGACGAGAACTTCCTCTCCCAGACCCGCGCCCTCGACGACGACCTGCGCCGGTACCTCACCGAGCAGCGCTGGTACCAGCGCCGCCAGGAGGAGCTGGGTGACCTGCCGGCCGCCGTCGCCTACTTCTCGATGGAGTTCGGCGTCACCGAGGCGCTGCCGAACTACTCCGGTGGGCTCGGCGTGCTCGCCGGCGACCACCTGAAGGCCTGCTCCGACCTGGGCGTCCCCCTGGTGGCCGTGGGCCTGCTCTACCGGTCCGGCTACTTCCGCCAGTCGCTGTCGCCGGACGGGTGGCAGGTCGAGCACTACCCGCTGATCGACCCCCGCGCGCTGCCCCTCGAACAGCTCACCGACGCCGAGGGCGCTCCCGTCCTGGTGCGGGTGGCGATGCCCCGGGGCCGCGTGCTGCGCGCGCGGATCTGGCAGGCGAGGGTCGGGCGGGTGCCGCTGCTGCTGCTGGACACCGACCTGCCCGAGAACGAGCCGGAGCTGCGCGGCATCACCGACCGGCTCTACGGGGGCGACCAGGACCACCGCATCCAGCAGGAGATCCTGGCCGGGATCGGCGGGATGCGGGCGGTTCGCGCCTACTGCCAGCTCACCGGCCACCCCCAACCCGAGGTGTTCCACACCAACGAGGGGCACGCCGGTTTCCTCGGCCTGGAACGCATCCGGGAACTCACCGAACAGGAGGGTCTGGACTTCGACCAGACCCTTGCCGCCGTCCGCGCCGGAACGGTCTTCACCACCCACACCCCCGTCCCGGCCGGCATCGACCGGTACCGGGTCGACATGGTCCGCCACTACTTCGGCGACGGCGGCGACCACGACCTGCTGCCCGGTGTCAGCACCCGGCGGGTCCTCGCGCTGGGCGCCGAGGACAACCCGAACATGTTCAACATGGCCAACATGGGGCTGCGGCTCGCGCAGCGGGCCAACGGGGTGTCCCAGCTCCACGGCCGGGTCCTGCGGGACATGTTCCGGGGGCGGTGGCCCGGGTTCGACGCCGAGGAGGTGCCGATCACCTCCGTCACCAACGGTGTGCACGGCCCGACCTGGTCGGCCCGGGAGATCAACCGGCTCTTCGGGGACGCCGACTCGGCGTTGGAACACGCCAGCAGGCTGCGCGGGGTCGAACCGATCACCGACGCGTTGCTGTGGGAGATCCGCTGCACCCTGCGGGAACGGCTCGTCGCCGAGGTGCGGCGGAGGCTGCGGGACGCCTGGCTGCACCGGGGAGCGTCCGAACTGGAACTGGACTGGACCGAGTCGGTGTTCGACCCGGACGTCCTCACCATCGGCTTCGCCCGCCGCGTCCCCACCTACAAGCGGCTGACGCTGATGCTGCGCGACCCGGACCGGCTGCGGTCCATCCTGCTCGACCCGGACCGGCCGGTGCAGCTCGTGGTGGCCGGCAAGTCCCACCCCGCCGACGAGGGCGGCAAGGCACTGATCCAACAGGTGGTGCGCTTCGCCGACGACCCCGAGGTGCGGCACCGGATCGTCTTCCTGCCCGGCTACGACATGTCCCTCGCCCGGTACCTCTACTGGGGCTGCGACGTGTGGTTGAACAACCCGCTGCGCCCGCTGGAGGCCTGCGGCACGTCCGGGATGAAGGCGGCGCTCAACGGCGGCCTGAACCTGTCCGTGCGGGACGGGTGGTGGGACGAGTTCCAGGACGGTCGCAACGGCTGGTCCATCCCCACCGCCGACGGGGTCACCGACCCCCGACGGCGGGACGACCTGGAGGCCTCCGCGCTCTACCGCTTGCTCACCGACGAGGTGACCCCGTTGTTCTACGAGCGGCGGGAGGACGGCGTGCCGACGCGGTGGATGTCGATGGTGCGCCACACCCTGACCACGCTGGGGCCCAGGGTGCAGGCCAGCCGGATGGTGCGCGAGTACGTCGAGGGCTGCTACCTGCCGGCGGCCCGGTCGGCGGGCACCATGTCGGCCGACGACTACCGGGGTGCCCGGGAGGTGGCGGGGTTCCGCTCCCGCGTGGAGGCCGCGTGGCCGGAGGTGCGGGTGCTGGACAGCGACCTGTCCTACGACGGCGAGTCCGTGCCGCTGCTGGGGGCCGAGGTGACGGTGACCAGCCGCGTCGAGCTGGCCGGGCTGACCGACGAGGACGTCATGGTGCAGGCCGTCGTGGGTCGGGTGGACGAGGACGGCGAGCTGCACGAGGTGGTCACCGCCGACATGCGCAGGACGGAGGACGGTTCCTTCCGGGGCGAGGTGGTGTTGCCGCACGCCGGGGCCACCGGCTACACGGTCCGGGTCCTGCCCCGCCACGGGCTGCTCACCGAACCGGCCGAACTGGGCCTGGTGGTGCTGGCCGGCTGACGTCCCGACGCGCGGCGCGGCCCAGCACGCGGCGGCCCAGCGCGCGGTCGGCTCGCGGGTTCACCGCCCTTCCGGGGGCGCGGCCGCCCTCAGCGGACCGCCCCCACGTCGAGGCGTTCCCGCACGGCCGCGACCCGGGGCCACCAGGCGGCGAGCTCCTCGGCCCGGCCGAGCGCTTCCCGGGCTCCCGCGTTGTCGCCGGCCGCCATCCGGGCCCGGGCGAGGGTGGCCAGGTCGTCCGCGCGGGACAACGGGCCCTGGCTCTGGTCGGCGGCCAGCGCGGCGAGCCGCGCCGAGGCCGCCACGTCCCCGTCGAGCAGGGCGAGCGCGGCACGGGTCCCGTTCAGCCGGTGTTCCGGGTAGCCGAGCCGCACGGCGTCCGACATGGCCCTGCGCGCCACCGGCAGCCCGGTGTCCGGTTCCACCTGGCCGACCTCCACCGCGGACACCGCGAGGCCGGCCAGCCCGGCCAGGGCGAAGGACATCCGGCGGGGGTCGTCCCCACCGCGCTGGACCATGCCCATCGTCACCGCCACCGCCTTGGCGTACCGGCCGGTGGCCTCCAGGACGCTGACCTGGCAGGCGGAGGTCGACCAGGTCCCCGGCCGCGCCCGCGCCAGCCGGTCGGCGGCCGCGGCGGCCTCGGTCAGCTGACCGGCCAGCACCGCCTCGGTGACCTCGCGGGCGAGCGGGGCCGCCTCCATCTCGGCGAGCCGGGCACCGGAGACCCGGGGCAGGCGGAACAGCAGCCACCCGGTGGAGGTGCTGCCGGCCGTGTCGCGGGGGAGCAGCGCGTGGACGATCCGCGCCACCCCGCCGAGGAGAGCCCCGGTCCACAACGGATCGGGCACACCGAGCAGCGGGAGGGCGGCGGCCGTCGCTCCGGCCAGGGCGGAGCACAGACCCGTCGCCCACAACCGGAGGCGCACCGGGAGCCGGTCCGGGCTGATCGAGACCGACAGCGAGACGGGGACGGCCCGCACCGCGACCACCCGGCGCGGCGTGCTCCACTCCCGGACCAGCCGGCCGACGCCGACACCGACGCGGGTCACCCGCCCGCCGCCGAGCGACGCCCCGAGCAACATGCCCAGCTGGAGCGCGAGGGAGACCCCCAACAGGCCCAGCAGCGCGCCGGACCAGGCCAGCAGGACGGCGAGCACCCCGTCGGCCAGGGTCATCGGCAGCAGCGCCAGGGGAACGAGGACGGCCAGCAGGACCCCTGGGCGGCGCAGCGCGGTGAACGGTCTCACAGGACCGGCACGCTAGCCGGGCCCGCCGCCCCGGTGGTGCGTTTTCGCCCTACTCCTGGGCCGGGGAGCGCGACCGCCCGGACGCCCCCGACCCCCGGGGACGCGCGCCGCCGCGCCGACCGGGGGTGACGGTCGAGCCGTCGCACACACACGAGCTCGATGGTCACGGGTTCTCCGGCAGGCCCGGGAAGCCACGACCTCGTCGCGGAACCGGCAGGTCGTGGGGTGGCCGCGCGCGGGGCGGAGCAGGGGGACTGGCGGAATCCCTGTGGTGCGGACCACAAGCTGGATACAGTGCCAGAGGGTGAACTGTCGGTCACACCGTAGGCACTGGGGGATTCGCGATGGTGGTTCCGGGTGGCCCCGGGAGGGGAGGACCTCCGGGGGGAGGCGGCACTTCCGGCGGATATCCCGCGCCTCCGCCGGGTGCTGGCGGAGGCGGAGGCCAGCACGACCCGAAGGTCCGGGTGGCCAGGATCGGACTCGTCGGCGCGATCGTCACCACGCTGATCACGGCGGTGGCCGGGGTGTTCACGGCGTACTTCGCCGGTCGGGAGGTCGGGGGGAACGAGGCGGCCACCGTCACGGTCACCGAGACGGCCGCCCCCGACCCACCGGCGGTCACGGACACCGGTGCCGGGGGAACGGACGCGGCCGGAGACGAGCAGGGCCGGAACACGGCGGTCGCGGCGGTGGGCGAGATCCGGTTGGTGGACCAGACCGCAGTGGACGGCGGGTACGACTTCGACATCGGGTCCGCGACGGTGCTGCGGCAGGAGTACCCGGACGCGCTGGTGCAGAGCGGACCGTGCGAGGCCGCGATCACCTACAACATCCCGGCGGACGTGGGGGAGTTCCACACCGAGGTGGCCCTCTCGGACAGTTCGCCCAACACCAGCCGCACCCTGTTGACCCAGGTGGATGACGGGCCGGTCGAACGGACGAAGGTCGTCCCGGGAGTGCTGTCCGAGGTGACCGTCGACGTCTCCGCCGGGTTCCGGATCACCCTGGCGGTCGAGGCCGACGACTGCGACTACTGGGATGGCGCCACGTTCACGGTGCTCCCGAACCCGGTCTTCCGGCCCTGAACCGGCCAACCGGCCGGAGGTGGTGCGCCGAGGACGGTTCCCGAGCGCGGTACGACCACGGCGGGCGGTTCGCCGAGGACGCCACCGGCCCGCCGTCCCAGGGCTCCGGTGGCTCCGCGCGGGGCCCGGGGGCACGCGCGGAGGGGCCGACCGAGTCCCGCGTGCGCGCCGCACGCCCCGGTCGGGCGCGCGGCGCGGGGTGTCACGGCACGGCTGGGGAACCGCCGGGCACCACGGGCAGGCCGGTGGCCTTCCACGCGCGGAAGCCGCCCACCATGTCGGTGGCAGCCCGCAGCCCCAGCGTCCGCAGGTCGCGGGCGGCGAGGCTGGAGGCGTAGCCCTCGTTGCAGAAGACGACGACCGGGCGGTCGGCCACCACCCCGGGGAGCCGGTGCTGGCCCTCGGGGTCCAGCCGCCACTCCAGCACGATGCGTTCCACCACGACGGCCCCCGGGATCTCGCCCTCCGCCCGGCGGTTGGCCATCGGCCGGATGTCCACCAGCAACCCGCCTCCCGTGCGCAGGCGCTCGACCCGCGCCGGTTCCAACCGGTCCAGCCCGGCCCGGGCCGCCTTCAGGAACTCCTCGACGCTCATCGCCGGCTCATTTCCCGAGCACGTTGGCATGGGCGCGGAGGGGCGCGGGCGCGAGGACGCCGGGGGAGCGGCTCGGCTCCTCCGAGGCCGTCGACCGTCGTGCCGGCGCGGGGAGGGCCGCGATCCGGTCGGGGATGTCGGCCAGGCTCCGGTACTCGCGGGTGGGGACGAGCGGCGGTGAGTAGGCGTGGACGGTGACCGCGTCACGGGCGCCCGTGTTGCGCACCTGGTGCGCGCGCCCGGCCCCGAAGCCGAGGGCGTCCCCGACACGGCGGGTCGCGGCCCGTACCGGCCCCCTCGGGTACCGGTAGTCCTCCCGCACCTCCCCGGCGAGCACGGTGAAGGAGCCCGCCGCCCCGCCGTGGTCGTGGGGTTCGGTGCCCTGGCCCGGCATCCAGGTCAGCAGCCACACCTCCACGCCCTCGGTCAGCGCGAGCCGCGCCCACCAGCGTTGGGCCGGCACGTACCTGGCGAGGCGCAGCAGTGGGGCGGCCAGGTCGAGGGCCGTCGAGCGGGTGAGGTCGCGGAGTTCCCCCGCCGACCACCGGAGGCGGTCCGGGCGCAGGAGTCGCCGGAACGCCGGGACGTCCAACGCCTCGTGGACGTCGACCTCGCCGGGTGCGGGTGGTGTGGCGGCCGGGTCGGCCGTGCCGGTGCCGTTCGGGCTGGTGGCGTCGGGGTCGGTGGCGTCTGGGCTGGTGGCGTCGATGACCCGGGTGGTGGCGGGGTCGGTGGGGGACGGATGCGGCCGGTTCGCGCTGGTGCCCGCCGCATTGGTCGGGGAGGGCGCGGCGGCTGTCGTGGTGGTCGGAGCGGACATGGCGGTACTCCTGGGGCTGGGCGTGGACGGGGCGCGAGGCAGACGCGACACACCGGCCGCGCTGTCCGCGCGGCAACCGACGAACCCTGGTGCTGACCTCGGGAACGGGAGGAGGCGCGGTCCGGGGTGGACCACCCGGCGTGGGTGGGATGAGGAACCCGGACGCCCGATCGACGAGTCGGGCGGTGGACGTCAGCCGGTGGGGCGCGTCCCCCTACACACCGCGGACGCGACCAGGAGCAGGTCGACGGGGCGGTCCCGCCACATCAGCTTGGCGCCGGTCACGCCCGCAGTCTTCCAGTGGGCGTGGACTCGGAACAGTGGTCGCGCCACGGCGCCCACCAGGCGGGAAATCTTCCCCTGAACAGGCGAATATCCGCTGGAAAGGGGGATGTTGCCTACCGGGCGTCGCGCCATGCTCGCCTCGTCCTGGTCGCTTGGGTGGGCAGTGCTGCGGTCGTGTCGTCGGATCGGGCGCGCGGAACCACTGCGTGTGGCGCGTATTCGTTAAGAGACCAGGCCGCGTTGCCGGAACTCGCACCCGGCGAGCGGGGGACGGGGTGCGGTCGCCGCGTCCGCGCCGGGCATCGCACTGCCGGCACGACGCCCCTCGCGCTCACCCGTTCCGGTCCGAAGGCGGGTTCTGGGGATGGCGAGCGGCCCGCCGGTCGTGGTGGACGGCCCGGCGAGCACCTCGGTGTCGTGGCGGGTCGTCGCCTATCGCATCTCCCCGGACTGTTGCAAACGCGCGGTTACGCGGAAGCAGTGATGCGCGCCACGCTCACGCCGCCGTCCCAGGCCGAGTCCTGGGTACAGATCCGGCTAGCCCGACAACGTGTGTTGGAGACCGCGCGCTGCACGTTCGTCCTCGACGAAAGCGTTCTCGCGCGGCCGGCGGGACCCGCAATCATGGCTGAGCAGCTGACGCACATAGCGGAGGTAGCCGAGGCAGGTCGGGCCGCCGTGCACGTTCTGCCCTACACGGCTGGGCTGACCATCGCGCAGAACGGCGGATGGGTCTTGATCACCCCGCGCAACGGCCGCCGCGTCGTGCACCTTGAGCACTACCGTGCTGCGGTCTTCGTCCTTGCGGAGGGCGACGTGGCGGCCTACGTCGCTGCGACGGATAACCTGATCTCTGCGTGCGCCGACCCCGCCGCCTCACTGGGGATGGTGCGGGAGTACGCAGCCCGACACGCAGCAGAGGAGCAGCCATGATCAGCAATTGGCAGAAGTCGAGGCGGTCCGGCCAGCAGACAGCCTGTGTCGAGGTGGGGTCAACGCCTGACCTGGTCGGCATCCGGGATACCAAGAACCGCGACGGCGGAACCCTCCTTGTCGACCCGTCCGCCTTCGCGGCCTTGGTCGACGCCGTCAAGGCGGACCGCCTGCGCTGACAGCCCTTACCAGCCCCCGACTCCGTGCCGGGGCTGTGTTGTGTTCCGAGGGGTTTTACTCCATCCGTGAGAATGTCTCCTGCATCAGGTCGGCTTGTGGGGTCGCGACGGCTAGTGTCGTGACTGCGAGTCTCGATCTGTCGGCCTCGGCTGTGGTCGTCGAGAAGTGCAGTGCCAGGCACGCAGAGGAGAAATTATGTTCACCACGTGGCGGAAGTCGAGCCGCAGCGACCCGAACGTGAACTGTGTGGAGATCGGCAGCGCGCCTGACGTCGTTGGCATCCGTGACACCAAGAACCGCGCGGGTGGCACCCTCGTCGTCGACCGGCCCGCCTTCTCGGCGTTGGTCGATGCCGTCAAGGCTGATCGTCTTCGCTGACAGTCCCAGCAGCCCCCGACTCCGCGCGCAGCTCTGTCTCCCGGCCACCCATCCGTGAGAACGTCCCCTGCATCGGGTCGGCTTGTGGGGTCGCGACGGCTAGTGTCGTGACTGCGACTCTCGATCCGTCGGCCTTGGCTCAGTCGAGAAGTGCCTTGCCAGGCACGCAGAGGAACAACGGTGTTCACGTGGCGGAAGCGATACGACACCAGGAGCACCATGAAGATCACGCCGCTGCGCGTAGACCTCATCCCACAGATCCTCGCGCTCATGGACCGCGGGGCGCCCTACGTCAGGGCGCGCACTGCCTCCGACTACTGGCTCTACGCCACCCTGTTCTCCTCCACATGCCCCACCGCCCTCATCAACGATGAACTCGTCGGAGCGGTCATCGCTTTTCGCAGCCAGGACGCCCCGAGTGAGGTCTACATCCAGGACGTCATGACCCATCCCGGCCACCGCCGAGCCGGCATCGCCCAGTCCCTGATCGGCCACGTCCGCGACCAGGCAACCGCCTGGAACTGCACACGGATCTACCTCACCTCCGAACCCGAGAACACGGCCGCACAGGCCACGTGGGAATCGATGGGCTTCTCCAACGCCGGCGGCGATCGCATCGTCAACGGGGTCCCCGTCATCGCCAACTTCAAGGGACCCGGCAAGGACCGTGCCGTCTACCAGCTCTCGATCTGACCGGTTCAGGAGAACGTTGCTGTCAGGCTCACCACGCCGCGATCCCTCATCCGCACCGCGACCCCGACACGCCGCAGGCCGACCAGTCGTTGCGCGGAGGCAGTCCCCAACCAGCAGGTTGAATGAGATTCCATCATTGGGTGGCATTCGCCTTCAGGGCGTTCATCAGCTGGCTCAGACACGGCCGGCGTGCACCCTGCACTCTCTGTGGCGACTGCGACGTAGGCTTAGGCTGTGCCAGGTGATTGACCAGTTGACCGTGGAAGCGGCGGTCGCCGACGCTCACCTTGCCGCGATGGAGTTCGATGACGCCCAGGCCTGGCTCCGCACCCACCAGACGCTGATGGAGCCGCTCGCGGCCGAGGTCTGGGTCACAGACCCGACGTACAGCCACGTCCTGCTCGTACGGCACCGCGTGCGCGGATGGGTGCCGCCTGGCGGCAAGGTCGAACCGGGCGAGACGCCGCGGGCAGCCGCAGCCCGTGAACTCGTGGAGGAGGCCGGCGTAGCGGGCGAACTGCTGCCTGTGCCGGCCGCGGTGGCTGTCCGCTCCTTCCACGCCGACTGGGCGCCGACGCTGAGCCTGTCCTACGTCGCCGTCGTCGACCGCGACGTGCCGCTCGGCGGGGAGACTGGGCAGCCATCGAGGTGGGTCGATCTGGACGAGACGTGGGACAGCGTGTTCCCCGAGGACCGTGAACGTATTCGCGCGTACGTACGCCGATTGGCAGCGGGGAACGTGGTGGGGGCGCGCTGAGACCCGTCGCCGGTGCACGATCAGGGGGCCTTGTCGATCAGACTCAGGATGTTCTCGGGCAGCGTGACCAGTTGGAGTCGTGAAGGAATCGAACCCACACCGGCTCCAAGCCGGGCTTCGCGGTGAACTGTTCCTCGCTCAGCTGCCCTTCGGCGTAGGCTGCGGTGCGGTGCGGTGCGCGTGCTGCTGGAGCTGGTCTTGGTGCAGCCATCGTGGGGCACGCACCTCTTGAGCAGACGGTCGGGTCGGTCCAGAGGTCTGGGCCGGATAGATCCACCACGGATGGCCCACGTGGTCGACGGTTGGCCGGCGGTGGTTAGGCCGCATGCGGTCAAGAGCACGTCAAAGTGAGGTGACGGTCAGGCCGACTTCCTCGGCGACCTCGATGCGGGCGGCTTGCTCGAGGCCTCCGTGCTGGTCGACATGACCAGCGACTGGCGCGATCCCCACGGGGCCTCGCGCGTTCGAAGACCAGCAGCCCGTTCGGTGACGAGATGAGCACGCCGACGGCCGCGTGGTCGCAGTACTTGGTCCCGCTGCCGTGGCTACTGGTCGGCGGCGGGGCGGTCAACGTAGTTCCCTGGTCGCTGTGCGACCACCACGAGCCAGCTCGTCACGGTAGGTGTGTCGGGCGTGGTCAGCGAGTACGCCTTGTCGAGGATGTCCATCCGCTGAGCGTGGGTGAAGTCCCCCTCGGGGCGAGCGAAGACCGGAATCGACAACCACGCCTTCTTCTCGGCCATCGTGCTGCGCTGGGTGACGACTTCGGTGTCGAGCACGGTCAGTCCGGCGGCCGACAGGTGGTCGGCGATCGTGTCCAGCGGCAGCTTCGGAGCTGGCTCGGCGGCTGAAGGCGGGGCGTAGCCGTAGACACGGGCCGCGACCTGACGGATCAAGGTGTTCAGGGAGGGTCCGGTGCGCACGTTGGTCTCGTCGGGGTGGCGGACGCCGGCAAAGCCGCCTCCGACGTTGAACACGAACCGGCCGCCGGGCCGTAGGACCTGGTGGACGGCGGCGAACACATGTGGCACGTCGGTCTTCCAGATCGCGGAGTTGCACACCACGGCGTCCGCCGTGCCGGGAATGTGGTCGGCCAGGTCTTCGGCTGGTGCGGTGACCCAGGTCAGGCGCGGGTGGACCAAGGTGCGTCGGCCAACGCGCTGCATGGCAGCGGCATTGTCCAGGGAGATGACCTGGGCGTCGATCGGGACGAGTTCGAGGATGGCCTCCGCGGTCGCGCCGGCTCCGCCGCAGAGGTCGACCACCAGTCGGCTGTCGGTGAGATCGGCGCGGTGGGCAAGGTCCCGGCTGGTGGCCGAATACATGGGGAAGGCATGGGTGAAGGCGGCGTACGCCTCTGCGGTGGTGTCCTCGTCCCAGCCGAGAAGGGCGTCCAGGGGTGCCATCGCGGGTACCTCGCTTCAGGGGCGCAGGCCAGGCTCGTGGTGGACGGACGCGACGAGTCAGCCGGGGGCAGTTAGAAGAGGGAGTTCTGAAAGGCGACGGCGGGCGAGGTGAACGGGCCGAGCGTGATTCGGCGACCCTTGAGGGTGCCGAGGTCGAGCACATAGTCCACCTCGTCGTCACCGTCCAGGACGGCCAGCACCTGGGTGCCGACGCACGAGACGACGGTGAAGCCGTGCTCACCACCGCGCAGATCGTGTGGATACAGCATCCGTACACCGTTGGCGACGCGCATTCGGTCGCCTTCGGCAGGAGGAGTCCACTTCTCCAGCATTGCCGGAATGTTCATCGCGGTGAGCGCGTCAGCGGCGCGGGAGACGTGCCGGTCGTGGGTTGCGCGCGCGGTGGTCAGGTCGGTCAGGTTGGCCAGCGCCTTGAGCTTGGTTAAGGCCCGGATGGTCTGGGGCATCTGCAGACCACGGGTGATGGCGTCTTCGAGGTGGCGTACGGCGCGGCCGTCGGGACTTTTGGTGAGGTAGGTGGCGATCAGGGCGCCTTGTTCGTCGAGGCGGGATTGCTTGCGTGGTTCGGCTGCGGTGCCGATCTTGGTGGCGCCGTCAGCGAAGGTGGCGAGGTAGAGCCAGTGTGGTTGGTCCATGTACTGGCGCAGGGCCTTGGGAACGTTGCCGTCCTGGTGGAACTGGTGGGCGAAGCGGAACTCGTCCTGGCGCAGGCACCGGGCGCACTGGTCGCTCTGCTCGGTCGGCGCGCGGTCTGGGCAGGCGAGGGCCTCGACGCGCACCGTGTCGGCGAACCGGTACCGCCCGGTGCACCACCGGCCAGTACCGACCCCAAAGCCGAGTCGCTGGTTCAAAAACTCGGCGTAGACCAGCGGCCCGTCGGGCAACGGGGCCAGCAACAGCCGGGAATCTCCTTGCGCCCAGGTGATGCCGTGGCACACGTACTCGCCGTCGGTTGGTCGGGTCGCTGGCATGGTGCGTTCCTCGTGGTAGCTGCGGGTGGGGGTCAGATGGCGAGCTGGAGGCGGTCGGCGAGCGCGTCGGCAGCGGTCCTGAAGACCGCGTCGCGATCCATGTCGGTCACGTCCATCGACAGCCATCCGCCGCGCTGCTCGTGCTCGCGCAGCTTAGTGAGGACGGTGTCCTGGTAGCGGATGAAGTCATCGTCCGCGCCGCCGGAGTGGCCAGTTTCCAAGGAGCTGAATTCGCCTTTGCGGGCGAGCGCGTCGCGGGCGCTGATGCGTAGGAAGAACACCAAGTCGGGTTCGGTGAGGTGGGCGAAGACCTGCTCGGCCAGGCTGGTGGAGACGTCGGGATTCACCGCGTAGCGAGCGAGGATCTTGTGGTGGGCGTTGTCGAGGATCACGTGGGTTCCGGCGGCGAGAGCGGGCTGGATGACGAGTTTGTCCTGGAGGGTGTACCAGGCGGCCAGCGCCAGCAGCCAGTAGTGATCGCCGCATGCCTGGGCGACGCGCGCGTCGCGGCGATAGACCAGCGCGTTGAGCTGATTGACGTAGGCCGACAACTCAGCGTCCATCGGGACTTCGGTGCTGTGCTTGCCGATCAGGATCGTTTCGTGGCCGGCCTCGTTGAGCGCTTGGTGTAGGCGGGTGGCGAGGGTGGACTTGCCCGCGCCGTCGATACCGACGACCGTGATCTCGCGCCCGCGCGCAGGGTTGAAAAGTGGTGCTGCGTTCGTCATGTGGTGCGCTCCAAGGGGTTCAGATCGGCCGGGCGGCCAGTCGGTTGGCGACGATGTCCTGAACTTGGCTAATGAGGATGGTGCGCCGCCGGACAACGTCGCTGTGACGCTCGTTGGACAAGTCCGCAGGGTAGTGGCGAGCGAGGTTGTTGGAAATGACATGCAGGTAGCCGAAATCGATCCCGGCATCGCGTGCTGCGACTCCCATGGGGCCGATCTCGGGATCGACGAAGGCGTGCTCGGCGTGCTCGCTCAACCAGTCCCTGTTCTCCAGCAGGGTCGAGGGTGAGGTGACGTGGATGCCGGTGTGCACGCCTGGTTCAGCGGTGGCGAAGTCACCGAAGAAGTCGGGCCACGTGACGAGGCTGCCGCCTACGAGGCTTGTGTTTCCGGTGGCCAGCCACGTGTTGGGCTCGATGTCGGGGTTCAGCGCACCGACTTTGCCGACGTAGACGACGTCGCGGGCACCGATCTCGGCCAGGCGCGTGACCACGCGTCCGGCGACGTCGCCCCAGATGCTGTGGAGGAACCCGAGGTAGACCACTCGTCGGCCGTGGATCTGCGCGCGTTGCCAGGCATAGCCGTGCCCGTATGTCCACGCTCCGTCGGTAGGGGCGAGGTGCGCCAGGCCCCAGCCGACGATCACGAGGTCCCCATCAAGTTCGAGGTCGAGCTTCGCCACCGCCTCGCGAGACAACGTCGGGTCGGGCAACTCGTAGGTGACCGTATCGGTCGGTTTTCCAGTCATGGACAGGTACGTGGCGATGATCAGCGCGTAGTGGTGGACGTAGTCGGCACCGGGGAATGCCTTGACGATGAGGTCACGGCCGTGGACCTCGGCGGTGGGGCGCTCGAAGTTGAACAGCTTGCCGGTCTTCTCGCGCGTGGAAATAACGGCCTCGCGGTCGTAGCCGCCGATGACGTGGACGTTGTCCCAATCGTGGTCCTGGATGAGGTGGTGGACCTTGATCTGTAGGTAGCGCAGAAGGCGGTCCGGGGCCATCGTGTGCCCGTCCACCGCGATGGGGGACGTCTGCAACGCCGAGCTGGTTCCCGTGGTCGGGACTGTGTTGGCGAGGAAGCTCATCAGGCTGCCTCCGGGATCCGCACGCTACTACCCGCCGCTTCACGCACGACGGCGATGTTCCGTCGGATCAAGTCGAACCGCTCTTCGGGGATCCGACCTAGATTCTCGATTCTAGGGGTTGGGGGTTTCTCGTAGGGGCCGTCGGGCAGCATCTCGATGCCCATCGCGCCGAGGATGACCGGGGCGGCGCCGTCGACCGAGGCGATCCATACGTGCTCGCGTTGTTCGACGAGTTCCAAGTGCCCGGTGCGGCCGAGCCCGAGCAGCCGATAAACAATGCTGTTTTCGATCAGGCCGTGGTCTTCCAGGTACCGGGTGGCCGCCCAGCGGGTGCGGCAGAGCTGGTCTTCGGGCGCGGGGCGCCGGGAGGCCGGTAGCGCGATCGCTCCGACGTAGTCGCTGGAAGCGAAGTAATCGTAGCAGCGCAGCCACTCTTGATCGTCGACCGCGTGCAGCACGACGCACAGGCGGAATTCGTCGCTGAGGTCGAGGAGTTCGCGGGCGGCTTCGTCGCTGGCTTTGATGGTGGCGAGCCCGTCGCGCATGACGTCCGGGAGGATGATCTCGCGGGCATCGACTATGCGGGCCGCCGCGATCAGGTCGGCGGCCGGCAGGGCGTGGCCGAGATCGAAGACCCCGTTGTCGACAATGATCTCTGCACCCCGCTGGGCCTCGCGGTGGAAGAACGCGCGGTAGGCGGCGTCGGTCAGAACACGGTGGGCTGCCACGTGGTGGACGCTGGCGGGTTCCTGGGCGACGAAGTCGTTCAGGTAGTCGGGTGGGGCGATCGCGGAGAAGGCGATGCTCTTGGCCATCAGGCGGCCCTCCACCTGTCGGTGGCGAGGGTGAGGAATTGTTGGGAGAGCACAGGATCGCTCTCGAATCGGCCGCGGGCCTGCAGTGTGGTGGTACGAGCTGCCTCCATCCGTACTCCCCGCGCGCTCATGCACAGGTGCGTGCCGCAGACCGCGACGGCCACGTCGGTACTGCCGATCACGACGGCGATCTCGTCGGCTACCTGCCGGGTGAAGCGCTCCTGCACCTGAAGGCGGCCCGCGCACTGCTGTGCGATTCGACCGAACTTCGACAGGCCCATTACTTCGCCGTCTGGTACGTAACCGATGGCCACGTCCAGGTTCATGGGCAGCAGGTGGTGCTCACACAGCGACCAAGTGCTCATGCCGCCGATCACGACCAGTTGGCCAACCAGGTGTTGCTCGGGGAAGCAGGTCGGGGCGGCCGATGGCTCCGGGGAGAAGAACCCGCGCCACCAAGCGGCGACCCTGGCCGGAGTGTCCGACAGGCCCTCCCGTCCGGGGTCCTCGCCGATCGCGGCGAGGAGCTGGCCAACAAGGTCGGTGACGCGCTCAGTGTCGACCGGGCCCGGCGACACCAGGTCCTGGCTTTCGCGGGGAGTAAGCGTGTCGAGGGTGTTGGTCACGGACTTCGCCTCGCTTCCGGAGGTGGTGAATGGGTCAAGGACGTCAGCGGCGGCGGCTCCTGATAGCGCCATTGCCCCCAGGCGCGGGAACGACATGTCGGGCGCAGCGACAGTGACCGCGATCGCCGCGATCCAGGGCTCGGTGTTACCGCGCTCCGGTCAGGATGTGCAGGCGGGTGGAGACGTTCCATCCGCGTTCAGTAGCCCGGTCGTAGAGCGCGTCCATGCCGGCCAGAACCTTCTCCTGGGTGGTGCCTTCGGGCATCACCCACACCGGAGCCAGTTGGTGTTCCTCGACGAGCCGGGCGATCTCGTCGAGGTCGCGGTCCGGCTTGGTGACAACGAACTTGAACACTGCACGGTCTGTCGCGACCAACGCCGAGAGGGCGTCGGGCTCGATGCGGGTGGAGTAAGTCATGCCGGAGTTCGCGAGTTTCGGACTCACCACCCAGAGATCGACCAAGGAGGTGAGTTCCGTTGTGGGTGCGACTGTGCCGTTGGTTTCGACCTGCACCCGGGTGCCGGCCAGGCCGCGGGCGAGGGCGGTCATGGCCGGCTGCTGCAACATCGGTTCCCCGCCGGTGATCACCATCATGTCGACGCCGCGCTCGCGCACCCATGACACCAGCTCGGCGACGGGGACTCGGTTGCTGACCTCGGCCGGGTTGTACCTGCTCCAGTCCCAGCTCTCCGGGGTGTCGCAGTAGCCGCACCGGAGGTTGCAGCGGGAGAATCGGACGAACACACAGCGCTGTCCTGTCCAGGGGCCTTCGCCCTGGAACGACTCGAACTTCTCCGTGAGAATCGCGGAACCCTCTACCCGTTCGGGAGTCAAGGTCAGCGTGTTCATGAGGCATCGCCTCGTTCCCACAGGCCGGTGATGGTCCCCGAGTCGACCCGTAGCGATACGAGCCAACCGCGGATCTTGGGCTCGACGTTGTCGACGAACCAGCCAGCCAGCTGGGCGACCAATGCAGGGCCAGCAGCACGTAGCGCGTCGGCGTCAGGTGCCTGGAGGTACGTCCCGAACGGCTTTAGATCACCGAAATCAGTGATGAATCCAACCTCGTTGAGTCCGTCCGCCCCCAGCACCAGCGCGACGTCGCCGTTCCTGGTCTTGAAGGTCTTCGAGATCGTTACCTCGCCGGTGACGCCGTCACAGCGCGCTGACGTGGTCGCGGTCTCCGACACCACCATCTCGACCAGCGTGATCGGCATCGCCGATTCCATGTTGTCCCGGAACCACTCGGCAAGGTGCGTAGCGAGAAGCTCGCTCGTCGGATGGAAGGTGACCTGTTCGTTGAGCAATCGGTGGTCGAATGTCGCGGCCAGATGGTCCCCGAGCGGCGACAGGTCTCCGGGGGCGTCATCGTGCACGAGCGCCGAAGCGGTCACCGTGTAGTTGTGGCCGTGGTTGCGGCGACACTTGTGACTGGCCGGTAGCTGCCTCAGCTCGTGGCTGGCGCTGAAACCGAACGACTGCGAGATGGTGATCTGGCTGTTCGCCACATGCTTCTCTTCAGTGGCCTTCATGTAGCCCTCCCTCCTCGGTCATGCCGAACGGCACTCGGACGATGTGCGCTGGCGGGCGAACTGTCTTGCCGGCCCGGATGGCGCAGTGGCCGGAATGGTTGGAGGTTGAACGGATTCGGTGACGATCTGTAGTTCTCTCACTACAGCAACCTTACTGCGATATCTGAAAGGTGACAAGGCGGACGGGCGTGGAGCGTCGCCTTGCTGCCTTACGACTAAGGTCAACGGGTGGAGCACCTCCCACCGCGAGGCACAAGGAGGGCGAGCGATGACGAGCGCGGGCCCGTGGACGAGCGTGTCAATGCCCTACGTGAGCGGCCAAAGGGGCAACGCCTGGGGCGCCGAGGCAGCAGAGCACGGCGGTACGGGAACTCAGAAGCTGCTGAGCGTTGACGAGACGGCCGTCTCCGCGACGGTCGCCGACATGCTGGGTCTGCATGAGGGCGAGGCGGTGGTCGTCCGGCGCCGCCTCATGCTGTTCAACGACCATCCGGTCGAACTTGTCGACTCGTACTACCCCGCGAACATCGCTCGGGGCACCCGGCTGGCCGAGCCCCGCAAGATCCCCGGCGGTGCTGTCGCTCTCCTGGTCGACCTCGGACATCCACCTCGCCGCGTCCGCGAAGACGTCAGCGCACGCCTGGCCACACCAGACGAACGGGCCATGCTGGAGCTAGACGACCCGTCATGTGTGCTGCTGCTCGCCCGTGCGCTTGTTACCGGGAACGATCTGCCCGTCGAAGCCAGCGTGATGACGATGGTGGCCAACGGGCGAAGGTTGCGATACGAGCTGACGCCATGACCGTCCCGACCGCGTCCCCAGGAGTCGGACTTGCCTCGCACCCATGACGTCCGGCCCCGGCATCAGCAGATCGCAGCGGAACTGCGCGATCTCATCATGCGCCGCGAGCTGAGCCCAGGTACGCAACTGCCGTCCACCGCGCAACTCGTCGAGCGGTACGGCGCGGCAAACGCCACCATCCAGCGCGCACTGAAGGCGCTCAAGGACGAAGGCTTCCTCGACAGCCGTGTCGGCAAAGGCGTCTACGTCCGCGATCGGCAGCCGTTCATCATTGACGCCTCCGCCTACATCAAGCCTGAACCCGGCCGGTTCCGTTACCAGTTGCTCAACGTCGACAACGCCGTCCCACCGGCGGACATCGCCGACGGATTGCGACTGGCACCGGGCGCTCCCGCGATCGTCCGCACCAGAATCCTCCTTCACGACGAGCAGCCCGTGGAATTGTCCGCGTCGTACTATCCCGCCGAGATCGCCGCCAACAGCAGCCTGGCCAAGGCCGCGAAGATCCGCGGCGGCGCACCTCATGCCCTCGCCGACCTCGGCCTTCCTCAGCGGACCTTCGTCGATCGGATTTCGGCACGCCCCCCGACGACGGAGGAAGCCGAGACGCTGGACCTCCCTGATGGGACGCCGGTCATCCGGCAGTTGCGTGTCATCTACAGCGACAACGAACGCCCCGTCGAAGCCTCGGTCCTCATCAAGGGCGCACACCTGTACGAGCTGTTGTACCGGCAGACCGTAGAGACCGAGTTGGGCTAGGGCCACGATGGCAACGGTTTGGAGTTCAGCCATAGCTACTGCATCGGTGACAACCTCCTCATCGGTCGCGCCCTGGAATTACGAAACGGTCCGAGACCTCAACGCGGCAGGAGGCGGAGCCGGTGTCATCCGGCTCGATCAGCGCCGGACGATGCCTCGTCGCCGATGAGCTGCTGGTGGGCCGTCTCCCACACGGTGCACTCGCTGTGCCGCCATCGGCACGAGCAGCGGGCGCACTGGCCGCGGGCGTCGAGTGCGTGCTGGTCGAGCAACTGTCGCCACGCGGTGGTCAAACGGGCGATGTCGGTTTCAGCCAGGGCAGGGCAAGTCCACGTGGCGGACGAGCACGCGCAGCGGCGTGCAGGCCAACTGCGTCGAGATCGGTACGGCAGCGAGCGTGGTCGTCGGCATCCGGGACACCAAGAACCGGGACGGCGGAACACTCCTCCTCCCCCGGACTGCCTTCGCCGCGTTGGTCGACGCCGTCAAGGCCGATCGTCTGCGCTGACAGTCCCAGCAGCCCCCCGACTCCGGGCCGGGGGGCTGTGCTGGTGCCCCGAGGGGTTCTCGTCCCATCCGTAGGAACACGGCGTGCGGCGCGGTCGCACGGAGAGGGCACCCCGACCCCACATGTCGCCACCGTGCCCGGCACCGGCGGACAACGCCGGAGCGGCACACGGGCGCGTGGGGCGGAGGAGGACCTCCGCCCCACGTGGACTACCGCCGGGTGCCGTGCCCGGAGTCGGGCTCTGAGCCGAGAGGCCCGAAGTCGAGCGGGGCACCCGCGGGCCCGACGTCCTCCGGACCACCAGGTCCGAACTCGCCCGGCCCCACGCCGGTCGGTCCGAAACGACCCGGCCCGAACCCGCCCGGTTCGAATCCGGCCGCCGGGGTGGCGCCGGGAACGGGACCCGGAGCAGTGGAGGGATGAGCGGCCGGCGGCGAGGTGTGCGGGGCGGGGGCCGCCCACCCGGCCGGCGGTGGCGCGGGAGCCGGTGACCACGAACCCGGTGGCGGCCCGCCGGCCCGGCCCGGGGGCGCGGCGGGTGCCGCCGGCTCCGCGCCGCGCCAACCGGGAGGCGCGCCGGGGATCGTTCTGGGAGGCCCGCTCGGGCGAGGCGCGCGCACCGGTGGGCCGGCGGGCACGCCGCTCCCGGGCTGGGGGATCCGCCGGGCAGGCCCCTGCCCGGGAGGGGCGGACCCGAACGACGAGCCCATCCCGCCGGCCGCGCCCCCCGCCGGGCCGGTCGACGCTGGTGCGGCGGCCGGTGCCCCGACGCCAGGCCCAGCCGCTCCCGCGCCCTGCGGGCTGACCCCAGGGGCACCGGAGCCCGCTCCCTGCGGGCTGACCGATGGGGCGTCGGAGGCGCCCTGCGGGCTGACCGACGGCGCGGACGGTTCGTACCGGTGGAAGGTGTGCGTCTCGTTGGCCCCCGCGTTCGGGGTCAGGTTCTGCACGTGCGGGACCTGGGAGGGCGCCTCACCGCCGCGCTGGAACGTGTGCGTCTCGTTGGACCCGGCGTCCGGCGTGAGGTTGGTGACCGCCGGCACCGGGGTGGACCGCGCTTCGTTGGCCGTCTGGTGCCAGCTGTTCGCCGCCGACGTGCCACCGCTCACCGCCGATCCCCCGGCACCGCTGAGGGAGTCCATGCTCAACGGGTTGTTGCCCTGGCGGACCTCGTTCAGCGCGTTGGAGGCGACCTTCTCGGCCGCGCCCCGGGCCATTCCCTCGGCCATCGCGTCGAAGCCGCCGGGCGCGGGGGTGTCGCCCTTCGGGAAGAGGGACCCGCTGGCCGCGCCGACCGCGCCGCTGACGACGCCCCCCGCCGCCGACTCGGTGATCCGGTCCGCGTCGAAGTTGCCCTGGAGGGCGTCGCCGAGCGCGGTCTTCGCACCGGCCTTGATGCCCTCGGTGATCGGCTTGCCCGCCGCGTCCAGGAGCTGGTTGGCCACCCCGTCCGTGGCGCCGCCCCCGCCGCCGGTGAGCTGCCCGGCGCCCCCGCTGACGGCGTTCACGACCCCGTCGGCCGTCGCCTCGGCGGCCGCGGTCCCGGTCCGCCCCCAGTCCCACTCCTGCCGGTTGCCCTCGGCCATCTGGATCGACTGGATGACGACGTCGGGCAGCACCTTCTTCAGGTATGCCTTCGTCAGCTCCTTGACCAGCAGGATGAACAGCTGTTTGACGATCTCGCGGGTGGCCATCTGCGCGAGGGGGATACCGGCGGTGCTGCCGCCGAAGGTCCCGGCCGCCGCGGCGATCATGATCGCGATCTCGATCGCGAGGATGACCAGCTGGGCGATGATCATCATCTTGGTGTACTCGACGTTGAGCGCGCCCGCGTCGCACTTCTCCGCCAGTGCCCGGCAGATCTCCTCCAGCGTCGGCAGCCGCTCCTCGCCGCCACCGGTGTACTCCGTCCAGGCCGCGCGGATCGCCTCGGCGGTCTCGCCCTCCATCTGCGCGAGCACGGCGGTCGCGGCGGCGTCCCCGCTCGCGGCCACCTCAGCGACCCCGTCGGCTGCCGTCACCCACGCCTGCGACAGCCGGCGCAGCGCCTCCTCGTCACCCTCCGGCCAGTTGGAGCCGACCACGATCGGCAGCAGCCACCGGCACTCCTCGGGGATCAGGTTGTCCCACTTGGACATGTCGAACTCCTAGGCCATCCGGTCGAAGTGGTCGGCTGATTCCTCGTCCATCTGGTCCCAGGTGTCGGCGGACGCGTCGATCTGCGTCCGCATCTCCCGGATCCCCTCGACGAGCGTCCCGAAGTACTCGACGACGGCCGGGGCGGTCGGGGCGTACTCCTGGGCGAAGGCCTGGCCGGACTCGTCGGCGCCCCAGCAGTCGCCCTCGGCGTCGATCGCGGCCCGCAGGGTGGTGAGGACGTCCTCCAGCTGCGCTGCCGTGCTCTCGAACTTCGTGTTCTCCGTCCGGATCTCGGCGGTCCGGACCTCGTACCCGCCGCTCACCAGCGGCCTCCCCGCATGACGGAGCCGCCGGTGTCGTCCTCGGCATCGTCCTCGGGCCTGCCGCGCGAGGTGAGGGGCGCGCCGCCGACGTTCGGTGGAACTCCTCCTCGGCTGGTCGAGGGGCTGGGCGCGGGGCCGCCCTCGGCCCGCTCGGCGCGCTCCGGCGGTGGTTCGGGCAGCGTCCCGGGGGTCCGCAGGGACGGGGCCCCCTCCACCAGGTCCGGCAGGTCGGGGACACCCCGGTGCAGCGGCGCGAACAGGTCGCTCACCTGCTGCCGCACCTGGTCGCCGGCCTGCTGGATCACCTCGGTCAACGTGCGGGAGAGCTTCTCGGGTGTGCTCCTGCCGAAGGCGGTCGGGGCCAGGACGATCTGTTCCACGGTCCCGGTCGAGCCGACCCGCACCGTCACCAGCCCGTCCCGCGAGGTGACCTCCGCGTTCGCCTGGGCGGCCTGTTCCTGGACCTCCCTGATCTCCTCCTGTTTTTGGCGGAAAGTGCTCAGGAGGGAATCCATCGTCTGACGCATCGCGGAATTGCGCGCCTCCAGGTTCGCGATGTTGTTCCCGTGGTTTTCCACACGGCGTCCTTTCCGTCGTTCGTGGTGACCTGGTGGGCAGGTCGTGCCTGTTCCGGGCCCGTGACCTGCTGGTCCGGTGATCCTGTTCGTGTGCCGGAATCCAGCGCTCCGTGCGTCGAGTCGACGACGTGGCCGGTGTGGTGGCCGTTTCTACCGGGGTCGTGTTTCGCGGCGGTCGTTCTCGGGTGGGACGTGGTTCGTCCGACACCCGTTCCGCGTTGTTCCCATTTCTCGCGGTGCGGTTGCCCGGCTCCGTTCCGTGACCGCGACTCCGGGTGCCACCCCGGGGCGGGTGGCCGCTCTTCGTGGGCAGGGCGGGGGGAGGCGTGCTGGTGCGGCGTCCCCGTCGCTGGCCGTCGCCGGCTCCTGGCGCGGGGGTGGAGCGGTCCGGTGCCGTCGGGCCCGCGCGCCTGGCCCGGCGGGGGCACCGGGGGCCGCGCCGGTGCGGCGGCGTGTCGGGGCGGCTACCTGGAGCAGTGGGGCACCCGATCGGGAAGTGCGCTGGGCCCGGCCGTCACAATGGGTGGGTGACCGACCGGGGCTTGCAGGGCGCGACGAACGTAGGGCCGCGGCAGCGCGGCGAGGGCAGCGACGCCGAGGCGGTGGACGTGACCGACCTCGTGATCCGGATGGACGGGGTCGGGGTGCGGCGCAACCGCAACGACCTGTTGTCCGGGGTGGACTGGAGCGTCGAACTCGACGAGCGGTGGGTGGTCCTCGGGCCGAACGGCGCGGGCAAGACCACGCTGATCAGGCTGGCCGGGGCGGAGATGCACCCGTCCAGCGGCACGGTCCACCTGTTGGAGGAGCGGCTGGGCGGAGTGGACGTCTTCGAGCTGCGACCGAGGATCGGCGTGTGCTCGGCGGCGACCGCGCAGCGGGTTCCCGGCGAGGAGATCGTCCGGGACGTGGTCGTGAGCGCCAGCTACGCCGTCATCGGGCGGTGGCGCGAGCGGTACGACGAGCTCGACACCGGTCGGGCGGAGGAGCTGTTGGCCGCGCTCGGCGTCGGGCACCTCGCCGACCGCCCGTTCGGCACCCTCTCGGAGGGGGAGCGCAAGCGGACCCTGATCGCCAGGGCGCTGATGGCCGACCCGGAGCTGTTGCTGCTCGACGAGCCGGCGGCCGGCCTCGACCTGGGCGGCCGGGAGGACCTGGTCGCGCGGCTGAGCCAGCTCGCCCTCGACCCGGACGCCCCCGCGATGGTGCTCGTCACCCACCACGTGGAGGAGATCCCGCCCGGGTTCACCCACGCGATGCTGCTGCGGGACGGCGCGGTGGTCGCGCAGGGCCTGCTCGACGAGGTCCTCACCGAGGAGAACCTGAGCGCGACCTTCGGGCAGGACCTGAGCCTCGAACGGTCCGGCGACCGGTTCTTCGCCCGCCGCCGGGGCTGAGCGAGGACGAGCCGGTGGGACGACGGCGCGCCGCCGTCCCACCCCGGTCGGCCGGTCAGCCCTCCGTCCCCTCCCAGGGGCGCGCGAACTCGGGCATCGTCGGTGTGAAGCGGTAGGCGTCGCGCTGGCCCAGAAGGTGGTCGAGGGCCGGCCGGGCCGGGGCGGCCGGTGGGGCCGTGTCGCCACCGGCTCCGGCCCCGCTGGGCACGTCGGGTTCGGGAGCGGACGTCGGGCGGTGGGCGGGGAGCGGGGCCGCCGGGGCGGGAGGACGGGCGTCCTGGACCTGGTCGTCCGCCGGCCGGGGCGGGGCGACCGGTTCCGGGGCCGGCGGTTGCGGAGCCGGTTCCGGCGGGGCCACCGGCTCCGGTTCCGAGGGTTCTCCGCCGCAGTTCCCGCTCACCAGGGTCACGTACTCCGGGAAGTACTTGTAGGTCACCGGTTCGTCGTCGAAGCGGATCGGAACCGGGACGCCGTCGTGCCGTTGTTCGAAATGCAGGTGGAACTGGCCGGCGGAGCCCACATCACCCACCTCGCCGATCGGATCGCCGGACCGCACGACGCTGCCGGTCCGCGCCATCGAGGCCGTCCGCATGTGGACGTACCGGGTGGACCACCCGTCCCCGTGGTCCAGGACCAGGTACGAGGACCCGTCGCCGTACACGCCGTTCTCGGCGACCGTCCCGGCCCTGGCGGCCACGACCTGCCGGCCGTCCGGCGGGCTGCCCTGACCGAAGTCCAGTTGCGCGTCCGGGTAGGCGTGCCCGGTGTGGGTGTAGGCCCGCCAGGTCTCCCCGCACGGGAAGGGGAGGTGGAAGAGCGGGTGGGGGGCGGACACGGCGCGTGCCCCGCCGTCGACGGCCGGTGCGGTGGGTGCCGTCGCGAGGCCGGCGACGACGGCGGCGGAGGCCGCCAGGATTCCCATCCGTCTTCTCGTGCTCCCACGGCCCGAACAGTTTTCTGGGTTCATCGATCAGTCCTTCTCAGCAGGAGGTGCCGTGCAGGAAGTCGATATGGCGCCAGTCGGCTGTGCTGGAATTCCGCGTCAACCAGTCTGCGAGCAGCGTGTTCCGCGCGCCACGCCGGAGCACGCGTGAGTGAGCGGCGGAATTCGACCGTTCGGGCCGGGGAATTGCGGTTCCGTGGGGGACGTGCGCTCGACGCGGGGATAACGGGGGCGGTCCGGCGGTGGGGACCGACGCCCGACGGATTCGCCGGACCGCCGATCGAGGGGGGACCGCCGAATCCCCGGGCGTCGGCCCGGGATCCCGAGTCGCCCGCCACCGCGTCCCGCGCCCGCCGGCCCCGACCGTGCCGCCCCTCCACCCGGTGGTCGCCGGGGGCCACGAACGCTCTACCGCACGGTAACCTTCGTCCCGGCGGGGGCCGGAGATCGGACGGCCCAGGGCTCGTGAGGAGGACACTGGCGTGGGTGAGTTCGTCACACTGGAGGCCACTGCCGGGGTGGGGACCATCCGGCTGCACCGCCCACCGCTCAACGCCCTGAACAGGGTGCTCCAGCGGGAGTTGCGCACCGCCGCCGAGGACGCCTCGGAACGCTCCGACGTCCGGGCCGTGGTCGTGTACGGCGGGGAGAAGGTCTTCGCCGCCGGCGCGGACATCAGGGAGATGATCGACTCCGGGTACGCGGAGGCGTTGGCTGGGCAGCGGAACCTCGCCGCCGCGCTCGACGCGGTGGCCGCCATCCCCAAGCCCACGGTCGCCGCCGTCACCGGGTACGCGCTGGGCGGCGGGCTGGAACTGGCGCTGTGCTGCGACCACCGCATCGCCGGCGACAACGTGAGGGTCGGCCTGCCCGAGGTCCTGCTCGGGGTCATCCCCGGTGGGGGCGGGACCCAGCGGCTGGCGCGCCTCGTCGGCCCGGCCCGCGCCAAGGACCTGATCTACACCGGCCGCTACGTCGACGCGACGGAGGCCAGGGAGATGGGACTGGTCGACCGGGTCGTCGGGGCCGACGAGGTCCACGCGCGGGCGGTGGAGTGGGCCGGCCAGTTCGCGACCGGGCCGGCCGTCGCCCTCGCCGCCGCCAAGGCCGCGATCGACGGTGGCCTCGACGGCGACCTCGACAGCGGGCTCCGCCTGGAGGGCCAGGTGTTCGCCGGGCTCTTCACGACGGAGGACCAGAAGACCGGAATGCGTTCCTTCGTCGAGAACGGGCCGGGCAAGGCCGTCTTCGACGGCAAGTGACCCGCCCGCGCGGGACGACCAGGGAGGTCGACGTGACCGATCAGCTCACCGGCGAACCGGACGCCCAGCAACCCCGTCCCCACCCGCACGCCAGCGCGGAGGAGGTCGACGCGGCCTGGAACGACCCGAAGCTCGCCAACGTGCTGTACCACGACTGGGAGGCGGCCAGCTACGACGACAAGTGGTCGATCTCCTACGACCAGCGCTGCATCGACTACGCGGTCTCCCGCTTCCGGGCCGTGGCCGGTGACGTCGGCCGCCCCTACCCGACGGCGCTGGAACTGGGGAGCGGCACCGGCTTCTTCCTGCTCAACCTGATGCAGGGCGGCGTCATCGAACGCGGCTCGGTCACCGACCTGTCCCCGGGGATGGTCGAGGCGGCGCTGGCCAACGCCGACCGGCTGGGGCTGGACGTCGACGGCCGGGTGGGGGACGCCGAACGCATCCCCTACCCCGACGACAGCGTCGACCTCGTCGTCGGCCACGCCGTCCTGCACCACATCCCGGACGTCCGGGCGGCCATGCGGGAGGTCCTGCGGGTGCTCCGCCCTGGCGGCCGTTTCGTGTTCGCCGGCGACCCGACCCGCATCGGCGACTTCTACGCGCGGAGGCTGGGACGGGCCACCTGGTGGCTGACCACCAACCTGACCCGGCTGCCCGCGTTGCGGGACTGGCGCCGGCCGCAGCGGGAGCTCGACGAGTCCTCCCGCGCCGCCGCGCTGGAGGCGGTCGTGGACCTCCACACCTTCGATCCCACCGAGTTGGAGCGGACCGCGCTGGCGGCGGGCGCGGTCGACGTCCGCGCCAGCACCGACGAGTTCACCGCCGCCCTCTTCGGGTGGCCGGTGCGGACCTTCGAGGCCGCCGTGCCCCCCGGCAAACTCGGGTGGGACTGGGCGATGTTCGCCTACCGGACCTGGCAGCGGCTCAGCCGCTTCGACGAACGGGTGCTCGCGAGGGTCCTGCCCCGGGAACTCTTCTACAACGTGTCCGTGACGGGGGTGAAGCCGGACCGGCCCGTCCGGTTGCGCGGGTGAGCGCCCCCCGGCGCGGCACCGCCCGCCGCCCGCCGCACCCGTTCCACCGCCGGTGGGGCACCGAACGCTGATGGGTTACACCTTCACCCTCGACGACGTGCGGTTCCTGGCCTGCGAACGGGGGCGGGCCGCGCTCGCCGCGCTCGCCGACCGCCCGCTCACGGCGGCCACCCGGCTGGCGGACGTCGCCGCGGCCAGGTCGCTGGTCGGGGACGACCGGGCCGCCGCGCTGCTCGAGACCGCCGTGCTGCGCCGCCGGGCCGCCGGGCGGCTGCGGTGGGCGGACGACTGGCTGTTCACCGAGGACGCCGTCCAACAGGCCACCGCCACCGTCGTGGCCGAACACCGCGCCCGCCGACTCGCCGACCGCGACGTGCACGACCTGACCTGTTCGGTCGGTGCGGACCTCGTGCCCCTGGCCGCGTCGGCGCGCCGCTGCCTCGGCAGTGACCTCGACCCGGTGCGCCTGGCGATGGCCGCCCACAACGCGGCCGTGGCCGGGGTGGCACCGCTGCTCGTCAGGGCCGACGCCGTGCGCCCGGTCAGCCGGAACGCGGTGCTGCTCGCCGACCCGGCGAGGCGGGAGGCCGGTGGCCGCCGCACCTGGCGCCCCGAGGAGCTGGCACCGCCGCTCCCGGAGCTGGTCGCCGCGGCCCGGGGCCGCGACCTCGTGGTCAAGGCGGCCCCGGGGCTGGACCCCGACCTGGTGCCGTGGGCCAGGGAGGTGGAGCTCGTCTCCCTCGACGGCGGGGTGCGGGAGGCCGCCCTGTGGTCCGAGGGGCTGGCGACACCGGGCGTGCGCCGCCGCGCGAGCGTCCTCGGCGGCGACGGGAGCGCCTGGGAGCTGACCGACGCCGATCCGGACGAATGCCCCGTCCGGGAACCGGGGGAGTGGCTGGTCGACCCGGACGGCGCGGTGGTGCGGGCCGGACTGGTCCGCCACTACGCCGCCCGGCACGGCCTCGGCCAACTCGACCCCCGGATCGCCTACCTGACCGGGGACCGGCCGCCCCAGGGGGTGCGGGCGTTCCGGGTGCTGGAGCACGGCCGCTACGGCGAGCGGACCCTGCGCGCCCGGCTGCGCGAACGGGAGGTCGGGCGGTTGGAGATCCTCACCAGAGGGGTGTCCGTGGACCCCGACGCCCTGCGGAAGCGGTTGCGGCTCCGAGGCCCGGCGGAGGCGACGGCGGTGCTCACCCGGATCGGGGATACCCCGGTGGCCTTCCTGTGCGAGGCCGAACGCACCTGACGCCGCTCCCGGTCGACCGGCCCTCCTACCGTTCCCGCCGGCGCTGGCAGGCCCAGGCCACCAGCCAGCCCGTCTCGGCAACGGCGTCCAACAGGTAGACGGGGGAGATGCGACCGCGGCGCACGTAGACGAGGTCCACGGCGAGCAGGGTCGCGGCGGTGCCCACCCCGAGGATCCGCGCCTGGCGGTGGCTCTCCCGGCTCCGCCCCGTCCGCAGCTGCCCGAGTCCCGCGACGACCAGCAGCCCACCGGTGGTGTACTGCAACCAGTCGTCGACCTTCCTCGGGCCGAAGACACTCTCGAAGCTCCTGATGCTCACCAGCGGCCACAGGCCGCCGAGCAGGGTGAACGCGCCCTGGCACCGGGCGAGCCCCCGAGGGCCGATACGCATCCTGGACCCCTTTCCGCTGGTCGTGACTCGGTGGTCCCGGAGACCTCCACCCGGGGCGGCCCCGGGGGGACCCGTGTCCGGGCACGTCCGCCGGTTGGGGAGTGCCCCGGAGGAGCCGATCAAGTCCTCCGACCCGCCCCCGGTGCTCGCCCCGCCGGGCTCGTGGCCCCCTGGGGAGGTTGGGGCGGCGGAGGCCGGCGCGTATCTTCCGCTGGGTGAGCGCGCTCTGGGAGTCCCTGGTGTCGATCCGGTCGTGGTTCCGCCGCGACCCGGAGCAGGCGAGGTTCCTGACCCGGGAATCCCTCCGCTGGGTGATCCGGAACCGGGCCTTCACCCCGTGGTACCTGGTGCGCTACCTGCGGCTCCTCCGCCTCCGGGTGAGCCGACCGCAGGTCGTCCTGCGCGGCATGGTGTTCCTCGACCGGGGGGTCAGCATCGAGTGCCGCGCGGGCCACGGGCGGTTGGAGCTCGGGCGCTGGGTGCACGTCGGCGCGGGGACGGCCGTGCGGTGCCACGAGGGATCCCTGCGGATCGGGGACAAGGCCGTCCTCGCCCAGCGGGTGACGGTGAACTGCTACCTCGACGTGGAGATCGGGGCCGCCTCGCTGGTCGCCGACGGGGTGTACGTCTGCGACTTCGACCACGTCACCACCGACCCGCACCGCCCCATCAAGGACCAGGGCATCGTGAAGACCCCGGTGCGGGTGGGGGAGGACTGCTGGCTGGGGACGAAGGCCACCGTCCTGCGGGGCAGCCGGATCGGCCGGGGGTCGGTGGTGGGGGCCAACGCGGTCGTCCGGGGCGAGCTCCCGCCCTACGCGGTCGCCGCCGGGATCCCCGCCCGGGTGGTGCGTCGCCGGGTCCCGGACGGGCCGGCAGGCGGTGGCGACGAGGCCACCGGCGGTTCGGCCGGTGGTGGCGCCGAGGGCACTGGCGGTTCGGCCGCCGGCGGGGCCGGGGCCGAGGGCGTCGCGGGGACACCGGTCGCGGGCTGACCGACCGGACCGAGCTCCCCGAGGGCGGGCCCGCCGGCTGGTGGCCGACGCCGCGCCACTCCGTCGAGGTGGGCGTCCGCGCTGGCCCCAGGCGGCGTGTGGCGGGGCGCGCCCGGCCTGCCCCGTCCCGGGCCGGTCAGGCCCCGGCGCCGAACACGTTGCCCGAGGGGATCTTCGGACGTCCCAGCACGGTGGCGGGGCGCCGGCTGGCGCCCTCGTACTCGCGGGCGGTGTCCGCCGCGATGCGGTCCCAGTCGAAGTCGGTGGCCAGGCGGGCGAACGCGGCGTCCGCTCGCTGGCGCGCGGCGGCCGGGTCGTCGAGGACCTGGCGGACCGCCTCGGCCAGCCGGGGGATGTCCCCGGGTGGGAAGGAGACGCCGGTGCTCCCGTCCCGGACCACCTCGGCGAGGCCGCCGGCGGTGGAGGTGACCAGCGGCACGCGGGCGGCCGCCGCTTCGAGGGCGACGATCCCGAAGGGCTCGTACCGGCTGGGGAAGACGGCGGCGTCGGCGGTGGACAGCACGGCCGCCAGCTGTTCGTCGGGGAGGTGCCCGACGAACCGGACGGCCTCGGCCACCTCGTGCCGCTGGGAGTCGGCCACGAGCTCGGTCGCGTGCCGGCCGCTGCCCGCCACGACGAGCGTGGTGCCCGGGTGGTGGCGGCGGATCTCGGGCAGCGCGGCGATGAGGTCCTGCACGCCCTTCTCCCACTCCAGCCGTCCGAAGAAGACCAGGGTGGCCGGTCGCGCCCGCCCGGCGGCCGTCCGGACCGGGGAACCGGCGCCGTCGGGCGCGGGGAGGGCGGTTCGGGTGCCGGGGGCGACTCGGGTGGCGGAGGGCCGCTGGCCGCCGGCGTCGTCACGCGACGCGCCAGCACCGCCGGTCGCGGGGACCGGAGGCGGGGCAGCCGCGAGGGCCGCCGTTCCCGGCCGCCCGGTCCAGCGGTGCGAGTCGATGCCGTTGTGCAGGACCACGACCCGCTCGGCGTCCACGTCGAACAGGTGGGTGACCTCGCGGCGCATCGCGGCCGAGCAGGTGATCAGCAGGTCCGCCCTGTTCGCCAGCCACCACTCGACCGAGTGCACCTGCTGGTTCAGGCTGTGCGAGAGCCAGCCGCTGTGCCGGCCGGCCTCGGTGGCGTGCAGGGTCGCCACCAGCGGGACGTCGGCGGCGTCGGCCAGTGCGGTGGCGGCGTGCGCCACGAGCCAGTCGTGGGCGTGCACGACCCTCGGCCGCCAGTCCCGGAGCAGGCGCATGCCCTCCCGGACCATCGAGTGGCCCATCGCCAGGGTCCAGGCGACCAGGTCCCGTTCGAAGGTCAGGTGGGGTGGGTCCTCCGCGACGCGCAGCACCCGCACCCCCTCCCGCCGCTCCTCGACGGTGGGGTGGGTGGTCGCGTCGCTGCCCGCCGGATGCCGGGCGAGCACCACCACCTCGTGTCCCTGCCGGGCCAGGCGGGTGGCCAGCGCGTGCACGTGCCGCCCCAGACCGCCGACCACGACCGGGGGGTACTCCCACGACAGCATCAAGACCCGCACCCGCTGATCCTCCCACCGGCGTCCGGTCCGTCGCGGACCGCGTGGAGGGTCGTCTGGTCGGCCGACGCCCGGTCGGGGTGGTGGATCAGCCCGTCAGGCCCACCACCGACGGCGGGAACGACCTCACGGAACGGTCGGCGGCGCCCAGGTCGCGGGCGTCGAGGTGGCCGAAGGGGCCGTCGTGTCCCCGCAGCCGCTCGGCGAGGCGCGTCGCCTCGGCCCGGTCGCCGCGCTCGACGAGGTCGGCCAGCCGGTGGAAGTGCCCGGCGTGTTCGTGGGCCCGGTGGAGGGCGTAGTCGGCTGCGGAGTCGCCGGTGACCATGAAGGCCCAGTCGCTGGAGACCGCCAGCAGCGCCTCCCTGTCCAGTTGGTCCAGCACCGGGTCGCGGTAGGGGGTGCGGTGCCGGTCGCTGAGGTCGACCAGCCGCCGTTCGACCTCCCGGTTGGCGGCGGCCAGGTCGGCGACGCGGTCGCCGTTCCACACCCGCCAGTCCCGGCCGACGCCCCAGGAGCAGGGCGGCGGCTGGATGGCCGGCCCCGGTTCGTCCTCGGCCACCACCTCGCCCAGCGTGCGCACCCGCACCCCCGCCTCCGGCAGCGCCCGCAGCACCCCCTCCAACCACTGGGGGCCCTCGTGCCACCAGTGCCCGAACAGTTCGGTGTCGAACGCCGCCACCAGGGTCGCGGGCCGACCCGTGGCCTCGGCCTGGCGGAGCAGCCGGTCCCGCACCGAGGTCACGAAGTCGTCGACGTGCTCGCCGACCCGGTGGAGGGCGCGCGCCGGGTCGTAGGGGAGCTTGTCCTCCGGGGCGACGTCCCGCCCGGTGACCCTGGCCGGTTTCAGACCGGACGGGTGGTCGAAGGTGTGGAAGTCCCGGTAGTCGGCGTGCCCGGGGTATCCGTCGTCCGACCACACCCGCAGCGACAGCTCGGTGTCCCTGGCGAAGGCGACGACCTCGGAGTCCCCGAGCAGCCGCACCGGGATGTCGTCCCCCGCGAGGTCCGGCAGCGCGGCGCCCTCTACCACGAGGTGGGTGACGCCCTCGGCGGCGTAGTCGTGCTCCATGCCCGGCGCGTAACCGCACTCGGGCGCCCAGATCCCGCCCGGCGTCCCGCCCAGCCGATGCCGGCCGTCGGCCAACCCCACCCGCAGCGCGTGACGTCGCAGCCGGCGACCCAGCAACGGTTGGAAGGGGTGGGTGGCCGGTCCGCCCAGCACCTCCAGCGCCCCGGCCGAGCGCAACCCGGCCAGGACCGGGCTGGCGCCGTGCCGCCACCGCGACTCGAAGCGGTCCAGCGCCCACGCCGAGCGCCGGTACTCGGCGGCGGCCACCTCCCGCAGCGCCGGGTCGTGGCCGCGCCAGCGGCCGGCGGCGTACTGGGCGCGGAGTTGCCAGTTCCCCAGCCAGGAGTGGAACTCGCGGAGGCAGTGCGGGTCGTCGAGCTGCGCGGCGAGCACGGGGGTGACCCCGAGCGAGAGCAGGCCGCGCCGCCCCTCCTCGGCGAGGCGCGTGACGACGTCGAGCACGGGGAGGTAGCTGGCGGCCCAGGCCTGGTGCAGCCACTCCTCGCCCACGGGCCAACGCCCGTGGTGGGCCAGCCACGGGAGGTGGCTGTGCAGGACCAGGCAGACACTGCCGATCGGCTGCCGCGCGGTCGTACTCATCGGGTCACCGTACCGGCAGAAGATCACCGGCCCGGCCCGGTCGACCGGCGGGGTGGTGACGGCACCGGCACCCGGAACGAGGCAGTGAGCACCGTCACGTCTGGTGGCGTGCCGCTCGTCACCGCGAGAAGCTACCGGTGAGTAACATGAGTGGTGTTGATGTCCACCAGGTGACGGACAGTGCCACTGTGCCAGGGGGGTGCCGACCTGGCAGGGTCATGCCCAACTGATCCGCCGTGCGCGAACACCCCGTGACCCGCAGGAGGTCGATGGAGACCATGAACATCGTCGTGTTGATCAAGCAGGTGCCCGACACCTGGTCCGAGCGGAAGCTGACGGACACCGACCACACCCTCGACCGCGACGCGGCGGACGCCGTCATCGACGAGATCAACGAGCGTGCCGTCGAGGAGGCGCTGCTGCTCAAGGAGGCCCACGGCGGCAAGGTCACCGTCGTCTCCATGGGCCCCGACCGGGCGACAGATGCCATCCGCAAGGCGCTGTCGATGGGCGCCGACGAGGCCGTCCACATCAGTGACGCCGCCCTCCACGGCTCGGACACCATCCAGACGGCCAAGGTGCTCGCCTCGGCGATCCGGACGATCGAGGGCGTGGACCTCGTCGTCGCGGGCAACGAGGCCACCGACGGCCGGGCCGGCGCCATCCCCGCCATGCTCGCCGAACTCCTCGGGCTGCCGCAGCTCACCCACGCCCGCCGGGTCGAGGTCGAGGGCACCGAGGTCCGGGTGGAGCGGGAGACCGAGGACGGCATCACCCACCTCGCCGCCGAACTGCCCGCCGTGGTCAGCGTTGGCGAGAAGATCAACGAACCGCGCTACCCCTCGTTCAAGGGGATCATGGCGGCCAAGAAGAAGCCGGTGACCACCCTCGGTCTTGGCGACCTCGGCATCGACCCCTCCGAGGTCGGGCTGGCCGCCGCGTTCACCTCGGTGGTCGAGTCGGCACCCAAGCCCCCGCGCGGCGCCGGAGAGCGCGTCGAGGACCAGGGCGACGGTGGCGTGCGCATCGTCGAGTACCTGGCAGCGCAGAAGCTCGTCTGACCCAACGAGGAGAGGAAGGCAGTCATGTCCGAAGTCCTGGTCCTCGTGGACCACGTCGACGGTGCCGTGAGGAAGTCCACCCTGGAACTGCTCACCGCCGCCCGCCGGCTCGGTGAGCCCTCGGCCGTGGTGGTCGGCGCCCCCGGCACCTCGGCGAAGATCAGGGAGAGCCTGGCCGGCCACGGCGCCGCCAAGGTGTACGTCGTCGAGTCGGACACCGCCACCGACCTGCTCGTCACGCCGCAGGTCGACGCGCTCGCCCTGCTGGCCGAGCGGACCTCCCCGGCGGCGGTGCTCGTCAGCGCCACCGCCGAGGGCAAGGAGATCGCCGGCCGGGTCGCGCTGCGCACCGGATCGGGGTGGTTGGTCGACGTCGACGACATCGCGGCCGACGGCGTCGCCACCCAGTCGGTGTTCGGCGGCGCCTACGTGGTGAAGTCGAAGGTGACCACCGGCACGCCGGTCATCACCGTGCGACCCGGCGCGATCGACGCCGAGGCGGCCGAGGGGGCGGCGACCGAGGAAGCGGTCGAGGTGCCCGTGGCGGAGGCCTCCAAGCCGGTCCGGGTGACCGGACGCGAACCCGTGGTCGCCGGTGACCGCCCCGAACTCTCCGAGGCGTCGGTCGTCGTCTCGGGTGGGCGCGGTGTGGGCAGCGCCGACAGCTTCTCGGTGGTCGAGGAACTCGCCGACGCCCTCGGCGGCGCCGTCGGAGCCTCCCGGGCGGCGGTCGACTCGGGCTACTACCCCGGCCAGTTCCAGGTCGGCCAGACCGGGAAGACCGTGTCGCCCCAGCTGTACGTGGCGCTCGGCATCTCCGGGGCCATCCAGCACCGGGCCGGCATGCAGACCTCCAAGACGATCGTGGCCGTGAACAAGGACCCGGAGGCGCCGATCTTCGAGATCGCCGACTTCGGCGTGGTCGGCGACCTGTTCACCGTGGCGCCGCAGCTGTCGCAGGAGGTCGCCAAGCGGCGCGGCTGACGCCCGCCGCTCGGTGACGAGCACCCCGGTGGCCCCGGTCGGCGTCCCGCCGCCCGGGGCCACGTCGTGCGCACGCGGTCGGTGCTTCCCGCTCCCGCCCCGCTCGCCGGGGAACGGGCGCTCACGACGTGAGCCCACCCCGAGCCGGGCGAACGCCCCTCGGCTCGTCCTGCCACGGATGTCATCGAGTCCGTACTGACCGGGGACGGGTGGGCGCCTTTCGCGGCTCCGGTGTCGGTGTCGGCTGATCCGGGCGGGCGCGTAGGAGGAGGTGAGCCCAGCGGACGATTAACCTTGTAATAGGCCTAAGGGCGTCGTGGTCGCATAGCGCGCATAGTGCCGTCAGCTCTGGGTCATCAGTCTGTAGGCGGCCTGAAGTTCCCGAGCCTGCGGCATCCGGCGAGCCTCGGCCGCGCGCACGACTTCGGCAGCCCGCCAGAAGTTGGAGGGCACGACGCTGCCCGTACGCATCGCGGTCAGCGCGGAGTCGGCCGCCGAGTCGACCTCTCCAGTCTTCACCTGCACCAAAGCCAGATCCAGGTAGGCACTGGCGAGTCTCCTGGGCCATCGGCCTGACTCACCAGCTTTCGGTGTCAACTGGTCGATCACATGCTCAGCGTGTCCCGCTGCTGCCGGATCTCCCAGCCACGACAGGGTGGTCGCGGTGTAGGCGCGGCGTTTCGTTCCGTCGTACCGGTAATGGTGTTCCCGTTCGTCCGCGTCGAGCGTCGGCAGATCAGCAGCTAGGGAGTTCACGGAGTCGACGGCGTGGTAGGTACTCTCGGAATCACCGAGGCGCGCGAGCACGCGGCCCTGCTGGGCGGTGGCCTGGACATGAATCGACGAACCGACCGGAGCGAGGTACCGCGCGGCCTTCGTGAGGTCGTAGGCGCGACGTAGTTGGCCGGCAGTGAGCTGACGCCAGGCCTCGGTCTCCGCCGCCCATGCCCGGATCTCGTCATGACCAGCGTGTCTCGCCAGTGACGCTGCCGCACGGAGTCTGGCCGTGGCCGCGTCGTGTTGGTTCAGGTCGATGTGGATCGTCGCGGCCAGCAGGGAGTACCAGGCCCCGGCAACGACCAGCCGCCGGTGTGCGGACAGCGAGAGTTTGGGGCCGTCCAGCAGTTCGGACACGTACCCGAGGTGACTGGTGACCTGAGGTAGCAGCAGCGACGGAGCGGCGGACGAATAGGCGATGGCCATCTGGTCGAACCCCTCCTCCAACTGCTGGAGAGTGCTGTCGCCAACATCGGAGGCTTCGACGCGGCGGGCGAGTTCGATCGCGGCGAGCGCATCACCAGCGCCACCGTCGACCTGGTTGAGGGCCATTGCGGGTGCGGCGGTGCGTAGTGCGTCTCCCAGGACTTCGGCGAGTGCTTCCACGACATCAGGACTTGGCTGCGAGCGCCCGGATTCGTAACGACTGAGAGCGGATTGCCCGACGTGCACACGGCGTGCTAGTTCGGTCTGTGTCCAGCCTCGTTCTTGGCGCAGGCGCCGCAACATCCGTCCGAAGTCGGGCATGATTCCCTCTTCTCCCCGGAATCGTCCCCGCCGGTGCCTCCACCTGGTCGCGTGTAGCGGTCACGTTGGGCGGGGATTCGCGAACAGGCTACCCACGGGGGAGCGGAGCGAAAGAAGCTCGTCCAGGTTCCATCGCGCGGTTCATGAAGCAGGCCGGACTTCGACTCTTGCCGTTCCTGATGGCTCGGGCGGGCGTTCCGCTCGTGCTCCGTTCGTGCTCCGCCCTGGTTCACGCCCGCCGGTGCCAGTCCGCGCAGCCGGTCAGTTCGGCCGACTGCGGTAACGGGCCGGCGGGCGAGCGGAGGCCGGGTCGGGTGAGGTCACACGCTCGGCCGGCCACGGGTTGTCCCCCTCCTCGGGGGTGCGGGTTGCCTCGCCGCATCCGGCGACATCGAGGAGCGGTGTCTGCCGACCGAGAGGGTGAGGTGCCCGACAGACTCGGAAGATGAATCATCACGCCCGAGCAACGTTGTTTCCCCCAACCCAGTCGGCGGCCCCAGTCCGGTTCCGCGTCGGGCGGGGGCCGTCCCACCCTCGGTGGGTGACCCGCCTCGCCCCCGTCGGCCGTCGCGTGCCTGCCGAGCGGCCCGCGACCCCCGTTAGGCTGGGTCAACGATGGCCTACCTCGACCACGCCGCGACGACCCCGATGCGACCGGGCGCGGTGTCCACCATGAGCGCGGCGCTGCTGACCCTGGGCAACGCCTCGTCGCTGCACGCCTCCGGTCGTCGGGCCCGCCGCACCGTGGAGGAGTCCCGGGAGGCGATCGCGGACGCCCTCGGCGCCCGCCCCTCCGAGGTGATCTTCACCGGCGGTGGGACGGAGAGCGACAACCTCGCGGTCAAGGGGATCTTCCACGCGCGCCGCGCGGCGGACCCCCGCCGGCGCCGCATCCTGGCCTCCGCCGTCGAACACCACGCCGTGCTCGACGCCGTGCAGTGGTTGGCCGACCACGAGGGCGCCGACGTCACCTGGCTGCCCGTCGACCCGACCGGGCGGGTGCACGCCGAGGTCCTGGCCGAGGCCATCGCCGAGGACCCGGACGCGGTGGCCCTGGCCACCGTCATGTGGGCCAACAACGAGATCGGCACGGTCAACCCCGTCCCCGACCTCGCCAGGACCGCCGCCGCGCACGGGATCCCGCTGCACACCGACGCCGTGCAGGCGGTCGGAGCCGTCCCGGTCGACTTCACGGCCAGCGGGGCGAACGCCCTCACCCTGACCGGGCACAAGGTCGGGGGCCCCGCCGGCGTGGGCGTGCTCCTCCTCGACCGGCAGACCTCGTGTACCCCGCTGTTGCACGGAGGAGGGCAGGAACGGGACGTCCGCTCCGGGACCCTCGACGTCCCGGCGATCAGCGCCCTGGCCGTGGCGGTCCGGGAGGCGGTCGGCGAACAGCGGGAACAGGCCGCCCGGCTCGCGGCCCTGCGGGACGACCTGGTCGCCGCCGTGCGCGTCGCCGTCCCCGACGCGGTGCTCAACGGGGACGGCGACGGCCCCGCCACCGGGCCCCACCCGGGGCGGCTGCCGGGGCTGGCACACTTCACCTTCCCGGGCTGCGAGGGCGACAGCCTCCTGATGCTCCTCGACGCGAAGGGCATCGAGTGCTCCACGGGCTCGGCCTGCACGGCCGGCGTCGCCCAGGCCAGCCACGTGCTGCTCGCCGTGGGCGCCGACCCGGCCACCGCGCGGGGCTCCCTGCGCTTCTCGCTGGGGCACACCTCCACGGCCGAGGACATCGCCGCGGTGCGGGAGGCGATCGGGCCCGTGGTGGCCCGGGCGCGCAGCGCGGGCCTGGCCGGGGCGCGGCGGCGCGGCGGACGGACACTGCGAACTTCGGCGGAGGTGTGAACCTTGCGAGTCCTGGCGGCGATGAGTGGGGGAGTGGACTCGGCGGTGGCCGCGGCGAGGGCGGTCGCGGCCGGCCACGACGTGGTCGGCGTGCACCTGGCGCTCTCCGCCAAACCCGGCACCCTCCGCACCGGGGCCAGGGGGTGCTGCACCATCGAGGACTCCCGCGACGCGCGCCGCGCGGCTGACCTCCTCGGCATCCCCTTCTACGTCTGGGACTTCGCCGAGCGGTTCCGCGAGGACGTCATCGACGACTTCGTCGCCGAGTACGAGGCTGGGCGGACCCCGAACCCGTGCATGCGGTGCAACGAACGCATCAAGTTCGAGGCCCTGCTGGAGAAGGCCCTGGCCCTCGGTTTCGACGCGGTCTGCACCGGCCACTACGCCAGGATCGCGCCCACCGCCGACGGGGCGGGCGTCGAGCTGCGCCGGGCGGTGGACCCGGACAAGGACCAGTCGTACGTCCTGGCCTCCCTCCGCCCCGACCAGCTGCGGCACGCGCTGTTCCCGGTCGGGGACACGCGGAAGCCGGACATCCGCGCCGAGGCCGAACGGCAGGACCTCGCCGTGGCCAGGAAACCGGACAGCCACGACATCTGCTTCATCCCCGACGGCGACACCCGGGCGTTCCTCGACGCCCGGGTCGGCAACCGCTCGGGTGACCTCGTGGACGACGAGACGGGGGAGGTGCTGGGCCAGCACGGCGGGGTGCACGGCTTCACCGTCGGGCAGCGCAAGGGCCTGGGGCTCGGCCGCCCCTCGGCCGACGGGCGGCCGCGTTACGTGCTCTCGCTCGAACCCGTGTCCGGCACCGTCCGGGTCGGCGCCTCCGAACGGCTGGCCGTGACGGAGATCGTCGCCGACGACGCGGTGTGGCCGACGGGGCGGCCGCTGGACGGGCTGGTCGAGTGCGTCGTGCAGATCCGGGCGCACGGCGGCGTCGCCCCGGCGGTGGCCGAACGGGACGGGGACCGCGTGCGGATCAGGCTGCGGGACAGCGTCCGAGGGGTGGCTCCCGGGCAGGTCGCCGTCCTGTACCGGCCGGACGCGGACGCCGGTGACCTGGTGCTGGGCGCGGGCCGCATCAGCGCCACTTCCTGAGGTCACCCCGCCGGGCGCTGGGACGGGACCCCTCGGAGCCGGCCCACCGCCCACGGCGCGGCGCGCGGACCGTCAGACCGGGGCCCAGTCGGTGTTGGCGCCGCAGACCACCACGCACGGCAGCCGGCCGGGGACGTCCCCGTCGAGCCAGGCCGCGAAGGGAACGGCCGCCGCCGGCTCGGCGGCGATGCGGAACTCCTCCCAGAGCCGGTCCCGCGCCGCCAACAGCCGCGCGTCCTCCACGAGCGCCGACCGCAGGTTCTCGGCCGACCCGAGCACCGCGAAGGGGTGGTCCCCGACGCGGGTCGCCCCCAGCGCTGACGAGGCGACGGAGTTCACCGGGGCGTCCACCGGCTCGCCGGCCTCCAACGCGTGGCCCAGCGACGCGCAGCCGACCGGCTCCGCCGCCACCACCGTCCGCTCCGGCCCGACGGCGAGCACCGTCCCCGCCGCGAGCCCACCACCTCCGGCGGCCACCGCCACCGTGTCCACCTCGGGGAGGTCCGCCACGACCTCGGCGGCGACCGTCCCCTGGCCCACGACCACCTCCGGGTCGTCGTAGGCCGGCACGTACCGCACGCCCTCGCCGCTGGCGGCCAGCACGGCCGCCGCAGCGGCCTCCGCGTACCGGTCCCCGTGCCGGACCAGGGTCGCCCCGGTCGCCTCGATCCGCCGCGCCTTCCCGTCGGGGACGGTCGTGGGCACGTACACCTCGGCCGGCACCCCGAGCAGCCGGGCCGCCGTCGCCACGCCCAGGCCGTGGTTGCCGCCCGAGGCCGTGACCACCCGGCGCGGCCGGTCGCCCGCGAGCAGCGCGTTCAGCGCGCCTCTCAGCTTGAACGAGCCGGTCAGCTGCTGGTGCTCCAACTTCAACACCAGGGGACGCCCGTCGACCTCCACCCGGAGCAACGGGGTGCGGCGCAGGTACGGGCGCATGCGGCTAGCCGCGGCCCACACCATCTCCCTGGTGGGGACCGGCCCGGACCGGGCGGGACGGGACGCGGACGCGCGATGACCGGCGGACTGGCTGGTGCTCATCGGCACACTCTGCCAGGCGCGCCGCCGGGAAACGGCAACCGGGGGCGGGGGCCGCCCTTCCGGTGGTTCCCGCCGGATGGTAGGTAGTGCGATCGTGAACTCGGCAGCTCGCACCGCCCCCTGGCCCGCCGGCACGGCCACCGCCGTCGGGTCGATGCCCGGCACCGACCCCGTGGAGGCCGCGAGAACGGTCCTGGGGGAACTGCCCGACCTCCCCCACCTCCCGGAACTGCCGGCCAGGGGACTCGGCGCCGACCTGATCGGCCGCGCGGCCGGGCTCCTCGTCAGCATGCCCTTCGAATCGGTGCCCTCCGGCTACCGCCTCACCGGACGCCCCGGGGCGGACCACCGGCGCGCCGTCGACCTCCACCACCGGGACCTCGACGGGCTGGACCAGGCGCTCCAGGAGGCCGGGCACCGCCCGTCCCTGCTGAAGGTCCAGGTGGCGGGCCCGTGGACGCTCGCAGCCGGGCTGGAACTCCCCCGGGGCCACCGGGTCCTCACCGACCAGGGGGCACTGCGGGACCTCACCGAGTCGTTGTTGGAGGGACTGCGGGAGCACCTCGGCGAGCTGCGGTCCCGCACCGGCGCGGACCTGGTCGTGCAGTTCGACGAGCCCACGCTGCCGGCGGTCCTGCGGGGGAGCCTGCCCACCCCCTCCGGGTACGGGACCGTGTCCGCCGTCTCCGAGCCGGACGCCGTCCGACTCCTCCACGAGGTGGTCGAGACGACCCGGGAGGCGACCGGCGCGCCGGTGTTCGCCCACTGCTGCGCCCGGCGTCCTCCCGTGCGCCTGTTCGCCGAGGCCGGGGTGGACGTCGTGTCCTTCGACGCGGCCTCCCTCGACGGCGCGGACACCGCGTTCTGGGACGAGCTCGGCGAGACCTGGGACGGCGGGACGAGGCTGGCCCTCGGCCTGGTCCCGGGCACCCCGCCCACCGGTCCGCTCGACCTCCGGTCCGCCGCGGCACCGGCGTTGGCCTTGGCCGACCGCCTCGGCTTCGCCCGGCCACGGCTGGCTGACCTGCTGGTCCCCGCCACCGCGTGCGGGCTGGCCGGCGCGACGCGGGACTGGGCGCGGACGGCCCTCACCCTGGTGCGGGACCTCGGACGTGCCTTCGTCGAGCCGCCGGAGAGCTGGGGCGGGTGAGGCCCGCGACGGGACCAGGGCGCGGCGACCGGAACGGGTGACACGGCCGACGAGTTGGGCGGGCCGCACGACAGGGTGGTGCCATCGGCGCCGAGGTCGCGCACAATGGGCGCTGTGAAGAGGTTCCTCCGCCGGGTCTGGTCCTCCGAACCCGACCCAGGCGACCAACTGTCCGACGGTGATCCGTCCAGTACGGGCGCCGAACCCGAGGTGGCGGCCGCGGCCTTCTGGCGACGCTGGGAGGAACTGCTGCCGGTCCTGAGCTCCGCACTCGGTGACGGCGAACCCCACCGCGTGGAGCACGAACTCTGCTCCGCCGTCGAACTGCTGCACCCCGACCTGCACTTCTCGGTCGAGCGGGGCGTCCACGCCATCTACGCGCTGGTGATCAGCGGCCAGGGCGACCCCGCGTTGCGCACCTACACCGACGCCTGGATGGCCGCCGCGCCGCCGCAGAGCGCGATCTGGGAATACCACGACGCGGTTCCGCCGGTCCCCGACCCGACGGGTGTCACCGTCAACTTCGGCGCCCACCGCATCGAACTCGCCGACGTCCGGGTCGCTCCGCTGGTCGACGAGTCCGCGGGGCTGGTCGACGTCGCGGTGTTCCACCCCCTGATGGCCGAGCTCGCCGACGCCGCGAAGGCGGCCATGACCTTCCTCCCCCTGGACGCCACGCTCGGGGAGCGGCTGGCGGCCGACCGCCTCGGCCGGGTCGAGACCGCCGAGCGCGAGCCGCACGGAGCGATCGGGTTGCTCGAGTTCCGCGAGATGGTGCGTGAGCTGGACGAGAGCCAGCGCCGACCCACCTGATCCGCGTCACCCGCCCCGCCCCACGGCCGGCCGAACCCGGGTGGCCGGCCCGGGTGTGCCGGTGAGCTCGTCGAGAGCTCGGCCGGGCGTGCCGCCCCTCCCCGGGCCGGGACGGGCCCGACCCGAGGCCCGGCGGACCCCGCTCGCGTCGACCCGCGCGGCGGCTCGCCCCGACGTCACCCAGCCGGTGTCAGGTGCTCGTTCTAGCCTCTTCGCGTGACCAGCGAGCTGCCCCAGGAACCCGTGAACCCGGCGACGTCCAGCCCGGTCGCCGCCGACCCGGCCTCGCCGACGACCGTCGACCAGCCGGAGGTCGCCGAGCGGCAGGGCGTCGAGGACGTTCCCACCGAGGTGCGTGAGCACCACCAGCGGCTTGCCGAGGAGATCAGAGGGCACCAGTTCCGCTACTACGTCCTCGACGCGCCCACCATCGCCGACGGCGAGTTCGACCGGCTCTGGCAGGAACTGCTCCGCCTGGAGGAGGACCACCCGGGCCTGGCGACCCCGGACTCGCCGACGCAGGCCGTCGGGGGAGGGTTCTCCACGGACTTCACCGCCGTCGACCACCTCGAACGGATGATGAGCCTCGACAACGCCTTCGACGACGAGGAGCTCTCCGCCTGGTCGGACCGCGTCGGCCGCGAGGTCGGGGACCAGGCGCACTACCTGTGCGAACTGAAGATCGACGGGCTGGCCATCAACCTGCTCTACCGGGACGGCGTGCTGGTCAGGGCGTTGACCAGGGGTGACGGCCGCACCGGTGAGGACGTCACCCTGAACGTGCGCACCATGCGGGACGTCCCCGAACGGCTCAGCCCGAGCGACGAGTTCCCCGTGCCCGCCCTCGTCGAGGTCCGGGGCGAGGTCTTCTTCGCCGTGTCCGAGTTCGCGGAGCTCAACGCCCGGCTCGTCGAGGCGGGCAAGGCGCCCTTCGCCAACCCCCGCAACGCGGCGGCGGGCTCCCTCCGGCAGAAGGACCCCCGGGTCACGGCCACCCGCCCGCTGCGCATGATCAGCCACGGGATGGGCCGCCGGCAGGGTTTCGAGCCCACCCGCCAGTCCGAGGCCTACGCGGCGCTGGAGGCCTGGGGCCTGCCCACCTCGGCGAACGCGAAGGTCCTCGACACCGTGGAGCAGGTCCGCGCGGAGATCGCCTACTGGGGCGAACACCGCCACGACGCCGAGCACGAGATCGACGGCGTGGTGATCAAGGTCGACGAGGTCGCCCTCCAACGGCGCCTCGGCAGCACCTCCCGGGCGCCCCGCTGGGCGATCGCCTACAAGTATCCGCCGGAGGAGGCCACCACCAAGCTGGTGGACATCCGGGTCAACGTCGGCCGCACCGGCCGGGTGACCCCGTTCGCGCTCATGGAACCGGTGAAGGTCGCCGGGTCGACGGTCAGCCTCGCGACCCTCCACAACGGAGACGAGGTCCGCCGCAAGGGGGTGCTCATCGGGGACCGCGTGGTGATCCGCAAGGCCGGGGACGTCATCCCGGAGGTGCTCGGCCCGGTCGTCGAGGCCCGCGACGGCACGGAGCGCGAGTTCACGATGCCCACCCACTGCCCCGAGTGCGGTACGGAACTGCGGTACGAGAAGGAGGGCGATGTCGACATCCGCTGTCCCAACGCCCGCTCCTGCCCGGCGCAGCTGAGGGAACGGCTCCACCACCTCGCCGGGCGCGGGGCCTTCGACATCGAGGTGCTCGGCTACGAGGCGGCCACCGCGTTGCTGGCCTCCGGCGTCCTGGAGGACGAGGGTGAGGTGTTCGACCTCACCGCCGACACCCTGCTCCGGGTCGACCTGTTCCGCACCAAGGCCGGCGAGTTGTCCGCGAACGGGCACAAACTGCTGCGCAACCTTCAGACGGCCAAGGAACAGCCGCTGTGGCGGGTCCTGGTCGGCCTGTCGATCCGGCACGTCGGACCCACCGCCGCGCAGGCGTTGGCGCGCGAGTTCGTCACGGTGGACCGCATCGAGCACGCCTCCGAGGAGGAACTCGCCGCCGTCGACGGCGTCGGCCCCGCGATCGCGCGTTCCGTCCGCGAGTGGTTCGCGGTCGACTGGCACCGCGAGGTCGTCGCCCGGTGGCGGCGGGCCGGGGTGCGCATGGAGGACGAGCGGGACGAGAGCGTCCCCCGCCACCTGGAGGGGCTGTCCATCGTGGTCACCGGCTCGTTGGAAACCCTGTCGCGTGACGAGGCCAAGGAGGCCATCATGGCCCGGGGCGGCCGGGCGGCGGGATCGGTGTCCAAGAAGACGGCCTTCGTGGTCGTCGGTGACTCCCCGGGGTCGAAGTACGACAAGGCGGTTCAGCTGGGCGTGCCCGTGCTGCGGGAACCCGGTTTCCGGGTGCTGCTCGACGACGGGCCGGACGCGGCAGCGGCCCTGGCCGAGCGCGCCGACGAGTCGGGGGACGCCGCCGACTGACCCGGGCCCGTACCGCCCGGGTCGCTCCCGGGCGGCTGAGGACCAGGACCGGCCGGACACGGGTCCGGCGCCGGCCGACCCCACACCTGCCGGTAGGCACGGAACGAGGACAACGATGATGCGGAGCATGGTGCACAGCGGCTTACCCGTGATCCGTCGCCCCCTGGCGACCGAACTGGCGGAGGTGGGCGAGCTCACCGTCGCCGCCTACGACGAGGAGCGGTTCCTCGTCGGCAACGAGGAGTACGCGGAGGAGCTCCGGGACACCGGCCGCCGTGACCGGGAGGCGGAACTCCTCGTCGCCGTCGTCGACGGCCGGGTGTTCGGCACCGTCACCGTCGCCGCCGCCGGCACCCCCTTCGCCGAGATGGCCCGCGACGGAGAGCTCGAGTTCCGGATGCTCGCCGTGCGCCCCGAGGCGAGGGGGCGCGGGGTGGGAGCGGCCCTGACCAGGGCGGTGCTGGCCAGGGCTGGTGAACTGGGCGTGGAACGGGTGGTGTGCTGCTCCCAGGAGCGCATGACCACCGCGCACCGGGTGTACGAACGCCTCGGCTTCCGCCGCCTGCCGGCACGGGACTGGTCGGTCGACGGAATCCGGCTGCTGTCCTTCGAACACCCGCTCGGCGGGGGGAACTGAGCAGCGTTCGGGACGTCGGACGACCAGCGGGCGGCCAGCGGCCGCCCGTCTGGGTTCCGGCCGGGCTAGCGCCCGTCCACGAGGATCGTCGCGACGATGCCGGTGAGGTGGGCCAGCCGCGCCAGCTCCGAGGCCCGGAACATCGGCCCGCCGGGCCGCCCGACGAGCAGGACCCGGTCCGGCTTGCCCAGCGGGGTGGCCGCCAGCTCGGTGCCCAGCTCCCGCCAGGTCGCCGGCACCCACTCCTCCTCACCGTCCAGGATGGCGGCGTGGTCCAGTGGTAACCACGGCAGCCGCAGCGCCCTGGTCTCCGGTGCGGCGGCGCTCGCGGCGAGGCGGAACGCGCCCTCGCCGTTGTCGCCCACGATCATCGCCCACCCGGAGCGGACGATCCGTGGCACGCCCTGCACGAAGACGTCAAGACCGGTGCTGGGATCGGAGGCGATGTCCTCGACGAGTTCCAGTTCGCGGAAGGTGTCGAGCACCCCCGCGTAGGGGCGGACCGCGTCGACCTCGACGCCGTCGATGGACTCGGCGGCGGTGATCAGCACGTCCGGCAGCCGACCCGAGGGCAGTTCGACCACCAGGTCGTCGATGGCGACGCCGGAGCCGCGCTCCACCACGTCGACGCTGAGGATGTCGGCCCCCGCCTCTCCCAGAGCGGTGGCCACCGCGCCCAGCTTGCCGGGCTCGTCCGGCAGCTGTACGCGGATCAGGAAGGACACTGAATCCACAGCCTCCTGCTACTGTGCGCGGAACCTCGCCGCCCGCGCGGTGCACGGCACGTCGCCGCCGAATGGTGACAGATCAGCGCCCTGGGACGGGATCGCCGCCCGCGCTGTCGATCAAGCATCCCACTCGCCGTCAACGCGGAAAAGGCCCCCGCCGCGAATTCGTGTGAAATCGCCGTGACCCGTTGTTCGGGCGCGTGTTCGGGCGGGGCCGTCCACCCGTCCAGTCTGGCAGCTCGACGAGGACGGGTGATGGCGGGGCCGGCCGGTCAGCCCCCTTCCCGACGCTCGTGGCGGTGGACGCGGGCCGGTACGGGGTGGGACCCGCCCACCCATAGAATGGCGAGGTCATTCCCTGTCCACCATCGCGAACCACGATCAGGGGGTTCTCGTTTTGCCCGCCATTTCCCGTGACGAGGTCGCGCACCTCGCCCGGCTGGCCAGGCTGGCCGTGACCGAGGAGGAACTGGACACCTTCGCCTCCCAGCTCGGCGTGATCCTGGAGTCGGTGGCCAAGGTCGGTGAGGTGGCGGCCGGGGACATCCCCCCCACCTCGCACGCGGTGCCCCTCACCAACGTCTTCCGCGCCGACGAGGTCCGCCCGGGCCTGACGCAGCGGGAGGCGCTCGCCGCCGCCCCCGCCGTGGAGGAGAACCGTTTCCGCGTTCCGCGCATCCTCGGGGAGGAGCAGTGAGCAACCCCGTGTCCGACGAGATCACCCGGTCCACGGCCGCCGAGCTGGCCGAGCGCATCCACCGCCGCGAGGTGAGCGCCGTCGAGGTGACCCAGGCCCACCTGGACCGCATCGCGGGGGTGGACCCCGAGATCAACGCGTTCCTCCACGTCGACGGGACGGGCGCCCTCGCGGCGGCGGAGGCCGTGGACGCGGCGCTCGCCTCGGGTGAGGCGCCGGCGTCCCCGCTGGCCGGCGTCCCCCTGGCGCTGAAGGACATCCTCACCACCAAGGGAGTGCCGACCACCTGCGGCTCCCGGATGCTCGAGGGCTGGCTGCCGCCCTACGACGCGACCGTCACCCGCCGGCTGCGCGAGGCGGGCGTCGTCGTCCTCGGGAAGACGAACATGGACGAGTTCGCGATGGGCTCCTCCACCGAGAACTCCGCGTACGGCGTGACCAGGAACCCCTGGGACCGGGACCGGATCCCCGGCGGCTCCGGCGGCGGCTCCTCGGCCTCACTGGCCGCGTTCGAGGCCCCGCTGGCCATCGGGACCGACACCGGCGGCTCGATCCGCCAGCCCGGCGCGGTCACCGGCACCGTCGGCGTCAAGCCCACCTACGGGGGCGTGTCCCGCTACGGGCTGGTGGCCTTCTCGTCCTCCCTGGACCAGGCCGGCCCCTGCGCGCGGACGGTCCTGGACGCGGCGCTCCTGCACGAGGTCATCGGCGGCCACGACCCGCTGGACTCCACCTCCATCGACGCGCCCGTGCCGCCCGTGGTGGCGGCGGCCCGGCAGGGCGCCAGCGGCGACCTCACCGGCGTCCGCGTCGGCGTGGTCACCCAGTTCGCGGGGGAGGGCTACCAGCCCGGAGTGCTGCGGTCCTTCGACGCCGCCGTGCAGCTGCTCGCCGAACTCGGCGCCGAGATCGTCGAGGTCTCCTGCCCGCACTTCGACTACGCGATGGGCGCCTACTACCTGATCGCGCCCAGCGAGTGCTCGTCGAACCTCGCCCGGTTCGACGCGATGCGCTACGGCCTGCGGGTCGGCGACGACGGGGCCAGGCTCTCCGCCGAGGAGGTCATGTCGCTGACCCGGGAGGCCGGCTTCGGCCCGGAGGTCAAACGCCGCATCATGATCGGGACGCACGCGCTGTCCTCGGGCTACTACGACGCCTACTACGGGCAGGCGCAGAAGGTCCGCACCCTCATCGCCCGCGACTTCGCCGCCGCCTACGAGAAGGTCGACGTGCTGGTGTCGCCGACCACCCCGACCACCGCGTTCCGGATCGGGGAGCGGGTGGACGACCCGTTGGCCATGTACCTGGCGGACCTGTGCACCATCCCGGCGAACCTCGCCGGGAACGCCGCCATGAGCGTGCCCTCCGGGCTCTCGGACGAGGACGGGCTGCCGGTGGGCCTCCAGGTCATGGCTCCCGCGCAGGCCGACGACCGGATGTACCGGGTCAGCGCCGCCTTCGAGGTGGCGCGGGACGCCGCGCAGGGCGGGCCGCTGATCCACCGGGTCCCCGACCTGGCGGTGACCGCCTGATGGCTCCGGTTCCGGGACGGCCGTCGTGCTGACCCGGATCGAGGTCGACGGCTTCAAGTCGTTCGCCGACTTCGGGTTGGACATCCCGCCGTTCCTGGCCATCCTCGGCCAGAACGCCAGCGGGAAGTCCAACCTGTTCGACGCGATCCAGCTGTTGGGGCGGCTCGCCAGCTCCCCGTCCCTCTACGACGCCTGTACCGGGGCCAGGGGGGACCTCTCCGAGCTGTTCCGCTGGAAGGGCGACGGGACGGCCGTCAACCAGATGCGCTTCGCCGTCGAGGTGCTGCTGGAGCCCACGGTCGTCGACCCCTTCGGCCGGCAGGTGCGGGTCACGCACACCCGGCTGCGGTACGAGCTGGAGATCGAGCGCCGCACCGTCGAGGACGGCTCTCCCCGCCTGTTCGTCGTCTCCGAGGAGGCGCGACCCATCCGCCGCAAGGATGACGACTGGGTCCGGGACCAGCGGGTCAGCCGGGAGTTCCGCGACGCCAACCTCGCGTACCGGCGGACCTCGGCCCTCCTCGTCACCGAGACCAACAGCGCGGGGGACGCGGTCTTCTCCATCCGGCAGGAGGGAAACCAGGGACGGGCCCGGCAGTTGCCGGCGCACGCGGCGGAGGCCACCGTGCTCTCCAGCATCACCTCCACGGTGGAGTTCCCCCTGCTCTACGCGCTGCGCCGCGAGATGGAGTCGTGGCGTTTCCTCCAGCTCGACCCGGTCGCCCTGCGCAGCCCCAGCACCCCGGAGCAACGGGGCGACCAGCTCGAACCAGCCGGCGGGAACCTCGCCAAGGTGCTCCGGAGGATCGAACGGGAGACCACCCTCGACCAGGGAAGCGTGCTGGACGACATCACCGTGGACCTCGCCCGGGTCGTGCGCGGGTTCAGCGGGGTGGAGGTGGAGGAGAACCCGGCGACCGGTCAGTGGGAGATCCACCTCGACACCAGCGACGAGGGCCGGGTGAGCGCGCGCATCGCCTCGGACGGCACCATGCGGGTGCTGGCCCTGCTCGCCGCGCTGCACGACCCGAAGTACCGGGGCCTGATCTGCTTCGAGGAGCCCGAGAACGGCATCTTCCCGCAGCGGTTCAGGGCGCTGGTGCAGCTGCTCCGGAAGCTCGTCACGCACCCGGCGGAGGCGGACGCGGGGGAGGAGCCCCTCGCGCAACTGGTGCTGTCCAGTCACTCGCCGCTGGTGCTGTTCGTGGTCGATCCCTCGGACATCATCGTCATGGACTGGGTGAGCAGGGTCGAGCCCGGCGGCGGGAGCAGCCGGGTCTCGCGGGCCCGTTCGTTGGACGAACCCTCCCGGGTGAGTAGGAGCCGGGGTGGCGGCCGGGCCGGTCAGGCCGAGCTCGACCTCGGGGTTCATCCGGTGTCGCGGCACGAGCGACGCGCGCTGCCCGGGATCGACCGGGAGCACGCTCGGCAGTTGCTGGAGGATGACTGAGTGCGCCCGCTCAACACGGCGATCCTCGTGGAGGGGCCCACGGACGAGACGTTCTTCCGCGTGATCGTGTTCCGCGCCCTGCGTGACATCGGAAGTACCGGGACCAGCGCTGGTTTCGACCTGGCCGAACCCCTCACCTTCCAACGGCGGGGGGACAGGCCCTGGCAGCGGTTCACCGAGCAGGTGGCCGAGCTCACTCCCCGCCCCGACCTGGTGTTCTTCCACTACGACGACAAGAACGGCGAGGAACGTGAGCGAAGCTGGGCCCCGATGCTGTCGTGCTGGGAGACGGCGGGGCGCGGCGGAGGTCCCGGGCTGCCGCCGCTGGTGGAGTTGGCCCCGGTGCGGGAGATGGAGGCGTGGGCGCTCGCCGACACCGAGCTGGTCAACCGGCTCGCCCGCCGCGCGCCGAGCGCGGGTGACGTCTTCGAGGCGGACCGGCTTCGGGATGTCGAGCGGCTCAGCGACCCCAAGAAGACCCTCACCGAGGCGATGAACGCCGGGCGTGGGCGTCGTCGGAGGCGGGACGTCGAGGAGTACCTGCCGTTGCTGGCGGAGCGGGCCCGCCACACTGAGCTCAGCCGGGTTCCCTCCTACGATAGGTGGCGGCGACGTACCGCCGACAAGCTCCGCGACCTGGGCTTTCTCCGGTGAAGTCGTGAAGGGTCGACAGTCGGACCGAATGGGATGAGGAGACGCACAAGTGGCGGGTGACCGCGAGATAACCGACAAGCTGGACGACGACGAGCGGCAGAGCCTGATCAAGATCCTGTTCAACCTCGGGGGTCTGGTGTTCGGCGCGGTGGGCTCGCTGTCGGAACTGCGCAAGGCCCGGCAGGAGTCGGACCGGCTGTCGCTGGTCAACGCCGTGCTGCACCTGGCAGCGCTGGTGACCTCCGCCGGCCTGCTGTTCCGGAGCGTGCGGAGGGGCAGGAAGAAGTGAGCGCTCTCGTTGACCTGATGGACTACGACGACGTCCTGGCCACCTACGACCCGGTCCTCGGGCTCGAAGTGCACGTCGAGCTGTCCACGAACACCAAGATGTTCTGCGGCTGCCCCACCGACTTCGGTGGCGAGCCCAACACGCAGGTGTGCCCGACCTGCCTCGGCCTCCCCGGCGCGCTGCCGGTGGTCAACGGCAAGGCGGTGGAGTCGGCCATCCGCATCGGGTTGGCGTTGAACTGCCAGATCGCCGAGTGGTGCCGCTTCGCCAGGAAGAACTACTTCTACCCGGACCAGCCGAAGAACTTCCAGACCTCCCAGTACGACGAGCCGATCGCCTTCGACGGCTACCTCGACGTCGTGCTGGAGGACGGTGAGACCTTCCGGGTGGACATCGAGCGGGCCCACATGGAGGAGGACACCGGCAAGTCGCTGCACGTCGGCGGTGCCACCGGTCGTATCCACGGCGCGGCGCACTCGCTGCTGGACTACAACCGGGCCGGTGTTCCGCTCATCGAGATCGTCACCAAGCCGATCGTGGGCGCCGGCGAGCGGGCACCCGAGGTCGCCAGGGCGTACGTGAGCGCGCTGCGTGACCTGCTCCGCGCGCTCGACGTCTCCGACGTGCGCATGGACCAGGGCTCGCTGCGGTGCGACGCGAACGTCTCCCTGATGCCCAAGGGCGGCGACACCTTCGGGACCCGCACCGAGACGAAGAACGTGAACTCGCTGCGCAGCGTGGAGCGGGCGGTGCGGTTCGAGATGTCCCGGCAGGGCGCCGTGCTCTCGGGTGGCGGATCGATCGTGCAGGAGACCCGCCACTTCGACGAGTCCAGTGGCAGCACCTCGGCCGGCCGTCGCAAGGAGACCTCGGAGGACTACCGCTACTTCCCCGAACCCGACCTGGTGCCGGTGGCGCCGTCCCGGGAGTGGGTGGAGGAGCTGCGGGGCACGCTGCCCGAGCTGCCGTGGGAGCGCCGTCGGCGCATCCAACAGGAGTGGGAGCTGTCCGACGCCGAGATGCGGGACCTGCTGAACGCGGGGGCCGTCGACCTCATCGCCGCGACCGTCGAGGCGGGCGCGTCCTCGGCGGAGGCCCGGTCCTGGTGGGTGTCCTACCTGCTCCAGCAGGCGAACCTGCGGGGCGAGGAGCTGGCGGCGTTGCCCATCACGCCGGTCCAGGTGGCCAGGGTCATCGAACTGGTCACCACGGGCACCCTGACCAACAAACTCGCCCGGCAGGCGGTGGACGGTGTCCTCGCCGGTGAGGGCGAGCCCGACGAGGTCGTCGCCGCCCGTGGCCTGAAGGTGGTCTCGGACGAGTCGGCGCTGCGCACCGCCGTCGAGGCGGCGTTGGCGGCCAACCCGGACGTGGCCGAGAAGATCCGGGGCGGGAAGGTCCAGGCCGCCGGGGCCATCGTCGGCGCGGTGATGAAGGCCACCAAGGGCCAGGCTGATGCCAAACGCGTTCGTGAGCTGGTCGTCGAGGCCGTGTCCGCCTGAGCCGGTCGCCGGGTCGTGCCCCGACCGCCGGGATCGGTGGCCCGGGGCGCGGCCCGGTGTTCGTCCGCGCGGCGTCGGTGGACGAGCCGGCTGGTGCCGGCATCTCGGGGTCGGCCGCCACCCGAGGGCTCCGGCCGGCCGGGTGGTGCCGCCCCGGGCGAGGGGGTCGACCCCGGCCGGTGCCGGGTCCGATCAGTCCTGACCGCCCACGGCGGTCTCCGGCCGGATCGTGACCAGGACGCGGTCGTCGGACGACTCCGGTTCCCCACCCTCCTTGTTGCGGGTGCCCAGCCACATCTCGTCCTGACCGCTCCTCACCAGTGGCCCCAGCCGGCCGAAGAGGTCGACCATGTTCGGCTCGGGGGCACCGAGGAAGTCGCCCTCCGGGCCCAGTGGGAAGTTCGCCGCCGCCGAGTCCTCGGTGAGCAGGACCACCACCATGTCCTCCCAGGCCGCGCACCCGGCGACCCCGGGCCGCTCCGGCCAGTTCCACGCCGCCTCCCCGAGCGGGCCGTCGAACTCCACCCGGTGCAGCAGGTCCAGCCCGTCGGCCCGGTCCGTCACCCAGGTCTGACCGGTCTCGGGTGCGACGCAGATCCCGCGCGGGGAGCTCAGGCCGCTGGCGACGGCCAGCGATGCCGTGCCCGCCGTTCCCTCGGGCGTGTCCGTGCCCGGGGTGAAGCGCAGCAGTTTGCCGGCGGGGGAGCTGGGGTCGGTGGCTTCCGAACCCGAGGGGGCCCCGGTGGCGATGAGCAGCGCGCCAGCCGGGTCGAGGGCGAGCGCCCCACCGGTCTCCGGCCCGCCGCGGGGGATCCCGGTGAGAACCGGTCTCGGGCTGTCCCCGCGCGCGACGCGCACCACCCTGTTGTCCTCCGGGGTGCTGACGTAGGCGTAGACGAGCTCGTCCTCCAGGTAGTCCGGGGAGAGGGCGATCCCGAGCAGGCCGCCCCCGGAGGGGTCGACGTCGACGGTGGCGAACTCCTCGTACCGGTCCTTGCGCTCCGGGTCGTCCTGGATGGCGACCCGCACGATCCGGCCGGTGGTGGCCTCACCCACGAGCGCGTGCTCCCCGTCGGGGAGCACGGCGATGCCGCCGACCGGGTCGAGGCAGGTGGCGACGACCGCGACGTGGTGGTCGACGCACCCCTCCGGTGGTGGCACGGGAGTCGACTCGTCCGGCTGGTCCCGCCGCTGGCGTTCCGGGGTGGAGTCGAACGGGGTGGGCTGCACCGGGGTCGGCGTCCTCGGCTCCGACCATTCGGCGCCTCGCTGGTCCTGCTCCGAGAAGTCGGCGCAGCCGGCGGTCACCAGCAGTGCGCACAGCAGGCCCCACGTCGCCTGGCGGCGTGGACGCGGTGGTCGTGAGCTGCGGAGCATAGGTACGCAGCCTAGGCGTTGGACGGTGAGCGCGTGGTGAGCGTGCTCCCGGCGGTCGCCCGTCGAACCCGGCCGATCCTCGGAGGTGTCAGCCCGCCGCTCACTCGTTAGGGTGCTCGGGTGACTGTGACCGTGCTGGTTCCCACCGCGTTCGGCGCCGAGGTCCTCGGCCGGGTTCCCGGTGTCGTCCCCGTGCTCTTCGACCCGAAGTCCACCGAGCTGCCGGCGGAGGCCGCCGAGGCGGAGGTGTTGGTGCCCGGTTTCCTCGCGGCGGAGGGGGTGCTGGACCTCGTCGGGAGGCTACCGAGGCTCCGGTTGGTGCAGCTGTTGACGGCGGGGGTCGAGCCGCTGGCTGGTCGACTGCCCTCCGGGGTCACGCTCTCCAGCGGTCGGGGCGCCCACGGGGGGAGCACCGCGGAGTGGGCGATGGCGGTGCTGCTGGCCATCTACCGCGACCTGCCCCGGTTCCAGGACGCGCGGGCCCGGGGAGAGTGGGACTACCACCCGACGGAGACCGTGCAGGGGAAGCGGGTCCTCGTCGTGGGTGCGGGGGACCTCGGCAGGCAGTTGGAACGCCGGCTCCTCGCCTTCGACGCCAGCTGCACCTTCGTGGCGCGCACCCCACGGGCGGGAGTCCTCGGGTTGGACGCCCTGCCGGCGGAACTCCCCCGGCACGACGCGGTGGTGCTGATGGTGCCGCTGACACCCGAGACCACCGGGCTGGTCGACGCCGCGTTCCTCGCCGCGATGCCGGACGGCGCAGTGCTGGTCAACGCCGCCAGGGGCCCGGTGGTGGACACCGACGCGTTGGTCGCCGAGCTGTCCTCGGGGCGGCTGCGCGCCGCCCTGGACGTGACCGACCCCGAGCCGCTGCCGGCGGGGCACCCGTTGTGGGAGGTACCGGGGCTGGTGCTGACACCCCACGTCGGTGGCAGCGTGAGCGGGTCGCGGGAGCGGAGCTGGGCGGTGGCCGCCCGGCAGATCGAGCTCTTCGTGGCGGGTGAGGAGCCGACGAACGTCGTGCGGGGCGCCTACTGACCCCTCGCCCGGCCGGCGGAGGGGCGTCACGGGTTCATGGCGATCTGGTGGTTCTCCGCGCCACCGCCGATCACCGGTGTCTACCCTGGCCTCGTGCACTACAACGATGGCGATTCCGGTAACACCACTCCGATGCGGGCTCCCGGCGCGGCGGACCACGCGGGCGCGGATCCGGGGCCGGCCTTCGGTCTGCTCCTGCTCCGCCTGGTGGTGGGGGGAATCTTCATCGCGCACGGACTGGAGAAGTTCTTCACCTGGGCCGGCACCCCGGGGCTCGACGGCTTCGCGGACAGCCTGGCCGACATGGGCTTCACCAACACCGACGCGCTCGCCATGACGACGGCGATCACCGAGATCGTGGCCGGCGGGCTGCTGGTCATCGGTCTGCTGGCCTCGCTGGCCTCGGTGCCGCTGCTCGGGCTCGCGGTGGCGTCGGTGGTGTTCACCTTCGACGAGGGCTTCTTCCTGACCCAGGCCGGGGGCTTCGAGTACAAGCTGCTGCTGGCCGCCGCCGCGGCCGCGTTGGTCTTCACGGGGCCGGGACGGTTCTCCCTGGACAGCGGGCGGCCCTACTTCCGGTTCCCGTTCCGCACGGCCCTGATCTTCCTGGTGCTCGGTGGTATCGCCACGGCCGTCGTGCTGTTCGTCTTCCGGTGACGCCGTCGGCGGCCCCGGCCGCCGTCCACCCCCCACCACGAGGAACGGCCCGGTCACCCATCATGGGTGACCGGGCCGTTCCAGGTCCTCGCCCGGTGCGGGGGCTCAGAGTCGCGGGTCGCGCACGGCTCCCATCGAGGCGGGCGTCGCGAGCCGCGCGTACGCGCGCAGCGCCGTGGACACCTTCCGCTGCCGGTCCACCGGCTGCCACGGACGTTCGGACGCCTCCATCTTGGCGCGTCGTTCGGCGAGGACGGCCTCGTCCACGAGCAGGTCCAACCTGCGTTCCCGCACGTCGATCAGGACCTGGTCACCGTTCTCCACCAGGCCGATCAACCCGCCACCGGCGGCCTCCGGGGAGATGTGGCCGACGGAGATGCCCGAGGAACCACCGGAGAAGCGGCCATCGGTGATCAGGGCGCACTTCTTGCCGAGCCCGGAACCCTTGAGGAAGGCGGTCGGGTGCAGCATCTCCTGCATCCCCGGGCCGCCGGCCGGCCCCTCGTACCGGACGACCAGCACCTCTCCCGGCTGGATCTCACGGGACAGGATCGCCGACACCGCCTGTTCCTGGCTCTCGACCACCCGGGCCGGCCCCTGGAACCGCCACAGCTCCTCGTCGATCCCGGCGGTCTTGATGACGGCGCCGTCCTCGGCGAGGTTGCCGCGCAGCACGGCGAGGCCACCGTCGGCGGTGTAGGCGTGCTCGACGTCGCGGATGCAGCCGCCCTCGGCGTCGGTGTCCAGGGAGACCCACCGGTTCTCGGTGGAGAAGGCCCTGGTGGTGCGCACGCCGCCTGGTGCGGCGTGGAAGAGCTCGACGGCGCGTTCCGACGCCTCGCCGGAGCGGATGTCCCACTCGGCGAGCCAGCTCGCCAGGGTGGGCGAGTGCACCGAGCGCACGTCCCGGTGGAGCAGCCCACCCCGGTCCAGCTCACCGAGGATGGCGGGGATGCCGCCCGCCCGGTGCACGTCCTCCATGTGGTAGTCGGAGTTGGGGCTGACCTTCGACAGGCAGGGCACCCGCCTGCTGATCGCCTCGATGTCGGCGAGGTCGAAGTCGACCTCGCCCTCCTGGGCGGCGGCCAGGATGTGCAGCACGGTGTTCGTCGAGCCGCCCATCGCCATGTCCAGGGCCATCGCGTTCTCGAAGGCCTTCCTGCTGGCCACCGACCTGGGCAGGACGGAGTCGTCGTCCTGCTCGTACCAGCGTCGGGAGATCTCGACCACGGTGCGACCGGCGGCCAGGAACAGCTCCCGGCGGGCCGCGTGGGTGGCCAGGGTCGACCCGTTGCCGGGCAGGGCGAGGCCCAGCGCCTCGGTGAGGCAGTTCATGGAGTTCGCGGTGAACATGCCGGAGCAGGAGCCGCAGGTCGGGCAGGCCGAGCGTTCCACCTCGGAGAGGCCGGCGTCGTCGACCTCGGAGCTCGCCGACGCCGAGATCGCCGTGATCAGGTCGGTGGGTGCCCGGGTGACACCGTCGACGGCGACGGCCTTGCCGGCCTCCATCGGACCACCGGAGACGAACACGGTGGGGATGTTCAGCCGCATCGCCGCGTTGAGCATGCCCGGCGTGATCTTGTCGCAGTTGGAGATGCAGACGAGCGCGTCGGCCTGGTGTCCCTCGACCATGTACTCGACGGCGTCGGCGATGACCTCGCGGGAGGGCAGCGAGTAGAGCATGCCGCTGTGGCCCATCGCGATGCCGTCGTCGACGGCGATGGTGTGGAACTCCCTGGCGACCCCGCCGGCCTCCCGTACGGCGCCGGCCACCAGGTCGCCCATGTCCTTGAGGTGCACGTGGCCGGGCACGAACTGGGTGTACGAGTTGGCGATGGCGACGATCGGCTTGCCGAAGTCGGTGTCGGTCATGCCGGTGGCACGCCACAGCGCACGAGCCCCCGCGGCGTTGCGGCCGTGGGTGGTGGTGCGGGAGCGGAGTTGGGGCACAGCTCCTCCCAGGAACCAGCGTCTGTCGTGGTCCGGGTCGACGTGTTCGCCGGCCCGGGAGCCCGGAGGTGGGCTCGGTGTCGAACTGTCGGACTGGGGCGGTGGCTCCCCGGGCGGGGGTGGGGCCAGGCGCGCCGCCGGGGCGGTACCCATGAGCGGACGCGGTGACCGGCGATCCCTCCGGGGGTCGCTCTTCCACCGCGCACCGACCCGTGCCCGGGTGGTGACCCGGGGCGACCGGCCGGTCACCGACAGCCCAGTGGTGGATGGGCGGTGTCCCCGACACTACTCCGGTCGGGGCGCGGGGCGTCCTGGCCGGTCGCGCCCGGTGCGGGCTCTCAGCGTCCGGAGTCCCCGGTCCTCGAGGTCGGGGCGGTCCCGGCGGAGTCCGGGGCGGCCTCGCCCGAGCCGCCCTCGGTGGGGGAGGCCTCGGCGTCGCCGGCCGGAGCCTCGGGGGTCTCCGCGTTCTCGCCCGCCGGGGACGTGTTCGTGTCGGTGTCGGCGGCGGCGAGGGGGTCGGGAACCTGGCCGCCGCTGGCGAGGGAGAGCAGCGGGAGGTCCCGTGGCCGGACGGCCGGCAGTGGGAGTTCCGAGTCATCGGACCGGACCGCCCGCACCGTGGACTCCCCGACGATGCGCAGCGAGGTCACCTCGGACCAGTGCAGTTCGATGGTGCCCATCATCCGGAACACCGTCAGCCCGGAGGTCGTGGCGACCGTCCGCCACCGGTGCAGGGCGAAGGCCAGGGCCAGGGGGACCAGGTAGACCACCTGGAGGCCGGGTGCCCCGAAGGCGACCGGCGTCGCGCACAGCGCGAGGAATCCGATGCCGAGGTAGGCCACGGGGGAGAGGCGGAACGTCACCGGCCTCCGCTCGACGTCCGTCTCGGCTGGCTGCTTCTCGTCCACCGCGCTCATGCCCCGATACTCCCACCGGTGCCGGGCCCGGGAACGGCCTGGTCCCGACCCGCCCGGTGCTCCCGTCCCGCCCCCGCGCGACGCACACCACCGGGGGCGGTGACGACGTGCCGCGTGCGCCCGGGGGCGCACGGCTGGTCCAGCAGCGGGTTCGGCCTTCCGGGGATGAGTGGGTCGCCCGGTCAGCGGAGCGTCCTCACTGCCGGTGAGGGGAGTTTGCGCAGGTCGGCGAGTCGCGTCCCGCCCGTGGTGTCCACCATTCGGGACGGTGTCCCGCAGAGTTGACGCCACTGACCGACTGTGGCAACCTACGACCCGTGCTGCGACTGATTGACGTTCTCGTACTTCCCTGGCGCGTCGACGCTTAGGGAATCGCAGCGTCGACGCGCCAACCCTCGCGTGGCCCTCCGGGGCTACCGGGGGTTTTTTGTTTGACGGCCCCGCACTCTCGAGATCAACGAGGCAGAGCACATGACCAGCGCCAACGCACGACCAGCCCCGGCTCCGGCCCCCGCCGGTCCGGCCAGGCCCAAGCCGGCGCCGCCCACCGGCGCGCCCGTGCAGGTGACGGGCGCCCAGTCGCTCGTCCGGTCCCTGGAGGAGGTGGGCTGCGAGGTCGTCTTCGGAATCCCCGGCGGCACCATCCTCCCGGCCTACGACCCGCTGCTGGACTCGCGGAAGGTGCGCCACGTGCTCGTGCGCCACGAGCAGGGCGCCGGTCACGCCGCGACCGGTTACGCGCAGGCCACCGGGCGGGTCGGGGTGTGCATGGCCACCTCGGGTCCCGGCGCCACCAACCTCGTCACGCCCCTCGCGGACGCGAACATGGACTCCGTCCCGGTCGTGGCGATCACCGGCCAGCAGACGCGCGGCCTGATCGGCACCGACGCCTTCCAGGAGGCGGACATCTGCGGGATCACGCAGCCCGTGACCAAGCACAACTTCCTGGTCACCGACCCCGCCGACATCCCCAGGACGATCGCGGAGGCGTTCCACCTCGCCTCCACGGGACGCCCGGGGCCGGTCCTCGTGGACATCCCGAAGGACGTCCTCCAGGAGACCACCTCCTTCGCGTGGCCGCCGGAGATGAAGCTGCCCGGCTACCGCCCCACCTCGCGTCCGCACGGCAAGCAGGTGCGCGAGGCGGCCAGGATGATCAGCGCCGCCCGCCGACCTGTGCTGTACGTGGGCGGCGGCGTGCTCAAGGCCGAGGCCGTCGCGCAGCTGCGCGACCTGGTCGACCTGACCGGGATCCCGGTCGTCACCACCCTGATGGCCCGGGGGGCCTTCCCGGACTCGCACCCCCTGCACCTGGGCATGCCCGGGATGCACGGCACGGTCTCGGCGGTCACCGCCATGCAGCGGGCGGACCTGTTGATCGCGCTCGGAGCCCGTTTCGACGACCGGGTCACCGGCCGGCTCTCCTCCTTCGCGCCCGAGGCGCAGGTCATCCACGCCGACATCGATCCGGCCGAGATCTCGAAGAACCGCCGTGCCGACGTGCCCATCGTCGGTGACTGCCGGGAGGTGATCGTCGACCTCCTCGACGCGCTGCGGGACGAGTTCGACCACGGCGGACGGGCGGACCTCGCCCCGTGGCGCGCCCAGGTCGCGAACTGGCAGCAGCGGTTCCCGCTCGGCTACGAGTGGCCGGCCGACGGGACCCTGTCGCCGCAGTACGTGATCGAGCGGATCGGTGCGCTCGTGGGGCCCGACGCCGTGTACACGGCCGGCGTCGGGCAGCACCAGATGTGGGCGGCGCAGTTCATCCGGTACGAGTCGCCCCGCAGCTGGATCAACTCGGGCGGCCTCGGCACGATGGGGTACGCGGTGCCGGCGGCGATGGGCGCCAAGATGGGCCGGCCGGACACCGAGGTGTGGGCGATCGACGGCGACGGTTGTTTCCAGATGACCAACCAGGAACTGGCGACCTGCGCGATCGAGGGGATCCCGATCAAGGTCGCCGTCATCAACAACGGGAACCTGGGCATGGTCCGCCAGTGGCAGAGCCTGTTCTACTCGGAGCGCTACTCCAACACCGACCTGGGCACCCACAAGCACCGCATCCCGGACTTCGTCCAGCTCGGGGAGGCACTGGGCTGCGCCGCGTTCCGCTGCGAGTCCCGGGAGGAGGTCGACGCGACGATCACCAGCGCGCTGGAGATCAACGACCGCCCCGTCGTGCTCGACTTCGTCGTCGGCAAGGACGCCCAGGTGTGGCCGATGATCGGCCCTGGCGCGGGCAACGACGAGGTCCAGGCGGCCCGGGGCATCCGGCCGGACTTCGACGAGTCGGACGTATGAGCCGGCACACGCGCCACGGTCGGACAGCCGGACGGGATTCCGAGGAACAGGAGCAGGGCAGATGAGTCGGCACACGCTCAGCGTGCTGGTGGAGAACAAGCCGGGTGTGCTGGCCAGGGTGGCCGGCCTGTTCTCCCGACGGGGCTTCAACATCGAGTCGCTCGCCGTGGGGGAGACCGAGTACCCGCACATCTCCCGGATGACGATCGTCGTCGCGGTGGACGAGTTGCCGCTCGAACAGGTCACGAAGCAGCTCAACAAGCTGGTCAACGTGATCAAGATCGTCGAACTGGATCCGGTGGCCTCGGTGCAGCGTGAACTGCTGCTGGTCAAGGTCCGCGCCGACGCCACGGTGCGCACGCAGGTCCTCGAGACCGTGCAGCTCTTCCGCGCCAAGGTCGTCGACGTCGCGCCGGAGGCCGTGACGGTGGAGGCCACCGGGACGGCGGACAAACTGGACGCGCTGCTGCGGATGCTCGAACCCTACGGCGTCCGCGAGATGGTCCGGTCGGGCATGGTCGCGCTCGGTCGGGGGGCGCGGTCCATCACCGCCTCCGCGGTGCGCTGAGCCGACCGCTCGCGCTCGTGGAAGCACACCACAGAACACCACAGAGAAGGAACCAGGAATGAGTGCCGAGATTTTCTATGACGACGCCGCCGACCTCGGGGTGCTCCAGGCCAGGAAGGTCGCCGTCATCGGCTACGGCAGCCAGGGCCACGCCCACGCGTTGAGCCTGCGCGACTCCGGCGTCGACGTCCGCATCGGCCTCGCCGAGGGCTCGAAGTCGCGGGTGAAGGCCGAGGAGGAGGGGCTCCGGGTCGTGACGACCTCGGAGGCCGCCGCCGAGGCCGACGTGATCATGATCCTGGCTCCCGACCACCTCCAGGCCGGGATCTACGAGAAGGACATCGCTCCCAACCTCAAGCCCGGCGACGCGTTGTTCTTCGGGCACGGCCTGTCCATCCGCTACGGGCTCATCACCCCCCCGGCGGACGTGGACGTGGCGATGGTCGCGCCGAAGGGCCCCGGTCACCTGGTGCGCCGGCAGTTCGTCGACGGCAAGGGCGTGCCCGCGCTCATCGCCGTGGAGCAGGACGCCACCGGCAACGCGCAGGCCCTCGCCCTCGCCTGGGCGAAGGGCGTCGGCGGCACCCGCGCCGGTGTCATCAAGACGACCTTCAAGGAGGAGACCGAGACCGACCTCTTCGGTGAGCAGGTCGTCCTCTGCGGGGGGACCACGGCGCTGATCCAGGCCGGGTTCGAGACGCTGACCGAGGCCGGTTACCAGCCGGAGATCGCCTACTTCGAGGTCCTGCACGAGCTGAAGCTCATCGTCGACCTGCTCTACGAGGGTGGCCTCTCCCGGATGCGGTACTCGATCTCCGACACCGCCGAGTACGGCGACCTGACGCGGGGTCCCCGGGTCATCTCGCCGGCGGTCAAGGAGGAGATGCGCCGCATCCTGGGGGAGATCCAGGACGGGACCTTCGCGAAGGAACTGGTCGCGGAGGAGGAGGCCGGGCGCCCGAACTTCAAGCGCCTGCGGGCCGAGGGCGAAGCTCACCCGATCGAGGAGGTCGGCAAGAAGCTGCGCGGCCTGATGTCCTGGGTGGACCGCCCGATCACCGAGACCAACTGACCCCGGTCGTGGTCATCAGCCGGCGGTCCGGACGGGTGGTCACCCCCGGACCGCCGGCACCTCGTGCGGGAGCCATCTCCTGCGGGTATACGGTTCGTCGCGCAAGGTGACAGCTCCGGTGGGCCGTCCCGAGGACGTCCTCCACCGCCAACGCAGGGAGAGTGCCCGGTGAGTCACGAGATCCAGCGCGAGGGCAACGAGGTCCCGATCTACGACGACAAGGCGCATGTCCGGGGCAAGCTGGACATCTCCAACGCGGAGTGGATCACCAGCACGGAGGACGACGACCAGAAGGGCGTGGAGATCGCCTTCGTCGAGGAGTACATCCTCATGCGCAACGGAGCCGACCCGGAGGGGCCCGTGCTCGTGTTCACCCAGGCCGAGTGGGACGCCTTCGTGGAGGGCGCCAAGGACGGCGAGTTCGACGAACCGTGATCGGCGGTCGGCCGGGTTTCCCAGGGAGTGGGAGGGCGTGGTCCGTCCCGTTTCCGGTTGGGAGTCCGGTTCTCCCCGTCGTTCGTCCCGGCATGTGGACGGGTCGTGGTCGTGGGCAGTCAGCTCCGTCACCCTTTGAGAATCCTTTCACAAGCTCGGGCTAAGCTGCCCGTGCCGCTCCACCGACGGGGTGGCCGAGGATCGCAACCCTGGAGCATGTCTGTGAGCACCCCCAGCCGTCCTGTTGCCCTGATCGCCGAGAAGCTGGCTCCTTCGGCGGTGGAAGCGCTTGGTGACGAGGTCGAGGTCCGTCACGTCGACGGGACCGACCGGCCGGCGCTGCTGTCCGCGGTGGCCGAGGCGGACGCGTTGCTCGTGCGTTCCGCGACCAAGGTCGACGCGGAGGTGCTGTCCGCGAGCACCAGGCTGAAGGTGGTGGCCAGGGCGGGCGTCGGTCTCGACAACGTCGACGTCCCCGCCGCCACCGAGCGTGGCGTCATGGTCGTCAACGCCCCGACCTCCAACATCGTCTCGGCCGCGGAGCACGCCGTGGCGCTGCTGCTCTCCGTCGCGCGCCGGATCCCGGCGGCCGATGCCAGCCTTCGTGGTGGCGCCTGGAAGCGCAGCTCCTTCTCCGGGGTGGAGCTGCGGGGCAAGACCGTCGGTGTCGTCGGCCTCGGCAAGATCGGTCAGCTCGTCGCGCAGCGGCTGGCCGCCTTCGACACCGAGCTGATCGCCTACGACCCCTACGTCTCGGCGGCCAGGGCCGCGCAGCTCGGTATCGAGCTGGTGAGCCTCGACGAGTTGCTCTCCCGCGCCGACGCGATCTCGATCCACCTGCCCAAGACCCCCGAGACCAAGGGGTTGATCGGTGCGGAGCAACTGGCCCGGACCAAGAAGGGCGTGCTGCTGGTCAACGCCGCCAGGGGCGGCCTGGTCGACGAGGACGCCCTGGCCGAGGCCGTGCGGTCCGGTCAGGTGGGTGGCGCGGGCGTCGACGTCTTCTCGACGGAGCCGATCACGCGGAGCCCCCTCTTCGAGCTGCCCCAGGTCGTGGTGACCCCGCACCTGGGCGCCTCGACCGCCGAGGCGCAGGACCGCGCCGGGACGGACGTGGCGCGCTCGGTGCTGCTCGCCCTGCGCGGCGACTTCGTGCCGGACGCGGTGAACGTGCAGACCGAGGGCGCGGTGGGGGAGGAGGTCCGGCCCTACCTGCCGCTGACCCAGAAGCTCGGGGTCGTGCTGACGGCGTTGGCCGCCGCCTCCCCCGCCTCGGTGACCGTCGAGGTGCGGGGCGAGCTCGCGGCCGAGGACGTCAGCGTCCTGCCGCTCGCGGCCCTGCGGGGCGTGTTCTCCAAGGTGGTCGAGAGCCAGGTCACCTTCGTGAACGCGCCTCGGCTCGCCGCCGAACTGGGCGTGGCCGTGGACGTGCGCAAGGAGAGCGAGAGCGCGAACCACCGCAGCCTGGTGACCCTCCGGGCCGCGCTGCCCGACGGCTCCTCCCTGAGCGTCTCGGGCACGCTGACCGGCCGGGGGCAGGTGGAGAAGCTCGTGGAGATCAACGGCCGCCACTTCGACCTCCGCGCCGAGGGCAACATCGTGTTGCTGGAGTACAGCGACCGGCCCGGCGTGATGGGCACCGTGGGCACGCTGCTCGGCGAGGCCGGGGTGAACATCGAGGCCGCGCAGATCTCGCAGACCACGGAGGGCACCGACGCCACGATGCTCCTCCGGGTGGACCGCCCCGTGACCGGCAACGTCCTGGAGCCCACCGGCGCCGCCATCGGCGCCCGCACCGTGCACGCGGTGTCCTTCGACTGAGACCGGGCCGCCTGGGCGGGGGCGGGACTGCCGTCCCGGCCGGGACTCGCGGTCCGCGAGTGGACGCGTCCCCCGCCCGGGCACCTTCTCCGGCGACGCGTGGCCCCGGCACCCAGGGCCGGTCCGTCGCCGGCGCCGCCATGCCGTCGCGGGCGCGGTTTAGTCGGACCGCGCGGCGGCGGTCACGGCCGCCCGCCCGGGACCGCCCGCGCCGGGTCGGTGTGACGAGATGGCGGGTTTCCGCTCGCCCCGCCCCGGTCAGCGCGGTGTCCTCTTCGGTCGAGCGGCCGGTGGAGGTCGTCGCCCACCACGCCAGCCTCGGCTGCGCCCGCTCCTGGGCGCGGCGCGGCGCGGTCGTCGCGCCGCCCGCCGTGAGCTGCGCGGTCGTCGCCGGCTCGGCCGACCGGGTGGCCCCCCTTCGGCGCGTCCCCCGAGAGCGGCCCCACCACCGGGTGAGGGGCGGTCCGGCGCTCGACCAGTTCCGGTCGTCCTCGCTCCCACTACCGTGATCACCCGGTGGCCGGCTGTGCCACGGATTCTGCCTCAAGCCGTGACAATTCTGTTCAAATCAGTGTGGAGTATTCACCCTTTCGGCGTAGCTGAAGGGCCTGGCAATCGCGTTAAGTTCCCTCCTTGAGGCAGGACCAGGTGTCGTAGAGGGCGCGACGCCGGGCCAGTTCCCGCTGACGAGGGCGTCCGTTCGGGAACGACGTCGTGACACGTCGCGAACTGGCGATGGTCGGAGAAGGCCTCGCTAGGGGTATCCAGAGTGAGTCGTACCCGAAGAACAGGGCTGAGAGCCCGGACGGGTTCCGCCGCCGCCGGACCACGGCGGGGGGCGCGGTCCGCCGTGGCGCTCACCGCCGTCCTGGCGGTGACCGGCCTGAGTGGAACCGCGGTCGCGCAGGACTCGGTGGAGACCGACCTGCCGCTGGCCGACGGCCTCGCCGCCGCAGCCGGCGGCTCGACGGACACGCCGCTGGACAAGGTGGCGCCCGCCGTGGCCGCCGCGGCCGGCGACATCGCGGTCTTCATCGAGCTGGAGAGCCGGGCCGCCGTCGACGTCTTCGTCGAGCAGCAGCAGGCGGGGGCGGGGGACGACGCGGCGCAGGACGCCGCCGTCCGCGCCAGGACCCGCACCGAGCGCACCGCGGACATCGTGGTGGACGACCTGGCCGCCCGCGACCAGGGCGCCCAGGTGCTCTACACGACCTCGAACGCCGTCCCGGGGGTGGCGGTCACCGCCGACGCCGAGCGGGTTCGCCAGCTCGCCGAACGGGAGGACGTCCGGTCGATCCGGCAGATCACGCCGGAGGAACGCACCAACTCCACCGCCACCGCCCTCACCAACACCGTCAAGGCCTGGCAGAACACCGGGCGCTTCGGTGAGGGCATCCGGATCGGCATCATCGACGACGGCGTGGACTACACCCACGCCATGTTCGGCGGGCCGGGGACCCGCGAGGCCTACGAGGCCGTCGACCGGGACGTCGCCGACCCCGCGTACTACCCCACGGACAAGGTCGTCGGTGGTATCGACCTCGTCGGGGATGACTACGACGCGAGCAGCGCCGATCCGGCGCTGAACACGCCGAAACCGGACGACAACCCGATCTCCTGCGGCCGGCACGGCACCCATGTGGCCGGTAGCGCCGCCGGTTTCGGGGTCAACGCCGACGGGAGCACCTTCGACGGCGACTACTCCGAGCTGACTCCCGAGGCACTCGACGAGATGCGCATCGGACCGGGCACCGCGCCCGAGGCGCTGATCTACTCGATCAAGGTCTTCGGCTGCGCCGGATCGACCGCGGTCACCGCCCAGGCCCTGGACTGGGCGCTGGACCCCGACCAGGACGGCGACTTCGGCGACCGGCTGGACATCGTCAACCTCTCGCTGGGGAGCAACTACGGCGCGCCGGACGACCCCAACAGCCTGTTCGTCCGCAAGCTGAACCAGCACGGCGTCGTCACGGTCTTCTCGGCCGGCAACGGCTCCGACCTCTACGACATCGGTGGCTCGCCCGGGAACACCGCCGAGGCGATCACCGTCGCCAACACGCGTGACTCCTACGTCCTGCGGGACGGCGCGCGCGCCACGGCCCCCGAGTCGGTGGCCGGCGACTACGCGGGCCAGTACAGCCAGGACTACGCCGGTTACGCCGGCCTCGACCTGACCGCGCCGGTCGTGCCGTTGACCACCGAGTCCAACCTCGACGGCTGCCAGCCGTTCTCCGAGGCCGACGCGGCCGAGGTCGCGGGCAAGATCGCCTGGCTGGAGTGGGACGACGACGACAGCACCCGGCGCTGCGGGTCCGCCGGCCGCACGGACAACGCGGAGGCCGCCGGGGCCGCCGGGGCCATCTTCTCCTCCACCGAGGAGCACTTCTCGGCCGGCATCGCCGGTAACGCCGGGATCCCCGTCATCCAGTTCACCGGGACCGCGACCGAGCGGCTGCGGCCGGCGCTGGAGAGCGGCGAGCTGGAGATGCGGTTCGCCGAGGAGCTGCGCACCTCGGTGAAGACCTACGACGAGGCCCTCACCGACACCCCGAGCCCCAGCACCTCGCGGGGGACACGTGGTCCGGTCGTCAAGCCGGACATCGCCGCCCCCGGTGACACCATCGCCTCCGCGCTCTCGGGCAGCGGCGACAAGCCCGCCGTCCTCAGCGGAACGTCGATGGCCGCTCCGCACACCACCGGTGTCGCCGCGATGCTCCGCGAGACCCGTCCGGACTGGACGCCCGAGGAGATCAAGGCCGCGCTGATGAACACCGCCGGCGCGGACATCACCACCGGTGGCGCGGAGGGGACCGTCTACGGGCCCAACCGTGTCGGTTCCGGGCGCATCGACGCGGCCGCCGCCCTGGACAACCAGGTCCTCGCCTACGTCGAGGACGACCCCGGCGCGGTGAGCGTGTCGTTCGGCGTGGTCGAGGTCGCCGGCCCCATCGCGCGGAGCAAGACCGTCAAGATCGAGAACAAGGGCGGCCGGGCCGAGAGCTACGACGTGTCCTACGAGGCCGCCACCGAGATCCCCGGCGTCCGCTACGAGCTGTCCCGCCGCAACGTCACGGTCCCGCCCGGGGGCCAGGTCCGGCTGGACGTGACCCTGAGGATCGACGATCCCTCGGCCCTGACCAGGACCGCCGATCCGACCATCGCCCTGGAGCAGGCCGGCGAGGCCCGCCAGTACGTCTCCGACGCCTCGGGTCGGTTGCTGCTGACTCCCAAGAGCCGCAACGGCGTCGACCTGCGGGTGCCGGTGTACGCGGCGCCGAAGCCGGTCGCCGAGATCCAGGCCTCGTCCTGGGTCCGCGTGCCCGAGGGCGCCGACCAGGGGGTGCTGAACCTGACCGGCACGGGCCTCGACCAGGGTGAGGGCAGCGAGGCCTACCGCTCGCTGGTCACCGCGCTCGAGCTCCACGGGGAGAGCCCTCGGCTCCCCGAGTGCACCGAGGAGGTCGTCGTCGGCTGCACGGTCAACGAGACCGCCAAGGGCGGTGACCTCCGGTACGTGGGCGCGACCTCCACCGCTCCGCTCGCCGTGGCCCAGGGACGGCCGGAGTCGGCGATGCTCGCCTTCGGCATCACGACGTGGAGCAACTGGTACAACGTCGGGAGCAACACGACGCCCTTCGTGGACATCGACGTCGACGGCGACGGGGTGCCGGACTTCGAGACCTACGTGACCAAGTACACCAGCAGCGACGTGCTGGTCGCGGCGACCGTCGACCTCAACGCCCCCAACCACCCGGTGGTCGACGTCCAGCCGGTCAACACGCGGTTCGGTGACGTGGACACCAACGTCTTCGACACCAACGTGCTGGTGCTGCCGGTGTCGCTGGCGGCGTTGGGGATCGACCCCACCGCCGAGGCCGCCCCGCTGTCCTACACGGCGGGGGTCTCCGGGCGGTACGGCCAGTACGAGGCGGGGTCCACCCTGATCGACCTCATCGACGAGCCGATGGCCTTCGACCCGCTCAACCCGGGCCTGTGGGTGCAGGGTGGCGGCGACGCGGCGGTGTCCTACCACGCGAGGCCCGGAACCGCCCTGGTGGTCAACCGGGACGCGGAGGTGGCCGGGGACGCCAGCCTCCTCCTGCTGCACCAGCACAACGCGAGTGGCCAGCGGGCACAGGTCGTGACGGTCGGCAGCACCCCGCCGATCGTGTCCTGATCACCTGACCGAGTGGACGGTCCCCCAGCGGCCGCCACTCTCACCCGGCGGGGGTGCTCGGGTCCGGTCGCGGGCCCGAGCACCCTTGCTGTGTTAACTCGGAAGGGGGATTGTTGGTCGAGTGATCGCCCGCGGCGCGGGAAAGATCACCTCGAACGGGTGTCCGGTATGTGAGTGGCAATTGCCGGGCAGGTAGCCTGCGCGGTGCGAAATGGTCCCGTGAAATGGGATCGCGACCCAGGAGGTGTGTGGATGCGGCTCGCTGTGATCCCAGGCGACGGGATCGGGCCCGAGGTCGTCGCCGAGGCGTTGAAGGTGCTCGGCGAGGTTGTTCCGGATGCCGAGATCGTTCGTTACGATCTCGGGGCGGCGCGCTGGCACTCCACCGGGGAACTGCTACCCGAGTCGGTGCTCACCGAACTGCGGCAGCACGACGCGATCCTGCTCGGCGCGGTCGGCGACCCGTCGGTACCCAGTGGCATCCTCGAGCGCGGCCTGTTGCTGCGCCTCCGCTTCGAGCTCGACCACCACGTCAACCTGCGACCGGCCCGCCTGTACCCGGGCGTGCGGTCGCCGTTGGCGGATCCGTCCGACATCGACATGGTGGTGGTGCGCGAGGGGACGGAGGGACTCTACGCCGGCAACGGCGGGCTCCTGCGCAAGGACACGCCGCACGAGGTGGCCACCGAGGTGAGCATCAACACCTCCTTCGGCGTGGAGCGTGTGGTGCGGGACGCCTTCGCGCGTGCCGCTGGTCGGCCGCGCAAGCACCTCACCCTCGTGCACAAGACCAACGTCCTGACCCACGCCGGTTCGCTGTGGTCCCGGGTGGTGGAGGAGATCTCCCTCCAGCACCCCGAGGTGTCGGTCAGCTACCAGCACGTCGACTCGGTGACCATCCACATGGTGACCGACCCGAGCCGGTACGACGTCATCGTGACGGACAACCTCTTCGGGGACATCCTCACCGACCTCGCGGCGGCGGTCACCGGGGGCATCGGCCTGGCCGCGAGCGGGAACCTCGACGTCACCCGGCGCAACCCCAGCATGTTCGAGCCGGTGCACGGCAGCGCTCCGGACATCGCGGGCCAGGGCGTGGCCGACCCCACCGCCGCGGTGCTCTCGGTCGCGCTGATGCTCGACCACCTCGGCTACCGCGAGTCGGCGAAGCGCATCGAGGCCTCGGTGGCCTTCGACCTCGCCACCCGCGACCACGCGTCCCCCGGTGCCACCTACGCCATCGGTGACCGGTTGGCCGCGCTGGTCTCGTCCAACGACCGGGTCTCGCGCTCGGTCGAGCTGCCGCCGAGCGCGTGATCGGCGGGTCCGTCCCCGGCGCCGCCGGGGACGGACCGCGCCCCGGCGGTGATGCCGGGGCTGGTCGTCGCCGGCCCCACGCCACGCCACCCGGCTCGTCCGACGTGACCACCATGACCGGATCACCGCGTTCGGCACCCCGGCGGCGTCCCCGGGAATCCCCGTCGTGGCGACCAGCCCGACCGCCCGTCGTCGACCACGGCCAACCCGCTCACGCCGGCCAGCCGCGGAGCCGGACCGACACCCGCCCGTCGAGCGAGCAGCTCCGTTCGAGGTGGCCGCCGGCCGGCGGCCCCGGTGGTTCTCGTCCCGTGGGCGCGCGGGCACCGGACGCGTTCGCCCGCCGAGAGAGGCACCCCCGCCACCTCCGCCGGGACCGACGCGACCGCCTCCCGGATACTGGGAACTCGTGACCCCCATGTGGACCCCGAGCACTCCGTGTGACATCATGCTCCGCATGTCTCACCGCAGCGTGATCATTATTCCCCGGCGCGCCGAGTAAGTGCTTGCACAAGCACCTCGGCGCGCAGACCTCTCGCATTCCGGCGAGGGGTCTTTTGTTTTTCCCGGCCCTGACCGCAGCAGAACCCGAACCGCGATCCCTGATGAGCACGGCAGGAGTTCCCCGTGACCCGCTTCGCCCCGGCAGCAACGCCCCTCGGTGACTCGTTCCACGTCTACGACACGACGCTGCGTGACGGCGCGCAGCGCGAGGGCATCTCCTACTCGGTGAACGACAAACTGGCGGTCGCTCGCCTGCTGGACTCGCTCGGAGTGGGCTTCATCGAGGGCGGCTGGCCGGGCGCCCTCCCCAAGGACACCGAGTTCTTCGCCAGGGCGGCCTCGGGCGAACTGCCGCTGCGGCACGCGGTGCTCGTCGCCTTCGGGGCCACCCGGCGCCCCGGGGTGCCGGTCGCGGAGGACCAGCAGGTCGCCGCGTTGCTCGACGCGCGGACGCCGGTGGTCACCCTCGTGGCCAAGGCCGACCGCCGCCACATCGAACGGGCGCTGCGCACGGATGTCGCCGAGAACGAGGCGATGGTCGCCGACACGGTGCGGCACCTGGTCTCCGAGGGCCGGCGGGTCTTCGTGGACGCCGAGCACTTCTTCGACGGCTACGCCCACGACCCCGACTGCGCCCTCGGCGTGCTCACCGCCGCCGTGGAGGCCGGCGCGGACGTGGCGGTGCTCTGCGACACCAACGGCGGCTGGCTGCCCGGTCGGATCGGGGAGGCGGTGGCCGAGGTGGTGGACCGCACCGGGTTCCGGGTCGGCATCCACTGCCAGGACGACACCTCCTGCGCGGTGGCCAACTCGCTGGCCGCCGTCCGGTCCGGCGCCAGCCACGTGCAGTGCACGGCGAACGGCTACGGGGAACGCGCCGGCAACGCGGACCTCTTCGCCGTCCTCGGCAACCTCGTCACCAAGATGGACGTCCCCGCCCTGCCCCCGGGCCGGCTGGCGGAGCTGTCCAGGGTCTCGCACGCCATCGCCGAGATCGCCAACCTCGTGCCCGACACCCACCAGGCCTACGTCGGGTCCTCGGCCTTCGCCCACAAGGCGGGGCTGCACGCGAGCGCGATCAAGGTGGATCCCGAGCTGTACAACCACCTCGACCCCGAGGTGGTCGGCAACCGGATGCGGGTCCTGGTCACGGAGATGGCCGGCCGGTCCAGCATCGAACTCAAGGGACGCGAGTTCGGGCTGTCGCTGGCCGGCCGCTCCGACGCGGTGGGGCGCACCGTGCGCCGGGTCAAGGAGCTGGAGGCCAGGGGCTGGTCCTTCGAGTCGGCCGACGCCTCGCTCGAACTGCTGCTCCGGGGCGAACTGGACCGGGACCAGCACGAGGAGCTGGCCGGCGGCGCCGAGCACGCCACTGCCCCGCTGGAACAGCCGTTCCGCCTCGAGTCCTACCGGGTCGTCCTCGACCACCACTCGGACGGGACCGTGGTGGCCGAGGCGACGGTGCGCATGCACGTCGAGGGCGAGCGGGTGATCGCGACCGCCGAGGGCACCGGCCCGGTCCAGGCGCTCGACGCCGCGCTCCGCAAGGCACTCGCCGGCCGACTGCCCTGGGTGGACGAGGTGGAACTCGTGGACTACAAGGTCCGCATCCTCACCGAGGACGCGGTCGCCGAGGGGGGCGCCGGCGCCGTCACCAGGGTGTTGGTGAACTCCACCGACGGCGAGCGGGAGTGGACGACGGTCGGGGTGCACGGGAACATCGTCGAGGCCAGCTGGCTCGCGCTGTGCGACGCGCTCGTCTACCGGTCGACGCGCCAGCCGGTGGGCTAGACGTGGCGGCCGTGGGCGGCGCCGGCGCGCTGTCCTACGGTGTGCAGGTCGTGCCAGCACTTGGAACAGGAGGACGACACGTGCGTTTGGGGCGGATCGCTCATCCCGAGGGGACCGGGTTTCCCTTCGTCGCAATCCAGCGGAACGACGAAGGCGACGAGGTCGCGGCCGAGATCAGGGAGCACCCCTTCGGCACGCCCGACTTCACCGGCCGGCAGTGGCCGCTCGCCGACGTTCGCCTGCTCGCGCCCATCCTGCCGAGCAAGGTGGTGTGCATCGGGAAGAACTACGCCGAGCACGCCAGGGAGATGGGGGGCGAGCCCCCGGCCGACCCGGTGATGTTCCTCAAGCCGTCCACCTCCGTCGTCGGCCCCGCGCTGCCGATCCGGCTGCCAGCCGACTCGACGCACGTCGACTTCGAGGGCGAGCTCGCCGTCGTCATCGGGCAGCCGTGCCGTGACGTCCCCCGAGCGAAGGCGAAGGACGTCATCCTCGGCTACACCGTGGCCAACGACGTCACCGCGCGGGACCAGCAGCGGGCGGACGGGCAGTGGACGCGGGGCAAGGGGCACGACACCTTCTGCCCGCTGGGCCCGTGGATCGAGACGGAGATCGACCCCTCCGACCTCGCCGTCCGGACCGAGCTCGACGGCGAGCTGCGCCAGGACGGCCGCACCTCGCAGCTGCTGCACGACGTTCCGGCGCTCGTCGAGTGGGTGTCCCGCGTGATGACGCTGCTGCCGGGCGACGTGATCCTCACCGGAACGCCGGCCGGGGTCGGTCAGATCCGAGATGGGCAGTCGGTGTCGATCACCGTCGAGGGAATCGGAACACTGACCAACCCGGTCGTCTCCCGTTGACGGGTCTGGTGGCCGTTCGGTCCACCGCCCCGTCCCGCCGCGCGGGTGATCTGCGGGCGAACGGTGGCGCGTGTTCCGGCACGAGGCCGACGGCCACCAGGTAGGCGGGGACGGCCCGCAACAGGGGGAACCGGCGGAGCGCCCTCACCAGGAGCGGCGGGGGTGTCGAGGGGGCGCGGGGGTCGCTGTCCAGCGCGTCCTGGAGGAACCCGGCGTGCAGCGTCCGTTGCATGCCCTGGGTCACCGCCGTGGGCAACCACCGACGGCGTCGGACCCTGCGGAGGTCGGCGGTGCGCGGCCGCCCGGTCAGCAGGGGGGCGGCCAGGTACCGCGCGGCGGCCACCGCGTCCTGGACTGCGAGGTTGATGCCGACCCCGCCCACCGGCGACATGGCGTGCGCCGCGTCCCCGATGAAGAGCACGCCGGGCGCCTCCCAGGTGCGCAGCCGGTCCAGGCGGACCGACAACAGCCGCACCTCCTCCAGCGACGTCAGCGAGTCCATCCGGTCGCCGAGCCAGGGCAGCAGATCGCTCACCCGTCCTCGGAAGGCCGGCAGCCCCTCCGCGAGGACGCGGTCGTGCTCGCCCTTGCGGATGAGGAACGCGCACTGGAAGTAGTCGCCCCGGTCGATCAGGACCATCGCGCGGCCCCGCCCGAACCGACCGGTCGCTCCCTCGACGTCGCCGGGTCGTCGGGGGAGCCGGAACCACAGCACGTCGAGGGGGACACCGAAGGAACGGGCCCGGAGGCCGGCCTGCTCGCGGAGGCGGGAGTCCCGCCCGTCGCAGCCCACCACGAGCCGGGCCGCGATCTCCCGCACCCGACCGTCCGCCTCCCGCACCCGCACTCCGGTGACCTGCCGGCCCCGTCGGACCAGGCCGACGGCCTCGGTGCTCATCCGCAGCTCGAACGTGGGCTCCCGAGAGGCCGAGGCGGCCAGCATGTCGAGGAAGTCCCACTGCGGCACGAAGGCGATGTGCTTGTGCGGCCCCGGCAGCCGGCGCAGGTCCGCCAGCACGACGGGACCCGAGTCGGTCAGGAGCTGGAAGCGTTCGACCAACCGGTGGGGCACCGCCTCGAACGCGGGTCCGAGACCGAGTTCGTCCAGCAGCCGGAGGGTCGAGGCGTGCACGGTGTCGCCCCGGAAGTCGCGGAGGAAGTCGCCGTGCTTCTCCACGACGGTGACCTCCACGCCCGCCCGGGCCAGGAGCAGCCCGAGCACCATCCCCGCCGGCCCGCCGCCGATCACCACGCAGTCCGTGGTCCGCATCCGGCCCCCCGCCTCCGCCGCCCCTCGGACCTACCAGTGTCCTGAGCGGTCGCGAGGACCGTCAATTCATCGTCGGATGGGTAGCCAGCCCATCCCACCGGTCGGGGCGGGGTCGCGGGGCGGGACCGCGCGAGCGTCCGCCCGTCCCACCAGCGGAGTTGATAGCCTCACGTGTCCGTTCCGCAGGTGTGTGTTGGAGATCTCCGCTGATGCTCGATCGAGCCACCGTCGACGCGTTGTTCCCGTCCGATCTGCCCGAGCCGGAGCACTGGGAGCGGCGCTACCCGCCCCGTGCCCTCCCGGAGGGGGCCAAGGTCACCCGGATCGGTCCCTCGCCCACGGGTTTCATGCACATCGGCGGCGTGTACGTCGGCATCATCGACAGTGACGTCGCCCAGCACAGCGGGGGGACCTACCTGGTGCGGGTGGAGGACACCGACCAGTCCCGGGAGGTCGCCGGGGCGGTCGAGCAGTTCGACCGCGCCTTCGAGTACTTCGCCATCCAGCCCGACGAGGCCGGTGACTCGGGCGCCTACGGCCCCTACCACCAGTCCCAGCGCTCGGAGATCTACCTCACCTACGTGCGGGAGATGCTCCGCCGGGGCCGCGCCTACCCGTGCTTCGCCACGAAGGACGAACTCGCCGAGATCACCTCGGCCCAGCAGGCGGCGAAGCTCCCCACCGGGTACTACGGGCGGTGGGCGATCTGGCGGGACGCCGACCCGGCCGAGGTCCAGGCCAAGCTCGACGCCGGTGAGCCGTACGTGGTGCGGTTCCGCGCCGAGGCCGGCCCCCAGGACCGGGTCCACTACACCGACGCCATCCGCGGTGAGCTCGAACACGAGGCCAACAGGAACGACGCGGTCATCCTCAAGTCCTCGGACCAGCCCCTCCGGCTGCCGACCTACCACTTCGCGCACGCGGTGGACGACCACCTGATGCGGGTCAACCTCGTCATCCGCGGCGAGGAGTGGATCTCCTCGGTGCCACTGCACCTCCAGCTCTTCGAGGCCCTCGGTTTCGACCAGGTCGAGTACGCCCACATCGCTCCCCTGATGAAGCAGCAGGGGGGGAGCAGGCGGAAGCTGTCCAAGCGCAAGGACCCGGAGGCGTCTGTCGACTTCTACGTCGAGGCCGGGTACCCGTCCGAAGCGGTCCGCTACTACCTGCGCGGACTCGCCAACGGGCGCCTCGCGGAGCTGCCGCTGGAGCAGGCGCTGGCCGAGCCCATCAGGCTGGCCGAGTGCGGGGTCGCCGGCCCGCTGGTGGACCTCGTCAAACTGGAGGACATCAGCGCGGACCACATCGCGACGTTGTCCGGCGAGACCATCGTCGAGGCGGTGTCGGCGTGGGCCGCCACCCACGACCCCGACCTGGTCGCGGTGCTCGACGCTGACCGGGACCTCGCGCTGCGGGCGCTCTCCGTCGAGCGGGACGGCGTGGAGAACCCGCGCAAGGACCTCCGCAAGTGGTCGGACTTCCGCCCCGTGTACGGCTTCTTCTTCCCCCAGCTGTTCGCGGTGGTGGACGACCCGGCCGACGAGCGCCTCGGCGGCCTCGACCCCGAACTGGTGCGCACGCTGGCGGCCGACTTCGCGGACGGATACCAGCCCCTTGAGGATCCCCAGGAGTGGTTCGGGCAGATCAGGGAGCTGGCCGCCCGGCACGGCTTCGCGAGGAACGCCAAGGAGTTCAAGAAGGACCCGGACGCCTACCCCGGCTCGATCAGGGAAGCCTCCCAGCTGGTGCGGGTCGCGCTGACCGGGTCCACCAGGAGCCCGGACCTGGCCTCGGTGGCCCGTGCGCTCGGGTCGGACGAGGTGTTGCGGCGGGTCCGCGCCCTCGCCGCGTGAACCACCCCGTGACCGGCCGGAAGGCCGGTCACGGGCGGTGATTCCCTGGATCGATGCAGGTCGGGGCCAAATCACTCCGCTGGGGGGCATTCGCACGCTGCGCCAGTACCTAGTCTCACGGGGTGACATCCGCGCTTGCGACTTCCTCGGGCACTCGGCTGCACCGCGTTCGGGCGGTCTGCCTCGACATCGATGACACCCTGGTCGACTACTGCACGTCCGCGCGGACCGGTCTGGTCGAACTGCTGGGCGACGACCAGTCCTGGCCCATGTGGCAACGAACCTCGGAACGGCACCACGCCAGGTACGCCGCCGGCGAGGTGGACTTCGACACGATGCGCCGTCAGCGCACCCGCGCCTTCCTGACCGACCTGGGGCGCCAGGTCGACGAGGAGGAGGCCGCGGCATGGGAGCAGCGGCGCCTCACCGCCACGGAACGCACCTGGACCCTCTTCGACGACGCGGTGCCGTGCCTGCGCTGGTTGCGGAGCGCGGGTCTGCGGGTGGCCGCCATCACCAACGCAGCTGGGGCGTACCAGCGCCGCAAACTCGCGGCGGTGGGTCTCGGCGACGCCTTCGACCGCCTGGTGATCTCCGGTGAGCTGGGAGTGGCCAAGCCCGACCCCCTCATCTTCCACACCGCCTGCGCCGAGCTCGGGGTCCGACCGGAGGAGGCGGTGCACGTCGGGGACAAGGTGACGCTCGACGCCCTCGGGGCGCGCGACGCCGGTCTGCACGGGGTGTGGCTGGACCGGCGTTCCCTGGGCGACCCGGTGCCGTCGGGCATCTCGGTGATCTCCGGGTTGGCCGAGCTGCCCGACCTGCTGTTTCGGCTCGGAACCCCGGCCTCCTGACGGCACCTTCCCCGCTTGGGGGGACCCGGTTCTCGTTCGCTCTGGCGGGTGGTCTAATATCTTCACCAACGGCAGGGTGAGTCCCCCGGTGAGAGTCGAGAGAGTCTGACCGGAAGAAGCTCCGAACGTTTTGGTATGCTGAGGCAGGCCGGAGTTCGAAGCAATTGTCCTCCGGGCAATGGGGTATGGTGTAATCGGCAGCACGACAGGTTCTGGCCCTGTTAGTCTAGGTTCGAGTCCTGGTACCCCAGCGGAGAGAGTTCCACGCGATACCGTGTGGATCGCTCTCGGTTCTACGGCCCCGTCGTCTAGCGGCCTAGGACGCCGCCCTCTCAAGGCGGTAGCGCGGGTTCAAATCCCGTCGGGGCTACGGTGATGACCGGGGATTCCGTTTTCGGAATCCCCGGTTTTTCGTCGTTTCCCTCCGCTTCGCCGCGCGACGCACGCCGCCGGTACGACGATTTCCCGATCGCTATTCGTCGATCGGCTCGCCAGGAGAGGACGTGACGGCCCGCGACGGCGTCGTGCGGCCGAACGCCCTCACCCGTTCCCCGCTCTCGCGGGTGTGGTCCGCCACTCGTCGCGCGGGTGCGGGGCTCCGGCCGGACCGTGGGCGGACCGGCTCACTGGTCGACCTCCCCCGCCGCACCGTTGGCCCGCCGGACGTACCCCGGCCCGCGCTGCCGAGCTGGTGATCCCCGTGCGAGGACCACTCCCGATCCGGACCGGTCCCCGCGCCCCTTCCCCGGTCGCGGCGAGCCGAGGGGGCCGGTGTGGGGCGGAGGAACCGCTCTGTTAGGCTTCCACCTGGTTCGAGGCCCCGTCGTCTAGCGGCCTAGGACGCCGCCCTCTCAAGGCGGTAGCGCGGGTTCAAATCCCGTCGGGGCTACAGGACGAAGGACCCGGGACTCCGTGACGGAGCCCCGGGTTTTTCGCCGTTCGGGGAGGTCCCGCCGGTCTCCGGCGTCCGCCCTGCGCGCAACCGGGACCTCGTCCGCGCCCTTCCCCGGTCGCCTCAAAGCTTCACGTGCAGGGCCTCGGCCGCCCCGAGGAGGTCGGCGGCCCACCGTGCGCCGGGTTTGCGCCCGATCCGTTCCACCGGGCCGGACACCGAGATGGCCGCGGTCACCACGCCGTTGGCGTCCCGGACGGGAGCGGAGACGCTCGCCACCCCCGCCTCGCGTTCGGCGATGCTCTGGGCCCACCCGCGACGTCTCACCTCCAGGAGCGTGCGCTCGCCGAAGACCGCGTCGACGAGGATGGCCCGCTGGGTTCCGGGGTCGGACCACGCCGCCAGGACCTTCGCTCCCGAGCCGGCGGTCATCGGTAGCCGGCTGCCGACCGGAACGGTGTCGCGGAGCCCGCTGGGCGGTTCGGCGGTCGCGATGCAGATCCGCTGCATCCCGTCGCGCCGGTACAACTGCACGCTCTCGCCGGTGATGTCCCGAAGCCTGGGAAGTACCGTGGCGGAGGCCTCGATGAGCGGGTCGCTGGTCGCCCCGGCCAGTTCCGTGAGCGCCGCTCCCGGCCGCCAGCGGCCGTCCGCTCCCCGCCGGAGGAGGCGGTGCACCTCCAGGCCCACCGCCAGGCGGTGCGCGGTGGCCCTGGGCAGGCCCGTCCTGGTGCAGAGTTCCGCGAGCCCGCACGGATCCTGGGCGACCGCCCTCAGGACGGCCACCGCCTTGTCAAGCACGCCGATGCCGCTATGCTGTCCCACGTCCCGATACTAATATCTCGTCATCTGGGATGTCCAGATGTTGGGATCACCACGTCGACATCTCGTGCTGGGAGGAGCAATGGGCCGCACGCTCGCGGAGAAGGTCTGGGACGCCCATGTGGTGCGTCGGGGGAGCGGTGACGAGCCAGACCTCCTCTACATCGACCTCCACCTGGTGCACGAGGTCACCAGCCCCCAGGCCTTCGACGGTCTTCGGCTGGCCGGTCGGCCGGTGCGCCGACCCGACCTGACCATCGCCACGGAGGACCACAACGTCCCCACGACCGGGATCGACCTGCCCATCGCGGACCCGGTGTCCCGCACCCAGGTGGACACCCTGCGCCGGAACTGCGCCGAGTTCGGGGTTCGCCTGCACCCGATGGGCGACGTCGACCAGGGGATCGTGCACGTCGTGGGGCCGCAGCTCGGGTTGACCCAGCCCGGGATGACCGTGGTGTGCGGGGACAGCCACACCTCGACCCACGGTGCGTTCGGGTCCATCGCCTTCGGTATCGGCACCTCCGAGGTGGAACACGTCCTCGCGACGCAGACGCTGCCGCTGAAGCCGTTCAGGACGATGGCGGTCAACGTGGAGGGAACGCTCCGGCCCGGAGTGACGAGCAAGGACATCATCCTCGCCGTCATCGCCAGGATCGGAACGGGCGGCGGGCAGGGCTACATCCTGGAGTACCGGGGAAGCGCCATCGAGGCGCTGTCCATGGAGGCCAGGATGACCGTCTGCAACATGTCGATCGAGGCGGGCGCGCGGGCGGGCATGATCGCCCCGGACGCCACCACCTTCGAGTACCTCAGGGGGCGGCCGCACGCGCCCACCGGAGCGGACTGGGACGCGGCGGTCGAGTACTGGAGCGGGCTGCGGACCGACCCGGACGCCGAGTTCGACGCCGAGGTGACCATCGACGCCGACGCCCTCACCCCTTTCGTCACCTGGGGCACCAATCCCGGGCAGGGCCTCCCGCTGGGCGAGCGGGTGCCAGACCCCGCCGGCATCGCGGACGAGAACGAGCGCTTCGCGGCGGAGAAGGCCCTCAGCTACATGGACCTCACGCCGGGCACCCCGCTCCGGGAGGTCGCGGTGGACACCGTCTTCCTCGGCTCCTGCACCAACGGCCGGATCGAGGACCTCCGCGCCGCCGCGGAGGTGCTGCGGGGCAGGAAGGTCGCGGGTGGGGTGCGCATGCTCGTCGTACCCGGTTCCATGCGGGTGCGGGGCCAGGCCGAGGCGGAGGGACTGCACGAGGTGTTCCTGGAGGCGGGGGCCGAGTGGCGGTCCGCCGGGTGCTCGATGTGCCTGGGGATGAACCCGGACCAGTTGGCCCCCGGTGAGCGCAGCGCCTCGACGTCCAACCGGAACTTCGAGGGCCGCCAGGGCAAGGGCGGTCGCACCCACCTGGTGTCACCCCTGGTCGCCGCCGCGACCGCGGTGCGGGGAACGCTGTCCTCGCCGGAGGACCTGCCGGCAGCCGACCTGGCCGCGGCGAGCTGAGCGCACCCGACCACTTCCCAGGAGAGGTGACCGAACATGGAAGCATTCACCACGCACACCGGGGTCGGCGTGCCGCTGCGCCGTTCCAACGTCGACACCGACCAGATCATCCCCGCCGTCTACCTGAAGCGGGTGACCCGCACCGGATTCGCTGACGGCCTCTTCGCCGCCTGGCGGTCCGACGAGGGGTTCGTCCTCAACGACCCGAGGTTCTCCGCCGGGAGCGTCCTCGTGGCGGGCCCCGACTTCGGCACGGGTTCCTCCCGGGAGCACGCCGTCTGGGCGCTGGGGGACTACGGGTTCCGGGTCGTCATCTCCAGCCGTTTCGCCGACATCTTCCGGGGCAACGCCGGAAAGCAGGGCCTGCTGGCGGCCCAGTGCGCCCAGTCGGACGTGGAACTGCTCTGGAAGCTGCTGGAGCAGGAGCCGGGGACGGAGGTGACCGTGGACCTGCGGGAGCGGACCGTCACCGCCGGGGAACTCGTGCTGCCGTTCACCATCGACGACTACACGAGGTGGCGGCTGCTGGAAGGTCTCGACGACATCGCGCTGACCCTGCGCGAGGTCGGCACGATCGACACTTTCGAGGGGAGTCGGCCCGGCTGGCTGCCGACCACCACCCCCGTCGCCGGTTCCTGAGGGCCTGGCGCCGGTTCTCGTTGTGCCGCAACGGGAACCGGCGTCCACCGGGCGTCCCGATCACGGCCGAGGCGAGGCGGAACTCCCCGCTGCCAGGGCCAACTCCCGCCCCGATGACCGCGGTTTTCCCCTGTCGCAGAATGGCGACCCCCGCGACCTCGGCTTACCGTGGCGCAGGTGCCTGTCCTGACAGGCACAGAATCGGCGCATCGCCGAGGGCGCTGTGTTTGTCTCGGGAGAGGGACTGAAGATGAACAAGGCCGAACTCATCGACGCACTCGCCGAGCGTATCGGCGACCGCAAGACCGCCACCGCGGCGGTCGACGGAGTCCTCGACCTCATCGTCCGCCGCGTGCAGAAGGGCGAGAAGGTCAACATCTCCGGTTTCGGGGTCTTCGAGAAGCGGGCCAGGGCGGCACGCACCGCCCGCAACCCCCGGACCGGGGAGGCGGTGCGCGTGAAGCGCACCAACGTTCCCGCGTTCCGGCCCGGCACCAACTTCCGGGAGGTCGTGGGCGGGCAGCGGAAACTGCCCAGGGTGCCCGCCGCCAGGGCGACCACGACCACCACGACCACCACGGGCCGGGGCCGTGGTGGGACCACCCCCACGAAGACCACGGGAACCGGCAAGACCGGGCCCGGGCGGACGAGCACCGGCCGCTCCACGGCCACGAAGTCCACCACCAGCCGGCAGACGACGGGGCGAACCGGGACGACCAGGACCAGCGGTTCGAGCCGGTCCACCACGTCGACCACGGGGCGCAAGACGAGCACCGGTACCCGGTCCAGCGTGCCCCAGCCCCGCTCGTCCTCCACGAAGAGCGGCAGCGGACGTTCCGGTTCGTCCGGCACCACCCGGAGCACGTCGACGTCGACGAGGAGCACGTCGGGCAGCCGGTCCACCTCCGGGGGCACCAAGTCCCGCACGGGGGGTTCCAGCCGGCGCACCACCTCGCGCAGCGGCGGCTGAGCGTTCGGCGCCCTCGCGGCCGGTCGGCCCGTCACCAGCCCCTCGGGTTGGAGATGTAGTCGGCCGCCACCAGCACCGGCCGCGAGGGCAGGAACGACAACACCCAGGTGCTCGCCTTGCGGCTGCGCGGGGCCTGGAGTTCCACCCCGCCGTCGGCCGCCAGCCGGGACAGCAGGCTGGGAATCGCCCCGCCCTGGCTGCACACCACCACGGTCTCCGGCAGCCCGACCAACGCCAACAGGCGGTCCTCGGCCGCAGCCGGCTCCCGAGCGAACGCCTCCTCGGTCAGCGCGGGTTCCGCGACCACCGCCGCGCCCAGCGCCCTCGCCACCGGCGACACCGTGTCGAGGCACCGCGTCATCGGTGCCGAGTGCACCCGGGTCGGCCCGAACACCGGCAACAGGTCCGCCAGCGCCTCGGCCTGTTTCCGGCCACGTCCGCTGAGCGGCCGGAACTCGTCGGCGCCCGCCCACTCCTCCCGGCTCCCCGCCCTGGCGTGCCGGACCAGCAGCACCGTCCGCAGGTCTGGTGGCGCGGCGGCGAAGCGGTCCAGCACCTGCCGGTCGGCCTCCCTGGTCAGGACGGCCCTCGCCTCGTGGACGGGAAGCCACCGCAGGTCGTCGACCTCGTCCCCCGGCCTGAAGTCCCCACCGAGGGCGTGGGCGCTGAAGTACTCGACCACCTTGCGCCCCGCGCCGTCCGGCGAGAGGACCCGGTAGCGGACCGAGCCGAGCGACCTGCCCAGGGCGACCGCCATACCCGTCTCCTCGGCGACCTCCCGGACGGCGGTGGCCTGCCGGGTCTCGCGGGGGTTCCGCTTCCCCTTGGGCAACGACCAGTCGTCGTAGCGGGAGCGGTGCACCACGGCGACCTCCGCCCCGTGCCCGGTCGACCGCCAGCGCCACACCACCGCGCCGGCCGCCCGCACCGTTCGCGTATCCCTGCTGCTCGCCACTGCCCCTACCAGCCCGTGTGCGCCAACCCGTCCGGCGCGCTCCTCCGCGCCGACGAGAACCTACCTGGGGAGCGCGCGTCTCACCCGGTGGCCTGGTACCGGCGCAGCAGTTCGTACTGGTGGTCCCGGACCCGCTCGCCCTCGGTGGGTGAGGGGTCCCACTCCCCGTCCGGCCCCAGCACCCAGCAGCGGACGGACGGGTGCAACGCCGAACGCATGACCGAGTCGAGTTGGTCGACGAGGTCCGGGTCGGTGATGCGCACCTGGATCTCGATCCGCCGGTCCAGGTTGCGGTGCATCATGTCCGCGCTGCCGATCCAGCGCTCACCCGCGCCCACGAAGTGGTAGATGCGGGAGTGCTCCAGGAACCGGCCCAGGATGGATCGGACGTGGATCCGGTCGGACAACCCGGGGATCCCCGGCCGGAGCGCGCAGATGCCGCGCACCACGACCTCCACCGGGACGCCCGCCTGGGACGCGCGGTACAGGGCATCGATGACCTGCTCGTCCACCAGGGCGTTCACCTTGATGCGGACTCCGCTGAGCTCACCGGCCCTGGCCCGCTCGATCTCCCCGTCGATTCGTTCGATGATGCCGCGCCGGACACCGTGCGGCGCGACCAGGATGCTGCGGTAGGCGGTCTGGCTGGCGTAGCCGGTGAGGGAGTTGAACAGGTCCGTGAGGTCGGCGCCGAGGTCGGGTTCCGAGGTGAGCAGCCCGATGTCCTCGTAGGTCCTCGCCGTCTTCGGGTTGTAGTTCCCGGTGCCGATGTGGCAGTACCGGCGGATCGTGGTGCCCTCCTGCCGCACCACCAACGCCACCTTGCAGTGGGTCTTCAGGCCGACGAGCCCGTACACCACGTGCACCCCGGCCCGCTCCAACGCCCGGGCCCACCGGATGTTGGCCTGTTCGTCGAAGCGCGCCTTGATCTCGACCAGCGCCACGACCTGCTTGCCCGCCTCGGCCGCGTCGATCAGGGCGTCGACGATCGGGGAGTCGCCCGAGGTGCGGTACAGCGTCTGCTTGATCGCCAGCACCTTCGGGTCGGCCGCGGCCTGTTCGACGAAGCGCTGCACGCTCGTCGAGAACGACTCGTAGGGGTGGTGCACCAGGATGTCCCGGCGGCGCAGCATCGCGAAGACGTCCTTGGGCGTCTCACCCTCGCCGAAGGCGGGGTTGGTCGCGGGGACGAAGGGGCGGTCCTTGAGCTGGGGGAGGTCGACCCGGTGGAGCAACGACAGGCAGGACAGGTCGAGCGGCCCCGGGACCCGGACGACGTCGTTCGGGTCGACGTCCAGTTCGCGCAGCAGCAGCTCCAGGGTGTGCGGGCTCATGGCGTCGGAGACCTCCAGCCGCACCGGCGGTCCGAACCGGCGACGGGCGAGTTCCCGTTCCAGGGCCTGGAGGAGGTCCTCGTCGCGGTCCTCCTCCACCTCCAGGTCGGCGTTGCGGGTCACCCGGAACACGTGGTGCTCCATCACCTCCATGCCGGCGAAGAGCCGGTCGAGGTGAGCGGCGATCAGCTCCTCCAGCGGGAGGAAGGTGATCGCGGTCGTCTCGCCGCTGGGCTGCACCTGGATCAGCCGGGGCACGTTGTTCGGCACCTTGACCCGGGCGAAGCGGGGAGCGCCGCTGGAGGAGTCCCGGACGATGACGGCGAGGTTCAGCGACAGCCCGGAGATGTAGGGGAACGGGTGGGCGGGGTCGACCGCGAGGGGCGTCAGCACCGGGAACACCTGCTCGCCGAAGTAGATCGACATGAGGTGCTGCTCGGCCCTGCTGAGGTCGCTCCACCGGACGATGCGCAACCCGTGGGTCTCCAACGCGGGGCGGATGTCGTCGAGGAAGGCGTTGGCGTGCTGCTCGGCCAGTTCCTGCGTCCGGGCGGAGATCCTGGCGAGCTGTTCGCGGGGCGACAGCCCGTCGGAGCTGCGGACGGAGAGCCCCGTCTCGTCGCGGCGTTTCAGGCCGGCGACCCGCACCATGTAGAACTCGTCGAGGTTCTCGGCGAAGATCGCCAGGAACTTCGCGCGTTCCAGCAGCGGCTGGGAGTCGTCCTCGGCCAGCGCCAGCACTCGCGCGTTGAAGTCGAGCCAGGACAGCTCCCGGTTCAGGTAGCGGTCCTCCGGCAGCCCGGTCGAGGTCGGCTCGGTCGGGGTCGCCGCGGGGGGAGCCGGGGGGAAGGCGCGACCGGAGTGGCCGCCGTGGGAGATCGCGGCGCTCTGGGCGTCACCGGCGGGACGCGGTCGCTCCGCTCCGGCGGCGACGGGGCGTGGCGCGACCACCGCCGCCAGGTCGGCCCCCGGAGCCGGGGAACCCGATGGACCGGTCCGCTCCGACCGCCCCTCGGCGCCCGCGCCGATGTCCGTCCGCTCGTCCGCCCGATCCCGTCGACCCGTCCCACGCTCCGCTTCCACGAGTCCCCATTGTCCTCCTCAACGACCCCCAACGGGCCAGGAGATACGCGCATTGGGGTGAACATCCGGCGACGGCGGCACGGCGGGTGGGAGAACGAGGGCGACCGTGCCGTCGGCGGCGCGCCACACCGTGACGCGTTGGCCGCTCCGCGGCGCGATCCAGCCGCCCGAGGTCACCGCGACCGCCGGCACGTCCACCAGGAGTCCGTCGTCCCGCAGCACCGTCAGCGAACCGTCGTCGAGGATGTCGCACACCGTGGCCTGCTCGGCCCGCCTCGGCGGCGGTGACGGGGACCCGGTGCCGTCGGGGTGGTGGGGCGAGGTCGTCCCACCGGTGGGCGAGGTTCCCGGCGGCGGGGTGGGTGAGGTGGCCACCGCGCCACCGTAGCCAGCCCCGGTGCGCACCGCTCCGGGTGGCGGCGAGGGGCGGCCGTGGCCGCTCGCCCCGCCGTCCGGTGGGCGCCGGGCCGGTCATGCTCCCCGGCGCGCCGGCCGACGCGCGCCCACCTGGTCCGCCCGCTCGAACAGCTCCGCCGTCCTGGGGCCCAGCCCGAGGCTCGCCGCCTCACCCAGGTCGGCGGCGGTATCCACGTCGCAGCGCAGCGTCGGCCAGCTCCCGCGCAGCTCCACCGCTCCCGCCTCCCGGTGCCGGCGGGCCGAACCGACCCCGAACCGGGGGTCCAGGGCCTCACCCCGCGCGGCCAGCAGGAAGGTCGTGCCCGTGCCTTGTCGGTCGGGGCAGAACCCCCGGCTCTGGCCGGCCGCCGCGATGGCGGCACCGAGTTCGAGCGCCGTCAGGGCCGGCAGGTCGGCCTGCAACGCGCCGATCCGGTCCGCCCCGACGTGGTTGCGCAGCCACTCCGACCCGTGCCTGAGCGCCGCGTTCAGCCCGGCGTCGTGGTGATCGGTCACGACGGAGAACCCGTCCGCCCGCACCGCCGCCGCCGTGGTCGAGTCCGCGGTCAACACGTGCACTCGCCGCACGCCCACCGCCTCCCTGGCCGCTGTCGCCGTGTCCAACGCCAACGCGATGACCAGGGAGGAGTGCAGGCGCGGGTCCCGCGCGCCGCCATCGAGCGCGCCGAGCAGCCGCGACTTGGCCGCATGCAGCATCTTGACCGGGATCAACAGGTCCACACCGCCATCCACCACACCATCCTGACCGACGTCGTGGTGTTCTGGCGAGACCCCCGCCTAACCTGTCGGACAGGCGGTGGGCACACTCGCGGCAGGCCGATGCGCGACCCACCGCCGGCCGAGGACGAGGGAGGGCTGGGTGACCACCAAGGTGACCAGGGAAAAGGGGGGGTTCTGGGTCGGGTTCGCCGCAGCCGTGTTCTACCCGGCGATCCGGTTGTTCTCCCGCAACGAATTCCGTGGTGGTGATCGTCTCCCCCGTGAGGGCGGCGCCCTGGTGGTGTTCAACCACATCTCCGAGATCGACCCGGTGTACGACGCCGTCGCCGTGCACTCCGCCGGCCGGGTTCCGCGGTTCATGGCCAAGCACAGCCTGTGGAAGGTGCCCGTGGTGGGATCGCTCCTGCGCGGTGCCGGCCAGATCCCGGTGTACCGGGGTTCCGGGGACGCCCAGCGGAGCCTGCGCGCGGCGGTCGAGGGACTGGGTGCCGGGAAGGTGGTCGTCATCTACCCGGAGGGGACCGTCGGGCGGGACCCCGAACGATGGCCGATGTACTCCAAGACCGGTGTCGCGCGGCTCGCGCTGGACACCGACGTCCCGGTGATCCCGGCCGTGAACTGGGGCACGCACGAGGTGCACGACTACCAGACCAAGAAGTTCCGCCCCTCCCCGCGCCGTCGTCGGGTGGTCGTCGAGTTCGGGGAACCCGTTGACCTCGATGCCTACCGGGGACGCCCCCGGGACGCGGCGCTGCTCCGCGAGGTGACCGACGCCGTGATGAGCGGGGTGCGCGACCTGTTGGGGTCCGTGCGGAACGAGACACCCCCGGTGGCCTTCCACCGGCCCGGCGGCCGGAGCGGCACCGACTCCGCCGCCTCCGACGGGGACGCCGCCGGGAGCGCCACCGACCCGGTGGACGGCGCGGCCGACGCGGCCACCGACGCCGAACGACGGCCGGGGAAGGACGGGGACTCCCCGGTGGAGCGGGCGTGAACGCCCCCGTCCCGCACCGCGTCGCGGTGCTCGGCGCCGGGTCCTGGGGTACCGCGTTCGCGAAGGTGCTGGCCGACGCCGGTCGGGAGGTCGTGCTGTGCGCGCGCCGCACCGAGGTCGCGGAGGCGGTCACCACCAGCCGTTCCAATCCCGACTACCTCCCCGGGGTCCCGCTGCCGGCGAACCTGACGGCCACCGCGGACCCGGAGGCCGCGCTCGGGGGCGCCGAGGCGGTGGTGCTCGCCGTGCCGAGCCAGACGCTGCGGGCCAACCTCGAGTCGTGGCGCTCCCTGCTGCCGCCGGCGGCTCCGTTGGTCAGCCTGGCCAAGGGCGTCGAACTGGGCAGCCTGAAACGCATGAGTGAGGTCATCAGCGAGGTCGCCGGGGTGGGTGGTGACCGGGTGGCGGTCGTCACGGGGCCGAACCTGGCGAAGGAGATCGCCGACGAGCAGCCCACGGCCAGCGTGGTCGCGGCCGAGGACCCGGCGTTGGCGCTCGCGCTCCAGCGCGCCAGCTCCACCGGCTACTTCCGGCCCTACACCAACAGCGACGTCGTCGGTTGCGAGCTCGGTGGCGCCTGCAAGAACGTGATCGCCCTCGCCTGCGGGATCGCCGGCGGCCTCGGCTTCGGGGAGAACACGGCGGCGACGCTGATCACCCGGGGTCTCGCCGAGATCGCCCGCCTCGGTGCCGCGCTGGGCGCCGACCCGCAGACCTTCGCGGGCCTGGCCGGCATGGGGGATCTCGTCGCGACCTGTTCCTCCCCGCTGTCGCGGAACCGCACCTTCGGGGGCCGGTTGGGCGGCGGCGCCACGCTGACCGAGGCCACCGCCGCCGGCAACGGACAGGTCGCCGAGGGTGTGAAGTCGTGCTCGTCGATCCGGGAACTCGCGATGCGCCACGGCGTCGAGATGCCCATCACCGACGCGGTGCACCGGGTCTGCCACGAGGGGCTCGCTCCTCGGGCGATGGCGTCCGCCCTGCTCGGTAGGGCGAGGAAGGCGGAGTGGTCGTGAGTTCAGGGGCAGCGGAGTGGGGCGACGGGACCCGGTGCGTGCACGCCGGGCACGAACCACCGAGGACGGGCGCGCCGTTGCGCCCCGGGCCGGTCTTCGCGGCCCCGTACCACCTGGCGGGAGCGGAGGACATGCCCGCCGTCCCCGGTGCGGTGGAGTACGGCCGGTCGGGAAACCCCAGCTGGACCGCTCTTGAGGAGTCCATCGGCTCGCTCGACGGTGGGCAGTGCGTGCTGTTCCCGTCGGGGATGGCCGCGATCAGCGCCCTGCTCCGCGCGGTCCCCCGGCCAGGGGACACGGTCGTGCTGCCAGCTGACGGGTACTACGGGACGAGGAACTTCGCCGCGGCCGACCTGGCCAGGACCGGCGTCACGGTCCGGGAGGTACCGGCCAGGGGACCCTGGTCGGACGAGGTCCTGGCCGGCGCGTGCCTGGTGCTGTTGGAGACGCCGGCGAACCCCGGTCTCGACGTGTGCGACATCGCCGCGCTGTCCGCGATGGCGCGGCGGGTCGGTGCCCTGGTCGCCGTCGACAACACGACCGCGACGCCACTGGGCCAGCGGCCGCTCGAACTGGGGGCGGACGTGGTCGTCGCCAGTGACACCAAGGCGTTGACGGGGCACAGCGACCTGCTCCTGGGGCACGTGTCGACCGCCGATCCCGAGTTGGCCGACCGGCTCCGGGCCGGGCGCGGGCGGGACGGTTCCCTGCCCGGCCCCTTCGAGGCGTGGCTCGCCCACCGCAGCCTGAGCACGCTCGACCTCCGGCTGGCCCGGCAGGCGGAGAACGCGGCGGCGCTGTGCGCGGCGCTCGAGGGACATCCGCTCGTCACGAACCTGCGGTGGCCAGGGCTTCCCGGCGACCCGTCCCACGCGGTGGCCAGGGCGCAGATGCGCCGGTTCGGCGGCGTGTTCCGCTTCGAACTGCCGGACGCCTCCTGCGTCTCCCAGCTGGTCCGGCGCAGCTCGCTGCTCGCCGAGGCGACCAGTTTCGGCGGCGTGCACTCGACGGTGGACCGACGAGCCCAGTGGGGCGACGCCGTCGCGCCGGGGTTCGTCCGGTTCTCCGCCGGCTGCGAGGATTCGGACGACCTCGTCCGGGACGTGGTGGCCGCGCTCGACGGGGTGGCGCGGGACTGACCGCCCGGCGGGCCCGGGGTCCGACCCGGCCTGCCAAGGGGCTCCGGGGCGCTGGTGGTGGGGCCGAGGCGCAGGGTGCCCCGGGTGCGCCCGCGACCCGCCGGCAGCGGTGGCGGCCGTCCTGTCCCACCTGGCGGGAGGCCGGTTCGCGCGTGCCGCTGCCGGAAGGGTGATCTTCCTGGCCTCGGGGTGGTTTGGGCTCGGTCCTCGACGGGTATGACCGCGCGAGTGACAGGGCGGACGCGCGAGAGGTGCGGGGACAGGCTGTGCGGTGGTTCCACCAGCGACGACGGGCGTGGCCGCCGGGTGGCCGGCGGTGCGATCCCGGGGGGCCGAGCCGGCGGGTCACCCGCGTCGGCCACCGATACTCCCGGTGATCAGTTTCTCGCCCGTTCGAGGTTTAGTCACCAAAGTGGAGGATTCTTGACCAGGTTGGCGTGTGCCAGGTTGACGCCCAACCCCGGTCTTGGTTTTCTTAGTCACGGCCCAGGAGCCCGCCCGGTCACGGACGGCGTCACCAGGACCCCGCCCCCGTGCGGTCGACGGGGCTTCGGGCCGCATCCGAGGAGGAACATGCACCAGCGCGGTGGTCGTGAGCGGAGAGGTCCCCTTGACCTCGGCCGTGCCGCCAGCGCGCTGTGTCGTCAGGGCTGACGTTCGTCCGCCGGCGCAGGGCCGGACCGTTTTCGCCCGCCCCCGGGGCCACCGGGGATGAGACTTCCCTACCGAGCAGAGGACTTCTGTTGTTCGCCGTGCCTGCAAACACCATCGCGCCGCCCGCACAGCGGTCGGCCGCGCACCCCGTCCGCGTCGCACTCGAGACCGTCGCCAACCGCGCGCACTGGGCGCACCGCCTGCGCTACGACCCGGAACGCCGCTGGTCGGACCTGCTGGAACGCACCGACGACCAGGAGATCTGGCTGCTGTCCTGGCTCCCGGGCCAGCGGACCGAGCTGCACGACCACGGGGGCGCGGTCGGCGCGTTCACCGTGGTCAACGGTGTCCTCACCGAACGGGTGGTCCGGGAACAGCCGGGTGACAACCACCTGGAGGTGATCTCCCCGCTGGTCGCCGGCCAGTCCCGGGTGTTCGGTCCGCACTACGTGCACCAGGTCGTCAACGAGGGACCGGACCCCGCGGTGTCGGTGCACGTCTACCGGCGGGCCCGGCAGCCGATGTCGGAGTACCGCCTCGACCCGGTCGCGGGGCTCGTCCCGACCGGTCGGCGGAACTGGTGAGCACCCGCCACCACCGCCCGGCGCCGCCCGCCTGACCACCGGGACCCGGGCGGCCCGGGGTGGGAACGGCCGCCCGGCCCCTCGGCGGCGGGCGGGACCCGCCGTGGGGGAGGAGCGGACGCCGAGGGAGAGGTCCGGGCTGGTGGTGGCGTTCCGTTCCCCCGTGCCCGCCGTGACGCGGCCCTCAGCCCAGGGCCTGGCCGGCTCGCCGCCGGACGTGGTCGGGCACACCGCTGTCCCCGGGGAGCAGCGGACAGGGCTCGGGCTCGCCCCACCGCTGGTCCAGGGGCAGCACCCCGGCCCACCGGGTGCCGTCCGCGACGTCCTCCTCGTCGTCGCCGGGAGGAGCGGCCCGGACCTTGACCGCCGCCTCCGCCAGATCCAGCGCGAGGACCGCCGTCGCGGCCAGTTCCCGTTGCGTGGGAGGTCTGGCGTGGTCCCACGAGCCCGGAGCCAGCCGCTCGGTCACCGCGCGCAACCCCGCCAGCTTCGTGCCCGGGTCGTCCACCAGCGCGGGCGTGCCGTGGATGACGGCCGACCGGTAGTTCACGGAGTGGTGGAACACCGAACGCGCGTACACCACGCCGTCGAGCAGGGTGACCGCGACGCAGGCCCGCGCGCCCTCCGCCAGGGCGCGCAGGCTCGCCGCGCCCGTGGATCCGTGCAGGTAGAGGGTGTCCCCCACCCGTCCGTAACAGGTCGGGAGCACCACCGGGCTCCCGTCGAGGACGAGTGAGAGCTGGCAGACCAGGCCGGCGTCCAGGATCGAGTACAGGGTCTCGCGGTCGGTGACGGACCGCCGCCGGCCGCGTCGTACGGTGCTGCGGGGGGTGGGGGACAGCGGCTGTGTGGTCATGGCACGAGTGTGCTGACCCCGAATGGCATTCTGGAAGGGCCACAGAACAGCGATTTGGAAAGGCCACTTCGTCGATGACGCGTGGTGAACCCGCGACCGAGATCCCGGTGAGCCTCGACCGAGGGGCGGGAACGCCGCTGGCGGTGCAGCTGGCCGACGCGCTCCGGGCGGCCGCGGTGGACGGCCTGTTGCGGGCCGGGGACCGGTTGCCGGCGACCAGGAGGCTGGCCGCCCACCTCGGGGTGAGCCGGACGGTGACCACGGCCGCCTACGAACAGTTGCACGCCGAGGGCTGGCTGACCGGGCGGCACGGTTCGGGCACCTACGTCACCACCAGCCCCCCGAGCGGCGCGGCCCAGGAGACCACCGTGGACGCCGCCGAGCCGGAAGTGGGGGAGCTGGTCGACCTCACCCCGGGAGCCCCGTGGTCGGAGGGCATCGACCGGGCCGCGTGGCGGCGGGCCTGGCGCGCGGCGGCGGAGGTCCCGCCGATGACCCGGCCCCGGCGGGCCGGGCTGCCCGAGTACCGGGCCGCCGTCGCCGAACACCTGCTGCGGCACCGGGGCCTGGCGGTCCCGAGGGCTCACGAGGTCGACAGCCCGGTGATCGCGACCGCGGGAACGACCGCCGGCCTGGTCGAGACCGTCCGCGCCGTCCTGCGGCCCGGGGACGTCGTCGCCGTCGAGGAGCCCGGGTACCAGCGGGCGGTCAGCGCGCTCCTCGCGGCGGGTCTGCGCGTCGTGCCCGCGCCGGTCGACGGGGACGGCCTGCTCGTCGACCGCGTCCCCGCCGGCGTGCGGGCCGTGTACTGCTCGCCGGCACACCAGTACCCGCTCGGGGGCGGCTCCCGGCGGCGCGCCGGGTCGCCCTGGTCGAACGGGCGCGGCACGACGGTTTCCTGGTCATCGAGGACGACTACGACGGCGAGCTGCGCTACGACGTCGCGCCGCTGCCCCTGCTGGCCGCGCTCGCCCCGGAACACGTCGTCCACCTCGGCACCACCAGCAAGATCCTCACGCCGACGCTGGGGGTGGGGTGGATGGTGGCCCCCGGATCGGTGCGCCGGGCGGTGCTGGACGCGCGCGACCGGTCGGGCGTGGGCCCCGCCGCGGCGGGCCAACGGGTGCTGGTCGAGCTCGCCAGGCACGGAGACCTGGGCCGGCACCTGCGCCGCACGCGGCGGGAGTTCGCCCGCCGCCGCGGCGCTCTCGTGGAGGCGTTCACCTCGGCCGGCCTTCCCGTGCTCGGGGACGAGGCGGGTGCCCACCTCGTGCTCCCGCTGCCCTCGGCCGCCGAGGAACAACGGGTGATCGGTTCGGCGCGGCGCGCGGGCCTCGCCCTGGACGGGCTCGGCCGGCACCACCAGGGCCCCGCCGGGCACTACGGAATCGCCCTCGGATACGCGGCCTGCTCCCCCCGGGAACTGGCCTCGGCCATCCCCGTTCTGACCCACCTCGTCGCCAGGGCGTGGTGACGCGGAATACCGGATTGCGCCGAGTGGGTGGAGCGACCGGCCGGTAGGGTCCAGAGCCATGACGCAGCGCAAGATCCGGGTCGCGGTCGTCTTCGGCGGCCAGAGCAACGAGCACGCCATCTCCTGCGTGTCGGCGGGCAGCGTGCTCGCGCACCTGGACCGGGAACGCTTCGAGGTCGTCCCCGTCGGCATCACCCGCGAGGGTGGCTGGGTGCTGGGTGGGGACGATCCGGAGCAGCTGGCGATCCGGGACCGGGCGCTGCCCGAGGTGGACGGGACCAGCGCGTCCCTGGTCCTGCCTGGAGGAGCCGGTGGTGACCTCGTCCGACTCGACCCGGGGCGCGAGGGGGAGCTGCTCTCCGGGGTGGACGTGGTGTTCCCCGTGCTGCACGGCGCCTACGGCGAGGACGGGACCATCCAGGGGCTGCTGGAGATGGCCGGGGTCCCCTACGTCGGACCGGGTGTCTTCGCCAGCGCCGCCGCGATGGACAAGGAGTTCACCAAGAAGCTGCTGGCGGCTGCCGGGCTGTCGGTCGGGCGGTACGTCGTGCTCCGCCGCGACCAGGCGACGCTGACCGAGGACCAGCGGGCGGACCTCGGTCTCCCCGTCTTCGTGAAGCCCGCCAGGGCCGGTTCGTCGCTGGGCATCTCGCGGGTCACCGACTGGTCCGCGTTGGACGAGGCCATCGCGGAGGCCCGGCGCACCGACCCGAAGGTCATCATCGAGGCCGCGGTCCGGGGCCGTGAGGTCGAGTGCGGGGTGCTGGAGTTCCCCGACGGGGAGGTCCGTGCCTCGCTGCCGGCCGAGATCCGGATGGTGGCCGAGGGTGTCGACTGGTACGACTTCGAGGCGAAGTACCTCGACGACGTGTGCGAGTTCGACATCCCCGCCAAGCTCGACGACGCGGTCGTCGAACGGCTTCGGGACCAGGCGGTGACGGCGTTCACCGCCCTGGACTGCCAGGGACTGGCCCGTGTCGACTTCTTCGTCAGCGACGAGGGCGAGCTGATCGTCAACGAGCTCAACACCATGCCCGGTTTCACGCCGATCTCGATGTACCCGAAGATGTGGCAGCACACCGGCATCGACATCGGCACGCTCACCAACATCCTCGTGGACACCGCCCTGGCCAGGGGGACCGGCCTACGGTGAGGGTGGGCCGGCGGGCGCGTCGGACGGCCACGGCACGCTCGGCAACACCGTGATCAGGGTGCCGAGCCCCGCCTGGTGGAAGCGGCGCAGGGTGTTGGCGTCGTCGGAGATGACGTTCAGCTCCCCGCCGCGCCGCCGGAGCCGTTGGTAGGTGGACACCAGGGCGTACACGCCCGCCCGGCCCACGAAGTCGACGTTGCCCAGGTCGACCACCATGCGGGTCGCCCCGGTCCGCAGGCAGTCGGCGAGGAATCCCCAGAACATCTCGGCATTGGTCGTGTCGAGCTCGCCGACGACCTCGACGACGACCCAGCCGTACCGAAGTCCGTGGCGGAGCCGCAGATCCCAGGTGTCCCCGTCCGCCTCGTCCACCATCGGCCGCGTCGTCATACCCGCCTCCTCACACCACCGGGGCGAGATGACCGTGGCACCCCGTCCTGTGATGAGAAGTGCCCGCTCGCGCCCTTCCCGAACCGTGTCCTCACTCGGTCGGGGCGAGCCGGCGAGGGGCGCGCCCGCCGTCGGTCCCTGGCGGCTCGTGGTACCGGGACGTGCTCGACGGTCGGTGCGCCGTGTCCGGGGCACCGGGACCGGTGGGGCGATCCCCTCGGCCGAACCCACCCTCCCGAGTGAGGCTGCTCGGCGCTGGGCCCGGTGCTTGGCGCTGGCTAGTGCTCGGCGACCCGGCCTACGAGCTCTGGCCGTTGGTCGAGCAGGTCGACGACCCACGTGACCGGCCGTCGGTGTTGGCCAGCCGGTTCCGACTGCTCGCCGACGTCCTGGGCTTGGATCCCGCCCGGGTGGCGGCGTGGGCGCTGGCCAGGACGGTGGAGGGTGCGTTGTGGAGCGCCGCGCACGGCGACCCGGCGGGCGGTCGGTCGGCGATGGCGGTCGCGCCGGTGCTCGCCCGGCTGGCCGGGGTCTGACCACGGTGCGGCTGGCACCGGGCGGGTCGGGGGAGTTGGAACGGCGCGTGGCGGCGCGGGACGAGCCGGCGAACCGCGCTGGCCGGTGGACGAGGACCTCCCGGACAAGCCGCCCGCCACCGGTGGCGCTCCGCCGCCCGGGGGACCGCACCCGAGGTCGGGGTCACCCCACCTCGACGTCGACCGCTTCCAGCACGGCGGAGATGGCCTCGGAGACGTCCTGGATCGGACCGCTTCCCGTGTCGTCCGGCACCGTGAGGGCCACCCCCACCGGCCGGTCCACCGCCGCCCAGGTCGTCATCCCGTCCCCCGGCATCTCCAGCCACTGGACACCCGAGACCTCCACCAGCTCGGAGGTCGGTTCCAGATCGGCCGGTGCCCCCAGCCCGCACCGCACGACCACCGGGTCGTGGTCGGCGTTGCCCCAGGCCATCGCGCCGGCCGGGGCGGGATCCATCAGCTCCCGGACGGTCAGGGTCTGCCCGGCCGAGACGGTCTCCTCGGGGAGCTCGGCCAGCAGGGCCGCGCATTCGGCCGACTCGGCGTCGGGAGCGGGAACGCTGGAGAGCGGTAGCGGACCCGTCCGGCGCTGGCCCTGTCCGTCGTACTCGTCGGTGGCCTCCTCGACGGGGGGCGAGGACATCGCGATGCCGGCGGCGCCGACACCCAGCGCGACGGGCAGCGCGATGGCCACGACCACCACCGCACGGGGGAACCCACTCGACGGCTTGTCCGACATGGGATCCATGACAGCACGCCGAGTGGGTCGCGACCACGGCGGGGGAGGGTCAGAGGCGGACCACCGGGCACGTCAGCGTGCGGGTGATCCCCTGGACGTTCTGGATGTTGGCCACCACGAGCTGCCCCAGCTCGTCCACGTTCGGCGCCTCCGCCCGGACGACGACGTCGTAGGGGCCGGTCACGTCCTCGGCGGTCGTGACACCGGGGATACCGGAGATCTGCTCAGCCACCGCGGCTGCCTTGCCGACCTCGGTCTGGATGAGGATGTATGCCTTGACCACGGCGTGCCCCTTCGTGTCGTCAGTGTGCTCGGGGTAGGAACGTGAGCAGCAAGGTACCCCAGCCGCCGACGCGGTCGGGGCTTGGAGACTTTGGAGGTCCGCGTGCAGCCGGAACCGGCGCAGAACCCGGACACGGTCGCCGGGCTCGGAGAGTTCGGGTTCATCGAGCGCATCACCGGCGGTCGGCCGCAACCGTCCACCACCCTGCTCGGCCCCGGCGATGACGCCGCCGTGGTCGCCGCGCCGGACGGGCGGGTGGTGACGTCGACGGACGTCCTGGTCGAGGGGGTGCACTTCCGGCTGGACTGGTCCAGCCCCGAGCAGGTCGGGGCCAAGGCGGTCGCCGTCAACGTCGCCGACGTGGCCGCGATGGGAGCCGTTCCCACCGGGCTGCTCGTCGGGCTGGCCTGCCCGCCCACGCTCACCGCCGAGATCGCCGACCGCATGACCGAGGGCATGTGGCAGGAGGCGTCCAGGGCGGGCGTGGGTGTCGTCGGCGGTGACGTCGTCTCCGCCGGGAGCATTGTGATCTCTGTCACCGCCTTAGGGAGTCTGCAGGGCAGGGAGCCGGTCACGAGGTCGGGCGCCCGGGTCGGTGACGTGGTCGCCGTCCGAGGGCGACTCGGCTGGTCGGCCGCCGGCCTGGCCGTGCTCAGCCGAGGCTTCCGCTCGCCGGGAACGGTCGTCGGTGCGCACCGGTGCCCGCAGCCCCCCTACCAGGCAGGCCCCGAGGCGGCCCTGGCCGGCGCGACCGCGATGATCGACGTGTCCGACGGGCTCCTGGCCGACCTCGGGCACATCGCGGTCAGCTCGTCGGTCGCCATCGACGTCTGGGCGGAGCGGATGGAGGTGCACCAGCGCCTCGTCGACGTGGCCTCCGCCCTGGGCTCGGATCCCCTGCACTGGGTGCTGACCGGCGGCGAGGACCACGCGCTGGCCGCGACCTTCCCGTCGGCGGCCGCGCTGCCCCCGGGGTGGCGCGTGGTCGGCACGGTCAAGGAGGGCAGCGGGGTGACCGTGAACGGACGGGCCTACGAACGGCCCGTCGGCTGGGAGCACTGGCGCTGACCACGACCGGCGCCGGAGGTTGGACACGCCCAACCGAACGCCCGTGGTGGACGGCGTGTCGAAATACGTAGGCTGACACGCATGCAGCTTCGTCTCCTGGCCTTCGACCACCCCGACTCCCTGACGCTGACCGCCGCCGTGCAACGGGAGTACGTGGTCCGGTACGGGGAGGAGGACGTCACGCCGGTCGAACCGGCGCAGTTCGCCCCGCCCAACGGGCTGTTCGCCGTCGGGTACCTCGACGACCGACCGGTCGCCTGCGGTGGGTGGCGGCGGGTGGCCGAGGCGGAGGACGGGGTCGGGCCCGACGACGCGGAACTGAAGCGGATGTTCGTCCTCCCCGACGCCAGGGGGCGCGGTCTCGCCAGGTCGTTGTTGGTCTACCTGGAGGTGTCCGCACGCGACGCCGGCTGCCACCGGATGGTGCTGGAGACCGGAACCGAGCAGCCGGAGGCGATGGCCCTCTATCGTTCGGAAGGGTACGAGCCCATCCCGAACTTCGGCACCTACCGGGAACACCCGCTGAGTCGCTGCTTCGCCAAGTCCCTCCTCGACGTGGCCGGTCTGCCCGCCGTCGGCTGACCGCCAGCAGCGGTCGGGTCGGTCCCGGGGCCGACCGAGAAGCCAGTCCGAGGAGGACGACCGGATGACCGTGTACGCCCTGGACGACGCCGTGCCCGAGATCCACCCCACCGCCTTCGTCCACCCCGACGCGACCGTGATCGGACAGGTCCGGCTCGGCGCGCAGACCTCCGTGTGGCCGGGCGCCGTCCTGCGCGGCGACTACGGCCGGATCGAGATCGGAGACCGCAGCAACGTGCAGGACGGCACGGTGGTGCACTGCACCGAGGAACACCCGGCGCTGGTCGGGCAGGACTGCGTTCTCGGGCACAACGCCCACATCGAGGGCGCCGTGGTCGAGGAGGGTGCCCTCGTGGCCTCCGGCGCGGTGGTGCTCAACGGCTCCCAGGTCGGAGCCGGTGCCGTGGTGGGAGCGGGCGCCGTCCTGCCCTTCGGCATGGTCGTGCCGCCTCGGGCGATGGTGCTCGGCGTGCCCGCCAAGATCTGCCCGGAGCGCGAGGTTCCCCCCGGGGCGTGGCGGCACGTCGTGGAGAAGTACGTCCGCAACGCCGCCCGCTACCGGAAGGGCCTTCGACGCCTCGACTGACCGACGCCCCCGCTCCGGCGGCGGGCACCCGGGCGGTGCGCGGAGCCGTCGGCCCTGATCGCTAGAGTCCCGGCCGTGGTTGGACGTCCGTTGAACGAGGTTGTCGAAGCCGGGTGGAGCGCCGCTCTCGAACCCGTCGCCGAGCAGATCGCCCGAATGGGGAACTTCCTGCGCGAGGAGGTCGCCGCCGGACGGGGCTACTTCCCGCCGGGGCCGAACGTGCTGCGCGCCTTCCAGCAGCCCTTCGACGAGGTGCGGGTGCTCATCGTCGGCCAGGACCCCTACCCGCGTCCCGGCCACGCCGTGGGCCTCAGCTTCTCGGTCGCGGAGGACACCCGCCCCCTCCCCCCGAGCCTGAACAACATCTTCAAGGAGTACGTCTCGGACCTCGGCCACCCCAAGCCGTCCCACGGAGACCTGACCCCGTGGACGCAGCAGGGCGTCCTGCTGTTGAACCGGGTGCTCACCGTGGAGGCGGGCCGGATCGGTTCCCACCGAGGCAAGGGCTGGGAGCAGGTGACCGAGCAGGCGATCCGCGCCCTGGCCGCGCGGGGTGGCCCACTGGTCGCCGTGCTGTGGGGGCGCGACGCCCGCAGCCTCGCGCCGCTGCTCGGCGACGTGCCCTGCGTGGAGTCGCCGCACCCCAGCCCGAACTCCGCCCACTACGGCTTCTTCGGATCCCGTCCCTTCAGCCGGGTCAACGCGCTGTTGGAGCAGCAGGGGGCGCAGCCGGTGGACTGGAAGCTGCCCTGACCGGGCGTTCCCGGCGCGGTCCGAGACCGGGTGCGCGGGACGGCGGTGCGGCCCGCCGGCCGGGGTCCTCGCCGGCTGCCGGCGCTCAGCGGGCGGTGTAACCGCCGTCGACGGGCAGGGTCACGCCCGTGATGAACCGGGCCTCCTCCGAGGCGAGGAACGCGACCGCCGCCGCGACGTCGGCCGGCTCCGGCGCACCCGGGAGCGGGTTCATCCCCGTCAGCTGGGCCCGCATCGCCGCCGGGTCCTCCGCGTTCTCGATGAAGTTCTCCACCAGGGCCGTGAGCACCATCGTCGGCGCGACCGCGTTCACCCGGATGTGCCGGTCCGCGTACTCGATCGCCGTCGCCCTGGTGAGGCCCACCAACCCGGCCTTGGCGACCGTGTACGCGGGGATGTTCGGGAACGCCGTCAGCCCGGCGGTCGAGGCCATGTTCACCACCGAGCCACCGCCGGAGCGCAGCAGGGCGTCCAGCCCGTACCGCAGGGTGTGGAACGCCCCGTCCGCGTTGATCGCCATCACCCGGCGCCAGTTCTCCAGCGGGTGTTCGTGCGTGATGCGTTGTTCCCCGTCGATGCCGGCGTTGTTGACGACCACGTCCACCCGCAACTCCTCGGCGAGTACGTGCTCGAACCCCTGCCGCACCGACTCCGGGTCGGACACGTCCACCCGGACGGCGGTCGCGTCACCCACGCTCCGCGCGGCCTCCCTGGCCGCGTCCAGCGCGATGTCGGCGATGACGACCCGGGCGCCCTCCGCGCCGAACCGGCTGGCGATGGCGAGTCCGAGGCCCGAGGCCCCGCCCGTGACGAACACGACCCTGTTCTCGAACCGCATGGCCTGCCCTCCGACCGGTCGGGACCGCTGCCCACCTGTGTAACAGCGAAGCGACGACGGCGCAGGGCCGGAGCCGGGGACCTGGGACCGCCTGGCCTGGGCGGGCGCTGGAGGCGGAGCGCGCCGGCCCCCACCCACCCCCGGACGCGCGGGAGCCCGGAACTCCGACGTTGGCACGTCCGAGTTCCGGGCTCCCGTCGAGCACTCGGCCTGTCAGCCGCGAACGACCTTGCCTGCCTTCAGGCAGCCGGTGCACACGTTCAGGCGCTGGCGCTGGGAGACGCCCACCTTCGCGTGCACGGTCTGGATGTTCGGGTTCCACCGACGGTTGGTACGGCGGTGCGAGTGCGAGACCGACTTGCCGAAGCCCGGCCCCTTGCCACAGACGTCGCAGACGGCAGCCACGTCAGACACTCCTTACGTTGGGTACGCGCGCTCCCGGCGGTCGTGCCGCCGGAGGCGATATGAGAACCCGGGCCGGGCCGGGCAACCACAACAGGTTAACCGCTGTCCGCGAGCGGCTCCAAACCGGGACCCCGCCGCACCAGGGCCGGGTGGCCAGCACCGAAGCTGGGGCACCCCGGGGAAACGCCCGCCGGCCGGGCGGGGGCGCGGAGGTGAGGAGCCGGCGAGGATGGTGTAAGACCGAGCCCAGTTTCCCGGTCCCCGCGACGGGCCGGGACGGTGGAAGCGGAGGAGCTCCTCGGTGCGGAACCTGGACGTGCTGTTACTCCGGAGGTGGGCGGAGGACTGTGTCGCCGCGTTGGAGCTCCACCGGGAGCGGATCGACGGCATCAACGTGTTCCCCGTCCCGGACGCCGACACCGGCACCAACCTGCTGAACACGATGCGCGCCGCCTCGGAGCGGGTCGCCCCTCTGCCCGGCGGGGCCACCCTCGGCGAGGTGGCGTCCGCCCTGGCCACCGGCGCGTTGCTCGGCGCGCGGGGCAACTCCGGCGTCATCCTGTCCCAGATGCTGCGAGGGCTCGCCGAGGCGGTTCGGGACCTCGACCTGGTCGACGCGCCTCGGATGGCGCACGCCCTGGCCGGCGTGGAGCGGGTCGCGAGGACAGCCGTGACCGAACCCGCTCCTGGCACGATGCTCACCGTGCTGGCCGGGTGCGTCGAGGCCGTGGAGACCTCCTCGGGGAACACCCTGCTCGACGTGCTCGCGGCGGCGGTGGCGGGAGCGGAACGGGCGCTGCTGGCGACCCCCGGGCAGCAGGACGCGCTCGCCGCCACCGGAGTGGTGGACGCCGGTGGCTGCGGTGTCCTGGTGATCCTCGACGCCCTGTTGGCGCTGGTCGAGGACCGGCCACCGAGCGCGGACGGCGCCAGGCGGGACGCGTTGTCCCGCGTTCCGCTGCGCACCGGCTCCGGCGACTCCACGACCCGAGGGGCCGCTCCCGACGCGGACGAGCTCGGGGATGACTACGACCACGAGGTGATGTACCTGCTGGCGGACTCCGACGAGGACCGCGTGGCCGAGCTGCGCGTGGCGCTCACCGCGATCGGGGACTGCGTGTCGGTGGCCGGGGACGGCGCGGGCCACTGGGCGGTGCACGTGCACTGCGCGGACGTCGGGGCCGCCGTCGAGCGTGGCATCGAGCTGGGTCGACCACACCGGGTGCGGGTCCGTCGTCTGGTGACGGCCTCCGGGGCGGCGGCCGCCGGGGCCGGCGCGCCGACGTCGACGTCCGGCGTCACCGAGGGCAGGGCGGTGGTCGCGGTCGTGGCCGGTGAGGGGCTGGCTGAGCTCTTCCGGGCGGAGGGGGCTGTCGTGGTGCCGGGGAACAGCGCGGGGCCCGAGCTGGACGCCGCACTGGATGACGCGCTGCTCGAGGCGGGCGCCCGGCACGTCGTGCTGCTGCCCAACGGCCGGGGGTTGACGGCAACCGTGGAGCAGGCGGCCGGCCGGGCCTGGGAACGGGGCCGGGAGGTGGTGGTCGTACCCACCGCCTCCCCGGTGCAGGGCCTCGCGGCGCTCGCGGTCCACGACCCCGGTCGACGTCCCGCCGATGACGCGGTCAGCATGGCCGAGGCCGCCGCCGCGACCAGGAGGGGAGAACTCATGGTGGCCAGGCGCGCCGCCCTGACCTGGGTCGGTCGCTGCGAACCGGGAGACGTGCTGGGATTGGTGGACGGCGAGGTCGTGCTCATCGCCGACGACGTCCCCTCCGCCGCCGCCCGGCTGCTGGACCGCATGTTGACCAACGGAGCGGAGATCGTGACCGCCCTGACCGGACAGGACGCGCCCCCCACGCTGCTCGGTTCGATCACCGGGCGGCTGCGGGCGGACCACCCGGAGGTGGAGTTGACCGGGTACGACGTGCGGGTCCCGGACGCGATCCTCCTGGTGGGTGTCGAATGACCCCGGCCCGCCCGACCACCACCGGCTCGGCCTCCGGTGCCGGCGCCTTCGGGCGTCCCCGGGCAGCACGGGCCCCCAGCGCCCGCCGGCCGCCGGGACGGCGTTCCGCCGCGGTCGCCGGCGCTGGTCGGACGCGGCGGCGACCACCGGGCACCTCGTCACGGTGGTGTCGGCGGGAGGTGGGACAGTGACCTCGATGGACGCCCCGCTGGAGCCCCTGCTCGGGGCCAAGACCGCCAAGGCCCTGGAGACGGCGCTGGGGATCGGCACCGTCGGTGACCTGCTCTACCACTTCCCTCGGCGGTACGCCGAGCGCGGCGAGCTGACGCGCATCGCCGGGCTGGAGACCGACGAGCACGCCACCGTCCTGGCCCAGGTCGACCGGGTCAACAGGCGCACCATGCGCTCGCGGCGCGGGACGATCCTCGAGGTCAGGATCACCGACGGGCAACGCACCCTGAACTGCACCTTCTTCAACCAGGCCTGGCGCGAACGCGAGCTGCTCCCGGGCCGGCGCGGGCTCTTCGCGGGGAAGGTCACCAGCTATCGGGGGGCGCTCCAACTCGCCAACCCCGAGTACCAGCTGATCGGGGTTCCCGAGGCCGGGGGAGCCGACGGCGACGAACAGGCGGCGGCCGAGGAGTTCGCCGCCGCGCTGATCCCCGTCTACCCGGCGGCCCAGGGGCTCCCCTCCTGGTCCATCGCCCGCTGCGTCCGCCAGGTGCTGGACGTGTGGGAGGGGAGCGAGGACGCGTTGCCCGCCGACCTCCGCCGCCGGCACCACCTGCTGGGCTTCGAGGAGGCCATCCGGCGCATCCACCGGCCCGCCGACCACCGGGAGCTGGCGGTCGCCAGGAAGCGGCTCAAGTGGGACGAGGCCCTGGCCGTCCAGCTCGCGCTGGTGGGACGTCGGCACCTCGTCGAGGAGCGGCCCGCCCCGCCGTGCCCCCCGGTCGGCGACGGCCTGCTGGCCGCCTTCGACGAGCGGCTCCCGTTCACGCTGACGGCGGGGCAGCGGGAGGTGGGTGGCGCGGTCGCCCAGGACCTCGCCGCCCGGCACCCCATGAACCGGCTGATCCAGGGCGAGGTGGGGTCGGGCAAGACGGTGGTGGCCCTGCGGGCGATGCTCCAGGCGGTGGACGCCGGTCGGCAGGCGGCGCTGCTGGCCCCGACCGAGGTGCTCGCCGCCCAACACGCCAGGTCGCTGGCGGAACTGCTCGGAGACCTGGCGTCCGAGGGCGAGCTGGGCGCCCCTGAGCACGCCACCCGGCTCACCCTGCTCACCGGTTCCCTGCCCGCCGCGAAGCGCAGGCAGGCCCTCCTGGACGCGGTGTCCGGCGCCGCCGGCATCGTCGTCGGGACCCACGCCCTCATCCAGGACCGCGTGCGGTTCGCCGACCTCGGCTTGCTGGTGGTCGACGAGCAGCACCGGTTCGGGGTGGAACAGCGTGACGCGCTGCGCAGCAGGGACGACAGCGGGACCAGCCCGCACCTGCTGGTGATGACCGCCACCCCGATCCCCCGGACGGTCGCGATGACCGTGTACGGCGACCTGGAGGTGTCCGCGTTGCGGGAACTCCCCAGCGGGCGCTCCCCGATCAGCACCTCGGTCGTGCCGGTGGCGGAGAAACCGTCCTGGCTGGACCGGGCGTGGCAGCGGGTGCGGGAGGAGGTCGCCGCCGGCCACCAGGTCTACGTCGTCTGCCCCCGCATCGGCGAGGACGGAGCGGCGGGAACGGCGGGACAGGGCGGCAGACGCGGCGGGGACGCCGAGGAGGACCTCGACGAGCTCGCCCCGCCGGACGAGGGCGGAGGCGCGCGGCGACCACCGGTCGCCGTGCTCGACGTCGCCCCCCGCCTCGCGGAGGGGCCGTTGCTGGGCCTGCGGATCGGGGTCCTGCACGGCAGGTTGCCCGCCGAGGAGAAGGACACCGCGATGCGGGCCTTCGCCGCCGGCGAGCTCGACGTGCTGGTGGCGACGACGGTCGTGGAGGTGGGCGTCAACGTCCCGAACGCCACGGTCATGGTCATCCTCGACGCCGACCGCTTCGGCGTCAGCCAGCTGCACCAGCTGCGGGGCCGCGTCGGCCGAGGCTCGGCGCCGGGACTGTGCCTGCTGGTCAGCGAGGCACCGTCCGGCACCTCGACCATGCAGCGACTGGACGCGGTCGCCTCCACCACCGACGGGTTCGAACTCGCCCGCCTGGACCTGGAACTGCGTCGGGAGGGCGACATCCTCGGCGTCTCCCAGTCCGGCCGCCGTTCGACCCTGCGGTTGCTGTCCCTGATCTCGGACGAGGACCTCATCGCCGAGGCGCGGGGCGAGGCGGAACGGCTGGTGGGGGAGGACCCGCACCTCACCCACCACCCCGGGCTGGCCCGGCTGGTCGCGGCGATGGTCGACGACGAACGGGCCGAGTACCTCCAGAAGACCTGAGCTCGCCGCATCCCGACCTCGGGTGGGCGACCGCCCCACCACCCCGGGCGACGAGCCCGCCAGACCGGGCGGGACGCCGCCCGCCGACCGGGGCCCTGACCAGGGCGTCACGGGAGGTGGGACCAGCACGGTCCCCGACCACGCGCCTCCGCCGCCACCCGGTTCCCCCGACGCGCCGGTGGCCGGGGGCGCACCACTCCGGCCGCGTCTGGCCACTGGAACGGCACTCCCGAAAAGTAGGACGAAGCGGGTAACGTCCCTGCTCGCGACACTGGCCCATCGGAGGGAGCGCGCATGTTTCGGAAGGTCCTCGTCGCCAACCGCGGGGAGATCGCGATCCGGGCATTCCGAGCCGGCTACGAGCTCGGAGCGAAGACGGTGGCCGTCTTCCCGCACGAGGACCGCAACTCCCTGCACCGGTTGAAAGCCGACGAAGCCTACGAGATCGGCGAGCCCGGCCATCCGGTGCGCGCCTACCTGTCGGTGCCGGAGATCGTGCAGGCCGCGCGCCGGGCGGGCGCCGACGCCGTCTACCCCGGCTACGGGTTCCTCTCGGAGAACCCGGAACTCGCGCGGGCCTGCGCCGAGGCGGGGATCACCTTCGTCGGCCCCACCCAGCAGGTGCTGGAGCTGACGGGGAACAAGGCGAGGGCGGTCGCGGCGGCCCGCGCCGCCGGCCTGCCGGTGCTCGCGTCGTCGGAGCCCTCCTCGCGCACCGAGGACCTCCTCCGCGCGGCGGAGGACATGACGTTCCCGGTGTTCGTCAAGGCGGTGGCGGGCGGTGGCGGGCGGGGTATGCGCCGGGTGGAACGGCCGGAGGCGCTGCGCGACGCGCTGGAGGCCGCCATGCGGGAGGCCGAGTCCGCCTTCGGTGATCCCACCGTCTTCCTGGAGCGGGCGGTGGTCAACCCGAGGCACATCGAGGTCCAGATCCTCGCCGACGCCACCGGTGAGGTCATGCACCTGTTCGAGCGGGACTGCTCGGTGCAGCGACGGCACCAGAAGGTCATCGAGATCGCGCCGGCCCCGAACCTCGACCCGGCGCTGCGGGAGCGCATCTGCGCCGACGCGGTCGCCTTCGCCAGGCAGATCGGCTACGTCAACGCCGGCACGGTGGAGTTCCTGCTCGACGAACGCGGCGAGCACGTGTTCATCGAGATGAACCCGAGGATCCAGGTCGAGCACACCGTGACCGAGGAGGTCACCGACGTCGACCTCGTCCAGTCCCAGCTCCGGATCGCCTCCGGCGAGACCCTGGCGGACCTGGGGCTCAGCCAGGAGACGGTCAGCCTGCGCGGCGCGGCCCTGCAGTGCCGGATCACGACGGAGGACCCGACCAACGGTTTCCGCCCCGACACCGGCCTGATCAGCGCCTACCGTTCGCCCGGTGGGTCGGGCATCCGCCTCGACGGGGGAACGACCTTCGCCGGCACCAACATCAGCGCCCACTTCGACTCGATGCTGGTGAAGCTCTCCTGCCGGGGACGCGACTTCCCCACGGCCGTCTCCCGGGCCCGCCGGGCCGTCGCCGAGTTCCGGATCAGGGGCGTCGCGACCAACATCCCGTTCCTCCAGGCCGTCCTCGACGACCCGGACTTCCGGGCGGGCCGGGTCACCACCTCCTTCATCGAGGAACGCCCCCACCTGCTGACCGCCCGCCACTCGGCGGACCGGGGCACCAGGCTGTTGACCTACCTCGCCGACGTCACCGTGAACCGTCCGCACGGGGAGCGGCCGTCCCTGTTGGACCCCGCGCACAAGCTGCCCGAGACCGACCTCTCCGAACCGGCCCCGCCGGGTTCCCGGCAGCGGCTGGCCGAGTTGGGGCCGGTCGGGTTCGCCCGGTGGCTGCGGTCCTCCGACGCGGTCGCGGTCACCGACACGACCTTCCGGGACGCGCACCAGTCGCTGCTGGCCACCCGGGTCCGGACCCGGGACCTGGTCGCCGTCGCTCCCCACGTGGCCAGGATGACCCCGCGGCTGCTCTCCCTGGAGGCCTGGGGCGGAGCCACCTACGACGTGGCCCTGCGGTTCCTCTCCGAGGACCCCTGGGAGCGGCTGGCCGCGCTGCGGGAGGCCGTGCCCAACGTCTGCCTCCAGATGCTGCTGCGGGGACGGAACACCGTGGGGTACACGCCGTACCCGACGGACGTGACCAACGCCTTCGTCCGGGAGGCCGCCGCCACCGGCATCGACATCTTCCGGGTGTTCGACGCGCTCAACGACGTGGGCCAGATGCGGCCGGCGATCGACGCGGTGCGGGAGACCGGTTCCGCCGTGGCCGAGGTCGCACTCTGCTACACCGGTGACCTCTCGGACCCGGGTGAGCGCCTCTACACGCTGGACTACTACCTCCGGCTCGCCGAGCAGATCGTGGCGGCGGGGGCGCACGTCCTGGCGGTCAAGGACATGGCGGGGCTGTTGCGCCCACCGGCGGCGGCGACCCTGGTCTCGGCGCTGCGACGCGAGTTCGACCTGCCGGTGCACCTGCACACCCACGACACCCCGGGCGGGCAGCTCGCCACCCTGCTGGCGGCCGTCCACGCCGGGGTCGACGCGGTGGACGGGGCCGCGGCCTCGATGGCTGGCACGACCTCCCAACCCCCGTTGTCCGCCATCGTCGCCGCGACAGACCACACCGAGCGGTCGACCGGCCTCGACCTGCGGGCGGTCTGCGACCTCGAGCCCTACTGGGAGGCAGTGCGCCGCGTCTACCAGCCGTTCGAGTCGGGGCTCCCGTCCCCGACCGGGCGGGTGTACCGGCACGAGATCCCGGGTGGGCAGCTGTCGAACCTGCGGCAACAGGCCATCGCCCTCGGGCTCGGCGACCGGTTCGAGGAGATCGAGGCCACCTACGCGGCCGCCGACCGGATCCTGGGCCACCTGGTCAAGGTCACCCCCTCCTCCAAGGTCGTCGGGGACCTCGCCCTGCACCTGGTGGGGGCGGGTGTCGACCCGGCCGAGTTCGAGGCCGACCCGCAGCGGTTCGACATCCCGGACTCGGTCGTCGGGTTCCTGCGCGGAGAGCTGGGCGATCCGCCCGGCGGGTGGCCGGAGCCCTTCCGGACCAAGGCGCTGGCGGGCCGCGCCGAGCCCCGCCCGGTGGTGGATCTCACCGAGGAGGACCGGGCCGGGTTGGGCTCGGACCCGAGGACGACGTTGAACCGGCTGCTGTTCCCCGGGCCGGTGAAGGAGTTCGCCCAGCACCGCGAGGCGTTCGGTGACACCAGCGTCCTGCGGACCAAGGACTTCCTGTACGGCCTGCGCCCGGGCGAGGAGTACTCGGTCGACCTGGAACGCGGTGTCCGGCTGTTCATCCACCTGGAGGCGATCGGCGAGGCCGACGAGCGCGGCATGCGGACCGTGATGGCCACCCTCAACGGGCAGCTGCGGCCCATCCAGGTCCGGGACCGGTCCATCGCCTCGGACGTGCCCGCCGCGGAGAAGGCGGACCGGGGGAACCCCGGTCACGTCGCGGCGCCGTTCTCCGGGGTCGTGACGGTCTCGGTCGTCGAGGGCGACACCGTCGAGGCCGGTCAGACCGTCGCGACCATCGAGGCGATGAAGATGGAGGCTGGCATCACCGCCCCGAAGGGCGGAACGGTCCGTCGGCTCGCCATCGGCGGGGTGCAGCAGGTCGAAGGGGGCGACCTGCTGATCGAGCTGTCGTGACCGGCGGCGGGGCCGGACCCGGCGCACCCGGGCCGGCCCCGGCCGGGAGCGGCGAGCCCGGCCGGCGATGATGGGCCGGTGACCAGGATCGTCGCCGGAACAGTCGGAGGTAGGCGGATCGCGGTTCCGCCCAGGGGGACCCGACCCACCTCGGAACGGGTGCGGGAGGCGCTCTTCAGCGCGCTCGCCGCTCGGATGGAACTGGAGGGAGCCCGGGTCCTCGACCTCTACGCGGGCAGTGGAGCGCTGGGGCTCGAGGCGTTGTCCCGGGGCGCCGAGCACGTGACCTTCGTGGAGGCCAACCGGCGCGCGGCGGACGTGCTCCGGCGGAACGTCGCCGACCTCGGGTTGCGGGCGAGGTCGGAGGTGGTGCTGGGCACCGTGCCGGCGGCCTTGGCCGGTCCACCTGCCGAGGGCTACGACCTGGTCCTGGCCGACCCGCCCTACGACCTCCCGCCCGGCGACCTGAACGCGACCCTGGCCGCGCTCGCGGCCGGCGGCTGGCTGGTCCCAGAGGGGCTGCTCGTCATCGAGCGCGCGGCGCGTTCGCCCGAACCGGAGTGGCCGGCCGACCACCGCGCCCTCCGCGCCGCGAAGTACGGCGACACGGTGCTGTACTGGGCCGAACGGGACGGCTGAGGGCGCCGAGGGGGTCGGGGCGCCCCCGCGTCGCCCGGCGGCCCGGGCGGCCCGTCCTCGGCGGAGGTGATGCCGATCACCCTGCGGTCGGGAACCGGGGTTTCCCCGGTTCCTGCTGCTAGCGTCCGGCCCATGAGACGTGCCGTCTGCCCAGGCTCGTACGACCCGGTGACCAACGGCCACCTGGACATCGTGGAACGGGCCGCCGGGCTGTTCGACGAGGTCCATGTCGCGGTCCTCTACAACACGAGCAAGCACCGCCTGTTCAGCGTCGAGGAGCGGATGGAGATGCTCCGCGAGGAGACCGCGCGCTGGCCGAACGTCAGGATCGACTCCTGGCCCGGCCTGCTGGTCGACTACTGCAAGGAGCACGACATCAAGGCCATCGTGAAGGGACTGCGCGCGGTCAGCGACTTCGACTACGAGCTCCAGATGGCTCAGATGAACCAGCGGCTCTCCGGGGTCGACACCCTGTTCATGCCGACGAACCCCCTCTACAGCTTCCTGGCCAGCTCGCTGGTCAAGGAGGTCGCCGCCTACGGCGGGGACGTCTCCCCGCTGGTGCCGCCGAAGGTGGACCGCCGGCTGCGGGCACGGTTCGCCGAGCGGGCGGCGCAGCGCGACTGACCACCGGTGCGCCGTGCGGGGCGACGCCGAGGCGCTGCCCCCGGAACGGCGCCGCCCCACCGCGACGGCGGTCGTGGGCGACACCGCCCACCGGGAGGTGCCGGCGACGGTCCCGACGCGGCGACGACCAGGTGCCGCCCCGGCGAGCGGTCGTTCCTGGCACCCGGACCTCGGGTCAGATCAGGGGGAGCTTCAGCCCGTGGTGGCTGGCCTGGAAACCCAGCCGTTCGTAGAAGCGCAGCGCGTCCACCCGCCGGACATCCGTGGTGAGCTGGGCCAGGACGGCCCCCCGCTGCCGCGCCTGGTCGAGAGCCCATTCCAGCAGCGCCCTGCCCAACCCGCCGCCCCGCTGGTCCTCCCGCACGCGCACCGCCTCGATCTGCGCTCGCGTCGCCGCTCGCCGCGACAGCCCGCTGATGAGGGTGAGCTGGAGGGTGCCGACCACCTCGCCCCCGAGGTCGGCGACCACCAGGAGCTGCCTGGGGTCGGCGTCGATGTCCTCGAACGCGGCTCGGTAGACCGGGTCCCCCGGCGCCTCCCTCCCCGCGCCGAGTTCGTCGTCGGCCAGGAGGCCGATGATCGCCGGCAGGTCCTCGCTCCTGGCTCGGCGGAACACCGGCGGTGACGTGGCCGGGGTCCGGGCCGGTGATGACGACGACATGGCGTCCTCCTGCTCCTCATCGACGACGGGGTGCTCCGAACTCGCCTGACTGCTCCGTTCGGGGGGTAGGACGGTATCGGACACGCGCATTCCCACCACATCCCTGACATCCGCGTCCTGTCAGGGCAGACTGGACGCTGGATCACAGACTGGGTCGCTGGGGAGAAGACAGACGTGTACCGGGTGTTCGAGTCGCTCGACGAGTTGGTGACGATCGTCGAGGACGCTCGCGGTGTCCCCATGACCTCGGGATGTGTCGTCCCCCGTGGCGATGTCCTGGAGCTGCTCGACGAGGTCAGGGATGCCCTGCCGAACGAGCTCGACGACGCGCAGGACGTCCTCGACCACCGTGACCAGATCGTCAACGAGGCCACCCAGGGCGCCCAGCAGTCGGTGGAGACCGCCAGGGCCGAGGCCGAGCAGACCCTCGCCGAGGCTCGCGCCGAGGCCGACCGCCTCGTCACCGAGGCCCGGATGCGGGCGGAACGGATGCTCGCCGAGGCCCACTCCGAGTCGGACATGGTCGTCAAGGCCGGCAACCACGAGTACGAGGAGTACGTGGCCAGGGCCCGCTCGGAGGCCGACCGGATGATCCAGGCCGGCCGGGCCGCCTATGAGCAGGCGGTGTCCGAGGGGCAGGCCGAGCAGTCCCGGCTGGTCTCCCAGACCGAGGTCGTGCACGCGGCGCACGTGGAGTCGACGCAGATCGTGGACCGCGCCAACACCGAGGCGGAACGCCTGCGGTCGGAGTGCGACGCCTACGTCGACGCCAAGCTCGCCGACTTCGAGGAACTCCTCAACCGGACCCTGCGGACGGTGGGCAAGGGGCGCCAGCAGCTGCGGGCTCCCTCGCGCACCAGCTTCGACTACGGGGACTGGGACCGGGGGCCCTCCGACTGGGAGCAGAACACGCCCACGGTCTCGAACTGAGCACCCCCGCCGCTCCTCGGCGCGCCCCCACGGGAGCCCGGTCCGCTCGTCTGCGGGCCCGACGGCCCCGGCCACCAGGTCGTTCGCCCGCGCCGGGACCTGGCCCTGGCACCCTCGGCGGCGGTACGCTGGACGGTCGGCAACCGACCCGACCCGACTACGTGCATGATGGCAACCACTATGTCGCAGAAACCCGTATCCCGTTCCTCCTCCGGTGGCGGCGCGCTGCCGACCGGGCCCTGGGTGATCGACACCCGTGATGTCGGTCGACGCCCTGGCATGAGCCGGCGCTACCACCGCTCCATCCCCGCGCCGGACAGCTTCTCGCTCGACATGATCGGGGTTCCGAGGGGCGAGGAGATCACCCTCGACGTGCGCGTCGACTCCGTGATGGAGGGCGTCCTCGTCGCGGGGACGGCGAGCGCGCCGCTGACCGGTGAGTGCTCGCGGTGCCTGGAGCCCATCGAGGACTCGGTCGAGGTGGAGATCACCGAACTGTTCGCCTACCCGGACAGCGCCACCGAACAGAGCACGGACCCCGACGAGGTCTCGCGGATGGTGGACGAACTCGTCGACCTGGAACCCGTCGTCCGGGACGCGCTGCTGCTTTCGCTACCATCCTCTCCGCTGTGCGCGGAGACCTGCCAGGGTCTGTGCGTGGAATGCGGTCGGAGATGGGCCGAACTCGAGCCCGGCCACCGCCATGAGACGATTGACCCTCGCTGGGCCGCTCTGCTGGAGCGGACCAGCGGCCAAGAAGACAAACCAGAGGAGAACTAGCCGTGGCCGTCCCGAAGCGCAAGATGTCGCGGTCCAACACGCGCTCCCGTCGCGCCCAGTGGAAGACCACCGCGCCGACCCTGGTCGCCTGCTCCAACCGCACCTGCCGCCAGCCGAAGCTGCCGCATGTCGTCTGCCCCGAGTGCGGCACCTACGACGGCCGTCAGGTCGCTCGTCCGGCCTGACCGCTGTCAGCCGACGAGTAGTTCGTGGGGGGAAAGGCAGACAGGGGCCGGTCGGTGGACCCAGCCCTGCTGTTGAACGCGCTCGGCGTCGAGCTCGACGCCGAGCTGTTGATGCTGGCTCTGACGCACCGGTCGTACGCCTACGAGAACGGGGGGCTGCCGCCGAACGAGCGGCTGGAGTTCCTGGGCGACGCGGTGCTCGGGTTGGTGATCACCGATCACCTCTACCGCAGGCATCCGGAGCTGCCCGAGGGGCAGCTCGCGAAGCTGCGCGCGAGCGTGGTCAACATGCAGGCCCTGGCCAGCGTGGCCCGGCAGCTGGGCGAGGGTGGGCTGGGTGCCCACCTGTTGCTCGGCCGGGGTGAGGAGCTGACCGGCGGGCGCGACAAGGCGAGCATCCTGGCCGACGGCCTGGAGGCGGTGCTGGGCGCGGTGTACCTGCAACACGGCATCGAGATCGCCAGGCAGACCGTGCACCGCATGTTCGACCAGCTCCTCGAGGAGGCGCCGCTGCGTGGCGCCGGCCTGGACTGGAAGACCAGCCTTCAGGAGCTGACCGCCGCCGCGGGTCTCGGGGTGCCCGAGTACCGCGTCGAGGAGGAAGGTCCGGACCACCGCAAGGAGTTCACGGCCACTGTTCTGGTGGCTGGGAAACCCTCCGGCAGTGGTGTGGGCCGCACGAAGAAGGAAGCCGAGCAGCGCTCGGCCGAGGCCGCGTGGCGGCTGCTCTCGGACCAGCTGCGCGGCGAGGACGAGGGCGCCGGCGCCGAGCCGACCGAAGGGGACTGACCCGCTGGTCCGGCGGGGTCGCCGCCCAGGACCGGGAGACGTGTCGCGTGCCAGAGCTGCCCGAGGTGGAGGTCGTCCGGCGGGGTGTCGCCGAGCACGCGGTCGGCCGCCGGGTGTCCGAGGTCGAGGTGCTGCACCCCAGGGCGGTCCGCCGGCACCTGCCGGGGCCAGCGGACTTCGAGGGGCGGCTCACCGGGGCCGTGCTGGCCGCCGCGAGGCGGCGTGGCAAGTACCTGTGGCTGGAACTGGACGAGGCCGACTCCGTGACCGGGTCGGAGCTCGCGGGTACCGCCGTCCGGGCCGACGCGACCACGGCCATGCTGGTCCACCTCGGGATGAGCGGGCAGCTGTTGGTCAAGGACGGGGCCGCCCCGGACGAGAAGCACCTGCGTGTCCGGTTCCGTTTCGCCGATGGCGGGCCGGAACTGCGTTTCGTCGACCAGCGGACCTTCGGCGGTCTCTTCCTCGCCGAGACGGTGGCCGTGGACGGCGAGTCGCTCCCGGTGCCGTTGTCCCACATCGGGCGTGACCCGATGGACCCCCGTTTCGACCTGGACGCCGCCGTGTCGGCGATCCAACGGCGTCGTACCGGGATCAAACGCGCCCTGCTCGACCAGACGCTGGTGTCGGGTGTGGGCAACATCTACGCGGACGAGGCGCTGTGGCGGGCCGGGCTGCACTGGGCGTACCCGACCTCGGTGCTGTCCGCCGCCGACTGCCGTCGGGTGTTGGACGAGGCGGCGCGGGTGATGCGGGCGGCGCTCGCCGCCGGCGGAACCTCCTTCGACGCGCTGTACGTCAACGTCAACGGTCAGTCCGGCTACTTCGACCGGACCTTGGCGGTGTACGGGCAGGAGGACCGCCCCTGCCGCCGGTGTGGGGCCGCCGTCCGCCGCGACCCGTTCATGAACCGCTCCTCCTTCTCCTGCCCGGCCTGCCAACCGGTGCCGGCCGACGCCCACTTCTGACGCGGGTCCCCAGCGAAGTTGCCGGCCTTGCGCTCTCCGGTGTCGCGCGGCGCCCGTGGTTCACCGTGCCTCGCTCGCCCCCGCGTGGACGGGGCCCCGGCTGTGACCGCGCGGTTCCCGAGGTGAGCTGAGCGCGGCCCAGCTCGGCGCTCCCTTCCCTGCCCCGCACTCCGTCGTGCTCGCGTCCCTCGTGGTGGCGCGGGAACCCGTCCGTCGATTCTCCGGCCCGAACTACTGCGCGGTGCGTGGTAGTGTCCGGAGCGGAGGTGCGGTCGTGGATACGAGTCAGCTGCTACGGGGTGTCCTTGACCTCGCGGTGCTCGCGGTGCTCCGCGAGGAGGACGGCTATGGCTACGAGGTCCTGCGTCGTCTGCGGACGGCCGGATTGACCGAGCTGGGGGACGCCTCGGTCTACGGGACGTTGCGCCGGCTCTACCAGGCCGGTCTGTTGACCTCGTACGTCGTGCCCAGCGACGAGGGGCCGCATCGGAAGTACTACAGCCTGAACACCGCCGGGCGGGCCCGGCTGAAGGAGTCGGGCGACACCTGGCGGCGGTTCGCCGGGATCATGGCGCGACTGGTCGAGGAGGAATGAGCGTGCCAGCGAGGACACAGCTACCGGCCGCGGCGGTCGACTACCGGGATCGGGTCGCGGCCGGATTGCGCGGCTTGGGGGAGCCCGAACGCGAGGAGGTCCTGGAGGACGTCGAGCTCAACCTGGCCGAGGTCGTGGCGGAACTGGGCCCGGACGTGGACGCCGAGCGCCTGGAGTCCCGGATGGGGCCACCCGAGCGCTACGCGCGGGAGTTGCTCGCCGCCGGCGGGTACTCCGCCGCCGGCCAGGACGCCCCACGGCGGAGGCTGCCGGTGTCCGCTGGGCTCGCGCTGGTGACCTGCGGGATCGCCGCGACCGTGCTGGTCCTGTTCCTCACCGATGTCCTCTCCATCCACGACATCCCCTTCTTCCTCGACAGGTACACCCTCCGCCAGTGGACCGCCATCTTCCTCGTCGTGGTCCTGCTGGCGGGGCTGGGGATCGCGGCCGGTCGCCTCGTCGTCGCGTACCGTGCCCGCGCGGCGGCCAGGGGGCCGGACGAGTCGCGGCGGGGGCCGTCCCCGGCGTCGCTCGCCCTGTTGTCCGGAGCCCTCGCCACCCTGGTGTTCGTCGGTGCCGGGGTCGCGGGACCGACCGAACCGGAACTGATGGGCGTCCTGACCGCGGTGGGCGCCCTGCTGGGGGCGCTCCCGGTTCGCTGGCTGGCCAGGCAGGAACCCGAGGTGCCCTCGGCCCGTGACACCCCCGCCGCCCGGCGGGGAGCGCTCCTGCTCGCCGCCGCGGCCTCCTCCTCCTCCTCCTTCTCCCCCGTGGCCGCCTTCGCCGTGAGGCTGCAGCCGGGGTGGTGGCTGATCCGTGCGGTGCTCCTGGGCTGGGCGGGAGCGGTACTGACCGGGTCCGGTGTGCTCGGCGTCCTGGTCGCGACCGCGCTGCTGTTGCCGCTCTCGGTCGTGCTGGGCGAACGGTCGAAGCGCGACCGGCGGCTGTGCTGGGTGGCGGCTCCGCTGAACGGGCTGGCGGTCGGGCTGTTCTGCGGCCTGCTGGCCGTGGCGGTGAACCCGTCGCCGAGCACGCCGATCCAGCACGCCAGCCACCAGCAGAGCGCCGGGTGGGTTCTCCCGGAGTCGGGCAACATCCTGCCCTTCGACCGGAACGGTGAGCTGCTCGACGAGGTGTACCTGTTCGACGGGAGCGGGAACCCGATCGAGCTCGCCAGGGAGTACTGCACCAGGTACGGGTGGTCGGAGCGGTCATGGGACAACCTCTTCCCCCGTCCCGAGGTGGAGATCCTGCTCCACGGGGAGTGCGTGGAACGGCCCGTCGACCGGCCCGCCGCCATCATCCCCGACGTGCCCCACGCGCCCGCGAACTCCGAGGTGAGCGGGGCCGACGACGACCGGGAGGAACAGGGCGCCGGGGCGACCGGCGGGCCGGGGGCGTCGGAGGACGCTCCCTCCGCCGACGAGGACGGGGACGAACCGGTGGGAACCAGCGACGAGGGGACCGCGGTGGACGGCGACCCCGAGGACGGCCCCCTGGCCACCGACGACCCGGCCGAGGAGGACGGGGGGTCGGGGAGTGGTGCGCGGCCCGAGGACGACGAGGGCTCCGGGCGAGACGCACGACCCGAGGACGACCGCCGGTCGCCGTCCTCCGGGGAGCCCGGGACGGGGGACGTCGAGGCGCCCTGACCTCCGGCGGGTGGTCCGTTCGGTCCCCTTCTCCCGGCTGACGCCAGGCGCACCGCGAGCGGGCCCCCGAGGGACGTGCCGGTGGACGCTCGCCTGTCCGTCCACCGGGACCAGTGACATCGTCACCAGGATCCCCACCCGCCCGTTGGGGTGACTCGCGCTGCGGACTCCCTCCTCCACCCCCTCCATAGAGGGGACGGGGCGGAGAAGGGAGTCCGGGCGATGGGGGACGTGGCCTACCTCCTGATCCTCGGAGCGGTGCAGGTGGCGTTGTTCGCCGCCCTCCGGGGGTTGGACCGGCTGTGAGCGGGATCGCAGCCGGGACCCCGGCCAACGTCGTGGGTGGGCTGCTCGCGCTGGCGCTCATCGCCTACCTGGTCCGGGTGCTCCTGCGACCAGACCGCTTCCGATGAACCCCGCGACCGCCGGTCTGCTCCAGATCGCGCTGCTGCTGGTGGCGTTGGCGCTGTCCTACCGGCCCCTCGGCTCCTACCTGGCCCGGGTGTACGACAGCCCGGTGCACAACCGGGCGGAGCGGGTCGTGTACCGGATCTGCGGTGTCGACCCCGAGGCCCAGCAGCGGTGGACCGGGTACGCAACCGGGGTGCTGTGCCTGTTCGGCGTCTCGGCATTCCTCCTCTACGCCCTCCAGCGGGCGCAGGGCGTCCTGCCTGGAGGGCAGGGACGTCCGGCGGTACCACCCGACACGGCCTTCACCACGGCGATCGGCTACGCCACCAACACCGACTGGCAGTCCCAGCCTCCCGAGGTCACCACCGGGAACACCCTGCTGCTCGCGGGGCTGACGGTGCAGAACTTCCTGTCCGCCGCCGTCGGGGTGGCTGTCGCCGTGGCCCTCGTTCGCGGGTTGGCGCGGGAACGTACCGACCGGATCGGCAACGTCTGGGTCGACGTCACCCGGGGCGTCGTGCGGGTCTTCCTCCCTCTGGCGTTCCTCGGGGCGGTCGTGCTCCTGGTCGGCGGCGTCGTGATGAGCTTCGCCGGGCCGGTGGTGGTGACCGCGCTGGACGGCGCCCAACACAGGGTGCCACTGGCACCCGTGGCGGCGATCGAGTCGGTCAAGCTGCTCGGCAGCAACGGGGGCGGCCTCTACGGAGCCAACTCGGCCCACCCTTTCGAGAACCCTTCGGCGTTGACCAACCTCGTGCAGGTCTACCTCATGCTGCTCGTCCCGGTCGCGCTGCTGCGCACCTTCGGCGTGATGGTCGGGGACCACCGGCAGAGCCGGCCGCTGGTGTCCGTGGTGGCGGTCGTGGCCGCCGCGGTGCTCTGCCTGGTCTGGGCGGTCGAGTCCCGCGTACCGCGGGGCGCCGCCCAGGTGGCCGGGGCCGCTCTGGAGGGGAGGGAGAGCCGTTTCGGCGTCTTCGGGAGCGCCCTGTTCGCGGTCGCGGCCACCGGGACCTCCACCGGGGCCGAGAACGCGGCGCACAACACCTTCGGCGGCCTGGCCGTCGCCGGGCTGCTGGTGAACATGGTGCTCGGCGAGATCGCGCCGGGTGGCGTCGGCAACGGCCTCCACGCGCTGCTCGTGGTGGCCCTGCTCGCGGTGTTCCTCGCCAGCCTGATGGTCGGGCGCACGCCCGAGTACCTGGGGAAGAAGATCGGCAGGGTGGAGCTGAGCGCGGTCTCGGTCGCCGTCCTGACCATGCCACTGCTGGTCCTCACCGGCACCGCCGCCGCCCTCGCGCTCCCCACCACGCGGGACGCCCTCGCGGAGGACGGGCCGGCGGGTGTCACCGCCGTCCTCTACACCTACGCCTCGGCCGCCAACAACAACGGCGGCGCCTTCGGCGGTCTGGACGTCGGGGGCGGCTACGTCCAGGTGACGGTCGGACTCGTCATGGCGTTCGGCCGGTTCCTGCCCGCACTGGCCGTGCTCCGCCTCGCCGGCGCCTTCGCGGAACAGGGCCGGAGCCCGGTCACCGCTGGAACCCTTCCCACCACGGGCCCGCTCTTCGGGGCACTCCTCGCCGGAGTCGCGGTCCTCGTCGCGGCGCTCACCTTCCTGCCGGCGCTCGCGCTCGGCCCGCTGGCCGGGGCGCTGGGATGAACACCGACGTGCGCCCGCACACCCCGCCGGGTACCGCCATCACCGCCGGTCAGGTCCTCGGAGCGGTCCCCGACGCGGTGCGGCGGCTCGACCCCAGGTCGGCGGTGCGTCGCCCGGTGATGTTCGTGGTCTGGGTGGCCTCGGTGCTGGTCACGGTCCTCGTCGCACTCGCCCCCAACGTCTTCGGGGTGCTCGTCACCGCCTGGCTGTGGCTCACGGTGTTTTTCGCCAACCTCGCCGAGGCGGTCGCCGAGCGTCGGGGTCGTGCCCAGGCGGATGCGATGCGGCGTTCCCGCACCGAGACCGTCGCCCGGCGGGTCTCCCCGGACGTGGAGGAAGTCCCGCCCGCCGGTTCCGGTGATCGCGTTCCCGCCGGGGACCTGGTCCCGGGCGACCTGGTCGTCGTGGGCCCCGGCGAGGTCGTCCCCGGTGACGGCGAGATCCTCAGCGGTCTGGCCTCAGTGGACGAATCGGCCATCACCGGCGAGTCCACCCCGGTGGTGCGGGAGGCGGGTGGCGACCGGTCCTCGGTCACCGGCGGCACCACCGTGCTCTCCGACAGCCTGCTGGTACGTATCACGGCGGCTCCCGGCCAGTCCGTGGTGGACCGGATGATTCGCCTGGTCGAGGGAGCCCGCCGCCAACCAACCCCGAACGAGGTGGCGATCACCGTCCTGCTGGCCACCCTGTCCGTGCTGCTGGTGGCCGCGGTCACCGCGCTCCAGCCGATCGCGGCCTACTCGGGTGCCCGCCAGCCGGTGCTCGTCCTGGTCGCCCTCGCGGTGTGCCTGCTCCCCACCACGGTGGGAGCGCTGCTGCCCGCCGTCGGGATCGCCGGGATGAACCGGCTCGTGCGGCGGAACGTGCTGGCGACCTCGGGGAGGGCGGTGGAGGCCGCCGGCGATGTGGCGACGCTGCTGCTCGACAAGACCGGAACCATCACCTTCGGCAACCGCATGGCTACCGAACTGGTCCCGGTCGACGGCGTCGGGGTGGAGCGGCTCGCGGCCGCGGCTCGTCTCGCGAGCCTCGCCGACCCCACCCCCGAGGGGCGCAGCGTCGTGGAGCTGTGCGCCCGGGAGCACGGGTTGAGCGCGGACACCACCTCCGACGAGCGGGCGGCCGTCCGGGTGCCCTTCACCGCCAGGACCAGGATGAGCGGCCTCGACCTGCCCTCCGGTGCGGTGGACCAACCGGTCCTCATCCGCAAGGGCGCCGCCGCCGAGGTCGTCCAGTGGGTGCGGGACCGCGGCGGGCACCCGCCGGCCGGCCTCCCGGGGATCGTGGACGCCGTGGCCAGGCAGGGGGGCACGCCCCTGGTGTGCGCACGAGCCGAGGGGGGACACGCCGAGATCCTCGGAGTCGTGCGGCTCGCGGACGTCGTCAAACCGCACATGCCGGCGCGGTTCGCCGAACTGCGGCGCATGGGGGTTCGCACCGTGATGATCACCGGGGACAACCCGGTCACGGCGGCGGCCATCGCCGAGCAGGCCGGCGTGGACGACCACCTCGCCGAAGCCACCCCGGAGGACAAGATGCGGTTGATCCGGGAGGAGCGGCGTGGCGGACGGCTGGTGGCGATGGCCGGCGACGGCACCAACGACGCACCGGCACTGGCCGCCGCCGATGTGGGGCTGGCGATGAACAGCGGCACCACCGCCGCGAAGGAGGCCGGGAACCTCGTCGACCTCGACTCCGACCCCAGCAAGCTGATCGCCGTGATCGGCGTGGGCAAGCAGCTGCTGATCACCCGGGGGGCGTTGACGACCTTCAGCATCGCCAACGACCTCGCCAAGTACTTCGCGATCCTCCCCGCCATGTTCACCGCCGTGCACCCCGGGCTGGGGGCGCTCAACGTCATGGGGTTGGCCTCCGCGAACTCGGCCGTGCTGTCGGCTGTCGTCTTCAACGCCCTCGTGATCGTCGCTCTCATCCCCCTGGCCCTGCACGGCGTGCGGTACCGGCCGCTCGGTGCCGCCACCCTCCTGCGCAGGAACCTGCTCCTGTTCGGCGTGGGCGGGTTGGTCGCTCCCTTCCTCGGCATCTGGGCGCTCGACCTGGCCGTCAGGCACCTCCCAGGGCTGGGGTGAACACCGTGCCCGCCTGGCTACCGCGTCCGGCAGTGGCGGCCCTGCGGCTGCTGCTCGTGCTCACCGCGCTGACCGGCCTGTGCTACCCGGCGGCGGTGTGGGCGGTCAGCCGCTTGCCTCCGCTGCGCGCCGCCGCGGAGGGCTCCCCCACCGTGACCGACGACGGGACGGTGGTGGGTTCCGCGCTGCTCGGGGTCGACCCGGTCGACCCGCTCGCAGCCGAACCGACCGCCGACCGGTACTTCCACACGCGGCCCGCCGGCAACGCCGCCACGCCCCTGGGCCCAGGAGGACCCGACGGCTCGGGGGCGACGCCCTACTCGATCACCGCGCCGGAACTCGTCTCGCTCGTCGAGGAACGCCGCCGACTCGTCGCGGACCGCGAGGGGGTCCCCGTCGAGGAGGTGCCCGCCGACGCCGTGACGGCCTCCGCCTCGGGGCTCGACCCCCACGTCTCGCCCGAGTACGCCACCCTCCAGGTCCCCCGGGTCGCCAGGACGAACGGGCTACCCGAAGCCCGAGTCCACGAGCTGGTGGCCCAGCACACCCGGGGCCGCCGGCTGGGCTTCCTCGGGGAGCCGACGGTGAACGTCCCGCTGTTGAACCTGGCCGTCCAGCTGGCCGCGGACCAGGGCGGACGACGGGGCGGCCACGACGAGGTCGGGGGCCGCTGACCAGCGGCGAACACCCCAGGAGGGAGCAGACTGGACACGTGGACGGACGGCGGAACGGCGACACCCGTCGAGGGGAGCTCCGCATCTACCTCGGCGCGGCGCCGGGCGTGGGCAAGACTACGGCCATGCTCGCCGAGGGACACCGGCGGCGGGACCAGGGGGTGGACGTCGTCGTCGGCCTGGCGGTGACGCACGACCGCCCGGCGGTGCGGCGCCTCGCCGCCGGCCTCGAGGCACTCCCGGTCCGGCTGCCCCGAGGGCCGGAACAGGGATTCGCGGAACTCGACGTGGCCGCGGTCCTGCGGCGCCGGCCGGAACTCGTCCTGGTCGACGAACTCGCGCACACCAACGAGCCGGGGAGCCCCCACCCCAAGCGGTGGCAGGACGTCGAGACCCTGTTGTCCGAGGGCATCGACGTGCTCTCCACCGTCAACATCCAACACCTGGAGAGCGTCAACGACGTCGTCCAGACCATCACCGGGGTCCGGCAGCGGGAGACCGTGCCCGACTCGGTCGTGCGCCAGGCCGAGCAGATCGAACTGGTCGACCTCACCCCCGAGGCACTGCGGCGGCGCATGGCCCAGGGCGACATCTACCCGGCGAGCAGGGTGGATGCGGCGCTCTCCCACTTCTTCCGGCCCGGGAACCTCGGGGCGTTGCGGGAACTGGCCCTGCTGTGGTTGGCCGACCAGGTCGACGTCGCGCTGCTCCGCTACCGCTCCGACCAGCACATCACCGACACCTGGGAGGCACGGGAACGAGTTGTCGCCGCCGTCAGCGGCGGGCCCGAGAGCGAGACGCTGATCCGGCGCGGCCGCCGAATCGCCAGCCGGGCCGGCGCGGACCTGCTCGTCGTCCACGTGCTGCGGGGGGACGGTCTCGTCCATCCGCCGATGGAACGGCTGCACCGCTACCGCCAGCTCACCGCCGACCTGGGCGGCACGTTCCACACCGTCGTGGGAGACGACGTGACGGACGCGCTGCTGGACTTCGCCGGGGGCGCGAACGCCACCCAGCTGGTCCTCGGTGCCTCCCGTCGGTCCCGGCTCGCACGGCTGCTCCGGGAGGGCGTCGGGCGGGCCGTCGTCTCCCGCTCGGGAACGATCGACGTGCACCTGGTGCCCCACCGGGAGGAACGACGGGGACGGCGCGACCGGCGTGACGGGCTGGTCTCCCACCACCAGCGCCTCGCCGGGTGGGTGCTCGCCGCCGGGTTGCCGGTGGTCGTGAGCGTCCTCGCGTCGGTGGTCGCGGGCAGGGTCGGCCTGGTCTCCGACGTCGTCGGGCACCTGCTCGCCGTCACGGTCGTCGCCCTCGTGGGCGGCGTGGCCCCCGCTCTGCTGGCGGCGGTGCTCGGCGGGGTCCTGGTCGGGGTCCGGCCCGGTGGCGGCCCCTCGTCCCTCAACGGCCAGGAACAGCTCGTCGTCCTGCTCGCGATGGTCGTCCTCGCGGTGCTCGTCGCCGCCGTCGTGAACCAAGCCGCACGGCTGGCGAGGCAGGCGGCCCGCGCTCGTACCGAGGCGACCCTGCTGGCCTCCTACGCCCGCACGGTCCTCTCCAGACCCGACTCCCCGGAGCTGCTGCTGGGCAGGATCAGGGAGAGCTTCGGCCTCTCCTCCGCGGCGCTGGTGGAGCGGGTGGACGGCGAGTGGGTCGAGGTCGCCGCGTCGGGGGAGGAGCTGCGTGGCCACCCCGAGGACGTGGACGCCACACTCGCCCTCACCGACACCGTCCGCCTCGTGCTGCGGGGCCGCCCGCTGCCGGCCGAGGACCAACAGGTGCTGGAGGCCGCCGCGGGGCAGGCCCTCGGCGCGCTCCGCCAGCGCCGCACGGAGGCGGCGGCCACCGAGGCGCGGCAGGAGGCGGCGGCGGCCGAGCTCCGCGCCTCACTGTTCGCCGCGTTCGGCTACGACCTGCGCACCCCGCTGACGACGGTGCGCACCGTGCTCGACACGCTCTCCGGCGACCGCCGCGGCTTGTCGGACGCGGACCGCGCCGAACTGCTCGACACCGCCGTCGCCGCGACCGACCAGCTGGTGGGGATGGCGGACAACCTGCTCGACACCGCCCGGCTCTCGGTCGGCGGAGTCCACCCCGTGTCCCGTCCCGTGCGGCTCGGCCAGGTGCTCGACCGGGCCACGGCCGGCATCGCCGGAGCGGACCGGGTGTCCGTGGAGTTGACCGACGACCTGCCCGCCGTGTCGGCCGATCCCGACCTGCTCCGCCGGGTGGTCGCGAACGTGCTGGACAACGCGCTCCGCCACGGCCGGGGCGGACCGCCTCCCGACGCCGCGGTCCGCGCCAGCCGGCTGGCTGACCGGGTGGAGCTGCGGATCGTCGACACCGGGCCCGGCCTGCCCCCGGAGGCGGTGGACACCGTGTTCGCGCCGTTCCGGCGGCTGCCGCACCCCGACGGCGCTCGTCGCCCGATCGGGGCTGGCCTGGGGCTGACCGTGGCGAGGGGTTTCGTCGAGGCGATGGGCGGGTCGATCCGCGCCGAGGACACCCCCGGAGGTGGTCTCACCGTGGTGATCGTCCTGCCCGTGGCCCAGGCGGCGCCGGAAGCGGGGCCCGGGGACGTGGGACGCGGCGGCTCCGGGCCCACGCCCGCCGGTGCGGGGGACACCACGGACCCAGCGACGAGCCGAGGTGGGTGACGAGCGATGACCACGGTCCTGCTCGTCGTGGACGAGCCACTCCTGGTCCGTGCGCTGCGCATCACCCTCGACGCGCACGGCCTGCGGGTCGTCAGCACCGCTGACCTGGGAGGAGTCCGGGACCTAGCCGACGAGGACCCGCCGGACGCCGCCTTGCTGGACATCGGTCTGCCGGGCGACTCGGGGTCGGAGGCGGTGCGGTCCCTGCGGTCCGCCGTGGACTGCCCGGTGGTCGTGCTCACCGGGCCACCCGGTGTTCGCGACGAGGCGCGGATCCTCGACGCCGGGGCGGTGGGCTGCCTGGTGAAACCCTTCGCGGTGGCCGAGCTGCTGGCGGTGCTGGGAGCCGCCGCCACACCCCAGGACTGACCAGACTGGCACGCGGGCACCCGGGCCTCCCCGCGGTGGGAGGCGTGCGCGAGGACCGATCCCCTCGGCGCGGTACCGGTCCGAGGGGCGTGGTCGGGCACCGTGCGGTTCGGGGTGCCCCGCCGGGCGAGCGGTCGGTGGGGACGCGGCCGGGGTCGAGGGTGGGTGGCACCGGGCCTCGACCCCGGAGGTGTCCCCGCCAGGGGCAACGCCCGGGTCAGCGCTCGTCGGCGCCGTCGGTCTCCGGCGCTCCCGGACCGGTGCTCACGGAGGGGAGGCTGGCCCCACTGCTGCTGGGCGCACCCGGGTCGGGCGGTGGGGGCGCCCCGCTGTCGTCCCCGCCACCACCCCCGTCGTCGCCGCCGGGCGGCTCCTCCGGGTCGGGGTCCGGCTCGGGGTCACTCGTGTCGGGGTTGCTCGGCCCCGGGTTCGTCGGGCCCGGGTTGGTCGAACCGCCGCCGGGACCGCCGGTGTTCGGGGGCGGGTCGGGCGGCGGCTGGTGGGGGGAACCCGGCTGGCGGCCGGTGTCGGCCTCCCCGCCGCCGGGTTCGCCCACCCCCGTCTCGTCCTGGGTGTTCGCCGGAGCCTCCACCGTGGAGGGGACGGCGGAGCCGCTCGGCTGCGACGACGGTGGCGCCGAGGGAGCGGCGCTCCGGCTCGGCGTCGCCGAGGGCGGCGAGGACGGCTGGGGGAAGTCGCTGCGCACGACGACGTCGTGCCGGTTGACCGGCTCGGGCTCGGCCAGCTGGCCGGAGTTCGAACCGAGCGCGGCGATGGTCGCGAAGGCGGTCGCGGTGACCACGCCGACCGCGGCCAGGAGCACTTTGGGAGCGGCGGTCGGCCGCTCCTCGTCCTCAGTGGGAGTGGACAAGCGTCATCCTCCGAAAACCTGGGTCCAGTACCAACCGTCGGTGTCCAGGCCGACTCCGATGGCGACCACCGAGCAGTTGAGGATGTTCTGCCGGTGGCCCGGCGACTCCATCCACATGTCCATGACCTGTCTCGCGTCGCGAGCCCCCATGGCGATGTTCTCGCCCGCCGCGCGCGGGTACCCCGCCTCGTTCGCCCGCTCCACGAAACCGCGGCCGTCCGGGGAGGAGTGCGAGAAGTAGCTCTGACTGGCCATGTCCTCGCTGTGCCGCTGCGCCGCGACGACGAGCCGGTGATCCACCTGCACGGTGGCGCAGCCGGCCTCCCGCCGGGCCTCGTTGACCAGGTCGACCACGGTGGCCACCTGAGGGCCGCCACCAGGGGGCGCCGGTCGCTCCGGCTCCGGCGGCCGCTCGGTCACCGGCGGGTCGGCGGGCTCGCGCACGGGGGGAGCCGCCGGGGGTTCGGGCGTCACCTCGGTGGTCTCCCCGTCCTCCGCCGCTCCCGTCGTCTCCTCCGGCTCCTGGCTCGCCGGAATGCCGCTGGCCGGGGCCGACGGCTCTCCGCTGGGCTCGTTCCCCGTCGAGGAGACAGGTGCGGGGGAGGTGGTGTGAGCCGGTGGCTCGACCGTGGCTAAGGCGGCGACGTCGGGTCCGGCTGCCTCACCGTCCCCCTCACCGGTCAACAGCGAGGGGAGGGACAGCGCTCCCGCGGTGAGTGCGCCGATCGTGAGAGCGACCAGACCGGCGGTGGTGCTGGCGCCGCGTCTGCTCGGTGGCCCGATCACGGGCAGGGACGGTACCACGGATGAGGCGACCATGCAGTGACTCAGCGTCGCGTACTCCACCCGGTTCGAGTGGACTCGATCAGGCAGCATGTCGGGTGTGGACAGTACGCGGGACAGGGAGGACGCCGTCCGGCTGAACGCGTGGGTGGCCGGACGGGTGCAGGGCGTCGGTTTCCGGTGGTGGACGAGGTGCCGGGCCCTGGAACTGGGGCTGACCGGTCATGCGACGAACCTCGCGGACGGTCGGGTGGCCGTCGTCGCCGAGGGGGACCGGGCCGCCGCCGTCCGACTGCTCGAGTCGCTGCGATCCGGCACGACACCCGGGGCGGTGGACACGGTGGTGGTGCGCTGGGCCGAGGCGGCGGGCGGGCTCACCGGTTTCGAGGAGCGGGCGGAGCGGGACTGAGCCGAGACGGGCCGGAGGAATCCGCGCACACCGGGACCACCGCCGTCCGACCGGTGCGCCCGGACCGGGTGCGCGACGGCGGGGGGTACCCGGTGGCGACTGCGGGCCGTGTACCCGCTCACCGGTCCGAAGGACGCCTGACCGTGGGAGTGGGTCCTCTGACAGCCGACGCCGAGCGGCGCGGAGCCCGTTCGACGACGCTCACCTCGGGCTCAATGGGTATGCTCGCAGCGCGGTGCCGACCCGCGCCACGGCCGAAGAGGCGTGGTCGCTCCGCCAGGTCAGCGTGGGTGAGGCGCCCGGCAAGGGCACTCCCGCGGCGGCCGTCGACGACCGGCCCGCCGCTCCCGTCCACCGGGACCGGCGTGCAGCCGGCTCCGTGACGAGCAGGGCGCGCCGACGCCCCCGGTGGCGATCGAGAGGTCCGTTTCCCCGTGCATCTGAAGAGCCTGACGCTGAAGGGCTTCAAGTCCTTCGCCTCGGCCACCACCCTGCGGTTCGAACCCGGGATCACCTGCGTGGTCGGTCCCAACGGCTCCGGGAAGTCCAACGTGCTCGACGCGTTGACCTGGGTGATGGGGGAGAAGGGCGCGAAGGCCCTGCGCGGGGCGACGATGCAGGACGTCATCTTCGCCGGGACCTCCGGGCGCCCCCCGCTCGGTCGCGCCGAGGTGACGCTCACGATCGACAACTCCGACGGCGCGCTGCCGATCGAGTACACCGAGGTGTCCATCACCCGCCGGATGTTCCGCGAGGGCGCCACCGAGTACGAGATCAACGGCGACTCCTGCCGGCTGCTCGACATCCAGGAGCTGCTCTCCGACTCCGGGATCGGGCGGGAGATGCACGTGATCGTCGGACAGGGGCAGCTGTCGTCGATCCTGGAGTCCAAACCGGAGGAGCGGCGGGGTTTCATCGAGGAGGCGGCGGGCGTACTGAAACACCGCAAGCGCAAGGAGAAGGCGCTGCGGAAACTCGACGCCATGCAGGCCAACCTCACCCGGCTCACCGACCTGACCAGCGAACTCCGCCGGCAGCTGAAGCCGCTGGGGAAGCAGGCCGAGATCGCCCGCCGGGCCCAGACCGTTCAGGCCGAGCTCCGGGACGCCCGGCTCAGGCTGGTCGCCGACGACCTCGTCACCGCCCGCGCCGAGCTGGCCAGGGACGAGCAGGACGAGGCCGCCGTCCGCGACCGCCGGTCCGAGGTGGAGCGGATGCTCCAGGACGCGCAGGCGGAGCAGACCCAGCTGGAGGAACGGCTGGCGGCCGACGTCCCGCGCCTCACCAGGGCACAGGACACCTGGTACCAGCTCTCCGCACTCGACGAACGACTGCGCGGCACCGTCCGGCTCGCCCAGGAGCGGCTGCGGCACCTGTCCTCCGCCAGCGCCGACCAGCGCCCGGGACGGGACCCGGAGGAACTGGAGGCCGAGGCCGAGCGGACCGCGGAGCTGGAGGAACAGCTGCGTGAGGAGGTCGTCGAGGCGCGGACCAGGATGGCCGAGACCGAACTCGTCCGGTCCGACCTGGAGGCCGAGGTGAAGGCGGCCGAACGCGCGCACCTCGCCGCCGTCCGAGCCGTGTCCGACCGCAGGGAGGGGTTGGCGCGACTCAGCGGTCGGGTGGACGCGCTCCGGGGGAAGGTCGGGGACACGACCGAGGAGCTCGGGCGGCTCTCCGAGGCCCTGGAGGAGGCCGTCGAGCGCGCCGAGCTCGCCGCCGCCGAGCACGCCGAACACGAGTCCTCCGAGGACGGCGCCGCCCTGGACCAGCGGGAGCTCGCCGACCGGGCCACCGAGGCCGCCCGGGCACGCCAGCTGGCCAGGGACCGGGTGGCCGAACTCGTGGCCGAGGAGAGGACAGCCGAACGCGAGGTCGCCTCGTGGCGGGCCAGGGTCGAGGCGCTGTCCCTCGGGCTCCGCCGGAAGGACGGCGCCGGGGCCCTGCTGGCCGCGGCCGACCGGGTCCCCGGGCTGCTCGGGTCGGTGGCATCGCTGCTCACCGTGGACAGCGGCGCCGAGGTCGCGTTGGCCGCGGCGCTCGGCCCGGTGGCCGACGCGGTCGCCGTGGCCGGCCGCGAGGAGGCACTCGAGGCGTTGCGACTGCTCAAGGAGGAGGACGCCGGACGGGCCGGGCTCCTGCTGGCCGGCGGACCACCCACCGGGTCGTCGCCGCGACCACCCCTGCCCGCCGGGGCGACCTGGGCGGCCGACCGGATCAGCGGCCCGGCGTCGCTGCGGCCCGCGGTGGAACGCGCGTTGCGTGACGTGGTGGTGGTGGCGGACCTGCCCGCCGCCCGTGCGGTGCTCGACGCGCTGCCCGGGCTGACCGCCGTCACCTCCGAGGGCGACGTCCTGGGGGGCGACTGGGCGAGTGGTGGCTCGGAACGGGACCAGAGCGTCATCGAGGTGCAGGCGGCGCTCGACGAGGCACGCCGGGAGCGGGACGCGGCGGCCGAGCGGGTGGACCGGGCCACCGCCGCCGTCGCGGAGGCGAGGGAGGCGGAACAGGCGGCCCGCGACCTGGTCAGGAGCACCCAGGAGGCGGTCAACGAGGCCCGCGTGCACCGGGCCCGGGGTGGGGAGCGGCTGAACCGGCTGCGCCAGGCGGCGTCCTCCGCGCAGGCGGAGGTCGGCCGGTTGACGACGCAGCGGGACAAGACCGACCAGGCGCGCCGGGACGCGGTGCGCGACCTGGAGGAGTTGGAACGGCGGCTGTCCTCGGCGCAGGGCGAACCCGAGGCCGAGGAGCCGGACACCGAGGAACGCGACGCGGCGGCCCGGCGCCTGGCCGAGGCGCGCGAGGTCGAGCTGGACGCGCGGCTCGCCGTGCGCACGGCGGAGGAGCGAGCCCGTTCCGTCCAGGGCAAGGCCGACCAGCTGCGGCGCGCCGCCCACGCCGAGCGGGAGGCCCGGGCTCGGGCCGAGGCCGCCCGGGCGGCCAGGGCGCGGGCCGCAGAGGTGGCCAGGGTGGTCGCCAGGGCGGGTGAGAGCGCCCTGGGAAGGCTCGCGGTGTCCGTGACCGCCGCCGCGCACGCCAGGGACGTCGCCCAGGCCAGGCGCGCCGAACGCGAGGAGGCGCTGACCGCCGTCCGCAACAGGGCGCGGGAACTCGGGACGGTGCTGGAGAAGCTGATCGACGCCGCCCATCGGGACGAGGTGGTGCGGGCCGAGCGCCGTCTGCGGATCGAGCAGCTCGAGGCGAAGATCGCCGAGGACTTCGGCATCGGGCTGGACGAGCTGGTCGCCGAGTACGGCCCGACGGTCCCGGTTCCGCCGAGCCCGGCGGAACTGGCCGAGTTCGAGACCGCGCGCGAGCGCGGTGAGCAGGTGGTCGCGCCGGCCCCGGTGCCCTACGAGCGGGCGACCCAGCAGCGGCGCGCCAAGCGGGCGGAACGGGACCTCTCCCTGCTGGGCCGGGTCAACCCGCTCGCCCTCGAGGAGTTCGCCGCGTTGGAGGAGCGGTACCGCTTCCTGTCGACGCAGCTGGAGGACCTCAAGGCCACCCGCCGCGATCTGCTGACCGTGGTGAAGGAGGTGGACGAGAAGATCCTGGAGGTCTTCTCCACCGCCTACACCGATGTGGCCCGGGAGTTCGAGGTCGTCTTCGCCACGTTGTTCCCCGGTGGCGAGGGCAGACTGGTGCTCACCGACCCCGACGACCTGCTCACCACCGGGGTCGACGTCGAGGCCCGCCCCCCGGGGAAGAAGGTCAAACGGCTCTCGTTGCTCTCCGGCGGGGAGAAGTCCCTGACCGCCGTGGCGATGCTGGTCGCGATCTTCCGGGCCCGGCCCTCGCCCTTCTACGTCATGGACGAGGTCGAGGCGGCCCTGGACGACACGAACCTGCGCCGGCTCATCGGCCTGCTGGAACAGCTCAGGGAGACCTCGCAGCTGATCATCATCACGCACCAGAAGCCGACCATGGAGATCGCTGACGCGCTCTACGGGGTGAGCATGCGGGGCGACGGCATCACGACGGTGATCTCGCAGCGGCTGCGGGATGCCACCGACCGGGCGGGCGCGCTCGCCGCGGTGGCGGCGACACTCGACTCGGGTGGGGAGGAGACCGGCGTGGGGACGCCTGGCGGGTGAGGGTCGTTCCGGCTCCGCTCCGGTGGGTCCCTCGGTTCAGCCGAGGCAGCGGGTGGTGGCGATGCCGCTGAGGAAGCGACGCCACTCCGCCGACTCGAAGGTCAGCACCGGCCCAGTGGGGTTCTTGGAATCCCGGACGTCGATGACGTCGGGCCGTCGTGCGATCTCGACGCAGTTCCCGCCCCCGTTGCTTCGGCTGCTCTTCCGCCAGCGCACACCGGGCAACTGTGTGCTCACTCACTCTCCTCCTTGCTATCCCTCGTCCGCGGGCGGCAGCAGAGAACGGGCCTCGGACCACCGTCCGAGGCCGCCCCGCCACACGAGCTAGCCTTCCAGGAACTCGTCGATCAGACGTTGGATCAGGCTCGCGGAGTCCCCGGGCGACAGCGCCGTGTCGCGAAGGTGGTCGAAGATCTCGTTGTACCGCGCCACGTCCTCGGCGACCTCGATGTAGAGCCCCTTGCTCAGGGTCTCCAGGTACACGACATCGCCTTCGTCGTCGGGGAAGGACAGAGTGGTGAAGGCCGTGCCGAGGGAGGAGTGCACTCCGGCGCTGAACGGCAGCACCTGGATGGTGACGTTGTCCAGCTCAGCCTTCTCCAGGAGCCCTTCCAGCTGACGCGCCATCACCTTCGCACCGCCGATCAGCTGCCGCAACGCGGCCTCCCCGACGATCGCGTGCAGCGCGAGCGGGTCCTCCTCGCTGAGCCGGGACTGCCGTGCGGCGCGGAGCTTGGCGCGGCGCTCGATGGTGTCCACGTCGATGTCCGAGCGCCAGGCCTGGATCACCTCCCGCGCGTAGTCCTCGGCCTGGAGCAGCCCGGGGATGAGGTCGATCTCGAAGGTGCGGATCTCGGACGCGTCGGATTCCAGCCCGATGTACGATTCGAACCAGTCGATCACGGCGTCGCCGTAGATCTCCCACCACCCTTTCCGCCGGCCCTCCTTCGCGAGCTCGACCAGGGAGGTGGCGCGGTCGCCCGTCACGCCGTAAGCCGCGAGCATCACCGTGACGTCGTTGGGGTGGGCCGCCTGCTGGGCGCGTTCCAGTTTGGACAGCTTCGCCGGGGAGAAGTTCAGCAGCGGCGACGCGGCCTCCAGGGTGAGCCTGGCCTGCTCGCGGAGTCGCCGTAACTCCCGGGCGAGTTGGCGCCTCCGTGCGGTCGGGTTGCCACGTTGGGTCACCCGTGCCTCCTTTGTCACCCCTACGAATGATCAAGCCCCGTTCCTACTGGACTCTACGGAGGGGTGGGACCCCATCGCGTTACTCGTTCGGGTGAAACCATCGAAAGTGTCCGTTGGGCTCTTGTCTGGTTGAAAATTTCACGGGATGGTAGGTCGGTGCCGGGTGCGCCGCATTCGCGGGGTGGTCGACAACCGCGATCCCGCGTTGCGCGTCACCCGTCGGTCCCGTTCGACGCGCCACCACATTAGAGGGTCGGCTGCGCGGCTCGCGGTACTGACTAGGTCAGTAACCAGAAGAGGTGACAGGCATCATGCGAATGGCTGAGACGCGCACCTTCACTTTCTACCGACGTGTGACAGGCAGTGATATTCGCAGTGGTCCTTGCACCAATCAGGTGGAGTTGAGTGAGGACAGACGTGGACTGTTCTTACGTTTGGCATCCACCGCGCGATTCTCCATCCTTCTGAACCGATCAGGTGTCACTGGACTGATCGACGCGGTGGCGGACACCGCCGGACCCGCACCGAGCGATGTCACGGGCACGCACGATCTTCACGGCGTCATGCGGATGCGGGTCACGCGCCCGGCCGACGGCCGCGCGGTCACGCTCACCCTCGCACCGGGCGACGACGAGATCAGCGTGGTGTTCACCTCCCACCAGCGGGAGGAACTGCTCGGGCACCTGCGCGGCGGCCTGGACCTGCTGCGCGGCCCGTGAGAGCCGCCAGACCTCACCCGCCCGCGACCAGGTCCCCGTACTCGGGGTGCCGACGGATCCACTGCTCCACGAAGGGGCACCGCGGGCGCACGGCGAGGCCCCGGCCCCGGATGTCGTCGAGCGCGCGCCTGGTCAGCTCCCCACCGACGCCTCGGCCCCCGAGTTCCGGTCGCACCTCGGCGTGGGTGAGGACCAACAACCCGGGTTCCCGCTGGTAGTCGAGGAAGCCGCCGGGCCTCCCGTCCACGAGGACCTCGTAACGCGATCGTTCCCACACGTCCCGCACCTCGATGTCCACGCCGTGCCACCCCTTCCCGTCGCTCCCGCGCGGCCCCACCCCGATCGTCCCGTCAGGAGGAGGTACCCGCCGTGTCGGCGTCCGACACCCGGGGGCGGGTCCCCGTTCCGCCGTCGGGCGAGACTGGGTCGTCGTCGCCGGAGGCGGGAGCGGGGACGTCGTCGCGGTGCCGCAACGACAGCAGGCCACCCACCACCAGGGTGATGAGCACGCCCAGCGGCGTGTACCACGGGAAGGCCAGCGCCAGGTCCTCTCCCCCGACCGGGATCTTCACCCCGAAGGCGATCAGCAGTACCCCCACGACAGTGCAACCGAAGGCGACCAGCGCGTCGCCCTGACGGGCCCGCTTCACCAGCAGCCCCAGCAGGAAGGCGCCGAGGAGCGCCCCGTAGGTGTAGCTCGCGATGCTCAGACCCATCTCGACCACGGGGTTGTCCGTTCCCGTGAACAGCGAGGCGAAGACGACGAAGACCAGCGCCCACACCAGCGTCCAGATCCTGCCGTGCCGCAGGATCACGGAGTCCGCCAGCGGTCGCCGGCTGAACCGTTGGTAGAGATCGCTCACCGTCGAGGTGGACAACGAGTTCAGCGACGAGGACAGGGTGCTCATCGCGGCGGCGAGGATGCCGGCGACGAACAACCCCGACAGGCCGGGCGGGAACTCGGTGATGACGAAGGTGGGGAACAGGTCGTCGTTGGTGGCCATGCCGAGCTCGGCCGGCGCCGCGCCACGGTAGAACATCCACATCATGGCCCCGACCAGCAGGAACAGGGCGAACTGGAAGAACACCACGACGCCGCTGACGATCAGGGCGCGCTGGGAGTCGCGGACGTCGCGGCAGGCGAGCAGCCGCTGCACCATCAACTGGTCCGCGCCGTGGGAGGCCATCGCGAACACCGCCCCGCCCAGGACCGCGGTGACGAAGGCGTACTGGTTGGTCAGGACGTGCGAGCCGAAGTCGAGGAACTGGAGCTTGCCCGCCTCCACCAGCCCCGAGAACCACCCGTCCGGCAGCCGACCGGCGAGCAGCGCCACCGCGACGAACCCGCCCGCCGTGTAGAGGGCCATCTGCACGAGGTCCACCCAGATCACGGCCCTGATCCCGCCGAGGTAGGTGTAGACGACGGTGAACAGGGACAGGCCGAGGATGATCTGCCAGAACTCGGCCTCCACGCCGAAGGTCGCCAGGAGGATCTTGACCGGGATCGCGGTGGCGAACAGGCGCACCCCGTCCGCCAGCAGCCGGGTCACCAGGAAGGTCACCGAGGTCGCGCCCTGGAGCCCGCCGCCGAAGCGCTTCCCCAGGAAGGCGTAGGCGCTGACCAGGTTCCCCCGGAAGTAGCGGGGCAGCAGCACGAAGGCCACCACGATGCGACCGATCAGATAACCGATCGCCAACTGCAGGTAGGTGAAGGACCCCAGGTACGCGACGGTCGGCACGCTGATGACCGTCAGCGCGGACGTCTCGGTGGCCACCACCGAGAAGCACACGGCCCACCAGGGCAGGTTCCGGCCACCCACGAAGTAGTCGGAGGATGAGCGTTGCCTGCCCGCCAACAGGACGCCGAGCACCGGCATCAGCAGCAGGTATCCGACGATGACGGCAAGGTCCAGGGTGTGCACGGTGCCTCCCGATCAGATCGCGGTGGGGAGCTGCCGGTCGACCTCACCGAGTAGGAGGCGTCGGGGCCGCTGGGGGTGTGGTTGGGGCAGGGTCAACGGGTCCGCACCCGGGGTGATGGACCCGAGCAGCCTCGGACCGGAGGCACCGGTGGCCGACGGCAGGTTGGCTGGGAGGCCGTGCCAGCCGAGGAACCCGAGAAGCGCCGCGAGGCAGGCTTCCTTGCCGTCGGAGGGGAGACCGAGAGCCTCGGCGGTGACCACCTCGGCGGGTGCGACGGCCCTGGCCAGGGCGGACATCAGGGTGCGGTTGCCGACGCCGCCGCCCGAGACCACCACCCGGTCCGCCCGGTGCCGCGCGCACGCGTCCGCGACGGTGCGAGCCGTCAGCTCGACCAGGGTGGCCAGCAGGTCAGCGGTCCCGGGCCGCCCGTCATCATGGCGGTCCCCCCACCACGAGGCGAGCGCGGTGCGCAGGTAGTCGCCGTTGAAGTACTCCTTGCCGGTCGACTTCGGCGGCGGGGCCGCGTAGTAGGGATCGGCCAGCAGCCGGTCGAGCAGCCCGTCCAGCACCCTGCCGTCCGCCGCCAGGGTTCCCCCCGGGTCGTGGTCGTGCCGGCCCCGCGTCAACTCGAGGCACGCCGCGTCCAGCAGTGCGTTCGCCGGGCCGGTGTCGTAGGCGACGACGTCCGGGCCCGAGGCCACGGTGATGTTGGCGATCCCACCGAGGTTCAGCGCGACCGTGGTCCCTCGGCTGGGTGGCTGGTCGGAGCCGGCCGACACGGCCGCCAACCACCACGAGTCCAGCAGGGCCGCCAGCGGCGCACCGTGCCCCCCTGCCGCGACATCCCTGGCACGGAGGTCGGAGATCACCGGAAGGCCCGTGGCCTCGGCGATCCAGGCTGGCTGCCCGATCTGCAACGTCCCGCGACAGCGGCCCCCGTCCACCCAGTGGTAGATCGTCTGCCCGAGTGAGCCGACCAGCCCGGCCGCGCCGCCTCCCCACCGGGCGAGGCCATGTCGCGCGGCGGCGGCGAAGGCCTGCCCGACCTCCGTGTCCAGCTGGCAGAGTTCGGCCGTGTCGCACCGGCCGGGCGGGAGGGCCGCAGCCAGGCGCGCACGAAGCCGCGGGGGGTACTCGACCGCGTCGGTCCCCAGGGTGTCCAGCCGCACCGCGTCCCCGGACAGGGCGAGGTCGACCACCGCGACGTCGACGGCGTCCATCGACGTCCCCGAGATCAACCCGACCACCCGAGAACTCTTCACCTGATGTGGTCTAGAGCACTTCGCTGCTTCGCGCAAGTGGTTGATCGCGGTAGGTGAACCCCGGGCGGGGCTTCCGGCCTGATGGCCCCCGGCCCCCGGCCCACCACACCCACCCCGCCCCCGACCGTGCGGCGGGTGACGTGCGTCCAGTGCGAGGATGGGGCGGTGTCAACCACCCTGATCTGGATCATTGCCGCTGTTGCCGTGGTGCTGGTCGTCGCGCTGGTGACCGGTCTGCTCCTGGCACGCCGAAGGCGCATCAGCCTGCGCGAGGAAGCCCGGCGTTCCGAGGAGCTCGATCAGGGCCGCCCGGGCGCGCGGGGCGGCGGGTACCAGGCCGGCGGGGGAGTGAGCCTGTCCTCGGGCTCGGCGGCCCCGCCGACGACGGAGTCCCCGGACCGCCCGGCCACGGCTCCCGCCACCGACCAGGAACGGCCGCCGACGCCACCGCCCACGGCGGAGGCGCCCAGCGAGGCCGCCGAGCACCCGGTGACCGAGCGGACGGAGACCGACGGCCAACCCGGGGTCGGCGACGACGCCTCGGTTCCCCGCGACACCGCCCGCCGGGACGTGGTGGACGTCGAGCTCCCGGAGGACGGTGACCAGGCGACCACCGACCCCGGGACCACCACGGACATCCCACCGCGCCGTGCCCCCGAACCGCCGAGCACGACGCCACCGGCGGTCGAGCCGCCGTCCCCCCCGGTCCCCCCGGCCGAGACCTCCGTCACCGAGCCGGAGGAGCCCTCGGCTCCCACCGAGCCCATCGCACCCACCACCGGCCGACTGGAGCGGCTCCGAGGACGCCTGTCCCGGTCGCGGTCCACCCTCGGGCAGAGCCTGCTCGGCCTGCTCGGCGCCGGTGATCTCGACGAGGACTCCTGGACCGACGTCGAGGACACGCTGCTGCTGGCCGACCTGGGGGCCTCCGCCACCGCCGAGATCGTGGAGAAGCTGCGCGCCAGGATCGCGACCAGCGGGGTGCGCGACGCCGACCAGGTGCGGCGAATGCTGTCCGAGGTGCTGGTCGAGGCCCTCCAGCCGGGCTGGGAACGGTCCGTTCGCGCGCTGCCGCACAGCGGGCGGCCGGCCGTGGTCCTCGTGGTGGGGGTCAACGGCACGGGCAAGACCACCACGACAGGCAAGCTCGCCAGGGTCCTCGTCGCCGACGGGCGTCAGGTCCTGCTCGGCGCGGCGGACACCTTCCGGGCCGCCGCGGCGGACCAGCTCGCCACCTGGGCGGAACGGGTCGGGTCCGTCGTCGTCCGGGGACGTGAGGGGGCCGATCCCGCCAGCGTGGCCTACGACGCCGTGCGCCAGGGCATCGAGCGGGAGGCCGACGCCGTCCTCGTCGACACCGCGGGCCGGTTGCACACCAAGACCGGGCTGATGGACGAGCTGGGCAAGGTCAAGCGGGTCGTGGAGAAGCAGGCCGAGGTCGACGAGGTGCTGTTGGTGCTCGACGCGACCACCGGTCAGAACGGGCTGGTGCAGGCCAGGGTGTTCTCCGAGGTCGTCGACGTCACCGGGATCGTGCTCACCAAACTCGACGGCACGGCGAAGGGCGGGATCGTCTTCCAGGTCCAGCGGGAGTTGGGCGTCCCGGTCAAGTTGGTCGGCCTCGGTGAGGGGCCGGACGACCTCGCGCCCTTCGAACCCGGTGCTTTCGTGCGTGCGCTGCTCGACTGAGCGATGACGACACCGGTGGAGGCGGTCGCGGGCCCCTCCACCGGTGTCGCCCTCCAGCGAGTGGCTGAGGAGCAGCGCGTCATCCTCCGGTGAACCGCTGACGCCGTGCGGTGGCACGGCGTTCCGTCATCTGCCGGGTGTCCCTACTCCGTCCGTGGTGACTACTCCGCCGAATCGGTGATCTCACCGTGAATTCTCGCCGTCCGGTCTGTCCTTACCGGGAACAGGTGTGCAGTGTTGGTCCACCCGCCGGCACCGGCTGGGTGACGGCGGTCCAACCTCACGACGGAGGACGGACGAATGTTGCGAATACTGGGGCGGGTCGCGGTCGCGCTGCTGGCGTTGACCCTGTTCACCGGCACCGTGTCGGTGGCCACGGCGCCGGAGGCGCACGCCTACAACTGGACGAGAACACTGCGGGTGGGGGACAGCGGCGCCGACGTCCGCGAACTCCAGATCCGCGTCGCGGGATGGGCTGCGGGCAGCTCCTCCCGCACCCACATCGCGATCGACGGTCAGTTCGGCCCGGCGACGGAGGGGGCGGTCCGCCGCTTCCAGTCGGCATACGGCCTCGCGTCGGACGGCATCGTCGGCCCGGCGACCCAGGCCCAGCTGAACTGGCTCGAGGCCTCGGACGGCTCCACCCGGCACTTCAACTTCTCCGAGTTCCACTCGAAGGACGGGGCCGGGTTCAGCGGCGGGAACGTCGGGGCATCCACCGTTCGGGAGAACGTCCGGCGGCTGATGTACAAGCTGGAAGCGATCCGCAAGAAGGCGGGTGACCGGCCCATCACGATCAATTCCGGTTTCCGCAGCCGGTCGCACAACTCGGCCGTCGGTGGCGCGGCCAACAGCCAGCACACCTACGGCATCGCCGCGGACATCGTGGTGAGCGGACGCTCCGTCAGCCAGGTCATCGGCTACGCGCAGACGTCCGGTTTCTCCGGAATCATCCGGTACTCGACCTTCACCCACGTGGACAGCAGGGTGGAGTACTCCTACGGCGGTGGCGGGTACTACTGGGCCGTCTGACCCACGGGGAACCCCAGGTGGGACCGGGTACCAGGTCGCGGGGCGGGAGCGCGGGGCGCTCCCGCCCCGTCGCGTGCCCCGCCCCCGCGCGGCGGAGATCGACGCCCGGAGGAAGACGATCAGGGGACACGCCGTCGTAACGAGGAACATTCACACTTCACGGCGCCGAAACCTCCAGGGACGACGACGGAAATAGCCGGCATCAATGCTCGCGCCAGTTCGGTCTAATGGAGGCGACATGGATAGTGGCGATGCCGCGTGGGTGCTCACCAGCGCTGCCCTGGTAATGCTGATGACGCCCGGCCTGGCGTTCTTCTACGGCGGGATGGTCCGCGCGAAGAGCGTGCTCAACATGATCATGATGAGCCTGGGGAGCATGGCCGTCGTGGGCGTGCTGTGGGTTCTCTACGGCTACTCCATCGCGTTCGGGCAGGACGTCGGCGGTGGCCTGCTCGGTGACCCCACCGAGTTCCTCGGGCTCCGTGGTCTCATCGACGGATCGGCCATGTCCGGCTCGATCCCCACCATCGTGTTCGTCGCCTTCCAGGCGATGTTCGCGATCATCACGGTGGCGTTGATCTCCGGCGCCATCGCCGACCGCGCCCGGTTCGGCCCCTGGCTGGTCTTCGCCGGCCTGTGGGCGACCCTGGTCTACTTCCCGGCCGCGCACTGGGTCTTCTCCTTCGACGACGAGGAGACCGGCTACGTCGGCGGGTGGATCGCCAACAGCCTGGAGGCCATCGACTTCGCCGGTGGGACCGCCGTCCACATCAACGCCGGGGCCGCCGCACTCGCCCTGGCGCTCGTGCTCGGCCGCCGCCGCAACTGGCCGCAGGACCCCGGGCGACCGCACAACCTGCCGTTCGTCGTCCTCGGCGCCGCCCTGCTCTGGTTCGGCTGGTTCGGCTTCAACGCGGGTTCCGCGTTGGCCGCCGACGCCACCGCCGGACTCGTCATGGTGAACACGCTGGTCGCCACGGGAGCCGCGATCCTCGGTTGGCTGCTGGTCGAACGGATTCGCGACGGCCACGCCACCACCCTCGGCGCCGCCTCGGGCATCGTCGCCGGTCTGGTGGCGATCACCCCAGCCGGCGCCTCGGTCAGCCCGGTGGGCGCGGTGGCCCTGGGTGTCCTCGCCGGCGCCGTGTGCGCGCTCGCCATCGGTCTGAAGTACCGGCTGGGGTACGACGACTCGCTCGACGTCGTCGGCGTCCACCTGGTCGGCGGCATGATCGGCACCGTCATGATCGGCCTCCTCGCCTCGGAGGAGGCGGGCGGAGTCGCCGGGCTGTTCTACGGCGGTGGCCTCGACCTGCTCTGGCGGCAGACCGTCGGCGCCCTCGCGGTCCTGGCCTTCTCGTTCGTCGTGAGCCTCCTGCTCGCACTCGCCATCAAGGCGACGATCGGGTTCCGCGCCAAGCCGGAGGACGAGGACCTCGGCGTCGACCGCACCGAACACGCCGAGAGCGCGTACGCGCTGGCCGGACCCGCGACCGCGAGCCGGACCGAGTCCCCTGGAGCAGCACCCTCGGGCTCCACCGACGGCCCGGTGATCGCCGAGAGGAGTTCCCGATGAGGCTGGTCACCGCCATCGTCCGCTCGGCCGCGCTGGACGACATCAGGGCGGGCCTCGACCGCCTCGGCGTGCTCGGCATGACCGTGAGCGAGGCGCGCGGCTACGGCCGGCAGAAGGGCCGCACCGAGGTGTACCGGGGTGCGGGGTACGCCGTCGACTACATCACCAAGCTCCGGGTGGAGGTGCTGGTCGACGAGACCAGGACCGAGGACGTCATCAGGACCGTGGTCGAAGCGGCACGCACCGGTGAGGTCGGCGACGGCAAGGTCTGGGTGACACCCGTGGAGACCGTCGTGCGGGTCCGCACCGGCGAACGCGACTCCGAGGCGATCTAGACCGTCGCGCGACGACCACCGCCGCCAGGAGACCCGAAGGGCCCCGTTCCCGTCCAGGGAACGGGGCCCTGCCACGTCCGCCGTCCTCCACGTCCCGGCGGTGCGTCCTCCTGGACGAGCCCGCGCGCCTGGCCCCGTTCCGCCGTTCGGCGGTCTACGGTGACAACACCGCCCGGACTCCGCACGGCGACCCCGGTGACCGCCCCCAGACCCGGATGCGTAGGACTACACAGCCCGAATGAAGGGCCTTCACGCTGCCCCCAGAAGATCGCGGACGCCACCATTGATCACGTCAGGCCGGGAAGCCGGGCCTGCGAGGGAGCCGAGGGTTTCGCCCCCACAGGGGGTGGGGCGAAACCCGCACGGCACCGGTCGCGGCCTGACGGCGCGGTGACCGGGCGGGTCCTCCGGGGGAGGAGGACCACCGCCCTGTCGAACCGGCGTCTGCTTCCGGGGTGGCCGTACGAGGGGTCGGTCACCCCGGGGTGCCGGGCCCCGGTCGTGCCGGCGGACCCGCTGTCCCACCGGGGGGTGGGCGGCGACGGGACGTCCGACACGACCACGGCCCCGACAGCGGAAAGGCGTCGGGGCGAGGGGTGAGGGTGTGGGAAGGGGCCGACGGATGGTGCGAAGGGGGAACCGTCCGTCGGCACACCCGTGCGGGCCAAGGGCGGCCGTGCCTCCTGCGGACCCGGGTCATCGCGGCACGCGGTTCGGCGTCTCCGCTCCTTGCTGTTCGGCGTTGCTGCTCCGTTCGGCGCAGGTGCGCCGATTCCCGCTGGTTCGTGGCGTCGCCGTTGGTAGCGTTGGCCGGTGCGGCGTACCGGCTGAGGTCGGTCCGCGAGGAGGATGTGGGAGGCAGTGTGCACATCGAGAGCGACGGCGGCGGTGCCGGTTCCGCGTTTCCCTCGACGGCGAAGATGACGGGCAGCATCGCGGCGTTCGGCGCGGCCGCTGCGGCGGGCAAGGTCTCGATCGACCCCGAGAGCGCCGAGAGCATGGCCGCCAAAATCGACGCGATCGCGGCACGCGCCGAGGAGCGTCTTGGCAGATTCGAGATTTTGGAGCAGGGCGTTCGTCTCGGTTCCAGTCCAGTAGCTTTGACTATGGCCGAGCAGGACCTGGTGACGGCAGTGGGCACGCCCACCTCGGCTAAGGAGAACCTCGTGCTCTACATCAAAGCACTCGAGGATCTCGCCGCGGCCATCAGGGCTTCCGCCCGTAACACCCGAGGTCGGGATGCTGAGAACGCCACCCGGCTTACCAATATCGGAGACGACCTCGTATGACCGGTTGGACACGCCGTCAGAATTCAGCTGCGGGTGTTATGGGAGTTGTTGCCATGCTCGTGGTTGTGGCGGGCTGCACCTCGGAAATCCCTGGGAAAGCTCTTTCTGCCTCCGAATCGGCGCCGAATAGTCCTCATCCGGCGGACGCATCCCCTGTCGAGGCCGGGGCGAACTTCGACGATGAGTTGGCGGCCATCTTGCCCTGTGGTATTCTTGCTGACGATCAGATAATCGACTTGGGGTTTGACCCCTCGACTGCCCAGTTCGATGATGTCGGCATTCTCAACCTTTGTCAGTACAGGCCGGCTCCTTCGGAGCGTCCTTTGATGTCTATCAACATCGGCGTGGACCAGTCATTGGATGAGCTGAATCTGACCAACTTCAACGCGATTGATCACCAGGTCGGCCCACTGCGAGCACTGTTGATCACGGACGACCGTGATCCGAACAAGTGCCAGATTTCGATGGAACTCGGGGAAAACGCCCACGCCACGGTTCGCGTGATGTTCACCGACTCACGGGAAGCGGCGTGTGAGGCAGTAGAGCGGCTGGCTGCTGCCGTGGAGCCCGAACTGCCCCGCGAGACGCCGTGATTCCCCGTCGGGCTGGTGGAGTCGTCGGCGGCACTGAGGGTAAGGACACGCAAGGCAACTGGGTGTTCGAACCGGGCTACCCCTGTGCTGTGGGGGCATGACTGTTGTTGGATGGCGGCCGAGGGCGGCAGTGCTTCCTGAGGACCCTTGCCCGAGCGGCACGCGGTTCGGCGTCTCCGCTCCTTTCGGGTGCGTGCTCCTTGTGGTGCTGGAGAGCCACGTCATCACCGCGACGGTGATGCCGGCTGGTGGGGGGCGGTCTCTCGGTTCGGGTGGCCGGGAGGATTGCGCTTGATCTGGGTGCGCTGTTCGCCCGTCCCTGCTCCGTTCGGCGGAGGTGAACCGATTTTCTCCGGTTCGTGGTACCGCCGTTGGTAGCGTTGGCCGGTGCGGTGCCGGCTGAGGTCGGTCCGCGAGGAGGATGTGGGAGGCAGTGTGCACATCGAGAGCGACGGCGGCGGTGCTGGTTCCGCGTTTCCCTCGACGGCGAAGATGACGGGCAGTGTCGCGGCGTTCGGCGCGGCCGCTGCGGCGGGCAAGGTCTCGATCGACCCGGAGAGCGCCGAGAGCATGGCCGCCAAGATCGACGCCATCGCCGTCCGAGCCCGCAAGCGGCTCAGGTACTTCGAGTTTCTGGAGCAGGACGTTCGGCTTGGTTCCAGTCCGGTGGCGTTGACGATGGCCAAGCAGGACCGGGTGACAGCGATGGGCACGCCTACTTCGGCCAGGGAGAACCTCGTGCTCTACATCAAGGCGCTCGAGGACCTTGCCGCAGCGATCAGGGCTTCCGCCCGTAACACCCAGAATCGGGATGCTGAGAACGCTACCCTGCTGACCAACACCGGAGACGACCTTCCATGATCGGTTGGACACCCCGTCATCGCTGTGCTGTGGCTACTGCTGGTGTTGCCCTGCTCGCCGTTGTGACGGGCTGCACCTCGGAAACCCCTGGGCAAGCTCTCTCCGTCCCCACGCCGGTTCCAGGTAGTTCTGATACGGCGGGTAGGGCTGTTGAAGATGGGCCGTCGTCTGAGGAGGAGTTGGCGAGCGTGCTGCCTTGCGAGGTCCTCGACGCCGAGCAAGTTACTGACCTGGGGTTCGACCCTTCTACTGCTGACTTCGAAGACGTCGGCGTTATTTATGCGTGTAGTTATACGGTGGCGCCGTTGGAGACCCCGCTGTTGTCTATCAACATTCGCGTTGATCGAGCTTTGGACGAGCTCAACCTGACCGACTACAACCTGACCGAATACCAGGTTGGTCCGCTGCGCGCGTTGTTGATTACGGATGACCGTGAGCCGAATAAATGCCAGATCTCGATGGAACTCGGGGAATCAGCCCACGCGACGGTCGTGGTCAGCTTCACGGAGTCTCGGGAGGAGGCGTGTGAGTCCGCTGAGCGGGTGGCCGGAGTCCTCGAACCAGAACTGCCGCGTGAGGCGCGGTAGTCCCGCCGATCGGCGGCTTGTCCGAGACTGGTGGGGGTGGCGCCGTCCGCGGCGCGAGGGGTAACGGTGCCACTGCCCCGTTGTTCCGGTGGTTGCGGCGCGGTCGCTGGTCGATGTCCCGTACGGGGTGCGCGACGCGCGTGCGCAGGAGTGGAGCGGGGCGGGCGGAGGTGACCTCGCGGGCGGTGGTTGGCGAGCCTCACCGCCCTGGGAGGCTGGTCCACTTCGGTGACGAGGCCGGGGGCTCACGGTAGGGGTGGGACGCGGGTGCGAACCGAAGCCTGCCTTCCGCGCTGGCGCAGGAGGTGAGCGGGGGCATCGCCGAGGTGTGACAGGCACCCGAGACCGCTGTGTTCGGCTGCTGGTTCCCGCTCGGCGAGGGCCGACGGGCGGGTGATCCCCTGAACAGCGACCGGAGCCAGCTCGCGCCTCGTGTTCCTCGCGCCCTCGGGTGGAGGAGCCGTTCCGACTGGCCTTTGCGGGACCCGTCCCAGCATCAGGCGGACGGGCCCCGTCCCGGGGTCAGCGTGGGCGGGTCTCCGTGGTCTCCTCCTCCACCTCGATCCGCTCGGCGCGCACGCGTTCGGTGATGGTCTCCTCCTCCAGGTAGACCTCACTGGCCAACCGCACGCGCTCGACGGGCACGATCTCGCGGGAGATGACCGGCCGCTCCTCGTAGAGCACGATCTCCTGTTCCTCCTCCCCGAGGTCCAGGTGCTCTCCGTAGGCCGCTCGCTCGGTCTCCGACACGGCCTCGGTCCGCAGGCGGGCGCGTTCCCGTTTGAGCGACACGTTGACCTGCACGGTCTCGTTGACCACGTACTTGCGCAGCCGGGCGCGTCCGACCCGTACCCGTTCGGTCCGCACCAGGAGCCGCTCCTCGAAGCGGGTCATGGTGCTTTCCTCGTCGGTGGTCAACGGTGCCTGTTCCCTACCGGTCGCCTCCTCGACCGGCACGGGTGCCGTGACGGCCCCCGGGTCGACGGGCGTGCCGGGGGCGTCGGCAGTGATCGGCGGTGGCGGGGCGACGGTCGGGGTGGGTGCGGTCCGTTCGGTGCTGCGCTCCGGCCACGTCTCGGCCCGGTTCGTGGCCAGCGGCATGTCAGCGGCCTGCGCCATGGCGTCGGCGGCGGGCGGCGGTGGTGGGGTGGTCGCTCCGGCCGCGGACGCCTCGGCTGGCCGCTGGCTCGGCGTCTGGAGCGGTTCCCCGGCGGTGGCCTCCCCAGGGGGCGGCGGCCCGACGGGGGGTGTTGCGGCGACCTCGCCGCTCTCGGAGCGTTGCTGGGGCGGGGTGGGCGCGTGGACGGGTCCTGGCGGCTCGGTGGCCGTGTCCTGCGACGTCGCGGTCCGTTCCTCGGCGCCGGACAGCTGCTCGCCGCTCTCCCGCTGTCGCGGCAGGCCGTAGTAGTCGTACAGCCTGCGCTCCTCCTCGAAGGGCAGCTCGCCGCGCTCCGGGGAGACATGGGGCGCGTCCTTGACCTGGTTCTTGCTGTAGCGCACCTCGATGCCGCCGTTCTCGGTCATGTGCATCCCGGCCATCGGCACGAAGATCTCGTGCATGCCGAACAGGCCGGTGTGCACCGTCAGCCAGGAAGGTTCGCCGGATGGGCCGTCCAACCAGACCTGCGCGACCTTGCCGATCTTCTGACCGTCCGCCCCGTAGACGGTCCGGCCGGGAAGCTCCCTGATGTCCTGCACGTCACTGGTCATGTTTGCCACCTCCAGACGACTACTCTGATTGGAGTACCCGCGGGGTGGTTCTGCCAGGCGAAATACCCGAAGGTGTGAGCAGCCGTCGGTGGTTCCGGGGGACCTCGTCCTCCTGCCGTGACAGGGGTTCTCCGGGGCCGGGGACGCCGGGCCTCCTCCCGACACCCACCCGGTGGTGGGGACGCGGCCGGGGACTCGGACGCCGAGCCCACCCGGGCCGCGCGCCCGGGAGCGGTGAGGCCGGCCCGTGATCGCTGTTCCGCGCGCGTGTCGCGGGCGCGTGCCGCCGGCCCCGGATGCCGTGCGACGGCTTCCCACCCACGCCCGCGATCACTCTCGGTGACCATGTCGGCGGCCGCGCCGCCGGTCGGCTGAGTGCCTTCCCAACCTCGCCCCGCAGGGCCACTATCGATCACAGCGCCCAGGTGACCGACGGGCGGGGTGAGGGGGAGGAAAGCCATGTGGTCGAGCCGGCAGGATGTCCTTCGACTGTTCCGCATCGCCCTGCGCCGCCCGCCCTGGCACCTCGCCCTCGCCCTGCTGATCTCGGCCTGGACCCTGGCCTGGATCGTGGGTCACTACCTCGTCGGCGACGGCTGGAGTCCGCTGCGGGTGCCGGAGGCTGCCCTGGCCGGTCTGGGCGCCGATCTGGGTGGGGTGTCCTCGGCGGTGCGCGGGTGGCTGGCGGAGGACTCCAGGGCGCCGCTGCTGCGAACCCTGGGCTGGTTGGCGGGGGTGGCCTGGGCCGCGACGACCCGGCGGGCGCAGTTCTCCGCGTTGCTCGGGTGGGTCGCGGTGATGGTGTCCGCCGAGGGACTGGGCTACCACGCGGCGGTGCACCGAGCGGTGCTCGGGATGCTGCTGTTCATGACCGTGCTCTACCTGGCGGCGCTCCCCTTCCGGCGTGCCGTGGTCGACCGCACCGCCCGGTTGCTCCCCCCGGACGTCCTGTCGGCGGGGTCGCTCGCCGCCGCACTGGCCGCTGTCGTTCCCCTGTTGCTCCCCGCCGCCGTCCTGCGCCGGGTGCTCCGCCCCTACCTGACGTTGCCACCTCGCCTGCGGTCGGCCGACCTGCCTCCCGTGGTCCCCACGCCACGTCCGCCGGCGGAGGAGCCCATCCCCGTCGATCCGTCACCGCCGGTGACGGCGAACGAGGGGTTCGTCCGGCCCCGGGACCCGGGGTCCGGCGAGATCGTGGCGGTTTTCCCGGACGGGGCCGCCGAGGGCGCTCCCCACTCCCCGGACAGGTGAGTCGAGTTCCTGGTGCCCGCGTCACAGGCAGGGGGCGGTTCCTCCGCGAACTCCCACACCTCCGTGCGGTCGGGGCCGCACCCCGTGCCCTTGTCAGGTCGTGCCGGCCGGCCGGGGGAGCGGCGCGTCGGGGCCAGGAGCTACGGGAGGTATCGACCGCCGTGCTCCCGGGTAGCCGAGGACCATGACACACCGGGATGACGACGGTTCGAGGAAGCGCCGGACGCGGGAGGAGTACGAGCGCGGGTTGTACGACTACCACGACCCGACCGGGGGGTTCGGCGGGGCGGCTCCCGCTCGCAGCGCGTTGACCCTCAGGTTGTGGCTGGCCGGGTTCGGCGTGCTGTTCTGCGGGGTCGTGGGAGTGCTGCTCCTCCTCAACGGGTTCGTGGCGTTCGGGGTCGTCCTCGTCGTTCTCGCGGTCGTCGCGGTCGTCGACTTCGGCTGGGTCCTGCACCGGAAGCGGCGTGGCGAGCCGGGCTGAGGGACCGCGCCGGCCGTTCGGGGCCGGCGAGCGACGACGAGGCCCAGCGCGCGACGCCGGGCTGTCGAGGGGAGAGGTGCTGGGCATGGCAGCGGGCAGGGACGAGTTCGACGTGGTGGTCGTCGGTGGTGGGGCGGTCGGGGAGAACGCCGCCGCTCGGGCGTCGGCCGGTGGTCTTCGCACCGCCATCGTGGAGGCGGAGCTCCTGGGCGGGGAGTGCTCCTACTGGGCGTGCATGCCCAGCAAGGCGTTGCTCCGCCCCGGACAGGCGTTGGCGGCGGCGCGTCGGGTCCCCGGAGCGCGTGAGGCCGCGGGGGACGGGCTGAACGTCGCCGAGGTCCTGGCCAACCGGGATTCCTTCACCTCGCACTGGGACGACGGGGGGCAGGTCGAGTGGGCGGAGGGCGTCGGGCTCACCGTCCTGCGCGGACGGGCCCGGCTGGTGGGTGAGCGAGAACTGGAGGTCGTCACCGGTGGGGAGCGACGTGAGGTGTCGGCGCGCCACGCGGTGATCCTGTGCACCGGCAGCCAGCCGGTCACGCCGCCCGTCCCCGGGCTGGCCGATGTCCCCACCTGGACCACCCGCGACGCGACGAGCGCCCGTACCGTTCCCGACCGCCTCGCGGTGCTGGGAGGCGGTGTGGCCGGTACGGAACTGGCGCAGGCCTTCGCCTCGCTGGGCTCGCAGGTGGTGATGGTGGTCAAGGGCGAGCGGGTGCTGAACCGTTTCGAGCCCTTCGCCGGTGAGCTGGTGGCGGAGGGTCTGCGGGCGTCGGGGGTGGAACTGCTGCTGGGGACGGAGCTCGACCGGGTCAGCGGTAGCGGGGGAGGGATCCTCCTGCACCTCTCGGACGGCCGCGAGGTCGCGGCCGACCAGTTGCTCGTGGCGACGGGACGACGGCCGGCCACCTCGGACCTCGGCCTGGACTCGGTGGGGCTCACCGAGGGCGGCGCGCTGACCGTCGACGACAGCGGGCTCGTGCACGGCGTGCCGGGCCGGTGGTTGTACGCGGCCGGTGACGTGACGGGGCGAGCTCCGCTGACCCACCAGGGGAAGTACGACGCCCGGGTGGTGGGGGACGTGGTGGCCGCCCGCGCCTCCGGGGTGGGCGAGGCCGACCAGCCGGAGCCGTGGACGCGGTACCGGGCGTCGGCCGACCACGTCGCGGTACCGCAGGTGGTCTTCACCGACCCCGAGGTGGCGAGCGTGGGCCGCACCGAGGAGGAGGCGCGGAGAGCGGGCCTGCCGGTTCGGGTGGTGGAACTGGACATCGCCGTCGGTGGTTCGGCACTGCACGCGGCGAACTACCGGGGCACCGCGAAGATCGTGGTCGACGAGGAGCGGCGGGTGCTGGTCGGGGTCACCTTCGCGGGCTACGACGTGGCGGAGCTGCTGCACGCCGCCACGGTGGCCGTGGTGGGCGAGATCCCGCTGGACCGGCTGTGGCACGCGGTTCCCGCCTACCCCACGATCAGCGAGGTGTGGCTGCGGTTGTTGGAGAGCTACGGTCTCTGACCCGGGCAGCCGAACCCGGGTCCGCCTCTCGTGGACGCCGCGCGACCCGGCGCGCGGCATGCCGGGCCAGCGGGCGGCACGGCACGGAGATCAGGGTTCCGAGGACGATAGGGGGCCGGGCTCAGCGGAGGTTCACCCGCAACGCGTTCCTGGCGGCGGCCTGGAGGGTGGCGTCCTGCGGATCCGCCCCGCCCTCGGACCACACGGCCTGCGCGATCCTGACCTCGGCCCCCTCCCGCGAGGTGACGAAGGCCGCGCCGTGGAAGTCGTCGGGCCCGGTCGGCCACTCGTGCCCGTCGCGCAGCAGGTCGTCCACCCCGCCTCGGCCGGGGGACTCGACGAGGTCCTGGAACGCACCGGCGGTGTCCTCGTCGGCGAAGGTGGCCACGGCGAGGGAGACCCCGACGGCTCGACCGTTCACCGAGAGGTCGAGGAGACCTCGGGAGAGCGTCGAGCAGTCGTGTTCCCGCAACCAGGTCCGCACGTCCCCGAAGGCGTTGTCGGCGCACCCGGTGCCCGAGTCGGCGGCGACCTCGCGGTACTCGGCGGTGTTCTCGCCGGCCGAACTCTCGGGCTGGTCGGCGTTCACGTCCTGGTCCGAGCCGGACAGGGCGAGGACCACTCCGCCAGCAGCGAGGACCCCGACCCCGACGACGGCGGCGGCCCAGCCCTGCCAGGTCAGCCTGGTGCGGCCGGTGGTGGGGCGGTGCGGGCCGCTGCTCGGCGGGGGTTCTCGCGTGGTGCCAGTCGGCCCCACACCCGACCGGCCGGTCGACGTCGTTCCCGTCGTGGTCGCGTCGGACCCGAAACCCTCGCGTGCCAGGTCCTCCTCCGTGAGGCCGGCCAGGTCGGTCATGCCGGCGGCCAGACCCGACCCGGGTGGGAAGAGCAGGTCGAGGACGCGTCTGGCGTCGGCTGGCTGGCACGGCGCGGGGTGGTCGGCCAGCTCCCGGGCCGCTCCGAGAACCGTGGCGGGGCTGGGGTGGAACACCCGGACGCCCGCGTCGCGGTCGCCGGGGGCCTGCTCCACCCGCTCGACGAACGGTCCAACCGCGATCAGGGTCCGGACGGGCGGCACGGTGCCGGGTAGCCGGTTCAGGCGGGACTGGATCTCGGCGGTGAGCGTCCGCGCGGCGGCCGCCGGATGTGGTCCTCCTGCCTGGGTGGGCAGGGGAGTGCCGTCCAGGTTCCACGGGGCGTCCAGGGGGGCTCGCAGTGCCCGCACCGGTTCGGGCAGGTCGACACCGACGACCACCAGGACCGCCCTGGGCAGCACCAGCACGGCGTCGACCTGGCCGGCCGAACCGGCCGGGCGTCCGCCGAGGACTCCGACGCCGCCGAGCAGGGCGCGCCCCGTTCCACACGCGACGAGCGCCGCTCGCAGGTCGTTGCCGACGGCGCTGACGGGTTCGCCCAGTCTGACCAGCCTCACGCGGCCACCTCCTCGGACGTCGTTTTCCCGCCCCGACCTCGCGCGGGCCGTCTCACGGTAGCGCTGACATGAGGACGGTTCATGTTACTGCCCGGTATACCGATCTCTGTGCTCGTGATCACTGGTTCGACAGTGAACCACCGGGGTACATGGGCCAGCAGAGGGTGAAGCGACCGGGGGACGGTTCGGGGTTGTCGCGCCGCCCCTCGATCGCGTTCGTGTGGCGGGCACTGCGCCGTCCGGTGCAGAATGACCGAGCGGTTAGGCCATCGGTGTGGTCCAACGCCCGCTCGAAGAGGTCGTAGGGGAAGACGTCCCTCGTCGAGCAGCGGAGGTCAGCAGTGAGCACCAGTGGCAGCACCAGTGGCGTCATCTACGTCCACTCGTCGCCGTCCGCGGTCTGCCCGCACGTCGAGTGGGCGCTGTCGGGCGCGCTCGGTGGGCGGGTGGAACTGCGGTGGACGGCGCAGCCGGCCGTCGCGGGTCAGCTGCGCGCCGAGCACGAGTGGACCGGGACAGCCGGCACGGCCGGTCGCCTGGTCACCGCGCTGCGCGCGTGGCCGATGCTCCGGTTCGAGGTCACCGAGGACCCCAGTCGGCACGTGGACGGCGAACGGTTCTGCTACGTCCCCGGCCTCGGCCTGTGGCGCGCCCGGACCAGCGCCAACGGCGACATCATGGTCACCGAGGACCAGCTGAGGTCCATGACGGCGCTCAGCGATTCCCCGGAGCGCTTCAACCACCGGGTGGGCGAGGTGCTGGGCACCGCATGGGACGACGCCCTGGAGCCGTTCCGCCGGGCCGCCGACGGCGCCGGCGTGCGCTGGCTGCACCGGGTCGGCTGAGCCCCACTCCCCGCGCGGGGAGCGAGCGGGCTCCCGTGACCGATCAGTCCCCCGTGACCGACCAAGTCTCCCGTCGCCGAGCGTGCTCCCGTCCCGTCGGTCCGCACGGGCGGCGCGAGCCCGGCGGCCCTCACCGGGCAACCGGCCCGAGCCGCGACCGGTCCCCGTCCTGGCACCGCCGGCCCCGCCACCTCGTCCTGCCCCGCACGGTGGTGGCGCGGGAAAGGACCCAGGTGCCCGTTCCCGTGCCGCCCCGGCGGCCGGCGGCCCCGCCATCGCCGACCGTCCCGTCCGACGCTGCCCGCGTTCCTCGGCGCGGACCTCACCTCCCTACTCCGGTCCTGCCGACGCGAGCGCGCCAGAACCCGATGTGGACGCCCCCCGACCGGGGATGGCCCGGGACCACCCGAGCGGGGGATTCCCCAGCACGACAGCGGTTCCCGTCCCGCCACTCCCTCGTCCGGGTCCGCCCGACGCGGAAGGAACGGAGGCACCCGGCACGGTCCAGCCGCGCGACGCCGACGCAGGCCGCCCCACGCCGCGAGGCGGGCGGACGATCCACCGGACCCCGACTCGTCCATCGAGGGGGCCCGCCACGTGTGACACCCTTTGCCGGTGGCACCCAGACAGTCAGCCGGCCCGAGGACCAGCGGCTTTCCCCTGCTGATCGTGTCGCTCGCGGTGATCGCCGTGGTGCTCGGAGCGCTCGTCGGCGCTCTCGGGCGGAGCTGGTACGCGGGGGACGACGAGGGCGAGGCGCCAGCGGGCGAGGCCACCTCGCCGGTCGAACCCCCCGCACCGGACGGCCCGGTCCGGGTCGAGCTGACCCCCGACGCGCGGGCACATCCGGATCACGAGGCGATCCTCGCTCTCGTGAGCGCCCACTTCGAGTCCATCAACGCGCGTGACTACGGCTCGTGGGCGACAACGGTGGTGGAACGCCGGGTCCGCGACACCTCCGAGGAGGACTGGCTCAGCAGGTACCGGTCGACCCGGGACGACCACGTCGTCGTCCACCGCGTCGAACAGGGCCCCGAGGACAGCCTGCGGGTTCTGATGACCTTCGTCAGCGGTCAGGACCTCGCCGACGCCCCACCCGAGATGCCCGCCGAGTGCGTCCACTGGCGGGTGGTGTACCCGCTGGTCGTGGAGGGCGGCGAGCTGCGCCTCGACAGCGGCCGCCCGGGGAGTTCGAGCCCGGGCGCCTGCGGCTGAGCACGGCGACGAGGCGGACGGGCGCGGTCGTGGTCCCGCCGCTCGCGGCGGACGGTGGAAGGGGATCCCCACGGCAAGGAGGTGGGTCCGGCGGGGGATCCCGGTGCGCTGACCCCCGTGAGCGCGCCGAGACGGGGGCGTGGTCGGCCGAGTTCCCCGACACCCCACGGCCGCGCGCGGGACGGCCATGCGGAGGGCGGGCGCGCACCGGGACGGCCCGGGCATCGCCCCACCCACCCACGAACGCGGAGGGCGGCTCACCGGCACGGCCGTACCGGGGCCGACGAACCCCGCGCGGCGGTCAGAGCGGGATGTTCCCGTGCCGGCCGCGTGCGGCGGGTGCCGCCGCCAACGCCTCGGCGACCCGACGTCGGGTCTGGGAGGGCTCGATCACCTCGTCGACGACCCCGATCGCCATCGCGCGGTTCACGCCGCCGGCGATCCGCTCGTGTTCCACGGCGAGCCGCTCGTGCAGCTCCTCGCGGTCCTCCTCCGCCGCGGCGGCCAGCGCCTTGCGGTGGAGGATGCCCACCGCCGCCTTCGCGCCCATCACCGCGACCTCGGCCTCCGGCCAGGCGAAGACGGTGTTGGCGCCCAGCGACCGGGCGTTCATCGCGATGTAGGCACCCCCGTACGCCTTCCTGGTCACCAGGGTCACCCGGGGGACGACCGCCTCCCCGAAGGCGTGCAGCAGCTTCGCGCCGCGCCGCACCACGCCGTCCCACTCCTGGCCCACGCCGGGCAGGTAGCCGGGCACGTCGACCAGCACCAGCAGCGGGATGCCGAACGAGTCGCACATCCGCACGAAACGGGACGCCTTCTCCGCGCTCAGCGAGTCCAGGCAGCCGCCCCGCCGCAGCGGGTTGTTGGCGATGACGCCGACCGACCGCTGACCCAACCGGCCCAGCCCGACGACGATGTTGGGCGCCCACTTGGCCTGGAGCTCCTCGAAGGAGGTGCCCACCACGCCCTCGTCGTCCTCCTCGGTGTCGAGGATGGCGCGGACCAGGGGACGCACGTCGTAAGCCCGCTTCGCCTGCTCGGGCAGCAGCGCCCGGAGGTCGTCCTCCTCCCGCACCGACTCCGGGTCGTGCACCCCCGGGCGGGAGAACAGGCCGGTCAGGCGCCGGGCCCGCCGGTAGGCGTCCGGCTCGTCGTTCGCGACGACGTGCACCACGCCGGACTTCTTCCCGTGCGCCTCCGGACCGCCGAGCGCCTCCATGTCGATCCGCTCGCCGGTCACGCTGCGGACCACGTCCGGGCCGGTGACGAACACGCGGCCGGCCGGCGCCATGATCACCACGTCGGTCAGGGCCGGGCCGTAGGCGGCGCCGCCCGCCGCCGGGCCGAGCACGACCGAGATCTGCGGCACCTTGCCGGAGGCGCGGATCATCGCCGCGAACACCTGCCCAACGGCGTCGAGGGCCTCGACACCCTCGGCCAGCCGCGCTCCGCCGGAGTGCCACAGCCCGATGACGGGGCACCCCTCCTCGAGCGCGGTGTCGATGGCGTCCACGATGCGCTGGCACCCCTCGGTGCCCATCGCGCCGCCCATCCTGGCCGCGTCGGTGCAGTAGGTGATCACGTCGACCCCGTCGATCCGACCGCGGGCGGTGAACACGCCGCTGGCGTCGCGGGTCGTGATCGGTGCCAGCGTGCCGGCGTCGAGGAGCTGCGACAACCGCAGTTCCGGGTCCCTCGGGTCCGAGTCGGCGGCGGGAACCACCGGCTCCGGACGAGCTGCCAGGGCGGTCATCGAATCTCCTCGCGACAGGTGTTGGGGCTCGACGCCCCGACACGACGGGTGATCACGGGGTGAACGCGAGTGCCACGTTGTGCCCGCCGAACCCGAAGGAGTCGTTCACGGCGGCCGTCAGGCCCGCCTTCCTCGGTTCGTCGGCCACGACGTCGAGCTGGACCTTGGGGTCGAGGTCCTCGAGGTTGAGCGTCTGGGGGATGACCTCGTGGTGCAGCGACAGCACGGTCACGATCGCCTCGACGGCACCCGCCGCGCCCAACATGTGCCCGAGCGCGGACTTCGGGGCGGTGACCACGGGGTGTTCGCCGATCGCCGACCGGATCGCGGCGGCCTCGGCCACGTCGCCGACCGGGGTGGAGGTCGCGTGGGCGTTGACGTGCCCCACGTCCTCCGGGCTGAGACCGGCGGTGCGGATCGCCTTGCGGATCGCCCTGGCCGCGCCCTCACCCGTGGGTTCCGGGCCGGTGATGTGGTGGGCGTCGGCGCTGGTACCGATGCCGGCCAGCCGCCCGTAGACCTTCGCGCCCCTCGCGGCCGCGAACTCGGCCCGCTCGAGGACCATCATCCCGGCGCCCTCACCGAGCACGAACCCGTCCCGACCGGTGTCGAAGGGCCGCGACGCCCGCTCCGGCTCGTCGTTGCGGGTGCTCATCGTCCGCGCCTGGGCGAAGCCCGCGACCGGCAGTGCCGTGATCACGGCCTCCGCGCCACCGGCGACGACGACGTCCACCTCACCGGCCACCAGCATCCGGTACGCCCAGGCGATGGCCTCGGCGCCGGAGGCGCAGGCCGACACCGGGGCGTGCACGCCGCCCTTGGAACCGAGCTCCAGGCCGACCCAGGCGGCCGGGCCGTTCGGCATGAGCATCGGGACGGTCAGCGGGGACACCTTGCGCAGCCCCGCCGTCTCCAGCAGGTCGTCCTGCGCGAGCAGGGTGCTGGCCCCGCCGATCCCGGTGCCCACGACCACGCCGAGGCGCTCGGGGTCCAGCTCGGGGGCGCCGGCGTCGGACCACGCCTCGCGGGCCGCGACGACGGCGACCTGCTCACAGCGGTCCCAGCGGCGGGCCTCCACCCTGGCGAGCACGTCGGTCGGCTCGACGGCCAGCGAGGCCGCGATCCGAACCGGCAGGTCGAACCGCTCCGGCCAGTCCGCGTTGATGGGTCCCACCCCGCTGCGGCCGGCCAGCAGGGCGTCCCAGGTCGACGCGACGTCCCCGCCGAGCGGGGTCGTCGCGCCGAGCCCGGTCACGACCACCTCGGGAGAGGTCATGCGTTGTTGGCGATGTAGTTCACCGCATCGCCGACGGTCTTCAGGTTGGCCAGCTCGTCATCCGGGATCTTCACCCCGAACTTGTCCTCGGCCTGGACGGCCACCTCGACCATCGACAGCGAGTCGACGTCCAGGTCGTCGACGAACGACTTGTCCAAGTCGACGTCGTTGGCCTCCACACCCGCAACCTCGACGAGGATGTCGACGAGACCCTTCTGGATGTCCTCGTTCGCCACTGGCGTTGTCCTTCCTGCTTGCTTTTCCGCTGGTCGGGCGCTCGGGTGGCCCGACTCGGCTGTCCGTGGTGTGCGGTGACCCGCACGGAGAACGGGGCGGTGCGCCCCGGCGGGACTCACCGGCCGCGGGGCGCCCGGCGCGTCGTCGGAGGAACCCGCCTCACGGGCAGACCACCACCTGGCTGGCGTAGGACAGGCCCGCGCCGAAGCCGACGAGCAACATGACGTCGCCCTTGCTCAGTTCCCCCGCGGACCGCATGTGGTCGATCGCGATGGGGATGGAGGCGGCGGAGGTGTTCCCGGTGTGCTGGATGTCCTTGGCCACCACCAGGTCCTCCCGTGCGCCCTTCGACCGCAGGCGCTTGGCGATCGCGTCGACGATGCGCGCGTTCGCCTGGTGCGGGACCAGCGCGTCGATGTCGGACAGCTGGAGCCCCGCCGCCTCGACCGCGCGTTCGGCGACCGGCGCCACCTGGGTGGTCGCCCAGCGGAACACCGACTGCCCCTCCTGGAAGATGTACCGGCCCTCACGCAGGTAGATCAGGTGCGACAGGTCACCCGCGCTGCCCCAGGACACCGGGCCGATCATCGGCTCGTCCGCCGGGCCCACCACGGCCGCGCCCGCGCCGTCGGCGAAGATGATGGCGTTCGCGCGGTCGTCCCAGTCCACCCAGTCCGTGAACCGCTCGGCGCCGATGACCAGCACCCGGCGGGCGGAGCCGCCGCGGACGAGGTCGGAGGCCGTGTTCACGGCGTAGCTGAAGCCGGCGCAGGCCGCGTTCAGGTCGAAGGCCGCTCCCGCCTTGATGCCGATCGCGTCGGCGGTCTGGGCGGCGGCGTTCGGGATCGGACCGGGCATCGTGCAGGTCGCGAAGACGACGGCGTCGAGGTCGGAGGGCGACAGACCGGCGTCGGCGATCGCCTTGGAACCCGCCTCGATCGCCATCGTCACCAACGACTGGTCCGGGTCCGCCAGCTTTCGGCTGACGATGCCGACCCGTTCGCGGATCCACTCGTCGGAGGTGTCGAGTCGTTTCGTCAGATCGTGGTTGGTGACGACCCGGTTCCCGGTGCTGCTGCCGAAGCCGAGGAGGCGGGTGCCGACCGGTCCGGTGCGCAGACTCAGCCGTGGACGTTGTTTGGTCACGCGTTACCACCAGAGAGGTCGGTGTGATGGTCGTGGATGAAGGCAGCCACCCGGTCCAGGTGGTCCGGCGTCTTCAACGGCAGGGTGGGGAGCTTGTGTTCCCGCTTGACCAGCCCGGCGAGCGTGCCGGCCGGCGGCAGCTCCACCACCGCCGCCACTCCCAGGTCCACCAGCGTGGCCATGCACGAGTACCAGTCCACCGGACGGGTCACCTGCGCGACGAGCCGGGACATCATGTCCGCGCCGCTCTCCACCGGGCGGCCGTCGGCGTTCGACAACAGGGGCGTCACCGGGTCGGACACCGACAGGGCCTCGACCCGGAGCCGCAGGGCCTCCTCGGCGGGCGCCATGAAGCGGGTGTGGAAGGCGCCGGCGACGGCCAGCGGGCGGACCCGGGCACCCGAAGGGGGTTCGGAGGCCAGTTCCTGCAACGCGGAGATCTTGCCCGCCGCCACGATCTGGCCGGTCGCGTTGTGGTTCGCCGCGTCGAGGCTGAGTTCGGCCAGGGCGGAGAGGACCTCGTCGCGGTCCCCGCCGAGCACGGCGGACATCCCGGTGGGTTCCAGGGCGCACGCACCGGCCATCTCCCGGCCCCGCACGGCGGCCAGCTCGACGGCGTCCGCCGGCGAGAGCACCCCGGCGGCGGCCGCCGCCGCGAGTTCGCCCACCGAGTGGCCGGCGACGGGCACGCCGGGCGGCAGGTCCACGCGACGCCGCAGCTCCTCCAGCGCCAGCAGTGACAACGCCACGATCAGCGGCTGGGTGATGGCCGTGTCCTTGATCTCGTCGGCGTCCGCCTCCGTGCCCAGCCGGACGAGGTCGAGGCCGGTCGCCTCCGACCAGGCCTCGATCCGGTCACGGGCACCGTCCAGTTCCAGCCACGGCGAGAGCATGCCGGGGGCCTGGGAGCCCTGTCCCGGAGCGAGGAGCGCGATCACGTCATTCACTGAACACGGCACGCCCGGGCGGCTGGGATGCCGGGGGAGACGAAGTCCGTCCCGCGATGTTGTGGAATACCTACAACCCCTCCGTCCTCCCTGGGAGGGGAGCCGGGGGAGGTGACTCAGGGGTGACAGGGGTCACGCCCTGGGGTCCTGGGCTGGGGTCGGTTCGGACCGCCGCCGGGCGTCCGCGCCACCACGGCAGCGCGCCAGGGGATCCCGGCCGCCCCGGCCCGGTGCGCCGGCTCCGCGCGCGACGGCCAGCGGCACCAGGGCTTCTGGTCCCCACCCGGCGTGGCGCCTCGGACGGGCGGGCGAACGGCGGGGTCGGGTGGGCCGGCCGGCGGGCACGGCTCTGGTCGTGATCTCCGTCCGTAGGGTGACGGCATGCGGAGAATCGGTGACACGGACCTGGTGGTGCACCCGCTGAACCTGGGCGGGAACGTGTTCGGCTGGACGGCCGACGAGCGGCGTTCGTTCGAGGTGCTCGACGCCTACGTGGCGGCGGGCGGGAACTTCGTGGACACCGCCGACGTGTACTCGGCGTGGATACCCGGTCACGAGGGGGGAGAGTCGGAGCGGGTCCTCGGTAGCTGGATGACGTCCCGGGGCAACCGCGACGACCTGGTCATCGCCACCAAGGTGGGCATGTGGTCGGAACGTCCCGGCCTCTCGGCGGCGAACATCCGCGCGGCGGCGGAGGACTCGCTCCGCCGGCTGGGCACCGACCGGATCGACCTCTACTACGCGCATGTCGACGACCAGGAGACGCCGCTGGAGGAGACGCTGACCGCGTTCGACGAGCTCGTCCGGGCCGGCAAGGTGCGCCACATCGCCGCGTCCAACCACACGGCGGACCGGCTGGCGGAGGCGCTGCGGATCTCCGACGAGTCGGGACTCGCCCGGTACGTCGCGCTCCAGCCGCACTACAACCTGGTGGAGCGGTCGGGTTTCGAGGGGGAGCTGGAGGCGCTGGCGCGGCGGGAGGGGCTGGCGGTGTTCCCCTACTTCTCCCTCGCCAAGGGTTTCCTCACCGGCCGGTACCGGTCCGCGTCGGGGCAGGAGCACTCCAGCCCGAGGGCGTCCGGGGCGCTCGCCTACCTCGACGAACGGGGGGAGCGGGTCCTGGCCGAGCTGGACCGCGTCGCCGCGGACCGGGGTGTCCCCGTCGCAGCAGTGTCCTTGGCGTGGTTGGTGGCCCAACCCACCGTCACCTCGGCGTTGGCCAGTGCCCGGACGGCCGGGCAGCTCGCCGAGCTGCTGCCGTTGGCCGACGTCGAGCTGAGCGAGGACGAGGTGGCCGCGCTCACCAGCGCCTCGTCCTGAGCCCGGTTCGGGCTGGCTGCCGGGGTTGTGCCGCCGTCCAGGTTCGCGCACCGACCGGGGTAGCGGCCGGTGGGGGCGGTCGCCCGGGTGCCCCACCGCCCCGGCCCGGGCGCCCGGTCGGGCGCCGCGTCGGAGCGACGGGAGGCTCGTCGTGGAGCGCGGCTCGGGGTGGAGCGCGGTTCCCGCCCGGTGCCGGTGCGGGGCGTCGGCGAGGCACCAGGTCACCCCGGCGTTCGTGTCAGCGGTTCGCGCGGGGGCCGGGCTGGCCGGGTGGAGGACGTCGATCAGCCGTCCGTGGTCCCGTCGCGCGGCTGGTGCGGCCGTCCGCGCCTCGGGGTCGGGTCACCAGAGCCCCCGCGCCTGGGCCAGCCGTCCCACCTTCAACGCGACCTGGAGCACGAGCGAGTCGCGGGGGTCCGCCGGGTTGTAGCCGGTGACCTCGCTGATCCGGCGGAGCCGGTAGCGGACCGTGTTGGGGTGGACGAACAGCGCGCGTGCGCAGCTCTCCAGCACGCCACCGACCTCCAGGTACGCCTCCACGGTGTCGAGGAGCCCGCCGCTGCTGTCCACGAGCGGCAGCATCACCTGTTCGACCAGCTGCCGTTCGGCCTCCGGATCGCCGGCGAGGGCCCGTTCCGGCAGCAGCTCGATCGACCGGACGGGGCGGGGAGCTGAGGGCCAGGCCACCACGGCGCGCAGCCCGGACAGCGCGTCGTCGGCCGACCGGTGCGCCTCGGCGAGGCTGTCGGTCGTCGGGCCGGCCACCACCGGACCCTCACCGAAGGCCTCACTGATCCGGGGCAGCACCGCGTCGGCGTCGGCCTCGTCGATCGTCCCACCCAGGACCACGACGAGGCGGGAGCCCTGCACGCCCAGCAGGGCCGGCCGCCCCAACCGGGCCGCCCGGCTCCGCACCTCGTACAGGACCTCCTGCGGATCGGTGGACGGCGGGTTGCCGACGAGCACGGTCGCCGCGACCGGCTGGTCCCAGCCCAGCGCGGACGCCCGGGAGAGCAGCGACTCCTCGGCGTCGCCCCGGACGATGCCGTCCACGATCAACGCCTCCAGCCGGGCGTCCCAGGCGCCCCTGGCCTCGGCGGCGGCCGCGTAGGAGGTCGCGGCGGAGAACGCGATCTCGCGGCCGAAGCGGAGGATCGCGTCGGTGAGGACGGCCTTCTCCTCGGCGTTGCCGGCGAACTCCGGCAACCGCTTCTCGAAGGTGTCGATCGCGGTGCGCACCAGCTCCACCGTCTGCCGCAGGCTCATCCAGCGGGACAGGTCGCGGGGAGCCGCGCGGAACGCCTCGGTGCTCAGTCGGAGGGCCGCGTCGGGGCTGCGGAGCCACTCGAGGAAACCGGACACCCCGATCTGGGTGATCAGGAGCACGCTGGCGCGTTGGTCGGCGGGCAGCCGTCGGAACCACGGGAGCTTCCGCTCCATGGCGGTGACGCTGGCGGTGGCCAGTTCCCCGGAGGCGTACTCCAGGCTCCGCATCGTCTTCCCGGACATTCCGGACGCGGAGTGCCCGGGGTCGTCGGCCGTGCGCATAACGGCCAGAATCCCACGTCGCCGGTGACCGCTGCGGCAGGGGCATCGCGGACCCGGTCCTCCCCGAGGTGGGGCCGGGGTGGCGATGACGCGATGGACCTTCGACTCGGTGCCGACACCGACGGCGTCGTGCTGCGTGGCTGGCGGATCGACGACCTCCCGGCGTCGCGGGGGTGGCGGTCCGCCGACGCCGGGGGACGCCGAGCGGTGGGTCGACCGGCGCGCCGGGTGGCCGAGCGGACCCGGCGGCGAGACCGACGCCCCGGAGCGGTCTCGTGGTGGCCGGTGGCGGCACCGACCAGCTCCTCGGCCAGGTCAGCTGGTACCGGGAGTGCGAGTTGACGGACTGGCGTCGGCTCGGTCCGCTGCTCTTCGACGAGACGAGCTGGGTCCGGGGGTGCGGTACGACCGCCCTGCGGCTGTGGACCGACTACCTCTTCGCCGCGACCGACGCGCTCCGCCTCGACTACGCCACCTACTCGGGCAACCCCGGCACGATCCGGGTGGGCCAGCGGTTGGGGCTACCGGGAGGAGCGCCGCCCGTGGCGGGCCCGGCGGTGGGCGGGCTGGGTGCACGACGCGGTGATCACGGGTGTGCTCCGGGAGGAGTGGACCGAGCGGTGGGGCGGTGCCGGGGCCGCTGGCTGAGCGGGCGGCGGGAGGACGGTTCACCCAGGGGGAGTGCCCTGTCGCGTCGTCGCCGACCCTTCTCCCGCCCCTGGTGGCGCGCTGACCGTGTGGTGGTGGACTTCTCCCGTCGTGCCCGATGGTCCCGCTCCCGATCCTGGTGTTCCGCGGCGCGCCCGGCGGCTGGCCCGGCCTGGTCCACTCGTCCCCGTCCTGGTGGCAGGGACGGAGGATGGCCGCCGTCCTCGCGTCCCCGTCGCGGCGCGCACGTCGACCCGTGGCCGCGGTCACGGGGGACCGTGGAATATCGGAGGCGCGGCACGGGTTCGAGATGCCGAGCAGAGTGCGCTCCGGGGCTCGGTGGAATTCCGAACCGGCGGTGAGAGTCCGCGACCCGGCGTCGCCGTGCGACCAGCACGGGATGCCGGTTGATCCGGTGGGATTCCGGAACCGACGGTGACAGTCCGGATGGGAGGCAGCGCACGCGGGCGGGTGTCGTCGTGCCATCGGCGTGCCCGAGTCGCGTCGTGCCGACCGCCGGGGACGGCCGTAGGAGGACGCGTGAACGTTCTGGTGGAGCACCAGCTGACGCTGTTCGGGCAGCAGGTCTCGTGGGCGGAGCTGATCGGGCAGCTGTGCGCGCTGGCGGTGGTGTACCTGGCGCAGCGGCGGACGTTGTGGACCTGGCCGGTCCAGGTGGCGGCCACGGTGCTGCTCTTCAGCGTCTACCTGTCGGCGCAGCTCGGTGGCCTGGCCGTCCGCCAGGTGGTGATCCTGCTGATCTCGGTCTACGGCTGGTGGGCGTGGACCAGGCGCCGGGACCCGGTCTACGGGGTGACGGTCCGCTCGGCCACCGGTGTGGAACGGGTCGTGCTGGCCCTCGCCATGGTCGGCGGCACGGCGGCCGTCGCGTTGCTGCTCGACGCGCTCGACGCCTCGTGGGCGCCCTGGCCCGACGCCTGGATCTTCGTCGGCACCGTGGTCGCCTTCGCCGCGCAGGGCCGAGGGCTCACCGAGTTCTGGCTGGTCTGGTTGGCGGTCGACGCGGTCGGTGTCCCGCTCCAGTTCGCGTCGGGGCTCTGGTTCAGCGCGCTGGTCTACGTGGTCTTCGCGGTGTTGGTCGTGCGCGGTTGGCTGAGCTGGCGGCGCAGCGCGTCCGCGATCGAGCGGAGCGCGGCCTCCCCGGCGGCGTCCGGCTGAGCGTCCCGCCGCCGCGGGTGATGCGCGCGGACCCCACCCTGGCGGACCGGGCTGGGGTCCGGAGTGACGTCCTCCGAGGGTGCGCGGGCGCGTGTGCTCGGCGGTGCCGCCCGCCCGCCGGCGGCACCCCACCGACCCAACCCGGGATGTGATGCCGGTCTCACCTGAGTGGTGGGTGGCGGGTCAGGCACAGCGTGTGGTGCGCGTCAAGTCTTGACCCGAACCCCGTGGTTTGGTGGCTTTGCTCCGTGATCGTCCCAGCGCGCGGTCACGGAGAGGAGAGCACATCGTGCGGATCCCGACACGGAGAACCCAGGTCCGTTCCCTCAGCGCCACCGTGGCGGTGGCGGCCACCCTCGCCCTGGCCGGAGTCAGTCCGGCCGCGGCCCAGGACACCGGCGGCGACACCGGTGTGGACGGCACGCCCCGCACCGGCTTCGAGCTGTCCGGTGGTGAGCGGTGGACCACCCTCGACGAGGAGACCGCCTTCCTCGACACCGTCGTCGCCACCAGCGACCGCGCCGAGCTGGACGTCCTGGCCACGACCGAGCAGGGCCGGCCGATCCGCCTCGTCCGCATCGGGGACCCGGTGCCGGAGGCGGGCCGGGGCGGCACCCAGGGGCGGGTGTCCGTCCTCCTGCTCTGCCTCCAGCACGGCAACGAGCCCTCCGGACGGGAGGCCTGCCTGACGACGGTCCGAGACCTCGCGCTCAGCGACGACCCGGCCGTCGAACGGCTGCTGAGCACCGCCTCCGTCCTGGTGATGCCCACCGCGAACCCCGACGGACGTGCCGCCAACACCCGGGGGAACGGCGACGGCGTCGACATCAACCGCGACCACCTGGCCCTGGAGACGGGGGAGGCGCGCACCATCGCGGCCGTCCTGCGGGACCACCAGCCCGACATCGTCTACGACCTCCACGAGTACGGCCCCACCCCGCCCTACTACGACCGGGACTTCCTCTCCCTCTGGCCCCGCAACCTCAACGCCCACCCGGACGTGCGGGCGCTCGCCGAGGAGCTGTCCGAGGACTACGTCCGCCCCCGGGTGGAGACCGACGGCTTCTCCAGCGGCGTCTACGGCCTGTGGACCGACCCGGAGACCGGCGAGCCGATCCGGCAGGTCGCCGGCGACGGCCAGGAGCGGATCCTCCGCAACGCGGCGGGGGTGAAGAACGCCGTCGGGCTGCTCGTGGAGACCCGGACCAGGGCGTTGACCGAGGAGGAGCTGGCCGACCCCGCCCTGAACAACCGCCGGCGCGTCGACTCCCAGCTGTCCGGGATCGACGGCGCGTTCGAGTTCGTCCTCGAACGGGGTGCCCGAGCGGCCGCGACGGTGGGCATGGCGCGTAACCTGGGCATCGCCAACCGAGGCCCGGTCTACTTCGGTGGTGCGGACAACGAGGAACCCGCGCCGGAGGAGATCGAGCGCGACCGCATCTGTGGGTACCGGCTCACCTCGGAACAGCTCGCTGAACACGGTGAGGTGCTCCAACTCCACGGCCTCCGGGTCCGGCAGGACTCGGACGGCGCGGTGGTTCCGCTCGCACAGCAACTCCGGAATCTCGTTCCGCTGCTGCTCGACGAGCGTGCCGACTTCTCTCTCACCGTGGGAGAACCCCTGAGCCGCTGCTGACGGCACCACCTCGGCGGACGACGACGCCTGCCGGTCGGGAGCACTGACGAGCTCCCGACCGGTGCGCCACGCCTCGCGGCCCGGTTGGCGGGACGACGGCCAGTACGGCAGGAGACTGGCCCTGGGGCACACGGGAGGCGAGATCGTGACCGACGAGCAGCTGCGTGACTTTCTCGACCGACAGGACCTGGTCGGACTCCAGCGCTGGTTGCGGGAGCAACCCCCGCACGAGATCGCGGCCGAACTGTCCAGGCTGGACACCGCCGAGATGGCGGTCCCGTTCCGGCTGCTGGACAAGGAACGTGCCCTCGACGTCTTCGAGGAACTCGATCCGGTCCACCAGCAGGAGGTGCTGACCGGGCTCCGGGACAGCGCTGCCCGCGAGCTGGTGGAGGGGATGGACCCCGACGACCGCGCCCGCCTGATCGACGAGGTGCCGGCGAAGGTCGCGAAGAAGGTGCTCGCCGGGCTGAGCTTCCGCGAGCGGCAGATGACGGCGGCCCTGCTCGGCTACCCGGAGAACTCCGTCGGCCGGGTGATGACGCCCGAGGTCGTCGCGCTGCACCGCACCCTCGACGTCTCCGAGGCGCTGCGCGTAGTCCGGACCAAGGGCCGCTCGGCGGAGACCGTCTACACGCTGCCCGTGGTGGACGACGGCCGTTACCTCATCGGCGTCATCTCACTGCGGAGCCTGGTCACCGGGCACCCCGAGCAACGGATCGACGACCTCACCGACGTGGAGGTGCCCACCGCCGCGGCCACCGATGAGGCCGAGGCCGCCGCCCGGCTGATGCAGGAGGCGAACCTGCTGGCCCTGCCGGTGGTGGACAGCGAGAACCGGCTGCTGGGGCTGCTCACCTTCGACGACGCGTTGGAGGTCATCGAGGCGGCCGACACCGAGGACGTCGAACGGCAGGCCGGTGCCAGCCCGCTGGGCCAGCCCTACCTGTCGGCCAGCGTCGTCAAGCTCGCCCGGTCCCGGGTCGTGTGGCTGCTGTTGCTCATCGTCGCGGCGACCCTCACCGTCAACGTCCTCCAGTACTTCGAGGACAACCTCGCCGAGGTCACCGCGCTGGCCCTGTTCATCCCGCTCATCACCGGCAGCGGCGGCAACGCCGGCTCCCAGTCGGCGACCTCGATCGTCCGGGCGATCGCCGTCGGCGACGTGCGGCTGGGCGACCTGCCCAAGGTGGTGTGGCGGGAGGGCCGGGTGGGCCTGCTCCTCGGTGTCGCGCTCGCCCTCATCGGTCTGCTGATCGGCGGGTTGCTCGTGGGCTTCGACCTCGCCGCGGTCGTCGCGGTGTCCCTGGTGGTGGTGTGCACCTGGGCGGCGATCGTGGGCGGGAGCATGCCCCTGCTCGCGAAGAAGCTCGGGGTGGACCCGGCGGTGGTCAGCGCCCCGATGGTCACCACCCTGGTCGACGCCACCGGGCTGATCATCTACTTCATGACCGCGCGCGTGGTGCTCGGGCTCTGATCGTCCTCACGGGAGAGTGAGGACGACGGGCCCGTCGTCGGTCACCGCGACGGTGTGTTCGACGTGGGCGGCGCGGGAACCGTCGGCGGTGCGCAGCGCCCACCCGTCCGCGTCCGTGGTGTGGTCGTGGGAACCACCGGCGGTGAACATCGGTTCGATCGCCAGCACCAGACCGGGCCGCAGCAGGGGACCGTGCCCGCGCGTCCCGTCGTTCGGCAGGTGCGGGGCCTCGTGCAACGCGCGACCGACGCCGTGCCCGCCGAAGTCCCGCAGGATGCCGTACCCGGCCTTCCGACCGATCGCCCCGATCGCGGCCGAGATGTCGCCGAGCCGCCCGTCCACCCGGGCCGCCAGGATCCCGGCCTCCATCGCACGGGTGGTGTTGTCGATGAGTTCGAGGTCCTCGGGGCGGGCCTCGCCGACGACGAGGCTGATCGCCGAGTCACCGTGCCAGCCGTCGAGCACCGCCCCGCAGTCGACGCTGAGCAGGTCGCCCTCGGCGAGCCGGGAGCGGTCCGGGATGCCGTGCACGATGACGTCGTTCACCGAGGTGCAGATGGAGCCGGGGAACGGGGTGGGGGCGAAGTGCGGGCGGTAGCCGAGGAAGGACGGCTGGGCGCCGGCGTCCCTGATCATGGTGTGCGCGATCGCGTCGAGTTCCAGCAGGTGCACCCCCGGCTGGACGTGCTGGCGGACGGCGGCGAGCGCCCTGGCCACCACCCGGCCGGCCTCCCGCATGGCCTCCAGTTCGCCGGGTGTCTTCAGCTCGACCACGTTCTCCCCGTTCCTCGTCGCCAGGCGAACAGTAGTACCGGTACCGCCGAGGCGCGGAGGGCGTCCGCCGTTCGGACGGGGTGGTCGAGCGCGCGGCTGGCTGGGCCGCGTGCCGATCGGGGCGGGGCGGGTCGCGGAGCGGGCGCCACCGCCGGTGGGGCATGGGGCGGTCCGGGGTCGGTCGCATCGTCGTGATCGCCTTCCGCGTCGGGTCGGCGGCCGGCGACCCGGCCCGGTCTGCCTCGGACGTCGGCCGGGGGCGGTGCCCCGCTGGCCGGCTCCCGGCGGCGATCACGGGACCAGGGGGTGGAGGCCGGGCCGCCGCCCGGAGGGCGCTCCCGCCCCACCGCTGGGCGTCCGGGCCGGGAATCGGGTGCGGCGGCCCTCCGGAGCCCGGGGTGGACGGGACTCGTGGGAGTCGGGGAGGTGCTCCGAGCGGCCTCGCGCCGGACCAGCTGGTGCGCGGCACCCGGCCAACCGGGGTGGGGGCCGGACAGCGCTGACTGCGTTCCCGCTACCGGCCCGCCGAGCCCCGGGCGGTCGAGGGTCGGGTGGTCGAAGGGGTCGTTGAGGGGGGTGGTCGTTGAGGACTCGGGCGAGGTCGACACGGCGTGGGGCCGCCGCCGAAGCGCGGCGGCCCCGAGGACGGCTCGATCAGCGCAGTGCGTGGCCCGCCTTCACGGCGGCCAGGAACTGGCCGTACTGGGTGGCGGTGAGGGTCAGGATGCCGCCGGAGGGGTTCTTGGAGTCCCGGATGGCCGCTCCGCGTGGATCGGTCGCGATCTCCACGCACGCGCTCTTGTTGGTGCTCCGGGAGGATTTCCGCCAGTGGTGGCCGTCGGTCGTCCGGGATGTCTGCTCGGCGGTGGCGGACAGGGGGCGGGTGGTGGCGGCGGAGAGGACGGCCATGGCGGGCTCCTGATCGGTTTCCTGCTGACAACGCCGTCAGCAGGGGGCAGGGATTTTAACACCCTCTGTGTTACCAGAGTGTTACCGCCAGTTACCAGTATCTATAGAGTGAGATCGTCGTCCGACGGCCCGCGTCATCCCTGGGGACGCGGGTCGGGTGGAGCGGCTGTCGTTCGACTCCTCGACCACCGACCCCGTGGCCACGCCCAGCGGAGCGGCGACGAGGTGACCCGTTCCGCCGGCACGGGACGTGGTCGCAGTGCCGGCGGAGCCGGGAACCCGGTCAGGGCCGCTACTCCCACCACCCCGCCGCCGGCACGGAGGTCGACGACGAGTCGGTGCCGGGCGCGGGTGCCCCGGCGGGCGGCCCTGGCCCGTGATCGGGGTCAGTCTTTCCCGGTGTCCGGGCCGGAGGTCGGCTCGTCACCGTCGAGCCAGCGGTTCAGGTTCGCCACGTGGGCCAACTCCGCCTCCACCCGGCGACGTTCCTCCTCGCCGAGCGGGATCGTCCGCAGCGTCGCCATCGCGTCCTCCGCCTCCTCGCGCGACTCCAACGCGACCAGTGCTTCCACCAGGGTGGCCAGGGCGAGCGCCCGCTCCACCGGCGGGGCCTGGTCGCCGTGCCGGCGAAGCCAGGACCGCAGGGCCCGCACGGCGGCCTGGTCGTCGTTCTTGAACTCGCGGAAGTTCCGCACGTTGTCCAACACCCTGGCCAGCCCGGTCAGCTTCTTCGAGCCGCCGTACTCCAGTTCCTCCGGCTCGTCGCGCTGGATGAAGATGAGCGAGTTCCCGGTGGGGTCGACCAGGGTGAACCGGGTCGCGCCCGGCCGGTAGCGGGTGATCCTCGGCCGCCCCTTCGCGAGCACCTTCCCGTAGGCCTGGCGCATGGCCTGGGTGATGGCCGCGTGGTACGGGGCCACCGAGTCGACCATGACCAGGCAACCGCCGGCGTCCTCCCGGGCGGGGTCGGTGCCGGGCGGCGCGGAACCGAAGTGCACCACCACGCCGCCCCAGTTCATCGCCAGGTAGACGTAGGGCTTGGTCTGCCGGAAGGTGACGGTGAAGCCGATCGCCTCGTAGAAGTCCGCCGTCTCGTCCACGGAGACGCAGGGCAGTGTCGGCACCATCGTCTCGGTGGGTCGTGTCGTCGTCTCGGTCACTCTCGTCCGCCTTCCGCTCGTGGCCCAGGGGCGAGCCGGCGGCCAGTCTGGCCTGCCAGGGTGCCGTCGCGCACATAGAGAGTCCATTGAGGACGGACGAGCGGGGAGGATGCGGCGCCGGAGGCGTCGCGTTGCCGCTCGTTCGCGGCGGGAGCCGAGGAGGCGCGGGGGCGGCAGAGCGGGGAGGCGGGCCCGGCCGTGGCCACCACGTCCGCGCACGCGGGCGGCCGCCGTTCGCCTGCCGGGTGCTCGCCTTTCCCCGTCAGCGTCGGAGGGCGGCGAGGAAGCTCCGGAACTGGGTGTGGGTGAGCAGGAGGGCGGGGCCGCCGGGGTTCTTGGAGTCTCGGATGGCGGCCCAGTCGGTGCCGGTGGCGATCTCCACGCACGCGCCGTTGTTGGCGCTGTGGCTGGACTTCCGCCAGCGGGCGGTGAGGAGGTGGGGAGGGTTCATGTGGGCTGCCGCCCTTCCTGGTGTGGATGGGGACGCGGCTGCGGGATGTCGTCGGCGACGAAGGCTCGCCCCTACCGGTGCCTCCCCGGCTTCGGGCGATCGCGAGTGGGCGGCGTCGCCGGGTGGGCAGGACGGGACGGCTCCCGGTGCTGGGGAGGCAGGAGGAAAGCTCATGACCCGCGCCGCTGTCGGCGGGGCGGGCAGTGTGGGCCGCTTTCCTGCTGTTGTCGACGCCGAGCTTCGGTCAGCTGTTCTTGAGGGAGCGGAGGAAGTTCCGGTACTGGGTGGGGCCGAGAAGGAGTGCGCCGCCGTCCGGGTTCTTGGAGTCTCGGATGGCGGCCCAGCGGGTGCCGGTGGCGATCTCGACGCAGTTCCCGTTGTTGGTGCTGTGGCTGGACTTCCGCCAGCGTGCGGTGGGGAGCTGGAGGGGATGCATGTCGGCTGCCGTCCTTCCTGCTGCGAGACCGGCCTCGTCAGCGGGATGCCGCTAACGCGACCGTGGCTTCGCCGTTCGGGGCGCGGTGCGGGCAGGGCACATCCCAGTGTGCGGCAGCAGGACCGCCGCCGGGAAGCCCGTATCGTGCGTTCTCGGTCGCGCTCCTGCCCCTGATACGCGGGCAACGGCTTCCCGGCGGATGTCGTAGGTGGACTCGGTTAGCCCCGCTTGACGGAGTGGATGAAGCTCCGGTACTGGGCGGGGCGGAGGATGAGTGCGCCACCCTCCGGGTTCTTGGAGTCCCGGATGGCCGCCCAGCCAACCCCACCAGCAACTTCGACGCATGTTCCGTTATTGGTGCTGCGGGAGGACTTGCGCCAGAAAGCATCAGCAAGGTTGGTGCTATTCATGGTGGCCTCCTGGCTCACTTGCCTCGATCATGTCCTGGAGGAGAGTGATGGACTCGTCCGGGGAGAGCGCGACGGACCGTGCGCTCTCCGCAGCCATCTTATAGGACGTGACCTGGTCGAAATCCTGCACGTAGACGGCGCCGTCGAGCAGCTCCGCGTAGGCGATCGATCGGGCCAGGGTGAAGTCGAAGGTGTAGTACGGCCCCAGGAGGGCCGCGTGTGGTCCGCGCTCGGGTGTCACGAACTGGAGCGTCACGTTGGGGAGTCGAGCGAGTTCGAGCAGGTGTTTGTACTGGTCCTGCCTCGTCTGCTCGGTGCCAACGGCAAGGCGGAGGGCGGCCTCGCCAACAACCGCTTGCAGTTTCAGCGGAGCCGGCCCGGTGAGCCGCTGAGCCCTGGCGAGTCGGAACCCGGAGAAGCGTTCGTTGTGGTCGGCCCGGACGAAGCCGGTCGCGCGCGTGAGTTCCTGCGCGTACTCCTCAGTCTGCAGCAGTCCGGGGATGACCGTCGGCTCGTAGACGAACTCGGACTCGGCAAGTCCTTCCAGGCCCATGAAGGTCCGAAGCCAGTCGGGCATGACATGGGACCAAGGGGCCCACCAGGCGCGGCTGTCCGAGCTGCCCGCGAGCGAGCACAAGCGGTCGATGTCCCGTTGCGGCACCCCGTAGAAGGCGAGGACCGTGGCCACGTCGTCCGGGTACTGCTGGTGGTTGCCGCTCTCCATGTGCGCGAGCTTCGACTTCGTGAACGGAAGCTGAGCGGCCACCTTCGACAGCGAGAGTCCCGTCTGCCGCCGGTAGTTGGCGAGTTCCACGCCGATCAACCAACGCAGTGCCGACGGGTCGGTGCGGTCAGCCATGGGTCGGATCTCCCCTTCGCGCATCACCAGATCTTCGCGCAGCCGACGTGGCTGGCGCACTCAGCCTGGCGTGCGGGATGCGGATCACACCACCGCTCGTTTGGGTGATCGTTCCACGAAACGTTTCGCGATAGGTTCGCCATGCTTGATCGGAGTAGCACATCCACGACTGGAAGGGTTCCTGTCATGTCGGATCTGCCACCTCACCGCTCGTTGGCCTGGCTGGGTCGTCGCTGGTTCGGCGGGGATGTCCCCACGGCTCGGCAACTCGCGGCCTGTGCGCCTCGGGTGTTCGCGTTGTGCGACGCGGACCGCTCCACGGTCGACCCCGACCCGTCCTCGGTCCGGTACTGGGGGATGTCGCTGGGCGACTCCTCGCTGCTGGCCTTCCCCAACGGAAATCTCTTCGCCTCCAGTGGGACACCGGAGGAAGCCCGCCGGCTCGCCGCGATCGTGCGGCCCACCCGGCTCGTCTGGCCGCACTCCTGACACGGCGGCACGGGCGGGGCGGGTGCGAGCCAGGCTCCGCCCGTGCGCGGCCGGCCGTTCGGGTGGTGTGGTCCGTCGCGGTCGGGGCACGATGCCCTGGCCCGAGGGCCACGCGGTCGCCGACGACCGTTCCCTGGAGTTGGGCGGGCGGGTCGCGCCGGTGCCCCTGGGTCTCCGGCCGGCGGCAGCTTCCCGGCTACTGGGCCTGGCCCTGGCCCTGGAGCTGGAGCTGGGGTCGGAGGTCCTGGTCCGCGCCCCGGTCCACTTCGGTCGGTCGCCGGGAGTGGCCGGCACCGGACACGATTCTCCCGGCTACTGGGACGAACGCGCGCCGGTCCGCCCGCGGGGCGGCGCGTCCGGGCCCGAACATGGCGAAACCCCCTCGGACTCCGTGCGCCCGAGGGGGCTTCTGCTGCACAGTGTAGCGCACTGATCACGCAGCGCGATCAGTGGGTGGGATCAGGCGGACCCCGGGTCCGAGGTCTGCGGACCGGCGGCCTGCACGTCGTCGATCTGGAACCGGCGCGCGGCCTCCGCCGCCACCGAGTAGTCCAGGTCGCCGCGCCTGGCCAGCGCCAACAGCGTTCCCACCACGATCGACTCGGCGTCGACGTTGAAGAAGCGACGCGCGGCCGGCCTGGTGTCGGAGAAGCCGAACCCGTCGGTGCCCAGGGTCAGCATGTCCGTCGGCACCCAGGGGCGGATCAGGTCCGGCACGGCACGCATCCAGTCGGACACCGCCACGACCGGGCCACCCGAGGCCCCCTGGAGGGCCTTGGTCACGTACGGCACGTGCCGGCTGGAACCCGGGTCGCGCAGGGCGGCCTTCTCGGTCTCCACCGCCTCGCGGCGCAGCTCCGACCACGAGGTGGCCGACCACACCGCGGCCCGCACGCCGTACTCCTCGGCGAGGATCTCCTGGGCGCGCAGCGCCCAGGGCATCGCCACACCGGAGACGAGGATCTGCGCGGGCAGGCCCTCCCCGGCCGGGGCGTCCGCGTAGCGGTACAGACCCCGGAGCAGGCCGTCGATGTCCAGGTTCTCCGGCTCGGCCGGCTGCTGGTACGGCTCGTTGTAGACGGTGAGGTAGTAGAAGATGGCCTCCCCGTTCGGGTAGTCCTCGCTCTCCCCGTACATCCGCTGCAACGCGTTCTTGACGATGTGCGCCAGCTCGAAGGACCAGGCCGCGTCGTAGGCGACCACGGCCGGGTTGGTCGCGGCCAGCAGCAGCGAGTGGCCGTCGTTGTGCTGGAGGCCCTCACCGGTCAGCGTGGTGCGGCCGGCGGTGGCGCCGAGCACGAAGCCCTTGGCCATCTGGTCGGCCGCCGCCCACAGCCCGTCGCCGGTCCGCTGGAACCCGAACATCGAGTAGAAGATGTAGATCGGGATCATGTTCTCGCCGTGCGTCGCGTACGACGTGCCGGCGGCGGTGAACGACGCGGTGGACCCGGCCTCGTTGATGCCCTCGTGCAGGATCTGGCCCTGCTCGCTCTCGCGGTAGGCGAGCATCAGCTTGGCGTCCACGGACGTGTACATCTGGCCCTGCGGGTTGTAGATCCGCTGGGTCGGGAACATCGAGTCCATCCCGAAGGTCCTGGCCTCGTCCGGGATGATCGGCACCAGGCGCGGGCCGATCTCGCTGTCCTTGGCCAGGTCGCGCAGCAGCCGGACGAACGCCATCGTCGTGGCGACCTCCTGCTTGCCCGAACCCCGCTTGAGCACGTCGTAGACCTTGTCGCCCGGCAGCACCAGCGGCTTGGCCTTGACCTGGCGCTCCGGCAGGAACCCGCCCAGCTCCTGGCGGCGCTTGAGCAGGTACTGGATCTCCGCCGAGTCCTTGCCCGGGTGGTAGTACGGCGGGCGGTACGGGTCGGCCTCGAGCTGCTCGTCGCTGATCGGGATCCGCAGGCTGTCCCTGAACTGCTTGAGGTCGTCCAGGGTCATCTTCTTCATCTGGTGCGTGGCGTTGCGACCGGCGAAGGACGGGCCGAGGCCATAGCCCTTGATGGTCTTGGCCAGGATCACCGTCGGCTGGCCGTGGTGGTTGGCCGCCGCCTGGTAGGCCGCGAAGACCTTCCGGTAGTCGTGCCCACCGCGCTTGAGGTTCCAGATCTGCTGGTCGGAGAAGTCGTTGACCAGCTCCTTCGTCCTCGGGTCCCGGCCGAAGAAGTGCTCCCGGACGTACGCGCCGTCGTTGGCCTTGTACGTCTGGTAGTCACCGTCGGGGGTGGTGTTCATGAGGTTGACCAGCGCGCCGTCCTTGTCGGCGTGCAGCAGGCCGTCCCACTCGCGACCCCAGATGACCTTGATGACGTTCCAGCCGGCGCCCCGGAAGAACGACTCCAGTTCCTGGATGATCTTGCCGTTGCCCCGGACCGGCCCGTCCAACCGCTGCAGGTTGCAGTTGATGACGAAGTTCAGGTTGTCCAGGCCCTCGTTCGCGGCGACGTGGATCAGGCCCCGCGACTCCGGCTCGTCCATCTCGCCGTCGCCGAGGAACGCCCAGACCTGCTGCTCCGAGGTGTCCTTGATGCCCCGGGCCTGCAGGTAGCGGTTGAACCGCGCCTGGTAGATGGCGTTCATGGGACCCAGGCCCATCGAGACCGTGGGGAACTCCCAGAAGTCCGGCATCAGCCGGGGGTGCGGGTACGAGGGCAGTCCGCCGCCGGGGCCGGCGTGCGAGAACTCCTGCCGGAAGCCGTCGAGCTGGTCCTCGGACAGGCGGCCCTCCAGGAACGCCCTGGCGTAGATGCCGGGCGAGGCGTGGCCCTGGATGAAGATGTGGTCGCCGCCTCCGGGGTGGTTCTTCCCTCGGAAGAACCAGTTGAAGCCGACCTCGTACAGCGTCGCCGATGAGGCGTACGTCGAAATGTGTCCTCCGACACCCACCCCCGGTCGCTGGGCGCGGTGCACGGTCATGGCGGCGTTCCAGCGCAGCCAGGCCCGGTAGCGGCGTTCGGTCTCCTCGTCACCCGGGAACCACGGCTCGACCTCGGTCGGGATCGTGTTCACGTAGTCGGTGCTCGTCAGCGGCGGCACCCCGACGCCGCTCTCCCGAGCCCGCTCGAGTAGCCGCAACATCACATACCTGGCACGCTGCTTACCAGCGGCGGAGAGCACCGAGTCGAAGCTTTCGAGCCACTCGGTGGTCTCCTCCGGGTCGATGTCCGGAAGGTGTGCGGCAAGGCCGTCACGGATGACACGTACCCGCTGGGGGGCGTCCGCGGCACCTTTGCCGTTGCTCTGCGGGGCCAAGGGATCTCCTCGCCAACGTCGACAGTCCTGGTCATTGGGATTCACCCAACTGTCCCATCCTCCACCATCTTCCTCGTTACCCGCGCGTGGCGTCACTACTACCGGTGGGTAGTTGTGGTGAAGTAACCGCACTAGGTTGGACCCGCCGCTTGAAAAAGTGGCCAGGGATCGCAACGATCGCAACAGCACGTGTGCGGGGGCCTGCCGGCCGTCGCAACCACACGACTTGGAGGAGTGAGGAAGCCGTGGTCGCCGCGGGAGACGCCGCAAAGGTCGGTGTCGCCGAAAAGCTCGGTATCGAGCCCGACATGGTCGTCCAGGAGATCGGTTGGGACGAGGACGTCGACGACGCGCTTCGTGCGGCGGTCGAGGAACGCAGTGGCAGTGAGCTGCTCGACGAGGACGCCCAGGAAGTGGTGGACGTCATCCTGCTGTGGTGGCGGGATGGTGACGGGGATCTCGTCGACGACGCGCTCGTCGACGCGACGTCCCCCCTCGCCGACAACGGCTTCATCTGGGTGCTGACACCCAAGACGGGCCGTGACGGGCACGTGGAGCCCTCCGTCGTCGCCGAGGCGGTGACGACGGCCGGTCTGTCGCAGACCTCGACGGTCAGCCTGCCGGGCGAATGGTCGGCGACGCGCCTGGTACGCCCGAAGCGGTGAACATCAGCCGCCGGGGGCGATGACTAGGGTGGTTGGGGCACGTCGGGTCGACGTGCCCCACCGCACCCCTAGACCTCGGAAGGCGGCCTCATGGCGCTCGACGTCGGTTCGGAAGCCCCGGACTTCACGCTCAACGACTACAACAAGCAGCAGGTCACCCTGTCGTCGTTCCGCGGCCAGAGCAACGTGCTGCTGGTCTTCTACCCGTTCGCGTTCAGCGGCCTCTGCCAGGGCGAGCTGTGCCAGGTGCGGGACGAGTTCCAGGAGTACCAGAACGCCGACGTGACCGTCCTCGGTGTGTCGGTGGACACCACCTTCAGCCTGAAGGTGTGGGCCGAGCAGCAGGGCTACACCTTCCCGCTGCTCTCGGACTTCTGGCCGCACGGCGAGGTCGCCAAGGCCTACGGCGTCTTCAACGAGGCCGGTGGCCTGGCGAACCGGGGCACCTTCCTGATCGACAAGGCCGGTGTCATCCGCTTCGCCGAGGTGAACCAGCCGGGCGAGCCCCGGGACCAGGAAGCCTGGAAGAAGGCCATCGCGGCGCTGCCGGCCTGATGACCGACTGGCGCTGGGCGGGCGGTAACCTGTCCAGCGTCGATCGGGCGCATAGCTCAGTGGGAGAGCACTCGCCTTACAAGCGAGGGGTCGTAGGTTCGAACCCTACTGCGCCCACAAACACGTCCTGGCCTGCGGGAACCGAGGGTGGTTCCATGGGCTGCCGTGAGCGCGGCGCTGGCTGGCACCTCGCCCGAAGCCACGGTCACCACGTCGAACGGCCCCAGTCCCAGCCCCGTTGGCGGTGTTCCTCCTCGCCTCGGGGCGGTCCCGTTCGCGCCCGAGGGGGCCGAGGGACACGGCGTGTACCGACACCGGTGGCCGGGCCAGTTCCAGCCGGTTCCGACCGGGCGGCCGGGATCACCACCAGGGACGTCAGGCGAGCAGCGGGCCGAGCGCGCACGAACTCGCCGGGGCCCGGCCCACGGTCGGTGCCGGGTGCTGGCGCGTCCCGTGGAGACCTCGTGGGCTCGGCCATTGGAGCGGTACTTCGCGATCGTGTGTGACGTGCCGCCGGTGTTCGCGGTGGGCGGCCCCTCGGCACGCCCGCTCCTCCGGGGGCGGGGCGGTTCGCGTCGTCCCCCCGGCTGTGGGCGGGCCGTCGACCTCGTGGCCGATGCGGCACGCCGCGTGGACCGCGTCGTGGGCGGAGAGCCAGCGAACGGCGCGGAGCGCTCACCTGCTCGGCTCCCAGCGGGAGCCGCCCTGGCCGGCTCCCGGACCATCCTGTGCCGGGCTCAGCCGAAGTCCTCCGGCACGCGGGTCCCCGCCCGTCGGTATCCCCGGGCCGCGGGGCGGCGGGCGGAACCGCGCACGTGGTCGCGGTGGTCGTCACGGGCCGTGGAGGCGCCCGCGCCCGCGGTGCGGAGAACTCCCGCGAGGCCCCCGCGCGCACCCGACCACCCGAACCGGGAGGAGCGCCGGGGAACAGCGCGCCCGCGCTCCGGAACACCTTCCTGGTAGGCGCGCCGGCACTGGACCCGGCCCCCAGGCCGCGCACCCGGGGAGGCAGCACCACCACCGAGTGGGCGGTCCCGGGCTGGTCCGCGCGGCCGCCGGCCCTGCGACAGGATCGCGACGCGACGGGGGCGGAACGGTGAACCAGGGGCGGCACCGTCGCGGACATGCGTTCTCCGGCGTACCCGACCTCCCCCCGCCCGCCCACTGGTCCTGGTCCCTCCCACGTCCCGGCTCTGGACGGGCTGCGTGGAGCGGCCGTGACGGGTGTGCTGCTGTTCCACACCGGCGCGATGCCCGGTGGCTTCCTTGGCGTGGACCTGTTCCTCGTGCTTTCGGGGTTTCTCATCACGGGGCTTCTCCTCCGTGAGGTCGAGAGCACGGGCCGGATCGCCCTGGTGCCGTTCTGGGGGCGGCGGTTACGGCGGCTGTTCCCGGCGCTGGCGCTGGTGCTGGCCGGGGTGACGCTGGTCGTGTGGGTGCTGGAGCGGCTCGGTGCCCCGGTAGCGGACCGAGGCATGGTCTCCACGACCCTGTCCGACGCCCTGTGGTCCCAGTCGTTCCTGGTGAACTGGCACCTGCTGGCCCAGGACGCGAGTTACTGGGACGCGTTCGGCCAGTCGCGCGTCTTCGGGCACCTGTGGAGCATCGCGGTCGAGGAGCAGTTCTACCTCGTGTGGCCGGTCCTCGTCGGCGCGGTGCTCTGGGCGGTGTCGCGGTTCTGGTCGCGCCGCCCGGGAAGGTCCGCGAGCGCCGTGTTCACCCTGACCCTCGCCGGCGCCGGGGTCTCGCTGCTGCTGATGATCATGATGGTCGATCCCGCCGACCCCACGCGGGTCTACACGGGCACGGACACCCGCGCGTTCTCGCTGCTGTTGGGGGGCGCGGCGGCCACCGCTGCCGCCCGCCGCTGGTTCCAACACCTCGTGGAGGCGCACCACGCGTTGTCCGGGTGGCTGATCGGAACGCTCGCGCTGGGGATCCTCGTGTTCTGGGTGCTCGCCGACGGGACCGCGACGCCGGGACTGTTCACGGGAGGCCTGTTCGGGCACGCGGCCGCCTGTGCGGTGCTCGTCGGCCTGTGCGCGGCGGTGACGACCTCGGGTGAGCGGGACCCGGGGGCGATGCCGCCTTCGCCGCTTCCGGTACGGGTTCTGCGGGCGCGCGCGATGACGTGGGTCGGCGGCATCTCGTACAGCCTGTACCTGTGGCACTGGCCGGTGATCGTCCTGATGCCCCCGCACCAGTACCCGGCCCTGCCGGCCTGGGCGCACGCCACCTTCGTGATCGGGATCTCGCTCGCACTCGCCGTCGCGTCGAAGCGCCTGGTGGAGGACCCGATCCGGTTCCGGGCCCGGTGGGCGCGCGGACGCACCGGCCTGGTCTTGTTCGGCGCCTCCTCGGCCGCGTTGCTGCTCTTGTGGTTCGGGCTGCCCGCACCCTCCGCCCCGCCGATCGACATCGATGAGCTGTGACACCGGCCGATCGGCGTGGACACCCCGGCCGGTGACGACCGGGGACCACCTCAACCGAGGGCGGGGCAGCTCCTCGGTGCTTCGGGGCGGTCGGTGAACTCGATGCCGACGCGGGTCCGGTCGGAACCGCCGGACTGGACTCGGCTGGCGAATGTGGTGCAGACGATCTGGTCGATGCCCTCGGCGCTCACCTCCGCCGAGGAGAGGGGCACGCGCACGTTCGTCAGTTCCCCGTTGATCGTCACTTCCGTCCTGGTCACCGCCGTCGGCCCGATGCCGGTGCGCAGTCCGGAACCGCCGGGGCCGGTCAGCAGTAGGGAGACGGCCTCGGCGACCGTCCCCAACCGGCCGGTCTCCCGGTGCTGAGCGGTGAGCCGCCCGTCATCGTCGAGGAAGTAGAGGGTGGTTCCCGCCGCGATCCCGGTCGGGGCGGATGGGCCCTCCTCGACGATCGCGCGCTGTGGCCCGCAGCTCGTCAACGCGATCAGGGCGAGTCCAGCCCAGGCCGAGGTGAACGGTCGATGTCTCACGTGTCCTGCTCCTCGTCGCGGAGGTGGCCGGTGGCTCTCGTCGGATGTCGGGGGAGCCAGAGGGTGAAGGCCGCACCGCCGTCCGGGGCGTTCGCGGCGCTGATCACCCCATCGTGGAGGAGGGCGTTTTCCCGGGCGATCGCCAGTCCGAGGCCGCTGCCGGGTGTGCGGGAGCGCGAGGCGTCGGCCTTGTAGAACCGGGAGAAGACATGCGGCAGAACGTCCTCCGGTATCCCCGGCCCGCGGTCGGTGACCCGGACGGTCAGCCCCTCGTCCGTGGCCAGGACGTCCACCCGCACCGGAGTTCCCCCGTGCGTGAGCGCGTTGCCGACGAGGTTGGCCACGATGACGTCGACGCGGCGGCGATCGGCCACGAGCGTGCGATCGTCCTCGGCGTCCGGTGCGGAGATGACGACGTCTCGACCCCACCCCCGATGGCGGACACAGGCGGTGATCACCTCGACCAGGTCGGTGTGTTCCCACCGCAGTTGAGCGGTACCGGCGTCGAACCGGGCGATCTCCATGATGTCCTCGACCAGCTCCATCAGCCGTCGCGTCTCGGTGACCGCCAGGTGCGCGGACTCCCGCGCCTCCGCCTCGTCCGAGGCCCCCGAGGCCTCGGCGTGCGACAGCACGTCCTGGAGGACCTCGACTGCGGCGGTCAGGGTCGTCAGGGGTGTGCGGAGTTCATGGGAGACGTCCGCGGCGAAGCGACGGGACCCTTCCTCCATCGCGGCGATCGAGTTCATGGAGTTCTGCAGGGACGCGGCCATCTCGTTGATCGTGCGGGTGAGCTGGGCCAGCTCGTCGACCCCGGTTGGTTCCAGGCGCGCGTCGAGCTCCCCCCGCGCCAGGCGTTGAGCGGTCTCCCGCAACCGCGCTACGGGGCGCAGGACGCTCCGGGAGGCCAGCAGCGCGAGTAGCACCGCCAACGGCAGCATGGCCGCCGTCGTGGTGGCCGCGCCCCGGACGAGGGCGTCGACCTGCTCTCGCACGGAGGTGAGGTCGTGGGCCGAGTACACCTCGATCCCGGACGGGGATCGTGCTCCGTCGGGCCCCGTGACCATCACCGGGGCGCCAACCACCAACCACGAGGTCCCGTCGATCTCCACGCGTTGCGTCAGCACGCGGCCGTGGTTCCCGGCGGCCTGGGCGTCCATCGTCTCGCGCAGCCGAGCGGGAACCGGGGCCGCGCCGGCCGCGAAGATGCCCTCTCCGGCGGCCGCGTCCTGGTAGACGACGAGAGCGTTCTCCCCGATCTCCCTCCGCAGCTGGTCGAGCGCGTCGGCGTCGGGGGGGTACCGCACGGACGGGGCGACCTGGGTGACCCGGCTGACCAGGTCCTCAGCGCGATGCTCCCGGGTGATCTTGAGCAGCGCGGTCTCGGACCGCTGCACACCCGCCCAGGCCGCGCCGATGGCCCCGAGCACCGTGACGCTGACGACGGTGATGAGCAGCCGTCCCCGCAGCCCGGTGGGGGCGCGCGGGAACCGTCGTGGCGACGGCGGTCTCATACCGGGCCGAACCTGTAGCCGAATCCGCGGACCGTCTGCACGTACTCCGGGCGCGCGGGGTTCCGCTCGATCTTCGCCCGCAACCGCATCACGCTGTTGTCCACCAGCCGCGAATCACCCAGGTACCCGTGCTCCCACACCTCCTCCAGCAACTGCTCACGGGTGAACACCCGCGCCGGGGCCCGCGACAGGGTCAGCAGCAGGCGCAGCTCCGTCGGCGTGAGGTTGACCTCCTGGCCGTCCACCGTGACCCTGAGCGACTCGGTGTCGATACGCAGACCACCGTGCACGCGCACACCGTCGGAGCCGCCCACCGCACGGCGCAGGACAGCGCGTATCCGCGCGTCCAGCACGGTCGGGCGAACGGGTTTGACGACGTAGTCATCCGCGCCGGCCTCCAGCCCGGTGATCACGTCGAAGTCGTCGCCTCGGGCGGTCAGCATGATGATCGGTACCTGCGACGAGGTGCGGACGCGGCGGCAGACCTCGAAACCGTCGAGGCCGGGGAGCATCAGGTCCAGCACGATCACGTCCACCTCGCCGGCGGCGAACCGGGTCAGACCGTCCTCGCCGTCGTCGGCGACCTCGACGCGGTGCCCGTGACGTCCCAGGGCGAGTTGTAACCCGCGTCTGACCAGAGCGTCGTCTTCCACCAGCAGGACAGCGGCCATGCCGTCGATCCTAGGAGGGGCACCCGTCGCGGACCGGGGTCCAGGAGCGGATGACGGCGTTCCGCGACACGACTGCGACATGGCTGGCCACCCGCCGCGACACCGGCCTGTGAGAGTCGGGGAATGCGAACACGAACAGCTCACACCTCTTCGACGGGCCGCCGACGTCAGCCGGGACGACCGATCGGGATCGCGGCGCTCGCCGTCATGGCGGTCACGCTCACCGCCTGTGGCGCCAGCCAGGGTGACGACGCGGGTGGCCAGGGGTGGACCGAAGATCTCCAGACCGCCGAGGTTGGCCTGTCGCCCGTGCTCTTCCTCGGTGACTCCGTGGCCGCCGGTCAGGCGGTCGCGCTGCGCCAGGGCCTCGCCGAGAGCGGCGTGAAGTTCATCGACGCCACCTCGACGGGGGGCGGGAACGTCGTCGGCCCCAACGCCGAGGAACGGCGGGAGCGCCTGGGCACCGAACTCCCGGAGGCGGCGGGAGGAGTCGTGATCTACCAGATCACCACCTACGACTGGGGTACTCCTGACGAACAGCGCGCCGCCTACGAGGACCTCGCGGAGCGCACCGCCGATCTCGACGCCGATCTGCTCCTCGTGTCCATGCCCCCCATCCGGCCGGACGAGTTCTACGAACCGCACATGGACGAGCTCGCTGCGGCCGGGGAGGCCGCGCGGCAGGTCGCGGACGACCTCGACGAGGTCGAGTACCTCGACGCCTCCGAGGTCTGGGGCGAGGAGTACACCAGAGAACGGGATGGCAGGATCGACCGCAGCGAGGACGGGATCCACACCTGCCCCCAGGGCGCCGCTCGGTTCACCAACTGGGCCCTCGCGCGGCTCGCCGACCTCTACGACGGCTTCGTCCCCGCCGAACCGGACACCTGGGCGAACACGGGTTGGGCTGACAGCGACGTGTTCCACGGCTGCTGACCCGGTCCCGGGGGTGCCGGCGGCACCGGTAGCGGATCGGCGCGGGCCGGCTGGCGGATGGCCGTCCGGCCTCTCCGCAAACCGCATCGCCGACGCCGGCTCGCGGGGCCGCGCCTCGGGCGGACCCGCGTCCCCGGACCTGGGCAGGTGGTACCGCGCGGGGAGGTCGTGCCCGAGTCGTAGGCCCCCTTCTACCGGACCGTCCGGCCCAGGGCGCGGTGTCCCGTGTCCTCGTCCCACCGCCGGCGCCGTTCGTCCCACCGCTGGACCCGGCGCTCCCCGGCCGGCAGGTGCCGAAGCCGGCGGGCCGTTCCGAGGCCGTGTTCCCCGCCGCCCCGAGGTTGCGCGGTGGCCACGGCACGGGGGTCGTCCTGGTCAGGAGTTCGCGGTCGTGGCCGACGTACCGCATGGTCCTGGGGGGTTCCGGGCAGCCGTTGCGCCAGCCAGCGCTTCCCCGCACGTCGAGGTCGTGACCGCGCGGTGGAGCGCGGCCGTCGTTCCCTCACCCACGCGGGACCGGACGTCGGGCGGCAGGGGCGTCCGACGGGCAGCGCGGGAGACACCGTTCCCGACCCCATGCCCCCTGGCCGTCCGCGTGATACCCAAGACGCAACAGTGCTGTTATGTTAGCGCTGTGACATCACCTGACCCGACCACTCGCGGCTACTGGCGCGATCTCATCGCCCTCCAGCAGGACATGGACGAGGAGATCGCGCGTCTCTACGCCGAGCACGACCTCGCCGGGGTGCGCCCCCGCTTCGCCTACCCGCTCATCCGACTGGCCCACCAGGGCCCGATGACCATCCGCGAACTGGCTCGGAGCCTGGGCCGGACCCATTCGGCGGTCAGCCAGACCGTGACCGCGCTGCGGGGCGAGGGGTTGGTGACCACCGAGCCGGGGCCCGACGCCCGCACCCGGGTCATCCACCTCACCGACCGCGCCCGCGACCTGCTGCCCTTCCTCGAAGCGGAGTGGAACGCCACCGAGGACGCCTGCGCCGAGCTCGACGCGGAGCTCGCCTCGGGCCTGGCCGAGTACGTGGCGGCGATGCGGGCGCGGCTCACCGAACGCGGGTTCCACGCCCGCCTGCTCGACCACCTGGACTGGCGCTCCGGGATCGGCGAGACGTCCCGGACCGACGGCGACGGCGCCGGGCGATGAGTCGGAGGTCCGGACTGGTCGACCTCCGCCCCCTCGCCGCCAGCGCCGCCTACCGCCGGCTCTGGGTGGGGACGTCGCTGACCTCGCTCGGTCACCAGATGACGGTGGTCGCCGTGCTCTTCCAGGTGTGGCGGATGACGGGGAGCCCGGTGTGGACCGGCGTCGTGGGGCTCGCCTCCGCCATTCCGCTCGTCCTGTTCGGCGTGGTCGGCGGCTCCCTCGCCGACTCGCTCGACCGCCGCACCCTGGTGCGCTGGACGACCCTCGCCCAGGTGGTGGTCGTCCTCGGTCTCACGGGGCAGGCGCTCGTCGAGCTGGAGAGCCTGCCCGTCCTGCTGGGCCTGGTCGCCGCGCAGTCGGCCGCCGCCGCGCTCGGGGCCCCCGCCCGCCGCACGTTCCCGGTGCGGCTGCTGCCCCGTGACCTCGTCTCCGCCGGGATCGCCCTCCAGCACCTCAGTTTCCAGGCCGCGATGCTCCTCGGGCCCGCCGTGGCCGGGTTCGTCATCGGCCGGTGGGGGCTGACGGCCTGCTACGCCGTCGAGGCGGTCGCCTTCCTCGTCTCCCTGTACGCCGTCCTGCGTCTGCCGTCGCTGCCGCCGAGGGGAGCGGAGGAGCACCGGCCGGGGATCCGGTCCATCGTCGAGGGTGTGCGCCACATCACGCGAACGCCGGTCGTGCGCGGCGCGTTCGGCACCGACCTCTTCGCCACCTTGCTGGCGATGCCGATCGCGCTCTTCCCGGTCGTGAACGAGGCCCGTTTCGGGGGAGCCCCGGAGACGCTCGGGCTGTTCCTGTCCGCCGTCGCGGTCGGGGGAGTCGCGGCCGGCCTGGTGTCGGGGTTGGTCACCAGGGCGGACCGGCCCGGCCTTGTCCAGTCGTGGGCGGCCGGCACGTGGGGGGTGGCCCTCGCGTGCTTCGGGCTGGCCGATCCGCTGTGGCTCGCGTTGGCCATGCTCGCCGTCGCCGGTGCCGCCGACACCGTCTCGGTGGTCTCGCGGGCGGCGCTGGTCCAGCTGGCGACCCCCGACGGCCTCCGGGGTCGGGTCTCCTCGGCGGAGCACGTGGTGGGCGCGGCCGGCCCGGACCTCGGCAACGCCAGGGCCGGCGTGGTCATGGGGCTGACCTCGGCCTCGTTCGCGCTGGTGTCCGGCGGCCTGCTCTGCGTCGTCGGCGTGCTGTGGATCGGGCTGCGCAACCGGGAGCTGCGTTCCTTCCGGGTCAGCGAGCGGCGGGAGGGCACCACCCCGGCCGCCGGTGCCGGGGCGGGACCGGGCACCTGACGACGATGGAACGGCGCGGGCCGCGATCCCACCGGAACCGGGACGGCCCTGGTCGCTCAGCCAGGAGACCCGGGGTGGTCGGTGGCCTCCGGTGGTGGGGGTGGTGTGCCGAGGACGGGTCGGTCGAACAGGGCGGACGCCACGGCCGCGAGGTGCGGGGCGAGGTCCTGCGGAGTCGCGGCGCTGATGGCGGGGGTGCCCACCACGGACCGCAGGACGCCGATGCCGAGCATCCAGGCGCTGAACAGCTCCGCCCGCAGTGCCGCGTCCGGCGCGTCCGAGAGCCGTTCGAGGGCGCGCACGTAGGTGCCGCACAACTCCTCCCGCAGGTGGTCCCGCGCCTCGTCGTGCGCGGAGGAGCGCAGCATCGCCACCAGGGGGTGCTCGCCGGCGTACGCGGACCAGTCCTCGAAGAGCAGTGAGTGCAGCAGCCGGGCGGGCAGCTCCTCCGGTGGCCCGTCGAGCGGGGTCGTGGGCGTCCTGGCGGCGGCGGCCTCCTCGAAGAGCCCCTTCTTCGAGCCGAAGTAGCGGAAGACGAGTGCGGCGTCGACCCCGGCGTCCCCCGCGATGTCCCGAACGCTGGCCGCTTCGTAGCCCTCCTTGGCGAACCGGTGCCGAGCGGCCTCCAGGAGGCGTTGCCGGGTCGCGGAACGGTTCCTTCTGCGCGGCTCGGCCACGGCGTCCTCCCATAAGTCATCAAGCGTTGACAAATGTGGCTGGTTCTGACTAGCGTACAAAGTCATCGACCGATGACTTTTGGGGTGGAAATGGTCAAGGATCTAGTCGTGTCCGGCGGCACCACCGGCATGGGCGCGGCACTGGCGAGGCACTACCTGGCGGCCGGCGCGCGGGTGACCGTGGTGGGCCGGAACCCCGAACGCGGCCGGCGGTTCCTCGAGGAGGCCGCGAGCATGGGGGCGGGCGAGCGGGCGCACGCCATCAGGGCCGACCTCACCTCGGTGGCCGAGAACCGGCGGGTGATCAGCGAGATCCGGGAACGGCACGACTCGCTGGACGCCCTCGTCCTGTCGGCGATGGTGCCGTTCCAGCGCCGCGTCGAGACGCCGGACGGGTACGAGGGCGCCTTCTCCCTCTACTACGTCAGCCGCTTCCTGCTCAGCTACGGCCTGACCGACCTGCTCGAGAAGGGCGACAACCCGGCGATCGTCAGCATCGGCGGCACGGGAATGACCAAGGGACGACTGCACTGGGACGACCTCGCGCTGCGGAACGGCTGGGGCATCCTGCGCGCCACCCTCCAGGGCGGCCGCGCCAACGACCTCCTCGGCGTCGGCTACCCGCTCAACCACCCGGACGGTCGCACGCGCTTCGTCCTCGTCCACCCCGGGTACACCAACAGCGGGCTCAACGGCGTCCCGCAGCCGACCAAGGCCCTGATGGCGGTGATGGGCGCGCTCTTCGCCCGGTCCGTGTCCAGGAGCATCGTCCCCATCATCAGGCTGATCGACGAACCCTCCGACCAACGGCTGATCGCCTGGGACCGGACCAAACCCGTCGACCTCGGCCTGCGCACCCTCGACCCCGACGACGCCCGGCGCCTGTTCGACCTCACCCGCCACCTGGTGGCGGAGGACTGAGCACCACCGACGGCCACGGCGTCGCGCGGATGTGGCTGGCGACCACGCCGCGCGCGCCGTCGCCGGTGCGCCGGCAACGGGCCGGGCGAACCGATGACCGGCCCGACACCACCGCGCCCCCAGGGACCGGTGGCCTCGCACGACCGTCCACAGGGGGCCGGACCGGCCAACCCCGGCTCGGTAGGGCGTCCGGATGGGCGGGCCGGGGGCGGCCCGCCGTCTCCGCTGGCCCACCGGCCATGACGCGGCGATGACCCCCATCACCACCGAGCCGGGCCCAGCCTCGCAAACCCGGCTACACGTTTCCTACACGTCGCGCCCCCGGCGGACCCGCCACGCACGGCGAGGACCCCGCGGAGACGGACCGGACCCGCCACCGGGGGCTCAGGCGTCGTGCTGGGTGAGGTCCGCCCCGTCCCAGGTTGTGTGCGTGCAGGCGACGCCAGCGCCGCTCTTCGGGCGCAGCACGTCGTAGATGTGCATGCGGGGGATCTTGGGGGAGACACCCCAGCCGCTGGGCCAGGTGATCAACCAGTCCATGTCCAGGTCCACCAGCAGCCCGAGCATCCGGGCGATCGTCGGATCGTCCAGCCGCTCGAACGCCTCGTCGAGCAGCACCAGCCGCAGCGGCGCACCCGCGCCGCCGGCTCCCGCACCGTCACCCTCGCCGACGTCCACCGCGTCGTAGAAGGACGCGGCGGCGGCGAAGAGGGCGACATAGGACACCAGCCGGGTCTCCCCGGAGGACAACTGCCGCAGCCGGCGCACCCGGGGCCGGCCGTCCGGCCCGTCGTCCCGGACCCGCACGGTGAAGGAGTGCCACCCCCGGTAGTCCAGCGCGCGGGTCAGGATCTCCGCGTACCCCCTGGCGTGGGCGTCCCGTTCCGACTCGATCCGCTCGGTCACCACCCTGCGGAGGAGCGCGTCCTGGTCGGAGTCCCGTTCACCCAACGGCGTGCGCACCAGGTCGAGCGCCTGACGGGTGGCGTCGTCCAGGGCGGGGGAGGGGCTCCACTCCAGCTGGACGTGCACCCCCTGCGACGAACGAGCGCGGTCCAACACCGCGTTCATCCGCGCGCACAGGTCCTCGGCGACCGCGATCTGCCCGCGCAGCCGTTCCGCGAGGTCCCGGATCAGGTAGTCAGCGAACACCGTCTGGTACCGCTCGTTCAGGTAGCCGCGCTGGGTGGCCAACCGGTCGCGGACCTGCCGCGCGGCCACCGCCACCGGCCGGGGGCCGTCCTCCCCGCTGACGGTGATGCCCAGGACGCCCGCGTTCTCCGCCGCCGTGATGTCGTGGGTCCCGGCCAACGCCACCTGGAGGGTCTGGAGCCGGGTGATGACGGTGGTCTCGCTCGCCGGGCGGCTCTCGGCGAGTTCGGACACCAGCGCCAGCGCGGCGCGGGGGTCGGGCGGCGGTTCGGCCGGGGCGGCCCCGGCCCGCTCCGTGCCCGGGGCGCCGACCGGCGCGTCCCCTCGGGTCCGCGAGGTCGTCGTGAGGGCGGCAGCCCAGGTGCCGGGGGAACGCAGCGCGGCCGTGAAGGCCGTCGACGCGCGGTCCGCCTCGGTCTCCCGTTCCCCGAGCTGGCCCTGCTTCGTCTCCAACAGGGTGGCCAACGTGGCCAGCCGTTCCCTGGCGGTCATCACCGCCTCCCGCGCCGCCGGCAGCTCCTCCCGGACCTCGGCCCGCCGCCGCTCCAGATCGGACATCCGGCGGGCGGCGTTCTCAGCCTCGCCACCCACGCTGCTGGTCAACTCGGTCAGTGACCGCCGCTGCTCCCCGTAGGACCGGCAGGCGCGCAGCGCCAGCTCCTCGGCCTCGGCGCGGTCCGCGACGGCCGCCTGGTGGTGCGTGCCCGCCTCCGCCAGGTCGTCCACGGCGCCGACGCACCGACCGACCAGCACGTCCCGCAACTGCTCGACCCGATCCCTGGCCTCGGTGGCGTGCCGGTGCGCCGCGTCGAGACCGGCGGCGTCCGAGGGCAGCCCCGCCTCGGTGGCCCGCTGCCGGAGTTCGGTCTCGGCCGCGCCCCACCGCTCCTCGGCGCGGCGGTGCTCCTCGCGGAGCCGCCGCGCCCTGTCCTCGGCGTCCGAGGCGGCGCCCGCCGCCCCCGCGAGGGCCGCGTGCGCCGCGACGAGCTCACCGTAGTCGGGGAACGCCGCCAGCTGCCGGTCCAGCAGCTCCACCTTCGCCCGTGCCTCGGACTCGGTGCGTTCGGCGGCGGCCAACGCCCCCCGGAGCTCGTGCAGCTCCTCCTCCAGCGCACCGATGCGTCGAGTCCTGGCCGCCTGCCTGGCGCCGGCGCCGACGAACTCGGCGGTGTCCTTCGCGCCCGCCCCGTACAGCACCCCCGACCACCACCTGCCGTCCTCGGACACGCTCAGCGGGGTCGGCCCCGTCGGCGCCCGGTCGGTCAGCGGTACGGACGACAGGAGGCGCCGCACCAGCTCCTCGGGCACCGGGCCGTTCGGATCGACGGCCGGGACCAGCACCTCGGCCAGGGTGCGGCGGCCGTCGGCCGCCGGTTCCTCCGGTGCGGGGTCGGACCACGCCGTCGCCAGCAGGGTCCGCACCACCGGGTCCGCCGCACGGGCGTCCACGGGAACCCACGCGGTGAGCAACCCGCAGGAGGCGAGGGCGGCCTCCACGCCGGCGCGGGCCGGGGGAGCCACCTCCGGCCGGAAGTCGACCAGTTCCGCGAAGGAGGCACCCGGCGGGGCGGTGTCCGGATCCGGGGATCCCGCCGGCCTCCGCTGCTCCCCACTCCGCAGCGCCGCCAGCTCGGCGTCGCGCCTGTCGACCTCGCGCCTGACCTCGGCCACCGCGTGCTCCGCCTCGACGGTCGACTGCGACGCGGCCTGCCGCGACGGCGTGAGCCAGAGGCGGGCGCGTTCCGCCGCCGACCTCGCCCCGTCCCGCACCGCCCGCAGGTGCTCGACCTCCACCAGTTCGAGCACGGCCGCGTCCGGCTGTCGAGCACCAGAGAGCGGGACGGACTCGGAGAACCAGCTCAGCGCCCGTTCCCGCCACAGCTCCGCCGACTCCACCAGCCGTTGCTCGGCCTCGTTGCGGCGGCCGGCGGCCTCGGTCGCCGCCACCTGGGCGGCGCGGGCGTCCCGGGCCGCGTGCTCGACCCGGGACGCCTCCTGGTCGAGGGCCACGGCCTGCCGGTGCAGCGTCGACACCAGCGCGGCCCGGCGGCGACCCGCACCAGCGACCTCATCGGCGCCCCCGGCCGCCGAGCGGAACCCGGCCGCCAGCTCCTCGGCGTCGACGACGGGCGGCAGCCGGCGTTCCACCACCACCGGCTCCGCGTCCGGGTCGGGCTTGGCCAGGACGGACTCCTGGCGCACCGTGACGCGTGCCGAGGGCAGGCCGGGCACCCGGGGGCACATCTCGGGGTCGAGGCCGGCGTGCCGCAGGCCGGTCCGGGCCGCGCTGGCCAGCTCGGCCGCCGCGTCCCGGTTCTGGGTGAGCCGACGTGTCGCGGCCAGCACCGCGTCGACCGCCCGGTCCTCCTGGGCGCGCTGCCGAGCGGCACCCTCCAACGCGGCCTCGGCGGCCCGACCCGCCGAGGTCACCAGTGCCTCCCGGTCGCGGAGATCACGCAGGCCCTGGTAGCCGGGCAACGCCATCTGGGTCGCGATCGCCGACTCCAGCTCGCGTTCCCGGTCCTCGGCCGAGGCCACCCTGGCCGTGGCGAGGGAACACTCCTGGTCGGCCTCGTTCCGCTGCTCGGTGAGCCGCCTGATCTCGGAACGCAGCGACGCCAGGGCGCGGTCGGCCGAGGTCATCCGCTGGCCCAGGCCCAGCAGGGCACCCCGCACGTAGCTGGCGTAGGTGGTGACGAACGCTCCCAGCGCGTCGTCCGCGGTGCTCAGCCGCGCGATGTTCTCCCGGATCGACTCCAGGTCGTCGAAGGAGGTGGCGAGGTTGTCGATCACGGCCGGGTCGAGCGGGGGGAGCGCGTCGGACAGGATCTGCTCCAGCTGCCCCTCCAACACCTTCAGCCCGACGTCGGGGTTGCGCAGGGTGCGCTGGAGGTGCAGGAGGTCCGCGTACCGAGCGGCGGGCACCTGGTAGACGAGGTCGGCGACGCGGGCCCGGAACCCGGCATCGTCCAGCACCCGGTCCGCCCCGAGGGTCTCCCGCAGCTGCGCCGGGCCGAGCGGGACCTCGTCGGCGCCCACCAGCCGCAGCTCGAAACCCACCCGACGGGGGGTGATGAACCGCCACGAGTCGGTGATCTGCTGCGCGGCCTTCGACGCCTTGACCCCCAGGCCGCAGGTCAGGAACTCGGGGCCGACGGGAGTGCGGCGAACCAGCTCCACCCACGCGTAGCCGATCCGGTTCGGCCCGCCCTGGTAGTCGTCGAGCATCAGCCGCCGCATGCTGACGGTGTCGAAACCCTTCGACCCCAGTTGCCGGAGATCACCGTCGAGGCAGAGCGGCAGCAGCAGCTCCAGCGTCCGCGACTTCCCCGACCCGTTGGTGCCCTGGAAGATGGCGCGGCCACCGGAGAAGTCGAAGGTCTGCTCGGCGTACTGCCAGATGTTGACGATCCCGCCTCGGTTGAGCCGCCAGCGGTCGGGCTCGCTCACTGTTGACCTCCTGCCGCCGGCGCGGTGCTCGCCGGCCTCGACACGCCGCGAGGCGTGCTGGTGCTGATGGGAAGCTGCTGCCGCACGGTGCTCACCCCTCGTCGAAGAGCGACCAGACCGGTGGGGCGGACGGTGGTTCGGCTGGCTCCCGGAGCGCCCGGCCGGCACCCGAGGAGAGGGGTTGGTCGTCCGCCGTCGGAGCCCAGCGGTGCGCCGCCGGGCTCAGCGACCACCCACCTCGGCCGTCGCTCGTCGCCAGCCCCAGCCGTTCCAGCAGCGCCAGCACCTCGCGGCACAGCTGGTGCGGGTCCTCGGTCGCCTGGCGCGACCAGGCCGCCGGGTAGGCGTTGACCAGGTCGTCACAGGTCTGGAAGACCTCGGCGGTGGTCACCGCGTGGGTGCCGTCGGCGTCCGGCTCCCGCAGGCCGAGCAGCTCGGGCAGCGCGAGCAGCGCGATGCGGGCCACCGTTCCGGTGCCGGGGAACACGACGTCGGTCAGGTACTCCTCGGGGTCGGTGACCGCCACCCCCTCGACCCTGGTCTCGGTCATCAGGCCGAAGGCCCGGTCGAGCAGCACCGACTCCCGGCGCTGGTTGCGGCGCAGCCACGTCGACTCGGCGTCGGTGAGCTCCGCGTGGGTGATCACCGGGTCCTCCACGAGCCGACGTCGCAGGGTGTGCTCGACTCCCCGTGCTCCCGGCCGGGCCGCCAGCACGACCAGGTCCGCGCCGTCCTCGGCCTCCCGCAGCGGGCCCGCGACCAGGAGCGCGAGCAGGTCGGTGTCCACGGTGATCAGCGCCTCGGTGGGGGCCTCGTTGCTCCACGGGCCCACCGTGCCCTCGGTCTCCGTGATGACGCCGAGCGCCACGAGGTGCCGCAGACCCGCCGTGAGCGCCCGCCGGTCGGCGTAGTCGTCGACGACGGCGATGCCCGCCTCGACGGCGGCGGCCCTGATGTCGGCGACCAGCCGGGACAGCAGGATCTGCCGACCCGCGCCGGTGAGGCAGGCCACCGCGAGGGCGAAGTACGCGTACGCCCGGGGCGTCAGGCCGGGTTCACCGCGGGTGGCGTCCTGGCCGGGCCCCGTCTTGTACAGGCGGGCGAACCGGCGCTCCACCACCAGCCGGTACCCCAGCACGGTCGTGAACAGCTCCACCAGCACCGCCCGGTGCCGGTAGACGAGCGGGAGCAGGTCGCCGTCGGGGCCGTCCGCCCGCAGCAGCGGGCGGCGCAGCAGCACCCGCGCGCAGCGCGCCACGTCCGCCGCGTCGATGTCGGGCAACTCGTCCAACAGGGCGAGACCCGCGTGCCGCCCGCTGGTCGACCGCCGGGTGCGGTCCCCCCTCGGCGCGCTCACCGGTGTCCCCCCGCCCCGTGGGAACCGCCCCTGACCGCCGGTTCCGCGCACAGGCTGACGGTGGAACCGTGCAGGGTCAACGAGCCGCTGGTGCTGGTGATCGTGGTGCGGGCGTCGGCCTCCGGCGTCACGGTGAGCCGCAGACCCCGCACCGGGTCCCGCACCGACCCGGGGTCGCCGTCGCGTTCCCGCTGCGCCATCGCCAGGGTCAACAGCTCGCACAGCACGCCCAGCGCCGGCGGGGACAGCGGCACCTCGGTCAGCCGGGGAGCCGCCGCGACCAGTTCCGCCACGGCGTCCTCCTGCTCCCGTGCCTGGGTCCTCGCCTGCGCGAGCAACGTCTGCTCGGTGATCGGGTCGAACACGACCCGGGAGGTGCGCCCCCGCGCCCCCCGGTCGCCCCTGGACCGCACGCTGACCGTCACGTCGATGACCGGCCCGTCCCGCCACGGCGTGTGCTCGTCGTCCCCGTCCAGTTCCGGCGAGGGCAGCAGGTTCCGCGACGGGTACAGGCCGAAGGCCGCCGCGTACAGCGTGTCCGCCCCCGCCTGGTCCGCGCCGTCGAACCAGCTCGCCAGCCGGAGGAGGTCGGACCGCCGGCCCGGCAGCCCGGCGCTGCCCGTGGTCGCCCGCTTGACGTTGGCCAGCAGGGCGCCGATGGCGCGGGTCGTCGCCTCCCGCAGCGCCGTCACCTGGCTGGGACGCCCGGGGCCGTCGACGAACCAGTCCGTCAACTCCCGCCAGTCGGCCTCGGTGCGCCCGCGGCCCCGCTCGACGGTGTCGCCCCACTGCTCGGTCCAGCTCCGCGCCGGGCCCACCAGCCGCAACAGCTCGCTCCTGGCCTGCCGCAGCCCGGCCAGGGCGTCGGCGATGCCGGGCGTGTAGCGGAGGACGTCCTCCACCACCATCTGGATGTACTCGACGAGGACGGAGCGGAACCCGGAGATGTCCGCCGGCTCCAACTGGTGGCGCGCGACCATCTGCCCCAGGTAGGCGTAGAAGTCGCGGACCGTGTCGGCGAGTTCGGCGTGCTGGAGGAACAGGGTGGTGACCTGCTCCGCGAGTTCCTCCCGCCCCTGCCTGGCAGCCCGGCTGGAGGGGTCCTCGGTCTCGGCGAGCAGGGTCCGCGCCAGGGTGGAGCCGAGCTGGTCCAGTCCGCGTTCGATCGCCGGCAGCAGTTCGCGCGACACCTCCCGGGCCCCCTCGGGGACCTGGAGCAACGCGTCGGCCTCCCGCTGGACCCGGAGGGCCAGCTTGCTGATCTGGTAGCGGACGCTGCCGTGCTGGAACTCCGCGATGCTCGCCGCCACCATCTCGCGCCGGCCGTGCACGAGGTTGCCCCACTCCACCAGCTGGCGCAGCCGCACGATGACGTTGTCGATGCGGTGCTCGCCCTCGTCGATCAGCCCGGCCCGCTCGGCCGGTGCCAGGGCCCCGGCGACCTCGCCGGCGGAGAGGTCGGCGAGGAGGGTGGAGGAGAACAGCCGCATGATGGCCAGGTAGGTGCGCCGGTAGTCGCGGGCGGTCAGGTACGCGTAGAGCTGGAGCCGGGCGGCCTGCCCGCCCGGTGCCCGCCGCCCGGTCGTCCGCGCGCCCGGTTCGGACGTGGCGTCGGTGGTCTCGGGTGGTGACGGGGACGCGCTGACCTCGGCGGCGGGGGGCGCGACCGGTGCCGCCCCCGGAGACGCGTCGACCGGGGTCGCGGGGGGCACCGCCTGATCCATCACGCCGTCCTGGAATCTCGTCGTCGTCCTGCCCGTGGGGTCGCCGTGCGGTGACCCGGCTCGCTGATCGCACTCCGGGGCACGTCCCCGCCGTCCGGCGCGGCCACCGTGGAACCAGCGGCCCGTTCCCGGACACCGCGCCGGCCGCCCACCGCGCCGAGGCCCGCTGTCAGGACAATCTAGAGGTGACGGGCCCGGACCCGGCACGGCAGGTCACCCTAGACGATCGCCCCACCGGGGGCGTCGGCCCGCCGGACCTCCCCACCGATCGGCTGACGACGCCACGCTACGGTGACGCACTGCGAGGACGCCTGGGGTGATGCGGCGACGCGCCGCGTCCCCGTCGGCTTGGGAGCGGTGCGCCGAGTGGGGTTCGCCCGTAGGCCGGGGGCCGGGGCCGGCCACCCCGTCGGCGGACCGGGAAATGGGGGCAGGGTTGAGCGCGGCGCGCGCCATCGGACTGTTGTTGGGAGTCGCCGCCGACGCGGCGTTCGCGGATGCCAGGAAGCACGGGGTGAACTCGGCCCTCCGCAGGCTCGCCGCCGGTGCGGAGCGCCGGCTGCACGCCGACGACAGGGGACGGGGCCTCGCCTACGTCGGTCTGCTCGCCGGTGGGGCCGTCACCCTCGGCGTCGCCGTGGAACGCGTCGGTCGGTCACGTCCACTGGTGCAGGCCACCGCCACCGCCGCCGCCACCTGGGCCGTGCTCGGCGCCACGGCGGTGACCGACGAGGGGACGTCCATCGCCCGGCACCTCGACGCCGGCCGGTTGCCGGAGGCCCGCGCGCGCCTGGCCGCGCTGTGGGGACGCCCGCCCGGCCAGCTGGACGGCCCGGCGCTGGCCAGGGCGGCGGTGGAGACCGTGGCCCGCCAGGCCTCCGAGTCCTCGGTGGCCCCGTTGTGGTGGGGCGCGCTCGCCGGCGTGCCGGGACTGCTCGGCCACCGCGTGGTCACCCTGCTCGACGAGCGCGTGGGCCACCGGACGGCGCGTTTTCGCAACTTCGGGTGGGCTGCCGCTCGTTCGGATGATTTCGCCAACTTCGTTCCGTCACGGTTGACCGCCGCGTTGACGGCGGTGTGCGCGCCGGTCGTCGGCGGCTCGGGGCCTGGAGCGTGGCGGACGTGGCGGCGGGACGCCGTGGCGCACCCCAGCCCGAACGCCGGACAGGCGGAGGCCGCCTTCGCCGGCGCCCTGGAGGTCCGGCTGGGTGGCGGCGCCGCCTACCACGAAGGGGCGGAGGAACGACCGATGCTGGGCGACGGCCGGACCCCCGACGCGGGTGACGTCACCCGGGGCGTCGAGCTCTCCCGCGTGGTCGGGATCGTCGCGGCGGCGGGGTCAGCGGCCGCGGCCGTAGCGTTGGGCCAGCTGCGCCGCCGGCGCGGCCTCGTCCTCCCGCAGGGCTAGCGTCAGCTCCTCGCGGGCGGAGCGGCGGCCGCCCGCCCGCTGGCGGTCCGGGTAGGCCTCCCGCCACACGTAGTACACGAGCCCGCCCAGGGCCATCGCCCCGAAGGCCAACCACTGCCAGCCGTAGGCCAGGTTCAGGCCGGAGTTCAGGCGGGGCAGCGGGAGGGCGCCGAGAACGCCCGGCTGCTCGGCGGCGAGCATGAAGTAGCCCGGCCGGATGTCCACGCCGGTCGAGTCCGCGAGGGTCGTGGCGTTGACCGAGTACAGCTGGAGGTGGCCGTCCTCCTCGAACCCGGGGCGGCCCCGCCCGTCCCGTTCGTCCAGGCGGACGCGGGTCGTCAGGCTCACCTCCCCACCGGGCGCCGGTGCGTAGTCGGGGACGTCCGTCCCCTCCACGGGACGGACATAGCCCCGGTTCACGAGCACCACGTCACCGCCGGAGAGCCGGAACGGCGTCAGCACCTCGTAGGCGGGCTCGCCGTGCACGGTGCGCAGCCTGGCCACGCCTTCGTGCTCGGGCAGGTAGGTGCCGGTCAGGACGACCCGGCGCCACTCCTCCTCCGGCCCCGGGGCGGAACCCCCCGGCAGGACGTCCTCCACCGGTACCGGGGCACCGTGCAGGGAGGACTCGATCGCCTGGTTCTGGGCCCGCTTGTCCGCGTGCCGCCCGAACTGCCACGGCGCGAGAAGCGCGAAGGAGAGCGCGGCGAAGATGAGGACCCCGGCTGTCAGCCCGAGCCACCCCGGCCGCAGCATGAACCGGAAACGCACGCCCCTACGGTAGGTCACCGCCAGGACCGGCCCGAACCGCGTCCCGCCAGATGAGGCGCGCGGCACGCCCCCGGCCCGCCCGGCCACCCCGCCGCGACCCCACCACGTGGGCACGGGTGGCGGTGCGGTCAGTGCCGGCTCCCGCCCAGCGCGGCCCGGCCGGCCTCGGCCGCCCGCGCCCCGTACCCGCCACCGAAGAGCACCGCGTGCACCAGCAGTGGGAACACCTGGTGCAGGCCGACGCGGTCCCGCCACCCGGGCGCCAGCGGGCGCACCTCCGCGTACGCGTCCACCAGCCGGTCGAGGTGGGGAGCGCCGAAGAGGCGGAGCATCGCCAGGTCGGTCTCCCGGTGGCCTCCGTGGGCGGCCGGGTCCAGCAGCACCGCACCAGGACGGCGCCGCCGCTCCGTCCAGAGGAGGTTGCCGCTCCACAGGTCGCCGTGCAGCCGCGCGGGCGGCTCGGTGGGGCCGGCCAGGTCGGGCAACCGCTCCTGGACCTGGCTCAGCACCGCCCGCTGGGAGGCGTCGAGCCGACCGAGATCGACGGCGCGGCGCAGGTAGGGCTCGAGGCGCTGTTCCCGGTAGAACGTCGGCCAGTCGGGGGCCGGCTCGTTCGTCATGTCCAGGGCGCCGACCACCGCCCGCCCCGGCCCGCCGGGTGGGGCGGCGCCGAAGGCGGGAGCGCCGGCCGCGTGCAGGGCCGCCAGCCCACGGCCCAGCTCCTCGGCGGCCGCCGCGCTGGGCGCACCGGGTGGGACGAAGTCGAGCACCAACCACCCCTCGCCGGCCGCCACCACCCCTGGCGCGAGGCCAGGCACGGCGTCGGCGATCCACCGCAGCCCCGCGTCCTCGGCCGCCACCGCCCGACCGGCCCGGTCCCGGTGGACCTCCGGGGCCTCGCCCGGCGCCTCGGAGCCAGGGCGGACCGGGAGCTTCGCGACGACGCGGGCGCCGTCCACCAGGTCGACGACGAAGACCGCGCCGATGTCCCCGCCGGGCAGTGACCGAGCGGTCACCGCGTCGGCGCCGAGCAGGTGCGAGACGGCCCTCCTGGCCGCCTCGGCCGAGGTCACGTCCGCTCCCGGATCCAGTCCAGCAGGCCGGGAACGGCCGCCTCCACCATGGCCAGCACCTCCTCGAAGTCCTCCACCGGCCCGCCGTAGGGGTCCGGGACGTCCGGGCCGTCGGCGGACGGGTCGAAGGACCGGAGCAGCCGGACCCGCTCGGGTGGCACACGCCGGAGCAGGGCCCGCTGGTGGCCGGAGTCCAGCGCCACGAGGAGGTCGGCGTCCCACTGCTCGCCCCCGATCTGGCGGGCCGAGTGCGCCGTGGGGTAGCCGGCGCGCGCCAGCACAGCCCTCGCGTGGGGCTGGGCGGGTTCCCCGACGTGCCAGGACCCGGTGCCGGCGCTGCTCACCCGGACCTGGTCGGCGAGGCCGGCCCGCCTGAACCGTTCCTCGAGGACGAGACCGGCGATCGGCGACCGGCAGATGTTCCCGCTGCAGACGAAGCACACGTGCACCACGCCCACCACCCTAGGCAGGGGCAGCGCCGGGAAGGGCCGGCCGGCGGGTGCGGGCCGGCCCGACGGCCACCGACACCGGCCGAACGCCTCGACGGGAGCGGTCGGCACGCCGGGGCCGGCGCGTTCCGGCCTAGGCTGGCGCACCGGAGCCGGTTCGGAGCCGGGCAGGAGAGAACGGCAGGCGGCACGCGCCGCCGGAGGAGGTCGACGGGTGACGGTCAGGGTCGCGGACGTCGTCGAGGTGTTGGAGGCGGCCTACCCGCCGGAACTCGCCGAGGACTGGGACGCGGTCGGTCTCGTCTGCGGTGACCCGGCGGAACCGGTCCGGCGGGTGCTGGTCGTCGTGGACGTCACCCCGGAGACGGTGCGGCAGGCGGTCGACAGCGGCGTCGACCTGGTGGTCGCCCACCACCCCCTGCTCCTCCGGGGCGTGCACGGCGTTCCCGCCGACACCGTCAAGGGCTCCCTCGTGCACCGCCTCATCCGCCACCACGTCGCCCTGTTCTGCGCCCACACCAACGCCGACGCGGCCAACCCCGGCGTGTCCGACGCCTTGGCGGCGGCCCTGGGGCTGCGCGTCACCTCGGCGCTGCGGCCGGTCGGCGACCCTGGCGCGCCCCGGCCCCTGGGCATCGGCCGGGTGGGTGAACTGCCCGAGCCGCTGCCCTTCGCCCGCTTCGTGGAACTGGTGGCGGAGTCCCTGCCCACGACCGCCTGGGGAGTGCGGGCCGCCGGCGACGCCGAGCGGGTGATCCGCACGGTCGCGGTCTCCGGCGGCGCGGGCGACTCGATGCTGGGCCTGGCCGCCGCGTCCGGCGTCGACGCCTACGTCACCGCCGACCTGCGGCACCACCCCGCCTCCGACCACCTCGCGGCCGGCACGGTGCCGGGTGGGCGGGCGCCCGCGCTGGTCGACGTCGCGCACTGGGCCAGCGAGTGGCCCTGGTGTACTCAGGCGGCCGAGGTGATCAGCGCCGGACTGCCCTCGGACGTCGAGGTGGAGGTCTCCCTGCTGCGCACCGATCCGTGGACGCTGCGCGCCGAACCGTCCCGGGAGCCCGACGTCCGGGATGTGACAGGCTGACTCCTCCGTCCGGTCGCCCCAGCCCGCTTTCGAACCAGGGAGGACGTCGCGTGAAAGCAGCCCCCGCGGTCCAACGCACACTGCTCGATCTCGCCGAGATCGACATCGAACTCAACCGGGTCGCCCACCGCAGGGGGTCACTCCCCGAGCTCACCGAGATCACCGGGATCGAGGCCGAGGCGGCGACCAGCCGGGACGCGGTGACCGCCGCCGCGACCGTGCTCGCCGACCTCCGCCGGGACGCCGACCGGCTGGAGAAGGAGGTCGACCAGGTCCGGGCCAGGGGCAAGCGGGACGAGGACCTGCTCAAGGGGGGGAACGTCTCCGCCCGGCAGGTCGCCGACCTGGAGCACGAACTGGAGTCGGTGCGCCGCCGGCAGGCCCTGCTGGAGGACGAGCTGCTGGAGCTGATGGAACGCATCGAGGCGGCCGAGACGCAGGTCTCGGTGGCCGAGGGCGAGTTGGCGGAGGTCCGCCAACGGTTGGGTGACGCCGAACGCCGCCGCGACGAGGCCCTCGCCGACCTCGGCACGGTCGAGACGCGGCGGACCGAGGCCCGTGAGGCGGTGGTCGGGTCCGTTCCCGAGGGCCTGCTGGCGCTGTACGAGCGGTTGCGCGCCCAGAAGGGAACCGGGGCCGCGCTGCTCCGGGCCCGCCGCTGCGGCGCCTGCCGGTTGGAACTGGACCGCACCGCGTTGTCGGAACTGCGCAAGGCGGCCCCCGACGACGTGGTCCGCTGCGAGGAGTGCGGTGTGATCCTGGTGCGCACCGGGGAGTCCGGGCTGTGACCTCGAGGGTGGTCGTCGAGGCCGACGGTGGTTCACGGGGCAACCCGGGGCCCGCCGGCTACGGTGCCGTCGTCTTCGACGCCGACACGGGTGCCGTGCTCGTGGAGCGGGCCGAGGCGCTGGGTGTCGCGACGAACAACGTGGCCGAGTACCAGGGCCTGATCGCCGGGTTGCGGGCCGCCGACGAGCTGGGGGCCGCCGAGGTGGCGGTGCGGATGGACTCCAAGCTCGTGGTCGAGCAGATGTCGGGTCGCTGGAAGATCAAACACCCGCAGCTCCAGCCGCTCGCGCTCACCGCGCGGGACCTCGCCCGCCGGTTCGACCGGGTGAGCTACGAGTGGATCCCCCGGGCCCGCAACGCGCACGCCGACCGGTTGGCCAACCAGGCGATGGACGCCCAGGCCGGGAACGGTCGGGGCGCGGCGAGGGAGTCGGCCGGCGGCGGTGCCCCCGCCCGGGACCGCGCACCGTCCAGTCGGGACGACGAGGCCCACCGAGGGAGCGCCCGGGCGGCGCCGACCGCCGCGCGGTGGTCGGGGGCCACCGGGGTGCCCACCCGCCTGGTGTTGGTGCGGCACGGGGAGACCGAGTACTCCCGCCAGCGGCGGTACGCGGGACGAGGGGATGTCCCCCTCACCGACTTCGGTCACGAGCAGGCCGCCGCGGCCGGTCGCCGCGTCGCGCGGCTGGTGGCTGACGGGGACTCGGCGCCGGTCCCGGTGGTCAGTTCCCCGCTCAGCAGGACCCTGGACACCGCGAAGCTCGTGGCGGACGCGGTACGCGGGCAGGTCACGGTGTCCGAGCGGCTCGTCGAGTGCGACTTCGGGGAGTGGGACGGCCTCACCTTCGGTGAGGCGGCCGAGCGGGACCCGGACCTCCACGCGAGGTGGTTGCGGGACGCGAGCGTCGCACCGCCCGGCGGGGAGAGCCTGGACGAGGTGCACCGCCGGGTGCGGCGGGCCAGGGACGAGTTGATCGCCGAGCACGGTGGGCGCACCGTGGTCGTGGTCAGCCACGTGTCACCGATCAAGGCGCTGCTGCGGATGGCACTGGACGTGGGGCCGAGCCTGATGTACCGCCTGCACCTCGACGTCGCCTCGATCTCCGTCGCCAACTTCTACCCCGACGGGCACGCCTCGGTGACGTTGGTCAACGACACGACCTTCCACCCGGCCCTCGGCTGACCGCCGCCGGTCCGCCCCGCCGCTCATCCGCAGCGCCCGGGGCGGGCGGCCGGGACCTCCTCGTCCGGCCACACCAGCAACACCGCGCAGGGCGCGTGACCCACGACGAAGCGGGTGGCCGGTGCGAGGCTCTTGGGGCCGGTGAGCCGCAACCGCCCGTCCCGTCCGCACACGAGGAGGTCCGCTCCGGCGCAGACCGACAGGACCTCCCGTTCGGGGCGGCCGACCCTGGACACCGTCTCGCAGCCGCGTCCGAGCAGGCGGCGCCCCCTGGCGAGCAGGCGGTGCGCGGCTGCCTGGGCGAGCTCGTTGACCTGCTGGGTCGGCACGCGTTCCTGTCCCCGGCCGAGGAACCCGCGCAACCCACCGGCCGGGGTGTCCCCGTCGGGGGGAATCACGTGCAGGAGCACCACGGACTCCGCGTCGTGGGTGAAGTGGGTGGCGGCGGACAGACACGATCGCCACCCCGAATCGGTGACCCAGATCACGATTCGCCTCATGGTGGTCATCCTGCCGCACCGGGTCGGACCATCCACAGGGTGAACGGTCGGATCGCAGCGGCCTTGTGACGCGGTCCGCCGCTCCGCGTCGGATCTCCTGGCGGGGTGGGCCGGTCGGCCGCGTGCCGCTCGCTCCGCGCCCGGCCACTAGACTGAACGGGGGGATGAGTCGGCCGGGCGGCCGCGACGGCGCGCCGCGTCGTCGAGGAAAGTCCGGACTCCGCAGGGCAGGGTGGTTGTTAACGGCAACCCGGGGCGACCCGCGGGACAGTGCCACAGAAAACAGACCGCCCGGTCCGCCTCGGCGGACCGGGTAAGGGTGAAACGGTGGTGTAAGAGACCACCAGCACCCCGGGTGACCGGGGTGGCTCGGTAAACCCCACCCGGAGCAAGGCCAAGAGGGCGGGAGACCGCCTGCGCGAACGTTCGAGGGCTGCCCGCCCGAGTTCGCGGGTAGGCCGCTGGAGCCTGTCGGTGACGGCAGGTCTAGATGGATGGCCGCCGGCCGTCGGACCGAGAGGTCCGGTGGTCACAGAATCCGGCTTACAGGTCGACTCGTCCCCCTTCTCGGTCCGTGCGCCCGCGAGCGGCGGGCGATCGCCCGCCGTCGTCCGTCGCCGGGTGGCGGCCGGCCTGGTGCCGAGGGGAGTGTTCCCCGGCCCCGCCGTGAGCCGAGTGCCCGTCGACCCCCCGTGCTCCCCCCGTCGTCCTCCCGTGCCGTGCGGGAGCTGGCGGCGCGGCCCCTCGGGCGGCGGCGGGTCGACCGCGGCCGCGGATCGCCGCCCCCGTCGCCCCCGTGTCCCACCTCCGCCGGTCCGCCGGACGTCCCACCGCGCGTCGGTGGTGGTGAGCAGTGGTCGCGTCTCCTGGCCGGTCCCCGGTGCGCTCCCCTCCGTGCCCTCCTGGGGAGGGGAACCGGCATGAACAACACCTGTTGCGAAAGAAGTGTTGCGCAACAAGTGTTGCGAGAAGTAGTCTGTGGTCATGGCAGAGAACAGGGAGGGTCGCCGAGACCCGAAGGCGCTCCGGGCACTGGCGCACCCCGTCCGCATCGCGCTGATGGACCTGTTGGCGGAACGCGATCGGACCGCCACCCAGTGCTCGGTCGTGCTGGGGGAGAGCGTGGCGAACTGCTCGTACCACCTCCGCACGCTCGCCAGGCACGGTTACGTCGAGCAGGCCGGTGACGGCGGCAGGGAGAAGCCCTGGCGGCTCGCCAGCTTCCACCAGACCCTGGTGATCGACGGAGCCGACGACGAGTCCGACCTGGCGAGCGAGGCGGCCACCGAGGCGTTCCTCGAACACGACTTCGACATCCTCCGGCAGGGCATCCGCACCCGGGCCCGCGAGCCGGAGGGGTGGCGGGAGGCGACGGGCGTCGTCAGCGCCACCACCTTCGTCACCCTCGAGGAGATGCGCGAGCTCCGCCGGGACCTGATGCGGGTCCTCGAACGCTTCACCGACCGGCTGGAGAACCGCGACGCCCGCCCCGATGGCGCCAGCCAGGTGCGCCTCGTCCTCGGTATGACGCGCCGGCCCGGTGTCGGGCCGGAGCCGTCGCCGCCCAACGGCGGCTGAACCGCGCCCCCTCGACACCCCTGCCCACCGTGGCACCCACTCGGGGCCACCCCACACCGGAGAAACCGGAGAGAACCATGGACGCCTGGACGGAACTCGCCCTGATCGACGCCACCACGAGCCGGCACCACCGGCCCATGAGCGACGCGCACGCGCGCGGTGGGCACGGCGGCCCCGGTCGCACTCCCCGAGCGACGAGGGACAGGGAGGAGAGACCGGCGCACCACCAGTGGTCGTGGTGGCACGCCCGGCGACTCGCGCTCTGACCGGCAGCTCGTTCCTCGCGCCCCGGGAACTCCGCGCTGGAGTCCGCGTCGTCCCCTCCCCGCCGGGCTCGGTCCCCGCCGACGAGACGCACCGCCGCCCGGGGAGGGAGCGCGAGAACCGTGCCCACCGGGGGAGACGGCGCACCCCGACGAGGAGGCCCGCCGCCGCGCGGCCCAGCCCCGGGAACGGCGCCGGTGTGCCGAGCCGGTGTGCCGGGCCGGTGTGCCGGGCCGAACCCCCGAGGACCGGGTCCAGCGGTTCCCGATGACGCGGTCCGGGGCCGTCGGGGCCCGGGTCGAGGGGTCGGCCACGTGCCGGGACCTCTCGCCCGCCGCCCGCCGGCACCCGACATCCCGGGGACGTGCGTCGAGGCGGAGGCGGTTCCGGTCACGCGGCCCTCGGAGCACCGCTTTCCTACCGAGGCACGAGGGAGCGACCACGGTGGTCGCCCCTTCGGCATCCAGGTTGGCGGACGCCGTCCCCGGCCCACCGAAGCCGGTTCCTCCTCGGGGCGGTGCGTGCCCGGCGTGGTGTCGGCCGGGTCTCCCGGGCCCGGGTTCGGCCCCAGAGGACACCGCCCGCCGGTTCCCCCGGTCTCCGCGTCCCACCGGGAGCGGGCGGCTGGGCCGTCCCACCCGAGGCTCCCGACGACCACGAGCTCCCCCGGGTGCGGTGGATCAGCACCGAATGCGCTGTCCGGCCCGGTGTACTGGGCCATCCGGGTGGTTGAGTGTGGGCTGGCTCAAAGCCGAACTCGGGACGATCCGCCGCCGAGCGAGCGCCGGCATGCCCGGGAACTGCGCGGATACCCCCACCGCCGCCGGACATCGCCCGCCGTGACCGTCCCATCGGGACCAGGTAGCCCTGGTTGGAGTCGTGCGGTGTGAAGATCGTCTCAGGTAGCCTGGAACCGTTCCCGGCCGGAGGAACGGCCTCCCGTCGTTGCCCGGCAGGGGATCCGGAACCAGTGGGACGCACGGGGACCCCGATCGTTCCACGGCTTCGGGGTGCCCGAAACAACCGCGCGCGTCCGCGACCAGGCCGTTGTGGACGACTGGCGGTGGCAGGGGATGCGGCGGCGTTCTGGCCGCCACACCACGAGCCACCCGGTCCTACCACGGTGGGTCACCACCAGCTCGCAAGTGAGTGAAACCGCCCGGCAGTCGGGAGAATCCCGGGCCGAGCAGTGACGTCGCCGTCCGCCGTGCCGATGATGGGTGGAGCCAGAAATGCATGTGACCTGGGTCGGAGGGGACGCCGTTGGGCCGACAGCCGGCACTGGCGCCACTACCCCTTGTCACAGTGGCGTGTTGTACTCGACAGTGCCCACAGTCGCCGAGGCCACCAGTCCCGGTGACGCCGACAGCGCTCCTCGCCTTCAGGAGTTAGGACCATGACCGCCACGGCTTCCACGATGATCGCCACCAGCCTGGAGACCACCGGGCTCACCGACTGGATCATCGGCAACATCGTTCCGCTCCTGCTGCTCACCGTGGCCATCCTGATGCTGTGGTTGGGCGGCGGGCAGGGTGACAACGCCGGTGTCATGCGCCGGGTCGGCGGTGTCCTGATCGCGCTCGGTGTCATCGGGCTCGCCGTGACGGGAGCCGGTGTGAGCATCGGTGAGTGGATCGCGGGCCTGTTCGCCGCCAGCCCAGGGTGAGCCGTGCGCATCCGCACTGACGACGAGATCTACCGGGTCGATGCCGTCTGGCTCGGCCCGCCCCGCGCGACCTTCCCCTGGCGCGCGCGGTACGTCGCGTGGGGAGTCGGCCTGTTCGTCTTCCTCGCGGTGTTGACCGTCGAACGGCAGATGGGGATCGGGTTCGGGTTCTTCTCCACGGCCTGGGCCGTGGTGATCACGATCGTGCTCACCAAGATCATCTGTTCGCGGATCAGCCACGAACGGCCGTTCGGCTCGGTCATGGCGCTGTGGGCGCGAGAACTGACCGCACCCAGACAACGACATTCCGGAAGGGGCGGCGCGGTGAGCGCGTCGCGGGTGAGGGTCAGGAACGGCCGCCCGCGACCGAAGCGGGCCACCAGGAAGTCGGCCCGCCGGCGCCAGGCGCGCGGCCGCTCCCGGACCAAGGAGGTTCGTGGTGTTCCGACGTCGGCGCGATAGGAACCGAGGTTCCCGAGGGGGCGCCGCCCAGCGGCAGACCGCTCGCGGCGGCAACACCGCGAGACGGCACGCGGAGCCACCGCTGCCACCGGTGGAGCAGCAGCGCGGCCGCCCCTCGGGCAAGAAGGCGCGCCGGCTGCCCGGGGAAACGGTGATCCCCAGCTACACGCCGTCCATCAACGCGCGCAGCATCGACGGCCACCTGCTGCGCACCGGGCAGGACGTCTACGCGTGGTACCGGCTCGCCCCGCAGCGGTGGTCCTTCCGCTCCGACTCGCAGCGGCAGGACCTGATCCAGGCCATCGCCGGCCAGTACTCCGAACTCCAGGGCCGGTGGCTGCACCTGCGCGTCACCACCCGGCCCTACCCCATCCGGATGTGGGCCGAGGCGCACGTCCACAACGCGGTGGGCCGGCCGCCGGACAGCCCCGGCGCGATGTCCTTCGACGACTACATGGTCGGCGAGCAGCAGCAGCTGATGGGCCGGTCGATGGCGGAGAAGGAGGTCTACATCGGAGTCCAGGTGCAGACCCGCAACGCCCTCGACCGGGCCGTCGAACGCGCCGCCCCCGTGCTCCGCCGGATCTTCCCCGAGGCCGTGGACGCCGAGCTCGTCGCACTCGACAGCGAGATCGAACACCTCGACCAGGTGATCGGCGGCAGCGGGCTGGAGGGCGCTCCCGTCACGGCCGAGGAGATGTCCTGGCTGATGCACCGCTCCTGCTCGCTGGGGCTGCCGGCACCGCGCAACATGCCCGCGGTGCCGGGCTCCACCTGGGAGCCGGAGGACCTCGCCTCCTTCACCGACGCCGCCGACCTGCACCAGGAGCCCTACTCCCCGACGGTGACCGTGCGCGGCCGCACCGGGTCCAACGCGGGGATGACCCGGCACGTCGCCGTCCTGACGGTGGGGATGACCCACGGCCTCCAGATCCCCGAGGTCGACGACCCGTGGATGCAGCGCTCCGACCGGCTGCCCGCCCCGGTGGAGTGGTCGGCGCGGATCTACGTGCGGCGCCCGGAGGACGTCTCCGGTGAACTCCAGCGCCAGATGAACAAGGTGCGGTCGCAGGTCCGGCACTACACCGACGAGCACGAGCTGGAGCCGCCCCAGTCGCTGGCCCGGCAGGCGTCGAGGGTGCTGGAGATCGACGACGAGATGACCACCGGGTTCACCGCCCTGGCCACCCGGGTGCGGTCCTGGTGGCGGCTCGCGGTGTCCGGACCGACCGAACGGGACGCGCTGCGGCTGGCCCAGCAGATCCTCGACCTCTACAAGCCCAAGATCGCCATCGAGCACCCGGAGGGGCAGTACGCCCTCGCCAGGGAGTTCATCCCCGGGGAACCGCTGGCCTCCAGCGCCTACCTCCGCCGGGGCTCGGTCATCTGGGCGGCCTCGGCGGTCCCGGCCGCCACCGCCGACGTCGGCGACCGCCGGGGCATCCTGCTCGGCGAGACCTGCACGGCGACCCGCCGCCCCGTCGCCTGGGACCCCTGGATGGCCCAGGAGGTGCGGGACGGCTCCGGGCTGTCCGCCCTGGTCGCCGGGCTCGGCGGCGGCAAGTCCTTCCTGGGCGGCGGCGTCGTCTACAAGACGCTCCGCGCGGGCGCGCACTGGACCCTGCTGGACCCGTCCGGGCCGCTGGCGGCGCTCTGCGAACTCCCCGAGCTGCGCCCGTACGCCCGGCCGATCAACCTGCTCAACGCCCAGCCCGGCATCCTGAACCCCTACCGGGTGGTCGCGGAGCCGCAGCTCGAACACTTCGCGGACGAGGACGACCCGGAGCGGGCCTGGCGCAGGGAACGCGCGCTGTCCGCCGCGACCAGGCGGCGCCTCGTCCTGGACGTCCTCACCGGACTGCTGCCCTACGAGGTGTCCCGCCTGGCCCAGACCAGGATCGTGCTGCTGCGCGCGGTCCGGAACGTGGGCGGCCGGCCGGACGCCCACCCCGGCCTGGTCTTCGAGGCCCTGCGGCGGGACGCCACCGAACACCGCGAACACGCCCTCGCCGTGGCGGACTTCCTGGACGAGATGCGTGAGCGCATGTCGCTGCTGATCCCGGAGTACGACGACGACCCCTACTCCCACCAGCGCGACGACCGGCTCACCGTGTTGACGATGGCCGGGCTGACCATGCCGAAGGACGGGGTGGGCCGGGAGCACTGGACCGACGCCGAGGCACTCGGCGTCGAGCTGCTCAACCTCGCGGCCTGGCTCACCCAGCGTTCGATCTACGACCGCCCCAAGGCCGAACGGAAGGGCGTCTGGATCGACGAGGCCTTCTTCCTCTCCGAGGTGCCCACCGGGCGCGTGCTGATGAACCGCTTCGCCCGGGACTCCCGCAAGTGGAACGTCCGGGTGCTGCTGTCCAGCCAGATCCCCGGCGACTTCCTCAAGATCCAGGGATTCGTCTCGCTGTTGGACTCCGTCTTCATCGGACGGCTCGACGACGAGGACGCCCAGGCCGACGCCCTGCGACTGCTCAAGGTGCCGGTGGGAGCCGGCTACGAGCAGGTGGTCGCCAGCCTGGGCCGCCGGCCGGGCGGCGAGCGGATGGCGACCGAACGGGACCAGGCGCCCCGGCAGTTCATCTTCGGTGACGGTGCCGGCGGCGTCGAGCGCATCCGCATCGACTTCTCCGGCCCCCACCTCGCGCACCTGCGGGACGCCCTGGACACCACGCCGGGGCACACCGCGGAACCGAAGGCGGCGCGACCCGCGGTGGACCCGGTCGAGACGGACGGCCTGGACCCGACCGTGCCGGGCGGAGCGGACGACAGCCTGGACAGCATGTACTTCAACGGAGTCGGCGCGGGTGGCTCCCCGTCCACCGGCAGCCGGCCCCGCCGGGACAACCGCGGGGATCCGACGTGACGGCGGTTCTCGTGCTGGCGGTCGTGGGGGCGCTGGTCGCCCTCGCGGCCCTGCGGACGCGGGCACGGGACACGCGGCGGGCGGAGGCCCCGCCGCCGGGCACGACCGCACCGGCCCCGGAGGAAGTGCTGGCACGGCGCACCGGACGACGCCGTCGGGGGGTGCTCGGCGTCGTCGTCCTCATCCTCGCCGGGCAGGTCGTGCTCGGTGGCCAGGCCCACGCCCAGGACAGCGGCTGCCGGATCGCCCCCAACCCGGAGCGGCCCGGGGCCGGCATGGTGGGCGCCCTCGACCCGGCGCCGATCGGGCGAGGCGTTCCCGGGACGGTCTACGACGAGGTCGGCTACGCCGGTCTGGTCTGGCACACCTACGACCTCGGCTGCGGCCCGGAGGGGATGCGCAACCCGAACGCGGTCATCGACACCTGGGCGGGCAACCAGCTCTTCAACGTGGGCAAGAACATCGTCGGCGCCACCATCGGCCTGCACTACGCCCTGCTCACCGGCACCATGATGGCCCCCCTGGACGACCTCGTGGTCACCGGGACCAACGCCCTCTACAACACCGTCTACACCCCCTGGTTCGGCCTGGTCGCCGTCGTGCTGGGCGTGCTGCTGTTCCGGTACATCTGGCGGGGCGAACTGGCCACGATCAGCAAACGGGGGCTCTGGGCGCTGGCCGGCATGTGGCTGGCCGCCGCCACCTACCTGACCCCGCTGATCTACACCCACCTGCTCGACGACCTGCTCATCAAGGGCACCTCCGCCATCCAGGGCGGCTTCCTGGAGGAGGTCGGGGTCGACGAGCGCAACGCGCTGCCCAGCGTGCTGCACCAACACGTCATCTACGACAACTGGCTACGCGGGGAGTTCGGGGCGAACGACGCGCCGCAGGCGGAGGAGCTCGGGAGGGACCTGGTGCGGGCCCAGGCCTGGACCAAGGACGAGGTCGCCCAGAACCTCGACGCGGGCTCGCCCGACGAGAAGAAGGCCGAGTTCCACGAACTGGCCACCCAGATGGGCAGCACCTACGGCTACTTCCAGGGCGTGGACGGCAGCCGGATGGGCGCCGGGTTCCTGGCGATGGTGCAGTCCGTCGCCTACGCCCTGTTCCAACTGCTGGCCAAGGCGGCGATCCTCCTCGCCCAGGTGCTGTTGCGGGTGCTCATCCTCGCCGGGCCGATCATCGGTCTCGTCGCCATGATCCACCACGACATCCTCCGGCGGATCGGACGCGCCGCCGGCGCCACCCTGCTCAACGTGGTGGTCGTGGCCGCGCTGGCCGGCCTGCACACCATGGTGCTCAACTGGCTGTTCAGCCCGGCCCGAGGGTTCGACCTGCTCACCCAGATGCTGCTGGCCGGCCTGATCACCCTGGTCCTGTTCATGATCGCCAAACCCGTCCGGCGGATCTGGCAGATGATCGAGCTCTCCGCCGGGGCCGTGGGCGCCGGTGTCCCCGGCGCCCCCCAGGGGCTCCTCTCCCGGTGGCGCAAACGTCCGGACACCACTCCGCAGGACCGGTTCTGGGAACAGGTCAGGGAAGGCGAGGACGACGCCACGCCGGGGCCAGCCCAGGGCCGTGGACGGGTGCGTCCCGAGGGGACCGTGCCCCCGGTCAACGCCGCCGTCGAACGGCTGGACCGCCGGGCGGCTGCCGCGGCCCTGCCCGTGGGTGCCACGGCGGCGCGCGCGGACCCGAACGTCCCCCCCGAGGGAGGAGTCCGGGCCAGTACCAGCTCACCGGCGCTGCCACCGGGGCGGCGCAGCCGGATCACCGACACCTCCCCGGTCACCGACCGCGGCTGGGACCGGGTCGGCGAGGACGCGGTGATCATCCCCTCGCAGGTCCCGACCAGCCCCGGACCCACCCACCCGACCTCGCCCGCCGCCCGCCAGCCCCGCCGGGCGGAGATGGAGATGGTCGCGGGGCGCCCGGTGTTCGTCGTCTACCGCCCGTCCAGAGGACTGGAGGTCAGGGACGACGGCGGCAGTCACCCGAGTTGAGGAAGGAGCGACCGTGCCCATCCGCACCAACCGCGGCCGCGCCGCCGTCTACCGCAAGCTGTGGGGGTGGCCGCTGCGGTCACCCCGCCACCTGACGGCGACCGTCGTCCTGCTGCTGGCCGCCGTCGTCGGTGTCGGGGTGGTCGTCTCCGACGGGATGCCCTTCGCCGGCGACGCCGACCAGGGGCAGGCCGGCCCCTCAGCCAGCCCGACCCCGCCGGCCGGGGAGGAACCGGGCGCTGGGCCGTTCCCGACCCGCATCGGGACCGCCGAGCCCCCCGCCACGACGACCACCACGCCGTGGGAGAGCGCCGAGCCCCCCAGCATCTCCGTGCCGGACCTGCCCCCGGAGTCAGCCGCTCCCGACCCCGAGGGGCTGGCGGTCGCCGAGGCGTGGATGCGGGCCTGGGTCACACACGCACCCGGGGACACCACCGAGCAGTGGCTGGCCGGGATGGAGGAGTACACCACCGACGAGTACCTCACCATCGTCGGTCTGTCCGATCCGGACAGCGTGCTCGCGGACGCCGTCACCGGGGACCCGGTGCCGGTGGAGTCCACGACCACCTCGATGCGGGTGCGGGTGCCGACCGACGTCGGGGAGGTCGAACTGTTGTTGATGACCACGGACCAGGGGTGGCGGGTGTCCGGCCACAACCCGGTGGAGTGACATGAAGACCGCGATCATCTCCCTGCTGGCCGTCGTCGTCATCGCGGCCGGTGTCGTCGTGTACGGCCTGAACACGGTGATGCGGCAGAACATCGCAGCCCAGGCCGGCACCTACGGTTACTGCGGTCCCGCGCTCGGCACCTGGGGCGGGACCGACGCCGGCCTCGGTGAGCGGGACGCCGCCGGTCTCACCGAGGAGTCGCTGACGATCACCGGTCAGATCATCACGATGGGCAAGCAGCGCGACCTCTCCCCCCGGGCCTGGCAGATCGCGATCCAGGCCGGGATGCAGGAGTCGCGGCTGCGCAACCTGACCTACGGCGACCGCGACTCGGTCGGCATCTTCCAGATCCGGGGCATGCACGGGTCGCTGGAGGACCGGCTCGACATCGCCTGGCAGATCACCTGGTTCTACGACACCCTGGAGCGGGTCGAGCGGTGGGAGGCGATGCGCCCCGGTGACGCCGCGCAGGCCGTCGAACGATCCGCCTACCCGGACAAGTACCACCGCTGGGAGTCGATGGCCGTCTTCCTGATCGACCAGCTCGGCGGCGTGGACGACATCTCCACCTGCGAGGAACTCCCGCCCGCCGACGAGCGGGCCACGCTGGCCATCCAGTACGCGGTCGACCAGATCGGCAAGCCCTACGTGTGGGGTGCCGCCGGCCCCAACACCTTCGACTGCTCCGGGCTCACCATGCGGGCCTGGGAGGCCGCCGGGGTCACCATCCCCAAGTACTCGCAGAGCCAGTACTTCCAGGGCGGCACCAAGATCCCGCTGGACCAGGCCAGACCGGGCGATCTCATCTTCTGGGGCGGTGGTCGGCAGCCCTCCAGCATCGACCACGTCGCCCTCTACATCGGCAACGACGAGGTGATCCACGCCCCGCAGCCGGGTGACGTGGTGAAGCGGGCCAAGATCTGGGACGGCGGCAAGCTCGTCGCGACCGCCATCCGTCCCGGGCCGAACGTGTCCCTTGTGTAATCGCACCTGACTGGAGGAGGCGCATGTTCCCGTCCGATCCCCTGTCCCGGCCGCCGAGCCCGCCGGCGTCGAGCTCACCGCTCCGGGACTACCTGGCCTCGACGCAGGCCCGGGCCAACACCGGGGTCGACCCGGCCTACGCCGTGCTGCCCCGGGTCCTGGTGGAGTCGATGCCCCTGCCCTGGCAACAACAGATGGTCCACCTGCTCGCCGAGTTCCACCAGGCCACCGGGCACCGCCCCTGGCCGCTCTACCGGGTCGTGCCGTCCCGGTCGGAGCGGCTGGTGGATCTCGACGAGGAGCAACTGGCCGAGATCGGTGCCCTGGTCGAGATCGACGCCGTCGGTGAGATCGTCTACCGCGAGCGGAACGGGCGTCGCATCGAGGAGCCGGAGCAGCAGCAGGTCCTCGTCGCCTGCCCGGATCCCCTGACCTCCGGCCGACCGGCCCCCGGGCGAGGGGCCGCCACGCCGGCCGGGGGCATCCCGGAACAGGGCGACCACGCCCCCGCCGCGGGTTGGTGACCGGCGCCCCGCCGCGACGCGGGGCGCCCGTCCAGCCGCCCGCTGCCCGGCGGGCGGCCGTGCGTCGGCTGACAACCGGCTCCGCCCGTGCCACGCTGGAGCGCGTGGTGGATCCGCAGGGCTGGTACTACTGCCTGAAGCACCGTGACGTGGAGCGCGGCGCCGGGTGTCGCGCGTTGGACCGACTCGGTCCGTACCCCGACGCGGCGAGCGCCGCGAACGCCCTGGAGATCGCGCGCCGCCGGACCGAGGAGGCGGACGAGGCGGACCGGGCCTGGAACGAGGACGAGGACTGAGCCGCCCGGCTCCGGTACGCCGACGGGTGGCGCGGAGGGGGCGGCGGGTGCGTGACGAACTGGGGGCCGAGGTGCCGTTGACCGGCCCGCCCCGCCGAGTCGTGTCACTGGTCCCCTCGATCACCGAGGCGGTCGCCGTCAGCGCGCCGGGACGGCTGGTCGGGGCCACGGAGTACTGCGCGCACCCGGCCGACCTCGACGTGAGCAGGGTCGGTGGGTCGAAGTACCCGGTGGTGGAGTCGGTGCTGGCCCTGGCCCCCGACCTGGTCCTCGCCAACGCCGAGGAGAACCGCCCCGACGACGTCGCGCGCCTCCGCGAGCGGGGTGTGCCCGTCTTCGTGACCGCCGCGCCGGAGAGCGTGCCCGCCGGACTGGAGTCCCTCCGCCGGGTCCTGGTGGACTGCCTCGGGCTCGGGGTGCCGGACTGGTGGTGGAAGGCGGCGTCCCGCTGGGAGGGCACGCTCGTCCGCCGCTGGACCGCCGTCATACCGGTGTGGCGACGTCCCTGGGTGGTGCTGGGCGGTCGCACCTTCGCCACCGACGTGCTCCGGCGGCTCGGCGTCGCCAACGCCTACGCGGACCTGGCCGACCGCTATCCCCGGCCGAAGCTGCCCGAGCTGGTCGCCCGGTTCGACAGCGGTGCCGCCGACCTGCTGGTGCTGCCCGACGAGCCCTACCGGTTCACCGGAACGGACGGCCCGGAGGCCTTCCCCGGGGTGCCGAGCGCCCTGGTGTCGGGACGCCACCTGACCTGGTACGGGCCCTCGCTGGTCGAGGCACCGGACGTCCTGCTCGACCAGCTCGCCGCCGCCGGCCGCTGAGGAGCCGGCGCTCCGCCGGGACGGGGTCCCCGTGGCCGGGACGACGGTTCGTGGGTGGTGGCCTCGGTGGCCCGCCCCGCGTCGCCGTGGCCGAGTCCCCTCGGCTCGCGCACCGAACGCGGCCTGGCGACCCGCGGCACCTGCCCCCGCGCTCCTCCCGCAGCCGGGCCTCCTGGTCGCGGTCGCCCGCGAGGACGGCGTGGCTCGCCGCCGACCCCTGGCGTGGCGGTCAGAGGAGGCCGCCAGGTCGCGACGCCGTTCTCGGGACGGCGACGGGCGTGCTGGGGGCTCTGCCGGAGGGCACGGCCGGGGTCCAGCCGCCGGACGACGCCCCGGGGTGCCAGCCGTCGCGGACGCCCCCGGGGTCCGCCGGCCCCGCCGAGGTCCGCGATCGGGAGCCGGCCGTTGGCTGGCGCGCCGCCGCGCCGGGGTCGCGACGGCGTCCCCGAGCGAACCGGACGAGCGCGGTGCGGGCGACTCGGTTGCTCCGGCTGGCGGGCCGACGACCGTCGATCGCGCGGGCGCGCTGCTCCGAGCGGTGGTGGTCGCCGCGCCCGGCCGGCGCAGCGCCACCCCGCGAACGGAGAGTGACCGCTGCTGACCAGTGGTGATGAGCTCCTGGTCGCGGGGGTGCGACCGGAGCTGCCGCCAGCGTTCCCACCGGCGCGAACGTAAGGTGAGGACATGGCGCGTGCGCAATTCGGTGCGGAGACCTCGACCGGGGGCGAGTTCGTCCGTCAGCCGAACAGGTTCACCCACCGGATCACGTCGGACGGTTCGTCCCCCTGGCCGGTCGAGGCGGGGCGGTACCGGCTCATCGTGTCCCTGGCCTGCCCCTGGGCCCACCGGGCACTGATCGTGCGTCGCCTGCTCGGCCTCGAACAAGCGATCTCGCTCGGGGTGGTGGACCCGATCCGGGACGAGCGGGGCTGGCGCTTCAGCCTGGACGAGGGGGGCCGCGACCCCGTGCTGGGCATCGAGTACCTCTCCGAGGCCTACCTGGCCACCGACCCGGAATTCCAGGGGCGGGTGACCGTGCCCTGCCTGGTCGACGTGCGCAGCGGCCAGGTCGTCACCAACGACTACCCGCGCATCACCCTGGACCTCGCCACCGAGTGGCGGGACCTGCACCGGCCCGGCGCGCCCGACCTCTACCCCGCGCCGTTCCGCGCGGAGATCGACCAGGTGAGCGAGCCGATCTTCCGGAACGTGAACAACGGGGTGTACCGCTGCGGGTTCGCCACCTCGCAGGAGGCGTACGAGGCCGCCTTCCACGACCTCTTCGGCGAGCTCGACCGGCTGTCCAACCGGCTGCTCGGCCAGCGCTACCTCGTCGGTGACTCGATCAGCGAGGCCGACATCCGGCTGTTCACCACCCTGGTCAGGTTCGACGCCGTCTACCACGGCCACTTCAAGTGCAACCGGCAGAAGCTCAGCGAGCTCCCGGTGCTCTGGGCCTACGCCAGGGACCTGTTCCAGACCCCCGGGTTTGGCGAGACGGTGAACTTCGACCACATCAAGCGGCACTACTACCAGACCCACGAGCAGCTCAACCCGAACCGCATCGTGCCGGCCGGGCCCGACCTCACCCGCTGGCACGACCCCCACGGCCGCGCCTCCCTCGGCGGCACGCCCTTCGGGGAGGGCACCCCGCCGACCGGGCTCTCGCTGATCTGACGGCGGGTCGGCCGTGACCTGGCGCCCCTGGCCCCGGTGCGCCTGCCGCTGGCCGCCTCGGCCAGCCGGGGACGGCGGTGCCGTCCCCGGGCCCGGACGGGGGCCAGGCCCGAGGACCGGGACGTGACGTCAGAAGGAGTGCTCCTCCGCCGGGAACCGCCCCGAGCGCACCTCCTCGGCGAACTCGGCCGCCGCGCCACCCAGCACCCCGGCCACGTCCGCGTACCGCTTCACGAAACGGGGTTTCCGGCCCTGGTTGAGGCCGGCCATGTCCTGCCACACCAGCACCTGGCCGTCGCAGTGCGGTCCGGCGCCGATGCCGACGGTGGGCACGGCCAGCTCCTTGGTGATCCGCTGCGCGACGTCGGCCGGCACCATCTCGAGGACGACCGCGAAAGCCCCGGCCTCCTGGAGGGCCAGCGCGTCGGCCAGCAGCTCCTCCGCGCCGTCGCCCCTGCCCTGCACCCGGTAGCCGCCCAGGCCGTGCTCGCTCTGCGGCGTGAAGCCCAGGTGTCCCATCACCGGGATGCCGGCCGCCACGAGCGCCTCGACCTGGCGGACGAACGGCCGACCGCCCTCCAGCTTGACGGCGTGGGCGAGGCCCTCCTTCATCAGACGGGTCGCGTTGGACATCGCCTGCTCCGGCGAGGCCTGGTAGGTCCCGAACGGCAGGTCCGCCACCACCAGGCTCCTGCTCACCGAGCGGGTGACGGCCCGGACCAGGGGCAGCATCTCCTCCATGCTCACCGGGAGGGAGCTCTCGTACCCGTACACGTTGTTGGCCGCGGAGTCACCCACCAACAGCACCGGGATACCCGCCTCGTCGAAGATCCGGGCGGTGTACATGTCGTAGGAGGTGAGCATCGGCCAGGTCTCGCCGCGCTCCTTCATCTCCCGCAGGTGGTGGATGCGCACCCGGCGGTGGGGCCTGCTCCTGGCGCCGGCGCCCGTCCCGTACGGAGCGGGCTGCTCCCGCTCCGCCGAATCACGAACAGCAGTCATCGTCGACCGTCCTCCCTCAAGGCCACCACGGGTCCCTGGGTCGTCGCGAAGTGGTTCCCCCGAAGGGTGGCACGGGCGCGCGCCCCCTACGCCCGGGTTGCGAGGGACCTCACAGCACGGGTCGACCCGGGCAGGAAGGGGAGGGGAAAAAGCCTCGTCCGGGGACGGTCCGTGCGACTAGCCTCGTGTCCCCGGCGGCGGGGCGGGCCCCTCCGCGCACGTCAGAGGAGGACACGTGACCCTCGACCGGCAGGACCCCGCCGAATCGGGTACCGACCGGGAGCTGTTGACGCAGTTCCTCGACTTCCACCGGGCGACCCTGCGGCTCAAGTGCGACGGGCTGAGCCCGGATCGGCTGGCCACCCGCTCGGCCCCGCCCTCGGTGCTGTCCCTGCTGGGCCTGGTCCGCCACCTCGCCGACGTCGAGCGGTACTGGTTCCGCCGCGTCCTCGGCCAGCAGGACCTGCCCGCGCGCTTCTATTCCACCGCCAACCGCGACGGGGACTTCCTCGACATCACCCCGGAGAACGTCACCGAGGCCGAGGTGGAGCGCGCGTGGGCCGCCTGGCGGGAGGAGGTCGACCACGCCAGGTCCCTGGTCGAGGCGACCGATCTCGACGCGCTCCGCCAGTGCCCGCCCGGGGACGGCCGCCAGGTCTCGTTGCGCTGGATCCTGGTCCACGTGGTGGAGGAGTACGCCCGGCACAACGGCCACGCCGACCTGCTCCGCGAGGCCCTGGACGGCACGGTCGGGGAGTGACTGGCGGCCACCGGGCAGCCGCCCGCCCTCCCCACCCACCACCCGTGCGGGGGGCCGATCCGGGTCAGGACCCGTTCGGCAGCGGCTCCCGCCAGCCGCTGGTGATCGGTAGCCGCCGGTCCCGACCGAAGGCCCGGAAGGTCGTCTTCGTCCCCGGCGGGTACTGGCGCCGCTTGTACTCCGCCCGGTCCACCAACCGGACCACCCGCTCCACGAGCTCGGCGTCGAACCCGTCGGCCACCAGCTCGGCCAGCCCCCGATCGCCCTCGATGTAGCCCTCCAGGACCGCGTCCAGCAGCTCGTAGTCGGGCAGCGAGTCGGTGTCGACCTGGCCGGGGCGCAACTCCGCCGACGGCGGCTTGCTGATCGAGTTCGGCGGGATCGGCGGGGTCTCCCCCCGGCGCTCCGCCTCCTCGTTCCGCCACAGCGCCAGCCGCCGCACCATCGTCTTGGGGACGTCCTTGATCGGGGCGAAGCCGCCGACCGCGTCCCCGTAGATGGTCGAGAAGCCGACCGCCAGCTCGGACTTGTTGCCCGTCGCGAGCACAAGGTGGCCGTCCTGGTTGGACAGCCCCATCAGCGTGACCCCTCGGCAGCGGGCCTGCACGTTCTCCTCGGCGAGCCCGGTCAGGCCGAGCTGGTCGACGAAGACGGCGACGCTGTCGACGATGGGCTGCGACGAGTAGTGCAGGCCGGTGCGCTCAGCCAGGTCGGCGGCATCGTCCCTCGAGTGGCCGGAGGAGTACCTGGAGGGCATGGAGACGCCGTGCACGCGGTCGGCGCCGAGCGCGTCGACCGCCAGCGCCGCGCACACCGCGGAGTCGATCCCGCCGGAGAGCCCCATCAGGACGGTGCGGAACCCGTTCTTCTCCACGTAGTCCCGCAGGCCCGTCACCAGCGCGCCCCACACCTCGGCGGACTCCGAGAGGGGCGCCGCGGGGGTGGGGGCGGCCGCCGCCGGGTACGGGGGGAGCGGGTCGTCGCCGATCACCCGGCGAACGACCTCGAAGCCCTCCCCGTCCGGCCCCCCTCCGGGGTTGCTGGCCAGGTCGAGGTCCACCACCAGCAGGTCCTCCTCGAAGCGGGGGGACCGGGCGAGCACGGCGCCGTCCCCACCGCACACCAGGGAGTCACCGTCGAAGACCAGTTCGTCCTGACCGCCCACGAGGTTGACGTAGGCCATCGGGACGCCGGTCCTGCTCGCGTAGCCCGAGACCAGGTCCCCCCGCGCGTCCCCCTTGGCGCGTTCGTAGGGCGAGCCGTTGACGCAGACAACCAGGTCCGCGCCCTCGGCCGCCAGGGCGTCGGCCGGTCCGGGGCGCTGCCAGATGTCCTCGCAGATCACGACGCCGAGGTCGACCCCGTGGAAGCGCACCACCGGCAGTCGGCGGCCTGGGCGGAAGTACCGGAACTCGTCGAACACGCCGTAGTTGGGCAGGTGGTGCTTCGCGTAGCGGGCCACGACCTCACCACCGTGCAGTAGTGCCGCCGCGTTCCTCGGCCCCTCCTCGTCGCGGTCCAGGTAGCCGACGACCACCAGGGCCTCGCCGCAGCCGGCCTCCCGCAGCCGGACGGCCAGCCGGTCCAGCTCGCCCCGGGAGCGGGCGGCGAAGGAGGACCGCAACGCCAGGTCCTCCACCGGGTACCCGGTGAGGACCATCTCCGGGAAGGCCACGAGGTGGGCGCCGGCCGCCACCGCCCGGCGGGACCAGTCGAGGACCAATCCCGCGTTACCCGTCACGTCGCCGACCTGAGCGTTCACCTGAGCCAGGGCTATCCGGAGCTGCGCCATGCGTTCATCTTCCGCCAGTCGGGGGACGGCCGGCCTACCGGGCGGCGAGGAGTGGCCCACCTCATGGCCGGCTCGTCCGTTCGACGGTCCCACGGTCCGTCGTCGTCACATCGGGGGCCAGTGGACCTTTCGCCGCGCCAGTGGACGTGCGTGCCACCCTGGCAGGATGAGCCGGGTGGGGAAGATCCGGACATGGGGCGCGATAGCCCTGGCGGCGGTGTGCGTCGCGTGCACCAGCCAGCCGACAGACGACCAGACGCCGGAGCCCTCGGCCGCGCAGCCGGGCCCGGCGGGAGCGGTGCCCGACGGCCTCGAGGACTACTACGGCCAGCCGGTCGAGTGGCGGGGCTGCGAGGACTTCGCCACCAGCCCGGAGGAGGAGACCGCCGTCGGCGCGGACGGTCTCGAGTGCGCCCACCTGCGGGTGCCGTTGGACTACGACGACCCCGAGGGCGAGGAGATCCGCCTCGGGGTGCTGCGGCGGCCGGCCGAGGACCCCGGCACCCGCATCGGGTCGCTCCTGGTCAACCCCGGCGGCCCCGGCGCGGGCGGGGTCCCGACGGCGGCCGCACTGGCCCCCGAGGTCGCGGACACCGAACTCGGACGCCGCTTCGACCTCGTCGGGTTCGACCCGCGAGGCCTCGGCACCAGCGAACCCGCCCTCCGGTGCTGGACCACCGAGGAACGGGACGCCTACCGGGTCGACCAGGTGGCCGACGCCTCCCCGGAGGCCGTCGCCCGCAACGACGCCGACCAACGCGCCTACGCCGAGGCCTGCGAACAGCGCAACGGCGCCGAGTTCCTCGCCTCCCTCGGAACCACCACGGTCGCCCGCGACCTGGACGTCCTGCGCTCCGCCCTCGGAGACGAGGGGCTGACCTACCTCGGCTACTCCTACGGGACCCGGTTGGGCAGCACCTACGCCGCCCTCTTCCCGGACAACGTGCGCGCCCTGGTCCTCGACGGCGCCCTCGACCCCGACGCGGACCCGGTCGAACAGCGCGTGGACCAGCAGGCCGGCTTCCAACAGGCCTTCGAGGCCTTCGCCGACTGGTGCGCCGAGCAGAGCCCGTGCGTGCTCGGTTCCGACCCCGACCAGGCGGTCGAGGTGTTCCGGGAGCTGGTGGACCCGCTCGCCGACCAACCCGCGGCCGCCGGCGAGCGGCTGCTGTCCTACCCCGACGCGATCACCGGCACCATCCAGAGCCTGTACGCCCAGGACTTCTGGCCGGTGCTGAACCAGGGGCTGATGCAGCTCTCCGTCGGTGACGGCAGCACCCTGCTGCTGCTCGCCGACGTCTACAACGGGCGATCGCCGACGGACGGCTCCTACAGCACCATGATGGACGGGTTCACCGCCGTGCGGTGCGTGGACGACCCGCCGATCACCGACGACGAGGTCCTCACCGAACTCGACCGGCGCGCTCGGGAGGCGGCCCCGTTCCTCGACGACGGTGGCGAGCCGGGCCCGCTGCGGGACGCCTGCGCGTTCTGGCCGGTGCCCCCGAACGAGGCCCCGCCCGCCCCGGACGCCGAGCGGCTCCCGACCACGCTCGTCGTCTCGGTCACCGGTGACCCGGCGACCCCCTACGAGGCCGGGGTCGAACTCGCCGACGCCCTGGGCGGACGACTGCTCACCTACGAGGGCAACCAGCACGGCGTCGTCCTCCAGGGGTCGGACTGCGTCGACGAGATCGCCACCGACTACCTGGTCGACCTCGACGCGCCCGCCGAGGACGTCACCTGCTGACCCGGGTGCCGCCCCGCCGGACTCGGCGGGGCGCAACACCCGGGTAACCGCCATTGCCTAGGCTGCCCCCATGGATCGCCAGCAGGACTTCGTGCTGCGGACGCTCGAGGAGCGCGACATCCGCTTCGTGCGGCTCTGGTTCACCGACGTGCTGGGCTTCCTCAAGTCCGTCGCGATCGCGCCGGCCGAGCTCGAGGGAGCCTTCGCCGAGGGCATCGGCTTCGACGGATCGGCCATCGAGGGCTTCGCCCGGGTGTACGAGTCCGACATGGTCGCCAGGCCGGACCCCTCGACCTTCCAGGTGTTGCCCTGGGAGACGGCCGACGGCCAGCACTACTCGGCGCGGATGTTCTGCGACATCACGATGCCGGACGGCTCCCCCTGCTGGGCCGACCCCCGGCACGTCCTGCGCCGGACGCTGTCCCGGGCCACCGAGTCCGGCTTCACCTGCTACGTCCACCCCGAGATCGAGTTCTACCTGCTCAAGGACCTGCCCGACGACGGCAACGAGCCCGTCCCCGCCGACTCGGGCGGCTACTTCGACCAGGCGAGCCACAACGCGGCCCCCCACTTCCGGCGTCACGCCATCGAGGCCTTGGAGGACATGGGCATCTCCGTCGAGTTCAGCCACCACGAGGCGGCACCCGGCCAGCAGGAGATCGACCTGCGCTACGCCGACGCGCTCACCATGGCCGACAACGTGATGACCTTCCGCTACGTGGTGAAGGAGGTCGCGATCAAACAGCAGGTCCGCGCCTCCTTCATGCCCAAACCGTTCACCGCGCACCCGGGCTCGGGGATGCACACCCACATGAGCCTGTTCGAGGGTGACCGGAACGCCTTCTACGACAGCGAGGACCCCTACGAACTGTCGGGCACCGGCAAGGCGTTCGTCGCCGGGCTGCTCCGCCACGCGAGGGAGATCACCGCCGTCACCAACCAGTGGGTGAACTCCTACAAGCGGCTCGTCGCCGGGGGAGAGGCCCCGACCGCCGTCTGCTGGGGGCACGCGAACCGCTCCGCGCTGGTCCGCGTCCCCATGTACTCCCCGGGGAAGGCCTCGTCCCGGCGGGTGGAGATCCGCAGCCTCGACTCGGCGTGCAACCCGTACCTCGCCTACGCGGTGACGCTCGCCGCCGGGCTCAAGGGCATCCAGGAGGGTTACGAGCTCCCACCGGCCACCGAGGACGACGTGTGGTCGTTGACGGAGTCGGAGCGCCGGGCGGCCGGTTACGCCAGCCTGCCGCAGAACCTGAACGAGGCCCTGGGCGAGCTGGAGTCCTCCGAACTCCTCGCGGAGACGCTCGGCGAGCACGTGTTCGACTTCTTCCTCCGGAACAAGCGCGCCGAGTGGGACGCCTACCGCAGCCACGTCACCCCCTACGAGCTGAGGACGTTGTTGCCGGTGCTGTGAGGGGCGGACCAGGGGAAACCGGCTCAGCACGACCAACGGTCCCGCGCGGACGATAGATTCGGCGCCGTGAGCGAGCTCCCTGCCAACGGCAAGAATCCCGCCGGGGCGTCGCCCTCGGCGTCACCCGTGCCCGCCGACCAGCCGACCACGGACGACGAGTCGGCGGCCTGGTTCGACCACTCGACCGCTCCGAACGGGGAACCCGCAGCCGACCGAGCGCACCGGGGGCCGGCAGGGACACCGCCCAACGCCTTCGGCGCGTTGCGACGAACCCTGCCACCGCGCCCACCCGCCGACCAGCAGGGCGGTGATCCCAGGCAGGAGCAGCGGACGTCCTCGCTGTTCACCCCGGCGATGCCCGTCGACGGACCGCCCATGCCCCCGCCGCCCGGCACCGTTCCGGGGCCCGGGCTGCCCGCCCCACCCGGTCCCGCGCCCCAGCAGGCCCCACCGGCCCGCGCGGCGGGTCGGCCACCGGGGCCAGCCCCGGCCGGTCCGCCGTCCCGGCCGCCCACCCCCGTGGAACCGCCGCCCGACGCCGTCACCTCGCCGCTGCCCAAACGGGGTGCGCGGCGCCCGGAGCCACCGCTGGCGACCGGAACGGCTCCCACCGAGCCGTTGCCCGCCTTCCCCCCGACGCCGGTGGTCCCCCCACCGTCCAGGGAGGAACACGCCCCTCCCGCGCCGAGGAACACCGAACCGCGCCCTGGTCCCGGCGGCGCCACGCCGGCCACCCCGGGCGCCCAGCCCACTGCGCGCCCCGCCGCGCCACCGGCAGTGCCTGGACCGCCACCGGCAGCGTCGGCCGCGCCACCCGCGACGACGACGGACGTCGCCGCTCCGACGAACGCGCCGCCGGCGGCTCCACCGGCAGCTCCGACGAACGCGACGGCGGCACCCGCCACCCCACCGCACACCGGGGCGGTGCCGCCCACCCCGCCGCCCCCGGCGGCACCGCGACCGAGCGCCACCGCGCCGCACCAGGCCGAGCCGGCCCCACCCCCCGCGCCCCGGGAGGGGACGACGGGCAACGGGCAGGTGCGGGACGCCCAGCCCGCCCAGCCCTCGGCCGGCGCAGCGGCCGGACCGGTGCCCACCGAGGACACCCGGCCGCCCGAGCCGGAGCAGGTGAGCTCCGAACCGGAACCCCGCACCGAGATGCTGCGCCGGTGGCCGCCGGCGGACGTCGACTCCCTGGACGACTCCCAGGACGACTCCACGGAGGACAGCCTCGAACTGGCCGAGCAACCCGCGGACCGCCCCCGGGACACGCCACGACGTCCCGTCACCGTGTGCACGGTCGCGCTCCCCGGTGAGCGGGCGGCGGCCAGCGTGCTCCGGGACTCCCTTCGGGACCACCACCCAGAGGCCCGGTTCGTCACCCTCACGATCTCCACGGCCCCACCGGAGACCGGCGACGACCCCGTGCTCACCCCCACCGACATCGGACTCGGCGTGGAGGAGTTCCACCGCCTCGCCACGTCCTGCGATCCCGAGCAGCTGCGAGCCGTGCTCCGGCCCCGCCTGCTCGCCCACCTGGTGCGCGGCGGCGAACCGGTGCTGTGCCTCGACCCCTGGGTGCTGGTCGTGGGCCCGGTGCTCGACGCGGTGGCCGAGGCGGTCGCGGAGCGCCCGGTGGTGCTGGTGCCCAGGACCCTGGACCCAGTGCCCTCGGACGGACTCCGTCCCACCCCGGCTGAGTTCGCCTCCGCGGGCACCTTCGACCCGGGGCTCGTGGCCGTCGGTCCCGGCGCCGAACGGTTCCTGACCGACTGGGCCGCGCAGCTTCGGGCGGTGCCGGGCGCGTCCAGCGCCCTCGACGCGGCACCCGGACTCGTCGAACACCGGGTACTGCGCGACCGGGGCATCGGGTTGTCGGTGTGGAACGCGGACCGTCGACCGCTGGGACGGGACATCGACGGCCGGGTGACGGTGGACGGGCGACCACTGCGGACCATCCACTTCGGAGGGTTCGACCCGCACCGCCCCTGGCTGCTGTCCACGGTCTTCGGCGACCGGCCCCGGGTCCTCCTCTCCGAACACCCGGAACTCGCGGCGCTGTGCGCCACCTACCGCGCTCGCCTGGTGCGCGCGGCCGATCCCGCCGAGGCGCACCTCGGGTTCCGGGAGGTGCCGGACGGCAGCGGGCTGGAGATCCCGCCACACCTGCGACAGCAGTTCCACGAGTGCTGGCGACGGGCACTGGCCACCGGCGGTGAGGCCCCACCACCCGCGTTCGGCGCTCCCAGCGGCGGAGTGGCCGCTGCCACCGCGTTCCTGCGGTGGGCCGCCCAGCCCCCCGAGCCGGACGACCGGACGGGACGCCGCGACACCTCGGGCGTCAGCCGGTGGACCTGGGCGGTCTGGCTCGCCGACCGCCGACTCCAGGTTGACTTCCCCGACCCCTGCGGAACGGACCGCGCCGCCTACCGGGACTGGTGCGCCGGGCCGGGAGTCGCGGCCGGGCGGATCCACCCCGAGGTGTTGCCCGCGTCGGGGGCCGGCGCCAGTCCGACGCTGCTCGACCAGCTCGGGGTGTGCGTCCTCGGTGCGGGGGAACTCGCCGACCGCGTGCGGCTGGCGGTCGAGCACTCCGGCCTGCCGACCGCCGACGAACCCCTGTACCCGGTGGTGCTGGCCTGCGGGCCGGACGCCCCGGTCCCCTCGGACCGTTCGGTCATCCGGATCAGTGCGGACGGGGCGCCCTTCGCCCCTGGGGTGTCCGAGCTGTGGGTGCTCTCCGAAGCCTCCCGCCGGCTGGCCGCCCGGGGGACGAACCGGCCCGTCCGCACGGTCGTGCTCCCCGTCGCCGACCGGGGGGAGATCGACGAGACGGCCCGCGCCGCGGCCCGGGCACGGTGGGGCATCCCCGAGGGGACCGTGTTCTGCTCGTCGGCCGACCACGCCGACGAACGGCGGACCAACCCGCTCGGCGTGGTCGCGGCCTTCCTCGCGGCCTTCCCGGACCGCAGGGACGTCCGTCTGGTGCTCCGGGTGTCCGGCGCGGCCGACTTCCCCGAGTCCGCCGAACGGCTCCGGCTGGCCACCGCCAACGATCCCAGGGTCCTCCTCTTCGCGGCGGCGGACCTGACCGCGGACGACCTCGTCGACATCGCCGACTGCGTCGTCTCCCTGCACCGGGGCGGTGGCGACGGGGCTGGCGACGCGGTCGCCGCCTGGCTCCTGGGGGTCGCGGCCCGAGGAGTGCCCGTGGTCTGCACCGACCAGGGCGCGACCACCGAGCAGCTGGGCCGGCGGAGCGCGGCGTTCGTGCCCTGCCTGGACGGCGGGGCCGAGCCGGACGGCCGGTCGGCCGCCGACCTGCTCCGGCACCTCGCGGACAGCCCCGAGGTCCGGGTGGAACTGGGCCAGGCTGGGCGCTCCGACGTCACCGCCCGGTACGGGGCTCACCCGACGGGGGAGGCCGTGCGGGGAATGGTCGAGCAGACCTACCGGGCGTGGCGGGCGGGCCGGGCACAGGCGCCGGTCGTGGCGGAGGACCCGCTGCGGGCGCTGGTGGTCGCGCGCCACGCGCTGCTGCGTCCCGTCGACGTCGGGGGGACCACGAGCAAGGTCCCGATCGCCCCGGCCCTCCGCAAGGCGGTCCTCCGGGTGCTCCACCACTACGACACCCACATGCGGGAGTTGCTCACGGCGCTGGTGGACGGGGTGGAGCGAACGGCCCGCGACCTCGTCGCCCGGCAGGACGACGCCGACCGGGACACCAACGCCGTCGACGTCGAGGCGTTGCGCGCCGAGCTCGCCACCGTCGTCGGCCGGCAGGGCGACCTCGCGGAGCACCTCGTCGGCGCCGACGACGCGGTGGTGCGCGCGCGGGCCGACCTCGCCGCCCAGCAGCAGCGGCTGCGTGTCGTGGAGGAGGCGGTGACCACCGACTCGGAGCGCCGCGATCGCCAGGTGGAGCTGCTCGCCGAACGCCTCGACGGGCTGGCCGGGGTCCTCGACCGGACCTTGGACCGGATCGACGCCGTCGAGGCGCGGTTGACCGAGGCCATGCGGGACCGGGACGGTCGCCTCGAGTCCCGGATGCGCCACGTCGACCACGCCGTGCGCACCTCGGACGCGTTGCGGCGCGTGGTGGTGCGCGAGCACCAGCGGCAACACCCCGCACCCGTCGAGGGCGCCACCTCGATGGTGCTCTGCGACGCCGGGCTGTTCCGGTTGCCCGCCCACGACGGCGTGATGCTGCCGTGGCTGTCCAGCCACGGCGTGTGGGAACCGGACGTCTCCACCGCCTTGGACGGGCTGCTCGAACCCGACGGGGTGTTCCTCGACGTGGGAGCGCACGTCGGGTACCAGACGACGAGGGTGCTGAGCAGGCTCGGCGCGAACGGGAGGGTGGTGGCGGTCGAGCCCTGCCCGGAGGCGGGCGCGCTCCTGCGGCACAACGTGGAGCTGAACATCGTGCCGGAGAACGCGGGGAGGCTGACGGTCGTCGAGGCGGCGGCGTGGGACCAGGCGACGCGGCTGGTCGCCGAGCCCGACCCGGGCGGGGGGCTGCGCGTGCGCTCCGGGGCGGACGGGGTGCCGACCACCTCACCGGGCGACCCGGAGCGGGACGAGAACGGGTTCCCCGCCGAAGGCCCCGCGTCCACTCCGGACGGAACCGGGACCACGGCTCCCGGTGCGGTGCCAGTCCCCGAGACCGTGCGCGGGGTGCGGCTCGACGAGGAGTTGGTCGGTCTCCAGGCCTTCGAACACGGCCGGTTGTCGGTGGTGCGGGTCGACACCCCGGGCAGCACCTGGCGCGCGCTGCGCGGGCTGTCGCGGTTGCTCCGGCGGGACCACCCCTCGGTCGTCTGCTCGATGTCGGTCGTGGACGGGAGCGAGCTGGGAGACGACCCGGCAGCCGCCCTGGACGAGATGCGGTCCTGGGGGTACGAGCTGGCCCGGTTGGACGGTGGCCCGGCGCTGGAACCGGCGGAGGTGCTCCGCTGGGGGCGGGAGGCCGGCGGCCGGGTTCGCCTGTTGCTGCGTCCCCGGGAGACGCGGGCACCAGGCGTGTGAGGGGGAGCGGGTCCCGGGGCACGCGCTGCCCCGGGACCCGCTCCGACCGGCCGGGAGGCGGTCGGAGCGGCGGTCGGTTTGACGGGGAGTGGGCTGGCTGGCTAGTCTTGCCCACGCCGCGAACGCGTCGGACGGAACAGGACTTCGGAGCCTGGCGAGGACGGCGACGAGCGACTGGGGCCGAGCGGGTTGACATCGCGATCACGGACCCGGTATTGTTGCGCGGCAGCCAGGCAGGGACCACGACGGTAGTCGTGGGATGAGCACGGACTGGCGACTCCCACTCCCAAGGTTCGACAGGGACGGGATCGTCATGCGTGGTCCACCTGACTGGCGTATCTCGTCCAGTGCGAGGACATCGCGTGAGCGGTGCTACTCGTCGGGTGCGGTACTCGGAGGAGGGGCCACCCCCATCGGGGGTGAGGATCTCCGCCTGGTAGCGTTCCCGGGCGTTGAAAACAGCAACACCACTGAGCAGCTCGGACCTGACACGGATCTGGCGAGGCCAAGACGCGGCCCCCGAACGCGACAGGGAAAAGCAGCCCAGTACGCTCCACTAGGCTCCACATTGACAACAACAAAGCCAGGAGTTCACCGCCAACCGGTCGAAAGCGCCGAGTTGACGGAACGAACGAAGATCGGTTACGTTGACCCGGAACCGGAAAACACCGCACACACGGTGCTGCCCGGAACCACACATTGACAACACAGTTCCACGATATTCGGAAACGGTCGTGACCAGGCCAAACCCGGTGAACACCGGATTTGACACCAGGAAACACCGACCGATACGGTGGAACGGCCAGACCGGAAAGAAACACCGGTCCACCGGAAACGGTGCACGGTTCACCACGGTGACACCGACACCCCCCGGGAAACACCGGAAACACGGTCTGGTAGCGTTGACAACACAACACGACGGAAACAGCGACGGCCTTCCTGGAAGGGTGGTCAACGGTGATTCCGGTTCCGCTGAGAAAACGGCGGTTTCCACGGAAACCCCGGATTTGACCCGGTGGAAACGGAAATGCTAGGCTGGTTCCAGCGAAAAACGGAAACCCTCTGAAACACCGGATGGGACACCACGGGAACGTGGTGGTGGGGGTTGCCGGACACAAGCTTCAGATACGAGAAGAGTGCGTCCCAGGACGACGGGCCCACGATGTGGGTGTGGGGTTCTGGTGTGGCGTGTGTTCTTTGAGAACTCAACAGTGTACCGATATAATAGCCAGTAGAGCTAAATATGAACCCTCGTTAGAGGAGTTCCTTTGAGTGACGGTGGCATTCCCTGCCCTCCGGGGTGGGTGTGAGTGTCATGCGTCGAATGTAACAGAATCAAACCTTTATGGAGAGTTTGATCCTGGCTCAGGACGAACGCTGGCGGCGTGCTTAACACATGCAAGTCGAGCGGTAAGGCCCTTCGGGGTACACGAGCGGCGAACGGGTGAGTAACACGTGGGCAACCTGCCCTGCACTCTGGGATAACCTCGGGAAACCGGGGCTAATACCGGATACGACCTTCCCCCGCATGGGGGTGGGTGGAAAGTTCCGGCGGTGCAGGATGGGCCCGCGGCCTATCAGCTTGTTGGTGGGGTAATGGCCTACCAAGGCGACGACGGGTAGCCGGCCTGAGAGGGCGACCGGCCACACTGGGACTGAGATACGGCCCAGACTCCTACGGGAGGCAGCAGTGGGGAATATTGCGCAATGGGCGAAAGCCTGACGCAGCGACGCCGCGTGAGGGATGACGGCCTTCGGGTTGTAAACCTCTTTCAGCGCCGAAGAAGCGAAAGTGACGGTAGGCGCAGAAGAAGCACCGGCTAACTACGTGCCAGCAGCCGCGGTAATACGTAGGGTGCGAGCGTTGTCCGGAATTATTGGGCGTAAAGAGCTCGTAGGCGGTTTGTCGCGTCGACTGTGAAAACCTACAGCTTAACTGTGGGCGTGCAGTCGATACGGGCAGACTTGAGTTCGGTAGGGGAGACTGGAATTCCTGGTGTAGCGGTGGAATGCGCAGATATCAGGAGGAACACCGGTGGCGAAGGCGGGTCTCTGGGCCGATACTGACGCTGAGGAGCGAAAGCGTGGGGAGCGAACAGGATTAGATACCCTGGTAGTCCACGCCGTAAACGGTGGGCGCTAGGTGTGGGGGATTTCCACGTCCTCCGTGCCGTAGCTAACGCATTAAGCGCCCCGCCTGGGGAGTACGGCCGCAAGGCTAAAACTCAAAGGAATTGACGGGGGCCCGCACAAGCGGCGGAGCATGTGGATTAATTCGATGCAACGCGAAGAACCTTACCTGGGTTTGACATGCACTGGATCGCCTCAGAGATGGGGTTTCCGTAAGGTCAGTGTGCAGGTGGTGCATGGCTGTCGTCAGCTCGTGTCGTGAGATGTTGGGTTAAGTCCCGCAACGAGCGCAACCCTTGTTCCATGTTGCCAGCACGTAATGGTGGGGACTCATGGGAGACTGCCGGGGTCAACTCGGAGGAAGGTGGGGATGAGGTCAAGTCATCATGCCCCTTATGTCCAGGGCTTCACACATGCTACAATGGCCGGTACAGAGGGCTGCGAAATCGCAAGGTGGAGCGAATCTCTTAAAGCCGGTCTCAGTTCGGATCGGGGTCTGCAACTCGACCCCGTGAAGTCGGAGTCGCTAGTAATCGCAGATCAGCAACGCTGCGGTGAATACGTTCCCGGGCCTTGTACACACCGCCCGTCACGTCATGAAAGTCGGTAACACCCGAAGCCCGTGGCCCAACCCTTGTGGGGGGAGCGGTCGAAGGTGGGACTGGCGATTGGGACGAAGTCGTAACAAGGTAGCCGTACCGGAAGGTGCGGCTGGATCACCTCCTTTCTAAGGAGCATGTATCCCACTGCTTCGGTGGTGGGGTGGTCACTGTCTCAGGCGTGTGTTCTGGGGGTGACTGCTCAGTGGAATTGTGGACTGCTGGTTACCCGCATGGCTGTTCTGCTGTGTGGTGGTGAGTACGGCTCCTGCTTTCGGGTGGGGGTGGGGAAAGCTGCTGTGTGGTGGGGTGGTGGTGTGGTCGGTGCACTGTTGGGTCCTGAGGGAACACGCGTGGTGCGTGGGTCTTCTGGTGGTGCTGTCCCCGAGTGCCATACCGTCTGGCGTGCCCCTGGTGGGTGTGCGGGGTTGGTGGTACTCAGTGTGGGGGTGGTGGCCGGTTGTTCTTTGAGAATTACACAGTGGATGCGAGCATCTTTGTGGTCAAGTAAGTAAGGGCACATGGTGGATGCCTGGGCATCAGGAGCCGATGAAGGACGTGGGAGGCCGCGATAGGCCTCGGGGAGCTGTCAACCAAGCTGTGATCCGAGGATTTCCGAATGGGGAAACCCGGCCAGAGTCATGTCTGGTCACCCACACCTGAATATATAGGGTGTGTGGAGGGAACGCGGGGAAGTGAAACATCTCAGTACCCGTAGGAAGAGAAAACAACCGTGATTCCGTGAGTAGTGGCGAGCGAAAGCGGATGAGGCTAAACCGTGTACGTGTGATACCTGGCAGGGGTTGCGTATGCGGGGTTGTGGGACCCACCGGTCGAGGCTGCCATCTCGGCGAGGAGTCAGAAAACATGGTGTTAGCGGAAGACGTCTGGAAAGCGTCAGCGTAGAGGGTGATACTCCCGTACGTGAAAGCACTGTGTCTCCTGGAGGGGATCCCAAGTAGCAGCGAGCTCGTGGAATTTGCTGTGAATCTGGCGGGACCACCCGCTAAGCCTAAATACTCCCTGATGACCGATAGCGGACTAGTACCGTGAGGGAAAGGTGAAAAGTACCCCGGGAGGGGAGTGAAATAGTACCTGAAACCATGTGCCTACAATCCGTCAGAGCCTCCGTTGTGGGGTGATGGCGTGCCTTTTGAAGAATGAGCCTGCGAGTTAGTGATACGTGGCGAGGTTAACCCGGGTGGGGTAGCCGTAGCGAAAGCGAGTCTGAACAGGGCGTCAGAGTCGCGTGTCCTAGACCCGAAGCGGAGTGATCTACCCATGGCCAGGGTGAAGCGCGGGTAAGACCGCGTGGAGGCCCGAACCCACCAGGGTTGAAAACCTGGGGGATGAGCTGTGGGTAGGGGTGAAAGGCCAATCAAACTCCGTGATAGCTGGTTCTCCCCGAAATGCATTTAGGTGCAGCGTCGTGTGTTTCTCATCCGAGGTAGAGCACTGGATGGCCGATGGGCCCGACAAGGTTACTGACGTCAGCCAAACTCCGAATGCGGGTGTGTGAGAGCGCGGCAGTGAGACTGCGGGGGATAAGCTTCGTAGTCGAGAGGGAAACAGCCCAGAACGCCGGCTAAGGCCCCTAAGTGTGCGCTAAGTGGAAAAGGATGTGGGGTCGCCCAGACAACCAGGAGGTTGGCTTAGAAGCAGCCATCCTTGAAAGAGTGCGTAATAGCTCACTGGTCAAGTGGTCCTGCGCCGATAATGTAGCGGGGCTTAAGCGCACCGCCGAAGCCGTGTCATTCACATGTAGAGCTCCATCTGTCCCTTTTGGGGGGTGGGTGTAGGTGTGTGGATGGGTAGGGGAGCGTCCTGCACTGGGTGAAGCAGTCGCGTGAGCGGGTGTGGACGGTGTGGGAGTGAGAATGCAGGCATGAGTAGCGAAAGCAGAGTGAGAAACTCTGCCGCCGGATGACCAAGGGTTCCTGGGCCAGGTTATTCCGCCCAGGGTAAGTCGGGACCTAAGGCGAGGCCGACAGGCGTAGTCGATGGACAACGGGTTGATATTCCCGTACCCGTGTGGATGCGTCCCTGGCGAGGCTGGTGATACTAACCGCCCGTGGTGCTGTCCTGCTTTCGGGTGGGGTGGTGGCCATGCGCGGGATCTGAGCTGGTAGTAGCCAAGTGATGGGGTGACGCAGGAGGGTAGCCCCGCCAGTGAGTGGTAGTACTGGTGTAAGCGTGTAGCCAGGAGAGGTAGGCAAATCCGCTTCTCTGTTAATGGTGAGACGTGATGCATAGCCGAATGAGGCGAAGTAGGGTGATCCCATGCTGCCGAGAAAAGCCTCTAGCGAGTGTCTACGCGGCCCGTACCCCAAACCGACACAGGTGGTCAGGTAGAGAATACCAAGGCGATCGGGTGAACTGTGGTTAAGGAACTCGGCAAAATGCCCCCGTAACTTCGGGAGAAGGGGGGCCGTGTGGCGTGAAGCCCTTCGCGGGCTAGCGTTGTGTGGCCGCAGAGACCAGGGAGAAGCGACTGTTTATTAAAAACACAGGTCCGTGCGAAGTCGTAAGACGATGTATACGGACTGACGCCTGCCCGGTGCTGGAACGTTAAGGGGACCGGTTAGTCCTTCGGGGCGAAGCTGAGAACTTAAGCGCCAGTAAACGGCGGTGGTAACTATAACCATCCTAAGGTAGCGAAATTCCTTGTCGGGTAAGTTCCGACCTGCACGAATGGCGTAACGACTTCTCCGCTGTCTCAACCACAGGCCCGGCGAAATTGCACTACGAGTAAAGATGCTCGTTACGCGCGGCAGGACGGAAAGACCCCGGGACCTTTACTATAGCTTGGTATTGGTGCTCGGTTCGGCTTGTGTAGGATAGGTGGGAGACTGGGAAGCGGTCACGCTAGTGGTCGTGGAGTCAATCTTGAAATACCACTCTGGTCGTACTGGGTGTCTAACCTCGGACCATGATCTGGTTCAGGGACAGTGCCTGGTGGGTAGTTTAACTGGGGCGGTTGCCTCCCAAAGGGTAACGGAGGCGCCCAAAGGTTCCCTCAGCCTGGTTGGCAATCAGGTGTTGAGTGTAAGTGCACAAGGGAGCTTGACTGTGAGACTGACGGGTCGAGCAGGGACGAAAGTCGGGACTAGTGATCCGGCACTGGCTGGTGGAAGCGGTGTCGCTCAACGGATAAAAGGTACCCCGGGGATAACAGGCTGATCTTGCCCAAGAGTCCATATCGACGGCATGGTTTGGCACCTCGATGTCGGCTCGTCGCATCCTGGGGCTGGAGTAGGTCCCAAGGGTTGGGCTGTTCGCCCATTAAAGCGGCACGCGAGCTGGGTTTAGAACGTCGTGAGACAGTTCGGTCCCTATCCGCCGCGCGCGTTGGAGACTTGTGGAAGGCTGTCCCTAGTACGAGAGGACCGGGACGGACGAACCTCTGGTGTGCCAGTTGTACCGCCAGGTGCATGGCTGGTTGGCTACGTTCGGAAGGGATAACCGCTGAAAGCATCTAAGCGGGAAGCCTGTTCCAAGATGAGGTCTCCCACCCACTTTGTTGGGGTAAGGCCCCCAGTAGACGACTGGGTTGATAGGCTGGAGATGGAAGCACGGTAACGTGTGGAGTTGACCGGTACTAATAGGCCGAGGGCTTGTCTACGAAGGTGTTACGCATCCACTGTGTGATTCTGGGAGTGCAACTGGCTCCCTGCCCTGGGGTTGGTTGGGGTGGGGTGTTGGTTAGAGTGTTTCGGTGGTGATAGCGAGAGGGAAACGCCCGGTCCCATTCCGAACCCGGAAGCTAAGCCTTTCAGCGCCGATGGTACTGCACCTGTGGGGGTGTGGGAGAGTAGGACGCCGCCGAACTTTCTTTCACCGGTGGGTGGAGGGGAATGTGGTTGAGCACCTGGTGGGTGCTCCCGGTTCTTCTCCACCCACTTTTTTTGTGCGCCCAGGGCACCCGCCACCGACCGGGGCCGGGAACGCGGTGGTCCCTCGTTCGCGGCGGGTGCGGCTTCTCGACGGGCTTTCGGCGGGCGGTTGGACCGCTCTCTCGTCCCACGACGGCAACGTTCTGAATTCGATGTGGTGGAGGGCGTCGGGGGCAGCGGCGTTCTCGGGGCCGTCGGGCATAGCATCGTCGTCGTGACGAGTGTGCGAGTTCTTGTTCTGCAACCCGACCCGTCCGATCCGCCCGCCCGCCTGGGTGAGTGGCTGCGCTCCGCGGGTGCCGAACTCGACATCATCCACCCGGATCAGCAGGAAGTGCCCGAACTCGGCGAGTACCACGCCCTCGTGTGCCTGGGAGGGCGGGTTCAGGCCGAGGACGTCATCGCGCACCCGTGGTTGCTGGACGTGCGGGCCCGGCTGACCACCGCGGTCGGGAAGGGACTACCGACGTTCGCGGTCTGCCTGGGCGCTCAGCTCCTGGCGGCTGCCGCCGGTGGCCGGGTGGAGGCGAGCCCCACCGGCCCGGCGGCTGGGCCGACGCTCGTCGCGAAGCGGGACGCCGCCGTCGAGGACGAGTTGTTCGAGGACCTCGTCCTGATGCCCCTGGTCGTGCAGGCGCACCGCGACATCGTCACCCGCCTCCCTCCCGGGGCGACGCTGCTCGCCGCCTCACCGAACTGCCCACACCAGGCGTTCCGGGTGGGAACGGCGGCCTGGGGCACGCAGTTCCACATCGAGACGACCCCGGAGATGATCCGCGACTGGTTCGACGCCGACCCGGAGTTGGCCGCCGCGGCGCCGGCCCGGGCGCACTCCACCGCCGCGCTCGCCGAGGCGCACGAGGAGATCGAGGCCACCTGGAAGCCGATCGTCACCCGGTTCGTCCGCATCGCCGCGCGACGCGCCGGACTGGAACCCCGGGAGCCGGGCCCGCGTCGCCTCCCGCTGGTCTGACGGCGGACCCGGAGGTGGCGGAGGACAGCGGGCCTCGGTGCTCCCGGCCGCGCGCCGGTGTCGGCGGGGCCGCCGGCACACCGAGGCCGCCCGATCCCGAGTGCAGGACAACCGGCGGAGCCCCGGGACGTGGCATCCGGCGGGACGGCAGTCTGGAGGACCTGTGATGGCGGAGGAATCGCGACCAGCACCCTGGTTGGGCCGTTTCGGGCTGACCGACGCCCGAACCCACCCGATGCTCGCGGCGGCGGGGTGGTGGGAGGCCGACCGCGTTCCCCCCGGGCTGGAGCCCGTGCTGGGCGCGTTGTCCGCCTCCGCCGACCCCGACCTCGCGCTGCGCGGTCTGGACCGGCTGCGGGAGTCCCTCGGCGCGGACTGGCCCGAGCTGGACGAGGCGTTGCGCACGGACCACGACCTGGCCGTGCGGCTGTTCGCGGTGCTGGGCGCCAGCACCGCCCTGACCGACCACCTGGTGGCTCACCCGGCGGAGTGGCGGCGCCTCGACGGTGAACTGCTCGACGACCCACCCAGCGAGCGCGAGTTGACCACCGAGTTGTGGTCCTCCGTCGGGGCGGTGGGGCCGGGAACCCGCTCGGAGGACCCGGGGGACCCGGCACCCGCGTGGGGAGCGGGTGCCGGGGCCGTACGTTCCACCCTGGTCGGGATCGAGGCGGTCCGCGCCCTCCGCACCGCCTACCGGGGCATGATGCTCGACATCGCGGCCACCGACCTGAGCCAGCGCGGCATCGGCTGGGAACCCGAGCGGTACCGCCTGGTCGCCGGCGCGCTGTCCAACCTGGCGGTCGCGGCGCTGCGTGCCGCGCTCGCGGTCGCGGTGACGGAGGTGCTGGGCCCACCCTCCGAGGACGAGGACCCGTCGGACGCCGAGCTGCCGTTCCGCCTGGCCGTCATCGCGATGGGCAAGTGCGGAGCGGGCGAGTTGAACTACGTCAGCGACGTCGACGTCGTCTTCGTCGCGGAACCGCGCCCCCCGGCGGAGGAGGTGGACGCCGGGAGTGCGGGGGACGAGGGGGATGCAGCGCCGCACCGGGCGCTCGCCACCGCCACCAGGGTCGCCGCCGAGGCGATGCGGATCGCCGGTGAGGCATGTTTCCAGGTCGACGCCGCACTGCGCCCGGAGGGGAAGGCCGGTGCCCTGGTGCGGACCCTGGAAGGGCATCTCAGCTACTACCGGAGGTGGGCGCGCACCTGGGAGTTCCAGGCGTTGCTCAAGGCTCGGCCGGTGGCCGGTGACGCCGCGCTGGGCAAGGCGTACCTCGACGCCGTCACGCCGATGGTGTGGACGGCGGCGGACCGGGACGACTTCGTCTCCGACGTCCAGGAGATGCGCCGGCGGGTGGAGGACAACCTGCCGGCCGAGCTCACCGAGCGGGAGCTGAAGCTGGGGCGCGGCGGGTTGCGCGACGTGGAGTTCGCCGTCCAGCTCCTCCAGCTGGTGCACGGTCGTTCGGACGAGGAACTGCGGGTTCCCGGGACGGTGCCGGCGCTGGGCGCGTTGGGGTCCGGCGGGTACGTGGGGCGGGTCGACGCCGCCGAACTCACCGAGTCGTACTGCTTCCTCCGGCTGCTCGAACACCGGCTCCAGCTCCAGCGCCTGCTGCGCACCCACCTGTTCCCCGCGTTCGACGACGTCGCCGGCCTGCGCTGGCTGGCCAGGGCGGCCGGCCTGCGCTCGGACGGTCGGCGAGGTCCGGGGGAGGTGTTGTTGTCGGAGTTCCGCCGGCACGCCGCCCGGGTCCGCCGACTCCACGAGAAGCTGTTCTACCGCCCGCTGCTGGAGGCGGTGGCCCGGGTGCCGTCGGAGGCGCTGCGGCTCACCCCGAACGAGGCGACCGCCCGGCTGGCCGCCCTCGGGTTCACCTCCCCGGAGGGCGCGTTGCGCCACATCGGGGCGCTCACCGAGGGGGTGTCGCGCCGCGCGTCGATCCAGCGGGCGCTCCTGCCGGTGCTGCTCGACCTGTTCGCCGACACCACCGACCCCGACGGCGGCCTGCTCGCCTACCGCCGGGTGTCCGAGGCGTTGACGGACACTCCTTGGTACCTGCGGCTGCTGCGGGACAGGGGCGCGGTCGCGGAACGCCTGGCCTTCCTGCTGGGGACGTCCAGGATGGTCCCCGAGTTGTTGGTCCGCGCGCCCGAGGTGCTGCGGCTGCTGGTCGACACCCCGGAGCTGGTGGGGCGGGACCCCGAGGAGGTGGCGCACTCGCTGGGCAGCGCCGTCGCCAGGCACGGCGACCCCGAACAGGCGGTGCTGGCCGCCCGGTCGCTGCGCAGGCACGAGCTGCTGCGGGTGGGGTGCGCGGACCTGCTGGGGCTGATGGAACTCCCGTCGGTGTCCCACGCCCTGTCCCGGATCTGGTCCGCCGTCCTGGAGGCGGCGTTGCGGGCCGCGGCGGGCGCCGTCGCGCCCCGCTTCGGTCCCGAGCCGCTGGCCAGGGTCGCAGTCATCGGCATGGGCAGGTTGGGGGGTGACGAGCTCGGGTACGGCTCGGACGCGGACGTCCTGTTCGTGTGCGAGGCCGTGGAGGGCGTCGAGGACCACGACGCCGTGCGTTACGCGACCGCCGTGGCCGAGACGCTGCGCCGGCTCCTCAGCGCACCCAGCCAGGACCCCCCGTTGCACGTCGACACCGACCTGCGTCCCGAGGGCCGGAGTGGCCCGTTGGTGCGGACGCTGGAGTCGTACCGCATGTACTACGAGAAGTGGTCGGACACCTGGGAGGCGCAGGCGCTGCTGCGGGCACGACGGGTGGCCGGGGACGAGGAGCTCGGCCGCCGGTTCACCGAGTTGATCGACCCCGTGCGGTATCCGGCCGGTGGGCTCGACGAGGCCTCGACCATCGAGATCCGCAGGATCAAGGCTCGGGTGGAGCACGAACGCCTGCCCAGGGGGATCGACCCGACCACGAACACCAAACTCGGCCGGGGCGGGCTGTCCGACGTGGAGTGGACCGCGCAGTTGATCCAGCTCGGCCACGCGCACGAGGTGCCGGGGCTCCGCACGACCTCGACCCTGGGAGCCGTGCGGAGCGCCGCGGCGGCTGGACTGCTGGACGAGGCCGACGCCGAGGCGCTGCGGGCCGCGTGGACGATGGCCAGCCAGGCGCGGAACGCGACGACGCTGGTCCGGGGCAAGGCGTCGGACCAGCTGCCGGGGCACGGTCGGGACCTCGCGGCGGTAGCCAGGACGCTGGGATATTCGGTCTCCGAGGACCCCGGGGTGTTCGTCGACGACTACCGGCGGGTGACGCGGCGGGCCAGGGCCGTGATGGAACGGGTCTTCTACGGAACGGGCTGACCCGGGCCCCCGGGCTCGTCGGCGCGGGTCCCGTCCCCTTCCGGCCGTCGTGGTGCGGGTGGCGCGGGCGGGGGCTCGCCGTCCGGTGTGCCCTGGGCAGGAGCGCTGGTGCCAGCAGCGGTCCCGGGGCCGGTGCTGGCCCGCAGGGTGGCCAGCTCGCCGCGCAGCGCGCGGAGCTCGGCCATGACCGCCGCGTGCTGGACCGCCTCCAGGCTCTGGTCCTCCGCCCACCTGGCGGCCGACAGCTGCATCTCCACCGCGCTGACGAGGACCGCGATCAGCAGGTTGAGCACGACGAAGGTGGTGGACACGATGTAGCAGACGAAGAAGATCCACGCCATCGGTTGGTCCACCATGACGGTGTCCGCGATGTCGGGCCAGTTCTCGGTGGTCAGCACCTTGAACAACGAGAACAGGGCGATACCGAGGTGCCCGAAGAGTTCGGGGGCGATATCGCCGAAGAGGTGGACGCTGATCACGGCACTGATGTAGAGGACCAGCAACAGCAGGGAGAGGACGGAAAGCAGGCCGGGGACGGCGCTGAACAACGCGGAGACGATCCGACGAATGGCGGGGACCGCGGAGATCAGTCGCAGACCGCGCAGCACCCGCAAGACGCTGAAGGACGTCGTGGTGGGGACGAGGGCCACACTCACCACGATCAGGTCGAACCAGTTCCACGCGCTGCGGAAGAAGCCGGTCCGGTACACGTAGAGCCTGGCCAGGAGCTCGACGGTGAAGACGGCGACCGCCGTGTGGTCGATGAGCAGCATCGTCTCGCCGTACCGGCTGGTCAGCCACGGGGATGTCTCCATCCCGAGCACGGCCGCGTTCACGAGGATGACGGTGATGATGAACTGGTTGAATCTCCTGGCTTCCACCACCGCGCGGACCCGGTCGCGAAGCGCCATGCATCCCCCGTTGTCCCGTGCACGTGAACGGGACGCCAGCTTACTGGAGAACGCGGGGGAAAACGCGTCGATAAAATGGTGAACCACTAGTGCACTGATTGGCGTGAACCACCGTTGAACCGTTTCCGGACCGGTTGGGAGAAGCACACGACCGTCGTCCAGGAATGGTGGGTCGGCGTTTTACGGGAGTTCGCCTCGGTGGGGAGCGGCGGGGCGCCGGATGGGCACGGGTGTCCCCCCGCCGTGGCGGGGGGACGGGCCGTGATCATCCCCAGCCGCCGGCGTCGGCGGTCGTGGCGACGTAGTCGGCGAAGTCGCGGGGCTCCCGGCCGAGCGCCTCCCGCACTCCGTCGGAGAGGTGGTCGTCCGCATGTCGGCGGACCAGCTCGCTGAGACCGGTGACCGCCCGCGCCGCACCGGCCGGGTAGTAGCGGTCGGTGAGGTGGCGTTCGTACTCGTCGAGGGGGAGGGGGACGCTCCGGATCGTGCGCCCGGTCGCCGCCGCGATCGTGTCCAGCGCCTCGGGGATGCTGAGGGCCCGAGGACCGGACATCGTGTACACCCGGCCGGCGTGCCCGTCCTCCGTGAGGGCGGCGACGGCGACGGCAGCGATGTCCTCGGCGTCGATGAACGGGTGCCGACCGTCCTCGGTGCCGTAGCGGACCTCACCTTCGCGCACGCCCTCGGCCAGGAACGGTTCCTCGCTGAAGTTCTGGGCGAACCAGACCGGGCGCAACAGCGTCCACTCGACGCCGGACCCGCGCACGGTGTCCTCCCGGCTGATCACCGCTGGGTTGGATGTCTCGATCCCCTCCCGCGCCGACAGCAGCACGAGGCGGCGCACCCCCTCCCGGGTGGCGAGGCTGATGAAGGACTCGAAGTGGCTGAGCGGCCCGGCGTCGTCGGGGACGACGTACACGCCGTCGGCGCCGCGCAGCGCTGCCGGCCAGGTGGTGTCGTCGTTCCAGTCGAATCGGGTGGGGGCGCCGCGGGACGCCACGCGCGCGGTGTGGCCCCGTTCGGTCAGCTGCGCGGCGACCCGGCGGCCGGTCTTCCCCGTACCGCCGAGCACCAGGATCGTTTTCGCTGTCATGGGACGAGTCAATCCGAACGTACCGAGACTCGGAACCGTTCAAGGTCTTGGTGCGATGTCCGATCGTCTCGCCTAGGAGGAAGGCACGTCTCTCGGTTCCGCCACGGGGACCGAGGTGGAGCTCGGTCACCAGGGAGCCGGCCCGGGGCCGACGACAGCGAGGGCCGGGTGACCACGGCGGTCACCCGGCCCTCAGCCGGCGATCCATGGGACGGGGTGTCGACCACGCGGGTGGTGGACACCCCCTCCCGTCACACGTCGTAGTACAGCGAGAACTCGTAGGGGTGCGGCCGCAGGCGGATCGGGTCGATCTCCTGCTCCCGCTTCAGCGAGATCCAGGTCTCGATCAGGTCGGGCGTGAAGACCCCGCCGGCGAGCAGGTACTCGTGGTCCCGCTCCAGGTTGTCGATGACCTCGGACAACGTCGCCGGCACCTGCGGGACGTTCTTGGCCTCCTCGGGCGGCAGCTCGTAGAGGTCCTTGTCGATCGGGGCCGGCGGCTCGATCTTGTTCTTGATGCCGTCGAGGCCGGCCATCAGCATGGCGGCGAAGGCGAGGTAGGGGTTGCCCGAGGAGTCCGGGCAGCGGAACTCGACCCGCTTGGCCTTCGGGTTGCTGCCGGTGATCGGGATGCGGATGCACGCCGACCGGTTGCGCTGCGAGTAGACCAGGTTGACCGGGGCCTCGTAGCCGGGGACCAGGCGGTGGTAGGAGTTCACCGTCGGGTTCGTGAAGGCCAGCAGGCTCGGCGCGTGGTGGAGCAGCCCGCCGATGTAGTGCCGCGCGGTGTCCGACAGGCCGCCGTACCCGGACTCGTCGTGGAACAGCGGCTTGCCGCCGGCCCACAGCGACTGGTGGCAGTGCATGCCGGAGCCGTTGTCGCCGAACAGCGGCTTGGGCATGAAGGTCGCGCTGCGGCCGGCCTGCCAGGCGACGTTCTTGACGATGTACTTGAAGAGCTGCAGGTCGTCGGCCGCGTGGAGCAGGGTGTTGAACTTGTAGTTGATCTCGGCCTGGCCGGCGGTACCGACCTCGTGGTGCGCGCGCTCCACCGTGAAACCGGACTCCATGAGCTGGAGGGAGATCCGGTCGCGCAGGTCGGCGAAGTGGTCGGTGGGTGACACCGGGAAGTAGCCGCCCTTGTACCGGACCTTGTAGCCCTTGTTGCCTCCCTCCTCGTCGGCGCCGGTGTTCCACCAGCCGGCCTCCGAGTCGATCTCGTGGAAGGAGGCGTTCGCGGTGGTGTCGAACCGCACCGAGTCGAAGACGTAGAACTCCGCCTCGGGGCCGAAGAAGGCGGTGTCGGCGATGCCGGACGCCGCGAGGAACTCCTCGGCCTTGCGGGCGACGTTGCGCGGGTCCCGGCTGTAGGGCTCGCGGGTCAGCGGGTCGTGCACGAAGAAGTTGACGATGAGGGTCTTCTCGGCGCGGAAGGGGTCCAGGCGCGCGGTGTACGGGTCGGGGAGCAGCAGCATGTCCGACTCGTGGATGGACTGGAAGCCGCGGACGGACGAACCGTCGAAGGCGAGGCCGTCAGCGAAGGTGTCCGCGTCGAACGCCGCGGCGGGCACGGTGAAGTGCTGCATGATGCCGGGCAGGTCGCAGAACCTGATGTCGACGAACTTCACGTCCTCGTCGGAGAGGTACTTCAGGACCTCGTCGGAGTTTTTGAACACCCTCGCTGGCTCCTTACACGGGTCAGACACATCGAGTGGCCCCCAGTTGGCGGAAGCCATCACCGGTCGCTAGCAGCAGTGCGCCAGCGACGCTAAGTGGGACGTATTGCCCTGCCATCAACCGCATGTTTCGCGGCTGTTAACACAGCAGGATGTGACTGACATGATATGTGCGGCCGTCTGACCTGGCCCCGGACCGAAACGCCGCGAATCGGTCGTTACGCTGGGGTCCGTGAACAGGTGGACCGGCTCGTGGCTGTCCGGCCCCAGCGCGGCGCTCGACCCGGAGGGTCGGCGGGCCGCGGCGGAGGCAGAGAACCAGCGGTGGCGCGGCGAGCGCCTCGGCCTACCCGAGACGGGTCCGGGCTCAGTCGCCCGACCCCGGCGCAAGCTCGCGGCGCTGCTCGTCGACCTGATCATGGCAGCCCTCGTGGCCGGTCTGTTCACCGCCCCCGAACTGCCCCGGAACTGGAGCCTGTTGGCCTGGGTGCTGCTGACCGTGGTCCCGGTCGCCGTCGCCGGTTTCACGCCGGGCATGGCGCTGCTGGGCATCCGGGTCGCTCGGCTCGGTGGGGCCGCCCGGGTGGGCTTGCCCCGAGCCGCCGGTCGCACCGTGATGATCTTCTTCCTGATCCCCGCCGTGGTGTGGGACCTCGACTACCGGGGTCTGCACGACCGGGCACTGGGCACGGTCGTGGTGAACACCCGCTGACCTGGTCGTCCGGCCGATGTCCTTGTGATCGTGACCCGGGCGCCGACGGAGCGTCCCGCCTCCCCGGGGGCGTCCTGGACCGGGTCCGGGGGACCGGTGGTGCCGACCGCCGCGCACCTGTCACATCGTCCGTCCCCGCGACCGCGGGCTCGCTGACGCGCCGGCTCGGTCGAGTCGTTCGGAGGCGGGCCGTCGAGGAGGCCGCGCCGATCGCGCTCCACGGGTCGGTTCCGCACGTGCCCGCGTAGGCCGTCCGAGGAGACCGCCCCGGTTCGTCGCCGGGTCCCTCTCCCGCGCGCGAGGGACGTCGGCCCCTCCAGACGGTCGAACGCCCCCCGGAACCTGGTCCGGAGGGCGTTCCCCGCCTCGATGCGTGGCCCTGGCCCGTGGGAGGAGCTCAGCGGCGGCGGATGGCCCGCTGCATGTTCCGCATCCGCGCCCCCTGGGGCATCGGCCCCTTGGGCATGGCGTTGCCCTTGCTGGCCAGCGCGGCGAGCCTCGTCTCCAACACGTCCATCTGCGCGACGCTGATGTTACGGGGGAGTTTCATGAGGTGGCGCTGGAGCTTCTTGAGCGGGACCTCCCCCTCCCCGTTACCGACCGTGAAGTCGTAGATCGGAGTGCTGCCCACCACCCGGGCGACGCGCTTCTTCTCCTGTGCGATGAGTCCCCGCACGCGGTGCGGGGCGCCCTCCGCGACCAGGATGATGCCGGGGCGCCCGATGACCCGGTGCACGGCGTCGAGGTGGGTGGTGCCGGCGACGGCATTCGTCACGCGCCAGCGGCCGCGGATGTTCTCCAGCGCCCAGCCGGCGGCACCCGGCTGCCCGTCCGCGCGCTGGTAGACGGTGCGCTGGACGCGGCGGCCGAACACGATGACCGCGGCGAGGGCGCCGAAGGCGATGCCGACCGGCAGGAAGAACCATTGCAGCCCCAGCAGCAAGCCCAGGCCGAAGACGACGAGCGCGGTGCCGAGGAAGGCGACCAGCATCCACGGGATGAGCCGCTTGTCCTCGCGGCGCTGCATCTTGAACGCCTCGAAGATCTGCTTGCGGCGTTCCCTCGATGCCTGCCGCCGGGCGCTCTTCGCCGCCTTGGACGCTTCCTTGGCGGCCGCCTTGTCCGGCTTTCCAGCCGCTTTCTCCTGCTTGGGGGCCATACGACCAGGATACGGGGGAGGTCGCGGCCGGCCGCCCGTGGGGAGACGGCCGAGCCGGGACCGGAGCCTCGCCCTCAGCCGGCCCGGAACGGGCCGCCCCCGTGCGGCACGGGGGCGGCCAGGGTTCTCACCGCGCCAGCAGGGCGCTGGCCTCCTGCGCGGCGGGGCTCTCACTGAGCAGGTGGCTCAGGTTCTCGGGCAGTTCCTCGCCTCGGCGGCGCACCGCGCCCGCGTACAGCCGACCGGCGCGGTAGGAGGAGCGGACCAGCGGGCCGGCCATGACCCCGGTGAAGCCGATCTCCTCGGCGGTCCTGCTGTGCGCCACGAACTCCTCGGGCTTGACCCACCGCTCCACGGGGTGGTGGCGGACGCTGGGACGCAGGTACTGCGTGATGGTGATGATCTCGCAACCCGCGTCGTACAGCGACTGGAGCGCCTCGGTCACCTCGTCGGGCTCCTCGCCCATGCCGAGGATCAGGTTCGACTTGGTCACCAGACCCGCGTTCCTCGCCTCCGTGATGACCCGCAGCGACCGCTCGTAGCGGAAGCCCGGCCGGATGCGCTTGAAGATCCGAGGAACGGTCTCCACGTTGTGCGCGAGGACCTCCGGACGACTGGAGAAGACCTCGGCGAGCTGGTCCGGGTCGGCGTTGAAGTCCGGGATCAACAGCTCGACACCCGTCCCCGGGTTGAGCTCGTGGATCTGGCGCACGGTCTCGGCGTACAGCCAGGCGCCGCCGTCGGGCAGGTCGTCCCTGGCCACTCCGGTGACCGTGGAGTACCGCAGGCCCATCGCCTGGACCGACTCGGCGACCTTGCGCGGTTCGGTGCGGTCCAGCGCCGCCGGCCGCCCGGTGTCGATCTGGCAGAAGTCACATCGGCGGGTGCACTGGTCACCGCCGATGAGGAACGTGGCCTCCCTGTCCTCCCAGCACTCGTAGATGTTGGGACAGCCGGCCTCCTCGCAGACCGTGTGCAGGCCCTCGCGCCGCACCAGGCCCTTCAGTTCGCGGTACTCCGGACCCATGCGCGCGCGCGTCTTGATCCAGGATGGCTTCTTCTCGATGGGCGTCTGGCTGTTGCGGACCTCAAGTCGCAACAGCTTGCGCCCCTCCGGTGCGACCGTCACACGCCCACCCTACGCGTCGTCGTGCTGTGGTCCACGCCATCCGGTCGGGCATCCGGCGGAGGACGTGGACCCGGCACCAGGCGTGCGCTCAGCGTGGATCGGGCGTCACTCCGGTGAGCGTCGCCGTGAGGTCCCACAACTCGGCCGCGACCCGCGTGTCCTGGGCCGCCGCCGTGGAGGACACCTTCTTCGGACCGCCCCTGGCCTCGCCGGGGCCGTCGGGTCCGTAGTAGTCACCGGACCGCACGTCCGGCATCGTCGCCGCGTACAGCTGCGGGCTGGCCCCGTCGGCGACGGGCTGGGTCATCACGCGGTTGACCAGCCCCCACCCCTTCTCCATCCAGGAGCTGCCCCGGGCCCTGGCCATGTTCCCGCCGAGCTCGGTGGCCGTCATGCCGGGGTGCGCGGCCACGCTGAGCAGGTCCAGGCCAGCCGCCCTGGCACGGCGGTCCAGCTCGAAGGCGAAGAGGAGGTTGGCGAGCTTCGACTGCCCGTAGGCCCGGCCCGCGTTGTACTTGCGGTACTCGTAGTTCAGGTCGCTCAGATCGAGGGAACCGGCGCGGTGGGCGATGGAGCTGAGGGTCACGACCCGCGCCCCCGGCCGCATGAGGCTGGGCATCAGCAACCAGGTCAACGCGGCGTGGCCCAGGTGGTTCACCCCCATCTGGAGTTCGAACCCGTCGAGGGTCCGCGTCAACGGCGGCGCCATCACGCCCGCGTTGTTCATCAGGATGTCGATGCCCTCCGGGCAGAGCGCCCTGGCCGTGCTGGCGGCCTGCCGCACCGAGGACAGGTCCGCGAGGTCTAGCTCGACCAGTTCGGCCTCACCGCCGGCGGCGCGGATCTCGTCCACCACCGGCCGCCCGCGTTCGGCCGAGCGGCAGGCCAACAACACTCGTGCGCCACGGCTGGCGAGGGTGACCGCCGAGTAGCGCCCCAACCCGGAGTTCGCTCCGGTGATCAGGACGTTGCGGCCGGTCTGGTCGGGGATCTGGGTTGCGCTCCATCTGGACATAGCTCACAACTACCGTGTGGCGATCCGTGGTGCCACGGCGGCCCGGCACCGGAGACCACCGCCGTGCCGGGACCGCGCCCTCCGCCGTGTCGAGGCCCCCGGTTGGCCCTCGCTCCGGCCGCCCTGCACCCTTGGAGCCCGTGAACGATCGCATCGAACTCCGGGTGTTCACCGAACCCCAGCAGGGCGCCACCTACACCGACCTGCTCCGCGTCGCGCGGTGCGCCGAGTCGGCCGGTTACGGCGCCTTCTTCCGTTCCGACCACTACCTGAAGATGGGCTCGGTCTCCGGCCTGCCCGGCCCCACCGACGCCTGGGTGACCCTGGGCGGCATCGCGCGGGAGACCAGCACGATCCGGCTGGGCACCCTCGTGACCGCCGGGACCTTCCGCCTGCCCGGTCCGCTCGCCATCACCGTCGCCCAGGTCGACGAGATGTCCGGCGGCCGGGTGGACCTGGGCCTGGGCACCGGCTGGTACGCCGAGGAACACGCCGCCTACGGTGTTCCGTTCCCGCCGCTGGCCGAACGGTTCGACCGCTTCGAGGAGCAGCTGGAGATCATCACCGGTCTCTGGGGCACGCCGGAGGGTGAGACCTTCGACTACGAGGGACGGCACTACCAGATCAGCGACTCGCCGGCGCTGCCCAAGCCGGTGCAGCGGCCACGGCCGCCACTCGTGCTCGGCGGGAAGGGCAAGAAGCGCACGCCGGAGCTGGCCGCCCGGTTCGCCGACGAGTTCAACCTGCCCTTCGTCGACATGGAGACGGCGGCGGAGCAGTTCGAACGGGTGGACCGGGCCGCCGTCGCGGCCGGGCGGCGCGCGGGCGACATCCTCCGGTCGGCCGCGCTGGTGCTGTGCGTCGGCCGGGACGAGCCGGAGGTGGCCCGCCGCGCCGCCGCGATCGGCCGGGAGGTGCCGGAACTGCGGGAGAACGGGCTCGCCGGCACGCCGGGCGAGATCGTCGACCGGATCGGGCAGTGGCGCGAGCGGACCGGTGTCCGTCGGCTCTACCTCCAGGTGCTCGACCTGGCTGACCTCGACCACCTGGAGCTGGTCGCCTCGGAGGTGGCGCCCCAGCTCGGGTGATGGCCCGCCTCAGCCGGCGGACTGGATCCGGGAGTCGAGGGCGAAGGTGACCGCTCCGGCCCCGGCCGGTTCCGCCGGCTCCGGCCGGGCGGGTCGGTGGGTCACCGGCAGCGCGCCCTCCAGCGCGTCGAGCACCGCCCGCTCGACGAGCGGCAGGACCTCGGCGACGTTCACGGTCCGCCCGAGCTCCGCGGTCAGGGACGTGGTGCCCGCGTCGCTGATCCCGCAGGGCACGATGCGGTCCCACGCCGACATGTCGGGATCGCAGTTGATCTCCAGGCCGTGCATGGTCACGCCCCGCTGCACCCGGATGCCGAGCGCGGCGATCTTGCGTTCGCCACCCCGCTCGTCGGCGGGCACCCAGACGCCGCTGCGGCCCTCGACCCGCCCGGTGCGCACGCCCAGCTGGTCGCACACCGAGATCAGCGCCTGCTCCAACCTCCGGACGTAGTCCACGACGTCGACCGGTTCGGCGAGTTCGACGATCGGGTAGCCGACCAGCTGACCGGGGCCGTGCCAGGTGATCATCCCGCCCCGGTCGACGTCGATGACCGGGGTGCCGTCCTGCGGTTTGTCCGCCGGCCGGGTCCGCTTGCCCGCCGTGTACACGGAGGGGTGTTCGAGCAGGAGGAGGGTGTCGGGCCCGTCACCGGCCTGCCTGGCAGCGACCAGTTCGCGCTGGAGGTCCCAGGCCCGCTGGTACTCGATGAGCCCGAGATGCCGCACGACCACCTGGTCGCTCGCCGACCGGCACGAGGTGGACGGGGCGGAGCGGAGGGGTTCGTCGTTGCTGCGCACGGACCTGACCCTACGCCCGGCCGCGCGCGGGTCGCAGGCGTGGCCGGCGTGGTGCGCCCGACGCCACAGGCGAGGACGTGCGACCGCGTTCCCGGTTCAGTCGTTCAACGCGGCCACGAGGGCGGAGTTCAGCGCGGGGTGGTGGAAGTGGAACCCGTGTTCGGAGAGGGCCTTCGGCACGGCTCGCTGGCCGGTGAGCACCAACTCGTCGGCGATCTGGCCCAGGAGGGCGCGCAGCGCCACCCCGGGAACGACCCAGGGCGCCGGGCGCCCCAACGCGGTCGACATCACGCGGGTGAACTCGGCGTTGGTCACCGGCGCGGGCGCGGTGAGGTTCACGGGGCCGTCGAGGCCGTCGGTCTCCAGTACGAACCGGAGCGCCGCCAGCTCGTCGTCCATGCCGATCCACGACAGGTACTGGCCGCCGCTGCCCAGCCGGCCCCCCAGCATCAGGGAGAAGAGCGGCCGCAGCGTGCCGAGCAGTCCACCTCCGGAGCTGAGCACGATGCCGTTCCTGGCCAGGACGACGCGGGCGCCGGCCTCCCGCGCGGGGCGCACCGCGTCCTCCCAGTCGCGGCACAGCTCCGCGAGGAACCCCGACCCGAGCGGGGCGGTCTCGTCCACGGCGCGGTCCCCGGTGTCGCCGTAGTAGCCCACGGCGGAGGCGTTGACGAGCACCGGGATCCGGTGTTCGGCGACGGCGGTGCTGAGGACCTCGGTGGGCACGAGCCGGCTGTCACGCAGCACCTGTTTCCTGGCGTGGTTCCACCGGCGCCCGAAGATCGACGCCCCGCACAGGTTCACCACCGCGTCGGCGCCCTCCAGCGCGTCGTGGGGCACGTGGCCGGCGGGCGGGTCCCAACTCCGTTCGCTGGCCGCCCTCGCCGGTCGGCGGACGAGGCGCACCACCTCGTGACCGGTGTCCTCGAGAGCGGAGACCAGGGCGGAGCCGACAAGACCTGAGGAACCAGCGACCACGACGCGCATTCCTTGATCGTGACGCATCGGCGTCGTCGACGCGACTCCGTCCCGCTCCGGTCGGTCGCCCCGCCGGCGGGCACGGAGGGAGCGACGGGATCGTGGCGGGCAGGCGAACCGGTCGACCGCTGTCGGAGCACAGCGTCGGGGTGGCCCTCCCGCCGTCCCGGCATCGAACGGCGCCGGGCCCCGCCACCGGTGGTGGCGGGGCCCGGGGTCAGCGGGGTGGCGGCGTCAGAGACCGAGGTCGGACTCGAACGCGCCCTCCTCCAGCCGCTGCTTGATGGTCGCCAGGAACCGGGCGGCGTCGGCGCCGTCCACCAGGCGGTGGTCGTAGGACAGCGCGAGGTAGACCATCGACCGGATGGCGATGGTGTCGCCGCCGGACTCGTCGCTCACCACGACGGGCCGCTTCACGACGGCCCCGGTGCCGAGGATGCCGACCTGCGGCTGGGCGAAGATCGGCGTGTCGAACAGCGCGCCCCGGCTGCCCGTGTTGGTCAGCGTGAAGGTGCCACCGCTGAGCTCGTCGGGCGTGATCTTGTTCGTCCTGGTCCGCTCGGCGACGTCCGCGATCTTGCGGGCGAGCCCGGCGAGGTTCAGGTCACCAGCGTTGTGCACCACCGGGACCATCAGGCCGCGATCGGTGTCCACCGCGATCACCAGGTGCTCGGCACCGTGGTAGGTGACCTCCTTCTTCTCCAGGTTCATGGAGGCGTTCAGCTGCGGGTGCTGCTTGAGCGCCTCCACCGTGGCCTTGGCGAAGAACGGGAGGAAGGACAGGCCCACGCCCTCACGGGCGGCGAAGGCCGCCTTGGCCCTGGCCCGCAGCCGGGCGATCCGGGTGACGTCGACCTCGACGACGGTGGTGAGCTGCGCGGCGGTCTGCAACGACTCGACCATGCGGGTGGCGAGCACCTGCCGCAGCCGCGACAGCTTCTCGGTCCGGCCCCGGAGCTCGCTCTCCCGCACGGGCTCCGGCGTGGGCGCGGAGCCCGTGGCCGGAGCGGGCGCCTGCTGCGCGGGGGCCTTCTTGGCCTCGACGGCGGCGAGCACGTCCTGCTTGCGGATCCGGCCACCGACACCCGAGCCCTGGAGGGTGTTCAGGTCGATGCCGTTCTCGTTGGCGAGCTTGCGCACCAGCGGGGTGACGTAGGGGTTCCCCCCGCCGTCCGCGCTCGGCTGCGCCTGCTGCGGCGCGGCCGGAGCGGGCGCCGGAGCGGGTTCCTCCGACGGGGCCGAGGGCCGAGGGGCGGGAGCCGGTGCCTCGGCGGGGGCCTCCTGGGCGGGGGCCTCCTGAACGGGCGCCGGGGCGGGCTCCGGGGCGGCGGCCTGGGCCGGCGCGCCGGACCCGATGACCGCGAGTCGTCCGCCCACCTCGACGGTCTCGTCCTCGCCCGCCACGATCTCCAGCAGCGTGCCGGCGACCGGGGAGGGGATCTCGGTGTCGACCTTGTCGGTGGAGACCTCGAGCAGGGGCTCGTCGACCTCGACGCTGTCCCCGACGTTCTTCAGCCACCGGGTGACGGTGCCCTCGGTGACGCTCTCACCCAGTGCGGGCATCTCCACCGATGTGCCCTCGGCGGAGCCGCCGCCGTTGCCGGCCCCGGACGCCGCCGGCTGCGGGGCCGGGGCGGGCTGCTCGGCGGGCTGGGGAGTCGGCGCTGGGGACTCGGCCGGCTGCTCCTGGGCGGCGGGGGCGGAAGCCGGCTCCTCACCCGAACCGTCGTCGAGCTGGGCCAGTTCGGCGCCGACCTCGACGGTCTCGTCCTCCTGGGCGATGATCCGCCGCAGTACTCCGGCGGCGGGGGAGGGGATCTCGGTGTCGACCTTGTCGGTGGAGACCTCGAGCAGGGGCTCGTCGACCTCGACCCGGTCGCCTTCCTTCTTCAACCACCGTGTGACGGTGCCCTCGGTGACACTCTCACCGAGCGCCGGCATCTGGACGGAGAAGGCCATCTTTTCGCTGACTCCTCGTGCTAGTCGCTCGTGGGACTTAGTTCCTCGCTCCGGCTTCAGCCGTGCGCGTGCAGGGGCTTACCGGCCAAGGCGAGATGTGCCTCCCCGAGAGCCTCGTTCTGGGTGGGGTGGGCGTGCACCAGCTCGGCGACCTCGCCGGGGAACGCCTCCCAGTTGTAGATCAGTTGTGCCTCGCCGATCAGTTCGCCGACCCGGGCGCCGATCATGTGCACGCCGACCACGGGACCGTCCTGGCCCTTGGCGCCGGCCTTGACCAGCTTCACGGCCCCGGAGGTCTTCAGGATCTGGCTCTTGCCGTTGCCGCCGAGGTCGTAGACGAGGGTCTGGACCTCGCCGTACTTCTCCTTCGCGGCGGTCTCGGTCAGCCCGACGGACGCGACCTCGGGCTCGCAGTAGGTGACCCGGGGGATACCGGCCTCGTCGATGGTGGACGGGTTCAGCCCGGCGATCTCCTCCGCGACGAAGATGCCCTGCTGGAAGCCCCGGTGCGCGAGCTGGAGACCGGGGACCAGGTCGCCGACGGCGAAGACGCCCGGCACGCTGGTCCGCAGGCGCTCGTCGGTCACCACGAAGCCCCGGTCGGTCGCGACGCCGACCTCCTCGAAGCCGTGACCCGCGCTGTTGGGGCCACGCCCCACGGCGACCAGCAGCAGGTCCGCGTCCAGCTGCTCCCCGGACTCCAGGTTCACCGACACCGAGGTGTCGTCCTGGGTGACCCCGGTGAAGCGCACCCCGGTCTTGAAGGTGATCCCCCGGCGGCGGAACGCGCGCTCCAACTGCTTGGAGAGGTACTCGTCCTCGTTGGGCACCAGGCGGGGCAGGGCCTCGACCACGGTGACCTCGGCGCCGAAGGACCGCCACACGCTGGCGAACTCCACGCCGATGACCCCGCCACCGAGCACGACGACCCGCTCCGGCACGAAGTCCAGGTTCAGCGCCTGGTCGCTGGTGACCACGCGGCCGCCGATGTCCAGGCCGGGCAGGCTGCGCGCGTAGGAACCGGTGGCGAGCACGACGTGGCGGCCGGTGTAGGTGACGCCCTCCGCCTCGACGGTGGTCGGGGAGGTCAGCGTGCCGGCGGCGTTGACGTAGGTGATGCCCCTCGACTTCACCAGGCCCTGGAGGCCCTTGAAGAGGCGGTTGACGACACCGTCCTTGTACGAGTTGACCCCGGCGATGTCGATGCCCTCCAGGGAGCTCTTCACGCCGAACTGATCACCATCCCGGGCCGAGTCGGCCACCTCGGCGGCGTGCAGCAGCGCCTTGGTCGGGATGCAGCCGCGGTGCAGGCAGGTTCCTCCGAGTTTGTCCTTCTCGACCAGGACAACGGACAGACCCAGCTCTGCCGCGCGCAGCGCGCACGCGTAGCCGCCGGAGCCGCCGCCGAGGATCACCAGATCGGCGGAGGTGTCAGTCACGGGATCTCCTTGACAGGCAGGTTGGCGAATCGCTTACGGATACACCCTAGGCCGGTCGGCGGGGTACCCGGTGCCATCTTGTCACCACGTATCGCCAGTTGGCGAAGGGGTCCGGCTGGGCGGCCCCCCTCGGCGGGATCAGATCACCCAGGGTGCACGCGCCGGGTCGTGCGCGTGGTGGTCGACGGGAACGGGCCGTCCGCCGAAACCGTTGCGGAGGAGGGACCCGTGGCCCGAGCCCTGCTGGCAGGATCGGGACAAGCGAACAGGAGGTGTCCGTTGTGGGTCTTTTCGATCGGTTCCGACGTCGTCGCCAGCGTCCCGGGACGCTGCGTACCTCGTCCAAAGCCGACACCAGCCACCTGGAGGAGTGGGCGGCGTCCCGGCGCGGCGTCGAGGCGTACGTGGAGCCGAGGACGGCGGTGACCGAGACGACCGTGGTCCTGATCGCGCACGACGGGGAGTGGACGCGGAGACGCATCGACGGCCCCGAGGGCGCGAAGCAGTTCGCCAGGAAGCTGAGCATGCCGGTCTATGACGTAGCCCTCGTCGGGTATCCGCAGCGGATGCGCGACTACACGGCCCGGCAGCGCGCCTTACGCAAGCGATCCGAGCGGGAGGGGCGGACCGACTGAACGCCCGGTCCGCCCTCCCGAACCCCGAGGGGACGACCACGCGGCGGGTGGCGGGGGTCGCGAAGTGATCTGGCTCAACTTCGCGACCCCGGGCGTGCCGCCGGCGGGTCGGGTCAGCCGTGTTCGGCGATGTCGGCGAGCACGGCGGCGATGGTGCGCACCGGCAGCCCGGTGCCGCCCTTGGGCGTGTAGCCCCAGGGGCCCTTGTCGTTGAAGGCCGGGCCGGCGATGTCGATGTGCGCCCAGGGCAGGCCGTCCTTCACGAACTCCCGGAGGAAGTGGCCGGCGGACAGCATCCCGCCCCAGCGGTGGCCGGTGACGTTCGCCAGGTCCGCGAGCTTGGAGTCGAGGTCCCCGCGCAGCTCCTCCGGCAGCGGCATCGCCCACCCGCCCTCACCGGTGGCCCTGGCGATCTCCGCGACCCGGTCGCGGAACTCGTCCTCGCCCATGACGCCCGGGGTGCGCTTGCCGAGGGCCACGACCTGCGCGCCGGTCAGGGTGGAGGTCTCGATCAGGTAGTCGGGGTCGTCCTCGGCGGCCCGGGTGATGGCGTCGGCGAGGACAAGGCGTCCCTCCGCGTCGGTGTTGAGCACCTCGACGGTCTTGCCGCCGTACATGGTGAGCACGTCACCGGGCCGGTAGGCGGTGCCGGAGGGGAGGTTCTCGGCGAGCGGGACGTGCGCGATGACCTCCAGCGGGTACCTCAACCGCGCCGCGAGCACGACGCTGGCCACCACGGCGGCGGCGCCGGACATGTCCGAGGTCATCTGGTCCATGTCCGCCGGCGGCTTGAGGGAGATGCCGCCGCTGTCGAAGGTGATGCCCTTCCCGACCAGCGCGACCTTCTTCACGGCCCGAGGGTGGGCGTAGCGCAGGCGCAGCAGCCTCGGCCCGCGCGTCGAGCCGCCGCCCACGCCGAGGATGCCGCCGTACCCGCCCTTGCGCAGGCCCTTCTCGTCGAGGACCTCGATGTCGACCCCGGCTTCCTTGGCCAGGTCGGCGGCCCGCTCGGCGAACGACTCGGGGAACAGGTCGTTCGGCGGGGTGTTCACCAGGTCCCTGGCGGTGTTCACGGCGGAGGCGATGGCGGTGGCCGCCTTCAGCGTGGCCTGCGGGTCACCCTCGACGCCCGGGGGGAGCGCGAACTCCACCCGCCCGACCGGGCCATCACCCGGTTCGGTGCGGTACCGGGTGAAGCGGTAGGCGCCGAGCAGCGTGCCCTGCGCCGCCGCCCCGAGGTCCAGCAGCGACAGCAGGCTGACCGCGTGGCCGGTGCCGGCCAGCGCGCGGGCGGCCGCCCCGGCCGCCCGCCGCACCTGCTCGGCGGTGACCTGCTCCTCGGGCCCCGACGACGACCCGAGACCGGTCGCCACCACCACCGTGGCCGGCACCGCGCCGCGCGCGGGGATCTTGACGACCTCGTCGGCCTTGCCCTTGGCGCCGACCGCGGCCAACAGGTCCACCAGTCCACCGCCGAAGGCCGAGTCCACCTCGGCGGAACCCGGGGCGAGCGTGAGCCCGTCCGGTCCGGCGAGCGTCCCGATGATCAGGGCGTCGGCACTGGCACCGATAGGGTCACTGTCGGTGATGGCGAGCGTGGGTGCGGTCACGGCGGCTCCTTCGCTTGTCGTCTTGGTCATCCGCCGTCGGCGCCGTGGGCGCCGGCCGGCGGATCTGCGAATGTTAGCGCCGGACCAGCCGTGAGCTGGTGAGACCGTTGCCGACGAGAACGGTGGGGGAGTGGGGAACATGGACCGCGAGGCGCGAGGGGGTGGGGCCGTGGACGCGGGGACGAGGTCGCGGCGTCGCTCCGGCCGGCGGTGGGGCTCGCCCGGAGTGGTCGCCGACCTCGTGGCGGCGTCGGTCGGGGCCGGTGCCCTGCTCGGTGTCGCCTCGCTGGCCGGCGCGGCCGGGTGGTGGGCGCTGGCCGGTCTGCCCGTCGCGTTCCTGGTGGCCCTGTGCTGCGCTTCCTCCGCCCTGGTCATGCGGGCCTCGGTGGCCCACTCCTCGGGGGACTACCTGTCGACCCGGGACCAGCTGGGGGAGGTGCCGTCCCGGCTGGGCAACGTCGCCTTCCTGGTCGGGTACGGCCTCGCCGGAGCCGCGGTGGCCGGCGCGGCGGGCCGGTACGTCTGGCCGGAGCGGCCGCTGATCGCGTCGGCGGGCCTCGTGGTGGCGGCCCTGTCGGGAGTCGCGGCCCGGCTCGAACGGCCCCGGGGGGTGCGTTGGGGTCTCCCGCTGTTCGTGGTCGGCGTCCTCGGCCTGGTGGTGGCCGCCGCCGTGGGGGTGGACCCGGTGGCGTCCGGTTCGGCCACCGTCGTCGGGAGGGACTACGACTCGCTGCTCGGCGGGGTGGCGGGCGCGGCGGGGCTGTGGTTCTTCGCCATCGCCGGCTTCGACCGGGTGGTTCCCTCCACCGAGCGGCGGGACGACGGCCCGTCCGGCCCCGAGGACGAGGGATCCGTCCTCGGCGGCGGGATGCCGGGCAGGGGCGCGGTCGCCCTCGGGTTGGGGGTGGTCGGGCTGGTCCAGGCGGCGGTGCTGGCCGGGGCGCTGCACCAGCTCGGCGCGGACCGGTTGGCGTTGGCGCCCGCTCCGCTGCTCGACCTGCTGGTCGCGTCCGACGCCACGCCCCTGTCCCGTCTCGTGCGGTTGGCCGCCGCGTTGGCGGCACTGGCCGTCCTGGTCCCGGTGCTGCGCCGGCTCCGGGACGGGGTGCGGGTGCTGGCCATCGAACGGGACCTCCCCCTGGTCCTGGCGGGGCGGGGGCGGGGCGGCGCCGCTCGGCCTCCCGAACTCGCCGTGGCGGTCCTGGTGTTACCGCCGCTGCTGGTCCTCGACCCGGCCATCTCGATGGCGGTGGCCGCGTGCCTCCTGCTCGTCCACTACGCCTTCGTCAACGCCGCGGCACGGGTGCTCATGGCCGATGAGCGGAACTGGCCGATGCGTCTCGCCTGCACCGGCATGTTCGGTTCGGTCATCCTCGCGCTGAGCCTTCCGGTGGTGGCGCTGGTGACGAGCGGGCTGGTGCTGCTGGGGGGATCGGCCGTCCTCGCCCTGTGGGCGAGGTGGCGGCACCGGAGCCCGTGACGCACCTCCGCGGTCACACGACCTTCGACTTTCCGGGGGAGGCGCCGCGTGGCGCGCCACGGGTAGCGTTCGGCCCGTGACTTCGCCAACACCATCGCCCGAGTCCCGTTCCGACGACACCGGCCAGCCCGCCGGGACGCACTCAGCGCGGGGGCCCAGGAGGGGGCCGCTGCACGCCAACCACGAGCGGCGGGGCGCGACCTTCGCCCCGTTCGGCGGATGGGAGATGCCCATCCAGTACGCCGACGGCGGGGTGGTCGCCGAACACACGGCGGTCCGCGAGGCGGTGGGCGTGTTCGACGTCTCCCACCTGGGCAAGGCCACCGTGGCCGGCGCGGGGGCCTCGGACTTCGTCAACGCGTGCCTGACCAACGACCTCGGCCGGATCGGACCGGGGCAGGCCCAGTACACCCTGTGCTGCGCCGAGGACGGCGGGGTCGTCGACGACCTGATCGCCTACCTGGTGAACGACGACGAGGTGTTCCTGGTGCCCAACGCCGCCAACACCGCCGAGGTCGCCGACCGGCTGCGCCGGGTCGCCCCCGACGGGATCAGCGTGACCGACCAGCACACCGACCTCGCCGTCCTCGCGGTGCAGGGGCCCCGTTCGCGGGCGGTGCTGGAGGCGACCGGCCTGCCGGCCGACCTGGACTACATGGCCTTCGTCGACGTCGAGCACGGGGGCCGGCGACTGCGGATCTGCCGCACCGGCTACACCGGGGAGCACGGCTACGAGCTGGTCGTCGACAGCGACGGGGCTTCCGACCTCTTCGAGGCCCTGCTGGCCGCCGCCGGCGAGGAGGGCGGCCGGGCCTGCGGGTTGGGCGCGCGGGACACGCTGCGGACCGAGATGGGCTACCCGCTGCACGGCCAGGACCTGTCCCGGGAGATCAGCCCGCTGCAGGGCGGTGCCCGGTGGGCGGTGGGCTGGCGGAAGGACGCGTTCTGGGGGCGGGAGGCGTTGCTCGGGGAGAAGGCCGAGGGGCCGAGGCGCCGGCTGCGGGCACTCCGGGCCACCGGTCGGGGCATCCCCCGCTCGGGGATGCCGGTGCTGGACGGGCAGGGCGCGGTGATCGGCCGCACGACGTCGGGGACCTTCTCCCCGTCCCTGCGGGTCGGTATCGCCCTGGCGTTGGTGGACTCCGCCGCCGGTGTCGACCTCGGTGCCGAGGTCGTGGTCGACGTTCGGGGCCGCCCGCTGCCGTGTGAGGTGGTCAAGCCTCCGTTCGTGCCGTCCCACGTCCGATGAGGACGAACGAGGGACGACCGGGGCCGGGTACGCGCTGGGCCGCCGGCGCGGAGATCCTGTTCCGTTTCCTGCGCCCCGACGGCACCGTCAGCGCGGTGCACCCGGCCCGGGTCGTCTCCGACGACGGTGCCGCCGTGCTCTGCTGGGTACTCGGCGGCACCGAGATCGTCGCGACCCGCCTGCCGGACGGCCGGCTGGTGCGGGAGGCGCCGCTCGAGCAGCGCTTCGTGTTGGGTCGGCGTCCCTGCCGGTCGCACTGGACGGGCAGTTCCACCCTCCGCTGGGTACCGGAGGGCCAGTGGGCCTCGGTGTGGTGGTTCTTCGGCCCTGACGGCGACTTCCTCGGCTGGTACGTGAACCTGGAGATCCCGTGTGGTCGGACGCCGTTCGGCGTGGACCGCCTCGACGGGGTGCTCGACGTCTTCGTCCGACCGGATCGGACGTGGGAGTGGAAGGACGAGGACGAACTGGTCGCCGCCCTCGCGGCGGGGCGGGTGACCGAGGAGCAGGCGGTGCTGCTGCGGGCGGAGGGCGAACGCATGATCGCGCTCGCCGAGGCCGGTGCGTTCCCCTTCGACGGCAGCCACCTCGATCCGCCCGACCCGGACTGGCCCCGTCCCGAGCTGCCGGCGTGGACGTGCCCCCCGGAGGTGGACCCGCTGCCGAGTTGAGCCGCACCAGGGCGGTGACCAGCGCCTTCGGGGCACGACGGGATACTCGGACCTCCGACACTCCGAGACTCGATTCTCGGAGAGGGGAGAAAGTACTAGTCTGCACGCCATGACGCCCGAGACGCCCTTCACCAGGACCCTCACCGACCGACCGGCCTCTGCCGCGGAGCGGGCGAAGGTACTGGAGAACCCGGGTTTCGGTCGGTTCTTCACCGATCACATGGTGCGCGTCGACTGGGACGAGGACCTCGGGTGGCACGACGCGGCGCTGCTGCCCTACCAGGACCTGGCCCTGGACCCCGCGAGCATGGTGCTGCACTACGGGCAGGCGGTCTTCGAGGGGCTCAAGGCCTACCACCAGCCCGACGGTTCGGTCGCCACCTTCCGCCCCGGGTTGAACGCCGAGCGGTTCCGGGCCTCGGCCCGCCGGCTCGCGATGCCCGAACTCCCCGACGAGCTGTTCCTCGGGTCGCTCACCGAACTCGTCACCGTGGACCGCGACTGGGTTCCCCTCGGCGGGGAGGAGTCGCTGTACCTGCGGCCGTTCATGATCTCCACCGAGGTGGGGCTCGGCGTGCGACCGGCGAACCGCTACTCCTACCTGCTGATCGCCTCGCCGGCGGGGGCGTACTTCACGGGTGGGGTGAAACCGGTCAGCGTCTGGTTGTCCACCGAGTACGTGCGGGCCGCCCCCGGGGGGACGGGCGCCGCGAAGTTCGCGGGGAACTACGCGGCCTCGCTGCTCGCGCAGGCCGAGGCGGCCGCGCAGGGCTGCGACCAGGTCGTCTGGTTGGACGCCGTGGAGCGTCGCTGGATCGAGGAGATGGGCGGCATGAACCTCGCCTTCGTCTTCGGCGAGGGGGCGGGGGCGCGACTCGTGACGCCGGCGCTGACCGGCACCCTGCTGCCGGGGATCACCCGCCGCTCGCTCCTCGAACTCGCCTCCGACCTGGGCCTTCCCGTCGAGGAGCGGCGGATCTCCACCGAGGAGTGGGAGGCAGGGGCGGCGTCGGGGGAGATCACCGAGGTCTTCGCGTGCGGCACCGCCGCTGTGATCACCCCGGTGGGCCGGGTGCGGCACGCTGGCGGTGAGTTCCTGGTCGGTGACGGGGGGACCGGTCCGGTGACGGCTCGCCTGCGGGACCGGCTGACGTCGTTGCAGCGGGGGTTGTCGCCCGACCCGCACGGCTGGATGCGCACGCTGGCCTGACTTCGGGGAGCCAGGCTTCGGCCCCGCCTTGGACGGGTGGCGCGCGGACGACCGGCTGACGGCGGGTACCTCGTCGACGCGTTCTCCGCCGGTGTGGTCCTGGTCGTGGCCGGTCCCGGCGATCCCGCCGGACCGACCGTGCGCGGTGCCGCCCTCCCGCCGGTCGAGGGGGCGTCACCGCCACGGCGACGCCGGCTGCGGGGACGTTCCCGGCGCGGCCGGCCCCGCGCCGTGCGGTCCTCGCCCCGCGACCCGCACCATGACGCGGTGGACTCTGGACAGTGGTTGGCGATCACCGGTCTCGTTCTCGCTACCGCGGCCGCCCTGGGGACGGGTGGCTGGTTGCTGGTCGACCAGCGGCCTCGGCGGCGGTGGCATCCGCTGCTGGTCCTCTGCGGCCTCGGGTGGTTGGTGGCGGCGGTGCTGCTCCTGTCGACCGTCGACGGGCTGTGAGCGCGCGGCGCGGGGTCCAGCTGGGCCGGCCCCGCGCGGTCACGGGGAGGAACGCCTTGACGACCTCAGTCGCGGACGGCCCCCGGCAGTGGCGGGGGAGCGATGACGGGACCGGACACCCCGGCCTCCTCGTAGGTCGCCATCTCGCCGAGCGCCCGCCCGGCGAGGGTCAGCAGGGGTAACGCGGCCAACGCGCCGGTGCCCTCACCCAGCCGGAGACCCAGGTCGACCAGCGGTTCCTTGCCGAGCTGTCGGAGGACGGCGTCGTGCGCCGGTTCGGCCGACCGGTGCCCGGCGACCCACCACCGGGCCGCGCCGGGAGCGAGGTCCTCGGCGAGCAGGGCGGCCACGCCGGTGAGCAGGCCGTCCAGCACCACGGGGGTGCGGCGGACGGCGGCCTGGGCGAGGAATCCGGTCAGGGCCGCGACATCGGCCCCGCCGGAGACGCGCAGCAGGTTGAGCGGATCGTGGGCCACCGGGCGACCCCGGCGGAGCGCGTCGCGGATCGAGGTGGTCTTGCGCATCCATCCCCGGTCGTCGACGCCGCTGCCCCGGCCGACGGCCGCGACGGGCTCGATGCCGGTGAGCGCGGCGGCCAGGGTGGCGGCGACGGTGGTGTTGGCGATCCCCATGTCGCCGACGACCAGCAGGTCGGCGCCGCCGTCCACCTCCTCGTCGGCGATGGTCCGCCCCGCCTGGACCGCCGCCACGACCTCGGCTTCGGTCAGCGCGTCCTCCCGCCCGATCACCCCGGAGCCGCGACGGACCTTGTGGCCGGCGATGGGGCCCGGCGTGTCGGCGTCGACGGCGATGTCGGCCACCCGGACCCCGACGCCGGCGTTGGCCGCCGCCACGTTGGCCGCGGCTCCGCCGGTGAGGAGGTTGGTGACCATCTGCGCGGTGACCTCCGGCGGGTAGGCGGAGACCCCGTTGGCGGCCACGCCGTGGTCGGCGGCGAAGACCACGAGGCGGGGGCGGGCGAACGGCCGTGTCGGGCAGGTGCCCTGGCAGGCGGCGATCCACACTCCCAGCTCCTCGAGACGGCCGAGGGAACCGACGGGCTTGGTCAGGCTCTCCTGTCGTGCGACCGCCTGTCGCCGGGCCTGCTCGTCGGGCCGGGGGACCTCCGGGAACTCGACGTCCCGCATGCTGGGCTCCGCACTGGACACGTGTTTCCTCCGTTGGCCTCGACGCGTCGGCTGACCTGTCCGCGCCAAGCCTGCCAGAGGGGCGGGCGGGCCCGGACCAACGGGGACGGCCACCACCTCGCCGGGCGGCCAGCCGGCGCGGAGTAGCGGGCGGGAACTCCTCCCGGCGTCCGGACGGCGGGACGACCTGGTCCGGCCGGGGGTGTCCTGGCTACGGTCGCACCGTTCGCACGGGCGAGTGAGGGAGACGAGAGTGAGCTACCGCTGGCGCTACCAGGATGCGACGGGCTCCGAGGTGGCGGGCCCGGAGATGGTCTTCGGCGAGCAGGAGGACGCCGAGGAGTGGTTCCAGGACGAGTGGCCGGCGCTGCGCGCGGCCGGGGTCGCCTCGGTCACGCTGCTCCGGGACGACGCCGAGGTCTACGGCCCGATGAGCCTGAGCCCGGAGTCCTGAGCGGGCGGGCCGGCCGGCGCCCCGGACGGCGCCGGTCGTTCCTCGGTCGGTGGCCGGGCGGCCTGGCCGGAGCGCCCGACCGTCCGGCGGGCTGCCGGTGCCTCAGGGCTGGCGGGGCGGGTCGGGCGCCAGCGAGCCGTCCGGTGCGATGTGTTCGAAGATCTGTTCGACCAGGGTGAGGACGTGCGGGTCCTCCACGGTGTAGATGTGCCGGCGGCCCTCGCGTCGTGAGGTGACGATGCCGGCCAGCCGGAGTTTGCCGAGCTGCTGGCTGACCGTGGCGATGTTCACCCCGACGCGCGCCGCGAGGGTCCCGACGTCGTGTTCTCCCTGGGACATCAGCCACACCAGGTGGAGCCTGGTCGGCGTGGACAGCAGGTCGAAGGTGCCGGCCGCCGACGCGAGCTGAGCCGTCGTGGGTCCGGTGGACGCTTCTGGCGGTCTCGTGCGCGCCGCGGTCTTGTCGTTCATGGTCCTTCCCATTGTCCTCGTCGCGAGGTGGCGGCGCCTGGGCCGGTCGTGTCCGGTTTCGGATCGATGCCGGATCAAAACTTCCACACTTGCGAAAACGTCTAAACGTGTGCCAGGCTGTGGGCCTCCGAAGGGGAGTAGTTCGCAAGCTCGTCGTCGACACACTGGGGCCCAGGCCTCCGGCGGCGAGGCCCTGACCAGGTCAGGGTGAACGAGACCTTCGGCCATGACTCACGTCTGGCCGGAGTTCTGTCCCCGTGGCGAACCGGCCGGACCCGCTGAGGGGAAGGGTTCGATGTTTGCCAGGTTGTTCCGGCCGCTGGGGATCTGCCTGTTGCTGGCGCTGCCCGCGCTCGTGGTGCGCTTCGGTGGTGTCGAGACACCCCCGGTGCTGTCCCTCGCGGTGTTCGGCGCCGCGGTCGTCGCGTCGGCCTTCGTGCTCGCCTGGGCCGCCGAGGCCGCCGAGGTCGACATCTCCGGTGGTCTCGCGATCGCCCTGCTGGCGCTCATCGCGGTGCTCCCGGAGTACGCCGTCGACCTCTACTTCGCCTACACCGCGGCCGAGAACCCCGAGCACGTCGCCTACGCGGCGGCGAACATGACCGGGTCCAACCGGCTGCTGCTCGGGCTCGGGTGGTCGGTGGTGGTGCTGGTGGCCCTGTTCGTCGCGCGCCGCAGGTCCGGGAAGCCGATCCGGGAACTCGTCCTCCACCCCGGCTACCGGGTGGAGCTGGGTTTCCTCGCGATCGCCTCGGTCGTCGCCCTCGTCATCCCGCTGACCGGGCAGATCCACCTCGTGCTGGGGATCGCGCTCCTGGCGTTCTTCCTCTTCTACCTCTGGCGGGTGTCCCGGGTGGACACCCCGGAGGCGGAGCTGGTCGGGCCGGCCGCGGTCATCGGCGCGCTCCCGGCCCGTCGACGCCGTCCGCTGGTGGTCAGCCTGTTCGTCGTGTCGGCGGCCGTCATCCTGCTGTGCGCGGAACCCTTCGCGAACGCCCTGGTCGCGACCGGTTCCGTTCTGGGGATCGACGAGTTCCTCCTGGTGCAGTGGCTCGCCCCCCTGGCCTCGGAGGCGCCGGAGTTCATCGTCGCCATCCTCTTCGCGCTCCGGGGCAAGGGGGCGATCGCGATCGGCACCCTGGTCTCGGCGAAGGTCAACCAGTGGACCCTCCTGGTGGGGAGCCTGCCCATCGCCTACCTGATCGGCGGCGGTCCCGCCGCGCTCCAGCTCGACGGGCGCCAGATCGAGGAGTTCGTGCTCACCGCGACGCAGACGATGCTCGGTGTCGCGGTGCTGTTGGCCCTCCGCTTCCCCCGGTGGGCGGCGTGGACGCTGCTCGGGCTCTTCCTGGTGCAGTTCCTCTTCCCCGGCCAGGAGGCCAGGTACGTGATCTCCGGGGTGTACGCGGTCCTCGCGACCATCGCCGTGGTCCGCAACCGGGCGCACCTGGTGGCCACCCTCCGGGCACCGTTCGTCCGGCGGCCCACGCCGGAACGGGAACTCGAGGACGCCAGGAACTGACGGCGCCCACGGCTGGTCAGCGGCGGTCCGCCTCGCTGACCAGCCGCCGGACCCGCTCGAGCACCGGGGCGACCTCCGAGGGGTGCTGGGCGTCGATCGCCAGGTTGAAGTAGAGGCCGTCCCCGACCAGCTGGACGATCCTGGCCAGCTCCGGGTCGTCGATCTCGGTGAGGAGCGCCCGCAGGTAGCGCTCGTTCAGTTCGACGATGACATCCCTGGCCTGCCCCCCGGTGGACTGGGCGAGGAGGGTGGCCGCGACGAAGGAGCGGTGCAGCGGATCGCCCCGCTCCACCATCGAGGTCTCCAGGTGGTAGCGGGTGGGGCCGCCCGGGGCCTGGAGCATGAGCTGGACGTCCTCGACGCCCCGCGCCCGCAGCCGCTCCAACATCCCGGTGAACAGGGCCTCCTTGCTGCCGAAGTGGTACAGCAGCCCGCCTTTGGACACCCCGGCCTCCGAAGCGACCGCGTCGAGCGTCGCGGCCAGCACCCCCTTGTCGATGAGGAGGCTCTCCAGGGCGTCGAGGATGCGGTCGCGGGCGGCGCTCATGGGCAGCACCTTACTCAGTGGCACGGCTCCCCCTTCGGGGTGTACCGTCCGGACGGTACAGTTGATGAGGAGGGAATCATGTCAGGCGCGGTGGAGCCGGCGATCCGCGAGGGCGGACCCGCCCCCAGGGCGGGGACCCGCCAGTGGGCGGCACTGGCGGTGCTGATGCTGCCCGTTCTGCTCGTCGCGGTGGACAACACCGTTCTCAGCTTCGCGGTGCCCGCGCTCAGCCTGGAACTCGCCCCCTCGGGCACCCAGTTGCTCTGGATCGTCGACATCTACTCCCTCATGCTGGCCGGGCTCCTGGTCACGATGGGCGGGCTCGGCGACCGGCTCGGCCGTCGCCGGCTCCTGCTCGTCGGCGGCGCGGGCTTCGGCCTGGTGTCGATCCTCGCCGCCTACGCGACCAGCCCGGAACTGCTGGTGGCGGCCAGGGCCCTGCTCGGTGTGTTCGGCGCGATGCTGATGCCCTCGACCCTCTCCCTGCTGCGGAGCATCTTCCTCGACCCCGGCCAGCGCAGGCTGGCCATCGCGGTCTGGTCCTCCGCCTTCGCCGGCGGCGCCGCGCTCGGCCCGATCCTCGGCGGCTGGCTGCTCGAGCACTTCTGGTGGGGCTCGGTGTTCCTGGTCAACGTGCCGGTCATGGTCCTGCTGCTCGTGTTCGGCCCGCTGCTGCTCCCCGAGTCCCGCGATCCCGCGCCCGGTCCCTTCGACCTCGTCAGCGTGGGGCTCTCCCTCGCGGCGATGCTGCCGGTCGTCTACGGCGTCAAGGCACTGGCCAAGTCCGGCGCCTCGCCGGAGGCCCTGCTCTGCCTCGCGGCGGGTGTGCTCTTCGCGGTGCTGTTCACGCGGCGGCAGCTGCGGCGGCCCACCCCGTTGCTCGACCTGAGGCTGTTCCGGGACCGGATGTTCAGCGTCGCGGTGGCCAGCAACCTCCTCAGCGTCTTCGCGCTGGTCGGATTCCTGTTCTTCGTGTCGCAGTACCTCCAGCTGGTGCTCGGTCTGAGCCCGGTCGAGGCCGGCGTCCGCCTGCTGCCAGGGCTGCTGGCCCAGGTGGCGGCGGCCCTGCTGGCCGTCCTGCTCGCCCGCCACATCCGGGTGCCGATCCTGATCAGCGCCGGACTCCTCGCCGCCGCGTTCGGCTACGTCATCGCCGTCGGGCTGCCGGTCGACGGCGGAGCCGCCCGGCTGGTGCTCGCCTTCGCGGTGCTGGGCGCCGGTGTCGGCCTGGCCGAGACGCTGACCAACGACGCCATCGTCGGCGCGGTACCGCCCGCCAGGGCGGGCGGCGCGGCGGCGATCTCGGAGACGGCCTACGAACTCGGTGCCGCCCTCGGCACGGCGGTGTTGGGCAGCGTGCTCATCGCCGTCTACCAACGCGACCTCGTCGTGCCGACCGGTGTGCCGGGGGAGGATGCCGAGTCCGCCCGCGAGACCATCGCCGGTGCCCAGAGCGCCGCGGCCGGCCTGCCCACCGAGCTGGCCACCACGCTGATGGACAACGCGAGGGCGGCCTTCGTGCACGGGATGTCGGTGACCTCGGCCATCGGCGTCGCGATCATGGCGATCACCGGGATCAGCGCGGCCGTGCTGCTGCGTCGCCGCCGGGGCTGACGTTCCGACGGGACTGGCCTCGGGGGCCGCGCCGTGCGGGTGGGGCCGGGCCTCAACGCGGTCCCGGCGGCGGCCGATAACTCGTCTGGTTGACGGCGGGCCGGCCCGCCGGATTAGCCGAGCGGGATCGGGGGAACCCGGCGACTGGTCAGGGCGCCCAGAGCGCGACCACGCCGCCCCGCGCGGCGCGTCCGCCGCTCCGCCCGTCGGCCGAAGCTGACTCCTGGGGAGGGGACACGTCCGTGCGCGCGGCCCGAATGATGTTCGTGACCGGAATGATCAGCGTGCTCGCCAGCTCGCTCACCGGCGCGTGTGCCGAGCCGTCCGACCGGTGCCAGGAGGTGCCGGACGGGGTGATGGACCGCATCCGGTCCGTCCTCACCGAGGAGGCCTTCGTCGCCGGGCCGGGAGCCGCGGTGAAGTCCTCCTCCTACCGGCACGTCTACCTGGTCGCGGTGCCGATCGGGGTTCGCGGTGTGGGCAACGAGACGGGGATGTGGGCCACCACCAGCCTCGACGGCCGCGGAACGCTGACGGCGGCCGGCGAGGTCGCCGCCAGGCTCAGTTCGGTGAGCTGGGGGCCGGAGGACCCCAGGGAGGGGGACGACGGCTGGCAGGAGGCGGCGTCCTGCGTCTGAGGCGGTCCACTCGCCCCCCGCCGTGGCGCCAGGCCGGGGGCGGGTGAACCGCGCGGCTGATCAGGGGGAGACGGTCAGCATCGGGTCGCGCTCGACGACGTCACCCAGGATCTCGTCGATCCGGTCGAGCAGTTCCCGCTCGAGGGTCACGCCGGCCGCCTTGACGTTCTCCGTCACCTGCTCGGGACGGGAAGCGCCGATGATGGCCGAGGCCACGTTCGTGTTCTGCAACACCCAGGCCACGGCCAGCTGGGCGAGGGACAGCCCCGCCTCCTCGGCCACCGGCCTGAGCCGCTGCACCCGCTCCAACACGTCGTCCCGCAGCCAGCGGGAGACCATGCTCTTGGTCGACTCGTGCGACCCGCGCGAGTCGGCGGGCGGCTGCTGCCCCGGCAGGTACTTGCCGGTCAGCACGCCCTGCGCGATCGGGGACCAGACGATCTGGCTGATGCCCTCCCGCTCGCAGGTCGGCACGACCTGCGACTCGATGACCCGGTAGAGCGCCGAGTACTGGGGCTGGTTGGAGATGAGCGGGACCCCGAGCTCGCGGGCGAGCTCGGCACCCCTGGCGATCTGCTCCGCGGTCCACTCGGACACCCCGACGTAGAGGACCTTGCCCTGGCGGACCAGGTCCGCGAACGCGAGGAAGGTCTCCTCCAGCGGCACCGTCCGGTCGAAGCGGTGGGCCTGGTACAGGTCGACGTAGTCCACCCGCAACCGGCGGAGCGACGCGTTCGCCGACTCGATGATGTGCTTGCGGCCGAGGCCGCGGTCGTTGGGGCCGTCCCCGGTCGGCCAGAAGACCTTGGTGAAGATCTCCAGGCCCTCGCGGCGCTGCCCGGCCAGCGCGCGCCCCAGGACGGACTCGGCCTTGGTGCCGGCGTAGACGTCGGCGGTGTCGAATGTCGTGATCCCGGCGTCCAGCGCCGCGTGCACGCAGGCCTTGGCCTGCTCCTCCTCGATCTGCGAGCCGTGGGTCAGCCAGTTGCCGTACGAGATCTCACTGACGGACAGGCCGCTTCGGCCCAGGCGACGGAACTCCATGCCGGGATCGTACCCGGGTCTTTTGCCTCGTTAACGAGTTCGTGGTCGCAACGGCTGGCCGGTGTCGGTCGCCCTCGACCGGCGGCCGCGTCGTCAGCTCCAGATGCGCTTGGCGTCCTTGGGCGTGACCCGAGGGCGGGGCACGCGCAGCTTGCGGATCTGGGTCGCCCGGGTGAAGGCGTACCAACCGAGGCCGAACCCGCGGGCGGTGGAGTCGGGGAACTTCAGCCGGACCCGCTTGACGATCATCCGGCCCAGGCTCACGCCCTCGACGATCATCACGATCAGCATGGCGGAGGTGACCAGGCCGGAGTACTGCTGGACCTCCATCGGCATCGCGACCAGGGAGACGAACACCAGCAGGGCCAGTGGCATGAACAGGCCCATCAGGTTGCGGCGCGAGTCGACCAGGTCGCGCACGTAGGCGCGCACCGGCCCCCGGTCCCGGGGCAGCAGGTAGCGGTCGTCCCCCGACATCATCCGCTCCCGCCGCTCGGCGGTGGCGCGACGCCGTTCCTCCTTGTTGCCCCGCATCCTGCGGATCGCCTCGCGCTGGGTCTTCGGGGGAGGGGCCACCGGACCCCGGCGGCGTGCCTCCGCCTCCCGGCGCTTGGGAGTGGGCCGCCCCTTGCCCGGCGTGTAGCCGGCGGGCGTCGTCTCGGCAGCCTCCTCCGCCACCAGAACCGTCTGGCTGTCCTCGGTGGGGCTGTCAGCGTTCGTCTTGCGGCGAAGGAACCTCACACACACCAGCCTAAATGAGGCCGCGATGTCGCGGACGGGAGTGTCGGTCCCGTCCGCATCCTGCCGGAACGGGCCATCCGCCGTCGCCGGCGCTCCCCGGCCCCGTCGACCTTCGTAGGCTGGCCGCCATGCGGATCCTGGTTGCACCTGACTGCTTCGGCGGCACCCTCACCGCCCCGGAGGCCGCCGAGGCGATCGCCGAGGGATGGCGGCGCGGCAGCCCCGGCGACGAGCTGGTGGCCCGCCCGGTCGCGGACGGCGGCCCCGGCTTCGTCGACGTCCTGCGCGCCGCGCTCGGCGGCACCGTGCACCGGAGGCGGGTGAGCGGGCCACTCGGCGACCCGGTCGAGGCGGAGTGGCTCGAGGTGCGCTCGGAGCGGGCGACCACCGGCCGCCGCTCCGGCACCGCCTACCTGGAGTCGGCCCAGGCCTGCGGCCTGCACCTGGTGCCGCGGCGCACCCCGGAGAACGCGGGACGCGCCGGTACGAGGGGAGTCGGGGAGCTCCTCGCGGCCGCGAGGGACGCCGGCGTGGCCACGGCCGTGGTCGGCCTCGGAGGTTCGGGGAGCACCGACGGCGGCGCCGGGATGCTGTCCGCCCTCGGCGCCGTCCCGGTGGGGGACGACGGCGCTCCCCTCGAACCCGGTGGGCTCGCCCTCACCGGCTGCGCCGGGATCAGGGGCACCGCGGACCTGGACGGGATGCGCGTGGTCCTCGCCTCGGACGTCGAGCACACGCTGGTCGGCGAGCACGGCGCCGCCGCCGTCTTCGGCCCGCAGAAGGGCGCCGACGCCGGGACCGTCACCGCCCTGGACACCGCGCTGACCCGCTGGGCCGACGCCCTCACCGCCGCCACCGGGCTGGACGTCCGCGATGTCCCCGGCTCGGGTGCCGCCGGCGGGTTGGGAGCCGGGCTGCTGGCGCTCGGTGGGACGACCGAGTCTGGCGCCGGTCTGGTCCGAACGCTCACGGGCCTCGACGAGGCCCTCGACACCGCCGACCTGGTGCTCACCGGCGAGGGGAGCTTCGACTGGCAGTCCCTGCGCGGCAAGCTGGTGACCGTCGTCGCCCGGGCCGCCGCCGACCGGGGCGTCCCCTGCCTCGTCCTCGCCGGCCAGGTGGCCGTCGGCCGCCGTGAGGCGGCGGCCGTGGGAGTGGAACGCGCCTTCTCCGTCGCCGAGCACGCCGGATCGGTCGACGCCGCCCTCGCCGAGCCGGCGCCCACCCTCACGGCGCTGGCCGCCGACGTCGCCCGCCAGTGGGGAGGGCGCTGACGCCCCGAGCGGGTGCGCGCACGTGTCCCCCTCCCGCCCTCCTGTGTCAGTATGGACGCGGGAGCCCGATCGGCTCCCGCACGAGACACGGGGCCGAGCTCGCCCCGACCAGCAGGACTTTGAGGGAGAGCCATGACCGCCCAGGAGACTGCCACCCAGGAGCCCGCCACCCACGGCGTCACGCTGAGCGACTCGGCAGCCACGAAGGCCAAGGCGCTGCTGGCCCAGGAGGGCCGCGATGACATGCACCTGCGGATCGCCGTCCAGCCGGGTGGCTGCGCAGGGTTGCGCTACCAGCTGTTCTTCGACGAGCGGATGCTCGACGGTGACGCGAGCCGCGACTTCGACGGGCTCAAGGTGGTCGTCGACAGGATGAGCGCGCCCTACGTGCAGGAGGCGGTGATCGACTTCGTCGACACCATCGAGAAGCAGGGCTTCACCATCGACAACCCGAACGCGACCGGTTCCTGCGCCTGCGGCGACTCGTTCCACTGACGGGCGCCAGCGCGGGGCACCCAGGTAGCGGGAGGATTCGGCCCGTGTCCGGCTCGACCGGGCACGGGCCGTTCGTCGTCCCCCTGGCGCGGTCCCCCGGCGTCGGGCCGGGGGTGCGGCTCCGCGACACCTGACCGCCACCCCGCCTGACGTCCCGCCGCTGCCCGGCCCGTCCTCGTCCGGTCGGGGGCCTCACCCCAGCGCTCGTGAGGTGCCGGTGGCACCGGAACGGGAGTGCGCCGCCGCCCAGGCCGCCGCCAGTTCCGACAGCGCGGTGGGTTCGTACCAGCGCGCGGCCGGCGTGGGAATCGTCGCCAACCAACCGGCCTGGTCGTGCCCCGCCGTCTCGCCCGGTCGGTCCTGCACGGGGAACTGGCGGGAGTGCACCTGGATCACGGTGCTCCCCTCGTCGACGTACCCCCTCTTGACCACGACGAAGCCGTCGTTCTCGACCCAGCGGAAGGTCAGGCCGAAGGCCCAGTACCGGCGCACCGGTCGGCGGGAGGGATCGGTCATCGTCACCACGCCCGGCACGCCCGCCGCGCCGAAGGCTCGTCATCACCGGCCATCAGCCGGCCCGCCGCGTCGAACCAGCCGTTCCCGCCAGCCGGCGGGCCCGGGCCACCGGGCGCGATGCCAGGTCAACCCGAACCCTGCCCAACTCCCCGCCCAGCGGCGCCGCGGCATCCGTGATCCCGGCCAGCAGCGGAGGCCACCCCGTCAGGCCGAGCGGACCCGCCGCCCGCTCCCGGGCGCTCCTCGGCGGCGCGCTGCCCACCGGTCGTACCTCCTGGCACCGGTCCAGGATCGCCTGCACCGAGTAGCGCTCGCGGCGGAGCCGGACCCGACTCGCCCGCATCCGGTCCATCTCCCTGGCCGAGGGGTGCCGTGGTCGGGGGGACCGCCTGGTGTTCCACATCGTCCAGCCGCCGCTGACCACCCCGAGGACGCCCAGCACAGTCATGATCGACAACGGGTTACTCCACATGGCCTTGACCTTCCGTGCGAGGCGGGCGTCGGCTGACACGGGTCTGCGGTCGCACTTTCTCGTCGTTTCACCACCGTAGGGCGCGGAAAATGACCAAGGAAGTCGCACGAAGGGGTAGGTGAACCAGCCGCTCCGGCAGGCGCGCCGACGTCCACCGCCACCTCCGGTGCCCCGGAGCGCCCGACCGCGTCCGGTCGGTGGCCGGACGGCGACGGTCGCGAGGGGCGCGGGAACGCGAGCGAAGCTCCCCGCCCGACCGGGGCGGTTCCGCCCCTCGGGGGCGGCGGGCTGGCGTGGTGGGTCAGGGCGCCCGGTGGGGCGGCCGCTGGCTTCCGGGTGCCAGCGAGGCGGCACCAGCGGAGCGTGGCAGGCCCCAGCGCCACGGGGGACACGGGAACCAGGTCGTGGGTTCGTGCCGGAGCGCCGGTCGGGTCGTGCTCGCGGACGGGACCGTCCCTGCCACCCGGCCGGGGCCGGTGGCGGCTCGGCTGGGGAGCGGCGCGGGTCGCCGCGCGGTGGCACCCGGAGCACGAGGGACGGGTGGAGCGCGCCCGACCACCCCACCGGCGGTGCCGTCCGCCGCCCGGCCGGTGGCCCCTCGTCGTGGTGGTGGGGGCCGCGCGTACGGGTGGCTGGGCGGGACCAGGTGGTGCCCGTGGGGCCCCTGCCGGGCGTGGTGTTCCTCATCCGGGCGGTGAAGGCGTGCCGCTGCGTGGTCGCAGCCGGCCCGCCACCGCCTTCGGTCAGCCGCAGTCGCCCACGCTGGGGAACCCACCGACCTGGTCAACGCACTCGTCGTCGACCTCCCAGACGGGGGCGGGCCGTGGAGCGGGCACCTCCGCCTCGGATCTCAGCAGGTCAACGGGGACCTGGCCGCCGTCGACGATGAGTTCGCGCAGCGAGGCCGGATCAATCCTGCCTGGTGTGTCCACACCGCAGACGGTAGGCAGCCGCACGGGCCGTTCCCACTGCTACTGGCCAGTAACATCGCCCGCGAGGCCCCCCTGACCGGGTTTCACTCGACTGGGTGGGGTGCCGGTTATGGAGCGTGACCGACACCCCGCTCGCGGCCGGGGTCGCCCTACACCCGGACGGGGTAGTGCGGCTCGGGGATCTCGGGGTTGATCCGCCCCTCCACGAAGATGCCGTGCCACAGCATGAACACGACCAGCGCCCAGATCCGCCTGCTGTGGTCGATGGAGCCGTTCCGGTGCTCCTCCATCATGGCGAGCACCGCGTTCTTGTCGATCAGCTTGTCGGTGTCCGAACGCTGGACGACATCCCGCGACCAGGCGTACATCTCGTCCCGCAGCCAGTGCCGGAGGGGCACCGGGAAGCCCAGCTTGCGCCGGTTGAGCACGTGCGCCGGGACGATGTCCCGCAGGGCCTGCCGCAGCGCGTGCTTCGTGGTCTCGCGGGTGATCTTCTCCTCCAGCGGGATGCGGGAGGCCACCCGGAACACCTCGGGGTCGAGGAAGGGCACCCGCAGCTCCAGCGAGTTGGCCATCGTCACCTTGTCGGCCTTGACCAGGATGTCGCCCCGCAGCCAGGTGAACATGTCGACGTACTGCATCCTCGTGACCGGGTCCCAGCTCTCGGACTCCCGGTAGGCACGCGCGGTGATGTCACGATGGGAGAGCACCGGGTCGAAGGTGCGCAGCACCCGCCGCAACTGGTCGTCGCGGAAGATCCGGGCGTTGCCGTAGTAGCGCTCCTCCAACGACAGGGCACCCCGGCGCAGCAGGTCCTTGCCCCGGACGCCCTCCGGGATCTTCGCCGAGACCCGACCCATGACCTTGCGCAGCGTGCCGGGCACCTTCTCGAACGGCGCCAGCGACAGCGGCTCCCGGTAGATCGTGTAGCCGCCGAAGAGCTCGTCGCTGCCCTCGCCGGACAGCACGACCTTCACGTGCTGGCGAGCCTCCCTGGCGATGAACCACAGCGGGACGAGCGCCGGGTCGGCCACCGGGTCGTCGAGGTACCAGACGACCGAGGGCAGGTGCTCCATCATCTCGTCCGCCGACACCGTGCGGACGACGTGCTTGACGCCGATCGCCGCCGCGGACTCGGCCGCCACGTCGACCTCCGAGTAGCCCTGCCGCTCGAAGCCCGTCGTGAAGGTGATCAGCTGGGGGTTGTGCTGCTTGGCCAGCGCCGCGATGGCGGTGGAGTCGATGCCCCCCGAAAGGAAGGAACCCACCGTCACGTCCGCCCGCATGTGCTTGGCCACCGAGTCGCGCATCACGTCGGCGATCTCGTTGTACAGCCGGTTCGAGTCCGCCGGCCCCTTCGTCGGGCGGGGGGCGAAGGTGGGGGTGAAGTACCGCTCGGTCACCGGCTGGCTGCCCGGCTCGATCGTGAACGAGGTGCCGGACTCGATCCGCCGGATGCCGTGGTGCAGTGACGCGGGCTCGGGGACGTACTGGAGCGTCAGATAGTACTGCAGCGCGCTCTGGTTCAGCGCGGGCTGGAGGCCCAGGGACGGCGCCAGGTGCAGCAGGCTCTTCTTCTCACTGGAGAAGGCCACCCCGTGCGGCCCGGTGATGTAGTACAGCGGCTTGATCCCGAACGGGTCACGGCCACCGAACACGACCTGCCGTTCGGAGTCCCAGATCAGGAAGGCGAACATGCCGCGCAGGCGACCCACCGCCGACGGGCCGAGGTAGTGGTAGGCGGCCACGATCGACTCGGTGTCGCCGTCCGTGCCGAACCGGGCACCGAACTGCTCGACCAGCTCCGCGCGGAGCTCGAGGTAGTTGTAGATCTCGCCGTTGAAGATGATGGTGTAGCGCTCGGGGGACTCGGGTGGCCCCCAGGTGAGCGGTTGGTGTGAGCGCTCGACGTCGATGATCGACAGCCGGTTGAAGCCGAAGACCACCTCGTCCCGCTGGAGCGTCGCGGTCTCATCGGGACCGCGGTGACGCTGGCAGCGCATCGCTTCCGCGACGGAGGCGCGAGCCGCCGTGGCGTCGTTCTCAGTGGGGCAGACCAGACCCAGTAGGCCACACACGCCGTTCCGCACCTTCCCGCATCGGGTTGCAGTTCTGACGTCCGTCGGGACGTCTGGCCAGTATGCCGGGGGCGGCGGCCGTCCGTCGCGGCTCACCCCGGGACGGCGGTGCACAAGTTGCTGGGCTACGCTTCCGCACGAGATCCGGCGGCGTTGCTCGCGCGCTGGACGTGGCGGCGACGCGGTACCGCCACGGCGGAAAGTCTGAGCGAGGAGGCGTCGAGTAGTGGGTCCGAAGGCAGCACGGCTGACCAAGCTGAGCGGTTTGTTCGGCCTGGTCGCCATCGCGACCACCGGATGCTCAGCCGGGGACGTACTTCGTTTCGGGTGGCCCGAGGGCATCACCCCGCAGGCGACCGACATGCGCCAGCTCTGGACCTGGTCGGTGATCGCCGCCCTGGTCGTCGGTGTCATCGTCTGGGCCCTGATCCTGTGGCCCGTCATCTTCCACCGCAAGCGCGGTGACGAGATGCCGAGGCAGACGCAGTACAACGTTCCGCTGGAGATCGTCTACACGGTCATCCCGGTGGTCATGATCTCCGTGCTCTTCTACTTCACGGCGGTGACGCAGAACTACGTCACCAACACCGAGGATGATCCGGACGTCACCGTCGACGTGGTGGCCTTCCAGTGGAACTGGGAGTTCCGCTACCAGGGCTACACCACCCCGGACGGCGACGAGGTCAGCACGATCGGCACGAGCGACGAGATCCCGCTGCTGGTGTTGCCCACCGACCAGGTGATCCAGTACGAGCTGTACTCGAACGACGTGATCCACTCCTTCTGGGTTCCCGAGTTCCTCTTCAAGAGGGACAACATCCCGAACCCCGAGGCGAACAACCAGGACAACGTCTTCCAGAACACCATCGACCGCTCCGGTTCGTTCGTCGGGCGGTGCGCGGAGCTGTGCGGCTCGTACCACGCGATGATGAACTTCGAGGTCCGCGCGCTGCCGACCGACCTCTTCGACCAGTACATGGGTCTGCGGACGCAGGACAACCCGACCACGGGTGCGCCCTACACGGCCGCCGAGGCGCTGACCGAGATGGACTGCGGTGAGCTCTGCGCCCCGCAGGCAGTCACCACCTACCCGTTCGAGACCGACCGCACGGCCCGCGAGGCCAGCACGCGGGACGGCAACTGACCGCGTCGGCGCAGCGGAGTTTGGGAGCGAGGACTCGATGAAGGTCGAAGCCAGGATCTTCGAGCTGACGGCGGTGTTCTGCATCGTCGTGGCGGTTGTCTACCTGTTCTGGGCGGGCGAGCCCGTCGGCGTCACGGCGTTGTTCCTGACCGGACTGCTGTCGCTGATGATCGGCGTCTACTTCCGGTTCATCGCGCGGCGGCTGGACGAGCGCCCCGAGGACAACCCGGACGGCGAGATCAGCGACGGCGCCGGCGAGCTGGGCTTCTTCAGCCCCGGGAGCTACTGGCCGCTCGGCCTGGCCGGGGCGTGCGCCCTGACCGGCGTCGGGCTGGCGATGTTCCACATGTACCTGATCGTGGCCGGGACCGTCGCGGTGCTGCTGACGGTGGGCGGTCTGCTCTTCGAGTACCACCGGGGTCCCGAGCACGAGTGACGGTACCGCCCGCGACGCGCGGGCCCAGGTAGTCGATGGAGGCCCGGATCACCGATCCGGGCCTTCGTCGTGTTCTCGGTGCCGGTCCGTCCTCCCGCCTCCCACGGCGGGATGGTCGGGCCACGGGAACCGAGCGGCGCGCGAAGCCCCCTGGGGTCCAGCCCGAGGTGCCTCGCCCGTCCTCGGCACCACCTCGACGGACACGGGCCGAGCGCGGACCTCGGGCCGCGCCGGGGACGACGCGGCGGTGCCGGTCCCACCGGCGCGGTGGGGGATGCCAGGGGACGGGGGCCGAGGTCAGTTCGCTCGGCGCCGGCGCGGCTCCCTCGCATCGCGGATCCCGACGGGGGTGAGATCCCCCGGGGGCCGGCCCGCGCGGCGCGCAGCGATCAGCTCAGCGGCGGTACGGGGTCGGTGAGGAACGCGTGAGGTCTCGATGGGCGCCGCCCGGCGGGCCCCCTGTGCGCCGCCCTCGGTCGGGAGCCGTCGCCGGGATGGCGGGCCGTCAGCGTCCGGCCGTCACCGGAACCGGGAGCGCAGCGCGGTCGAGTGGTCGATCCACCGGGACAGCAGTTCGGCGGCGGCACCGGAGTCGATCGCCGCGGCCGCGCGCTCGAGATTGCCCCGGATGCCGGACGCCAACGGCCCCCGGAAGCCGTCGTGCGCGGTCAGCGCGCCGGCGGCGTTGAGCAGGACGGCGTCGCGCACCGGCCCGGCGCGCCCCGCGACCAGTTCACGCACCACCTCGGCGTTGAAGTCGGCCTCACCGCCGCGCAGCGCCTCGGCCGTGCCCAGTGGCACGCCGAGCGCGTCCGGGTCGACGACGTCCTGCCGGACCTGGCCGTCGTGGATGACCCACACCGTCGAGGTGGTGGTCGTGGTCAACTCGTCGAGACCGTCGTCACCCCTGACCAGCAGCACCGAGTTCCCCCGGCCCGCCAGCACACGGGCGATCACCGGCGCCATCCTCGGGTCGGCGCAGCCGATGAGCCCGGCCGACGGCTGGGCGGGGTTGGTCAACGGACCGAGGACGTTGAAGGCGGTGGGGATGCCCAGTTCCCGACGGGCCGCGCCGGTGTACCGCATCGCCGGGTGGAAGGTCGGCGCGAAGCAGAAGCCGATGCCCAGGTCGCGGACGCACTGCTCGACGGCCTCGGGTGTGAGGTCGATCGCGACGCCGAGCCTCTCCAGCACGTCGGCGGTCCCGCACTTGGATGAGGCCGCCCGGTTGCCGTGCTTGACCACGCGGAGCCCGGCCGCGGCCACCACGATCGAGGTCATGGTGGAGATGTTGACGGTGTGCGCGCCGTCCCCGCCGGTGCCGACGACGTCGACCGCCCCGGCACCGACCTCGATCCGGCGGGCGTGCCCGAGCATGGCCTCGGCCAGCCCCTCGATCTCCTCGGCGACCTCGCCCTTGGCGCGCAACGCGGCGACGAAGCCGCCGATCTGCGCTCCGGTTGCCGTGCCGCTCATGATCTGGTCCATCGCCCACGCGGTGTCCGCTCGGGACAGGTCGACGCGCGCGGTCAGCCTCGACAGCAGACCGGGCCAGGTCTGGACGGTGTCGGACACGGCGGCTCCGTTCAGCCGTGCACGACCGGCAACGCCGTCGTGCGGAGGACTTCGGCGACCGTCTCGGCCGCCGCCAGCGGGTCGAGCGGGTGCACCAGCACCGCGTCAGCCTGGGACCAGGTGGCCAACCACCGGTCGTCCCGCCGGCGGACCACGATCACGACAGGGGGACAGGCCGCGATCTCGTTCTTGAGCTGCCGCGAGATGCCCATCCCACCGGTCGGCTGGGCCTCACCGTCGAGGATCAGCAGGTCGGCGCCACCCTCGTCGACGACGGACACGACCTCGTCGATGGTGGCCGCCTCCACGTACCTGACCCGGCCCAGGTCCGGGGCGGGGCGCCGGCCGACGGCGGTCATGATCGCGTCCCGCACCTCGGGGCGGTGGCTGAACACCAGGACGTTGGTGATGTTCGTGCTCATCTGCGCCTGAACCTCCAGCGGGATCGCGAGCGATGCCCGCTGATGCTATCCGTTAACCGACCTCGGGTTGGAGGGCCTCCCAGCCCCGGGCGTCGCCGCCGAGCCGCTGCGCGAGGCCCGCCATCCGCGACCGCTCCTGGGAGCAGTGCAGCGCGTCGAGCAGCTGGGTGCGCGTGGCGGTGAGCGTGACCCGCCCGTCCGGACCGGCCTCGGTCCCCGTGCGCGCCGCGTAGCCCTCGGCCGTCACCGACTCCACCGCGCGCGCGACGCGATCGGGTGGCAGCACGAGGTGGTGCCGGAGCAACGCGGGCTCGGTGGGCCGCCACCTCGTCCCCCTGGCGAGGCTCGCCGAGGCGGCCTCGGTGTCGTCGAAAGCCGTGACGACCACCACGAGCCGGGGGTCGTCGGGATCGAGGTCAGGGCTCGGACGACGGCGGCCGAACCCCAACCGCCGCCAGAACCCGCCGCGTTCGGTGGTCATGTCCCGGTGTCCTCTCCCCCCGCCGACCCCGGCCGGTGGCCGTGGCAGGTGCTGGCCCTTCGGCAGGTCACGCCCGAGATCGTCTCCCCGGGGGGCGACGGGCGTGAACCTGGTCCGCTCGCGGCAACCGCATGACCCGAACGGGGCCGCCCGAGCGGCTCGGCCGTCCACGATGGCGACCCGTCGCCGCGCCGGACCCGGGACCCGACCGGGCGAGCGGAGTTCCTCCAAGTAATAATGCGTCGCGTGACAACGGCATCGCCCTCCATCAGCCAACGCGTGCACACGCTGAACCGACCCAACATGGTCAGTGTCGGCACCATCGTCTGGTTGTCCAGCGAGCTGATGTTCTTCGCTGGGCTCTTCGCCATGTTCTTCACGGTGAAGGCACAGAACGATGGGCCGTGGCCGCCGCCTCCGGCGGAGTTGAACCTCGCCTACGCGGCGCCGTTCACCATCATCCTGATCCTGTCGTCGGTGACATGCCAGCTCGGTGTGTTCGCGGCGGAGCGGGGCGACGTCTTCGGACTGCGTCGGTGGTACATGGTGACCCTGATCATGGGCGCCATCTTCGTCGCGGGTCAGGCCGGCGAGTACTACACGATGATCGTCCACCACGACACCACGATCGCCTCCTCGGCCTACGGCACGGTCTTCTACATGACGACCGGCTTCCACGGGCTGCACGTGATCGGTGGACTCGTGGCGTTCGTGTACCTGCTCATGCGGACGAGGATGAGCAAGTTCACGCCTGCCCAGGCGACCTCGGCGATCGTCGTGTCGTACTACTGGCACTTCGTGGACATCGTGTGGATCGGGCTGTTCGCCTGCATCTACCTGGTCCCCTGATCTCTTCCGTCCGTGCCTGAACTCGACAGCAAGGGTTGCCGCACACATGACCACCACCGCTAAGCGGCGGAGCGGGTTCCGTTCCAAGCTGCGCCGCCGGATCTCCGGCGTACTCGTGCTGGGCGCCGCGCTGTTCGGAGCGGGTGCGCTCTACAGCGCCCTCGTGCCCACTCCGCACGTCGCGACCGCCAGCGAGCAGGCCTCACTGGTGGCCGAAGGCGAGCGGCTGTACAACAACGCGTGCATCACCTGCCACGGGAGCAACCTGGAGGGCGTCACCGACCGGGGGCCGAGCCTGATCGGCGTCGGTGAGGCCGCCGTCCACTTCCAGGTCTCCACCGGCCGGATGCCGATGGCGCGCCAGGAGGCGCAGGCCCAGCGCAAGCCGTCGAAGTACTCCCCGCAGGAGGTCGACGCCCTCGGCGCGTACATCCAGGCGAACGGGGGCGGCCCCGAGACGCCGGAGGCCACCGGCGAGGCGCTGCGAGGTGAGAACCCGGCTCGCGGTGGCGAGCTGTTCCGCCTGAACTGCGCGTCCTGCCACAACTTCACCGGTCGTGGTGGAGCGCTGTCCTCGGGCAAGTTCGCCCCCGCGTTGGACGGGGTGACCGAGGACGAGATCTACACCGCGATGCTCACGGGGCCGCAGAACATGCCGGTCTTCTCCGACCGGCAGCTCACCCCGGAGGAGAAGCAGGACATCATCGCGTACGTCAAGTCCGTGTCGGACGGCAACAACAGCCCGGGCGGACTCACCGCGCTCGGCGGCTTCGGCCCGGCGGTGGAGGGCGTCATCATCTTCGTCGTCGGAATCGGCGCGTTGGTGGGCATCACCATGTGGATCGGAGCCAAGCAATGAGCGGGCAGGAGAAGGGCGTCCCGAGCGACGCCGAGCTCGCGGACATGAGCCAGGACGAGCTGGTGCGCCTCGGCGTCCAACTGGACGACGTCGAGCTGGTCAAGTACAAGGACCGGTGGCCGGTCAAGGGGACCAGGGCGGAGAAGCGCGCCGAGCGGCAGGTGGCGGCGTGGTTCATCCTCGCCGCGGTCTCGGGCCTGGCCTTCATCGTCCTGTACGTCGTCTGGCCGTGGCAGTACGAGAGCCCCTTCTCCGAAGGGCACTTCCTGTACTCGCTGTACACGCCCCTGATCGGCATCACCCTCGGCCTGTCCATCCTCGCGGTCGGCATCGGCGTCATCTCCTACGCCAAGAAGTTCGTGCCCGAGGAGATGGCGGTGCAGCAGCGCCACGACGGCGGGTCCTCGGAGGTCGACAAGCGGACGACCGCCGCCCTGCTCGCGGACTCCGGTCAGCGCAGCGGCCTCGCCCGGCGTTCGCTGATCAAGCGCACCGGGCTCGCCGGGGCCGGCGTGTTCGGCGTCGGTCTGGGGGTCTTCGCCCTCGGCGGGCTGGTCAGGAACCCGTGGGCGCACAGCGACAGCCCCGACTCCCTCTGGCACACCGGGTGGCGCTCCTACGACGGCGAGAAGGTCTACCTCCGCCGGGACACCGGAGATCCGCACGAGATCTCGCTGGTCCGCCCCGAGGACCTCAAGGCCGGTGGTTTCGAGACGGTCTTCCCGTTCCGCGAGTCCGAGCGGGGTGACGACCACGCGCTCTTCAAGGCGCTGCGCAAGTCGGACAACCCGGTCATGCTGATCCGGCTGCGGCCGGGCTCGGAACCGACCAAGCGCAAGGGCCAGGAGACCTTCAACTACGGCGACTACTACGCCTACTCGAAGATCTGCACCCACCTCGGCTGCCCGACCTCGCTGTTCGAGCAGCAGACCGGCCGGCTGCTGTGCCCCTGCCACCAGTCGCAGTTCGACGTGGTGCACAGCTACGCCAAGCCCATCTTCGGCCCCGCGACCCGGTCGTTGCCCCAGCTGCCGATCATGGTCGACGAGGACGGGTTCCTGGTGACCAACCAGGACACGTCCAACCAGGGCGACTTCATCGAACCCGTCGGCCCCGGCTTCTGGGAGCGCAAGTCATGACGACGCTGAACACCAAGCCGACCCGTCCCCAGGGGGCAGCGGCTCGGGCGGCGGCAGCGGGCGCCACCTGGGCGGACGACCGCTTCCACATGGCCAAGGGCATGCGGCGGCAGCTGAACAAGGTCTTCCCGACGCACTGGTCGTTCATGCTCGGTGAGATCGCCCTCTACAGCTTCATCGTGCTGCTGCTGACGGGCACCTACCTGGCGCTGTTCTTCGACCCGTCGATGGAGCACGTCGAGTACCAGGGCGTGCTGGAGAACATGCGGGGCATCGAGATGTCCCGCGCCTACGCCTCGTCGCTGGACATCTCGTTCGAGGTGCGCGGTGGCCTCTTCGCCCGGCAGGTCCACCACTGGGCGGCCCTGCTGTTCATGGCGGCGATCGTGGTGCACATGCTCCGCGTGTTCTTCACCGGGGCGTTCCGGAAGCCGCGTGAGCTGAACTGGGTGATCGGCATCCTGCTGTTCGTCCTCGGCATGTTCGAGGGCTTCACCGGCTACTCGCTGCCGGACGACCTGCTCTCCGGCACCGGCCTCCGGATCGCCTCCGGGATCGTGCTGTCGATCCCCGTGATCGGTACCTGGGTCCACTGGGCGCTGTTCGGCGGGGAGTTCCCCGGCTACGAGATCATCCCGCGCTTCTACACCATCCACATCCTGGTGCTGCCCGGCATCATCCTCGCGTTGATCGCCATCCACCTCGGTCTGGTCTGGTACCAGAAGCACACCCAGTTCCCGGGCGTGGGGCGCAAGGAGACCAACGTCGTCGGCGTCCGCATCATGCCGGTGTTCGCGGTCAAGGCCGGTGGCTTCTTCGCGGTGGTCTTCGGTGTGCTGGCGCTGATGGGCGGCATCTTCCAGATCAACGCGATCTGGAACATCGGTCCGTACAACGCGTCGCAGGTGTCCGCGGGGTCCCAACCGGACTGGTACATGATCTGGACCGACGGCATGACGCGACTATGGCCGTCGTGGGAGATCTACCTCGGGAACTACATGATCCCGGCGGTGTTCTGGCCGACGGTCGTGGGCATGGGGCTGATCTTCACGGTGGCCGGGGCCTATCCCTGGATCGAGAAGAAGTTCACCAAGGACGACGCGCACCACAACCTGTTGCAGCGTCCGAGGGACGCCCCGGTCCGCACCGGGCTCGGGATGATGGCCATCACCTTCTTCATGGTGCTGCTCATCTCCGGTGCCAACGACATCGTCGCCGAGCAGTTCGACATCTCGTTGAACGCGATGACCTGGGCCGGTCGGATCGGGTTGCTGCTGCTGCCGCCGCTGGCCTACCTGATCACCTACCGGGTCTGCCTCGGCCTGCAGCACCACGACCGCGAGGTGTTGGAGCACGGCATCGAGACCGGCATCATCCGGCGGCTGCCGCACGGTGAGTTCATCGAGGTCCACCAGCCCCTGGGTGGGGTGGACGACCACGGTCACGCGGTCCCGCTGCCCTACCAGGGCGCCGCGGTTCCGAAGCGGATGAACCAGCTGGGCTCGGCGGGCCACCCGGTCGAGGGGAGCCTGCTGACCCCGGACCCGCCGGAGGAGACCCGGTCGTTGCGGGACGCGCACGGCGAGAACGTCAACCTGCTCGGCGGGGAGAACCGTCGGGCCGACGAGTCGGGCCAGGGCGAGGGCGACGACGAGGGCATCGGCGGCGCCACGAACGAGGAGTCGCCGAAGAAGCGGTGACGACGTGGCACCACGTCGGACGGGGGCGGTCACCCACGGGTGACCGCCCCCGTCGTCGTCTCCGGGCTGGCGGGGGAGCCGGGGGTGGGGCACCGGCGCGGTCCGGTGGGTTGGCGGCTCCTAGACTGCGGGACAGCAGTGGGGTGTGTCTCCGGGAGGTTCCGTGATTACCGCGATCGTGCTCATCCAGGCCGAGGCCGACCGGATCCCCGAGGCCGCGCAGGCCATCGCGGACCTCGACGGGGTGACCGAGGTGTACTCGTGCGCCGGGGACGTGGACCTGATCGCCATGATCCGCGTCGGGGAGCACGAGCGGCTCGCCGAGATCATCCCGGGTGGGATCGGCCGGGTTCCTGGCGTGGTCGACACGGACACGCACATCGCGTTCCGCAGCTACTCGCGCCAGGACATCGAGGCCACCTTCTCCCTCGGCCTCGAGAACGGCGACTGAGGGAGGCTCGCGCCCTGGCCTGGTCAGTCGGGCTGCGCCTGGGCGGCCCGGCCGGCGGCGGCCCTGCCGACCCACTCGCGCCACGCCCCCGCTGACCAGGCCGGTTCGGTCCACGGCCGGGAGCAGCGCACCATCCGGGTTCCCGGGGTGGACAACCACCGCCAGAGGGCGGCGACCTCCTCCGCGGGTGCTCCCCGCAGCGGGCCGTCCTCCGGGATGACCGTCTCAGCCGAGCGGACGAGCAGGTCGACCACCGGCATCGGTGGCACGCCCCGCGGTGCGGAGCCGGCCGAGGCGAGCCGACCGTGGCGCACGACGGCGAAGTGCCACCCGCCCGCTCCGTCCGGCGCCGCCGCGACGAGCTCCTCGACCTCGGCCAGCGCGGCGAACCGCTGGCCCCGGTCCAGTGACTCCGCCAACCGCGCGGTGAGGTCCCGGGCGCGTGCGGCGTCCTCGAAGCGCCGTTCCCCGGCGAGGTGGTCGATGCGTTCGGAGAGGGTGTCGAGGAGCCGCCGGTCCCGGCCGGCGAAGAGCTCCCGCAGCTCGTCGACGGCGGGGCGGTAGGCGTCGACGTCCTGGCGGCCGACGCAGGGTGCCGCGCACCGGCCGAGGTCGAGGAGCGGGCAGGCCTGTCCTCCTGGTTGCCCACCGGCGGGGATGCGTCGGGTGCACTGCCGCACGGGGGACACCCGCCACAGGGTCTCGACCGCCGTGACGGCGGCCCGGCGCGAGGGGAACGGGCCGAACGCCAGGGGCCTCGGCTGTCGGACGACGCTGAGCCGGGGGTAGGCCTCGTCGGTCAGCGCCAACCACCATGTGCTGTCCGGCCTGGTGGACCTCCGGTTGTACCGGGGGCGGTGTGCCGCGAGCAGCCGGAGTTCCCGGACCCTGGCCTCGAGGGGGTGGGAGCACTCCACGTGGTCCACCCTGGTCGCGAGTGCCGCCATCTCCCGGATCGGGGTCCTGGTCTCGGACGCGGTGAAGTACTGCCGGACCCGCCGGCGCAGGTCGCTCGCGGTCCCGACGTACAGGACCTCGTCGCGGGGGCCCCGGAAGAGGTAGACACCGGGCGCGTGCGGCAGGTGGGCGGCGAGTTCCCGGTTCCGCCGTCGCGCCGGGCTCACCTCGGGGGTGTAGTCGAGCAGTTCCTCCAGGGACCGCACCCCCAGTCCCCCGACCCGCTCCAGGAGTCCGTGCAACACGTCCACGGTGGCCCGCGCGTCGTCCAGGGCGCGGTGCGTGGGTGTGGTGGCGGCGTGGAAGTGCGCGGCGAGCGTGCCGAGCTTGTGGTCGCGGGTCTCGCCTCGGGTGAGCACCCGTCGAGCCAGGCGCAGGGTGCACACGACGGTGGGCCTCGGCCAGTCGTAGCCCTGGCGGCGGCAGGCCGCCCGCAGGAAGCCGACGTCGAAGGAGGCGTTGTGGGCGACCAGGACGGCCCCCGACGCGAACTCGAGGAACGCGGGCAGCACCGTTCCCAGGCTCGGTGCGCCGGTCACCATGGCCTGGGTGATGCCGGTCAACACCGTGATGGCGGGCGGGATGGGATGTCCGGGGTCGACCAGCGTCCCGAACTCACCGAGCACCTCGCCGCCCCGCACCTTCACGGCCCCGATCTCGGTGACGTGGTCGGCCTCCGCGTTCCCCCCGGTCGTCTCGAAGTCGAGGACGACGAAGGTGACCTCGCGCAGCGGCGTCCCCAGTTCGTCGAAGGACAGTTGCGGGGCGGTGTTCGCCCCGGGACCGGTGGGGGGTGCGCCGAGGAGCGGGTGCCTGGTGCTCACCGGCAGGAGGCTAACCGCCGCCCCTGATAGGGCGCGGCGGTCCGGTCAGGAGTTCCCCACCACCTCCTCGGGATTCCGGCGGACCTGACCGAGGTCCGGCGCACCCGGAGCCCGCCGCGACACCCCGGGAGGCGCGACCCGCCGTACGGCCGGTCACAAGGGGGCCGTGGAATTGGGGTGACTGGCCGGACGCCTTAGCCTGGTGTGATGCCGGCCGACACCGCAGGGACCGATCCACGCGATCCGTCCGACCCCGAGCAGCCCGCCGAGGCCGGCGCGCGTCAGCACGAGGACGGTGACGGGACAGCCGCCGAGGAGAACGGGGAGCCGGAGGTCGACTGGGAGGGTCTGCCCGAACCGGTGCGGCTCCGCCTCGCCGAGATCTCCGCATCGGCGCTCGGCGGGCTCTCCCTCGCCGATGTCCCCCACCAGCTCCGTCCGGTGGCGAGGTTCACCCCGGCCAAACGGGCGCGGCTGGGCGCCGTGCCCCTGCTCGCGACGGTGCGGGCCAGCCCCGCGTTCCGGGCGGCGGTCGCGAACTGGGCCCGCCGCAACCAACCCGAGTTGTTGGACGTGGGCCCGGAGGAACCAGCGGCCGCGGCCGCGGCCGGCCTGCTGGTGGGGGATCCCTCGGCGACCAGGCATGTCGAGGAGGTCGCGCGGCGGGTCGAGGACGCCCAGCTGCGGACCGAACGCGACGCGGCGTTGAACCAGATCGAACGTCTCACCGCCGAACTGGAGAGGGTGCGGGCGGCTCTTGACGAGGCGGAGGAAGCGGTTCGCGCGGCGCGGGCGACGAGCGAGTCGGATCTGGACCGGCTGCGTCGGCGGCTGCGGGAGCAGGGAACGCACCTGCGCGCGGCGAGGGACGAGGCCCTCGTGGCGCGGGAGGAGGCCGACCAGGCCCGCCGGGACGCCTCCGCGGCCGTGGAGCGGATGTCCGCGGAGCTGGAACGGGAACGGGAACGGACGGCGGCGGAACGGGTCCGCGCCGACCGGGCGGTGACCGACGCGGAGACCGCTCGTCAGGCCGCGCGGGAGGCCCGCCAGGCCGACGAGGTCCGACTGGCGCTCCTGGTGGACACTCTGGACGGTGCGGTCACCGGGTTGCGCAGGGAACTCGCGTTGGGTGGCAGCGGGCCGCGCCCCGCTGACCTGGTCGGCGGCGCGAGCCAGGCCCAGGGCGTCGGCCGGGTCGAGAACCCCGCCGCCCTGGACCGGCTCCTGGCGTTGCCGAGCGTGCACGTCGTGGTCGACGGCTACAACGTGACCAAGACCGGCTACCCCGACATCTCCCTGGCGCAACAACGGGATCGGCTCAACGGCCAGCTGGGGGCGCTGGCGGCCAGGACGGGAGCGGAGGTCACCGTCGTCTTCGACGGCGCGGGTGTGGTGGCGGTGCCGGTCGCCTCGGCGCGCGGGGTGCGGGTCCTCTTCAGCGACCCCGGTGTCCTGGCCGATGACGTGATCCGGGCACTGGTGGCGGCTGAGCCGGAGGGGCGCCCGGTGGTCGTGGTCACCTCCGACCGGGCCGTCGCCGACTCGGTGCGGCGTCGGGGCGCCCACCCGGTGCCCTCCTCGGTCCTGCTGGCCCGGTTGAACCGGATCTGACCCGCCCGCTCCGCCCACCCGTCCCAGGTGGACCGACCGACCGAGGGTTCGGCACCCGGCGGGGGTGGGCCGGTCGACCGGCACCGGGTTCCGGCGATCGGGTCGACGTGTCCGGAGCTGTCGTGCGTGGACGCGGGGGCCGGTGCCGTGAGGTGGCCGGCGTGGTCACCACACTCGCCGTACCCGTGGTCACCACGCTCGCCACGGTCCGTGTCGGGCGCGCGGGTTGCGTGCCGGTGACAATGCACACAGGGCGATTCGTCGTGGTCGTCGCCTGATGTGTGGAGCGACGCGGACGCCCAGGTCACGCTTCCAAGATCATCGGAACGGACCGTGGTCGATCTTCACCCGTTCCGGATCTTGTGCATGTTTTCACGATTTCCCTTGTCCGATGGTGGACTCAGGGCGCGGGGCCTCGTAGCCTATCCGAGACCTAGCGGCGGGCAGCCGCCCAGAAGGGCGGCTCTGCTGGTCACCGCCACATCAGCGAGTCGGGGAGCTGAGCCGGTCTCGCGCGTCGGCGGGTCCGACCGGGCATCGAGTGCCGGTCCGGGCCGGATGAGGACCGATGCCGCGGACATCTCCGGTCGGCGGTCAGACAACGTAAAGGAGTTGCGTGCGACGTGGCTTCGCATCGACGGAACCGCACGATGCGCGGTGCCTTAGCCGCCACCGCGGTCGCGGTGGCTCTGAGCCTCTTCCCCACGCCCGCTCTCGCCCAGGACTTCGACACCAAGGACGAGGCGGTAGCCAGGCTCCAGGAACTCCACGAGGAAGCGGTCGCCGTCACGGAGGAGCTGCACCAGGCCAACGACGAGTTGGAGGCCCGGCGCGAGGAGCTGCGTGAGGCGACCGAGGACGCCGAGCAGGCGACCCGGACGGCCGAGCAGGCGCTGGCCGAACAGGAGACCTTCCGCGACGAGGTGGACCAGCTGGCGAGCGCCTCCTACCAGGGCGCCCGGTTCAACAAGCTGTCGGCCCTGCTGGTGGCCGACGACCCGGAGGTCTTCCTCCAGCAGCTCTCCGCGCTCGACGTCCTCGCCAACGGCAACCGCAGGGCGATGGACCGCCTCTCCGCCGTGGTGACCCAGGCCAGCGACGCCGAGCAGGCGGCCGACGAAGCCAGGGCCGCCGCGGAGGAGGCCGAGGCCGAGGCGGTCCGGATCGAGTCCGAGCTGGGCGCCAAGCAGGAGGCGATGGACGCCAAGATCGCCGAGGTCCAGTCCTTCATCGACCAGAAGGAAGCCGAGGAGCTCCAGGTCCAGATGCCTGGCGTCGGCGAGGGCCAGACCGACTACGGGCAGGTGCCGCCGGGAAGCGGCACCGGGGCGCAGGCGGCGAACGTCGCGCTGGGCAAGCAGGGCACGCCGTACGTGTACGGCGCGACCGGCCCGGGCACCTTCGACTGCTCCGGTCTCGTCCAGTGGGCCTACGCCCAGGTGGGCATCGGCGTCCCCCGCAACAGCAGGGCGCAGGCGGCGGCCGGTGTTCCGGTGTCGCGGGCCCAGCTGGCCCCGGGCGACATCATCGCCTACGGCAGCCCCGTGCACCACGTCTCCATGTACGTGGGCGGCGGCAACGTCGTGCACGCCCCCACCACGGGCGACGTGGTGAAGGTCGTGCCGATCGACCGCGCGTCGAGCAGTCCCGTCACCGCGATGCGACGGGTCGCCTGAGCGCGAGCCGCTCCCGGCGGAGCGGCGGTGGAGTCCGGTGGGGCGCGGGAGGTCTTCCTCCCGCGCCCCACCGCCGTGCGGGGGCTGGGCATCCGGGGTGAGGTGGTCCTGGCCGCCCTCGAACCGCTGGGTCGGTAGGGAGTCGTGCCGGCCGGGGCCGGCGCTCCCGCCGGGCCGTCCCTCCTCCGGCGCCGTGCCCGTCCGCCCACGGGTCGGTTCGCTCCCGCGTCGTGCGCCCCCACGCCGTCCCTGGCGCGCGGCCGAACCCCTGATGATTCGGAGCCGAACGGAGCAGGGTTTGGTCCTACTGATCGACTGGGGAAGCACTTCGTCGCGCCAGATCGGCCGCCCACCGACAACCGGGCCGAAGTGACAGCGCAGAGGTACCTCGGTGTCACTGAGAGTCGCTACTCTCGGGGCGGCCTCGGCGTGGTCGGAGCGTTCCCCGGCGGCAGCGCGACCGGGGGTAGGGAGGGGCGCTGATGCTGATGTCGATGCTGCTCGCGATCATGTGCGGTCCGTGCAACGGTTCCGGCGTGATCCACACCAGGGAGGGCGCGGTCACGTGTCCCTGGTGCAAGGGTGACGGCGACCGGTGAGCCCGGGACGTCCCGCCGGGCGAGCCGCGAGGACTCAGTCGTCGTCCGCGTCGTCACCGAGGTACGGGGCCTGCGGCGGCGTCTCGTCCGCGTGGGCCAGTGCCCACCGCACGCAGGCGGCGCAGCGGGGGACGTGGGGACTGGCGTCCGATGGGGCGGGCCAGACCACGTCGCCGCACATCGCGCGGTAGCCCTCTGGCTCGGTCGGGCGTCCGATGTGGTGTGGCAGGATCCCGTGCCGCACCGGGCGGTCGTGCGGCCGTAGCCACCACAGCGGGTACTCCCGCCTGGTTCGGCTCGGGGCGGTCCGCTCCGGCTTCCCCCACAGCCTCCGAAGCGCTCCCATGCACCAACGGTAGCCGATCTTCGCGGCGTGGCCTGGCGTTGTCACGCGGGTGAGGGGTGGGAGCGCGCGAACGTGGCGTGGCCCGGGCCGCTCCCGGACGTCCCGCCCGCCTTCCGCGCGCCGGCCCTGGCCGCCCGGCCCGCCGTGTACCCTCGCCCGGTGCGCCGCACGTTGCTGGTCACCAACGACTTCCCGCCCCGCCCCGGTGGCATCCAGGCCTACCTGCACGCCCTCGCCAGCGCGCTCCCCCCGGACGACCTCGTCGTCTACGCACCGGCGTGGCGCGGCCCGGGGGAGTCCGCCACCGAGTTCGACGCCCGCCAGCCCTTCGAGGTGGTGCGCCACCCCGGCGGGCTGATGTTGCCCACGCCGGACGTGTCGCGTCGGGCCAGGGACATCGCTCGTGCGCGGGGCTGCGAGGTGGCCTGGTTCGGAGCGGCGGCCCCGCTCGCCCTGTTGGGGCCGTCGTTGCGGGAGGCCGGGGTGCACCGTGTCCTGGCCAGCACGCACGGGCACGAGGTCGGCTGGTCCATGCTCCCGGGGAGCCGGCAGGCGCTCCGCCGCATCGGCGACGGCGCGGACGTGATCACCTATGTCAGCCGGTACACCAGGTCCCGGTTCGCCGCCGCGTTCGGGAGGTGGGCCGCGCTCGAACACCTCCCGTCCGGTGTGGACTCGACGGTGTTCCGCCCCGACCCGGCGGCCCGGGCCGAGATCCGCTCCCGTTACGGCCTGGGGGACCGCCCGGTCGTCGTCTGCGTCTCCCGCCTGGTGCGGCGCAAGGGGCAGGACGTGCTCGTCGGCGCGCTGCGCGGAATCCGGCGGCGCGTTCCCGGTGCGGCGTTGCTGATCGTCGGGGGTGGCCCCGACGAGGCCCGGCTGCGCGGGCTCGCCGCGCGGCACGGGGTGGACGAGCACGTGGTGCTGACCGGTTCGGTGCCCTGGGCGGAACTGCCCGCGCACTACGCGGCCGGCGACGTCTTCGCCATGCCCTGCCGCACCCGAGGTCGCGGCCTGGACGTCGAGGGGCTGGGCATCGTGTACCTGGAGGCGTCGGCGACCGGGCTGCCCGTGGTGGCCGGCGACTCCGGCGGCGCGCCCGAGACCGTGCGGGACGGAGTCACCGGGCACGTCGTCGACGGGCGCGACCTGGCGGCCGTCGAGGGCAGGGTCGGGGACCTGCTCGCCGACCCGGAGCGGGCCAGGGCGATGGGGGAGGCCGGTAGGCGGTGGACGGTTACCCACTGGCGGTGGGAGGCCCTGGCGGGACGGCTGACCTCGCTCATCCGGGGGTGATCGACCGTGACCGAGGCGGTCGCCGAGCTGTCGTGGCGCGGCGGGCGCGGTGCGCGGACGGGCACCGCCGGCCGGGGGAGCGCCGGGCGTCGACCCGCGGTGGGTGTCAGCGCCGGTACAGCTCCTCGATCTCGGCCGCGTAGCGTTCCGCCACCACGGCCCGCCGGACCTTGAGGCTCGGGGTGAGCTCACCGCCCTCCTCGGAGAAGTCGACGTCGAGCAGCGTGAACTTCTTGACGGACTCCGCGGCCGAGACCGCGCGGTTCGCCTCGTCCACCGCGCGTCCCACCTCCGCCCGCACCTTCGGGTCGGTGATGAGCCCGGCCCGGTCCTCCCCGGCCACGCCGTGCTCCTCGCACCAGGCGCGGAGCGCCTCGACGTCCAGGGTGAGCAGCGCTCCGACGAACGGGCGTCCCTCCCCGACCACCAGCGCCTCCGCGATGAGCGGGTGGGCGCGCAACCGGTCCTCCAGGACGGCGGGGGCCACGTTCTTGCCCGCGGCGGTGACGATGATGTCCTTCTTGCGGTCGGTGATCCGCAGGAACCCGTCCTGGTCCAGTTCGCCGAGATCCCCGGTGTGGAACCAGCCGTCGCCGAACGCCGTCCGCGTCGCCTCGGGGTCGTTCCAGTAGCGCTCGGCGACGATCTCGCCGCGCACCAGGATCTCGCCGGAGTCGTCCACCCGGATGGTCGTGCCAGGAAGCGGGCGGCCCACCGAGCCGACCCGGGTCGCCCCGAAGGTGTTGACGCTGGCCGCGGCCGAGGTCTCCGTCAGCCCGTAACCCTCCAACACGGGAAGGCCGACACCCCGGAAGAAGTGGACCAGCCGCTCGTTGAGGGGGGCTCCTCCCGAGATCGCGGCCAGGCACCGCCCCCCGGGGGCGGCGCGCAGCCTCCGGTACACCAGCCGGTCGAACACCGCGTGCCGCAGCCGGAGCCCCAGCGGGACCCCCGCGCGGTCCCGGGCCCGACTGTGGGCGACGGCCGTCTCCGCGGCCAGGTCGAAGATCCTGGTGCGGCCCGCCGCCCTGGCCCGCTCGCGGGCGCCCTGGTAGATCTTCTCGAAGACACGGGGGACCCCGACCATCACCGTCGGGCGGAAGGTGCGCAGGTCGCTCATGAGGTCCCTGGTGTCCGGGCTGTGCCCGAGCGTGGTCCTGGAGTGGATGGCGGCGATCGAGGTCGCTCGGGCCAGGACATGGGCGAGGGGGAGGAACATCAGCAGCGAGTTGCCCGGTCGCAGCAGTTCGGGAGCGCAGGCCATCTCGGCCCTGGCCTGGGCCAACAGGTTGCGGTGCGAGAGCACGGCCCCCTTCGGCCGCCCGGTCGTGCCCGAGGTGTAGATCACGGTGGCCGGGTCGTCGGCCCGCACCGCCCGAGCGCGGGCGTGGACCTCCGCCTCGGGGACCGCCCCGCCGCCGTCGACGAGGGCGGTGACGAGGCCGTCCACGCCGACCGCGGCCGTCGGAGATGGCGGGGCGGGGGCGTCGCCGGCCGCCGCCGGGTCATCGAACCGCCACACGGACACCAGCTGGGGCAGGTCGGCCCGTACCTCCTCCAACCGGTCCAGGTGGTCGTCGGACTCGACCACCACCAGTCGAGCCCCCGAGTCGGAGAGGATCCACCGGATCTGCTCGGGGGACGAGGTCTCGTACACGGGGACCACCACGCCCCCGGCCGCCCACACCGCGAAGTCGAACAGGGTCCACTCGTACCGGGTGCGGGACATCAGCGCGACCCGGTCACCGGGCTGGATGCCGGTGGCGACCAGCCCCCTCGCGGCGGCGAGCACCTCGGCCGCGAACTCGGCGGCGGTCACGTCCACCCACGCCCCCCGCACCCTGCGGCGCAGGCTGACCGCGCCGGCGAACCGGTCCGCGTTGGCCCACACCACGTCGGTGAGGTTCTCCTCCTCCTGCACGGTGGAGCTGGCGGGGACGGTGAACTCACGCACAGGTGCCTCCTCGCGGGCTCGTGCTCTCGCCCGTCAACCGCGACCCGACGGGAGTCGGCTCGCCCGGTTCCCCGCTCCGACCGAGGTCACCTCGTCCGGCGGGTGGGCCGCACGGCCATTCTGCCGTTCCGCCGAGGAGGGCCGATGCCGGGGCGAACCCCGCACCGGGCCCGCTTCTGCCACGCTGTCCGACTATGCCCGTGGTCGACATCGCCGACGACACCTTCCTCGCCGTGCCGCCCGAGGTGGCCGCCTCGACGCTCGGTGACGAGCGGCGCTGGGCCGGTTGGTGGCCCGGTCTCCTGCTGCGGGTGGAGGAGGACAGGGGGGCGGAGGGGGTGCGGTGGCGGGTCGACGGGCCGTTGGTCGGCACGATGGAGGTGTGGCTGGAACCCGTGCTCGACGGCACCGTGCTGCACTACTTCCTGCGGGCCGACCCGGTGGTGCCGTCCTGGTGGCCCACCGCACTGCTCCCACTGGCGCACGCCGTCGCCCGGAACCGGTGGCGGACCCGGGGGCGCGCGGTGGCCCTCGCCGTACGCGGTGAGCTCGACGGCACCCGGCCGCCCGGGGTCGACCCGGCCCGCCGGACCGGGGGCGGCGCCCAGCGGGAGCGGGGCTGAACGCGGGGGCGTTCCCACCGCCGGGACACCGAGGGTCGACGACATCCCGGGGTCACCCGACCAGCCAGTGGGTACCTTCGGGGCGTGCGGGTTCACGTGGTTTCGGACGTACACGGCAACGCCGAGGCACTCGCCAGGGCGAGTGCGGGGGCCGACGCGGTGGTCGTGCTCGGTGATCTGCTCGACATCGTCGACTACCACTACCACGAGCGTGGCGTGCTGGGCCGCCTCTTCGGACCGGACCGGGTCCGGACGTTCGCGCGCCTGCGGCGTGAGGACGGGCGCCGGGCCGCCGCCTACGTCCGTTCGCTGTGGGGGGAGCTGGCCGACCCGGCGGGGTCGGTCGACGAGCTGGTCCGGGAGCAGTACGACGTGCTCTTCGGCGCGCTGGACGCGCCCACCTACGCGACCCCGGGCAACGTCGACTCCCCCCGTCTCTGGCCCGAGTACGCCAGGGAGGGCCTGGTGATGCTCGACGGGCAGAGCGTGGACCTCGGCGGACTGCGGTTCGGGTTCGCCGGCGGCGCGGTGCTGCCCCCCGGGGTCCCGCCACTGACGGGGCCGGCCCCCTGGCGTGCCTACCTGCGCACCCCCGAGGACTTCGCCCTCGCCCTCGACGCCCTGGGCGAGGTGGACGTCTGGTGCACCCACGTGCCCCCCGCGCTCGACGAACTCTGCTACGACGTCGTGGCGCGCCGCGTCGAGATCGGTTCGGAGGGGCTGCTGGACCGGATCCGCGCCCAGCGGGCCCGGTGGGCGCTGTTCGGCCACGTGCACCAACCGTGGTCCGCCAGGGCGCGCATCGGCGTCACCGACTGCGTCAACGTGGGGCACTTCCAGCGCACGGCCAGCCCCTACGTCTTGCACTGGTGACCTCGGCTGGCACGGTAACCTGCCGAGCATGGCCGACCAGTCCACCCAGTCCATCCACATCGAGGCGGCGCCAGCCGAGGTCATGGCGGTGATCGCCGACTTCGCGGCGTACCCGGAGTGGGCCGGTGGGCTGAAGGAGACCAGTGTCCTGGCCGCCCGGGACGACGGGCGAGCCGAGCGGGTCCGGTTCACCCTGGACGCCGGGATCGTGAAGGACACCTACGTCCTCCAGTACGACTGGGCGGCCGACGGCCTGTCCGTCAGCTGGGAGCTGGTGGAGGGGCAGACCCAGAAGTCGCAGCGCGGGAGCTACCAGCTGCGGGCGGTGCCCGGTGGGACGGAGGTCGTCTACACGCTCGCCGTCGACCTGACCATCCCCATGATCGGGCTGTTCAAGCGGAAGGCCGAACGTGTCGTGATGGACACCGCCCTCAAGGGGCTCAGGCGCCGCGTGGAGGGCCGGGACTGACCGCTCGCCCCCCGGCACCCACCCGCTCCTTCTTCCCTGACGAGGTCCCCGTGCGACTCCTGCTGTTCACCGGCAAGGGCGGGGTGGGCAAGACCACCCTCGCCGCGGCCAGCGCCGCCCGCCTCGCCGCGCTCGGCGGCAAGGTGCTGGTGGTGTCGACCGACCCGGCCCACTCGCTCGGTGACGCGCTGGGCGTCCCGGTCGGGGACGGGGTGGCCGAACTCGACGACGGCCTCTCCGCAGCCCACATCGAGACCCGCTCGCTGGTCGACGGTGCGTGGGCCGGACTGCGCGAGCACCTGCGGACCCTGCTCTCCGGTGCCGGCCTCGACGAGTTCGACGCCGAGGAGCTGACCGTCCTGCCCGGGGTGGAGGAGATCCTGGCGTTGACCGAGGTCGCGAGGCTGGCCGCCTCCGGCCCGTGGGACACCGTCGTGGTGGACTGCGCGCCGACGGCGGAGACCCTCCGGCTGGTCGCCCTGCCGGAGGCGCTGGCCGGGTACCTCGAGCGGCTGTTCCCGGCGCACCGCCGAGCCGTCCGGGGGCTGCTCGGCGGACTCGCGGGTGGCGGCCTGGAGCGCTGGGACAGCCTCGGGCGCGAGCTGGGGGCGCTGGCCGACCGGCTCGCCGAACTGCGGGAGTTGCTGCTCGACCAGGAACGGACGAGCGTGCGGCTCGTGCTCACCCCGGAGCGGGTGGTCGCGGCCGAGACCCGTCGGACACTGACGGCGCTGGCCCTCCAGGGGGTGCGCGTCGACGGTGTCGTCGTGAACCGGCTCGTGCCCGACGTCGGCGACGAGACCGGAACGGCCGCCGACTGGTTGCGGCGGCGGCGTGCCGAGCAGGAGGCGGTCCTGACCGAGGTGCGCGAGTCGACGGACGTACCGGTGCGGGTGGTGCCGCACGTCGCCGACGAGCCGGTCGGCCTGCCCAGACTGGGTGAGCTGGCGCTCGCCCTGTACGGGGCGGACGACCCGCTGGCCGGCGCTCCACCGACCAGGCTGATCTCGGTGTGGCGCGAGGATGACGAGGGGGACTACCTGCTCCGCCTCGCCGTTCCCCTCGCTGCCGAGGCGGCGCTGGACCTCGCGAGGGTCGGAGACGAGCTGGTGGTCACCGTCGACGGTCGTCGTCGGCTCGTCGACCTGCCATCGGTGCTGCGGCGCTGCCAGGTGGTGTCGGCCTCGGCGGGGCCCGGTGGGCTGACCGTGCGTTTCCGCCCCGACCCCCGACTGTGGATGCGGTGAGAGATGAGTGACCCACGGCCGGACGACGGTCTTCCGGAGGCTGGCAGGCGGCTCCTCGACGAGCTCGGGCAGCTCCTCGACACCGTCCACCGGCGGGCGGAACCCTGGGCCGCTCAGCTGCGCGGGCGCGCGGAGGAGGGGGAGCGGCACGGCCCCTCCTGCGTGGGGTGCCCGGTCTGCGCCGTTTCCGGGCTGGTGCGCGGGGACCGCCCCGATCTCGGGGTGAAGGTGGCCGACCAGCTGCTCGGTCTGCTCGCGGTGGTGCGGAGCGCGCTGGACGAGACCAGCCCGGCCCCGGGCGCGACGGCCGGTGCCCGGGAGAACCGGACCGGGGACCGAACCGCCCAGGAACCGTCGACGGGCGGGCGGGACCGCGAGGACCCGCCAGCGGCACCGGACGGGCACGAGGACGTCCTGGACGTCGACCACGCCGACCCGGTGCCCGAGTCGGCGTGGACCAGTGGCGCCGTTCCGCGTCCCGACGAGGCGACGGCGGGCGACCCGGTCGCTCCCAGCCCCTCCCCGCCGGCGGACGCGCCACGCGTGCGCCCCATCGCCGTCCGCTGGGAGGACGGGTGCTGACCGTCGGTGTCGACATCGGGGGTACCAGCATCCGCGCGGGCGTGGTCAACCCGACGGGCCGGGTGGTGGACCTCGCGACCACCCCGACTCCCCGGACCGAGGCGGAGCTGGACGCCGCGGTGGTCCGGGTGGTGCGCGAGCTGGGCGAACGGCACCCCGTCTCCGCCGTGGGACTCGCCGTGGCCGGGTTCATCAGCGAGGACCGCCGCCTCGTGCGCTTCTCCCCGCACCTCCCGTGGCAGGGGGCGGCGGTGGGGGACCGGCTGTCCGTCGCCCTGGGGACCCCCGTCGTGTTGGAGCACGACGTCAACGCGGCGGCACTGGCCGAGTACCGCTTCGGCTCGGCCCGGGACCGAGGGGTCGTCGCGATGGTCGCGGTCGGCACGGGTATCGGGGCCGCGCTGCTGGTCGACGGGCGGCTCTACCGGGGAGCGCACGGCGTCGCCCCCGAGCTCGGGCACCTCTCCCTGGTGCCGGGTGGGCGCCCCTGCCCGTGCGGCAAGACCGGGTGCTGGGAGCGCTACTGCAGCGGTACCGCACTCGTGGACACCGTCGTCGAGCTGGCCACCGACCGGTCGTGGCCCGGTTCCGGTCTCGCGGCCGAACTCGCGGCCGGGCGGGAACTGACCGGCGAGGGGGTGGCCGAGGCCGCCGTCGCCGGTGACCCGTTGGGGGCGGCCGGGCTCGACGAGTTCGCCGGGTGGCTCGGACGAGGCCTCGCCCTGGTGTCGGACGTCCTCGACCCGGAACTGATCGTCCTCGGCGGGGGTGTCGCCGCGTCGTCCGAGCTGTACCTGGCCTCGGCGGTCGACCACTACACCCGCGCGGCGACCGGGACCGGGCACCGCCCGCTGGCCAGCGTCGGGGTGAGCGCCCTGGGGGGTCGGGGAGGCATCGTGGGAGCGGCCGAGCTGGCCCGTGACGACCTGGTGGGGCGGGAGAGCACCCTCAGGGCGACTCCGACCCGGTGAGCCGGGCGGGTCCGGGGGTGGTCCCCGTGCGCACCTCCGCCGGGCAGCCGCACCCGGCCGGACCGGAACGTGCCGGGTGCCACCGTCGTCCCGGCCGGGAGGCGCGCCCCTGGAGGGCCCGGTTCGGCAGGTCGGTCAGCGCGGCACGGGAGGCGTGGGCCGAGGGCGGCCGATGATCTCGGCATGCGGCCTACCGACGACCGGCTCCGTGGTCGACCGGCTCCGTGGTCGTGGAGCCCGGAGCCTCAGAGCCGGGCCCCGTCGTCCCAGCCCGAGTCCGGGGGCGGTCCCTGCCGCAGTTTGAGCAGGAGCAGCCCGACCGCTCCGCTGATCACCAGCAGCCCGAGGGGCAGCGCCACATCCCGGCTCAGGCCGAGCAGCGAGGGGAAGATCAGCAGCAACAGGCCCAGGCCCATCAGGGCGAGCGCCCCCACCGTGCTCCGCTTCGGGCGGGGCAGCGGCGGCGGTTCGGGGGGCTCGAAGTGCCCCTCGTCCTCCTCCGCCGCCTGGCGAGCGGCCCGTTCCCGTTCCTCCTCGGCGAGCGCTGCCGCGGCGGACTCCTCCCGGTCCTCCCGATCGCGGCGTTCGCGTTCCCGCTCCTCCTCGTCCGAGGTGGCGTCCCGGCGGCGCTGGCGGCCGTCCTCCTCCCCTGGCCAGGGTGGGCTGCCACCGGTGTCCCGGCGCAGCCCCTCGATGATCTCGGCGAACGCCGCGTCGATGTCCTCCGGGTTGTCCGCCCCACCCGGGCTTCGGGTCATGGCCGGTCTCCTGCCTGAGCTGCGTGCACCCGCCGCACGAAGTCGACACTCCGGTTGAAGATGATGTCCGCGTCGTAGTCGAGGGTGGCCACGTGGCCGCTGTCGGTCAGCACGACGTCGGTGACGTCGGTGCTCCGCACCGAGTCAAGCACGATTCGCGAGTTGACCGGTTCGACGACCTCGTCGACCACTGAGTGGAACAGTAGGACGGGTTGCCGAACTCTGCCGAGGTCCGCGCGGACGAGCCGCCACAGCTCGGCGAGGGTGGCCACCGACCGCAGCGGCAGGCGGTCGTAGCCCACCTCGCGCACCCCCGGTTTGGCGATGCCGCCCGCGATACCCCGGGTCGTGGGCATGACGTGGGCCAACCAGGGGGTGAGGGCCGCGAGCCGGCGCCGGGTCATCACCGACGGGTTGACCAGCATGAGCCCCGCGATGTCGGACTGGCGGAGCTCCGCCAGCCGCAGGGCCAGCGTGCCGCCCATCGACAGGCCGGCCACGAACACGGTGCGGCAGCGATCCCGCAACTCGTCCAGGGACCGTTCGACGCACTCGTACCAGTCCTGCCAGCGCGTCCTGGCGACCTCCCGCCAGTGGGTGCCGTGACCGGGCAACCGGGGGCAGCGCACCGAGTAGTCCTCGGCCGCCAACCGTTCGCCCCAGGGGCGGAGGCTGTGCGGGGAACCGGTCAGGCCGTGGCACAGCAGGACACCGACGTCGGCCGAGCCGTCGTGTTCGAACGGTTCGGCGCCGGGCAGCACGGGCACTGCGGCCTCCTCCGGGAGATCGGTCACGGGCGCACCCGGCACATCGTCGCACGCGGGACGGGCCACTGGCGGGGGGTGCGTCGCGGCCCGACTGGCTACGCTGGTGCTTGCTCCGGCCGCCGGTTCCCGGTCGCCGAGGGGGTTCCGGGTTCGTAGCTGAGGGAGGCGCAAGCCACAGTGATGTACTGGCTGATGAAGAATATCTTCATGGGCCCGCTGATGCGGTTGTTCTTCTGGCCGCGCATCGAGGGCGCGGAGAACATCCCCCGCACCGGCGGCGCCATCCTGGCCGGCAACCACGTCGCGGTGGCCGACTCCTTCTTCATGCCCCTCCGGGTACCGAGACGGGTCACCTTCCTCGCCAAGCGGGAGTACTTCACGGGGAAGGGCGTCAAGGGGTGGCTGAAGAAGGTGTTCTTCACCGGAGTCGGCCAGGTGCCCGTCGACCGTTCCGGTGGTTCGGCCGCGCAGGCGGCCCTGGACACCGCGGTGCGCCTGCTCAACGAGGGGAAGTTGCTCGGGGTCTACCCGGAGGGCACCCGGTCACCCGACGGGCGCCTGTACAAGGGCAAGACCGGTGTGGCCAGGATGGCGTTGGAGGCGAAGGTCCCGGTCATCCCGGTCGTGGTCTTCGGCACCGACAAGGCCAACCCCATCGGCTCCAAGATGTGGCGGCCGCACCCGATCCGCATCAAGGTCGGGAAGCCCCTCGACTTCTCCCGGTACGACGGACTGGCGGGTGACCGGTTCGTCGAACGGGCCATCACCGACGAGATCATGTACGCGCTCATGGAGCTGTCGGGGCAGGAGTACGTGGACATCTACGCGACCAAGGCGAAGGAGGAGCTGGCCAGCGGCACGCTCCCGGTCCCGCCCCGCGTCCCCGCGACCGAGGTCGACAGGCTCCCCCAGTCGAAGGCGAGCTGACCAGCCCGCCGCTGGTGCGCGGGCGGACGTCCCCGGCCCCCTCCACGCCTCGGGGTGGACCCCGAACCCGGCGTTCGAGGGGGCCCGGGCGTCTCCGCCCCCTCGCCCCGATCGGGTAAGGGCCCGCCTAGGGTGGGCGGGTGCGGTACTTCTACGACTGCGAGTTCATCGAGGACGGGGTCACCATCGACCTGGTGTCGATCGGGGTGGTCGATGAGAACGGTCGTGAGTTCTACGCCGTCTCCACCGAGTTCGACCCAGGACGGGCCGGTACCTGGGTCCGGAACAACGTCCTGTCGAAGCTGCCGCCTCCCGCCAGCCCGGTGTGGCGCGACCGCTCCCGCATCCGGGCCGAGCTGCTGGAGTTCCTGACCGGCCCGGAGTCCGGGCCGGGTGAGGTGGAGCTGTGGGCCTGGTACGCGGCCTACGACCACGTCGTCCTCGCCCAGCTCTGGGGTGCGATGCCGGCCCTGCCCCCTCAGCTCCCCCGTTTCACGAGGGACCTGCGGCAGCGGTGGGAGGACGTCGGCCGTCCCCGGCTGCCCGCACCCCCGGACGACGCGCACGACGCCCTCGCCGACGCCCGGCACAACCGGGAGCGGTGGCGGGTCATCGACGAGCGGTGGCGTTCGTTCGTGGGCCGCCGCGCGAGCTGACCGAGCCCCGGCCCACCCCTGACGGTCCGAAACCGACCAGGCACCGCCCGACACCGCCGTCCCCGCCCTGGGAGGCGGGCGTCCCGGCTCGCCGCCCGGGAGCGGGCGGTGTCCCCGTTGCGGCCCCGGTGGGCCCCGAGGACGTCGGCGGGGACCGGGAAGATCCCCAAGCCCCGTTGCTGCACCGATCCAGCGCATGGCAGTCTCTCTCCCGTAGTGATGTCAGCCACGCGGTAGCAGCGTGGCCGCACAGCTTCCGGCGACGGGCGTTCGAGCAGGAGACCGGGCGGGCCCGTCGCCGGGTCTTCAAGGGAGGCGAGTCGAGCAAATGCGCATCGGGGTGCTCACCGGAGGCGGCGACTGTCCGGGCCTGAACGCGGTCATCCGGGCCGTCGTCCGCAAGGGCGTCGAGGTCCACGGGCACGACTTCGTGGGCTTCCGCAACGGGTGGAAGGGTCCGATCGAGGGGCTGACCAAACCGCTCGGGCTGGACGAGGTCGAGGACATCCTCACGAGGGGCGGCACCATCCTCGGGTCGTCCAGGACCAACCCCTACAAGGTCGACGGCGGCGTCGAGGCGATCAAGCGCACCCTGGCCGAGGAGGGGGTGGACGCGTTGATCGCCATCGGGGGCGAGGACACCCTCGGGGTCGCCAAGAAGCTCACCGACGACGGTGTGGGCGTGGTCGGCGTGCCGAAGACGATCGACAACGACCTGAACGCCACGGATTACACCTTCGGTTTCGACACCGCCGTGCACATCGCGACCGAGGCGATCGACCGGCTCCGCACCACGGCCGAGTCCCACCACCGGGCGCTCGTCGTCGAGGTGATGGGCCGGCACGCCGGGTGGATCGCCCTGCACTCGGGGCTCGCCGGCGGGGCCAACGTCATCCTGGTGCCGGAGAAGCCGTTCAACGTCGACCAGGTCGTGGGCTGGGTCGAGCGCCGCTTCGAGCGGGAGTACGCGCCCATCATCGTGGTCGCCGAGGGCGCGATGCCCGAGGGCGGCGCCGAGGTGCTCCAGACCGGCGAGAAGGACGCCTTCGGGCACGTCCGGCTCGGCGGCGTCGGTACCTGGTTGGCCGACGAGATCGCGGCCAGGACCGGTAAGGAGTCCCGGGCGGTCGTGCTGGGCCACGTCCAGCGCGGCGGCACCCCGACGGCCTACGACCGGGTGCTCGCCACCCGGTTCGGCCTCCAGGCGGTGGACGCCGCCACCGACGGCGAGTTCGGCGTGATGGTCGCGCTGCGCGGGACCGACATCGTCAGGGTGAAGCTGTCCGAGGCGACCGAGAGCCTGAAGACGGTGCCCTCGGAGCGCTACGCCGAGGCCGAGGTGTTCTTCGGCTGATCCTGAAGGGCAACTAGCCCTTTCGGGTGGTATCGCCGAGCACGGGTGGGAGAGGCGACGTGGTCGTCCGGCTTCCGCCCGTGCTCGTGGTGCCTCCCGGGCCGGTTGGGCGTGGCCGGGCTCACCGACCGTTCCCCCCACCGCCGTCTCGGTCCGGACGGGCCACCGTCGGTAGCCGCTAAGCTGGCTGCCGTGAATTGGACCGTTGACGTGCCGGTGGAGACCCTGCCCGAGCTCCCGCCGCTGTCGGCCGAGCTGCGCGACCAGCTGGACGCCGCGTTGGCCAGGCCGGCCGCCCAGCAGCCGGAGTGGCCGGATCCCGAGGCCGTCCGCCAGGTGCGGGCGGTGCTGGAGAGTGTGCCGCCCATCACGGTTGCCGCCGAGGTCGACCTGTTGCACCAGCGCCTGGCCGAGGTGGCCAGGGGCGAGGCGTTCCTGCTCCAGGGCGGCGACTGCGCCGAGACCTTCGCGGACAACACCGAACCACACATCAAGGCCAACATCCGCACCCTGCTGCAGATGGCCGTCGTCCTCACCTACGGCGCGAGCCTGCCGGTCGTGAAGGTCGGCCGCATCGCCGGCCAGTACGCCAAGCCCAGGTCCTCGCCGACCGACGCGTTGGGCCTGCCCTCCTACCGGGGTGACATCGTCAACTCGCTCCGGGCCACGCCCGAGGCCCGGGTACCCGACCCGTCCAGGATGATCCGCGCCTACGCCAACGCCGGGGCGACGATGAACCTGGTCCGCGCCCTCACCTCCGCCGGAATGGGTGACCTGCACCGGGTGCACGACTGGAACAAGGACTTCGTGCTGAACTCCCCGGCCGGCGAGCGCTACGAGGCGCTGGCCGGCGAGATCGACCGGGGACTCCGGTTCATGTCCGCCTGCGGCGTCCGGGACACCAACCTGCACACGGTGGAGGTGTTCTCCAGCCACGAGGCGCTCCTGCTGGACTACGAGCGGGCGTTGCTCCGGCTGGACAACGGCAAGCTCTACGACCTGTCCTCCCACTTCCTCTGGATCGGTGAGCGCACCCGGCAGCTCGACGGCGCGCACATCGCCCTGGCCGAGCTGCTGGCGAACCCGATCGGCCTCAAGATCGGGCCGTCCACCACGCCGGAGATGGCGGTCGAGTACGTGGAGCGGCTCGACCCGGAGAACCAGCCCGGCCGGCTCACCCTGATCAGCAGGATGGGCAGCACGAAGGTGCGGGAGGTGCTGCCCGCGATCGTGGAGAAGGTCACCGCCACCGGTCACCAGGTGATCTGGCAGTGCGACCCGATGCACGGCAACACCGTCGAGTCCGTGACCGGGTACAAGACCCGGCACTTCGATCGGGTGGTCGACGAGGTGCAGGGCTTCTTCGAGGTGCACCGCGCGCTGGGCACCTACCCCGGGGGCGTCCACATCGAGCTGACCGGCGAGGACGTGACGGAATGCCTGGGCGGTGCCCAGGACATCTCCGACTCCGACCTGGCGGGCCGGTACGAGACGGCGTGCGACCCGCGCCTGAACACCCAGCAGTCACTGGAACTCGCGTTCCTGATCGCCGAGATGCTGCGCGCCTGATCCCGTGCCCTGGCGCCGGCGGTGCGGACGCCGGCGCGGCACCGCGAGGGGTGGGCACGTCGGTCCGACACGGACCGGCGTCCCATCCCTCTTTCGTGTCTAAGCCCGTCGTGGCGCGTTTGCGGGAGCCCGCCGCTCGTCGTTGACTCTGATACCCGGGGTTCGGGACTGCTCGCCCGGACGAACGCCGTCCTGAGGAGAGTCATGGCCACACGACGTGATCTGCTGACCGGTGTGCTGCTCGGAGCGGGCGCGATGGCGCTGGGGGTACCGCGTGCCCTGGGCGCCACCGGTGGGGACGCGGCCCCACCACCCACGGCCCTGGCCGGGGTGGGTGACGGGCAGCGGGTGCCCCTCACCGAGGGCACGAGCCGGGTGGGCCTGCTCTTCGACGGGCCGCTGACCGGCACGGACGCCGGGGCCGTTCGCCCGCTCCCCTCGGGGGACTGGCGCCAGCTGGCCGTGGTGGAGGACGGGCGGGACGAGCTGCCACCCCGCACCTCCACCCTGGTGGCGGTGCCCCCGACGACCCGGTCGGTGGAGGTGCGGTTGCCCGCCGGTCACCACGCCGCGACGGTGCTGGCCTTCGAGGGCGGCGTTGAGGGGCGCGACGATCCGGTCGAGGACCTGACGCTGTCCGGGGAGGCGGGCCCGAGCCTGGGCGTGGTCAGCCGTGCCGGGTGGGGAGCGGACGAGAGCCTGCGGTTCGGCGCCGGCGGGGAGGAACTGTGGCAGCAGGAGTTCACCCGCCCGCAGGTGCTCACCGTGCACCACACCGCCATCGCGCCCTCCGCCGACCACGCCGCCGACATCCGGCACGTCTACCGGCTGCACGCCGTCAGCAACGGGTGGGGCGACATCGGCTACCACCTGTTGATCGACCCGAAGGGCCGGATCTACGAGGGACGGGTGTCCGGTACCGACGGCTTCCCCGTCTTCGACCGGGACCCCCAGCTCGGCGCGCCCCTGGCGGTGACGGCGGGCCACGTCGCCAGCTACAACAGGGGCAACGTCGGGGTCTGCCTGGTCGGGGACTTCTCCGCCTCGGCTCCCGCGCGCGACGCCGTCGACAGCCTCGTGCGGGTGCTCGCCGCCCTGTGCTCCTGGTGCTCGTTGGATCCGCTGGGCACCACGAACTGGACGGACCCGGTGACCGGCGCGGTGCGCGGGATGCCGGTGATCTCGGGTCACCGTGACTGGAAGGTGACGCAGTGCCCGGGAGATGCCTTCCTCCCGAGCTTCGACGAGTTGCGCCGCCTGGTCGCCGAGGCCTGAGACCGCCGCGCGGGAGCTCCCGCCCGGCGCGCCCTTCCGCCCGCCGAGTCCCCTCCGGCGAGTCCTGGACCGGCGTGCCCGATCCCGCCGACGGGCACGGCCAGACCCGACCACGCCCGAACGGCGCCGAGTTCGGTCCCCCGGCCGGGGGCCGGGTCCCCGTCGGGACCAGCCGGCCGGGTGCCGCCCGTGGGAGGGCGCACCCACCCGGCTCGGCGAGCACCCGCGGGAGGTGGGAGGCGATGGTCAACTGCCGGTAGGGTCGCGATCACTTTCCGGTTACCCCGGACGGTGACCATCCACCGAGACCACCGCACTCCTGGAGGGATCGCATGGCGTACTGGCTGTCCGAAGGCGACGACACCCGGCGGGACCGGGACTCCGCCGCGCCACGCCGCTCGACGGCGGGCCGTGGCGGGTTGGTCGCGGTCGCCGCGCTGGTCGGCGCGGCACTGCTCGCCCCCACCTCGGCCGCCGCAGCCGACCCGGCCCACCTCCCCGGCGGGACCGTGCCCGGCACGGCTGGCCCGGAGGTCGTCGCGCACCGGGGAGCGTCCGGGACGGCACCGGAGAACACCCTGGCCGCGATCCGCGCGGCCGACGAGATCGGCGCCGACCACGTGGAGATCGACGTCCAGCGCACCGCCGACGGGGAGATCGTGCTCATGCACGACTGCACGCTCGACCGCACCACCGACGCGGCGGACGTCTTCCCGGACCGCGACTCCTACGCCGTCGCCGACCTCACCCTGGCCGAGCTGTCCAGGCTCGACGCCGGCTCGTGGTTCGGGCCCGAGTTCGCGGGGGAGCCGGTGCCCACACTGCGGGAGGCCGTCCGCGAACTGGACCCGGGCACCGGCCTGCTGCTGGAGGTCAAGGTCTGCGAGGGAGTGGAGGGGCTGGGCGCGGACATCGCCCGCGAGCTGCGGTCGATGCCCGACTACCTGTGGAGTGCGGTGCGCGGGGACACCCTGGTCGTGCAGTCCTTCGACCACGAGCAGATGCGGGCCTTCCACCAGCGGCTCGGTGTCGTCCCGGTGGGGCTGCTCTTCGGCTCGCGTCCCAGCGAGGCCGAGCTGGTCGCGGCCAGCAGGTGGGCCGAGCAGGCCAACCCCCGCTTCCGGGACACCGATCCCGCGTTGGTCGACCGGGTCCACGAACTGGGTATGGCGATCAACGTGTGGACCGTCAACGACGAGGCGGACATGCGCACCGCCGTCTCCCACGGGGTCGACGGCGTGATCACCGACCACCCCGAGGTGCTGCTCGAGGTGCTGGGCCGGAACTGAGCCCTGACACCACACCGGCTGGCGGCCGCTGGCCGCCAGCCGGTGCCCGGGGAGCCCGTCAGCTCGGCATGATCTCCCCACCGAGCGGCGCCAGGACCTCCCCCGTGTAGAACGAGGACAGCGCGGGGGCGGCGAAGAACACGTAGGACGGCGCGATCTCGTCAGGCTGCGCGGGTCGCCCCATCGGCACCTGCCCCCCGAAGGATCCCGTGCGCTCCGAACCGAGCGTGGCCGGGATCAGCGGCGTCCACACGGGGCCGGGCGCCACGCAGTTCACCCGGATGCCCCGGTCGACCAAGGACTGGGCCATCGACCGGGTCCAGGCGTGGATGGCCCCCTTGGTGGCGGCGTAGTCGATGAGCGTCGCGTTCCCCCGCAGCCCGTTGACCGACCCGGTGTTGATGATCGCGCTGCCCTCACGCAGGTGCGGTAGCGCCGCCTTCGTGACGTGGAAGTAGCTGTGCATGTTCGTGGCGAAGGTGCGCAGCCACGCCTCGTCCGAGATCTCCTCCAGGGAGTCCACCGGCTCCTGCTCGGCCACGTTGTTCACGAGCAGGTCGAGGCCACCCAGGTGCTGGACCGTCTGCTCGACGGTCTCCCGGCAGTGCGCCGGGTCGGCCAGATCCCCGGGGAACAGCACGCAGCGGCGTCCCTCGTCGGCGACGAGCTGGCGGGTCACCTCGGCGTCGTCGTGTTCCGAGAGGTAGGCCACCGCCACGTCCGCGCCCTCCTTGGCGAAGGCCACGGCGGTCGCCCGGCCGATCCCCGAGTCGCCGCCGGTGATCAGCGCCTTGCGCCCGGCGAGCAGGCCTCGTCCCACGTAGTCGGCCATGCGGTCCCTCGGCCCGGGCTCCATCGCCTCCGAGCTGCCGGGGAAGTCCTGTTCCTGCTCTGGCTGTCCGAGTCGGCTCACCTGCCACTCCCTCCCGGTCCTCACCCGCATCGCGCGCCACACCCGTCCGGGGCGCCCGCCACGCCGGAGGACACTCGCGATGCGTTCCTCCACTTGTCCTTTCCTCGTACCCAGCGCGCCCACACCCACACCAGGGGCCCCGGGGACGGGGCGCGCCTGGCCCTACTCCTCGGGCTCGACCCGGATGGCGCCCTCCTCGGTGGCGTCCGTCCGCTGCGCGGTCCGTCCGGTGACGTCCTCGGCGGCGAACCCGTTGTCGTCGACGACGTCCCCCTGGAGCACCACGCCTTCCCGCTGGGCGGGTTCGTCCGGGAACTCGTCGTCAGGGGGGAGCTCGTCCACCTCCTCCGCCGGTGTCTCCGCGCGGCCGCGGTCGGGCGCGTCGACCGGTCCGACGTCCGGCACCTCCTCGTTGAGCCGGGCGTCCAACCCCTCCCCGGCCCGCTGCTCACTCGGCGTCGTGCCGAAGCGGTTCGCCTCCGACCAGTCCTCCGGCGGTTCCACGCCCTCCTCCAGCGGGTCGACGTCGAGGTCGTCCTCGTCGAGTTGCTCGCTGACGCTCAGCGGCTCGTCGTTGTCCGGGCCCGGTTGGTGGACGTCGGGGATCTCCTGCCACGGCTCCTCCGAAGCGCTGGCGCTCATCATGTCTCCCTCTCGTGGTTCGTCAGGTCCGCCGGGCGCGACGAGTGGTGTCCTCCCGTCCAGCCGCGTCGGCCCGTTCGCCAGCGGGGTACCCAGCGGGCGGAACTGGCACGCTCCGCGACGGCTGGCCGGGCTCGGCACCGCCGTTCGGTCGGTTCTCCCCCGCTCAGGGCCCTCCCCTCGGGGCGGGGTGTCCCGGTGGCGCGGCAACCGGGCGTGTGAGTGGCGGCCGGACGGGGTAGGCGTCGGGAAAGGGGTGTGGGTCGGACCGGCGCGGTGTCGCACCGCGAACGGACCACCCCACTCGGCAGGACGAACGGACGCCCGCGCCGAGGAGGTTGTGAACATGGAGACAGGCCTGGTTCGCGAGTTGGCACAGGCCGAGGGGCCGGTCGCGTCGGTGTACCTGGACGTCACCAGGAGCACCGAGAACGCACGTCAGGAGATCGAACTGCGGTGGCGGGAGGCCCGGGAGGAGCTGGAGGACCAACTGGCCGACAGGCCCACGATCGACGCGTTGGAGGAGGCGCTGCGCACCGCCCAGCCGGCGGTCGGCGCCGCGGGCAGGGTGCTCGTGGCGGCGGACGGCGAGGTGCTGCTGGACGAGGAGGTCAGCGAGCCGCCGGCGTTGCCCTACGCGCGGTGGTCCCCGCTGCCCCAGGTGCTGCCCGTGCTCGCCGACTCCGCCCCCGGGGCCCCGCTCGTGGTGGCGGTGGTCGACCGGATCGGCGCGGACCTGCGGCTCTACGAGCGCAACGCGACGCTGCGGGCGGAGCACACGGTGGAGGGCGAGACCCATCCCGTGCACAAGGTGCGGGGCCTGGGGTGGTCCCACCACCGGGCCCAACAGCGGGTCGAGGACACCGCCGCCCGCAACGCCGGTGAGATCGCCGAGGAGATCGACCGCCTCGTGCGCCGGAGCGGCGCCGGGCTGGTCCTCATCGCCGGCGAGGTGCGGGCCAGGAACGAGGTCCTCGCCGCGCTGCCCCCCAACAGCCAACAGCGCGCCGTCAGCACCGAGGTCGGCGGTCGAGCGGAGGGCACGGACACCGAGGCCCTGGAGGACGAGATCCGCGCACTGCTGCGGGAAAAGGTCGCCCAGGACACCCGGGACGCCCTGGAGGAGTTCCGCGCCGAGCTGGGCCGGGGGAGCGGCCGGGCACTGTCCGGGCTCCGTCCCGTGCTCACCGCGTTGCGCGAGGGCCGGATGGACACGGTCCTGCTCCGGTCCACCGGGCTGGAGCAGCGGGTGTACGTGGGCCCCGAGCACAGCCAGGTCGCGGTGGACCGGGAGGAGCTCGGTCTGCCGGAGGAGGAGGTCACCACCGAACGCGCCGACGCGGCGGTGGTCGCGGCGGCGGCGTTGACCGGCGCCCACGTGCACCTGTTCGACGAGGACGAGACGGTACCGACGGAGGTGGGAGGACTGCTTCGCTACGCGGCGCGGTGAACGACCAGCGCCCGTCTCGCTCACCGACGTGGTGAGCGACCCCGACAAGGAGGACCACTGATGCAACGGGGCAGTGACCGGCACGGACCGAAGCGGGACGAGGAGTTGAAGGCGGAGACCAGGAGCATGATGCAGGCGAACCGCCCGACGAGGGCCGAGGAGGCACTGGAGGCGGAGCCGCCCGCCGACGACGACCCCGATGCCCTGACCGAGGTGCAGCGGACCGAGCGTCCCCGGCGGGACACGTCGGAGTGAGGACCGTCGACGACGGCGACGGGCGCCCTCGGGAGGTTCCGGGGGCGCCCGCGCGTGCTGCCCAGGTGGGACCGGCCGCGCCGGCCGACCCGGGAGGCCGTCCCGCCGCTCGGGCCGGTGGCTGGGGCCACCGCCGGTGCGGGACGACCGGTGTGCTCAGGAGTCGGTGTGCCGAACCGGGCTCCGGTCCACCGGGATGTTCTGCACCGAACCGCCCGCCGTCGCGCCGTCGGAACCGACAACGGGGGTCTCGGACTTGCCGTCCTCGTCCTGCATGGCGCGCATCAGCGTGCGGGCGAGCCCGAGACCGGTGCCGCCCAGCGACAGCGCCTTCCCGAACATGTCGCCGACGCCCTCGGCGCCGTTGAGCACCACCATGTGGTCCACGTTGCCGAAGGCGGTCGCCCCGGCCTGGACGATCTCCGGCCAGTTCTCCGCGAGCTGCTGCGCGACCACGGCTTCCTGGTTCTCCGCCAGGGCGGCGGCGCGTGCCTTGATCGCCTCGGCCTCCGCGAGCCCCTTGGCCTGCGCGGCCTCGGCGTCCGCGAGGCCCTTGGCGCGGGCGGCGGCCGCCTCCGCCTCACCGGTCGCCTTCGTCGCGGCGGCCTCCGCCTCACCCCGGGCCCTGGTCGCCTCGGCCTGCGCGGCGGCGGCGGTCTTCACCCTGGTGGCGTCCGCCGCGGCGCGGAGTTCGGTCTCCTTCGCCTCGGCCTGGGCCCGCGCGATCCGCGCGTCCCGCTCGGCGTCGGCGATCGTCCTGGTCTCGTAGGCCTTGGCGTCGGCCGGCTTGCTGATCTCGGAGAGCAACCGCTGCTCGGAGAGGTTCGCCTCCAGCTCGGCCGCCCGGGTCTCCTGGACGACGACCTCCTGGCGGGCGGTGGCCTCGGCCAGCGGGCCGGACTGCCCCGACTTCGCCCTCGCCTGGTCGACCTCCGCCTGGTACCCAGCCTGCTGGATCTGGCTTTCCCGCACGGCGGCGGCCTTGCGGGCCTGGGCGGCCTGCTCCGCCTCGGTGGCCTCCTGGTCCCGCTGCGCCTCGGCGATCCTCGCGGACGCCGCGACGGCCGCGGCGTGCGGCTTGCCCAGGTTCAGGATGTAGCCCGACTCGTCGTCGATCTCCTGGATCTGGAGGGAGTCGACCACGAGGCCGAGCTTGCTCATCTCGTCCGCGGAGGACTGGCGGACGGCTCCGGTGAGCGCGTCGCGGTTGTGGATCAGGTCCTCGATGGTGAGGCCGCCGCAGATGGAACGCAGGTGACCGGCGAACAGCTCGTGGATGGTGTTGTTCATCCCGCTCTGCTGGTCCAGGAACCGCCGCGCCGCGTTGGCGATCGAGACGAAGTCGTCACCCACCTTGTAGATGACGACCGCGCGCACGGTCACCGGGAGCCCCTGCTGGGTCACGCAGGACACCTGGAGGTTGGCGCCGTGGGTGTCCAGTGACAACCGGCGCGCGGTCTGGAAACCGGGGATGACCAGGGTCCCCTTGCCCGTGATGATCTTGAATCCCATGCTGTCCGGGCGCGACTTGGTGTTCCCCCCGGTCCCGAGGCCAGAGATGATCAGCGCCTCGTTCGGCTCCGCCACCTTCCACAGCACCCGGAACAGCACGAACAGCAGCAGCAGACCGATGACGACCGCGGCCACCGAATACAGGACCTGTTCCTGCACGACTGGCTCACCCCCATGTCTCGAACGACGATTCCCTGCCGAGCGGAGCACGGCGTGGATGAGACGTGGAGCCGCGGCGATCGGTTGCCGACATCGTGGGGTGGCCGGCAGGTCACCCTCAGCCGATCGACTGCCAGGGTTCCACGTACACGTTGCGTGGTGGCTGGAAGTCGACCACGAGGACCTGGTTCCCCGGCTCGATCACCGCGTCTGGCCGCGCGGGGTAGGCGTAGAAGGCCTCCACGCCACCCCGGACGTGGATCATGACCTCACCGACCAGTCCGGGACCGATCCTGCCCGTCACCCGACCACGGTTACCGATCATGCGCTCCCTGCCTCGAAACGCCGTGTGCTCTCGGTGAGCATACGGGGTGTACCTCCTGTCAACTGCCGTTTTCCACACCGATCCGGTCTCGATCAGAAGATCGGGAAGTTGTTCAGCGTGACGGTCGACCCGGGCTCGACCCACGCCCCACCGGGCGGGGACTGCCCGAAGACCCGGCCCCGTTCCTCGCCGAACCACGAGTCGACCTCCACCGCGAAGTCGGCGTCCTCCAGGTCCCGCCGCGCCTCGTCGACACGGCGCCCGGTCACGTCCGGTACCTGGACGGCGTTGGAGACCACCACCTCGACCCGGTTGTCCTCGCCCAACAGCATCTCGGTGCCCGGGTCCGGACTGGTGCGGATGACGCGCCCGGCCTCCACGCCCTCGGCGAACTCCTCCCGCACGTCCGGTTCGAAACCGGCCGAGGTGAGGGTGTCCACGGCTTCGTCCCTGGTCTGGCCGGTGACGTCGGGGACGGGCACCGGCGGGGGACCCTTGCTCAGCACGACCCGGACCTCGCCGCCGATCGCCATCTCGGTGCCCGCCTCGGGATCGAGGCCGAGGACATCCCCGGCGGCGATCTCCTCGCTGAACTGGTCGAGGCCCTCGTCCCTCACCGGCGTCAGCCGGGCGTCCTCCACCAGCTCGTTGGCCTCGTCGAGGGAGATCCCCACCGCCACCTCGGGAACCACCGGCAGCCCCTTGGACACCAGCACCCGCACCCGGCTGCCGCGCAACGCCTCGGCGCCGCCCTCCGGACCGGTGTCGAAGACCTGGCCCAACTCCACCGAGTCGTGGAACTGGTGGTCGAGACTGGGCACGAGATCGGCTTCCTCCAGGGCCGCGACCGCGTCGGCGTGGGACATCCCCCGCAGGTCGGGAACGCTGGTCCACCGCCCGCTCCCGAACCACCACGCCGCGACGCCGATGACGAGCGCCAGGACCGTGACGATCGCCATCCAGATCACGAAGGACCGCCGGGACCGGCGGCGCTGGGTCGAGTACGGGTCCTGGACCGGGCCGCGGCGCTGACCGCCGGGGGGCGTCGGTGGGGCGGCGGGGTGGCCGGCGTGCTCCGCGCCGTGCGGACGGCCGTACTGGCCGCTCGCGTACTCGTCCCGGCTCAGCGCCCGGGTCCCCTGGGGGCCGATCGGACCGCCACCAGCCGGCCCGGGATGCGGCGGGGGAGGCGGGCCGGGCTGGGTGTGCTGACCGGCGGGAGGGGTGACGGGGATGCGTTCCGTGGGCGGGCCGTCGGGTGAGGGGGGCGCGCCACCGTCCGAGGAGGGGGTCGCCGTCGAGGTCGTCGGCGGGGGCGTCCACACGGCGGTGGGCACGGGCACGGGTACCCGCCGCACGCCCAGCGCGTCCCGCACCCGGAGCAGCTCGTCCCGGAACGCCGTCGCGTCCGCCGGTCGGCGGGCGGGATCCCGGCTGGTGGCCCGCAGGACCAGTTCGTCGAGCGCGGGCGGGATCCCGGGCACGGCCTCGCTCGGAGGCGGAACGTCGCTGTTGACGTGCCGGTAGGCCACCGACAGCGGACTGTCGCCGGTGTAGGGGGGCCGCCCCGTCAGCATCTCGTAGAGCACGATGCCCGCCGAGTAGACATCCCCCCGGGAGTCGGTGACCCCGGTCTCCACCTGTTCCGGCGAGAGGTAGGCGACGGTGCCGAGGATGGTGCTGTCGCTGGTGAGCTTCGCGTCCGACACGGCTCGCACCAGACCGAAGTCCGCGACCTTCACCGCGTCGTTCGGTCCGATGAGGATGTTCTCCGGCTTGACGTCCCGGTGCACCATCCCGGCCCCGTGGGCCGCTCCCAACGCGCTCAGCACGGGTTCCAGGACGCTCAACGCGAGGGGGACCGGGAGCTCCCCGTCCTGGCGGAGGAGTTCCCGCAGGGTGCCACCGTCGACCAGTTCCATCACGAGGAACACGTGGTCCTCGGTGGGGCTGTGGTCCACCCCCTGGTCGTGCACCGAGACGATGGCGGGGTGGTGCAGCCGCGCGGCCGCCCGCGCCTCCCGCACGAAGCGTTCGACGAAGGTCCGGTCCGCCGAGAAGCGGTGGTCCATGACCTTGATCGCCACCGGCCGCTCCAGCCGGGTGTCCACACCGCGGTAGACCACGGACATGCCACCGCGGGCCAGCACGCTCTCCACCCGGTAACGGCCCTCCAGGGTCGCCCCGGTGAGATCCACCCCCCGTTGGTTCACAACTCCCGATCGTACGGAGGGGACGGGAGCAACCAACGCAGGGCATCAGGGTGGGGGTATGGCAGGGTTGCTCCCGTGAGTGAGTTCCCCACCGCCTCCGACGTTCTCGCGCCGGAGGTCGAAGCACTGCCGCTGCCCGACATCGCGGAGCGGCTGGGCGTACCGGTGACCCGGGTGCACCAGCTCCTGCGCGACGGTCACCTGCTCGCCCTGCGCCGAGACCGGATCGCCGTGGTACCCGCCGCCCTCGTCGACGACCAGGGCGTGGTGAAGGGGCTGCCCGGCACTGTCACGGTGCTCCGGGACGGCGGCTACTCCTCGGAGGAGATCCTCCGCTGGTTGTTCACCGAGGACGACACCCTGCCCGGCACCCCGATCGAGGCGTTGCGCGGCAACCGGGGCCGTGAGGTCAAGCGCCGGGCGCAGGCCATGGCGTTCTGACCGGTCCGCACCGCACCGGTGACCGGCCCCGCCACCCTGGCGGGGCTCCGGTCCGGTCAGGGGGTCCTGGGCATCGCGTCCGGCCGCTTCGTCGACAGCCGCAGGGGGTCGGGCCGTACCAGCGACACCGCGGCCAACACCGACACCGCCAGCGCTCCCAGCAGGTAGAGCCACGAGTACAGCGCGGTGTCACCGTCGGGGAAGGTCACGAGCAGCAGCCACACCGAGGCGCAGACCATGGCGACCATCCCCGCCCCGGTCCACGCCAGGCCCGCCGCCAGCACGAGTGGCCAGCTGAAGTACCACGGCAGGGTCGCCGGGGACAGCACCGCGACCGCCAGCATCGTCAGGGCCGCCCGGCGGATGGCCTCCGACCCGCCGACCCGCGCCTTCCACCACTGCCACACGACGACCGCCAACAGGGTCACCATTCCCACCGTCCGGGTGACGGCCAGGAACGGTCCCAGCGGCACCGAGACGAACCACCCCGTCACCAGGTGGGCGAGCTGCGCCACCGCCGTGGGGATCGACAACCAGTTCACGATGATCGACGAGGTCTGGAGCGCGCTGATCCAGCCCAGGTCCACCCCGGCGACCAGGGTGCAGACCGTGAACGTCGCGATCGAGGCGCTCGCGCCGGCCAGGGCGGTCTTGACGAAGTTGACCCGCAACGACCCCGACAGCCGCTGGGCCCAGACCCAGACGAGGAAGGGCAGCGCCATCGCCGCGGTGGCCTTGACCGCGGCCGCCAGCGTCACCACCACGATCCCGGTCAGGTGGCGCCGGTCGAGTACCAGCAGCACACCCGCCGCCAGGAGACCCACCATCAACAGGTCGTTGTGGGGTCCACCGACCAGGTGCACCAGCATGAGCGGGTTGGCCGCCACGATCCACAGCGCCACGGCGGTCCGCCCACCGAGGTGGCGGGACAACCCCGGGACCGCCCAACAGATCATGGCCAGGCCGACGATCATCGCGAGCCTCGTCGCGATGACACCCAGGATCAGGTTCCCGCCCGTGATGATGACGATGATCTTCGCGAGGAGGATGAACAGCGGACCGTAGGGCGCGGGCGTGTTCTGCCAGACCCAGCTGACGTTCTCCGCGAGTGGACCCGGCAGCGCGGAGGGGCCCTCCTGGTAGGGGTCGAGGCCGTGCGCGGCCAGATTGCCCTGCGCCAGGTAGCTGTAGGCGTCGCGGCTGAACAGCGGTGGCGCGAAGACCAGCGGAAGTGTCCAGGCGATCACCGCCGCCAGGACACCGTGCGAGCCGACCCGTTCGATGCGGACCTCGCGGCCCAACCGGACCCAGGCCCACACCGCGAGGCCCAGGCCCACGTACAGGAGGGCGTTCGCCAGGTCCTGGCCGTGACCGAAGCGGACCCAGCTCCACCCGGAGTTGGCCAGCAGCGGGTCGTGGTGCAGCACGCCGGCCGCGCCGACGGCGCCGAGCGCCATCGCCACGGAGCCGAGCACTCCCAGGAGCACGATGCGCAGCGGCAGCAGCTTGCGGAAGGCGCGGAGCCGCCGACCCAGCGAACGCCGTTCGGGCCGGTCAGGGGAGTCACGCGTGGCCTCGGGATCCGGGCTCCGGCGCCGGAGTAGGGGAGGCTGGGCAGCCGCCGCGGAGGTGTCGGGCGCGGGGCTGGATCGGGGCAACGATGGCGTGGACATTTCGGCTTATGTTCCCACAGCGGGGTATCGCTCCGTTGCGCGATCTGACCGATATGTGATCGTTCCTGGTCGGCTCGCACGCACGCCCCCGAGGCAGGCCGCCGGGGCGCGGTGCCCGGGCGGTGCGGGCACCGGCCTCCCGGGAAGGGCTCAGCCCCGGGTGACGAGCGGCGAACGGCCGGCCTCGTCCGGCCGTTCGCACTGGCAGTGCGGCTCCAGTTGGGTGATCATCCGGTCCACCGCGTGCAGCAGCGCTCCGGTGCCGGCCCACACCCGGGGCCGTGGCGGCTGGTCGTCGAGCCGCTCGGCCAGGGCGTGCGCGCGGTCCACCGCTCGCCGCACCGCGCACTCCTCGGCCCGGGTCCCGCAGGAGCCCCCGTCCGCGAGGTGGCGCACCGCCTCGGCGACACCCGCGACGGCGTCGCCCCACGGTTCCGCGAGCGCCGAACCGGGGCCCGGGTCCGCGTCCCGGTCCCCGACGGACGGGGCGATGTCCGCCAGCTCGCTCAGGGGGTACTCCAGGTGGCGGAGGGTGGACAGCACGGAGGTGAGGTCCGGTGGGACGGGCTCGGAGCGCCGTCGCCGGCCGATCCTCGGCCGGGGGTTGAACCGGGTGCTCTCCCGTTGCCAGGAGACGGCCCGTTCGGCCCGGCGGATGCGGCGGTCCAGGCCGTCCACCCGGTGGCACCAGTCGTCCACCTGGCCGGACCGCCACCCGCCCTCGTGGAGGGTTCCGGCGAACTCCTCCAGGAGGTCGGCCATCGCGGAGGCGAGGGACTCGATGGCGGTCCTGGCGTCCCTGAGGTGGACGGGTGGGAGGATCAGCACGTTGATGAGCGCCCCCAGCGCGGCCCCGCCCGCCGTCTCCGCCAGCCGGATCCCCAACATCGTCGCGTCGGCGGCCATGCCGTAGGTGAAGACCAGGAGCGCGGTCGCCGCGACCCACTGGCCGTTCTCCCCGAACCCGCGCCAGCGGCCGAGCAGGACGCCGACGGCGACCATCACCGCGAGGGCCGCGAGTTCGGGGCCGACGAGCCGCACGACGACGAAGGCCAGGACCAGGCCGAGGCCCACGGCGGCCACCTGTTGGAGCGCGCCGGTCACCGAGCGGTAGACGGTGGCCGACACCATGAACATCGCGGCGTACGGGGCCAGGAACGACTGGGGGAGGTTCAGCCAGTGCTCGGCGATCACCCAGGCGAGGGTGGCGGCGAGGGCGGTCTTCGCCGCCTGGACGAGCACGTCCCGTTCCGGACCCGCCCCCCGGAGCGCGGCCCCCAGCCAGGTGGGCACCGCGCGGAGACGTCGCCGGATCCCGTACTGGCCCAGGCTGCTCGGCCGTCGGCCCGCGCCCATCGACTCCCTCCCCGTCGCGGTGTCCCCGGTGAGGGCGTCCCGGCGGCGGCCGGCCCGCCGACCACGGCAGGGGTGCCGCCGGCCGCAGCAGCCGTGCCGGGTGCTCCTCACGTGCGGCGACGACGGTAGGCACCTCCCCTCGGCGCCGCAACCGTGCGGGCGAGGACCAGCCGCGTGGCGTTCCCCACGGCACCCCCGGGTGCGGGCCGAGCGAGCGGGAGCGGGGGCCGGCTACTGGTCCCGTTTGGTCACCGACACCGCCAGTTCCGTCAGCCGACCCCTGGCCTCCTCGGTGACGGAGGTGTCCGTCAGCGCCCGCAGGGCGGAGTCGGTGTACTGGTCGATGCGGGCCTCCACCTCGTCGACCGCGCCGAGTTCGAGAAGGAGGGCGCGGGTCGCCGCGACCCGGTCCGCGTCCAGTTCGGGGTCGCCGATGACGCCCCGCAGTTCGGCCAGCGCGTCCGTCCGCCCCTGTTCCTCCGCCAGCCGGAGGCCGGCGGAGGCGAGCAGGGTCCGCTTGCCCTCGCGGAGGTCGTCCCCGGCTGGTTTGCCGGTCACCTCGGGGTCCCCGAAGACCCCGAGCAGGTCGTCCCGCAGCTGGAAGGCGATGCCGATGTCGGCTCCGAACCGCCGCAACCCGTCCACGACCGGCTGCTCCGCGCCCGCGATCGCCGCGCCGAGGTGCAACGGCCGCTCGACCGTGTAAGCGGCGCACTTGAGCCGGTTCACGTGCAGGGCCGTCTCCGCGTCCTCGTCGCCGCGCACCTGGCTGAGCATGTCCAGGTACTGGCCGGCCAGCATCTCGCTGCGCATCGCGTGCCACACCGGCAGCGATCGGGCCAGGGCCTCCGCCGACAGGCCCGATCCGAAGAACATGTCGTCGGCCCAGGCGAGGGCGACGTCCCCCAGCAGCACGGCGCTGGCCATCCCGAACCGCTCGGGGGCCCCTCGCCAGCCCTCCCGGCGGTGGTGGTCGGCGAAGGACACGTGCACGGTCGGCCGGCCGCGACGCAGGGGGGAGTCGTCCATCAGGTCGTCGTGCACCAGCGCGCAGCCCTGGATGAGTTCGAGGCTGCTCACCGCCCTCACCACGGCCTCGGTGCCCGGTGAGGTGGGGTCGCCGCCCGCCGCCCGCCAGCCCCACCAGGCGAAGGTGGGGCGGACCCGTTTCCCGCCTCCGAGCACCAGCCCGGACAGCGCGTCCACCGCCTGGGCGAACTCCGCGGACGCCAGCGCGACCGTGGCCCTCCTGTCGTGGAGGAACTCCTCCAGCGCGCCGTGGACGGCGGTGATCAGGTCTCGACCGGACTCGTCCCGTCCGTTTCTGAAGTGCTGCACCCGGTCATCCTCCGCGAGGGGCCACGACGGTGACGAACCTGGGGGGTGGACCCGGGCGGCGCGTTCACCGCGCGCGGTGGCGGTGGGGCAGGGGAGTCCACGTACTGGTACGCGAGGGCCGTTCCCTCGTTGCACCGATCAGGGCCTTCGTGGCCCGCCCACAGGGCGCTCCCACCATGCGGACGAGCGCGACGACGGGTACCACGCCTAGTCGTGAATCCGTAACCTGAGAGTCATGACGGCGGTGGTGGATCGGCTCCGTACGGACAGGCCGGTGTTCTCGGTGGAGTTTTTCCCCCCAAGGGATGATGCCAGCGAGCGGCAGCTGTGGCGCGCCGTCCGGGAGCTGGAGCCACTCGACCCGGCGTTCGTGTCCATCACCTACGGGGCGGGCGGGTCCAGCAGGGACCGGACCATCCGCACCACCGGCCGCATCGCGCAGGAGACGACGCTGGTCCCGATGGCGCACCTCACCGGCGTCAACCACTCGCTGGCCGAGTTGCGGAACGTGGTCGGCTGGTACGCGGCGGTGGGGGTGCACAACGTCCTCGCCGTCCGAGGTGACCCGCCCGGTGATCCCCTCGGGGAGTGGGTCGCGCACCCGGAGGGCATCACCTACGCCTCGGAGCTGGTGCGGCTGGTGCGTTCGCTCGGCCCCTTCTGCGTCGGCGTCGCCGCCTTCCCCTACGGGCACCCGAGGTCGGGTGACCTCGACACCGACACCGACCACCTCGTGGGCAAGATCAGGGCGGGCGCCGACTTCGCCATCGCCCAGTTGTTCTTCGAGGCCGACGACTTCCTCCGGCTCCGCGACCGGCTGGCCAGCCGGGGCTGCGACGCCCCGCTGCTGCCGGGTGTCATGCCCCTGACCACCGTCCGGACCCTGGACAAGACCGTGGAGCTGTCCGGTGCGGGAGTCCCGCCGTCCCTGGAACGCCGGTTGGCCCCCCACCGGGATGACCCGAAGGCGTTCCGCGCCGCCGGGATCGACGTGGTGACGGAGCTGTCCGAACGACTGCTGGCCGAGGGGGTGCGGGGTCTGCACTTCTACACCCTGAACAGGTCCACGGCCACCCGTGAGGTGATCGGCCGACTCGGACTGGCGCCCACCCGGGTCTGAGGCGACGTGCGCGCGGGCCGACGCGCGAACCCGAACGGCCCGGGAGGGACGCCCCGGAGCCGGGGGCGGATCAGAACGGTGTCTCGCCGGCCGGGAGCATCCTGCTGCGGCGCCGGGAGATCAACGCCATCATCAGCACGAACACCGTCGCGCTCCCCGTGAGCCCGCCGATCATCACCACACCCTGGGTCCACACCGAGTCCTGGCCGGAGGAGCGCACCGAGGCGTTCAGGTTGTAGACGCGACCTGGTTCCGGCGACCAGCTGACCCGGGTGCCCTCCACGTCACCGTCGGTGCGGCCCACCTCGTAGGGGAACTCGGCGACCACCGCGAGGTCCGCCTCCTCCCGGGGGATCTGCGTCAGGTCGAGGGAGCCGTGCACGGAGAGGGTCTCGTTCACCTGCCGGACGGTCAGCCGGTACCGGTCGGCCCACGGGCCCCCTTCCACCAGTTGGCGGAACTCTTCGGTGGTCAGCTCGGAGAAGGTCAGTCGGGTTCCGACGTAACCGTCCGCGTCGTAGGGCTCCGACTCCACCTTGGCGTCCAGCTTGGCGGGCGCCTGGAGTTGCGGCCCGACGTCGCCGACCTGCACGGGACGCACGGCCACCACGGCGTGCCCAGAGACCCTGGCGTTCTCGGAGACCTCCAACGACACGTCAACCCGGAGACAACCGGTGAGAACCAGGCCAACCAGCGCCAACACCGCAGCGGTCAGCAGCCGTCCCGATCGGGCAAGCGAGGATCGAGGCACCGGGTTCATTGCGTCATCGTGCCAGCTACCCCCGGGGGTCCGCGCGCTGTGGACCGTCCCCCACAGGGTGCCGGCGGCGCGTCTCCCAATCCCGCCAGGGTGTCGCCTGAACGATGCTCGCCGCTCGCGGAGGGTGTTCGTCACGTGCAAACCGGATGGGGGAACGCCGGGGTCGCGCGGTAGCGTGCCAGCCATGTCTTCCAGCCCGCAGGGTGTGCACCGGCTCAGTGACAGGTACGTCGAGGACCACGCCGCGCTCGAACCGATCGAGGCGACCTTCATGGGCGTCGGCGGCCACGACGACAGGTTGACGGACTTCTCCCCCGAGGGCTACGAGCGGCGGGGCGAGCTGGCCAGGGCGGCGCTGGCCTCGGTGCGGGCGGCGGAACCGGTCGACGCGGGGGAACGGGTCGCCAAGGAGGCGTTCGAGGAGCGGGTCGGCCTCCAGGTCGAACTGCACGACGCCGGGCTGGACCTGTCCGCCCTCAACGTCACCGCGAGCCCGGTGCAGGACGTGCGGCAGGTGTTCGACCTGATGCCGACCGCGACGGCGGAGGACTGGGCGATGATCTCGGCGCGGCTGAGCGCGGTGCCGGAGACGCTGTCCGGGTTGCGGGCCTCGTTGACGAAGGCCGCCCAGGACGGCAGGGTGTCGGCGCTCCGGCAGGTGACCAGGACCGCCGAGCAGTGCGAGACCTGGGCCGGCCAGCGGGGAACGCCCTCCTTCTTCGGCTCGCTGGTGGCGGGTGCCGACGCGGTGCCGGGCACGAGCGACGCGCTGCGGTCCGACCTCGCCGAGGGAGCCCGCGCGGCCTCGGAGGCCTACGGCGAGCTGGCCCGCTTCCTGCGTGAGGACCTCGCCCCGCTCGCCCCGAGGAAGGACGCGGTGGGGCGGGACGTCTACCAGTTGTGGTCCCGCTACTTCATCGGAGCGGAGCTCGACCTGCTGGAGGCCTACCAGTGGGGCTGGGAGGAGTTCATCCGCATCGAGTCCGAGATGAAGGAGGTCGCTGGCCGCATCAAGGCGGGCGGCACCCTCGCCGAGGTGGCCGGGGCACTGGACAACGACCCCCGGTACCGGGTGCACGGGCAGGACGCGTTCCAGCGGTGGATGCAGCAGCTGTCGGACGCCGCGCTCGCGGAGCTGCGGGGCAAGCACTTCCACATCCCGGACCGGTTGATGGACCTCGAGTGCCGGATCGCTCCCCCCGGCGGGGGGAACGGCGCCTACTACACCGGTCCGAACGAGGACTTCAGCCGGCCAGGCCGGATGTGGTGGTCGGTTCCCGCCGACAAGGAGGAGTTCTCCACCTGGCGTGAGGTGACGACCGTCTACCACGAGGGCGTCCCCGGCCACCACCTCCAGGTCGCGACGGCGGTGGACCAGTCGGAGAACCTCAACCAGTGGCAGCGGTTGATGTGCTGGACCTCCGGCCACGGGGAGGGCTGGGCGCTGTACGCGGAGCGCCTGATGCGGGAGCTCGGCTACCTGTCCGACGACGGGGACCTGCTGGGGATGCTCAACGCGCAGCTGTTCCGGGCCGCCCGGGTCATCGTCGACATCGGGATGCACCTGGAGCTGGAGATCCCCGCCGGTCACGGCTTCCACGACGGCGAACGGTGGACCCCGGAGCTGGGCCTGGAGTTCATGCTCACCCGGACCATCGAGGACCCGACGAACGTGCGGGACGAGATCGACCGTTACCTGGGGTGGCCGGGGCAGGCGCCCGCCTACAAGCTCGGTGAGCGGCTGTGGCTGCGGGCCAGGGACGAGGTCCGCCAGCGGCAGGGAGACCAGTTCGACCTCCAGGCCTTCCACCGCCGCGCGCTGGAGCTCGGAGGGCTGGGGCTGGACGTGCTCCGCCGGCAGCTGAGCTCGTTCTGACGCGGACGGCGGGCGCACCGGACCCGCGACGGGTCCGGTGCCTCGAACCGGGTGGTGCCTCAGATCGGCAGTGCGCGTCCCAGCACGGCGAAGGGACGCGGGTCGCCGGCGAACCGGTGGTGGCGCAACACGTCCTCGAAGCCCATCCGCCGGTAGAGCCGCCACGCGCGACTCGGCCCCTCTGGCGTGGACAGCAGGACGCGTGAGCAGGGCAGGTCGCCGAGCAGTGCCCGCAACAGACGTTCCCCGGTGCCCCGCCCCTGTGCCGCCGGGGACACGTGGAGTTCGGTGAGTTCGAAGTAGTCGGCCAGCCACTCGGCGGCCGCCTGGTGCTCCCCGGTCCCGGTGAGTCCGCGCAACACCTGCTCGTACCACCACTGGCCCGAACCACCCAGGTAGCCGTAGGCGACGCCCACCATGTCCTCGCCCCGCAGCGCGGCGACCGCCCGCCAGCCCGGCCGGCTGATGTGGGACATCCAGGTCGACGCCCGCTGGTGCACGGCGCTGGGCGGGTACCGCATGGCGGACACGTAGATGCCGAGGGCCTCGGTCAGCCTGGCCCGCATCCCCTCCGGGTCGAGGGCGACGATCCGATCCGGCCCGGAGGCCTCCGGGAGCACGGTCACCTCGGGGCGTCCTCCTGTTCGGGAGTCGGGGCGGCACTCGCCCGCGTGACGCTGACCTCCCTCCCCCCGGTGACCGCGACGAGTTGGTCGACCGTGATGGGGAACAGCGAACGGGGGTGCCCCGCCGCGGCCCAGACGACCGGGTGGCGGCGGAGGGACGTGTCGACGAGGGTGGCGACGCGGGTCGGGTGGCCGACGGGGGCGACCCCGCCGATGGCCTGACCGGTGTGACGTCGGACGAAGTCGGGCGTGGCGCGGCCCACCCGGGTGGCGCCGACGAGACCGGCCAACGTGGCCACGTCCGCGCGGTGCGCTCCGGAGGTCATCACCAGCAGCGGTGCCCCGTCGGCGTCGAACACGAGGCTGTTGGCGATCGCTCCCACCTCGACACCCACCTGGGCCGCGGCCTGGGCGGCCGTCCGGACGTCGGAGTCCAGGAACCGGAGTCCGTCGGCGCAGCCGCTCATGCCGGTGGACCGGAGGATGTCGACCACAGCCATGACCCCTGGGTGCGTCACCGAGTTCACGGGGACCATCAGACCACGACTTGAGCGAGGGGGATCTGGCGGGCTAGGGTGGCCCTGTTCGAACATCTGTTCGATCAAGGGTTGGGGTCCGCCCCGGCCCTCTCCGTCCGCCCGGTGGTCGGGGTGGGGGAAGCACCCCGACCACCGGGACGGCGTTCTCGGAAGCCGTCACGGCACCACCCGGGAGGAGTCCGATGTCCACCTCTCCGCACCGGCCTACCGACCTCGTACCAGGATCGGCGCCGGGCACGTCGTCCGAGCGGGGCCGCCGGTCCGCCTCGCTCCCGGACACCCCGACCCCGTCCGAAGCCCCGACCTCCCTCGCGGCGGAGCAGCTCCTGCGCCGCGCGAGGTCCGCGCTGGGCGAGGCCGCCCGCGCGTCCGCTGCCGACCGCAGGTATTCCTCGGCGTACCTGGCGGCGGTGCAGGGCGCCGCGGCGCTGGTGGCGGCTCGGGCGCGGCCGTCGGCCGCACGAGGCCCCACCAGCGTCTGGGTGCTGCTCGCCGACGCGGCCCCCGAACTCGGGAAGTGGGCCACGTTCTTCCAGTCGTGCTCGGACCGGCGGGCGGCGGTGGACGCCGGCGTGCACCGCCTGGCCCACCAACGGGTCGCCGACGAACTCCTCCGCCGCACCGACCAGTTCCTCACCCTGATCGATTCCACACTGCGGCTTCGGCCGGGCACGGGGAAGGTGGGAGCGTGACGACGGCTCCACTCGTGGACTACGAGAACCTGTTCACCACCGTGGGCGCGGAGGGCGCCGCGCTGGTTCGCGCGCTGCCCGCCGCCGACCCGGGCGGGGAGGTCCCTGGCTGCCCGGGCCGCACCCTGGGGGACACGGCGCGGCACGTCGGCAGGGTGCACCGGGAGGTGGCCCGCTGCCTGCGCGGCGCCGGCGGCGACGGCGCCGCGCATCCGGTCCCCACCCGAGGTCCCGAGCTCGCCGAGTACGTCCACGGCGGCCTGGCCGAACTGATGGCGGTGCTCGCCACCAGGGAACCGGCGGAACCCTGCCCCACCCTGTGGCCCGCCGACCCGCGCTGCGGCTTCTGGTACCGGAGGATGGCCCACGAGACCACGGTGCACCGGGTCGACGTGGAGGCGGCCTCCCTCGTCGACGTCGGGCCCGTCGAGTCCCCGATCGCCGTGGACGGCATCGACGAGATCCTCTTCCTGTACTTCGGTCACCGGCTCGCCGAACTCGCGATCACGGCCTCCCGCGAGGCGGTGGTCGCGGTCCGCGCCGGCGGACGGACCTGGCACGCCTCGGCCGGGGCCCGAGGATCGAGGGTCCGCCGGGTCGGGCCTGGTCCGGGAGGCGCCGTGGACGCCACGGTGTCCGGTGACCCCTCCTCGGTCCTGCTCTGGCTGTGGGGCCGGCTCCCCGACCGGGCGGTCACGGTCGACGGGGACTTCGACGCCATCGCGCAACTGTGGGCGTTGCTGCGCGTCTGCACCCGCTGACCTCGGGCCTGGGCACGCGCGCCGCCGCCCTCCGAGCCGTGCCGGTGACCGTGGCCCGTCGAGTCGGGACCGGATCGAGGGCGGCATCGGCGGGGTGAACGCGGGGGCGCCACCCTGCGGGACCACCCGATGCGTGCCACGGTCGTCGGGTGGTTGACTTCGGGTACACGCTCTTCACCGAGCAGGCAGATCCTCGGCAGTTGGTCCGCGACTCGGTCGCTGCCGAACGAGCCGGCTTCGACTTCGCCGTCAGCAGTGACCACTACTTCCCGTGGCTGGACGAGCTGGGGCACTCCGCGTACTGCTGGGCCGTGCTCGGGGCGGTCGCGCACGCCACCGAGCGGATGCGGCTGATGACGTACGTGACCTGCCCGACCATCCGGTACCACCCGGCGGTCGTCGCGCAGAAGGCCGCGACCCTGCAACTGCTCTCCGAGGGCCGGTTCACCCTTGGGCTGGGAGCGGGGGAGAACCTCAACGAGCACGTGGTGGGCCTGGACTGGCCGCCGGTGAACGTGCGGCACGAGATGCTCGCCGAGGCCTGCGAGATCATCTCGGCGCTGTTCGACGGCGGTTACGTCAACTACGTCGGCGAGCACTACCGGGTCGACTCGGCCAAGCTGTGGGACCTGCCCGAGGAGCGGGTCCCGCTGGCGATGGCGGTGTCCGGCCGCCAGTCGTGCACCGTCTTCGGCCCGCTCGGTGACCACCTCGTGGCCACCGAGCCCAAGGCCGAGCTGGTGCGGATGTGGGACGAGGCCCGACCCGGGCGGGCCACGAGCCGCAAGATCGGCCAGCAGCCGCTCGCCTACGGGCCGGACCGCGAGGAGGCGGTGCGGCGGGCGCACCGGCTCTTCCGCTGGTTCGGCGGTGGGTGGAAGGTCAACTCGGAGATCCCCTCCACCGCCGGCTTCGCCGCGGCGAGCCAGTTCGTCCGCCCCGAGGACGTCGCGGCGACCATCCCCTGCGGGCCGGACGTCGCACGCCACGTGGACGCCGTCCGACCGTTCGTCGAGGCGGGCTTCACCGACGTCGCGCTCGTGCAGGCGGGCGCGGACCGGCAGGACGAGTTCTTCCGGTTCGCCGAGGGCGAGCTGTTGCCGGCGCTGCGCGCGGAGTTCGGCTGATCCCCTCCGGGAGGGAGCCGATCAGACGACGACCAGCGGGGAGTGCGGGGCGGTGGGCAGCTCGACGGTGATGGTGTCCCCAGGCCTGATCTCCCCGCCCTGGACGACCACACCCATGATCCCCGCCCGCCGCACCACCTCGCCGCGGTCGTCCCTGCCGATCACCTGGCCCAGCAGACCGGGGCGGAAGCGGTTGATCTGGTGGCAGGGGTTGCGGAGACCGGTCACCCGCACGGCGGCGCCCCCTGGGAAGACGAGCAGGGTGTCGGTCGGTAACGCCACCAGGTCGAGCCCCGAGGTGGTCACGTTCTCCCCGAGCTCGCCGGGCCCGACCCGGTAGCCGAGCTCCCCCAACTCCCCCAACAACTCCTGGCTGATCAGGTGGACCTGCCGCAGGTTCGGCCGGGTCGGGTCCTTCGCGACCCTCGACCGGTGGCGGACGGTGGTTCCGGCGTGCGCGTCGCCCTCCACCCCCAATCCGGTGAGGAGGCGGATGCTCCGCTGCGCGGGTTTGGTGAAGGTGTGGGTCGCACTGCGGCTGACGGCCACGACGGCGCTCATGGCGAAGTCCTCTCGACCAAGCCACCGCCGGGCGGCGGCGTCCTCTGTTCGGCCCCCGCACACTAGCCGGTGCGCCGTGCGGGCGGAGGTGGTCAGAACTCTCGTCGGCGGGGGTCGACGCCGCCGGGCGGCATCCCCGTGGCCCGAGCGCGGCGACGAGCCAGGCCCCGCCCCCCGGCGACGGTCACGGCCAACGGCGCGGCTCCCTCTCTGACCGGGTGCGCCGTCCTCAGGGCGGCGACGGGACGCGTGCGGGCGGGGGCTGGCCGCGGCCGGCACCAGCGGTGACCCCGCTGCCCGTCCACTCAGTCCTCGGTCAGCTGGGAGCCGCTGATCCGCAACCAGCCGCTCGGCGAGAAGCGCGACCCCTCCGGCAGTGCGAGGCTCACGGTCTCGGGGTCCCCGTGCGTCCACGCGCAGAGCTGGTAGGGCCGGTCGACCGTGAAGCGGTGCGCGTGGGCCTCCCGCTGCCAGCTCTCCACCGTCAGGTCACGCCCCACCGCGCCGAGGAAGGCGGCGAGCTCCGCCTCGGCCTGCTCCGGGGTGCTGACGGCGCAGCGCAGGACCCGGTTCACCGTGACGAGTTGCCGAATCCGCCGGGTGCGCGCCCGGTGGCCGTCGCACACCCCGTACCGGGTTCCTGGTGCCAGGGTCGCGAAGGGGGAGCCCGCCGGTACGGCGTCCAGCCACAGCTGCCAGCAGCGTTCCTCGGTGTGGTGCCTCGGCGGCAGCCACCGGCCGTGCCGGCGCACCCACAGCAGGTCGTCCCCCACGGGGGCCGCCCGGTGAGCGCGGTGGGAGACGATCGAGCCGGCGACGCGTTCCAGCGCGTCCGCCAGCAGACCGGCCTGGCTGCGTTCGACGCCGATCGGCTCCTCGTTCGTGTAAGGGCCGCGTACCGCCAGGCCCGTCAACATCCGCCATCGGGTGTGCTCGATCGTCAACCACCGTCGTCCGGTGAGGCAGGTGCCCTCCAACTCGGTGGTGGAGCCCAACCTGATCGCGTCCGCGGCCCTCCGCGCCAGTTCCGGCGTGAGCTGGATGAGGCCGGCGTGCGGAGTGGTCCCCACGTGCAGCAACACCCGGCTCCCCGCGCGATCGGGGCGCACGGTCACCAGTCGCGAACGTTCGCACAGCAGTTCCCTGCCGTGGACGCGGACGTCCGGTTCGCCGGTCATGACCGCTCCGCCCGGAGACGACCGGCCCGATCGGGCGCCGGGATGGGCTGGGGGGTTGGGTTCCTGGTGGGGGAGGCCGGCTGCGGGGGGCAGGCGGTCGGTGTTCCGGCGACGGGGAGATGGTCGGTCGTCGGTGGGGCCATCACGTGTCTCCTGGTTCGTGGTCCTCGCGGGTGGGAGCGCCGGTCCGCTCCCCGCCGAGGAGCGCTGCTGACAACCACCTCATCGGCGGGAGACGACGTAAGGAGCAGCGGCGTCACTCCGGCGAGGGGGCCCGAGCGGAAGGCTTCGCGCCGACCTGTGTTCCCCCTGCGACGAGCGGCGCCTGAGTCCTCCGAACGGGGGACATTCGGCGGCGGGCACCGGGTGAGGGGCGCCGTACGGCGGGGCGGAGCCCAGACCGGGCTTCCGGGGCTTCGGAGCGGGCGGGCGCGGCACTCGGGGCGGAGTCCGGGGGCGACAACGGCGGGACGCCCGACGTGAGCGGGTGGCGGGGCGTCCGTACCCGCCGGCGCCCCGGCATGACGGGCGGTGCGGCGCGCGTGCCGGGGCGGGGCCGAGGAGCGGGAGCCGCGGCCAGGGAGAGGGATCTCCACCGCCGGTCCCTCGGGGCGGGAGATCGGGCGGGTGGCCGTCAGCCGCCGGCGGGGTTCGTCCGGCCGGAGGTGTGCCAGCCCGCTGTCGGTTGACTAACGTCGGTGGCACTTCCCCGGATGGCCAGGAGGACAGGTGGGCGCGCTCGACGGTAGGACCGCGCTGGTGACGGGCGGGTCCCGGGGAATCGGTCGGGGCGTGGTGGAACGGCTGGCGGTGGACGGTGCGGAGGTCGTCCTCAGCTACCGGTCCGACGCCGCCGCGGCCGCCGACGTGGTCGACGGTGTGCGCTCCCAGGGGGGCCTGGCCCACGCCCTCCGCGCGGACCAGGCCAGGGTCACCGAGGTCCGCCTGCTCTTCGAACAGGCGGAGGAACGGCTCGGCGGACTGGACATCGTCGTGCTCAACGCCGCGACGATCCGCGCGCCGATCTTCGCTGACGCGACCGAGGACGACTACGAGCACGTGTTCGACACCAACGTGCGGGGCCCGTTCTTCGCCATCCAGGAAGCCGGCCGACGCCTGCGGGACGGCGGGCGGATCGTCACGGTGTCCTCGGTGAACACCGTGGTGCGATCACCGACCGTGGCCCTCTACGCCGGGAGCAAGGCGGCACTCGAACAGTTCACCGTGGTGGCGGCCAAGGAATTCGGCGAACGGGGCATCACCGTCAACACGGTCTCGCCGGGGGCCACCGAGACGGACATGCTCCGCCAGGCCAACTCGGCGGAGGCGCTGGGAGCCCTGGCCGCCTCCACGCCGCTGGGTCGGCTCGGCCGGCCCGAGGACATCGCCAACGTCGTCGCCTTCCTGGTGGGACCGGACGCCGCCTGGGTCACGGGGCAGAACCTGCGCGCCGAGGGCGGCATCATCCCCTGATCGTGGAGCGCGAGCAGGGTCAGCCCCGTGCCCACGACATCAGTCCCGAGCGCGGGCGGAGAAACGCACCATGTTCCCGGCCGGGTCCCGGAAGGCGCAGTCGCGCACGCCGTAGGCCTGGTCGGTCGGCTCCTGCATCACGTCGGCTCCCGAGGCGCGCACGCGCTCGAACGTGGCGTCGAGGTCGTCGGTGAGGAAGATGACCCCCGGCATCGCTCCCTTGGCCGTCAGGTCCTGGAGGACGCGGTTGTCCTCCTCGGAGACGAGGGCACTGCCGGCGTAGAGGTTGATCTCCAGGTCGGGCTGCCCGGCCGGGCCGACCGTCAGCCAGCGCATGTTGTCGAACTCGTCGTCGAAGGTGTGGTCCGAGCGCACCTCCAGGCCCAGGACGTCGCGGTAGAAGGCCAGCGCCGCGTCCTGGTCGTCGACGAAGAGGAAGGTGTGGGACAAGGTCAGATTCATACCGAGGACGGTAGGGCGAGGCGCCTCCGACGTGCTTCTCGGTTTCTGCTCGGCCTGGCGAGGGCGCGGAGGTGGCAGCCGGGGAGCACGAGGGCTGGACGTGGCCGTGCCCGGTAGGCGCTCGGGCTCTCCCCGACGAGTTCGGTGAACCTGCTGCTGAACGAGCCGAGTGAGGTGCAGCCGACGGCCACGCACACCTCGGTCACGGACAGGGCGCCCGTGCGGAGCAGCGCCTTCGCGCGTTCGATACGACGTGTCATCAGGTACTGGTACGGCGTTTCCCCGTAGACCTGCCGGAAGCGTCGGGAGAAGTGCGACGTGGACATCAGGGCGGTGCGGGCGAGCACGGGGACGTTCAGCGGCAGCCAGTACTCGCGGTCCATCCTGTCCCGAGCCCGCCGCAACAAGGTGAGATCAGTGGTCGTCACCGGCCGAGCCTGACAGCGACCGCCGACGGTTCCCCGGCCGCCGGGCCGCCCGTCTCACCGGCCGGCCAGCCCCGCCTCCTGGGCGGCGATCGCGGCCTGGACGCGGGACCGCAGCTCGAGCTTCGCCAGGACGCGGGACACGTGGGTCTTCACCGTGGTCTCCCCGATGTGCAGTCGGCGCGCGATCTCCTGGTTCGACATGCCCTCGCCCAGGCAAGCCAGCACGTCCCGTTCGCGGTCCGTGAGCTGGTCCAGGTTCCGGGTGGGGGGCGGTGCCGGGGCGGCGTCGGCGAAGGCGGTGAGCAACCGGCGGGTGACCTGGGGCGCCAGCACCGCCTCTCCCGCCGCGACCAGGCGCACCGCCTCGATCAGCGCCGGAGCCTCGACCGACTTGAGCAGGAAACCGGCCGCGCCGGCACGCAGCGCACCGTAGACGTACTCGTCCAGGTCGAAGGTGGTCAGGACCACCACCTCGCAGGTCCCGGCGCCGACCAGCCGCCTGGTCGCCTCGATGCCGTCGGTGCCCGGCATCCGGATGTCCATGAGCACGACGTCGGGCCGCAGGTCGACGGCCCGGCGGACGGCCGTGGCTCCGTCGCCGGCCTCTCCCACCACCTCGATCCCCGGTGCCCCGGAGAGGATGAGGACCAGTCCCGCCCGGATGGCGGCGTGGTCGTCGGCCACCAGAACCCTGATGCTCACCTGTCGTCTCCCCTCACCGGCAACGCCGCGCGCACCCGCCACCGGCCCTCGACCACCCCGGCCGTCACGGTGCCGCCCGTCGCCCTCGCTCGTTCTCGCATGCCCGTCAGGCCGTGCCCGGTTCCACCACTCGGTGGGAGGCGGTCGGGCAGGGTGTTGGTGACGGTCACCAGCACACCGTCCACCGTCCGCTCCAGCACCAGGTCGACCCGGCTCCCGGGGGCGTGCCGGACGGCGTTGGTCAACGCCTCCTGGATGATGCGGTAGGCGGCGAGTTCCACCGCCGCGGGCGGTCCAGCCGGGGGCCCGGGAGCCCCCTCGCCCACGGCGGCCCCCAGGGCGTTCCGGACCGCCACCCGGAGACCGGAGGCCCGCGCCGAGTCCACCAGGCCATCGACCTCGGCCAGCCGGGGCGGGGCGGCGACCTCGCGGACGCCCTCCTCGTCGCCGCGCAACATGTCGATCATCGCCCGCATCTCCGTGAGGGAACGGACGCTGTTCTCCCTGATCGATGCGAGCACGGTGCGCACGGTGGCCTGGTCACCCCCGCCGGCCATCGACAGCACGGCCTCGGACTGGATCGCGATCGCCGAGAGGTGGCCGGCGACGACATCGTGCAGGTCCCTGGCCATCCTCGCGCGTTCGTTCGCGATCACCGCTCGCCGGTCGAGCTCGGCGATCCTGGCGGCCTGCTCCGCGCGCTCGCGTTCGGCCGCGGCCGCGTCCCGGTGTTGGCGCACGTTCATGCCCCACCACACGGGGATCAGGACGACCGCGGCCACCTGGACCGCGGTGAGGAACGCGAGGGCGAGCAGCCCGGTCGTGGCCACGGTGACCACGAGGGAACCCACCAACGCCACCGGGACCAACGCGACCATCGCGCGAGCCAACCGGCGGGATCCGTAGTGCACGGCGGCGAACATCAGGTCCGCGAGGACGAACAGGACCGGCGCGCTGAACCCGAGCACGAAGTCCACTCCGGCACCGGCCAGACCGATGGCCAGCGCCAGCGGGGGCCGGCGGGCGCGCAGGAGGGTCCCGGAGCAGCAGACCCCCAGCACCAGGAGGCGAGCCCACTGCTGCGGCTGGTCGACGACCCCCGGCAGTGCCGTCGGGTCCTGGAGTTCGTAGAGCACCGCACCGAAGGTGAACAGCGCCACCGCGATCAGCGGGTCGCGCCAGGGCGGGCGGGCCCAGGCGGCGAGGGAACGGAGCGGACCGGACACCGCCACATCACAGCACGGCGGGCCGCCCGGCACGTCATCCCGACGACGGACCCCGTCCCGGCGGAGGTCCTCCCCCGGGAGGACGAGGACCGGACCGGATCGCCGACGCGCGGCTGGGGCCGCCTCGGCCAGGCTGGGTGCCGTGACCGACCTCTGGCAAGCGCTGCGGGAGAATCCGCTGGTCGCGGCGATCGCGGCCGCTGAGATCCTCTTCTGGTTGTTGATCCTGGCCGGCCTCGCGGTGCGGTACGTGCTGCGCCGACGACGTCTCAGCTGGCTGATGTTGTCGTCCGTCCCGCTGGTGGACGTCGTGATCCTCGTCCTGACCGTCGTGGACCTGCGGGGAGGCGGCGATCCCGGGGCGGTGCACGGCCTGGCGGCGGTGTACCTCGGCGTGAGCGTCGCCTTCGGTCCGAGCATGGTGCGGTGGGCGGACCAGCGCTTCGCCCACCGCTTCGCGGGTGGTCCCCCGCCGGTGCGTCCGCCGCGCCGTGGCCCGCTGCGGGTGCGGCACGAGTGGCGGGAGTGGCGGAAGCTCGTGCTCGCCTGGGGGATCTCCTGCCTGGTGCTGCTCCTGCTGATCGCGCTGTCCCCGCCGGGGGGCGATGTCGGCGCCCTGTGGGGGTGGGCCATCCGGTTCACCGTGGTGCTCGTGATCTGGCTGGTCGCCGGCCCGCTGTACTCCACCCTGTTCCAGTCCGAGCCCTCCGACGAGGACGTGCCCTCGGCCCGGCCGGCTGTCGGGGCACGGGGTGCGGAGACGGCCCCGGTGTCCCGGCCGGACGCGCCGAGTCCGGCCGGGCCGCGCGACGCACCCCCGTCGTCCGCGGGGAAGGCGGCACGGGAGATCGCCAGGGTGGTGGGGTTCCTGCTGCTGCTCCCCCAGGGCGTGGTGGCGCTGTTCCTGGTGGCACGTGGTGAGCCGTCCGGCTGGGTGCTCGTCAGCCACCTGCCGGCCCCGTTCCAGGTGCCGGGCGCGGTCGTGGTGGCGCTGGCCGGGGTGGCTCTGCTCCTGGCGCTCCGCCGTCAGGAGCACCGGGTGGGCAGGCCCTGACCGCTCCACCCCGGCCGGAACGGAGGCGAGGGCCGCCAACGGTGGCGGGACCTCAGAGGACCGGGCGGTGTTGTTCGCCCGGTCCTCCGGGCGGCACGTCCGTCGGCCCCGCTCGGCCCACCCGGGCGCGGCGGAGGCCTACCGCGGGCCAGCCGCCGGGGGCTCGTCATCCCCGGCTCCGTGCGGGATCACTCCAGGAGGCTGATGACCCCGCGCGGGCAGATCGCGGCGGCCTCGGCCACGGAGGCCCGCTCACCCTCGGGAGGGCGTTCCTCGAGTACCACCACCCTGCCGTCCTCGTCGTCCTGGGAGAAGGTCGCGGGCGCGACCAGCGCGCACATGCCCGCCGCGCAACACCGTTCCCGGTCGACCGCCACTCGCACGGGGCTCACCAGGCCACGGGGAGCTGGTGGACGCCGTAGATCCCCATGTCCGACCGCAGGGGGACCGCGTCGGGTTCGACCGCGAGCCGGAGGCCGGGGAACCTGCCGAGCAGGGAGCCGAAACCGATCCGCATCTCCACCCGGGCGAGCTGCTGGCCGAGGCACTGGTGGATCCCGTGGCCGAAGGCGAGGTGGCTGGTCGATCGCCGTGTGATGTCGAGCCGGTCCGGCTCGGGGAACCGGGTGGGGTCCCAGTTCGCCGCCGGTACCGAGACGGTGACGCTGTCGCCGGCTCGGATGAGCTGGCCGTTCAGCTCGATGTCGTCCAGGGCGGTTCGGATCGGACCCACGTGGATCACGCTCAGGTAGCGCAGCAGCTCCTCCACCGCGTTGGGCAGCAGGGCGGGGTCGGAGCGGAGGAGGGCGAGCTGGTCCGGGTGCCGGAGCAGCGCGAAGACGCCGTGGGCGAGCATGTTCGCCGTGGTCTCGTGGCCCGCGACCAGCAGCACCATGCCCATCGTCGCCAGCTCCTCGTCGTCGAGCTGGCCTCCCGCCACCAGGTCGCTGAGCAGGTCGTCCTCCGGGGTCGCGCGCTTGTCCGCCACGAGCCGGCCCAGGTAGGCGCCCAGGCTCCGGAGCGCGTCGTTGCGGTCCTCGACGGGGGTGTCGAGGTTGAAGAGCGTCCTCGTGTCCCGTTCGAACAGGGGCCGGTCGGTGGTGGGGACCCCCAGCAACGCGCAGATGACGAGGGAGGGGACGGGAAGCGCGAAGTCGGCGACCAGGTCGGCTGGTTGGTCGCCGCCGGCCATCAGGTCCAACTGGTGGTCGACGATCCCCTGGATCATCGGCTCCAACAGGCGCATCCGGCGCACAGTGAACTCCCCGGTCAGCAAGCGGCGGTACCGGGTGTGCTCGGGAGGGTCCATCCGGGTGAGAGCTCCCCGGGGGATGAAGCGCCTCGTTCCCTCGGCCATCGGTCCCGTGGGGATCGGGGCCCTGGCGAGGTCGCCTCGGGAGCTGAACCGGGGGTTGGCCAGCACCTCCCTCGCCTGGGCGTGACCGGTGACCAGCCACCCCTCGTGGCCGTCGGGGTAGGTCATCCGGCTCACCGGTCGTTGGTCGCGCAGCTCGACCAGGCCGCGCGGTGGGCTGAAGGGGCACTGCCGTTCCATGGGGAGGCCCTGGGGGACGGGTGTCGCATCGGTCATCTCTCGGTCCCTTCCGAACGGGTGGATTCGGGGCGGAGCGTGCCGGGTCGGTGACGTGGGGGTGATCGTACCCAATTTTCACGAATTTCGTGAATTTTAAGAATTGTTTTAGTGTCGTTAGGCTGTGCCGACCATCGGTGGCGGAAGGGTGTGCGGATGTCCCGGATCAACGAGCGCGGCGCCGAGTTCGACCGGTACGTCGAGCGGTTCGCGCGCCAGATGGGGGACCTCGGGATGCCCCGGATGGCCGCCCGGGTGTTGATCGTCCTGCTGGTGGCCGACCGGAGCCGGACCGCGGCGGAACTCGGGGAGGAGCTGGGGGCCAGCGCGCCGGCGATCTCCGGCGCGGTCAGCTACCTGGGGCGGGTCGGCATCCTCGAACGCGAGCGGGAGCCCGGTCAGCGCCGGGACCGCTACTGGGTCGACGAGAACGTCTGGTACCTGACCCTCGTGCGCCGGACCGATCTCCTGCGGCAGCTCGAGGACCTCCTCAACGAGGGCGTTCACGTGGTCGGGGACGGCACGCGAGCCGGGGGGCGGTTGCGGGAGAGCGCCCGCTTCTGGGAGTTCCTGCGCGGTGAGCTCCCGCAGATCACCAAGAAGTGGCAGGAGTCGGACACCCCGACCAGTCCCGGCGGCGAGGCGGCAACCGGGAGGTGACCCACCGGCCGCCGCCGCCGACCTCCCCGCCGCCGCGCCAGCGGACGGGCCCGGGCCGCTCGGCACGAGGTCGATGCGGACCCGTGTCCCGGCCTGACCTGGCGGCCCGTGCCCCTGCCGTCGCATCCCTGGCTAACCCGGCTCGGAGGGCGCACCATCGGGGAATGCCGGAGAACACGTTCGGGGACTTCCTGCGGCACCGTCGGGAACAGCTGCGTCCGGCCGACGTCGGCCTGACCTCCAGCGCTCGGCGCCGCACGCCCGGGCTGCGTCGTGAGGAGGTGGCCGGCCGAGCCGGCATCTCCGTCGACCACTACGCCCGACTGGAACAGGGCCGGGGACGACGTCCCACCGTGGCCGTGTTGGCCGCGCTGGCCAGGGCGCTGCTGCTCACGGAGGCGGAGCACGGCTACCTGCACCGCCTGGTCCTCAAGGCCTCCGACGAGCCGGCGGAGAGCGAACCCCTCGACGACCGCGCCCGGCTGCTGCTCGGCACGATGGACCGGGCTCCCGCCGTCGTGGTCGACCGGCGCTACGACCTGCTGGCGTGGAACGGGCCGGCCGACACGCTCTTCGGCGGGTTGGTCGACCGTCCCGGCGAACAGCGCAACCTGCTCTGGCTGCTCTTCTGCGACCCCGGTCTGCGTCAGCTCCTGGACCCCGTCGACGCGGACCGGATGGGCACCGAACTCGTCGGAAGTCTGCGGGCCCACGCGGAACGGCTCGATCCGGCCCTCGAACGGGTGATTCGTCGGCTGGCGGGTTCGAGTGCGGTCTTCCGGAAGATCTGGCCGCGCCACCGCTTCGTCGAACCTGGGTGGGGATCGGTGCGGATCCGCCACCAGGGAGTGGAACGGCGTGGCGTGGGCGAGGTCGTCAGGCTCGCCGAGTCCGAGTCCGAGTTCGGCGAGCCGGGGGCTCGGCCCGACCCGCCTCCGGCCGCTCCCGACGAGCTGTTCGCCGATCCGGACCTGGAGGAGGGGGCGGACGACTTCGAGGTGGCCCCGGAGGATCCCGACGCCCCACCGCCTCCTCCCGACTCGGCACCGCCCCGGGAGCTGCTGGCGGAGGCGGGCCGGGTGAGTTACGCCGTCCTGGGCCTGCCCGAGTCCGGCCAGCGGATGATCACGTTCCTCGCTCCACCCGGCTGCCTCGCCCGCCGTGCCTTCGCCGCGATGACGGCCGGCTGTGATCCGCGCGTCGAGTCGTGGATCGGGGAGAGCGGGCTGCTGCGCTGACGACCGTCCCCGCCTCGACGCGGGGACGGCTGGCGGCGGAAGTGCCGGCGGCGGGGCCGGTGGCGGGCTCGACCGGGGCGCCTGGCTGAGCCGAGGGCCGAACCGGTCCCCGGAGCTGTCCACGGCCTGCGGATCCGGGGCGCCGGCCAGGCGTCCAGCGGTGCCGGTGGGCGCGGAAGCGGGCCGGCGGGGCCAGGGAAGGGCACCACTCTCGGGCGGGGAATGGGCGGGATGACCTGGGCTTCTCTGCGGCGTGGGTGATGCGCCACGGCGGGATCCGGTCGCTGGCCGGTTCTCCTCGGGTCGTCGTGGTGGGCGGCGCGGGCACCTCGTCCCGGCCGTTGCCCGGGGCGCCGTCGCGGGACCTGCCTGGAGCCGGGTGCTCGCCGGCGCCCTTGTCGTCGGGAAGTCACGTACGTGAATTCGGGGCTTTCCCCCGAGCGGACGAAAATGCTGCTCCCGGAATGCCCCGTTGACGGCGGTGCGCGGCGCTGACGGCCAGCGGAAGTCCTTCGTCGGCGTGATCCGTCGTGCCCCGAGGAGGGTTTCCGATCGGCGGTGTCGAATGCTCCGAACCAGTGCCTCCGATTGCTGGTGGGCATTGGCGCGTCGCGCGGCGGTAATGGCGCGTCCCCGTACCTCGCATTCCGGGCGCACCGCGGGGGAGGGGTGTGGCACCACCGTTTCCCGGGTCGCCGGCGGGCGGTGGCGGTCGTGGCGGTCCGGCGTGCCGGGGGGTGCGACGAGCATGGCGACGGGGTGAATCCTACCTGGTCAGGGGTATCGTGCCCTGGATTGGGCTCCAGGAGGCCGGCTCGGGGTCGGATCGGCCCCGAGCGTTCCAGGACGACTCGGACGAGGCGGCACGGGGGCCTCGCGGGCCGCGCGGAAACGGTCGCGTGGAACCGCTCTCCAGGGTGTCCGCGTGACGATCGGCTGGCTCCGGTGGGCGAGAGGAATTCGTGTTCTCCTTGCCGACCCGTGCTCCCGCGCTCGCGATCGCTGGGGCGACGACGACTTCCACGTTTGTCGTTGAATTGTCCACTTGCGCTTCGGTGACCGCTCGCGGCCGAATCCTCACCCCGATGTGAACCAGGAATGGGGTACGGCACATGATGTGGGGCGTTCGGTGGGCACCACGACGAGCGCCGCCCGTTTCGCTCGGGCCCACGCGAACCGCGACCGTGATGCCGGTCCGGTGGGAGGTCCACGCGGGTCCCCGTCGGGCGCCGGCGACCGGTGTCCGCACACCTGGAGGTATCCCGTCGTGAGGTTCGAGGACATGCTCGCGGGCACGGAATGGGAGGAGAGGGGACTGCACTGGCACGCCTACCTCGGTGCGGGGTCCCTGTGCCTCGACCGTTCCGACCTGCCGCCCCGGGAGGTGCTCCGCAGCCCCGAGCAGGTGGCCGAGTGGATCCGGGATCGGGCGGCGGAGGGCGAACCCCAACTCGTCCGGTTCGGCGAACGGTGGGTTCGCACGACCGACACCGAGTTCCTCGACGTCGCGTGGTTCCGCGATCTCAAGGTCGCCGAGCGGGGGGACTCGATCATCTGCTCCTGGCCGGCGGTCGGAGGCGGGCGCACCACGGTGTACGTGGACGCGGTCGCCGCGGACCAGTGCCCCTTCGACCACTGAGGAGTGAGATGGATTCCGCTGAGCGCACCCCCTGCCCGTGCCCCGGCGGCGGTCACTGCCGCTGGCACGGCGACAGCCTCTGCCCCACCTGCGGTGGACCCATGATCCCCGTGCAGGGCGGCGGGGGCATGATCTGCCCTCGGTGCTGACCCGAGCGGGGCCGACGGCCTCCGGTGGGCTTCCACGGTCGGCCCTGGCGCGGGTCCGGTGCCGCCCGCCTCAGCGGACCCCTCAGCGGACCGCGCTGCCCAGCCGCCGGGACAACTCGGTCGCACCGTCGCGGATCAGCTTCTCCCACCGCTGCCAGGCGGCCTCGCCGTGGCGGATGGTCGGCACCGACATGCTCATCGCGGCCACCCACTCGCCCGAGTAGTCGGTCACCGGCGCTGCCACGCATCCGACATCGGGGTTGGACTCGCACATCTCGTAGGCGACGCCGGTCCGGCGCACCTCGCCGAGCTGGGCGCGGAGCGCGGCGGCCGAGGTGATGCTCCTCGGCGTCAGGGCGACCAGCTCCTGCTCCCGCAGGAGCTGGTCGAGCCGGTCGGCCGGCAGTCCCGCGAGCAGCACCTTGCCGACGGCGGTGCAGTGCGCGGGCAGCCGCCGCCCGACGGCGGAGATCATCCGGACCGAGTGGGTCGAGTCGATCTTGCACACGTACACGACCTCCGCGCCGTCCAGCACGGCGACGTGCACGGTCTCGTCGCACTCCGCGGCCACGCGCCGGGTGACGGCCTCGCCTTCCACGGCCAGGTCCAGGTCCTGTTGGTAGCGGGCACCCAGTTCCAACAGCCGGGGCCCCAGCTTGTACACCCCGTCCTTGCCCGGCCGCCTGGCCAGGTAGCCACGGTTGACCAGGGTGTTGAGCAGTTCGTGCGCGGTGGACCTCGGCAGGCCGAGCCGGGCGGCGATGTCCGGCGCGGACAGCGAGCTTCGTTCTCCGAGGAACAGTTCGAGGACATCGGCGGCGCGCATGACCGCCGGTACGAGTCGGGGCATCGCCGCTGGTCTCCTCGTGGCTGTGGGGGTGGGCCGGAGCGGGACCGCTCCGCCGGCGACCCGGGATCGAACGGTGGGCGGACCGGGGGTCCGGTGCCCGGACCGTCGGACCTCGGCCGCCGCCGGCCCCGGCACGGAACGGTTCGAGTGCCGGGAGCCAGCGGTGTTCGCGCGGGACAGGCTACTCGGCGGTCACCGGGTCCGTGGTGACCCGCCCGTTGACCAGCCGGACGATGCCGTCCGGGTTCTCGTTCCGCAGGGCGGAGGGGAGCACCGCCGCCGGCGCGGCCTGGTAGGCGACCGGTCGTTGGAAACGGCGGATGGCCGAGGTGCCGACCGAGGTCGACCAGGCGGCGGTCGTCGACGGGTACGGCCCGCCGTGCTGCTGGGCGAAGCTGACCGCCACTCCGGTGGGGAACCCGTTCCAGACCAGGCGACCGCTGAGCGCCACCAGCCGGGCGATCGGCTCGGCGAGCCGGTCCTCCTCGCCGGGTTCGGCGTGCACCGTCGCGGTGAGGCTGCCGGGCACCTCGGCCAGCGCGGCGAGGACGTCCTCCGTGGAGCCGTACTCCACGAGGACGACGACGGGCCCGAAGTGCTCCTCGCGCAGCTGCTCGTGGCGCAGGTAGCCGGCGACGTCGGTGCGCAGCACCACCACCGGGGAGCGCAGGCCCCCTCCGTCGGCGACCACCTCCGTCAGCACGTCCACCCCGTCGAGGTCCCGGGTCTCGGCGAGCTGGGCCGCCAGCCCCCGCTGGATCTGCGGGGAGAGCAGGGTGCCGGGGCTGACCTGCTGGGCGGCGGAGGTGAAGGCCGACTCGAACTCCGCCGCACCGGCGGGGAGCAGCACGATCCCCGGCTTGGTGCAGAACTGCCCGTTGCCCATCGTGAAGGACTGCGCCAGCCCGGCCGCGATCTCCTCGGCCCTCGCGGCGACGGCCGCCTCGCTGAGGAGGACGGGGTTGGTGCTGCCCATCTCGGCGTACACCGGGATCGGTTCCGGTCGCGCCGCCGCCGCGTCGTGCAGTGCCCGGCCGGCCCGGAGCGACCCGGTGAACCCGACGGCCTTGATGGCCGGATCGATGACCAGGGCCTGCCCCACCTCGGGACCCGCACCGTGCAGCAGGGCGAAGACACCGGCGGGGAGACCCGAGTCCGCGACGGCCTCGACGACGATCCGCCCGGTCAGCTCGGAGGTCGCCGGGTGCGCGGGATGCGCCTTGAGCACGACGGGGGAGCCCGCCGCCAACGCCGAGGCGGTGTCACCGCCGGCGACCGAGAAGGCGAACGGGAAGTTGCTGGCGCTGAAGACGGCCACCGGCCCGAGCGGGACCTGGAGGCGGCGCAGGTCGGGGCGCGGCGGGATCGCGGAGGGGTCAGGGGTGTCGATGGTGGCGTCCAGGTGGGCGCCGCTGGCGATCAGGTCAGCGAACATGCGGAGCTGGGCGTTCGTCCTGGCCAGTTCGCCGCGCAACCGGGTCTCGCCCAGCGCGGTCTCCTCGTCCGCCGCGGCGACCAGCTCGTCGGCGGCCCCCTCGATCCCGGTCGCGATCCGCCGCAGCAGCTCGGCCCGGGTCGTCGCCGGGGTCGCGGCGTACACCGGGGCGGCCAGGGCCGCGGCCGCGGTCGCGGCACGCACCTCGGCCACCGTCGCCTGGTGGAAGGCGGGGCCCTGCTCACCGGTGGCCGGGCGGGTCTGCCGCAGATCGGCCGGCCCCTCGGTGCTCTCCTCACCGGCGATGAGGTTGGCACCGGTGAGCGCGCGGGTGCTCGGCATCGTCGTCCTCCTCAGTTCGTGCGCTGTCGACATGGGTGCTCCGTGGCGGCTGTCCGGTCAGCCTGGAGTCGCCCGGCGCGGGGTTCCGCTCCGGGGCGGTGCGTCTGGTCGCGGATCAGGCCGTGGCGTCCGGCACGAGCAGGATCTTGCCCAGGCCCGGCGGTCGTCGTTGCAGCAGGTCCAGCGCGCGTTCGTACCCGCTGAGCGGCACGCGGTGCGAGACGAGGGGGGCCAGGTCGAGCACACCCGCCGCCAACAGGCCGATCGTGTGGGCCCAGGCTGCCGGGCTCGCACCGAACACGCCCAGGACCGTCAGCTGTTTCAACGCGAACACGTCCGGGTCCATCGCGATCTCGCCCGTGCCGGCGATGCCCTCCAACACCACGGTGCCGCCCCGACGAGCGAGGTCGAAGGCCGTCGGGACGACGCTCGCGGCCCCGGTGGCCTCGAAGACGAGGTCGGCGGTGCCGGCGGCGGAGGACACCTCCTCGCCCAGGAGGCAGCGGGTCGCGCCGAACCGCTCCGCGAGGGGGAACTGGTGGGCGCGGCGGCCGACGACGGTCAGCGAGGCCGGCCGGTGGGCGGCGAGCATCTGCACCGCCAGCAGGCTGAGGGTGCCGGTGCCCAGCACGGCGAAGTGGCCGCCGGCGAGCGGAGGTGCGGCGAGCAGCCCGGCGGCCACGCAGGCGGCGGGCTCCAGCAGCGCGCAGTGCTCGAGTTCGGTTCCCGGCGGCAAGGGGTCGGGCAGGCGGTGGACGAGCCGCGCGGGCACGAGCACCCGGTGACTGAAGGCGCCCGGGTGGGTGAAACCCGTCTCCGCGTACTCCGCGGTGCACAGGGTGGGTTCCGCCGCCCTGCACCGGGCGCAGACACCGCAGGACCTGAACCCCTCGGCGATCACCGGGTCGCCGGGGCGGACGTGCCGCACGTCGGGACCGACCGCCAACACCGAACCGGCCCACTCGTGGCCGGGGATGACGGGGTAACGCACGATCTCGGCCGGTCGGCGACCTTCGAAGAGTTCCACGTCGGATCCGCAGATGCCCGCGGCCGCCACCTCGACGAGCGCCTCCCCCGGCCCGGGCTCGGGCGGCGCGTGTTCGATCAGCCGGTGTTGGCCGGGCCCGAGCACCTCCACCGCGACGGTGGGGGGCCTCCCTCCTGGCCAGGTCGCCGACTCCGCCGTACTCGCCTCGGTCACCTCGGACTTCCTCCCTGCCGAGTCTGGCCACATCGTGTCGTTTCCCGCCGGACGATATCCGAAATGCTGGACGCTATCGGGAATCTCCGTTCACCCTAACACCGGGAGAGGGGGTGGAGGAGGGGGATCGACCGGCCACTTCCTGCCGAAATATCTGCTCGAACTCGCGAACTTCCCGACCGGGGCCACTCTTGACGGTACTGATAACGAGGCCGTAGTTTTTGTTCGTAGATACGGAGTGTGTACGTGATTTCGGACAACCGTCGAGTGTGGGCCGCCCGAAGAGGTCTCCCCGACGGGTCCGACGGGCGCCGGATCCTGCGGCGCGACCCGGCGTGCGAGGACGGCACAAGACCGACGGGATGGTGTGGTGGCAGCGAACGAGGGACAACCGGCAGATCACGGTTCGGCGGGGCGAGCGCTGGTCGCGGGGCTGGGTTTCGGTGCGGGTGAACCCGCACCGCCCGCCTCCCCGGTGCGGTTCCCCGATGGCGGCGCGTTCCGCGTGGAGATTCCCTCGGTGGAGGGACCGGGGCCGCTTGCCGCCGTGCTCGACGAGATCGAGGCACGAGGGCTGCTCGTCCACCGCGTCAGCCAGGGCAGCGGCGTGATGATGCTCAGCGACAACGAGATCACCGAGATGCTGGACATGTGCGACCGCGCCCAGGTCGAACTGTGCCTCTTCCTCGGCCCGAGGGCCAGTTGGGACACCGGAGCCGGCCGGTACACCTCGGCCGGAGGGCTGGGAACCCGGGCGCGCGGCGGCGACCAGCTCCGCTACTGCGTGGACGACGCCCTGCGAGCCGTGGAGCTCGGCGTCCGCTCGCTCCTGGTCGGCGACGAGGGGGTGTTGTGGACGCTGCACCGGCTGCGCCTGGCTGGCAGCCTCCCCGCCGACACCCGGTTCAAGGTGTCCGCCCTGATCGGACCGGCCAACCCGGCGTCCTTCGCCCTGTTCGAGGGCATCGGGGCCGACTCCATCAACGTGCCAGGTGACCTGAGCCTGGCGCAGCTGGCGTCGATCCGGGCTGCCGGACGCGCCGCCATCGACCTCTACGTGGAGTCCCCGGACAACCTCGGCGGCTTCGTCCGCCACTTCGAGGCGCCGGAACTCGTCCGCACCGTGGCGCCGGTGTACCTGAAGTTCGGGCTCCGCAACGCGCCCGACATCTACCCGGTCGGCGAACACCTGCGGGACGTGGCGGTGCGCAGCGGCAGGGAACGGGTCCGACGCGCGGAGCTCGGCATGGCCCTGCTGGACCGCCACGGGCTCCTGGCCGAGGCGTCACCGCGCGGCGCCCGCGACATCGGCCCGTTGACCCGTCTGCCCGCGCCCGAGTGATCCCGCGAGCAGGCGCGGACGGCGGGGTGAACCCCATGACAAGGACGGCAAGGATGACAGGGACGGCACAGTGAAGATCTCCAACATTCGCACCGTGGTACTGGGCACGCCGTGGCGTAACCTCACCTACGTGGTGGTCGAGACCGACGAGGGCCTCACCGGCGTCGGCGAGGCCCGGATGCTCAACCACACCGACGCGCTCATCGGCTACCTCACCGAGGCCGCGCCGAACCACGTGGTGGGCTCCAACCCCTTCGACATCGAGTCCCTGGTCCACCGGATGTACAACCTGGACTACGGGCGGGCCGGCGAGATCGTGATGTCCGGTATCGCCTGCGTCGAGATGGCGTGCTGGGACATCGTCGGCAAGGCCCTCGGCCAGCCCGTCTACCGGTTGCTGGGTGGAGCCGTGCGCGACCGGATCAAGGCCTACGCCAACGGCTGGTACACCGTCGAGCGTTCCCCCGAGGAGTTCCACGCCGCGGCGAGGACCGTGGTGGAGCGCGGGTACCGGGCGCTCAAGTTCGACCCGTTCGGCCCCGGGACCATGGAACTCGACCACGCCGAGACGATGCGGTCGGTCTCCCTGGTCGAGGCCGTCCGCGACGCCGTCGGCCCGGACGTGGAACTGCTGGTCGAGATGCACGGCCGCTTCACGGCCGCCACCGCCTCCCGGCTCGCCCGGCTCCTCGAGCCCTACGACCCGGCCTGGTTGGAGGAGCCGGTCCCGCCGGACGACATCGAGTCGCTCGCCAAGTTCGCCGCGCGGGCCAACGCCCCGGTGGCCACGGGCGAGCGGTTGCACACCCGCCACGAGTTCCGCCAGCTGTTCGCGCTCCAGGCCGCCGACATCGTGCAGCCGGACATCTCCCACTTCGGCGGGATCCTGGAGACCAAGAAGCTCGCCGCCACCGCGGAGACGCACCACGTGCTCATCGCCCCGCACAACGTCGGTGGAGCGGTGCTCACCGCCGCGAACCTGCACCTGGCGGCCTGCACCACCAACTTCAAGATCCAGGAACACTTCAACGACTTCGCCGACTCCTTCGTCAAGCAGGTCGCGCCGGGCAACCCCGAGGTGGTGGACGGCTACTTCGCCCTGCCCACCGGGCCCGGTCTCGGCGTGGAACTGGATCTGGACGCGGTGGCCGAACACCCGCGCCAGCAGGCCAACTTCAACCTGTTCAAGGAGGGCTGGGAGAAGCGGGACACCGCCGGCTGAGCGGGAGGCGTGGGCGGTGCCCCTCCTGGCCACCGCCCACGCCCCCGGGTGCCGACCGCCCTCAGCCCGGCAGGACACCCTCGTCGAGGCCCGCGAAGGAGTGGACGGGCAGGCCTCGGACCCCGGTGTCGGCGAGGTGGAGCGCGCCAGCGGCCGGTTCCGGGTCCGCCAGCCCGTCGCGGGAGGTGGTGACGTACAACTGGTCGAGGTCCGGGCCGCCGAAGGCGCAGGCCGTCACCTGGCGGACCGGGACCTCGACGACGGCCTCCAGCTCGCCCTCCGGCGAGTAGCAACGCACCGCCGACCCGCCCCACATCGCCACCCACAACCGGCCGTGGGCGTCGATCGCCATGCCGTCCGGCGACCCGTGCTCCTCCGGGATCTCGACCAGCGGCCGGCGGTTCAGGAACTCACCTCGGGCGGCGTCGAAGTCGAAGACGTCGACCCGGCCGGTGGGCGTGTCGACGTAGTACACGAGCTGGCCGTCCGGGCTCCACACCAACCCGTTCGAGATCGTCACCGGGGTGAGCACCCGGTGCGTGCCGCCGTCCGGGTCCAGACGCCACAGCGTGCCCCGTTCCGGTGTGGCGTCGAAGGCCATCGAGCCGGCGTAGAAACGCCCCTGCGGGTCACAGCCCCCCTCGTTCATCCGCACTCCCGGGTCCGACCACAGCTCGGGCAGGCGCGACGGTTCGTCCGCCCCTTCGGGCAGCACGGCGAACCCCCGGTCGATGGCCAGCACGAGACCACCCGACCGGTTCGGGCGGACCACCGCCGCGACCGAGCCCACCCTCGTCCGGGTGATCCCGCCGTCGGCCGCCAGGGTCAGGACGTCGCCGGCGAGCATGTCCACGAAGTGGAGTCGGCCAGTCGCGGGGTTCCAGACGGGCCCCTCGCCGTGGTGGGTCACGGGGTCGGAGACGGCTTCGGCTCTCATCGGCACCCTTCGATCGTCAAGTGGGACAACGGGGGGACCGTAACCCGGGGCCGACGGTCGGACAACGCTCACCGGCCCGGCCGCCCAGTGCCCGGTCGCTCCTCGCCCCCGGTGGGAGGCCCGAGGCCGCCGACCGGTCCCCGGCTCCAGCGGCGGGCGGTGCGTGGGGTGGCACCGCGCCGGTCGTGTCCCGGCACCGGGCGAGGGCCCTCGTGGCGGGAAGGGGTCAGCCCACCGACCGGGGTGGGGTGCTGTCCCGCAGGACGACCTCGCCACGTACCCGTCGAACCCGCGGCCGGTCCGTCTGCTGCTCGTCGAGCACCAGGTCCACGGCCGTGGCGCCGAGCCGCTCCAGGGGCACCCGGACGGTGGTCAGCGCCGGGGTCACGTCGCGGAGGGTGGCGATGTCGTCGAAACCGGCCACCCCGACCTCGATCGGGAGGCGCACACCGTGGTCCCGGAGCGCGACCATCGCGCCGACGGCCATCACGTCGTTGACCGCGAAGACGCAGTCGACCTCTGCCCTGGTGGCGAGGAGTTCCTCGGCTGCCGAGTACCCGCCGTCGCGGGTGAAGTCGCCGTGGATCACGTGGTCGGGAGCGAGCGGCGCCCCGACCCTGGTGAGGCCTTCCCGGAACCCGGTCAGCCTGTCGCGGGCCGTGACGAGGTTGCGAGGACCGGCGAGCACCGCGAACCGGCGGTAACCGCGTTCGTGCAGCGCCCCGGCCAGCGAGCGAGCACCCGCGCGGTTCTCCAACACCACGGTGTCGACCTGGAGGCGGGGCTGGCTGACCAGCGCGACGCGCCCACCGATGGCCTGGAACTTCTCCAGCTCGGCGGAGAGCCGCTCCACCAGGCCCCGGTCGGTCACCCGGCTGCCGGCCAGGACCACCGCCCTGGCGCGTTGGCCCCGGAGCGCGGAGAGGTACTGGATCTCCCGTTCCGGGCGCCGCATCGTGCTCGACATCGTCACGATCAGCTGATTCTCCTCCGCGCTGCGCATCACCCCGGCGGCGATGGAGGAGAAGTAGGGGTCGGCGATGTCGTGCACGATCAACCCGACGACGTCGGTGCGTCCCCGGGCCATCGCCTGGGCCTGGGCGTTCGCCGTGTAGTTCAGCTCGTGGGCGGCGCGCACCACGCTCTCCCGCAGGTCCTCCCGGACCTTGCGGGGGCTTCCGCTGAGGACCCTGGACGCGGTCGCCAAGGACACGCCCGCCGCCTTCGCGACGTCGACCAGGGTTGCCGACACGACGGCACGCTGCGACATGTGATGACCCCCTGTGGCCGCGTCGCGCTCGACAGCGCCACCCAAGGAACGGAACCGTATCCCGCGACCAGCGTACGGGCGCGAGTCTTGGCCGGTCAAGGCGGTGCCGGTGGACCGGGATGTCCAGGGTGGACGCTGGTCGACCGCCACCGTCCCCTGTGCCCGGTGCACGGAGGGTGGTGGTGACCCCTCCGTCCGCCGGCGGTGACCGCCACGGTGACCGACCACCGCCCCCGCCCCACCGGCCGCCGACCCTCCCGGAGGGCCGCGGCGTGCTTCCCCCGCCCGGCGGGGCCACACCCGGGGAGGCGTGCCGGCCGCCCCAGCGTCCGCCGGGTCCGCCACCGGGTCCGGCGGACGCCTTGCCGGTTCCCGTCGGGCCTCCCTAGGCTCGGTCGCGTTCCGGCCCCGGGCCGTCGCCGGAGGGCAGGGGGCGAACCGGAACCGACAACGATGTCAACGGCCTTCCCGAGGGCGACGGGGCGTGTCCGGAGGCCGCGAGCGAGGAGGCGACAACGGTGGGGGACACGCTGCTCGTCGCGGACGGGGACCGGCACGGCGGCGGGGAGGTGGCGCTGGCGCTCGACGTCGGAGGGACCAAGATCGCCGGTGGCCTGGTGACCGGCGACGGCGCGGTACTCGCCACCGACCGGGAGGACACCCCGGGGGCCGGGGCCGACGCCGACGACGTCTTCCAGGCGGTGGAGCGACTGGTGCGGCGGCTGCTCGCGCTTCCGGACGCCGACAGGGTGGAGGTCGTCGGAATCGGCAGCGCCGCGCCGGTCCACCTGGCGGAGGGAGCGGTCAGCCCGGTCAACATCCCGGCCTGGCGGCGGTTCCCCCTGGTCGACCGGGTGCGGTCACTGCTCGGCGGCCGCCGCCCGGTCCTGCTGTGCGGGGACGGCCCGGCCTACGCGGCCGCGGAGCACTGGCTCGGGGCCGCTCGAGGGTTCGACGACGCGATCTGCCTGGTGGTGTCGACCGGAGTCGGCGGCGGGCTGGTCTCGGGAGGGCGACTGCTCCCCGGCCCCTCGGGCAATGCCGGCCACCTGGGGCACGTCGTGGTGGACGTGGACGGCGACCCCTGTGCCTGCGGCTCGGTCGGCTGCGTCGAGTCGATCGCCAGCGGGCCGTCCATGGTGCGTTGGGCCCGGGACCAGGGGTGGTCCGGACCGGGGACGGCCACCGCCCAGGACCTCGCCGGAGCGGCGCGGTCCGGCGAGCCGATCCCGGTCGCGGCCTTCGACCGCGCCGCTCGCGCCCTCGCCGCCGGCATCGTGTCCGCCGCCGCGTTGACGGAGGTACGGGTCGCGGTGGTGGGAGGCGGCGTGGCCCAGGCCGGGCCGCTGCTGTTCGCCCCGCTGCGCGAGCACCTGGCGGGCTACGCCCGCCTGCCCTTCCTCCGGGGGCTCCTGGTGCGTGCGGGTGAGGTCTCGCGCGACGGCGGCCTCCTCGGCGCCGCCCGGGTGGCCTTCGCCGCGCGGGGGGACGCCGATCCGCGTCGGAGGTCCGGTTCGGGCGAAATCCGGTCGCGGTAGCCGCGCCGGGGCGGTTAGGGTTCGCCCGTGCCAGCACACCTGCGCCTGAACCGCTCGTCCACCCTCTCCGACGTGGCCGAGTACGCCTACTCCACGACCGTCGCTCCAGGAACCGAACTGATCTACACGGCGGGCGCCTGCCCGCTCGACGCCGAGGGCCGCACCGTGGCCGTCGGCGACTACGCCGGGCAGGCCCGGCGGGTGATGGCGAACCTCGTCACCGCCCTCGGCGAGGCCGGAGCCGGGCTCGCCGACGTCGTGCGCACCACCGTCTACGTGGCCTCCACTCGGCAGGAGGACCTGGTGACCGCCTGGGAGGTGGTGCGGGACTCCTTCGCCGAACACCAGCACGACCCGCCGAGCACGCTGCTCGGGGTGGCGGTCCTGGGCTACGACGACCAACTCGTGGAGGTCGAGGCGGTCGCCGCAGTTCCTGCCGCCGAGTAGTCCGAACCGGGCCGTGACCACGACCAGCCCCGGGTTCCGCCGCGACCTCCGGGGGAGCGGGTCAGCGGGCGCGCTTGCGGAGGCCCCGGTCCACCTCACTGCGTTGCTTCCCCCGTTCGGGGGACCGCTGCCGCTCCGCGTGCCCGGTGTGGTGCGGCAGGTGCTCCGATGCCTTGGACGCCCCCAAGGTGACCTGGGCATGACTCGGCGTGGTGCCCTCGGCCCTGGCCTGGCGGGCCCGGTTCCGGCGTTGGGTGTTGTCGCCTTCCATCTGTTTGCCCATGCCCTCGGGGTTCCCGCCGCCCACCCCGGCTAATCGCCGGACACCGGGGGTGGCGTCCGCCCAGGGCGGGAACGCGCCCCGGCGGTGGCCACCGGGACCTCCCTCGCCCGTCACGGGCCGCCCGAGGCCGGGCAGGGGCGACCTCGGCGGGCCGGCCCCGGGCCGAGGGCCCCGGTGGTCCTCCCGCCCGACTCCCGGGTGCCCCTCCTGGTGGCGCGGTTCCGTCCGAGCAGGGGTCCGGGCGGAACCAGACGTGGTCGTGGTCCGTTGCTCCCGCAGGAGCGGCACGTCACGTGACGCGAGGACGTGGGACGGAGCGGACCATGATCGGTTTCCTGGTGGCGGGCCTCATCATCGGAGCCCTCGCCCGGCTCGTGAAGCCGGGCAGGCAGAACCTCGGGTTGTTGGCCACCCTCGGACTCGGACTGGTGGGCTCGGTCATCGGCGGCACCATCGCCAGCCTGCTGGGCACCGGCGACATCTTCGAACTCAACATCCTCGGCTTCATCGCCGCGGTCGTCGCGTCGGTGCTGCTGATCGGCGTGGCGGAGGCACTCGTCGGCAGGCGGAGCGGCTGAGGGGCCCCGCGCTCAGGGCGGTCAGCCCACGACGGTGGGGCTCGGGTTGCGGAGCAGGTGACGTGCCGCCGCGACGACGGCGTCCGCGTCGATGGCCGCGGCGTGCGTCAGCTCCGCCGGACTGCCGGAGACCGGCATGTCGCGCACACCGAGAACGCGGACCGGTGGCCGGTCGGCCACTCCCGCCAGTGCGCTGAGGACCGCCTCGCCCAGCCCGCCTTCCGGCCAGTGGTCCTCCACCGTGATCACCGCCCTGCTCTCCGATGCCGCCGCGGCCAGGGTGACCGTGTCGATCGGCTTCACCGAGTAGCAGTCGATGACCTTGGCGAGCACGCCCTCGGCTTCCAGCACGTCGGCGGCCCGTTCGGCCTCGTCGACGGTGACACCGCAGGCGACGATCGTCAGATCGTCGTGGTCGGTGGCCCTGACCACCCGACTACCGCCGATGCTGACCTCCTCGTCCGGCGGCGTCCGCACCGGTGTCTTCCCACGCAGGGTGCGCAGGTAGCTGATGCCGGGGCGGTCGGCCATCGCCTCCACCAGGCGGGCTGCCTGGTTGGCGTCGGAGGGGTGGAGGACGGCGCTCCCGTGGACGGCTCGCAGCGCGGCCATGTCCTCCAGCGCCATCTGCGAGGGACCGTCCTCCCCGATGGAGACGCCGGCGTGCGAGCCGCAGAGCCGCAGGTCGGCCCGCGAGACCGCGGCCATGCGGACGAAGTCGTACGCCCGGCTGAGGAAAGCGCCGAAGGTGGAGGCGAACGGCACCCAGTTCCGAGCCTGCATCCCCACGGCGGCGGCGATCATCTGCTGCTCGGCGATGAACATCTCGAAGTAGCGGTCGGGATGCGCGCGGGCGAACAGCTCGGAATGGGTGGAGTTGGAGACCTCGCCGTCGAGCGCGACGACGTCGCCCCTGGCCGCGCCGAGAGCCGTCAGCGCCTCCCCGTAGGCGAGCCTCGTCGCGACCTCCTCCCCCACCTCCCACCGAGGTGGGGTCGCCTCCCCGACGGGGAAGCGGTGCGGAGTCCCGGTGTTCTCCGGGGCCGCGACCCGGACGCCGAGGTTCCGCTCACCGCCCAGTTCCCGCACGGCACCCTCCGGATCGTCGAGGGGCTTGCCGTGCCGTCCGGGCTGGTCAGCCACCGCCCGGACGCCGTGGCCCTTCTCCGTGCGCGCGAGGACGGCGGTGGGACGCCCGGTGGTGGCCACCGCCTCGGCGAACGCCTCGTCCACGGCCGCGAGATCGTGGCCGTCCACGACGACGGCGTGCCAGCCGAAGGCGCGAGCGCGGGCCGCGTACCCGTCCATGTCCCAGCCGAGCATCGTCTCCCCGGTCTGCCCCAGCCGGTTGACGTCGACCAGCACGGTCAGGTTGTCGAGGCCGTACCAGGCGGCGTGCTGGAACGCCTCCCACACCGAGCCCTCCGCCATCTCCGAGTCACCGCACAGCGCCCACACGCGGTAGGGCAGCCGGTCCAACCGCGCCCCCGCCAGGGCGAGCCCCACCGCGACCGGGAGCCCCTGGCCCAGGGAGCCGGTGGCCACGTCGGTCGGCGGGATGCGCGGTGTCGGGTGGCCCTCGAGCCTGCTCCCGAACTCCCGGAAGGACAGCAGCTCCTCGTCGTCGATGGCTCCGGCGGCCTTGAGCAGCGAGTAGTACAGCGGGGACGCGTGACCCTTGGAGAAGACGAGGTGGTCGTTGTGGGGGTTGCCGGGGTCGGTGAAGTCGAGCCGCAGGTAGCCGTCGAGCAGGACGGCCATCAGGTCGGCCGCCGACATGGACGAGGTCGGGTGGCCAGACCCGGCGGCGGCGCTGGAACGCACCGAGTCAACCCGGAGCTGTTGGGCGAGTTCGTGGCGGAATGTCTGGTCTGCCATGTCGGGTGCACCCTCCTGACGGGTCGTCACGGTCGTGTCTGGTGCCGGCCCGCGCGCCGCGCGGTGGTCAGGCCCGGGACGTGGCGTCGAGCGTCCAGGTGGTCGCCAGGCCGAAGGCCAGGTGCGGGAGCACGTCGCTCGCCCAGTCGCGCGGGCGCCAGCGGCGGGGATCGGACACCCCGAGGGCGGCCATCGGGACGTCCGAGGCGGTCATGGCCGCCGCCGTGGTCGTCAGGACGGCGGTCGTGCGGGATGGTCGCCAGCCGAACCGGCGCGCCGCGCCGGCGGCGGCACCCACCGCGACTCCGGTCAGGATCCCCAGCAGGGCGCCGGCACCGCTGAGGCGGTCGCGGCGGTTCGCCGGCCTCCCTGGCACGGCCACCCCGGCGTGGCCGAGCAGCCTTTCCGCCGTCTCCTCAGGCGCCGAGCTGGGGCCGCGTCCACGCAGGACCATGTCCAGGTACGTGACGCCGTTCAGCGCGGTCGTCCCGGCAGCGCCGGCCGCCGCGCCCCGCAGTACCGAAACCATCATCCCGTCGGGGTTCCCCGGCGAGGAGCCGGGAAACCGAGGGACGGGGCCGAGGTGCTCGCGCGTTCCACCAGGCAGGTGGACAGTTCGATGCGGTCCGCCTCGGCGGTCTCGCCCCGCATCAGGCGCACCAGCAGGCCGATGGCCGCCGAGGCCATCTCGTTCAGCGGCTGGCGCACGGTGGTCAGCGCCGGTCGTGCCCACCTGGCCTCGGGCAGGTCGTCGAAACCCACCACGCTGAGGTCCTCGGGTACGGTCAGCCCCCGTTCCCGGGCCGCGTCGCAGACGCCCAGCGCCATCTGGTCCGTGCAGGCGAACACGGCGGTCGGTGGTTCGGGGAGGTCGAGCAGGTCGCCGGCCCGCCGTCGCCCGCTCTCCAGGGTGAAGTCACCCACGGCGATCAGCTCGGGGAGGACGGGCAACCCCGCCGCCGCCATCGCCGACCGGTAGCCCGCCAGCCTGGCCTGGCCGCACAGCCTGTCCTCGGGCCCGCTGACCACGGCGATGCGCCGGTGACCCGCCCGCAGCAGGTGTTCGGTCGCGCTGACACCACCAGCCCAGTTGGTCGCTCCCACGGAGGGGACACCCGGTGGCGGTACGGACACGGGGTCGAGCACGACGTAGGGGATGCGGTGGTGGCGCAGCCACTCCCGTTGCGAGGGCGTGGGTTCGACGAGGACGAGCAGCACACCGGCGGTCCCCCGGTCGGCCACCCGGTCCAACCAGCCCCGGCCGGTATGCCCGGTGCCGGTCCGGGCGGCCGAGACGACGATGTCCAGCCCCACCCGGTAGGCGGCGTCCTCCACCCCGCTCAGGATCGTCGTCGCCCACGAGGCGCCCAGGCCGTGGATGACCACGTCGATGGGGCCTCCGACCCCGTCCCGGGGAGCGCGGACCACCGGACGGCGCATGTAGCCGCGACGTTCCAGGACCTCGCTGACCCGCCGCCGGGTATGCGGGGCGACGTCCTCGCGCCCGTTGACGACCTTCGAGACCGTGGGTACGGAGACCCCTGCCTCCCTGGCGATCACCGCGAGGGTGGGGCCTCCGTGTGCTGTGCCGGGCATGCGAGGTGCCACCTCCGTCGACGTTGACCTCGAGCTGGCGGAGCCGGGGGAGGGAGGTCCCGCCGGCGGTGTTGGAGCGGAACGGGGAGCGTCGGTATCCGAGTTGATGCGGAGTTTCTACGGACGTCATACGATATTTCGGATACGGTAATCAGGCTCGTTTCCCTGGTCAACGTCCCGGTGTCTCCCTCGCGTACCTGGTTCACCAGCCGAGGGCCCGCCCTTGACCAGCCCGCTGAAAACGCTTACCGTAGATGGTCGCCAAGCGCGGTGTCCGATATTTCGGACTACTCGTGGGTCGCTGTTCGCGACTCGTCGGTGGCGGCCCGACGACGCGGGCGAACGAACCAGCCCGCCTCCGCACCCGGCTCCTCGGCGGACACTGGAGGGCGGGAGGTGGTTCCGCCGCCCCCCTTCCACCGCATGGTTGGAGGCGAGAACGATGAGTGCGAACAGAGCGGTCGCCTACGTCGGACCCGGCCAGGTCGAGGTGCAGGACATCGACTTCCCCGCTCTCGAACTGCGTGACGGCCCCGGGGTGGACCCCGCGAACGTGGGCCGCCAGTGCCAGCACGGCGTGGTGCTCAAGGTCCTGGCGACCAACATCTGCGGCAGCGACCAGCACATGGTCCGAGGTCGGACCACCGCCCCCCGTGACCTGGTGCTCGGTCACGAGATCACGGGCGAGGTGATCGAGGCCGGCCGGGACGTGGAGTTCGTCCAACCGGGCGACATCGTCTCGGTCCCCTTCAACATCGCCTGCGGGCGGTGCCGCAACTGCAAGGAACGCCAGACGGGCATCTGCCTGAACGTCAACCCCGCCCGCCCTGGAGGCGCCTACGGCTACGTGGACATGGGGGGATGGGTCGGGGGGCAGGCCGAGTACGTGATGGTGCCCTACGCCGACTTCAACCTGCTGCGTTTCCGCGACCGGGACCAGGCCCTGGCGAAGCTCCTGGACCTGACCATGCTCTCCGACATCTTCCCCACGGGTTTCCACGGAGCGGTGACCGCGGGCGTGGGTGTGGGCAGCACGGTGTACGTCGCCGGTGCGGGTCCGGTCGGCCTCGCCGCCGCCGCGTCCGCGCGGTTGCTCGGCGCGGCCGTCGTCATCGTCGGGGACCTCAACGCCGAGCGCCTGGCGCAGGCCCGCGGCTTCGGGTGCGAGACCGTGGACCTCACCCAGGGTGGACTCGGCGAAAGGATCGCCGAGCTCCTCGGCGTCCCCGAGGTCGACTCGGCGATCGACGCGGTGGGCTTCGAGGCGAAGGCGCAGGAAGCGGGAGCGGGTGAGGCACCGGCCACCGTGCTGAACTCGGTCATGGAGGTCACGAGGGCGGGCGGCAGCCTCGGCATCCCGGGTCTCTACGTCACCGAGGACCCCGGCGGCGTCGACAGCGAGGCACGGCACGGCTCGCTGCGCATCCGCCTCGGGCTCGGCTGGGCCAAGAGCCACACCCTGCACACCGGGCAGTGCCCGGTCATGAGGTACCACCGCCAACTGGCGATGGCGATCTTGCACGACCGGGTGCACATCGCGAAGGCGGTGAACGCCACCCCGATCCCGCTGGACGACGCACCGCGCGGCTACGCCGAGTTCGACCGGGGCGCCAGCCGCAAGTACGTGCTGGACCCGCACGGTGCCCTCGACGGGGTGCGGGCGGTCTGACCCCGCCGCGGCGCCCTCGGAGTCCCACCGAGGGACGCCGCCGAGGCGGTGGCCCCGCGAGGTGGTCGGTCAGCTCACCGTTCGGTGGGACGGGCGTCCCCGGCGAACTCGTCCTGGAGCCGGGTGGCCGCGCGGCCGACGATCTCGTCGAGCTCGGGGAGCGGAACGACGTCCGCGTTGAAGCACTGGTCCCCGCGAACCTCGATCGCTCGGATCGGATGCGAGCGGGACAGGTTGACGGCCGCGTGGGGCACGCCGGGAGCGATGAAGAGGGTGTCGCCGGGATCGTGGAAGACCACCCGTTCGAGGCGTTCGCCCAGCAGTGTCACGGCGTTGCCCTCGATCACGTGGACGATCAACTCCGCGTCCCGGTGCAGGTGGGCCCGCGAGTGGTGCCCGGGGGGCATGTGCACGAGGCCGGCGCCGAGCTGGCTGGCTCCGCAGATCTCCTGGCTGATCGTGGTCGTGAGCAGTTGACCCTGTGGACCCTGGGCGGCATTTCCGGTGCCCGCCCTGGCGAGGTGCCAACCGTCGTCGCCGATGACGCTCATCGTCTCCCCCAGATGCGGCTCCCGGTGCCGGCGACGCGCCGCGACCGATCACTCCCGGTGCCCGGGTTCGTCATCGGGGCGACCCTGCTGGGGGAGCGCTGGATCGTTGCGTGAAAAAGTGTCGTGAGCTGCTGTTTCCGTGGGTGCAGCGTAGCGTTCCGCTGTGTGGGCACGTTCGTGACCTCCTGGGTCGGACAGGACGGGAACGGGACGGGAACTGCGCTGTGTGACCACCGCGACCGCCGGGGCGCGTCGTCGCGCCGGGCGGCCCCGCCGGGCCGGCGCGGGCCGCCCGGCGGCCGGTCCCGGATGTCGCGGGTAGCGGCATCAACCATGCGCCGGGGGCAGGGGGGCGGGACAGGGCCGTCCGGAGCAACGTGGTGCGCCGCTCCCGACGCTGGCCGGAACCGGCCGGGCGGCGGAGCCGGAACGGCCACTCCCACTGGCCACCACGCTCCCGGCGCGGAACGCCCGCCGGTCAGCCCCGCAACCGCATCCCCTGGGGCGTGGCCCGGAAACCGGCCTCCCCGAGGAGATCGGCGAGCCGGGTACCCCAGGGGGCCTCACCTCCCGCCCGTGACACGGTCACCTGGTCCAACCAGCCGGCGCGGACCGCCCCGGCCAGGCCACCCGCCGCGGCCCGCAGCGGGAACTCGTCCTCGGTGAAGGCCAACAGCGACCGCCCACCCCGCTCCAGGTAGAGCGTGGCCACCCCGTCGACGAGCACGACCAGGGCCCCGGCCTTGCGCCCTGGCCGGTGCCTGCCCTCCCCGACGACGGACGGCCACGGAAGAGCCGCGCCGTGCGGCTGCGCCGGGTCCGTGGCGGCGAGCACGACGACGGACCGGTCGGCGGGCTCCTCCCCGGCAGGACGGGAGAAGGAGCGCAACCGGTCGATGGCGCCGGGAACCGCGAACTGCGCCGCTCCCAGCCCTTCCACCACGTAACCCCGCCGGCACCGGCCCGCCTCCTCCATCGCGCGCAGCACCCGGTAGATGCCCCCGAAACCGCCCGGCATCCGCTCGGTGTCCAGCGCCCCCCTGGTCAGGACGCCATGGCGTTCCAACAGCACCTCCGCCCTCGCATGGGCCCGACGAGTCGGATCGGCCTCCCTGACCGGCACCGGTGCCCACCGGCCCCCCACCGAAGGGGGCCCCGAGCGGGAGGGCAGTCCGGGCCTGGCCGGCACCGAGGAGCCGGCCAGGCCGGCCCGGAGGGAGGCGTACCGGCCACGGGGAGCCCGTCGCCGCTGCCGGTGCCGGGCCCCGCCACCGGACACCAGGGCGCGCACCGGCGCCAGGGTGTCGTTGCCCACCAACCCCGCCCACACCAGGTCCCACAGGGCCGAGACCAGGGTGGCCTCGTCGGGCAGCGGTTCTCCCTCGGCGAGCAGGATCTCCGCCGCCCGGTCCGCCACCTGCCGGAAGAACAACCCGCCCCCCGACAGGGCGGACAGCAGCGCCCGGTGCGCCGGAGCGTCGGGCGGTTCCTCGGCGACCGGTGGCAACACCAGGTCCGCGATCTCAGTGGGTGCCAACGCGACCCAGCCGTCACCACCAGCCAACGCACCGGCGCCACACCACGTGACCTCGCCCGAGGCCGTCAGCTCGTCCAACAGGGCGGGGACGTAACCGGGCAGCCGCGCGGGCAGGATCAGGGACTCCACGGCGCTGGCCGGCACCGGCACCCCCGCCAGTTGCTCCACGACGGCCAGCACGTCCTCGGCGCCGGCTGGCCGCCGACCCGGTCGGCTGGAGATGCCGTGCCAGTGCGGGAGGAAGCGCCCCAACGCGGCCGGTTCCACCGGCTCGACCTCCGCGCGCAGCCGCGCCAGCGACGCCCTGCGCAACCGGCGGAGCACCTCAGCGTCGCAGTACTCGGTTGGTTGGCCGTAGCCGCCCGCGTCCGGCGGTTCGAGCGAGACCGGGCGCAGCTCGCCCCGCACCAGGCGGCCCGTGCCGACCAGGCGCTCCAACACCCCCGTCACCACCGCCACCCCCAGCCCGAACCGGGTCGCGGCCGCGAGCGCGGTGAACGGACCCCTGGTCCGCGCGTAGCGGGACAACAGGTCGCCGACCGGATCGGCCACCGGTTCGGTGAAGGCGGTCGGGATCCCGACGGGCAGCGCGACACCCAGGCCGTCCCGGAGGCGGCCCGCGTCCTCCACCGGGGCGAACCGTTCCTCCCCGGCGAGGCGCACCCGGATCACCCGCCGCTGCTCCTCCAACTCCCGCAGCCACTCGGGCCGGGCACCCCGGGCGGCGGCCTCCGCCTCCGTCAGGTCGCCCAACGCCCGCACCAGGTCGGCGGTCTGCTCGACGTCGCGCACGTGGCGGTCCGGCGCGGTGCGCGCCAGGGTCGCCTCGACCTCGGCCAGGACCTCCGGGTCCAGCAGCTCCCGGATCGCCTCCGACCCGAGGAGCTCCGCGAGCAGACCGGAGTCCAGGCTCAACGCGGCGGCGCGCCGGTCCGCCAGCGGGGCGTCCGTCTCGTACAGGAACATGCCGACGTACCCGAAGAGGAGGCTGCGGGCGAACGGCGACGCCGAGGGCGTCTCCACCTCCACGACCCGGATCCGCCGGTCGCGCACACCCGTCAGCAGATCGGTCAGCCCCGGCAGGTCGTAGACGTCCCGCAGGCACTCCCGCATGGTCTCCAGCACGACGGGGAACCGCTCGTACGCCGACGCCACCCCCAGCAGCTGGGCGGCCCGCTGGCGTTGCTGCCACAAGGGGGTGCGGCGACGGGGGTCACGGCGCGGCAGCAACAGCGACCGCGCGGCGCACTCCCGGAACCGGGCGGCGAACAGGGCCGAACCACTCACCTCCGTCCGGACGACGTCGTCGATCTCGGCCGGGTCGAACAGGACGTCCTCCGCGGTGGGCAGGACCTCGGCGCCGTCCTCGGTGACCGCGTCCACGACCCGGAGCACGATGCCGTCGTCGGAGTGCGCGATCTGGGCGTCCGTGCCGTACCTCTCCCGCAGTCGGGCGCCGATCGCCAGTGCCCAGGGCGCGTTGACCTGACCTCCGAAGGGGGAGTGCACCACCAGCTGCCAGTCGCCGAGCTCGGTGCGGAACCGTTCCACGACGACGGTGCGGTCGTCCGGTACGTGCCCGGTGGCCTCCCGCTGTTCACGGAGGTAGGCGAGCAGGTTGTCCACGGCCCACCCGTCCAGCCCCGCCTCGGTGGCCCGCCGCCTGGCCCCCACCTCTCCGGCCGCCCCGAGTTCCCGGACGAAGGAGCCGATCGCCCGCCCCAGCTCCAGGGGGCGACCGGGCGTGTCGCCCTTCCAGAACGGCATCCGGGCCGGCTGGCCCGGCGCGGGCACCACGATCACCCGGTCGTGGGTGATGTCCTCCACCCGCCACGCGGAGGTCCCGAGCAGGAACGTGTCGCCCACCCGGGACTCGTAGACCATCTCCTCGTCCAGTTCGCCCACCCTCGACCCGCTGCCGTCCTCGCTGGGCGGGGTGGTGACGGTGAACAGCCCCCGATCGGGGATCGTGCCGCCGGAGGTCACGGCCAGTCTCCCCGCGCCGGGCCGTCCCCGGAGCTCGCCGTGGACGCGGTCCCACACGATCCGCGGCCGCAACTCGCCGAACTCCTCGCTCGGGTACCGGCCGGCGAGCATGTCCAGCACGGCGTGCAGGGCGGAGTCCGGGAGCGCGGAGAACGGGGCGGCACGGCGCACCACACCGGCCAGCGCCTCGACGGTCCACGGCTCCATCGCCACCATCGCCACCACCTGCTGGGCCAGCACGTCCAGCGGGTTGCGCGGATACCGCAGAGCCTCGATCAGCCCCGCCCGCATCCGCTCGGCGACCACCGCGCACGAGACCAGGTCACCCCGGAACTTCGGGAACACCACGCCCTCGGAGACGGCCCCCACCTGGTGGCCGGCCCGCCCCACCCGCTGCATGCCGGACGCGACGCTCGGCGGCGCCTCCACCTGGACGACCAGATCGACGGCGCCCATGTCGATGCCCAACTCCAACGAGCTGGTGGCCACCACGCACGGCAGCCGCCCCGCCTTCAGGTCCTCCTCCACCCCGGCCCGCTGCTCCTTCGACATCGACCCGTGGTGCGCGCGGGCCACCGTCGGTGGTGCCCCGCCGGTGATCCCGGACCCGCCCACCGCCTCGGCGGGGAACACCGGGGTCGTGGGCTGGGGCTCGACCGGACCGCCCGCCTCCGCCGCGCGGTCCGCCGCGAGTTCGTTGAGCCGCGCCGTCAACCTCTCGGCGAGCCGTCGGGAGTTCGTGAACACGATCGTCGATCGGTGCTCCTCCACCAGGTCCAGGACCCGCCGTTCCACCGAGGGCCAGATGGAGGTGCCGCGGACCGGCCCCGCGGCCCGGACGTCACCGGCGCCGGGGTAGTCGTCCCCCAGCCCGGGAAAACCCTCCACCGGGCCGGCTTCCCCCGCCTCGGGGGTGGAGCGGCCAGCCGGGGCTGGTCCGCCGCCGTCGAGCTCGGTCATGTCGGCGACCGGCACCTCGACCGTCACCGTGATCCGTTTCGGGTCGCCGGGCGTGACCACCTGGACCGGCCGCCCGCCCGCCAGGAAGGCCGCCACCTCCTCGGTGGGCCGGACCGTCGCGGAGAGGCCGATGCGCTGCGCCGGTTCCGGGAGCAGCTCGTCGAGGCGTTCCAGGGACAGCGCCAGGTGGGCGCCGCGCTTCGAACCAGCCAGGGCGTGCACCTCGTCGAGGATGACCGTGGTGACGCCGCGCAGCGACTCCCGGGCCTGCGAGGTGAGCAGCAGGAACAGGGACTCCGGGGTGGTGACCAGCACGTCGGGGGGACGGCGCGCGAAGGCCCGCCGCTCCGCCTGCGGCGTGTCCCCGGTCCGGGTGCCCACCCTGATCTCCGGTGGGTCCTGACCCAACCGGCGGGCCGTCTGCCCGATCCCGGCCAGCGGGGTGCGCAGGTTGCGTTCCACGTCCACGGCCAGCGCCTTCAGCGGCGACACGTAGAGCACCCGGCAGGCCGCCCCCTCGTCGGCGGTGCCAGGCGAGGTGGCCAGCGTGTCCAATGCCCACAGGAAGGCGGCCAGGGTCTTCCCGGAACCGGTCGGGGCGACGACGAGCGTGTGCTCCCCCCGGGAGATCGCCGTCCACGCTTCCCGTTGCGCCGAGGTGGGGGTGGCGAACGCGGCGCGGAACCAGCCGGCCGTCGCCGGGGAGAAGACGTCCAGCACGTCCGCCCTCCCGCCCGGTCCGCCGCTGGCCCCCCGGGTCGTTCCGTCCTCGCCGTCGCGCACGCTGCCATCCTGACCGACCCGACCGACACCAGCACCCCTGGACCGGGGGTCCGGCGCGGGGAGCGGGCACGGCACCCGTGGAGCGCGAATCCCGGCCACCAGCCCCGGGGACGGCTCGTGACATGGCAGCATGAGCCCGATCCGTCCCCTGGTCGAGTGATCTCAGGGGGTGGGTGACCAGACGCGGACCAGCCCGCGCTGGACCGGCTGGAACCCCGAGGAGAGTCGCAGTGCGAGTCCTGTCCGTGGACCTCGGCACCTCGAACACGGTCGCCGTGCTCTCGGCGCACGGCCGGGAACCGAGGGTCGTCGAACTCGACGGTTCCGCCACCATGCCCTCCGCCGTGTACGCGGACGAGGACGGGGCACTCGTGGTCGGACGGGACGCCGAGCGCCGCGCCCGGCTCGACCCGGCCCGGTTCGAACCCAACCCCAAACGGCGGGTCGACGAGGGCACCCTCCTGCTGGGCACGACCGTCGTCACCGTCACCGACGCGTTGGCCGCGGTGCTGCGCAGGGTGGCGGAGGAGGCCAGCCGCCAACTCGGCGGGGAGGAGCTCGACGAGGTGCGGCTCACGCATCCGGCGAGGTGGGGCACCAACCGGCGGACGGTGTTGCTCTCGGCGGCCCGGCTCGCCGGCTTCACGTGCCGGCTGGTGCTGGTCCCGGAGCCCGTGGCCGCCGCCGCGCACTTCACCTCGTTCCCCGGTCGTTCGCTCGCATCGGGGCAGGCGCTCGCCGTCTACGACCTGGGGGCGGGGACCTTCGACTGCGCGGTGGTGGCGGCGACCGAGGACGGGTTCGTCGTCCTCGCCGAGAACGGGCTGCCCAACCTCGGTGGTCTCGACGTGGACCAGGTGCTGCTCGACCACGTCGGGAGCCAGGTCTCCCATCAGGAACCGGCGCGGTGGCAGCGGCTGCTGCGCCCCGGGACGACGTCCGACCGACGAGCCCAGCGGATGCTCCGGGAGGACGTCCGGGCGGCGAAGGAGGCGCTGTCGCGGCATTCCCAGACCGAGGTCCCGCTCCCGGAGCCCTTCCCGGACGTCCTCGTCACCAGGGCGGAACTCGACGCGTTGATGCGGGCCAACCTCCTGCGCAGCGCGACCGTGCTCGTCGACACCGTGACAGCCAGCGGGCACACCGCCGGTGAGCTCGCCGGGATCTACCTGGTCGGAGGATCCAGCCGTATCCCGCTCGTCGCCACCCTCATCACCGAGTGGACCGGCGTCCTGCCGGTCAGCCTCGACCAGCCGGAGACAGCCGTCGCCCTCGGTGCCCGGGACGTGCCGGGCACCGAGGCACCAGCCCTCCGCGTCCGCCCCGCCGGGCAGGCCTCCGCGCCCCCACCCGTCGCCCCACCCGCCAGCACGGGTCTCCCGACCGCTCCCCACCCGGCCCCGGGACTGGGCCCGCCCACCGGTGGCTTCCCCGTCCCACCGCCGGCCGGTCCCGTCGGTCCCGTCGGGCCGGGACTCCCCGGGCCGCCCCCTCCGTTGGGCGCACCACCGCCCCCGAGACGTCGTGGCCGGGGCACCGTCCTCCTCGCGCTGGGTGCCGTGGTGGCCGTGGTCGGCGGAGCCACCGCCGCCGTCGTCCTCACCAGGGGCGAGGACCTGCCCTCGGCCGCCGACTGCCACCAGCCCGGTCCCGTTGACGACGACGGGTTCACCGAGTGCATGCGCCAACTGGCGGGCTCCGTACCCGACGACCACCCGGGCCGGTGCGAACCCGGGAGCGGGACCGACGAGGGCCAGCCGGACGGGGTCCTGGTGACCTGCCGGTTCGCCGAGGGGACGCGGAGCCACACCCTCGCCTACAACCACGCGCCCTCCACCGAGGACGCCGAGAACACCGCCACGCTCTGGCTCGGCGGCTCCGACGGGGACCTGGTCCAGGCGGACTGGACGGGCAACGGCCTGAGCGGGCGCTACCGGGCCACCGTCGAGGAGTCGGTCGGTCGGCTCGTGTTCACCGTCGACGACCGCCCGGTGGTCGGTGTGCTGCTCACCTCCAGCGCCGACCCGGGAACACTGTCGGCGGACGTGCTCGCCGACTACTTCGAGGACCACGTTCAACCAGGGTTGGAGCCCTGACCCGCCGGTCCGCCGGCAGTGGTCCCCACCATCGACGGTCGTGGTCGCTCGGAGTAGTCGCCGCCGCTCCGGGTGATCCCTCGGCTGGCCCCACCGCTTCGCACAGCCGGACGTGTTCCCAGCTCACGGCCGCTGACACGATCGAGTAGTACCACCTCATCCCCCGGGTGCGGTCGGTAGTCGTGTGTCGGTCGATGGCGGGTGGTGCGGGCTGATGAGCTGTCATCAGGGTTTTTCGCTCGGCGGCGACGAAGGAGGAGCCGTGCCCGCCGATCGGCGGATTCTGGTCGTGCTCGTGGTCACCCAGATCCTCTCCGGGGTCGGGGTCGCCATCGGGGTGACCACGAGTGGCGTCGCCACGCTGCGGCTCGCCGAGTCCGAGGCGTTGGCGGGGCTGGCGCAGGCCACCACCCTGCTGGGGGCAGCGCTCATCGCGTTGCCGTTGGGGCGGATGGCGACGCGGCGCGGACGCCGGTGGTCGCTGTCCACCGGGTACGGGGTGGGAACGCTCGGGGCGGTGGTGGCCGCGCTCGCCGTCGGAGTGGGCAGTTGGCCGCTCCTGGTGGGGGCCATGCTCCTGCTCGGGGCGGGAACGGCGGCGAACTTCGCCGCCCGCTACGCGGTCGTCGACCCCGGCGGTACCGCGTCACCCGGCAGCGGAGGTCGGCGACTGTCCGTCATGGTCTTCGCGACCGCGGGCGGCGTGGTGGTGGGACCCAACCTCGCCGTCCTCGGCGAGAACGCGGCCGCCGCCGGCGGCCTGCCCAGTGACGCCGGCCCCTTCCTGCTGGTCGCCGTGACCTTCGCCCTGGCGGGGCTCGGAGTGCTCCGCTGGCTGCGGCCCGACTCCCTCCCGGCGGGGGTGCGTCCCCTACCCGAGGGTGGGGGACAGGGGAGCGGAGGGGTGCGCGTCAGCTCGCGGCCACGCGCGGCGGACTGGGTGGTCGAGCTCCGGAGGCTGCCCACCGAAGGGTTGTTGGCCCTCGGCGCCGTCGTCGCGGCGCACGGCGCGATGACCGCGATGATGACGATGACCCCGGTGCACCTCTACCACGGCGGTGCCTCCCTGAGCGGGGTCGGAGCGGTGTTGAGCTCCCACTTCCTGGGGATGTACGCGTTCAGCCCGCTCTTCGGCTGGCTGGTGGACCGGCACGGCGCGGTGCCGGTGCTGGGGCTGGGGGCGGCGATGCTGGTCGCCGGGGTGGGCCTGTCGGGCATGGCACCGGACCACGAGGCGCCCCAGCTCGCGGCGGGGCTGACCGTGCTCGGGATGGGCTGGTCGGCGCTGCTGGTGTCGGCGTCGCTCGCGCTGACCCAGGCCACCAGGCGCGAGTTCCGCCCCCTGCTCCAGGGGCTGTCCGACACGATGATGAACATGTCGGGGGTGGTGGGCGCTGTCGTCGCGGGTCTGGTCGTGAGCACGGCGTCCTTCGCGATGCTCGGCGTCCTCGTCGGGATCGCCACGCTGCCGCTGCTGGTCACGGCCGTCGTCGTCTCGTTGCGGCACACCTGAGGCTCGGTGGCGCGCCACACCCGGCGTTGGGGGTGGGATCCCCGGCGGTGGGTCAGCGCTTGCGCTGCTGCCACCACCACCGGGCGGCGAGCGTGATCGAGGTGACGAGCGCCCCGATGAGGAGCAACTGCGTCACCGGAGAGGACAGGCCGGTCGGGTCTCCCTGGAACAGTGCCAACACGGCCTCCAGGCTAGCCGCCGCCGGGCGGGAAGTCAGATCCGTCGTGTTCGTCCGGTCCGTCACCCGGTCCCGGGGGGAGGACCTGGCCCGGCGGTAACCTGGGCTGGATGAGACACACCGTCTTCCGCAGGCAGATGGCCGAGGAGTTCGGCCGGATCCGTGCCGAGATGCTGGCCCGCGACCACGTCCTGTCGGCCCTCGGGGGCCGCACCGTCGACGACGCGCTCGAAGCCGGCGTCAACCCCCGTGAGGCGTGGCGGGCGGTGTGCGACGCCTTCGACGTGCCGCCGGAGCGCCGTTGACCGCTCCGGCGGACCTCCGTCAGGTCAGCCCGGCCCGGTGTCGGCCGGTGCGGTGCGGCCCGTATCGGAGCAACCGCTGCCGTTCGACCCGTTCGTGTTCGAGGTAGTGCGAGTAGGCCTCCCGTCGGGCCTCCTCGGCCCGGTGCCGCGAGTCCTCGCGCACCATCGCCTCCTGCTCGGGGGAGGCGTGCCCGTTGGCCAGGGCGGCCTCGGCCCTGGCGATCTCGTCGATCTGGGCGAGGCGGTGGCGATCGGCCGCGATCTCGCTCGAGTGGTCGGCGTTCGGCGGCTCGTGGTGGCGGGCGCGGACGTACGGGTTGTCCTCGGGGAGACCGCCGCTGAGCCGACCGTAGAGCCCGAGCGAGAGCAGCAGGATCCCGCACACGACGCTGAAGAGGACGTTCGGGATCTTGAACGCCAGCAGGTTCAGCGAGGTGTTGAGCACCGCCAGGTTCAACAGCCCGGACAGCAGGAACAGGGCCCCGATGACCGCCGTGGTCGTGGACGCCACCGCTCCGCCGCGCACCGCGGCGCCGATGAGCACGGCGCCCACCACGAGGGAGATCAGCGACAACAGCCCGTTGTTGGACAGTCCCAGGAAGTCCTGGCCCTCCGTGGTGAACAGCGGTAGTCGGTTCACCAGGCCGAGGACACCGAACACGATGATCACCACTCCGACGAGCGCGGCTCCGAGCCGGTACACCTTGCTCAGGGGGTGGTTGGCCGGAAGGTACTGGCTCATTCTCACGGCGGCCTCCTCATGACGTGCGCGGACAGCGCCAGGCAGTGGTGGCTGCCCCCAGTGTCCGCCCGTCCGGGTGACGACGCATCCCGTGGGGGACGCGAGCGGGAGGCGGTGGCCGGCCGAGCGCACCGGGCCGGCGGGTTCGGGAGCGGCGGCGCGGTCCACGATCACTCGATGGCGTGTTCCTGTGGTTGATCGAACACCTGTTCGGCTAGGCTGGGCCGTGCTGGTCGGGCCGCTCGCCTCCACCGCGACCGTCACGGTTGTCGGACCCGGGAGCTAGCGTGGAACCCGCTCGGCCGCCGCTCGGCGCGACGCGGAGCGGAGCCGTCCAGCCGACCGCTGACCCATCCTGGCCGCCGACCGGCGGACAGCGGCGGCGCCAGCCTGGGACACGCCAGCCGGAAGCACGGAGGTTGGTTCCGGCAGCCGTGGCACGCCCCCAAGACGACCCCACGCACGACTCGACCCGAGGTGGATTCCCGATGGCACCAGCAGCACCCGACAGGGAGAAGGCGCTCGAGCTGGCCCTGGCGCAGATCGACAAGCAGTTCGGCAAGGGGTCGGTGATGCGTCTCGGGGACGAGGGCCGGGCCCCGATGGAGGTCATCCCCACCGGTTCCATCGCCCTCGACGTCGCCCTCGGCATCGGCGGCCTGCCCCGGGGCAGGGTCGTCGAGATCTACGGCCCGGAGAGCTCCGGTAAGACCACGGTCGCCCTGCACTCGGTGGCCAACGCCCAGCGGGCCGGCGGGGTCGCGGCCTTCATCGACGCCGAGCACGCCCTCGACCCCGAGTACGCCAAGGCCCTCGGCGTCGACACCGACTCGCTGCTGGTGTCCCAGCCGGACACCGGCGAGCAGGCGCTGGAGATCGCGGACATGCTGATCCGCTCCGGCGCGTTGGACATCCTGGTCATCGACTCGGTCGCGGCCCTGGTCCCCCGCGCCGAGATCGAGGGCGAGATGGGGGACAGCCACGTCGGCCTCCAGGCGCGCCTGATGAGCCAGGCCCTGCGGAAGTTGACCTCCGCGCTGCACACCGCCAAGACCACCGCCATCTTCATCAACCAGCTCCGGGAGAAGGTCGGCGTGATGTTCGGCTCCCCGGAGACCACCACCGGTGGGCGGGCGTTGAAGTTCTACTCCTCCGTCCGGTTGGACGTCCGGCGGATCGAGACCCTCAAGGACGGGTCCGACGCGGTCGGCAACCGCACCCGGGTCAAGGTCGTGAAGAACAAGGTCGCGCCTCCGTTCAAGCAGGCCGAGTTCGACATCCTCTACGGGCACGGCATCAGCCGGGAGGGCTCGCTCATCGACATGGGGGTGGAGCACGGCATCCTGCGGAAGTCGGGGGCCTGGTACACCTACGAGGGTGACCAGCTCGGCCAGGGCAAGGAGAACGCCCGCCGGTATCTGCGGGAGAACGGTGACGTCGCCAACGAGCTGGAGAAGCGCATCAAGGAGAAGCTGGGGATCGGTCCCAAGCTCGACGACCCTGAGGAAGCCCCCGTCTCGGCCGACTTCTGAGCATGGGTGGCCCCACGGTCGGCGGTCCCGACGCCGCTGACGAACCACCTACCGATCGCCAGGCCGAACCTCCCCCGGACGAGTCCCAGGCGCGGGAACTCTGCCTCCGGTTGCTCACGTCCAGACCGCACAGCAAGGCCGAGCTCAGGAGCCGGCTCCTCCGGCGTGCCGTGCCGGAGGAGGTCGCGGACGCTGTCCTGGACAGGTTCGACGAGGTTGGCCTGGTGGACGACGCGGCCTTCGCCGAAGCCTGGGTGCACTCCCGGCACACCCAACGCGGGTTGGGCCGGCGGGCACTGCTCAGCGAGTTGCGGCGCAAGGGGGTCAACCCCGAGGTCGCCGAGGAGGCGCTGGTCACCGTGGACGGCGAGGCGGAGGAGGAGCGCGCCCGCCAGCTGGTGCGTCGGAAGATGCGATCCACGGGGGGCGTCGACGTCCAGGCCCGGGTCCGGAGGTTGGTCGGGATGCTGGCCAGGAAGGGCTACTCCCAGGGGCTGGCCTTCCGCGTGGTGCGCGAGGAGCTGGCTGAGGAGGGAACGGAGGAGGAGGCGCTCGACGAGCTGCGTGACCGCTTCTGATCGCCGCTCGTCCGGCTCCGCCCGGTGCTCCCGTCGTCCCGAGCACGGGCCACGAGGCCATGCCCCCGCTGCCGGGCATTTCCGGGCACGGCCAGCGGGCCGGCCAGGGCCGACGCGGCGGACGTCCCCCTCGTGGCTCGGCCTGGCCGGCGGCTCCGCGCCGTCGGAATTCGGCGACGGCGAGAACACCGGCCCGGGGGCGGCGAGCCGGACCGGTGGCGCTGCCCGCCGGCCGTCCCGGTGCCCTCCCCGGAGCCGGACGCGCCGAGCTCCGGTGACCGAGCGAGACGTGCCAGGCCGGCGGCCCGGACGAGCGGGCAGCCAGCTGCCTGGGTCGGGGCCGCCGGCGGGCGCTGTGAGACCGAACACCGGAACTGCTGGGGAGGGCCCGCGACCTGGCAGCGGCGCCGGCCAGCCCGGTAGCGTGCGGCCCGGCGCGTGGAACGCGGCTGGAACGCGCCTCGGCCGGGTCGCGTTCCGGGACAGCAGCAGGACGACGCCACGAGGAGGGCGGCAGTGACGCGGACGGTGGAGACGACCGGCACCCGGCACATCGTGTGGGACTGGAACGGCACCCTGCTCGACGACAACCACGCGGTGATGGCCGGCGTCAACGCGGTCTGCCGGCTCTACGGCCGGGACGAGATCGAACTGGACTACTGGCGTGACGTCTTCTCCCGGCCCCTCCAGGAGTGCTACGCGCGTCTGCTCGGTCGTGAGCTGTCGCCGGTGGAGTGGGCGGAACTCGACGCCCTCTACCACCGCTCCTACGACGAGTTGCTGCACACCTGCGAACTCGGTGCCGGAGCCCGGGACGTGCTCCGGTCCTGGGGTGACGCCGGGCGGAGCCAGTCGCTGCTGTCCATGTGGTTCCACACCGACCTGGTCCCGCTGATCACGAAGCTGGGGCTGGTCGAGCACTTCAGCCGGGTCGACGGGCTGCGGGTCGACGTCGGCGGCGGTTCGAAGGCCGAACACCTCGAACGCCACCTGCGGGAACTCGACCTGCCGCCTTCCGAGGTGGTGCTCGTCGGCGACGTCCTGGACGACGCGGCGGCCGCCGGGCAGGTGGGAACGGGGTGCGTGCTCGTGACCACCGGGATGACGGCGCCCGACCGGCTCCTGGCCACCGGCTACCCGGTCGCCGACACACTGGCGGAGGCCGCCGCGCTCGCGCGTACCCCGGGCGTGCGGCTCGTCCCCAGCTGAGCCGGCGGGGGAGGCCACCGAGAGCCGAGCGCTCGGCCAGCACCCTTCGCGACCTCTCCCTACCGGGAAACCGGGTGCGCGTTCCGCGATCTCCCGGCTACCGTCCTACCGGCCCGGGTGCCCCGCGCAGCGCCGGTCCGGCTCCCCGTGGTGCCACCCCTGACGCCAGCCGTCTCCCGACGGCACGCGTCCCCGAGAGGAGATGGGTGATCCCTGGTGGAAGCCGCACCGGTGGCCAGCGCGATCCGCGCCCCGCGCCTCGACCTGGAACCGCTCGCCGGCCGCCACGCGGACGAGCTGGCCGAGGCGCTCGCCGACGACCGGCTGCACGAGTACACCGGGGGACAGCCCGCCGACGCCGCTCGGTGGCGACAACGGTGCCTCCGGATGAACGCCGGGCCGGAGGAACCGGGGGAGGCCTGGTGCAACTGGGCGGCCCGCCACCGGGCCACCGGGCGGATCGTCGGGTGGGCGCCGGCGACGGTGCGGTGGGAGACGGGTGGACCGGCGACCGCGCTGCTCGCCTGGACCACCGCCGTCCCCTGGCAGGGCCGGGGGCTGGCCACCGAGGCCGCCCGCGCGATGACCCGCTGGCTCGCCCGGCAGGGGGTGCGGCGCTTCTCCGCGACGATCCACCCCGCCCACCGCGCCTCCGAACGGGTGGCGATGGCGGCCGGTCTCACCCCCACCGAGGATGTCGTCGACGGTGAACGGGTGTGGACGGGGGCGGCGGAAGTCGACTGACCAGGGCTCCGGCGGGCGGGCACCGTCACCTGTCCTCGCGTCCGAACCAGGAGGCCGACCCGGAGGCGCCGGCGACGGTCAGCCGCCGCGAGCACGTCCGGCACCTGACCACGAGCGCGAGGACGGCCCGGCACGGTCGGGCGCGTTCCGCGCCCGGACCCCCGTTGCGGGGCGGCCACCCCAACGGCCCGCGAGGTCCTGCCGGAGCCGGGGCGTCACCAGGGGCGTGGGCGTCCCAGCTCCGTACCACCGGACCCGGAGGCGGTGCGGGTCCGGTGGTCGGTTCCGTTCGTTCGTCGCCCGTCTAGGCGGTGCGCAGGCTGGCCGCGGCCCTGGCGAGGTCGGCGACGCCAGTCCAGTCGCCGGCGGCCAGCAGGTCCCTGGGCGTCAACCAGGAGCCTCCGACACACCCGACGTTGGGGAGGGCGAGGTAGTCGGCGGCCGTCCGCGTCGTGATGCCCCCGGTGGGGCAGAAGCGGAGTTCCGGGAGCGGCCCACCGAGGGACTTCAGGTAGGCGGCACCGCCGGCCGCCTCCGCCGGGAAGAACTTCATCGCCCGGTGCCCACGTTCCGCGAGACGGAGGGCCTCCGACACGGTGCTCACCCCCGCGAGGAAGGGCAGCCCGGTGTCCTCGACGGCGTCGAGCAACCGTTCGGTGCCGCCGGGCGTGACGAGGAACCCGGCGCCCGACTCGGCGGCGAGCCGAGCCTGCTCCGGCGTGGTGACGGTGCCGACTCCGAGGGCGATCTCGGGTACCTCGTCGGCGATCCGCCGCACGCCCTCCAGCGCCGCCGGGGTGCGCAGCGTCAGCTCGATGACCGGCAACCCGCCCGCGAGCAGCGCGCGGGCCAGGGGAACGGCGTGCTCCACATCCTCGAGCACCACGACGGGGACGACGGGCGCGACGGTCAGCAGGTCGGTCGCGGTGCCGGGCTGGCTCACTGGTGTGCCTCCACTTCGCTCGGAGCGGGGCTGGCCGCCTCCGCTCCCCACGGCGCGAAGACGCTCGCGCCGTGCTCGGCCTGGCCCACGGAACCCCGCAACGCGCCGAACAGTTCCCGTCCGGTGCCGGCCCATTCTGCCTGGGTCGGCGGCAGGTCGGTGACGGCCCTGGCCGCCAGCTCCTCGTCGGGGACGAGGACTTCGAGGCTGCCTCGTTCGCTGTCCACCCGCACCAGGTCACCGTCCCGGATCCGACCGAGCGGACCGCCGACGGCGGCCTCCGGGGACACCTGGATGGCGGCCGGGACCTTCCCGGAGGCACCGGACATGCGGCCGTCGGTGACCAGGGCGACCCGGTGGCCGTGGTCGAGCAGCGACCCGAGCGCGGGGGTCAGGCCGTGCAGTTCGGGCATGCCCTTGGCCCTCGGACCCTGGTTGGGCAGGACGGCCACCAGGTCGGTGTTGAGTTCGCCCGCGCGGAACGCCGAGGTGAACGCCTCCTGGCTGGCGAAGACCCTGGCCGGGGCGATGACGGTGCGGTGTTCGTCCGCCACGGCGGACACCTTGATGACGGCCCGACCGAGGTTGCCGCGCAGCACGCGGAGGCCTCCGTCGCCGGCGAAGGGATCCGTCGCCGGGCGGAGCACCTCGGGGTCCAGGCTGGTGTCGGTGCCGTCCCGCCAGACGAGTTCGCCGTCGACGAGGAACGGTTCCTGGCGGTAGCGCTCGAGGCCGTGCCCGGCCACGGTGGGAACGTCGGCGTGGAGCAGACCGGCCGCGAGGAGTTCGCGCACGAGGAAGGGGACGCCGCCCGCCGCGCTGAAGTGGTTGATGTCGGCCGGACCGTTGGGGTAGACCCGGGCGAGCAGCGGGACCACGGAGGACAGCTCGTCGAAGTCGTCCCAGGTGAGGGTGATCCCCGCGGCCGCCGCCATGGCGACCAGGTGCATGGTGTGGTTGGTGGACCCGCCCGTCGCCAGCAGGGCCACGACGCCGTTGACGATCGTGCGTTCGTTGACGACCTCGGCCATCGGTGTGTACTCGTCGCCCAGGGCGCTGAGCGCGACGGCGCGCCGGCCCGCGTACTCGGTCAGCGCCTGTCGCAGGGGGGTGCCGGGCTGCACGAAGCTGGACCCCGGGAGGTGGAGGCCCATGACCTCCATGAGCAGCTGGTTGGAGTTCGCGGTGCCGTAGAAGGTGCAGGTGCCGGGCGAGTGGTAGGACGCTGCCTCGGCGGCCAGCAGGTCATCGCGGCTGGCCTGCCCCTCCGCGTAGAGCTGGCGGACCCGTGCCTTCTCCTTGTTCGGGAGCCCGGAGGGCATGGGGCCCGCCGGTACCAGGATCACCGGCAGGTGTCCGAAGGACAACGCCCCGATGACCAGACCGGGGACGATCTTGTCGCACACCCCCAACAGCAGAGCGGCGTCGAACATGTCGTGGGAGAGCGCGATGCCGGTCGACATCGCGATGACGTCCCGACTGAACAGCGACAGCTCCATGCCGTCCCTGCCCTGGGTGATGCCGTCGCACATGGCCGGCACCCCACCGGCGAACTGCGCCACCCCGCCGGCCTGGCGCACCGAGTCCTTGATCCACGCGGGGAACTCGTCCAGGGGCTGGTGGGCCGAGAGCATGTCGTTGTAGGCCGACACGATCGCCACGCCGGGCTTGACCGCACCGCGCAACGCCAGCAGGTCCGAGCCCGAGCACGCGGCGAAGCCGTGTGCCAGGTTGCTGCACGGCAACCCCATCCTGACCGGGCCCTGGCTCGCGGCCGCCCGCGTTCGGGCCAGGTAGGCGGCCCGGGACTGGCTGCTGCGTTCGACGATGCGGCGGGTCACCGCGGCGACCACGGGATGCGGAGTGGTGGTCCGATCGGCGGCTGCGCTGTCCACGCTGCTGGCTCCTTCTCCTAGTCGACGGCCACCCGTCCGACGTGGGCGCCCGCGTCGCTGAATTCGGGTGCAGCGTATGCGAAAGAAGCTCGGGAATCCATTATCGATCCAGGAATCGATTCAGAACCCGAATGGTTGATAACCGGGATCGGGCAGGTCAGGCTGGGTGGCGGTGCTCGTCCCCGGCCCGGTGTGCGTGCCGCGCCACCGCGAGGCCAGGAGGGGGTGAGTGCCGAGCCAGCCGCCCTGGCCCGGTGAGCGAGGCGCTCGGTCGCCGTCTCGTCCGGATCGTCGCGCGCGCACCCGCCTGCCGAGGGGATCACCCCGGCTGGGGTGGTGGTGCCGGCGCCCGAGCCGGCGACCGGGGGACGAACGCCGTACCGGGGAGCACGTCGCCGCGGCCGGGGTAGCTCGCGGGCTTCGGGGGCCAGCGGACTCCGGACCGCGCGGTGGGAACCCGATCCCGACGGGCGGACGGGGGCCTAGGGTGGCGGAATGCCCGACACCGCCTGGAACGCCGCCCTCTACGACGAGCGGCACGGGTTCGTCTCCTCTCACGGGAGGGAGCTGCTCGACCTGGTGGACCCCCAGCCGGGCGAGCACGTCCTCGACGTCGGCTGCGGTACGGGTGACCACGTCGCCGCGTTGAGCGGGCGGGGAGCGCACGCGGTCGGTCTCGACAGCAGCCCCGAGATGGTCGGGCGTGCCAGGCGCAAGTACCCGGCCCTCCACTTCGTCACCGGGGACCTGCTCGGCGTCCGGCCCGAGGACCTCGCCCCGTTGCCGGGCTCCGGAGCGGACGCGATCCTGAGCAACGCCACCCTGCACTGGATTCCCCAGGCCCCCCAGGCCGCGGCGGCGTTGTTCCGACTGCTGCGCCCGGCGGGACGGCTGGTGGCCGAGCTCGGAGGCGCCGGCAACGTCGCCACCATCGTGTCCGAGGCGGAACGCCTCCGCGCCGACGAACGACTGCCGCCCGCCGACTCCCCCTGGTACTTCCCCACGCTCGCGGGGTGGGCCCTCGTGCTGGAGACGGCCGGCTTCGAGGTCAGGGCCGCCTGGCACTTCGAGCGACCGACCCCCCTCGACGGGGACGACGGGCTCGCCACCTGGGTCCGCATGTTCGGCGGCCACCTGCTCGCCGGCGTGCCCGATCCCGACGCGTTCCTCCACGCCCTCCAGGGCCGCCTGCGGGGCACTCTGGGCCGCGAGGGCCGCTGGTACGCCGACTACCGGCGGCTGCGGGTGGTCGCGGTGCGCCCCTCCTGACCGCCATCCGCCGACGAGCGTCCCGTCGGTCGCCCGCGAGTGGCCGGGGCCGGGCACGGGAGTGGCTCGGCCGCCCGATCCAGCCGTCCCGCCGCCGGTGTCGCCGCCGGTGCCCGGCGCCGCACGGACGAAGGGGCACCCCGCGTGGCGGGATGCCCCTTCGTCGTCCCCGGTCCGTGGTCAGTCGCCCACGGCGCCGAGTTTCCCTGGACGGTCACCCGGTGCGGTTGGGCCAGCCAGCCCGTCCGGTTCCGCTTCGCCGTCCGCCTTCCCGGTCGCCGCCGGCATGGCGGCCTCCGGGCGCAGCTTGCTGCGCTGCTGGCGGCGGCCGAGGTAGTTGGCCAGCCAGGACAGCAGCAGGCACAGGGCGATGTAGATGATCGCCACGACGATCGCGGTCGGGATCTGCGGACGCCCGAAGTTCGGGTCACTCCCCATCACCCGCGCGTAGCGCAGCAGCTCGTTGTAGGTGATGAGGAAGCCCAGCGAGGTGTCCTTCAGCAACACCACGAGCTGGCTGACGATGGTCGGCAGCATCGCGCGCAACGACTGCGGGAGCAGCACGTTCGTCATCGCCTGCGTCTTGCGCATCCCGATCGCGTAGGCCGCCTCCGACTGCCCCTTGGGCAGCGCGAGCACCCCGGCCCTGAAGACCTCGGCCAACACCGAGCCGTTGTAGAGGGTCAGGCCGACCACCACCGCCACCAGGGAGCTCACCCCGGTGCCGAAGTAGAAGACGAACATCAGGATGACCAGCGGGATCGCCCGGAAGAACTCCACGACCACCGTCGCCGGGACCCGCAACCAGGCGTGCTCGGAGAGCCGCCCGGCGGCGAAGACGGCCCCGAACAGCAGGGCGCCCACCGCGCCCAGCGCGAAGGCCTGCATCGTGAACTGGAAGGCCTGCAACAGGTCCAGCTGGACCTGCTTGTACAGCAGCCACTCCCAGCGCCTCGGGTCGAACTGGCCGGTGTCGTAGAACCGGTACAGGACGTACCCGACCGCGGCGACCAGCGCCGCCACCCCGACGACGCCGAGGATGCGGTTGCGGGCCCTGGCGCGCGGGCCCGGGACGTCGAACAGGACAGAACTCATCGGGCCACGCTCCAGCGCTTCTCCAACGCGCGTTGCAGCAGCGTCAGCGGGATCACCAGCAGCACGAAGATGGCCGCCACCCAGAGCAGGCCCTCGAGGACCGGTTCACCCCGTTCGGACAGGTTCTGCCGGATGCCACCGGCCTCGAAGACGGAGAAGCCGGCCGCGATCGTGGTGTTCTTCAGCAACGCGATCAGGGTGCTGACCATCGGGGGGAACACCGAGCGGGTCGCCTGCGGGAGGATGATCTGCCCCAGCGTCTGCCCGAAGGTCAGCCCGATGGCCCGCGCGGCCTCGGCCTGGCCGACCGGAACGGTGTTGATGCCGGAGCGGAACACCTCGCAGACGAAGGCGGCCGTGTAGACGGTCAACGCGGTGACCGCCGCCGTGAAGAAGGAGATGCGCACGATCTCCAACAGGTTCCACGCGAACGCGAAGAACAGGAACACCAGGGTCAGCGGGGTGTTCCGCACGACCGTCACGTACAGCGACCCGGCCGACCGGAACACCGGGACGGGGCTCACCCGCAGCATCGCCAGGAACGCACCCAACACCAGCGACCCCACCGCGGAGAGCGCGAAGAGTTGGAGCGTGGTGACGAAGCCGCGAACGTAGAGATCGGAGTTGTCCAGCAGGACGTCCATACGATTCCTTACCAGCCTGTGACGACGGCCGGCGGCCCCGGAGCTGGGTGCCGCCGGCCGTCAGTCCCTGCTCAGTACCGGTCGACCTCGGGCTGCTCGGCCTCGTTGCCGCTCTTGCCCAGGGTGGCGTCGTAGATCTCCTGCCAGCCGCCGTTGTCCCGCGCCTCGTCCAGGATGTCGTTCACCCGCTCGCGGAGCGCGTCGTCGCCCTTGGGCAGGCCGATGCCGTAGGGCTCGTCGGAGAACGTCTCGCCGACGACCCGCAGCGAGCCCTCCTCCTCGACGGAGGCGTAGCCGAGCAGGATCGCGTCGTCGGTGGTGACCGCGTCGACGGAACCCTGGAGCAGCTGCGTCACGCAGTCGGAGTAGCCCTGGAACTCGACGATGTTGCTCTCCTCGGTCAGGCCCTCCTCCCGAACCCGCTGGATCGGGGTGGAGCCCTGCGCGGAGCAGACCTTCTTGCCCTCGAGGTCCTCCGGCCCGTTGATCGAGTCGTCGTCCCCGCGCACCAGCAGGTCCTGGCCGGCGATGTAGTACGGGCCGGCGAAGTCGATCTGCTCCTTGCGGCCGTCGTTGATCGTGTACGTGCCGACGTAGTAGTCGATGTTGCCGTTCGCGATCTCCTGCTCGCGGGCGGCGGAGGCGATCGGCTTGTACTCGATGTCCGACGCGGGGTCGAAACCGAGCTGGGCCGCGATCAACCGAGCGATCTCGATGTCGAAGCCGGAGTACTCGTCGGTCGTCGGGTCGCGGTAGCCCAGGCCGGGCTGGTCGTCCTTGACCCCGATGATCACGTTGCCGCGCTCGGTCATGCGGTCGAAGGTCGGCGAGCCCTCCAGCTCGACGTCGGCCTGCACCGACTGCTCGACCGAGTCCGGCTCGGCGTTCTCGTCGGCCGGGCCGCCCTCGCGTCCACACGCGGTCAGCGCGAGCGCGCCGACGAGCAGACTCGCGGCGAGGGAGCGGTTCCTCATCGTCGTCTCCTGTGTTCTGTTCGGTGCGGCGCCGCACGCGCCGCGGGCTGGTGCCGGCGGGCCGGTCAGTGGGTGAGGATCTTGCCGAGGAAGTCCCGGGCCCGGTCGGACTTCGGAGCCTTGAAGAAGTCCTCGGGCGTGGAATCCTCCACGACCTCGCCGTCCGCCATGAAGATGACCCGGTCGGCGGCCTTGCGGGCGAAGCCCATCTCGTGGGTGACCACGAGCATGGTCATGCCCTCCTTGGCCAGGTCCGTCATCGTGTCCAGGACCTCCTGGACCATCTCCGGGTCCAGCGCCGAGGTCGGCTCGTCGAAGAGCATGACCTTCGGCTTCATCGCCAGTGCTCGGGCGATGGCCGCGCGCTGCTGCTGACCACCCGAGAGCTGGGCCGGGTACTTGTCTGCCTGGTTGGCGATGCCAACCCGCTCCAGCAGTTGCCGGGCGCGTTGCTCCGCCTCCGCCTTCTCGGTCCTCCTCACCTTGAGGGGGCCGAGCGTGACGTTCTCCAGGATCGTCTTGTGGGCGAACAGGTTGAACTGCTGGAACACCATGCCCACGTCGGCGCGCAGCCCGGCGAGGGCCTTGCCCTCGGCGGGCAGGTCCTTGCCGTCGATGGCGATGACACCGGAGTTGATCGGCTCCAGCCTGTTGATGGTCCGGCAGAGGGTCGACTTGCCGGAACCCGACGGCCCGAGGACGACAACCACCTGGCCCCGGGGGACCTCGAGATTGATGTCCTTGAGCACGTGCAGCGGACCGAAGAACTTGTCCACCGAGGACATCCTGATCATCGGTGGCTGCCCGGACGTTGCGCTCATGGCCGCACACCATAACCGCACGGAGGAGTGGCGTCCCCACCTCGGCGAGGTCTGTAACCGCACCGGTACCTGGGGGTATCAACCCGGTCATCACCGCCGGTGGCCCCGCCCCGATGAACCGGCCACGGACCAGCTCGTACCCTGGTCAGCGGAAAGGGGTGCAGGGTGCAGCGAAGCTACGAGGTCCGCACGTACGGATGTCAGATGAACGTGCACGACTCCGAGCGGCTCGCCGGGTTGCTGGAGGACGCCGGGTACGTGCGGTCGGGGGCCGAGGCCACGCCGGACGTCGTCGTGTTCAACACGTGCGCGGTCCGGGAGAACGCCGACAACCGCCTCTACGGCAACCTCGGCCGGCTGCGTCCCGTCAAGGACTCCCACCCGGGCATGCAGATCGCCGTGGGTGGGTGCCTCGCGCAGAAGGACCGGGGCGAGATCGTCCGCCGGGCCCCCTGGGTCGACGTCGTCTTCGGTACCCACAACATCGGCTCGTTGCCGACGCTGCTCGAACGGTCCCGGCACAACCGGGAGGCCCAGGTGGAGATCGAGGAGGCCCTGGAGGTCTTCCCCTCGACGCTGCCCGCCCGCCGGGACTCCGCCCACTCCGGCTGGGTGTCGATCTCGGTCGGCTGCAACAACACCTGCACGTTCTGCATCGTCCCGGCCCTGCGAGGCAAGGAACGGGACCGCCGTCCCGGTGAGATCCTCGCGGAGGTGTCGGCGCTCGTCGCGGAGGGTGTCAGCGAGGTGACGCTGCTGGGGCAGAACGTGAACGCCTACGGAGTCGAGTTCGGCGACCGGCACGCCTTCGGGAAGCTGCTGCGCGCCTGCGGCTCCGTCGAGGGCCTGGAGCGGGTGCGCTTCACCTCACCCCACCCGAGGGAGTTCACCGACGACGTCATCGAGGCGATGGCCGAGACCCCCAACGTCTGCCCCCAGCTGCACATGCCCCTCCAGTCCGGCTCCGACCGGGTGCTGCGGGCGATGCGGCGGTCCTACCGGGCCGAGCGGTTCCTGGGCATCGTGGAGCGGGTGCGGGCGGCCATCCCGGACGCCGCGATCACCACCGACATCATCGTCGGCTTCCCCGGGGAGACCGAGGAGGACTTCCAGGAGACGCTGGAGGTGGTGCGGCGGTCCCGGTTCTCCCAGGCGTTCACCTTCCAGTACTCCAAGCGTCCCGGTACCCCGGCCGCGGAGATGGACGACCAGGTGCCCAAGGAGGTCGTGCAGGAGCGGTACGACCGGTTGGTGCGGCTCCAGGACGACATCTCCTGGGACCTCAACAAGGAGCTGGTGGGCACCGAGGTCGAGGTGCTGGTCACCGAGGGAGCAGGGCGCAAGGACGCCGAGACCCGTCGCCTCAGCGGACGGGCCAGGGACGGCCGGCTCGTCCATTTCTCCCCGGTCGGGGGAGGAGTGGACGGGGAGGTCCGCCCGGGCGACCTGGTGCGGACGCTCGTCACGCACGCGGCCCCGCACCACCTCGTCGCCGATGGTGAGCCGCTGGCGCACCGCCGCACTCGCGCCGGTGACCACTGGGAAGCGGGTGTGCGTCCCAAAACCTCTGGTGTGAGCCTCGGCCTGCCGTCCTTCGGCAGGCCAGCGACCGAGCCGGCCCCGGTCGGCGGATGTGAGGTCCGATGAGCGAGTCGAGCCCGACCGACCAGGAGAGCCCCGAGGTGGCCGCGCTCCGGACGGAGATCGACGAGGCCGGTCACCGGGCTCGTCGCAGTTTCGAGCCGGGGCACCGGGCGGCCGTGATCGGCGCCGGCATGTTGCTGCTGGTCCTGGGCGTGGTGTTGCCCTGGGCCGGTGACTCCAACGGCATCGACGTCCTGCTGAGCCGGGTGCCACCCGAGCTCGGGGTCGGGATCCTGCCGCAGGTCTTCGCCGTGACCGTGCTGCTGTTCGGCCTGGTCGTCAGCGGTGTGGCCCTGGCCGTGCGTCGCTGGGGGCTGGCGTGGCTCAGCCTCATCGGGTGCGGGCACTCGATCTTCGAGGGGATGCTGGCGATCTGGACCCGCCAGACCGCGCCGGGCGCCCCCGGCCCGGGGATCGGCCTGCTGATCACCGTGCTCGCGATCTTCGTCATCACCCTCCAGTGGGTGAAGATCGCCTGGTCGAGGGACTGATCGAGCCCGACCCCGCGACGCGGGCGGCAGGGCTGGCGTCCCACGACCCCCGGGTGCCCTGCGAGGGACCGGGGGCTGCCGCGCCCCGAATCGCGTGGCGGATGAACAGGCGGCTCGGAGTTCGGGCCGGGCGTGGCGGGACCCGGCGCGGAACGGATCAGAACGGATCCTCCCCTCCCGTGGCTGGACCCGGCTGCCGCCAGCGGGCGCGGAACACCCGGGACGGGGACGTGGGCCGGGCGCGCCGCCCGAGGGGGCGTCGGCCGGCCGGACACCTGATCCGGGTCAACGCCGGTGCGTGGCAGCCTGGTGGCCGCCACGCACCGACGGGTCCTCTCAGCGGGTGGCCAGCGCCTGCTCCGCGGCCGTCAGCCACTCCCGCCACTGCGCCGCCTGCCGGTCCGCCTCCTGCGCCTTGCGCTTGTCACCCGAGGCCCTGGCCTTCTCCGCCTGCGCCTCGAACTGGGAGACCCGGTCCCGGAACTGGGCGACCCTGGCCTCCGCCTCCGGGTCGGTGCGCCGCCACTTCGCGTCCGCCGCGTTGCGCACCCGCTCCTCCACGGCCCGCAGCCGCGACTCCAGGTCGCGGATGCGGTTGCGGGGCACCTTCCCGATCTCGTCCCACCGGTCCTGGATGCGGGACAGGTGCGCCCGAGCCGCCTTCAGGTTCGTGGCTGGATCGATCTGCTCGGCCTCCGCCAGCAGTTCCTCCTTCTTGACGGCGTTCTCGGCGAACTCGGCGTCCCGCTCCTCGAAGGCCTCGGACCGACGTCCGAAGAACGAGTCCTGCGCCGCCCGGAACTGCTGCCACAGCTTGTCGTCCGCGTCGCGGGGGGCACGACCCGCGGCCTTCCACTCCGCCATCAGGTGGCGGTACCGCTCGGCGGTACCGGACCAGTCGGTCGAGTCGGCCAACTTCTCCGCCTCGGCGACCAGCTCCTGCTTCCGCGACTTGGCGGTCAGCCGCTGCCGGTCCAGCTCCGCGAAGTGCGCACCGCGCCGGCGGTTGAACGAGTCCCGTGCCCTGGCGAAGCGTCGCCACAGCTGTTCGTCCGTCTTCCGGTCGACGCCACGGATCTGCTTCCACTCGTCGACGATGGCCCGGAGCCGGTCACCGGCCGGCTTCCACTGGGTGGACTCCTCGGCGATCTTCTCCGCCTCGGCCGCCAGCGCCTCCTTCTTGGCCACGGAGTCCGCTCTGGCCTGCTCGCGGTCGGCCTTGGACCGTTCCACCGCCCGTTCCGCGACCTCCACCAGGTGGTCGATCCGCGCGCCCAGCGCCGCCAGGTCCCCGACGACGGCGGCCTCGGCCAGGCCGTCCCGCAGCTGGGTGGCACTCCCCAGGCTCTGCCTCGGGTCGCCGGCCCGGGAGGCCACCCGTGCCTCCAACAGCTCGACCTCGGTCACGATGTCGTCGAACCGGCGGGCGTAGTGCGCCAGGCCGTCCCGCGCGGCCCCCGCCTGCCAGGAGCCCACGGCACGTTCGCCGTCCGCCGTCACCACGTAGACGGTGCCCTCGTCGTCGACCCGTCCCCACCGACCAGGATCGGCCGAGGCCGCCGGAACCGAAGGTCGCGGGCGCGGTTCCGGCTCGCCGGCGGGGCGCTCCGCTGCCACGGTCTCCGGTGTTGTCTCGTGCTCGGTCATCGCCGGCTCCTCCTTGAATGCCCGCCTGATGCCCGTGAAGGTCACGGGCGCCCCGGGTACTTCCGGGGCCGAAGCAACGCGAGCGTCCACCCCACGGTGAACACCCGTGGGCGCATTCAAACAGGTGAACGTGCCCAGTGGTACCGCGAGTGCCGTCCTGAGCGGAAGGATCTGCCAATCGGTAGGCGCTAACCTGGGCCGGATGATCGTCGCCGCCGCTGTCCTGCCGACACCCCCGTTGCTGGTCCCGGAGCTGGTGGGTGGTGCGGTGCGACGAACGGAGGAACTCCGGGCCACCTGCCTGTCGATCGCCGCCGGACTCGCCGGGATCACCCCGATCTGGTGGGCGGTGGCCGCTGATCCCACCGGCCCCCGCACGGTGCCGGCCGCCGCCACCGGGACCTTCGCGTCCTACGGCGTCGACGTCCCGGTCTCGCTCTCCTCACGACCCCCGAGGGATCCGGCCGACCCGATGCTGCCGCTCCCCGCGCTGATCGCCGGGTGGCTGCGCGGGGCCGTCGACGCGGAGGAGGCGGAAACCCTGCTGCTGCCGCCCGACCTGAGCCCGGAACGGAGCCGTGCCTTCGGCGTCGACCTGTGGCACGGGCGCCCGACGAACCCGGCCCCCTCGGAGGCGGCGGGGGACCGACCGGTGGGGTTGGTGGTCCTGGGGGACGGCTCCATCCGCCACGGTGAGCATTCGCCCGCGCCGCCCCACCCCGCCGCCTCCGACTTCGACGCCACCGTCGCCGCCGCGTTCGCGGCGGGCGACCACGAGGCGCTGCTCCGGATGACCTCCAGGGCGGCGGACGAGCAACAGGCCACCGGCAGGGTCGGCTGGCAGGTCCTGGCCGGGGTGGTGGCCGCCTCCGAGCGGCGCTGGCATGTGCTGGAGAGCCACACGGATCGTGGGTTGGGCGTGGGCTACCACCTGGCCCTGTGGCGCTCGGAGGACGCGAACCCCGGCCCGGCCCCGGCCCCGGCGCGGAACGGTGGGGGCGCACCAGCCGGTGGTCGGGCGTCCTAGGGTTGGCCGGTGACCACCTCCAGGCCCCGCCTCCTCGTCGTGGCGGGCCCGACCGCCACGGGAAAGTCGGATCTCGCGCTCGGGCTCGCGACCGCCCTCGACGGCGAGGTGATCAACGCCGACGCGATGCAGCTCTACCGGGGCATGGACATCGGAACGGCCAAACTTCCCGTCACCGAACGGGCCGGAGTCCCCCACCACCTCCTCGACGTGCTGGACGTGACGGAGACGGCCTCGGTGGCCGCCTACCAGCGGCGGGCCAGGGCGATCGTGGAGAAGCTGCTCGCGGCGGGTCGCACCCCGATCCTGGTCGGGGGGTCAGGGCTCTACGTCAGTTCGGTGATCGACGACCTGGAGTTCCCCGGCACCGACCCCGCGATCCGCGGTCGACTGGAGACCGAGCTGGCCACGGCCGGCTCCTCGGTCCTCCACGAGCGCCTCGCCGCCCTCGACCCGGCGGCGGCTTCCTCGATCCTGCCCAGCAACGGCCGTCGCGTCGTCCGCGCGCTGGAGGTGATCGAACTGACCGGCCGCCCCTTCTCGGCGTCCATGCCCGTACCGGGCCCGGCCCGGTACGGGGCGGTCCTCGTCGGGCTCGACCGCGACCCGGCCGCACTGGACGAGCGGGTGAACCGGCGGGTGGACCACATGTTCGCCGCCGGCCTCGTCGACGAGGTCCGCGCCCTGGACGCGGTCGGCCTGCGCGAGGGGCGCACCGCCGCGCGCGCTCTCGGCTACCAGCAGGTCCTGGCGGCGCTGGACGCCGGCGGCGGTCGGGAAGCCCTGTCCAGGGCCGCCGAGGACACCGCACGGGCCACCCGGCGTTTCGTCCGACGTCAACGGTCCTGGTTCCGCCGCGACCGCCGCACGCACTGGGTCGACGCGGGGCGTTCCGACCCGCTGCCCGAGGTGCTCGCCCTGCTGCGCTGACCGCGGTCGTCGACCAGCGACGGGCCGCCAGGTCGAGGGGCGTTCCGATGGCTGGCGGGGCGGCCGAGGACGGCACCGCGTCGAGGCCCCCGGCTGCCGCTGGCCTAGGCTGGATGGGTGAGTGGAGTGGAGTTCACCAAGGGGCACGGCACCCAGAACGACTTCGTCGTGCTGCCCGACCGAGGTGACGCGCTGGAACTGACCTCCGCCCGGGTCCGCGCGCTGTGCGACCGACGCGAAGGGCTGGGCGCCGACGGCGTGCTACGGGTCGTCCGCTCCTCCCGAACCGACCAGCTCGTCCCCGCCGACACCGCGGACTCCTGCTGGTTCATGGACTACCGCAACGCCGATGGGTCCGCCGTGGAGATGTGCGGCAACGGGGTCCGAGTCTTCGCGAGCTACCTGGTCCACCACGGCCTCCAACCGCCCGGTGAGTTCGTCGTCGGCACTCGCGACGGTGACGGTCGACATGGGCCGCGCGGTGGTGACCGGGCGGTCGAGCGCGGTCGTCGGCGACGCCGTCTTCGACGGGGTCTGCGTGGACATGGGCAACCCGCACCTGGCGTGCGTGCTGGACGCGTCGGCCGGCGACCTGCTCGACGAGTTCGACCTGGGCGTCGCCCCCGGGTACGACGCCGAGGTCTTCCCCAACGGGGTGAACGTCGAGTTCGTCCGCACCCTCGCTCCGGGGCGGGTGCGGATGCGGGTCCACGAGCGGGGGGTCGGCGAGACCCGCTCGTGCGGGACGGGGACCGTCGCCGCCGTCGCGGCGGCACTGGGAGAGTCCCACCAGCGGACCGGAACGGTGCTGGTCGAGACGCCCGGGGGGCTGCTCACGGTGACCATCGAGGAGATGACGAGCACCCTCACCGGCCCCACCGTGCTCGTCGCGTCCGGCCGCCTGGCCGAGTCCTGGTGGCGGGAGGCGGGCCGGGAGCCGGCAGTGGCACGTTCCTCCTGACCCGCCCCCCGAGACCTGCCGCGTCTCAGGACACCGGCCGGGGGTTGCCGGCCGGGCCCTGGGGGGAGTTGTCGTCCGACGTCCCTGGCCGGTCCTCCTCCACCGCGTCCCGACGCAGTTCCTGACCGACGAACTCCTCCGGGGCCTCCCGCAGGAGGCGCATCGGCGCCACCAGCAGGAACGACGTCGACAGGACCATCCCCACCCCGGCGACCCACATCGTCGGCCGCAGCCCGACCAGCTCCCCGAGCGCCCCGCCCGCGAGGGAGCCGAGGGGGATGACGCCCCAGGTCAGGAACCGGGCGGACGCGTTGACCCTGCCGAGCAGGTCGTCCGGGCACACGGTCTGCCGCAGGCTCACGGCCAGGACCTGGAACGCGATCGTGCCGTAACCGCCGCCGAGGACACCCAGCACGAACAGGGACAGCGCCCACCCGGTGTCCGCGAAGGGGACCAGCAGGCGGAAGGGCGTCGTCACCACCATGATGAGGATCAGCGCCCGCACCTTGCCGAAGCGGGTCGCCCAGCGCCGCACCGTCAGGCCGCCGAGGATCCCACCGGCGCCGGTGACGCTGATGAGCAGACCCACCACCCCCTCGGGGAGCTGGAGGTCGCGGACGAGGAACAGCACGCTGACGGCCACGTAGACGTTCAGGAAGAAGTTGTGCACCGTGACGCACAGCGAGGTCGGTCGGAGCAACCAGTGCTGGAAGAGGAACCGGAGCCCGGCCGCCACCTCGACGGACAACCGGCCGCCCCGAGCGCGTTCCGGTGGCACCTCCTGGTCCCTGATCCTGCCGAGCAGGGTGGTGGACCCCACGAAGCCCAGCACGCACACCACCACGGCGTTGGTGGCGCCGAGGATCTGGGCGAGCAGCCCGCCGAGCGGACGACCCGAGAACTGGATGACCTGGCGGGTGGTCTGGAGTCGCGAGTTGGCGTCCGGCAGGAGGCGTCGGCCCACGAGAGCGGGCAGGTACGACTGGCTGGCCACCTCGAACAGGGTGAACAGGGCACCGCTGAGGACGGCCACCACGTACAGCTGGGCCATCGTCAGCATCTCGGCCCACCAGGCGAGGGGGACCGAGGCGAGCACCAGCGCCTGGCCGCGCTCGGTCCACCGCAGCAGGGGGCGGCGCCGCAGGCGATCGACCCAGACACCGGCCGGCAGGCCGATGACCAGGTTGGGCACCGTGCCAGCCGCGGCGAGGAGACCCATCTCCAGTGGGCCCGCCCCGAACACCGTCGCCGCGATCAGGGGTAAGGCGACGAACTGCACCGCGTTGCCGAGCTGGCTGGAGAAGTCCGCCGACCACAGCAGGCGGAAGTCCCTCGACAGTGCCGGCTTCGGGGCACCGGGTTCGACGATCACGAGGGAACGCTTTCCGAACCGCCGAGCACCGGTCAACGGTTCGCGCGGCGCAAGGACGGTGAGCGGTCAGATCGCACGTCGGAAGGTGGGGCTGCTTCGGCTGGGCTGATCGGTGCCGCCGATCGGCGTGGCGCGGCGTGGCGAACGGCCGGCCGCCTCAGCGCCCGGACCAGCGGAACCCCTGGGGACCAGGGCCCGGCCGGCCCATGCCCGGCGCGGGCGTCAGGTACGGGACGGCACACCCGGATCGCCGTCAGGCGGCTCGGTCGCGGTCAACTCGACCATCGCGCGCACCGACGCCGGGTCCCGGTAGAGGGGCGACAGGACCACCCAGGCAATCGCGAGGCACTGCCCGACCACCGCGACCACGAGTGCCTCCCGCACGCCCAGCCATTCCCCGAGGACCCCGCCGAGGAGCCCGCCGAGGGGGATGAGCCCCCAGGCGAGGAACCGGAGCGAGGCGTTCATGCGGCCGAGGAGGTGGTCCGGGGTGATGGACTGCCGGAGGCTCACCTGGGCGACGTTGTAGACGATGACGCCGAAGCTGAAGACGAATTCGCCCAGGGCGAAGAGCCCGAGCCGCCAGTCCTTCTCGGCGAACGCGCACAGCAGCCCGAACGGAGTGGTCAGCAGCAGCGACAGCCAGCAGGTCCGGATCTGTCCGACCCGTGCCACCCACCAGCCCGCGCTGAGCGCGCCGAGGACACCGCCGAGGCTGCCCGCCGCCATCAGCAGCCCGAGGGGGCCAGGGGCGAGACCGACCTCCCGGACCAGGAACAGCATGACGACCGCCTGGAAGACCCCGCCGAAGAGGTTCGCGGTCCCGGTGCACAGGGCGAGCGCGCGCAGCACGGGATGCGCGAACACGAAGCGCACCCCCTCCATGACCTCGGTGCGCAGCCGTTGCCCCTGGGGCCGGGGACGAGGTTCCTCCACGACGCGCATCCTGCTCAGCGAGACCGCCGAGACCAGGTAGCAGGCCGCCGTCACGACCACCCCGCCGCCGGCCCCCACGAGGTGGGCGAGGCCGCCGGCCGCCGGTCTGCCGGAGACCTGGGCGACCGACTCACTCGCCTGGAGCTTGGTGTTGCCCTCCACGAGCCTGCTCCTGCCCACCAACGAGGGCAGGATCGACTGGTAGGAGACGTCGAAGAAGACCGTGCACACCCCGACGAGCAGCGCGACCACCAGCAGGTGACCGAAGGTCAGCGCGTCCCACCACCAGGCCAACGGCACGGTGGCCAGGAGCGCGGCCCGAGCGAGGTCGCAGCGGATCATCAGTGGCCGTCGCCGTACCCGGTCCACGATCGCACCAGCCGGGAGACCGAGCACGAGGAAGGCACTGGTGCTCGCCGCCGTCAGCAGGCCCATCTCGAAGGGGCTGGCTCCCAGGGCCGTGGCCGCGACCAGGGGTATCAGGACTGTCCCGATGACCTTGCCGAACTGGGCCGTGGTCTCCCCGGCCCAGAGGAGCCGGAAGTCGTGGTGGTGCCGGAGGCTGCTCCCCTTCACGCGGGGCGATCTTTCCCCTCCTCCGGGTGACGGTCAACCACCTGTCCTCGCCTGGCACCTCGTCCGTTGGGCGGAGCGGCGGCTCCGTGGACGCGAGGTCGCGGCCAGGCTGTCGACAGGGCGGGCCGGCCGAGGTGGGCGCGGAATGCGCGGCGGGCGGGAAGCGGGCGGCCGCTCGCCCGCTCGGCGCCGCCGCACCGTCGGACCGTCGGACCGCCCGCACGGGCGCGAGCTCACCGACGAGGAGCAGGCGGGAACGGCCCGTCGAGGACCCGACCTCGCTGCTCCACCCGCCCGGAGTCCCGCCAAGGCGGGTTCCCTGGTGCCGGCCTCGGCCGGGGGCGAGCGCGCCCGAGGCGGTGCCCACCGGCGTCCGCCCGGCCGTCGTGGGCCCGGAGCCGGGTCTTGGGGACCGGGAGCGGCTGTCGACATCGAGGTCGGCGGCCTTCCACTCGAAGGGCTGCGGGGAGGGGCTCCTCGGACTGGTTGACGAGTTCGCCCAGCGCCGACCGGGACCCGGTTCGCGCCGCCGCGACGGCTGCGTCGCCCGGAACGAGGACGACCGACCGACCGGCGGCGGCGAGGCCGGGCCGGGGCTGGTGTCGGCTGGGCCGCCGCCCGTCCGTCCCCGGCCCTGGGGCGCCGGCCCCCGAGCCCCTGCCGCGCCCTCCGGAGCCGTTCTCCCCACGCCCGGTGGCACCAACCCTCCTCGGGAGCGGAAAAAGGGTGGCCAACCGTGGGATGATGGACGCGTATGACGAACTTCGAGTCCGACCCAGAACTGGTCGAAGAAGAGACTCCGTCGACGGGTGACCTGGCCCTCGCCGACCGGGTGGCCCTCCGCAGGGTCGCCGGCCTCTCCACGGAACTCACCGACGTCACCGAGGTGGAGTACCGGCAGCTCCGCTTGGAGCGGGTGGTGCTCGTCGGCGTGTGGACCGACGGTGACAGCGCCTACGCGGAGGCCTCGCTGGCCGAGCTGGCCCGGCTCGCCGAGACAGCCGGCTCCGAGGTGCTGGACGGGTTGGTGCAGCGGCGCCCCCGTCCCGACCCCGCCACCTACATCGGTTCGGGCAAGGTGCGCGAACTGCGCGACCTGGCGGTGTCGCAGGGCGCCGACACGATCATCTGCGACGGTGAGCTGTCCCCCAGCCAGCTGCGCCAGCTGGAGGAGCGCGTCAAGCTCAAGGTGATCGACCGCACCGCGCTGATCCTGGACATCTTCGCCCAGCACGCGAGTTCGCGGGAGGGCAAGGCGCAGGTCGAGCTCGCGCAGCTCCAGTACATGCTGCCCCGCCTGCGGGGCTGGGGTGAGGCGATGTCGCGGCAGGCCGGTGGACGGCTGGCGGGCGGCGGTATCGGCGGCAGGGGTCCGGGTGAGACCAAGCTGGAGACCGACCGGCGACGGATCCACAAGCGGATCGCCAAGCTGCGCCGGGAGATCAACCTGATGGGACAGGCCCGGCAGACGAAGCGGAGCAGGCGCCTGGGCAGCACCACCCCCAACGTGGCGATCGCCGGTTACACCAACGCCGGCAAGTCCAGCCTGCTCAACGCGGTCACCGACGCCGGGGTGCTGGTGGAGGACGCGCTGTTCGCGACCCTCGACCCGGCCACCCGTCGTGGTGTGACGCCCGATGGCCGGCCCCTGACCTTCACCGACACCGTCGGCTTCGTCCGCCACCTCCCGCACCAGCTGGTGGAGGCCTTCCGGTCGACGCTGGAGGAGGTGGCCGACGCCGACCTCCTGGTGCACGTGGTGGACGGTTCCGACGCGGTGCCCACCCGGCAGGTGTCCTCGGTTCGGGACGTGCTGCGGGAGATCACCGAGGACCGCGAGAACCCGATGCCACCCGAGCTGCTCGTCGTCAACAAGATCGACCAGGCGAGCGAGGTCGTGCTGGCGGAACTGCGGCACCTCTTCCCCGACGCGGTCTTCGTGTCAGCCCACACCCGAGAGGGCATCGAGGACCTGCGCCAGCGCATCTCCGACGCCCTGCCCCGCCCGGGCGACGTGGTGGACGCCCTGGTGCCCTACTCGCGTGGTGAGCTGGTCGCTCGCGTGCACGAGGAGGGGGAGGTGCTGGAGGAGGAGCACACCGACACCGGTACCCGGTTGCGGGCCCGTGTGTGGCCGAACCTCGCCGCCGCGCTGCGGGAGTTCGCCGTGGACGTGCCGGCGCGCCACTGATGGCCGTCGCGTCGGCCGTGCTGGGGGTCGTGGCGCTCACCGTCCTCGGTTCGGTTCCGGCGGCGGCGGAGGTGCGACCGCCGGAGCCGGTGGAGTTGTGCAGGATGAGCGACCCCCGGCTGACGATGGTCTCCGGCATCGCCTCGGACGGCACGCACTGGTACGTGGTCAACGACCACGACCCGCAGGTCCAGGTGTTCGTCCTCAACCGGGACTGCTCGGTGGCGAGGGTGATCACCACCGGCATCGACCACTACGACGTCGGGGACGTCGCGGTCGCCCCGGACGGCACGATCTGGGTGGCCGAGACCGGCGACAACCGCCGGCGGCGGGAGCACGTCGCCTTCGTCCGCATCACCCCGGACGGGGTGGCGTCGCTGCACCGGATGACCTACCCGCGTGGTCCGCACGACGCCGAGGCACTGCTGCTGGACCGCGACGGCGTACCCCACATCGTGACGAAGGAGATCTTCGGAACCGCCTACGTGTACCGACCGGCGGAGCCGCTGCGCACCCCGGGGCCGGTGCCCCTGGAGGAGGTGGGCTCGGTGCGGTTTCGGAGCACCACCACGCCAGGGGGGCCGATCCCGGAGATGGTGGGGTCGGTGGCGGTCACGGGCGGCTCGGTCAGCGCGGACGGCACCGTGGTCGCGCTGCGCACCTACACCGAGGCCTACCTGTTCAGCGCCCCCGACGGCGACGTGGTGGAGGCCCTGGCCGGAGAACCGGTCAACATCCCGATCCCGGACGAGCCGCAGGGGGAGGCCGTCGCCCTCGAGCCGGATGGCACCTTGCTCTCGACCTCGGAGGGTGAGAACCAGCCGATCCGGGCCTACCCGGGCGCCGTCGAGCTGCTCGCCGAGGCGGAACGTTCCCGGGGGTCCACGGCGAGCGGCGAGGTCCCGTCCGAGGAGGAGGACCGCGGCGAAGCCGGGCGGGACCACGGGGAGGACGCCGCCCTCAGTGCTGACGACGAGGGGATGCCGGGTTGGCAGGCCCTGGGGATCGCCGGCCTGCTCGCGGCGCTCCTGACCTGGGTCGTGAGCCGTTCGCGGCGGGCCACCTAGACCCCGGGGCGGCCGGGCGGGAGGCCGAGGGGCGCTGGAGCGGGACGGACAGGGCGCCCCAGCCGACCCGTCCGTTCCCAGTGCCGCGCGTCCGGGGGTCTCACCTCCTGCGGGATGCCCACACCCTGGCCGGGGAGTGGTGACCCGGCCGCGGCGCCGTCGCCATGCCGAACTCCGGCCGAGGGCGGACGAGGGCCGTGGGGACCGGCGCGGGTGGGTGGTCCGCACTCCCGGCGCAGCCAGCGCCAGCTCCCGCCACTGCCGCTCCTCGCTCGGCACGGCCCGTCGTGGTGGCGGCCCCCCGCGCGGCGGTCCCAGCTCCGCGACCGGGGCGGGAGCCGAAGGGCACCCCCACGTCCTTCCGAGGCGACGTGCGGCCCCGCCTCCCTCCCCAGCGCGGCGGCGGGGTGGTCAGAGCCGGCGGAGGACCGCCACCACCTTGCCGAGGATGGTCGCGTCATCACCGAGGATCGGTTCGAAGGCGGGGTTGTGCGGCATCAACCAGACGTGGTCCTCGCGCCGGCGGAAGGTCTTGACCGTCGCCTCGCCCTCCAGCATCGCGGCGACGACGTCGCCGTTCTCGGCGTCGGGCTGCTGCCGGACCACCACCCAGTCGCCGTCGGTGATCGCCGCCTCCACCATCGAGTCACCCGTGACTCGGAGCAGGAACAGGGAACCCTCACCGACGATCTCCCTGGGGAGGGGGAAGACGTCCTCCACCGCCTCCTCCGCGAGAATGGGACCTCCCGCCGCGATGCGGCCCAGCAGGGGTACGTAGGCGGGCGCCGAGGTAGTGGGCTCCTCCGTGGCTGGCACGACCACGTCGACCGGGAGCACGCCGACCGCGCGCGGCCGGTTGGGATCCCGGCGCAGGTACCCCTTCCGCTCCAGTGTGCGCAGCTGGTGCGCCACCGAGGAGGTGGAGGTCAGACCGACCGCCTCTCCGATCTCCCGGATGCTGGGTGGGTAGCCGTGCTCGTCCAACCACTGCCTGATGACGTCGAGCACCCGTTGTTGGCGGCTGGTCAGCGCGCCGTTCGGAGGGGACGCGGCGCCCGTCGAGGGCACCTCGGACACGGCCGCCGCGCGGTCGGGGCCCAGATCCGGCTCGGTCCTGCGTGCCATCTCCTGTCCTCCTGGGCTGTCGCCCTCGTCGCACCGACGTCGTGACGACGTTCGGCTCCGGTCACCGTCGTGATTCCCGCGCAACCAGATGATCCGTGATCATCGTGCCGTCCACGCGTGGATCACCCGGGACTGCCGCGGAGGGAGTGGCGGTATCGACATCGCGCCGACCGTCGTCCGCCCCACTCCGCCGGGACTGTCGAGATGTCCACGGTAACGCGAACATACGTGAAGATCAAACACCTGTTCGAATGGGCGAGTCCCCCCGTCGCCCCGGTTCCCCGAGTGCCGGAAAGGACGAAGGAAATCGAACGTCTGTTCGGTTCGGAACGCGTCGCAATTCCTTGTTCGACGTCCACCGCACGCCTCGTCCGCCCATTCCGATCGCCCCGTGGGCGGCTGCGCTCGGCGCGCGCTCGGGCCGGGTGTCGGGTGGGGTGCCCGCTCGGGGAGGGGGTGGTTCGGGCGGGGGCGGGTGGCACGTCACCTGGGGTGCGCGCGCCGTGACGGAGCGGCGTACGGCCAGGTCGGGCCCACCCGTCAGGGCGAAGTCGGGGTTCACCCGTGTCGTTGCTTGCACCCGCTTCGGCCGCGTGTCTAGGTTTGGACCCCAACATCTAGTGTCGGAGTGCCGGGAACGCTCTACAGATTGGGGTTCGGGTGAGCTTGGTGAACGATGCCCGAGTATCCTGGTCACCGGGCGCGGCGATGCCGGTCCCACCAGTGCGTACCGAGTTAAGGGGTGGATCGTGCGGTGTCCGTTCTGTCGACACTCTGACTCCCGCGTCGTCGACTCGCGGGAGGTCGACGAGGGACAGGCCATCCGGCGTCGGAGGTCGTGCACGGGCTGTGGTCGCCGGTTCACCACGGTTGAGGAAGCAGTGCTCGCCGTCGTGAAACGCTCCGGAGTGACGGAGCCGTTCAGCCGGAACAAGGTCGTCCGAGGCGTCCAGCGCGCCTGCCAGGGACGGCCGGTGGACGAGGACGCGCTGCAACAGCTCGCGCACCGCGTCGAGGAGGTCGTCCGGTCCACGGGCTCCGCCGAGATCGCCAGCCACGAGGTCGGTCTGGCCATCCTGGGACCACTCCGGGACCTCGACGAGGTCGCGTACCTGCGCTTCGCCAGCGTCTACCGGGCGTTCTCCTCCGTGGAGGACTTCGAAAAGGAAATCGCCGAGTTGCGGACCGTCCAGGCGGACGGGGAGGAGCCAGCCGAGGCCCCCTGAGGGCGTCAGCGGATCCGACTTCGGGGCCACGACGGCCCACACCCACACCCGGCAACGTGACGGGGCTGACGGCTGCCCGGAGGGCAGCCCCACCGCGGGTTGACCACGACCGGAACCGCCCGAGTGGCGGACGAACCACACCAGCAGGACGAGGAGAGAGCGGCATGACTGAAACCGTCGGGAGCGCCACCGGACGAGCCAGGGGCAAGGCGAAGTCCACCACCGGCGGATCCCGGTCGGCGGGAGCGAAGCTCCGGGTGGGCCGAGTGCACACCACGGAGGGCGTCCACCCCTACGAGGCCGTGAACTGGCAGCACCGCGACGTGGTCATGACCAACTGGCGGGACGGGTCGGTCAACTTCGAGCAGCGGGGCGTCGAGTTCCCCGACTTCTGGTCGGTCAACGCCGTGAACATCGTCACCAGCAAGTACTTCCGGGGAGCGGTCGGTTCGGAGCACCGGGAGAACAGCCTCCGCCAGCTCATCGACCGGGTCGTGGGCACCTACGTCGCGGCCGGGGTCGAGCACGGCTACTTCGAGACCGACGCCGACGCGGAGATCTTCGAGCACGAGCTCACCCACATGCTGCTCCACCAGGTGTTCAGCTTCAACTCCCCGGTGTGGTTCAACGTCGGCACCTCCTCCCCGCAGCAGGTCAGCGCGTGCTTCATCCTGGCGGTCGACGACACGATGGAGTCGATCCTGAACTGGTACCGCGAGGAGGGGCTGATCTTCAAGGGCGGCTCCGGCGCGGGGCTGAACCTGTCTCGCATCCGGTCCTCCAAGGAGTTGTTGTCCTCCGGCGGCACCGCCTCGGGCCCGGTCTCGTTCATGCGCGGCGCGGACGCCTCCGCCGGCACCATCAAGTCCGGCGGCGCGACCAGGCGCGCGGCGAAGATGGTCGTCCTCGACGTCGACCACCCCGACATCGAGGAGTTCGTCGAGACCAAGGCCCGGGAGGAGCAGAAGATCCGGGCGCTGCGCGACGCCGGTTTCGACATGGACCTGGGCGGCGACGACATCGTCAGCGTGCAGTACCAGAACGCCAACAACTCGGTCCGCGTCTCCGACGAGTTCATGCGGGCCGTGGAGTCGGGCACGAACTTCGGCCTGCGGTCCCGCACCACCGGCGAGACCGTGGAGGAGGTCGACGCGCGCCGGCTCTTCGACCGCATCGCCAGGGCGGCCTGGGAGTGCGCCGACCCCGGCATCCAGTACGACACGACCATCAACGACTGGCACACCTGCCCGGAGTCCGGCCGCATCACGGCCTCCAACCCGTGCTCCGAGTACATGCACCTCGACAACTCCAGCTGCAACCTGGCGTCGCTGAACCTGATGCGCTTCCTCGGCGAGGACGGTGTCTTCGACGCCGACCTGTTCGAGCGGTCGGTCGAGCTGGTCATCACCGCGATGGACATCTCCATCTGCTTCGCGGACTTCCCGACACCCGAGATCGGCGACACCACCAGGAAGTTCCGCCAGCTGGGCATCGGCTACGCCAACCTCGGCGCGCTGCTGATGGCGACGGGACACGCGTACAACTCCGACGGCGGACGTTCGCTCGCCGCGTCGATCACCTCGTTGATGACGGCGGTGTCCTACCGGCGGTCCGCCGAGCTCGCCGGCATCGTCGGTCCCTACGAGGGGTACGCGCGCAACGCGGACGCCCACCAGCGCGTCATGCGCAAGCACGCCGCGGCCAACGACCTGATCCGCACCCACAACCAGAACGACTCCGCCATCCAGGCCCGCGCCACCACCGCCTGGCAGCGCGGCCTGGAGGTCGGTGCCCGCCACGGGTGGCGGAACGCGCAGGCCAGCGTCCTCGCGCCGACCGGCACGATCGGCCTGATGATGGACTGCGACACCACGGGCATCGAACCCGACCTCGCCCTGGTGAAGTTCAAGAAGCTGGTCGGCGGCGGGTCCATGCAGATCGTCAACCAGACCGTTCCCCGCGCCCTGCGGGCGCTGGGCTACCAGCAGGAGCAGAGCGAGGCGATCGTCGAGTACATCGCCGAGCACGGGCACGTGGTGGACGCTCCCGGGCTGCGCCCGGAGCACTACGAGGTCTTCGACTGCGCCATGGGGGAGCGGGCCATCGCCCCGATGGGCCACGTCCGCATGATGGCCGCCGTCCAGCCCTTCATCTCCGGTGCCATCTCCAAGACCGTCAACCTGCCGGAACGGGCCACCGTCGAGGACGTCGCCGAGATCTACCGGGAGGGCTGGCGGCTGGGTCTGAAGGCCCTGGCCATCTACCGCGACAACTGCAAGGTCGGCCAGCCGCTGTCGGCGGGGAAGTCGAAGTCCGCCGCCGAGGAGGCCCCGGAACCGGTCGTCGAGTACCGGCCCGTCCGGAAGCGGCTGCCGAAGAAGCGGCCCAGTCAGACCGTGTCCTTCACGGTGGGAGGCGCCGAGGGCTACCTGCACGCCGGTTCCTACCCGGACGACGGCCTCGGCGAGATCTTCGTGAAACTGGGCAAGCAGGGTTCGACCCTGGCCGGCGTGATGGACGCCTTCTCCATGTCCATCTCGGTGGGCCTCCAGTACGGCATCCCCCTCGAGTTCTACGTGTCCAAGTTCCAGAACCTCCGCTTCGAACCGGCGGGGATGACCGACGACCCGGACGTGCGGATCGCCACCAGCGTCCTCGACTACCTGTTCCGCCGCCTCGCCCTGGACTACCTGCCGTTGGAGAAGCGCGCCGAGCTGGGCATCTTCAGCGTGGCCGAGCGGTCTGCGCAGGTCGCCGGGGAGAGCGGTGACGGGACCGAGCCGGTCGATCTGGAGGGGATGCGTTCCACCGTGGAGGCCGGGCAGGCCCCGGAGCGCCCGACGAGCGGTGCGGGCAGTTCGACCGAGCTCCTCGAACTGCGGCAGGGCAAGGAGGCGGACGCGCCGTTGTGCTTCACCTGCGGCACCAAGATGCGCCCCGCCGGGTCCTGCTACGTCTGCGAGGGCTGCGGCTCCACCTCCGGCTGCAGCTGACGGGAGACGATCGGGCTCGCCCACCCGCCCTCAGTGGCGGGTGGGCGAGGCTCCGAACCGCTCACCGCCGAGCACGGACCAGCGCCGGAGGGGTACCTAGCGAAGGCTGGGGCGGCATGGCCTGACGTCGAGCGATGGCGGACGGCTCCCTGGTCCTGGGCGGCGAAGGGCTGTCCGGGCTCGTCGAGGAACAGCCGAGGGCGCTCGCCTAACCGCAGACCGCGCGATAGCGCGGCGCCGGAGTCGTCGTCAACGCGTTCACACTCGCGGAGGTCCTGCGGGGTGGCGCGCGAGACGCCTCCGTACGCCGGGTCCTGTCCACGATCGTCACGGTGCCCGTCCACCCCGGAACTGGGTCGAGCGGCAGGTGCACTTCTCGGGAGTGCGGACCTGTCGGGTCACAGGTGCGCGACTGGCTCATGGTGGCAGCGACCGCGTTGGTCACGGTCCGTCCGGTGGTACTGCTGACTTGCGACCCCGATGACCGAGTGCTCGGCGGCGCCACTCCGGTGGTTCGGGCCGACGACCGGGCACGAGACCACGACGTGTTCGGTGAGGCTCGCGGGTGTCCTCGCGCTGGAGGCCACCGGAGCGGTGTCGTGGGGAGGGTGATCCCGGTCCTCGCCCGCCGTCCGCGGTGTCCGGTGACCAGTTCTTCCTCCTCGCGGTCGAGGTGTCCTCGGTGTGTGGAACGGGGGCGGGGACTCCTGAGCGGAGAGCGGACCTCGCCGCACACGCCCCCGACTGGGGGCGGTGAGGACTAGGCTTCCCCGATCGGGTGAACCTGGGGGTGGCGTGGCATGGGACGGCGACGGGCGAGTGGGGCACTGTTCGGCCTGGCGTACGGGGACGCGCTCGGAGCGGCAACCGAGTTCAGGACGGTCGCGGAGATCGTCGCGGAGCACGGCCCCGGCGGGCCGCGTGACCTGCGGGGCGACCCGGCCCTCGTCACCGACGACACCCAGATGACGCTGCCGGTGGGGGAGGCCCTGCTGCGCGTGACGACTCCTCCCGCCCTGAGCGCGGAGCGGGTGGAACCGCTGTTGCGGTCCGGGTTCGTGGAGTGGTCGCGCAGCCCCGAGAACAACAGGGCACCCGGGATGACCTGCCTGGAGGCGTGCGGGAGGTTGGCGGACGGGCTCCCGTGGCGTGAGGCCACCAACGACTGGTCCAAGGGGTGCGGCGCGAACATGCGCGTCGTGCCCGCGGGTCTCGCACCGGGACTGGCCGACCAGGAGCGAGCCGCCTTCGCCCAGTTCCAGGCGGCGCTGACCCACGGCCACCCCACAGCACTGGCGGCGAGTGAGCTCACCGCGCTGGCCGTGCGCTGGTTGGCCGACGGAATGGCGCCGGCCGACCTCCCGGCGGCACTGCGGGAACACTGCCGTCTCCAGCGGTCCGTCTACCACCACGACTGGCTCGGCGACCTCTGGGACCGGCCGGGCGTGCCCGACCCCGCGACGTACATGGCCCTCGGCTGGGACGAGTGCCGCTCGGCGATCGACCGGCTCGTCGAGGCGGTGGCCGCGCCGGATCCGTCTCGTGACCCCTGTGAGCGGACCGGGGCCGGTTGGGTGGCGGAGGAGGCACTGGCGACGGCCGTGCACTGCCTGTTGCTCCACCAGGGAAGTCCGGTGGACGCGTTGGCCAGGGCGGCCACGACCAGCGGGGACTCCGACTCGATCGCGTGCCTGACGGGTGCCTTCGCCGGTGCGGCGCTCGGGATGGACGCCTGGCCGGCGGACTGGGCCGGGCGCATCGAGTACCGGGACGAGCTGGCGTGCCTCGCCGCTGCCTGGGACTGAGGGCGCGGGCGCGTCCCCCGACCCGGGAGGTCCGCACCGCTCCTCCAGGCGGGTTCAGCGCCGAGGACCTCCTCCTGTGGTCGGTCGCTGGAAAAGGAGGTGCGGGGCGGTGCCGCCCCTTGCTACGGTCACCCTCGTGATCTGAGAGCGAGACCCGAGTGACCCGCTGTTCCAGCGTGGTACCGCCGCTTCGGTCGCCCTTCTGACGGGCGGCTTCCCCGCGCACCGTTGACGACCCCGTTCCCCGCCGGAACGTGGATCGGTCACCGTGCCGCGCACACCTTCCCGTGCGACGGGGTTCCGTCGCGCCCGCGTCCCCGAACCGCTCGCACGGTTCCCACCGGCGCGCCGGCGCCCCGTGACATCCCAGGAACGGAGGCCCCTCACATGGCCGCTTCCCACGACCAACCCGACCTGAGCGATACGGACCGAGACCGGGCGGTGCTGCCCGCCCGTCCGTCCGCACCCCTGGCCCTCCCCCCGGAGACGACCAACACCAGCTCGGAGGAACCCGTGACCGACGCCGACCAGCCCCGCAACCGCGCCGAGCGTCGACGTTCGGCGAAGAACCCGACCGAACGCGCTCAGCGAGGGGGGCAGGCGATGGCCCGCCAGCCCCGGCGGTTCGAGGCCGCCAACCCCCGACAGCACGCTTTCCGCCGCCGGGGCTGACCTGGAGGTCAACGGTTCCACCTCGACATGGCCCACGAACCCGGATGCCGTTCAGCCATTCGGTCGGGTGAGTCGGGCTGGCCGCCCTGCCGGGAAGATGAACACGGGCCGAGCTCGTTGACGGCCCCCACCGGCACGCATCAGGAGGGGCGGCATGGACGAGGGGACTCTGGTGATGACCGACATGGTCGCGGTTCGGGACGCTCTGGTGGACCAGTTGTCCCGGGTCGTGCAGAGCGCTCTTCTCGATCCGCTGGCCGCCCTCCTCGGCCGCCAGGAGGTCGACGAGCGGTTGGCGCCCCGGATGCGGGAGGAGGTGGACAGGTGGGCGGATGACTTACTCGGGGAGGACCAGCACACGGCGAGGTCCACGGCGGTGCGGCTGGTGTTCGCGCTGTACCCGGGGGCTGGCCCCTTCGACCCGCCCGCCACGTGGTGGCGGACGCCCTTCGGGCAGGCGGTGGCTCGCACGGTGGGGCACCCGACCGCGCTCGCCGTCTCCTACCCGGTGGCCGCGGCGATGATGGGCCTGGGGCGCCGGGAGGTGCACGACCTGGCGCTGCGGGGGGTACTCGACCGCCACCCGGACGGCGGGATCACGACCGCGTCGGTCCGGGCGATGCTCAACAGGCAGTCGCGGCGCTCCTCCTGACCCGCCCGGTGCCCGGTCGATGCCCTGTCCCGCGCGCCCGCGCGGGAGGTGGCCGCCGCGGCATCGGTGCGCGTCCGGGGCCGGAGGGGTCCTCCGGCCCCGGTTCACCCCGCCGTGACGGATGCGGTACCGACCGGGCGACCCTGAGGTCAGGCCGTCGTCCGGGCCTCCCGCCCGTGCACCGCGAGGGCGTAGATGACGAGGATGTCGAACGCGATGATCAGCGTCGTCCACAACGGGTAGGCGGCGAGGAACGCCAGGTTGACCAGCACGCTGAGACCGGCCAACACGATGCCGGTGATCCTCGCCCACTGGGCTCCGGTCATGATGCCGAGCCCGGCGAGGACGGCCACCACGCCGAGCACGAGGTGGATCCAGCCCCACGCGGTGAAGTTGAACTGGACCAGCAGGCCGTTCTCGGTGACCAGGAAGTAGTCGGACCGCAGTAGTGCCACCAGCCCCTGGATCACGTGGAACGCGCCGAGCAGGATCATGAAGATCCCCGCGAAGAGAACCCAGCCCTGGCCCGTGCCCTCCCGGCCGTCCCGGTGCAACACGGCGCCGCCGGCGGGCCGTCCGGCCGGCTGGTGTGACATGTGTGCCTCAGCCATAGCTCCTCCTCTCTCCGATGCCTTGGTGGTACCCCCGGGATGCCGCCTGAACCTCCCCCGCGCTGGGCGAACGGGGAATCCAGTGCGGCGCGGCGGGGAGCGCCGCCGGGCTTGGCGCGGTGCCCGCACCCACCCGGCGAAGTGAGCCGGAACACACTCGTTCGGCCGCTGGTGGTTGCGTGCCGTGATGGGTGCAAGCTGTCAGGATGACTGCTTCCCGGGGTGGCCTCTCCGTCTTCCTCAACGCCGTGGTCCGGCGGCCGGCCGTGATTGGCGCCCTCGTCCCCAGCTCCCCGCTGCTCGCCCGGCGGCTGGCCGCCGTCGTGCCTGGTCAGGGCGAGCCCGTCGTGGTGGAGCTCGGCCCGGGAACGGGGCCCGTGACCGAGACGATCAGCCGGCGGCTCGGGGACCGCGGTCGCCACCTCGCGATCGAGGTCGACACCCAGCTCGCCGACCACCTCGCACGCCGGTTCCCCCGCGTGGAGGTCGTCAACGCGGACGCGGCCCGACTGGACGAACTGCTCGCCGAGCGTGACATCGACCGGGTGGACGCGGTCGTCGGAGGACTGCCCTGGTCGCTCATCCCGCTCTCCGCGCAACGGGCGATCCTGCGACGCAGCGCGGAGAGCCTCGGGCAGCACGGAGTCTTCACGACCTTCGCCTACCTGCACGCCCTCCCGCTGGGGGGCGCCCGCCGGTTCCGGGCCCTGCTGGAGGCCACCTTCGACGAGGTGATGCCCACGCGCGTGGTGTGGCGCAACTTCCCGCCGGCGCTCACCTACGTCTGCCGGCGTCCCCGCGCCGGGCGCTGACGCCGCCCACCGGTTCCCGGGCGAGTCGCCGCCGGCGCTCCGATCTTGACAGTGGCCACACCACTGGTGAAGGTTCTCCTGACAGGGAGCGCCGGCGTCGACACCGCACGTGATCGCACCGGCCGAGGTTCGGGAACGGGGAGCGCGCGTGGGGCTGGGAACATCGAGAACACTCGTTCGGCGTGGACGCGCCGTGCTGCTCGCGACGGCGGTCGCGCTTCCCCTGGCGGGAGCGTTACCAGCCAACGCGGGGCAGCGCCCGGACGCGGACGTCCCGGTCGCGGCGGGTGACGGGATCGTCCCGGTGTTCCGCGACGGCGTCGCCCAGCCGGTGTTCGACCCCGCGGACGCCCTTCGGGAGAGCCTCCACGTGCGGGCTCCGGTGGACAGCGACCGCGACGGGGTCGACGACGAGATGTACGTCGAGGTGGTGCGACCGGCTGGCACCGCCGACGGTCTCCAGGTCCCCGTCGTCTACTTCGTCAGCCCCTACTTCTCCGGCGGCAACCCGATGGAGTTCCACGACGTGGACGTGGAGCTGTACGTGCCGGACGCCGACGGCGCGGAGTCGGCGGGGGTGGCGCCGCGGACCGGTGGCGCCGCGCGCACCGCGGCCACCACTCCGAGGATCCGCTCGGCCTACGAGGATTTCCTGTTGGCCAGGGGGTACGGCGTGGTCTACGCGGAGTCCCTCGGCACGGGCCAGTCGACGGGGTGCCCCACCAGCGGGGGTGAGAACGAGACGGTGGGGGCGCGGGCGGTCGTCGACTGGCTGAACGGACGGGCCGAGGGTGTCGACGCCGACGGGAACGCGGTGACGGCGGACTGGGCGACCGGGAGCGTCGGGATGATGGGCGTGTCCTACAACGGCACCCTGCCCAACGCGGTCGCGGCGACCGGGGTCGAGGGGCTGGACGCCATCGTCCCCATCGCCGCCATCTCCAACTGGTACGACTACTACCGCGCTGACGGCGCGGTGGTGGCGCCCGGCGGCTACCAGGGCGAGGATCTGGACTCGCTCGCCGAGTACGTGTACACGAGGAGCGACCGGGAGATCTGTCGCGAGGTCATCGCGGAGCTCACCGAACGGCAGGACCGGGTGACCGGTGACTACAGCGAGTTCTGGGACGAGCGGAACTACGTGAACAACGCTCACCAGGTCGAGGCCGCCGTCCTCGCCGTCCACGGGCTCAACGACTGGAACGTGAAGACCAGGCACGTGGCCCAGTGGTACGAGGCCCTCGCCCGCCACGACGTCCCCCGCCAGATCTGGCTGCACCAGTCCGGGCACGTCGACCCACTCGGCCTCCGCCGGGAGGAGTGGCTGGACGCGCTCAACCGGTGGTTCACCAACTACCTGCACAAGGTGCCGAACGGGGTGGCGGACCAGCCCAGGGCCGTCCTGCAACGCGAGGACGGGAGCTGGGTGGAGGAGGCGGACTGGCCGGCCCCCGGCACCGAGCCGGTCGAGCTGCACCCGTGGCCGGGCGGCAGCGCGGTGGGGACCCTGACCGCCCGGGGAGCGGTGCCGGGCGGACCGACGGTCGAACGCCTGGTGGACGACGCGACCCGGCCGGCAGCCGAGCTCGTGGACGCGCCGAGGTCCGGGAACCGGCTTTCCTACACGAGCGCCCCCGTCAGGGAGCCGATGCGGCTGAGCGGAACACCCCGGGTCGAGCTGCGCGCGGCGTTCGCCCGTCCCGCGGCGAACCTGACGGTCGTCCTCGTCGACCGGGCGCCGGACGGCACGAACCGGGCGATCACCCGGGGCTGGGTCGACCCGCAGAACCGGGAGGACATCGCCAGCACGCTTCCGATCACCCCCGGGGAGTTCTACCGGGTCGATGTCCAACTCCAGGCGCACGACCACGTCCTGCCCACCGGGCACTCCCTGGGACTCGTCGTGCTCTCCAGCGACCGCGACTACACGTTGCGGCCCGCCCCGGGGGCGGGGATCGCCGTGGACCTCGCGGACACCAGGCTGGTCCTTCCCGTGGTGGGCGGAGCCGACGCGGTCGCGGCGGCGTTGCCGCGCTGAGCCCCGCGGAGCCGGGGCGCGGCCGGTCCGCGCCCCGGTTGTCCACAGCCACGTGGTTGTCCACAGGTCAGCGGGGCGGCGATGGCTGGTCGGGCATGCCGAGGTGAACAGTGGCGGCCATGACCCCGACACCGCCGCCCGCCCTGGCCTCCTGCGTCCGCCTGCACGACCCCGGTGAGGTCGTGGCCGCCGTCCCACACCTGCTCGGTTTCCATCCCCAGGAGTCCCTGGTGGTCATCTGCCTCACGGGTGAGCGGCGGTCCCGGGTCGGTCTCTGCCTCCGGTTGGACCTCCCACCCCGCGAGGACGAGACCGCCGTCCTCGACCACGTGCTGCCGCCGCTGCGCGGTCAGCGCGCCTCGGGCGTGCTGCTGGTCGTGGTCGGCGGCGGCGCTCGCGGTCGGCGCGGCGGACCGCCCCGCCGCGCCCTCGTCACGGCCGTCGAGCGGGCGGCAGCGGAGGCAGGGGTCGCCTGCCTGCACTCGGTGTGGGTGGCGGCGACCTCGGCGGACGAACGGTGGTTCTGCTACGACGAGGACGCCTGCTCCGGCCGCGTTCCCGATCCGGCGGGCACCGTGACGGCGGCGGCCAGCGCACTCGCCGGGTTCGTCACCTTCGCCGACCGCGCGGCGCTGGCCAGGCTCCTCGACCCCGATCCGCCGGCGGATCTCCACCGGAGATCGGAACTCCTCGGGCCGGTGGAGGAGACAGCGGACCTGGAGCGGGCCCTCGACGCCGGTCGTGCCGCCCGCGCTGACCTGTCCGCCGTGCACCGGGCGCTGGAACAGGTTGAGCGAGGCACGTTCGTCGTGACTGACGAGGACGTGGCGAGGATCGCCGTGGCGTTGTCCGAAACCCGGGTGCGGGACGCCTGCATGTCTTGGAGTTCGGGACCGCGTTCCGCGGCCGCCGAGCGGTTGTGGCTGGTCCTGACCAGGGCGACCCCGCCGCCGCACCGTGCGGAACCGGCCGCCCTGCTTGCGGTGACGGCCTACCTGCGTGGCGACGGGGCGCTCGCCGGGCTCGCCCTGGAGGCCAGCCGGGCCGCGGCGCCCGAGCATGCGTTGGCCCGGCTGCTCGGTCGGGCGCTCGCCGCCGGACTTCCACCCGACCGAGTGAGAAGGGTGGTCGCGGACGGAGCGGAGGAGGCCCGCCTGGCGATCGAGTCGGACGGCGAGGACGCCTGGTGACCAGGTCAGCGAGACGCGAAGGCCCACGCGTCGGCGACGATCCTGTCCAGGTCGGTGCGCTCCGGTGTCCACCCCAGCTCGGCGCGGGCCAAGGTGCTGGAGGCGATGAGCCGGTCCGGGTCACCGGGCCGGCGAGGGCCCACCACGGCCGGGATCGGGTGGCCGGTCACCCGCCGGCAGGCGTCGATCACCTCACGCACCGAGAAGCCGTGCCCGCTGCCCAGGTTGTAGATGCGGTGTTCACCGCCCACCGCGTGGCTCAGGGCCAGCTCGTGCGCGTCGGCGAGATCGGTGACGTGGATGTAGTCGCGCACACAGGTGCCGTCCTCGGTGGGCCAGTCCTCCCCGGCGATCTGGATGTGCTCCCGGGTGCCCTGCGCGACCTGGAGCACGAGCGGGATCAGATGGGTCTCGACGGTGTGCCGCTCGCCGTACTGGCCGTGCGCCCCGGCGACGTTGAAGTACCTCAGGCTCACGGCGGCGAGCCCGTGCGCTCGCGCGTAGGAGGTGATGGCGTAGTCGATCGCGAGTTTGCTGGCGCCGTAGGTGTTGGTCGGCCGGGTCGGCGCGGACTCCGGGATCGGCACCTCCTCGGGTTGTCCGTAGGTCGCGGCGGTCGAGGAGAACACCAGCCGTGGCGTGCCGTGCTCCCGCATGGCCTCCAGCAGGCGGAGCGAGGTGACGACGTTGCCGTCCCAGTACTTGGCCGGGTCGGCCATCGACTCGGCGACGAGCGACTTGGCCGCGAAGTGCAGGACCCCGTCGTAGCCTTCGGAGAGCACGTCCCCGGCCACCTCGGCGAGGTCACCTCGCACGAACCGGCACCCGTCCGGCACCGCGTCGGCATGACCGGTGGACAGGTCGTCCAGCACGACGACCTCGTGTCCGCCCTCGACCAGGCGGGCGGCGCACACGCTTCCCACATAGCCCGCGCCACCCGTCACCAGCAGTTTCACGATGGTGTCTTCCCTTTCGCCGCGTCCCGCCCACGGCGGTCGGGACTGGGCGGCCCATTCTGCCCGGTCACGGCGGGTGGCCGAGGCCCCGGCACCCGGAGCCGCGGAGCTCCGGGTGCCGGGGCGGGGTCCCGCTCAGCGGTCGAGGTCCCGACCCGCGCCCGCCGCCGGTACGGCCGAGAAGAACCTGGGGTCCGTCAGTCCCTCAGCGCGGTAGGCGTCGGTGACGGCGCGCCGCACCGCCGGACCGCGCTCGGTCTCGACGAGCGCGATGCCGGAGCCACCGAAACCGCCGCCCATCATGCGGGCCCCGGCGGCGCCGGCCTCCACCGCGACGTCCACCGCCAGGTCGAGTTCCGGGCACGACACGCGGTAGTCGTCGCGGAGGCTCACGTGGGATTCCGTCAGCAGCGCGCCGGCCTCCCACGTCCGGCCGGTCCGCAGCAACGCCACGGTGTCGCGGACCCGCTGGTTCTCCGTGACCACGTGGCGTGCCAGCGGACGCAGCGCGGGGTCGAGTTGGGACAGTCGTTCGGGCAGCTCGCGCGGCTCGATCGCGCTCAGCGAGGTCACCCCGAGCTGCTTGACCGCCTGCTCGCAGCCGGCGCGGCGGTCGGCGTAACCCGACTCGCTGTGCTCGTGGCGGGTGCCCGAGTCGATGACGAGCACCTCGAGCCCCTCCGATGAGGGATCGAAGGGCACCTGTTCCCGTTCCTCCGTCGACACGTCGTACAGCAGCAGGTGGGCCTCCTGGCAGCACAGCGACGCCATCTGGTCCAACACGCCGGTCGGGGCACCGACGAAGTCGTTCTCGGCGAGCTGCGCCCAGCGAGCCACCTGGACGCGGTCGGAGTCGTCGGTGACGGGCCTGCCGGCAAGGTCCAACAGCGCCAGCGCGACCGCGCACTCCAGGGCGGCCGAGGACGACAACCCGGCTCCGCTGGGCACGTCGCCGGCGATGACGAGTTCCACGCCCTCCCGCTGGAGGCCCGCGTCCCGGAGGACCCAGGCGACCCCGGCCGGGTAGGCGGACCACCCGGTGACGTCACCGGGCTCCACCTCGGCCAACGGCACCGGAGCCGCCGCTCGCGCGTGCCCGGAATCATCGACGGTGGTCATCCCGACCAGCCCGTCCTCGCGGGGCGAGGCGGCCACCGCGATGCGGTAGGGCAACGCGAACGGCAGCACCAGACCACCGTTGTAGTCCGTGTGCTCCCCGATGAGGTTCGCCCGACCCGGGGCGGACCACACCACCTCCGGAGCCCGCCCGTGCAGCTCCTGGAAGGTGCGGGCCGCCCGTCTCCCCGGCGTCATCGGGTGCGTACCAACACGGCGTGGGCGATGCTGGAGACGATCTCCGCGCTGGCGACGCCCTCCACCTTCACCGGCTGGCCTGACGTGCTCGCCTCCACCCTGACGTCGTTGCCCGGCATCACGCCGGCCGCCTTCAGGTCGGCCATCAGGACCGGGTCGAGCTGCACGTGCTCGGCGATCCGGCTCACCCGGACCAGGCCCCCGCCCTGCCGGGCGACCTCGTCGAGCCTGCGGAGGTCGGAGTCGGCCGGCGGGGCGGCGTCGCCGACCCCGAGTTTGTCCAGCCCCGGAATCGGGTTCCCGTAGGGGGAGGTGGTCGGGTGGTCCAACAGCGCTACCAGCTTGCGTTCGACGGCCTCGCTCATCACGTGCTCCCACCGACACGCCTCACTGTGCACGTGCTCCCACTCCAGGCCGATCACGTCCACGAGCAGCCGTTCCGCCAACCGGTGCTTCCGCATGACCGCGATCGCTCGTTCCCGGCCGGTCTCGGTCAGTTCCAGGTGCCGGTCGTCGGCCACCACCAACAGGCCGTCCCGCTCCATTCTCGCCACGGTCTGGCTGACGGTGGGCCCACTCTGCCCGAGGCGTTCGGCGATACGCGCGCGCAGCGGGACGACGCCTTCCTCTCCGAGCTCGTAGATCGTCCGGAGATACATCTCCGTGGTGTCGATTAGGTCGTTCACGCCAGCTCTCCTGTACGTTTTCGGAGCCAGAGGCATCAGAGGCGGACTAGCGGGGGCTGCCTGTTCGATGAGGTGCTTCCTCGACCGTCCTGATCGCGCGAGGCGATGCTGACCGGACTCCGGGTGACCCGACTCACGGTAACCAGCCCGCCGCCATTCTAGTCGTCTGTTCACACAGTGTTGTTCCCCCTGACAGCCGCCGGGGACGGACCGCGCGGAGTCTGGAACCGTATCGGACGGCAACGACATTCCCCGACCGTCGCGCGCCTCACCCCGCGCGCGGCGATCCGCGGACGAGAGAGGTGGGACATGGGGCCACTGGTCACCCCCGACGAACTGGCCGAACGGCTCGGCGCCGCCGGACCGACGACCCTGTTGGACGTCCGGTGGAGCCTGACCGGACCGCCCGGGCGGGAGGCGTATGACGCCGGCCACCTGCCTGGTGCTGTCTTCGTCGACCTCGACACCGAGCTCGCGGGACCGCCCGGTGCAGGAGGACGACACCCGCTGCCGGACGCGCAGCGCCTGGGCGCGACGCTCCGCGCGGCTGGGGTCGGCGCTGGTCGACCGGTGGTCGTGTACGACGCGGTGGACGGGTCCGCCGCCGCCAGGGCCTGGTGGCTGCTCCGCTGGGCCGGCCATCCCGAGGTGGCGGTGCTCGACGGGGGGTACGCCGCGTGGGTCGGCGCTGGTCACCCGGTCACCACCGAGGTGCCCGCGGCACGCCCTGGCGACTTCGAGGTCGTCCCCGGGTCGATGCCGGTGCTCGGCGCGACCGAGGCCGGCGCGTTGGCCGGGACGGGCCTGTTGCTCGACGCGCGCGCCCCGGAGCGGTACCGGGGGGAGGTGGAACCCGTCGACCCGAGGCCAGGCCACGTGCCCGGCGCGGTGAACGCGCCCTTCGGCGCCCACGTCACCGAGGAGGGGCGGTGGCGGAGCCGGGAGGAGCTGGCCGCCCACTTCGCCGGTCTCGGCGTGCGGCCGGGCCAGGAGGTGGGTGTCTACTGCGGGTCCGGTGTGACCGCGTGTTCGGTGGTGCTGGCCCTGGAAGCCGCCGGGGTCCGGGAGGCTGGCGCGCCGGCGGCGCTCTACCCGGGGTCCTGGTCGGAGTGGTCGTCCGACCCGGCCCGGCCGGCGGTGCTGGGGCCGGATCCGCGCTGAGCGGGACAGGCCCCGACACCGGTCAGCCCGCCGGCAGCCGCTCGACGGCGATGCTGATCGCGTTCTCCACCTGCGCGCAGTAGTCCCCGTCAAGCATCCCCAGGGAGTCCAGGTCGAACCGGAGGGCGTCCGGGGCGCCGTCCGTGGCGATCTGCACGGAGATGTCGCAGCGGCCGGGGTTGTACAGCTTGAAGGCGCTGTTGCCGGCGATGGTCATCGGCGCCACGTCGGAATAGGTGTAGTCCTCGACCACGCTCGGGCCGAACCCGGTGAACTGCATCTTCGTCCACGGGCTCGCGCCGTCGAGCGAGATCTCCCACTTGCACTCGTCCGGGAACTCGTCGCCGCCCGCCTCGATCTCGACCGCGTCGGCGCCGAGCAGCTCGCGGAGTTCGTCAGAACTCAGCAGCTCGCACACCACGACGCCCTCGGAGGTCTTCACGGTGCCCACCTCGCCGGTGGGCACCTGGGGGACCCCGTCGAAGCCGAGGTCGGCCTCGTCGTCGGTGCCGGGGAACGCGGGTTCGGTGGCCGGCGGGGCCGGTGCGTCCGACGACCCGGTCTGCCCCTGGTCCGGTGCCGCGCCGAGGGGGATCGCGGTTCCGGACACCTCGGTGGCGCACGCGCTCAGCCCCGCGGCCAGCAGCAGAGCGCCGACGGCGTTCCAGGTTCGCCTCGTCATGAGGGCCCGCCTTTCCACGGCACGGGCCGTCGCGACGATCGCCGGCGGGCGTCGAAGGCGACGGCTGGGGTTGGACCGAGGGGCCTCGCCACGCGTGGCGTGGCACCACGCCCGTGTGCTTCCCGCGAGGTCCGCTTGACGGCAGAGGCTAACCCAGAGGAGTGATCATCGGCATCCGAATCGGTCAGGATCACGCGAAGGGCGGTGCCGGTGGGGTGGAGGCGAAGGTGTCCCTCCTGCGGGAGGAGGTTGTCCGAGCGGTCCCGGTCCCGTCACCCCGTCGTGGAGCCGACCGCCCGAGTCGCCTCGTCCGGTCGGGCCGTAGCCACTACAACGCGGTGCGCAGCCACTGCTCCACGCCCGCCACGTGAACGGTCGCCCAGGACCGCGCGACCTCCGCCTCGCGACTGATGATGGCCTCCGCGATCGCCCGGTGTTCGTCCAAGGTCCGGCGGACGGAGTCCTTCTGGGTCAACCCCCGCCACACGCGAGCCCGGTGCGTGGAGCTGGACAGGCTGTCGACGAGTGAGCAGAGCACCTGGTTCCCGGTGCCTTCCGCGACCCGCCGGTGGAACTCGATGTCGTTGGCGACCAGCTGCTCGATGTCGGTGTGGTCGGTGACCTCGTCGAGCAGGGGCAGCAGGCCCCTGGCGTCCTCGTCGGGCATCACCTGCGCCGCGATCGCCGCTGCCGCCGGTTCCAGGATGCGGCGCACCTCGAACAGCTGGAGAACGCTCTCGTCCTGGTGGAAGTCGACCACGAAGGCCACGGCGTCGAGCAACAACGCCGGGTCCAGGCTGGTGACGTAGGTGCCGTCGCCCTGCCGGACGTCGAGGACGTGGATCAGGGCCAGCGCGCGCACGGCCTCACGCAGGGAACTCCGGGAGAGGCCGAGGTGAGCGGCGAGGTCGGCCTCCCTGGGGAGCCGGTCGCCCGGCCGCAGCTCCCCGTCGATGATCATCTGTTTGATCTTCTCGATCGCCGAGTCCGTCAGCGCCACCCTGTCACCCACCGTCCACGTTCCGGCCGCCCCCAGGCGCGCGCCGTCACCAACAGTTTCCGTCACCACGCGGGGGTGCCGGCAGGCGCCCCAACCCCGTGGCCCAGGGGGGAGCCGCCGACCGGCCGGGCGTGGTCGGCGACGCGCGGGGCCCGCACATCGCGGACCGTGGGGCTCGGGGGCCGGTGACCCGGCGTTCCACGTCGCCCCTCGACGGGACCTTCGCGGTGAGGAGTCATGCCGCGACGGGGTACCCGAGCGGGTGGAGGACGCGAACCGCGCGGCGGCCCGGGTGGCCGGGCGAAGTCGCGGAGGACCACGGCAGGAGCAGGAGGAGCGGCCATGAGCACCGTGACGGACATGCTGAACACCTATCCGGCCGGTCTCGGCGCCGTCGACCGGACGGCCCTGGGCGAATGCGTCGAGGAGTGCCAGCGTTGCGCCCAGGCCTGCACCGCGTGCGCCGACGCCTGCCTGGCCGAACCCGACGACGAGTTGCCGATGCTGCGGAAGTGCGTGCGGACCTGCGCGGACTGCGCCGACGTCTGCGATGCCACCGCGCGTGTGCTCTCCCGGCACACCGGGTACGACGTGAACATCAGCCGCACCCTGGCGCGGGCGTGCGCGACGACCACGATCTCCTGCGCCGAGGAGTGCCAGCGGCACGCCGGCCGGCACGGGCACTGCCGGGTGTGCGCGGAGGCGTGCCGGCGGTGCGCCGACGCGTGCCAGCGCCTGCTCGCCAATCTCAGCTGACGTCGCGCGGCTGGCCGCCGGTCGCACCGGCGAGGGGCCGGTTCGGCCGCCCAGCCGGCGGACTCGCCGGTCGGCCAGGGAGGCGGCGCCGGTCCCGTCGCCCGTGCCGGTGGCATCCCCGACGCCCCGGGTGCGCCCAGCGCCCCTACCGGCGAGGACCGTGCCGGATCGTCGGTCAGCTGGCGGCCGGTGCGCCCCAGCCGTGACTGACCCGAACGGGCGACTCGGCGAGCGCCGTGCGGGGTACGGTCGGCCGCATGGACGCCGTGGTCGTGTGGGACGAGTCATATCTCGGTTACAACCTGGGGGAGCACCACCCGCTCAACCCGCGTCGACTCGACCTGACCATGCGCCTCGCCGGAGAGCTCGGGCTACTGACGGATGTCAGCGTCCTCCGGCCGCCCGAGGCGACGAGCGCGCAACTCACCCGGGTCCACGAGAGCGGGTACGTCGAGGCGGTGCGCGCCGGCCGTCGTTCGGTCGGCCTGCGTGGACTGGGGACGGTCGACAACCCCGTCTTCGACGGGATGCACGAGGCCGCGTCGCTGATCGCCGGAGGATCGTTGGCGGCGGCGCGCGCGATCCTGGACGGCGCCTCCCGTGCCATCAACATCGGTGGCGGCCTGCACCACGCCATGCCGGGGCACGCCGCCGGGTTCTGCGTGTACAACGACTGCGCCGTGGCGATCGCCTGGCTGCTCGACCACGGCGTGGAACGGATCGCCTACCTCGACGTCGACGTCCACCACGGAGACGGGGTCCAGACCGCCTTCTACGACGACCCCCGGGTGTTGACCGTGTCCGTCCACCAGCACCCCGCGACCCTGTGGCCGGGCACCGGACGTCCCGAGGAGCTGGGGACGGGCGCGGCCGAGGGGACGTCGGTGAACCTCGCGCTGCCCCCGGGTACCGGGGACGCCGGCTGGCGGCGTGCGTTCGAGGCCGTGGTCCCCGCGGCGCTCGCGGCCTTCCGCCCCCAGCTGCTGGTCACCCAGTGCGGCGCCGACACCCACCGGGAGGACCCGTTGGCGGACCTGCGGCTCACCGTCGACGGGCATCGGGCCCTCTACCGGCGGTTGCGGGAGTTGGCGGAGACGTACGCCGAGGGGCGTTGGCTCGCCCTGGGCGGGGGTGGGTACGCGCTCGCCCGGGTGGTGCCGCGCTCCTGGACCCACCTGATCGCGACGGTGCTCGACCGCGACCTCGCCCCGGGGACCGGCGTGCCGGGGGAGTGGGTTCGCTACGCCACCCCGTTCGCGGGGGGCGACGCCCTCCCCGCCACCCTGAGCGACGGGGTCGACCCCGGCTACCAGCCGTGGGACGGGACGGTCGACACCCCGGTGGACCACGCGCTGCTCGCCACGCGACGGGCGGTGTTCCCCCTGCTCGGGCTCGACGCGGATGACCGGCGGGACTGAGACCGGGGCGGACCCGGTGCGTGAGTGGCGCCACCCCCGGCCCGGGACGGGTAATCATGAGGCGGTTCGGAGCGACGTGTCAGGCAGGCGGCCCAGGGCGGAGTGATGACGGTGGACGACGGGCAGCGTGCGGGCGGCGACGATCCGGTCGAGGACCTCGGAGCAGGCGCGGCGGCGGACTACCCGAGGCACTGGCGGGCCGATGTCGTGCTCGCCGACGGCGGCACCGTGCACCTGCGGCCGCTGCGCCCGGCGGACGGGCCACGACTGGTCGAGCTGCACGCCAGGATGAGCGACCGGACACGGTACTTCCGGTACTTCGGGGCCTACCCGAGGATGCCCGAGGCGGACATGCGGCGGTTCAGCACCGTCGACCACCACGACCGGGTCGCCTTCGGCGCGTTCCTCGGCGACGACATCGTCGCCGTCGGCCGGTTCGACCGGCTGCCGTCGACCAGCTCCGCCGAGGTCGCCTTCGTCGTGGAGGACGCCCACCAGGGCCGGGGGCTGGGTTCGATCCTGCTGGAACACCTCGCCGCCGCGGCGCGGGAGCGTGGGCTGCGCCGCTTCGAGGCCGAGGTGTTGGCGGAGAACGGTCCGATGCTGCGCGTTTTCCGCGACGCCGGCTACTCGGTGCGGCGGGAGGTGGAGGAGGGCATCCTGCACCTGGAGTTCGACGTCGACCCCACCGAGCGCTCGGTGGCGGTGGCCAGGGCGCGGGAGCAGGCCGCCGAGGCCCGGAGCGTCCACAACGTCCTGCACCCCCGTTCCGTCGCGGTGGTGGGCGCCTCGGCGGACCAGGCCAAGGTCGGGCACGCCGTGCTGGCGAACCTGTTGGCGGCCAACTTCGCGGGGCCGGTCTACCCCGTCAACGCCGAACACCGGTCGGTGCGGGGTGTCCGCGCCTACGCCTCCGTGCTGGACATCCCCGACGAGGTCGACCTCGCCGTCATCGCCGTACCCGCGGCCCGCGTCGACGAGGTGCTTGACGCCTGCCTCGCCAAGGGCGTCAAGGCGTTGGTCGTCGTCACCTCCGGGTTCGGCGAGACCGGTGAGGACGGGCGTTCGCAGGAACGCCGCCTGGTCCGCGAGGCCCGCGCGCACGGGATGCGGGTGATCGGGCCGAACGCGCTCGGCGTGGTCAACACCGACCCCGAGGTGCGGCTGAACGCGACCCTGGCGCCGCGCCTGCCCGGCCGGGGGAGGGTGGGGTTCTTCTGCCAGTCGGGGGCGCTGGGAGTGGCGATCCTGGCGACCGCCGCCAACCGGGGACTCGGACTGTCCACCTTCGTGTCGGCGGGCAACCGGGCCGACCTGTCCGGGAACGACCTCCTCCAGTACTGGCAGACGGATCCGGCGACCGACGTCGTCCTCCTCTACCTGGAATCGTTCGGCAACCCCCGCAAGTTCGCCCGGTTGGCGCGCCGGCTGGGACGGACCAAACCCATCGTCGCGGTCAAGTCGGGTCGACACGCCGTCAGTCCCGCGCTGCGGGCCACCTCGGTCCCCGTGGACGAGGCCAGCGTGCAGGCGCTGTTCGAGCAGTCCGGGGTGATCAGGGTGGAGTCCCTAGCCCAGCTCTTCGACACCGCCCTCGTGCTGGCCAACCAACCGCTCCCCTCGGGCGACCGGGTCGCGGTGGTCGGCAACGCGTCGGCCCTGGGGGTGCTCGCCGCCGACGTCGCGCTCGCCCAGGGGATGAGGGTGGCCGGTGATCCCGTCGACGTCGGGGCGGGGGCGGGCCCGGAGGAGTTCGGTGCGGCCGTGCGCGACGCGGTGCGGCGGGAGGACGTCGACGCGGTGGTCGCGGTGTTCGTGCCCCCGCTGGCCGTGTCGGGAGCCGAGTACGCCCGCGCGCTGCGCGCGGTCGTCTTCGAGGACTCGCTCGCGGCCGCGAAACCCGTGGTGTCGACCTTCCTCGCCGCCGAGGGGGTCCCGGAGGAGCTCGCGGTGGGCGGAGCCGACGGCACGGCACCCGGCTGGGGTTCGGTGCCCTCCTACCCCAGCCCGGAACGGGCCGTTGGCTCCCTGGCGAGGATCGCCAGGTACGCGCGGTGGCGGTCGGCTCCGCAGGGTGACTTCGTCACCCCGGCCGGTGTCCGGACGGACCAGGCGAGGTCGGTCGTGGACGGGTGGATGGCGGATCCGCCGGAGGGCAGTGCCGAGGAGGCGGACGGCGGATGGCGGCTTCCCGACGAGGAGGCGGTGCGCCTGCTGCGCTGTTACGGGGTGGACGTCGTCGACTTCCGCCGGGTCCGCGGTTCTGGCGCGGCGGTGCGGGCGGCGGCCGAACTGGGGTACCCGGTGGTGCTGAAGTCACCGGACCGGCGGTTGCGGCACCGCAACGACCTCGTCGGGGTGCGGCTCGACCTCGACAGCGCCGACTCGGTGCGGGCCGCGCACCGGGCGCTGCGGGACCTGTCGGGTTCCTCCGAGGTCTACGTGCAGCGGATGGCGCCGAAGGGCATCTCCTGCGTGGTCGGGGTCCAGGACGACCCCTCCTTCGGCGCGGTGCTCTCGTTCGGGCTGTCGGGGATCGTCACCGACCTGTTGGGCGACCGTGCCTACCGCGCGGTGCCGCTCTCGGACGTCGACGCGTCGGAGCTGGTCCGAGCCCCGCGCGCCGCCCCGCTGCTCACCGGCTACGGCGGGGGTGAGCCGGCGCGGCTGGACGCGCTCGAGGACCTGGTGTTGCGGGTGGCGGCGTTGGCCGAGGACGTGCCCGAGCTCCGGGAACTGAGGTTGGAGCCCGTGTTGGCATCCTCGGCGGGAGCGTTCGTGACCAGCGCGACCCTCACCATCGGGCCGCCTCCCACCCGGACCGACACCGGGCCCCGGCGGCTGCGCTGAGTTGAGGGGCCCGGAGTGGCCCCCGGGGACACCGTTCCGGGCGCGCTGGCGTCGGGGGTCCTCGGACCACGACACCCCGGGGACCGCGAGCCGGCGGTCACCGGCCGGGTCCCCGGGGTGGGGCCGAGTCCGTCAGGAGGAGGGCGGTCCGACGGTCTCGGTCTCGAGGACGACGGTTCGGTCGCCCAGGGGCTGGTCCAGGTCCACGCTGACCGCGCGGAACCGGATGTCCATCGTGCAGGGGCCGGAGGTCGGGATGTCCTCGGTGAGCAGGAGCGTCACCGACTCCTCGTCCTCGGTCGCGGAGGCGCTGACCGTGCCGCATCCGCCCTCCTGGCCCATCGCCCCGAGGACCGCTCCCTCGTCGAGGGTCCAGACCTCGACCGGGTAGCCCTCGTCGATGGCAGCCGTGTCGACCTGTTCCTCGGGGACGTCGACCGCCTCGGCCGGGCGCGTCTCGGGTTCCTCCGCGCTGGGCGGGGCCTCCTGCTCGCTGCTGGTCGGAGGTGCCTGGGACGGTTGGCCACCCAGCCCGACACCACTGTCTTCGTTGGAGTCGGCGCAGGCGGAGATCCCCAGGAACAGGACGCCGGCGCCGACTGCGGTAGTAAGGCGTCTCATGCTCAGGAGACGGACCCGCTGGTCCGGCGGGTTGCCTCGGTGCCAGGTTTTTTCTCGTCCGTGGGGGCTGGGTACTGGGGGCCCGCGCCGTCCCCGGGGCGGGAGCCGAGGCGCTTCCGTCCCACGTCGGGACGGGCGCGGAGTTCCCGGACCGCGTGGACGCCCGGTGACGAGGCCCGGGACTCGGTACCGCGCGCGATGTCGCCCGCGGTCGTCGGCCTGGGTGCCCCGGCGCGGACGGCTCGGTGTTCGCGCCGCGTGCCCGCGTGGCGGCCGGCACCGGAGCGGCCCGGCCTGGTCCGGTGCCGAGGTGGGTCCACCGTCGGCGTGGCGCCGGGGCGGTGGGAGGCCGACTCGTCCTGACCCCGGGTGGGTCCTCGGCGTCAGGACGCGTACGCGCGCAGCCGCTCGGCCCGGTCGCCCTGCCGCAGCTTCGCCATCACCTCGCGCTCGATCTGGCGGACGCGTTCCCGGGAGAGCCCGAAGGTGCGGCCGATCTGGTCGAGCGTGCGCGGCTGACCGTCCTCCAGCCCGTACCGCAGGCGGATGACGTTCTGTTCGCGCTCGTCAAGAGTGGCGAGAACCCGGCGGAGGTCGTCCTGGAGGAGGCCGGAGATCACCGCGTTCTCCGCGTCGGTTGCCTCGCCGTCCTCGATGAAGTCACCCAGTGGGGCGTCCTCCTCCGCGCCCACCGGCATGTCCAGGCTCACCGGGTCACGGGAGTGGTCGAGCAGGTCGGACACCTTGCCCACCGGGAGCCCCGACTCGTTGGCCAGCTCCTCGTGCGTGGCCTCCCGCCCCAGCTGCTGGTGCAGGTCACGCTTGATCCGCGCGAGCTTGTTCACCTGCTCGACGAGGTGCACCGGGAGGCGGATGGTCCGCCCCTGGTCGGCCATGCCCCGCGTGATGGCCTGCCGGATCCACCAGGTGGCGTAGGTCGAGAACTTGAAGCCCTTCGTGTAGTCGAACTTCTCGACGGCGCGGATCAGTCCGAGGTTGCCCTCCTGGATGAGGTCCAGCAGGGGCATGCCCCGGCCCGTGTAGCGCTTGGCCAGGCTGACCACGAGCCGGAGGTTCGCCTCCAGGAGGTGGTTCTTGGCCCGGTGCCCGTCCCGCACCAGTGCGCGCAGGTCGGAGCGACGACCAGGGGACAGCTCGGGGTCGGTGTCGAGCACGTGCTCGGCGAACACACCGGCTTCGATACGCTTGGCGAGGTCGACCTCTTGCTGAGCGGTCAACAGAGCGGTACGCCCGATCCCGTTGAGGTAGACCCGAACAAGATCAGCGGCCGGGCCCTGCGCATCGATGTCCGCCTCGGCGTAAGCTTCCGAAGTAGGGACGGTCTGCGGGACGGTCATTGACTTACCTCCCTGTCGGGATGCTGGAGCGCCGCGTCGGCGGGCGCGACGCGTCAGCGGAGGCCCGGGGATTCGCGCCACCGCTGCCGGGTTCCCAGGCCGTTGTCGACGTTTGCTACCCGCTCAACGCGGTGGATCGCGGATTCGTTCCCGTTCCGTTGCCAAAACGCGGTCGTGCACGTCACAGAAGTGGCGTTGTCACCCGAAGGGAGTAGTGGCGTTACTCGGGAGTGGGGTCTCGTGACGGGGACGGCTGGCACATCCGACGACGTCAGACCTCCACGAGCACCGTGAAGGGGCCGTCGTTGACACTCTCGACCGCCATGTCAGCCCCGAACTGGCCAGTGGCGACGGTCGCTCCCCTCTCCCGCAGGTCGCGCACCACCTCCTCGACCAACGGCCGCGCGCGTTCCGGTGGTGCCGCCGCGGTCCAGGACGGCCGGCGCCCCTTCCGAGTGGCCCCGTAGAGGGTGAACTGGCTGACGACGAGCAGGGGTGCCCCGCTCGTCGCACAGGACTCCTCGTCCCGCAGCACCCGCAGTTCGTGCACCTTCCGCGCGAGCGCGCGCGCCTCGTCCGTGCCGTCCTCGTGCGTCACGCCGACCAGCACCAGCAGTCCTGGGCGCTCGATCTCGCCGACGGTCCTCCCGGCGACCCGCACCCGGGCCCGGGTGACCCTGGACACCACCGCTCGCATTCGGGCACCTCCCCACCACGAGGACCGTCCCCGAGGATGTCCGGACCGTACCCGGCGCCGGCCGGGGCGTCGTCGCCGACAGTGAGACGATGGGAGCGGAGGTGGTCTCGTGGCCGATTCACCGGCGCAGTCACGGCCCGTGCTCATCACGGAGGCCGCGCCGTCGCAGGACGACCAGCTCGCGGCGCGCCAACGCAAGTACATGATCATGATGTGTGTCCGAGGTGGCTGCGTGATCGCCGGCGTGCTCTGCTACCAGATCTGGTGGCTGGCGTTGCTGCTGGTCGCGCTGTCGGTGCCGTTGCCGTGGATGGCGGTGCTCATCGCCAACGACCGACCGCCGAAGAAGGCGGAGCGGGTGAGCCGGTTCAAGCGCGACCACCGGCGTCTTGAGTCGCGGGAGCACACCGTCATCGACCAGTAGCTCGCCGAGCCCGCCCCGCCGGGGCCGTCCGGCGCCAGGCGGGGTGGGCGCTCCGGGTGGGGAGGCGGGAACCGGTCCCCACCCGGCGGGACTCAGGCCGAACCGACGGCCTCGGGCAGCGACCGGATGACCGGCGGGGTCGCCGACGGGGGCTGCGCCCCGACGTGCCGCACCGCCTCCGTGCCCGCGAGCACCCCGGCGGCCAACGCCTCCCGTGCCGAGGCGCCCCGCAGCCAGGCCGCGACGACGCCGGCGTCGAAGGCGTCGCCAGCCCCCGTGGAGTCCGCGCACTCCACCTGCGGCGCTGGCACCCCCCGCACGCCGTCCCGGTCGACCCACCAGGCGCCCTCGGCGCCGCCGGTCACCGCCACCGCGCCCACCAGGTCCAGCAGCCCTTCGGCCGACGAGGGGTCGGCCGAACCGGTCAGGGCCAACAACTCGTCCTGGTTGGGCAGCAGGAGGTCGACCCCGCGCACGGCCTCCAGGAAGTCCTCCGAGCCCTCCCTGGTGAGCAGCACGGCCGCCTGCGGGTCCACCGAGGTGGTGAGCCCGGCGGCCCTGGCCCCCCGCAACGCGGCCAGACCCGCGTCCCGGGAACTCGCGTCGAGCAGCACGTACCCCGAGAGGTGGAGGTGGCGGGGCGCGGACCACCCGGGTGTCCCGGCGAGGGCGGTGCCGTCGATGACGGCCGGGTTGACGTCCGACGGGGAGAACCGGGCGTTCGCCCCCCGGTCCGGCACCATCGTCCGTTGCCCCGTGCCATCGACCAGGACGATCACGCAGCACGTGGGCTCGTCGGGGTCGACGGCGAAGGCGCAGCGCACGCCGGCGGCTTCCAACTCCGTCTCGGTCTGCCGGCCCGCGGCGTCATCCCCCACGCGGGCGACCAGCACGGGGTGAACCCCCTCCCTGGCCAGCCAGGCTGCGGTGTTCGCACCGGCACCGCCGGCGGTCATCCTGATCCGAGCCCGGGTGTCCCCTCCGGTGACGAGCGGGTCGCGGTGCCTGGCCACGATGTCGAGACCGGCGTCGCCGACCACCACCACGGTCGGGGTGCCGTTCCCCGGCGGCGCGGTGCCCGTCATGCCCGCACCGGTCCGGACCGCTCGGAGATGGCCACGGCGACGTCGGCGGCGACCTCGGCGTTGTGCACCACCAGGCCCTCGTTGGCGACGAGGCTCGCGCCACCGCTGCCCGAGTGGAAGTGCTCGAGGAGAACCGGTGTCACGTCCTTGCCCCGCACGTCCCGGCTCCTGAGCAGGTCGAGACCCTCGCGCAGCAGCCGGTCGTGGAGGTCCCGGTCCATCTCGACATCCGAGGGCACCGGGTTGGCCACCAGCACGCCGGAGTCGCCCGGGACCTCGGTCCGGTGGGCGAGCACGGTCGCCGCGACCTGGTCGGCGGTGTCCACCCGCCACGGGGCCGGCAGCCCGGAGTCCCGCAGGTAGAAGGCGGGGAACGCGTCCGTCCGGTACGCCAGCACCGGGACGGAGTAGGTTTCCAGCACCTCGAGGGTGGCGGGGATGTCCAGCACCGACTTGACCCCGGAACACACCACCACCACCGGGGTGCCGGCCAGGACCCCCAGGTCAGCCGACACGTCCCAGCTGGTCGCCGCCCCCCGGTGGACGCCGCCCAGACCTCCGGTGGCGAAGACGCCCACGCCCACCGAGTGGGCCAGGGCGCAGGTGCTCGCCACGGTCGTCGCCCCGCTGAGCCCCAGCCCCAGCACGGGACCCAGGTCACGCTGGGACAGTTTCACGAGCCCGGCGTCGGGATCGCACACCCGGTCGAGCTCGTCGTCGGACAACCCGATCCGGGCGACCCCGTCGAGCACCGCGATGGTGGCGGGGACGGCGCCCCGCTCCCGGACCACGGCCTCCAGCCTGGCCGCCACCTTCCGGTTGTGACCTGGGGGAAGCCCGTGGGCGAGCAGTGTGCTCTCCAACGCCACCACCGGCCGGCCTTCCCGGACCGCGGTGGCGACCTCCTCGCTCGCCCGCGTGCGCATGGAGCTGACCACGCTCCGCCTCCTTGTTCTCGTTCACCCCTGGTCGAACCATGGGGCATCATGGGTCATGTGAGTACGCCGACCCAGACTCTGCCTGATGTTGACACGCGGCCGGAGCACACCGAGGACACCGGTGGCGACGAGCCGAAGATGTTCCACTACGTGCGGAAGAACAAGATCGCCGAGAGCGCGGTCATGGGCACGCACGTGGTGGCGCTCTGCGGCGAGGTGTTCCCCGTCACGCGGTCGCCCAAGCCGGGCGCTCCGGTCTGCCCGGACTGCAAGAAGATCTACCAGTCGCTCCCGCCCGGCGGCGGTGACAGCTGATCCGGCGGCGGCCGCGCCGCTGAGCGCGGCCCCACGGACGGGCCCGGGCCACGAGCCGGGGGTGGTTGCGGTGGGTACCGGTCAGCCCCGGCGCCCTTCGTCCCCGTCGTCCTCCACCCGCCGGTGGCGTCCGCCGCCCCTCCGTTCGGGCTGACCAGCCGCCTCCCCTTGTGGCGTGGCGGGCCGCGCGGCTCCGCCCGCGTCGACCGGCCGCCCCGCTTCCTCCTCCAGTTCCACCAGGTCGGCGGCTGGTCCCGCCTCGCCCGAGCCCGCCGGCGGGCCGTCCTCGTCGCCCGAGGTTCCGTGTTGGACCTGCCAACGGCGTTGGCTCTCCTCGCGGCGCAGCTGTTCGGCGACCCGTTCCATCCCGAGCCGCCGCCACCGGCGCCGCTCGCGGTGGGTCATCTTCGCCGGCCACATCTCCTGGATCGCCGCGTTGAAGTGGGCGCCCAACACGATGGCGAACCCGATGAAGAACGCGAACAGCAGGAACGCGATCGGCGTCGCGAGCGCCCCGTAGGTGTAGCCGGTGCCGGTGACCCAGGTGATGTACCAGCGGAGCCCAGCGCTCGAGACCAGGAAGACCGCCATCGCGAGCAGCGCTCCCGGCAGCCCCCGGTGCCACGGCAGTTTGTGCGGCAGCGCCACCTTGTAGAACATCGCCAGCGCGATGACCAGCAGGACACCGGTCACCGGGTAGTAGAAGTAACCGAGGATCTCCACGAGCGTCGGCCGCCAGCTCTCCGGGAACAGGTGCGGCAGCATGTCGGGGCCCAGCGCGACGACCGGGAGCCCGATGATGGCGACGACGAGGCCGGCGAGGTACAGCAGGAGCGAGAACAACCGCTGCCACACCGCGTTCCGCACGTCGTACTGCCGGTAGGCGACGGTGACCGCGTCCACGTAGGAGGAGATGGCCGAGGACCCGGCCCACAGCGAGATGACGAAGCCCAGGGAGACGATCTCCCCCCGGCCTCGCGTGAGCACGTCCTCCACCGTGGGAGCGATGATCTGCTGCACGACGTTGTCGCTGAAGATCGTCTCGCTGAACGTGATGATCTTCCCGTGGATGTTGTCCACGAGCTGTTGGCCGAACCACTCACCGAGGAAGCCCAGGCTTCCGAGCAGGCCGAGCAGCAGCGGGGGCAGCGACAGCGTCGTCCAGAAGGCCGCCTCGGCCGCCTCGGAGAAGATGTTGTCGTTCCAGGCACGTGACACGGTTCTGCCCGTCAGCCGCAACGGCCCCCGCCGGGGGGGCGGGGTGCTGGTGGCGTCGTGACTGCTCTGAGGACCCATCGTCGGTCAAGGATGCGCTATGCGACGGTCCGCCCGCGTCGCGACCCCGGTCGAACGCCGCCCACCGCGTCGCGCCACGGCGGAGCCCGGGTCGGCCGGTAAGCTGTCCGGGCCCTCACCGCGTCCCTGGTGCGCACCGTCGTGTGAGGGCCTTTTGCGTGTCCGCGCCCGGCCTCGTGCCCGTCCACCGGAAGGGGTGCCAAACACTGGTGACCGAGTCGCAGATCGGGGTCGGTACTCCGGCCTCCACACCGGCGGCGGAGCAGCCACCGCCCGCCCGCCCGCTGCGGACCTGGCAGCGACGGGCACTGACCCGGTACCTGGCGACCGGGCCCGCCGACTACCTGGTGGTGGCCACCCCCGGGGCGGGCAAGACCACCTTCGGCCTGCGGGTGGCCTCCGAACTGCTGGCCGACCGCAAGGTGGAGGCGGTGACGATCGTCGCTCCCACCGAGCACCTGAAGCACCAGTGGGCGGAGGCCGCGGCGCGCACCGGCATCGCCATCGACTCCCACTTCCGCAACGCGGCGGGCGCCCACTCCCAGGACTTCCAGGGCGTCGCCGTCACCTACGCGCAGGTCGCCGCCCACCCGACCCTGCACCGGGTCCGGACCGAGCGCCGCAAGACGCTGGTGATCCTGGACGAGGTGCACCACGCGGGGGACGCGTTGTCCTGGGGGGACGCCGTGCGGGAGGCCTTCACCCCCGCCACCCGGCGGCTCGCCCTGACGGGGACGCCCTTCCGCAGCGACGACACGCCCATCCCGTTCATCCCCTACGAGCCGGACGGGGCCGGGGTGCTGCACAGCCGGGCCGACCACTCCTACGGCTACTCGGACGCGCTGAAGGACGGCGTGGTCCGGCCCGTGCTCTTCCTGGCCTACTCGGGGGAGGCCCGCTGGCGGACCAACGCGGGCGACGAGTACGTGGCCAGGCTGGGGCAGCCCCTCAGCAAGGAGGAGACGACCCGGGCGTGGCGCACGGCGCTGGACCCGTCCGGGGAGTGGATACCGTCGGTGCTCGCCGCCGCCAACACCCGACTGCACCAGCTCCGCGCGGCCGGGATGCCGGATGCCGGTGGGCTCGTCATCGCCTCGGACCACGTCACCGCGAAGGCCTACGCGAAGATCCTCGAACGGGACACCGGGAGCGCGCCCACGGTCGTGCTCTCCGACGACCCCACGGCCTCCAAGCGGATCTCCGAGTTCTCCGACTCCGACGAGCCGTGGATGGTGGCCGTCCGGATGGTCAGCGAGGGGGTCGACGTCCCCCGGCTGGCGGTGGGCGTCTACGCCACGAGCGCCTCGACACCGTTGTTCTTCGCGCAGGCCATCGGGCGTTTCGTCCGGTCGCGGCGACCGGGGGAGACGGCGAGCGTCTTCCTGCCCAGCGTGCCCGTCCTGCTGGAGCTCGCCAGCCAGCTGGAGGCTCAACGCGACCACGTCCTGGGCAAGCCGCACCGGGAGAAGGAGGGGTGGGACGACGAACTCCTCGCCGAGGCGAACCGGCAGCGCGACGAACCGGGCGAGGACGAACGCGCCTTCACCGCCCTGGAGGCCAGCGCGGAGCTCGACCAGCTCATCTACGACGGTTCCTCGTTCGGCACCGCCGCCTTCGCCGGGACCGGGGAGGAACAGGACTACCTGGGGCTGCCGGGACTGCTCGAACCCGACCAGGTGCGGGCCCTGCTCCGGCAACGGCAGGACCAGCAACTCGCCGAGGCCTCCCGCAGGAAGGCCGCCGCCGACGCCGAGGCCGCGGCGAGACCACCCGAGCCCAAGGCACGGCCGAGGAACGTCTCCGAACACCTCACGGCGCTGCGCAAGGAGCTGAACACCCTCGTGGCGCTCCACCACCACCGGACCAGGAAACCCCACGGGGCGATCCACAACGCGCTGCGGAGCCACTGCGGCGGACCGCCCACCGCGATGGCCACCGTGGAACAGCTGGAGGAGCGGATCGCGACCCTGCGGTCCTGGTGAGCCTCGGGCGCCGGGCCCTACCGTCCCGGCGCCCGGCCAGCTCGGTGGAGCGGGTTCACGCCGAGGCGGCGGAGGGCGCCTTCAGCGCCTCGATGAGTTCGCCGAGCTGTTCGGCGCTGACATGGCCCACCAGGTCCGCCTCGCTGACGATCCCCACCAGCCGGTGGTCGTCGATGACGGGGAGGCGCTTCACCTGGTGCCGTTCCATCAGGTCGATCGCCTCCGACACGTCGGCCTCGGCGCGCACGCAGAAGGGCCGGCCCTCGGCCAGGTCCGACACACTGGCCCGCGTCGGGTCGTGCCCCTCGGCCACGCACTTCACGACGATGTCGCGGTCGGTCACCATGCCGTGGAGCTTGTCGTCGTTCCCGCACACCGGCATCGCGCCCACGCCGAGGTCCCGCATCCGCCGCGCCGCGTAGGACAGGGTCTGGTTCTCACCGACGCACTCGGCGCCCTGGTGCATCAGTTCGCGAACGGCAACCATCAGGGGCCTCCCTCTGTTCGTCACTGGTGCTGTTCAGCCTGACCTCCCAGACGTACCCGGGTGGCGCGGCGGTCAACACGTCACCGGGCGGTCGAGTACGGCGGCCCGCCCCGCCCTCAGAGCCGCAGCAGCTCGGCGAGGGTCCCGAAGGAGTCGTCCCAACTCCAGTGTCGGCGCGCGAAGTCCCTGCCGGCCCGCCCCATCGCGGCGGCGCGCTCCGGGTCGACCAGCAGGTCCACCAACCGGCCCGCCACCTCGGACACGTCCCCACCGTCGACGAGGTGGCCGGTCCGGCCGTCCTCGAGCGTGTCCGGCGCCCCGCCGGAACGGCCGACCAGCACCGGCAGCCCACTGGCGGCGGCCTCCAGGAACACGATCCCCAGACCTTCCGGGTGCAGGCCCAGCCGGCGGGTGCGGCACGGCATCGCGAAGACGTCGGCGGCGGCGTAGTACGGCGCCACCGCGCCGTGGGGCACCGAGCCGGCGAGGACGACGGCGTCCTCCACTCCCCGAGCCGCCGCGATCGCGCGCAGGTGGGCCTCCTCCGGCCCGCCTCCCACCACCAGCAGGGTGGCCTCGGGCACCCGTTCGCGGACGAGCGGCAGCGCCTGGACGAGCGCGCGCTGGTTCTTGATCCGCACCAGCCGGGACACGCAGAGGACCACCGGGCGCTCGCCCAGCCCGTGGCGGTCCCGCACCACCCGGCCCTCGGGCGACGGGCGGAAGACTGTGGTGTCCACCCCGGGCCGCAGCCGGCGGGCGGCCGCCGCGGCCCGCGCGCTGAGCACCGGGACGATGCGCCGCCGGGTGTAGTCACCGAGGTAGGTCACCACGTCCACCCCGTCCCCGACGCGCCGCAGCGCGGAGCGGGCCCCTGGCAGCGAGGCCCACCACACCTCGTGCCCGTGGGTGGAGGCGACCAGTCGGCGGATCCCCGCGGCGCGCAGCGGGCCGGCCAGCAGCCCCAGGGGAGCGGCGGCGCCGAACCAGACCCGGTCGCAGCCGTGGGACGAGGCCACCTCCGCCGCGTGTCGGGCCACCGCCCGGGTGGGCAGCAACGTCCTCGCCGGCGAGCGGACCACGGGGAAGGGCAGTGCCCTGTCGAACTCCGCCGCACCCTCGGCGCGGGAGGTGAGCACCACCACCGACCCGCCGGGGAACCGCCGCACCACCTCGTACACGAAGGTCTCGATGCCACCCCGACGGGGCGGGAAGTCGTTCGTGACGACGAGTGTCCGGCCCATCAGCCCTCGCCCCCCAGCGAGCTCAGCGGCTGTCGAACGCCGGTCCCCGCACCGGGACGCGCGTGCGGCCCGGTGCCTCGGATCTGGGCGGCGGCCGGAGCGGGCGGCCGCCGTGGCGCCGCGCGCATGACCTCCGGTCGGCAGGCGATCAGGAAGAACAGCAGCGCCACCGGGTAGGCGAGGTACCCGAACCTGGTGGCCGGCATCAGCAGGACCGCCACGGTGAGGCCCGTCGCCAGCAGTGTCACGGCCTCCCGGAGGTCGCGGGGCGGCCGGCGGAGCGTCCACAGTCCCAGCAGGCCGGCGGCCAGACCGAGCAGGACCAGGGACAGGGCCGGGCCCCCCGGTACCAGCGTGGAGAGCAGGTGCCCCGGCAATGGGGACGCCGCCGGCGAGGACACCTCGGTGAGCCCCGGCGGGAACCGCACCACGTGCGACACGAACGCCGAGGGGTCGACCAGCAGGGCTGGCACGGTGACCGCCGCGACCGCGCCGCCCCCGACGAGCGCGCCCAGCAGTGCCCGCCGCGCCCCGAACCGTCCCGCGAGCAGGGCGCAGACCACCACCAGGGCGGGTACCGCCATCCACTTGACCGTGACCGTGACCGCGAGCCCGACCGCCAGCCCCGCCGACCCCGCTCGCCCCCGGGAGGCGAGCGCCAGGGACAGGCAGGTCAGCCCGATCGTCGGCAGGTCCACGCCGCCCACCACCACCGGCAGCGCGACCAGCGGGCAGCAGAGCAGGACGGGCAGCAGCCGCCACCCGGACGGCCTCGCCAGCCGGCCGGCGCTCCCACCCGCCACCCGGACGGCGAGCGCGACGGTGCCCAGGAAGAACACCGCGAACCACCAGCGGGGATCACCCGCGACACCGGGACCGAGCAGCACCCGGGGCAGGCCGAAGACAGCCAGCGCGGGCAGGTGCGGGTTGTGGTCGTACACCTCGGTGGGGTCGGACAGGTAGGGCGTGCCGGTCGTGACCAGCAGCCGCCCCGCGTCCTCGGTGACCCGGACCTCGGGCTGCGTCACCCCCGAGACGGTCAACACCAGAAGCGGCGCCACGACCGAGCCGAGGACGGCGCACCCCGTCGCGACACCCGGCACGCCCGGCCGGGGCCCCGCCGGGCCATCGGGTCCGCCGTACGTGCTCGCCGACCACCAGGTCCAGCCCGCCGTGACCAGGGCCGCCGCCCCGTAACCGAGCAGCGCCCCGCCCGCCCACACCCGGTGGGCGGGCGACGACGTGACCAGGAGCGTGGCCAGCGCGATGAGCGCGAACGAACCCCACACGACCGGTACCGACCACCGGGACCCCACCGCCGTCCACACCCAGCCCCGCGCCCGGACCAGCCAGCCCAGCCTCCCGCCACCGCGCCCACTCGCCGCGTCCTCCCCGGCAGGAGCCAGCGAAGCAGGACCCCGCCCCGCCACCACGTCCCGCGTCGTCGCCACCGTCATCGCCCCTCCTCCTGGTCGGCACCGGACGCCGACCCGACGGGACGCTAGGCACGGGGAGAGGTGGGAGTCGTCACGCCCGGGGACCAGGTCTCGGTGCTCCTCCAGGCGGAGCCGGGTGGTCGGGTAGGCATCCTCGGTGGGGACCGCTGAGCATCACCGCGGGTCACGCCCCTCCACCCCGGCGCAGACCCGGTCCAGGCCGGTTCGCCCACGCGTCGCCCGCCGCCGGCAACCTCCGACCACGGGATGAGGAGCGGGCCCACCGCGAGGTGGACGCGCGCCGCCGCCGCCGGTCCCTAGCCTCGTCGCATGAAGCAGCGAGAGGACCCCCGCGACCAGCTGGCACGCTGGCGGACGGCGGCGGGTTCGCGGTTCCGGGAGTTCTGGACCGAGGAAAGGCCACCGCCACCGGGTCGCGCCGGGCGCGTCGTCTGGACGCTGTTGACCCTCCTGGCGGGGATCCTCGGGGTCACGGTGTTCTTCTACACGTCCGACCATTACAGCAAGGGCGCGCTCGAACTGCTCCACGGTCTTCCCCGGCTGCTCGTCGCGGCGCTCGTGTGCGCCCCCCTCGTCGTCAGCCGCTACCGACCCATGACGGCCTGGTCGCTCTCCCTGGTGGGCGTGGTCGTCCCCCTGCTGGCGCAACCCGTGAACGAGTACGCCGTCTGGCCGTGGCTACCGCAGGCCGTCGCCGTCTACCTCGTGGTCCAGTACCAGGTGGCCGCCCACCGACCCCCAAGAGTGGCCATCACGGCCTGGATGACCATGCTCGCGGTGGGGCCGCTGGTCGCCTGGGCGGTCGCGGGCGCCTTCACCGGCACCTCCGTCCCCTCCCTCGGATGGTTCTCCGTGCTCTCGGGAGTGGCCCTGCTGGTCGGGTACAACGTGCGGCTGCGCCGGCAGGCGAGCGCGGAGCTCCACCAGCAGGAGCGGCTCAGCGCGACCGAACGGGGCCGGCGGGAACTGCTGGAGGAACGGGCTCGTATCGCCAGGGAACTGCACGACGTCGTCGCCCACCACATGTCGGTGATCGCCGTCCAGTCGGCCACGGTGTCCCGCCGGCGCAAGGGCATCAACGAGGAGGCCCGGGAGGAGTTCGACTCCATCGCCGCCGCCGCCCGGACCTCGCTCGGTGAGATGCGGCGGCTGCTCTCGGTGCTGCGCGCCGACGACAGCGAACCGGAGACGGAACCGCAGCCGCACCTGGACCGGCTCGGCGAGGTCGTCGACGCGACCCGGCGCGCGGGCACCCCGGTCTCGCTCGACCTCGGTGACCTGCCGGAGGACGTCCCGGATCTCGTGCAGCTCACCGCCTACCGGACCGTGCAGGAGGCGCTCAGCAACGTGGTGCGGCATGCCTCGGGTGCGACGAGCAGCGTGGAGGTGCGCGGGGACGGCCGAGGTCTCGTGGTGTCGGTGCGCAACGATCGACCGCCGGCCGACCGCCCCGGGGTGGCGAAGTCCGGCGACGGCTACGGCCTGCTCGGCATCCGCGAGCGCGTGGCCCTGCTCGGTGGGGAGACGATGATCGGTCCGACACCGGCCGGTGGTTTCCTGGTCACCGTGGTCCTACCGCTGGCGGAGCCGGGTAGTGGAGCCGACGAGGGGGAGAACAGGTGATTCGGGTCCTGATCGCGGACGACCAGTCGATGGTGCGCGCCGGCTTCGCCGCCCTCCTCGACGACGAGGAGGACATCGAGGTGGTCGGTGTCGCGGCGAACGGCGAGCAGGCGGTCCGCGAGGCCAGGGCGACCCGCCCCGACGTCGTCCTGATGGACGTGCGGATGCCGGAGATGAACGGCCTGGAGGCCACCCGGCGCATCCTCGACCCGCCGGCCGGTTCCCCCGCCGCCGCGCCCCTCCCCAGGGTGCTGATGCTGACCACCTTCGACATCGACGACTACGTGTACGAGGCCCTGCACTCCGGGGCGAGCGGTTTCCTGCTCAAGGACGCCGAACCCGAGGACCTCGTCGCGGCCGTACGGATCGTCGCTGCGGGGGACGCGCTGCTCGCGCCCTCCGTCACCCGGCGGCTGGTCGAACGCTTCGCCGCGAACCCCCGCCCGGGGTCGCTTTCGCGGACCAGGCTCAACGACCTCACCGAGCGGGAGGTGGAGGTGCTCCGCCTCATCTCCCGAGGCAGGTCCAACCTGGAGATCGCCCAGGACCTCTTCGTCGCCGAGGCGACCGTCAAGACCCACGTGGGCCGGATCTTCGCCAAACTCGGCCTGCGGGACCGGGCACAGGCCGTCATCGTCGCCTACGAGACGGGGCTCGTCGCACCTGGGAGCGGGTGACCGGCCCCGCGCCGACGAGGGCTCCGGAGCCGCCGGCCCCGTCCGGGACACCGCGAGCGGCGCCGGCCGCCCGGCGCTGTCGAACGTCGTCGATGGTGTAGCGGACTCGTCCTGTCGGACGCGGCGAACGGCGGTGCCGTCCTGCCGCCGATCGCCGAATCGCGTCGGAGCTGACCAGCCCACCGGGTTGCTGCGGTCGTCGCAATCCGTGTCATTCACCGGACAGGATTCGAGTCATCCTCGTTCTCGCTGTTCCACCTCACTCCTTCCGGTGACTACCTTGTTGCCGTCAGCAACCAACGTGGGTCGCTGGGCTGGGCCACGCCCGGCGGGAAGTCGATAGGGGACGGCAATGCGCAGCAGGACCCTGCTCGTGATGGTCACCGGGGCCGCCCTGGCCCTCTCCGCGTGCGGAGCCAACCAGGCGGCCGACGCACCCGAGGAGGACAACGCCACCGGGGGCGACGGAGCGAGCGGACTGTCCGTCGGCGTGATCCTGCCCGACACGCGCAGCTCCGCGCGCTGGGAGGGCTTCGACAAGCCCTACCTCGAACAGGCCTTCGCGGAGGCCGGGGTGGACGCCGACATCCAGAACGCCCAGGGCGACATCCAACGCTTCTCGACCATCGCCGACCAGATGATCCAAGGCGGCGTGGACGTCCTCGCCACCGTCAACCTGAGCAGCGAGAGCGGCGCGACCGTCCAGCGCAAGGCGACGGCCGCCGGCATCACCACGGTCGACTACGACCGGCTCACCCTCGGCGGGGAGGCCGACTACTACATCTCCTTCGACAACGTGCGGGTCGGCGAACTCCAGGCCGAAGGGCTCGTCGACTGCCTCGGTGACACCGAGGGCGCCGAGATCATCGAGATCCAGGGCTCCCCGACCGACAACAACGCCAGCCTCTTCCAGGAGGGGCAGCGCCAGGTGCTCCAGCCGCTCTACGACTCCGGGGAGTACGAGCTGGTCGACAGCCAACCCATCGACCAGTGGAACAACCAGCGTGGCGGCACGACCTTCCAGCAGATCCTGACCGCCAACGGCGGGAACGTCGACGGAGTCGTCGCCGCCAACGACGGGCTCGCCGGGGCGGTGATCAACGTCCTCCGGCAGAGCGGGCTCGCGGGGACGGTGCCCGTCACCGGGCAGGACGCCGACCCCGAGGCTCTCCGGTCGATCCTGCTGGGCGAACAGTGCATGACCGTCTACAAGCCGGTCTCCCTCGAAGCCCAGGCGCTGGTGGACCTCGCGCTCGCTCTCGCCGGAGGTGACGAGGGGGCGGCCGAGGAGCAGGTCAGTGGCACCGTCGCCGACGAGGTGGGCGAGCGCGAGGTGAACGCCGTGCTGCTCGAACCCGTCCTCGTGACCCGGGACAACGTCGCCGACGTGGTCGACGACGGCTGGGTCACCGCTGACCGGCTCTGCGACGGGGCGGTCGCTGAGCACTGCGCGGAACTCGGCATCAACTGATTCCCGTCAGGACGGCGGTGGAGGAGGACCCGGTGAATGACCAGCGGGCGGGGTCACCCGCCGACCCGACCGAGCCGGTGCGACCCGTGCTGCGGCTCAGCGGCGTCAACAAGAGTTTCGGGCCGGTGCACGTCCTCCACGACGTCGACCTCGCCGTGCGCCCCGGTGAGGTGACGGCGCTGGTCGGCGACAACGGAGCGGGGAAGTCCACCCTCGTCAAGTGCATCGCCGGCATCCACCCGGTGGACGGTGGGAGCATCCACTTCGACGGGGAGCCCGTCCGCATCACCAGCCCGAAGGACGCGGCGGACCTCGGCATCGAGGTCGTCTACCAGGACCTGGCGCTCGCCGACAACCTCGACATCGTGCAGAACATGTTCCTGGGACGCGAACGCACCAGGGGCGGTCTGCTGGACGAGACGGACATGGAGCGGGCGGCCAGGGACACCCTCGCCTCGCTGTCGGTCCGCACCGTGGCCTCGGTGCGGACCCCCGTCTCCGCCCTCTCCGGCGGGCAGCGCCAGACGGTCGCGATCGCCAAGGCCGTCCTGTGGAACAGCAGGGTCGTCCTCCTCGACGAGCCCACCGCCGCACTCGGCGTCGCCCAGACCAGGCAGGTCCTCGACCTCGTCCGGCGGCTCGCCGAACGCGGCCTGGGGGTGGTGCTCATCAGCCACAACATGAACGACGTGTTCGAGGTCGCCGACCGGATCGCGACCCTCTACCTCGGCCGGCTCGTCGCCGAACTCCCCACCCGCGACACCACCCATGCCCAGGTGGTGGAGCTCATCACCGCCGGCCGGTCCGGCGACCTCGGGCTTCCCCGAGCGGAGAACGTCGCGCTCTGAACCCGACGACCCCCCCACCAGTTCCGATGCCCAGGGGCTCCGGTGACCTCGGGCAGCCTCACCCAGCCCGCGAGGACGGCCATGACCCAGCTCTCCCCGAACTCCTCCTCCGGTGAGGAGCGAACGGAACCCACCGACGGGTTCGCCATCGACACCACCCGCCGCACCACCCGGGAGGCGCTCGGCGACTACGTGGCCCGGCTGCGTGGCGGGCAGCTGGGCGCGCTGCCGGCGCTCCTCGGCCTGCTCACCCTCTTCGTCGTGTTCACGGTCCTCTCCGATCGCTTCCTCACCCTGGGCAACCTCGCGAACCTGCTGGGCCAGGGCGCGGGGATCGTCGTCATCGCCATGGGCCTCGTCTTCGTGCTGCTGCTCGGCGACATCGACCTCTCCGCCGGCACGGCCTCCGGGGTGGCCGCGTCCGTGCTCGCCCTGCACCTGGTGAACAACGGCAACCTCCTCGGGGCGATGGGCACCGCGGTCTTCCTGCTCTTCTGCGGCGCCATCGTCCTCGCCGTCGTCCTGGCCCTGATGGCCAGGTTGTGGATCGGCGCGGGCCTGGCGACCCTGGGGCTGCTGCTCGTGGTGCTGGGTGTCCCGGCCAACCCGTGGCTGGAGATCCTGCTGGCCGTGTGCGTCGGTACGGCCATCGGGTGCCTGACCGGTTTCCTGGTAGCCCGGGTCGGGATACCCGCGTTCGTGGTGACGCTCGCCCTGTTCCTGGCCTGGGGCGGGGTCGTCCTCCAGTTCGTCGGCGTCGGCGGGACGCTGGGACTGCGGGACGACGTGCTCTTCGCCGTCGCCAACGGCAGCCTTCCCGTGTGGGGCAGCTGGCTGTTCGCGCTGGTCGCCGTCCTCGGCTACGTCGCGCTCGGGTGGGGACGTCACCTGCGCCAGGTGCGGGCCGGGGTCGTCACCGCGCCAACCCCGCTCGTGCTGGGCAAGCTGGGGGCGGTGGTCCTGCTGGCCCTGGTGGGCACCTGGCTGCTCACCCTGAACCGTTCGCCCAACGACCAGACCGTCATCGCCGGCGTCCCCTACGTGGTGCCGATCGTCCTGGTCCTGCTCGTCCTGGGGACCCTCGTCCTGGACCGCACCCGCTACGGCCGTCACATCTACGCCGTGGGCGGGAACCGGGAGGCGGCCAGGCGCGCCGGGATCGACGTCGTGAAGATCCGGATGAGCGTCTTCGTCGTGTGCTCCACCGTCGCCGCCATCGGCGCGGTGATCTACTCCTCGAAGGTGGGGTCGGTGGACCCCCAGGCCGGAGGCGGGAACACCCTCCTCTTCGCCGTCGGAGCGGCCGTCATCGGGGGCACCTCCCTGTTCGGAGGTCGCGGCCGGCTGCGGGACGCCGTCATCGGCGGCACCGTGATCGCCACCATCGACAACGGGCTCGGTCTCCTGGGGCAGCCGGCGGCCGTCGTGTCGATCGTCACCGGGGTCGTCCTGCTCCTCGCCGCCAGCGTCGACGCCGTCTCCCGCCGCCGGGCGGCGGCGGTCGGGCGCTGAGGGGAGCCAGCCGCCAACACGGCGGGTCCCCCGCCGCCCACACCACGCCACACACGCGGAAGCGGGTGGTCGGGAACTTCCCGGCCACCCGCTTCGCGGGTCTCACTGACGTCGTGGTGGTGCGTCTCGAGGCTGTCCGCCCAGATGATCAGCTCTGGAGGTCGGCAGCCAGCTCACGGAGTCTCGCCTCGTGCTCACGGGCGTGGTGAGCGCAGAAGAGGAGTTCTCCACCGGAAGGGAGTACGGCACGAACCTTCGCGGCGGCCCCGCAGCGGTCGCAGCGGTCTGAAGCGCGGAGCTCGGGGCGGGTGAGCGTTCCGGTCATCTTCCATCTCCCTCCGTCCCGGGGCCGGGGTATCCGACACCGTTGGGGCCTACCACGGTCCACCATCGTCCGGTCGAGGACCGGGCCGCGGTGTTCCGCGGTACCACTCTTTCAGACGTTCGAGCATCCGTCAGTGTTCCCGGTCCGAGTCGCGAGCCTCGTCACGCCCAACCACCCGGTTGCAGCAGTCGTCCCGACCCGGACGTCCCATCGGAGTACCGACGGCGACGGTGCCGTCCCCGCCCGTCCTCATCCCCCGGGTACCCCACCGGCGCGACACCCGCACAGGCACCATGGGGCGGTGTCGTTCCTGAGCCGATCACGTCCGCTCACCCCGCCGCCGGCGCCCGCGCTGTTCGTCGCGGGAGGGCTCTCCATGTACGTGGGGGCCGCGATCGCCGTCTGGCTGTTCGAGGAGATCTCCCCCTGGGCGGTGGCCTGGTTACGGGTGGTGGGAGCGGCGCTGGTGCTGCTGGCCTGGCGGCGTCCGGGACGGGAGGCGTGGCGGGGCCGCCGTCTGCTGCTGGCCGGGCTGTTCGGGACGGCGACCGCGTTGATGAACATCGCCTTCTACGAGGCGATCGCCCGGCTCCCGATGGGCACGGCGGTGGCCGTGGAGTTCATGGGGCCGGTGGTGGTCGCGGCGCTGGGGACGAGGACCCGGCGCGACGTGGGCGCGCTGGGCCTGGCGGTGCTCGGTGTGCTGCTCATCGCGGACGTCCGCCTGAGCGGTAGTCCCCTCGGCGTGCTCTTCGCCCTGCTGGCGGCGGCGTTCTGGGCGGCGTACATCGTGCTGGGCAAGCGGGTCGCCACCGGGGGCAACGGCTTCGACGACATGGCGGTGGGCTTCACCGTCGCGGCGGTGCTGCTCAGCCCGCTCGCGGTGGGCACCGGGCCGGTGTGGGGCTCACCGAGGCTGCTGGTGCTGGCCGTCGGGGTGGGGGTGCTCTCGACGCTGGTGCCGTACCTGCTGGACCAGATCGTCCTGCGCAGGGTCGGTCAGGCGCGGTTCGCGCTGCTGCTGGCGCTCCTGCCGGTCACCGCGACGGTGACCGGCCTCGTCGTGCTCGCCCAGGTGCCCGCACCGCTGGAGGCCGTCGGGATCCTCTGCGTGGTGGGAGCGGTGGCGCTGCGCACCCGGGACGACAAGCCGGCCGGCCCGCCACCCGAACCCGGCTGACCGGGCGCCACCCGAGGTGTGGAAGCGGTGTCGCCCCTGGCGGCCGCGCGAGACCCGAGCGAGCCTCCAACGGGCCCGCCAGCGGCGCCGAGGGAGGCTGGCCGCCCGGGCCCGTCAGTTGCCCCCAGCGACCCGCAGGACCGCCCCGCTGGCGTAGGTGGCTCCGGGTGAGAGGAACCAGCTGATCGCGTGCGCGATCTCCTCGGGCTGCCCGGCGCGGCCCAGCGGGATGCGTGTCGCCACCCTGGTCGCGCGGTCCGGGTCCCCCGACGACGCGTGGATCTCGGTGTGCACGGTCCCGGGCGCCACCGCGTTCACGCGGATGCCCTCGGCGGCGACCTCCTTGGCCAGCCCCACCGTCATCGCGTCCACCGCGGCCTTGCTCGCCGCGTAGTGCACGTACTCGCCCGGGCTCCCCAGCGTGGCCGCCGCCGAGGACACGTTCACGATCACCCCGCCCCCGCCGCCCCGTGAGGTGGACATCGCGCGGACGGCCCGGCGGGCGCACAACAGGTAGCCGATCACCCCGACCTCGACGACCGACCGGAGGTCCGAGGTGTCGGAGTCGGCGAGCGGACCCAGCCTGCTGGTGATCGCGGCGTTGTTCACCAGGCCCGTCACCGGGCCCAACCGCTCCGAGGCCACCTCGAAGAGGCGGTCGACGGCGTCCTCGTCCGCGATGTCGACCGCGCAGGCGACCGCCCGTCCTCCGGCGGCCACGACGTCGGCCACGACCCGGTCGGCGGCGTCCCGATCCCGCCGGTACCCCACGACGAGGTGATGACCCTCGGCGCCGAGCAGGCGGGCCGTCGCGGCCCCGATGCCTCGGGAACCACCAGTGATGACCGTCACATTTCGCCTCATGTCCCGCCATCCTCCCCACGTCGGCCCAGGCGGCCGCCGAGGAGGGATGCTAGTCGGTGGGAGGGCTGGTCGGGAGAGCGCGAACAGGGCAGGGCAACCAGGTGGGAGGACGAGTGCCACCGCGCACCCGCCACTGTTCCCGACCCCGGACGGCATGGGCCTGGTTCACCGGGGAGGCGCGGGGACGCGCGAACGGGCGCCTCCACAGGGGAGACGCCCGTTCGCGTCGTCGTACCGCCGGGGCCGGCTCGGCTCAGTCCAGGTAGTCCCGCAGGACCTGGGAGCGAGAGGGGTGGCGGAGCTTCGACATCGTCTTGGACTCGATCTGCCGAATCCGTTCCCTGGTCACGCCGTACACCTGGCCGATCTCGTCCAGGGTGCGCGGCTGGCCGTCGGTGAGCCCGAAGCGGAGCCGCACGACGCCGGCCTCCCGCTCGGACAGGGTGGCCAGCACCGACTGGAGCTGGTCCTGGAGAAGGGTGAACGACACGGCGTCCACCGCCACCACGGCCTCCGAGTCCTCGATGAAGTCACCGAGCTGGGAGTCGCCCTCGTCACCGATCGTCTGGTCGAGCGAGATGGGCTCCCGGGCGTACTGCTGGATCTCCAGCACCTTCTCCGGGGTGATGTCCATCTCCTTCGCGAGCTCCTCGGGAGTGGGCTCGCGGCCCAGGTCCTGGAGGAGCTCACGCTGGATGCGACCGAGCTTGTTGATGACCTCCACCATGTGGACCGGAATCCGGATGGTCCTCGCCTGGTCGGCCATCGCACGGGTGATGGCCTGGCGGATCCACCAGGTCGCGTAGGTGGAGAACTTGTAGCCCTTGGTGTAGTCGAACTTCTCGACGGCGCGGATCAGGCCGAGGTTGCCCTCCTGGATGAGGTCCAGGAACGCCATGCCGCGGCCCGTGTAGCGCTTGGCCAGGCTGACCACGAGTCGGAGGTTCGCCTCCAGCAGGTGGCTCTTGGCCCGCTCGCCGTCCCGGACGATCCACCGCAGGTCCCGGCCGAGCTGGGGGGAGAGCTTCTCGCCCTCGTCCTCGGCCTTGCGGACGCGTTCGGCGGCGTAGAGACCCGCCTCGATCCGCTTGGCGAGCTCCACCTCCTCCTCGGCGTTGAGCAGGGCCACCTTGCCGATCTGCTTCAGGTAGGCCCGGACGGAGTCGGCCGACGCGGTCAGCTCCGCGTCCTTGCGCGCCTGGCGGAGCGCCTCCGACTCCTCCTCGTCCCAGACGAAGTCGCCACTAGCCTTGGCGGCTTCCTCCTCCTGCGTGTCCGTCTCGGCCAGCGTCTCCTCGGTCAGGTCGACCGCGACGTCGGCGAGGTCGTCGGAACCGGGGGCGGCGGCCTCCAGCTCCACCGCCTCGTCCAACTCGAGGCCCTTCTTGGCCTTGGTCTGAGACTTGCCCGCCGTGCCCTTCTCGCTCTTCCTGCCCCGGCCCTTGGCCGCCGGCTTCTTGGCGGAGGTCTTCCGCGGCGAGGCCGGTTTCTTCGCGGGTGTCTCTGCGTCAAGTTTGGCGGCCGCCTGAGCCGGGGTGGCCGTCGTCGACTTGGCGCCGCCCGCGGCGACGGAGCTGGAGCGTCGGGTTGCTGTGTTTGCGGCTGCCACGTACGCCCTTTCGCGACGATCGATCACGGCAAGCCGCAGGTCGCACACCTCGGCCGCCACGTGTTCGGGGAATTACCCGCCAGCCGATTTGGTCGATTGATCGGAGGGGGCGCGTTCCATTGTAACGACAGCCCGTGGGTGCGAACCCCCCGCGAGGCCCTCTCGGGGGAACGATCTCACCGGTACCGGCGTTCCCCGCCCGAGTGCGACGTGCCGCCCACCCCCGGCGGGTACCCGGCCGCCGCCCGGGGTTCACTCTGGTCAGCGGCCGGTGCGCCCCGTTCCTCATGTGCTCCCGACGGCCCGCGCGGCCGCGGCGGCACCGACGATCCCGGCGTCGTTGCGCAGCTTCGCCGCCACGATCTCCGTCCTGATGTCCAGCAGTGGGAGCCATTTGTCGGCCTTCTTGCTGACACCGCCGCCCGCGATGATGAGGTCCGGCCAGAACGCTCGTTCGAGCGCGTGGACGTACCGGTTGACCCGGACCACCCACTCCTCCCACGACAGCTTCTCGTCGTCCTTCACCGACGCCGCCGCCCGGCTCTCCGCGTCGTGACCGTCCACCTCCAGGTGACCCAGCTCGGAGTTGGGGATCAGCTTGCCGTCGAGGAACATCGCGCTGCCGATCCCGGTGCCGAAGGTGAGGACGACCACCAGCCCGCCACGGCCGGCGCCGGCCCCGTAGGTCATCTCGGCGGTGCCGGCGGCATCCGCGTCGTTGAGCACCACGACATCCTCGCGGCGGCGTCCCAACCTTTCCGCGAACAGGTTCTGAGCGTCGGTGCCGATCCACGCGTCGTCGACGTTGGCCGCGGTGTGCGCGACGCCCTGGCTCATCACGCAGGGCAGGGTGACGCCCACCGCTCCGTCCCACCCGAAGGACTTGGTGATCTCGGCCACGACGTCGGCGACCGCGTCGGGCCTGGAGGGTTGGGGGGTGGGAATACGCACCCGGTCGGCGGCGAGCTCTCCGGCCCCCAGATCGACCAGGCTCCCCTTGATGCCGGAACCGCCAATGTCGATGCCGAAGCCCCGGGTAGCGCCCATCCCGTGGTCCTTCCTACTCGATTCAGCTAATGGTGTGCAGAACCATAGGTCATCCCGGTGGGAAAGCGTGAGCTGTGTTACCCGCGCGATGGTCGGGACTCCCACCCTGTGATCCGATGGACGGGTGGCAGCAGACAAGTCGACGTCCCCCCTGTCCTCCCGACCCGCGCTCGCCGGTGAGGAGGTGGCCGAACTCCGTTCGACGGCGGTGGCGCTCGCCCGTGAGGCGGCCGAGCTGGTCCGGGAACGCCGGGGCTCGTTGGGGGACTACCAGGGCGGTGTCGACACCAAGAGCACGAGGACGGACGTCGTCACCGAGGCCGACCACGCGGCGGAGAGGCTGATCCGCCAGCGCCTCGCCGAGCTCCGGCCAGGGGACGCGGTCCTCGGCGAGGAGGGCGGCGGGGAGGAGGAGGCCGGGCCGGACGCCCCCCGTTGGGTCGTCGACCCGATCGACGGGACGGTGAACTACCTGTACGGCTACCCCTGGTACGGCGTCTCCGTGGCCGTCCAGTACGGCGGCACGTCCGTGGCGGGCGCGGTGGTCGAACCGGCGAGCGGGCGGGTGTGGAGCGCGGGGCAGGGCCTGGGGGCGACGCTGGACGACATGCCCCTCTCGGTGTCGGACCGGAGGGAGCTGGACACGACCCTGGTTGCGACCGGGTTCGCCTACGACCCAGCCCGCCGGAGCCGGCAGGCGTCCGCGGTCAGCTCGCTGCTGGGGGTGGTCCGGGACGTGCGCCGGGCCGGAGCGGCGTCACTGGACCTCTGCGCGGTCGCCGCCGGGTGGGTGGACGCCTACGCGGAGCACGGGCTGCACCGGTGGGACTGGGCAGCCGGTGCCCTGATCGCGGCCGAGGCTGGCGCCGTCGTCCGACTGCCGGGGTCGGAGCCCGGCGTGGCGGCCGACCTGGGCGGCTCTCCCGGGAGCCACGGGAGTGACCTCACGTTCGTCGCCGCCCCCGGCATCGCGGACGCGCTCTGGTCCGCGTTGCCGGGGGCGGGCTTCGGATCCGTCTGAGGGAGTGGTCGGCGCGGCCCCCGGGGCGGCGCGGGCGGCGACCCCGGAGGGGTCAGCAGCTCACGTCCCGGGCGGCCGCCAGCATCTCCTCGTCGAGGGCGGGGCCGGCGGTGTCGCCACCGTCGGACTGCTGGCCGCCCTGCTGGCTCGGCTGGTCGGTTCCCCAGGCCGCCAGTTGCTCCAGGATCTCCTTGGCGGCCGCGTTCGGTTTGACCTCGTCGAACTTGGAGCCGAGCGCGAGCGCGATCGTCGCCTCCTGCCGCTGGTCGCTGACCAGCTCAGCGCAGGGAACCGCCAGGCTCAGGGTCCTGGCCATCGCCGCGCTGTTCGGTCCGAACCGGATCTGGCCGTGGCAGTCCATGTCCTGGTCGGCGTACACGGGGTCGTTGTTCGGCCGGTAGGCCTGTTCGAACTCCAGCGCCGACAGTTCCTCGGCGATCATCGTCGCCTGGCCTCGGACGCCGTTGGCGTTCAGCACCGTCACCATCACCTGGGAGGGCGGGGCCGGGTCGGTGCGGTCCAGCGCGTCCCTCGGCATCGCCTCACCGGGCTCCGGTGGCGGTTCCTCGTCCGGGGCGGTGGTGCGCACCGAGGGCGGCGAGCACCTCGTGGCTTCCTCGATGGTCTCGATGTTGTCGAAGACGCCGGTCCACACCCAGCCGGCCACGCCCCCCAGCACGGCGATCAGGATTAACGCCGGTAGGGGCTTGCGGCGCCGGTACCTCGGCACGGTGTTCTGTGGTGTTCCTTTCCGGGCACCCACGTCCTGCAAGCCTCCCCCGACTCAAGCTTTGGATGACCCGGTTGACAGCCGGGCAGGTTGTTTTAGCCTATGCGGTCGCCCAGCTTCGTGCTGGGCAGTGGCAGGCATGGTGGCGCCTTCGTGATCGTCGACCGGCCACTCCGGGCTCCCGGGGCGGGGTCGCCAGAGGTGATCGGGCGTCCTCGGCGGCCGGGACGACCGCCCTGGCTCGCCTCGGCGTCGACGAACAGGACTCCGGGTGGCCGGGAGGAACCCTGCCAGCCGGCGTACCCCGCACCTCTCCAGACGTCGGAATGATCACTCCGGGTTGCTAGCTGTGATGTTTGTCACAACTCGTGGGTTGAGGTGGAGGTGAGGGAACAGCGTGTGCGAGCGGCCGTGTCCTCTCCGTTACGTCGACCGGGTGACCCGACGCTCATGGTCCGCGTTCGTGAGCTACCCTCGCCCCGCCCCGGACACGGTTACTGGCTCCCGCTGGTGGCCGGATCCGCGGCCCGAGGTGCGGACGAGACCTCCGTCACGTCGGGGATGGGCACAAACACGGGTGCTCGGACGTTGTCCAGCGGCACGAAACACAGTCTCCGTTGATCGCAGGGGTGAACACGATGGCGACCGACTACGACGCTCCGCGCAGAAGCGAGGCGGACGACCTCGCTGAGGATTCGCTAGAGGAGCTGAAGGCACGGCGGAACGAGGCCCAGGCTGCGGTCGTCGACGTCGACGAGGGTGAGAACGCAGAGAACTTCGAGCTGCCCGGGGCCGACCTGTCCGGCGAGGAGCTGACGGTCAAGGTGCTCCCGAAGCAGGCCGACGAGTTCACCTGCTCGCAGTGCTTCTTGGTGCACCACCGCAGCCGGCTGGCCGAGGAGCGCGGTGGGCGCTACGTCTGCCGCGACTGCGCTGCCTGAGAGCTCCGAGGACAGTGGGCCGGGGAGCCGGACGGGTGCCCGGCTCCGGCCACGACGACGCGGAACCCTCGGGACGGCTCCGTGCCCCCGCGTCCGTGCTCGGAGTGGGTGCCCGCGACGTCGGGTGACCGACCCGCCCAGCCGGGTCAGGCGTCGGCTGACGCCTCCTTCTCGGCGAGCAACGCGTCCCTGACCTCCTCCGGGCGGCGGGCGCTGAACAACCAGTAGGGCGTGGGGTCCTGGGGGTCGGTGATCTCCACCCACACCATCGGCCCGACCCAGGCGCGGTGGACGACGTAGGCCGCCGGGTCGAGTTCCCGTCCGAGCGCCCGGCCCTTCTCGGCCTTGTCGACGACCTCGACCTCTCCCACGAACCGGGTGGGAATCCGGGCGGGCCCCACGACCAGGTCGCCACCGCCGACCTCGACCCGTGCCCGGCCGAGCCACACCAGCACGGCGACCATCACCGTGGCGAGAACGACGTAGGGGATCCAGGCCCGGGGGCCCGGGTAGCCCATGTGGATCTGGACACCCAGCAGAACCGCCGCGCCGAGCGCTGGCGGCCACCCCCACCACGGCACGTAGAGGCGTTGCCGCGTGCGGGGGAGCCCCGACACGTCGCCCTGGGGACCGGCGGAGCCGGTGGTGACGTTCGGCGTGGGTGCCGTGCCCGTACTGTCAGTCACGTGGGTCAGAGTAGTCTCGCCGCTCGTGGTAGGCGTCGAGGTGTTGTTGACCCGGCTGGATCCGGCGGTTCCACTTCCCAGTTACGCGCGTGAGGGCGACGCTGGAGTGGATCTGGTCACGACCAGCAACGTGGAACTCGCTCCGGGAGAACGTGTGGTGGTGGGAACGGGGATCGCCGTGGCCCTCCCCCCCGGGTACGCGGGTTTCGTCCACCCGAGGTCCGGGCTGGCGGCCAGGGTGGGCCTGAGCGTCGTGAACACGCCGGGCACGATCGACTGCGGGTATCGCGGGGAGATCCGGGTCTGTCTGATCAACCACGATCCGAGGGAGCCCGTCCGACTGGAACGGATGGACCGCATCGCCCAGCTGGTGGTCCAACGGGTCGAAAAGGCGGAATTCCACGAGGTGGCCGAGTTGCCGCCGTCCGAGCGTGGTTCCGGTGGCTACGGTTCCACCGGAGGTCATGCCACTCTGGATCACACGGGGGCAGCGGTGGTGGGCTCCGGCCCGACCACGGTGGCGGGCGACACAGCAGGTGCGGCGGGCCCGGTGGGGTCGCTGGCGGCAGAGACGGAGGTGTGACGGATGTTCGGATGGGGCCGACGTCAGCGTTCCGAGCGGGACCGTGTTACCGAGGAGGAGGCCGCATCCGGCGGTGAGGTCGTCGGGCCGTTCGACGAGAACGAGGCCCCGGACGACAAGCTGAGCCGGCTCGACCTCGGTTCGGTCCGGTTGCCCGTGCCCAACGGGTCCCAGCTCCAGGTCGAGGTGGACCCCTCGGGGCCGGTCCGGGCCGTGCACCTGGTGACCCAGGTGGGGAGGCTGACCGTCAGCGCCTTCGCGGCTCCCCGGTCGAGCGGCCTGTGGGCCGACATCCGCACCGAGCTCGCCGAGCAGCTGGGCAAGGACGGGGCCCGCGTGCGGAAGGAACCGGGGGAGTGGGACACGGAACTGGTGTCCACCTCCCCGAAGGTCACGTTGCGCTTCCTCGGCGTCGACGGTCCCCGCTGGCTGCTGCGCGGCGTCGCCGCCGGGCCGAGTGAGCACAGCGAGGCGCTGGCCACCCTGCTGCGCGACGTCGTCCGGGACACGATCGTGGTGCGGGGTACCAACCCGCTGCCGGTGCGCACCCCACTGCCCATCAAGCTCCCCAAGCAGGTCGAGGCCCACCTCGAACAGGCTCGTGCCCAGCAGGAGGGCCAGGCGAAGGTGCGTGACGCCCAGGCGGCGATCACGCAGCGCAGGCAGACCGCGCGCTGACCCGTCGTCCGTGCCGTTGCCCGGTCTCCCGTCAGGGCGACGGCTCCTCCTCGACCAGTCATCCGCCCCGAACGGATGGGCGTCGTCGGGTGTGGGGAGGGGACGGACGACGGAGGGTGCCCGTCCTCACCGTTCCGAGAACGTTCGCCTCCGCTCAGTGATCGACCGTTCGGGGTGAACGGGTGCCGGGGCTACAGTGGTCGTGGGCGGACGGCGAGTTCCCGGCTGGTCGGCGCCCACGCGGAACGCTCGACGCGGTGGTGTCGACGGGCCGGGTCCTGACCCCACACGCCGAGGACGAGTTGCGGACGACGGCATGAGCGAACCCAGAACTACGCACACGGAACCCGAGCCGGAACCGACCGGTCCGGCGGTGTCGCCGACGGACGCCGCGGCACACGTCGCCGACCCAGCGGAACCGCCAGCACCCACCCTGCTCGAGCAGATGGGGGGCATCTCCGGGCTGATCGCGTCGGTGATCCCCGTGGTGCTCTTCGTCTCGGTCAGCGCGCTGACCGAGTGGCAGGTGGCGCTGTGGGCCGCCATCGGCGGCGCGGTGCTGATCGCGATCTGGCGCCTGGTGCGCAAGGAGGCGCTCCAACCCGCGGTCTCCGGTGTGCTCGGCGTCCTGCTGTGCGCTTTCATCGCCTATCGCACCGGTTCCGAGCGGGGCTTCTACCTGTACGGGATCTGGGCGAGCCTCGTCTTCGGCATCGCCTTCCTGGTCTCGATGGTGGCGCGGTGGCCGCTGGTCGGGGTGATCTGGGCCGGGCTGAACGGCTCCGGCTTCGCCTGGCGGTCGGTACCGCGCGCGCGGGCGGCCTACCAGCTCGCCACCGCCCTGTGGACCGTGTTCTTCTTCTCCCGGTTCGTGGTCCAGCAGTGGCTCTACGACGCGGACGAGGCCGGCTGGCTCGGCGTGGCGCGCCTGAGCATGGGCACCCCGCTGACGGCGGTCGCGTTGTTGCTCACGATCTGGGCGGTGCGCCGCGCGAACCGGATCGTCGAGGAGGAGGCGGCGCGGGCGGCGCCCGAATCCCCGTCGCCGGCGGGAGCCGGGGGAACCGCCGACGTCCGGCCGTCCTCGGCTCCGGACGAGGTGGGTGCCGGCGGAGCGATGAGCGAACCGGAGGCCTCCCCCGCCTCCGCACGGGACGGCCGCTCACCTGGGAGTCCCTGAGCCGTCGTCCCCGAGGCGGCGGAGTTCGCCGACCCGGCCCCGCTGTCGGGCTGGATCGGCTGGATCACCCGGCGTGATCGCCGTCGCCGAGCGGCCGGCCCTGGATCGCTCCCCACCGCCCTGGTCATGTCCTGGTGGACGACGAGGGGCCAGCCACGGCTGGCCCCTCGTCGTCCGCGGCGGTGCTCAGCCGACGCGCGTCGTCGTGCCGTCCTCGACCGGACCCGCCGTTCCCCGCTGGTCCTCCTCGGCGTCCCGTTCGGGCGTGGTGGACGAGCCGGTGTCCTCGGGCCGTCGCTCCGCGTCCGGCGTCCGAGCCCACCAGGGCAGGTCCCAGCCGGCCGAGTTCTGCCACCACCGCCCGGGGGCGTCCTCCGGCAGGGTCGTGGTCTCCCCGGCCGTCGCGGGGTCGGTCCCCTCCGCCGTGCCGGAGTCGAGTTCCTGGCAGATCAGCGTGGTGAGGCCCGTGAGGAAGTCGGCCAGCGTCCACACTCCCTGGAGGAGGGAGAGGCGGCTGGTCGGTGACACCTCGTTGTCGCACTGCGCGGCGTCGTGCACGGGCCCGCCCACCACGACGTTGTCCTCGGTGGAGGAGATCGTCCAGTCGGAGGTTTCGCCCGTCTGCTCCCACACCACCTCGCCGTTGACGACGACCTGGGCGTGGAAGCGTTCCTGGGTCGTGTCGAGCAGTGAGTTCAGCGGTCGGGGCAGCAGCCGCGCGTTGTCCTCGTCCTGGTCGGCCGACGCCGTGGGAACGAGCAGGAGGCCGGCGGCGACCGCGGCGCCGAGCACAGCCGCCGTCGCGCCGCGTGCGTGGCGGCGGACGGTCGAACAGGAGGTTTTCTCGTCAGGAGTCTTCACCTGGACAACCCTTCTCCATCGGTTACGAGGGGACTCCCCAGAAAGGGAGAGTGGGCGGCCCGCGCCGCCGGGAGTCGTTTTCCGTGTTCACCGCGTCGGACCGTATCAGCGGATCTTGCTGCGAAAGTGGACCCTTCCGCTCGACATTCCCGATATCACCTGTCAAGGCGTTGACCCTCCGTGCTCGAGCACCACCGAATGATAAAAGCGATCGCGATATGCGGGGTAATGCCTGTTCAGGTGGGGTCTGGTGTCGCGAAGTGGAGCTTTTTCCAGATCATTCCCCTGATTGTCGGAACAAAGGGTCAGGGATATCCTCCGCTGTCGGGTCCCCGTCGCCGATTTCCCCTGAAAGACTGGTGTGTCGTTGTCGGGGTGCCGGCGGTGGGGGCGTGGCCCCCTTCGCGGTGCGCGGGCCCGTCCGTCCGTTCTCGTCCCGCCAGGGGGCCGCGGCGACCGGGCGCCCCGCCGGCGCGGCACCTCCGCTGCCCGTTCGTCCGGCCCGGCTGGGGCTACGCTGGGTACGAGCGTTTCCCTGATGTCGGAAAGGACCCCGTCCCGCGGTGAGCACCTCTGCGCCGAGCCAGCGACCGGACTGGACAGGACATCGGATCGATCTGGAGGTCGGCCCTCCCGGACACGGTGGTTTCTGCGTTGCCCGGCACGAGGGCCGAGTGGTCTTCGTCCGGCACGCCCTGCCCGGGGAGCGGGTGACCGCCCTCGTGACCGAGGACAAAGGCGGCGGCTACTGCCGCGCCGACGCCGTCACCGTGCACTCCGCCTCCCCGGACCGGGTCACCCCGAGCTGCCCGCTCTCCGGTCCGGGCGGGTGCGGCGGCTGTGACTGGCAGCACGTCCGCCCGGAGCGGCAGCGCGCGATCAAGGCCGGAGTGGTGGAGGAGCAGCTGCGCCGCATCGCCGGCGTCGACCGTTCCGTGGTCGTGGAGGAACTGCCCGGTGGTGTGCTCGGGTGGCGCAGCCGGGTACGGCTGGCCGTGGACGACGCCGGGGTCGCCGGGTTCCGGGCCCACCGCAGTCACCGGGTGGTCGCGGCGACCGGATGCCCGTTGTCCGTGCCGGGCATGGTCGACGGGCTGCTGGGACGGCGCTGGCGGCCGGGTATCGAACTCGACGTGACCGTCGACGCCAACGAGCAGGTGCACGTCAGCGAGCTCCGGCCGGGGCGCGGCTCGCGCCCGACCTCGCGCCGGATCGCCGGGGACGGAGTGGCCGTGCAGCGCGCCGCTGGTCGCGACTGGCGCGTCCACCCCCACGGCTTCTGGCAGGTGCACCCCGCCGCCGCCGACGTGCTGGCCGAGGCCGTCGGATCCTGGACTCGCGCCCCCAGGGGAGGGACGGCCTGGGACCTCTACGGGGGAGCGGGTCTGTTCGCCTCGGTGCTCGCCGAGCAGGTCGGCACCGGGGGAGCGGTGGTCGTCGTGGAGTCAGCTCCCCGCGCCGTCGCCGACGGCGAGCGGGAGCTCGCGGACCTCCCCCAGGTGAGCTTCGTGACGGGGCGGGTGGAGCGGGTGCTCGCCCGGGGCCTCGGTGGCGGCGCTCCCGACGTGGTCGTGCTGGACCCGCCCCGCAAGGGCGCCGGTCGTGAGGTGATCAGCCAGATCGGCGCAGCCCGCCCGGCAAGGGTCGTGCACGTGGCCTGCGACCCGGCTGCCTTCGCCCGAGACGTCGGGCTACTGAGGGAGCAGGGGTACCGGTTGGCCGAACTGCGTGCGTTCGACGCCTTCCCGATGACGCACCACGTGGAGTGCGTGGCACTCTTCGAGCAGGCGGACGGGAACGGGGATACCGCCACCACGACGCCGGCTGTTAGCCCCGAGGAGTGATTCCCTTCACGCTGGGTAAGTTCATTGGGGGGAACGCGCTCGAGTCTGTCCCGGCCCTCTACCCACTCCGGTGAGGCGCCGTCACGCCAGGCTCACACCCCGCAGCGACCGGGACGGTGCCCTCGGGTTACCCGTCCGTAGACTGGCGCGACGTAGTTGACCGGCCGCACCCTGTCCGTGGGAGTACGCCCTCGTACCTGGACGGGGCTGGCGAACGGCACTGAATTGAGGTGGAGTGGTGACCCTGCTCGAGTCCGTGCACAGCCCGGCTGATCTGAGGAGAATGGAGCTGGGTGAGCTCCAGCGACTGGCCGAGGAGATCCGCTCCTTCCTCATCGAGAAGGTCTCGCGGACCGGCGGGCACCTGGGGCCCAACCTCGGGGTCGTGGAGCTGACCCTCGCCGTCCACCGCGTCTTCGACTCACCCCACGACCCCGTCGTCTTCGACACCGGGCACCAGGCCTACGTGCACAAGATCATCACGGGTCGTCAGGGAGGGTTCGACCGGCTGAGGAAGCGGGACGGGCTGTCCGGCTACCCGTCGCGGGCCGAGAGCGAACACGACCTGGTGGAGAACAGCCACGCCTCGACCGCGCTCTCCTACGCCGACGGGCTCGCCAAGGCCTACCAGCTCCAGGGCGCCCGCCGGCACGTCGTGGCCGTGGTCGGTGACGGCGCGCTGACCGGTGGAATGTGCTGGGAGGCGTTGAACAACATCGCCGGCGACGGCAACCGCCCGCTCGTGATCGTGGTCAACGACAACGGCCGGTCCTACTCGCCCACCATCGGCGGCCTCGCGGACCACCTGGCGTCGCTGCGCCTGCGGCCCGGCTACGAACGCGCCCTGGAGAGCGGGAAGCGCACCCTCCAGAGCATCCCCATGGTCGGCCGTCCGATCTACGCGGGTCTGCACGCGGCGAAACGCGGGCTCAAGGACGCCATCAGCCCGCAGGCCATGTTCGAGGACCTCGGGCTGAAGTACTTCGGGCCGGTGGACGGACACGACCTGGGCGCCCTCGACGCCGCCCTCCGCCGGGCCAAGGCGTTCGGTGGCCCGGTCATCGTGCACGCGGTCACCAGGAAGGGCACGGGCTTCGCCCCGGCCGAGAACGACACGGCCGACCAGATGCACTCCACGGGTGTGATCGACCCGGTCACCGGGGAACCGGCCACGGCCTCCGGCGGGACGAGCTGGACCTCGGTGTTCTCCGACGAGCTCGTGCGGATCGGGGCGGAGCGCCAGGACCTCGTCGCGATCACCGCCGCGATGCTCGGGCCGACCGGCCTGGACAGGTTCGCCTCGGCCTACCCGAAGCGGTGCTTCGACGTCGGTATCGCCGAACAGCACGCGCTGACCTCGGCCGCCGGTCTGGCGATGGCGGGCATGCACCCCGTGGTGGCGGTGTACGCGACGTTCCTCAACCGCGCCTTCGACCAGCTGCTGATGGACGTCGCGCTGCACCGGCAGCCGGTGACGGTCGTGCTCGACCGCGCCGGGATCACCGGCTCGGACGGCGCGAGCCACAACGGCGTGTGGGACCTGTCGATCCTCGGTGTGGTGCCGGGCATCCGGGTCGCCGCCCCCCGGGACGCCGACACCCTCCGTGAGGCGCTGCGGGAGGCGGTGCGGATCACCGACGGGCCCGGGGTGATCCGGTTCGCCAAGGGCGACGTCGGCGACCGGATCGAGGCCGTCCGGCGCGTCGGCCCGGTGGACGTCCTCCGGGAGGACACCGAGGCGGACGTCCTCCTGGTCGGCGTCGGTAGCTTCGCCGAACTGGCCGTCCGCGCCGCGCACCGACTGGCCGACCAGGGAATCGGGGTCACCGTGGTGGATCCGAGGTGGGTCGTGCCAGTACCCGAGGAACTGGTGGCGCTCGCGGCGGACCACCGGATGGTCGTCACGGTCGAGGACGGTGGCCGGCACGGAGGCGTCGGCTGGGCGCTGGCGGCGGCGCTGCGGGACGCGGAGGTCGATGTCCCCCTCCGCGACATCGGCGTGCCCCAACGGTTCCTCGACCACGGTTCCCGGGGAGAGGTGCTCGCCGAGCTCGGGCTCACCGACCAGGACGTCGCGCGCCGGATCACCGAGTGGGCCGCCGGGATCCTGGGTGAGGCGAGTGACTCGCCCGAGGTCGACGTCGCGGACCCGCAGCGGGTGCGGGACAGCGAGCGGAAGTGACATCGGTGACGCTGCCGCGGGCCGGGAAAGCCCAGCCCGCTCTCAGGTTCGTGTGGGACGGTTGGTGACGTGCGCATACTGGTCGTAGAGGACGAGCAGCCCCTGGCAGACGCGATCGCCCGGGGTCTGCGCCGAGAGGGCATGGCCGTTGACATCGCCTATGACGGTGAGTCGGGGCACGAGAAGGCGTCGATCACCAGATACGACGTCGTGGTGCTCGACCGCGATCTTCCGGGGCTGTCCGGCGACGAGTTGTGCCGGGAGATCCTCCGGTCTGGGGCACTGACGCGGGTCATGATGCTCACGGCGAGCGGCGAGGTGGAGGACCGGGTCGAGGGCCTGTCGCTGGGCGCGGACGACTACCTGGCGAAGCCCTTCGCCTTCCCCGAGCTGGTCGCCAGGATCCGCGCGTTGGGCCGGCGGTCCACGCCCCCGGTGCCGCCCCGGCTCACGGCCGAGCAGCTGGTGCTCGATCCAGCCTCCCGCACCGTCACCCGCAACGGTGAACAGGTCGACCTGACCCGCAAGGAGTTCGGCGTCCTGGAGGTGCTGCTCTCCGCCGGCGGTTCGGTCGTCAGCAGCGAGGAGCTGCTGGAGCGCGTGTGGGACGAGAACGCGGACCCGTTCACCACCACCGTGCGGGTGACCGTCATGACCCTGCGGAAGAAGCTCGGGGAACCGGCGGTGGTGGAGACCGTCGTCGGGTCCGGGTACCGGGTGCCGACCGCGGGAGTCGTGGAACCGGAGACCGACAGCGTCGCGGGTGCGAACACTGAACGCTGACCACCGCCCCGGCCGTCGAGGTCTCGGCCTCCGGGTCCGCATCACCCTGCTCGCGACCGGGCTCGTCGCCGTCGTGAGCGCGCTGCTCCTGTGGTTGGGCTGGATGCAGATCGGGCAGGCCCTCGCCGACTCGCCCCGGTTGCCGCGCGGTATGCGGGTCCGGGTCGACGGCGTCGAGGTCGAGGCGACCGAACTGACGACGCTGCTGCACGACCAGGCGAGGGACCGGGTCCTGGAGGTGGGGCTGCTGGCCTACCTGTGCGTCATCGCGGCGGCCTTCCTGCTCGCCTGGTCCCTCACCGGGCGGGTGTTGGCCCCGTTGCACAGGGTCACCGGCACGGCTCGTCGGCTGTCCGCCGAATCGCTGGAGGAGCGCATCGAGTTCGTGGGCGCGCGCGACGAGGTGGCGGAACTCGCTGACACCTTCGACGAGATGCTCGACCGGCTCCAGGCCGCCTTCGAGGCCCAGCGCCGGTTCGTCGCCAACGCGAGCCACGAGCTGCGCACGCCGCTGGCGGTGATCCGCACCGAGCTGGACGTCACCCTGGCCGATCCGGACGCGGACGTGGCGGAGCTCCGCAGGATGGCCGACGTGGTGCGGGACGCCACACGACGGGCGGAGCACCTCGTCACCGCGTTGCTGTTGTTGGCCCGCACCGACGCCACGGGGCTCAACGCCCGGGAGCCGGTGGACCTCGCCACCATGGTGGAGAGCGCGTGGCGCGCGGTGCGCGCCGAGGCCGCCGACCGGAAGCTCTCCGTCACCTTCGACACGGAGCCCGGCCTGGTGACCGGAGACCCGGCCCTGGTCGAGCGGATCGCCGGGAACCTGGTCGAGAACGCGGTGCGGCACAACGTGGAGGGGGGCTGGATCAGCGTGCGCACGAGCGGGGACCAGTCGGGTTCGCGGCTGGTGGTGTCCTCGTCGGGGCCGGTGGTCCCGCCGGAACGGGCGGCGCAGCTGCTCGAGCCCTTCAGCAGGGGCGGCGGCAGGACCTCCCACTTCGGCGCCGGCCTCGGCCTCTCGATCGTCCGGTCGGCGGCGGCCGCCCACGGCGGTCGTGTCGAGGTGGAGCCGGTGGACGGCGGTGGCCTCACCGTGACGGTGGAGTTCCCCGCCGCGCCCTGAGCCCGAGGGGGCGGCGGGACACGGACCCGGTGTCCCGGTGGGGCCGACGGTTCCCCGCCGACCCCACCGGAGTTGTCGACCGGAGTTCTCAGCCGGCCGCCGGGGACGCGACGCCCCTCGGGAGGAAGCGTTCCCCGTTGACCCGCTCCGCCACGCCGGTGCGGTCGAGGTACGGGGTGATCCCACCCAGCCAGAACGGCCAGCCGGCGCCGAGGATCATGCACAGGTCGATGTCCGCCGGCTCCGCGACGACCTTCTCCTCCAGCATGACGCGGGCCTCCTCGGCGAGCGCGGCCAGCGCGCGCTCCCGCAGCTCCTCCTCGGTGAGCGGCGCGTCACCCTGGTGCCAGAGCTCCGCCACCTCCGGGTCGAGCCGCTGCACGTTCCGCTCGTCCCAGGTCCACACCGCGGTCTTGCCGGCCGCCACGAACCGGCGCAGGTTCTCGCTGACCCCGAACCGGTCCGGGAAGGCGTCGTGCAGGGTCTGCGCGACGTGCGAGGCGACGGCTGGCCCGACCAGCTGGAGCAGGATCAGCGGGCTCATGGGCAGCCCGAGCGGTTGGAGCGCGCGGTCGGCGACCTCGAAGGGGGTGCCCTCGTCGATCGCGCCGATCACCTCGCCGAGGAACCGGGTGAGCAGTCGGTTCACGACGAAGGCCGGCGCGTCGGCGACGAGCACGCAGGACTTCTTCAGCTCCTTGCCCGTGCGCAGGGCGGTGGCGACGGTGGCGTCGTCGGTGTGCTGCCCGCGCACGACCTCCAGCAGCGGGAGGACCGCGACCGGGTTGAAGAAGTGGAAGCCCACGACCCGCTCCGGGTGTCGCAGTTCCGCGGCCATGTCCGTGATGGACAGCGACGAGGTGTTCGTGGCGAGCACCGCCTCCGGGGAGACGTGCTCCTCCAGCTCGGCGAACACGCGCCGCTTCAGCGACAGGTCCTCGAAGACGGCCTCGATGACGAAGTCGGCGTCGGCGAAGGCGGCCTTGTCCAGCGAACCCGTCACCAGGGCTCGGAGCCGGTTCGCCTCGTCCGGCGAGACGCGCCCCTTCGACAACAGCTTGTCCACCTCGGCGTGCACGTAGCCGACGCCCCGGTCGAGCCGTTCCTGGTCGACGTCGGTGAGTACCACGGGAACCCGCAGGCGGCGGACGAAGAGCAGCGCGAGCTGGCTCGCCATGAGCCCGGCGCCGACCACCCCCACCTTGGTGACGGGACGAGCGAGTGACTTGTCCGGGGCGCCGGCGGGACGCCGAGCGCGCTTCTGCGTCAGGTCGAACGCGTACAGGCCCGCCCGCAGCTCGTCGGACATGAGCAGCTCGGTGAGGCCCTCGGTCTCGGCCGCGTACCCCTCGTCCAGGGTGGCGTGGCGGGCCAGCTCGAGGAGTTCCAACGCCTTCGTCGCGCCAGGCGCCGCTCCCTGCGTCTTGGCCGCGACGAAGGCCCGCCCCCGGTCGAGGGCGGCGGTCCAGGCCTGGTCCCGGTCGATCTCCGGACGTTCGGGCCGAATCCGCCCCTCGAGCACCCCGGCCGCCCACCGCAGGGACTGCTCCAGGTAGTCGGCGGAGTCCAGCACCACGTCGACGACGCCGAGCGCCGCGGCCTTGGCGGGGCTGAGCCGGCGGTTCTGGTTGAGGGCGTTCTCCAGGATGACCGTGACCGCCGCGTCCGGCCCGATCAGGTTGGGCAGCAGTTGGGTGCCGCCCCACCCGGGGAACAGCCCCAGGAAGGTCTCGGGCAGGGCGAGCATCGCCGCGTTCGCCGCGACCGTGCGGTAGTGGCAGGAGAGCGCGAGTTCCAGGCCGCCGCCGAGCGCCGCCCCGTTGACGAAGGCGAAGGTCGGGATGGTGGACTCGGTGAGGCGGCGGAAGACCGCGTGCCCGGTGTGGGCGATCCACCGGGCCTGCTCGGCCGAGGTCAGCCGGGTGACGCCGGAGAGATCCGCGCCGACCGCGAAGACGAAGGGCTTGCCGGTCACCGCGATCGCGGCGGGCTCCGCGGCGAAGGCCTCGTCGAGCGCCGCGTCCAGGCTGAGCAGCCCCTGGGGGCCGAGGGTGGAGGGGCGCGTGTGGTCGTGCCCGTTGTCCAGGGTCACCAGGGCGATCGGTCGTTCGACGCCGGGCACGCGGACGAGCCTGGTCACCGACCTGGTCACGACCTCGTCCGGCATCGCGTTCCGCATGTCCTCGGCGGTGACCCCGCCCGTCGTGTCACTCACTTCGCGTCCCCGTTCCGTTCCCGACCGTCCCAGTGCGGGTTCTCCCAGATGACCGTGCCGCCCATGCCGATGCCGATGCACATGGTGGTGATCCCGTAGCGGACCTCGGGGCGTTCGGCGAAGTGGCGGCTGAGCTGGGTCATCAGCCGGACGCCCGAGGCGGCGAGGGGGTGGCCGCACGCGATCGCGCCGCCCCACGGGTTGACCCTGGGGTCGTCGTCGGCGATGCCGAAGTGGTCGAGGAAGGCCAGGACCTGGACGGCGAAGGCCTCGTTGATCTCGAACAGGCCGATGTCGTCGATCGTCAGGCCAGCCCTGGCCAGCGCCTGCTCGGTGGCGGGTACCGGCCCGACTCCCATCACCTCCGGGTCGACACCGGCGAAGGAGTAGCCGACCAGCCGCATCCCCACCGGCAGCCCGAGTTCGGTGGCCGTGTCCTCGCCGGCGATCAGCGCGGCGGTGGCCCCGTCGTTCAGCCCGGCGGAGTTGCCGGCGGTGACCCGGCCGTGCGGGCGGAAGGGGGTCTTCAGCGCGGCGAGGGCCTCGACGGTGGTGCCGGGGCGGGGCGGCTCGTCCTCGGTCGCCAGCCCCCAGCCGAGCTCGGCGGACCTGGTGGCCACCGGGACGAGGTCGGCGCTGATCCGACCGGTCTTGACCGCCTCGGCGAAGCGCTCCTGGCTGGTCGCCGCGTAGGCGTCGACCCGACCCTTGTCCAGGTGGGGGAACCGGTCGTGCAGGTTCTCCGCCGTCTGGCCCATGACCAGCGCGGAGGGGTCCACGAGCTTGTCCGCGAGGAATCGGGGGTTGGGATCAACGCCCTCGCCCATCGGGTGCCGGCCCATGTGCTCCACACCGCCGGCCAGCGCGACGTCGTAGGCGCCGAAGGCGATGCCGCCGGCCACCGAGGTCACGGCCGTCATCGCTCCGGCGCACATCCGGTCGATGGCGAATCCGGGCACCGAACGGGGCAGCCCGGCCAGCAGTGCCGCCGTCCTGCCGATGGTCAGTCCCTGGTCCCCGATCTGGGTCGTCGCGGCGATGGCGACCTCACCGACCCGCTCGGGCGGCAGTTGGGGATGTCGCCGGAGGAGTTCCCTGAGCGTCTTGACGACCAGGTCGTCCGCGCGGGTCTCGGCGTAGATGCCCTTCGGGCCGGCCTTGCCGAACGGTGTCCTCACACCGTCGACGAAGACCACGTTCCGAAGCGCACGCGCTGCAACGGCGTCGGCCACGGCGTGCTCCTTCTCCTCGCTGAGTGGGCCTGGGCGCGCTGCTCCGCGCCCGCTGACCGCGATGCTACCCGTCAGTAACCCAAACGCCAGGGTGGGCGGCGAAAAGATCGGGAAGCGGAGTCGGGCGGGTCGTTGGAGCGCTCCCATCGCGGGGCCTCCCCGCGCCGTGCCGTAGTGTGGCGACCCCGCAACGCGATCAGGGTGGCGGCACACGCCGCCCGACATCAGCCCCGCGTTCCGGAAAGGACAGACAGGGTGATCCTGCTCGACAACCGTTGGGCCGTCGCGGTGCCCGGCGACGACCTGGTGACCGGGACTCCATCGTTCACCGTGGTCACGGTCGACCGGCGGCAGTGGCGGGTCCTCCTGGTGCTGGGGGACAGCCCCGGGCGCGGGACGCTCAAGGTGACCACCCGCGCGGCGGAGACGGCCGCCCTGACCATCGGCAACGCCTTCCTCCCCGGAGCGCGCGGAGTGGGACCACTGGGCCAGGTGGACGGCGTCACCGCCGACGCCCGACCACGCTCCCTGGTGGTGCACCGCGCGCTCCGACGGCAGGCCCCCCTGGCCGTGTTGCGGCTCAACGGCCACCAGGCCACCCCTGCGCGGTTGGCCTACCCGGGGGACACCGCCGCCCGGCTGGCCGCGGCGCTCCAGCACGCCGCGGCCCTGCTCGAGTGATCCGCTGTCAGGCGGTGACCCGCAGCGCCTCGGTGAGATGGGACGCCGTGAGTTCCACCTGCCATTCGCGGGCGTTGCCCGCCCGCAGCGCCGCGCTCACCGCCTGGACGTCCAGCTGCTCCGGGGGCGTCCAGCACGTCCGGCGGACGAGATCGGGTTGGATGAGGTTCTCGACCGGCAGCCGCAGCCGCTCGGCGGTCTCGGTCAGCACGGCCCTGGCGGCGGAGAGCCGTGCCGCGGCCTCCGGGTCCCGGTCCGCCCACCGGTTCGGGGGTGGCGGGCCGTCCGAGGGCTGCGCCGGGCTGGGGAGCTCATCCGTCGGCAGCTCGGCCGCCGCCCGCAGGGCCGCCAGCCAGGTGTGCGCCCGCCGCCGCTGAGCCCGGCCCCGGAATACCGGCAGCGCCAACAGTTCGCGTTCCGTCTTCGGAGCAGCCTGCGCGGCCTCGATCACGGCCTTGTCCGGCAGGACCCGACCGGGGGCGATGTCCCGCGACTCGGCGACGGCGTCCCGGGCCAGCCACAGCTCGCGAACGGCCGCGAGCTGCCTGGGGGCGTGCACCCGGTGGATGCCCGAGGTCCGGCGCCAGGGCTGTGCGCGGGGCGGCGGAGGTGGGGCCGTGCGGACCCACTCGAACTCCTGCAACGCCCAGTCGAGCTTCCCCTGCCGGCGGAGTTCCTCCTCCAGGGAGTCCCGCAACGGCACCAGCAGTTCCACGTCGAGGGCGGCGTAGTTCAGCCAGTCCGCGGGCAGGGGACGATGTGACCAGTCGGCCGCGCCGTGTCCCTTCTCCAGCTCGTATCCGAGCTGCTGCCGCACGAGCGCCGCGAGCGACACGCGGGGGAAGCCGGCGAGCCGGCCGGCGAGTTCGGTGTCGAACAACGACGTCGGCCGCAGTTCCAACTCCGCGAGGCACGGCAGGTCCTGCGAGGCGGCGTGTAAGACCCATTCCGGCCCGGTGAGCGCCTCCCTGAGCGGGCCAAGCGCGTCGGCGACGGGGATCGGGTCGATCAGCGCCGTCCCCGCGCCCTCGCGACGGAGCTGGACCAGGTAGGCGCGATTGGAGTACCGGTAGCCCGAGGCGCGTTCGGTGTCGACGGCCACCGGGCCGGTGGCACCGGCCATCGCGGTGGCGACGAGCTGGAGCGCGTTGCGGTCGACGACAACAGGAGGCACGCCGTCGGCCGGGCGGCGCAGCGGTACCGCCGCGTTCTCGTCCGTGCCCTGAGCGTGTTTCCGGTTCTCACCGCCGCGGTCGCCGGGTCCGACCTCATCCGGGTTGGCTGGTTGAGCGTCCACGGGCGATGACCCTACGTGCCTCCCCCGTCCCCGGATCCCACAGGCACTGCTGGAAGGTGGGGATGGCACGGGTTCGTGCCATCCCCACTCCACTAGCGGATCACGCCCGCCCGCATGGCCAGCGCCACCATCTGCGCACGATCACCGGTACCGAGTTTGCGGCCGATGCGTGACAGGTGGCTCTTGACCGTGAGGGCGGACAGGTTGAGCGCCTCGCCGATCTCCTTGTTGGATCGGCCGTCAGCGACCAGCTGCAACACCTCGACCTCACGGGCGGACAACTCGCGAGGCGTGTTGTCGGTGCCCGGAACCCTGGTGCCCGCTGCGAGGACGGGCGCCACACTCGGGTCGGCGTACACCCCGCCGTCGAGGACCCGGCGAACCCCGTCGGTGACGACCATCGGCGAGGCGGACTTCAGCAGGTACGCCTGAGCGCCCGCCTGGAAGGCCGCCCGTACCGCGTACGGGTCGTCGGAGGATGCCAGGACCACGATCCGGGGCCAACCGTGGCCACGGAGTTCCGTGACCAGGTCGATGCCACTCCCGTCCGGGAGCCCGAGATCGAGGATCGCAAGGTCGCATGGTCCGGTGGCCAGAGCACGAGCTCTGGCTTCGGCCAGCGACGCCGCCTCGTGCACGGTGCCGGCGCCCATCTGCTGCAACCGGGCGGCGATCGCCTCCCGAAGCAGCGGATGGTCGTCCACCACCAGTACCGAGAACAGCTCTTCCCGCGGGTGCGGGACCATGTTGGCCGGCAACGCGCCGGCTGGCGTGGTTCGAACGGCCTGACCTAAGCCGACGGCAGCCACGTCACTACCTCCCTGGAGTCGGTCGTGCCCCCCGACCGGCACCGGGACTCTCGACCAATCAGCCGCGCCACTGATCGACCGAAAGTGGTGTCGACTCGGGCAGCGTAGCCGGCAAACTGTCCCAGCGGGACGATCGAGGCGGGATCTATCCCGATTGGGTTGTCACCTGGCCAGGAACTGATAACACGTTCGGGTGACGATGCGAGTGTTGGCTAACGCGAGCGGCCCGCGGGGCGACATTCCCTTTTTGATCGTGCGATAGGTGGACCTGGCGCCAGCGGATGGTGGTGCCTCGGCACCACCGAACAGCGCAGCCCGTCGGGGCGCGGCCACCACCGGGAATCCGGGGACGATCACGGCGGGCCGGTGTCCCGCCGGGTTCCATTCTGAGATCCCGCCCACTTTTCCGCTCGAGCGGGGTGCCCTCGACCAACCAGTCCCCGGGGGTCGCTCGGGGCCGACCCCGCCGAAGCGCGTCGAACGCCGGCGCCCGAGTCGACCAACCACGAGTGCCCCACCCCGGTGGTGCGACGGCACGACGGGCTGGGGCGCCACCGCGCCCGCCACCGCCGCGCGCCGATCAGGCGTGCGTGTCACCCCGGCGCGGGCCGAGCGTGGTCACCCCCACCGGCGGCAGGCCCACCGCGCTGGCGAGCAACCCGCACAGGGCGTCGCCGTGCGGGGCGAGATCGCCGCTGCCCGCCGTCCACGACCCCCGCAACTCCAGTTCGTGGGAACGGGTGGGCCCGGAGATGTCCCCGAAACGGACGGAGGACGTGACCGTCACGGTCCCCCCCAACGCGGAGAAGTCGGCCCCTCGGACCTCCAGCGCCTCGGTCAGCCAGGACCACCCGACCTCGGTCAGCAGTGGATCGGCGGCGAACTCGGGGTCCAGCTCCGCCTGCAGGTACACGACGAGCCGGAGCTCACCGCCCCAACCGCCGCTCTTCTCCGGATCGTGCAGCACGATCAGCCGGCCGGTGGCGAACTCGCCGGTCGGTCCCGTGACCTCCGCCGTCAGCGCGTACGCCCACGGGGCCAGCCGCTGGGGCGGGCGCACTTCCTCGAAGGTCAACTCGGGCCGTGGCCTCACCGACCGCAGCGTGGTCACCGCCAGCCGGAACACCTCGGGTACACCCGACATCCCGGTCACGGCTGGCGACTGTAGGTGCATCCGGCGACGGAATCCCGCAGGCGCGCCGAGAATCTCGCGGGCAGTCCGACACGACGTCCCGTTCGGAGCCCGGCACCCATCGAGGGCCGGTGCCGGGCGTGGCGGACGCATGGGACGATGGGGGTGCCATGACGAATCCCTCCACGGTCTCGACGCGTCGGGACCTCACCCAGAGCCCTCTGCTGGTCGCGGCCTCCGGCGGGGTTCCCGATCACACGCCCGTGTGGTTCATGCGTCAGGCCGGCAGGTCGCTGCCCGAGTACCGCGAACTGCGGGCGGGCGTTCCGATGCTCCAGGCGTGCCTGACACCGGACATGGCCTGCGAGATCACGCTCCAGCCGGTGCGCAGGCACCAGGTGGACGCGGCGATCCTGTTCAGCGACATCGTCGTCCCCCTGGCGGCGGCCGGCGTCGACCTGGACATCGTCCCCGGTACCGGACCGGTGATCGCCGAGCCCGTACGGGACGCCGCCGCGGTGTCCCGGCTGCCGCGCCTCGACCCGGACCAGATCGCGCCCGTGGCGGAGACGGTGCGGATGCTGCTCGGCGAACTCGGGCGGACACCGCTCATCGGTTTCGCCGGTGCCCCGTTCACCCTCGCCTCCTACCTCGTGGAGGGCGGCCCGAGCCGCAACCACGAGCGGACCAAGGCGATGATGCACGGCGACCCCGGCACCTGGCACGCGCTGCTGGCCCACCTCGCGGACCTGACCCTGCTGTTCCTCCGGGAGCAGGTGGCAGCCGGGGTGGACGCCGTGCAGCTCTTCGACTCCTGGGCCGGTGCCCTCTCGGTGCGCGAGTACCGCGAGTTCGTGCTCCCGCACAGCAGCAGGGTGCTGGCTGGCCTGGCCGGCATGGGCGTTCCCCGAATCCACTTCGGGGTGGGGACCGGTGAACTGCTGGGATCGATGCGGCAGGCCGGCGCCGACGTCGTCGGCGTGGACTGGCGCCTCCCGCTGGACGAGGCGGTGCGCCGGCTGCGGCTGGCCGACCCGGACGCCCCGCTCCCGGTGGTCCAGGGCAACCTCGACCCAGCCGTGCTGTTCGCCGGCGAGGAGGTGGCACTGCGGGAGACCGATCGGGTGATCACCGAGGGCCGGGCCGCCGCGGGGCACATCTTCAACCTGGGGCACGGCGTCCTGCCGGACACCGATCCCGGCGTGCTGACCCGGGTGGTCGACCACGTGCACGAGACCACCCGCCGCGACCCGGGGGCATGACCGTGGAGGGTGCCACTCCCGGCGGGACGCGTCGACCGTGACCCACTCGTCCGCGTCGCCCCGCGTCGCCGTCGTCGGAGGCGGAGTCGCGGGGCTCACGGCCGCCCACCGGCTGCGGAAGCGCCTCGGCCCCGACGCCCGGATCACCGTGATCGACCAGGGACGCGCGGTCGGGGGCAAGCTGCGGGCGGTGCCGGTGGGTGGCGTCCGGTACGACCTGGGCGCCGAGGCGTACCTGGCCCGGCGTCCCGAGATCGCCGACCTGCTGGGCGAACTCGACGTGGACGTCGACCTCGTCCACCCTTCGGGGGCCGCCCCCACGGTGCGCGCTGGCGGGCGCACGGTTCCGCTGCCCCGCCGCACCTTCCAGGGCCTCCCGGAAACCCCCCAGGCCGTGCGGGACGTGCTGTCCCCGGCGTCGGTCGAGCTGGTGGCATCGGAGGCCGACCAGCCTCCCGTCGACCTCGGGGGCCGGGACGTCTCCCTCGGCCGTCTCGTCCGGGAGCGGCTCGGTGACGAGGTGGTCGACCGGCTGGTGGATCCCCTGCTCGGGGGCGTGTACGCGGGCCGCGCCGACGACCTGGGCCTGCGGGCCACGATGCCGGGGCTGGCCTCCCGCCTCGATGAGGAACCCAGCACGCTGTTGGCGGCCGTCAGCCACCTGATGCCACCACCCGTCGCGGAGGGCCGGTCCCGCCCTCCGGTGTTCGCGACCCTGCGGGAGGGCCTTGCCACCCTGCCCGAGCTGTTGCTCGAATCCTCGGCCGCCGACCTCCGCCTCGGCCTCCCGGTCCGCGCCGTCGAACCCGCCACGAACGGGTGGCGCCTGGAGATCGGCTCCGCCGCCCGCCCCGAGTCGCTCTCGGTGGACCTGGTCGTCCTCGCCGTTCCCGCCCCCGCCGCGGCCCGGCTGCTGGCCGACGTCGCGCCTGGGGCGGCCGCGGCGTACCGGGAGGTCGAGCTGGCCTCGTCGGTCGTGGTGGGGCTGGCACTGCCGCCGGACACCGTGCTCCCCGACAGCAGCGGCGTCCTCGTGGCGGCGGGGGAGCGCCACGACGACGGCACCCCGTTCACGGCCAAGGCCTTCACCTACTCGAGCCGCAAGTGGCCGCACCTCGCCGGTGGCGGGGACGCTCCGGTGCTGGTACGCGGCTCGGTGGGCCGGTTCGGGGAGGCCTCCGCCCTGCGGCGGGGCGACGAGGAGATCACGCGGGGCGTGCTCGCGGACCTGACCGAGCTCCTCGGCACCCCGGTGCGTCCCCTGGACACCGCGGTCGTGCGCTGGGGTGGGGCGCTGCCGCAGTACGGGGTCGGTCACCTGGACCGCGTAGCGCGGATCACCTCGGGGCTCGACCCCGTCGTGGGGATCGCGGCGGCGGGCGCGGCCCTGGGCGGGGTGGGGGTCCCCGCCTGTGTGGCCAGCGGGAACGCGGCGGCCGACAAGGTGCTGGACGACCTCGACCAGCTGCGGGCCGCCCGGCCAGCCGGTGCGAGGATGTAGCCATGTCGCGGCTTGACTACCACGAACTGAACTCCACGATCCGGTACACGATGTGGTCGGTGTTCCGAGTGCGGGGCGGGAGCCTGCCCGAGGACCGCGCGGACGCGGCCACCGAGGCCCACGACTACCTGGAGTCCCTGCGGGCCCGGGGCGTCGAGGTGCGCGGTGTGTACGACGTCGCGGGCCTCCGCGCCGACGCCGACTACATGATCTGGTGGCACGCCGAGGAGGTGGAGACCCTCCAGGCGGCCTACACCGGTCTGCGGCGGACCGCGCTGGGGCGGGCCTCGGAGCCGGTGTGGAGCAACGTCGCGCTGCACCGGCCGGCGGAGTTCAACAAGAGCCACATCCCGGCGTTCCTCGCCGGGGAGGAGCCGCGCCGATTCGTCTGCGTCTACCCCTTCGTCCGCTCCTACGAGTGGTACCTGCTCCCCGACGCCGACCGGCGCCGGATGCTCGCCGACCACGGCAAGGAAGCACGCGACTACCCTGATGTGCGGGCCAACACCGTCGCCTCCTTCGCATTGGGCGACTACGAGTGGATGCTCGCCTTCGAGGCCGACGAACTGCACCGGATCCTCGACCTGATGCGCCACCTCCGGGGGACGGAGGCGCGGCGGCACGTGCGCGAGGAGACCCCCTTCTACACCGGGACCCGGGTGCCGGTCGGTGACCTGGTGGCCGCGCTTCCCTGACCTCGCGGCGGGGTCGGGTCCTCACTCGGCGAAGAACCGGCCCCCGCCGTCGACCCGCAGCACCGCCCTCGCCCCGCTGTCCTGGCACTGCCCGTCCTCGGCCAGGTCCCACGGGGTCAGCTCGATCGTCTCGTTGAGCAGCACGCCACCCCCGTTCTCGGCCAGCAGGACGCTCACCTCGGTCGGCACTGCCGACAGCTCGGGGATCGGGACGAACCCGGTGAGCTCCGTCCGTGCGCGCGGGTCCTCGCAGTCGGTGAGCGCGTCGAGCCGCCCACCCGCGGTGACCTCGCCCTCGGACAGGACGGGGGGTTCGGGTGCCTGCCACGAGAAGCGCGGGGTGGTCTCGGCGCCATGACCGGGCGGGGACGCGTCGGCCGGCACGGGCGAAGGCGGTTCGTGACGGGCTTCCGGGGTGTCGGTCGGGCGGCCGGGAGGAGCGCAGTCTGTGGACGTGGTCGCGCTCCGCACGAGTCGTACGGACTCGGAGGTGCAGTAGTCCTGCCAGCACACGTCCAGTTCGGCGGCCGCGACCCTGGCTCCCAGGGGCGGGTTGATCCGCAGTTCCACCCCGGGGGCCGCCTCGGTCCGCGCGCACGAGAGGGCCCCCGTCGCGGGGGCGGTGGAGGCGCAGCCGGCGAGGACCGTGGCCCCGAGCACCACGAAGGCCGAGCGGAGAATCCCAACCATGGCCGTAGGACGACTGGTGGGGGGACCACCGTTGCCCGGTGTGGCCATGTTGTGATGTTGGGTGCGCCGGCGGGCCCGGCTACTCGTCCTCGACCAGGCGCAGCGAGATGCTGTTGATGCAGTACCGCTGGTCGGTGGGCGTGTCGTACCCCTCGCCCTCGAAGACGTGCCCGAGGTGGCTGTGGCAGGAGGCGCACAGGACCTCGGTGCGGAGCATCCCGTGCTTGCGGTCCTCGCGCAGGATGACCCGATCGCCCGCCATCGGGGAGAAGAACGACGGCCACCCGCAGTGGGAGTCGAACTTGGTCGAGCTGCGGAAGAGCTCGGCTCCGCAGGCGCGGCACTCGTACACGCCCGTGGCCTTCGTCTCGACGTACTCCCCGCTCCAGGGGGGCTCGGTTCCGGCCTGTCGCAGTACCGCGTACTCGACCGGACCCAGTTCCTCGCGCCACTCCCGCTCGGACTTCACGACCCGAGGGGTCGCACCGACCACCGGTTCCATGCCCCTAACGCTAGTCGCACGGGCAAGCGGACGCTGGTCGGAGGGCGGAGACCCCTGTCACGCCCCGCCGCCGAGCAGGAACCCGAGCAGGGTCCACGCGGCGAGCGCGAAGAACAGCAACATCAGCCACACCAGGGCCACCGCGAGGGCCCGCCGTCCACCTCGCGCCCTGTTCGCCGAGTCGGTGAACTCGGTGACAGCCCGGAGCGACCCCTCCACCGTCATCGTCGGACCCGGTCGGGACATGCGGTCGAGGTGCTCGGCGAAAGCCCTGACCTCGGGGTCGTCCGGGTCGAGCCCCACGAGTTCGTCCCGGAGGCGGTCCGTGCCGTTGCCTGGCACGTCACGTCCCTCGTCGGGGTCCTCGGCACCGAACCAGGTGTCGCGCATACGTCCACGGTAGCGAGTGGCGGCCACCTGGCCACCCGTTCGGCGATGGCGGGGCGGACGGGCCGTCGTGCCCGGCCGGGCGGGCCAACTCCTCGTACGGTGGACCACATGGCGACCGAGGCTCGTGAACTGGCGGTCGGTGAGCGGACGGTTCGGGTGACCAACCCGGACCGGGTGCTGTTTCCCGAGGTCGGAGTGACCAAGCTCGACCTCGTCGAGTTCTACCTGGCGCTGGGTGATGCCGTGCTGCGCGCCGTCCACCACCGGCCCACCACCCTGCGCCGGTTCCCCTCGGGCGTCGACGGCGAGTCGTTCTTCCAGAAACGCGTGCCCCGAGGCGCCCCCGACTGGGTCGACACCGTCCGCATCCGCTTCCCCAGTGGTCGCAGCGCCGACGAGATCTGCCCGACCGAGGTCGCCGTGCTCGCATGGGTGGCCAACCTCGGGGCCATCGAGCTCCACCCCTGGCCCGTGCGCCGCGACCGGGTCGAGCAGCCGGACCAGCTGCGGGTGGACCTGGATCCCCAACCCGGAACGGGGTTCGCCGACGCCGTCAGGGCGGCCGAGCTCACCCGGGAGCTGCTCGCCGAGCTGGGGTACCCGGGCTTCGTCAAGACCTCCGGTGGCCGAGGCCTGCACGTCCTGGTCCCCATCGAGCCGGAGTGGGAGTTCGTGACCGTGCGGCGAGCCGTGATCGCCCTCGCCAGGGAACTCGCCCGCCGCGAACCGGAGCTGCTCACCACGTCGTGGTGGAAGGAGGAGCGGGGGCGGCGGGTGTTCGTCGACTACAACCAGGCCGCCCGCGACCGCACGATCGTCGCCGCCTACTCGGTACGGGCCAGCCCGACGGCGACGGTGTCGACCCCGGTGAAGTGGGACGAGCTCGGCGAGGTCGACCCCCGGGACCTGACCACCCGCACCGTGCCCGGCCTGGTGGCCCGGCGCGGCGACCCCCACGCCGACCTGCGCTCCCACCCGAGCCGACTCGAGACCCTCCTCGAACTGGCGGACAGGGACGAACGTGACCACGGCCTGGGCGACCTGCCCTATCCACCCGACCACCCCAAGATGCCGGGGGAACCGGCGCGGGTGCAGCCCTCCCGCGCGAGGGGGCGAGGAACCGCCGATCGGGAGGCCTGACGGGGACCGGTCCAGGTCATCACCGAAACGGTTCAGGCGACTACGTTGGGTATGACCGCCGGCGTGAAAATGACCTCCTCGGTTCATCCGAGCAGCGGTCCCCGACGGGGTGCGAGCCCGGCGACGATCGACGAGGTGGCATTTTCGCGTTCCCGTTAGGAGGCTGACATGGAGATCACGACCAGCCACGCGCCCAGCCAGGGTGGTTGCAGCTGCTGTTCCGGGTGCACCGGCCCCGGCTGCGGCTGCTGCGCGGGCTGCTGAGCCCGTTCACCCGGTCAGCACGGCGTTGGATGTGCCCACCTCACGGTGGGCACACGACGTCGTTCTCCGGTGCCTCGCCGTCCACCAGGAAGGAGACGGCGGCGTCGGTCACGCAGGACGACCGCGCCAGCCCGCCGTGGCCGGTGCCCTGCCAGTCGACCAGGACCGCGCTGTCGAACCGCCCGGCCATCCGACGGGTCGCCGGGCCCGGGGTCACCGGGTCCGTCGCCGTGCTGACCACCATCACCGGCGGCGCGCCCCGAACCGTGTCGCCCTCGGTCCCCTGGTACGGCACCGGCCAGGCGGTGCAGTGCAGCAGTTCCTGGGCGAACAGCCCGCCGAAGGTCGGGTAGTCGGCGTGCCACTCCTCGCTGAGCTCGGCCACCTGGTTCGGCGGTAGGCGCAGCGCGGAGGCATTGCACCTGGTCACCAACGAGGCATCGAACCTGGGCGGGTCCAGCGGACCCTCCCACAACGTGTCCCGCAGCCGGGTGCCCAGCGGCACTCCGTCCCCGTCCCGGGCGGCCGCGACCGCCTCGGCCACCTCGGGCCACTCCTCCGGCACCGCGAGCCCGTCGAGGAGCACCCGGGTCAGGGTCCCGGGAGTGATCATCGCGTCGGAGGTCAACAGCGGCTCCCGGCGCAGCACTTCCGCCAGTTCCGCCACCGCACCGCCCGGGTCGGGACCGAGCGGGCAGTCCGCCCGCGCCGCGCACGACGAGGTGAACGCCTCGAACGCGCGTTCCGCCGTGGCCGCCCGCTCCTCGGCCCGGGCCAGGGCGTCCGAGCTCAGGTCCGGGACCCCGTCCAGGACCACGCGCCCGACGTGGTCGGGGAACCGCTGGGCGTAGGAGACCAGCACCTCCGACCCGTCCCCCCGTGCGATCGCGTTGATCCGGGACATCCCCAGCTCCAACCGGAGGACCTCCAGGTCACCGGCGGTCCGCGCCGGGTCGAAGGCCCGTGCCCGGTACTCGAGCAACCAGGTGCACTCCTTCGCGGCCGACGACGAGGAGGAGTGCAGGGAGTCCTGGCCGGCCACGTCGGTGACGGCGGGGTCGAACCCGACCATGTTCTCCCGGTCGTCGCCCCTGACGGAGCTGATCGGGTCGGACATGCCCGTGCCGCGCCGGTCGACGCCGATGAGCGAGAAGGTCTCCAACAGCTCGGCCGGCAGCGCCTCGGCCAGGCGCGCCGCGTACAACGAGCCCGGCGCCCCGCCGACGTCGTTGAGCACGACGAGGGGGACGGCACCGGTACCCACGCGCAGGACGTGGGTCGTGGCGGTGCCGAAGTTCGGTTGCTCCGGTGAGTCCAGGGGGCCCGTCACGCTGCCGCACTCGTAGGACCTGGTCTCCGCTTCCTGGGGCAGCCCGAGCCGTTGCCGAGTGTGCTGGGTGCAGTCGGCCCAGTGGATGGTGTGGGCGCCCGGCTCCTCCAGCGGGGGCAGCGGTACGGGGTCGGTCCCGGGTTCGACGGTCACCGAGCGGTCCGGGTCGGCGGCCACCGCCACCGGGGGTGGCGTGGACGCACCCGCCGAACACGAGGTCGCCGCCACGACGGCTGCGAGCGTCAGCGCCAGACCCACCGCGTGGCTTCGGGTGCGCGGCACGTGTCCTCCCCCGATCGGAACCGTCCTCCGCTGGTCGCCGGGCTCGGGTGGTCGGGCATCCCGTGCCCGACCACGTCCCGGTTGACGCAGAGACTACGCAAGACGCTCCCAGCGACCGGGTAACAGGGCGGTGAGCGGTCCCGAGGCGACACCCGGATGTCCTCGACCGGTGCCCGCGCGGCGGCCGAGGTCAGGGGGAGCCACGAACCTCCCCCCGGAGCACGGAGGCCAGGTCGAACCGCACGGGTTCATCCAACTGGTCGTACCCGCAGGTCACCGGGTCCCGGTCGGGCCGCCAGCGCAGGAAGCTCGTGGTGTGCCGGAACCGAGCCGGGTGCGCCCCCTCCAGGTGGTCGTAGCCCACCTCGACGACCCGCTCCGGCCGGAGCGGCTGCCACGGCTGCTCGGTGGATCGCCACCGGCTGATCTGGCCGGGCACCCGGCGGCCCTCGCCCGCCTCCGACGACCACGGGTGGTCGGAGGGCTCGACTGCCAGCGGCATCAGCTCGGTCGCCAGCGCGCGTCGACGCGCGGCGGTGAACGTCGCGCACACCCCGACGTGGTGCAGCACAGCGTGTTCGTCGTACAGGCCGAGGAGCAGGGAGCCCACCGCCGTCCCCGGTTCGGTTCCCTTGTGCCAGCGCAGTCCCCCCACCACGCAGTCGGCGGTGCGCTGGTGCTTGACCTTGAGCATGACGCGCTGACCGGGCTGGTACCGGTCGGTCGCGGCCTTGGCGATCACCCCGTCCAGACCGGCTCCCTCGAAGAGCTCGAACCACCGCCGCGCCGTCCCCCTGTCCCGGGTGGCCGGGGTGAGGCGCACCCCGCCGGTCGAGGCGGGCACCATCCGTTCCAGCGCGGCCCGGCGGGCCTCGAACGGTTCGTCCACCAGGAGCCCGTTCGCGTCGGCGAGCAGGTCGAAGGCGACGAAGGTGGCCGGCGTCCGTTCCGCCAGTGCCCGAACCCGGGACTCGGCGGGGTGAATGCGTTCCGACATCGCGTCGAAGTCCAGCCGGTCGCCGACCGCGACCACGAGCTCCCCGTCGACGACGGCCCCGGCCGGGAGCCGATCGCGGACCTCCCGCACCACCTCCGGGAAGTACCGGTCCAACGACTTGCCGGTGCGGGACTGGAGGACGACGTCCTCGCCGTCCCGGAACACCAGGCAGCGGAAGCCGTCCCACTTGGGTTCGAAGAGGTAGTCCCCGGCGGGCAGATCGGCGACCGGCCTGGCGAGCATGGGAGCGACGGGAGGAGCCAGCGGGAGCGCCATGTCCCCATCGTGGGACCGGCGGCTCCGTCCCGCATGTCGCCCCGTGCTCTGGGGCCCCGTCACCCGGCCCGGCTGGCCGCCTGGGGCCGCGCGGTGGTGCGCGCGGACCCGGCCCTGCCCCTGCCCCTGGGGCGGACGGCCGCCACCACGTCAGCAGCGGGAGCGAGGTGGGGTCCGCCGGTCCTCCGATGCGCCGCGCGCCCGTCCTGGTGGCTCTGCCCGGCGACCGCTGCCGGGACCTCAGCGGACCCGGTGCCGCTCCGCCGCGTCCAGTTCCAGGTGGACCGCCGCCGGCAGCCGTTCCAGCCCGAGCGCATCCCTGGCCCGGGCGAGTACCCGGTTCTCCAGCGCGCTCCACACCATGCGGATGTCGGTGCCCCGGCGCAGGGCCAGCAGGAGCCGCAAGGCCGGCCGCTCCTGGCTGCCCACGAGGGTCACCCGAGCCCTGGACACCCCGTCGATCCCCCGCGCGTCGTCCTGGACCGCCTCCGTCACCGCGCGGGCCGACACCCGGAGCTCGCCCTCCGCGTCGTCGAATTCCACGTCCGGGTGGTGCTCCGGGCGCGACGCCCGCAGCGCCCAGCGCACGCCGAGCACCAGGAGGACGAGCCCGAGCAGGACGGCGAGCAACCGACCCAGGACCCCGGAGCCGCCGAGCCAGTCGACCGCGACCGGGTCGGCCACCGGTCGGGTGGCGCGGTCGGCGCCCAGCCAGCCGGCCCCCACGACGAGCGCGAGGAGCCCGGCCAGCAGGGCGAGGGTGCCCACGACCGCCGTCACGGTGCGTTCCGTGGTGGCGGGCCGGGCGACGGCGGCGTGGGAACTCCTGCTCATGACAACTCCTCGCGATGGGATGGGGGGCGGGTGTTCGCCGTCAGGACCCCGGCCGCAGCCCGGGCGCCGCCGGACGTGACCCCGACGGCTCGGGGTGGCGTTCCCGGCGTTCCCGGGAGGAGTCGATGGTGACGGTGACGCGCGGCTTCTCCCGCAGGGGCAGGTCGTCCACCAGGTCCCGCACGATCTCCAGCAGCCGCGCGCGCAGGGTGTCGTCGCCGTCGGTCGGGGCGGCGGCCGCTCGGACCGTGACGTGCGCCCGGGTGGCGGTGACGGAGGCCGAGCGCACCCCGGTCTCGGCCCGCACGCGGTGGCCCACCACGCGGGCCAGGGAACGGGACGACGTCGTCACCGTGACGTCCGGTGCGGGGTCGTGCAGGGCGAGGTGGTGTCGCCGGGCGGCGGCCGAGAGCAGGACCAGGAGCAGACCGGCGAGTGCGACCAGGGCCGCGGTGACGCGTGGGCCCGTGCCCTGCCAGGTGAGGGTGGAGGCCTGGTCCAGCCACTGGGGCCAGGGGATCCACAGCGGCGCGGAGGCCGGCCGCCACCACGCCCACAACACCTCGATGACGGTCAGGGCGCCGACGACCGCGACGGCGACCCCGATGAGGGTGGTGAGGATCCGGATCAGTGCGCGCATGTCTACTCCACCCGTGCCGGGGACACGCCCCGCAGGGCGACGATCCTGACGTCCACCGTTCGCGTCTCCCTGCCGGTGGCCCGGAGCAGTCCCGCGCGCACCCGTTCCCGGATCTCCGCCACCGCTGACCGCACCCGGCACGGGTAGCGGAGGGCGACGTCGAGCCGCAGGTGGAGCCCGTCCCCCGGGTCGGTGATCCGGACCTTGGCGCCCCCGTGCCCGCCCCCGCCCGAGGGGAGCACGGTGGGCGACTCCCCGACGGCCTGGCGCGCCACCTTGCGGAGCACCTGGTCCTTGATGGTGAGGGTCCCGCGTTCCCCGGCGTCGTCGGGCGGCGTGCGCTCGACCCGCGAGGGGCGGTCCTCAACCCCGGGTCCGGCCCCCTCGGATCCGGTGGGCCGCCTTGGGTTCGCCCGGTCGAGTCGGTGCGCGCCCGGCGTCACCGGTCCCGCCCCCGGCCGCGTTCGAACATGCCGCCGAGGTCGAGTTCACCGTCGAGGACCCGGCCGATCACGAGACCGATCAACCCGACGACCAGGGCGGCGAGGAAGGCGGCGAAACCGCCGATGGCGCCGGCGGCGCCGAGGATCAGGCCGGCCAACAGGCCGGTTTGGGTGGCACTCATGCGGGTCTCCTTGCTGGTCGACTTCGGTGCGGCGCTTCGGTCGCCGCTCCGCGCTGCGGGCGCCTGGTGGAGGTCACCGCACCCTGGCGTGGTGGCGTCGCCACCACCACCGGCGGAGGCACCGTCCGCACCGGACCGGGAACGACCGGTGGCGGAACGCGGTGACCACCACGGGTGGGTGGGAACGCGGGTCGGTGCCGTCGAGCCGGGGCGGGAGTCCGGCGGAGAAGGCCGCCGGGTCACCACCGGCGTCGGGGTGGTGCGCGCGGACGAACGCTCGTCGTGCGGCCCGCCAGTCAGCGGACCGAGGCGTTGACCGTTCGGGCACGGTCACCTCCCGCTGGCGACGCGCGGCGCGGGTGGTTCCGTCGAGACCACGACGTCGGCGACGGTGACGTCCACCGGCACGTCCCCCACCACGGTCCGGGCCAGGGAACGCAACTCCCGGACCACCTGCGGGATCGAGGCTCCGAACCGCAGGACCACGGCGATGGCGACCGGTTCACCCGCCTCTCCCACGGCCACCCCGCGTATCCGGGCGCCGGGCAGGAGGGTGTCGACGGCGGAGGTCCGGCTCTCGTCCAACCGTTCCACCGCCGGGTGGGACAGCACCTCCTGGCGCAACCGCTCCGCGCGGCCGCGAGTGTCGTCGTGCTCGTGCCTGGCTGGTGTTGGCTGCATGGGTTCACGCCCCCGGTCCGGTGTCTCCCGAGGTCACCGCTCCGATCCGGTGACCGTCGGCACCGGGATCACCGGTGCCCCTCGGACCGCGCCCTCCCGGACCGAGGCTCCCGACCGGGCCGGCGCGTCCCGCGCTCACTCGACCCGGGGGGTGGAGGGTTCCTGCTGGTCCTGGTCGGGGAGTTGGATGTCGTTGACCGCGATGTTGACCTCGATCACGTCCAGGCCGGTCATCCGCTCCACCGAGGAGATCACGTTGCGGCGCACCGCGCGCGCCAGGTCCACGATCGAGACGCCGTACTCGACGATGAGGTCCAGGTCGATCGCGGCCTGCTTCTCCCCGACCTCCACCTGCACTCCCGTCGCCGCGGACGTGCCGCCGCCGGGGATCCGCTCCTTCAGCGCCCCGAACGCCCTCGACACCCCGCCACCCATCGCGTAGACGCCGCCGATCTCCCTGGCGGCGATCCCCGCGACCTTCTGGACGACGGCGCTGGAGATGGTCGTCTTGCCCTCGGTGGTCTCGTCGGCGGTGCGGACCGCCGTGGAGGAGGCCCGGGGGCTCGGTGGTTGGCCGCTGTCGGTTCCGGTGGTCTCCTTGCTGGTCCTGCTCTGCGTCATGGGGGCAACCTTCTTCCCTGTCAGGCCGGGTACCACGGGCGCGAGCGGAAACGCTCCCGCGCCGTTCGATGGCGGTACCCACCCTGATGCCGGCAGCTGGCACCTTGTGCCGTCAAACCCCCCTAAGGAGTGAGCCTCAGGGCTCCAGGACGTCCGTGACCAGGACCCGGACCGCCGGCGCGGCCGTTCCGAAGTGCTCGTCCAGGCTGGCGACGAGGTGCCGGCGCAGCGCGTCGGCCGCCAGCGGGACGCGGACCCCGTACCTTGCGGCGACCTCCACGGTGACCCCGTCCGCCGACACCCGCACCGTCGGGCGGCCCACCGTCGAGGTGCCGGCCGCGAAGTCGGCCACCTCCTGCCTGACCAGCAGGACGAGGGCGCCCCGGGACACCCGGATGCTCCCGCCGGCTTCGACCACCTCGACGGAGGTCTCCCGTTGCCGCACCGTGGCCAGGCCGCGGAGGGCCTCCTCGACGAGGTTCGGTGGGACGGCGACCTCCCTGGCCGCCTCCCGCCGCACCGGTTCCCACCCCGACGCGAGCTCCCGGAGCCGCCGCTGGCAGCCGGCGCAGCCGGACACGTGGCGCGCCAGCGTCGACGAGTCCGCGTCCGGGCGCCGCGCGGCGCGGTCGGCCACCAGCGCGAGCAGGGAACCGACCGGCGTGCCGCACGCCAGGACCTGGTCGTCTCCCGACCGGTCGAGGTTCACTGGACCTCCCTGAGTCTCCCGAGCAGTACCACCCTGGCCCGGTGCAACCGGGCGCGGAGGGCAGGGACCCCGACGCCGAGGATGGCGGCGATCTCCTCGTAGTCGAGTCCCTCGAACTCCCGAAGCACCAGCGGGACGCGCTGGGAGGAGTCGAGCGTGGCGATCGCCCGCTGGACCTGGTCGCCACGTTCCTGCCGCAGCACTCCCGCCTCGGGGCCACCGCCGGGCGCGGGCATCGTGTCCAGGATGGCCGCGGCCGCGTCGGTCATCGGCTGCTCCGGCATCCGTCGACGCCGGCGCAACCGACCGAGAGCGGCGTTGGTGACCACCCGGTACAGCCAGGTCGACGGTTCGGCGTCGCCCCGGTAGCGGGGCAGAGCGCGCCAGGCCGAGATCCAGGCGTCCTGGACGACGTCCTCGGCGTCCGCGCGGTCACCGACGATGCGCAGCGCCACCCGGTAGAGCCGGGGGGTGTGACGTCGGACCAGCTCGTCGAACGCGCCGTCCGCGCCGCCGACGGCGGCCTCCACGAGCTCGCGGTCCCCGTGCCCGACCAGGCGTTCCACTACGCCCGCCTGCCGTACCGGAGGAAGAGCATGCCGTCCTCCTCCAAGGTCGACAGCAGGGTCATGTCCCGCCGGACCGGCGGGTGTGACCCGAGCGCCGCCCGGCCGGTGGCGCCGCCGGCGAGAACCGGGGACACCGTGAGGCAGAACTCGTCCACCAGTTCGTCCTCGATGAGCGCTCCGAGGAGCTGAGGGCCCCCTTCGCAGCACACCCGACGCAGGCCACGGCGGCCCAGTTCCGCGACGAGGATCCGAGGGTCCACCCGCGCGTCACCGGCGAGCACCACCTCCGCTCCGTCGTCCTCGGCCCGGCGGCGGCGTTCCTCCGGCGCGGCGGCGCAGGTCACGACGATGGTCCTGGCCACGACATCGGTGAGGAGGGGCGCACCGGGCGGTACGTCACAGGAATTGGTCACGACGGCGAGCGGCGGGACGCCGGCCAGCCCCCACCTCGCTCGGCGGGCCGTTCGCCTCTCGGTGGCGGTGATACCCCGGTAGCCCTCGGCCAGCGCCGTGCCCAACCCGACGAGCACGACGTCGGCGAGGTCGCGGAACAGGGAGAGCATCCGGCGGTCGGCGGGACCGGACAGCCCACCGGACGCCCCGTCCAGGCTGATGGCCCCGTCGAGACTGGCCACCATGTTCGTCCGGACCCAGGGCCGTTCGAGGGTCGGCGGATACGCGTGTAGCCGTTCCACCTCGTCCTCGGGAAGCTCGGGGAGGCCCTCGGCGGGCGGCGGGAAGAGCCTGCGCACCGGCTCATCCCACCACGTTAGGCTGGTGGCCATGCCCGGCACCTGCCTGACCGATCGGACACCGCAGGTCGGCGCGGACGAGTTGATCGCTGCGATGAGCCCGCCTCCGCAGTTCGACTCGGTGCGGTACGACACCTACCTCCCCAACCCCGACGAACCGAGCCAGGCCGAGGCGTTGCGGCGGTGCCGCGACTTCGCCGCCCGGGTCGCCGGGGGACGGCGTCGGTCCCGGTGGTCGCTGTTCGGGAGCCGGCGCCCCGACCCGGGGCCGAGGGGGATCTACCTCGACGGCGGGTTCGGTGTCGGCAAGACCCACCTGCTCGCCGCGACCTGGCACGAGGTACCGGCGCCCCGGGTCTTCGGCACCTTCGTCGAGCTCACTCACCTGGTCGGGGCGTTGGGCTTCGCCGAGACCGTGCGCAGGCTCTCGGATCACCGACTGCTGGCGATCGACGAGTTCGAGCTGGACGATCCGGGCGACACCATGCTGGTGACCAGGCTGCTGTCCGAGCTGATGTCCGCCGGGGTGTTCGTCGCCGCGACCTCCAACACCTTGCCCGACCGGTTGGGGGAGGGGCGTTTCGCGGCGGACGACTTCCTCCGCGAGATCCACGCGATGGCGAGTCGCTTCGAGGTGGTGCGGGTCGACGGCCCCGACTACCGGCACCGGGGCCTGCCGGAGGCTCCCGAGCCGGTGGACGACGACGAACTCGCCCGGCGCGCGGAGGCCGATCCCGACGCCACCCTCGACGGTTTCGAGGAGCTGTGCGCCCACCTGGCCCGACTGCACCCGTCGCGGTACGGGCGGCTGGTGGACGGCGTGAGCGCCGTCCACCTGCGCGGTGTCCGCCCGTTACCCGACCAGGACGTGGCGTTGCGCTTCGTCGCGTTCGCCGACCGCCTCTACGACCGCGACATCCCGGTGGTCGTGTCGGGATCCTCGGTCGCGGAGCTCTTCGGCGCCGACATGGTGCGCGGCGGGTACCGCAAGAAGTACCTGCGGGCGATCAGCCGCCTGACCGCCTTGGCCAGGAAGGGCGCCACTCGCCCGGCCGAGAGCGGGCAGGGCGCCGCCGGCTGACGGGAGCTCAGCGGCTCCCGAGCACCTCCCCGATGGCCTCGACGCCGCGGTCCAGCTCGGCCTCGCTGATCACCAGTGGCGGCGCGATGCGCAGCGTCGTCGACTGGGTCTCCTTGCAGAGCACCCCGCGACGGGCCAGTTCCTCCGACACCTGACGCCCAGCCGGGCCCCCCGGCGCGATCTCCACGCCGGCCCACAGGCCGCGACCCCGCACCTCGGTGACGCCGTGACCCACCAGCTCCCCGAGGCGGGAGTGCAGCCGTCCGCCGAGCTCGACGGCGCGGCGCTGGAACTCACCGGTGGACAGCAGCCGGATCACCGCCCTGCCGACGGCGCAGGCCAACGGGTTCCCGCCGAAGGTCGAGCCGTGCTCACCGGGTCGGAGCACGCCGAGGACGTCCCGGCTCCCCACGACGGCCGACAGCGGCAACAGCCCGCCGCCCAACGCCTTCCCCAGCGTGTACAGGTCGGCGCGGACCCCGTCGTGCGCGGACGCCAGCAACTCCCCGGTCCTGGCCAGCCCGGACTGGATCTCGTCGATCACCAGCAGCACCCCGTGCTCGTCGCAGACGCGCCGCAGGGTCCGCAGGTAGTCCGGAGGCGGGACCACCACTCCCGACTCGCCCTGGATGGGTTCCACCAGGACGGCGGCGGTCCGAGGGGTGATCGCGCGTTCCACCGCCGCGGCGTCGCCGTAAGGTGTCACGACGAAACCCGGGGTGAACGGTCCGAAGTCCGCTCGGGCGACCTCGTCGGTCGAGAAGGACACGATGGTCGTCGTCCGGCCGTGGAAGTTCGAGCCGGCGACCACGATCTCCGCGGTGTCAGCCGGCACGCCCTTGACCTGGTACGCCCACTTCCTGGCGACCTTGATGGCCGACTCGACGGCCTCCGCGCCCGAGTTCATGGGCAACACCAGCTCGGTGCCGGTCAGCTCGGCGAGCTCGGCGCAGAAGGGCCCGAGCTGGTCGTGGTGGAACGCCCTGCTGGTCAGGGTGACCCGACCGAGCTGCTCGACCGCGGCCGACACCAGGTCCGGGTGGCGGTGGCCGAAGTTCAGCGCGGAGTAGCCGGCGAGGAAGTCCAGGTAGCGGCGCCCCTCCACGTCGGTCACCCATGCGCCCTCACCGTGCGCGATGACCACCGGAAGCGGGTGGTAGTTGTGCGTGCTCCACCGCTCGTCGAGCGCGATCGCCTCGGAGGTGCTCCGCGTCGTCGCGTGAGCGTGGTCGGTCGTGACAGCCATACCTCAAGGCTAGGGGGCAATACCCGGCCGGATCATGCGGCAAACCATGCTCATTATGACGATTCGTTGCGAATTCGACCATGAATACGGCGAAACGTTTCCGGCGGGTGAGTGGGCGAGCGGAGCGGCCCAGGTGCGCACGCACGGTGACCGGCGATCGTCCGACCGGCTGGTTGCCTCGGCGAAAAGTTTCACGTTGAGAACGACCGTGTTAAGGATGAGCCACGTTGCCCATGATCGGGAGGTATCCGTGCGTGCTCGTCTCCTGACCACCCTGGCCGGCGCGGCGCTCGCCGTCGCCACCGCCGTCTCCGTCGCCCCCGCCGCCGTCGCCCAACAGGACCTCGCCTACGCCGCGCTCGGCGACTCCTACGTCTCCGGTACCGGAATCGGCCAGTACGACCCCGACAGCGGGAACTGCCAGCGGTCGCCGCTGGCCTACCCGGAGCTCTGGGCGAGCGAGAACGCCGCGAGCCTCACCTTCGCCGCGTGTTCCGGAGCCACCACCGACGACCTGCTCGCCAACCAGATCGGCGCGCTCGACCCCGCGACCGACCTCGTCAGCGTCTCCATCGGCGGCAACGACGCCGGCTTCGCCAGCGTCATCACGACCTGCACGATCGGAACTTCCCAGGGCTGCGCGGACGCGGTCGCCGGCGCCCAGGCCTTCATCGCCGACGAACTCCCCGCCCGCCTCGACGCCACCTACGCCGCGATCAGTTCCTCGGCCCCCAATGCCGAGGTCGTCGTGATCGGCTACCCGCACCTGTTCTCGGCGGGCACCTGCCTGGTGTCCAACGAACGCCGCACGCTGCTGAACGAGACCGCGGACCTGCTGGCCGACGTGACCAACACCCACGCCGGTGCGGCCGGCTTCACCTTCGCCGACGCGCGGCCCGCCTTCCAGGGACGTGGCTACTGCGCCTCCGGCGCGTGGATCAACGGCCCGATGCTCCCGTTGACCGAGTCCTACCACCCCAACGCCAACGGCCACGCCAACGGATACCTTCCGGTGCTCAACGGCGCGGTGTCCTCGGTCGCCGCCTCCTGAGTGGAGCGTCCGCCGGGAACCCCGTTCCCGGCGGACCGCCTCACCCCACCTCGACGCGCACCCGGGGGCCGGCGAAGCACAGGTAGCCGGCGACCGCCGCCGCCTCGGCCAGCGGCAGGGGGTAGGTCCAGGCCACCTCGGCGCCGCTGACCTCAGGTGCCTCGAGGTCGAAGTACCCCGCGCGTCCCTTGTACGGGCACATCGTCACCCGCTCCGCCGGCACCAGGAACTCGCTCGCCACGTCCTCCCGGGGGACGTACCACCGGACGGGCAGCCCCGTCTCGAACAGGGCCACCGGACGCCGGGTCTCGGCGATCAGCAGGGACCCCGCCCAGACCCGGACGAGCCGACTCGAGCGGCGGGTGTCGACGCGGTGGAAGGGGTCCCTCGGATGCGCGAACACCCGCTCGTCCTCCTCGAACCACGCGTCCAGGCGCTCGAAGTAGAAGGCGCCGAGCCCGGACAGGTCCGGGGAGCCCCGCACCGGGTCCGGGTAGGACCACACGACGTTCTCCAGCACCCGGTCACCCACCCGGAGGTGCCAGTACCGGGCGTCGCCCTTGAAGGGGCAGTGCGTCCGGTGGTCGCTGTCCACGAGCTCTCCGCTGACGTCGGACAGCGGGAGGTACCACTGGGGGAGCAGGCCCGTCTCGTGCAGCATCCGCGCCCCGACGGTGTCCACCACCGTCTCGCCGGCCACCTCGCCGCGAACGCGGCGGTCCACCTCGTGCAGGTACAGGACGTGCGCCGGCGCGGCGGCCTCCAGGTCGAAGTTCAGGTGCCCGGCCAACGGTCGCGCGAAGGGACCCGATCCCAGGGTGAGTGACATGGCACCGACTGTAGGGGCTGGGGACGACCGCGGCCGGTTCCGCGCTGGCGCGGGTCCGCTCAGGACGACGCGCGCAACGCGGCGAGCGCCTCGTCCGCGTGGATCTCCATCCGGAACTCGCTGCGCGTCACGTGCAGGAGCCGGCGGTCGGTCCCGATGACGAAGGTGTGCCGCTTCATCGGGAGGGGACCGATCCGCCGGACCCCGAACTGGGCGGCGACGGTGCCGGCGGGGTCGGAGAGCAGCGGGAAACCCAGGGAGTTCGCCTCGTCGAACTCCCGCTGCCGCTCGACCGCGTCGCCGCTCACACCCACCGGCCGCGCCCCCAGCTCGCCGAACTCCGAGGCGAGGTCCCGGAAGTGGCAGCTCTCGGCGGTGCACCCGGTGGTGAAGGCGGCGGGGTAGAAGAAGAGCACGACGGGACCCCTGGTGAGCAGGTCACCCAACGAGAGCGTCTCGCCGTGCTGGTCGGTCAACTCGAAGTCGGGGACGAGGTCCCCCGCCCGCAGTGCCATCGTGTGCCTCGGCAATCCAGTCCGGTCGCGCCCTCACGGCCGACTCGCCGCCACGGTACTACCGATCTTCCCGACGGGGATCACGGACGGGGTTCGATTGACTACCAGACGTGGCGCCGGTAGCGCTCCACGGTCAGGTCCACCACCTCGCGGGGCGCGGCGTCCCAGAGCCCCTGGTTGAAGATCTCGACCTCGATGGGGCCGTCGTACCCGGCGCGTTCCACGGCCTCGCGCAACCGCGCGAGCTCCACGCAGCCGTCACCCATCATGCCCCTGCCCAGCAGGACGTCGGCCGGGAGCGGCGTCACCCAGTCGCAGACCTGGTAGGACGCGATCCGCTCGCCGGCCCGCTCGATGGCCTGGTAGACGTTGGGGTCCCACCAGACGTGGTAGGCGTCGACCACCACCCCGACCTGTTCGACGGGGAAGCGGCTCGCCAGGTCGACCGCCTGGTCCAGCGTCGAGACCACGCAGCGGTCCGAGCAGAACATGGGGTGCAGCGGTTCCACCGCGAGCCGGACCCCGCGTTCCTGGGCGTAGGGGCCGAGCTCCCCGAGCGCGTCGGCCACCCGTTCCCGGGCGCCGTCCACGTCGGTGCTCCCGGCGGGCAGACCACCGGACACCAGCACGAGCACCGAGGTCCCCAGCTCGGCGCACTCGTCGACCGCGCGGCGGTTGTCCTCCAGGGCGGCGGCCCGCTCCCCGGGGTCCGCCGAGGTGAAGAAGCCACCCCGGCAGAGCGAGGTGACCTCGAGGCCGGCCTTCCTGACCAGGTCCGCCGACCTGGCCAGCCCGTACTCGGCGACCGGCTCCCGCCACAGGCCCACGCCGGGCACCCCGGCGCGCACGCATTCGGCCACCACGGTCTCCAGGTCCGCGTACTTGATCGTCGCCTGGTTCAGGCTCAACCGGGACAGGTCGGCTCCCGCGAGGGGAGCGGCGTCGGTGCTGGTCACTGGGCCACTCCGGACAGTTCGAGGAACAGGCGCATGCGGCGCTCGGCGAGGTCGGGGTCGGGGAGGAGGCCGGCTTCGTCGGCGAGGACGAACAGCCTGGCCAGATGGGGGACGGACCGAGCGCTCTCCAGGCCGCCCACCATGCGGAAGTGGTCCTGGTGCCCGGACAGCCACGCGAGGAAGACGATGCCCGTCTTGTAGTAGTACGTGGGTGTCTGGAAGATGTGCCGGGACAGCGGAACGGTGGGGTCCAACAGCCGGTCGAAGGTCTCCTCGTCCCCGGAGTCCAGCGCCCGGACCGCCGCGACCGCAGCCGGCGCGATGGCGTCGAAGATGCCGAGCAGGGCGTGGCTGTACCCCCGGTCGTCACCCCTGATCAGCTCCGGGTAGTGGAAGTCGTCGCCGGTGTAGCAGCGGACGCCCGTCGGGAGCCGCCGCCGGAGCGCCACCTCCCGGTCCGCGTCCAGCAGCGACACCTTGATGCCGTCGACCTTCGCGCTGTTGGCCTCGATGATCGAGGTGAAGGTGTCTGTCGCGGTGTCGAGGTCGCGGGAGCCCCAGTAACCCAGCAGCTGGGGGTCGAACATCGGTCCGAGCCAGTGCAGGATCGCCGGCTCGGGCAACTGTCCCAACAGGTGGTCGTACACCCGCTGGTAGTCCTCGGGTCCGGTGGCCGCGCTGGCCAGGGCGCGGCTGGCCATCAGGATCACGGTGGCCCCGGCGGCCACGGCGACCTCGGCCTGCTCCTCGTAGGCCGCGATGATCTCCGGGATGCCGTGGTCACCGGGACCGAGCTGGTCGGTGCCCACACCCACGCCGAGCGCCCCACCGACCGACCGGGCCTCCGCGCCGCTGCGGCGGATGAGCTCGGCCGCCGTCGGCCAGTCCAGGCCCATCCCCCGCTGCGCGGTGTCCATGGCGTCGGCGACCCCGACGCCGTGCTCCCACAGGTGGTGGCGGAACGCCATGGTGGCGCCCCAGTCGGGGCGTGCCGGGACACCCGGGGTGTTGTCCGCGAGCGGGTCAGCCACGACGTGCGCCGCGGCGTAGAGCACTCGGCTGCTCGGGGGAGCGCCCTTGGCCGAACGCGGCGCGGTCGGTCGAGGGGTGTACTGGACGAGATCGCCGGCGTCTGTCGGCAGCGTGAGTGCCACGGGGTCAGCTCCGGTTCGTAGAAAGCGCTTACTGAGCCTCGAAAGCTAGGTGGCGGGCACGGGGTGGTCAAGGAGGTGCCCGCACTCCTGGCCGAGATCGGCCGGGGCCGCGCCGCGCGGGGGGCCAGCGACGGACAGTACGGCGTGCGGGAGACGGTGCCGCCCCGCACGACGGCCCGTTCCCGCGTGCTATCCAGGACCGGTCCCGAGGGGGACGGGTCAGGACCGATCGGAGGCGTGCAGGGTGGCGGCAACGTTGGCCGATGTCGCGGCCAGGGCGGGTGTGTCCAGCGCGACGGTGTCCCGGGTGCTCAACGGCAACTACCCGGTCGCCGAGGCGACCCGGCGGCGGGTGACCGAGGCGCTCCGGGAACTGAACTACGTGGTCAACGGGCCGGCCCGGGCTCTCGCCGCCGCCACGTCGGAGGTGCTCGGCGTCCTGGTCAACGACGTGTCCGACCCCTTCTTCGGGGTGCTCGCCAGCGGGATCCAACGGGAGGCCGCCGAGGCGGACCTGCTGACGATGATCTGCCACACCGCCGGCTCGGCCGACGACGAACTCAGGTACATGGAGCTGCTGCTCCGGCAGCGCGCCAGGGCCATCGTCGTCACCGGGGGCGGACCAGAGGACGACGGGCACCGTCGGCGGACCGCCGACCTGGTGCGGCAGAGCGTTTCCCGGGGGACCCGCGTCGTCTTCTGCGGACGGGAGGCACCGCCCGACAGCGAGGCGGCCAGCGTGGTGTTCGACAACGACGGTGGCGCCGCCGCCCTCACCCGACTGCTGCTCGCCGCCGGGCACCGCCGGATCGCCTACCTCACCGGCCCACCCCACCACACCACGAGCAGCGCGCGGGTCGCCGGTGCCAGGCAGGCGTTGACCGAGGCCGGGATCGATCCCGACAGCTGCCTCTGGATCAGGAGCGGGTTCTCCCGGGCCGCGGGTCTGGAGGCCGGCCGCGAGCTGGTGCGCGCGGGCGTGGACTGCACGGCGGTGGTGGCCGGGAACGATCTCACCGCCTCCGGGGTCATCGCGTCCTTCCGCGCGTGCGGGGTCCGGGTACCGGAGGACGTCTCGGTGGCGGGGTTCGACGACCTGCCCGTCGCCGTGGACGTGGTGCCCGAGCTCACCACCGTGCGACTGCCGTTGCGGAGCGGCGCGGTCACGGCGGGGCGGATCGCGACCGGGGCGCGGCGGACGGCCCCCGGGGCCGTCGTGCGCATGCCAGCCGAACTCAGGAGCAGGGATTCGGTGGCGGCGCCCGGTGGCGGGCTGACCGGGATGGCCGGTCGTCTCCGCGCGCATTGAGGAATCGTCGGGACGGAGGAACCTCCGTCGCGAGGTCACGACCGATGGTCCCCGTCGGTCGCGGGTGAGATGGGCGTGTGGGTGGGAGGGCGACGTCCGCTCGCCACGGCAACCAAACGTGTTTCGCCGAATGCGGAGCGTCCGGGAAAGTCGGGGAAGGGCCGCTACCGTCACCAGGTGACCGGTGGTGACCCAATGTCGTGCCGACGATTGGAGGGTCAGCCGGCGCGGGTGGTGTCGCCCGCGAAACGTCGTCACGAGCCCGCTCGTAGTAGCGGGCAGTAGTCGGGATCATCGATCCGGTATCGGTGGCTAGTCGGTCGGGTGGTCCGCGAGCCCTTAAGCGGAGAGCCACGTCACGTCCCGGTGGCTCGTTTGCCGGGACCGGCGTGGGCGTGTCGTTGATTTTCCGTTCTCCTCGGTGAGCGCGGGATTACTCCCGTGGGCGCATTAACAGAGGTGAACCCGGGGTCGGGTCCCCGGGGTGCTCCCCCGGGGACCCTGGTTAACGGCGCTGTGACGTCCGCCCCATATACGCGTATCCCGGCACATTCGCGCTGTCGCGTCGATCGTGCCGGGACTGCTTGTCTCGCGCTGGGCCTACCACGGCCAGCGCGGATCAGCCGCGCTTGTCGTACGCCTCGATGACCTCGGCGGGGATGCGGCCGCGGTCGGACACCTTCAGGCCCTGCTCCCGCGCCCACTCCCGGATGGCCTGGTTGCGCTCCCGGTCCGAGGCCTGGCTCGGGGCCGGCTGCGCACCGGTCGCCCTGGCGGTCCGACCACCGCGCTTGCGGCCCCCCGTGCGGCGGGCGTTGTCCACAAAGGGCGTCAGCGTTTCCCGCAGTTTGTCCGCGTTCCCATTGGACAGGTCGATCTCGAACTCCACCCCGTCCAGTCCGAACTTAACGGTCTGCTCGGCCACTGAGCCGTCGATGTCATCGAGCAGTTGGACCGTGACCTTCTGGGCCATGTTGCACTCCCTAATTCCGCTGTTTCCCGATGCCCGCGGTTGGCATACGGTATCCCACTGCGGCAATCATAAACATGATGCTGATGGCGTGTCTCTTCGCCGTTGCGTGGGAAGCGCTTTGCGCGTGCGCCCGGATGGCCCTTGGTAAGGGGGGCCGTGCATCTTGCCGCAAGGCTTGTCGGCCGGGGAGGGGTTTCGGCTTCCGGTGACGATTCCGTTAGAATCAGGGTGCCGCCGCGGCTCTGCGGTGCCCGAGTTGTACACGGAAAGACTAGGTGATCATGGCCGAGCGTGTCTGCGTCGAACTGGTTGATGACCTCGACGGAGCGCCTGCGCAGTCCACCGTGCAGTTCGCCTTGGACGGGGTCAACTACGAAATCGACCTCTCGGATCGCAACGCGAGCCACTTGCGGGAAGTCTTTCGACCCTACGTGGAGCGCGCCCGGGCGGTCACCCAGCGCAACGACCGCACGGTCAAGAAGGACCGGGTCGCGCGCAACAAACGTCGGGCTGATCAGCGCGAGGCGACCCAACGCATCCGGGAGGTCGCCGAACGGGGCCGGGCCCACCAGCGTGCCGTCCGGGAGGCCGAGGAGGAAGCCAGGCGTGCCGAGCTGGCCGCCGCGGCGGAGGCCTCCGCGCAGGAACTCGCCCTGAGCCAGCCGGCCCCAGCCCAGGAGGCCCCAGCCCAGCCCGCCGCCGACCCCACCCGCCCCACCGTCTCGCTTCCCCAGTTCAGCTCCGCCACCGGCTGAGCTGGCACCCCCGGCGCCGGCGGCGCGGACCCGCGTCCCCCGGTCGGCCCCGGGCGCACGGGGAACGAGACGGACCGACGTCGCCGGCAGAGCCCGCCGCGCGTCACGTGCCGTCCGTCGAGGAGCACATCGGGTGGAGTGTCCAGGCGGAGGGGTCGACCCGTGTAGCGGGTCCCACCAGCCACCGGTTCGGGCGGTGGCGGGGCCCCGAGGCACGGGAGCGGACGGGACGTCCCCGACCAGGCCCCTCGGCCGCCGCCCGCACTGACGGCCCGACGAGCCATCCCAGGCGTGACCGTGGGCGGGCCAGGGAGAGGGGAAACACCCGGTTCGCGGGATGGGGCGCCCCTCGGCCCCGACGCCACCGGCACGCCAGCCCGCACCTCACGGCGCTTCGCCCTCGGTCGTCCCCCCTCCCGATGCCACGGGGCCGGGAGGTTCCGCCGCCGACCGCGCGAGCACGACCACCATCGTCCGCAGCGTCGTGAGCAGGGGGACCGCGAGCAACGCGCCGATGACACCGGCCTGGATCACGCCGACGGCGATGGCCAGCGCCACCGCGAGCGGGTGCAATCGGACCATCCGGCCCATCAGCAGTGGCTGGAGGACGTTGCCCTCCAGCTGCTGCACGGCCAGCACCACGCCCAGCACCAGCACCGCGGTCAGCAAGCCGTTCGAGGCCAGGGCCACCAGCACGGCGACCGCGCCGGACAGGAAGGCCCCGATCAGCGGGACGAAACCGCCGACGAACACCAGCATCGACAGGGGGAGGGCCAGGGGCACGCCCAGGACCAGTAGGCCCAGGCCGATCCCCACCGCGTCGATCAAGGAGACCGCGGCGGTGGCGCGGATGTAGCGGCCCAGCTGGCGGAACGCCTGCCGACCCGCGTCGTCGGTCCTCGGCCGGTACCGCGCGGGAACGGCCAGCAGGACGAAACGCCAGATGCGCTCACCGTCGCGGAGGAAGAAGACCAGGACGAACAGCGTGAGGACGGCCCCGGTCAGGACCGCGCCGACACCGCCGGCGACCGTCACCGCCCAGGAGGCCAGCCGCGCCTGGTGCTCGGAGAGCCACCGGCTCAACCGGTCGGACAGGTCGCTGACCACGTCGTCGCCCAGCGGCAACGGCCCCTCGACCAGCCAGGTCTCGACGGAACCCACCGCGTCTGCCAACTGCCCGGCGAGTTCGCCGGCACCCGAGACGAGCGCCCCGATCACGAAGGTCAGCAGGAGCGTGAGGACGGCGAGACCACCCAGGATCGCGATCGCCGTGGCGAGACCGCGCGCGACCCGGTGCCGGACCAGCCAGCCCACCACCGGAGCCAACAGCGCCGACAGCAGCACGGCCAGCGCGGTCGGGACCACCACCGTGGAGAGGGCGGCGACCAGGTGGAGGACGAGGTAGCCGGCACCCGCGATGACGAGCAGGCGCCAGCTGAGCGCGGCGGTCACGACGAGACCCCTCGGGAGGGACGCGCTCACGGTGTCCACTCGCCGCCCCGGGGAACGCGGCCGGTGGCGCCCACGGCCACCGCCGCCCCCCGACGTGGTCACGGCCCCGTCAGGTTCGGGGCCACGGCCAGCCGAACCGGGTGCGCCCGCCGGTGGCGGTCCCGACCGGTGGTGCCCCTGGACCCCCCGACCGAACCCGAAAAGCTCCTGTGGATCACATGCATGTTTTCGCCTCGGGTGGGTAAGGACGAAGTAGCGCGGGTCGGCACGGGCCGCCGAACAGCGAACTACGGACCTGGGACAACTGCGGGGAGCTGAGCATGACGAGCACCAAGCGCCTACCACAGCCTGTGACGGAACTCTGGGACTGGCAACTCGAGGCGGCCTGCCGGGACATCGACCCCTCCGTCTTCTTCTTCTCGGAGGGGGAGCGCGGAGCGGCCCGGACGATCCGCGAGGAGCGCGCCAAGCGCATCTGCGAGACCTGCCCGGTGATGCTCCGCTGCCGCGCGCACGCGTTGGCGAGCGGTGAACGGTACGGGGTCTGGGGCGGCCTGGCCGAGGGCGAGCGCCGCGAGCTGTTGAACCGGCTCCGCGCGGAGACCAGGGCGGAGAGCGGGACCAGCGAACGTGCGCTGGAGCCCCAGTCGACGGGAGGCTGACCATGTCCAGCCACGACGAGGACCGGGCGGTCCCGCAACCGGACGCCGTGGAACAGGAGCGAGCCGCGGCTCCCGACGAGGAGGAGACGAGCGGGGACGCCGAGCACATCGCCGACCGGGCGGAACAGGCGAACCCCGCCGACGTCGCCGAGCAGCTGAGGTCCGAACCCCTGGACGAGGACTACCGGCCCTCCGACGGCTGAGCCCACCCCCTGGCGGTGGCCATCCCCGGGAGCACGACGTCGAGCTCCCGGCTCCCACCCGCGGCACCGAGGTGACGGGCAGCGGCTGACCACGTCAGCCGCCCCCGGTCGAGCGGCCCGGAACGCTACCCGGTGGGGGTAACGTCGTCGGGAGGGACCGGACGACGCGAGGAGCCCCGATGCACGGTTACACGCCGGACAAGGACAGTTACCTCAAGCGGCTGCGCCGCGTCGAGGGCCAGGTGCGGGGTCTCTCCCGGATGATCGAGAACGACAGCTACTGCATCGACGTCCTCACCCAGATCGCCGCCGCGACGAAGGCGCTCCAGGCCGTGTCCCTCGGCCTCCTCGACGACCACCTCCGGCACTGCGTCAGCGAGGCGCTGACCGAGGGCGGGGAGGTCGCCGACGAGAAGGTGCGCGAGGCCAGCGAGGCGATCGCCCGGCTCGTGCGATCCTGAGCGGCCCGGTCGGCGGCGGGCCGCCGACCGTCACACCAGCTCGGAGAACCGTTCCACGTCGTTGGTCCGTCCGGCCACGATCAGCACGTCATCCCGCCTGATCACCGTGTCCGCCGTCGCGTACGTGAAGTCGGCCCCCTCCCGTTTGATGGACACGACGGTGACGCCGTACTTCGCCCGGAGCCTCGACTCGCCCAGCGGCAGGTCGGTGGCCTCGGCGGGGGCGACGGTCTTCGCCAGCGCGAAGTCGTCCTCGAACTCGATGAAGTCCAACATCCGGCCCGTCACCAGGTGCGCGACCCGCTCACCCATGTCGTGTTCCGGCAGGACCACGTGGTGGGCGCCGATCTGCTCCAGGATCCGCCCGTGCTGCCGGTTGATGGCCTTGGCCCAGATGTTGGGCACGCCCAGGTCCACCAACAGCGAGGTGGTGAGGATGCTCGCCTCCAGGTCGGTGCCGATGCCCACCACCGCTCGGCGGTGCTCCTGGGCCCCCACCTGCCGGAGGGCCTCGACGTCGGTCGAGTCGACGACCATGGTGTGCGTGAGTTGCTGGCGGAAGTCCTGGACCACCCGCGCGTCGTTGTCCAGCCCGAGCACCTCCCACCCCCGGTTGGCGAGCTCGAGCGCCAGCGAGCCGCCGAAGCGGCCAAGACCGATCACCAGGACGCGGTGCCCCGAGGGGGGCTTCCTGCGTTGACGTTTCCTAGCCAATGATGGGTCGCTCCTCCGGGAGTTCGTACCGCCGCGTCTTCTCACGAAGGGCCAGCGCGGCGGCGAGGGTGATGGGACCGAGTCGTCCGGCGAACATGAGCAGGACCAGCAGTGCCTGGCCCGTGGGGGGGAGGTCAGCCGTGATGCCCGTGGACAGGCCCACGACGCCGAACGCCGACGTGACCTCGAAGAGCGCCTTCTCCAACGGGAACGAGCTGATGAGCAGCAGGTAGACGGTGGACAGGATCACGACGGCCACGCCGATCAGCGCGACGGCGAGGGCCTGTCGCTGGACGTCGAGGGGGACCCGGCGGCCTGCCACGTGCGTGCTGGGGTGGCCCCGCACCTCCGCCAACAGCACGAAGAGCAGGACGGCGAAGGTCGTCACCTTGATCCCTCCCGCCGTGCCCGCACTGCCTCCGCCGATGAACATCAGCGCCGAGGTGCCGAGCAGGGTCGCCTGCTCCATCTCGCCGACCGCGACGGTGTTGAACCCGGCACTCCTGGGCATCATGCCGTGGAAGAAGCCGTTCATCAGCTTCTCGGGCACCCCCATCAAACCCAGGGTGGCTGGGTTGGACCACTCGAAGGTCGTCACCATGAGCGTTCCGAGGACGGCGAGCGCGCCGCTGGTGATCAGCGTCACCTTCACATGCAGCGACCAGCGGCGGGGGGTGCGCATCCTGCGCCACAGCTCCAGCAGTACGGGGAACCCGAGCCCACCCGCGGTCGCGGCCACCACCACCGGAAGCACGATCCACGGATCCCCCGAGAAGCTCTCCAGGTTGTCGCTGAACAGCGCGAAACCCGCGTTGTTGAAGGCGGCCACCGCATGGAACAGACCCAGCCGCAAGGCCTGTGACCAGGGTTCGTCGTACCCGACGAGGAAGCGGGTGACCAGGATGACCGCCGTCACGGCCTCGAACAGCAGGCTCGTACGGATCACGCCACCCACGAGCGCGCGCACATCACCCAGGTTCAGCGTGCCGGTCTCGGCCTGGGCCGAGAGCTGCATCCGGAGTCCCAGCCGGCGGGACACGACCAGGGCGAGAACGGACGCCAGGGTCATGATCCCGAGCCCGCCCAGTTGCACGAGCCCGATGAGCACCACCTCACCGAAGGTGGACCAGTAGACCGGGGTGTCGACGATGATCAACCCGGTGACGCACACCGCGGAGGTGGCGGTGAACAGTGCGGTGAGCAGCGGAGCGGAGGCCGGTCCCTCGGTGGCGAGGGGCAACGCGAGCAGCACCGTGCCGACGAGCACGGCAGCGGCGAAGACGAGGACCAACAGCCGGGCCGGGTACTGCCACCACTTGGTCGTGGCCATGGAGCGACCTCGCGGCCGCTTCCGCGGGCGCAGTTCGCCCTCGAACAGACTCACGGTGCTCAGTCCACCGGGGAGGGGGTGAGGTCGCCGTCATGCCCGGCCACGACGACCACGCGCTCCACGACCACGGCAGCGAGTCGGGTCGGCCTCCTGCCGGCCCGACGAACCGGGGAAGCGGGAAGCAGGGGCGCTCGGACCCGACAGCCGCACACGAAGCAGGGAATATACACCTGCCGAGCGCACCGCACCGGGCTGCCGGCGCATCGTCGAGACCCTCTCTGGTCAGCACATTTCCGGCAGGTTGGTGGTAACGGATGCCGAGGGCGGACACCGCCGGGTCCAGGAGGGACCGGTGGCTTCGACGACCGGCCCGACCGCTGCCTCCGGTGGGAATCCGCCGATGTGGGTGACCTCGGGTGGTTGGGGGCTCCAGCCTCGGGTAGGCAGACCCCATGAGGTCGCTGTGGCGTGGAGCCGTGTCCTTCGGGCTGGTGACGGTCGCCGTCCGGCTGTACCGGGCGACCGAGGAACACGACTTCCGGTTCCACCAGGTGCACCGGGAGGACGGCGGGCGGATCCGGTACCAGCGGGTGTGCTCGGTCTGCGGCAAGCAGGTCGGCAACGAGGACATCGCGAAGGGGTACGAGTTCGAGGACGGCCGGATGGTGATGCTCGGGCCCGAGGACTTCGAGTCGCTGCCGATCAAGACCGAGCACGCCATCGAGGTCCTCGAGTTCGTGCCCGCCGCCGAGGTGGACCCGATCTTCTTCCAGAAGAGCTACTACCTCGAACCCGACAAGGCGGCGGTCCGGCCGTACGTGCTGCTGCGCCGCGCCCTGGAGGAGGCCGACCTGCTCGCCGTGGTCAAGATCACCCTCCGCCAGCGGGAGACCCTGGCGATGCTGCGCGCCAGGAACGACGTCCTGGTCCTGCACACCATGCTCTGGCCGGACGAGGTCCGGAAACCGGAGTTCTCCTTCCTGTCCCAGGACGTCGAGATCCGGCCCCAGGAACTCCAGATGGCGTCCTCCCTCGTGCAGAGCATGGCCGGGGACTTCGAACCCGACCAGTTCTCCGACGACTACCGGGAGGCGCTCGGGGAACTGATCAGCGCCAAGGCCGAGGGCGCCGAGATACCCGAACGACCGGAACCCGAACGGGAGGGCGAGGTCATCGACCTCATGACCGCGCTGGAACGCAGCGTCGAGCAGGCGAGGACCTCCCGGGACGGCACCGGGGACCAGGACCGCCGGACCTCCCGGGGGCGGAGCGGCGGGGGTGGGAAGAAGAAGGCGGAGAAGGAGCAGGACGAGAAGACCACCCGGTCCGGCTCCACCCGTCGCACCGGCGGTAGGAAGAGCAGCGCCTGAGCATGGCCGACCTGGACGAGTACCGGCGTCGGCGGGACCCGAGACGGACGCCCGAGCCCGTCCCCGACCACGGCCCCCTCCCGCACGGCGCGGACGACGTGTTCGTCGTGCAGGAACACCACGCCCGACGCCTGCACTGGGATGTCCGGCTCGAACGGAACGGGGTGCTCGTCTCCTGGGCGGTGCCCAAGGGCTTGCCCGCCGAACCCGGCACCGTCCGACTCGCCGTGCGCACCGAGGACCACCCGCTCGACTACGCGGACTTCGAGGGCCGCATCCCGAAGGGGGAGTACGGGGCCGGTGAGGTGCTGATCTGGGACAGGGGCACCTACGAGACCCGGAAGTGGACCGACCACGAGGTCGACGTGGTGCTGCACGGCGACCGGGTGACGGGGCGCTACGTCTTCTTCGGTCGAGGCGGCGACTGGATGGTGCGACGGAGCGACCCGCCCCAGGACCCCGACCGGGTCCCGGTGCCCGACGACGTGGCGCCGATGCTGGCCACCGCCGGCACCCTGCCCAGCACCTCCGAGGACGACCAGTGGTGCTACGAGTTCAAGTGGGACGGCGCCCGGGCCCTCGCCGAGGTGGAGGGCGGTCGGCTCCGGTTGCGCAACCGTCGAGGCGAGGACGTCACCGCCACCTACCCCGAGCTGCGGGGGCTCGGGGAGCAGCTCGGCTCCACCCAGGTGCTGCTCGACGGCGAGATCGTCGTGCTCGACCAGGGACGCCCGAGTTTCGCGCTGCTCCAACGTCGGCTCCACGTCACCGGGCAGGCCAGGACCAGGCGCCTCGCCGAGGAACACCCCGCCACCCTCCTCGTCTTCGACCTCCTCCACCTCGACGGCCGGAACCTCTTCGACCTGCCCTACACGCGGCGGCGGGCGCTGCTCGACGAGCTCGCCCCGCGCGGACCCCACTGGCAGACACCCCCGTCCTTCTCCGGAGGGGGCGCAGCCGTCCTCGAGGTGAGCAGGGAACGGGGGTTCGAGGGCATCGTCGCCAAGCACCGAGACTCCCCGTACCGGCCGGGCCGGCGCTCACCGGCCTGGACCAAGATCAAGGACGTGCGCACCCAGGAGGTGGTGGTCGGCGGCTGGCGTCCGGGGGAGGGCCGGCGGAGCGGGGTGCTGGGATCGCTGTTGCTCGGCCTCCCCGGCCCCGACGGGCTCCGCTTCGTCGGATCGGTCGGCAGCGGCTTCTCCGAAGCCGAACTGAGGAGCCTCACCGGCACGCTGCGCGAGCTGGCCAGCGCGAAGTCCCCCTTCGCCGGACCGGTGCCGGCCCAGCGGGCCCGGTCCGCCCGCTGGGTCGAACCCCGCCTGGTCGGTGAGGTGCTGTTCCAGGAGTGGACGCGGGACGGGCGGCTCCGGGCCCCCCGCTGGCGCGGACTCCGGGACGACAAACGGCCAGCGGAGGTGACCGAGGGTGCCTGAGGACCGGGTCAGCGTCGTCGTCGGCGACCGCCGCCTCCGCCTGACGAACCTCGGCAAGATCCTCTACCCCGAGGCGGGGGTGAGCAAACGGGACGTCATCGACTACTACGCCCGGGTCGCACCCGTCCTGCTCGGGCACCTCCGGGGACGACCGGTGACGCTGCGCCGCTACCCGGACGGCGTCGACGGGCAGTCGTTCTTCGAGAAGAACGCCTCCCGGTCGGCCCCGGACTGGGTGCCCACCGTCGAGATCCCCACCCCGGGCAGCAGCAAGGGAGCGGAGACGACGGAGTTCGTCCTGGTGGACGAGGTACCGACCCTGGTGTGGCTCGCCAACCTGGCCGCCCTCGAACTGCACGTCCCCCAGTGGCGGGTCACCCCCGACGGGGCGCGCGACACCCCCGACCTGCTCGTTTTCGACCTCGACCCCGGCCCGCCCGCGACGGTCGTCGAGTGCTGCCGGGTGGCGGAACTCCTCCGCGTCGAACTGGAGGCGGACGGGCTCGCCCCCCGGCCCAAGACCAGCGGGTCGAAGGGGCTCCAGCTCTACGTGCCGGTCACCGTGGCCGAGGCGGACCGGACCTCCCGGTACGCGAGGGAACTCGCCGATCGGCTGGCCCAGCGCCATCCGGAGGCCGTGGTGTCGACGATGACCAAGGCCAGGCGGGTGGGCCGGGTGCTCATCGACTGGAGCCAGAACAACCCGGCCAAGACGACGGTGGCGCCCTACTCGCTCCGCGCCCGCGCCCAGGCCACCGTGTCCACCCCGGTCACCTGGGACGAGGTGGAGAGCTGCGCCACGCCGGAGGACCTGGTCTTCACCCACGGCATGATCCCGGACCGGCTCGACCGGTACGGGGACCTCTTCGAGGAGCCGCCCGGCGAGCACCCCCGGCTGTAGGTGACCCGCTTCCGGGGCGCACCGCCGTTGACCGGTGCGACGGGATGGGCGGATGTCGACGGCACGGTCGAGAACGCGACGGCCTGGCGCGACCACCGGGCACGGGCACCGGGCGTGATCCGCTCCCGGCCCACGCCCGCCGGGACCACCGCCAGCCCCGAACCGATCGTCGGCGGCGCCCCGCCTCGCCCCGCCGTGGTGCGGGGTGTGCCCCGGGCGGGCGTGGTGCGGGAACACCGGGAGAGCGGGACGGACCCGCGACGGGTACCTCCTCGACCGGGCGTCCCGGGCCCACCGTCACCCCACCCGGGGCTCCTCGCGGACGAGCGGCCGAACCGAGTCGCGGACGACGATGTGCGTCCCGAGCATCACGCCGGGGACCGCCGCCGTGGAATCCCGGGGGCGACCCAGGGCCATCCGCACGGCAGTGCGTCCCAGCTCCTCGTGCGGCACGTGCACCGTGGTGAGGTCGATGTCCGCCGACGGCGGCAGGTCGTCGAAGCCCACCAGGGAGACGTCCTCGGGGACGCGGAGCTCGTGCGCCCGCAACGCCTGGCGGGCGCCCGCCGCGATGAGGTCGTTCCCGGCGAAGACGGCGGTGAAGTCGCGCGGCCCGGCGGCGAGCCGATCCCGGATCATCCGGTAGCCCTCGTCCCGTTCCATCCGGCCCTCGACCTCCAACCCGGGGTCGTGGGGGACACGGTGGTCGGCCAGGGCCGCCCGGTAGCCGGCGACCCGGCTTTCCGGGGTGGTGTAGCTGTCGCGGCGGCCGAGGAACAGGATGCGCCGGTGCCCCAGCGACAGCAGGTGGCTGGTGATGGCATAGGCGCCGCCGGTGTTGTCGTACTCGACGACGAGTGCGGGGACGTCGGAACCCAACGCGGGTCGGCCGCACAGCACCAGCTGCGAGCCGGCCGCCGCCAGGGCGCGGGCGTAGTTCGCCATGCGCTCGCGGTAGGCGTCGTCGGCGATCACGTTCCCGACCAGGATCACGCACTCGGCGTGCTCCTCGCGCATCAACTGGACCGTGGCCAGTTCGCGCTCGGGATCGCCGCCGGTGGTGCCGACGATGCACAGTTTGCCCTCGATCGCCGCCTGCGTCTGGACCCCCTGCGCCACGTGGGCGTAGTGCGGGGAGATCACGGAGTTGACGATGATCGCGACGCTGCGGCTGCGGGCGCCGGCGAGCCCCCGCGCGTTCGCGTTGGCCACGTAGTCGAGTTCGCGCACCGCGCGGAGCACCTTGCCCCGGGTCGCGGCGGCTCCCGGGTACGTCCCGGAGAGGATGCGGGACACCGTGGCGACGGACACCCCGGCGCGGGCGGCCACATCCCTGATCGTCGTCGGCCGCCGTCCCCCGCTGTCGGACGCCGCGCGCCGGCCCATCCGTACCTCCTCGTCACGCTGAAACGTGCTGGTAAAACGATTACACGCGATGGTTCCGGGCTGGCGCACTGGTGTCAAATCACCGCCGCGCCCACAGGGTGGATCGGAGGGAGAACCCGCGCCACCCGCCCAGGGGGAACGACGCGGCCACCCTAGGATGCCGGCGCCCGCTCCCTTGACGGCACCGGCGGCACCGTGCTCCCATCCTTATGTAACCGTATACATGGAGTCGGTCCGCTACCGGGAAACGGCCGTGGTGGGGAGGGCGTAGGTGACGGCCGCCCGACATCCTCGGACCCCCGTCGGCCACTCCGGCCCACCGAACCGCGCGCACAGCGGCGGAGCGCCGTCCGCCCGCAGCGACCTCGCCCCCTGGTGACCCCGTCGGCCCGCCCGTGACGTTCCCCGGGCACCCGGCGGCCGGGAGGGCCCGCCCCCGTGAGCACGGGAACGCGAGCCCACACGCCCGCCGCGTCCCCGGAACCCGGTACGAGGCCCTGAGCGTGTTCCGGGATCCGCCACGCCACCGCCCACCCCACCCCGCCCCGCGCCGCCCGCCGTCCGGGTCCACCCCGCCGGTCCCGCCAGCGCCGCACCATCCGCACACAGCACCGCATGACCATCGGAAGTCAGGGAGGACTTCATGGCAGTCACGCGTCCCCGCCGCCGAGCCGCGACGATCAGCGCGCTGGTACTGACCGCCAGCGCCACCCTGGTGACCAACCCGCCCCACGGCGGTGACGACCCACCGGGCGAGCCGGCGATCTCGACGCCGCGCGTGATGGAGCGCCTCGACCGCGGTGTCGTGGCGGTGCGTTCCAGCGGCTCCGACGTCCTCGTCACCTGGCGGCTCCTCGGACTCGACCCGGACGACATCGGCTTCCACGTGTACCGCTCCGCCTCCGGCGGGCCGTACGAGCGGCTGAACTCCGAGGTCCTCACGGGCGGGACCAACTTCGTCGACTCGACCGCCGACCTCGACCAGCCCAACAGCTACCGGGTGCGTCCGGTGCTCGACGACACCGAACAGGATCCGAGCGGCTCCTTCACCCTGCCCGCGGACAACCCCGTCGAACCCGTCGTCCGCGTCCCGTTGCGACCCGGAGGCCCCGTCAAGTTCGTCTGGGTCGGTGACCTCGACGGTGACGGCGAGTACGACTACGTGCTCGACCGGCAGACCGCACCCCAGAAGCTCGAGGCCTACCGCAACGACGGGGAGTTCCTCTGGGAGGTCGACATGGGGCCGAACAGCATGGACCAGAACAACATCGAAGGAGGCTCGTCCACCCTCAACGTGGGCCACTGGGACGGGGTCACCGTCCAGGACCTCGACGGCGACGGGCACGCGGAGGTCGCCGTGCGCATCGCCAACGGGGTCACCTTCGGAGACGGGGAGACCTTCACCCACGACCACGACGACCACCAGTTCATCGCCATCCTCGACGGTATGACCGGCGCGTCCCGGGCCACCGCCGCCGTCCCCACGGACTACCTGTCCGACGGGCCGATGTACGCGCGCCTCGGCGTCGGCCACCTCGACGGCGTCACGCCGAGCGTCGTCTCCTACATGAAGAACCGCGTCGGCGACGGCGGCTTCAACCTGATGATGGCCGCCTGGAACTTCGACGGCCGCGACCTGACGCGGCAGTGGACGTGGCTGCGCGGCGACCAGAACGCCCCCGACGGCCACAACACCCGCATCGTCGACGTCGACGGCGACGGCAGGGACGAGATCGCCGAGATCGGCTTCGTGCTCAACGGGGACGGAACCCTCCGCTACAGCCTGGGGGAGCAGGGCATCGTCCACGGCGACCGCTTCCACATCGCCAAGATGGACCCGACCCGCCCGGGCCTCCAGGGGTACGGGGTGCAGCAGGACCACCCCGGTGGCCTGCGCGAGTACTACTACGACGCCAGCGACGGCACCATGCTGTGGCAGCACGTCGAGGAGGGCGTCAGCGACGTCGGCCGCGGCATGGCGGGCGACATCGACCCCAACCACCCCGGCATGGAGGTTTGGTCGTTCTCCGGCCTGTACAACGCGCCCACCAACACCCTCACCGAACCAGACACCTCGCTGGCGCCGTGGCCGCACCTCGGCCTGTGGTGGGACGGCGATCTGACGATGGAGCTGCTCAACGACGGCAAGATCGAGAAGTGGGAGCCCAACGACCCGAGACCGAGCAACAGCCTTCGAAGGCTGGTCACCACCTGGCGGCACGGCGCGGTCAACGCCAGCGGACCGAACCCGGCCTTCGTGGGCGACATCCTGGGCGACTGGCGTGAGGAGGTCGTTCACACCAACGCCGAGTACGACGAACTCATCATCTTCACCACGGACCAGCCGACGGACACCAGGATCTACACGCTCGCCCACAACCCCGCCTACCGAAACGGGATGACGCTCAAGGGCTACCCGCAGTCCCACCACCTCGACTACTTCCTCGGCGCGGACATGGCGCCGCCGCCCCGGCCGAACATCAGGTACGCGGGGGACTGACCGAGGACGGCACCGCCGTCGTCGCCACCACCGTCCGTTCGACGTCCGGTGCGCCTCGACGCTGGTCCGGGCGCCAACCACGCGGAAGGACGGTGGAGGGCGGCGGATGAGGGGGCCGGCTCCGGCCCGGCAACGTCGCGGCACGACCGCTCACGAGGGGTGGCGACGGGCACACGAGCCCGGTCTGGCGCGACCAGGGAGCACCTGGGAAAACGACAACGGCCCTACCCGAACCTATCGGGTAGGGCCGTTGCGTTGGGTGGGCGATACTGGGATCGAACCAGTGACCTCTTCGGTGTGAACGAAGCGCTCTCCCCCTGAGCTAATCGCCCGTGGTTCCTGGTCGAGGGCGGAATCACTTCCGCTTGCTCGGCCGGCTCCGGTGCCTCCGGGGCTCCCCGGCGACGAGAAGAACACTACACCACCTGTTCGGCGGTCTTCGCCCGGGGGGTCGCGGCCGGATCATGGAACGGGAACGCCTGGTGGGCGGCCACCCGCCTCCTGGCACCCGCGTCTCCCGTGCCGAGGTGGGTCGCCTCCCGCGTCGCCCCTCCGGGCGGGTGGTCGGGGGCGCGCGAGAGCTCCCGGCGACGGCTCACCCTGTGCTTTTTCCCGCAATGTGATGATGGCCGGCGCGGCTGCGCTCTGGTTTGCTCAGGACGGACGATGGCGGCATGTGACAAGAGTGGAAGTGGCTCGCCGTGGCACTCACCGTGCGTCCAGGGCCAGTTGCGTCACGCAGCGAGATGACTGCCCGCTCCTCCCGGGCGGAGGTGGACGGCCAGGAGAGATTCCTCGGATTCTGGGCACGGAGCGCAGCTGGTCGGTCGCCCAACGAATTAGTTCTGACCCGTACGGGTGATGTCTCGGCCCAATGCGAGCATTTTCGGGTCTCTACGCGTCACAACTGTTGTGGTCGGTCGTTTCAGACCAGTAGTGAACAGGAGAGGGTAACAACAATGCGCAACGATCACGTGACGCTCTGCTCGAAGGCGGTTTTCGATCTGCTGGCCCCCCGAACGCCGGCCGTGCCGGTGCACGTGGAGCTCCGGTACGACACCCGCGACCCCTACGCCATCGTCGCCGCGTTCCAGACGGGGCGGGGCGGCAGTGTCGAGTGGGTCTTCGCCCGCGACCTGCTCGCCGACGGACTCATCGCCGAGGTCGGTGACGGCGACGTCCGGCTGCGGCCCGCGATGGACAACCCCGAGGTCGTCGTCATCGAGCTGAGCTCCCCCTCGGGGCATGCCATGTTCGAGGCTTCGGCGCAGGAGCTCGCCGACTTCCTGGACCAGACCTACGACGTCGTGATGCCCGGCAACGAGAACCTCTGGGTCAACGTCGACGACGCGCTGGCGCGACTGCTCCCTCACGACCGGTCCTGACCAGCGGAAACGGCCGACCATGCGTGTTTGGGGACCCCCCGTTTGATCCACCAGGACGGGGTCCGCTAGAGTTCTCATCACGACAGCGAGGCAGGGACTCCCCGGGAGGATCCAAGCCCAGGGGTTCACCGCCTTGCTTCTGCGGACGTAGCGCAGTTGGTAGCGCATCACCTTGCCAAGGTGAGGGTCGCGGGTTCGAGTCCCGTCGTCCGCTCTGAGCGGCCGTAACGAGGCCGACGTCTCGGTGCGAGCCGGGATTCGGCGGAGTGGCCGAGTGGTTTAGGCAAGGGCCTGCAAAGCCCTGTACGCGGGTTCGATTCCCGCCTCCGCCTCGGGCGATTAGCTCAGTGGGAGAGCGCTACCTTGACACGGTAGAGGTCACTGGTTCAATCCCAGTATCGCCCACCAGTTATACATGGTGGTCAGAAGCCCCGCCGACGATCTTCGTCGGCGGGGCTTTCTGCGTCTTGGGAGGATTTTGGGAGGATCGGTTCTGAGCACTACCGGAACTGAGCTCTACTGGGTGATCTCCCACCGCCGGCTGAGCCTGGCCAAGATGTCGTCGATCATGACCTTCGTCACGTGCGAGTAGATGCCCTGGGCGCCCTGCATCCGGTGGCCCAGACGTGCGTGTTGGGCGATCTCCGGGATCTTGTCCTCGATCATCCAGGTCTTGTGAGTGTGACGGAGGTCATGGAAGTGGAAGCCGGGGAGTAGCGGAGCCAGCCCGCGTCGTTCCGTTCCGGCGACGGCGGGCAGCCAGAAGCGGTGTCGGAAGTTCGACCGCCGCAGGACTCCTCCTTCGGCTCCAGTGAAGACGTGGTCGTGATCCTGGATCCCACGGTGCACGTGCAGGGCGTCGGTGAGGAACTTCGGTAGGTGCACGGTGCGTACGGAGGCGGGCGTCTTCGGTGGGCCGAGTTCCACCCGCCCGCCAATCTCGTGCAGCGCCCCGGTCTGGGGGTCGACGCGCACGGTGCCCTCGACCAGGTCGACCCGTTTCCACTGCAGGGCGGCCAGCTCACCCCATCGCAGGCCCGTGTAGGCGGCGGTCACCACCAGCAGTCCCAGTCCTTCGGGCATGCGCTGGGCGATCCGTGTCACCTGCCACGGCTCCGCGATCTGGCGTTCCCGGAAGTCACCGGTGCTGATTCGCAACCTGCGACATGGGTTCGACCCGATCAGGTTCTCCTCGACTGCTTCACCAAGGAGCATCGACAGGAGCGTGACCACGTCGGTCACCGTGGCCGGGGCCAGCCGTGTGCGAAGCGATTTGACCCATCCCTTCACCTGCATGCGCGAGATGTCCGACAGGGCACTTCCGCCGAACCTCGGCTCGACGTGGTTGCGCAGGTGTGATCGGTACTTCGCCCAGGTGCCGCGTGACACGTCGTGGGCCTGAGACCACACCTCGATCCACTCGGACAGCGACATCCGGTTCGCCCGCTGCTCCTTCGGCTCTGGATGCCGGAGGCGGAAGTCGATGTCCTTCGCCCGCTCCTGCGCTGCGGTCTTCGTCGGGAACCCCGAGTCAGAGGCCAGGGTCCCGTCGCCGGTCGGGTAACGAACCCGCCACTTGCCGCCGTGCCGTTCCACCCATGCCATGGGCTTTTTCTCCTTCCTGCCTTGGCGTCGACCCCTGGGTCAGGCCGAGCGGGACCTATTGCCGCTCAGCCTGACCTGGAGAGCAATCGGTATGTGTTCACGCGTGGAGTGGTCTCCGTGACCCCGGACAGGCGAGGTTACGAAATGGACCTAAGCCACAAAGAAGTTGTGGGTAGCTCCCGGATCAGGTCCAGCACGCCACCCCATGTGGCTCACGGATAGTCAGCGTGGTTTCTGCCGTGATGCCGGGCCGAGGGACTAGAAGCGCATGACGGTCGAGCTCCATCCATGACGATGGCCTGGAGGTCACCGGCCGAAAAGCGCAGATGCTTGCCGAGACGTGTCGAGGGAATTAGGCGTCGGCCCGCCGCGCGGCGTAGCCAGCTCTCCTTGACCGACAGCAATCGAGCCGCTTCGGCGGGGGTATGCAGGATCTGGTGAGCAGGTGAACTGTCTGGCTTCGTGCTTGGTGAGGTCACCTCGCGGTCAGGATCGGGAAGCATGGCTACTCCTGATCAAAGTTCGCTGTGGCCAGTTGTCATACGCACGCGTTCAAATGGAGGTGATCCGAGTGTGACGGGAGGAAGTACTAACCCATGCGGCCTTTTCTCATCGGGATCAAGTGTCCCGATCCGCATCGGAATACGTGCCGAATGGTCACGTCACGCGTTGACCATTATCCAGCTCCTTCGTGCCCGATCGTGCTCCCGGCTCAGCGTGAGGATTGTCATGCGGCTGGCTGCCACTGAACTCCTTCGAGGAAGTGGGAAACCATAGAAAACTAGGTTTTGGGTCGGCTTGGCGGATAGAGTCGGTTTACCGGGACTGTGATGTGACCGGGGGATCTATTTCTGGGGGCCCTTTCGGGTGGCGACGCGATACAGACTCACGACGCTTGATATGATGAAGTCAAATTGGATTCTTGGGGGTTAGTCGTTGGCGTCGTCCATGGATGAGCTGGAACGAACCGTGGTTCAAATCGCAGAGGCGAGACGACTCGCGATGCCTGGCGATGTCCCGCGTGGACGGATTTATCTGCTGCTTTTGGACAACGCAGCGGAGATGTCACTTATGCGAACGGCGCGAGCTAAAATGGATATGGCTGAGCTTTTCGATGGATTACTCCACCGAATGCGGGATGTCCCCGTCGATGATGAAGAAGGGAGACGCCTCAAAGCTGACATCAAGCTAAGGTCGCTTTCTAGGACGCGCAGGAAAAAGATCGAGCGCAACTACGAAGCGCTTGTAGATTACGTGTTTGAGGATGGCTTCGCCTTGGGCGATGAGTACGCCTCCTGTCTTAAGATTTTGCATCGGTATCGAAATGCGGCCTATCATCGCGACACCGTGCGCGCAGATGTTCTCGGACCTGCCGTGCAGATACTTTTCTTTCTTTGCTGTCACTTGCTGAAAAGTGAGAAAGACAACATGCGCCAGATTGGTCAGGTGCCTGCGGGTATCGCGAGTGTGCTCGATGGAAACTTGCCAAAATCCACCCTGCCTGCTGATTTGTTCGATACGGAAGCGCTTGCCAATCATGTTGCGGACTACTTTCTCGATTCCCTCAAGCTCGACCACTTTGGAATTTCACGGGCGCTTTCCAGGCACCTATTGGCAAGGCTTGATGCGCTTCTGGATAATTTGGATGAGATCGGGGAATTTATCCCTCCCGGCGTAACTCGGCAAGTGACCTTACGTCTAGTTCAGCAGGCTCCTCAGGGTTTCGCTGATGTCGAAACCGAGTTGCCTGAGGATTTCTGGACGCGTCCCCTGTCAGTCACCGAAAAGGTGATCGAGGATTGGTTTCACGAAGCTCGATGCCTGTCCGAAATACCCGTGGCGACCGATGTTCTTCGGGCTTTCGCGGAAATAGAGGAGGTCCTGGAGGTTGTTGAGGAAGCGGTAGACCGTTGCATTGTGAGCATCGACCGTGAAGCGCAGCTACGCATCGATGAGATGCGAGGTAAGTAGTTACAGGAGCACGGCGCGGGTTCGCCTACCTAGGCTGGAGCGTGCTGCGGGTGGCGGATGAGTAGATTTTGAGCAGCCCGGAGCGCGTGTTCCCGATCCTGCAGGAGGACTCGCGTCCAGTACTTGGGTGGCCGGAGCCGGGGCGGCGTACCAGGCGGGGCGGCCTGGACGCTGAGGTCCAGCCCGCCCCGCTGCTGGGCACGATGTGGTGGTCACCAGCCAGCGTCGTACGGAGCAGCCGCACTCGCCGAAGGCACGGTCGACGGCGCCGGCGAAGGTGAAGGGTGTGGCGTGGAGTGCGTGATGGGCTGGTTGCCGGGGTGGGTGGGGCAGCGGTGCCGGGCGGCGACATCGGCGGCGGTGTCGGCGCGGTGATAGTGGCGGCGGAATCCGCAGTGGGAGCAGTGCACGCGGGCGCTCACGTGGCACCCTCGAGCTCCATGCGCCAGGTGGACGGTTCGACGTTGTTCGCGGGGTACTGCGGGTCGTGCCGCTCGTTGAGCGTGGGCGTGCGGAAGACGAGGACGTCTTCGTGGGCGATGAGGTGCAGGGGTAGACCCTTCTCTCGCTGCTTGCGCAGGAAGTCGCGTTGGAAGAACGAGCCCCGAGGAATGATCTGTCCCTCGGGGGTGCGACGGGCGAGTAGGGCGACGCAGCGTTCGACAGGGACGAGCCCGGCTCGCGTGCCGCAAGCCAGGATCTGGGCGGGCAGGTCGATCAACTCGGCGTGCTCTCGCCACGGTCGCAGGGTGACGGCGACGCGTCCCCCGGGCCGTAGGAATCCGGCGGTGGCGGTGAGGATGCGCGTGAACCCGGCCAGCAGGCGGTGATGGCCGATGTTGGCCAGATTGCCTCGGTCGAGGACGTTGCCGTAGAGGTGGTGGTACTTGTGCACTCCGCCTCCGGGCACGACGGAGACCCGCCCGTGGATGGAGGGTCCGTAGGGCGGAGACGTGACCACCAACGCGACCTGTCCGCGAATCTGATGCGGCAGGATGTGATCGAGCTGTCGGGCGTCCCCCTGGAAGACTTGGCCATCGAGGTTGGGGTGAGTACGGCGGGCGAGGTCAACATTGGCCGCAGCGACGTGAGCCCAGTGGGTTTCGTACTCCACGCCGATCGCGCGGCGCCGGGTGCGAACGGCTTCGACCAGGGTGGTGCCGATCCCGCACATGGGGTCCAGAACCAGGTCACCCGGACGCGTGAAGCGGTCGATGGCGTGGGCGGCCACCGCAGGGAGCATCTTGGCCGGGTGCGGGGTGGACTCGGCAACGTAACGGCCCTTGCGCTGAGCGCTAGGTGACTGCTGTGCGGTATCCCACACCGAACCCGCCCGGTGAGGTTCGTCGGACGCGTGAGCTGGACGAGCTCGCTGGTCGATGTCCTTGATCACGTCGGCGGGGATCGGAAGGGTGGGGGTGTCGTCAAGGGTGGGGACTCTCCGCGTGGTGTGGGGCATTGGGTTCCCTTCGGTGTTTGAGGGGGTTGGGAGGTGGCAGCAGCAGCGGGCGCGGTTAGTCATCGGATGAATCGAGTGCGTAACGTCCGTGCGTCGGGGCGTGGGGTGGGGTGTGGTGGTCGTGGGGTTGGGCGAAGACGAGCACGTCGGAGTGCGTCAGCACGTGCGGCCCGAAGATCACTCCGTCGCTGTGTTCGGCGTCGGTGTTCGCAACGTCGGCGGGGTGGGAGTGCACGGCGACGATGTGCTGGAGGTAGAGCAGGTCGGCGTTCTGTGCTGCCGCGACGACCGAGCCGGTCGGGTCGACCAATCGCCCCTGCTTGCGGTCACAGTGAGTGATTACGGCGAGGATGCCTCCGGTGCGCAGCAGTTCGGCCACCCGAAGGGCTAGGTGATCGAGCACGCGTTGTCCGGTCCAGCTCGGTGGGACAACGGCGATCACCAGATCCGCCGGAGAGTCTGGCCCGCCTGGAGTGGGGCGGGCTGTCGCGGGAGCGGAGTCGTTGACCTCGTTACCCGGAATCAGTACGGCCCAGTAGGGCGTGGCCGAGGCGCCCTCATCCGTTTGTTGGGTCGCGGGCAGGACGACGCTGCCGCGTCCCAGGGCCGCGATCGTCTCACCGGTGCCGGCACGAACACTGTCGGGCTGCTCAAGTTCGGGCGCCGTGCCGTCGGTCTGTGAGTTGCTGGTGGTGTCGAGCAGGAGGACGCGATGCCCGGGTCGGGTGAACGAGACGACGACCTGCTCGATCACGTTCTGGTCCCAGAGGTCGGCGGCGCTGTTCGGCGGTGCGGTGCCCACGGTCCAGACGGTCGGGGGGATGGTGGGCATCCGGGATGGGCGGGCCGTGCGAAGAGAACGACGCGCCGCGCCGGTCGCCGACCGGCTCGCCGCCGAAGGCGGACCGGCGGATGCGGGGCGGTTTTCGTGTCGAGGCGTAGTGGGCACCACGAAGTCCTTCCGATGGGTTTTGTGAGAGTGCGTGCGGTGACATCTCTGAACTCCGTTGTGCGCTGCATTTTTCGACATGTGGTGCTGAGTTTTTTATCGGGGTGCCACTCGTGGTGCCTGGATCGCTCGAGGTGCGGGTGCGCTTAGCCGAACTCGAAGCGGTAGTGAGCTCGCCCGAGTAGGTGGCGATGGGGTAAGGGACTTCTTCGGTTCCGGGATCGCTGATGACGGGACTTGTGGAAACTTTGTGGATCACTGTGCAGTGGCGGTCGGCGGGCCGATGTTGATCTACTACGCAGCTACTACGGCCGGTGTATCAGCAGGTGAGGTACTACTACGCCCGATCACCGGGCTGGTTCGTTCTGATCGTTCTCCGGGTTGCCGGCCGATGCGGATAAAGCCTCATCGCTGCGGATCTGTAGTGGTTCGGTAGCGGTTCGGTAGCAGGCGGGTAGTAGCTGCTGTGGCCTTCTGTTGGCGTCAGTTCTGGTGTCGCCCTCAGGAGTTGTGCCCATGCCTTCGTATGAGGATGTCCGACGTGATCCGATGCCGCTGGACGTTGCGCGGTCCGCGTTCGGATTTCTGGTGTCGGGTCCGAACGCGCTCTCGGTAGATGGTCGGTTGTTTCCCTCGTTCCCGGCTCGGCGGGTGCCGTTGGACGAGGTGCGGGAACGGTTGTTGGCTCGGCGGTGCTGTCAGGCGGTTCGTGACGCGGTGTGGGCGCACCTGGTGCTGCTGGCCCGCACCGACGGCTCGGCGTGGACAGTCGGGTGCGTCGGGGTCGCGCTACCGGCGTTGGTGACCATCGCCGCGCGCCTCTCAGCCCGCTTCGCCGGCGACCCCTGCGACGTTCACGCTGCGGTGTTGACCGGGTTCCTCGCTGAGCTGCCGCGCATCGACCTTCGCAAGCCTCGGGTGATGTTGCGCCTGCGGTGGGCGGCTTACCGCGCTGGGCACGCCGCTGTGAGGGAAGCCTTGGACGCGCCGGTTCCCACCGGTCCTGCGTCTCACGTCGCTGTTCCGACGCCGCCCTCGGGGCACCCGGACCTCGTTCTCGCCCGCGCCGTAGCAGAAGGCGTCGTGTCGGCCAGTGAGGCCGAGTTGATCGCCGCCACCCGTCTGGGAGGCCAGTCGCTGAGCGAGGTTGCCGCCGCTCGCGGCGTGACCTACGCGGCGACGCATCAGGCACGTCGCCGCGCCGAACACCGTCTGGTCGCCCACCTGCGTGCCACCGCTGATGAGACCGAAGCAGGTGGTGATCCAGCAGCTCAGCTACCCACTGCTCTGGCGCTGAGCCAGCCGTCGTCATCACCCACCGTGAGCGTGCCACTGGTCGACGGGAAGCAGAAAGTAGCGCCGACGGCGTCGAAACCAGGTCCTGATTCCGGAGTTCAGGTGTCCGGGAGGCCCTCGACCCTCCCGGGCACCCCGGCCGCTTCCTCGTCTCCGGAGGGTCCCCGATGCTCCTGAATCCTTCTGCCTCCAGCCGTCCCGACGTCGACACGACGACCGCACCAGAAGTCGTTCGCCGACGGCAGCGGACCCGTCGTCGCTGGCCGAGTGAGCACGCCGACCCGGACATCAGGCATCAGATGACTGCGGGTGTGCCAGCCCGCGCGGTGCGCCGTGCCACCGTCGCCAATGCCGGCCCGCTGGCGGTCGTGGGGTTGGTCGCGGTCGGTCTCTCGGTGTTCGCCGTCCCGGCCACTGCGACGGAGACGGTGGTGGCCCAGGCGCAGTCGGTGGACGAGGTGTTGAACAACATCCGCGACTGGCTGATGGGGATTCTCGCTGGGTTGGCGACGGTGTTCCTGTCGATCGGCGGTGTCCGCTACGTCATGGCCGCGGGCGATCCGGGTGAGGTGGAGAAGGCCAAGACAGCGTTCAAGTCCGCGGGGTGGGGCTATGGGTTGGCTGTCTTGGCGCCGCTGGTCGTGGAGATCCTGCGCGGCATCGTGGGGGCCTGACGATGGGCCGGACGCGTCTTCACCAAGCGGGACGTCGACCCCACCTCGTTGGCTGCCGAGCTCGCGCCCGGCGGCGGACGGTGCTGCGCCTGGTGGTGGTCCTCATCCTTGCCGTGGCGGGAACGGTGGTCACGACCGTGTCGGCGGTCGCGCAGTCACCGCCTCCGGCGCTACCACCACCGCCCTCGTGTGAGTTGCCGGATTACGACCCCGTGCTCTGCCTACCGACACCGCAACCCCCGGACGCCTCGGAGCCGGCACCGGAACCGCCGACGACCGAGCCGCCGTCACCCGAGCCCGCGGAGCCCCCGGAGCCGGAGTCGCAGTGCGGGATCACTGACATCCCCGCCTGTGTCAACGAGGCGATCGACGGCTTCTTCCGGAGCGTGGTGACCGGTGCCCTCAACCCCCTGCTGGACCTGCTGAGCCGGACGCTGCTGACCACGCCGACGCCAGAATCGATGCCCCGGGTGGCGGAACTGTGGGAGTCGTCGTGGCAGATCCTGCTGGCCTCCTACGCGGTACTGGTGGCTGCCGCGGGAGTCCTGGTGATGGCCTACGAGTCGTTGCAGACCCGACACTCGATCAAGGAGATCGCCCCACGCCTGGCGGTGGGGTTCCTGGCCGGTGCGTTGTCGTTGGTGCTGGCCGGAATGGCGATCGATGTCGCCAACGCGTTGGCGGGTGCGCTGATGGGCGGCGGTGTCGACGGGGAAGAAACTGCCCGCGCCCTCGAAGAGATGATCATGGAGTCGTTGGTCGGCGGGTTCGTCATCATCCTGCTCGGCCTCGTGCTGGCCGGTCTGTTGCTGGCGTTGTTGGTCACCTACGTGGTGCGGGTGGCATTGACGATCGTGTTGGTCGTCGGTGCTCCGATCGCGTTGATGTTCCACGCCCTGCCCCAGACCGAGGGCATCGCGAAGTGGTGGTGGCGGGCGTTCGGCGGGTGTCTGGCGATCCAGGTCGTGCAGAGCCTCACCCTGATCACCGCGATCCGGGTGTTCCTCACTCCCGGCGGGTTCACCCAGTTCGGGCCGCAAACCGACGGTCTCGTCAACCTCATCGTGGCGATCGCGCTGCTCTACATCCTGTTCAAGATTCCCTTCTGGGTGCTGTCCTCGATCCGTGGCGGCGGGCGCTCGTTGATCGGGTCCGCGTTCAAGGGTTGGTTGGCCTACAAGACCTTCGGGTTGCTTGGCGGCGGTAGGAACGGTTCGGGCAAGCCGTCGGGTGGCGACCGTGGCAACGCCGTTGCCGCTGCCGGCGCGGCGTCCTCGCCGGATCCGTATGCCCGATCGCGGATCACCGCCGACGGGCAGTACACGCTGCCACTGCCCGGGGTGCGCACTCGGCGCCCCGTCACGACCAGCCCGCCGAGCCCGCCGACGGCGGGTCAGGGCAAGGCCGAGGGACCACCAGGCCGGCGGGGGCGGCAGTTGACGCTGCCGTTGGGACAGGACTGGCCGGAGAACCGCCTGCCCCTCGACGTCACTCGCGCATCCCCGCCGTCTGACGACACACCATCGGCAGAGCCCTCGCCCCGACCGAGTCGGTCCTCACGCGGGAGGCAGTTGGAGTTGCCATTGGACCCGTACAAGGGCAACCGTCCCGACCGGTCGGGCCAGTACCGACTGCCGCTGGAAGGCGTGCGGAAGGTCACCCGTCCCGACCGACCGAAGGAGGCCCCGCCGCCGCGATCGCCTCGACAGCCGCGTGTGCGGCAGCCGCCGTTGCCGTTCGACCCCTACCAGGGCAACCGGCCGGACCGCTCCGGTCAATACCGCCTGCCCCTCGACGGCGTTCAGCGTGTTCCTCCGTCGAGCAGGCCCGAACCTCCGCCCGGCCCGTCCGCAGGCCCTGCGGCGCCCTCATCCCCGCAACCCCCGGTGAGCTCGTCCTCTCGACCCCGCTCGACGGGAGGCCAGCAGCGCCTACCTCTGGATCTGCCGCGACCGCCCCGGTCACTCCGAACGCCGCCTCCGGAGTCCAGCCCTGAACGGAAAGGAGATTCGCCGTGACTCAGCCGGTGCGGATTCCCGCTGACGTTGACCGCCCGGACCGGGTCCTCGGGACGTTGACCGCACGTCAACTGGTGATCCTGGTCGTGGCCGGCCTCATCCTCTACGGGGGCTGGACACTGGCGCAGCCGTGGGTGCCGTGGCCAGTGTTCCTCGCCGTCGCGATCCCGTTCGGTGCGGCCACCGGACTGCTGGCAGTCGGACAACGCGACGGGTTGTCGTTGGACCGGTTCGTGTTGGCCGCCTGGCGGCAACGCCGTGCTCCGGCCAGACGGATCGCCCTGGGTGAGGAGGCGCGGCCGGTGCCGGACTGGGTCGTCGCCAGCGTCACCGCCGATGCGACAACCACCAGTCCCGATGTAGCGGAAGCCCCTGCTGCGCTTCGGCTGCCCGCACGTGGGGTGTCGGAGGCCGGGGTGATCGACCTGGGTCGGGATGGGCTGGCAGTGGTCGCGGTGTGCTCGACGGTGAACTTCGCGCTGCGCACTCCGACCGAACAGGAGGCTCTGGTGAGCTCATTCGGTCGCTACCTGCACTCGTTGACCGCACCGGTGCAGATCCTGATCCGTACCGAACGCCTCGACGTGTCCGCGCAGATCCGCGAGCTCCACGAGCGCGCGCCGGTGTTGCCGCATCCGGCGTTGGAGACCGCAGCCCGAGAACACGCCGACTACCTGCGGCAGCTCGGTGAGCAGACCGATCTGCTGCGCCGCCAGGTCCTGCTCATCCTGCGTGAACCCCTGCACTCGCCCACTGCCGACGACTCCGCGCGGCCCTTGAGGTGGCGTCGTTCCCCGGATCCGCACGCGGCCGGGCAGGAAGCGGCGCGACGGGCTGCGGAATCGCGGCTGGTGCGGCGACTGGCCGAGGCCGCCGAACTGCTAGGGCCCAGCGGGATCGTGGTGACGCCGCTGGCGGCCGGTCAGGCGACCGCCGTGCTGGCCTCGGCGTGCTCCCCGGACTCCCTGCTGCCGCCCTCGACCGAGACCGCCGGCGCCGACGAGGTCATCACCAGCGCAACCGGTGCGGGTGCGGTCGACGATTTGTTCGACGACGGCGAGGAGGCCGAGTTCGCTGCGAGGTGGTCGGTGTGAGGCGCCGGCGTAGGAACACGCCTCGGCGGGCGGCGGAGCCGAGCGGGGACCCGATGTTCAGCCCGGATTCGCTGTCTGTCGGTGCTCGTCACCTGGAGGTCGGTTCCGAGTGGGTGGCCTCGTTTGCCATCGCCGGCTACCCCCGCGAGGTGCACCCGGGCTGGTTGCAGCCGTTGGTGACCTACCCGGGACGCGTTGACGTCAGCCTGCACGTCGAACCTGTCGACCCGGTGACCGCGGCGGCGAGGCTGAAACGGCAGCTCGCGAAGTTGGAGTCCGGGCGCAGGCAGACCGCCGAGAAAGGGCGGCTGCTGGATCCGCAGGCTGAAGCCGCGACGGAGGACGCCTACGACCTGTCCGCCCGCGTCGCTCGCGGCGAGGGCCGCCTGTTCCGAGTCGGTCTCTACCTCACCGTGCACGCCACCTCCCGGGAGCAGCTGGTCGAGGAGACCGGCGCGATCCGCTCGTTGGCAGCCTCGCTGCTGCTCGACGCCAAGCCCACCACCTATCGCAGCTTGCAAGGCTGGGTGACGACGTTGCCGATGGGCCTGGACCTGGTCGGAATGCGCCGCACCTTCGACACCGCAGCGCTCTCGGCGGCGTTTCCGTTCACCAGCCCGGACCTCCCGCCGCCCGACCCGGCCTCCCCGGCGGCGCCGGCCGGTGTGCTCTACGGCTTCAACGTCGGCTCCCAGGGCCTAGTGCACTGGGACCGCTTCGCGCTGGACAACCACAACTCCGTCGTCCTGGGCCGCTCGGGCGCGGGCAAGTCCTACCTGGTCAAGCTCGAACTGCTGCGCAGCCTTTACCGAGGCATCGAGATTCACGTCATCGACCCCGAGGACGAGTACGCCCGGCTCGCCGGCGCGGTCGGCGGAACCTACGTCCACCTCGGCGGTGCGCAGGTGCGGGTCAACCCGTTCGACCTGCCCGTGCACACCCGGCCCGACGGACGTCGCACCGCACCCCGCGACGCCCTCCTGCGCCGCAGCCTGTTCCTCCACACCCTGCTGGCCGTCCTGCTCGGCGCACCACCCACGGCGACGGAGCGTGCCGCGCTGGACCGGGCGATCACCGCCACCTACCGGGGAGCGGGCATTACCGGCGACTCGAGGACCTGGACGCGGCCGGCGCCGCTGCTGGTCGACCTGCGCGACACCCTCGCTGCCACTGACGACCCGGCCGCACGTGAGTTGGCCGACCGGCTGCACCCGTTCGTCGACGGAGCCTTCTCCACCCTGTTCGACGGACCCACCACCACCCGCCCGGAAGGGCACCTCGTGGTGTTCTCCCTGCGCGACCTGCCTGACGAGCTCAAACCGATCGGCACCCTGCTCACCCTCGACACCGTCTGGCGCCGGGTATCCAACCCGAGCCTGCGACGCCCCCGCCTCGTCGTCGTCGACGAGGCATGGCTGCTGATGGGACAGCCCGCCGGCGCCGAGTTCCTCTTCCGAATGGCCAAGGCCGCTCGAAAGCACTGGGCCGGGCTGACGGTGGCGACCCAGGACACCGCCGACGTCCTCGGCTCCGAGCTGGGGAAGGCGATCGTGGCCAATGCCGCGACGCAGATCCTGCTGCGCCAGGCGTCGCAAGCCATCGACGAGGTCACCGCGACCTTCGACCTCTCCGGTGGGGAACGTCGCTTCCTTCTCACCGCTGACCGCGGCCAGGGACTGCTCTCGGCAGGAACCCAGCGGGTCGCGTTCCAATCCCTGGCCTCACCGACGGAGCACGACCTCGTCACCAGCAACCCCGCCGAACTCGCCGATCGGGACGGAGCCGGCCCCGACGGGGGCGGCGCCGTCGATCTCGAGCCTGAGCTCGACTGGTATCCGGCCGACGAGTTCGACTCCGCTGACGAGCACCTCCCGCTCGACCACGACTGATCCCACGTCCGCACGAGGAAAGGAGGAGCTCGCATGTTCACGTCCTCGTGGTCCCCACACTCGTTCACCGCACCGACTCGAACCACCGCCGACTCAGGACTCGGCGGGTGGGTGGGGGACTATCTGCGCGATCCCGGCGGTACCACGCGCACCGTGCTGGGTCGGCTCGGCGGGTGGCTTGTCGAGTGGGGGCCGGTGGTCGGCCCGCTCGTATTCGCCGCGTTTGGTGTGCTGCTCGTCGTGCGGTCGTGGTGGCAGCGCCGCCACCAGCGGAGGCTGATGCACGACGACCGGGTGGTGACGGTTCTCGCGCCACCCGCGGTGGACTCGGCGGGCGGGGCGGCGCTGTGGTCGAACCTCGTCGGCCTGCTCCGCCCGACCCTTGCCCGCCTACTCGGGGACCAACCGCACCTCGTGTGGGAGTACCTGTTCTCCGAGACCGGCGTCGTCCTGCGGGTGTGGGTGCCCGGGGTGGTTCCTCCCGGCTTGGTCGAACGAGCCGTGGAGGCCGCCTGGCCTGGCGCCCACACCCGCACCGAGCCCGCCACACCACCACTTCCCGAGGCTGCGGAACGTCCTCGGGTGCTCGTTGCCGGGCAGCTGCGGTTGGCCCGGTCGGAGGCGTTGCCGATCCGCACCGACTTCGACGTCGACCCGCTGCGCGCGTTGATCGGAGCTCCCGTCGGTCTAGGGCCAGGTGAACATGCCTGCGTTCAGGTACTGGCCCGACCGGTCACCGGCCGCCGAGTCGCCCGTGCCCGCCGTGCTGCTCGACGGCTGCACACCGGCCGCGCGGCCCGGCCTCTCGGCGCGCTGCTGGACCTGCTCACCCCCGGCGGAACCCCACACCGTCGCGTCTCCTCGACGCGACCGGGTGGCGATCCGCAGACCGCACTGGACTACGCCGCGCAGAACCGGGTCGTGGTCGCCAAACAGCGCGGCGCCCAGTACGAGACCGTCCTGCGCTACGCCGTCACGGCCGACGTCCCACCCCACGCGGCCGCGGAGGAAGTGCGGCAGGCTCGTCAGACCGCTCGAGGCCGCGCACACGCCCTGGCCGCGGCATTCGCCGCCTACACCGAGCACAACCACTACACCCGTCGCCGACTCCGCCGCCCCCAACGGACACTTTCTGATCGGTGCCTGGGCCGCGGCGACCTGCTGTCGGTGCCCGAACTGGCCGCGCTGGCGCACCTGCCCGTCGACGAGGCCACCCCCGGTGTTCAACGCGCGGGCGCCCGCGCCCTGCCGCCACCACCGGGCGTGCCTGCCCCGGGGCCGCAAGCCAAACCGCTGGGTTCAGCCGACTCCGGACACCGGCGACCCGTTGCGGTGTGGGTGCCCGACACCCGCCACCACCTGCACGTTCTCGGCGCGACAGGCTCGGGCAAGTCCACCCTGCTCGCGAACATGATCCTCGACGACGCCGAGGCCGGGCGAGGGCTGGTCGTCGTCGATCCCAAGGGCGATCTGGTCACCGACGTCCTCTCCCGCCTGCCTGCCGCAGCGGCCGATCGGTTGGTCCTCTTCGACGCCGACTCCCGCCTGCGCCCACCGTGCCTCAACCCCTTGGACGGCGGTGAGACCGACCTGGTCGTAGACAACATCGTCTCGGTGTTCCGCCGCGTGTACTCCGCCTTCTGGGGACCCCGCACGGACGACCTCCTGCGCGCGGCCTGCCTGACCCTGCGCACTCAGGAGGGAGTCACCACCCTGGCCGACCTGCCCCGCCTGCTCTCCGAGCCCGCATTCCGTACTCGCGTCACCGCGGGAGTCACCGACCCCGTCCTTCGGGGGTTCTGGGCCTGGTACGCCGACCTGACCGACGCCAGCCGCTCCCAGGTCGTCTCCCCGCTGATGAACAAGCTCCGCGGGTTCCTGCTCCGCCCCTTCGTCCGGCATGCCCTCACCGCCGGGAAATCCACTGTAGACCTTGACCAGGTGCTCGACGGCGGGATCTGCCTGGTACGCATCCCCAAGGGTTCCCTGGGTGAGGAGACGACCCGTCTGGTCGGCTCCCTGATCGTCGCCCGCGCCTGGCAGGCAACCACCGGACGCGCCCACACCCCACAGGCCGAACGCCGCGACGCCTCCATGGTCATCGACGAATGCCACAACTTCCTGAACTTGCCCTACTCCTTGGAGGACATGCTGGCCGAAGCCCGCGGCTTCCGCGTGTCGATGACCCTGGCCCACCAACACCTCGGCCAGCTCCCACGCGACCTCCGGGAGGGCATCTCCACCAACGCCCGCAACAAAATCTTCTTCACTTCCTCCCCGGAGGACGCCGGCGACCTGGCCCGCCACACCGCACCCCGGCTCAGCGACCACGACCTCGCGCACCTCGGCGCCTACCACGCCGCCACCCGCCTCGTCGTCGCCGGCGAGAACACACCACCCTTCACCCTCACTACCAACCCCCTGCCCCCGGCCGTCCCCGGCCGCGCGCGGAAGTTGCGACGCGCGCTGCGCGACCGCCCCGCCACCACACCCGCTGCCGAACGGCAGCCGGGCGCCACAGACGACCTCGACCCGCACGACCCGAACGCGAGAAGCGCCCCCTACGCGCCACGTACCGATCCCCGCCGCGTCCGCTGACGGCCGTCCTCGGCAGAACGTCACCCGAGTCGAACCCGACCCGCGTTCCCACCCGCCGCCCTCGAGCTCTGTAGGAGGCTCGCCATGGCCCGACCGCCCACCCCTCAGCGAAACCACCGCAGCCCCGAAGCCGCTCGGCCGAGGCCACGGATCGTGAACTCGACCGAGCACCAAGCGTTTCTGGCAGCGCGACTGACCGCCCGGGACCGGTGGCTGCTGCGCATGCTGCATGAGCATCGTGTGCTGACCTCACACCAGATCACCGACCTGGCATTCCCCTCGGGCCGCGCCACCCGCCAACGGCTGCTGGAACTGTTCACGTGGAGCCTGCTCGACCGTTTCCAACCTTTCGCGGCGCTGGGCGCCGCGCCGATGCACTACGTCCTGGCACCCGCCGGGGCCAGCGTCCTCGCCGCGGAGGAAGGCTTGGACGTCAGGGACCTCGGCTACCGGCGGGAACGCGCGTTCGGCATCGCCTACAGCCTGCGCCTGGCTCACACCGTCGGAGTCAACACTTGGTTCACCAGCCTTGTACACCGCGCCCGCTGTGACACCGCCTCCGCTCTCTCGTCCTGGTGGTCAGAAACCCGCGTCGCACGCCACTTCGGCGACCTCGTCCGACCCGACGCCTACGGCCGATGGCAGACCGAAGGCCGCGAGGTCGAGTTCTTCCTCGAATACGACACCGGGAGCGAGGCCCTGCGCGTGGTCACCGCCAAACTCCACGGCTACGCCCGGCTCGCCGAAGCCACCGGCATCACCACGCCGATCCTGCTATGGCTGCCCACAGCGCGCCGTGAAACCGGTGCCCGCCGCGCCCTAGCCCGTGCCTGGGCCGACCTCGACCATCCTGAACGCGTTCCTGTCGCCACCGCCACCCCCGAACCACCCGCAGGACACGCCAATCCCGCCGACGCCGTCTGGCTGCCACTGGACGCCACCGGAGCGGGAGGCCGCCGTCCACTACACCGCCTGCCCGACGCCTGGCCCTACCTGGGCCCTGCTTCAGTCCCGAACCCACCATCCGCGCCTGGTGACCCCGGGCCCTCGCTGGCGCCGACCCTGCCACCGCCCGACCCCATGCCCCCGTCCTCCGCTGCCTCGACAACGCCGTACCCGGGAAAACGCGTTGGTCGGTAAGGTCGCCGCCGCCGCACTCGGTGTTCTGTTGCTGGTCCCGGTGCTGATCGCAGCGCTGCTGCACGGCCTCACCGCGTCCCTGTTCGGTTCCGACGACAGCGCCCCGAGTCAGATCGCACTCGACGACATCCCCGCGGACTACCTCGCCCTGTACTTCCAGGCCGCGCCAACCTGCCCCGGGCTGGACTGGTCGGTCCTCGCCGCGATCGGCAAAGTCGAGACCGACCACGGTCGAGTCCCCCTTCCCGGAGTTCACGACGGCGAGAACTACGCGGGCGCAGGCGGGCCGATGCAGTTCCTGCAACCGACGTTCAGCTCCGTCGCCGACCGGATCCCGCCCGGTGGTGGCACCCCACCCTCGCGCTACGACCCGCACGACGCGATTCACGCCGCTGCCCTGTACCTCTGCGATTCCGGGGCACCGGACGACCTCCACGCCGCGGTCTTCGCCTACAACCGAGCCGACTGGTACGTAGCGAAAGTCCTCGCCCAGGCCCAGACCTACGCCACCCGCACTGACACCCAGCACGCCCCCACTCAGGCCGCGAGTACCGCCATCGACTACGCCATGGGACAACTCGGCCTGCCGTACGTGTGGGGCGGTGACGGACCCGACGCAGGTCACGCGGGCTTCGACTGCTCAGGTCTGACCACCGCCGCCTACTCCGCCGCCGGCATCTCCCTTCCCCGAACCGCCCATACCCAGTACCACGCCGGACCCCGACTGCCCGTCGACGCACCACTACTGCCTGGCGACCTGGTCTTCTACGGCGACCCCGCCAGCAAGATCACCCACGTCGGCCTCTACCTCGGCAACGACCAGATGATTCACGCCCCCACCTTCGGACAACCCGTTCAGATCGGAAACTACCGGTGGGAGGGGGATCGGTATGCGGGGGCGAGACGGCTGGGGCGCTGAGTAACGAAGCGCGTGCGGGGTGGTGCAACCACCAATCTGACCAGGGAACTGCGGAGCGTCCGTGGGCTGACGCCTGCTCTGATCCGGGGAAGACGACGACTTCCGTCGGCTACTGTCGGTACTCGTTCGTACCCTCTCCGTCAGGTCGCGACAACTCTGAGCGCGACACGACGAAGGGCTTGTCATGAAGGCACGTAACTACTCCGAACCCACGCGCAAGGCTCTCTTCGCGCTCAGCCTCGGCCGGTGTTACGAACCGGACTGCCAGGAGCAGGTCGTGCGGATGGCGAGCGACGGCACTGCGGTGGTCCTTGCGGAGATTTCCCACATCTGCGCGGCTCAGAAAGGTGGGCCCCGCTATGACGCGTCGATGACCGACGACGACCGACGTGCTTTTCCCAACCTCCTGTTGCTGTGCACCTACCATCACAAACTGGTGGACGGTGAGGTTACCAGCATTCAGTACAGTGTCGAGACTCTCACTGACTGGAAGACGGCACGAGAAGGCCAAATGGCTGTCGACCTTCAGGGATTGACCGAGGACGGCCTCGAGGATCTTCTGGGATCGACTCTCAACGACATCATCGGCGAGACAAAAGTGGAACTGACCAAGGCGATTAATGACGTGGAGCAGGTGTCACGCGAGAGCGCGAACCTGCTCAGGGTTCTCGTCGATGAGACCTTCAAGCGTCCTCACCTCGATGCCGAATCTGTTGTTTCTCTTGCTCATTCCGCGAACGCGCTGCAAGGGATGATGGATTATGTTCCTATGCTCGAGCGGTCGTCTTCGAGTCTGGATGCACTGCGGGACTACGTAGTCCTGCTGCAACAATCCTCTCAAGAGCTGAACAGCATGTCTGACTGGGTAGCCAGTCTGGGGACGGCGACGGAAAACATTTCTCACCTTCAGGACTATGTGACGTCGCTGGAGCAGTCCTGCAAGGTCCTCAATGAGATCCCGGATCACGCTGAACTTTCACAATCCGCTGCCGAGGCGGTCGAAGAAGCCGCCGACCAGTTGCGTCAGGCAAGGAACGACTTCGAAACCTTGCGGCAGGGTGGTTACGAAGCAAAGTTCAGCAACGCTGCCCAGGATGTCGCAAAGGCCGCACTGTCTATTCAACATGCAGCTGACTATGCCGCTGATGGAGCGATTCCTGACCGGCTGACGTACGTCTTTCGGGGATTCATCGGTGGCCTCGTCGCCGCAGGTGTGACAGCACTCGTGATCTGGTCACTGGTATCGCCGTGACCGACGCAACTGGTATATGCGCAAGGGGTGTTACGAAGACAGTCGTCTTTGTTGACGCTCGACTTGACTGTTGCCGGTGAAGGAAGCGTTCATAGACACGCGACCCGATCCACCGGTAGCGCGCCGGGGGTCGCATCGCCCCCGGGGGCATGACCGTCACCTAGCTGATCAGGAGTCTGTCATGCCTGATACCACCACTACCCATCTGCGCGTCGTTGCCCGAACGGACCGCGCCAACAGAGTCGAGGACCGGTTGTGGGAGACGCTGCACGGCAACCCCGGCAAGTCGGCGGCCGAGTTGGCCGGTATCGCTGGGATCGGCCGGTCGACGGCGACGAAACTACTGGCCGCCTGGGCTAAGGAGGGCAGCGTGACCCGTACTTCCGGTATCGCCACCGGCGGCCGGCGCGTCGCCGACCGTTGGACCATCACCCCCGACACCAGTGACCTCCAGGCCCGCGACGGCAACACGACCGAGGAGGACGGTGCGACGCCCGCACGATTGACCGTCGTCACCGATCACCCAACGGATAACGATCCGGCGGGGGTGGTCGGCGAGCTCTCGACGTCGAACCCGGAAGGCGCCGCCGCGCCGGACGAGAAGGTCACGGCCGAGGTCGCTACGCATGACCCCGCAGTATCGGTGTCCTCGAGACACGCCGCGAGCGTCACCGTGGCCCCTGCCCCGCCAGCCGCTGATGCGAGCGTGGAGTCGCCCAGTACGGGGTCCGGCGCCAGCACCAGGACCAGGACACCGTCCTCCGTCCCAAAGGCGACCGGCCAGAAGCGCGGACGGTTGGCGAAGGGGGCGTTGCGGGGCATGGTCGAGGACTTCCTGATCGCACATCAGGGGGAAGCGTTCGGACCCGCGATGATCGGTAAGGCGCTGGGGCGCTCTGGCGGAGCCGTCGCGAATGCTTTGGAGAAGCTGGTCGCTGACGGGTACGTGATCCGGGTCGCTGACTCACCGAAGCGCTACCAGGTCATACCGCAGGAGGGCTCGGCGGCGGGGGACGCGAGCCCAGACGGCGAGTGAGGAGACCTCGGGACTGGTTGGTGTCGGTGTGGCGTTCTGATCGTCGGAACGGCACACCGACACCGCGCCTTCTAGCTCGGTGGCTGCGGACGGACACGTGCTGGTGTAGGCCACTCAGGGCGGAAGCGGTAACCAGGGTTCGCAAGGTGCGTGCGACCGGTCGCTCGGCGGAGCCAGCTGGAAGGTTCGTCGGTCTCGCGCAGGCGTGGCCGGGGGCAAGCGGCGAGCTCATCCCGTGGTGGCCAGGTGAGGCGCTCGGCACGACTGGAGGATTCTGGTCGGGGCCCTGCGGTGCTCCAGTGATCCCGTCCCTGCCGCCGTGTGGTCCGTCAGGGCGTACGGCCGACTCGGGCTGGTTCGAAGGGCTTGGTCAACGAACCGCACGTCCCTCGACTTGGTGGCGACCGTTCAGAACGGTGCCTCGTCTGGGTACGAGCTGGCGCCTGAGGGCGCGGAGTCCCAGAGGGCGGCGGGGCGTGCCTGCTCCAACGCAGCTTGCTCCGCCCGTTCCTTCCGCGTCTTGGGAACGTCCGGCATCGGCGAGTCGTCCACCGCCTGATTCCAGTACTGGTGAAGGAGCTCAATGTGAGTGCCCGGGGGCGGTGACCATCGATCGTTCTCGTCGGGGTCGTCCGCGTCGTTGGGATCCACGTCGGCGAGTTGGCAAAGCGCCAGGAAGATCACCTCGACGGTTTGCCACGCGCCGATCTGTTCGCCTCGCAAGGTACGGCGAACCGTCTCGTGGTTGGCCGTACCGGTGCGCCGATCGTCATCCCACGCCTCGATCACCTCCGCGATCCGCCTCGTCGTCGGCCGTCGGGCGGCGACGTAGAAGCGCCAGAGGAGATCGACGAGGGGTTGCCGCGAGGCGGGCACGTTCGTCGGCTTGGTCAGGCGTGGCGGCATGGGATCGATCCCTTCACGACTCCTGACGAATCCTACTGAACCCGTGCTGTTGACCAGCGTTTGCCTCGCGAAGACTGGCTTCTCCAAGGCTTCTACTCGATCACCCCCAGTGTCGTCTCGCGACGAACAGCACTCCTTTTCGCAGGTCAGGATGGTTACGCGGCGCCAGTGGCGCGCCGCCCGTGCCCGACAAAGTTGGGGCGGTGAGAAGAGCGTCGCCCCGCTCACCGGGCTGGAATCCATGTCGGCGGGGCGACGCGAGCACGAAGGAGAACCGATGAGGCGACGTCCCTCGTCCACCCATCATCGCGCAGTCGGGAGCCGCCGCGGCTCGGCCGCCTTGGCCGCGACCGCCGGGCTGGTTGCCCTCGTGATCGTGCTCCCGCACGAGAAGGCTGTGGTCGTAGCGGGCATTGTCACGGCTGCGGTGACCAGCGTTATCCCCGCCTGGCTGAACGAGGGCAGGCCGAGCAAGCAGAGCACCCGCCGTCGTTCGTCCGGTTTGAAGTAGCAGCCGGGCGAGGTGTGGAGGCGCCGTGCGCTGGTCAACGCGCCTCCACACCGAAGTTCGGGGGTTTCGGTGCGCCCAACGAGGACTACGATCTCCTCACGCCCGGCCGCGTGAGTTGCCGTGCCGGAGCAACTTGTACACGGCCGCCGCGAGGGCGTTGGGCATGCTCGTGACCGGAACGGCGGCTGCGGCCGGCTGGTGCCCCTCGGCGCGGCTCGTACAGCCATCCACAGAACCCGCATCCGCCGTGCCACAGCATTGGCAAAGCTCAGGGTGGTCCGCTGTCGCCGTAGGGGCACCTCCTAGGAGTGATGTAAGGGCGACGTGAACGGTCCTTGATAATCGTCGTGGCGGGCTATGGTGGTCGGACCTGGGCCGAGCACGGTTGCCTGATGGAAGCTTCGGCCAACCAGGGAACTAAATCGGCAGGGAACGTCCAAAGCGGACGCTGTAGTCCGCCGGCGTCGGAAGGTCACTCGAATGGTTGAACACCGGATGGGGCTTGCTCGGGCCCGGAAGGCTGCTGGATACACACAGGAGTCCTTGGGGGAAGCACTAGGGGTCCACTGGACGACGGTACGCCGCTGGGAAGCGGGAAAACAGAATGTGCAGCCGCATCGCCGCGTCAAGTTGGCGCAACTCCTCGGTGTTGACCTCGGCCAACTCGATAACTTGTTGCACGCGGGAACCACCGCACTTCCCGTGGCTGTCGGGTCTGATGTCCCAGCAAGTCAGGGCTTCATGCCCAGCATCTCGACTGGTAGTGCCGTAGTTGATTCTGTTCGCGCGACGTCGCGACACCTCATAGGGCTTGATGTCAGTTTGGGATCACGAGCCATCGCGGATTTGGCGACAATGGCTGCAAACTCTGCGAATCACCGGATGATGCGAGAACCTCTGGACTCAAGAACTGAAAGGGACCTGCGTGCCGCTGTTGCCGAGCTTTTCGAGGTCGCTGGCTGGGTCGCGTATGATGGTGAACGCCAAAACGAGGCACGCGAGATGAACGAGAAGGCGCTCGTGCTTTCCAGTCTGGCTGGTGACCGAAAGATGGAGAACCTTGTCAAACTCAACATGAGTATGCAATCGAATCATGTTGGAAGATACGGCGAGGCCATCGCTGTCGCTCAGTCGATTATCGATTCAAAGGTATCCTCACGTGTCCACGCAATGTGCCTCATCAGGCAGGCGCGCGCATACTCGAAGCTTGAGGAGCGAATGGCAATAAAGCTAATAGCGCAAGCGCGCAGCTACTTCCTGGATGGCGTGTCGGATCATGATCCGGAATGGGCATGGTGGATCGACGGACTGGAACTGGAAGGTCAATACGCCTGCGCGCTCATAGACCTTGGGCAACCAGGTGATGCTGCCCCGATCCTGTACGAGGTTGTGCATGCCGTCGATCGGTCCGTCCAGCCGAAGTACCGCATCATATGGTGGGTTCGACTGCTCGAGGCGCTTATGAAGATCGAACAGTGGGAGGATGCGGAAAAGGCGCTTCGACGTCTTTACGATGATTCGGGAAATATCGGTTCGACTCGGGCTATCAATTCGCTCCTTGGTGAAACTCGAAGAATTGCTTCCATTGGTTCCTCGAAAATTCCTTCGGCAATTCGGGACATGTCCGAACTGATCAATGCCAAGTTTGCGTAGCCTTCGCGTCGAGCGAGGCTCACCCCTCAGCTGCGGGGCGACCAACGTGAACCCTGACCTTTGAGCTGGTCGTTACCAAGCATGGAGGTCGGCGGCTATTCCCTGCGGACCCAGCAGGAAGTTGACCTCATCAACTACCCCGCAGTGATCGCGGCCCGGTGACGCCGATAGCGCTCGTGTTCCACGGTGAGTAGGTCGGGACCCGGACGAGATGGCGTACGACGGCGCGGCGCGGCTGCGGTGATGGGGCGCACCCGAGTAGTCGGGGCGTTGCCGTGCGGCTGGTCCTAGCGCCCGTCGGGGCCAGGTTCATTCCGGCGATGGGCAAGGGTGTGGCCGTCCTCGCTGATGGACCCGGTGGCACCGAACACGCTCCGACCCTGTCGGAATGCGGCCTCGAGGGGACCCGTGTGGTCGGTCCCGACGAGGCCGGACGCGGCGGGACGCCGTTCGGCCGCCCCGCCGTCCGGGTGGTCACCGTGTGGCTCGCAAGGCCTTGGTCGCGGCGCGCCCGATCGCTTGCGCCGTGTTGATGGGGTTCGTCATGACGTGGACGGTGGCGCCATCGAGGGGGGCGTCGTAGGTGCCGGTAGCCAGCCACAGGACGCCGCAACCTGTTGCGCGCAAGCGGTCGAGGTGCCGTTGGCCATCCCGGCGTGGCTGGTCCCGGTACTTGCCGTCGGAGATGATCACGAGGAGGCGGGCGGCGTCGGGCCTTGACAAGCCGAGGGCCCCGTCAAGTGCGGGGATAGCGACGTCGATGGCTTCCCAGTCGTCCCGGGTGTCGAATTGGGTGACGGCGGCGGGTGCCGTGCCGGGGTGGGTGATCGGGCGTACGTGCTCACCGAAGATCACGGTGGCCGTGGTGGCGGGTACTCGGGTGTGGTGGGCGGCGTGGGCGAGGATCCAAGCGGCGGAGGCGACCGGCGCGGCGAAGGCGTACATCGACCCGGACACGTCACAGGCGATGCCCAGTCGCAGCGGCGGGGTCGGCACGGTGGTGCGGGTGGTGCGGGTGAACGGCTCAGCGGTGGGGATGGCCCCGGCAGCACGTTGGGCGGCGGCGGCCAGTGCGCCGCGCATCCGCAACCGGCCCGGCGGAACGGCCGAGGTTGTCTTCGAGGCCACCCGATCACGGGTGCCGGCCGTGCTCAGCGCCCGTGCCAGCGTGCGAGCGGCGGTGCGTTCGGTGGTGGTCGGGGGACGGGTGCCGGTCAGGCGCGTGTGCCGGTCCGTCGTGCCGCCGGGGGCGGCGAATACCCGCTGGGCGACCTTCTCGGCTGTCCCGTCGGTGGCGGGCTTGGTGGCACGGGCGGCGCGTGTGGTGGGTTCGGCCGGGGCCTCCGCCCGGGCCACGGCGCGCGTGATCTTTCCGACTGCCTCCGTGATCGCGTCCGACAGCGGTGTGGGCCCGTCGGTGGCGGTTTCGCCACCCGGGGTACCCGGCGCGTGGGGGGCGGAGGTCCCGGGGGCGGGTGGCGTGCGCGCGGTGGGGTCCTCGCCAAGAATCTCGCACCACCGACGGCCCAACTCGATCATGGTCTCGCCGTCGTCGTCGGCGACGTCGAATATCAGGTTCCATACCGAGCGCAACTGGTACAGGACCTCCTTGCCGAGGATGGTTTCGACCGTGCGGCGGACGGGGCGAACCTCGATGGGGGTGAGGACCCCGGCGGGAACCCGTGCCAGCAGTAGAGCGGCGGCCTTGGCGGCGTTATGCCGGCTCATCGTGGGGTCATGCGCGGGGTCGGCGGCGCGCATGTCGTTCAGGATGATGTTGGTTACCGAGGCCCGCAACCAGTGCCAGTCGCGGGGGCGCCGCAATATCTGGGCGGCTTCGATGCGGGGCTCCTCCAACAACTGGGCGGCCATGACGGCCCCGGGGGGCGCGCCGTCCGGTGGGTGCCAGGCGCTGTGGCGGGCGTGCGCGCATTCGTGGGTGAGCAACCCCCACACGGTGGCGTACCGGGTGCGGTCGCTGACCAGGTGTGGGCGGGCGGTGGCGGGGTCAACGGCGCCGAGGTGGGTGCCGTCGACCTCGATTGACGCTTGGGCCCGTAGGTAGCACGCCGGAGCACCGTGACCGGCGCCGGGCGCGATGGTGACGACAAGGTCGTCGCGTTCGGCGATCACCGGGACCTCGGCGGTCATGGCGGCCGACAGGGCCATCCAACCGGGGGCGGCGGGAAACACGGCGGTTCCGGTCGCGGTCGGGTCGGTGATCAGGTGCGAGGGCATGGCGCGGGTCCTTCCGGATGTGGTGGGGGCGGGGGTCAGATGCGGCGCCCGAGGGACAGGGGGGCGAGGGTCTTGCCGAACACGCCGCACACCACCGAAGCCACGGTGTCGCGGTCCTCTTCGGGCGCGGACCCGATGAGGTTCCCGGCGGCGGCGTCGACGCCGAGCACGTCCGCGATCTTGTGAAACGAGATCAACTCGCGCAGTTGCGGCGCCCAACCGATTTCCCCGGCGGCCTGCCGGTTGGCGAGGTTGCGGGCGGCGCGCACGGCCCGGGCGTCGATCTTGAGCTGGGTGGCCAGGTCGTAGTCGGTGGAGACCTGGATCTGCACCGAAAACCGGGACGCCAACGCGTCGGACAACACCGCGCCGTGTACCCCGGGGTTGTGCCCGGCGACGGTGTAGAAGCCGGGGGCGGCGTCGACGGTTTCCCCGCCGTTGGCTTTGATCACGATCTGACGGCGGCCGTCCATGGCGGGGTAAACCACGGCGAGTACGGTCGGCGGGATCAGGGTGGCGTCGTCGATGAACAGGGTCCGGCCCTCACGCATTGCCCGGACCAGGGGGCCGTGGACGAACACGAACCGACCGTCGGGGGTCTGGGTGTACTCGCCGACCAAGTCGGCGACCGTGGTGTCACCGTCGCCCTGCACGGTCACCAGGTCCCCGAAGGCGGCCTCTACCACTGATGTCTTGCCCGTTCCGGGCGGGCCGTACAACAACGCCGATACCCCGGCCCCGCGCAGCTTTCGCAGCGCGGTCACGTCCGGCATGCCCGCCACGGTGCGCGGGTGGTAGAGCTGTCCGTTGGGCCGTGCCACCGGACCCGACACCGACACTGGCTCGGGCGCCGCCGTTGCCGCCGGCTGGGCCGATCCCGGTGGGCGTGGCGACCGGGACCGTTTCCGGCTTGTCGGCGACGTGGCCGGAGGTGGGGTAGTGGCCGTGGCGGCGCCGGCCGTGGTCGCCGTCGCGCGGTACCGCAAGGGCGCGTCCGAAACTTGCTCAGCTTCACCCCGGCTGGCCAACACGGTCAGCGCGTTACCGACGGCACCCGATGACCGGCCGAGCGTGCGGGCGACCTCCCCTGGGGTGAAGGCGCGGCCCGGGGACCGGGTGAGCGCTTCGGCGACGAGGCGACGTAGTTCACCGCTGCGCAACCGGGGGCCGGTGGGTCCGGACGGTGGGGATGGCGTGGTCATGGGGCAGTCCTTATCTTCTAAGTCGGGTCTGTTCTGGTCAGTCGTAAGATCGGGAGGGCCCGGGGACTTCGGGTGTGGCTGTCATGTGGTCGCCGTTGGTGTGGCTTGAAAGGATTGGCCGCCCGAGGTCCCGCGACGACTCGACCGCTGATTGGGATGAGCGAACCGATCGCTGCATAAGGACGTGCCGGCGAGGTCGTCTGCCGGGTGTTCCGCACGAACGACGACGGAGGTGGCCGTGCCCGAACTCTGGGCCGGCGTGGACGCGGGCAAGGCCGCGCACCACTGCACGGTGATTGATACCGACGGCACGAAGGTGCTTTCCCGCCGGGTCGCCAACAACGAGGCCGACCTGTTGGAGCTGATCGGTGACGTACGGGCTTTGGCCCCGGACGTGCTGTGGGCGATCGACCTGAACTCCGGCGGGGCCGCGCTGCTGATCGCATTGCTGGTCAACCACGGACAGAAGCTGCTCTACATCCCCGGTCGCACCGTCCACCGCGCCGCCGGCACCTATCGTGGGGACGGCAAGAGCGACTCCAAGGACGCCTTCGTCATCGCCGACCAGGCCCGGATGCGCCGTGACCTGCACCCGGTGACCGCCGGCGACGAGATCGCGGTGGAGTTGCGGATCCTCACCGCCCGCCGCTACGACCTGGCCGCCGACCGCACCCGGGCGATCAACCGGCTGCGCGCCCAACTGCTGGAGTACTTCCCCGCGTTGGAACGGGCCTTCGACTACAGCACCTCCAAGGCCGCCCTGGTCCTGCTCACCGGCCACCAGACCCCCGCCGCACTGCGTGAGCGCGGCCGGGAACAGCTCGCCGACTGGCTGCGCGCCCGGAAGGTCCGCAACAGCGCGACGGTCGCCGCCGCCGCAGTCGCCGCCGCCGAAGCCCAGTTCACCACCGTCCCCGGAGAGATGACGGCCGCGGCCATGGTGGCCCGGCTCGCCAAGGGGGTGATGGCCCTCGATGACGAGATCGCGGAGACCGACGCGCTCATCGAGGGCCGGTTTCGCCGACACCGTCACGCCGTCGCGGTCCTGAGCATGCCCGGCGTCGGGCCCCTGCTCGGAGCCGAGTTCATCGCGCTGACCGGCGGCGACATGGCCGCGTTCGGCAGCGCCGACCGGCTGGCCGGTGTCGCGGGCCTGGCGCCGGTGCCCAAGGACTCCGGACGAGTCCGGGGCAACCTGCGCCGGCCACGCCGCTACAACCGGCGCCTGCTGCGCATGTTCTACCTGTCCGCGCAGGTCGCCGCCCGCTGTTGCCCGACGTCGAAAGCCTTCTACGACAGGAAAAGGCGCGAAGGCAAGGCGCACAAACAGGCCGTCCTCGCGCTGGCCCGCCGACGCCTGAACGTGTTGTGGGCACTCATCCGCGACAACCGCGCCTTCCAGACCGGCACGCCGCAACCCGAAGCCGCAGCGGCCTGACGAGCTCACGGCCCGACACCTTCACCGCTTGACAACTTCATTGGGAATCCTTTCCTGATCCGGCCGACGTGGTGGCCGGCGGTCGTTGGTCCCGGGGTGGGGCGTCAGCCCTTCCACCCGAGGGGGACAACGGCAGGGGTGGGGGTAACCGAGGTAGTCGCCGGCCGCGGTCTACGACGGTTGGCCAATGGGTTCGTGGCCGTGGTTGGTCGCGGCGGAAGCGACACCGCCGACGCCGAGCTCGGGTGGCAAGCCGGGCGGGGCCGCCAGCCGAACCGGCGCCTCGGGATCGGATTCGTGGAGGTCCCTGATCAACTGGTCAATGGTGTTGACCGGTTCCATGGGTACAGGTCCTTTCCGGTCGGACGTTTTCAGGTAGCGACGGCGCGGCGGTTGGTGAGGAATGCGGCGGGAATCTGGGCAGGGGTGAGCTGGGACAACGGGCGGGGGATTGGGGCAGTGAGGGGCGGGATAATTAACCAGGGTTCGCGCGTGGTTGTAATTGTGCGAGTAGTGTGCCGTGGAAGGCCGGGTGCACTTTGGGTTATTCCGTTCCCGGTGACAATTCAAAGATAGCTCGATGGCCGTACGGATGCAATGCCAGGAAGCGCGTTTTTCAAGACTCTTTGCGTCGCGATTCGCAGAATGCGGTTGGTGTTTCGGTGTTCGACCGATTCGTTGCATGAGTTGGCGGGATTCACGTTGTCGCTGGTGGTGGCCTTCACCATTGACGAAATTGGGCAAACGAGAATGTCGATGCGGTTCTTTCTCTTTGTTTCTGATTGGGTGGTGGAGGGAGTGGAATTCGCGGCCTGGGCGGTTGGTGGAGGTGCAAGTGTCGTTGCCTGGGCCGGGGCGTTCCGATGTGCTGACATGCCTGTGGGCATAGGAGTCTGGGAGTCCGCTGGTACCCCCGTCCGTCGGGGTGACCTGGGGTGTCGGCGAGGCATGGGGGTGTCACTCCAGCGGGCAGCCCGATTGGTACCCCGATCGGTACCCCAGCTGGGCCTCGCCGCACGTGCCGCTATCCCTCGTTCGCGCTCGGCGCCGAGGCTCGTGTGGCGGGGCGCGGGTACCGGGGGCAGGATGACTCGTCCCACTCGGGGCCCTAGGCGCCGTGGGTGAAGTCTCAGGATGGCGTGCGGGGAGGTGGCGATGGAGGCGACCGACGAGGAGTTCCTGACTCGCTGGTATGAGGTGCGGTCGTTGCTCGGGGACAAGTGGGTCCCCGCGGTGCTCCTGGTGCTGTCCGCCGGCCCGCTGCGGCGAGTGGAAATCCTGTCCACGATTCGCTCGTACCCGTTGAGTGTCGAATGGTCGGAGAAAGTGTCCGTCCTGCACGATAGCATTCTGACGAAAGTGTTGAAAAAGTTGACTGACGAGGGTCTTCTGCTGCGGGAGCAGAAAGAAGAGGTGTTCCCTCCGTATGTGACGTATGCCTTGACGCCGGCCGCGCGAGAATTTGTCTCCGCGATGGGGGTGCTCGTGGAGTGGGCGCGTCGTCACGAGGAGGTCATCGCTCGGGCGCACGCGATCCGCTGCGGCGGTCTCGACCCCGTCTGACTCGCCGGACGCGAACGACCTCGCGCTGTTCTGCGGTCACTCGGACTTGCGGTGCTGCAGCTGTTCGGCGAGAACGCGGGTCTCCGATGTAGGGGCATCGTCAATCTCAGCGAGGCTGGTGGTGAGCAGAGCCAGGGTGCGGGGAATCGCCTCTGGGCGGGACAGGCGGCTTTGCAGGCGCATGATGTCGCGGTAGAGAAGCTCGTTGTGAGGGTCGGCCGCACGGGCGGTCTCCAGCAGCTCCAACGTCGTTGCCGGGTCCTGGGTGACGGTGGCACGGGCGAGGGCGGACACCGCGTCCAGGGCGTCGCGCCGACAGGATTCGCGCAGTGGTTCGAGCCAGGCGACGTTCAGGTCCTCGGCGAGCGGCCCCGGATATCGGCTCATGATGTGCCGGTCGGCAGCGAGCCGTTCGCGGTCGCTGACTGCTTCCCGGCGGGCGACGACCGCTTCGGCGAGGTCGTGGTAGTCGACACTGATCACTGTGGGGTCGAGGTGGTAGCGGTCCGCGTTGGTGACGACGGGCGATACGACACGTCCGCCGGTCGCCTCTCTCAGAGTCTTGCGCAGCCTGGTGAGAGCGGTGTTGAGGGCGTTGGTCGGCCGTTGGGGCGGCGCGTCAGCCCATAGCGTACGTACGAGCAGGCTTCGGGAAACGCCCTGGGGGTGCAGAGCGAGGAACGTCAGCAGCTCCCACTGCCGCGGGCGAACGACATCGCTGAGGTCAACGATCCCCTCCTCCGAGTCGTTGTGGTGGCGATGCCACCACAACGACAGCTTTCCCAGGATCGTCAGCGCCAAGGGAGGTATGTGACCTGGTGAGGTGCCCCGCGAATGAGGCTCTTCTGCGGCGTTGACAGCCGGCGACATCGAGTTCGCGCCCCCCAGGGAGGGAACGGACGCATCGGGTTCGGTGAGCGCGGCCGTGACCTCCAGGTGGTCCTCGGGTTCGCTCAAGCCCGCCTCGCTCGCGTTGGCGGAGGGAGAAGGGCCGGGCTGGTCGCTTTCGCTCTCTTCCACGTCGAGACCGAGTCGTTCCTGCTCGGTACCGGCGGCCGGATCGCCGTGCCCGCTGGGTGCGTCCGCTGAACCAGGGACGGTGTTCGTGGCGGGTGCGGCGTGCTGCAGCACGTTGAGCAAGTCGACGGTGGCGGTGTCGGGAAGGTGGAACATGTGGGCGTCGAGCAACCGCCGTGCCGGGCCGCGGTTGGTCGCGGTGACCAACCCGTCGGCACGGACGTAGACGGTGGCACCGGCGGGCCACGGGCCGAGCAGCAGGCCAACGACGGCGAGGCTGGTGCCGTTGTCCAGTACCGACTGCAGCCGTCGAGTCGCGGTTTCGGAGATGCGGGCGACGATTACCTGGCACGGCCATCCCTCTGGTGGGGTGGGAGTGCGCAGGCGACGCAGGAGCTCGGCCTCGACCAGGTCGAGAGCGGCGTCCAGGTCGGCGGCGACGTCCAGGTTCGGTATTCGGTTGAGGTCGGAGTGCGTCCTGCCAAGCAGCTCGTCGAGGTCCTCGGCGGGCACGACGATTCGTGTTCCGGGGGAGGGGGCAGCGGCGAGCAGGGTGACCAGCACGGCGCGCAGAGCGGCGCGTGCCCCATCACCGATCAGACCGAGGCCGTGAGTGACCGCGAGGTCGACCGCGATCTCCCGTCCCTCTCGGGCACCGAGGCTGAGGGCTGACGGGTCTCCTGTGGGAGCGGCTGCGTTTCCCCCCGTTCCCGGTCCGACGATCGGGGGAGGGACCTCGGAAGGTCCGAGCAGGTCGCCGGCCAGATCAGGGTGCGGCTCGTCGTCAGCTGGCTGGCTCTCGCGGAGGTGGGCGAGGTGCAGGTCGTAGACCACCGGAGCGGCGGGCAGCGACTGGTCCCGTCGGCCGCTGCCGGGTCGGTAGCTCTGTCGGTGTCGCCGTGCCAGAAGCAACGCGGCGCTGACTGCTGCGGCGAGAGCGGCGCCGACGAACATGGAGGGTCCCGATCCCGAGGAAGGGCGCTGAGCGGGTGAATCGGTGTGTCCTATCTCGGGAACGGCAGGGTTGGTTGGTGACGTCGGACGCTGGGAGGCAGTCGGCGTCGGGGTGCTCGGTGGCGCGGATGTCCGCTCGTCCGCCGCTGGGGCTTGTTCCGCCGGCGCGGGTTGGGTGGTGGGCAGAAGGAGTTCCTGGCCGGGGTGGATGAGGCCGGGGTCGGTGAACGTGCCGCCGTTGGGTTGGGGGCGTCCGTGGTTGAGGTGGTAGATGTCGGGCCAGCGGGCGCCGTCGCCGAGCGTGCGACGCGCGATGCGCCACAGCGAGTCGTGCACGCCGTCGCGAGGCGCCTCGACCACCACCGTCGTCGGAACATGAGACGCATTGGTTGCTTCCTGGCTTCTCCCGGCCCCCGATGGTGGCAGGTCGGGCTGGTGGTCGGCAGGGTTGCCCGTGCTGGTGGTGGGGACTGTGACTGTCGCGGCCAGGGTGGTCGGTGACGTCGAGTCCAGGCGTTCGCCGGACAGGGCCAGGGTGAGCAGCCCGATGAGAACGGTCGCAGTCGCCTGCACTGGTGAACCAGGGTTGTGGTGGAGCCGTCTGTAGCGCAGCGCGTCGAGGGCACCGCGGCCCAGGTAGGTGACGAAGAAGGCCCAGCCGACCCAGCACAAGCAAGCCAGCAGGTCCAGCAGCAGCGCGGGCGTCATCGCCATGCGCAGCACGTCGGGAAACTCCGCCGAGGTCGGAAGCCCCGTGGGCAGCGGCCACCCAATCCCGGCGATCAACGCCCAGGGTAGGCCGATGAGCAGCACGGCCAGCCCCACAACAGCGACCGCACCGGCCGTAACTCTTACGACGAACCTGCGCACCCGGCACCCTCACCCGTTCTCACGGTCCTGGCGCGGATACGTCGGACACGGGCTCGGCGCTGCCCTGGCCCCGCACGGGGATCTCACCGATGCCGACCAACGACAGCATCCGAGCCTGGTGCGTGGCGTGGACGGCGACCTCCACCCGCTCAGCGGAGGCGGTCACGGTGCCGGTGGCGTCGATCTCGCGCAGGTAGGCCTGCGCCTGGGCTACGGCCCGCGCCGCGTCGAGTCGAACGTGGCCCTGCTCGCGGTAGGCGGTGAGGTCCAGGGCCTGAGCGCCGGCACGGGCCGCGGCCTGCGCTTGGCCGGTGGCACGGACGTTCGTGGCGAGTGCGAGTCCGCCGTCGAGCGCGAGACCTGCCACGAGGAGAAGCGCGGCGACGAGGGTGACCACGAATGCCGTCACCTGCCCATCCTCGCGTCCCCACCAGGATCGCCACCGATGGCGGAGGCGTTCCCACCACGTTGGCCGTGCGTGTCGCCCCCGGCTCATCGGCGTGCCTTCGCCGAGCTCGACCTGGCGGCGCGCCAGGTGTCGACGACCTCGGACGCGGTCGCCGAGAGTTCCCGCGTCCCCGGGACGCCGAGCATCAGCGCGTCGCCGAGGTCGACCTGGCACGCCACCCGGGTTCGTACCGTTGCTCCGGGGATGAGCTCACCGGTATCGACGTCGACGCGCACCGCCACGCAGGCCACACCCGACGCGGTCACGGTGGCCTCGGCAGCCGACCGGGCTGCCGCCTGCGCCGCAGGGCCGCTGCGTTCGATGCTGGCGGCCCGCGCCGCCTGGTGCGCGGCGTCGTCCAAGCGCAGGCGTGCTGTCACACCCCGATGGACGACCACGGCCGTGAACAGCAACAGCATGATCAGAAAGGGCAGGACGAGGGTGACCTCCGCCGCCGCTGCCCCTGCCTCCGCCCGCCACCAACGGCGAGGCTGAGTTCGCCCCGGCTGAGCAGGAGGTTGCTTCGTGCGGGTGTCAGTGGTCATGGAATGCCTCCTCGCGAGGTAGGGCGAGGGTCGTGGTGAGGCGTTCGACCGGCCCGCTGGTCGTGGCCCGGACGGGCAGTTTCAGCCCGGGCACGACGCTGCTGGCGTGGCCGGTGATGTGCGCGGAGGCGGTGTCGGGGCCGCGGTCGATGTCGATGCGGATGTCGGTGAGGCTGGCCGAGCCGAGGGCGTCGAGCAGCCGAGCCGCCTCGTCGTGTCCCTGTTGCGCGGTCCCGTGGTGGACGCGGGCGGCGGCCAAGCCACGGGAGGCGGCGGCCTGAGCGAGGTGGGTGGCGTGCGACCACAGGCCAGCTTGCACGATGACCAGGAGCACGAACATGAGCAGCGGCGTGGCGATGATCAGCTCCAACGACACCGCGCCGCGTTCGCCGCGCAATGCCTCCCGGGTTCGGCGACGCAGGCGACACGTCAGGGGTGGGGTGCTCATGGTCAGGCGCCGAAGTCGATGCTGGTGACCCGGTTCATCACAGCCACGGCGAGCACGGCCAACACGGCGATGGCCAGTGCCACCAGCAGCGCGGTGACGACGACGGTCTCGGTGGAGTAGCCCCCTTCGGGGTTGTCGTCGTGCAGGGACCGCCAGCGGTCGCGCAGGTCGCCGAACAGGGTGGTCAGGTAGGTCACATGGGGTGTCTCCGTTTCGGTTGGTCAGAGTCCGGTGAGGACGTGGGTCAGGGCGGGGTAGCCGATGAAGACGAGGAACCCGAGGAACAGGGCCATCACCGGCAGGGACATGCGTTCGGTGGCGGCCTGCGCCTGCCCTTCGGCCGTGGTGAGTTGGCGGGTGCGCAGGGCCTGGGCTTTGGCGGCCAGAGAGGTGCGGACTCGGGCGCCTTCGTGCCCGGCCAGTGACACGGTGGCGGCCAACTCGACGAGATCGGTGACGGCAAGGTCCTCTCCGAGGCGTCGGAGTGCGTCCCAGGGCGTGGTCCGAGTGAGGTGGGCGCGCGCTAGTGCCCGGCGCAGGCGGGTGAATGCCCAGCCGTCTCCGATGGCGGCGCAGTCGTGCAGGGCGCTGTCGACGCCGGCGCCCCCGCCCAGGGTGATCCAGACCAGGTCCAGGTAGGCGGCCAAGGCATAGCGGAATTCCTCTCGTCGCCGCGCCGCGTCCCGCCGCACCCGTAGGTCCGGTACCACCCAGCCGAGGATCCCGAACGCGAGCCCAGCTGCGGCGGGTACAGCCCAGGGCAGGGGCGCGTCCAGCAGCGCGAGCAGCAGGCTCAGCAGCCCCGGTAGCAGGAGCCCGAGCACGCTCAGGGCGGCCTTCTCCGCCAGGTGCGTGATCCGCGGAATGTCGAGGACGGCCAGGTCCTCGTCGACTTGTGGGCCGGGAATTCGCACGCGCGACAACAGGGGAATCCACGGACGACCGAGCGTCCCCACCCAGCTGAACTCGGCGCTTACTGAGGGTGGCCTGGCTGGGGCGGAGCGGTGCAGCAGTGCCGCCAGGCTCGGACGCGGGGGGAAGAGCCAGACCACCAGCATCGCCAGGCCCAGCCCGAGGCCCGCCCCGAGCAACATCGGGCCGATCACGAGGCCACCGCCGGAGCGTCTGTCGTCTCGTGCTGGTTGGTCCGGGTGAGAACGCGGGCGGGTTCGACGAGGGTGGCGATGCGGGCCAGCCAGAGGAACCCTACGGAGAACAGTCCGCCGATGCCGAGCAGGACGAGTTGGCCGCTGGTGGTGTCGTAAGCGGTGAGGTAGTCCCTGTTCAGGGCGACGAGACCGAGAGCGAATCCCAGCGTGGTGCCGACGATGACGCGCACCGAAGTGCGGGTGCGCGCGCGTCCGGCCTCGATGCGCAGGCGCAGCGACACCTGGTCGCGGGCTGCGGTGGCCAGGGACCCGAGCAGCTCCCCAAGCCGGCGGGTCTGCTGACGGGAGGCCGAGATCAGCGAGGCGACGACCAGATCCGCGGTCGGATCACCGAGCTCCTCGGCGAGGAGCCGCAACGCCGGGGCCAGTCGGTCTCCGGCGCGCAGCCGGTCGGCAAGTCGGCCGATTTCCCTGCGTACTGGAAGCGGGGCCAGGTCGGCGGTGGCCAGAATTGCCTGTTCGAGTCCGGCGGCGGCCGACAGGGTGTCGCGCAGCATCTCCGCCCACGTCGCGATGCCCTCGATCCGCGCGACCCGCTGTTGTCGGCGCGCGCCACCACCAAGAAGACCGGGCAGGACCCAGCCGGCCAGTCCGGCTAGCAGCCCGGCGGCGAACCAGCCGGTGCTCACCGCGGCCACCAACCCGGCCCCCACCGCCACCGCGAGTCGCCGCAGCACACTTCCCTTGATGTCGAGTGACTTCGTAGCCGGGCCGCGTCGTGGGCTGTCCGTGCCACGCCAGCCGGTCAGGAGCAGGACCATTCCGAGACCGGCGGCCACACCGAGCAGCGCGGACAACACGGTCATCGTGTTCACCGCGACCACCCACTCGTGTCGGCGGGGGTGAGAAGGTGCGGGCTGAATCCGGCAGCTACGAGGTCATCGAGCGTGTCGTTCGTCATCGCTCCGGGCACGGCGATGGCACGCCGGTCGGGGCCCGGGCGGTAGATCTCGTTGGACAACACCTGCGGGCCATCGGCACCGACGACTTCACGCACCGAGGAGATCACCCGGGTGGCACGGTCGGTGGTTCGGCCGAGGTGAACCACGAGGTGCACGGCGGAGGCGACCAGCAGGTTCGTTGCCTCCAAGGGCAGCCGTTCGACGCCTTGCGCGGCGTAGGAGGCCAGGCGGGTGAACGCCCCCTTCGAGCTGGAGGCGTGCAGGGTGGCCATCGAGCCGTCGTTGCCCTGGGACATGGCGTTGCACATCGGAATGACCTCAGGGCCGCGAATCTCACCGACGATGACCCGGTCGGGTGACATTCGGAGCCCCCACCGCACCAGCTCGGCCTGTGAGACGGCCCCCTCGCCCTCAACGTTGGCCTCACGCGCCTGCAACGCGGTGACGTCGGGGTGACGGGGATCGGTGTCCAGACCGAGCTCGAACGCATCCTCGATGGTCACCAACCGCTCACGGGGTGGGATCTCGGCGGCCAGCCCTCGCAGCAGAGTGGTCTTGCCGATCCCGGTTCCACCGGTGATCAGGATGTTCTTCTTCGCACGCACTACCGCCCGCAGGAACTCCTCCAGCCCCGCGTCGAGGGTCCCCTGAGCGCGCAGATCGGCCAGCGCGACGTGCTGGTGTCGGTGTCGGCGGATCGACAGCGACGTCACTCCGCCGGAGGTCACGCCCAGCACAGCGAACAACCGCTGCCCACCGGGTAGTTGCAGATTCACCGCCGGTGCTCCACGGTCGAAGCGACGTTCCTCGGCACCGGTGCGCGCGGACAACAGCCGCACCAGCTCGGCAAGGTCCTCGTCGGACTCCGCGATCGGGGCGACGCGGGCGCGGGTGCCGTCGGCGTACTGCACGAACACCCGGTCGTAGGCGTTCGCGTTGATCGTCTCGATGTCCGGGTCGTCCAGCAGGGGTTGCAGCCCGGCCAGGCCGAACACCTCGTCGAGGACCTCGGTGACGACCCGGGTCTCCACCTGAGCTGGTACCAACGGCCGGTCGGCCAGCAACTCCGACTCGCTGTGCTCGCGGATCGCCTCGGCGAGGATCTCTCGTGCGAGGACACGCTGTGCTTGGGGTGATGACACAGCGCCCGTGCGCTGCTGCTGCGTCTCGACCCGCTCCGGTAGCCGGTCGATGAGTTCGACACGCAGGTGACGGCGCAATCGGTCCACCGCAGCCCCACTCGCAGGGAGCGGCGAGGGACCCTGTCCAGCCGGGGGAGGGCTGGTGCCTTCTTGCGACCAGGCGGGGCGGGGTGCGCGGATGTCTGAGGGACCCACCATCACGACCTCCCGGTTGTCAGGGCGGCGCGGGTGTCGGCTCCGTCTTCCCCACCGGGGTGCTGGACGGGTGCTGGTTCGTCGTCGCGTAGCAGAGCTCGGGCGACCTGGCGGGCGCTGCTCGCCAGCGGGGAACGGACGCGTGGGCGGCGGCTTGTTGGGCGCCCGCACAGCGCGGCGGCGCTGCGCGGATCGTGCGGGATGTGCGTGAGCACGGGTGCGCCGAGCTCACGCCTCACCTCGGCGGCGGAGTGTCCGCCACCGACGAGCAGCAGCGCGGGGCGGTGCGACCAGCGGCCGACCGTGTCGAACCGCGCGGCGAGGTGGGCCAGGGCGTCCGCGTGCGCGTGGGTGAGGATCAGCAGTGCGTCGGCGACGGCGATCAACGGCATCGTCGGCGAGCCTGGATCGAGCCGGCCGCAGTCAAGGAACACCACCGCGTTCAGCTGATTCCCGGCCAGCACCAGCGGACCCGGATCGTCGACGGTAGGAGGGGACGTGGCCAGCGCGGCCCGCGCCTGCTCGGCGCTGGGCGGTCCGGCCACGGCCGGCACCCCGGTGGGCAGCGGCCAGGCGTGCTGCCACACCAGCTCCGGGTCTCGACTGGTGCGGGCAGCGGCAGTGAGGCTGACCAACCCGGGAGTGGCCGGCAAGCCGAACCGCACCCCGAGATCACCGCCGGACGGGTCGGCTTCAACAAGCATTCGGCGTGCGGGGCTGGGCCATGCCGCTGCCAAGGCCACGGCGAACGTGGTCACCCCGGGGCTTCCCTTGACACTGGCCAGGGCGATGAGCATCACCGGTCACCTCCTGCCGGAAGTACCACGATCGACACGGCACCCGCCGGCAGGGCAGCGACCTGGGTGGCCGCGTCGGGATGCAGTTGGACACTGACCACAGTGGTCGACGTGGTGTCCTGGGCGGCCACTCCGAGCACCGTCGCCGGCCACTCCCGCACCCCCTGCCGCGGGCCGTGCTCGTCGCGTGCGGCGACTAGCGACACTGACGCCCCTGCCGCCAGCTCTGGGGGCACCTGGCCCTCGTCCAATGCCACTGCTGTCACCGCGTGGTCGGCGGCGGGCACCAGGCTGGCGCTCACGGCTTCCGGAGTCAGCAGCGATCCCGCGGGCAGGCTCGTGCCCAGTGCCCGACCCAGGAGGGTGTCGGCCTCAGCCGCGTCGACGAGGTGCACGTCAGCGTCGGCGGCGATGCGGACCTCCCGCAGGTCACCCGCAGTCAGGACCTGCCCGGCGGTGACCGGCCGGGCGATCGCCAACACCGCTCGCCGTTCACCGGCGTTGCTCCACAACCACACCGACCCGGCGGTGCAGGTCACCACCAGCAGCGCACCCACGGCGAGGTGGGGACCGCTGCGCCGTCGCCCACCATTGTCGGCGGAGATCGACTCGGGGCGAGTCCGGGATGCTGTCTGACTAGTCACTTTCATCAACAACCTCCGATCAGAAAAAGGGATTCACCAGGCCGGACGGTCCCGGCATCGACGGACACAGGCAGGCGCGTGCTCGAGGACTGCGGGCCGCACCTGAACCCGCGAGAAGAGGCGGATCAGCCGGTGTTGAGCGCGTGGGACTCCACGACACGCACCGAGGTAGTGGTCTCGGTGGTCAACTCGGGGAAGGTCCCGCTGTCGCCGCCGCCGGACCAGCTGATCGTCCAGTGCACGGTCGCGGTCACCGCGAACTCGGCCCCGGGTTCACCAACCGAGGCGGTGCGGTAGACGTGACCGCAGTCCGGGGAGGCCGCCTCGGGATCACCATCGGCGGGAAACGGGGTGCCCGGGCCATCACAGGTGATTGTCGCGCCGTCACCCGTCGTCCAGGTCACCGCGCGAGGACGTGCGAAGGCGGTGACGGAGATTCCCGGTACGGAGGCGGACGCGCTCTGCTCGCCCCAGCTGGGCGGGGTCAACCACAACCAGGTCGGCAGGTGCACCAGCTGCTCGTCGGCGGGGCTGAGCCGGACCTCCGGAGACGGAAGCCGCAGTTGGTCACGGGCGAGCGCGGCCAACTCCGCAGGCGAAGGCAGCGCGTCCTGCCCGGGTTCCTCGCCATCAGGAATCCAGATCGGCGGACGGTAGAACGCGTCGGCCCAGCCTTCCCCGGTGCACTGCCACACGTACCAGGCACCCGGCTCAGGGCCCTCCTGCTGCTGTTGCACGAGTGCGGCGTCGGCGATGCCGTTGGTGTGCGTGACCGGAACCGGGCGTACCGAGCCGGGAGCGGGTGTGGCCGGGGCGGAGGCGGGGACGACGCTGGGTGGTTCGTAGTCGCTGCGCACGTACTCGCAGTCGGCCCGCCCGTCATCCGCCTCGGGCGGTGGTGAAGCCGAGCCTCCGCCGCCCGGCGAGCCACCGGGGCCAGACGGGCGCTCCGGTTGTGGGATCCCCGGAAGCTCAGGACGGCCACCGTTGCCCGCGCCCAGATCACAGGCTGGGCTGGGGTTCTGCCAGCAGTCGATGGCACCCCACCCATCGGCCTCCGCTCGAGAAGAGCCGGTGAACAGCATCGCCCCGGTAGCACCCAGGATCAGGCCGAAGCGGGTAACGCCACCACGGCTCAGCACGTCCCCACCCCGTGCACCCCGAAGTCGCTGACCTTCCACTCGCCACCGTCCTGGCGTTCCACGATGGCGTTGATCCGCCGCCGGCCAGCGGGCTCGTCGACAGGCTCGCCGGCCTCGGTGTAGGCCAGCCACTCCGAGCCGTCGCCGCAATCGGTCACGATCACCTGACGCGGGTCCTCCGGCGGTTCCACCGACCACACCTCCGGCGTCAGCACCGGTTCCCCGCGCCGGACGACCTCGTTGTAGGCGTCGGCGTACAACCCCCGGGTCAAGGTCTGCAGCGCTAGGCCGGTGGCGTGCACAGTCAACGCCGGGTCCTGCCAGTCCGATGTCCGTCCCGCTGCGGCGAAGTCCGCCCACATCCCGCGGTACGTGGCCAACGCGGCTTCCTCGGCGGCTTCGGCCGGCGACGGTGAGACCGTGCTGCTGGGGGTGGCTGACGAATGTGAGGGGCCGGGGTTCGTCGACGGCGACGAGGGGCGCTCGCCCGGTTCGCTGGTGTCGTGGGTGCAGGCGGCGATAACGAGAACGGTTAACGCGGCGGAGGTCGTCGCGGCATAGCCACGGCGATGATCGACGAATGCGGACACGAGTTCCTCCAGATCAAGGAAACGAGGGGTGATGGAGCACATCTCTACCCGCTGTTCCCCTACTAACCGCAAGAGGAGTAAGGACGCGCATCAAAGCGCATATGAGTCGGGGACTCGACAATCACTCGAACGGAGTAGAGCATTACATCCGGTCAACATAGTCGCGCCTTGTCAACTCGTGGATCTTTTCGTGAAGGAATTGATCTCAGTGTTGATCGAAGAAAGGCCAGTCTGAGGAGGTGTTCCCCGCATCGGTTCGGAGTTGGCGGAATGGGCGGTCCTCGTGTGGGCCGGGCTCGGGGCCAGTTGTGGTTTCCTGCTCCATCGAGGTGCCCGGCACCTCGCACACCGGGAGTCGACACGCGAAAACCTGCGGCGTCCACGGCTGACGGCTGCGGCGGTGGTGGCGACCACGGTGCTGTTCGCGCTGGCGGCCTGGCGGACCGATGTGGGTCTGGAACTCGCCGCCTTCAGCGTGTTCCTCGGGGCAGCCGCGCCGCTGGCCATCATCGACGTTTGTGAGAGAAGGTTGCCCAACCGGCTGCTGATCCCGACCGGGCTAACGGTCACGTCACTGCTGATGGGTGCCGCCCACCGGGCCGGGGACTGGGCCTCGTTGGGCCGTGCCGCCGTCGCCAGCGTCGTGCTGTTCAGCGCGTTCCTCGCCGTCGCGCTGATTTCACGAGGCGGGCTCGGAGCGGGTGATGTGCGGCTGGCGGGGCTGCTCGGCCTCCTGCTCGGCTGGTCCGGGTGGACCGTGCTCGTGGGGGGAGTGCTGCTTGGCCTGGGGCTCGGCGCCGCGCACGGCGCCCTGGTCATCCTCGCCGGCGGAACCCGGCATAGCGCGCTACCACTGGGCCCCGCACTGATCGCGGGCGCCGTAACAGTGCTGCTGCTGGCCAGCTGACGAACCCGTGCTCCGCATCAGGAGACGCACCCGCCGGCATGGTGATCGGCAGCCCAGTCCACGAGGGGACGGAGAGCGTGCAGCAGCGCCGCGCCCAGCGGAGTCAGCTGGTAGGACACTGATGGCGGGAACCTTCCGACCTCGCGTTCACGGTGGACGAGGCCATCGCGTTCCATCCGTCGCAGTGTCCGGGCGAGGATGCTGTCGTGCAGCCGTGCTGACGCTCCTCGTCGCACGCTGAGCACGTTGACCCTCTCACGCAGTTCATTGAAGTGCGCCGTGCCGGCGGCCAGGCAGACGAGGATGTCGGGCACCCACTCCCCGCTGATCAGGGTGCGGATCTGCCGGAGGGCCTGCAGTTGGCGATGGTCGAGCACGAGGCACATCCAGATCGTCGAGGGTGTCGGCGGGGTGGGGACGACCTGTTCCCGTAGGTCGTCCCCACCCCGGGGGCACGGCAGTCCGCTGGAGGGAGGCGTCTGCCGTGAGCACCCCGGCCAGCGCCCGCCCAGGTAACGGCGCGGGCGGCGCGAGGTGACGGTGTCGGGGGTCGTCGTCACCCAGGCCGGGTGGCACACGTCGGGGGGCGTGTGCCCGAAGTCGGGAGCGTTGGGTCAGGGGTGTCGCGGCGCGGGCAGGGTGTAGGTGGTGTGAGTGCCGCGACCGGCGCACTTCGCCGCGTACAACGCTTGGTCCGCCGCGCCCAACATGCGGCTGAGATCCGGTTCGTCGGGCAGGGTCGCGGCCGACACCGCGCCGATCGACGCCGACACCGGCACCACCCGCGCGGCGATGGTCAGGGGCCGAGCCAGCGCGCGGGTGAGCTGGTCGAGCGGGGAAGGCGTCGCGCGGGTGAGCGCGAGGAATTCGTCGCCGCCGTCACCGCCGAGTCTGCCCAGCACGGCTTCCGGGCCCAGGCACGCGCGCAACCGGTGGGCCTGTTCCCGCAGGACGATGTCGCCACCGGTGTGACCGAGCGTGTCGTTGAGTCGCTTGAAGTGGTCGAGGTCGGCGATCAGCAACAGTGCGTCGGAGCCGAACGACGCCAGCGCACCAGTGGCCGCGACGCCCCACGGCCCGCGTCGCCAGAATCCCGTCAGATCGTCGTGGCGGAGTCGATCATTCTCGGCTTCGAGTTCGGCGGCGCGCGCCAGTACGGCGGCAAGCCGTTCAGCGAGGTCGGCGTCGGGTAGGGGCGTGAGGTCGGCACTGGTCATGATCTATCCCATCGGGCACGGGTATTCGAGGGCGGTTTGACATGAATCCGTTCGTCTTTCATTGAGTCGGCAATTCGCCTACTCTGTCAGGCGGTAGTTGTTCAACGTAGTGAACACCGTGGTGAGGACGATAGGCATGACTCGGATGAGTGTTCAACGTGTTGGACGACAGCGTGGGTGAATGTCACCCAGGTGGGTGATGCGAGGTGGGGAAGATGACCGCAGAGGAACGACTCGCGGCGAAGTTCGAGCGCTTGGTCGACGGCTACACCGCTCGGGAAAATCTCGCCGGGCTGAGCATGCGGGAGTTGTCCAGGCGTATGAGCGCCGCCGGGCACCCGGTGTCGCACGGGACGTTGACCGGGATCCGCAACGGCCGTGCAGCCATCGACCCGCGCACAATGGAATCGTTGTGCGCCTTCTTCGGAGTGCCGGAGACCTACTTCTGGTTGTCCGAGCGGCGGGCGCAGCTGCTGGGGCGCCTGGCCGACCTCGACGACGCCGACCTGGCTGCGGTCGACGCGCTGATCTCCGATCTGCGCTCCCGCCGGCACGGCGGGGCCGATCGATGACCGCCCGCCTGAACCTGTCCGCCGCGCGGCGCCGGGCCACCAATGTGTTACGAGGGATCACACTGCCCTCGCCGTGGTCGCTGCCTGACTTCATCGCCGACGTCGCGCGAGCACGGGGACGTCCGATCATGGTCGAGCCCGCGACGATGAGCCGGCACGCCGTGCGCGCCACCGCGTTCTGGGTGGCCGAACCCGATCTGGACCTGATCGTCGTCGATGACACCGGTTCCGAGCTGTACCAGGAGAACGCTGTCCTGCACGAGCTCGCCCACATCCTGCTCGGCCACCAAGGACTGCCCCTGCCGCGCGGGCACCACGACTCTGAGGAACCGCCCCGGGTGTCCCACCGTCGTCACCGCCCCGACCAACGAGAGCTGGAAGCCGAAACCTTGGCCTACGCCATCTGGCGCGCCGCAGGGCGAGCTCGTGCGCTGACCATCGCCGCCCGCGAGCCGAACCGGCTGCTGACCGGGGCGTTCGAAAACCCGGGGACGGCCACCGAATGAGGGATGCGATCCAACTGGCGGTCATCGCCGTCGTGCTGGCCGCCGTCGTCGCCAAGGCCCTGCACCTGAGCAGACCCGGTACGAATCGACCCGCTGCCGCGTTCATGCTCGGCTGCGCGCTGACCCTGGCCTTCAGTCTGGTCCTGGAACTGCACGCCGTCACTCCCCACCTCGACGAAGCACTGGGGGAGCGGTGGTCCTACGCTCTGCGGCACACCGTCGCGATCAGCGTCGCGTTCCTGCTGCGCTCGGCGTTCCTGTGCTGGGTGTGGGAACCGGGACGTGCGCGGGTGCGCCGACTGCGTATCCATACCGCGATCCTCGGAGCGATCCTGGTGTTGCGGTGGGCACTCGCGGGCTTCGGCACCGACGCCGATGCCGCCGCCGCACTGCAGGACTCGGACTGGCTCGCCGCACCCTGGTCCGCCGCGGCGGTCTCCCTCTACGTCGCCTACATGCTTTCCTCCACGATCAGCGTCGCGATCCTGGCCAACGTCTGGGCAAGAGACCCCGATACCCGGCCCTGGACCCGCCGTGGCCTGCGTCTGATCGCCCTCGGCGTCATCGTGATCGGCTTCTACCTGCTGCACCGCCTGGCCTACCTCATCCTCGCGCTGCTTGACGCCGCGCCTGCCTACGACCAGTACCTCGTCGAATGGGCCCTCATCGCCGTCGGCGCGATCCTCACCAGCCTCGGCCTGGCCGCACCCCTGGTCGCCACCACAGTGCCCGCCGCCGTTCGGCTGGCCCGCGATCGCGCTGCCTACGGTCGCCTCGCGCCGTTGTGGGCCGCCCTCGTGGCCGTCCGCCCCGAAGTCGTGATGGTCCTACGCCCGGCGTGGTGGCCTGCTCGCTTCCACCGCCTCTGGGACACCTTCTCCCTCGGCCGACTCGACCAACGCCTCCACCACCGCATCATCGAGTGCTGGGATGTCCTCGTTTACCTTCACCCTCATCTCGACGCCCGTGTTCGTGCCACCACCTACATCCGAGCCCGAGCAGACGGACACGACCACGACACCGCGGACGCCCTCGCCCACACGAGCATGATTCACACCGCCCTCCACCACCACCGCCGCCGCCACCCACCCGTTCCCGGCCACCACCGCGCACGGACCCTCGACACCCAGTCCACCCTTGCCGCCAATGTCACCTGGTGGACCCGCATCAGCAAGCACTGGAAGAACGGCGAAGGCTTCCTGCCCAGCGAACCAGCCGAAGTGGCACTGGAGGGCCCTGTTCCTCGCGAGGCACGGCGAGCCACCTAGTAGCGAATCTTCGCTGAGGGTGATGCAGGTCGCCCTGGCTTGGTGGAAAGCAGTGCCTGCGCCCACGCCGAGGTTCACTGCGTTCCACGTGCTGCGCCTCGTCGGGGGTGGCCTTGAGCACGAAGGTAACCGAGCAGCGGGCGCCGGGAAATCGCCGACGAGCTCGGGGACGTGTTCTGGTACGCCGCGCGCGTCGCCGAAGTCGCGGGCATCACCCTCTACGACGCCCTAGACGCCAACATCGCCAAGGTCAACCGCAGGCTGGCCAACGGAACACTGTCCGGCAGCGAAGGCCGGTAAGCGCCCCCAGAAGCCCCTGCTCCCCGGATCCGGTTCGCGGGCTCCGGGGCGTGTCCGAGTACACTATGTGATCGAGTACGGCATCATCCTTTGTGGGCCCGGCCGGCGCTCACACAACAAGGAGACCTCCCAGCCGCCTGGGTTGGCCGGGAGGGCTTCTTCCTGTTCACTGCCCTTGCGAGCAGTGGGGGACGGTCAGTCGAACTCGCCGTCCTTCACGCCGGCGAGGAACGCCTGCCATTCGACCGGCGTGAAGTAGTGGGCTGGCCTGGAGCGGTCCTTGGTGTCCCGCAGCCAGCGGCCACCGTCGGTGGTGACGGCGACTTCGACGCACCCCTGGTGGTCATTGCTGTAGCTCGACTTCTGGAACTGGTCGTCCCGTGGCAGGTCGAGCGGGTATTCCTTCACTTCAGCACCTCCTGTGCAGCTCGGCGCAAGATCGCTCGCGAGTCTTCCTGGGTCGCGGCTTGCACCTGTAGCCGGGTCATCGTCCGCTCATAGAGTGCGACCTCTTCGGGCTTGTCGTAGTAGCGGCCTTCGACCAGCCCTTCCAGGTAGACGACACCAGGATCTCCTGCCATTTCGGCAGGAAACTTCAGGACCTGGAAGCCGCCGGATTGCGCCAGGTGCGCCCCGGCGTTCAACGGCAGGATTTGCAGGTCAATGCGGGGCCGCTCGCTCATCTTGATCATGTGATCGAGCTGTTCGGCCATCACCTCGGTGCTGCCGCGCTGACGGGTGAGCACTGCCTCGTCGATGACCGTCCACCACCGGACGGGATCGTCGTCGCGGTGGAGGATCTTCTGGCGGCCCATGCGCAGCTCCACACGCTGTTGGACCTGCTCGTCAGTGAGCTCCGGATCAGCACGGATGACCGCCTCGGCATAGGCCGGGGTTTGCAGCAGGCCGGGCATGACGTAGGCATCGAAACTCAAGACGTCTGCGGCACCGGCTTCCAAACCGAGGAACAGGTCGAACCAGGGCGGAACGGCACCGCTGAGCTTGTCCCACCAGTTCTTCCCCTTGCGGGCCGCCTCAACGATCCGCAAGAAGTCAGGCAGTCGATCGGGTTTGCCGTAGAAGTCGAGCAGGATCTCCAGAACCGGCTTGGACGGCAATCGCTCGGCGGTCTCGAGGTGCCCCACCTGTGCACGTGACAAGCCGAGCCTCTGCATGACCTCGGAGCGTTCCTTGCCCGCTTCTTCGCGGAGCTGGCGCAGGTTGAGGCCGATCCAGCGCTTCAGCAGTGCAGGGCTCGACGTGGCAACCACAGTGATCTCCTCCGCCTGTTGGCATCCCGGCCCCCGGCATACAGCTCTCTGGTTGGCATCGAAGACCAACATCACCCAAATGGGCGCATAGACAACTCTTGGCCCTGTAGCTGCTCCGCTGTAGCGTCTCCATGTAGCTGCTACAGCTCTAAGCCTACAGTAGACCAGACCGGGTGGAGCGCTCCGGTGTCAGCGATCACCACCAGCGCTCCGTTGAGCGCTCCCCCGGTTGCCCAGACGGGCGGCGGGCCCGGCGTGACCCCCGACAACGCCGGGCCCGCCGCTCCCCAACCAACCGGCAACGGGGAGTCGGAGATGGACGAATCGACCGCCGAACTTCAGCGCCTCGGGCGCAGCGGCTTCACCGGAGCGCCGATCCCGGACGAAGACGGGCTCGCTCCTGTCACCCTGGTCTATATGCGTTGGTGGTCGGCGGGGGTGCTGGACGTCGTCACCGTGCTCGGTGAGGACCAAGCCTCGGCCTACCGCGCCAGCAACCTGGATCCGCGGCGTCCCGAAGACCTCAGTGACGTGATCGTGCGTTGGCGGGCCACCGGCACCGCCCTCGAGGTCACCGCTGCGGTGATGGACCTCCCGTCGCCGCTCGAAGGCGGCCTGCCGATCTCCGTGCGTCCTGCCGACCAGCCCGCCGTGACCCACGTGCGGAGGAGCTGTGAACGCCATGAGCGACAGCGCGGAACACGACCTGGACAAGCGCATTCCCGGCGCGCAGAAGGGGCGTGACGTGCTGTCCGCTCTCCGAGCCAGATGCAGCTGACTTCGGAGAGGAACCACCACGACCAATCCAATCCGAGGAAGTGATGTCATGACAGCGAGACTGTCTGAAGTGGACATACCGCTGCTGCTGGCGCTGACCTACAGCGACCGCCCGGAACGGCCGGCGCACCTGCCGCCCGTCCACGAGCACAGCTTCCTGCTGCTGGTCCAGGAAGCCCACCCCGAGCTCGAGCACGCCAGCCAGCCCCACGGTGGCCGCGGTGCGGTCGTGCACGTCTTCCGGGACCGCCTCACCCACGAGTTCGCCGTGCTGTTCCACCGCGACAACGGCCAGCACACCGTCAAGGAGAGCGGCTTCCCGTGGCTGGACTGGCTCAACCAGCTGGCCGGGATGTGGCAGGGCACCCAAGCACCCATGCGAGGTGGTGCGTGATGCCCCCGCTCCTGGACTCCGCCGCGCTTCAGGCCAAGCCGCTGAAGAACGCTGTGACGCTGCCCGGCCTGGAACAATTCCGCCTTTCCCGCGGTGCTGGCCGCTGCCATGCCGGGCGTGCAGCACTCCCGGCAGTCGTGGCCCGACGAACAGGACGAGCACTCGCTGGTGGACGCGGAGACAGGCTCGGCGGTGCGGATCATCATCACCTGGGATCGCCGCCAGGGCCGGGCCCGGCCCTGCATCGCCGAGATCGGCACCCGCAACCTGTGGGACGAGCTGGTCGTCGTCCTCGGGGAGTGGGAACGCAACAGCCGCACGATCCCGCCACACTGGCAGGCCCGCGCGCAGCGCGAAGCGCTGCCCACCAGCGAAAAAGCCGAGTTCCAGCTCGGCGGCGCGCACCTTCAGAACGGGCGGGTGGAAGATGGGATCCACGATCCCCGGCACACGTCATCGTTCGCACTCCCGGTACCGCGTCAGCTGCCCACCCCGCCGGTGGCTGTATTGGAACTCGATCTCCGGGTGCGCGACGAACTCGACGCGGCGGCCGCCGAGCAGGAACCCGGGATCGTGGCATTGCTGGTCGGGAATCAGGGCGTGACCAACGCCGTCGCGCTGGACTGGATTCACTCCTCATCAGCAGCCACGGGCCCCGACGGTCGCCGAATCCGTCGCGCAGCTCCGCGTACACAAGACGCGGGAGGCCGACCTCGATCCCGAAACCACGCAGGTCATCCGACCCCGACGAAGCCATCTAGCGAACCCCCAGCCCTGGCCCGTACACCCGTACACCCGTACACCAGGAATGTTCCGGCCGGGGTGTTTTGGCCACCCGATCCGCCCGGCCACGCAGGCCGGGGGAACAGAAGGAGGATGATGAGTCCACCAGCCGAAGTTGCTGATGACGGCGCCGACGCGGTGCTGCGTTCCTACGAGCAGTTGGCCCTACACCACGGGATTCCGCTGGAAGACGTGCTGCTGATGGCCGTGAACCTGCATGGGGTGCGGGGCGATCGGCCCCGCAACCGGGCGCGGCTGTCGTTGCGTTTGGTGCGCGAGCCGAACACGCCGTGGATGGTGATCGTGCCGCTGAACAGCATGAACTCGCCGTTCCGGTTGATCGGCCAGGAGCTGAAGCTGGGATCTGTGTTGATCGCGCACGTAACGCGGATCGAGGGCGACGACGCGGTGGGCGGCTACTTCCGGGCCGGTGGTCGGGCGGTGACGCTGAACCCCAACGCCCGCTCGCGGTGCACCGGATGCGCGTTTTGCCCCAACACCCTGGAGGCCGCCGCTGATCCGCGGTTGACCGAGGAAACCAAGCTGACCGCGCTGCTGGAATCGCTGGCGCTGACCTCCCCGACGGGCTCCCTCGACACGGTCGAGGTCGTCACGGAGTCCACCGGCTGCTACCAGCTTGAAGAAGCCGCCGTGAAGCACTTGCTTGACTTGCGCCGCGTGCTGACCGCAATGGGCTTGGGGCCGCACATCGGGTTTTTGACCAGCGTGGTGCGGTCCGACGACGCGTTCCGCACACTGGCCGAGCAGGTCGCCCCGTTCACGCTGTGGTTGACGATCGAGTGCTTCACCCGTCGCGACCTGCTGCTCAAGGACACCAAGGCCGATCTCACTCCGCAGCAGATGCCCGACCTGCTGGCACGAACGCGGTCTGCCGGGCTGGACGCCTCGTTCAACCTCGTCGTCGGCCTCGACCCGCTCGACCAGCTCATCGACGGGGTACGGCGCCTGGCATCGCATCTCAGCGACTTCCCGAACTTGCAGGTCTACCAGGCGCACACCCCGCTGATGTCCAGCCTGCGTGCAACCGGCGCCAATGAGCTGGAGTTCTACCTGTACGCCCGCACCCGGCTGGAGCCTGTGCTGTCGTCCACCGGGCTCACGCCGGTGCGATGGCACTGCTACCGGCCGCTGTGGCACTACGAATTCGCCGGTCATCCGCTGACCGGCCCGACCGTGTGAGGAACTGGCAATGGCTGACTGGAACACGCTCTTCACCGATGAAGCCCACATCAAACGCGCACCCGAGGGCGCGTTCTACAAGTGGACCTCCACTGTGGAGTCCCTACATCCCGAGCGGCCGATCCGCGCCTGGGATCTGTGCTGCGGCGCCGGTCGGCACACAGTCGCAATGGCCCGACGCGGGTGGGACGTCCATGCCTCCGACATCTCCGAGACCGGCATCACCGAGGCCCGTGCGTGGCTGGACCGCTGGGAGCTGGACGCGCACCTGGCGGTGGCCGACATGACCGAGATGCCCTGGCCCGAACGATCGTTCCACGCGGTGATCAGCTGGGATTCGATCCACCACAACACGGTGGCCAACATCCGCACCGCAGTCGCCAACGTCTACGAGCACCTGGTGCCGGGTGGGCTGTTCATCGGCACGATCAAGTCGGACAAGGCGTTCTCCGCCGATCGCGGCCGTGAGATCGAACCGGGCACCCGGATCAAGGACGTCGGCAGCGACGCCGGAGTGATCCACCACTATTTCGGCGAGGACGAGCTGCGGCAGCTCTTCCGCGACTTCGAGTACATCGCCCTGGCCGAGAAGGTCATGGACTACAAGGAGTACGACCGGCAGCTGAACCCGTTCGGGTTCACCACGTGGGCGTTCTGCCTGCGCCGCCCCACCCGAAGCTGAGCGAGCGCGGAGCACAGACGTGGACTCACCTATTCGCGCCCATCAGGTGTGGCGGGCGCTGACCTACCTGTCGGTGGCCCAGCTGTACCTGCGCGACAACGTCCTCGCCGCGCGGCCACTGCGCGGCGAGGACGTCAAATCCCGGCCGGTGGGGCACTGGGGCACCGTGCCCTCGGTGGCCTGGGCACTGGCGGGGCTGGCGACCCAGGCCACGCCCGTCCGGCCGGTCATCGGAGCCGGGCACGCGGGCATCGTCCAGCGCAGCTACGCCTGGCTGACCGGTGATCTGCACCAGCTCCGGCCGCAGTACGACCGCAACCGGGCCGGGCTGGCCGCGTTGTGCGCCGACTTCCCGGCCTGCGACGGGCTCGGCGCCGAAGTCCACCCTGAGTTGCCCGCCGGCGGCTACGTCGGCGGGCAACTCGGGCCCGCGCTCGCGTTCGCTCAAGCCGCTGCGGCCGCAGGCGATGGTGAATCGGTGGTCGTGCCGATCATCGGCGACGGCGAAGCCGAGACCGGAGAAACCGCGGCAGCCTGGCTGGCCGACCCCGTCATCCGCCCCGACCCCGCGCACGCACCGCTACTGCCGATCCTCAACCTCAACGGTCTGCGCATGGGGTCGACCTCCCTGCTGGGATCCCGCCCGGCGCGGGAAGTCGACGCCTACCTCCGGGGAACGGGCTGGCGGACCCGGTGGGCGCACGTGAGCAGCGCCAGCCCTGGCGAAGCCGACCAGTTCACGCATCTGCTGCGGCAAGCCCTGAATTCCGTCCGCGACGGCGACCGCCTCGTGCTGGTGCTGGACATGCCCAAGGGACTCTCCGGCCCGGCCGCCGCAACACCGGCGTGCCACAAGACCCCGCTGCCGGATCCGGCCGGTGATCCACGCCAGCGCGCCGAGCTCGCAAAATGGATGTCCTCCTACCGGCCCCGCGAGCTGTTCACCGGTGGCGGCGCCCCCGCCATCGACCTGAGGACGCTACCGACGTGGCCGCCCGCGCCCCCACCTCGCCCGATTCCCACGTCCCCCCGGCAATCGGTGCCGACACCGTCTGCGGGATGGTCGTTGGCGGCCGAGATCGTGCTGCGCGCGCACGCACCGCGAGGACTCCGGGTGTTCTGCCCCGACGAGCTCGCGTCCAACCGGCTCGCCGCGCTCGCCGACGAGCCCTGGACCAGCGAAGTACTCAACGAGCCGGTGTGCTCCGCGTGGCTGCACGGCCACACCGCCGCCGGGAGGCCCGGCGTGCTGGCGACCTACGAAGCGTTCGCCCCACTGATCGCGGGCTCTCTGTCGCAGCACGCCAAGACGCTGCGGCTGCTCACCGATCGCGACCGGCGTCCGTCGGTCAACGTGCTGGTCACCAGCCTCGGGTGGCACAACTGCTACACCCACGGCGACCCCAGTCTGGTCACCACCCTGCTCGGGCTGGCCGATCCTGCGGTGCGGATCTACACGCCCGCTGATTTCCGCCGGGCCGCGGTGCAGCTCGACGGGATGCTCGCCAGCACCGGCGCGATCAACGTGCTCGTCGTCGACAAGCACCTGCCCGCCTGCGGTCCGGCCGAGACGATCGAGCAGGAGATCGCCCAGGGGTGGGCGATCTGGCATGAGCCGCCGTACCCGCCGCCGGTGGTGCTGATCAGCGTCGGCGACCTCGCCGCGCACCAGCTCCACCGTGTGCGCGAGGAGCTGGGCCTGCCCGCTCGGCACGTTCATGTGCACGAGCCCGCGGTGCTCGGCGATCCGGCCGACTGGCCGCAGGCGATCACGCCGGTGCGCTGGAGGCAGGTGTTTCCTCCCGGTGTGCCGATGCTGGTGGCCACCACCGGCCAGCCGGCTGCCTTATGGCCGCTGCTCGGCCCCCGCGGCCACCGCCCGCTGGTCGTACGCGGGTGGCGGGAACCGGCCGCGCCCCTGGACACGCAGGGATTGTTGCGCACGGCCGGGCTCGACCTCGACTCGCTGAGGGCCAGTGTCGTCGAGTTGATGGACACAGTGCGGGAGGCGATGTGCTGATCGACGACGTGATGCTGTTCGACGCCGGCGGCCACGCCCTGGATCCCGGCGACGACCACTACTTTCTGGGTCTGCGCTGTGCCGGCGGCCTGACCGGCTGGTACGGGCCGCTGCCGGAACGCCTGGCCGTGTTCGCGGCCCGGCTGGCAGCTGGGCTGCGCGGGCAGCCCCTGACCGTCGACCGGCTCCCGGCTCTGCTGGCGGACGTGGCGCCCACCGGTACTGGCCGTGGAGTTCGGGCTGCCCTCGGCGCGGTCGACTGCGCGGCCTGGGACGCGCTCGGTCGCGCCGCCGGAGTTCCGGTGGCCCGGCTGATCGCCGCCGAGCCCGCAGCGCGCGTGCCGGCCTACGCCTCCTGGCTGAGCCTGGATGTCACCACCGAGCGCGGCCGTGACCAGGTCACGCGCCTGGCCGGGCAGCCCTGGACCCACACCAAGTGGTCCGCTCGCGTGGGAGCGGGCTGTGGTGTCGGCGAGATGGCCGATCACATCGCCGCAGTCACCCGCGCCGCCGGCGCTCCAGTGGCCATCGACGCGGTCGGCACCTGGACCTCGGCCGTGTTGGACGCGGTGCTCGCGGCCCCGCCCGCCGGCGTGGTGTGGCTGGAAGACCCGTTTCCTTCCGGGCACGAACCGCTTCCCGCCGGGCTGCCGGTTGCCCTCGGGGAACATTGCACTACCACCGAGGACCTGCTCGACCTCGCCCAGCGGCACCGGCCGGCCGTGCTGACCCCGGATGTGCTCTGGCTCGGCGGGCTCAGCGCCGCCCGCCGCGCGCTGCTGGCCCTTGCATCCGCCGAAGTTCCGGTGTGGCTGCACGGCCGCGCGTTCGCACCGGCGCTGCACTTGGCCGCCGCCATCCCGTGGCTGATCGCCGGCATGGAGTACCAGCACCATTGGTGGCCCCGCCGGATGGCCGTGCTGGCCGAGGAGTTCCCGGTCGCCGCGGGTCACGTCCTCGTCCCTGACCGGCCCGGCCTGGGGCTGGCGCCGAAAGGAGCCTTCCGCGCATGAACTCCCCGGATCCGATTCTGCTCAGCGGCACGGCCCGGTGGCCGGACGGGCATCTGCTGCTGGTGTGCGACCAGCGCGTGCTCGGCGTTGACACGTTCCTGCGGAGCTGGTTGACCCTCGACACCGACCGCCGCCCGCAAGCGGTGCGCGTGCACACCTTCGACGAGCACACCGTGCTCGAACCGCTCGACGGCGTCGGCGCCGCGCCCGCGGCGGGCACGGAGTGGCGCGGGCAGCTGGAGCTGCGCCACGGCCTGCGCCCGCCGGTGGTGCCCCCGGACCTGGTGCAGGCGCTGGCCGCTGCGTCGATCAGCACCGATCGGATCAGTGTCAGTCACCTCGCGCACCTGCTGCACTGGCTGCACGAAGCGCGTGATCAGCACATCCGCCAGCAGCGCATCGACCAGATCGTCGCTTCTACTCGCCAGCACTGAGTCCCGGCCGCACCGCCGGGCACAGGAAGAAGGAACCCACGGAGGGAGAACGTGATGCACGACGATCAGCCCGAGCCCAGCACCGCTGCGGAGCCCTACGAGGCGCCCCGGATCACTGAGGTCGGTTCATTCGGAAAGATCACGCGGGGCCAATACTCCCGCACGATCTCCGACGACTCTGACGCCGGCGGGCACTGCCACGGATCCGGCGCCTGACCAGGAAGGAGGTTCATGCCTCTGGTTCGCGGGCGTGGTGCGGCGTTTTGGTGGTGCGCGCTAGTCGACACCAGCGGCACCGCGGCCGCGGTTCTCGACCGGGTCGGGGTAGTGGCCGCACGTCATCGCTCCGAGCGCCTGCGGGTCATCACGCATCCGAGCACCCGCACTCGGGTGCTCGACCAGGGCCGGGTGCGGCTGGCGGCGGTCGGCGAGGTCCTGCCCACCACCGGGCAGCTCGCTGCGGCCGCGGGGCCAGACGCCGAACCGGCGGCGGGGTCCGCAGGAGCGCATCTGCTCCTCAGCGGTAGCGATGGCCGCACCCGGGCCTTCGCCGATGCCGCAGGGTTCCGCCGCGTGTACACCGCCCGCGTGCACGACACGACCGTGGCCGCCAGCCACACCAGCCTGGTACGGCAGCTCATCGGCGCCCCGGTGGACCCGGTCTGGGGCGCGGCAAAGCTGCTCACTCCCGAGATGCCCCACGCGCTGCGTCAGACCAGAACGCCGTTCACCGGCATCAACCCGGTCCCGGCCGGGCACCTCGCGGAACTCGCCGGCGGTCGGTGTCCGTCACCCGCGGCGATCTTTTCGGCGGAAAGCCGCTCCCACATCAGGCCCACCGGGCGTCGCCTCGGGCTGCATTCGATCACGTGCTCGGGGGTGACGATCAGGTCCACGCTGAAGTCGTGGTCCGACTCGGGAAGGTCCTCGTCGACGACCTGGAGGGCATACACGGTGGTCGCGATCACGGTCTCGGATCGAGTGCGCCTCGCTTCCTGCAGCAGCGCCACCGCGCGGTCCCCTGCTGCCTTGCCCAGGCGAACCCAGCGTCAGTTCGCCGCGACACTGCCACAGGCCACCAGATCGACGGGTATGAAAGTTACTGGCCCGTTCAACGTTCTTCAGGATGAGAGGAAGGAAAGCTCTTGGCGCCTGAGTGCGCCGACAAACGCCCGATTCCTAATCGCTTCGCCAAGTTTCCGCCCTAACTGTCGAGCGATTCTTGCGATGGTAACAGTGCTCGACCCTGCGAGATAAAGGATCGACTTTGGGTGTCCTGTTCCACGTGCGTGTATGCCTTGAACGATGTCTACCCGACCGATGTTGCTTAGGTCCGGCTACCGATGACCGAGCAGCTGGCATGCTCAACGCGTAAAACTAAATCAGCTCAGCGCTGGAGAGTAGGCGATCGTCACACACCAACTCCCAAGACTTGGCTGCGGCTCCGATGTCGCTGGCGTCCCGGGGACACAGCAGAACACGGTCGCGGACAACCGCATCAGCGCGGGAGAGGCAGTTCATGCTATCCGATGATCGATGCCGTCTGACCTGTGGGAATGCTGTACTATGCCAACTCGTGTCGTAAGAAGCACTAGGTTGTCCTGGCTCTCCTTGCTGATCGCTCGTGACTGAGCCACTTCATGTAGGTGCTAGCGCCAGGGTGTCCATCCGGAACTGAACTGCCGAGGGAGTGAACATGCGTCAGACCAGCGAGGTCATAGGCAAAGGTAGGCCATGGCAAGCGCCGCGGACACTGCTGGAGCAGAAGGTCAAGGAGCGCCGCCAAACGTTTGAGGAGTTCGCTGAGTTCGTGGAGGTCTTCGCTCGACGGCATGGCGAGCGAGGAACCATCAGCGTGCGGCACCTTCAGCGGCTGGCTGCCGGCCGGAAGGAGGGTGACGAGCCCCTCGGTCCTGTCCGGCCAGCCACTGCTCGGTTGCTCGAACGGATCTTCGGCGTGGGTATCGAGGCGCTACTAGCGCCGCCGGCAGAGGCTGTTGCTCAGGTCGGCATGGATCGAGCGGCGAGCGATTCACCCGAAGGCCATCAAGGGCCTGTTCTCGTGCGAGAGCGGACTCGGTCCAGTGGTGTACACCGAAAGCGAACTGGGCTCAAATATGCCCGTAAAACTGCGGGTTTTACTCAGGATCAGCTTGCGAATTCTATGCAGGTCGACCGTTCGACAGTATTTCACTGGGAGTCAGGTGAACATACTCCTCAGCCCTACCTGTGGCCAAGGCTTGCTAAGGTTCTAGGGATTTCTCGGGAGCATCTTGCTGAGCTTCTTGACCAGGGTGACCTGCCGTCCCCCAGTACGCGAGAACCTATCGGCGTGAGTCACGTTCGACATCCAGTGGACGGCCGACTGATGGCTAAGGTCGACGGAAGTGTCTTCCAGGCCGGGCCGGCAAACGAACCTGTTTGGCTGCCAACCTTTTACATTGATGTCTACCCGGTGACCAATGTCGAGTACGGGCGGTTTCTGGCCGCAACTGGTCACGCCCCGCCCCAACACTGGCCAGCAGGGCAGCCGCCGGCGCACCTTGACCACCCGGTCGTCTTCGTCACCTGGACCGACGCGGCCGCTTACGCCAGCTGGGCCGGGAAGTGCCTGCCGAGCGGTCAGCAGTGGGAGAAGGCCGCACGGGGTACTCGAGGCATCGTCTACCCATGGGGAGACCAGCCCACCCCAGCCAAGTGCAACGTTCGGGAGAACGGTGTGGGAAGCACCACTCCAGTAGATTGCTACCAGAGTGGTGCAAGCCCTTACGGCGTCCTCGACATGTGTGGCAACACCTGGGAGTGGTGCTCCACTGAGACCAAGCCCGGCCGTTACGAATTGAAGGGCGGCGCTTGGACGAGTCCGCTCCTACGGGCGACTCCGTCGTTGTCTAACGATGCCGCTTTGAGCATGTGCGACGACGACACCGGTTTTCGATGCGCAGTCACCGCTGAAACACTCGAGCACTGAATGATTGTTGAAGCACTGTCAAATTCCTTCTTTGGGGGTTTTCAAGTACAAGGATTTCAATTGGTCCGCAAGGGGGCTATGGGTAGGCCATGTGTGGCCTCCTATCGAGAGCACGGGGCGAACTCCCGTTGCCGCGTTAGTCGCGAACGCGAATTCCATGTTCGACAAGTCGGAAATGGTGATTCGCTCGGTGCGTGCTGGCTTTTTCAGCACCTGATTCAGTAACTTCATTGTAACCCCGGGAAGCCATTCTGAGTGTGGCCAAATAATTTGGCCACCTCGGACAAACCCAATGTTTGATGTGGCGAGTTCGGAGATTGTCCCATCCGGGTTCAGGAAGAGAACGTCGTCGTAGCCTTCGCGTTGGGCGGTGCGGCGGCACCGCAACGCTCCGAAGAGGCCAATGTGCTTGACCGCAGGGAGTTCTCGCCGGTACGAGGACGTTTGCAGGCGCAGTGGGCTGGCTGGGGATGATGTTGCGGGTCGCGTTGTCACCAGTACGTGAGGAACGGCGTCAGAGCCGATGGTGCCCAGGTCAAGCCCTGGATCGTAGACCGTAACTCGCGCGACGGCGCACGGCGCGGCGTCTGACAGGGCACGTCGGAGGTAGTCCCGCACACGGTCAACGTCCAAGGCGACGTCGAAGAGGAGGCGGCAGTCGTGCGCCAGCCGCTGCATGTGGAGAGACAAGCCGCGCACACGACCGCCCTCCGCCAACATCGACGTGAAGTGACCATAGTTGGTCAGCGCCAGAGCCTTGATCTGGTCCAAGCTCGGAGGAACACCGTTCAGTTGCATAGGTAACAGCTTCTCAGGCGGCCCGCCTCCGGGCGAACCTGAAACTTTCACGACGCGTTGCTCGCAGGTTCGCCCACGAACATGCGTCGGTCATCTGCTTCCGGTGGACCTTGTCGTCTCACTCCGGTCTGTCCCTGCGCGGCGGCCTGCCATTGCTGCGCCTTCCACCGTTCGGGAGTTGCCCGCAACCTCCGATGTTCCTGCAGGCCATGCGGGGGGTGTCCCCACCGACGCCACACCTCCGCAGTGCCCGCGCTCTGGACCCCCATTGAGCTGGACGCTTAGCTGTGCTCGTCACCGATCAACGGACAACATCGGGAACGAGCCGCACCTCGTCAACAACCGATCCGATGATGGCCGGGCCCGCTACCAGCGGGTCCAGGTGGAGTCAGCGGCGTCGTTGTCCTCACTCGGAACCAGGAGCGCCGCATGAGAAAGAACCTTCGTTTCGCGACAGTGGCACCGCCGCGAATCGTTCCGACCACGCTCGCCGGAGCTGGTCTCCTCGGGATCCGGGTGTGCGTCCGGGTCTGGAGCACCGCGTTCCGCGGTGACGCACGATGAAACGCCGTGGACCGTGGGCTGTGACGTGCCGGGACGCCTCCGGTCGGGCTCGTGAGTTCCGGGTGGTCGTGCGTGGCTCGGAGGTCGTGGTCGTGGCGCCTCCGGGGGAGGCTGCCGCCTTCGACGCCACCGAGGCCGCACGTCTCCTCACCGTGATCGCGAAGGCCACCTCCACGGCTTCCGCACCCGGCGCGGGTGGCACCGGCTCCTCAGGAGCCCGACGAGCACGGTGAGGCCGGACATCGGCGGCCCCCCTCACGTCGTGGCCCCTCCTGCCTCACCGCCCGGTCGCGGCGGAACCACGACCCCCGAACCCTGGTTCCGCCGCGACCCCCTCCCGCCCCGGAGTGCCGTCCGTCGCCTTCCGCGCCGCTGGCCCGCCGGCGTGGTGCCCCTGAACTCGGCGGGGCCGAGGTTCTCCCGCTTGAGGCGCCTCGGTTCCGCCGCCCCACCCCCATCCCCCGCACGGAGGATTCGTGACCACAGCCACCGCGAACCCCACCGAGAGATGTGTGATCTCGGCCGCGCAGGCGCCCACCCGCTACACCACCGAGACGGCGCGCTGGCCCACCTTCACCGACCCCGACACCGGGCAGGTGCGGCTGTCCCTCGGCGGCAGCGTCGACGCCCTGCGCATGAGTGCCGAGCTGGGCCACCAGGTCAACCACCACCTCGTCCAGGCCCTGCAACGCGGACCCATCATCGAAGTCCTGGCCCGTTCGTCCCCCAGCTGGATCTACCTCACCCAGCAGCGCACTCCGCTGCGTTCCTCCACGGTGACCGAGCTCCTCACCGCTGGAGCCTGCTGGTACGACGTGGGCAGCACGATCCTGCTGCCCCCGGCAATGTCCCGCGCCGAGGACCCCCGCTGGATTCAGCGCCCTCACACCGGGAAGGGCCTGCCTCGCTGGGAGGCGGTCGTCGGTGCCATCCGCCGCGCGAGCCGGCCAGCGCGATGACGGGGACGACACCGGTCGAGGTGACCGAGATGGTCACGACACTGATCCCTCGTGTCCCGGCCACCCGCTCCCGGCGTGTCCGCCGTTACGCCCTGCCGCGGCTGGCGAGCCGGATCCGCCCGTACCTCGCCGGGCTCCCCTCCCGTGGCAGCCCGGATGGTGACCAGGGCCCTGCCCCCACCACCACGGGTCACCCTGCCCACTTCTCGAACCCTCACACTCCGCGCTGACGAGCGGCGTCCGCCGCTGGTGCTCCACAGCAGCCGGGTCAACCCGCACCGCCTGTTCCGTCACCCCGTCCCACCCACGGAAGTTCCAGACATGACCACCGCATCCGGTGCACTCGGGCTCCGGCCCGCGCTCCACCACCTGATCCGCCTCCACCCCGGCGACGAAGTCACCGCCGGCCCCCTCGCCGCCCCCCTCGAGAAGCCCACCACCGCGATCGACCACGAACTCGAGCTCATGGCCGCCGAGGGCCTGCTCACGCCACTGCCCCACGCCTCGGGACCCACCCGGTTCCGCCGCGACGGCGCGAACCACACCGCGCCCCTGGGGTGGGCGTGGCTGCTGGACATGCTCGACTGGTACCTCCGGCGCACCGCCGAGGTCGACCGTGCCCTCGACCCGTACGGGATCCGGAGCAGCCCGGTCTACGACCGGGCCAACCGACGCACGGGGTGGAGCCCGGACCGGGCACTGCTGTGGCTGGCCGCGGAACGGACGAACGTGCTGGCCGCGCAGTCGCTGGCCAGCCTGCACGGCTGGGACGAGCTCACCGTGAGCTTCGCCGAATCCCTCGGGATCCCCCTGTTGCGCGGCGGGTACCTCGACGACCTCGGGGTGACCCACCACCTGGCGTTGGCGGCGCGTCCACCGATCGACCCGCTGCTGTTGGCCACGCTGCACCTGCGCCTGGCCGAGGCCCACCTCGCCGCGCAGGACCACTCCTGCGCCATCGCCGAGTGCGTGCTGGCCCAGGACATCGCCGCGGGGGTGGGCGGCGGCGGGCACGTCCGGGACGCCGCCCGTGTCTTGCGGGCCCAGGCCGAGGATGCCCTCGGGCAGCGGGCGGGAGCACCACCACCGAAGCTGGAGCACCAGCCCGCACGCGATTTCCCAGCCCGGACGCCCACGCCCGCGACGGAGCAGCAACACCCCGACGCGGCCGGTCGCACACCCGAACGACCCGCACGGCGGACGGGTTCCACGACCAGAGACCTGCAACGGGCGATCCTCGCGGCGAAGCTCGCCGCCCGTTACCACCAGGGGCACTCGATACAGGAACTGGCCACCTCCATCGGCCGCTCCTACGACATGACCCGCCGCCTGCTCCGGGAAGCCGGGGTGCGGTTGCGACCGGGAGGCCGGCGCACCGCACGCACCGCCGCGGTGGAGGGTCAGGAGAGGTGATGGTCGATCCCGTCGTGGCCACCGTGCCCGGCCGTGTGCTCCTCGCTGGTGATCACCTGGACTGGATGTGCGGGGGTCCCCGCGTGTCGGCTGCCGTGGGGCTGCGGACCACGGCCACCGCCCTGCTCACCTCGGCCACCGAACACCTTTCGGCCATCGCCTATCGGCCGTTGCACCAACAACGCACCGTCCGGGTGCGGGACTACGCCCCGACCGGTGATGACCTCGACCTGGTCCTCACCACCGCCTGCCTGTCGGTGTACCAGGCTGGGGCGGGCCCGGCCGGTGGGGTCGTGCTGACCCGCGGTGAGGTCCCGGTCGGTGTGGGCCTGGCGTCCAGCGCCGCGGTCGCCGTCGCGGTCGCCGCCGCCGTCCTCGGGGCCCGAGCTGGTTCCCCAACCGGGGTGGATCGGGACCTCGTCCTGCGGATGGCGGGGGAAGCCGAACGCAGGACATCGGCAGCCGGGGTGTCCACCGATGTCCTGGCCGTCGCCGCCGGCGGCCTGGTTCGCGTCGAGGCCACCGCCGAGCCCGGGGTGCCCCGGGTGGCGGTCCTGCCCGCTCTCGACGATGCCGAGGTGGCACTGCTGCTGATCGACACCGGGCGAGGCAGGTGCCCGCACGCCGAACGGGTCCTGGTCTCGCGGTGGGTGGCCCGGGACCGGGATGTGGTGCGCTACGCCGATGCCACCGCCCGCCTGGTGGATGAGATGACGGCTGCGCTGCGGCAGGAGCCGGTGTCCTGGCCGGAGCTCGGGATCCTGTGCACGGCGGCGCACCAGCTTCTGAGCACGCGGGCGCGGGCGTCGACGGTGTTGCTCGACGCGGCCCTGGCCACGGCGGTCGACCACGGTGCCTATGGGGGTAAGGCAGCAGGAGGTGCGGTCGGTGGTGGTGCGGCGTTCGTGTTCGTGCCGCGCGACCGGCTGTTTCCGGTGCAGGCGGCGCTGCGGGCGTTACCGGTCGAGGTGACGGTCGTGTCGAGCTGCGCTGCTGGGCTGGCCTCCCCGCCGTCCTCGGTGGGCCTGACGGCATGACGTCGAGGCGTCCGGCGCTTCCCCCGCTGGGCGCCCCCGGCTACGGGTGGCCTACCGCCATCCTGCCCTGATCTCGTCGGTCGGGGCGTCGACAACGATGTCCTCACCGATACCTGACGGCAGTCGCCGCTTCCCGGTGTCCCACCGCGTTACCCCGCCTCCCCTGTGTGGAACGCGGCCTTGCTGGGGGTGGTGGCTGCTGGGTCGCCCGGTGGCCGAACCCGCTCGCCCCGGCCCTCGCTCCGGGTTCCCACCGGGCGACCCCCCTCTCTCCATCGCTTCCTGTTGTCCGTTGTGCGCCAGCTCCGCGGCGGTGCATCCCTGCTTCTCGAAGGACCCGTTTCTCGTGATCGTGCACATCCTCATCCACGCTGTCGTTTCGGTCCTCATCGCCTGTTTAGCCCTGATCGTGGTGGTGGGCCTGATCGCGCTGTACTTCGCGGTGTTCGGTGGCCACCCGCAGTCCTGGCACGCGGCGGCCGACACGGTGGTCTCCACGCTGGCCCGGTCGCTGACCACCCTGCTCTACGGACTCGCTCCGTGACCCCAACTTCCGGCGACACTGACAGGGTGTCGCCGGGAGCCGGTCCTGCGGGTGCGGTCCGCCACTACCTGCCGGAGGACGGATATGACGGATGCGGCGACCCGGGAAGCGTTGCGGGCGGTGCCGGAACTGGCCGGGATCTACGCGTTGACCCGCCGGGGATGGCAGTGGACCAGCCTGACCCGGGACACCGGGACCCTCATCGGCTGGTTCGCCTGGCCTGACGGGCCGTTCGTGGACTGGTGCGTGATCCGGGGCTACGGGGAGGTCGAGGCCACCCGGGTCCGTGACGGCGACGGGCTGGTCTGGCAATGCTGCGGGTCGGTGGGTGTGGTCGCCGCTGAGCTGCGGGACCTTCCCCCACCCCAGGCCCCGGGGGCTCCGCGTCTGCTGACGGGGCGGCGGTGGCGACCACCCAGCCCGCTGCGGCCCCGGTGACCTGACCACTGAATCTCGACGACCCTCGACCCCATTCCCTCGTGGTCCGTCCCCACGCGAACGCGCGGGTATGCACCCACGAATTCGCTTGCCCGGCAACGACCGTCACAATCAGGCAGCAACGAGGCGAACGAGGTTGAAGTCCGCGCGGCGTGCGAAAAGGGCTAGGGTGCCAGCCGTTGACACCCTAGCCCTACGAAGGACGATCTCCTATTCGAAGCGGGGCGCAGCTGCCTCGTCACGCGACTCGGTGTGGAGCTTCATGATCGCGGACGCGGTGACCGCCACCGTCTGAGGCCAGCGCGGGGACAGCTTCTCCCACTGGCCAACCCGCCGCCATCGATTGTGGTGGGCCAGCAGCATCGTCACCGTGACCTGGTCCTCCGGCTGGGACGCGCCGTCTGGAGCGCTGAGCACGATAACGAGATCCCCCTCGGATGCCGCCTGCGGCTGTTCGGGCAGCCAACTGCCCGCGAACAGCGCCACGTCACCGTCGGTGTCCTCATAGAGGTCCACGGCCACCACCAGCAACGCCCATGTGTCCTCGGGCTGTCGCATAGGCGTTGTTCCGGTTGCCGGTGTGAGAATGACGGCTTCTGGGGGAAGCGCCTCCCACGTCACCGGGTCCGTTTTCTCATCGTCCTGAATGGTGCGGATTGTGGTGTCGGCGTGGTCGGCGGGTGCGTCGACGGCAGCGTCAGGGGGTGGTTCGGATGGCGATGGCTGCGTAGCGCGGGCAGGCATGGTTTCGTCGTCCCTTCGGTGTCGGTTCATTCGGTGCCAAATGGCACACATCCATGGACGCTTCGTTGCCCGCAAATGTCAAGGCGTATTGTGTGGCCCGTGGGGAATGGTCGCGAATGCTGCCGCCACCCACAACACCTCGACTGTCATCGAATCCTCGTCACGGATAGCGCTACGAGGATTACCGGGTACTCAAAATCCCCCTCGTCTCGATCGATCTGCCGTTCCGTTCTTGCCGCTTGGTCATCCTGCACTTCTTCACCGGCATCAGTCCCCGGTGGGCAGCCGCATCAGGACGGCGCGGGCGACGTCGGCGGCCCGTCCGCACGGGTCCCTCCTTTCGATCTCGGTCACGCCGTCCTCCGCGTAGCGCGCGTTGTCGGACTGCACGACGAACTGCTGGTCGTGGGCGGTCCCCACGAAGACCTGGCAGTTCCTCGTCTGCTCGACGTGCTGCGCGGCGACGGCCGGGTAGCCCTCGATCGTGATCGGGGTGAACACGGCGTAGGCGTCCTTCCGGTCGTACACCTCGCCCAGCCCGGTGCGCCCGATGTCCCGGTACACCGCCGCGTCGGTGGCGGTGACCCGGTTGCGCCACAGGCACGGTTCGAACGGCCCGGTCGGCCGTTCCAGTTCGCCCTCCGGGGCCAGCCCGAGTTCCTCGGCGGCGTCCGGCGGGAGCAGGTCGCAGGGCTCGAGCGCCCGCATGTCGATCGGGTTCTCCACCGGCGGGTACCGGGGGTCGGCCGGCGGCTGCTTCGACTCCGAGGGCGCGCCCGTACCCGCGCCGCCGGGATGCGCTTGTCCGGCCTCACCGGAGGGCAGCGCCACCGCCAGGTAGGCCACCACCACCCCGGCGACCAGCACCACGGCACCGCCGGCCCACCACTTCCCACTACCTGCCATGCCCGTCTCCCGCGTAGTCGACCCGCCCGTTCGGCCACTGGAACTCGACCGGCTGAACGGGCGGTATTCGCCTCCTCCATGGCCCCGTACAGGACGGGTCCGGGCCAGCAGCATCGAGTCAGGGTGGAGACCGCGGGCCCGAGCCCAGCCAACAGCGTTACCCGCCTGAATCGCCAGAGCGGTCGGGTGGCGATCGTGTGGCGTTGGTGAGGCGCCGGCTTCGGCGACCAGCGGGAGTGGTCCCCAAGCTCACCAGTACCTCGGCCGGACTCGGTGCTGTGATGGCCTGCGCCATCGGCGACTACCTGCAGCCCGCTGCGCCAGCCCTGCATACCGCTTTTCGGGGCTGATCACCACTCTGAACATGTCCGCACGGCTGATCGACCTGACGCGCTCAGCCCCCAACTCGAGGAGGCGCACCGCAGCCTCCTTTCTGCCCTCGAACCGTTCGCCTAGGGCGTACCGTTCTCGACACCGCCATTTCCGGCGCTGCGGTAGACGCCCGTTCGCGGGCGACGGATGGAATGCTTGGAACCTCGCGAAGCCTTGGCGGAGCAGCCCCCACACCCGGGGACGGCAGGTCGAGTAGCCGAGTGAGCTCCGCAGGATCGGAACAGCCCCGCGTGCGCGGGGACGACAAGGGCAGCGGGCGCCGGATGCTCGACGGCCGCCAGGTCGCAGTCGCTTACCCACATCCTGTTAGCGCTGCAATATGACCGATTCCACCAAGACTGGAAGATTTCAACAAGCTGTATCACCTCTGATTCCCAGGAGGTCCGACACGCCTACTTCGGAGGATTGGCTCGCCACTCAAGATCTTCCGATGGACCACCGTGCCGCCAAAAGTCTTCCAGGTCGGCATGGCGCGCAAGGCCCTTGCGGGGCTGGTGGTCGTTCGTCCGGGCCTGCCGATTGGCTTTGGCTCGTTTTTCCTTACCCACGCCGGTCATCGTCGCGCCTGGCCTGTTGGGCAGTCCCGGATCAGCTCGGACAACACGCGGGGACCACTCGTTCGAGTGGTCCCCGCGTCTGTGGCGTGCGCCGGTGTGGCTGTGTCAGTGCTCCCGCCCGAGGAGGATGTGTGGGTAGCCGCGGTTGATCGGCTCGCCGAGCTGAACGCCGAGGGAGGCGATGAACTGCTCCAGCTGCTCGGTGGCGTCCTCGACGTTGGCGGCGTCGGCCTTGTACTCGAACTCGACGAAGTCGCCGGCGTCGACGACGTGGTCGAACACGACCTCGACGTCGGGCAGCTTCCACTCCTCGCGGGTTTTGTCGACGGTGACCAGCGGGGTGAAGTCGAGGGCTTCGAGCAGGCGGCGGATGGCTTCGACGTCGTCGACCTTGGTCTCGTACTCGTCGGCGTGGGTCTTGATCAGTTCGTCGATCGGGTGCCAGCGCTTGAAGTTGACCGACGAGCCGCGTGCCTCGGTGCGCACCCGCAGCCACTCGGAAATGGCCTCGCGGGCGGTGAAGTCGCGGTGCGGGGCGTTGAAGTAGGCGTCGACCTGGCGGGTCGGTTCGGAGGGCTTGGCGCCCAGGGCTTCGAGCTTGGCCTTGAGCGCGGCCGGGTCGGGCAGGGCGAACTTCTTCTCAACCTCGATGTACTGCACGGGCGGGTGTCCTCTCGTCGGTTGCGTCGGGGTGGAGCAGTGCGGTGATCTCGGCGACCTCGTCCGGGTGGAGCGGGTCGTCCAGGCTGGTGAGCGTGGTGGTGATCTGCTCGGCGTCGCGGAACCCGACCAGCACGGCGGCGTCCGCATCCACCGCGTCACCGTCGCGATGGAACTCGGCGACGTCCAGGTCGCCGTCGACCTCGGCCCCCGCGTCGACACCCGCGCACTCCCGGTCGAGCGGCGCGTCCGGCACGCCATCGAGACCGCGCGGGCGTTCGTGCGCTGGAACCGCGCCGACGACGCCCTCGCGCTGCTGCTCGAAGCGAAGACCTACGCCCCCGAGCAGGTCCGCTACCACCGGCTGTCCCGGCTGCTGGTCCGCGAGATGATCCGCCACCCCCGGCCCGCAGACCGGGCCATCGAGCTGGCGCACCGGATGGGCGTGCGCGGCACCGACCCGCGCCGCCCGTAACCTTGCCGGTTATGGCGACCACCGAACTGGCTGCGAACCTGCGTGCCGACGTCGAAACCCTGTGGGCCTACCACCACATGGGCCACCAGCCCCGCCGCTGCGATGTCGGCATCGGCCTCGGGTCCCACGACCTCGGCGTCGCCATCCACACCGCCCAGCTCTACCAGCAGGGCCTGTTCGAGCGGATCGTGTTCACCGGCGCCAACGCCCCCACCACCATCGAACGCTTCCCCCGCGGGGAGGCCGTCCACTACCGCGAACACGCCATCGAACTCGGTGTCCCCGCCGACGCGATCCTCATCGAGACCGAGGCGACCAACACCAGCCAGAACCTCACCAACACCCGCCAGGTCCTCGCCGACGCGGGTGTCCACCCGTCCTCGGTCATGCTGATCTCCCGGCCCTACCAGCAGCGACGCGCCTACGCGACCTGCCGCAAGGTGTGGCCCGAGGTCGAGGTCCTCTGCTCGTCCCGGCCACTGCCACTCGACGAGTACATCGCCTCCATCGGCGACGTCGACAGGGTCATTAACATGCTCGTCGGCGACACCCAGCGCATCACCGAGTACGCCCGCCTCGGCTTCGCCATCGAGCAGGACGTGCCCGAGCAGGTGGACGCCGCCTACCAGCGGCTCGTCGACGCGGGCTTCACCAGCCGCTTGATCTAGCTACTCCGGCGCTCGCTCACCGCGGCCCAGCGCGGCGAGCCCGGCACGAACAACCTCGATCGGGGCGACGGCTACGGCGTCGTCCTCCGGGCCGGTCAGGTACACCACATGGCCGGCCTTCGCCTGCGCGATCAACTCGCCCAGCACCTGACCGACCGTCGCTTCCGCAGCCCACTCCGGGGCCGGACCTTCAGTGTCTGAGAACAGCGGTATGCCCAGAGCGTAGTGCGCCAGCACGGAGACAACCCCGGGACCGCGCGCCCTCATAGCGTCCCGGACGTCGTCAGATGGCCAAGGTGATGAATCGGCCGTACAGGAATTGCTGGACGAGCAGGAAAGTAGCGGTCGGACCGTGCCGGTGCTTGGCGAGGATGAGGTCGGCCTCACCTGCCCGAGGATCGTCCCGGTCCCATGCGTCGGGACGGTGGATCAACAGCACGTTGTCAGCGACGTGAGCGATGGTCCCGGAGTCTCGCAGATCGGCCAGGCTCGGCGCTGGCATGACGGGCTGCCGAGGACCTGAGTTGCACGAAAGCTGGACCGTCGCCACGACCGCGATGTTGTGGTCCAGGGCGAGCCGCTTCAAGCGTCGCGTGACCTCCGCGACCTCGCGTTCGCGGTTCTCGTAGAGCACGTCCCGTCGAGCGGTGACCATGTGGAGCGAGTCGACGATCACGAGCTGCGTGTCCTGCGCCGCGGTCAGGGACGCCACGGCGTCTTCAACGGCGGCGATGTCCGGGTCGCCAAGTCGAGTGATCACGACGAGCTTCTCGTGGATCGCGGACACGCCCTTGGCCAAACGAGTCCAACCCTTGTCCGTCATACGCCCGGTCCGCATGTCCGCCAGTCGAATCTTGTTCACGGCGCACAGCAGCCGCTGGGTCACCGCCTCGGCCGTGTCATCCAGCGTCAGATACGCCGAGGCGACACCGTGGCGCACAGCAGCGCCACGGATAAAATCCGAGGCCAGAGTGCTGGAGCCGACCCCTGGATGAGCGCCAACAACGGTCAACGACCCACGGCGCAAGCCCCCCGTCAGGTCATCGAGAGCGTGAAACCCCGTGGGGATGTGGTAGCCGGAACCCCCACGACTGGCGATCGCATCCACCTCGTCGACCGTCGACTGGAGCACCGCAGCGAACTCCCAATGCGCATACTCCTCACCGGCATCGTCAGCGTTGCCCACGCCAAGACCCGGCTCGTCAGCGCCAAATGAGGATGTCACCTGACCTTTATAGCTGTGGAAGCCGCCGGACCTTGAACCACATCGCTGGACAGCCCCTGCGGCTTGGAGTTCCGGCGGTGTCTTCAACTCCGCCGGGCAGTCGCCCGTGCGCCGCACCGACCGGAACCACCCCCATTTACGAGACCGGAAGCCCAATCCACGGCGAACTCGCGGCCCGCTTCGGCGTTGCTGTCGACGACACCGGGGCCCTGCGGGGAACGATCGAGCCGGGCTCGACTCGACGGTGCGCAACCCCGTGGTGAACACCACCGAGAAGGCGCGGACCGCCATCGGTTACGCGGAACAGCGCATCATCAACGGCGTGGTGCGGTCGGTGGCCAGCCTGCTGGACGGCCAGCAGACCGAACCGGCCAGCCCGGAGGCGATCGCCAAGGCGCTCGCTCCGCTGATCACCGCCGCCGTCACCGAGGCGCTTGGCCAGGACAACGATGCCCAGACCGACGCGATCGTCGAGGCCCTAGCCAGGAGACTGGCCGGGTAGCTGCAGCTCACTCCCCGGTGGGCAGCCGCACGAGGACGGCGCGGGCGACGTCGGCGGCCCGGGCGCACGGGTCCGACTCCTCAGCCTCGGTCACGCCGTCCTCCAGGTAGAGCGCGTTGTCGGACTGCACGACGAACTGCTGGTCGTGGGCGGTCCCCACGAAAACCTGGCAGTTGCCCATCTGCTCGACGTGCTGCGCGGCGACGGCCGGGTAACCCTCGATCGTGATCGGGGTGAACACGGCGTAGGCGTCGCGCCGGTCGTACACCTCGCCCAACCCGGTGCGCCCGATGTCCCGGTACACCGCCGCGTCGGTGGCGGTGACCCGGTTGCGCCACAGGCACGGTTCGAACGGCCCGGTCGGCCGTTCCAGCTCCCCCTCCGGGGCCAGCCCGAGTTCCTCGGCGGCGTCCGGCGGGAGCAGGTCGCAGGGCTCGAGCGCCCGCATGTCGATCGGGTTCTCCACCGGCGGGTACCGGGGGTCGACCGGCGGCTGCTTCGACTCCGAGGGCGCGCCCGCACCCGCGCCACCGGGATGCGCCTGCCCGGCCTCACCGGAGGGCAGCGCCACCGCCAGGTAGGCCACCACCACCCCGGCGACCAGCACCACGGCGCCCCCGGCCCACCACTTCCCACTACCTGCCATGCCCGTCTCCCGTGTTGTTGTCACTCTCGTTCGGCCACTGGAACTCGACCGGCGGGCCGGGTGGTATCCGGTCAGCGCGGACAATGCGGGCCCAGCCCACCCAACAGCGTTATCCGCCTGAATCGCCAGAGCGGTCGGGTGGCGATCGTGTGGCGTTGGTGCTGCGAGGACTCCGGAGACCAGCGAGTTGTCCTGCCGCACCCCCACGTCTCCTCGTCGTCGTGCCTCCGCCCACGTCTACGGTCTGGCTGAGGTCGCTGCGACTGCGGCAAGCTTCCGCCTCCCGCTTAGCCCGAGTAATGGCAAGCAGCAACACCTCATCAGGACGCGCCGCGAGGGTCTGCGTCGCAGGCGCTACGCAGACCACGTCGGAGTCGGGTTCCCCGCGGCCGCGTTTCTTGGGGGACGACGCACCGCATCACTGTCCGGCCACTGGTCCAGTGCGACGGGTCACGGCTGGTGGTCAGGAGAACGGTACGGTCAACTTCTCGGAGATCGCATCTCGCTAACCATTTGAGATCAGCCTGCCGAGCACAGGCGTTGCGCGAGCCCGAAGGGCTTCGGCCAGGTCAACGTTGTTGCCGTAGGTGTGGCCGTGGAGGAGCTGGCTGATCGCGGCCAACTCGGCGAAGTGACTGGTGATGCCGTTCAGCAGGCCGGCGAACTTCCGCTGAACGCGCGCCGCCATCGCCGGCGTTAGCCGATTTCGGTTGTGCAGCACTGCGATGTCGTACCCGCTGCGAAGCGAGACCCCAGCTCTCTGCTGAGGCGCGCGACGTGGTTGCGGCGGTCTTGACACCCATGTTCCTTCGGTGGGCGGCCCGAGCAAACGGACTCATCGCAAGGCCAGCACCGCGCCTCGGACCGACCCAGCCCTGCTGGTGAGAGCCTGCTGTGGCGCAGTGACAATAGCGTGGCCCTGAGTAATCGGGCTGCGCGGTCAGCCGTAGGCTCATCAGCGTGACAGAACAATCCAAGACGACGGTGGCGGTGGGACGGCGTGCGGCCCGGGCGATCTTGATCGACGACCTCGGATGGCTGATATTGATCAAGCGAACGAAGCCGGGACAGGCGCCGTACTGGACCGTGCCCGGCGGCGGTGTCGAGGGCATCGACGCATCAGTCGAGGCGGCTCTGTACCGGGAGCTGGAGGAGGAACTGGGCGCTAAGGCTACGGATGCCTCGCAGGTGTTCCTCGTCAGCACTCCATCGGCCGATGGGGTAGCTGTGCAACATTTCTTTGTGGCTCGGCTGGCCGGCCTGGATGAGTCGGCCCGAAGTGGCCCGGAGTTCAGCGACCCGTCGCGCGGCGCATATGACCTCGACCGGGTCGATCTTCGGGGAGCCGATCTCGTGTCGATCGACTTGAAGCCGACCGCGTTGAAGGAGTTCATCCTAGCCAACCGGGAGGCCCTGCTGGTCGAGGTGGGCGTGGCCGACTGAGCCGCGGACATTCCTCGGCGAAGTAGGCAAACGCGATGACGGTCTGCGGGTTACCGTTCGGGTAGTGCGGGAGGGTTCCGCACACGTCGCTCTGGACCATCAGACTGCTCTGGATATGCCCGAGGTGTTCGCCTTGCTCATGCGCGCCGAGCACGTCGCGCAGATGGCGTGGTGGCCGTCGGTGAGCGCGAACCGGGTGCGACGGCGCTGGGACTCGTCGTATCGATGTCGGTCAGGTTAGGAGGACGGCAAGGCGGTGGCGGACGGCTCGCTCGTCGTCAGACTCGTGTGGCAAGATTCGGTCGGTCGTCGGCCCATCAAGGATCACGGGGTCTCCCTCGGTGGCTCCCACAGCTGGGCGGGGGCAAGGTGGAAGTCGCTGGCGTAGCCAAAGATGTCGGCGGGGTGGCGGTACCCGCGGTACAGAGCGGCGAGGGCGCCGATGAGCAGCCGATGGGATACGATCAGTACTCGGCTGTGTTCGGTGGCGAGGTCACCGGCGAGGGCTGCGGCTTCGAGTGCACGTTCGGCGAAGGCTTGGAGGCTTTCGCCTCCGGGCAGGGCACTGACCGGGTTGTTGGTGCGCTGTCGCCGCCAGGTGATGTATTCGGTCGGGTACTGGGTGGGGGCGAGGCCCAGCACGCAGTGTGGGGCTCGCCATTCGGTGAACACGCTGATCGGTCCGGCAAGTCGGGTGTCCCACGCACGGGCGACGATGCTGGCGGTCTGGCGAGCGCGGAGCAGCGGGCTGGACGCGATGAGTGCCGGTTGCCAGTGATGTATGTGCAGATCGCGCACGGCCAGTTCGGCTTCGACGGTGCCCGCGATGGTCAGTGGGCTGCCGGGACGGGCGTGGGCGCCGGGGCGGCGAAGCCCGTCGTCGCAAGTGCCGTGGCGCATCCAGAGCGTGGCGGGGGTCATGTCATGCACCAGCCCCCGTCGATGGTGAGGCATTGGCCGGTGATGAATCCCGCGTCGCGCGAGGCGAGGAAGTCGACGGCGGCGGCGATGTCGTCAGGGTGACCACGGCGCTTGACACACTGGCGGTCGAGCTGCCGGCTGATCATCGCGGCATGGTCGGGGACTACGGCGTGTTCGGCGGGTACTTCGATGGAGCCCGCGCGAACGCAGTTGACCGTGGTGCCGTGCGGTCCGAGTTCTCGGGCCAGGGCGCGCACGAGTCCTTCCAGTCCGCTCTTGGCCGCGATGTAGGCGGCGAGGTCGACTCTGCCGAGCTGAGTGAGCACCGAGGACACGGTGATGATGCGGCCCTGGCCACGGGTTGTGAGGGACGGGGTGACGAGCTGAGCACACGACGCGTGAGTGACCAGATTGACCTCGATCTGCTTGCCGAAGGTGTGCAGATCAAGGCTGGCCCAGGGGATGCGTGGATAGGCGCCGGCGTTGGACACGAGGACTTCCAGCTGGTCGGCGGCTTGCTCGACTTCGTGTGCAAGCGTGTCGATCGTCATCCGGTCGGTGAGATCGCCCGTGACCGCCACTGTGGCAGCGCCGCGTTGTTCAACGGTGGCGAGCACGTTGTGCAGATCCGGGTCGTCGTGGAGGTGGGTGAGGATGAGGTCGTAGCGGTCGGCGAGGCGCCCGGCGACGGCCGCGCCGATGCCGGAACCGGCTCCAGTGACGATGGCGACGGGACGGGCCACGATCAGTTGACCTCCGCATCTGATGGTGTGAGGGCGAGGAAGCTGGGCAGCGCGGTCTCGGGGTCCAGTGCTTGGGCGAGTAGGGCCAGCGACAGCGCGGTGTCGCTGGATTCGAGGTCGGCGAGGTGGTAGACACCGAGCAGCCGCATCACCAGGTACGGCCGCATCCACGTCATCAGGTCGTCGATGCCGAGATGCCGAGCGATGGGCCAGATGATCTCGTCGAGGTAGCGGCGCAGGACATGTCGGCGGGCTCGGCTGGGCGCGTGTCGATAGGTGATCATCAGCGATGAGCGGTTGTGTTCGACCTGGACGACGGGCTCGGCGAGGCTCGACGGGGTGAGCGCTGAGGGGTGATCGTCGAATGCCGCCCTGTTGTAATGCGGGGTGAGCCATGCGCCGTGGAGACGTTGGTAGAGCAGGAAACATGCGAACTCGCCGGGCAGCGCGTTGAGTCCTCCGGTGTCGTAGTCGAACCACACCGGTCCGCCTGCGGGCGACCACCCGATGTTGATGTCGGTGGGGTCGCCCTGGGTAATGGCGGCCCAGACCGGGTTGTGGCGAGCGAAGTGGTCCCGCAGTCTGGTCGTCAGTTCGCCGAAGTGAACGGCGTGCTCGCGGCCGTTGACGACCAGTCGCAGGTCTGCAAGATCCTCGGGGCGGACCCTCTGGGTTCCATTGGTGATCGGCCACGATGCGTTGGGTCGGTAGTACTGGTCGAGGCGGCCACCGGGAGCGGCGCGGTCGCCGTAGAGCTTGCTGATCGTCTCCCTGTTGGTCGTGAGGCGCAGGGTGCTGCCGATGACGCGCTGGTAGTGGCGGAACACGGGGGTCAGGCATGTGTCGAGCCGCACCATGTCGCCCGTGAGGTCGGCGTGGGTGATCTCGTCGAGTAGCAGGCCGTGATCGTGCCCGAGGTGCGGCCACCGGTCGTAGACGAGCACTGTCCAGCGGGCGACCCGTCGCGCGCTATGCAGCCCTGGCACTGGGTAGAACTCGCGGAGCCGAGCGTGTCCAGCGCATTCGACGCGGGCTTCGTCGTGGTTCGGGTTGGCCTTGACGAACAGCGGGTATCCGGCCCAGTCAACGTGCCAGGTGTGGTTCGCCGTGAAGCGTCGGTGGTGGGTGATCCTCAGCATGAGCAGTCCTCACCAACCGACGATGTCGCTGGCGAACTCAGCGATGATCTCCGCTGGGAGATCGGCAAGGCCCGCTGATTGCAACCACAGCGCGTCGTCCAGGTGGTCGCGCACTGGGCAACGGTCGGAGAGGGCCAGCATCTGGGAGAAGGTGGTCGCGATGGCGTGGTGACGCGCGGTCCCGGTAGTCCATTTGGTGTGGGCGTGGCGACCGTAGAGCCCGATGACGTGCGGACCGGTTCCGTCGGGGCGTTCGGTGAGCGCGGCCAGATGGGTCAGGCCCGTGTCGTTGCCGATCACGACCTCGGCTGACGCGAACACGTCCAGGCAGTCCACCGCATCCAGCCTGTCCAGAACCTCGATTCCGTCGGACACCGTCGGCTCGGCATCGCTACTGGTGATCAAACTGAACGACCACGGCGCTGGGAAACGCTGGGCGAGGACAGCCGAAACCCGGGCGAAGCCGCTCGCACCGTAGTCCTTTCGGCTTGGCCAACTGGTCGTCGAAACGAACACGACGTGGAACGGTCGTGCCTGCTCGGTCGATGTGAAGGTCGGAAGCGGCGCGCGGTCGGCGGGGAGCCGGACACCGAGGGCGTGCTCTGCGGCGAGGTAGTACCGCATCGGCAGAGCGGCGTGGACCTCGACGAATTCGTCGTTCAGAACGTCCAGCCACGCCTGAGGCCGTTCGGGGATCGCGTGGAACGTGAATCTCTTGCCGTGACTGGTCTGAACGATATGTGGGCCTTCGGTGTGGCTCGTGCTCAAGGCCAGTCGGCAGCGTTGCAACAGGCGTGGACGAGGCCCCTGGTAATGAAGTTCGGCGTCACGACCGGTCCCGTCAGCGAGAGCCTGAACGAGTCCGAGCGCGAGCAGGACATCACCGAAGCCGCGATCACCGAGGACCACAGACCAGCCATGCCGGCCGATTACGCCTGCGGCGCTGCTGTAGGACGGGAGTTGCCCGCCCGCGCGCAGGAAGGGCAGCGCGCGGGCCAGGGGCGCGTACTGACGGGGAACGATGACCGGTCCACCGCGTTGCAGCGTCACCGGCTTGATCGCCCACGGGCTCACAGCCGCGTGAGGGTGCACAGCGGTACTCCCAGTGATTCCAGTAGCGGCCGGGCGTTGCCGGTGATGTCCTCGACCAGGCACGCGACACCGATCACCTCGACGGCAGAGTCCCGAAGCACCGTGATCAGGTTGGCCAGGGTGTTCCCGGTGGTGACCTCGTCATCGACGATGAGCACACGGGTGCCCGCGAGGGCGCCGTAGGTGAAGACCTCGGTGCGCCGGGCATGGGGTTCGGTGAAGCGCTGCTTGTCCGGCAGGTCGAGGTCGAGCTTCCAGGCTAGGCGGTACGGCAGGTCGCTCGCCAGTGCGACGCTGATGGTGGGCAGGATGCCGCCCGCGTCCAATCCGAGCAATACCTCCGGGGCCGTGAATCCCGGGTGGTGCGACCACGACTCCCACAGGACGCTCCCAGCCCGCAGGAATGTCGCGGGGTGTACCTGGTCGAGGATGCCGTCCAACTCGTGGACGATCCGGACATCCCGAGTCTCAGGGGGCACGCCGAGGCGGCGGATGCGGTGGGCCTGATAGGCAAGCTTGGCGGGGACGGTGCTCATGCTCGACCCTGCAAGCAGGTCTTCGGTGGTCATGTGCTGGTCCTTACGGTGTGGTCGAGTCGGTCGAGGTAAGACAACAGTTGGTCCGTCGCCTCGACGAGTCGTCCGCGCAGGACTGGATCGCTCGGGCGACGGATGAGATCGGACAGCTCAGGCGGCACGCATTCGGCACGAGGGTGCAGCTCACGAAGCGCGGCGAGCACTTCGTCGGCGTCGTGGAGGTCGTGTCCGTCGGCGCGCAGCAGGATCTTGGCAAGCAGCACCAGGTGCTTGTGCACCGCGCGCACGTCCGGCTGTTCGGAGGCGAGGAGGCGGCGAGTGGTCATCAGTACGAGTCCCAATCCGCCCCTGCTGGCGCGATCGCCGTGTGCGGCGGCCGGCACCGGCAGCAGATAGTCCGTTCGCCGGTAGAGCACGCCGTTCCCTTGGGCGGCGCGGCGCAGTGACTGGACGACGCGTGGTGGAACCCGCAGCGCGTCGATGTCGGCGGTGGTGAAGACGCTGAGGCCAACCTTGATGCCCTCGGGCCCCGGAAGGGTGCCCGCAACGTCCCGCAGCCATGCGGCGGGCGCGGTGTCCCGAACCACGAGCAGGTCAAGATCGCTCCATCCGTCCCGCCAACTCGTGGTCCCCGTGCTGCCGGTTGCGAGCACGAGCGCGACCTGCTCGTCGCACACGTGATCTGTGGCCTGCCCTAACCATCCGCGCTGGCGCACCGGACCACTCGCGTGGAGCGACGCCCTAGGCAGGTCGACGGTCGAGACGATGCGGCTGACGGCGAGCTTGAGCGCGCCCAACGACCTGGAGTTGTCGATGAGGTGATCGGCGATCTCAGCGATCCGATCCGCTCCGCGTTCGCGTTTGGTCACATCGCGGCCAAGGAACCGCGACTCGCTCTCCGCTGCGCGACTCGCCCGGACGCTCTGGTCCGCGTCGACGTACACGACCTGGCAGCGGTCACCCCAGACCCGTCTCAGGTGCGCGGTCGCCTCGAAGCGGTGCGCACTTTCCAGACTGATCGTGCGCGCCTTGGTCGTCTCGGAGAACCGCAGGATCTCTTCGGTCAGCCGTTCCGCCTGCTCCCGCTCCGACCAGCGCTTGTACGGGTCCGCGACTCCGGTCCGCATGGCTGCGACTTCCAACAGGTAGCCAATCTTCAACCTGGTCACACCGTGCTCGTCGCGAAACAGTTCGCCAACCGTGCTCTTGCCGCTCTCGGACATGCCGCCCAGCACCCACAGCCGTTCCAGCTCGCCCTTCGGCAGCGGATCCACGTGGACACCCGCGTCGGCCAAGCGGCTCCGGAGCCTTCGCTGAATATCCACGATCGCCGCATCGCCGAGGTCGAGCACGGCCTGGTAGTCCCCGCGTTCTACCTGGACGGACAAGACATCCGCGAGCGTGCGCTGATAGGCGGCATATCGTTCGTCGTCCGCTTCCGGCTCACGCCGCAGCGCCTTGGCCGCTTCCCGCGCGGGGTCACCAGACCGGCGCATCAGCACGTGGACTTCGCGTCGAGGTGCGGCGGCCGGGAGATCGGCCGCGAGACGATCCACCAGCCGGAGCGCCTTTGTCGGAGACAGTCCATCCTTGAGCGCTGCGGTGGCGGCACAGGTCGCCCGGAGCATCGGTAAGCCGCGGTCTTCCAGAGCCAGGGGTCCGCTCGCGGCGCGGCGGGCGACGTGGCTGGCCAGCATCAGGCCGACGTGCTCAGCCGTGGTGGAGTCGACGAACCACCAGTGAGCGAAGTCACCCGCAGATACCTCACGCCATCGGGAATCCCAGGCATCCACAGTGCCTACGAGGTGGGCGTCGGGCATCCCACGGCGGAGCCAGGCGAGTTGCGTGGTCTTCCCGACATTGTCGACGCCGTTGAGCGACACCGACAGGTACTGGTGTGCGTCTGCGATCACGATGCGCTCCGGTAGGTCTTCAGGGGCCGCCATGCCGGGAGCCGTCGCTGGCCGGTGGCGACATCGCGGATCAGGTCGTCATAGGCGTCGGCCAGCTCGGCGAGCTGTCGCAGAGCCAAGCGGGCGGCATCGCGGGCGTTATTGGTGTTGATCAGGCTGTTCAGGCGGACCCACGCGATCGCCAGACGGTCGACGACCGAGCCAAGGGTTTCGGTGTGCAGGGGCGCATCCGCACGGCTGCGGAGCTGGGCCGATACCCACTCGTCGATCCGCTCCACCAGGGCGACACGTCTGGCATTAAGGTCGTCGATGAACCGCTTGCTCTCGGCGATGGCCTCGGCGGACACACCGCAAGCGCGGCTGACATCCTCGGCCTGCCACTGCTGGCCATGTTGGGCCGCCAACTCGGTCGCCGTGCTGAGGACGAGCTGGCCCGGGTGATCACTCCTGGTGGCTTCACGGAACGCCTCGATGATCGAGGCAGATCGCGGTAAGAGCTCCCGCACGCGGGTCACGTGCCGTGAGACCTGTTCACCGCTGTCAGCCATGATCGGCATCTCCCCTTCGGCCGAAGTGGGTGTGCGCGCTTGCGCCGAGGGCGATCGAGGCATCTCAGCCCAAGCGAATCCCGGTGTCCCCCCTGCCAGAGGTGCGTTCGTCAGTCGCCGCGCGGCACCAATACGATCACTCACTGATAGTCGCCTCCATCTGACTTGATGTAACGACGACTACGAGTTCACCACGCAGCAGGGACGAACACGACCACAGCGAGTGCCCACAGTTGGGCCAGATCGGGGACATTGGAAGGACATCCCTGATCTGCGGGTGTAGCACGCCCTACCGTTGATCCTGTGTCACCCGATGAGCACCGCGTACCGAACACCGTGCTGATCGCCCTGCGCGAGCGGGGCGGGCTGTCCCAGCAGGACTTGGCCGACGAGCTGACGAACCTCGCTACCCGGTACGGCAAGCACCCGCAAATCACGCGCAAGACCATCGGTCGATGGGAGCGCGGTGAAGTCGTGTGGCCCCAGCCCTTCTATCGCCGGCTGCTGGCCGAGTTCTTCGGTTGCGCGGGCGACGAACTTGGTTTCCGCAGGCCGCGTTCTGTCCGACCCGAGCAGGACCAGAGCGAGCGCCTTCCCGCACCCCTCACGTTCGTCACCATGTCCGCAACCACCGATCCCTATGTCGAGCGCGACCAGGATGAGTGGCGTCACCTCCGCTCGACCCTGAGCAGGCATCGTCGCGATCTCGCGGTGCTCGCCGAGTCGCTGTACTGCGATTACCGGGTGCCAGGGCTGAAGAACACAGGCGTCATCAGCGCGCCCAACTGGATTCCTGCCGAGCCCGTCCCACTGGACAAAATCACGCTGACGCTGGACTCAGTGGTCGCCGAACCCACGATTACCGGAGACGAACCCGAAAGCGCCCCAGTTCGCCCACTGGCCACCACCGACAGCCGGTACCGCCGCTACCACGACGCCATCCGCGACCTTGCCGCGCCACGCCTGTTCGAGAACCGGCTGTGCTTCCGCCTGCTCGGACTCGACGACTGGAGGCAGCCGGGCATGCGCTTCGGGCAGATGGGCTTCTTCGACGCGATCGACACCAACGAGGCCCTCGCCCACGAATTCGCCGCCCACCACCTCGCCGTCGACAGCGACCGTGAGATCGCCGTGCCGCGCGCCTCCATGCGACGGTTGACCTTCCGCAAGCTGATTGCCGACCCGTTCGACCTTGGCCGCCGACCTCTCATGGGAGCGATCGGGACCCTGACCGTCAGGGGCGGCGACAGCCCCAGCGTCGTCCTTCACCAACGCGACTCCGCCAGCGTCGCCGGCGGCGGCGGTATGGCGCACCTCCTGCCCGCGGGCATCTTCCAGCCTTCCTCCGTCATCCCAGCCGCCATCGCATCCGACTTTTCGATCTGGCGGAACATTCAGCGCGAGTACGCCGAGGAGATGCTGGGCCATGAGGAGTACGACGGCTCCGGTAAGCCGATCCGATACGACAAGCTGGAACCGTTCACCACGATCGACGAAGCGCTGCGCGACGGACACATCCGCGTGTTCTGCCTCGGCGTCACACTCGACGCGCTTACGCTCGCCGGCGACATTCTCACCGTCGCGGTCATCGACGCCGACACCTACGACGCGCTGTTCGCCAACGCCGTTGACACCAACTCGGAGGGCTCCATGCCCGCGCGAGCCTTTCCGTTCGAGGAAAACACCCTGACGTGGCTCCGCGAATCCAAGCGCCTTTCTCCCGGCGCGGCGGCGGCGTTGCAACTTGCATGGATCAATCGCAAGGTCCTGCTTGCCTGAGCCAGTAACGGGCCAGTTGGTTGGCCACCGTTCAACCACTGCGCTCGTACAGCAAGCCTCAGCCACCCTCGACGCCGGCGAGCCCCACACCCACCTCCGTGAGGGATGGAAGCCTGCGTGAATTGAGTCGATTGACTGCCTCGTATCTTTCCACGATCTTCGCTGCCGCTCGGACCCGCGCGCCGTGCTCAAAGCAGCTCCACTCGCGCGTTCCGGCGCGGAGCAGTTGTCGGTCAGCCGCAGGGGCAAGGTGTCCGAAGCCAGCGCGGGCATGCCACTGCGCCAGCCTGAGCGATTACCCCCTCGACCACCCGGTGATCGACCTCGCTGGGCACGTCCCGATCGATTGGCAGAAGGTTCTGCACCGTCCACACCACGCGCCAGCCCTTCTCGCGCACCCAGAAGTGCTTCACCGACGTACAGTGGCGGCCGGATCCCGCTCGTCGCGGGATCTGCCGAGCGACCATCTATATCAACGAAGGGTTCCTCCGCTCAGCTGTAACCGGGGAACAGCCCCGCGTGCGCGGGGACGACCAGATCCGGACCCTCGTGGGATGGGCCTCGACCGGAACAGCCCCGCGTGCGCGGGGACGACCGGAAACGACCGTCGCCGCGTTAGTCGGAGCTCGGAACAGCCCCGCGTGCGCGGGGACGACCCTTCCTGACCTGCGATGTTACAGGCGGCGGGACACGATCTCGTTCACTTTCATGCTGATCTGCCCCTCAAAGCTCAAGTGGTGGGCCCCAGTTCAGGTCAGGAATGCGGTGTTTGCGAGCTTTGCCGGCCCGTGCTGGCGGCTCGGGTGGATTAGCCGTCGAGATCGAGTCGATCCTAGTCCCGCTGAAACTGGTTCGTGGGAGCAGCCGTCTGGGAGCGGATTGGGAGCCAAGGTGCGCTCACCGTTGCATCCAACGGCGGCCAACCGCATCGAACGGTACCCGCTGACTTACGGATTCTCTGTTCCCGCAGGTCAGCGGACGAAACCTGTTACCTTGACACGGTAGAGGTCACTGGTTCAATCCCAGTATCGCCCACCAGTTATACATGGTGGTCAGAAGCCCCGTCGACGATCTTCGTCGGCGGGGTTTTCTGCGTCGTGGGAGGATTTTGGGAGGATCGGTTCTGAGCACTACCGGAACTGAGCTCTACTGGGTGATCTCCCACCGCCGGCTGAGCCTGGCCAAGATGTCGTCGATCATGACCCTCGTCACTCGCGCGTGCGATCGGTGGGCCCAGCCACGCGGCTGTCCGCCGTACCTGGCCGCACCACACCCCTTCCGCCGCCGGCCCGAGCACTGTTCCGTTCCCCTCGATCACCTTGTGGCGTGACTGCCTTCTCCCGCCCGACCTGACCGCCTCCATGCGCCCGACCTCGGTCCAGAGGGCGGCGGTTGACGTGCACCGTCAACTGATGGAGCCCGACGGCGCCTTGCCCACGCCGCGACCGACGTTGAGTTCATCGGAGAAGTGAGTCCGGCGTAGGAGGTCGACCATTCGGTTCCACCTCCGTTCTCCAGGCCGGCAGCGGGTCGCGGTGCCAGGTCACGCGACGACCACCAGGGCTTCGGGCCCTCCGCGGGTCGCCGTGCCTCCACCGAACGGTGGAGGCACGAATCAACCCGAGCGCGGACGCCACGGTCGATGTGGCGAGGCGAGGCGCGCCCGAGACTTCGCGGTGTGACCGCACTGGAAGTACGGAACCTGCACAAGCGCTACGGGCAGCACGTCGCCGTCGACGACGTCTCCTTCACTGTCGAGAAGGGGGAGATCTTCGGCATCATCGGGCCCAACGGCGCCGGCAAGACGACGACCGTCGAGAGCATCGCCGGCCTGCGAACGCCCGACTCCGGCTCGCTCTCCGTGCTGGGGCTCGATCCGACCAAGGACCGGGCGGAGGTGCGTGAGCGACTCGGCGTGCAACTCCAGGAGAGCAGCTTCCCGGACGCGATCAAGGTCGCCGAAGCCCTCGAGCTCCACAGCTCCTTCTACCGGAACCCCGCCGACTGGCGCGAGCTCATGGAGCTCCTCGGGCTCACCGAGAAGCGCGACACCCAGTACAAAGCCCTCTCCGGCGGGCAGAAGCAGCGGCTTTCGATCGCGCTCGCCCTGGTCGGCAACCCGGAAGTCGCGATTCTGGACGAGCTCACGACGGGACTGGACCCGCAGGCGAGACGCGACACCTGGAGCCTCATCGAGCGGGTTCGCGACACGGGCGTCACGATCCTCCTCGTCACGCACTTCATGGATGAGGCGGAACGCCTCAGCGACCGGATCGCCGTCATCAACGGTGGCCGGGTCGCCGCGGTGGACACACCGGCTGGGCTGATCGCGCGGTCGAGCGGGGCGCGGCAGGTCCGGTTCCGCGTGTCCCAACCGCTGGACAGGAGTGTTCTGACCGATCTTCCCGACGTGACCGATGTCGAGATCACCGAGGGCCGCTGGCTGGTCACCGGCAGGGGGCAGCTCCTGAGCAGCGTCGCCGGGGCCCTCGCCAGGGCGCGGGTCGTGGCCGAGGATCTCCGCGTCGACCAGCGCAACCTCGACGACGCGTTCGTGGCCTTCACCGGACGCGCTCCCGAGTCCCCGGGGAACTCCACGAGGAGGGTCGGCTGATGCGTGCCCTCCTGAAGATGGTCAAGGTCGAGGGGAAGCTCTTCCTCCGAGACTCCGCCACCGTCATCTTCGGTGTGCTGTTCCCGACGGGACTGCTGCTCGGCCTGGGTGCCATCCCGGCGCTCAGGGAGCCGTCGCCGGAAACCGGCGGGCTCCGGGACATCGACATCTGGGCGCCGACCGCACTGGTGTTCGGGATGGTGATGATCGCCGTGCAGCACGTCCCAGCGGTGATAGCGACGTACCGGGAGCGCGGCATCCTCCGCAGGCTGTCGACCACTCCCGCGCATCCGAGGGGAGTCCTGCTCGCGCAGATGATCGTCGCGCTCGCCTCCGTGGTCGTCTCCGCGGCGCTCATGACCTTCCTCGCGTGGGCGGTACTGGACATCGCACCGCCCGAACGACCCCTGGAGTTCGTCGTCGCCTTCGTCGTCGGCTACGCGGCGCTGCTCGGGCTCGGCATGGTGTCCGCCGCGGTGGTCCGAACGAGCAGTGCCGCGAACCAGCTCGGTACCCTCCTGTTCGTCGCGCTGATGTTCTTCGGGGGAGCCTTCCTGCCCCGTGTCGTCATGCCCGACGTGCTGCGCGAGGTCGGAGAGTTCATACCGCCGGGGCTGCAGGCCCTCACCGCGGCGTGGTCCGCCGAAGCGGGCCAGATCACCGCCACAGCTGGTGGGCAGCCCTTCTGGCCGCAGATCGCCGTGATGGCGGGTATCGCGGTGACCGCGAGCGCGGTCGCCGCCAAGCTCTTCCGCTGGGAGTAGATGTCGATGACGAGGGACGCCGGCACGGGTGAGCGGCTGAACTTCGCGGCGCACGAGTCCGCCATCAGCCAAGAGGCGGCGATCGCGAACCGCTCCCGGTTGGCCTGGAAAGCGGAGCAGCTCCGGGTCTGGGACCTCCTGCAGTTGGTCAGCCCGTGGCTGCTGCTGGCGATCTCGACCGCGATCCACTTCTCGTGGGTGCTCCCCACCTCCGGTGAACCCTTCTGGCCCGACGGTCCGGCCGTCCTCGGGCTGGTCGCGATCTCGGTGCTGTGGGTGCTGTTCGGTCACACCCTGCCCATCAGGAGGAGGACGCTGCGGCCCACGTCGGCGGGCATCTACCTCGTCGGGCTGCTGGCGTCGTGCGTCACCCTCATGACGTACTCCGACATCTTCCTCGTCTTCACCATCGCGGGCTTCTTCCACGCCTACCTGCTCAGGCCGTGGCCGTTGGGGGTGCTCGGAGTCCTGGCCACCTCCGTTGCCCTCAACGGCTCGGTCATGCGCGTATGGGCTCACCCGGCCCCCGACGTGCTCGCGGAGTTCATCCTGATCGTCGCCGTGCAGACGGCGGCGATCGGGGTGGGCATCCTGCTGACAGCGCACACCGAACCCGAGGAACGCAGGCGGGAGGAACTCGTCGAGCGCCTCGAAGCGGCACTGCACGAGAACGCCGGGCTCCACGCGCAACTCGTCGCCCAGGCACGTGAATCCGGGGCGCAGGACGAGCGGCAGCGACTGGCCGGCGAGATCCACGACACGCTGGCCCAGGGGCTCGCCGGCATCATCACGCAGCTCCAGGCGGCGGAGCGTTCCGCGCGTGCGCCGGGCGAGGCGGAGGAGCACGTCGCGCGCGCACTGCGGCTCGCGCGCGACAGCCTGACCGAGGCCAGACGGTCCGTGCGGGCACTCGCCCCCCAGGAACTCGGGCGAGCGCACCTCCCCGACGCGCTCCGCACCCTGACCGAGCGATGGTCGGAGGACCAGGGGATCAGGACACAGGTGGAGGTCACCGGCACCCGAGAGCCACTGAGCCCGGCGATCGAGGTGTCGCTCTTCCGGGTCGCGCAGGAGTCACTGACCAACGTGGCCAAGCACGCGGAGGCCTCGCGTGTCGGTGTCACCCTGTCGTACACGGGCACCGAGGTGCTGCTGGACGTCCGGGATGATGGACGAGGCTTCACGAACGGGGTCGGCACCGGCTTCGGACTGACGAGCATGCGCCAGCGCATCAGAGGGGTCGGCGGTCACGTGGAGGTGCAGAGCGCACCGGGTGAAGGGACATCCGTCAGTGCGCGCGTGCCGGCGATCGCCCCCGGCGGCACGGGAGCGAAGGGGGAGACCGACGGATGATTCGTCTGGTAGTCGTCGACGACCACCCGATCGTGAGGGGCGGTCTTCGCGACACCTTCGCGGACGCCGAGGACATCCTCGTGGTCGGTGAGGCCGGGGACGGCGCCGAGGGCATCGAACGTGCGGAGCGGCTGGCAGCGGACGTGGTGCTCATGGACCTCCGAATGCCGGGCATGGACGGCGTCGCCGCGACCGCCGCCCTGCGGGAGCGGTCCCCGAACACCCGCGTGCTGATCCTGACCACCTTCGACAGCGAGAGCGACGTGCTGCCGGCGATCGAGGCGGGCGCCACCGGATACCTCCTGAAGGACGCGTTGCCCGACGAACTGACGCGCGCCGTCCGTGCGGCAGCGCGCGGCGAGCCGGTGCTCGCGCCGTCGGTGACCCACCACCTCATGGGTCAGGTTCGGAGGCCCGGCCGGGGCACCCTGACCGACCGGGAGAGGGAGGTACTCCAGTTGGTCGCGAACGGCAGTTCGAATCGGGAGGCCGCCACGGCCCTGTTCATCGGCGAAGCGAGCATCAAGACCCACCTGCAACACATCTACGACAAACTCGGCGTTCGTGATCGCGCCTCGGCGGTCGCCGAGGGCTACCGCCGTCGCCTGCTCACCTGACGCCCCCGCTGCCGAACATCGCTCGGTAGGACCGTCGCACGCGGCATCGAGGTCGGGATGAACGTCGACGTTCGCCAGGTGGCGGTGATGCGGCCCTTCGGTGCCCCGCGAGACACCGTCACACGCGGCACGCGCACCCGTCCTTCGGGTGGCGCCCCACCACCCGTGACCACGGTCCGCCGGTCCCAGTGGGCGAAGCGCGCTCCCCGGAGGCCTGGCCTGGGCACTGGTCCGGGTCGCCCGTCAGCACCCGCCCCTGACCGCGTCGCCGGGAGTTGGGGGTTCTGGCACACCGCCGCCGACACCATGCCACCGCAGGAGGGCAGGCTAATCCTGATCGAGGCCTCGGCTCGCCGCGACGGGGTGGCCGTTCTCAGGGGTCGACGAACACCGCCGTCGGCACACGCGAAGCTGCGACACGGACGTCACCATCGTCATCGACCGCACCCGGTCACCGGTCCGGTGCCCGCTCGCCATCGTCGAAGGATGATCGAAGACGGCGTTCGGGACCTGGCTGGAACGAGCGGGACCAGGCCTGGCGCGACAGCGGATGGCTCCCTCGAAGGAGGCCGTCCCCTTCCGGCTTCGACGTCCTGGCGCGTAGGCGACCCAGGCGTGGCCCACGGGGAGGGGGAAGGTCATCGCGCGCATCCGGTGCCGGTCAGCAGCAGGCCGGTCTTCGCGTGCGTCCTTCGGCGTGTCCCTGGCAGGCTCTGCTCCGTGCTCAACATCCGGATGAACGAGGTGGCGGTCCGCGCCCTGGAGCCGGGAGGCCTGGCGGGCGCGACCCCAGTGGCGGAGTTGGCTCCCGAGCTGCGCGAGGTGCTGGACGAGGGCATCGTGCGGGCCGGCCCGGCCCTGGTCTTCGCCCGACGCGCGACCCGTGCTCACACACCCCACGCCGCTACCGAGGATCTGACCGCATGGGAGTGCGCGACGAACGAGATCCACCTGGATGACGTGGTTCCCGTCGATGTCGGATGCCTGGAGGACGGCGAGCCGGTGATCAGCGAGGCGGACCAGGTGCGGATGTCGCGGCACGGGTTGGGCTTCGCCCTGGAGGTCGTGCGGCTTGTCCGTGCGCTGCCCGAGCCCGTCGCGGTGCGCTGCATCGTGGGAGCGAACAGCACGAACGGAACCTTCAGGTTCCACCGTGCTCGACCAGGCGAGTCGTGGCTGGGCCCAGACGTGGACGGCTTCCTGGGTGACAAGCTGATCGTCGTCGACAGCGGGCCAGCGAGCCTGGGCGGTACCCCGTGGTGACGCCTCCACGCCGAGGCACGTCGTGACCCCTCTTAGGGGCGATGAGGACCGGGAACGCCGGGACCGGGAGCGCCGGGCGAAGCGGTTGTGACCCCTCTTAGGGGCGATGAGGACCAGCGCCTCGTACGCGGCTTGCGGCCACACCTCGGGTTGTGACCCCTCTTAGGGGCGATGAGGACAGCGGACATCCCTGCGCGCGTGCTTGTACCGTCGGGTTGTGACCCCTCTTAGGGGCGATGAGGACGACCAGGACCCAGTGGTCCGATCGCTAGTCTCGCGTTGTGACCCCTCTTAGGGGCGATGAGGACACGGGACCACGTTGGACCCGTCGGTGGTCGGCCCGTGTTGTGACCCCTCTTAGGGGCGATGAGGACCTCGTTTGGCTCGCCGTGCGGGCGCTTTCGCGCGGGTTGTGACCCCTCTTAGGGGCGATGAGGACCCGAGAGTAAAGGCGCAGGTGGAGGCTGTCCGCGAGGCGTTTTTCGTGGCTGTTTTGCAGCGAACCCGAGGTTTGACATCAGACCCGGGGGGTTCGCTGAAAATGGTACGCGGACCTGCGGCTGCTCCTCGCCCGTGGGGCGGAGCATCCCAGCGGTCGTCCGCTGTCTTTTCTCGCTGTCGTACGAGGCCTTCTCGAAGCTGACTCGCACGCGGAGGAAGACCCGCCGGGCGGTGGAGCTGAGGCGGTGCGCACGGTGCGGAGACACGGTATCGCGGAGAGTGCGAGTGGTAGGCGGAGGCGCCGAAGGTCAGCATCCAGACCGCTTTCATGGGTGGCTCGCCGACGGGGTGGGGCGCGGGTCGTGTCGGCCCCCGGACCAGGTTTCGTAGTCGTCCCAGGCTCCGAGCGTGAGGCGGCTTTCGAAACGGCGTGGTCGACCTGTCACGGGATCGGTGAAGGACAACGCCTTGGCCAGCAGTTGGAGTGGTCGGGTGAAGTCGTCCAGTGGTTTCTCGGTGAGCATCGGGTAGAAGTCGTCACCGAGGATGGGCAGGCCAAGCCCGGCGAGGTGGAGGCGTAGTTGGTGGGTGCGGCCGGTGCTCGGGAGCAGCCGGTACCGGCCCAGGCCGTCGCGGTGCTCGACGAGTTCGATCCGGGTCTCGCTGTTCGGGGCGCCCGGCACTTCCTGAGCGGTGATGACGCCGCGTTCCTTCACGATCCGCGAGCGCACGGTCCTGGGCAGTTCCACGGCCGGGTCGTGCGGCGCGACGGCCTGGTATTCCTTGTGCACCACGCGGTCGCGGAAGAGGGTCTGGTACGCCCCCCGGAGTTCGGGGCGGACGACGAACATGAGCAGGCCGGCGGTCACCCGGTCCAGGCGGTGCGCGGGCACCAGGTCGGGCAGGTCGAGTTCGTCGCGGAGGCGCACGAGCGCGGTCTGCAGGATGTGCCTGCCCCGGGGGATGGAGGCCAGGAAGTGCGGCTTGTCGACCACCAGCAGGTCCTCGTCCTGGTGCACGATCCCGATCTCGAAGGGGACGGGCACCTCCTCCGGCAGGTCGCGGTGGAACCACAACACCGCGTGGGGGACGAAGGGGCTGTCCGGGGCGAGCGGCCCGGAGTGGTCGACGAAGCCTCCCTCCCGGAAGAGGGCGTCGATGCGTTCGGGGGCGACTCGGGGCAGGCGGTCGACGAGGTGATCGCGCAGGGTCGCCCACGGGCCGTCCGCTGGCAGCCGCAGCCGCGCCGCGTCCAACCCGTTGCGCTGCGGCAGCGGTGACCTGGCCTTCCGTCTCATCGACGGGAGCCTAGTCGAGCCGGGGGCGGTCGCGGGGTCGTGTGCGCCGCCCAGGTCACTGGCGGTTTCGGACCGGCGTCGCTTCGCCCACCGTGCCGCTCCGCCCACTGTCTTCGATTGCCGGAGGTGGGGGGAGGGGCAGAGCCGGCCACGCGGTGGCTTCCGGCGGCCGCGCGAAGGGGCACGCCGGGCGCGGGCGATGCGGGAGCTCGGCGACGTGGCGGGGAGGGCCTGCGGGGGCGAGGTCCTGCGGACCGAGCGGGGGAGTTGGCGACCGCGAGGTCCACGCGGGGGCCGGGCGACGTGGGGGCGAGCGCGCAGGGGGCAGGCGCGGCGGCGGTCGGCCGGCGTGGCCTCAGGGTGCTGGCGACCGGGTCGAGCGGGGTGGTGCTGGGCGCCAGCGGGTTGGTGGTGCGACGGTCGGTGGCGCGGCCCGGGTTGAGGCGGGGCGGGACCTGGTCCGTTCCGCACCCACACGCGTCGGCGGCCCGCGTGGCGGGCGGGTCGTCGTCCGCCGTCGAGTGGGCCACGACGGTGCGGATGCCCAGTTCCCGGCAGCTGCGGATGACGCGGAGCGCGATCTCGCCCCGGTTGACGACCAGGACGCTGTCGCGTGGCGCGACGAGGGCGCTGTCGCGTGGCGGACCAGGGCGGTGGCGTGACCAGGGCGGTGTCGGTGGGGCGCTCAGGAACCAGGGGGGCTGGGAGTGGACCCTCCGCTGATGCGTTCGATGGCGTCGACGGTGAACGCTCGTTCCAGGGGTTCGGTGCCCAGGGCGTGTTGGATGGTCAGTCCCTCGATGAGGCTGTCGAGCTGGCGGGCGGTGTCGGGGTCGAAGTGCCGTTCGAGGGCGTGGCGGGTGCGCCGCATCCAGTCGTGGGTGATCGAGCGGAAGGCGGGTTTCCTGGCCGCGAGGGTGTACAGCTCGTGGGTCAGGACGAGGTTCCGGGCGGTGTCGAAGATGTGGTGGTGGATGATGTCGGCGATGGCTGCCTTGGCCTCCTCGCGGTCGCGGGCCCGGCCCAGCCGGTGGTCCATCCGCGCGCTGACGGCGCCCGCGAACCTGCTGAAGGCCTCGCGGAGCAGTTCGTCCATGCCGGTGAAGTGGTAGGTCATGGAGCCGAGGGGCACGTCCGCCGCCCGGGCGACCTTGCGGTGGGAGGTCCCCGCGACGCCTTCCTCGGCGATGAGGTCCAGGGCAGCGGTGATGATGCGGTCGCGGCGTTCGGGGTCCACACGTCTGGTCGTCATGGCTCCACCCGTCCCCGGCCCGGTGTGCGGGCCCGATCGTCCTGTGGTCTCCCCTGGCGGCGGCCGCCTGGGCCATTCCCGCCGGTCGAGGTGTCCTCGGTCCTGGCGCAGCATTTTCCCGGACGTGGCCGCGCCCTCTTCCCGGACGTGGCCGCGCGCCCTCGGCGAGCCCGTGCGGGGCCGGCCATCCAGGTCTGGGCCCGCGGACCCGGGCGAGGGGCGGAGCCGGTGCGCGACCGCAGTGAACCAGGAGGTCCGGGCGTTCGGTGGACCAGGTGAGCCCGCACGGAGCAGGAGGGGCGGGACGGCGGGTCCGCTGAGGGGGCGGTCCCCGCGCTGGTGCCCGCGTCTGGCCGGCGGCGTCCGGTCGACGCGCTGGTCCGGCGGGGTGTGCCCCTATCGCACTGTCCGGGGACGGTGGGTCACGGGCTGACCGCTTGTGGTCACCGAGGTCCGCTCCACGTCCACGGCTTCGTGCGTACACTCGTACACCGCGTGTGTGTACGACCGTACACTCCCGTGTCGTCCTGGGAACTCCGCCCGCCGGAACCCGCCCCGTGGAACCGAGAGGTGCACTCGCTGTCATGGCTGCTGACGAGCAGGGGACCGTCGTGCCCCCCGAGCACCGGGAGACGGCCCGGCGGCGGTTCGCGTTGCTGGTGCTGTTCGCGATACCCGGGATCTCCCTCGCCTCCTGGGTGACCCGGACGCCCGCTATCCGCGACCAGCTGGACGCCACCACCGGGCAGATGGGCCTCGTGCTGTTCGGTCTCTCCATCGGCTCGATGACCGGGGTGATCTCGGCCGCCACCTTCGTCCGCCGGTACGGCACCCGCCGAGTCGCGGCGGTGAGCATGATGCTCATGATCGCCGGCCTGGCGGTCATCGGGCTGGCCGCGTTCCTCGCCTCCGCCGTGGTGGCCTTCCTCGGGCTGCTGCTGTTCGGCCTCGGGATGGGTGCCGGCGAGATCGCGGTGAACATCGACGGCGCCGAGGTCGAACGCCTCCAGGGCAGGCCGCTGCTGCCCACCCTGCACGGCACCTTCAGCCTCGGCACGGTCGCCGGCGCGCTCCTCGGGATCTGGTGCACGGCGGTCGACTTCCCCGTCGCCGTGCACCTGGCGGGGGTGGCCGGGCTCTGCGCCACCGCCGCCGTCCTGGCCGTGCGCGCGGTGCCCGCCGGCTTCGGCCAGCGTCCACCGGCGGCCACCCGGGGCCTGCGGGCCGCGTCGCGCCGCCAGTGGGAGGTGTGGCGGGACTCCCGCATCCTGCTGATCGGCGTCGTCGCCCTGGCGATCGCCCTCGCGGAGGGCGCCGCGAACGACTGGTTGCCGCTGCTGATGGTTGACGGGCACGGCTTCGACCCGACGTCCGGGTCTCTGGTCTACACGGGGTTCGTCGCGGCGATGACCGTCGGCAGGTTCTGCGGTTCGGTGGTCGTTCGGCGCTTCGGCCGGGTGGCGGTGGTGCGGGCCAGCGCCAGCCTCGGTGCGGTGGGGCTGGCCACGGTGGTGTTCGTCGACAACCCGGTGGTGGCCGCCTGCGCGGTGGTCGTGTGGGGCCTGGGGGTGTCGCTCGGGTTCCCGCTGGCGATCTCGGCGGCGGGCGACGGCGGGGGAGACGCCACCGCCCGGGTCAGCGCCGTGGCCACCGCCGGGTACGTCGCCTTCCTCGTCGGCCCGCCGCTGCTGGGTTTCCTCGGTGACCACGTCGGCCTGCGGGACGCGATGATCGTCGTGCTGGTCCTGGTGGTCTGCGCCCTGTTCGCCGCGGGCGCCACCCGGCCGCCAGCGGAGGACGATGACGGTGTCGGGCACGCCTCGGCCGGAACGCGGACCGGGTGACCAGCATGTCGGGCGGGGTGCCCGGCGCGATCGAGGAGTGGTGATGATCGTGGACGACCGTGCCACCGGGGTGTTGCTGCCCCGTGACCTGCCAGCCGGCCGGGTCCTCGACTTCGCGAGGGAGGCCGAGCGGTTCGGCTTCGGCGAGCTGTGGGTGGTCGAGGACCTCGGTTTCCGGGGTGGCTTCGCCCAGGCCGGGGCGGTGCTCGCCGCGACCGACCGCATCCGGGTGGGGATCGGGGTCCTGCCGGTCGGTGCCCGCGGCGTCGCGTTCGCGGCGATGGAGGCGGCGACGCTGGCGGAGTTGTTCCCGGGGCGGGTCGACATCGGCGTCGGTCACGGCATGCCGGACTGGATGCGGCAGGTCGGGGCGTGGCCGGCGAGCCCGCTCACCCTGTTGGAGGAGTACACGGTCGCCCTGCGGGCCCTGCTGCGCGGGGAACGGGTCGACGTGGCTGGTCGGCACGTGCGGCTGGACGGCGTCCGGTTGGAGACGCCTCCCGCCGTTCCGCCGCCGGTGCTCGCCGGGGTCCGAGGGCCGCGTTCGCTCGCGGTGGCCGGGAGGGTCGCCGAGGGGACTGTCCTGGCCGAACCGGTGTCCCCCGAGTACGCGCGCACGGCGCTCGGCAGCATCGCCTCGCACGGCCCCCACCGGCTGGTGGGCTACAACCTGGCCGTGGTCCACGACGACGGGGGTGCGGCGGTGGCGGCGGTCCGCCCCGCGCTGGCGCCCCTCGGCGAACCCGACTGGCGGCCCCACCTGGCGCCGCTGCCCTTCGCCGACGAGGTGGTCGCCCTGCGCGACGGGTGCGCGGACGGCGCCGAGTTCGCCCGGCGCCTGCCGGCGGAGTGGGTGCGGCAGCTGGCCGTGGTGGGAACCCCCGACCAGGCGAGGCGGCGGGTGGACGTGCTGCACGAGGCGGGGGTGACGAGCACGGTGCTCATCCCGGTGGGCAGCGACCCGTTCGTGTCGTTGGCGTCCCTGGCCCGGGTGCTCTGAGCGGTTCCGGGGAGGCGCTGATCAGCGTCGCCCGGACGTGTCGAGGACGTCGTCCACCGGCGAGCTGGGGTGCCGTTGGTGGGCGGCGGCTGCGCCCTGGCGTGGTCCGGCCGGGGATCCAGGGGACCGGATGAGGTCCTCGATCCGTCCGCGTGGCGTGGGGCGGTCCGACGGGTAGGCCGGTGGTCGCGCGACCACCGGGTCCCGCTCAGGGGGCGGGCGCTCGGTCCCGGCGCGGCTACCGGTGGCGGCCGAGCAGGCGGTCTGGGGTGATGGGCACGTCCCGGACCCGCACCCCGGTCGCGTGCCACACGGCGTTGGCGACGGCGGCGGCGGTGCCGACGATGCCGATCTCGCCGATCCCCTTGCTGCCCATCGGGTTGTACAGGGGGTCGGGCTCGTCCAGCCAGCTGACGTCGATGTCGCCGACGTCGGCGTTGGTGGGGATGTGGTAGCCGGCGTAGTCGCCGTTCACCACGTGCCCGAACCGGGGGTCCACCACGCTCTCCTCGTGCAGGGCCATGGACAGCCCCATGGTCATGCCGCCCATGAGTTGGGAGCGGGCGGTGCGCGGGTTGATGACCCGTCCGACGTCGAAGACCCCCACCATCCGGGGAACCCTGATCTCGCCGGTGACCGCGTCGACCCGCACCTCCGCGAACTGGGCGCCGAAGGCGTGCAACGCGTACCGGCCGACGGCGGTGTTCTCCGGCAGTTCCCCCACCACCTCCGCCCCGGCGGGCGGGTCGTCGCCGTGCCGGTCCCGGAAGGCCCGCGCGGCGGCGACGACGGTGGTGCCCCAGATGCTCAACCCCGAGGAACCGCCGGCGCCGACGGTCGCGGGCAGCGCGCTGTCCCCGATGACCAGGTCGACGGCCTCCGCCGGCACCGCGAGCGCGTCGGCCGCGATCTGGGTCAACGCGGTCCAGGTTCCGGTGCCCAGGTCGGAGGCGGCGATCTCCACCTGCCGGCGGCCGTCGGGCAGGGCGCGGATCCGTGCACTGGACCCCTGCTGGGGGAACAGCGGGTAGGTCGAGGCGGCCATCCCGACACCCACCAGCCAGTCGCCGTCCCGGCGGCCCTGCCCGGCGGGCGGGCGGTCGGCCCAGCCGAACCGGGTGGCGCCCTCCCGCAGGCACCGCGCCAGGTGGCGGGTGGAGAAGGGCAGTCCGCTCTCCGGGTCGGCGTCGGGTTCGTTGCGAATCCGCAGTTCCACGGGGTCCATGCCCAACGCGACGGCCAGTTCGTCCATCGCGGACTCCAGGGCGAACATGCCCGGCGCCTCCCCGGGTGCGCGCATGATCACCGGTGCCGGGACGTCGAGCGGGACGAGGCGGTGGGTGGTCCGGCGGTGCTCGGCGGCGTACATGGTGCGGGTGGCGACGGCGGTCTGCTCCGCGAACTCCTTGAACCGCGCGGTGTGTTCGACGACGTCGTGGGCGATGGCCGTCAGCCGTCCCCGCCGGTCGGCGCCCAACCGCACCCGTTGGATGGTGGGGGTGCGGTGCCCGGCGTTGCCGAACATCTGCTGCCGGGTGAGCGCGCACTTCACCGGGCGTCCGGGGACGAGGCGGGCGGCGAGCGCGGTGAGCACGTGGTGGGCCTTCGGGGAGGCCTTGGAGCCGAACGCGCCACCCACGTGCGGCGAGTGGATCCACAACTGCTCGGGGTCCAGGTCGAGCAGTGGGGCGAGGACCTTCCGGATGGGGGACACCCCCTGGTTGGAGTCGTACATGGCGACCGCGCCGAGGTCGGCGGCGCCGGGCCAGCGGACGACGGTGGTGTGCGGCTCCATCGGCACGTGGTGCTGGACGGGTGTCCGGTAGGTCTGGTCGACGGTGGCGGCCGCGTCGGCGAGCGCCCCGTCGACGTCGCCGTGCGAGGTGTCGGTGTCGAAGCTCGGGTTGACGTGGTCGGGTCGGTAGCGTTCCGGGTGGTCGGCGCGGAGCACCACGTCGTGCCATTCCCGCTGGTACTCGACCTTCACGAGGCTTGCCGCGTGCCTGGCCACCTCGGGTGTCCCGGCGATGACGGCCCCGACGAACTGGCCGTGGTGGCGCACCTCGTCGTCCTGCAACACCCACAGTTCCAGGTCGTCCCGGGAAGCCAACCGGGGCGCGTTGAGGTGGGTGAGGACCGCCACCACCCCGGGCACGGCCTCCGCCTCCTCGGTGTCGACCCACCGCACCCGGCCCCGGGCGATCGTCGACCGCACCGGGAACAGGAACAGCGGGTCCTCGACAGGCTGTTCGTAGGCGTAGGGGGCCCGGCCGGCCACCTTCGCCGCGCCGTCGAGCCGTTCCCGGGGGCGCCCCGACTCGGCGGGGGCCGGCGGGGGCGTGCCGGTCATCGCGCTCCCTCCTCGGCGAGGCCGGTCAGCACGGAGACCAGCGCCTCGCGGGCCATCGTCGTCTTGAACGCGGATCCCGGGAGTGGTTCGGCCTCGGCGAGTTCGGCCTCGGCGGCGGCCCGGAACGACGCCGGCCGTGCGTCGGCGCCCCGGAGGGTTTCCTCGGCGCGGGTGGCCCGCCACGGTTTGTGGGCCACGCCGCCGAGGGCGATGCGCACGTCCCGGACGACGCCGTCGGTGACCGTCAGCGCGGCGGCGACGGAGACCAGCGCGAACGCGTAGGAGGCCCGGTCGCGGACCTTGCGGTAGGCCGACCGGGTGGTGGGCGGCAACCGGGGCAGGTCGACGGCGGTGATGAGTTCGCCGTGTTCGAGGACGGTGTCCCGCCGCGGTTCGTCGCCGGGGAGCCGGTGGAAGGCGGTGAGGGGGACTCCCCGATCCCCGTGGGCACCGGTGAGCCGGACGGTGGCGTCCAGCGCGGCCAGTGGCACCGCCATGTCCGAGGGGTGGACGGCGACGCAGTGTTCGGAGGCGCCGAGGATGGCGTGGTGGCGTTGCCAGCCGGCCAGCGCCGAACAGCCGGAGCCCGGTTCCCGTTTGTTGCACGGGGTCGCCGGGTTCTGGAAGTAGGCGCAGCGGGTGCGCTGGAGCAGGTTGCCTCCGGTGGTGGCGAGGTTGCGCAGCTGCCAGGACGCGCCGGCGAGGAGGGCGGCGGCCAGCATCGGGTAGTCGCGGCGGATGGTGGGGTGCGCGGCGAGGTCGCTGTTGCGGACCCCGGCTCCCACCCGGACGCCGCCGTCGGGCAGCGGGTCGATGTCGTCGAACGGGAGCCGGGACACGTCGACGAGCAGGCTGGGGGAGGTGATGCCCAGCCGGAGGTGGTCGACGAGGTTGGTGCCGCCGGCCAGGTAGGTGGCGTCCGGTCGGGACGTGGCGGTGCGCACGGCGTCCTCGACGTCGGTGGCCCGGTGGTAGTCGAAGGGGATCACGGAGCCTCCTCCGCCAGGGTCTGGCGCACGGCGGCGACGATGTTGACGTAGGCGCCGCAGCGGCAGAGGTTCCCGCTGAGCCGTTCCCGGATCTCCTCGTCGGTCAGTTGGACGGGGCCGGTGAGTTCGCCGGTGACGTGGCTGGGACGGCCGTCCGTGGCCTCGGCGAGCATGCCGACGACGGAGCAGACCTGGCCGGGGGTGCAGTAGCCGCACTGGAAGGCATCCTGGTCGAGGAAGGCCCGCTGCACGGGGTGGAGCGTGTCGCCGGGGGCGAGGCCGTCGGCGGTGGTGACCTCGGCGCCGTCGTGCGAGACCGCCAGGGCGAGACAGCTGGTGATCCGCCGGCCGTCCAGCAGGACGGTGCACGAACCGCACTGCCCGTGGTCGCAGCCCTTCTTGGGGGAGGTGTTCCCGAGCCGGTCGCGGAGCGCGTCCAGCAGGGACGTGCGGGTGTCCACCCGCAGCGTGTGCGTGGTGCCGTCGACTCGCAGCCTGATCTCGGCTTCCATCCGCCACCCCACCTCCGCCGCTGTGCGCCGCCGAGCCCACGGTAGGGCGGGTGGGCCGGCGTCGCCCGATGGAAGGGCCGTGCTCCGCCATGCGCTGGCGCCGGGTCGTGGTCGGCGGGTGTCGTGGGGGCGTTCGAGCTGACCGGCGGGGGTTGGCCACGTCCGGGTGACACGGCCGGCGGGGCTCAGGACGGCGTGGCGTAGCGGGCGGCGAGGGTGGCGGCCCGGTCGCGCAGGGAGGTCCGCAACCACTGGGGCTCCAGGGCTTCCGCGTCGGCGGCGAGCCGCCACAACGCCCACTCGGCGTGCCTGGCGTCCTGGAAGGACACCTCCAGTCGAGACCAGCCGTCCGGGCCGGTGTCCTCGGAGTGGACGGCCACCGCGGTGCCCACCAACTCGGCGCGCCGCGCCGGGTCCACCCGTACCAGCACGGTGATCTGCTGCCCGCCGGCGCGGAACCGCCTGCCGCGTTCCCGCCAGACCCCGGCCAGGTCGACCCGGTCCGGTCGCCGCGCCGGTTCGGGGAGCGCCTCGGCGGCCAGGACCCGGGACAGCCGGTAGGTGCGGTCCGCGCCGGACCTGGTGGCCAGCAGGTACACCTGGTCCCGGGCGGTGACCAGGCCGATCGGGTCCACCGTGCGCCACGCCGGGGGCTGCTCCGCCGCCGCGTAGTGGATGCGCAGCCTGCTCCCGGCGAACACCGCCCGCCGGACCTCGGCCACCACCGGGGTGGGCACCACCTCCTCGGCGGCGAGCCGGCGTTCGAGGAGATCGGTCTCCGGGTCGACGAGCAGCCGTTGGACCGCTCCGGCCGCGCTGGCCCGGGAACCCTCGGGGAGCGCGTCGACCACCTTGCGCATCGCCGAGGCGAGCGCCGGCCCGAGGCCGAAGGCCTGCGCGCCGCGCCGCGATCCGACGACCAGCAGGGCGAGCGCCTCGTCGTGGTTCAGCCCGGTGAGTTCGGTCCGGAAACCGGGCAGCAGGGCGAAACCGCCGTGCCGGCCGCGTTCGGCGTAGATCGGGACCCCGGCGGTGGACAGCGCCTCGACGTCGCGCAGCACGGTGCGGGTGGACACCTCGAGTTCCCGGGCCAGCGCGGACGCGGACAGCCGGCCGTGTTGCCGCAGCAACAGCACCAGCGATACCAACCGGTCGGCGCGCACCCGGGAAACCTACTGGAAAGCACGACAGGAGGTGTCGTGTTTCGCTGCGAGGCTGTTCCCATGACAAGCAGGGCAGTGGCCACCGAACCGAACGACCTGGGCAGGTACTTCATCGAGCGCGGCAACGTGGGGGACGTCGACGGGTTGGTGGCGTTGTACGAGCCGGATGCCGTGCTGGCGTTCCCGCCGGGCAACGTCTCGAAGGGGCACGCGGAGATCCGCGAGGTGTACGAGCGGTTCGTCGCGGCCGCCCCGGAGCTCGAGCCGGGCCGGCAACACCCCGCGCTGGTGAGCGGGGATCTGGCGCTCACGGTCTCGACGCTGACCACCGGTGAGATGGCGGTGGAGGTCGCGCGTCGCCAGGAGGACGGGACGTGGCTGTGGGTGGTGGACCAGCCGGTGCTCCTGCCGGACAACGGGTGACCTGACGACGCGGTGGAGCCCCCGCGGTGACGCGGGGGCTCCACGAGGACGGCGGCTGGCCGCGTCGATCGACTACCCGGGGGCAGCGGTCGACCCGTGGTGAGCGCGGGGGCCGGGCTCAGCGGTTGATCTGCTTGATCCGCAGCATCCTGGCGATGACCTTGTCCAGCTCGTCGTCCTGGAAGACCTTCTTCCAGTCGTCCTTGATGATGGTCTCCCGGCCGTAGTCCATCGCGATCAGGCAGGCCTCGGAGAACGGGTTCGATCCCTTGAGGGTGTTCGCCAACGCCACCTGGGTGTGGCCGTAGAGCATCGCCTTGGCGGCGGGCTCCGGGACGCCGACGGTGGTGACCGTCTCCTCCAACGCCTCCTTGAGCAGGGAGCCGATCATGCAGGCGATGGTCTCGACCAGGGTGGGTTCGAGGACGGCCAGCTGCTTCACCGTCACCCAGTGCACGTCCACGACCGGGGCGTACATGGTGCGGATGACCGTCTCGGCGACGTCCCGACGTTCGGTGTCGTCGGACTCGATGGCCGCGACGACCTCCTGCGGGGCGGCGATGCCGCCGAAGGTGTCCGCCCACTCCTCCTTGGTGGTGCGCTCCAGGAACACCGAGGGGTGGCAGGGGTGGGCCACGGCGTAGTGCAGGTCGTCCCGCTGGGCCAGCAGTTTGGCGTAGGCGGCGGCCGGGTCGAGGGTCAGCAGGATCGCGCCGGGGCGCATCACCGGCACCAGCGCTTCGGACACCGTGCCCAGGACGATGTCGGGCACGGCCAGGATGACGACGTCGCTCTCCTTCGCGGCGTCGACGCCGTCGATGACCTCGCGGCCCTTGCCGGCCAGCAGTTCCCGCCCGGCCGGGGAGTTCTCGCTGTAGAGGACGCGGAAGTCGCTCCGCTCCAGGTTCGCCGAGACCCGCAGGCCCATCTTGCCGGCGGCGCCGATGACCGCGACGGTCAGCTGCTCGGTAGCCATCACTCGCTCCTCAGGAATTCGATGTTGTGCCGCGTCCACTGGTCCTCCAGCCGGGCCGTCTCCTCGAAGGTGCCCTGCCACGGCAGCCAGTGCTCGACGATCTGGTTGATGTTCTTCTCGGCGGGTCGGACCCGGCCGATCATGTGGTGGTAGTCGAGGAGACCGGTGCCGAGCGGGCAGCCGGTGAGGGAGAAACCGACCCAGCCCGGTGACCGGGTGAAGGTGAAGTCCTTGACGTGGATGTTCACCACCCGGTCGGCGGTGCGGTCGACGACGTCGGTGGGCTGTTCGAGGCGGGCGACGCTGTTGGCCGGGTCCAGGCACACCCCCAGCCGGGGGTTGTCCACCGCGTCCACCACCCGCAGCAGGTCGGTCGTCGAGACCTGTTCGTAGGTCTCCAGGCCGAGGGTGACGCCGCGTTCCTCGAAGGCCGGGAGCGCCGAGCCCAGCGCGGCCACCGCCTCCTCGACGGTCGGCCGGTGGTCGGCGGTGTTCAGCATGGACCGCACGAAGGTCGCTCCGAGGGCCTCGGCGATGTCCAGGTACCGCAGCAGGTGTTCCGGCCGGACTCCCCGGGTGCCCAGTTCGAGTCGGACGCCGAGGTCGTCGGCGACCCGGCGGAGCTCGGTGAGCTGCCCGGGGGACAGCCCCTCGACCGGGGGGTGGTCGCAGATCTGGAAGACGTCGCCGCCCAGTTCCCTGGTCTCCGCCACCGCCTCGGCGAGGGTGACCGGCGTGGGCGCGGCCTCGGACAGCCGCCAGAAGTAGGCGTAGGTGCTCAGTCCCACCGCCATCGCGTGCTCCTTTCCACGGGCGGGGCCGTGCTGGTGCTCATCGGGCCCGTGCCCCCGCGCCGTGCAGGGCCAGGGCCTCGTCGAGGATCGCGGCGACGGCGTCGGGGTCGTGGGCGAAGCGACCGAGGAACAGCCCGCCGACCTCGGTGCCGAGGTCGGTGAGCAGACCGGGGCCGGCGCTGCCGCCGTAGATCACCCGGCTGCCGGCCCGGCAGGCGTCCTCGGCGAGCCGTTCGCGCAGGGCGGCGCACACCGTCGCGATGTGGTCGGTGGAGGCGGGTTCGGGGGCTCCGATCGCCCAGTGCGGTTCGTAGGCCACCACCACCCGGCCCGGTGCGCCGTCCTGGTCGGCGGCGGCGAGCAGCCCGCCCAGTTCGGTGACGCAGCGGCGGGCGGCCTCGGCGGGGGAGACCCTGTCGGGTTCCCCGACGCACAGCACGGGGGTCAGGCCGTTGCGCAGGGCGGCGGCGGTCTTGGCGGCGACGACCTGGTCGTCCTCGCCGAACAGGCGCCGCCGTTCGGCGTGTCCGACCTCGGCGTAGCGGCAGCCCAGTTCCCGCAACAAGGTCCCGCTGGTCTCGCCGGTGTAGGCGCCGGAGTCGGCCCAGGACAGGTCCTGCGCGCCCACGCCGACCCCGGTGCCGGCGAAGGCCGCCAGCACGGGCGGGATCAGCGGGGTGGCGGGCAGCGCGAACATCTCGACGAGACCGCTGGTCACGGCCTGGTGGGTGCGGGCGAGGTCGGCGACCCGACGGCTCCAGTCCAGGGTCCTGGCCTGCCCGAAGTACATCTTCAGGCTCACCCCGACCGTGACCGCGCTGGCGTCCACTCAGGCCGTCCCGGTGTTCTCGTAGTCGCCGATCACCGCGACCTTCGCCGCCGAGGCGGACGACTGGTCGAAGCGGTAGGTCAGCCACTCCCTGGCCAGTCGCCGCGCCAGTTCCAGGCCGACGACCCGTTGGCCGAAGGTGAGGATCTGCGCGTCGTTGCTGAGCACGGACCGTTCCACGGAGAAGCTGTCGTGCGCGGTCACTGCCCGCACGCCCTTCACCTTGTTCGCGGCGATCGCGACGCCCAGCCCGGTGCCGCAGACCAGCAGGGCCCGGTCGGCCTCCCCGGCGGCCACCAGTTCGGCGGCGGCGATCGCCACGCTCGGGTAGGGGGTGTGGCTGTCGGCGTCCACGCCGACGTCCCGCACGGAGGCGACGAGGTCGTTGGCCTCCAGGTCCTTCCGCAGCGCTTCCTTGTACTCGTAGCCGGCGTCGTCGGAACCGACGACGATCCGCAGCCTGTCGCTCATCAGCGTCTCCTTCCTGCTCCTCGGGCTCGTCTGGTGGCTCTAGTCGGGGAGCACGTCGCGGACGGCCCGCACGATCAGGGCCAGTGACACCGCGCCCGCGTCGGGCGTGCCCACGCTGCGTTCGGCCAGCGGCCGGGCCCGGCCCATCCGGGGGACCAGGTCGGCCGTGCCCTCGGCCGCCCGTCCGGCCGCCTCGGCGGCGGCCTCCCACGCGGCACCGAGGGCGTCCCCGGCCTCGACCCGGCTGGACAGGGCCTCGGCGAAGGGCACCAGGACGTCAACCATCGTCTTGTCACCGACGACCGCCCCGCCCAGGCGCATGACGTCCTCCGACGCGGCGCGGACCCCGGCGGCGACCGCCTGCGCGGAGGGCCGCTGCTCGTCGCCGACCACGGCGGCCAGCGACCGCAGGGCCACGCCCCACAATGCGCCGGAGGTGCCGCCGGCCTCGTCGGCCCAGGCGTCGGCCGCCCTGGCCAGCAGCGTCCCGGCCCCCGCGTCCCTCGCGGCGGCCTCCTCCGCCGCCCGCAGGCCACCGGCCGCTCCCCGGCGCATCCCGATGCCGTGGTCCCCGTCACCGGCCACCGCGTCGATGCGCCCCAACTCCTCGGCGTGTTCCTCGACGGTGTCCCGCACGGCGGCCAGGGCGGCCAGCGCGGTGCGGGCCGAGGCCCGGGACTCCTCGCTGGCGGGCGGGACGACGTCCTGGGCCAGGTCGGGGATCTCGTCGTCGTCCGCGCCCTCGACCCTGGGCACCGAGCCCTTGCGGTGGGCGGGGCTGTCGGCCGGGGCCGTCCACAGCGGTTCCAGCTCGTCGGTCAACCAGAACAGGGTGAGGGAGGCTCCGGCCATGTCGAAGCTGGTGACGAGTTCGCCGACCTCCGGGTCGACGACCTCCAGGCCGGCCCGGTCGAGCAGCTGGGCGACCCGCCGGTAGACGACGAACAGCTCCTCGTACTTCACCGAACCCAGGCCGGAGAGGATGACGCCGACGCGCTGTCCCCTGGGGGTGTCGACGCCTGGGGGGAGTTCGGCGAGCAGGGTGGAGACGAACAGTTCGGCGAGTTCGTCGGCGGTCGGCATCGGCTGCTCGCCGATACCTGGTTCCCCGTGGATGCCCAGTCCGACGGCCATCCGGCCGGCGGGAACCGTGAACAGCGGTTCGGTGGAGCCGGGCAGGGTGCAGCCGTCGAAGGCCACCCCGAAGGACCGCGTGCGGTCGTTGGCCAGCCGCGCCAGCCGGGCCACCTCCGCGAGGGGGAGGCCGGCGTCGGCCGCGGCCGAGGCGACCTTGAACACGGCGAGGTCGCCGGCGACGCCACGTCGGCGGTCCCGGTCCCGTGCCGGGGCGCTGGAGACGTCATCGGTGACCGGTACCGCCTCGCAGGGAATGCCCTCGTCGAGCAGCCGCTGCCTGGCCTGGCCGAAGTGCAGGACGTCCCCGGCGTAGTTGCCGAAGGACAGCAGCACCCCGCCGCCGCTGTCGGCGGCCCTGGCCACGGCGTGCACCTGCTGGGCGGACGGGGAGGCGAAGACGTTGCCCACGGCGGCGCCGTGCGCCATGCCCTGTCCCACCAGCCCGGCGAAGGCCGGGTAGTGGCCGGAGCCGCCACCGACGACGACGGCCACGTTCCCCGGGACCCGGGGGGTGGCGCGGATGACGCCGCCGGGGACGCGGCGCACCCAACGGCGGTGGGCGGCCACGAAGCCCTCCAGGGACTCCTCGGCGAAGTCGGACGGGTCGTTGAACAGTCGAGTCATCTGCTGGCGGCCTCCGGACCGCGGGGAACGAGAGGCGGGCGGGCGGTGGCCGGCCCCGCCCGGCTCGGGTCGGTCAGTGCCCGCCGGCGCGGGTCGAGGTGGGGGCGTCGTCGTCCACGGTTCCGTCGACCACGGGGTCCACGGCGCCCCGCCTGCTCAGGGCCACCATCAGCACGCCGGAGAGCACCATCAGCCCGCCGACCACGAACATGGGGACGACGTACGAGCCGGTGAGGTCGTTGAGGAAACCGGTCACGTAGCTGGCGGCGAAGCCCGCGATGTTGCCCAGGGTGTTGATCAGCGCGATGCCGGCGGCCGCGGCCGCCCCGGTGAGGAACCGGGAGGGCACGGTCCAGAAGTTCGGCAGCGCCGCGAAGATCGCGCAGGCGGTGACGGTGATCACCGCGACGGTGGCGGCCGGGGAGTTCATGAACAACGCCAGCGGGATGCTCAGACCACCGACGACGGCGGGGACCGCGATGTGCCAGGTCTGGACGCCCCTCCTGGTGGCGTCCCGCGACCACAGGTAGAGGACGACGGCCGCCGGCAGGTAGGGGATCGCGGTGATCAGGCCCCGCTGGAAGACGTCGAAGGTCGTGCCGAACTGCTCCTCGAACCCGCTGATGATGGTGGGCAGGAAGAACGCCAGGGCGTAGAGGCCGTAGATGAAGCCGAAGTAGATGACGGCCAGCACCCACACCCGGCCGTTGGTGAACGCCGCCTTCATGCTGTGGCCCTGGCCGTCACCACCGGCGGACTTGGCCTTCGCTTCCTTGTCGAGGGCGGTGGTCAGCCACGTCTGCTCCTCCTTGGTCAGCCACTTCGCGTCGGCCGGCCGGTCGGGCAGGTAGAACCAGGTGATCACGCCGACGATGACGGCGGGCAGCGCGACGCAGAGGAACATGAAGCGCCAGCCCTCCAGGCCGAAGAACACGCCGTGCTGCTCGATGAGCGCTCCGGCCAGCGGCGCGCCGATGACCGTGGTCAGCGGCTGGGCCAGGTAGAACAGGGCGAGGATCTTGCCGCGGTGCTTGGTCGGCACCCAGAGGCTCAGGAAGAGGATCGCGCCGGGGAAGAAGCCCGCCTCGGCGACACCGAGCAGGAACCGCAGCACGTACAGCTGCTCGGCGTTCTGCACCCAGGTGAACAGCAGCGCGACGACGCCCCAGCTGACCATGATGCGGGCGAGCCAGCGCCGCGCGCCCACCTTGTGCAGGGCGATGTTGCTCGGGACCTCCAACACGATGTAGCCGATGAAGAAGACGCCGGAGGCGAAGCCGAACTGGGCCGCTGTCAGGGCCAGGTCGTCGTTCATCCCGTTGGGCCCGGCGAAGGAGATCGCCGTCCGGTCCAGGTAGTTGATGAAGAACATCAGGGCGACGAACGGCACGAGTCGGACGGCGACCTTGCGGATCGCCGAGCGCTCGACGGACGCGGTTGAGGCGGTGTCCACGCTGACTCCTCGGATTCACCGAACTCCCACGTTCGGCGGTGAACTCTGCCCGCTGCTGATCCCCCATCCGGGCTAGACGCAGCAGCGCGGAACGGCTGAGCACACGTTAGCCCTTCTTCGGAAATTGGTCACCGGTTGACCACCTTGAATTTTCACCGGATCGGTTTAGTAGGCCGTGACGGTGAGTCACGTCACTTTCGCCGGCTCCCGGCGGCGACCGGTCAACTGGTTGGTTGCCCTTCCGGGCGAGCGGTGGTTTGCTGGGCCGCGCCGCACGGCACGACCCGCTGACCAGCCCAACGACGGAGCTAAGGTGGCCCGCTCATGACCCTCGACGTGATCGACAGGGCGCGGGCCGGGCAGGTGGCCCTGGGCACCTTCGTCTTCGAGTTCGACTCCAACGGCATCGGTCGCCTCGCCGCTGGCGCGGGCGCGGAGTTCGTCGTCTTCGACGCCGAGCACACCGGCTGGGGCTGGGAGACCATCGGCCGCCTGCTGGCCACGACCCGCCCGGCCGGGATCCCCGCCTGGGTCCGGGTGCCCTCCGCCGAGGACCGCAGCGCGGTGAGCCGCGCGCTCGACCTCGGCGCGCGGGGGGTGATGGCGCCGATGGTGGAGTCCGAGGAGGCGGCGCGCCGCCTGGTGGCCTGGTCGGCCTACCCGCCGCGCGGTGTGCGGGGCGCGGCCTTCGGCATCGCGCACGACGACTACGTCGCCGGCGACTTCCTCGACACGATCGCCAGGGCGAACGACGACACCGTCGTGATCGCGCAGATCGAGACCGTGGCCGGGTTGGAGGAGGTCGAGCGGATCGCCGCCGTCGACGGCCTGGACGTGCTGTGGGTGGGTCACTTCGACCTGACGAACTCGATGGGGATCCCCGGGCGGTTCGACCACCCCGACTACCTGGCGGCCCTCGACCGGGTCGCCTCGGCCGCCGCCGACCACGGCAAGCTCGCCGGTTTCATGCCCACCAGCGTTCCCCAGGCCACCGACCTCGTCGAGCGCGGTTTCCGGCTGCTCGCCTACGGCGGTGACCTGTGGATCTACCAGAAGGCACTCGCCACCGACCTCGGAGCGATCCGCTCCGCGACCGATTCAGGAAGGACGTGAGTGGTGTGATCGACGCCGTCACCACCACGCTGCTCCCCCGCCGACCCGCCCGGTCAGGACGGGGCCGGCCATGACGCCCGAGACGACGCAGCCACGGTTCGAGGAGCTGCTGCGGCCGGTGGCCCGCGAGTCCACCGTCAGCGAGGTCGCGAAGCGGCTGCTGGACCAGCTCGCCGAAGGCCGCCTCGCGCCCGGAACCCGGTTGCCCTCCGAGCGGGTGTTGGCCGAGGCCCTCGACGTCGGGCGGTCCACCGTGCGCGGTGCCCTCTCCGCGCTGGACATCCTCGGGATCATCGAGATCAAGCCGGGGTCCGGTTCCTACGTGCGGCAGACGACCTCCGACCTGTTGCCCCAGACCATCAACTGGGGGTTGATGCTCGGTCAGCCCCGGACCCACGACCTGGTGGAGGTGCGCCAGTTCCTGGAGGTCATCACCGCCCAGCTGGCCGCCACCAGGGCGTTGGACGAGGACATCGACCGCCTGGAGAAGCACCTGCGGCGGATGGAGGAGGCCGTCGACGACGTGCCCACCTTCGTCGAGGCCGACGTGGCCTTCCACCTCGAGACCGCCGAGATCGCCAGGAACTCCGTCCTCAGCGACATCCTGCACAGCGTGCGGTCCCTGCTCCAGGTGTGGGTGGCCCGCGCGGTGCGGGCCGACGGCACCACCGCCACCACCCTCGCCGAGCACACCGCCGTCTTCGAGGCCATCCGGTCCCGCGACCCGGAGGCGGCCGGAGCGGCGATGCGGGCGCACATGGACTCGGCCAGCGGTCGGCTGCGGCGATCGTTGGTGAGCCCGGAGGCGGGCGCGGAAGCCAGCTGAGCGGCTCGGGGGCCGGTCGGCCGTGACGACCGACCCCCGGCACCTGCTGCCGGGTCAGACCGACTCGCGCAGCCCGATCCGGTCGTGCAGCCGCCGCAGCGGCGCGGGCGCCCACCAGTTGGCCCGGCCCGCCAGTCGCATGAACGCCGGGACCAGCACCGCCCGGATCAGGGTGGTGTCCACCAGGATCGCGACGGCGACCCCCACCCCCAGCATCTGGATGTACATCACGCCGGCCGAGGCGTAGGCGGCGAAGGACGCGGCGAGGATCAACCCGGCGGCGGTGATCAGCGGGGCGCTGCGCTGCATGCCCACCGCGACGGCCGCGTCGTTGTCCCCGGTGCGGTCGTACTCCTCCTTGATCCGGGACAGCATGAACACCTCGTAGTCCATCGACAGCCCGTAGGCCACGCAGAACATCAGGATCGGGATGCTCGGTTCCAGCGAACCGGTGGCGGTGAACCCGAGCGCCCCGGCCAGGTTGCCCTCCTGGAACACCCACACCAGGGCACCGAACATCACCGACAGGCTCAGCAGGTTCAGCACCGTCGCCTTCACCGGGAGCAGCAGGCTGCCGGTCATCAGGAACAGGATCGCGAAGGTGACCAGCAGGATCAGCGCGAGCACGAGCGGAAGCCGCTCGACCACGGTGGACCGGTAGTCGGCGAGTTCGGCCGGGTAGCCGCCGACCAGCACCTCCGAGGGGGCGGGCACGTCGCGAACCCGCTCGACCAGCCCGGTCGCGTCCTCCTCCAGCCCCTCCAGGTCGGGTACCGCCGACAGCCAGGTGGCGTCCTCGCCGGCGAAGCGTTCCGGCTCGGCCTGGTCGGTGGCCACCAACTGGCCGTCCTCGTGGGAGCCGGCGAGGGAATCGACCCTGGCCACCCCGGGCACCTCGGACAGGCGCGCCGCGTAGTCGGCGAGTTCCGGTCCCCCGGCGGCCAGCGGGCCGGCGTCGGGCAGCACGACCTGGAGCGCGTCGACCTCCTCGGCGGCGAACTCCGAGCGCACCACCTCCTGGACCTGCCGGCTCCCGGTCTCCGGGGGCAGGATCCGATCGTCGGGGAGGCCGAACCGGAGGCCGAGCGCGGGGGCGCCCAGGGCGAGGAGCGCGACGACGGCCACGCCGCCGAAGAGCACCGGTCGCCGCATGACCGCGGTCGCCGCCCGGTACCAGCGGCCGGCGGTTCCGGGCAGGGCGGCCTCGGGGCCGACCGGGGCCGGTGCCGTCCTCGCCCGTCCGGCGACCCGGTGCCCGAGGGAGGCGAGCACCGCCGGCAGCACGACGAGGGCGCCGACCAGCCCGCCGGCGACGATCGCGACGCCCGCGTAGGCGAAGGACCGGAGGAAGTCGAAGGGCAGGACCAGCAGGACCACCAGCGAGGCCGCGACGGTCACCCCGCTGAACACGACCGTCCGGCCCGCCGTGTCCAGCGTCCGCGCCGTCGCCTCGGAGACGGAGGCCCCGGCGCTCAGCTCCTCGCGGAAGCGGTGGATCACGATCAGCCCGTAGTCGACGCCCAGGCCGAGCCCCATCGCGAGGGTCAGGTTCAGGGCGAAGGTGGAGACCTCGCTGAACAGCAGCGGAATCCGTAGGAGCGACAGGGCCACCAGCATGGCCAGCACCCCGACGGCCAGGGGCAGCAGCGCCACCAGCGCGCTGCGCAGCACCAGTACGAGCAGCACGAAGACGAGCGGGAAGATGATGAGTTCGGCGCGGACGAAGTCCGACCTGGCCTCGGCGCCCGCGTCGCGGAACACCTGTTCCCCGCCGCCGATGCGGACGGAGGCCAGGTCGTCGTCACGGTCGAAGCGTTCGGTGAGCCCGGGGAGCACGGTGGAACGCACGTGGTCGGCGTCCCCGGGGATCCGGGCGACCACGAGCGCGTGCCGCCCGTCGCGGCTGGCCAGGGTGTTCGCCCCGCCTCGGGTCCAGTAGGAGTAGGCCTCGGCGACGCCGTCGTGGTCGGCGAGTTCGCCGGTCAGGTCCAGGCCGTACTCCCGCATCTCGGCGGTGGAGACGTCCCCGGACTCGGGGGTGACCAACAGGATGAGGTCGGGGCTGCCGGTGTCGAAGCGCTCGGCCAGCACCCGGCCGGCCTGGTCGGACTCCGAGCCGGGGGCCTCGAACCTCGACAGGGCGAAGGACCCGACGGCGGTGGCGCCGAGCACGCCGCTGAGCACGGTCAACGCGAGGCTCGCCCACAGCACCCGGTGCCGGTGGTGGGCGAGCCACCGTCCCAACCGGTGGAGCGGGCCAGGTGCGGGATTCGTCGGGTGACGGCGGGGAGCGGGGGTGTCGAGCGCGGTGCTCACCGGCGACCTCCCCGCTGGAACCCGGTGGTGGAGGACGGGCGTGGTCCTCGGTGCGCGTCGGGAGCCGCCTCGGTGCGGAGTGGGGTGGCGGGCTCGGCTGAACGGCCGCCGCCGTCGTGGTGGGGCACGGGCTTCGGTCCTCCGGTTAGGCTGGAAGCAGACCACGAATGCGAATCAAGACTCGTATTTGTGGGGGTGGACGCAAATTACAAGCGATCACTCGTGTTTGCAAGTCGTCGTGCGCGAGGAGGGACATGCCACGGGATCGAGCCGCCCGGCCGGCCGGTGACGCGGGGGCCGAGCGCGGCGCCGGGACGGCGGGCCGGGCCGAGGCCGGCGGGGTGCGCCGGCAGGCCAGGGGGCTGGCGCGGATGGCCGCCATCCTCGACGCGGCCGAGGAGGTCATCTCCGAGGTCGGCTACGCGGAGGCGACGACCAACGCGATCGCCGCCAGGGCCGGCGTCTCACCCGGCACCCTGTACCAGTTCTTCCGGAACAAGGACCAGGTGGTCGAGGAGCTGGCCGTGCGCTACGGCGAACGCCTCCGGGAGTTCTGGGCCGCCAGGACGACGCCGGAGTCGGCCGGGCGTCCGCTGCCCGAACTGGTGGACGGCCTGCTCGACGCGGTCCTCGCCTTCAAGGTCTCCCAGCCCGCCTTCTGGCCCCTGTTCTACGGTTCCGCGCTCCCCGACCAGCTCGCCGCCGTCGCCGCGGGGCTCCAGCAGGGCACGGTGGAGCGGATCGCGGGCTTCTTCGGCGACCGGTGCCCCGAGCTCACCAGGGAGCGGCGCGAGCTGCTGGCGACGATGACGGTGGGCACGGTGCGCACCATGATGCCGATGCTCCTCGGCGCGGACGAGGCGAGGCGCCGGGAACTCCTCACCGAGATCAAGGCGATGTTGGTCCGCTACCTGGGTCCGGCGATCGGCGTCGAGGGGCGGGCGGCCGTCGGCGACCCGGCGGGGGAACGCGCGACCGCCACCGACTGACGGGGCTACCGCGTCGCCCCCGCCCGTGAGCACGTCCTCCGGAGTGGGTTCGTCGGCGCGCCCCTGGGGCGAGGGACGGTCCGGGGGAGCGCCTCCGTTCCGGCCCCGGCGATGCGGGGGGCGTGGGAGGCCACCCCGAACGCGAGCACGCGGGTCAGGGGCACGGCGGGAACGGGTGGTGCCGCCCGGTTCTCCCCGGCGGCACCCGCCGGTGCGTGGGCCCGGTCGGCCTCCGCCGACCCGGGCCGCGTCGAGCGCGGGCCGTGCCCGCTGGCGCGGACTGACGCGGGGCCGCGTCATCCGCCCCGGTGACCTCAGGGCAGGCGTTCCCGGATGATCTCCGCCCCCGCCGTCAGCAGTTCGGCGAGGGATGACGCGGCGGCCGAGTCGAAACCGATCCGCCAGTCGGGAGCCCGCTGCCCGACCAGGTGCACGATCACCCCGTCGTCATGCCGGGCTGGGGAGAGCGCGAGCAGGCACGAGTCCCCGTGCTGGCGGAGGACCGCGAAGTGCTCGGTGTCCCGGGACCTGATCGCCGCCGCGATCGCCCGCGCGGTGTCGCGGGAGACGCCGATGGTGCCCAGGGTGGTGGAGGCGAGGCGGACGATCACCACCGTCCGGTACTCGTCCAGCTCCACCTGGGCGGTCGAGCACTGTTGCCGGTCCAGGTCCCAGCCGAGGACGCGGTGGTACCACTGGTGCCTGATGTGGGCGGGGGCGGGCGAGAGGTCGAGGGTCGTCATTCCTGGCTGCTCCGTCCACTGGGAGGTCTCGGCTTCGCGGGACGCGCCCGGAGCCCCGGTGCTCGTGCCCGTCGCCCGTCCCTCCGACCCCGGGGCCCCGGGCGGTCAGGGCTCGACGCACCATGGGCGGACGCGGAGTCGGCTCCCTGCCCGCGCGCCCGGGACACGGGCCGACCGCGGTCCCCTCCGAAGGTCGAGAGACGAGCGTATTGCCAATACTTTCGCGTATTGACAATACGAGCAACTCCCTGAACGGGCGTATTGGTGCCGGTGGCGCCCCTCTTTAGGGTGATCGACATGGCAAGCACCCCCTATCGAGCACAGGCGCGGGCGCTGGGCGCCGAACTGCGCCAGCTCCGTGCCGCGGCACGGTTGACCGCGAAGGCGGTGGGCGAGGCCGTCGGCTTGTCGCAGCCCACCATCAGCCAGACGGAAACGGGCAAGAGGCTGGCCTCTCCGGAAGAGGTCGCCTCCATCCTGACCGTGCTCGGGGTGACGGGGTCGAATCGCGATCGGCTGATTCAGATGGCCCGCGACGCCCAACAACCCCGATGGCTCGCGGTCGGCGTTCCCGGACTTCCGGCTCAGGTGACGGCGATGATCGAATTCGAGCGCACCGCGGTGTCGGCCACCTCGGTCTCCGCCCTTCTGATGCCAGGGTTACTCCAAACAGAGGACTACATTCGCTCGATCATGGCCGCCTACGGTCATCCACCGAGTGAAAGGGAGTTCCGCGTCCATCTCAGGCTCAGCCGGCAGCGCGTTCTCACCGACGGTTCTCTCCAGTTCACCGCCCTCATCGACGAGGCCATCCTTCACCGGCCAGTAGGGGGAACCGAAGTGCTGGCGGGTCAACTCCGCCATCTCGTTCGGATGTCCGAGTTTCCCAACATCACCGTTCAGGTGGTTCCCGTGGGCGCTGGATACACCGCACTGCTCGAAGGATCTTTCGTGGTGCTCGAATTTCCCAAAGCGGCTCCCGTCGTGCACCTCGAACACGGGAACTCCGGAGTGTTTCTCGACGGTCAGGACGACCAAGCCGAAGTGGACGAGTTCCGCTCCTGGGCCGCTAGTCTCCAGCAGTCGGCGGTCAGTCCCTCGGATTCGCGAATACTGATCGGCGAACTGATCGAAAGGATGGAGCATGCACCACACCGTGCCACCCCGGACCCCGCTGGCGCCGGCCTGGAGTGACTGGCGCAAGTCCCGGCGGAGCGGCGGGCAGTCCGACTGCGTCGAAGTCGCCAACGGCCCCGGGGTCGTCGGTATCCGGGACACCAAGAACCGTTCGGGCGGCGTTCTCGTCGTGGACCGCGACAGCTTCGCCGCTCTGGTGGGCGCGATGAAGTCCGGGAGGCTCTGACAGACGCGCACCGCGGCCGGCCCCCGGGGTGCTCCGGGGGCCGTGCCGACGACCGCCCGCGCGGTGCCCCCGGTGCGGGAGGCGGACCGGCGGTCGGGCGGGTGTTCCCTCCCATTCCGGTCGGCGCTCGGAGGCGGCGGTCCCCGCCGGCGCGGGGGAACGGTCCCGCCGGCCGCGACCCCGCCCCCCGCCCGCCCCGCAGGCCGGATGCCCCACGTCCGGCGGCGGCCGTCACGCCCGCAGGAAGTCGAGCAACGCGGCGTTCACCTCGGCCGCGTGCGTCCACAGCAGGCCGTGCGGGGCGCCCTCCACCTCGACGTAGCGCGCCCGGGGCAGCAGCGAGTGGAAGGGGCGCGCGGTGGCGTCGATGGGCAGCACCCGGTCCGCCGTCCCGTGCACGATCAGCGCCGGCACGTCGACGCTGGGGATGTCCGAGCGGAAGTCCGTCACCCAGGTGTCGATGGCCTCGACCGAGGAGTAGGGCGAAGCCTGGGTCGCCGTGACCCAGTTGGCCCGCAACACCTCGTCGCTGACCCGATGACCCCGGTTCTCGTCGACGTTGTAGAAGTTCTGGTAGAACTCGGCGAAGTGCGCGTAGCGGTCCCGGACGGCGCCCTCCCGGATGCCGTCGAAGACGGACTGGTCCACCCCGTCCGGGTTCTCCGGCGTCCTGAGCAGGAACGGCGGCAGCCCCGAGAGGAACGCGGCGCGGGCCACGCGCTCGGACCCGTAGCTGCCCAGGTACCTGGCCACCTCACCGCTGCCCATCGAGAAGCCCACCAGGGTCACCTCGCGGAGGCCGAGGACGTGCAGCAAGCCGTTCAGGTCGGCCGCGAAGGTGTCGTAGTCGCACCCCGAGGTCGGCTTGCTCGACCTGCCGAAGCCCCGCCGGTCGTAGGCGATGACCCGGTGCCCGGCAGCCAGCAGCGGAGGGACCTGTTTCTCCCAGGACTGGCTGTCCAACGGGTACCCGTGGATGAGCACCACCGGCTTCCCGTCCTCCGGACCGTGGTCCTCGTAGTAGAGGTCGACGGTGGTGCTGTTCTCCTCGGCGACGGTCACGAAGGTCATGGCGACTGCCCTCCCGGCACGCGTGCTCGGTCCAGCCACCCGGGTACCCCGCCCGGCGACCGGCACTCCCGCGACCCGGGGTGACATCCCCGGCCCCGTCCCCGGGGCTGTCGGCCGGTCACGCGGTGGGTGGCGCGTACCGTTCCTCGGCCATCCGCACCAGCGCCGCCCGGTCCACCTTGCCGGTGGCCCCCAGCGGCAGCGCGTCCAGGAACCAGACCCGGCGGGGATGGGCGTAGGGCGCGCCGCGTTCCAGGGTGTGCCGGCGGATCTCCTCCTCCGTGATGCCCTCCGCGCGCACGAACGCCACCGGGACCTGGCCCTTCACCGGATGCGGGACGGGCACCACCGCGACCTGGGTGACCTCGGGCAGCGCGAGCACCAGCCGCTCCACCTCGGTGGGGTACACGTTCTCGCCCCCCACCTGCATCATCTCGTCCCGGCGCCCCACCACGTAGTGGTAGCCGTCCACGTCCCGCCAGGCGAGGTCACCGGTCCGCAACCACCCGTCCGGGGTGATGCGGCTGGCGGTCACCTCCGGCAGCCGGTGGTAACCGAGGGCCACGCCCGGGCTGCGGACCCAGATCTCCCCGACCTCACCCGTGCGCACCATGAAGTCCGTGCCGGCGTCGGTGCCGGCCCCATCCCTGCCCGGCACCCCCACCAACCGCACCTCGGCTCCCGGCACGGGAATCCCCGCGCTGCCGGTGCGGATCGCGTCCCTCGGCGTCGCCAGCACCTGCGGGCCGCCCTCGGTCAGACCGTAGGCCTCGACGACGGGCACCCCGAGCCCCGCGGTGATCCGGCGGCTGAACTCCTCGCTCAACGGTGCCGACCCGCAGACCACGAACCGGAGTGAGCTCAGGTCCCGGCCGAGGTGGGAGCCGCTGGCCAGCAGCATCTCGTAGGTGGCGGGAACACCGGTGGTGTAGGTGCAGCGGTGCCGTTCCACCTCGGCGGGGATGCTGCGGGGGTCGGGGTCGGTGTTGACCACCATCGTCGCGCCCGACAGCAGCGCCGGCTTGACCACGCAGATCATCGCGTTCTTGTGGTACAGGGGGGCGGTGATCAGCCCCTTCTGGTCGGGGCCCAACCGCCAGAAGTCCCGGTTCGCCCTGGCGTTCCACAGCTGCCCGCCGTGGGTCAGCAGGCACCCCTTCGGGCGACCCGTCGACCCCGAGGTGTAGGGCTGCATGCACACCTCGTCCGGCCCCACCGCGACGGGGTTCACCCCGTCGTCCAACTCGGCCATCGTCAGGGTCGTCACCGTCTCGTCCGCGCCGAGGTAGCCGGCGGCGACCAGGCCGTCGCCGTCCCCGACGCCCAACCCGAGGTCGGCGGGCGCCGGCGGATCGGCCAGCTCCCGGACCGACCAGCCGTCGGTGCCGTGCGACCCGACGAGCAGGGGCCGGCCGGTGGTGGCGCCGGCGCCGCTCTCCGCCACGAGCTCCGTGGCCCGGTCCACCAGCGTGTCCTGGGCCACGACCACCAGCGGTTCCGAGTCGGCGATGACGTGCGCCAGCGCGGGCGCACCGGCCCGCGTGTTCAGCGGCACCGCCACCGCGCCGAGCCGGATCGCGGCGAACAAGGTCTCCAGGTAGCGGTGGTCGTTGTGGAACAACAGCGCGACCCGGCTCGCCCGGACGACGCCGAGCCGGGCGAGCAGGTCCTGCGTTCGCCGTACCCGCCGGTCGAACTCGCGGTAGGTGAGACTCGTCTCGCCCTGCTCGACGGCCACCGCGTCCGGCGTCGACAGCACGGCGTCCGACATCAGGCGCCAACCGAGGTTGTGCTCGACGGCGGCCGGCCGCCCGCTCAGCGCGGCCCGGGGGTCACCGGTGTCCCGTGTGCCCTTCATCGCGTGGTCGGCGCGCCCGCCGCCGGGCGGGGCGCCGCACCTCCCTCCCCAGGAGTGGTGACCGACCGAGTGGCCGGGACCGGTGAACCAGGACCTGTCCGCCCGTGGGTCACGGCGTGACGATGACCTTGCCGAAGACGAGCCGTTCCTCCAGCAGCCGCTCCGCCTCGGACACCCGGTCCAACGGCAGGACCGAGTCGATGACGGGGTCCAGGGTCCCGGCGGCCACGGAGTCCAGCAGGCCCTGGAGGTCGGCCCTGCTCCACGCGTTGCTGCCCAGGATGTCCAGTTCGCGGACCCACACGTAGGGCTGGAACTGGCTGACCTCGTACCCGCTGGTCGCGCCGCAGGTCACCACGCGACCACCGGGACGGGTGGCGCGGATCGAACCGGCCCAGGTGTCCGCCCCCGTGTAGTCGACCATCACGTCGACCCCGCGCTTGCCGGTCTCCCGCCAGATGCGGGCGCTGAAGTCCTCCTCGCGGGAGTTGATCAGCACGTCCGCCCCCAGCTCGGCGAGCCGGTCCAGCTTCTCCCGCGAACTGGCGCAGGCGATCACCCGAGCGCCGATCGCCTTGGCGATCAGCACCACGCCGGTGCCAACGCCACCGGCGGCGCCCAGCACGGCGACCGTCTCCCCCGGCTGGAGCTTCGCCCTGGTCACGATCATCCGCTGGGCGGTGCCGTAGGCGATCGGCAGCGCCGCGGCCTGCTCGAAGCTCACCCCGTCGGGCAGCGGGAGCAGGTTCGCCGCCGGGACCACCGCGTACTCGGCGAGGCCGCCGGGCAGGTCCTCGCCCAACGCCTTGCCGTGCACCAGCGGGTCGACCAGCACGCGGGTGCCCTCGGCCGGACCGGTGGTGTCCGGGCCGTAACCGGCGACCTCGCCGGCGATGTCCCCACCCGAGATGTGCGGCAACGGCAGCTGCCCGCCCGCCGTGCCGTTGCGGACGAAGACGTCCAGGTGGTTCAGGCCGCAGGCGCGGACGCGGATCAGCGCCTCACCCGGGCCGGGCTCCGGGGCCGGGTGCTCCCGCACGACCCGGCACTCCGGGCCACCCCGGTCCACGATCAAAGCCGCCTTCATCCGACGTTCTCCGTTCCTCGTCGTGCGATATTCAACAGGTCTGGTGCGGGTCCGCCACGCGGCGGGCCCGCCCCTCATCTCAGGAGGCGGAGCCGACCCGCTCCGCGTCCTCCCCGGCGGATCCCGCCGCGGGCGCCGCTGTCGACGCCACTCCCGGGGGGCTACCCGCCTCGTCCCGGCGGATGCGCCGGTACACGTGCGTCCGCAGCTCCCCGAACTCGGCGAGCCGCTTGGTGGCGACCTGGTCGCGTGGCGAGGGCAGGTCGACCTCGACCAGCTCCCGCACCGAGGTGGGGGAGGGGCCCAGCACCGCGATCCGGTCGCTCAGGTACACCGACTCGTCGATGTCGTGGGTGACGAACACGATGGTGATGTCGTGCGCCTCCCGGATCCGGAGGACGAGGTCCTCCAGGTCGGCCCTGGTCTGGGCGTCGACCGAGGCGAACGGCTCGTCCATCACCAGGATCTTCGGCCGGTAGGCCAGCGCCCGGGCGATCGCCACCCGCTGCTGCATGCCGCCGGACAGCTGCCAGGGGTAGTGGTCGCCGAAGCCGGCCAACCCCACCTCGGCCAGGGCCTCGTCGGCGCGACGCTCGCGCTCGGCCCTGGGGACCCGCCGGGCCCGCAGCGGCAGCATGATGTTCTTCCGGACGGTCGACCACGGCATCAGGGACCGGCCGTACTCCTGGAACACGAGGGCCATGTCCGCCGGTGGTCCCGTCACCGGCCGGCCGTCCAACAGGACCTCGCCCGAGGTGGGGCGCAGCAGTCCCGTCATGCACTTCAGCAGCGTGGTCTTCCCGCAGCCGGAGGGGCCCACCACGGTCAGGAACTCACCGGGTCGGACGGTGAGGCTGACCTCGCCGATGGCCGGTGTCGCCCCGGCACCCGAGCCGTAGGTCTTGCTCACCGAACGCAGTTCGAGCACGAGAAACTCCCTTCCTCCGCCGTGGCCTCAGCGGGCCGAGGCGGTGTCGGCACGGGCGCCGGCGTGCCACCGCAGCAGCCGCCGCTCGACCAGGGTGAACACCAGGTTGACCAGGTAGCCCAGCACGCCGAGCAGGATGATGCCCGTCCACATGTCGAGGATGCGGAAGCCGCGCTGGGCGTCGAGCACGAAGAAGCCGATGCCGCTGGTGCTCGCCACCATCTCGCTGGTGACCATCAGGATCAGGGCCAGCGACAGGCTGGTCCTGGCACCGGCCATGATCTGCGGGGCCGCCGAGGGCAGGACCACCGACAGCAGCCTCCTGGCCCCGCTGACCTGGTACATCCGGGCGGTGTCCGCCAACGTGTGGTCCAGGCCGCGCACCCCGTCGATGGTGTTGAGCAACACCGGCCACAGGCACACCAACGCGATGATCGCGACCTTCATCAGGTCGCCGATGCCGAAGACCAGCAGCGCGAACGGCAACAGGGCGGTCGCCGGGATCGCGCGCAGGAACTCCACGATCGGCTCCGTGGCGCGCCGCCACGACGCGGACAGCCCCAGCAGCAGGCCCAGCCCCACCCCGGCGACGACCGCGATGCCGAAACCGGCGCCCAGCCGCCACAGGCTGGGCACGGCGTCGGTGACGAACCGGTCGAACAGCCACACCTCGACGAAGCGGTCCATGATGTCCCGCAGCGACGGGAAGTAGTAGGACTCGGTGCCCAGCGAGCCGAACCACCACGCGGCCAGCACCGCCGCCGTCGTCACCACGGGCAGTAGCACCCGCACCCACCGGCCGGTCACGCGACGGCCTCCCGGTGGGAGGGATGCCAGTGCAGCACCCGGCGCTCCACGGCGCGGAACGCCGCGTTCAGGCCCCAGCCGAGCAGGCCGGTGGCGATGATGAGCGCGTACATGCGGTCGGGGGCGCCCGCGGAGCGAGCGAGGTTGATCGCGCCGCCCAGCCCGGGGACGCCGATGACGAGTTCCGCCGTGACCGCCAGGATCAACGCCGTCGCCGACGCGATCCGCAGGCCCGTGGCCAGGTAGGGCACCGCCGCCGGCAGCACGATCCACCGCAGCACGCCGAACCGGCCCAGCCGGAACGCCCGCCCGGTGTCCCGGGCCACCGGGTCGGTGTCGCGGACGCCGTAGATCACCGGGATCAGCAGCTGCCAGAAGGCCGCGAAGGCCGCGAGGAACACCTTGCTGGCCGCGCCCGTGCCGATCGCGAGCACGACGAGCGGGATCAGGGCCACCGACGGGATCGGCCGGAGGAACTCCACGATCGGCCGGACCGCCGTGTACAGCAGGGGAACCGTCCCCAGCGCCAGCCCCACCGGCACCGCCAACAACACGGCGATGCCCAGCCCGGCGCCCCAGCCCTGGAGCGTCTGGCCGACCGACACCCAGAACGAGGGGTCGACGACCTGCCCGGCGAGGGCGACGAACATCTCGCTGGCCGGTGGGAAGTAGCGCGTGGGCAGCACTCCGAGCCGCGAGACCAGCTCGGCGAGCAGGAGCACGCCGAGCACCGTCACCGCGGGCAGCGCCGCGCCGGGCAGCCGGGGTCGTCCCGACCGCCCGTCGCGGGTGCCGGGGCCCGCGTGCTCGGGGCGGGTGGTGGTCGTGGGTGGTGTCATCGGCCCGTTTCCGAGGTGTTGGCGCCCGGGGCCACCAGGTCGTCGGCGTTGGGCTGCTCACTGATCAGCCCGTACCGCTCGGTCAGCTCCAGGTAGGTGCGCAGCGAGTCCACGTCCATGCCCGGCTGGAACACCGGGAGCAGCATGTCCTGGGCCTGTTCGGCCGGGATGCCGAGGCTTTCGGTCAGGACCCGCCTCGTCTCGTCCGGGTTGTCGGTGGCGAACTCCTTGGCCCGGTCCATCGCCCGGGAGAACCTCTCGATGACCTCGGTGTTCTCGGCGGCGTACTGCCGGTTCGTCACCAGGTAGCCCAGTTGGGCGTCGGGCGTGGCCTCCACGAAGTTGGACAGCACCGGGCGGGCGCCGTCCTCCTCTGCCAGGCTCAGGTGCGGTTCCAGCTGCCAGATGGCGTCGACCTCGCCGGCGAACAGGGCCGCGTTCATGTCCGGGTAGGGCATCTCGACGAAGTCGAGGCCGGAGACGTCCACACCCCTGTTCTCCAACGCGGCCTTGATCGTCACCTCGCCGATGTTGTTCAGCCCGTTGACCGCGATCGTCGTGCCCGCCAGGTCCGCCGCGTCCTGGATGGGGCTGTCACCGGCCACCAGGATCCGGGAGATGTCCTGGTCCGGGTCGCTCCCCGTCCCGGTGGTGTTGGTGACGGCCTGGAGCGGCAGCCCCTCGCCGGCGGCGACGGCCAGCGACACGGTGTTGGAGTGCCCGAACTGGTAGTCGCCTCGGACGACGCCGGGGATGATCGCCCCGCCGCTGTCCGCCAACGTGATGTCGACGTCCAGGTCCTCCTCCTCGAAGAAGCCCTGTTCCTCGGCGAGGTAGATGGAGGCGGCGTCCGGGGTGGGGATGGTGGCCACCGACAGGGAGGTCGGGCCGTCGCCGTCCCCGGCCGTGTCCCCGCCGCCGCAGGCCGCCGCGAGCAGGGCCGTCGCGAGAACGCCGGCGATACCCAGCCGGGCACGGCCCGAACGGGGGTGGCGCTGTGGTCGCATCGTCATCTGGAACCTCTCGAAGGGCGTCACGCCGGAGGGGCGTGGTGGGTGGTCGGGTGCCCGGGCCGGGGTCAGCGGTCCCGGGACGGCGCCGGCTGGCGGATCGTCAACCGGGTGTGCTCGCCGAAGAGGGCCGGTGGGAGGGTGAGCAGGACGGCGGGGGAGGCCGGGTCGGCTTCGACGGCCCGCCACGCCGCACCGGCCGAGGCCAGCGCCCGCCGAGTCCTGCCGAGGTCGGTGCTGGTCAGCTCGACCGAGGCGAGTCCAACGCTCCGGTGCGCCGAGGCGTCCTCGACGGTGTGGGCCGGTGCCCCCGTCAACCGGGGCAGCGAGTCGGCGTACCAGCGGGCCGGGGCCGAGCCCGGTCCCGGCATGCCGATGGTCAGCTCGCCGACGCCGTGCACCGCGTTGGGGTGCTCGGGTGGTTCGCCGCTGGTGGGTGAGGCTCCGTCCCACCGGATGAGGAACGGGTAGGGGCCGTCCATCCCGACACGCTCGGGGAAGAACAGCTCCCAGGACACCCGCTCACCGCCCGGGGTGGTGCGGCTCATCGACAGCCGGTGCGGCTCCGCGCGCTCCGGGGCGGCCAGCGACCCACCGTCCACGGGGGTGTTGGGGGGCAGCCGCAGCGCGTACCCGACCCAGCCGCCGCCGTCGCGGGACAACGCGCGGACCGTGCTCCGGCCCAGCTCGCTCGCGGAGGCCTCCTCCGGGTCGGTGACGGAGATCAGCTCCAGGTACTGCCCGTCGAGCACGACCAGGGCGTTCTCGGTGCCGTGCCCCGGGTGCCGGCCGCCGGGCCGGGCGTCGAAGCCCAGCGACCGGAGGTACTCGGTGGCCGAGGGCAGGTCGGCGACCGCGAGCACGAGGTGGTCGAGCACCACGGGCCCGGGCAGCGGGGAGGGCAGTCGAAGAGCGAACGGGGTGGCGTTGTCACCGGACATGGTGGGGCTCCAGGGCGGCCGTCGGGGTCAGCTGGGTGCACCATCGCCTCCCGGCGCTGTGACGGCCCGGGAGACGCCACCGACGGGGTCCGTCGGTGGCGGCTCTACCTCAGGGAGCTGCAGACGAGACCGAAGTCCACGTAGATGCGGCCGTAGAGGAGGTCCCCGACCGTCGCGGCGGCGATCGCCCGCGGGTCCGAGTGCTTCATCCGTTCCTCCACTGGCCGGGCGCTTCCGCCCTGGTCCGCACTTGCCACGACTGCTCGGGTGACCTGGTCGCTCACCCGGGGCACCCCACCGCGGCGGAGGGTTGCCGGCCAGCGAGCCGGGGCTTGGCGCTGGCACTCGTGACCACCAACGACACTAGCCACGAGATGCTTGATCCAACAACTTTCTATGACGCCGCTCACGGGTGCCGGCCGCCTTCGGCCGTCCCCTCGAGCGGCGTCGGTCCCGCTCGTCAGGAGCTGGCGCTCGCGGTGTGGTAGAGGCCGCGTCCACTGGCGACAAGCCGCCCTTGGCCGTCGTGCACGCGGGCCTCCGCCACGGCCAAGGTCCTGCCGAAGCGGATCACCTCGCCGACGGCGGTGAGGTCCTCGCCCCGCGACGCCGCCCGGTGGTAGTCCACCCGCATGTCCACGGTCGGGACGCCCCGCCCGAGGCGGGACACCAGCGCCCAGTCGGCCGTGAGGTCGACGATGGTGGCCAGGATGCCGCCGTGCGTGTAGCCGGCGTCCGGGTCGGCGACCCACTCGGGCCGCCAGGCGAAGGCCAACTCGATCCGGTCCTCGCCCACCGACAGCACCCGGAGCCCCAGCCACTCGTGGAACGGGCCCTGCCGGAGCAGGCGTTCCACCTCGGTGGGGTCCGTGGTCGGGCCGGTGCGTCGCGGGTGTTCGGAGGCCGTGTCGGCGCGGTCGGTCATGCGGCTCCTTCCAGGCGGAACGACGGGCGTCCCCGACCTGCGGGGCACCCGAGTTCGGGTCCACCACAGCAGACGGGGCGGGGGGGTGGGTGGCGGCTGTGAGCGACGCCTCCCGGCGGCGCCACCCGCCGTGATCGCGGGACGTCGCCGCGTCACCCGGAGGCGGGCGGGACGCCCGGGCCACTCACGGACCCGTCGGGCGGTGCCCCGGGACAACGCCCCGGGGAGCCCGCCGCATTCCCGTGCCCGTCCCGGGGGGCGGGAACGGTGCCGGCCGCGCCTACCGCCGCCGTTCCTGGGCCGTGGCCGTGCCGAACACCCGGGTGACCGCGGCCTCGCGCAGCCGCTCCAGCCGCGCCGCCTGGTCGAGCGACCGCCGCAGCAGCGCGTCGAGTCGCTCCGTCCCGGGCCCCGCCCCGGCCGGACCCGCGTCCTCGGCCACCGCGCGCAACGTCCGCCACGCGCTCGCCAGGGACGTCACCACCAGCAGCAGACCTTCCAGTTCCACCACCGTGCTCAACGGCGAGCGCCCGCGCAGCTGCCCGTTGAGCTTCAACCGGCCCGCCTTCTCGGCGGCCCACAGCGCCCAGGTCTTGTAGTGCGCGACCTCCGCGCCCAGCAGTCGCATGGCGTCCGCCAACCGAGCGCGGTCCTCCGCCATCTCGTCGGCCAGCCGGTCCAGTTCCGGTCCGTCGGGGGAGGACACCTCGGCCTTCGCCAGCCGCCGGGCCAGCTCCACGGCGGCGGTCGCCCCGGCGAGGTGGTCGTTCAGGTAGATGGCCAGCAGCCTGGACCGCTGGTTTGGCGGTGCCGGCTGATCGCTCCGCTCGGTCATGGTCCCCTCCCGAGGGCCGGTGGCCCTGACGAACACGTGGCACCAGGGGGCTACCCGGTGCCGGTGCGCTCATACCGTCGGTGGCGGGGCAGGGGGTCGCCGAGTCGAGCCCGGGCGGCCGCCGACCACCCTGCGTAGTGAGGTTAGCCTTCCCTCAGCGTTCCCGGTGGATGTTCTCGCGAGCCCCCGGGGCGGACGGGAGGATCGGGTGCGCGGCGCGGAACACCGGCGGACAGGGCCGGGACGGCGGTGACGGTGTCGAGGAACCCGGCGACGCCCCGGAGCCGTGCCCGCCGCTCGTGGTCGCGAGCGGTCGTGATCCCGACCGCCGTGGTGCTCCTCGCCGTGTTGGCCAGCCTCGCCGTCGGGTCGGAGGCGCTCGCCGCCCGCGAGGTGTTCCTGGCGTTGTTCGTCGACGACGGCGGGCGGGCCGGGGTGATCGTCCACGAACTCCGCGTTCCCCGGACCCTGCTCGCCGCGTCGGTCGGCGCCGCCCTGGGGATCGCGGGCGCGTTGATGCAGTCGCTCACCCGCAACCCGCTGGCCGATCCCGGCATCCTCGGCGTCAACGCTGGCGCGGCCGCGGGGGTCGCCGGCGCCGTCGTGCTGCTCGGGCTGCGCGACTACTCCTCCTACGTGTGGTTCGCCTTCCTGGGGGCGGGGGTGACCGCCGTCCTCGTCTACGCCATCGGCACCGCCGGAGCCAGTCCGGTCCGGCTCGCGCTGGCGGGCACCGCGATCGGCGCCGCCCTCACCGCCGCCACCCAGTCCCTGGTCCTGCTGCGGCCCGACGCCTTCGACGAGTTCCGGTTCTGGGCGGTCGGTGACCTCGCCGGCCGGGACCCGGCGGTCGTCCGCACGATGATCCCGTTCCTGCTCGTGGGGCTCGTCCTCGCGCTCGCGGTGGCGTCGTCGCTCAACACCCTGGTCCTCGGCGACGACGTCAGCCGGGCACTCGGCTCCAGGGCGGGGGCCACCCGGGCCGTCGTCGCCCTGGCCGTGCTGCTGCTCGGCGGGGCCGCGACGGCCGCCGCCGGACCGATCGCCTTCGTGGGGTTGGTCGTGCCGCACATCGCCCGATCGCTCCTCGGCAGTGACCACCGGTGGTCACTGCCGGGAGCCGGCCTGCTGGGCGCCGCCCTGGTGCTCGTCGCCGACGTGCTGGGACGGGTGGTGCTGCCGCACGGCGAGCTCCAGGTCGGCCTCGTGGTGACCGTCGTGGGCGCGCCCTTCTTCATCGCGCTGGTCCGACACCGGAGGATGCCCCGCCTGTGAGCACCAGGACCCCGGCCGCCTCGGCCTCCCGCCGTGCCGACCGACCCGACCTGACCGGAACGGTGCTGGCCAGTCCGAGCGGGCGGTTCGCCGTGCGGGTGGTCGCACGGAACGTGCTGGTCGGTGCCGTGCTGGCCGGTGCGGTGGTCCTCGCGGCGCTCGCCTCGCTCGGCTACGGCGAGGCCGGCTACGGCCTGGCCGAGGTGGTGCGTGTGCTGGGAGGCGCGCCGGGACCGGCGGGCGCGGAGTTCGTCATCCTGACCTTGCGGCTGCCCCGGGTGCTGGCGGCCGTGCTGGTGGGCCTCGCGCTCGGGGTCAGCGGGGCCGTGGTGCAGTCCCTCACCCGCAACCCGCTGGGCAGCCCGGACGTGCTGGGCTTCACCACGGGAGCGGCGACCGGGGGGATCCTGCACATCACGCTCGTCGGCGGCACCGCGCTCGCCGTCGCCGGTGGCGCGGTGCTCGGTGGCGTGACGACGGCCCTCACGGTGTACCTGCTCGCCCACCGGGGTGGGGCGAGCGGCGCCCGGATCGTCCTCGTGGGCATCGGGGTGGCCGCGATCCTGGCCTCCGTCAACTCCTACCTGCTCATCCGGGCCGAGCTCGACGACGCCCACCGCGCCGCCGTGTGGCTCACCGGGAGCCTCAACGGCCGCACCTGGGACCAGGTGGCCATCGTCGCGGTCGCGGCCGTGCTGCTCGTCCCGGTGGCGGCCGCGCTGTCGCGGCGGATGAGCCTGGTCGAGATGGGCGACGACACGAGCAAGGGGCTGGGGGTCCCGGTGGAGGCGACCCGGCGCGCGCTGTTGGCGGTGGCCGTGGTGCTCGCCGCGACCGCCGTGGCGGTCGCCGGGCCGGTGGCCTTCGTCGCGCTCGCCGCTCCGCACCTGGCCCGGCTGGTCACGCGGTCCTCCGGGCCCTCGGTGCTGACGGCGGGGCTGGTCGGGGCGTTGCTGCTGACGGGCGGCGACCTGGCGGTCCGCTGGGTCTTCGCGCCCGTCGAACTCCCGGTCGGACTGGCGACCGGCGCGCTCGGCGGCGTCTACCTGACCTGGCTGCTGGCCTGGCGGTGGCGGCGGGAGGGGCGGCGGGGCGGCCGGCGCTGACCGGGCCGCCCCACCCGGCGGCGAGCTGGTCCAGCTCGGCCGGCCGGGGCACCGGCCGCGACTCAGGCGAGGCGCTCGAGCACGTCCACCAGGTCGTCGACGACCCGGTGGGCGGCCGAGGTGCTGGCGCCGTCCCACCAGGTCGTCCGCGGCACCTCGAAGACGTTGCCGGCGCGCACCGCCGGCAGCCGTTCCCACAGGGTGCTCTCCGTGTAGGTGGTGAAGGTCGTGCTGACCTGGCCGCCCTCGAACGCCCCGCCGCCACCGAAGTAGATGATGGCGTCCGCGTCGTCCAGCCGGGAGACCTGTTCCAGGGAGACCGACGTGTAGGTCTCCCCCTCCGCCCCGGTGCTCGACTCGGTCCTGCGGACGCCGCAGTCGGTCAACACCTGGGACGAGAAGATCACCGAGTCGGTGACGATGCGCAGTTCGTCCGTGGTGAAGCGCAGCAGCGCGATCCTCGTCGTCCCGAGCACGTCGGCGTGGTCGAGGGCGACCTGGGCGGCGCGGTCCTCGTACTCGCGCACCCTCTCCTCCTGGGCCTCGGCGTGCCCGAGCAGGTCCGCGACCGCGCGGCAGCTCCGCCGCCACTCCACGCCGTCCCGCGAGTTCTCGTAGGCGACGACGGCCGTCAGCTCGGAGAGGGTCGCGTAGTGCTCCTCAAGGGACGCGATGTTGCCGATCACGAGGTCGGGTCGGAGCTGGGAGATGACCTCCAGGTTCACCTGGTTGAAGCCCAGGTGCTCGAAGTCCCGGTCGCCGGGCAGGTACTCGGGGACGGCGACGTCCCCGTCGAGGGTGGCGGAGGCCACGAGGGGCGCTTCGTGCTCGAGCGCGACCTGCAGGGCCGTCACCGTGTCCAGGGTGATCACCCGTTGGGGCGAGAGCGGTATGTCGGTGCTCCCGAGCGGGTGGTCGACCCGACGGGTGCCCCCGGCGCCGTCGTCGCCCTCGGCCGGGGACGAGGAGGCCCCGCAGGCGCTCACCCCCCACACCAGGCCGGCGGCCCCGACACCGCCGAGGAAGCTCCGGCGGGACAGCTGCCCCCACGCCGTTCTCGGCCGGATCCGGTGGGGCGCGAACGGGGGAGCGGTGCGTGTCGTGGGCACGGGAGGACCTCCGGTGGTCGGTGTGGTGAACGGCCCCGCGCCGTCGGCGGGTGCGGACGGGCCGAGGGGCTGAGGTGGAGCGGGAAGCGCGGTGGGATGTCGTGACGGCGCACGGGCGCGGGAGCCCCTGCCGGCGATTCGCCCGATCAGGAGCCGAAGGCGACGGCCAGCCTCGGTCGGCGGAGCTCGTCACGTTCGAGGGGGCAGGTCACGCAGTAGCCGTGGTCGGCGTCGGCCTTGTAGTCGAAGCAGCAGGTGCCACGGACCGCCCAGAGCCCCTCGCACACGGTCGGGGGGAAGTCGATCATCCTGGGCATGGCGCGGCGGGGCGCTCCCGCCTCGATCACGGCGGCGGCGAGCCGGCTGGCCCGTGCCCACGCCCCCGTCATGTCCCTGCCCAGCCGGCGGGCCGGGTTGAGCATGTAGAAGTGCAGGCAGTCGATCACGTAACCCCACAGGGTGCGGACGCCGACCCGGGTGTGCCTGGCCAGGTCCTCGATCACCGGGCCGCAGGTGGCGACGAGCCCGGCGGCGGCGAACCGGTCGAGCGCGTCCTCGTCGGGCACGACGGCCGCGACGTCCGGGTGGCCGGCCGGCGCACCGCCGGGCAGCACCGCCACCCGTGGCGCGGCCACCAGGGGGGTCCCCGTCGCCCCGTCGGCGAGGACCGGGAACCACACCCCGTCCGGCCGGAGTTCGACGGCCCGCCCGGTCAGGTACACCCCCGCCGAGACCACGAACACGAGTTCGCGGAACAGGGACCGCATGTACCGCATCGCCGCCGGCTGCACCTGCGGGGGGAGGTTCCCGTCCGCGCGCAGCGCGTCGAAGACCGCGCGGACCTCGCCCGCCGCGAACTCCTCCGCGCTGAACCAGCGGCGCGCGGGCTCCGGGGCATCGTCCGGGCCGGGAGTCGGCGCGCTCCCGAACGCGGGCAGCGGGGCGAAGGTGAGCGGTGCGCAGGCGTCGAGCAGCCCTCGCACGGGTCCAGCCAGGTCGGTCGGCATGATCGTCCTCACGCTGTGACGCGGAGCGTCGGTCTTAGGTGAGGCTACCTTAATTCGCTCGTCCGGTTGAGCGCGCACTGGGCCGGGCGGTGCGGGCGGCACGGTGCCGGTGGGGGTTCTCGTCAGGCGGATCGGTGACCCGCCTCGTCACGTGCGGTACCCGAGGTGTCACCTGTTGGTCATGTTCGCGTGCTGGTGCGCGCCCAGGGGTCGGGCCATGATGGGAGGAGTTCCACGGTGGGCGGCGCGGTGGCCACCGTGCGAGGCGGTCCGCCCATCGGGTGGTCGGAGCGGCGCACGGCTGGCGAACCAGACCGTCGTGCACTAGATGTAGTGATGTACTGTTTGTTCGACACCAGATGTGCCCATGAGACAAGGGGTGTGAGGTTCAGATGAGAGTCACGCTGGATCCACACGCCGCGCCGAGGGTCGCCACCGACAGCGCTCTGGTGGTGCGCCTCCGGTTGCGCACCGAGTTGGCCGGGCTCTCGGCCAGGTACCGGGGACGGGACGCCCTGGAGGTCGAGCAGGCGGTCCGGGAGGTGTGGCGCCGTGTCGCCGGTGCGGAGATCGGCCCCGCCCAGTTGGCCGACGTCACCTCCGAGATCCAGCGCGGCGAGGCACCCGACGTCGTCATCTCCGCGAGCTGACCGGGCGGGGTGCCGGAACCGGCTGCCACCGCCCCTCGCGGTGCGGTGGTGGGACTCGCCCGAGACGAGCCCTGTCGCCGGGAGGCGTGAATCCCGGCGGCCTCCCGCGTTCGCCTCCCCCGCGGCCCGCGTTCAGCGTGTGGAGCCCTCCTGGGAGCCCCACTGCGCCGACTGCGTGATCCACTGCACCCTGCTGGGCGCCTCGTCGGGCACGCCGTGTTCGTCCTCGACCCAGATCCACACCTCTGGTGGATCACCGTCGGTGAGATCCCAACGCGCGGTGACCATGCTGTCCTCCTCCGACTTCCTCCACGACCCCACCACGGGGTCGTCCCACTGGGATGTCGTGGACGGCGCCGGCCACGCTCCCGTCGAGCACCGCGCCCGGTGCTCGGGCACGCTCCCGGCGGGCGGCGGACGCGGATGTGATCAGGACGAACCGTAGCGGCTCCACCCCGCGCGTCGCCGACTCGATACCAGCTCGTCACCGACATTCCCGCCTGTGGGGGAAGGACCCGGTATCCGAGCATCCCCCGAACGGGCGGTCGGTCGCGCGACGGCTGCCGGGCGGTCCGCCGATCGCCCCGAGAGGGCAGCAGCCTACGCTCGAGCGCCGGCCCGCTCACCGCCAGCCCGGGGACGAGCACGCTCGGTGTCCGTCCGCCGGGCCACTGGCCCCCGCGCCGCGCGCCGGCCCTCCGGGCTCCTCAGCCGGTGGGCGGCCTGGCGGCCCCGCCGCCGGGCGAGGCGGTTCCTTCCTCCTGGGCCTGGGACCACAGTTCCCGCAGCATCGCGTCGAACCCGGGATCGGCGGCGACCGTCCTGGCGAGCGCGGAAGCGAGGTCCGCGATCCGCCCCTCGTCCTCGGGATCGGCGGCCGCCGCGTCCAACGACCCGGTCGCCCGGTCGTCGTCGCCGAAGCGAGCCCTGACCAGCCGGGCCAGGGCGGTCACGGCACTCTGGCCGCCGTCCGTCAGCCCACCCGTGGCCCGGTGAGCCACCGCGCTGGCCACGGATGCCAGATCCGGGTCGGTCACGTGAACTCCTTCATGGCTGTCGCCGCACGGCGGCCCGCCCGAGCGACCGCCTCCTCGAGGGTAGCAATTCGGACACTCCGGATGCGCTGGTCAGCGGTGGGCGCGCGACCGGTGACCCTGCGTTTCGGGGTGTGCCATCTCACCGCCCTCACCCCGGATGCCAGGTGATTGCCGTGACACTCTTTCGGCTGACTAACCATCGGTCGGCGCTGGGGCCGGCCTCCAACTCGAAGGGGTGGTGCCGGGGTGGCCGGGGCGGACGAGGACACGGGTGCCGACGGCACCGGCGGTCGGGGAAGGGCACGCAGGCTCGCGGAGTCCGCGCGGTTCCTGGTGGGCGGAGCCGCCGGCGCGGCCCTGCTCGTGTTGTTGAACGTCCCGGCGGGCGCGCTGTTCGGCGCGGTGCTCGGCAGCGCCATGGTGAACGCGCGATGGCCGGGCAGGCAGGTCACGCGGTCGGTCCGGGTGCTCGGGCTGGTGCTGCTCGGCTGCGTGGTCGGCGCGCGGGTCGACGCGGAGAGCCTGAGCGCGCTGCTGGGTGTCCTGCTACCGGCGGCCATCGGGGTCCTCGTCCTCCTCCTCGTGGACGTCGGGCTCGCCCTGCTGCTGTCGCGGGGCTTCGGCCTCGACGTCCGGACAGCCCTGTTCGCCTGCGCCCCCGGCGGGTTCGGCGAGATGGTGGCCGCCGCGCAGGAGGTCGGGGCGAAGGTGGGGGTCGTCGTCGCCATCCACCTCGTCCGGGTGTTGATCGTCGTGCTCGGCGTGCTGCCGCTGCTCATCCTCGTCCTGGGAGTGCCCTCATGACCGTGCTCGCGCTCGTGGTCTGCGGCGCGGCCGGCGCCGGCCTGGCCAAGCTGCTGCGCATCCCGCTGTGGCCGCTCATCGGCGCCATCATCGGAGCGGCGGCCTTCCACACCCTCACCGGGGAACCCGCGCAGATCCCCCGGGGCATCGAGATCGCCGCCCAGGTCGTCATCGGTACCACGGTCGGTTCACAGCTGGGCAAGGACGTGTTCTCGGTGTTCCGCACCGTCCTCGTGCCCGGTCTCGTTGCCGTCCTGGTCATCATCGGGGTCGGGGTCGGGCTCGGTCTGCTGCTCAACGTGGTGTTCGGGGTGGACATCCTCGTCTCGATGTTCGGTATGGTGCCGGGCGGCGTCGGCGAGCTGGTGGCCACGGTGACCAGCCTCGGCGGCGACAGTTCGGTGGTCGCCGGCATGCACCTGGTCCGGCTGATGGTGGTGCTCAGCGCTCTGCCGCTGCTGATGACCCTGCTCGAACGCTGGCTCGGGCGGCGCGGTGGCGGGCGCGAGGGCACCGCCGACGGCGAGGGACCCACCGGCTGACACCGAGCCCGCCGGCGGGCCGGCTCGCCCGCCCGCGACCTCGCCCGGACGCCAGGACGGCACCCGCGCCGGGGCACCGGCGAACCCCTGGGGAGGACCCGTGATCCAACTCGTCGCCGCGCCAGGGCGGCTCGCCACCGCCGTGGACCTGGCTCTCGACCGCGACCGGTACGACGCGGCCTCCGCCGCGCTGGCCCCGGAACGGGCTTCCGCCCGGGAGCTGGAGGGAGCCGACACCGTGCTCCTGGTGCCCCCGGCCGGGGAGACGTCGGACGACGACGGCGGCGCCGGCGTCCTGACGGCCGTGGTGGACGCGGCCCTCGCGGCCGGGGTCCGCCACGTGGTCTACCTGAGCGTGGCCGGTGCGCCGCTGTCGCCGCTGCGTTTCCACGCGGCCGTGGAGGAACGCCTCGACGCCAGCCCACTGGCCCACACGGTCCTTCGGCTCGGGATCGCGGCCGACGTGCTGGCACCGCTCATCCGGCGGGCCTCGGTGACGGGCGAACTGGTCACGCCGGCGGCGGCCGGGCGACTGGCGGCAGGAAGCCGCCGGGACTACGCGGAGGCGGCCGTCGTGGTGGCCGCCCAGTGCCCGGAGCACCGGGTCGTCGGGGAACTCACCGGCGCGTCCGCGTTCACCATGGACGACGTCGCCACCGAGATCGGTGCCGTCGCCGGGCGGAACGTGGCGCACCGCCACGGCGAGGTGGCGGACGTCCTCGCGCTGCTGGCCGAGGAGGAGCTGCCGCCGGGCCCGGCGCAGGCGCTGGCGCGGCTGCTGGCCCTGCTGCCCTCCCAGGCGCTCGGCGTCGTCTCCCCGCACCTCGCTGGCCTGCTGCCGCGACCGCCGGCGACGGTGCGGGAGATCGTGCGGGACCTGCTCGTCGGACGTGCCTGACAGCGGAACGAGGGCGGCCGGCCGGAACGCCGTCCGACCGCCCCGCCGGGGCGGCTCAGGGCTGCTCAGGGCGCCTCGGCCACGCTGGGTGGGCGGGAGCCCAGGTACTGCCACAGCAGGGGCGGGGCCACCCCGTCCTCGGCGGACCGCTGGCCGGTCACCGGGCACCCGGGTCCGGTGCCCCGCAGCCCACGCTCCGAGGCCGCGTCGTCGACCACGAACTCCGGTCGCAGGTGGTCGGTGTCGTAGTAGCGGTGGAAGACCGGGGTGAGCGCGCCCGACATGGGGGGCACGATCCAGCTCCAGTCGGCGGGGCATCGGCGTCCCGCCTTCTCCTCCTTCTCCACGTGCTTGAGGAAGCGGCGGGACTCGGTGTGGTGGTCGGTGATCGTGACGCCGTGCCGCTCGAACGAGTGGAGGACGGCCCGGTTGACCTCGACCAGCGCGCGGTCGCGCCACAGCGTCCGCTCACCGCCGGTGTCCAGGCCCAACCGCTCGGCCACCTCGGGGAGCACGTCGTAGCGGTCGTGGTCGGCGAGGTTGCGGGCCCCGATCTCGGTGCCCATGTACCAGCCGTTGAACGGTGCGGTGGGGTAGGAGACGCCTCCGATCGACATCCGCATGTTGCTGATCGCGGGGACGGCGTGCCACCGCAGTCCGAGTTCGGCGAACCAGGGCAGCTCGGGGTGGCTCAGCGGTACCTCCGCCACCGCGTCCCGGGGGACGGGCGCGAGCACCGGTCCCTCCCCGGGGGTCTCCACCAGCAGTGGGAGCACGTCGAACGGGCCCTTCGGCTCCGGTGGGCGCCACCCGCGTTCGATCAACGAGGTGGTGAAGTCCACGTACCGGGGATCTCCCAGCACGGAGCCGTCGGAGAGCCGGTACCCCGCGTACCGCACGAGCTGCTCGTTCCAGATGAGCGGCGCGGGCGAGTCCGGGCGGTCGGGCGCGAAGACCGTCATGACGGGCCGGAGCCGCCCGCCGTTGTAGGCGGTGTGGAGGTGGCGTACGCACTGCTCGGCGATGTCCGCCGCCCGGTGGACCGAACGCATGTCCCGAACGCGGAGGCTGCGCCAGTACAGCCGCCCGATGCAGCGGGCGCTGTTGCGCCAGGCGACGCGGGCGCCGAACGCCAGTTCCGCCGAGGTGTGGTGGTAGGAGCCGGTGAGTTCGATCTCCGTCCGCACCCACCGGATCCGGGGTTCGACGGGACCGGCGTCGGGGTTCTCCCCGTGGAAGAGGCGCAGGAACTCCTCCGCCTCGTCCATGTCGACCGGGGCCGCCGGGGTCGGCGCCTCCACTCCCGTGGCGAGGTGCCCCGGTAACTGCCATGCGCCGTTGTCGGAAGTCACCTCAGGGAACCTATCGGTGAGATCCCCCGATCGCGAACACCCGACCGGGGATTACCTGCCGAGTTCGTTCACGGCGTGTGACAGAGGGAGGAGGCCCGGGACATCGTCCCTCACTCGACGTTCCACGCGTGCCAGTGGTCGATCTCCATCCACGCGCTGACCCGCGCCCGGTCCCGAACCGGATAGGCGTCCCCGCCGTAGTGCCGGGAGAGCCGGTCGATGTCGGCCAGGGTCGGGTCGTCCACCAGCTCGACGACGCGGCCACGCAGGCTGACGTGCCGGTACCAGCTCTCGCTGTCGAGCACGGTGAGCGAGACCGCCGGATCGGCGCGGAGGTGGCGCAGCCTACTGCGGCCGGCGTCCATGTTGAGCAACACCCGGCCCTTCTCCCACAGGTACCAGGTGGCCACCGAGACGGGGCCACCCTCCGGGCGCACGGTGGCCATCACGGCCGGTTGCGGTTTCTCGAGGAAGTCGACGAGGTGCTGGGGCAGTGGCGGTTTCGGCATCGAACGCCCTTCCGGTGCTCCCGCGTGGCGACGGCGGGGAGTCCCTGTTGACGGAACGTGGTCGTGACGCGCCCCGCGCGGGACGCGCCACGTGATCGATACCCCGTTCCGCCCGTGCCCGGCGAGAGCGACCGGCTGATGTCACCCGAAAGGCTGAGTGGCTGGTGGTGCCCGGGCCGGGACCGTCGGCTCACCCCCTCGGGGGGCCGCTGGCGATCAGAGCGGCGCGGTCCACGCCGCGTTCCAGGTCGCGGGACCGACGACGCCGTCGGCGGTCAACCCCTTCTCCCGCTGGAAGGCGAGGCAGACGTCCTTGGACGCCTGGCCGTAGGCCCCGTCCACCGTGATCGACCACCCGCGTTCGCTCATCCGCCCCTGCCAGGTGGACACGCTGGCGTGTCGGGTGATCGGCGGATACCTGAAGTACACCCCGGGCCAGCCCGGCGGGTTGCCCGGCCCACCGCCGCCTCCGCCCGGGTCGAGCGAACCGTCGCCGACCATTCCGTAGAGGATCTCGCCCGGGCACGACGTCGCGACGTGGTCCCGGTGGCCGGTGATGCCGTTCGCCGCGTTCCCGGTCGCCCGCAGCGTCTCGATCGCCGACCTGATCCCATTCACGAGTGCCGTGGGAACCGAGTCCGAGGAACCGATCAACGCGCAGACCGCGTACCAGTCCTGGTTTCCCGAATTCGATCCGTTGGCGGCGGTGCGGGTGTTCGTCCCCCGACCCGTGAAAACGTGGTCGTGCACGCACACCAGGTACGTGTAGGCGATGTCGGCCCACCCGTTCCCGTCCATGTGCTGGTTCTGGATACCGCGCACCTGGGCGGCGCAGTCGGCGTGGTCCTGCCTGGCCACCGAGCCGGCACCGACGTAGTGCACGGCCACGCCGCCGTTCTGCGGGGTGATGTTGGTGGATCTGTTCGTCCAGGCCCGGGCACCCCAGCCCGAGCGGCTCACGAAAGTCGTCACGGCTGGTACTCCCTGTCGCAGTCGACCCCGGCGTCGAGGGGTTCGCCGGTGGACGGGTCCGCCGTGGCGGCGGCACCCCGGTCCACGGCGATCGCGGTGGCGGGGACGAGCGCCAGTCCGGCCGTGGCGACGGCCGCGAGACCGGCCGCCCCCAGGAATCTTCGACGGTTCGTCGTATTCTCGGACACCACTGATCCTCCCCAGTGAAACAACTTGGATCTGGGTTGCGAGTAATGTGACTGACGTGTGGAACGGCGTTCGCGCACTATTCCGTGTTCTTTTCCGCCGTTATTCCTCGAAATGCTCCCGGAAGCAACGAAAGCGTACCCCGGCCTTCTGGGGCGATCAATGCTCGACTGGCGATGTCAGCATGTTTGTGAGAAACCTACAAGATCTCGGGTTCGTCGGTCGTCGACGACACCGCTCGGCGCTGGGCCGTCCGCCGTCGTGCGTTCTGCTCACCCGATCGTCCGAACGGTCCAGTGGACGCCCGCCCGCGGTGCGACCGGGGGGCCGGCGGGGCCGACCGAGCCGCACGGCGGGGCCGGGGCCGGACGGCGCCCCGTCTCGCCCCGCCCACCGGCCACCGGCCTCCCCGCGCCCGCTGCTCCGGGATCGGAGCGCACCACGGCAGGGCGGGGCCGACCGGCCCCGGGGTAGGCGCGCCCCCGGCCGGGGTAGTTCCGAAGGGTGCGACCAGAGCCGAGCCGCACCGGCGGCACCGACGAGCCCGACCCCCGACGCTGGCGAGCACTGGGCATCACCCTCGGCGCGGGCTTCATGGGGCTGCTCGACGTCAGCATCGTCAACGTCGCCCTGCCCTCCATCCAACGGGGGTTGGCGGCCTCCCCGGCCGACGTCCAGTGGGTCGTCTCCGGGTACGCCCTCACCTTCGGCCTCACCCTCGTCGCGGGCGGCCGGCTCGGCGACGCCGTCGGACGCCGGCGGATGTTCCTCATCGCCATCAGCGCCTTCGCGGTCACGAGCGCCCTCGCGGGCGCGGCGCACCACATCGCCGTGCTCGTCGCGGCCCGACTCCTCCAGGGAGCCGCCGCCGGACTGCTGACCCCGCAGAACACGGGCCTCATCCAGGACCTCTTCCGGGGACCGGAACGCGGTCGGGCCTTCGGGATGTTCGGGGCGACCGTGGGGATCTCCACCGCGGTGGGACCTGTCCTCGGCGGGGTCATCATCGGTCTCTTCGGCGCCGACACCGGATGGCGCTGGGTGTTCTACGTCAACGTGCCCATCGCCCTGCTCACGCTGGTGGCCGCGCTGCGCCTGCTGCCGAGGCACACCGGCCGCGGCGCGGTGGGACGGCGGCTCGACCTCGTCGGCGCCGCGCTGCTCGGCGTCGCGGTGTTCACGTTCCTCCTGCCGCTGGTCCAGGCCGAGGACGGCGGCCTGGCCCGCCTCTGGTGGCTCTTCGCCGTCTCGGCTCTCGCCCTCCTGCTCTTCCTCCGGTGGGAGCGGCGGGTCGCCGCCGCCGGCCGGCTCCCGCTGCTGGACCTCCGGCTGTTCACCGGAACCCCCGGCTACGCCACCGGCGTCGCCCTGGCCACCGTGTACTTCTGCGGCTTCAGCGGCATCTGGCTGGTGCTGGCGGTCTTCTTCCAGACCGGCCTCGGCTACTCGGCGCTGGAGTCGGGGCTCGTCGTCACCCCCTTCGCCCTCGGCTCGGCCGTGACCGCCGTGGTGGCGGGCCGACTCGTGCCCACCTGGGGGCGCCGCCTCACCGTGACGGGCCTGGTCCTGGTCGCGCTCGGCCTCGGCGCCGTCGCCCTGATCGCCCCGCTCGCCCCCACCGACCACCTGGCCCTGGCGATGGCGGGTCCCCTGCTGGTGGCCGGCATCGGGGGAGGTGCGGTGATCTCACCCAACACCACGCTCACCCTCGAATGCGTCCCCGGCACCCTCGCCGGGGTTGCCGGGGGAGTGCTCCAGACCGGGCAGCGCATCGGCACCGCCATCGGGACGGCGGTGCTCTCGGCCGCCCTGCACGGCGCCGTGGGCACGGCGCGGGGCGGATGGCCGGTCGCGCTGTCCGTGGCGATGCTGTGCGCGGTCGCCTTCGTCCTGGCCGCACTGGTCCTCGCGGTGACCGAACTCCGGCAGCGCCGCCACCGCGCGTCCCCGACCGGCGGCCACCCCGAGGCGTGGCGGACGGACCCGCGACCGGGAACCACCTGAGGCCGACCGGTGGGGGCACGGCCCAGCCGACCCACGGGCGACCACGACGACCGGCGGAACGAAACGGCCGTGTCCGCGCGATCGTCCCGGCGGTCATCCCCACCGGAAGGCGACCGCGCGGCACCGCGGCCGACAATTCGCTGGACAGGAGGGTGCCCGGCTCCGCATCCTCGCGGGATGGACCTGCGCACGGTGACCATGGTGGAGCGCCCCGACCTCGAGAACGAGTTGTGGGAACTCGACAGTGGCTGGCCCGCCTTCATCGACCACGACCCCGTCACCGCGCTGCTCGACCTGGCCGTGGACCGGTTCCCGGAGTTCCAGCTCGTCGTGCTCGACGGTGACGAGGTGGTGGCCAAGGTCCACAGCGTGCCGTTCCACTGGTCGGACCGCGACCCGGACGAACTCGGCCCCGGCGGCTGGGACTGGGTGCTCACCACGGCGTTCCTCCAGGACCGCGAGGGGATCACCCCGAACGCGGTCAGCGCCCTGGAGATCTCCGTGCGGATCGACCTCCAGGGCAGGGGCCTCGCCGCGCGCGTCCTGGCGCTGCTCGCCGACAACTGCCGGCGGCTGCGGTTCGGCGACCTAGTCGCGCCCGTCCGGCCCACCCACAAGCACCAGCGGCCCCGGCAGCCGATGGGCGAGTACGCACGGGAAACCCGGGACGACGGCCTGCCCGCCGACCCGTGGCTGCGGGTGCACGCCAGGGCCGGGGGTCGTCTGCTCCGCCCCTGCCCCGCCTCCATGACCATCGCCGGCAGCCTCGAGCAGTGGCGTGAGTGGACGGACCTCCCCCTGACCAGCAGCGGCCCCGTGGAGGTGCCCGGAGCGCTGGTCCCGGTCGTGGTCGACGTCGACGCCGACCACGCCGTTTACGTCGAGCCGAACGTCTGGGTGCACCACGCACTCGACCAGCGGTAACCCACCAACGGACCCCGACGCCGGCCCGGCCACGTCACCCACCCGGCACGATCACCCCTCGACCCCGGATGCGCCGAGCCCGCAGCCGCTCGTACACGGCCGGCGCCTCCTCCAACCCGTACCGTTCGACCTCGGCCTCAACCTGACCCGACCGCGCGAGGTCCAGCACCTCCAGCAGCTCCCCCCGACTGCCCCAGTACGGCGCGGTGACCGTCGTCTCGAACGGCAGGGTCCCGAACCCCACCTCCACGGACCCGCCCTCCACACCGACGAGCACCACGTCGCTCTCCACGCCGGCGCAGGCGGCGGCGATCGCGGCGGTCGCGGGCAGACCGACGAAGTCGAGCACCACGTCGGCGCCGCCCCCGGTCAGTTCGCGCACCGCCTCCGGCGCCCGCTGGTCGGAAGGGAAGACCACGTGCGCCCCCACCTCGCGGGCGAGTGCCATCTTCTCCTCACTGACGTCGAGCGCCACCACCCGCGCGGACGTCGTGGCGCGCAGGATCTGGATGCCCAGGTGCCCCAGACCACCGGCCCCGATCACCACCGCCGTGCTCCCGGGCACCAGCTTCGACGCCGACCGCGCGATGGCGTGGTACGGGGTGAGGCCGGCATCGGTCAGCGGCACCGCGCGCACCGGATCGAGGTCCCCGATCGGGACCAGGTGCCGGGGATCGTCCACCAACAGGTACTCGGCCAGCGCGCCGGGCGCGCCGAGACCAGGAGGTCGGATGCCCAACCGGTCCGCGCGCAGGCAGTAGTTCTCCTTCCCGACCGTGCACTTCCGGCAGGTGCCGCACCCCCACGGGCCGTACACCACGCAGGACTCGCCTTCGGTCACCCACTCCACGCCCGGTCCGACCGCCGCCACCACCCCGGCGCCCTCATGGCCCAGGGTCAACGGGAGCGGGTAGGGGTACTCGCTGGCCGACCAGTCCATGACGGTGATGTCCGAATGGCACACGCCGGCGGCGGTGACCCGCAGCAGCACCTCCCCGGGCCCGGGCTCGGGCGTCGGGACGTCGACCACCACCGGGGGAGCACCGATCTCCGTGTACTGAACCGCTCTCATCGCGACGACCTCCTCGGGGGCGACCACGCCGCTCGACCGCCCTTGCGCTGCTGGCCGGGTGTGGGATACCCGAGCCCTCCCGCCTCAACCGCGCCAGACAGGAAGGGCAGACCCGCACCAGCCCGGGTCATCCCGTCCCGGGTCGGGTTGGGGCGCCGCCGCCCGGGTACCCCGAGCGGCGGAAGGGCCCGTTCGACGACGACGCGCCCCTCCCCGTTCCCGCCGCGCGTGGGAGCGAGCGAGGGGAACGGACGCCCGGGAACGCCAGGAGGAGACATGCGCCTTCCCCCAGCCAGGGGACCACTGAGCGCCGCGGTCATCGAGGTTCTGCGCCAGCCCCCCGCCGAGCGGGTCTCCCTCCCCCCACGGGGCGCCGCCACCGACGAACCGTGGCACGACGACGACCTCCAGCTCGCGTTGTGGGTCTGCTACGAGCTCCACTACCGGGGCTTCGAGGACGTGGACGACGGATGGGAGTGGAACCCCGCACTGCTGGGGTGGCGCGCGGGAGTCGAACGGGACTGGGAAACCGCCCTGCTCCCCTTCGCCCCCTTCTCGGAGCCCCCCGCCCCCAGGGACGTCCCCGCCGCCCTCCGCCAGCTGATCGCCGACTCCGACGGCCCCCCGCTGGCCAGCTTCCTCCAGCGGGAGGCCACCCTCGAGCAGTTCCGCGAGTTCCTCATCCACCGCTCCGCCTACCACCTCAAGGAGGCGGACCCGCACAGCTGGGCACTGCCACGGCTGGACGGCCGCACCAAGGGCGCCCTGGTGGAGATCCAGGCGGACGAGTACGGCGGGGGGCACCCCGAGCGGATCCACGCCGAGCTGTTCAGGGTCACGATGCGTGAACTGGGCCTGTCCGACGCCTACGTCGACGAGGCGCCCGCCGTGATGCTCGCGGCGAGCAACCTGATGCACCTGTTCGGCCTCCACCGGCGCTGGCTCGGCGCCACCCTCGGCCACCTCGCCGCGTTCGAGATGACCTCGACCCTGCCGAACCGCCGGATCGGGGGCGGCCTGCGCAGGCTGGGCGGCTCGCCGGAGGCGGTCGAGTACTTCGACGAGCACGTGGAGGCGGACGCCGTGCACGAGCAGGTCGCGGCGAACGACCTGTGCGGGAGCCACGCCCTCGCCCGGCCGGACGCCGCTGGGGACATCCTCTTCGGCGCCGCCTGCTACCTGCGGCTGGAGGCGGAGTTCGGCGAGTTCGCCCTCAGCCGGTGGCGGCAGGGCGTCTCGACGCTGCGCTCGGCCTCGGGTGTGGGTCCGTCCGCACCGGTCGCCGTCCACCCCTGACCCCGGGCCCGCACCGGGGCGCCCGGCGGAGCGACCGCTGGCTGACCAGCAGATCCCGTCGTGAGCCGCTCGCCCAGCGGCGGACCGGGAGGCCACGGCCGGGACGCGCCCCTTCCCGGCTGACGGGGCGCACGAGGCGCCCGGCCCGTGGAGCGCGCCAGGCTCCCGGCCGCGCCGTTCGCGGCCCCACCCAGCCGGTGGCCAGAACCGTGACCAGCGCGCCGCGCCCGCCCCGGGGCACGAACCCGTCAGACGGCGGGCCGCTGGCCCGTCAGGGGGAGTTGGGGTCGAGCACGCGGCGGGCTCGGCCGCCGGTCACCGACCCGGCGGCCGTTCGCGGTCCCCCGAGGCGCGGAACCGGGTCGAGTCGTGGGTGCCGTCGCAGAACGGCTTGATCGCCGACCGCCCACACCGGCACAACGCCACCGTCCGCCTGCCGGGTTCGATCCGTTCCCCCTCGGGGGTGAGCAACTCGTAGTCACCCCTGAGCAGCAACGGCCCGTCCACGCACGGCGTCACCGTCGCGGCGGGTCGTGGCCTCCTCGGCGCATCAGACGTCATGGCCAGGGAGTACCCGGTCTCGCGGCCGTCATCCCCGTCGCGCGCGCAGCGGCGGAACCGCGCCGAGGACCGCGCTCGTGGAGCTCGGTCGGCCGGTGACCCCGACGACGCACCTCGTGATCCGGTTCGCACGTCCCGAATTCGGTCGCGGGCCACGCGGCCCGCTACCGGGCTGGCAGGAGGCGGGCCGGACTCACCAGCCCCGTTCCCTCCACTCCCCGAGTTTGGGGCGTTCCGCGCCGAGGGTGGTGTCGTCCCCGTGCCCCGGGTACACCCAGGTGTCGTCCGGCAGTACGTCGAAGATCCGCTGTTCGACGTCGGTGATCAGGGACCGGAAGTCGGCGGGCGACTGCGTCTTGCCGACCCCGCCCGGGAAGAGGGAGTCGCCGGTGAACAGGTGCGGGTGCCCCTCGGGGTCGCGGTAGAGCAGGGCGATCGACCCCGGCGTGTGGCCGCGGAGGTGGATGACCTCCAGCTCACACCGGCCGACGGGCAGGGTGTCCCCGTGCTCCAACAGGACGTCGGGCGGCACCGGCAGGTCAGCGGCGTCCTCCGGGTGCACGGCGGTGTCGACGCCGTAGGCCCCGGCCACCGCTCCCAGCGCCCGCCAGTGGTCGCGGTGCCGGTGGGTGGTGACGATGGTGCGCAGCCGTGCCCGGTCGTCGTCGTGGCCGATGAGGTCGGAGAGCCGCTCCGGGTCGTCGGCCGCGTCGATCAGGACGGCGTCACCGCTCTCCCGGCACCGGAGCAGGTAGGCGTTGTTGTCCATCGGGCCCACCGACACCTTGGTGATGACCAGGGCGGCGAGGGTGCGCACGGACTCGGCGCCCCCCGGTTCGACGTGACCCGTGTAGTCCTCTGAGCGCTCCACGAAGCCAAGCCTAACCACCGGCGTATTCCCGGCTGGCGGCGCGGCCACGTCGCGGGATCGGTCACAGCGCGTGGCCGGCGCACCGAGAGACGCCGCACATGCCCGGCTGTCTTCCTGGAAAGGATCATCCTCGGTCCGTACCGTTAACTCGGTGTGAGCGGTGACCGTCACAGCCCGTCGCCGCATCCGTTCCGTTCCACGGCAGCCGGGGCGCCACCCGTGCCCGTCGGCCGCCCCGACCCCAGGGGGCCCGTGCAGTACACCGGAGTGAAGACGACCAGGTCGCCGCGCCGCATCAGTTGGGATGTGCTGCGGGTCATCGCCGTGCTCGCGGTGGTGTTCCAACACGCGACCCACCAGGTCACCATCAACCACCCGGAGTTGGGCGACCCGCCCTTCCGGTTCTCGTTGCAGATCGGCGCGGCCACGCTGCTGACGATCTCGGCGTTCTTCGTCTGCGAGACGGTGCGCAGGGGCAACACCCCGCGGTGGTGGTGGAACCGGGTCGCCCGGCTGTTGCCGGCCTACGTGGTCGCGGTGCTGTTCACCTGGGCGGCCTTCGCCGCGCTCGCGCCGGCCGACTGGTACGTCCCCACGCCGTGGGACGTGGCCGGCAACCTGCTGCTCCTCCAGTCGTGGCTGCCGTCGGTGCACTACGTCGACGGCGCCTACTGGACGCTGCCCGTGCAGCTGATGGCCTTCACCGCCGCGGCGCTCCTCTGGCCCCGGGGGCGGTGGAACACCTGGCACGCGCCGGCCCTCATCTGGGCCGTCGTGCTCGTCCCCCTCGGGTTGCGCCTCCTCTACACGCCGGACAGCCCGCAGTGGTTCCGGTTGCTCTTCGACGGTCTCGGCCTCCACCGGGCGCACCTGTTCGCGGCTGGCGCCGCGATCTGGTTCTGGAGCCGTCGCCGGTTGGGTGGCTGGCACCTGACGGCGCTGCTGGGCGTGCTGTTGGTCGCCCACGAGGCGCACTCGGCGGACCTGGCGTCCACCGTCGCCTTCGGTGTGCTGCTGGTGTTGATCTCCCTGGCGGCCGGCGGCCCGGACTGGGACAACCCCGTCCTGATGACCTTCGCCAGGCCCATCCGCTGGATCGGCGGCATCTCCTTCGGCGTCTACCTGCTCAACCAGGAGGTCGGCTACCTGCTGTCCAGCGTGCTGCTGACCAGCGGTGTCACCAGCTCCTGGGTGCGGCTGGCCGCGGTGGTGGCCCAGGCCATCCTGCTGGGTTGGCTCCTGACCAAGCTCGTGGAACGTCCCGCGCACCGCTGGCTGACCCGCCGGTTGCCCGAACTGCTGCGCTCCTGGCGGGGTTCCTCCGGTCCCGCCCCGGTGCCGGCGGCGGAGGCCCCCGCGTCCGGCGGGCGCGCCGAGGCCGAGGGCTCCCGAACGGACCACCCGGGCAACGGGCTCGGTGGCGAGCACGAGCGACCGGGGCGGGGTGAGCCCACCCGGTCGGTTGACGACCTGGTGGAATCCGCCGTCACCCAGCGGGACGGAGCTGGGTCGCGACGGGCCGACGAGGGCGCGGGGCGGGCGGAGTCGGTGGGGCAGCGACCGGCTGGCCCGGGGTCGGACCGGGGCTGATCCCGGCCGACCCGCCGACCGCGGCCGCGAGGAGTGCCGCGTCGACCAGGGCCCGGGCGTGGTCGAGGACGGCTCACACCGGCCAGGCCGGCTCGGGTCGTGCCCTGGGACGTCGCGGCCCGGGCCGGCGCTGTGACCGGGAAGGGGCTCGAAATCCTCTCGCCGGCGCCGGGTCGAGTTGTTACGGTCGGCGCGAGATCATCCCGCCTCGGGGAGCCACGCACCCAACGCGGCCCCTCCGCCCCCCGTCTCGAGAGCAGGTCCCGCCATGGCGTGTCGTATCAGCGAGATCGTCCTCGGTTGCCGCGATCCCGAGCTGCTGGCGCGGTTCTGGTGCGAGGTCCTGGACTTCGTCGTGCTCGACCGCGAGGACGGCGACATGGTGGAGATCGGGCCGCGCGAGGGTTTCGGCGGTCCGCAGCCGACGATCATCCTCAGCCGCCGGGACGAGCCGGAGCCGGGGAAGGCCCGGCTGCACATCGACGTCAACGCCACCGACCGCGACCAGGACGCCGAGCTCGAACGGCTGCTGGGGCTCGGTGCCCGTCCGGCTGATGTCGGCCAGACCGGCGAGGAGCCGTGGCATGTCCTGGCCGATCCGGAGGGCAACGAGTTCTGCCTGCTCAGGGCCCGCCTGGACCCGGTGTGATCCCTCGGCCGCACGGGCCTCCCCGACGCACCGCGGGTGCCCGCCGGCCCTGACCCGCCGTGATCGTTCTCGGGCAGGGCGCCAGGCGGAGCGGGTCCCGAGCGTCGGGGTTCCGAGGGGGGGAGCGCACCGGGACGAGGGCGCGACGTCGCCGATGGCCGCGCAGCGCGGACCACCGCTCCTCGTGCCAGCGCGAGCGGGGGCCGGGCAGGTGGGCGTGAGCGCTCAGAACCAGGAGGGCAGCGCCGGCAGCCGCCCGGTGAGGCCTCGGCCCTCCGACCGGCCCGCCAGCCAGGCGAGCATCTCGGGCAGGGGCCCCCAGACCTCCTGCGCGGGCAGGTCCTCCCGGCCCGGGACGTGCCAGCGGTGCCGGGAGCCGTCCGGCAGCCCGGCCACGACGACCAGCGGTTCCGTGTCCCGGTGGTGGGTGAGGCGGCGCATCACGTGTTCCACCAGCGCGACCGACGTCGCCTCGGGGACGTCCGGGAAGTCCAGGCCCGAGTCGAGGTCGACGAGGTGGATCCACACCTCGCACAACCGCAGCCAGGGCACCTCCTCGGCGGGGAGCGGCTGGTCGTCGTCATCGGTGAGCCGCACCGCCCACGCCTCCGGGGGCAGGTTCGCCACCGCGTGGGCGAACCGCTGGCTGGAGGCCAGGACATCCTCGACCAGGAGCCGCCAGGAGCGGTCGGCCCCCTCGACGATGTCGGCGTCGCGGTCGTCCAGGCTCGGGTAGGGGGTGTGCTCGACGCCGGTCCTGGCCCAGAGCAGGAGGTTGGAGGCGGCGTCCGCCTGCCGGGACAGGTGCGTGAGCACGTGTGCCCTCGTCCACCCCGGAACCCGACTGGGACCGGCCACCGCCGCGTCGTCGAGGTCCATGACGGTGCGCAGCAGGGCGCGGTCCGCTTCGGCCAACAACGCCCGACCCGCCGCCGCGCGGCGGGCGGCGCTGGCCTGGTCGTCGCCCGTCTGCGCCGCCGTCACCGTCCAGTAGCCGGCGGCCGGAGCCGAGGAGGATGCGTTCATCTCGCCCCCTACCGGGGTTGGTGCCCGCTTGTGGGGACCAGCCTAGACCCGCTGCGGGGGGCGTGGCCTCACACGAACAGGGGGTAGATCGCCCAATTGGGTGACGGACCGTGACCGTCGTCTCGCGGCGTGGTGGACGCCAGCAGGAGTATCGTCCGACGAGGGGGCCCGGCTGGCCGGGGTCGACGCCGGCGGGCGACGCCTCGTTGGGGTCCGACGTGATCACCATGTGTCACCGCTTCCCGAGGTGGGCCGCGGGGGTCGGGCTCGCTCCGGCGGGTTCTGTCGGTGGCCGCGCCTAGCATGGGTGGGTCTGCCCCCTGCCTGGGTCCAGCCAGGCCGGACCGGTCGCCCAGCGACGCGGTCGGGGCCGCCGGGCCGATCGTGCTCGACGATGCCGAGGGACACGGGCAGACGACACGAACTCAGGACATCGCCGTACCCGTTCTCGAGGACGGCCGGCGGTTCTCACATCCATCATCAGGTGAAGGGACCACAGCGTGGCCGATCGCCTCGTCGTCCGCGGCGCTCGCGAGCACAATCTGAAGGGCGTCGACCTCGACCTGCCGAGGGACAGCCTCATCGTGTTCACCGGGTTGTCCGGCTCGGGCAAGTCCAGCCTGGCCTTCGACACGATCTTCGCCGAGGGCCAGCGGCGCTACGTGGAGTCACTGTCCGCCTACGCCCGCCAGTTCCTGGGGCAGATGGACAAGCCGGACGTGGACTTCATCGAGGGCCTCTCCCCCGCGGTGTCCATCGACCAGAAGTCCACGAGCCGGAACCCCCGTTCCACGGTCGGCACCATCACCGAGGTCTACGACTACCTCCGGCTGCTCTACGCGCGCGCCGGCAAGCCGCACTGCCCGACCTGCGGTGCGACGATCAGCCGGCAGACGCCGCAGCAGATCGTGGACCAGGTGCTCGACCTGGAGGAGGGCACCCGGTTCCAGGTGCTCGCGCCCGTCGTCCGGGGCCGCAAGGGCGAGTACGTCGACCTGTTCGCGGAGCTGCCCACCCAGGGTTACTCCCGGGTCCGCGTCGACGGGGTCGTGCACTCGCTGACCGACCCACCGACGTTGAAGAAGCAGGAGAAGCACGACATCGAGGTCGTCATCGACCGGCTGTCGGTGAAGCCCACCGCGAAGCAGCGGCTCACCGACTCGGTGGAGACCGCCCTGCGCCTGGCCGACGGGCTCGTGGTGCTGGACTTCGTCGACCGCCCGGCGCACGACCCGGACCGGGAGCGCCGGTTCTCGGAGCGGATGGCCTGCCCCAACGGGCACGCCCTTGCCGTGGATGACCTCGAACCCCGTTCCTTCTCCTTCAACGCGCCCTACGGGGCCTGCCCGACGTGCACCGGCATCGGCGTCCGCAAGGAGGTCGACCCGGAACTGGTGGTCCCCGACGAGGAGCGGTCGCTGGTCGACGGCGCGATCGCCCCCTGGTCCACCGGGCAGAGCGCCGAGTACTTCACCCGCCTGCTCGAGTCGCTCTCGGAGACCGTCGGCTTCCGGATGGACGTCCCGTGGCGGCGGTTGCCGGCCAAGGTCCAGAAGGCGGTGTTGCACGGCGTGGACGAGCAGGTCCACGTGCGCTACCGCAACCGGTACGGCAGGCAACGGTCCTACTACGCGGCCTTCGAGGGCGTGATCCCGTTCCTGGAGCGTCGACTGGAGCAGACCGAGTCGGACGCGGCCAGGGAGAAGTACGAGGGCTACATGCGGGAGGTGCCCTGCCCCGCGTGCAAGGGGTCGAGGCTCAAGCCCGAGATCCTCGCCGTGACCCTCGACAACGCGGAGTTCGGCGAGAAGTCGATCGCCGAGGTGTGCGCCCTGAGCGTGGCCGAGTCCACCCGTTTCCTCGCCGGGCTCACCCTCGGGCCCCGGGAGGAGATGATCGCGGGTCGGGTGCTCAAGGAGATCGCGGCCCGCCTCGGCTTCCTGCTCGACGTCGGCTTGGACTACCTCTCACTCGACCGGGCCGCCGGCACCCTCTCCGGCGGGGAGGCGCAGCGCATCCGGCTGGCCACCCAGATCGGTTCGGGGTTGGTCGGGGTGCTCTACGTCCTGGACGAGCCCTCCATCGGCCTGCACCAGCGGGACAACCACCGCCTGATCGACACGCTGACCCGGCTGCGGGACCTCGGCAACACGCTGATCGTGGTGGAGCACGACGAGGACACCATCCGCAACGCCGACTGGGTCGTGGACGTCGGGCCCGGGGCCGGGGAGCGCGGCGGCCGGGTGGTGCACTCCGGCAGGTACGAGGAGCTGCTGGAGAACACCGCCTCCCTCACGGGTGACTACCTGGCCGGTCGGCACACCATCGCGGTGCCGACCGAGCGGCGCCGGATCGACCGGCGGCGGAAGTTGACCGTGGTCGGCGCCAGGGAGCACAACCTGCGGGGGATCGACGTCTCGTTCCCCCTCGGGGCGCTGGTGTCGGTCACCGGGGTGTCCGGATCGGGCAAGTCCACCCTGGTGAACGACATCCTCGCGAGGGTGCTGGCCAACCGCCTCAACGGCGCCCGGATGGTTCCGGGGCGGCACACCCGCGTCAACGGGCTCGACCAGGTCGACAAGCTGGTCCAGGTCGACCAGTCCCCGATCGGGCGGACGCCGAGGTCCAACCCGGCCACCTACACCGGCGTCTTCGACCACATCCGGAAGCTGTTCGCCGCCACCACCGAGGCGAAGGTCCGGGGCTACCAGCCGGGCCGCTTCTCGTTCAACGTGAAGGGCGGCCGCTGCGAGGCGTGCGCCGGTGACGGCACGATCAAGATCGAGATGAACTTCCTGCCCGACGTCTACGTGCCCTGCGAGGTCTGCCGGGGCGCCCGGTACAACCGGGAGACGCTGGAGGTGCACTACAAGGGCAGGACCATCGCCGAGGTCCTCGACATGCCCATCGAGGAGGCCGCCGACTTCTTCGAACCCATCAAGGCGATCCACCGGCACCTGAGCACCCTTGTCGACGTGGGGCTCGGCTACGTGCGGCTGGGCCAGCCGGCCCCCACCCTCTCCGGCGGCGAGGCGCAGCGCGTCAAGCTGGCGAGCGAGCTCCAGAAGCGGTCGACCGGGCGAACCGTCTACGTGCTCGACGAACCGACGACCGGTCTGCACTTCGAGGACATCCGCAAGCTCCTCGGGGTGGTCAACGGACTGGTCGACAAGGGGAACACGGTGATCGTCATCGAGCACAACCTCGACGTCATCAAGACCTCGGACTGGATCGTCGACATGGGGCCCGAAGGGGGTTCCGGTGGTGGCACGGTGGTGGCGCAGGGCACCCCGGAGGAGGTGGCCGTGAACCCCGACAGCCACACGGCGACGTTCCTGCGGCAGGTCCTCGACGTCCGCGAACCGGCCGGCGTCTGAGGCGCGGGTGGCCGGCCGTGGTGGCGGCCGGCCACTCCGACCCCCCGTCGTCTCGCCACCCGGGTGACGCGGCACCCGAGGCGGGGGCGCGCCGAGCGCCCCCTCGACGAGGAGCCGGTCAGCGCACCGGCCCGGTGTACTTCTCCCCGGGGCCCGCTCCGGGCGCGTCCGGGTGGGGGGACGTCTCGCGGAACGCCTTCTGCAGGGCCTGGAGCCCGTCGCGCATGGACGCGGCGTGCGGGCCCAGGTACTCGACCGAGGAGGTGACGAGCCCGGCCAGCGCGGTGATGAGGCGGCGGGCCTCGTCGAGGTCCCGCAGCTCGCTCCGCTCCGGGTCCTCGTCGGCCAGCCCGAGCCGTTCGGCGGCGGCGGACATCAGCATGACGGCGGCGCGGCTGATGACCTCGACGCTGGGGATCGTGGAGAGTTCGCGGACGTCCTGCTCGGCGTCCGAGTCTGCTGGCTGGTGCTCGTTCACGGCTGGTACCCTGACACGTGCGACCAGCCTCCGCGTCAGCGGGGGCGGCAAGTGGAGCACCGCTCCCACCCGGATCGCCGCGAGGTGGACGGGTCCGGTCCCCGGATCGCCGTCGGACGTCACGTCCGCACGGGATCCGGCTTCCCGCGTCGGACGCGGGAGCGTGCGCCGTGCGTGCGCGGACCGGTCGGAACGCGGGCCCCGAGTGTGTGAGCACCGGGGCTTTCTGGCGTTCACGGTGCGGCCATCGGCCCCGGCCGCAGACGTACGAAGAGCACGAACCGAGGAGGCCCCATCAGCGCCGACCCGCGCATCAACGACCGCATCCGCGTGCCGGAGGTCCGGTTGGTCGGACCCAACGGCGAGCAGGTCGGGATCGTCCGCATCGAGGACGCCCTCCGCCTGGCTGGTGAGTCGGATCTCGACCTCGTCGAGGTCGCACCGCAGGCACGCCCGCCGGTCTGCAAGCTCATGGACTACGGCAAGTTCAAGTACGAGAGCGCGCAGAAGGCACGCGAGTCGCGTCGCAACCAGCAGCTCACCGTGATCAAGGAGCAGAAGCTCCGGCCGAAGATCGACCCGCACGACTACGCGACCAAGAAGGGTCACGTGGCCCGGTTCCTCGGACAGGGGAACAAGGTCAAGGTGACCATCATGTTCCGCGGTCGTGAGCAGTCCCGGCCCGAGTTGGGTTTCCGACTGTTGCAGAGGTTGGCGGACGACGTGGCCGAGCTGGGCTTCGTGGAGGCGACTCCGAAGCAGGACGGCCGCAACATGATCATGGTGCTGGCCCCGCACAAGAACGCCAAGCCGACGCGTGCGAAGGGCGACTCGGAGTAACCGAGCGCGCCGGCACGCCCAGCGTGGTCCGGCAGCCCCCGGGCTGCCGGATCGCCGCTGACCCGCTCGGTCACCCGGGTGGGACGAACGATTGAGGACGGACATGCCGAAGCAGAAGACGCACAGCGGTGCATCGAAGCGTTTCCGGGTGACCGGTACCGGCAAGCTGCGCCGCGAGCGCGCTGGCCGCCGCCACCTCCTGGAGCGCAAGGAGACCCGGCTCACCCGCCGGTTGGAGGGCACCGCCGTCGTCGCCAAGAACGACGTGCCCAAGGTGAAGAAGCTCCTCGGTCTCTGAGACGGACCGGCGTGCTCCGCGCCACCTGACCCCGCCTCGGGCGGCGGACGGGACGGCGCGGCACCGCAACCAGCACTGACCCAGACCCCCAGGAGTGGCGTCATGCCGCTCCGAGAGATCGACAGGACGGAACCGTGGCACGCGTCAAGCGGGCGGTCAACGCCCAAAAGAAGCGCCGCACGACTCTCGAACTGGCCAGCGGTTACCGCGGCCAGCGGTCCCGGCTGTACCGCAAGGCCAAGGAGCAGGTGCTCCACTCGCTCAACTACGCCTACCGGGACCGGCGGGCGCGCAAGGGCGACTTCCGCAAGCTGTGGATCACCCGGATCAACGCGGCCGCTCGTCAGAACGGCCTGACCTACAACCGGCTGATCCAGGGCCTGAAGCTCGCCGATGTCCAGGTGGACCGGAAGATCCTGGCCGAGCTCGCCGTGAGCGACCCGGCCGCCTTCACCGCGCTGGTCGAGGTCGCCAAGGCCAACCTGCCCGCCACCCCGGCAGCCGAGGAAGCCGCCTGACCGGCAGGGACACCGGCGCCCGCCAGACGGGTGACATCGGACCACGACCCGGGGACGCTTCGATCCGGTACACGGAACGAACGCCCCGGGTCGTCGCCGCGAGGCGGCTGACCAGGAGGACCGGCCGGGAGCGGGCCGGCCGTTTCCTGGCCGAGGGCGCGCAGGCGGTCCGCGAGGCGCTCCGGTGGGCCGCCGACGGCGGGGGCCGGGTGCACGAGCTCTTCGTCACCGACCCGGCCTCGGGGCGCAATCCCGAGCTGGTGGCCTCGGCCCACGTCGCCGGGGTCCCGGTGAGCCCGCTGACCGAGCGCGCGGCCGACGGTCTGTCCGAGACGGTCACCCCCCAGGGGATCGTGGCGGTCTGCGACCTGGTGGAGGTTCCGCTCCGGGCCGCGCTGAACGGTCAGCCGAGGCTGGTCGCCGTGCTCGCCGGTATCGCGGACCCGGGCAACGCCGGCACGGTCCTCCGGGTGGCCGACGCCGCCGGTGCCGACGCGGTCGTCTTCGCGGGCGACACCGTCGACCCGCACAACGGCAAGTGCGTCCGGGCGTCCACCGGAAGCCTGTTCCACCTGCCGGTCGCTCGGTCCCGCGATCTCGACGCCGTGACGAGCGCCTGCCGGGCGGCGGGCCTGCGACTGGTCGCCGCCGACGGGAAGGGCGACGCCGACCTCCACGACGAGGAGGTCGCCACCACCCTCCGGCGACCGACGGCGTGGGTCTTCGGCAGCGAGGCCCACGGGGTGCCAGCCGAGGTCCTCGCCTCGGTGGACACCACCGTCCGCGTCCCCCTGTACGGGGCGGCGGAGAGCCTGAACCTGGGCACGGCCGCCGCGGTCTGCCTCTACGCCACGGCCAGGGAGCAACGGGCGCCGCGTCCCTGACCCGTCGTCCCGGCCGCCCGGCCCCCGGAGCACCAGCCCCCTGGGGCCACCGACATCCCTTCCGCCCCGGCAGGGGGCGTCGCACGGAGAGGCGAGATGGCGAAACCGCTGCGGATCACCACCCGCAACGCACGCTTCCAGCAGTGGCAGGCCCTGCTCACCAACCGCACCAAGCGGCAACGGGCCGGCGAGTTCGTCGTGCAGGGCGTTCGCCCGATCTCCCTCGCGGTCGAGCACGGCTGGCGGGTGCGCAGCCTGCTGTTCGACCACGAGCGACGGCTCTCCCGCTGGGCCAGCGAGCTGCTGGGGAGCGTCGACGCGGAGCGTGTCGCGATGGCCCCGGACCTGCTCCGCGAACTCGGTGAGAAAGCCGAGGAGACCCCCGAGCTGGTGGCGGTCGTCGAACAGCGCCCCGACGACCTCGACCGCCTGGTCACCGGGCCGGACTTCCTCGGCGTGGTCTTCGACCGCCCCTCCACCCCGGGCAACATCGGTGCCCTGGTGCGGTCGGCCGATGCCTTCGGCGCGTCCGGTCTCATCACCACCGGGCACTCCGCCGACGCCTACGACCCCCGGTCGGTGCGCGGCAGCACCGGATCGCTGTTCTCCCTGCCCGTCGTCCGATCGCCCAGCCACCGCGAGGTAGCCAGGTGGGTCGGATCGTCGCGGGACACCGGGCTGCCGCTCGCCGTCGTCGGCACCGACGAGCACGGCACGGTGGACATCGACGAGTACGACCTCACCGGTCCGACGTTGCTGCTCGTGGGCAACGAGACCACCGGCCTCAGCGCGGCGTGGCGGGAGGCCTGCGACGTGCTGGTCCGCATCCCGATCACCGGTGCGGCCAGCTCGTTGAACGCCGCCAACGCGGGCAGCGTCGCGCTCTACGAGGCCGCGCGGCAGCGGGCACGGGCACCGCGCGCACGGTGAGCACGGTGAGGGGCCTCGGACGCCCACCCCGGCCCTCGGACGCCCCGGGGGCGTCGGCCGGCCGGACCGGCGGCGGGAGCTGGGCGGTGCCCGCCCAGGCCCGCGCCTCGGGCGGCCGGGGCGTGCCGCCCCCCGCGTTCCGAGGCGGCCGCTCTCGCCAGGACTACCGCACGCCGACCCCCGAGGTGGAGGGAGACCGGCCGTGGGCTACCAGCACGCGGTGACCCGCGAGAACTACCAGGACCTCGCCAGCGGGGCCGTGCTCCGCTCGGCACCGGGGCTACGGCGTTCCCGGTGCGCCTCGCCTCCGAGGTGTTCCAACGGGCGGTGGCCCTGCGGGGCCGTTCCGGGCCGGTCACGGTGTGGGACCCGTGCTGCGGCAGTGGTTACCTGTTGACCGTGCTCGGCCTCCTGCACCGAGCTGCCCTCTCCGCCGTGGTGGCCTCCGACCTGGACGAGCGCGCGCTGTCCCTGGCCCGGGCGAACCTCGCCCTGCTGAGCGACCGGGGCCTGACCGCCCGCGCGGCCGAGCTGCGGGCCCTCGCCGAGCGGCACGGCAAACCCGGTTACCGGGAGACGGCCGACACCGCGCTGCGGCTGCGGGCCCGTCTCGCCAGGGGCGGGGACGTACCGGTGACGGTCCTGGCGGCTGATGCCTTCGATCCGGCGCCCGCCGTGGCCGACCGCTTCCGGGATGGTCCGCCCGACATCGTGGTCACCGACGTCCCCTACGGGGAGCGCACCGACTGGCTCGGCCCGGGCGCCTCGGGTGGCACGGCGGGCATGCTGGGCGCGGTCGCCTCGGTTGTCCCGGCGGAGACGGTGCTCGTCGTGGCCACCCGAGGTCGGAAGGTCCCGCTGGCCGGTCCGCGCCCCGCCGGGTCGCTCCGCGTCGGTACCCGGGCCGTCGCCCTCCTCCGGGCCGGCCAAGTCGTCGATCCGTCCTGACGTCGCCGGGCGTCAGTCCTCGGGCGCCTCCGAGTCCCACGCGCACCTCTCGGCCACGAACCTCGCGGCATCGTCCTGGAGCACCTCGGTCCGGGACTCGATGAAGTCGTCCCACCTCTCCTCGAGGAGAAGTCGTTCGGTCTCGTTCGTCAGGCCGTGGGACCTGAGGACGAGGCGCCAGGTGTCCGGCGTGACCTCCCCTGGCCGCACGGCCAGGCAACTGTCGAGTTCGTTGACGGGTACCGCCTCGTCCGGCAGGAGAACCCTGTTGGCGGCCCAGTCCTGGTGCTCCTCTTTCAGGCTCCGCCGCGGGACCACTTGGGGTGAGGCCGACGCCGCGGTGGGGCTGTCCCCGAGGAACGAGGACAGCTGGGAGTGCCCATACCGTTGGCCGGTGATCGGAGAACGGGGTCCGATAGACCACCAAGCGCTCAGCAGGATCTTCGTCTCCGCCGAGTTCGTCCTGAACCTGGTCAGCGTCGGCGCCCGCAAGCCGCCGGGGGGAGTATCCGCGGCGTCGACCAGCGCCGACACCGACGCGGCCTCGTCGTCGGACCGGACCTTCGCGCACAACGCGCGGACCGTGCTCATCACGCTCCCCCGCCCAGTGAGCGGACCACGAACGGCCTCCCGCCAATACCACCGGGCCAGCAGGACGCGCGACCGTCGTGATGGTTCCGGATGGTGCGCGAAGAAACGGGTCATGACTACGAGGAGGTAGCGGTAGGCGAGCAGGCTCACGTGCGGGACCCCGACCTCCTCCCGGAGGAAGACGACGGCTCGCTCCAGCGCCCGGGCCCCGGCGGCGAAGGCGGTGTCGCGATCCTCTCCCCGGAAGTCGAACACGCCCCGGCGCTCGTGGTTGCTGAACTCGACCCGGAGATCACGTGCGACATCAGGGCCTCTTCTGGCGAGTACTCCCTGCAGGACCGTGTTGCTGTCCAGGAGCCCGAAACCGAGCCCTCCACTGATGGCGTTGGCGATTCCATCGATGGTCAGGTTGCTTTCGTGGGAGTTCTCGTCGCCCGCGTACAGCGCGGAGAACACCTCGGCTCGTCGCAGTCGCTTCCCGTAGTTGTTCATCCGATCGAAGATGTCCTGGAGGACGGCTACCTCGTCGTGTTTCACCAGGTAGGCCGGCACGCTGAATTGCCGGATTTTCCTGGCGAGGGAGGTGGCCTCGTCGAGGTGCTCGGTGAGTTCCGGATGCTCCGCGAACCAGCGGAGGAGTCTCTGGAGGTCGAAGATGACCGGAAGCGGGACGACCCAGGGGTCCTGGCTGTGAGGGCGCAGCGAGAATTCTCTGGCCCGGAGGTCGTAGGCGATTCGGAATCGTGGGTCGTTGGCACCGTCCGGATGCAGCACGTTGGCCAGGCTTGTCAGGCGTTGTTGGCCGTCGACGACCCACAGGGCCTCGTTGGTGGCCGGTGCTTCGATCTCCAGTTGGCCGAGTTTGAGCAGCTGCGAAGCCGCGGGCCGGGACCACAGGAGCAGGCTGCCCACCGGGTACCCGCGAACGATGCTGTCGAAGAGGCGGATGACGTCCTGCCGGTCCCAGCGGAACTCCCGCTGGAAGTGCGGTATCCGCAGGCGGCCCGCCCAGGCTTCGCCCAGGAGTTTCTCCAGGTCGAAGGTGGTCGCCGTCGGTCGTGTCTGGAGCGAATCGGTCATCTCAACACCTGGGGGATTCGCGGGGAAATATCCCAGGAATGATGGTTCAGCTCGTTACTCCCCGCTATCCCCCTTCCGGGTAGTCCTTTCGCGAAAAACGCGGTCGCTCCCCGTCGCGTGGCTGGGCGAGAATTCGGAGACGGCCTGCCCGCCGACTCGTGGCTCAACGCTGACCGCCGACCGTGGTCGCGTGTCGGCCTGGGATGCCCGGCGGACATCAGGGGTGCACGCGCGTCCGCGCTCCTGATCGCGGCTCCCGGAACCAGATGTCACTCGGGGTGCGGGTTCGGGCACCGGTGAGCGCGGTCCGTAATGCGGTCGACGAGGGGGTGAACCGACGGCTTAGGATCGGACTGTTCAGCACCCCTGCGACCCGGGAGTCAACCGCGGCCATGTCCGGAGCCAACGACAGCTACGACCCCAAGGAGGTCGCCGCACTCGCGCCGGAGACCCTGGCACGCGCGGTGGAGGACGCGGCGTCCGAGTTCGCTGCTGCCGGTGACCTCGACGAACTCCGGGCGATCAAGCCGGCGCACCTGGGTGATCGCTCCCCGCTGCTGACGGCGCGTCGGGAGATCGGCGCCCTGCCCCCCGCCGCCCGGTCGGAGGCGGGCAAGCGGGTCAACGAGGCGCGGACGAGGATCGAGGCGCTGTTCCAGGAGCGGCTGACCGTCGTGGAGGCCGAGCGGGACGAGCGCGTCCTGCGGGAGGAGACCGTCGACGTCTCGCTGCCCTGGGACCAGGTGGCCCCGGGAGCGCGGCACCCGATCACGGCCCTGTCCGAGACGGTCGCCGACGTCTTCGTCGGCATGGGCTACGAGGTCGCCGAGGGGCCCGAGCTGGAGACCGAGTGGTTCAACTTCGACGCGTTGAACTTCGGCAAGGACCACCCGGCCCGCACCATGCAGGACACCTTCCACGTCGCCCCGGAAGGCTCCGACCTCGTGCTGCGCACGCACACCTCACCGGTGCAGGTGCGCTCGCTGCTGGACCGCGAGCTTCCCGTCTACGTCGTCTGCCCCGGCCGGACCTACCGGACCGACGAGCTGGACGCCACGCACACCCCGGTCTTCCACCAGGTCGAGGGCCTGGCCGTCGACAGGGGCATCACGATGGCCCACCTCAAGGGGACGCTGGACGCCTTCGCGCGCGGCGTGTTCGGTCCCGACTCCCGGACGCGGCTGCGACCGTCGTTCTTCCCCTTCACCGAGCCCTCCGCCGAGGTCGACGTGTGGTTCCCGGAGAAGAAGGGCGGGGCCGGCTGGGTCGAGTGGGGCGGCTGCGGCATGGTGAACCCGAACGTGCTGCGTGCCTGCGGTGTCGACCCGGACGTCTACTCCGGTTTCGCGTTCGGCATGGGCCTGGAGCGCACCCTCCAGTTCCGGAACGGCCTGCCCGACATGCGGGACATGGTCGAGGGTGACGTCCGGTTCACCCTCCCCTTCGGCGTCCAGGGCTGAGCGCTCGGCCGCGAGTCACCAACCGCCTCTTCGCAGAAAGGCACTAGCGCGTGCGTATCCCGGTTTCCTGGCTTGCCCAGCACCTGGAGTTGCCGGAGGACACCACTCCGGAGCAGCTGGCCGACGCCTTCGTCCGGGTCGGCCTCGAAGTGGAGGACGTCACGTCCCTGGAGCCGGTCACCGGTCCCCTCGTGATCGGACGGGTCGCCGAGATCGAGGAGCTGACCGGGTTCAAGAAGCCGATCCGGCACTGCCGGGTCGAGGTCGGAACCGTGCCGGCGTCCCCCGACCAGGGCCAGGAGGCCGACGAGCCGGACGGGAACTCGGGCGAGGACGCCGTCGGGCGGCCAGACCTGCGGGAGATCGTCTGCGGCGCCACCAACTTCCGGGAGGGCGACCTCGTCGTCGTCGCGCTGCCCGGCACCGCGCTGCCCGGCGGCTTCGAGATCTCCGCGCGCCGCACCTACGGTCGGACCAGCGACGGCATGATCTGCTCCGCCAAGGAGCTGGGCCTCGGCGACGACCACACCGGCATCCTCGTGCTCCCCTCGGGGACCGCCGAACCGGGTACCCCCGCCGCCGGGCTGCTGGGCCTCGACGACACGGTGATCGAACTCGCGATCACCCCGGACCGGGGTTACTGCTTCTCGGTGCGCGGACTGGCCAGGGAACTGTCCTGCGCCTTCGACACCCCCTTCGCCGATCCGGCCAAGGTCGACGTCCGGGAGGCCGCCGGGGAGGCCTGGCCGACCTCGATCCGGGACGAGGACCGCGCCCCGCGCTTCGTGCTGACCCGGTTGACCAGTCTCGACCCCACCGCGCCCACCCCGTGGTGGATGCGGCGGCGCCTGATGTTGGCCGGTATCCGGTCGATCTCCCTGGCCGTGGACGTCACCAACTACGTCATGCTCGAACTCGGGCAGCCGCTGCACGCCTTCGACACCACCGCCCTGCGCGGTGACCTGGTCGTCCGGCGCGCGGAGCCGGGCGAGAAGCTGCGCACCCTGGACGGGACGACCAGGGATCTGGATCCCGACGACACGGTGATCTGCGACGACTCGGGGCCGATCTCGTTGGCCGGCGTCATGGGCGGTGAGACGACGGAGATCGGTCCGAACACCACGGACGTGCTGTTGGAGGCCGCGAGCTGGGAGCCGGCGAGCATCGCCAGGACGGTGCGGCGGCACAAGCTGCCGAGCGAGGCCGCGAAGCGTTTCGAGCGCAGCGTGGACCCCGCCCTGCCGGCCAAGGCCCTCGAGCGCGCCATGACGCTGCTGGTCCGCTACGGGGAGGCCACGGTGCACCGGGGGCGGACCGATCTCGGCGCCATCCGCCGGCCGGCGGCGGTCACGATGGCCCTGGACCTGCCGGACCGGGTCGCCGGTGTCCGCTACGAACGGGGTGTCACCGCCCGGCGCCTGAGCCAGATCGGCTGCCACATCGAGGTCAGCACCGTCGAGGGCGCCGCGGTGGTCACGGCGCTGCCGCCGACCTGGCGGCCGGACCTCGTCCAACCCGCGGACCTGGTCGAGGAGGTCCTGCGGCTGGAGGGCTACGACACCATTCCCTCCGTGCTGCCGACGGCGCCGGCCGGTCGGGGCCTCACACCGGGGCAGCGGCGTCAGCGCGCCGTGTCGAAGGCGCTCGCGCACGCGGGCTACGTGGAGACCCTGCCGTTCCCGTTCGTGTCCTCCTCGGTGTGGGACGACTTCGGCCTCGACGAGGACGACCAGCGGCGTCGGACGATGTCGCTGCTCAACCCGTTGGAGGCGGACCGCGCCGAGCTGACGACGACGGTACTGCCGGGCCTGCTGGACGCGGTCACGCGCAACGTGTCCCGTGGCCGCCGGGACCTGGCGCTGTTCCACGTCGGTCAGGTCTTCCGCGCGAAGGACGAGCAGCCCCCGGTGCCCCCCGTGGCGGCGACCGGGCGGCCGTCGGACGAGGAGATCGGGGCGCTGCACGCGGCGCTGCCCGAGCAGCCGGTGCACGTCGCCGTCGTCCTCGCCGGGCAGCGGGAACTCCCGGGGTGGTGGGGCTCGGGGCGTGCCGCCGGGTGGGCTGACGCTGTCGAGGCCGCCCGGTTGGTGGCACGGCACGCCGAGGTCCCCCTGCGGGTGCGGTCGGCCGAGTACGCGCCGTGGCACCCGGGTCGGTGCGCCGAGCTGTTGGTGGGCGACGAGGTCGTCGGTCATGCGGGCGAGTTGCACCCGAAGGTGGTGTCGGCGCTGGGCCTTCCGGCGAGGACCTGCGCGATGGAGCTGAACCTGGACGCGCTTCCCCTCGTCGAACGCCGGCCGGCGCCCCGGGTGTCGGCCTACCCGCCGGTCCTGCTCGACCTGGCGCTGGTCGTGGACGCCTCGGTCCCGGCGGCCGAGGTCACCGAGGCGGTGCGCGCCGGCGCGGGGCCGTTGTTGGAGGAGGCCCGGCTGTTCGACGTCTACGAGGGCGAGCAGCTCGGCGCGGGCAAGCGATCCCTGGCCTTCGCGTTGAGGCTGCGGGCGTCCGACCGCACGCTGACGGTCGAGGAGGCCACCGAGGCCCGGGACGCCGCGGTGGCCGCCGCCGCCGACCGGTTCGGCGCGACCCTCCGGGGCTGAGGACGTCCGAGGTGGGGTCGGCCGTCCGACTGCGGTGTCCGGCCCCGCTCCCGCGGGTCGACGGAGGTGTGGGCCTCGGGGCGGGACTCCGGTCGGATCCGGGCGACGGCCCCGGGGCCCGACACCGGCTCCCCTCAGGTCCGGGGGAGGGCACTCGCGGCGGTGTCGGCCCGTGCGAGAGGCGCGGTGCCGCGCTCGCCGGCGGGCTCACGCCGCAGGCGAGGTGTTCACGGTGAGTGCCCGATAGTCCTCCGTTGATCACGCACGGTAGGATTTCGGGGCTCGTGGCGGCGCCGGTCACCCCACCCGGGGTCGCCGGTCCGCCGTCCGCCCGTTCCGGCCCCGACGACCGTGGAGTGGCCCGTGCCCGACCCAACCGACGTGGCGCCCTCGAGAGGAACCGACCGCGTGCCGCCGGTGCTGGGCGGTCCGAGGACTGGGCGCCTCACCGGCCTCGACGGTTCCTTCCTCGCCTACGCCCGGCCGCGGAGCGGGGCGCACGCCGACGTCGGCGCGGTGCTGGAAGTGCGGGGCACCCCGCCGAGCGTCGCCGAGTTGCGCGCCGAGATCGCCGGTCGGGTGGGTGCGACGCCAGGCCTGCGGTGGGGGCTCGGCCGGTCGGGTCTGGTGCGGCATCCGCGCTGGCGTCCGCAGCGGACGCCTGACGTGGAACGCCTCGTCGAGCACCTCGTCCCGTCGGACGGCTCCGGAGAGGACGGCCTCCGGGAGGTGCTCGCGGATCTGCTGCCCCAGCCCGTCCCCGAGCGGGACCCGTGGCGGATCTCCCTCGTCACCGGGTACGCCGACGACGAGTTCGCCGTCGTCGTGCGGGTTCGGCACGCCACCCACGACGGTATGAACGTCGTCCGGCTGCTGCGGGACGTGTTCGGTGAGGAGGCGTCGCCCCCGAGCGCGGGTCGCGCCGCCCCGAGGCGGGCCGGCAACCCGTGGCGAGGGATGGGGATCGTCTGCCGGGACCTGCTCAGCCCCACCGATCCCGCGCCCCCGCTGGAACCTGCCGGTGCGCCCCGGCGGTGGCGTTTCGCGGATGTCCCGCTGTCGTGGGTGACCGACCTCGCCCGGGCCGCCGGGGTCACCGTGAACGACGTGTTCCTCACCGCCTGGGCGATCGCGGTGACCCGGCACCTGCTGGCCCGGGGGGAACGTCCGCCGGCGGAACTGAGCCTGCTGATGCCGGTGGACACCGGCGACGGCGACCGCCCTCCGCTCGGCAACCACCTCGCGCCCGTGCGGGTGCGGATCCCGTTGGGCGACGGTGGCGCGGACGCGGCCGATCCGGCCCGGCTGCTCACCACGGTCCACGCCCTGACCGCCCGCATCAAGAGCACCCGCCGGGCCTGGCACGTCGCCGCCCTGCTCCGCCTCACCGACTTCCTGCCGAACCTCGTCCTGGGCCTCCCGCACCACCTCTACTGCCGGTCGCGAACGTTCCACTGCGTGGTGACGAACCTTCGGGGCCCGGTCGAACCGCTGCGTGTCGGGGCGAGCGGGGTCCGGCGGGTCGCCCTCCTGCCGATGACCTACCGGGCGCTGGGCCTCTCAGTCGCGTTCGCCAGCACCGGCGGCGTCGGGACCCTCACCGTGGTCGACACCAGCGCGGCCGACGTGGATGGTGACCTCCCCGGCCGGTGGGTCGCCGCCCTGGCCGAACTCGCGGCGGCGCTGGGGGTCGAGACCGATCAACCGGCCTCGCCGGCAGAGGCGGCGTCCCCCGCTCCGTCGCGAGCCGTCGCGGCCACGGGCGGCTCCGGTGAGCCGGCCGTGGACGGCCCTCCCGCCTCGGACACGGCTCCGCCACCCGCTCCGGGCATCGGGACTTCCGGGGACGGTGCGGGGCCGGGGCAGCCGCTGTCGGACACCGGCGTAGCGGCCGACACCTGAGCGGCGCCGGGTCCCGGTGCCGCCCCGGCGCGACGACCGGTGTCGGCAACGGACCGGAACGGAGCCCGGCGGAACCCGGGCCCTGGCGGAGGGGAGTGTGCTTCCCGGTTCAGCCGGAGTGGGGGCCGGTCGTCGAGGTGCGGAGACCGGGTCGCGGACGCGGCGCGAGGGTCACCGGCCGGTGGTGTGGTGTGGCGGTGCTCGGGAGCGGCCCCGCGCCGTACCGGGCGCGGTGGGCGGTTGACGAGCGACGGCGCACCAGGGCGGGACGGGTGGTCCGCTCGCCGGATACCGGCCCGGCGTGGCCCGTGGTGGCGGCGGCGAGTACCGGGCCCCGGGGTGGCGTCAGCGGAACCCGCGCCGCCACCTCTCACCCGGGTTCGGCGTTCCACCGGCGGCCGAGTGCGCGGGCACCTGGTGCGGGTGAGCCCTGACGGCGGAGGACCCGAGACGGCGCGACCGCGCACCGACCACGGGAACTCGTCGGGCGGGCCCGCCATCCGACGGCCAGGAGCGGACCGGTGGGCGGGTGTTCAGGTGAGCAGGTAGCGGGAGGCGGTGCGCCGGTACTCCTGCTCGGGGTCGCCCAGGTAGGCCCACGGGACGGGGTGCAGCCGGTCCTCCATCCCGAGCAGGTGGCGGCGGGTCCTGGGCAGGTCCCCGGCCTGGGAGAGCGCTGCCGCGAACAGGTTGTGGGCCTCCCTCGCGCGCGGGTGCGGCACCGGGTCCCTGGACCACTTGTCGGACGCGTCGACGAGTTCGCCGGCGTTGTCCTCGAAGTACCGGGTGTGGATCCGGAAGTACTCCACGCGCCTCCTGGCGCGGAACGTCTCCTCGAGGTTGTGCAGGTACACCTCGAAGTGGGCGAGCGGCAGCACGGCGGTGAGGGGGTGCCCGGCGGGAGCGCGGGCGACGGTCTCCCGGGCGAAGCGCAGGCTCGCCTCGTGGGAGCCGCCCCACTTCGCGGCGAGCGCCTGCACCCGGTACCAGTGCGCGGGGTAGAGGGTGGGCGAGCGGAGCACCGTCTCCGACCACACCTCGTCCTGCTGCTCGCGGTCGACCTGGAGGCCCTGGCCCACGCACACCAGCACCATCCAGGGGCAGGGGTCCTCGGGGAGCTGCGCGGCGGCCTCGTGCAGCGGGGCCACGGCCTTGCGGAGGGTGGCGAAGAAGATCTGGTACCTGTCGTGCCCCACGTCCTCGGCGACGCCGTCGCCGCGCACGGTCCAGGCCTCGTGCCGGTAGACGCTGCCGGCGAGTAACCAGAGCTCCGGATCACCGGTCGCCGAGGCGGCCTCGGCGATCTCGTCCGCCCGGCCGATGAACGCCCGGCCGAGCACGTCGGTGCGCAGGGCGCGGGTCTCGTGGTCGTCCCTGCACTCCTCGAGAACGGTGCGCGCCGCGACCAGGGAACCGGTCTCGACGGCGGCGTCCAGGACCGTGTCGTCGTACGGATGGCCGAGGACCATCTCCTCGGGACCGGCTTGCCTTCTCCGTCTGCTGAACAAGCGCACCGGGGGACTCTAGAGCCGCTGACATGCCGGGAGCCAGCCTGTGTCCGCGTTGTGATCAAACACGCCGGCGGCGTCCGACACGCCGTGCCGGACCCGCGCGTCTCCGGCCGGCGACCGGTCCTCCTGTTGGGGGAACGGGCTCCCCGGCGAGCGCGCCGCGGGTACCTCCGTTCAGGCCGGCCGCCCTCCGGGCGGTGGTCCGTTCGACGTCCTCCCGTGGCCCCGGTCCCGCCGGGCGTCCCCGGGCGGCGATCGCCCCGTGCCGGGTCCGCTCCGCCGCCACCGGCTGGCCGAGGGGCGGCGTCCGGTGTGGACCGGACGCGGTGGGCCCGTCCACCGCGCCGTGGAGTCGGGAACGCCGCCCCCGGTGCCGGGCGCCTAGGCTGGGGCGGTGCGCACCGAGGAGACGCCGGACCTCTCCCCGCTGGAGACGGCGATGGAGCTGTTGGACCGGCACGCCACCCTGAACGACCGGTACCGGCGCCTGATCGCCGACGCGCGCCCGGTGTTCGTCGATCCCGCTCCACGCGGCAGCCAGGTGCGAGGTGTGGCGAAGAAGCTCATCGTGCTCGTCAGGGCGGCACGAGCGGAACTCGACCGGGTGCTGGCCCCCGAGCAGGTCGCCGCCGTCGAGCGCGGCGAGCGGGTGGCGTGGCGGGTGCTCCGTGACGAGCCGCGCCGGGAGCCGGGGCCGGCCGCCGACGACCGAGGCGAGGGCCCGCGTCCACGGTGACGGGTGAGCGACGACCGAAGGGATGGGGCTGGTGAGTGGAACCGGAGCGGAGGGTGGGCCGACGGGTCGCGGGCGGCCCCCGGTGCCGAGGAGCGGCCGGTCGCACCACCCCGACGGCGCCCGGCCCGACCCCGGTGGTGGGGTGGAGGAGCCGCGTCAGGCTGGCACCGGGCCAGGGAACCCGGCGCTCGACCGGTTGGGCGCGGCGAGGTACCTGGCGGTCACCACCTTCCGGCGGTCCGGTCAACCGGTGGTCACGCCGGTGTGGCTCGCCAGGGACGGGGACGCGCTCGTCGTGTGGACGGTCGCCGACTCCGGGAAGGTGAAGCGCATCCGGCACACGCCCACGGTGCGCCTCGCCCCGTGCGACGTGCGGGGTCGCGTGACCGGCCCGGAAACCGGCGGACGGGCGGTCGTCCTCGGCCCCGAGGACAGCGACCGCGCCCGTCGCCTGGTCTCGCGTCGCTACGGTCCGCTGGGGTGGCTCGTCGTCACCCTGAGCACCCTGCGGCGAGGGCGTACCGGAACCGTGGGGGTGCGGATCACTCCCGCTGGCGGCTGATCGACGAGCACCAGGTCCTGCCGGGCGCTGGCCGTGCCCCGCCGCGGCACCAGCCGCCGCGTCTCTGGCCGCCGGTTCGCTGGCCCGCCCTTCGGGAGGCGACGGGTCACCCGCACCGGACCGGTGTCGTGCGCCCGGGCGCGGATCCCAGCTGGGAGTCGAGTGGCAGGGGGCGCTCGGGAGGTGCGCGCCGCGCCTGGTCGCGGCGCGACGGTGGGCGCGGTCCTGCCGCCGCCGGGGCGTCGCCAGGGTGGTTGTCCGGCCGGGACGCCCTCAGCGGTTGGTGCGAGAGGCGGGTGCGGCCGACAAGGGGGGCGTACCCGGTGTCGTCCTGGTCGGCGGGGGCCCCTGACGTGTCGTCCGCGCTTCGTGGGCGGCCACGTCCCGAGTTCGGCTGTGGTCGGGAGGGGTGTGGGGCGAGCGCGGGCCGTCCGGCGCGGCCGGCTGACCGGGCGGGCGGGCTGCGCGCGGCGACGTGCGGCCGCCGGGGGTGCGGCGCGGCGGAGCGGGTTGGTGGCGACGACCACCCGGTCGGCGGCCAGCGGCGGCCCCCGGATGGCGGGCATCATGGGTGGCGTTCGCCTGCCGCCGTGGTGGCCGGCGGGAACGTCGGGACGGACCCGGGTCGTGGTGGTGCGGCGAGCGCGTTCCGCCCCCGGCCGTCCCGGGTCGGGGAGTTGGCTGGGTCACCACGACGTTGATTGATATTGCATGAATGTGCATAATCATCCACATGACGTTTCGGGTGGCCGTGACCGGAGCCAGCGGGTACGCGGGTGGTGAGCTGCTTCGGCTGCTGCTCGCGCACCCCGAAGTGGAGATCGGCGCGCTGACGGCGGCCAGCTCGGCGGGATCGCGGCTGGGGGAGCACCACCCGCAGCTCGCGCCGTTGGCGGACCGCGTCCTGGCGGAGACCTCCCCGGAGCGGCTCGCCGATCACGACGTGGTGTTCCTCGCCCTGCCCCACGGCCACTCGGCCGCGATCGCCGATCGGCTCGGCGAGGGGACGCTCGTCGTGGACTGCGGCGCCGACTTCCGGCTCACCGACGCCGACGCCTGGCGGCGGTGGTACGGGGGTGACCACGCGGGCAGCTGGCCCTACGGACTGCCCGAGTTGCCCGGCGCCCGCGATCGGCTCCGAGGTGCCCGACGAGTCGCCGTCCCCGGCTGCTTCCCGACCGCGGTCTCCCTCGCGCTGGCCCCAGCCCTGCGCGCCGGGCTCGTCGAACCCGACGTGGTCGTGGTCGCCGTCACCGGTACCTCGGGGGCGGGCCGCGCGCTCAAACCCCACCTCCTGTCGGCCGAGGTCATGGGGTCCGCCAGCGCGTACGGCGTCGGCGGGGCCCACCGGCACACCCCGGAGATCGCGCAGAACCTCACCGGCCTCGTCGACGGCGACGTCCGGGTGTCCTTCACGCCGGTGCTCGCGCCGATGCCCCGGGGGATCCTCGCCACCTGCAGCGCGCCGCTGACGGCGGCGCCCTCGGGGCCGCGACGCGTCCGGGAGGTCTTCGAGGACGCCTACCGGGACGAGCCCTTCGTCCAACTGCTCCCCGAGGGCACCTGGCCCACCACCGCCGGGACCCTGGGGGCGAACAACGTCCAGCTCCAGGTCGCCGTGGACCCCGACGCCGGCCGCCTCGTCGTCGTCGCCGCCGTCGACAACCTCACCAAGGGCACGGCCGGTGGCGCCGTGCAGAGCATGAACCTCGCGCTCGGGCTTCCCGAGACGACCGGACTGTCGACCGTGGGAGTCGCACCATGAGCACACCACCCCCAACGAACCCGGGCGGACTCACCCTGGACCGTTCGCGTGGCGTCACCACCGCCGCCGGGTTCCGCGCCGCCGGGATCGCCGCCGGCATCAAGGAGTCGGGCGACCGGGACCTGGCGCTCGTGGTCAACGACGGACCGGCCGACGTGGCCGCCGCCGTGTTCACCACCAACCAGGTCAAGGCCGCCCCCGTCCTCTGGTCCCAGCAGGTCCTCCAGGAACGCCGCGTCCGGGCCGTCGTCCTCAACTCGGGCTGCGCCAACGCCTGCACCGGCCCGGAGGGCTTCCAGGACACCCACGCCACCGCCGAGCGGGTCGCCGAGGCGCTGGGTGTCGGCGCGGGCGAGGTCGCGGTCTGCTCCACCGGGCTCATCGGGGAACGCCTGCCGATGGACCGGGTGCTCCCCGGGGTGGAGGCCGCCGCCGACGCGCTGGCCACCTCCGACCAGGCGGCCCTGGACACCGCGACCGCCGTGATGACCACCGACTCCCGGCCCAAGCAGGTCTCGACCACCCACCCGGCCGGCTGGTCGGTCGGCGGCCTGGCCAAGGGCGCCGGCATGTGCGCGCCCAACATGGCCACGATGCTCTCGGTGATCACCACCGACGCCGTGGTCGACTCCTCACTGCTCGACTTCGCGCTCCGGGCGGCCGTCGCCCGGACCTTCCACCGGCTCGACGTCGACGGCTCCACCTCCACCAACGACACCGTGCTGGTGCTCGCCTCCGGGGCCTCGCGGGTCAGCCCGGACGCCGGGGCCTTCACGGGAGCGCTCACCGAGGTCTGCGCCGACCTGGTGGCACAGCTGCAGGCGGACGCCGAGGGGATGACCAAACGGGTGCGCATCGAGGTCGTCGGCGCCGCCACCGAGGGCGACGCGGTCCGCGTGGCCCGCACCATCGCCGAGGACCACCTCGTCGGAACGGCCCTGTTCGGGTCCGACCCGAACTGGGGCCGCATCGCGATGGCGGTCGGTCGCGCGGACGCCGAGGTCGACCCCAACCGCCTGGACATCCGGCTCAACGGTGTCCTGCTCTGCGCCGGCGGGGTCAAGGCCGCCGAACGCCACGAGGCGGACCTGAGCGGCCCGGAAATCCTGGTCGAGGTCGACCTGCACGTCGGGGACGACGCCACCTTCGTCCTCGCCACCGACCTCTCCCACGGGTACGTCGAAGAGAACAGCGCGTACTCCTCATGAGCGGCCACGTCACCGACCCCGGGGGAACACCGGCCACCGGGCACCCGGCCGACGCGACGCCGGGGAACGACAGTGACCGCCTCGGGGAGGCCGCCGCCAAGGCCGCGGTGCTCGTCGAGGCCCTGCCCTGGCTCGAACGGTTCCACGGCGCCACCGTCGTGGTGAAGTACGGCGGGAACGCCATGGTCGACGAGGAGCTCAAACGGGCCTTCGCCCAGGACATGGTGTTCCTCCGCCTGGCGGGCCTGCGGCCGGTCGTCGTGCACGGCGGCGGACCCCAGATCAGCGCGATGCTCGGTCGACTCGGCATCCCGGGGGAGTTCCGGGGCGGGCTCCGCGTCACCACGCCGGAAACCATGGACGTGGTGCGGATGGTGCTCTTCGGCCAGGTCGGCCGCGAACTCGTCGGACTGGTCAACGCCCACGGGCCCTACGCGGTCGGCATCTCCGGCGAGGACGCCGGCCTCTTCACCGCCGCCCGCCGCCCCGCGGTGGTCGACGGGGCACCGGTGGACATCGGCCTGGTCGGCGACGTCGTCGAGGTCAACCCCGAGGCCGTCCTCGACATCATGCACGCCGGACGCATCCCGGTCGTGTCCACCATCGCCCCCGACGCCGACGGCGTCGTCCACAACGTCAACGCCGACACGGCGGCGGCGGCGCTGGCCGTGGCGTTGCGCGCGGCCAAGCTCGTCGTGCTCACCGACGTGGAGGGGCTGTACGCCGACTGGCCCGACCGCTCCTCGCTGCGGACGAGGGTGACAGCGCCCGAGCTGGAGCGGCTGCTGCCGGGGCTGGCCAGCGGGATGGTCCCCAAGATGGAGGCCTGCCTGCGCGCCGTGCGCGGCGGCGTCCCCGCCGCGCACGTGATCGACGGCCGGTTGGCCCACTCCGTGCTGCTGGAAGTCTTCACCCAGCAGGGGGTCGGCACGATGGTGTTGCCCGGTGAACCCGAGGGTGCCTCGGGAGGACAGGACGAGGAAGACCAGGCATGAACGGCTCGAACAGCGAGGGGCGGCAGCGGTGGCGGGCCGCGCTGATGAACAACTACGGCACTCCCGGCCGCACGCTGGTCAGCGGGCGGGGCGCGCACGTCACCGACGCCGAGGGCCGCCGCTACCTGGACCTCTACTCGGGGATCGCCGTCAACGCGCTGGGCCACGCCCACCCGGCCGTGGTCGGTGCCGTCAGCGAGCAGGTCGCCCGCCTGGGCCACGTCTCGAACTTCTTCGCCACCGAACCAGCGCTGGACCTCGCCGAACTCCTCCTCCACCACACCGGCTTCGGCTCCGAGGGACGGGTGCTGTTCACCAACTCGGGCGCGGAGGCCAACGAGACCGCGTTCAAGATCGCCAGGCGCACCGGCCGGCCCGAGATCATCGCCACCGAGGGCGGGTTCCACGGCCGCACGATGGGCGCGCTCGCCCTCACCGGGCAACCCGCCAAGCGGGCTCCCTTCGAACCGATGCCGCCGGGGGTCCGGCACGTCCCCTACGGCGACGTGGCCGCGCTGCGCGCCGCCGTCACCGAGCGGACCGCTGCCGTCGTCCTCGAACCCGTGCAGGGCGAGGGCGGCGTGGTGGTCCCCCCGGAGGGATACCTCACCGCGGCCCGGGAGATCACCCGCTCCGTCGGAGCGCTGCTCGTCGTCGACGAGGTCCAGACCGGGGTCGGCCGCACCGGCCGCTGGTTCGCCTTCCAGGCCGAGAACGTCGTCCCCGACGTCGTCACCCTCGCGAAGGGCCTCGGCGGCGGTCTCCCCCTCGGCGCCTGCGTCGCCAGCGGGGAGGCGGCCCACCTGCTCGAACCCGGCCAGCACGGCACCACCTTCGGAGGCAACCCCGTGTGCTGCGCCGCTGGCCTGGCGGTCCTGCGCACCATCGCCGACGAGGGCCTGCTCGACCACGTGGCCGAACTCGGCAAGGACATCGCGCGCCGGATCGACGGTCTCCACCACCCGCTGGTCGCCGGCGCCAGGGGAGTGGGCCTGCTGCTCGGGTTGCGGCTCACCCGCCCGGTGGCCCCCGAGGTCGCCGACCAGGCGGCCGAGGCCGGCTACCTGGTCAACCCGGTCCAACCGGACTGCGTGCGCCTCGCCCCACCGCTGGTGCTCACGCACGAGGACGCCCACCGCTTCCTCGACGCGCTGCCCGGCGTGTTGGACGCGGTCGCGCACCGGATCCCCACCGACCCCGACCACACCACTGCGAAGAGGACCCCCTGATGCCGCGGCACTTCCTGCGCGACGACGACCTGACCCCGGACGAGCAGACCGCCGTGCTCGACCTCGCCGACCGGCTCAAGGCCGACCCCCTCGGCTCGCGGCCGCTGGCCGGCCCCCGGTCGGTGGCGGTGATCTTCGAGAAGAACTCCACCAGGACCAGGCTGTCGTTCGAGGTCGGCATCGCGCAGCTCGGCGGCCACCCGATCACCGTCGACAGCCGGACCATGCAGCTCGGCCGCGAGGAGACGATCGAGGACACCTCACGGGTGCTGTCCCGGTACGTCGACGCCGTGGTGTGGCGGACCTTCGCCCAGGCGAGGATGGACGCGATGGCCTCGGTCTGCGCCGTGCCGGTGGTCAACGCGCTCACCGACGAGTTCCACCCCTGCCAGGCCCTGGCCGACCTCCAGACCATCCGCGAGCACCACGGGCGGCTGGCCGGCCTGACCCTCACCTTCCTCGGGGACGGCGCCAACAACATGGCGCACTCGCTCATGCTCGCGGGCGTGACGGCCGGCATGCACGTCCGGGTCGGCGCTCCCGAGGGCTTCCGCCCGCTCGCCTCGGTGCTGGAGGCGGCCAACCGGCGGGCGGCCGACACCGGGGGCTCGGTGCGCCTGGACCACGACCCGGCGCGGGCGGTCGAGGGAGCCGACGTCGTGGTGACCGACACCTGGACGTCGATGGGCCAGGAGAACGACGGCAAGGACCGCGTCGGCCCCTTCCGACCCTTCCAGATCAACGGCTCGCTGCTGGCCGGCGCGGCCGAGCGGGTCGCCGTCCTGCACTGCCTGCCCGCCCACCGGGGCTGGGAGATCACCGACGAGGTGCTCGACGGGCCGCACAGCCTGGTCTGGGACGAGGCGGAGAACAGGCTGCACGCCCAGAAGGCACTACTCTGGTGGTTGCTGGCGGACGGCGACGTCGCCGTCGACGGTGGGTCCGAGGGGACCTCACGATGACCCGCTCCTCCACCGCGGCCACCCGGGTCGCCAGGCAGGCCAGGATCGCCCAACTGGTGGCCCAACGGGCGGTGCGCAGCCAGACCGAACTGGCCGCGCTGCTCGCCGCCGAGGGAATCGAGACCACCCAGGCCACCCTGTCCCGGGATCTCGACGAGCTCGGCGCCGTGAAACTGCGCGGCGCCGACGGCGGGGCCGCCGTGTACGTCATCCCGGAGGACGGCAGCCCGGTCCGGGGTGTGGAGGGCGGGACGACCAGGCTCGCCCGCCTGCTGGGTGAGCTACTGGTCTCGGTGGACTCCTCGGGCAACCTGGCCGTGATCCGCACCCCACCCGGGGCGGCTCACTTCCTGGCCAGCGCGCTCGACCGGGCCGCACTGCACGACATCGTCGGCACCATCGCCGGCGACGACACCGTGCTTCTCGTCGCCAGGGAACCCCTCACCGGGGCGGACCTCGCGAGGCGGGTGAACGCGCTGGCGGTGGGAGCCGGCGGCCAGCGCGGCGGAGGCGGCACCGCACCCGCTTCGAACCCCATCGGGACCTCAAGCCCCGACCAGGGCGCAACCGACACTGACAAGACTTGATCACCTCGATCGCAGTAGTGACTGGAGAGCAACAATGACTGAGCGGGTTGTGCTGGCCTACTCCGGTGGGCTGGACACCTCCGTCGCCATCGGCTGGATCGCCGAGGAGACCGGCGCGGAGGTCGTGGCGGTGGCCGTGGACGTCGGCCAGGGCGGCGAGGACCTGGAGAGCATCCGCAAGCGGGCGCTGGCCTGCGGCGCGGTCGAGGCCGTCGTCGCGGACGCCCGGGACGAGTACGCGGACGAGTACTGCCTGCCCGCCCTCCAGGCCGGCGCGCTCTACATGGACCGCTACCCCCTGGTGTCGGCCCTGTCCCGCCCACTGATCGTCCGGCACCTCGCCGAGGCCGCCAAGTACCACGGGGCGACCACGGTCGCCCACGGCTGCACGGGCAAGGGCAACGACCAGGTCCGCTTCGAGGTCGGCATCGGCGCGCTCGCCCCCGACCTCCAGGTCATCGCCCCGGTCCGGGACTACGCCTGGACCCGGGAGAAGGCCATCGCCTGGGCGGAGGAGCGCGACCTCCCCATCGACGTCAACAAGCGGTCCCCCTACTCGATCGACCAGAACGTCTGGGGCCGCGCCGTCGAGACCGGGTTCCTCGAGGACATCTGGAACGCGCCCATCGAGGACGTCTACGAGTACACCGCCGACCCCGCCCAGCCGCGTGAGGCCGACGAGGTCGTCATCACCTTCGAGCGGGGCGTCCCGATCGCCATCGACGGCACCAAGGTCACCATGCTCCAGGCCATCCAGGAGATGAACCAGCGCGCCGGCGCCCAGGGCGTCGGCCGGCTGGACATGGTCGAGGACCGGCTGGTGGGCATCAAGAGCCGGGAGATCTACGAGGCGCCGGGCGCCATCGCGTTGATGACCGCCCACGAGGAGTTGGAGAACGTCACCCTCGAACGGGACCTCGCCCGCTTCAAGCGCCAGGTGGCCCAGCGGTGGAGCGAACTCGTCTACGACGGCCTCTGGTTCTCCCCGCTGAAGAACGCCCTCGACAGCTTCGTGCTCAGCTCGCAGGAGCACGTCACCGGCGACGTCCGGATGGTGTTGCACGGTGGCCGGGCCACCGTCACCGGTCGCCGCAGCTCGCAGTCGCTGTACGACTTCAACCTGGCCACCTACGACGAGGGCGACGCCTTCGACCAGTCGCTGGCCAAGGGCTTCGTCCAGCTGTGGGGCCTGCCCAGCAAGATCGCGGCCAAGCGCGACCTCCAGGGCGACACCCCGCCCCAGAGCCGGGACTGACGCGAACACGCGGGCGACGCCGGCCCCACGGGAGGAGCCGGCGTCGCCCGTCGTCGTCCCTGGTCCGAACCGGGCACCCGCGCGGCGCCCTGGCACCACCGGACCTGCCAGACTGCTGACCAGCGGGCGGTCCACCCCTCCCGGGCGGGCCGTCGACGTGGCGGCGGCCCCGCCACCAGACCTCCGACCAAGGTGAGAGAACGACGGTGACGAACGACAAGGCAGCGCCCGCCCGCCTGTGGGGTGGACGGTTCAGCTCGGGACCAGCCGAGGCGATGGCGGCGCTGAGCGACTCCACCCACTTCGACTGGGCGCTCGCGCCCTACGACATCGCGGGTTCCCGTGCCCACGCCAGGGTGCTGCACCGCGCCGGGCTGCTCACCGAGGAGGAGCTGGAGCGGATGCTCCGGGGGCTGGACACGCTGGCCGCTGACGTCGCCTCGGGCGAGTTCACCCCCACCAGGGACGACGAGGACGTCCACACCGCCCTCGAACGCGGCCTGCTCGACAGGCTGGGCCGTGAGCTGGGCGGCAAGCTGCGAGCCGGGCGTTCCCGCAACGACCAGGTGGCGACCCTCTTCCGGATGTGGCTGCGGGACGCCGCCCGACGGATCGCCACCGGCGTCCTCGACGTCGTCGACGCCCTGCTGGCGCAGGCCGCCACGCACCCGGAGGCGGTGTTGCCGGGACGGACCCACCTCCAGCACGCCCAGCCGGTGCTCCTCGCCCACCACCTGCTCGCCCACGCCCAGGCCCTCGTCCGCGACGTCGACCGCCTGCGGGACTGGGACGCCAGGACCGCCTTCTCCCCGTACGGCTCCGGGGCGCTCGCCGGCTCCTCGCTCGGCCTCGACCCGGAGGCCGTCGCGCTGGAACTCGGTTTCGACGGGCCGGTCGAGAACTCGATCGACGGCACGGCCTCCCGTGACTTCGCGGCGGAGGCCGCCTTCGTCCTGGCGATGCTCGGGGTGAACCTGTCCCGCGTCGCCGAGGAGGTCATCGTCTGGACGACCGCCGAGTTCGGGTACGCCGTGCTCGACGACGCCTGGGCCACCGGCAGCTCGATCATGCCGCAGAAGAAGAACCCGGACGTCGCCGAACTCACCAGGGGCAAGTCCGGCCGGCTCATCGGCAACCTGACCGGCCTGCTCGCCACCCTCAAGGCGCAGCCGCTGGCCTACAACCGGGACCTCCAGGAGGACAAGGAGCCCCTGTTCGACTCCGTGCGGCAGTTGGACCTGCTGCTGCCGGCACTCGCCGGGATGCTGGGCACCATGCGTTTCGACACCGAGCGGATGGCGGCGTGGGCCCCGGCGGGGTTCACCCTCGCCACCGACATCGCCGAGTGGCTCGTCCGGCAGGGCGTCCCGTTCCGCGTCGCGCACGAGGCCGCCGGGGAGTGCGTTCGACTGGCCGAGGCCCGGGGCGCCGGTCTTGACCAGCTCACCGACGCCGAACTCGCCGCCGTGCTGCCCGAACTGACGCCCTCGGTCCGCGAGGTCCTCACCGTCGCCGGCTCCATCGCCTCCCGGGACGCCTACGGAGGGACCGCTCCGGCGCGGGTCGGTGAGCAGCGCCACCGCCTGGCGTCGCTGGTGGAGACCCAGCGCGTGTGGTCCTCGGAACCGGTGCGGACTTCGTGACACCGCCCCCCGCCCGGCCACGGCCCGAACAGTTCACCCGGGAGGAACTCGCCGTCGACCCGGTCGACGCGGTCCCCCTGGTGCTCGGTTCGGTGCTGCGCTCGGAGACCCCGCAGGGGCCGGTGTCGGTCCGCGTCGTGGAGGTCGAGGCCTACCGGGGGGCCGACGACCCGGCGTCGCACTGCTACCGGGGCCGGACCCGTCGGAACCAGGTGATGTTCGGTCCCGCGGGCCACCTGTACGTCTACTTCGTGTACGGCATGCACTTCTGCGCGAACATCGTGTGCCTGACCGACGGGGTCCCCGGCGCACTGCTGGTGCGGGGCGGCGAGGTCGTCGAGGGCGTCGAGCTGGCCAGGTCACGACGTCCGGCGTCGCGTCGGGACACCGACCTGGCCAGCGGGCCGGCCAGGCTGACGACCGCGCTGGGGCTGACCGCGTCGCACGACGGCACCGACCTGACCGATCCGGGCAGCCCGGTGCGGCTGCTGCGGGGGGACACCGTCGCCCCGGACCAGGTGCGCCGAGGGCCCCGGGTTGGCGTCGCCACCGCGATGGAGGTGCCCTGGCGGTTCTGGGAGGCCGGCTCCCCGGCCGTCAGCCCCTACCGCCGGGGTGGGCGGCGGCGGGTGATCGCCGCGCCGCCGCCGACGCGCGACTGACCGGTCACCCCCCGCGGCGCGTTCCGCCCGGTCCCGGAGCCGCGGCGCCGGTCACGCGCTCCGGGGAGCGGCGCCGCCCCGGACGACGGGTGCGTCCCGCGCGGGGTGTGCCCCGGACACGGGAACACCAGGGACGGGTGGCCCGGCGGATGGGGGACAATGGTCCGGTGAGCGAGCACATCCTTGACGAGCTGACCTGGCGCGGCCTGATCGCGCAGTCCACCGACCTCGCGAGCATGCGCGAGGACCTCTCCCAGGGCCCGCTCACCCTCTATGCCGGCTTCGACCCCACCGCGCCGAGCCTGCACGCGGGTCACCTGATCCCACTGCTGACGCTCCGCCGCTTCCAACGGGCCGGGCACCGGCCGATCGTGCTGGCGGGGGGCGCGACGGGGATGATCGGCGATCCCAGGGACGCCGGGGAACGGTCCCTGCACGCCGAGGACACCGTCGCCGAGTGGGCGAACCGGATCCGAGGGCAGCTGGAGCGCTTCGTCGAGTTCGACGACGGCGCCACCGGAGCGGTCGTGGAGAACAACCTGACGTGGACGCGTGACCTCACCGTCCTGGAGTTCCTCCGTGACCTGGGCAAGCACTTCCCGGTCAACGGGATGTTGGCGAGGGAGACGGTGAAGCGTCGGCTGGCCGGCGAGGGGATGTCGTACACGGAGTTCAGCTACCTGCTGCTCCAGGCGAACGACTACCTCCACCTGCACCGGCGCCACGGGTGCCGGCTGCAGATCGGCGGCTCCGACCAGTGGGGCAACATCGTGGGCGGCGTCGACCTGATCCGCCGGGTCGAGGGCGCCTCGACCCACGCCCTGACGGTCCCGCTCATCACCGACTCGGAGGGGCGGAAGTTCGGCAAGTCCACCGGCGGCGGGAGCGTGTGGCTCGATGCCGAGCTCACCAGTCCCTACGCCTGGTACCAGTACTTCGTGAACACCGGGGACGCCGACGTGGGCCGGTACCTGCGGTTGTTCACCGAACTGGGTCGGGAGGAGATCGAGGAGCTCGAACAGCTCACCGAGGACAAGCCCCAGCTGCGCGCCGCCCAGCGGCGGTTGGCCCAGGAGCTGACCACTCTCGTGCACGGAGCGGAGCACACCGAGCAGGTGGTGGCGGCCAGTCAGGCCCTGTTCGGCCGGGGTGAGTTCCGCGAGCTGTCGGCGAGCACGCTGCGCTCGGTCCTGGCCGAGGTGCCGACGGCATCGGTCCGGCTGGCCGACCAGCCCAGCATCGTCGACCTCCTCGTCGGGGCCGAGCTCACCCCGAGCAAGGGGGCGGCCCGGCGCGCCGTCGCCGAGGGCGGGGCCTACGTGAACAACACCAAGATCACCGACCCGGAGTGGGTGCCCACCCAGGACGACCTGTTGCACGGGCGCTGGCTGGTACTCCGACGTGGCAAGCGTCACACTGCGGGAGCGGAAGTGCTCATCTAACCTGGAGCCAGGTCCCCGGCGAACCGTTGACCAGCGGATTCGCCGGGTCGGTTGGCGCTGGTGGGGCAATTTGACTTGCCCGGCCGGGCAGGCGTACGTTAGTGATGTCAGCGCGGAACGGACTCCGGTGGCGGACGCTGAGCGGCGGCCACGGGGGACGGAGCGTAGGAGTTGTGAACCAGGCTCCCACCTCGGGTGGTAGAGTGGGCAACTTCCGACGAACAGCAGACAGGACCACGTGACGCCCCCTCGCGGAGGCTGATTCGTGGTGGTGTTACTGTTCCGAGGCGCAAAACAGCGACACCACTGAGCAGCTCGGACCTGACACGGATCTGGCGAGGCCAAGACGCGGCCCCCGAACGCGACAGGGAAAAGCAGCCCAGTACGCTCCACTAGGCTCCACATTGACAACAACAAAGCCAGGAGTTCACCGCCAACCGGTCGAAAGCGCCGAGTTGACGGAACGAACGAAGATCGGTTACGTTGACCCGGAACCGGAAAACACCGCACACACGGTGCTGCCCGGAACCACACATTGACAACACAGTTCCACGATATTCGGAAACGGTCGTGACCAGGCCAAACCCGGTGAACACCGGATTTGACACCAGGAAACACCGACCGATACGGTGGAACGGCCAGACCGGAAAGAAACACCGGTCCACCGGAAACGGTGCACGGTTCACCACGGTGACACCGACACCCCCCGGGAAACACCGGAAACACGGTCTGGTAGCGTTGACAACACAACACGACGGAAACAGCGACGGCCTTCCTGGAAGGGTGGTCAACGGTGATTCCGGTTCCGCTGAGAAAACGGCGGTTTCCACGGAAACCCCGGATTTGACCCGGTGGAAACGGAAATGCTAGGCTGGTTCCAGCGAAAAACGGAAACCCTCTGAAACACCGGATGGGACACCACGGGAACGTGGTGGTGGGGGTTGCCGGACACAAGCTTCAGATACGAGAAGAGTGCGTCCCAGGACGACGGGCCCACGATGTGGGTGTGGGGTTCTGGTGTGGCGTGTGTTCTTTGAGAACTCAACAGTGTACCGATATAATAGCCAGTAGAGCTAAATATGAACCCTCGTTAGAGGAGTTCCTTTGAGTGACGGTGGCATTCCCTGCCCTCCGGGGTGGGTGTGAGTGTCATGCGTCGAATGTAACAGAATCAAACCTTTATGGAGAGTTTGATCCTGGCTCAGGACGAACGCTGGCGGCGTGCTTAACACATGCAAGTCGAGCGGTAAGGCCCTTCGGGGTACACGAGCGGCGAACGGGTGAGTAACACGTGGGCAACCTGCCCTGCACTCTGGGATAACCTCGGGAAACCGGGGCTAATACCGGATACGACCTTCCCCCGCATGGGGGTGGGTGGAAAGTTCCGGCGGTGCAGGATGGGCCCGCGGCCTATCAGCTTGTTGGTGGGGTAATGGCCTACCAAGGCGACGACGGGTAGCCGGCCTGAGAGGGCGACCGGCCACACTGGGACTGAGATACGGCCCAGACTCCTACGGGAGGCAGCAGTGGGGAATATTGCGCAATGGGCGAAAGCCTGACGCAGCGACGCCGCGTGAGGGATGACGGCCTTCGGGTTGTAAACCTCTTTCAGCGCCGAAGAAGCGAAAGTGACGGTAGGCGCAGAAGAAGCACCGGCTAACTACGTGCCAGCAGCCGCGGTAATACGTAGGGTGCGAGCGTTGTCCGGAATTATTGGGCGTAAAGAGCTCGTAGGCGGTTTGTCGCGTCGACTGTGAAAACCTACAGCTTAACTGTGGGCGTGCAGTCGATACGGGCAGACTTGAGTTCGGTAGGGGAGACTGGAATTCCTGGTGTAGCGGTGGAATGCGCAGATATCAGGAGGAACACCGGTGGCGAAGGCGGGTCTCTGGGCCGATACTGACGCTGAGGAGCGAAAGCGTGGGGAGCGAACAGGATTAGATACCCTGGTAGTCCACGCCGTAAACGGTGGGCGCTAGGTGTGGGGGATTTCCACGTCCTCCGTGCCGTAGCTAACGCATTAAGCGCCCCGCCTGGGGAGTACGGCCGCAAGGCTAAAACTCAAAGGAATTGACGGGGGCCCGCACAAGCGGCGGAGCATGTGGATTAATTCGATGCAACGCGAAGAACCTTACCTGGGTTTGACATGCACTGGATCGCCTCAGAGATGGGGTTTCCGTAAGGTCAGTGTGCAGGTGGTGCATGGCTGTCGTCAGCTCGTGTCGTGAGATGTTGGGTTAAGTCCCGCAACGAGCGCAACCCTTGTTCCATGTTGCCAGCACGTAATGGTGGGGACTCATGGGAGACTGCCGGGGTCAACTCGGAGGAAGGTGGGGATGAGGTCAAGTCATCATGCCCCTTATGTCCAGGGCTTCACACATGCTACAATGGCCGGTACAGAGGGCTGCGAAATCGCAAGGTGGAGCGAATCTCTTAAAGCCGGTCTCAGTTCGGATCGGGGTCTGCAACTCGACCCCGTGAAGTCGGAGTCGCTAGTAATCGCAGATCAGCAACGCTGCGGTGAATACGTTCCCGGGCCTTGTACACACCGCCCGTCACGTCATGAAAGTCGGTAACACCCGAAGCCCGTGGCCCAACCCTTGTGGGGGGAGCGGTCGAAGGTGGGACTGGCGATTGGGACGAAGTCGTAACAAGGTAGCCGTACCGGAAGGTGCGGCTGGATCACCTCCTTTCTAAGGAGCATGTATCCCACTGCTTCGGTGGTGGGGTGGTCACTGTCTCAGGCGTGTGTTCTGGGGGTGACTGCTCAGTGGAATTGTGGACTGCTGGTTACCCGCATGGCTGTTCTGCTGTGTGGTGGTGAGTACGGCTCCTGCTTTCGGGTGGGGGTGGGGAAAGCTGCTGTGTGGTGGGGTGGTGGTGTGGTCGGTGCACTGTTGGGTCCTGAGGGAACACGCGTGGTGCGTGGGTCTTCTGGTGGTGCTGTCCCCGAGTGCCATACCGTCTGGCGTGCCCCTGGTGGGTGTGCGGGGTTGGTGGTACTCAGTGTGGGGGTGGTGGCCGGTTGTTCTTTGAGAATTACACAGTGGATGCGAGCATCTTTGTGGTCAAGTAAGTAAGGGCACATGGTGGATGCCTGGGCATCAGGAGCCGATGAAGGACGTGGGAGGCCGCGATAGGCCTCGGGGAGCTGTCAACCAAGCTGTGATCCGAGGATTTCCGAATGGGGAAACCCGGCCAGAGTCATGTCTGGTCACCCACACCTGAATATATAGGGTGTGTGGAGGGAACGCGGGGAAGTGAAACATCTCAGTACCCGTAGGAAGAGAAAACAACCGTGATTCCGTGAGTAGTGGCGAGCGAAAGCGGATGAGGCTAAACCGTGTACGTGTGATACCTGGCAGGGGTTGCGTATGCGGGGTTGTGGGACCCACCGGTCGAGGCTGCCATCTCGGCGAGGAGTCAGAAAACATGGTGTTAGCGGAAGACGTCTGGAAAGCGTCAGCGTAGAGGGTGATACTCCCGTACGTGAAAGCACTGTGTCTCCTGGAGGGGATCCCAAGTAGCAGCGAGCTCGTGGAATTTGCTGTGAATCTGGCGGGACCACCCGCTAAGCCTAAATACTCCCTGATGACCGATAGCGGACTAGTACCGTGAGGGAAAGGTGAAAAGTACCCCGGGAGGGGAGTGAAATAGTACCTGAAACCATGTGCCTACAATCCGTCAGAGCCTCCGTTGTGGGGTGATGGCGTGCCTTTTGAAGAATGAGCCTGCGAGTTAGTGATACGTGGCGAGGTTAACCCGGGTGGGGTAGCCGTAGCGAAAGCGAGTCTGAACAGGGCGTCAGAGTCGCGTGTCCTAGACCCGAAGCGGAGTGATCTACCCATGGCCAGGGTGAAGCGCGGGTAAGACCGCGTGGAGGCCCGAACCCACCAGGGTTGAAAACCTGGGGGATGAGCTGTGGGTAGGGGTGAAAGGCCAATCAAACTCCGTGATAGCTGGTTCTCCCCGAAATGCATTTAGGTGCAGCGTCGTGTGTTTCTCATCCGAGGTAGAGCACTGGATGGCCGATGGGCCCGACAAGGTTACTGACGTCAGCCAAACTCCGAATGCGGGTGTGTGAGAGCGCGGCAGTGAGACTGCGGGGGATAAGCTTCGTAGTCGAGAGGGAAACAGCCCAGAACGCCGGCTAAGGCCCCTAAGTGTGCGCTAAGTGGAAAAGGATGTGGGGTCGCCCAGACAACCAGGAGGTTGGCTTAGAAGCAGCCATCCTTGAAAGAGTGCGTAATAGCTCACTGGTCAAGTGGTCCTGCGCCGATAATGTAGCGGGGCTTAAGCGCACCGCCGAAGCCGTGTCATTCACATGTAGAGCTCCATCTGTCCCTTTTGGGGGGTGGGTGTAGGTGTGTGGATGGGTAGGGGAGCGTCCTGCACTGGGTGAAGCAGTCGCGTGAGCGGGTGTGGACGGTGTGGGAGTGAGAATGCAGGCATGAGTAGCGAAAGCAGAGTGAGAAACTCTGCCGCCGGATGACCAAGGGTTCCTGGGCCAGGTTATTCCGCCCAGGGTAAGTCGGGACCTAAGGCGAGGCCGACAGGCGTAGTCGATGGACAACGGGTTGATATTCCCGTACCCGTGTGGATGCGTCCCTGGCGAGGCTGGTGATACTAACCGCCCGTGGTGCTGTCCTGCTTTCGGGTGGGGTGGTGGCCATGCGCGGGATCTGAGCTGGTAGTAGCCAAGTGATGGGGTGACGCAGGAGGGTAGCCCCGCCAGTGAGTGGTAGTACTGGTGTAAGCGTGTAGCCAGGAGAGGTAGGCAAATCCGCTTCTCTGTTAATGGTGAGACGTGATGCATAGCCGAATGAGGCGAAGTAGGGTGATCCCATGCTGCCGAGAAAAGCCTCTAGCGAGTGTCTACGCGGCCCGTACCCCAAACCGACACAGGTGGTCAGGTAGAGAATACCAAGGCGATCGGGTGAACTGTGGTTAAGGAACTCGGCAAAATGCCCCCGTAACTTCGGGAGAAGGGGGGCCGTGTGGCGTGAAGCCCTTCGCGGGCTAGCGTTGTGTGGCCGCAGAGACCAGGGAGAAGCGACTGTTTATTAAAAACACAGGTCCGTGCGAAGTCGTAAGACGATGTATACGGACTGACGCCTGCCCGGTGCTGGAACGTTAAGGGGACCGGTTAGTCCTTCGGGGCGAAGCTGAGAACTTAAGCGCCAGTAAACGGCGGTGGTAACTATAACCATCCTAAGGTAGCGAAATTCCTTGTCGGGTAAGTTCCGACCTGCACGAATGGCGTAACGACTTCTCCGCTGTCTCAACCACAGGCCCGGCGAAATTGCACTACGAGTAAAGATGCTCGTTACGCGCGGCAGGACGGAAAGACCCCGGGACCTTTACTATAGCTTGGTATTGGTGCTCGGTTCGGCTTGTGTAGGATAGGTGGGAGACTGGGAAGCGGTCACGCTAGTGGTCGTGGAGTCAATCTTGAAATACCACTCTGGTCGTACTGGGTGTCTAACCTCGGACCATGATCTGGTTCAGGGACAGTGCCTGGTGGGTAGTTTAACTGGGGCGGTTGCCTCCCAAAGGGTAACGGAGGCGCCCAAAGGTTCCCTCAGCCTGGTTGGCAATCAGGTGTTGAGTGTAAGTGCACAAGGGAGCTTGACTGTGAGACTGACGGGTCGAGCAGGGACGAAAGTCGGGACTAGTGATCCGGCACTGGCTGGTGGAAGCGGTGTCGCTCAACGGATAAAAGGTACCCCGGGGATAACAGGCTGATCTTGCCCAAGAGTCCATATCGACGGCATGGTTTGGCACCTCGATGTCGGCTCGTCGCATCCTGGGGCTGGAGTAGGTCCCAAGGGTTGGGCTGTTCGCCCATTAAAGCGGCACGCGAGCTGGGTTTAGAACGTCGTGAGACAGTTCGGTCCCTATCCGCCGCGCGCGTTGGAGACTTGTGGAAGGCTGTCCCTAGTACGAGAGGACCGGGACGGACGAACCTCTGGTGTGCCAGTTGTACCGCCAGGTGCATGGCTGGTTGGCTACGTTCGGAAGGGATAACCGCTGAAAGCATCTAAGCGGGAAGCCTGTTCCAAGATGAGGTCTCCCACCCACTTTGTTGGGGTAAGGCCCCCAGTAGACGACTGGGTTGATAGGCTGGAGATGGAAGCACGGTAACGTGTGGAGTTGACCGGTACTAATAGGCCGAGGGCTTGTCTACGAAGGTGTTACGCATCCACTGTGTGATTCTGGGAGTGCAACTGGCTCCCTGCCCTGGGGTTGGTTGGGGTGGGGTGTTGGTTAGAGTGTTTCGGTGGTGATAGCGAGAGGGAAACGCCCGGTCCCATTCCGAACCCGGAAGCTAAGCCTTTCAGCGCCGATGGTACTGCACCTGTGGGGGTGTGGGAGAGTAGGACGCCGCCGAACTTTCTTTCACCGGTGGGTGGAGGGGAATGTGGTTGAGCACCTGGTGGGTGCTCCCGGTTCTCCTCCACCCACTTTTTTTGTGCGCGCTGAGGTGGGTGGGGTCGCCCGGCGCGGGTAGTTACGGTGGACCAAGCCATCGGTGTTCGTCTAGGAGGACAGGTGTCCACGTCAGGGGAAGGCCCCGTCGACCGCGATCGTTCGTCCGGTCCCCGCCACGGCAACGGGGGTGGCGGCCAGGGCCGGCCACGCCGTGAGCGTGGCGAGGGAGGCGACCGGGGGTTCCGCGCGGACCGCTCCCGCGACCGGCGTTCCGGTGGGAACGGCGGGGCCGCTGATCGTTCACGCGACTGGAACGAGCGGAGCTCCCGGGACGGCGAACGTCGTGGCGACCGGGGGCAGCCCCCGCGCGGTGACCGTCGTCGGCCCGGGGAGCAGGGAGGTTCCGGCGGCCAGCGGCCTCGGGACGAGGGTCGCGGGCGGTTCGACCGACGTCCCGCCGGCGAGGGTGACCGGCCGCGCCGGGGCGGCCCGGATGGGCGGCCCTTCCGGAACGACGGGCCTCCTCGCGGTGACCGTCGCTTCGCCGGCGGCGGTGGCGACCGGCGACAGGACCGCGGCGACGACCGGGGATCGCGTGGCTGGGAGCGCGGGGAGTCCCGCGACCGACCGCGTGGTGGGCCCAGGTCGGGTGACCGGAACCAGGGCGGCGGTTTCCGCCGTGACGACTCCAGGGACGACCGCCGGCCCTCCGGCGGGTACGGCGGCGATCGGCCGCGTCGGTCCTTCGGCGACAGGCCGGGTGGGAACCGCCGTGATGACCGCGACGGCGGGTTCCGGGGCGGCGCGGACCGTCGCGGTGGTTTCAGGGACCGCGACCGGGACGCGCGTTCGTCGGACGACCGTCCCCGGCGGCAGGGCCCGCCTGGTGGGCGGGGCGATGACCGGCGGGAGTGGCGGCGCGACGACAACCGGGGTTTCCGGGCTGGGCCGCGCGGCGAGGGCACCCGTGAGCGGGGGGGTTCGGACCGGGGCGACCGGCGGGACTTCCGGCGGGATGACCGCCCCAGGGATCGGGACGGCCGGAGCTCCGCGCGTCCGCAACGGACCTTCGACCGAGGTGACCGCCGCGACGATCGTGACCGCCAGGGCGGCCGGGACTTCCGTGACCGTCGGGATGACCGTGGCGGTCGGGACTTCCGCGACCGCCGCGACGACCGTGGCGGCCGTGGCGGCCGGGACTTCCGTGACCGTCGGGATGACCGGGGCGGTGCGCCAAGGCGGGAACGCCAGAGCGGAGGCGAACGCTGGGACCGCGGTGGCGCCGCCTCGGCCCGCCCGTCGGAATCGCGCTACCGCGACCGCGAGCGTCACCGGGACGACGACCGCAGGGGTCGGGACGACTACCGGGGTTCCGGATCGGGCGCCCCGCGCGGCGATCGGGGCCGGGACGAGCGTCCCCGTCGGGACGACCGGCGTGGCCCGGGCGAGCGCTCGTCCTCCGACCGCCAGTCCGGGTACCGGGCCGAGGGGAGGGACGGCAGGAGCGGGCGACCGGGCGGTGACCGCCCCCATCGCGGGCGGGACGACCGGCGGGACGCCCCGCGACGTCCCCGTGCCGAGGACGGGGCGGAGACCGCCGAGGACGTGGTGACCCAGGACCCGATGCCGGAACTGCCGGACGAGGTGGAGGCCGGTGACCTGGACACCGAGGTGCGGCGCTCGCTGTTGGGGATGCCCAAGGTGATGGCGGATCTCGTCGCCAGGCACCTCGTCGCCACCGGCGCGCTGCTCGACTCCGATCCGGAGCGGGCACTGCTGCACGCCAGGTTCGCCCGCCGGAAGGCGGCCCGGGTGGGTGTGGTGCGCGAGGCGGCCGGGCTGGCCGCCTACCACGCCGGGGAGTGGAACGAGGCGTTGGTGGAGTTGCGCGCGGCCCGCCGGCTGGCCGGAGGTCCCGGGCACGTCGCCGTGATGGCCGACTGCGAACGCGCCCTGGGAAGGCCGGAACGGGCCCTGGACCTGGCGCGGACCCCGGAGGCCCGGCAGCTGCCGGCGGACCAGGCGGTGGAACTCCGGATCGTCGTGGCCGGTGCCCGCCGTGACATGGGCCAGCTCGACGCGGCGGTCGTGGAGTTGCAGGGTGCGGACCTCGACCCGGCGCGGCCCCAGCCGTGGAGCGCTCGGCTCTTCTACGCCTACGCGGACAACCTGCTGGCGGCCGACCGAGGGGAGGAGGCGCTGCGGTGGTTCATCAACGCCGCCCAGGCCGACTCCGAGGACGAGACCGACGCCGACGACCGTGCGGTGGAACTGGCCTCCGAACTCGGCCGGACGATCGAGGGGACTCCCCTGCCGAAGTCCACCTCCCGCGCCGAGCGCCCGGCCGGAGGGACCACCGCCCGGGCACCCGAGCGGTCCGGCCCCGCGAGCGGTTCTCCCTCCGGAGACCGTGCGGCGGGGACGGCGGCGGACGAGCCGGGCACGCCGAGTGCCGAGGACGCCGGCGCCGCCGACACCGGCCGCGAGGAGGCCACCGGAACGGGAGCCGACGGCGGTGTTCCTCCCGGCGAGTCCGCCTCCCCGTCGCCGGAGGTCCCCTCCGAGGGGAACCTGGACGGACGGGACCACGCGGGAGAGGCTGAGACCGAGCACCGGCCGAACCAGGAGGACTGATGACGGAAGCGGGCGACCCCGGTCCCGACTACCTCGACCGGTACGACGCGTTGTTGCTCGACCTGGACGGCACCGTCTACCAGGGCAGGGAGGCGGTGCCGGGCGCGGTCGACGCGCTGCGCGCCGCCTCGGCCCGGGGCACCCGCTTCCGGTACGTCACCAACAACGCGGCACGCCCGCCGGAGGCGGTGGCCGAGCACCTCGTGGAGCTGGGCTTCGCGGCGGCCCCCGCTGAGGTGAGCACCAGTGCCCAGGCGGGTGCCTCGGTGCTCGCCGAGCGACTCGCTCCCGGCAGCACGGTGGCGGTGGTGGGTACCGAGGCGTTGCGCGCCGAGGTGTCCGCCGTCGGGCTCCGGCCGGTGCGCGCCGGTGAGCTCGACGATCCGGGCTCGGCCGTGGCCGTCGTGCAGGGGCACTCCCCGGAGACGGGGTGGCGGGACCTCGCCGCCGCCTGCCGGGTCATCCGGGGCGGCGGCCTGTGGGTGGCGTGCAACCTGGATCCGACGGTTCCCACCGACGTCGGTCAGCTGCCCGGGAACGGTTCGATGGTCGCCGCGTTGCGCACGGCCACCGGTGCGGAGCCGCTCGTGGCCGGCAAACCGAGGCGGCCGCTGTTCGACCAGGCCGTTCGCGGCGCGGGCTTCCGGCGTCCCCTCGTGGTCGGCGACCGCCTGGACACCGACATCGCCGGTGCTCGCAACGCCGGGCTGGCCTCCCTGCTGGTGCTCAGCGGGGTCTGCACCGGCCGGGATCTGCTCGCCTGCGTGGAGGAGGAACGACCGGACCACGTCGCCTGGGACCTCGCGGCCCTGCACGCGCCGCACGCCCACGGGGCCCTGCCGCGTGGGGAGAGCCCGGTCGACGCGGACGGCCCGGCCGGGGCCTGGGTGGTGGAGAGGTCCGCGGAGCCGGGTGCGGAAGGCCGGTTGGTCGTCCGGCACGCCGGCGGGGCCCACGCGCCGTCGTCGCTCGGGTTGTTGCTGGCGCTGTGCGCGGCCTGGTGGCCAGTCGGGGGGGACCCGGGCGCGGTGGTGGCCGTCGACGACTCCTCGGCGGCCGCGCTGCGGGCGCTCCGCGTCCCCGTGGTCGGGGACTGAGCCGGCCCGAGCTGGTTCGCCGCTGGACCGGGCGGACGGGTGTGCGCCGGGAACCAGCGGTTCCTCCGCGTCGGAGGAGATTCGGTAGCGTTGTCGGGGCCGCCGCCGGTGCGGTGGAACGGTCCGCACCAGAGTGGAGCAGGAGTGCGCTGGGGATGAACTCTGACAGCACGCCCAGCCCGATGCTGTTCGCCGTCGCTCGCCCCGCCGATGTCGTCGGCGGGATCGATGAGGCGATGGCGGGGCTCGCCGACCTCGACGCGCTGCCCCCGGAGGAGCACGTCGCCCGTTTCGACGCGGTGCACGCGGCGCTGGCCGCCGCGCTCGCGGACGTCGACCGACTCTGAGGTGAACCAGTGCCACGACGTGCGAGGTTGGACGCCGAGCTGGTCCGCCGGGGTCTCGCCCGGTCACGTGACCACGCCTCCGAGCTGGTCGCCGCCGGCCGGGTGACGGTGCGCGGCGCGGTGGCGACCAAACCGGCGACCGCGGTGACGGCTGACGCGCCGCTGGTGGTGTCCGAGGCGGCGGATGACCCGGGGTGGGCATCCCGGGGGGCCCACAAGTTGCTCGGCGCGCTCGAGGCATTCGAGGGCGGCGGGCTGGCGGTCGCGGGCCGCCGGTGCCTGGACGCCGGTGCCTCCACGGGCGGGTTCACCGACGTCCTCCTCCGCGCGGGGGCCGGGGAGGTGGTCGCGGTGGACGTCGGCTACGGCCAGCTCGCGTGGCGGCTGCGGACCGACGAACGGGTGACCGTGCTGGACCGGACGAACGTGCGCGGGATCGACGCGGAGACCATCGGTGGTCCCGTCGGTCTCGTCGTCGCGGACCTGTCCTTCATCTCGCTGCGGCTCGTGCTGCCCGCCCTGGCGGCGTGCGCCGCGCCGGGCGCCGACCTGGTGCCGATGGTCAAACCGCAGTTCGAGGTGGGTCGCGAACGGTTGGGGAGCGGTGGTGTCGTCCGCGACCCGGAGTTGCGGGCCGAGGCGGTCCGATCGGTGATCGACGCGGCCCGGCCGCTCGGCCTGCGGGCGCGGGCGGTGACCGCCAGCCCGTTGCCGGGTCCCTCCGGCAACGTCGAGTACTTCGTGTGGTTCACCGCGTCCCCGACCGGGGAGGGGGCGGCGTCGCCGGGCGGTGACGTGCCGGAGTCCGGGGGCGGTGCGGGGCGGGCCGGTGTTCGGGACGACCGGGAGGAGGCGGACCGCGTGCGGGAGCTCGTCTGGGACGCGGTCAGGTCGGGGCCCGCGTGAGCGCGCGTGAGGTCCTGCTGGTGGTGCACACCGGCCGTGAGGACAACCAGCGCACCGCCTTCGAGGTGGCCAGGAGGTTCACCGAGGCGGGCTTCAGGTTGCGGGTGCTGGCAGAGGAGGCCCCTGACCTCGACCACGCCTGGTACCCGAACACGGTGGAGGCGGGGCCCTACGCGGCGGTGGGGACGGAACTCGTCTTCGTGCTGGGCGGGGACGGGACGCTGTTGCGGGCGGCCGAGCTGGCCCGCCCGGCGAGGGTTCCGGTCCTCGGCGTCAACTTCGGTCGGGTGGGTTTCCTCGCCGAGGCGGACTCCGAGCACCTCGCGGAGGCCGTCCAGGCGGTGATCGACGGTGACTACCAGGTCGAGGAGCGGATGACGATCGACGTCAGGGCGACGTGGAACGGCGCCGTCCTGACCGAGACGTGGGCGCTCAACGAGGCCAGCGTGGAGAAGAACAGCCCGGAGCGGGTGATCGACGCCGTGATCGAGGTCGACGGGCGGCCGGTGCTGGCGTTCGGGTGTGACGGGGTGCTGTGCGCGACTCCGACCGGTTCCACCGCCTACGCGTTCTCCGCCGGTGGACCGGTGGTCTGGCCCCAGGTTCCGGCGATGCTGGTCGTGCCGAGCAACGCGCACGCCCTGTTCGCGAAGACGATGGTCGTCGCGAGGGATTCGGTGGTGGCGGTGGAGGTCACCCCGGACAGCCATCCCGCCGTGCTGTGCTGTGATGGTCGTCGCACCGTCGAGCTGCCTCCGGGGTCGCGGGTGGAGGTCGTCGAGGGCGAGTGCCCCATCGGCCTCGTCCGGCTCCGACCGGGCAGGTTCTCCGAACGGCTGATCCGCAAGTTCGACCTGCCCGTGCAGGGCTGGCGCGGGCCGCCCCCGGCATGACCGGGGACCCCCGTCCCGCCGGTGGCAGCACGTCTCCTGGCGTCTTCCTGGGCAGGACGGCGCTGTTGGGGCTGTCCGGACGGGCGAGCAGGCCCGTCCCCCCGCAGCCTGAGCCACCCGTCGAGGCCGGGACCGACCTGGCCGGGGGGCGAGGTCGGCGGGCAGGGGCGGCTGAGGGACGTTCCGACCGCGGCGATGCCGACGCGGAGGAGACCACCGGCCCGCCAGGGCCAGGGCCGGCCACGCCCGACGCGGCGGGCCTGGCCGTTCCGGGGAGTTCCGGTCACCGGGCTGGGAACGGTTCCGCCGGGCACGGGAAGTCGGAGGACGCGTCCGCCGGCGGGGCGTGCGGGGCCCGGGACGAACGCCAATCATCACCCGACGGCGCTAGGGTGCGGTGTGTGCTGGCTGAGATGCGTATCCAGAAACTCGGGGTCATCGACGATGCCACGCTGGAGCTGCACCCCGGCCTGACCGTCGTCACCGGAGAGACAGGAGCCGGGAAGACGATGGTGGTGACGGGGCTGCACCTGCTCAGCGGTGGGCGGGCGGAGGCCTCGCGGGTGCGGGTCGGCGCCGACCGGGCGGTGCTGGAGGGCAGGTTCCTGGCGCCGGCGGGGACCGGGGCCGCCGCCGTGGCCTCGAACGCGGGCGCCGAGCCGGACGAGGACGGTGGCCTGATCGCGCTGCGCACCGTCGGGGCCGACGGCCGTTCGCGGGCGCACCTGGGGGGCCGGTCGGTCCCGGTCGGGGTGTTGGCGCAGCTCGCCGAGCAGACGCTCGCGGTGCACGGGCAGAACGACCAGCTGCGGCTGTTGCGCCCGACCGAGCAGCGGGCCGTGCTCGACCGGTTCGGCGGGGAGGGGATCACCGAACTCCGGGACCGGTACCGGGAGGTGCGTTCCCAGTGGCTGGGCGTCATCGAGGAGCTGACCGAGCGGCGGGAACGGGCACGGGAGTTGGCCAGGGAGGCCGAACTGCTGCGGCACGGCCTGACCGAGATCAACGCGGTCGCTCCCCGGCGTGCCGAGGACGTGGAGCTCCAGCAGGAGGCCAAGCGCCTCGCCGACGTCGACCAGCTCCGCGAGGCGGCGGCCGCCGCGCAGGCGGCGGTGTCCGGGGCCCCGGACGGCGACCCGGACCAACCGGGCGCGTTGGGGCTGCTCGGTGAGGCTCGGCGGCGGCTGGGAGGCGTTGACGACCCCCGGCTGCGGGACTTCGAGCCGAGGGTCTCGGAGGCCCTCGCGTTGCTGGTCGACGTGGGAGCCGAGCTCGGTGGCTACCTCGAGGACCTGGAGGCGGACCCGGACCGGCTCCAGTCGGTGTTGGCTCGCCAGGCGGAGTTGAAGGCGCTCACCCGCAAGTACGCGGCCGATGTGGATGGCGTGCTGGACTGGGCCGAGGAGGCGGAGCGCCGGCTGGCGGAGGTCGACACCTCCGACGACGCGGTGGCCGCGCTGCGGGCCAGGCGGGAGGAACTGGCCGCGCTGCTCGCCGGTCACGCCGGTGAGCTCAGCGCGGCGAGGGCCGAGGCCGCCGGTCGGTTGGCGGAATCCGTGACCGCCGAGCTGGGAGGGCTGGCCATGCCCCACGCCCGGCTGGTGGTGTCGGTGGCGGCTCGGGAGTGCGACGAGGAGGACCCGGCCGCGCTGAACGTGGACGGTCGGTGGAGGCACGCCGGGCCGGACGGGACGGACGACGTGGAGTTGCGGTTGGTGGCCCATGACGGCGCACCGGAACTCCCCGTCCACAAGGGAGCGTCGGGCGGCGAGCTCTCCCGGGTCATGCTGGCGTTGGAGGTCGTGCTCGCCCACGCGGATCCGGTGCCCACGCTCGTCTTCGACGAGGTCGACGCCGGGGTCGGTGGGCGGGCCGCGGTGGAGATCGGTCGTCGGCTCGCGCGGCTCGCGGTCACCCACCAGGTGGTGGTGGTGACGCACCTCGCCCAGGTGGCGGCCTACGCGGACCGCCACGTGGTCGTGGACAAGGGCAGCGGCTCCGGCATCACGCACAGCAGCATCAGGCGGCTGGAACCGGGGGAACGCGTCGTCGAGCTGGCCAGGATGCTGGCGGGCATGGAGTCGACCGAGACGGGGCGCGCGCACGCCGAGGAGTTGTTGGAGGTCGCGGAGCGGGATCGGGAGACGTTCCGGTTGGCCCACACCACGGGGTGAGGCTGGCCAACCACCCGAGGGGCACGCGGCGTGGCTTCACGTCGGACGGTGATCGTTTTGTCACGATCTGTCCATGAGAATCACTGGCCTGCTGAAACGGCGGAAACAGGAGCTGCCGGGAGTGATCGGAACGGCGCGGGTTGGCGGGCCCGAGCCGGAACTCCTGCGTCGGCTGAGCCCTGGGGACGTGGTGGTTCTCGACCACGTCGACCTCGACCGCCGGACGGTGGACCGCATCGTGGCGGCGGACGCGGCCGCCGTGGTCAACGCGGCCCCCTCCATCTCGGGTCGTTTCCCGGTGCTGGGACCGGAGCGGCTGCTGCGGGCGGGGGTGGTCCTGGTCGACGGCGCCGGCCCCGAGGTCCTGCGCGCGGTCCGCGACGGTGCGCGCGTCCGGGTCCACGAGGGGGCGGTCTACGAGGGTGAGAGGGAACTCGCCCGAGGGACGTGCCAGACGGCCGACACGGTGGCTGACCAGCTGGTGGAGGCCAGGACCGGGATGGTCGCCCAGCTGGAGGCGTTCTCCGCCGACGTCGTCGAGTTCCTCCGCCAGGAACGTGCCCTGTTCCTGGAGGGGGTGGGTTTCCCCGAACTCGACCTGGACCTCCACGGCGCGCACGTGCTGGTGGTCGCCGCGAACGGGGACGCGGACGGGCACCTGCGGTCGCTGCGGGGTTACCTGCGCGAGCACCGGCCTCGCCTGGTCGGGGTGGAGGGCGGGGCGGACCTCCTCGCCCGGGCCGGGTACCCGCCCGACCTCATCGTCGGTGATCCCGCCACGATCAGCCAGGACACGCTGCGGTGCGGCGCTCCGGTGGTGGTCCCCGCCCACCACGACGGGTACGCGCCGGCGTTGGACCGCCTCCACGACCTCGGGGTCGAGGCCAGCGGCGTCGCCTCGGGAGCCAACCCGGAGGACCTGGCCCTGCTGCTGGTGGACCACCAGGGCGCCGCGGTGGTGACCACCGTCGGGTTCGGCGGCAGCCTGGAGGAGTTCCTCGACCGGGGGCGGACGGAGTCACGGCCGTCCATGGTGGTCACCCGGCTCAAACTGGGCGCGAAGTACGTGGACGCCCGCACGGTGGCGGCGGTGCACCGGCGGGGCGTTCCCGCCTGGGCCCTGGTGGCGCTGCTGGGGGTGGCGGTGGTGGTGCTGCTCGCGGCTCTGCTGCTCAGCGGGGTCGCCGGGGTGTACCTCGCCGAGCTCGGTGCCGTCGGAGGGGAGGTCCTCTCGTGGTTGGGAGGCGTCGTCGCGTGAGCCCGTCCCGGTACCGGATGCTGACGGCCACCTCGGTCCTGCTCGCCCTCGCCGCTGGCGTCGTGGTGGGAGCCGGTGCCTCGGGGATGAGGGCGTCCGGCGCGCCGTCGTCGGGTGCCGAGTTCGCCGAGCGCGTGGCGGAGTTGGAGGCGGAGCGGGCCGAGCTCCGGGAGCGGTTGGGGGGTGCCGAGGAGTTCGGCGCCTCGGTGGGGCCGCTGGTGGTCCGGGACGTGCTGGCCGGGCGCTCGGTGCTCCTGGTGACCACCGGGGACGTCGAGGACGCCGAGGCCTCGTCCGTCGCGGCGCTCGTGGAGGCGGCTGGCGGTCGCGTCGCCGGCGGGGTCGGGATGACCGAGGACCTCGTGGACGGGCGGCGGGCCGACCAGCTGCGTGAGCTGGCCCGGCGGCTGCTCCCCGCCGGCGCCAGCCTGCCGGCCGGGGGTGACCCGGGTTCCCTCGCCGGGGCGCTGCTGGCTTCCCTGCTGGTGGTCGACCCGGTGACCGGCGAACCCCGCTCGGAGGAGGTGGAACGGGAGGTCGCGCTGACCGCGCTCGCGGAGGCGGGCTTCCTGCGGGCGTCGGAGCCGGTGCCTCCCGCTGAGCTGGTGTTGGTCCTCACCGGAGCCGGGGTGGGCACGGCGGCCGGGGACGTGACGGGAGGCACGGTCCGGGAGCGTTCCCAACTGCTGAGGGCGGTGGTCTCCGAGCTGGCCCGCGTCGGGCGGGGAGTGGTCGTGGCGGGGCCGCCCGCCTCCGCGGACGCCGACGGGTTGGTGGGGGTCGTGCGGACGGACGCGGGCACCAGGACCCGGGTGAGCACCGTCGACACCCTCGGAGGTGGCGAGGGCTCGGCGGTGGCCGTGCTGGCGCTGCGGGCCGCGTGGGAGGGCGAGGTGGGCCACTTCGGGGGAGCGGGGAACGCCGGCCGTCGTTCCCCGCTGGCGCCGGGTACCTGAGCCGTCACCAGGCGTGGGGGCGGGTGGGGAACGCGGACGTGCGTGTCGAGGACCCGTTCCGTGAGGTGTTACGGTGAGGTCCCGTGGGTCGACGGTGGTTCGTCCCCCATCAGTCAGGACAATCCGGCCGCTGAGGCCAGACGCACGGGAATCACGGGAGCCTCCTTGGTGCTGCAAGCACGCACGATCAAACACGTGTTCGTCACGGGAGGCGTGGCATCCTCCCTGGGGAAGGGACTGACCGCCTCCAGCCTTGGACAGCTGCTCACGTCGCGCGGGTTGCGGGTGACGATGCAGAAGCTGGACCCCTACCTCAACGTCGATCCCGGAACGATGAACCCGTTCCAACACGGTGAGGTGTTCGTCACCGAGGACGGGGCGGAGACCGACCTCGACATCGGCCACTACGAGCGGTTCCTCGACCGGGACCTCAGCGGCCGCGCCAACGTCACGACCGGTCAGGTGTACTCGAGGGTCATCGCCAAGGAACGGCGTGGCGAGTACCTGGGGGACACCGTCCAGGTCATCCCCCACATCACGGACGAGATCAAGGCCAGGATCACCGCCATGGCCGAGCCGGACGAGCACGGTGTGACGCCGGACGTGGTGATCACGGAGGTCGGTGGCACGGTCGGGGACATCGAGTCGCAGCCGTTCCTGGAGGCCTGCCGGCAGGTCAGGCACGACGTCGGTCGGGACAACTGCTTCTTCCTGCACGTCTCGCTGATCCCCTACCTCGCGCCGTCGGGTGAGCTGAAGACCAAGCCCACCCAGCACTCGGTGGCCGCCCTGCGCAACATCGGCATCCAGCCGGACGCGCTGGTGTGCCGGGCCGACCGGGAGGTGCCCGAGTCCCTCAAGCGCAAGATCGCGCTGATGTGCGACGTCGACACCGACGGTGTCATCGCCACGCCCGACGCGCCGTCGATCTACGACATCCCGAAGGTGCTGCATTCCGAGGGGCTGGACGCCTACGTGGTGCGCCGGTTGGGCCTGCCGTTCCGGGACGTGGACTGGCGGGTGTGGGGTGACCTCCTCGACCGGGTCCACAACCCCGTGGACACGGTGCGGGTCGCCCTCGTCGGCAAGTACGTCGACCTGCCGGACGCCTACCTCTCGGTGACCGAGGCGCTGCGGGCCGGGGGGTTCGCGCACCGCGCGAAGGTCGAGATCCGCTGGGTTCCCTCCGACGAGTGCCAGGACGAGCAGGCCTCGGCGACGGCGTTGGCCGGGGTGGACGCCGTGCTGGTGCCCGGCGGGTTCGGCGTGCGGGGGATCGAGGGCAAGGTGGGGGCGATCGCCCACGCCCGGACGCACGGCATCCCCGTGCTCGGGCTGTGCCTCGGCCTCCAGTGCATGGTCATCGACGTGGCGAGGAACCTCGCCGGCCTGCCCGGCGCGAACTCCGCGGAGTTCGACGAGTCCGGTACCCACCCGGTGATCTCCACGATGGCCGACCAGACCGCGGTGGTGGCCGGTGAGCGGGACATGGGCGGGACGATGCGCTTGGGCGCCTACCCGGCCGCGTTGACCGAGGGGTCCCTGGTGGCCGCCGCCTACGGGTCGACGGAGGCGTCCGAGCGGCACCGGCACCGCTACGAGGTGAACAACGCCTACCGGGACAAGCTGGCCAAGGCCGGTCTCGTCTTCTCCGGCACGTCCCCGGACGGCAGGTTGGTGGAGTTCATCGAGCTGGCCGCCAAGAAGCACCCCTTCTACGTCGGCACGCAGGCCCATCCGGAGCTGAAGAGCCGGCCGACGCGGCCCCACCCGCTCTTCGCGGCGTTCGTGAAGGCGGCGTTGGACTACCGTGCCGCCGAGCGCCTGCCGGTCGAGTTCTCGGACGAGGCGACCACCGCTACGGTGTGATCGTGGCGGATGACCAGGTGACCAGGACCCACGGCACGCACGAGTTCGAGACGCGGGACAGCGTCGACCTCTACGAGGGGGCGGTGCTCGCGCTGCGACGTGACGACGTGGTGATGCCCGGCGGTGGCACCGCCCGCCGTGAGGTCCTGGAACACCCGGGTGCGGTGGCGGTCGTCGCCCTCGACGAGGACGACCGGGTGGTCATGATCCACCAGTACCGGCACCCGATCGGCCGGCGGCTGTGGGAGCTGCCGGCCGGTCTGCTCGACGTCTCCGGTGAGGAGCCCGCCCTGACCGCCGCCCGGGAACTCGCGGAGGAGGTCGGGCTGGCCGCGAGCGAGTGGTCGGTGCTGGTCGACGTCGCGGCCTCGCCCGGGTTCACCGACGAGGTGGTGCGGGTGTACCTCGCGACGGGCCTGTCCGAGGTGGAGCGGCTGAGCGGGACGGGGGACGAGGAAGCTGACCTCGTCCCGCACCGGGTCCCGCTGGCCGAGGCCGTCGAACGGGTGTTCACCGGGGAGGTCGTGAACGCGGCGGCGGTGGCGGGAGTGCTGGCCGCGCACGTGGCGCGCACCGGGGCGGCCGCTGCCCGCCCGGTCGGAGCGCCGTGGCGCGACCGACCCACCCGGTGGGCCGCGCGGGTCGCGGACCGGGGCTGACGGGACGGCCCGGCCGTTCCGCCGTTGGCCCGGCCGTTCCCGCCCGCGGCCGTCCCGGTGTCACTCCCGCAGTCGCCTGCCCTCCCGGTCCCTGCCCCCGTAGGCGAGCAGGATGATGCCGTCGATCCAGCACCACAGCACACCCAGGCCGAACAGCGGCACGGTCACGAGCTGGGCGAGTCCCAGCGCGACCCGACCGGTGTAGATACGGCCGATGCCGAACCCCGGGACGATCTGGAGCACCCCCGCGACGACCTTCGACTTCGGGGAGAACTCCTCCTCGAACCTGGCGGGCGGCGGTGCCGGGTTGAGGACGACCGGGGTCGGGGGCGGAGGTGGCGGGGGAGGCGGCGCGTCGCGCAGCGGTTCCGGCAGGGGGCCGGGCAGGTCCTCGAAGAGCCTGATCAGTTCGCCCCGGGTCTTCGCGGCGGATGCCGAACGCATCCGCTCCTCGTACTCCTCCAGGTCGAGTCGACCGGCGCCGAGGTGATCGCCCAGCGCGGCCACCGCGGCCTCACGCTCCAGGGTGCCGATACGCAGGCTGTCTGGTTTCTTGGTCGCCACCACCTCATAATCCCCCGTCTGGCGTGCTGGTGGGGCACGGGGTGACCGCTTGTCTCCCGACCGTCATCGACGCCCCGCCGATATCCTCGTCGCGCCGGGCCCCGTCACCACCCGTGGGTCCGGCCGGGACGTGGGGAGGTGTCGCGTGCGGGTCGGGGTGCCTCGCGAACTGCGGGAGGGGGAACACCGGGTGGCGCTGGCGCCGTCCGGGGTCGTCGAGTTGACCCGGCGGGGCCACCAGGTCCTGGTCGAGTCCGGCGCGGGTGCGGGGTCGGCATTCCCCGACACCGACTACCTCGCCGCCGGCGCCCAGGTCCTCGCCGGGGCCGAGGAGGTGTGGGAGCGCGCGGACCTCGTGTTGAAGGTGAAGGCGCCCGGACCGGCGGAGTACCCGTGGCTGCGCCGGGGGCAGACGCTGTTCGCGTTCCTCCACCTGGCCGCCGAGCCCGACCTGACCTCCGCCCTCGTGGAGGCCGGTACGACCGCCGTCGGCTACGAGACCGTGCGGGCGGCGGATGGTTCCCTGCCGCTGCTCTCACCGATGAGCGAGGTCGCCGGTCGGATGGCCGCGCAGGTCGGCGCCCACTGCCTGGAACGGGCGCAGGGCGGTCGGGGGGTCCTGCTGGGCGGGGTCCGCGGCGTCCCGGCCGGGAAGGTCGCGATCCTGGGTGGCGGGGTGGTGGGCACGAACGCCGCGCTCATCGCGCTCGGCCTCCAGGCGGAGGTGATGGTGCTGGACTCCGACCCGGCCCGGTTGCGCTACCTCGACCTGGTGCACCGTGGGCGGTTGCGGACCGTCGCCAGCAACGCCTACGAGGTGGAACGGGCCTGCCTGTGGGCGGACCTCGTCATCGGTTCCGCGTTGGTCCCCGGCGCGCCCACCCCGCGACTGGTGGGCGCGGACCTCGTGGAGCGGATGCGACCGGGGTCGGTGCTCGTCGACGTCTCGATCGACCAGGGCGGCTGCTTCGAGCAGTCCCGTCCCACCACGCACGCCCAGCCGACCTTCCGCGCAGCGGACTCGGTCTTCTACTGCGTCCCCAACATCCCCAGCGCGGTGCCGCACACCTCGACCTGGGCGTTGACGAACGCGACCCTGCCGTACGTGGCGGCCCTGGCCGACCGGGGCGCGGCGGAGGCGGCGCGTTCGACCCCCGCCCTGGCGGCGGGTCTGCAGGTGCTGGCGGGGACGCTGCTGCGCCCGGAGGTCGGGCGGGCCCACGGGATCCCGCACGGTTCCGGCGAGGAGGTGCTGGGATGAGCCCCGAACGGACGGGCGGGTCGGGAGGCGGGACCACCCTGCCCCCGGGCGGCGGGGTGACCGGATCCGACGAGGACGCGGCGGCGCCGAGCCAGGGGCGGGGGTGGCCCTCGCGGACGGCGGAGGAGGCGCCCGAGGTCGCCGATGTCCTCCTGGCGGCGGCGCGCACCTACCTCGACCACCTGGTGGTCGAGCGCGGCTTCGCCGAGAACACGATCGTCTCCTACCGGCGGGACCTGCGTCGCTACCTCTCGTGGCTCGCCTCGGCGGGGGTGCGGGTCCTCGACGAGGTCGGGGAGGGGGAGGTCAGCGGTTTCCTCGCCGAGCTGCGTGAGCCCAGCGGCGGCGAGCCCGGGCTCGCGGTGACCTCGGCCGCGAGGACGCTGGTGGCGGTGCGCGGGTTCCACCGCTTCTGCCACGAGGAGGGCCTCGCCCCGCTCGATCCCGCCCGTGGGGTGTCCCCGCCGAACACGCCCCGGCGGTTGCCGAAGGCGCTTCCGGTGGACACCGTGCTGAGCCTGGTGGCGGCGGCGGGTGACGAGCACAGCCCGCGCGGCCTGCGGGACCGGGCGCTGGTGGAGCTGCTGTACTCGACGGGCGCGCGGATCTCGGAGGCGGTGGGACTCGACCTCGACGACGTGGACGTGGCGGAGCGGGTCGTCGTGCTGCGGGGCAAGGGGGGGCGGGAGCGTGTCGTGCCGGTGGGCCGTCCCGCCCTGGCCGCGGTGGAGGCCTACCGGGTGCGGGGCCGCCCTGACCTGGCCTCCCGAGGCGGGGGAGGGCCGGCCGTGTTCCTCAACGCGCGGGGCGGTCGGTTGTCCCGGCAGAGCGGGTGGCAGGTGCTGCGGGACACGGCGGACCGCGCCGGCGTCGGTGCGGACCTGTCGCCGCACACGCTGCGGCATTCCTTCGCCACCCACCTCATGCTGGCCGGGGCCGACGTGCGGGTGGTGCAGGAGCTGTTGGGGCACGCCTCGGTGACCACGACGCAGATCTACACGCGGGTCACCGTGAACTCGCTGCGCGAGGTGTACGCGCTGGCCCACCCCCGGGCGTTGGGCTGAGCGGTTCGGCGGTCCGGGTGGCCCGCCCCGCGCGCCTGGCCCCGGCGGTCCCGCTGACCGGGGACGGCGAGGCACGGGCGGTCGTGTCCGGGACCAGCCGAGTGATCGCCAGGTGTGATCGGTACCGCGTTTTCCACCCGGTCTGGCTACTGTCTGTCGTTGTCGCCACCCGAGTATGTTGATGTCGGTGCCCGACTCGGCCTGGGGCGTCCGGTCCGGCCAGGACCGGTGGTACGGCGAGGCGCGTTGCCGCTGCTTCGGGCTGCCCATAGGCTGCGCCTGGTCACGACCGTGGACACGAGGAGCTAGGTCACGATGTCGACACCGTCGCCTTCGCCGGTGGGACGGCCACGGGGCGGCAGGGTCGACCTGAGCATGGCGCCCGGCACGGTCGACCCCGGTGAGGACGAGGCCGCGGAGACCCTGGAGGGTGAGATCGGCCCGACCGGTCGTCCCCGCCGGCACGTCCCGGAACCGCCCCTGGTCGACAGCCACGGGCCCGCCACCGTCCTGGCGATCTGCAACCAGAAGGGCGGGGTGGGCAAGACGACGTCGACGATCAACCTCGGCGCCGCGCTCGCCGAGTGCGGCCGCCGGGTGCTGCTCGTGGACTTCGACCCGCAGGGTGCGTTGTCGGTGGGGCTCGGCGTGCAGCCCCACCAGCTGGACACGACGATCTACAACGTGATCATGGAGCGCGCGGTCGGTGTTCGCGACGTGGTCATGAAGACCCCCGCCGAGGGGATGCACCTGTTGCCGAGCAACATCGACCTGTCCGCGGCCGAGGTGCAGTTGGTGGCCGAGGTCGGTCGGGAACAGACCCTGGCGCGGGTGCTGCGGCCGGTGCTCTCCGAGTACGACTACATCCTCGTCGACTGCCAGCCCTCGTTGGGGCTGCTCACCGTGAACGCGCTCGCGGCGGCCGACGGGGTGTTGATCCCCCTCGAGTGCGAGTTCTTCAGCCTGCGGGGCGTCGCGCTGCTCATCGACACCATCGAGAAGGTCCGGGAACGGCTCAACCCGAAGTTGGAGATCACCGGGATCCTCGCCACCATGTTCGACCCGAGGACGCTGCACTCCCGTGAGGTGATGGCCCGGGTGGTGGAGGCCTTCGGGGACATCGTCTTCGACACGGTCATCAACCGCACCGTGCGGTTCCCGGAGACGACGGTGGCCGGTGAGCCGATCACCCGCTGGGCACCCCGTTCGGCGGGCGCCAAGGCGTACCGGGCGTTGGCCCGCGAGGTGATCGCCCGCTGACCCCGGCGTCCCTCCCCACCGCACGGCCCCGCCGGTCGGTGACCGGGCCGGCCGGCTCACGGTCCGCATCGGTACTGCTGGGAGACTGGGGCGAAGTCGGGGTCGGCCGCGAGGGGTGACAGCGTGGGTGCTTGGCGGGAGCCGCCGTTCGGCGGGGGCGGCCGAACCGGGAGGCGACGGGACGGCCCGGCGCGGGGGGTCGCCTCGGCGGTCCTGGGCCCGGCCAAGCCGAGCGGGGAGGGTGCCCGGTGACTGGGGACCCCGGAGCCGTGGCGCCGTCTCCCGGTGCGGTTTCGACGGGGGTTCGGGAGGAGACGCCGCCGGGCGGCGACGCGGCCGGGGACGAGGCGGTGCCGGTGGCGGTGGTGAGCGGAACCGGTGCCGTCGGCGACGGCGACCCCAGGCCCGCGCACCGGTTCACGGTCCGGCTGACCAACTTCGAGGGACCGTTCGACCTGTTGTTGCAGTTGATCTCGCAGCACAGGATGGACGTCACCGAGGTGGCGTTGCACGAGGTGACCGACGAGTTCATCGCGCACATCCGCGCCCTCGGTGACGGGTGGGACCTCGACGAGACCACCGAGTTCCTGGTCATCGCCGCCACGTTGTTGGACCTCAAGGCGGCACGTCTGCTGCCGTCGGCCGAGGTCGAGGACGAGGACGACCTCGCCCTGCTGGAGGCCCGTGACCTGCTCTTCGCCCGCCTGCTCCAGTACCGGGCGTACAAGCAGGTGGCGGCGCTGTTCGCCGAGCTGGAGGCGGGGGCCCTGCGCCGGTACCCGCGGTCGGTGGCCTTGGAGGACCGGTTCGCCGCGCTGCTGCCGGAGGTGATGCTCGGGGTGGACGCGAACCGGTTCGCCGAGCTGGCGGCCGCCGTGTTCCGGCCCAAGCCGCCACCGACGGTGTCACTGGACCACCTGCACGTCGCGAAGGTCTCGGTGCGCGAGCACGCCGCGCTGCTGCGGCTGCGACTCGCCGAACGGGGCAGTGCCAGCTTCTCCGAGCTGGTCGAGGACTGCGAGGCGACGATCGAGGTGGTGGCGCGTTTCCTGGCGTTGCTGGAGTTGTTCCGGGAGGCCGTCGTCCTCTTCGAGCAGCCGGAGCCGTTGGGGGAGCTGGTGGTGCGGTGGGACGGCGGCGACGTCGACGACGCGCGGGCGGCCGCCGAGGCCGACCGGGCCAACCGCGAGGAGGAGGAGTACGGGTGATGCCATCGGAGGAGACGGCCGGGTCGGGTTCCGGCGAGGCACGGCCGGCCGGCGCCCCCGCCGCGGTGGTCGACGTGCCGCCGGGGGGCGGCGGGCCGGCGGAGGACCCCGAGGACCGGCCCGACCTGGGGCGGGAGGCGGACCTGGAGGCGGCCCTGGAGGCACTCCTGCTGGTCGTGGACGTCCCGGCCGGTGAACAGCTGCTCGCCAGCACGCTCGACCAGCCCATCGGTCGGGTGCGGGCCGCCCTGTACCGGTTGGCCAAGCGGTACCGCGAACAGGGCAGCGGTATCGACCTGCGCAGGGTGGGGGAGGGGTGGCGCTTCTACACGCGGGACGTCTTCGCCCCCTACGTGGAGCGCTACCTGCTGGACGGGCAGCGGTCCCGGTTGACCCGGGCCGCCCTGGAGACGCTGGCCGTGATCGCCTACCGGCAGCCGGTGACCAGGTCGCGGGTGGCCGCGGTACGCGGGGTGAACGTGGATGGCGTCATCCGTACCCTGTTGGCTCGGGGGTTGGTCGAGGAGACCGGGACGGACCCGGAGACCGGCGGTCTGCTCTACCGGACCACCGAGCTGTTCCTGGAGCGTCTCGGGCTGTCCTCGTTGTCCCAGCTCCCGCCGATCGCTCCGTTGCTACCCGAGGTGGACTCCATCGATGAGCTCTGACCAGGCACCACGCCGTTCCGACGCGGTCGGGGACGACCGAGGCCGACGCGTCGGCCGGGGGGAACCGGACCCCACCGGCCTGCCCGAGGGCATCCGGCTCCAGAAGGTGCTGTCCAAGGCCGGTATCGCCTCCCGGCGCGCGGCCGAGGACCTGATCGCCCAGGGCAGGGTGACCGTCGACGGGGCGGTCGTCACCGAGATGGGGCGGCGGGTGGACCCCGACACGGTGTCGATCCACGTCGATGGCATGCGGGTCATCGTCCGGGACGACCTCGTGCACCTCGCGCTGAACAAGCCCCGTGGCATGCATTCCACGATGTCCGATGACCGGGGCCGGTCGTGCGTGGGTGACCTGGTGGTCGACCGGCCGGAGCGGCTGTTCCACGTCGGTCGCCTCGACGCCGACACGGAGGGCCTGCTGCTGCTGACCAACGACGGGGAACTGGCGCACCGCCTGATGCACCCGTCCTTCGAGGTCCTCAAGACCTACCGGGCGGAGGTGCGGGGGCCGGTGGCGCGGGACGTCGGGCGCCGACTCCGCGCCGGGGTGGAACTGGAGGACGGCCTGGCGAAGGCGGACTCCTTCCGGGTCGTCGACGCCTACGCGGACCGGGTGATGGTGGAGGTCGTGCTCCACGAGGGCCGCAAGCACATCGTGCGCCGGCTGCTCGCGGAGGTGGGCCACCCGGTGCGCCGCCTGGTGCGCACGGCGATCGGGGAACTCCGCCTCGGTGACCAGCGGCCCGGCACCCTCCGTCGGGTGTCCCGCCGGGAGGTCGGGGAGCTGTACAAGGCCGTGGAACTCTGAGCGCGCCGGTCCCGGCGGCCGCCTGACCTGGAGGCCGTCGGGGCTTGTCGCTCCGCTCACCGTGCGCGGCAGGTGCGGGCCGGCGGAACCGAGGGCGTCGCCGGGGGATCCGGTGCGGGCCACCGGGAGGAGCCGCTGTGTCGGGCTCCTCGGCCGGCGCGCGTCGCGGCTGGGTGGGAGCCGCCGACGGCGGCAGGGTGCCCGGCGGCCGGAACCCGTCCACCCCGCCCCGTCCAGGCGCCGGAGCTCGCGGTCGCTCAGACGTGGGACCGCTGCCAGCGGCCGGCGGCGTCCGCCGCCCGCCGGAACTCCGAGTGGGGGTCCTGCAGGCTGCCGATGGCCACCGCCTCGCGCCGGAACAGGGCGGCCAGCAGCCAGTCGAAGGCGATGCGCACCTTCCGGTTGACGCTGGGCATCTTGGCCAGGTGGTAGGCGCGGTGCACCAACCAGGCGGGCAGGCCCTTCAGCCGCACCCCGTAGATCTCGGCGACGCCCTGGTAGAGACCCAGCCCCGCGACGGAACCGATGTAGGCGTGCCGGTACTCGGCCGGCCGGTGCCCCCGGATGGTGGCGACGATGTTGTCCCCCAGCCGGTGGGCCTGCCGGGCGGCGTGCTGGGCGGAGGGACCACAGGTGGCGTCGGGGTCCTCGTCGATCCTGGTGAGGTCGGGCACGGCCGCGCAGTCCCCGGCGGCGAAGACGCCGGGCACGCCCGCGACCTGGAGGGTCGCCGTGCACCGGACGCGTCCCCGCTGGTCGAGCGGCAGGGTGGTGTCCCCCAGCATCGGGTCGGGGCGGACGCCGGCGGTCCAGATGACGGTGTCGGTGTCGAACTCGGTCCCGTCGCCCAACACGACGTGGCCGTCCTCCATGCTGCTGACGGTGGTCTCCAGGTGCACCTCGATGCCGCGTTCCCGCAGCAGGTCGACGGTGTACTCGCCCATCGGCCGGCTGACCTCCGGCATGATGCGGTCGGTCGCCTCGACGAGGACCCACCGCAGCTCGGCGGGGTCGATCGCCGGGTAGTCGCGGGTGGCGAGCCGGGACATGTCCTCCATCTCGGCGAGGGCCTCGATCCCCGCGTACCCGCCTCCCACGGTGAGGAAGGTGAGGAGCCGCCGGCGGCGGGCGGTGTCGGTGGCGCTCGCGGCGGCGTCGAGCCGGGACAGCACGTGGTTGCGCAGGTAGATGGCCTCGCTGACGGTCTTGAAGCCGATGCCCTGTTCGGCGAGGCCGGGGATGGGCAGGATGCGGCTGATGGAGCCCGGCGCCACGGCCAGGATGTCGTAGTCGACCTCCTCGGTGGCCCCGTCGCCGTCGGTGACGGTCACCGTGCGGCGGTGGTGGTCGATGCCGCCGACCCGGCCGGTGATCACCTCGCAGCGCCGCAGCATCGAACGCAGGGGGGCGATGACGTGCCTCGGTTCGACTGAGGCCGCGGCGACCTCGGGGAGGAAGGGTTGGTAGGTCATGTGGGGCTGTTGGTCGATCACGACCACCGACGCCTCGGAGTGCCGCAGCCGCGACTCCAGCCGGAGGGCGGTGTTCAGGCCGACGTAACCGCCGCCGACGATCACGATCCTCGGGCGGGAGCCGCCGTTCTTCGCGCCGTGTGCCATGTAGGGAGACGTACCCAGGAGGTGGCCGGCCACACACCTCGTCCACCGGTCGCCTGGCCCGTGCGGGGTGGTGTGGTGGTCGCAGGGGCTGGCGCGCCCCACCCCGCGCGACGACGTCGGTGGTGGCGGCGCGGGTGGGCTCGCGATCGGGTGCGCGGTCCCCGGCGCCGGTCAGCCGGGGGCGGGGCGCCGACCGGCATGGCGGACCGGTGCCACGATCCGGCTGCCGTCCGAGGTGAGCACGGCGACCGAGGCCTGGTAGTGCTCGGCCACCCGCGCCCGGGTGAGCACCTCGCCGGGTGGGCCGGACGCGGTGACGGCGCCCTCGACGAGGAAGACCAGCCGGTCGGCGTACTGCGCGGCCAGGGTCAGGTCGTGCAGCGTGGTCACCACCGTGACCCCGTCCTCCCGGCGGAGCCGGTCCACCAGTTCCAGCAGTGCCTGCGCGTGGCCGACGTCCAACCCGGTGGTGGGTTCGTCGAGGAGCAGCACCCGGGGCTGTTGGGCGAGGACCCTCGCCAGCACGGCGCGTTGTCGCTCCCCGCCGGAGAGGGTGGCCAGCGGCCGGGTCGCCATCCCGGCGAGGTCGAGCCTGGCCAGGACCTCGGCGACGACGCGGAGGTCGGAGCGTCCCTCTCGGCCCAGGGGCGGCAGGTACGGCGACCGGCCCAGGAGCACGTAGTCGGTGACGGTGAGACCGGTCGGGGGTTCGGGTGTCTGCGGCGCGTACCCCAGGACGCGGGCCCGCTGCCGGGGGCGCAGTCCGTCGATGGACGTGCCGTCCACGGTGACCGTGCCCTCGTGGGGCAGCAGCCCGGCCAGGGTCTTGAGCAGGGTGGACTTGCCCGCTCCGTTGGGGCCGATGACCCCGAGCCATCCGCCGGCGGGCACCTCGGCGTCGACGGCCCGCAGCACGGGGCGCCCCCGGTAGCCGGCGCTGATGTCGACGGCCCGCAGCCCGCTCACGCCCGCCCCCTGGTGCGGAGGACGAGGACGAAGAAGGGGGCACCGGCGAAGGCGGTGACGACGCCGATCGGGAGCTGGGCCGGGGACATCACCGTGCGGGCGATCATGTCGGCGGCGGCGAGGAAGATCGCGCCTCCGACCAGGGAGAGCGGTACCACCACCCGGTAGCTGCCGGCGACGAGGAGCCGTACGAGGTGGGGGACGACGATGCCGACGAAGCCGATCAGCCCGGCCGCGGAGACGGCGGCGGCGGTGGCCAGCGACGCGGCGAGGAGCACGGCCAGGCGCACCCGGCCGGGGCGCACTCCGAGGGCTGTCGCCTCCTCGTCGCCCACCCCGAGGACGTCGAGGAGCCGGGCGCACAGGCACAGCACCGAGGAGGCGGCCACCACGTAGGGCAGGACCAGCAGCACCTCGCGCCAGCCGGTGGTCGTCAGCCCGCCGAGCACCCACGAGTAGATCTGCCGCAGCGAGTCCGTGTTCAGCTGCTGCACGAAGGTCTGGCCGGCGGTGAGGAAGGCCGAGACGGCCACGCCGGCGAGGATGAGGGTGCCGGTGCCGTGACCGGCGGTGCGTCCGAGCACCCAGCTCAGGACGACCCCGGACAGGGCACCGCAGAAGGCCGCGAGCTGGAGCGGGCCGATCACCCAGTCCAGGGTGCCCGGGGCGGCCGCGACGACGATGGTCGCGGCCAGGCCGGCGCCGGCGGCGGCTCCCAGCAGGTACGGGTCGGCCAGCGGGTTGCGGAACACGCCCTGGAAGGCGGCGCCGGAGACCGCGAGGGCGGCTCCCACCAGGCAGGCGAGCACCACCCGGGGGACACGCAGCTGCCAGAGGATGGCCGCCTCCCGTTCCGAGAGCGGCGAGGTCCCCCCGGTCACCTGGGCCACCAGTTCCCCCACGACCCGCTGCCATCCGAGGTCGGCGGCGCCGAGGAGGACGGAGAGCAGCGTCACGGCGAGCAGCAGCGCGAGGGCGAGGGCGAGGTGACGAACCCGGAGCCGGGTCGCTCGGGGAGCACCGGCGGGGGCGGGTCCGGCCGGGGAGTCCCGGCCGGACCGCACGGTGAGGGGCACGGGGCGCCCGGTCAGTTCGTCCGCGAGCTGACGTCGCTGACGGCAGCGCCCACGGCCTCCGCGAAGTCGACGACCCTGGGGCCCCAGCGGGAGGCGAGGTCGTCGTCGAGCTCGATGATCCGGTCCTCCCGCACCGAGGAGAGGGTGTCCCAGCCCGGCCGCTCGGCGACGGTCTGCGCGCTCTGGCCGCAGCACACGGTGTCGGCGAGGAAGATGAGGTCGGGGTCGGCCTCCAGGATGAACTCGGGGCTGAGCTGCGGGTAGTCGCCTCCGTCCGCGGCGTCGGCGATGTTCTCCAGACCGAACAGGTCGTAGACCTGGCCGGCGAAGGTGCCGGAGGTGATGGAGAAGAAGGTCTGGTCGAGCTCGTGGTAGTAGGTCAGCGGTTCCTCGGGCATCTCGGTCGAGGCGACGATCCGATCGATCTCGGTGCGCATGTCCTCCACGAGCACCTCGGCGGCCTCCTGGTTCCCGGTGGCCTCGCCGAGGGCGACGAGCTGCTGGTAGCTGTCCTCCAGGTCACCGGCGGTCCCCACGACGAGGACCGGGACGTCGATGGCGGACATGGCGTCCAGCAGTTCCTGGGAGTCACCGGAGGAGATGACGAGGTCGGGCTGGTACTCGGTGACGGCCTCGATGTTGGGGCTGATCCCGTCGAGGTCGGTGGTCGGGGCCTCCGGGGGGTAGTCGGAGTAGGTGTCGGCGGCGACGACCGAGTCCCCGGCGCCGATCGCGAACAGCATCTCGGTGGCGGTGGGGGTCAGCGACACGATGCTGCTCGGACGTGCGTCGATGGTGACCGGCTCGGTGCCTCCCAGGGTCACCTCCACCGGGAATCCCGCCTCGGTGGTGTCCTGGGCGGAGGGGGGCTGCTGGGTGGCGGTGGCGGCCGACGGGTCGGCGGCCTCCTCCCGGTTGGCGCAACCGGCGAGGGCGGCGACGCCGATCAGGGACAGTGCGGGCAGCGCCGCCAGACGAGATCGGAGGTTCACACCTGATCCTTGGGTTCGGCCGACACGCGGGGAGGCGGCCGACCCGCCGGACCGGGAGGTGCGGACGACACTCCACCCCTGTGCCGGGAGTGGTGACGTCGCGTGGAGTGGCAGGCGGCCTGGCTCGACCTGGTGGGCCATGACAGTTGCGGCACAGCGCCGGACTCCCACCGGACTTCGCTGCCACACACGCCGCCGGCCCCTGGTCGGCCGGCAGCGGCACCGTATCAGAACCATTCGAACGGATCCGGTGAATCGGCGGCGGCCGAACGGAGCAGAGCGCCTACCACCGGTGGGTGGCCGGTGGTGAACGCAGGGTGAATCCGTTCACCTCGGCTCCGGGGGTGGTGCCCGGATCGCGGGAGTCGTTGTCGGGATCGCCGCATGAGCCGGCTGGCCAGGTATTCTCGGGTGCGAGAGCCCTCCGCGCCGCTGCGGGTATCAACCTCGTCTATCGCTGTTGCCGGTGAAATCGTTACCCGACACGGCGAACTTCACTCTTGCGGTCGGTAGGGATGATGAGGTTACTGTTAGGGCCACATGAATGAAACGCCCGTGTCATCTTCCGGGTGTACGGAGCGGGCCATCGTCGTCCCGTCGAACCCAACCCCTGAAACTTGAGGATTCAAGTTCGTAGGACGATGAGGGAGGTCTGCCCGTGATCTTCTCCACCACCCCCGGCGCTACGGGGCTCTATCGTCCGGAGGACGAACGCGACAGCTGCGGTGTCGCGATGGTCGCCGACGTGGAGGGACGGTCGTCGCACGGCATCGTCGCCGACGCGCTCACCGCCCTGGCCAACCTGGAGCACCGGGGCGCGGCCGGCGCCGAACCCTCCAGCGGCGACGGCGCCGGGATCCTGGTGCAGCTCCCCGACGCGTTCCTGCGCGCGGTGACCGGTCTCGAACTGCCGGCACCCGACGAGCGGGGCCGGCACACCTACGCCGCCGGCGTCGCCTTCCTCCCCAGCGACGAGGAGGAGCGGGAACGCGCCGTCAGCCTGGTGGAGCGGATCGCCGACGAGGAACGGCTGCGCGTGCTGGGCTGGCGGGACGTCCCCGTCGACCCGGACGGCGCCGACGTCGGACCGAGCGCCCGTTCCTGCATGCCGCACTTCGCGATGCTGCTGGTCGCGGGAACGGAGGTGGCGCACCCCCCGGCCGGGATCGAACTGGACCGGCGGACCTTCTGCCTGCGGCGACGCGTGGAGCGGATCAGCCGCGACGAGGGGCACGGGGTCTACTTCCCCTCCCTGTCCGCGCGCACCCTGGTCTACAAGGGAATGCTGACCACCGAACAGCTGCCGGCCTTCTTCCCCGACCTCAGGGACGCCCGGCTGACCAGCGCCATCGCCCTGGTGCACAGCCGCTTCTCGACCAACACCTTCCCGTCCTGGCCGCTGGCCCACCCCTTCCGCTACGTCGCCCACAACGGCGAGATCAACACCATCCGCGGCAACCGCAACCGCATGCGCGCGCGGGAGGCCCTGCTGGCCTCGGAGATCATCGAGGGCGACTTCGAACGTCTCTACCCGATCTGCACCGAGGACGGTTCCGACTCCGCCTCCTTCGACGAGGTGCTCGAACTGCTGCACCTGGGCGGCCGCAGCCTGCCGCACGCGGTGATGATGATGGTGCCCGAGGCGTGGGAGAACCACGCCACCATGGACCCCCGGCGCCGGGCCTTCTACCAGTTCCACGCCAGCCTGATGGAGCCGTGGGACGGGCCGGCCTGCGTCACCTTCACCGACGGCACGCTCGTCGGCGCGGTCCTCGACCGCAACGGGCTCCGGCCCGCCCGCTGGTGGCGCACCACCGACAACCGCGTCGTGCTCGCCAGCGAGACCGGTGTCCTCGACGTGCCGCCCGACCAGGTGGTCGCCAAGGGCAGGCTGCGGCCAGGCCGGATGTTCCTCGTCGACACCGCCGAGGGGCGGATCGTCGACGACGGGGAGATCAAGGACCAACTGGCCGCGGAACGGCCCTACGACGAGTGGCTGCACGCCGGGTTGTTGGCGTTGGCCGACCTGCCCGACCGCGACCACGTCGTGCAGAGCCACGACTCGGTGGTCCGCCGGCAGCTCACCTTCGGCTACACGGAGGAGGAGCTGCGGGTGCTGCTGACCCCGATGGCGGTGTCCGGCGCGGAGCCCCTCGGCTCGATGGGGTCCGACACGCCCGTCGCCGGCCTCTCGCAGCGCTCCCGGATGCTCTACGACTACTTCGTGCAGCACTTCGCGCAGGTGACCAACCCGCCGTTGGACGCCATCCGCGAGGAGGTCGTCACCTCCGTCGCCCGGGTGATGGGACCCGAGCACAACCTGCTCGACCCCTCGCCGGCCTCCTGCCGCCACGTGGTGCTGCCGCACCCGGTCATCGACAACGACGAGCTCGCCAAGCTCATCCACATCAACGACGACGGCGACCTGCCCGGCTTCTCCTGCACCGTCCTCTCCGGGCTGTACGAGGTCACCGGCGGCGGGCAGGCCCTCGCCGCCGCCGTCGAGCGGGTGCGGAAGGAGGCGTCCGAGGCGATCGCCGCCGGGGCCCGCGTCCTGGTCCTCTCCGACCGGGACTCCGACCACGACCACGCGCCGATCCCCGCGCTGCTGCTCGTCTCCGCCGTCCACCACCACCTGGTGCGGACCAAGGAGCGGCTCAAGGTCGCCCTGGTCGTGGAGACCGGCGACGCCCGCGAGGTCCACCACATCGCCCTGCTGCTCGGCTTCGGTGCCGCCGCGGTGAACCCCTACCTGGCCTTCGAGACGATCGAGGACATGGTGGGCACCGGGGAGATCACCGGCATCGAGGCGCACCGGGCGGTCACCAACTACGTCAGGGCGCTGGTCAAGGGCGTGCTGAAGGTGATGTCGAAGATGGGCATCTCCACCGTCGGCGCTTACACGGCGGCGCAGGTCTTCGAGGCGGTCGGCCTGGACCGGGAGGTCGTCTCGGAGTACTTCAGCGGCACCGAGTCCCGGCTCGGCGGGGTCGACCTGGACGTGCTGGCCGAGGAGGTCGCCGTCCGCCACCGCCGTGCCTACCCGGACAACCCGACCGACCGGGCCCACCGGCGGCTCGAGGTGGGCGGCGAGTACGCGTACCGGCGGGAGGGCGAACTGCACCTGTTCTCCCCGGAGACGGTGTTCCTGCTCCAACACGCCACCCGCACCCGGCAGGCCGAGGTGTACCGCAGGTACACCGAGGAGGTGGACCGGCTCAGCCGGGCCGGCGGCACGCTGCGCGGCCTGTTCCGGTTCCGCTCCGAGGAGCGCCCGCCGGTGCCGCTCGACGAGGTCGAGCCCGCCTCGGAGATCGTGAAGCGGTTCAACACCGGCGCGATGTCCTACGGCTCCATCTCCAAGGAGTCCCACGAGACCCTCGCGATCGCGATGAACCGCCTGGGTGGCCGGTCCAACAGCGGCGAGGGCGGGGAGGACCCCGAGCGGTTGTACGACCCGGAGCGCCGGTCGGCGATCAAGCAGGTCGCCTCGGGCCGGTTCGGCGTCACGAGCGAGTACCTGGTCAACGCCAGCGACATCCAGATCAAGATGGCGCAGGGCGCGAAGCCGGGGGAGGGTGGGCAGCTCCCCGGGTACAAGGTGTACCCGTGGATCGCCCGCACCCGGCACTCCACGCCGGGGGTCGGCCTGATCTCCCCACCGCCGCACCACGACATCTACTCGATCGAGGATCTCGCCCAGCTGATCCACGACCTGAAGAACGCCAACGAACGGGCCAGGATCCACGTCAAGCTCGTCAGCGAGGTCGGCGTGGGTACCGTCGCCGCCGGGGTCGCCAAGGCCCACGCCGACGTGGTGCTGATCTCCGGCCACGACGGGGGAACGGGCGCCGCCGCCCTGACCTCCCTCAAGCACGCGGGCACGCCCTGGGAGATCGGCCTGGCGGAGGCGCAGCAGACGCTGCTGCTCAACGGGCTGCGCGACCGGATCACCGTGCAGGTCGACGGCGCGATGAAGACCGGACGTGACGTGGTCGTCGCCGCGTTGCTGGGGGCCGAGGAGTACGGGTTCGCCACCGCTCCGCTGGTGGTCGCCGGCTGCGTCATGATGCGGGTGTGCCACCTCGACACCTGCCCGGTCGGCATCGCGACCCAGAACCCGGAGCTGCGCCGCAGGTACACCGGCAAGCCCGAGTTCGTGGAGAACTTCTTCCACTTCGTCGCCGAGGAGGTGCGTGAGCACCTGGCCGCCCTCGGCTTCCGGACCCTCGACGAGGCGATCGGCCACGCGGAGGTGCTCGACACCGACGAGGCCGTCGAGCACTGGAAGAGCCGGGGCCTGGACCTCTCGCCGGTGCTCACCGTGCCCGCCGGGGTGCGGGACGGCACGGCCCCCTACGGCGTCGTGCGCCGCCGGGTCCGCGCGCAGGACCACGGGCTGGAGCACGCGCTGGACCGCACCCTCATCCAGCTCGCCGAGGCGGCGCTGGAGGACGCCCACGCGGTGCGCCTCGAACTGCCGGTGCGCAACGTCAACCGGACGGTGGGCACGCTGCTGGGCTCGGAGGTGACCCGCCGCTACGGCAGCGACGGGCTGCCGGACGGCACGATCTCGGTGACCCTCACCGGGTCCGCCGGGCAGTCGCTTGGCGCGTTCCTCCCGCGCGGGGTCGCGCTGGAGATGGTCGGCGACGCCAACGACTACGTGGGCAAGGGGCTCTCGGGCGGGCGGATCGTCGTCCGGCCGCACCCCGACGCGCCGTTCGTCGCCGAGGACCAGGTGATCGCCGGGAACGTGATCGGCTACGGCGCCACCGGCGGCGAGATCTTCCTGCGCGGCCAGGTCGGTGAGCGGTTCTGCGTCCGCAACTCCGGTGCGGTCGCGGTGGCCGAGGGGGTGGGCGACCACGCCTTCGAGTACATGACCGGGGGCCGCGCCGTCGTGCTCGGCCCGACCGGGCGGAACCTGGCCGCCGGCATGTCCGGGGGCATCGCCTACGTCCTCGACCTCGACCCGGTGCGGGTCAACCAGGACATGGTGCGGCTCCAACGCCCGGACGCCGAGGACCTGCGGTGGTTGCGCCGCACCGTGGAACGACACCACGAGCTGACCGGGTCCCGCCTGGCCTCCTCGCTGCTGGGCGACTGGCCACGGCGCTCCACCGGGTTCACCAAGGTGATGCCAGCCGACTACCAGCGGGTGATGGAGGCGGTGCGGATAGCGCGGTCGGAGGGCCGTGACGAGGACGAGGCGATCATGGAGGCATCTCGTGGCTGACCCGCATGGTTTCCTCAAGCACGCCAGGCAGGAGCCGGCGAAGCGACCGGTGGACGAGCGCCTCGGCGACTGGGACGAGGTCTACGCGGCGCTCGACGGCGGGGAACGCGAGCAGCAGGTGCGGACGCAGGCGGCGCGCTGCATGGACTGCGGTGTGCCCTTCTGCCACTCCAGCAGCGCGGGCTGCCCGCTGGGCAACCTGATCCCGGAGTGGAACGACCTCGTGCGGCGGGGGCGCTGGGACGAGGCGGGTGAACGCCTGCACGCCACGAACAACTTCCCGGAGTTCACCGGCCGGCTCTGCCCGGCCCCGTGCGAGGCCGGTTGCGTCGTCGCGCTCTCCCCGAGGGCGGGTGGCGCCGTCGCGATCAAGCGGGTGGAGCAGACCATCGCCGACATCGGCTGGGAACGGGGCAGCGTGGTGCCGGTGACGGCCACCGCCCCCACCGGTCGCTCGGTGGCCGTGGTCGGGTCGGGTCCGGCGGGGCTCGCGGCGGCCCAACAGCTCACCCGGGCGGGGCACGAGGTCACCGTCTACGAACGGGACGACCGGCTCGGCGGCCTGCTCCGGTACGGGATCCCCGAGTTCAAGATGGAGAAGAAGGTCCTCGACCGGCGGCTCGTGCAGATGCGTGCCGAGGGGACCCGGTTCGTGACCGGCTGCGAGGTCGGCGTGGACCTCACCGTCGATGAGCTGCGGTCCCGGCACGACGCGGTGGTGTTGGCGGTCGGCGCCCTGCGCGGCCGTGACGCCGAGGTCCCCGGGCGGGAGCTGACCGGGGTGCACCTGGCGATGGAGCACCTGGTGCAGGCCAACCGCGAGTGCGAGGGCGACGGGCCGGCCGCGATCACCGCCGCCGGGAAACACGTGGTCATCATCGGCGGCGGCGACACCGGTGCCGACTGCCTCGGGACCGCGCACCGGCAGGGCGCCGCGAGCGTCCTCCAGCTCGACCAGTACCCGGAGCCGCCGGGCGAGCGGGACGAGGCCAGGTCTCCCTGGCCGACCTGGCCGTTGATCCTGCGCACCTACCCGGCACACGACGAGGGCGGCGAGCGCCGTTACGAGGTCGCGGTCGAGGAGTTCGTCGGGGACGAGGACGGGCACGTGCGGGCGGTCCGCCTGCGCCGGGTCCAGGTCGGACGCGACGCGGACGGCCGGCGCCAGGTGGTCCCGCTCGGTGACGAGGTCGAGGAGTTCCCCTGCGACCTCGCGCTGTTCGCCATCGGTTTCGAGGGGGTCGAGCGGATGCCCCTGCTCGACGGTCTCGGCCTGACGCTGTCCCCGCGCGGGAGCATCGGCTGTGGTGCGGACTGGCAGACCAGCCAGCCGGGCGTGTTCGTCTGCGGTGACGCCCACCGGGGTGCCTCGCTGGTGGTGTGGGCGATCGCGGAGGGGCGCTCGGTGGCCGCTGCCGTCGACGCCCACCTCACGGGCGGCTCGCAGCTGCCCGCCCCGGTCCACCCGACGGCCCTGCCGCTCGCGGTGGTCTGACCGGCCCGCACCGGGCGCGGTGGTCCGTCGCCGGACCACTCGACTTCTGGCCGGGGCACAACGGCGTGCCGCCGGCCGGGGCGACAGGGGGACGGCTCCCACGGGAGCCGTCCCCCTTACTTGTCCCGGTCCGTTGCCCCGTTCCTGACATCGAGGTCGCGGTCCGCCGCCGTCGGGCAGATACCGCCGAGGTGGGCGGCCGAACGCCGTGGGGGCCGACGACCCGGGGGCGCTTGCCGCTCGCTGGTCGGCGGTCCCCGGCACCTGCCGGGCGGAACACGGAACCGGATCGGTCCGGGTCGGTCGCGGGGCAGCGGGTGCGGGGAGGCTCACGGCGGGGACGGTCCGGCTGAACGGTGCCGACGGTGCTGGTCCTTCGGCGCCGGAACGCGTCGTTCCCGGACTGGTGGGCCCGAACTCCGGGTGCACCCGGTCCCGAACGCCGACCGGCGGCTCCCTGACGCGCCGAGGTACCAGGGAGCACCGCTCGCGGTGACCAAGACTGGTTCGAGGTCCCCCGTGACCCGAGGACGGGTGGCGGTCGGCCGTTCGCATCGGACGGGGCGAGCGGCCTCTTCCGGCCAGCGCACCCGGTCGCGACGCGAGTTCCCGCGCCGACGGCTCCCGCCACACCTGGGGTGCCGGCTCGTGCGGAGGGGCGGATGAGGCGAGCCGTGCCCGAGGTCGGCCGGGTCGGGGTTGCCGGTGCGGTCCGGGTGGCCGCGCGCCCGGGACGGGCCACCGTGCCCGGGGGAGCCGGCGCCCGGGTTCCCCGTTCCGCCTTTCGTCCCGGTCCCTGGCCCTGTCCGGCTTCCTGACCGGCGGGAACCGTCATCCGATGTCGGGCGGCGGCTCGGGGGGCGAACGCGGCGGGGTGGTCGACCGCGCATCCGGTTCCCGCCCCCGTCCTCGGTGGAAGCGGCCGCCCTCCGGCCGTGTCTTCCGGCTGGGTTCACCGTGGGACCCCGTAGGTGGATCGTTGCCAAACTGGATCACCCGACAGGGGACGCGAAGGACACCGATCGGGAATCATTTCGAGATCTCTGCCACTTGTTCATCACAGAAACCACACGTAATCTCCGGAATCAGCGAAGCGCGCTTCACACGTTGTGGTGAATCAGTTACGGAACGAAATCGCCGTGTTCCGTTGCTGCCCTGGACAAAGGAGTGGCTGGATGTCCGCGTTCAAGCGCCGTGATCTGTTGGGTGGAGCCCTCGCGCTCGCCGCCTTCGCCTCGGTCGGGCTGTCATCGCAGGCGATGGCCGCCACCAACCGGCACCGGACCGGCGCCCCGGGCGCGCCCAACCTGACCCCGGGGGACAAGGCCATCGCCGCGCGGGTGGACGCCCGACGCGCGCTCGAGCACATCCGCCACCTCAGCGAGGACATCGGTCCCAGGATCGGCGGCACCGAGTCCGAGCACAGGGCCGCGAACTACGCCGCGCGGGTGTTCGAGGACCTCGGCTACCAGGTCACCCAACAGCCCTTCGCGGTGGCGGACAAGTACCTGGCCGACGTGGTCCTGCCCGACGGGGAGCGCTGGCAGACCAGCGCCTCGGCGCAGGGACCGCTGGACGTCGAGGTCGAGGGGGGCGTCGTCGACGTCGGTGCGGGCACCGAGGCCGACTACCCCGCCGGGTTCACCGGCGGCCTGGTCCTCGTGGACCACACCACGGCCAACCGGGAGGCCCAGGTCAGGACCGCCGTGGAGCGGGGCGCGACCGGTGTGCTGCTGGTGGCGGCCTCGGCCACGCCCGACCGCAAGGCCGGCTGCTTCGTGCCCAGCCTCGCCAACCAGGTGCCCATCCCGGTGCTGGGACTCGCCCAGGCCCACGGCGAGTGGTTGCGGCAGCGGCTGGCGGCGGGCCCGGTGCGGCTGCGCGCGGTGTTGACCCGGCACTCCGACCTCACCTCGTACAACGTCCTCGCCGAGCGGCCGGCGACGATCGGTTCTCCCGCCACCGCGCCGGTGGTGATGGTCACCGCCCACTACGACAGCGTGCCCGGATCGCCGGGCGCCAACGACGACGGCAGCGGTACCGCGCTCTGCCTGGAACTCGCCAGGGTCTTCCGCAGCCTGCCCACCCAGCACACCGTCCGGTTCGCGCTCTGGGGCTCCGAGGAGCAGGGGCTCATCGGTTCCCGCTACTACGTCAACCAGCTCAGCGACGCCGAGGCGGCCAGGATCAGCGGGTGCTTCCAGAACGACATGGTGGCCACCAGCCACGACCCGGCCAACCGCTACTGGTTGCTGTCAGTCGACGGTGAGGACAACCTGACGACCCAGGGGGTCGCCGAGGCGGCCGCCCGCCTCGGCTACGTCCCCCACGTGTCCGGGCCCACCGCGCGCGGATCGAGCGACCACGTGCCGTTCCACGAGCGGGGCATCGCGGCGGCGAACTTCAGCTGGCGAGGCGAGGCGGGGCCGGCGCTGCTGGAGCCCATCTACCACACGCCCGAGGACACCATCGACCGCAACATCTCGCTGGAGCGGTTGCGGGTGTCCCTGGAGCTGGTCGGCGCCGCCACCTACGAGGTGGCCCGCTACCGGCGCTGACACACCGACCCGGGCGGCCCCCGAGGAGGGGGCCGCCCGGGATCCGTGTCGGTCAGGCGCGGTCGGCGCCGGCACCGTCCTCCGCCGGGTGCGCGGCCGCCAGGTCCCCACCCGCCGGCCTCCTCGGGCCGAACAGGAGGAACACCCCCGCCCCGAGCGCGATACCGGCGAGGTTGGCCAGCGCGTCCGCCCAGTCCGCGCTCCGCCCCAGGGGCAACAGCCCCTGGAGGACCTCCGCGACGAAGGCGTAGCAGAGGAGACCGAGCAGGAGCAGGCGGCGCGGGCCGCGCCCCCGGTGGGTGGGGGACGCGTCCCGCCGGTCCGGCTCGGGCCGAGGACTCCGCGCCCCGGCCACCATCAGGAGCCCCGTGACGGTGAGCAGCACGAACACCCCCACGTGGACCACCTTGTCGGTTCCCGGGGGCGCTGAGGGGACGCCGGAGGCCGGCGTGAGGAACACCACGAGGCTGACCAGGACGGCCAGCGGGAAGGGGATCGCGGACGGGCGCACGGCGTGGAACCTCCGGAAGGGGGTGGGACGAACGTCCATCGTCCCGTGCCGGCCATCCCCACCGCCGACGGCCGGAACCGGACAGCGTCGGTGGCACGGGCCCGTGCCACGACCGGCGGTCGCCGGGGTGCGGTCTCCGAGGGGCCTCGACCCGCTGTTCGCAGCACACCTCGCGTAGTCCCCGGACGGGGGGTGATCCCGGCTCCACCGGAAATCCACCTAGCGGGGAGTAGGCACAGCGGCGCGACAACCGGGCGAATCGCCCCGATCGAGCGACACGCCCCGCAAATCTGCTTCCGCCGTGCGGAATCGTGCCCACCAGCGGGATAGGCTGCGCAGACGTGAGCAGACGAGCGAAGATCGTATGCACGATGGGACCGGCGACGGCGAGTCCCGACAGGATCAGGCAGCTGGTGGGCGCCGGCATGGACGTGGCGCGGATGAACTTCAGCCACGGCGACCACGCCGACCACAAGCGCATCTACGAGCTGGTCCGCCAGGAGGCGGAGGCGAGCGGTCGCGCGGTCGGCATCCTCGCCGACCTCCAGGGACCCAAGATCAGGCTGGGGCGGTTCGCCAGCGGCCCGGTGCAGTGGGACACCGGGGAGACGGTCCGGGTGACCGTCGAGGACGTGCCCGGCACCCACGACCGGGTCTCGACCACCTACCGGGGGCTGGCCGAGGACGCCAAGGTCGGTGACCGCGTCCTCGTCGACGACGGCAAGGTCGGCCTGGTGGTCACGGCCATCGAGGGCTCGGACGTGGTGTGCGAGGTCACCGAGGGCGGCCCGGTCAGTGACAACAAGGGGCTGTCGCTGCCGGGGATGAACGTGAGCGTCCCGGCCCTGTCCGAGAAGGACATCCGCGACCTGGAGTTCGCCCTCAGCCTCGGTGTGGACTTCATCGCGATGTCCTTCGTCCGGTCTCCCGCCGACATCGACCAGGCGCACCAGGTCATGGACCGGGTCGGTTCCGGCCGGCTGCCGGTGGTGGCCAAGCTGGAGAAGCCGGAGGCGGTCGACAACCTGGAGGCGATCGTCCTCGCCTTCGACGGCGTGATGGTCGCCCGGGGGGACCTCGGCGTCGAACTGCCGTTGGAGCAGGTCCCCCTCGTGCAGAAGCGGGCCATCCAGATCGCCAGGGAGAACGCCAAGCCGGTCATCGTGGCGACCCAGATGCTGGACTCGATGATCAGCAACTCCCGGCCCACCCGGGCGGAGACCTCGGACGTCGCCAACGCCGTGCTCGACGGCACCGATGCGGTGATGCTCTCGGGCGAGACCAGCGTGGGGCGCTACCCGGTCCAGACGGTCGAGACGATGGCCAGGATCGTCCGCGCGGTGGAACACGAGTCGACCGCCGTGCCGCCGCTGTCGCACGTGCCCAGGACCAAGCGGGGCGTCATCTCCTACGCGGCTCGGGACATCGGTGAGCGGCTCAACGCCAAGGCGCTTGTCGCCTTCACCCAGTCCGGTGACACGGTGCGCCGGCTGGCCCGGTTGCACACCCACCTCCCGCTGCTCGCCTTCACCCCGGAGGAGGCCGTGCGTCGGCAGCTGAGCATGACCTGGGGCACCGAGACCTTCCTGGTGCCGAAGGTGGACTCGACCGACCGGATGGTGAAGCAGGTCGACCAGGCGATGCTGTCGCTCGGTCGGTATCAGCGGGGCGACCTGGTCGTGATCGTCGCCGGCTCCCCTCCCGGCACGGTCGGTTCGACGAACCTGATTCGAGTCCACCGACTGGGCGAGGAAGACCATGCGTGAGTAGGCTCACTGGTAGCTGAGTGTGCTCAGAATCCTTGTCGCTGCCCGCGTCATCGTAGGGTTGGTGGATGACCGAGATGGCGCGCGCAGCGGCGGAGGACCCCGCCGGTACCACCGCGGGGGCGGTGCCCCTCGATCCGGACGGGGTGCCCTACGGGCAGCCCGTCCTCGACCGGGTGGTGGCGTTGCTGGACCTGGAGCGCATCGAGGAGAACCTGTTCCGGGGCGTGAGCCCGGCCGAGTCACCCGTCCGGGTCTTCGGGGGCCAGGTCGCCGGGCAGGCCCTCGTCGCGGCCAGCAGGACCGTGCCCGCCGATCGCGGGGTGCACTCGCTGCACGCCTACTTCATCCGGGGCGGCGATCCCCGCGTTCCGATCGTCTACGAGGTGGACCGCATCCGGGACGGCCGCTCGTTCACCACCCGCCGGGTGGTCGCCATCCAGCACGGCAAGGCGATCTTCTCGCTGTCGGCCTCCTTCCAGGTCCGGGAGGACGGGATCGAGCACGCCGACGAGATGCCGGCTGGCGTCCCGGAGCCGGAGTCGCTGCCGACCCTCGCCGAGCGGGTGGCGCCCTACCGGGGCCGCATCGGCATCCACGGCCAGGCTCCCCGGCCCTTCGACATCCGCTACGTCACCGACCCGCCCTGGGTGTCGCGGGAGACCGGACCGCGCACCGCCGACAACCGGGTGTGGATGCGGGCGCACGGTCAGCTGCCCGACGACCAGGTGCTGCACGTCTGCCTGCTGGCCTACGTGTCCGACCTCACCCTGTTGGACTCGGTACTGGCCCGCCACGGCGTGTACTGGAGCCTGGACGAGGTCGCGGGGGCCAGCCTGGACCACGCCATGTGGTTCCACCGCCCCTTCCGGGCGGACGACTGGCTGCTGTACGACTGCGCCTCCCCGAGCGCCTCCGGCGCTCGGGGCCTGGCCACCGGGCGGTTCTTCGACCGGTCGGGCAACCTCGTGTGCACGGTCGTGCAGGAGGGGCTGCTGCGGGTCGCCGAGTAACTCGGACGTGGAGGTGGGCGGGTTCCGCGCGGTGATCCGGCACGCGGAGTGACGAAAGTCCCGCGAACGAGCCGGTTCGGGGTGTTCCGCACCGGCTCGACGTCGCGATGATCGTCCTACCGGGTGTCTGGAGTGTCCAGGGAACCGTTACCGTTTCAGATGTGTCCGCACACAGCTGGAAGCAGACCCCGCTCAACCTCGCCCGCGGTGCCGCCATCGGAACGGTGGAGGTGGTCCCAGGGGTCAGCGGCGGGACGGTGGCGCTGGTCGTCGGTGTCTACGAACGCCTCATCGACGCCGCCGGCCACCTCATGAGCGCGGTCAAGCTCGCGGCCAGCGATCTTCCCCGGGGGCGGGGCGGGCAACGGGCCAAGGAGGAGGCGGCGCGCATCGACGTGCCGCTGGTCGTCGGCATCCTCGCCGGCATGGTCCTCGCGCTGCTCACCGCGGCTCGGGTCGTGCCCGGGCTGATCGAGGACTACCCGGTGGGGGCCAGGGCGCTGTTCATCGGGATGGTCGGGGCCTCGGTGGCGATCCCGATCCTCGCGATGGGCGGTATCCGCCGCCCGCTGGACTGGGCGTTGCTGCCGCTGGGGATCGCCGTCGGGTGGATCGTCACGGGGCTGCCCGCCGGCACCCAGACGTCCCCCCCGCTGTGGCTGGTCGGACTGGCCGCGGCGATCGCGATCTGCGGCCTGGTGATGCCCGGCCTCTCCGGTGCCTTCCTGCTGATGATCTTCGGGCTCTACGAGCCCACGCTCGAGGCGTTGAACGCCCGGGACCTGCCCTACGTCGGGACCTTCATGCTGGGCGCGATCCTGGGCCTCGGGGTCTTCGTGAAGACGCTCCAGTACCTGTTGAAGCACCGCCACCAGGCCACCCTCGCCGTGATGACGGGCATCATGATCGGGGCGCTGCGGGCGCTGTGGCCGTGGCAGGACGAGGACCGCGCCATGCTGGCACCCGACGCCGACTGGTTGGGGGTGGTACCGGTCACCCTCCTCGGTGCCGGGATGGTCGTCGCGCTGATCCTGGTCGACCGGCACTTCACGAAGAAGCGTCGGGAGCGGGAGGGCTCGACGCCCGACGGCGGCCCCGACGGCGGGAACCCCGAGGACGCCGAGACCGTGGTGATGAACCGGGTCACCGACGACACCATCCGCATCCGCTGACCCTGGCCACGGCGGTCCGTCAGGTCGGCGCCGCCTCCGCCCCCGACTCCGACTCCGACTCCGCGGCGGCGATCGGCTCGGCCCACCTGGTGTCGACGTGGGCGTGCTCGGTCAGCTCCCCACCGATCGCCACGCGGATCAGATAGCGCCCCCTCCGGTGGCGCGCGTGACGATGGCGCGCCGCGGCGCCCACCCCGAACACCTCGTCGAGGCCCCTCGACGTGATGTGACACGGCGGATCACGCGAAGGGTCGGGTGGAGTCGGTCCGGTAACGCGCCGGCGGCCGGGTCGGACCGCTCGCCCCGACCCCGGAGGTGGTCCAGTGGCCCGCCGGTCGACCGTCGCTCCGCCGCCATGCGGGTCGGAGCGACCACCCCCCATCCGACCCGCCCCCGGACCCGACGCCCGCCTGACCCGGGTGATCGTCGTCGCTGGTGTCCCGGACCCTCGGGGGCAGCGGGACGGCGATGCGGGGTCAGGTGCTGGAGTGGTCCCGGAGGGTCGTCCTCTGGCGCGGGACGCTCGTCGCCGCCGTCCGCACCGAGCGACCCCACGCCGCGACGCCCTGGGTCGGGCCACGCACCTCCGTCCGCCTGGCCGTGGATCCCGTTACGCCGAGGCGTGCCCCGAGCTCCCGAGCGACGTCGAAGCCCGACCCCGACAGGCTCGTCCGCTCCACGTGCGACACGAGCACCACGCCCGCGCCATCCACGGCAGCTCTCGGATCACCGGATTCGTGACGTGACGGGGGCCCGCTGACGACGCGAGCCCACCGGGGCGATCAACCACCTCACCCGACTGGAGACCCAATGACCACCACGCCCGACGACGCTGTGATGAGGCTGGCCCGCGAAGAACTCGCCGACGCCAACCGGGCGCCGTACGACGCCGCCACCCGTGCCGCGAAGCTGCGGAGGACCCACCTCGCCCTGTCCGCCGCGGCCGCCGGCGCATCCTGGCTGTCCCTCGACCACGCGCCCACCGCGCCGCTCGCCACCCTCACCCTCGTCGCCGCGTCCGCCGTCGGCGTCCTCGTCTACGCGGGGCTCCTGTGGATCACCGCGCCCCGCCTGCGCACCACCGCGCCCGTTGGTTGGTTACGGCTGGTGCGGGAGACGCCGGAGGAGACGATCGCTCGCTGGCAGGCCACGGTGAGCGATCCGGTGCGGCATATCGCCGAGAAGGCCGCCGTCCGCGCCCGCATCGGCGTCGCCAGGTACCGCCTGCTCCGCGCGGCGACGGTCGCCGTCGCCGTGCAGCTGGCCCTCATCGTCACCGGCACCGCGCTCGCCACCCTCTGACCAGGGGCCGGTCGCTCTCGGCGGCCGGGCCGATCCGCCCATCGAATGGCCTCCTCCCCCGAGCCCTCCACCGTGCCCCACTGCCCGCCCGCCTCCACGCGGTCCTACGAAGCCGTCCTGGACCAGTCCACGGCCGTCCTCAGCGTCGGAGCATCAGGCGTCGAGGTCTCCTCGTGGTGGGGCACCACCACAGCACACCAGCACGGTCACCTGGGCGATGCCGATGCCAGCGGCCGACCACGGCGTCCCCACGTGGTCGGCCCGGCGCTGCCGACGGGCGCACCACCACCATCACCGTCCCCGCCGAGGCCCTGACCGTGCCCGGCCCCCTCACCGTCGCAGTCATCGAGTGGAGCTGCCCGTCCGCGCCAACGCGTTCCCGGAGCGCCGCACGCGGCGGGCCGCAACGGACCCCGCCGGGCCTGGGCTCGGGCCCTGCGCTCCGCGTGTTCTCGACGGGGTCACCCCGCGCGGTCGTGGGCGTCCTGGTCGTGGGGTGGGCCCGGGTGTCAGGGTGTGCGCACCCACTCCACCCGCAGTTCGTCCTGGGTGGCGAACCGGACGAGATGATCGCCGACGACGCGTTCGACGGTCGCGAGCCCGTCGGCGCCGGGGGCGGTGGCCACCATGCGCAGCCCACCCTCCTCCGCGGTGAGGACCGCGACGCCGCCCTCGCCGAAACGCACCGTCCCCACCGGTTCGTTCCACTCCGCGTCGACCCGGTGGCCGAAGTGGTTGGTGAGTTGTTTGGCGTACCGGGCGGCGCGGTGGGTGGGCACGAACGCCCGCGACTCGCGCCCGCCGTGGTCCGAGGTCTGTTCCGTCATGAGGTGAGGCTAACCTTCCCCGCTGGCGGTGTGGTGCGTTCGGGGGTGTGAGCTTCGCCCACCCGCGCGCTCCCAGCGGGCGGGACGGCCGCAACGTGCCGTTGGCGTGGTCGCACGGCTGCGTGCGGGCGGACGAGGGTGCAGGCTGGTGGGCATGGCAGACGACACTCGCGGGACCGCGGCCATCGGAGTGACCGGGCTGGCGACGATGGGCGGCAACCTCGCGCGCAACCTGGCGCGCAACGGGTACCCGGTCGCCGTGCACAACCGGACCTCGGCCCGGACGGAGGCGCTGGTCTCCGAACACGGCGACGAGGGGGTGTTCGTGCCCGCCGGCACCCTGGCGGAACTGGTGGACAGCCTCCAGCGACCGCGCCAGGTGATCATCATGGTGAAGGCGGGAGGCGCCACCGACGCGGTGATCGACGAACTCGCCGGGCTCCTCGAACCCGGTGACATCATCCTCGACGGGGGGAACGCGCACTTCGCGGACACCCGGCGCCGGGAGGCGGCCCTGCGGGAACGGGGCCTCCACTTCGTCGGCACGGGCATCTCCGGCGGGGAGGAGGGCGCCCTGCTCGGCCCCAGCATCATGCCCGGCGGCTCCGTCGAGGCCTACCGGCAGGTCGGGCCGGTCCTGGAGAACATCGCGGCCGAGGTCGACGGTGCCCCCTGCTGCGTGCACGTGGGGCCGGACGGCGCCGGGCACTTCGTCAAGATGGTGCACAACGGCATCGAGTACGCCGACATGCAGCTGATCGCCGAGTCCTACGACCTGCTCCGCGCCGTCGCGGGGCTCGCTCCGGCCGAGATCGCCGAGGTGTTCCGGACCTGGAACCAGGGCGACCTGGAGTCCTACCTGATCGAGATCACCGCCGAGGTGCTCGGGCACACCGACCCGGAGACCGGCGCGCCCTTCGTCGACGTGGTCGCCGACCGGGCCGAGCAGAAGGGCACCGGCCGGTGGACGGTGCGGGAGGCCCTCGAACTCGGAGACCCGGTTCCCGGTATCGCCGAGGCCGTCTTCGCCCGTGCGCTGTCCGGCGCGGTGCGCCAGCGCGAGGTGTGCGCGTCCCTCCCCGGGCCCACCGAGCCGCCGGGTGAGGTCGGGTCGGGGTTCGTCGACGACCTGCGGGAGGCGCTCTACGGGGCCAAGCTCGCCGCGTACGCCCAGGGCTTCAGCATGATCTCCGCGGCGAGCGAGCAGTACGGGTGGAACGTCGACCTCGCCGGCACCGCGCGCATCTGGCGGGGCGGCTGCATCATCCGGGCCCGTTTCCTCGACAGGATCGCCGAGGCGTACCGGACGCGGCCCGAGCTGCTGAACCTGCTCGCGGACGACTACTTCGCCGAGCAGGTCAGCCGTTCCCAGCAGGCGTGGCGACGGGTCGTGGGGACGGCCGCCGCCGCCGGTGTCCCCGCTCCCGGGCTGTCCTCAGGACTGGCCTACTACGACACGCTGCGGGCCAGCCGGCTGCCGGCGGCCCTGGTCCAGGGCCTGCGGGACTACTTCGGAGCGCACACCTACCAGCGGGTCGATCGCGACGGCTACTTCCACACCCTGTGGTCGGGCGACCGCTCCGAGACCGCGTCCTGAGGCCGCCGGAGGCACCGGGGGAACCGGGACCGGTGCCTCCGCCCGCCGGCTCTGGCGGTTCCCCACCGGCGGCCCATCCCGGTTGGATAGGGTTGTTGGGGTGTCCTACGAACTGGAGTTAGCGGGAACGAACGCGACCTGGGTCTTCGAGGCGGAGGGCATCCGCATCCGGTTCGTCGGTGGCCGGCGGGCCAATCCGCTGCACAGGGCGCTGGGGGAGCTGGTCGTCCCGAACGAGGCGCTGTCGGGTGTGATCGTCGAGCCGGGCAAGCGGCGCACCGACCTCGTGCTGCGGCTGCGCCCCGGAGCTGACGCGTTCGGTCCCGTCCTCGCCGGCCGGTTGCCCGAGGCGGCGGACCCCTACCGGCTCTCCCTCCCCGGCAAGCAACCCGACCTGGCGCAGTACCACGCGACGCAGCTGCGCGACCGCATCTCGCTCAACCCCCGCGCCCTCGAACCCACCGACGGTTTCCTGGTGGTGCTGCCACCCGCTCCCCGGTCCATCAAGGGCTTGGACGGGGAGGTGGCCTTCGACGGTGAGACGCTGACCTTCACCTGGGGTTGGATGGCGGAGACGGTGAAGGAGCAGCTCGGCCCGCAGCGCGTCCCGCTGGAGAACATCAGCGTGGTCGAGTGGTCCCCACCGACCGCCCTGGGAGGTTTCTTCCGGATCACGTTGAGCGACGGAACCGGGCTCTCGGCGCGCAAGCCGGACAACCCGGCCATGCGGGGCATGCCGGACAAGGACCCCTACGCCCTCGCCTACGGACTCGGTGACGGCAGCGTGGCGGACCTCCTGTTCGCCGCCGAGCTGCACACCCGGATCGTCGCGGCCCGGCAACGGGCGGAGCTCCTGCCGGCGGAGCCGGCGGTCCCCGTCTCGGAGACGGCCACGATCGCGGACCGCGCGGACGACGTGGTGGAGGCCATCAGGAAGCTCGGCGGCCTCCACGAGGCCGGGCTGCTGACCGACGAGGAGTTCAGCCAGAAGAAGGCCGAGCTGCTCGACCGGCTCTGACCACCCCGGTCCCGTCCCGCCCGTCCACCAGGCCAGGCGGTGACGACCCGCGAACCCCGGGTGCGCGGCACGCGCCCGGGGATCGTCCACCTACTCCGCGGCCTCGCGCAGACGGGCGAGGGTGCGGCTGAGCAGCCGCGAGACGTGCATCTGCGAGACACCGATGCGCTTGGCGATCTGGGTCTGCGTCAGGTTCCCGAAGAACCTCAGCAGCAGGATCTGGCGGTCCCGCTCCGGGAGCTGGGCGAGCAACGGCTGCAGGGTCTCGCGGTACTCCACGATCTCCAGCTCGGGTTCCTCCCGCCCGATGGAGTCGCCGAGCGAGACCGTCTCGTCGTCGAGCAACATCTCGTCCAGCGACGCGCTCCGGTAGGCGTTGCTCGCTGCCAGGCCCTCGAAGACCTGCTCCAACGGGACCTCGAGCCGTTCGGCGAGCTCCCGGGGGGTGGGGGCCCGGCCGAGGCTCTGCGAGAGCTCGCTGGTCGCCGAACTGATCGCCAGGTGCATCTCCTGGAGCCGGCGGGGCACCCGCACCGCCCACCCGGTGTCGCGGAAGTGGCGGCGGACCTCGCCCATGATGGTCGGGACCGCGAAGGACAGGAAGTCCGCGCCGTGGGTGGGGTCGAACCGGTCCACGGCCTTGATCAGGCCCAGGGTCGCCACCTGGGTGAGGTCCTCCTGGGACTCCCCTCGGTTGCCGAACCTCCTGGCGATGTGCTTCGCCACCGGGAGGTGCCTGGTCACCAGCGTCTCGCGCAGTTTCGCGTGCTCCGGGTCGTCCGGGCTGAGCGCGGCCAGCTCGTGGAACAGCGGGGTCAGGTGCTCGTAACGCTCGCCGTTGCCGTCGGAGCCCGGGTGCTGGTTGGGGGCCTCGGTCACTCGGCTACCGCCGTTCCTCGCTGTTTCACCAGCTCAACCTGTACCACACTGAGCCCGTCGTCGCGCGTCTCGACGGTGCTGTCGATCGAACTGGTCAGCGTCGTCAGCACCCGCCACCCGAAGGTGTCGGTACGCGGTCCCGTCGAGCTGGCCGACACCACCGAGGCGACGACCCGCAGCGCGGATTCCGCCACGTCGTACCGGCACACCAGAGTGGCGTCCGGCACGGCGAGGCGGATCAGCGTCGAGCACACCTCGTCCACCGCCAACCGCAGGTCCTCGATCGAGTCGAGGTCGAAGTCCTCCCGCATCGCGATGTCTCCCGCGATGCCGCGCAGCACCGGTAGCTGGTGCGGCAGCGCGGCCACCCGCACCTCCACCGAGTGGGGGGCGAGGGCCGCGTTTCCGTTCTGTTGTGTTGGCGACTGAGCGCTCACGTACCTACCTCATCGTCGCGTTCGGGTTGTGACCGGTGGGGCGTCCCGCCGCGGGCGCACGCCCGACCGCCGTCCGTCCTGCCGGCGGACCCGCTGATCATCGTGTCACCGTGGGCCACGGGTGTCACCCGAGACCCCCGCCCTCACCACGCTGCGGCCCCCGTGGCACGTCACCACGCCAACCCCCGGTCTCCGAGCCGCGCTGCTCGATGAAGTCCTTGAAACGGTTCAGGTCACCCCGAACCCGGGAACCGACCATCCCGAGCGCCGAGCCGGCCTTCTCCGCCAGCCCCGAGGGCCGGTAGTCCATCTGGAGGGTGACGCGCGTGGTCTGGTCGTCGATCCGGTGGAACGTGACCACGCCGGACTGGTCCGGCCCGTCGGTCGCCCGCCAGGCCACCCTCTCGTCGGGGTGCTGCTCGGTGATCTCGGCGTCGAACTCGCGGTGGGCGCCGGCGATGGACGTCTCCCAGTGCGTCAGGGTGTCGTTCACCTGGACGACCCGATCGACACCCTCCATGAACTGCGGGAAGCTCTCGAACTGGGTCCACTGGTTGTACGCGGCCTGCACCGGAACCTCGACGTCGACCGTCTCGGTGAAGGACGTCATGGCACATCACTCCTCAACGAACCGGGTTGCTCACTCCCGCCGGTTACCCACTCCCGCCGGAACCACACCTGTGGGCGATGGATCCGGGCCGAGCCGGGGCCGCCTTCCGGACGAACCGCCTACGCCGGTCGCCGAGCACGGAGGGGGATGATCAGGGACAGCCGAGCCCGCGACCGGCCCGCGTCCGGGAGGAGGTGTGCGGCGGCGGGCACTGGGTCGGACACCGGGACCCGGTGCGACCGGGACGGCTGGGGGAGTCCGCGCGCGGTGCTGGGTCAGTCCTCCCGGACCCGCGCCGGCTCGGTGAGCCGTTCTCCGGACTCGGAGTAGAGGACGCAGTACACCCGGGAGGTCCCGGCGGGGGTGAGGTCCTCGTTGGCGACCGACCGCACTTTCTCCTCCCAGGACTCCCGGGTGGGAACGAGCGCTCGGAACCGGATGTCCTGCCGCTCCCCGAGGTCCACCAGCTCGGAGTCGAAGTACAGCCCGCAGGCCCCGACGGCCATGCGGACCAGGGTGTCCTCGCCAGGGTAGGCGGGGAACGCCGGCTCCCGTTCGTAGGAGGAGAAGAGGTTCCAGCTGGTGAAGACCTCGACATCGTGCGGGGTGTCGCACTCCACGGCCTCACCGTACTGCTGGCCGGCCCGCAGTTCTCCCGTCGAACAGGACGACCCCTCGTCCGCGGTCAGGTCGAAGACCGGGATCTCGCCGTCGCGGCCGTAACTCATCGGGGCGTCCATCGCCGGGTGCGGTGGGGTTGGTTCCCGCTCGGTCAGCAACCAGCGGTCGGTGAACAGGCCAGCGGCGAACACCATCCCGGCGGCCAGCAGCGAGATGCCGGTCCGCTTCCAGGACCAGCCCGGGCGTGCCGGGGCCAGCGGGCCGGAGTGCTGGCCGAACGGATGGGTGGAGGGCCCCGGCTGTCCTGCCGGGAGGTGCGGTGTCGGCCCGGGGCCGCCCTGCGGCCCGGTCCCGCCGGCGGCCGTGTCGAGCAGCCCACCCACCTGCCGGGGTCCCAGCCGTCCCTCCGGGTTCCCCACGAGCAGCCCGGAGATCGCCGAGGCCAGTGGGCCCTGGCACCGGGTGAGGAAGGGGACCTCCGTCATGATCGCGTGCAGGGTGGACGCCGTCGTGGGGCGTTCGAAGGGCGCACGTCCCTCGACGGCGAAGAAGAGCGTGGCGCCCAGTGCCCACAGGTCGGACCCAGGGGTGGCGGCGCTGTCCCGGATGCGCTCGGGCGCCATGTACGCCATCGAACCGATCAGGGTGCCGCTCGTCGTCAGCCTCGGGTCCTCGGCCGCCTGGGCGATGCCGAAGTCCGTCAGCTTCACCCGACCGTCCGGCAACAGCATGATGTTGCTGGGTTTGACGTCGCGGTGCACGACCCCGGCCTGGTGGGCCGTGTTCAGCGCGGCGAGCAGTTGCCTGCCCATCGAGACGACCTGGTGGGGCGGGAGCGGCCCCTGCCCCTGCACCACCTGGGACAGCGTCGGGGCCGCGATCAGCTCCATGACGATCATCGTCATGCCCTCGTCGGAGACCACGTCGTAGACGGTCACCACGGCCGGGTCGTTCAACCGGCCAGCGGTGCGGGCCTCCCGCAGCACCCGCTCCTCGAACACCCCGCGCTCCTCCGGGGGGATGCCCTCGGGAAGCCGCAGTTCCTTGATCGCCACCTGGCGGCCGATCACCCGGTCCTCGGCGCGCCAGACGATCCCCATCCCGCCTCGGCCCAGTTCGTCCAGCAGCTGGTACCGGCCCGCCACGATCCGGTTCCGGACCGCGTCCTCCTGGTGGGTCACCGACTACCTCCGGCCGTCCGCGCACCGGGGAGGGCACCGAACGACGTCGTCTCGTGAGTGGATCGAACCGCGTCCCGGGGAATCGCCGGACGACGCGGGAACATGCTACTGAGAGTCGGGAACGCGCTGATCGGTTCCCACAACCGAGGGGAGATGACCCATCCAGGGGAGCGAGGCGGCGACTGATCTCGCGGTGGTCGTTGGTTGTCGTCACCCGTGGGGAACCACGGGTGGGCCCGCCGAGCGCTGGTACCCGTCGGGAGCACGCCCTTCCGGAATCGTCGCCGGTTCGGCGGTCGACGATCAGCCGGAATGCGAGGCGGTGCCGACTCCTGGTCCTCCGGTGCCAGTCCGCGGTCCACGAAGGATTCCGCGGCGCCGGCAATTCCTGGCCCGTGGCGGGAACTTCGACCGGAAGTGATGGGGAAGGGGCCCGGAATCGTCGTGGAGACGGCGGATCCCGTTCCTCCCCGGCCCACCAGCCGGGCTCCACCCGGGTACGGGCCTACCTCAACCCCGGAACGGGCCGGCCCCCGGGTGGGGACCGACCCGTTCGTCGACCGGAGCGGTGGGACTACGCCTTGCCGCTGGCCGGCTTGGGCTCGGTCGAGGAGGCGGAGGCGTCCTCGTCGGAGCGGTCCGGCTCCTCGATGTAGCCGTCCTCGATCAGCGTCTGCGAGATGTGCTCGGTGAGTTCCTCGCGCTGCCGCTTGCGCCGGGCCCGCAGCCAGGACTCGCGTTCCTCGTGGAACTGCCGCCAGGTCGCCACGCACATCCCGATCATGATGAGGCTGAAGGGGAACGCGATGACGATCGCCGTGGTCTGCAACGCGGCGAGCCCGCTGTCGCCACCCGCCACCAGCAGCGCGATGGCGACCAGGCCTTCCACGACGGTCCAGAAGACACGGCTCCAGGTCGGCGGCTCGGGGTTGCCGCCCGAAGCCAACATGTCGACCACGAGGGAGCCGGAGTCGGAGGAGGTCACGAAGAAGAGCGTGATCAACACGATGGCGAAGACCGAGACGATCACCCCGCCGGGCAACCCGCTCAGCAGGCCGAACAGCGCGCCCTCGGTGTCGACCGCCCCGTCGACGACCAACCCGCCCTCACCGAACAGCTCGCGGTAGAGACCGGTGCCACCGAAGACTGTGAACCACAGGAAGGTGATCACTGTGGGCACCAGCAGCACGCCGGCGACGAACTCGCGAACCGTGCGGCCCCGGGAGATGCGGGCGATGAAGATGCCGACGAAGGGGGCCCAGGAGATCCACCAGCCCCAGTAGAAGGTGGCCCAGGCCGCCTGCCAGGCGGCGCCCTCCTCACCCTGCATGGCGCTGACGTCGAAGCTGAGCTGCAACAGGTTCTGCAGGTACAGGCCGATGGACTGGACGAACTCCCGCAGCAGGAACAGCGTCGGGCCGGTGATCAACACGAACAGCATGAGGATGGCCGCCATGCTCATGTTGATGTTCGACAGCCACTTGACGCCCTTCTTGACGCCGCTGACCACCGAGAAGGTCGCGAGTGCGGTGATGCCGCCGACCAGCAGGATCATGATCGGAGTGCTGTCAGACGCACCGTCGATGCCGACGAAGTCCAGTCCGGCGGCGATCTGGAGCACACCGAAACCCAGCGAGGTCGCGACGCCGAACAGGGTGCCGACCACGGCGATCGTGTCGATCACGTCGCCCCAGCGGCCCTTGACCCTGTCGCCAAGCAGCGGCTCCAGCGCCCAGCGGATCGACACCGGGCGGCCCTTGCGGTGCACCGCGTAGGCGATGGCCAGACCCACCACGACGTAGATCGCCCAGGGGTGCAGACCCCAGTGCAGGAACGTCTGCACCAGCGACTGCTGGCCGACCTGCTCGGGCGTGCCCTCGACGCCTGGTTTGGGCGACGCGAAGTGGTTCAGCGGTTCGGCGACGCCCCAGAACACCAGCCCGATGCCCATGCCGGCCGCGAAGAGCATCGCGAGCCAGGAGGCGAGGCTGAACTCGGGCTCCTCGTCGTCCTTGCCCAGCTTGATGTCCCCGAAGTGGCCGATACCGACCCAGAGGGAGAAGACCACGAAGCCGGAGACGAGCGCGACGTAGTACCAGCCGAAGCCGTCCACGATGCTGCCCTGGACCGTGCCGATGATCTCCTCCGCCTGGGACGGGAAGATCATCGTCAGGGCCACGAAGGCCAGGATGATGGCGGCAGCGGGGTAGAAGACGCGCGGGGCGATGTGCCCCTTGCCTGTCTTCCCGCCGGGCTCGATCTTCTGGTCCGTTGGTGGCGAATCTGCTGAGGTGGCCACGAGTGGGCGCCTCCCAATGGTTGGCTGCTCAGTGTCCAGGGCCTTCCCGAACACGCGGAGAAACAACATAGTGCAGTCGTCGAGTGCCGCACGAGGTCACATCGTCGTGAAGTGATCCGAATGCTATCTACGCGTGGTAGCCGGAAAAACACCCACGGCATTACCGCTTCGTTATGCCCCTATCCGCAAAGCGTTATCCGCTGGGCGAATCCTCGGCGCGTACGAGACCGCACAACCAGATCCGCCCACCCACTGTTCCCGGCTGCGGCCCGAATCACGCGAAATTCCACACCCGGGGTATTGGTTCCGGCGCGCAGCGTGACAATTCGGTTGTCCGGGTCACAATGCGAGGTGGCTCGCTCACCCGTTTTCCGCGCCGGGCGGTCCCACCCGTGCGCCGGGCGGATCAGCTCGTGCGCCGGCCGGGTGACCCGTCGGGTACCTTCGCGCTGTGTCCATGCTGCCCGCCGAACCCACTCCGCCGCCGACCGGGTCCGACCTCGCGGCCCGCGTCGAGCGGAGCCTGCGCGAGTACCCCGACTTCCCCCAGCCCGGCGTCCTGTTCCGGGACCTCGGGGGGCTCTACGCGGACCCGGGCCTCTTCCGGGACGTCGTCGACGAGTTCGGGACGACCTTCGGCGGGGACGTCGACCTCGTCCTCGGGCTGGAGGCACGGGGCTTCGTCCTCGGAGCGGCGCTGGCCAACAGCTTGGGCATACCCCTGGTGCTGGCCCGCAAGCCCGGCAGGTTGCCCGGCGACGTCCACCGCGCCGGGTACTCGCTCGAGTACGGCGAGAACGTGCTGGAGATCCAGCGGGACGCCGTCGTCGGTGGGCACCGCGTACTGGTCGTCGACGATGTCCTCGCCACCGGGGGCACCCTCGCCGCGGCGGCCCGGCTCGTCACCGAGGCGGGCGGGACGGTCGCGGGCATGGGCGTGATCGTGGGTCTCGACGGGCTCGGCGGTGAGCAGGTGCTGCGCGAGCACCGCCTGCGGCTGCTGTGCACGGTGCCGGCGGGCGCCTGACCGGCGCGTCCACCGGCACCGCGCTGGGACGGCGACCTCGTCAGGCGGTCATCACGGCCTCCAGTCGACGCAGGCTCGCCTTGATCGCCCGCAGGTTCCGCTGGGGGATGCGGGCGAACTCCAACGCCTTCGGGGCGCGGGACGTGGACCAGTCGAACGTCTCGGTCACGTCCGTCGTGCCGTCACCGTTGTCCCGTAGCTCCCAACGCCACCGGTGGCCCCCGGCGTGCCGCCAGGCGATCAGTTCGTTCTCCCGGAACTCCACCACCGTGTTGGTGATGCGGTACGAGAGCCCCAGGCGCATGGACATCCCGAAGGTGCTGCCCAGGGAGAGCCGCTCCGGCCCGCCGGAGCGGGCCGAGAGCACGGTGCCCGAGCCGTCGACCAGGGCGTGCCGCCCGGGGTCGGCGAGCAGGTTGAAGATCCGTTCCGGCTTCGCCGAGATCGTCCTGGTCAGCGAGATCCGTTGTTCCGCCACAGGTCCTCCCCTGTCGGTCTGGTCGTTCGCGGGTGCTCGTCGGTGCGGGCCGGGACGCCCCAGCCGGGCCGGTCAGGCCGGCCGGTCCCGGAGCACGCAGGTCAGCCGGGCGGTGCAGCTGCGCCGGCCGGCCTCGTCCCGGACGATGATCTCGTAGGTGGCGGTCGTCCGGCCCCGGTGCACCGGGGTCGCCACCCCGGTGACCGTTCCCTCGGTCACCGCGCGGTGGTGGGTGCAGGAGAGCTCCAGGCCCACGGCGAGCCGGGTCGGACCGGCGTACAGGGACGCCGCGACGGAGCCGAGGGTCTCCGCGAGCACCGCGTTGGCCCCGCCGTGCAGCAGGCCGAACGGCTGCCGGTTGCCGGCCACCGGCATGGTGGCCTCCACCGACTCCTCCTCCCACCGGGTGATGTGGATCCCCATTCGGTCGATCAGCTGCTCGTCGGGGAACGCCAGCGGAGGCAGGCCCGCGGCGGCTCCGTCCCGCGCTAACGACGAGCTTTCCTGGTGCGGACGGGACTGCGTACTGCGCTCCACCGGGGCCTCCTGGGCGAGACGTCGCACAAAGGTGTCGTCTTGGCACCCTAGACTCGGCGGCCGTGCCTGTGACTGACGGTGCCAGCCAGCACCCGAACCAACTGCTCCTGCTCGACGGCCACTCCCTGGCCTACCGCGCGTTCTACGCCCTGCCCGCGGAGAACTTCCGGACGGGTGCCGGGCAGACCACCAACGCGGTCTACGGCTTCACGTCGATGTTGATCAACCTGCTGCGGGACGAGCAGCCGACCCACCTCGCGGTGGCCTTCGACGTCTCCAGGAAGACCTTCCGAACCGAGAGCTTCCCCGAGTACAAGGCGAACCGGTCCGCGACGCCCGACGACTTCAAGGGCCAGGTCGACCTGATCAAGCAGGTGCTCGAGGCCCTGGGCATCGTCACCCTCGCCGTCGAGGGGTACGAGGCGGACGACATCATCGCCACCCTGACCACCCAGGCGACGGCCGAAGGGGTCCGGGTGCTGATCTGCACCGGCGACCGGGACGCCCTGCAACTGGTCAACGACGAGGTCACGGTGCTCTACCCCAAGCGCGGGGTGTCGGAACTGACCCGCTTCACCCCCGAGGCGGTGGAGGAGAAGTACGGCCTGCGGCCCGCCCAGTACCCGGACTTCGCGGCTCTCCGGGGCGATCCCTCCGACAACCTCCCCGGCATCCCCGGGGTGGGGGAGAAGACGGCGACGAAGTGGATCAGGGAGTTCGGCTCCCTCGCCGCCCTCGTCGACCGGGTCGACGAGGTGAAGGGCAAGGCTGGCGACAACCTGCGGGAGCGGGTGGCCACCGTGCTGCTCAACCGGCAGCTCACCGAGCTCGCCAGGGACGTCGACCTCGGTGTCGAACCTGACGACCTCGCGATGCGCCCCTGGGACAGGGACGCCGTGCACCGCCTCTTCGACGACCTCGAGTTCCGCGTCCTCCGCGACCGCCTGTTCAACACCCTGTCCAGCGCCGAGCCAGAGGCCGACGAGGGGTTCGAGGTCCGGGGCGGCCGGCTCCAGCCGGGAGCGGTCCGCGACTGGCTCGCGGAGCACACCTCCCCTGGGGACCGGGTGGGCCTCGCCGTACGCGGCTCCTGGGCGAGGGGCGCCGGAGACGTGGAGGGCCTCGCCGTGGCCACCGGCACCGGCGAGGGCGCCTACCTGGTCACCGAGGACCTCACCGAGGACGACGAACGGGCGCTCGCGGACTGGCTCGCGGACGCGTCGCGCCCCAAGGCGATGCACGACGCCAAGGGAGCGCTGCACGGCCTCCGGGGACGTGGCTGGAGCCTCGACGGCCTGACCAGCGACACGGCCCTCGCCGCCTACCTGGTCCGCCCCGGGCAACGGTCCTTCGAGCTCAGCGATCTCGTCCTCCGGCACCTCGGCCGCGAACTCCGCAGGGAGGAACCCGAGACGGGAGCCCAGCTCTCCCTCCTCGGCGACCCGGACGAGGAGGAGGGAGCCGTGGCTCGGGACACCATCGTCATCGCCAGGGCCACCGGTGAGCTCGCCGACGCCCTTGACGCGGTGCTGCGGTGGGGATCAGCCGCGGAGGGGACGGGTCCGACCGGGGGAGGTCCCGTCCGGGACGGGGTGTCCCTGCTCGGTGAGCTCGAACTCCCGCTGCTCGCGGTGCTCGCCGAGCTGGAGTCCGCCGGCATCGCCGTCGACGCCGACCGGCTCGCCGGCCTGGAGGCCGACTTCGCCGCGAAGGTGCGGCAGGCGGCGCGGGACGCCTACGGCGAGATCGGCAAGGAGATCAACCTCGGCTCGCCCAAGCAGCTCCAGGTCGTCCTGTTCGACGAACTGGGGATGCCCAAGACCAAGCGCACGAAGACGGGCTACACGACCGACGCCGAGGCGCTCCAGAACCTGCACGCCACCACCGGCCACCCGTTCCTGGCGCACCTGCTGGCCCACCGCGACGCCACCCGTCTGCGCACCACGGTCGAGGGCCTGATCAAGGCGATCGCGGACGACGGGCGGATCCACACCACCTTCAACCAGACGATCGCCGCGACCGGCCGCCTCTCGTCCACCGAGCCCAACCTCCAGAACATCCCCATCCGCAGCGAGGAGGGGCGGCGCATCCGGGAGGCGTTCGTCGTCGGCTCCGGCTTCCAGGAGTTGATGACCGCCGACTACAGCCAGATCGAGATGCGCATCATGGCGCACCTCTCCGGTGACGAGGGTCTCCTCACGGCGTTCCGCGAGGGTGAGGACCTGCACACCTACGTCGCCTCCCGAGCCTTCGACGTCGCTCCGACCGAGGTGAGCGCCGAGTTGCGCCGGCGGGTCAAGGCGATGTCCTACGGACTCGCCTACGGGCTCTCGGTGTACGGTCTGGCTCAGCAACTGCGCATCTCGGCCGACGAGGCCAAGGCTCAGATGGAGGCGTACTTCGCGCGGTTCGGCGCGGTCAGGGACTACCTCCAGGCCGTCGTCGAGCGGGCGAGGAAGGACGGCTACACCGAGACCGTGCTGGGTCGCCGCCGCTACCTGCCGGATCTGACGAGCGACAACCGCCAGCGCCGGGAGATGGCGGAGCGGATGGCGCTCAACGCTCCCATCCAGGGCAGCGCGGCCGACATCATCAAGGTCGCGATGCTCGGCGTCCACCGCGCGCTCGTCGCCGCCGGACTCCGGTCGAGGATGCTGCTACAGGTGCACGACGAACTCGTGCTCGAGATCGCCGAGGGCGAGCGGGAAGCGGTGGAGGAACTGGTCCGGGCCGAGATGGGCAGTGCGTACCAACTGGACGTGCCGCTGGAGGTCTCGGTCGGCGTGGGCGCCTCCTGGGACGCCGCGGCACACTGACCGGGAGGTCACGTTGTTCAAGGTGGAGCGGTTCGATCACATAGTGATGACCGTCAACGACATGGACCGGACGGTCGCGTTCTACCGCGACGTGCTCGGCATGCAACCGGTCACCTACGCGGAGGGGCGCCAGGGCCTGGCGTTCGGGGTGCAGCGGATCAACCTGCACCCCGCCTCGCAGGAGATCGGGCCGTCCGCGACCTACCCGTTGCCCGGTTCGGTGGACCTCTGCCTCATCACCACCACCCCCATCGCCGAGGTGAAGGACCACCTGTGGGCCTGTGACGTGCGGATCGAGGAGGGACCGGTCTCGCGGCAGGGCGCGCTCGGCCCGATGATCTCGCTGTACTTCCGCGATCCGGACGGCAACCTCGTCGAGGTCGCGAGGTACGAGGAGCTCTGAGCCGGGGTGGGGACCGGCCGGGTGCGGTCGATCCCCACCCGGTGCGGCGCGAGGCGGTGCCGGAGGAGCGAGCGGGTGGCGGGAACCGCCCGGTCGCGGGGGACGGGGCCGGGCTGGCGCGCGCGTCCGGCGTCGGGACCCCGCGATGGCCGTGGGCTGGCGCCATCACGGAGGTGCCCCGACCACCCTCGGGCGCTCCCGTGCGCTGCCGCCGGGGGCGACGCCCCGTGCCCGACGGGCCAGGCCCTACCGCCGGCCCGGTCGGTGGCGTCGACCGCCCCCTGGGGCGTCCCTGGGCGGCGTGGCCGGGGGCGTTCGCGCAGGCGTGGCCCCCTCACCCGGGCGCGACGGCGGTGCCGCCGCTGTCCTCGAGCGGGGCGTGGCTCCGCCGGTGGGACGTGGTTCGCCAACGCCTCCGCCGTACCGGCCCTCCGTGGAGGCCGGTGGCGGGGGAGCCGGGCCGGACGAGGATCCGCCGTGCCGGCGGGACGAGCCACCCCAGTGACCGGGTCGGGGCCGGGTGCCCGGGCGCTGACCCGCCCCCAGCCACCGGCGTGGAGCGACCGGGGGTGTCGTCGGTCCGGTGTTCCCACCCCGGGTTCACCGCGGTGGCGGGGTCGGGCGTCCCCGCCACGCGCCGTCCCGGTCGCCGGACCCGGCTCCGGGGCGCTCGCGGCTGGCCTGGCACGCGCCCGCGCGCCCGAACCGCGCCGGACGGCGGGAGGACCGCCACGCGCCCGTCGCCGGGTGGTCGGTGCCGGCGGCCGTCGATGGCCGTCGGTGGCCGACTCCCTTCGGCGCGGGCGGCGGACCGGGCCGGCCCGTGACGACCGGCCCGGCGGGTTGGGCCGAGCCCCTGGGCGGCTCTCTCAGCGGCGGCTTCCGCCGACGAGCAGGACGGAGCCGTCCGGCTCCGTGCCGCAGTCGAACTCGCCGATCACGGTGTTCGTGGTCAGGTCGATGGTGCTCACCGTGCTCGTCTCGAACTGCGGGATCAGGGCGATGTCCTCGTCGGGGTGGAGGATCGCCGACGCGGGGATGCCCCGCATCGTGATCGACGCGATGTGCCGGTAGTCCCGGGTGTACAGGTGGACCTGGTTGTTCTGGATGTCCGTGATCAGCAGCCGGTTCTTCCTGATCGCGTACACCCGCAGCGGGTCCCCGTTGATGGGGAAGGACCGGCGCAGCCGCATCGAGGCCGTGTCGAACTCCAGCACCGCCGGGGTCTGCCGGGCACCCACGTAGAGGGTGCGCTCGTCCTCGCTGAGCGAGCAGCCCTCCGGCAGCGCCCCGGCACCCACCACCCGGGGCCCGACGGAGGCGACCCACGGGCGGACCACGGAGACCGAGTTCGATTCCAGGCCGGTGGCGAAGGCGCGCTCGCCGTCGCGGGTCACCGCGACCATGTGGGTCTTGCGGCCCCCGGTCGGCAGGACGGCGGCCGGGCGGGTGTCGGTGAGCGGGTCGTCGAAGACCAGCAGGGTGTTCGTGCCCTCGCTCAACACGAAGAGCCGGTCCTGGCGGTCGACGGCCAGTCCGTGGATGCGGTTGTGGGATCCCGTGCTGATGGTGCGCACGAGGCGGCGCCGTTGGAGGTCGACGACGAGGACGGAGTTCCCGCCCTGGCCCTCGTCGCCGGACATCCGCACCCCGTAGTGGCCGATGAAGGCGTAACGCTTGCGCCGGTCGGAGACCATCTCGTGCGGGTAGTCGGGAAGCCCGATCGTCGTCTGGCGCTCGCCGCTCGCGGTGTCGAAGAAGCTCAGCTGGTGGCTGCCCTTCTCGACCAGGGCGAGGATGTCGCCGGTGCGTCCACTGCCCGGTCGGGGGCGGTGGCCCCCGGCGAGCGCGCTCCCCGCGCCGGCCAGCCCCAGGCCGCCGGCCACTCCGCCCGCCGCCACGAGCTTGAGCATCGAACGTCTGTCCACCATCTCGTCTCCTCCTCGACCGAGGTACCACCACCCGACCCGCGGGGGGAGGTTCGCCCCCGCAGGTTGCTTGCGCAATCAACTGTGGAGTGAACAGGGGCGCGAAGTGAGCAGTCAATGGCTGGCTACCCCGATCGGCGGGGTGTTCGGCGGCCGAATGTCACACCGGGAATGCGACCGACGACGCAACGGTGACTGGGCTGGCCGGGTCAGGGGCGGGGAGCGGCCCCGGGTGACGGCCCCCGGCCCGGTCGCGCCGCGCCCTCGGCCAGCCGCCTCGGCGGTTCCGCCGGCGGTGGCGGTGGGCGCCAGTGGACGCGAGGTGGGGCGTCGCGTCGCAGGTCACGCTGGGTGTGCGCCGTCGGGGGTCGTGCCGGGCACGGGATGCGCGGGCTGGCGGGGTGGACGACTGGGGGGCCGCTGTTCCGTGGTCTCCACCGCTGGTCAACTCGATCCGGGGGGAAACGTCACTCTCGTGAGATAACCATGTGGTAACTATTATTGTCCGATTTCGGAGTGACGCTGTGTCATCACGGGCCGTGACGCAGTCCGGTGGCGGGACGGGATTCCCAGATGGTCCAGAGCGGCCGGTAGCCCTGTCGTGGCCAGAACACCGAGCTGAGCGGGTTGGGCGGGTTGTAGTACAGGTAGGTGGCCCGCGCCCCCGCCGTGTCGAACTCCTCGTGCGCCCGGGCCATCAACAGCTGACCCACGCCCAGCCCTCGGGCTCCGGAGGCCACCGACACGCAGTTGACGTACCCGAGGAGGCCGGTGGGGAGGCGGGTCGACCCCGGGCTGCCCTCCGCCACCGGGCTCCACGCGCCCTCGGCGAGGCCGATCACCAGTCCGTCCACCTCCGCCAGCCAGACGGGGTGGTCCCCCGCCAGCCTCGTCCGCAGGGTCTCCGCCTTCAGGTCACGGGCGTCCGGGCGCAGGACGGTCCCGCCGACCAGCGCGGAGTACTCCAACTCCGCCATCGCCAGGTCCAGGACCTCCGTCAGGTCCGAGGGCCCGCCCCGGCGCACCCGGACCCGGTCGTCGACCGGTGCCGGCCGGGACGGGGCGGCGGTGGTCCTGATCGCGAGCACGCTCAGCGGCACGAAGCCGTGGTCGAGCAGCACCCGCGTCGCCTCGGCGTCCCGGCTGGGCCAGATCACCTCGACCGCCGAGTCCGGTTCGGCCGCCAGCCCGTCCACCAGTACCGGGCGGGCCGCGGCGAGGAGTTCGGCCAGTCCCTCCGCCCCCACCGAGCCGAGCAGGGGCGTCAGCTCGCGGCAGTACCGGGCCGACCACAGGCTGGACACGGTGCCGGGAGGGTGGTGGTGGAAGGCGACCACGCCCCCGACCACCCTGCCGTCGGGCAGGGCGGCGACCACCGGTTCTCCCACGGGCGCGACCCGCTGGGCCGGGATCACGGGGTCCAGTCGGGCGAAGCGCGCCGACTGCTCGGCGAGGAGGTTGCGGGTGGTGGTCATCGCTCGTTCCTGTCGCGGCTCGGGGGTGGCACCGGCCCAGCGTGGCAGCCCGTCCCGACGGCGCCGACCGTCAGCCGTCCGCCTTCTCCGCGCGGAAGATGGCGGTGCCCGGGAACAGCCGACCGCGCAGCGGGCTCCACTGCCCCCACACCCGGTCGTGCCCCGCCGGCCACTCCGGCTCCACCAGGTCGACGAGCCGAAGCCCCGCACCGACCAGGGCGCGGACGTGGTCGCCGATCGTCCGGTGGTACTCCACGTAGGTCGGCACCCCGTCCTCGTCGACCTCGACGTAGGGCGTCCGGTCGAAGTACGACTGGCGGACCGTCAGGCCCGCGGGGCCGGGATCGTCCGGGAAGATCCACCGCATCGGGTGAGTCACGGCGAAGACCCACCGTCCGCCGGGCCGGAGGACCCGGGCGACCTCGGAGGTCAACCGGTCGAGGTCGGAGACGAACGGGACCGCGCCGAACGCCGAGCACGCGAGGTCGAAGCTCTCCGAGGCGAACGGGAGCGCGTCCGCGCTCGCCAGCACCAGGGGGACGTCGACGCCGGACTCGGCGGCGCCCAGCGCGGCGTGGCGCAACATGCCGGCGGAAAGGTCCATGGCGACCGGGTGGGCGCCCCGCGTCCGAAGCCAGCGGGAGCAGCTCGCGGACCCGCAGCCGACCTCCAGGACGCTGGCTCCTCGCACCTCGCCGAGGAGCCCGAGGTCGCCTTCGGTGACGCCCTCCGGGGCCCACCGGAACTCGGTCAGCCCGAGGAAGTCTCCGTGTTCGCGCTGGTAGTCGTCGGCGTCGGCGTCCCACCACGCGCGGCTGGCGGCGCGGGCGGCGGCCGGCCCGGGTGTGGTGCGGGACACCCCGCTGGTGCCGAGGGTGCCCTCCGCGTGCCGGAACCTCGGGTCGCCGGTCGTCCCGGGTGCTGGCGACCCCGCACCCGGCTGGGGACTGTTCGTCACTCGTCCACCGACCCGTCTACCTGCGTTGATCAACTTCTTCGGATCGCATCCGGGTTTGCCCAGGGATCACCTGGGCGCGTACGATACCTCTGCGTTGTCAGACTGTTCCGCACCCGTCAGGGCCGCGAGTCGCGTGGACGCCGGAGTGGATCCGGGCCCGCGGGGGTCGTGCCACCGATCGGTGGCGAGCTACCGGCCCGTCGCGCGGAGGCCTACGATGGCGTCCAGAGCAGACAAGTGAAGCAAGTCGCCCGCTACCTCGAATCCATACCGGAGCCACCTACCTAATGTCCACCGACACCACCACTGTCCCGGCTGCCAACTCGTCGAAGCAGCAGGTTGCCGTCAACGATATCGGGACGGAGGAGGACTTCCTCGCGGCCATCGACGAAACCATCAAGTACTTCAACGATGGCGACATCGTTGAAGGCACCATCGTCAAGGTCGATCGTGACGAGGTGCTGCTCGACATCGGCTACAAGACCGAAGGCGTCATTCCTTCGCGCGAGCTGTCGATCAAGCACGACGTCGATCCGGCCGAGGTGGTCACCGTCGGTGACCACGTCGAGGCCCTTGTCCTCCAGAAGGAGGACAAAGAAGGTCGGCTGATCCTGTCCAAGAAGCGCGCCCAGTACGAGCGCGCCTGGGGCACCATCGAGGCGCTCAAGGAGAAGGACGAGCCGGTCAAGGGCACCGTCATCGAGGTCGTCAAGGGCGGCCTGATCCTCGACATCGGCCTCCGGGGCTTCCTCCCCGCCTCCCTCGTCGAGATGCGCCGCGTCCGGGACCTCCAGCCCTACGTCAGCCGCGAGCTCGAGGCGAAGATCATCGAGCTGGACAAGAACCGCAACAACGTGGTCCTGTCCCGGCGCGCCTGGCTGGAGCAGACCCAGTCCGAGGTGCGGAGCGAGTTCCTCAACCAGCTCCAGAAGGGGCAGGTCCGCAAGGGCGTCGTCTCCTCGATCGTCAACTTCGGTGCCTTCGTCGACCTCGGCGGGGTGGACGGTCTGGTGCACGTCTCCGAGCTCTCCTGGAAGCACATCGACCACCCGAGCGAGGTCGTCGAGGTGGGCCAGGAGGTCACCGTCGAGGTGCTCGACGTGGACATGGAGCGCGAGCGCGTGTCGCTGTCGCTCAAGGCCACCCAGGAAGACCCGTGGCGCCAGTTCGCCAGGACGCACGCCATCGGCCAGATCGTGCCCGGCAAGGTCACCAAGCTGGTCCCCTTCGGCGCGTTCGTCCGGGTGGACGAGGGCATCGAGGGTCTGGTCCACATCTCGGAGCTGGCCGAGCGCCACGTCGAGGTGCCGGAGCAGGTCGTGCAGGTCGGCAACGAGGTCATGGTCAAGGTCATCGACATCGACCTCGAGCGTCGCCGCATCTCGCTGTCGCTGAAGCAGGCCAACGAGGGCTTCACTCCCGAGATGGAGTTCGACCCGACCCAGTACGGCATGGCCGCCGAGTACGACAACGAGGGCAACTACATCTACCCCGAGGGCTTCGACCCGGAGACCCAGGAGTGGATGGAGGGCTACGACTCGCAGCGCGAGGAGTGGGAGGGCCAGTACGCCGAGGCCCAGCGCCGCTACGAGCAGCACAAGAAGCAGGTCACCAAGGCTGCCGAGGAGGGCGTGGACGTGGAGCCGGTCGGCGACCAGAGCTACTCGTCCGACACTCCGCGTGCCGACTCCAGCGGTTCGCTCGCCAGCGACGAGCAGCTCGCCGCCCTGCGGGAGAAGCTGTCCGGCGGCGCGTGAGCGCGATCAGCCCGGATCTTTGATCCGCGCTGAGTGAGCCAGTACGGTCGTCAGAGCCCGCACCTCCCGAGGTGCGGGCTCTGACGCGTTTCGGGAGGGGTCGCTGTGCTGCGTATCGGACTGACCGGGGGCATCGGTGCGGGGAAGTCCACCGTCGCGCGGCGGCTGGCCGAGCACGGGGCCGTCGTGGTCGACGCGGACGAACTGGCCAGGAGGGTGGTGGCGCCCGGTAGCGAGGGGCTGCGGGAGGTCGTCGCCGCGTTCGGCGTCGGGGTGCTGACCCCGGAGGGGGCCCTGGACCGCCCGGAGGTGGCGCGGCGTGTCTTCTCGGACGAGGCGGAGCGGGCCCGCTTGAACTCGATCCTGCACCCCCGGGTGGCGGAGTTGGCCGCCGCGGCGTTCGAGGCCGCTCCCCCGGACGCGGTCGTCGTCCACGACATCCCGCTCCTGGTCGAGAAGGGGATGAGTTCCCAGTACCACCTGGCGGTGGTGGTGATGGCCCCCGAGCGGGTCCGGGTGGATCGGTTGCGTCGGACCCGGGGGATGACCGAGTCCGAGGCCCGGGGTCGCATCGGCAGCCAGGCGACGGACGAGGACCGTCGGGCGGCGGCGGACGTCCTGCTGGACAACACGGCGTCCCGGCGGGTGTTGCTGGCCGAGGTGGACGCCCTGTGGCGTGACCGCCTGGTCCCCTTCGAGCGCAACGTGCGACTGGTCCGCTCGGGTCGGGACGCCACCGCCCCGGTGCTGGTCGACCACGACCCGGACTGGGCGGCGCAGGCCGCGCGGATCGTCGAGCGGGTGCGCCGCGTGGCCGGGCCCGACGCGCTGCGCGTCGACCACGTCGGTTCCACCTCCGTTCCCCACCTGCCGGCGAAGGACGTCCTCGACCTCCAGCTGACGGTGGCGGACCTCGCGACGGCGGACGCCCTCGCCGCCCCGCTCGCCGCTGCCGGGTTCCCGCGTTTCGAGGGCATCGACTCCGACGCCCCGCAGCCGTGGGACCCGGACCCGGACCAGTGGCGCAAGCGCGTGCACACCTCGGCGGACCCGGGACGCGCGGTGAACCTGCACGTGCGGGTCGTCGGGACCGAGGGGTGGCGGTACGCGCTGCTGTTCCCGGCATGGTTGCGGGCGGATGAGGCGGCGCGGGCGGACTACGCCAGCCTCAAGCGCGCGACGGCCGAGAGGTTCGGCCGCGACCGCGACGCGGCGGCGTACACGGCCGGCAAGGAGCCCTGGTTCACGGAACGGTTGCCAGCGGCCGACCGGTGGGCCGCGCGGGTGGGGTGGCGGGCCGGGGACGAGACCGGCCGGACCTAGTCGGGGGACCAGACGGGGGCGGGTTGCTCGAACCGGGGCGTGCGCGACCCCCGGGACCGGCTGGTCCCGGCGGGCCGGGCTGGTCGTCGGGGTCGGTAACGGCGCACCCACCGCCGACCCCGACGCGCTCAGCCCCCGGGCAGGGACCGGGTGATGCCGAGTCCCAACAGCCAGCTGCCCAGGTCGTGGTGGTACTCGCTGATCTCCTCCAGCGTGCGGTGCACGGTCCGCAGCGCCAGTTCGGCGTCGGCCGCGCGGAGGACGCGGCCGGTCACCGCCGCCGCGAACTCGGCCGAGTTCACGATGCGGGGAGTCCGCCGACCCTGGAGGGCGAGCCCCAGGAGGAGGTCGGTGGTCCGCCAGGAGCGGTGGTCGTGGGTGACCCTGATGGCCGTCAGCAGGGTCGGTCCGCTTCTGGCGTGCCGCGACCGGGGTCGGCGGCGCTGGATCCTGATGCCCTGGGCGGGCAGGACCCAGCTGACCTCGGAGCTGGTGAACGGATCGTCGGGTGTCGCGCTCTCGGTGCGTAAGCCCCAGTGCTCGACCCGACAGGTGGTGAGATGGTGACGTGTTCCGGACGGGTAGTTCCGGACCGAGGTGATCGTGTCGACCACATCGATCAACTGCGGTGTGACAACGGCGCCCACAAGCTCAGAGGGTAGCCATTTCGCCCCACTTTGTGATGAGGGGAACATCGTCTTTCTGTTACGAATCCGGCATTGTCGATCAGTGACTCCGTTCCGTTCCCGAATCGCGGGGAAGAACGACCCGGACAGCGGTTGACGAATTCCTCGTCAGCTGTCGGCGGAGTCGGTTGGCTCTCGCCAGGTGATCGTGACGCCGGTGGACGCGAGCCAGGCGGTGACGTCGTAGCCGTGCGCCGCGATGCCGCCGACGGCGTGGTGCGCCGCGGTCATGGCGCGTTCCGCGCTGTCAGCGGAGAGCAGGTCGGCCCGGACGGCCGCGATGAGCTCGTCGGAGTCCACCACCTCCACGCCGCGTCCGGTGCGGACGAGGATGTCGAGGTAGCAGTCGCGGGTCCGCCACCGCGCGGGGTCCTCCGGGGAACGGGTGATCTCGGCGACGTCGAGGTAGAAGTCGTAGTCGGCCTCCTCGCCGGGCCACCACGTCCACCGACTCAACCGAATGCGGTGTTCCGGCAACAGCCACGATTCCAGGTAGCGGAAGCGGTGGTGGTCCACCACCTCCCTGGCGAGGTACAGACCGAACTCCTCGCGCCGGTACTCGTCGACGGTGCGGCGGAATCCCTTCGGATCGGTGTTGGTCATGGTTCTGGTGTCGAAGAGCTCGATCTTGGGCGCGTGGATGTGCGGGGCGGCGGCGGTGGTCTCGACGCTCATGCACCAATAGTGCACATCCGGGGAAGGGGGCGGAGGCGCCCTCGCCGTCCGCGTGGTCGGGTGCTCACCCAGGATGAACTGGCCGGCCGGCCTGCCCGGGCCGTGGGGGCCCCTTCCTCCTCCGTCAGTGCGAACAGGGCGTCCCCGGGGTGCTGGGGTAGGCGGCTTTTTGATTACAGCGTCCCCCGCATGGGTGAAAATGCGCTGGACTGTGCTCCCCGGCGCGGGAGGGACCCGCGACGGTCGTGGAGGGACACGTGTTCGGGATTCTTCGGCCCTGCCAGCACACCCTGCCCCCGGCGCTGCGCACCGCCTGGATGGGGCACCTGTGCGGTCTGTGCCTCGCGCTCCGTGACGCGCACGGGCACCTGGCGAGGGTCGCGACGAGCTACGACGGGCTGCTGCTGTCGGTCCTGTTCACCGCCCAGCTGCCACCGGAGGGGACGCGCGCGGCCCAACGGGCCGCCGGGCCCTGCGCGTTGCGCGGCTTCCGGGGTGCCTCGGTGGCGGTGGGCGCGGGGGCCAGACTGGCGGCCACGGTGTCCCTCGCGCTGGCCTCCGCCCGAATCCGGGACCACGTGCTCGACGGCGACGGCCACTACGCGCGCCGGCCGGTGCGCTCGGTCGCCGGTCGGGTGGCCGACCGCTGGGCACGTCAGGTCTCCGCCGCCGGCCGGGGCCTGCGGCTGGACACCGACTCCCTGCTGGCGGTCGTCGCGCACCAGGACGAGGTGGAACGGGACGCTCGACCGGGCTCCGACGTCCGCGTGGTGACGGCACCGACCGAGTCGGCGACCGCCCAGGCCTTCGCCCACACCGCGGTGCTGGCCGGGATGCCGGGGAACGCCGACCCGCTGCGCGAGGCGGGCCGGATGTTCGGCCGGCTGGGGCACCTCCTGGACGCGGTCCAGGACCTGCCGTCGGACACCGCCAGCGGGGCGTGGAACCCGCTGACCGCCACCGCGACGAGCCTGGACCGGGCCCGTGAGCTCTGCGCGGAGGCGCTCGACGACCTGCTCGCCGCGCTGCGCCGGGTGACCCTCACCGACTCCCGCCTCGCGCACGCACTGCTCGCCCACCAGCTGCCCCGCTCGGTGCGCCACGCCTTCCGGGGGCACGTCGACGGGCCCCCGGCGGGACGCGAGGGGCAGGGCCACGGCCACCAGGGACGCACCACCCTGCCGGGGCTCCGGCACCTTCCTCCCGACCACGGTCATGACCGGCCGTACCAGGAGTACCCGGGGCAGGGACCGGGGCCCACCGATCCGCCCGACACCGGTGGCCCCGGCGGGCCGGGGGAGCGGTCGGGTGGTGGGGGTGGGAGCCGGTGCGGCTGCCCCCCGGTGCGGAATCCTCCCGTGCCCCGGGGTGTGCTCGCCGGATGCGGGTTGGCGCTGTGGATGACCTGCACCTGCCAGGTCTGCTGCCGTGACTCGTTCCCGGGCCCGTGGAGCGGCCAGCCCCGGACCGGTCTGTGCGAGAGCTGCGGTCCCTGCTGCGAGGCCTGCTCCTGCTGCGGCAACGGCTGCTCCTGCTGCGGGAGCTGCTCCTGCTGCTCCGACTGAGGCCGGGGTGGGGAGACCCACCCTCCTCGTGGCGGCGGCCACCGCGTCCGGACCCGCCGACGGGGTGAGTTGGCCCACCTGGTGGCGGAGGCCGCGCCCGGCCCAGCCCCCGGCGGGCCACCCCCGTCGGTGTTCCGGCCTACCCTCGTGGACGTGGGACACGCACCGATTACCGCCTCCTCCGCGTTCCGTCCGGTCAGCGACATCCCTCGCGCGGACGGGCGCTTCCGCGTCGTGAGCGACTACGAGCCCGCGGGTGACCAGCCGCAGGCCATCGCCGAGTTGGAACGGCGCATCCGGGCGGGCGAGAAGGACGTGGTCCTGCTGGGGGCCACGGGAACCGGCAAGTCCGCCACGGCGGCGTGGCTGATCGAGAAGGTCCAGCGCCCGACGCTGCTGCTCGCGCCCAACAAGACCCTGGCGGCTCAGCTGGCGAACGAGCTGCGCGGGTTCTTCCCGGAGAACGCCGTCGAGTACTTCGTCAGCTACTACGACTACTACCAGCCCGAGGCCTACGTCCCGCAGACCGACACCTACATCGAGAAGGACTCGTCGATCAACGACGACGTCGAACGGCTCCGCCACTCGGCGACGATGAGCCTGCTCACCCGGCGGGATGTCCTCGTGGTGGCCTCGGTGTCGTGCATCTACGGCCTCGGGACCCCGCAGTCGTACCTCGACAGGTCGATCCCGTTGCGGCTCAACGAGGAGGTCGACCGGGACGTGCTGCTGCGGGCGTTGGTCGACGTGCAGTACACCCGCAACGACCTGGCCTTCAACCGGGGCACCTTCCGGGTGCGCGGGGACACCGTGGAGGTGATCCCCGCCTACGAGGAGCTCGCCATCCGCATCGAGTTCTTCGGCGACGAGATCGACCGGCTCCACTACCTGCACCCGCTCACCGGAGAGGTGGTCCGCGAGGTCGACGAACTCCGCATCTTCCCCGCGACCCACTACGTGGCCGGGCCGGACCGCATGGAACGGGCGATCGGTGAGATCGAGGCCGAGCTGGCCACCCAGCTGGAGTCGATGGAGCGGCGCGGGAAGCTGCTGGAGGCCCAGCGGCTGCGGATGCGGACCTCCTACGACATCGAGATGATGCGGCAGGTCGGGTTCTGCTCCGGCATCGAGAACTACTCGCGGTTCATCGACGACAGGCCTGCCGGCTCCGCCCCGGCCACCCTGATCGACTACTTCCCGGACGACTTCCTGCTCATCATCGACGAGTCGCACGTCACCGTCCCCCAGATCGGGGGGATGTTCGAGGGGGACGCCTCCCGGAAACGCACCCTGGTCGAGCACGGGTTCCGGCTGCCCAGCGCCCTGGACAACCGGCCGTTGAACTGGGAGGAGTTCGCCGACCGGATCGGGCAGACCGTCTACCTCTCGGCGACTCCGGGGCCGTTCGAGATGGGGCAGACCGGCGGCGAGTTCGTCGAACAGGTCATCCGCCCGACGGGGCTGGTCGATCCGGAGGTGCACGTCAAGCCCACCGAGGGCCAGATCGACGACCTGGTGCACGAGATCCGGTTGCGCACCGAGGCCGACGAGCGGGTGCTGGTGACGACGCTGACGAAGAAGATGGCGGAGGACCTCACCGACTACCTGTTGGAGCTGGGGATCAGGGTCCGGTACCTCCACTCGGAGGTGGACACGCTCCGCCGGGTCGAGCTGCTGCGACAGCTCCGGATCGGTGAGTTCGACGTGCTGGTCGGCATCAACCTGCTCCGGGAGGGCCTCGACCTGCCCGAGGTGTCGCTGGTGGCCATCCTGGACGCGGACAAGGAGGGCTTCCTGCGCTCGGGCACCAGCCTGATCCAGACGATCGGCCGGGCCGCCCGGAACGTCTCCGGACAGGTGCACATGTACGCCGACACGGTCACCGACTCGATGCGGCGGGCCATCGACGAGACGAACCGGCGTCGGGCGAAGCAGGTCGCCTACAACGAGGAGCACGGCATCGACCCGCAGCCGTTGCGCAAGAAGATCGCCGACATCCTCGACCGCGTCCACTCGGAGGCGGAGGACTCCGAGGAGGTCGTCCCGGTCGGTGGCTCGGGTCGGAACGCGTCCCGGGGCAAGAAGCCCGGGGGTGGCGGCCCCGGGTCCTCCAGCGCCGGTGTGCTGGAGGACCGCGATGTGCGGTCGATGCCGAGGGCGGAGCTCGCCGACCTCGTCGCCCAGCTCACCGACCAGATGATGCGGGCCGCGCGGGACCTCCAGTTCGAGGTGGCGGCCCGGCTGCGGGACGAGATCTCCGACCTGAAGAAGGAGCTCCGGGGCATGGACGCGGCCGGTCTCCAGTGAACTGACCGCGCCGTGCGACCCGGGGGAGCGGGTGGGCCGGTCAGGCCGGGGCCGGCCCCAGCGGGACGTCCTCCCACAGTGCGCGGCGGGCCGGATCCGTGGCCGGGACGGACCGTGGCTCGCCACCCCAGACCTCCACCGGGCCCGTGCCGCCGTGGAACGGGGTCCAGCCCGGGTCCCCGTGCGCGGCGAAGCGGAGGACCGCGGCGCCGACGTGCCGCGCCAACCGGTGCTCGTCGGTGCCCACCGCGCCGATCAGGAAGTCCGCGCCGGGGGCGTCCAGGGTGCCGAAGACGAAGGGCACGTCGGCGTGGTGCCAGGCCCGGACCCGTTGCCCGCTGGCGTCCCGTCGGCGGTCGAACAGGGCCAGCCAGGCGGCACCCCCGGCCGCCACCTGGTTCTCCACCAGCCGCGCCGCGTACTCGCCGTACCGGAGGTCCCCGAAGATCGTCAACCAGAGTTCCTCGACGGTCGCGTCGGGCAGCAGTCGCCGGTAGCCGGCGGGCAGGGCCGCCGGCAGTCCCAGATCGTCGGCGAACCGCGCGAGTTCGCCTTCGGTGCGCACCGGGTTCAACCCGCCCACCGCGTGGAACAGCCAGTACTCCTCCGTGGTGTGGGTGACCAGCAGGGGTGTCCCGGCGGCCGCCCCCTGGGCCAGTGACGGCGCCGGGTCGGCCCGGAGGAGTTCGCCGTCGACCACCGGCCCGTACAGCACCGGGTCGTGCCGCCACCGCCCCGGCCAGCGGCCCGCCGAGTGGTCACCTGCGACGAGGTCGGCGGCCCTGACCAGTGCCTCGGGTGGCGCCGAGCCGAGGTCCGCCGGTCGCACCCCCGCCGCCGTGGCGATGCGGTCGGCGACGGTGGCGGCCTCGGAGGGGGAGCGGAAGCCCTGTGGCGGGCTGTGCAGGATGGCGCGGTGGAACGGTGTGGCCCGGTCCGAGGCGGCCAGCGCCAGGACCGAACCGGCGCCCGCCGACTGCCCGGCTGCGGTCACCCTGTCCGGGTCACCACCGAACTCGGCGATGTTGGCGGCCACCCAGTCCAACGCGGCGAGCTGGTCCAGCAGGCCCCGGTTGTCCGGCGTCCCGGGCAGGTGACCGAACCCCTCGAAACCCAGCCGGTAGTTGACGGTGACCACGACCATGCCGGTGGCGGCGAGCCGTGCGCCGTCGAAGTCCGGCTGGGCGCTGGAACCGAAGGTGTAGGCCCCGCCGTGGAACCAGGTGAGCACCGGCCAGGGACCTCCCGATCCGGCGGGTGCCCACACGTTCAGGGTGAGGATGTCCTCCTCGTCCGCCGCCCAGACCGGCAGCCCGGCCAGTCGCGCGGACTGGGGTGCGACCGGGCCGAAGGTGACGCAGTCCCGGACGCCCGCCCAGGGCCGTCGGGGCCGGGGTGGGCGGAACCGGAGCGGTCCGAACGGCGGATCCGCGTAGGGGATGCCGAGGTGGGCCCGCACGCCGGGTGCGGCCTGACGGCCCCGGACCCGCCCCGAGGTCGTGGTGATCTCCCGCCGCACACGCGCTCCCGTCCTCGACCGGAACCAGTCGTGATCAGGATGCCAGCCGTGGCGGGGACCGGGGTGGGTGCGGCCCGCCCGCCCTCCGCGGCGCGGGCGGGCGGCCTCAGCTGGTGATGTCCTTGCGGTCGAACACCTGGATGGCCAGCAGGACGAACACGGTGCCGTAGACGAACGAGGTCAGGACGCCCCTGGCCATCTCGTCCCAGCTGATGTCGGTGCTCAGCAGGTCGAACCAGTCGTAGCTGTAGTAGGTGGGGAGGAACTGGCGCAGGTCACCCAGGGCGGTGATCTGGTTGAGGATCTGGGACAGGATGCTGGCCATCAACGCTCCGCCCACCGCGCCCAGCGGGGTGTTCGTGGCGACGGTGAGCAGCAGGGCGAGGCCGGCCACCCAGGTGTAGAAGAGCACCAGGTAGGCGATGATCATCAGCAGCACGACGACGCCCCGGCCCATCGACACCGATTCGCCGGTGGGGCTGATCAGGGGCCCGTTGCCGTAGGCGAGGACCCCGACGAGCAGGGACACCGCCGGGAGCAGCAGGAGAGCGAACACGGTGAGCAGGGCCGACACGATGGCCTTCTGCCGGAGCAGTCGGTGCCGGGGGATGGGCGCGGCCAGCAGGTACTTCAGGCTCGACCACGACGCCTCGCTGGCCACCGTGTCGCCGAAGAACAGGGCGACGACGACGACGAAGAGGAAGCTCACCGACACGAAGATGGAGAACAGCGCGAAGTTGACCCCGCTGCGGGTGGCGAGTTCCACCAGGCCGCCGCCGCTGACGTCGTCCTGACCGATCCGGAACGCCAGCAGCAGGACCACGGGCAGGGCGACCAGCAGGCCGAGGGTGAGTTGGGTGCGGCGCCGCAGCAGCTGGCGCCGCAGCTCGACCCTGATCGGCAGGGTGTGGTTCGCGCGGTACCCGGCGATCGACCCGTCGTGGGCCACCCGGCCGGCCGGATCGGCGTGCCGGCTGCGCTCCTCCAACACGGCGGCCGCCTCGGCGGACGGAACGCTCCCGCGTGCCGCCTCCCCGGATGACGTGTTCCGATGTGGCTCGGTCACGGCGCCGACTCCTCTCCGACCATCTGGAGGAACGCGTCCTCCAACCGGCCGGTGGGCCCGGCCTGTTCGACCGCGATCCCGGCCCGCACCAGCTCGGTGACCGCCGCTCCCGGGCGCACCGGCCCGAGGAGGGCCTGCACGCTGCTGTCGTGGGCCTCGACCTCCGACACGCCGTCCATCGCGGCGAGCACCTCGGCCGCCCGCTCGGGCTGGTCGACGTGGAAGGTGTACCCGTGCCCGCCCGCGACGATGTCCCGGACCTCGCCGGTGGCCATGACCCGGCCCCGGTGCATCACGACCAGGTGGGTGCAGGTCTGCTCCACCTCGGCCAGCAGGTGGCTGGAGACGACGACGGTCCGTCCCCCCGAGGCGTAGCGGCGCAGCACCTCCCGCATCTGGTGGATCTGGGGCGGGTCGAGGCCGTTGGCTGGTTCGTCGAGGACGAGCAGGTCGGGGAGCCCGAGCATCGCCTGCGCGATGGCCAACCGCTGCCGCATCCCCTGGCTGTAGGTGGACACCTTCCGGTGCACCGCCGCGCCGAGGCCGGCGATCTCCAGGGCTTCCTCGAAGTGGGCGCTCTCCCGACCCCGACCGGTGGCCGCCCAGTACAGGCGCAGGTTCTCCATGCCCGAGAGGTGGGGGAGGAACCCGGAACCCTCCACGAAGGCGCCGATCCGGGACAGCACCGGCGCGCCGGGGCGCACCAGGTGTCCGAACACCCGCACCTGGCCGGCGGTGGGACGGATCAGCCCCATCAGCATCCGCAGCGTCGTGGTCTTGCCCGCGCCGTTCGGGCCGAGCAGCCCGAGGACCTGTCCCCGTTCGACCCGCAGGGAGATGCCGTCCACCGCGGTGAACCCGCTGGCGTAGCGCTTGCTGAGGCCCGAGATGACGATCGGCACGTCCTCCAGGTCGGGGACGAGGTCCGTCGAGTGCCGCCGGCGCCACGCCGAGACCAGCGCGAGGACCACGCCGAGGGCGACGACGCCACCAGCGCCGGCGAGCGCCCCCCACGGCACCGGGGAGGTGGCGTGCTCGCCCTGGGTCGTCGGGAGTGCCAGGTCGGTGTTCTCCGCGATGCCGACCACGTGGGTGACCGGCTCGGTGACGCTGGCGTAGGCCTGGTCGGTCGTGGAGATCGCGACCTCAAGCCGCTGGCCGCTGTCGACCGTGTAGGCGATGCCGGGCAGCGCGATGTCCACCTCCATCGGGGTGCCGTCGGCTGGTAGGCCGGTGACGCGGACCGGGGAGACGCCCTGTCCCGGCAGGGTGCGGGTGCCGTTGGGGCTGACCTCGTAGAGCTTGGCGAAGAGCACGGCGGTGCCGGAGGTGGCGGCGCCCGGCGCCTGGCTGACCTGGACGCGGACCCGGGGGGTTCCGGTGATCGTGACGGCCTCGGCCAGGGGCTCGGAGGTGAAGCGGGCCACCTGGCCGGGGACGTCCCGGTGGAGTCGGCCGGCGACGTCGGGCGAGCCGCCGAGCACGCCGGACAGCCCGGGCAGGCCGGTGATGGCGGCGGGCTGGCCCCCGGCCGGGGTGAGGACCGGCGTCGGGTCTCCGGTGATCCGGTGTCGTTGGAACTCGGTGGCCGCGGTGTCGACGAGGCCGGGGTACTCGGGAGCGGTCAGGGTGCGAACCCGGGTACCGCCACCGCCGGCGACGCTGCGCGGGATGCCGTACTCGAAGGTGGTTCCCGGGTCGGGTCCTCGGCCGGCGAGGTGGAAGTCGAACCACGCGCCGATCTGGTCCCGGACCTCGCCGGGTGTCCCGCTGCCGTCGTGGCCGCCGGCGAACCACACCACCTTGACCCGGCCGCCCGCCTCGGCGATCTCCCGGGCGTTGGCGTCGGCCTGGTCCAGGCCGAACAGGGTGTCCTGGCTGCCCTGCACGACCAGGCTGGGCACGGTGATGTTCTCGGTGAACCGCGCGGGGGAGAGGTCCGCGAGCAGGTCCACGGTCTCCTGGCTGGGTTCCCCGGTGGTGGCGAGTTCGACGTAGGCGGCGCAGAGCTCGGGGCTGAAGCGTCCGCAGCCGGGCGGGGTCGGCCCCGTGCCCCCGTCGGCGCCGCCGGTCCCGCCCTCCTCGGGAGTGGGGCGTGCGCCCTCGTCGCCCTCGCCGTCCTCGTCGTCGGTGCCGAGTTCCGGCGAGGCGACCGGCGGTGCCTCCACGGAGGGGCTGCCGGCGGTGAACAGCAGACCCGCCCAGAACCGCTTGAAGACCCCGGGGTCGGGGAACGGGCTGGCGGCCGGGGTACCGGCCGAGGTGATCGGGGTGGCGTCCTCGGTGCCCGAGTTCGGGATGAGGGCCTTGACCAGGTCGTTGTAGGTGATGACCGGGGCGATCGCGTCCACCCGGTCGTCCGTGCCGGCCACCATGAGCGACAACGCGCCGCCGTAGGAGCCGCCGGTGACGCCCACCACCGGGTCCCCGTCCTCGGTGAGCACCTCGGGTTGCTCGGCCAGCCAGTCGATGAGGGCGGAGGCGTCCCGGACCTCGTGGTCCGGCGAGTTCAGCCCGATCAGCCCCTCGCTCTCGCCGAAGCCGCGCGCGGAGTAGGTCAGGACCACGAAGCCGCGGTCGGCCAGTTCCCGGGCGTCGCCGGAGACCTCGAGCTTGCTGCCGCCGAAGCCGTGCGCGAGCAGCACCGCCGGGGCGGGTGTGGTCTCGGGGAGGTAGACGGTGGCGTCGAGGCTGATGAGGCTGTCGGAGCCGGGCTCCTCGGGCACCTCCAGCCGGAACTCCCGCGACGGGATGTCGGAGGTGTCCTCGTCATCGGAGGGCCAGGCGATCGCGCCAGCCACGAGGAGCACGACCGCTCCGAGGGCGATCAGCCACCAACGATTCCGCGCGAGGAACGACACCAGTCGACAGTATGCGAAGTCGCGGGACCGGCCATGTCAGGGGTCACACTTTCGGGGACATTCCGGACAGTGCTCGTCAGGTGCGGAATCCAGCGTGGACGGCCGTCGTGCCTGGTGGTGGGGCATGTGGCGTGGTGCGTCGCGTGGTGGGCGGTGGTGGGCTCGAGGAGCCGCCCGACTCCCGGCCGAGGAGGTGTGGATCACGTCGCGGGTCCGGTGCGGCCGAGGATCGGGCGTCCACCGGGGACGGTGGGCGTGACCGCGCGTGCGTGTCGTCCCGGGGACGGTGGGCGTGGACCCCGGGGCGAGGTGCCGGTCTAGGGACGGTTGACCAGGGCGAGGAACTGGCTGAGCCGGTCGGTCAGGTACTCCTCGAGCGGGGTGTCCGCCTGGAAGGCCCACCAGGTCAGTGAGCCCTGCCAGTAGGTGGCGAGTGCGTGACCGGCTCCGGTCGGGGTTCCGGGGGCCGTCGAGAGCCGCGCGTCGAGCGCGGCGGTCAGTTCGGCCTCCCACGCGGTCCCTCGGCGGCGCAGGAGGGGGTCGCGGAGGTCCTCGCGCAGGATCAGCAGCCCGTTCGCGTAAGCCTCGGCGTCGGCGTACTGCCCTGACAGGCCCACCAGCAGTTCGACCGCTCCCCGGGGGGTCAGGGGGGTGCTCGCCGCGAGGGACCGCGTGGTGGCGTCGAGCTTGTCCCAGCCCTGGAGGAGGGCGCGCTGGATCAGCGTGGCCTTGTTCGTGAAGCGCTGGACCAGCGTCGCCGAGGAGAGACCGGACCGGGTGGCGAGCGCGGCGAAGGTCAGGTTCCCGACTCCGATGTCCCCGATCAGGGAGAGGGCGGTGTCCAGGACCTCCTCGTCGGTCCGGGTCTTGGTGCGTGCCATGCTATGAATATAAACGATCGATCGGTTATGTATGACTGGGGAGGTTGGGCATGAGCCTGCGAGGAAGGGTCGCGTTGGTCGCGGGAGCGACGCGGGGCGCGGGGCGGGGCATCGCCGTCGAGCTCGGGGCGGCGGGAGCCACGGTGTACGTCACCGGCCGCACCACCAGGGATCGTGCCTCCGAGTACGGGCGGCCCGAGACGATCGAGGAGACCGCCGAGCTGGTCGAGCGCGCGGGCGGGGTCGGTGTTCCGGTCGCCGTCGACCACCTCGTGCCTGAGGAGGTGCGGGCGCTGGTGGACCGCATCCGCGAGGAACAGGGGCGCCTCGACGTCCTCGTCAACGACATCTGGGGTGGCGAGCTCCTCTTCGGGTGGGACACGCCGGTGTGGGAGCACGATCTCGACAACGGGCTGCGGCTGCTCCGGCTGGCGGTCGACACCCACCTCATCACCGCGCACCACGCCCTCCCCCTGCTGATCGAACGGCCGGGCGGTCTGCTCGTCGAGGTCACGGACGGGACCGTCGAGTACAACGAGCGGAACTACCGCGTCTCGCCCTTCTACGACCTCGCGAAGGTCGCGGTGAACCGCATGGCGTGGGCGCACGCGCGGGACCTGGTCAAGCACGAGGCGACGGCGGTGTCCCTGACACCGGGCTGGATGAGGTCGGAGATGATGCTCGACCACTACGGGGTGCGGGAGGAGAACTGGCGCGACGCGCTCCCCCGGGAACCGCACTTCGCGATCTCCGAGACCCCTCGGTTCGTGGGACGTGCCGTGGCGGCTCTCGCGGCGGACCCCGACCTCGCCCGGTGGAACGGCCGGTCGCTGTCCAGCGGGGGTCTCGCCCAGGAGTACGGATTCACCGACCTGGACGGTTCGCGCCCCGATGCGTGGCGGTACGTCGTCGAGGTCCAGGACGCCGGGAAGCCCGCCGACACCACCGGGTACCGCTGACGGTCCGGCCCCACCGTCCGGCGTCGAGGGCGGTGGGGCAACCGTCCCGGCGACGAGGCGCGTCGGCCCCGGTTACCCGGTCGTCGCACCCCGGAACGGGAGCGCGGCGCGGTCGCCGGGGCGGGAGTGGTCCCCTCGACCCCGTGCCGGAGCCGCTCCACCGCCACCACCGGCGCCCTCGCCGAGGTCACCGGTTCCCGGCTGGCGGGGGGTCGGGGGCGGTGTGACCATGATCTCCCGGCCCCCTGACTGTTGGTGGGGGCCGCACATGGTGAACAATGGCGCTCGTACGTGGAGGGGAGTATTCCTTCGCGGCGGCATCGTCATCACGGCGCTCGACGCCCGGTGCCGTCGACCGGCCCACGGTCGGTGGAAGAGACCTCCGGTGGTCAGCTGTGCCTGCGCACCGGAGGAAAGAAGTTCATGGACATCCCCAACTGGCTGTGGTTCGTCACCATCGCGGCCCTCGTGCTGGTCGTGCTCCTCGACCTCCTCATCGTCGACCGCAAGCCCCATGAGGTCTCCATCAAGGAGGCCGCGATCTGGTCGGCCGTCTACGTGGTCGCGGCGATCGTGTTCGGTGCCGGCATCTGGTACTTCTCGGGCAGCACCTTCGCCGGGGAGTTCTTCGCGGGGTACGTGACCGAGAAGGCGCTCAGCGTCGACAACCTGTTCGTGTTCGTCATCATCATGTCCAGCTTCGCGGTGCCCGCCATCCACCAGCACCGGGTGCTGCTGATCGGCATCGTGATGGCGTTGATCATGCGCGGCGGTTTCATCGCGGCCGGTGCCGTCGTGATCGACCGCTTCGCCGCGGTCTTCTACCTCTTCGGCATCTTCCTCATCTACACCGCGTGGAAGCTGGTCAAGTCCGGCGACGACGACAGCTTCAGCGGTGACAACGCGGCCCTGCGGGCGGTGCGGAGGTTCCTGCCGGTCACCGAGAAGTACCACGGGTCGAAGAGCTTCGTGCGGATCGACGGCAAGCGGTGGGTCACGCCGATGTTCGTCGTGATGATCGCCATCGGCAGCGCCGACCTGCTCTTCGCGCTGGACTCGATCCCCGCGATCTTCGGGCTGACCCAGGAGCCCTACCTCGTCTTCACCGCCAACGCCTTCGCCCTGATGGGGTTGCGGCAGCTCTACTTCCTCATCGGTGGCCTGCTGAACCGCCTCGTCTACCTCTCGATCGGTCTCTCGGTCATCCTGGGCTTCATCGGCGTGAAGCTGGTGCTGCACGCCCTGCACGAGAACAACCTGCCCTTCATCAACGGCGGTGAGGGCGTCCCGGTCCCCGAGGTGGGCATCGGGGTCTCGCTCACGGTCATCGGCATCGTCCTGGTCGTCACCACGGTGGCGAGCCTGATCAAGGTGCGTCGCGACCCGAGCGCCATCAAGCACGTGGAGAAGCCGCCGTCCGCTCCGGAGGCGGACGGCGAGGGCTCCGCGCCCGCCGCTACCCCGACCGAGGACGTCGAGGACGGCGGCGCGAGCGGCGCCGGCCGCCCCGGTCGTTCGGAGGAGGGGGGCGGCGATCGGCGCTGACCGCTGATCGCGTCCCCGCCGCAAGTGCCCGGAACCCTTAGTAAGTCTTGCTAAGCATCCGGTAGGTTGCCGCATGTGCGTCCAGACGACCTCTACCGACTGCGCTCCGCGCGCGGGGTGACCCTGCGCGAGGACCTGCTGATCGTCGCCACCGTGCGCCCCGACCGGGAGGAGAACTCCTACCTCGGCGGCCTGCACCGGCTCCCCCTCGACGGCGGGCCGCTCACCCCGTGGACCGAGTCGGAACGCGACCAGGCCGCGAGCATCTCGCCGGACGGGCGGTGGATCGCCTTCCTGCGGTCAGGAGACCCCTCGACGCGCGGCTGGGAGAAGGCGCCGCAGCTGTACGTGATGCCCGTCGGGGGTGGTGAGCCCCGACGGCTCACCCAGGCCCCCCTCGGCGCCGGAGCACCGGTCTGGAGCCCCGACTCGACCCGGCTCGCCTTCACCGCCCGCGTCCCCGAACCCGGCCGGTACGGCACCGACGAGGACGTCGCGCCCGACGAGGAGGCGCCCCGCCGGATCACGACCTTCCAGTACCGCCTCGACAACGTCGGGTTCGTGCTGGACCGGCGGCACCGCCTCTTCACCGTCGACGTCGAGGACCGCGCCGCCGAGGCGCGGGAGGTCGCCGGTGGCGACTCCTTCGACGTGCGGGACCCGGCGTGGACGCCGGACGGTCGGCGGCTGGTCTTCGCCGCGCAGCGCGACCTGAACGCGCGCGACACCCTGCACCACGACCTCTACCTCGTCCCGGCCGAGGGCGGCGAACCTCAGCTCGCCGTTCGGAGCAAGGGCAACGTCCACCTGCCCGTGGTCGGCGAGGACGGTGGCGTCCACTACTACGGCACCGAGTTCCAGGGTTTCGACTCGGTCGCCAGGAACACGGGCCTCTGGCACGCCGAACTCCCGGCCGCCGGCGAGGTCAGCGCCCCCACCCGGCTCACCGACCGCGAGACCGTCGACGTGCAGGGCCTCCGTCCCGCCGTGCCGACCTCGGAGGGCCTGCTGGTCGCGGTGCGCGTCCAGGGCTCCGTCCAGCTGCGCCTCGTGCCCCCGGACCCCGCCCCCACCCCCCTGGAGGGTCTGCGGCTGGTCGGCGACGCCGAGCAGGTGGTCACCGACTTCGACCACTGCCCCGCGTCCGGGCTGGTCGCCGCCGTGGTGTCCACCACGGAGCGACCAGGGGAGGTCGCGGTCCTGCGGCTGACCGAGGACGCCCCCGAACCCCAGCGGGTGCTCACCGACCTCGGCGCCGGGATCGGGGAGAGCGGCCTGGCCGCGGTGGAGGAACTGCGGGGCACGGGCGAGGACGGCTACCCGCTGCACGGGTGGCTCGTCCTGCCGGAGGGCCCCGGCCCCCACCCCGTGCTGCTCGTCATCCACGGCGGTCCCTTCCAGCACTACACCTGGGGCTTCTTCGACGAGGCGCAGGTGTACGCCTCCGCCGGCTACGCCGTGGTGCTCCCCAACCCCCGGGGCTCGGCCGGGTACGGCGAGAGCCACGGACGGGCGGTGGTCGGCGCGATGGGCACGGTTGACGCCGTCGACCTGCTCGGCCTGCTCGACCTGGCCCTGGCGCGCCCCGAGCTCGACGAGCGGCGGGTGGGGGTGATGGGCGGTTCCTACGGCGGCTTCATGACGGGCTGGCTGGCCGCCCACCACGGTGAGCGTTTCACCGCGGCCTGGAGCGAGCGGGCCGTGAACGCCTGGGACTCCTTCCACGGCTCCTCGGACATCGGCTGGATGTTCACCCACGGCTACATCGGTACCGACCCGGTGGTCTGGCGGGAGAAGAGCCCGCTCCACCACGCGGACCGGATCACGATGCCCTTCGCGGTCGTGCACTCCGAGCAGGACTGGCGGTGCCCGCTCGAACAGGCGCAGCGCATGTTCGTGACCCTGCTGGCCCAGGGCACCGAGACGGAGTTCCTGCTCTTCCCCGGGGAGGGGCACGAACTGAGCAGGTCCGGCCGGCCCAGGCATCGCGTCCAGCGGTTCGAGGCCGTCCTCGACTGGTGGGGCCGCTGGCTGCCGGTGACCCCTGGTGGGACGGGCTGAAAACCCTTCGCCGCTCCACCGCGCGGTGGGTGATGCTGAATCCATGACTGAGCGCGCAGTGCGTTGGACCGTTCGCCGAGCCACTCCCGACGACGCGTCCGACCTGGCCAGAATCAACGTCTCGGCGTGGCGGCGGTCCTACCGGGGCCTGCTGCCCGACGACTTCCTGGACGCCATGTCCCAGGACACCAGGGTCCCGGGCTGGGAACGTTGGCTCGCCGTCCCCGAGCCGGGCAGGGTGTTCGTCGCGGTGGATCGGCAGGGCCGGGTCGGCGCCTACTGCGGGGTCGCCCCGGTCCGGTGCGAACGCGACGCCCGGCCCGGCCTGCTGACCGCGGAACTGGTCGCGATGTACGCCGACCCCGAGGTGGCGGGTACCGGCGCCGGGCACGCCGTCCACGAGGCCGCCGTGAACTACCTGCACGCGCGGGGCTTCGAGCACGTCGTGTCGTGGGTCCTCGCCGGCAACGAGGAGGGCGCGCGTTTCTCCGAACGACACGGTTGGCGGCCGGAGGGCGCGGAGATCGAGGCGGCGATCGGTGGCCGCCCCGTCACCGAGATCCGGTACGGGCGCGCCACCCGCCTGACCTGGCTGGGGGACCGGCACCACCCCCTGCCGGCCGCCGGCTGACCCGACGTCCCGACCCGAGCCCGGCCCCGCCGGCACCGGCGGGGCCCGTCCTCCCGACCTGGGCGCGGTGCGCGCACGCCGGGGAGGGCGACCAGGTGGGGCCGCGCGGAGCAGGCTCAGTGCGAGAGCGTGTAGTCCAGCTGGTGGCAGATCCGGCCCAGTGGCAGGTCCAGGCCGGGGTGGTCCAGCGGGATGAGCAGGTCGGGGTGTTCCGGGATGGCGCTGCCCGACGGCGGGTCCCAGAGGCAGACCGCCGGATTACCAGCGTCCATCGAGGAGCGGTACCAGAGGCCGTCCAGGTCGTCGTAGGCCTCCCGGATCGCTCGGGCCCACGCCTGGGTCGCCTCCTTCGGGCCGCTGCTGATGGCCTGGGACGCGCCCGCCCTGGTCGGCCACAACCCGGCCACGTCCAGCAACTTCAGCGTTCGGCTCGGCCGCAGCACGACGAGCCGAGGGGAGCGCGTCCGCCGGTCCACGACCGAGGACGACTGGAACACCTCGGCCACGCACGTCCGGATCGACAGCGCGAAGTAGAGGACACCGTGACCCGAGTGGTCGGTGGGACGACCGCTCGGGCTGAGCGGGTGGGAGTCGAACCGGGCGTGCGGGAGCGGCCCGGTGGTCCGGAAGCCGTTCCAGGTCTGCGGGTGTCGCCCGGACGAGGTGTAGACGCGCACCAGCCGGGTGGCGTGGTGCACCGCGACGATGTCCTCCGACCTGCGCAGCAGCGCGCGCAGGGTCGCTGGTTCTGGCGGCTGGGGAAGCCGGGACATCCTGGCGCCGATTCCAGCTCGACCGCGGTCACACGGGACGGCCCAGCAGAGCGGCCAGCTCCGCCACGGCCTCGGGGGCACCGCCGGTGAGCAGCCATCGTCGTGGGGTGACCGGGTGGCCGTCCACCAGCAGCGTGGCCTGCGCGGTCATCATGAACCCGGCCACCACCAGGTCGGGCTGGTCATCGGGCACCGCGTCCAACACCTCCGCGAGCCCTGGCAGGACGCCGATCTCGGTGAACTGCCAGGCGGGCAGCCGCCACCCCCCGCGCCCGCGCCACCCGGCGACCCGGCCGGCCGCGATCCTGGCCTCCACGTCGGCGATCCCGACGCGCAGCCGGTCGGCCGCCTCGGTCAGGGTCAACGCGGAGTCCAGCAGCACCGCTTCGGCGGCCACCGTGCCCGCTCGGTAGTCCGGTTCCCCCGGGTCCTGCGGACTCAGGTCCAGCCCCACCTCGGTGAGCACCCGCTGCTGGTCGGGGGACAGGAACGCCCCCGGGTCGGGGTGCGGGGGCGTCAAGCGGCGCGCGGCGTCCTCGACGTAGGCGAGGAACTCGCTCGCGTTCACCCGCAGCCCAGCCCGTGCGAGGGCCGCCTCCAACCCGGGAGTCATGCTGTTCAGGGTATCCCGCATACGGCTCATCGTCCGCGCCGAACCGACAGCCGCCGGGTAGCCGCGCCTGGACACACCCGGCGGAGCGGCGGGTTTCATCCGGTCGACTGGCGCGGGTGACCGTGCGCAGTGCGGGGCCGGGGCGCTCACCCCCGGGACCGGCCCCCGCACCGGCGATGGTCAAACCGACAGGTCACCGCTCGCGCCGGTGCGGATAGCATGCACCGGGCGGCCGGCAGGCCGCGTCAACCGGTCCGCCGGGGTCGTCGACCGCCGGCAGCAGCGATGGAGGAGTCACCGTGTCCCGACCGCAGGCCCCCGTTCCCGAGCCCACCCCGCTGGTCGTGGTGGCCGCCGGGACCACCGCGGGCAGCGCGGTGCGGGAAGCCGGTCTCCCCGGCAAGGGTCCCGACGCCGTCGTGGTCGTCCGCGACGCGGAGGGTCGGCTGCGTGACCTGTCCTGGGCTCCCGCCGAGGACACCGAGGTGGAGCCGGTCGCGGCCGACACCGAGGACGGCAGGTCCGTCATCCGCCACTCGGCGGCGCACGTGCTCGCCCAGGCCGTGCAGCAACTCTTCCCGGAGGCCAAGCTCGGGATCGGGCCCCCCGTGAAGGACGGCTTCTACTACGACTTCGACGTGGAGCGGCCCTTCACCCCCGAGGACCTGCGCGCGCTGGAGAAGCGCATGAAGCAGATCATCAAGGGCTCCCAGCGGTTCTCCCGGCGCGTGGTGGACTCGGTGGAGGCGGCCCGCGAGGAACTCGCCTCGGAGCCCTACAAGCTCGAACTGGTCGACCTCAAGAGCGAGGTCGACACCTCCGAGGTCATGGAGGTCGGCGGCGGCGAGCTCACCGTCTACGACAACCTCGACCCCCGGACCGGCGACCGGGTGTGGGGGGACCTGTGCCGGGGGCCGCACGTGCCCACCACCAGGCACATCCCCGCGTTCACCCTCACCAGGGTCGCCGCCGCCTACTGGCGGGGCAACGAGCGCAACCCCCAGCTCCAGCGCATCTACGGGACCGCGTGGGAGTCGACCGAGGCCCTGGACCGGCACCTGGAACTGCTCGCGGAGGCGGAGCGGCGGGACCACCGCCGGCTGGGTGCCGAGCTGGACCTGTTCAGCTTCCCGGACGAGGTCGGCTCCGGTCTGCCGGTGTTCCACCCCAAGGGGGGGCTGGTGCGCCGGGAACTGGAGGACTACTCGCGCCGGCGGCACGAGGAGGGCGGCTACGAGTTCGTCTACTCGCCGCACATCACCAAGGGCGCGCTGTTCGAGACCTCCGGTCACCTGGGCTGGTACCGGGACGGCATGTTCCCGGCCATGCACCTCGACGAGGAGCGGGACGAGAACGGTGTCGTGCGCCGGCAGGGGCAGGACTACTACCTCAAGCCGATGAACTGCCCGTTCCACAACCTGATCTACCGCTCGCGCGGGCGTTCCTACCGGGAGCTGCCGCTGCGGCTCTTCGAGTTCGGCTCCGTCTACCGCTACGAGAAGTCCGGTGTGGTGCACGGGCTGACCCGGGTGCGCGGGATGACGCAGGACGACGCGCACATCTACTGCACCCCCGACCAGCTGCAGGACGAGATCCGGTCGTTGTTGACCTTCGTGCTCGACCTGCTGCGCGACTACGGGCTGGACGACTTCTACCTCGAGCTGTCGACCAGGAACGAGGAGAAGTACGTCGGTTCGGACGAGGACTGGGAGCGGGCGACCGACGCCTTGCGGGCGGCGGCCGAGGCCTCCGGTCTGGAACTGGTCCTCGACCCGGGCGGCGCGGCGTTCTACGCGCCGAAGATCTCCGTGCAGGCCCGCGACGCCCTGGGTCGCACCTGGCAGATGTCGACGATCCAGGTGGACATGCAGCTGCCCGACCGCTTCGACCTGGAGTACACGGCGCCGGACGGGTCCCGGCAGCGCCCGGTGATGGTGCACCGCGCGCTGTTCGGGTCGATCGAGCGGTTCTTCGGGGTGCTCACCGAGCACTACGGGGGCGCCTTCCCCGCATGGCTCGCCCCCGTGCAGGTGGTGGGGATCCCGATCGCCTCCGACCACGTCGAGCACCTGCTCGGGGTGGCCAAGGAGCTGCGGAGCCGGGGCGTGCGGGTCGAGGTGGACACCTCCGACGACCGGATGCAGAAGAAGATCCGCAACCACACCACCCAGAAGGTGCCGTTCATGGTGCTGGCGGGAGCGAACGACGTCGAGAACGGCGCGGTGTCCTTCCGGTTCCGCGACGGTGGCCAGCTCAACGGGGTGCCGGTGGCGACCGCCGTCGCCGCCATCGCCGACTGGATCGGGCGCCGGGAGAACAGCTCCCCGACGGCCGAGACCTTCGAGCCGGCGGGGGCGGCTGGATGACCGAGTTCGAGGAGCAGCGGGGCGTCGGGGTCCCCGACCCGCTCCAGCGGCTGTGGACGCCGCACCGGATGAGCTACATCCGGGGCGCGGACAAACCCGGTGGTGATGACGAGGCCGGGTGCCCCTTCTGCCGGGTGCTCGGCCTGGCCGACGAGGACGGCCTGGTCATCGCGCGGGGGCGCACCGTGTTCGCCGTGCTCAACCTGTACCCGTACAACCCCGGGCACCTGATGGTGTTGCCCTACCGGCACATCCCGGACTACACGGACCTGGACCCGGCGGAGACGGTCGAGTTCGCGGAGTTCACCCAGCGGGCGATGCGGGTGGTGCGGGCGGCCTCGGCGCCCCACGGGTTCAACCTGGGCATGAACCAGGGGGCGGTCGCCGGTGCCGGCATCGCGGCCCACCTGCACCAGCACGTCGTTCCCCGGTGGGGAGGGGACGCCAACTTCATGCCGGTGGTGGGGCACACCAAGGTGCTCCCCCAACTGCTCGGTGAGACCCGGTCGCTGTTGGCGGAGGCCTGGCGGCGCACGGCCTGACCCCGGGGCAGCGTCCTCAGGGGCGGAGGATGACCTTCGTCCACCCTTCGTCGCGCCGGTCGAAGTGCTCGTAGGCCTCCGGGCCGCGCTGGAGCGGTAGTTCGTGGGACACCAGGAACGACGGCTTCGCCCGGCCCTCGTGGATCAGGGCGCGCAGCCGGCGGTTGTAGGCCTTCACGTTGGCCTGCCCGGTGCCGATCCGCTGTCCCTTGAACCAGAACTCGCCGAGGTCGAAGACGGCCTTGCCCTCCCTGCTCAGCTGGTCGGGTCCACCCGGGTCCTGGGGGAGGAACAGCCCGACCACGCCGATCGCCCCGGTGGCGCGGACGGATCCGACGAGGTCGTTCAGGGTGGAGGCGGGTTCCTCCCGGCCGTCGGGGTCGTGGGCCTGGTACCCGACGCACTCGCACCCCTTGTCCGCTCCGGTGCCGCCGGTCAGGTCGAGGACCTGCTCCACGGCGGGACCTCGGGAGTCGTCCACCGGGATGGCGCCGATGTCGGCGGCGAGCTGGAGGCGGTCCGGGTGGCGGTCCACGACCATGACCTTCGACGCGCCCCGCAGCAGCGCGGAGTAGGCGGCCATCAGGCCGACCGGGCCCGCCCCGAACACCACCACCGACTCGCCGACGGAGACGTCCGCCAGCTCGGTGGCGTGGTAGCCGGTGGGGAAGATGTCGGAGAGCATGGCGTAGTCGGCTTCCTTCTCCTCCGCGTCCGGGGGGAGCACCAGGCAGTTGAAGTCGCCGAAGGGGACCCGCAGGTACTCGGCCTGGCCGCCCTGGTAGGGCCCCATCCCGGCGTAGCCGTAGACGCCGCCCGCGGCACCGGGGTTGACCGTCAGGCAGTACGCGGTCCGGCCGTGCTCGCAGTTGGCGCAGAAGCCGCAGCCGATGTTGAACGGCAGGCAGACGCGGTCGCCGACCTGGACCCGGTCCACACCGGCTCCGACCTCCACCACCTCACCGAGGTTCTCGTGCCCGAGCACCCGGCCGGTCTCCAGGTCGGTGCGGCCCTCGTACATGTGCAGGTCGGAGCCGCAGATGTTGGTGCTGGTGATGCGCACCAGCACGTCGGTGGGCCGTTCCACCCGCGCGTCGGGGACGTCGGCGACCTTCACCTGCCGGGGTCCCTCGTACACCAGTGCCTTCACCTTGACCTCCCGGTCCCTCGGTGACGACCCGCTGGTGTCCCGCTGGCTGACCGACCGTCGCGGGGCAGGTGGCCGCGCGACGGTCGGCGGGACGGGTGGGCGGGCCGTCGTGTGCGCGTGTCCTCCTCGTGGGGTGCCCGCCGTCACGGAACGCATGCGTCCTGGCCCGGGCTCGACCGGAGTGGGAGGCGCCGGTGCCGCTCGTCCTCGGGGCCGTCCTGTTCGATGGGTGGTCGTCCCCGCGCCGGTGCTGCTATATAGGGAGAGGTCTGCTGCCGATCGCTCGCCGAGGCCGGCTCGTTAGGCTGGAGCGACGGTCTTCCCTGCTAACAGGTCTGGACTACCTCCTGCGATGCTCAACATCTTCGCCCGCGCACCGGTGTCGCGGCTGACGGACCCGGTCGGCGCGTGGTTGGTGCGGCGGGGCCTGTCACCCAACGCGGTCACGGTCTTCGGCACGGTCGGCACCGTCGTCGGCGCGCTCTGGCTGATCCCGACCGGTCACCTCTTCCTCGGCGCCTTCGTCGTGACGCTGTTCGTGCTCTTCGACCTGCTCGACGGGGCGATGGCCAGGGCCAACGGTGGTGGCACGAGGTTCGGCGCGGTGCTGGACTCCTGTTGCGACCGGATCGCCGACGGCGCGCTGTTCGCCGCGATCACCTGGTACTGCTTCGTCCTCGCCAAGGACACGACGCTCGCGGCGCTGGCCCTGGTGTCCCTGGTCAGCGGGCAGGTCATCTCCTACGTCAAGGCGCGGGCCGAGGCGTCCGGGCTGAACGCCGACGGGGGGTTGGTGGAGCGCGCCGAACGGTTGACCTTCGGACTCGTCGGTGTCGGACTGCACGGTCTTGGCGTTCCCTACGTGCTGCCCGCGTCATTGTGGCTCCTCGCGGTGCTCTCGGTGATTACGGTGGTGCAGCGGCTGGTCGCCGTGTACCGATCCGCGAAGGAGAACGCAGCGTGAGTGACACGGTCGCGCGGGGGGCCGACTGGCGGGCCGCCCTGGCCGACAGGGGCTACGGGGCCGGCTGGGCGCTCGTCCGGACGGTGCCGCCACCTCTCGCCGACCGGCTGTTCACCCTCGGTGCCGACCTGGCCTTCGAACGGCGGGGCCGGGGGGTCCGGCAGCTGGCCCGCAACCTGCGCCGGGTGGTGCCCGACGCGGGACCGGCGGAGCTCGCGCGGCTGGTGAGGACGGCGATGCGTTCCTACGCGCGGTACTGGCGGGAGGCGTTCCAGTTGCCGGCCGTGGACCACGCCGCCGTCCGCCGGACCTTCGACCGGGGTATCGAGAACCCCTCGGCCCTCGACGAGGCGATGTCCGCCGGGCGCGGGGTGGTCGTCGCGCTGCCCCACAGCGGGAACTGGGACATGGCTGGCCTGTGGGCCGCCCACCGCTACGGGGGCCTGACCACGGTCGTCGAGCGGCTGCGCCCCGAATCCGTGTACGAGCGGTTCGTCGCCTACCGGGAGTCGCTCGGGTTCGAGATCCTGCCGGCCGATGGTGGGCGTCGCACGATGATGACCATGCTGGAGCGGCTCCGTGCGGGCGGGCTCGTGTGCCTGGTGGCCGACCGGGACCTCAGCAGTGGGGGCGTGCCGGTCGACTTCTTCGGGGAGCGGACCAGGATGCCGGCCGGGCCGGCCTGGCTCGCGGCCCGCACCGGGGCCACCCTCCTGCCCGCGACCACCTGGTTCACCCCGTCTGGTTGGGGGTTGCGGTTCGCGCGGCCGGTGGCGGCGGCGGGCGGCGCGGCCGGGGTGGCCGGGGCGACCCAAGCGGTGGCGGACGCGTTCGCCGAGGAGATCGGCCGCCATCCCGAGGACTGGCACATGCTCCAGCCCCTGTGGCTGTCCGACCTGCGGGCACGCGGCCGGCGGGCGGAGCCGGGGGACGCGCGGGTGGCGCCGCGCACCGGTCGGGAGACCGTGAAGGAGCCGCGACCGTGAGGGTGGGACTCGTCTGCCCGTACTCGCTGGAGGTGCCCGGCGGGGTGCAGGCCCACGTCGCGGACCTCGCCGCGACGCTGCGCGGCCTGGGGCACGAGGTCGACGTGCTGGCCCCGGCGGCCGAGGACGCCGAACTCCCCGAGTTCGTCACCTCCGCCGGTCGGTCGCTGGCCATCCCCTACAACGGTTCGGTGGCCAGGCTGTCGTTCGGGCCGAGGTCCTTCGCCCGGGTGCGGCGCTGGGTGCGGGAACACGAGTTCGACGTGCTGCACCTGCACGAGCCGGTGGCGCCGAGCCTCGCGCTGCTGGCGCTGATGGTGGCCGACGGGCCCATCGTCGCGACCTTCCACACCTCCACGCCCCGGTCGCGGGCGCTCACGGCGTTCCAGGGTGTGCTGCGGCCGTTCCTGGAGAAGATCACCGCCCGCATCGCCGTGTCCGACCTGGCGCGGCGGGTGCAGGTCCAGCACCTCGGTGGGGACGCGGTGCTCATCCCGAACGGGGTGGACGTCGGGTTCTTCTCCGAGGCGGCCCCGTTGGCCGGCTATCCACGAGCCGGGGGGACGGTCGGTTTCGTGGGGCGCTTCGACGAGCCCCGCAAGGGGATGCCGATCCTGCTCGACGCGTTGCGCCGCATCGCACCCGACCGGCCGGACCTGCGGCTGCTGGTCGTGGGCCGGGGGGACGGCGAGGAACTGCTCCGGGCGGCCGGGCCGGTGCTCGCCTCCCGGATCGACCTGCTCGGCCAGGTCGACGACGAGACCAAGGCCCGGGCTCTGCGCAGCGTCGACGTCTACTGCGCGCCCAACACCGGGGGGGAGAGCTTCGGCATCATCCTGACCGAGGCGATGGCCGCCGGCGCGGCGGTGCTCGCCAGTGACCTGGACGCGTTCCGCCGGGTCCTCGCGGGTGGCGGTGCGGGGGTGCTGCACGCGGTGGGTGACGCCGGCGCGTTGGCCGGGGAGCTGGCCGGGTTGCTCGACGACGACGACCACCGGGCGGGGATCGCAGCCCAGGGGCGACGGCAGGTGGAGACCTTCGACTGGCCGGTCGTCGCCAGGCAGGTGATGCGGGTCTACGAGACCGCGATGGCCGCGGACCCCCGGCGCGTCGCCGAGGCGGACGGGGAGCGGGCCGGATGACGGTGACCACGCTGCTCACCCTGGCGCTGGTGCTGCTGGTGTCGTTGGTGGTGCTCGGTGGGTGGTCGGTGCTGGTCGCGAACCGGCTGAACCGGCTGCACGTCCGCACCGACGCGGCGTGGGCCGCAGTGGACTCGGCCCTGGCGCGCCGGTCCGTGGTGGCCAGGGCCGTGGCGGAGGTGTGCCCGGACCAGGCGTTGGCGACCCGGCTGCGCACCGCGGCCGACCGGGCGGAGACGGCCGACCGCGACCGGCGGGAGGACGAGGAGAACGCGGTCGGGCGGTTGCTGGCCGAGTGGGACCGGGTCGCGCTGTCCCCGGGGCTGCGCGCCGAGCTCGAGGAGGCCGAGCTGCGGGTGATCCTGGCCAGGCGGGTGCACAACGACGCGGTGCGCGACACGCTGGCGTTGCGCCGGCACCGGGCCGTGCGGTGGTTGCGGTTGGCGGGTGGCGCCCCACCGCCGACCTACTTCGAGATCGCCGAGCCCGAGGGCGGGATGGACGCCGCCGGCACGGCGAGCCTGCGGTTGCGCCCGGCCGCCCGCGTGCTGCTCGTGGACCCCGACGACCGGCTGCTGCTCTTCGAGGGGATCGACCCGGTCCGGCCGACCGCGCCGTTCTGGTACACCGTCGGTGGCGGCGTGGAGGACGGTGAGAACCCCCGGACGGCCGCCGCGCGGGAACTGACCGAGGAGACCGGGCTCGCCGTCGCCCCGGCGGCGCTGGTCGGACCGGTGTGGCGGCGGTACGCCGTCTACAGCTTCGACGAGCAGGAGACGGAGACCGAGGAGTGGTACTTCCTCCTGCGGATCGCCGACCAGCTCGCCCCGGACACCTCCGGGTTCTCGGACCTGGAACGGCGGACGGTCCTGCGGCACCGGTGGTGGGACCTGGACGAGCTGGCCGCCTCCGACGTGACGGTCTACCCGGTGCGGCTCGCCGAGATGTTGCCGGAGGTGCTCGCCGGGGAGTGGGACGGCCGGACCCGGACCGTCCACTGACACCCGCGGCGTCGGCGTCCCGGCGTGCCCTGGCGGCCGTGCTGGCGCACCGGTTCGGGGGCCGCTGTCGCGGGCGACCGGCGTGTCGCCGACGGGGGTCGCGGCGGCCCGGTCGTGCGGACTCCGCCGACGGCGCCGGTGAGGTGGGAGGCCCGGGCCCCTCGTCCGCTGCTCGGTCACGCCTGGCGGCGGGTCAGCGATGTCGGCGGAGGAGCCGGGAGAGCGTCCACCTCCTGGGCACGGCGCCCTCGCGGACGAGCCACCGGTGGAACCTCCGGGTGTCCTCGCGGGCGCCGACCCCCACCTCGCGGGGGTGGTCCTCGGCGTAACGGGCGAACAGGTCGGCGAAGGCATCCCCCAGGGCCGCGACCAGGTCGGGGCGGAGACGGCCCGCGACCCGCGTGCGTTTGGCGACCAGCGCCCTCGCCTGCGCCGCGATCCGGTCCGGCGGGAACCCCGGTGGCACGGGACCGGTGCCGAGCAGCGCCGCCACCAGCGCCCGTTGCCGGGCGGCGAGCTCGGCGCGCCGTGCCGTCAGCGGTTCCTCCGGGGAGGGCGGGTCGGAGGGGAGCGCCCGCCCGGCTCCGCGCCGCTGCCCGGGGTCAGCGGTCATCGTCGGCCCGTCGTGCGGGGGACCGGGTGGCGGTGCCGGCGAGGGCGGCGGCCCGGATCCCGGCGAGTTCGTCGGCCAACTCCGCGTCGGTGGGGTAGGCGTCGTCGCGTTCCACCATCACCCAGGGTGGCGCGGGTGCGCGTGCGGCCAGCTCCCGGACCAGGGTGAGCACCTCGCGGGGCACCGGGTGGGCGTGGGTGTCGTGGTACAGGCCGTCCCGCCACACCCCGCCGGCGACGTGCGCGTAGGCGAGGCGTTCCCAGGGCAGGGTGTCCAGGAACGTCGAGGGGGTCGTTCCGATGTTGTGCGCGTTGGCGTGGAGGTTGGCCAGGTCGACCAGCAGCAGGCAGTCGGTGCGTTCGACGAGTTCGGTCAGGAAGTGCTCCTCGCTGAGTTCCCGTTCTGGCCAGTCGAGGAGGGCGGCGATGTTCTCGAGGGCCAGCGGTCGGGGGAGGTCGCGTTGGACCGCGTTGACGTTGCTGACCAGGACGTCCAGCGCGTCCCTCGTCCTGGGCGGCGGGAGCAGGTGGCCGACGTCGAGGCCGCCGGCCCTGACGAAGGCGATGTGGTCGCTGACCACGGGGGCGTCCAGCGCCTCGCCCAGCTCGGCGAGGTGCCGGACCCGCCGCGGATCGACGGGTTCGGCCCCGGCGAGTGACAGCGTGACCGCGTGCGGGATGACCGGGGTGCCCCGGCGGCGCAGGACCTCGATGGACTCCGGGAGTTCGGTGGGGCTGAGGTTCTCGGCGACGACCTCGACGAAGTCCACGCCCGGGAGTCGTTCGACGGTCAGGTCGATCTCCGGGCGCCATCCGATGCCGATCCGGGGGGCCGGCTCCTCCGGCGTGTTGGGTGACGTCCTCACGTGTCCTCCTCCAGGGTGATCTCCCACCGCCTCCGGGCAGGTCACCGGGTCTTCTGCCCAGGGCCGCGATGGCGCTCACCCGCCGCAGCCACCACCACCGCCGCCGCCACTGTCACCGCCGCCGCCGCAGGAGTGCGAGCTCCCTCCGCCGCCACCGGAGGAGGTACTCGCGGTGTGCAACGCGTCGCGCACCTCCGGATCCGGGTGGCCGGCGAAGCCGAGCAGCGCCACCGAGGTCAGGGCGGCCGGCCCGGCGGCCGACCCGCTACGGCTCCGGGCGGAGGTCGTCGGCGTGCCGCCCGGGAACCGGCCACGTGCTTCGGCGACGACGGCCTCCCCCAACGGGGTGCGGTCCGGCGCCCGGAGTGCTCGGAGGAGCACGAGCGCGACCAGCGCCAGGTTCACGACGACCAGCCCGATGAGGAAGCCGACGGGGCGGCCCGCGTTGACGCCGGTCACGAGGCGGAGGACGCCGAGGACCAGGGCCAGGTCCAGCGGGACCATCGCCAGCAGGCGCAGGGCGTGCCGCCCGGAGGGCACCACCAACCCCCGGTCCCTGAGGTCGGTGAGCAGTTCCCGTGCGGCGACGGTGCCCATCAGGGCCACCGGGCTGAGCCGCCGCCGTTCGCGGCCCGAGCCCGTCGACACCTCGACGGCGGCGAGGTGCAGCCGGTGGGTGGGTGTCGCGCCGGTGGCGTGCAGCCGCCCGCCCCGGGACACGCGCCACACGCCGTCGGCGATGAGTCCGGCGGTGACCGTGTCGGTGAGGCGCCTCGCGCCGCCGGCCAGGTAGGCGAGGCGGTGCGCGTCCACCTCGGGCGGCGGCCCCACCGCCGCCGTCCTCCGGCTCCAGCGGGGGATCGCCAGGCCCAGCAGCAGCCCGAACAGGAGGAGGACCGCGTACAGGGCCAGGAACGCCGGCCCGCTGATGCCCCAGGTCTGAGTCATGGTCTTCCCCCGACGGCGCACCGCCCACTCGACCGTGGGGCGCCCGATGTGATGGTAGGTGCCCGATCGGACGGGGGGAGCGGCTCGATGGTTCCGATCGTGTCACGCGGGTGGTCGACACCGGCGCGGCCGGGGGTGGTGGTCGACGGTCGGGACGGCGCTGGTGTGACCCGCTCCGGGGACGTTCGGCCGGTGTTTCCTCGCGCAACCGAGCGGTCGCGCGGACGAGTCCTCCTCGCCGCTGTCGACACCCGGAGCGGCGTCGTCGGTCTCCACCGGTGCCCTCCTCGGCCGGATCTCCCGGCGTTCGGCGGGCGGGGGTGGCCGTCGCGGTCCAGCCCGGCTCAGGCGCCCCGCGCCTCGTAGCCCCAGAACGCGCGGCTGAAGTCGGCCCGTCCCGAGGTCAGCTGGTTCAGTTCCACCAGGTACCTGCTCAGCTCGGCCGCCGGGACCTCGGCCCGGACGACGGTCCAGCCCGCCTCCGGCGCGGGATCGGTCCCGAGCACCTGGGCCCGGCGTGCGGCGAGGTCCCCGAGCACCGAGCCGAGGCAGTCGTCGGGGGTGTGGATGGCCACTTCGTCGACCGGTTCCAGGAGGGGGAGGGCGACCTTGTTCGCCGCGTCGCGGAGCGCGAGCGCGCCCGCGGCCTGGAACGCCGCGTCCGAGGAGTCGACGCTGTGCGCCCGTCCGTCCAGCAGGGTGACCCGCACGTCCACCAGGGGCACGCCTTCGGTCAGGCCACGAGCCATCAACGCGCGGACGCCCCGCTCCACGCTGGGGACGAACTGGCGCGGAACCGACCCGCCCACGGTGCGGTCCTCGAAGTCGAAGCCCGCGCCCCGGGGCATCGGTTCCACCTCGATGTCGCAGACGGCGTACTGGCCGTGGCCTCCGGTCTGCTTGACGTGCCGGCCGTGCCCGCGCGCGGGGCCGGCGAAGGTCTGGTGGAGCGCGACCCGCACCGGTTCGACGCGCAGGTCCACGTCCCCCACCCCGAGACGGGCCAGGACCAGGTCGGCGTGCCCTTCGCCGGTGCACCAGAGCACGAGCTGGTGGGTGTCCTCGTGTTGTTCGATCCGTAGCCCGGGATCGGCCGCCGCCACCCGGGACAGGTTCCTGCCGAGCAGGTCCTCGGTGGCCGGGTCGGCCACCGCGACGGCGATCGGTAGCAGCGGCTCCGGCAGGGCCCAGGGGCGGATGGTGAGGGGGCGTTCCGAGGCGGAGACCGTGTCGCCGGTCTCCGCGTTCGCCAGTCTGGTCACGGCGCAGATGTCGCCGGCCGCGCAGTGGCCGGTCTCCCGGAGCTCGGTGCCCAGCGGCGAGTGGATCCGGCCGACCCGTTCGATGGTCGCGTGCTCGGGGCGGCCCGCCCCGTCCAGGCCGTGACCGGCGACGCGCACCCGGTCGTCGGGATGGAGCGTGCCCGAGAAGACGCGGAGCAGCGTCACCGGTCCGAGGTAGGTGTTCGCGAAGGAGCCCACCGCCTCGGCCAGCAGCGGGCCGTCCGGGTCGCCGCACGGGACCGTCTCCGGTGCGCCGTCCGCCCCCGTGACCTCGGGGCACTCCCGGTCGGCCGGGGAGGGGAGGACGCGTGCCACGACGTCCAACAACTCGGTCAGGCCGACCCCCCGGGTGGCGGAGACCGGGATGACCGGGTGGAGGTCCCCGGTGAGCACCGCCCGCGCCAGGTCGTCGAACAGCTGGTCCTGGGTGGGGGATTCGCCGAGGAGGTAGGTCTCCATCAGCGCCTCGTCCTCGCTCTCGGCGATGATGGCCTCGATGAGTTCGCGGTGGGCCGCGGCGGGATCCCGGAGGCCGATCCGGCCGCCACCCCGGGTGTCGGCCCGGGCGAGGACCGGGTGCGGAGCGGCCGGTTCCCCACTGGGGGTGGTGACCGGCAGGTACAGGGGGAGGACGCCGGGACCGAAGGCCCGGGCGCACTCCGCCAGCACCCGCTCCGGGTCAGCCCTCCGGTGGTCGAGCTGGGTGATGACCACCGCTCGCGGTGTTCCGGCCTGGGCGCACTCCCGCCACAACCGCGTGGTCGCCTCGTCCACACCGCCGTTGGCGCCGAGGACGAACAGGGCGGCGTCGGCGGCGCGGAGCCCGGCCCGGACCTGGCCGAGGTAGTCCGGGTAGCCCGGGGTGTCCACGAGGTTGACGTGGTGGTCGCCGTGGCGGAGCGGCGCGACCGCGAGGCCGACGGACCGCCCCTGCTGGCGGGCCGCCGCGTCCTGGTCGGTGACGGTGGTGCCCTCGTCCACCGAACCCGCCCTGGGGATGGTGCCGGTGGCCGCGAGCAGGGCCTCGACGAGAGTGGTCTTCCCGCCGCCCGACGGGCCGACGAGGACGACGTCGCGGATCCGTGTGGTGTCCACCGGCGGGGTGGCGGGCCGCCGGCCCTCTCCCGATCGCCTGTGTGCCATCGTCCGCACCTCCGACCCGTTGGGCGGGCGCGCCCCGCCGGCTGTCCCTCCCGGTCGGTTACCCGCCGGGCCGGTACGAATGCGCGCCGTCGACCGGCGTCCCGTGCCGGGGCTGGCGCTGCTGCCCGGGGCGGGCCGGCACCCCCGAGTGGTCTGCCGAAACGCGGTCGAACTGGCCACCTTGGTAGGCCACGTCGGACGTACGATGACGCCGACCAGGTAAGACGCGGTGCCGGTGGCCTGGCCCCCGGTGCCGGGTGACGCGAAAGGCGCGAGGCAGTGAGCTCGGTTGACAGCACGACGACGGACCCCACGAACGAGCAGGCGGCGCCGGTGACCGGGACAGCCCGCGTCAAGCGGGGCATGGCCGAGATGCTCAAGGGCGGTGTGATCATGGACGTGGTCACCCCGGAGCAGGCGAAGATCGCGGAGGACGCCGGCGCGGTCGCGGTGATGGCGTTGGAGCGGGTGCCCGCCGACATCCGCGCGCAGGGTGGCGTGGCGAGGATGTCGGATCCGGACATGATCGACGGCATCATCGACGCGGTGTCCATCCCGGTGATGGCCAAGGCCCGCATCGGTCACTTCGCCGAGGCGCAGGTCCTCCAGTCCCTCGGTGTGGACTACGTGGACGAGTCCGAGGTCCTCACGCCGGCCGACGAGGCGCACCACATCGACAAGTGGGCCTACACGGTCCCGTTCGTCTGCGGTGCCACCAACCTGGGCGAGGCGCTGCGGCGGATCGCCGAGGGCGCGGCGATGATCCGGTCGAAGGGGGAGGCCGGGACGGGCAACGTCGTCGAGGCGACGAGGCACATGCGGCAGATCCGTGCCGACCTGCGCCGCCTGACGGTGCTGGACGAGGAGGAGCTGTACGCGGCGGCCAAGGAGCTGCGGGCGCCGGTCGAGCTGGTGCGTGAGGTGGCGTCGCTGGGCAAGCTGCCGGTCGTGCTGTTCACCGCCGGGGGCATCGCCACCCCGGCCGACGCCGCGATGATGATGCAGCTCGGCGCCGAGGGCGTGTTCGTGGGGTCCGGGATCTTCAAGTCCGGCGACCCGGCCAGGCGCGCGGAGGCCATCGTGAAGGCCACCACCTTCCATGACGACGCGGACGTCGTCGCCAAGGTCTCGCGTGGCCTGGGCGAGGCGATCGTCGGCATCAACCTCAGCGAGCTGCCCGAGGAGCGGCGGTACGCCAGCCGCGGCTGGTGACGTCGTCGGCGCGACCTGATCCGCCGGTGGTGGGTCCAGGTCGCGCGTCGACGGCTCGCGGTCGGAGGGGGTGGACCGGTTCCCGGTCCCTCAGACGTGTTCCATGATCAGCACCGCGCTGGTCCCGGGTTCCAACGCCTGGTAGTGGTGCGGCACGTCGCCGGGGAAGCTCGCGTAGTCGCCGGGGCCCAGGTCGATGACGTCGTCGTGGGGGCCGCAGCGCAGGCGGCCGTTGCTCACCACCAGGTGTTCGACGGTGCCCGGGATGTGGGGGTCGGCCTCGCGGGAGTTCCCGGGTTCCAGGGTGATGGTGTAGACGTCGCGCCGGGCCGCCGGTGGGCAGGAGGCCAGCAGGACCGCCTGGTAGGGAGCCGTCTCCGACCGCACCACCGGGCCCTCACCGGCCCGGACGACGCGGACCCTGGGGGCCGCGGGCTCGACGAGCCGGCTGAAGGGCACCCCCAGGGCCACTCCCAGCGCCCACAGGGTCTCGACGCTGGGGTTCCCGCCGCCGCCTTCGAGCTGGGACAGGGTGGACTTGGCGACGCCGGCCCGGCGGGCCAGCTCGGAGAGGGACATCCCCGCGCGTTGTCGTTCCCTGCGCAGCGCCCTGGCGATGGTCGCGAGGGGTGGGGCGTCGCCCGTTCCTCGGAGGGCCTCGGCCATTCGTTCGCTCCTTTGTACGATTGTTCGTTGTGACGAACGATCTCCTCCTGTTCAGGTTAGTGAGGCGGACCCCGTGGTGAGCCCGTGGACCCGTCGACGCGGCCCGGTCCTGGAGCCGGAGGCACGTCGGGACATCGCCGCGATGGCGGTGGCCGTCGGCGTCGTTGGCCTGTCCTTCGGCGCGATCGCGGTGGCCAGCGGTCTGTCGATCTGGCTCGCGGTCCTGATGTCCCTGCTCGTGTTCGCCGGCGGCTCGCAGTTCATGGCCGTCGGCGTCGTGGCCGCGGGGGGCGCTCCGCTGGCCGCGCTCGCCGCCGGGCTCATCCTCAACGCCCGCCACCTGCCCTTCGGCCTGGCCATCGGCCACCTCCTCGGGCGCGGACTCGCCGCGAAGCTGGTCGGCAGCCACCTGATCATCGACGAGTCGGTGGCCTTCGCGATGGCCCAGCGGGATCCGGACCGGGCGCGCCGGGTCTTCTGGATCTCCGGGATCACGCTCTTCGTCGTCTGGCAGCCGGCCGTGGTGCTCGGCGGCCTGATCGGCGGCGCCGTCGGTGACCCCGCCGTCTTCGGCGTGGACGCCGCCTTCCCCGCGGCGCTGCTGGCGTTGCTGTTGCCCTCCCTGCGGGACGCCGCCACCCGCCGGGCGGCCCTCGTCGGCGGGGCGGTCGCCGTGCTCACCACTCCGCTGCTCCCCGCCGGCGTTCCGGTCCTGCTGGCCCTGTGCGGTGTCGCCCTGCTGCTGCCGTTGCCCCGCTGGGCGAGGAGGGAGTCCCCATGACCGTCACGACGATCGTGCTGCTCGCGGTCGGCACCTACGCCTTCCGCGTGGCCGGCCCGCTCCTGCGCGACCGGGTACGGCTGTCGGAGGCCGCGCGGCGGGGACTGGCCGTGGCGGCGACGACACTGCTGACCGCCCTGATGGCCACCGCCGCGCTCACCGAGGGGCCGGGATTCGCCGGCTGGGCCCGGCCGATCGGCGTCGCGGTCGGCGGACTCCTCGCCTGGCGCCGAGCCCCCTTCGTCGTGGTCGTGCTGGCGGCGGCCGGGACGGCGGCGGGCCTCCGGCTGCTCGGACTGCCCTGAACCGGCTGGCCCCCGTCCCGCCCGTACCGAGCTCACCCGCGCCTTCCGCCGACCGGGTGAGTACCTAAGATGTGACGTCGAGTGTTTTCCCAGCTTGGAGGTCTTCTCCGTGTCGATTGCGCAGCCGGTCGTCGGGGTGCTCGCACTCCAGGGCGACGTGCGGGAGCACCTGCTCGCGCTGGCCGAGCAGGACGTCGTGGCGCGCCCGGTGCGCCGCGCCGAGGAACTCGCGGAGGTGCACGGCCTCGTGCTCCCCGGCGGGGAGTCCACCACGATGAGCCGTCTGCTGGAGACCTTCGAACTGCTGGAACCGCTCCGCGACCGGGTCGCGGCGGGGCTGCCGGTCTACGGGTCCTGCGCCGGCATGATCCTGCTGGCCCAGGAGGTCCTCGACGGGCGGGAGGGACAGCACACCCTCGGTGCCATCGACATGGTGGTCCGGCGCAACGCCTTCGGTCGCCAGGTCGACTCCTTCGAGGCCGACCTCGACTTCGCCGGTCTCGGGTCGGGCGGGGACGCGGAACCGGCACCGCTGCGCGCCGTCTTCATCCGGGCCCCCTGGGTGGAGTCGGTGGGTGACCGGGTCGAGGTGCTGGCCAGGGTCCCCGAGATCCCGGCCGCCGGCCCCGCCGCCGGGCGGGTGGTCGCGGTGCGCCAGGGCAACGCGTTGGCCACCGCCTTCCACCCCGAACTGCTCGCGGCCGACGGCCGGGACGGCCGGGTGCACGAGCTGTTCGTCCGCACCGTGCGCGAGGCCTGACCCCCGGCCGCGCCCGACCGGAGGCGACTCGCCTCGTCCCGGCGACCAGTAGGATCGTCACGGCTCCACGCAGCGCCCGGAGCGCAGGAAGACGCATCGCGACGAAGACGGAGGAGAGATGAGCGGCCACTCCAAGTGGGCCACGACCAAACACAAGAAGGCCGCCCTCGACGCCAAGCGTGGCAAGCTGTTCGCCAAGCTGATCAAGAACATCGAGGTCGCGGCCCGCAGCGGGGGAGGGGACCCGGACGGCAACCCCACCCTGTACGACGCCATCCAGAAGGCGCGGAAGAACTCCGTCCCCCTCGACAACATCGAGCGGGCGCGCAAGCGGGGCGCGGGCGAGGAAGCTGGTGGGGCCGACTGGCAGACCATCATGTACGAGGGCTACGGCCCCAACGGTGTCGCCGTGCTCGTCGAATGCCTCACCGACAACCGCAACCGCGCCGCTGGTGAGGTGCGGACGGCGATGACCAGGAACAACGGTTCGATGGCTGACCCGGGTTCGGTCTCCTACCTGTTCAACCGCAAGGGTGTGGTGATCGCGCCCAAGAACGGTCTCTCCGAGGACGACATCCTCCTCGCCGTGTTGGACGCGGGCGCGGAGGAGGTCAACGACCTGGGGGAGAGCTTCGAGATCGTCGCCGAGGCCGGCGACCTCGTGGCGGTCCGGACCGCCCTGCAGAAGGCCGAGATCGACTACGACTCGGCTGACGCCAGCTTCCTGCCCTCCACCACGGTGCCGCTGGACGCCGAGGGCGCCCGCAAGGTGTTCCGCCTCATCGACGCGCTGGAGGACTGCGACGACGTGCAGAACGTCTTCGCGAACTTCGACGTCTCCGACGAGGTGATGGCCGAGGTCGGCTGACGACCGGGCCAGGGCGGGCCGGTCCCGGGTGTCCGGGACCGGGCCCGCTCCGGAGGTCGTGACGGCTCCCCGCGACGCGGAGGGCTTCCTCCCAGCCCCGGTGGGGCGTCCCGTAGGGTCGCGCTGACGGGAGAAGTAGCGCGACGTCCCGCCCGGAGGTGCGTTTCGTGGCCGATGACCAGGAGCTCCGACGGAGGCTGCGGACCGCCGCCGAGGAGGACGGCGTCGCGATCGTGCACGTCGCCGAGGAGCGGAACGCGCCGCCCTTCGCCCAGACCGTCGGCGTCTACCGCAGTTGCGGCATGCCGGAGGTCGTGGTGATCGGCCTGCCGCCCAAGGTCGCCCACGCGGTGCTCAGCACGTACTCGGAGCGGGCCCGCGCGGGGGAGGACTTCGTCCCGGGCCGGTGCTACGAACGGTTCCTCAAGGACCTGCCCGTCACCTTCGAACGGGTGCACCGGGGCTTCTACGCCGAGTACTTCGGGCACGCCTTCCTGCTCAACCGCAAGGGCACCTTCCCCGCCCTCCAGATGATCGTCGCCGCGCCGGACGGGTCCTGGCCGTGGCAACCGGACGCGCCGGGTGGGTTCGCCCAGTACCAGCCGGTGCTCACCGACAGCGGCCGCCCCGAGAGCTGGGTGCCGGGGGAGACCGGTCCCTGACGGGCCCCGCCGCACCCCGGACGGCTCCGGGCACCCCCGGGCCGGCCGTGCCCTCCGGGTGCGCCCGCGGGAACGCCGCCCCCTCACCTCCGCGCACGCGCGCCACCTGCCCGGGCGGCCACCGGCGGTGCCGGTCGGCCGGTGTCGACACCCGGCACGGCACGTGGCAGCCTTCTTGCGATGCCTGAGCTGCCCGATGTCGAGGGATTCCGTCGCGTCGTCGTGGAACACGCCCTGGGCCGGCCCGTCCGGGATGTCGTCGTGTTCGACGCCGCGATCCTGCACGGTGCCTCTCCCCAGGAGCTCGCCGCCGCCCTGCGCGGGCGTCGGTTCGCCCGGGCGGATCGGCACGGCAAGTGGCTGCTGCTGCGCTTCGAGGACCACGCCGCGCCGACCGGCGAGGACCGGCCCGCCGCGCCCGCCGACGGGAACCCGGCCGTTCCCGCCCCCGCCCCCGCCGACGGGGACGGCGTGGCAGGGGCCGGACGGGTGCCTGGCGGCCCCGTCCTCGCGCTGCACTTCGGGATGACGGGGTCGCTGCGCTGGCAGGCGCCTCCCGACCGCCGACGCGGTCACCGCCACGACCGGGTGCGGATCGTCCTCGACGAGGGTGAGCTGCGCTTCCGCGACCAGCGCAAGCTCCAGGGCATCTGGCTGGCCGAGGACGAGCGCGGCGTCGACGAGCTGCTCGCCGGCCAGGGGCCGGACGCCGCCACCCTCGACTTCCGCGACTTCGACGCCCGCCTGCCCCCGTCCCGACGTGCCGTCAAGGCCGCCCTGATCGACCAGGGCGTCCTGGCCGGTATCGGCAACCTGCTCGCCGACGAGATGTTGTGGCGCGCGGGCATCCACCCGGACCGCAGCCTGGCCCGCCTGACCCCCTCCCAGCGGCGGACGCTGCACCGCCAGCTGCGGCGGCTGCTCCCGCAGGCGGTCAAGGCCGGCCGGGTTCCCGACAAGAAGGGCTGGTTGACCGGGCTGCGGGACCAACCGGACGCCAGCTGCCCGGTCTGCGGCACCACCCTCGAGCACAGCCGCACCGCCGGACGATCCAGCCTGTGGTGCCCCCGCTGCCAACCACCGGGGTGAGCCGCGCCCGCTCCGGGCGCCGGGGAACCGGCCTCCGAGCCCCTCGCACGGCGGCGGCGGATCGGACCGCCGGTGGGAGGCGGGCGGGCGCGCCGCTCGCGGCGTGATCCACTCGAACCGGTAGCCTGATCGCTCGAACTGATGTTCGTCCGCCCCAGGCCGGGCGGTGGCCGGGTGGCCACCGGCACCGGAGGGCGGGCCGACCGGCGGGAGGCGAGGCGTGCGGGTGCTCGGCGTCGATCCCGGCCTGACCCGGTGCGGGATCGGTGTCGTCGACGGTGGCCACGGCCGGGCCGTGCGCTTCGTGGCCGTCGACGTGGTGCGCACGCCCGCCGACGCGGAACTCCCGGAGCGGCTGCTGGCCGTGTCCGACGCCGTCGAACGGTGGCTGGACGCGCACCGACCCGACACCGTCGCCGTCGAGCGGGTGTTCAGCCAGCACAACGTGCGCACGGTGATGGGCACCGCGCAGGCCAGCGGCGTCGTCGCCCTCGCCGCGGCCCGCCGTTCCCTCCCGGTCGTGTTCCACACCCCCAGCGAGGTCAAGGCCGCCGTGACCGGCTCCGGTCGGGCGGACAAGAAGCAGGTCGGGGCCATGGTCACCCGCATCCTGCGGCTCACCGAGGTGCCCAGGCCGGCCGACGCCGCCGACGCCCTGGCACTGGCGATCTGCCACCTGTGGCGGGGCCCGGTGTCCGCGCGGCTGGCCCAGGCCCAGGCCCAGGCGGCCCAGCTCGCCAAGGCCCACCGGGCCAGGCTGGCGGCGGCCAGGAGGAAGGAATGAGCCGGTGATCTCCTCGGTACGCGGAACGGTGCGCTCCGTCGGTCTCGACCACGCCGTCGTCGAGGTCTCCGGGATCGGGCTCGCCGTGCGCACCACCCCGACCACGCTGGCCGGGCTGCGACGTGGCGAACAGGTCGAGCTCGTGACCAGCCTCGTCATCCGGGAGGACTCCTGGACGCTGTACGGGTTCCCCACCGACGAGGTCAAGGAGCTCTTCGAACTGCTCCAGACCGTCTCCGGCGTCGGTCCCCGGCTCGCGCTGGCCATGCTGGCGGTGCTGGAACCGGACCAGCTGCGCACGGCGGTGTCCGAGGGCAACCTGACCACCCTCACCCAGGTGCCCGGCATCGGCCGCAAGGGGGCGGAGCGCCTCGTCGTGGAGCTGCGGGACAAGCTCGGCCCGGTGGCTCCCGCCGGCGGTGGGGACGGGGCGGCGGCGCCGGACGCCGGCCAGCGGCGCACCCACGTGGTCGAGGCCCTGGTCGGTCTCGGGTTCACGGCGAAGCAGGCGGAGCAGGCGGTGGAGAAGGTGCTGGCCACCGACGGTGGCGGGGACACCTCCGGGATCCTGCGGAAGTCCCTCGCGCTGCTGGGGCGCAAGCGGTGAGGCGTGGCCAGGTGGGACGACGTGAGGACGACGGGGCGGTGACGTGACGGACGACTGGGCGAATGACTGGGCGGACCTCGACGTCGGCTCCGGCGGAACGGGGGCCGGTCAGCGGGGCGGCGAGGACGCGCTGTCGACCAGCGCGGAACCCGGGGACCGGGATGTCGAGGCCACACTGCGGCCCCGGTCGCTGCCGGAGTTCGTCGGGCAGCCCCGGGTGCGCGAGCAGCTCGAACTCGTCCTGACCGGGGCCAGGAACCGGGGTGCCCCTCCCGACCACGTGTTGCTCTCCGGGCCGCCCGGACTCGGCAAGACCAGCATGGCGATGATCATCGGGGCGGAGCTGGGCGCCTCGGTGCGGATGACCTCGGGGCCCGCCCTGGAGCGGGCCGGGGATCTCGCCGCCATGCTCTCCAACCTGGCCGAGGGCGACGTGCTCTTCATCGACGAGATCCACCGGGTGGCCCGGCCGGCGGAGGAGATGCTGTACCTGGCGATGGAGGACTTCCGGGTTGACGTGGTCGTCGGCAAGGGGCCGGGCGCCACCAGCATCCCGCTGGAGATCGCGCCGTTCACCCTGGTCGGCGCCACCACCAGGTCGGGGGCGCTCACCGGTCCCCTGCGGGACCGCTTCGGGTTCACCGCCCACATGGAGTTCTACTCCCCGGCGGAGCTGGAGCGGATCATCACCCGTTCCGCCAGCATCCTCGGGGTCGACCTCCGACCCGACGGCGCCCGGGAGATCGCCGGGCGCTCACGGGGCACGCCCCGGATCGCCAACCGGCTGCTCCGCCGGGTCCGCGACTACGCGGAGGTCCGTTCGGACGGCGCCGTCACCGTGGAGACCGCGCGGGCCGCCCTGCTGGTGTACGACGTCGACGAACTGGGACTGGACCGGCTGGACCGGGCCGTGCTCACCGCCCTGGTGCGGTCCTTCGGGGGAGGCCCGGTCGGGGTCTCGACGCTCGCCGTCGCCGTCGGAGAGGAGCCGGGGACGGTCGAGGAGGTCTGCGAGCCGTACCTGGTGCGGGCGGGAATGCTCGCCAGGACCCCCCGCGGCCGGGTCGCCACGGCCGCGGCCTGGGAACACCTGGGCCTGCTCCCGCCGGAGGACGCGGCGGCCGCGCAGACCGCGGGGCGGACCGCCCCTGGCGGCGAGGGTTAGAGTGGTGACGCACGGCGATTCGGTGCACGCGCACGAACGGAGTGTGTGCTCCCGGTAAGGGGCGGAACGCGGAGGACCTCTCGGGGACTGGCACACTGGGAATCGCAAACCCGAACAATCGGACGTGTCAACCCGCGTGGGCGTCCCCGAACGGAGAATGATGGAATCCTTCATCCTTCCGCTTTTCCTGCTGCTCATCGTGCTGCCGCTGTTCCTGGCGAGCCGGAAGCAGAAGAAGGCCATGCAGGAGATGCAGCAGCTCCAGGGCTCGCTGGAGGTCGGCGACAAGGTCATGACCACCTCGGGGCTCTACGCCACCGTCGCGGACACCAGCGATGACGAGACGATCGGCCTGGAGGTGGCCCCCGGCGTGGTGACCACCTGGGTGCGCGCGGCCGTCCGTGAGCGCGTGCAGCCGCCGGCCGAGGCCTCGGAGGCCACCAGCGAGTCCACCGACGAGACCGTCGGGCTGCCCGAGACCAACGGCCTGGCCAGCGAGCTGGCCGACGACAAGGACGGTTCGGACGCCGAGAAGGCCACGACCTCCGTCGGCGCCAAGGACGGCAAGAAGGACGACTGACCCGGTTGCCCGGGCTCGTCGGGCCCGGGTTCTCCAGGAGACGCCCGTGGTTGGCCTTCCACCGACGGTGGGAGGCCGACAGGCGTTCGTCGGGTCGTGGCACGAGGGTGACGCCCGGGCGTCCCGCCGCCTGGTGAGGACCGTTCGTCGGCGAGTCCGACCTGGCGGAAGACCTCGGCCAGCCCCGGCGTTATTCTCAGTGTCCGGAGGTGCTTCGGGGCACAAGCGGGCGGACCGCCGGCAGGCGGGCCGAGCAGAACGTCGAGAAGAGCCTGGAGCGTGCCGTTGAGTCAGGACGTCGAGCGTGCGACCACGGCGGCCGTCCCCGCGACGGGAAACCGGCAGCCGTCGGCGACCCGACGTGTCCGGGCTCGGCTGGCCAGGAGGATCACCGCGCAACGGTCCTCCTCCGTCAAGCAGGTGCTGGAACCGCTGGCCACCGTCCACCGCGAGCTGCACCCCAAGGCCGACCTGGCGCTGTTGCAGCGCGCCTACGACGTCGCCGAGGAGAAGCACCGCTCCCAGCGCCGCAAGTCCGGCGACCCCTACATCACCCACCCGCTGGCCGTGTCCACGATCCTGGCCGAGCTGGGGATGGACACCACGACGCTGGTCGCCGCGCTCCTGCACGACACGGTGGAGGACACCGACTACTCCCTGGAGCGGTTGAGCGCGGACTTCGGTGACGAGGTGGCGCACCTCGTCGACGGCGTGACCAAGCTCGACAAGGTCAAGCTGGGAGCGGCCGCCGAGGCCGAGACGATCCGCAAGATGGTCATCGCGATGGCCCGCGACCCGAGGGTGCTGGTCATCAAGCTGGCCGACCGGTTGCACAACATGCGGACGATGCGCTTCCTGCCGCCGGAGAAGCAGGCCAGGAAGGCCAAGGAGACCCTGGAGGTCCTGGCCCCGCTGGCCCACCGGCTCGGCATGGCGACCGTGAAGTGGGAGCTGGAGGACCTCGCCTTCGCGATCCTCCAGCCCAAGAAGTACGACGAGATCGTCCGCCTGGTCGCCAACCGCGCCCCGTCCCGGGACACCTACCTGCGGGAGGTCATCCAGCAGGTGTCGGCCAACCTCGACCTGGCCCGCATCGGCGCCAAGGTCGAGGGCCGCCCCAAGCACTACTACTCGATCAACCAGAAGATGATCGTCCGGGGACGGGACTTCGACGACATCCACGACCTGGTCGGGGTGCGCATCCTGGTCGACGAGGTCCGCGACTGCTACGCGGCGATGGGCGTGGTGCACGCGCTGTGGCAGCCGATGCCCGGGCGCTTCAAGGACTACGTCGCCCAACCGCGCTTCGGCGTCTACCAGTCGCTGCACACCACGGTCATCGGTCCGGACGGGAAACCGCTGGAGGTGCAGATCCGGACCCACGAGATGCACCGGACGGCCGAGTACGGCATCGCCGCGCACTGGCGGTACAAGGAGACCAAGGGCACCCATCGGGGCAAGGCCGTCGAGGTCGACGAGATGGCCTGGATGCGGCAGCTCCTGGACTGGCAGCGGGAGGCGGCCGACCCCGGCGACTTCCTGGAGTCCCTGCGGTACGACCTGGCGGCCCGCGAGATCTTCGTCTTCACCCCCAAGGGGGACGTCGTCACCCTGCCGACCGGCTCGACCCCGGTCGACTTCGCCTACGCCGTGCACACCGAGGTGGGGCACCGCTGCATCGGTGCCCGGGTGAACGGGCGGCTGGTCGCGCTCGAGCGGACCCTGGAGAACGGTGAGGTCGTCGAGATCTTCACCTCGAAGGCGGAAGGCGCGGGACCCAGCCGCGACTGGTTGTCGTTCGTCTCCTCGCCCCGGGCCAAGGCGAAGATCAAGCAGTGGTTCGCCAAGGAACGCCGGGAGGAGGCGATCGAGACCGGCAAGGAGGCGATCGCCAAGGAACTCCGCCGGGTGGGCCTGCCGCTCCAACGGCTGGTCTCGGCCGACACGATCGGCGGCGTCGCGCGGGAGCTGCACTACACCGACATCAGCACGCTGTACGCGGCCGTCGGGGAGAACCAGTCCTCCGCCAAGCACGTCGTGCAACGGTTGATGGCCCTGGTGGGCGGCGAGGAGCACGCCGAGGAGGAGCTGGCCGAGCGGTCCACGCCCTCCACCGTGCCGCACCGGCGGCGGGTCACCGGGGACGCCGGCGTGACGGTCAAGGGGATGCGCGACATCTGGGTGAAGCTGGCCCGGTGCTGCACCCCTGTCCCGGGCGACGAGATCCTCGGGTTCGTCACCAGGGGCGGCGGGGTCAGCGTGCACCGCACCGACTGCACCAACGCCGACGACCTGCGCGCGGCCCCCGAACGGCTCGTCGACGTGGAGTGGGCGCCCTCGGCGTCCTCGGTCTTCCTCGTCGCCATCCAGGTGGAGGCCCTGGACCGGCACCGGCTGCTCTCCGACGTCACCAAGATCCTGGCCGACGAGCGGGTGAACATCCTCTCCGCGTCCGTCACCACCTCCCGCGACCGGGTGGCGGTCAGCCGCTTCTCCTTCGAGATGGGCGACCCGAAGCACCTCGGTCACGTGCTCAAGGCGGTGCGCAACATCGAGGGTGTCTACGACGTCTACCGGGTGACCTCGGTGGGCTGAGCGGGAGCCCCGCGCGCTTCCCCGGTGCTGGGCACCCCGCCGCCGGTGGAGCGCGGCACCCCAACGCGGCCCGGCTCGCGCGGCGGATGCCGGCGGGCCTGTCGCCCGGCCCCGGCCGTGACCCGCGCTGGAGGCGGGGCGCTGGTGGTGGCCCTCCCCTTCCGGTACGACCGGCGGGCTGTCGCTCCGTCCCCCGTCTGGTGGGTAGGGCGGGCTCGTCCGGCGCGTCGGCCGGCACCACCGCGCGAGCGACCCCCGGGCACGACGAGGCCCGGCCGCCGTGCGGCGGCCGGGCCTCGGGGGACGTCGGTTCGTCCGGGTGGCTCAGCTCGCGATGGTGACGGTCTCGATGGTCACCTCGGTGTTGGGTGCGCCACCGCCCGCCTGCGCCTCCATGGAGCCGTCGTGACCGGCGGCCGCGATCTCGTCGACGACCTCGAGCCCGCCCTCGTCGATGGAGCCGAACACCGTGTACTGCGGGCCCAGGGCGTTGGAGTCGCCGTAGACCATGAAGAACTGGCTGCCGCCGCTGTTCGGGGCGCCGGAGTTGGCCATCGCCAGCGTGCCGCGCGGGTAGGTCTGCTCCGGGTCGATCTCGTCCGGGACGTTGTACCCGGGGCCGCCCATGCCGGTGCCGCTCGGGTCGCCGCACTGGAGGACCTCGAGGGCGTCGGTGCTGTCCACCAGCCGGTGGCAGGGGGAGGCGTCGAAGTAGCCGCTCTCCGCGAGGTGCAGGAAGCTCTGCACCGTGCACGGCGCCTGCTCACGGTCGAGGGTCAGCGGGATCTCGCCCTCGTTCGTGCCGAGGGTCACCGAGACCGTGCCCTCCGAGGGCGTCGGGTCCGGGTCCTCCGGCATCCCGACCTCGGGCAGGCCGTCGACGGGCGGCTGCTCGGCCTCGATGTAGGCGCAGGGGCCCTCCGTGGTCACCGCCTCGGGCATCTCGGGTTCGCCGCTGGTGGCGGGGTCGGTGGCGTCCGAGGCGGTCTGCTCGTCGTCACCGCCGCCCATCGTGGCCAGGAAGTAGACCAGACCGACGACCAGCACGGTCCCCAGCACGGTGGCGCTGACGCCGATCGTGCGGCGGCGCTTGGCCCGTTGTGCCCGGCGTTCCAGCTGGCGCTCCAGCTTGCGTTTGGCTGCCTGGCGGCGTTGCTCGTTGCTCGGCACCTCGCTCCCTCCCAGGGATCGACACGGCGGTGGCAGCCGGTGAGTCTATGTCGAGAAGCCGTACGAGCGTAGTGAGAGGTTCGTGCCTGGTGCGGACGGGGCAGTCGACTCCGACCCGTGGCGGCGCGGGCAGGGCGGTGGGGAGCGCGCCGGGCCGGGGGCGGACGACCTCCGGCCGGCGGGGGCGGGAGGTCGGGGGACGGGCCGGGAGGGACCGCACCGTTGCGCCGACCGCCGATGGCCCCGAGCCGGTCGCGACCGTGGCGCCCGGCTCCGGTGGGCCGCCGCCATGCCCCCTCCTCGACGTCGTGGCGGGCCACCACCCGGACCGGGTTCGTGCCGTGCCTCCGCCGGTGACACCGCACGCCTCCGCCGGTGACACCGCACGCGCGTCCCCGGCGCGTCGGCACCCACCCGGGTCGTCGGGTCGAGGCCGGAGCGGGAGCCGGGACGAGATGCCAACCGAGGTGGCCACACCGGTTGGCTAGGCTGTGGCGGGTCGCTCCGCGCTGCCCGGCGCTCACACGGTGTGCCGGACCGTTACGCGACGCGACCACGGACACCACCCCGCTGGAGGTTCTCGCGTGCTCGTCGTCGGCTTCCCGGCCGGTCCGCTCCAGGCCAACTGCTACCTGCTGGCACCGGCGGAGGGCGAGGGCTGCGTCATCGTCGACCCCGGCCAGGAGGTCGGGGAGCCGCTGGCCGAACGGCTCCGCACCCACCGGCTGACCCCGCTGGCGGTGCTGCTCACCCACGGGCACTTCGACCACTCCTACTCCGCCGCCTCGATCTGCGAGGAGTACGGGGTTCCGGTGTGGGTCCACCCCGACGACCGGCCGATGCTGGCCGACCCGCTGCGGGGACTCGGACCGGACGTCGCCGCGCTGCTGGGTGGGCGACTGGAGATGAGCGAGCCGGCGGAGGTCCGGGACCTCGCGGACGGCGCCACCCTCGAGTTCGGTGGCCTGTCGATCGGGGTGGACCACACGCCAGGCCATACCGGCGGGTCGGTGTGCTTCCACACCGGCCCGCCGGGAGGCGACGGTCCGGACCGTCTGATGTTGTCGGGGGACACCCTCTTCGCCGGTTCGATCGGGCGGACGGACCTCCCCGGCGGCGACCACGAGCGGATGCTGACGACCCTGCGGACCAGGGTGTTGACGCTGCCAGACGAGACGACCGTGCTGCCCGGCCACGGACCGACCACGACCATCGGCCGCGAGCGTGCCGTCAACCCCTTCCTGCGCAGAGGACTGTGATCCGCACACCATGACCGCCTTCACCGCACCCCGAGGCATCCCGGACTACCTGCCGCCGGAGTCCGCCGCGCTGCTGACCGTCCGCGACACCCTCGCCGAAGCCGCGCGACGCGCCGGCTACGGCTACGTCGAGCTGCCCGTCTTCGAGGACACCGCCCTCTTCGCGCGGGGCGTCGGCGAGTCGACCGACGTGGTCAGCAAGGAGATGTACACCTTCACCGACCGGGGCGGCCGGTCGGTGACCCTGCGCCCCGAGGGCACGGCCGGGGTGATGCGCGCCGTCATCGAGCACGGCCTGGACCGGGGACAGCTGCCCGTGAAGCTGTACTACACGGGGCAGTTCTTCCGTTACGAGCGCCCGCAGGCCGGCCGGTACCGGCAGCTGCTCCAGGTCGGCGTCGAGGCGATCGGCGTGGACGACCCCGCGCTGGACGCGGAGGTCATCGCGGTCGCCGACGCGGGCTACCGGGCGCTCGGCCTGACGGGGTACCGGCTGGAACTGACCAGCCTGGGTGACTCGACCTGCCGCCCCGAGTACCGGGAGCGGCTCCAGGAGTTCCTGCGGGCCCTTCCGTTGGACGAGGAGACCCGCCGGCGCGCCGAGATCAACCCCCTGCGGGTGCTCGACGACAAGCGACCGGAGGTGCGGGAGCTGCTGGCCGACGCCCCCCTGATGGTGGACCACCTCTCGCCGGAGTGCCGTGAGCACTACGAGGAGGTCAAGGAACACCTGACCGGGCTGGGGGTGAAGTTCACCGAGAACCCGCGCCTGGTCCGGGGCCTCGACTACTACACCAAGACCGCCTTCGAGTTCGTCCACGACGGACTGGGCGCGCAGTCCGGTATCGGCGGCGGTGGCCGCTACGACGGCCTGATGGCCCAGTTGGGTGGTCAGGAGCTGTCCGGCATCGGTTTCGGGTTGGGGGTCGACCGGACCCTGCTCGCGGCGCGCGCCGAGGGGCTGGCCGTTGGGGACGAGGCCCGCTGCGAGGTCTACTGCGTCCCCCTGGGGCAGGCGGCGAAGCGGCAGCTGGTGCGGATCGCGGCGGCGCTGCGCGGCGCCGGGGTCCGGGTCGACCTCGCCTACGGGGGCAAGGGGCTCAAGGGGGCCATGAAGGCCGCCGGGCGTTCGGGGGCCCGGTTGGCCGTCGTCGCGGGGGACCGGGACCTGGAGCAGGACGAGGTGCAGCTCAAGGACCTCCGGGACGGGTCCCAGCGCGCCGTCGGGCGTGCCGAGCTGCTCACCACCGTGAAGGAGGCGTTGGCCGGGTGAGTGAGCGGGCAGCCGAGACCGACCGCATCCCGCTCGACCTGCTCCCGCCGGAGTTCCTCCGCAAACGGGCGAAGTCGGTCGGGATCGGCGCTGTGCTCGTCGGGGCCGCCCTGGGCGGCCTGTTCGGCCTGGTCGGGGGGCGCACCGCCGGTCTGGTGGCGGCGGCGGTCGTCGCCGTGCCGCTGTTGCTCCTCGCCTGGGCGGAGTCGCGCCGCCGGTGTTGGCTCTCGGGCTCGGAGCTTTCCGTGCGCGCCCTGGGCACGCGGACCGTCGACCTGGCCGAGCTGACCGACATCACGGTGCTGGTCGCCGACCAGCGGGGTGTGCGGACCATCGGCGTCCTGGTCCAGGGCGGACCACGGCGGCGGCTGGTCAACGTGGCCGTGGCCCTCTACGCGGGTTCCGGCGGCCGGGAACTGGGCGTGTACGAGCTGCGGCGTCTCGCGGACGCCCTCGCGGCCACGGGGGACACCCGGGCGCTGGTCCTGTCCCAGCTGTTGATCGCCCAGCTCCGGGCCGACGCGCGTGGGGAGGCCGCCGCCGACCGGCCCCTCTACCAGCTGGCGTCGTTGGTGCCGGCTGGTCGGGTGCCCCGGCGGATCGGCTCCGACGCGGTCGCCCGCTTCGTCGCCGCCCTGGACTGATCCCGGCGGTCCCGCCGCGGCGGTCGCTCCGCCGGGAAGGAGGACGGGGGGCGGTGGTCCGGTTCCGCGCGCCGGCGCCGACCGCCGGCCTCGGAAGGCGCCCGTTCCCCCGTCCGCTCCCGGCTGTCCGACGTGCCGCCGGCGGGACCGTCCCCGTTCCGGTCCTCCTGCTCGGTGCCGCCGCCGTCCTCGGGGCCGGGGTCGGACCGGGGGGTGCGGTCGCCGGGGTTCGGCGGGTCCTCCCGGGAGGCGACGACGGCCGCGATCGCCGTGGTGATCGGGACCGCGGCGACCAGGCCGATGCTGCCCACGAGGGTTCGGACGATCTCCTGCGCCACCACCTGGGCGCCGACGAGCGTGCCGAAGTCGATCCCGGAGAGCGAGTAGGCGAGGAGCATCGGCAGCGCGGCACCCGCGTAGGCCAGGGCGAGCGTGTTCACCGCCGCCGAGATGTGGTCCCGACCGATGCGCAGCCCGGCCGCGTACAGCTGCCGCCACCCCAGGGCGGGGTTCGCGGCGCGGAGCTCCCAGACCGCGCTGGTCTGGGTGACGGTGACGTCGTCGAGCACGCCGAGCGCGCCGATGAGGGCACCGGCGAGGAGGAGACCGCGCGGGTCGATGCTGCCGCCGACGATGGTGATGAGGTTGGTGGTCTCGTCGTCCAGACCGGTGAGCCGGGTCGTCGAGGCGAAGAACACCCCGAGCAGGGCGATCAGGCCGAGGCTGAGCAACGTGCCCAGCACCGCCGTCGAGGTCCGGGCGGAGAAGCCGTGCGCGAGGTACAGGACGATGAACATGATCACGCCGGAGCCGACGACACCGACCAGGACGGCGTCCTGCCCGGCGAGGATCGCGGGGAGCACGAAGAAGACGAGCACGAGGAAGCTGAGCGCCAGTCCGAGGAGGGAGGTCAGTCCCTTCCACCTGGCGAGCAGCACGACGGACAGCGCGAACAGCGCCGCGAGCCAGGCCAACGCCGGCCCGCGCTGGTAGTCCACGACCTGGTAGGACATCGGGTTGTCCGGCTCGCTGCCCGCGTAGGAGAGCACCACCTGGTCCCCGACCGCGAAGCGCGGGGTGCCGGGTTCGACGGGCAGGACCTGCGTGATGACCCGCCCCGCTCCCTCACCGCTGGTGAGGGTCACGTCCAGCCGCACGCAGTCCTGGTCGCCACCTCCTGGCGGCGGCGCGGGAGGTGGGGGGTTCGCGCCGGGTTCGGCCAGGCTCGTCTGGCACGAGGACGCCGCCGTGGCGGTGATGTCGCCGTTCACCGGTTCGGCGCCGAAGCCCAGTTCGGAGGGGTTGGGCGACTCGTACCCGGAGGGGTAGAGCCACACCATGCCGCCCAGGGCGGCCAGCAGGCACGGGGTGAGGAGCCAGGCCAGCAGCAGCCGGACCCGGCGCGAGGCAGGGGTGCTCGGCCCGTGCCCGTGCCCGTGTCCGTGCCCGTGCCCGGCTGGGGGCGGGCCCTGCGGCGGTGGGCCGGATCCGCCCCCGCCGCCACCGGGGGCCGGGTTCCCCTCCGCCGGCCGCCTCCCTCGGACGCGGCCAGCCCCTCCGCCGGGGGTCGCCGGCCGTCCTCCTGGGCGGGCTCGGCCGGCGCGGTCCCGCTCGACCCCGGCGCCCCGCCGCTCACGTCGTGGCGCCGTACCCGGTTCGGAGCCGTCGTCCGGCCGGGGCCGGGCCCGTCGGGTGCCGCCCGGCGCTGAGGTCGGCGCCTCGGCACGCCTCGCGCCGGTGGAGGACCGGGACCCCGGCCTCGGGTCGGGCGGTGGGGCGGACGGCGGCCCCCCGGTCTCACCGGTCTCGCCGGGCACCGACGTGCCGGGGAGGTCGCCTCGCCCTTGGCCCGCACCCGCTGGTCGACGACTGCTCCTGGGCCGGCCGTCCCGGTGGGGGGCACCGGCGACAGGTGGTAGCTCGTCGGTGCGTTCGGTGGCGCTCTCCGGGGGGTGCTCCCGGCCGGGGGCGGGGGTTCCCGCCGAGCGGAACCAGTCCTGGTCGCCGTTGCCGTTCATCCAGACTCGCCGACGGCCGCCGCTTCGCGCGGCGGGAGCGCCGGGTCCTCCCCTCCGTGCTGGTCGGGCCGGTGGCGGCGCGTCCCCTGGGCACGCGTGGGCGGTCCGAGGACCGCCGGGGTGCGTCGGCCGCGACGCGGGACCGATCAGCGCCGCCGGCTCATCCTAGGTCCGGACCGGGCAGCGTGCCCGCCGTCACCGGCGCTGGTCCCAGCGGGCGCTGTGGACCGGCTGGACGGCGGGTGCGGCGTTGGTCCGGGCTCGCAGCCCGGCGCCGCCTCCCGCCGACGGCAGCTCGGGGCCGATGAGGTCCACCGGGGCGGGGAGAACAGGGGAGAGGGGAACGGGGGAGGGGCGGGTCCCCGGCCGAGGGGGCCGGCGCAGCTCAGCGCGCCGAAAGGCCAGCACCAGCACGGCGAGGACCAGGCCGGCCGCGCCGAACCAGAGCGCACGGGTCAGCCACCACTGGGTGCTCCAGCTGTCGGGCAGGTGCAGGTCCAGCGCGAACAGCGCAGCGCCGATGACGAAGAACATCGCGGTGAGGTGCCACAGGTACAGCGTCATGCTGTGCCGCCCGATCCAGCCGACCAGGGCGGCCACCGTGGGGCGGGCGGCCAGCCGTTCCAGGCGTCGCCGCCACAGCAGCGCGAGCGACAGGTGCAGCCCGGTCAGGGCGAGCAGGCAGACCGTCGGCGGGTTCATGTTCGACAGCGGGGCGCCCGGCATACCGACCATGCTGGCCGGGTAGGGCCCAACCGCCACCAGCAGCGCGAGCAGGGCCAGGCTCCCGAGGGCGCCGACCAGGAGCGTGCCGCGGGGGATCGTGGTCAGCAGACCGGCCGCGTAGGCGTAGCCGAGCAGGTACGGGACCGCCCAGACCAACACGATGTTGGTCAGGCCGAGCACCGGCAGGTCCAGGGTGAAGCGCGCGAGGTCGACCAGCGCCGCGCCGGCGGCCACCGCGAGGGTCAGCCGGTGGCCGAACCGCGCGAAGGCGCGGAACAGCAGCGGCGACAGCAGCAGCAGGATCAGGTAGACGCCCAGGTACCACAGGAGCTGCGGTGCGAGCGTCGCCGCCGAGTGCGCGGCCGACGTCGGGACCCCGATGAGGGGCAACACGACGGCGGCGGCGATCCAGAACGCGGCGAACACCGCGACGGGCGGGAGCAGACGTCGGATCCGAGCCCGGACGAAGGACAGGGTCGGGCGCGGGCGGCGGCTGAGCTGGAGGTGGGTGGCGCAGCCGGAGGCGAAGAACATCAGCGGGATGACCTGGAACGCCCAGGTGGCCAGCCAGCCCCACCCGTGGACGAGGGCGTTGCCGATCTCCAGCTGATGCCCGTTCCAGGCCACCTCCGGGATGACCCAGTGCATCACGATCACGCAGATCGTTCCCCAGGCGCGCACCAGGTCCACCAGGCGGTCCCGGCCCGGCCTGGCCGTCGATGGTCGGAGGGCGGTGATGCCCGCGGCGGGTGGCGCGGCTCCCGGGGCGGTGGCTCCCGCGTCCGCCCTGACGTCCCGGATGGGCAGGTGGGGCCGGGGACGTGCCCGTGTCGGAGCGCTCATCGGCGGTTCCCGCCGTCGCCCGGCGGTGCGGCCCCGGTCCTCGGGTAACGGCGGTGGTTCGGCCGGGTCGGGTGTCGTCCCGCCGACGGCCGGGCGGGCACGGTGGTCCTTCAGCGTTCCCGGCGAGTGGAGACGCGAATCGGTCATGTCGGTGCTCCCGGTGGTCGGTGAGGGGCGCACGAGGAGGACGAGTCCCCTCGGCCGGCGGTGCGCGACCGCCCGGGTCCGGTGCCCTCGCTTGACTGACTGGTGAACTGGTGGAGTGTCACCTGTAAGTGAGATCTTACATGCGTCGCAACCGGGTGCTCGTTGTCCGTCGCTCGAATGTGTGTTCGAATGCTCGCCGTGCGATGGGACGGACAGCGGGCGGACGGAGCGGCCCGGAGCGAGGCGGTGCTCCCCGGCATGGAACAGCCGCTACGGCTCCACGGGTTCCTCCGCGAGACCACGACGCCGGAGTTCGCCGGCATCACCTTCTACGAGGTGATGGCCAGGAGCGTCCTCAACCGGGTACCGGGCGGGTCGATGCCCTTCGGCTGGACGGTCAACCCCTACCGGGGGTGCACCCACGCCTGCGTCTACTGCTTCGCCCGGCGGACCCACACCTACCTCGACCTGGACGCCGGCCACGACTTCGACACCCGGGTCATCGTCAAGGTCAACGCCGGCGAGGTGCTCCGCAGGGAACTGGCCAGACCGGGCTGGACGGGGGAGCACGTGGCGATGGGCACCAACACGGACCCCTACCAGCGGGCGGAGGGCCGCTACCGGTTGATGCGCGACATCCTGGGAGCCTTGGCCGACGCGGCCAACCCCTTCTCCGTCCTCACCAAGGGCACGCTGCTCCTGCGGGACCTGGACCTCCTCGAGCGCGCCGCCCGCCGCACCTCCGTCTCGGTGTCGATGTCGGTGGGTCACCTCGACGAGCGGCTGTGGCGTTCGGTGGAGCCGGGCACCCCCTCCCCCCGAGCGCGGCTGGACGCCGTGCGGCGGCTGACCGACGCCGGGGTGGGGTGCGGTGTGCTGATGGCCCCGATCCTCCCCGGCCTGGGGGATTCGGCGGAGCGGATCGACAGCGCCGTGGCCGCGATCGCCGCCGCTGGCGCGACGAGCGTGACGCCGGTGGTGCTCCACCTCCGCCCCGGGGCGCGGGAGTGGTACCTGGCGTGGCTGGCCCGGGAGCACCCTGGACTGGTCGAGCGGTACGAACGGCTGTACCGGGACGGGGCGTACGCGCCGAAGGCCTACCAGCGCGTCGTCGCCGAACGGGTCCGGCTGGCCGCCCGTGCCCACGGCCTGCTCCGCGAACGGCCCGGGGAGCACCGGGGCTCGGGAGCGACGTCGTCGGCGGCCCCGCCCAGCCGTCCGAGCCGGGAGCACGCCACCCAGCTCACGCTCCTCTGACCCACCGCGTTCCGGGGCGCCCGGACCCGGGCGCCGTGCCGGCCGCCGACGGGGACGAGGAGGCGGCGGCCGACCCAGCTCCGGGCTCCGCCGGCGGGAGCGCCGGCTCGGGCGCGGGCGTGTCCGTTCGCCCGTCACCCGCCCGGAGTGTTCCCCGGACAGGTTCGGCATCCCACCGGAGCGGCGGCTCGCCGGAACCGGTCCGAACTTGCTTCACTTCCCGCGCGTCCGTGACCCAGCCGGAGGGACACCCCCATGCGCAGCTCCGCCGCTCCGAGTCGTCGCCCGCGCCCGGACTCCAGCCCCGTTGCCGACACCGCCCGGCCCCGTACCCGTCGCGGCGCGCCCGCACCGGGAAGGCGGCCCCTCCGCACCGCGCGGCGGGTCGCGGTCGGCGCGCTCGCGCTGCTCCTCGCGCTCGCCGCGCCGACGGCCCCCGGCGGGCGTCCGGCCGCCGCCACTCCCGCCGGGACGAACGGCACAGCCCTTCCCGAGCAGCGGAACGGGGGCGACCGCCTCTACGTGGGCTCGGCGAACCCCGACGCCGTGCTGGTGGTCGACCCGGCCGCCGGGGACGTCGTGCGCACGGTCCCGGTCGACGCCCCGCCCAGCGACCTGGCGGCCTCGCCGGACGGTGGCCGGGTCTACGCCCTGACGCGCGCCGGCGCCCAGGCCGTCGTGACCGTGATCGACACCGCCGACGGTGGGGTGGTGGCCACCTTCCCCGCCCGCGACCGCGATGCCTTCTACCTCGACGTCACCTCCGACGGGTCAATGCTGGTCGTCAAGGCCGTCGCCGGGGACACCCTGACCGTGCTCGACGCGGCGACGGGCGAGCTCCACGGCACGGTCGACCTCGGCGTCCGCACCCTGCGGCCGGTCAGCACGGACGACGGGCGGACCCTGTTGCCCGCCGCCGCCGCGCCCGAGGTCCTGGTCGTCGACGCGGCGGAGCTGTCGGTGGGCACCGCCCGGCTGCCCTCGCCGGCGGCGCTGCTCCGCCCGACCGGTGGGCGGCTCCTCCTCGTCGACCAGGGTGACCAGCGGCTCCTCCGCGACCTCGACGCGGGCACCTTCGAGGTGCTCTGGGAGGCGCGGACCGAGGTCGCGCACGGCGACGCCGCGGTCTCGGCGGGACCCGACGACCCGGTCTACGCGGTGCGCGTCGACGAGGACGCCGTCTCCGCCATCGACCGGGAGACCGGCGCGGCCTCCGCCGTCCCGGTCGGAGCGGGACCCACCGCGTTGGCCGTCTCGGGGGACGGGCGACGGGTCTTCGCGCTCAACGCGCGGGAGAGCAGCATCTCCGTGATCGACGCGGCGGCGGGTGAGGTCAGCGCCACCCTCGACCTGCCGGGCGAGCACGCGCCGGTGATGACCCACCTGGTGCGCGCCGGATCTGGGTGAACCCCTCCCGCCCGGGACCGCGTGCCGCCGTCGCCTGGCGCATGGGTGCGAGATCGTGCCAGGAGGACGCCCGCACGACCCAGAAGCCGGCCGGGAACCGTGCTCGCGTCCCGGGCGCTCGCCCCTCCCGGTCACCCCACCTCGGCGGGCGACAGCGCGTCGCGCTCCAGGTTCAGCCACCCGCTCGGGGCGAACCGCAGCGTCGAGGGGAGCGGAACGGCGACGGTCTCGGCCACCTCGAAGGTCCAGGCCAACAGGTGGAAGTTCCTCGGTGAGCGGAACTTGTCCCGCGTGTACTGGTCCTTGTACCAGCCGTCGACGCTGAGAGTGCGGTCCTGGTCGCGGAAGAAGGCGCCCAACTGGTCGAACCCGTCGTCGAGCGAGGTGACGACGAAACGCGGGGAGACGCTGCCGACCCGGACCAGCCGGCGTAAGGCCCGGCGCCGGGAGGGGCCGCCGTCGCACACGTAGTACTCGAAGCCGGGGGTCATCACCGACAGCGGCGACCGGCTCAGCACCTGCCCCGCCGGCCACAGGTGCCAGCCGCTGTCCTCGGTGAAGGGCTGCGGCGGTTGCCACCAGCCGTGTCTGCGGATCCAGATCTTCGACCTGTTGTCATCGGTCACGTCGGACTCCTCCAAGGGGTCGGTAACGCCTGTTCATCGGAGCAAGCTGTGACGGTGTTGCAACTAGTCGTAACGGACGACGCCGCCGCGGCGCGATCGGGCGATCGGCCCCTCACTCGGGGGGCGGAACGCTTCGGCCGGATCAGGCGGGGCCGGGGGTCCGCGGTCCGTCGCCGGCGCGGGGGCCGGGCGATTCGCGGTCGCCGGGCCGTGGGCCGGGAAACCTGCTCGACGGCGGTGGTCGGGGATTGGCTAGCCTCTTGAGGTCACCCTGGCGTACCTGGCTGGCGACCCAGCCTACGCACATCTCAGGACAAGGAGACCCGAACTCGTGTTGCGCACGCATGAGGCCGGCGCCCTGCGCGCCGAGCATGTAGGCCAGACCATCACCCTCACCGGGTGGGTGGCGCGCCGTCGCGATCACGGGGGAGTGATCTTCATCGACCTTCGCGACGCCTCCGGCGTCGCCCAGGTGGTCTTCCGCGAGGGCGAGATGGCCGAGCGGGCCCACCGCCTGCGCTCCGAGTTCTGCCTGCGGGTCACCGGCGAGGTCGTCGTCCGCCCGGAGGGCAACGAGAACCCCGAGATCCCCACCGGCGAGATCGAGGTCACGGTCACCGAGCTGGACGTGTTGTCCGAGTCGGCCGCGCTGCCCTTCCCGCTCGACGAGCACGTGGAGGCGGGGGAGGAGGTCCGGCTGCGGTACCGGTACCTGGACCTGCGGCGTTCCGGTCCCGCCCGCGCGCTGCGGCTGCGCAGCGAGGCCAACCGCGTCGCCCGCTCCGTGCTCGACGAGCGGCGGTTCGTCGAGGTCGAGACCCCGACCCTCACCCGGTCCACTCCCGAGGGCGCCAGGGACTTCCTCGTCCCGGCCCGCCTCCAACCCGGCTCCTGGTACGCGTTGCCGCAGTCCCCGCAGCTGTTCAAGCAGCTGCTCATGGTGGGCGGGGTGGAGCGCTACTACCAGATCGCGCGCTGCTACCGGGACGAGGACTTCCGGGCCGACCGGCAGCCGGAGTTCACCCAGCTCGACATCGAGATGAGCTTCGTCGAGCAGGAGGACGTGATCGAGCTCGGCGAGCGCATCGTCTCCGCGCTGTGGGCCGAGCTGGCGGACCACGAGATCACCACGCCCATCCCGAGGATCACCTACCACGAGGCCATGTCGCGGTACGGGACGGACAAGCCGGACCTGCGGTTCGGTCTCGAACTGACCGAGATGACCGAGTACTTCTCGGAGACGACCTTCCGGGTCTTCCAGGCGCCCTACGTGGGCGCCGTGGTCATGCCGGGTGGCGCGGACCAACCGCGCCGCCAGCTCGACGCCTGGCAGGACTGGGCGAGGCAGCGCGGCGCCAAGGGACTGGCCTACGTGCTCGTCGCCGAGGACGGCACCCTGGGTGGCCCGGTCGCCAAGAACCTCTCCGACGGGGAGCGGGAGGGACTGGCCAAGGCGGTCGGCGCCGCTCCCGGCGACTGCGTCTTCTTCGCGGCCGGCCGGCCCTCCGACGCCCGGGCGCTGCTGGGGGCGGCCAGGCTGGAGATCGCGCGCCGCACGGGAATGGTCGACGAGGACGCGTGGTCCTTCGTCTGGGTCACCGACGCGCCCATGTTCGAGTCCGTCGACGAGACCGACGACGTCGCCGTCGGCTCCGGCCGGTGGACGGCGGTGCACCACGCCTTCACCTCGCCGACCCCCGAGTGGATCGACCGGTTCGACCAGGACCCGGAGCACGCCCTCGCCTACGCCTACGACCTCGTCTGCAACGGCAACGAGATCGGCGGTGGCTCGATCCGGATCCACCAGCGCGACGTGCAGGAGCGCGTCTTCGAGGTCATGGGGATCGGTTCCGAGGACGCGCGGGAGAAGTTCGGGTTCCTGCTGGACGCCTTCAAGTTCGGCCCCCCGCCGCACGGCGGCATCGCCTTCGGGTGGGACCGCATCGTCATGCTGCTGGCTGGCGCGGACTCGCTGCGCGACGTCATCGCGTTCCCGAAGTCGGGAGGCGGTTTCGACCCGTTGACGCAGGCTCCGGCGCCCATCACCCTCCAGCAGCGCCGGGAGGCCGGTGTTGACGCGAAGCCGGTCAGGAAGACCGCGGAGGCATGAGGAACGCGGGGTGTCCGGGTGCGACACGCCCGGACACCCCGAATTCACCTTGATGTACTACGCAGAGTGGCCAAATGAGGACCCGAACAGCGGTAGGGTCGGAAGAGATGAGTCTGGAGATTGCGGTCGGTCGGCCAACGGCGGTCGACGGCACAACCGAAGAAACCACTGGGATGACTCCAACGGTTGCCGCCGCTGAGTCCGCGCTGTCCCGTCGCTTCGGAGCCCCGGTGCGGCTGGGCGACCCGGAGGACCTGGGCGGCAGCGGCCGCGCTGTGGTGATCAGGGTCAGGGTGGTCGAGAACCCGTTCTCGCTGCCCCGATCGCTGGTGATCAAGCACTACCAGGGCCCCGCGCCCGAGGCGGCCGCCGACCCCTTCGCCCACGAGGCGGCCAGCTGCCAGTTGCTCACCGCCCTGCCCTCCGAGACCTGGGTGGGTCCGGAACTCGTCGGTCAGGACGCCAGCGAGCGGCTGGTCATCCTGGAGGACCTCGGCCGCGCCCCGACCCTGACCGACCGGCTGGAGGGCTCGGACACCCGGGCCGCCGAGACGGCCCTGCTCGCCTGGGCGAGGGGGCTCGGTCGCCTCCACGCCAGCACGGCCGGGCGGGAAGCGGACTTCGACACCCTGGTCCGCCGGCTCGGCGGGCTCGAACCGGCGCGGCCGGCCGCCGTCGAGGACTCCGAACGGATGCTGGCCGAGCTGCCGACCCTGCTGGCCGAGACGGTCGGCGTCGACACCCCGGACGCGGTGCTGGCGGAGTTGGGTGAGGAGGTCCGCCTCTTCGCGCGCGGCCGCTACCGCGCGTTCAGCCCTTCGGAGATCTGCCCGGACAACAGCGTCGTCACCAGCTCCGGGGTCCGCTTCCTCGACTTCGAGGGCGGCTGCATGCGCGACATCGCGCTGGACGCGGTCAACCTCAGCGTGCCCTTCGCCTCCTGCTGGTGCGGCTCGGCGATACCCGCTCGCATGTCCCAGGCGATGCTCGCGGCGTGGCGGTCCGAGGTCAGCGCCGTGTGGCCCGAGCTCGACGACGACGCCGTGCTGATGCCGTGGCTGCTCAGGGCGCAGCTGCTGTGGGCCTGGCTGACCACCTGGAAGCTGTTGGGCATCGCCAACGAGCGGAGCGCCGACGTCCCCGCCGCCAACGACCACGGCGACCCGATCCTGCGGTACCTCACCCTGCTCACGCAGTGGGAGCGCCTCGCCGGGGACGAGCGGCTCAGCCCCACCATGCGGGAGCACGCCGAGCAGGTCGCGGAGGGCATCCGGGCGCACTTCGGCCTCAAGACCCAGCAGTTGCCCACCTACCCGGCCTTCCGCTGACCACGGCGTCCCCCCGGCGGTCGCCGGACCGACCCGACCGGGTCGCCGGGTAGCGTCGTCGCCGTGGCAGACGGACTCTTCGACGAGGGCCTGTTCGAGGCGCAGGTCCAGCAGGACGCCAACGAGGCGGTCGCGGCGAACGCGCCCCTCCCGGTGCGGATGCGACCCCGCACGCTGGACGAGGTGGTGGGCCAGGACCACCTCCTGCACCCGGGGGCGCCGCTGCGGCGGTTGGTCGAGGGCGGGGCTCCCGCCTCGGTGATGCTGTACGGGCCGCCCGGCACTGGCAAGACCACCCTCGCCTCCCTGGTGTCGCTCGCCACCGGTCGCCGGTTCGTCGCGCTCTCCGCGCTCTCCGCCGGGGTGAAGGAGGTGCGCGCGGTCATCGAGGAGGCGCGGCGTCGCCTCGGCCGGCGGTCCGAGCGGACGGTGCTGTTCATCGACGAGGTCCACCGCTTCTCCCGCACCCAGCAGGACGCCCTGTTGGGTGCGGTGGAGGACCGGATCATCCTGCTCGTGGCCGCGACCACCGAGAACCCGTTCTTCTCCGTGGTCGCCCCGCTGCTCTCCCGGTCGCTGGTCCTCCAGCTGCGGCCGCTCGAGGACGAGGCGGTCCGCGAACTCGTCCGGCGGGCGTTGGCCGAGGAACGGGGCTTGGGGGGACGGCTGGAGCTCGCCACCGACGCCGAGGACCACCTGGTCCGCCTCGCCGGCGGCGACGCCAGGAGGGCGCTCACCGCCCTGGAGGCGGCCGCCGAGGCCAGTGACTCCGTCGGGGAGGCCACGATCACCCTCGACACCGTGGAGGACACGGTGAACCGGGCCGCCGTGCGCTACGACCGGCAGGGCGACCAGCACTACGACGTGACCAGCGCCTTCATCAAGTCCATCCGGGGGTCGGACGTCGACGCCGCGCTGCACTACCTGGCCAGGATGGTCGCCGCAGGGGAGGACCCGCGCTTCATCGCGCGCCGGCTGGTCGTGCACGCCAGTGAGGACATCGGCCTCGCCGATCCGACGGCCCTCACCGCCGCCGTGTCCGCCGCCCAGGCCGTGCAGCTCATCGGGATGCCCGAGGCACGGCTCGCGCTGGCCCAGGCGACGATCCACCTGGCGACCGCCCCGAAGTCGAACGCGGTGATCACGGCGATCGACGCGGCGGTGGCCGACGTGAACCGGGGGGCGGTGGGCGCCGTGCCGCCGCACCTGCGCGACGGGCACTACGCGGGCGCCGCTCGGCTCGGGCACGCCGAGCGGTACCGGTACCCCCACGACGTGCCCGAGGGCGTGCTGACCCAGCAGTACCCGCCCGACCAGCTCGTCGGCCGCGACTACTACCAGCCGGCGGCCCGGGGAGCGGAACGGGCCCTCGCCGACCGGGTCCCCCGGCTGCGACGGGTGGTGCGCGGCGACGAGTCGAGCGGGGACGGAGCCGGCCGGGACGGTCAGTGAACCGGTGCGTGTCGTCGCGGGCGCGGCCCCGGGGGTGCGGGGCTCCGGAGGTGGCCGGCGAGTGCGGCCGGCCGCGCGGTGTGTCGCGGGCCGTCGCTGGTCCGCATGGCCGGCGACCCGGGCGTGTCCGTTGTTGATCACCGCGTGTGACACGATCCGGAGAATGTCGAGTGCTGCCACCGGACTTGTCGCTTGTTCGTGAGAAGTACGGGATGCGGCGGGGAGAATTCTGACCGGGAGTGCGGAACTCCTTGCTCGAATTGGTGAAATTCGGCGGAGGACTCACACCTTGTGGTCTTGGCGCTGGCATGGGCGCTGCCAGTCAAGTATGAAGTACCTGCTGGCGATCAAGCCGTGCGTCGGCCCGACCAGTGCGGGTAGTCCCCGAGCGGACGGGACAACCCGAGGTCGCGGTGGTCAGCGGCGACACGGTGACCACCGGACCGGGCGGGCTGACGGTGGCCCGGCGCACGACAGCCGCCAACGGTGGTTCGTGGCCACCAGTGGAAACCAGAGGACACGCCACAGCCGAGAAGCCCGCGGTGGTCCGGCCGGGAATCGGCACGGTCGGGAATCGCGCGGACCTTTCCGGTGATCGGGTGTGATCGTGCTCAAGGGAGGGAAACGCGTATGGGCTGGCTGTTCAGCCAGATATTCCTGTGGTGCCTGGTTTCTTTCGCGCTCGGGGTGGTCGCGGTCACGCTGCTCGTGCTCCGCCCGATGCGGAGGCGGGCGAGCGGGGCGGCGGCGGCCGGCGACGCCGAGAACACCTCGGCGACGGACCAGGCGCCTCTCGACCACCTGCTCTCCGAGGGCGAGCGGGACGCCGCCCCCGTGGCGGGCTCCGACCGGCCGGCCGCCGACGGGCTGGAGGAGCCGGAGGACGGGTCGGAGGACGTGTCGGAGCGGGAGAAGCGGGACGCGGAGGCGCTGCGGGACGTACCCGTCTCCGTGATCGTCGTCGCCGACCAGGAGGAGACGTCGGCCGACCGGGCCGAGGAGGAGCCCGTGGGGTCCGCGAACGGTGCCCCGGGCACATCCGACCGGCGGGCCGGAGCCGTCGCCGTGGCCGGTGCGGGCGACGGAGCCGGCGCACCGGAGGCCGCCAGCGGCGCGACGTCGGTGCCCAGCGCCCGGACCGACCCCGACCTGAACGGCCGGGCCGCGACCAACGGGAGCCGGGCGCACGCGCCCGTGGAGGAGGACGGCCCGGCCGGCACCGAACTGGCGACCCCGGAACGCGAGGACACGCCCTCGACGGGCCCGTACCCGAACTCGGTGCTCGCGGAGGCCGATGCCACCGGCCACCCGGAGGGCTACCCGGTGAAGGCCAAGAAGCGGTCCATGACCTACCACACCGAGGACTCGCCCTACTACCGCCGCACCAAGGCGGACATCTGGTTCCGGTCGGCCGACGACGCCGAGCGGGCCGGCTTCGCCGCCTGGCGCGCCAGGCGGCGGGTGACCACCTCGGCCTGAGCGCCGCGAGGACGCCCACCGGGTCGACAGTCGCCGCCCGGTGGGCGTCGGCGTGCCCGGGGGAGCGCTGGGCCCAGCGGCCCCACCGGCCGGCCCGGGCGCGCCCCCACGAGTCACCAGCCGTCGGGGGGTGGGAGCGGCGGCACGTCGCGCAGCGGACTGGGAACGGCCCCCCTCGGGCGGATGGCGTGCCGGTAGGGGAGTTCGGCGTACCCGGTCTGGACGAGGCGGTCGCCGTTGAGCGGGTACCGGGGGAACTCCGGCACCGTCAGGGACCCGGCCTCGATCCGGTCGGCGAGTTCCGGGAACCGCCGCCGGTAGGCGTCGATCTCGCCGCGCACCCGCCCCCACAGCCGGGGGCGCGCCAGGCCGTGCCGCTCCTCCAACAGGACCGCCAGGGGGCGGAGGACGCCGACCAGCAGCGCGTCCACCAGGTACTGGCGCAGCACGGGCCACGGCTTCCTGGGGAGCACCCTGTCGTGGGAATCGGGTTCGGGGCCGCGCTCGGGGACCGCGTCGAGGGACACGTTCACGTCGTCGATGAGGTCCTTGAGCACCGCCCCGGTCGGGAGCCCCCGCGCGTCGGTGGTGATCAGCACGTTCTCCCCGTGGGGGTTCACGGTGATCCCGTAGCGGTAGAGCAGGTGGAGCAGCGGGCGCAGCAGCACGCGCAGCAACGCGGCCACCCAGGCGTCCACGTCGTGGTCACCGGCCTCCAGGTAGGCACCCACCAGGTCGCCGCCGTGCGGGTCGACGTGCAGGACGGCGGCGAGGGGCCAGCAGCCCTGGTCGGGGCCGAGCAGCGGGTCCACGGGTTCCCGCCACACGCAGCCCAGCGTCTCCAACCAGGTGTAGGGGACCTCGCCGGCCGCGCTCAGCCGTGGGTGCCGCACCGTCACCGACGCCACCTCGCCCAGGAGGGTGGCCCCCCAGCCGGCGAACCGCTCGTCGGCGGCCCAGAGGCCCCGCAGCCACCGCGTCACCGCGGGCGCGGCGACGGTGCAGTGCGGCGGGATGCCCCGCCAGACGGCGGTGTTCAGGATGCGCAGCGGCAGCTTCACCTGGAGCCGGTCCGGCCTGTCCACGTTGGACATGGTCCGGATCGACTGGGTGGGCAGGTACCGGTCGGGGGCCGTGCCCAGTTCGACGATCCGCCCGGTGGCCAGCTCCGGAGCCCACAGGGTGCGCACCACGTGGTCGAGCTGCCAGGGGTGGACCGGGAACCACACGTGGGTGCCGGGGACGAGGCCGGCGTCGCGGAGTACGGAGGCGAACCGTTCGCGGGTGTCCTGGTCGAGTTCGCTGGCCACCACGCCGTCCTCGGAGAGGTCGGGGGTGCCGCGGAACTCGGCGAGCCCCCGCTGGACGGCCAGCCACGGCAGCCGCAGCGGGGTCCTGGCCTCCGGTGCGTAGGCGGCCAGGTCCGAGGCCGCGAATCCGACCCGGCCCTTGTTCGCCACCAGCCAGGGGTGACCGGTGAGGTGGCCCTCCACTTCGGCGTGGCCGAGGGTGGCGAGTGTCCTCGCGGGCAGCGCCGTCGTCGCCAGCTCCACGTCGGCGGTGAGCGTCGCGGTCAGCTCCGACAGGTAGTTCGCCAGGGTGGCCGGCGGCATCCCGATCACGGGGGCCACGTCGAGCAGGAACTGCTGGACGTCCTCGGCCGGTTGGGTGAGCCGGTCACCGAGCAGGCCGGTGGCCCGGCGGCGGATGCTCCCGGGGCAGACCGACCACCCGCCGAAGTCGGTGCGGTCGGCGGAGAAGAGGTAGGTGGCGGTGGGCAGCTCCAGGAGGTGGTCGCCGTCCTCCTGGCGGGCGGGGCGGAGGAGGTCCTCGAAGGACAGTTCCCCGATGAGCTTGGCCAGCAGGGCCCGGGAAGCCCTGGACCAGGCCGCCGCGCGGAGGGCGGTGCGGGTCGGTGGGGACGGGTGCCGGTCGTCCCGGGGCACGGGAGGGCCGTCCCTCCGTGTGGCGTCCTCCGGGGCGGCGCTCGACGTGCCCTCGGCGCCCCCGGGGGGCGACGGCGCGTCGCGGTCCGGTGTCCGCGTTCCCCGGACGCCCGGGGTGGAGCGCCCGGCGGAACCCGAACCGGGTTCGGCCGGGTCGGCGGCCGGGGCGGGCCGGGCCGAGCCGGCGGTGGTCCCCTCCGTCGTGCGTCGTGCCACCTCAGGCACCTCCGTCGAGCGTCGGTGGGGCGAAACGGGTGAACGCGGTGTCGCGGGGCGGGGGGTAGCACTCCCGGCCGGTGACGGCGTTGAGGATGGTCGCGTTGCGCACCGCACCGATGCCCAGGTCGGGCGCGGCCACCCCGTGGCTGTGCAGGTCGGCGTTGGAGACGAACACCCGCCCGGTGACGTGGGGGGCGAGCTCGACGGAGTGGTCGAGCCGCACCACCGGCCGGTCCGCGTGGTCGGTGCGGATCGCCGGCGTCAGCGGGTCGAGGAGGCTCGGGGGGCGGTGCCGGTAGCCCGTCGCCGCGACGACCAGGTCCGTCCGGTGCCGGAACTCCCGGCCGGTGTCGGCGTGGTGGCAGGTCAGGACGACACCCCCGGACGGGTCCTCCTCGGCTCCGAGCACGGCGACGCCGGCACGGAGTTCCACGTCGGCGGATCCCGGGCGCAGCTGCCGCCGGTAGAGCGCGTCGTGCAGCTCCTCCAGGGTGGATTCCGAGATGCCCTTGTAGTGCCGCCACTGCTCGGCGACGAGGGTGTCCCGCACCGCGCCGTCCAGGCCGTGGAAGTAGCGGACGTAGTCGGGTGTGGTCATCTCGAGCACGAGCTTGCTGTAGTCGAGCGGGGCGAACACGGGTGTCCTGGTCAGCCAGCTCACCGCCGGGGCCTCGGTTGCCCTGCGCAGCAGGTCGAGCGTGACCTCCGCTCCGGACTGCCCGGAGCCCACCACGGTGACCCTGCCCGCCTGGTCGACGGCGGTGGCGCGGCGCAGGTAGTCCCCGCTGTGCACCAGGCGTTCGGCGGGGAGTCCGGCGAGTGCCGGGGGGATCGAGGGTTCGGTGCCGATCCCGAGGACCAGGTCCCGGGCCAGCACCGTGGTGGTGGTTCCCGAGGTGTCCCGGACGTCGACGGCGAAGCGGCCGGAACGGACGTCCCAGGTCACGGTCTCCACCCGGTGCCCGAACCGGACGGCAGGTAACCGGTCCGCGGCCCAGCGGAGGTAGTCCTGGTACTCCAGCCTGGTCGGGTGGAAGCGTTCCCGCACGTAGAAGCGGTACAGCCGGCCCCGGTCCCGGAGGTAGTGGAGGAAGGACAACGGGTGCCCGGGGTCGACGAGGGTCACCAGGTCCGCGAGGAAGCTGACCTGGAGCAGCGCGTCGTCGAACATCAGCCCCGGGTGCCAGCTGAGTTCGTCGTGCTCCTCGCAGACGACCAGGTCGAGGTCGTGCACCGTGGACGCGAGGGCGGCGAGTCCGAGGTTGAACGGACCACACCCCACCGCCAGCAGGTCGGTGCTGGCCGGCAGCGGAGCGGTGGACCGGGGTGGGGACGTGCTCACGTGGGGAGGTCTCCTTCGGAACGGGGACGCACCATGAGGGCGGCGAGTTTGTCGGGCAGCGTGATCTCACCGAGGTGGCGGAACCCGGCGGCCAGGAAGCACCGGACCGATCCGACGTTCGCGACGGCCGGTTCGGCCACCACCCGGCGGCAGGCCGGTTCCTCCGCCAGCACCGCGGTGGCGAGCGCGACGAGCAGCTCGCGGCCGAGGCCCTGGCCGAGCTGGGCGCGGTCCCCGATCGCCAGGTGGACCCCGACGTCATGGGGAAGGAACGGGTAATGGGCGGCCAGGCGGTTGCGGCACACCCGGTAGATCTCCAGGTACCCCAGGGGGACGCCGTCCCGGAGGGCCAGGACCGGCCGCGAGTGGGCACCGGCGAGTTGGTCGTCGATCTCCTGTTCCCAGCGGTGACGGGTCCAGGCCTGCGCCCAGAACGCGGCGACGTGCGGCGTGCGCATCCACTGGTAGACGAGGTCGAGGTCCTCGGCGGCGCGGGCACCGGAGCCGGGGGACGCCATCGCCCGCAGTCGCCAGCGCCCGGCGAGCTCCGGGACCGGGGGAGCCGGCACCTCGGTGCGGTCCGGGACGGAGGTGTCGGAGGGGGCCGGGCTGGTGGGAGGACTGCTCACGGGGCGGCTCCTGTCAGCGGGTTGGGGGCCGGCAGGTACACCGACTGGGCGTCCAGTGGGGCGAGGACCTCGTCGATGCCGTGGAGCCGGGTCAGCAGGTTGGCCTTGCAGGGGAGGGTGACGGTGTCCAGCCAGCGCCGGGCCAGCCGGTCGCCGTCCGGCCCGGCGGCGGCCAGGTCGGGCAGCGCGGCGCGCAGCCGGTCGGCGAGCAGGACCAGGCCCGTCTCCTCGGGGAGCAGCCCTTCCTCCCCGAGGCAGCCGACGACGGCCAGCGCCTGGTTGCGGAGCAGGTAGTAGGACAGGCGGTCGTCGACGAGGCGGTCGTCGACGACGGCGAGGGTGGACTCCTCGCTCCCGGTGCGGGCCAGCACCGAGGGCAGCCGGGACGCCGCCAGGTAGTAACCCTGGTTGTCGCGGAAGGCCCCGCCCACGACGTCCCCGGCGCCGTCGAGGCGGACGAGGGTGTTCTGCTGGTGCGCCTCCAACCCGATACCGGTCGCGGCGTAGAGGTGCAGCATGGGCACGAGCACCCGGTCGGTGTAGTCGACCACCCAGCGCCGGGCCGCGGCCGGGCCGCGGCCGGCGAGCAGCCCGCCGAGCAGGCTGGGCCCGCAACCCGGTCGGGGAGCCACCAGACCGGCCAGGCAGCGGTGTTCGGCGATGTCCTCCGGGGACTCGCGCACGGCGACGTCGAGGCCGGTGACCTCCGGGCCTCCCGGTCGGCCTGGGTCGTCGATGGCCAGCCAGCCCGGGTCCCGGATGATCCGGAAGCGCGGGTGGGCTCGCTCGGTGGCCTCGCCGTGGCCGGCGTCGAGCAGTCGGTGGACCTCCAGTCCCCGCCGGAGTTCCGTGCGGGTCGACTCGCGTCGTGAGTTGGTCAGCCGCAGCCCGAGCGAGAGTTTCAGCATGACGGGGGAGCCGGGCTGGTAGAGGGTCCGCACGCTCGACGTGGGCCACCACGGCCGGCCGGCGGCGCCGAGCGGCACGAGGCGGCCCGAGCGCACCATCGCCTCCAGCCGTGGCCGGCGCACCGCGACGGCGGCCTGCCACGGGTGGGCGGGGACGAGCACCCGGCCGGGGGGCGTGTCCAGGCCGGAGATCTCGGCGAGCAGCGCGGCGGTGTCGCGGCCGCCGAGCGCGGGCGAGCCGGTGACCGCGTCCTGGGAGACGAGGTCGGCGTCGACGGCGAACCAGTGGAGCTGGAACGAGCCCCGCAGTTCCGGCGAGTACCGCGCCGCCTCCTCCTCGGCCAGTCCGTCCCTGCTCTTGGCCGCCGGGTGGTGCAGGTGCCCCAGCACCAGGGACTGCTCGGCCGCCAGGAAGCCGTCCCGCTCGTCGGTCGGGCGCTCCCGGTGGTGGCGGATGAACCCCCGGACGCGGATGACCGAGTCGGCCGTCCGCGCCACGAGGTCGGCCACCTCGCCGGGGTCGACGCCGCCCCTGGCCGGGTCCCGGCCGGCCTCCCCCCGGGCGGCCTCGTCGGCGAGCAGGGCCGCGACGACGACCGGGTCGGCCTCGCCGGCGTCCTCCCCTGAGGTCCCGGTGAGGCGGACCGGCCCGAAGCGGTGCCATTCGGTGGGTGAGCGGCGCAGCACCGGGGCGCGCAGCACGAGGCCGCCGCGCCGGAGCGGCACGGTCAACTCCCCGGTGGCCGGTACGGCGATCGCCTTCTCCCGCACCCAGCAGCGCAGCAGGGCCTCCAGGTGGGCGTGCGCGGCCGCGACGCCCGGGTCCGGGTCGCACAGCGGGTCGGGGCCGGGAGGTTCCGATGGCCGGGGGGCGTGATCGTCGGCGACGGCCGTGCCGGCGGGCTGTTCGGTCATGCGTAGCGCTCCTTCCAGGCGGCCTCGGCCCGTTCTCCGGCGTCGAGCACGGCGGCGAGGATCGCGTCGAGGTCCTCGGTGGCGGCGGCCGGGTTGATCAGGGTGAGTTTGAGGCTGGTGAGCGGTGCGGTCACGGCCCCGTGCAGCGTGACGGCGCTCCGCCCGACCAGTGCCCGCGCGTCCCGCAGCAGGTCGCGGCGCAGCGCGGCGTTGACGGCGTCGGCGTCGACGCCGGGAGTGGGCAGGTAGCGGAAGAGGAGGGTGCTGATCGTCGGCTCGGCCAGCAGTTCGAGACGGGGTTCGGCGACCACCAGGCCCCGGGCGTGGTTGGCGAGGTCGTGGCAGTGGTCGACCATCGCGCCGAGTCGGGCCCGGCCGTAGGCGAGCAGGGAGGTGGCGATCTTCACCGCGTCGGGTCGCCGGGTGGTCTGGAGGGTGTGGCCCAGCAGGCCGCCGAACCCCTCGGCGGCGTCGTCGGAGGGGTTGAGGTAGGCGACCTCCCGGGACAGCGGCGCGAAGGAGGCGCCGTCGGCGACGAGCAGGACGCTGGCCGGGGCGGGCTGCCAGCCCAGCTTGTGCAGGTCGCCGGTGATGGAGTCGGCGCCGGTGATGCCCGCCAGCAGGGGGGAGAGCCGTTCGGAGAAGAGGGTGCCGAAGCCGTGGGCGGCGTCGACGTGCAGCCAGAGGTCGTGGTCGGCGGCGATCTCGGCGAGTTCGGGCAGCGGGTCCACGCTCCCGAAGTCCGTGGTGCCGGCGGTGGCGACGACGGCGACCGGGGTCCGCCGGCCGGGGAGGTCGCGGAGTTCGCGCACGAGCGCCTCGGGTCGCATCCGCCGGTGGCGGTCGACCGGGACCGGGTGCACCGCGGCCTCACCGAGGCCGAGTGCCGCGCAGGCGCGGTGCAGGGAGAAGTGGGCGAGCTCGGAGCAGAACACGACCGGGCCGGGGAGGGCCGCGAGCCCGTCCTGCCGGGTGTTGATCCCCAGACGGGCCGCGGCGGTGTCCCTGGCGAGCAGGAGGCCGAGCAGGTTGGACAGGGATCCGCCCGGGGTGAGCACCCCGTCGGAGGCGGGGCCGAGGCCGGCGAGCCCGGCGAGGGTGCGCACCACCCAGCGCTCCACGGCCACCCCGGACGGGCCGGAGTCGTAGGTGTCGACGGAGGGGTTGGCCAGGGACACCAGGGCGTCGGCGGCGGCCGCGATCGGCAGGCTCGGTGCCTGGAGATGGGCGGCGGTCCTGGGGTGGCGGAGGTCCACCCCGAACCCGGACAGCGCGATCGCGAGCCGGCGCAGGGCGGCGGCCTCGCCGATGCCGCGTCCGGGCAGCTGGGGCGGACCGAGCAGCCGGTCGACGGTGTCGAGCACTTCGGCCGGATCACCGGCCGGCAGCGGTCGGCCGGGTGGGATGGCGTCCTCGCGGACGGCGGTGAGGTGGGTGAGGAGCTCCGCCACGGGATCGGACCGCGTCCAGGGTTCCGGGCTCGGTGGTGGGGCCGGGACGGTCAGCAGGGACGCTCTGGCGACCTGGGGCACGGAACCTCCGGCGGGTGATCAGGGCGTTCAGGTAACCGAACGGCCACCGTACGTGTTGTTAGGTTAGGCTAACCACAACATCAACATTGTCAAGAACTGAGTCGCGGCTCACGTTCAGCCAGCGCTCGTGCTGATCTTGGTCGGGCGGGGGACTCCTGGCCGCCGCCGAGGCGGGACGGGGTACCCTGACCGCTGATCCCGTGAGATTCGCCGTCCGTCCCCGTGGACGAGCGCGGTGGAGTGTGGCGCCTTCTCACCCGACGGGCGTTCGGCGCCCGTTGTCGAACATTTCTCGTATTTCCCAGGAGGCATGTGTGTCGGCAGGCCAGATCGCCGCTCTCGTGGCTGCCGGCGCGTTCGTGCTGCTGGTGTTGCTGCTGGCCATCCCGCTGGTCAAGCTGGGGCGGACGCTGGACGAGGCGACCATCGCCATCCGCAAGGCGCACGAACAGTCCGAACCCCTGTTCACCGAGGCCAACACCACGTTGACCCACGTCAACACCCAGTTGGAGCGAGTGGACGGCATCACCTCGAACGCGCGTACCGTGTCGGGCAACGTCTCCGCGCTGAGTTCCCTGTTCACCGCGACCCTCGGTGGGCCGCTGGTCAAGGTGGCGGCTCTGTCCTACGGCGTGAGCAAGGCGGTTCGTCGGCGCGGGAAGAAGAAGGCCGGGGAGGACCGCCCGTCCCGTCGGTCCGGCCGCCGGGGAGGGCGTCGATGAGCAGGATGTTCTGGTTCGGTGTCGGAATCGCCGCCGGCGTGGCGCTGAGCAGGCGGGCGACCGCCGCCGCGCGGCAGGCCACCCCGGCCGGGGTGGCCGCCAACCTCGGCGAGGCGATCAGCGAGCTGGCGAGCGCGGTCGGTGCCTTCGGCGCGGAGGTCCGCGCCGGCATGAACGAGCGGGAGCGTGAGCTGGCCGACGTCGTCGAGCGGCGCACCGGGCTCCCCACCGCCCGCCGGGTCGACTTCGAGTACTCGGCGCGCACCGAGCGGTTCCGCCCGGTCGCCGGCGAACTCGCTCCGGCGGACGCGGCCAGGCCGGTCCGTGCCCGGTCCGTGGACCGGTCGGGGCGCGGACGAGCGCGTCGGGCGGAGAGCTGAGACCGGGCGGCCACCGCCGCCCGTCCTCCTCCGCCGCCCCCGACCGTCCCGACCACCGGCGCCCGCGGCGCCGCACCACGCGAGGAACCCGATCGTGCAGACCCACGAGATCCGCAAGCGTTTCCTGGACCACTTCGAGCGCGCCGGCCACACCGTCGTCCCCAGCGCCTCGCTGATCCTCGACGACCCGACCCTGCTGTTCGTCAACGCCGGCATGGTGCCGTTCAAGCCCTACTTCCTCGGTGAGGCCACCGCCCCCTACCCGAGGGCGACCAGCATCCAGAAGTGCGTGCGCACCGGGGACATCGACGAGGTCGGCAAGACCAGCCGGCACAACACCTTCTTCCAGATGGCCGGCAACTTCTCCTTCGGCGACTACTTCAAGGAGGGGGCCATCGAGCACGCCTGGAACCTGGTCACGGGTTCCGAGGCCGACGGTGGCTACGGCCTGGACCCGAACCGCATCTGGGTGACCGTCTACCACGACGACGACGAGGCCGCCGGCCTGTGGAAGCGGATCGCCGGGTTGCCGGAGGAGCGCGTCCAGCGGCGGGGGATGCAGGACAACTTCTGGTCGATGGGCGTGCCGGGACCCTGCGGCCCCAGCTCCGAGATCTACTACGACCGGGGCCCCGCCCACGGCCCCGACGGCGGCCCGGTGGTCGACGAGGACCGGTTCGTCGAGATCTGGAACCTGGTGTTCATGCAGGACATCCGAGGCGAGGGGCCGGGCAAGGAGGGCTACCCGATCCTGGGCACCCTGCCCGCCAAGAACATCGACACCGGACTCGGTGTCGAGCGGCTGGCCGCGCTGCTCCAGGGCGTGGACAACGTCTACGAGACCGACCTGGTCCGCCCGGTGATCGAGCGGGCCGAGGCGCTGACCGGGCGCCGCTACGGGGCCAACCCGGTCGACGACGTCCGGTTCCGGGTGATCGCCGACCACGCCCGTTCCGGCGTCATGCTGATCGCCGACGGCGTCACCCCCGGCAACGAGGCCCGGGGGTACGTGCTGCGGCGCCTGCTCCGCCGCATCGTGCGCTCCGCCCGCCTGCTCGGCGTGACCGACCCGGTGCTCGGCGACTTCAGCGCCGTCGTCCGGGACGCCATGTCCCCGGCCTACCCCGAACTGACCACCGACTACGCCCGCATCGAGTCGATCATGCGCGCCGAGGAGAACACCTTCCTCACCACGCTGGCCAGCGGGTCGAGGATCTTCGACATCGCGGCCGGGGAGACCAGGGCAGCCGGTGGCACGACCTTCGCCGGTGACAAGGCCTTCCAGCTGCACGACACCTACGGTTTCCCCATCGACCTCACGATGGAGATGGCGGCGGAGGCCGGGCTCACCGTCGACGAGGACGGCTTCCGCAAGCTGATGGCCGAGCAGCGCGCCCGCGCCAAGGCGGACGCCGCCGCCCGCAAGACCGGTCACGGCGACCGCTCGGTGTACCGGGAGCTGCTGGACCGGGGTGCGACCGAGTTCACCGGGTACGAGGAGCTGGAGAGCGAGGCCACCGTCCTGGGCGTGCTCAGCGAGGGCGTCCGCACCGGCCGCGCCGTCGAGGGCGACATCGTCGAGCTGGTCCTGGACCGCACCCCGCTCTACGCCGAGTCCGGGGGGCAGGAGAGCGACGCCGGGACGGTCGTGGCCGACGGCCTCGAGCTGGAGGTCGTGGACGTCCAGAAGGTCGCGCGCAAGCTGTGGGTGCACCAGGTCCGCGTCCGACGCGGCGAACTGGTGGAGGGCCAGCAGGTGCTGGCCAAGGTCGACCCGGAGTGGCGGGTCGGGGCGCGGCAGGGCCACTCCGGCACGCACGTGGTGCACGCCGCGCTGCGCGAGGTGCTCGGCCCGTCCGCCTTGCAGAGCGGCTCCTACAACAAGCCGGGGTACCTGCGGCTCGACTTCGCCTGGCCCGGGGGCCTCTCCCCGGAGACCCGCAGCGAGATCGAGGAGGTCTCGAACCTGGCGGTCCGCAGCGACTTCCCGGTGCACGTGCTGTACACGTCGATGCCGGAGGCGCAGCGGCTCGGCGCGCTGGCGCTGTTCGGGGAGACCTACGACGAGACCGTGCGCGTCATCGAGATCGGCGGTGAGTGGTCCCGCGAGCTGTGCGGTGGCACCCACGTGGAGCGCTCCGCCCAGATCGGACCGGTCGCCCTGCTCGGCGAGTCCTCCGTCGGCTCGGGCACCCGGCGGATCGAGGCCTACGTCGGGATCGAGGCCTTCCGCTTCATGGCCAGGGAACGCGCCCTCGTCCAGAACGTGGCCGGGATGCTGAGGATCCCGAGCAAGGACGTGCCCGCCAGGGTCGAGAACCTGGTCGAGCGGCTGCGGACCGCCGAGAAGGAGCTGGAGAAGCTGCGCGCGGCCGCCCTGCTCTCCTCGGCCGGGGAGTGGGCGGCCGCCGCCGAGGACGTGCACGGCGTCCGCCTGGTCGCCAGGGAGGTCAGCGGCGCCTCCGGCGGCGACCTGCGCAACCTGGCCACCGAGGTGCGGAACCGCCTGGGTGCGGGGCCGGGCGTGGTCGCCCTCTTCTCCGGGGACCACGCCGCCGGCAAGGCCAACTTCGTCGTGGCGACCACCAGCGGTGCCCGTGAGCTCGGGGTGGCCGCCGGCAAGCTGGTCCCGTCCTTCGCCGAGCGCATCGGCGGCCGTGGCGGCGGCAAGCCGGACATGGCCCAGGGCGGCGGCGCACGACCCGCCGGTATCCCGGACGCGATCGTCGCCCTGCGCGCCGGTCTCGCCGGTGCGGTGGCCGATCGGTGAGTCGCCGGGAGCGGGGGAAGCGGTGGCGGCCGGGTGACCCCGACCGCCCGGGGCACGCCGACGCGGGGCCGGGGCGCCGCCTCGGGGTCGACGTCGGTTCCGTCCGGGTCGGGCTCGCGCTCAGCGACCCCGGGCCGGTGCTGGCCACCCCGCTCGGCACGCTCGCCCGCGACGAGGCGGCGGACGGGGACATCGACCAGCTGGGGGCGCTCGTCGCGGAACACGAGGTGGTCGAGGTGGTCGTCGGACTGCCCAGGACCCTGGCCGGTGACGACGGCGCCTCCGCCGACTACGCCCGACGCTACGCCGCGAAGATCGCCGAGCGAGTGACACCGATTCCGGTGAAACTGGCCGATGAGCGGCTCACCACCGTCAGCGCGACCCGCATGTTGTCCGATCTAGGGGTCCGAGGGCGGCGTCAGCGGCGGGTCATCGACCAGGCCGCTGCCACGGAGATTCTGCAGGGCTGGCTGGACGCGCGTGCGGCGGCACTCCGGCCCCAACCGGATACCTGTGAGGAGAACTCGTGAGCGATGACCTGGGCTTGTTCGAGGACGATGCCGAGGAGGACCGCGCGAGGGACACCCGCCGTGGCGGGTCGGGCAAGCGGCGGAACAAGAAATCCGTGGTCACCCTCACGGTGGCGGTCCTGCTGCTCGGCGTGGTCGGCGTCGGCGCCTACTACGGGGTCCGGGAGCTCTCCGGCATCGGCGGTTACGAGGACTTCGAGGGCGAGGGCAGCGGCAGCGTCATCGTCGAGGTGCCGGAGGGCGCGAACCTGAGCCAGATCGGTCAGGCGATGCTCGACGAGGGCGTGGTCGCCAGCGTCCGCGCCTTCACGGTCGCCGCCGAGGAGGACCCCAGGGCCCGGGGCGTCCAGCCGGGCTTCTACGAACTGCGCTCGGAGATGTCGGGCGAGGCGGCCGTGTCGATGCTGCTCGACGGCGGCTCCCTCGGCCAGGTCGAGATCCGTGGCGGCAAGCTGCTGCACGACACGGATCTGCCCAACGGCGACGTCGACCCCGGCATCATCTCGTTGCTCGCCCAGGCGAGCTGCCACGAGGCCGACGGGGCGGAGTCCTGCGTCTCCACCGAGGAGCTGTGGGACGTGGCCACCAACGCCGATCTCGGCGAGCTGGGCGCGCCGGAGTGGGCGGTCGGCCCGGCGTCCGCCGCACCGGCCCCGGAACGGCGGCTGGAGGGCCTGATCCTGCGCGGCATGTACACCGTGCGGCCGGGCTGGGACGCCCAGGAGATCCTGACCCACGTCATCAGCAGCTCCGCCCAGTCCATGCAGGCGATCGGCATGCCCGGGCTGACCAACGAGACCGGTTTCACCCCCTACGAGGTGCTCATCATCGGCTCCCTGAACGAGAAGGAAGCCATCGAGAAGGACTTCGCGAAGGTCGCCCGCGTCACCTACAACCGGCTCCAGGCCGACAGGCAGCGGCTGGAGTACGACTCGACGGTCAACTACTGGAACAACAAGTCCGCCATCAGGACGCTGCCGGAGGAACGCGCCGACGCCGCCAACCCGTACAACACCTACGAGCACCTGGGCCTGCCGCCCACCCCCGTCTCCGCGCCCAGCGTGGAGGCCCTCCAGGCCGCAGCCCAGCCGGAGGAGGGCGACTGGATGTACTTCGTGAAGTGCGAGACCGACGGGACGACGTGCTTCAACCTCACCTACGACGAGCACCGGGAGGACGTCCGGCGGGCGCAGGACGCGGGGGTGTGGTGACCGGGCGTCACACTGCGGTGCTGGGCTCCCCGGTCGAGCACTCGCTGTCCCCGGTGCTGCACGAGGCCGGCTACGCGGCCCTCGGCCTGGACGGGTGGAGCTACCGGCGGATCGAGTGCGACGAGACCCGGTTGCCGGACCTGGTGCGGGGGCTCGGGCCGGAGTGGGCGGGCCTGTCGGTGACCATGCCCGGCAAGAAGGCCGCCGTCCGGTTCGCCGACGAGGTCACCGACACCGCCCGGGCCGTCGGGGCCGCCAACACCCTCGTCCCGCTCACCCCGGGCGGCGACGGTCCTCGCCGGTGGCGGGCGGACTGCACCGACGTCGCCGGGGTGACCGGGGCGCTGCGGGCCGTCGGATACCGGCCAGCCGGTGGCCCGGGGCTCGTCCTCGGCGCGGGTGGTACCGCGAACGCGGTGGTGGCGGCGATGGCGGAGTTCGGGCTGTCCGGGGTGACGCTGGTGGTGCGGGACGCCGCGCGCGCCGAGGAGACGGTGGCCTGCGCGGGCCGGGTCGGGGTCGACGTGGAGGTCGTCACCTTCGACCGCGTGTCCCTGCGCGCGCTGGCCGCCGAGGCGGACCTGGTGGTCTCGACGGTGCCGGCCGGGGCCGCCGACCGCCACGCCGAGGACCTCGCCGTGGCGCGGTGGCTGTTCGACGTCGTCTACGCCCCGTGGCCCACCCCCGTGGGCACGGCCGTCGCCGGCGCGGGTGGGCGGCTGGTCACCGGACTGGACATGCTGCTGCACCAGGCCTTCGGGCAGTTCGAGCAGTTCACCGGCCGGGTGGCGCCGAGGGAGGCGATGCGGGACGCCCTGCGGGCCGCCACCGGGAACACCCTGCCGCTCCCGCTGGCCCCCGGGGACGTCTGAGACCCAGGCCGGCACCGACGCGGCCCGGGATGTCAGTCGACCGCGCCGTCGAGAACCCGAACCCCCGGCCCGAGCAGCCCGTCGGCGGCGGTGTCGGCGAGCACCGCCAACAGGGTGTCCCGCAGGGCGCGGGCGGCGTGCGTCGGCGCCGTGTCACCCCGGTGCGCCAGCGCCACCGTCCGTGACAGCCCGGGGGCGGCCAGCGGCGTCCTGCGCAGCCCGGGGCGGTCGGCCAGCACCATGCTCGGCACGATCGCGACGCCGAGCCCGACCTGGACGAAGCGGAGGACCGCGTCCAGCTCGCCGCCCTCGACCACCATGCGCGGTTCGAGGCCGGCCGCGCGGAACGCGGCGAGCGTGACGGTGCGCAGGTCGTAGCCGGGCCGGAACATGATCATGGGGTGGTCGGCCAACGCCCGGACGTCCAGCGGGTGCCTCGGCAGCGGGTTGGCCTCCGACGAGGCGACCACCAGCTCCTCCCGCAGCAGCTCCGTGGTGGACAGGGCGGGGTCGGTACCGCCGGGGGGAGTGATGATGAGGGCCAGGTCGAGCCGGCCCTGGGTCAGCTCCCGGATCAGGTCCTGCGAGCCGCCCTCCTCCACCACCAGCCTGATCCCGGGGAAGCTCTGGTGGAAGCGCCGCAGCACCGGGGCCAGCACGGTGAGGCACAGGCTCGGGGTCGCGCCGATCTGGACCCGCCCCCGGCGCAGTCCCACCAGTTCGCCCACCTCCCGGCGGGCCGTGTCCACGTCGGCGGTGATGCGGGTGGCGAGCGGGAGCAGCGCCTCCCCGGCCGGGGTGAGGGTGATGTTCCCCCGCGACCGGCGGAACAGGGCCGCGCCCAACTCGCCCTCCAGCGCGCGGATCTGCTTGCTCAACGAGGGCTGCGCGACGTGGCACTGGTCCGCCGCCCGGGTGAAATGGCGGGTCTCGGCGACCGCGAGGAAGTAGACGAGCTGCTGGAGGGTCACGATGTATAGCGTATGGCTACTAACAGCAGAATCTCCATATATTGGACGACTCGTGGTGTCTGGTCCTACCGTCGCTCCGTGACCCTCACCAGTGGTAAGGCAGCGACGCCTGGCCGCGCCGCCCGGAGCCCGCGCCGATCCGGTCCGCTCCGCCGGCTCTGGGCCTCCAGCGTGGGCAAGAAGGCGGTGATGGCCGTCACCGGCTTCATCCTCTTCTTCTACGTCGTGGCGCACATGGTCGGCAACCTGAAGATCTTCTTCGGGGAGACGGCCTTCGACTCCTACGCCCGCTGGCTGCGCGCGATGGGGTCGGCCGTCCTCGGCGAGAGCGGAGTGCTGTGGACCATCCGGATCGTCCTGCTGGTCAGCGTGCTCCTGCACATGACGGCGGCCATCCAGCTCGCGAGGAGGGCGCGGGCGGCCAGACCGTCCGGCTACCGCCACCGCCCCCCGGTCCAGGGCGGCTACGCCGCGCGCACCATGCGGTGGGGCGGGGTCATCATCGCCCTCTTCGTCATCTACCACGTCCTCGACCTCACCGTCGGCTGGCTCAACCCGCACGGCGTGCCGGAGGAACCGTTCCTCAACGTCACCTCGGGTTTCCAGCAGTGGTGGGTCGTACTCATCTACACGGTCGCGATCCTGGCCCTCGGACTCCACGTCCGGCACGGCGTCTGGAGCGCGTTGCAGAGCCTGGGCACGGTGCGGGCCAGCCACGGCCCGCTCGCCAGGACCGTCGCCCTGGTGGTGGCCGTCGCGTTGACCGCCGGCTACCTGTCCGTCCCGTACGCCGTCCTGTTCGGCCTGGTGGAGTGAGGTTTCCCGTGCGATACGACGAAGGCGAACCGCTGGTGGACCGCGCGGCGCCGGACGGCCCCCTCGAGACCCGGTGGGAACGGGCCCGCTTCGGCACCCGACTGGTGAACCCGGCCAACCGCAGGCGGCTGCGGGTCATCGTGGTCGGCACCGGGCTGGCGGGGGCCTCGGCCGCCGCCACCCTGGGCGAGCTCGGCTACCGGGTGTCGTCCTTCTGCTACCAGGACAGCCCCCGGCGCGCGCACAGCATCGCCGCCCAGGGCGGGATCAACGCGGCCAAGAACTACCGCAACGACGGGGACAGCGTGTACCGGCTGTTCTACGACACCGTCAAGGGCGGGGACTTCCGGGCCAGGGAGTCCAACGTGTACCGGCTCGCCGAGATCAGCACCGCCATCATCGACCAGTGCGTCGCCCAGGGGGTGCCCTTCGCCCGCGAGTACGGGGGGCTGCTGGACACGCGGTCCTTCGGCGGGGCGCAGGTCTCCCGCACCTTCTACGCGCGGGGGCAGACCGGGCAGCAGCTGCTGCTGGGCGCCTACCAGGCGCTGTCCCGCCAGATCGCGGCCGGCACCGTCACCATGCACCCGCGCACCGAGATGCTCGACCTCGTCGTGGTGGACGGCCGGGCCAGGGGAGTCGTCATCCGCGACCTGGTGACCGGGGAGGTGAGCACGCACACCGCCGACGCCGTCGTGCTGGCCACCGGCGGGTACGGCAACGTGTTCCACCTGTCGACCAACGCGAAGGGGTGCAACGCCACCGCGATCTGGCGGGCGCACCGGCGGGGGGCACTGTTCGCCAACCCCTGCTACACCCAGATCCACCCGACGTGCATCCCCGTCAGCGGCGACCACCAGTCCAAGCTGACCCTGATGAGCGAGTCACTGCGCAACGACGGCCGGGTGTGGGTGCCGGTGGACCCCGACGAACGACGGGCTCCCGGTGACATCCCCGCCGAGGACCGCGACTACTACCTGGAGCGGACCTACCCCAGCTTCGGCAACCTCGTGCCCCGGGACATCGCCTCCCGGGCGGCGAAGAAGGTGTGCGACGACGGACGCGGCGTCGGACCGGGCGGCCTCGGGGTCTACCTCGACTTCGCCGACGCGATCGACCGGCTCGGCCGGGAGGCCGTGGAGACCCGCTACGGCAACCTGTTCGAGATGTACCAGCGCATCACCGGCGAGGACCCCTACCAGGTCCCGATGCGCATCTACCCGGCCGTGCACTACACGATGGGCGGCCTCTGGGTGGACTACGACCTCCAGTCGACCATCCCCGGCCTCTTCGTCATCGGTGAGGCGAACTTCTCTGACCACGGGGCGAACCGGCTCGGTGCGAGCGCGCTGATGCAGGGGCTGGCCGACGGGTACTTCGTACTGCCCAACACCATCGCTGGCTACCTCGCCGACGGACCGTTCCCCGAGGTCACCGACGCGCACCCCGACCTCGTGGCCGCGCGCTCCGACGTGGAGGAACGGGTGCGGCGGCTGTTGTCGGTCGAGGGTGACCGCACCGTCGACTCCTTCCACCGCGAGCTGGGGAGCCTGCTCTGGGACCACTGCGGGATGGAACGCACCGAGGAGGGGCTGCGGCACGCCCTGGAGCGGATCCCCGAGCTCCGCGCCGAGTTCTGGCGCCGGGTGCGGGTACCAGGGTCGGGGGAGGGCCTGAACCAGTCGTTGGAGCGGGCCGGCCGCGTCGCCGACTTCCTGGAGCTCGCCGAGCTCCTGTGCCTGGACGCCCTGCACCGCACCGAGTCCTGCGGCGGCCACTTCCGGGCCGAGAGCCAGACCCCCGACGGTGAGGCCCTGCGCCGCGACGACGAGTTCGCCTACGTCGCGGCCTGGGAGTACACGGGAACCGGCACGCCCCCGCTCCTGCGCCGGGAGTCCCTGACCTTCGAGCACGTCGAACCGACCCAGCGGAGTTACCAGTGAGATTCACCGTGCGTGTGTGGCGCCAGACCGGGTCGGAGGACGCCGGCCGGCTGGTGGAGTACGACGTCGACGACGTCAGCCCCGACATGTCGTTCCTGGAGATGCTCGACGTGCTCAACGAGCGGTTGACGCTGCGGGGCGAGGAACCGGTGGCCTTCGACCACGACTGCCGTGAGGGCATCTGCGGCATGTGCGGGCTGACCATCAACGGGGTGGCGCACGGCCCTCGGCGGGCCACGACCACCTGCCAGCTGCACATGAGGGAGTTCACCGACGGCGACACCATCGTGGTGGAACCGTGGCGGGCCGCGCCGTTCCCCGTGGTGCGGGACCTGGTGGTCGACCGGGGCGCGCTCGACGAGGTGGTCCGGGCCGGCGGGTACGTGAGCGTGTCCACCGGCAGCGCGCCGGAGGCGCACGCGACGCCCGTCGCGCGGGCCGACGCGGACAAGGCCTTCGAGTCGGCCGCCTGCATCGGCTGCGGTGCCTGCGTGGCGGCCTGCCCCAACGGGTCGGCGATGCTGTTCACCGCCGCCAAGGTCACCCACCTCGGCCGGCTGCCACAGGGAGCGCCGGAGCGGGACACCCGCGCGCTGGACATGCTCGCCGCGCACGACGAGGCGGGTTTCGGCGGCTGCACCAACACCGGCGAGTGCACCGCGGTCTGCCCCAAGGGGATCCCCCTGGCCGACATCGCCCAGTTCAACCAGGACGTGTTGCGAGCGTCCCTGCGCGGTGCGGGCGGTCGGCCGGCCTGACCGGTCGGCCGGTGCCGCTCGGGCGCCGGCGTGGGCCCGCGGCGCGGTGGTGGGACACGCGGTGCGGTGGATGCGGGCGGCCCGCCGACCTCGACGGTCGGCGGGCCGTTCCGCGTGACCCGTTGGCGCGGTGTACGGGTCAGTCCGTGGCGGGGGAGCGGCCGGTCTCGCCCTTCGCGGGCGTCGTGGTGGACGGCGCGCTCGCCCCGTCGCCGCCGGCCACCCCCTCGGCGAGTGGCGTGGGCCGCTCGCCCTCGTCGGGCGGGGACGCCGCCGCGCCCTCCGGTTCCTCGTCCCGCTCCCGTCCTGGCGTCGCGAGGTTCCACCGTGTGATGACCCAGCGGAAGACCAGGTAGTACACGACGGCGAACGCCAGCCCGATCGGGATGATCAGCCAGGGCCTGGTGGCGATGCCCCAGTTCAGCACGTAGTCGATCGCACCGGCGGAGAACCCGAAGCCGTGGTGCACACCGAGCGCGTTGGTGACGGCCATCGACAGCCCGGTGAGGAGGGCGTGCACCACCAGCAGCGGCCAGGCGACGAAGACGAAGGCGTACTCCAGTGGCTCGGTGACGCCGGTGAGGAAGGAGGCGAGCGCGGCCGAGAGCATCAGACCGCCCACCAGCTTGCGCTGGGAGGCCCGCGCGGTGTGGTAGATCGCCAGCGCCGCCGCCGGCAGGGCGAACATGAAGATCGGGAAGAAGCCGGACATGAACGTCCCGGCGGTCGGGTCGCCGGCGAAGAACCTGTTCAGGTCGCCGGAGGTGCCCTCGTGGTCCCCGAAGATGAACCACACGAAGGAGTTGCCGATGTGGTGCAGGCCGAACGGGAGCAGGAACCGGTTCAGCACACCGTAGGCGCCCGCACCCACCACCGTGGACCCGGCGACCGCCTCGCCCACCCAGGTCAGACCCGCGTTGAACCCGGTGAAGATCAGCGCCATCAGCACGCCGACCAGCACCATGGTGAAGGCCGTGATGATGGGTACGAACCGGCGGCCGCCGAAGAAGGCCAGGTAGGTCGGCAGCTTGATGCGGTGGAAGCGTTGCCAGAGCCCGGCCGCGATCAGCCCGGAGACGATGCCGCCGAGCACGCCGTACGGCCCGTTGTTGAAACTCTTGCCGTCGGTGAGCTCGGGGTCCAGCAGGGCCCAGAGCACGTTGTGCAGGACCAGGTAGCCCACGACGGCCGAGAGCGCGGTGGAGCCGTCCGACTTCTTCGCGAAGCCGATGGCCACCCCCAGCGCGAACAGCAGGGGCAGGTAGTCGAACAGCGAGTTCCCGGCCGCCCCCATGACAGCCGCCACCCGGTCGAAGAACTCCCCGGGTATCGCGGCGACCAGTTCACCCTGGCCCTGCCCCGAGCCGTCCTGGTAACCCAGCCGCGCCAGCAGTGCCGCCGCCGGCAGCACCGCGATCGGCAGCATCAGGCTGCGCCCCAGCCGCTGGGCGACCCCGAACGCCTTCGTTCGGAAGTCAGCGGTCCTGGTGTCGGACGTGGTGCTCATCCCCTACCTCCCACGGTCCCTACCTTCCACACGGTCGTCACTGACCTTGCGCCGAGCCTTGACCCTCGCGGGGCACCCGGCCACCGGCTCACCCGTGTGAGTGAGGGTTGTCCGCCCGCGCCAGCTTGCTACCGTCTGGTCCAGACCACTCGGTGGAGTGAGAATCCTCTCACCGTGATCGGGTGTCAACCATCAAAGTGATCGGTCCGTTACGGGTCGTCATGGCGTTCACGCGGCACGCGTGATCTCCTGACGGCAGGCACTGGCACGAGGAGGCAACAGGTGTCCCAGGACAAGGCGAGCGCGATCCTCACGGCGATCGGCGGCGCGGACAACGTGGTGGAGATCGAACCCTGCATCACCCGGTTGCGGTGCGAGGTGCGGGACGCGGCCCTGATCGACGAGCCCGCGTTGCGCGCGCTCGGCGTGCACGGCGTGCTCCGCGCTGGTGGCGCGGTGCAGATCGTCGTCGGCCCGGATGCCGACACCATCGCCAGCGACATCGAGGACCTGCTGTGACCCTCCAGGTGGCCGCCCCCCTCGCCGGGGAGGTCGTGCCGCTCTCCGCCGTCCCGGACCCGGTCTTCGCCGGAGCGATGGTGGGCCCGGGGGTGGCCATCGAGCCCCACCCCGAGTCCACCGAGGTGCGCGCCCCGATCGGCGGCACCGTCGCCACCCTGCACCCCCACGCCTTCGTCATCGCCGGTGACGACGGCCTGGGCGTGTTGGTGCACCTCGGGATCGACACGGTGAAACTCCGAGGTGAGGGCTTCACCCTGCGCGTCGTCAAGGGGGAGAAGGTGCGAGCCGGTCAGCCGATCGTCGAGTGGGAACCGGACGCGGTCCGGGAGGCCGGTTACTCCTCGACCTGCCCGGTGATCGCGTTGGACGCGACGGCGGAGGACCTGTCCGACCTCGTCGTGCCCCGCACCGTCGAGAGCGGTGCGGCCCTGTTCACCTGGAATCGCTGAGGAATCACCCCTCCGTGGGATAGCCCCGGGACGCCGGGACCGGCGAGGCTGCGCCGGTGCTCCTCGCCGTCCACCTCGCGCTGGGGGCGGCCCTGGGCGGGGGAGCCGCCACCCTCGGCCGGCGGCTCCTCCGCCGGCCACCCCGGGGGATCCGGGTGCCAGCGCCGTGGTGCGAGCTCGCGCTCGCCGCGTTGTGGGCGGCGGCCCTGCTCCGGTCGGCCACTGGCGACCTGCCCTGGTGGTGGTTGCCCGTCCCACTCGCCCTCGGCTGGCTCGCCGTGCTCCTCGCCGCCACCGACCTCACCGACCGGCGGCTGCCCGACGCGCTGACCCTGCCCGCGGTGCCCGCCGCCCTGGTCGTCGTCTGGTTCGCCGGTGCCCTCGCCCCGGATCCCGACATGCTCGCCCGCGCGGCGCTGGGGGGAATCCTGCTCACCGGTCTCTACCTGGTGGCGCACCGGTGGGCGCCGGAGGCCCTGGGCCTTGGCGACGTCAAGCTCGCCGCCAGCACCGGCACCGTGCTGGCTGCGGTGTCCTGGCCGGCGTTGCTGCTCGGGGCGCTCGGCGCGGTGCTGGTGACCGGCCTGGCGGGGGTGCTGGCCCTGCTCGTCGGGTGCGGCCCGCGAGCCACCCTGCCGCACGGGCTGCCGATGCTCGGGTGCGCGTGGCTGGTGACGGCCTGGCCGGTGTTCGGTTGAGCCCGTACCGCCCACCCGCCGCCCGGAGGGGGTGAGCGAGGCCGGACATGGCAGGATCGGCGCGTGTTGCGCTGGATGACCGCTGGTGAGTCGCATGGTCCCGCCCTGGTCGGGGTGCTCGAGGGCATGGTGGCGGGGGTGGGCGTCACCACCACCGACCTCAACGAGCAGCTCGCCCGACGTCGGCTCGGCTTCGGCCGCAGTCCGAGGATGTCCTTCGAGGCCGACGACATCGAGATCATCGGCGGGGTGCGGCACGGTCTGACCCAGGGCGGCCCGGTCGCGGTGCGCATCGGCAACACCGAGTGGCCGAAGTGGGAACAGGTGATGTCCCCCGACCCGGTCGACGAGGACGTGTTGGCCGGGCTCGCCCGCAACAAGCCGCTGACCCGGCCCCGCCCCGGTCACGCCGACCTGGCCGGGATGCAGAAGTACGGCTTCGACGAGGCCCGTCCCGTCCTGGAACGGGCGAGCGCACGGGAGACCGCCGCCAGGACCGTGCTCGGCACGGTGTGCCGGCAGTTCCTCCGCCAGGCGCTGGGCGTCGAGATCGTCAGCCACGTGCTGTCCATCGGCCCCGCCGAGTCCACCAGCGATCTGCTGCCCGGCCCGGAGGACCTCGCCGCCATCGACGAGAACCCGGTGCGTTGCTTCGACGCCGACGCGACCGAGGCGATGATGGCCGAGGTGGAGGCCGCGAAGAAGGACGGGGACACCCTCGGTGGCGTCATCGAGGTCATCGCCTACGGCCTGCCGGCCGGTCTCGGGTCCCATGTGCACGCCGACCGGCGGCTCGACGCCAGGCTCGCCGGCGCGTTGATGGGGATCCAGGCGATGAAGGGCGTGGAGATCGGTGACGGCTTCGCCACGGCCCGCCGCCGGGGCAGCCAGGCCCACGACGAGATCGACCCGGTGCCCACCGGGACCGGCGTGCGTCGCCGCAGCAACCGGGCCGGCGGCGTCGAGGGGGGCATCAGCAACGGGGAACCGCTGCGGGCGAGGGTGGCGATGAAACCCATCTCCTCGGTCCCCCGGCCCCTGGCCACCCTGGACGTGACCACGGGCGAGCCGGCGCAGGCGATCCACCAACGGTCGGACATCTGCGCGGTGCCGAGGGCGGGTGTCGTCGCCGAGTCGATGGTGGCGCTGGTGTTGGCCGACGCGGCGCTCGAGAAGTTCGGCGGCGACTCGCTGGCCGAGACGACCCGCAACGCGCGCGCCTACCTCGCCGAACTGGAGCGTGGCTGAGATGACCGGCGTCCAACCCGTCCTGGTGGTCGTCGGCCCTCCCGGCGCGGGGAAGACCACCGTCGGTCGACTCGCCGCCGAGCGGCTGGGGGTGCCCTTCCGTGATGTCGACGAGGACATCGTCGCGGCCACCGGCAAGGCCATCGGCGACATCTTCACCGAGGACGGCGAACCCGCCTTCCGGAAGTTGGAGGAGGAGGCCGTCCGCCGGGCCCTCGTCGAGCACGACGGGGTGCTGGCGCTCGGCGGCGGTGCGGTGCTCGCTCCCGGCACGAGGGCGCTGCTCGCCGACCACCGCGTCGTGTTCCTCAACGTCGGCCTCGCCGAGGGAGCCCGGCGCACCGGGCTGTCCACCGCCCGCCCGCTGCTGGCCGGTCTGAACCCCCGGGCCACCTTCCGCGCGCTGCTGGAAGCGCGGCTGCCGCTGTACCGGGAGGTCGCCACCATCGAGATCAGCACGGACGGGATCGAGCCGACGCGGGTCGTCGACCTCGTCGTGGCGGAGCTGACGGGCACCGGCTGAGGAGCCGGTCCACTCCGGTTACTCGGCCAGTCTCCTGGCGAGCGCTTCGACGATCGCGTTGGCCTGTTCCTCGTTGTCCTGGCCGAGCGCGTCGGTGACGGCCGAGGTGATCAGCGGTGCGAGGGCGTTCGCGATGGCCTCCGGGGTGGCCGGCTCGGTCTGCTGGCCGTCCAACAGGCTGGCCACCGACCGCACCACGCCGTTGATGATGCGCTGTTCCGCGTAACCGATGGCGGTCCGCGCCTTCTCGGTGGTGTTCACCACGGGGTTGCTCACCGTCGAGTCGAGACCGGCGTTGGCGATCGCGCCGCTCAGCCTTTTGACGATGCGGTCCTCCATGTACCGGAGGGTCACCGACGCCGGTTCGGTGGTTCCGGTGACGGGATTGGTCCAGGTCTGCGACCAGTTCACGGTGTCTCCTTCGAGAATGCGGGCTACCGAGTCCCGGAAACCGGGAATGTCCCCTGGCCAGTGCGCGGGGTCGATCTTCCGCGTCGGCGCCCATTCCTTGTGGGCGACGACCCGGTCGGCGCCCATTCGCAGGTGCGCCAGCAGCGCGGCCACCCCGCGGGGGTAGGAGTCCAGCTGGGCCTCGGTCCAGTCGTTCCTGGTGCCCACGCTCTCCGCCTCGATCCCCAACAGGTGCTGGTTGCCCGCGTTGGCGGCGACATCGCGCCAGGGACCACCCGCGCCCGCGTGGTAGGCGAGTCCGGCGGCGATGACGAACCAGGTGCCGTCGCGGGCGAGGCCCAGGTTGGCCAGCGGACCGGCCAGGGAGCCGGTGCCGTCGCGCACCACCCCGAGCGAGGGGAAGTTGCCGGTCGCGGCGCCGGCGGTGTGGTGCAGCATGACGCCTCTGATCGCGCTGAGCTGCCCGTGTCCTCGGCTGGTCCAGCCGCCCTCCTCGTGCACCCGCAGTCCCTGGGCGCGCAGGGCGTCGGCCAGCCAGGTCGCGTACGCCATCGGATCACCTCGAGTCGGGGACGGGGGCTGGACGGACGTGGCACGTCGTGGCCCTGAGGCAGCGCTGGCGCGCCCGATCGCCCTGATTGGTGGGACCCGTGAGGAAATGCGGGAACGGCGGCGACGCCCTCCCCCGTCCGGTTGGTTGTCGGTGTCGACGTTCCCGGTTGACCGGCTGCGGATGGTTGCCGTTGTCAGTCTGCCAAAAATCGATCACGGTGTCCTCTCCCTTTCAGGTCAATTTCCTCCCCTTTCCTCTGACTCTGTGCAGCGGCTGTCCGAAAATGACGTACGGGTTGCGATGAACGCGCGAATTGTTGTCCCCCGATGGGCGGTATCCGCCCGGTCGGGAGACCGAGTCTGGTCCGCCGTGCGGGTGCCGGCAGGGGCCCGGGCGGCGCGGGGCCGGCCGGCGGGCGCCCCGCACCGGGTGAAATGCTGGTTCGGGAGAGACGGGTGGCGCGCACGGGGGCCCGGCCGCGCCCCGGACCACGAGGGAGCGTGATGACGGAACCGGTACGGGTGCGGGTGGCCACGGCCGCCCCCTACGACGTGGTGATCGGTCGTGGACTGTTGGGTGAGCTGGTCGAGGCCGTGCGCGACGCGCCCGTCGCGGCGATCGTGCACCAGCCGAGCCTGGCCGCGACCGCCGAGGCCGTTCGGGAGGACCTCGTCGCCGCTGGCGTCGACGCGCACCGGGTGGAGACCCCCGACGCCGAGGACGGCAAGAGCCTCGCGGTGGCGGGGTTCTGCTGGGACGTGCTCGGCAGGATCGGCCTGCCCCGGGACGGCGTGGTCGTGAGCCTGGGTGGCGGCGCGGCGACCGACCTCGCCGGGTTCGTCGCCGCCACCTGGATGCGGGGCGTTCGTGTCGTGCACGTGCCGACCACGCTGCTCGGCATGGTGGACGCCGCCGTCGGCGGCAAGACGGGCATCAACACCGACGCGGGCAAGAACCTGGTGGGCGCGATCCACGAACCCGGTGAGGTGCTGGTCGACCTGACCACGCTGGACAGCCTGCCGAGGAACGAGCTGTTGGCGGGCATGGCCGAGGTGGTCAAGGCCGGCTTCATCGCCGATCCCGAGATCCTGCGCCTCATCGAGGCGGACCCGGCCGCCGCCACCGACCCCCAGGGGGACGTGCTCGGTGAGCTGGTGCGCCGGTCGGTCCAGGTGAAGGCCGACGTGGTCGCCGCCGACCTCCGGGAGTCCCACCACCGGGAGGTCCTGAACTACGGGCACACCCTCGGCCACGCCGTCGAGCGCCGTGAGCGCTACCGCTGGCGGCACGGCGCCGCCGTCAGTGTCGGCCTGGTCTTCGCCGCCGAACTGGCCAGGCTCGCCGGCCGGCTGGACGACGAGACCGTGGAGCGGCACCGGTCGGTGCTCACCGCGCTGGGCCTGCCCATCTCCTACGACCCGGACGCCTTCCCCCAGCTGCTGGAGTCGATGCGGGGCGACAAGAAGGCCCGGTCGCGGGTGCTGCGCTTCGTGGTGCTCGACGGCCTGGCCCGTCCCGGTCGGCTCGAGGGGCCGGACCCGACGTTGCTGGCCGCCGCCTACGCCGAGATCAGCGGTGGCGGCAGGAAGAAGAGCGGGGGGATCCTGCTGTGAGGGTCCTCGTGCTCAACGGCCCCAACCTCGGCAGGCTGGGACGCCGCGAACCCTCCGTGTACGGCAGCACCACCCATGCCGAGCTGGTCGAGCGGTGTCGCGGCCGTGGCGCCGAGCGCGGGCTGGAGGTGGAGGTCCGGCAGACCGACCACGAGGGCGAACTCCTCGGTTGGCTGCACGAGGCCGCCGACGCGGGGACGCCGGTGGTGCTCAACGCGGGGGCGTGGACGCACACCTCCGTCGCCGTCCGGGACGCCTGCGCCCAGCTCACTGCCCCCCTGATCGAGCTCCACATCTCCAACACGCACCGCAGGGAGTCGTTCCGGCACCACAGCTACCTCTCGGCGGTCGCCACCGGGGTGATCGCCGGCCTCGGCGTGCGCGGGTACCTGCTCGCCCTGGACTGGTTGGCCGAGGAGCTCACCGCCGGCGCGTAGCCGGCCACGGCCCTCGACCGAGGGCGGGTGCCCGGGGCTCGGGCACCCGCCGCCCGGCGTTCTCAGCGCCGGTCCAGTTCCTCGTCGAGCACGGCGCGCACCCGGTCGGGGGGAACGCCCCACCGCCGGGCGCCGGCGACCAGGTCCCGCGCCGCCGCCCGCACCAGCTCCTCGCGTTCCTCCTCACCGAGCTGGGGGCGGTCGAGGACGACGGTGCCCCTCCCGACCCGGCTGGACAGGTAGCCCGCCCCCTCCAGTTCGCGGTAGGCGCGCGCCACGGTCCCGGTCGCGATCCCCAGGTCCTGGGCCAGTTGCCGGATGCTCGGCAGACGCGAACCGGCGGGCAGCGCGCCGGTGTCGATCACCGTGGCGAGCTGTGCCCTGACCTGTTCGTACGGGGGAACCGGCGCCTTCGGGTCGATCTCGAGGATCACGCCGCCGTCCTGCCCCGCACCGGCGGTGCCTCGCGGCCGTGTAGCCAGCAGGCCAGCGCGAGCCCGGCCAGCGCGATGCCGCTCGCGAGCAGCGTCCACCCGGCCCAGGGTGGGAGCGCCGCCGCCGGCGGCATCGCCGCGCACGCCAGCAGGCACAGCAGGGCTCCGGCCGTGGCGGTGAGACGCTGCGCGTCGTGGGACCGGATCGACTCCCCCACGGCGCGGTCCTCGTCCGCGCCGTCGAGAGCGGGGCTCTCCAGGAGCCGGCGCCGGGCGAGCAGGCTGGCCAGGCCCACGGTCATGATGAGGCAGGCGATCGCGAACGAGGCCCAGGGTGAGTACCCCTCGGGCGTCGGCAGCGCCACGGCGAGGACGAGGAACACCGCCGTGCAGCTCAGGGCGATCACGGGCACGGCCCGAACCCACGAGCTGACGTAGTGCTCCGCCAGGCGGGGGGCCAGCAGGGCGGCCCGGGGCTGGTCGCCGGGTGGGCGTCGGGCGAGGCGCCGCTGCCGCAGCGCGCTGGCCAGCACGATCCCGCCGAGGGAGCCCGCCAGCCCCAACAGGACGGCCCGGGTGCCCGGCGCCTGGGTCAGGGGAGCGGTCAGCCAGCCCAGGCCACCGCCGACCAGTGCGTACCTACGGCTCCGACCGAGGGCGCTGACCAGCGCGGGGGCCTCCGCCGCCGTCGCGGGCAGGTTGTGCCACGCGGCGAACGTGCGCAGGGAGCGGCGGGCGATGGGCTGGGTGGCGGCGACGAAGGTCCACAGCGGCACCAGCAGGGTGAGGCCCAGCAGGAGCGCGATCGAGTTGGCGTCGGGCACGGCGTTCCTCCCTCGGTGTATCACCGAGTTGATACATTAGCTCACCTAGACGGTGGACGGTGAGGAGCTCCGAGGTGGAGACGAACTGGGGCGCGCGGCGCAGGGTGCTCGGCGCGCTGGGCGCGGTGCTGGGAACCGGGGCCGTGGGCGTGCTGTTCTGGTGGGCCGGCGTGTTCTGGCCCCACCTGTCGGTGGAGGTGGTGGGAGTCAGCGGCACGGACGCCCCAGCCCTCGAACTCGAGGTCGCCAACGAGGGACCGTTGGAGACCGTCGTACGCCGGGTGACGTGGGCGGGGGCGGAACCGAGGGCCGAGGAACCCCCATCCGAGGTCGGGGTGATCGCCGCCGGGGGAGCCGCGCGCGTCGCACTGCCGCTGACGGGCTGCCCGCCCTCGGAGGGGGGAGGGGTGGAGGTCCTCGCCAGCGCGCCCGCGCTCGGCATGAACGTGCTGGAGTTCCCCCTCGTGGTGCCCGAGGCGGTGCTGGCCGAGGTCGACCCCGCCGGTCCCTGCGCAGAGTGAGCCACGGCCGGTCGCCCTGGGCCGTGCCGGCTGCCCGCGAACCGGGCCTGGTCAGGTCGAACGCATCGGACTCGCCCACAAGTCGGTGAAGGTGTCCCGGCGCGCCTCGGGCCCTCTCTAGACTGACGCTGCCCGGGTCGTCCGTTCCGGGGGCCCGGTCTGGTTCCTCCGGGTCGCGGCGAGCGCGAAGGGGTTTGGCGTTGCCCGGTTGGTTGACCGAGAAGCGCGGGCCGTCGGTGGGACGCCGGACGGGGGCCGTCCACCTGGGCCGGCTGTGCGCCGGGTTCGCCGCCGTCACGCTGCTCGTCGGGTGCACCGGTGCCGAGGGCTCCCCATCGGTCCACGTCGACGCCGTCGAACCCCTCGTGGTGCCCGCCGAGGGGGACGAGCCGCCGGCCGAACCGGTGCCGCTGGCCACCGACGCCCACCGGTCGAGCCCCGGCGTCGTCGCCTCGGGAGGGGCCAGCGCCCCCTACAACTACGGCCCCACCGTGTTGCGCGACGGCGGGCGGTACCGGGCCTGGTGGTGCAGCCAGGTGCCGTACTCCCCGCCGCCGGGGGACGACATCCTCCACGCGGAGGCCACCGAACCGGGCGGTCAGTACCGCGCCGCCGACGGGAGCCCGGCGGTCGCCGTCTTCTCGGGCAACCCCGGCGGTTTCGACGGGATGCACACCTGCGATCCGTCCGTCATCAAGGTCGACGGCGTCTACTACCTCTACTACACGGGCGCGCCGGGTGACCACGCCGACGGCAACGCGATCGGGGTGGCCAGCAGCCACGACGGTCTGAGCTGGACGCGGCTCGCCGAGGGGCAGCCGGTGGTGACCGCGGCCGAGGACGAGATCCGGGACAACGCCTACGGCGCGGGCCAGCCCGCCGTCCTCCACCTCGACGGCTGGTTCCACGTGATGTTCACCGACACCACGGCCGCCGCCGCCGGCTGGAACGGGGCCGGCCAGTTCGTCCTCCGGGCGCGCGACCCCGAGTTCCGCACCGATCTCCAGGCCCTGACCGAGGACGGTTTCCGCCCGGTCGCCTCCGCCGCCGAGCCCCGCACCTTCTCCGTGGTGGACGCCTTCAGCGCCGACTGGATGTGGGTGGAGGCGTTGGATGCCTTCGCCATCGCCCACCAGACCGAGACCGGCACCTCGATCACCTTCTGGGACCGGGAGTTCCGGTACCACCCCTACCAACGCATCCTCGTCGAGGGGCCCTGGCGGGAGGGACCGGGCCTGGTGCGCGACCCGCTCGGCCACGCTCCCACCAGCGTCACCGATCCCTGCGGTCGGGTTCCGATCGACCTGCTCCGGGCGACGACGGAGGAGACCGCGCCCACCGGCATCGCCCACTTCGGCCTCGACATCCACGGCATCGACGGGTGTCGCGATCAGGACCGCGCCGCCGCCGTCCTCGACGGGTTCGCCGTGCCCTCCCCCGAACGGACCGTCGACCTGGTGGTCGACGGGGCGCTCGTCCGGGTCGAACGCCGGTCGGTGGCCGAGCGGCTGGCGGTGCGGGTGCTGGACGAGCGGGTGCCGGCGCTGGAAGGGCTCCCCGTGATCGCGCGGGTGAACCCCGGTGCGACGGTGGTCAACGCGCCCGACCGCCCGCTGGCCCTGCTGCTCGAGGACGACCGGCTGTGGCCGGTGGTCGATCCGGAGGTGGCGGAGCTGAACGACTCCACCATCGTCGACACCTCCGTCGAGCGTTGGGAACGGCACGAGCTGGGAGCGGTGTTGCACGCCGGTAGCCGCTGAGGCGGCGGGTTCCGCCGCCGTCGACCCCTCCCGGTCGAGCGGCCGCCCCGGCCGGGATCCCGGTCGGGGCTCCTCGCGCGGCCGGGTGCCTCGCCGGGTCCTGCCGCCGTCCCGCCGCCCCGAGGGTGTCCCTGGTTTCCCGCCCTCGGCCGGTCGGGTCCGCGCGCGGGCCGGTGAGGAGCACGGGCCTCGGCTCGCGGCATGCTTCCCGGCCAGCGGGAACGGGCTGGACTGACCGCCGGCGGCCACCGCGCGGTGCGTTATCCTCGCGCCGTCGCGACTGGCGTGTACGAGGTGGAAACGACCACCGTGGAGCGAAGATCCCGGCGCCGCGCGCCTGGGTGCCGGGGCCAGGTACGAACGAACCCCCCAGGAGCCCTGATGCACCAGCCGCCACTGCCCAGCCTGGCCGCCACCGATCCGGAGATCGCCCACCTCGTGGAGGGGGAGGCCCAGCGCCAGTTCGACAAGCTCCGCCTGATCGCCTCCGAGAACTACGTCTCCCAGGCGGTGCTGGAGGCCTCCAGCACCGTGCTGACCAACAAGTACTCCGAGGGCTACGTCGGTCGCCGCTACTACGAGGGCCAGCAGTTCATCGACCCCGTCGAGACGCTCGCCGTCGACCGGGCGAAGGAGCTGTTCGGCGTCGAGCACGCCAACGTCCAGCCCTACTCGGGTTCGCCGGCCAACCTGGCCGTGTACCTCGCCTTCGCCAAGCCCGGCGACACGGTGATGGGCATGGGGCTGCCCTTCGGGGGTCACCTGACCCACGGGTGGAGCGTGTCGGCCACCGGCAAGTGGTTCAGCAGCGTGCGCTACGGGGTCCGTGCCGACACCGGCCGGGTCGACATGGACGAGGTGCGCGACCTCGCCAGGGAACACCGCCCCAAGCTGATCTTCTGCGGCGGCACCGCCATCCCCCGCACCATCGACTACCCGGCGTTCGCCGAGATCGCCAGGGAGGTCGGCGCGGTGCTGGTCGCCGACATCGCGCACATCGCCGGCCTGATCGCCGGTGGGGCGCACCCGTCCCCGGTGGGGCACGCCGACGTGATCTCCACGACGACGCACAAGACGCTGCGGGGTCCGCGTGGCGCGATGCTGATGTCGACGGCGGAGCACGCCAAGGCACTCGACAAGGCGGTGTTCCCCGGTCTCCAGGGCGGGCCGCACAACCACACCACCGCGGCGATCGCCGTGGCGTTGCGGGAGGCCTCGGCGCCCGCCTTCGGTGAGTACGCCCACACGGTGGTCGCCAACGCCAGGGCGCTGGCGGAGGCGCTCGTCGAGCGCGGCTTCGACCTGGTGTCCGGCGGCACGGACAACCACCTGATCCTGGTGGACCTCACCAGCAAGGGCGTGGCGGGCAAGCCCACCGCCAAGGCGCTCGACGAGGCGGGGATCGAGCTCAACTACAACACCGTGCCCTTCGACCCCCGCAAGCCCTTCGACCCGTCCGGGGTCCGGCTCGGGACCGCCGCGATCACCACGAGGGGCCTGCGGCCCGAGCAGATGCCCCGGGTCGCGGAGTGGATCGACACCGTGGTGACGGCGACCGCCAAGGGCGAGCAGGGCGAGGTGCTGCCCACCGTGTCCGCCGAGATCTCCGAACTGCTGTCCGGCTACCCGATGCCCGGCTGGGCGTGAACCCTCCCGGTCGGCCCCCGCGTGGCGGGGGCCGACCGCGCCGCTCCTCCTCGGGCGTTCCCCTCCGGTGCTCCGCGTCCTCCCCGCGCGCCGGCGGCCCATTCGGTACCGTCCTGACGCGGAAAACGGCACCGGCAATCGTCGAACTGTTTGCTCACTCAGACAACAATTCCGAGTGTTTTTTCGATTCGCGGTTTTCGTTCCCGAGAGCGCGTCTCCCGGTCGGGGGACCGGGCGGGAATTTAACCCGATAGGTGGTAGTGGTCGAATTGGTTTTCGCGGTGGTCGGGCCCTAAGCTGTCCCCGTCGCCAGGTGCCGAGCGGGGAGTCGACCACTACCCGGCGGACCGGCGCGGCGGCGGTACCGCGTCGACGCGACCTGGGGGACAACCTCGACGACGCTGGGCGGACCACGTCATCGCTGGCGGGGCGCTCCGGCACGTGCCCGGCCCGGTGTTCTCCGTTCCGGCGGCCGATTCCTCCGTCCCACCGTCCGATTGCGAACAGTCGATGACAACCGTCCTGCCCGAGGAACCCCGTTTTCCGGTCCCCCGTGGATGCCCGCTCCACCCGCCCCCGTGCTATTCGAATCAGCGGCGTCGTGGACCCGTTTCGCGGGTCACGCTCTGGAATGGGGCGCGGGCGTGGGTCGTTTCCCGGTACGAGGAGGTGAGGTCGGTCCTGCGGGACGAGCGGTTCAGCGCGGATCCGACCCGCCCCGGTTTCCCCGAGGTGGCTCCTGCCGTTCCGGTCGCCAGGGGGCTGAGCCTGGTGAACCTCGATCCGCCTGAGCACCGGCACTACCGGCTGACGCTGAGCCGCGGGTTCCTCCCCCGGGCGATGGAGGCACAGCGACCCGCGGTGCGCGCCGACGTGGGGCGGCTCCTCGACCGGGTGTGCGGGGACGGTCGTCCCTCGGACCTGGTGGCCGGGCTGGCCGTCCCCCTGCCGGCCCTGACCATCTCCCGCGTGCTGGGGCTCCCCAGCGGCGTCCGCCTCTTCTTCGAGCGGCACTCCGCTCTCATCCAGGCGACCGAACCGGACCCGGCGTTGCTGGCCGGGGTGCTCGGCGAGTTGCGGATGGCGATGACGGCGCTCGTGTGCGACCGCCGCGAGCAGCCGGCGGACGACGTGATCAGCCGGCTCGCCGTCGAGCACTGGGGTGCGGACCGGCTGAGCCGGGACGAGGTGGTCGCGCTGGCCACGATGGTCCTGCTGGCGGGGCACGAGACGACCTCCAACACGGTGGCGCTGAGCCTGCTCGCGCTGCTCCGCCACCCGGACCAGCTGGCCTGGCTCGCCGAGGATCCCAGTGAGGCCAGGGTGGCGGTCGCCGTCGAGGAACTCCTCCGGTACACCACGGCCGCCCAGTTCTTCCCCCGCCGGGTGGCCGTGGCGGACGTCGAGGTCGGCGGCGTGCGGATCCGGGCGGGGGAGGGGGTCCTCGTGCTGCTCGGGCCGGCCAACCGGGACGAGGACGTGTTCCCCGATCCCGACACCCTGGACCTGACCAGGAACTCCCGCCGCCACCTCGCCTTCGGTCACGGGGTGCACCAGTGCCTCGGCCACGCCCTCGCCAGGGTCGAGCTCCAGGAGGTGGTCGGTGCGGTGGCGCGTCGGCTGCCCGCGCTCCGGCTGGCCACCGAGGTCGGCGAGCTCGACTTCAAGGACGACGGCTTCGTCTACGGCATCCGCGCCCTGCCGGTGACGTGGTGAGCGCCGGACACCCGGGACGCGGCGGAACGGCCGGCGGCGCCGCGGCGGAGGGCCCGCTCCGGGTCGCGGTGGCCGTCGAGCGCTGCGTCGCCTCCGGCCAGTGCGCCCAGCTCGCCCCGGCGGTCTTCGACCAGGGGGAGTCCGACGGGGTCGTGGTCCTCCTCGACCCCGCTCCGCCGGCCGGCGAGGGGGCGGCGGTCCGGATGGCCGAGGAGATGTGCCCGGTCGGTGCCATCCGGGTTGGACCGCTCGCCGGACCGGGTGCGGACCACACGAAGGCGACCGAGCGGCGGCCGGCGGACGGCGCGGACCCCGCCCCGAGGAGGAACGGGGTCGGCGGTGGGCCCAGGGTTAACTAGGCTGCCCGACATGCCAGAAACACACCTTCGCCGCCGTGGGGCGCTGCGCGAGCTGCTGCGGGAGCGGGAGATCGACGCCCTGCTCGTCACCGACCTGCTCAACGTGCGGTACCTCAGCGGTTTCACCGGGTCCAACGCCGCCCTGCTCGTCCACGCCGGGGACTCGGCCGGGGACGAGTCCCGCACCATCTTCTGCACCGACGGCCGGTACCTGACCCAGGCCGGCGTCGAGGTCCCCGACCTCGAACGGATCATCGAGCGCCGCAGCGGGGCGGCCCTGGCGGAGCGGGCATCGCGGGGCGGGTCGGGCGTCAGCCGGGCCGGGTTCGAGTCGCAGCACGTGACCGTCGACGGGTTGGACGCCCTGGCCGAGGCGGCGGGGGCCGTCGAACTGGTCCGGGCACCCCAGTTGGTCGAGCGACTGCGCGCGATCAAGGACGAGGGCGAGGTCGAGGCGCTGCGCATGGCGTGCGCGGCCGCCGACCGGGCACTGGCCGAGCTGATCGCCGAAGGCGAGCTGCGGCCGGGCCGGACCGAGCTGGAGGTGGCCCGCGACCTGGAGCGCCGGATGGTCGCCAACGGTGCCGCCGGTCCGTCCTTCGACACCATCGTGGCGGCCGGGCCGAACTCGGCCGTGCCCCACCACCGCCCCACCGAGACGGTCCTGGCCGCCGGTGACTTCGTCAAGATGGACTTCGGCGCACTGGTCGACGGCTACCACTCCGACATGACCAGGACGGTCGTGCTCGGGGAGCCCGCCGACTGGCAGCGGGAGCTCTACGAGGTGGTGGCCCGCTCGCAGGCCGCCGGCAGGGAGGCGTTGGCGCCGGGGGTCCCGCTGCGGGACGTCGACACGGCCTCCCGGTCGGTCATCGAGGATGCGGGCCACGGGGAGCGGTTCCTGCACGGTCTGGGCCACGGCGTCGGCCTGGAGGTGCACGAGGCACCAACGCTCTCGCAGCTGGGCAAAGGTACACTCGAGGAAGGTATGGCGGTCACCGTCGAGCCCGGCGTGTACCTCGCTGGCCGGGGCGGTGTGCGCATCGAGGACACGCTGGTCGTGCGCGAGGGCGGCCCCGAGCTCCTCACCCTGACCACGAAGGATCTCGTGGTCGTCTGACGCGACAGGCTAAGACCCGTATCGCCGCGGCCGTGCGCACCGCAGGGCCGCGGCACGCCCATGTACCGGCCCATGCTGGGGCCATGTATCACAGGAGAGACCACCACAGTGGCCAGCACTAACGACCTCAAGAACGGACTGGTGCTCAACCTCGACGGACAGTTGTGGTCCGTGGTGTCGTTCCAGCACGTCAAGCCCGGCAAGGGTGGTGCGTTCGTCCGCACCACCCTGAAGAACGTGCTGTCCGGCAAGGTTGTCGACAAGACCTTCAACGCCGGCGTGAAGGTGGAGACCGCCAACGTCGACAAGCGGGAGATGACCTACCTCTACCCCGACGGCGGCGACTTCGTGTTCATGGACGCGGAGACCTACGACCAGCTCCCGGTGCCGGCCGAGACCGTCGGGGACGCCGCCAAGTTCATGCTGGAGAACCAGACCGCCATCGTGGCGGTGCACGAGGGCACGCCGCTCTACGTCGAACTGCCGGCCTCGGTCGAGCTCGTCGTGAAGCACACCGACCCCGGGCTCCAGGGCGACCGCTCCACCGGGGGCAACAAGCCGGCGACCCTCGAGACCGGCGCGGAGATCCAGGTGCCCCTGTTCCTCAACACCGGGGACAAGGTCAAGGTCGACACTCGCGACGGTCGTTACCTGGGGCGCGTGAACTCGTAATGGGTGCCCGCAGCAAGGCCCGCAAACGCGCGGTCGACATCCTGTTCGAGGCCGACGTGCGTGGCGAGGACGCGGTGACCATGCTGACCGAGCGGATGGGCCACCCGGACCTGCCCCCCGTCCGGGAGTACACCGTGACGTTGGTCGAGGGGATCACGGCGAACCGGGCCAGGATCGACGAGCTGATCTCCCAGTACGCCGAGGGGTGGACCCTGGCCAGGATGCCGGCCGTGGACCGGGCCGTGCTCCGCCTCGGCCTCTACGAGCTGCTCTGGGCGGACGACGTCGACGACGCCGTCGCCATCGACGAGGCGGTCGAGCTGGCCAGGACCCTGTCGACGGACAACTCGCCGAGGTTCGTCAACGGAGTCCTGGACCGGATCGGGCGGATAGCCCACCGGTTGCGGGCCACCCGCTGACGGGAGCGGTGACCGGGCCCGCGAGGGGTGCGGGCCCGGTTCGGCTCAGTCCTCCTTGGCGGGCCGGGCCTCCGGCGGCAGCACACCCCAGTCGATGAGCTGCTCGGTGAGTTCGCCCGGCGACATGTCGTAGATGATGGCCAGCGAGCGCAGGTCCTCGGTGCGGATGGACAGCACCTTGCCGTTGTAGTCGCCACGCTGGCTCTGGATGGTGGCCGCGTAGCGGGCCAACGGACCCACCTTCTCCGCGGGGAGCTGTTGCAGCCGTTCCAGATTGATCACAATCTTGGTGGCTGGCTCCGCCCCGGACGGAACCCGCCCCTCAGGCAGCAGCTCCGCCACGGGGACGCCGTAGAAGTCGGCCAGCTCCGCGAGCTTCTGGACGGTGACGGCCCGGTCACCACGCTCGTACGACCCGACGACGACGGCCTTCCACCGCCCGCCGGACTTCTGCTCGACACCATGCAGCGACAGGCCCTGCTGCTGGCGGATCGCGCGGAGCTTGGCGCCCAGCGCCTTGGCGTAGTCGCCCATGTAGCGGTTCTCCGTTTCATTCGCCCCGTCAGCCGCTAGACAGGGCTGCGGGAAGACCTAAATCAATACGCAGAGTAATGGTCGCTCGGCAACGTCACTAGGTCAAGCTGATGACGCTGCGACGGCCGGGCGAGTTTGTGACACCACCCGGAAGATTGACACATCGCAGCCTGCTACTGTCCGGGGTGTCCGGCCCAGCCGGAGACCAGACGTCCTTTAATGACCCGTCCAGCGAGGCGGGGAAGGGGGTCCACTTCGTGGCGCCACGCACCCGCGCGGGCGCGGCGGACCAGGGCGAACAGCGCCAGCTGCTCGCCGCCGCCGACGTCGCGCGCACCATCGCCAGGATCGCGCACCAGATCATCGAGCGCACCACTCCCGACGCGGAGGACGCCGACCGGGTGCTGCTGTTGGGCATCCCCAGCCGGGGTGCCCCGCTGGCCCGCAGGCTGGCCGCGAAGATCGCGGAATTCAGCGGTGTGACTATTCCCACCGGCACCCTCGACGTGACCCTCTACCGGGACGACCTCCGCCGCCGGCCCACCCGGGCGCTCGAATCGACCAGCCTTCCGGTTGACGGCATCGACGACGCGCTGGTGGTCCTGGTCGACGACGTCCTCTTCTCCGGTCGCACCGTGCGGGCCGCGCTGGACGCCCTGCGCGACCACGGGCGACCACGCGCCGTGCAGCTGGCCGTCCTCATCGACCGGGGCCACCGCGAGCTGCCGATCCGCGCCGACTACGTGGGCAAGAACGTGCCGACCGCGCGGGACGAGGGCGTCTCCGTCCAGCTGCGCGAAACCGACGGGACAGACGCCGTCCTGCTGCGGAGAAGGGGAACGGAGACCAGCCGATGAGGCATCTGCTGTCCGCCAGCGACCTGGGGGGCGAGGACGTCGCCGCCATCCTGGACACCGCGGACAAGCTCAAACAGACCCTGCTCGGCCGGGAGGTGCGCAAGCTGCCCACGCTGCGGGGCCGCACCGTCGTCACCGCCTTCTACGAGAACTCCACCCGGACCAGGGTGTCGTTCGAGGTCGCCGGCAAGTGGATGAGCGCCGACGTCATCAACGTCTCGGCGACCGGGTCCTCCGTCGGCAAGGGGGAGTCGCTGCGTGACACCGCTCTCACCCTGGCCGCGGCCGGCGCCGACTGCGTGGTCCTGCGGCACCCGGCGTCCGGCGCCGCCCGCCGGGTCGCGGACTGGCTCGCAGACCACGGCACCTCCGTGGTCAACGCGGGCGACGGCACCCACGAGCACCCCACCCAGGCGCTGCTGGACGCCCAGACCCTGCGGGAGAGCCTCGGCGAGCTGACCGGCCGGCGGATCGTCATCGTCGGCGACGTCCTGCACAGCAGGGTGGCCCGGTCCAACGTGCGCCTGCTCCACCGCCTCGGCGCCGAGGTCGTCCTCGTGGCCCCGCCCACCCTGCTCCCGACCGGGGTGCGGGACTGGCCGGTGCGGGTGACCCACGACCTCGACGAGTCCCTCGAGGGCGCCGACGCGGTGATGGTGCTGCGCGTGCAGGCGGAACGGATGCACGGCAGCTTCTTCCCGTCGGCCCGCGAGTACGCCATCGCCTACGGCCTGAACGAGCGCCGGCTCGCGCGGCTGCCCGAGCACGCGCCGGTGCTGCACCCGGGCCCGATGATCCGGGGCATGGAGATCAGCCACGCCGTCGCGGACTCGCCCCGGTCGCTCGTCACCGACCAGGTCCGCAACGGCGTGCACGTGCGGATGGCGGTGCTCTACCACCTGCTGGCCGGAGAGGAGACCGCGGTATGAGCGGGACCGACGCGGGAACGACCCTGTTCCGGGGCGTCCTGCCCTACGGCGAGGGGGAGCCGGTCGACGTGCTCGTCGCCGACGGCCGGATCGCCGAGATCGGGCGGGTCACCCAGCGGGCCGACCGGGTGGTCGACGCCCAGGGGCTGGTGGCCCTGCCCGGGTTCGTCGACCTGCACACCCACCTGCGGGAACCGGGGCGGGAGGACACCGAGACCGTCCAGACCGCCTCGGAGGCGGCGGCCCTGGGCGGGTACACCGCCGTGTTCGCGATGGCCAACACCGACCCGGTCGCCGACAACCCCGTCATCGTCGAGTACGTCTGGCAGCGCGGCCGGGACGTCGGCCTCGTCGACGTCCACCCGATCGGGGCCGTCAGTGTGGGCCTGCGCGGCGAACGGCTCGCCGAACTCGGCGCGATGGCCCGGTCCAGGGCCGGGGTCCGGCTGTTCTCCGACGACGGCCACTGCGTGTCCGACCCGTTGCTGATGCGTCGCGCGCTGGAGTACACCCGGGCGCTCGGCGGGGTCGTCGCCCAGCACGCCGAGGACCCGAGGCTCACCGGTGGCGCCCAGGCGCACGAGGGGCCGGCGGCCGCCGAGCGGGGGCTGGCGGGCTGGCCGGCCCCCGCGGAGGAGTCGGTCGTCGCCCGGGACTGCCTGCTGGCCCACCACACGGGTGGGCGGCTGCACGTCTGCCACGTCTCCACCGCCGGCACCGCCGACGTGCTCCGGTGGGCCCGGGGCCGGGGTGAGGGCACGATCACGGCCGAGGTCACCCCCCACCACCTGCTGCTCACCGACGAGCGGCTGGCCACCTACGACCCGGTGAACAAGGTCAACCCGCCGCTGCGCACCGCCGCCGACACCGAGGCGCTGCGCACCGCCCTGGCCGAGGGGGTGGTGGACTGCGTGGCCACCGACCACGCGCCGCACGCCCCCCAGGAGAAGGACACGGAGTGGGCCTGCGCACGTCCGGGGATGCTCGGGCTCCAGACCGCGTTGTCCGTGGTGGTGCTGACGATGGTGGAGACCGGCCTGCTGGACTGGCGCGGGGTCGCCCGTGTGATGAGCGAGCGCCCGGCGGAGATCGCCGGGCTCGCGGACCAGGGGCGACCCCTCCGCGTCGGCGAGCCGGCGAACCTGACCCTGGTCGACCCCGAGGCCCGCTGGGTCGTGCGGGGTGGTGAGCTGGCCAGCATCGCCGACAACACGCCCTTCGAGGGCATGGAGTTGCCGGCCACCGTGGCCGCGACGATGCTCCGCGGCCGGTTGACCTCGCTAGACGGGAAGGTTCTCTCGTGATCCGACTGCTTCTCACCCTGCTGGTGCTCGCGGTGTTCGCGCTGTGCGTGTACGGCATGTGGCGCGGCTGGCAGCGCCGGGCCACCCGGCAGGAAGCCCTGCTCGGCGACTTCCCCGCCCCGCCAGCCGGCGCCCTCACCGACCCCGCGCTGCTGCCCGAGCTGACCGGCGTCTACGTCGGCGCCACCAGCGGTGGCAACTGGCAGGACCGCATCGTGGTCGGTGACCTGGGACACCGCTCGGTGGCCACCCTCCGGCTGCTGCCGGCGGGGCTGCTGGTCGACCGGGTCGCCGCCAGCCCGATCTGGATCGCCGCGGCCGACCTCGTCGACGCCCGGCTGGACAGCAAGCTCGCCGGCAAGGTCATGCCGGGTGACGGCCTGCTCGTGGTGTCATGGCGGCACGGCGAGTACGTCCTCGACCTCGCGTTCCGGGCCGACGACCGCGCCGACGACGAGACCTGGGTCGAGCGGATCCGCGCGGTGGCCGAGGAGAGCACCACCACCAGGACCACGCCGTGACGCCGCGCGCGAGCAGCGCCGCGGCGGCGGCCCCCCACACGACCACATCGGAGGTCCAGGCGCGATGATCGACCGTTCCGCAGCGGCGCTGGTACTCGAGGACGGCAGGGTGTTCCGGGGCGAGGCGTACGGAGCCGTGGGGCAGTCCCTCGGCGAGGTCGTCTTCTCCACCGGGATGACCGGTTACCAGGAGACGCTGACCGACCCCTCCTACCACCGCCAGATCGTGGTGCAGACCGCCCCGCAGATCGGCAACACCGGGTGGAACGACGAGGACGACGAGTCCCACCGGATCTGGGTCTCCGGCTACGTCGTCCGCGACCCCGCCAGGGTCCCCTCCAACTGGCGGTCCACCCGCTCGCTGGAGGACGCGCTGCGCGAGCAGGGCGTCGTCGGCATCGCCGGCGTCGACACCCGCACGCTGACCCGCCACCTCCGGGAGCGGGGGGCCATGCGGGCCGGGGTCTTCTCCGGCGACGCGGTGGCCGGTGACGAGGAACTGCTCACCCAGGTCCTGGGCTCCGAGGGCATGGTGGGAGCCGACCTCGCCGGCGACGTCACCACGAGCGAGCCGTACGTGGTCCCCGCCGTCGGCGAACGCCGGTACACCGTCGCCGCCCTGGACCTGGGCATCAAGTCGAACACGCCGCGCATGATGGCGGCCAGGGGCATGGAGGTCCACGTCCTCCCCCTGGGCACGTCGGCCGAGGAGCTGCTCGCCGCCGCGCCCGACGGGGTGTTCCTCTCCAACGGCCCCGGCGACCCCGCCACCGCCGACACCGCCGTCGCCCTGGCCAGGGCCGTGCTGGCCGCCCGGGTGCCGCTGTTCGGCATCTGCTTCGGCAACCAGATCCTCGGCCGCGCCCTGGGGCGGGGCACCTACAAGATGCGGTACGGCCACCGGGGCATCAACATCCCGGTCATCGACGTGGAGACCGGGCAGGTCGCGATCACCGCGCAGAACCACGGCTTCGCCGTCGAGGGCGAGCCGGGCGAGGTGTTCGACACCGACTTCGGCCCGGCCAAGGTCAGCCACTACTGCCCGAACGACGGCACGGTCGAGGGGCTGCGGTGCCTGGAGGCCCCCGCCTTCAGCGTGCAGTACCACCCGGAGGCCGCCGCCGGACCCCACGACGCGGCGCCGCTGTTCGACCGCTTCGCCGGGCTGATGGACCGCTCCGGGCGCTGACGCCCACACCTGACCACTGCACACCGACGGTGAGCCGGCTTCCGGTGACCGCGAGCTGACGACGAAAGAGGGGCGGGGCGAACCCGATGCCCAAGCGCGACGACATCTCCCATGTCCTGGTGATCGGCTCCGGACCGATCGTGATCGGCCAGGCGTGTGAGTTCGACTACTCCGGCACCCAGGCCTGCCGGGTGCTGCGGGAGGAAGGGCTGCGGGTCAGCCTGGTCAACTCCAACCCGGCGACGATCATGACGGACCCCGAGTTCGCGGACGCCACCTACGTGGAGCCGATCACCCCCGAGTTCGTGGAGAAGGTCATCGCCGCGGAGCGGCCGGACGCGATCCTGGCCACCCTGGGCGGCCAGACCGCGTTGAACACGGCGGTCGCCCTGGCCGAGCGGGGTGTGCTGGAGCGGTACGGGGTCGAGCTGATCGGCGCCGACATCGAGGCGATCCAGCGGGGCGAGGACCGGCAGCGGTTCAAGGACATCGTCCGGGACGTCGGCGGTGAGGTCCCCGGGAGCCGGGTGTGCCGCTCGATGGACGAGGTCCGCGAGTGCGTCGCCGAACTCGGGCTGCCGGTGGTGATCCGCCCCAGCTTCACCATGGGCGGTCTCGGCTCGGGCATGGCCCACACCGAGGAGGAGCTGGAGCGGCTCGCCACCATCGGCCTCACCGAGAGCCCGGTGCACGAGGTGCTCATCGAGGAGAGCGTGCTCGGCTGGAAGGAGTACGAGCTCGAGCTGATGCGGGACCGCGCGGACAACGTCGTGGTCGTCTGCTCCATCGAGAACGTCGACCCGATGGGCGTGCACACCGGGGACTCGGTCACCGTGGCGCCCGCGATGACGCTGACCGACCGCGAGTACCAGCGGATGCGCGACGTGGGCATCGCGGTGCTCCGCGAGGTCGGCGTCGACACCGGCGGCTGCAACATCCAGTTCGCGGTGAACCCGGCGAACGGCAGGCTCGTGGTGATCGAGATGAACCCCCGGGTGTCGCGGTCCTCCGCGCTGGCATCCAAGGCGACCGGGTTCCCGATCGCCAAGATCGCCGCGAAGCTCGCCATCGGCTACACCCTGGACGAGATCCAGAACGACATCACCGGCGAGACGCCGGCGAGCTTCGAACCGACCCTCGACTACGTCGTGGTCAAGATCCCCCGCTTCGCCTTCGAGAAGTTCCCGGGCGCCGACCCGACCCTGACCACCACCATGAAGAGCGTCGGCGAGGCGATGTCCCTCGGCCGCAGCTTCGTGGAGGCGCTGGGCAAGGCGCTGCGTTCGATGGAGACCAAGGCGGTCGGGTTCTGGACCAGGCAGGACCCGGCGGGCACCAGCCTGGAGGACACCCTCGCCGCGCTGGCCACCGGCCACGACGGCCGCCTCTACACCGTGGAGCGCGCGCTGCGGCTGGGGGCCACCGTCGACCAGGTGGCCGAGGCCTCCGGGATCGACCCGTGGTTCGTCGACCAGATCGCCTCGCTCGTCGAGCTGCGGGCCACGGTCATCGGGGCCCCGGTGGTCGACGAGGCCCTGCTGCGGCGGGCCAAGCGGTGCGGCTTCTCCGACCGCCAGATCGCCGCCCTGCGCCCCGAACTGGCCGGGGAGGACGGGGTGCGCGCGCTGCGCCACCGGCTCGGTGTCCGCCCGGTGTACAAGACGGTGGACACCTGCGCGGCCGAGTTCGCCGCGCGCACGCCCTACCACTACTCGGCCTACGAGGCCGACCCCGCCGCGGAGTCCGAGGTCACCGAGCAGCGGGAACGCCCGAAGGTCATCATCCTGGGTTCGGGCCCGAACCGCATCGGTCAGGGCATCGAGTTCGACTACTCCTGCGTGCACGCCGCGATGGCGCTGCGGGAGGCCGGCTTCGAGACCGTCATGGTCAACTGCAACCCGGAGACCGTCTCCACCGACTACGACACCTCCGACCGGCTGTACTTCGAGCCGTTGACCCTGGAGGACGTCCTGGAGGTCGTCCACTCCGAGCAGCGGTCGGGGACGGTGGCGGGCGTCGTCGTCCAGCTCGGCGGTCAGACCCCCCTCGGTCTGGCCCGGCGGCTCGCGGAGGCCGGGGTGCCGGTCGTGGGCACGCCGCCCGAGGCGATCCACCTGGCCGAGGACAGGGGCGCCTTCGGGGAGGTGCTCCGCGAGGCGGGGCTCACCGCTCCCCGGTACGGCACCGCCACCTCCTTCGAGGGCGCCAGGCGCATCGCCGACGAGATCGGGTACCCGGTGCTCGTCCGGCCCTCCTACGTGCTCGGCGGTCGGGGCATGGAGATCGTCTACGGCGAGGAGTCCCTGGCCAGCTACATCGAGCGGGCCACCGAGGTCACCCCGGAGCACCCGGTGCTGGTGGACCGGTTCCTCGACGACGCCGTCGAGATCGACGTCGACGCCCTGTGCGACGGCGACGACGTGTTCCTGGGCGGCGTGATGGAGCACATCGAGGAGGCCGGTGTCCACTCCGGCGACTCCTCCTGCGCGCTCCCCCCGATCACCCTCGGCCAGACCGACCTGGAGGAGGTGCGGCGCTGCACGGAACGGCTCGCCAGGGGCCTCGGGGTCCGTGGCCTGCTCAACGTGCAGTTCGCCCTGAAGGAGGACGTGCTCTACGTCCTGGAGGCCAACCCCCGGGCCAGCCGGACCGTGCCGTTCGTCTCGAAGGCCACCAGCGTCCCCCTGGCCAAGGCGGCCGCCCGGATCATGCTCGGCGCGACGATCGCCGAGCTGCGCGGGGAGGGGCTCCTCCCGGCCACCGGTGACGGGCTCGACCTGCCGGCCGACAGCCCGGTCGCCGTCAAGGAGGCGGTCCTGCCCTTCCACCGCTTCCGCACCCCGGAGGGGCACGGGGTGGACTCGCTGCTGGGGCCGGAGATGAAGTCCACCGGTGAGGTGATGGGGATCGACGTGGCCTTCGGCCCGGCCTTCGCCAAGTCGCAGGCCGCGTCCTACGGGTCGCTGCCCACCTCGGGCCGGGTCTTCGTCTCCGTGGCCAACCGGGACAAGCGCTCGCTGGTCTTCCCGGTCAAGCGGCTGGTCGACCTGGGCTTCGAGATCCTGGCGACCTCGGGCACCGCCGAGGTGCTGCGCCGGAACGGCATCGCCTCCACCGTGGTGCGCAAGCACTACGAGGGCAGCGGGAACATCGTCGACCAGATCAGGGCCGGTGAGGTCCAGATGGTCATCAACACCCCCTACGGCAACCACGGCCCCCGCGTGGACGGCTACGAGATCCGCACGGCGGCGGTCGCCAGGGACATCCCCTGCATCACCACCGTGCAGGGCGCCGCGGCGGCCGTGCAGGGCATCGAGGCCGCCATCAGGGACGACATCGGGGTCCGCTCGTTGCAGGACCTGCAGGCGGCGCTGCGGAAGGGACGCGCGTGACGGATCAGGACTCCGGCCGGCGGGAAGCCTTCGGCCGTCGGCTCGCCGCGCTGCGCGCCGAGCGTGGCCCGCTGTGCGTCGGGATCGACCCGCACCCGGCGCTGCTCGCGGACTGGGGGCTGCCCGCCACCGCCGACGGGTTGGAGACGTTCGCGCGGAGCTGCGTGGAGGCCTTCGCCTCGGAGGTCGCGGTCGTGAAACCGCAGTCGGCGTTCTTCGAGGCGTACGGCGCGCGGGGCGTGGCCGTGCTGGAACGGGTGCTGGCCGACGTGCGCGCCGCGGGGGCGCTGGTCCTGCTCGACGCCAAACGCGGCGACATCGGCTCCACGATGGCCGCCTACGCGGCCGCGTACCTCGCGGAGGGCGCCCCGCTGGCCGCCGACGCGCTGACGGTCTCGCCCTACTTGGGGTTCGGGTCGCTCGACCCGGCACTGGCGGCGGCGAGGGAGACGGGCCGGGGGCTGTTCGTCCTCGCCGCGACCTCGAACCCGGAGGGCCCCGAGGTGCAGCGGGCGGACGCCGGGTCGGGGACCGTCGCCCAGGGGATCGTGGACGCCGCCGGCCGGCACAACCCCGAAGGGGAGGGGCCGGGCGCGGTCGGCGTCGTGATCGGCGCGAACCTACCCCGGCTCGACCTGGACCTGTCGCGGCTCAACGGCCCGGTGCTGGCACCGGGTTTCGGGGCGCAGGGCGGCACCGTGGCGGACCTGCGGCGCAACTTCGGCGGGGTGCTCCGGCACGTGCTGCCGACCTCGTCCCGGGACGTCCTGCGGCACGGACCCGACGTGGCCGCCCTGCGGGACGCCGCACGGCGGACCAGGGACGCGGTGGCCGACCTGGCCGGCTGACCGCTGTCCCCCCGGCCCGGGGTGCGGGAGCGGGCCGGTACGGGCCGACCGGTGGTGGGAGCGCCCGGGCGAGCCCGCGCGCCCGGGGCACCGGGACCACCCCGTGGCGCGGGACACGCCGCCGGACGGGTGCCGCCGGGATGCGGGCGAGTGGGCCGGAGGTGGCCGGGTTCGGACCGGTTGTCGGCGGCGGATCGGTCGGTGGTCGGGAGGCGAACCGGACCATGTCCCGCTTTCGGCTGTGAGCGTGGCCACTTTCAACGGTGCCCAGGCCGCTCCTCGGGTTCGGGGTCGGGGAGTTCACCCCCGGCCACCGCTCCGCCGCTGGTGAGGCCGTGGGCGCGTCCCGGCCGGGTTGGCGGCGGGCGGCGGTGGGCCGCCGCGCCGCTCCTCGGGTCGGGCGCGGAGGGTGTACCAGCGGACGCCGCCGCCGGGGTCGAGGGCGCCCCGCCCCCCTTCCCGCCGGGGGCCCGGCTGGGGCCGGATCAGGGCGGCGGGGAGCACGACAGCGCTCTGACCAGTCGAGACGTCCCGTGGCGTGTGTCGGGGCCTCCTGCCTCGTCCACCTGGTGGTCCCCTCCTCGGTGATGGCGGTGATCCGGTGCCCGGCGGTGGGCGCCGGACCGTGCCGCACCGCCGCGCCGGGCAGGTGCGGCACCCTTCCCTGATTCAAGATCATCTCATTTGGTGCCCGGGCCGCCGTCCGGCGGGATCCCCTTCGGACAAGATCCGTACCCTGGGTAACAACCGTCCGGAGGCGAGCGGTACGTTGTGCCGCCACGCCAGTTTGTTGGCGGTGTCCGGGCCAAATCGCCTGGATATGCCGTACCCGTGTTGTGCCGCGTCACGCGCGGTCGGTACGGTCGCGGCACCGATTCAGAGGAACCCACACCACGGAGGAGATCGTGGCCCTTCCCCAGCTGACCGAGGAGCAGCGGGCCGCAGCGTTGGAGAAAGCGGCTGCTGCCCGCCGTGCCCGGGCGGAGCTCAAGGAGCGCCTCAAGCGCGGTGGCACCAACCTGAAGGAGGTGCTGACCGCCGCGGACGAGAACGAGGTCCTGGGCAAGATGAAGGTGTCCGCCCTGCTGGAAGCCCTGCCCGGTGTCGGCAAGGTCCGGGCGCAGCAGATCATGGAACGCTTGGAAATCGCCCCCAGTCGTCGTCTCCGCGGACTTGGCGACCGTCAGCGCAAGGCGCTGCTCGCCGAGTTCAGCGCGGAGTGAGAAGTCCTGATCAGAGGGGTCGGCTGGTCGTCCTGGCCGGCCCCTCGGGCGTAGGCAAGAGCAGTGTGGTCGGCAGGCTTCGCGAGCTGCTGCCCGACCTGTGGTTCAGCGTCTCGGCCACCACCCGCCAGCCCAGGCCGGGCGAGGTGGACGGCCGGGACTACCACTTCGTCGGCCCCGACAGGTTCGACGAGATGATCGAGCACGGCGACCTGCTCGAGTGGGCCGAGATCCACGGCGGTACCCACCGCTCCGGCACCCCCAGGCAACCGGTCGAGGACCGGGTGGCCAGCGGCCGGCCGGCGCTCGTGGAGCTCGACCTCCAGGGCGCCAGGAGCCTGCGCGCGGTGCTCCCCGAGGCCCTGCTGGTCTTCGTCGCGCCGCCCAGCTGGGAGGTCCTGGTGGAACGGCTCGTCGGCCGGGGCACCGAGAGCCCGGAGGTCGTGGAGCGCCGGCTGGCGACGGCCCGCGCCGAGCTCGCGGCCCGTTCCGAGTTCGACGTGGTCGTGGTGAACGAGGACGTGAACAGCGCCGCCGAGCGGTTGCTAGCCTTGTTGACCGGGCCTGACCCGAGAGCAGGACACCGGAACACGGCGGACGCCTCGGACCACGGCCCCTGACAGACGTCCGCGCACCGGCCGCCACGGGCGACCGGCCGGCCCCGCGACCGTGGCACCGGCCCGGAGCACGCATGGCCGTCTAGAATCGGACCACACCGTCGACAGCAGGAGCGCACACGTGATCACCCCCACCGAACTGGGCACTCTCGGTGCCCCGTCGAGCACCAACCTGGAGGGCATCACCAACCCTCCGATCGACGACCTGCTCGGCCAGGTCAGCTCGAAGTACGCCCTGGTGATCTACTCCGCCAAGCGCGCGCGCCAGATCAACGACTACTACGCCCAGCTCGGCGAGGGCCTGCTGGAGTACGTCGGTCCGCTGGTGGAGCCCGGCCCCAGGGAGAAGCCCCTGTCGATCGCCCTGCGCGAGATCCACAGCGGCCTGCTCGAGCACACCGAAGGCGAGTGACCCCGAACCCGGCAGCCGCCCACGACATCGTTCTCGGTGTGGGCGGCGGTATCGCCGCGTACAAGGCCTGCGAGGTCTCCCGGCGGCTCACCGAGGCGGGGAACCGGGTTCGGATCGTGCCCACCGCCTCGGCGCTGCGGTTCGTGGGAGCGGCCACCTTCGAGGCCCTGTCCGGGCAACCCGTCCGGTCCGACGTCTTCGCGGACGTGCCCGAGGTGCCGCACGTGCGGCTGGGCCGTCAGGCTGAGCTGGTGCTGGTGGCCCCCGCCACGGCTGACCTGTTGGCCAGGGCCGCGCACGGTCTCGCGGACGACCTGTTGACCAACACCCTGCTGACGGCCCGGTGCCCGGTGCTGATGGCGCCCGCCATGCACACCGAGATGTGGGAGCACCCGGCGACCAGGGACAACGTGGCCCTCCTCCGCCGCAGGGGCGTCGTCGTCCTGGAACCCGCCTCCGGGCGGCTCACGGGCTCCGACACCGGCAAGGGGCGCCTGCCCGACCCCGAGGAGATCGTCGAGCTCGCGGAGCTGCTGCTCGACCGCGCGGACGCGCTGCCCCGCGACCTGGTCGGTCGTCGGGTCGTGGTCTCCGCCGGCGGCACCCGCGAGCCCCTCGACCCGGTGCGGTTCCTCGGCAACCGGTCCTCCGGTCGGCAGGGGCACGCCCTGGCCAGGGTCGCCGCGCAGCGGGGCGCCGACGTCACGCTGGTGGCGGCGAACACCACGGACCTCCCCGTGCCCTCGGGGGTGCGCGTCGAGCGGGTGCGCACCGCCGCGGAGCTCCGCGAGGCCATGCACCAGGCAGCGCCGGAGGCCGACATCCTGGTGATGGCCGCCGCCGTCGCCGACTTCCGGCCCGAGTCGACCGCGCCGTCCAAGATCAAGAAGACGGGGAGCGACCCGGAACCGGTCCGCCTCGTCCGCAACCCCGACATCCTCACCGAGCTGGTGGAGCGGCGGCGCCCCGGTCAGCTGGTGGTGGGCTTCGCCGCGGAGACCGGTGACGGGACCGGTGACCCGCTGCACCACGGGCGGGCGAAGCTGGCCAGGAAGGGCGTCGACTTCCTGCTCGTCAACGTCGTCGGGGACGGGCTGGCCTTCGAGGTCCCGGTCAACTCCGGCTGGTTGTTGGGCGGCGACGGCTCCGAACGGCGGATCCCCGTGGGCAGTAAGAACCTGCTGGCGTCCACACTCTGGGACGCGGTGGCACGTGCCACCGCCGGACGAGATCGAGGCGAGGGCTCAACGCTAGCCTGAATCCACGTGCGTTCCCGTGTCGGTTACGGACAGGATCAGCATGCGGCGCCTCGGACGGTCCGGGCAGGGAGAACAGATGGAGAGTCACGTGAGCGAGCAAGGGCGCAGATTGTTCACCTCGGAGTCGGTGACCGAGGGACATCCGGACAAGATCTGCGATGCGATCAGCGACTCGGTGTTGGACGCCCTGCTCTCCAAGGACCCGCGCTCGCGGGTCGCGGTGGAGACGCTGGTGACGACCGGCCAGGTCCACGTGGCCGGTGAGGTCACGACCGAGGCCTACGCCGACATCCCCACCATCGTCCGTGACGTCATCCTCGACATCGGGTACGACTCCTCCGCGAAGGGCTTCGACGGGAACTCCTGCGGGGTGAACGTCGCGATCGGAGCGCAGTCCCCCGACATCGCGCAGGGCGTGGACACCGCGTTCGAGTCCCGGGTCGGCGGGGCCGAGGACGAGATCGACCGCCAGGGCGCCGGCGACCAGGGGTTGATGTTCGGCTTCGCCTGCACCGACACCCCCGAGCTGATGCCGCTGCCGATCGCCCTGGCCCACCGGCTGTCGCGCCGGCTCACCAGGGTCCGCAAGGACGGCGTGCTGCCCTACCTGCGGCCGGACGGCAAGACGCAGGTCACCATCGAGTACGCCGGCGACCAGCCGGTGCGGTTGGACACCGTCGTGGTCTCCTCGCAGCACGCGGCGGACATCGACCTGGAGCGGATGCTCGCCGTCGACATCCGCGAGCAGGTGATGGCCCCGGAGATCGCCGACATCGGCCTGGACACCAGCGACGTCCGCCTGCTGGTCAACCCGACCGGCCGTTTCGTGCTGGGCGGCCCGATGGGCGACGCCGGGCTGACCGGACGCAAGATCATCGTCGACACCTACGGCGGGATGGCCCGGCACGGCGGTGGCGCCTTCTCCGGCAAGGACCCGTCGAAGGTCGACCGATCCGCGGCCTACGCGATGCGGTGGGTGGCGAAGAACGTCGTCGCCGCCGGGCTCGCGACCCGCGTCGAGGTGCAGGTCGCCTACGCGATCGGCAAGGCGGCCCCGGTGGGCCTGTTCGTGGAGACCTTCGGCACCGAGACGGTGGACCCGCTGAAGATCCAGGCTGCCATCAACGAGGTCTTCGACCTGCGACCGGCGGCGATCATCCGGGACCTGAACCTGCTGCGCCCGATCTACGCGCCGACCGCCGCCTACGGGCACTTCGGGCGGGCCGACCTCGACCTGCCCTGGGAGCGCGCGGACCGGGTGGACGCGCTGCGGGCCAGCGCGGGCGCCTGACCCGCACCCACCCCCATCCCCCGTCGGGGCGTCGCCATCCCCGGTACCGGCCGCCGGACCGGGCCGCCCCCGGCCCCGTGGCGCACCTCGGGCGGCGGGTCTCCACCCGCCGCCCGCTCGCCCCTGCCGGAAGCTCCCCGATCAGTGCTCCCGGGGGTCGGAGGGCCGCTCCTCCGGCGGCTGGAGGGCGTGGGCGGCCCGTTCGGACGGTGCCGGCGCGTCCTCCGCCGGGCCGTGACCGCCGCCGGTGTGCGCCTCCAGCCGCATCCGCTCGATCATGTGCGGGTAGTGCAGCTCGAACGCCGGCCGTTCCGAACGGATCCTGGGCAGTTCCAGGAAGTTGTGCCGGGGCGGGGGAGAGCTCGTCGCCCATTCCAGCGAGTTGCCGAAGCCCCAGGGGTCGTCCACGGTCACCGGCTGCCCGAAGCGGTAGCTCTTCACCGCGTTCCACAGGAACGCCAGCGTCGACGCGCCCAGCAGGAACGAGAACACGGTGGACAGGGTGTTCAGCGTGGTGAACCCGTCACTGGGCAGGTAGTCCGCGTAGCGGCGGGGCATCCCCTCCACCCCGAGCCAGTGCTGGACGAGGAAGGTCCCGTGGAAGCCGATGAAGGTCGTCCAGAAGTGGAGCTTGGCCAGCCGTTCGTCCAGCATCCGGCCGGTCATCTTGGGGAACCAGAAGTAGATGCCGGCGAAGACCGCGAACACGATGGTGCCGAACAGCACGTAGTGGAAGTGGGCGACCACGAAGTACGTGTCCGAGACGTGGAAGTCGACCGGCGGTGAGGCGAGCAGCACCCCGGACAGGCCGCCCAGCAGGAAGGTCACCAGGAAGCCCACGCTGAAGAGCATCGGGGACTCGAAGGTCAGTTGACCCCGCCACATCGTGCCGATCCAGTTGAAGAACTTCACCCCCGTCGGCACCGCGATGAGGAACGAGGTGAAGGCGAAGAACGGCAGCAGCACCGCCCCGGTGGCGAACATGTGGTGCGCCCACACGGTGACCGAGAGCCCGGTGATGGCCAGGGTGGCGAAGACGAGGCCCTTGTAGCCGAAGAGCGGTTTTCGGCTGAACACCGGGATGACCTCGCTGACGATGCCGAAGAACGGCAGCGCCACGATGTAGACCTCGGGGTGGCCGAAGAACCAGAACAGGTGTTGCCAGAGGATCGCGCCCCCGGTGGCGGGGTCGAAGACGTTTCCGCCGAGGTGCCGGTCGACCATCATGCCGAACAGCGCCGCCGTCAGGATCGGGAACGCCATCAGGACCAGGACGCTGGTCAACAACATGTTCCAGGTGAAGATGGGCATCCGGAACATCGTCATCCCCGGGCCGCGCAGGCAGATGATCGTGGTGATCACGTTCATCGCGGCCAGGATGGTGCCGAGGCCGGAGACGATCAGGCCGCTCACCCACAGGTCCCCGCCCAGCCCTGGCGAGTGCTCGGCGTTGTGCAGCGGGGCGTAGGCGAACCAGCCGAAGTCGGCGGCCCCGCCGGGGGTGAGGAACCCGGCGGTCGCGATCGCGCCGCCGAAGAGGAAAAGCCAGTACGAGAAGGCGTTCAACCGGGGGAACGCGACGTCCGGGGCGCCGATCTGGAGCGGCATGACGTAGTTGGCGAAACCGAAGGCGATGGGGGTGGCGAACAGCAGCAGCATGATCGTGCCGTGCATGGTGAAGAGCTGGTTGTACTGTTCGTTGGAGAGGAACTGGAGCCCCGGCTGGGCGAGTTCGGCGCGCATCAGCAGCGCCAGGACGCCACCCACCAGGAAGAACATCATCGCCGTGACCAGGTAGAGCAGCCCGATCCGTTTGTGGTCGGTGGTGCGCAGGTAGACGGTGAAGGACGAACCCCTCGGCTGCGGCGGGTGGCTTACCTCAATGATCGTGGGCGTGGGCCGAGTCGCCGAGGTCGTCATCGCGCGTTGTCCACCTGTCTGTCCGGCGGTAGGTGTCACGTTCCGGGGCAGCGTAGAAGCGGGTATTCGGCAGGCAAAATCAATGTCGCCCGTCAGAGTTGTTTTCTGTTGGAGTGGGTGAACCAACTTGACGGAAGTCGCGGGAGGAATCACAAATAAGGGTTTGGCATCGTTCGGCGGGGTGGGGGCTCAGGGCCGGTCCGCCGTCGGCCGCGCCGGTCCCCTCCCGGCCCGGCGGCGGTTGACCACCACCCGGGCCGGACCGGCCCGCTCCCCCGGGTGGCCCCCGGCGGCACCACCGGCACCCCGGGTCGGTGAGGTCTGGTAAACCCGGCGGTATGGCAGGGAGGGACCCGGGTCGACGGGGTGAGCGGAGGCCGGCGGAACGCCTGCCGATCGCCAGGGTCTGCGTCGACCTGTCCAACCCGCACCTGAACCACGCCTTCGACTACCTCGTGCCGGCCGACCTCGACGAGGACGCCGCACCGGGCGTCCGGGTCCGCGTGCGGTTCGCCGGGCAGCACCTCGACGGTTTCCTGCTGGAGCGGGTCGAGCGCAGCGAGGTCCCCCCGGCCAGGCTGGTGTGGCTGGAGCGGGTGGTGTCCCCCGAACCGGTGTTCGACCGGGAGATGGCGGAGCTCACCAGGACGTTGGCCGACCGCTACGCCGGATCGCACTACGACCTGCTCCGGCTGGCGGTGCCTCCCCGTCACGCCAGGGTGGAGCGGGAACCGGTCGGGGAGCCGGCCCCCGACCCCGCACCGCCACCGGGGGAGGCATGGGACCGCTACCCCCTGGGTGGCGCGTTCCTGGAGGCGGTGCGCGGGGGGCGCCCGGCGCGCGCGGTCTGGCAGGCCATGCCGGGGGAGGACTGGCCCGCGCGTCTCGCCGAACTCGCCGCGGCCGCCGCGTCCACCGGTCGAGGGGCCCTGCTGGTGGTCCCCGACTACCGCGACCTGCGCCGGGTGGGGCAGGCCTGCGCCTCGTTGATGGGGCCGGACGTGGTGGCGACCCTGTCCGCTGACCTCGGGCCGGCCAAGCGCTACCGGCAGTGGCTCCGGGTGTCGCGCGGTCAGGCCCGGGTCGTGGTGGGCACCAGGGCGGCGGCGCTCGCCCCGGTGCGTGATCCGGGGCTGGTGGCGATCTGGGACGACGGGGACGAGGAGCACGCCTTCCCCCGGGTCCCCTACCCCCACGTGCGGGAGATCCTCACGACGCGGGCGCGGGTCGCCGGGTCGTCCCTGCTCGTCGGTGCCTTCACCCGCTCCGTGGAGGCCCAGCTGTTCGTCGAGAGCGGGTGGGCGCGGGAGATCGCGCCCACCCGGGAGCAGGTCCGGGTGGCCGCGCCCAGGGTGGACGCGGCCGGGGACGAGACGCAGCTGGCCCGGGACCCGGCTGCCAGGTCGGCGCGGCTGCCGGGGATCGCCTTCGAGGCGGCGCGGGCGGCGCTGTCCTCGGGAGCACCTGTCCTGGTGCAGGTGCCGAGGCGCGGTTACGTGCCGGCGTTGGCCTGCGCGAGCTGCCGGGCCCCGGCCCGGTGCCGGCGGTGCGCCGGGCCGTTGGCGCTGCCGGCGGGGGATGACGGCACGCCGCTGCCCCCGGCCTGCCGGTGGTGCGGCAGCCCGGAGGCGGGTTTCCGGTGCGCCCAGTGCGGCTCCCGCCGCCTGCGGGCCACCGTCGTCGGCGCGCGGCGGACGGCGGAGGAGCTCGGCCGGGCCTTCCCGGGGGCGGTGGTGCGCACCTCCGGGGGGGAGGAGGTGCTGCACGACGTCCCCGCCGGGCCCGCGCTGGTGGTGTGCACCCCGGGCGCCGAACCCGTCGTTCCCGGTGGGTACGGCGCCGCGCTGCTGCTGGACGGGTGGGCGCTCCTGGGACGGCCGAACCTCCGGGCGGCCGAGGAGGCGTTGCGCCGCTGGTTCACCGCCGCGGCCCTGGTGCGACCGGCCGGCGAGGGCGGTCGGGTGGTGGTGGTCGCGGACCCCGGGTTGTCCCCGGTGCGGGCGTTGGTCCGGTGGGCGCCCGCCTGGCACGCCTCACGGGAGCTGGCGGAGCGGCGGGAACTCGGCTTCCCCCCGACGGTGCGGATGTGCGCGTTGGACGGTGGTCCCGCCGCGCTCGCCGAGATGCTCGACACCCTCACCCTCCCCCCGACGGCCGAGGTGCTCGGCCCGGTCCCCGTGGAGCCCCGGGGCGCGCCGGGGCCGGGAGCCGGTGGTGGCGACGACGCGGGCGGGCCGAGGGAGCGGGTGTTGCTGCGGGTGCCGGTCGAGCACGGACGGGAGCTGGTGGCGGCGGTGGCGGCGGCGACGGCCGTGCGGTCCGCCCGGAAGGACACCGAGGTGGTCCGGGTGCGGGTGGATCCGCCCGACCCGCTCTGAAGGGCGGCGCGGCCGAACGGCGGGCGACGTCGGCCCGGGTCGGGGCCGCGAACCCCGGGAGGCGCGGGCGGGACGGCGTGCGCGCGCCCCGCCGACCCGACCGGTCGGCGGGGCGGCAGCCGCCAACTGACCCACCGCCCGGGCGATCCGAGCGCCACCAAGCCCGCCACGGCTCCCCACCAGAGGCCGACGGACCGCGTCCGGCGCCGGCCCGCGCGCGACCTCGTGGGTCAGAGCTTCCGGAGGAGGGCGCAGAACATCGCGTCCGTGCCGTGCCGGTGCGGCCACAGCTGGACGTGCGGCCCGTCGCCCAGCTGGTCGACCCCGGGGAACGCGGGACGGGCGTCGAGCTGTTCCACCCCGCCGCCGCGCAGCACGTCGTCCACCGTCTCCACGGTCTCCCGCAGGTGGGGCGAGCAGACGACGTAGGCGACCACCCCGCCCGGTCGGACCAGGCCCAGGGCGGAGGCCAGCAGTTCCCGTTGGAGCCGGGCCAACGCCGCGAGGTCCGAGGGTTGGCGACGCCACCGGGCCTCCGGGCGGCGGCGGAGCGCTCCCAGCCCGGTGCACGGCGCGTCGACCAGGACCCGGTCGTAGGAGCCGGCCGGCAGCTCCGGCGCGCGACCGTCGGCCTCGTGGACCGTGACCGGCAGGTCGCCCGTCACCCCGCGTACCAGGGCGGCGCGGTGCGCGGACGGTTCCACGGCGTCCAGGGTGCCCCCGTCCAGCCCGACCAACGCGCCCAACAGGGTCGCCTTGCCGCCCGGCCCGGCGCACAGGTCCAGCCACCGCTGGTCCGACCCGGTCAGCGGGGCCCTGGTCAGCGCCAGTGCCGCGAGCTGGCTGCCCTCGTCCTGCACCGCCGCGAGCTGTTCCCGCAGCGGCTCCAGGTCGGCCGGGTCCCCGGCACCGGGGTCGAGCCGCACCGCGTAGGGCGAGTAGGGGGCGACGTCGCCGCCGGTCATCGCGGCGAGTTCGTCGGCGCTGACCTCACCGGGGCGGGCGACCAGGTGCACGGCCGGCCGGGCGTCGTCGGCAGCCAGGGCCTCCCGCAGTTCCTCGCCGGTGTCGCCGAGCGCGTCGGCGAAGGCCTGCGCGATCCACCGGGGGTGGGCGTGGCGGAAGGCCAGGTTCCCCACCGCGTCGCGAGCGGGGTCCGGAGCCAACCGGTCCACCCAGCCCGCCTCGTCGTGCTCCAGCACCCGCCGCAGCACCGCGTTGACGAACCCGGCTGCGAAGGACCCGACGGCGGCCCTGGCCAGGTCCACGGTGGTGGACACCGCGGCGTGCTCGGGAACCCGGGTGCGCAACAGCTGGTACGCGCCCAGCCGCAGGACGTCCTGGAGCGGGCCGTCGACCTTGTCGAAGGGCCGGTCGCTGCACTCGTCGAGGATGGCGTCGAGCAGGCCCCTGGCCCGGCAGGTGCCGTAGGCGAGTTCGGTGGCCAGGGCCGCGTCCCGGCCGGAGATCCGCCGTTCCCGCAGCAGCCCGGGCAGCACCAGGTTGGCGTAGGCGTCGCGTTCGCGGACCGCCGCCACCGTGTCCAGGGCGGCCTGCCTGGCGGCGTCCTCCACCGGGGGTCGGGCCGGTCCCTTCCTGCCCCGGGGCGGCCGGGACCTGTCGTTCGGTCGGGGCCTGCGTCGGCCGTGTCGGTCGGGGTTGCTCACGCCAGTTCCTCTCCTGCCTCGACTCGGGCGCCGCGCGCCCAGTCGACGGCGGCCATCCGCTTCTTCCCCGGTGCCTGGACCTCGCCGAGGACCACCGGGTCGGTCGCCGTGCCCACCAGCACCCGCCGGCGTTCCACGACGATCCGGCCCGGGGGCGGTCGGTCGTCGACCACGACCGGCAGCACCGGGCCCAGTTTCAACCGTTCGCCCCGGAACTCCGCCCAGGCACCGGGGTCCGGTGTGACGGCCCGCACCAGGCGGTCGACCGCGAGGGCCGGCCTGGTCAGGTCGACCCTGGCGTCGGCCACCTCGATCTTGGGGGCGTAGCTGACGCCCTCCGCCGGCTGGTCCCGGGCCCGCAGCGAGCCGTCCTCGATGCCGTCGAGCGTGGCGAGGAGCAGGTCGGCCCCGGACACCGCGAGCCTGTCCAGCAGGTCCCCCGCCGTGTCCCGCCGGTCGATCCGTTCGGTCACCACCCCGTACACCGGGCCGGCGTCGAGCTCACGCACCAGGCGGAACGTGGACGCACCGGTGTGGTCCTCCCCGGCCCGCACCGCGGCGGGCACCGGGGCGGCACCACGGTACGCGGGCAGCAGCGAGAAGTGCAGGTTCACCCAGCCGTGGCGGGGGATGTCGAGCGTGGCCTGCGGGAGCAGCGCCCCGTAGGCGACGACCGGGCAGCAGTCCGGCGCCAGGTCGGTGAGGGTGGCCCGGAACTCGGGGTCGCCGGCCCTGGCGGGGGAGAGGACCTCCACGCCGTGGTCGGCCGCGAGTTCCGCGACCGGGGAGCGCAGCACGCGGCGGCCCCGGCCGGCGCGGGCGTCGGGGCGGGTGACGACCGCCGCCACCTCGTGCCGTGGGGAGGCGAGCAGCGCGCGCAGCGAGGGCAGCGCGACCTCCGGGGTTCCGGCGAAGACGAGTCGCACGAGTCAGCGGCCCCTTCCGGGAGACGGGTTCGGGTTGTCGTCGGGGGTGGAGCGGCCGTGACCGAACCAGTCGGCCGTCCGGATCCGCTCCAGGGCGTCCTGCCGGGTGTCGGAGGAGACCCGGTCGAGGTAGAGCACCCCGTTGAGGTGGTCGGTCTCGTGTTGCAGGCAGCGGGACAGCAGTTCACCGCCCCGCACCTCCACGGGCTCCCCGCGCATGTTCCAGCCACGGGCCAGGACGGAGCGGTGGCGGCGGCAGGAGGTGGTCAGGTCGGGGATGGACAGGCACCCCTCCCCGGCCTCCCGGACCTCGTCGCCCAGCACCTCCAGGGTGGGGTTGACGAGGTGACCGGCGGCGCCGTCGCAGTGGTAGGTGAACACCCGTAGGCCCACCCCGATCTGGGGTGCGGCCAGGCCGGCGCCCCGGTGGGCCTCCATCGTGTCCCACAGGGCGCGCACCAGTCGGCGGAGGTCGTCGTCGAACGCCGTGACCTCGACGGCGGGTGCGCGGAGCACGGGGTCCCCGAAGAGCCGGAGGGGCTGGGCGGTCACGGGTTGCTCCTCCCCTCACGGGCGCGGGTCGCCTCCTGACGGGGACGGGCCCGAGAGTCTAGCGAGGCACCGGCGTCACCCGTGGTGTCGGGAGCGGTGGCCCGGCGTCGGGGCGCGGGGAGCGGTGGCCGGTGCTCAGGCGCGCGCCACCCGGTCCTCCGCGTCGGTGGGGTCCTCCTCGGGGGCGGGGTCGTCCTGGCTGCGGTCGACGCGCCAGTAGCCGGTGAAGGCGATGGACCGCCGGTCGACACCGCGTTCGCCGACCAGGTGGCGGCGCACCGCCCGGACGGTCGACGCCTCGCCGGCGATCCAGGGAGCCACCCGACCGGGCGGGAACGTGGCCGCGCGCACGGCGTCGAGCAACGCCGCGCCGTGCGCCCCGGGGCGGCGGCCGATCCAGCGCAGGTCGACGTCTCCGGCGCTGTCGATGACCTGGCGCTCGGCCGGGTCGGCGAGCTCGACGAAGGCGACCGCCCGGTCGCCGGGCGACAGCCTCTCCAGGATCGCCGCGATGGCGGGCAGCGCGGTCTCGTCCCCCACGAGGAGCTGCCAGTCGTGCTCCACCGCCGTCCGGCGGTGGCTGGGCGCGGGGCCCACCATCCCCACCAGGTCACCGATCCGGGCGGACGCCGCCCAGGTGCCGGCCGGGCCGTCGTGGTCGTGGAGCACGAAGTCGATGTCGATGCGGCCGGCACGCGGGTCGTGGCGGCGGACCGTGTAGGCGCGCATCCACGGTCGTTCCGCGTCCGGCATCGCCAGGTACGCCTGGTACCAGCGCAGGGCGTCGCCGTCCTCCGGCATCGGCGGCGGGGCGGGGACGGCCTGGCCGGGCTTGGCGAAGAAGAGCTTCACCTGCTGGTCGGGAGCGACATCGCGGAAACCGTCGAGGTCCCCGCCGAAGCTGATGCGCGCCAGGCGGGGGGTGATCCGCCGGACGGCGGTGACGCGCAGCAAGGAGAACCCCATCGGCAGGCTCATCTCGGCCCCCTGTGACCAGTCCACCGCGAGCGGGACGAGATCACCCTATGCGCTGGCGGGACCGCGGTCCACGCCTCGTGACCACCGTGATCCTCCCGTCATGCGGGGTGTCTCCCCGCCCCCACCGGCGCCACCGCTGCCGCCACCGCTGGCGGTTCCGCGATTCGCGCCGCCGGCCGGTCGTCCGGGGGGAGGCGGGGCCAGCCGCTCCGACCCCCTCGGTCCGCCGGCCGGGTTCGGGGCGGATGGCGCTGGTGCGTGCCGTGCGGCCCGCCGGTCGTGCTCAGCGGGTCGCCTCGGGAGTGCGGTGGGGCGGCGACCAGCGGTGAGCGAGGTCGCGCCGTGACACGGTGCCGCCGCGCGCCTGGTGTCAGCGCACGCCGCGCGGACGGTGTCCCGCCCCATGCCACTCGTCGCCGGCGTCGCGGGCGGCGTGGTGTCGTGCTCCCCAGGGGAGTCCCGGGAGCGGGCTGGCATGGGCGGGCGCGTCCGGCGGGAGCCCGGTGGCGGGGGACACCGCCGGGCCGGCGGTGGGTGGGGCGGCTCGTGCGCGGCCGAGCGCTCCGCTGGCGGGCCAGCCCAGGCCGGGACGCTTCGGTCCCACCTCGATACGGTGGGGGTCCAGGGCGGTGCGGACGGGTCGACGGCCGCGAGGCCGTGGCACAGTGGCGCGATGACGCCCGCCGCGCCCGACCTGACCACCCCGCTGCCCCTCGACGGCGGGCTGGCCACCGAACTGGAACGTGCCGGTCTCGACCTGTCCGGTGGGCTGTGGTCGGCGCGGGTGCTGGCCGAACGCCCCGACGCCGTGGCCCGCGCCCACCTCGCCTTCTACCTGGCGGGCGCGCGGGTCGCCACGACGGCCACCTACCAGGCGAGCTTCCCGGGCCTGGCCGCCTGCGGCGTGGACCGCCGCGACGCCGAAGGGGTGCTCCGGCGTGGGGTGGCGGTAGCCAGGGACGCGGCCGACCGGGCGGTGGGCCGGGGGGTCCCCCCGGGACTGCTGGTGGCGGCCTCGGTCGGCCCGTACGGGGCCTACCTGGCCGACGGGTCCGAGTACCGGGGGCGGTACGGCGTCAGCCGCGCGTCGCTCCGCGAGTTCCACCGGCCCCGGCTGGCCGTTCTCGCCGAGGCGGGAGCCGACCTCCTGGCCTGCGAGACGGTGCCAGACGTCGAGGAGGCCGAGGTGCTCCTCGACGAGCTGGCCGCCCTCGGCGGACCGCCGGCCTGGCTCTCCTACACCGTCCGGGACGGCCGCACCTCGGCTGGTCAGGACCTCCACGAGGCCTTCGCGTTGGTGCGGGAGCGGCCCGAGGTGCTGGCGGTGGGGGTGAACTGCGTCTCGCCCGTGGGGCTCGCCGAGGTCGTGCGGCTGGCCGCGAGCGCCAGCGGCAAGCCGGTGGTGGCCTACCCGAACAGCGGCGAGGAGTGGGACGCGGGGTCGGCGAGCTGGCGTGGTCCCGCCGTGTTCGACGCCGGCGAGGTGCGGTCCTGGGTGGCGGCCGGTGCCCGCCTCGTCGGGGGATGTTGTCGGGTGGGGCCGGCCGGTGTCGCGAAGGTGGCGGCGGCACTGGCCGGCCCGGCGGGCCACCGGCCCTGAGCCGGGGGCGTCGGAGGCGTTCCGCCGCGTGGTCCACCCGGGGAGCGCCGTGCCCGGCGGCTCCTTCCCGTCGGTCCGGGGTCGTCGGAGCGCCGTGGCCGGCGGCCTCCCACCGTTGCCCGGGGCGCCTGGGCGCGCCCCGCCGGTCGGCCCGCTCCTAGACTGCCCCCGTGTCCTCCGAGCTCATGATCGCGCCCTCCATCCTCTCCGCCGACTTCGCCCGCCTCGCCGAGGAGGCCGCCGCCGTGGCTCCGAGCGCCGACCGGCGAGGCGCGGACTGGCTGCACGTGGACGTGATGGACGCGCACTTCGTGCCCAATCTGACCCTCGGCCTGCCGGTCGTCACCTCGCTGCGCGCGGCCACGGACATCCCGCTGGACTGCCACCTGATGATCTCCGACCCGGACCGCTGGGCGGTCGGCTACGCGGAGGCCGGTGCCCACAACGTCACGGTGCACGTGGAGGCGGCCACCGACCCGATCGGCGTGGCCAGGGACATCCGGGCCGCCGGCGCCCTCGCCGGCCTGTCCCTCAAGCCGGGAACCCCGCTGGAGCCGTACCTGGACGTGCTGCGGCACTACGACACGCTGTTGGTGATGTCGGTCGAGCCCGGTTTCGGCGGGCAGGCGTTCATGCCGGAGGTCCTGGACAAGGTGCGCCAGGTCCGCCGGCTGGTGGACACCGGGCACCTCAACGTGCTGGTCGAGATCGACGGCGGCATCAGCGCCGACACCATCGAGGCGGCGGCCGAGGCCGGGGTGGACTGCTTCGTGGCGGGGTCGGCCGTGTACGGGGCGGAGGACCCCGGGGCGGCGGTGGAGGCGCTGCGGGACCGGGCCCGCTCGGCGGCCCCCGACCGGGGCTGAGCGGCCGGGAACCCTGGGTCGACGCTGGTCAACCGGTCGGCCGGCCAGGATCACCCCCACCGATCACGCCTGGTCAGCGGCCGGTGCCGTGTGTGAGGCCCGTCAACTGGTCAACCCGATCCTGTCCGCGCGCCGTGTCCAGTGGGAGAGTAGAGGTGTCGGACGGGGTGAGCCCTCGGTCGGGCTCGTGAGGAGGCAGCACGCATCGTGTTCACCGGAATAGTCGAGGAGCTGGGTGAGGTGCGGTCGTTCGACGCGCTGCCCGACGCCTCCCGACTCACGATCCACGGCCCGCTGGTGGCCTCCGACGCGCGGCACGGTGACTCGATCGCCGTGAACGGGGTGTGCCTGACGGTGGTGGAGACCGACGGTGCCCACTTCACCGCCGACGTGATGGCCGAGACCCTGCGCCGGAGCAACCTGGCGAAGGTCACCGCCGGTGATCCGGTGAACCTGGAGCGCGCCGTCGCCGTCGGCGCCCGGATGGGCGGCCACATCGTGCAGGGCCACGTCGACGGCACCGGGCGGGTGACCTCCCGGGAGCGTTCCGCTCACTGGGAGGTGGTCCACGTCGCCCTGGACGCGGACCTGGGGCGCTACCTCGTGGAGAAGGGCTCGATCACCGTCGACGGGGTGTCCCTCACCGTGATGGGCGTCGACGAGCGGGGTTTCACGGTCAGCCTCATCCCGACGACCCTCGAACTCACGACCCTCGGCCGACGGCAGCCGGGTGACGTGGTGAACCTGGAGGTGGACGTCCTGGCCAAGTACGTGGAGAAGCTGGCGGCCAGCCATCTCGGCGTGACCCCCGCTCCGACGACGACCGAGGTGAGCCGATGACGACGGTGGAGAGCAGGACGGAACTGGAGGCGACCGTCGAGCGGGCGCTCCGCGACATCGCCGACGGCCGCCCCGTCGTGGTGGTCGACGACGAGGACCGGGAGAACGAGGGCGACCTGATCTTCGCCGCCGAGCGGGCCACGCCCGAGCTGATGGCGTTCATGGTCCGGCACACCTCGGGCTACGTGTGCGTCGGCCTGCCCGCCGAGGAGTGCGACCGGCTCGACCTCCCGCCGATGTACCACGTCAACCAGGACCGGCGCGGCACCGCGTACACGGTCACGGTGGACGCCAGGGAGGGGGTCGGCACCGGGATCTCGGCCGCGGACCGGGCGCTGACGGTCCGGTTGCTGGCCGACCCGGACACCGGGCCGGCGGATCTCAGCCGCCCCGGTCACGTCGTGCCGCTGCGCGCCAAGGACGGGGGCGTGCTCCGCCGCCCCGGCCACACCGAGGCGGCCGTGGACCTGGCGAGGATGGCGGGCGCCCGTCCCGCCGGCGTGCTGTGCGAGATCGTCTCCAGCGAGGTCGACGGGGAGATGGCCCGGCGTCCCGAGCTGGAGCGCTTCGCGGCCGAACACGACCTGGTGCTGCTGTCCATCGCCCAGCTCGTCGCCTACCGCCGCCGCTTCGAGAAGCAGGTGGAGCGGGTGGCCGAGGCCAGGATCCCCACCGCCCACGGCAACTTCCGCGCCTACGGCTACGACAGCGTCATCGACGGTGTCGAGCACATCGCCCTGGTCTACGGCGAGATCGGGGACGGCGAGGACCTGCTGGTGCGGGTGCACTCGGAGTGCCTGACCGGGGACGTCTTCGGGTCCCTGCGCTGCGACTGCGGTCCGCAGCTCGACGCCGCGCTGGCCACCGTGGCCGAGGAGGGCCGAGGCGTGGTCCTCTACATGCGCGGCCACGAGGGCCGGGGCATCGGCCTGATCCACAAGCTCCAGGCCTACCAGCTCCAGGACGACGGTGCCGACACCGTCGACGCCAACCTCGCGCTGGGGATGCCGGCCGACGCCCGCGACTACGGCACCGGCGCCCAGATCCTGTGCGACCTCGGCATCCGGTCGATGCGCCTGCTGACGAACAACCCGGCGAAGCGGGTGGGCCTGGAGGGCTACGGGCTGCGCATCAACGGCAAGGTCGGGCTCCCGGTCCGGCCGAACCCGGAGAACCTGCGGTACCTGCGGACCAAACGGGACCGGATGGGGCACGAGTTGGACGGGCTCGGCGGCGACGCGGACGCCACCGGCGACGGGGGAACGGGAGTGACGGCATGAGCGGCGAGGGATCGCCCGGCCTGCGTCCGGGCGACGCCGCCGGACTGCGGGTCGGCGTCGCGGCCACCCGGTGGCACGCCGAGCTGACCGACACCATGCTGTCGAGGGCGCTCGCGGCGATCGGTGAGTCCGGTGCTCCCGAACCCACCGTGGTCCGTGTCGCCGGCTCGGTGGAGCTGCCGGTGGTGTGCCAGCAGTTGGCCAGGACGCACGACGCGGTGGTCGCCCTCGGGGTGGTCGTGCGGGGCGGGACCCCGCACTTCGAGTACGTGTGCTACGCGGTCACCGCCGGGCTCACCCGGGTCGCGTTGGACGAGGCGACACCGGTGGGCAACGGGGTCCTCACCTGCGACACCGAGGAGCAGGCTGTGGCGCGGGCCGGGTTGCCCGGGTCGTCGGAGGACAAGGGGTACGAGGCGGCGGTGGCGGCGGTGGAGACCGCGTTGACCCTGCGCGCGTTGCGCGGCGGGTCGCCGTCCGCCTGAGGCGTGTCGGTCCTGTCGGTCCGGCGAGCGGCCGGAGTGAGTGTGAGGAGCGGGTGTTGACTGAGGACCAGACCGGGCCGGAGGGCGGCGACGGGACGCTGGTGGTCCGTCCCTGGCGGGTGCGGCTGGTGGCCGTCGGCGCGGCAGTGTCCCTCGTCTCGGTGTTCACGGTGGTGGCCGTGCTGCTGAAGGAGACCCCCACCGGGGCGTTCTTCGGCACCTCGGACCAGGTGGCGATGGTGCTGTTGGGCTGTCTGCTCGCCGGGGCCGCCCTGCTGTTGGCGCGCCCCCGGTTGCGGGTCGGGCCCCAGGGTGTCGAGGTGCGGAACATCCTCGTCAGCCGGACGGTGGAGTGGCCGCTGGTGCGGGCCGTGACCTTCCCCGAGGGCGTGCCGTGGGCGCGGATCGAACTGCCGGACGACGAGTACATCGCCGTGATGGCGATCCAGGCCGCCGACCGGCACCGGGCGGTGCGGGCGATGCGCGAGGTCCGTCGTCTGCACCGGCGGCACACCGGCGTCGAGGTCGTGGAACCGGCGGTCGAGGGGGCGGAACCCTCGGCGCCCACCGCGAGGTGACCCAGCCGGTGCCCGGTGGCCCCGCCGAGGTGAGGTCGCCGGGTCCCGGCCCCCGCTGGCGGCGGGGGCCGGGGAGGGGCTGACGCCCGCGGCACCACTGGCGGGCGTCAGCGGCCGAGGAACTCCCGGACGGTGTCGGCGAAGCGCACGGGGTCGTCCTCGTACAGCCAGTGGCCGCAGCCGGGGAACTCCACCAGGGAGGTGGGCGCGGTCCTCCTGCGCACCATGTCCCGGGCGTGGTCGGCTGACAGCAGGTGGCTGTGCTCCCCCCGCAGCAGCAGCGCCGGGCACGACGATCCCAGCCAGTCCCGCCACCAGTCGCCCACCCCGGCCCGTTGCACGGCCATCATGTCGTCGAGGTCGAAGCAGTACCGCCAGCCGCCGCCCGGGGCGGGCTCCGCGCTGGCGAGGAAGTAGTCGGCCACCGGGATCCCCGCTTCGGCGAGGTGGTCGGTGAGGGCCTGCCTGCTGGGCGCGAGCCGGGGCCAGTCGCGGACGTCGAGGATCGGGGTGGGCACCTCGGGCGGGCCGGTGACGGCCCCGTTGTCGACGACGACCAGCGCGCGCACCAGGTCGGGGTGGTGGGCGGCCAGCTGGTAGGCGTTCAGCCCCCCGAGGGAGTGACCGAGGACGGCCACCGGGCCGGTGGCGAGCGAGGCGGCGAGGGCGGCGGCGTCGTCGACGAAGGCCCGCCGGGAGAAGTCCCCACCCCGGGGTGAGCGGCCGTGCCCGCGCTGGTCGGGGGCGATGACGCGCCAGTCGGGGGCGAGGTCGGCGGCCAGCCTGGCGAAGATGTCCGACCGGCCGAAGGTGCCGTGCAGGGCCAGCAGCGGCGGTCCGTCGCCGCCGGAGTCGAGGACGGAGTGGGCACGACCGTTCAGGGTGACGGAACGACGAGTGATCACCCTGGCGACGGTAGGGGGCGTGTCCACCGGATTCTTCCGCGCGCCCACTCCCGCCGGCCCGATCCGCCCCTCCCCTCCCCGGAGCGGCGGCGGCCGTCCCCGCCCAGGCCGGTCGGCTCACCGGTGCCGGCGCGCGCCCATCCTGCCCGCGGCCCACCCTGCCGCGAGGTCGCCTCCCGTGGAGTTCGTCCGCCCTGTCCCATCAGTCATGAATAAAATTCACCTCCCTGGTGCTCCTGGTGCCTTCCCCCGGCGATCTCGTCATCAGCGACGACCAGCCAGTCGCGTTACGGTCGATCGGAGGAAGGGAAGGGCGCGTCCGGCCGTGGCACCGACGAGTCGGGGTCGGGCCGCCTGGCGGACGAGCGTGAAGGATGTGGGATGCGCCCCGACGATGCCGAGCGGACCGACGACAGCCGTTATCCCCCCATCGCCGACCACGGCCTGATCGGGGACCTGCGCACCGCCGCCCTCGTGGGCACCGACGGCACCGTCTCCTGGTTCTGCTGCCCGCGCTTCGACTCCCCGAGCGTGTTCGGGAGCCTGCTGGACGCGGAGCGCGGCGGGTACTGGCGGATCAGCCCGGACTGCCGGGTCGCCGGCACCCAGCAGTTCTACTTCCCGGACACCAACGTCCTCATCACCCGCTTCCTCACCGAGGAGGGCATGGTCGAGGTCCACGACTTCATGCCGGTGCTGCGGGAACGGGACCCCGACCACCACCAGCGGCTGGTGCGGCGGGTGCTGGGGCTCCGGGGGTCCATGCGGATGCGGGTCACCCTCGCCCCCCGGCTCGACTACGGCCGTGACTCCCACGAGGTGCGCCGCGACCGCGACGGGTTGTGCTTCGTCGGCCGCGACACCGTGCTGGGCGTCGGGGCGACGGTCGATCTCGACGTGGACCGGAACGGCGACGCGCACGGCGAGTTCGTGGTCAGCGCGGGGGAGACCGAGCTCTTCGTGCTGGAGGCCCTGGAGAGCGGCCAGCGGGCCAACCACCACCACGCCGGGGACGCCGAGGAGCTGTTCCGGCGGACCGTCGACTTCTGGCGGGGCTGGTTGGCCAGGTCCACCTACCGCGGCCGCTGGCGGGAGAAGGTCCACCGGTCGGCCCTGACGCTCAAGCTCCTGACGCACGAGCCCAGCGGCGCCGTCATCGCGTCGCCGACGGCCAGCCTCCCCGAGGACCTGGGTGGTGAACGCAACTGGGACTACCGGTACGTGTGGATGCGGGACGCGGCCTTCTCGCTCTACGCCCTGCTCCGGCTCGGCTTCACCTCGGAGGCGGACGCCTTCATGGAGTGGCTGACGCGGCGGTTCCGCCGGCCCCGGGAGGGCCAGGCCGGTCCGCTGCGGGTGATGTACTCGATCGACGGGGACACCGAGCTCCCCGAGCGCACCCTGGACCACCTGGAGGGATACCGGGGGGCCCGGCCGGTGCGGATCGGCAACGACGCGTCCGACCAGCTCCAGCTCGACATCTACGGCGAGATCATCGACTCCGTCTACCTCTACAACAAGTACGGGACCGGCATCTCCTACGACAGCTGGCAGGACCTCATCGGCGTGCTGGACTGGCTGGGTGAGCACTGGGACCAGCCGGACGAGAGCATCTGGGAGGTGCGGTCTGGTCCGAGGGACCACACCTTCTCCCGGCTGATGACCTGGGTGGCGTTCGAGCGCATGATCCGGATGGCGCGGCAGCGCGGCCTCCCCGGGCCGTTGGACTCGTGGATGCGGACCCGCGACCGGGTGTACCGGCAGATCATGGAGCGGGGGTGGAGCGAACGCCGGCAGGCGTTCGTGCAGAACTACGACGACGACGTGCTCGACTCGTCGCTGCTGCTGATGCCGATGGTCAAGTTCTGCTCACCCACCGACCCGCGTTTCCTGTCCACCCTGGACGCCATCCGCGAGGACCTCGTCGTCGACAGCCTCGTCTTCCGCTACGACCCGGAACAGGCACCGGACGGCCTGTGGGGTTCGGAGGGGACGTTCTCCATCTGTTCGTTCTGGTATGTGGAGGCGCTGACCAGGGCGGGTCGGCTGTCGGAGGCGCGGGTCGCCCTGGAGAAGACGTTCACCTACGCCAACCACCTCGGTCTCTACGCCGAGCAGATCGGCCTCACCGGGGAGCAGCTCGGCAACTTCCCGCAGGCCTTCACCCACCTCGCGTTGATCAGCGCGGCGGTCAACCTCGACCGGGCGATGGGCTGAGCGAGCCGGGGCGGGCCGGGGTCCTCGGCCTGGCGGCTCACCGGTGACCGGGCAGCAGGTGGTTCGAGGTCGTGCGGCTCGGGTCGGCCGGCAGGATGCGGCGGATCGGGTAGGGCGTGGGGGTGCGCCGCCGCCACTCGCGGGGGTAGCCCAGGGAGACCTCCTCGAACCGGACTCCGTCGAAGTCGAAGGTCAGCGGGATGTGCAGGTGCCCGTACACCGCCACGGCCGCCCGGTAGCGCAGGTGCCAGTCGCCGGTGGCGGTGGTGCCGCACCACATCGCGAACCTCGGGTACCACAGCATGGTGGTGGGGCCGCGGTGCAGCGGCCAGTGCGACACGAGGATGGTGCGGCGGTCCGGGGCCACGGCGTCGAGCCGGCTCTCGGAGTAGCGGATGCGTTCCGCGCACCACGCCTGCCGGGTGGGGTGCGGGTCCGGGTGCAGCAGCATGTCGTCGGTGCCGACGACGCCGGTCTCGTGGGCGTCCCTCATGGCGGCCTCGAAGGAGAGCCCGGGCTCGCGGAAGCTGTAGTCGAAGAGGGTGAACAGCGGGGCGATGGTGAAGGTCTCGTCCTCGGTCTCCCAGTCTGGGAAGGGGTCCTCCGGGGTCAGGACGCCGAGTTCGCGGCAGACGTCGACCAGGATGCGGTAGCGCTCCTCGCCACGGGCCTTGACCGTGTCACGCGAGGTCGTCCACAGTTCGTGGTTGCCCGGCACCCAGATGACCTTGGCGAACCGCCGCGCCAGCAGGTCGAGCGTCCAGGTGATCTCGGTGACGGTGTCCCCGACGTCGCCGGCGACGATGAGCCAGTCCTCGGGCGTGTAGGGGCGGAGCCGCTCCACCACCTCGCTGTTGCCCTCGTGTGACACGTGCAGATCGCTGGTGGCGAGCAGGGACCGGGCCATCCCGGCAGGCTACCCGAGCGCGCCCGGTGGTCGGGTCCCCGTCGCGGTGGCCCGGGTCCTTCGAGGTGGGGGCGTGGCGGTGCGGGGCGCTGGTCCGAGGTGGACGCCCGAGGTGGGGCCGGGGCCGGTCAGTCGTCCCGCCGGTCCGGGGTCACCAGTGCCTCGTCCGCGCGGGCCAGGATGTCCTCGACGGTGGCGGCGGGCGTCTGGTCGGAGGTGTCCAACCAGAGCCCCTGGCGGGGGGTGTCCGCGCGGAGCAGGCCGTCGAGGGTGGCGACGTCCCAGGTCAGGTAGCCGTCCTTGGTGCGCTCGCGTTCGCGGTCGGCGATGGCCCGAGGGGTGGGGGCGAGGACGACGAGGCGCAGGGGTCGGGTGCGGAGCGTGGCCAGGAACCGGGTCAGGTCGGGTCCGATCAGGATGTCCTCGACGACGACGGTGAAGCCCTCCTCGGCGAGGAGGTCGGCGGTGTGCGCGGTCAGGCGGTGTCGGAGGCGCAGCTGTCGTCGGGCCTCCTGGGTGGGGTGGGGGGTCATGTCCTCGCGGCCGCCGCGCACCATGCGGAGGAAGGCGTCGCCGCCGACGTGGGCCGAGCGCGGGAGGCGGTCGGCGAGGGTCCGCGCGACGGTGGTCTTGCCGGCGGCCATCACTCCGGTGAGGACGAGCACGCCGGTGAGCGGGGGTGGGGTGTCGCTGGTGGAGGTGTTCGGGGGTTCGGTCACGGGCAGCAGCATCGCGCGGGGGTACCGGGGCGACAACGGGATTTCCGGTGGTGTGTCGGCGGGTGGGTGGTCCCGGTCCTGGGCGGCGAGGTTCCCGGGGTGGGGGTTCCGTCCGCCGTCCGCCGTCCGCCGTCCGCCAGCCAGCCGGGCGGTCTGGGGTGAGTGGTGTTCCGGTCCGGTGGGAATCCGCCGGACCGTTGGTTCCGGCTGATTGTTTCGAGGTGTCGGGAGTGGTCGTGGAAAGTTGACGGTGATTGCCTCGGAGCGTCTTTCCGAGGGCAATTCGCTCGCATTGCGTGGCGTGTGGCGCCCCGCTCGTGGTGCGCGCGAGAAGATGATCTTGATTTGAGCGAGCGCGTTAGTGCGCTGCGTGCACGCGGGACTCCGCAGCGTATCCCCCACATCGCGGTTATCGTTACTCCGATAGAAGGAAATTCACTGTCGACGGTCGACACCCTCCGAGGCTGGCCCTATTCGCCGTGGAGGGAAGAATGCGTGTGTGACCAGCGTGGATGCCGCATCCCGCGCTTGGCGGTCGCGGCGCGGCCGAGGTGGGACCCGCTCGTTCGGGGGATTGGGGAACCCGGAGTCGATTGCGGTTCCGTCGGTCATCCGTGTTAGAAATTCAGCCGGTGACTGACCGACCGTCGGTCACCGGGCATGGGGGTGTCCGCGCAATGCTGGGGGAGCATCCGGATCCCGTTCGCGAGTGTTCTCGTGAACGGGAACGGCTGAATCAGGTGAAGCGCGGACAGCACGACGGAGGAGACCACGTTGGTGGTACCGGCGCGGTTCGCCTCCATTCGGACAGCGTCCCATCGCGGGGGTTCCGTTTCACCGGAGGGGGGAACGGGGCGGAGGGAACGCGTCCTCGGGGGAGGAAGGTGCCTCGTGCGTGGACGGCGCCAGCCATGGGGGTGGCTGGCTGCGGCCTCGCACGGGGCACGGGCCCGGCCTCGGGTTGGGGGCCCGAGGCCATCCGCCCGGTCGGGGGTGCCGTGCGACCTCCTCATCGCGCGCGGCCCGCCGTCGGCCTCCCGTGGCAGTAGAGTCGGACGGGCCGTTCGGGAGGAGGCGCTGATGCCGTCGCAGGACCGCTGGGCCGAGGTCGACGACTACCTGACCGGGCTGCTGGTGCCCGAGGACCCGGTGCTCGACCACGTCCTGTCCGCCAGCGCCTCGGCCGGGCTCCCCCCGATCAACGTCGCCCCCAACCAGGGGAAGCTGCTCCACCTCCTCGCGGTGATCACCCGGGCCCACACGATCCTGGAGGTGGGAACGCTCGGCGGGTACAGCACCGTGTGGTTGGGTCGTGCCCTCCCCGAACACGGGCGGCTCGTCACCTTGGAGGGGGACCCGAGGCACGCCGAGGTCGCGCGGTCGAACCTGGAGGCGGCCGGGCTGCTCGGGAAGGTGGACATCCACATCGGCCCGGCCCAGCAGACGATGGCGCAGCTCGTCACGGCGGGGATGGGCCCGTTCGACCTGATCTTCCTCGACGCGGACAAGCAGGGGTACCCGGCCTACCTGGACTACTCGCTGAGCCTGTCCCGCCCGGGAACCGTGCTGATCGCCGACAACGTCGTGCGGGGCGGGCGGGTCGCGGACCCGGACAGCGGTGACGGGGCCGTGGAGGGCGTCCGGTCCTTCCTGGAGCTCGTGGCGGACGAGCCGCGCCTGTCGGCGACCGCCGTGCAGACCGTGGGCGCCAAGGGCTACGACGGTTTCGCGTTGGCCGTCGTCGGCTCCTAGCCGGCGGCACGGGGTCGTCAGCGCCCCGGCGGCGGGCTGGCCGCGCTGATGCCGGGTCAGCCGGGGTTCGTGCCGTACCGGGTGTCCTCCGAACCGTTGCGGTACCCGCCCCAGTCCACCCGGGTGCCGGCGGCGGCCCGGTGCACCGGCCCCGCGTAGGTGGTGAGGAATCCGCGGTCGTGCCGCCAGTGGGCGGGGGTCTCGGGCGACCGCTTCAGCCAGGCGTTCGTCAACAGCCGGTCGCCGGGGGTGTTCCCGATGGCCACGCGGTTGTTCCCGTTGCCCGCGTTGTAGGTGAGGAAGACGGTGGCCTCGACGAGGTCCAGGGAGTTCACCACCGAGTACCCGGAGCCGCGCTGCCCGCCGTAGGAGGCGGCCGCCGCGGTGCCGGGCGCGACCACGGAGGCGACGAGCATGAGGAACAGCGCGGCCAGTGCGGTGCGGCTCCGACGTGCGGGCGTCCTCATTCGCGGCTCCTCGGCTGGCGGTGCGCACGCGCCGCCGAGGCCAGGACGCGGTCGACGTCCCTCCCCGGCCGACCGACCGGAACCGGCACCGTCGCCGCGCCCTACCGCCCTTCGGCGTGAACGCCACCCGACCCCGGTGGGGTGCTCCACGCGGAGGCGTCCCCGGTGGGCCCGGAGCGCCGCCGGCGAGCGGCGGCGAGGGCCGACGTCGCCGACGCGGGAGCCCCGAGTTGTGGCAGGCTCTGCCGCGGAAGGCCCTGAACCGCCGACGAAGGCGAGGTCGACACCGTGGCACGTCCCCCGATGCCGGATCCGCTGGCGCTACTGGACATCGACTCGTTGCTGACCGAGGAGGAACGGGAGATCCAACGTGGTCTCGCCGACTTCCTCGACGCGCGGGCGCGGCCCGGCGTCGCCGACCGCTTCGAGCGAGGGGTGTTCGACCGCGACCTCGCGCGGGAGCTGGGCGCGTTCGGGGTGCTGGGCATGCACCTGACGGGGTACGGCTGCGCCGGGCTCGGCCCCGTCGCCTACGGGTTGGCGTGCCTGGAGCTGGAGTCGGTGGACAGCGGCCTGCGGAGCTTCGTGTCGGTGCAGGGGTCGCTGTCGATGTTCTCGATCTGGCGGTACGGGTCGGAGGAGCAGAAGCGGGAGTGGCTGCCCCGGCTGGCGGCGGGGGAGGCTGTCGGCTGTTTCGCGCTGACCGAACCCGACGCGGGCAGCGACCCGGCCGCGATGCGGACGCGCGCGGTGCGTGACGGCTCCGACTGGGTGCTCACCGGCACGAAGACGTGGATCACCAACGGCGGGATCGCCGACGTCGCCACGGTGTGGGCCCGCACCGAGGATGGGGTGCGCGGCTTCCTCGTGCCCACCACGGCCAGGGGCTTCCGTGCCGTGGACGTCCCCGCGAAGTTGTCGTTGCGGGCCTCGGTCACCTCCGAACTGGTCCTGGAGGACGTCCGCCTCCCGGACACGGCCCGGCTCCCCCACGCCGAGGGTCTCGGCGCTCCCCTGTCCTGCCTGAACGAGGCCCGGTTCGGCATCGTCTTCGGGGCGGTGGGCGCGGCGCGGGACTGCCTGCGCACGACCCTGGACTACGCGTCGACGCGGGAGCAGTTCGGACGGCCGATCGCCGGTTTCCAGCTGACGCAGGCCAAGTTGGCGGACATGGCGGTCAGCCTCGGCGGGTGCGCGCTGCTCGCCGTCCACCTGGGACGGTTGAAGGAACGGGACCGGCTGCGGCCGGAGCAGGTGAGCGCGGGCAAGCTCAACAACGTGCGCGAGGCGATCGGCATCGCCCGGGAGTGCCGCACGGTACTGGGCGCGAACGGGGTGACCCTGGACTACTCGCCGCTGCGGCACGCCAACAACCTGGAGTCGGTGCTCACCTACGAGGGCACGGCCGAGGTGCACACCCTCACCATCGGCCGTGCGTTGACGGGCATCGCCGCGTTCCGGTGAGGAGCGCGCGCCGTCACGGCGTGTTGTGGGTGTTCTCCGGGTTGCCCTGGCCGGGGGGTGGTTCGTCCCCGCCGGGCGGGTTGCCGGTGTCGGGCGGGTCGGCGGGCTCGGTGTCGTCGTCGTCCGGTGGGTCGACGGGGTCATCGTCGGTCACCTCGGGGGCCGAGGGCTGGTCGATGGTGTCGCTGCCCTGGTCGGGTGCCGGCTGGTAGTCGTTGGCGGGTGGTGGGGCGGGTTGCTGCCACCCGGGGTCGGCCCCTTCGTCGACCGGTCCCTGTTCCTCGGTGGTCGGGATCTCGGAGGGTGTGGTGGGGGCGGGTGTCGTGGTGGTGGTGTCGGTGTCGGGGGCCACGGACGGGGTCTCGTTGTCGTCCCCCAGGGACAGCGCGGTGACGATGACGACGATGACCACCACGACGGCGGCCGCGCCGGCGCCGGCCAGCACCGCAGGGCGCCGCCACCACTCCTCCTCGGCGGGGGCGGGCTCGGCTTGACGTGCCGGGGCGGCGGCGGCCGTGGGCCGGTTGACCCGGGTGGGGTTCCCGGGTGCCTTGGCGGCCGGCACGGTCTTGGCGGGCACCGTCTCGGCGCTCGGTCCGCCGCCGACCGCGGTCATCGGGCCGGTCATCGGGCCCGTCATGGGGCCGGTCATCGGGCCGGTGTCGGCCAGGCCGCGGGTGGGGGGCGCGGGCATGGCGCGGGTCGCGGTCGGCTCCGCCGGGGTGCTGGGGGTCAGGCCGGGGACGGCCAGGACGGTCGGCGGGAGCGGGGAGCCCTCGGCGACGGCCTGCAGCGCCTCCCGGACCTCGGCCATCGTCGGCCGGTCCTGTGGCTCGGCCCGCAGCATGTGCACCAGGACGGGCGCGAGGGGCCCGGACTGCTGCGGGGGGTTGATGCGGCCCTTGGCGACGGTCTGGAGGAGGGCGAGGCTGTTGCCCTCGGTGCCGAAGGGCGGGTCGCCCTCCACGGAGGCGTAGAGGGTCGCACCCAGGGAGAACACGTCGGAGGCGGAGACCGAGTCGTTGCCCCGGGCGATCTCCGGGGCGAGGTAGGCGGGGGTGCCGGCGAACATGCCCGTCTTGGTGACCGTGACGTCGCCGGTCGCCCGGGAGATCCCGAAGTCGGTGATCTTGACGACCTCGTCCTCCCCGAGCAGGACGTTGGCCGGTTTGACGTCGCGGTGGACGATGCCGGCCGCGTGCGCGACGCTGAGCGCCGTGGCGATCTGCGCTCCGATCGCCGCCGCCCGTTCGGGGGTGAGCGTGCCCTCCTCGGCCAGCACGGTGGCCAGGCTCCGCGAGGGCAGGTACTCCATGATCAGGCAGGGCTGGCCCTCGTGCTCGGTCACGTCGTACACGCCGATGGCGTTCGCGTGCTGCAGCCGTGCCGCGATCCGGCCCTCGCGCAGCGCGCGTTGCCGGGCCTCCTCGGCCTCCTCCGGAGTCAGTCCGGGCTGCTGGAGCAGCTGTTTGACGGCGACGGTGCGGTTCAACCGCTCATCATGGGCTCGCCAGACAATGCCCATGGCTCCGCTGCCGATCCGCTCATCCAGCCGGTAGCGGTCGGCGACCCTCCGTTGCTCCTGGCTCACCCGAGTCTCCCCGTCGGTTCCACCGCGACAGGTTAGAGGGCCGGCGCGAAGCCCGAACAGCCAACCCGCGTACCGGGCCCGGGGAGGCCGTCCGGATCGGGTGGGAGGGCGCGGCGTCCAGCGGGGACACCCGGGGTGGCTGGTCGGCGTCGTTGCGTGTCCGCGACCTCACCGGTGGTGTCCGCCCGCCGGCCTGGGCCGGGAGACGGCGGTGGGCGGCCGGCGGGGGCGCCTCCCGGCCGGTGCGAGCCGTCGCCGTCCTCGGGCCGCGACGATGCCCCCGGCCGGTGTTCGGCCAGGGGCATCGGGGAGCGCGGTCACCGGTCGGCGTGGCGGACCTCGCCGGGGTGGGTCGGCGCGCTGGGCCGCTGCGGCGGGATCAGAGGTTGCCGTATCCGGCGCCCCCGCCGACCAGCGACGGGATGTTCTGCGGGTTGTCGACGGTGTAGGAGTAGGGCGGGTCGTCGACGCTGCCCGCCGTCGCGATCTCACCCGAGTTGTCGAGGACGTTGTTCCTGGCGACGATGCGGCCGTCGCTGGAGCTGCCGTAGCCGACCTCGGTGGGGGTGTCGACGTCCTCGAAGTAGTTGCCCTCGACGATGACGCCCGCGTTCATCGTGGAGGCGACCCCGTACTCCTTGTTGGCCCGGTAGTAGTTGTTGAACACGTGGACCTGGTCACCGAACCGCACACGCGGGTGCCGGGTGTCGCTGCCGTCGAAGTAGTTGTGGTGGTAGGTGACGCGCAGGTGCCCGATGTCGGCGGTGTGGTTGTCGGAGTGGCCCAGGATCATGCTCTTGTCGTGCTCGTAGACCCGGTTCCACGAGACGGTGATGAAGTCGGACTCACGCTTGATGTCGACGGCGCCGTCGTTGGCGTTGGTGAAGCTGTTGTGGTCGACCCAGACGTGGTGGGTGCCCTCCTCCATGTCGATCGAGTCGTCGTTGGCGTCGGAGAAGTGCAGGTTGCGGATGATGATGTTGCTCACCGAGCGCAGCTTGAGCCCGCCGCCGGTGATGTGGCCGTTGGTGCCGACGCCGATGATCGTCTTGTCCGAGCTGACCCGTTCCATCCCGGACAGCTGGATCGTGCCGTCGACCTCGATGACCAGCGGTTCGTCCCGCGAGATGTAGTCGAGGAACTGGTCGGCGTTGGAGGCGGTCACCGTGTCGCCGCCGGCCCCGCCGGTGGTGCCGTTCTGGCCGTTCTCGTCAACGCTGGCCCAGCCGATCGGCCGGTCGTCCTGGTACGGCGCTGACCAGGGCTCGGAGGGTTCGGCGGCCGCCAGCACCGAGCCGCCCAGGACCGAGCCCACGGCGAGCGCGGACAGCGCGCCGGCGGCGACGAGCCGGCGTCCGACGAGTCGTTTCCTCATGTCAGCCTCTCTCTTCTTCCGTTGTCGGAGTGAGGGCGCGGCGACCGGTGGAGGGGGTGGAATTCGGCTCGCGGCAGGGTGCGCGCGGACCGGTTCTTTCCGTTCCGCTGGGTTTCCCGTCCGGCGTGTCCGCCGCTCGGGACCTAGGGGGTTGCGCGACCTGGACTCCGTTGTCCTCAAGGTCTCTACCAGGGGGAAAGCGTTTCCCTGTGGGATGGAGGCTACGACTCGTGTTTCCACCCTGTCAACACTCTGTTGGCAAATGATTAACCACCTCGGTGCCCTTGTCCGACATTCGGTCGACGGTACGTTCGATACCTGTCGACCGTTTTCCCTCCGCCGATTCCGCCGGGTGGATCCGTCAGCTGCGAACGCGGTGGTAGCAATGGCTGCGCCATTCGGAACACACGTGGAATGGCGTCGCACGTCATCGGTCGCGGCCGCCGGCGCCCCGCCCGGTGACGACCCATCGACGGCCCCCGCGTGGAGGAGGAACCGGTGTGGCGATCGCGGGAGGATCGGCGGTATCCCGCAGGTCGTGCCCGGCGGGGTCACGTCGGGTAGCTGCGGTCCTCCCCACTGCTGTCCGCGATGGGGAGGACGCTGGACGGATGTGGGCCGATGCGGGCCCAGTCGCCGTGTTTGAAACTGACCCGACCCGCGTAGCTGATGCCCAGCTCGACCTCGGGCTCCCAGGACCAGAACCGCACCCGCGCCCACGCCGGGACACGTCGGCGGCGGCGTTTCATCGTGGTCGGTGGCGGCAGGAACTCCCCCAGCCGCCACCGGCGGGCCAGGTCCCGCATCTCCGTGATCGTGGCCGTGGTGAGCTCGTCGAACTCGGCGCAGTGCCGCACCACCGCCCCGCACAGCACGAGGCGACGGTGGTCGAAGGTCCCCACCAGGTAACGAAGGCCCGGTCCGACAGGAGGCCCGTGGCCGGTATCGAGGTCGACGTGACCGTAGAGGCGGCCCACGACCGGGGTGCGCACCGCGCATCGGGTGAGCCAGGCTCCGGTGATGTCGTCCCCGTCGCGCACCCCGGCACTGCCCGCCCCGGTCGTTGCCTCGGCGGGCGAGGTCGGTTCCTCAGCGAGGGGTGTCCGCGCCGGGTAGGGCCCAGCCGGTGGGGCGGCCCCCGCCAACGACAGAGCGGCGTGACCGGTGGGTTCTGGTGTCTGGTTCACGGTGGTCACGTCCCGCTCAGCACGGGGTCGGGCAGCAACTGGGACGCCAGGAGGAACCCCTTACCGGCCTGGACCTCGGCGGTGTGCCGACACCGCAGCGGCCCCCGTGCCAGCTCGGGAACACCGGTGGGACCAGGACTGGGGTCACGGGGCAGCAGGTAGTACAGGCGGCCGGCCGTGCTGACCTCCGAACGCATCGCGGCGGTGCCCAGGGCGGCCAGGACGACCTGGCCCCGGAACGCCCAGGCCCGCAGGGCCTGGGGGTAGCGGGGGAACGGGCCGAGGTAGGAGCGGGCGTTGATCGGCTCCAGACAGCGGTTGATGACATAGTACACGGAGTGCTTCCTGTCCGCAGGAGAAGGAGAAGGAGAAGGAGAAGGAGAAGGAAAAGGAAAAGGAATTGGGGGAGGGTGGTTACCGCAGGCGCAGTGCGCCGGGTGGTCGCCACCGGCGTCCTGTCAGCAGGCGCGGCGCACCTGGGGCGTGCGGTGGGGGAAGGTCCTTCAGTTCAGCGGCGACCACGCCAACCGATCCACAGCGCTGCCAGACCAGGCCGTCGCCGTCGCGGACCCGGACGGCCTCGACCTCCCCGTAGCCCCGGATCACGCACCAGTCCACAAACGGCCCGCCAGACCAGGCGAACCAGCCGACCAGCGTCCCGGTGCCCCGGGTCAACGAGGTCCACTGCCAGCCTCGGCGGGTCAACGCGTAGATCCCGGCCAGTTCCGGCACCGCCTGTAGCGCGGTCCGGGTCGCGGTGTCGGTCATGGTCGTCCTTCGGCAGGTAGGGGCGGACCCGCTGCGACCGCACCACCAGCGGCGACACCGTCTCGGTGTCCTCGGGAGCCGGGGTCACGGGGTGGGTCCGGGGAGCAGGGTGGTCAGCGACCGGGACAGCGGGTGGTCCTCGACGGCCGAGCGGGACGAGGCGACCAGGCCCACCACGACGCTCAGGGCTAAGCAGCCGGTGAGGACCGAGACGACGACGGCGACGAGGACGAGGACGAGGACGAGGACGATCACGAGTGAGGGGTCCTTCGGTCAGCAGGGGTGCACCGCGCGGGCCGTGGCGCACCGACAGCGGGCAGCAACGGAGGGGTGGTCGCCCGGTGGGAACCGGGAACAACAGGGGGGCCGGGGTGTCCCGGTTCGACCCACCGGGCGACCGGGCAGCCACCACCCCCGACAGGCCGCGCGATTCCACACACGGGGAGGCGGGAGGACGCGACCCGAAGGGGAGGCACCGGGGGTGGGCGGCTGCGATCAGGAGTCGGTGGGGACGTCATCCTTCGGGATGACGACCGCACCGACCGGTCTCGGCCGAGGCGCGGAGGGTGGCCTGCGGCGGGGGCGACGGGGGCGGGGCCAGGGATGCCCGGCGGCGATCAACGCCTGACGGGTCGTGCGCCGGACCCGACGCAGCCGGATGGTTCCGCGGAGCGGGGGAAGCAGGACACGGTCGGCCCATTCCACGGTCCACAGCAGGGTCAGGGCGGCCCAGGCTCCGAGGGCTGCGGACAGGATCACGCGACCCGCCCCCGAGGGTGTCGGGATGGGGCCGGGAGGGGGAGGTGCCCGGTGAGGACGGTGACCCACCCCGGGTCGGGGCCTCCGACCGCAGGCGGGAGGGCGGTGGGGGTGGGACGCCAGTGATGGCGGCCTGTGTCCTGCTCGTCGCCGCCCCCCTCGGCGTCGGTGCTGGGGTGGGTGCTGGCGTGGGCGGTCGCGGGTCCCGACCGGGTTCGGGTGGTGTGCCAGGAACCAGCGGGACTCGGGGGTGACGGGGTCGACCACGGGGTGTCCGAGGTGGACCGGGGGATGCCATCGCCGGGGGGTGGGCCGCTGAGGAAGACCACGCCGCTGACGGTGACCACGGCACGGATCGGCTGGTCAGGGCGCCCTCGGTGCCGGCGGTACACCTCGGCGAGCAGGACGGCTACGGCCAGTAGCATGGCTACCGGGATGGGATCGACGGTCATAGCGTCGGTTCCTCTCTTCAAGGAGGGGCCGGGCGGCCTGGACAGTTGGCCCGGCCCCTCCGTGATGTTTGGCATACCCGAAGGAAGGAGTACAGGTACGAGTGTGACTGTACGACTTACATTGAGGACCGTACGGCTTATGGCCGTGACTGTGCAAGGTCCAGCCCACCACTGGCTGTAGTCAATTCGGGTGAAAAGCCCCTACGGAGCATCTTCAGCGATGTACCACCGCGCGTGAGAGACCAGAGAAGATGAACGCATGAGAACACCGCCGCCTCTCGCCTATCGGCTGCTGCTCGGGCAAGCGCTTCGTGCGCACCGCGAACGGGCAGGGTTGGACGCGGGCGACGTCGCCAAAGAACTGGGTTGGTATGCACGCAAGGTTGCGTTCGTCGAGGGCGGCCACCGCGTCCTCGCACTGACGGAAACTGAACGGCTGGCCGAGCTATACAGTCTGAGTCCGTCCGAGCGGGACCACGTCCTCATGCTCGCCGCCGAAGCCCGGCGACGTGATCGGGAAACGCGGCCCGTGGCTGTTTGGGCGCAGGCTTACGTGGCTGTCGAGGCAGCGGCTACGCGGTTGCGTGTCTTCTACGAGGAGCTGATACCAGGCTTCATCCAGTCTGAACGTTACGCACGAGCAGTGCTCTCGACGGCTGTGCTCCCCGCCGCTGGGGGTATCGACAGCGCAGTCGCCAAGCGTCTAGCCCGGGCGGCTCATGTCATGGGCGAGAACGCGCCACAGGTAAGCCTGGTGCTTGGTGAAGCGGCGCTTCACCGCCGGGTAGGCGGTACGGGCGGTCTTCGGCAACAACTCGACACTTTGCGGCACTTCGCGCAGCTTGACCATGTCACTTTGAAGGTGCTCCCGTTCGACGCGGGTGAACACACCCCGATTGGTACTTCCTTCACGTTGCTGGACGTGGGAGAGCCCAGTGCCACGTTCGCGTTCACCGAGACGATGGTGGATGGCGAGTGGCACGACAGTGCTACCTATACCCAGTACTTCGCTGTGGCGTTCGAACGCGTCTTCACAGCAGCACTCACGCCCGCAGAATCTGAATCTCTCCTTGCGGGCCGTATCCGTGAACTTGAGGAGTGAGAATGGAATACCTCACTGGTATGACCAACTGGCGTAAGGCGACCCGTAGTAGCAACGGGTCCGCGAACTGCGTGGAGGTGGGTAGCGCGCCTAGTCTCGTTGGTATCCGTGACACCAAGAACCGTGCGGGTGGCACTCTTGTCGTCAGCCGCCGTGCCTTCGGTAGCTTCGTAACCGCCGTGAAGGCCGGCCGCTTCTGACCCTGAGCCCGCCGGCCACCTCGTTTAGGCCGGCGGGCAGTTGCCCTCATGCCTCACAGGCGGCCGCATCCGCGATACTGCCACCTTGGGCACCTCACTACGACAGCGAGAGGCATAACCAATCTAGCGGAGACTCTGTCGTATGCTGGCTGGCATCCTGGGATGGATACCCTTCTCGTCCGGGCGGGAGTCGTCGAGGACAACACCGAGTTTTCCAGATCAAAACCCTTCCCCTTCCTTTCAGGAGGCAGCAGATGAGCGTTATCACCACTTTCAGCAACTGGCGGAAGTCCACCCGGAGCACCAACGGCATGAACAGCTGCGTCGAGGTCGGTGGCGCACCTGGTCTCGCCGGTATCCGGGACACGAAGAACCGCGCCGGTGGCACTCTTGTCGTCAGCCGGCAGGCCTTCGACAGCTTCATCACCGCCGTCAAGGCAGACCGCCTCTGACCTGTCAGCCCGCCGGCCGATGGGGTGGCCGGCGGGCACCTCCCGCCCACCCCCACTGCCGCACGGCATGGCGCAACACGTCCCACCAGGAGGAGCCCCACCAGAACCGCCCGAGCTCAACGCCGGTGATCCACCTTCACCGAGGAGTTCATGCCCGGCGATCAGCCAGGCGCTCAGCCGGTGAGGGTGAGGGGCGTGGGGCTGAATCGGCGGCCAACAGGCGGCGCGAGCCTGTGCCCCGACGAGGCGTGAGGTTCGTCGACACCTGCCGGGAGGACGATGACATCATCGGCCGTCTCGAAGCCGAGCAGGGCCGCTTAGCTCACGGGTGAGTCCTGACGGTCTCGTGCTGCGCTGAAGGCACTCTGCGCAGCGCAGCAGCAAGACCGCTCGGCCCGATGGATGAGCGACAAGCCGCCCTGCCCAGTCGTCTCCGTTGCCCGCTCGCCACTGAAGGACCCCGAGGACTTCCGACGTCCCGGCTCGCGCGTTCTCCCGCGCGCCGGAACTCGTTCGTCCGGGCTGACCGCTCACCTACACGACGTATCCCCGTGACGGGCGTCTCGGCGAGCTCCTCGCGCAGGTACTCGGTCATCCACTTGAGGCCGAGCAACGGTTCATCACCGGCCTCGCCGACCGGGCACAGGACGATGACGGCATGCGTGCCGGCGCGCCTCACCACGGTTCGCGGATGGCTACCTGGTCGGTTCGGCACGGCCGCCCACTCCAGTGCCCACGCGCCTCCGGCGCCGGTGGGACCGGGTTCCGCGCGGGTGGGTGATGGTCGAGGATGGGACTGGGAGCGGCACAGGACGAGTGTGCCGCTCCCATCCTCCGTTCTCGATCGTTCCCGGTCGCGTGGCCCTCAGGCCACGTGCCGGCTCAGCGGCAGGTGAGGACGCTCAGGCCGCTGTCACCGCAGAGCAGCAGGCTGGCCTGGCTGCCACCGGGGCTGGCGAACTCGGCGGCGTCCTCGGTGGCCTCCATCGCCTGAAGGTCGAGAACCGACTCCATAGCGCACTTCCTTTCCTGGATGATTCCCTGGTTGCCCGCCCGTGTGTCACGGGCGGGGGTTCTGGGTGGCCGCCGCCGAGTCCTGGCGGCCGGTGGGCTCACCGCTCCCGCTGGAGGACGCCCCCGGGTGCAGCAACGGCAGGTGGAGGTCCCCCTCGACGGCGGAGAGGGCCAGCAGGACACCGGCGCCGCCGGTGGCCAGGTCCATCGACAGCCGCAGCAGCTGGTTGCCGGGGAACGCGACCTCCCCTTCGTGGGGGATCGCGTGCAGGGCGAGGCGGGCGCGGTGCCGGCGCAGCGCGGCCACCAGTTCCGGGTCCTGGTCGCGGCGGACCCCGGCGGCCAGCGCCACCATCAGACCCGCCCGGCCCAGGAACAGCCCCGGTTGGATCGCGAACTCGCCGAGCAACGCGCGGCGCAGCCCGGGCAGCTGGCCGGCGGTGGGGCTGTCCGGGGCGTGTCCGGCCAGCTGTTCCAGCACGACGACGATCCCGGCGCTGCCCACCTCCAGGTAGGGCAGCATGCGGGTGGAGCCGTCGCGGACGAGCAGCGCTCCGTGCTCGGTCTCCCCGCACTCGGCGATGTCGGCGGCCAGGGCGTCGTCGGCGGCCGTCAGCCACCGCCGTTCCCCGGTGAGTTCGAACAGCCGCAGGAACAGCAGGGCGGGTCCCGACCAGCCGTGCAGCAGCCCGGCGCGCCCCTTGCCCCTGGGTCCGGCGGCGGCCGGTGGTGGAACGGCGGCGAGGAGCCGTTCGCCGAGGACGAGCGCCTGGTCGGTGCGCCCAGGATCGGCTCGGCGGGCGCCAAAGTGCAGGAGGTTCAGGGCGATGCCGGCCAGTCCCGAGCCGAGGCCGTGCCGGGTCAGGTGGGGGAGCAGCGGGTCGAACTCGGTGAGGAGTTCGTCGGCCAGCTCGTGCCGTCCCAGTTCCTCCAGGACGTGGGCGATGCCGTGCGCGCCGTCGTAGAGGCCGGGGCGGCGCGGCGGGTCCCGGCGGACCGAGTCCGCCAACCAGGTCTCGTGGTGGGGATGCCGGCCGTGGCCGGTGGCGGCGAGGGCGTGGAGCACACCGGCCGCGCCGTGGGCGAGGGTGGCGCCGCCGCCCCGGAACTGTTCGATGTCGCCGGGGAACAGCCGGTCCCGGCGGTGCGGGGTGGCGCTGCGCAGGACCGCCGTGGCCACCGACTCGCGCACCGAGGCCCAGTCCGGGCGGTCGGTGGCCAGCGCCCGCAGGCCCGCCGAGGGCGGCGGCGCGTCGGCGGGGGTGGTGGCCGGGGTGCGGGGGCGCAACTGGCCGAGGACGGCGTCGCCGAAGTCGGCGCTGGACAGGGGGAACGCCCGGATCGCGAAGCGGACGAAGGTCTCGGCCTTGCCCGGGTCCAGTGCGGTGAGCGCCGTCATGGGCAGGAACATCCACAGCCGGAGGACGGCCGCGGCGTAGAGGTCGGCGTCGACGCCGACCCGGTCGGGGGGTGCGGCGAAGCCGGGGGCGCCCAGCGCGGAGCGGGTGGCTTCGGCCGAGGGGCGGGCCAGCTCGAAGTCGACGAGGGAGACCTGGTCGTTCTCGTCGACGAGGATGTTGCGGTCGTGCAGGTCCCCGTAGACGTAGCCGAGGTCGTGGACCCGGTGGAGCAGCGCCTCCACCTGGTCGAGGATGCGGAAGGCCCGTTCGGTGAAGTCGGCGCGTTCGCCGGGGGTGGAGCGTGGCCGGCTGAGCGGGTAGTGCCGGGCCAGCCACTGCCCGAGGGGGATCCCCGGTTGGACGGACAGGGCGAGGAACTCGTGTTCCCAGTACCGGAAGCGGCCCAGGACGGCCGGGATGCCGGTCACTCCGTCGAGGGCGCTGAGCGCCTGGTGTTCCTGGTCGAGGCGGGCGACGGCGTCCCGGCGGTCGCGGTCGAGGCCGGCGTGCGGGCGGGCTTCCTTGAGGATCGCGGGGCGGCCGTCGCTGACCCGGACCGCCCGGTACACGCCGCCGCCGTTGGAGAAGTGCAGGGGGCGTTCGATGATGAAGGGCTGCTCGCCGCCGGCCCGGGCCTTCCGCGCGGCGAGCTGGGGCCGAAGGAACGGGGGCACCTCCACCCAGTCCGGGGTGTGGAACACCGGGCGCCGCAGGTCGGGGACGAGGGTCCCGTCGGGCCGGGCGATGGCGGTCACGGGTTCCCCGTCGTCCCCGGTGACCCACTGTTCGAGGAATCCGCCGTAGCGGAGGTAGAGGGGGCCCGCCTCGTACCGGAGGTCGCTGAGGACGAACGGGCCGGCCTGACCGCGCAGGAGGTCGTTGAGCGTGGTGACGGTGTCGCGCAGGGACCGTTCGTCCGGCGGGTACACGGTGACGAACTTCCCGCTGGACTCCCGGGCGGCGTACTTGGAGTTCCGCGTGAGGAGGATGTCCTCGGTGCGCAGGAACTTCAGGGGTGTGCCGGTGGTCAGGCAGTGCTGGTAGACGACGGCGAGGACGTGCCGGGCGTTGTCCAGGGTCGCCGAGACGTGGATCTTCCAGCCCTGCGCGGCCATCGACGTGCCCGAGGGGCGGAGGACCTGCCAGACGTCGCGGGTGGTGACGTCCCAGTCATCCGGTGGTGGTGGCAGTTCCGCCAGGAAACCGGCCGCTTCCGGGCCGTCCTGGGAGGGGACGTCGTAGAAGAACGGATTCGCGAAGCAGTACGCCTCGTACCGTGAATCCATCTGTGGTGTCCCTCCCGTGACCGGTGCCAGGACATTTCCCCACGACGGGGAGCACCGGCCAAGACGCCGAAGATGTGAATCGACTGCTCCATCAGTGCCGGACTGTGACGGGAATTTGACGGCATTGAGTCATATCGGGCGGTGGGGTGCACCCGGTTGTGGGATTCAGCCGAGTGAAGTGCGGTGGGGTGATTTTCCCACCGGGAAACCCCGGAGTCCGTCCGATATGACGGGTACCGGTGGTGGCGACCGTGGGGACCAGCGGGGGAGCGCCTCGGCCCGCCGGTGTGAATGACTGACGGCCACCTGCCCCACAGGTAACTACGGTGAGTAGTCGAATGTGGCGCTCGGTGGGCGAAGTGATCACGGTCGAGGAGGAGAGCTGCGGCGGTGTGCTGTGGGGACGGTCGGTCCGGGGCGGTGCCGGGAGACGCGGAGGCCGGCCCGGGTGCCCTGGGGCACGCGGACCGGCCAGTGGTGGAGCGGTGGCTCAGCCGCAGTGTTGGAAGGGGCTCTCCCAGGACTGGCCGCCCGCCGAGCCGCCCCACTTGACGCAGGTGGCGGGGGCGGCGTCGCGAACCGGCCCGGCGTAGTAGGAGAACGAGCCGGAATCGGTCTTGCGCGACTTGCCCTGGACCTCCAGGAACGCCGAGGTCGCGGTGGGCGTGCCGATGGAGCTCTGCTTCATCGTCACCACGCAGTTGTGCGCGTTCGAGGCGTTGTACAGCAGGTAGACAGTGGCCGCCGAGCCCAGGGCGCGCTGGTTGATCACGCCGTACCCGGTGCCGCAGGCCTGCTGCGGGGTGTAGGGGTTACCGCCGCCGCAGGCGGTGACGGTGGTGTTGCCGTAGTAGGTGATCCGCTGCCCGTCGATGGTGTTGATCCGCACCGGGGACCCGTTCTGCAGGTGCTCGTAGTGCAGGTGCGGCCCGGTCGATCCGCCGGTCGAACCCACGTTGCCGATCCGCTGGCCCTGCGTCACCCGCTGTCCCACCGAGACCGCCTGCGAGGACAGGTGCGCGTAGCGGGACCTCCACCCGTCGCCGTGGTTGATCTCGATCCACCGGCCGTAGCTGGTGTTCCCGGTGTTCTCCACCCGGGAGACCGTGCCGGCGGCCGAGGCGACGACGGGCAGCCCGTTGATGTTGCCCCGCTGGAAATCGATCGCCTGTGCTGGGCTGTGGTTGGCGCGGGTGTTCGCGGTGACGGTCTCACCGCACTCGAAGGGCAGCCGGAAGTTGGGTGCTGCCTGGGCCTCGCCCTGGTTGATGACCAGGCCGACGGCGGAGATGGCCACTGCGGCGACGAGCGCCGCCAGACGTCTGTACATCAGCGTCCTCCCGACGGGTTCACCAGCGGAGACCTCGCCGCTGGCAGGGAGTGGTCATGTGATCACAGGGGGCGCGAATCCGACAGCCCCTCGCTCGGACGCCGGCGGAGGCGAACGGCGTAGGGCGCCCGGCGGGCAGCCGCCGCCGGTGGTCGGCCACCCCGATTGTGCTGCGGCGTTGCGGCCGGGTGGCTCGCCGCGCGGGAAGTGGATCTTTGTCGGGGCTTTAGCTGGACGCAGCCCCGTTTTTGGCCCGGGGAGCGCCGGTGTGGACGTGTCGGGTCGGTGTGGGGCACCACACCGGACGGTGGAGGGTTCGGGGCGGGTCCTCGGGTGGACGGTGGAGGCGGCGACCCCGGTCATCCCCCGGACTGTGGTGAATGACTTCCGCGATCAGACCCCAGCTGGTTACCCTCTGGCTGCGCGCGCAGATCGAGCAACGCCCGCCGCCCGGCGTGCCCGATCTCGGTCCGACCGCCACGACCAGCGGGAACACCGGTGTCGTGGTGGTGGTACGGCGGCGGGATGATCCCAGGTCCACATCCACCCTCGACGACCAACCCGTGCGCTGGCCCGTTCCCGGCACAGCCCCCGGTGGGCCCGACGAGGCACGGGCCGCCGAACCGACCGGTGGCGGAGCGTGGGACGTGACCGGGTGCGGGCCGACCAGTGATGGGACGGACTGACGTGACGAGACTGATCGGACTGCTCACCGCCGCCACCGTGGCGGGAGCATCACTCGTGGCCGGCGCCGAGCCTGGCGAGGCCGTCACCCCGGCGCAGACGACGCTGACGACCATCCCCAGCGACCCCTACCGGCTCTCCGACAACGGCACCTTCGACACCTACGGCGAACGCATCGCCGGACTCGAGACCCGGGTGACCCAGGCCAGCGCCGCCGAGGTGTTCGCCGACGCCAACCGGGAGGCACGGGGCCTGTGCCACGCCACGGGGGTCACCGGGGCCACCGGGTTCTGCTGGAACAGCGGTGACGACGGCACGCCGGAGTGGTACCCGCAGGGCATCACCGCGTCCTGGGACGCCACCGGGGACGGGTCCTACGCCGGCCACCGCGCCATCCTCGTGAGCTGGTACAACACCGACGACAAGGGGGTGCGGGTGTCGTTCGTGGACTACGACGACCCGGCCGCGCCCCGCTACCGGCACGTCCTGTTGGTCGAACCGACGAGCACCGACGACTTCCGGGCGGTGAACATCCACGCCGGGGGCCTCGCCTGGTACGGCGACCACCTGTACGTCGTGGACACCTCCCGGGGAATCCGGGTGTTCGACCTGCGCACGGTCTGGCGCACCGAGGGTGATGCCTCGAAGGACCGCATCGGCCTGGGGTCCGACGGCCGGTACTACGCCCACGACTACCGGTACGTCGTTCCCCAGGTGGGGGCGTACACGCAGACCGGGGGTTGCGTGCGGCCGCCGGACTCGTTGGACCAGCCGCTGTGCTACTCGTACCTGGCGGTGGACCGGTCGACCTCGCCGCCCTCGCTGCTGACGGGGGAGTACTACGACGGGGTGCCCGGTGCGCGCCTCGTGCGGTGGCCGCTGGACACCGACACCGGGCTGTTGACGGTCGACTCGGCCGGCACGGTCGCCGCCGACGCGGCCTACCGCTCGCCGCACACCAACCTGCAGGGTGCCGTGTCGCACGACGACACCTTCCTGATGGTCCGGAGCCGGGGGCGGAACACCGGTGGGTTGCTCTACCGGGGTCAGGTCGGGGTCGCCAGCAGTTCCTCCGCGTTGCCGATCGGACCGGAGGACATCTCCTACGAGGCCGACAGTGGGCGGGCCTGGACCCACACCGAGTACCCGGGCAGTCGCGTCGTCTTCTCCGTGCCTGACGCCATGGGGTGACGAACGGCGGTGCGCCGACCCCGCCCGCCCCGGGCTCCCCGGGGCGGGACCAGCCCTTTCGCGCCTCGGAAATCCACAAAGGACCATTCCTCGGCGGGGTGTCGTCACGGAGGGTCAGTTGTGGACGGGAGAGAGTGGACAAACCCGGTCGCGAGGCTGTCTCCCCTGCCTATACAGTGTGATAACAGGGACTTGACATGCCATGCAGGGGGATGTAAATGGCTGGGCGGACCGGCACGCGGCTGCGTCGTGTGCTGAACCTCTACCTCGGACTGCTGTTGTTCGGTGGCGGACTCGGACTGATGTTCCAGGCCGAACTCGGCCTCAATCCGTGGGACGTGCTGCACCAGGGGCTGGCGGGCAGCACCGGCCTCCCGCTCGCGTGGGTGGTGATCGGTGTGTCCACCATCGTCCTCGCGTTGTGGATCCCGCTGCGGCAACGTCCAGGGTTCGGCACCGTGCACAACGTGCTCCTGATCGGCCCCATCATGGCCACCGTGATCGAGTGGGTCCCAGCCCCCGAACAGCTGCCGGTCCGGGTGGGGTTCCTACTCGCCGGGCTGGTGATCAACGCCGTGGGAACGGCGATGTACCTGGGGGCCGGTCTCGGACCGGGTCCCCGGGACGGCCTGATGACCGGGCTGGCGGCGCGGGGCGTTCCCGTGCGGCGGGCCCGAACGCTCATCGAGGTCGCCGCGCTCGCCGTCGGCTGGTCCCTGGGCGGCACCGTCGGGGTGGGCACCGTGGTCTTCGCCCTGGCGATCGGGCCGCTGGTGCACTTCTTCGTCCCCCGGCTCCGGGTCCCGCCGGCGACGCCCGCCCCCAACCCGGCGCCCGAGCGGACGCCGTCCCGCCTGCCGGGATGGCTCACCCGAGGCACCGTCGGCGAGCCGAGCGGACCCGTGCGTCACGCACCCGCGGGCGAACCGGTCTGACCAGGGTCCGGTACCGGGGACAGCGGCGCGTCCGGGCGGCTCCGAAGGCCGTCGAAGGCGATCTTCACGAAGGCATCGGCCAGGTCGACGGCGGTCAGACCCCGCCGGGGCCGGTACCACTCGATGATCGAGTTGAGCATGCCGAAGAGCAGCCGACTGGTCAGCGCGGGGTCCACGTCCCGGCGGATGCTGCCCTCGCTCTCGGCGCGCTCCACCAGGTCACTGACGAGCCGGTCGAACTCGCGGCGGCGGGCCAGCGCCCGCCGCTCCGCCGCCGTGTTGCCCCGCACCCGCAGGAGCAGGGTCACGAACGGGAGTTCGTCCACCAGCACGGCGATGCTGCGGCGCACCACGTACTCGAGCCGGTCGATCGCCGGCCCCCGGCACGCGTCGGGTTCGTTGACCACGGCGAAGAGCTGGTCCAGCGCCCGGTCCACGCTGAGCCGGAGCAACTCCTCCTTCCCGGCCACGTGGTGGTAGATCGCCGACTTCGTGATGCCCAGCCGACTGGCCAGGTCCTCCATGCTCGTGCCGTCGTAACCGCGCTCGTTGAAGACCCTCACCGCGACGGTGAGCAGCGAGTCGAGGTCGTAGCCGGGGCGTCCCCGGCGGCTGGCGCGTTCGGCGGGCCCGTCGGTCATGGCGGTCAGTGTCTCAGGCCGGCCCCGTGGTCTCACGGTTGTCGAGCACGCGTCGTGCCTTCCCCGAGGACCGTTCCAGCGTGCCCGGTGCCACCACCTCCACCCCGACCCGCAGGCCCAGTTCGCCGCGAACCAGGTCGGACAGCTCCCCGCCCACGGCTGGCCAGCGGTCCGCGGCGAGACCGGACACCGCCTCGGCCCGAATCGTCAGCTGGTCCAACCTGGCCTCCCGGGTGAGTTCCAGCACGAAGTGCGGGGAGAGCCCCCGGGTTCGGAGCACGAGTTCCTCGACCTGCGTGGGGTAGAGGTTCACCCCTCGCAGGATGAGGAGGTCGTCGGTCCTACCGGTGATCCGCGCCATGCGCCGGAACGGGACGCCGGCGCCGGGCGTCAGGGCGGACAGGTCACCGGTCCGGTAGCGGATGAGGGGCATGGCCTCCCTGGTCAGGGTCGTGATGGCCAGTTCCCCTCGCTCGCCCGGGGCGACCGGCGTCCCGCCCGGGTCGAGGACCTCGGGGTAGAAGTGGTCCTCCCAGACGTGCAACGCGCCGACGGCCTCCGGGAACTCCTGGGCGACCCCGGGACCGATGATCTCCGACAGCCCGTAGATGTCGACGGCGGTCAACCCCGACCTGCCCTCGATCTCCGCGCGCATCCCCTCGGTCCAGGGTTCGGCGCCCAGCACGCCCGTCAGGAGCCCGGCGTCCCGCGGGTCCACGCCCTGCCGGTCGAACTCGTCGAGCAGGGTCAACAGGTAGGACGGGGTCGCCAGGACGATCTCCGGTCGCAGGTCCCGGATGAGCCGCACCTGGCGGGCCGACATCCCACCCGAGGCGGGGATGACGGTGCAACCGAGGAGTTCCGCGCCGTGGTGCGCGCCGAGGCCACCGGTGAACAGGCCGTAGCCGTAGGCGATGTGCGCGCGCTGCCCCGGCCGTGCCCCCGCGGCGCGCAGCGACCGCGCCACCACCTCGGCCCACATGTCGAGGTCCCGCCGGGTGTAGCCGACGACGGTGGGGACGCCGGTGGTCCCGCTGGAGGCGTGGATGCGGCGCAGGTCGGTGGGAGGGACGGCGAGCATCCCGTACGGGTGGTTCCGGCGGAGGTCGTCCTTGGTGGTGTGGGGGAACCCGGCGAGATCCGACAGCGACCGGCAGTCCTCCGGACGCACCCCGGCCTCGTCGAAGCGGCGCCGGTAGAAGGGCACGTTGTCGTAGGCGTGCCGCAGCGTCCACCGCAGCCGGACCAGCTGGAGCGCCGCCAGTTCGTCGGCGGAGAGCCGGGGACGTTCCCCCGGTGCCCCGCGTCCGGTGCGGGACGGCGAATCGGAGTGGGTGGGCTGGTCGGTCATGCGTGCGCTCCTGTCCCGGTGGCTCGTCCGGTGCAGTCGGTTCGGCGGCGTGGCACGGTCCGGCGGCGAGGGGTGGTGTCTCGCATTCGTCGCGGCGGAACCCGGTCTCCGCCCCAGAGGTGGGCCGGTGGTGGTCCGCGGTGGGCCGGTGGTGGGCCGGTGGTGGTCCGCCGGGATCCGTTCGGGACCGCCTGCTGGGAAGCTCGTGCCAGCGCCCGGGAAGTGGCCGACCCGCCACGGTGTGCGCGCGTCCCGCCGCCCGCCGTCCCGGGCCGGCCCCGGTGCCCTCGGAATCGTGGGCGAGGCGGAAGACCTGGTCGCGGCGCCGAGTGCCTCGGCGCGGAACCGGGTTCGACACCGAGCCCTCCCGCCCTGTACCCGACCGAATGGTCGGTGGGGAACCTCGGTCCCAGTAACGCAGCGCTAGGGCGCGGTGTCAAGGATCAGCAGAGGTTGAGCGCACTGTTGACAAGGGTGTCGGTGGATGCTGCCGCGCTCCCTGGGGCGAATTCTCCGTGCTGGCCGAACCGGTGACGTTGCGAACTCAGCGGGCGCGGTCAGTGGTGTAGGCGGCCAGCCGGTGCCGTATGGCGGCTACGAGCCTGTTCTCGCTCTCAGCAGTGTTGACGCTGGAACCCTCACCAGCGGAGCCGCAGCGGAGCTCGACCGCACGGGCCTGACCCGCTCAGACCTGGCCGTCGCCAACCCCGTCAACGTCTCGATGTGGGCAGGATGGTCCTTGGGATAGCGGGGTCGGACGGGCTCAACGTTGCTGGTCCTTCCAGTCCATTGCGTGACGGCATGGAGGCGAACTGCCCACCGTCACCCCCACCACGGGCATTGCGGATGGCATTGCCCACCGCCCACACCGTGGGAGAATGAGGACAGTGTCCTCGGCACGCCAGCGATGCGGACGTGCCCGATTCGGAACGTCCGGGACCCGGGGACACCATGGTCGGCCTGATCAGCCCGAAGACCGAGGCAACGACGGCTCCACCGCCGCTGCGGTGTCCTCCGCTATGGCGCACGCCTGCTCGGTTGTCTCCGCGTAAGTTACAAAAACGGACACGTGGGCCTGCTCGCTCAAGTCCAACGAAATCTGACAATGTTCCGATGGGGGTTTCACAATGATGCGGAGCGCCCGCAACGGTCCCACGCTGATTTCCTCGACCGTGTAGTTTGTCAGATTCAGCTGATCAACATTGCGCTGCCAGTTCAGCTGAATTGCCATGATCGGGCTGCCTCCGCCGGGCAAGCGGTAGCCGCAGTCATAGGCGAGGCCGACGTCATCGAATGTGGCGCTCTCTGGGTCGAAGCCCAGGGTGGTGATGTCTTCATCGCTGAGGATTTCGCAGGGCAGCATGCCTGACAGCTCTGCTGCCACATCCACCCCTGGCTGTTCGCCGCGGCTTCCAGGCGCCGACGGAGTGGCGCTGCCTGGAAGGGAGGAGTCCACTGTCGGTTTCACGGCGACTGCGGTTCCTTGTTCCGTGCTGGTGCAGGCAGACAGCAGCGTCACCAGTCCCAGGGCTGTTCCCCACGTCCTGGCGCCCCCGTGCCTCATGTCTCATTCCTTCCCAGCCGCTTGCACCCGGCTGTGTTCTGAATCCTCGGAGCTGCGAGTGCTCCGGGCAGGTCCGGCTGGTTGCTGCCCACTCTGTCAACGCCTCGACGTGGGCAGGACCGTCCTTGGGGTAGAGGGCCAACCAGGCTTAACGATGCTGGTCCTTCCAGTCCATTGCGTGACAGCGTGGAGGCGAACTTCACGCCGCCGTGCCAGCACGGGCATCGCACATGGCGTTGCCCGCTGCTCACACTGAGGGAGGAATAAGGTCATTTCAATGATGCGGGCATGCGTCGATTCGTGTCAGCCGGACCCGGTGAGCTCCACCGTCAGCCTGGTCAGTCCGAAGACCGAGGCAATGAAGGCTCCAACGCCTCTGCGGTGCCCTCCGCTATGGCGCACGCCTGCTCGAGGGTTCCCGCGTAATGTACGAAAACTGACACATGGGCATGCTCGCTCAGGTGCAAGGAAATCTGACAATGTTCTGACGCGGTTTTGCCAATGATGCGGAGTGCGCGTAACGGCCCTACGTTGATTTCCTCAACCGTGTAGTTCGTCAGATTTAGCTGATCGACGCTGTAATTCCAGTCCAACTGAATCGTCATGACCGGACGCTCCCCGCCCGGGAAACGGTAGCGACAGTCGTAGGACACGCCGACGTCATCGAACGTGGCGGTCTCCGGATCGAAGCCCAGGGTGGTTAGTTCCTCGTCGCTGAGGATTTCGCAGGGCAACATCTCCGACAGCTCCGCCACCACATCCACCCCTGGCTGTTCACCGGGGCTCGCAGTCGCCGGCGGATTGGCGCTGCCTGGAAGGGAGGAATTCACTGTCGGGTTCACGGCGACTGCGGTTCCGTGTTCCGTGCTCGTGCAGGCAGACAGCAGTGCCACCAGCCCCAGGGCTGTTCCCCACACGCCGACACTCCTGTGCCTCACGCCTCATCCCTTCCCAGCCGGTTGAACCCGGTTGCTGTCTGCACATCCGCAGCCTGAGTGCTCCGAGCACTGGCTCGGATGGCCGCCGCCAACTCCGTCAACGCCTCGACATGGGCAGGATGGTCCTTGAGATGGCGGCGTTGGGGCGGGCTCGACGTTGCTGATCCCTTCCCGAACTACCTACCGCCACCCCACCACGGGCATTGCAGATGACATTGCCCACAGCCCACACCGAGGGAGGAACGAGGACAGTGCCCTCGGCGCGCCAGCGATGTGAGCGTGCCCGATTCGGAACGTCCGGACCCCGGGGGCACCATGGTCGGCCTATCAGTCCGAAGACCGAGGCAACGACGGCTCCACTGCCGCTGCGGTTTCCTCCGCTATGGCGCACGCCTGCTCGAGTGTTCCCGCGTAATCCACAGCGATTGACACGTGGGCCTGCTCGCTCAAGTCTATCGAAATCTGACAATGTTCCGTTGCGGGTTTGTCAAGGATGCGGAGCGCGCGCAACGGTCCTACGTTGATTTCTTCGACCGTGTAGTTCGTCAGATTCAGCTGATCAACGCTAAGATTCCAGGCAAACTGAACTGACATGAGCGGGTTGCCTCCACCCGGCGGACGGTAGACGCAGTCGTAGGCCAGGCCGACGTCATCGAACGTGGCGGTCTCCGGGTCGAAGCCCAGGGAGGTTACTTCTTCGTCGCTGAGGATGTCGCAGGGCAGCATGCCTGACAGCTCTGCTGCCACATCCACCCCTGGCTGTTCGGTGGGGCTCACAGTCGCCGACGGATTGGCGCTTCCTGGAAGGGAGGAATTCACTGTCGGGTCCACGGCGACTGCGGTTCCTTGTTCCGTGCTGGTGCAGGCAGACAGCAGTGTCACCAGTCCCAGGGCTGTTCCCCACACGCCCACATCCCTGCGCTTCACGCCTCGTTCCCTCCCAGCCGGTTGAGCTCGGCTGCGGTCTGCTCGTCTGCGGCCTGAGTGCTTCGAGCACTGGCTCGGATGGCTGCCGCCAACTCCGTCAGCGCCTCGATGTAGAGCTCGAGATTCTCCGCAGCGGACTGCGGCGTTCCGACCGCGCTGAGCTTGGTCTGCTCAGACATCTGCAGGGCCACCGGGCTTGAACCGAGGGGAACTCGCTGAGCTAGCTGTCGGACCCGGCGCCGCCGTCCCTTCGCTCTCTCGGCTATGGCGTCGATCTTCCTTGCCATCGCCTCGGCGCTGTCCGGATCGATGGTGACCTTGCCGGCGGCTGCTGCGGCACGGAAGTGTCCGATGGTGCCCATCATTTTGCCGGTATCGGGCATGGAGGTCGGCTGTCCGCCCTCACCGCCACTCTCGATGTGCATGAGTCCTCCCACCCACGAGTTCTCGCCTCGGGTGAAACTACCAACACTGGCAGCGACAGTCTGGCGGTTCGGTCCGTGCTACCCACCGATGACCCAACTCTGGGCGGAGCCCGCGCCAGCTGGCTTCGTCCGCGCGCTGGTGGGGTGGCCGTGGGGAGGAGTCAGCCGGGACGTGGTGGTTGGACGGGGCTCGCCGCTCGGCGTCGCCGGCGGTGCTCCGGTTCCGTCCGGGGTGGGGGTGTGGGCGAGGCGGGGGCCTGGCCTGGGAGCCGGGTGTCTCGGAGTGGATCAGGGGTCGGCACCGAGCCCTCCCACCGTGGCCCCCGACCGGGTGATCGGTGGGGGACCACGGTCCCAGTAACTCAGCGGGAGGGCGCGGGGTCGAGGGTCAACAGATGTTCAGCGCGCTGTTGACCAGGGTGTTGTTCTGGATGGTGATGTTCTCGCCGCACGGGTTCTCGGTGATGGCCGAGTCGGTGACGGTGAGGTTCTGGAGCGTGATGTCGGAGGTGTTGGCGAAGTCGGTCCTGGCGGCGATGCGGATGTCGCCGCCACCGGTGACGCTGCCGCCGTCGGCGGCGATGTCGATGTTGTGGCAGTTTTCGATGAGGATCGCGTTGTTGCCGGTGTCGGCGATGTCGACGCGGTCGATGACCGCTCCGCCGCTCTCGGAGACGCAGAACACGCCCCGTCCGCCGCCGCGGGCGATGACCTCGCCGACGTGGATGTTCGTGGGGTAGCCGTCGCCGATCCGCCCGTTGCGGTTGGCCATGCGGAACGCGGCGTACCCGGTGCCGGTGCCCGCGTTGACGGCGTCCACGGTGCCGACGGTGGCGTTGATCGTGTCGTTGAGCAGCAGCCCCGAGTAGGCGACGTCCCGGGCGACGACGGTGCCGACGGTCAGCCCGTCGACGCCGTAGGTCTCCACGCCGTGGTTGTTGGTGCCCGACACCCGCACGTCGTCGATCCGCACGCCGGTGGTGCGCACGGCGCGGTCGGCGTGGTTGTCGATGCGGATCCCCAGCCCTCCGGAGAGCTGGAGGTCGATCTGGCCGAGGTGGATGTCGCTGCCGTTGCGGAAGAACAGGCCGAACCAGGGCGCCCCGGTCACGCTCAGGTGGGGGATCTCCACGTTCGTGACGCCGCGTCCCCGGACGACGGCGTTGTCCCCGGTGGGGGTGCCGGTCACGTTGACCGTGCCGCACACCTCGAGGGTCGTGTGGCTGGGCAGGTCGAGGGACTGGTTGGCGGGCATGTCGCCCGACCCGTGCACGACGACCCGTTCCGTGCTGGTCCGGCCGGGGGTGAGGCTGCCGACTGCGGCGCGCATCGCCTCCAGCATGCTCGGTCCGGTGTAGACGGTCTGGCCGCCGTTGGTGGCCCGCCACGTTCCGGCGTCGAGCACGGCGGCGGCGTCGGTGTCCCCCGCCCCGCAGTCCTGCCGGGGAGCGGGTTCGGTGGCTGGTGCCGCGTGCCGGGCGAGTTCCGTTCCGGCTGAGGTGCCGGTGGGGGATGGGTGGGGGGTGTCGGCGGACGCCGGGGCGGCCAGCGTCGCGGTCGCGGTGGCCAGGACGAGGAGCGCGGTGGTCACCGAGCTGGCTCGTCGGCCGAGGACGGGGGGTGCGCCGTTGCGGCCCATCTCTCACTCCTGGTGGTCGGGGCGCTTACCGGGTGGTGTGCGGTCGGGTCGCCTCGGGGCGGAACCACCACCCCGAGAAAGCTTCGGAACCGACGGCGTTCGGCTCGTGTTCGACACGTATTCGATCGCGTTCGACGGCCTTCGACCGGCCGGCTCCGGAACGCGCGCCCGTTCCCTCGCCGGCGTGGATGATCACGTAGCGGTAAGCGTTTGCCAAGTCGACTTGACCATTTCAACAACCAGCCACAGTGGTGTCAAGACAACAAACTGTCGGTATTTCTCGACAACTATTCCCCGTATCCGCTCGACGGGAGCCGGGATGAGCCCCGCCCCGGGGGACGCGGGTCGGTGGGCGCCGTCCCCCTGCCTGGGGCGGGGTCGTCGGAGGGGGACCCCGTCGCCGACGTCCGGTGTTGGCCGCTCGGCGCCGAGCTCCGTCGCGGTCGGTCCTGGTCGCGCCGTCCCCCGCTCCTCGGTGCTCTGGCGGGGACGCGGCCGCCGGGCCGGCCCGTCCACCCGAGCCTCCCGCACGGAGGGCGCGTGGAGGCCCCGTCGGCGCCGCCTCTTCCGCCACGCCAGGACCGCCCCCGGCCTCGGGGAGGTCGCGGAGAGGCCGCCCACGGCCGCCCGATCCCGGTCACGTCCGCCTGTCCGAACCCGACCGGGAACGCCTGCCGCGCGGCCGGCGCGGGAATTCCCGACGGTCTTCCTTTGTGCGCTATCCGTTCGCCCGCAGAATGTCCAGAATCGCGTCGCGGCTGCTCTCGGGATCGAGCGCGGCCGCGCGCAGATCCTCGAATGCGGACTGAAATCGCCGGACTTCCGGCTCGTCCTCCAGAAAGAGGGAGCCGCCGACGTTGTCGAGTAGGACGGCCTGGTCCACACCGGTGGCGCCGACGGCGGTCAGCAGGCTGAACGACCCGCTGTGCGAGGCGTGGGCTCCCCCGGAGAAAGGCAGGACCCGCAGGGTCACCGTCTCCGGGAGCCGGGTCAGGCTCGCCAACTGCTCGCGCCAGACGCGGTCGCCGCCCACCCGCCGCCGCAGGGCTCCCTCGTCGACGACCACCGACAGCCTCAGCCGCCCCATCCGTTCCCGCCGGGCCATCCGCAGCCGCAGCCGCTGTTCGGCCAGGTCGGGTCCGGGTCGGGGGATCCACGACTCGATCACGGCCCGCGCGTAGTCGGGTGTCTGGAGCAGGCCGGGCACGAGGTCGATCTCCCAGGCGTGCAGGTCGGTGGCGGTTTCCTCCAACTCCAGGTAGTCCAGGAAGGTGTCCGGCACGGCGGCCCCGAAGGGCTGCCACCAGCATCGCTCCCGCTGCCGCCCCGCGAGGTCGAGCAACCAGCCGCGCTCGTCGTCGGTGCTGTCGTAGAGACGGCTGAGCCGTTCGATGTCGGCGAGTGAGCTCTCGGTCCGGCCGGACTCCCGGCCGCTCGTGTCCGATCTGGTCCAACCCATCGAGGCTGCCACGGTATCGATGTCAATTCCCGCGCGGTCGCGCAGCCGGGCGAGTGCGGAACCGAGTCGGCGCTGCCTGAGGGTGGGTCTCATGCGCCCGACGATAGCGGTGGCCTCGGGGCGTCAAACTAGATCGAACGGGCGTACCGACACCTCGTGAACCCGTCAGATTTCCCTTATCCGGAATCGGTAGGAGCTCGCCTGGTTCGGTGACGGCGTGACGGCTGAATGCGCGCTGTTACGGGCAGGTTACCGCCGCGGCTCCCGATTTCCCTCAGTCACGGTGGTTCGGCGTTCCGCGTCCTCCCTCGGCGGGTGGGGCGGTGGTCCGGGAGTGTGCAGGGGACGGGTCACGTGGCGGCGGTGGGACCCCGCCCTCGGGTCGCTCGATTGACCGGAACCGGTGCCGGCCGGTCCCGGCCGCGTCTCACTGGCCGGTGAACGTGGTCGGCTGGCGGCGGGTGAAGCTGTCGGTGGCGCGGCGGTGGTCCTCGGTGGCGCCGGCTCGCGCCTGCGCCTCTGCCTCGCGGTGCAGCGTCTCGTCCAGGGTGGAACCCCAGGACGCGGCGATGGCGAGCTTCGCCTCGGCGAAGGCGCGCGTCGGGCCCTGCGCTAATCGTCCGGCCAGCGCCTCCGTCGTCTCGGCGAGCTGCTCCGGGGCCACGACCTGGGCGAGCATGCCCCAGTCGGCGGCCTGTTCGGCGGTGAACGGCTCTCCGAGCAGCACGAGCTGGCTGGCCCTCGCCGAGCCGATGGCCCGGGCGAGGCTGGCGCTGACCCCGGAGTCACAGGTCAGCCCGATGCCGGTGAAGGCGGTGCGGAAGCGGGCGTCGGACACGGCGATCCGCAGGTCGCAGGCGAGGGCGAAGCCCAGGCCGGCTCCGGCGCAACTGCCGTTGATCGAGGCGAGCACGGGTTTGGGCATCGTCGCGAGCCCGTGGACGATCGGGTTGTAGTGCGCGGAGACGGTGTCGAACGCCTCGTCGGGGCGCGTCCGCAGGGTCTCCGCGTGCTCGGCGAGGTCCTGCCCCACGCAGAACGCCGGACCGTTGCCGGTGAGCACGACGGCACGCACCGCCTCGTCGGAACCCACCCTCCTGACCGCCGCCACCAGCTCCCGCTTCAGCTCGGTGGTCAGTGCGTTTCCCCGTTCTGGCCTGTTCAGGGTGATCGTGGCGACCGATTCCCTGATGTGGACGAGTACTTGCGTCCCACGGTCAGTCATGCTGCCATACAGTACTAAACGAATGGTCGGTAAGTTAAGGGTGAAAATCGGGAGGGCGGTGTCGGATGCGTCCGCTGCGCAGCCACGTCAACGGCGACTGGTTCACTCCGACGGATGAGGGAAAACCGCTGCTCGACGCCGTCACCGGTGAGCGGATCGCGACCATCACCTCCGCCGGTGTCGACATGGGCTCGGCCCTGTCCTACGGGCGACGCGTCGGCGGTCCCGCCCTGCGGGAGCTGACCTTCCACCAGCGCGCCGCCCTGCTCAAGGCCCTCGCCGGGCACCTGAGGGAACACCGCTCCGAGCTCCACGCGCTGTCCGCCCGCACCGGCGCCACCCGGTTCGACGCCCGCTTCGACGTCGACGGCGGGATCGGCGTGCTCTTCACCTACGGCAGCAAGGGGCGGCGGGAACTGCCCAACGACACCGTCTACGTGGACGGGCCGCCGGAACGCCTCAGCCGGGACGGCGGGTTCCTGGGACAACACCTGTGCACCCCCCTGCACGGGGTGGCCGTGCAGATCAACGCCTTCAACTTCCCCGTGTGGGGGCCGCTGGAGAAACTGGCCCCCGCCTTCCTCGCCGGCGTGCCCACCCTCGTCAAACCCGCCAGCCAGACCGCGTACCTCACCGAACGCCTGGTCGAACTGGTCCTGGACTCCGGTCTGCTGCCGCCAGGGTCGCTCCAACTGGTGTGTGGCGGGGCCGGCGACCTCCTCGACCACCTCACCGAACAGGACCTGTTGGCCTTCACCGGCTCGGCGGCCACCGCCCGCCGGCTGCGGTCCCACCCGGCGGTGGTCGGGCGCGCCGTCCGGTTCAGCGCGGAGGCGGACTCGCTGAACTGCTCGGTCCTCGGACCCGACGCCCACGAGGACACCCCCGAGTTCGCTGTCTTCGTCGACCAACTGGTCACGGAGATGACCGTCAAGGCCGGCCAGAAGTGCACCGCCATCCGCCGCGCCCTGGTGCCCGCCGACCGGATGGACCAGGTGGCCGCCGCCGTCGCGGCGCGGCTCGCCGAGGTCACCGTCGGCAACCCCGCCCACCAGGACACCCGGATGGGCGCGCTGGCCAGCCTGGAACAGCGGGAGGAGGTCCGCCGCTCCCTCAAGGCCCTGCTGGCCACCGCCACCCCCGTCTTCGGTGACCCCGAGCGGGTGGACCCGCTCGACGCCGACCCGCTGCGGGGCGCGTTCCTCTCCCCGGTCCTGCTGCGCGCCGACGACCCCGACGCCGCCCCGGTCCACGAGGTGGAGGCCTTCGGTCCGGTCAGCACCCTGCTGCCGTACCGCGACGCCGACCACGCCATCGACCTCGCCGCCCGGGGCCTGGGCAGCCTGGCCGGTTCCGTGGTCACCGCGGACACCGACTTCGCCCGCCGGGTGGTGCTGGGCCTGGCCCCCTGGCACGGCCGGCTGCTGGTGGTCGACGGGAACACCGCCACCGAGTCCACCGGCCACGGGTCGCCGATGCCGGCCCTGGTGCACGGCGGCCCGGGCCGCGCCGGCGGCGGTGAGGAACTGGGGGGCATCCGCAGCGTGCTGCACCACATGCAGCGCACCGCCGTGCAGGGCGGCCCGGGGGTGCTCACCGCCGTGGCCAACCGCTGGATGCCCGGTGCGCCCCGCACCGTCGACGACGTCCACCCGTTCCGCCGGCACCTGGAGGACCTGCGGGTGGGCGACAGCGTCGTCGCCGGGCCCCGCACGGTCACCCTCGAGGACGTCGAGCACTTCGCCGAGTTCACCGGCGACACGTTCTACGCCCACACCGACGAGGAAGCGGCCAGCGCCAACCCGTTCTTCGAGGGGCGGGTCGCGCACGGCTACCTGGTGGTGTCGCTGGCGGCGGGCCTGTTCGTCGACCCGGCGCCCGGGCCCGTCCTGGCCAACTACGGCCTGGAGGGCCTGCGGTTCCTCACCCCCACCTACCCCGGCGACGCCCTCACCGTGACGCTCACCGCGAAGCAGATCACGCCCCGGGTGGACGCCGACCACGGCGAGGTGCGGTGGGACGCCGACGTCACCAACCAGCACGGCGAGTCGGTGGCCCGGTACGACGTGCTCACCCTCGTGGCGAAGAAGCCGGGCGAGGCGGGCTGACCGCCACCCGGGAGGACCAACGGCCGTGCCCTCGGCCGAGGAGGTGATGACGGTGACGGACCGGAGGACCGGGCACGGCCCGGACGGGGCGCGCCGCCCACCCGAAGCGACCCTGGCCGACGAGACCGAGGCCCAGGCCCGGTTCGAACGCCTGATCGCCGAGGACCAACGCATCGAACCCCGGGACTGGATGCCCGAGGCCTACCGCGCCACCCTGATCAGACAGGTGGCCCAGCACGCGCACTCCGAGATCATCGGCATGCAACCGGAGGGGGCCTGGCTGACCCGCGCCCCCTCACTCCGGCGCAAGGCCATCCTGCTGGCCAAGGTCCAGGACGAGGCCGGGCACGGCCTGTACCTGTACTCGGCCTGCGAGACGCTGGGCGCGGACCGCGCCGACCTGACCGAGAAACTGGTGACCGGCAGGCAGAAGTACTCGTCGATCTTCAACTACCCGACGTTGTCCTTCGCCGACGTCGGAGTCATCGGCTGGCTGGTCGACGGCGCCGCGATCTGCAACCAGGTGCCGTTGTGCCGCAGCTCCTACGGCCCCTACGCCCGCGCCATGATCCGCATCTGCAAGGAGGAGTCCTTCCACCAACGGCAGGGCTACGAGTTGCTGATGACCATGATGGGCGGTACCGAGGAGCAACGCGCCCAGGTGCGGGACGCCGTGGACCGCTGGTGGTGGCCCAGCCTGATGATGTTCGGGCCGCCCGACGCCGAGTCGCCCAACACGGCCCGCTCGATGGCCTGGCGGATCAAGCGGCACACCAACGACGAGCTGCGGCAGCGGTTCGTCGACATCACGGTGCCCCAGGCCGAGGCGCTGGGTGTCAGCCTCCCCGACCCGGACCTGCGGTGGAACGCCGAGCGCGGGCACTACGACCACGGGCCGATCGACTGGGACGAGCTCTCCCGCGTCATCCGGGGTGACGGGCCGTGCAACGCCGAACGGATCGCCACGCGACGGGCCGCCCACCGCGACGGCGAGTGGGTGCGGCGGGCGGCGTCCGCGCACGCGGCGAAGCGGGCGGCCCGGGACGCGGTCGGGGCGGGGGTGGCCGGGTGACCACCACCGGAGGCGCACCCGACGCCGGGTCCGGCCCCTCGACCGGACCGGACCGGTCGGCGAGCCCGACCGGGGACGACCACGCCCGGACCCCGGGAGTTGGCACCGCCGGCGCCGACAGTGGACGAGCCGCGCGGGATCCCCGCGCCGAATGGCCGCTCTACGAGGTGTTCCTGCGCGGTCGGCGCGGCCTGAACCACGTCCACGTCGGGTCGCTGCGCGCGGCCGAGGACACGATGGCCCTCCGCAACGCCCGCGACCTCTACACCCGCCGCAACGAGGGGGTGAGCATCTGGGTGGTCCGGTCGGACGCCATCGCCGCGTCCAGCCCGGACGAACGGGACCCGTTCTTCGCACCCAGCGCCGACAAGGTGTACCGGCACCCCACGTTCTACGCGATCCCCGACGACGTCCCCCACCTGTGAGGTCCCGATGGCCTTCGACAACGCCTACCAGGCGCTCACCGAGGACGCCAGGGAACTGGGGGACCGGTGGGCCCACGGCACCGGCTTCCAGGACGCCCTGTCCGGAGTGGACGACACCGTTCCCGCCGGTGTGGACCTGCCCGCCGCCGCCCGCCACGTCCTCGGTCTCGCCGACGACGCCCTGGTGATGGCGCACCGGCTCAGCGAGTGGTGCACCCACGCGCCGGAACTGGAGGAGGAGGTCGCGCTGGCCAACATCGCCCTCGACCTGCTCGGGCAGGCCCGGTCGTTGCTGGCCAGGGCCGCCCAGCTCGACCCGGGACTGCGGCCGGCCGGAGTGCCCGGCCACGTACCGGACGAGGACGCCCTGGCGTTCTTCCGGCCAGCCGAGGACTACCGCAACGTGCGCCTGGTCGAGGCCCCCCACGGGGACTTCGGGCACCTGGTGGCCCGCCTGCTGGTCTTCTCGACCTGGCGGTTGGCCCTGGTGGACCGGCTCAGCGGTTCCCGCGACCCGGTCGTGGCGGCGGTGGCGGCCAAGGCCGTACCCGAGGTCGCCTACCACCGGGACCACGCGGCGGGGTGGGCCGTGCGGCTCGGGGACGGCACCGACGAGTCCCATCGCAGGGTGGCCGAGGGGCTGGCCGAGGTGTGGCCGTTGGTCGAGGAACTGTTCGCCACCACCGACGCGGAGCGGACCGCCGTCGCCGACGGGACGGGGGTCGACCCCGCCACCACCCGGGCGGAGTTCGCGGACGTGCTCAGCCGGGTGTGCCGCCAGGCGACCCTGGACCCGCCCGGCATGGACGACCGGGGGGCAAGGGACGCCCCGGCCGTCCCCCGGGGCCGGACGGGGCGGCACACGGCGGCGTTGCGGGACCTGCTGGCGGAGATGCAGAGCGTGGCCCGCGCGCACCCCGAGGGGCGGTGGTGACGGTGCCCAGCCCGGAACTCGACCGGGCCCGCGCGGCCGCCGGGGCGGTCGTCGACCCGGAGCTGCCCATGCTGACCCTCGTCGACCTGGGGGTACTGCGCTCGGTCGAGATCGAGCCGCCCACCCGGGTGGTGGTGACGGTGACCCCCACCTACTCGGGCTGTCCGGCGCTGGTCGAGATGCGCGCCGACCTGGTGGCCGCGCTGCACCGGGCGGGTTTCCCCGACGTCGACATCCGCACCGCCCTCGCCCCGCCCTGGTCGAGCGACTGGATCACGCCGGAGGGCCGGGCCGCGCTCCGCGAACACGGCATCGCGCCACCGGGCCCGGCGCCCCGCCGGGGGAGGGGTCCGGTACCGCTGCGCCTGGACCCCCCGCCGGCAGCGCGCTGCCCGCGCTGCGACTCGCCCGACACCGACCAGCTGGCAGCCTTCGGAGCGACGGCGTGCCGGGCGTTGCGCCGCTGCCGGGGGTGCGGGGAGCCCTTCGAGCAGGTGAGGGAACTGTGACCGCGCGGAGGGCGACGAGTGCCGGACCGCGCCGCACCGCCCTGGGAGGACCGCGATGACACCCCGTGCTCCGAACGCGACCAGCGACCCCGCCGGGGCCGGGGCCGGCGCCGCCGGGAGGGGCGGCCGGCCGCGACCCACCTTCCGCCCGCTGCGGGTTGCCTCGGTGCGGCGGCTGTGCTCCGACGCGGTGGAGATCGGTTTCGAGGTGCCGCCCGAGTACGCCGCCGAGTTCCGGTTCCGCCCGGGCCAGGCGCTCACCCTGCGGCGGCGGGAGGGCGAGCTCGACGAGCGGCGCAGCTACTCGCTGTGCGGCCCGGCCGGCAGCGCGCCGCGCATCGGCGTGCGCGAGGTGCCAGACGGCCTGGTCTCGCGGTGGCTGAACCGGGAGGTCGCCGTCGGGGACGTGGTGGAGGCGCTGCCGCCGACGGGACGGTTCGCGTTGGGCGAGGACGTCTCCGGCCACCACGTGCTCGTCGCCGCCGGGTCCGGCATCACCCCGCTGCTGTCCATCGCGGCCACCGTCCTCTCCGGCGACCCGACGTCCCGGGTGACCCTCGTCTACGGGAACCGGCACACCGGGTCGGTGATGTTCGCCGAGGACCTGGCCGACCTGAAGGACCGGTACCCGGCCAGGACGCAGCTGCTGCACGTGCTCTCCCGGGAACCCCGGGAGGCGGAGCTGACCTCGGGACGGGTCGACGGCGCGAAGGTGGAGCTGCTGTTGTCCGAGGTGGTGCCCCCGGAGACGGTGGACCACTGGTGGCTGTGCGGGCCGTGGGACCTGGTCGAGGTGGTGCGCACGGCGCTGGCCGACCACGGGGTGCCGGCGGCCCGGGTGCACCGGGAGCTGTTCCACGTCGAGGACGAGGCCCCGCCGGTGCGGCGCCACCAGGACGGCTCCGCGCCGACGGGCCCGGTCACCCGGGTCCGCCTGCTGCTCGACGGTCGGACCACCAGCCTCACGGTGCCCCGGGACGTGCCAGTCCTCGACGCGGCGCAGCCGGCCCGACCGGACCTGCCCTTCGCCTGCAGGGGAGGGGTGTGCGGCACCTGCCGGGCCAGGGTCGTCTCCGGGGAGGTGCGGATGCGCCGGAACTTCGCCCTCGAACCGTCCGAGGTGGACGCCGGGTTCGTGCTCACCTGCCAGTCCCTGCCGACGACGGAGGAGCTGGAGATCGACTACGACGGGTGATCTGGGCTTGACCCGGTGATCCGCCCGGCCACGACCGCTTCCCGCCGGAGCCGAGGCCTGATCGCGGCCAGGAGTCGTGTCTCGGGAGTCGACCCGGCCGCCTCGCCCGGGAGCCGCCCCAGGGGCCTCGCCCCGGCTGCCGACGGCGGTCCGGAGCGACGAGCGGACCGTCATCCGGTCGGGCCGCCCGCCCCGGCTCACGACACCCGGAGCCACCTCGGCACCACGCGGCGGGTCGCGCAGTCCGCCGCGTCCCCTTCCGCCCGGCGAGGGCGTCCCCAGGAGGTCGACCATGCCGGCCGCATGCTCCGCGCGGCGGCCGGTTCGATGAGCCGACGGCCGTGGGTGGCCCGCCGCCGTGTCCCTGGGCCCGCGATTCCGCCGTGCCCACCTCGGCCGTGACCATCCCCGCGCGCCCTGCCCCTTCGGTCGTCCACCGGGACCGGTGGGCCCGCCTGGGGCGCGGTCGGGTGGGGAGGCGGGGGCGGCTCGGAGCACCTCCGCGGTGTCCGCTGGTGCGGAGCCCGTCGCCGGTGCGTCCCCCTTCCTGTCACGCGAACAGCGTGCGGTCCACCATCGCGACCAGCAGGTCAGCCGCCGCTCCGGTGTCGTAGCCGTCGTCGGCGAGTCGTTCGGCGACGATGGCGTCGACGGCGCCCCCGATGGTGATCGCCAGTGTGCGCAGGTCCAGCTCCGAGGTGACGCCGCGTGCCTGCCGCGCGGCCGCCAGCAGCGACGCGAGCGGCCGCCACCGGAGGCTGGGGTCGTAGTCCCCGTCCCCGCCGCCCTGGGTCATCGCTTCGACGATCATCCGGGTGTGCCGGGGGTGTTCCCGGAGGTGGCCGATCATCGCCCGCACGTAGGCGGCGGGGCCGCCCTCGGGGGGAACGGCCTCGACGGCCTCGGCGACGTGGCCGGTCAGCGCGGTCAGCACGTGTTCGTGAGCGGCGCTCACCACGGCGTCCTTCGACGGGAAGTGGTAGAGCACGGCGGCCTTGGTGATGCCCGCGCCCTCGGCGATCCGGGACAGCGAGGTCCCGGCATACCCCCGCTCGGCCACCAGGCCGATGGTGACCTCGACCAACTGGGTGCGGCGGGCCTGCTCGGTGAGGGTGAGCTGACGGGGTCGGGACGTGTCCTGGTCACGGGGTGATTTGGCCATGCCCTCAGCTTACCGTACGGTAGAAGAATCTACCGATCGGTTAGGAGGCCTTGTGGACGACACCACACCGACCCCATCCCCCACCCGAACCCGGCGCCGCCGCTGGCCCATCGTGCTCGGCGTGATCGCGGCGTTGTTCCTGGTCATCGGGTTCGTCTCCCGCACGCCCTCCCCCGTCGGGCACTGGACCAGCGCCGAGGGCCGGGACGAGTTCCACGACACGTACCGGACCGCGATGGCCGACCTGCCCGTCCCGGACGCCACCCTTGACGTCCGCACCGACTACGGGATCGTGCGGGCGTACCGGTTCGAGGGGGAGGCCGACCGCGCCGAGCCCCTCGTGCTCCTGCCCGGGAGGGCCTCCGCGTCCCCGGTGTGGGCGGACAACCTGCCCCACCTGCTGCGGGTCGGCGACGTCTACACCCTCGACCTGCTCGGCGAACCGGGCATGAGCGTGCAGGACCGCCCGATCGTCGATGACGACGACCAGGCTGACTGGCTGCACCAGACCCTCGACGGCCTCCCGGAGAGCGAGTTCCACCTGGTCGGCCTCTCCATCGGCGGCTGGACCGCGGCGAACCTCGCCACCCGCCAGCCCGAGGGGATCGCCAGCCTCACCCTCGTCGAGCCGGTGTTCGTCTTCGACGACATGCCCCTGGGCACCATCGTGCGGTCCCTGCCCGCCTCCCTGCCCTGGCTGCCCAAGTCCTGGCGGGACGGGTTCAACTCGTACACGGCCGGCGGGGCGCCCGTCGAGGACGTGCCGGTCGCCCGGATGATCGAGGCCGGGATGGCGCACTACAGCCTGCGGCTCCCGCAGCCCAGCCGGCTCAGCGAGGAGGCGCTGTCCGGGCTGGACATGCCCGTGCTGGCCGTCATCGCCGGGGAGTCGGTCATGCTCGACTCCGCCGCTGCCGTCGAGGTCGCCGAACGCGCGCTGCCGGAGGGCACCGTCCGCCTCTACCCGGACGCCTCGCACGCCATCAACGGTGAACACCCCGACGAGCTCGCCGAGGACATCGCCGGGTTCCTCGACGCGCAGGAGTAGCCATCGTGCGGGGCGTCCTCGACGCGGTTCGCAACCGCCGTCGTGGCCCCCGCCCGGGAAGCGGCGCCAGCGGGCGGGGCGGCGGAGCGAGGACGCCATTGCCAGCGACTCCATCGCCAGGGACGCCGGGCGAGCGTCACCCGCCAGGGCGCATCGGCCCTCCGCGCACCGGAGGGCCCCTGGGGGCGGAGGCCCCGGTGGCGGCGCGCGGGACGAACCCCGACGTCGAGCCGAAAGGCCTCGGCGCGGGTGGATCCCCTCGTGCTCGACGGCCTGCCCACCCGGCGGCCACGCGCCGGAGACGCTTCTCCACGCGCGGGATGACTTCCCGTCCCGGACCGTGGCCGGACGCCAGCGTTGGTCACGGTATGTGGGAGTTCGAGGTCGTGGAGGTGGTCGCCGGCGCCCGTCGCCGAGGTGGTGGCCCAGTGCGGGTAGCCCCGGCGGGCGTCGAGGAGGACCGGCGGGGCCTGGCGGCGGCCGCTGGCCCCGCGCCGACGCGGCCGGCGCGCCGTGAGGCCGCGGGGAGCGGAGCGCGGAATTCGACGCGGTGATGCTGGCCGAGTTCGTTCCGGCGCTGAACGGGCACGGCGTCCCCGCGAGCGGGACCACGGAGAACGCCGGGAAGCTGGCGGCGCGCCTCGTGCGTACGGCGCAGTTGATCCCGGGGACTCTTGGAAGGGAGTCCGAGGAGAACGGGCGCGGAGTCGACGTCGGCGATATCGCGTGGTCCGCGTGAGCTGATGTGGGACGAGGCACCGGCCAGGTGCGCCGCAGCCGGGGGTTCGTTGGCTGCTGATCGCGGGCGGCCGGAGCTCACAGCCGTGACGAAAGCCGCGAACCTGTCGCGGTCGTCGACCAGTGTGCCGCCCTCTCGGTCCGGTCACGGTCACACGCCGTGCGCGGCTGATCCACGTAGGCTGGCCACCCACGCGGGTGGGCGACCTCTACCGGAGTGGCCACCCCGGCGTCGAGCGGGTGCGGGCGGGCGAGGGTGCGGGGTGACGTTGTCGTTCGTGTCCGACTGGTAGGCGCGGCACGCCCCGCTCGCGGGCCGCGACGAGGAGCGGACGGCCAAGGGAACCGGCGAGCGCGGCCGGTCATGCTGCCCGGTCCACGAGCCACTTCGCCACCGCGAGCGCGTCCCAGCCGGACGTGGGCCGCTCATCGCGGGAAGTCGGAGCCAGGATCCTCCTCGCTGGCGAGGCTCCCTTCGACGAGTCGGATCTCCTGCTCGGTCAGCGCGCGCGTGCTCCGCTCGGCGAGCCAGCGTTCGAGTTCCCGGCCGGGATCGAGTGACACCCGGACCCCGCCGTCGGCGCCCCGCGCGACGACGAGGCCCCCGCCGACCGCGTACTCCACGATGGACGACCCGGCCACCGTGGGCTCGTCTCCCGCGTTCCCGACCTCCCACGCCCCGGCGTCCGAGGATCCGTCGCTGCTGGCCGGGCGCAACCGGAACCCCTGGTAGCCCAGCCCGCCGGGGGGCGCCGACCGGTCGGGAACCGCGACCAGGGCCCCGAGCCGCCGGCTCGCCTCCTCCCGCTCGGCGCCGCGCAACCGGAAGACCGGGTTGGGACGGCCGCTGTAGAGGGCCACCTCCACGTCCATGCCCGTCATCCTCCCGCTCGGTGACACCGGAACGGGCGGGGCGGGTGCCCACCTCGACGGTGCGTCAGTGCCCGCCCCGCCCGCCGTGTGACGCGGTCAGGCGCGGTCGGTGGTCAGCGGATGCGCTGCCGCTGGGTGTGGCAGCCGTAGAAGTAGCCGCAGAACTGGGTGTACGGGCCCCGGTCGCAGGTCTCGGGGTTGTTGATCACCCGGTTGCTGTTGTCCACGTTCCTGGCCGCGGTGCTGCCTGGCTTGTGCGCCCAGTACCCCTCCGACTGGAGGCGGTACCAGTGGAAGTCGGTGTTGGGCCAGATCACCAGGGCGACCAGGTGGCGCGGCCACTCGCTGTCCGGGAAGCAGTCGTAGCGGCGGTGCATGCCGTCGCACAACGCGCCTCGGCCGACCTCGGCGCAGGTCAGGGCCGTGTACTGGTTCCCGCACCCGCGTCCGGGTTGCGCGAAGGTGTTGTTGCGCCAGTTGCTGGCGTAGTTGTAGCAGTTGTTGTGCAGGCGGGTGTTCTGGTCGTCGTTCCAGAAGCCCGGGTTGAACGGGGTGACGTCGTAGTAGCAGGTGGCGGCGGCGGTGAACGATTCGCTCGTCTCCTGCCCGCCCTCCTGGATGCTCGCCCCGCTGCGGGAGCCCTCCTCGGTCGCCGTGGTCAACTGCGTGGTCAGGAACGGCCGCAGCGGTTCGGGCAGGCTGACGCCCTCCTCGGTGTCCAGGCTGGTGTCCACCCGGTCCAACAGGCCGATCAACCGTTCGGCCAGTTCGGCGGCACGAGGGCCCTTGGCCTCCCGGCCCACGGGGAGATAGGTGGTCGAGCCGAGACGGAGGTCCGGGGCGGCCTCGTCGCTGAGTGACTCGACCAGCAGGCCACGGAACCCGACACCGGCGCGGGCCGGCGCGTCCTCCGTGAGCAGTTCGGAGCCCTCCGAGAGGGCGCGCAACGTGTTCCGTGCCGTCCGTTCCTCACCGACCGTCCACACCGGGTTCTGACGTCCGGAGAAGACGTCCGCGGTAATGCGCAACATGGGATGCCACTCCTTGTCCGTGTGGTTTCCCCGGCCCGGCGGTGATGTGCGGTGGTGCGCGGCGCATGCGGGAATCCAGTTCGGCGGTCGCCATCGCCGGGAACGTCGCCGTGCCTCTCGGGCGCGACCAGTTCCGGGACTACTCGGATCCTCGGGGCGGCGGTGCCGCATCCGGCAGGGGCCGCGGCATCCGCCGCGTCGTCCCCGTGCGCGTCCACGCACGGTTCCTCCGGACGCTGGCCAGCTGTTCGGGCCGCTGGTCGAGGAAATTGCTCGTGCGCCTCGTGGCGGGTGATCACGGTGCCCCGTGAACCGCTTCCCGGGCGGCGTGCTCCTGCTCGTGGGCCGGGTGTTCTGTTCTCCTCGCTCGTGACGTCGACCCGCGCGTGCTGTGAAATGGGGGACGTCACAATCGAGCCTACGAGCGCGTTCCGTGTCGCGCAGTGTCGATGAGGCCGGCGGGGACACGTATTTCTGGTGCCGATTTCACCGTTCTGACCACGCGACAACCGGGACGACCGCGCGTCGTTCTCGTCGTCCCGAGGCCCTGCCTGGCGGTCCCGCCGTCACCGGGGGGTTCCTGCCCGGTCGACAACGACGGTGAATTCCACCGGCAGGTCGTGGATTCCCGGGGGCAGCGTCGTCGTCAGGTGGAGTCGGCGCGCCACTCCGGGAGATCCGTCGTGTTCGACGGTCCGCACCTCGTCGTCGTCGACGGTCCACGACCGGCCCGGGGGCACCCGCAACCCGACGCGCCCGTGCCGGCCTCGCCAGTGGGCCGGCTCGGTCGGATCCGTTCCCGTGCGCACCCGGCGCCTGCTGACGAAGGTCTCCGTCACCGCGCAGTCGCCGGCCACCTCGACGGTGTCGGTGAGCAGCAGCCGCCCGCCGTCCTCGGTGTGCCGCCAGTCGAGGTCCCGGTGCAGGGCCAGCAGCGCCGGGTGGTCGTAGGCGCTGGTCAGGTCGAGGGTGAGGCGCACGCCGTCCCGGCGTTGCTCGTGGTGGAGGACCACCGCGCGTCGTTCGGCTCCCGGTAGCTGCCCGGTGCCGTCGAGGAGGGGCACCGAGTGGCCCTCGGAGGAGGCGTGCAGCACCCGGTAACGGCCGGGGCCGAAGTAGTCCCGCGTGTACTCGGGGGAGCCGAGGTCGGCCAGCAGCGACTCGCCCCCGACGTGCAGCAGGAAGTGGCCGAGGTCGTTGTGGTTGTGCGGCTCGTCGTTGTGACCGCCCTTCGCGGCGAAGGCCACCGGGACGCCCAGCACCGGGCGCCGGTCGGTGATCCACTGCGCGGCCGGCAGGAACCAGGTGCCCGCCTCCGTCACGACCGGTCCCGGCGCGCCGGTGGTCTCCCCGGTGGCCCGGCCCGGTACCTCGCCCGCGTCGCCGCGCCCACCGCCCTCCCGGCCGGTCTCCGTCGTCCTCTCGGGCGGGTCCCCGCAGGCGTCGTCGGGCACCACCGCGCCGTCGGTGGTGGGGCCGCTGGTCGCCGCGGCGGGGCCACCTCCCCGGGTGGTCGCCGGGTGGCCGGCCGGACCGGCGAAGGCCTCGTCGGTCGCCCAGCACAGCGTTCGGGTCAGGGGGGCCCACCGGTAGCAGGGGTCGTCCTCGAGTCGTGGCGGCGTGGTCAGTGGCGGTAACGACCGCGCCACTCGCCGCTGGCGGAGCCGGCAGAGCAGGCCGGCCGGTAGCGCCGGTTCCTCCGGGCTGTCGGCGAAGTTGGCGAAGTGCCCGCCGCCGAGCCAGGCGGCCGCCGGGAACTCGGCGATCCGGCGGACGTGGTCGCCGTGGGCACCGGTGAGCAGGTCCTGGCCGGTGTGGTCCCGCAGCGTCTCCGCGAAGTACACGAAGTAGCCGAACCCGTAGGACCAGTAGCCCACCCCCTCGGTGCACGCCCCGTCGGCACCGAAGCCGGACAGGAACACCTCCTGGGCGCGGGTCGCTCGGGCCAGCAGGGCGGCCCGTTCCCGCTCGTCGTCCAGGAGCGCAAGGGCGGTCATGCCGACCGCTCCCCCGCAGACGGCCGACCAGTTGTGGCGCCAGGACTCCCACGGTTGGGACCGGGGTTCCAACATCGGTTCCACGACGCGGCGGCGGATCTCGGCGTGGGCGCGGGCGGTGACCTCCGGGTGCAGGGCGGGGGACAGCAGCCTGGTGACCTCGGCCAGCGCGTGCGCGGTCTCCGCCGCGAAGAGGTCGACGCACCGGGTGTGGGCGGCGGGGCCGTCGTCCGGGGCGAGGTGGGCGGGCAGCGCCCAGGTGTGCTCGTCGCACACCGCCCACACCAGGTCGTTGAGGGCGGTGGCCTGCTCGGGGCGTTCGTCGACGAGCACGGTCAGTGCCAGCGCGGCGAGCTGGCGGCGGCGGGCGAAGTAGGGCCGTTCGTACCCCAGGCGGTCGCCGCGTTCCCGGAAGGCGGCGAACTCCCGGAACCGCAGCGGCGGGGGGCCGTCGCGGACCGCGTCCTCGGCGGCGGCGCGGAGGTCCGCCCACAGCGGGGCGAACCGGTCGGCGGTGGCCGAGGCGCGCACCGCCGCGCGGGTCCGTCGCGGCCAGCGGCTCCTCCGTCGTCCGCCACGGTCACCCTGGTGTGCCATCCCGTCGCCCTTCCCGTGGCCCCCAGCCTGTCCGTCCCGGTCAACCCCCGTTTCCGCGACCGGGGAGTCTCGGCCCTCCCCGGTCGTCGCTCATTCCTCGCGGAACACCGATCCGTGCCGCACGGAGCCCGAGAGCCCGCCGGGCAGCTCCCGGGGCGGTGACCAGGTCCGCAGGTCCGCGCTGTCGCTGTAGACGTAGCGGGAGGTGGTGTAGCCGTCCAGGTAGATGCGGTGGCGGCCGTCGGGGAGCACGGTCAGCGCGGGACCCTCCACCCGTCCCCACCCGGCGAAGTCGCCGGTGTCCACGAAGCGGTAGGGCCCGGTGAGCGCGGGTGCCACGGCGTGTTCGACGACCTTGTCGGTCTCGTTCTTGGCGAAGGCGTGGTATTCGCCGCCGTGGTGCACGAGGAAGGTGTCGATGTGGTTGGGGCCGATGCCGGCCAGCTCCACCGGCCCCGACCAGCGGGTCAGTTCGTCGTCCTCGGCGGTGAACAGGTGCGGGCGGAAGGGGCCGTAGGAGCCGGTGGAGAGGGAGACGACGACGTGCTGCCGCCCGGTGGCCGGGTCGCGGAAGAACTCCGGAGCCCAGGTGTTGCGCACCCACCCCACGCCGACCTCCACCGTGGTGTGGTGCCGCCACTGGATGAGGTCGTCGCTGACGGCCAGCGCGAAGTTCCCGGTCTCCCAGCCCGTGGTGTGGGCGACGAACCAGCGGCCGCCGTGCCGGGTGACGGAGGGGTCCCGCACCAGTCCGGTCGGGGGTTCGTAGGCGGGGCCGTGGAGCAGGGTGAAGTCGGTGGCGTCCGCCGACTCGTAGACGTACATGTTGCTCTCGCTGCCGTTGGTGAACGCGGTGAAGACGTAGCGCACCCTGCTCCTCATCCCTCCCACTGCCGTGGCGGCGAGGCCAGGCCGTTCGCCGTGGGGTGATCCTGCGTGCGGTGCGGCCGGTGGACAAGGCCGTCCCCGCCCGTGGGCGGGGTTTGACCGAAGTCAGCCCATCTGGGCCGCGTCCCCGGGATCCGGGGAAGCGGGGACGGCCGTTTCCGGCCGGGGCCGCCGCGGGGCCGTCGGGCGGCTGGCCCTCGCGGCCCGAGCGGGACTAGGGTCAAAATCCGACCCTTGGAAAAAGTCCCCGGCCCGCCGGTGGACTCGCTGGCACCGGAGGAGGAGGGTGTCGTGCGTCCTCGTTCCTCGCGGGACATCCGCAGGGAGAACCGCTTCGACCTGCTGCGACGCGTGTACTCGGCCGAGCGGGCGGTCACCCGCCAGTGGCTGGCGGCCGAGACGGGGCTCTCCCCCGCCACCGTCGCCACCCTGACCACCGAACTGCTCGCCCTCGGGGTGCTCGTCGAGGTCGGCAGGGAGGACTCCGGTGGCGGTCGTCCCCGGGCGCGGCTCGCGGTGAACGGGGACCACGGCGTCCTCGTCGGCGTGGACGTCGCCGAGACCTACGTCCGCGCCGACCTGTTCGACCTCGCGCTGCGCGGCCTCGACTCGGGGCACCGGGAGATCGGACCGGAGGACCACCAGCCCGACGTGGTGGCCCGGCACGTCGTCGACCTGGTGCGCGGCATCTTCGACCGTGGTCGGCTGACCCGGGACCGCCTGCTCGGGATCGGGGTGAGCCTGCCGGGGCAGCGGCACACCGACAGCGGGGTGTCCCTGTTCCCCGCCGTCACCGGGGCCTACGAGGACGGTGACCCGGAGGGGAGGTTCCGGGGGCTCCTGGCGGACGCCTTCGGGAGCGAACCCTTCCTGGAGAACCCGCTGAAGGCGAGCACGGTGGCCGAGCTGTGGTTCGGCGGGGGACGCGCCGCCCACGACCTGGCGGTGGTGACCCTCGGAACCGGGGTCGGCGTGGGGATCGCCGTCGACCAGCGCCTGTACCGGGGAGCCACCGACGCGGCGGGGGAGTGGGGGCACACCCTGCTGGTCCCCGGCGGACGTCCCTGCCGGTGCGGCAGGACCGGCTGCGTCGAGGCCTATGTGGGCGCTCCCGGCATCGTGGCGACGCTGCGCGAACGCGACCCGCGCGACCCGCTGCTCCACGCCGACGAGTCCGCCACCGTCGACGCGTTGGCCTCGGCCGCCGGCCGGGACGATCCGCGTGCCCTCGCCGTGCTCGACGAGGTGGGCTCCACCCTCGGTGTCGCCCTCGCCAACCTGGTCAACGTCCTCAACCCCGACACCGTGGTGCTCGGCAGCTGGGTGGCGACCCGCCTGGGCCGCTGGTTGCTGCCCGCCGCCCGCGACGGCGCCGCCACCCACGCCCTGCCCCGCAACCTCGCGGCCGTCGACTGGCGGCTGTCCGGGGTGGAGGGGCACGCCGTGAGCCTGGGCGTCGCCGCACTGGCCCTCGAAGGACTCGTCGCGGGCGGCCCGTCGGCCGCGCCGCGTCGCGACCCCGTTCCGACGACCGCCCACCGGGAGCGCTGACATGCCCGAATTCGCCATTGGTGACGACGACTTCCTGTTGGACGGGAAGCCGACGCGCATCATCTCCGGTGCCCTGCACTACTTCCGGGTCCACCCCGACCAGTGGGAGGACAGGCTTCGCAAGGCCCGGCTGATGGGGCTGAACACCGTGGAGACCTACGTCCCGTGGAACCTGCACCAACCGACGCCGGACGACCTCACCGCCGAGGACGGGCTCGACCTCCCCCGGTTCCTGCGGCTGGCCGGGGCGGAGGGGCTGCACGTGCTGCTGCGCCCCGGCCCCTACATCTGCGCGGAGTGGGAGTTCGGGGGGCTGCCCGCCTGGTTGCTGGCGGAACCCGGGGTGCGGCTCCGCTCCACCGACCCCACCTACCTGGCGGCGGTGGAGCGCTTCCTGGCCCGGCTGTTGCCGTTGGTGGTCCCCCACCTGGTGACCCGGGGCGGGCCGGTGCTGGCCGTGCAGGTGGAGAACGAGTTCGGCGCCTACGGCCGGGACCAGGAGTACCTGGAGCGGGTGGCGGAGTTCCTGCGGGCCGGCGGGGTGGACGTCCCGTTGTTCACCAGCGACCAGCCCTCCGAGGAGATGCTGGCCGCCGGAGGCCTGCCCGGGGTGCTGCGCACCGGCAACTTCGGCTCGCGGGCGGCGGAGAACCTGGCCCGCTTGCGGGAGGGGCAGCCCACGGGGCCGTTGATGTGCATGGAGTTCTGGCACGGCTGGTTCGACCGGTGGGGTGGGCCGCACCACGTGCGCGAGCCCGAGGACGCGGCGTCCACCCTGGACGAGCTGCTGGCCGCCGGTGCCTCGGTGAACTTCTACATGTTCCACGGCGGGACCAGTTTCGGCTTCCTCAACGGCGCCAACGACAACGGCCGGTACCTGCCCACCGTGAACTCCTACGACTACGACGCCCCGCTGTCGGAGAGCGGTGATCCCACCCCGAAGTTCGCCGCGTTCCGCGAGGTCATCGCCCGGTACGCCCCCGTCCCCGACGAGCCGGTGCCCGCTCGGGGGCCCCGCCTTCCGGAGACGGCGGTCAGCCTGGACGAGTCGGCGGCGTTGCTCCCTGCCGTGGACCTCCTCGCCGAGGGGGTCGCCGCCGACCGGCCGCTCACGATGGAGGAGTTGGGCCAGGCCTACGGTTTCGTGCTCTACCGGACCACCCTGCCGGCGGCGGTGGACGGGGTGCTCGTCGTCGAGGACGTGCACGACCGCGCCCAGGTCTTCGTGGACGGCGCGCCGGTGGGGGTGCTGGAGCGGGAGCACCGCGAGCGGGCGCTGGCGCTGCGGGCACCGGCCGGTGCCCGGCTCGACCTGCTGGTGGAGAACCAGGGGCGGGTGAACTACGGGGAGGGGCTGGCCGACCGCAAGGGCGTCCTCGGCGGGGTGTTCGTCGACGGGACCGAGGTGACCGGCTGGAGCTGCCACCCGCTGCCGCTGTCGGCGGAGCAACTGGCCGCCGCCCCGTACTCGCCGGCCACCGGGCTGCCAGCCGGACCGGGACTGCACCGGGGGACCGTCCGGATCGAGCAGCCGGCGGACACCTTCGTCTCCCTGCCGGACTGGACCAAGGGCGTGGTCTGGATCAACGGCTTCGCCCTCGGGCGGTACTGGCGGCGCGGTCCGCAGCGGACCCTCTACGTCCCCGGGCCCGTGCTGCGCCCCGGGGTCAACGAGATCGTCGTTCTCGAGTTGGAGGCCGCGACGTCGCGCACGCTGATGTTGGTGCCCGAACCCGACCTGGGTCATACCCAGGAGTGACGGTTCGGGCCCCTTGTCGTGGGGTGGCCCCTCGGGCCGCGTGTTCGTGGGTTGGGGTCGACACGGCGACCCCGGTCTCCCCGAGGTCGTCCCCTCCCCGATCCCGTCCGGGCGTCGCCGCCGCGCACGTCCCGGCTCGGCCGGGTGGGAGTCGCGACGGGTGGCGGTCCCACCCCAGCCACCCCACCGGGGACCGGGTCCTCCGCCGGGTGGCGGGCGCGGGGCGGCCGGGCTCCCACGTGTTCGTGGCCGGGCTCAGCCCGACCGGTGGGGCGTGCCGCCGCCGGCTCCGACTCCCGTGAACAGCGTGTCGACCACCCGCGCGGCGGCCGCGTCCAGTTCGGCCGGTGTCGGCTCCTCGGCCAGGTCCTCGGCCGCGGCCTGGATGAGCCCGTAGTACACCCGGCTGGCCCAGTCGGGGTCGACGTCCGAGCGCACCGCACCGGCGTCGCGGGCCCGGCGGAACAGGGCGACGCACCGGGCGCGGGTGTCGGTGTGGACGCGCACCACCTCGGGGTGTTCGGAGTGGACGCCCATCGCGAAGCTCCAGGTCCGTTTGATGCGCAGCACGTTGGCCGTCACCTCGTGCAGGGCGACCAGGGGTGGGGCGCTCTCGGGGCGGCCGGCCAGGACCGCCGCCTCCAACTGCTGGGCCGCCAGGACCGTCAGCGAGGAGACGAGGTCCTCCCTGGTGGCGAAGCGCCGGTGCACCGTCGTCCGCGCGACCCCCGCCTCGGCGGCGATGCGTTCCATCGTGGCCCCGGGCTCCTGGCTGAGCACCCGTTCGGCGGCGGCGAGGATGGCGCGCACGGTGCGTTCGGCGTCCGCGCGTCGGGCGCGTCCCGGCCCCGGGGTCCGTTCCGTGTCGTCCCGCATCACCGTGCCCTCCCCACCGGGGAGCGTACCGCCGTGCCACCCCTTCCCTCGAAGTTGCTACATTCGTGTAGCAAGTAAATCGCTAGTGGCATCAACTCAGTAGTGGTTGAAGGGAGTTCTGGTGGATCTTCGCCTGAGCGGGAAGACAGCGGTGGTCACCGGCGGAAGTCGGGGCATCGGCCGCGCCATCGCGGCCGTCCTCGCCGAACAGGGAGTCCGGGTGGTGGTCGGCGCCCGCCGCGCCCCCGATCCGCCAGTGCCCGGCACGACGGCCGTCACCGCCGACCTCGGCACCGAGCAGGGCGCGCGGGACCTCGCCGGCGCGGCCCTCGCGGAACTCGGCGCGGTCGACGTCCTGGTGAACAACGTCGGAGGCGGCGACGGTGGTGACGGCCAGACCAGCGGGTTCCTGGGGACCTCCGACGCCCTGTGGCACGCCACCTTCGAGCTCAACCTGTTCAGCGCGGTCCGCGTCACCCGGCACCTGCTGCCCAGCCTGCTCGACCAGCGCGGCAGCATCGTCACCGTGTCCTCCAACGCGGCGCGGACGCCCGGCGCCGGCCCGTTGCCCTACGCGGTGGCCAAGGCCGCGCTCACCGCGTTCGCCAAGGGCCTCGACGCCGAGTACGGGCCCCGGGGCGTCCGGGTCAACACCGTCTCCCCGGGACCGGTGCGCACCGATCTGTGGGAACACCCAGAGGGGTACGGCGCCGCCCTCGCCCGCTCGCTGGGCATCCCCCTCGACGACCTGCTCGCCGGCCTGCCCGACGCCTCGGGCATGACCACCGGTCGGCTCGTCGAACCCCTCGAGGTCGCGCACCTCGTCGCCTACCTGGCCTCACCGCTGGCCGCCAGCGTCGCGGGCGCGGACCTGCTCATCGACGGCGGCGCCACCCGAACCCTCTGAGCCGGCGGCGCGGTGGGGCGGTGGGACGGCCCGCCGAACGCCCGGGACGGGATCAGCCGGTCGACCCGGACCCCGCCGCGCCGTCCGGGACCGCACACGCCGCCCCACCCTCGCCCCCCGTCGGGTCGGCGGCCCGCTCGTCCACCCCGGCGGCCGTGGCCAGGGCGCGTGCCAGCACCTCGACCGGTTGCGCGCCCGACACCCCGTACCTGCCGTCGAGCACGAAGAACGGCACCCCACTCACCCCGAGCCGGCGAGCCAGGTCGAGATCGGCGCGCACCGCGTCGGCGTGCGCGTCCCCGTCGTCGAGCACCCGGCCGGCCGTCGCCTCGTCCACCCCGGCCTCGGTGGCGAGCAGCACGAGGGAGTCCCGGTCGAACAGCGACCGCTGCTCGGAGAAGTGCGCGCGGAACAGCCGCTCGACCATGCGCGGGCCGGTCCCCAGCCCAGCGGCGCACTGGACCAGGCGGTGGGCGTCGAAGGTGTTGCCGTACCGCAGCCCGCCCATCCGGAACTCCAGCCCGTCCCCGGCCGCCGTGCGCTCCATGTCCGTCCCCATCCGGGCCGCCTCCTCGCGGGAGGTGCCGAACTTCGCGGCCAGCACCTCGGCCTGGTCGCGGGTCTCACCCCGGGGGAAGCCGGGGTCGAGCTGGAAGGACCGGTACACCACCTCGACGCGGTCACCGAGGCCGGCGGCGTCGAGCGCCCGCTCGAACCGCTTCTTGCCCAGGTAGCACCAGGGGCAGACCAGATCGGACCAGATGTCGACCCGCACCAGCGGCTCCTTCCTCGCGCCTCGACTCCCCGGAACGGACCGTGAGCCTCCGCCACGGTAGTCGACCGGCCCGGCCGCCCGTCGTGGCGGACGAGGACGCCGCCCGGCACCGCTCAGGGGGCGGTGCGGTAGTGGTAGGCGGCGAGCTCGGTGAACCCGGCGCGGGTGTAGAGCCCGTGCGCGGCGGTGTTGTCCTCGTCCACCTGGAGGTAGAGCTGGTGGGCCCCGCGTCGCCCCGCCCACCCGGCCAACGCGCCCAACACCAGCCGGGCGGCGCCCCGGCCCCGGGCGTGCCGCCTTGTCGCCATGCCGAAGATCCCCGCCCAGCCGTCGTCGAGGACCACCCGGCCCACGCTCACCACCTCCCCGTCCAGGGCCCACGGAGGCGTACCCGCAGGGGCGGTCCAGCCGGTCGAGCACCCGACGTTCGGCCTCCCGGTCGAGGCCCGCGCCGTGCACGGCGAACCAGGTGTCGAACCAGGTCGGGTCGGCGTGGTCTCGCACCGACACCGGGAGGTGGGCGCCGACCGCCCCGACGCGTGCCCCGTCCAGCGGAGCGGTCCGCAACGACATCGGACTCTCCCGGCGATAGCCCCGCCCGGCCAGCAGCGCGTCCAACTGGTCGGGTGAGGCCGGGCTGATCTGGAAGCGGGCGGTCCCGCCGTATCCGGCGTGGAAGCGTTCCGCCCGTCCCACCCGCTCCGCCAGCGGTTCCGCCGCCAGCTCCTCGTGCGCCAGCACGGCCGCCGACCACCACGCGCAGCCGGGGGAGTGCCGCAGCCACCAGCCTCCGAGGTGGACGACGTGTTCGGCGGGCAGTGCCCGCGCGGTCCGTTCCTGGAGCGCGGCGACGAGGGCGGCGGTGCTGGTCGAGGACGTGGTCGGCATCCTCGCCTCCCTTCCGGCGGGCCAGCCACGGGGCGCGGGCGTGGCACGGCGTTCGTGATCGGCCACCCCCTCGCGCGGGACGTCCGGAGGTCGCGTGGTCAGCGCGGCCCGGGGACCCCGTGCACGGCGGCGTACTCCTCGGCCAGCCAGGGGCCGAGGTCGTCGAGGACCATCGGGAGGATGTCCGTGTTCGCAGTCGGAGCCGACGCGGCCTCGGCGACGGCCCGCATCCGCTCGGCCTGGTCCGGGTAGTACCGCGCGAAGAGGTCGGCAGACCGGGTGAGGTCGCTGGTCCACCCGCCCCAGCGGGGCATGACCAGCGTGAACCCGGTGCGGACCACCCGCCTGGTGACCCCGCGCACGAGGGAACGCCGCTCGGCGTCCGTGGTGGCGGCGGCGTTCCTGTCCCGCCACCGGGGAAGCAGGGAACCGAGGTCGCCGTTCGTCTCCCGCGCGAGCACCGAGTCCGGCCGGTAACGGGGCAGCAGCTCGGCGAGGTCCTGCCCGAGCAGCGGGGTGCACAGGCAGGCGACGAAGAACCCGCCGTCGTACCGCTCCTCGTCGCTCAGGAGGGACGTCATGCTCGACAGGAGGATGCCGGCGCCGTCGATCTCCGGGAAGGCATCGTCCAACTCGGACTGGATGGTCCTGACCTCGGCCCGGTCGGTGTCCGATGGCTCCGCTCGCAGTGCCACCAGGACGTCCAGGTCGGACGTGCCAGGGACGGCGGTGCCCCGGGGGATGCTGCCGTAGAGGTAGGCGCTGTGCAGGCGGTCGGCGTCGAAGGTCGCAGCGAGGCGTGCCCGGGTCGCCTCGACCACCGGCGTGAACGCCGCGCCCACCCGGTCGAGGGCCCCCTCCCGGACGATCGCTCCCGTGCCGTCCACCCCGCGTTCGTCCACCTCGCGTTCGACCATTCGCGCAGGATGACCGATCGGCGCGAACCGATCCACCCGATTTCCCGAGCTCCCCTCCGTGGCACCGGCACGACCGCCCCGGGTGCCACCCGCTCGCACACCAGCCCCGGGCTCCCGACCGGGACCGAGGGCGGACCCGGCCCGTGCCGTCGCGGTGACCGGGGGCGGCGCGGCCGGCCGCGACGAGGAGCCGCTCGCGGGTCGTCCCACGGTCCCGCCGCGCGCCGGGCCTCGTGTCCACCGCGGGCTCACGGGGCCGGTGGTAGCCGGTAGACGGAGACGTGGGACCGGGAGTCGGAGGTGAACTCGGCTCCGGACCAGTCGGCCCACCTGTTCTCCAGGTCGAACCCGGCCAGCTGCCCCATCAGGTCGAGCTCGGCCGGCCAGACGTAGCGGTGCGGGCTGCGCGCCAGCCGCGCCTGCCTGCCCTCGCCGAACGTGAAGTGGTGGGACACCAGGTGCTGGCGCACCGTGTCGTAGGTGTCCAGGCCGACGTACCCGGGCTCGGCGTGGTAGACCAGCGCCTCCTGCCCCGGTGGGAGCCGGCGCAGCTCGGGCACCTCCAGCTCGATCACGAACCGCCCGCCGGGCACCAGGTGGCGTGCGGCGTTGCGGAAGCAGGACACCTGCTCGGCCTGGGTGAGCAGGTTCGAGATCGTGTTGTAGACGAGGTACACCAGCGAGTACTCGCCCGGCGCGGTGGCCGTGGCCATGTCCCCGATGACCACGGGCACGGCCCGATCGTCCACCTTCGTCCGGAGCCGCTCGACCATGGGACGGGACAGGTCGATCCCGGTGACGCGGACCCCCCGTTCGGCGAGTGGTACGGCCACCCGACCGGTGCCGATCGCGAACTCCAGCGCCTCCCCGTCACCGGCCAACGCGGCCAGGCGGTCGACGGTCGGTTCCAGGACCTCACGGGCGAACCTGCCCCGGCCCGGCGTGTCATAGCGTTGGGCGGTCTCCGCGTCCCAGATCTCCTCCTGGCGCATGGTCGTGACGATCCCGGCGACGCTGCGCGATGTCCACCGGATTCGGTGCCACGGCGACCAGATCCTCGTCCGTGCCCTCACCCCGCGTCGCCGGTCACCGGCCCGCCGTCGGCCACCTCGGCGAGGCGGGTGGACAGTGCGCGCAGCCGCTCCCGCAGCAGGTCAGACGCCGTCATCGTCACCGGTTCCCCGAGAGCCACGACCGCGAGGACCTCCCGCAGCAGGCCGTCCACCGTGTCCGAGCCCAACGCCACCACGCACCCGCCGTCCTCGATGTCCCGAACCCGGCCCGGCAGCGGGTCCGTCAACACCCGTGACACCCGGGCCGCCGACGCGGCCACCCACAGTTCCGCCCGGTGCGGGAACGGGGTCGACAACAGGACACCCCGCAGGTACTCGGCCGGGTCCCCACCCGGGACCTCCCCGCGCTGGAAGCGCCGCCCGGTCGGGGCCACCTCGGAGATCCGGTCCACCCGGAACGTCCGCCACCCGCCGCGGCGCAGGTCGTGGGCGATCAGGTACCAGAGCTGGTGACCGGTCACCAGGTGGTGGGGTTCGACCCGTCGTTCGGTCACCACCCCGTCCCGGTCGCGGTAGGAGCACGTCACCACCTCGTGGTCCCGGCAGGCGACGGCGAGCACCGACAGCACCTCCGGGCACACCTGGTTCGGTGCCGGCCGCACGAGCGGGACCGTCGCCCGGGACACCGCCGCCGCCCGGTGCCGCAGCCGTGCCGGCAACACCTGCTCCAACTTCGCCAACGCCCGCACCGAGGTGTCCTCGATCCCCGTGACCGTGCCCCCGGCCGCGGTGAGCAGCGCCGTGGCCACCGCCACCGCCTCCTCGTCGTCCAGCAGCAGCGGAGGAAGATCCCGCCCGGCCACCATCCGGTACCCGCCGGCGGTGCCGGTCGTACCCCGCACCGGGTAGCCCAGGGCACGCAGCCGCCCGACGTCGCGTCGGACGGTCCGGTCGGTCACCTCCAGCCGGCGCGCCAACTCGGCCCCCGACCACTCGCGGCGGCTCTGCAACAGCGACAGGAGGGTCAACAGCCGCGCCGGCAGGCTCGCGTTCACTCTTTCAGGATGTCATCTCCTTGCGGACACCTCCGGTCCGCAACGCGCTCTAGCTTCGACCGCATGACCACGTCGACCTCCGCGATCACCCCTGTCGTCGCCACCCTGCGCGCCGAGGTGGCAGGTCCGGTCCTCCTCCCCGAGGACCCGGGATTCGCCACCGCCACCGTCGGTTTCCAGACCTACGGGCCGCACCGACCCGACGTCGCCGTCCTCGCCGCCACCACGGCCGACGTCCGCGCCGCCGTCCGCGTGGCCGCCGACCACGACCTGCCCGTCGCCGTGCTGAACTCCGGGCACGGTGTTCCTCCCCGGTACACCGGGGGGCTGCTCGTGGCGATCCGGGACCTCGCCGGGGTCCGCGTCGACCCGGGTCGACGCGTGGCGTGGATCGAGGCGGGGGCGCCGTGGTCCGCCGTGATCGAGGCGGCCGGCGCCCACGGCCTCGCCCCGCTCTCCGGTAGCACCCCCCACGTCGGTGCCGTCGGCTACACCCTTGGCGGCGGCCTGGGCCTGCTCGCCCGCCGGTTCGGCTACGCCGCCGACCACGTGCGCGAGATCGAACTCGTCACGGCGGACGGGACGACCCGCTCGGTGACCGCCCGGACACACCCGGATCTGTTCTGGGCGTCGCGCGGGGGCGGCGGGAACTTCGGGGTGGTCACCGGGATGGAGGTCGACCTCTTCCCCGTCCCCACCCTCTACGGCGGGGGGCTCTTCTACGACGCCCCGCTGGTCGGCGAGGCGCTGCGGGCGTGGCGGGACTGGACGTCGACGGCACCCGAGGAGATCACCACCTCGGTCGCCCTCGTCCCCTTCCCCGACGTCGACGGCGTGCCGGACCCCCTGCGGGGTCGGCACGTGCTGCACGTGCGGATCGCCGCGACCCTCGACGTGGCCACCGGCGACGAGGTGATCGCACCCCTGCGGGCGGTGGGTCCCCGGCTGCTGGACGCGGTCGGCGAACTCCCCTACACCGACTCGGCCACCATCTGCTCGGACCCCACCGAGCCGATGGGCTACCAGACGGCCAACCTGTTCCTCGACGGTCTCCCCGACCAGGCCCTGAGCGGTGTCCTGGACCGCGTCGGCCCAGGAGCGCCGTCGCCCCAGGTCCTGGAGATCCGCCACCTGGGCGGAGCGCTCCGACGCCCACCCGCCGAGGCGAACTGCGTCAGCCACCGGGACGCCGAGTACCTCCTCGGCCTCACCCGCCGCACACCCCCCGACGCGACCCCCGAGCAGGCGGCCGCGCTCCGCGCCCCGCACGCCGAGGTCCGCGCGGCACTGCGCCCCTGGTCGACCGGCGCCAGCTACCTGAACTTCCTGGACGGGGACGGAGCGGACACCGAGCGCGTCCGCTCCGCCTACACGCCGGAGAACTACCGCCGGCTCGCCGACACGAAGGCGCGGTGGGACCCGAGGAACCTGTTCCGCCACAACCGCAACATCCCCCCGACCGCCCCCACCTCCCCGAACTGACCGATCGCCCGGCGCCCACCCGGTGGATCGGGCGGGTGGGCGCCGGCCCGGTGCACGACCGGGTCGGCGCATCCATCGCGCCCGCGGGTGCACGTGACTGGACGAACGCGACGAGCGGACGCGTCCGGCTCCTGGCCACGATCCGGTTCGGACATGTCGTCACCGGTGCCGGATGGCTGTCACCGGGCGGTCAGCCCCGGGACCACTGCTGGTGGGGTCCGGTGCCGCAGCTCCACTGGTGGACGGTGGCGTTGTTCGCCGTGGACTCGTCGGCCACGTCCAGGCACAGCCCGCTGTGCCGTGCCACGTAGCGGACGTGGCCGGCACCCGCGTCCTCGGCACGCCACTGCTGGTGGGGCTCACCGGTGCAGGCACGTTGCGTCACGGCTCCGCCGTCGCTCGTGGAGCCGCCCTCCACCGTCAGGCACCGTCCGCTGTGCCAGGCGACGAGTTCCACGTGCCCGCCGCCGACATCCCGCGACACCCACCGCTGGTTGTTCCCTCCCGTGCACTCCCACTGGATCACCCGGTGCCCCTCGGCGGTGGACTCGTCGGCCACGTCCAGGCACTTGGAGCTGTGCCTGGCCACCACCGGGCGCGCCTGTCCGCCGTCGAGCCCACTGATCCGCCCGGTGGCCGTGTCGATCTCCAGCTCGGGTGTCCAGTCCATGGCGAGGGAGGTCGGGGTGGGGAACTCCAACGGCAGCCACACGTACTCGGAGTCGTTCGGGGTGCCGCCCTGCGCCGGGCCCCACCGGTCGCCCATGTAGAGGTAGCTGGTGGTCTCGCTGCCCTCCACCGGGAGCACGAAGGCCGTCTGCGAGCCGAAAGCCGTCGAGTTCCCCAGGTTCGTCGGCTCCGTCCACGGGCACTCCACGCACTCGGCGGTGGCGTACTTCTGCTGGTTGGGATTCCACCCCGTGGCGCCGGAGGTGACGAGGAAGTACACGCCGTCGCGTTCGAACATCGCCGGGGCCTCCCGGTGGCCGCCGGGCCACAGCACGTGGACGAGTTCCTCGACCCGCGTGTAGTCGGGCGTCAGCCGGTACACGTGCAGGTCGTAGTTCTCCCTGGCGGAGGAGATCATGTATCCGGTGCCGTTCCCGTCGACGAAGGCGGTGATGTCCCGGGACATGTGTTCGTCGAAGGGCCGGAAGCTGCCTCGCCACTCGTAGTCGCCGTCGACGGTGTCCGACACGGCCACGGCGGCCCGGGCCTCCCCGTAGTCCCGGCCGTTCTCCTTGTGCATCCACATGACGAACTGCCCGGTGGACTCGTTGTAGATCACCTTCGGGCGCTCGATGTTCGCGACCGCGAGTTCCGCGTCGCTGTCCTGGGTCAGCACGTGGTTGCGGAACTCCCAGTTCCGCAGATCGGTCGACCGGTACGCCGAGACGTGGCGGAAGGTGAAGTCCGGGTTGCGGTTCTCCCCGAACCAGTAGTAGTAGTCGTCAACCTTGAGCACACCGCCACCGTGGGCGTGCAGCGGGTTTCCGTCGGTGTCGGTGAACTGCGTTGCGTTGGGAATCCGAACCGGTTCGGCCGACGCCGTACCGGTGAGGACACCGGTCATCAGCAGTGCCACGGTGCCGACCACCGCGGCCAGCACGGCGCCGGGGCGCCGTCTCGTCCATCGTGTCCGGGACATGCAAACTCCCTTGTTCGCTGTCGACGGGTGTGAACACGCGATCTCGGGACGCGGCTGGTTGCGGGGACCGTCGGGACCGGTGACGGGACTGGCATCGGTCCCGAGGGTCGGGGACGCGCACCACCTCGCGACCGGCACCGGGGTCCGGACCAGGAGCGGGCGTGCACCGGTAGCTCCTTCCGCGGCGGAGGTCAGCCGGGACGAACGCGTGATCTCGATCACCGTAACCGTTGACGTGCGAGGACTTCAATTCCCAGTGCATGGAAGTCGGTGGCGGTAGTTTTCGAAAGCTCCGCGTCAGCGGGAGTTCCGAGGCGTGCGCTTGGCGGAGACCGCCTGGTTGGTCAGGCGTTGACGAGGGCGTATCCCGATTCTTGACCCGTGGAACGCGGCGGCGGTACTTTCCGGGGATGCCCCGTCCCGCGCAGGGTCGCGGACCGATCGCCACGACGCGTGCGAGTGCGCGGGTGTTCCGCCTCGTGTTGACCGACGGCCCGGTGCGGCGGGGAGAACTGGTCCGGCGCACGGGCCTGTCCCAACCCAGCATCACCAAGATCACCCGTGCCTTCCTCGACCGGGGCTACCTCGCCGAGGTCTCCCCGGGCCACGGCCGGAACGGCGTCGGGGGGCGCGACGTCCGGATCGGCCGGCCCTCCGTCCCGCTGGACGTGCGTGCGGACCGGGAGTTCGTGGTGGGTGTCAAGGTGACGGCCAACGAACTCATCGGCGTCGTCACGGACCTGAGGGCACATGTCCGCCACGCCGCCCGAAACCACCTGTCGGGCCATGACGTCGCGGACGTCGTCCGGTCGGTGGCGGGACTGGTCGACGAGCTGCGCCGCCTCGAACCCCGCTTCCGTGTCCGCACCCACGCGCTGGGCGTGTCGGTGGCCGGTGCCGTCGACCGGGACCGGGGTATCGCCCGCTACGAGCCGTTCCACGGCTGGCGGGACCTGCGTCTCGCCGACCTGATCAGCGCCGAGACCGGGCTCCCGACCGTCGTCGACAACGACGTCCGTGCCCTCACCGAGGCGGAGAACTGGTTCGGCGTGGGAGCCCGCGCCGACTCGTTCCTACTGGTCACCGTCGGCGCGGGCGTGACGGGCGGCCTCGTCGTCGACGGTCGGGTCCGCACCGGGGCCTTCGGCGTCGCCGGCGAACTCGGCCACGTCCCCGTCGACCCGCGCGGCCCCCGGTGCTACTGCGGGGCCACCGGCTGCCTGGAGGCCGTCGCCTCGGAACCGGCGATCGTGCGACGAGCCGCCGAACTCCTGGGAGAACCCGATCTGGCACTGCCCGACCTGGTCCGCCGCGCCCAGGGCGGCGACGCCCGGGTCCGAGGGGTGTTCGAGGAGGCGGGGAGGGCCGTGGGACGGGCCGCCGCCGGAGTCGTCAACCTCCTCGGCCCCGAAGTGGTCGTGGTGTCCGCCGACCACCAGGCGGGTCTCGCCCTGCTCGAACCCCACCTGCGCGCCGCACTCCACGAGGCCTCCTACGGCGCGGCCGGCCGCGCCGAGGTCGTGGTCCGCCTGGCACCGTTCGAGGAGTGGGCGCGGGGTGCGGCGGCGGTCGCCATCGCCCGGCGGATCGGCGACTTCACGTCGCCTCCCGGCTGACCCCGGGCCTCGGCCCACCTGGGCTCGCCGGATGATGGTGGAGAGCGAGCGAGAACGGCGGAGGCCGAGCACCCGTTCGAACGGCCGGCCCAGCCCTGGCACAAGTGCGGCTCCGGGGATGCAGGGGGAAGCGTGCCCCGACGCCTCCGGAAGACGCGTCGGCGGGGACATCACCCCGCCCGGCTCCCGAGTACCCGAGTCACCTCCAGCGGATGGGGACCGGAACTCGGACCCGGGAGCACCACCGTGGGGGACGGGGATCCAACACCACCGCGGCGGTCCGAGGAGTGCGCTGACCGGGTTCGCGTGGACAGCGGGCCTCCGGTGCGCCGCTCGGTCACCGCATCACCGGACCCGGTCGGGGCAGCAGCCGGCCGGCGTTCCTCGCGCGGAGCGGTCATGATGGGCGGACCCTGGGTGGCGCTGGGGGTCGGGCCGGCGGCGACACGCCGCCGGCCCGTCCCTGGCGGACTCGGAGGATGCGCGAGAACCGTTCGATGGCGTCCACCACCCGGGCACTCCGTCCGCGAAGGATTGGGTCCGCACCCTGACGACGGCCAACACGCCGCGCCCCTGCCGGTGCGGCCCAGGCCCTCCCACCTCGGCGGACGGTCAGAACCGCCACCGGGTCTGGCTGGAACCACCCTTGTCGAACGCCAGGATCTTGGCCGGCCGGATCCGGTAGACCACGGCCACGTTCCCACCACCACCGGTGCCGTGGAAACGGCCGTCGCGGACCTCGAACCGCCAGGCCTCCCCGTACTTGTCCAGGTAGGAATCGGCGATCTCCCGGAGGACGGACTCCTCCGAGATCTGCTCGGCCGTCCCCTCCACGACGACGTCGAGACCCTCGTTGAGCAGGTTCGAGCCGGTGGTCAGCGCGCACAGCGGGCTACGCTGGATGTTGCGGGCCTTCTGCTCGTCCTCACCGGTGCAGAAGTAGGCCGCGCCGTCCAGCCACACCGCGAGCAGGGTGCTCACGTGCGGACGGCCGTCGCCGCGCACGCTGGACAACCAGTAGGTCTCCGCGCCCCGCAGCGCCTTCTCCATCCGCAACCAGCTGGTCGGCAGTGCGTCCGGAGCGCTGAACCTCGGGTCCAGCTCCGCGACTGGCTCGTCGATCGCCATCGTTGTTCCCCTCTCGTGGTTGAGGCTTCCGCTTGGGTTGACTCCCGTGGCCGGGCGAACTGGTCGCTCCGCCCTGGGTGCGAAGCGTGCGGCCGGCCACGCGGGGTCCCTGCCGTCCGGCTCGGGATGAGCCTTGCTGGCGACGGGAGGGGATGCGCGGCAGGACACGGTCACCCAGGCCGGCCGGATGCCGCCAGCCCCACGGATGGGGGACATGGAGGGTCAGGCAGGGAAGCCGGGTCGTCCCACCGCCGCGCTGGGGCTGCCGGCCGCCGTCCACGGTGTCCTGTTGGCATCGACGTCCGGGCCTGGCGATCGTGTCGCGGGACCGTGTGCGACGGCGGATCGAGGCTGCCGAACGGTCGCAGTGTGATCCAGCACGGTGCCACACTGAGCGGGTGGCGGCCGACGCACCGACGATCCTGGCGACCTCGATGGGGTTCAACCGTGCCCGGGACCCGTGGCGGCCCGGCCCGGTGTTCTCCTACGCCTTCGACCTGGCCGGCGGGCCGCCCCGCCCGCGGTTGTGCTTCGTATCGACCGGCACGGGTGATCGGCAGGCCAGCATCGACGCCTTCTACGCGGCGTTCGCCGACACCGAGGTGCGCACCTCCCACCTAGCGCTGTTCGAGCAACCCAATGTGCCGGACGTAGCCGCTCACCTGCACGAGCAGGACGTCGTCTGGGTGGACAGGGGGAGCGTGGTCAACCTGCTGGCGGTGTGGCACGCCCACGACCTGCCGGCAATCCTGGCCGACTGTTGGCAGGCGGGGGTTGTGCTGGCCGGTGAGTCGGCCGGGTCGCTGTGCTGGCACACGTGGACGGTCACCGATTCCTACGGCGGCGTTCGCGGCAGCGGCGAGGGACTGGGTTTGCTGCCTCATGCCAACGCGGTGCACTACGGCGAAGGCGAGCGGCGGGCGGCTTTCCACCACCTGCTCGCCACCGAAGGCGCCGCGGGCGGTCTGGTCGGCTACGCCACCGACACCGGTGCCGGACTGCATTACGAGCACGACCGGTTGGTGGCCGCGATCGCCGACCGGCCGAACGCGGGCGTCTACCGTGTCACCCGGTCCTCGGACGGCGAGGTGCGGGAGGAACCGCTCGACGCGCTCCGGCTGAAACGGGGCAAGGGCGCATAACCGGCTGGCCGATGGTCAGCCGGACAGCCGGTGGGCGAGGTCGGCTATCTCCCCGCGCACGTCCGCACGAACCTCCCACTGGCGCAGCACGCGCGATGTGCGCCGGACCTCGGTCAAGGCGGAGTGCGAGCCGACCTGGTCGTGGGCGTCCAGCGTTTCCCAGGCCAGTCGGACGGCGTCGGCGGGTTGGCCGGCGTTGGCATACGCGTGAGCCAGCTTCGCGCGGCTGATCATGGCCGTGCGGGGCGAGGAGCGGGCCAGTCCATCCAACCGGGGTTGTAGCGCGTCGATCACGTCGGTACCGAGACCGAGGTAGATGTCGCAGGTGGTTTGGTAGACCGCGTACAGGTCGTCGCCGACGACGCTGCGCTGCCCCAAGCGGACTTCGTCGTCCCGGCTGGGCTGGGCGAGCAGGCGCATCGCTTCGTCCAGCACCCGCGCACTGGCGTCGGCCTGGCCAGCCAGGGCGTAGCTGATCACCTTCAGCCCTGTGGCCCGGCGTTGCGATCCTCACCGGCCCGGAGGGCTGGCGCAACCCTTGATGGCCTGTCGGTCCGCCGGGGTCAGACCGTTGCGATCCTCACCGGCCCCGGAGGGCCGGTGCAACGACCGGCAGCACCGGACTCAGCGTCGGAATGGACCTGTTGCGATCCTCACCGGCCCCGGAGGGCCGGTGCAACTCGCGATGTCAGGCGGTGCCGTAGAGATCGACATTTGGTTGCGATCCTCACCGGCCCCGGTGGGCCGGTGCAACATGCAGCCCCAATTTGGATGCAGCCCCGGAGGTTACGTTGCGATCCTCACCGGCCCCGGAGGGCCGGTGCAACCGCCCACCACGGCAAGGTTTGGGCAATCCAGACCTGGTTGCGATCCTCACCGGCCCCGGAGGGCCGGTGCAACCGCCCCAGATGCCGTCGACGCGGGCGGCCAGGGCCCATCGTTGCGATCCTCACCGGCCCCGGAGGGCCGGTGCAACCGGGCGGGGAACGGCTTACCGTCGTTGAGCTCCTCCTGTTGCGATCCTCACCGGCCCCGGAGGGCCGGTGCAACCAGCAACAGAGAGGAGGGCACGTGGCCCCCACGCAGCCGTTGCGATCCTCACCGGCCCCGGAGGGCCGGTGCAACCTCAGTAACCCGAGCCGGACCATTCGCCGCTGGGTGGTTGCGATCCTCACCGGCCCCGGAGGGCCGGTGCAACCCCGACCTGACACCCGACCTGACCCGACCTGACAGGTTGCGATCCTCACCGGCCCCGGAGGGCCGGTGCAACTGGTGATGGCCGACTGCTCCCGATCCCACAGGACCGCGTTGCGATCCTCACCGGCCCCGGAGGGCCGGTGCAACGCCGGGCGACCATCACAGAAGGAGTCCCCGAATGGTTGCGATCCTCACCGGCCCCGGAGGGCCGGTGCAACCCCAGCCGACGCGCACCTATGCCACCACCAAGGACGTTGCGATCCTCACCGGCCCCGGAGGGCCGGTGCAACTCCGGCAGTCCTTCGCCGCGACTGAGGCGCGACCCGTTGCGATCCTCACCGGCCCCGGAGGGCCGGTGCAACTCCAGGTGCACGATCGGGTCGCCGGCCAGCGGGTCGTTGCGATCCTCACCGGCCCCGGAGGGCCGGTGCAACGCTGCGCGAGCAGCGGTTTTCCAGGTTACGCGCTCCACGAAGCGCGCAGGAACCAGGCAAAACAGTCGACACGCCCGGGAATTGGTTGGGAGAGGTCAGGCGTGTCGCGTGACGCTTCCGATTCCCAAGCAGGATCATGACCCTCCGACCGAACCCGAATGTCCGTTCTCGGGCTGTCCTCACGGCACTGGCGCCTCACGGTACCGGCCACCCCACGGCATCCGGAACCGCGCTTCCGTCGGCGATCCGCGGCTTCGACCTCCCCCGTGCCAGCTACCGCGCATCCCCTCCCGCCTTCGGTCGACGCGCACCCCGCGTCCGTGGCACGCGCTCCTCTCTCGCGGCTCGTCCGCTCCACGCCACGCCTGCGGCGTGTCCGCTGACGGTCTGGCGACAGCCGGTCCCCACGTCCGGGGAGGGCGAGGGACCGTACGTCCGAAAAGGACCCTTCGGAGTGCGCACTGGACGGCGGCTCCGGCCAGCCTGAGGGCGGTTGTGCCGCCACCGTGCCCGTCGGCCGTGCTGAATAGGATGAGCTAGATCATCATTTCGAGTCCCGACCACACGTTGGGGTGAACTGGGGATTGGGACAGTGAACCAGAAATTCCAGGTGGATCTTCGCGGAGTCGTCGATCTGCTCAGCCACCACCTGTACTCCAGCCCACGCGTCTACCTGCGGGAACTGTTGCAGAACGCCGTGGACGCCGTGACGGCCCGCCGCGTCGGAAATCCCGACGCCCCCGCCGCCATCGGGATCGAACTCACCGACCGCGCTCTCACCATCAGTGACACCGGGGTGGGCCTGACCGAGTCGCAGGTCCACGAACTCCTCGCCACCATCGGTCGCAGCTCCAAGCGGGACGAACTCGGTTTCGCCCGCCACGAGTTCCTCGGCCAGTTCGGCATCGGGCTGCTCTCCGCGTTCCTCGTGGCCGATGAGGTCCGCGTCGTGACCCGTTCGGTGAGCGGTGGTCCGGCGGTGGAGTGGCTCGGCCGGTCCGACGGGACGTACGCCATCGGCCCGGCGGAGCGGGACGAACCGGGCACCACCGTCTCCCTCCGCGCCCGACGCGGCGCGGAGCAGTGGTTCGAACCGGAGACGGTGCGGGACCTCTGCCGGCTCTACGGTTCCCTGCTGCCCTTCCGGGTCACTGTCGCCGGCGAGGCCGTCAGTGGGGACGGGCCGCCGTGGCGGTCCGACGACCGGACCCCGGGGGAACGGGACGCGGACCTGCTCGGCTACGCCCAGGACACCTTCGGTTTCACCCCGTTCGACGTCATCGACCTCGCGGTTCCGGAGGCGGGGCTGACCGGTGTCGCCTACGTGCTGCCCTTCCCCGCGAACCCGGCCGAACGCGCCGGGCACCGGGTCTACCTGAAGCGGATGCTGCTCACCGAGAGCGGCGACGGGCTGTTGCCCGACTGGGCGTTCTTCGCCCGTTGCGTCGTCGACGCGGAGGGCCTGCGGCCCACCGCGAGCCGGGAGGCCCTGTACGACGACGGCCTGCTGGAGGCGACCCGCGAGGCGCTGGGGGCCCGGCTGCGTGGCTGGATGACGGGGCTGGCCAGGACCCAACCGGCGCGGCTGGCCAGGTTCCTGGAGATCCACCACCTGGGGGTGAAGGCGCTCGCGCTGCACGACGACGAGATGCTGCGCCTCGTCGAGCGGTGGATGCCGATGGAGACCAACGTCGGCCGGATGACGCTGGCCGACTTCCGCGCGCGCCACGGCACGGTGCGGTACACGACGACGGCGGAGGACTTCCGCCAGTTGGCCGCCGTCGCGGCCGCCCAGGGCCTCGCCGTGGTCAACGGCGGCTACACCTACGACTCCGAGATCATCGACCGTCTCCCGGTCGTGGACGGGGACGCGGTGGTCGTGCGGCTCGACCCCACGGATCTGGTCACCCGCTTCGAACCGGTCGACCCGGCGGAGGAACTGGCCGCGCGGCCGTTCGTCACCGCCGCGCAGGGGGTGCTCGACGGGCTGGGCTGTGAACTCGTGCTGCGCTCCTTCGACCCGGTCAACCTGCCGGTGCTGTACCTGGTCGACCGGTCGGCGGCCTTCCAGTCCGAGTTGCGTTCCACCCGGCAGCAGGTGGACGAACTGTGGGCCGGGGTGCTGTCGGCCTTCGAGAAACCAAGGGAGGACCGCCCGCGCCTGGTGTTGAACCACCGCAACGACCTGGTGCGGCGGGTCTGCGCCTCGCGGGATCCCGAGGCGGTGCGGTTGGCCGTCGAGTCGCTGTACGGGCAGGCCCTCCTGCTCGGCTACCACCCGATCCGGCCGGCGGACGCCGCCCTTCTGAACCGCTCGTTTCTCGGCCTGCTGGAGCGGGCCATTCCTTCGGAGGACCAGCAGTGAGCCACAGCGAGCAGGAGGTCGAGGAGATGCTGCGGGCGGCTTGGCGGCTGCCCTACGGTGCCTCCCAGGTGGCCGCCGCCGAGGAGGTGGTCCGGCGGTCGGACGCGGTGGGGCGTCCGGGGTTGCGGTACGCGTCCCGCATCCTGGCGGTGGCGGCGTACCAGTACGGCGGCGAACCGGCGAAGATGGTCGTGCCGTTCTCCTGGTGCCTGGCCGCCTACGACCGGGGTGAGTCGGATTCGCGGTTCGACCACCAGTTGTTCTGGTACTTCAAGGGCGTGATCGGGGCGTTGACCTCCTTCCCCGAGGTGTCGCTCGACCGGACCAGGGCGGTGTTGGCCGACATGGAGCGGCGCTACCGGCTCGCCGGTCACGGCGTGGGTCCGGTGCACCAGCGCCGCGCGAGGGTGCACCGGCACCTCGGTGACCTCGACGCCGCCGAGGAGGAGTACCGGTTGTGGTGCGCCAGCCCCCGGAGCGCGATGTCCGACTGCGCGGGCTGCGAACCGAGCGAGAAGGTGTACCACCTCGAGGACACCGGCCGGTACGAGGAGGCGGTGGCGTTGGCCGCGCCGGTCCTCGATGGTGAGCTGGCGTGCACCGAGCAGCCGCACGGCATCCTGACCGCGCTGCTCCGGCCCTACCTGCGGGTGGGGGCGCTCGACGACGCCGCCGACGCGCACCGCCGCGCCTACCGGGCCGTGCAGCACGACAGGAGCGAACTGGCCCTGGTGGCCGAGCACATCCGGTTCTGCGCGTTGAGCGGCAACGAGGTGCGCGGGCTGGAACTCGTGGAACGGCACCTCGGGTGGCTTGACGAGCCGCCGTCCCCGATGACCGAGATGGAGTTCGCCGCCGCGGCCTCCCGCACCCTTGACCTGATCGTGGCCCGGGGGCACGGCGACGACCCCGTGCGTCGTCCCGGTTTCCGGGAGCGGGAGGCGACGACGGTGCCGGTGGCGCGGCTGCGGGACGAGCTGGCCGATCGGGCGCTGGCGGTGGCGGCGCGGTTCGACGAACGCAACGGCACCTCCCACCAGAGCGAGTCCGTGCGCGGCCAGCTCGTCGAGGAACCGCTGGTCGACCACCTGCCGTTGTCCGGTCTGGTGCGGCGGGGCCGGTCCGGGCAGGCGCCGGCGACCGCGCCGACCGCGCCGGGTGAGCCGCCGACGGCCGAGGTACTGCCGGAGCGTCCGGAGGCGCTGGCCGAGCTCGCCGAGCGGGAGATGTGGTTCGAGAACGACGGGCGGGCGGCGTCCGCGTGGGAGCGGTTCGACGAGCTGTGCCCGCACCCGGAACCCGCGTTGCTGGCCCGGCGTCTGGTGGCGCACGGGTTCCGCCTCGCCGACGGTGACGTCGAACTGGCCCAGGAGACCTGGCGGCGGGCGATGACCCTGTTCGCGCGGGTGGGGGACCTGGTGCGGGAGAACGAGACGCGGACCCGGTTGGGCGTGCTTCTCTGCCAGGGTGGGCGGTCCGAGGAGGGGCTCGCCGAGATCAACCGGGGCCTGTTGGCGCTCGACGGTGACGGCCACCGGGGCGAGGCGCTGCGGGCCCGGTGCCGGCTGGCGGCGGCCTACCACCTCAGCGACCGGACCGACGATGCCGTGGAGTTGTTGGCGGAGGCGGTCGAGCGGGCGGAACGGTTCGGTGACCGCGTGGTGTTGGCCGGGGTGGTCGCGCAGCACGCGCGGTTCGCCAGCCAGGCCGGGCTGGACGCGCGCACCCGGCTGCTGCCGTTGTGGGAACGGGCGTTGGAGGAGTTGGAGGCGTTCCCGCCCTCCACGCTGTTGCGCCGCGTGCAGTTCGGGTTGGCCTCGCTGCGGGCGAACCTGGGGGAGTTGCCCGGCGCGTACGGCCTGTTCGCCGAGGCGGCCCGCACCGACGAGTCCGCGCTCCGGTTCGCCGCCCTGCACCGCAGGGCGCAGGTGGCGTTGAACCTGGGCCGGTCGCTGGAGGCCCAGGAGCAGTTGACCGACCTCGTCGTGGACCTGGAGGAGGACGGGCAGGCGGAGCGGGCGGCCTACGTGCGGCTCGACCTGGCCGACGCCTGCCTTCGCATCGAACTGCCCGACGAGGCGGCGGAGGCCACCGAGGAGGCGCTGCCGGCGCTGGAGCGGCTCGGTGACGTCGACGAGCTGTACCGGGGGCGGTTCCTGCTCGCGCAGTCCTACCGGGCGTTGGGGCATGTCGAGCAGGCGCTCGCCCTCTTCGACGAGCTCGTGGAGTACTGCGAGCGGGAGGAGAACCCGGCCGGGGTGGCGCAGATGCACGGCCACGTCGCCGACGTGTTGGACGAGCAGGACCGCGACGCCGAGGCGGCGGAGCGTTACCTGCGGGCCGCCGAGGCCTGTCGGCGGGCCGAGCGGCGGGTGGAGGAGTTGGAGAACCGGCGGAAGGCCGCGTTGTCCTGGCACTGGGCGGGGGAGGGTGAGCGGGCGTGGGAGGTGCTGTCCGGTGCGGACGAGCTGGCCGCGGAGCTGCCCGCCGGTGATCCCGCCGTGGGCTGGCAGCGGGCGCGCCTGTCCTACGACGCCGCCCGGATCCTCGCCGCCCTGGGACGGCTGGACGACGGATTGCCCAGGGCGTCGGCGGCCGCGGCGGGTTTTCGGGCCTTGGACGGGCGGGTGGAGGCGGCGATCGCCGACGTGCTGCGGGGGCGGATGTTGATCGACCTGGACCGGCGGGACGAGGCCGAAGTGGTGTTGACCCACGCGTTGGACGAGCTTCCGGAGGGCGCCGACAACTACCGGGAGCGGGTGGCGGAGCTGTTGGGGGAGTTGCGGGGTTGACGTCCACGCCGTCGGTGCGGGGGCTCCGGGTGTCGCGGTCCCGGAGCCCCCGGCGTCAGCGTCGGGTCAGGGCCTGGCGGACGTAGGCGGTGACGGCGATCTTGGCCTGTTCCAGGATGGCGGGGTCGCCGTCCGGGTTCTCCTGGAAGGCCAGTCGCAGCAGGTGGTCGCCGATCTCGACGCCGACGCGGCAGGCGAGCGCGACGAGTTCGGGTCGGTGGGCGGCCTCGGGTTGTTCGGCCAGGACGGTCCGGAGCCGTTCGGCGACCCGGCTGCTGTTGTCGCGGTCCTTGGCGGCGAGCCGGCCGTCGAGGTGGCCGCCCAGCCAGAGCACCCGGTACCCGGGTTCGGTGCGGTAGAGGCTGGCGTAGCCGTCGACCAGTTCGGACACCACCTGGTCGAGGCCCACCGTGTGGTGTTCGACGGCCGAGGAGATGTCGTCGGTGATGTCGAGGAACCGGTCGAGGTAGCCCGCGACGAGGGCGTCGACGATGCTGTCCCGGTCGCGGAAGAGGTGGTAGAGGGAGCTCACCGGTATTCCGGCGACGGCGGCCACCCTGCTGGTGGTGACGGCCGCGTAGCCCTCACCGACCAGCAGTTCCTCCGCCGCGGCGAGGATGCGGCGTGCTCGTTCCTGGGTGCGCGCCTGCGCTGGTCGACGTCGGTAGCCGGGGATCGCTGTGCTCACGTGCTGCCCTCGCCTTTCCGTCCTGCCGGTCCGGGGTCGGGCCCGGGTTCCGCGGATCGCCTCCTCCTGGCCGGCTCGCCCCGGTGATGATCCGGTCCATGATCGCGTTCGCCACTCCCGGCGCGGCGCCGGCCACCCACCGCAGCCCCCTGGTGCGCCAGTCCGGGATGATGACCGGATGTCCTCGTTGGGTGCCGGCGAGGATGGCTTCGGCGACCCGGCTCGCGCTCAGGGGGCGGATCGTTCCGGAGAGGGCGCGCAGCTCGGGGGGTTTGAGCGGGGTTTCCTGGGCGAGCATCGGGGTGTCGACGTCGGGTGGGTAGACGGCGCTGACGCGGACGCCGGCCGGGCGGAGCTCCTGGCGCAGCACCTCGGTGAGCCCCCGCACGGCGAACTTGCTGGGCGAGTACGCGCCGTAGCCGAACACCCCGAGGATCCCCGCGACGGACACGACGCAGGTCAGGGTGCCGTGCCCGGCGGCGGTCATGGCGGGTACCACGGCGCGCACGGAGTGGAGGGTGCCGAAGTAGTTGACCTCCATGATGGAGCGGAACGTGTCGTCGGACAGGCGGTGGAAGTAGCCGGGTTCGGTGATCCCGGCGCAGGTGAACAGGGAGTGGCACGGGCCGTGTTGCTCGGCGAGGCCGGCGAGCGTGTCGCGGGTGGCGCCGAGGTCGGTGACGTCCAGGGCGCGGGTCACCAGGCGCGGGGTGGTGGTGGCGCGGCGGGTGAGCCGGTCGAGGTGTTCGTCGTCCAGGGCGACGGCGCTGACCCGGGCGCCGAGGTGGAGGAGCCGGTCCACCAGGGCCAGTCCGATCCCGCTCGACCCCCCGGTCACCACGGCGTGGCGTCCCGCCCAGAAACCGGGGGAGGGGTGCCGGCGCGGCGGCCAGTGGCGCGCCGTGGTCGCGGGCACCGGATGGGGGTGGCGGGATGGTTTCTCCGGTGTCACCGGCATGGCACGGACCTCCGGGAGGGACTTGACCGCGTGCTGATCTTGGGAGTATAACTCGAATTCAATTCGAGTTCCGCTTTCTTCTCGGGGTTGGTGATGACCACCAGGAAACGGCCGTCGGGTTCCGGTGGTCCCGCGTCGACATCGGACCGGTATCTCGTCATCGGCGCCGGACCCGCCGGTCTGGCGCTCGCCGCCGCGTTCCGGCGTCGGTCCATTTCCTTCGACCTCGTCGACCGACATCACGCGATCGGCGGATTGTGGGATCGGGAGAATCCGGGGACGCCGCTCTACGATTCCGCGCATTTCATCAGCTCCCGCACGATGTCCGCCTTCGCGGGATTCCCGATGCCGGCGCGCTACCCGGACTACCCGGGCCACCGCCTGATCCTGGACTACCTGCGGGAGTTCGCGGCGCACCACGACGTCCACGAGCACTTCACCGGTGGGCGGGCGGTGACCTCCGCCCGGCCGGAGCCGTCGGGCGGCTGGGCGGTGACCTTCTCCGACGGGCGCTCCCACCGGTACGCGGGCCTGGCGGTCGCCACCGGGCGGCAGTGGACGCCCCGGAGGCCCGAGTGGCCCGGTGCCTTCGACGGTGAGCTGATCCACGCCAGGGACTACGACGGGCCCGGACGGCTGCGGGGGCGTCGGGTGCTGGTCGTCGGGGGCGGGAACTCGGGGGTGGACATCGCCTGCGACGCGGCGACGGCGGCGGTCGAGACCCGGTTGAGCCTGCGGCGCGGCTACCACGTCATCCCGAAGTACGTGCTGGGCCGGCCGGCCGACGTCTTCGCCGCCCAGAGCCCGCCGCTGCCGGCGTGGCTGCGGCAGGCGGTGATGCGGCGCCTGCTCCGGCTGCTCGCCGGCAGGCCAGAGGACTACGGCCTCCCCGCGCCCGACCACCGCATCTTCGAGAGCCACCCCATCCTCAACGACCGCATCCTGCACCACCTCGGCCACGGCGACGTCACGGCGGTTCCCGACGTGGTCGCCCTGGAGGGGCCCGAGATCCGCTTCACCGACGACAGCACCTGGCGTCCCGACCTGGTCATCCAGGCCACCGGCTACCGGGTGGACTTCCCGTTCCTGCCGCCGGGGCTCGTGGGGGCTGGGGCCGGGACACCCGACCTCTACCTCCACGTGCTGGACCGGCGGCGCCCCGACCTGTTCTTCCTCGGTCTCTTCGAGACGGACGCCGGCGCGTTCCCGTTGTTGAGCCGGCAGGCGGACCTGGTGGCCAGCGCGGTGCTGACCCACCGGGTCGGTGGACCGGCCGCCCGGCTGCTCGCGGTCCGCAAGCAGCTGCGGCCCAACCTCAGCGGCGGTGTCCGCCACCTCGACAGCCCCCGGCACCGCGCCTACGCCGACCAGCGGGTCTACCGGCGGGAGCTGGAGCGCGCCCACCGGGAGCTGGAGGCGTTGCGGGCTGGTGGTGATCCGTCCCGGTGGCGTGACCACTGACCACCACGCGAACGGGCTCGACCGGGTGCCGCACCCGGGAACCCGTCTCCGACCGGCGGGGCGGCCCGCGGGTCGGCGCAGACCCTGTTGCGGGAGGTGAGACGGTCCGGTTCGACCGCGCGCGGTGGTCGGACCGGGCCACCCCCTCCCGGTCCGGAGCCCCGGCCGGCGCGCACCACCTCGTGGCCGCGAACCGAGGGGCGACGAGCACCGGAGGCCGAGCCGGGTCTCGGCCCGCCGGAGCACGACGACCGCCGGCGTGAGACGCGTCGAAAAGATCACCACGAAAATTTCGGATCTCGGCCCGCTGGTTATTCCCGGGGTTCGGCCGCGTCCTCCCGCGGAATTCGTCGAGGGGAACGAGGAAAAGGAGCGGCCCACACTGCGGCGCCTCGCCAGAGTGGACCGGTGTTCCGATGATCGGCGGCGGGAGAACGCGGGGGCCCGCCGTTCGGCGGAAGCGCGGACGCTAATCTACCGCCTCACCGCGTTCGCCGTCCGGGAGAACGGGTGCCGTTCCCGGTTCCCCGAATTCCGCCACCGGCGCGCGAACCGGTTCCGGGACTGGCGGGGCAACCACGGGGGATTCCATGCGGATTCGGGTGGACGTCGACACCAAGGCGGAGACCATGCACTGGGCGGACGTCTTCGGCCCGGCGCGCGCTGTCGCCTACACGTTGTTGCGCAGCCAGAACGGGGAACTCGCGCGCAGCCTGCACGACGAGGGGTGGCGCGGCGATCCGATGCGCCCCTTCGGGCTCACCTGCCCCCAGTTCCGGGGCGCCCCTCGGCGGCGTGGCGTCTACACCACCTCGGACCGGGGTGCGGTCTGGTTCGGCTCTCCCATGCCCGAGATCGCGGGTCCGATGGCCGCCGCGCTCCACCGGCACGACAGCCTGCGCTGGGGCAGGACGGTGCTGCGGGTCCGGGAGGTGCGCGTGGAGACCGCCGAACCGACGGCCGGGGGCGAGGTGGAGCTGACCACGGCCACCCCGGTCCTCGTGAAGTACGACAACCAGTTCATCGAGCCCACCCACCCGGCGTTCCTCGGCCGGCTGGCGCACAACCTGCGGCACAAGGCCGACGTGCTGGGCCTGCCCGCGCCGCAGGACCTGGTCCTCGTCGATTCCGGTCCGCGCCGGCGGTTCCTGGTGCAGGGCGCGCCCAGGATCGGGGCCGTCATCCGGGTCCGGCTCAGCGCGGACCCACGTTTCGTCGAGGCGATCCGGTCCTGGGGGTTGGGCCTGGGCAACAACCAGGGGTTCGGCTGGATCCGCTGAGGGACCCCCGGGGACGTCCGCCACCGGGGCGGTCCATGTCGTCGCCGTCGGTGATCCGACCCGAGGTGACCGGCGACCCCCGGCCGTCGCGGCGCGCCCACCCTCGTCCGGTCGGGCCCGCGGGGGGTGCCGGAGCGCCGTTCCGCCACCTCCGTCACGGCGGTGTGGCCGCCCCGCCCGGTCGTCCACCGTTCCCCGGGGGCGACGGCCGCCGACGGCACTCGCGCCCGCGCACCGCCGCGTCGGGGTGCGTGCCCGGCCGAGCACCGGAGCCGGTGGCCTCCCCTCGGCCGCCCTCGGGCTCGCCCCGGAACGACCGGGTGCCGCACCCTCCGTGCCGGGCAGGGGGCAGCCGAGGCGGGCCGAGTCCCCCGAGCGCAGGGGCAATGATCGTCGGGGTAGGCGGCGTGGCGACCGCCCCTGGCGGGGACGCTCCGGGGCGGGGTGGGACACGCCTCCCCCGCCCGCGTCGTGTTCGGCGCCGCCGGAGTGGGGTCGGGCGTCGGGGTGGGGCCCGGCTCCGCCTCCCGAACGCCCCCAGTGGGGGTGCGCGGTGGCTGCCCACCGGGTTCTCGCTTCACCCGTCGTCCTCCGGCCGAACCTCGTCGACGGCCCGACCAGGTCAGCCGCCGAGTGCCCCGCCAGCTCCTGGCGTGGATGGACGTCGCCGAGCGGTGCCGTTCCCCGGGGCCAGCACCGGAAGTGGCCGCCGCTCCAGTCAGCCGAGTGCCCGGTCGATCCTGAAGCGCACGTCGGCCACCAACGCCGCCTCCTGCGGCACCAGGTAGGAGTGGCCTCCGTCGAAGACCCGCATCTCGAACCTGGACGAGGTCGCCGTGGCCCACTCCCGCACGTCCTCGACGCGGACGACGGGGTCGGCAGCACCGGTGTAGGCCACGATCGGCGCCTCCACCGTCCGGCCCACCGGGGCCCGGTAGGTCTCCACCAGCCGGTAGTCACCCCGGATCGACGGCAGCACCACCGCCCGCAGGTCGGGGTCGGCGAACAGGGCGCGGTCCAACTGGCTCAGCCGGGACACGTCCGCCAGCAGGGTCTCGTCGTCGGCGTACGCCAGCCCCCGTGGTCGAGTCCGGCCGGGGCCGGCCCGCCCCGACACCAGCAGCAGGGGAACCCGCACGTCGTGCTCGTCCTCCAGCCGCGCCGCGACCTCGTGGGCGACCGCGGCGCCCATGCTGTGCCCGAACAGGACGAGCGGTAGGTCGGTGAGCGGGAGGAGCTCCGCCACGACGAGGGACACCAGGTCGTCCATCCGGTCCACCACCGGCTCACCGATCCGGTCCTGCCGTCCCGGAGGCTGGACGGCGAGCACGTCCAGGTCCAGCGGAAGCAGTCCCGGCCAGGAGCGGAACTGGTTGGCGTTGCCCCCGGCGGAATGGAAGCACACCAGGCGGGCCCTCGGGTTGACGGCGGTGCGGTGGAAACGCCGGAACCACGGCGACTCGGTCCCGGTGGTCGAGGTTGTCACGGTGGGCATGCCTTCCTGGACGGCGGTCAACGGCGGGAGCCCCGAACGGCGAACTCGCCGACCGTCACCGGTCGGGCACCCGGGGTGATCCTCCCGGCCACAGTGAACCCAACCGGCACGTCTCCCGTCCAGCCCGGACCCGCGCCCACCCTCGGGGACCGCCGACCAGCCCCCGCCGCGCCGCGCTCCACGGCCCGCCCGCCGCACCGCCGTCCCCCGCTGGCGAGGCGGTGCCCGTGGTTCACCCTGCCCGGAACGAGCCCCTCCCCGGGGCGACCGGGCACCGCGAGACCAGGAAATCCAGGCAGTTCCTCCTGGTGTCCGCCCCGAACGCCACCGTCCAGCCGCTGGGCACCTCGGCGAACGCCGGCCGCACCGAGTACTGCCCCGTCTCGTTCCCCAACACCAGGAACCGGTGGTGCGTCGCCTCCGCGCCCGTGGTCCCCTTCGTCCCCTTCGTCATCGAACCCCCTCCGTCGAGTGCGTGGACCGCACGAGTGAACCCTGCCGCCCTGCACGTTCGCTGCATGGCGGGCGAAACCGGCCGGCACCCCCGCCGGCCGCGCATCCCGATGGAACCCCCTCGGCGCCGGGGCCGGACCCGGTGGGCGGGACCACGACCGGCCCACCGGCCCGCCGCCAGGACTGGGCTCCCGACCCGTGTCCCCGGTGGTTCAGGCGCTCCGCACCGACAGCTTCGGGCGAGGCCGTGTGCCGCCGGCCAACCCTCGGCCCGAACCCGCCCACCTGCCGGGGTACTCCAGGTCCTCCGCGCCGCGGGTGAGCACCGTCCGCTGCAACCGCTGGAGCCGGGGCCCCGGCTCCAGCCCCAGCGTGTCCTGGAGCGAGCGGTGGATCGCCCGGTAGACCTCCAGCGCCTCGCCCGGCCGGCCCGAGCGGTGCAGCGCCACCATGAGGTACTCGTGCAGGCTCTCCCGCATCGGATGGTCCGAGGTGGCCGCGTAGAGCTCGCCGACCAGGTCGGCGTGCCGGTCGAGCCGCAGGTCGAGTTCGACGCGCCGCTCGTAGGCGGCGATCCGGGCCTCGTCCAGCCGGCGGGCCTCGTTCTCCAGGTCGCCGCCGGCCGACCGGACGTCGGCCAGCGCCGGCCCCCGCCAGAGCCCCAGGGCGTCGGTGATCAGCTGCGACGCCTCGCACAGCCGGCCCTGGTTGGCGCGGGTCCTGGCGGTCGCCAGCAGGGTGTCGAACGCCCGCGCGTCCAGGCCAGCTCCGCCGAGGCGCAGCAGGTAACCGGGAGGCTGGGTGACCAGCATCGACCGGTCGGGTGTGGTGGTCTCCCCGCCCAACAGCCGCCGCAGCTTCGACACGTAGACGTGCAGGGCGGTCCGCGCCGTCCTCGGCGGCTGCCTCCGCCACATCTGGGCGATGAGCCGTTCCACCGACACCACCCGGTCGGCGTTCGTCAACAGGTGTGCCAACAGGACACGCGGTTTCGACGCTCCAGGTGTCCGAACGTCACTTGCGTCGTCCTCGACCTCGAGTGATCCCAGGATTCCGAACCTCAATCCCGCCTCCGTGGGACAGGCCCGCGGCACCGGTCCAGCGCGGGCGGCGGCCCAGTCTCGCCCGGCGCGCTAAGAAAGCCCTAACACCGGGCTCAAGGGCGGCGGACACCGGGCCCGGGGTGGGAGGCGGGGGCGAGGGCGGTCGTCCGGCCACTGCCGCGCGAGTTCTGACGGTACAGGATTCGTCCACTCCCGGGACACGTCCGATCCGGTGGTCGTACCCCCGTGGGCCGGCCGCGTGGAGCGGTTGTCCCGACGGGACTGGGGACCCGCGCCGGGCGGGGTCGATCCGTCGGCGGTCCGGAGTGGACGGGCCGATCGTGCCACCCGGCGGAAACCGCGTGGTGGCGGGGGTCCCCTCAGCGCGGCATCAGGGAGTCGAGGGTGGACCGCACCTCGTGGGCCTTGGTCGGCATGTGGAGTGCCTGGTACAGGCTCGACGCCGCCCGCAGCAGCGGAACGGCCCTGGCCGACCTGCCCAACGCCAGCTCGGCCAGCGCCATCCGGTGGCGCACGTAGGCCTCGCCCCGCTGGTCCCCGAACTGGCGGAAGGTGGTGAGCAGGTCCTGGGCGATCGCCAGGGACTCGAGGTGATCGCCGCGTTCGGCGCGGATCACCACCTGGGCCACCCGCACGTAGGCGCGGCCGACCGGTTGGCCCAACACGTCGAGCAGCGACACCGCGCGGTCGCACAGGTGGTCCGCGCGGTCGAGCTCCCCGAGGCCGATCAGGGCGTTGGCCAGCGTGTTCAGCACCATCGCCTCCAGATCGGGCTCGTCGTGGCCCTCCACGAGCGTGAGCGCGTGGTCCAGGAGGTGGACGGCGGCCCGGTCGTCGCCCCGCTTCAACCGGACGTTGCCCCACTGCCGCAGGGATCGGACCAGGGCGTGCCGGTCCCGCGTGGTCTCCGCCACCCGCAGCGCGCGCTTCGCCAGTCGTTCCGCCACGTCGAACTCCTGGTGGTGGGTGCGGCAGAAGCTGGCGAGCACCAGGGTGTGCGCGAGGGCGTCGTGGTCACCGGCGTCCGCCAGCAGCCAGGCGCTCTCGTCGAGCAGCATCGAGGCGGAGTCGAGCCGCCCGGCCATCACCTCCGACTGGGCCAGGCCGAAGTGGGCCCTGGCCAGGAGCCGGCGGTCATCGGCCAGTCCGGAGGCGACGGCGCGGTACAGCCGACGCGTCTCGTCGGTGCGGTGCCGGAACGCCAGGAACGGCGCGAGGCGCTCCACCGCGTCCAACGACGAGGCCGCCCACCCCAGCTCACACCCCTGCACGAGGGTCGGGACCAGTGTCGGGGCCTCCTCGGTCAACCAGGACATGGCGTCCTCCGCCAACCCCGGCGGCACGGGGACGGGCGGTGGCGATGCGGGAGGCGACCCGCACGGTGTCGGCCAACCCCCCGGTGTCGGCAGCCGCCGGTGGGCGGCGCCGATGAGGGCGTGGGCCGTGTCGAACAACCGCCGGACAGCGGCCCGCGCCTCGCTCGTCGACTCGCCGACCAGGCCGTCGGCCTCGGCGCCGCGCTCCGCCGCGAAGGACCGGACCAGGTCGTGCACCCGGTAGCGCTCGTACGGGCCGTCGGCGGGCTCCACCAGGTGGGCGAGGAGCAGGTGGTCGATGGCCTCGTCGGGGTTCCTGGTGCCGGCCAGCGCGGCCAGCGCCCAGCAGGCCAGCTCCCGGGCGGGGGTGAGCGGGAAACGCCGGAACAGGGCACGTTCGGCCTCACCCAGTCCCGAGTAGGACAGCGTGAAGCTGGCGCGCACGCTGAGGTGCCCGGCGTCGAAACCGTCGAGCACGCGCCTCTCGTCGCGCATCCTCCCGACGAGGGAGGCCAACGACCAGTGACGACGGGTCTCCAACCGGGACAGCATGATCCGGATGCCCAGCGGCAGGCCCCCGCACAGTTCCACCAGGCGGGCGGCCGCCTCCGGCTCGTCCTCGACGCGCTGGGCACCGAGCAGCCGGGCGAGGAACCGCAGTGACTCCTCGGGGGTGAAGGGTTCGAGCACGGTCGAGAGGTCGCTGGGCAGCGCGGGGAGCCGTCGTCGGCCGGTGACCAGGACGGCGCTGCCGGCGGTCCCGGGCAACAACGGGGTGATCTGGTCGACGTCGGCGGCGTCGTCGAGGACGACCAGCACGCGACGCCCGGCGAGCCGGCTGCGGTAGGCGGCCGCCCGGTGCTCGAGCCCGGTGGGCACGCACGCGTCGGTCACCCCGAGGTTGCGCAACAGCGCGGCCAACGCGTCCTCCGGGGTGACGGGGTGTTCGGACCCGCCACCGAGGTTCAGGTACAGCTGGCCGTCGGGGAACCGGGGGACGAGGTGGTGCGCGGCGTGGACGGCCAACGCGGTCTTGCCGGTCCCCGGCCCGCCCGTGACCACCAGGACGGGGACGGAGCGCGTGGATGCGGCGTGCGCCAGGATCTGGGCCAGCACCTCGTCCCGACCGACGAAGTCCGGCAGGTCACGGGGCAACTGCCTGGGCGGGGTCCACGGGTCGGTCTCGCACGGGTCCGGACCGGTCTCGTCCGATCCCGGATCGGCCGTCGTCCCCTCCGCGTCGCCACCGGGCGGGGGAGGAGTGCGGGGCATGTCGTCGCGCAGGATGCTGCCGTGCAGTTCGCGCAGCTCCCGGCCGGGTTCGATCCCCAGCGCGTTCACCAGCGTCTCCCGGGCCTCCTGGAAGACGGCGAGCGCGGAGGCGGTCTCGCCGGCGAGGACCAGCGCGCGCATCAACAGCGCGCGGACGCGTTCGCTGAGCGGTTCGTCCTCGACGAGTTGCCGCAGCTCGGGTACCAGCTCGGCGGGACGTCGCAGCGACAGCTCGGCCTCCAGGCAGTCCTCGTGGACCGACTGCCGCAGCTCGTGGAGCCGCCTCGGCTCGGACCAGGAACGGGGGGAGGAGGCCAGCTGCGGGAAGGGTTCCCCGCGCCACAGGTCCAGTGCCCGGCGGAGCTGCCGCGCCGCCCGCGCGGGTTCTCCCCGTCGGGCCGCGTCGCGTCCGGCCGACACGAGGCCTTCGAACTCCAGGAGGTCGCATTCCGAGGGGTGGAGGACGAGCCGGTAGCCCTGGGGGGTGAGCAGGAGCCGGTCCGCGCCGGACTCGGTCGCCCGGTTCAGCAGGGCCCGCACGGTGGAGACGTAGTTGTGCACGCTGGCCGCGTTGGTGCGGGGTGGGCGTTCGCCCCACAGCACGTCCACCAGGAGGTCCCGGCGTGCCGGCTGGCCGCGGCGGGCGGTCAGGAACGCGAGGACCGTCGCCGCCCTGCCGCGCGGCACGACGATCTGCTGGCCGTCGTCACCGAACAGGGACAGCGGCCCCAGCACGTCCAGTCGCAGGATTCCCCCAAAAGGTCGAGCCTGTCTCCCCCGGACGCACCCGGTCCGGATTGGCGAAGCGCGCGCCGGATTCCTCGATTCTAAGACATTCATCAGGAGTGCCAGGGCTTTTTGGACCAATGCTGATCCGGTAACCGTCCGCCGCCCGGGAAGGACGGCTCGGTGCCACGGCCGGTGCGTATTCGCGGTCCCGCGCCGGGGCGGATGGTCATCCCGGACGGGTGGAACTCCTGAGCGCTGCGGTGGCCGTGCCGGGAAATCCTCCGGATTTCGCTGGCTCCCCGAGCGGTGGCCGAGGCGGACGTCCGGCGATGGCGACGTCGGATTTCGGGGGTCGGTGTGGAGAACCCGGGGTCGTCCACCTTCCCCGGGCGCCGGCTCCGTGCCGCCTGCTGCCCGGTCGCGCGTCCAGCGCTCGGCCCCGACCTCGTGCTCCGACCTCGTGCCCCGGTCCTCGGGGCACGGCGGGGTGGGGGACTACGGGACGAACTCGGAGAGCCGGTTCAGGACGTGCGAGGGGGCGGGCAGCGCGGCGATCTCCTCGGCCACCTCCCGCGCCGCCGACCGCAGCACGTCGTCGTCCAGGACGCGGTCGAGGGCCGAGCCGACCTCGTCGACGGTCTCGGGCAGCAGGGCGCAGGCGTCGCCCACCCCCCGTTCCACCACCGAGGCCGCGTTCATCGGCTGTTCCAGCGACCGGGGCAGGACCAGCTGGGGGACCCCGCTGGCCAGTGCGGCGAAGGTCGAGGAGGTGCTCCCGTGGTGGATGAGGGCCACGCAGGTGGGGAGCACGGCGGGCAGGGGGAACCAGGTCGCGACGCGCACGTTGGAGGGCAGCGGTGACCACCTCGACAGGTCCGCCCCGCCCGTGCTCACCACCACCTCGACGTCGCGCCGGCCCAGCCGCGCGACGAGCTGGCCGAAGAGCAGGTCCTCGGTGCGGGCCGGCAGGGACGATCCGGCCATCACGCACACCCGGGGACGCGCCGGCGCGGACAGCGCCCAGGAGGGCAGGACACCGCCGCCGGTGTAACTGGTCCACCGGAGCGGCACCCCCGCGTCGCTGCCCGTCGGCCGCAGGCTGTCGGGGCAGCTGTCGACCACCGCCGTCGGGATCACCTCGCCGTCAGGCAGTCCGTAGCGGGCTCGGGCGCCCGACATGGACGCCAACGCCGCCGCCGGCACCGGACCGGCCACACCGGAGCGGTGCAGGACCAACGGCACGCGGGTGACCTCGGCTGCCAGGATTCCGGCCGGCATCTGCCCGGTGGCCACGACGACGTCCGGGGACCAGCGGTGGATCAGGCCGACCAGGCCGTCGATCATCCGTTCGCCCACCGCCGCGGTCAGGCCGACCGTGCCGGACAACAGCCGTTCGGCGGCCGAGCGCACGGGCGCCCTGCGGGGCTCGGCGTACTTGCTCCACCCCGCCAGGACCAGCTGCGCCTCGCTCCGGGTCAGCGGGCGGGGGAACTGGACGTGGTCGGCGGTGCGGCGGTAGGTGTCGGCGATGTCGGTGCCGCAGACCTCGGCGCAGCGCAGGCCCGAGTGGATGGCCATCGCCAGCGCGGGACCCGTCGAGGCGAAGAGGGCCTCATGCCCGGCGAGTTCGGCGGCCCAGGCGAGGGGGACGAGGGGGAGCACGTGCCCGATGCCGGGCGGTGCGGTGAGGAGGATGCGCATCGGACCGTGTCTCAGCTTCCACGACGGTAGGGCCGCGGGCCGCGGGGCAGCACCGCGCCCCGCGAACGACCAGGGACTCAGCGTGGGGCGGACGGGAGCGTGGGGGGAGCACCGCTTCCTCGCGCCCGGAGCGCCGTCGGTGCGGGCGGCCTCCGGGAGGCCGCCCGCACCCTGGCCGGGCGGCCCGGAGGACCGTGCCCGGCGGGTGCGGTCGCCGGACGTGTTCGGTCGGTTCGCCGGTCCGGTGGGGCTGGTGGGCCCGCCAACCGTGGCACCCGGTTCCGCCCCACCCCGCCGAGGTGCCGCCAGCCCGGCGCGGGGCTGACGAGTGGTCCGCTCCTCCCGAGGACCATGCGGGAAGGGAACCGAGAAGGACACCTCGCGGCGGGGTTCACGAGTTCAATGGCTATCGCCTTTTCCGGAGCTCCTGCAAGGTGGGATCAGGACCTGCACTCCAAAGAGTGAGAAATGGAGATTCCCGTTTCGAAAATTGCCCTATTGTCGGGTCATTGTCGAAACTGAATCACGTTCGAAGTGGCTGATTGTCCTGGCCCTGGGGGCAATGGGCGAATTGTCTGGGCCGGCTGGTTCTCGGTGGAGGAGGATCGGCGTCCGGATGGGCGCCGTCACCACGGTGCCCGCGCTGTAGTGTCGGTCCGGGGAGGATGGCACCCCGCCGATCGGTGGGATCTTCTTTCCGCGTACCCGGATGTCGTCAACACCCCGAAACGTCGGCCCGACCCGAAAACACGAGAGAGGTTCCATGAGAGACGAGATCCGCCAGTTCGTCCTGGCCGTCCTCGGTGTCGAGCAGCACTCCGATTCCCCGGACAGCGTGACCGGTCGGGTCTCGCTCGGACTCGACGACCTCACCGAGGAGCGTTTCCGGGAACTCGTGGGGAGCGTGGAGCGCGAGTACGGAATCGCGTTGGCCGACGACCCGATCGCCTACGGCTCGCTGCGCACCGTCAACGACCTCGTCGAACTCGTCCTGCTGCGGCGCCTCGCCGCCAGGGAGCCCGAATCGGTCGAGTGAGCCCGCTCGCCCCTGCGTCGGCGGGGCGGGGGATCGCCAGCCACCTCGGCCCCGCCTCACGGGCCGAGGTGGCGCCCGGGCCTCCGCCCGGTCCTCACGCCAGCGCGCAGGCCGAGCCGTTGAGCGTGAACCCGGTCGGCCCGGTGTTCACGGTGGTCCAGGTGGCGGTGAACCCGACGGTCACCGAGCCCCCGGCGGGGATGGTCGCGGTGTGCGGGGCGCTGGTGACGCTCACGGCACCGTCCCGCTGCTCGACGACCCCGCCCCACAGGTTCTGGACGCGTTGACCGTCGCGGAGCTCCCAGTCCAGCCGCCAGCCGTTCACCTCGGCGGAACCGGTGTTCCCGATGACCAGTTCACCCTGGAAGCCGCCGGGCCACTGGTTGACGACCCGGTAGCCCACCGAGCACGACGGGCCGGTGCCACCGCCGCCGTCGTCCCCGTACACCGAGGCCTCCACCGAGGTGTCGGCGATCCCGTTCTCACCGTGGAAGATCCGCTCCCCCCACGACGTCAGGCTGTTCCCGTCGAAGTCGTTCACCATGTCGAGGTAGCCGACCTCGGTGCTGTTGCCGCTCCAGGACCACCCGATGTACCCGAGGCCCCGGGACTCGGCGCCCGCCATGATCGCGTCCTCGTCGGGGTCGCCGTCGGAGTGGTAGTGCCCGAACTCGCCGATGACCAGCGGCAGGTTCGCGTCCTGGAAGGCGGCCAGGTAGTCGCTGACCTTCGTCGCGGTGTCGTACACGCCGTACATGTGGATGGAGAACACCGTGTTGCCCGCCGGGTCGCTGGCGAACACCTCCTCGGCGTTGTCCCGCATGGTGAAGGTCCAGTCCTGCCCCCAGTTCGGCGCGTCCACCAGCAGCGTGTGGGTGAACCCGGCCGACCGCAGCCGCTCGATCGCGCCGATGGTGTCCGCCGTCCACGCCTCGTACCCGGTGTTGCCGTGCGGCTCGTTGCCGATGTTGACGATGACGTAGGCCTCCTCGCCCTCCACGGCCTCCCGGACGTCGAGCCAGTAGTCCACGGCCTGGTCCAGGCTGGCCGCGCCGTCCTGCTCCCCGTACCCGGTCGTGTCATGGACCTCCAACACGCAGATCAGCCGGTTGGCCTTGCACAGCGAGACCACGTTCGCGACGTCGTCGACGTCGCTGCGCTCCCAGCGGTGGCCGCTGCTGAGCACCACGCGCACGGTGTTCGCGCCCAGCGCCTTGATGTCGGCGAAGGCGCCGGTCTCGTGGGTGAACCACGCGTGGGGGTGGCTGGCCCCGCGCATGATGAACTCGTTGCCGTTCGCGTCGTACAGCCGACCGTCGGAGACGGTGAAGCCGGCCTGGGCGTGCGCCGAGGGAGTGACGACGAACAGGGTGAGCAGTAGGGAGGCGAGCAGGGTTCCTGCGGTTCTCAGTGGGTTCCTCATGACCTGCCTTCTGGGGTGACCAGTGGTCCGGACAGGGAACTGTCGGACCGAGGAAGGCACTCGGATCCGGGCGGCCCGTTCAGCATAGGACCGGTGTTCCCACCCGCTCAATGACGCGGACGGCCGCCGTCGCGCGGGTGCCCCCGGCCGAGGGGGCTCGGCCGCCCGGCCCCCGGCACTCGGGCCCCTCCCGACCTCCGCGGCCTTCCCGGTCACCACCTCACCCGGGTTCTCCGCACCCGCGTTCGGGTGACGGTGGACGCGAGGCCGTGTGAATCGGCGATCGACCGGTAACGCGGGGGGTGGTGGCATCGACACCGAGGACATCAGGACCACGAACAGGGAGGTCAACCATGTCCGACACCCGGCGTGCCGCGCTGTTCGCGTTGGGCGGCGTGCTTCTCCTCGTCGCGGTGGCGCTGCTCTGGTACCCGCCCGCGGCGGCGGGAGTGCTCCTCGCCATGGCGGCCGGCTACGGGCTGATCAGCTGCGCCAACGACCCGGCGCGCGCCGACGCCCGGCTCTGGACGCACGACGGCCACTGACCGACCGGGCCGCTCCCGCCGGTCGGTCCCGGTCCGGCGGGTTCGCCCGCGTGCTGCCCCGCCGTTCCCGCCGGGAGCGGTGCCGCGCCGGGTCAGCGCGCGACCAGGCGGCACCTGTTCGGGCCCAGGGGCGTCAGGGTCACTCCCTGACCGACCGGGACGGTCCGGTCCACCGCTTCGAAGCGGTACGCGTGCGTCAGCATCGACAGGACCAACACCGTCTCCAGCATGGAGAAGTGCTGGCCGATGCACGCCCGAGGTCCCCCGCCGAAGGGGTACCAGGCGTAGCGGGGCCGGGTGGCCTCCCGCTCGGGCAGGAAGCGGTCAGGGTCGAACCGCTCGGGTTCTGACCAGTAGGCCGGGTGCCGGTGGGTCACCCACGGCATGAGCGCCACCTCCGTGCCGGCCGGGATGCGGTGGCCGTCGATCTCGGTGTCCTCCCGCGCGCTGCGCGCGATCACCGGGGCGGACGGGTAGAGGCGCAGTGCCTCCTTGGCCACCCGGGTGGTGTGGTCGAGGTCGGGGAGATCGGCCGGTACCGGCTCCCGGCCACCCAGCACCCGGTCCACCTCGTCCCGCGTCCGCCGCTGCTCCTCCGGGTGGGTGGCGAGCAGGTGCAGCGAGAAGGACAACGCCGTCGCCGTCGTCTCGTGGCCGGCGAGGAGGAACAGCAGCACCTGGTCCCGCACCTCGGAGGGGGAGAGGCGGTCGCCGTCCTCGTCCCGGGTGCGGATCAACCTGCTGAGCAGGTCGGCGCCGTCCGCGCCAGCAGAGGCGCGGTCGGCGATGATCCGGTCGCACAGCGCGTAGAGCTCCGCGCGGGCCGACGCCGCCCGCCGGTTGGCGGGGGTGGGCCACTCGCGGGGCGTCCGGACGGGGCTGGTCCCCCGCCGGTAGGTCCAGGAGTTCAGCACCGGGAAGCAGCGCTGGATGGTGGGGACCGCCGCGCTGCCGTCCGCCCCAAAGAGCAGGCGGGTCACCACCCGGAGGGTCAGGTCGGTCATCTCCCCGGCGATGTCGACCACCTCGCCGTCCCGGCCCCGCCACCCGTCGAGGGTGCGGGTGGTCTCCTCCCGGATGCCCTCGGCGTAGCCGTCGACCCGGCGCCGGGTGAACAGCGGCTGGACCAGGCGCCGCTGGCGGACGTGGTCACCACCGTCGCTGGTGAGCAGACCGTCCCCGATGACGGCCCTGACCTCCCGGTACAGGTGGCCTCCCTTGTGGAACGGGGCGCCGGCCGACAGGACCTGGGCGGCCCCGCTCGCGGAGAAGACCGCGTGGAACGCGACGCGCAGCCCGGGTGGGCCCGCGACGAACCGCACGACGTCACCACGGTCCCGGCAGGCCCGCAGGTAGGCCTGGAGCGCGTCACGTCGGAGGTCGACCAGCGAGCCCAGGACGGGGACACCGGGGGCGGCGGGGGTGCGGAGCGAGCTCATCGGCGGCTCTCCCAATCTCGTGGACCGAACGGCGGGACGGTGTCGCGGGGAGACGCCACCGGGGGCCCGGAGCGGGGCGGTCGGCGGACGCGTCCGACGGCGGGCCGGGGGTGACCCGGTGCGGTGACGGCTCGGCCCAGTCTGGCCGAGCCGGTGCCGGAGTGGGGGCGTGTCGAGCACCGGTCCCTCGTTCGGCGGTAGGTCCTGTCCACGAACCGGACCGTGCGACCGGACGGCGGTCCGGGGACGACGGCGCCTTCTCGTGCGTTTCCTGGCCGCCGCCGGCCATTCGAACCCGTTCGATCTGCCCGGGGCGACGGTGGGTTATCGAAAGCGGCGCCGTTCGCCTGGCCCACCCGTCCCGCCGCGTTGACCCTCCGGAACCCCGTTGCTACGTTCCGTTCCCCCGGGGCGCGGTCGTCGGCTCCCGGGTCGGCTTCTCCGGCGCTCCGACGCGGCCTTTACCGCCCGGCACCGCCCTCCCTCCCCATCCCACGGTCATGGACCGTTCCCTGGCCACGACGAGAGGTTTCCTGATGAGAACAGACGAGATCCGACCGAGACCCGGCCGTCAGCCCCTGCCCCGGCGGGGCTGGCGGCGCGCGCTGACCGCGCTCGCGGCGGTCCTGGCCACGGCGGGCGGGACGCTGGCGGTGACCCAGTCGGCGGCGCTCGCCCAGGACAGCGCCCCCGTCGGGTGGGCCTCGCAGAACGGCGGAACCACCGGAGGCGCCGGTGGTCGGACGGTCACCGTCACCAACGCCTCCCAGCTCGCCAGCAACCTGAACTCCTCGGAGCGCCTGATCATCCGGGTGCAGGGGATGATCCAGGTCAGCGGCATGCAGCGGGTGGGTTCCAACAAGTCCATCCTGGGGGTCGGGTCCAACTCGGGTATCCGGGGCGGTGGCCTGACGATCAACGGTCAGCGCAACATCATCATCCGGAACCTGGTCCTCACCGGGTCCAACGACGACGCGATCAACATCCAGGACGGCTCCACGAACATCTGGATCGACCACAACGACCTGTCGAACGCGTACGACGGTCTGATCGACATCCGCCGTGGTTCCGACTTCGTCACCGTGTCCTGGAACCGGCTGCACAACCACGACAAGACCTCGTTGGTCGGCTCCTCGGACAACGACGGGGGGATGGACCGGGGCAGGCTGCGCGTCACCTACCACCACAACCTGTTCGAGGGCACCAACCAGCGCAACCCGCGCGTGCGGTTCGGCAACCCCGTGCACGTGCTGAACAACTACTTCCGCGACGTCGGCAGCTACGGCGTGTCCTCGAACATCGAGGCGGGCGTCTACGTCGAGCGCAACTACTTCGAGAACGTGCGCCGGCCGGTGTTGGCCTCCTCCGGCACCACCTCCCCTCCCGGCAACACCCTGTTGTTGAACAACTGGCTGGACAACTCCGGCACGCCGGAGGCCAGGAACGGGGCGCAGGTGCGGCCGATCCCCTACGGCTACACGCCGATCGCCGCCGAGCGGGTCCCCGGTGTGGTGACCGCCGGGGCCGGCGTCGGCAAGATCGGCCTCTGACCCAACGATCCCGCTCCACGAGCCGCGCGCGTCGGACCAGGTCCGGCGCGCGCCGCGCGTTTGGGGGCTCCGTCAATCCACCGATGGCCGGAAACGTGGAAATCCTTCGACCTATTGACCGGGAAGTGGTGGCGGATATATTGGCAAGTGGTATATCGAGGAAAGTTTTCGCCTAGCTGCTGGGTCGGCTGGCGGTGGCCCGGTGGCACGGTCCGGGCGGTGCGCCTCTCCTTGCCGGACGTCACGGGGCCGACGCCCCGGCTTCGGCGTTCGCGGGGGAGGTCGTCGCCGGCGCGGGGTCGTCCTCCGGTGTCCGGAGCGCCCGCCGGCCCGCTCCCACCGCCGCGCGGCCCCTGACCGGTTCGCCGGCGTCCCGCCCTCGCCGGTGACCGACTCCGGCCGAGGGCCGGCCCCCGAGGAGGCTTCCCATGACTTCCGTCCACAGTCGACGTGAACCGGATCGGCGTGCCGGTCGTCCCCACGCCGGCACGCCGTGCGGCGAGGACGGTCCCGCCCGTCCGCTGGTCGCCGCCCCGGTCGGACCGTGGGGCAGGGCGGACCGGCTCCGGGACCGGGTGCGTCCCCCGAGGTTCCCCAACCGGTTCCTCGACGTCACCGAGTTCGGCGCGGTCGGGGACGGTGAACGTGACTGCACGGCCGCGATCCGCGCCGCGATCCGGCTGTGCGCGCAGGCGGGCGGCGGGCACGTGGTGGTGCCGGCCGGCCGGTTCCTGACCGGCCCGGTCCACCTGCTCAGCAACGTGAACCTGTACGTCTCCGACGAGGCGACGGTGGCGTTCAGCCGGGACCCGGCCGCCTACCTGCCGGGGGTGCGAGGTCGTTGGGGCGGTCTCGACCTGGTGGGGCCCTCGCCGCTGGTGTACGCGCACCGGCAGCGCAACGTCGGCGTCAGCGGCGGCGGTGTCCTCGACGGTGGCGCCGACGAGCGGCACTGGTGGCCGTGGACGGGGCTGCCCGAGCACGGGTGGCGCCAGGGGGACCCCTCGGAGGCCGCCGCCAGGGAACGGTTGCGTTCCCTGGCCGAACGCGGGGTCCGGGTCAGCGAGCGGGTCTTCGGTGCGCGGGACGCGCTGCGGCCCCAGTTCGTCCAGCCCTACCGGTGCCGCAACGTGGTCATCGACGGCGTCACCGTGCTCAACGCGCCGATGGCCGCGGTGAACCCGGTGTCCTGTGAGAACGTGCTCGTCCAGCACGTGGCGGTCCGCGCCACCGGCCCCGACGGGGTGGGCTGCGCCGTCGAGTCCAGCCGGCGTGTCCGGGTGCGCGGCTGCGACCTCGACGCCTCGGAGCGCGCGTTGGCGGTGCTCGGGGGGCAGGGCGAGGACGGGCGGCACCCCGACGTCCCGAGTTCGGAGGTCCTCGTCGAGGACTGCGCCCTGCGTGGCGCCCGGGAGGCGGTGGTGGTGGGCGCCGGTGCCCAGCAGGTGTTCCTGTCCGGGCTGCGGGTGAGCGGATCCCGGACCGATACCGCCCTGCGGGTGCGGGGTGGGTCCCGGGCCGGCCGGACGGTCGGCGAGGTCCACGTCCGCGATGTGGACGTGGACACCGTCGACGGCGCGGTGGTGCGGATCGTGGCCGACGAGGGGGGAGCCGGCTGGACCCGGGGTGCCCGACCGGCCGTGCTCGGCGTGGGGATCCACGGTCTCACCGTGGAACGGGCCGGCCGGTCGCTGGAGATCCGGGGCCGTTCGGACGCCCCGGTGCGCGGCGTGGCGCTGCGGGACGTCGACGTTCGACGGGTGGACGAGCCGGCCCTGGTCGAGGGCGTCGAGGGCCTGCGGTGCGAGGAGGTCCGGGAGAACGGTGTCCCGGCGGTGGGAGCCGTCCCGGCATCGTCGGTGCCCGAGCCCCGGCGGGAGTGAGCGCCGAGGCGGCCCCGGATGTCCTCGCGGTGCCCGGGAGGACGCCGCTGGGGGACGGGCGGGCGGCCGGCAGCGGAGGAGCGCCGGCCGGGAGCCCTCCGGTGCGTCCTGGGCTCCTGGGGCGGGGGCCGATCGTGCGCGACCGCGACGCGGGTCCGGCTCCGACGGGCGGAGCGGGGCCCCGCGAGCGGGCCATGCCACGGCGCCAACGGGTGGGGTGCGCCCGGAGCCGGCGCCCGACGGTGCGCGGCCACCGTCTCACTCCTCGGGGTGAAGCAGGTGATCCGTTGGCTGACGGGTGCGCGTTGGGACACGAGCTGTGACCATGAGAGGTCCACGGGTGCCGGTGGTCCGATCCGGACACCCCCGATCGGCGCGGCCGGTCGGACCTCAGGGAGGTGGGCGCATGCGTCGGAGCTTCCGGACGGTCGCGGTGCTGGCCACCGCCGCGGCGGTCGCCGCGGTGGCGGTGGTCCCGGCGGCCGGTGAACCCGAGGTCGGGGCGCGAGCCGCCGCACCGCCGCCGAAGCGACCGGAGGCCGTCGGGCACGGCGGGGCGGTCGCCTCCGCCGACGAGTACGCCACCGAGATCGGGCTGGCCGTCCTGCGGCGGGGTGGCAACGCCGTCGACGCCGCCGTCGCCACCGCCGCGGCCCTCGGGGTCACCGAGCCCTACTCCAACGGGATCGGTGGCGGCGGCTTCCTCGTGCACTACGAGGCCGCGACCGGCGAGGTGCACACCGTCGACGGCCGGGAAACGGCCCCCGCCTCGGCCGGCGAGGACCTGTTCCTGGAGGACGGGCAGCCGATCCCCTTCGACGAGGCGGTCACCAGCGGCCTCTCCGTCGGGGTCCCCGGCACCCCCCTGACCTGGCAGCGGGTCCTGGACCGCTGGGGGAGCCGCGACCTGGCCCAACTGCTCAGGCCCGCCGAGATCCTGGCCCGGCGCGGGTTCGTCGTCGACGAGAACTTCCACCGCCAGACCGCCGCCAACCAGGAGCGGTTCGCCGCGTTCCCGGCCACCCGGGAGTTGTTCCTGCCCGACGGGCGGCCACCGGAGATCGGCACCGTGCTGCGCAACCCGGACCTCGCCGAGACCTACCGGATCCTCGGGACCCACGGGGTCGAGGCGTTCTACCAGGGCGAGATCGCCGAGGACATCGTGTCCTCGGTGCGCGAACCCCAGGTCGACCCCGGGGCGGACCGCGTGGTCCGACCCGGCGGGATGACCACCGACGACCTGGCCGCCCACACCGCACCCGACCGGCCCTCGACCAGGCTGGACTACCGGGGGTACGAGGTGTACGGGATGGCCCCGCCCGGGTCCGGCGGCACGACGGTCGGGGAGGCGCTGAACATCCTGGAGACCGTGGACCTCGCCGGCATGGACGAGTCCTCCTACCTGCACTGGCTGCTGGAGTCCTCCCGGGTCGCCTTCGCCGACCGCAACCGCTGGGTGGGCGACCCCGATTTCACCGACGTCCCCACCGGGGAACTGCTGTCCGACGCCTTCGCCGCCGACCGGGCGTGCCTGATCTCCCCTGACCGGGCCCTGACCAGCCCGGTGCCCGCCGGCGACCCCCGGGCCAGCACGCCGTGCGGGACGGACGGGGGCCAGGTGGAACCGGGCCGGGAGGGCATGAGCACCACGCACCTGACGACCGCCGACCGGTGGGGCAACGTCGTCTCCTACACCCTGACCATCGAGCAGACCGGCGGCAACGGGATGGTCGTGCCGGGACGGGGTTTCCTGCTCAACAACGAGCTGACCGACTTCTCCTTCTCCCCGGTGACACCGGGAGAGCCGGACCCGAACCTGCCGGGCCCGAGGAAGCGGCCCCGGTCGTCGATGGCCCCCACGATCGTGCTCCACGACGGGAAGCCCCTGCTGGCCACCGGCTCCCCGGGCGGCACCACGATCATCACCACCGTGCTGGGCATCCTCACCCAACGCCTTGACCGGGAGGCCTCCCTGTTGGAGGCCGTCGCCGCCCCGCGCGCCAGCCAGCGGAACACCGCCACCACCCTCGCCGAGACCACCTTCGTGGACCTGCCCGCCGTGGACGGGCTCCTCGACCGGGGCCACCGCTTCGACACCACCAGCGGCATCGGCATGGCCAGCGGCGTCGAGTTCCTGCCCGACGGGCGGCTGGTCGCCGTCGCCGAGCCCACCCGGCAGGGGGGTGGCGCGGCGGCGGTCGTCTGGCCCTCGCCGTGAGCCCGCCGAGACACCGGGCCGCCGGCCCCGCCGCACCGGCCCGGTGAGTTCGTCCCGCAGGGGCGGGAGCGGGTGGACGTGGGAACGCGGTCGGTGCGGGAACCGAGGGAAACCGCCGTGCGGCTGGCGCTGTCACCGGCGTGCCCCTGCCCGGCGGGGCGAACCCGTCGACGTGGGCGGCGCGGTCCGCCGACGCGGGGGAGCGGCCGGGGTGTGGTGAGCACGGCCGCCCGCCGGTGCCAACTCCGCCTCCACCGTGGTGGTGTGGTGGTCGGCGGTGGGCCGGCATCGGGTTCGGGTGTGTTCAGGGCGGTGGGGAGGGGTGCTGGTCGGTTGGTGGGTGGCCGGCGGCGTGGCCGAGGAGCGCGCCGGCGGCCTCCGGGTGGGTGAGCGGGGGATCCCCGGGGCGGGTGGGTTGCCAGGTGGTGGGCAGTGCCCACCGCCGTGGTTCCAGCCCGGGGCAGGCCAGGGTGAGCAGCTTGCCCCCGAGACCGGGCAGGGAGGTGACCATCAGCGAGGCCACCAGTTCCGGCCCGGTGGTCAGGACGGTGGCCACCGCGTGGGCGTGGGCCACCAGGAGTGCTCCGGCGAGGCGGCGGGCCTGGACGGGGGGAATCCCGATCGGTTCGGTGGGGGTGTCCTCGGGGCGGAGGACGACACCGAGCGGGCTGGCCTCCACCCGCAGGGTCGTCGTCTGGTGGCCGGCGGGCCACCAGGCCAGGATGCGTCCGATCTCGGTGCCGGGCAGCACGGTCCCGGGGGTGGTCATGGCCGGGCCGGGAGGTAGGGGCGGATGCGGCGGGCGCGGACCGGGAGGGCGTAGGCGCGGACACGGCGGGCCCGGGTCGGGGCGGGGTTGAGGTGCGATGGGGGGTTGGTCATGGTCGTCTCCGTCAGGGTCGGTGGGCCGGGGCCGCCCGGCGGCAGTGGTGGGCGGCCTCGTCGAGCAGGCGGGTGAGGGATCGCGCGGGGCCGGGGCCGAGGATGAGCGGCCAGTGGGCGGCGATCTGGGAGGCCGAGCGGAGGGTGAGCCTGGCCCCGGAGGTGGGGGTGGGCCGGGTCGCGGTGGGGGCGACCGCCAGGGTTCGGCAGGCGGGTCCGCTGTGGAGGGTGAGGAGCAGTCGGCGTTGTGTTCGGAGGGCGGCGGCGAGGTGGCGGGCGGCGGGGGGTGCCAGGGGGGTGTGGGTGCCGTTGGCGAGCAGGACGACGGTGGCCTGGTCGGGGGCGAGGACGAGGGTGAGGGTGGTGAGCGCTCCGGTGGGGTCGACGGCGGGGACGGTGGCTGACCAGGGGTGTGGGGTGGTGCGGCTGGTGGGGGTGTGGCCTTGGGGCCCCCGGGGCCAGCCGCCCGCGCCGGAGCGCGTCGGGGGTGGGGGCTGGCGGGAGGGGGGAGTCGGCGCCGGGGGACGCCGCTCCCTGCCGTCGTCCTCCGTGGTGGTGCGGGACGGGGGACGGCGGTGGTGGTGCGGCGGCGGGGTGGTGTGCCGCCGTACCGGGCCGGCCTCGTGGGGGAGGGGGTGGGGCCGGTCGTGGGAGGGGGACAGCGTCGGGGGTCGCTGTCCCCGGCCGGGCGCGCCTCGGGGTTCCGGGCGGCGTGCCGGGCCTGTCCTGGGCGCGGGTGGCGAGGAGGACGCGGGCGGGGATGGATCGGCGTGGGGCGTTGGGGGTGGTGGCCGGTGGTGTGGGGTCGGGTCGGTGGCGGGCTTCGGTGCGTTCGACTTCCCAGCCGATGAGGACGGCGACCGTGACGAACAGGACCGCGATCCCGACTACGACCACAGTGGACAGTAGCTGGGAGTGAAGGATCTGCTGCATGGCGCACTCCGTCCGTGCCAGGCGGGTGGAACATGCGCCACCCTGTGCCACTGAAGTGAAACGTGCGCCAGGGGCCGGCACAATCGCCTGATCGGGTAAGGTGATCCGGCTACGATGTTGCGCATGGCGACGACTCGATCACGCATGTCGAAGCTGCGGACGCCTCGCGCCCGCGCCGTGGGGCAGGCACTTCGTGACGCACGGGAAGACGCCGGCGTCGGAGTCCGGGAGCTGGCGCGGCAGTTGGGTACGCACCACACGTGGGTGCAGCGCGTCGAGCGGGCGGAAATCGTCATCACGCCCGAACTCGTCGCGACCATCACCGGTGCGTTGGGCCTGCCACCCAACGAGCGGGACTCGCTGGTCGAGCAGGCGCGGGATCTGCCTGCCGCGTCACCGTGGACCCCGTCGTCCTCGCTTCCCGGCCAACTCGGCACGCTCATCAGCTACGAGAACGAAGCAGTTCGGATCACGCAGATCAGTGACATCGTGCCGGGCCTGCTCCAATCTGCGGACTACGCCCGAGCGATGGTTGCTGCCACCCCGGGTCCATATCCGATGGCGGACCTCGTACTCGCCCGGATGGGGCGTCAGGCGTTGCTGCGTTCCCGGAATGCTCCCGTCTACACGGCCTACCTCGACGAAGTCGCGTTCCGCCGGGTTGTGGGTGGCCCGGCAGTAATGGCTGATCAGTTGGACCTGCTCATCGACCACGCACACGCCACCGTGCGCGTCATCCCGGAGGCGATCGGGCCACAGCCCGGTTGGATGATCGGCGGACGTGGGATGGGCACGATCCTGGAGTTCGCCGACGCGGATCCAGTTGTCTACCTCGAACATCTGGCCACTGGGACGTATCTCGACAGGCGGAGCGACACCTCGGTGTACCTGGAAGCGCTGGCTACGCTGTCCGCCGTGGCGATGACCCCGGACGACTCAGCCAAGGTCATCGCCTCGTACCGTGACCAGTACGAAAGGCAGGCACCATGACGGCACGTGACCGCCTCACCGGGTGGCGGAAGGCACGGGCGAGCGGAAGCCAGGGCGACTGCGTCGAAATCGGTGGCGCGCCAGGCATCGCGGGTATCCGGGACACGAAGAACCGGGACGCGGGCACCCTCGTCGTTGATCGTGACGCCTTCGCTGCCTTCATCGCGGCGGTGAGGTCCGACCGCTTCTGAGTGTTCCTCGGATGTGGTGGAGCCCCCGCGCTGCGGGGGCTCCAGGCGTTCGGGGGTGGGTGGGCTTGGGTGGCGGCGTGCGGTGGAAGGACGTGTCCGCGGTTCCGGTGGCATCGCCGGGGACGGGGTTGAACGCTGCTGGTGGTAGCCGCTGCTCCTCCCGGTGGTGTCCGTGCCCTACCCGTGGTGGGCCTTCGGCTGTCACGATGGGTGGACTGCCGGCGAGCGTGGGGCTGCCGAACGAGGGCGGGTCTGGTGTTCGAAGCCTGCCGTGGACCAGCTCCGAGGTCGGCGAGCCCTGTTGGCCGGGCGACCACGACAAGCTTGTTCTGTCGGGGGGAACCCGCGTCAACTCGGATGACGAGCCCGCCCTCGCCGGTCGTCGCGAGATCCGCCCTTCTGGTGTATGAGGGACGTATTCGGCCCGACAGTTCTGCTGCGCCGCGACCACTGCCAAGCATTCTTGAGTTCCGTCGACGCTCACAGCGGGGCCTGACTTGGTGTCGGCCCGAACGTGTGCTCGGCGCGGGTATTGCTGGTCCGGCGCTGTGAGATACGCTACTGATCTGCACGCTACGTCGAACTATTCATTGGTGAGCCGTGTGCAGGGAGGTGTGATGATCAGTCCATACGTGCGTCGACAGCGGTTGGCGGTGGAGCTGCGCGTGCTGCGGGAGGTTGCCGGGTTGACGCACGCCGACCTGGCCAAGCGCATTGGCCAGTCACGAATGAAGATCACCCGGTTGGAAAATGGGCACTCCATCCGGGACAGTCAGGCCACTGTGATGCGGCTGATCGATGAGCTGGGTGTGGACGGTAACAGGTGGACTGAGATCATGGCCGTCGCGAGGGATGCGTCGGAACGCGGCTGGTGGGCCTCATTCGAGCCAGGGATGGGCGCCCGGCAGGCCCTGTATGCTGACCTGGAGGCAGGGGCAGCGTCGATCACGGAGTTCCAGCCGTTCATCCCGGGCCTGTTGCAGACTGCCGAGTTCGCCCATCAACGGCAGGTGGCTGAGGCGGACATTGGCCCGGTGACATTTCAGTCGGAGCGTGCGGTGGAAGCCCGGCAAATCCGGCAGCGGATGTTGCGCCGGCCTGATGGGCCGTCATACGAGGTGGTCCTGGACGAGATCGCGCTCCGGCGGCTATCCGCCCCAGCCGAGGTGGTCGCGTCACAGATGCAGCATCTAGTAGCGCGTGCCCGCGAGCCGAAGATTACTGTGCGGGTGTTGCCGGTAAATGCGGCGATCGACGGTTACGTCACGCCTCGCTCAGCGTTCTCGGTCTACGCCTACCCCGATCCGCAAGATCCGCGAGTGGTCGCCGTGGATACGGTGACCACCGATGTGGTGCTTACTTCGCTGGCCGAGGAAAAGCAAGTCACGCGATACGTCAACCTTTACGAGCGGCTGCGACGAGCGTCCCTGTCTCCGCAGAGGAGCATGGAAATGCTCAAGCTCGCGGCGGCTGAACTGACCGGCAAGCAGGAAGCGCCATCATGACCACGCAGCCAGAACTTGTTGTCGCTACGCTGTTCCGGAAGTCGTCCTACTCCAACGGTGGCGACAACTGTGTCGAGGTCGGCCTGACCGGGGACGGGCGAGTCGCTGTTCGGAATTCCAAGCATCCCGAGCTGCTCGTGCACCTGTATACCTCCGAGGAGTGGGCCGCTTTCTTAGCTGGTGCCAAGGCTGGGGAATTCGACCTATGAGGATGGCACCCGTGAATGCGCCTGACCACGTCAGCGCGCACTTGTGAAGGAGACTGTGTGCAATTTCGTCCGATTGAGCGTCCCGATAATTCCTTCCAGCAGTCGGTGACCGCCGAAGCGATCGAGGCCATGTGCCGACGGGCGTTCGGGTCGAACGCAATCCCATGCTCGGCCGTCGAACTCGGTAATGGGATGTACAACAACACCTACCGCATCGACCTCGGCGACGACCGCCGGGTCATCCTGCGCGTAGCTCCGGAACCGGCACGTCAGTACCGCATCGAGCGGGAGCTGATGCGCAATGAGTATGCAAGTACGCCGTTCCTCGCGTCGATTTCGCGGATGATTCCGCGCACTCTCGCGGCGGACTTCACTCACGAGATCATTGACCGGGACTACCTTTTCCAGACAATGCTCGATGGGGTTTCCGGTCCGGAAGGTATCGGGCAATATCCGCAGTCGGAGTGGACCACGTTCTTCCGGCAGATGGGGGAGATATCCCGAAGTATCCATGCCGTGCGAGGGGATCGGTTCGGCCCTGTGGCCGGCCCTGGGTTCGGCACCTGGGCCGAGGCTGTCACCGCGTTCTTCATTGATCTCGTGGCCGACTTGGACGACGCCGGGCTCGACTCGGCCGACGTGCACGAGGTGTTGGCCGCAGTGGAGAAGTACCAGGCGGTGCTGAACGAGGTGACCGAGCCGAGGCTGCTGCATGGTGACCTGTGGACGGTCAACGTGATGATGGCAACCGACGCGCCGGAGCCCACGATTACCGGGGTCTTCGACAATGATCGGACGTCGTGGGGGGATCCCGATTCCGATTGGCCGGTGTTCATGGCGGCGAAGAAGCCCGGCACTGAACGGGACGCGTTCTGGGAAACCTACGGGCAGCGACCGTCCACGGCAGCTGCGGCTAGGAGGTCGCTGCTCTACCTCGCCAAGCACATTGGCGCTATCCGTTTGGAGCGGCACCGGTTGGGGAACGCCGACGCGGTGCCGGAGACGTATGAGCAGATGAGGAACGTGCTCGGCCAGCTGCGGGCGTGAGCAGCAAGCTCCCGTTGCCGGACGACTCAGGGGGAGAGGTGCGCGCTCGCGGCCTACTGCGCGCCTCGTAGTTCGGATACGAACCGTTCGGCTGGTCGGGTGTAGGCGTTCAGGTCGATGTCATGCAGGAGAACGGGAGGGTAGCCCAGTAGTGCGGTGCCCGCAGCGATGAGGAATGTACGGATGGTGGCGTCGGTGCCTCGCTTTCTGCGTGGTGCCTGGTAGAGAAGATATGCCGCATCCGACCAGGCGCCCACTGCGGCGGCCGGAGTCTTGTGGTGCTGGGCCAGCAGTGTCATGGCGCTGTTGAACGCCGCCATGCGGTCGGCTTCGGATGCGCTCGCGATGTAGATCAGGTCACCCTCGGTGCTGATGCGGGAGGTGTCCCCACCTCGTGCCGCGATTCTGGAGACCATTTCGGTCGCGGCGCAGCGGGCGGCGTCACCGCGCAACAACCGTGTCCCACCCACAACACGACCGTCGGTCAAGGTGACGCGATTACGTACCACGTCCAACTTCGATGGGCTGTCGGCGAACCTGGCGGAGGCAAGGGTGGCGAAGCGCCGCATGGTTCGGCTGGCCTGGGTCTCGGCCCCGCTGGTATAGGTCCGCCGGATCGGGTTCCACCGCGCGCCGTCGGTGAACCGCTCGGGCTCTCCGATACGGAACAGGTTGGGGTTGACGTCGCTGATAGGCGTGCGGAACCGTTCGACGTGGACGGGGCTGTAGCGCCCAGTGAGGTGCGGGGCGCCCGCCGCTTCTCGGTAGCGCCATTCCTCCGCGGCATGGAAGGCGTTCGCGAACACGGCGACGCGTCCGTCGATTCCGCGCGCTTGGTGGAGATCGCCAGTCAGCATTTGATGAAGTCGGCGGGCGGCGTCAGCCTGCTTGTAGGCGAACAGCCGTCGGCTGGACTGTGAGTCGGGATCGTTGGTGCGCTGGATCAGGGCAGGAACCGGAAAACAGTCAGCCGTGATCCGGCGCAGCACCGGCCCGGTCATGGCGAACCGCAGTGGTCGACCGCGGGGCTGCTTGGATCGAACGGCTCGATGTGGATCTGGACTTGGGCCAGCAGGTGGTCTGCGTCGAGGTCGACGCGTTGCCGGTCCGGGCCGACGACAACGAAGCTCCCGAGGCGGCCGGTGTTGTCCACGGTTCCGGTCACGGTCTCGCCCAGAGCCCTGCGTAACCGAACGAGCGGAACTTGCGGGCCGTGGTCGGGCAGTCCCGCGACCGCGACAAGCCGTCCGGGGTGTGGTGCGGTCAGGAATCGCACGGTGGCGTAGTCAGCGCGGGTTGGTGACAGATGGGCGGGGCGACCCAGTGCGGTGTCGAGGCAGGCCGCCCAGGGATCGATGCCGAGCGCGTGCCGGATGAGGAAGCCGATGTAACCGGCTCCGATGCGGGCCCCGATCTCGATCACAGCGCATTGTGTGTCTGGAGTCAGCATCACCTCGGTGTGTGACGCCCCGTTGCGGATCCCGACTGCGGCGATCGCCAGGTCAACCTGCTTGTACACGGCCCGCTCCAACTCTGCCGGCAGCACTGCCGGCAATCCGTGACCAAGTTCGACACGGCGAGCGCCGCGAGTGGCCATTTTGCGGGTAACGCACAGATGCGTGGTCCTCCCGCTCTGGGTGATCGATTCGACGCTGTATTCGACGCCCTCGATGAGTTCCTGGATCACAACCCTTGGGTCGAGGACCATCCCGTACATTCCGCGCCCTTTCTGTGCGGCCCTGAATGCTGCGGCCGCTTCCTCTGCGGATGTCACAATCCTGACGCCCACTGAGCCCGCACCCTCCGCGGGCTTGAGGACGCACGGGAACGTCAAGTGACCGGAGGCGACCAGGCGACACAGTTCGAGCTCGTGGCTGAGGACGCGGGTGTGGGGCGTGGTAACACCGCAGCGGGCGAATTGCTCGGCCATCGCGGCCTTGCTGCGAGCGGCCCTGGCCAGCGCCGGGTCGTTGCCAGGCAATTCCAGCGCGGCGCAGACCTGGGCCGCGAGCGGGGTGAGGTACTCGTTGGTGGTCAGCACTGCGTCGGCACCGACCCGGCGGGCGTAGCGGAGGATGTCCTCGATCGCGTGCTCCGGCCGCGAGAGATCGGTTGGCAGACAGCCGGAGAGTGCGGTTCGCAGCGTGGTGCTGTAGGAAGCGAGCTGATCAGACCCTGTGACTGCGTGGACCTCGTAGCCGCGAGCGACGGTGGTTTCAACGAGGGCGCCGGACTCGGGGCCAGCGGCCTCCAACAGCAGCACGCGCTTCGTCCTCATGACAGGTAGTCCTCACAGGTCCCGTCGCGGTAGGTGTCAAGGGTGAAGCAGTGGAATCCGCCGCCGAACAGGCGGCGGTGCCGATGCCGCACTGCGATGGTGGTGAAGCCCTCGGTGTCGAGTGCCTTGAGCAGGCCGGTGCAGGCTTCGTTCACCAGGACGGTTTCGGGGTCGACTGACAGGACGTTGAGGTCGATGTAGGGGCTGGTGAGGACCAGGTCCTCGTTGTCGTAGGTGGGGAAGGCACCGGGGTCGGGTTCAGGCGGCACGATGAACTTCCACGACTGAAAGGACGCGGGCAGCATGTCACGGATGCCGTGGTGCCGGGCAAGGAAGACCCCAGGTTTCAGGGCCAGGAGCATGCTGTCGATGTGGTTGTCCGCCATCCGGTACACGGTGTGGATGCGATACCGGCACTCCAGGTGCCGCTGAAGCCAGTCCAGGGCCATCCGGTGGTTGTCGTGGGCGATGTTGACGACCAGGTCACGGCCAAGTCGGAGGATCTGGGCGCCGTCGAGCATCATCTCGAAGCCGACGTCGTACGAGCTGGGTTGGGGATCGACGATCGGCTCGGTCGGGCCACCGAGGGTGGTTGCGGTGTCGCGTGCGTAGGACACGTCGAAGGACCGGTCGGTCAGTAGCGGGCGGGGCATGGTTGTCCACCGTGCCCCAGACTCAAAGTAGCGGCGGAAGATCGGAGTCAGCAGGCGGGTCTCCAGATAGCGGGAGCGGATGGCCGGCGGGGTCTCAATGATTTCGTCGCCGAGAATGAGGGTGTTGTCGCGGATGTTCAGTGCGGGGGTGGGCGTAGCCTGCCACCCCAGGCCGGCGATGGGCGCCGCGTTCGGCGGCAGTGGCCGCGGCCGATGCACGGTGACACCGAGGGCGACCAGCGTCGTGGCCAGGTCCTCCACGTCCTCGTGCAGTTCCTCGGTATAGCGGCGATTGATGCTCCAGCTCCGGACAGTGCCGTCGGCGGCGGTCAGGCGTGGGTAGGCCCAGTCTGAGCGGAACCCGGTCAGGCTTTCATGGTGGAACAGGTCGAACGTGACATCCCGGTCGTGGGAAAGGTAGTTTTCGGCAGAGCCGACGATGATCTCGCGCAGTGGTGTGAAGTCTTCGTGGCTGTGCAACCGCATGAATGGGTCCTTCCTCGCGCCGCGGTTGGAGTCGACGATCGCTTGGGTCTGGATGGTCTCCGGTATTGGTCCACCGCCCGCCGGGGTCTCCTATCCCTAAAGAACTGGTGCTCAGGGCATGCGCGTGCGCGGTACGCCGACGTGGTCGCTGGCGGTGTAGGTGTTCGCGGGTACGGTCGCGAAACGCGAGTCGAGCCGGTCGAACATGATCTTGCGGTCGGTGTCGGTGCCGTAGGCGATGCAGAACACGAACTGGGCTAGGCCTGCCACGAGCGGAATGGCCGGCATCGAAACAATGACTCCGGTGCGGGTCTCGGGGCTGTACGCACAGCCGAGCTCCTCGACGGCCGCGAGGAAGGTCGCGAAGTCGGCGACCGCCCAAGTGGGCGGAACGTGATACTCCACCACGGACCGGTCCGGGTCGGAGGTGACCCTGACGACGTGATGGGCGATCTCCTGATAGATGTGCAGCGATCCCGACACTTGCGCGTTGACCTCCGTGAACACCACTCGCCCGTCGGCAGTCACCACCGCGTCCGCGCTGAGATGGCCGCGGAAACCGAGCGCCCGGTAGATCTCGGCAAGCCTCGTCCCCCCGTGCAACAGTTGCTCGCGGATGTTGTGGGCGACCCCGCGCAGCGGGACGACCTGGTGGCTCAGCCGCCGTCCGACGTAGTGCAGCGTGCCCATCTCGGTCGGCTGAGTCCCGGCGTCGGCGACGTAATGTTCGGAGTACACCGACACCTCGTGCGGCGTGAACTCCTCGACCACCACGGGGAATCGGCCCTGCGCCGAGGCCCAGTCCCAGCGCTGGGTCCAGTACTCCTCGACCTCTCTTGAATCGTCGCTGTCGAGGTAGTGGAGGTGGCGGGCTCCGACATGGTCCGAGGCCAGCGAGACATCGCGCAGCACGAGCTGGTTTCCCACACCAGCTCCGTTGTGAGCCTGTTTGACGACCACCGCACCCGAGTGAGCCAGCAAGTCCGCGGTCGCGGCGGCTGCTTCGCTTCGACTGCGGCACACCGCGCCCGCGGGGATCGGAACGCCGATCCCCGCCGCCAGCGCTCGAAACGTCGCCTTGTTGTTTCCTAACTCTCCGCCGCCCTGGGCGAAGAACTTAGCTCCCAGGAACCGGTCCTCGAGGCCTAATGAGGCAGCGAAGCGGGCCACGTGCGCGGAAGGCCAGAGCGCGAAGACTTCCTCGACCCGGTCCAGGCCAGTCTCGCCGAGTACGTCCCGCACGGTGCGAAGGAACGCCGCACTCGTCAGCCCTTCTGGGGCGAGCAGTCGGCCACCGTGGTTCGCGGTAGGTGGCACCAGAATGCGCAGACTATCGGGGTTCACCCCGGTCAAGGAGGTCGCGTACGTGAGGAATGGCTGGTCCGGCTCCGCTGACAACACGACGATGTCGCCGTCCCGAGCGAACCATACGACGCGCTGCGTCCATGCCCGCAGGTCGCCGCGGTCACGGATGGACGGATCGATGTGATTGCCAATGAGGATCCTCACAAGTGAACTTCCAATCCCTCGTGCGTTCACCTAGCGGTCCAGGAAGACGCAAGGTCACCTGCGGAAGGTGACGGGCAGGACATCGAACACGCGCATGGTCGCGGTGCGTCGGCGCCGTGGAGTGCCAGTCGCGCGTAGCGGAGTTGGGTGGTCAGCCAGGCTGGCGACCAGCGCCCGCAATGCGGCTTGGGCCGGAAGAGTTCCTATGCACGAGTGGGTACCCCAGCCATAGCCGAGATGTCGATTGGGTGCGCGGTCCAACAACAGTCGGTCCGGCTGAGGAAACTGCGCCGGGTCGCGATTGGCGGCGGCAAACAACGCCAGTACGGTCTCACCCGGCCGCACGGTGACCCCGCCGATCGTCGCGAGGGAGGTCGCGACACGGGTTGTGCCCTGCACGGGGCCGTCGAAGCGCACCAGTTCGTCAATACCGGTGCGCAGCACCCTCGCATCACGCATCTGTTCCAAGGCGTCGGGGTGACGCAGCAGGGTATGCACGGCGTTGCCGACAGCGGCTGTCATCGTGCTGTAGCCGCCTTGGAACAAGACCCGGGCGGTGTTGCGGACGTACACGTCGACATCCGTTCCGGGTGTCTGACCAGCGTGTCGCCTGACGTGCGACAACAGTCCGGGACGCCCGGAGGCGCGGAACCAGGACTCCACCAACGCACTCAGCTCGCGGCGGGCTGCCCGGCCCGGCTCGACCATTGCCTGATCGAGGCCAGCGTCCATACTCCGTGTGATCGCGTCCGAGACCGCAGCGAAAGAGCCAATGTCCGGCTCATCGACGCCGAGCAGGTCCGAAACCACCGCCACCGCCAGCGGCGCCGAAACTTCCGACATCAGATCGAACTCCGCGCGATCGGCCAACCGGCCCAACACCGACGACAGTCGCTGTCGCGCCCGGCGTTCCAGACCCTCAAGGTCTTGTGCCCGCAGCGCGTTCATGAACAGGCTCCGCACCCCAGCCTGCTCGGGCGGGTCCAGGGACTGGACGCTGAGGCTCGGCTCCGCCACAGTATTCCCGGCGCGGCGAAGGTCACGGGCGAAGCGTTCGTGGTCGCGCAACACCGCAACACAGTCCGCGTACCGGGTCAGACACCACGACCGCATTCCCTCGTGCCAGAACACGGGCGTGGTGGCCCTCAGACCAGCGACAATAGGATATGGATTCTCCAACGTCGTCGGATTCAACGGATCATACGCGGGCTGGGACGGCATCAACTCTCCCCACAGCAGCCATCGCAGGTGAACCAGACCAGGTCCGGCGTACCCCGGACCCAGTCCGACGATCGGGATCAATGGTCGTAGAACATGGGCAGTGCTCCTCTCACGTCGCGAGCGATCGGACCATGCGAGTCAGAAACACCCGAGTCAGGTTCGGCCTCCCAGCGGGCCTTGTCCGTCCGAAATGAACAGTGCAGTTGAATGAACAGTTTTAAGTGTTGCTCTGTTCACAGGATCAAGGCAAGACCTTATCCACCAGCACCGACGGTGCTACCCGAACGGATTAGTCCACGTCACCCGTACGCGAGGCCGGTCGCTCTGGTCCCGCATCATCTGCCTCAAGGATGTGTGAGTGCAGCGACTCTGTCCTCCGGGCCACTGAGTTGCGCCCAGAGCGCCTCCCGCTCCACCCGTGCTCGGGCGAACTCAGTGCCGCGATGCCCGGGGTTTCCTCGGTCGGTCCTTGAAGGCGCTGCCGCAACACCAGGTTTCCGGGCTGGTCGACCTGCTGTCCCAGGCTGCACTGAATCTTCGCCCATGGCTCATCCCCCCGCCTATACCGCAGCCGTGGAGAAGGCCCGCGCCCTCGGTCTCGCGCGCGGCGGTTTCGTGCCGGACATCGCGCGCCACATCGAGATCAAAGAGGCTTCGTCCATGAGGGCGGGCGAGACGCGTGCGATCGTGATCGGCAAGGACCCGTGCGGTATCGACCCCGTGACCAACGTCAGCTGCCACCGGTTCTTGAAATACTTTCTGCCACCCGATGCCACACTCATCGTCTACGGCCCCACCGGGCGTCCGTACCGGTACGAAGGGAAGCGCACGTCGTGACACTCCAAGCGCAGTACTGGGTCCACGAGCCCGGCCAGGCGCCAGTCGAGAAGGTCGTTGAACTCGCGACCGGTGACGACGTCACCGCCTTCGTGACGACACTCGCCGAGGAAGTGGTGAGTGATGCGATCCTGACCCACACCGCGCGCCCCCGTGTCGACACGGCGATTCCCGATGACGGCGCCCCGAGCGGTTATCTCACGATGCCGGATCACTCGGTCATCGCCGGCATCCATGGAGCCCGAGGAGCCCTCTCATACCGTGGTGACGATGGCCACGGCTCCGAGCCCGTTCATCTCTACAGTCGCGGCGATGGTCCCGAACGGCCGGTCCTGTACGAGACCGACGAGTTCCCGCCGCACTGCGAGATCGCCGTCGAGACCGTCGCCGATGCTCTGGTCGAGTTCCTCGACACCGGCAAACGCCCGCTCAACGTCGCCTGGCAGTCGGCGGCCGATCCGGCAGCGGGCTAGGTTCGTCCCACTCGCGGGTCTACTCGGGGCGCTGTGGGCAGTTCTCATCAGGGCGACCCCCAGCCGGCGGTTCACCGGTTGTTCGCGAGTGAGGACTGGCTGTTCGCGGAGCCGTGCGGTCGAGATGTTCGCGAGTGTTCCCCACGGTTCTCGCCTCGCATGTCGCCGACGAGATGGTGTCACGGAATGTGGCCTGGAACCAGGTTGGTGGCGGCCTCGCGGGACGGATCGCGGGTCGGCACACCGCAGGGCCGACGTTCTCGGCTGCGACCGACGGTGCGCGGCTGCCGCCTCCTCCTGAGGACACGGCCCGCCGGAAGTGGGCGCGCCGCGCAAGCGCGACCCGCCCCGATGGTGGGGTTCACGCCGGATGCGCTGACCGCCGAACGGGTGGTGCTGCGACGGAAGCCGGTGCGTGCGCGTCAATCTCCGCCATTGTCGACGGAGAAGGGGAAAGTAACCGTCGTCAGGGCGACGAGGTCGGGCACCGACCTCCGTCCCACCAGCGAGCGCACAGTGCGAGGTGAAGGTGTTCACCCGACAGGAACGTTCCCGTCGCCGGCCGCGCGTTCTCGGTGCCGGTGTCCTCGGCCTGCTGCTGGCCTGGTCCTCCGTCGTGCCGACGACGCCGAGCGCCGAGGCGGAGTCGCCGCCGACGGCCACGGCCAACGAGGAGGAACAGTTGCGTGGCGTGTGGATCTCCAGCGTGTCCAACATCGACTGGCCCAGCAGGACCGGGCTGACCCCCGAGGCACAACGCGCCGAGTACGACGCCCTGCTCGACCGGGCCGTCGAGCTCCGGCTCAACGCGGTCTTCGTCCAGGTCCGCCCCACCGCCGACGCGTTCTGGCCCTCCGAGTACGAGCCGTGGTCGCAGTGGCTCACCGGGACCCAGGGCGGCGACCCGGGGTACGACCCGCTGGAGTACCTGGTGGAACAGGCGCACCAGCGCGGCCTGGAGTTCCACGCCTGGTTCAACCCCTACCGGGTCAGCACCCAGGCCGATCCGAACAGGCTCAGCCCCGACCACCCGGCCCGGCGGAACCCGGACTGGGTGTTCAGCTACGGCGGGCAGCTCTACTACGACCCCGGCGTCCCGGCGGTCCGGGAGTTCGTGCAGGACGCCATGATGGACGCCGTCGAACGCTACGACGTCGACGGGGCCCACTTCGACGACTACTTCTACCCCTACCCGGTGGCGGGGCAGCAGATCCCCGACGGGGACACCTTCGCCGAGCACGGTGGGGACTTCTCCTCGGTCGCCGACTGGCGGCGGGACAACGTCAACCGGCTGGTCCGGGAGATGGGGGAGCGGGTCAGGGCGGCGAAACCCGAGGTGGACTTCGGGGTCAGCCCCTTCGGGATCTGGCGCAATGCCTCCACCGACGACCGGGGCTCCCGCACCAGCGGCCTGGAGTCCTACGACGCCGTCTACGCCGACAGCCGCACCTGGGTGACGGAAGGCTGGGTCGACTACGTCGCCCCGCAGGTGTACTGGGAGATCGGGCACGCCGCCGCCGACTACGGCGTCCTCGTCCCGTGGTGGTCCGAGCTGGTCGCCGGCACCGGTGTCGGCCTCCACATCGGGCAGGCCGCCTACAAGGTGGGCAGCTCGCCGGCCTGGGACGACGCCGAGTTGAGCGAGCACCTGACGCTCAACCGGCGACACCCCGAGGTCGGCGGGGACATCTACTTCAGCATGTCCTCGCTGCGGGGGAACGCGGCCGCCGCCATCGAACAGGTGGTGCGGGACCACTACTCCGACGCCGCCGAGGAGACCTCGTCGCCCTGACCGGGGAGGCGCGGACGTCCCGGTCGAGGATGCTCAGCCCGCCGGATCGGCCGGGGTCGCGTAGCGGGCGGACAGCTCGTCGTAGGCGGGTTTCCCGACCAGCCGCTGCCGTTCGCTCCACGGAGCCAGCTGGTCGGCCACCTCCGCGAGGGAGCCCGTCTCCCGCAGCCGGTCCAGGGCCGTCGACATCCCCCGCACCGCCGCCTGGAGGGCGACGTTGGCGAACAGCGCGATCCGGAAACCACCCAACTCCGACAGCGGGAGGAGCGGGGTGCGGCCGCCCTCCACCAGGTTGACCACCTGCGGCACGGGCAGCGCGGAGGGCAGCGCCCGCACCTCCTCCTCCGTCCTCGGCGCCTCGACGAAGATCATGTCCGCCCCGGCCTCGACGTACCGGTGGGCGCGGTCCAAGGCGGCGTCCCAGCCCTCGACGGCCCTGGCGTCGGTGCGGGCGATCACCAGCAGGTCATCGTCCCGGCGGGCGTCGACCGCCGCCCGGACCCGCCCCACCATCTCCTGGGCCGGGACAAGTTCCTTGCCGTCGAAGTGCCCGCACCGCTTGGGCGCGGCCTGGTCCTCCAGCTGGATGGCGTCGGCGCCGGCGCGTTCGAGCAGCCGGACCGTCCTGGTCACGTTCACCGCGTTGCCGAACCCGGTGTCGGCGTCCACCACGAGCGGGACGGAGACCGCGTCCCGGATGGCCGCCACGTGGGAGACCAGTTCGGTGAGGGTCACCAGCCCGATGTCCGGGACGCCGAGGTAGGTGTTGGCCAGCCCGGCACCGGTGACGTAGACGGCCTCGAACCCCCGGTCCTCGATGACGCGGGCGGCCAGCGCGTTGGCCGCGCCGGGGACCGCGAGCAGCGGACCGTGCGTCACCCGGTGGCGCAGGGCGCTGGCGGTGGTCTGGCTCATGGGCGGCTCCTCACAGGCGGCGCGGCCGGGCCGCGCGGACGGACGTGACCAACAGGAAGGTATCCAACGTGCATCCATGAAGGGAGGTGCCGTCGAGTGGACGGGCGGACGTGGCTGCCTCTGCCCGCGTGACCACCCTGGCCTGGCTCGAACCCGGCGCCCCCACCGCCAGCCTCGTCCCACTCCTCGCGAGCCCGCCCAACGGCACTCCGGAAGGCACGCGGCATGCGGCCACCCGCCGCTCCGGTGCCCCGCCGTCGGAAGTCCCGCAGTCCCGGCCGTGGACCGCACCCCACAGGGCGCGTGGGAAGGCGCGCGTCCCTCGTGGACAGCGATCACGGGGGCGGTTCCCGCGCCTGACGAGGGGCCGCCCCACGCCCCGGCCGAACCGAGCACCCGCCATGTCCCGGCCACCCGCCCACCCGCCCACCCGGCCACGGATGGTGTGCCCTCCCCGCTGCCCCGACGTGCAACCCGCGCCGTCCGGGGCCCCGTCCTCGGAGCACAACCGCTTCCAGGGATGGTCATGATGACTCGACGCTTCGTGTTCCCCGTCCTCCTCGCCGCGGTTCTGTCCGCGATGGCCGGGTGCGGCCAGGACCCCGGCCCCGCCGCGACCGGCGCGGATTCCCCAGCGATCGACGTCGCTGCCCCGAGGACGGGGCTCGCCGCCCTGGAGGGGGAGTGGCAGCTGGTCGGGGGGAGCACCGCCGACGGGCCGGTGGACGTGCTCGACCACTACCCGGTCACCCTCACCGTCACCGACGGGGAGGCGACGGGGAAGGCGGCCTGCAACCTCTACGGCGGGCCCTTCCACGCGGTGGGCGACGGCATCAGTTTCCCCTCCCCCGAGTGGACGGAGATGGGCTGCGAACAGCCGGTGATGGACCTGGAGAAGACCTACCTCGCCGCCCTGTCCGCGGTCGGGCGGGCCCGCCACGACGGGGACGCGTTGGTGCTGACCGGGACGGACGTCGAGCTGCGGTTCGAGCCCGTCCCGGAGCTCGCCGACGCCCCGCTGGTGGGCACCGACTGGGTCCTGGACACCGTCGTCACCGGCGGAACTGGCTCCTCCGCCAGCGAGTCGGCCTCCTCCACCCGAGGTGACCCGGCGGTCACGCTCTCGTTCGCCGGCGACGGCACCCTCACCGGCTCCACCGGCTGCCGGTGGTTCACCGGCACCTGGCGTGAGGAGGCCGGTCGAGTGGAGGTGGCGGACCTGGAACTGGCGGAGCTGGAGCCCGAGGAGCCGCGCTGCGACCACGACGCCACCCGACGCCAGGACGACCGCGTGTGGAGCATCCTCGACGGCGGTGTCGAGGTCGAGATCGACGGCGACCGGCTCCGGCTGTCCGGTGCGGACGGCGGGCTCGTCTACCGGACCGAGCACTGACGCCCCGAGCCGCCCGCCACCCGCGAGACCGGCCGATCTCCCCGGCCCAGAGCACGGGACGGTTCGCCGGGAGCGCGGGCGAGGTGGATGGCGTTGTGATCGCTCCGTCGACCCTGGCGGCGGCACGGCCCGCCACCCGAGGTGTTCGAAGCCCTGACCCCCACCCGGAATCGCACACCCGACCTCCGTCGTGTCCCGGTCACCAACCACCGGGGTCGGGCGGTGTGCCGTTCCCGTCGTTCCCGACGTGCAACCCACGCCGAGGCGTCCCCCGTCCTCGGGGCACAGCCGCCCGAAGGAAAGGTCATCATGGTTCGACGCCGCACTGTCCCCGCCCTCCTCGCCGTGGTCCTGGCCGGAGCGGTCGGTTGTGGCCACGAACCTGGCGCGTCCTCGGCGCTCGAGGGGGAGTGGGCACTGGTCGCGGGCACCGGGGCCGAGGGACCGTTCGACCTCGACGACGCCGACCCGGTCAGCCTCTCCGTGGTCGACGGCGAGGTGCGCGGGACCGCCGCCTGCAACCTCTACACGGGGGCCGTCGACGCGGCCGACGACGGTGTCCGGATCAACCTCGACGGCGTGACGGCCCGGGGCTGCGACGGGCCGACGATGGACCTGGAGATGACCTACCTCGCCGCCCTGTCCGCGGTCGGCGGAGCCCACCGCGACGGGGACGCGTTGGTGCTGACCGGATCGCAGGTCGAACTGCGCTTCGAGGTCGTGCCGGAGGTCCCCGACGCCGAGCTGGTGGGCACCGACTGGCTCCTCGGCTCCGTCATCACCGGCGAGACGGCCTCCTCCACCCACAGCGACCCGGCCACGCTCCGCTTCGCCGCCGACGGCACCCTCACCGGCTCCACCGGCTGCCGGGCGTTCACCGGCACCTGGCGCGAGGCGGACTGGCGAGTGGAGGTGGTCGACCTGGAGCCGGAGGAGGCGACCTGCGACGACGAGTTCGCCCAGCGCCAGGACGACCGCGTGCTGAGCACCCTCGGCGGCGAGGTCGAGTTCGAGACCAGCGGCGACCAGCTCCGGTTGTCCGACGCGGACGGCGGGCTCGGCTACCGGGCCGAGGACTGAGGCCACCAGTAGCGGGGGCCTCGGAACCCCCACGGGGAGCACGGCAGGCGCCGGGCAACGTCCCCCGCCCCCGCCCCCACCACGAACCCCCGGCGGCCGGGTGTACACCGCGACCAGCCGGGGTACCTGGAACACACGACGAAGATCAACGACGACGAACGGTGGTGTGTTGTGCGAAGACGACTGGGTGCCCTGATCAGCGGCCTCGCCCTGGCCGCGGCGACGACCGCCTGCGCGACGGCGGAACCCGACCAGGCCGGCGGCGCCCCGGCGCCGGGCGGGGTGGACGCCGTCCCGGCGAGCGGTCCCCACGGGGTGGCCCCGGCCGCCTCGGACGGCAGGGGAACGGCGGTGGAGACCGGGAGCGTGGAGTTCCGCGCGGGGGCCCACCCCGACTTCGACCGGGTGGTGGCCGAGTTCCACGGCGGCGTCACCCTGACGAACGTGCGGGCCGTGTCCAACGTGAACCCGCCCAACGCGGACGACGACCGGCTCCACGCCCCGCCGGCCGGCACCGACTTCATCCGGGTCATCGGCATCGCCGACCGCCCCCTCATCCTGGAGAGCGCGAACCCCACCAACTTCGACATGCCGGCCGGCGGTCTCGCCACGGTCGCCAGCGCCACCCTGTTCGCCGATCCCAACGGCACCTTCGAGTTCGTCGTCGGCACCGACGGCGAGAACGAGTACGAGCTCCGGGTGCTCGGCAACCGGATCATCGTCGACGTCGACCGCTGAACCGCTCCGGGTGTGGCGCGTGCCGGGTTCGACGGCCGCGCCGCGCCCCTCGGGAGACCACCACCACGGGCTCGGGGCGCACCGGGCGCTCCGGGAGATCGGCGGCGACCGCCGCGCCCGGCCCGTGACTGGCCGAACCCACGGAGGGGAGTGTGTCGCATGTCCGAGACCGATGTCCCACCGCCCCGCCTCCGCTCGCGCCGCGCCGGGGTCCTGGCCGGCGTGGGGTTGGTGGTGGCCTTCGCGCTGATCGGCGCCCTGGTCGCCGTCCACGACGGTGGCAGGCTCCGGGAACTGCTGGAGCTGCCGGCGCCGTGGCTGATCGCCCTGGCAGCGGCGTTCGGCTGCACCACCTGGGTGCGCTCACGAGCCTGGCGGAAGATGCGCCGCGACGACGAGCGGATGCGCGGCCGGGAAGAGGTGATCCGGCGGAACGCCGGCGAGGCGGGGAGGTGAGGAGTGCCCCCACGTCGTCGTACCCCGTGGAGCCCCCGGCTCCTGGTCATCAACGCCGTCCTCAACACCGTCACCGCCCTGCTGTTCACCGTCGCCGTTGTCCTGCACCACCGGGAGAACGGCGAGATCAACGGGTGGTTCGTCGCCACCGGATCGCTCTTCGCCGTGTCGGCGGTGGCCCACTGGGTGCGGTGGAACGCCGCCGTTCGGGAGCGGAGGAGCTCGGGCCGCCGGCCGGGTGACCGCGCTCGCCCCGGGCACCGGACCGGCCCGGATTCCCCCGAGGATTCCCCGCCCGGCGATGTCGCCGCCCCAGGGCCGTCCCAGCCGAGCCACCGTCGCCCGCCGCCGGACGCGCCCGGGACGGGCGGTGCCACCGGCGGCGTATCGTGATCACCGCCCCCGTCGGTCTCCCGAGACGAGGTCCACGCGCGAGGCACCGAAGGCCGCCGGCCCGGCGTCACCAGGCCCTGGGCCCGAGGACGACACCACCTGGAGTGAGCACGTGGCCGCACCCCACCCGCCAGCCTGGATCCAGCGCGTCCTCGCCGTGGCCGGCGTCGCGGCCGCCGCCAGCGCGGTCATCTTCGCGGTGAGCGCCGTCGTGGACCGCCCCGAGGGCGGCGGGACGCACTGGCCGGCCGTGCTCGGTGCCCTGCTCGGCGTGGTGATCGCCGTCCAGTGCTGGATCACCCACGCGCGGGGCCGTGGCGCGGGACGGGCTTCCCCGTCCCGGCGGGGACCGGCCGACGGGGAGGGTTCACGCTCCTCCGGCACGACCTCCTCGGACCCGTCGGCGGGCTGAGGGTCACCGCCCGCCACGCCCGGGCCAGGGCGCGGCCGCGTCCACCCGGGTGGTCGGGTGCGCCCGCCGAAACCGGGAGCTGGCGACGGCCAGCGCCGTACCCGGAGCCCGGACACCGCCCGTCCCGGTGCGGACCGCCCCTCCCCGGGCCAGGAGCGGACCGCGCCCCGTCATCCCGGCGGGACAAGGGTGACCCGGCGGGCCTCGACGGTGGTCGGGGGAGCACCGCCACCCCGGGGCCGTCCTCGGCAGGACCCCGGAACGTGCGAACGCCCCGGCGTGATCCGCGCGAGGCGGCCACGCCGGGGCGTTCCTCCGACGCCGCACCCACCAGGGAATCCCGGTGGGGGCGTCGGACCACTGAGCACGCCGGCACGGGCTCAGTGGGTCCGAGGTCACCGCGCGGCGGGAACCGCGCGGTGACGGCCGATCACTTCACCGCACCCATCGACAGACCGCGCACCAGCTGCTTCTGCGCGGCCCACCCGGCGAGGATGACCGGGAGCGAGGCCAGGGTGGCCGCCGCCGACAGCTGCGCCCAGTACAGGCCCTCACTGGTGATGAAGCCCACCAGGAACACCGGCACGGTGGCGGCGCGGGCCGCCGTCAGGTTCACGGCGAAGAAGAACTCGTTCCAGGAGAAGATGAGGCAGATGAGTGCCGTCGCGGCCACCCCCGGCAGCACCACCGGCATCAGGACCTGGCGCAACATCTGCGGGAGTGTCGCCCCGTCGACCCGGGCCGCCTCCAACATCTCCTTCGGCACCTCCATGAAGAAGGACCGCATCATCCACACCGCGATCGGCAGGTTCATCGCCGTGTAGAGGATCACCAGCGTCCAGATGTTGTCCGCCAGCGACAGCTGCTGCGCCGCGACGTACAGCGGCACGATGACCGCCGCCACCGGCAGCATCTTGGTGGAGATGAAGAAGAACAGCACGTCCTGGGTGCGCTTGACCGGCTTGATCGACAGCGCGTACGCCGCCGGGGTGGCCAGCACGATCACCAGGATCGCCGAGATCAGCGTGGCCCACACCGAGTTCAGCAGGTAGGGCAGCACCCCCCGGTCGAACACGCTGCGGTACTGCTCCAACGTCGGGACGAAGAACAGCGTCGGCGGGTCGCTGTAGGCCTCCGCCTCCGACTTGAACCCGGTCAACGCCATCCACAGCACCGGGAAGAAGAACGCCAGCCCCAGCACCCAGGTGAGCGTGGTCAGCGCGATGCCACCCGCCCGCTGCGAGCCGGTCTGCTTGCGCCGGCCCGCCGGCGCGCCCGACCTCGACTCCGCCGGGCGCGGTCCGCTCGTCAACTCGGTCGATGCGTTCACGAGTCCTCCCGGGAGAAGCTGCGGAAGATCAGCCGCATGGCCACCGTCGCGACGATGATCGTGCCGATCACGGTGACGACACCCAGCGCCGCCGCCTGGCCGACGTCGAAGCCCAGGAAGGCCCGCTGGTAGAGGTAGAAGGGCAGGTTCGTCGTGGACGTCCCCGGCCCGCCCTGGGTCATCATGTAGATGGTGTCGAAGGTGTTGACCACGTAGATAGAACCGAGGAGCAGACCCAGCTCGATGTAGCGCCGCAGGTGCGGCAACGTCACCCAGCGGAAGGTCTGCCAGCGGTTCGCACCGTCCGTGGCCGACGCCTCCAGCACGTCCTTGCCCTGGCTCTGGAGCCCGGCGAGGACCAGCAGCATCATGAACGGCGTCCACTGCCACACCAGGGCCGTGATCACCGCGGCCATCGGGTACTGCGACACCCAGGCCACGCTGTCCACGCCGAACGGGCTGAGGACGAAGTTCAGCAGCCCGAACAGCGGGTCGAAGATCGTCGTCTTCCACAGCAGCGCCCCGGCGACCGGCATCACCAGGAACGGGGTGATCAGCAGGGTCCGCACCACACCCCGACCCCGGAAGGGCCGGTCGAGCAGGATCGCCAGCAGCACACCGAACAGCATCGCGATCAGTACGCAGCCGCCGGTGATGAGGATCGTCCGCAGCGCCGCACCCCGGAAGGTGCTGTCAGCGAAGACGTTGACGTAGTTGGCCAGGCCGACGAACTCCGAGGAACCCGGGCGCACCAGGTTCCAGGACTGCAACGAGTAGAAGATCGTCAGCAGGAACGGGAGCTGCGTCACCAGGATCGCGAAGATCAGCGCCGGCATCAGGGGGGCGCGCCGCACCCACCCGGTCCGCCGGACGGCCTTCTTCATCTCCGGGGTCATGCTCGCGGGGGCGGGAGTTGGTCTCTCCGCCGTCTGCACCGTGCTCACCAGCGACACCTCATCCCTGATAGGTCTGGCCGACGGTCTCGGCGTACCGCTGGGACTGCTCCAGGGCCTCCTCGACCGTCACCGAACCGGCGACGGCGGCGGAGATCTGCTGACCCACGCGGGTCCCCAGGTCCTGGAACTCCGGGATCCGGACGAACTGGATCCCCTCGTAGGGGATGGGCAGCGTCGTCGGGTTGCTCTCGTCGCCGCTGGCCAGGGCCTCCAGGGTCGGTTCGGCGAACGCGCCGGCGACCTCCGAGTACTCGGGGATCTCGTAGGTGGACAGCCGCGCGCCCGGCGGGACCCGGGACCAGCCCAGCTCCTCACCGACCAGCCGCTGGTAGTCCTTGTCGGTCACCCACTGGATGAACCGCCACGCCTCGTCCTTGTGCTCCGAGGTCTCCGGGATGCTCAGCGACCAGGAGTACAGCCAGCCCGCGCCGTCGGTCTCCTGGACCGGGGCCGGCGCGTAGCCGCTCTGCCCGGCGACCAGGCTCTCCGAGGGGTCCTCCACGGCGCTGACCATGGCGGTCGCGTCGTACCACATGGCCGTCTGGCCCTGGCTGTACCGGGTCAGGCAGTCGGTGTAGCCGCTGGTGGCCGCGCCGGGCTGGCCGTGCTCGCGCACCAGGTCGACGTAGAACTGGACGGCGGCGGCGGTCTCCGGGGAGTCCAGGGCCGCGTTCCACTCCTCGTCGAACCACCGGCCGCCGAAGGTGTGGATGACCGTGCCGAGCGGGGCGAGGTTCTCGCCCCAGCCGGCCAGCCCGCGCAGGCAGATGCCCGACCGGCCGTTGGCCGGGTCGTCCAGCACGCTGGCGAACTCGGCGATCTCCTCCCACGTCGGCTGCTCGGGCATCTCCAGCCCGGCCTCCTCGAAGAGGTCCTCCCGGTACACCAGGAACGACGACTCGCCGTAGAAGGGCACCGAGTACATGTCGCCCTCGTAGGACAGCGACTCGCGGATCGTGGGGATGAAGTCCGCGTCGTCGTACTCGGGGTTGTCGTCGATGTAGGGCTGGAGGTTCACCAACCAGCCGTTCTCCGCCCACATCTGCGTCTCGTAGTTGCTGATCATCACGATGTCGTACTCGCTGCCGCCGGTCGCGACGGACGCCGTGATCTTGGCGCGCGCCTCGTTCTCGGGCAGGCTGACGAACACCGGGTCGATGTCAGGGTTGGCGGCCCGGAACTGGGAGGACAACGTCATCGCGTCCTCCATCTGCGGGTTCGCCACGATCGCGACCGTCAGGCGGGTTCGGTCGCCGGAACTGCCGAGGTCGCCGGCGCCAGCGCAGGCTCCCAGCAGCACCGGGACCGTGAGTAAGGCCGCGACGACGCGCGCCGGGCCTCGGCGGCCCGGCGAACGGCGTTCGGAGATGGACATCGGTGTCCTCCCGGAAGGACGTGGTAGCGGATCGAGGGGCGGGGCGGGGTCAGGAACCGGTGGTCTGGTCCTGGTCGAGCAGCGTGGGGGAGACCTGCACCTTCAGGCCGGTCCCGGCGCGCACCATCTCCAGCGCCGACGGGAAGGACGACAGCGGCAGGGTGTGGCTGACCAGCCCGGTGGTGTCGATCAGACCGGACTCGATCAGGTTCAGCGCGGCGCCGAAGCTGTGCAGCACCGCCATCGAACCGACGATGCGGATCTCGTCGTTGTAGATGCGGAACGGGGAGAGGCTGATCCGGGCGGTGTCCGCCGCCACGCCGAAGATCTGGAGCCGGCCGCCCCGGCGGAGCGCGTCGAAGGCGCCCTCGATGGCCGGCGGCGCGCCCGTCACGTCCACGGCGGCGTCGAAGGGAGCGGTGTCCAGCTCCTCGATGCTGGTGGCCGTGGCCACGGCTCCGTGCCGCTCGGCCATCGGCAGGCGGGCGGCGTTGCGGTCCACCGCGTACACCCGCGCGCCGGCGCGGGTGAGCAGCTGGATGATCAGCAGGCCCATCGTGCCGGTGCCGACCACGAGGATGCGCTCCCCGACCTCGACGCCCAGGGTGCGCACGCCGTGCACCGCGCAGGACAGCGGTTCGACGAGCGCGCCGTCGGCGTAGCTGGTCGTCTCGGCCAGCGTGTACGCGGTGTCGGCCGGCACGGCCACGAACTCGGCGAAGGCGCCGTTGACCGTGTCACCGGTGGCGCCCCAGTTGGCGCAGAGGTTGCCGTGCCCGGCCCGGCAGGGGGTGCAGTAGCCGCAGAACAGGGACGGGTCGACGGCGACCCGGTCGCCGACCGCGATCCCGGTGGCCACGCCGGAACCGACCTCGACGACCTCGCCGGCGAACTCGTGGCCGGGGACCAGCGGGTAGGGCGAGGGCGGGAACTCACCGTCCGCGATGTGCAGGTCGGTGCCGCAGATCCCGCAGGCTTCGACCTTCACGACGATCTGGTCGGGAGTCGGTGTCGGATCCGGCACCTCCCCCACACGGACGGTTCCGGGTACGTCAATCACCGCTGCTCGCATGACCTCACCTTTGATGCTCATATGAGCACATTCGTGCACATCTGTGGCGTAGAGTGAATACCGGCATCGGTGCGGTGTCAACTGTTCCGCCGTCGGCGATGGGAAACGGAGACCGTGAGTAGGATTCGTCGGATGTCCGAACCTGCTGTGCCATCGACCGAGTGGGGCCCCGCCGAACTGGTGTTGGCCGCGGCGATCGCCCGCCGCTTCTACCTGGACGGGCTCTCGAAGGTGCAGATCGCGGCCGAGTTCGGGCTCAGCAGGTTCAAGGTCGCCAGGCTCCTCGACCGGGCCAGGGCCACCGGTCTCGTCCGCATCGAGATCGGCCGCACCGCCGACATCGACACCGAACTCTCCCAACGGCTGCGCGTCCACTTCGGCCTGCGCAACGTCGTCGTCGCCGACACCCACGACGAGGACCCGATCGACCTGCGCGACCAGGTCGGCCGCCTCGCCGCCACCGTGCTCACCGAACTCGTCGCCGACAACGCCGTGCTCGGCGTGGCCTGGGGCCGCTCCCTCCAGCGGATGAGCAGGGAACTGCGATCACTGCCGCACTGCACCGTCGTGCAGCTCTGCGGGGCCATCCCCCAACCCGGCGTCTCCGACAACAGCCTCGAACTGACCCGCAGCGCCGCCCAGGCCGGCGGCGGCACCGCCGTCATCTACTACGCGCCCCTCGTGGTCGCCGACGAGGCCACCGCGGCCGCGCTGTGCGGCGACCCCAGCGTCGCCAAGGCCCTCAGCTACTACGACCAGCTCGACACCGCCGTCATCGCCGTGGGCGGCTGGGGCCCCGGCGAATCCACCGTGCACGACGTCCTCGGCGAGGACGAACAGCGGAGGCTCGCCGAACTCGGCGTCCGCGCCGAACTCTGCGGCAACCTGCTCGACGGCGAGGGACGGGTGGTCACGGACGGACTGGAACGGCGCACGATCGGCGTCAGCGTCGAACAGCTGCGCGCCACCCCCGAGGTCATCGCGCTCGCCTACGGCGCGGAGAAGGCCGAGGCGCTGCGGGCCGCCCTGCGCGGACGGTTCATCAGCACGCTGGTCACCCACACCGCGCTCGCCGAGCGGCTCCTCGCCGCCTGACCGGACCTCGTCGCCGTCAGCGACCGGACCGCGCGCGAACGTGGGCGTACGCCCGGCCGCGCTCCGGGGAGGTCGCCGGTGCCCGGGTTCGGTGTTGAGGTCGCTCGCCGAGGGGCTGGCGGACGCGGTGGGTGCCGGCGCGAGCCAGGGCGCGCTCCGCCGTGCGGCCGCGCACGCCGTGCCACCCCGCCGGGCGGAGAACACGTTCCCCGCGGGTGGTGGACCGGACTCGCCGCACGCGCTGCCCAGCACCGGCGTGTCCCGCACGCGTTGGTCTCCCGTCACGTCCCACCCGGCGAGTAACGCGGGACCCATCGGCCGCGACGCCTCGGTGCCGCCAGGCGCGCGCCACGGGTGGGAACGGGCACGGACCGGCGGCGGTCTCCGAGCGCCGCGTCGTCCTGGACCCGTGCCAGGACCGGAGAGCACCACGGGGGTCCGCGACGGACGGGTGGGGAAGCGCTCACGCCGCTCGGGGAGCGGGCTCACGTGGCAGGCCGCGACCAGGGACTCCACCGGCAGCGGCGAGTGTTCGCTGGGTGCCGCCCGTGCGCGACGCGGGGGTCAGTCGGACCCGGGGGTCAGGAACAGCGTGGGCAGCCCCGGCGCGAGGGCGACCAGCAGCCCCGGCTTGGCGGGGTCGGCGTCCTGGTCGGCGCGGGGGAGGAGGGCTCCCACCGCCCGGTCCGTCTCCGCGCGGCCGTCGGCCGACAGCGCCAGCGCGAGCGGCGCCGGCCAGACCAGCAGCGGGGAGGCGGTCGGTTCGGCGGCGCGGGCCACGGGCGCGGCGTCGGGCGAGCTGTAGGGCGGAAGGGCCTGGGCGGCGGCGGTGGCCGGTGTCAGGGCGACACCCGTCGCGGCGAGCACGGCCAGCGCGGCGGCACCGCTCCGGAGTCGGGAGAGTGGTCCAGGTGTCGTCATCGGGGAACGTCCTCGTTCCTGGTAGGGGGACGTGGGAGATGCCGAGCCCGGTGAGGGCGACACGAAGGATTCATTCTCGACCGTGCGTCGGCGATCCCGACATGATCCCACCTCAACGAGGGTCAACCACTCCTCTGAGGAGTAACTTCCTCCGACTGTCGGCACGAACTCTCACTCCTTGACCGGGGACCCGCCCCGACCGCACCTCCGGGGGCGACCCCCGCCCACCTCCCATCGAGTCGCTCGCACCCCCGATGGCGTCCGTACCCGAGCCGCGCGGGTCCCCGGCCGCGTGTGGGGCGGACCGCCCGCCGCCCTGCTCGGCCGTCTCGCGTTCGCCCGCTTCGCCCGACGTCCGAGCCGGTCGGCTGGTGGCTGTCGAGCTGGTGGCGTCGAGGCTGGTGGCCGGTGAGCGCGGTCATCCCACCGGGCCACCGAGCCGAGGCGGCGAGCCGCCCGTCCCCGTCCGGAGACGGGGACGGGGAGACGTCGGATCAGTCGGAGTGCCGCCCGAGGCCGCCGGCGAACTCCGAGGACCGCCACTGCTCCACCATCGGCGGCAACGCCTCGGCCAACAACGGCAGCTGGTCCACCAGCGCCAGCGAGGACACCGCCTCCAACATGCCCAGGTTCTCCACCACGGCCAGCACCCGCCGGTCCAGGGGGCGCAGCCCGTGGCGGGCCGCGGCCACGTCGTAGGCCGCCACCGCCTCCTCACCGGTCAAGGCCATGTCCCGCTCCCGGGGACCGATCGAGACCAGCTCGAAGTCCGCGTAGACGGTGCCCTCCTCCGCGCGGATCAGGTTGTACGAGGGCGCGTCGCCGTGCACCGGCTGGAGGTCGACCCCGGGGAACTCCGCCTCGAACCTCTCCCGCGACCCCACCACCGGGGCCAGGACGGCCCATTCCCGGCGAGCCCGGTCGACGTCCTCGGGGCGCAGCAGGTCCGGCCTGGACTCCAGCACCCGCAGCGCCTCGGGGACGAACTCGGTGAAGGTCGTGAGGAAGGGCAGGTCACCCGGATACCCGCGCAGGTGCGCGTGCAGCTCCGCGACGGCCTCCGGTTTCGGCGCGTAGTCCGGTTCGAGGTCGGGGAGGGGCGTGAGGTAGCGCCAGTAGGTGATCGAGAACCCGTCCCGGCGCACCGGCTCCCTCGGCACGAGAGAGGAGGGCCCCGCCACGGGCACGCCCTGCTCCGCCAGCCACGCCGTCACGTCCAGTTCGTTGCGCTGGCGGGCGGTCAGCAGGTCCAGGTTCCAGCTCGGCACCGCGGGCAGCACGGTCGGCACCCGGGCGACCAGCGGTGCGGGCGCCAGGTGCACCACCACGGAGAACGCCTCGTAGAGCACGCGGGGTTCGGTCACCTCGACACCCAGTTCGCGGGCGGCCTCCGTGGCCGCCGCGACCGCGCGGGCCGTCGTCGTCTGGGGGTCGGCACTGCCGTTTCCGGTGCTCACCGCGACATGGTGCCAGGTTCTCCCGCGTGGAGGCGACGGGAGGCCTCCTCCCGCCGCGACGATCTCCTCGGTGAGCTGGCGTCGCGAGTCCTGTGCGCCATGCCGGGTAGTGGTGCCCACGACGGCATCCGCGCAGGCCTCCGCCGTGTCAGCCGTTTGCCGAAAACCCGTAGGGACACCCCCTCGCTCCCGGGCCGGCGGAGTGCGCCGGTGGACGGCGTGGCGGCGGCCGCCGCGCACCGGCACGCGCACCGTCGAGGGGCCGTGACCGTCCCGCACGCAGGAGGCGACGGACCCGGCAGCCCCGCCCCGAGCTCCCCAGGCGGCCCGTGCCCCGAGGACACCGAACCGCGGAACCCGGCAGCCCGAGATCAGGACTCCGGAGCCGGAGGGGGCCGAGCTCTCCGACTCCCGGGGCCCGGGAGCGGGCCCACCGAGGGGAGCGGGCCGGCGGGCCTCGACCCGCCGGCTTCACGGCCCCGGTGACCAGTCCGCCGCTCAGCGCAGCAGTTGGTTGGCCGAGCGCAGCACCAGCGGCGCCACCAGGTCCTCGGGGTCCACGGGCAGGGCGGTGCGCACCACGATGCTGGTGCTCTCCCCAGGCAGGAGCGTGCCGAGCATGTCGTCCACCTCCGCGTCCGGGGCGACCCGGTCGGCGAGCAGGGCGAGGTCCCGGACGAGGGTCCCGGCGGTGACCTCGACCCGGTAGCCGTCCTCCAGGGCCTCCACGGCGGTGGTGAGTTCGGGGACGGGCAGGGCCAGTTCCAGGTCGGGCAGGTGGAACCACGTCGCGCGCACGTCACCGGCGGTGGCGACGAGCAGTTCGGCGGCCGGGTCGGTGGCGGTGGTGATCGTGTCGGGCAGCGGTTCCTCGTGCACGGCCCTGGGGGGCACGGTCAGCTGGTGGCGGACCTCGCCGAGGACGGCACCGGCGAACGCGGTCCTGGCGACGACGAGCCGGGTCGTCCAGGGTTCGTCGGTCTCGTTGCACAGCACGGCGGCGAGCCCACCGGGGCGGGGGCGGACGGTGACGAGCCGGTCCTGGTAGGCGGCGCGCAGCGCGTACCAGGCGGGTTTGCGGCGGCCCTGGCCGTCGACCACCGACCAGGAGGTGACGGGCCAGCAGTCGTTGAGCTGCCACCACACGGTCCCGGCGCAGCGGGGCGCGTGGGAGCGGAAGTGCTCGACCCCGAACCGCAGGGCCCTGGCCTGGTTGAGCTGGGTCGCCCAGAACCAGTCGTCGAAGTCCTGGGGTTCGGGGAAGTGCTCGGCGAGCCCCCTGGCGAGTTTGCCGTTGCCGTCCTCGGCCTTCTGGTGGGCGAGCATGCCCGGGCTGTCCGGCCGGAGGGGGTCGTCGCTGAGGCTGGCCCGCAGGGTCGCGTACGCGGGTGGCCCCTGGAAGCCGAACTCGGCGACGAAGCGGGGCACGTGGTCGCGGTAGGCGGTGTAGTCCCGCTGGTTCCACACGTCCCAGATGTGGGTGGCGCCGTGGGCCGGGTCGTTGGGGTGGATGTCGTGGGAGAACGACCAGGGGCTGCCGGCGGAGTAGGGCCGGGTGGGGTCGAGTTCGGCGAGGAGGTCGGGCAGGAGCCGGTGGTAGTAGCCGGCTCCCCACGTGCGGTCGCCGAGCTGGTCCCGCCACCCCCAGTCGTGGTGGCCCCAGATGTTCTCGTTGTTGCCGTTCCACAGCACGAGGCTGGGGTGGGGCGCCAGGCGGGTGATGGCGTCGCGGGCCTCCGCCTCGACCTCGGACCGCAGCGGCTCCTCCTCGGGGTAGGCGGCGCAGGCGAAGAGGAAGTCCTGCCAGGTGAGGATGCCCAGTTCGTCGCAGGCGTCGTAGAAGTCGTCGGACTCGTAGATCCCGCCGCCCCACACGCGGACCAGGTTGACCCCGGCGTCGCGGGCCTGGGCGAGCCGCTGCCGGTAGCGGGCGGCGTCGACACGGTGCGGGAAGCAGTCGTCGGGGATCCAGTTGACGCCTCGGGCGAAGACGGGGACGTCGTTGACGACGAAGGTGAAGGGCGTGCCGTGTTCGTCGGGTTCGGTGTCGAGGCGGACGCCGCGGAACCCGACCTCGCCGGCCCAGGTGGTCAGATCGCCGTTGTCCGGGGTGGGTTGGTCCTCGACGGTGAGGGCGACGTCGACCGGGTAGCGGTGTTGGTCGCCGTAGCCGTGGGGCCACCACCGCCGGGGCTGGTCGACGCGGGCCTCGATCGTGGTGGTGGTCGCGCCGGCGGGGACGACGCCGGCGGCGGCGACCACGCCGACGTGGACGGTGACGGGCAGCTCGTCGTCGTGGCCCGGGGCGCGGTCGACGTCGACGTGGACGTGGACGACCCCGTCGCCGTCAGCGTCGACGGTGGCCAGCGGGCGCACCGAGGTGAGGCGCGCGCCGTGCCACCGTTCGAGGGCCAGGGGGCGCCAGATGCCGGCGGTGACCAGGTCCGGCCCCCAGTCCCACCCGAAGTTGCAGGCCATCTTGCGGATCTGGTTGTAGGGGTGGTGATTGGTGTGCGGGCGCTGCCCGAGGAGCTCGCGGACCCGGTCGGCGTGGTCGAGGGCGGAGGTGAAGGTGACGGTGAGTTCGTTGGGTCCGGCGCGGAGCTGGTCGGTGACGTCGAACCGGTAGGCGCGGTGCATGTTGGCGGTGCCGGCGATGACATGCCCGTTGAGTTCGAGGCGGGCGATGGTGTCGAGGCCGGCGCAGGCGAGGTCGACGCGTTCGGTGCCGTCACCGGGTTCCCAGTCGAAGGTGGTGCGGTAGCGCCAGTCGGTGCGGCCGATCCAGTGGAGTTCCGCCTCGTTGCGGTCCTGGTAGGGGTCGGGGATGAGGTCGAGCGCCAGCAGGTCGGTGTGCACGCAGCCGGGCACCGTGGCGGGTACCTCGCGGTCGGCCAGGGCGTCCGGGGCTGGTCCCCGGACGGCGCGCACCGTCCAGCCGTCGTGCAGCTCCATCCGCATGGGCGTCTCCTTCGTCCTCGTCGTGCCGGGGGTGGGGGCCGCCCGGCGGCGGCCGGGTGACCTGGTGTCAGGGATCGGGTCGCGCGGTGGGGGGCGCTGGTGGCCGGGTGGTCGCCGGGCCGGGCGGCGAACCGGCCGGGTCGGTGTCGCCGGCGTGCAGCCAGCAGCGGGCGGTGCGACCACCGCCGAGGGGGACCAGCGGGGGGCGCAGCCGGCAGCGGGGCATCGCCTGGGGGCAGCGGTCGAGGAAGGGGCAGCCACCGGCGTCGGTGGCGCCGGGCACCTCGACGCGGGTCACGGGCAGGTCAGGGCCGGTGAGGGCGCTGGTGCCCCGGCGGCGCGGGTCGGGGGCCGCGGCGGCGAGCAGCCGCGTGTAGGGGTGGCGCGGGTCGAGGATCACGGCGTCGCTGGGGCCGCTCTCCACGAGTTCCCCCCGGTACATGACGAGGATGCGGTGGGCGAAGTGCCGGGCCGTGGCCAGGTCATGGGTGATGTAGAGGACGGCGAGGTCGTCCTCGGCGCGCAGCCGGTCGAGGAGGCGCAGGACCTCCAACCGGATGGAGACGTCCAGCATGGACACGGGTTCGTCGGCGAGCAGCACACCGGGTCGGCAGGCGAGGGCGCGGGCGATCGCGACGCGCTGCCGTTGGCCGCCGGACAGTTCGTGGGGGTGGGCGGCGGCGACACGGCCGGCGGGCACGAGGTTGACGCGGTCGAGGAGGTGGTGGATCCGCTCGTCCTCCTCGGCGCGGCCGAGGGCGGGGTGGTGGAGCCGCAGGGGGCGGCGGAGGTGGTGGTCGACGGTGTGGAACGGGTTGAGGGAGGCGAAGGGGTCCTGGAAGACGATCTGCACCTGGCGGTGGTGGTGGCGCAGGCCCCGCCGTCCTGGGGTGGCGGGCTGGCCGTCGAGCAGGATCGTCCCGGCGTCGGGGGTGTCGAGGCGGGCGAGGATGCGGGCGACGGTGGACTTGCCGCTGCCGCTCTCGCCGACGAGGGCGACGGTTTCGCCGGCGTCGAGTTCGAGGGAGACGTCGGAGACGGCCCGCAGGGGATGTCGGCGGCTCCGGCCGGGGAGGCGGAACTCGCGGACGAGGCCGTGGGCGGCGAGTCTGCTCATGGGTCGACCACCTCGGCGGTGTGGGTGGGCCGGAAGGTGCCGTGGCGGAGCGCGGTCGGGGCCGGTGCCCCGTAGCGGTCGGGGTGCCAGGCGTGGCAGGCGACCAGGTGCGCGCCCCCACCGGGGGTGGGGTGCTCGCCGGCGGCGGGGGCCGGGCCGAGCGGGGGCCGCTGGTGGGCGCAGACGTCACGGCGGTGGGGGCAGCGGTCGTGGAAGGCGCAGTGGTCGAGGGCCTGGGTGAGGTCCGGGGGCTGCCCGGGGATGCCGCGCATGTCCTGGCGGGGCCCGGTGAGGCTGGGGAACGAGCCGAGCAGGCCGGTGGTGTAGGGGTGGCGGGGTGCGGTGAGCAGCCGGGTGGCGGTGCCCTCCTCGACGACCCGCCCCGCGTACATGACGGCGATCCGATCGCTGATCTCCAGCAGCAGTGACAGGTCGTGGGTGATGAGGACGAGGGCGAAACCGAACCGTTCCCGGAGCCGGCCGAGTTCCCGGAGGATGTCGCGTTGGACGACGACGTCGAGAGCGGTGGTGGGTTCGTCCATGACCAGCACGTCCGGGTTGAGCGCGAGGGCCATGGCGATCATGACGCGTTGCCGCATGCCACCGGACAGTTCGTGCGGGTAGCTCCGAGCCCGGTCCGGGTGCACGCCGACGAGGCTGAGGAGTTCCGCGCAGCGGCGGGCGCGGTCCCGCCGCCGGCTGCCGGGTTCGTGGGCGGCGAGGACGTCGGTGAGCTGGGTGTGGATGGTGAGCACCGGGTTGAGGGCGTTCATCGCGCTCTGGAACACCATGGCCACGCGCCGCCAGCGGAAGGAGCGCAGCGCCTCACCGGTGAGGGCGAGGACGTCGGTGTCGTGGCCGTCGGGTCCGTGGAAGACGACCGACCCGCCGACGACCTCGGCCGGGGGGCGCAGCAGCCGGTTCACGGCGTAGGCCAGGGTGGACTTGCCGCAGCCGCTCTCACCGGCGACGCCGAGGACCTCGCCCCGGCGGAGGACGAGGCTGAGGTCACGGACGGCGTGGACGGGCGGGTCGAGCTGGTAGTCGACGCGCAGCCCCCGCACGGAGAGCACCGGTCGGCCGGTGTCGTGGTGGTCTCCCATCACCGCTCCTCCCTGGGCTGGGCGGGGCGCCGGGCCGCGCGGCGGTCACGGCGGGAGCGACTTCCCCGCAGCCTCGGGTTGATGACCTCGTCGAGGCTGAGGTTGAGCAGGGACAACGCGCACCCCAGGAGGGCGATGGCCAACCCCGGAGGGATGAACCACCACCAGGCGCCGATGGCGAGGGCCTGCGCGTTCTGCGCGAAGTAGAGCATCGTCCCCCAGGTGAGGTGGTCCACGCCGCCCAGCCCCAGGAAGGACAGGCCGGCCTCGGTGAGGATCGCGAAGATCACCGCGAAGACGAACTGGGCGGCGATCACGGGCAGCAGGTTGGGCACGACCTCGACGAGGACCATCCGCCAGGGGCGTTCCCCGAGGGCCCGGGAGGCGGCGACGTGGTCGCGGGCCCGGACGGAACGGGTCTGGGCCCGCAGCACCCGGGCGGAGGCGGCCCAGCTGGTCAGGCCGATGACGACGGAGATCGCGAGGATCCCGCCGCCGTCGAGGTAGTGGGTGACGAGGATGACCAACGGCAGGCTGGGAATGACCAGGGTGACGTTGCTGAGCAGCGACAGCGCCTCGTCGACGCGGCCCCCGACGTAGCCGCCCACCACGCCGACCACGATCGACAGCACGGTCGCGAGCAGACCGGCGAGGGCACCGACGAGCAGGGAACCCCGGGTGGCGACGACGAGTTGGGCCAGGACGTCCTGCCCGGTCTGGGTGGTGCCCAGCCAGTGCTGGGCCGAGGGCGGGGCGAGCGGGTCGGGTCCGATACCGCTGGCCCCGGTCACCAGGAACGGGCCGACGACCGCGACGAGGACGAACCCGGCGATGACGGCGAGCCCGATGCGGGCCCGGCCGTCACGGGGCATCCACCGGCGGCGCGCGCCGGGGGCGGCGACGGCCGGTGGGGTGGGGGCGCCGGGCCGCCCGCTGGTCACCGTCATCCTCAACGTCCCCCTGTCTGCCGTGTCCTGGGGTCGATCACCGCGTGCAGCAGGTCGACGAGCAGGTTCGCTCCGAGCACCGCGAGGGTGATGACGAGGAAGACGGCCTGCATGAGCGGGTAGTCGTTGTTCTGCACCGCCTGGAGCAGGGTGAACCCGATGCCGGGGTAGGAGAACACGGCTTCGGTGACGATGGAGCCGCTGACGACGAAGCCGAGCGAGATCGCGAAGCTCGCGAGGCTGGGGATGACGGCGTTGCGGGCCGCGTAGGTCACGAGGACCCGGCGGGGCCGCAGCCCCTTCGCCTGGGCGGTGAGGACGTAGTCCTCCGCCATCGTGGACACCGTCATGTTGCGCATGCCCAGCAACCAGGTGCCCACGGAGCTGAGGACGATCGTGATCGCCGGCAGCAGCCCGTGGTGCAGGGCGGAGGCGAGGAACGGCCCGCTGAACCCGACCTCGAGGCCGTAGTCGTAGCCGCCGGTGAGGGGGAACAGGCCGAGGGTGCCACCGAACACGAACACCAGGACCAGCGCCAGCCAGAAGTAGGGCACGGCGGCGAGGAAGGTGGTGGCGGGCACCAGCGCGTCGGACCACCGGCCGCGTCGCCAGCCGACGAGCGCGCCGAGGGTGACGCCGACGACGAAGGAGACGACCGTGGACAACCCGACGAGCACCAGGGTCCAGGGCAGGGACTGGGTGAGGACGGTGGACACCGGGGTCGGGAAGTAGGTGGCGGAGACCCCGAAGTCGCCGCGCAGGAGGTTCCCCAGGTAGGTCAGGTACTGGGCGGCCAGGTTCTCCTGCCCACCGGACCCGAGCATCACCTCGAGCGCCTGGCGGGCCTCGGGGCTGACCGCTCCCCCCGTCTGCTGCATGCGGGAGAGCAACGCGTCGACGGGATCGCCCGGCATGAGACGGGGCAGCAGGAAGTTCACGGTGACCGCGGCCCACAGGGCCACCAGGTAGAAGGCGAGTTTGCGTCGCAGATGCCGCATGCTCACCTCCCGCCGCGCGGGGATCGGCCCGAAGCGGTTGGCTGGGCGGGGACGAGGGCGCGCGGGCCGGGAGCCGCCGGGCGGGTGCGGTGCGCGCCGCCGCCCGCCATGCCGGTGGGGATCACCGCGTCACCCGGCGGGACGCAGGGTGGCGGTGACGATGCCGATGTCGGGATAGCTGTAGGGCATGGGCAGCGCGTACGGGTCGTCCTCGGTGGGCCAACCGGTAACCCTGCCGCCGGCGAACTGGGCGACGCCGTGGGTCTGGAGCACGGGGATGTAGGGCAGTTCCTCGGCGACACGGCGTTGGATGGTCGCGTAGGCCTCGCGGTGCTGCTCCCCGTCGTCGGTGCCGGCGATGCGGGTGAGGGCCTCGTCGACCTCGTCGTCGCGGAACCGGGCGTAGTTCTTCGAGGCGGGTTCGCCGACGGGCGCGGCGGCGGCGCTGTTCAGGAAGTCGTCGTAGAGGCCGAAGGGGTCGGGGCCGCCGTAGAGGCTGTCGATGGCGAGTTCGAACCGGCCGTTGTCCCGGTCCGACACGAAGGCGGCCCGGGAGACCTCCTGGGTGCGCAGCTCGATGCCGACCTCGGCGAGCTGCTCGGTCATCACCTGGATGGCGTTGATCTGGTCGGTGTAGCCGGTGACGACCTTCACGGCCAGGCTGAGGCGGTCGCCGTCGGGGGAGACGAACACGCCGTCGCCGCCCTCCTCGTAGCCGGCGTCCTCAAGGATCCGGCGGGCCCGGTCGGGATCGTGGCCGGCGAACTCGTCCCGGAACTCCTCGGCGAGCCACACCTCGTCGCGGGGCAGGATGATCTGCGCCGGTGAGGGGAGTTCGTGGTATCCCTCGAAAGCGAGATCATTGATCTGCTCGCGTTCGATTCCGTGGTAGATGGCCTCGCGGACCGCCCGGTCCCGGGTCGGGCCCTCCTCCAGGTTGGGCATCAACACGGTGATGAACTGCGGGACGGCGAGGGAGACGTTTCCCTCGGCCCGGTTGACGAAGGTGTTCTCCACATCGGGAATGAAGATCCCGGACCAGTCGACCTGACCCGCCTGCAACGCGGAGAGCGCGGTCTGGTTCCCGCTGTGGGAGACGAACCGCGCGGTGTCCAGGTGGGGTTTCTCCGGGTCCCAGTAGTCGGTGTTCGCGGCCAGACCGATGCTCTGCGCGGAGAACGAGTCGAGGGCGAACGCCCCGGTTCCGACGGGGTCGGAGTTGAGGTGGGTGACCGGGTCCTCGAGGTCGGCCCAGAGGTGTTCCGGGACGATGTAGGTCTGGCCGGCGATGAACCACAGGTCGCTGTAGGAGGGCCGGTCGAGCGTGATCGACACCTCGGTGTCGCTGTGGGCGGTCGCGGACACGATGGGCAGGGCAGCCTTGTTCAGCCCGGGGTGCTCGGCCATCGCCTCGAAGGTGTGGACGACGTCGTCGCTGGTGAACGGTTCACCGTCGGACCAGCGGACGCCCTCACGGAGGGTGAAGGTGACGGTGGTGCCGTCCTCGGACCACGAGTGGTCCTCGGCCAGGACGGGCCGGACGTCGTCGGCGGCGGCGCGGTTGAAGAACAGCAGCGTCTCGTAGATGATGCCCCGCGCCGCGCCGTTGGAGGTCTCCAGGAACGGGTTGAAGTTGCTGGAGAACTGGCCGGTGGCGCCGTCGTAGATGGTGAGGGAGTTCGTCGCCGTTCCGGTCGCGGCGTCACCGGAGCAGGCTGCGGCGGTGAACGCGGCGGTGGCGGCCAGCGCGGTCAGGACGGTGCGGCGGCGCGGCGCGCGTGTCGAACGGGGAATCGCGTCGTTCGACGCGGTCGACGCCGAACCAGTCGATGGTGAGCCCGGCATCGGAAAACCCTTCCGTCAGCGAATCCGTCGCGGCGTCGCGCGCGGTTCCGCGGCGGCGCCGAAATGTCCCACCTGTTTCCCTGAGGTTTCTTCTGGGGCTTTCTTAGTGTTGTTCCACTGAGGAAGTCAACAGTCACGTCCGGACTGCTCGTTCTGCCGGTGCGCGCCCTGCCGTTCGGGTGAGCGACAGCGACTGACCGGCAGCTTGCGGCCTCCTGGAATACCGTCCGAATGGGGCTGTTGTTGGACTCGTGTTCTTTTCGTAGAATCGGCCGCGATTCCCGCGCGCCCGTGATGACAACGTTGACGGATCCGATCGGCGGAACGCGCTGGCCCGCGCCGGCGCCCGGTCGTCGGGGACGGGCCCCGGGAGGCGCGGCGTGGTCGGGAGGCGTCAGGGCCCGGGCGGTGGGCGCCGGTGTCGACGGTGCCGTCGAACGAGGTGTACCGCCCCTCCGGTGAGGGCGAACACCGCCACGGCCACCAGTGCGGGCGGTCCGAGGTACGCGGCGGCGAGGTCACCGACCAGGACGTAGCCCACGCTCGCGGGGATGACACCGAGGGCGGTGCCGAGCGCGAAGGGCGGCAACCGGGTGCCCAGCAGCCCCGCACCGTAGTTGACCAGGGCGAAGGGCAGCACCGGGGCCAGCCGCAGGAGGAGGATGCCGACCAGCCCGCCCCGGTCGAGGACCTCGGCCAGCCGCCGCATCCCGGGCCGGTCCACCACCTCCCCGAGGGCCGGTCGGCGCAGCCGGCGGGCGAGCAGGAACGACAGCACCGCCCCACCGGTCGACCCGAGCACGGTCAACGCCACGGCGGGACCGGCCGGGAACAGCAGACCGGCCGCCACGCTCAGCACGGGTTTGGGCAGGGCGATCACCGAACCGAGGACGAACGCCACCAGGAACGCCGGGGCGGCCAACGGTCCCGTCGCCGCCACCCAGGCCCGCACCGCTTCGACGTCGGGGGCGGTGGCCACGACGGCCAACGGCACCGCGACCAGCGCGACCAGCGCGACCAGCGGAATGAGCGGAACGGCGGTCCGGCCGTGCCGGCTCGGGTCGGGTGGGGACGGGCTGTCGTCGCCGCGACCTGGGTCGTCCCGGCTGGGGTTGTCCGGCGTGGACGGCCAGGACGGGAGCATGGAAGGTCCTGTTCTCGGTCTCGGTGGGCGGTGCCCGGCGTCGTGCCGGCGGCCCGGGACGAGCGCGCGACGACGGTGCCTGCTCCCATCCTCACCCGAACCGGCCGGCCACCACGACGCGGGCCCGGTGCCGTGGGTCGTCCCCGGCACCGCGCGGGGCGCGTGCCGTCGATCCCGTTCCCGGGAGCCCGGGGTCCGGCGCCGGGGAGACCCAAGGACCGGAGGGCCGGCCCCGTCCTCTCCCGACCGATGACGGGACCGGATCGGATGCCCGGGGTCAGGCCGGGGTCAGCCCCCGGGGCTCCACCTCGGGGCCGCCACCCGAACGATCCAGCTCACCACCCCCGGCACGAATCCGGTCGCCCTCGTCGACGACCGGTGGCAGCGCGGTGCGGCCCCTCCGGACGCCGACCCGCCGGGGCCGGTCGGCCCGGTGCGGCCGAATCACCAACTCGCACCCGCCCCCCGGAGAAGACGACCCGCCCCGGGATGGACGAGAACCCGCCACCCCTCGTGCCGGCGGTTCGCGGACCGGCACGAGGGGTGCGCGCCCGGCCACACCGTCGACGGCGACCTCAGCGCCGGCCGTTCCGGCTCGGCGGGGGCCCGTACTGGTGGACACCGCCCTCCACGGTGCGCGCCTGCACCACCGAGCCGTGCACCGTGCCGCTGATGGTGTTCCGCACGTCGCCGTCACCATCGCCCGCCGCCGGGTCAGCGGCCCGACCCGGCGGCGCCGGGTGCGACTCCGAGTCCCGGCCCGCCGACCGCGCGGCAGGAACCGCCCAGGTCGCGACCAGCCCGGCGACCACCGACAACCCGACGACCGCACCCCAGGCGACGAGGTTCGTCCGCCAGTCGGTGGCCAGGTTCACCGCCACCCCCACCGCGCTCGTGACCAGAGCCGCCCCGACCCCGACCAACGCGTTCCGCCACCCCGCCATGCGTCCTCCCCGTGCGCGCCCCGTGGACACCCATCGTAGTTCCCCGGGCGCCCCCGGTGATCAGATCGACCGAGTCGGGCGGCGAGTACGGGGCTCGCGTTCGTTCCCCCGGCGCTGCCCGCGCACCGGGCCGGCCACTCCACCCCGAACCACGCTCCCCGGATGTCCGGAAGTGGCCAAGCACTTCCCGTCCCGGTGGCAGACCAGGTCTGATACCGGGATGCCGCAGTTCGACCTGCCCCCCGCCGAGTTGGAGACCCACCGCGTCACCGCCGAGGAACCCCCCGGCCTCGACCAGTGGTGGTCCGACCGGCTCGACGCGGCCCGGACCGCGGCGACACCCCCCGCGCTGCGCCGGTACCGCCCCGACGAGTACGGCGCGCTGACCGCCTACGACCTGGAGTTCTCCGGCGCCGGCGGGGACCGCGTCCGAGGCTGGTACCTGCGTCCCCCCGGCTCCGGGACCACGCCGCTCCCGACCGTGGTCACCTACATCGGGTACGGCGGCGCCCGGGGGCTCCCCTGGGAACACGCGCTGCTCCCGGCCGTCGGGTACGCGGTGGTCGTCATGGACAACCGGGGCCAGGGCGGCAGGTCGATGGTCGGGTCGACCGGGGACCGCCCCACCGGCCCCGGGGGTTCCGAGTACCCGGGGGTGATGACCCGGGGCATCGCCGATCCCGAGCACTACTACGTCACCCGGCTCATCACGGACGCGGTGCGGGCGGTGGAGGTCACCGCCGGACTCCCCGGGGTGGACCCGGAGCGGATCGCGGTGCGCGGCGGGAGCCAGGGCGGCGGGCTGGCCCTGGCGGCGGCCGCGCTGGCCCCGGACCTGGTGCGGGTCTGCCAGGCGGACGTGCCGTTCCTCTGCGACCTGGCCCGCGCCGTGACCATCGGCTCCGAGCACCCCTACCTGGAGATCTCCGAGTTCCTGTCCCGGCACGACGACCTGGTGCCGGCCGCGCTGCGCACCCTGACCTACGTGGACTGCGCGCTGTTGGCCAGGCGGATCACCGCGCCCACGCTGGTCAGCGTCGGCCTGATGGACACCGTCTGCCCGCCGTCCACGGTGTACGCCGCATACCACGAGATCGCCGCCCCCAAGGAGCTGGCGGTCTTCCCGTTCGGATGGCACGTGCCGCCGGCCGGGCACACCGAGCGGCAACTGGCGCACCTGCGGCGCTTCCTCGGCGACCAGGGAACCGAACCGGCTCCGGAGGCCGTCCTGACGACGCCGTGAACGGCCGGGGGCACGCCGGGCCGGGCCGTGCGTGGCACCGCCCCGCTCAGGACGCTCCCATCCCCGCCAGGAGCCGGGCGAAGCCGTCCTCGGTGACGATGGGGATCTGGTAGGCACGGGCCCGGCGGGCCTTCATGGACATCGAGTCCGGGTCGGCGGCGACCACGAGCCGCGTCCGCCGGCTGACGTTCTCCGGCGTCACGGCCAACCCGGCCGCCGCCGCGCGGTGCTGCCACACCTCCCGGGGTTCGCGGGTGGCCCCGGTGAACACCACCCGGTCACCCTGGGCCAGGGCGAACCGGCCCGGCCTGGCGACGGCCTCCGCCTGGCCAGGGGCCGATGGGCGCGGTGAGCGGTCCCGGGCGGCCCGGTCCGCCTCGGCCGCCTCGCCGGCGGACAGCCCGAGCAGCGCGGCGAGCCGCACCAGGCTCGTGGTCTCCCGTTCGAGGACGGGGGCGGCCAGCCGGCCGCTGGCCGGGAACGGGGTGGTGGTGCGGGCGAGCACCGAGGCCCGCAGGTACGCCCGGTGCAGGTCGCGGGCGGTCTCCCTGCGCAGGTCCAGGCGCCCGGCCAGGTCGACCAGCGCGTCCTGTTCGGACTGCGAGATGACGTGGTCGAGCAGCGCGGTGTCCAGCAGGGCGAGGTAGGCCTCGGCGCTGGCCGCCTCCGCCGGCGCGTCGCAGTGACCCTCGGGCAGGCGTTCGAGGAAGTGCGGGCGTTCACCGAGGGGGACGCGGCGGCGACGCGTGTGCTCGGGCAGGTCCCACACCGGGAGTAACGGCCAGCGGGCGTTCTCGGCGCGGTCGAACAGGTCGGCCCACGGTTCGGGCCGGCCCGCGGCGCCCAGGTAGTAGCCGAGGAGCCCGGCGGCGGCCCTGGCGTCGTGCAACGCCTCGTGGGCCGCGGTCTGCCGCAGGCCCACCGCCGCGCAGCAGGCGGCCAGCGACCGCCGGGAACGGGGCAGGTACTTCTTGGCGAGCCGCATGGTGCACACACCGGTCTCGGCGTCCAGGGGCACGGTCACCCCGGCCCTGGCGAACTCGGCGCTCAGGAAGCCGGCGTCGAAGGAGAGGTTGTGGGCCACGAGGACCCGGCCGGCGAGCTTCTCGGCGACGAGACCCGCCACCCGGTCAAACGTGGGCGCGCCCCGAACATCGGAGGCGGAGATCCCGTGCACGTGCTGCGGACCGAGGTCCCGGTGCGGGTTGATGAGGGTGCACCACTCGTCGGTGATCGTCCCGTCGCGGTCGACGTGCAGGATCGCGATCTCGACCACCCGGTCGTGCAAGGCGGCCGCCAGTCCGGTCGTTTCGAGGTCGACCACCGCGTATCCGGTCACTGGGCACCATCCTCCCGGCGTTGTCGGGGTGTGCCGCGGTCGTGCCGCGCCCCGGTCCCATCGATGATCTCCTTCTCCTTCGATCTTGCCGGGAGGTCCGACACTTCCGCGTGTGCCATGCCGGTGACGTCGATCGTCACACTCTGCCAGCAGGGCGAGGCCGGCCAGTCCCCACCCCGGAGGGGCCGGCGCGCCGACCAGCATGGACTGTCCGCTGTGGCTGGTCCTGACCCCGCGTTCGCCCAGCCCGGCGGGGTCGTCGGACGTCTCGTCCGGCCCCGGGCCCGCGTGGGACACCCGGCCGGCGTCGGTCGCCGAGCACCGGCCCCGGCCCGGGTCGGGTGTTCGGAGGCCAGGACGGCCGTGCCGGGTGGGCCGGGGAGCGCGGGGCGGCCGGGCCCGGCGTCACTCGGAGTCGAGGAGATGGCGCAGCGCCTGGCGGTAGCCGAGGAAGGCCCGCCGTCCCCGGTCGGTGAGCGAGTACCAGGTCCGGGGTCGGCGTCCCTCGTGTCCCTTCGTCACGGTGACGTACCCGGCGCGTTCCAGGGTGGCCATGTGCTTGGACAGCAGGGAGTCGCTGACGTCCACGGTGTCCCGCAGGTAGCCGAACGTCACCCGGTCGCTCCTGGCCAGCAGCGCCATCACCGACAGCCGGACCGGGGTGTGGATCAGCTCGTCGAGGCGCCGCCGGTAGTCGGCGGTGCGCGGGCTCACCGGCGCGCTGCCCGCCAGGCGAGGACCAGGTAGGGGAGCGCGGGGAGCAGGCCGAACAGCACCGCCCAGGGTGTCAGGCCGCTGGGGACGACGAAGCGGTTCATGAGCAGGGCTACCAGGGCCAGTGCGGCGCTCGCGCACAGCGCTGGCCGTTCGAGTTCCACGGCGCGCGGGTCGGCGCTGCGCAGACGGGCGACGGCGAGGCCCAGCAGTCCCAACACGAGCAGGGACGCGGGCACCACGAGGTCTCCCGGAGCGACCGTCGGGGCCACCTTCAGACCGGTGTAGAAGGCCGTCACGGCCGCCGCCATCAGCAGGCAGGACACGACGTACCCGCGGCCACCCGCCCTGGTGCGCCGTTCGACGATCCGCAGCCGGGCCACGGCGAGCGCCGCCGACAGCTGGTGGTCTCGGGTCATGCGGCGAGGGTAACAAGCACTTGAACGGAATTCAGGTAGTTGCGCGAGGGGAAACCGGAACACGCCCAGGTCAGGCCGAGGGCGGCGGCGTCCCTCCCGGGCGCGTCCCGTCGTGGCCGCGTACGCGTACCCGGGTGCTGGCTGGAGAACGTCGCCGTTCACCAGCTCGACGAGAACACCCACGTCCGGTCCAGGGCCCGCGTCAGCCCGTCCCTCATCCGGGGCCTGGGCCGGAGGAAGCTCACCAAGCTCGCCGCCCAGAACGTCCGCACCTGGCCGAACCAGCTCCACACCGTATGCCGGTGGGGTGCGCCAGGAACCGAGGCGGGGGGTGGGGAAGCCCGTCGCCACGCCGTCGGACGGTGCCGCCGCAAGCTGGGTGGGCCCCACCGTCGCTGGCCTACGTCCGTTCCGTCCTCACGCTGGCCCTGGAGCACGCCGCCCGGGACGGGAAGAGTTCGCCAAGTCGCCCGCAGTCTGGGCGACGATGCCCCGACGACCCGACGCTGCGAATTCCCCGCTCTCACATCCACATCGGCGTCACCAGCGGCGTCCACGCCCATGCCCGGCCCCGCCTCCACCACCAGGCCGTCGCCACCCTGAGCGACGCACTCGCTGGGGGCGCCGGCTCTGAGGAGGCGGCGCCCCCAGCGGTGTCGTCCGCTGACGTTGCCCTCACCGTTGTCGTTAAACGGCAGAAGGGGCCTCACCGGAGATCACTCCGGTGAGGCCCCTTCTCTGCCTTCTTTTCTCAGAAATTACAATGCCTAGGAACGAGAAGAGCCCAAACTTGAACACGGGAGCATCAGATGGTGCTTCTCGGTGCGATCTACCCGCACGAAGAAGTTGCGCTTGCCGGGATCTTGTAGGAGGCCGCAAGGCTCCTATCGAAGATCACGAGCAGGGCATCGGGCATATACGTGAATCCCGCACCCTGGGCCTCGCCTAGTGCAACGACTAGGTTCGACCCGTCAGGGAATCCGAAGTTGTAGGCCCAAGGCATCTCCGGGCATCCCTCGTTAGGGATATGCCAGGCGATTCCGATACTCGCGATCGGAGCACCCAAGATTCTCCCCCAATCGACGTGGTCACTCACGTCGATCGGATTCCCGGGCAGATCGGTGCCCGCTTCCTCGGGGCTGATGAATTCAATTGCCATGCCTTCGTTGACGCCATCCATTGCCCAGCATAGAACCAGCACGGCCCCGCTCTCCATGCCCAGTTCAACGGCCATGTCGACTTCGTGAGCGCGTTCTTCCCTATGCCCTTCGGGCCAACCCTCCCCCCGCAGCGCCACGTAGCGAACCGTTTTCACGGCCTCGCCCGAGACAGCCTCCCGGAGTTCAACGAGCCCAGCACCACTACGGGCCCGAGCATCCCACGGTTTGATTACCAACATGTCTGATACCGCCCGAAGTACTGGAACTGCCCATTTGCATCGAAGGTTGCCCAGCTCCCGCGTCCAGCCGGGTCCGGCGTAGTATACCGCGTCCCACCAGTTCAGGTTTCGGACTCCACAGGAGAATGGACGTGTGATGCCGAAATAAGGCGAAGTGCTCGAATCTCCTGATTTCGGGATTCCTGGTTGGTGGCCGTCGTCCACTGGTGACCCCGTCGATCGAAAACAAGGTCCCCTCCGCCGCCGCGCGAAGGGGACCTTCATCTTTTCGTAGAGGCGGTCGAACCCCCTTGAAGAAGGCGCTACCCAAATCGGCGAGCTATAGGGAATCAGTCGAGCCAAGAACTCCTCGAACGATCCCGCTACTGTCCGAGGGATGCGGTCTTCGTCGACGTATGCAACAGATGGCTCACCGTACGGGCCGGACTGGGAGTAGTCAAGCATTACAACGTCATGTCCGCCAGAAGGCATGTCGCAAATAACTACACCGACATCTGGATAGCCCCATTCAGCGATCAAGTCTGCGCTCCCCAGGCCGGAAGAAGAATCAATCCCCCATGTCCCTCCAACTCCGAGAAGTGCACGTACCTCGAAATGGTCGGCAGCCCACGATGTAGTGAACTCTGTAGGGAAACATCGCCGCTTCAACACTCCGCCATTCCTTATCGATAGAGCTGACACATAGCCTTCCGGGAGGCGCAGTCCTAGAGAATCTTCTGCGTGAAGAATCATGTCGTTGCTCAGTGGGGGCCCGTGTAGTAGTCTCCGTCCTCAAACAACTCGTTCATTGCTAACTCCCTATGGAGAATCCGTCAGTGCGAGCTGTGCGCTTATGCTGCCAATCCCATGTGGAGCATGGAGGGCGGCAGAACTGGACTAAGGTGACAGGGTCGCGTCCTCACCACGCCGATCGGACGACCTCTCGCCCCGGCCAGCCTCCCCCGCCGCTTCCGCAGCTTCCTCAACCGGGCCGGACTCCGGCGCGTCCGCTTCCACGACCTCCGCCACTCAACCACCACCCTGCTCCTGGAACAAGGCATCGACCTCGTCGTGATCAAGGAGCTGTTGGGTCACGCCCACATCGGCGTCACCGCCACCGTCTACGCCCACGTCCGACTCCGACTCCAGCGCCAGGCCATCGACACCCTGAGCGACGCACTGGCTGAGGGCGACGACTCCGAAGAGTCACCACCCTCAGCCGTGACCGTCTGCTGACGTTGCCGTCAGCGATGCCGCCAAACAAAGTTATGTAGGATTTTGGCCATCTGGTGCCACAGGAATATGTGCCACAGTCACTACGCCAAAGAATGAACTTTCCACCATAATGCGGTCACCTGGCGAATAGATCCAGAATTCCGGTGCGGATTCTGCAATATTCGGCAGGTGGAGGATGGAAGATTCAAGACCCATTTCTATACTTGGAATTGACAGGTTTGCCCAGAAAAAAATTAGGCTGCCAGCCATCGGGGTGAACTGTTGGACTACTGAGCTTAGTTGGACGGAATCCGATCCCATTGATCTGAGTACCAAATCATCAGCCACCGCGCCCCACGTGATCGCACCGTCGGAGCTGCGCGGGTAGCGACGGAGACTTTCGCGCTCGTACTGGAGATGCTGATCCAGGTTCAGTAGCTGCACGCCCGGCTGGCCAGCCCAAGTTAGCAGTCGGTCACCTTGCTGATCTGCGCGAACCACTCGAACCATAGATTTGGGTAGGAGGTCTGGTCTGGTTCCGTATACATCGTCGAGCGTCATGAATTACCACCAAGTATTCTCGCGAAATCGTCTTCTGTCCCATTCCATGGCACTGCCCACTTGCGCGCCGAGTCTCCCTTTCCGACTTCCACGTTGATATCTGGGCCCTTCGCTGGGTCGAAATCCATCCTGAATCGCTTGTATTCACCGTTAGCCCGAGTAGTGAATCCCACTACCTTGCCGTAGGTCGTCGGTGCAGATTCGAGCCGTCCACGGACGGCTCCCGCGTAGCTGGATCAACCTCACCCAACAGATCAAGCGCTTGGTTGCGGGCTTGTTCGAAACTGTCAAACCTGGGCAGGGTTACTTCCTTGCACGCTCCTCCGGAATTGTGGACGAGGACCGGCGTCTCGCCTGCCAGTACATCGTACGTGTGGGTGGCGTTGATGGTGAGGTTGTGGACGCGGTGGTGGTGGGGGTAGGTGTGGGCGTGGGTGATGGTGGTGTGGTCGCCGGGTGGGGGTGAAAAGGGTGTTTCCTCGGGTGAGGTCGGTGGCGTGGGTCCAGTGGCCGTGGTCGTCGACCCAGAAGGGGTGTTCGTGTGAAGGTTGCGGTGCCCTGGCGGTGGTGGACACCTTTTGGTGGGTGTTGGGGGTGGTCGAGCTTTACTGTGGTGTTGATGTCGAGCGAAGTCCTTGCTCCCGTTGGGAAAGACCTCGGGCTGTCACCATGCGCCGTTCGCTTCAGCGCACTCGAACCGGCGGCCTCGCCCACCTGCCAACCCAAACCTCTGGCCTTCGTGCGTCGTCGTATCGTGTTCTCGACCGGATGCTGCCATTCCCATGAAGAGCATGGAGGACGGCAGAACTGGACTGGAGTGACAGGGCCTCGTCTTCACCATGCCGATCGGACGACCTCTCGACCCGGCCAACCCCACCCGCCGCTTCCGCAGCTTCCTCAACCGGGCCGGGCTCCGACACATCCGCTTCCACGACCTCCGCCACTCGACCGCCACCCTGCTCCTGGAACAAGGCATCGACCTCGTCGTGATCAAGGAGCTGTTGGGTCACGCCTACATCGGCGTCACCGCCACCCTCTACGCCCACGTCCGACTCCGCCTCCAGCCCGACGCCATCGACACCCTCAGCACCGCGCTCGCCAGTCCTGCTGGCGACGACCCGACCCGCGGCGACGGCAACGACCCGCCGCTGTGCGGAGTCCTCGTCGGCTGACGTTGTCGTCAACTCCTGCCGTCACCCCATGCAGAAGCCCCGCCAGGACACACCTGACGGGGCTTCAACTTTGCTATCGCCATCCAGCGCGAGGGTTGCGGGATCGGGCTGCGAGGCTACACCTCGCCCTTCAACCAACGCTCGAATGGCGCGACCTCCGACAGTTTGGAATTGAGTGCCTTCAACCCCCCGGCGAAGTCCTCGGCTAATTTCGAGAGCATCGCGACTAGCTCATCCAGTGCAATATTCTCCCGCTCCGGGTTTGGAACCCAATTTGTCCGCGAATCACAGCGAATCATCACGAGATCCCCGCTTGGGCGGAAGGTCAAAGTTCTCTCGATACCTTGCGAGTAGAGATTCACCTCAACTTCGCGTCGTTCGCGCACGCCTGCCAGAAGCGACGGCAGTTGCTCCATGAGGGCAGACAAGTCATACGCCACATCGAGCGGCCACTTATCACTTCCGAACCCGCCGATGTGAAATCTGCCGCCTCCAGCATCAGAGAGGGCGCTGCACGCCTCCAGGACGAGGGTTTCGTAATCGGCACCCGGTTCCAGGCTCGTTGAAGGAGACAGAGTGCCAGACGGCACGGCCGGATTGAACGACACAGAGAAGCTCATCTCTCCAGCTCCTAGTTCGGGCCAATGATTGGAAATCCCGTTTGTACAGCCCATTTGGACTCGGGACGATGGTAGCTGCTCGCGCTTTCGCAATGCTCCCGTCCGGCATAATCACCTACCCCGTGCCTTCCGGAATCCGCACCGATCTGGGCCCGGCACCTTCGACATGGAGTCCCTTCAAGAACTCTGCCGCAGCATCGATATCCAGCCACTGGCCTTGCTGATCCCCGGTGGTACGAGCGCGATCTGTCAGCTTCTTCGTGTTCTTCACTCCAGCGCCATGAGTCTTGAAGGTATGACCCCCACGTGTTCACGCTGTTGGCTGCCCAATTAGGGCAGTTGTCGTTGTGAACCAGGACCGGTGTGGTGCCTGCCAGCACATAGTACGTGTGGGTGGCGTTGATGGTGAGGTTGTGGACGCGGTGGTGGTGGGGGTAGGTGTGGGCGTGGGTGGTGGTGGTGTGGTCGCCGGTGGGGGTGAGGAGGGTGTCTCCTCGGGTGAGGTCGGTGGCGTGGGTCCAGTGGCTGCGGTTGTCGATCCAAAAAGGTGTTCGTCGGTGACGGTGCCCGGCAGTGGTTGACGCCTTTTAGGGGTAGGAGCGAGTGAGACGTTACTCGTGCACTGCCGGTGGTCGAAAATCATGTACTTGCTGCAGAGATTTCGTTCTCACCCTCGGGGCTGCCAATACCCGCCGCTCGATCCAGCGTACCTCAATCGGTGCTCTCCCATATGCGGGCCAATTCCAGGCCTTCGTACGCCGTGTCGTGCTCGGGCGGGACGTGTTCGAACGTGAGTTCCGGGGGAGATGGCGCCCCCCCGGAAACCATGCGTCCATAATCGCGGTTTTCTAAGTCTTTCGGGTTATTATTACCTGAACGTAAGACGCGTTCTGTGCGTCATCGACTCGCACGGAGCAGTGTGTGACTTTGTTCTCTTCGTAGAACGCGACCTTGGCGTGTTCGTTCGGATCGTGCACTACTAGCATGCCGTGTGGGCAAGGAAGTTCAGTCTCGAAAAGAGTTAGAGGGAGTGTCGTGGGTGGCGTGGATCTCCACACTTCGCAGGAGACGGGATTGACGACGCTGGGCATAACGCTGAAGATTATGGAGCTTTCGTCCTGGTACCAACTCGCTTCGTTCGGATTCCAATCTGATAGATCTCCCTCGCTCGCCACGTCTTGTAGGATCAGGCAACCGTGTTCAATGTATGCCATGAATGAAGCTATCGGCGCTTCCTTTACCATGATTTGTTGCTCCTTGCCTTCCTTAGCTGTGGTACGACCCCGCCTTGTATGCGGGCGCACTGCTGGCAGTGGGGGTAAGCCGTTTATGGGCTGCCGGGTGGAACTAGGCTACTCGGTGGCTGGTGGTCGGGTATCCACCGACCATTAGGGGTGTTCGGAGATCTGAAAGAACAGGTATGACAACCATGGGCCTGTCCGGATTTTTCGATCAGCTCCCGGCCCCCACTCACATCTATGTTCCCGTCAACGAAGGCAACTCCCTCCGGGGCGTTTGGCCCAGCCCCTAATGTTAGGTCGCAGTTCTCCTCGGGAGTGGCATTGTGCACCAGGACCGGAGTTGCCCCGGCCAGTACATAGTACGTGTGGATGGTGTTGATGGTGTTGATGGTGAGGTTGTGGGCGCGGTGGTGGTGGGGGTAGGTGTGGGCGTGGGTGATGGTGGTGTGGTCGCCGGTGGGGGTGAGGAGGGTGTCTCCTCGGGTGAGGTCGGTGGCGTGGGTCCAGCGGCCGTGGTCGTCGACCCAGAAGGGGTGTTCGTCGGTGGCGGTGACGGTGCCGGGGAGCTGGTCGGGGCTGGGGGTGTGGCTGACGTCGACGAGGGTCTTGGGTCCCTCGTTGGTGGTGGTGGCCACGATCCGTTGGGGTCCGATTTCCCCGGTGTCCGGGTCGGAGGCGAGGACTTCGTCTCCGAGTTGGTTGTCCTCGATGGGTTTGTGGGTGCCGTCGGCGAGGAGGACGAGGGTGCCGGGGACGGAGCTGTTGGCCCGGCAGCCGGCGTTGCGGAGCAGCGCGGTGGCCTCGTCGCGTTCGCGTCGCCAGGTCCGCACCCGGAAGATGGCACGATCCATGTCGCGTCGTCCGTGAAGTGTTGATACGGGTGCAGTGTTCGAATCTCGTGGATCCGGGGGGATGACTCATTTCCCGGAGAGCAGGATTGGACTAGAGTGACCGAGCCTCGGCCTCGCCACGCTGACCGGCGGACCTTCCGATCTGGTCGACCTCACCCGCACTGCTTCCTCAATCCGGTCCGGAGTTTGGCGCGTCCGTTTCCATGACCTACGGCATTCGGCCGCGACCCTGCTTCTGGGACAGGGCGTTGGCCTCGTTCCCAAGGAGCTGGTGGGCCACACCAACATCGGCGTCACCGCCACCGTCTACACTGATGTCCGACTCCGCCTCCAGCATGACGCCATCAACACCCTCGGGACCGCACGCGGCAGCTAGGAGACCACTGAGGGGTGCGCTCCAACGGTGTTAAACCGCCCCTGTGCGGCCCCCGTTCGTTGCCGTTGCCGTAAACTATCGCCGTCTGATGACGCAAGAAGCCCCGTCAGAACGCACCTGACGGGGCTTCTCCTTGCTTGCGCGAACCTTCAACAACTATTCGACTAGCTCCGGCTCAACGCGATATTCGCGCCTCAAGTCCTCCACCAGGCGCCTACCTGCAAATTTCACCACTCCGCGCGCCCACCAGACTTCCTCGGGCATTCTTGGGAACGCATCAGGAAATAGAAGTGCACGGAATCTTGAGTCCACGGCTTCCACTTCTGCGCTTAGTAGTGCAAGCTCGGGAAATTTTTGCAGTTCCGCAGAATTCAATGCATTTGCCAGGCAATCCCTCGATGTCAGATCATTGAAGTAGTCTTCGGCATCACCCCGATAGCCCTGTTCGCACTCCTCGACGAACGTCCTCCATTGCGAAAAAAGTGCCTCCGGTTCGACGTCACGCCACCGACCGGACTTTCTGACAAAGCTAGAGAACGCGTCGTGAAAGTTTTCGGTATCGTGAGTCATCGGTTCGGCGAGGGTCGTGAAGTGATTGGTCCGCAGTTAGAACACCGTCGTCGAACCTCGCTGCCCAATTTGTGGTTTGAGGTGCATGGTACCAAGTGTGTCACCCGTGAGCTTGTTCGCTTAATCGTCCTAATAATCTCTGCGAAACTCTCGCACGGCGGAGATGCTAGTAGTCCACTGGGAAATTCTGGTCCCGTCATCGCTTACTTCCTGATGGGGTTGGATGTGATTCCATGGGTGCTCCGGGTTGAAAGGCTCACTGAGCTGGTCTAGAAAAATAAGTGAATTTTGGACGTAGACCACGTCTCCATATCGATACATCGGCCAACAGGAGACAAAGTTGCTGTTTTCCGGATCGGTGATCGAGGCGATAAGACAGGAAGTGGACGTAGAGGATTTGTCGATGTTTCTGAGGGCGTTCGTCCAGCTTAGACGGTAGTCCTTGGGTGACCAAAAGCTTAAGTTGATCGAGAATCTTTCGCAAAAGTCTTTGCCTACCCTGATTTGCCCCATAGTTCCCCAATTATCTGAGTTATCATCCTGTTCCAGTATCTCGATTGAAAATAAATCAATCTTCGATTCGATTGAGCTCCGAGTCATAGGTTCCTTTTCATTTTCCATCGGAGTTGATCACCTTCCAGCCGTTTGTTGTGTTGTGTCCGTCGACATCGGGTGTAATGTATTTTTTCCGTTGGAGAAAACAAATTGGCCATGTGAGTCGAAGGGGATCCTCGGCGGGGCCACTGGCTTGGTCAAACTGACAGGTCCTGCTGCGCCTCGACATACGTGTTAGCCGGGACAAACTTGGACATCGTCCGGAAGAAAATCATCCCAGCCTCTTTGACGGCCTCCAGAAAGTCGAGAAGTGAAGTGCTCGCTGTCCTCGTTTCTTGTCCAGTTACTACGGTCACCAAGACGCGGGAACCTGCGGCCCGCAGGGACAGCTTGATCGGCTGATCCGGAAAATACGTCTCCGCGTAACCCGATGACTGTACGCTTGTCACCATGGCGGCGATATAGCACCAAAGCTGGTCAACGTAGTCCCACTCTTCAGTGCCGATGATTTCCAATCCATCAACGGACAGCCGAATGGCGCCTTCGATGTAGTCAAGGTCGGGTGGCGGGATGTCACATGCGTCGACTCGAACAAATCCGCCGTCCGCGCCCCTTAGGAACGTCTCGATCTCAACCATGTCTCAGGTCCTTCGGTGATATTTTATTCCGGATAGAACTGGCCCACTCGGCCTTTATTTAGGCCGACTACGTAATCGACCCCGTTGGCGTTTCCGCGAATCTGATACATTCCTTGGCTGCCTCGCTGAATTAGTGTATCGCGGTTCTGTCTCATTACCTGGCCGATGGCGTCTCGGATGTCATCAACGCTCATGTTTGAATCGAAGAAGGTTTGAGTGTTCTTTATTGATCCATCCCAGTGATCCGAGTGGTGACGAGTAAGGATGTGCTCCATTCCTTTCTTGTCTAACAAGACAGACTGATTTCCGAACTGGAACCGCTGGCTGCTCCAGTCCCTGAGAACGGGAAGGCATCCTCCGCTGTTGTGAACCAGGACAGGTGTCTGTCCCGCCAGTACATAGTACGTGTGGGTGGCGTTGATGGTGAGGTTGTGGACGCGGTGGTGGTGGGGGTAGGTGTGGGCGTGGGTGATGGTGGTGTGGTCGCCGGTGGGGGTGAGGAGGGTGTCTCCTCGGGTGAGGTCGGTGGCGTGGGTCCAGTGGCCGTGGTCGTCGACCAGAAGGGGTGTTCGTCGGTGGCGGTGACGGTGCCCGGGAGCTGGTCGGGGCTCGGGGTGTGGCTGACGTCGACGAGGGTCTTGGGTCCCTCGTTGGTGATGGTGGCCACGACCCGTTGGGGTCCGATTTCCCCGGTGTCCGGGTCGGAGACGAGGACTTCGTCCCCGAGTTGGATGTCCTCGATGGGTGTGCGGGTGCCGTCGGCGAGGAGGACGAGGGTGCCGGGGACGAAGCTGTTGACCCGGCAGCCGGCGTTGCGGAGCAGCGCGGTGGCCTCCTCGCGTTCGCGCCGCCAGGTCCGCACTCGGAAGATGACACGATCCATGTCGCGTCGTCCGCGAAGTGTTGATACGGGTGCAGTGCTCGAATCTCGTGGCTCCGGGGGGATGACTCATTTCCCGGAGAGCAAGGTTGGACTAGAGTGACCGAGCCTCGTCCTCGCCACCTTGACCGGCGGACCTTCCGATCTGGTCGACCTCACCCGCGCTGCTTCCTCAACCCGGTCCGGAGTTTGGCGCGTCCGTTTCCATGACCTACGGCATTCGGCCGCGACCCTGCTACTGAAGCAGGGCCTCGACCTCGTCTTCAAGGAGCTTGTGAGCGATGCCAACATCGTCGGTCACTGCCGCCGGTACGTCCACCTACGACTCTGACTCCAACTCCAAGCCGTCGATACCCTGAAGGACGTCCTCGGCTCATAGACGACGCCCAGGACGACCCACCCGTTGCGGCAGGCACCGCTGACAATGCCGTCCGCGGTGTAGCCAAACGGCACGAGGCCCTCCCGGCAAACTCGCGAGGACCCACGTACGACTTCGCCTCCAGCGCCAAACCATCGCCACCTGGACGAGGCCCTCGGCGACCAGAATGGCGATCCCGACCGCCCGCCCTCCGTACCCGTTGACGTTGCCGTCAAACGCCATATGGGGCCCCCGGAATGACTTCTGGGGGGCCCCATATGCATTGATCCGGACGGCCAGCGTTAGCGTATAGCGGAAAATTGACTCACCAGACGGCTACTCGGAAACGTTCAGTCCGATCAGTTCTGGTCGCTTCTCGGGGGCTCCCCAGTCCAATATTTCACGTAGCTTCATGGACAGGTTCGTGACGTCAACTCCCGAATCACGCAGGTCCACTTCCACGACAGTTGAGGTTTCAAGGATATTCGCGTCTTCAGTTGTGAACTCCAGGTCCAGCATCGCGCCGTTAAGCCGCACGCGCTGCAGGCAGCCGTAAACCGTAAATCCCTGCTCGTTCGAGACGTTGTAGGAGTCCATTCCAGACTGCACGTCCTGTTCGTCTGGCTCATAGGTGGATCGCTGGATCGAGAATGATCGTTGAACGCCAGCGTCGTCGATCCCGCTGACGCCTACCTCAAGTGCCTCCTCATCCTTGTAGTCCTCAAAGAACCCGACCTCTGTGGCGGTCAGCCTCATCCCTAACCCCTCGCCTTCCATGTTCCGGAGCTCTTGGCCCCGTCCCATGTATACGTAACTGACACTCCCAATTCCCTGACCATTCGGTTCATCGCCCCCTTGCACCTTGAGCAGGGCGGAAGCTGGCCTCGCATCGCCACTGCGTCACCAGGGCTCAACGGGTACTTACCAGCGAACGGATCGCCCGGAAGTGAGACCTTCGGCCCTGTGGAAGCACCTGCCATACGTGAGAACCGGTGCTCTGTGTGCGTGAAAGCCGAATTATTGGGATAGCCGAGAGCAGTCTCCTCCGGAGTCATGTCACCGCTCTCCAGCTTTACATCGACACGCGTGCTCCCGTCAGGAGCTGTCGCCGTGATATCGCACATGTGACCGCTGCCGCCGGTGTTATGAACCAGGACCGGCGTGGTGCCGGCCAGTACATAGTACGTGTGGGTGGCGTTGATGGTGAGGTTGTGGACGCGGTGGTGGTGGGGGTAGGTGTGGGCGTGGGTGATGGTGGTGTGGTCGCCGGTGGGGGTGAGGAGGGTGTCTCCTCGGGTGAGGTCGGTGGCGTGGGTCCAGCGGCCGTGGTCGTCGACCCAGAAGGGGTGTTCGTCGGTGGCGGTGACGGTGCCCGGGAGCTGGTCGGGGCTGGGGGTGTGGCTGACGTCGACGAGGGTCTTGGGTCCCTCGTTGGTGATGGTGGCCACGACCCGTTGGGGCCCGGTTTCCCCGGTGTCCGGGTCGGAGGCGAGGACTTCGTCCCCGAGTTGGATGTCCTCGATGGGTGTGTGGGTGCCGTCGGCGAGGAGGACGAGGGTGCCGGGGACGAAGCTGTTGACCCGGCAGCCCGCGCTGCGCAGGACCGCGGTGGCCTCGTCGCGTTCGCGTCGCCAGGTCCGGACGCGGTCGACGGCGCGGTTGATGCCGCGGAGGAGGTCGGGGATCTTGCCGAGCTTCGTCCAGGGCACGGCCCCGATCAGGACCCAGCCGCAGGCCACGATGTCGGCTGTGGTGAAGCAGTTCTTGATGTCGTCCAAGCCGAGGACCTCGGACAGGACCTTTCCTCCTGCGTCGAGGACGACGTCGATGACGGAGCGGGTGCCGGCCAAAGTGGACTGCGTCGCCGAGATCTGTTGTGCGGTATGTCCGTTGTAGGTGCGTGATACGCGCGGTATGGACCGCTGTGGAGTGGTCCGCTGTGGAGTGAAAGGCACTCGTTTTCACTACGCTGATTGGCCGGCCTCGCGATCTGGCCAACCTCACCCGCGCTGCTTCATCATCCGGCCAGGGTTCCGACGCATCCGCTTTCCACGACCTCAGGCACTTCACCGCCACCCTGCTCCTGGAACACGGCGTCGAGCTCGTCGTTATCAAGGAACTCCTCGGCCACGCCCACATCGGCGTCACTGCCACCGTCTGCGACCACGTCCGACTCCGCCCCTCCAGCCGTGACGCCATCGGCCCCTTAGCACCACGCTCTGCAGCCAGGAGGACACCGAAACGGCGGCGATCCGGGGGCGATGAACCACCGTCCTGCGTAGGTCGCGTCCGCTGACGTTGCCGCCAACTACTGCCGTCGCCACCACGCAGGAGCGTCGCCGGGATCGGCGGGGCTCCTGCCTATGCCATCACGCGCTCGGCTGTGATCGAAACCGAACTGATTCAGTTCCGGCCGCTGCTCCCAGAGACCCAATCAGTTTGTGTTGCTCCTACCAGAGTCTAAGTTGTTCAAAATTTTGTCTTGCATCCAGAATTCTCTTGCCTGAGGTGGGATTTTATTAGACAGATCCACTCCCTGGTTGCGCAGTCCTTCCATGCGAAGATGTTCGGCGATGTATAGGTCAGCATTTGTTGTGCAAACCTGTGTGCAAGTTGCGTCTACATTTATCTTATGTGTCCGCTGATGATCTTGTCGATCGAAAAAGGTCCCCTCCGTCGTCATGTGGAGGGGACCTTCATCTTCTCGCAAAGACGTTCAAACTTGTCCGCGAAGAAGACGCGACCTAAATCGGTGAACTGCAGAGAATCAATCGGGACAAGAACTCGTCGAATGATCCCGCTACTGTCCGAGGGATACGGTCTTCGTCGACGTATGCAACAGATGGCTCACCGTCCGGGCCGGACTGGGAGTAGTCAAGCATTACAACGTCATGTCCACCTGAAGGCATGTCACAAATGATTACACCAATTTCTGGGTAGCCCCATTCGGCGATCAAGTCTGCGCTCCCCAGTCCAGAAGAAGAATCAATCCCCCATGTCCCTCCGACTCCGAGAAGTGCGCGTACCTCGAAATGGTCGACAGCCCACGATGTCGCGAACTCTGTAGGGAAACATCGCCGCTTCAGCACTCCACCATTTTTTATTGACAGGGCTGCCACGTAGCCTTCGGGGAGTCGCAGACCTAAGGAATATTCTGCGCGAAGAACCATGTCATGACTCAGCGGGGGGCCCATATAGTAGTCTCCGTCCTCAAACAACTCGTTCATTACTACCTTCCTATGGAGAATCCGCCTGTGTGAGCTGTCCTCTTATGAGCTTCTGTCTGGATCAACTGCATAAGCCCCGGCTCTTGGTGGTGGTGCCACGTATATCCGTCGGGAGTCTCGCTGAGACCCGCTGCGCGATTAGATCTTGCGAAATCTGTTCCACGGCTTCCGGAAAGTTCGATTCGTACGTCGGGCACATCCGGATGGCGCCACGCTGAGAAATCGGGGAAGCCATTTTCATCGAATGGGACATTCGTTTTAGGATGAACGTCTCCTGCTAGTTTGCCATTACGTACCTTCGGTATGCCGCCGTCAGCGCATTCACAGCTCGCCGGGTGCCCAGTGACTCCTCCGCCACAATTGTGGACAAGAACCGGCGTCTCGCCTGCCAGTACATAGTACGTGTGGACGGCGTTGATGGTGAGGTTGTGGACGCGGTGGTGGTGGGGGTAGGTGTGGGCGTGGGTGATGGTGGTGTGGTCGCCGGTGGGGGTGAGGAGGGTGTCTCCTCGGGTGAGGTCGGTGGCGTGGGTCCAGCGGCCGTGGTCGTCGACCCAGAAGGGGTGTTCGTCGGTGGCGGTGACGGTGCCCGGGAGCTGGTCGGGGCTGGGGGTGTGGCTGACGTCGACGAGGGTCTTGGGTCCCTCGTTGGTGATGGTGGCCACGACCCGTTGGGGCCCGGTTTCCCCGGTGTCCGGGTCGGAGGCGAGGACTTCGTCCCCGAGTTGGATGTCCTCGATGGGTGTGTGGGTGCCGTCGGCGAGGAGGACGAGGGTGCCGGGGACGAAGCTGTTGACCCGGCAGCCCGCGCTGCGCAGGACCGCGGTGGCCTCGTCGCGTTCGCGTCGCCAGGTCCGGACGCGGTCGACGGCGCGGTTGATGCCGCGGAGGAGGTCGGGGATCTTGCCGAGCTTCGTCCAGGGCACCGCGCTGATCAGGACCCAGCCGCAGGCCACGATGTCGGCTGTGGTGAAGCAGTTCTTGATGTCGTCCAGGCCGAGGACCTCGGACAGGACCTTTCCTCCTGCGTCGAGGACGACGTCGATGACGGAGCGGGTGTCGGCCAGGGTGGCGTGGGTGGTAGCGACCTGTTGCGCGGTGTATCCGTTGTAGGTGCGTGAGACGCGCGGTGTGGACCGCTGTGGAGTGGATCGCGGGGAATGCAGCTGTGCCTGGACGCGCTTGCCGAGCAATAGCACACTGCGCACGACCGTGGTGACGGCCTTGCCAAGCGCTGTTCTGCGTAACCGCTCAACGATGGCCTTGGCCTGGAGGTTCAACCAGCGGTACAGCAGCCCGTCAGGGTTGCTGAAGGTGACGGGGGAGGTGCCCGGCTGCTCAGGCTCCCAGTGTTGGAGCGAGCTGATCGAGCTGATTGAGTGCCTAGCTCGGCTCGATGGAGTCCGAGACTGGGAGCCGAGCACGAACCCATCGGCACCGCACCCGGCTCCCCTCGGGAAGACCTCGTCTTCACCATCGGGGCCGGCCGCCGTCACGGATCCGCCGCTCGCTCGTCCGGCGCGCCCGAGTCGGAGGCCTCGCCCACTGACTCACCCAGCTGCGGGCTTTCGAGGGGTGTACCCGCTCCCGGCTGAAGCTTTCATTCCTGCAGGGAGTTCAGAGGACGGCAGGATTGGACTGGAGCGAGAGCGGGCTCATCCTCGCGACGCTGACCGGCTGGCCTCTCGACCCTGCCGACCTCACCTGCCGCTGCTTTAGGGTCAGGCTCGGGCGCGCGTCCGCTTCCACGACCTACGGCACTTGACGACGCTCCTCCGGGAATGGGGAGTCGAACCCGTACTGATCAAGCAATTCCTCGGCCACGCCCCACGTCGGCGTCTACGCCCACGTACGACTCCGCCTCCAGCGTCAGGCCATCGACACCCTCGGCAGCAACCTCGGCCCGACCGACGCCCCGGACGACCCGCCCACCGCAGCCGTCGTCCGCTGACGTTGCCGTCACCGTTGCCGTCAAACGGCAGAAGGGGCCCACCGGAGATCGCTCCGGTGGGCCCCTTGCTCAGCCTTCTTTCCTCAGGAATTACATCGCCCAGGAATTAGAAAAGCATCAAACCATGCACCCAACGCAGTCTACCCGAACGAAGATGTGGCGCTCCCCGGGTTCTTGTAGGCGGCCGCTAGGTTCTTATCGAAGATCACGAGTAGAGCATCGGGCATATACGTGAATCCCGCACCTTCAGCCTCACCTAGTGCAATGACTAGGTTCGACCCATCAGGGAACCCGAAGTTGTAGGCCCAAGGCATCTTTGGGCATCCCTCGTTAGGGATATGCCAAGCGATTCCGATGCTCGCGATCGGCGCACCCAAGAACCTCCCCCAATCGACGTGGTCACTCACGTCGATTGGATCCCCGGGCAGACTGATGCCCACTTCTCCGGGACTGTTGAATTCAATCGCCATGCCTTCGTTGACGCCATCCATTGCCCAGGACAGAACCAGCACGGCCCCGCTCTCCATACCCAGCTCAACGGCCATGTCGACTTCGTGAACACGATCTTCCCTATGCCCTTCGGGCCAGCCCTCCCCTCGCGGCGCCACGTAGCGAACAGTTCTCACGGCCTCGCCTGAGGCAGCCTCCCGGAGTTCAGCGAGCCCAGCACCGCTACGGGCCAGAGCATCCCACGGGTTGATTACCAACATTTTTAATACCGCCCAAAGTACTGGAACTGGCCATTGGAATCGAAGGTTGCTCCGATCCCGCGTCCACCAGCCGGGTCCGGCATGATATACCGCGTCCCGCCAGCGAATTTTCCGGACGTTACAGGAGATGTAGCAGTTTTCGGATTGGTCAGAATGTCGTCCAACAGGTCCTGACCGGCAGACTTCAACTGCTTCCCTGGAGCCACGGGAAGATCTCCACGGTTCATATGCTTTTGATATTCGCGTCCCGCATGAGTCGTGTTCCCCTTCGCCGGACGCGCCCCACTCTGCGAAAGATCATCCAGATCGGGACCACACGGAGTGGAATTGTGCGCGAGGACCGGAGTGTCGCCCGCCAGTACATAGTACGTGTGGATGGCGTTGATGGTGAGGTTGTGGACGCGGTGGTGGTGGGGGTAGGTGCGGGCGTGGGTGATGGTGGTGTGGTCGCCGGTGGGGGTGAGGAGGGTGTCTCCTCGGGTGAGGTCGGTGGCGTGGGTCCAGTGGCCGTGGTCGTCGACCCAGAAGGGGTGTTCGTCGGTGGCGGTGACGGTGCCCGGGAGCTGGTCGGGGCTGGGGGTGTGGCTGACGTCGACGAGGGTCTTGGGTCCCTCGCTGGTGATGGTGGCCACGACCCGTTGGGGCCCGGTTTCCCGGTGTCCGGATCGGAGGCGAGAACTTTTCACCGAACGGATGTCCGTCGGTCTGCTGCTATGAAACATACCGACTGGACACGAAAGATAGAAGCGATGTCGTGCTTAGTCTAGTAGCGGACCCCAGCAGGTATAGAAGTTGGGGTCCGCTGTACTAGTCACGCGGCGGAACTGATTAAATATGTTTTTTATTATCCCAGGTAGGAAGCTCCTAGTAGGTTGCACTTAGATGACCAAGAAGGTAGAGCGCTGGATAGCTCCTGTATATCTACTTCAGTGTAATCTGGAATCGTTTCAGAAATCTCCTCGACGTCTAGTAGGTAAAAGTCTGCGCGCTCGCCCACTAGTGTTAGGTGACCGTCGGGTATAAAGCCTAGGTGCAGGCCGAAGCTGTTGTTTGAGGAATGTGGAAGGCTTGAGATTATTGTGACTGCCATGAATGGATCGAGGATTTGATCCATGGTCCATGTCAATGTTTCCGTGCGTCGAACTACAAGGAGGGCAAAATTGCCCGTATCGATCTCGAGGGCTGTACGCATTTCAAGGAGTAGGGCGGCGGTGCTCGTTACGTGGCAGACCTTGGAATCCAGTAATTGTGCCTCCTGCAGCGCATCGACTTTCCGAAGTGGGTCAAGCTCGGACAGTGCAATAGAGTCATTTGGGTTAGGTCTGGCGTGAATAAGGGATGTGATTGTTGTCATGATATTGGTATGTGCCTATACGGGTCAGATTTGCCTAGTGTTCGACCGGTCGTCGGATGAACGGCTTGACCTGAGCTGTTGTAATAAACCACATACCCATTTGGGTACTGGTGCGGTCCATCTGTCCTGGGGTTCATTACTCGAACCTGTGTCACTCGGTTGCTAAGTCCCTCCGTGTTCGCTGGAACATCGTAGATCCATCCCCTGCCTGAGTTAGCAGGTCTGCCAGGTGCCCCTTTTGGTAGAGGTAGTGTCTCGCCGGCAGGACCCGACACAGCATCGATGGGGCAGACGTCATTATGGACAAGCACCGGAGTGTCGCCCGCCAGTACATAGTACGTGTGGATGGCGTTGATGGTGAGGTTGTGGACGCGGTGGTGGTGGGGGTAGGTGTGGGCGTGGGTGATGGTGGTGTGGTCGCCGGTGGGGGTGAGGAGGGTGTCTCCTCGGGTGAGGTCGGTGGCGTGGGTCCAGCGGCCGTGGTCGTCGACCCAGAAGGGGTGTTCGTCGGTGGCGGTGACGGTGCCCGGGAGCTGGTCGGGGCTGGGGGTGTGGCTGACGTCGACGAGGGTCTTGGGTCCCTCGCTGGTGATGGTGGCCACGACCCGTTGGGGCCCGACCTCCCCGGTGTCCGGATCGGAGGCGAGGACTTCGTCCCCGAGTTGGATGTCCTCGATGGGTGTGCGGGTGCCGTCGGCGAGGAGGACGAGGGTGCCGGGGACGAAGCTGTTGACCCGGCAGCCCGCGCTGCGCAGGACCGCGGTGGCCTCGTCGCGTTCGCGTCGCCAGGTCCGGACGCGGTCGACGGCGCGGTTGATGCCGCGGAGGAGGTCGGGGATCTTGCCGAGCTTCGTCCAGGGCACCGCGCTGATCAGGACCCAGCCGCAGGCCACGATGTCGGCTGTGGTGAAGCAGTTCTTGATGTCGTCCAGGCCGAGGACCTCGGACAGGACCTTTCCTCCTGCGTCGAGGACGACGTCGATGACGGAGCGAGTATCGGCTAAAGTGGCCTGCGCCGCCGAGATCTGTTGAGCGGTATGCCCGTTGTAGGTTCTCGAGACTCGAGTCGTTTGCTTGCGCTGTGAACCAGTGTTCTGGTTCTGCTTGTGGGAGCCCGCTGAACTGCGCATCTGAGATGCGATCCGACTTGCGATGATCGCCGTCCAGCCGGCCCCTACGCCAGGCACCAGCCACCAGCCGACATACAGCAGTCCGTCAGGGTCGCTGAAGGTGACGGGGGAGTTGTTGGCGTAGGCGTACCCGTGCAGCTGTTGCGGGTCGTCGTGGTCGATGATCGGGTCGACCGAGATGAAGCGTCCGATGTGGGGGTCGTACTCCCGCGCACCGAGACTGGTCAGGCCGGTGGATTCGTCGATCGTGCCCCCGACGAAACCCTTCTCCCCTGGCCAGTGGTCCCCGTCGAGGTCACCCCGCTGGTCCCCGAACGGCGACATCCGCCGCCGAGTGACCTCCATGGTGCTGGCCGACACGGCGGTCAGCGATGTGCCCTGGTGGTCGCCGAGGAGGAAGGAGAGGTCCTCCCCGCTGCGCACCGCCACGACCTGGCCGTCGTGGTCGTAGTAGCGGGTGGTGGTGACTCCGCCGTCCTCCAGCCGCAGTTCCTGCTGCGGGAGGTAGAGCGTGGCCGTACCGTCCGGTTCCTTGCGGAGCAGACGGGCACCGTCCGCGGTGTAGATGTAGGAGGTGTCCTCCCCGTCGGGTCCGGTGACGGTGTCCAGGCGACCTTCCTCGGTCCACTCCAGGGCCTGGGTGGTGCCGGAGACGGTGCGGCTGGTGGTGTTTCCGGTGGAGTCGTAGGCGAACTCGTCGATGGACTCCCCACCGGGACCTTCGGAGTGCACCGAGAGGAGGGTGTGCGGCTGGGACTCGCCCGCTTCGGGGTAGGTGAAGGTCCGAACCGTGTCACCGTCGGCGGAGTGTTGGGTTTCCTTCGTGCGGTTCCCGACGACGTCGTACTCGTAGGACGTCCAGTACGGCTGCGGGCCGCCGAGAGCCGCTGTCGACCGCTCGTCGTCGCAGTCGCCGCCGGGTGTCCAGGCGTCGGTCATCCGCCGGAGGTGGTCGTAGGCGAAGCACTGGGTCTCGACCGGCGTCTGGTCGGGCGCGGTCTCGGCTGGGCGGTCCACGATCGAGGTGATGTTGCCGGCCGGGTCGTAGCTGTAGTGCAGATCGGAGATCAGGGAGGGTTCCATCTGCCGGTGCGAGACGATGCGGTCGAGCCGGCGCGTCCCCTCTTCGTAGTAGTGGGTCAGCCATGACCTGGTGCCCGCCGAGCCGAGTTGCAGGCGGAGTGCCTCTCCGAAGGCCGAGTAGTTGGTGTCGCTGACGTACTCGACGCTCGTGGTGCCGGCGAGCACACCCCTGGTCTTCTCCGGGAGGCCGAGACTGTTGTAGTCGCGGTGAATGGTCTCCCGAGTGAGATCGCTGGTAGCTGGTAGCTGTTGGCTGAAGATCTGGCCGGTCGTGGTGTAGAGGGTGGAGTAGTTGTAGTTGCCTGCCAGCTCGCCTTCGGACGTGGGGATGGACACCCGGGTGCCCTGAGGCCGTCCGGCCCTGTTGTACCGCGTGACGGAGATGCTGTAGGCGTTGCCGTCCACGTACCGAGTGGAGGCGGTGGGGAAGCCCTTCAACAGGGTGTCGTAGGTCCAGGCCGCCAGCTGGGTGCCCTCGGTGGTGTCTGCGTACAGCCCGGTTCGACGGCCGAGCGCGTCGTAGGTGTAGGCGAGGCTTTCACCTCGGGAGTCGGTCGTCCGGACGAGTTGACCCAGCGTGTCGTACTCGTTGGTGGTCACGCCCCGGTCCGGGTCCTCGGTCCGGATGGTCCGTCCACGCTGGTCGTACTCGTACGTCCAGGTGTTGCCGGCCGGGTCGACGACCGATGCCAGTTCACCTCGAGGGGTGTACGAGTAGGTGGTGGTGTCGTGGTCGCCGGTCGGCTCGGCGCCGTGGTACTGGTGCCGCTCGATCAGGTTGCCCCGGGCGTCGTTCGTCACCCGGGTCGCCGTTCCCCCCTCCGGTGGGGTGATGCTCGTCCAGTCCCCGCCGTAGCCGTAGCTGGTGCGCCACTGCTCGACGCCGAGCTTGCGGAAGATCTCCTCGGTGGGACGCCCGAGCCCGTCGTGGACCGTGCGTGTCTGGGCTGGGACGACGTTGTCGTCGACCAGCAGGAGGTCGGTGGCTGGTGGGTCCTCGTTGTAGTAGGTCTCGTTGGTGGTGGCCGCCAGCCCACGGGAGTCGTAGCGGATGTCGGTGATGACGCGGCCGCCAACCGGGCTGGGTAGCTGGGTCTGGCGGGGGCGCAGCAGCCCGTCGTACAGCTCGTAGCTGGTGCGGTAGTCATCGTCGGGCTGGAGTGCCTTCGTCGTCACCACCACCGGGCCGCTGGTGCGGACCAGATAGCTGAACTCGCTGTTCGGCAAGTCGTCGGACTTCAGGTTTCCCGGGAGCCACACCTTGGTGAGCCGGCCCAACGGGTCGTACTCCAGGTCGGTGCGCAGGCCGTTCGGGTCGACCTCGGCGAGCGGTTCGCCCCAGGCGGGGTGCAGTTCGCTTGTGGTGGTGTGGCCGAGCGCGTCGGTGATCGCCACCTCGGTGACGGGGCCGCCGGTGGCCGGGGTGTAGGCCGTGGTGCTGGTGTTGCCCGCCGCGTCGGTCGACTTGACCGCCCGTCCGTAGGTGTCGACCTCGGTGCGCTGGACTGTCGTGTGGACGCGGGTTGAGCCGTCCCAGTCGGACACCTCCTCCACCCGCGACACGTTGCCGCGTGTGGGGGGCGTGCCGTGGTCGGTCGCTCCGTCGTAGTAGCTGCGGACCTCGGAGTTCAGGTCCTCCGGGAAGCTGGGGGTGACGTCGCAGGACACCCCGAGGGTCTCGATGCGGCTGGCGTAGCTCAGCATCCAGCGCGCCTCGTTGGGGGCGTAGGTGGTGCGGATGCAGCGTTCGTCACCGGTGGTGCTGGTGTCGCCGAGGTCGTTGACCTGGGTGAGCAGACCGCGGTCGTTGAAGGTCCGGCGGACCTCGGTGGTCTGCCATCCGTCGTCGGTGCGGGTGTAGCCGCGGACGCGTTGGATGTCGGTCAGGTAGCCCCGGGTGGTGCCGCTGGTTCCGGTGGGCCCGTGCAACCACGGTTGGTTGATGGTCTTGGCCTGGACCGTGCCGCCGGGCTTGTCGTAGGTCAGTTCCTCGAGCAGGAATCCGGCCAGGCGTTCGTGGTCGCGGGTGGTTCCGCCTTCGGAGTCGGTGACGACGACGTCCCGGGTGCCTCCGGTCGGTGTTCTGCGGTCCCCGTCCATGCCCCGCAGGAACACCTGTTCGGTTTGGCTCTGGGTTCCGCTGTCGTCGCCTTCGGTGACCCGTACGCGTTCGTAGCCGCGCCACTGCGACCAGCTCCGGCGGTCCTCAGGGGTGAACCGGTCGTCGTTGTAGCCCCAGGCGGCGGGACCCACGTACTCGTAGTTGGTCTTCACCGGTTCGGAGCCGCCGGTGCGGTCGTCCTCGACCACGTCGGTGACGACGTACTTGTGGAACCAGTCCTGCACGACCTGTTGCCCGGGTGGCGCCCAGAACACGGGGTAGCAGCGCCACGCGTTCGTGTGTGGGGTGGGGAGGCGGTCCGTCCGTCGGCAGTCCTGCGTGGAGTAGTCGACCTGGAGGACGCCTCCGGTCTCGTTCTTCACGGTCTGGATGCGCCGCTTGTACATCGGCGCGTAGCCCTCCAGGGCGTCGACCCGGTTGACCAGCTGCACCCCGTCGAAGTCGATGACGGGGATGTCGGCGGTGCCGCCCACGCGGCCCTCGTGCTTGATGGTGTCCAGCCACAGCGCGGGGCTGGTGCCGTCACCGGAGGCGGGGAAACCGTGGGTCAGGGTCCAGCGGTCCACGTCGGTGTGTGTCGATCCGGACAGGATCTGGGTGGTGACCGACGTCAGGCGTTTCCGCGTCCAGAAGGTCGGCGTGATCAGTTCGGTGCAGGTCTGACCGGCCGCGCAGTTGTTGTCGTAGGGGGTGTCCGGCCAGCGGTGGGCGTTGGCGGTGGTCAGCTGGCTGGGGTTGCAGGCGAAGGTGTCGGTGGGTAGGCACCGCTCCGACACGCCGAACAGGACCCGGGCGGGGGCCGGCGCGTACTCGTCGTTCAACCGGTGGCCGTACTCGATGCGCTCCAACCACCCGGACCTCGCGTACACGGTGCCCTGGGACGGATCGGCCGCGCGACCGTAGTGGTTGAGTTCCTTCTGGTAGTAGTACGTGATGACGTTGCCGTTGGGGTCGACGACGTGGTCGAGGTTCCACCGCCAGGTCTGGTAGCACCACGAGGTGGCGAAGGTGGAACCGTGGCAGGGTTCGCCGGCCTGGTTGCCGTAGACGGGCACGTTCCACGCGGAGTTGGTCTCCGGCTTCCCGGACGTCCATCCGGGGTGGCGGTTGCGGCCGAACACGTACTGGGTGCCGTCGGTGCTGGTCACCCGCCACCACTCGCCGTTGTTGTCGCCGTTGGATGCGCCGGTCAGGCGGGCGATCCGTGACCCGTCGTCGTCGACCATCCGCCAGGTTCCGCCGGAGTCCAGGAACAGTTCGGAGGAGCTGCCGTTGAGCACCAGCGTGGCGTTGTCGCCGTCCCAGCACTGGTCGCCGGTGCGGGGCTGGCCCGGGGCGAGGTCCTCCAGGCACGGCACGTACCGACGTTCGATGTACCCGGACCAGAGGTCCCAGCCCTCGCCGACCCAGGAGGTCTGGTTGTTGGTGGAGGCGACCCGTCCGTCGACGGAGCCGGAGGAGTAGCCCAGCGCCAGTGCGGGGGGCGCCCCACCGGGGCTGGGGGGCATCCGGAACGGGTACGACCAGGTGAAGTTGCCCGCCGACCCGCCGGCGGTCCAGGACGCGGACGGGGAGAGCTCGGTGGCCGAGTAGTCGCCGCTGTCACCCGCCACGTCGGCGGTCACCGCGTAGAGACCCGGTGCGGCGACCGCCGGGGCCGTCAGGGTGCCCGCCTCGGTGTCGTTGTCGGCCTCGACCGGGTCGCCGGTTCCGCAGTCCTGGCCGGTCGCTGGTTCCACCGCGCAGTCGGGCAGGCGCACCAGCCGCAGGCGGCGGGACCAGTCGCCGCCGTAGCCGTCCCGGAAGGCCGAGTAGTCGACCTCCAGACTGATCGCGGCGTTCCCGCCGTCATCTTCCTGGGCGCGGGCCTGCCGCGTCCCCGCTTCGTCGGTGTCCACTTGCAGCAGCAGGCCGTGGACCCCGGCGCTGGTCGTGGTGTCCTGGTCGAGGATCTCCACGGACACCGAGGCCGGGGCCGGCAGCTCCGCCGCCAGGGCACGGGAGTCGCCCTCGGCGTCCTCCTCGATTGCCGGGGGCCCGACCCGGACCGGTAGGCCGGGCACCGGCACGAAGTTGGCGGTGGCGGAGCGGGGTGACACTGCCTGGTCGAGTTCGACCTCCACACGTGCCGGTTCTGGCCAGTCCGCCCGCGGAGCCGCGTTCTCGCCTTCGGCATTGGGCGGCAGTGGCTCGGGCTGGTGTGTTGATCCGGGTACCGATGGTTCCGTCTGGAGTTCGGGGAGATCCACCTCGATCGGCTGGGCGACGGCCGGGGTGACGACCAGGGTCCCGCTGATCAGCGAGGTGATCAGGGTGAGCGTGATGGCCTGGCGGAGGGGCCGGCGTCTGTGCTCGGGTAAGAGTGGGTCCGGGGGCGTCGGACTGTCGGGCATGCGTTGTTACCTCCCCGTGGGATATGGGTTTTCAGCTCTGGCGGCCGCTGTCAGGGGTGAGCGAGGTCCCCGATCTGGGGTTCGGTCAGGACGCCGGAGTAGACGCGGACGTCGCTCAGCGAGCCGTGCCAGTAGTCGGTGTCGGCCTCGGTGTAGGTGGCGCGTCCGATCTGGATGCCGCCCTCGGCGTTCCACGAGGACACCCGGTCGTCGTGGCCGGCGAGTTGGCCGTCGACGTAGAGGCGGATCTCTCCGTCTGCGGAGTCGTAGACGCCGACGAGATGCGTCCATTCGCCGGCACGAGCTGCTCTGGCGCTCTCCGCCATGTCCATGCCGCCGAGTTCGCGGGTCCAGGGCAGCATGAACGCCCACTTCCCGCTCGACGGCCGGTACTGGAGGAGGGAGCCGCTGACGTACCAGCTGCCCATGCTCACCGCGGTCTGCGCGGACGCCCCAAGTTCCTCCGTGCGGACCCAGGCGGTGATGGAGAAGCTCTGCGAGGTGGCGACGACGGGAAGCCCGTCGACGTGGCCGGTGTGGCCGTCGAGGTCCAGCACCGGGCGGCCCAGGTAGGCGTCGTCCCGCCAGGTCGCACCACCCCGGACGGTGCCGGGGCGGTTCCACACCGAGCTGTCCTGGGCGGTGCCGCCGGTGCCCTCGTCCAGGCCCCATCGCCCCTTCAGGTGGGACTCGTTGAAGATGCGGGCCACCTCGTCACCGGTGAGGGCGCGGTCGAAGACCTGGACTTCGTCGATCGCCCCTGACCAGAAGTCGGACACCTGCCCGTTCCACTGGGCGGCGCCGATGCGCACCGGACCCGCGGCGTTCCACGGGGAGCTCACCGAAGCGGTGTTCTGCTCGACACCGTTGACGTAGAGGGTGATCCGCTGCTCGGCGGCGTCGTAGACGCCGGAGAGGTGGGTCCAGTAGCCGTCGGTCTCGGCTGGCTCGCGGGACAGCGCTCGCGCCGTGCCGGAGCTGGACCCGTCGGCTCTGGGCAGGGCGAAGGCCCAGCGGTCGTCGTCCCGGGAGTACTGGAGGTAGTAGCCGGAGGCCTGGGTCGCGTCCTGGCTGACGGCGGTGCGGAAGCGTCCCTTGTCGGCCAGGTGCACCCAGGCGGACACCGCGAAGCTGTCGTCGGTGCGGATGCCGGCGGTGTCCGTGGTGAGGTGGCCCGTCGATCCGTCGAAGTGGGGCGCGGTGTAGTCGTGGCCGCCGTCCCACCGGACGCCGCCCACCACGGAGGCGGTGTGCCCGTTGCCGCTGGAGTCCGGGGTGGTGGCACCGTCGAACTCGTTGAACTTCCAGCGGCTCACCGGCGGGCTACCACCGGAGACCAGGTACGTGTACCGGGTGATGGGGGAGAGGTTGCCGGCCTGGTCCTGGGAGCGGACCCACAGCGTGAGCGGACCCTCGCTGGTCGGGGTGACCAGGATGGTGGCCGGCCCGCCGATGCGGTCGGCCTCCACCGGGGTCGTCGGGTTGTCGTGTTCGGTGGAGTACAGGTAGCGGATGACGTCGTCCACGCCGTTGGCGTCGAAGGTGAACTCTCCGGTGCGGCCGATGCCGCCGCTCCACTGGTCCGGTGGGTACACGGTCGAGGACACCGCCGGCGACTGGTGTGGCGCGGTGGTGTCGATGGCCATGCCGCAGTACTGGGAGAACGGCGAGTAAACGCGGCCGTCGTGGGCCCGCACCCGCCAGAAGTAGGCCTCGCCGTCCCGCAGCGCCCCCGAGGGCACCGTGATCTCCGCGAATGACCCCGAGGGGATTCGGGACACGCTGCGGGTACCGGTCGCCGCCTGTCCGACCGGCCCCCACTCGAAGTGCGCGGTCAGCAGCCCGCCGTCGGGGTCGGACACCCGAGCCCGCAGGCGGGGCGTCGTCGTGGGTATCCACGGCCGGTTGGCGCCGACGGCGCAGGCCACCACACCGCCCTGCATCGATGGCTGCGATGGCTGGTTGGGGTAGGAGTTGTAGTCCACGACCAGCACGGGGTTGGGGCGGAACCGCTTCCACGCGTAGGTGTCGGACTCGTTGGAGGCCTGGAGCCCGAGGGTGACGGTTGACCGGTTCTCGGCGGCGGACTGCCGGACGGCCGCGGTGGCGTCGAACTCCACGTCGCCGGCCGGGCAGTTCGGCCCCCAGCCCTTGGTGTCGGTGGACGTGTGCAGGTGGCGGATCCGCGCGGGCCGGTTGTTCCAGGTCGTCGCGGCGCTGATGTCACCGGTCTGCCACAGCTCGGTCGCTCTCGGCGCGCACGACCAGGAGTGGCGGGACCAGATGCGCAAGGTGGCGGAGAGGATCTGCTTGCCCCGCACGGGTTCGGTGCGCATCCGGAAGTAGGAGCGGTAGGTGGTGCCGGTGCGGGACTCGTACCCGACCTTCGCGCCCTCGTCCCGGTCGTAGTTCCAGTAGGACTGCGCCGGGTTGGCCCGGTTCACGTGCGTCCAGGCCAGGGTGGAGCCGGCGAAGCCCGGGTCGAGGTAGACCGGGTACACGGTCTCGGGGTCGTCCAGGATGTCCCGGCGTGGCAGCACCGCCAGTTCGCCAGGGCCGGCCTCGACGGGCATCGCGACCTCACGTCCGGACCTGACGGGTGCGTCCCCGTCCCCTGCGTCGAGGGTGCCGGCCGTGTCCTCGAGCGGGGCGGAGTCCCACATGAACGGAGTGCCGGCGGCGAAGATCTCCTCCCCGTCGTCGACGACGGTGGTCACCCCGGACTCGGGATCGGTGCGCACCTCGGCGTCGCCGACGTCGAGGGTGTACGACAGGCGGTCCAGGGCGGGGTTCCGCGCGGCCTCCGGCGTGGTGACCACCAGGACCTGGGAGAAGCCCTCGATGTCCGCCCGCAGTTCCAGGTCCACCCCGGGCAGCACGTCCCGGTAGGTGGCGGTGTCGTCGGACAGCTCCGGTTCCGGTAGTTCGTCCGGCCAGTCCAGCGCCAACCGGTGGTCGTCGTAGGCGAGGGTGGCCATCGGTTCCCCGTGGCCGTTGCCGAAGGCGATGTCGGTGGGCGTGCGCAGTGTGCGCACCCTGCCGTCCTGGTCGCGGTGGAGCGTGGTGTCCACCGGCTGCCAGCCCTGGTCACCCAGCACCCGCACCGGCCGGGTGTACTGCTCGAGTGTCAGGGTGCCGTCGGGGGCGGCGAAGACCTGCGCCGTCTCCGTGCGGTACGCCTCGATCTCCGCCCGTTCTCCGGTGCGGGCGGCTTCGGCCACCGCCGCCCGTTCCACGTGTGGCGCCGCTGCCGCCTCTCCATTGTTGGTCTCCGCGGCCGCGTGGCCCGTGGCGACCGTCGTTCCCAGCGCTGTGGCCGCGCACAGGGCGAGTGCCGTCACGGCCCGCCCCCGTCTCTGCTCCCACCTGGTGACACCTCTGTGATTCCGGGTCCGGTCAAAACGACGTGAACCTAGAGCGGTGCGGCACCGTTCGGGTACGGAGTGTAAGCTTCATGATCAAAGAGGGGTTGTTTTTGGGAGTCGCGTAACGAATGTCGCGGGGTGGAGGATGAATAGGCCCTTTTTTGGCTGATCGGAGAATGGGTTATTTTCCGACCGTTCAGCTGTCGGGATGGCAAATCATTGTCGAGGCGTGGGGTTCGTGCTGTCCTGGCCGGTTCGCCATTTCCCGGGAGCTGTGCCGGCGACTGGAAGACGCGCCCGGTGGGGGCGCTGTTGCGTCGAACGGCATGGGGATGCGGCGGCAGGCATGCAGGGGTAACGCCCTTCGGCGACCGAGGCCGGCTGCTGAGAAGGAAACGGGGTGCCGACACGCGCCAGCCTCCTTCGCCGTCTTCCCTGGGCAGGGTCGACGCGCGGCTCGGGCTCGACTCCTGCGTGGGCGTGTTGCCCCGATCCGACGGCTTTGACCTGCTGGTACGGAGATCGTCCTGCCGTTCCGCCCGATGGGCGTGGCGGGTGGCGCCCATCCGGGCTGTGGCGCGGCTGCTCGGTGCGCACCCCGCGCTGCTGCGCCACCAGACGTGCCGCACCTCGGTCGAGGACGGGGTTGCCCGGTGTGGCCGTCACCGTGCCGTCTCCCAGCCCGGGATTCCGACGCTGCTCGAACCGACCGGACAGGTGCGATATCGGGCTCTCCGATTCCTGCGGTTCAACGACGTGGCGGATGTGCCTCCGTTTTTTCTCAAGGCAGTCGGAAATGTCTATCTCATCCCCGAGTGTCCGAAGTGGTTGCTCGTTCGGCGCGCTGCGGGAAAGTCCTGTCGCCGATACAGGGGGAGAGCAGGGGTGGCGTGGAGTGGAACAGGAGGATTCGGGAATTGCTGGCGGAGCCGAGGCTCCGGCGCCTGTGTGCTGAGGCAGAGGTGGGCGGGGGCTGAGCCCCGGGCCGTCGATGGCGTTGGGACGCTCTCCCGGTGCGCAGCGAGCAGGAGCTGGCGATAGGTCACTCGGGCGGAAGCGACGGGCTGTTCTGGCGGTACCCCGCGAGCTACCCGGCTGGGGTCAGGAGCCTGCGGGCCGGCTGAGCCTCATCGCGTCGCAGACGACGAGCCCGCCGTCAGCCGGGAGAGCCGGGCGGGGCGCCGTCGCGGCCCTGATGCCTCGGGCCGGCGTTCCGCCCCCCGGCAGGAGTCACACGCCCGACCACTCCGGACAACGGAGACACCCGGCGGACGAACGACCTCGCTCACCGTTCCCCGTCGGCCCGGGTGATGATGGCGGTCAGGCTCTCCTCGTTCACGACGAGCGGCGCGGCTAGGGTCTCCACCCAGTCCCGCCGTGCCTTCCCGTCCAGTTCGGCCCAGCGGGGGTGGTTGCTCGCCCGCCGGGCGAGGAGTTCCCACTGGTGCGGGTGCTCGGCGAGCCGGTACCAGCCCGCCTCCGTCCGGGCGGCAGCCGACGACCCCGTTGACTCCAGCGCGGCCACGAGCGCGTCCCGCAGGCGGTGCACCGCCGAGGCGAACACCGGGCTGCCAGCCAGCGGACCCGCCGAGGCCTCGGGGATGTCGAACTTGAGCACCATCGCCGCGCGGAGCAGCACCCGGAGCTGGGCGAGGTCGTCGAACTCGGCCAGTTCTGACACGTGACCTCTCCTCCGTCCTCGAACGTCCGGGCAGGTCCCACACCGGGCCCCTACCCGACCTGCCCTTCCCGGCAAGCCCCGCCTGGCCTGCCCGCCATGCCCGGTCGCACATCGCCGGGCCACGCGCCGGAGCTGGGCAGGGGCCAGCCACCGACGAGGGCACTGTCGGTCTCCGCGCGGTCGCCCATGTGGAGATGTCGCCACGCCCCCGTGTGGTCTGGGGCGCGGAGCCCACCGCGCCCCACCCCGGCTCTCAGCCGGCGGTGTCGAAGCCGTCGAGGTGGAAGGCGCCGTCCCCGTCGGCGGAGATCAACCCGGCCCGCCCGGCGGCCTGGTGGCGGCTGAGGAACCGCACGAACTGCTCGGCGATGTCCTCGGCATCGTCCTCGCCGACCTCGCACAGCGCGTACAGGTCCGCGCTGACCTTGCCCATCCCCCGGAACGTGCCCTCGACCCCCACTGGAACCCCGTTGGAGACGACGAGCTTCCCGCCCGCGACGCGCACGTAGGTGAACGCATCGGCCCGCACGAGACCGTGGTCGGTGCGCACCCAGAGTGCTGCGGTGGCTGTCACGACGCGGACGGTACCGGGCACGGGCGTCACACCCTTGCGGAACGGGGAAACCGGGGGCGCGGGCGACCAGCCCGCCGAAGCCGGCGGGGTGCGCTCCTCCCGGCCGCCCCCCGGCGGCCGCCTGTCGCCGAGGTCGTGCTCGACGACGACGCCGTCGCACCGCCGACCCGGAACACCACCTCCGGCCGCCCGGCCGCCCGGTCAGCCGGCGGACAGCGGGCCGGCGGTCACACTGGTCCGTCCCGCCTGGTCCAACCGGTAGTGCCGGGCCAACCAGTCCGCGCCGCCCTGGAGTTCGGTGTCGGTGAACGCCCGGTCGACGACGACGAGGTCGGCGATGTCGATGTCCGCGTACACCCCGGTGGTGGCCGCGTTCGTCGCCAACGTCAGCCCCGGCAGACTCGCCGCGGGCCCGGTTCCGGTGACGATCCGGGTCACCTCGTGACCATAGGTCAGGTGCCGGGACCGTTCACCGTCGAACACGGCGGCGAACACGTTCCACCGGCCCACTCCCGTCCACACGGTGGCCGCGTCGGGCGCCGACAGGCCGCCCGCCCCGCACATCATGTGGCACAACGGGTTCCCTGCCGTGAACCATGCCAGGTAGGAGCCGGAGTGCCCGGACACCCAGGTGCCGTGCACGTCGCGGGGCCGGGCCACCAGGAACACCGTCACCGGGGGCGTGTGGGCGCGGGACCAGGCCGGCGACTGCATCCAACGCGGGCCGTCGACGCGGTCGAACCGCAGGAACCACCGGCCGGCCTCCACCCGGAGTTCCGGGCGGGCGTCCTCCCGTTCCTGGCGCGGCCCCGGTTCCGTGCCCTGGTGGGGGGTGAACTCGGCGATCCGGTCGCCCGGTCCGCCGTCGAGCTCGGACGCGCGCAACGCCACCACCACTCCCCGGTTCGCCGCCGGGTCCCGGCCCACCGGGTGGTCCGGGGTGGGTGGCGCGGAGCGGGGGACCAGTGGCAGCCGCAGCTGGTCGGCGATCAACCGCGCGGTGAGGCCGTGGCCGGCGTCGGAGAGGTGGATGCGGTCGACGTGCACGAGGTCCATGTCGGCGTCGTCCACGTCCTGGGTGACGGGGAAGTGGGCGGACACGTCGATGACGGCGACGTCGTCGAGTTCCTTCGCCAGCTGGTGCGCCGCCCGCGCGTAGTCCTCCCAGCGGTGGGCCGGGGTGGTGACGTCGAAACGGCGGAAGGTGTGCAACAGCAGGATCGACGGGCGGCGGGAACACACCGTGCGGTAAAGGTTCAGCTGCTGGCGCATCCGCTCCGCGTACACCTCCGGGGCCACCCCGGCCGCGTAGTCGTTCGCGCCGAGCTGGATGACGATGAGGTCGGGGTCCAACCGGGCCACCCGGTCGCAGTGCGAACCCATGATCCGGGAGGGCAGGTAGTTGCCGGACTGGGTGCCGCCCTTGCCGGCGATGAACACCTGGATGCCGGTGCCGGCGCTGTCGGTGTGCGCGTAGACGCCGCTGATCGTCACCGCCTCCCGGGCGGTGATCCGCACCGTCCGCGTGCCGGGCGGCAACGGCGGACTGGTCCACTCGCCGTCGGCCCGGTCGGCCTGCCCCGACCGGTCGGGGATGACGCTGACCGGGGCACCGCCGTCGACGGAGACCTCGAAGGACCCGTTGTTCGACCCCTGGCCGTGGAACACGGTGAGCAGGGTGGTGCCCGAGGGGAGGTCCCGTTCGATCCACTCACCACCGAGCAGCCGACGGGACCGGAAACCCAGGTCGGCGTCGACGATCAGCGGCACCCCGGAGGACAGCCACCCGCCGTCGGCTGCCGGGTAGTGCCGCCCGGGTTCGCCGAGGATCTGCCCGAGCCGGGAGACGAAGGACCGTTCGATGTGGCTGGCCCCCACCCCCTGGGTGCTGCTGGAGCCGACCGCGACCACCCGCACCTTCCGCAGCCCGGTCTGCGACCAGGCGCGTCCCCACTGCCACAGACCCGGGACCGTCGCCCGGGCCGGCCGGACCTCGCTCGTGCCCGGCGGGGAGGACGCGCCACCGAGCTGGCCGGCGAACCCGGTCAGCAGGGACGCCCCGGCGGTTCCCAGGCCGATGGTCCCCCGGTGCGCGGGCGCCACCGGGCGGAGGGGAGCCTCGGGCCGTGGCGGCGCCTCGCCCCCGCCGGCCCCGGCCGCGGCCATCGCCGCCACCGGCGAGCCCGCCTCGGACACCGGAGCTCCTGATGTGGCCGCCCTGACCACGGCACGGTCCTCAACGGACAGTGACACCGGGACCGCGCGCGGCAGGTCCACCACCGGACCCTCCACACGCACCACCTTGGTGCGCACGCGCATGCCCAGCACGTGTTCCTCGACGTGCAAGAGGGTCTCCACGGCGTCGTCGAGGTCGACGGGACACGTCACGCGGTGCGGGATCCTCCCGTTCACCAGTTCCACCGAGAACGTGTCGTCGGGTACCAGGGCCGTTTTCCCGTTCTCCACAACCCGGCGCAGCGGTGTGATCAACAACCGTCCCTGCGCGGGAGACCAACCATTCGAGGCCAGCCAGCGGCCGACCAACGTCACCACACCGGATTCAGGCATGTGACCGTCCTTCCTCATAGAAACGGACACCGTGTCGCCTGTACGAACGAGGCTACCCTTTCCATACTCCCGCATTCGGCGGGTCGCGGGCCACGCCTTTCCCGGGAAATTCCGACGCCCGGCGGAACCCCCGGGTAAAGGCCGCGAGCGTTGTCGTTCCGGTGGTCGGGACGAGCGGACGCCATTCCTGGTCGCGGGCAGCGGAACCGGAAAACCATTCACTCACTCGGCCCAGTGAACCGTTCGCGTCGACACGGTGGACACGTCGTGACCGCGCTGGCTGCCCCAACCACGGGGGCGCGGTCGGCCAACCGGGGCGGCCGGGGCGGTCATCGCACGGTCGCCAACCACGCGTGGTCCCGGGCCCGGGTGATCGCGACGAGCAACCGCCGGTCCATCAGGGAGGCGTCCTGGTCGTCCTCGGTGCCGCGCAGGACGACCAGGACGGCCCCGAACTCCATGCCCTTGGCCCGGTGCACCGTGCCCACCTTCACCCCGGACTGGGTGCCGTCGTAGTCCTTCAGCGGCATCGCCAGCACACCAGCCTGCCTCAACCACCGGATGGCCTGGCTGACGTCGTCGTTGCTGCCCAGCAGGACCGCCGTCTCCTCGTGCGCCTCGCTGACCACCTTCGCCTCGGTGACCAGTGCCTGCTCCAACTCCTCGGCCGGCCCCGACCAGCGGTGCACGGTCCCGCCGGCGAGGGTGGCGGTGACGTCCCGCAGGGTCGCCCCAGGAGCCCCGTCCTCCTCGTCGAGCTGGTTCGGCGCGGGAACGTCCTGCGCGGCGGACAGCACGGCCCGGGTGTTGCGGTAGTTCACCCGCAGCGTCTCGCCGCGCCCCTGCACGTGGATGCCGGCGTCGATCAGCCGCCACCCACCCGGGTACACCTGCTGTTGACCGTCGCCGACGAGGAGCAGACCGTCCGGGCGGTCCCCGACGAGGGTGTGGAGGAGCCGCAGACCCACCTGGGGCAGGTCCTGGACCTCGTCGACGACGACGGCGGCGAAGGGCTTGGCCAGCGGGCGCTCCCGGACCTCCTCGGTGGCCAGGACGAGCACGTCGTTGTGGTCGGTGAGACCGCGCTCGGCGAGGTTGCGCTGGTACGCCTGGTGCAGCTGCCACACCTGCTCGCGGCGGCTGGCGTCGAGCCCCCCGCCCGCGATGCCCCGCCCCCGCCGGTTCGCCCGCTGGTACTCGGCGAGATCGTTGATGCCCCGGCCCTTGATGACGTGGTCGATCTCCTCCCGCCAGTACTGGGGGTTGGCGTTCACCCTCGGCAGGTCGGTCTGGCGGTTCACCTTCGACCAGGCGAGGAAGAAGCACGTGCTCACCTTGTCGTGATCGTTGCGCACGTGGCGTCCCCGTTCCTCGAGGAACTGGCGCGCCCACAGGTGCAGGTTCTCCACCCGAACCCGGTCGGCGACCTCCGGTGCCAACCGGCGGAAGCTGGTGGCGTGGGTGCGCAGCAGGGTGGTGACGAGCGTGGTCAGCAGCAGGGGGCCGGTGGTCTCGCGGGCGATCCGCCGCAGCCGGTGCAGGGCGACGACGGTCTTCCCGGTGCCGGCGGGGCCGCTGATCCGGGCCGGACCGTTGTACTGGCGGTGCACCAGCCGCAGCTGGGTTTCGTCCAGGTAGGTCAACCACTCGGCGAAGGGGCCGTTCACCGCCCGCCGCAGCGAGGACTCCCGCAGGCCCGCCGCCCCGAACAGGCTTCCCTCCTCCGGCCGCGGCGCGGTCTCGGGGAGGTCGACGAGGACGTGGTCGGGCAGGGCGGCCGCGATCCGGCCGGCCAGGTCGACCGCCGAGGCGCCGCTGAGGACCTGGTAGTCGCGGTCGGCCACCAGCGTTGGCACGTCAGCGGCGGTGCGCACCAGGTATCGCCCGTTGGTCCGCAGGTCGGTGAGGTGGTCGGGGCGGACGACGATCATCCGGACGGAGGCGATCCGGCGTCCGAAATCCAGTGGGATCGCCCCGAGCAACCGTTCCGCGCCGCGGTGCAGCCGGCGGATCTGGTCGTCGTCCGGGCGGCGGTCGACCGATAGGAGCGCGGCCACCCCGAACGGGCCCACGACGTAGGCGTCCAGATCCCGGTCGGTGCGAATGGGCAGCGCCCCACCGGAGGGGGAGGGCACGAGGAGTCGAACGCCCGAGGAATAGCGGTGCAGGAGCTCACCGAGCGCCTGCTGCCCCCATCGCGGTAACTGGCTCAGCGTCGCGTGGTGTTCCGCCAGGACTTTCCACAGCCGTTGGTGCCGCCGTTCCCGAGCGCTGATCACACGAGCCCCCCAACAAATCGTGCGCGGCTATTCACTCCTCACTCCCTCGACGTTATTGCCGGCGCACCCGCCCCGAGAAGTCCGTAACCCAGTCGGCGGTGGGGAATTACCCGGTTGGCCCAATCTTCGTGAGGATCGGGAGCGAGCACCAGGCCTTTGTTGTCCCCGGGTGACCAACGGCGGCGGTCACGATGCGCTTCCGCCGTACTCCGCCCCCAATCGGGTGCCGCCCGCTGAGACGGGACGCTGCTCTGACACCGGCGGGCTGGCGGCGCCGGTCAGGTGGTGAGCGGAGAAAGGGGCGTCAGGGCCCGTCGCACCTGCTGCCGTCCGGCGCGGTGTGCACCGGGTACTTGCCGTTCTTGTTGAGCGTGATGCGTCCCCGTCCGCACTTCGGGCAGCGGTGGCCGCTCCGAGGGCGCCGGCACCTGGCGAGGTCGCGGTCGTGGACGAATTGTGTCGTCCCCGAGCCGTCGCATTCCCGCTCGCGGGCCCAGGAGATGAACCCGGCGGAGTAGTCGTAGTGGCGGGGAAGGGTCCGTCCCTTCGTCAACGACAGTCGTAGGCAGCAGTCTCGGCAGTGCACCAAGGGAGTCTCCCCCGTCCGTGGTCACACTCTTGGGTTGTGACACTCAGTGCGTGTTCGGATACCTGAAGTACTGAATCGTTCGATGGAGGCGGAGTCAGGGTGGGTGTGAGCGCCGTGCGAAGGGCGACTGGGTTCGTCGGCGTTGCCCGGACATGCGGTCGCTCGCTCGTCGAGACTGGCCATCCCGCGCCTACCGCATGCTTCGCTCGCCGAGTAGCGCCGGCCTCCGAGGACTAGTGCGGCAAACCAACACCACCGGGCCGAGGCTCTGAGACCACCTGCTCGTCGAACAGCTCATCGAGCCTTGGACGAGCAGCGCGCTGCCCGCCTGACGCTCAGCGTCTGCCTCGTGGGAATACGAACGATGAGTAGCCAGCTGGGGCGGTCATCACGCATCCCACGGCTGGTGACCACGCCTGATTGGCCACTCACGGGGTGTCTACGGTGCGAGAAGCCGCAACACGTTGCTCGATCCCAAGCTGTCACTCAGCTGGAACCTCGTAGGAGCGATGAGGACCCGTCCCACCCGCCGAACCCGCACTCTGGGCCGCAGTTGGAACTCCTCGTAGGAGCGATGAGGACGGGCGATGTCCGAGGCGCTGAAGCGGTTCGTCACGTTGGAACTCCTCGTAGGAGCGATGAGGACCCGGATCGCGGTCCAGTCGTCGCTTTCGGACCCGTGTTGGAACTCCTCGTAGGAGCGATGAGGACTCCCACCGGAGACGCCGCGACCGTCACCGTGTCCGCGTTGGAACTCCTCGTAGGAGCGATGAGGACCCGGTTGCCCCTGGTGCCGGCGCGAGGCTGAGGAGGCGTTGGAACTCCTCGTAGGAGCGATGAGGACCCCCGGGGGAAGCACGTCGCTCGTCAACCTGATTGAGTTGGAACTCCTCGTAGGAGCGATGAGGACTCGTCGCGCCGTACGCCCACCCGCCCAGCAGCCGACGTTGGAACTCCTCGTAGGAGCGATGAGGACGGGTCAGTGCTGACCTGCGGCGCCGTGAGCCGCCCCGTGTTGGAACTCCTCGTAGGAGCGATGAGGACGATCAGGCGGCGGTGGTCGTGGCCGGCGTGGTCAGTGTTGGAACTCCTCGTAGGAGCGATGAGGACCCGAGAGTAAAGTCGCAGGTCAGCATACACCTGGACGGCTTCAACGACGCCCGATTCGCAGCGAACCCGAGGTTTGACATCAGACCCGGGGGGTTCGCTGAAATTCGGCTGCACGTGGTGGTGGCTCCCGTCTCCAACTTCCCGGCGTCTCCGTGGCAGGGACGCAGCTCGGTGAGCAGGGGGTGAAGCGTTCCGCCCGCCGAGCCCAACCGTGTTCCGGCCGTCCAGCAAGGCTATCGGGCACGTGCCTCCTGCCAGACGCCGAACCGAGCCGGCTCCTCCACCTCCGGTGCGCAGAACCTGCTCCTCCGAATGGTCCGCCCACGCGGCGCGACGGCGGCTTCGATGGTGGCCGGGCGGTGGGGACGTCGCGAGTGCGCGGATACCTCGTCCGCCGGGGGCGCGGGCACCTGGCTCGTGGGCGCGCGTCCCCCGAGAACAGACCGGACATCCGGGGTTTGGACGCGCCGGGTGGTGTCCCCACCGCGCACCGTGGTGGCGGCGGGTTTTCTCCCCGCCCGCCGTTGGCCTCACGGATTTTCCTTGCTGTACTGGCCGGATGGAAACAGACAGCGCGCCACCCCGGAACCGGGTCGAGCTGACCTCGGGATGGGACAGCGCCGCCGTTCTGCTCGACGGGCGCTGGCTCGAACGCCGGCCGAGGCGACCGGAGGTCGCCGCCGCCCTGCTCCGTGAGTCCCGGCTCCTGCCGTGGCTGGCCGGCCGGCTGCCGATCCGCGTGCCGACACCCACGGTCGTCCAGGCCGATCCGATCGTGGTCCGCCACGAGCTGGTGCCTGGGCGGCCGATCAGCGAGTTCACCGCGGAGCAGGGCGCCGCCCTCGGTGGTTTCCTGGCCGCCCTCCACGTGGTGGACCCCGTCGAGGCGGTGGCGCACGGGCTGTTCACCCGCCGGGCCACCCGACAACAGCGTTCCGGTTTGCTGCTCCGCCTCACCTCCGAGGTAGTGCCGCTGTTGCCGACGGTGCACCGCCCGCGCGCCGAGCGGTTGTTGTCGGTCGTGGCCTCGTTACCCGCGGACCACGTGGTGCACGGTGACCTCGGCCCGGAGCACGTCCTCACGATCAACGGTGTGATCACGGGTGTCATCGACTTCGGGGACGTGCACCTGGGAGACCCGGCGATCGATCTCGCCTGGGCGTTGTACGGCACGCCGGAGCACTTCGCGCGGGCGCTGGTGGCGGCGTACCACCCGTCGCAGGACATGGTGGAGCGTGCCCTGGTGTGGCACCAACTGGGGCCGTGGCACGAGGTGCTGCACGGGTTGGACACCGGGGACGGCGCGTTGGTGGACTCCGGCATCGCGGGTGTGCTCTGCCGGCTCGGCAGCTGACGCCTCCCAGCCCGTGGCGAGGCGCAGGTTCCCGTGGGAGGCGGCGGCTGTTCGTCACCAGGCCGATGTGTTGGCGCGGCAGGTGCGTGACGAGGCGGTGAGCGGGCTGCTGGTCGAAGGGTCGAGGACGGTCGGGCGTTCCGCACCGCCTGGCGGCCCTCGCGCTCGGACGCACGGGGGAGCGGGGGAGCGGGGGAACAGGGCGGGCGAAGCCAGGGCACGAGACGTCGCAAGTCGGCTCCCGCACCGACGAGGCGGAGGTGCGGGGCCGGCGGCGCGGCGCCCCCGCTGCGAGCTGAGGCCTGGCCGAGATCCCCGCGCGGAGAACGCACCGACCTGCTCCCCACCGGCAGCGAGGTGGAACGCCAGGTCGACGAGGCTGGGAACCAGCCGGAAGCCCGTCCGCGCGACCCGGTCGCTCACCGAGCGGGCACACCTCGCGAACGTGTTCGCGTCACGGGTGCCGGCTACCCGCACAGTGGACCGGGAGGATGCGCGCGGCACGCTGGCGCGCCGACGTGGGTACGTCTCCCTCGCGGATCTCGCCGGGAACGGTACCCCTCCCCTGCCGGAAGCGCTGCGCGACTCGTCCGTGAGCCGCGCGGGAGCAGGAGCCACGTGGCCCGCAGCGCGACGCGCCCTCACCGACCGTGCGGCTCGCCTCGGTCGCCCGACCGGGCAACTCCGCACCGGGCCGGGCGGGGGCGCGGACGCGGCATCGGGTCGTGGTTCCTGAACCACGGCGAACGACGTGGTCCTCGGTGCCTAGCCAGGCGTTCGGGCGGACCAGCTTGTCGCTTCCGTGCGGGTGTCAGGTCCCGAGGATGTCCCCGATCAGCCTTTGCACTCGGGGGATGTCAGCGAGGGGCTCGCCCTGCCCGTCCCGTTCCGGAGCTGGCTCGGCGGCGGCTTCGAGCGGGTTCACGAGCCGATGCAGGCCGACGCGCGTCAGCGCCCCGTCCATCTCCGTGATGCCGCTGAGCGCGAGGACGGACACGCCTTGGTCGAGCGCGGCCATGAGCCGTGCCACGTCATCGGATGGAAGGCGTTCGGTGTCCGGTCGGGCTTCGGTCGCGATGCGCCCGTAGGCGTCGATCATCCGCCGCATGCGTTCGCGGAGCGCCTTGACGAGTTCGTCGTCCCTGGCGGCGGTGGCGATGAACTCCAGTGTCGCCAGCCCGAATCCTCGCACCAGCCCTGCGACGTCCATGTCAGCGGCACCTGGTTCCGACGCGTCGGTGGTCGCCGCGCCGACCTTCCGGAGTGGATTCCACCCCCCGCCGTTCAGCGTCTCCAGGTTGTAGTCCATCGCGGCGAGGAACAGGTCCGACTTGCCGTTGAAGTTCGAGTACACCGCGCCCTTGGAGAACCCGGCCTCACCAGCGATGCCCTCCAGGCTCGCGGTGTGGTAGCCGTCGCGCGCGAACGCGTTGAGCGCCGCGATGACGAGCGCTTCACGGGTCTCTCGTCGTCGTTCCGCCTGCGTCCGCCGAGTGCGGGGCGGAGGGGCTGAGCGGGCATCGACCATGTCGTCATCCTACCGGTTGACCTACCAACCGTATCTGGATACCGTCGGTATGAAGATACCGCTGGTATCAAAATCTGAAGGGTGAGTGCCGTGGGTGGTGCTGTGTTGGAGGTGGACAACCTCACCCGACGGTTCGGTGCCGTCGTCGCGAACGACGGGATCGGACTGCGGGTGCGGCCCGGGGAGGTGGTCGGGCTGCTGGGTCACAACGGCGCGGGCAAGACGACACTGGTCTCGCAGGTGGTCGGACTGCTGCGACCCGAGGACGGCTCGATCAGGGTCGCGGGCACCGACGCCGTCGCCGAACCGGCGACAGCCCGCCGGGCGGTGGCGCTCCAACCCCAGGCCCAGGCGCCGTTGGACGGGCTCACCCCGAAGATGGCGATCGAGATCGCCGGCCGGCTCAGGGGCATGTCCCGCGCCGACGCGCGAGCCGGCGCACGCGCCCTGGCCGACGAGCTGGACATCGGCGAGTGGTTCGACCGTCCAGCGACCCCTGACGGCGGCGGCCTGTCAGGCGGTGTCCGCCGCCTCACCGCGTTCGCCATGGCAGCCGTCGCGCCGGTGCCGCTGATCGTCCTCGACGAGCCGACCAACGACGTCGACGCGGCACGGCGTCGCCGCCTGTGGAAGGTGGTGCGCCGCCTCGGCGACGAAGGGGCGGGCGTGCTGCTCGTCACCCACAACGTCACCGAGGCGGAGCGGGTGGTCGACGCCCTGGTCATCCTCGACCACGGCAGGGTCGTCGCCGCCGGTTCACCGAGCCGACTCCGGGGATCGAGCGACGCCGACCTCCAGCTCGAACTCTCGCTCCACCCGGACGGTGAGGACCCCTCCGAGTCCCTCGCCCAGGCACCGATCCCGATCAACCGGCGGGTCCGAGTCGGACGCCGGGTGCTCCTGACCCTCGCCGCCGTCGACGCCGAGGCGGCCGTCGCGTGGGCCACGGCACTGCGGAGAACCGAACGGATCGACGGCTACTCCCTGGCCCCGGCCACCCTCGAAGACGCCTACCTCGCCGCCACGTCGAGCGCCAACACGAACACGACGACACGTACGGAAGATGCCGCTGATGTCTGAGCAGAGCACCCTCTCGCCACCAGCACCCAGGTCCGCCGGGGTACCGCCGCGCATCGGGATCTGGTTGAGCTACGGAAACCTGTTGCGCTGGATGATGGCCCAGACCGGCGCCATGCTCCCGTTCGTCATCGTCGTCCAGGCGCTGCTCGCGGCCGGGATCATCATCGGGTTCGGCTTCGTCATCCCCGACATCGACACCTCGTCGGCCCAGTTCCTCTCCACCGGCACGCCCACCGTGCTCCTGATGTTCATCGGGCTCGTCATGGTGCCCCACAGCGTGGCCCAGGCACGCACCACCGGCACGTTCACCTACCTCCGGTCGCTGCCGGTGCCTCGGCCGCTGCTCCTCATGGCCGACCTGGCGATCTGGCTCCTCGTCGCCCTGCCCAGCGTCGCCGTCGCCGTGGTCGTGGCGCACCTGCGTTACGGATTCGGCTACTCCTTCGACTGGCCTGTCCTCCTGACCGCGTCCATCCTCGCCGCGGTCACCGCCACCGCGGTCGGCTATGCGATCGCCGTGTCCCTGCCGCCGCTCATCACGCAGCTCGTCACCCAGGTACTGGTGTTCTTCGTGATGCTCTTCTCGCCGGTCACCTTCCCGGCGAGTCAGCTCCCGACCTGGTTCCAGGCAGTCCACGACGTGCTTCCGTTCAGGGCGGCCGCTGACCTGCTCCGTGCGGGACTGCTCGCCGACACCTACACCGCGAGCTGGCGCGACCTCGTCGTCCTCCTCGCCTGGTGCGCCCTCGGAGTCGCCGTCGGTATCCGCGCGCTGACCCGCCGGAACTGACGATCCTCATCCTCCACGGGGCCTGTTCGCCCTTGAGGCCGTGGACTAGGGCGCTGCTGGTTCGCCTCCCGTGGGACGTTCTCGATGTCCGCCCTCCGACGGGAACTCAGCCGGCGGTGGACACGAGGGCAGCGCCGTCCGTCGCCGACGAATGGGTGGGCTTCCTCGGGTGGCCCTCGGCGAGGTTCGCCGGCGGCGCCCCTTCCCGTGGGCGGGGGTGTCGTCCTCGTCCCTGGTCGTCGCCCTGTCCGCCACAGCCTGAGCCTCGCCCAATTCACCCCGAGGTGCCGCGCAGTACCGCCCGCGCGGCAGAACCGAGGCACCCCCTGAGGCGGTAAGGCGCGGCCGCAGTTCCGGACTGGAGGACGCGCGGCGGCATGCGTCCGCGCGTCCTCCAGAACCACCACCGTCCCGCCTCGGGGTGGAGCGGAAACCAGCGAACGGCCCGTACATATCAACGCGTATCGTTCTGTTCGTGGCTGAGGACCGTGACTCCTGCGAGCTGTTGTGCCTGGACCTGCCGCACGCCGAGGCGATCCGCGCGGATCTGCCGGGTCTCGACGAGGTCGAACCCGCGGCCGCCGTGGCCCGTGCTCTGGGCGATCCCACCAGGCTTCGCATCGCGGCCGCCTTCCCAGAGGGCGGCGAACTCTGCGTCTGCGACGCCTCCTGGATCGTCGGCCACGCCAGGAACCTGGTGTCCCACCACCTGCGGCAGTTGAAGTCCGTCGGCCTCGTGTCGTCCCGCCGGGACGGGAAGCTCGTGATGTACCGGCTCACGGAACGCGGGCACACCCTGGTCGGAATCATCCTGGGAGCCGAGCCCCCAGCGCCGGCCGAGACCACGGCCTCCGCGAGAACGGGCGTGTCGCCGCACGTCAGCGGGTGACGGAGGCCGACCAGGTCAGTTGAGCCGCCCGACCACGAGCCGCGTGGTGACGAGCCGCGTGGCCGCTCGGTCGCCGAGTGAGGCTGCCGCGCCCAGCCCGACCTCCTACCTGCTGGCGACTGAGGGCGACACCTACCAAGGCCGTGCCTCCCGGAAGGGGTGTTTCATGCCGGCGGAGGGGGACCGCCCGGGACGTCGTGGTGACCTGATCGGCTGCCAGGTCCTCCTTTGGGAGTTGACGCGGCGACCAGCGGTCGGCGCGCGCCGATGACCGGCATACTGGGTGCCGGAGGCGTGCGGTGCCGATCAACGCTTCGAGAGAAGTGAATGAAAAAGGGGCAGGTGCTCCGTGATACCGCAGGTCAGGAAGTGTCCTCCCCGCGCACGCGGGGCTGTTCCCGAGGTCCAACCCGGTTCGCACCCGGTCGGCGGGTCCTCCCCGCGCACGCGGGGCTGTTCCGGGCCAGGCCCGAACCGCCTACAGCCGGGCGTTGTCCTCCCCGCGCACGCGGGGCTGTTCCTAAGGCCGCTCGCCCAGGCCGGAATCCGACGGGGTCCTCCCCGCGCACGCGGGGCTGTTCCTCTGTGCAGATCGCCAACCGGCTCAGGGCAGCGGTCCTCCCCGCGCACGCGGGGCTGTTCCCCGTCGGGCCAGTGCCGCCCGAGGCGAGCATGGGTCCTCCCCGCGCACGCGGGGCCGTTCCGGGCCGGGCATCCCCCGGATGCCGTCCGGGGCGGTCCTCCTCGCGCACGCGGGGCTGTTCCCGACGTGACGGTCAGCCGGCCGGATGCCGACCCCGTCCTCCCCGCGCACGCGGGGCTGTTCCGGACACCCAGAAGTCCATCACCAGTTCGCCGGGTCCTCCCCGCCCGCAGGGCCCAAGCCCTCTACAGGGCACTCCCTCGCCAGCGCAAGTGGGGCGGAGAGGGGCACCAGTGGGCGTCCAGCGGGCCTCCCAAACAGTGCCTGACCTCGTGATTGTCCGCCGGGGTCGCACTGCGATGAGCTGGTCCCATGCCCCTACGACACTGTCTGCTCGCCCTGTCCGTCGCGGTGGTGTGGGGGCTGAACTTCGTCGCCATCAGCGCCTCGTTGGAGCACTTCCCGCCGATGTTCCTGGTGGCGTTGCGGTTCGCGGTGGTCGCCATCCCGACCGTCCTGTTCGTCCCCGCCCCTGGCGTCCCCCTGCGGTGGTTGCTCGGTTACGGCTGCGGGTTCGGCATCGTGCAGTTCCTCTTCCTCTTCTGGGGCATGGCCGTGGGCATGCCGACAGGTCTGGCGTCACTGGTGCTCCAGTCCTCCGCGCCCTTCACCGTGCTGCTCGGAGCGACGGTGCTGCGAGAACGGATCAGCGCCCGCCAGCTGGCCGGCATCCTCGTCGGCGTGGGAGGGCTGGCGGTGGTGGGTTGGTACCGGGCCGAGACCGCCAGCGTCGTCCCCTTCCTGCTCACGGTGGCGGGCGCTTTCGGTTGGGCGGTGGGCAACATCTGTGGCCGGTTGGCGAAGCCGAGCAGCCCGGTTCGGCTGATGCTGTGGATGTGCGTGGTGCCGCCGCTGCCCATGTTCGCCCTGGCGTTCGTGGTCGAGGGCCCGACCCGAATCGGAGTCTCCCTCAGCACCCTCGGCGCGCCCGGTGCGTGGGCGGCGTTGCTCGGGCTGGCCTACACGGTGCTCATCGCGGGAGTTCTCGGCTCCGGCGCCTGGACCTGGTTGTTGGCCCGGCACCCGGCCGGTGTGGTCGCGCCGTTCTCGATGCTGGCGCCGGTGGTCGGGATGACGGCGGCCTGGCTTGTCCTGCGGGAGACCGTCGCCGCGTGGGAACTGCTCGGCGGGCTCCTGATCGTCGGCGGGGTACTGCTCGGGTGCGTGGGCCGGCAGGGAACCGGCACGCGCTTGCCGCGGGTCGCGCCGCCGGGGGCGCCGGAGCCGTCAGAAGCTCGAGTCGCGGGGAACGGTCGACCGGTGAATCCGCGCCCGCCCGGATGAGTCCGACCGTGGCTCGGGACCCGGGCCCGCTCAGTCGCTCGCGGGCAGAACGATAGTGACCAGTGGCTTGGTGGGTGGTGTCACGAGTTCTGGCGAATGGTCGAGCAGGGCTCCGCTCGGCTGGAGCAGGGCGCGTTGTCGTACCGAAACGGGCTCCATTCGGGCGAGGGCCGGAATTCCACGCCCGAATGGCTCAATCGCGGGTCATCGAGTCAGCCGCCACGCAGGGCGGAACCGGAAACCGGTGTTCGGTTCGGGACGCTGATCAGGCTTCCCGGCGGTTCCTCCAGCGCGGGAATCTTCGCGGTGCGAGCGAGCTACGCCGTTGGTGTGATGGGAAGCCACGGTTGGCGGCACCGGTCGACCCAAGTGCTCTTACCTGCGGTAACCGGGCACTGTGCTGTGGTGAGGGGTACGAGTGCCCCGGGGGAGGGTGTGGTGAGCGGAAGACTTCGCATCCAGTGGCTGCGAATCCGGGTTGGTCAGAAAACCTGGCAGCAGCGGTACGACCTTGACGGGTCGCTCGTGGCCGTGGTCGGCCCGATCGACCGGGGCAAGACGTCGATGATCGAGTGCGTGGACTTCCTGTTCGGGCGGACGGTCCAGTTCCGGGGGGCGGTGGACCAGCGGTTGCGCGCGGTGCAGGCACAAATCCAGATCGGGGACGGTACCTACCGCGTCACCCGGGATCGGGATCACCCGGGGACGGTGTGGGTGGAGGAAGCCGACGGTACCCCCGTGGGCCATTTCCTATTGCGGTCGCAGGACGAGAAGCCGTCGTGGTCGACGTGGCTGTTGATGCGGCTCGGCCTGGACGAGATGTTCGCCTCGGTCCGGCTGCCCGGGGACAGGCGGCTCAGCTTCGCCGAGGACCTGTTGCCCTATCTGCACATTCGGCAGGAGGACATCGACCGGTTCGTCGTGCGGCCGCCATCGCGGACAACCCCACGGCTCGCGGTGTTCAAGCTGCTCCTGCACCTCACCACCCCGGAAACGGAACGGCTGGCCGGCGCGATCACCGACACGAGGAACCGCATCACGCTCCAGCGGCGCAAGGCGCGGGACCTCGCGCGGTTCCTCAGGTCCTCGGACGCCACCAGCGAGAAGGCCCTTGACGCTGAGCTCGTGACGCTGCGGGAACGTGAACGCGAGGCGCGGGACGTGGTGGCACGGTTGCGGGCGGCGGCGAACGCGTCCGCCACGCACATGGCGCACCTCCACCGCCAGGTCGACGAGGCCCGGGCCCGCCTGAGCGAGGCCGAGGACACCGTGGAGCGAGATCATCGGCGCCATCAGGAGGCGCGTTCCAAGGTCAAGGCCCTGCGGGACTCGTTGTCACATGTGGACGCGGTCGAGGACGCCGAGCCGTGCGAGCGCGAGCAGCTGACCTACGCGTTCGACGCCTGCCCCGCCTGCCGCCAGGGTCTGGGCGAGCGGGTGGTCCCTCCCGGGCACTGCGGCGTCTGCGTCCTGCCGCTGCCGGGTGCCGCCGTGGGGGAGGAGAGGGCGCGCCTGCGGAAGATGGAGGAGGCGGCGGCGACGGCGTTGGCCACGGCGGACCAGGAGCTGCGCGGCAGCGGCGAGGTGGTGCGGAGGGCCAGGGCGGACCTCGACACCGCCCGCCAGCGGGTCGACCAGCACCTCGCCGCGTCGACGTCGCCGCACGTGGACGCCATCGCGGCGGCCACCGGCGAACTGGCAGCGCTCAGCGCCCAGATCAGCGCGTTGACGAGGCTGCGGGCGCCGCACGACCAGCTGAGACGGCTGGAGCGTGACACCGAGCGGGACGCGCGGGAACTGAAGGAGATGAGGGAGAGCCACCTTCAACTGTCGGCCCAGCTGGTGCGCCCCGGGGACGCGTTGGAACGGCTCAACTCCCTGTTCCGCCAGATCGTGCACGCGTTCGACCTGCCGTGGGCCACCGGTCGTGCCCGCCTGGACCCGGAAACGTGGACACCGTTGGTGGACGACCAGGACTTCGGGCAGCGGGGCGGTGGATCACGCACCGCGGTGTCCGTGGCCTACAGCCTGGCGCTGCTGTTGTACGCGTTGGAGCAACCCGCCGACTTCCACCTCCCGCACCTGCTGATCCTGGACTCCCCGCAGAAGAACCTCGGCCGCAACTCACATGACCAGGCGCTCGCGGCTCGCATGTACAGGTGGATGGCCGACTACCTCCAGGACCGCGCGGCGGCGCTCAGCGGCACCACGAGCGGACAGCGGTACCGCGACTTCCAGTTGGTCATCGTCGACAACGCCATCCCCGCTGAGGTGCGGGACAGCTTCCGGCCCACCGTCACCTTCGACGAGGACACCGGCTTCGTCCGCGAGCTGGAACACCCGCACGGGCCCCCACTGCCCGCCGAACAGTTGAGGTTCGGCGACGACGTGGAAACCGAGCTCGGCTCGACCGCCTGAGCGGCCGGGGCTCTCCGGGATCATCGACGCGGGGTTGGACGGTCCGGGGCGTGGAAGGGAGTGGGCCAGCCAGGCCGCAGGACAGTGTCGACGGGAGTGCGACCACCTCACCGGGCCATACCCGTCCGCTGGAACGGTGCTCCCGCCCCGCTCGGTGCCACTGCTGTCCTGCGCGCGGCGTGCCGTGCCCTGGGAGGGGACGAGAGCGGGGACGAGCCGGTCGCCCGGTCGGCGCGTACGAGGATTCCCGGCCGTCATCCCTGTCCGCCGCCGGCGAGCCGGGCGCCGAAGCGCTGGCACTGCTCGCGCATCGAGGCGGGTTCCTCGATGGTGAAGTCCGCGTCGACGAGCGCGATGTTCAGGACCAGCCACTGCCACGACTCGGGCATGAGCACGATGCGGGTGCGGTCGGCGTCGAGCGGCGTGAGCTCGGTGTACTGGTGGCGCAGGGCGTCCGCGACCTTCGCGATCGGGGCTTCGATCGTGACCACCACCCGCTGCCGGGCGCGGGTCACGGCCTGCCGCACGTGTTCCACGCCTCCCCCGGCGGGCAGGGGGCGAGGGCGGAAGCTCCGGCCCGCGTCCCTGGCGTCGGAGATTCGGTCGACCCGGAAGACACGCCAGTCGTCGGGGCCCAGGTCCCAGGCCAGCAGGTACCAGCGGTGGAGCAGGTGCACCTGCCGGTGGGGTTCGACGCGACGGCTGCTGGTGGTCCCGCGCGCGGTCGTGTAGTCGAAGGCGACGACGTGGGAGCGTTGGATGGCGGTGCCGAGGGTGCTCAGCGTCTCCGTGCTGGTGCTCGGCGCGGCGGTCTGGTCGGTTTCCAGGCTGGCCCGCAGGGCGGCGACGCGGGGGCGGAGCCGGGCTGGCAGGTACTGGTCGACCTTGCCGTAGGCGCTGGTGGCGGCCGCGTCGAGGCTGCCCTGTTCGGCGCTGCCGGTGGCGGCGAGGGCGGCGAGCGCGAGGAGGGTGGCGGCGGCCTCGTCGTCGTCCAACAGGAGCGGGGGCATCGAGTTCCCGGTGGCCAGCCGGTAGTAGCCGCCGGGGCCGGGCTGGGTTTCGACGGGGTAGCCGTACCCGCGGAGGCGGTCGATGTCGCGGCGGAGGGTGCGGGGGCTGACGTCGAGGTGTCGGGCGAGTTCCCCGCCGGTGAAGGCCCTGCCCGTCTGGAGGGCGGCCAGCAGGGCGAGGGAACGCTGGGTCACGTCGGCCATGCGCCCATTCTCGAGCGAATCGCGGTCAGAATCCGGCCACATCTGCTCGTACGGTCTCCCGCATGTCGCAACAGCGCAACATTCGGGTCCGGGGTGCTCGGACGAACAACCTGAAGTCCCTCGACGTCGACGTGCCCCGGGGGCAGCTCGTCGTGTTCGTCGGGCTGTCCGGCTCCGGGAAGTCGTCCCTGGTGTTCGACACCATCGCGGCCGAGGCGGGCCACCAGCTCAACGAGACGTTCCCCCCGTTCGTGCGGAACCGGATGACGAAGTGGACCCGCCCGGAGGTCACCGAGATCAGCGGCCTGTCCCCGGCGGTGGTCATCGGACAGCGGAGGGTCGGCGGGAACTCCCGATCCACCGTCGGCACCTACACCGACGCCTGGTCCTACCTGCGGCTGATCTTCTCCCGTCTCAGCACCCCGCACGTCGGGGAGTCCAACCGCTTCTCCTTCAACGACCCGACGGGGATGTGCCCCACCTGTTCCGGGCTGGGGGAGGTGGTGGTGATCGCCGTGGACCGTGTGGTCGACATGGACAGGTCGCTCGAGGACGGCGCGGTCCGGCTTCCCGGGTTCGTGCAGGGGAACTACTGGTACAGCCTGTACGCCGACATCGGCTCGTTCGACGCCACCACACCGCTCCGCGACTGGAGCGAGGACCAACGGCAGGCCCTCCTCTACGGCGGGGAACACGCCGAACGGCTCGACCCGCGCCCCCCGAAGGGATTCGAAGGGGTCGTCGAACGGTTCGAGCGCATCTACCTGAACACCTCGGAGGACCTGTCGGAGCGCAAACGGGAGACCTTGGCCCAGTTCACCCGTTCCGACCTGTGCCCCGACTGCCACGGCGACCGGCTCAACGAGGAGAGCCGCTCCGCGACCGTCCTCGGCCGCACCATCGGCGCGATGGCCCGGATGGAGGTCAGCGACCTCGCCGACCTCGTCACCGGAGTGACCGAGCCGAGCGTGCGGCCAGCGGTGGCGGCACTGAAGGACCGGTTGGACGCCCTGGTCACCATCGGCCTCGGCTACCTGCACCTCGGCCGGCCCACGCCGACGCTCTCCGGCGGGGAGTCGCAGCGCATCAAGACGGTGAAGCACCTCGGCAGCAGCCTGATGGAGATGCTGTACGTCTTCGACGAGCCCACCGTGGGCCTCCACCCGCACGACGTGTCGGCCATGATCACCCTGCTCCGCCGGCTGCGTGACAAGGGCAACAGCGTCCTCGTCGTCGAGCACGACCCGGCGGTGATGGCCGCCGCCGACCAGGTCGTCGAGATCGGACCCAGAGCCGGCGAACACGGTGGGGCCCTGGTCTTCCAGGGGCCGTTCTCCGAACTGGGCGCGGCTGGAACCGCCACCTCGGTCGAACTCTCCCGCACGCGTCGACCGAGGGAGGAGCCGCGCACCCCGACCGGGCAGGTCGTCGTCGGCGACGCCTGCCGCAACAACCTGCGGAAGGTGACCGTCGAGATCCCCACCGGGGTGATGACCGTGCTCACCGGGGTCGCCGGGTCCGGCAAGTCCAGCCTCGCCCGGGAACTCGTCGACCAGCACGACGCGATCGTCATCGACCAGCGTCCCGTCAGCGCCAGCCGCCGGTCCACCCCCATCACCTACACGGGGGTGGCAGCGCCCATCCGGAAGCTGTTCGCCCGGCGCAACGGCGTCGCCGCGAGCCTGTTCAGCGCCAACTCGGAAGGCGGCTGCCCGGACTGCGGCGGGACCGGTGTCATCTACACCGACCTGGCCTTCATGGACGGCCAGGAAACCGTGTGCGAGACCTGCCAGGGGCGCAGGTTCACCCCCGACGTGCTGCGGTACACCGTGGACGGGCTGTCCATCGCCGACGTGGAGGACCTGACGATCGAGGAGGCGATCCGGCGGCTGCCGGACAGGGCGATCACGAAGGCCCTGAGCCACCTTGACAAGGTGGGCCTGGGGTACCTGCGGCTCGGTCAGCCGCTGTCGACGTTGTCGGGAGGGGAGTGCCAGCGGGTGAAGGTGGCCAAGGAACTGCGCGAGGCCAGCACGCCCACCCTCTACGTGCTCGACGAGCCGACGACCGGGCTGCACCTCGCCGACATCGACACGTTGCTCGGTCTCCTCGACGACCTGGTGGAGCACGGGCACGGCGTCGTGGTGATCGAGCACAACCTCGACGTGATCCGGCACGCCGACTGGCTGATCGACCTGGGGCCGGGCCCGGGCCGGCACGGGGGCCGGGTGCTCTACGAGGGGCCGGTGACCGGGGTCGGCGACACCCCGACGGGACGAGCCCTGCGGGAGGCCTTCCCGTCCTGAGGGCGGGGGAGCGTGCGAGCGTTCGCCGTGGACGACCGGTGCCGCGCGGGGGACAGGCCTGCGGTGCTGTGTCGCTCCCGAGATACGGGTTCTCGGGTGGGTGTGGGATCGACGCCATCCCGAAGCTCAGCTTCAGTAAAGGAGCTGTGTGCAGAAGCGAACGGCCCTAGGCGGGCTGCTGACTTCCGCTTACTTTCGGTGATAGTCGGAGGTGAACCCACCCCCGACATCGAATCCGAAGACAGTCGGAGGTTGACACTGATGGAAGACATCACGAAGGACGAAATGTCGGACTACACCCCGCCCGCAGTGCTCGACGCGGGTGCCGCGCGTGAGGTCACGCTCGGGATCATGAAGTTCGACTCGGTGGACGACACCCAGTACAAGCACTCCTGACCAGGGACTTCAGGGGCGTCGCGTGCGCGGCGCCCCTCCCGCCCCTGCTGTGATGAGGAGTGAGCAGATATGCGCTGGAGCACAGGATGGTACGGCCGCCAACTGGCTTGCTGGCGGCCTCGGCAGGGTCGGCTCCTCGCGGACCTCGCCATGTGGCAATGCGGCTGGCCTGCTGGTCAGGTACGGACAGCGACAGGACGGAATGTCAGTCTGGCCGTCATCGGTGACTGCGGAGCCGATGACGAACACCTCGACAGCGGGCTGGCAGCCGTGACGAATCAAGACTGGCCTTCGCTGACGAAGTGGCCCGGTTCCTATCTCGTGGTAGCGCGCACCGGGGCCACTTTGGCGGTGATCGGAGACCTGTCCACCCAGCACCCGGTTTACTGGTGCTCCGCCGAGTCCGGTCTATGGTGGTCGACGTCAGCGATCGCGCTCGCGTCGATGAAGTCACTGCCGGTGGATCGAGTCAGCCTGGCCGCTAGGCTTGCCTGCGCGCAACCAGACGTTCTGGGCAGCCGATCGCTCTTCGAAGGTGTTCACCGAGTGCCGTCAGGGCATTTGCTGCTCGTTGGTCCAGACCGGGTGAGCACGATCCGCTACGAGCCGAGCAAGTACCCCGTGCACTCGGTTCAGGACGCTGCCTCGAAGGTCCGGGTGTCACTGGAGGACGCGGTGGACGCGCGCCTGGACGGACGTCCAGTAAGTGCTGACCTCGCTGGGCTTGACTCGACGACATTGGTCTGTCTCGCGGCCCGACGGAACCCAGTACACGCTGTCACGTTCGCGAACCGCCGGCTACGTGATGACGACGAATACTACGCCACCCGCACAGCCCGTGCGGTGGGGTCAGTACGCCATACTCTGGTCGAGGGCGGTCCTTCGGCAGTCTATTACCACGCCTGCTGCATCGACCTCGAATCGCTGCCACTGACGGATGCTCCGCACGCCTATGTGGTCACCGCTTCGATCAAACGAGCTGTTCTTGGTGCCGTCGCCGTGCCCGGAGGCGTTCACTTCACTGGCTCCGCCGGGGATGGAGTGCTGGCGACTGGCTCGGCATACCTGGCGGACCTCGTGCGGACCCGCCGCTATGGCTTGGCGCTTCGACACATGCTGGGTCACGCGCGCCTTCGTAGCCGTTCTCCCTGGCGGGTCCTACGCCAGCACTGGCCGGCAGCCCACGGCGACCTCCGGCGCGCGTGGCACGCGTGCGCCCGGGATTTGAGGTCCCCACCCCGCCCTTGGGAGCCCCAGGCCGCCAGACCTGTCTCGTGGACTCCGCTACTCGCGACAGCGGACTGGATGGGCCGACGGGCGCGAGCTGACCTGGCTGATGCTTTCGACGAAGCCGCAGAAGGGCTGACCGACTCACCACCCTCACTCGCGGACTGGAGCGATCGACAGCACCTGGTAGATATCGCAGGTGACATCGCTGGCTGGCGGGAGCTAGCCCTGCACGATCACGGTGTCGAGCTGGCAGCGCCGTTTCTTGACAACGGCGTCATTCGTGCCTGTCTCACAGTTCCAGCTGAGCAGCGCGGCTCACCCGATCAGTACAAGCGTCTGCTGACCAATGCGTTCTCGGGAGCCGAGATCGTGCCCGACTTCGTCCTTAACCGCCACACCAAGGGCGGGTTTGACGGGGTGTCCTACGGCGGCCTGGTCTCCCACGCTGAAGGGCTTCGGCGGCTGCTCGGCTCCTCCTCATGCTTGGCTGATCTCGGGCTTCTCACTCCGGGGCACGTGACGGACACCCTGGGACGCGCGGTAACCGGTCTGCCGCTGGCAGCCGGTGCCTTGCACCTCGTTACCGCTGCCGAGGTCTGGCTTCGCCAGCTCGATACCGCACAGTCCTGGTGGGAAAGGATGCCTCATGCTGCGCCTGCGGGCTGACGTCCACCACGCCCTGACCGGGGAGGGAGGAGCACTACTCGACGAGCGCACGGGCCGCTGGACGTATCTGAGTCCTAGCGCCTCCATGGCGCTGAGGGCGCTGCTGCACAGCGACAGCATGGAACAGGCTTCTCGGGTCTACGCCGACCGGTACGGAGTGGATCCGCTCGTCGCGCGGAGTGACCTGGAGCAGGTGGTGGACGCCGTGCGCGGCCTCCTCCACCAACACCGCACAAGCGTCCGGCGACGCCGGTGGTGGTCACGATGACCACGATGGAGGCTTACCACCCAGGCAGGGCGGCACCCTCGTGGAGGGCCCAGATCGCGGTGTTGGTGGGAATCGCCACTGCGCTGGTCGCTCTGCGTCTTCCGATGCGTGTCGCCACCAGTCTCTGTCGATGGACGAGGCGACGAGAATGCCGAAGGATCAGCGCCAGGCAGGCCGCTCGCCTGGTGGCTGCCGTGAGATGGACGGCTCGCCGCTGGCCGGGGCGCTTCGCGTGCCTGGAAACCTCCCTTGCCACGGTCCTGGCTGCCCGGATCCTCGGGCTGGACCTCCAGTGGGCACTCGGGGTTCGATTCAGCCCACCGCCAACCTCGTACCACGCCTGGGTGCACCAGCCAGGTCACGGACCTGCGGGGGAGTACACGGTAGGCGGATGGCACTACCACTGCGTCCTCGTCATCTGAAGGCTAAGTATCGCGGCACGGAGGACCCGCTGAGATCTGAGCACTACCCGTGGTGCACAGTAGATTACTGAAGGCAACGAGGAGGATAACGTGGTGACCATCGCCCCTAGCGTCGCTTCTATCGCGGAAGCAATACCGGAAACCCACTACTCCCACCACGATGGACGCGGCCACACTCCGATGCGGTCGAACCCACTGGTGATCCACCGCGAACTCACGCTCCTGGACGTTCACCCGGCCCAGCGCGTGTGCGAGATCGGCACCGGCTCCGGGTACTCCGGGGCGCTGTTGTCGTCCCTGGTCGGTGAGGACGGCCGAGTGGTCAGCGTGGACATCGACCCTTACCTCGTGCAGTGGGCACGGTGTGCCCATCGCGAGCGTGGAGTGCGGAACGTCAGGTGCGTGGCGGGGGACGGGCGTCAAGGATTCGCGGCCGAGGCCCCCTACGATCGCCTCGTCGCATGGTGCACGCCACCGCACCTGCCGAAGTCGTGGGTCGACCAGTTGAAGACCGGCGGCGTCATCGTCACACCGCTTCCGGTGGCGCAGGTCCCCCAGATCACGGTGGTCGCTGAGATTCTGGTCGACGAGGATCGGACACCGCGAGTCCGGCGTGTCCTGCACGGCGGCTACATGGAGACCGTGTCCAGTCCCTGCGATCCGGACACGCCCACCCGTCTCGTCGACTGGGAGTACCGCCTCCCCTCGGCCGCGTGGATATCAGTCGGGTGGCGGGATGAGGACAACGAGCTGCGGGACGGTGCGCGCACGGCACTGGACAGGCTCTTGGCCGAGTCCTCGATCCGCGTGACAGCCGGGGAAGACATCGACTGGGGAAGTTGGAGGACCTGGGCGGCTGCCACCGACGACCACCACCTGACCGCTGTCGGCTGGCCCTCGGGTGGGATCGCGGTGGGCCACAGCACCGCGGAATCCATTGCCGTCCTTCGCTACGACGGAATGATCCTGGCTGATCGTCGGGCATCACCGTCCTTGCGGGTGGTGCGGGACTGGTTCCAGGAATGGGACCGGGCTGGACGGCCGGCCGTCGAGGAGTACGAGGGCACGCTGTCCCCCCAGCAGGATGGATGGAGGTTGCGGCTCTCCCGCTAGGGAGGCAGGGGGTCAACGGCTCGCGATTCGAGCAACAAGATCCACCAGGATGTCACCTGCATGCTGGTGTGGGGAGTCCAGCACCTGCCTCCACATGCTCAGCACATCACCCGAGTTCCGACGCAGCCACTCAGCCAACCGGCGCGGAGGAGTACTGGTGCTCAGCTCGGGGGAGGGCGGCAGTGCCGAATCAATCTGGGCGAGGGTGTCCGCCAGCCACCACGACAGCAGCCTGCGAGCAACCTCCTCGTACTCGCCCGCAGGATAGAACCGCATGGTGTGGGCGATGACGACATCTATCTCAGTTTGGATGAGGCGACGGACTCCTTCACGAGGCTCCCGCTGGTGCAGGAGCGAGAGTCTCGAAAGTGTGCGGGCGCTGTCCTCAGCCAGTTCACCTACACGGGGCTTCGGCGCGATCCACACCATTCCCGCTGGTGTGAACAGTACGTGGTCGGGATCCAAATTCCCCCAGATCGGATGTCGATCGCGGGGGACCGGCAGCATGGAGAGCACGCGTTCGGCGAGGTAGGCGATGAGAGCGCGTGCCGTGGCGAAACCATCGGAATCTGTTCTACTGACGAGGAGGGCCATCCGCGCGAGTCGGAGCTGGACAGAGCGTATTGGTGAGTCCTCCGTGTTCGGAAGACCGCTCAGAACGGTTGGCCCCAAACCGGCGAGCTTAGTCGCAGTGGCCAGGACTGCTCGTGTGACGGCAAGGCCTCTGGCGAGCGCAGTGTCCCACCTGTGGCCACGGATTCGTGGCATCAGCAGCACGGTTTCCGATGCCGCTTGAGCACGTGGCACGATCAGCCCTAGGCGATGGACCCTCTTCACGTGGCGTAGCAGGGAGAGTCGTCTTTCCTCGCCAACAGCGTCACCTTCGAGCGGTCCACCGTACTTCGCGATCAGCCTCGTTGAGGTGTCGGAGCGGTGCACGCCGAGTTCGACGCAACGGTGGGTCCAGCCCGGAAGGAAACCTCCGACGTCGATCCTGGCTTCCGGCCACATCTCTTCAGCTGCTACCAGCGCGGGATTACGGGCCTGGTCGCTGTAGGTCAACATGAACAGAAGCTAGATCTCGCAGGCCTTTCTGAACTGGCAATGATGTAGGAGTGATCAAGCTCGGGCCATCTCAGTGCACTCGGACGTCGAAGTCGCCCTGCCGAGTAGTAGGAACGGATGAGTCATTGCGAGGTCTGGTGTTGACCAAGCTTCGCCAATGCACTTCGTGGTGACCACCGAGTCAGCTCAGAGGGTCCCGCTCCCAACAACGAAGCGTCGCTCGGAGGTTGTCCTGCGCAAGCGTTGAACTGGCAGAGAATTGGCAGTCTTATCACGATTCACCATCGTGGCACTAGTCTGTGATCAACGGGCAGCGTTGTTGGTCACGACGGGGAGGCGCCATGTCCGATCGCCAGGGAGTTGGTCAACGTGTGGCCCAGCAGCGCAAGTTGCGCGGCATGACACAGGCCGCCCTCGCACGCCGTACCGGATTCTCCACGTCCACCATCAGCAAGGTCGAGCGCGGGCAGATGCCAGCTTCGGAGCAGTTTGTCGCGCTGTCGGCACGTGAACTTCGCGTGCCGCCGGTCGAACTGCTCGGTCAGCCTCGGGAGACCCGGCACCCGACGGATCGTGAGACTCGAGCAAGTGTCGCGGACCTTCGCCGGGCCCTGGTTCGTTACGACGCGGCGCCCGAGGACGATGTCGTTCCCCGAAGCGTCGACGAGCTGGCGGCCGAAGTCGCCACAGTGAGTGCCCACCGACACGCCGCACGACTGGACCAGGTCGGGGCGCTGGTTCCGGGGCTGCTTACTGAACTGCGGAGGGCAGCGGAGCGAACCAGCGATGCTTCGGTGCGGGAGCGCGTTTATGGGCTGATGGCCGAGGCGTACTACGCCGCAGGCCAAATGTTGTACAAACTTGGGTACGCGGATCTGTCATCACTCGCGGTTGACCGTTACGAGTGGGCAGCTGCACGGTCAGGTGACGAGCTCGCCGTACTCGTTGGTCACTACCAACGAGCCGGTGAGCTGATCGTGATCAGCGAGTGGGCTGCGGCGCTGTCGTTGTTGGATAGGAGCCGCGCCCACCTTGTCGACGGTGACGAGTACCGCCGTAGCCCCGCCGCGACGTCCGTGTGGGGGAACCTGCACCTCAAGTCGGCACTGGCTTTGGCGAGGTCCGGCGACTTGACCGCAGCGGACGAACATTGGAGGGAAGCTCAAGAAGCTGCTCAGCTCCTCGGGGAGGATCGCGACGATTACCGCCTGGCCTTCGGGCCTACGAACGTCGCGATCTGGTCGGTGTCGTTGGCAGTTGAGGCCGGGGACGCCACCTCTGCCCGTGTCCGTGCGCAGAAGGTTCGCGTCCCCAGACACGCCCCTGCGGAGCGGGTTGGTCGGTACTGGATCGATCTGGGGCGCGCGGCGCTTTTGGATGGCGATCGTGAGCATGCGGTCGCGTGTCTGCACCGTGCACGGGAGGTCTCGCCGCAACAAACACGACATCACCCGATGGTGCACGAGACTTTGCGGGTGCTCGCGACATCACGTCGGGGCTCCGATCCCGTGGCACGCCTCGCGACTTGGGCTGGCGTCTCGGTCGGTTGACCAAATCGATTTCCTTCCCGTCCGCTCCAGTCGACGACCGGGGCTGCACCTCGCCGACATCGACACGTTGCTCGGTCTCCTCGACGACCTGGTGGAGCACGGGCACGGCGTCGTGGTGATCGAGCACAACCTCGACGTGATCCGGCACGCCGACTGGCTGATCGACCTGGGGCCGGGCCGGCCGGCACGGGGGTGGCCAGGGGAGGAGGGCTACCCCGGCCTGCTCGGTTCGACCTGCCGCCGCCGCGTGAGGTGGTGGGTGCTCTCGTGGTGGGCACGGTCGCGCCAGGGTCGGGGAGGAGTCCGGCGCCGGGTGACCTGGAGCAGGTCACCCGGCGCGGTGCCAGGACGGTCAGTAGCGCTTGTTCTTGATCGCGGTGATGAAGCGAGTGAAGGCGGCGTTGTCAACGATGAGAACGCCGCCAGTACGATTCTTGCTGTCGCGGATGCCGACGAGGCCTGGAGTGCGAAGGTATCGATATACTGTTGCCGATTCCCGCTACCGCGGGATGACCTGCCCCGGCGGGGAAAGGTCGTCATCATCCTGCGATCGAAGTGCCGCCCGGGCCGCGCGAGCTGGGCGGTCTTCTCAGCCGAGCGCACTTTGATCAGAGTTTGAGGTCGAGGCTTCCTTGTTTCACGGTTGCCACGAAGTTGGCAAAGGTACGGGTGTTCAGGATGAGCATGCCAGCTTCTCGATTCTTCGTGTCGCGGATGGCAACGACGTTGCTACCAGTCCCGACTTCGACACAGTTGGCCGATCCGCCACCGCTGTGACTCGACTTGTACCATCCAGTTATCACCGTGAATCCTCCAGTTCGTCAATCGTTCGGATCGGGATGGAGATTTCGGTTCCCTCGTTGCGTGCCGTGCTCGAAGGTGGTGCTCCAGCTGGTGGTGTAGTCCTTGTCAAGCCATCGTTCACGGCTGCCGTGCTGCCCATACGGCGCCTTGAGTTTCATCGGTCAGGGAGATGATGTGCTGGAGGCGAATGCAGGTGGCCTAGTTGTTCTGTCCGGTGTAGTTGAGGGCAGAACAACTAGGGCCAGTTGTCAGTAACGCTCGTTCTTGACCGCAGTGATGAAGCGGGTGAAGGAGGTGGTGCCCACGATGAGAACGTCTCCGTCGCGGTTCTTGCTGTCGCGGATGCCGACGAGGTTGGGGGCGGAGCCGACTTCGACGCATTCACCTCCGCCGCCATTGGAGTATGTGCTGGTGCGCCAGCGGTGGAAATCTACCCGCATGTGTTTCCCTTCTTCTACTGGAGTAGGCGTGATATCAGTTTCCTGGTCTCGGAGCAATCCATAGCTGCTTCTTGGATGATGTGGAACGCGTCCACGTGGCGTTGAACCGCTGCTGACTCCTCCGCGTAGTCGCCCCGGTTGAGGGTCTCGAAGTAGACGACGTCGTCGAGATGCTCCTCTCGAAAGCCAAGTACGACGAACTCACTTCCCAGCGCGGGATGGGCGCCTGCTCCGGTCGGGAGCACCTGGATGCGAACGTGCGGCAGCTCAGCCAGCTCGAGCAGTCGCCGGAGCTGTCCCCGCATGACCTCCGGTCCTCCGACCGCGCCGCGCAGCAGGGGTTCCCACAGCACTGCGTGGACGTGTAGGGGATTCGTCGACGTCAACCGCTCTTGGCGCGTCTCCCGGATGAAGGATCGCTGGCGGGAGACCTCTGCCGTCGGTTTGGGTAGCCAGCTCGCGCTGAGCGCGGCGAAGTAGTCGCCGGTCTGGAACAGGCCGGGCACGAGTTGTGCCTTGAAGATCCGCACCGAGGACGCTTCGTCCTCCAGTTCGATGAGATCCTGGGCCGCGTCCCACAGGACGTCGCTGTACTGCGACCACCAGCCGCCTTCCTGTGCGGTGGTGACGGCGGCGAACAGGCGGTCGCGGTCGCGTTCGGGGACGCCGTAGGTCAGGGCCAGGGCAAGGGTCTCGACGCTGGTGGGTGCCTGGACCGCGTGCTCGATGCGGGAGATCTTCGATGGCGACCACTTCAGCTGTTTCGCAGCCTCCGTGGCTTTGAGCCCCGCCGACTCACGCCACTTGCGCAGCTCCCGGCAGACCCGTCGCATTCGGACTCCTGCGCGGTACTCGGACACCCGATCTCCTCCCCGTACGCCCGACCGAGCGTACGACAGGCTGGCACTTCCTCCGACCTCTTACTCCTTATGGGTCATCTCGTGCAAATTGCGCGTCAGTACTCTTGCGCCGCAGTGTCCATGTGGGCAAGGTGGCATGCGCCACAGCGTCCTGTTCGCAAAGAGGAGGAGGGGTCGGGCCAACTTTCCACGGCCGCCCGACCCCTCCTGACGAGAGGAACCGAAGCATGCACCACGATCCCGTCTCCCCGGCCATGCTACTGGGCGTGATCGACTCGCCTCCCGACACGGGGGCGGAACGCGGAAAGCCCGCTGCGCCCCCCGGATCTCCTGCGATGTCCGGTGTCGCCACGCCCTTCGCCTGCGCCGACGAACGGTCAGGCGGTAATCAGGCGCCCGGGCGTCACAGCTGCCTCGCCCTCGACCTCGCTCGCTGCACGGGCGGTGCGGGTGCGGCACGCTGCGACCGCCGCTGCCGCCACGATTCGGGTTCCGTCGTGAGCGGGCGTCCTGGCTCCGGGCGGCACCACCGCCACACCGCCCCGGGACTTCCACCCGGTCCGAATCCGCACGGCGCCCGTGGCCTCCCGCTCGCCCCGGGTGACCAGCTCCGTCCAGGCTGGACGACGGTGCTGTGGGGTGTTTTGCCCGCACCCTGCCAGCAGCGGCCAACGAAAGGGGTGCGGCGTGGTGCTTGAGATGGCGCTCGGCGCCCTGATCGCGCTGGTCGGACTGTAGGTGGTCGAACGGCTCGATCGCTGGTTCGGGCCGGCGATTCGCATGGCGCTGCGGGTGCGGCGTGCCCGCCGGACCACTCGGCAGGCATTGGCCTCGGTTGGCATGACCCGCCCGACCAGCACCCGCCGCCCCTTCCGCGCTACCGGGAGCCGGTCGGCCCGCTAGCCCTCGCTGGTCGTCTCCGCCGACCAGACCTTGCCGTTCCGCCCGGATCTCGTCGGGGGCCGGCGGGTAGTTCCGCTCTGCCCACAGGGGCCGAGCGCGACCCTGCGGCTCCTGGCCGGCGTCCCGGCCAGCCCCGCTTCTCCCTCACCCCGCGCGTCCGGCGCGGGCTCTCCTACTCCCCGAGGACATTCCGTGATCGTGCACGCCCTCATCCACACCGTCGTCTCGTTCCTGATCGCCCTCTTAGCCCTGGTCCTCGTCGTCGGCGCGGTCGCCCCGCACCTGGCTGCCTTCGGGAACACCCCGCGGCCCTGGTACCCGGCGGCGGACACCGTGGTCCACGCGCTGACCGGCCCCCTGAAAGCCCTGCTGTGCGGACTGGTCCCGTGACCGGGACCGTGGCCGACCCGGGGGAGGCGGTCACCGTCGTGCTTCCCCCGCTCACCGGTCGCGCCCGGCGGGTCCGCCCCTACGTGATGGAGGCCTGGAGTGATGGACGCGGCGGCGCGGAAGGCCCTGGACGCGGTACCCGAGTTGGCGGCGGTCTACGCGTTGACCCGGCGCGGGTGGCGGTGGGTGTCGTTGACGCGGGGCACGGGCGCCCTGGTCGGCTCCTTCGCCTGGCCTGGCGGTGGCTTCGTGGACTGGTGCGTGATCCGGGGTCACGGTGAGGTCGAGGGAGTTCGGGTGCGGGACGGCGACTGGGTGGTGTGGTGCCTGTCGGGTTCGGTGGGGGTGGTCGCCGCCGAGCTGGGAGCCTTGCCACCTCCGGGTTCCTCGTCCGCGCCCCGGCTGCTGACCGGTCGTCGCTGGCGGCCCCCGGGGCCACTCCGCCCCCGCTGACCCCGGCGGTGCCGGCTGTCGGCTCGGCCGGACCAGCCACGCGCCCGGCCGCCGTGAGGAGGACGGCTCCGCCCCCGGAGTCCGTCCCGTGTGGTCTCCGGTCGCGGCGACCCCATCGGCACGGTCTTCCCGCCGCTGGCGGTGGCCACCACTGACGACTGTCCACGGTGATCGCTGGCAGCGCGCCGTGTCGGCCAGGGACCTCCCCTCACCCTGCCCCGACCCGCGACCAGGAAGCCCGACACGATCAGGAAGGAGGTGGTGCCCAGGACGACGCCACCACCGTGTGTACGCCGCCCCGCCCGCCCCGGCGGGGCGGCCCTCGCCCAGCCCGGCCCCCAGCGGAAGGAAACGCATGTCCCTCACCCCGCCGGACTCCTGGATCGCGATCCGCCGGACCGTCCGCGACTGCGACGCGACCCCACTCCCCGGAGCGCTGCGCCTCACCGACCTGTTGGTGCTCCTCGAACTCGACCGCCAGCCCCAGCAGGCCGGCTCGGTGGCCGAGGCCCTCGGCATCAGCCCCAGCGGCCTCACCCGGCTCGCCCACCGGCTGGAGGACAGGCGACTCCTCCACCGCGTCCGCTGCTTCCACGACCGCCGTGGCGTCCTGCTGATGGCCACCCCCGACGGCGTCGCCCGGACGCGCATGGCCTACCCGCACGCCCAGACCGTCATCCGCGCCGGCACCACCCGGCTCCGGGAACTCGCGAGCCGGCCGTGAACGGCCCCGACGAGCTCAGCGGCGAGTGGATCACCCGCTGTTCGGCCGACCCGCCGGTGGAGGATGGCCGGCTCTACGGGCACGTCGACCTCGACGTCGGGCGGGGACCGGTCATCGCACCCGGTGTCACCTACCTGGCGGGGACCTTCGACTACCGGCGCTTGGTGCTCTGCCGGGCCGAGGTCCGGCACTGCGCGGAGTTCCCCGAGCTGAGCACCGCCGTGTTGGACGTGATGCGGGACCTCGCCCGGCGCTGGGGGATCCCGGACTTCGTGGGGCCGCCGGCGACGATGAAGCGGCGTCGGCGGCACGTCCCGCCGTGGGGTCGGGTGCGGTTCTGGGCGTGGGAGGCGCGGGACCCGGTCAACGTCAGCTTCGCCGGTCGGGCTAGTTTCAAGCACGGCGAGTGGGCCAGGCTGGACGACCCGGAACCCGAGTCCCGGCCCGCTGGCCCCGGTGGTCCTCCCGGGCACATGGTCGCGGGCCGCTGACCGCGTCCGCGCCGCCGCCCCGCGAGCCCGGTGCGGGGTCGCGAGTGGGGGAGCGGCGCGCGTTCCGAGCCCGGGACGTCGCGGTGCGCGGCCGGCGCGCGCCACCCCAGTCGGGCGGGGCGGCGCAGCACGCCGCCGGACGTCGGCGCCGCTGACCGCCGGCCGCACGACGGGACGTCCGGGTGGGGTCCTCAGACCTCGGTGACCCGTCCGTCGGCCACCACGAGGTGGCGGGTGGTGTGCACGGCCTCCACCATCCGCCGGTCGTGGGTGACCAGCAGCAACGTGCCCTCGTAGGAGGCCAGCGCCGACTCCAGCTGTTCGATCGCCGGCAGGTCCAGGTGGTTCGTCGGCTCGTCCAACACCAACAGGTTCACCCCGCGTGCCTGCAACAACGCCAGCGCGGCCCGGGTCCGTTCGCCAGGCGACAGCTCCGAGGCGGGGCGGAGCACGTGGTCGGCGGTCAACCCGAACTTCGCCAGCAGGGTCCGGACCTCGGCGGGCGCCCAGTCCGGCACCTCCGCGCCGAAGGCGGCCAGCAGGGTGTCGTCGCCGAGGAACAGGGCCCGGGCCTGGTCGACCTCGCCCACCAGGACACCCGCTCCCAGGCTGGTCTGCCCGGACTCCACCGGCACCCGCCCCAGCAGCATTCCCAACAACGTGGACTTCCCCGCGCCGTTGCGGCCGGTGATCGCGACCCGGTCGGTGCGGTCGATCTGGACGTCCACCGGACCCAGCGTGAAGGATCCCCGGCGGGCCACCGCCGCCCGGGCGACGGCCACCACGCCGCCGCTGCGGGGCGCGTCGGCGATGGACATCCGCAGCTCCCACTCCTTGCGGGGCTCCTCGACCACCTCCAACCGTTCGATGAGCCGATCGGTCTGGCGGGCCTTCGCGGCCTGCTTCTCGGTGGCCTCCGCCCGGAACTTGCGGCCGATCTTGTCGTTGTCGGTGGCCTTCCGGCGGGCGTTCTTCACGCCCTTCTCCATCCAGGCCCGTTGGGTGCGGGCCCTGGACTCCAGGCCGGCCCGGGTCGCCGCGTACTCCTCGTAGGCCTCCCGGGCATGCCGGCGGGTGACCTCCCGCTCCTCCAGGTAGGAGTCGTAGCCACCGCCGTAGAGCCGGATGCGCTGTTGGGCGAGGTCCAGTTCCAGCACCTGGGTGACGGTGCGGGCGAGGAACTCGCGGTCGTGGCTGACCAGCACCGTGCCCGCCCGCAGTTCCCTGACGAAGCGCTCCAGGCGTTCCAGACCGGCGAGGTCCAGGTCGTTGGTCGGCTCGTCCAACAGGAACACGTCGTACCGGCTGAGCAGCAGCGAGGCCATGCCCGCCTTCGCGGCCTGCCCACCGGACAGCGACGGCATCAGCTGGTCCAGCCCCACCCCGATCCCCACGTCCTCGGCGACCTCCTCGGCGCGTTCGTCGAGGTCGGCGCCGCCCAGGGACAACCACCGGTCCAGGGCCTCGGCGTAGGCGGTGTCGGATCCGGGCCGGCCGGCGCTCAACGCCTCGGTCGTCTCGTCCAGGTCGCGTTGGGCGTCGGCGACCCCGGTGCGGCGGGCGAGGAAGTCCCGAACGGTCTCCTTCGGGCGGCGGTCCGGTTCCTGGGGGAGGTGGCCGACGGTGGCGGTGGGAGGGTTGAGCCGCACCGTGCCCTCGTCCGCCGGGCGCAGTCCCGCCAGCATCCGGAGCAGGGTCGACTTGCCGGCCCCGTTCGCGCCGACCAGGCCGATGACGTCCCCGGGGGCGACGACGAGGTCCAGTCCGGAGAAGAGAACGCGGTCTCCGTGTGCCGCGGCCAGCCCGCTGGCGACGAGTGTTGCCGTCATGAGGGCTCCGATGCTAGCGGCGGGCGGGGCGGGGCGACGACCGGATTCCCGGAGCCCTGACCGGGCGATGGCTGGTCACGGCGGGTGTGGCACGAGGGGGAGCCACCGGTCGGGCCGCCTCTCGGACTCCTTGTGCCCGACCGGGGACACACCAGGCGGGGGAGGGAGTCGTCGTCGGCGCTGGTGGCCACCGTGGGTCGCCACCGTCGACCCGCCCGAGCCGCGTGAGGACGCCCTGATGAGTTGGCGTGCCGAACTCCTCGACCAGCCTCCTGGGACCACAACGTCGGGCCCACGCTGGACGGTGCTTCCGGCATGAACAGGGCGAAGTCGGCGCGTCGTGTGAGGTCGCTGGCGAGGACGGGGTCCCCCACGTGGCGGCGCCACACCGGCGGGCCCTGGCTCTCGCCCCCTGGAGGTCGCTCGCCCTGACCACTGTCCACCGCCGGTCGCTGGCGAAGACGCACCGGTCTGCCCCGTGGGGTCGTGATGCCGCTAGGGAACACACGTCCGGCTGTCGCGGTCACCCAGCACGGGGGCCCGCCCCGCGACCAGCCGCCCGAGGAGCGACCGGCCCGGACGGGTCGCGGGCCACCACGGGCCTCCCAGGCTGACGGCCCCAGCGGCCGGCCGGGCTTCCCCGCCCGGGCCTGCCGGGTCAGTGGGCGCCGATGCGGTAGCGCGTGCCGCCGACCCCGGCCGTGATGCGGTGCACCCGCTCGTTGTCGGCCTCCATGTCGGACACCGCCGCCGGGTCCCCTTGGGGCGCGGAACGCAACAGCGCGCACAGCCACACGACCGCGCCCTGGGGCAGCGCGGGCCGCCCGGCGCGCAGCATGATGCTCCGCAGCGGGTACACCAACACCAGACCCGCCTCTCCCAGCAGTCGAGGCGTCAGGCCGTCGAGGATGTCCGCGACCGCGTCCTCCGCGTGCGCGTCGGGCAGGAACACGGCGGCCCACGGGTGCGGCGCGTCCCAGTCCCCGGTCTCCCGCAACCGGGCCTCGTCCGCCGCTCCCCGATGCACGAACTCCCGGTGCGAGTGGCGGGATCGTTCCGCCACCTCGACGCGGGACGCCAGGCCCGCCGGCAACGGTCTTCCACCCGACACCCAGGACGGCCCGGCCGCGTCGTCGACGAACTCCGCCAGGTCCAGCCGGTGCCGCCAGCCTCCGTCCACCACCTGCACCAGCCCCTGCATGTGGTCCGGCTTCTCGTCGCCCAGCAGTTCCCGTTGCGCCTCCACGAGGGCCCGGGCGCCGCCGACCGTCAGCCGGACCCGCCGCACCACCGCCGGAGCGGGGACCAGCCGCAGCGTCGCCCGCAGGATCAGCCCGGCCGTTCCCGATCCGCCCAGCACCGAGGTGAACAGGTCCGACCGAAGCCGGGGCCCGCACCGCACCACCCGGCCCCCCGGGGTGAGCACCAACATCCGCACCACGGAGTCCGCCTGCGCGCCGTGCCGGTAGGAGGTGCCGCCCACCCCGCCCAACGACAACGTGCCGCCCACCGAGAGGTGCGGATGGTCGGTGATCACCGGTGGGGCCAACCCGTGCTCGGCGGCCACGTCGAGGACCTGGCTCCAGGTCATGCCCGCGCCGACGGTGACGAAGTCGGGACCGACGTCGTGCACCGCGTCCAACCCGGACAGGTCCACCACCACGCCCTCCGACTGGGCACGGCCCCCGCAGGAGTGGCCCTGCCCGCGTGGCACCCACGGCAGGTCGTGCTCAACCGCCCAGTTCACGGCCTCCTGGGCCTCGGCCTCCGTCCGGGGACGCGCCACGAAGGCCGGGACGACCCCGACCTGTCCTCCCCAGTCCCGGGCCACCGCGCGGCGCGCCACCGCGTCCGTCGACACGCAGGGCGGTGCCGCCATCGTCGCCGTCCCCCTCGCGCTGTCGTCCTGCCTGGCCCCGTTGCCCATTCCGGCTCCTCTCCCCGAACACCGATGCTGCCACGGTGGGTGAGGGACCGGGTGTGTTCCGGAGTCGTTCCGGTCAGGCCACCGGGGTATTCCCGCGTGGATGGCCCGATCCCGGCCCGCACCCCCGCCGAGCCCGGTCCAGAAGGGACTCGGGACCCGGTTCGTGCCGTTCGCACCGTTCGATCATGGATCGCGCGCAACCGTGCCGGTGTTATCGAAACCCGCGGGGTCGGGGTTGGGCGAGGACGCCGGGAGCCGGCGGCGGACCGGGTGAGCTGGGAGCGAACGCCCAGGGTGTGACGAACGCGTCCCGAGCACCGGCTCGGTCCGCATCCACCGCCCTCGGCCCGGGGCCGCGTGGGGCGCGACCCGTCGGTGGGCGTCCAGGAACCGGTGCTCGGGCTGAGGGGGCCGCCGAGTCGGCGGCCCGGTGCTCGGCGTCGTCCCGACGGGACGGGGCTCGGGGGCCGTGACGCGGGCCGGCCGGCCCACGGAGGACGTGGGCCGGCCGGGGAGGGAGATCAGGAGGAGTTCGGTCGCCGCTGGTCGAACCCGTCCTCGTCGGGCCGGGGGCCCAACGGGTCGTGCCCGTTGGTCGGCGGGTCCTCCGCCTCCCATCCCGTCCAGGGCCGGACACCGAACCCGTTCTCGCGGTGCTGGGTATCGGACCAACTGGTCGTGGGCGACGGCGGGGCGTACCCGGTGGTCGGGCTCCAGAACCCGGCGTGCCCGAGCCTGCCGTCCGGGTCGCTCAGCGAGGTCGGCACGGCGGGAGGCGGTGTGGACGAGGTGGTACCCGGGCCGGTCGGAGGCGGCGTGACCTTCGGATCGGCCGGTGGGGCTGGGGAGGGGCGGTCATCGGACGTGGTCGTCGCCGCGGGTGGCGCGGCGGCGGTCGGAGGAGGTGGGGCCACGGTCGCGGTGTCCTCCTCGCCCGTGCCGTCCGCCTCGGACAGCCCGCCGGTTCCGGTGGTCGTGACGGGCGACGTCGGGGTCTCCGCCGGACTCCCTGGCGGGGGGCTGGTCACCTCGGCCGGGGACGCGGGCGCGTCGCCGAGGTCCGAGGTGGCCCGGGGACCCGTCACCGTCGGGTTGTCGGGTGGTGCGGGGTCGACGGCCGCCCGCTCCTCCGCGAGGACGGCATTGGTGCGGGTCGCGGAGGGTCCGGGCACGGCCTCGGCCTGACTCCCGCCGGTGGCGCCGTTCGGCGTGGTGCCCTCCTGGTCGGGGTTCGTCGCGGGCGGCCGTTCGGAGTCGGAGCGGGAGGTGGAGGGAGTGCCGGAGGCGGGCGGGGTGGGTGTCGTCACCGGTGTGCCCGGCGGTACGGCGGCCGGGGTGACGAGCGCGGCGTCCGAGCGTTCCCCCGCGCGGTGCGGGGCGTCGCTCCCCCGCTGTTCCGCCGACTGGGCGGGCGCGGGACGGTCCGACGCCCCCGCGCCGTCCGGGTCGCCGCCGTTCCGCCACCACGGCCACTGCCCCGAGGGATCGCCCGGTCCGCCAGTCGCCCCGCGCTCCGGCTCACCCCGCCCCCGCTGGTCGTCCGCCCGGCTGGCGTCCTCGCCAGCGGTGCCGCTCACACCTGCCTCCCCGTCACCGCCCGCTCCCGCGACCTCGGGCGAGGCGACGTCCTCCGGCGGGAGCCCGGGGACGTCGTAGTGCTCCCGGATCCGCGAGGACAGCTCCTCGCCCCCGTGCACGGCGACCAGATCGGCGAGGCGGTCGAAGAAGACCATCCGCCCCGGCTGGTCCGACGGCGGGAACAGGTCCCGCGCCAGGCCGTCGACGTGCCCAAGTGCGTCCGAACCGTCGTCCACGGCCCCGGGGTCCCCGCCGTCCGGCCAGGGAGACGTCGTCGCCGACACCGTGAAGTGGGCGCCCGAGGAGTAGCCGTTGGGGTGGAAGGCGCCGTCGTGGAACAGTCCCTGCTGGCCACCCACCTCCGGGTGCGCGGTGACCGTGATGTGCTCGGTCGGGATGTGCTGGTGGTCGGTCGCCCCGCATCCGCCCGCGCCCTCCCCGACGGAGTCGGCGATCAACCGCCGCACCCCCGCCGGTATCTCGGTGCCGTGGGCCGCCGCGGAGAGGGTGGCGAGGCTTCCCAGCATGTTCACGGTCTCCTCGACCTTCTTGGAGTCCCGGGTGCTCTGGGCCAGCCACCAGACGGTGGCGCTGCCGGTGCTGCTGAGGACGTCGTCCCCGAGGTAGGCGCGTTCCGCCCGCTCCTGGTCGCGTTCCCTATCCCGCACCTCCGCGTCCTTGCGCAGCTCCCCGAGCCGGTCCAGCCTCCGCTGGTCCTCGTCCGAGAGGGTCAGCTCCACGTCCTTCGCCCACACCTCGACGCGACCGGAGCCGTCCGGCAGGAGCCTGCCCAGCTCGGCGGCGACCAGGTGCGCGGTCACCTCCCATTCGGTGGCGGGTTGGACGCGGGTGACCGCCAGCGCCCGGGTGATCACCGTGTTCCCCGCCAGCCGCCGCAGCCCCTCCGGCGCGCCGGAGCCGGTGGCCCGCCAGCAGACGGTGCAGGAGAAGTTCAGCCGGTAGTCGGGGTCGTCGCTGGGCAACCGCACCGATTCCCGGTACTCCTCGTACTCCGGCTCCTCGGCGGCCGGTTCCGGCAGGGGCGGGAAGGCCGTCTCCGGGCCCTGCGGCGGGAACGGGGGCGCCCCCACCGAGCCGTACCACTCCCGCCGCTGCCGCCGGGTACGGAACTGGTGGTTGGCGTAGACGCCGACGGCCGCGGGCAGGCCGAGGGCCAACGGCACCCAGACCAGGGCCGGCCAGCTCAGGCCGAGTCCGAGCACCAGCGGCACCATCGCGGCGATCAGGCCGATGGCCCCGATCCGGGACAGTTCTTCGCTGTTCATGCCAGTGTCTCCTCAGCGCGCCGGTCGGCCCCCAGCGGGCACAGACCCTGCGCGCGGTTGATGTGGTGGTGGAGAGCGCGGGCCACGTGGGTCCGCTGGGCGGTGTCCTGGGCGTTGACCGCCCGGCCCAGCGCCCATCGCCGGGCCGTGAGGTAGAGCGGGTTCAGCGCAGCCGCCTCCTCGGCGGCGTCCACCAGGACCGGGAGGAGCGGCTCGCGCCGCGTGTCCTCCGCCACCGCCGCGAGCCAGTCCGATACCGAGGGCTCCCACTCGGCCTCCGATCCGTGGGAGAGGACCAGCGCCCAGCAGTGCACCAGGTGCCGTCGAACTTGGGTCTCCGCGAGCAGTGGACGGGCGCGCCCACGTGGGTCGGTGAGCCGGTCTGGTGCGGTGACCTGGAGGAACAGCCGGAGGTCGCCGTGCAGGTGGGGCCCGGAGGTGTCCATCCTGGTGGCCAGCCGGTCGAGGAGGCGGCGCAGGAAGCGGTGGTCCTCAGCGAGGGCGTCCAGCGCGTCGCTGGCCGAGGCGACGACGTTGTCCTCCTGGTGCCGGGTGAGGTGGTGCAGGCGGACCAGGGCCTGGTCGGGGTGGTCGGGAACGATGGCTTCGACGCACAGCCCGATCAGCACCTGGGCGAGGTCCTTCGGCAGCTCCCTGTCCCGGGACCAGTGGTAGATCTTCTGCCGGAAGCGCCATCCGGCGCGTTGGTCGGCCAGCCCGTGGTCCAGTGCACGCCCCACCTGCGGCAGCAGGAAAGGCGGACGTCCTGACTCGCCGCGATGAGCCCAGTACCGAACGAGGGAGAACAGGCCCTCCCAGTCCTCCGTCCTGATGCACTGCTCGGCGAAGCGGGTGACCACGAGGTCCCGGTCCCGCCCCGTGAGGCTTCGGAGCCTCATGGTGGCGTCGACCCAGGCGCGGAACTCGCGGCGCAGCTCGGGGAAGTACCGCCAGAAGTGGGTGAGGACGGCGGAACCGTAGGCGAGGGTGGAGAAGCCGGTGACCCGACCGTCCCTGACCACCGCCTTGACCGCCGCCAGCCGCTCGGCGAGGTCGGCGCGTTCGAGGACGTGGGTCTCCTGGGGAGGGTAGCGGAGCTTCGTGAGGAGGCCGGCCGCCGCGTGGTGCACGGACTCCAACCTGGCTCCCTCCAGCAGCGCGGCGGTGAGGAGGAGCGCCCGGAAGTGGGCGGAGGGGTTGCGGCGTACCTGCTGGGCGACGTCGTCCCCGTGCCCGTCCAGGGCTTCCAACGCCTGCCCGAGGAGCTTTCCCAACGGCAGGTCCGCCGAGGCCCTGTGCTGGGCGTCCCGGACGAGCTGGGCCAACTTCGCGAGCTGGCGCATGGGGTCGGACTTGACGTGGGAGCTCAGTCGAGGATCGTCGAGTTCCGCGTCGGAGAACGCGATCCCGTCGGCCCGCAGGTGGTTCGCCAGCACCGCGCGAGCGTCGGGGCGCCCCAGCGTGACCAACAGCGGCCGTGACTCGTTCGACACCTGGGAGAGCTGGTCCTCGTTGAGGACCACGACCAGGCGGGCCTGCCGGTCCCGGAGCTTGGTGCGGAACGGGTCCAGCCAGGACAGCAGCTCGGCCGGGTCCTCCGGTGGTCGGCTCGCGAGGTCCCACAGCAACCGTTCTCCCGGCTGGATCGCCTCCCGGTCGAGGATGGCCTTCAAGCCGAGGGCCGCCCCTTCCGACTCGGAGGAGCTCGCCGGGAGCTCCCGGTAACGGGCACGTTCGTCGTCGTCGTGGTGCAGCAGCATCTGCGCGGCGCTGCGCCGGCCCACCCCGGCCGGTCCGGTCAACAGGACCATGCCCTCCACTGCCAGCCGGTCCGCCGCCCTGGCGTGGTTGGGCGGTGGAACGAAGCGGTCCGCCAGCTGGCGCAGGTGGTCCCGGCTGATGTGCCGGGGGTCGTGGCTGATGCGGACCCGCCCGTCCGACCGGATCACGAACATCGTGCCGTTGTTGACCAGGTCCGCGTGGTGGTGCACCTCGTCGCCGTAGATCTGGTGCGTGCCGCCGTGGTTGTGGCCGATCAGGGTGGCGCCGTCCCCGGTGACCTCCTGGCCGCCGTCGAACGCGGGCGCGGCCGGCGGCGGCCCGGGGGGTGCCGGTGCGGAGGTCCCGTCGGCCGCCGGCCCGACCATCGTGGCGGGTCCCGGTGGGGGTGGGGGCGTCCCCTCTCCGCCCCCACCCCCGTTCCCCCCGATCACCGGCGCCCCTCCCCGCGCCGGCCGCCCCAGTGCTGGACGATGCCGTGGTGGTTGTCCCCGGCGACGTAGGTGGTGCCGTCGCCGTGGAACTGGGGAGCGGTGAACTGCGGGCCGCTCCCGGTGTGCACGGGGGCCTGGTAGGTCTCCTGGTAGTGCGTGGCCTGCACCGCCCGGCCGTCGACCCGCCCGATGTTGTTGGTGGTCGCCTGCGTGGCGGCGGGGCGAGCCTCGCCGTCCGCCGCCGTCGCGGCGGGGGCGAGGCCGGGGAGCACCGAGGACAGTGAGTCGGCGAGCCGGGCGAGGTCCTCCTCCGCGGTGTGCGGGCCCAGCGTGCGGTACTGGCAGCGGACCAGCGGGGCCAGCTCGGCGGGCAGCTCCTCGCGGTCGAGCCGGGTACGGCCGCCGACGAGCACCGGCACCACCCGCACGTCGTGGCGGAACGCCTCCACGATCTCCCGTCGCGTCCAGTCGGTGTCCCGGTCCACCGCCCGGCCCCCCTCGGTGGAGCCGGCCGTCAGCCACCGGCCGCCGATGACGGCCAACAACGCCTCACTGCCTCGGACGGCGGACAGCAGTGCCTCCTCGAAGTCGGCCCCCGGGGGGATGGACTTGCTGTCCCGGAAGACGACCCCCGACCCGAACCGACGGGACAACTCCCGTTCGATCAGGGTCGCGGCCATCTCCTCGTCGCCGGTGCGGTAGTTGACGAAGACGCGTGTCACGGACACTTCTCCTTCGAGGTTTTCCGGAGGGACAGGCCGCGCGGGATCGCGCGGCGGGGTTCACACCGCCTCGGAGCGCAGGGCGGCGGTGAGACGCGGGTACAGGTCGTGGACCGCCCGGTGGGTGTGCCAGCGGGCGAGGGTGCGGGTGAGCCTGCGGAGGTCGACGGCGACGGTGGCGGAGCTGACGACGGTGACCGCCGGGAGCAGCCGTTCGGCCAGCGCGCAGGCCTGGTCCACCTCGCCGGCGGCCGCGTGCGCGAGGGCGAGCCGCAGCCCCCAGCGGGCGCGGCTGCGCAGCGCCGTCGCGGGCAGCGCCTCGACCTGCTTCTCCAACACCTCCACCGCCTGCGCGGGCCGGCCGAGCTCGAACAGGCACCACCCGGCGGTCATCTCCGCGACGTCGGCCACCGTGGTGGTGCCCAGCACCGGGCCCTCGTTGTCCTCCTGGCGGGCGAACAGCTCCCGGGAGCGGTCCAGGGCGCGGTGGCACCCGGTGTGGTCACCGGCCAGCGCGTGGCCCTGCGCCTCCCGGCTCGCCGCGAGGGCCAGCACCCGGCCGGGGGCGTGGCCGTCCCGCTGGGCCCGTCTGGACAGGTCGATGGTCTGGGCGGCGTCCTCCCGGTAGAGGGTGACCAGGGCGCGCTGCACGAGGGAGTAGGTGACCAGGTGCGGGTCGTGGCCCTCGGTGGCGAGGTCCACGGCCAGCCGCGTCCACCACAGGGCCGACTGGTCGTTCCCGGACTCCTGCGCCATCCAACCGGTGAGTTCGGCGTAGCGGGCGCACAGCGCGAGCAGTTCGACTCGGGTCCGCTCCGGGGCGGATCCGGCGAGGTTGCGCAGTGCGTCGGTCTGCGTGACGAGCGAGGGCAACACCACGCTGGGGCTGGCGGTCTGCGCGAGGGTGCGCAGGTTCTCGAACAGCGCGCGGAAGAGGTCCACGGCGGGCTGTTCGGCCGCCGTGGCCGCCACCCCCTGCCCGGTGAGGGTGAAACCCATCAACGAGCCCGCCCCGAGGGCGAGCGCGTCTCTCCTGTTCATGGGTCGGAACCAGCTGGAGCCGCCCTGGGTGAGGTTCATCAGCCATACCTCGCGATCCTCGGAGTCCACCTCGGTAGTCGCGGGTTCGGGTTTCCGGGGGGTGGCGAGGGAGGCGAGTCTCCCGTCAGCGTGGAGAACCGCGTCGCAGCGGCGGGCCACGTCCGGGCGTGCCGGTTTGGACCCGTTCTCCAGTTTGCTCAGGTATCCCTTGCTGTAATGCGCGAGATTCGCGAACTCGCCCAGGGACAGCCCCGCTTTCCTCCGTAACCGTCGAAGCTCCGCACCGAACAGTGTGGATTCCTCCGCCACTCGCGCCTCCCCGTTTCCCGTTGCCTCCCGGCGAGGTACGCGGAAACCGCTGGTTGCCGGGTCCGTCCCCGATGACCCTTGAGTCAGGACACGGGGAGCACCGACAACACTACGGAACGTGTCGGGCGCCCGTGCGAGGGAGGAGGCAGTCATGGCGTGGGAGCGACTGAGGTCGGCGGTGGGGGGCACGGCCTCGCACCTGGTGTGCACGGTGGTGTTCACCCTGGTGCAGGGATGGGCGTTGGTGTCGCTGGTGGCGGGTGCGGGGGTCGGGCGGCTGCCGCTCGCCCTGGTGGCGGCCGCCGCGGTGGTCGCCGTCGCGGACGGGTGGCGTGATCTGCTCGTCTTCATACGCGACACCTGTTCACCTCGGTTCTCGCCGCATTCTGTCGAGGAAAGCGGCGAGTTAGCCGGAAGATGACGGGGTTTCCCGTTTCCCAGTTGGCGTGGCGCCGGGCAACCCCCGGTAACCGGTAATGCCGAACGGTTGTCGCGCCGGTGGTCGGGGAACGCGAAAGCCCCCAACCGGGGGAATTGGTTGGGGGAGTGGGTGGACCTCGTTCCGGTGTCGCGCACCCGGTTTCGGTTGTGCGGCACACCGGTTCCGGGACTCGCGCGGGTATCCGTCGGGGGTCGGCGCGTGGACCGGCACCGGTGGGACGGAGCCGGAACGTGGGGGAAGGCACGGCCGCGCGTCGTCCTCGTCAGGCGGCGGCCGTGCCCGCCATGTCGGGAGTGCTGTTCGCCGAGCTGTGCCACGACCCGGGGGCCCGGCAGGGGGTTGCCGCGCACCTCCGGCCGGCGAGCATCGGCCCGGTGGTGGGGGATCAGGATCGCACCGGCCGCGAGCGCACGTCCCGGCCGGTGCGTTCCGAGGCGGCGAACGGAGCCGCCGAGCACCCCGCCGGTGACCATCCCGCCGGGTTCCGTGCTCGGACTGGCGGAGGTCCTGGCCTAGCGGAGGGCCGGCGGTGTTCGAGGTGGTCCTCGCCGTGTCCCGGGTGGGGTGCGGGGGCGCGGACGGGGATGAGGCCGCCCCGAGGACCGTTCGCCCGGTCACGGTCGAGTGGACGCGGTGGCCGGCCGCCCTGAGGCCGAGGCGCCGGCGGCTCCAGCGGCGGTGCCCTCCCGAGTGGACCAGCGTCCGGGGAGAACGGGTTCCGCCTCGGACCGGCGCCGCCGTGCTGGCTCGACGCCGAACGGCCGCGCGCGGGCGGACGAACCCTCGACCGGGTGTGGTCGTCGTTCAACCCGAACGACATCCCACCGCCTCCCGGGTGCGCCGCCCCGGGCGGTCCCGGGGCGAGGGGGTCCGCGCGGTGCCTGGCCCCACGCCGGGCACGGCCCGAATCCGCCGAGCGTTCCGCCACCGGCGACATCCCGTCCCGGTGCGGCGGGCGGGAACGCCGGTGCGGGACGGCGCGAGGCCCGCGTGTCGCCGACGAGCGGATCCTCCGCGCCGAGGCCCGGGCGGCCCGCGAACGCGAGTCGCTCGGCCGCCGGCCCCTGAGCGCCTGTTCGGACGGTCACGCCGATCGCCGGCCGTGCCGCCGGATCTCGCGGCTACCGGCGTCGGCTCGTCGAGAGGCCGCCTCTTGGGCGCGTGGCACGAGCCCGTCCCGCCCGGACCTGAGGTGTTCCACGTGGGTCGGCGGGGCCGAGCCCGGGCTACCGGTGGTGCTGGGCCGGCCGTGGCGGGCGCGTGGTGGGGCGGCCACGGTGGGACCGCCCTCATCTCACGGGTGAGTGGTGGTGGAGGACGAGAAGGCGGACGTCGTCTCCCCGGGGGCAGCTCCGCGGCGGCGACTGGTGGCCGGTCGGGCTGGTCCCGCCGACCGGTGCTCGTCCCCCGCGTGGCGTGCCCGGCTCGGCGGTGTCGTTCCGGGACGACGGCCCCCGGGCTGGTGTGGGGCCGACCGGTTCTCCGACCCGGTGGCGGCCGGGTCGGAGAACGCCGGTCCCTGAGGGCGCCCGTGGTGCGCGTCCCACCCGGACCACCTCACGGCGGTGGGGGCCGGGAACGCGACTCCGGCGGGCGCGGGTGGGGTGGGGTCATCGCGGAGTCCTCTCCCGAACCCGGTTCGGGGAGTCCCACTCCTCGTCGCCGGGAACCCCTGGTCCCACCAGGATCATCGACCAGTGGTCGGGGTCGCCCTCGAGGCGCACCGGCACCAGGGCCCGGCGGCGGTCACCCCGCACGTCCCACCGGCGGGGGCGGAGCCGCATCGGCACCGCCTCGCCCCGTTCCTGCGCCTCGAAGTGCACGGCCCTGGCGCGACGCCACCAGACGACGGTGCGCACCGAGCCCAGCAGCAGCATCGCGAACGCCCCGGCCAGTCCGACCTGGTAGGCGTGTTGGACCGACATCGACCGGCTGAGGTCCAGCAACACGCCGATGAGCAGGGTGGACGAGGCGGTCGCCAGGTGTCCGCCCACGTTGGCCAGGCCGATGGCGGTGCCCATCTGCCGCATGGGGTTGTAGTCGCGGATCAGGGCGAAGGCGACGGCGGTGATCGGGCCGCCGCTGGCGAACACCAGGAACGCCACGCAGGCCAACATCGCCGGCGGTGTCCCGTCGGGCCACAGGGTCAGCAGCAGCATTCCCGTGATGCTCAGGGCGAGGTAGGCCAGCACCCACCACATGCCCGACTCCGGGCGGAGCCGCATGCTGGCACCGATGATCGGTCCGCCAACCACTCCGGTGAAGACGAACAGCCCGATGACCATGCTCGCCGTCGCCGGGCTCAGGCCCAGTGACTCGACCAGGTAGGAGTAGCCCCACAGCAGGCCGAGCATCCCGGGCAGCATCCCGGTGGAGAAGTGCACCCAGAACGCCAGCCGGGTGCCCGGGATGCGCCACACCTGGGGGAACTGCCGGAACACCGAGGTGGCGTCGACCCGTTCACCCTGGGGCTCGGTGCTGTCCTCGTCGAGCCGGCCCGGCCGCATCACCAGGCCGACGACCACGGAGTACCCGAGCGTGCCCAGGCCGAGGAGCAGGAAGGTGGTGGTCCAGCCCGCGTAGCCCAGGGCGAGGGCCAGCGGCACGGTGGCGATGACGCCACCCAGGGCGCCCAACGCGTTGGACATCGCCACCACGAGCGCGTAGTTGCGCGCGGTGAAGTGGACGGCGATGGTGCGCAGCAGCGCGACCCAGGTCAGGGAGTCGCCGACTCCCACCGTGACCCGGGAGAACAGCGCCAGCGGGTACGAGGTCCCGAGGGCGAACAGCACCTGGCCCACGCCCATCAGCAGCACCGAGGCGACGAGCACCCGCTTGGGCCCGAACCGGTCGACGAGGAGGCCGGCGGGGATCTGCATGATCGCGTAGACGATCAGGTGCAGCACGGTGAAGGTGGCCAGCGCGCTGGAGCTGATCGCGAATCTCTCGCTCGCCATCGGGCCCGCCACTCCGAGCGAGCCGCGGTGTAGGACGGCGGCGAGGTAGACGACGACGGCAACCGCCCAAATCAGCCACGCCTGCCGTGAAGCACGGTCGGCCGACACAGTGACCTCCAGTGAAAACGAATTCGGGAGCGGGAGACAGCGCCCCATTACCGGGGAAGCGCACCCGCCCCCGCTGGTCGGAGCGTGAAATTCCGATTACTGAGAGCGACACTATCGCCTCTTTTCCCTGTTTCTTGGCGGCGGCGAGATCGACACTCGTTCGTGCTACCGCGCGGCCCTCGCGTTTCCCGCCTCGGAGTGAAGATCGACTTGCGAAAATCCGGAGAGTGCTCGTGGGTCGCCCCCGGCTGCGGCACGGTCGGCGCGGAACGGGGTGAATCGCCTGCGCAGGACTGGGCGGGCGACAAGACCGCAAGGGGAGTGACCAGCCGCGACACCGCCGCCGGCTCCCCGGAGGGACGGACGGTCCCTGTGCGGTGACACTCCGCTCCTTCCGCAGGTCATCGCCGGTACCACTGCTTCCTCGATCGGGTAAGAAAGCAATTGTGGACGAGTTCGATGCCGCCGAAGGGGTGATGTCGATTCGGGTGCCGGGTCGTGTCGGAAAACATGAGAAGTCCCCGGAGTGGCGCGGCTTCGCGGGGGATGTGATTTGTGTCGATCTTAATCGGTACACCGTTTGTTGGTGGTTAGGAAACAGTTCACATCGGGTATGTGGGTGCGTTTGCCGCCCGGTCGGGCGGCATTCACCGTGCGGTGGTCGCGCGGGGGCGTCCCGGCGACCGCTCGGTGTCGCCTCGCGGGTGCCCGGTGGCACTTCGGCGCGCGATCGGGTGCCCGGTGCGGAGAGCGGGTGTTGGGACCGGTGGGCACCGGGGGGCGACGCGTGGTGCGTGCCCGCGTCGGCGCTGGTCATTCGTTGGGGTGGTGGTGGTGTTCAGATCGGCCAGGACGTGAATGTTGTTCGCCTAATTCTCGGTTCCCGGTGCCCGCCCGTTCGCATTTCGTCGCGAATCCGGGTGACAGCGTCGCGCGATCGAGGTCACCGTCTTCCGTCGATCCGATTCCTGCCGTTACGATCGGCTCCGGGCGCAGCGGCACCTGGACATCGCTCGGACTCGTGGCCAGCGAAACGCACCCAGGACGACGGTGTCCCGTGCCGCGGAGATCGCCGGTGGCGGCCGCCGATCCCGGCCCATCCTCCCGCGAGCGGAACCGAAGCCTGAACACCGGCGCGACGTTGTTCCCACCGGCGTTGTCGTTTCGCCGCCCGCAGGTCGAACCCGTGTGACATGTCGGTTGGTTCGTCGTGATCAACGTCTGGTGAACGAGGGGTCGGGGTTCCAGTGCCGCTGCGATGCAACTTCCTGGGTCCGATGGAGATAACGCTGGACGGGCACGAGTGCACGCCCAGTCCGTCCAAGCTGCGTACCGTGATCGCGCTGCTCGCCCTGCGGCCCAACCAGCTCGTGCAGGCCAGACAACTCGTCGACGAGCTGTGGGGCCAGAACCCGCCGGCCACCGCGCCCGCCACCCTCCAGACCTACATCTACAAGCTCCGCAAGATGTTCGTCGCCGTGTCCCCGACCGCCACCGGGCTGTTCTTCACCCGGCGCGGCGGGTACGGCCTGGAGATCGAACCCCGGGACGTCGACTCCTTCCGCTTCCTCGACCTGGTCCGGGTCGGGCTGGGGGCGATGGACAGCGGCGACGCCGTGCGGGCCAGCGATCTGCTCAACCAGGCCCTCCGCCTGTGGCGGGGGGCCGCGCTCGACGACCTGGACACCGGTCCGGTGCTCGCGGCACAGGTCACCAGGTTGGAGGAGAGCCGCCTGCGGGCGTTGGAGACGCGGATCGAGGCCGATCTCCGGCTGGGCCGACACCGCTACCTCATCGGCGAACTCAAGCAGCTCGTGATCACCCACCCGCTGCACGAGAGCTTCCACGGGCACCTGATGATCGCGCTGCACCAGTGCGGCCGGCAGCACGAGGCGCTGTCGACCTACCAGCGGCTGCGGCGGTTGATGATCGACGAACTCGGACTCGAGCCGTCCGCCGACCTGCGGAGGCTCCAGCAGGACATCCTCGCCGGCGACGGGCCGGCCCAGCTGCTGCCCGGCTTCGTGCGGTCCGCTCGGACCGTGCTCGGCAGCCCCGCCCAGCTACCGCCGGCCGTGCCGGACTTCGTGGGGCGGGACACCCAGCTCCGCGACTGCGAGGCGTGGGTCCGCGCCCAGGTGGAGGACGGCACGTCCCGGCCGGTGGTCGTGGTGCGGGGACTGCCCGGAATCGGCCGACGGGCCTTCACCACCCAGCTCGCCCACCGGGTGCGGGAACTGTTCCCCGACGGCCAGTTCCACCTCGACATGGCCGGCGCCGGCCCGGGCCGCGCCCACGACGCCCTCGCCCGGTTCCTGCGGGCGGCCGGCTTCGCCGAACCCGAGGTTCCCTCGGGCACCGAGGAACGGGCCGACGTCTTCCGGACCTGGACGGCCAGCCGCCGGGTCCTCGTCTCCCTCACCGCGCCCGCCTCAGCGGAGGACGTCCTGCCGCTGTTGCCCACCGGCCCGCACTGCGCCGGGCTGATCGCCGCCCCCGGCGGCCTCGGCGAGGTCAGCGGTGCGCGCGCGGTGGACCTGGAACCCCTGACCACCCGGGAGTGCCTGGAACTGCTGACCTCGGTGGTCGGTCGACGGCGCGTCCTGGCCGAACGGGAACAGGCCGAGCACCTCGCGGGGCTGTGCGGTGGGCTGCCGTTGGCGATCCGCTGCATCGGCGCGCGACTCGCCGCCGTCAGCCCGTGGCCGATCCGCAACGTGCTCCGGCAGCTGGAGGCGAGCCCGGCGAGCCTGCTCGACCTGCTCGCCTTCAACGGCCTGGACGTGCGCGCGCGGTTCGAGGCCGGCTGCCGGGGGCTGCCCCGGAGGGCCTTCGACGCGCTCTGCCTGCTGGCCACCCTCGACGAACCGGAGTTCGCCGCGCACCAGGTCGCGCCCTGGCTGGGCTGTTCGACGGTCGCCGCGGACCAGGTGTTGATGCAGTTGGCGCAGTGGCGGTTGTTGGAACCCCGGATGCGGGAGACCGGCCGCGCCGAGTCGGAGCTGCGCTTCACCTTCCACCCGCTGCTGCGGCTGTTCGCCAGCGAGCGGATGCGAGCGTCGGTGGACGGGCCGGACGCGGTGCGGCGGACCGGTACCGACGGCTGACGGATGTCCCGCCCCGGCCGGGCCCCCGCGGCCGGGGCGGGGTGCGGATGGGAGCGCCGGCCACGGGTTCGGCGCGCGACCGCCGCCCGGTGTTCCGGGCCGCCGGCCGGGGCCCGGGTCCACTCCGGTCAGCCGGCGGGCGTCTGGGTGCCCGGGGTGACCGGTCGGGCACCTGCTCCTGGGAGGCAGGCCCCTCCGTTCCCGCTGCCCGGGGCGGAGGCCCGCCGTGCCCCGGCCACCACCCCGGACGCGGCCCGTGCCGGCCGCGTGCCCTCCTCCGCCCGACATGGATCAGGCTTCGCGGGTGCCGAGGCACCAGCCGGGGCCTTCCCCCTGGTCGAACCGGCGCCCAGGGGCGGCGACCAGGCCTGGTGGTCCCGAAGGACCGCACCGGGGCACGGGCCACCACCGCGGCGGTTTCCCCGGGCGGCGGGGGGACGACCAGCACGCCGCGCGACCGTCGCACGGCCCGGCGACCCCCGGAACCGCCCGAGTTCGTCCGGGCACACCTCGTCCCGGGGCCGGGGCAGCGCGACCACCGCACCGCCGGTCCGAACCCCGCACCGGGGCGCGGCCCAGCCCCGTGCCGCCACCCGCCGGCTCCGGTACCTCCGCCCGAGGACGCCGCCCGCCCGCCCGCCCGCCCGGCCGGCCGGGCGGGTCAGCTGGCCGGGGTGATCCGCCGGCCGCCCACCAGGTGCCAGCCGCGCTGGTCCGCCGAGCGGCCCGACCCGGCCAGCGTCACCGCCGCCGCCCGCACCAGCGGTGAGAAGCGGTACCGGACCACGTCCGCCCCGCTGGAGGGTGCCTCCGCCGTCACCAGCTGGTGTTCGGTGATCTCCTCCAACAACGACTCCGCCCCGTCCACGCCGACGTCGAGCACCTCGGCCGCCTGCGCGCTGGTGAAGCCGCCGTCGAAGGCCAGGGTCAACAGCCGCAGCGCGTGCCGGGCCTGCGCCGGCAGCGGCTCCAACCCCCGCGCGACGCTCTCCCCGATGCCCAGCTGGGCCGTGGGCAGCCCCAACCGGGTCTCCGTGCGCACCGAGCGGAGCAGGTGCCGCACCGTCCAGTGCGGACGCACCGCCAGCCGGGTCCTGGCGGTGACGATCGCCTTCGGGACTCCCTCGCACAGGGCGAGGAGCTCGCCCACCGCCTCGGTCTCGCTGGCCACCCGGTGGTCCTCCAACCCGGCGAGCAACAGGCCGCGCGCGTCCGCCTCGGCCAACGGGCCGAGCCGGACCGCCCGCCGCACCGCCGCGTCGGGCAACATCCGGCGCGCGCCGGCGAGGACGGCGCAGCCGGCGCCGGAGGGCATGAGGGCGTGCAACTGCGCGGAGTCGGCGAGCCCGTCGACCACGACCAGCAGCCGCAGGTCGGCGGTGCGGCCGCGGAACAGCCGGATCCGGTCCTCCAGGCACTCCGGAACCCGCTCCGCCGGCACTCCGAGCGCCCGGAGGAAACACGCGAGGGCGGCACCCGGGGTGAGACCACCCTCCACACCCGAACCCAGGTCGGCGTGCAGCTGACCGTCGGGGAACCCGTCGGCGACCCGGTGCCCCACGTCGGAGCAGAACGCCGAGACCCCGCAGCCCGGCCCACCCGTGACCAGGACGACCGTCGGCCCGACCGCTCCGCGCTGTTCGGGCACGGCGAGGGCGGCCACGGCCGAGGCGACCTCGGAGTCCCGGCCCACGAGGGCGGCCGGCCGCGCGGGCAGGTGCCGTGGCGCCTCCGAGGGACCGACCTGGCGGCGGGTCAACGTCAGCGAGGGAACGTCGAGCACCGGGGACGCGGCCAGGACCTGCGCGTGCAGCCGGCGGATCGCCGGGGAGGGGTCCAGGCCCAGTTCGGCGCTGAGCGCCTCCCGGGCCCGCTGGTACACGTGGAGCGCGTCCGACCGTCTACCGGCCCGGTACAGGGCGAGCATGAGTTTCGTCTGGAAGCCCTCGTGGGTCGGGTACTGGGCCACCAGGCCGGTCAGTTCACCCAACACCTCGTGGTGCCGGCCGGACTGGAGGTCGATCTCGATCCGCCGCTCCGTGGCGTTGCGGTACAGCTCCTCCAACCCGACGGCCTCCGCCTGCAACAGGGGCCCCTGGCTGAGGTCGGCGAACACCGGGCCCCGCCACAACGCCAGCGCGGACCGGAACAGCCGCCCGGCGGTGTCCAGCCGGCCCCCGGCGTGTTCGGCGTTGCCCTGCCGGACCAGCCGTTCGAAGGCGCCGGCGTCCACCTCACCGGGGGAGCAGCGCAACAGGTAGCCGTTGGCCGTGGTCTCCAGGTCGAAGGATCCCGCCCCCAGCACCCTGGCGCCGCGGCGGTCCAGCCGTTCGTGGGGGCGGATCAGTTTCCGCAGCTGGTACACGTAGGTCTGGAGGGTCGTGCTCACGCTGCGCGGCGGGTGCTGTTCCCACAGCTCCTCGATGATCTGGTCGTTGCGGACCAGCCGGTTCTCCCGAACCGCCAGCAGCGCCAGCAACTGCCGGAGCTTCGCCGCGCTCGGGGTCACCGCCGTCCCACCGTGGTGGAACTCGAATGGACCGAGGACCCGGACTCTCACTGCTGACATGCCCGTCCCAACTGGTGGTAGGTGCGCGAGGGCGGTGGAGGAACCGGGGTGGACCGCCGTGGTCACGCCGCCGGCTCTGCCGAAGCGGGTGGTCCCCGGGGTCGTCCCCCGTCGGCGCGCCCGCTGGCCACCATTCCGCCGGTTGGGTTCCGATGCTGGTCCATCCGACTCGTCCTGGTCTGGGACGGCGCTGGAGCCCTGGTCGAGGGTGGTGGCCCCCGGTGGCCGAGTCCGGACCGAGTCCGGTTCGAGTGCCGGCGGCCACGGTGGGGCCGGAGCGCCTGACCGGGGTGCCCGAACGGGAGACCGCGCGGGCCCCGAGCAGGGCTGACAGGTCGATCCACGGGGCGGCGTCCCTGCGCCGCGCCCCGCAGGGGGAGGGCCCGCGCGCCACGTGCCGCGCGGGTGCCGCCCCCACCAGCACCACGCAGACGGAGGAAGCCCGATGCCCCACGCCGCGGCCCTGTTCCGGCTCCAACCTGGCGACGAGTCCGAGATCGCGCGACCCGTCGACGGCTCCGACGGCCGGGAACCTCGGACGCCGCTGACCGGCCCCGAGGGTGGGGCGGCCGCCGAGTTCCGGGGCGCGACGCCGTGGGGCCGGGACGACGTCGTCGTGCGGGTCATCGAGGACCAGGGGGACCAGCCGATGCCCGTCGACCACCTCGCCCGCCGCCCCAGGGCCCACCACGTCGAGGAGGGCGGCGCTCCGTTCCTCGTCGGGCGTCGGGACACCGCCAGCCCCGAGGAGCCCCGCCCGCGCCTCACGGACGTCGGCGGGCGCCGCCCCGCCCAGCACCCCACCACGTCGTGACGTGGCCGAGCGCGCCCCCGCCCGTCGCGGCCGGGTTCCACGCCGGCGCGTTCCCGCCGTCCCCGTCCCAACCAGCACAGCCCACCCAGGAGGACCAGCCATGTGGAGCTCGTTGATCGTCGCCCGGCTCAGAACCGACGACACCAGCCAGATCGCCGACGCGTTCGCCGCGTCGGACGCCACCGAACTCCCGCACATGGTGGGGGTCGCGCGGCGAACGCTGTTCACCTTCCACGACCTCTACTTCCACCTCATCCTCGCCGAGCAGGACATCTGGCCCGCGCTGTACCGGGCACGGCAGACACCGCTGTACCAGCGGGTCAACACCGACCTGTCCTCCCTGGTCTCGGCCTACGACCCCAACTGGAAAGAACCGAAGGACGCCGTCGCCCAACCCTTCTACACCTGGACCGCTCAGGAAGGACGGATTCAGTGAGGACAACCGGGCCGCTCAAGGTCAACGTCGCGGACGCCGTCGTCAACCGGCGTCGGGGTGGGGAGATCCGCGTCACGCTGAGCCCCCGGACGGTGGGTTCCACCTCCGGGTTCGGCGGTGAGCTGCGCCTGGCTCCGCACGAGTACGTCACCGAGCACTACCACCCCTACTCGGAGGAGTTCATCCACCTCGTGTCCGGGGAGCTCGCCGTCTCCCTCGACGACGAGGTGACCACGCTCGGACCGGGCGACTCGCTGCTCGTCCCGATCGGGGTCCGCCACCGGGTCACGAACACCGGGACGGCACCGGCCCACGTGGTGTTCCACCTCGGGCCGCTGGCACCGCGACCGGAACTGGGTCACGTGGACACCGAACCGCTGGCCAACCCCGACCAGCCGCACATGGACGTGGGCGACAGGTCATGAGCAGGCGCGCCGTGATCACCGGTGTTGGTGTGGTCGCCCCGGGCGGCGGTGACCGGGAGTCCTTCTGGTCGCTGCTGGTCGCCGGTCGCAGTGCCACGCGGCGGATCAGCCTGTTCGACCCGAGCGGCTTCCGGTCCCAGGTGGGGGCCGAGGTGGACTTCCACGGCCGGGCCAGCGGTCTGACCTCGCAGGAGGTGCGGCGACTCGACCGGGCCGCCCAGTTCGCCCTGGTCGCCACCCGGGAGGCGCTCGCCGACAGCGGGGTGTTCGACGGTCCACCGCCCGGTTCGGTGGACCCGGCCCGCGTCGGCGTGAGCATCGGCAGCGCGGTGGGGAACACGACCAGGTTGGAGGAGGAGTACATGGTCCTCTCCGACGACGGCAGGCGTTGGCTGGTCGACCACACCTACGGGGTGCCGCACCTGTACGAGTACATGGTGCCCAGCACCTTCGCCGCCGAGGTCGCCAGGGAGGTCACCGCGGAGGGGCCCTGCACGCTCGTGTCCACGGGCTGCACCTCCGGACTGGACGCCGTGGGTCACGGCGCGCAGCTCATCGCGGAGGGCAGCGCCGACGTGGTGTTGGCGGGGGCGACGGACGCGCCGCTGTCGCCGATCACGGCGGCCTGCTTCGACGCCATCAAGGCCACCACCGCCCGCAACGACGACCCCGAGCACGCCTCCCGGCCCTTCGACCGCGACCGGGCCGGGTTCGTGCTGGGGGAGGGCGCGGCGGTGCTCGTGCTGGAGGAGGCCGGGGCGGCCCGCGCGCGGGGCGCCCACGTCTACGCCGACCTGGTGGGTTTCGCCAGCCGCAGCAACGCCTACCACATGACCGGTCTGCGCAAGGACGGCCGGGAGATGGCCGAGGCGATCCGCGTCGCCCTCGACCAGGCCCGATTGGACCCCACCGACGTCGACTACGTCAACGCCCACGGTTCGGGGACCAAGCAGAACGACCGGCACGAGACGGCGGCGTTCAAACGCAGCCTCGGCGAGCACGCCTACCGGGTCCCGGTCAGCTCGATCAAGTCGATGGTGGGGCACTCGCTGGGCGCGATCGGCGCCATCGAGGTCGCCGCCTGCGCGTTGGCCCTCGACCGCCAGGTGGTCCCGCCCACCGCGAACCTGCGGGGTCGGGACCCGGAGTGCGACCTGGACTACGTGCCCCTCGTCGCGAGGGAGCACCGGATGGACGCGGTCCTCAGCGTCGGGAGCGGGTTCGGCGGCTTCCAGAGCGCGATGCTCCTCGCCAGGCCGGGCCGGGTCCCGGTCGACGCCGGACCTGGCTGACCCGGGGCAGGAGAAAGTCGTCCCCCGCCGTCGGAAGCAGAGGAAACAGGATGGGCCGCCCGACACGCACCACCTCCACCGCCAGGAACGCCGGGGTCGTCACCGGGCTCGGCGTGGTCGCCCCGACCGGAACCTCCACCGCCGACCACTGGGACGCGGTGTTGGCCGGTCGGAGCGGCATCCGGCCGATCACCCGGTTCGACGCCTCGGTGTACCCAGTCCGCCACGCCGGCACGGTCCCGGAGTTCGAGAGCCGGACGCGGGTTCCCGACCGGCTCGTCCCGCAGACCGACCGGTGGACCCACTTCGGTCTCGCCGCCGCCGAGGAGGCGCTCGCCGACGCCGACGTCGACCCGGCGGGGCTCCCCGAGTACGAGATGGCCGTCGTCACCGCCAGCTCCTCGGGCGGCGTCGAGTTCGGCCAGCGGGAGATGGAGAGCCTGTACCAGCACGGCCCGAACTGGGTGAGCGTCTACCAGTCGATCGCCTGGTTCTACGCGGCCACCACCGGGCAGATCTCCATCCGGCACGGGATGCGCGGGACCTGCGGGGTGCTCTGCGGGGAGCAGGCCGGCGGGCTGGACGCGATCGGGCAGGGCCGCCGGTTGCTGCGGCAGGGCACCCGGCTGGTGGTCACCGGGGGGACCGACGCGTCGCTGGGCCCCTACGGCCTGGTGTCGCAGCTGCGCAGCGGATGCGTCTCCACGGTGGACGACCCGGAGACCGCCTACCTGCCCTTCGACCGGACCCCCCACGGTCACCTGCCGGGGGAGGGGGGAGCGTTGTTGGTGGTCGAGACCGAGGAGTCAGCCGCGACGCGGGGCGCCGGGCGCGGCTACGGGACGGTGCTCGGCTACGCGGCCGGGTTCGACCAGTCGATGACCGCCGGCCGGCCCCCGGTGCTGGCCCGGGTGATCCGGCAGGCGCTCGACGACGCCAGGCTCGACCCCTCCGACGTGGATGTCGTCTTCGCCGACGCCGCCGGGGAACACCGCCGGGACCAGGTCGAGGCGACCGCCCTCGCCGAGGTCCTGGGCCCCGGGGCGGTGCCGGTGACCGCGCCCAAGACCCTCACCGGTCGGCTGCTGGGCGGGGGGGCCGCGCTGGACGTGGCCACCGCGCTGCTCAGCCTGCGCGACCAGGTCATCCCGCCGACGCACGGTCCGATCCGGCTGTCCCCGGACCACGAGATCGACCTGGTCCAGGACGAACCCAGGGAGGTGCCGCTGCGGCACGCCCTCGTGGTCGCCCGGGGCTACGCCGGGTTCACCGGCGCGCTCGTCCTGGGCCGGGGCGACCGCACCCACTGACGTCGGGGCCGCGCCACCCGCGGCCCCGGTCCACGCACGACAACGGCACGCGAACCGAGGAAGGAGACACCATGAGCAGGTTCGACCTCGACGAACTCCGCCAGATCATGCGGTCCAGCGCGGGGGTGGACGAGGGAGTCGACCTCGCCGGCGACATCGGCGACCTGGAGTTCGGCGACCTGGGCTACGACTCGCTCGCCGTCCTGGAACTGGTCAGCCACGTCCAGCGCGCCCACGGGATCGTCATCCCCGACGAGGCGGTGGAGGAGATGCCGACCCCGAACCGGGCAGTGGAGTACATCAACCGGCTGGCGATGGAAGGGAACCGTTCCTGATGTCCGTCCACACCGACAACGAGATCGTCATCAACGCGCCGTTCGACCTGGTCTGGTCGATGACCAACGACGTCGCGTCCTGGCCCGAGCTGTTCAGCGAGTACGCCACCGCCGAGATCCTGGAGACCCGGGGTCAGACGGTGCGGTTCCGGCTGAGCATGTACCCCGACGAGCAGGGCCGGGTCTGGTCGTGGGTGTCCGAACGGACACCGGAGGTGGAGACCCGCACCGTGCGCGCCCACCGGGTCGAGACCGGGGCGTTCCGCTACATGTGGATCTACTGGCAGTACGACGAGGTCGAGGACGGCGTCCGGATGCGCTGGGTGCAGGACTTCGAGATGAAGCCCACCGCGCTGCTCGGGGACGCCGCGATGGAGGAACGGGTCAACGGCAACTCCCGCACCCAGATGGCGTTGATCAAGGAGAAGGTCGAGGCGGCCGCCCGGGCCGCCGTGCCGGGCTGACCGGTCCAGCACGGCCCGCCGTGACCACGTCGGGCGCGGAGGACCGCGATCCCGCCGGGGCCCGTCCTGGTTCGACCGACGGGTTCCGGGTGGAACCGGCGCGCCGCACCGCCCGGCCCGCCCGCCACGTCCCGGCGCACCCCGACACCACCGCTCCCCAGGAGCACCGCACCCCCGACGGCCCGAGGGGCCGCACCCGCACCCGCACCCGTCAGCGGAGGGAGACGCCATGACCCCGGATCTCGACGGCCACGTCGCACCCACCCCCGGAGGGCTGAGAGCCACCGTCGTTGGGAGCGGATGGGCGCTGAGCGCCGCCAGACACCGTCGTCGTGACCGATCACCACGTCCGGGACGCGCTCGCCGGACCGGGGAGGACCGGCCGGTGGGAGCGGCCGACCGTCCTCACCGCGTCGGCCCGGACCGCATCGGTGCCCACCCGGCCATCCTCGCCGAGGTCGCACGGCCGGCCGGTGGAGCCGCGCTGGTCACCGGCGTTCCGCGTGGGACGGGGGGCGCGACGCCGCCCCCACCCCGTCGCCCGGCGGTCCGACACGAGGTGGAGGGGCCGGCGTCCCCGCACCGCCGGCGGCCCGCACCGCCGACGCACCCGGTCCGGCCCGTCCCGACGGCCAGGACGACGGGCCTCGACCAGCCGGAGCCCGCTCGCCGGACGACACCGGGGCCAGGTCCAGCGTGGACGGGGGCTTCCTCGGATGAGTGAGTCCGTGTTCCGGGTGCTGCTGCGCATCGAGGTGCACCCCGGCATGACCGAGGGCTTCGAACGGGCGTGGGCCGAGGTCGGTGCCGCCGCCACCACCCATCCCGCCAACCTCGGCCAGTGGTTCGGCCGGGACGCCGAGAACCCCGGGGTGTACTGGGTGCAGAGCGACTGGGTCGACGCCGAGGGGTTCCACGAGTTCGAGCACAGCCAGCGGCACGTCGTGCACCGCCGCGCCCTGCGCCCGTTCCGCGCCGGTGGGTCGATGACGACGATGACGGTCCTGACGCACCTCCCGCCCGGCCAGCGGGCGGGGAGCCACGCCGAATGGGAGGCGGCCGGATGACCGGTCCGATCCAGGTCCTGTTGTTCAGGACCCACCCCGACCCCGACGAGCTGGAACGCGCGTACCGGGAGGTCAGCGCGGGGCTGCGCGCCGTGCCCGGGCTGCTTTCCGACGAGCTGCTCCGCTCGGTGTCCGAACCGGACGAGTACCTGTTGTCCAGCCGCTGGGAGAGCCTGGACGCCTTGCGGTCCTGGCAGGGCGGCGAGCAGCACGACCGGGTTCCGCTGCCGCTGCGCGTGCCGAGCGGCCGACCGTTCGCCGGGGGGTACGGCCTGTACCAGCCGGCCTCCCCGGGCTGAGACGGCGAAGGCCACGGGGGCGGGCCCCCGCACCCGTGGCCGCGTCGACACTCGTCCCCAGCCCAGCCCAGCCCAGCCCAGCCCAGCCCAGCCCAGCCCAGCCCAGCCCAGCACCCGACCCCGGACGTCCCGACGTGGGCCGCCGTCACCCGGCGGACACGTCCGGGCGCCCCACCGATCGCCACCCAGTGTTCGCCGCCGCCCGACCGGCCGGCGGCCCGAGCGGAGGGATCTCCAGGATCGTGCGGCTCACCACCGACCCCCCCACCGCCTCCCCCGGCACGGCCGGGACCGACGGTGCCTGGCTCGCCTGCCCAGGATGTCGAAGCCTGGTCTACCGCCGGCGCTACCTCCGGCTGCTCGACGTCTGCCCCGACTGCGGTCGCCACGGCAGACTCCCGGCCGCCGCCAGAGCCGAACGACTGCTGGACGCCGGATCCCCGGCCGAACTCGCCGTCCCCGAGGTCCCCCTCGACCCGCTCGGCTTCGTCGACCAGCTGCCCTACCCGGACAGGCTCCGCGAGGCCGCCGACCGCACCGGGTCGCGGGACGCCGTCCGCTGCTACCGGGGGACACTCCACGGCCAGCCCGTCGTGCTCGCCGCGATGGACTTCCGGTTCCTCGGGGGCAGCCTCGGCACGGCGGCGGGCGAGGCCGTGACCACGGCCGCGGAGACGGCGCTGAGCGAGGGCGTGCCGCTGCTGCTCGCCACCGCCTCGGGCGGCGCCCGGATGCAGGAGGGCGCGCTCGCCCTGATGCAGATGGCCAGGACCAGCGGCGCGATGGCCGACCTGGACGCGGCGGGCCTGCTGACCGCCACCCTCGTCACCGATCCCACCTACGGCGGGGTTGCCGCCTCCTTCGCCATGCTCTCCGACATCGTCGTCGCCGAACCCGGCGCCCGCATGGGGTTCGCCGGCCCGAGGGTCATCGCCCAGACCGTGCGGGAGAGCCTGCCCCCGGGGTTCCAGACCGCCGAGTTCCTGCTCCGCCACGGCCTGATCGACGAGGTCCGCCCCCGCGCCGAACTGCGTGGCTTCCTGGGAACGGCCGTCGCCGTCGCCAGTGGGCGCGCCCCCGCCGACTGGGGCGCCGCCACCTCCGACCCGGTGGTGCGGGACCCCGACGCCCTGACACCCAGGCCGGCGGCCACCCGGGTCGACCTGGCGCGCCACCGCGACCGCCCCACCACCCTCGACCACCTCGGGCGGTGGCTCGACGGCTTCGTGGAGCTGCACGGCGACCGGCTGGGAGCCGACTGCCCCGCCGTCGTCGGCGGGATCGGCATCCTCGACGGACTGCCGCTGCTGGTGTTGGGACACCAGAAGGGGCACGGCACCCGGGAACTCGTCGACCGCAACTTCGGCATGGCCACCCCCGGTGGCTATCGGAAGGCGCTGCGCCTGATGCGGCTCGCGGCCAAACTCCGGCTGCCGGTGCTCACCGTCGTGGACACCCCGGGAGCCCACCCCGGGGTGGACGCCGAGGAACAGGGCCAGTCCTACGTCATCGCCGAGTGCCTGCGCACCCTCGGCGAGCTCCCCGTTCCCGTCGTCAGCGTCATCACCGGGGAGGGCGGCAGCGGCGGCGCCCTGGCCCTCGCCGTCGCCGACGAGGTCCTGCTCTGCGAGAACGGCATCTACTCGGTGATCAGCCCCGAGGGGTGCGCGGCGATCCTGTGGAAGAGCCCGAACGCCGTCGAGGTCGCCGCCCGCGCCCTGCGCCTGGGCGCCGCCGACCTCCTGCGGCTCGGCGTGGTCGACGGTGTCGTCCCCGAACCGGACGGCGGCGCGCACCGGGACCCGCGCCGGGCCAGCGCGATCCTGCGGGACGCCGTGATCAGCGCCCTGAGCCGACACCGGGCGACGGACCCCCACGACCTGGTCCGCGCCCGCAAGCGGCGGTTCCGCCAGCTGGGGGCCGTCGACACCGGAACCGACCGGAGGGAGCCAGCACGATGACCGCACTGCACACCAGCGAACCGATCAGCGGCAACGGGGGAATGGGAACCACGGTGACCGGCTGCGGCGGGCCAGCCGCGTTGGACGCCGCCGTGCGCGCCGTCGCCGAGACGCTCCGGTCCTCGACCGGAACGCCGAGACGGATACGGGTCCGCTGCGGGGAGGCGAGCATCGAGGTGGACTGGCGGCCGGGGGACGGCGACGGCCCGCCGAGCGCCTCCGGCGCCACCGCGCCCTCGGGCGCCGCGCCGGCGGCGGCCAGCGGGCACGTCCTGACCGCGCCGCTCGTCGGCACCTTCTACCGGGCGCCGGAACCCGACGCGAGGCCCTTCGTGGAGGTCGGCGACCAGGTCGTCGTCGGCCAGCAGGTGGGCATCGTGGAGGCGATGAAGCTGATGAACCCCCTGGAGGCCGACCAGGCCGGCCGGGTCACCGAGATCCTCGTCGGTGACGCCGAACCGGTCGAGTACGGACAACCGCTCCTGCGCGTCGAACCGGACGAGGAGTAGGGGATGGGCACCTCCCGAACACCGAGCACCGAGGCACCCGGAGCGTCCGGTCACACCACACCGGGCGGGGTCGCCGAGAACGGGCGGCCGCGACCCACCGGCGCCCGCCCGCCGTTCGACACCGTCCTGGTCGCCAACCGGGGCGAGATCGCGCTGCGCGTCATCCGCAGCTGCCGGGAACTGGGCATCCGCACCGTCGTGGCCCACTCGGCGGCGGACGACGACTCGGCCGCCGTGCGGGCCGCCGACGCGTCGGTGCGGATCGGACCCGGGCCCTCCCGGCGCAGCTACCTGTACGCGCCGGCGGTCATCGAGGCGGCGCTGAGCACCGGCGCGCAGGCCGTGCACCCCGGGTACGGGTTCCTGTCCGAGGACCCGGACTTCGCCGAGATCTGCGCCGACAACGGCCTCGTCTTCGTCGGCCCCCGCCCCGAGGTGATGGCGGAACTGGGGGACAAGGCCCTGGCCAGAAGACGGATGACCGCCGCCGGCCTGCCCGTCCTCCCTGGCACCACCGAGGCGGTGCGCGGCACCGGCGAGATCGTGGAGATCGCCAGCAGGATCGGCTTCCCCCTGATCATCAAGGCCTCCGCCGGTGGCGGGGGGCGCGGCATGGCGGTGGTCCGCGACGCCGACGACCTGGTGCCCACGTACCGGGCGACCCGGGCCGCCGCGCGAAGCACCTTCGGCGACGACAGCGTCTACGTGGAGCGCTACTGGGACCGGGCGCGGCACGTCGAGGTGCAGGTGCTCGCCGACACCCACGGCACCGTGCTGCACCTGGGGGAGCGGGACTGTTCGGTGCAGCGGCGGCACCAGAAGCTGGTGGAGGAGAGCCCGGCTCCCGGGCTGTCGGCCGACCTGCGCTCCCGGTTGTGCGAGTACGCGGTGCGGGGAGCACGGGCGGTCGGCTACACGGGCGCGGGCACCTTCGAGTTCCTCGTGCAGGGCGAGGAGATCGCGTTCATCGAGATGAACTGCCGCATCCAGGTGGAGCACCCGGTCACCGAGATGGTGACCGGGGTGGACATCGTCCGGGAACAGCTCATGGTCGCCGCCGGCCACCCGGTGAGCCTGTCCCAGCGGGAGATCGTGCCGCGCGGGGTGGCGGTGGAGTGCCGGGTCAACGCCGAGGACCCCGACCTCGACTTCGCGCCCCGCCCGGGGCTGGTCAGCGAGTTCGTCCCACCCGGCGGTCCTTTCGTGCGGGTCGACACGGCCGCCTACCCGGGGTGGCGGGTGCCCACCGAGTACGACTCGCTGCTGGCGAAGGTCGTCGTCTGGGGGCCGGACCGGGCCCAGGCGTTGTCCAGGATGGACCGCGCCCTGGACGAGTTCCGGGTGGCCGGACCCGGCCTGCGCACCACGGTCGGGGTGCTGCGGCGCGTCCTCGCCGAGCCCACGTTCCGGGCGGGGACGCACACCACGGCGCTGCTCGCGGGTGGTGTCGACCGACTGCCGGTGGTGGAGCCGGGGTGAACCCCGCCCGCCCCCGAGCCACGGGACGGGGGCGGGCGTCACCGGCTGTGGCGTGGTCCTCCCGTCGCCGGGGGACCGGGAGGTCGGCCGTGCTGGTGGTCCGCTCGCGGCCACGCGGGTGGACCACCCCGCCGGCGGCTCAGCGCGGCCGGCCCCGCGACACCCCGCAGCCGAGGGCGGGGGCTGGTGGTAGCCCGGTACCGGACGGCCGAGGCCACCGGGCGGGTACCCGGATCGGGCGCCGGACCCCCTGCGCCGAGGGGGCGGCCGAGGAGAGCGGCCGGGCGGTGTCCCCGGTGCGCGCGCCCGTCGTGAGGCGCGGCGGTGTTCGACCGCTGTCGTCGAACTCATCGGTGCGATCTCGCCGATTCCTTCGAATTGTTTCCGCTCCCGATCGGACGATCACGAAACGATTACGCGCATTGGAGTGGTGGTCTCGGCTGTGTTCGCTACCGTTCGGTGGTCCGTCGGGCCGATGTTCTCGGCGGCGGTACTGGCGTAGCGTGGGTGCGCGAATACCCATTGGTGACAAGGAGGTCCCAATGTCCGTACTCGCAGGTAGGCGACTCTCTCCCCCGGCGCGCGCCGTCGCCGCCGTGGCCGCGGCCGTCATGTTCATGATGGTGTTCTCCGCCGGAACGGCGTCCGCGCACGGTTCCACCATTGACCCGCCGTCCCGGAACTACGGGTGCTGGGAACGGTGGGGGCACGATTTCCAGAATCCGGAGATGGCCACCGAGGACCCGATGTGCTGGCAGGCCTGGCAGCACGACACCAACGCGATGTGGCAGTGGAACGGTGTCTACCGGGAGGGCGTGGGCGGTGACCACGAGGGAGCCATTCCCGACGGTCAGCTGTGCAGCGCCGGCCGCACCGGAGGCGACCGCTACGCCGCCCTCGACGTGCCCGGCGAGTGGCACGCGACCCCGGTGGCCAACGAGTTCACCGTGACCGTGCACGACCAGGCGCTGCACGGCGCCGACTACTACCGGGTGTACGTGACCAAGCAGGGATTCGACCCGACCACCGACGAACTCGGCTGGGGTGATCTGGAACTGGCCGGTCAGACCGGGGTGGTCCCGCCCGGTGAGGGCACGCCCAGCGACGACCCGGCCCTGGGTGGGGTGTCGGTGTCCATCGACGTGGAGGCCCCCGGCCGCACCGGTCGGCACATCGTCTACATGATCTGGCAGGCCAGCCACTTCGACCAGACGTTCTACGGGTGCAGCGACGTGGTCTTCGGCTGACGACCCGGCCCCGGGGGGCGCGCCCCGGGGCGGCGGTCGTGGTCCGGGGGAACCGCGCCCGAGCGCGGCCCGCCCGCCGGCGGCCTCCCGTCCTCGACGGGCCGGGCCCGGTCAGTCCAGCCGTTCGCCCACGACCACCCAGGAGTCGGGGCGGACGCTGTGCAGCTGCGAGAGCCGGAACCCGGCCAGCCCGAGCTGACTGGCGACCCAGGTCGGCGCGAGGCGCAGCAGGACCCGACTCCCGCCGTGCAGGTTCCAGCTGCCCTCGTCGTCCCGCCGGTGCACCAGGTCGTGGACCTGGACGGTGTCCTCGCCGGTGTACTCCAGGAACCAGGTGGTGATCTCACCGGAGCTGGTGGCGCCCTGGACGAAGCGGTCGCGGCCCCGGAGTTCCTGGGTGAGGTCGGCGAACCCGACGACGAACATCCCGCCCGGCGCCAGCGAGGCCAGCACCGCCTCGAACAGCGCCCGCACCCCGTCCTTGCCGGGCAGCCGCAGCAGGGCCTCCCCGCAGCACACGACGGTGTCGAACGGGCCGCCGTCGGGTGGCTCGAACGGCTGGCGCAGCAGGTCGGCCGTGGTGCGCACCACCGTGGGGCAGGTGTCGAGCAACCGCAGGTCGTCCTCGCGGTAGGGGGGCTCGTCGCCGACGGCGAGCAGAACCGAGTCGAAGCCCCGGGTGGCCAGCGCGAGCGCGTAGTGCCCCGGCCACCCCCCAAGGTCCAGGGCGGTCCCGCCGTGCTCGGGAACCCGGCATTGCTCGAGCAGCTGGCGGGGTTGCCTGACCACGGACAGGAGGTCGTCGGTGGGGCTGCCCCCGGGCGCCGGAAACTCGACCAACAGCGTCTCGTGCAGGTCAGCGACATTGAACACGACGTATCCTCCGGCATCCCCAGAAGGGATTCAGTCATCCGACCGGACACTGCGGGTGAGTGATCGGTGACCGAGAGTCGGGTAATGGCTCCCAGCCTAGCGATCCGGACCCGTCCGTGGGGAGGGAACCAGGTCCCGGATCAGAGCCAACCGGGGGAGCGCCCCCGTCCGATCGGAGCGCCGGCCGCGCCCCGGGTGCGGTCGGGGACGTCGGTCAGCGTTCCCGAGGAACGCCACCGGCGGCCCGGGCGAGCGGCGCCAGCGAACCGGAGGACGTCGCCCCCTCACCACCGGGGAACGGCGGTGTCCCGTTCCGGGTCCCCACCCAAGGCCGCGATCCCGAGCCAGTCCGCGCACACGTCCGACGTCGCCGGGTGCAGAGCGCCGTACCGGGCGTCCCGGTAGATCCGCTCCAGCGGGTTGCCCCGCGTCGTGGCCGCCGTTCCCGCCGCCTCCAACACCGAGGAGGCCACCGTGGCCGCCGTGTCCCCGGCGAGGAGCTTGGCCCGCCACACCCAGCGGTTGGTGGCCGGCGATCCCGGATCCCGGTCGACCCGGTTGGCCGCCTCCCGCACCGCCAACCGGGCGGCCGCGACGGCGGCGTCGGCCCGGCCCATCCGTCCCCGCACAGCCGGCAGGTGGTCGAGGCCGCGCTCGCTGAGCTGGGAGCGGGCCTCCCGCAGCGCGGACTCGGCCACTCCGACATAGACGGCCGCGTAGGAAGCGATCATCCAGTGCGGCATCGCCTGGACGAACGTCGGCGCGAGACCCTCCACGCCGCCGAGCAGGGCGTCCCGCCCCACGGTGACGTCAAGTCGGAGGTCGTCGCTGGCCGTCGCCCGCATCCCGAGGGTGTCCCAGGACCGGACGACCTCCACGCCGGAACCAGCGGGAACCACGAAGTAGGAGACGGTGGGGGTCGAGTAGTCGCGGTCCACCGCCGAGCGGGCACCCACCAGGTAGAGGTCGGCGTGGCCGGCGGCCGACACGAAGGACTTCTCCCCGATGATCCGGTAGCCCTGTTCCACCTCGTGGTAGGTGGTGGACATCCTGGACAACCGGGAACCGACCCGCCGCTCGCTCAGGGCGACGGCGAAGAGCTTGCCGGTCAGCGCCGCCGCCAGGATCCGGTCGTGGGCCTGGGCCACCTCCGCCCGCCGGTCGGGGTCGTCCACGAGCGTGGCCGGCAGGCTCGTCAGCGCCCCCACCACGGAGGAGTGCATGTTGAACACGAGGGCGGTCGCCCCGGACCCGCAGGCCAGCTCGATGGCGATCTCCACGTAGTCCCCGAAGCTGGCGCCGGTGCCGCCCAACCTGCGCGGTGCCATCAGGCCGAACAGGCCGGCGGACCGCAGCTGCTGGAAGTCGGTGATCGGGAAGGCCCCGGCCTCGTCGTGCTGGGCGGCGCGCGCCGCGAACAGGGGGGACAGCGCGCGGGCCCGGGACAGGGCCTCGGCACTGGTGGCCGGCGCGTCGTCCGGCGGGATCACCCCGCCCCAGTGGTCGGGCCGGTCCTCTCCGACCAGCCCGACCGGCAGGTCCGGCTGCGTCGACTCCTGGCGCCGGTCCCGGGGCCGGCTGCCGGAGGGCGCGCCGTGCTCGATCACGGCGCCCCGAACCTCTCCGCGCCCACCAGCTCCCGGGGCGCGCCGCGGGGCGGGCGCGGGAGCCGGCGGGGGAGGGGGGCGGTTCGGGGGTCGCGCGATGTCGAACGCACCAGGAGGTCCTTCCGTCGATCGTGCCGGCAGCGACTGGCGGGTCACGTCCGGCGCCGCGCGGGACGTTCGGCGGTGGCCCGTCGAGGAGACCGTCGACGGTGTCCCGAACCCCGGCACCGTCCCCAGTGTGCGATGGGTGGGCGGGCGTCGCAGGGAGCACCGCGTCCCCGGTTCGGGGGCATTCACGTTCACGTTCCCCGTGGTCGTCACGGGCAGCGACCACGAGGAGTGAACGGAAAGGCCAGGTCAGCACGGTCGGGCCGGTCGGCGAGTCGGGGCCCGAGGCGGGCCGGGCCGAGTCGACCGGCTGTCGACGGCCGTCCTCGCGGGGGCCGGGTTCGTCGGCGACCACCGCGCCCGAGGTGGACTCAGCCGGACACCTCAGTCATCAGACATCTGTCAGGTATCGGCCAAGAACAGCGCGGTAAGTCTCGCGCGATGGCCGGTTGGGAGCAAGATACATCCTACCTATCCGGGCTGTTCCGTCCGATCAGCGTGGATCACGGCATCCCAACTCGGAGGTTGTCCCATGACGTTCCGGAAGCGCCCCAGACGCGTGGCCGTCGGTGCGCTCGCCATCACCGCCGCCGTCGCCCTGCCGACGGCGCTCGCATCGGGGGCGGCCGTGGCCGAACCCGACGCGCCGTCGACCACCGGCTTCGGTATCCCCCGTGGGTACGGCGGCGCCGAACAGCAGCTGGGGCGCGGCGTGATCGCCGTGCACGACGGCGACGCCGTCCACGTCGGCTGGCGTCTGCTGGAGACCGACCGCGCCGACGTCGCCTTCCACCTGTTCCGGGAGACCGACGGCCGGCGTACCAAGCTCAACCGGGAGCCCATCACCGGCGCCACCCACTGGGTGGACGAGGAGGCCGACCCCGGCAAGGAGAACACCTACCACGTCCACGCCGTCCGCAACGGCGGCCGGGACAACCAGCGCGGCTCCTACACGCTGCCCGCCGGCTCCGAGGACCGGCCGTTCTTCTCCTTCGACCTCGCCGACGACATCGACCAGACCGCCCGCCACGTCGCCGTCGGCGACCTCGACGGCGACGGCGAGATGGATTACGTGATCAAGCGTGGCGACCAGAACATCGACCCGTCCAAGGGCGAGGAGCCACGCGACACCTACAAACTGGAGGGCTACTCCAGCGAGGGCGAGTTCCTCTGGCGCCGCGATCTGGGCGTCAACCTGCGCACCGGGATCTGGTACACGCCCTACCTCGTGCACGACCTCAACGGCGACGGCAAGGCCGAGGTCATCTACAAGTCCAGTGAGGTGGACGAGGACCTCAACGGCGACGGCATCATCGACTACCGGGCCAGCCAGAACTGGCGGGTCTACGACGGACCGGAGTACGTCGAGATCCTCGACGGCGCCACCGGCGAGACCATCGAACGCCAGGACTGGATCGACCGGGGCGAACCGGGGGTCTGGGGTGACGACCGGGGCAACCGCTCCGAACGCAACCTGATGACGGTGGCCTACCTCGACGGCCCCGACGCCCACCCGAGCCTGATCACCCTGCGCGGCACCTACGCGAAGATGGTGGCCGAGGCCTGGGACTTCGACGGGGAGACGGCCACCCTGCGGTGGCAGTGGAACCGGCCGACCGACGAGAACGGCCGCTACCCGAAGGGCGCCGGGTTCCACAACCTGCGCACCGGCGACATCGACGGTGACGGCCGCGACGAGATCATCAACGGCAGCATCGCCATCGACGACGACGGGTCGACCCTGTGGATCACCGAGGAGGGTCACGGCGACCGGGTCCACATGACCGACATCGACCCGGAGCGCGAGGGCCTGGAGATCTTCTACGTCCAGGAGGTCAACAGCCACTACAGCAACCCGATCCACCTGCGGGGCGCCGAGGAGGGCGACCTGCTGTGGGGGCCCACCGGCGAGAAGTGGGACGACGTGGGCCGGGGCGTGGCCGCCGACATCGACCCCCGCCACCCGGGCCTGGAGGTGTGGGGAGGCCGCCCCAACCCGCAGGGCATCGTCGAGGTGGTGGCACCCGTCGACGGCCTCTACAACGCCAGGGGTGAGCGGATCGGCACCCGACCCGCCAGCGTGAACTACGGCATCTGGTGGGACGGCGACCTGCTCCGCGAGCTGCTCGACGGCATCTACATCGACAAGTGGGACTACGAGAACGAGGAACTGGTCAACCTCGTGACGGCGGAGGCCGACCCGTTCGGTGGCACCGACCGCTACGCCGTGCTGGGCTACGGGGACGTCTTCGGCGACTGGCGCGAGGAGGTCTTCTACGTGCACGACCGCAGCGAGATCCGGATCTACACGACGACGATCCCGACCGAGTACCGGTTCCCGACCCTGCTGCACGACCGGGACTACCGGGCGAGCCTCGCCGCCGAGTCCATGGGCTACATGCAGTCCACCCAGCCGGGCTTCTACTTCGGCGAGGGCATGGACGGCACCTGATACGTCCGGTCCCGGGTGGCCTCCTCTGTCCCGGAGGGAGGCCGCCCGGACCGGGCACCCGGCCGCGACGCGCGGCCGACACCCGCCGCCGCCCGGCGCGGGACGACCCCGAGAAGGTAACTGATGACCGCCTCCATCGTCGCCATCGACACCCAGGACATCCGCTTCCCCACCTCCCGTGAGCTGGACGGTTCGGACGCGATGAACCCCGACCCGGACTACTCGGCCGCCTACGTGGTGGTGCGGACCGACGCCGCCGACGGTCTGGAGGGGCACGGCTTCGCCTTCACCATCGGGCGGGGCAACGACGTGCAGGTGGCGGCGATCCGCACCCTCGCGCCGGCCCTCGTCGGCCGGCCGCTGGACGACACCCTCGCCGACCTGGGCGGCCTGTGGCGTTCCCTCGTCCACGACAGCCAACTCCGGTGGCTCGGGCCGGAGAAGGGGGTCGTGCACATGGCGATCTCCGCCGTGGTCAACGCCCTGTGGGACCTGCGGGCCAAGCGGGAGGGCAAACCGCTGTGGCGGCTGCTGGCGGACCTGGAACCGGAGGAGGTCGTCGACCTCGTCGACTTCCGCTACCTCAGCGACGCCCTGACCAGGGCGGAGGCCCTGGACATCCTGCGTTCGGCCCGGGAGGGGCGCGCGGGGCGGGAACGCCGCCTGCTCGCCGAGGGCTACCCCGCCTACACCACCTCGCCCGGCTGGCTCGGGTACGACGACGCGAAGCTCACCAGGCTCGTCCGGGAGGCGCTGGCCGCCGGCTTCACCCAGATCAAGCTCAAGGTCGGCGCGGACCTCGACGACGACCTGCGCCGGCTGCGGGTCGCCCGGGAGATCGCCGGCCCCGACGTGCGCATCGCCGTGGACGCCAACCAGCGGTGGGACGTGGCCGAGGCGATCGACTGGACGCGGGCGCTGGCGCCGTACGACCCGTGGTGGATCGAGGAGCCCACCAGCCCCGACGACGTGCTCGGACACGCCGCCATCCGGCGGGGCGTCGCCCCGGTGCGGGTGGCCAGCGGCGAGCACATCCACAACCGGGTCATGTTCAAACAGTTCCTCCAGGCCGACGCGATCGACGTCGTGCAGATCGACGCGGCGCGGGTGGCCGGGGTGAACGAGAACGTCGCGATCCTGTTGCTGGCCGCGAAGTTCGGCCGACCGGTGTGCCCGCACGCCGGCGGGGTGGGCCTGTGCGAACTCGTCCAGCACCTCGCCATGTTCGACTACCTCGCCGTCAGCGGGACCTGGGATGACCGGGTCATCGAGTACGTCGACCACCTGCACGAGCACTTCGTGGACCCGGTGCGGGTGCGCGGCGGCCGTTACCTCGCCCCCGAACGCCCGGGTTTCTCCGCGCAGATCCGCACCGCCTCCCGCGCCGCGCACCGCTACCCCGACGGTGTCGCCTGGGTCGCCGACCGCGTTCCCACCTCGGGGTAGGTGGCACTCGCGCCCGACGTCCGGCCGTGGCCGGTCGCCGCGCCTCCGGTGGCCGCTCGACCAGCGGGCCCGCCGTGCCCACGCCGGTAACACCCGGGGCCGGCCGCTCGGGACGGGGGAGGTCCGCGTCGGCAGCTCACCGGCGGTGTCCACTCGGAGGAGCCGCCGGCCCAGCGAACGACGTCGCTGGTGCGACCCGAGCGGGCGGTGAACCTCCGGCGTCATCACGCGCGCCGACGCGGGCGGCCCTGACCCCCGGCGCCGGGGCGGCCCCGCCCCCGTGCGGCATGTCCCGGGAGTCCTGGGGGCGAACGCGCCGACGCGATCCCGCCACGTGATGGGAGCGCTCCAAGGAGGCATGGGGTGATCGGTGTCCACGCGGAGCGCCCGGTGGCCGCCACCAATGTCGACGGCGGCGGTCGCGGTCTCCTGGCCAGCGGGAACGGTGTCGGTGACCGACGTGCGGCGTGCGCGGGCCCCGTGGCCGCCGGTGCGGGGAACCGGTTGCGTCGCAGGGTCCGAGGCCGGATCGGTGGCCGCTGACCCCCCCTCGGCCGCCTCGCCGTCCGGTTGGGTCACGCGTTTCGTCGAACCGAAACCGGACGGCGTTCTTTGCCCTGCTCAGCGCCCCGGCTCGGGCCGAGGCCGTCCGGTCGCGCTGGGATCTTCGGAGCTGGGTCGGTGCGGCAACAGGAGTATTTGCCGTGTTGGTCGCTGACCAGGTGTTGACACACCGTGCGTGCCGGCCCCACTCTGGGAGCGCTCCCAGTTATCCCGTGGGTCGTTCCTCCGGCGGCAGCCAGAGCGGAGACCGCGCCGGCCAGCACCTCGGTCGACGCGGACGGCCCCGGGCGGCCGGTCGACCACCGGCGGCGGCGTCGGGCCAGACGCGGCCCCGGTGGTCGACCGTGGTCGACCGGCGCGGACGGCGGGGAGCGGACGACTGACCAACGCTGACCAGTCGATCAAGGAGACCAAGGTGAAGGTGAAAGGAAAACTGAGGTTCTTCGGCCTGCTGGCCGGCCTCGCCGGTATGTTCGCTCTCGCGATCCCGCCCCAGGTGGCCTTGGCGCACGGCGGCCTGACCTACCCGCAGACCAGGACCTACGCCTGCTACGTGGACGGTCTCGCCGGCGGCATCGGCGGTGACCTCGACCCGACCAACCCGGCCTGCGCCGACGCCATCGAGATGGGTGGCAAGAACGCGCTGTGGAACTGGTTCGGCAACCTCCTCCCCGACGCGGGCGGCCGCCACCAGGAGATCATCCCCGACGGGCGCCTGTGCGGCCCCGGCGACACCTACGCCGCCTACAACCAGGCCAGGACCGACTGGCCCACCACGACCATGCCCGCCGGTGAGACGGTGACCATCCGCTACAACGCCTGGGCCCCGCACCCCGGCACCTGGTACCAGTACGTCACCAAGGACGGTTGGGACCCGACCCAGCCGCTGAAGTGGTCCGACCTGGAGCCCGAGCCCTTCGACGTCGTCACCGACCCGCCGATCAACGGCAGCGGCCCGCACGGCGCCGAGTACACCTGGTCCGCCGACCTGCCCGACAAGAGCGGCCGGCACATCATCTACTCGATCTGGCAGCGCTCGGACAGCCCGGAGGCCTTCTACAACTGCTCCGACGTGATCTTCGAGTGACCGGGTTCGCCAGCTGAGCGAACCAGGCAGGGAACACGGGGTGGGGAGCCGACCAGGCTCCCCACCCCGTCCTCCAGGAGGGGCGACCACACCCGGAGACCGGGGCGGTCGCGGCCCGGATCAGACCTCCAACGCGTCCAGCACCCGGCGCACCAGCCGGTCGGTGGACAAGCCGTACCGGTCGTGCAGGGTGGGCAGCGCCCCGGCGGCCAGGAACTCGTCGGGCAGGGCGACCGGCACCAGGTCGCGACCGACGCCGTTGAACGCCAGGCAGGACGCCACGGCCTCGCCGAGCCCGCCGACCACGCTGTGGTTCTCCACCGTCACGACCAGCCGGTCGGACCGGCCCACCCGCAGCACGGCCTCGGTGTCCAACGGCTTGATCGTGGGCACGTGCAGCACCCCCACGTCGACCCGGTGCTCGGCCAGCCGCTCGGCCGCCGACAACGCCCGCATCGTCATCAGACCGCTGGACACCAGCGTCACGTCGCGACCCGTGCGCAGCTCGGCGGCCCGACCCACCTCGAAGGTGTAGTCGTACTCGTCGAGCACCGTGGGGACCTTGCCGCGCAGCAACCGCAGGTAGGTGGGGCCCGCCACCTCGGCCAGCGCCGGGACCGCCTGCTCGATGTCCACCGAGTCGCAGGGGTCGACGATCGTCAGCCCGGGCATGCCCCGCAGGATCGCGATGTCCTCCGTCGCCTGGTGGCTGGGCCCGTAACCCGTCGTCAGGCCCGGCAGCCCCCCGACGATGTTGACGTTCAGCCCCGGCTCGGCGGCGTCCAGGCACAGGAAGTCGTAGGCGCGCCGCGTCGCGAACACCGAGTAGGTGGAGGCGAAGGGCACCAGACCCACCTCGGCCATCCCGGCGGCCGCGCCGAGCAGCAGCTGCTCGGACATGCCCATCTGGAAGAACCGGTCGGGGTGAGCCTGGGCGAAGACGTGCATGTCGGTGTACTTGCCCAGGTCGGCGGTCAAGCCGACGATCTCGGGGCGTTCCTCCGCCAGCCGGGACAGGGCGTGCCCGAACGGCGCGGGGGTGGTGCGCTGCCCCTCGTCGACGAACGAGGCGATCATCGCCGAGGTGGTCAGCCGTTTCCTCGTCGGCGTGCTCATCGCTGCGCTCCCTGGTCGAGTTGGTCCCTGGCGATCTGCCACTCGTGCTCGTCGATGCGCATGAAGTGCGCCTTCTCCCGGGTCTCCAGCAGCGGGACCCCGGACCCGATCCGGGTGTCGCAGATGACGACCCGGGGGGTGTCGGCGTCGGCCTCGGCGAGGCTGTCGAAGGCGCGCAGCAGCGCGGGCACGTCGTTGCCGTCCACCCGCACGGTGTGCCAGCCGAAGGCCTCCCACTTGCGCTCCACCGGCTCGATGGCCAGCACACCGGCCGTCGGCCCGTCCGCCTGCAGGGCGTTCATGTCGACCACGGCGGTCAGGTTCCCCAGCCGGTGGTGGGCGGCGCCCATCGCGGCCTCCCAGGTGGAGCCCTCGTCGAGCTCGCCGTCGGAGAGGAGGTTCACGACGCGGGAAGCGACCCCCCGGTGCCGCAGGCCCAGCGCCATCCCGACCCCGACGCCCAGGCCGTGGCCCAGCGACCCGCCGGAGATCTCCATGCCGGGCGTGTAGGAGGCCATGCCCGACATCGGCAGGCGGCTCTCGTCGGAGCCGTAGGTCTCCAGTTCCTCGACGGGGATCACCCCCGCCTCGGCCAGCGCCGCGTACAGGGCGATCGCGTAGTGCCCGATGGAGAGCAGGAACCGGTCCCGCTCGTCCCAGTGCGGGTCCGCCGGCCGCAGGCGCAGCTGGTCCTGGTACGCCACGGCGAGCACGTCGGCGACGCCGAGGGCCTGGCCGACGTAGCCCTGCCCCTGGACCTCGCCCATGTTCAGCACGTGGTGGCGCATCCGGTGGGCCGCGTCCGCCACCCGGCGAACCCGGTCCTCGAACGACGGGCCGGCGGGCGCGGCGCGGTCGACGTCCTGCGTCGCGGTCATCATCGGCTCCCTTCTCGTAGTGGTGGTGCTGGTGGGCACGGCCGGGAAGCCCCGGGTGCCCTGCCGCGACCGCCCCGGTGTCCACCGGGGGCCGCCGCCGGTGTTCGGAGGTGCGGTCGTCCTCCTCCGCTCACCCACCCGCGGCCGGCTGGTCGACCGGCCCGGCGGGGTGCCCGGTGGAGGAGTGGTTGGTGGGGGCGGGCGTGGACCGGGCGGTGAGGTCGCGCCACAGGGTGAAGTGGCGGGCCATCGCCTCCCGCGCCGCCCTCGGATCGCCGGCCTCGATCGCGTCGACGACCTCGTAGTGGACGTGGTCGGTCTCCCAGCCGTCCCGGCCGGCACGGCGTTCGGCAGCCAGCGCGGCGGCCCGCCGTGCGGTCAGCTCGTCCCGCAGCACGTAGCCGATGCCGTCGTGGAGGAAGTCGAACATCGGGTTGTCGACGATCCGGAACAGGCGGTGGTGGAAGGTGAAGTCGGCGTCGGTGGCCGCCTCGACCCGCCCGGCCAGGGAGGACTCGACCATCGCGTCGACGTCGGCGCGCAGCGCCCGCACGTCCTCGGGGAAGGCGAGGGTCGCGGCCTCGGCGGCGACGGAGAGTTCGAGGAGTTCCCTCGCCCGTTCGAACTGCGGTCCGCTGATGTGCCCCAGCCGCATGGCGAGGCTGAAGTAGAGCCGCATGAAGTTGGCGTTGGGCACCTCCAGGTAGGTGCCCCGTCCCTGGGTGCGGTGGAGGAAGCCCAACATCTCCAGGCTGGAGAGCTGTTCGCGCAGCGTCGCCCGGCTCATGGCCAGTCGGGCGCCCAGCTCCCGTTCCGGGGGCAGCCGGAGCCGACCGGTGTGCTCCTCGGGGGTCGCGGCCTGGCGCAACGCGTCCACGAGGGTGATGAGGTGCGGCTCCACCCCGGCCTCCCCGCATTGGTCTGACCAAATCTTCGTCGGGACGCTAGACAGCGCGCCCCACCCGTGTCAAGGCCTTGGTCTGACCAATCTCCGGTGCGCGTGGGCCGCGCCACACCGCGACCCACCGGGGCTCGACAGCCCTCCGTGCCCGGTCCGACACCGCCGGTCGCCACCCGGTGCCCACCGCTCACCCCACCGCGTGATCAGGGGTTTTCCTGCGTACGATCCGGATCTGTCCGCACGCCGGGCGCCCGTCCCGAGCGGGCCGACCGGCCGCGACCACCCCGGCCGCCGAAGACGGCCGGGCACCACCACCACGGAGGGAGCCCGCCGTGCCCGTCTCGGCCGAGTTCGTCGCCGGCCTGCCCAAGGCCGAACTGCACGTCCACATCGAGGGGACCCTCGAACCCGAGCTCAAGTTCGAGCTGGCCGAGCGCAACGGGCTCGAACTGCCCTTCGCCGACGTCGACGAACTCCGGGCCAGTTACCAGTTCCACGACCTCCCGTCCTTCCTCGGCGTCTACTACGACGGGATGCGGGTGCTGCTGACCGAACGGGACTTCCGCGACCTGGTCTACGCCTACCTGCGGCGGGCGGCCGACCAGAACGTCCGCCACACCGAGATCTTCTTCGACCCCCAGGCCCACACCTCGCGGGGCGTGCCCTTCCCGACCGTGGTGCGGGGGCTGCGGCAGGGCGTGGTCGACGCCCAGCGGGACCTCGGCGTGCACGCCGAGCTGATCCTCTGCTTCCTGCGTGACTTCTCCGCCGAGTACGCGATGGCGACCCTGATGGAGTCGCTGCCCTACAAGGACTGGATCGTCGGCGTCGGCCTCGACTCCGACGAGAAGGGCAACCCGCCGGAGAAGTTCGCCGCCGTCTTCGCCAGGGCCAGGGCCGAGGGCTACCTGCTCACCATGCACTGCGACATCGACCAGGAGAACACCACCGAGCACCTCCGCCAGGTGCTGGAGGTCATCGGGGTCGACCGCATCGACCACGGCCTGAACGTCCTGGAGGACGACGCGTTGGTCGAGGAGGTGCTGCGCCGGGGCATCGGCCTGACCGCCTGCCCGATCTCCAACGGCGTCGTCACGGCCAGCATGAAGGCCCCCGAGATCCGCGCCCTGCTCGACCGGGGGGTTCCCGTGTCGGTCAACTCCGACGACCCCGCCTACTTCGGCGGCTACGTCAGCGAGAACCTGGTCGCCCTCGCCGGGGAGCTCGACCTCGACGAAGCGGACCTGGTGGCGTTGCAGCGCAACGCCTTCACCATCTCCTGGCTGGCCGCCGGCCGGCGGGACGCCTTCCTCGACGAGCTCGACGCCTACGCCAGGGAGCACGGCGCCGCCTGACCCGCCGCGCCCGGCGTCACCCGACCGGGGACGTCGGGCGCGTTCGCGGTCGCCGGGGCACCGGCCCCGGGTTAGCGTCGCCGGGGTGGAGGGCCCCGTCTCGTCCGGACTCGGTGAGATCCCCCTGCTGGGGGAGCTCGCGGTCGCGCTCCTGCTCTCCAGCCTCATCGGACTCGAACGCGAGATCCGGGCCAAGAGCGCCGGCCTGCGCACGCACAGCCTCGTCGGCCTCGGTACCGCCCTGTTCATGGTCGTCTCGCAGCACGGCTTCACCTCGGTCCTCGGTGACGACGTCATGCTCGACCCGTCCCGGGTGGCCGCCCAGATCCTGACCGGCATCGGGTTCATCGGCGGCGGGCTCATCTTCGTCCGCCGCGACGCCGTCCAGGGCCTGACCACCGCCGCGTCGGTGTGGGTGACGGCCGCCGTCGGCATGGCCAGCGGTGGCGGCCTGTTCGTCCTCGCCGTCGCCACCACCGCCGCCCACTTCCTCGTCGTGGCCGGCTACCCCTGGCTGACGCGGCACCTGCGGGGTTCGTGGCGCCAGCCCAGCACGGTCCGCATCGGCTACCTGGAGGGGCGGGGAGTGCTGCGCGGCGTCCTCTCCGCCTGCACCAGCCGGGGGTGGACGGTGCTGGACCTGCACGTGGAGTACGAGGACCGCGCGGAGGACCACCGGACGGTCGTGGTGGTCGTCGAGCTGCGGGGGCGGGGGTCGCTCGAGGAGCTGGTGCGGGAACTGACCGGCCTGCCCGGTGTCCTGCACGTCGCCGGGGGCGCCGACGCCGCTCCCCGGTTGTGAACCCGGTGCTCCGCTCCAGGGGTGGAACGGGCCGGGAGGGGGGCGCCCTCCCGGCCCGCGCCGTGGTGGTTCAGTGCAGCCGGTAGGCGCCTTCGATCGTCTCGGTGACGGAGTTGCCGTCCTCGTCGTTGGCGGTGGCGCGCAGCCAGACCAGGTCGCCGGCCTCGCCGGCGGTGGGCAGGACCAGTGCCCAACCCTCACCGTCCCGGTCGACCTCGGCGGGCACCCACGTCTCGCCCTCGTCGAAGGAGACGTCCACGGCCAGTTCGCTGATCGGGGACTCCGTGGCACCTGACTGGTGGACGACCGTCGCCGTACCGGCGAGGGGCTCACCCGCGGGGCTGTCGTTGGTCAACCCGAGGGGGAGGTCGTAACGGATGTCGAGCAGGGGCAGCACCTCGTCGGCCCCCGTGGAGTGGAACCGCCACTGGCCGTGGACCGTGCCGGGAGCGGCCCAGACCTGGTGGTCCCGTTCGGCGTCCACGGCCAGGTCGTACCAGCCGGGTCCGGGTGGGACCTCCAGGTCGGCCAGCCCGGGGGTGTCGGCCTCGGCCACGACCTCGCCGTCCCGGCTCAGCACCATCCGGCCGCTGTCGGTGTCGAACCGCAGGTCGGGCAGGGCCTCGTGGCGGGGGTCGTTGTCGCCGAACATGGACAGCTGAAACCGCAGCAGGTCGTCCTCCCGCACGGCCGGGGACCGCCACTCGTCCAGGCCGACCCTGGTCTGGTCCGGCAGCGTCGGGCCGATCGGGCCCCGGTACCAGGCCTCGGTCCGCTCGTCACCCGCCTCCAGCGCCGTCGGCGGCGTCACCAGCTTGCCCACGCCCCAGTCCCCGGGTAGCGAGACCTCCCCCACCCAGTCGAAGCCAGGCGAGAAGTACTCGGTCCGTTCCTGCGGGAACACGGTCAGTGCCCACAGGTCGGCGATGACGACACCTTCCGAGGAAGCCGACTGACGGGTCTCGTGCAGCACGTCCTCGGGGCCGGGGTTGTGGTAGGTGTTCTCGATCCGGGCCAGCTCGTCAGCCTCCACCACCCGGTGACCGCTCGGTGGGAGACCGCCGTCGTGCGACTCCAGGAGGTAGTACGCGGAGGGGCTGTGGTCCCGTCCCTCCACGACGGCCTCCACCCGCCCTTCCTCGGCGATCAACTCAGCCAGTCGTGTCGCGGAGCGGTACTCGACGTTGACGTAGGGCAACGGAATCTCGGTCTCGATCCAGACGCTGCCCAACAACACCTCGGCTCCCCGGTCAGCCACGGCCCGCACCAGGTCCCCGAGCTTGTCGGGGGCGAGGTTCGTCCCGGGGCTGAGGAACGGGATGCGTCCGGTGAGGTCAGGAACGTCCTCGGCCGGGGTGGACGTGAGGTCCACGAGAGTGCCGGTGACCGTTCCCCGGGGGCCACGGAGGTCCTCCCAGACCCCCACACGCAGATCGTGCCCGGGTAATTCCACCCGGACCAGGGGGGCCGTCCATGCGCCGCCGTGCAGGAAGCCGAGGCCGTCGATCTCCGCTCCCGCGTCGACGACGAACAACTCGGTCATTATCCCGGTGAAGGTGTGAGTGGCGCTCTCGAGGACGTACCCGTGCGTGGTGCCGTACCGCTCGGCATCGTCCTCAGCGGGCACGAGCGCGACCGCTTCGCGGGTCTCCAGGGGAACGTCGAGCAGCGTGTCCTCGGTCAGCTCGACCTCCTCGGCGGCGTAGGTCTGGTACGACCGTCCGTCCTCCATGTACTCGTTGAGCGAGATCACGACCCGGTAGGTGCCCGGAACGAGCGTGACGTCCACCCCCTCCTCGAAGGTCCTCGCCTCGTGCAGTTCACCGGTCTCGGTGTTCTCGGCCACCACGGACAGGAGCGGGGAACTGGTCAGGGGTTCGTCGGAGACCGACACCGCCAGTTGGTGCCGTTCCTGGTCGACCACCGCCGACACCGGGGTCACGAGTCGGGCCCCGTTCGTGGTGGCGGTGAGTCGGCCGGTGATGGTGCTGACCCGTTCGGCCGTGGGCCGGAGGACCAGCGTGGCCGTCGCGGTCTGGCCGGGTGGGACGGTCACCGTGTTGGTGGTCAGTTCCAGCAGGCCGTCGGGGGCGGGGGTGCCGTCGTCCTGGCTGACGGTGAGGTCCAGGGCCAGGGTGAGTTCGGTGTCGGTGGGGTTGGTGTAGGTGATGGTGCGTTCCACCGGTTCCCCGTCGTGGGGCCAGTCGAGGAGTCCGAAGCCGAGGGTGGCGGGTTCGGCGCGGGGCCCCTGCTCCAGGGCGCGGGCGATGTCGAGGCGGCCGGCTCCCTGCCCGTGGACGTCGATCCCGGGGAGAGGTTCGGCGCTGGCGGTGAGCAGTGCCTTGATCTGTTGGCCGTCGAGGTCGGGGTTGGCCTGGAGTGCCAGGGCGGCGGCGCCGGCGACGTGCGGGGCGGCCATGGAGGTGCCGGACGCGCTGAGGTAGTGCTCGTCGATGGCCCATTCCTCCTCGACGCCCTCCGCGCGGGCGGCCACGATGTCCGATCCTGGTGCGGCGATCTCGGGTTTCAGCCCGAAGTTCCAGGGCACGGGGCCTTGGCTGGAGAAGTCGCTGAGTTCGTCCTGTTTGGTGGTGCTGCCCACGGTCAGGGCGCTGTCGGCGACACCGGGGGAGTCGATCGAGGCCGGCCGGCCGTTGTTGCCGGCGGCCACCACGAACAGCGCTCCGGTGGTGGCGGAGAGTTCCTCGACCGCCTCGACCAGCGGGTCGCGTTCAGGGGTGGCCCAGCCGGCGAGGCTGAGGTTGAGGATGTCCGCGCCCTGCTCGACGGCCCATTCCGCTCCGGCGATGATGTCGGTGGTCCAGCCCTGGCCCTGGTCGTCGAGGACCTTGGCGACCACCAGGTCCGCGCCCGGGGCGACGCCGGCGTAGCGGCCGTCGGAGGCTGCTCCGGTGCCGGCGATCGTGGCCGCCACATGCGTGCCGTGGCCGCTGCGGTCCTGGACGTCCTCGGCGTCGGAGAAGTTCTCGGCGGCGACGACCCGGCCGTCGAGGTCGGGGTGCCCGGTGTCGTAGCCGGTGTCGAGGACGGCGACGGTGACGCCGTCCCCGGTGTGGCCTGCGTCCCAGGCCTCGCTGGCGCCGACGAGGTCCCGGCTCTGGTCGAGGGTGGCGCGCACCCGCCCGTCCAACAGGACCCGGGTGTCGTCCTGGGCGCTGAGCACGCTGGGACCGTCACCGCCTTCGAGGTCCTGCCAGAAGGTGGGCAGGTCCTCGTGGGCGATCTCCAGGCCGCGTAACCCCAGGACCGGGAAGGACTGCGTGTGCTCGGCGACCTCGGGTGCGGCGAACGCGCGTGGTCCGTCGGCGGGTTCGTCGAGGATGATCCGGAGGCTGTCCTGGTGGTCGTCGGTCAGGCCCTGTTCGACGAGTCCGGTGAGGTCGAAGAACCGTTCGTCCAGTGTCCCGGAGATCACGGCGCGGCGGGCGTCGTCGGGGATGACGACGAGTCGTCCCTGGTGGGTTTCCTGGTGGTAGCCGGTGCCGCGCCGCTGGGGTGGGGAGGTGAACCCGGCGAGCAGTAGGCCGTCGGGGCCCTGGCGGAGCAGGACGGTGTCCCCGGTGATCAGGGTGATGCTGATCGGGGCGCCGTTGGTGTGTGACGTCACGGGTGTGGTCGGGGGTGGTGGGTCGGTCTCGTGGGTGCCGGCCGCTGCCGTGGGGGTGGTGAGCAGCAGTGCGGCGAGGAGACCGGCGCCGAGCCGAACACGGGGTGTTCGCACCTGGTGTCCTTCCGTTCGGTGGGCCGGCCGGTGTTCACCGGCCGGCCGGGCTCATCACAAGCCCTTCACACCGAACACACCGCGACCACGGCAGCGGGTTGAGCGCGCCGAGTAACGCTTCGATCACGGCGAGCGTCGAGTCATCGCCGGAGCTGGCTGGTGATGGTGCTGTCGGTGATCGACGTGTCCGCTGCCAGCAGGAAGGCCTTCGACAGGATCACCGCCAGCGTGCGGTCCCCGTCGAAGGGCAGGAACACCGATCCGCCGCTCTCGTCCCGCCGGGTGGGCACGATGCACAGGTACTCGTCGTTGGGCTCCATGAGGATGTTCCCGGAGCCGAGGTGGATCCGGTAGCTCCGCAGGTCACCGCGCACCCGCAGGAACCGGCCGTCCAGGGAGCACCGGTCGGCGATCGCCAGGCGGGGGACCACCCGGGACAGCAGGTCCCGCCGGGTCAGCGCGGTCGCGGAGAGCTCCCCGAAACCGTAGGAGTGCCAGTACTCCTGGTACCGGCCAGCCGGACCGCCGTCCGCCCAGGTCGGATCGGCGCCCACGCTCGCCACCCCGACGAAGAGGTCCACGTCCCGCAGCACCTCGCTGAGCACCAGCGGCGGCACCTCCGCCAACGGCACCGGCGGCGTCGGCTCCTGGTCGGGGCCCACCCACTGCGAGTACGGCCCACCGCAGGCGTGTTGGCTGTTCCTGGGCGCGTCCAGCGGGTAGAAGCGCACCTGGTCGGTGGCGAGGTGGAGGAACGTGCCGCTCTCGGTGGTGTCGGTGCCGTAGTCCTCGCCGACGCCCTCCACCCAGAACTCCGCGCGCAACCCCCACTCGGGCAGCTCCCGGCAGGGTGCCTCGCAGGAGTCGTCGACCATGAGCCGCAACTGGTTCCGCCAGCCCCGCACGGTGGCCAGCGAGTGGAACTGGTGCTGGCGGAGGATGTGGGCGGCGAACCGGTTCGAGTAGACGCCGGTGGCGCGTTCGGCGTCGGTGAGCGGGTACACCTCCCGGTGCGCCTGCTTGAACGGCTGGGTCACCCGACGGTCCTCCAACCACCGCCGCCAGGCCAGCACCCGCTCGACCCCGTCCTCGACCGGGTGCCACAACCGCACCTCGGCGGCCGGGTCCGCCGTCACCTCCGCACCGTCCACGTCCACCAGCCGGCCGTCGAACCAGCAGGCCGGGGTGCCGCCCACCCACCACACCAGCCGGCGGGCCAGGACCCCGACGAGGGGGTGGTCGAGGTACCGGTCCCGCCACCCCTCGTACCGCCAGGTCCGCCGGCTCAGCATGAGCCGGTCGAGCCGGTCCCGCTGGGCGGTGAGCATCTTCGTGACGTCCTTGACCGCGCCCCGGAGCCGGGCGACGTCCTCGGGGTGGTCGGCGCGGACCTGGGCGGGGACGGACCTGACCGGCCGGCCCGTGGCGCTGGTCCAGCTGAGGGTGGCCGAGTTGGTCCCGATCAGCAGCCGGGCGGTGGCGCCGCCGTCGAACCGCTCCTCCAGGGTGCCGACCTCGGTCATGCCGAAGGTGGGTACGCCGAGCTCCTCGATCTCGTCCCTGCTGATCCCCAGGGCCTCGGCGCGGCGGGCCAGGCCCTTGTCGATCTCCTTCAACGTCCCCTTGTAGGTCACCCGCGAGCTGAGCCTGGCGAGTTGCCCGAGGGCGGCGGCGCCGTCGAGTTCGGACAGGGCGTAGGTGGCGGAGTTGGCGAGCCGGGGTGAGCGGGGACCGACACCCGGGGCCTTGCGCAGGGCGGTCTCCACCATCCCGCCGAGGACACGTTCCAGGCCCTCGGCGGGCGGGCACAGGGTCGCCAACCAGCACAGCCCGCGCAGCGCGGTGACGTTGTGCGGGTCGAGCAGGGCACTCACGTCGTGGGAGTACCAGATGGAGGGTCGCAACGGCAGGGTGCGCGCCCGGCCCACCCGCGAACCCCAGGCCACGAACAGGGCGGGGAACCGTTCGGCGCCCGGCTTGGACAGCAGGTCGCGGGCGGTGCGCTTCCAGGCCGCCGACGGTTTGGCGGTGGTCGCCGTCAGCGCGTGCGCCACGAGGGCGCGCAGCGCGTCCCGCTCGGGTTCGGGCAGCGCGTCGATGTCGGAGGTCGCCGCCTCACTCCACGCCTCGCCGACGTTGAGCAGCGGCCACCGGCCCTCCTCCGGGAGAACGGTGACGTCCCGCGTGCCGTGGGCGTCGAGCCGGTGACGGCGGAGCAGCGCCACGAGCTCCGGACGGCGAGCCGCCCCCGCCCGCCGCAACACCGGGAGCGCGGCGAAGGGCAGTGCCAGGGAGAAGCAGCCGCCGAGCCAGTCCAGCAGCAGGTCCTCGTCGAGCCAGGAGCCGCCGACGCCCTCGATCAGCAGGTTGTCCCGCAGCAGGTGGAGGTACAGGGCGTCGTCGGTGGTGGACGGCATGTCCTTGAGGCGGTGCAGCACCTCGGCGAAGAGGTGGGCGGCCAACGCGGTGTCGTGGTCGACGACGATCCTGGTCACGCCTCGGGAGACGGCGCCCGCGTCGAGCGCACGGGCGCTGGGGAACCGCTCCAGCAGGGTGAGGGCCGCGTTGGCCGCCTCGTCCCGCTGCTCGGGACGTCCGGCGACGGCCTGCCGGACGTGCCGCAGGACGGTGATCAGCAGGCGGACGGTCCGGAGCCGGTCCCGTTCGCGGGTGCCGGGAGCGTCCTCCGCCATGAGTTCGCCGAGCTGGCCGTGGAGTGCGTCCATCTCCTCGGGAGAGAGCGCCGCCACCCGGGGGACCAGCGGATCGTCCACCCACCGGTAGTGGGTCGAGGGGGCCCGGACCAGGTCGACCAGCCCCGGTGGCGGTGCGGTCGTCGACATGTCAGCCTCCCACCAGTGCGACGAGGCGGAGGAAGGTCACCTCGGTGTGGACGGTGAGGTCGACCTCCTCGTCAAGCTCGACCAGCTGGCGGTCCCCGACCAGGATGACCAAACCGTTGCGGGTGAACGCCTTCTCCGCCAGGTCCGCCTGCTCCTCCCAGTCCACCCTGCCATGACCGACGGGGGAGCCGTTGAGCGCGCGTTCCCGGGCGGTGGGACGCACCAGGCCGCGGAACTCGCCGCCGGAGGCGTGGTACTCGCCGACCTCCTGGTAGACGCGCCGCCGGATGAGTTCCCGGACGGTGATGCGTTCTTCGAGGAACTCCAACGTCCAGGTGGACGGCGCGGCACCTCCGGTGCTCTCGTCCACGATCGTGACCTCTGCCATGGCACGGACGGTAACCACGGTGGCCGACAACCGCGTTCCGCTGGTCGAGGACGGCGGCTCAGCGGCGCGCATCGTCCACTGTCATCGGATCGGGTGAGAAACCTGGTTTCGGCGAGCGCCCCGGCCGCCCCGGTTGCTAAGACTGCGGTGATCACCCACGCACTCCCCGTGAGATCCACTGGTGACGTGACACCAGGCGGCGCCGGGGGGTCGCCGACCCCGACGGTCGCGGCTCCCCGGCGCATTCACCGCGCGTCGCGGCTGCCGAGCGGCGTGACCGCGGCACACCGAGACCGGTCGGCGTGGGCCGGCCGGGCCTGCCCGGAAGGGGAATCACCGATGTCGTCAGCGAAACATCCCCCGGTCCTGCTCGGACTCCTCACCGCGGGAGTCCTCGCCACCTCGGGATGCGGCGGTTCGGAGGAGGCGAGAAACGAACTGCGGCTACCGGACTCCCCCACGGCGGCTGGTTCCTCCCCGGCCGAGGGCGACGGGGTCGCCGCCTCGGCGGTGCTGGTGGACGCCTCCGGCAACGATGTGGGAACCGTGCGCCTCCGCGAGGTCACCGGCGGGGTGGAGGTCGTCGCCACCGTGTCCGATCTGGATCCCGGTTTCCACGGATTCCACGTGCACCAGACGGGCCGGTGCGAGCCGGACAGCCAGAGCCCCAGCGACCCGGAGAAGGTCGGCGACTTCCTCACCGCCGGCGGTCACCTCGGCAGCGGGGACGACCAGCACCACCCCGGCCACGGAGGCGACCTCACCAGCCTCTTCGCCACCGAGGACGGTGTCGCCGAACTCACCACCGTCACCGACCGGTTCACCATCGCCGACCTGGTGGACGAGGACGGCGCGGCCTTCATCGTCCACGCCGGACCGGACAACTTCGGCAACATCCCCGAGCGCTACGCGCCGGACGGCCCGGACTCCGACACCCTGTCCACCGGTGACGCCGGTGACCGGGTCGCCTGCGGGGTCGTCACGAACTGAGCGACGGGCCGGGTGGCACCGCCCACCCCCTCGGCGGACGCGCCACCCGGCCCGCCCCGGTCAGCGGAACATCTCGACGTTGTCGCGCACCCACGTCGAGAACGGTGTTCCCGGTCGACCCAGGACCTCCTCCACCGTGCTGGTGGCCTCGGCGGGCGTGTCGACCAGCTCCAGCAGACCGTCGACGAACCACTCGGCGTACTCGCCCAGGTCGTGCAACTCGGCGATGGCCTCCTCCCGGGTGAGTTCCACCAGCCGCAGCTCCCGTCCGAGCGCCTCCCCGATGAGCCGCGCCTGCCGTTCCCGGGTGATGGTCTCCGGCCCGGTCAGCGAGTAGGCCCGGCCGGCGTGCCCGTCGTGGAGCAGGGCGGTCGCCGCGACCGCGGCCACGTCCTCCAGGGCGATGGGGGCGCTGGCCGACCCGAACGCGGCGTCCCGCACCGTCCCGGTCTCGCGGATGGTGTCGGCCCAGACGCTGATGTTCCCCATGAAGTCGCCGGGCATGAGGTGGGTCCACTCCGCTCCGGAGGCCTCCACCGCCTCGGCGACGGCATACCACCAGGAGCCCTCCTCCCCGGAGAGGTCCACGATCCGCTCGACCCCGGCCTCCCGCGCGAGCCCCACCACCTCCCCGGCCGTGTGGGGTGTCGGGGCGAGGTAGAGCGCGTGAACGCCCTCCAACGCGGGACCGATCGAGGCGGGGCGTCCCACGTAGCCGCGGAACGCCTCCACCGAGGCGGGCAGCGCCGCCCTGACCGGGTCGACGGTGAGCGCGCGGACGTCGGTGGCCCCGGCGGCCAGCAGCGCGTCCACCACCAGCCGTCCGATGTTGCCGGTCGCTCCGGTCACGAGAATGGTCATCCTTGGTCCTCCGAGGGGTGCCGAACCGCGCCGGTGGGCGCGGGAACGTGTGCGGGGTGCGGTGGACGGCTCGGGCCGGCAGGGCATCGGCCGGGAACCGGCTGGTGCCGGGAGCGAGCCGGCTGGGGTGGGGCTCACCCGGAGGTCGCCACCCGCCGGGCCCCGTCGATCTCCGCCGCCAGTTCGGGCGAGGCCGGGGCGGGGGTGGCGATGCGCAGGGCCCGCACGAGGTCCCGGTACAACTCGTCGGAGGCCAGCAGTTCCTCGTGGGTGCCCCTGGCTCGCACCGCGCCGTTCTCCATCACGACGATGAGGTCGGCGTCGATCACGGTCGACAGCCGGTGGGCGATCGTCACGACGGCCGCCTCCTCGGCCCGCTCCCGCACGCAGTCGTGCACCGCGGCCTCGGTCAGACCGTCGATCTGGGCGGTGGCCTCGTCGAGCAGCAGGACGTCCGGGGTGCGCACCAGCGCCCGGGCCAGCGCGATCCGCTGGCGTTCCCCACCGGAGACGATGGTCGAGGCCAACGGGGTGTCGAGCCCGTCGGGCATGTCCGCGACCCGCTCCGCCATCCGGACCTTCCTCAGCGCCGTCCACACCTCCTCCTCCGAGGCATCCGGGTAGGTGAACGTCAGGTTGTCCCGGACGGTGCCGGGCACCACCGGCGTCTCCTGCTCGACGTAGGCGAACCGGGCGCGCACCTCCTCGTGGCTGAACTCGCGGTAGGGCCGGCCGTCGAGCCGCAGCTCACCCGACTCGGGTTCCAGGAACCGCAGCAGCAGGGAGAACAGCGTCGTCTTGCCCGCGCCGCTCGGACCGACGATCGCGGTGTGGCCGCGCCGGGGGATGGTGAGGTCCACACCGGACACGGCGGGTTCCCCGCCGGGCGCGTAGCGGGCGGCGACCGCGGCCAGCCGCACCACCGGGGTTCCCGCGCCTCCCGGAGAATGGGATGTCGAGGTGTCGCCGGTGGTGGTGTCCGAGGTGGGGCGGTCAGCCGACGCCCACTCGGTCCCCTCCGGTTCGAGGCGTTGGGTCTCCCGGATCCGCCCGGCGGCGGCGAGCCCGGCCTGGATGGCGGTGACGTTCTGGCTCAGCGTCATGATCGGGTCCATCAGGCCGAACGCGTAGAGCAGGAACGCGATCAGGCTGGACACCGCGAGGGCGCCGTCGGCGATCCGCCACGCCCCCACGCCCAGCACCAGGATGATCGCCAGCTGGACGCCGGACCAGGCCACCGTCCAGGCGACGGCCTCCCGGCGAACCGCCCGCACGCTGAACCGCGCCGCCTCGGTGGCCTCCCGCACGATCTGGTCGCCCTGGCGCCGCTCGGCCCGACTGGCCTTCACGGTGCGGATCGCGCGCAGACCCTCGGTGAGGGCGCCGCCGAGCCGACCCACCCGTTCCTGGGCCTGTTCGTGGGCCTTGGCGATCGGAGGCATCAGGACCGCGAAGGCCACCGCGACCACGGAGACCGCCGCGACCGTCAACCCCAGCAGCACCAGGTCCAGCACCGCCATCAGCACGAGGCTGCCGACGAGGGTGACCACGCCGTTGATCAGCCCGACCACCGAGTCGGCCGCGGCCTCCCGGAGCAGCAGGGTGTCCGAGGTGACGCGGGTGGAGAGCTCGCCGGCGGGCCGAACCCCCAGGCTGGTGATCCGGGCGCCGAAGAACCGCCGCACCATCGCCTCCCGCGCGGAGAGCACGACCCGTTCGCCGATGGTGCCCAGCAGGATCCACTGCCACAGCGAGACGACGGCTCCGACGACCAGCAGCACCAGCAGGGCGATCACCGGGGTGGTCAACGACAGGCCCTCGCCCAGGGCGTCGAGGATCCACTTGGTGACCATCGGGGTGGCCAGTCCCATCCCGGAGGCCAGGAGCGCGAGGGCGAGCCCGCCGAGCAGGCCACGCCAGTGCGGTCGGGCGAACGACCACAGCAACCGCAGGCGCGGTGCCCCGGTGGTCGAGGAGGGGTGACCCGAATCGGGCAGCACAGACATGTCCGGTAGTGGAACACGACTGTTCCGTTTCAGGCAAATGAGTTCCGTTATGCTCCGATTCGGGGGCGAGTACGGTACGTCGCATGACGGAGGCGGGAGATCAGGTGGTCGAGACCGGAGTGCGCACGCGCACGCGTCAGGCGATCCTCGACGCCGCCGTCGTCGTCCTCAGCCGTGACTCCTCGGCCTCGCTCTCCGAGGTCGCCAGGGAGGCAGGGGTGGGGCGCACCACCCTCCACCGCTACTTCGCCGAACGCTCCGACCTCGTCCACGCCATCGGCACCCTCACCCTGGAGCGGATCGCGGTCGCCACCGACCGCGCCAAGCTCGAGGTCGGGCCGGCCCGTGAGGCGATCGTGCGGCTCTGCCGGGAGTACTTCGAACTGCTGGGGGACGTCCTGTCGCTGGTCTTCACCGACCCGCAGTTCAGCTCCGGCCTCGACTGGCACGAGGAGAGCGACTCCGACCTCGCGTTGTTGGCCCTGGTCCAGCGGGGCCACCGGGACGGGTCGATCGACCGGGAGCTGACCCCGGAGTGGGTGCAGCAGGCGCTGTGGGCACTGCTCTACGCGGCCTGGGCCTTCGTGCGGGAGTGCGGGGTCTCCCGGCACGAGGCGCTCGGGCAGTGCCTGCGTTCGCTGGACCGCATGCTCCACCCCGTCGGCGAGCGGGCCGGCTGAGTCGCGCACCACCACGAGGGTGGGCGCCGGGGTCGCGGTGGCCGACGTGGTACTTCGAGTCCGCCCGACGTGCCCGTGCTCCGTCGAGATCCGTTCGCCGCACAACCTGCCCGCACCCCCGACCCGGGGTTACGGGAGGGGGCGGTGACCACCCGGTGACCACACGTTCGCACCGTAGCGAGGCCCAGCGTCGTCATCACCCACCAGCCGAGCCGGTCGACCGGGTACGGGGTGGACGTGGACTTCCACCTGGTCGTCGCCACGTGGGGGACACCCCGAAGGGGGAGTGCTCACAGTGGCGGCGCTCCTCACCCAGCCCCACTAGGGCGCTACGACGCGGTGCCCCCGCGCATCCGCGCGGATCCCGTACTCCGTGATGTCCGGGCGGCCGCGTTCGTCCCACTCTCCCAAGATGGCGGTCACTCTTATCCCGGGAGATCGGACTCGGCGAACGCGCCGCCCATGAAGCGGTCGGTGAGCGGCCCAGGGTCGGGATGGTGGTCGACGTTGTCGGCCGGCTGGTACCCCAAGTCGTCCCAGCTGGTGATCGGCCACCAAGACCCGGAGGTGCTGGAGGTGCCGTATACGGTGACGAATCGGCTTGTCAGGGGCCGGGTGGCGGCGGCGTAGAGCAGGGCGGTGGCGTCACGGGGACTGAGCCAGGTTGCCCGGTGGCGGGGCTCGGTGGGGCGGTTGCGATAGCTGCCGATGCGGACGGCGACGACCTGCATGTCGGTCTTGTGGGCGTAGAGGTGGCCCAGGGCCTCACCGGTGATTTTGGCGACGGCGTAAAAGCTGTCCGGCGCCAGTGCAGCCGGGCTCCCTATGGGGTTCAAACCGGTGACGTGGTGACTGCTGGCCAGCACCACCCGAGGTACCCGCTGGCGGCGGGCGGCCTCCAGCACGTGGTGGGTCCCTATAATATTGTGCTCGACCATCTCGGCGAACGGTCCCTCTTGGGTGACGCCCGCGAGGTGAACGACTGCGGTAGCACCGTCAGCGGCCTTCTCCACCACCATCTGGTCGCGCAGGTCGGCATGGACGAACTCAGCGCCCTGGGGCGGCCCAGCGTCCGGGGACCGCTGGTCGAGTAGCCGCAGCGGTATGCCGTTGGCGGCCAGGTCGGCCGCCAGGTGGCTGCCGATGGTCCCGGCCGCGCCCGTGATCAGCCACGTCACGACTGCTTGTGGAGCATCGCCGAAACTCCCTCGTCCTCGTTGCTGGCGTCGTACGAGATGCCCCGCAGCACCGCGACGGGGGCCCCGCGTCCGCGTTGGCCGAGGATGATCCCGGCCGCTGCCGCGATGAGATCGGTGAAGGTCTCCTCCTGCTGCTTCCCGTCGTGCTCCGATGTCCGCAGGGGCATGACGCCTGCGGCGCCGATGGAGATGACCGTGGATCCGCGACGGTCGGCGCGGCCATCGGAGTCCGCGATAACGACGGCCACGACTGACCCGGTGTTGTTGATCAGGGCGTCGCGCAGGTTCCGGGCGGAGGCGTCCGGGTCCACTGGCAGCAGCCAGGCTCCTTCGGTTCCGACACGGTCGATTCCTGCGGAGGTGAGCTGGTAGCCGAGGGTGTGCCGGGCGATGATGGGGCCCGTTTCGGTGGCCAGAAAGTAGTTGTCGCTGGAGTCCAGGATCAGTTGCACGATCTCGGCGGGCTTGCCCGTCTGGGCGGACAGCTCGAGGGCCTCGGGGCCGGGCGTCACGCTGGTGAGATCGACGTATCGCTTCTCCGCGATGCTCACGACCTTAGAGGCCACCACCACTACATCCCCGTCCCTCAGCTCGGTAGCGGTGCGGGTGAGGACGTCGGTGATGGTGCCTGCCAGGTCGTCGCCGGGCTGGATTTCTGGGAAGGGGTCCAGGGCGAACGCGGAGAAGGCGGAGGTCGGGGCGGCGGTCATTAACGGGCTCCTGCTGGGGTGAGGACGGCGGTGTGCAGTCGGGCGTGCGCGGCGGCAAGCGTCTCTGCCCGCTGCTCGATAGTGGCGCGTGATCCGTTGGTGAGCCAGTTGGTCACGCGCCGGAGATAGTGCGGCCACAACCGACGGGCCGCATCGAGGGCGGGGGTGCCGGAGTTGACGGCGTGCCAGGCGTGCGCGGCGGGCAGCGGCCACAGGTTCTCATCGTATCCGTCGGTGTGTGGGCCAAGGCCTTCCAGCGTAGTGAGCATGGACTGGAGCCGAACGGCCTCGACTGGGCGGTCAGCGACCTGGTAGCGAGCAGGTCCGTCGGTTGGGGGGACCGGTGGCGGGGTCCAGGTCGCGGTCAGGTGCAGCAGGACGGGTACGGCCTGGTGGTAGATGGCAGGGAGGTGGGGGAATGACGCGGCGTGCTGCTTGGGTTCGTCGAGCCGTACGGGGGCCACGGAACCGAGCTTCGCGGCGGTCAGCAGCAGGAACGCGTCGATGCCGTACTCGCTCACGCAGGTCGCTAGATCCTCGGACAGGGCTTCGGTGGCGCGGAGAGCGGCGTCCAGTGCGTCGCGGGAGAGGGCGAGGTCCCCGGCCAGTGGCTGGGGAATGTCCCGGCCGGTGGTGGTGGCGATCAGCGGGCGGGCGAGATGGTGGGTCAGGTTGGCCTCGTCCCAATACCGCGGGTAGTCAGCGATTGCCAGAGCGGCCCCGGCCCGTACGCGCGCCAGCAGCGCACGGTAGACGGCCGGGTCGGGGCCCTGGGTGTCGGTGTCCGCGATAAGCACAATCTCGGCGTCGGTGAGGCCCGGGTGGCGGGCGGCGGCGAGGATCTGGGCGCCTTTGCCCCGCACCAGCCCAGCCAGTTGCGCCTTGGTCGCCCGGGTGGGGGTGGCGGCGAAGCGGTGGGCGGTGTCCGGGGTGTCGGAGGCGTCGGCATGCACGATGATCGCGCTCGTGCGGCCGATGGCGCTGTCGACAGCGGTGGTAACGGCGGTGATGGTGGCCGGTTCGTTGCGGCTGGGCAGGATCGCGGCGACGTTCATCCGGACTCAAGCTTCCTCGTTCAGTAGGTCAGCGGCCCTTTCAGGGCTGGCCGCGTACAGGTATTCGAACCGGCAGCGGGTCAGCGTTGTGATGAGGCGGCTTCGCCAGCGGGCTAGCGCGGGGGTGTCCAGCGGCCACACCGGCCCGTACGGTGCTGAGGTCACGCCGCTCATCGGGGTGGGTAGGCCGGAGATGTAGCGGCCCAGCATTTCGTGCAGCCGCAGTCGCTCGTTCACAGACAGCGGTACAGCAGGCGTCAGCGATGCTGAGACCAGCGCCGGGTGTACGGCAACACGCACGAGCCGCACCAGCGGGGCCGGGGCGGCAGCAAACGGCCACAGCATTCGCTGGGTTTTCGGAGCGAGCGGCCGGGCCGGGTCGCGGATCGCTGCGGTGGGCTTGCCCGGCCATACCAAAAGCGTGCCGTCGCCGGTTTCGCCGAGAACAGCCAAGTCGTCTCCGGCGTGAGTCCAGCCACGTTCGGCCAGGGCGAGCGCGGTGGAGGTCTTCCCCGCGCCATTCGCTCCGAGCAGCAGCGCCGCCCGCCCGTCGGGCGCGACGATGGCCGTGGCATGCACGGTAATCTTGCCCTGCCGCTGGCGGGTGCGCTCAAGCGCGGTGTAGGTGACGTAGGCCAGCGTGTCCGAGGCGGCCACCGCCACGGGCAGCCTCAGACCTATGGTGTCCGCCCCCGCCCCCACGGCCGCCGTCCCGAGGCTGACCTCGATATCTGGCGGTCCCGTCGCGCCGTCGGGCGTTTGAAGGGTCCAGCCACCGGGTAGTGTTCGGTCAGCCAAGCAAGCGGCTGTGGTGTCCACCTCGTCCGGCAGGGCCAGACGGGCGACGACGTGGCCGGTGACGAGCCGGTGCACGCTCATTCGGCCACACGCTCCAGGTCGGCGAGCAGATCCTCGACCGGCGCGACGGCGGGGAGAAAGCAGCCGGCCAGCAGGTCCTCCGTCCAGTCCGTCCGAGACAGCGTAGCCCGCACCAACTCCTCCGCCGCCCCGATCGGAACCTCCCTGGCCGTGGTGATCTCGATCGAGGCGGGTTGGTCGTACGGGGCGCCGTTCCTCCATAGCAGCGCGATGCGACATGGTCCGAACTCGGCCGCTACCGTACGGGCGGCGGTGTCGGCAAACCAACCTCCGACCTTGCCGACGTGGTAGGCCGGATTCTTCCCGAATGCTGCCTCGTTCCCAGCCAGGTGTGCGCCGCTGATGACGCCCGTGCGGGCGTTGCCTCGGCCCACGAGTCCATCCTCGCCGTAGTCGACGGCCGACCCCGACAGCGTGAAGTACTGACCAGAGATCGGGCCGGTGCGACTGTCCCGGGTGTTGCACACCACCGTCACCCGGCCCTGCAACCGCGCCTGAAGTAGCTCGGTCAACTCGCAGGCTATGGTTCCCACCGCCTCGTGGAACTCCGCCGAACTAGTCAGATGTCCCGCCAGTGCGGGTACGCACACCGTCACCGTCCACGCCTTGCCATTGCGGACGGCGAGGGCCTTGATGTCGCTGCCCGCCCACACCTGACGGCGGAACCACGCCTCGGCCAGCAGGACGATCGTCTCCGTCACGCTGCGCGGGGCCGAGCCGACGAGGTAGGCGGTGTCGTTGGAGAACGGTGCCTGCCTCTCGGGAAGGTCCTCGAACGATCGAGGAGCGAACCAGTGGGGGAACTTGGAGGAGTTGGTTGTCTCGTGCCTCACCTCCAGATCCACCCGGGCGAAGCCCGGCAGGGCGGTACGCAGGTGGTCGACGGCCGCTTGCTGAAGAATCTCCCGTACCGGCAGCGTCCGGCCAGCGAAGCTGGTGGAGATCCGGCCGCCGAAGACGACCCGCAATGGCCGGTCGTAGACGCCGCTTGTGTTCGTGAAGACCGCCCGGCCGCCGAGGACAGCTACTTTGTCCAGGTTGTGATGTAGTACCGCCCCCGTTGCCTCCAGGCAGTGCTGGCTGTAGCGGATTGAGGCGAGCTCGGCGATGCCGTCGGCGAGAGTGTCGGGGTGACCGACTCCTTTGCGTTCGACGACCTCGACGGGCAGCTCATGTGGCAGTGGCGTGCGAAGCGCGGATGACGCGGGCGTCGCGGTAGACACGGTCGATTACCTCCAGCGGGCGCCGCAGCGCCGTTAGCGGGAAGAGACTAGGATGAGCTGGATGTCCGTCGGCGGCTGCCAGTACGGCGAAGTACATCGACCGGCGTAGTTCGTCGTGTGTGGGGGCGCTGCTGACCCCGCCGAGCCCGGCTTCGAGGTTGCGTCCGCGTACGTGAAGGCGGCGCCCGTCGGTGAGGTGGAGCATGGCCTCGTGGTGCGGCGGGCCGGGGTGGTCGACGCGGGCGTCGACGTGCAGGGAGGCTCCACTGGTCAGCGTGATGGTGGCTGTGACGTGGTCCTCGGTTTCGGCCAGGCCCCGGCGATGCGTCACCTCGGCGTCTACCGTCTCGATATCGCCGGGCATCAGCCGCAGGGCGAGGGCTAGGCCGTGGATGGCCTGCTGGTGCAGCACCCCGCCGGCCGTGGCGTAGGTGCCGCGCCAACCCCGGAAGTACTCCTGATCGCGCCGTACCGCCAGTACAACCTCGGCCCGTACGACGAACGGGCGCGCGGCGAGCAGGCCGCCGAGGCCTGGGGCGAAGTGTGGCTGGAATCCCACAAAGGCACGTCCATCGCCCCGTCGGGGCGCCAGGGCAGCGGGGACTGTGGTGGCGGGCTTCTCCACCAACACCGCAGCCCCGGCGGCTGCGGCGCCCCGGGCCGCTGCGAGCGCGGTCCCGGGCGGGGCCGCCACCACCACCAAATCGGGCGACACGGCCCGCAGCGCCACCCGCCAACACGCGAACACCGGAACGCCCCGGAGGACATCGGTATGCGAGGCGGGGTCGGCGACTGCGGCGATCGCCAGGCCGGGAGCGCCGGCGAGGGCGGCCAGGTGCTTGGTGCCGACCTCACCAGCCCCTACCAACAGCACCCGCCTCACCCCACGCCCCCGGGCACAGCCGTGCGCAGGAACGCGGCACCCGTGGTCAGTGCGTCAGCGGGGGTATCACGCACATGGGTCTCCAGCGCGTATGGCAGTCCTCGGCGGGCGGCGTCCAGCAGCGGCAGCACCTGCCCGTACGGCACGACGCCCTCACCGGCTGGGCAGAACACCCGCCTGCCCTCGACAGGCCGATAGTCCTTGACGTGCACGTAGCCCACGTACGGGGCCAAGGCGCGGACCACCTCGCCCGTGGCCTGACCAACCTCGTGGAGGTTGCCCACATCCAGCCAAAGACCAAGGCCCTGCCCGGAGTACCGGTCCAGAACCTCCAGCAGAGGCTCGGCGTGGGCGAGAGTGCACACCGGTTCGTTCTCCAACAGCAGGCGAACCCCGGCCGTGTTTGCCAGCTCCAGCGCCCTGGGCAGCAATGGGTCACCAATGAGCTGCTCGGTGAACTTGGGCTCAACCCTCAGGTGGGAGAAGACCCGCACTACCGGAGCACCCAGGATGGCGGCAGCATCGATGGCCCGTTTGATCCAGCCCATTCGCTCGTCGTGCGGGATCTGGGTGGGAAAGCCGAAGGTATCCACGCGCCCCGGCATAGCCTCGGGTCGACACCACTTCCACAGGGGAGAGGCGAGCGCCGCCGCCGCTAAGCCGCGCTCGTCGGCCAAGGCACGGAGGTGCCGCAGCCGACCGGCGGGCAACGTAATGGCATTGGCGCCCTCGGCCGAGCGAATCTCCAGATGCCCGATGCCCAGCTTCACTGCCAGATCCATGCCGGCTACCGGGTCGGGACCGAGCTCATCGGGGTTGAGCACCAACGTGTTCGCTGGACGCTTGTCCACGGCTGTCTTCTCCTTCTTCCTTCGGTAAGGGGGGAAGGCCTCGCGTCGGCGTATGTCCTTCCGGGCACGAGGGCGGTCAGGAACCTCACGCGGCGGATTTCAGCCGGAGCCGCGCGGAGGCAGCAGCGGGATTAGCAGAGGTGGAGGGGGGATGGCTGTGGAGGCTGCGGCCCCAGCCCGAGACCCGTACGAGGGTGGCGGCGACGGTTACCTCCAGCGGTGAGAAGCGAGTCCTCACCATCCCGGTAGCCCGATCAGGGGCGATATCCCACCAGTTGCCCTAAAACCAGGACAGATCTCGCCCACGGGACAACGGTTGGACAAATGGCGATTCCCACTCCTCGGCTCTCGCCGGAGGATGTTCGCGCCGAGCTGCTGCGGCTGCGCCAGGGCCCCGCCCTCGGCCACCCCGGGGCGGTAACGGCGCTCAGCGCCCCGCTTCGCGCGCTGTTGCTGGCACGGACGCCGCCGCTGTCTCATGCGGCGAGTGAGACCCCCCGCCTGGTCGCGGCCTTGCGTAGGGCGATTGACGCGTTAACTCCGCACGAGCGACGCTACGCTGCCGCTGACTTCAATCTGCTGGGCGAGCATTCCTGGCCCAGCCTTACCGAGCGGCAGGAGTCCCTCGCGCGAGTGTTGGGCTGCTCGGCCAAGACGGTGCGCCGTCACGCTGGACAGGCGTTGGACACCCTCACACTACTCATCTGTGATGGCAGTTACGTCGCCGAACTGCCTCCGCCGGGCAGCGACGCTCCCACCACCACAGCGGGTACGGCTCCCAACGGGCCGGGCCAGTTCTTCGGGATCACCGGCGGCTCCCGCGTGGATGTCATCTGCTCTGCTGTTCCCGCTGCGGAGCGGTCCAGGCAGCGGCCCAGCGACTCGCTGTACGCACGCTACGCCAACTTCGCCGACCTCGACGCCCTGTTCTACGTCCGCGTCCATCTCGCCCAGCTCTTCCCTGCCGCGACTGTCCGAGACTTCCACCCTGGCGAGTACTACAACGCCGAGCCCGACAGCCTGATCGTCCTCGGCGCCCCCGACCGCAACACTGCCTACGCTGAGTTCGGCCCCCATCTGCCCTATCGCTTCACCTCGGAGCCGGCCGTCACCTTCCCTGGCCACAGCGAGGTCCGTCTCGCCCCGCTGTGGGCACCTGAGGGTGAGCTGTTGGCGGACCTGACCGTCATCACCCGCCTCACCCTCGACCAGGGCACCACCGTGGTCCTCCTCGGCGGCTGCCTCACCCTGGGGGTCCTGGGAGCCGCGAAGTGTCTCCTCAACGGTGAACGCGGCCGGCGCAACAGTGCTCACCTCAGCGGCCTCGCCCCCGGCGGTGACATCGTCGCCGTGACCGCGACTCGCAAGATCGGCGGAATCACCGATACGCTCGACCTCACCACCGCCGAGCCCCTGCTCCTGCTTACCCGTGACGGAGCGGCTGACTTCACCACCCGTGTGGACAACACCGCGCGATACCGGACAAGCAGCTCGGCCCCACACGCTCCGGGTGCCTGGTGGGAAGTGTGACGGCCCCGTCCGGTACCCAGAGGGGAGCTGGTCGACGGAGGGGGCGACGTAGTGGGAACCCGACTTCGAGCAGCTCCGCTAGCCGCTATCCGCCGGACGTAAAACGTCACATTGGCAGTTGCCCGTACTGTTCCAGGACCCGTAGGTAGGAGAACCGGCCGTACCACTCCACTTCCGTCGGCCGCTGTCCGTCGGCAGAGGTGCAGGTACGGACCGCAGTGTGCGCGTGCGCTATCGGACGTCGCGTGGATGAACGACGCCCCCGGCCTGCCCTCGTCCCCCACACCTCCGGTGACTTGAGCGAACCAAAGGCCTTCCGGATAAACCCGACACGAAACCGTTGACCGGCGGATCTCTGTGGCAAGAGGGCGGGGGAGGGAAGCCCGGAGATGAGGATGTCCGGTTGCCCCTGGTCGTAGGAGTACGGGGAGGCCCTCGGGCAGTGCCTGCGTTCGCTGGACCGCATGCTCCACCCCGTCGGCGACCAGGTCGCCTGAGACGCGAATCCCGTGGGAGGCGGCCACGGGGTTCACGGTGGTCGGCGTGGCTTCGAACCCGCCGGGCCGAACCGGCCGGGGACGCGCTTCCCACGCGAATCCACTCGGCGCGGGAGCGGTCCGCCTCGGAGCGACTCCGCGCGGCAACCCCACGCCGAAATCCGGTGCCAAACCAGCTGAAAAAAATTGCAACACTGGAACGATCGACCGCTGTGCTCGCCGAGTGGGTCGAGCGCGCGTCGGCGATACCCGTCGCAGTTCAACGGATTGACACCGCCATTCGTCCGTACCGGGCAGCGTCATCCGTGGTCCTGTCGCCGCCTTCCCAACTCGTCCAGCACCTGTTAGCTTCACCACACAACTGAAAATTATTGCAGTTCCTCGGTTGCCGTCCGCCGAGGAACCGCCCGGTCCGGCGGGGCAACCCGCCGCCCCCCAAGGAGGAACCGGTGAGAGTTCGCAACGTCGCGACGATCGCCACGGCCGTGCTGGTCAGCATGGCCGCCTCGTCCATCCCGGTCCTGGCCTCCGACACCCAGGCCAGCGCCGACCCGACCTCCACCCCGACCACCCCCGTCGAGACCACCGCCCAGGCCAACGGCGACACCCTCGTCCACCTCTTCCAGTGGCGGTGGGACTCGGTCGCCAGGGAGTGCGAGGACGTCCTCGGCCCGGCGGGCTTCGGCGGGGTGCAGGTCTCCCCGCCCCAGGAACACGTCGTCCTCGCCGACGACCACCACCCCTGGTGGCAGGACTACCAGCCCGTCAGCTACCAGCTCGACAACACCCGACGCGGCACCCGCGCCGACTTCGTCGACATGGTCGAGACCTGCCGGGACAACGGCGTCAAGATCTATGTGGACGCCGTCATCAACCACATGGCCGGCAGCGGCTCCATCGGCAGCGGCCCGGGCAGCAACGGCAACACCTTCGACAAGTACCGCTACCCGGCGGCCGGCTACGACGACCAGCACTTCGGCGACTGCCGCCGCGACATCGGCAACTGGGACAACCCCGACGAGGTGTGGCACTGCGAGCTGCTCGCCCTCTCCGACCTGCGCACCGCCGACCCCGTCGTCCGAGGCCGGATCGCCGACTACCTCAACGACCTCGTCGGGCTCGGCGTCGCCGGATTCCGCGTCGACGCCGCCAAGCACATGCCGCAGGCCGACCTCCAGGCCATCTACGGCATGCTCGACGACGTCCCACACTTCGGCGGCAGGCCCCACATCTACCAGGAGGTCATCGAGGGCGGCGGCCCACCGGAGCTGAAGCCCCCCGCCTACGCGCACCTCGGCCAGGTCACCGAGTTCCGCTACCAGCGGCAGGTCGGCCCGGCCGTGCGGGACGGCAACCTCGGCTGGCTGCACGATCTCGGCGGCCAGATGGCCCTGCCCAGCGGGGACGCCGTCGTCTTCGTCGACAACCACGACACCCAGCGGTCCGACCCCGGCCTGGTCTTCCAGAACAACCCCGGCCCCTACCGGGTCGCCTCCGCGTTCATGCTCGCCCACCCTTTCGGCACCCCGAAGCTGATGTCCAGCTACCGGTTCACCAACAACGAGCAGGGGCCGCCCAGCGCCGGGCAGCAGCCGGGCAACCCGGCTGGGGCGATCACCGCCCCCACCGAGTGCGGGGCCAACGGGTGGCTGTGCGAGCACCGCGATCCCGCGATCGCCGGCATGGTCGGGTTCCGCAACCAGGTGGGGGATGCGCCCCTCACCCACCGGTGGACCTCGGGCGATGGCCGGGCGATCGCCTTCGGCCGGGGTCAGGAGGGCTTCGCCGTGTTCAACCGGGGCGGGGCGCTCAACCAGGCGTTCCGCAGCGGGCTGCCCGCCGGCACCTACTGCGACGTGGCCACCGGCAGCCGGTCCACCGGTGAGGGCACCTGCACCGGGGCCGCGGTGACCGTGGCCGGTGACGGGAGTTTCCAGGCCAGCGTTCCGACCGACGGTGTCCTGGCCCTGCACGTGGGCGAGACCGGTGCGCCCTGCGAGGAGGACTGCGAGGGGCCGCCTGGTGAGCAGCCCGGGCAGTGCGCCTTCGGGGTGCGGGCCGAGACCTGGTTCGGCCAGGAGGTGCACCTGGTCGGCAGCATCCCCGAACTCGGGAGTTGGAACCCGAGTGCCGGTGTGCACCTGTCCTCCTCGGACTACCCGGTGTGGCGGACCACGGTGACCCTGCCGGCCGATACCGCGTTCGAGTTCAAGTACGTGAAGATCGCTCCCGGCGGCGAGGTGGAGTGGGAACCGGGTGCCAACCGCCGGGGTTCCACCGGCGGGGTGTGCTCGTTCAGCGGCACCTTCGGCGACACCACGGGGTGAGTGGGGCGGTCACGGCCGTCGCTCGTCCCGACCTCCGTGACCGCACACCGAGGCCATCCCCCGGCCGCCCGGCCCGGTTCGCTCCCGAGTCCTCCGACCCGGCGGGCGGCCCGGCCGGGTGGCCCGCCAGGTGGGGCCGCCAGGTGGGGGCCGACAGCGGGAATCCGGGACCCCGACCAGGCGGGCTGCGACGAGCCCGCCTGGTCGGCCTCGTCGCCGATTTAGCCGACGGACTGGACACCGTGGTCGGGGAACGCGGCTACCGCTTCTCCCGCGGCTGCCCCGCGCGAGGACCGACTCGACGAGTGCCGATGGCCGGCTCATCCTGGTCAGGCCGCGGGCATACCGGGGTCAGGGTCGGTGCGGGCGGGTCCGGTTGGTGCCGGGCCGGCGGCCCCTGGGTCACCGGGAGGTGTCGGTGATCACCTGGGCCAACTCGGCGGCGACCGAGGCCGGCGCGTCGCATCCCGCGATCTCGGCGGCGAACCGAACGGACGCGGTTGACGACGCGGTCGAGGTGTCCGTTCCACGCTATGGTCGCCACGCTGAACGCCGCGAGCACGAGGTGCGCGTGAAGCGTAGTGCTGGATCTGGCGGTGTGGATGACGATGAGCGCCAGGGGCCGCTCGCTAGTGCGCCACCCATGGCTCCTCGTCTCTGTCTCACGGTATTCCCCTGTGCATCTGAAGCATCTGCATCTGTGCGGGTCGGAATGTCCGGTTACTACCCGGCAGCTGTTGCAGATTAAACGACTTCGCGAGTCAGTGGGGCGCGCCGTCGAGGTGTTCGCAGGAGAACCCGTTTGGGCTAGTCGTTCTACCAGGCGTTGCCGTTCGTGGCTTCGTCATCAGCTGCTCGTGCAGCGATGAGGCCTGCGAGGAAGGACTCCGCTGCATCCACGCCTAACGCCCGAACCAGGCGGGCGAGGAGGCGATGGACTGTCGCGACCTCGGCTCGTGTGAGGGTGCCGGGTGGGCGGTGCAGGATGGACGCCACCGCTGTCCAGTCCACGTCGGTTGGTGGAGGTGTGCCTGTGGGCGGAGGCGGTGTGTTGGTGGTTGATGTCGGGGGGAAGCGGTGGGGGATGTCGACCGAGGAGGTCGGCGAAATCATGCCCCGTGCGATGTCGGCCAGGGTTCCCTCCGACCACGCCAGCGGTAGATCAAAGGAGTCCAGTGTCGTGTACCGCACCGGTTGCCCGGACTCCAGTGCCCCGATCGTCCTGGGCGCGATCCCACTGTGCTGGCGGAACGCGGCCTGGGTGGGGTAACCCATTTCGGTTCGGCGTCGTTTCACTACGCGCGCGAGCTCGGCCCGCTGTGCATCGCTGAGTTCCCGCGTGCTCTGTGCATTGGATCGCATAGTATGCATGGTATGTTCGCGTGCGCGGTTGTGACATCATCCGACTGGGCGTCGCCGTGTGAATGATCGACAATTTGTGCATGTTGATGCAGGCTAGTCTCGCTATACCGATTGAGCACTCGCATAAAATTCGCATGTGCTGTGCGTATGTCTAGGTTGAATGGCTAGCTAATACGCGACACACGCAGCGAAGAGATCTGAGCGCCGCCGAGCTGGCGAGCCGATTGGACGTCGCGGAGGGGATTATCCGCAACATCGAGGGCGCGGGCCAGGTGGCGAGTGCGCGCCTGATGTACCGGCTACTGTTGCCCTCAGTCTCTCGCGAGATGGAATTCAACATCACTCGATCGGCTGGACGGTGTTCGTCTCCTCCGTCAGTCTCCGGCGGGCAGCCGCACCAGGACGGCGCGGGCGACGTCGGCGGCCCGGGCGCACGGGTCCGACTCCTCGGCCTCGGTCACGCCGTCCTCCAGGTAGAGCGCGTTGTCGGACTGCACGACGAACTGCTGGTCGTGGGCGGTCCCGACGAAGACCTGGCAGTTGCCCATCTGCTCGACGTGCTGCGCGGCGACGGCCGGATAGCCCTCGATCGTGATCGGGGTGAACACGGCGTAGGCGTCGCGCCGGTCGTACACCTCGCCCAGCCCGGTGCGCCCGATGTCCCGGTACACCGCCGCGTCGGTGGCGGTGACCCGGTTGCGCCACAGGCAGGGTTCGAACGGCCCGGTCGGCCGCTCCAGCTCCCCCTCCGGGGCCAGCCCGAGTTCCTCGGCGGCGTCCGGGGGGAGCAGGTCGCAGGGCTCGAGCGCCCGCATGTCGATGGGGTTCTCCACCGGTGGGTATCGGGAGTCGACCGGCGGCTCCTCGGGCTCCGAGCTCACGGCCGTACCCGTATCGCCGGGGTGCGCCTGCCCGGCCTCACCGGAGGGCAGCGCCACTGCCAGGTAGGCCACCACCACCCCGGCGACCAGCACCACGGCGCCCCCGGCCCACCACTTCCCACTACCTGCCACGTTGGTTCCTGCTTCTGTTCTTGTCGGACCGTTCAGCAGCCTTGCCGATCAGCTGCCCCGCATCGTGCGGGCGGGTGAGCCGTAGCCCACGGCGATGGGGTGGGCGCCACACCATCGGCAGCACCCACGTCAGAGCAGGGAATCCGGGACGTGCCGTCAGAGTCAGCACCTTCCCTCCGCTGCTGGACAGGGTCGTCACCCGCAGTGACTGGCGTATCAGCGTTTGGTGGACGGGAATGACCGTGGCCTCCGCAACAACATCCACCACCGCCAGCGCCGTGGCTACACGGCGAGCGTCGACGGGTCGCAAACCGAACGGTTCGGCGGGAGCGTGGGCCGGCCGAAACACGACACCCAATCGACTCCACTCCACCCCCACCGTCACAGGCCGGTACTGCGCCGGCCACCACACCTCCACGCTCCCGACTCCGATACCGGGCATGACGGTTTCGGGCGGAAGGTCGTTCGGCCCCCCGTTCACCGTTCCCCTTTGAGGAAGGGGCGCACGCGGCGTGAGCGGCGCGGCTGGGCGTACCGGCGAACACGAGAGGCGGGGCGCGCGTCGAGGCGGGGGATCAGCATGGTGACGATCTCATCGACCTGGACATCGGGCGTGACCACTCACCTCACCTTCCCTGGCACGCACTGCTCGATACCCTCGTCCAGCAGCCGAATGAAGGAGCGCGTCGGCTCCGGGCTGAGCGTCAGGGGCCAATGCGCCGCCAGGTTGGACCCCGTCCACAGGGTCAGCGTGACGCCTAGCTCGAAGGGTTCCAGTCCGGCCGTAGGTGCCACGGACAGCGTCCTCGACGTCATGCCCATCGCGAAGGACAATCTGAAGTCCTGTCCCCCTCGCAGTGCGGCTGACAGGCGTCGCCCCTCTGAGGGGGACAGGCGCGACGGCGCACCGCGGCCGAGTATCACCACCGCTGTGCGATCTGTGGTGACGGCGAGGGCGATGGTGGTGAGGCGGCCGGACCGGTCCACCGCCGGGACCGTGGCTGACCAGTCTCGCGCGATCGCGATCAACCTGCTCCTGCTCATTCCCCTGGATCCGTCCAGTGAGGAATGGTGCCGCTGAGGGCGGGATGGGCGGGGGCAGCTGGGAAGTTCAACGCCGCCCCCGCCCCTGCCGGCCCGGGATGGGGCGATTCGGCCCGGGTCGGCGGCTGGGTGGGGGCGGCGGAAATCCTGTCGGGGGGTGCCGCCCCCGGTCGTCCCCCGCGACGAGCGCGCGGGGCGGGGGACGACGGTAAGGGGGGTGCGGCGGCGTGCCTCCCTGCCGCCGCACCGAACCAGCCTGTAGTGGAGGCAGGTGGGTGGAAGGGGACAGCGTCGGGGGCCGCTGTCCCTGGCCGGATACGCCTCGTCGGGGCGGTCGGCGCCCCCGGCCTGTCAGCGGTGAATGTCATCAGGACCCCCGTTCCCAGTCGCCGGTCCGGAGACGTCCCTGCCGTGGCATCTCCGGACCGGCGACCGCACCTGTGGTGCGAGTGAAGAGGGTCGGCGGGGGACGGTGACCGACCCTCACATGTGCTTCGCGCCGTCCCTTGCCCAAGACCGTATGGGGTGGGATAGCGAGTTCTATGTCACCGAGGCATAGCCACTCGACTGGGCTATGCGGTGACGCGCATTCGATGCGCGAGTCCCCGCAGTTCGGTTCCACCGGCAGCCGCTCGAGACCGTTCGAGCATGCTTGCCACGGCAGATCGGATGACGTCCGACCGGTACACGATCAGGGGGGCGATCTGTTCCGCGCGCAATAGCAACTGAAGCCCGCGCTGCTCGGTACGTCGGTCCGCGAGTAGCGCCCTGCCCCACTCCACGAACACGTCGGCGCGCCGAACCGCTGCCGGCAGTTCCCCGATTCGCGGCAGGATTCGGTTGCCCAGCTTGTCGACCTGCCCGTGATCCCCCAGCTCTGCTGCGATCGCCAGGCGCCACACGTCGACGTTCAGAGGGCCGAACCACAAGCCTCGCCATGCGCTCGTGCCTCCCACCCGCGTTGCGATCTCGTCGGCACGGGCGATGTGGTCGTAGGCGTCCGCACGACGACCCATCGCTGCTGCGGCGAGCGCGGCACTCAGGTGAACCTGCCCCAGGCCTTCGGGAACCCCGGGTTCGGTGCTGTGCGGCTCCAGCGTGCGGATCGCGCTGGTCGCGTGGGCGTACTGCCGTGGACGGCGGCCGGCTCCCTGGGACTGCGATCGCATCCACGCCGCCAGTGCCTCGTGTTGGGGATCGCTGGTCGTCGCGGCCAGGGTGCGTACGTGCGCCACTGCCAGGTCGAGCAGTCCGGGCGAGCTTCTCAAGGTCTTCAGCGCTGCCATAGCCGCTTGGTAGAGGTCAGCCAGGTGGTGCGCGGCGGTCCGCCGTTGCTGGTCGGACCTGGATTCGTACATTGTGAGCAGACTCGGAAGAACGTCGCTGGCCACGGATGCGAGGGTGCGGTAGTCGGACACGTGGCGGGCCGAATTCACCTGTCCCACCGCCCGTGCGACAGCATCAGGTGTGAGTACCGGTCCTTCGGGGCTGTCGCCCGGGTACCAGCTGAGGAGGTCGGTCAGATCGTGGATGATGTCGTGCCGGGTGGTGTCCGGACGGTGGGTGTGGTCCTGGGTGATATCGGTGACGGCAACCCGCAACGCGTTTGCGAGGGCGTCGATAGTTGCCCTGCGAGTCGGTGGCCGGAGGCCGCGTTCGAGGCGTGAGAGGTGTGGCTGCGAGATTCCAGCGAGATCAGCGAGGAGCGTGGTGCTCATGCCCCGCCAGCGGCGGAGCTCGCGAATTCGCTGCCCAATGTGCGTGTTTTTGTGCGTGTTTTCCATCGTGCTCCATTCGCCAGAGGCCTCTCCGCGCCCCCGGCCCGTCGGCCGGGGGCAGACCTCCTGGCGAAGAGGCAAACTCACGGTAGCGCCTCGACTCGTGTTTGAGCCAGACTCAGCGCTGACACGCGAAGGGGGAGCGACCAACCGGTGTCGATCGCTCCCCCTTCGCGCTCCGGACTATGGAGCCAGGACGTGGTGGCCCTGCGCATCCGCACGGACTCGATACGCCGTAATGTCCGGACGGCCGAGTTCTTCCCACTCGCGCAACGTGGCAATCACCGAATCCCACAGCAGACCGCTTTGGAAGACCTCGACGGAGCCGTCGTCCAGTTCGGTGGCCCGAACCCATGCTCCCGTCGGCCGTTCTCTGAGCAGGTGGACGACCCGGCCGTCATCGTCGAGGCAGGACCCCCTCCACAAGCCGGGACGGTGCAGCGACAGCAGCGCGCGGCCAGTGCGGTCATCCAGGGCTTCTGGCAGTGTGTCCCGTCGGGCCGGGCGCCCGCTGTTACGGGGGATGTCGTGGGGGCCCGAAGCCGGGTCGTCGACGCTAGTTCGGCGCGGCATGAAGGCCGCGAAGTCGAGGACACCGCCCTCGGCGGTTCCGTCCTCCAGCACGAGCAGGGACACGAGACCGAAGCCGAGGTTGACCAGGATCCGTCCCCCTGGTCGGACCTGTCGCAGCCACGTGGCGGGCACCGATGTGAGCCCGCAGGTGGTGATCAGCCGGTCGAACGGGCCGTGCCGCGGCGCGCCTTCGGCTCCGTCTCCGGTGAGGACGGTCGGCTGGTACCCCAGGTCGTCGAGCCGGGCGGCGGCCGTCAGGGTGAGCCCCGGTTCGATGTCCACGGTGACTACCCGGTGGGAGCCCAGGCGGTGGCAGAGGAGCGCCGCGTTGTAGCCCGTTCCCGTTCCGATCTCCAGCACCCGTTCCGAGCCGCGCAGCTCCAGTGCTTCCAGCATCGTCGCCATCAGTGACGGCGCCGTGCTCGAGGAGATGGGGGTGCCGTGGGAATCAATCTCGGTGATCAACGTGGTGTCGCTGTGGATGTAGCTCAGTCGTGCGGGGTCGTCGCGCGAGATCCACGACAGCCCGTCCGGGGTGTGCACGGCGAAGTCGTCGACGAAGTGGTCCCGGGGCACGTCCGTGAAGGCAGCCAGGAGCGCGGGGTCGGCGAGGGAACCGCCCGTGCGCAGAATCTCGGCGAGCTGACTCCGGAGTAGGCGGCGATAGTCCGCTGTCGCGTTGCTCATGAGGCTCCTTCGATAAGTTCGTCGGCCAGGGCTGTGGTGATCGGCCCACGGGCGTCCTCAAGCCAGGCCCACTGCCCGTTCGGATTGTTCTCCAGGAAAACCCATCGTCCGTCTGGGGTGATGACCCAGTCCGATGCGGAATAGGTCAATCCCAACGTCCTGTTTAGGGTGCGCACGCCGAGGGCAACGTCGGACGGCACGTCGATGGGGCGGTACCGCAAGTCATCGTGATCTGCTCGCCAGTCGATCGCCCTGCTCGGACTGTCGATTCGCACTCCGAACAGGCGATCGCCTACGGAGGTGAGACGAACCGAGTAGTCGCAGTCGACCTGCCCCTGGAACTGGTGAGCGGCACCAGCCACGCCGGCCCCGAGTTCGTCCGCCTCGACCGCGTCCGCATACAGCATCGTCCGGCTGCCGTCGGGTAGCCGGAGCCCGGCCCGGAACGGCTTGTAGATGGTCTTCATGGCGGTGGCCCGGTTGGCGGCGGTCGCCGGATCGTTGGTGATGGTGGTCGGGGGGACGGTGAGACCGAGACTGGATGCCAGGGCGAGCTGGAGAGGTTTGTCGTCGGCGTACCGATTGCGGTGCGGGTGGTTCACCCAGTGCACGTTCGATAAGGCTGAGAGAAGGCCGCCGAAGCCGTACTCGGCTTCGGCGGCCACCCATGCCTGCTCGGGAGTGTCCGAGTGCTGTCCGTACCCGCTGGGTTTGCGCCACCAGATGGAACGTACGGAGCTCAGGTCGGTCTGCCGATATCGGTCCGACAGTGTGCCCCGCCACCCATTGTCAGTGAGATGCGCCCTCACTGTGACGGCTCCTGTCACGAGGTCGGCGGTATCGAACCGATGTACCTCCACTCCGTCCCGCTGTAGGAGTTCCCAGATCACGAAGTCTGCCGTGATATCGCAGGGCCTGGTGATAACCAGGATGGTCGCAGGCATGTCTCCTGTCACCGTCAGTCGTTGGTGTTGGTGATCTGTATGCTGTCGTGCTGTCTGTCGCAGGGCGTGCCGGCGGCACGAGTCGTTGCGTCGGTGTTGGCTAGGGTTCCGTTGGGCGTGCGGTTGATCTGGCTCACCGGGTCGTAGGCGAGGTTGGGCGCCGTCTGCGTGGCGAGTGGTCGGGTCTTGGAGCGGGTCAGCACGAACACGGTCACACTTTCCTGCCGTTGCTCACGGTACCTGGTCAGCTACCTTAAGTGATTATCGGTTGTCGCCGAAGGCCGCGCTGTTCAGTCGTCCTTGTCCGTGAACCACTGGCTGTCGTGCCGTGTGTCGCAGGGCGTGCCGGCGGCACGAGTCGTTGCGTCGGTGATGGCTAGGGTTCCGTTGGGCGTGCGGTTGATCTGGCTCACCGGGTCGTAAACGAGGTTGGGCGCCGTCTGCGTGGCGGGCGGTCGGGTCTTGGAACGGGTCAGGCCGAACGCGGTCATGTCCTCTCCCATCATCGCGACTTGCTGTGCTCGGAACACTACGTAGAGTCGGATTCGCTTCTATGCCTGATAGGCATAGCCACTCGTTCGGCCTACGCACCAGGACACGCGTGACGTCGGGGCACCCGCTGCTTCGTCAGGTTCGGGTGGGGAGCGTGACGGCCCTCTGCCCGGCGCCCGAAGGGGAGCTGGGCGACGGCGGGGCGACGTCAGACCGTCACGTTGGTATGTGCCCGTTCTGTTCCAGGACCCGCAGCTAGGAGAACCACCCATATCAGTGCCCGTCGGCCCCTGCCCGTCGGCCGAGGTGCAGGTAGGGGCCAGGATGTGCACGTGCGCTCTCGGTCGTCACGTGGATGAACGGCGTTTTCGGAGTGCCCTCGTCCTCGATGCTTCCGGTGCCCCCGGGCTCCCCAGGGGCCGTCCGGACAAACCCGACCCGGAACCGCTGTCCAGGCCCAATCGGGAGGCGGCCCTGTGACCAGCCCCCGTGGTGGCCCGCTGGCGCAGGCGGCGGTTGAGAGGTCAACGTCGGATATGAGGCGAACATGCGGCAGGCCCGCCTCACATCGAGGCGGGCCTGCCGCACTACCTGCGCCGTCAGACGACGAAGGACTTGGAACCCATTCGCGAGCGGGCAACAGTCGGACGTGCCGGTGATCGTTCCACCGAGGTCAGCGCCTCCGTGGTCAGCTCCCGCGTCAACGCCGCTACGCCGCGAAGATTGTCGACCACCCGCCCCACACCCGGCGACGGGTAGTCGTAGCCGTGTCCGGTGGGCATCCCCGTCAGCTCCGACCACGTCGAGATATGCGCCGCCAGCTGGTCCGCCGTCCCGGAGCCCGTCAGCACCCCAAGGAAGGAGGTGCCCGCACGCCGCGCGGCCTCAGCATCCGCGACCGTGTCACCGATGACGACCACCTGCTTCGGGGACACACTCGCCAGCTGCAACGTTTCTGCTACCCGGTGCGACGCGAGCTCCACCAGAGCACCCCGATCGACGTGCTCGCATCCATATGCCCCAGATTCCAGGTCGAGCACTCCTGTCATGCCCGCCGACGTCACTTTGAGGATCGTCGCGAGCGCGCTATTGGCCGTCACTACCGTGCAGTGATGAAGCGGAGAGACCCGAAGGTCGCGCATCGCGACCAGGGCGTCCTCGTATGGCCGAATACTTAGGGGAAACATTCTCCCGAACGCGGCGTCGATACGGCGGACGGTGTCTCGTACGTCATCAGGCCCGGTCGGGAGTCCATCGAATGTCCGGTATCGGATGACACGGTCCACCAGGGTGATGCCATCCGGTGCATCGCACAGGCCGGTTGGTAGCTTGGATCGCGCACTGGTGTGGTATCCGCGGGCATATGCTTCCAGTGAGCCCCCCTCGTTCGGCCACAGGGTGCCCTCGAGGTCGGTGCAAACGATAGTCAGATCTGCGGGGAAGTACACAGGGCCTCCTACGCGCGCGCGACAGGGCGAACGGGCGTTTGTTCTGCGACAGCAGCGTCGACCGCCGCTCCCAACCGGATCGACCCCTCGGCGTCGACCACCACCGTCTGTGTGGGCAGGGCGAGGAGAGCGGACCGTTGCAGCGTGGGACTGATCGTCACCACAGTCGGCCGGCCGTCCGCCCCCCGGAGCTCATGCTGGGTCGGGTGGCCCCGCCACCACAGGCACAGGCTGAGCCACTGGGAGTTGCCGGCGGGCACGTCCACGTACGAGCGGTGCCCAGCCGATGTCACGTACAGGCGAGCACCCAAGCTGGTCGAGCGGACCTCGAGCAGACAGGGCGTTCCGTCGAGGCGCTGGGCGCGAATTCTGGGTGACAACGTGCCTCCGGGATTGGGGAGCCCAACGGGCATGCCAGCCGCAGCCGCATCGTCTAGCCGTGAGCAGCTGCGGACCTTCGTGTGAAGGGAAGGTGGAAACTGGCAGGTTCCCCGGGGATATCCTGTTTCCCCGGGGAAACGGGCGCAATACCCCAGATGAGGGAATCCGTTCCCGGCGACAGGAGTGTTTAGGATGTCCACATGACGTGGACGGCGCGCTCCAGGACCATCGGCGGCGAGCTGCGGAGGCAGCGGGTAGCCGCGCGTCTCACCCTGGAGGATCTGGGCAGCCACGTCGGCGTCGGGCGCACCACGATCCACCGATGGGAGACCGGCGAGAGGGATATCGGCCGCAGTCACCTGGTGAACGTTCTAGAAGCCCTCGGTGTCACGGGAACATCCCGGGCCGAGTTGCTCGACCTCCACGCGGACCTCACCCAGCCGGCGTGGTGGGACGCGGACGACGTACCAAGCACCCTTCGCCCTCTCGCGGCGCTGGAAGCCCAAGCAACTCAGATCACGGATGTCGCGATCGTGCTCGTGCCGGGCCTGCTGCAGACTGCGGATTTCGCTGCCGCTGCCATCAGGGGTTCGGGCGTAACGGCAGGTTCGGAAATCGATCGGCGCGTCGCTGCGCGTCTGGCTCGACAGAAGATCTTGCCGACCATTACCTACCGTGCAGTGATCGATGAAGCTGCATTGGTGCGGCCCGTCGGCGATTGGCGGGTCATGGCAGCACAGGCCGAACACCTGGTGGAGCTGGCGGACGAGATGCCTATTCACGTTGTGCCGCTCGACAGGGGCGCACATGCGGGGCTTACCGGCGCATTCATGCTTCTCGAATTTTCAGCGGGGTGGCCGGTGGTACACATCGACGGCCTGCGGTCGTCGACCCTGATCGATGGCCGCGTGCAGACCCGAGAGTATGCCCGAGCCACAGAGGCGATCACCGGTCTGGCGATGAGTCGCACCGCCAGCCGAAACCTGATCGCCGAGTATGTTGACCGATGGAGGAAACGCGCATGACGCGCACGACAAACCAGGTGACGCTCAGTCGATGGCACACTTCATCCGCGTCGAGCACGCAGAACTGTGTTGAGATCGGTGTGGGCCCGGGCATCGTTGGTGTCCGCGACAGCAAGAACCGCACTGGCGGCGCCATCGTCGTCCCTGCACCTGTGTTCGCCGGGTTCGTGGCCGCCGTGAAAGACAACCGATACTGACCACCACACGCTGTGCCCCCCGGCCGTCCGGGGGGCACAGTTGTATCGGTCGATGCCCTAGAAACCAGCCCTTCTGCTCCAGGCCCGAGCGAGGGCGGCGGCAATACCGCCCCCCGCTCCGCAACCGGGGTGACCGGCCACCGTCACTGCGGGGCCATCACCAGGACCACTCCTACCATCCCGGTCACCACCATCACGACGACGGCGCCAACCAGATAGGCCGCCCACTGGTTCGTCCACGCCAGGTGTCCGAGCCAGCCGGCCCGGTTCGCTCCCGAGTCCTTCGACCTGGCGGGCGGCCCGGCCGGGTGGCCCGCCAGGTGGGGGCTGCCAGGTAGGGGCCGACAGCGGGAATCCGGGACCCCGACCAGGCGGGCTGCGACGAGCCCGCCTGGTCGGCCTCGTCGCCGATTTAGCCGACGTGGACACCGTGGTCGGGGAACGCGGCTACCGCTTCTCCCGCGGCTGCCCCGCGCGAGGACCGACTCGAGGAGTGACGGTGGCCGGCTCATCCTGGTCTGGCCGCGGGCGTGCCGTGGTCAGGGTCGGTGCGGGCGGGTCCGGTTGGTGCCGGGCCGGCGGCCCCGGGTAGACGGGATGTGTCGGCGACCACCTGGGCCAACTCGGCGGCGACCGAGGCAGGCGCGTCGCATCCCGCGATCTCGGCGGCGAACTCCCGCGCACGGGCCCGGTACCGGGGCTCCCGCAACACCCGTTCCACGGCGTCGGCGACCGCCTCGGCGGGCGGCGTTCCGGTGCGCAGGTCGATCCCGGCACCCGACCACGCGACCCTGGCGGCGTTCTCCGGGTTGTCGGCGCTGTCCCCGGCCACGACCAGCGGCACGCCGGCCCCCAGCGCCTGGTGCGTCCCCCCGGCGCCCCCGTTGGTGACCAGCACGTCCACTCTGGGCAGCAGCCGGTCGTAGGCGAGGAACCGTTCCACCCGCACGTTGGGCGGGAGCGCGGCGGCGCCCGGCACCGCCGACTCGGGGCGTCCCCCGGTGGCCACCACGACCAGGACGTCCTTCCCTGCCAGGCCGCGCACCGTCGGCCCGACCAGGCGGTCGAGATCGACGTTGTCGATGGTCCCCTGCGTGACGTGCACGACGGGGCGAGCGTCGTCGAGCTCAGACCACCAGGGCGGGGGCGTCCACGCGGTGGGGCCGCTCGGCGGGAGGGGCCCCACGAACCGGAAGGACGCGGGCAGGTCGCTCCTCGGGTACTCGAAACCCGCGCTCGTCAACTGCGTGAACCGGTCGGCGAGGACGGGCCAGTCGAGCACGAACTCCGGTAGGCGGGGCAGTCCCAGTTCCCGCAGCCCCCGGTTCACCCGGTCCTGGGCCGCACGGAACACGACCTCGCGGGCGGCCCAGGTGAGCACCGCGTTGCGGGGCGCGTTGAGCGGTGACCGCAGCGGCGGCAGCGCCATGCCGAACGGCGCGGTGTCCCGACTGGACTGCGCCAGGGGGAAGACCCCGGCACCCACGACGGGGGGCCTTCGCGCCGGTGGACCCGCCAACAGCGGGAGGACCCCCAGGAACGACTGTTCCACCAGCAGCGCCTCCGCCGGGTCCCGGTCCAGCTCCGCCCGCAACGCCCGGTACTGGCCGAGCATCGAGGCGGCGAAGACCTCCGCGTAGTCGAAGGCGAGCTTCCGGATCCCGGTCAGCGGGACGCGCCCCGGGAACAGCTCGTCGAACCGCCGGTAGTCGTAGTCGCACGCCTTGGGCAGCGGCACGTGTTCGATGCCCACCGCCGCCACCGCGTCGGCGAAGCGGGCTCCGGTCAGCATCCGCACCCGGTGCCCGGCTCGCACCAGACCCGCGCCCAGTCCGCGCAGCGGGTTCACGTGACCGTGGATCGGACTGGAACAGAGCAGGTAGTCACCCAACGTCGTCCTCCTCCCTCGACCGGCGGGACCTCCGACACCGCTCCCCGCGTCGGCCGGGGGAGGAGTTCCACCGCGCCGGCGAAGCCCGGACCACGTCGGGGCTCGCAGCGGGACGTCCCGATCTGACCGGCGGAACCGTACCCCCGGGGCGAGGCCCGGGACCGGCCGGTGTGGACGGACCGCACCGCCACCCCGGCGATCCTGCGATCAGCGCTTCACGCCGACCCCCACCACGACGACCCGGTCGGACTCCGGGGGCGGGTTGAGCCGGGGCCCGTCGGGCCACCACGCCGACGGGCGGGTCAGCCCGGGTCGGACGAGTTCGAGGCCGTCGAAGTAGGACTCGATCTCCGCCGCCGCCCGGAAGTGCACCGAGGTCATCGAGCTGGCCTCGTACACCGCCGCCACCTCGCGGGCCAGCGCGCTGACCGGCCCTCCGTCCCCCGGGTCCAGGAGGTGGCTCATCGCCACGCACGACCCGGCCGGTAACGCCTCGACGTAGCGGCGCACCACCTCGTGCGGCCGGCGGTCGGCGCCCAGGTACACCAGGGACAGGCACTGCAGCAGCGCGACCGGCCGTTCCCAGTCCAGGTACCTGGTTAGCGTCGGGTCAGCCAGGAGGATGTCCGGCTCGGCCAGATCACCGGCCACGAAGTGGGTGCGGTCGTTCTCCTCCAACAACGCCGGGCCCTGTGCGATCACGATCGGGTCGACGTCGACGTAGACGACCCGGGCCTCCGGGTTCGCCCGCTGCGCGATCTCGTGCACGTTCTCGTCGGTGGGCAGGCCACAACCGAGGTCGAGGAACTGGTCGATCCCCCGGCGGCCGGCCAGGTACCGCACCGCCCTGCTCAGCCATCGCCGGTGCTCACGAGCGACCTGCCTCGCCTCGGGGAAGACCCCGAGCACGTCCCGGGTCACCTCGCGGTCGGCCTCGTAGTTGTCCTTGCCGCCCAGGAGTGAGTCGTAGACCCTGGCCATGCTCGCCCGAACACCGTTCATCGGCGGCGTCACGAACTGGTGGGCTGCTGATTCATCAGAACGTGGCATAGGCAGACCTACTGTTCCTGGCGTGGCAAGGATCTCAAGGATAGACGCGGTGATCCGTGACGGAGGCCACCGGTTCCGGGTTCCGCGTGATCCTGCTGAGAACGCCGTCCTCGGCCGTCGATGCGGCCCAACAGGATGACGAATGCTCCGCTCGGGACGCATCACCACCCGGTGTAGCTTGATATGAACGGGTGAATCTCGGGCAGCCCTGCTCGACCGGACGCGGGCGATCCGGTAAGGACGGGGAGTTGGACTGGCAGTGGGCTGGTGGGAGGTGGCGTGGCCACGGGTGAGTCCGCGCACAGCGGATCGACCGCGCGGCGAATGGTCCTCGGTGGGCAGTTGCGCAGGCTGCGGGAAGCCAGGGACCTCTCCCGGGAGGACGCCGGACACGCGATTCGCGGCTCCGAGTCCAAGATCAGCCGGATGGAGCTCGGTCGTGTCAGCTTCAAGGAACGCGATGTCGCCGACCTGCTGACCCTTTACGGCGTGCACGAGGAGGCGGAACGCGGCAGTTTCCTCGACCTCGTGCGGCAGTCCAACCAGCCGGGGTGGTGGAACCGCTACAGCGACCTGATGCCGCGCTGGTTCCAGGACTACGTCGGGCTGGAGGAGTCCGCCTCCCGCGTGCAGACCTACGAGGTGCTGTTCGTGCCCGGTCTGTTGCAGACCGAGCGTTACGCCAGGGCCGTCGTCCGACGCGGTATCCCCGACGCCTCGGAGGACGAGGTGTCGCGCCGGGTGACCCTGCGCATGCAGCGCAAGAAGGTGTTCACCTATCCCCGGCCGCCCCGGTTGTGGGCCGTGATCGACGAGTCGGTGTTGCACCGTCCGCTCGGTGGCCCGGAGGTGCTGCGGGAGCAGGTCGAGGAACTCCTCGAACTCGTCAAACTGCCGAACGTCTCGCTCCAGGTCGTCCCCTTCGGCCCGCGCGGGTCCTCCGCCGAGAGCGCCTTCACGATGTTGCGGTTCGCCGAGCCGGAGTTGCCGGACATCGTCTACCTCGAACACCTGTGTGGCGCGCTGTACCTGGACAAGCCGGCGGAGATCGACCTCTACAGCCAGGTCTTCCACCGGTTGACCCTGGACGCCGCCACCCCCGCGCAGACGAAGAAGATCCTCAACGAGGTGCGGAACCGCCTGGCCTGAGCGCTGCCCGCCCGGGTCGTCGTCCGCGGCCGTCGTCGTGGCGGGTCGGTGGGGAACGGGCTGTGGGCGTGGCCGTCGTGGCCGAGGCGGTCCCGGTGCCACCGTCCGAATCCGCCCCGTCCTCTCCGTCCGCCGGGTGCGGGTTGGGGACGTCCTCCGTCCCGTGTCCGGGGTGCCGCCCTTCAGGCCCGCCCCGGGTGTGGCCCCTGGTCGGGTGAGCGGTTCGGGGTCGGGTGTGTGCGCTGGAGGAGGGGCGGCGGCCGGGTGGCGACGGTTCGTGGGCCTGGGCGTCGGCGCGGTGCCGAGCGGGGCGGCTCGAACCGTTCGGACCGGCTGGCCGGCGGTCAGGGCGGCCCGGCCGCCCGGGGCGGATATCGCTTTCCCGCTCGCGGTCTCGCCGGAACGCGCTGGTGGTGGGGGCGGGGTGGCCGGTGGCAATCGCCCGAACGCTGCCCGTTACAGTGATCTACATCACCCTCCTGCTGCACGTGCATACGCCCGTGCACGTCGCCGTGCTAGCTTTAGATGCACGGTCAAATGCACGTGCATCCGGCCTCCGGGTGGCAGTCGGAGAGGTGGGAGAGTCCGATGGACGAGATCCGCAACGGGATACCGGCCAGACTCCTGGACGGAGTGTCCTGGCGAAAGAGTCGGCAGAGTGGCGCGGTCGGCAACTGCGTCGAGGTCGCCAAACTCACCAGCGGTGAGATCGCGCTACGCAATTCCCGCTATCCGGACGGCCCGGCGCTGATCTACACCAGGGCCGAGATCGCCGCGTTCCTCTCCGGAGCCAAGGACGGCGAGTTCGACTACATCCTGTCCTGACCGCTCGGGACAACGTGTCGCCGCGCGACCGCTCGATTCGCACAACGCTGTGCGTGCCGTGAAACGCCGACAGTTATGGGTTCCTTCATGACCGATATCGCTGACAGGCTACGAGCCATGATGGCGCGGGGCTTCCGATTCCTGCACCCGCGCGACGAGAACGGTGACCTGGTCGCGGTGACCGGAATCAGCTTGCACGACGGTGTTATCGACCTCCTCCAGCTATACGGGGAGGACGACGCGCAGGCGGTCAGGATGCCGGCGGACGAAGCCGATATCTTCTTTCCCCGTACCGTGTTGTGGCGGGCGAACGGACCGGCGGCCGACGTGATCGAGGAACTGCTGCACCTCCCGGAGCCGGCGGCGGCACACCGCGTCCGGCGCCGGGAACTGAGCCGTGGCGGATGCTGGGTGCCGGCGCGACCCGGCAGGCAGCGTTGGCTCGCCGCGTCGTCCTGACCGGGACGACCAGACGGTGGAGGTTCGACATCGCGGGTCGAGCGGCCACCACCCCCGCCACATCCGGTCGGTCCCACCCGTCCAACCATCCCGGGGGATGCGATGTCCGTGACTCAGCCCACCCTGCTGGAAGCACCCGTCTCCTGGGTTCGCGTGTTGCCCGGCTACCACATCAGCCAGCGACGCGGAGTGTCCAGCATCGCGGAGATCTCCCGCTCGGGCCGACTGCTGCTCAGACTCGCCCGCCTGCCGGAGGCCACCGCCGGACTGGACCCGCACCAGGTCGTCGAACTCGTTGACGCCGTCCGGGACCGACAGCCTGGCCGGTGGTCGGTGTGGAACCCTGTCGTCGGCGTCGCGGCCCTCGTCCTCCACATCGAGGACCACGACTACGTGACCCTCTCCCTCGACGGAGCCGGAGTGCCGGACTGGCAGATCCGCTTCGGGCGGGACCGCGTCGACCACCTGGCCGACGTGCTGGCCGACGCCGCCGACCACCTGTACTGACCCGACTCGTCCCCGGGGCGACGGGGCCGACCTGCCGGCCGGACGCGCCTCCGATCGCTACCGATCCGGCGGCCGCTGCCCATCGTGGCAGGCCGGGGGTTCCCGCGCGGCCCGCCGCCGCCTCGCCTGCCGGCCACCGTCGATCGAGGACGCGCGACGCCCCCGGTCGTGCGCCCCTCCGGGATCCGGTGTGCCGCGCCCCCCGCCGGTCGTCGCGGTCTCGGCCGCTCGGAACGACCCCGTCGAACCTGTGCCAGCGGGCCTCCCCGCACCAGGTGCGCACCCGTGCCGCGGCTGGTCACCCGCATCTCGTCCCGTCCGGACACCGCTCCAGGTGGTCATCGTGGCCGTTCGACCGTCTCCCGCTCCCGGATGCGAGCTCCACCGGTGTCGTCTCGGCCTACTTCTCCACTGCCAGCGGAGGGACCTGGCTGGTCGCTCCGGTGCTCGGGAGGGCCGCCGTCCTGATCCTCGTACTCGGAGCGCCCCCTGGGGAAGCGGGTCGCACGACGCCCCGGCGACGGCGATGAGCGAGCATCGCTGCCGGTCGCTCGCCGTCGCGGCGATCGAGGGTCCGAGCCCGTTCTCCTCGGACGGGTCGAGGAAGACGGGTCGCACCGGACCGCGTGTCACTTGTCGACGATGTGCCGATCGGGTCGGTGGTCTTCGCGAGTTCGGTCCGCACCTGCTGCCACGCGATGTCGTCGATCCCAAGGGCGTGGCGGAGGTAGGCCCAGCAGGCCCGTCGGACCAACGCGACCCGCTCGGGGCTCTCGTCGGTGATGTCCTCGGCGTGGTAGGCGTGGATCCCGCCGAGCATGTGCTCGGCCCCGAACAGGGTGAGCGAACCCCGGACACCCGGGCTGCGGTGGTAGACGTCGGTGAACAGTCGGGGCCACGGGGTCGAGAGCGCGGACTGGTCCTGGTCGCCCGCGACCACGAGGGCCGGCGTGGTCAGCTCGTCGAAGTCGGGACCCCATGAAGGAGAAGTGCTCCCTGGCGGAGGGCGTCAGGTCGTTCCCGCCGATGCCCGTGGTCGGGAGGAACACCTCGGCTTTGACGCGGGGATCGGTCTGGCTGGGCCGGGCCCTCCGTCCGGGCCGATGACGCGCGCACCGAGGAGCATGCTGACGGTCTGCCCCACCCCAGGTGTGCCCGGCGACGGCCGTGCGGTCGCCCTCGACGAGGTCGGTGAGGCGGAGCCGAGCGCGCGGCCCGCCCGCCTCACCGTCGAACGATCCGGGGGGCCGGCGTGCCTCCTACCCGACCGAGGAGGCCCCCGCTCCCTCCTCCGAGGTGGCTGCCGCGCGGTCGTCCTCGTCCCCGTCCACCTGGGCGGGACGGGACCTGGCCCGCCACCGGGAGACCAGGCCGTGCCGGGGAGCGAGGAACCAGCACACCAGGAACGTCACCGTCGCGGTCAACACGATCATCCCGCCCGCCGCCAGGTCCAGCGCGTAGGAGAGGTAGAGCCCCACCACCGACGACAGCGCCCCGATGGCCGGGGCCAGCAAGGTCATCACCCCCAGGCGGTCGGTGAGCAGCCGCGCGCACGCCGCCGGGGTGATGAGCAGCGCCAACACCAGGACGTTCCCGACCGCCTGGAGCGAGATGACGATGGCGACGGTGACCATCGCGTAGAGCGCCATGTCCAACCAGAACACCGGCAGCCCCACCGAGCGGGCGGTCTCCCGGTCGAGGCTGACGGTCACGATCTCCTTCGTCAACGCGAGCGCCGAGACGACGACGGCCCCGCCGACCAGCGCCACCCCGAGCACGTCGGAGTCACCGATCCCCAAGATGGACCCGAACAGGAACGACTCGAGCGAACCGCTGTACCCCGGTGCGGTGCTGAGGATGACGATGCCGAGCCCGAAGGCACCCGCGAAGAAGACCCCGATGACGGTGTCCTCCCGCAGCCGCCGGTTCTGCGAGAAGACGGCGACCAACAACGCCGTCACCAGCCCGGCGACCGCGCCCCCCACGACCAGGTTCGCCTGCAGCACGAAGGCCACCGCCACCCCAGGGAACACCGCGTGCGACACGGCGTCACCGATGAAGGCCATGCCCCGCAGCACCACGTGGGTGCCGATGACCCCGCAGACCACGCCGGACATGATCGCGACCAGGAACGCCCGTCGCATGAACACCTGGTCCCACGGTTCGACGAGGAAGTCGATCACACCACTCACGTGTCCACCCCCAGGGAACGCAGCAACGAGGTCGAGCCGGCCACCCCGAAGGCCGCCAACCACACCGACGGGTCCCGCAGCTCGGCGGGTGGCCCATCGGCGATCACGGTGCGGTTGAGCAGACACAACCGGGTCGACAGGCTCGCTGCCGCCGGCAGGTCGTGGGTCGTCATGAGCAGTGCCCTGCCCTCCCGACGCAACGTCTCGAACAGTCCGGTGAGCAACTCCTGGGTCGGCACGTCCAACCCCGTGAAGGGTTCGTCGAGCAGCAGCAGCTCCGGGCGCAGGGCCAACGCCCTGGCCACCAGCACCCGCTGCCGCTGCCCACCGGACAGCTCCCCGATCGGCCGGCGTCGGAGCCCGCCGAGCGAGACCCTGTCCAGCGCCTCGTCCACCGCGTTCCGGTCCACGGCGCCGGGACGCCGCAGCCAGCCCACTCGGTGGACCCGGCCGGTCAGCACGGCCTTCTCCACGGAGATCGGGAAGTCCCAGGCGAACTCGTGCCGCTGCGGCACGTACCCGACCGTGCCCCTGGCCCGGTCCGGGGTGCGGTCACCCAGGCGGATCGTCCCGGCACGGGGCGGGAGGAGTCCGAGCACCGCGCGCAGCAGGGTGGTCTTCCCCGCGCCGTTCGGGCCGATCAGCCCGACCAGTTCTCCCGCCGACACGGCCAGATCCACGTCCCGCAGGGCGGTGCGGCCGCCGAGGTCGACGGAGAGCTTGTCGACCCGCATCAGGGGTTCAGCCACGTCCGGTGCCCTCCCGTCCCTTCGAGCGCCGTCGCCGCCACAGCGCGACCGCCACGAGTGCCAGCGCCGCGCCGCCGACGACGATGGCCAGCACCACGGGACCGCCGGTCGACTGGTCCTCACCCGCGTCCGGGCCGTCGGCGTCGGGCGCCGGATCGGAGGGCACGGGGCCGTGGCGGGTCAGACTCGCGTCGAAGGCCGTCTCGGGGTCGCCCTCACCGGCGAAGAACCGGAGCGTGCCCCGGTCGCTGAGCTCCTGCCCGTCCTCGAGTCGCGCGCTCATCTCGATGTCGAGCAGGTACGCGCCGGGTTCGAGGAACGCCCAGTTGCCGTGCACGTGTGTGTTGACCTCGATACCGGAGGTCTGAGGGAACGCTTCCCGGCTGTCGAAGACGGGGTTCGGCTCGCCGAAGCTCCCGTTGAGGAACAACGCGAAATCCCCCGGTCCCTCGACTCCGTGCAACGACCAGGTGACCTCCCTGGCCACGCGGGTGGCCACCTCGGCGTCCTGCGTGTTCCACCCCGGCCACAACACGCCCTCCAGCTGGGCCTGCGGCAGCAGCCAGACCTCCTCACCGGGAGTCCCGAGGAAGGCGAAGTCCTCGTCGTCGGGGACCTCGGCTGTCGCCAGGTCAGTGGCCTGTAGCACGACATCGTCCAGGGACCGCCAGACCGCCGGGTCCACCGTGTCGTCACGCACCCGAAGCACCCAGGCCCCGTCCTCGAACCGTGGGCCGATGTCCACATGACCCTCGGCGATGACGACCCGCTCGCCCTCGGTGTCGGGGACCTCGGAGGCGAGGCCTCCCGGTGCCACCGCGACCGCGAGCAGCCCGAGCACACCCGCCAGGCCGATCCCGTCCCGGCCCCGCATCACGCGCCTCCCAGGCAACGACGGAGCTCGTCGGCGTTGTGCCGCATCATCTCGACGTAGCTGCCCACGTCCTCGCCGAATGCGTCACCGTAGATGGTGCAGACCTCGACATCCTGGTCGTGGGCGACCTGGGTCAGAACCGATGCGCGTTGCACCAGGTTCGGTTCCATGAACACGGCGGGCACCTCGAGGTTGCGAATGGTGTCGGTCAGGGTGTTGACCTGCCGGACGCTGGGTTCCTGCGCCGGATTCGGGACCACGAACCCGGCGACGGTCAGGTCGTAGGCGTCGGCGAGATAGCCGAACGCGTCGTGGGTGGTGATCAACTGGCGGTTCTCCGCCGGGATGCCGGCCAGCGTGCGGCGCACGTAGTCGTCGAGCTCGTCGAGCTCGACGAGATACGCGCGACCGCGTTCCTGATAGGTCTCGGCGCCCTCGGGGTCGGCTTCCACCAGGGTGTCGCGGATGTGTTGCACGTAGGCCTTCGCGTTCTCCACGTTCTGCCACAGGTGGGGGTCGATCTCGCCGTGGACGTGCTTGCCCAGGACGGCCTGCGGTAGTTGGAAGACCAATGTCCCCGGTTCGCCCAGGAACGAGAACCGCTCGTCGCCGGGCACTTCCTCCCTCGCCCGATTCGGCACGTCGATGACGACATCCTCGGCCGGGACGATGACCTGGTCGGCGCCGGCGACCCCGGAGTCGCTGTATGCGTAGAGCTCGCCGGTGTCGAGGTCGACGGTCACGTCGGTGTGGCCGTCGTCGAGGATGACGGCGTCCCCCTCCACCTCCACCGTGTGCGGGTCGACCCCGACGGCGAAGGTGAAGGTGTCCCGCCCCAGCTCCACCTGGTCGGCGTCCCCGACGTCCAGTGCCGCCTCCAGCGTGAGCCGGTAGACACCGGGCTCGGTGAATGCCCAGTTCACGTGGGTGTGCGCGGCCGGTGGCAGCACGGCGAGGTCGGTGTCGTCGAAGCCGTCCGACGAGTGGTAGTAGATCTCCGGGGCACCCAGGGTCTGGGTCAGGTAGACCGCCAACTCACCGGGCCCCTCGAGCGCGGTGGCCCGCAGCTCGACCTGGGAGGTGCGGGTCGCACCGTGTTCCTCACCGTCCCCGCGCACGCGGAGCCCGAGCCAGAGCACGTCGAGGCCGATGTTCTCGACCAGCGGGATGACGCGGGCGCCGTAGCTCTCGGAGATCTCGGCCAGCGAAACGTTGAGCGAGTCCTCGGGCAGGTTGTTGTCGACGGTGCGGATCAACGCCTGTTCCTCAAGGAGCAGGTGGTTCGTGAAGGCCACGTCGGCCCTGGTGACCCGCCCCGCGTCCGCCGGAGTGGGTTCGTAGGAATGGGGGTCCCCGCCCGGAGGTACCAGCGAGCTGCTGCTCACCCGGTCCCCTCCCACCCTGGCGACCAGGTCGGCGAGTATCTCCGTCGTGCTGATGACGACGAGTTCACCGTCGTCGGCGCCACTCGCACCGGCACACGCCGAAGTCGCCGTCAGCAGGGCCACGGCCGCAGCCGCGCATACCGTTCGTCGGGGAACGGGCATCGCGATGTCCTCGTCTTCCGCCGGCGGTGCCGGCACTCGATGTTCGGTCGTCCGCTTGACCCGGCGCGCAGGCGTCAAGGTGAGCCGGTGGTGGTGTCGTGACCGGGATGCGGGGGCGGGCGCACGGTGTTGGTCGGGTTGTCGGGTGGCCACGGCCTCGTGCTGCCCATCGCCCATCGCCCATCGCCCATCGCCAACCGGACGCCGGTATCGGGCCGGGAGAGGGATTCGGTGGTGTCGCGCGGACGCGGCCCGCCGCGGGCCCTGTTCCCGGAGGACAGGGGAAGGACACGCGAGCGGGCGGACCCCCTTCGAGCCCGCCCACGTCCTCGGCTCCTGGCACTCACTCGACCGGAGCGCGCGATCGGGCCCGGCCGAACCACCACACGACGCCGCCGAGCACCAGAAGGAGCCCGCCGAGCGCTGCCAGGGGCAGGGCTGAGCCGGTGCCGGTCCAGGCGAGGCCGCCGCCCCCGCCGCCCCCTCCGTCGCCCCCTCCGTCGCCCCCGCCGCCCCCTCCGCCGGGACCACCGCCCCCTCCGCCGGGACCATCGCCGCCCGGGTGGGAGGGGGTGGTCGTGGTCGGCGGCGGGGTGCCACCCGGATCACCCGGGCCGGGGGGTGGGGAGGAGCTGGGTGGCGGGGTGGGACCCGGCCCCGGATCGTCGCCCTCCCCGCACCGGGGCACCGAGGTCACGTCCACCTCACCCACCGCGACGGCCAGGGTCCCGCCGTCCGAGGTGGATCCGCCCGCCGGGGTCGTCGCCGACATCGTGAAGGACAGACAGTGGACGCCCTCCGCCGTGAACGCCCAGTTGGCGTGCGCGTGCTGGCCGAGGGGCACGTCGAAGCCCGTGGGCAGCGCGTCCCGGCTGTCGAGGAGCGGATCGTTCGGTCCGAACGTCCCGTCCTGGTAGAGGACGAAGGCCCCGGGCCCCTCCGCCGCCGTGAGCTGCCAGTGGACGGTTCCGTCCAGCTGGTCGGGAAGGATCTCCTCGGTGTTCCACCCCGGCCACAGCACCCCCTCCAGCTGGGTTTGCGGCAGGATCCACACCGGATCGCCGGGCTCACCCAGGAAGTCGTAGGCGGGGGCGTCGGGAACGGTCGTCCGTGAGTCGGGGTTGGCGTGGAAGAGGACGTCCTCCAACTCGCGCCACTCCACCACGCCGGGGGTGGTGCCGTCCTTGACCGCCATCCGCAGCTCGTCCTCCCGCACTCGCGCGGCGACGTCCACGTGGCCCTCGTCGAGGACGACGAGCTCGTCGGAGGGAGGCGGCGGCTTCGGGGTGTCCGGCGGTGGGCCGTCGTCGTCCCGGCCGCAGGGTGTCACCGTCGAGGGGTCCGTGTCCCCGGCGACCACCGTGACCAGCTGTCGGTCGGAGACGGCGTGCCCGTCGGCCCGGGTGGCGCTGACCTCCACGTCCACGCAGTAGGTGCCGGCGCCCACGAAGGCCCACTCGCGGACCTGCGTGCCGTGCGCGCGCGTCCGAACCGACGTGTGTTCACCCCCGACCGTGTCGAGGATCCGGGTGCCACCGCGTCCCACCGCGTAGAACGCGACATCCCCCGGGCCGCCGGCGTCGTGCACCCGCCAGGTGAGGGTTGCCCCGTCGACCTGGTCGGGCAGGACGTCGGCGGTGTCGAGACCGAGCACCGGCCAGTCCGCGCCCTGCGTGGACCGGAAGCGCCAGTACCGTTCGCCGGGCTCCCCCAGGAAACCGGTGAACCCCGATGCGGGCACCGTCGCCGACTCGGTGGTGTGGAGGACGACGTCCGAGGGGGAGTGGTACCTCGGGTCGGTGGCGTCGCGGTTCGACCGGACGTCGAGTCGGAGTTCGCCGTCCACGAAACGCGCGCTCAGCTCGGAGGAGGTGTCGCCACCGAGCACCACCGGGTCCCCGGCGGGCTCGGTCGGCGACTCCCGGGGCTCCCGCTCCGGCACCGGGCCCGACCGGCCACACGGAACGACCTCCTCCGCCGCGACGTCCCCCACGGCGAGCGTCAGGCGCTGCCGGTCGGACACCGTCCTCCCGTCGGGCAGGGTGCCGCTGGCCGAGAACGTCAGGCAGTAGACGCCCTCCTCGGTGAACGCCCAGTTGGCGTGGGTGTGCGCCGGGACGCTCATCATCCGCACGTTGGGGCTGCCGCCCCGGCTGACGAACACCGGAGGAGCGCCGTCCCTGGCCGCCGACGACAGGTACATCGCCAGGTTCCCGGGCCCGGTGACGTGGTCGAGCCGCCAGTCGAGGCTGCCGAGCACCACCTCCTCGTGCCAGCGGATGTCCGAGCCCCACCCCGCCCACAGCACGTCGGGCCGGCTCGTCTGCGGCAGCAGCCACATCGGGTCACCGGCCGGGCGGCCCAGCCAGTCGGCGACTGAGCCCTCGGGGATCGTCGTCCGCGAGGCGGTGCCGGCGTGGAGCACGACGTCGTCGAACTCCCGCATGACCTCCTCGTCGGCGTGCAGCCGCGTGCCGTCGCGCAGCTGGAGGCGCAGCTCGTCGTCGACCAACCGGGGGTAGATGGCGTCGACGTGCCCCCGGTCCAGCACGAGGACCGGCTCCTCCGGCGCCGGCTGGTCCGCGCCGCAGACCCGCACCTCGCCGGGGGAGACGTCCCCGACGACGACGGTGAGCACGTCGAGGCCGGTGACCTCGGGGCCCGACCCGAGCGCCGCCGTCGTCCGCACCCCCAGGCAGTAGGTCCCCTCGGCCGAGAAACTCCAGGTGAGGCGTTCGTCCCGATCCGGCGGGTACTCGTGGACGTCGGGCAGGCCGTCCTTGCTGTTCCACCGGACCGCCGAGGGCGGGCGGTCGCCGGTGGCGGCCACGAAGACCGCCACCTCGCCGGGCCCGGTCAGCGTCTCCAGTCCGAGGCCGACGCGTCCGGTGACCTCGGCGCGGTCGACGCCCCGGGTGCTCAACGCGACCCGGGGCAACCCCTCGGCGCCGGCCGCCGGCAGCGTCCAGACGGCATCCCCTGGATCGGCGGGGAACGGGTGGTGCGGGGGTTGGACGGTCTCGGCGGCGGCCGGGACGTGCAGGGCGGCCTCCGCCGGCCCGTACCGGACCGGAGCCTCGGGGTCGCTGGTGTCGGCGAACCCCGCCGAGAGCGACGATCCGTCCAGCCTCGCCTGGAGTTCCACCGACCCGGTCGTCAGCAGCACCGGCGTGTCGGTGGTCTCCTGAGCTCCCTGCGAGTTCACCGCGCTGCCCGATCGGGTGAGGGCCAAGGCCTCCTGGCTGAGGGGGCTCGCCGTCGCGAGGACGGCTCCGGGCAGCGTCGCCGTCGCCGCCGCGGCGATCAGCGCCGTCCAGGTCCTTCGGGTTCGTGGTGTCGTCGCACGCATTGTCACGTCGCTCCGATCACGTCGTAGGGGTGCGCGGACGCCGGTCAGGGCCGGGCGGAGCCGCGCGTCGGGCGGCAGAGGAGGAAGAGGACGGCGCCGAGGGCGACGAGCGTTCCGCCGACGGCGGCGAGGGGGAGGAGTGTCCCCGGGCCGGTTTTCGCCAGCTTGTCGACACCGCCGCCCGGCGGCAGCCGGGTCTCGTCGTCCTGGCCGCCACCGCCGCCAGGGGGGTCGGTCCGGTTCCCCGGGTCGTCGTCGCGGTCGTCTCCGCCACCGCCACCGCCACCGTCGCCGTCGCCGTCGCCGTCGCCGTCACCACCGTCGCCGTCACCGCCCGGGTCGACCTGACCCGGGTCGACGTCCCCCACGGCCACGTGCAGCACCCGGCGGTCGCTGACCGCCGTGCCGCCGGCAGAACCGCTCATCTCCAGCGTCAACTCGTAGAAGCCCTCGTCGGAGAAGGCCCAGTTCCCGTGGGCGTGGGTGCCGAGGGGGATGTCGAAACCGTCGGGCGTCCCGTCAGAGCTGTCGAAGAGCACCTCCGGCGCCCCGAAGGACCCGTTGACGAACAGCGCGAACTCGCCGGGACCGTCCACGTCGAGCAGCGAGAACCGGACAGGGCCGTCCACGTCGTCGGTCGACAGCTCCTCCGTGCTCCAACCGGGCCAGAGGATGTCGGCCTGCTGCGCCTGAGGCAGGACCCAGGAGTCGTCACCCGGTTCCCCGAGGAAGTCGAACTGCGGGCTGTCCGGGACCTCGATCCTGGCGGCCGGCGCGACGTGGAAGACCACCGTGGACAGCTCGCGCCAGTCCGTCCGCCCGGCGACCGTCCCGTCCTTGACCAGCATTCGGAGGTCGCCGTCGATCAGTTGGGCCCCGACGTCGACGTGACCGACGTCGAGGATGACCGGCCCCCGCTCGGTGCTGATGGGAGGCGGCTGTTGGCGCTGGGCCGGCCGCAGGTGGGCAGGTGGGGGTGGTTCGGTCGAGGACGGCGGCGGCTCCGGGGAGCCGTCCTCATCGGGAGGCGGGGACGACGTGGGCGGTGCTGTCGTACCCGGTGGGGTGGCGGATGGCGGGGTGGTGGACGGCGGGGGAGGAGTGTTCTCCCGCGAGACGAGGTCGAACGCGTAGGTGGCGTCGGCGAGCAGGGCATCACCGGCGGGGGAGCGCGTCTCGACCTCGAGGTCCACCTCGTACCGGCCCGGTTCGCTGAACGCCCAGACCAGCTCGCCCCGCGCCCCCGTGGGCAACGCGCCTTCCGCGACGTCGTCCCCTGCCGGCGCACTGGAGAACAACGGCGTCGGGTCGACCCGTCCCTCCGGGGTGCTGACCTCCGGAGTGAAGACCGCGAGCGCCCCCGGACCCTGGACCGCCAGCAGGCGCACGACGACCTCGTCGGCGAACCCCCCGCCCAGGTCGGTGGTGTCCCAGCCGAGGCTGGTCGCTCCGGGACGCGCACCGCCGGTGCCAGTCCCGTTCGGCAGGAGCCAGACCTGTTCGCCCGGTTCCCCGAGGAAGGCGTGGGCCGGGTCGTCGGGGACGACGCCGGCGAGGGCGTCGGCGTCGGCGACGAACCGGACGTTCTCCGGCGCGGTGACGATCTCGTCGCCCGACTCCTCGGCGCGGACGAGGAGCTCGATGCCCTCGGGAGCCTGCCGCGGCGCCAGCAGGTCCACGTCGCTCGTGGTCGGATCGAGATGGAGGGTGTGCTCCTCGGCCTGGTTCGCGTGCGAGGCCAGCGGTGGCGCGGCGAGGAGGCCAGCCACGACCAGGCTGGTGAGCGTGGTGTGTCGTGCGGTTCTCACGGTGGTGTCCTTCGGACGGATTCCAGGCGGGACGGACGGCGGGAAGGTGCTCGGCGACGCCGGGGCACCGGTCGTCGGGGCGAGGGGAACGGCGGCAGGCCTCGTGGCTTCAGTCGGCGGGGTCTCGGGAGCCGTCTCGACAGGTCAGGTGGCCGCCGTCGTCGCGGGGGTGGCTCCTGAGGTGGTCGGTTCGGCGTCCCCGCGCGGGTGGTGGCCGGCCGGGCGGGGACGCCGGAGCAGGACCTGACCGCTGGTGGGTCCCCACCAGCGGTCAGGTCCGAGTCCGCTGGGGACGCGTGGTCATGGCGACGGCCCGGCGGGCATGTCCTGGTGGTGACGTCTTCCCACCAGGACGCGGCTCCGCCACCCCGGCCGTTCGCCGGGCGCGCCCGGCACGGCGGGTGGCTCAGCCGACGACGAACTCCAGGGTCGCCTCATCCGTGATGGTGGCCCCGTCGACCAGGGCCGAGACCTCGAACGTCAGGAAGTACTGGCCGGCGTCGGTGAAAACCCAGGCCGGGTGGTAATGGGCGTCGGGGCCCAGCGTCAGCACGTCCTCGGAGTCGAGGCCGTCGAAGGAGTTGAACACGACGCTCAGGTCGTCGGCGTCCCACAGCCCGATGTCGCCGGGACCGGACACGCCGGTCAGCGCGACCTGCACCTGGTCGTCATCGGTGTCCCCGGGGGCGAGGTCGTGCGCGCTGAAGCCGGCGAAGAGCACCCCGTCGGTGGCCTCGGCCGGTAACACCCAGGCGGCCGAGCCGACGGGAGCGCCGACGAAGGCGCTCTCGGCGGTGATGGTGCCGGCGGCGTTGTCGTTGACCTCGAACACGACCTCCGACGGCTCGAAGGACTGCCCGAGGTCCTCGGCGTGGACGTGCACGTGGAAGTGGTCACCGTGGAGGTGGACGTCGATCACGTCCACGTGTCCCTCCGACAGGGTGGTCTGCGCGTAGGCGGGGGTGGCACCCGCCAGGAGCGCCGCCGCCGCCACGGCGACGGCTCCCACACCCACGCGATTACGAACGTGCATCACGGTTCCTCTCACAGGTGGTCAGGACAACCAGACTGTATTGAAAATGAAAACGATTGTCATTACTCTGGATGGAGTGCTTCCGATCGTCCGGTTCGACCAGCCGGGCCCCCTCGTGCCCGGGCGGCGGCACCACGGTGTGAGGTGCCGCGCGACCACGTCCCCGTCCAAGCTCGGGGGAGGAGTCGCACCGGCCGGCCCGACTGGACGCCATGTCGGGGCGGGGCGTCTTGACCGATCAACACGACGCGCTCGGCAGCCCGTCCGCCTGCCCTCCCCTCGGGGTGCGCGCGCCCGGCGTGGCCCAGCTCGACGCCTACGAAGCCGCCTGCTCCGGCCGCCATCCCGTGGGCCGCGCATCGGGGTCTCGTCTCCCCGCCCCGACGCGACGGTCAGCCCCGGGCGAACCCGCCGGCCGCCGGGTACCCGCTCCCGGCGGGCGAGAACCGCGCGATTTGCCGTTTCCGCAACATCCCTTGTTCCGGGTCCCGGTCGCTCCGCAGGCTGTGCGCGGGCACACCCGGCCCACGAGCACGTCTGAGAGGACCAGTTAGGCGATGACCACCTACGACGCGAACTTCTGGGAGAAGCAGTACCAGTCGGCGGACCCGTCCTGGGGCACGACACCGAACGCGCCGGTGGTCGCGACGATCCCCCGGCTACGCCTCCAACCCGGGCGCGCGCTCGAACTCGGCGCCGGACACGGCGGCGACGCACTCTGGCTCGCCGACCAGGGGTGGGCGGTGACGGCGCTCGACGTCGCCCAGACCGCCGTCGACCGGATCGCCCGCCGCGCCGCCGACGAGGGACTCGCCGCCAGAGTGACGGCCGTCCGCTGCGACGTGACGGCTGACCCCCTGCCCGTCGGCCCGTTCGACCTGGTCTGGGGGAGCTTCTTCTACGCACCCGACCGGGAGGCCGTGCTGCGGCGGGCGGCGGAATCCGTGACCCCCGGCGGCGCGCTGCTCATCGTCGACCACGGCTCGGTCGCACCGTGGTCGTGGAGCTCGGCGTCGGACCACGAGCTCCCGACCCCGGCCGAGCTCGCCGAGTCACTCGGGCTCGGACCGGACTGGACCCCCGAGGTGTTGGAGGCCCCGAAGCGGATCGCGACCGGACCGAACGGCCAGCAGGCCGAGGTGACCGACACGATCGTCGCCCTCCGCAGGGCGGAACAGCCCTGACCGGAACGGCGCCCGCGTCCACGAGGACCGGGATCCCACCGAAGGCGTCGCACCGCGCGGCCGCCACCCGACGTCCACGCTGGACGCGCGGGACATGGGGGTGCGCGGGGACGTGCCGGGGCCTGGGGGACGGCGTGGGACGTGCCGGGACGACCACAGCCCGTGCTGAGGGGCGCCACTGGACCAGCCACGCAGACACCTCGTGAAGGGCCCTGCCGGTCCCAGGCCGCCGCCGAAGTCGTGGTGAGCGCCGACCGGTGAGTTCCCGGTGGGGCCGAAGCGCCTCATCCGCCGTACGGCCCCGAACCCGGACCGGCAGGGAGGTGGCCGCCGGCCTCGCTCGCCCCTCCTTGCGAACGAGGCCGGATCACCACGCACCCGGCGCGGGAGCGTTGACCTGGCCGGTCAGGGGCGTTCCCGCCCTCCCACGCCCGGCTCGCGGCAGGCGTTCGACGGCACCCGGTACCCGCCGCCGGCTCGTCCCCCGCTCACACGAGGTTGGGCTGCTGGGGGGCGGCCAGCGCTGCCCCCCGACAGTCCCGACCCACCCGCTCGCGCGCGGGCCAGTCGCCGGGCGGTCCGCGCCTTCCACGCCCGACGGGAGACGACACCTTTCACGCGGCCCGGAGGTGGTCGGCGACGAGCCGGCCGAGCCGGGCGTGGCCCCGCGGGGTGAGGTGCACCCGGTCCGGCGCGATCAGCGGACGCCGCGAATCGTCCTCCGCCACCGTCGCGGGGAACTCGTGTTGCAGGTCGAGGTGATCGCAGCCGGTCTCGGCGGCCACGTCGGCCATCGCCTCGCAGTAGGTCCGCCACCCGGGACCGGGCATGTCGAGCCGGCAGTGCGGGGCCAGCAGCAACACGCTCGCGTCCGTGACGGCGCGGTGCTGGCCGATGATCGTCCGCAGGTTGGCCGCGAAGGTGTCCGCGGAATGCCCGTACCGCCAGTCGTTCGACCCCATCGCCACGATCAGCAGACCGGGGTCCAGGGTGCGCACCCTGGTCAGGTGGCGCTCCACGTCAGCTCCCGAGATCCACCGCTCCGTGGCCGACCCCGACAGGCCACCCGAGTACACGCGGACCCCGGCACCAGCCCACTGGTCGTGGCGGAACGCGCCCGCGACCACCACGGCGTGTCCCGAGAGCGCCTGGATGCGCACCCGGTGATCCCCGAGCTGAAGTCGCGGGGACACCCACCGGCCCGTCGCCGTGCGCGCCGGGGCCGAGGGGTCCGGTTGGGACACCGCGTGCGACTGGCCGTCGATGACCACCCGGAACCGGCCGCCGCCCTCCCCGGTCATGAACAGGACCGAGACCGCCTCGCAGCGCGGCATGACCCGCTCGATCCACGCCTCGGAGCCCAACCGCATCGCTCGCTGACCCAGGTCCGTCGGCGTGGTGGTCGCCGGCCCGCCCGTCGACCACCCGTGCGCCCAGGACGCCGACGGGTAGTAGATGCCGTTCTGCCAGGGCAGGTGCGCGGCCAGCATCCCGGGGAAGCCGGCAACCGCCACCGGCTGGTGCGTGGGCGCGACGCCCGTGTGTCCTTCCATCGTCGACGAGCCCACGGTGACCACGTTGACCGCGCGCGCTGGGGCTTCGTCCCGATCCAGGGACCAGCGACGTAACGAGGGGCCGTTCACCCTTGTCCTTCCTGTTGGTTCTGGTTCTCCCACGGCGGGACGCGTCGTCGCCCCACCGGGTCGCGACGTACCTGGTGACAGCGGAGAAAGCGGACACGTCGGCCGCGACCGCTGCATCATCCGAGGCCGCACAGCCGAACGCAACAGCCGCCGAGCAGGCTCGCACACGCCACCGACCGAGACGACCGAACCCAGATTCCGCCGCAGCCATCCGCTTGCGCGGAGCTTTCGACACGGCCTGGGCTCCGGATGACGCCGGGGCGGCTCACCCCCGCTTGCGCGGGGCTTTCGCCACCCACGGCCGCGCCCCCGAGCGGCAACGCGGCTCACCCCCGCTTGCGCGGGGCTTTCCCGGGTCGGAGTTCAGGGGCATGCGCCCGTCTGGACCGTACTGGGTTTGTTGGAGGCCCTGCACCCCAGGAAGGATGAGGAGCATGGGTTCCGCGAAGAAATACCCCCAGGAGTTGCGGCGACGCGCGGTGGAGATGGTCCGTGAACTGGAGGGGCAGTGGGGACCCGGACGTGGAGCCATCGCCCGGGTAGCCGACCAACTCGGAGTGCACCCCGAGGCCTTGCGGTACTGGGTCCGCAGCGGTGAACCCAGCACCCACACCGGCTCGGCGGACTCCACGAATACCGGGGAGTCGGACCGGGACCGGATCGCACGGCTGGAACGGGAAAACGCCGAACTCCGCCGATCCAACGAAATCCTCAAGGCTGCCTCGGCTTTTTTCGCCCGGGAGATGGACCCCCGCCCACCGAGCTGACCGAGTTCGTCGACCACCACCGGGACCGGTTCCCCGTGGAAGTATCCTGCCGCACAGTAGGGCTGAGCGTGTCCACCTACTACGCGATTCGCAACCGACGGACGAACCCCTCCGCCCGGCACCGCCGCGACCGGGAACTCGTTACGGTGATCCGCCGGATTTGGGAGGACTCGCACCGGCTCTACGGGGCACGCAAGATCTGGGCGGCACTGCACCGCCAAGGCGTGACCGTGGCCCGCTGCACCGTGGAACGGCTGATGCGGTCCGAGGCCATGACCGGGCTGGTCACCCGGTCCCGCCGGCCGCGGTCGATGCTGCCCGGGCAGGTCGAGGGCCAGCCCGGTGACCTGGTCGAGCGGGTGTTCCGGGCACCGAGGCCGAACCGGTTGTGGGTCACGGATCTGACCTACGTTCGGCTCGGGGAGAGTCGGTTCGTGTATTCGGCGTTGGTCGTGGACGCGTTCTCGCGGGCGATTGTGGGGTGGCAGGTGTCGGATACCGCTGATACGTCGCTGGCGTTGGATGCGTTGGATATGGCGCTGTGGGCGCGGAGGAGTCGTCTGTCTCCTGGTTTGGTGGCTCATTCCGACCGGGGGGTGCAGTACACGGCGTTGCGTTACAGTCAGCGGTTGAGCCGGTCGGGGATCGCGCGGTCGGTTGGGCGTCGGGGTGATTCCTACGATAATGCGCTGGCGGAGTCGGTCAACGCGTTGTACAAGAAGGAGCTGATTTACCGGAAAGGCCCGTGGAAGGGGGTTGCGGACGTCCGCGCTGCTACTGCGGAGTGGATTCACTGGTACAATCACCACAGGCTGCATAGTTGGTGTGGGAATAGGCCACCGTTGGAGTACGAGGAACGACACTGGCGACAGGCCACAGCGGTCTGAACGCACACGAGCGTGGGAGGCACGGCCTCCAACACCACCGGGGCGGTCCAGGACGTGTTGGAACGGCTCACCCCCGCTTGCGCGGGGCTTTCAAAACAACGGGCTGAAAACGCGGCGGAGACGGCGGCTCACCCCCGCTTGCGCGGGGCTTTCGGGAGCGCCGTGCAGGGTGTGCTGCTGCGTCGCGGCTCACCCCCGCTTGCGCGGGGCTTTCCGGGTTGTCGGCCCCGCCCCCTGCCCCCAGCACGGCTCACCCCCGCTTGCGCGGGGCTTTCGCACGCCGAGGACCCCGACGCGAAGTTCGGGGAGGCTCACCCCCGCTTGCGCGGGGCTTTCCCTGCGCCAGCTGGTCAACCGTGCCCGCGCCAACGGCTCACCCCCGCTTGCGCGGGGCTTTCCGGCGGTCGGGTGGGGGCGCTGTGGCCAGGGATTGGCTCACCCCCGCTTGCGCGGGGCTTTCGCTGATCCGTCGTATCAGCGATCACTGAAGGAAGGCTCACCCCCGCTTGCGCGGGGCTTTCCCCTTCGCGACCTGCGCGAATGGGGCGCCGTTACCATTTCTTGACCTTGCGGCTCCGGTGATCACTCTACTCCCGCTCATCCCCGTCGCGTGGTGGCACGGTTGATCTAATCGGATCGTCCCTGGCGCAGGCCGGTCGGCTGCTCCTCCTCCATCATCCGCGCCGTCGCTCGTTCCCGGTGCTGGCTCACGGGTTCACTACGTCGTGCTCGTGGCCGGGGATGAGCCGCTCCGCGTGGGCGTGTGTGGGAACTGTCGGTGGCGGATGCTAGATCCTCTCCCGTGACTACGGACGGCGTTCAGTCGAACGCTACTGGTGACTGCTGTCTCGGGCTCGACGCCCTGTTGTGGGGGAAGGAGAAGGGGCTGGAACGCCCCTATCCGGTCGTCTGCCACCTGGTGGACACCGCCGCGATCGCGGGCGCGCTGTGGGACAGGCTCTTCAGTCTGCGGCAACGCCGGGCCCTGGCTGCTCGCGTCGGCGTGTCCGCGCCCGGGATGCGCCGGTTGGTGAGCTTCTGGGCTGGACTGCACGACCTGGGCAAGATCTCCCCGCCCTTTCAGGCCATGCACGAGGGTTCGTACCAGGAGCTCACCGCTCAGGCCGGCTACGAGGCGCAGACCAACGCCGAACGGGAGCGGTTGCGACACGAACTCGCCACCCACTGGGCGTTGACGGTGCTGCTGCCCGAGCTCGGCTACCCCACCGCCGGTGTGCTGCGCAAGGCTGTCCACCAGCGGGTCGCGCAGCTCCTCGGCGGGCACCACGGCCTGTTCCCCCCGTCCCCGCCGAAGAAGGAGGTCCAGCTGGGAGATGCCCGCCAACCCGGGCTCGGTCGGAACGAGTGGGACCGCCAGCGGCGCGCACACCTCGACGCGCTGCGCCGGGTCACCCGCGCCGAGGACGTGCCGACCCGCCTGCCGTCGGACGTCGCGGTCGTCGTCGCGTCCCTCGTGGTTGTCGCGGATTGGCTGGCTAGCCAGGAACGTTTCATCGCCGAGCGGCTGCCAGCTGTCGGCTGGTCGGCATCGCGACCGGAAGTCGAGGCGCACTGGCAGCGTGCCGTCGAGGACGCACCCGGGGAGATCAGCCGAGCCCGGTTGGGGCGGGTGACCTACCAGAAGCGGGCGTTCCGCACCCAGTTCCCCCACATCGCCACCCCGAACCCGCTCCAGCGGAGCCTCCGCGAGGAGTTGCCCGACCTGATTCGCGACCCCGGCCTGCTGGTGGTCTGCGCGCCGACCGGTGATGGCAAGACGGAGGCCGCGCTGCACGCGGCGTCCCTGTTGGGACGACTCTCGGGTGCCTCCGGTCTGTACTTCGCCCTGCCCACGATGGCGACCGCCGACGCCATGTTCCGCCGGGTCGCTCAGTTCGCCGGGGTCAGCGTGCGGGGGCATGCCGCGTTGACCCTGTTGCACAGCATGGCCTGGCTTTCCCGGGAGAACGCCCTCACCGACGGGGCTGGGCGGACCGTTTCCCAGGACGTCCGGACGAAGATCGAGGCTGGGGAGTGGCTGCACGCCGGCAGGCGGGGGATTCTCGCTCCGCTCGCCGTGGGCACCATCGACCAGGCGCTGATGGGGGTTCTCCCGCTGCGCTACACGATGCTCCGGCTCTTCGGGTTGGCGAACAAGGTGTTCGTCGTCGACGAAGCCCACTCTTACGGACCGTGGATGCACAGCCTGTTGCTGCGGCTGCTCGAGTGGCTGGGGGCGATGTCCGTGCCGGTCGTCCTGATGTCGGCGACGCTGAGCGGGCGGACCGCGACCAGCTTGATCTCGGCCTACCAGCGTGGCCGTGGGCTGCCACCCACTCCGGTGGTCGTCGGCTACCCGGGGTGGGCCTATGTCGACGCGCACCCGGAGTCCCGGCCGGAGGTCCGGTCGGTGACGACCGCGCGGCCTCGGCAGCTCGCCGTCGAGGTGCGCCGTGCGGTGTGGGACCTGTCCACGCCGGTGACCCGCCCACCCGAACCAGGGGGCCAGCGGCACGCCCTCCTCGCGGCGATCGCCTCGGTGGTGGAGCGAGGAGGGTGCGTCCTGGTGTGCCGCACCACGGTCCCGGACGCCCAGCGCACCCATCGGTTCCTGCGGCACTCCCTGGCCGGGGTGGTACCACCCGAGGACCTCGTCCTCCTCCACTCCCGCTACGAGGTGTGTCGGCGACGTGAGATCACCGACCTCGTCGAGAGCCGGCTCGGGAAGCCCGACCCGAACGCGCCTCCGGACGCCGAGCCGCGACGTCCCCTGGTCCTGGTGGCCACCTCCATCGTCGAACAGTCCCTCGACCTCGACGTCGACCTGGTCGTCAGCGATCTCGCCCCGATGGCCCAGCTGCTCCAGCGTGCCGGTCGATGTTTCCGGCACGAGCGAGGAAACCGCGCACCCGGGGTCGGAACTGGCCCTCGGTTGGTGGTGATCGACCCCGTCACCAAGGCAGGGGAGTGGACGGTGCCGCGGAGTTGGGGTGACACCTACCCCAAGTCGTGGTTGCGGCGCACCAGCCACCTGCTCGCCTCCCTACCGGAGAACGGGGTCACCGTTCCGGACGATGTCCAACGGCTGGTGGACGACGTGTACGCGGAGGATTTCGGTGAGCGGCTCCCCAAGGCGGCTCAGGAGGAGTTGGACGAGGCCGACCTGGAGCACCTGGGGGATGAGCTGTCCCAGAAGGCGCTGGCCAAGCTCGTGCTCGTGCACCCACCGGCCCCGGACGGTGACAGTGACCTGGTGGGATTCAGTCCCGACGAGGAGCGAGAGGGCATCGAGGAACTCATCACGACCCGGCTCGGCGCCGACTCCGAACGAGTCGTGTGCGTGTTCGAGGGGGCCGACGGCCGGCGATCCCTCACACCGGACGGTCGAACGCCCGTTCCCGCCCTCCGCGAGGTGCCCAGCCAGGCGGACCTCGCCGTGTTGTTCGACCACGTCGTGCCCCTCCCCGGCCGGTGGTTCCGGGACATCCAGGCCGAGGCAGTGCCGGCCGGCTGGGAGAAGCACCCCCGTTCGGCCGCCCTGCGGGTCCTCACGTTGCGCCAGGAGGGGAACCGGTGGTTGACCGGCCAGGGAGAGGGGGATATCGAGTACTCCGAACTCGGACTGCATCGAGAACTGTGGGATTAGCGCACGGGTCGTCGACGCCGTTTGCTAGCCTGTCGCTTCCCGGTCGCGCAACACGCCATTCGTCGGTAGTGCGGCCGGCAGCGGAACCTCCAGGTTCCCTCGTTCAGCGTAGTCTTCGTTATTGCTCGGTGCCCCGCTGCTATCAGTCTGTTGAGGACGGTGTGATGGCCGATGACGGTCTGTTCGACCTGACGACCGAAGGGTGGATTCCCGTTCGGTGGCAGGACAACGTGCCCGATGAACTGCGGAAACGCACGCACTTGGGATTGCGTGAGGTCCTCTCGCACGCGCACCGGATCGAGGGTCTCCTCGTTCCGGTGCCGCCGGCGGAGTCGGCGTTGTTGCGCGTTCTCTACGCGCTCACGGCCCGTATCACCGGATTGGACCGAATGGGTGACGGATTAGGGAACTCGTGGCCGGACCGCAGGTTGGACATTTTCCAGCGTGGCTCGTTCGACGGTGCGAAAATCAGTTCCTACTTCGCTCGGGAAGACGTCTGTTTCCGCCTTTACGATCCGGTGCGGCCCTTCCTGCAGGACCCGCGACTGGCGGAGGAGTGCAAGGCCGGGGCCGGCCCGGACAAGCTCGTCGTCACCAGGCCCAGCGGCGGCAACCACGCCTGGTTCAGCCGCGTCGACCCGCGCGACCCGTCCCCGGTGACGTCCGGCGACGGTGTCCTGAACCTCCTGGTGTGGCGGTACTACGGCCCCTCCGGGACCTGCACCCCCCGAGTGGTCGGGGGCAAACCCAAGGGCAACATGAACGCCGGCCCGCTCCGATCGGCGCTCTCCTACCACCCGGAGACGTCCACCCTGTTCGGCACGCTGCTCGCCGGGCTGCCCGAACCCGCGCCGGACACTGACCCCGCGCGAGACCTCTGCCCGTGGGAGAGGGAGGACCTCCCCAACCCGCTCGCACCACCACGTCCCCCGTCCGGCCCCTGCTCGATGCTGACCGACCAGGCGCAACAGGCCGTGCTGCTCGTCCCCGACGCCACCGGCCAGCACGTCGCCGACTGCTACGTGACCTGGGCCCACTACGACAAGCTGCCCGTCGAGGACCCCTACCTCATCTGGCAGACCAGCAGCACCGGCAACAGGTACGCCCGACCAGCCGACGCCGGGCGCGCCCTGTGGCGGGACCTCGACGCGCTCCTGCTGGAAGAGCCCAAGGCGCAGACCAAGCCCCGCCGACCGGATGTCTTCCGGACAGCGGGGGACATCGCGGACGAGACCCGGCTGCGGGTCAGGGCGCTGGGATTCGACCAGGACGGACAGGCGAAGGACCGCCAGTTCGTGCGGGCCACCACCCCACCCATCTTCGACCTCTTCGAGGAACGGGACGCGGCGGCCGCGAACGCGGTCGGCGCACTGCGTCAGCTCGGTGAGCGGTACGGGTGGCGGCTGGGCCGGGCGGCGTTCGCGGCGTGGAAGGCGGTGACCGACGCCGACAAGATCGACTACAACAAGTGCGCCTGGGTGCGCCAGACCGCGGCCCGCTACTGGCCCGCCGCCGAGACGGAGTTCTGGCGGCGGATCCGGGACACCGACATGACCGAGGCGGCCCGCGCGTTCCGGCGGCTCGCCGAAACCGCCTACGACGAGGTCACCCGCACCGCCTGCGCCACCGCCCGCGGCGCGCGAGCCGTGGAGATGGCCCGCGTCGAACTCTACGGCGGAAACCAGAAGAAGAAGGGCACCGGCCGCAAGGGACGTCCGGCGGACACCGAGGACGGAGCAGGAGATGAGTGAGCCCACAGTGGCCGTGCGGGACGCCACCACGGCGAGCACCGGCGAGGACCCGCTGGCCAGGGAACGGCGGTTCGTCCTCGACATCGCCCGACGAGCGCGCGCGGAGCCAGGAGCCCGGGCCGCTCTGCGCAGTGGAATCGGGAAGGACGTGGACGCCGCGCCCCGCATGCACGCGGTCGTGCAGCGCGCCCTCCCCGACGGCGTGGCGGAATCCGACGCCGCCTACTACGCCGTGGCCTCCCTCGTCGCCAGCCTGAGCACCGGTGATCTGGACGCGCTGCTGGAGAAGGCCGACCGGAAAGCCCACGACAACGACGCCGAGGCGGCGGAGAACCCTGAGGATTCGGACCAGACCGCCAACGGAGCGGGTGGGACCGAGAAGACCAGCCGACCCCCCGAGCAGAAGTACGGCAACACGCTGGGGCTCACCTTCGCACAGGCCGTCACCGGCCGAGCGGCCTCCGTGTCCACCTCGGGCTCGCCGTTGCTGGAACACAGCGCTGAGACCCGACTGACCGCCCTCACCCGGCAGAGCCCCACCGGACTGCGTCGACACCTGCCGCACGCCGTGCGGCTCCTGGCCTCGGCCCCGGTGACCATCGACTTCCCCCGGCTGCTCAGGGACCTGCGCAGGTGGCCCCACCACCGCCCCGACATCACCCGCCGTTGGCTCCAGGACTTCTACCGCGAACTGCGCCGCGCGGCCGAGGAGGAGGCGCGGAACCGCGACGACGCCGAGACCTCGGGCACGTCCCCCGCGGCCGACCTCGCCTGATGGCACCAGTCACCCATCTTGGCCACACCATCCCAGGAGAACCAGTCATGACTCGCCCCACCAGCTTCCCCGGACGTTTCGTCGACGTCCACGTCCTCCACGCCGTCCCCTTCGCCAACCTCAACCGGGACGACACGAACTCGGTGAAGACCGTGCAGTACGGCGGTGTGTCCCGCACCCGCGTGAGCAGCCAGAGCTGGAAGCGCGCGACCCGGCTCCGGTTCGAGGACCTCATCGGCGAGCGCGCGTTGCGGACCCGCCGGATCGGGGAGGCCGTCGCCACGGAGCTGCGGGAGAACCGGGGTTGGCCGGCGGAGCTGGCGGGCCGCGCCGGTCAGCACATCGCCACCGGCAGCAGCATCAAGGCCGACCCCCCGAGCAAGGAGTCGCCGACCTGGTCGACCAACGCCCTGGTCTACGTGCCGACCACGGCCGTCGGTGAACTCGCCGACCTGGCCGAACGACACCGCGCCCTCCTCGAGGACGCCAAGGACATCGGGGCCAAGGACACCAAGACCACCACGAAGAAGAGCGTCCTGAACGCCGCCGAGATCGACGCCGTGCTGCGCTCCCGCAACGGGGTCATCAACCTGTTCGGCCGGATGCTGGCCGAGATCGACAACGCCAGCGTCGACGGGGCCGCCCAGGTCGCCCACGCCTTCACCACCCACGCCACCGACGTGGAGATCGACTACTTCGGCGCCGTGGACGACGTGTCCGACAAGTGGGGCGACGAGACCGGGAGCGCCCACATGGGTCAGCTGGAGTTCAGCGCCGGCGTCTTCTACCGCTACGCCACCCTCGACCTCGCCGACCTCGCCCACAACCTCGGTGGCGACCTCGACGCCACCCGCGAACTCACCCGCGCCTTCCTGGACGCCTTCATCCAGTCCCTGCCCCAGGCCAAGAAGACCGCCACCGCGCCCCACACCCTGCCCTCCCTCGCCCACGTCGTGGTGCGCTCCGACCGCCCCGTCTCGTTCGCGCCCGCGTTCGAGAACCCGGTGCGGGCCCGGCAGGAGGGCTTCGCCGAGCCCTCGGTCACGGCCCTCGCCCACTACGCCGACGTTGCCCACCGACTGCTGGGGCAGCGGGGTGTCGTGGATGCCGGCCACACCATGACCATGGCGGACGGCCCGCTGAACGCTTTGGGGGAGGAGTGGACGTCCTTCGACGAGCTGGTGAACGCGGCCGTCGTCGCCGCCCTCGGCGAGGCCGGCCAGCCGTGACCGGCCAGCCACGTCCCCCGGCCGGACTGCTGCTCAGGCTGGCCGGGCCACTCCAGTCCTGGGGCGAACGCAGCCACTTCTCCGAGCGGGACACCGCCGGGTTCCCGACACGATCCGGTGTGGTGGGCCTGCTCGCCCTCGCGCTCGGTCGCACCCGGGGCGAGCCGATCGACGACCTCACCCGGCTCGGGATGACGGTGCGGGTGGACCGGGCAGGGGTGTTCCTCCACGACTTCCACACCGTCGGCGGCGGTGAACCGAACCCGAAGGCGACCGTCACCACGGCGGACGGCGGGAAGCGGGGAGCGAAGACCGCGACCCTGGTGTCACACCGCTACTACCTGGCGGACGCCGCGTTCACCCTCGCCCTCACCGCGAGCGGCGAGGAGGGCCACGACCTGCTCCAGCGGTGCGCCGAGGCACTGGGAAGCCCGTGCTGGCCGCCCTACCTCGGCCGGCGCGCCTGTCCTCCGGACCAGCCGTTGCTGATCGGGTTGAGCGACCGGCCGCTCGAACACCTGGTGGCCGTGCCGCTGGCTCGTCCTCGGCCCCCGGCCGACACCCGGTCGGTCGAGGTCGAGTTCCACGGCGACCAGCCCCTCACCGCACTCCCCGCCCACGACGGCTTTCCCGACCCCGACCGGGCCAACGACGGCGCGGACCCGGTCGGAGAGACCAACGACCAGCCCGTGACCTTCCATCCTGGCAGGCGCTGGTACCGACCACGCCCCCGCTACACCCGCACCCTCGCCCTGCCCGCCGAGCTGTGCGGCGGAGTCGGCAGGGACTACGCCGAACGGCTCGGCGAGTTCCTCGGCAGCACGTCGCGCGGGGCAGATCCGGAAGGAGCATCGCCGTGACGCTCTGGCTCACGCGCATCGTGCCGGACCTCGCCTCCCGGCGAGTGCGCCACGACCTGGGTGACATCGTGCGGATGCACCGACGAGTGCTGTCGATGTTCCCGGACGGGTTGAACGGGGAGGCGCGGAGGAAACTCGGTGTGCTCTTCCGCGTGGAGAACACCGTCAGCCAGACGGTGCTGGTGCAGAGCGCGGTGCGCCCCGACCTCAGTGGACTGCCCTACTGGTACGGCGACAGTGCCACCCGGCCCCTGGCACCCCTGGTCGACGCGCTGGCCCCGGGGCGCGCCGTGCACTACCGGATCGCCGGCAACGCGATCCGCCGGCTCGGCCCCGGCAGCCCGTTCCGCGCGAAGTTCGGGGACGTGATGCCGCTGGGCGGCGCCGAGGCCGAACAGTGGTGGGCGCGCAAGGCAGCCGAGGTGGGCCTGGACCTGCGGAGCGTCCTGACCACACCCCTGGACGCGGCGCTGGGCACCAAGTGGCGCAGGTCCGGCGGGGAGGAGAAGGCGGAGCAGAGCGGGAGGAGGGAGAAGAAGGACCGACCGGTCCGACACTCCCGAACCCTGTTCGAAGGGCACGCCGTCATCGCGGACGCTGGCGCGCTCCGCACCGGACTGCGGGACGGTGTCGGTAGGGGCAAGGCCTACGGATGCGGTCTGCTGACCCTGGCACCCGCGCGGGGTGCGGCATGAGTGAGGCGGTGCAGCGGCGCAGGCTCGCCGTCCCCACGGTCTCCATGCTGCCGCGGGCCGGGGACTCGCTGTCCTTCCTCTATTTGGACATCGTGCGGGTGGAGCAGGACGACACCGGGGTGTGCGCGGTGGTGGAAACCCCCGAGCGGGGCCGCGAGGTCGTCTACCTGCCCACGGCGGCGCTGAGCTGTGTGCTGCTCGGCCCTGGCACGTCCATCACCGCCCCGGCACAAGCCACCCTGGGCCGGCACGGCACCACGGTCGTCACCACCGGCTCCGGCGGTGTCCGCTGCTACGCCTCCAGCGTCCCGGGCAGCCTGACCACGAAGTGGCTGGAGATCCAGGCCAGGGCGTGGGCGGGGGAGGAGTCACGGCTGGCGGTCGCGACCCGCATGTACGAGAAGAGGTTCGGGGAGTCGGGGCTGGCCTCCTCGGAGGTGTCCCTCGCCCGGTTGCGGGGTCTGGAGGGGGCCAGGATGAAGGCCCTCTACCGGACCCTGGCCAAACACCATCGGATCGCCCGTTTCCGCCGTTCCTACAACCCGGCGGACTTCGATGATCAGGACCCGGTGAACAAGGCGTTGTCCTCGGCGAGCGCCTGCCTCTACGGGATCGTGCACGCGACGGTGAACGCCCTTGGGTGCAGCGCTGGGCTGGGCTTCATCCACGAGGGGAACCAGCAGGCCTTCGTCTACGACATCGCCGACCTGTACAAGGCGGAGCTGACGATCCCCCTGGCGTTCTCCCTGCACGCCTCCACCGACCCGGAGGGGGAGGCTCGGCGGCACTTCCGCCAGAAACTGCACCTGTTCCGGCTGATGCCGCGCATCGTGCGGGACATCCAGGAGGTGCTGAGGCCGGACGGCGTCGAGGAGGAGGACACCGGGCTACGAACCAAGGTGGTCGACCTGTGGGACCCGGTCGTGGGTTCGGTGCCGGGCGCCACCAACTACGCGGGAGATCTCGATGACGACGAGTGACAGCCCCCGTGCGTCGTCGGCACGGAACGGGGAGAGGGGGCTGGTGTGGCATCGATGATCGCGCTGTCCCTGTCGGCCGTTCCCGACCACCTGCGCGGAGCCCTGTCCCGCTGGCTGGTCGAGGCCACGCCCCAGCTCTACGTGGGGACCGTCTCCGCGCGGGTGCGGGAGGAGCTGTGGACGGCGGTGAGCGCGTGCGTGGGGGACGGCGTCGCCGTGCTGGTCCATCCCGCTGACAACGAGCAGGGCTTCGAGCTCCGGACGGCGGGACACCGCAGACGCCGGCCCGTGGACTTCGACGGCCTGACCCTGGTTGCCTTCGAGGGGGCCGCGCCGACGGAAGGTCAAGAAACGGTAACGCCCACCTGAAACCCCAGGTCGCGAAGGGAAAGCCCCGCGCGAGCGGGGGTGAGCCGCCCGACGGCCGGGACCCGATCCTGCATTTCCGGAAAGCCCCGCGCGAGCGGGGGTGAGCCGCCCCACGGTCGGCTACTTCGCCCGGATCTGGGGAAAGCCCCGCGCGAGCGGGGGTGAGCCGCGCGACGAACTCGTCGCCGCCGGCCTCCTGCCGAAAGCCCCGCGCGAGCGGGGGTGAGCCGGATTCGTCTGGTCAGCTCGGTCTTGCTGAGGCGAAAGCCCCGCGCGAGCGGGGGTGAGCCGCCAGCGCTGCCGGCGCTGGTGGCGCCGGGTGGGAAAGCCCCGCGCGAGCGGGGGTGAGCCGCGCCGTCCTCGAGCCGGGGCGCTGCCGGGCGGGAAAGCCCCGCGCGAGCGGGGGTGAGCCGGACCTGTCCGACCCGGCCGTGATGGATGCGGTGAAAGCCCCGCGCGAGCGGGGGTGAGCCGCTCGTCACCGGCGCGCTCCCACTGGGCGACCCGAAAGCCCCGCGCGAGCGGGGGTGAGCCGCATTTGCATTTGGGTCCTTTCGGGGTTGGCGCGAAAGCCCCGCGCGAGCGGGGGTGAGCCGACGGTCGTTCGCGATCCCCAGCTCCTGGGCGAGAAAGCCCCGCGCGAGCGGGGGTGAGCCGTAGGCGGAAGGAACGGAAGGAGCCGCAATGACGAAAGCCCCGCGCGAGCGGGGGTGAGCCGTCAATCATGGATTGGACCGTACTGGGTTTGTTGGAGGCCCTGCACCCCAGGAAGGATGAGGAGCATGGGTTCCGCGAAGAAATACCCCCAGGAGTTGCGGCGACGCGCGGTGGAGATGGTCCGTGAACTGGAGGGGCAGTGGGGACCCGGACGTGGAGCCATCGCCCGGGTAGCCGACCAACTCGGAGTGCACCCCGAGGCCTTGCGGTACTGGGTCCGCAGCGGTGAACCCAGCACCCACACCGGCTCGGCGGACTCCACGAATACCGGGGAGTCGGACCGGGACCGGATCGCACGGCTGGAACGGGAAAACGCCGAACTCCGCCGATCCAACGAAATCCTCAAGGCTGCCTCGGCTTTTTTCGCCCGGGAGATGGACCCCCGCCCACCGAGCTGACCGAGTTCGTCGACCACCACCGGGACCGGTTCCCCGTGGAAGTATCCTGCCGCACAGTAGGGCTGAGCGTGTCCACCTACTACGCGATTCGCAACCGACGGACGAACCCCTCCGCCCGGCACCGCCGCGACCGGGAACTCGTTGCGGTGATCCGCCGGATTTGGGAGGACTCGCACCGGCTCTACGGGGCACGCAAGGTCTGGGCGGCACTGCACCGCCAAGGCGTGACCGTGGGCCGCTGCACCGTGGAACGGCTGATGCGGTCCGAGGCCATGACCGGGCTGGTCACCCGGTCCCGCCGGCCGCGGTCGATGCTGCCCGGGCAGGTCGAGGGCCAGCCCGGTGACCTGGTCGAGCGGGTGTTCCGGGCACCGAGGCCGAACCGGTTGTGGGTCACGGATCTGACCTACGTTCGGCTCGGGGAGAGTCGGTTCGTGTATTCGGCGTTGGTCGTGGACGCGTTCTCGCGGGCGATTGTGGGGTGGCAGGTGTCGGATACCGCTGATACGTCGCTGGCGTTGGATGCGTTGGATATGGCGCTGTGGGCGCGGAGGAGTCGTCTGTCTCCTGGTTTGGTGGCTCATTCCGACCGGGGGGTGCAGTACACGGCGTTGCGTTACAGTCAGCGGTTGAGCCGGTCGGGGATCGCGCGGTCGGTTGGGCGTCGGGGTGATTCCTACGATAATGCGCTGGCGGAGTCGGTCAACGCGTTGTACAAGAAGGAGCTGATTTACCGGAAAGGCCCGTGGAAGGGGGTTGCGGACGTCCGCGCTGCTACTGCGGAGTGGATTCACTGGTACAATCACCACAGGCTGCATAGTTGGTGTGGGAATAGGCCACCGTTGGAGTACGAGGAACGACACTGGCGACAGGCCACAGCGGTCTGAACGCACACGAGCGTGGGAGGCACGGCCTCCAACACCACCGGGGCGGTCCAGATCCCGTCACCCCCGACCAGCTGAAAGCCCCGCGCGAGCGGGGGTGAGCCGTCGCTCCGGTTCGCGGCGTCGAGGACGCGGACGAAAGCCCCGCGCGAGCGGGGGTGAGCCGTCGAGGGTCGGCGTACAGGACCGGAAGGACGAGAAAGCCCCGCGCGAGCGGGGGTGAGCCTCAGGCAGCCTTAGGCGCGGGAGTGGACGACCGAAAGCCCCGCGCGAGCGGGGGTGAGCCGGTCGACGCCGGTGGTGTACGCGGCGGGGGCGGGAAAGCCCCGCGCGAGCGGGGGTGAGCCGTCCCTCGGCGCGAGCGGCGACTCGCCCGGCTCGAAAGCCCCGCGCGAGCGGGGGTGAGCCGGAACCATCTAGCAAAGTACTGAGGGGAGGTCGGAAAGCCCCGCGCGAGCGGGGGTGAGCCTCCATTCTTGGCGAGATGGGACTATTTGAGAACGAAAGCCCCGCGCGAGCGGGGGTGAGCCGATGTCGAGTGCGGAGGTGATGGACCGGTGGGTGAAAGCCCCGCGCGAGCGGGGGTGAGCCGCTTGCGGGCGATCCGGCGGGCCTGCGAGTTCCGAAAGCCCCGCGCGAGCGGGGGTGAGCCGGTGGCGTACACCCGCTTGAGAACCGACAGGGCGAAAGCCCCGCGCGAGCGGGGGTGAGCCGGTGTGGCTGGCCGTCATCACCGGATGAGGAGGGAAAGCCCCGCGCGAGCGGGGGTGAGCCGCCGCGCTGCTCACGCGGCCACTGGCAGGGTCGGAAAGCCCCGCGCGAGCGGGGGTGAGCCGGGCTGACGCATGCGACGGCCTGGACTGGACCGTACTGGGTTTGTTGGAGGCCAACGCACCCCAGAAGGGATGAGGAGGATGGGTTCCGCGAGGAAGCGAGTCGCCTCCACCTTCGTCAGGGTTTCCTCACGATGATGGACGGTTACCTGATGGTGGCCACGATGGTCACCTGGCGGTCCAGAGCGTCGAGAACCATCAGCCGGGCGGGGCCGAAGCCGTAGGCCGGCGACGGCAGTGCCCGCGACTACGGTCCTCGTTGACCTTGCTGAGAACATGAGGACATGGCTTACACCCTTGTCGTTACGACGACCGACTCCGTTGAGGCAGCTGAGAGCCTGGCGCGCAGTGCGGTAGACCAGCGGTTGGCAGCGTGTGCGCAGATCGTGGGACCGGTCACCAGCGTGTACCGCTGGGAAGGGGAGGTCCAGACCGACCGGGAGTGGCAGGTGGTCTGCAAGACGACGGGCGCTGCCAGCGAACGGTTGGTCGAGCACCTGCGTTCTGCTCACAGCTACGACGTGCCTGAGGTCATCGTCGTCCCGATCACCTCAGGCAACCCTGCCTACTTGGCATGGATGGACGAGGAGACAACCTAGACTCCGGCAAACTCCGCTGCCAGCCTGGGAGGAAGGACCGCGCGCAGTTCCTGGATCTGCGCGCGCGCCAGACTTGCTTCGGTTCGGATCGCGAGGGTGCGGGCGGCGCGAGCAAGATGACAGGCTCGGTCGTAGTCCGCCGACCGAGCGGCGCTTCGCGCGAGATGGGACAGTACCAACGCGCGAACCTTGTTCTCGGACGGGCTCATCGCTGACAGTACTTCCCGAGTCAGTGATTCGGCCTCGCTGCTGCCAATCTGATTATGCGTAGCGATCACGATGCTGCCCAGGCGGGATTCCGTGAAGAAACCTGTCCACGGTCGTTCGCTCAGTGGCGAAGCGTATTCGTATGCCGTCCAGGCGCGGTCGAGTGCGCGCATAGCGGTTGGGCCGCCATTTAGAGCCGCGCTTTCCTCTGCCGTGCGGGCGGCAACCCATGCATGGGTGGTGGGCGCTCCGGCGCCCTTGACTCGGTCACTCGCTCTGCTCAATAGTGTGAGTGCGAACCGCTTCTCGCCTTGTGCGCTGGCTAGGTATGACCAGTAGTTCAGCGCGCAGGCCGCTAGCGGTCCATCTGAAGCCTGGTCGGCGGCGTTCAGGGCGGTGCGAATAGCACGCACGGCGCGTTCCGTCTGTCCGACGTCAAACAATGCCCATCCTGCGAGCGCGTCTGTCTCTCCGAGTGTACTGATCAGCCGTGAACGGTCACCTTCCCTTGTTGTATTGTCGATCAAGGTCAATATGAGTTTGCGATGGGATTGCAGGCCTGAAAGCAGCTGGCGCGACGGAGTGTGTTCCTCGGTTCGGTAGAAGTCGCGGGTTCGGCTGGTAACCAGGTCAATCGTCCGTGCGTCCGCAGGTCGCTTGGAAGCTGCTGTCTCGGCGACCCTGCTCCACGGCGATGACGCTACTCCGGTGGACGCGACGGCGGTGAGTCCGGTGATGAACGAACGTCTGTCCATGTCCTCTTCCTCTCCGTGGCCTCGTTCCGAGTCAAGCTTGATGGTATGTCCGTTCTTGCTCACGGACAGTGCATTGTCTGCATAGCTGAACCACATCAGTGCTTCGGGTATCCGCAGTTGGTACGCCCAGCGTTCGAGTCGGTCGAGGTCCTTGGAGGCGGAGCCTCGCTCGATGCGGGATAGCTGCCCCTGGGTGACGCCGATCCACTGCGCGACACGTGCTTGGGGTACTGGCGGGTCGTGCGCCCGGCGGTACGCCCGGATGAGATGCCCGATGTGACGCTCAACCACTGCGGCGACGATCTGTTCATGTCCGGCCCACCACTCGTAAGGGTAAGTAGGTGGACTCGTGGTCCGACGTGTTCGCCGGTTGCATGGCGCGCAGGTCCGCGCCCGATTGTCCCGCGCCAGTCTGGCGCCGCACTCCCGACATGATCGGTGCATGCCCCACCGCCTGTTCGATCCGTGATCAATGGAAAGCATAGCGCTACCGGCGTGGCTGCTACCAGCACTTATGTATGAAGTGCATGCCGAATGCGGCGACCGAATTCGTTGCCGGGTCGGGCGGGTTTACCGTCACTTGTCCATCACAGGAGGTGATGGACAAGTGACGCTGAGGAATCTTGTGGCACGCTCGGGAGGCGGCTCGTGATCGAACTGGTTCTTGCCGGCATCTGCGGACTGGTGGCAGCCACGCTCTGGGTTGTGGCCTGGGTCGTCGACCGTCGAAGCCACCCGGCGTCGTCGCCCGCACCAACTCCACCACCGTCCGTCCATGCGATTCCTGTGGCGGTGTTGCTCGCGATGTGTGCCCAGGACAGGCCGGACGCGCTCCCCGCCCCGACGCGGCGCGCCCGGCCGGGGACAGCGGCCCCCGACGCTGTCCCCTCCCAACGGCCGGCCCCACCTCCCCTTGAGGGCCGGTCCGGTGTGGCGGCGGGAGGGCAGCCCGCCGCCACACCACCCCCACCGTCGCCCCCCGCCCCGCGCGACCCGTGCGGGAGGCGACGGCAGGGGACGGTGTTCCCCGGCGCCGTCCCCGAACACCCGGCCCGCACAACCGATGCGCCCCGGCGCGGGCCGGCGGGGGTGGTGGCGTTCGACGCTTCCGCCACCACCCCCACCCTCCCCGCTTTCGCCGGTGTGCTGCCGCTGTGGACGGAGCCGAGGAGGTGACCGCCCCGGCCCGACGGACCAGCCGCCAGTGGTCGGCCACCGTCCCCGCCGTCGACCCGACCGGCCGGCTCACCACGCTCGCCCTCACCCTCACCGTCGAGCGCTCCGCCGTCGCCCTCGTCGGCAGCGGAACCAGGTTCCTGGTGCTGCCCTCGGGCGTGCGGCAGGTGGCCGCCGCCCTACGAACCCGGCGACGCCTGGCGGTCCCCGCGCACATCGGACCCACGACCCGAACGCTGTCCGTCGCGCCCACGGCCATGCCGGGTGCCCTGGCCTCGGGGGCGAGGCTGACGCTGCGGTCGGCCTCCCAGGTCGCCGCGTACTGGCCGTTGATGCTGGGCCCTGGCCCGGCGCGGTCCCTGGCCCGCCTGCTGGACCAGGCCGCCGACCAGTGCCAGCCGAGGCGGTGACCGTGATCCCCACCGCTGAGGTCGCCGAGGTCGTCACTCTGCTGATCCCCCGGGTGGACGCGCGGCCCGCCTCCCGCATCCGCCGGTACGTGCTGCCCCGTCGAGCCCGCCGGGTGCGCCCCTTCCTCGGTGGGGGCCTTCGATGAGCGGCCCACCACCCGACGTCGTCATGCCCGGGAACGCGGTGGGCGAGGTGGTGGTGTGGTGGCCGGCCCAGTACCGGCCGGTGCCGCTGCGGGTGGAGGCGAGCCGGCTCGGCGTGGTGTTGCGTCCCGAACACGCCCCCGCCGAACCGGTCGGTCTGCCGTGCGTGCAGGCCCGGCGGGTGGCCGGGGCGCTCCTGGTGCCCGACGCCGACGCGGTGGCCACGGCCATCACCACCGGCCTCGGGATCGTGGCGTCCTTGATGGTGACGAGCTTGTCCGGACTGGGCGGGAAGGTCCTCACCCTGACCTCCGCCGGTGCCCCGCCGCTGACGTGGGTGCTTCCCGTGCTCTGGCGCCCACCCCACGACCGTGGTCTGACGCTCACCCACCCGCAGCGGGCCGGGGAGCTGATCGGCCAGGCCGCCTCCGCCGCCGCCGTCGACACCCTCACCTGAACAGGAGAACCGCCGTGGACATGCAGCAGATCATCGGAGGCTTACAGGCCGCGACCACCCTGCTGGAGCCCTACGGGCTCAGTCAGGAACAGGGCCGGATGGACGAGGTCGCCGGGCACCTGGCGGTGTTCAACGGCACCGCCCGGCACGCCGAGGTCCTGGCGCAGCTGGAGCAGATCCGCCAGTCGATCACGATGGCCGCGAACCAGCAGCAGCAGTTGCGCGAGCAGTTGGTGCGGCTGATGGCCACGTTTCAGGGCGGCTTCGGGATCTGACCAGGCCCCTGGCCCAGCTGACGGGGTGGTGCACGGCACCCACGACCCCGCCCCGGCCGACGAACCACCCCGGGGCCGTCCGCTGCCGCACCCGTCGAACACCCCGTGGGAAGCGGCCCCGGGGACAGGCGCCGCCTGGGTGGCCTGGGCCCGAGACCAGTTGCCACAGCGATCGCAGGGCGGGCAGACGACCGGGATCATCCTGGGCGGACCCGAGGGCAGCGGCGAACGGGTGGTGTCCGGACGCGGGCCGGAGTCGGACCTGGCGGGCCTCATCCTCGCCACCAGCGACGTGTTTCCGAAGCATCCACTGCGCGACCTCGGGGTCGTCGAAAGCCCCGCGCGAGCGGGGGTGAGCCGCTTGAGTAGTCTCCGCTGGTGCCAGGCGATCAGTAAGCCCCGCGCGAGTGGGGGTGAGCCGACCACGTGGGCGTCGTGGGAAAGCAAGCTCATGTATGCCCCGCGCGAGTGGGGGTGGAGCGGCTTGAGCGAGATCGGCCGGGAGGCGAGAGTAGCTCCCGCACGGAAGTGCGGGAGCTACTCTCGCAGCGGGTCGGATCAGGCGGCTAGGCGGTCGCCGTCCTCGCTGTCCGAGAAGGGCAGCGGCAACTGCCTTGGGCGGAGCAGGCGTACCGAATGGTCGTGAGGAGAGCTACCGGCCGGCGTCGGAGGTTCCGTCTCCCACCGCAGTAGCTGGCGACCTATGGGTTCTACGGCGAAGCGCCGTGTGTACAGCCTATGCGTGGGTGGGTGGTACCAAAAGTACCCCTTGTCGGCCCGCCCTGTACGTGGCCGCCCGGCCTCTGTCAAGATGCCGGCCAGGGACATTCGGTGACGGAGGGTGAGCTGCGACGCCGATCGGAGCCCGAGTGTTCGGAAGCGTTGGTTCAGTTCAATGGCGAGCTGGGTCATCGTCAGCCATTCAGACGGATGGCTGTTATCCTCGTGTTGTTGTCTCATGAAGTAGCCTCCTCCCGTAAGGGTGGGGCCTGGTGGACCGAGGTGGTGGGTGCCTGCTCGGTTCACGAAGCCCATGTGGTCTTCACTGTGAAGGCCACATGGGCATCACCGTACAGGCAGGCGTGAAGCATGTGTGGCGGTTGGTTGCAGCTAGTAGTGCTGTAACCAGCCGTTATGTGCGTATTGCTCTCATGTCAAATTTTCTGATTCACTCAAAAGAGCGGTTCATCTGATGGATAGTTGAATGTGATCCTTTGTTGGGTTGCGTGTACAAGCTTTTGTCGCTCGAACCGTCAGCCAGGGCTGGTGGGACTCTGCCTACCAGACGTGGTCGGAACCTTCGATCCGAGTGCGGTGGAATCCCGCGTGTCCGGAGGGGCGGGCGCAGCGGAAGCGGTGGGCGCCCTGATGTCCACAGGGGTCCGGATCGATCGCATCCGCCAGCGCCAGGATCGCGTAGCCGATGCCCACGTGGGCCCGCTCCAGGCGCTCCTCGTTGGGGAGTCCCGTGTTGACGGCGTCACCGAGGGAGAGCCGTGCCTGTCCACGGTGCGTGTCCACGAAGTCCATCCGATCTCCTGTTCGCTCGTGCCGGCTCGGCCAGGGGGAACCATCGTGCCCGTACTCGTCTGGCTGGCTGTCCACCGGCCTGCCGCGTTGTCCGCCTACGGTGACGGACCGGCCGACGACCCGGTACTGGGCACGAGGGCTGACCACCGTGCGGCGAAGCTCCACGGTGACGGCAGCCCTGCTGTGGCCCAGCATGTCCCAACCATCAGCGGTGCGGGGCCGGTTCCCGCGAATAGGTGATCCGTTGGCCACCGAGGAGGCGGGTGCTCCCCTCGGCGCGCCCGGCTCGGGCACCGTCGGGGGATGCGGTCGCCGTGCTCTTCGGACCGCTCCGTCCCGTGGTGGCGGGCACGATAGCCCGGTGCGTCGCGTCGTAGGCGTCCGTTCCAGGCCGGCGCATGGCACCTCGGGGCGACGGCGGCAACTACGCCCGCGACCGTCCAGGTTCCGTCCGCTGTGGAGCCTGGTTCTGCGCATCTTCGGGGATGCTGGGGGGAACATCCGGTGCGAACGGGAGGTCCGTAGTGCGGTCACAGTGCGCGGTGTACGTCGACGCCGGTTACCTGCTGGCGGCGTCGGCGACACGCATCACCGGTACGTCCCTGCTGGGGAGCATCGAGGCTGATCACGAACGGCTGGTGGAGGCGCTCATCGCGCACGCCACCAAGCACTCCGGGCTCCCGCTGTTGCGGGTGCACTGGTACGACGCCGCCCGTCACAAGGTGCCCGACCCACGGCAGGAGAAGATCGGGCTGCTGCCCCACGTCAAGCTCCGCCTGGGCCGCATCGGGTTCGACGGGGAGCAGAAGGGGGTGGACCTGCGGATCGGCCTCGACCTGGTGGCCCACGCCCGCAAGGCCGCCGTCGACGCCATCTACCTCGTCTCCGGCGACGACGACCTGACCGAGGCCGTCGAGGAGGCGCAGGCGCACGGGGTTCGGGTCACGGTGTTGGCCGTGCCGAACAGGGACGACAAGCCCCACGGTGTCAGTCGCCACCTCCAGAGCGCGGCGGACGGGTTGGACCTGATCAGCTCGGCGGTGATCGACAGCACGATCCTCCCCCGGTCCGCCCGGCCGAAGCCGGTCCCGCAGGCTCCGGCGAGTCGGCCCCCGGTGCCGTCGCCCGCCGTGTTCGCCGCCCGGCCGCCCGCCGCCGTGCCCGCCGCCCGGCCGGTCTCCCCGGCGGCGCGTGCGCAGAACGGTGGTCGCAGCGACGTGCGCCTCGTCTGTTCCAGCAGCACGGACGCCGACACCACGGTGGCACCGGGGTTGTGGGCTGACGAGGAGATGGCGGAGCGGATCGACCAGGTCGTGAACAAGGTGCTGCGGGCCTGGTGGGACGGTGACGACGCCGGGCGGGGGTCGGAGCTGGCGGCGAGCCGGCCGTCCATCCCGAAGGAGGTCGACCGGGCGTTGCTGTTGGACATGTCCGACGCGTTGGGGATCGACGACCTCGCCGACAGCGTGCGGTTCCGGCTCCGGGCCCGGTTCTGGGAGCAGGTGGACGCGGGCGGACCGGGTGGTCCTGGCTGAACCCGCTGAGCACCACGGAGGGTGGGTGCGGTGGTGGTCCGCCTGACCGAGGGCGTCGTGGGTGAGGGCCACGCTTCCCGCCTGGCCCGGCGACCCAGCCCCGCCGAACGCGACCCAACCCCGCCGAACGCGACCCAGCCCCGCCGGGCGGACCCGGCCCGCCCGACCGCGCCCGGGAACCTCCGGCCCCGCGCCGGCGGCGCGGCCCCGGCTGGTCCGAACCCTCGGGCACGGCGCCCGTTCAGGTTGCCAACCCTCACTCGGAAGTGTCAGCGTGCTGGGAGGAGACGGTCCGAGGCGAAGGAGCCGAGCCGATGACGAACCTGGCGACGATGCTGGCGGAGACGGCGACCCGACACCCGGACCGGCCGGCCGTGCGGCTCGACGGGGAGGTCCTGACCTACCGGGATCTCCTGCACCGCGCCTCGGACGTGGCCTTGTCCCTGGCGGCTCGGGACGTGCGGCCGGGCGACCGGGTGGGGCTCGTGCTCCCGAACGTTCCGGCGTTCCCCGTGGTGTTCTTCGGCGTGCTGCTCGCCGGGGGCGTCGCGGTGCCGATGGCGCCGCTGCTCCGGTCCCGGGAGATCCGCTACCGGCTGTCCGACGCGGAGGCCTCGCTGGTGGTGTCGGACGGGCCCGCGATGGACCAGGTGACGCCCGCCGCCGGTGAGGTCGGGGTGCCGGCCCTCACCGTGGCCGAACTCGCCGACACTCCCGGCCTGCTGGCTCCCACGCCAGAAGGGGAGGTGGCGGAGCTCGTGGAGCGGGCCGGCACCATCGACGCCACGGCCACCGCGCTGATCCTCTACACCTCGGGCACCACTGGGGAACCCAAGGGCGCCGAACTGACCCACGACAACCTGCGGGGCAACGCGGAGCTGACGGCCGCCACCGTCCTGGAGTGCACCGAGGAGGACGTGATCATGGGGTGCCTTCCCCTGTTTCACTCCTTCGGGCTCACCTGTGGCCTGCTCGCGGCCGTGCGGACGGGCGCGAGCCTGACGCTGATCCCCCGGTTCGACCCGGGGCGGGCGTTGGAGGTCGTCGAACGGGACCGGGTCACGGTGTTCCAGGGCGTGCCCACCATGTACGGGGCGATGCTCAACCACCCGGACCGGAGTGGGGTGGACGTGTCCAGTCTGCGCACCTGCATCTCGGGCGGCGCGGCCATGCCGTTGGAGCTGCTCTCCGCCTTCGAGGACGCGTTCGGCTGCCAGATCCTGGAGGGCTACGGCCTGAGCGAGACCTCCCCGGTCGCCTCGTTCAACCACCCCGATCGGCCCCGCAAGGCCGGGTCCATCGGAACCCCGGTGCGGGGGGTGCGGATGCGGGTGGTGGACGACCTCGGGGTGGAGCTGCCCGACGGGGAGGTCGGGGAGATCGTCATCCAGGGGCCCAACGTGATGCGGGGTTACTGGCGGCGCCCGGAGGCCACCGAGGCGGCGATGCCCGACGGGTGGCTGCGCACCGGTGACCTCGCGCGCCGGGACGAGGACGGCTTCTTCCACATCGTCGACCGCAAGAAGGACCTGATCCTGCGCGGCGGGTACAACGTGTACCCGCGCGAGGTGGAGGAGGCCTGCTACGAGCACCCGGACGTGCTGGAGGTCGCGGTCGTCGGTGTGCCGCACCCGGAGCTGGGTGAGGAGGTCGGCGCGGCCGTCGCCCGGAAGCCGGGGGCGACGGTGACCGAGGACGAGCTGCGTGAGTTCCTGCGGGAACGCGTCGCCACCTACAAGTACCCCCGTCATCTGTGGTTCGTGCCGGAGCTGCCGAAGGGGTTGACGGGCAAGATCCTCCGCCGTGCGGTGCGTCCACCGGAGAACTGACGGCGACGCGCCACCTCGTCCCCGCCTCCCCCGAGCCCCGAAGCCGGAGCCCGGAGCCCGGAGCCCGGAGCCCGGAGCCCGGACTCCGGATCCGGAACGGCGGGAGGTCGGGGCGCGGCCCGGGAGTGGGCGCCGTGTGTGCCGGGGCCGTCGGCGCCCACCCGACACCGAGACCGCCGCGAAGTGCCTCAGTCCCAGCCGAAGACGCCGAGGGGCAACGGGCCGTGGTCATGCGCCGGCTGGGTCCGGTCCGGAGCCGGCGGCGCGGCGCCGTCGGCGGGCGGGAGCAGCCGCCCACCGTGCGGGCGGGTGCCGCCTTCGGGCCCACCCGCGCGGGCGGCCCTGGGCCGGGTTGTCCTGGTCGCGGGCATGCTGGTCATCCCTTCGTCCTGCGTTCTCGTGGTGGTCGTGGTCGGTGTTCGCACCGGACCGGCTGGGGTTCGGCGGCACCGGCTCGGGGTGAGCGCCGGGACGGCGGCGCGGTGACCGGTGCCCCGCCCCGTCGAGCGGCACCGGCGGCGGACCGGGCGGATCCCCGGGCGGCGCGGCGTCCGGCGGGCCACGGTCACAGCCAGCCCCGGCGGGCGGCGGCCACCCCGGCCTCGAAACGGCTCGCCGCCTGGAGCCGGTGCATCAGGCGGGCGATGCGGCGCCGCAGGTGCCGGACGGACACGCCCACCGCGCGGGCGGCGGTCTCGTCGGTGCGGCCCTCGGCCAGCAGCGCCAGGAGCTGGCGGTCCTCCTCGGTCAGGTCGGCTGGCGGGTCGTCGCTGGTCGTGAGGTCGGCGGCCTCCGCCCAGATGCGGTGGAACAGGTGCAGGAACCCGCGCACCAGGCCGGCCTGCCGCACCACCAACGCGCCCCGCCGGGTGTCGCTCGGATCGGAGGGGACGACCACGACCTCCTCGTCCATGATGATCATCCGCTCGACGGGCAGGTCGGACAGCCGGATCCGCGCCCCGGAGGCGGCGGCCTCCCGCAGGTGGTCGCGGACGCGGTGGTCGGTGACGACGCTGGCCTCGTGGATGACCCGCATCTCCACGCCCCGTCGCTGGCTGCGCACGTCCAGCGGGCGGGCGGCGGCCACCGACTCCGGGCTGGGGCGCGCCGAGGGGTGCACGGAGTAGACGCTGGTCCTGGTGAAGAAGGACAGTTCGGCGAGGCGTTCCCGTACCTGGTCGACGTCGGTGAGTCGTTCCACGCCCTGGCCGGTGAGTGGCCCGGCGGTGGTGCCGGCGTGTTGTTCGGCCAGTGCCGGCACCTCGCTCCTGGTGTCGCCGACCCGGCGGTGTCGGCGCAGGAGTTCGTCCTCGGTGCGTTCGATGAGGTCGCCGAGGGCGACCGAGGGGCGCGGCAGTTCCACCCCGGAGGGGCGGTCGGCGCGGAAGCGGGCGACGCCGAGTTCGACGAGGCCGGCCAGGGCGGCGCGGACGGTCCCCGGCGTGCCGGTGCGGGCGAGCCCGGCCAGGTCGCTGTCCGGATCGGCCAGCAGCGCGCGGTAGACGCGTTCCTGTTCGGCGGTGAAACCGAGATCCCGCAGGGCCATCAGTCGCTCCGCTCCGGGGCGGTGTCGGGGTGGTGCGCGGTGACGGTCACGACCTCTCCCTCCTGTCGCGGGCCGTGCTCAGTGTGGAGGCCGCCCGTGCTCACCCACATGGGTGGCGGCTACCCGGATTTCCGAGCCCGGGGCGGTCGGGTGGGGGAGCGGGTGGGTGTCCGCTGGGTGGCGGTGCGGCAGGCGTGGTCCGGTGTGGTCTCCGGTCGGTGGGGTCACTCCCGAACGCCCGGTTCGTCGCATGGGGGTGTGGCCGTGTCCCCCGCCCACCGCCCCGGGTGCCGCGCGCGAACCCGCCGTCCCGGCACGCCTGCCGGCGGGACAACGGGGGGTGTGCCGGGAATATGGGGGGTTCTCACCCATGCCGGTGGTGGTGGGTGCGTGGCACGGTGATCCCGTGACCGCCTCACCGACACTCAGCCCGGCCGAGGAGCCGCTCGATTCGCGGTGGTGGGCCGGTGCGCTCTCCGCCGCCGAGCGTGCCGCGACCCGGCCGCCGGAGGGCGGCGGCCCCGAACCGGTCGCCCAGGTCCCCGGGGAGCGACCCGAGTGGGCGGAGGTCGTGGAACGGGTGCTGGCGGCGTCGTCCGACGAGGCCACTCCGGTCGGCGGGGCCTCACCGGGTGCCGGCGGGTCGGAGGTGTCCCGGACTCCCGACAGGGCGGTCCGGGCTCGGGGGGAGGTCGCGGCGTCGCGGGGGGACGGCGCCGCGACCACGCCGGGCGACGTGCTGTGCCTGGCGCCCGCCCTGGAGCCGTTCCTGGCGGTGGCCGCCGACCACCTGAACGCCGCACTGCCCGCGTCGTCCCACCCCGCGCTGGTCGATGCCGACACCGTTCGCGCCGGGCTGCTGGCGGCCACCCGCTCCCGGCTGGTCCGCACCTCGGCCCGCGCCCTCGTCCTGGACCTGCACCACGACCGCGTCCGGGGCGCCTTGCCGGGAGCGACCTCCGAGTCCCGGTTCGCCGGGTTCCTCGCCGCCACGGCGACCAGGGCCGGCCTGACCGGGTTCGTCCGGCGGTACCCGGTGCTGGCCCGGCTGCTGGCCCAGACCATCACCCAGGACGCCCAGTCGGCGGCCGAACTGGTGGGCCGCTACCTGCGGGACCGGGCGGCGATCGTCGCCACCCTGTTGGGGGGCACCGATCCCGGTCCGCTGGTGCGGGTCACGCCGGGGATGGGTGACCGGCATCGGGGCGGGCGGACCGTGGCCGTGCTCCACTTCGCGGACGGCCGGCGGATCGTCCACAAGCCGCGCCCCGTCGACCTGTCCCTCCGCTTCACCCGCCTGGTCGACTGGGTGGACGCCCGGGTCCCGGACCTGGGGTTGCGGGCGGTGCGGCAGCTGGCCGGCCGGGGCTACGGGTGGGCCGAGTTCGTCGAGCACCTGCCGTGCGCCGAGCTGACCGGGGTGGACCGCTTCTACCGCCGGCAGGGCGCCCTGCTGGCCCTGCTGTACCTGGTGGACGGCACCGACGTCCACTACGAGAACCTGGTGGCGCACGGCGAGCACCCGGTGGTCGTGGACGTGGAGACCCTGTTCCACCCGGCGTTCCCACCCGGCACCACCACCGGGGGTGATCCGGCGTTGACGGCGCTGCTCGCCTCGGTGCACCGCACCGCGCTGCTCCCGAGGATGCTGCTGGGGCCGGAGGGCGCGGTGGACCTGTCGGGGCTGGGGGGCGACTCGGGCGCGCGGCACCCCGACGACGGGGTGCGGTGGGTCGACACCGGGCGGGACACGATGCGGTTGGAGCGCGTCCCGGGCACCGTGGAGGCCGCCAGCAACCGGCCGGGTCTGCCCGGGGCGCCGGACGTCGAACCGGCCGCCCACGTCGACGGTCTGGTCGGCGGGTTCCGCGCGACCTACGAGGCCGTTCTCACGCACCGGGCCGAGCTGCTGGCCGACGGCGGGCCGTTGCGGGACTGCGCCGGGACCGAGCAGCGGGTGGTGTTCCGCGACACCAGCGTCTACGCGACGTTGCTGGCCGAATCGACCCACCCGGACGCGGTGCGCTCCGGAGCCGACCGGGACCGGGCCTTCGCTGTGCTGTCCCAGAGCCCGGAACTGCGGGACCTGGTGCCCTGCGAGGTGGCGGAGCTGTGGCGGGGCGATGTTCCGCTGTTCACCACCACCCCCGACAGCCGGGACGTCCACACCGGCTCCGGCCGGGTGGTGCCCGACCGGCTGCCGGTCGCCGGCCTGGACGCCGTCCTCGGCAAGGTGCGCGCGCTCGACGAGGTGGACCGGCGCGACCAGGAGTGGTTGATCCGGGCCGCGTTGGACACCCGGACCCCGGCGGTGTCCCACCACGCGCGGGCCGTCCCCGCCGGCGCCACCGCCCTGGTGGTCCCCGACGTGGACCGCCTGCTCACCGCGGCATGCGCGATCGGCGACTCACTGGTCGCCACCGCCGAGCACGACGAGCGGCGGGCCAACTGGCTCGGGCTGCAACCGGTGGACGACCGCTACTGGGCGGTGCTGCCGATGGGCGCCGGCCTGGGTGACGGGTACTGCGGGGTCGCGGTGTTCCTCGCCCAGCTCGGCGCGCTCACCGGGATACCCCGGTACACCGGGCTGGCCCGTCGCGCGGTGCGCCCGCTGCCGGCGCTGCTGGCGGCGTTCCACGCCGAACCGGCCCTGGCGACGACCGTGGGCGTGGGGGCGTTCCAGGGCCTCGCCGGCATCAGCTACGCCCTGGCGCGGCTGTCCACCCTGCTCGACGACCCGGAGCCCCGCGCCTGGCTGGACCGGTCGCTGCCGCTGCTCGGCCGCACCGCCTCGGCCCGGCCCGAGGGGGAGGCCCCCGAGCACGGGGTGGGTCTGGCGACCGGCTGGGCCGGGGCGGTGGCGGTGCTGGCCTCGGTGCACGAGGAGACGGGATCCCCGGAGGCCGCCGAGGTGCTCGCGCCGCTGGCGGACCGGCTGCACCGCCACGTCGCCGGGGACGGGGGCCTGGGCGGTGGGCCGTCGGGGGGCGGCGGCGATCCGTCGTTCCCGCACGGCACGGCCGGTGTCGGGTGGGCTCTGCTGCGGGCCGGCGCCGTGCTGCCCGAGCGGCCGTCGCTGACGACCTCCGGTGCCGCGCTGCTGGCTGCGGCCACCCGGGAGCTGCTGGCACGCGGGGGTTCCGCGTGGTGCCACGGTATCGCCGGTCCGGCCCTGGCGTGGGCGGGCGCGGGCAGCGGCCCGCCCGGGGCGTCGGGTGGGGCCGACCCGCTGCCGGACGCGGCGCTGGAGGCGCTGACCGTGCGGGAGGCCCGCGCCGACCTGACCCCCTGCCACGGAGAACTGGGCGTGGTGGAGGCGTTGACCGCCCTCACCCGCCGTCGCCCCGACCTGCTGGGCGCCGCCGAACGCGGACAGGCCCGGGTGTTGGGCGCCCTGGAACGGACCGGTCCTCGGTGCGGCACCCCGTCCGGCCTGACCACCCCGGGGTTGCTGACCGGGTTGGCCGGCATCGGGTACGGGCTGCTGCGGCTCGCCCTGCCCGACGCGGTGCCCTCCGTGCTCGCCCTGCACCCGGGACCCCGGCCGCCGACCACCGCCAGGTGGGGTACCGGCACCACCGGTGTCCCACCGGGGCCCGCCCCGGAGGTGGTGGAGCGGCGGGCGCGGGGGCGGCCCCAGCGGGACGGTCCCTGACCGGCGCCCCGACCCCGACGTCCGGTTCCCGGGAGGGAGCACCCCGGAGTCGGACACCGCACCACCCGCGACCCACACCCACCACCCCCCGATTCCCGGGAACCTCCCGTCCGACGAGGCACCCGCCGACACCACGAGGAGAACGCCATGACCGCCGACCACCGCCCCACCACCGCCCCCGCCGGCACCGACCACGACGCGCCGCCCGTGGCGCCGGCCCACGCCAACGTGGACGACCACCCGATCGGCGAGGCCCGCACGCCTGCCCGCCTGTCGGTCGGGGCGCGGGTCAGCGTCCTCGCCGGTCTCACCCTCAGCGCGATCGTCACCTCCGGGTTGCCGCCGCTGACCACCGTCAGCGCCCCGGGAACGCAGCTCTGAGCCCTACCGCGTCGCCGGGTCGACGACGTTGCGAATCCGTGAACGAGCGGTCGCTGCGTGTACCGGGTCGTTAGAGTCCCGGTATGCGGATCCGTGCGCCACTCCTCATCGGACGGGACACGGAGCTGGCGGAGCTCGGTGCCGCCCTGGCCAACGCCAGGAAGGGCCGTGGCTCCGCGCTCTTCGTCGTCGGCGAACCCGGGATCGGCAAGTCCCGGATCGCCGCCGAGGCGGTCGGTACCGCCTACGAGGCCGGCATGGTCGTGCTGCGCGGCCGGGCGGGATCGTTCGGGCCCTCGGTTCCGTTCCGTCCGTTGGCCGAGGCGTTGCTCTCCCTCGTGCGGGGCGGGGCGTCCGCCATCGAAGCCGATCTCGGCCCCTACCGGCCCGTCCTGGGGCGGCTGGTGCCCGACTGGGATCACGGTGACACCCAACGGGACGCCTCGTTCGTGGTGTTGGCCGAGGCGCTGCTGCGGCTCATGGGTGTCGTGGGACGTGAGCGGGGTTGCCTGCTGGTCCTCGACGACCTGCACGACGCCGACCTGGAGACCCTCGCGGTCGTGGAGTACCTGTGCGACAACCTCGACCTCCAGCCCGGCGTGCTCCTGGCCACCGTCCGCTCCGAACCCGGGGCGGCGCTGGACCTGGCGGACTCGGCCACCCGCCGGGACACCGGCCGGGCGTTGCACCTGGAACGGCTCGGCGCGGCGCAGGTACGGGTGTTCGCGGCGTCCTGCCTGGACAGCGACCCGGAGCGGGTGCCGACCGAGGTCACCGACCGGCTGTGGGAGGACAGCGCCGGCAATCCGCTGGTCGTCGAGGAACTGCTGCGGGGCATGGTCAGCGCGGGCCGGCTGGTGCCGGGCGCCGGGGGCTGGCAGCTGGTGCGGGCCCTGCGCACCGAGGTGCCGGACACCCTGGTGCGCAGCATCACCCAACGCGCCGACCGGCTCGGCCCCAAGGGGGAGGCGCTGCTCTCCGCCGCCGCCGTCCTCGGCCGCCGGTTCCCGCTGTCCATCGTGCAACGCGTCACCGGGATGGATGACCACACGCTGCTGGGCCACCTCCAGTCGGCGGTGGCCGCGCAACTCGTCGCCTCCGACGACCGGGGCCCCGACTGGTACGCCTTCCAACACCCGTTGACGGCGGAGGCGTTGCTGGCCCGGCTGACCCCGACCGACCGGGCCGCCCTCAGCGCCAGGGCGGCCGACGTGGTCACCGCCCTGCACCCGGACCTGCCGGGCGAGTGGTGCCAGCTCACCGCGGTGCTGCGCCGTGCCGCCGGGGAGACCTCGGTGGCGGCGGGGCACTACCTGGAGGCCGGCCGGCGTGCCCTGGCCGACGGGGCCGCGCAGTCCGCGATCACCCTGCTGGAGCAGGCCGAACGGCTGCTGTCCGACCACGGGGACCCCACCAGCCGGGCGGAGGTGGTGGAGGCCCTGCTCTACGCGCTGGCCGAGGCGGGGAACCTGGAACGGGCCTTCGAGCTCGCCGGGACCCTCGACGACCACGGCACCGCCGCCGACCGGACCCGCCGCGCCGCCCTGCACGTCCGCCTCGCCTGGGTCACCCAGATCGCCGGCCGCTGGGAGGACGGGATCGCCCAGGTGCGGGAGGCCCGCCGGCTCCTGGGTGAGCACGCGGCCCCCGAGCACACCGCCCCCGTTGACGCGGTGGCCGCGTCGCTGGCGTTGAACGCGCCCGGACGGCACCGGACCCGGGAGGCCGAGGAGCTGGCCCGGCGGGCGGTGGCGGCCACCGACCGGGTTCCGCTGCCGGTCATCGCCTGCCAGGCGTGGCGCACCATCGGCACCGTCGCCAGGGAACGGGACCTGGACGAGGCGTGGCGGCACTTCGACCGCGCCCGCCGGGTGGCCGAGGAGCACCGGCTGCCGATCTGGCGGATCTACGCGTTGATGGGCCTGGCCGGGAACGCCTGGCTCGCCGAGGGGGACACCAGCGTCCTGGCCCACGCCCGGGTGGAGGCGCTGCGGGTGGGCGCGTTGCCGCTGGCGGTGAACGTGGACGCGATCCTCGCCCTGGACACCGTCCTGCGGGGCGACCACGAGGTCGCGGCGCACCGGTTGGACGCGGTGCTCGCCGACGCCACCCGGCTGCACCTGACGGCGGTCGTCCGTTACGTGCTCATGGCCAGGGCTGTCCTGGCCGCGCACCGGGCCGACCGGCCGGGCATGGACCGCGAACTGGCGGAGTTCGCCCGGCACGGCGGCCCCGGTTCGCAGGAGCAGCCGCTGGCCCTGGGACTGGCCAGGGCGGTGTGCGCGCTGCTGGAGGAGGACCACGCGGCGGCCGGCGCCGAGTTCGCCGCCGTCCTCGCGGCGCAGGCGGAGAACCCCACCACCTTCTTCCTCGCCGGGCGGCACGGCCTGCACCTGCTGCTGCGGGTGGTGGCCGGGGACGCCGGCTGGGCCGAGCACGCCGAGGTGACCGCCGCCCCGGCGGGCGGGATGCGGTGGAACCGGCAGTTCGTGCTGTTGGCGACGGCGGTGCTGCACGGGCGGGACGGGGACGCGGGCCGGGCCGAGGACGCCGCCCGCCGCGCCCTGGACGCGGCGGAGCCCTACCCCCTCGGCCGGGCGCTGGGGTTGCGGCTGGTCGCCGAGGCCGCCCACGGGGGTGGGTGGGGTGAGCCGGCGGGCTGGTTGCGGCAGGCCGAGGAGTACTTCCACCAGCGGGGCGTGGCCGCCCCGGCGAGCGCCTGCCGGGCGCTGCTGCGGCAGGTGGGAGCGCCGGTGCGGCAACGCAGGGCCGGCACCGACCGGGTCCCGGTGGGACTGCGGGAACTCGGTGTCACCTCCCGCGAGTTCGAGGTGCTGGAACTGCTCGTGCACCGACTGGGCAACAAGGCCATCGCGACCCGCCTGCACATCTCGCCGCGCACCGTGGAGAAGCACGTGGCCAGCCTGATCACCAAGACGGGCCGGGCCGACCGGGCGGGACTGGTGGAGCTGGCCGCCGAGCACCGCTGAGGCGTCCGGCGGGCCACCGCGCCGCGGGCGGCGGGCCAACGGGTGGGAGCGGGCCGGACCGGGGACCGGCGGGCGGTGCCCGGCCCAACGCGGCGACGGTCGGGGCGGGGGAGCCCCACGCCGCCCGGCCCCCTCGGTGGCGGTCCCGGCCGGCCCGGTGCCCGGTCGGGCCCCGCCGGCCGGGGATGGCCCGTCGGCCGGGGATGCTCCGGCGGCCGGGGATGCTCCGGCGGTCGCGGCGTTCGACGTCGCCCCGGCCCGCCCTCCACCGCCGGGGGATTCCGGAGCCGTGGGGTGGTGGTGCCCGCCCGGGCCAGGCGGCCTCCGGCGCGGCGTTGGCCGCGGTCGTCCCGAGGTCATGGTCGGACGACCGCCCCGGTCGGGGTGACCGCCGCGCGGTGGGGCCGCGAGGGGACCTCGGCGGCCGCCGCCGGCGACGCACGTCGGCCCGCCCGCCGCCCGGGGACTCGGGACCGCCGATCCGCCGGCCCAGCGGGCCCGGACGGGCCCGGTGTCGGGCCGACACGGCCGCTCGGGGAATCCCCGGCCCGAGCCCCCGCCGCGCCGCCGGTGCTCCCACCCGGTCCCGCCCACGGTCCTCGCCCCCGTCTCGCCCGTCCTCGCCGGCCCGGGAGTGCCCGGTCCGGTTGGCGCGCGCCGTCGCGGACGCGTGCCGGCCCGGTCAGCCGTCGTCGTCGAACCTCAGCCCGGTGTGCCAGGCCAGGAACGCCAGCATCGCCGTGGCCAGGGCCTCCGACTCGCGGCCCCCGCCGACGTGCCCGGTGCCGGGGGTGACCCGCAGCAGCACGGGCCCGCCGCTCGTGCGGTGTTGCAGCGCGGCCACCATCTTCCGCGAGTGCGCCGGGTCCACCCGGGTGTCGTTCTCCCCGGTGGTGAACAGCATCGCCGGCAACCTGCCGCGCTGGGGACGCACGTTGTGGTACGGCGAGTAGCTGAGCAGGGTCGCCAACGCGGCGAGGTCCCTGACGTCCCCGTACTCCGCGCGCCACGCGCGGCCCAGCCCCCACCGTTCGTAGCGGATCATGTCCAGGGGGGCGCCGGCGCTGGACACCGCCGCGTAGGCCTTGGGCCGTTGCACGGTCGCCGCGGTGACCACCAGCCCGCCGTTGCTGCCGCCCAGCAGCGCCAGCTGCGGCCGCCGCGTCCACCGGCGGCGCACCAGGTGGTCGCCGGCCGCGTGCAGGTCGCGCACCGCGTTGGGTTTGTGCGGTCCGGCGCCGTCCAGGTGCCACTGGCGGCCGCGTTCCCCGCCGCCACGCACCCCGGCGATGGCCATCACCCCGCCGGCCAGCACCCAGGTGAGCGCGTCGGGTTGGAACCCGGGGCGGAAGGTGATCCCGAAGCCCCCGTAGCAGGTGAGCACGGTCGGCCGTGGCCGACGGCCGCCGCGCTGGCGCAGCGCCAGGATCGTCATCGGCACCTCGGTGCCGTCGTCGGAGGGGTAGCTGGTGCGCAGCACCTCCACCTCGTCGCGGCGGGTCACCGCCTCGGTCGGCGTCATGTCCCCGGTGCGGACGTCGACCCGCCACACCGACAACGGTGTCACCCAGTCGGTGTAGCTGACGGCGAGGACGAACGGGTGGTCGGTGGGGTTGACCGCCGACACGGTGCCCGGTCCGGGCAACCGCACGTCGGTCAACAGCCGGCCGTCGGTGGCGTCGTGCACGGTCAGCGAGCTGTAGCCGTCGAGGGTGCGCGACGCCACCAGGCGTTCGGCGCCCTCGACACCGGCCAGGCTCACCGAGGTCAGCACGGACGGTGGCTGCTCGGGCAGCACGGTGCGCCAGGACCGCCAGGCGCCGTCCGCGTCGGGGTCGGCCGCGACGAGCCGGCCGAAACGCGCGCCCTCGGTGGTCACCGCGAACAGCCGTCCTCCGTGGTCGACCAGGACCCCGCCCACCGAGGTGCCGGTGAGCTCCAGCCCCCGGACCTCGCCGTCGGCGTGCCGGTCGGCGACCAGCAGGGTGGTGTCCCGGCTGGTGCCGTGCCGGCGGCACACCACCAGCCACCGGTCGTGCCACAGGGCCAGGTGGTAGCGGGTGACGGGCTCGTCGTCGCCGGTCACCAGCTGGTCGGTGATCCACGGGTGCCCGACCCGGTGCAGGTAGACCCCGCTGCCCGGGCGGTCCAGGTGTCGGCGGGCGTAGTAGTAGGACCGTTCGTCGGCCAGCCAGCACACCGAGGAGTAGCGGGTCAACGGCGAGGTCTCCACCACCCGCCGCGCCGCCACGTCGACCACGTTCAGCGGGGTGATGTCCTCGGCGCCGTCCACCGTGGTCTGCACGGCCAGGTAGCGGCCGGCGGGGGAGGGCTGCCAACGCCGCACCGTCACCCCGTCCCCGCCCAACTGGGCGGTGTCCACCACCGCCCGCCACGGCGCGTCCGGTTCGTCGGCGACCTGGAGGGTCCACCGCCGCAACGCGGAGGACCGACCCACCCGGAACCGGCGGGCCCCGGCCGGTTTCACCGGGGACGCCGTCGGCCCGGTGACCAGGCCGCGCAGCAGCCGCCGGATACCGGACTGGCCGGGCAGGCCGTTGAGGTGGACCTCGGCGAGCGCCTGTTGGGCGGCGACCCAGTCGCGGGCCGCGGGGCACAGCGGGTCCTCCAACCACCGGTAGGGATCGTCGACCCGCAGGCCGTGCACCAGCTCGATCCGCTCGGTCCGGGGGCACTCGGGGTAGACCGGGCTCATCGTGTCCTCCCTCCCGTGAGGGTCCGTGGCGGTGGCTGCGCCGCGTCCGACCGGGGCGCCTCGACGTCGGGCCCGACGCCGGGCGGGGCGGTGGTGTCCTCCCGGGAGGGTCCGGGGGCCGCCCGCGCGTGGTCGGCGTCCGCCGCGACCGGGTCGGTGGCGGAGCGGGCGGGGCGCCGGCCGGCCACCGCCAACAGCACCGCGACGGCCACCAGGTTCACCCCGACGCACGTCCAGATCCCGCCCCGGGTGCCCAGCGCCTCCCCCAACACCCCTCCCAGCAGCGCGCCAGCCGTGTTCGCCAGCGTCCCCACCGAGCCGAGCAGGGTGGTGATCCTGGCGAAGTAGGAGTCCCCCACGTCGTCGGCGATCACCGTCACCAGCGCGATGTTCGCGAGCCCCCCGAAGAACAGGGGGAGCGCGATGCTCAACGCCGACACCGTCACGACCCACCCCAGCGGGCCACCGGCCAGCGGCAGCACCGCGCCGGCGACCGCCGCGGCGGACAGTCCCACCAGCAGGAGCCGGCGCGGGGTGTGCCCCCGGGCGAGCAGCCGGGGGGCGAGCAGTGCGCCACCGGCGCCCAGGAGGGTGGCGAGCACGGTGGGCAGCGTGTACAGGGCGACCGGCAGCGCGACCGTGTCCAGCAGGAACACCGCCCGTTGGGTGGCGATGCCGCTGGCGGCGACCCCGCTGAGCACGAGGAACCCCGCGTAGCCGAGCAGCAGCCGGTTGCCCCGCAGCGCCCGCAGCCCGTCCGCCAGTTCCTCCGTCAACTTCTTCCTGGCCTGGCCGGACGGTGGTCGGTGGTCGGGGGAACGCAACCGGACCAGGCAGTAGGCGCTGAACAGGTAGGCGAGGGCGTCCCCGACGAACAGCACCGCCGCCCCGAGCCCGGCGGCCACCGGGCCGGCGAGGGAACCCGCCACGGAGCTGGCCAGCATCTCGGAGGACTGGAGGCGGCCCCGGGCCCGACCGACGTCCGACACCCCGAGCGAGTGCAGATGGGAGAAGTAGAGCCCGTTCACCGTCAGGTGGACCACGCCGAGCACCACGTTGAGCGCCACCAGCCAGCCGAGGTTCAGCGTCCCGGTCAGACCGGCGACCGCGCAGGCCCCCACCATCGCCGCCGCGCCCAGGTCGGCGACGATCAACGCCCTCCTGGGGCGCCGGACCCGGTCGAGCAGGACACCGCAGACCGGTCCGAACAGCAGCGCCGGCAGCATGCCGGCGGCCACCACCAGGGAGACGTCCCGAGGGCCGGCGCCGAGGCCGGTCACCGCGATCACCGAGATCGCGGTCGTGGTCAGGGTGCCGCCGAACACCGAGGCGAGTTGACCCACCAGGAACAACCGGAAGTCGCGGTCGGCGACGGTGCGGGCCGTCATCGCCGGCACCCCCGCGCGGTGCGGGGACAGCGCGGGCCGCTGCGCCGGGTGGAGCGGCATCCGGTCGTGGGGGGCGCGTCGCCGAACCGGGAGGCCGTGGGGCACGGGGAGGGCCGCCACCGGCAGTGACGCGGCGGGCTGGGGCGGACCGCTCGCCCGGCTGCCACATCGCGGGGGCCGGCCCCGGCGGGGACCCGGCGGTGGTCGCGGCCGCGAATGTCGGCGGCACGCCGCTGCGGGAGGTGGTCGCGGCGTGGCCGCGACGGGACGCCCGGACGGGACGTGGTCATGGCGGCTCCTGGGGTCGGGTCCGGCCGGGGATCAGCCGAAGAAGGCGTCGTCGCAGTAGGACACCGACAGCACGCTGATCGGGGCGTCGTCGTCGATGTCGTCGCCGAACTCCATGCCGGCCAGGGCGAGCGCTTCGCTCATGGCGGGAACTCCTCGCGGGAAGGGGAAGGACGGGAAGGGGAACGGGAGGGGTGGGCCGGGGGCGGGTGTTCGTGGCCGCCTCTCGGCGCTGGGCCCGGCACCCCGGGTCGGATCCGCCGCCAGGCACGGCGGCCCGGGCCGCCGTGCCCGACCGGCCAGCGGATCTCGCCTCCCGCGTCGCGGGCGGCTGGTTCGTGGGGGACCGGCGGACGTGGTCGTCCCCGGCGGGGCCGGGGCGCCGCCACCACGGGGCCATGCGGTGGCGGCGCTGACCGGAACCGGTTCCGGTCAGGAGATCTCCTTGATGTCGCAGATGGCGAGGCTGGTGGTGCTGATGGGGGCGTCGTCCTCGACGTCGTTCTCGGCGTCGGGCTGGACCTGGAGACGGAGGGCGTCGTTCATGGTGGTTCTCCTTCGTGTGTGGTGTGTGTGGTGCGGCGTGGTGCTGGGGTTCGCGGGATCAGTGGTGGTGCGCTGCGCGTTCCCCGGTCTGGAGCCGGTTGCGGGTCCGGACGTGGTACCGGGGTCGGACGTGGTACCGGGGTCGGACGCGGTTCCGGTTCGGGGTCAGGAGATCTGTTCCCCGATGTCGCAGATGGCGAGGCTGGTGGTGCTGATGGGGGCGTCGTCCTCGACGTCGTTCTCGGCGTCGGGCTGGACCTGGAGGCGCAGGGCGTCGTTCATGGTGGTTCTCCTTCTTCTTCCACCCCTCCCACCGGTCGTGGGAGGGAAGTCGGTGGTGGCGGGGCGGCGCGGAGTCCGACGGCCGACAGGGCCGGTCAGACCGGGGCCGGCGCCGTCCCGGTTCGGGTCGTGGCGGGCTGGCCGGTCCGATCGGCCACCGGCAGGTCGAGGGTGAACAGGCGGTCGGGCGCCGGGTCGACCAGCTGGTGCAGGGCGAGCAGGACACCGGCCGCGCCGCTCCACAGCTCGGCGCTCAACCGGTTGCCGTGCAGGCCGGGCCACCGCACGCCCGTGGCGTGGGGGACGGCGTGGTGGAACAGGGCCCGCCCGGAGGCAACGGCGTCCTCGGTGGACGCCGGGGCCCCCAGCAGTCGTGCCGTCTCACCGAGCACGAAGCCCATCCCCGCCTGGCCGGTGAACAGCCCGCCGCCGATGGTGAACCGCACGCGCAGGCCCCGCACGCACCGGTCGAGCACGTCCGCCAGGTGCGGGTCCGGCCGCCAGGCGAGGTACCGGGCGAGCACGTGGACGTAGCCGGCGCTGCCCGCGTACAGGTAGGGCATGGTGCGCCGGTCCCTGGCCGAGACCCGGAACCCGAGCGCCCCGGTCTCCCACGGCTGGGCGTGGACGAGTTCGGCGCGGAGCAGGTCGAGCCCGCGTTCCAGGGGCGCGTCGTCCCCGGTCAGCCGACCCAGGTAGTACAGGGCCAACGCCACGCCGGGCCGGCCCTGGGCCAGTCCGGAGCGGTCGTCGCCGCCCAGTAGGGGCGTCAGGCCCTCGCCGGTGGGCAGCGTCTCCAGCAGGGCTCGGGCGCGGTCCAGGGCCGACTCCTCGCCCGTGCGGCAGTACAGGGACAGTTCGGCCAGTGCCAGGCCGGCGGATCCGCCGCCCAGGGTGGCCGAGCGGGTCACCAGCGGGTGCCGGCCGGCGTGGCGGAGGAGGCGTTCGGCGGCATCCCACTCGCCCTCCTGGGCGAGCACCCAGGCGATGCCGGCGCTGCCGAACAACAGGCCAGGGGGGATGTCGCGCCACCCGGCCAGCGACTCGTCGCGAAGTCGGGTGACCAGCGCCGGCGCCGGCGGGTGTCCGGCCATCCGCAGGGCGTGCAGGACGCCGGCGCTGCCGTAGGCCACGCACCGGGTGTTGCTCCGGTGCCCGTCGGGGATGGTCGGGAAGACCCGGCGCGGGTGGTCGGGTTCGGCGAGGGCGAGCAGTGCGCTGGCGGTGTGGTCCCGTAGCCAGCTCAGCCACTCGTGGGGCTCGGCGGCCACCGCCTCGGGGGAGGGCAGCGCCGGCCCCGGAGCGGGCACGCCCCGGAACCGGTCCGCCCGCGCCCAGAGGGTCGCCGGCAGCGGGGCGCGTTCCTCCAGCGCGGCCGTCACGTGGTCCACGGCCGAGGGGCTGCGTTCGGCGACCTGGATGGTCGGGACCAGCATCATCCGCGCGATCGCGGCCAACCCGTAGTCGTCGTAGCGCACCGGGTCGAGCGTGGCCCGGCCGTCGGGGCTCAGGGCTTCCGGCGGGACGAATCCGGGGGTGGCCAGGGGCTGGATGGTGGCGTCCCGGCGCTGCGTCGACTCGAAGTCGACCAGCCGGACGCGGTCCTCGTCGTCGACCAGCACGTTGCGCGGGCTGACGTCGACGAACACGTAGCCGAGTTCGTGGAGGCGGTCGAGCTGGTCGCGCAACTGGTCCAGGATCAACCCGCACCTGCGGTAGTAGTCGGTGAAGGCCTCGGCGGGCTGGTCGACGCGGATGGCGGGGTTGTTCGCCATCAGCCACCTGCTCAGGGGCCGGCCGGGGACCAGTTCGGTCGCCAGGTAGGCGTGCTCCCAGTGGTCGAACCGTTCCACGGGTTCCGGTGCCAGTCCGGGTGCCCCGGCGTGCAGGGCCCGCAGCACCAGGTACTCGGCGGTGAGCCGGGCGTGGGCGTCGACGTCGCGGCCGGAGTGGGCGACGTGGGACCGGGCCTCCTTGAGGAAGACCTGCCGGCCGGTGGCGTCGGTGGCCCGGTAGGCGCCGCCGGCGTTGCTGTGCTGGAGCACGGCGTCGAAGGTGTAGCCGTGGAAGGCGACCGGACCGTCGGACAGGTCGGGTTCGGCCTCGACGAAGGGGTCCGCGACGCCGGCGGGGAGGTGGAACTCGGGGCGGCGGTCGTCGGGGATCTCGTCCCCGTCGGCGGCGGCCATCACCGGGGTGCGGGTGCCGTCGGCCTCCAGCCGGTAGCGGGAGCGGAAGGCGCCGTAGCGGTAGGAGACGCACCGGGAGGAGCCGAACCTGCGGTCGGTGAGCACGTAGGGGCCGGGCACCCCGGCGAGGTCGTGTTCCAGGCGACGCAGGACCTCGTGGGCCTGGCGGGGGTCGGCCGGGTAGAGGGCGCAGAACTTGCCGCTCTGCGGCCGGGAGGCGTGCTTGCCGTGCAGGAGCAGGAAGTAGGTGCGGCCGGCCAGGTGTTTGAAGGGGATACCCAGGTCCACGCAGGCGGCAGCGACGACGTCCAGGACGGCCCGGGCGTTGCCCGGGGTGCTGGAGACGTGCACCTTCCAACCGTGGTCGGGCGGGGGCGGCGCCTGCGGCGGACTCCAGTGGGTCCACACGTCCTGGTCGGCACGGTCCCAGCCGGGGGGCATCCGAGTGGGCGTGTAGCGGGTGCCGGGCGGGGCCTCGGCAAGCGGCTCGTAGAAATCGTCGTTCGCGAACGTGAATGACAGATCCGCTGGCATGTCGCCCTCCTCCCTTCGCGTCGTGGTGGTCCGTCACCTCGCCGGTTCGCGTTCCGGCCCGTCGCGGCGGTCCCGTCCTCTTCCGGTGGGGCCGTCTCCGCTCTCGGTGACAGGGACAAGCTTCGCGCGCCGAACGACCCGGGAACAGGGCGTCGACGGTCAGCAACCGGACCTGGGCGCTGTCAGGAAGGTGACCCGGCCCGGCGTGCTCCCCGGCCCGGGGGACGTCGGGCCGCCGGCCGAGGGCGAGGCGGGGACCGGTGGCCGTGGGCGGGCGACGTGCCTTGACCCCACGCCCTGAACAGGTGAACAATAAACTGGTGGCGCATTCAAAAAACGGGACGAGCGAACAGGGCAGGTCGTTCATCGAACGGGCCCGCCGCGAACAGATCGTGCGCGCCGCCGTCGACACCATCAGCGAGGTCGGGTACGGCCGCGCCTCCTACGCGCGCATCGCCCGCCGGGCCTCGATCAGCCCCTCGCTGATCTCCTACCACTTCGCCGACCGCGCGGACCTCATGCGCGAGGCGGCCAGCAGCGTCGTGGACGACCTGCGGCGCGGCCTCCGCGACGCCACGCCCAACCCTGCCTCCTACCCCGAGGCCCTGGCCGCGCTGATCACCCACAACGTCCACTACGCCGCCGGCCACCTCCGCGACCTCACCGCGCTCGCCGAGCTGCGGGCCGCCGGCATGGCACCCGCCGACGCCGGGCCCGACCAGGGCCGCGCCGACCTCGAGCGGCTACTGGCCGACGGCCAGGCCGCCGGCGAGTACGGGGCCTTCACCCCGACGCTGATGGCCGCCACCCTGCTCGCCGCGCTCGAAGCCGTCCCCGCCGTCCTCGCCCGCGAACCCGACATCGACCCGGCCCACTACGCCACCGAACTCGCCGAGACCTTCCGTCGCGCGACCGCGCCCGCCCCGGCGCCCCACCGAACCGAGGACCCCCGTTGACCACCCTGACCGCCGCCCTGCTCACCTGGGCACTGCACCTGCTCGTCGTGGCCCTGCTCTGCGGCCCCGGCGTCTGGCTCACCCTCCGGCGGGCGGCCGTCGTCCCCGCCGGTGCCCCCGCCCCGGTGGCCGACCGCCCCGAGGACCACCGGGACCCCGCGAGCCCGGCACGGCTCCTGCTGGCGGTCGCCGGCGCGCACGGCGCGGTGCTCGTCCTCACGACACTGCCCCGCGTCGGCCCCTTCGAGTCCCTCGACCGCAATTGGCAGGGCCAACTGCTGGCCCTGGCCTTCGCCGCCGGTCTCCTCCTGGCCTGGCCCCGCCTCACCCCGGAGGGGGTGGGCCTGACCCGGCCCAAACCCGGGTCGTGGACCCTGGTCGCGGGGGGCGCGCTCGGCGCCCTGGTGGTGCAGTACGCCGTCGGCGGGATGGGTCCGTCCGCGGAACCCACCGCCGAGGCCTTCGTCAACAGCGCCGTCATGCCCGGCCTGTGGGAGGAGTTCCTCTTCCGGGGGATCCTGTTCTCCCTGGTGCTCCAGGCGTTGCCCGCCCGCCGCCGGATCGCCGGCATCAGCGCCACCTGGGCCATGCTCATCACCAGCCTGCTGTTCGCCCTCGGGCACGGCCTCGTCGTGGACCCGGTCGACGGCCTCACCGTCCAACTCGGATACGTGCTCAGCACCCTGGTCGCCGGGATCTTCTTCGTCTGGGTGCGGGAGCGGACCGGCAGCCTCCTGCCGGCGATCGTGCTGCACAACCTCATCAACCTCGCCGGCCTGCTCGTCGTGGGCCTTCAGGGCTAGGGCGCCGGGGGCGTGCCGTGCACGCGGAGCTGGGACCGCACGGCGTCCTCCAGCGCCCGGGTCCCTCACCGCCCGGTGGGGGAGCCGGCCGCGTCCTCGCCCGACCGCCCGGGGGCGCCGAGACGCGCGCCACCGTTCCGCCGCATCGGCGCCGGCGGAACGGCCGACGGTCGTTCCTCCGGCCACACCACCACGGCGGTCACCGCTCCGGCGACCGCGAGCGCGGCGAGCAGCACCCACCCCGTGGTGAACCCGGCGGCGGTGACCACCCAGCCCGCCACCGGGTAGCTCAGCAGCCAACAGGCGTGCGACAGCGAGAACTGCGCCGCGAACAGCGCCGGCCGGTCCCCGGGCCCCGACGACCGCCGCAACACCCGCCCCACCGGCGTCAACACCAGCCCAGCCCCCGCGCCGAGCACCGCCCACACCCCCAGGGCCACCGGCCACCGCCAGGCACCGGAGTCCACCAGCGACAAACCGACAGCCCCGACCACACCCGCGCACAGCGTCCCCGCGCCCGCCAGCATCACCCCGCGCTCCGCGACCCGCTCCAACACCCGGGGCAGCGCCAACGCCACCAGGATCGTCCCCACCCCGTTGGCGGCCAGGAGAACCGCCACCTCCGTCTCCGACCGGCCCAACTCGTCCCGCGCGTAGTTGACCGTGTTCACCATGACCACCGCGCCCGCCCCGGCCACCGCCAGATCCAGGCCCAACACCCCCCGCAGTCGGGGCGTCGCCAGGAAGATCCGCGTCCCCGCCCCCAGCCGCTCGACGAACCGCACCCGACCACTCGGCCGCGCCCGGGGAACCCGCGCCGAGACCACCAGGGCCGCCGAGGCCAGGAACCCGGCGGCGGTGCCCGCGAACAACCACGGGAAGTCCACGACGGTCAACACGAGCGCGGCCACCACCGGGCTCAGCAGCGTCTCCAGGCTCGACGCCAGCTGCGAGGCCGACAAGGCCCGCGTGTAGTCGCCCTCGTCGGGCAGGATGTCCGGCAACGCCGACTGGAACGTCGGCGTGAACGCCGCCGACGCCGACTGCAACACCGCGATCAGCACGTACACGTGCCAGACCTCGGTGACGAACGGCAACGCCACCACCACCGCCGCCCGCACCAGGTCCAGCCCCACCAGCATCGCGCGCCGAGGAACCCGGTCGGCGTAGGCGCCGGCGAGCGAGGACACCGTCACATAGGCGACCATCTTGATCGCCAGCGCCGTGCCCAGGACGGCGCCGGCGCGCGGGCCGGCGAGGTCGTAGGCCAACAGGGCCAGCGCCACCGTGGCCAGCCCCGTCCCGAGCAGCGCGGTCACCTGCGCGCCGAACAGGTGGCGGTAGTCCCGGTTCGCGAACAACGACGACATCCCCATCACGGCCTCCCGACATCCATCACCAACACTAGAACATATGAACAGTTCTTCAAGTATGTGGTGCTCTAGGATCTCGTCATGGGCCACCGCCGACCCGACCACCCCCCGCCCGCCCGGCTCACCCCCGAGGACGCGGCGACGGTGGCCACCACCCTCCAGGCGCTGGCCACCCCGAGCCGGCTGCTCATCCTCACCCGGCTGCGGGAGAGCCCCTGCCCGGTGGCCGAACTCGCCGAGGCCGTCGGCATGGAGACCTCGGCGGTCTCCCACCAACTCCGGCTACTGCGCAACCTCGGGCTCGTCACCGGCACACGCCACGGCCGCAGCATCGTCTACAGCCTCTACGACAGCCACGTCGCCATGCTCCTCGACGAGGCCGTCTACCACATCGAACACCTCCGGCTCGGCCTGCGGCAGGACCCCGTCACCGGCGAACACCACCAGAACCCCGATCCCACCTCCTGACCCGCCGCACCCAGCGAGCCAGGGCACCCCCGACACCGACCCGAGGGGCCGGCGGCGTCGCCCGTACGCCACGACGACCGGGAGCCCCCGACCCAGCGGTCAGGGGCTCCCCTCGCGAGCGGTCAACCCACCCGTCGCGTCCCGATCACCGCTCCAACACGTCGAGCAGCGGGTCCGCCAGCGTGCGCGACTGGTCCGTGGTCACCACCGGACCCCGGGGCGGGATCGCGTCGTAGTCGGCCGGGTCCAGATCCCGCACCTGGCCGCTGGCCACGCCCCGCAGGATGCCCTCCACCCCGACGTACACCGCCTGCGTGAGCATCACGCGGTGCCGCTCGCCGAGGTCCTGGCTCTGCCCCCGCACCTCGAACAACACCGATCCGCTGCCGTTGAGGGCGAACGAACCCAGACCCGTACCAGGCAGGTCCACGTCCTGGGGGTAGAGGGAGACGTGGGCGAACTCCGGCCGGTGCGCCGAGGCGTCCCGCAACGCGTCGTAGGCGGCCACGTTCAGCTGCTTGGCGTAGTCGAGGTCGTACCGGTCGGCGTACTCGGCGTACCGGGCGCCCTCCTCGGTGTTCGGGTCAGCGACGAACTTGCCCGACAGGCTCAACGTCACGTAGTCGTCGGTGCCCGGCATGACGTAGCAGGGGCCCTGGTGGTGGATGTCCACGTAGGTGTCGACCGTGCCGAACTCCTCCGTGAGGTCCACGTAGAGGTCCCGCACCGCCTGCGTCTCCGGGCTCAGGAACCAGCCGGGCCGCGCCGAGTTCCCGGGGAGGTCGGCGGCGTCGGGCACGTAGGACAGGTCCGGGTTGTAGTCCCGGTTGATGTCGAACCCGGGACGCGGCCCGTAGTCGTGGCCCTGCCGGACGTTGGTGATGTAGTTCCACGCCGGCTCGGCCCCGGCCAGCTGCGGGTGCAGGTCCACGACCTCGTCCCAGGTCATGTCGTTGCCCCGCCGGTTCAGCTCCGCCGCGTCCGGGTTCATCTTCGGCACGGCGACCACCGTGAGCTCCGAGCGGACCTCCTGGGCGAAGCGGGAGTTGGACCGGCCCAGGTGGTCCAACAGCCACAGGATCGCGTCGGTGCCCGTCTTCTCGTTCCCGTGGATCTCGCTGGTCAGCAGCACCACCGTGTCACCGTCACCGACCCGCGCGGCCTGGATGAGACGACCACGGTTGGAGGTGCCGATCTGGTCGACCTGGACGCGTCCCCGGCTCTCCGCCTCGATCCGGTCGAGTTCGACCAGCAGCTCCTCGTAGTCGGTGAACGCGTCGACCGGGTTGTCCTGGGGACGCGTGCTGCACCGCTCGGCCGGCTCCTGCCGAGGCGCGTCCCGGGCGGTGTCCGCCGTGGACGGCGGTGGCGCCGCCGTCGCGGTGGGCAGTACCCCGAAGGTGCCCAGCATGAGGGTTCCCGTGATGGCGGCCAAGGTTCGGCGCACGGTCGGCATCCGTCCTCCTCGCTCTCGGTGCGGCCGCTGGTGGTGCTCCCGCCCCGCGCGGAGCGGGAGCACGTCGGCCGTCGGCGTAGGGCAAGTAAAGGTCGCGTTGGGTACCCGCACAAGAGCGGAGGGCGACCGCCGACGGTCCCGGGCCCGAATCGGCCTTGTGAGCGTCAGTCGGGGAAGGGTGGCGTCGCCCGGCCACCCGGGTTCGCGGGGGCGTGTCGAAGCACTGCCCCGCCGCCGGGTGACTGCCGGAGTGGGGTGTTCTCCCACGGAGGATCTCCGATTCGCGGCTCGAAGCTGTCACCGCGGCACCTTCGGGCTGCCAGACCGGACCGTGGGGTGTGCCGGAACGAATGCGGAGGATGTCACGGGTCCCGCTCCCCTCGCATCCTCGCGGGCCGGGTTTCGTCGAGGCCAAGGATCAGGGTAGGAAGTCCCCTCCGAGTACTCGGGAGCGGCGAGAGTCACGACCAGCGAACGCCCAAGATCATCCAGTCGCATCGGATCCGGGCGATGTCTCCATGCGCCAACTCTCCACGTGAGCAGCGAGGACGACGGCAGGAACAGTGTCAGAGCAGGGCTCCGTATGCCCGCCCTGAGGGAAGTCGCGCTCAGCGCAGCAGGCTGGTGGTCATGCGTGGTGCCAAGCGTTCGCCGGGGCGGGAGTCATTTGTGATTCCGCTACTCACTCACGTGCTCACATCCGTCCTCACGTTGTTCAGTGCTGGTGACGCGAACTCGCGTCGTGGGACCCACTTCCAGAGCACGTAGGAGGCCTGGACGTGGGTCGGCTGGTGGTCGGTCCTCGTCCGCGCACGGGCGGAGCTTCCTCCTCGGGGGACCGGCCGCCGGCATCCACTTACTGGTGCGGAGGTGGCGGATGTCGGGCTACGAAGCCGTGTGGGCTGTGCTTCGTGGAGCGGTTCTCGCCGAACTGCTGATCGCGGGGTGGCTCGTCACTCGGAACCAGCGGGTTCGGGACGTGGTGGGGGTTCGGTACCGAGGGGGGCGACTCCGGGTTCGTCGCCGCCGGCATGGGGATCGGGGACGGGCATGACAGCACAGGTTGACGCCGCGCTGAACACCTTGATGCGACAAGGATTCGCGTTCCGGTTGGCGCCGGGGGATCACTACGTTCCCCGGACCCTGTTCGGGGAACGGCGACGCGGAACGCACACCGACTACCTCCACATCAGCGGCCCGGACGACTGCCTGGCCGCGCGCATGCGCGCCTCCCTGGAGCCGGTGCCGTCCGACGTGGTGTGGAGCGTGGAGGGCGGTTTTCTCGCCGTCGTGGCCGAATTGCTGTCCCTGCCCGCGCCGGACAGCCCGCACGCGCCGAGGCTGGCAACGCGTCGGGCGGGGGCGCTGTGGACTCCCGGGATGCCGGTGGGCTGACCGGGTCGAGCAACTGGCGTGCGAGAGCGGGGTGATGCGATGGCAGGTCTTGGCGCCTGAGACGAGTTTGGTCCGCGTTCCGCCTCACGAACGCATCGTCTCGGGCGTATCTCTGCCAGCGACGGCCTCGGTGCGAACGACCGCACCGGGGCCGTTCGCTCGCCAGCAACCAGGACGCCCTGTGGGAACCGAGGCGGCGGGCAGTCTTCCCCGCGCGTTCGCCCGGCTACCCTGAGTGCCCGGTGTCGTGCTCTGCACCAGGAGGCGGAAGGTCATGGCGCGAGAAGCCGAAGAAATCCAGGCCCTGCGGCGAGAACTCGGCGAGAAGCTGTCGACCGCCCGCAAGCTCGCAGGCCTGACCCAGGCCGAGGTCGCGCGGCAGGTGTTCTGCGACCGCACCACGATCGCGCACCTGGAGAAGGGCCGGGTCGGGGCGGACGAGCGGGTGTGGCGGGCGGCGGACCGCGCGGTGAGGGCTGACGGCCTCCTCCTGGAGGCGTTCCTCCAGTTCCGAGCGGCCGCCCTGCGCCACGCGAGCGAACAGCGGGCGACCGAGCGCGCGGGTTTCCAGAGGCAGGCCGGGCGGTGGCGGGCCGAACCGGCTGGGCCGCCCGCCACGACGGCCACGGTCGACCCGTCCGCCCCGACGGAGGAACCGGGGTCCCTCGACTCGGCGTGTGACTGGCTGGACGAGCGTGCCGGGTGGTGTCCCGGAACGAGTAGGGACAGCGCGGTCGGTGCAGGTCAGGACCGGTCCCATGCTGTCCCGGCTCGTTCGGTTCCCACACCCGACCGGTCGGTGATCGCGGGGGCGCTGGCCCGGTACTACCCGACGTCCGCCGAGGACACCGCTGGCCTGTACGGCGTGCGCGTGGACGGGGCGAGGCTCGGGACGAGCGTGGTGTCCCGTCCTGAGTGGCTGGACCTGTCATGTCCGTTCTCACCCGATCGCGACCGGGTGCGGCTGGCGACCGCCCGCCGGGGCGGGGCGAGGCCGCTGGATGAGCACGCCGCCGTCCGGCGGCTGGCGGAAGCCACCGCGACCGGGGTTCGGATGACGGACCTGCCGATCTACCGGCTCACCGACGCCGACGTCAGCACGTCCCGTCTCGCGGGCCAGGTGGAGCTGCTGCCCTTCACCGAGTACGCGCTGACCATGGACCTGCTGGAAGGCGAGCTCACCCGCGCCCTGGCCAGCGGCGCGGACCTCGCCCCGACGAACCTCCCGCTGCGCAGCGCGTTACTGCCGGACATGGCCTCCGTGCTGGACGTGGCGGGACGGTTGTGCGCGGGTGGGCCGCTCGCGCTGTGCGCCATCGCCCGGCCGACGCCTACCGGGACACCGGCGACTACGTCCTCCTGGTGCAACGGCGATCGGCCCAGGTCGTCAACGCGGCAGGCCGGCTCTCGGTGATCCCCAAGGGCTTCCACGCCCCGCTGACCGACTACCGAGCGGACGCCCGCATCGGCGCGACCCTGCTCCGCGAGTTGGAGGAGGAGCTGTTCGGCCGGGCGGACGTGGACGTCACTGTCAGCCCGCAACGCGCCGCCGATCCGATGCACCCGAGTCGGTTGTCCGAGCCGATGCGGTGGCTGATCGAGCGGCCGGGGCGGTTGCGGGTGGAGTGCACCGGGTTCGGGTTGAACCTGGTGTCGGGAAACTACGAGTTCGCCAGCCTGATCGTGATCGAGGACGAGGAGTTCTGGCACCGCTTCGGCGGGGATGTGCGGGCCAACTGGGAGGCAGCCGGGCTGCTCCAGTACTCCGCACGCGACCGGGAGATCCTGGCCGAACTCGCCCAGGACGAGTCGTGGAGCAACGAGGGCCTGTTCGCCTTCACCCAGGGGCTGCGGCGCCTGGGCGAGATCGGCGGCGACCGCGTCGACGTTCCCGAGCTCGCCTGGTCCCTGTCCTGACGAGGTGTCAGGTGGCGGAGGGCCATCGCACGGTCATCACCACCGAGTCGGCGAGCGCTTCCCAGGAGTGGTCGACACCGGCGCCCCACATGACGTAGTCGCCCTGCCGGTCGAGGACGGCGCTGCCCTCGGTGAGGTCCACCCGGAACCGCCCCTCGATGAGGATCACCAGCGTGGTGCGGGCATCGTCCTTGGTCCACTCCGGGCGTGCGTCACCGGCAGGGTGCGAGGCCCACTTCACCTCGACGTCGGCGTCGTGCCGGACGCCCTGCGCGGGGTCGATGAAGTGCCCGACCAGCCACCCCCGGTTGGCGGAACCGTCCTCGGCGGCGTTCCCGGTGGACCACGTGCGGTTCACTGAGCGATCTCCCATCCGATGATTGGCAGTGTGACGCGCTGTCCGTCCAGGTCGGCGAGCCGGCGAAGGCCCTGGAGCATAGCGAACAGCCCCTCGTTGCTCCATGCCGTGTCGGTGACGAGTTCGGTCACCAGGTCCTCGTCCAGAGTGGAGTACCTGCGCAGGCTGGATGACTCCCAGTTGGCTTCGACCTGGCCTCCGAATCGGGGCCAGAACTCCTCGTCCTCGATCACGATCAGGCTGGCGAACTCGTAGTTTCCCGACACCAGGTTCAACCCGAACCCGGTGCACTCCACCCGCAACCGCCCCGGCCGCTCGGTCAGCCACCGCATCGGCTCGGACAACCGACTCGGGTGCATCGGATCGGCGCTGCGGACCTCGGTGATGGTGTTGTCGATGTCCTCGCGGCCGAACAGCTCCTCCTCCAACTCACGGAGGAGGGTGGCACCGACCCGGGCGTCCGAGCGCACGTCGGTCAACGGTTCGTGGAAGCCCTTGGGGATGACCGCGAGACGGCGCGCGGCGTTGAGGACGTTGCCGGACCGTTCCTGAACGAGGAGGAGGTAGTCGGCCTCGCCTCGGAGGATGTCCGCTGGTCTCGCGATGGCCAGCAGCGCGAGCGCGCCTCCCGCGCACAGCCGGTCGCCGACGGCGAGGACAGCGGCGGAATCGGGGAGGTAGTGCTCCCGCAGGGGAAGCGAACCGGGCTGGATCGGGGTGCCCGCGGTGAGAGCGTCGGTCAGCTCGCCCTCCAGCAGGTCCATCGTGAGCGCGTACTCGACGAAGTGCGTGATTCCCACGTCGCCGCCGATCCGGCCGGGTTCCACGTCGATGCTGAGCAGGCGGTACAGCGGGTTGTTGGTGAGGCGGGTGTCCATGGCGATGACCTCGGCGAGCCTGCGCACGGCGGGGTCGATGGTCTGTTCGGTGAGGACGGGGGTGGGGTCGGGTCTTCCCCCGGTGGCGCGGAGCTGGTCATGGCGGGCGGTGAGGGGGCAGGCGAGGTCGAGCCAGTCGGCGCTGGTGAGCACGCTCGTGTGAGCGGTGGTCGCCCCCACCCGCGCGGCGTAGCGGCCGTAGCCGGGTCGCGGGTCGTAGTAGCGGGCGAGCGCGTCGGCCATGTCCGCCTGGGTGATCCGGCCGCGCCTGCTCCCGCGATCCCGTAACTCCTGCGCGTCCAGGTCCGCGAGGGCTCCGGTGACGGCGTGGCGGGCGGTGCCGGCGGGCCAGGCCGCGTGGTGGTCGATCCACTCCAGGGCCGCCGCGATGTGCGGGTCATCGCCGAGTCGCCGTTCGGCCCGCGCGCTGACCGGGCGCGCGGGCGGGGCAGCGGGCTCGGGCGCGGTAAGGGTTCGGAAACGTTCGCGCTCGGCTGGCGTCGCCTGCTCCAGTGCGGTGTCCAGCAGTTGTTGCATTTCCGATTTCGGCCGCAGGTTCGGTTTCTGGTGCCATCCGGCGACGGTGCGGGGTGCGACTCCCAGCCGTGCGGCGAAGGATTCCTGACTCAGGCGCAGGGCTGATTGAAGCGCACAGGCCGTCCTCCCCGTCCAACCGGTCACCGGGTTCATGAATTCTCCGCCGAGTTCTCGGGAGTCATCGGGAACAGGTCATGTGCGGTGTTTCCGCAGTGGTTCCGCAGTTCCGGTTCATGGGATGCCCGCGCTGGTGGGCCTTGAATTCTGGGTATGCGCGACGCCACGCACCACACCGGACTGGTCCTCGCCTCACTGCCGGGCACGGACGTGGTGAGCGACGTCGGCGAGGTCCGCGCTGATGGCGTCCAGCCGTTCGGTGATGTCGACGAGTCGTTCCTCCACGGCGGCCAGTCGGGCCGCGAGCCGGTCCTCCTCGGCGGGCATCGGTACCGCCTCGCCTGGCTCGGGGGGAGTGCTGCCCTCCAACACGGCCTGGAGGTGCTGCGGGTGCAGTCCCAGGGTGGTGGAGAGGGCTTCGAGCGTGCGCGCGCTCCGCCGGCGTTCCACGGTGTGGTGCTGGATCTCCCGCACGATCGCCTGCGAGACCTGCGACCGTTCCGCGAGTTCCCGCTGTCGCCACCCGAGTTGGTTCACCCGCTCGTTGATGACTCTGGCGACCGCTGCCCAGTCGTCCGACACGCATACCTCCGCGCTCCGCCTCGGCGCAGACAGTAGCCGCTGAGCGCATTAGTCGCGGGACCTGATCGCGGTTCATGGCCCCGCGTCGCTCACCCCGTCCATTGGTGCGCTGATTTCAGCAACATGCTGCTGAAATCGACAATTCTGTTGTGAAGGGACCACCGCCATGCCCCCATCCCGCCCTGACTTCGCACGTCCCGAATTCCATTCCCCGCGCCAGGCCGCCTGGATTCTCGGAGTCCCGGAAAGAACCGTCCGCCGGGCGGTGCGACCTGGCGTGATCCGCGTCCTGCTGCGCCGCACCCACCCGGCCGTCACCACCGCCGAGCTCCGCGGCCTGCTGTCCACTCGCCGGACGGGTGGTGGTGCCCGATGAGCACCGAGCCCACACCGGACCTCGCGGCGACCTCCCGCCGGCTGACCCGGTTGCGCCGGGTCCCCACCAACCTGCTCGCCGAGCTCGTCCGCCGCGACGGCGCCTGTGCCCAGGGCAGCCCCGCGGAGCCACCGCACGGTCTCACCGAACGGGACCACGCGGCCCACCTGTGCGCGGGCTGCCCCGTCGCTGACCCGTGCCTGGAACTCGAACTCCGCTCCGCCGGCCCCGACGTGGTCGGGGTGTGGGGCGGGCTCACCGAGGACGACATCCGCCACCTGCACCGGGCGTGGTCGACGCAGGACCCCGACGACAGCCAGGGAGAACGACGATGACCCCCAACGGCGCCCCTTCCTCCGTCGTCCTCGGCGGCGCGCTCGTCCTCCTCGTCCTCGTCCTGGTGTGGCGGGCGGGAGCTCGCCGGGGACGGCGCACCGCCGCGAACCGGACCGAGACCCGTGTCGTGTCGGTCACGAGCCGAGTGCTGACCAACGCCGTCCTCATCACCACCGCGCAGTGGCTCCTGCTCACCCACGTCGCCAACCCCTGGGGCCAGCTCGCCACGCTGCTACTCCCCGCCCTGATCACCGCCCACACCCTGACCAGGGCTCTCCTGGTGATCCCGAGTGGAGAAAGGCGGGGACGGAACGGATCATGAGCCAGCGGATGACGCCCGAGGGACTTGGAGCACGACTGACCAAGTGGTGGTCGCGATCAGCGGTGGTCCCACTCCCGCTGAGGCCAACCACGCGGGCACGGCGACTCCTGCGCGACGGGACCGCCGAGATCCTCCGGTCCCCGGCCCGTTTCCTCGGCGCGGTACTGCGCGGCCTGGTCACCGCCTACCGGTCGTGGCGCCGGTGGGTGCGGGTGCGGGACTACGCCGACGCGGCACGGGACGCCGGGAAGTTCGCCGACAAGTTCACCGAGATCCGCGCCCTGAGTTTCTTCCGGTGGAAGGTGACCCTCGGCGTCATCGCCGGGGCTGGGTTGGCGCTCGCCGTCCTCCACGCGGTCCACGGGCCGTCCGGGCCGTGGTGCGTGGGCGCCGTCGGGGCCGTCGCACTGGCGGCGTTGGGTCGGCGTGGCGGGGGACTGCCCGGTAGGAGGACGGTTCTGGCCGGCCCCCGGATCCTGCGGTGGAGCTTGGACCCGCAGGTGCTGGTGGACGCGTTCCGCGACGCCAAACTGCTCGGCAATGACGAGACCCTTCGCCTGGTCGAACGAGCGACCCGAGCCGGTGAGGGCTGGACCATCACCGTGGACCTACCCGCGACCCGCAAAGCCGCCGACGTGGTGAAGAACCGGGAGGCACTGGCCTCGGCGCTCGCGGTCGACGAGGTCCAGCTGATCGTGAACCGCGTCCGAGGGCGCGGAGGGCATGCCGGGCGCGTGGCGCTGTGGGTGGCCGACCGGGACCCCTACTCCACACCACCGACCCGCACGCCCCTGGTCGACGCGGAACAGTGGGACGTGTGGCGACCGGTGCCCTTCGGCCGGGACCCCCAGGGCAGCCGCGTGGATCTACCGTTGGTGTGGACGTCCCTGCTGATCGGAGCGATCCCGCGCCAGGGCAAGACCTTCGCCGCCCGGCTCGCCGTCGCCGGCGCGGTCCTCGATCCGCACGCCCGCCTCTACGTCGCCGACTTCAAGGCGGGGAAGGACTGGGACGCGGCCGGCCAGGTCGCGCACCGGTTCCTCGCCGGTGACGACACCGACGACGTCTTCGCGTTGCTCGGCTGGCTCATCGAACTGATCAGCGAGGTCCAGGGCCGCTACCGGCGGATGCGGACACTCGACGACACGACCTGCCCGGAATCCAAGCTCACCCCGGCGATCTCCCGCGATGACGCACTGAACATGCCGGTCACGGTGCTGGTGGTCGACGAGGTACAGGTGCCTCTGGAGAACCGGACGTCGATCACGGTGGAGGGCAGGAAGCTGACCACCGGGGAATACGTGGGAGAACTGCTCACCTGGCTGGCCAAGAAAGGACCCGCAGCTGGGATCGTGCTCATCCTGGCCACGCAGCGGCCCGACTCCAGGACCATCCCCTCGGGACTACGCGCCGTCCTCGGCTCCCGGTTCGCACTGCGAGTCATGGACTGGCGGGACTCCAACATGGTTCTGGGCGAGCAGATGAACACCCGGGGCTACGACAGCAGTCGACTGCTCGCAGCGCACAAGGGCGTGGGCATCCTCCGACCGGACGGCGAGGTCAGCCAGGGCGGCGAGGTGCTGGCCCTGACGGTGCGGACCTACTACCTGCCCAACGAGGACTGGCGAACGATCTGCGCGCGGGGAAGGCAACTTCGCGGTCACGCGGGCCGACTCACGGGGTACGCGGCCGGCCACGACCCCGATCCCCCGCTGTCCGCCGCGTGCGCCGAGGCGGCGGTCCCGGAAGCCAGGAAACCCGCCCGGGTGGGCGAGTGGACTCCGGAAGGACTGCCCGAGCCGCTCGCCTCAGTGGTAGCCCACCTGGGCGACGAGCTCGGTGAGGGAGGGCGGGAGTTCGTCCCGACCGCCGAACTCGTGGCAGCCCTGGGTGATGTCGACCCGAAGCGGTTCGCGCGAACCCTGGCCGAACTCGGCTGCCGCCCGGTCCGCGACCGGGTTGCGGACCCGAAGGGCGGCGTACGGCAGGTGCGGGGTTATCTGGCGGCGGAGCTCCGCACCGCCGTGCGGCAGTCCCGAACGGACGGGTCCGCGCGCCGGAGGTAGGGAGCAGGGCAGGACACCCTGATGGCCGAGCAGCCCCCGCGACACCACCGTGACCGGTGCGAGTGACCCGAGGCCGTCGCACCCAGCTGGAACTTGACAGCGCGAACTCGGGCGGGACCGCCGCTCCCGTTGTTCCGGGCGCGGGCGGCCTGCGGTGTCCTCGCTGCTCAGGGCGGGGGAGGGCGGCGCACGGCGATCCTCGGGCCCGCCGGGCGCCGCCGGCTCCGGTCGATCACCCGGGCCAGCACCCCGACCGCGGCGTCCAAACGTTCCGGGTGGTGACCCGCGTAGTTGACCACCAGCCCCGGCCGCCCCGGCGCGACCCGGTGCCGGCTCAACGGCCGCACCAGGACGCCGTGCGCCCGGGCGCGGCCGGCGATCTCCGCGTCGTCCTGGCCGGTCGGGAGCAGGACCAGCACGTGCAGCCCCGCCGCGACCCCGAGCACCGGGCAGTCCGGCAACCACCGGCGCAGCGCCGCGACCACCGCGTCACGGCGCGCCCGGTGCCGGGCCCGCATCGCCCGCAGGTGCCGTTCGAGGACCCCCTCGGCGAGCAGCCGCGCCAGGGTCAGCTGGGGGAGGACCGGCGAACCCAGGTCGCTGGCCCAGCGGAGCCTGACCAGCGGTTCGCGCAGGTGGTCGGGGGGCACGAGCCACCCCAGCCGCAGACCCGGCGCCAGGGTCTTGGACACGCTCGCCGTGTAGGCGACGGTCTGGGGGGACAGCGGCTGGACCGCGCGGACCGGGGCCCGGTCGTAGCGGTACTCGGCGTCGTAGTCGTCCTCGATCACCAGCCCGTCCCGCGAGGCCGCCCACGCCAGCAGGGAACGCCGGCGTGCCGGGGAGAGCACCACCCCCGTCGGGTACTGGTGGGCGGGGGTCACCAGCACCGCGCCCGCCCCCGACCGGGCCAGGGCGGCGGTGTCCAGCCCGTGCTCGTCGACCGCGACGGGTGGCAGCCTGGGCAGCCACTGCCCCAACACCGTCCGGTTGCCCTCCGCGCCCGGGTCCTCCAGCGCGACCGCGTCCACACCGCGATCCCGCAGGACCTGGGCCAGCAGGCTGAGCGCCCCGGACACACCCGAGGTGACCACGATGCGGTCCGGGGCGGCGACCACGCCCCGCGACCGGCCCAGCCACGCGGCCAGCTGTTCCCGCAGTTCCGGCACCCCCTGCGGGGGGCCGTAGCCGAGCTGCCGGGCCGAGGCGGTGGCGAGCACCGACCGTTCGGCGCGGAGCCAGGCGGCGCGGGGGAACGAGGCGAGGTCGGGGAGTCCGGCGGCCAGGTCGATGACGGAGGGCTTGCCGGGGCCGCCGCCCGTTTCGACGGGGGACCCGGTGGGCGTGGTGATGGCACGGGACGAACCGGCACGGCCAGCGGCGGCCGGCGGTGGACCACCGGGCCGGGCGGCCACCGTGCTGCCCGCCCCGGCGCGGGCCTCGATCAGACCCTCGTCGGCCAGCCGGCGGTATGCCTCGGACACGGTGCCCCGGGAGAATCCCAGCTCGACGGCGAGCACCCTGGTCGCCGGTAACCGGGCCCCCAACGGCAGCGTGCCGTCGGCGATCGCGGCCCGCAGCCTGGCGGCGAGCCAGGTGGTGCGTTCGCCCCGGCGGACCCGGCTTCCGTCGAGCTGGAGGAAGTCCGAGCCACCCGTCATTGGACCAATCTACCGAGCCGTTCGTGGCACTGTGGAACGGTCCGACTGACGCCCAGGCTGGGCGCATGACGAATGAGGACGTTCCGCGGGGCCCGTCGTGGCGTGGTGTGCTGCCGGGGCTGGGCGGCATGGTGTTGCTGGGCAGCACCGTCGCTGTCATCGGCGCGACACACCACCTGCCGTCGTTCGCGGTGCAGTCCGCCCGGTACGCCGTCGCGGCCCTCGGGATCGTGGCGGTCGCCCGTTGCCTGCGGGTCCGGCTCGTACCGCCCCGGGGCCGCGAACTGGTGTGGGTGGTGGCGGGAGCCCTGTCCGGGCTGGTCCTGTTCAACCTGGCGGTGGTGCTGGGCACCCGGCACACCGAACCGGGTGTGTTCGGTGCCGCCGTCGCCTGCGTGCCGATCGTGCTCGCCGTGGCCGGTCCGCTGGCCAGGGGTGGGCGACCCCCGGCGCGGTTGGTGGCCGGCGCGGTCGTGGTCAGCGTGGGCGCCGTCGCGGTCGCCGGGTGGAGTCGCGCCGACATCCCCGGGGTCCTGCTCGCCGCGTCCCTCCCCGTGTGCGAGGCCGCGTTCACGCTGTTCGGGGCCCGTGTCGTGGGACGCCTGGGCGCTTGGAGCTACTCGGCGGCGACCTGCGGTGTCGCCGCCGCCTCCTTCCTGGTGCTCTCGGTCGTCGTCGAACGCCCGGACCCGGCCGGGTTCGCCGACCCCGCCGTGCTCCTCGCGGTGGGGTACCTCGGCCTGCTCGGCACGGCCGTGGCGTTCGTGCTCTGGTTCACCTGCGTCCGACGGGTCGGGGCCGGCGTCGCCGGGCTCACGGCGGGGATCGCCGCGCCGAGCACCGCGCTGTGCGGGTTCGCGTTCGGGGCGCCGCTGCCCTCGGCGGGGGCGTGGCTGGGCATGGGCCTCATCGCGGCGGGCCTCGCGGTGGGCCTGGCGCCCGCTCGACGTGCCGCCGCGCGACATCCGGTCGACGCCCCGTGAGGCGCGGGGACCTGGGCGGGGTGCGGTGGTCTCCGTGCCGCGTGACCCGCACGGACCCCCGGGGCCGGGCCGTCCCGTGTCGGGCCGGGCACGCCCGGTGCCCGTCACCGGGTGGACCACGAGACTTCGCCGACGATGCGGTGTGACCACGACACCTCTTACGTAGGGTGCTGGTCGACGCCGCCCGCTCCCGACGAGACGGACAAGCCGGGCCGGTGGGGCGGCGGACGACCGATGCTTCTACGGAGGACCTGGTGCACAGCAGACCAACGACCGGCTCCGGCCGGCTGCCGGGGCGGGGACGAACCGCCACCAGACTCGGTGTCGCCCTCGCCGGCGCGGCCGTCGCGCTGCCCGCCCTGGCCGGGCCGGCCGGCGCCGACGTGCGCGGGCGGGGCGTTCCCGAGTTCACGCTCACCGTGATGGGCACCTCCGACCTGCACGGCAACGTGCTCAACTGGGACTACTTCGCCGACGCCGAGTACGCGGACTCCTCGGGCGACCACGTGGGCCTGGCGAAGGTGTCCACGCTGGTCAACCAGGTCCGGGAGGACCGGGGCGCGCACCGCACGATGTTGGTCGACGCGGGGGACACCATCCAGGGCACCCCGCTGGCCTACTACCACGCCGTCGTCGACCCGATCACCGAGTCGGGGGAGACGCATCCGATGGCGGCGGCGATGAACGCCCTGGACTACGACGCCAGCGCCCTCGGCAACCACGAGTTCAACTACGGCCTGGACGTGTTGGACGTCTTCGAGGAGCAGGCCGACTTCCCGCTGCTCGGTGCGAACGTGCTGGACGCGGGGACGGGAGAACCGGCCTACCGGCCTTACACGATCGAGACGGTCCGCCCCGACCGGGGACGGGCGATCCGCGTGGGCTTCCTCGGGCTGACCACCCCGGGCTCGGCGATCTGGGACCGGGCCCACGTCGAGGGGCACCTCGAGTTCGACGGGATCGTGGAACGGGCCCGCACCTACGTGCCCGAGATGCGGGCGGCCGGCGCGGACGTCGTCATCGCGTTGTCCCACTCGGGGATCGACCCCTCGTCCTCCTACGGTGACGCCCTGCCGTTCCCCGAGAACGCCAGCGGCATGCTGGCCGAGCAGGTGCCCGGGATCGACGCGATCCTGGCCGGGCACTCCCACCAGGAGGTGCCCGAACGGTTCGTCACCAACGAGGAGACCGGCCAGGAGGTGCTGATCACCCAGCCCAAGCAGTGGGGGCAGCGCCTGTCCGTGATGGACATCGACCTGCGGATGGAGCGGGGCCGGTGGACAGTGACCGGCCTGGGTTCCCACGTACTCGACTCGGCGACGGTGCCGGAGGACCCGGCGATCGTCGACCTCGTCGCCGAGCAGCACGAGGCGGCCCGCGCCTACGTGAACAGCACGGTGGGTCACAACGCCCGCGCCATGTCCGCGGCGACCTCCCGGTACGAGGACAGCGCGGCCGTCGACCTGATCAACCAGGTGCAGGCCGAGACGGTGGCGGGGGCGTTGGCTGGCACCGAGCACGCCGACCTGCCGGTGCTGGCCGCCGCCGCCCCGTTCAACCGGGACGCGGTGATCCCCGAGGGTGAGGTCACCGTCCGCGATGTCGCCTCCCTGTACGGGTTCGACAACACCCTGCTGGGGATCGTGCTCACCGGTTCGCAGCTGCGTGACTTCCTGGAGAAGTCGGCCGAGTACTACCAGTCGGTGGACGGCCCCGGCCCGCACGCCGCCGACGACGTGACCAACGCCCCCACCGCCACCGCGCCCTACGGCACCCCCGACTACCTGTACGACATCGTCGGTGGACTGGACGCCGCCCTCACCTACGACCTCGACCTGGGGCAGCCGGTGGGGCAGCGGGTGGTCGACCTCGCCTATGACGGGGTCGCGGTGGCCGACGACCAGGAGTTCGTGCTGGCGCTGAACAACTACCGCCAGTCCGGCGGCGGGAACTTCCCGCACGTCACCGAGGCCCCCGTGGTCTATGACGAGCTGGCGGAGATCCGCCAGCTGCTGATCGACTGGGTGGCCGAGCGGGAGGTCGTCGACTCCGACGAGTTCCACTCGGTGGACTGGCGGCTGGTCTTCGGTGGGCAAGAGCTGCTGATCGAGGACTGAGTTCCACTCCCACCCGAGGTCCGTCGCCGGTCCTCGGTGGTCGGAGGGCGTCGGGTCCGTCGCGGGACGGAGCCGGCGCCCTCCGCCGTGTTCCGGGGGTGCGCGCCTCCCCACGCGGCCCGGAGGACCCGACACTCGGCCGACGGGCCGCGACCAGCCCCATTCCCGCCCGTCCCCGCCGCTCCTGCCCCGGTGATCACGAGCCCGACCTCGACCCGGCGCCCGGTGGGCGGTCCGCGCGGCGGCGTGGACTCCGCTGTCAGGTCACGGGGGTGTTCTGCCCGATCCTGATCCGCCATCCACGGTCGTCGAGCTGGGCGACGAGCATGAGGACCGACTCCATGGGGTGCTTGCCCGCCCGCTCGTCGGTGGTGCCGGAGTGCCGCGTCCGCTGGCGGGCGTGGATGACCGCCACGCCAGTGTCGAGGCGGGTGATGCGCTCGACCGTGTAGCTCACGCTGGTGTGTTCGAGGACGCCACCCGGGGCGAGGACGGCGGCCTGGGCGCGGTAGAGCTCCTCCTTGCCGTCGACGAGGGTGCCGCCGAAGGTCACGAAGACGGGGTCGTCGGCGAACAGGTCGTTCATGAACCTGGCGTCGTTCGTGTTGAAGGCGTGCTCGTAGTCCCTGACCAGGGCGGTCAGGATGCGGTCGCTGCCGGTGGCCACGTTGTTCTCCTCCCGTTGTGGACGGAGCGACCCTGCGTCGTGAACCTTGGTTGAGGTCAAGGCTCGCCGCCCGGCGCGCTGTCCGAGCGAGGCTCGTGCCGACCGCGCCCGGCCTCGCCAGCGGCGCGCCCGGCGGAACCGTCGCGGGCGGTGCTCGGGGGCGGGCGAACTCGCGCCGTCCGTCCTCGACGGGCAGTCGGCCGGGACCTCGGCTCGTCGCCGGCCCCAGCGCCCCCGCTGGTCCGGGCTGGTCGTGCCGGGGTGGACGTCCCGGCGTCCCGGCGTGCCGGTGTGCCGCGCGGTCAGCGGCTTGGCGGAGTGCCCGAGCGGTCGGGTGAGCAGCACGGGGCCGTCGAGGTGCGACCGAGCAGGATCGGACCGCGGCCCCCAGGAGCTCTCCTCGCAGGTCGGTGTCGTCCGACCTCGTGGGGCGCGGCGGAGGTGAGCCAGCCCGAGGACCGGCCCGCCACGACCCCGCCGTCAGCACACCCCGGTGGACGTCCGTCCCCGGCTCGCCGATTTTTCCTGTTGCCCTCCACTCCCGCCTCCCCCAGGGTGGAGATCAACTCGGGGCCCGGGGCGCACGCCCACCGGGGACCGGGCAACCACCCCCAGACGACGGACGCGAGCAGTGAGAGGGGCTGCGGCATGGAGTACCGGCAACTTGGTCGGTCCGGCCTTCGGGTGTCGACGCTGACGATGGGCACCATGACCTTCGGAGGACGCGGCGGGTTCAGCTCGCTCGGCGACACCGACGTGGCGGGGGCCCGGCGGCAGGTCGACCTCTGCCTCGACGCCGGCATCAACCTCTTCGACACCGCCGACATCTACTCCGACGGGTTGTCCGAGGAGATCGTCGGCGAGGTGGTGGAGGGCCGCCGGGACCGGCTGCTGCTGTCCACCAAGGTCCGCCTGGTCACCGGCGACGGCCCCAACGACGGCGGCCTGTCCCGCTACCACATCCTGCGGCAGGTCGAGGCCAGCCTGCGGCGGCTGCGCACCGACCACATCGACGTCTACCACGTGCACGAGTGGGACGGGGAGACCCCGCTGGAGGAGACGTTGGAGGCCCTCGACACCCTCGTCCGGTCCGGGAAGGTCCGCTACCTGGCTGCCTCGAACTACTCGGGCTGGCAGCTGATGAAGGCGCTGGCCACCGCCGACCAGCACGGCTACCAGCGGTTCGTCGCACAGCAGATCTACTACTCGCTGGAGTCCCGCGACGCCGAGTACGAGCTGGTGCCGCTGTCGCTGGACCAGGGCCTGGGCATCCTCGTGTGGAGCCCCCTCGCCGGCGGCCTGCTCTCCGGCAAGTACCGGCGGAACCAGCCGGCGCCGGAGGGCTCCCGGCACCTCACCGAGTGGAGCGAACCGCCGGTGCGGGACGTCGACAAGCTCTACGACACGGTCGAGACCCTGGTGGAGATCGCCGACGGGCACGGCGTGTCCGCCGCCCAGGTCGCGTTGGCCTGGCTGCTGGGCCGGCCCGGGGTCACCTCGGTGATCGTCGGTGCCCGCCGCGACGAGCAGCTGGTGGACAACCTCGCGGCCGCCGACCTCACCATCACCGCCGAGGAACGGGCGACGTTGGACGAGGTCAGCGCTCCCTGGCTGATCTACCCGCACTGGCACCAGGGCCAGTCCGCCTCGGACCGGCTCGGGCCCGCGACGGCCAGCCTGCACGCGCCCCGCACCGGGACCTGACCTGGAGGAACGCCGTCGGAGGGCGGACGCCGGGTCGTGTCGCGCGCGACCCGGCGCCCGCCGGCCCACCCCGGCCGGTCCCGCCACCGCCACCCCGGGCGGGAGCGGCGGCGGTCGGGGACTACGCGGAGAACACCTCGGGGTTGACGGCGTGGGCGGGTTGACGGCCCTCGAACACGTCCACCACGGCCCGCGCGGCGTCCATCGCCACCTGCCGCATCGACTCCCTGGTCTGGCCGCCGACGTGCGGGGTGAGCACGACGTTGTCCAGTTCGGTCAACGGGTGCCCCGCCGGCAGCGGTTCGGTGTCCACGACGTCGAGGCCCGCGCCGGCCAGCCGCCCCGACCGCAGCGCGTCGACGAGGGCGGCCTCGTCGACGATGCCGCCCCTGGCGGTGTTGACCAGCACCGCGTCCGCGCGCAGCAGGCCCAGCTCCCGGGCACCGAGCAGCCCGGCGGTCCGGTCGGTCCTGGGCAGGTGCAGGCTCACCGCCGAGGAGGTGGACAGCAGCTCGTCCAAGCCCACCGGTGACCCGCCCCGGGCCCGCACCTCCTCGTCGGGGAGGAAGGGGTCGTGGGCGACGATCTCCATCCGGAACCCGGCCCGGGCGATGCGGGCCACCTCGGCGCCGATGCGGCCGAACCCGATCAGACCCAACCGCTTGCCGGTGAGCTGGGTCCCGACGAGGGAGCGCCGCAGGTCGTGGTCTCCCCGGCGGACGCCCCGGTCGGCCAGGGCCACCAGCCGGCTCGCCGAGAGCAGCAGGGCCACCGCGTGTTCGGCGACGGCCAGGGTGTTCGCGGCCGGGGTCACGCACACCGGGATGCCCCGGGCGGTGGCGGCCGCGACGTCCACGGTGTCCACCCCCACGCCGTGCCGAGAGATGACCCGCAGGCGGGGTGCCCGGTCGATGCTGGGCGCGCGGAGCTCGGCGGTGCGGAGCAGGACGGCTTCGACGGTGTCGGCGACCTGCTCGAAGGGCACCGCTCCGTCTCCGTAGCCGGGGACGACCCGGCCGTGCCCGGCGAGGAGTTCCAGCGCGTCGGGGTGCACCGGCCGGGGGACGTAGACGACCGGGGTCGACGGGCCGGTCACCTCGGGTCCCCGGCGGGCACCTGGCGGTTGGCGGCGCGTTTGACGGCCTCCCGTTCCTGGAGGGCCCTCGCGCCGTCGAGTACCCCGGCGGCCTCGCTGAGCGGGACGACGACGACCCCGTCGGAGTCACCGACGATGATGTCGCCCGGCGTGACCGCGATCCCGCCGACGGCGATGGTGGTGTCCAGGACGCCGGGGCCGTCCTTGTAGGGGCCGGCCGGGGTGAGGGCCCTGGCGAAGACGGGCATGCCCAGGGCCGCGAGGTCGGCGGCGTCGCGGGCGGCCCCGTCGAGGACGAAACCGGCGATGCCCCGGGCCTTGGCCTTTACCCCGATCAGTTCGCCGATCAGCGCGCGGGACTCGTCGGCGAAACCGTTGACGACGAGGACGTCACCGGGTTCGGCGCGTTCGATGGCCTGGTGCACGAAGAGGTTGTCGCCGGCCCGCGTCCACACCGTCCTGGCCCGGCCCGCCAGCCTCGCGCCCGGCCAGATGGCCTGGATCCGCGAGTCGAGGACGTTGAAGCGCCCCATCGCGTCGCCGAGGTTGGCCGCCGGTACCTCGGCGAGCGCGGCGAGCAGGTCGGCGTCCACCTCCGGGATGGTGGGGGTGGGTGCCTCGGCGGGGGCGGTGACGGGCAGCAGGCTCATGGAGTGCCTTTCGACGAGCGGGTGGTTCGGCGGGGGGCGCCGTCAGGGACGGGCGGGGGCGGGTCAGCCGTCCTCCGGGGGTGGGAAGGTCGCGGCGAGTCGGAGCCCGGAGATCCAGTGGGCGGCGGCGGTCACCGCCGTGACGAGTCGGGAGACCCGTTCCGGGGTGAACCGGGTGGTGGGGCCGCCGAGCGCGAGGGCGGCGATGAGGTGGCCCTCGCCGCCGAGGATGGGCGCGGCGATGCCGGAGACGCCGTTCTCCCGTTCGCCGTGGGTGACGGCGTAGCCGTTGGCCCGGGTCTGTTCGACCTGTTCGCGCAGTTGCGCGATGTAGCCGGGTCCGTAGGGCGAGTTGACGGCGGCGGCCTCGACGACCTCGTCCGGCGCCCCGGTGAGCAGCACCTTGCTGGAGGCTCCCGCCCACAGCGGGAGGCGGTCGCCGATGCGGACCACCTGCCGCAGGGTCTGCGGGCCCTCCTGCTGGGCCACGCACATCCGGTGCGGTCCCTGCCGGACGTAGAAGCTGGTGGTCTCGCCGCACTCGTCGGCGAGCCGGCGCATGGCCTGCATGACCGGTTCGGGGAGTTCCCAGGCGGCCCGGGCCAGTCGTGCCCAGCGGAGGAGGCCGGCGCCGACGGTGATCTGGCCGTCCGGGCGCAGCCACAGCATCCCGGTCTGCTCCAGGGTGTCGACCATGCGGACCAGAGTGGTCTTGGGCAGGCCGGTGGCCCGGGCGAGGTCGCTCACCGTCCAGCTCAGCGTGTCCTCGTCGAACCTGGCCAGCACCTCGACCGCGCGGGCGACGCTGCGGATGCGGCCGCCGCCGCCCTCCTCGTCCGAGGTGCTTCGGGTCGTGCCGGAGGACTCGGTGACGCCGGGTGGGGCGCCGGTCTCGGTCATGGCGGCTCTCCTCGTGGGCCGGGCGGGGAAGGACGCCACCCAGGTTCTCATGCGACCTCAGAGCGGAACAAGTAGTCCGCTGTGCGGTTCAACCGGATGGCTGGATCGAGCCAGTGGTCCACTCAGCCGCTCGCTGGAGGTCCTCGACCCGCCGGCCGGCGTGCCGGGCCGGTCGCCGCTGGTGGCGAGGTCGCGGACGGCCAGGGCGCGGGTGGCCGCCCCGCGTCCCCATGGAATGCCAGACACCGGCGCGCCGCCGCGCGCCGCGGCCCGGTGGCCCTCCCCGACGAGCCCGGCCCGGGTGGTCCCGTCACGTGACGGGGCCACCCGGGAGGCGATGGGGGTTCAGTCCCGCTCGTCGCTCTTGACCGCCAGCACGGGCATGGGCGCGTCCAGCAGCACCCGCTGCGCGGTGCTGCCCAGCAGGAACTTGCCCACCAGGCTGCGCTTGCGGATGCCGATCACCACGAGCGCGGCGTCCCGCTCGACGGCGAGGTCGATGAGGGCGCCGGCGACGTCCCTGTCCCTGCCCTCGGTGCGCACCTCGTACTCCAGCCCGGTCTCGTCCAACCGCGCGCGCAGCGCGACGACCTCGGCGTCGGTCGCGCCGTGGTCCTCCCCGCTCTCCTCGTGCTCGGTGTGCAGCACCACCAGTGACTGCCCGCGCAGGGTCGCCTCCTCGACGGCGCGGCTGATGGCCGCGCGGCCCTCGGGGTTGTCCCGGTATCCCACGACAATCGGCATTCAGTCCACCTCTTCAACTAGGAGCTGATCCGCAGAGCGGTTCGGTTTGACCGTTTCCCTCTGCTTCGCCCGTGATGCGCGAAAGCATCCCATGTCCACAGCCGCAGGTCAGCGGCCCAGGTAGGACGCGTTGCTCCTGCGAAGATGCCGGGACTGTAGCCCAACTCATAGGGCAGCCCTTATGGTGGCACGACCGAATCGCCAGGCGGACCTACTCGGGCCTGTGTCGTCCCCCGTTTCGCCGGGGTCGGCGACGGCCGGTGCGACTCGGTTCAGGCATCAGGAAGGAGTTCGACATGCGGCCCAAGCGACCGCTTGTCACCGGCATCTACGGTGTTGTCGTTGCCGCGCTCGTCGTGCTGGCCGGGATAGACGCCGGGAACAGCGCGGCCGGTGCCAGCGCCAGAAACAAGCTGACCCTGATGGCCCCCGCCGCCCCCGGCGGCGGCTGGGACCTCGCCGCCCGCGAGTCCCAGCAGGCCCTGCGGTCCTCGGGAATCGTCAACAACGCCCAGGTCGTCAACGTCCCCGGAGCCGGCGGCACCATCGGCCTGAGCCAGACCGTGGGCCGCGGCGGCGACGAGACCACGCTGATGGTCACCGGCACCGTCATGCTCGGCGCCGTCGAGGTCAACGGCTCCGAGCACGGCCTGGACGACGTCACCCCCATCGCCCGGCTCGCCGACGACTACGTCGTGGTCGTCGTCCCCGCCGACTCGCCCTACCAGACCCTGGACGACTTCCTGGCGGACTGGCGGAGCAACCCGCACGGCACCGCGATCGGCGGCGGTTCCCTCGGCGGCACCGACCACCTGCTCGCCGGCCTGCTCGCCCAGGAGGGCGGCGTCGACCCGGGCTCGCTCAACTACATCTCCTATGCCGGTGGCGGCGAGGTGATGACCGCGCTGCTGTCCCACACCGTCGCCGTGGGGGTCAGCGGCTACAACGACTTCTCCGACCAGATCGAGGCCGGTCGCCTGCGCGCGCTCGGGGTCTCGGCCGCCGAGCCGGTCGAAGGCATCGAGATCCCCACCTTCATCGAGCAGGGCGTGGACGTCGAGCTGCCCAACTGGCGCGGCGTGATGGCCCCGCCCGGACTGACCGACGAGGCCAGGGCCGAAATGGAGGCCATCATCACCGAGATGGTCGAGACCGAGGAGTGGGCCGACGCCCTGGACCGCAACCGCTGGGCGGACACCTTCATGGTCGGCGAGGAGTTCGAGGAGTTCCTCGACCAGGACATCGCACGTATTCGACAGGTCATTGAGGAGCTGGGACTGTGAGCAGCACCGTGGAGTCCTCCTCGGGTGCCGGGACGGAACACAGATCGTTCTGGACCGGGCGGAGTGGGCTCGTCGTCGCCGCCTTCCTGCTGGGGCTGGCGATCTTCCTCACCTACGGCACCCTCACCATGGAGGTGCCGCCCAACGTCAGCTCACCGGGACCGCAGTTCTTCCCGACCATCGTCACGGTGCTGACCTACCTGCTCGCGGTCCTGCTGGCCGTGCAGGTCATCCGCCACCCCTCCGTCCCCCAGGAGGAAACCGCCGCCGAGGAGACCGACGGCGCCGCCGAGGAGGAGGGCGCCGGGGAAGGGGCCGAGGCATCCGGCGAGGAGACCCCGGCGTCCGCTGGTGGCGCCGGTGAGCGACCGGCCGTCGAGCGGTACCGCACCCACACCGACTGGCGGACGGTCGGCATCGTGGTCGCCTCCTTCGTGGCCTTCACCGTCCTGCTGGTGCCGGTGGGCTGGCTGATCTCGGGAGCACTGCTGTTCTGGGGCGTCACCTACGCCCTGCACGGCAAGCGCCCGCTGTTCGACGCCAGCGTGGCGCTGGTGGTCTCCTCCGTGATCCAGCTGGCCTTCTCGGCCGGCCTCGGGCTCAACCTGCCCGCCGGAATCCTGGGTGGGGTGTTCTGATGGAAGCCTTGAATAACCTCTTCGAGGGTTTCGCCGGCGCGGTCAGCCCGATCAACCTGCTGTGGGTCGTGGTGGGCGCGGTGCTCGGCACCGCCGTCGGTGTCCTGCCCGGTCTCGGCTCGGCGATGGCGGTGGCCCTGCTGCTGCCCGTCACCTTCAGCCTCGACCCCATCGGCGCGTTCATCATGTTCGCCGGTGTCTACTACGGCGGTCTGTTCGGTGACTCCACCACCGGCATCCTGCTCAACACCCCGGGCAACAGCTCGGCGATCGCCACCACCTTCGAGGGCCACCGGATGGCCAAGGCCGGGCGGGCACCGCAGGCCCTGGCCACCTCGGCGATCGGCGCGTTCACCGGCGGCATGATCGCCACCACCCTGGTGGTGTTCTTCGCCCCCCACCTGGCCGAGCTGGCCAGCCTGTTCGGTCCGGCCGAGTACTTCGCGCTGGCGGTGTTCGCCTTCGTCGCCACCGCGACGGTGGTGGCCGAATCGGTGATCAAGGGCCTGGCGGCCCTGGTCATCGGTCTGGCCCTGGCGATGGTCGGCATCGACGGCCCCTCGGGCGCGTCCCGGTTCACCCTCGGCATGCCCCAGCTGTTCGACGGCGTGGCCATCGTGGTCATCACCGTCGGCCTGCTGGCGCTCGGCGAGGTGCTCTTCGTGGCCTCCCGCATCCACCGGGACAAGGGGCGCACCACCACCCCGTTCACCGGGCGGCCCTGGCTGAGCAGGTCCGACGTCCGCAAGGCGTGGCCGGCGTGGCTGCGCGGCGCCGGCTTCGGCGTCCCGTTCGGGGTCATCCCCGTCGGCGGGTCGGAGATCCCGACGTTCATGGCCTACGGCACCGAACGCCGGTTGGACCGCCGCCGGAAGAACCCGATGTTCGGCAAGGGCGCCATCCAGGGCGTCGCCGCACCGGAGGCGGCCGGCAACGCGACCGCGGGCAGCGCGATGGGCGCCCTGCTCGCCCTGGGCCTGCCGACCTCGGCCACGGCGGCGATCATGCTGGCCGCGTTCCAGCAGTACGGCATGCAGCCCGGTCCGCTGCTGTTCGAGCGCAACGCCGAACTGGTCTGGACGCTGCTGGCCAGCCTCTTCATCGGCATGGTGGTGCTGCTGATCCTCAACCTGCCCTTCGCGCCGTTGTGGGCGAAGCTGCTGATGATCCCCAAGCACTACCTCTACGCCGGGATCTCGGTGTTCTGCGGCCTCGGGGTCTACGCCACCAGCTCCTCGACAGCCGACCTGGTGTTGTTGCTGCTCATCGGCCTGCTCGGGTTCATGATGCGCCGGTACGGGCTACCGCTGGCGCCGGTGCTCATCGCGGTGATCCTCGGGCCGCTGGCCGAGACCGAGCTGCGCCGGGCACTGGCCGTCAGCGAGGGGGACGTGGGCATCCTCTTCGACAGCGGCATCGCGGTGACGCTGTACGTGATCCTGGCGCTGGCCGTGCTGTTCATGGTGGTCAACAAGATCCGCCGGAGGGTGCGGCAGGACATCTGACCTGGTGCCGGCCTCCGGTCGGCCACGTGGTGCCGTCGTCGCGGTGTCCCCGGGAACCCCGGGGGCACCGCGACGTTCGCGTTCCGGGGTCGGGCCGCCCCCGGGACGTCCCTTCGGCAGGTGCCCGGTGCGACGTCCCGCGCCGGCGTCCCGACCTCCTCGTGCCGGCCCCGCCCATCCCGGGCCCGGGAGCGGCGCGCCCTCCCGCCGCCACCCGCGCCGACCGCTGACCAGCTCCGGCCGTGGTCTGCTGGAGGTGTACCGCTGAGTGGTACGGTGAGACCGCTCTACGGTTCACCTGGTGCGTCGGGGACGGCGCGACGACGAGGGAGGTCAGGAATGCCCACGGCGGCGACCGACGGCGAGGGTCTGCTCAGCGGCGTCCGGGTGCTGGATCTCAGCAACGTCCTGGCCGGGCCCTACGCCAGCTACCAGCTCGGCCTGTTCGGCGCGGACGTCATCAAGGTCGAGGTGCCCGGCAGCGGCGACCTCGCCCGACAGCTGGGCGCCGACCCCGACCTGAACCGGGACCTGCTCGGCGCGTCCTTCCTCGCCCAGAACGGCGGCAAACGCTCGGTCACCGTCAACCTCAAGTCCGAGGCCGGCCGGGAGGTCTTCACCCGCCTGGTGGCCCAGGCCGACGTCCTCGTGGAGAACTTCCGCCCCGGAGTCCTCGCCCGCCTCGGCTTCCCCTGGGAACGCCTCCAGGAGATCAACCCGCGCCTCGTCTACTGCGCCATCTCCGGCTTCGGGCAGAGCGGCCCCCTGCGCGACCGGCCCGCCTACGACCAGATCATCCAGGGCCTGTCCGGGATGATGGCGGTCACCGGAACCGAGGACACCGCCCCGCTGCGCGCCGGCTACCCCGTGGGCGACACCCTCGGCGGTCTGGCCGCCGCCATGGCCGTCGCCGCCGCCCTCGTCCGGGTGGCCCGCACCGGGGTCGGCTCCTGCCTCGACGTCTCGATGCTGGAGAGCGCGATCACCGCCCTGGGCTGGGCCGCCTCCAACCACCTCATCGCCGGCCGCGATCCCGTGCCCATGGGCAACGAGAACGCCACCGCCGCCCCCTCCGGCACCTTCCGCACCGGCCACGGCGCCCTCAACATCGCCGCCAACAAGCAGGAGCAGTTCGAGGCCGTGTGCCGGGTCGTCGGCCGCCCCGACCTGGCCACCGACCCCCGCTTCGCCCGCCGCGAGGACCGCAAGACCCACCGGCTGGCGCTGCGCGACGCACTCGAGGCCGCGCTCGCCTCCCACCCCGCCGAGCACTGGGAGAACGCCCTCGCCGAGGCCGGCGTCCCCGCGGCCCGCGTCCTCGACGTCCGCCAGGCCCTCGAACTCGACCAGATCGCCGAACGCGGCTTCCTCCACGACCTGCCCCACCCGGCCGACCCGGACCGGACGGTGCGCGTGCTCGGTAACGGCGTCCGCGTCGACGGCCACGCCAGCACCCCCAGCGCCCCACCCCCGGTGCTCGGCGAACACACCACCCCGCTGCTGCGGGAACTCGGCTACACCGACGAGGAGATCCGCGCACTGCGCGAGGAAGGGGCGGTATGACCCAGCACGACGAGAACACCCGGCCAGCCGACACGGCGAGCGCCACCGGGGAGGCGGCGACGATCCCGACCGAGAAGGTCACCGGCTGGTGGGCCACCGACATCGCCCGCATCCACCCCGGCGAGATCGCCCTGCGCGGCTACCCCGTCGAACAGCTCATCGGCCGTGCGGGCTTCGCCGACACCATCTGGCTGATGCTGCGCGGCGACCTGCCCACCCCCGGCCAGGGCCGGCTGTTGGAGGCCGCCCTGGTCTCCGCCGTCGACCACGGCCCCCAGGCCCCCTCCATCGCCGCGGCGCGGATGGCCGCCACCTGCGGGGTCGGCCTCAACAACGCCGTCGCCACCGGCGTCAACCTCCTCGGCGACGTCCACGGCGGCGCCGGCCAGCAGTGCATGGACCTCCTCGCCCGACTCCACACCGAGGTCGCCGCCGGTGAGACCCCCGACGCCGTCGCCGCCAGGGCCGTCACCGAACACCGCGAGGGCGGCCGCCACGTCCCCGGCTTCGGCCACCGCTTCCACCCCAGGGACCCGCGCCGTGACCCGCTGCTCGGCCTGCTCACCGAGGCGGCGGACGCCGGCGTCGTCCCCGGCGACCACCTGGCCATCGGCCTGGCCCTCGAGGACGCCCTCGCCACCGGCCGCCGCCGACCCGTGCCGATGAACATCGACGGCGCCACCGCCCTGATCTACTCGGAACTCGGCTTCGCCCCCGAACTCGGCCGTGGCCTGTTCGTGCTGTCCCGCTCGGTCGGCATCCTCGCCCACGCCTGGGAGGAACGGCGGTCGGGCACCCGGATCAAGGGGCCGATCCCGCGCCCGCTGCTCGCCGACTACACCGGACCCGACCTCCGCGACGTCCCCACCACCCCACCCCAGCACTGAGCGGCCCCTCGCCCCCCTCCGGCCTGGCCGGGCGGCAGCACCCCACCCGGCCACGCCCGGAGCGGATACCCACACCCGGACCCCGGTGACCATTCCGGAACACCACGAAACCCGGTTGCCCCCCGGCCGGACCGGCCGCGATACTTCCGCCGGCCCGGCCGTCGGGAGACCCGGGCGGGACACACCGGAGGGGCAGGCGGATGGTCGACCGCATCTACCACGGGGCACTGGTCGTGACCGGACCCCGCGACGCCCACCCCTTCGTCGGGGACGTGGGCATCGACGGCGACACCATCGCCTTCGTCCGACCCACCACCGGAGCCGTCGTCGGGGGCGGCTCCGCCCCCGACACGTGGCCCCCGGCCTCCCACCCCGCCGCCGAGCACGTCGACGCCACCGGCCACGTCCTGCTCCCCGGGCTCGTCAACGGCCACCTCCACCCCACCCCGGCACTGCTGCGCACCGCCCTGGCCGCCACCACCATCGACCACCAGGACGGCCACCCCCTCGCCGACGGCCTCTACGCCGCGCTGACCGCCGACCGGGAAACCCTGCGGCTCAGCGCGAAACTGGCCATCACCGAGGCGATCAGCTCCGGCACCACCGCCCTCTGCCTCCACGAGTACCTCGACCCCGTCGTCGCCGCCGAGGTCGCCGCCGACCTCGGGATCCCCGCCACCGTCGCCCTGCACCCCGAACCCGGCGGCACCGCCTGGCGTGACACCCTCCGCCAGGTCCAGGACACCGGGTGCTCGGCGATGCTCGCCGGCGTCAACGAGAACGACCCCGACCACACCCCCGAATACCTGCGGGAACTCGTCACCCACGCCGGCGACCTCGGCATCCGGGTCCACACCCACGTCAGCGAGACCACGCTCCGCCACGAGACGACGCGGGCCCGCACCGGCCGCTCCCCGATCCGCTACTACCAGGCACTCGGACTCCTCGACCACCTCTACGCGGTGCACTGCACCGCCGTCGAACCCGCCGACATCGACCTGCTCGCCGACCACCGCGTCCCCGTCGTGCTGACCCCCTCCTCCGAGGCCCTGCTCGGCGACGGCACCCCACCCCTGCCCGCCCTCCTCGCCGCCGGCGCGCGCCTCGCCCTCGGCACCGACGGCTCCGCCTGGGCCGGCTCCGAGGACCTCCTCGCCGAACTCCGCGCCACCGCGCTGCTCACCCGCGCCCGATGGGGACCGGAGGCCGTCGACGGCGCCCAGCTGATCGAACTCGCCACCCTCGGCGGCGCCGACGTCCTCGACACCCCCGACACGCGGGGCGCCATCGAACCGGGCCGCCGCGCCGACCTCGTCCTGCTCGACGCCCGCCGCCCCGGGCTGCGCCCGCTGGCCACCGACGGCCCCCTGTCCACCGCCCGTGACGTCCTCGCCTTCGCCGCCACCGGCGCCGACGTCGTCGAGACCACCATCGGCGGTCGCGTCCGCTACCGGAGGGACGGCCTCGGGCTGCTCACCGGAGACGAACTCGCCGAACTCGACGAGCGCGCCCGCCGGGTGTGGTGGGACAGCGGAGCCGCCACCGCCACCTCCTGGTAGCGAGGACGGTCGGACCACCGGGAACCCGACGCCGCCGGTCACACCGCGAGCCCGAGCACCCCACCCCGCCGGGTGAGCGCACACCACCACCCCCCACCAGGAGAACCGATGACCGTGCCCCACGGCGGCCACACCACCCCCGCCTTCGCCGCCGTCCGCGACGCCTTCCTCGACCTGCTCCACACCGGACGCGAGACCGGCGCCGCCGTCGCCGTCCTGCACCGGGGACGGCCCGTCGTCGAGATCTGGGGAGGCTGGCGGGACCAGCACCGCACCCACCCGTGGACCGCCGACACCCTCGTCCACACCTACTCCGTCGGCAAACCCCTCGCCGCCCTCGCCACCCTGACCGCCGTCGCCGACGGCGCCCTCGACCTGGACGACCCGGTCGCCGACGTGTGGCCCGAGTACGGCCAGGCCGGCAAGGAACGGACGACACTCCGCCACCTGCTCGCCCACCAGGGCGGCCTGCCCGCCTTCCCCGAGACCGCCGCCCACCTCCCCCTGCTCGCCGACGACCAGCTCCGCGCCGCCCTCGCCCGGGCGGAACCCGAGTTCGCCCCCGGAACCGCCCACGCCGAACACGCCCTGACCTACGGTCACCTCCTCGACGGCGTCCTCCGGGGAACCGGAGCCGCCTCCCTCGGCCAGGTGTTCCGCGACCGCATCGCCCGGCCGCTGGGTCTCGACGCCCATTTCGGCGTGCCCGCCCAGGACCTGCCCCGGGTCGCGGACCTCGAGTACGGCGATGCCCGGTGGCCCACGGCGACGGCCGGGGAGCCCGGCTCCCTGGAACACCGGGCGATGACCCGGCCGACCGGGGCAGTCGACGTCGAGGTGCTGAACGGCCCCGCCTGGCGCCGCGCCGAGTTCCCGGCGATCGGCCTGCACACCACGGCGTCCGCGATCGGGAAGTTCTACGCCGGACTTGTCGACCCCGGCGGCCCGGTAGCCGGGTTGCTGGGGGAGCGGGTGCACCGGGAACTCCTCAGCCCGCAGGCCCGGGGAACGGACCTGTTCCTGGGCCACGAGGTGACCTGGTCCCTCGGTTTCCAACTGTCCGGCGACGAGGTGGCGATGGGCGGAGCCGGCGGTTCGGCGGCCTGGGTGTCGCAGGGGGAGGAGTACGCCTGCGCCTACGTCACCCGCCGACTCGCCGGTTTCGACCGGGTGGACACCATCGAACACGCCGTGCGGGAGTGCCTGAGCTGAGGCCCCCGTCCGATACCGTCCCTCGCTGACGGGGCGCGGGTCCCGCCGACCAGTCCCCGCGCGCGCCTCCCGAAGGTGCGCGAGGCAGGGTCGCGTGGCCCGAGTCCGCCGGACACGGTGAACCAGGCGCCCCCAGCGCCGGGCGGGCCGGGCGAGGCCCGTAGGCCCTCGGGCTTGCTCGTGACGCGTCGTTCCCGGGCGGGCCCGCTCGTCCTGACCCGACCGCTGTTCTTGGCCGCCGCTGCGCCCCAGCTCTCAGGCTGGGTGGATCCGCTCGACCTGGTGCCGGGTGGTGTACATGTCCCAGTACTGCTCGGCGAGGTCGTCGGGATCGACGACCGGGAACCCGGTGGAGGCCCCGGAGTCGGCGACGAGTGCGCTCATCTCGCTGCGGGCGATCGTCGCCCCGACGGCCAGGGTCCCGACGTAGATTCCCGCCTCGGCCAACTCGCCGTGCAGCGAGTAGAGGTAGTTGCGGATGGCGGCGCCCACCGGGGCCAGGCCGCTGAGCCCGGGCACGGGGTGGACCGCCGTGACCCCGGAGGTCAGCAGGAAGGCACCGTCCCCACGCTCGGTCCACTCCGGCAGTACCGCGCGGACCACCTCGACGGGGGTCAGCAGGAACATCGGCAGGCCCTGCTCCAACAGGGCGGCATCGGTCTGGGCGGCCGGCCCGAAACCCTGGTCGGCGCTGAACGGCCCGTACTCGATCACGTCGATGCGGCCGAAGCGATCGCGGATGCTCGCGATCAGCGCCGGCACCTCGGCGGGCCGGGACAGGTCGGCGGTGAACCCGGCCGCCTCGATGCCCTCCGCCGCCAGCTGCTCGACGAGGGCGTCCAGGCGCGGGCGGCGACGAGCCACCAGGGCGACCCGGAACCCCTCCCGGCCGAAGCGGCGGGCGACGGAGGAGCCGAGACCGGTACCGGCCCCGAAGACGGCGATCACCTTGGACATGGGGGAGTGCTCCCTTGCTCACGACATCTTGACCCTGGGGTCAACTTGAGTCCCGACGGTAGCATGTAAATTGACAGCAGGGTCAAGTTCGGCACGGTGGGCCGGCGGACGCGGCGGGACCGTCGAGGGCAGGACCAGGAGGAACCACCAGATGCGGGCCGACGCCCAACGGAACGCGGAGAAGCTGCGGGCGGCCGCCGCCGAGCTCTTCCAGGAGCGCGGCCTCCAGGTGCCGCTGAAGGAGATCGCCCGCAGGGCGGGAGTGAGCCACGGCACGCTCTACAACCTGTTCGGCACCCGCGAGGCACTCATCGACGCGGTGGTGGCCGAGGGGGCGGCCCGCCGCCTCGACGAGGTCGCCCAGCAGGCGCTGTCCCACGACGACGCCTGGCAGGGGTTCGCGCACTACGTTGAGAGGCTCTGCGAACTCCAGGCCACCGACCCCGCCGTCGCCGACGTGGTCGGCGGCCGCTACCCGGACGCGGAACGGCTGATGGCGGCGTGCGGCCGCAGCATGGAGGCCGCGCGACGGATCGTCAGACGGGCCCACGAGGCCGGCGCCCTGCGCCCCGACTTCACCAACGCCGACCTGGTGTTCGCCTTCGCCGCCAACGCGCTACTGGCCCGTGCCACCGCCGACGCCGCTCCGGACGCCTGGCGCCGGCAGGTCGCCTACCTCCTGGACGGCCTGCGCGCCGAGGCCGCCCGCACCCCGCTTCCCGCGAGCCAACCGACCGAAGGGCAGGTCCGCGAGGCGTTGCGGGGCCTGGGCGAGGCGTAGGACGGGCGAGCAGCGTCCTCCGACATGCTTATTCGGTGCCGGGTAGCCCGACAGCGCACCCCGATCGCTCGATCCACGCTCGCCGCCCTGCCAAGTAGCCGCGCCCAGCCCCAGGAGGCGTGAGGACGAGCCCCACGTGCGCGAGGAAGGACCTACCTGGAGGTGCCTCGCGTGCTGTGGGGGCGGGACCAGCCCCGCTCGCGCGGGGAGGACGGCGTCCGGTGGTTAGTCGTCCGCCCTGGTGGAACAGCCCCGCGTGCGCGGGGACGACGCCGCACCGGGTCGGGGACGGGCGGCTGACACGGGAACAGCCCCGCGTGCGCGGGGACGACCAGATGAGGATGAAAACTCCTGGCCAGCGCCATGGAACAGCCCCGCGTGCGCGGGGACGACACTTCCTGACCAGCGCGTTTACACTCCTACCCGCACGTTCTCTGTCACTTTGCCTGCACCACCCCCAGCTCTCGCCCCGACCTGCCCTCCCCATGCCGCGTGTGGGTCCGGTTGGCCCGCTACGCATCAGAAGCGCTTGTCCTTGACAGCAGTGAGGAAAGCGCCGAAGGTCGGATGGTCGACTACCAAGGTTCCTCCACCCCTGTTCTTGGTGTCCCTGATCGCGACGTGATCCGCGTTGCTGCCAACTTCCACGCACTCGACCTGGGGGCCGCTGCGGCTTGCCTTGCGCCAGCGTCCAAACTCGCCATCAACCTGCATGGATCTATCTCTCCTGGTGGTGACGTAGGTATGACTTGATCATGTCCGCTGTGTCCGCCGGATCGAGCGAGGAGGCCAGCGTCTTCGGCCGCGATGAACGTCTCAGTGGTCAGCGGATCGTCCACGAACGTCGATGCCAACAGGTGGCTCAGAGGGAACAGCCCCGCGTGCGCGGGGAGGACGTTGCACACGCGGTGCCCGTCTTCCCGAACCGGGAACAGCCCCGCGTGCGCGGGGAGGACCCCTTCCTAACCAGCGCATTCATAGCACTACCCGCAGGTTTGCATTCGCCCTTCCACGCGTCCCCAGGTCTCTACCAGACCTACCCGCCCGGTTGCCTAGCTCCCAAGGCATAGGCATCAGAGGCGCTCGGTCTTGACCGCCTTGACGAACGCGCCGAAGGCAGCCCGGTCGACCACCAAAGTTCCCCCGTCCCTGTTCTTGGTGTCCCGGATCGAGACCACGTCAGGCTCACAGGCGACCTCGACGCAGTCAGACTGAGAGCCACTGTGACTAGACGTTCGCCACCTCGGTTGCTGCTGCGCCTGCATTGGTACTCCAGTCGTCATGCACTGCGGCGATCAGCTCCACAGACTGTCGAGCGGTGAGCGCCCTTTGCTGGAGGTTAGCCGCTGACCTCATGTACGTCTGCACCTCGTCCGCGTCATCCTCGTCAAGGAACAGCCCGCTTCGTTTGTGCTCCAGGTGAACCACTGGTGCTGTCTTCTCGCCTTCCAGGATGACGAACGGGCCTTCCAGGGCGTCGTGCCATCCAAGCGACATGGGCAGGACCTGGATGGTGATGTTGGGTCGTCCGGCCATTTCCACCAGGTGTTCCAGCTGGTCACGGATGACACGTGCTCCGCCGACCGGGCGGCGGAGAACTGACTCGTCGACGAGTGCTACATATGTGACCTCGTCGAGTGCGCGTTGCCGTCCCATACGGAAGGTCGTTCGAGCTTCAATCTCTGATGGGTTGACGTCTGAGCCGGCGAAGACGGCTCTAGCGTAGTTCGCTGTCTGGAGAAGTCCCGGCACCAGGTTTGGCGCGACTGCCGTGATCCGAACGGATGTGCGTTCCAGCTCCGCCATGCCCGTCACTTGCGGCGCGAGTCCTGGAATGCCGACGCCAAGCCAACGCGGCTCGACGGCAGCTTCCCGGGCCATCCGGACCAGGCGTTCGCGCTTTGCCCCAGTAACGCTGAGGACGGCGAGAATCGCCGCGACGTCCTCGACTGGAGGCAGGCGCTTGCCCGTCTCGGTGAGCGACATGGTCGCGGTACTGCATCCGATCAGCCGCGCGACCTCCGCCATGGTCACGCGTGCCTGCTTACGGCACTCACGGAGCTCCGCCCCGAGTGCGCGGGCCTGTGCCTTGCTCGCCATACCTCGACCTTAGAACTCCGCAGTGCACCTAGTTCTTCCACCCAGTTGGGGACTTGTGCGAGTCCCACCAGGAGAGTTTATTCAAGCACATGGAATTTAGTAAAGCTCGTTGCGGGAAGCTCTGCTGTACGGAAGGCGCAGCTGAGGTGAGCACGGCCCCTGCAGCTGAGCCGCGACCGCGCGGAGGAGGAGGTGCGTCGGCCGGTCGCGTAGGAGCGAATCAACGAGGCCGAACACGTTTTGGCTGCGCTCAATGAGGGGCAGTGCGTCAGCTACCCACGGCTCAAACCGCAGGCCGTGCTTCTCCTGCCCTCGGCCTTTCCCTCATCGCACGTAGCTCTGGTTCATGCCGTGCTGTCCGAAGGGCATGAGGCGGTTGGTCATACCGATTCAGAGGGCTCCGTTGAGCTCCCAGCTTTTCGCAAACAAGTTGAACCAGATGAGAAGGGCGAAAACACGCATGCTCACCCGCATCCCCCCGTCCAGTGCCACTCACCCACAACGGTGAGGACCTAGTGACTGTCGACCTGTCCCCTGGCCCAGAGCGGTTCCGCTGGTACCACCGCGTTCGTGGCTGGGACATCGAACGGGACGCCCCGTCCACCTGTCAGCTCGAACTCGCATCCGGCCGCGCACTCCTGATCATCCGGCTGGGCTCCACCCATGCGGGCACCGTCGGGCTCACGCCTGATCAAGTGCGGGAGCTGGTCCGATGTCTGAACGGGAGCCCAGCTCCGGTAGTTCTGGCGGTGGCGCACCCTGCCGCGTCGAAGTGCTCCCTCCTGGTCCGTCCCCGTCCAGTCGGTACCGATTGGCAGCTGCGTTCCACCCATCCTGGAGTCGCAAGCTGGATCACCCACTTCGACCAGCTCGCAACGTTCCAGCTAGCCGAACTCCTCGACGCGGGCCGAGGCTTACTCCGGCCGCTGGGCCACCCGCCGCGCTGACGCGCGCCCTTCCTCGCCCAGTCCCGCAGCCGCCCCCCGGCGTCGCTCATCGCCTCCTGCTCGCCGAGCACAGCCTCGCTGCGCACAGCCTCGGCGTACCTGGCGATCACCCGGAATTCCACCGTTCGTTGCTGCGTCAGCCCGTATTCGGAGAATCATCATGAGTGTTCATCGTGCCTGTTCCTACCCCGTGAACCACGCCGAGTGGCGGGTGCTCGTCACCGCTCACATCGTCCGCAACGCACACAGTCAAACCGCTTCCTGCATCGTCTCGGTTGATCCCGCGAACCTGGTAGCCCTCACCTTGGTGCAGAGCACCGTTGGACTCGCGTCCTCCCATGCCCGGCTGCTCGCGTCACTGCTCACCACCCCACGTTCGGGCACCGTCACCACGCTGTGCGCGAACGAGGACCTCGTCTCCCAGCTCACCGTCACCCCCGGTGCCACCCTGACCCACCCCGCTCGACGGCCGACCGGACTGATCGCCCTGGACACCCTGGACACCGCCCACCCGGTGGCCCTGCTGCTGGAACCCGAGGCCGCGACGACGATGGCCCGGGCTCTGCGCACTGCCGCGTCTCGGCTCGAAGGCCGGGTGGGTGCCCGATGAGCCGTTGTTCCGCGTTCCCAGTGACCGTCGGGCTGCGGAAAGTACGCGGCACGCCCCGGCATTCCCTGCTGTTCCGGGTTCGCAATCGGTTCGGGCTGACATGGGCGGAGCTCGCGGTGCTGGAACTGGTGGAGCGTCGGCCTTTCAGGATTGTCGAGTTGACGGAGGCCACTGGGGTGGGGCTGGCCGACCTCAGTGAGAAGACTGCCGACCTGGTCGCCGTGGGGTATGTGGTCTGGTCGGGCGAGCCGGGGAATCGGGTGCTGCGAATGACGCCTGCCGGTCGGATGGTGGCGCTGGACCTGTTGCCGGCCGTCGAGGCCTTCCTTGCTGAGCTGTCTGGTGTGTCGTCGACGCCCTAGCCTCAGGTCGCTGTGCGACCTGAGCTGGTAGCTCCGCTTCGCCGCCCGTCAGATCGCGGTCACGGGCAATTCAGGGCAGAAAATGTCCTGAATTCGCCCCCTGCGAGCTGTTGCCTGAGGTCGCGCCCGAGGGACGCGCGCCTCGCGGTTGCTGGGGCATGGGTCGGTCGGGACCCGGGGCCGTGGGCGCAGGGGTAGGTTCGCTAGCAGGACAAGTCGGCTCTGCCGACTGCTTACTGGCTGGACGATCCCGGTGCCCATGCGACTCGGCGGGAGGCTCATACTGAGGAGGAGACGGAGCGGCGTGGAGCGGAGGCTGGAAGAAGTGAATGAAAACCGGCCCTGTCGCTCGTAACGCCGCAGGTCAGGAAGTGTCGTCCCCGCGCACGCGGGGCTGTTCCGCCGCGTCCGTCACCATCGCAGGAACCCTCACCGTCGTCCCCGCGCACGCGGGGCTGTTCCGTCCATCGTTGCGCCGATCATGTACACCAACTGGTCGTCCCCGCGCACGCGGGGCTGTTCCCTCGGCGATGTGGTCGATCGTGATCATCAGTCTCGTCGTCCCCGCGCACGCGGGGCTGTTCCCGCGGTGCCGCGCACGAAGAACACGTCGCCGTCGTCGTCCCCGCGCACGCGGGGCTGTTCCTTTTCCGGGGCGACTCCCGCCCCTCCTTGCTGAGTCGTCCCCGCGCACGCGGGGCTGTTCCCATTGCGATCGGCTGGGTTGTCACCCGGCGATCGTCGTCCCCGCGCACGCGGGGCTGTTCCGACGAGGGGTGGGCGCTGGCGCTGCGGACGCTGGTCGTCCCCGCGCACGCGGGGCTGTTCCGTTGCAACGGGCCTTCCACCCGCCCCCCCTAGGGTCGTCCCCGCGCACGCGGGGCTGTTCCCGCGTCCGACCTGCGGTAACGACGCCCAGCCAGGTCGTCCCCGCGCACGCGGGGCTGTTCCCGTCTGCCGGAACCCCGCCCTTCGGGTGTCCGCGTCGTCCCCGCGCACGCGGGGCTGTTCCCAATTGACGGCCTGCCTGCGATCGGATACGGGGGTCGTCCCCGCGCACGCGGGGCTGTTCCCGAGGGCCGGGCGATCCAGCTGCGCGCGTCAATGTCGTCCCCGCGCACGCGGGGCTGTTCCCAGCGTGACGTCTACCAGGCGCAGATGATGCTGGTCGTCCCCGCGCACGCGGGGCTGTTCCGACCGTCTTGCCCGAGTTCGAGGGGCCGATGATTGTCGTCCCCGCGCACGCGGGGCTGTTCCGCCGCGGGTCGCAATGATGACCTGAGACACTTCGTCGTCCCCGCGCACGCGGGGCTGTTCCGCCGCGGGTCGCAATGATGACCTGAGACACTTCGTCGTCCCCGCGCACGCGGGGCTGTTCCGTCGCCGGCGCCCTGCGAACGGCAGATCAGGCCGTCGTCCCCGCGCACGCGGGGCTGTTCCGCCCAGCTGTTGCGGAACACGGAGGGTGTGGCGGTCGTCCCCGCGCACGCGGGGCTGTTCCGCGCCCGGCCAAGCTGGTCGACATACCAGGGAAGTCGTCCCCGCGCACGCGGGGCTGTTCCGTACCGGGAGTTCGAGGACTCCCAGAAGTCGGAGGTCGTCCCCGCGCACGCGGGGCTGTTCCCCAGCCGGCCTGGTGGGGCGTGGCCACCATCACGTCGTCCCCGCGCACGTGGGGCTGTTCCCGCAGCCGGGCCGGCGGAGGCCAGGCCGATGATGTCGTCCCCGCGCATCCGGGTTGTGCGCACTGGGACGCACCAGTCGCCGCGAGACCGCGTTCGCTACCATCGGTAGTCGATTGGCTACCCGGAGGCGCCCGGGGAGCTGCGGTAGGGAGCCCGCCCGGGTCTGCCGATGGCTGGGTACGCCTTTGGTCCTCAGGAGCAGCTGAGGCCGAGCTGCCCTGGAAGGAAGGATGCCACGTGAAGTTGCGGGCGTTCGATCAGCTGTTGGCGGGCCTGATCACGACCGACCACCCCGAGGTCACCAACGTGCACTGCTACGGAGAGGACCGTCCGCAGCACCGAACGCGGTTCAGGGTCGACTTCGCGAGCGGCGCGGCCGCCTATCTCTACGTTGACGACGTGTCCGGGCCGGGAATTCCGCGTATGGCTGCTGACTCGCCCGAGGTCCCCCGGGAGGCGCTGTGAGACTCGATCGTTTTCGCGAGTTGCTCCGCGAACAGTTCGCGGCTCACCCCGGCATAGCCAGCGTCGAGGAGTACCAGGTTCCCTCGACTACCGGCTTCGCCGTGCGCTTCTCCGACGGAGTGACCATCCGTCTCCGGGCTTTCGCCACAGCTCCACCAGGCGGGGACGACACGAGCAAACCCGAGAAGATCGTCGTCAAGAGCGATGTCGGTTAGTGGAGTAGCCCGAGCGCCTGCGGGTGTCCCCGTGCGCCCGCCATACCGAACAGGCCGTGACGCGGGAGATGGCCCCTTCGCCAGCTGAACGTGATCGCCGGGGCGTTGGACTCCCGGGTACCCGCACGGCTTGTGTCCCAGGCCGGGTGACATCGCCGCCCACATCTGGCGACGGAGTTGACACGTCGGCTCTTGATCTCCACCTCGCTTGAGGTTCTAGGGTTTCGCCGTCCAGGGTGCCACCGTCCGAGGGAGGTCCTGTTCCAGCCCGTCCGGGCGGATGGGTGGAGCGGGAAGCATCCCCGGGCGGGCGCAGCGGACGTGCTCAAGCACCACGCGACCCAGCCAACGGTTCTCCGCCCGCTCTCCCCGCGACCGTCACTCCGGCCGTGAGCCGACCGGCTGGGCTGGGGCACGGCCCGATCCCTGGGTGGCGAACGAACCTCACCGGAGTGGAGAACATGATCACGCCGTTCCGCATCGACGTCCCCCATGCCGACCTCGACGACCTGACCGACCGGCTCGCCCGCACCCGCTGGCCCAACGAGATCGCTGACGCCGGCTGGGACTACGGCTTCCCGCTGACCCGGCTCCGGGATCTGGTCGAGTACTGGCGGACGGGCTACGACTGGAGGGCGCACGAGGCCGCCCTCAACGAGCTACCGCACTTCACCACCGAGATCGACGGCCAGCGCATCCACTTCGTCCACGTCCGATCCTCGAAGCCGGACGCCCTCGCGCTGATCCTCACCCACGGCTGGCCTGGCTCGTTCCTGGAGTTCCTCGACGTCATCGGACCGCTGTCCGGTGACTTCCACCTGGTGATCCCCTCCATCCCGGGCTACGGATTCTCCGGTCCCACCCGCGAGCGCGGCTGGGACATCCCCAGGATCGCGCGGGCCTGGGCCGAACTGATGCGTCGGCTCGGGTATGAGCGCTACGGCGCGCAGGGCGGCGACTTCGGCTCGGGCATTTCCACGGCGCTCGGTGCCGTCGCACCCGACCGGGTCGTCGGCGTGCACGTCAACTACCTGCCCACGCCACCCGTCCCGGACGCGGACGTCGAGCTGTCCCCGGCGGACGAGGTCCGGCTGGACCGGATTCGTCAGTTGATGGCGAACCGCCCGCCGTACCAGGCGCTCCAGGCCCTCACCCCGCAGACCATCGGCTACGCGCTGACCGACTCACCCGTCGGGCAGTTGGCGTGGATCGCCGAGCGCTTCGCCCACTGGACGGACCCGGACTCGCGGATCAGCGACGACCGGATGCTCACCAACGTCTCCCTGTACTGGTTGACCGCCACCGCCGCCTCCGCCGCGCGACTGCACCGTGAGGCTCCTCGGCGCGCCGAGCGGTGTCCGGTGCCGGTGGGAGTGGCGGTGTTCGCGCACGACATCACGCTCCCGGTGCGCCCCCTCGCCGAGCGGCTGTACGACATCAGGCACTGGTCGGAGTTCGAGCGGGGCGGCCACTTCGCCGCGGTGGAGGTGCCCGAACTGCTCGCCGCCGACGTGCGGACCTTCTTCCTCTCCCGGCTGGCGGAGGAGCCGTCGGGTGCCGCCTCCGCCGCTCCGACCGGCCAGCCACGGGCCGGTTCCCCGGCCCAGGCCTGACGCCCCGGTTCGTATGGCGAGAGCCCTCCGCCATCGGTGCGTGGGGGTGTGACGGTGTGACGGGTGGCGGGGCGCGGGTGTGTCTGGGCTTCGCGAGGGGGCCCTGAGGGCATGGGGAGAGACACCGCCCGGGAAGGCGTCCCACCCGTCACAGCGCCATCTTCATGTCCCCTGACCAGGGAATTCGGTGTGACGGCGGTGTCCAGGAGCCGTCACGGTGGGACAGGTGGACCCGTCCCGGTGTGACGGGTGGTGTGACGGGTGTTGTGACGGGTCCCCGGGCTCCGGTGAGGCCGTCGACGAGCACCTCCGAGGTGGGGAATGGGCCCGCGTGCCGCGCGGTGGCGACCAGTCGTCCCGGGCCGCGCCACTCCCGGCGGGCGCTGCCCGTCGGAGACGTGGTCCCGCCTGACGGTGTCGGGTGAGTGCTCGGGGATCGCCTCCGGCCGGTCTCCCCGTTATTCGGGTGCGTCGGCGGGAGACGTCGGGGTAGGGTCGCGGGCATGGCATTCCTCCCGATCTACGAGTGACGTCGCCAGGGGCAACGCCCCTGCTCTCCGTGCGCCCGCCCGCAGGCTGCCGCCGTGGGCCTGGTTCGCGCACGGATTCGTCATGCCATTCCTCGTAGACCGGAAATGAGTCGATTCCTCATGTCACGTCGCCGTGCCCACATCGCGATGGTCAGCGTTCCCGCTGTCAGCCACGTCCTGCCGAGCCTGGAGATCATCCGGGAGCTCGTCGCGCGGGGCCACCGGGTCACCTACGCCAACGACCCGGCGGTCTCCCACCTCATCACCCCGACCGGTGCGGAACTCGTTCCCTACCGTTCGGTGCTGCCCGTGGCCGACAACGACTGGCCGGAGGACCCCATCGCCGCGATGGGGCTGTTCCTCGACGAGGGCATCCAGGCCCTGCCGGCGTTGCGCGCCTTCTACGACGCCGACCCGGCGGACGTCTACCTGTACGACATCGGCGCCTACGCGGCGCGGGTCATCGCCGAGACGCAGGGGCGTCCGCTGGTGCAGCTGTCCCCGGCGTTCGTGTCCTGGGACGGCTATGACGAGGAGGTCGCCGCTCCGCTGTGGGGGTTGCCCGGTGCCGACGCCTACCGGGAGCGGTTCGGTCGGTGGCTCGCCGACACCGGGGCCACCACGACCGACATGGACGCCTTCGCGGGTCGGCCGTCGACGGCGCTGGCCCTGATCCCGCGTGCGATGCAACCCAACGCGGACCGGGTCGACACCACGACGGTGACCTTCGTCGGTTCGTGTGCCGGCCCTCGGGCGGACCGGGACACCTGGGTCCGCCCGGAGGGGGCGGAGAAGGTCCTGCTGGTCTCGCTGGGTTCGGCCTACACGCGCCAGCCGGAGTTCTACCGGCAGTGCCTGGCCGCCTACGGGAACCTGCCCGGGTGGCATGTCGTGCTCCAGATCGGGAAGTACGTGGACCCGGCCGAGCTCGGTGCGATCCCGGGGAACGTCGAGGTGCGTTCCTGGGTGCCGCAGTTGTCGATCCTCGAACAGGCTGACGCCTTCGTCACGCACGCCGGGATGGGCAGCAGCGCCGAGGGCCTGTCGGCGGGGGTTCCGATGATCGCTGTCCCGCAGGCCGTGGACCAGTTCATGAACGCGGACCGGCTGGTGGGGTTGGGGGTGGCGCGTCGCGTCGACACCGCCGACGCCACCGCGGAGGTCCTGCGGGACACGCTGTCAGAACTCGTCGCTGATCCGGAGGTGGCGCGTCGTTCGGCGCGGTTGCGGGAGGACGCGCTCCTGGAGGGTGGCACCAGCCGGGCCGCCGATCTGATCGAGGCCGCCCTCGGCTGATCCCGGGTGAGTTCCCGACCGGCGGAGTGCCCGGGGTCGCCTCGGGTGCTCCGCCGGTGCCTCTGGCGCCGTCCCCTCCGCGCCGTGTGGAGGGGACGGCGTCGCGTCGCGGCCCCTCGTTCCTGCCCGGTCCGGTTCCTGCCCGGTTAGATCAGGGGCACATCCATGAGTCAACCTCGGTTGACATCGCCCGTGGAAGTCAACTATGGTTGACGGCAGGGGAGGGATGCCGCTCCGGACGCGAGGAGTTCGGAGATCCCGGCGCTGTGGGTCAGCGGCCTCGTGACAGCCCGCGCGGCGCGCCGAGGTCGCTGACCCACGGGAGCGCCGAACCAGGACAGGCGCCGGCCTGCTCCCGGCATGCCCGAGGACGACCGGGCGCCTGCGGGGACCAGGACCTCATCCCCAGCCCGTCGAGCGCGCGACCGCGCGGACTTCGCGCTGCCCGGAAACAGAGGAGAACCACCGATGACCAGCAACCAGACCGTGCGGGAGGCGCTGGCGGTGGCCGTCGCCGCCAACCTGCCCGTGCTGTTGTGGGGTGACCCCGGCACCGGCAAGACCTCCACGGTCCTCGCCCTCGGCGAGCGGCTCGGCCTGCCCGTGGAGGCCGTCGTCGGTTCGATCCGCGAACCCAGCGACTTCGCCGGCCTGCCCGTGGTCCGCGCCGACGGCACCTGGTTCGCGCCGCCCCGGTGGGCCGAACGACTCGCCACCGCGGGGACCGGGCTGCTGTTCCTGGACGAACTCACCACCGCCTCGCCCGCCGTGCAGGCCGCCATGCTGCGCGTGGTCCTGGAACGCACAGTCGGGGACCTCACGCTCCCCACCACCGTCCGGATCGTCGCCGCCGCGAACCCGCCCGGCCTGGCCGCCGACGGCTGGGAGCTCACCGCTCCGCTCGCGAACCGCCTCGTGCACCTGACCTGGGAGGTCAGCGCGGCCGACATCGCCGAGGGCTTCACCCGGGGTTTCGCGGCGGACGACGGGTCCCCACCACCCACGGCCCCCACCCCCGCCCAGGTGGCCGCCGCGAAGGCCAGGATCGGGGAGTTCCTGCGGGTCCGGCCGGAACTGCTGCTCGACGTCCCGGACTCCCCGGAGCGGGCCGGGCGCGGCTGGCCCAGCCCCCGGAGCTGGGCGATGGCCGCCACCGCCCTGGCCGCCGGCGAGGCGAACGCCAGCGACGAGCCGGTGATCGCCGCGCTCCTCGTGGGGGCGGTCGGCGAGGGAGCCGGCTACGAGGCCCTGACCTGGCTGCGCACCCTCGACCTGCCCGCCCCCGAAACCCTGCTGGCCAACCCGGACGCGCCGCTGCCCGAGCGGGCCGACCGCCGGCACGCCCTGCTGTCCGCGCTCGTCGCCCACGTCCTCGCCGACGGGACTGTCGACTCGTGGGAACGGGCCTGGGCGGTCATCGGCCGGGTCGCCCGGTCCACCCCGGACGTCGCCGCCACCTCCGCCCGAACACTGGCCGCGCACCGCCCCACGGGCGCCACCCCACCGACCACGGTGCTCGAACTCGCCCCGATCCTGCGGGCGGCGGGACTCCTCCCGTGACGACCGCGACCGGGCGGACCCCCCACCCCGACCGGGAGCCCGAGGTCCTGCGCCGCTTCGCCGAGGCGCGGCTGTGGGCAGCCGCCCAGGCCCCCTACCTGGCCAGCGCCGTGTTCGCCCTGCGGCCCGTGGTCCTCGAAGCCCGCTCGGACGAGCACACCGGCGAGCCGGTGCCGGACCCGGAGTTCCGCGCATTGCCCACCGACACCCGGTGGCGGGTCCACCTCGATCCGGGAACCCTGCTGACCACCCCCGTCGAGGAGACCGGGTGGTGGTTGCTCCACCACATCGGACACCTCGTCCGCCGCCACGCGGCGCGCGGCCCGAACCAGGGGGCGGGACGGCGGACCGGAGGAACCGGCGGGGCCGACGAGGAGGCCGCGCACCGGTGGAACCAGGCGGCGGACGCCGAGGTCAACGACGACCTGGAATCGGCCGGCCTGACCACCCCGGAGGGCGTGGTCTCGCCCCGGGCGCTCGGGCTGCCCGAGGGGCGGCTGGCCGAGGAGTACGTGTCCCTGATCGAGGTCCTCGACACCGCTCACCGCCGTGGCGGACGGCGTCTCGTGGACCTCGTCGACTGCGGACCCGCCGTGCGGGGCCTGGACGGCCGGTACGAGGAGACCGGCGCGGGGGAGGGGATCGACGACACCGAACGCCACGTCCTCGAACTCGCCCTCGCCCGCGACATCGAACGGCGGGCGGCGGCCCGGACCGCGGTGCCCGGCGGCTGGCGGCGGTGGGCCGAGGACCGGCGACGTCCGGTCGTGGACTGGCGCACCCGACTCGGGGCCGTTCTCCGCCGGGGTGTCCGGCGGACCACCGGCCGCGTGGACTTCTCCTACCGCCGACCGTCCCGCCGCCCCGGCCCCGGCGGGGTCCTCCTGCCGACGATGGTCGCCCCCGCACCCGGGATCGCGTTGGTCATCGACACCTCGGGCAGCGTCGCCGCCCCGGTGCTCGCCGGGTTCCTCTCCGAGATCACGGGTGTCCTCGCCCGCGCGGCCGGACCCGAGAGGCGGCTGCGCGCGATCTGCTGCGACGACCGGGCCCACCCGGTCCAGGAAGTCCGCGAGGCGGCGGACATCGAGCTGACCGGCGGCGGGGGAACCGACCTGCGCGCCGGGATCGCCGCCGCGCTCGCCCTGCGACCCCGCCCCGACCTGGTCCTCGTCCTCACCGACGGGCACACGCCATGGCCCGAGCGCCGGCCGCCGGTGCCGGTCGTCGTCGGTCTCGTGGCCGCCCACCCGCCGCCCGCCGACGCCCCGACCCCGCCCGCCTGGGCGCACCCGATCCCCCTCCCCGCCACCGCACCCCGAGGAGCCGAGGCATGAGCATCGCCGCCGCCGACGAACCCGACGACCACGGCGAACGCCGCGACGGAACCCGCGAGGGCGCGCACGAGCCCGCCCCCTCGGACGAGGCGCGCCGCCAGGCCGCCCCCGGGCACGACGGCGACCCGGTCCCGGAGGACCTGCACGAGTGGACCGGGCGGGGCGTGACCGTCGCCGAGGCCCGGCAGTGGATCGACCACGGCTTCCTGCTGGACTCGGCCGAGCGGTGGCGGACCAGCGGCGTCTACACCGCCGAGCAGGCCCTCGCCTGGCGCACGGCGGGGCTCACCCCCTACACGGTGCGCCCGCTGCTGCGCGCCGGCATGACACCCCGCGACGCCGTGCGCTGGCACGAACTCGGCTACGGCCACGCCGAGGCCGCCGAACGGCACCTGGCCGGGGAGAACCCGCGGCCCCGGCGGTGGTGGTGGCGGTTGATGGCCCCCGGGCCGGCGGGTTCGTCCGAACTCGACGACGGCCAGCACGCCACCCTGCGGATGCTGCTGGGCGCGGGAGTGCCCGCCTTCACCGCCCGCGCCTACCTGGACACCGGGTGGTCCGGTGAGGAGGCGGTGCCGTGGGCCGGCAGCGGAACCAGTCCGACCCACGCCGCCCTTTATCGGGTCATGGGGTTCACCCCCGCTGAGGCCGCCGACCTCGGCGAGCGGGGCGAGGACCCGGCCGCCCTCCTCGCCCGGTGGTGGGATGCCGGGGTGCCGCGCGCGGAGGTGCCCTCCTGGGTCGTCGCCGGGTTCACCGTCGAGGAGGCCCGGCGGGCGAGGGCGGCGGGCACCACCGCCGAGCAGGCCGCGGTGCTGCGCGCCCTCGGGGGCGGTCAGCCGCCGGACCAGGACGCGCCCTGACCCTGGAGGTCGGCGTGAGTTCCGCCGACCGCGCACCGGAGGGCGGACGCGGCCAGGAGAGGGCACGAGCTTCCGGGCGGCCGCGTCGGGCGGGGCGGTCGACGGGTCAGGAACACCGGGTGCCGGCGTGGGGAGCCGGACGCCGTGCGTCCGCACCCACTGGGCGGACGTCCGCCCGGCGAGGGCGGAGGCCGTCGACGGGACGAGTGCCGCGATCACGACCGAGGAGGAACCGGGTCCTCCACCCTGAGGCACACCGGTCCGCCGCGGATCCGGACCGGGGCGGTCCGAGCTTCCCCCGCGCGCCCCCGTTCACGGGAAGCACGCGTCGCCGGCCGGCGCGGATCCCCGGTCCACTTCCGATCCACCCCGCTCCTTCCGCCGGAGTTCGTCCGGACGCTGGCGAAGACGTCACCAGGAGGGGGCCGCATGACGCTGGACCGTCGGGGCGCCTCGTCCCCGTCACCGGGGCGAGCGCGGGCCTCGGCGCCCGGTCCGCCCGCCAGCTCACCCAGCGCGGCGCCGGGCACGGCCGCGTCCTGTCCGGACGGCGGGCGCCCCGGCGGGCCGGACGGCCCTCGGTCCTTCCGTGCGCGCCCCCCGAGTTCGGCGCCTCCGCCCCCGGCCCGGGTGAGCGGCGGGCCGGCCGCCGCCGAGGCCCGTGCTGTGGGGTCCTCTGGCAGCATGCGGGAATGGATGACGACTACCGGCTGGACGTCCCCGCCAGCTTCGACGACTCCGACGACGAGGACGGCCAGGTCCACCCCATCGCCCGTCGCCTGTTCTCCGGGGCGACCGCCGCCGAGGTGTTCGAGAAGGCGCGGAGATGGGTGAGCGAGCACGACGTGTTCCTCATCGACGTCTCCTGGAACTGGTCGCACGACGAGCCGGAGCCGTTCTGGTTGTCCGTCTACTTCCGCTTCGAGTTCGACGAGGACGAGGACGAGGGCACCCCGGCCGGGGCGTGACCACCAGGGCTTCCCGGGACGCCGGCGCCTCGGGAAGCCCCAGCCGCCCGGCCGTCCAGCCGAGGAGGGGTCACGCGGCGACCGGGTCCGGCCACAGCACCCCGGACCGCGCGTCGACCACGGCCGCGACGCGGTCCACCGCCTCACCCGAGGCGAGCGGGTCCAGCCGACGCCCGTCCCGCAGCCGCAGCGCCACCCGGTCCTCCGCCGCCTCCCGAGGACCGATCACCGCCTGGTAGGGCACCAGCCTGGACCGGCGGACCCGGGCGCCGAGGCTGCCCCGGTCCGGCCCCACCAGCTCGGCCCGCAGGCCCCGCCCCGCGCACCGCTCCACGAGGCCCGCCGCCGCCCCGACCTCCTGGTCGGACACCGGCAGCACCGCGACCTGCACCGGGGCCAGCCACGCCGGGAACGCCCCGCCGTGCTGCTCCACCAGGCACGCCACCGCCCGTTCCACGCTGCCGATGATGCTGCGGTGCACCATGACCGGGCGGTGCCGGCGCCCGTCGGCGCCCACGTAGCGCAGGTCGAACCGGCTCGGCTGGTGGAAGTCGACCTGCACGGTGGAGAGGGTGGCCTCCCGCTCGGCCCCGTCGACGACCTGCACGTCGATCTTCGGACCGTAGAACGCCGCCTCGCCCTCCTCCGCGTCGTGGGGGACACCCAACTCCTCCAACACCCCGGCAAGCAGGGTCGAGGCGCGCCGCCAGTCCTCGGGGTCGCCCACCACGGCCGCGCCCTCCGGCGGCAGGGACAGCCGGTAGCGGGCCGCCCGCAACCCGAGGTCCCGGTAGGCGCGGCCGATCAGCTCCAACGCCCCGCGCACCTCGGCCGCCACCTGGTCCGGGGCGCAGAAGACGTGGGCGTCGTTGAGCTGGATTCCGCGAACCCGGGTGAGGCCGCCCAACACCCCGGAGAGCTCCGACCGGAACATGCCGCCCACTTCGGCGATCCGCACCGGCAGCTCCCGGTGGCTGTGGGACCTCGACCGGTAGATGACGGCGTGGTGCGGGCACAGGCTGGGGCGCAGCACCACCTGCTCCCCGCCGAGGTCCATCGGCGGGAACATGCTGTCGGCGTAGTGCGCCCAGTGCCCGGACATCTCGTAGAGCTCCCGCTTGCCCAGCACCGGCGAGTACACGTGCTGGTAGCCGGCCTCGCGTTCGACCGCGCGGACGTACTCCTCCAGGGTGTGGCGGATCGCCGCCCCGGCGGGACGCCAGTACGGCAGGCCGGCGCCGATGAGGGGGTCGGTGTCGAACAGCTCCAGCTCGCGGCCGAGCCGGCGGTGGTCGTGCATCAGGTCTCCTCGCTTACGGGAGGCGAGTGACCGCAGCACGAAGCCCCGGGGCACTCGCCCCGGGGCTTCGAACAAGGGATCAGCTCAGCACGCCGAGACGGTCTCCGGCGTCGTCGTCATCACGGCGTGCTGCACGGCGACCACGGTAGCAGAACACCCGGCCCGGCCGGGCGCACCGGATCAGGGGAGCTCGGCCACCGACCGCGCCGCGTCCGCGCAGGCACCGCGTTCCAGGTGGCCGTCGAGCACCAGCACCCGGAACCGGCGGCGCAGGCTGTCGCCGGCGGGCAGGCGGAGCGGGTGCTCGGGGGCGAGGGAGGAACCGACGCCCGGGTAGTCGGCGACCCGCACGAACCACGGGTCCTCGGCCGTCCGCTCGTCGGCCGGGACGAACAGGAGGGTGTAGTCCCCGGTGGGGCCGTCCCCCCGGACCAGGTCCTCCGCGTTCGGGTGGTGCCCGAGGAACGCCAGCCACCCGGAGCGGGTGGTGTGCACGGCCTCCTCGCCCTCGGCGGTGGCGGTGAACACCCGGGGGGTGGCCGAGGAGAGCGGGGCCCGCCAGAAGAACCCGCCGTAGCCGCCGCCGACCTTGCCGTTGGTGGCCGGGCTGCCCAGGTCGAGGTACCGACCTGTCACGTTGCGCAGGGTGAACGCGTAGTCCAGCACCCAGCCGCCCGTCGTCGGCGGCCCCACCAGGGACCGGGTGGCGCGGGTCTCGCTGATCACCGTCTCCCCCGCCACCGAGATCCACGACTGCTCCGAGGCGAGCGCGTCCGCGTCGCGGTGGGTCCACCGCTCGTGCCGCACCGAGCCGTGGTCGGGGCGCCACGTCGGGCCCTGTCCCCGCACGAAGGTGCGGCCGCCCCAGAAGTTGCAGTCCTCGACGTCCTGGACGGCGACGAACACGCCCAGGTGCCAGGGGTGGTCCACCGGCCGCGCCTCGGTGACCTCGACGCCGGCGAGGGTGCGCACCGGGTGCAGGTGTGGCCGGGGCGCCAGCGTCGGTTCCCACCAGCCCACGTCGGTCACGTGGTCGGCCACGGGTGTCCCCGCCACCCGGAGGGTGGCCTCGGGTGTGGGGTCCGGCTCGGCTGCGGTCATCTCGGCACTCCAGGGTCAGGACGTGGATCCGGGTCGGTGGCGCCGGTTCGGGGGCCGGCGCCACCGACCCGTGGTCTGTGGCGGTGTCGCGGTGGCAGGGTCAGGCACCGACCTCCTGCTCGGCGATGCGCATGAAGTCGGCGGCCGCCTCCTCGATGGTCTTGTTCCCGAAGGACACCGCGTCGTTGTGCCGCTGCCACTCCCGCTTGAGGGTGCCGTTGCCCTCCGGGGGCGCGGGCGGAGTGCCCTCCAGGTGTTCCTCCAGGCCGGTCTCGTAGTCGTAGACCTGCCGGTCGAGTCCTTCGAGGTCGTCGGCCAGCGCCTCCCGGACCTCCTGGTTGGGGGGCAGTCCCCGGGTGGTGCCGAGGATCCGGCCGGCGTCGACGTCGTTGATGACGAAGTCGATGAGCATCGCGGCCTCCCTCGGGTGGTCGGAGGCCCGAGCGGCGGAGATCAGCATCGACGGTTTGGCGTACTGGCCGAACCGGTCGGTGTCGCTGGGCAGGGGGGCCATCGCCAGCGGGCGGCCCATCGCCGTGTCGTAACCGGCGAGGACGCTGTCCCAGGCCAGGTCGGTCGCTGAGCGGCCCTTGGCGAAGGGAGTGTTCTCCACGGCGCCGTCGATCATGCCGTTCAGGGAGGCCGGGGTGGTGGCCTGGCCCGCGCGGAAGTTGTCGAGCAGGGTCAGGTACTCGCGGACGTCGGACTCGTCGAAGGCCAGCGAGCCGTCCTCGGCGTAGAGGTCCCGGTCCCGCTGCCGCAACCAGGCCTGGAAGGTCTCCCAGGACCAGCCGAAGTCGGTCGACCCGTAGACCTCGCCGTCGGTGGACTCGGTGATGGCGCGCGCGGAGTCGAAGAAGTCGTCCCAGGTCCAGCCGTACTCGGGCGTGGGGACGCCGGCCTCCTCCCACAGTCGCGGGTCGTAGATCAGCGCGTGGGTGTTCTGGCCCATCGGCAGCCCGTACACGCCGTCGTCGATGCTCCCGGCATCCCGCATGGCCTCGGCGACGCCGTCCAGGTCGACGTCGTCGCCGTGGTCGGCCAGGTCGAGCACGACGCCTCGGTCGGCGAACTCGCGGAGGTTGGAGTAGTCGAGCTGGAAGACGTCGGGCGGGTTGCCGCCGGCCACCTCGGTGGAGAGCTTCTCGAAGTAGTTGCCGCCGGAGGTGAACGAGGTGTTCACCGTGATACCGGGGTTGCGCTCCTCGAAGAGGTCGACCACCTCCTGGGTGGCCCGGGCCCGCGAGTCATCACCCCACCAGGTGAACAGCAGGGTCACCGACCCGTCGTCGGCGGCCGAGCCGCCGCAGCCGGCCGCCGTCAGCGCGACGGCGGAGCCGAGCGCGACCCAGGCCACGCGTCTGGGGCGGTGAGCGGGCATGGCGTCCTCCACGTCGAGGAAAGGAAAGCGCTTACCGCACCGTATGGTGCCGTTGTCCCGGTGTCAACGGTCACTGTGTGGCCCGGGTCGCCCGTTCGTCCTCGCGTTGGCACCCGGCCGGAGTCAGCTGGGTGCGCCCAGGGGGCGGAGGTGGGTGGGCCGCCGGAGCTGTGTGGAGCGGCGGCGGGGTCGTTCCCGGCGGGACGGCCGCTACCAGCCACCGGCGCCACGGGAGGGGATGGCCGTGGCACACTCCCCGGCAACCGTTTTCCCGATCGAGGCGGCACGGCCACCCACGCCGGAGGCGGCCCGACCAGCCACCGGGGGCGGTGACCCAGGAGATCCGGGACGGAGAAGGGGCGGTGGCCAGCGGTGGTGGACGTGGCGGAGGGAGACGCCTGGATCGCCGACCTCGGCGACGGGCGTTACCGGAACCCCGTGCTGTGCGCCGACTTCTCCGACCCCGACGCCATCCGCGTCGGCGACGACTACTACCTCGTCTCCTCCACCTTCAACCAGGTGCCCGGCCTGCCCGTGCTGCACTCCCGCGACCTGGTCAACTGGACGATCCTCGGTCACGTCCTGCCCGAACTCCCACCCGTCGAGAGGTACCGGGAACCCCGGCCCGGCCAGGGCGTGTGGGCACCGTCGCTGCGACACCACGGAGGCCGGTTCTGGGTCTGCTGGGGTGACCCGGACGTGGGGATCTTCCTGGCCAGCGCCGCCGACCCCGCCGGGCCGTGGACCAGGCCGCACCTGCTTGTCACCGGCAGCGGCCTCATCGACGCCTGCCCGTTCTGGGACGAGGACGGCACCGCCTACGTGGTGCACGGCTGGGCCCGCAGCCGCTCCGGCATCCGCAACCGGCTGACCCTGCGCGCGATGGCCCCGGACGGCTCCCGGCTCCTCGACGAACCGGACCCGACGACCGGCGCCCTGCCGGCGACCACCGCCACCCCACCCGGCGGCCTGCTGCTCATCGACGGCGACCAGGTGCCCGGCTGCCACACCCTGGAAGGCCCCAAGCTCTACCGGCGTGGCGACCACTACTACGTGTTCGCGCCGGCCGGCGGGGTCGCCGAGGGCTGGCAGTCGGTGTTCCGCTCCCGCCACCTCACCGGCCCCTACGAACACCGCGTCGTGCTGTCCCAGGGCGGCAGCGAGGTCAACGGCCCGCACCAGGGCGCCTGGGTGGACACACCCGGCGGCCAGCACTGGTTCCTCCACTTCCAGGACAGGGGCGCCTACGGGCGGATCACGCACCTCCAGCCACTCCGGTGGACCGCCGACGACTGGCCCGTCATCGGCGCCGCCGACCCCGGTGCCGAGCGAGGCGAACCCGTGCCCGCCCACCCCCGACCCCACCTGCCGACCCAGCCACGGCGGGCACCCCAGACCACCGACGAGTTCACCGGCCCCTGCCTGGGTCCGCAGTGGGCGTGGCCGGCCAACCCCCGCCAGGACTGGTACTCGCTGACCGCCCGCCCCGGCTGGCTGCGGTTGCCCAGCCAGCCCACGGAGAACCCGGACCACCTCGGCACCGCCGCGGCGGTCCTCTCCCAGCGCTTCCCCGCCCTGGCCTTCACCGCGAGCACCGAGGTGGAGTTCCGGCCCCGGGCCGTCGGCGAACGCACCGGGCTGGCCGTGCTCGGCGAGCGGTACGCCTGGATCGGACTCGACCACACCGAGGACGGCACCCATCTCGTGCTCCGCCTGCACCTGGGCGGCGACGACCACGAACGCGACCTGCTGCGGAGCCCGCTGCCGGCGGGGACCACCCGGGTCGGACTGGCCGTGACCGCGCGGCCGGAGGCCCGGTGCCAGTTCCACGCGAACCCCGGTGACGAGGGCTGGCGGGAGGTGGGGGAGGAGTTCACCGCCCGCCCCGGCCGCTGGGTCGGCGCCCGCCTCGGCGTGTTCGCCCTCGCCCCGGCCGAGTCCACCACGACCGGGCACGTGGACCTGCCCTACTTCCGGGTCGGACCGGGCTGACCGCCACCCCGGCGCGCCGTCCTCGCTGGTGTCCTCCCCGCCCGGTCCGGAGGGGCTCGACCCCCGGCCGGGATCCCCGCTCGCGTCCCGGCTCCCCGGGCCACGGAGGCCCGCCCGAGGCGGCGGGCGGCTGACGGGGCCTCCCCGCCGCACCGGGACGACCAGCGTCGTCGTCCCAGTCCGCCCGCCGTCGCGGGGGAGCCCACCGCCGGACCGGCGGCGTCCCACCGTCAGGGCCGCCGGACCCCGCTGCCACCCACGCCGCCTGGCACCCGGTAGCGGCGGGCCGCGCTCCCGCCGTTCGGGCGCGGCCGGAGACCGTTCAGTCCCCGATGGTCACCGCGACCTTGCCGCAACCGTGCGGCCGTGGTGCCGCGCCCAACTCCGAAGGCAGGTCGGACAGGCTGATCACCCGGTCGATCACCGGTTGCAGCGTCCCGGCGTCCACGCAGTCGCCCAGCCGGCCCAGGAGTTCCCGGTCGGAACGGGCGACGACGTTCACCGCCGTGACGTCCCGCTCGGCGAGCGCGGACACGTCCGCCCCGCCCCGGGTGCTGGCGACCCGGCCACCCGACCGCACCAGCTCGGCGAGCGTCGCGAACCGGTCGGCGTCGCTGACCAGGTCCACCAGCCCGTCCACCCCCTCGGGGTACCGTTCCCGGACCTCGGACGGCCAGTCCGCCGAGTAGTCGAGCACCTCGACCGCCCCGAGCAGGTGCAACAGGGTGCGGTCCTGGGGCTGGCCGGTGCTCACCACCGCCGCCCCCCGGGCGTTGGCCAGTTGGACAGCGAAGGTCCCCACCCCGCCCGAACCCCCCACCACCAGCACGGGACCCCGTGTCGGGGCCACCAGTCGACTCCGGCGCGGCGGGACGACCACGTCGACGGCGAGCAGCGCGGCCGTGCCCGCCAGGGGCAGCACCCCGGACTGGACGAAGTCCAGCGTCACCGGTCGACGCGCCAGGCGGTGGGCCGGGGCCACCAGGTACTCCGCGAACGCCCCCGGCCCGTCGGGGGCTCCCGGCGGGAGGAAACCCACCACGCCGTCACCCGGCGCCAGGTCCGCCACCGCCGACCCCGCCTCCACGACCAGGCCGGCGAAGTCCAGACCCAACGGCCGAGGGCGCCCGTCACACGCCGCCACCACGTCGAGGTCAGCGCGGTTCAGCGAACTGGTGAGGACGCGGACCAGCACCTCGTCCGGGGCACCGATCGAGGGGGCGTCCACCTCCGCGACACGCGGTGGCGCGCCCTGCCCGGTGAGCACGGCCGCTCGCATGTGCTCCGCCTCCCTTGCCTGGTGGCCTCGGCCGCGACGCGGTTCCGGTCGGCCCGGGGGAGTCCCGTGACCGAACACGCTAGCACCGGAACGGTGTTTGCGCAGGTCACGGCGGCGTCCTGTTGGTAGTCGGCCAGGAGCGGGGCCGCACCCGGTGCCGCGCTCGCGCGGGGTTCACCCCGGTGACCGGCCCCGGGGCGGCCCACCCGTGGGCGGGCGACCGGCGGCCACCGGAACACCGGACGGCCTGGTCGGCCTGGTCGGCCACTGGAACACCGGATGGCCTGGTCGGCCACCATCGTCCACTCCCGAGCCGCGCCGTGACGCGCGACCACCGAGCACCGGTCCGGGCCGCGCTCCGCCGAGCCGACCGGCGCGCCCGGGGCGATCGCCCGACCGGAGACCACCTGATGGTGTCGGTGCCGAACACGCGGCGCGTCGGTGCCGACACGCAGAATGACCGCCGGGCGACCCGCCCCGACCACGACGCGCGACCACCGAGGAAAGGACAGCGCCGATGGCCCCCGCCGAGATCACCATCGCCCCGGACCGCCAGGACATCACCACCACCGTCACCTTCGACGCCCCACCGGCGGCGGTGTTCCGCGCGATCACCGACCCGGAACTCATCCCGCGCTGGTGGGGTGCCGGCAACTTCGAGACCACCGTGGAACGGATGGAGCTGCGGCCGGGTGGGCTGTGGCGCTACGTCAGCCGCGACCCGGCCGGCACCCCCTACGTCTTCCACGGCGTGTGCCACGACGTGGACGCGCCGAACCGGATGGTGCAGACCCTCGAGATGGAGGGCCTGCCCGGGGGTGTGCAACTCGGCGTCTTCACCTTCGAGGACCTCGGTGGCCGCACCCTGCACCGCCAGGTGTCGGTGTTCCAGTCCGTGGAGGAACGCGACGCGTGGGTCCAGCCCGGTATGAGCGAGATCATGCGGGAGGGGATGCGCCGGGTCGGGGAGATCGCCGAGGGGCTGTCCTGATCAGCCCCGGCGGAACCCGCCCTCCGAGTTGATCACCTGGTCGGTGACCCACCGGCCGTCGTCGCCGACCAACCAGCTGATCAACCGGGCCGGGTCGTCAGGGCCACCCCACGCCCCGCCGGGAAACCGCCGCCGCACCTCCTCGTGCGCGGCGGGCGGGGCGTAGCCGGTGTCCACCGGACCGGGGTTGACCGCGTTCACCGTGATCCCCCGGTCCGGGAAGTGGTCGGCGAGACTGGGGGTGATCGCCGCCAACGCGCCCTTGCTGGCGGCGTAGGCGATCTCGTCCCGCATCACCCCCACGTTCTGCCCCGAGGTCAGGAAGACGATCCGCCCGTCGTGCTGGCGGCCGAACCGCGAAGTGGGCGTCGAAGTCGGCGGCCTCCAGCACGTCCAGCGGACCGTCCGAACCGCTCAACGCCTGGTCGCGCACCAGCACGTCCACGTGCCCGAGGCGCTCCACCGCCGCCCGCGTCAACTCCGCCGGACCGGCCGGGCGGGCGAGGTCGACGTCCCCGTGCGCGACCACACCACCGGGGCGGGCGCACTCGGCCACCCCGGCGACGACGGCGCCCATCCCACCCGGGTCCGCGCCCCACGGCTGCCGTTCGTCGTGCGGGAGGTGGTGGTGCGGGAACAGGTCCGCGCCCAGCGCGGCCAACCGGCGGGCTACCGCGTAGCCGATGCCCGCCCGCCTGCTCACCCCGGTGACCAGTGCGGACCGTCCGAGCAGCGGGAGCGGCGAAGGTCGGAGCTCGGCCGGGGTGGGGAGACCGCTCACGGGAAGTCCTCCTGAGGAGCCGGGGCCACACCGGATGACGTGGACGGACCGGGGCCGACAGTAGGGCGTCGTTCCCACGGCCGACGAACCCCTTTCGACCCCACCACCCGGCGCGGGAGGCACCCGGCCCGACGACGCGCCCGGACACCCGCCCCGGTCGGGACGTGCGCGGGATCCGCGGCCCGACGGCTCCACGAACCGGGCACCGTCAGAACTCGACCTCGGGGCGACGGAGCTCCACCACCACGTCCCGGTCCGCGATCCCGTGCTCCTCCCCGGGCCCGGCGCCGATCCCGCCCGGCAGGTACCAGACGTCGACGTCGTCGCCGGGTCGCGGCATCCGCGTCGGTGCCACCTCCACGGTCACCGAGGTCACCACCCGCCGGTCGTCGTCCCGGAACCCGATCCGCAGCCGACACGGCGTCCTGTTCCCGCTGACCACCGTTCGGGTGGTCGCCTCCGCCACGTCCAGGACGCGGCCCGTGACGAAGGCACCCCGTTCCCGCACCGACCGCCGCCGGTCGGCCTCCTCCCGCTCGCCGCGCAGCGTGCGCGCGGCCACCAGGGCCATCAGTACTCCACCGGCCAGGAACCACCAGAACGTCCCGGCCAGGGACCCGAGCGGCCGCACCCCCTGGGAGTCGAGGGCCAGGTAGGTCCAACCGAAACCGAGCGCGTACCCCAGGCCCACCTGGCCGAAGAACGACCACAGCGGGGAGACGCCCTCCGAGGTCGCCACCGCGCCAGCCACGGTGAAACCCGCCGCGAGGGTCAGCAGGAGCCCGAGCACGGCACCGATCCCGGTGATCGCGACCATGACGGCGGTGCTGGGACCGTCGGGTAGGTGCGCCGCCCAGATCGACGGACCGATGCCGTGCCGCACGGTCACGACGTTGACCACCAGCGCCAGCGCCGCGAACACCATCGCGCCGACGGGACCCACCCGCCCGGTCTCCCCGGACCCGTCCCGCTCCTCGTCCCGAGGCCGTCCAGTGACGTCCTGACCGGTCATCTCCACCTCCGTGATGCCGGTGATCCGAGCCCTGGAGCGTAACCCCCCACCGTGACACCGGGGTGTCGATCGGGCGGACATCCGCACGTCCGCGACGCCGGACCGGAGACGGCCCAGCCCCGTCCCCACCGCGGCCCCGGTGCGACCCGGAGGCGCGGCGTGCCCGGCGCCCGCCCACGGGAGCGGCGGTTGGGGCGCCGGGGTCAGGCGAAGTCGGCCTTGCGGATCAACCCGTGGATGCCCGTGGTGCGGTCCACCACCTGCGAGACCGCGAAGTCCGCCGCCGCGCTCAGGTAGGCGTAGGCGACCGGTCCCTCCATCCCCAACTCCTCGGTCAGGAACGCCATCGCGTGGCGGACCGCGGTGCGCATCGCCGCGTCCAACCCACCCTCGGTGCCCTCACCATCGCTGAGCCCGATCGGGATCCAGTGCTCCGGCGTCTCGGCGAAGGGATAGGTGAACGCCGTGCGCGGCGCGTCCCCACCGGGCGGGACGGCCGTCAACCGGACCGTCGCCCGCAGGGATCCCTCCATCGCCGTCAGCGCGACCTCCCCGTCGCCCTGCGCCATGTGCGGGTCGCCGGTGTAGAACAGGCCACCGTCCACCCGGACCGGCAGGTACAGGGTGCTGCCCACCCCCAACCGGCGGATGTCGATGTTGCCCCCGGCGTCGGTCGGTGGCACCGAGTCGACCACCTCGGAGGTGTCCCGGGCCACGCCCATCACCCCGAGGAACGGCGCCAGTGGGAAGCGGTTCCGCACCGGGCCGGGCAGCGTGCCCACCAGCCGCCGCCCGTCCCACTCCGCACGGGCGAAGACGCTGATCTCCCCGCCCGGGTTCACGTACTCCGACAACGCCGGATCCCCCACCCAGGCCTCTGGGTACTCGCCGGGCAACGCACCCCGCCCGTGGCGGTTGGACACGACCCCGTACGGGACCCGTAACCGCAGATCCACCACGTCCACCCGGAGCACACTGCCCGGCACGGCGCCGCGCACCGCGACCGGCCCGGTGATGATGTGCGGGCCGGGCCCGTCGTGCGGTGTCTCCCTGGCGATCCGGATCGCGTCCCACAGCACGTCCCGGGCGCGGACGCCGAAACCGCCGAAGTAGCCCCTCGGGTCCCGGCCCTGGTCCTCCAGCAGTCCTTCGTGGGACACCGTGTCCAGGGTGACCAGCGATCCCGAGTCGACGGTGGCCACCGGCCGGGTGGTCCGGTTCGGCAGCCGGCCCCACGTCACCGATCCGGCGTCGGCCGGCACGTAGGTCCCCCGGTGCCGCCCGCCGGGCTGCACCACCGCCAGGTCCTCCGGGCTGCCCGGGCTGCCCGAGGTTCCCGGGGCGGCCAGCGCGCCCCCGGTGCCGACGACCAGGGTTCCCCCGGCGGCCAGTCCGGCGGTGGCCAGGACGAAACCCCGCCGGCCCAGCCCGGACCGCAGGGTGCGTGCCGCCTCCGCGCCCCTCCCGTGACCCTGTGCACCTCGGCCCCCGATCGGGGTGTCGCCGTCGTTCGCGCGCCGCGTCATGGCTGACTGGCTCCCTTCGTCGACGGGGAGCCAGCGGGCTCCCCCGGAAGGGCATGGCACCAACCGCGCATGTCGTCCGTGTTGCCCTGATCGCACCACCCCGTGTCGACTGCCCGCCCGGGGATGTCCACCACGTTGCCGAGGTGCCGGGCGCACGCCCATCCCAGGCCGCACACCCGCGTCGCCGAGCTCGGCGACGCCGCCACCAGGGGGAACGCCACCGGAGATCCGTCGGAGCGGGAGTTGACGGGAACGTCGTCCCCCCGACCCCGTCGTGGCCGGTTCGTGACCCCGCACCACCCCGAGCCGACCGAACGGCCCCCAGCGCTGCCGCCGGCGGGGCAGCACCCGTTCCGCTCCGCCTCGGGCGGGAGGACCGCGACCCGAGGGGTGACGGAGAAAACCCACGACCTGGCAACCCGAGGATCACCCGGCCGACACGTCCCACTCGGACGCTGCTGCCCAACCGGCGAGAAAGGGGAGGGATGGCGCGATGCGATCCGAGGTGACCAGGCGGGACCTGCTGCGGACCATCGGTGCGACCGGCGGGGCGGGAGTCCTGTTCGAGACGATGACGGCCCTGGGCCTGGCCCCGGACCACGCGGACCGGCACGGCCCCGACTTCCACCCCCCACGACGAGCCGAGGTGGCCGGCGACGACATGCCCACCGTGCTGGTGATCGGTGCGGGAGTGGCCGGGCTGACCGCCGCCTACGAACTCGGCAAGGCCGGCTACGACTGCCGGGTCCTGGAGGCCAGGCACCGCTCCGGAGGCCGGAACCTGACGGTGCGGGGCGGCGACGAGGAACGCGACCTCGACGGCCGGACCCACCGCGCCGAGTTCGCCGACGGCCAGTACATGAACGCCGGCCCCGGCCGGATCGCCCAGTCCATGGTGACCCTCGACTACTGCCGTGAGCTCGGCGTGCCCGTCGAACCGTTCGCCAACCAGAACGCCAACGCCTACGTGCACCGGGAGAACGGGGCCGGCCGGGGAACGGCCGTCCGCTTCCGCACCGCGAAGGCCGACGTCTACGGCTACGTGGCCGAACTGCTGGCCAAGGCCACCGACCAGGGCGCGCTGGACGACGTGCTCACCGCCGAGGACCGGGAACGGGTGCTGTCCTTCCTGGAGGGCTTCGGCGCGATCGGCGGCCGCGCCGACGGCTGGGCCTACCGGGGTGGCAGCCGGCGGGGCTACGCGGAGGAACCCGGCGCCGGGGAACGCCCGGGAGTGGTGCTGGGTCCGCCGCCCACGCTGTCGGAGGTGTTCGCCAGCCAGGTCGGCAGGGCCTTCTCCTTCGAGTTCGGTGTCGACCAGGCGATGATGATGTTCCAACCGGTGGGTGGCATGGACGCCATCGTCACCGCCCTCGAACGGGCCGTGGGCGCCCACCGCGTCACCCACCGCGCGGAAGTGCGCGCGCTGACCACCGGCGCCGACGGGGTGCGGGTGGTCTACCGGGACGCCCGGGGACGTGACCAGGTCGCGACCGCCGACTACTGCGTGGCCACCCTGCCGCCCCGACTGCTGGCCCGGCTCGACCACAACCTCGGCCCCGAGGTGTCCGCCGCGCTCGCCCAGCCCCGGCCCACCGCCTCGGGCAAGATCGGCCTGGAGTACCAGGGCCGGTGGTGGGAGCAGGAGGAGCGCCTCTACGGCGGCATCACCCAGACCGACCTCGACATCACCCAGATCTGGTATCCGTCGCATGGCCACCACGAGGCTCGGGGGGTGCTCATCGGCTACTACGTGAGCGGGCAGCGCGCCGTCGAGTTCGGGCGGCTCTCCCCGGCAGAACGCCTGTCCCGGGCGGTGCGGGCCGGCTCGCGCATCCACGGCGCCCGCTACCGGCGCGGCCTGACCTCCTCGTTCTCCATCGCATGGGAACGCACCCCCCCACATCGAGGAGGGCTGGGCGTCCTGGCCCTCGCGGTCCTCCGGGCACTACGCGCTGCTCACCCGACCCGCCGGCCGCGTCCACTTCGCCGGGGACTGGTTGAGCTACCTCGTCGCCTGGCAGGCCGGGGCGTTCCTCTCCGCACGGGACGCGGTGACGAACCTGCACCAGCAGGCCCGCGCCACGTGAGCCCGGCCGGCCCGGGAGCGCAGGGGACCCGGACGGTGGGTGAGCGCGGCAGGCAGGAGGTGCGGGGTGAGCCGAAGCCGTCCCGTCCTCCGCCGGCCCGGGGCTGGCGCGGTGCGTGCGGTCGCCGAACCCCGCGCTCACCCCGCCCACGTGGTCGACCCCTACCCACCCGACACCGCGAGGAAGCCGAACCCGGCACCACGAAGCCGACCGGCGCCGGGCCGGGCCGGGGGCGCATCCCTCCGGCACCGGCGGTCGGCGCGCACCCCGGGCGCCTACCGACCGACGGCCTCAACCGGGCTCCGCCACCGGGGGCAGACCACGGGTGACCTCCCGCACCGCCCGGCGGGGCGTGGGCAACCCCGGGTAGCCGTACCCGATCCGCAGCACCGTCTGCGGGTACCCGCGCGAGCCGACCAACCTGTCCAGCTCCCGCTTGACCGAGCCCACCTCCATCGGTTGGGAGACGAAGGAGGTGCTCAACCCGGCCGCTGTCGCGGCCAACAGCACCCGCTGCATGGCGTGGCCCCCGACCAGTTGGGCGCGCTGGTCGTCCTCGTCGGTGAGCACCACGCCCAGCAGCGGCACCCGCTCGTAGGCGCGCGGGGGTCGGTGCCCTGGGCCGTACCGCCGGACCGCCACCAGGCCCTCCTCCAGGGGCGGTGGCCCGCTCGCCCGGGACGGGACCCCGTCGCTGACGCTGGCCACCCCCGTCGTCCAGCGCCGCAGCTCCGCCATGAACGCGTCGTCGTCGCGCTGCGCGGCCTCGGCGCTCCTGATCATCCGCGCCAGGTCGGCGAACCGCGTCGGCTCCTCGAGGAAGTCCAACACGCCGCTCTCCAACTGGGCGGCCCTGCGCAGCGCGTGCCGCAACGGTTCCGGCGGCTGCTCCTCGGCGAAGGGCCGCCGGTTGGTGTGCCGGCGTGGGATCGCCGACGCCAGCGCCCGTTCCTCACCGGAGGGGCGGTGCGCGCCGGCCAGCCGCACCACCCCGAGCAGGTCAGGAGCGCTCCGGTCGGGCAGCAGTTCGGTGACGGCGGCGATGCCCCGGGCCCGCGCCTCCAGCCGCAGGTTGAACAGGGCGGCCCCGCAGGCCAACCGCGCCTCCCTGCCCTCCGGATCGGCCACCCCGAGCAGCCGGGACCGGTCCAGGCGCAGCGCGATGCCGTTCCCGCGCACCTCGAACCGCCAGGGTTGCGTGTTGTGGGGTGACGGTGCCCGCGTCGCCGCCGTGACCAGCAGCTCGGCGAGAGCTCCCATCCCCTCCGCGTCGCGTGCCTGTCCCGACGTGCCGGTCACCGTCGTCGTTCTCGTCGTGCTCATCAGTCTGTCCTCGCGCCCAGCCCGCGCGGTGATCGGACACCGCCCTTGTGCACATCCTCTGCTGGCCGGCGGCCGTCGGACAGGGACCGTGGACCGGTCCCGGTGGGACCTAGGGCCCGAGGCGGACGCACCACCGGGGCGGGGGCCGCCGATCGGCTGGCCGGTTCGGTGCCCGTCACGCCGACCCTGCCGGGGAGGCCGGTGGCGCCCGTGACGGATCGTGGACCGGCGACGTCCGGCGCCGGCTCAGCGGTGCGGCCGGCGGGCCGTCGCCTGCCTCGTCGCGTAGACGGCGGCCTCGGTCCGGCGGGCGAACCCCAGCTTGTGCAGCAACGACGACACGTAGTTCTTCACCGTCTTCTCCGCCAGGTTCAACCGACGACCGATCTGCCGGTTGGTCAGCCCGGTGGCCACCAGGTCCAGGATCCGTTCCTCCTGCGGGCTCAGATCGGGGTACCGGGGGTCGCGCCGTTCCTCGCCCTGCCGCAACCGGGCCAACACCAGGTTGGTGACCTTGGCGTCGAGCAGGGACTCCCCGGCCGCGACCGCACGCACCGCGTCGACCAGGCCGCTCCCGCTGATGCGTTTGAGCAGGTACCCGGCCGCGCCCGCCATGATCGCGGCGAACACCGCCTCGTCGTCCGCGTCGTCGGAGGCCAGCATCAGGCAGGCGGGCGGCGGGTCCACCGTCCGGCGGATCTCCCGGCACACCGACACGCCGTCCCGGTCGGGGAGCCGGACGTCCAGGATCGCCACGTCGGGCCGGAGCGCCGGGATGCGCGCGAGGGCGTGCGCGGCGTCGGCCGCCTCGCCCACCACGTCCATGTCGGGCTCGGCGTCCAGGAGCTGGGTGATGCCCCGTCGCACGATCTCGTGGTCGTCGACGATGAACACGGAGACCGCCACCGTGACCTCCCGGCGTGACCACGACGCCCGCCCCTCGGCGGACGACGTCAACTCCGGACCGGTGCCCCGGACTCGTCAGGGCCCCTGTCCCTGCCCCTTCGACGGTAGTCCTTCCGGGGGACCTTCGCCGGTCGCACCCGGGCCGTTCGGCGGCGACCCCGAGGGGCCGACGGGACCTCGTGCCCGGGCCGGAGTGGGCGGGGCATCCGGATCTTGTGGGCGCTTCGCGGTGGCCGTGCGGTGCGGTTGGAGCTGGGGTACGGCGGCCGGGCGACCTGCGGGCTGCCGGCCGCGCGTGGCCGGCAGCCCGGGGCGGGATCCGCCCCGGAAGCGCCCTCGCGTGCCCCTGAGGCCAGGCTCCACTGGCGATCCCGAGGGGAACGACGACCACCGTTCCCCACGCCGACGAGAACGCCAGTCGGGACACGGCGGACGCGGTGTCGCCAGTGGGGCACCCCAGCCGTTGACCTCCCAGCAGCGGAGACCGCCCTCGAACGCCATCCCCGACCGGGGTCGCGCTCAAGGGTGAACGAAAACAGGAGGTGGTGGCCCGCCGCCGTTCCGTTCGCGGCGGATCCACCCGCCGATGTTCCTCCTCGGATCGCTTCTCCTCGTCGGCCGCGACGGCCGCGAGGAGGCGGACGGGCCCTGCCCGCCGGTCGGTCAACGCCCCGGGAATCCCCGGGGTTCACACCCGTGCCTGGCCCGCCTTCGCGGCACTCGTCACACCCGCACGAAGGCGGGCTCGCGCGTCATCGACTCGATGTCGGTCGCCGTGATCCGGGCCAACTGGCGGGACAGGTCGGCCAGCGCGCGGGCTACCGCCAGCTCGTCGCCGATCTGGGGCACGTTGTCGTCCGACACGTTGCAGCGCGCCCGTCCCGCACCGATGAGCGGCGGCTGCGCCTCCGTCGTGTACAGGCGTGCCTCGGCGTGCGTCTCCCGCCCCTCCTCGACCACGGAGACTTCGATGTTCCAGCGCTTGACGTACTCCATGACGGCCTCCTCTCCCCGCTGGGATGCCGCCAGCATCCCGCCGCCGGCAGGCGCGGAGCAGGGTCGAAGGTCCCGCCGACCGCCCGCCGGGCAACCGGGTCGCGGAGGGCCCCGCGCCTCGGCACGAGGACAAGCCCGGAGGCAGGCGGCGGGAGGCCGGCCGAACGCTCGGCCTCCCGCCGCCCCCAGGGCGCCGCGCGACGCCCCCGACCCGCCGACCGGAGGTGGGCCGGCGGCACGCGGCGCAGCGGACCCGGCCCGCCTCGGACCGGCCCGTCGAGCCTGGCAGGCCCCGAGGCTGCTCCTTCGGAGGGGAGACGGAGGTCCCCTCCTCACGGGTCGGAAGTCCCGAGCGAGCGGACCGCCCGCCTCGTACCGTCGAACCCGGAGACGGTGGCACGGACGCGGGCGGGGCGATACCGCCGGCACGGGTAGCCCGCCGGTGGGCTCGGCGAGCTCACCCCCGATCCCGCCTCCGACGTGGAACCGGGCGGACCCTGGGGAGGACGCGATGACCACCACAGTCGGCCACCACATCGTGGTCGGGGTTGACGGCTCCGACGCGGCGCTGAACGCGACCCGGTGGGCGGCGGAGGAGGCGCGGGAACGCCGGGTCCCCCTGGTGCTCGCGCACGCCTACCTCCCGCTGTTCGTCACCTACCCCGGAGTGGTCACCACCCCCGAGTCGGTGGACGCGATCATCCAGTCCCAACGCGACGATGTCGCCCAGTACCTGAACCGGGCCACTGAGGTCGCCACCGAGGTCGCCCCGAACGTCGACATCCGGCCGGAGACCCGGATGGAGGGGCCGGTCCCCGCGTTGATCGCGTTGTCCCGGCAGGCCCAGCTGGTGGTCCTCGGCTCCCGGGGGCGTGGCGGTTTCTCCAGCCTGCTGGTCGGGTCGGCGGCCACCGCGCTCGCGGCCCACGGGCACAGCCCGATCGCCGTGATCCGGGGCCGGACCCCCACCGAACCTCCGCCCGAGACGGGTCCCATCGTCGTCGGGGTCGACGGTTCCCCCACCAGCGAACGCGCCATCGCCCTCGCTTTCGACGAGGCCGCGTTCCGGGGCGCGGACCTGCTCGCGGTGCACACCTGGATCGACGCGGCCTTCGAGAGCGACTTCGAACTCACCAGGAACATGGTCGACTGGCAGGCGGTGGAGGCCGCCGAGGAGCTGGTGCTGGCCGAACGGCTCGCCGGCTGGCAGGAGCGGTACCCGGACGTCCGGGTCCAACGCATGGTGGTGCGGGACCGGCCCGGCCCGGGCCTGCTGAGCCAGGCCGAACGCGCCAGGATGATCATCGTGGGCAGCCGGGGCCGGGGAGGCTTCACCGGCATGCTGTTGGGGTCCACCAGCCGCACCCTGCTGCACCACGCGTCCTGCCCGGTCATCATCGCGCGGCCGGAGGACCAGTCCTGACCCACCCGCGCCCGCCCAGGAGGAGGCCGACAAGCTGGGGAAGCGCGCGGAGGCATCGTGCGGGTCCGGAGCTCTCGGGGGCCGGCGAACCTCAACCCCACCGGCGCGGCCGCGACGCCGCCCAGCGCCCGGGAGGGCCCCGCGTCCTCGGTACACGGGCAGTGAGGCCGGGCGCGGGGACCGCGGCTCACGAACGCGCTCAGGCCCCATGAAGCGCCGCTTCGTGGCCTCCAGCTCTCGCGGACTCCCTGTGCTCTCGCGGACTCCCTGGGGGAGCGGCGGCATTCCTGGGGCAGCGACCGGTGATCATGATCAGCTTCCACCCAACGAGGTCCAGCCAGCGATGCCCCACTTCCCCCGGGGTGCCTGGGACGGCCTTCCCCTGGTGTGTGGGACGGCAGCGGGAGCACCACCCCTCGTCGGTGGTGTCGGGCGAACCGGGGTGCCCCCGCCACGGTGTCCGGCCCGGGCACCTCCCCCAACCCGAATCCCGTGGCGTCGCCGGGCACGGCGCGCCTGGTGTCGGTTACGGCGGTGCCGACGGTCAGTCGCCAGGTGAGGCGCCGTCGTCCCTGATGACGTGCCGCCGTCGCCGGTACTCCTCCTCGTTGATCTCGCCCCGGGCGAAGCGCTCGTCGAGGATCCGCCTGGCGCTCTCCAGGCCGGTCTCGCGCATCGTGCCGTCCGCCCGGTGCGCGCCCGAGGTCCCACCGGCGACGCCGCGCCGGACCAGGAACGCCGAGAGGGCGATGGCGACGATCAACAGCAGGAGGACGACGAAGAATATCCAGGGCCCTGGGCCCCAGGTCGGTCCGTAGTACATCGGGACTCCTTCCTCTGCCGCCTCGCGCGTCCACGCGGCCGGCACGGCCCTAGCGCACGGGTGCCGCGCGCTCCACGATCTCCGCGAGGGGGCGGCGCGGGGTCTCGGCCAACGGGGGAGCGTTGAGCAGTGGGCAACCCACCCGGACCACGATGTGCGGGTAGGTCTCCGCGTCCAGCACCCGTTCGCGCAGCGCGTCCCGGGTGATGGGCACTTCCAGGGCCTGGCTCAGCGGACAGCTCACCAGCCCGTGCTCGGCCGCGCACAACAGCACCGCGCTCAGGGCCTCCCCGGCGCGCAGCCACGACATCCGGTCCTCCCGCGCGCTGCCGAGGACCAGCAGGGTGCCGGCGTCCGGATCGTTCAGCTGGCGGGGCGACCTGGGCAGTTCCCCACCGGGGAACCACCGGGTCGGCACGTCGGGGTCCCCGGCGCCGGGGGCCAGGGTGTTCGCGGCCGGAACGCCCTCCACGTCGTGGGACAGGCGCCCGCTCCACGCGGCCAGTTCCGAGAGGTACGCCTCGTCGGACTCCTGCCGTTCCGCCGCCTCCCGCATCGCACTGACCAGGCGGTACCGGGTGGCCGGGTCCGTCACCGGGCGCACGGTGACCCCCTGTTCGGCGGCGCGCTCCTCCATCTCCCTGATCAGGGCCATGGGCACCTGCCACAGGTCGTACCGGCGACGGTCGCTCCGCCGCTCGGGGATGGTCGAGGCCGTGCGGCGCTCCTCCTCGGTGGGCTGGTGCGGGTGGGTGCGCACGGCGGCCAACAGCGACCCGTCGGTGGGATCGGGAAGTCGGCGCACCTCGGTCGCCCACCCGGCCGCCGCGAGGGCCACCCGGAGGTGGTGCAGGGCGGCTCCGCAGCTCATCAGGACGTCCCACCCCCGGGGGTCGGCCACCGGGAGCTGCCGGCCCCAGTCGGCGTACAGCCACACCGCACCCGGCTCCCAACGCCAACGCCACGGCTGGGTGTTGTGCACCGAGGGCGCGCGGGTCGCCTGGTCGACGGCCGACCACAGCACTTCCTCGCCAGGCCCGTCCGACATGCTCACCAGCTCCCGGAGTCGACTCGGTTCCGTCGGTCCGTCATCACGACGTTAGGCCCGTCCCGGGTGGGAGGGCAGGGACCAAAGCCCGCCTCCCCCGGCGACGAAAGCCCCGGCGGCGTCCCCAGCCATGCCCCCGTCTCCTCGGCGTATGCCGGGCGCACGGCGGGAGCGGGGACGGTCGCACCGGCCGGGCCTCCCCAGGCCGCGCGGGTGGCGCGTCGTCCCAGCCCCGAGTTCGGCGGCGGCACCGCGGGCCGGGGCGGAGGATTCGGGCCGAGCGCTCCTCGGGACCGCGTCGCCCACGAGGGCGAGGTCGAGGCCCGGCCTGGGCACGTTCGCGCGTGGTGCTCCCGCCGCCCCGGGCGGCCCTGGCCGGCTCCGTCCAACGGCGCCAGCAGCCCCGCCCGACCCCCGACCGCGCTGGTGGCGGGTCGCGGCGTCGGCGGAACACCGGCCATGAAATCCTCCTGGTCTCGGGGACACACGTCGTCGACGGGACCGCTCCAGGTCCGCGATGTCCCCGCCGACCGGTCCGGGAACCACCATGCGGCACCGACGCCGCGTCGGCGGAGCCAGGACCGAGTGAGCCTGGGGAACCACACCCTCCCCGCATGCCGACCGGTGGTGCCGTCGGCGGTCGCGCGTCGAGGCCCCGACCGGGCCGGAACCGGCCGTTGGCACCAAACCCTGGCTCTTCTCGGGGGCATCCCCGAGGAGATTCAGGGACCTGACTGACCGATGCCCAATGTGCCCACGACCCCCAACTCCTAGAGTCGTGGACACCTCGACCCAAGCGACGGAGGGACGGCCGCAGGAGCGAGCAGCGCGACCAGGACGTGGGACACCGCGCGACGAACCGTCCACCCGGTGGTGGGGGACCGGAGGACGGGAGCGGGGATCCGCGAGGGCCGGGGCACCAGGTGCCCCGGCGATGCCATTCACCCGCGACCACCCCGGGTGAGACCATCGACACGGAGAAGCACATATGTCGCTCGCTGGGGTGACCGGCAACGCGAATGACGGAACACGCGACCTGCTCGACGGCCTCACCGCCGCCGACGTCGCACAGCGGGTCGCCGCGGGACAGACCAACGACGTGCCGGCACGGGCCAGCCGGAGCGTCGCGCAGATCATCAGGGCCAACGTCCTCACCAGGATCAACGCCATCTACGCCGTGCTCTTCGTCCTGGTGATGTCCACCGGCTACTTCCTGGACGGGATCTTCGGCGTCCTGATCGTCGCCAACAGCGCGATCGGCGTGGTGCAGGAGCTCCGCGCGAAGCGGACCCTGGAGAAACTCGCCATCATCGGGCAGAGCCGGCCCCGGGTGCGCCGGGACGGCCAGTCCGCCGAGATCGCCCCGAACGAGGTCGTCCTCGACGACGTGATCGAACTGGGTGCGGGCGACCAGGTGGTGGTGGACGGGACGGTCCTCGCCGCCGAGGCCCTGGAGGTGGACGAGTCGCTGCTCACCGGCGAGTCGGACCCGGTGGTCAAGGCGCCGGGGGACCGGGTGCTCTCCGGGAGCTTCGTGGTCGCCGGGTCGGGTGTCTACACCGCGACGAAGGTCGGCCGCGACGCCTACGCCGCCCGGTTGGCGGAGGAGGCCAGCAAGTTCACGCTGGTGAAGTCGGAGCTCCGCTCGGGGATCGACAGGATCCTCAAGGTCATCACCTACCTGCTGGTGCCAGCCGGGCTGCTCACCATCTACAACCAGCTCGCCGGTGACCAGGCGTGGCCGGAGGCGATCCGGGGCATGGTCGCCGCCCTGGTGCCGATGGTGCCCGAGGGGCTCATCCTGATGACCAGCATCGCCTTCGCCGTCGGGGTGATCCGCCTGGGCCGCTACAAGTGCCTGGTGCAGGAACTGCCGGCCATCGAGGGGCTGGCCAGGGTGGACGTGGTGTGCGCCGACAAGACGGGCACGCTGACCGAGAACGGGATGCGCCTGGCCGAGGTGCGGGTGCGCAACACCGGGGAGTCCTCGGCGAACGCGGCGCGGGCGTTGGCCGCGTTGGCCGCCGCCGATCCCCGCCCGAACGCCAGCCTCCAGGCGATCGCCGAGGCGCACCCGAACGACCCGGGCTGGACGGTCACGGGCACCGCGCCCTTCTCCTCGGCGCGGAAGTGGAGCGGCGCCAGTTTCGGGGAGCACGGCAACTGGTTGTTGGGCGCCCCCGACGTCCTGCTGGCGGAGGGGAGCGTGGAAGGCGCCGAGGCCGAGTGGATCGGCGCGCGGGGTCTGCGGGTGCTGTTGCTCGCCAGGTCGGACCGACCGGTGGACGCCGAGGACGCTCCCGGCCGGGTCAGCCCGGTCGCGCTGGTCGTGTTGGAACAGCGCATCCGGCCGGACGCGAAGGACACCATCGACTACTTCCACGACCAGCGGGTCGGGATGAAGGTCATCTCCGGGGACAACGCCACCTCGGTCGGCGCCGTCGCCAGCGGCCTGGGACTTCCCGGGGCCGACCGGCCCGTGGACGCGCGGACCCTGCCCTCGGAGCCGGAACCGCTGGCCGACGCCGTGGAGGCGGGCACGGTCTTCGGCCGGGTCGACCCTGGGCAGAAGCGGGCGATGGTGGGGGCGCTCCAGTCCCGGGGCCACACGGTGGCGATGACCGGCGACGGGGTCAACGACGTGCTGGCGCTCAAGGACGCCGACATCGGGGTCGCCATGGGCTCCGGGAGCCAGGCCAGTCGTGCCGTGGCGCAGATCGTGCTGCTGGACAACAAGTTCGCGACGCTGCCCAAGGTGGTCGCGGAGGGCCGCCGGGTCATCGGCAACATCGAGCGGGTCTCGAACCTGTTCCTCACCAAGACCGTCTACTCGGTGCTGTTGGCCCTGATGATCGGCATGGCCCAGGTGCCCTACCCGTTCCTGCCCCGGCACGTCACGATCACCGCGTGGTTCACCATCGGGGTGCCGGCCTTCATCCTGTCCCTCGCGCCCAACACCGAGCGGGCGCGGTCGGGTTTCGTCGGGCGGGTCATGCGGATGGCCATTCCCGCCGGCATCGTGATCTCGGTGGCGACGTTCGTCTCCTACCTGCTCGTCTACCAGGGGCCGGGGGCCAGCCAGGTGGACCGCATCCAGGCGGGGACGACGGCGCTGATCACGTTGATCGTCATCGCGTTGTGGGTGTTGGCGATCGTGGCCAGGCCCTACTCGTGGTGGAAGGTCGGGTTGATCCTGGGCATGGCCGGCCTGTCCACGGCGATGTTCCTCATGCCCCTGACCCAGAAGTACTTCGAGCTCGACCCCAGCAACCTGGCGGGCACGGCCAAGGCCCTGCTGTGCGGGGGTGTCGGCATCCTCGTGGTGGAGGCGGTGTGGTGGGTCAACCGGTGGTGGTCGCGGCGACAGGCCGCCGTGGGTGAACCGCTGCCCGCCTAGCCGGGGTGGCTCGCCCCGGGAGCGGAGGCGGGCCGACCGTGGTGACGGGTGCGCGTCGTGGGGCGGGAACCAGGAACAGCGGTTCCCGCCCCGCCGCGTCGCGGCGGTCGGTGGTGGCCCGGGCCGGAGGCGCGCGGGGTGAGCGGTCGACGCGGCGAGGTCACCGGGGGCGGCGGTGCCCCGGGATCGTCCTGACGGGGCGGCGGCCGAGGCCGGGCCCAGCCGACGGCCTCCCCGTAGGTTCGGCGGGCACCGTCCCTTCAGTGATATGTGAAACCAATTCACTTCGTACGTGTCCAGCCACTCCAGGCCACGGGCCGCGGCCATACCCGCCGACCGTTCCCCGACCGTCGCCGGACCGACCCGCACCCGTCACCCACGGGCCACCGTCCCCACCTACGGTCCGGCCATGCGCCACGGACACCAGCACCCCACTCCCGCCCGGCTCGGCCGCCGCGCCCTTCTCGCGGCCGGCCTCGCCTCCGGCGCCCTCGCCGTCACCGCCGGAGTGGCCCGGGCGGCCCGCCCGGGCCCGGCCCGGGGCCCCCGGGACGAGGCACCCCGGGTGGTGGTCGCCACCAACGAACCGTGGGGGACCTACCACGTGGCGCCCCTGCTCGACGAGGCCCGGGCACGCGGCCTGGACCTGGTGCAGCTGGTGCCCGACCTCGACGGCGTCGCCCCGGACGACCCGGTGCCCGTGGCCACCCCCGACCAGGTCACGACGGCGGACCTGCTCGTCGTCACCGGCGCCGAGCCCTGGCCGGTGGAGTGCGTGGACCGGTTCCGCCGGCTGCCCGTCGCCGCCAGCACCCTCGCGTACCTGCGTCCGGAGGAGGCGGAAGGCGCCAACCGGGTGAGGTCCCGTATCCGGGCCGTCACCGCCTCGTCCCCGGCGGACGCCCGGTCGTTCGCCGCCCACCTGGGCACCTCCCGACGGATCGACGTCGTCGGCTCCCCGCAGACCGACTCGCTGCCCACCCGCGACCCCGAACCCGGCCTCGCGCTCGTCCTCACCAGCGTGACCCACCCCGACGAGACGGGCGGGGCGGCACCCGGCGCGCGACTGCTGCTGGAGGCGGCCAGCCGGCTGCGCGCCGCCGGCTGGCGGATCCTCGTCGGACTCCACCCCCGCGAGGACCCGGCGCTGTGGGGCGAGTACGAGATCAGCCCCGTCAGTTCCCTGGAGAGCTCGGCCAGGGCCGAGGTGGCGATCGGCATCCCCGGCACCGTCTTCCCGCTCATCGCCGCCGTCGGCACGCCCCTCGTCGGCTGCGTCGACCCGGGCCTGTCCGTCCCCGACCACCTGCGCGCGGTCTGCTCCGCGACCATCCAGGACGCCGACCGGGCGGCGTCCGAGGTGGAACGGGCGACCCCGCCCGACCCCGCCGTGCTCGCCGACGCGGTCGGCCCGGTCGGCGGCTCGGCGCGGCGGCTCCTCGACGCGTGGCAGCGGGTCGCCGCCACGTCCCGACCAGGCTGACCCCCGCGACCCGGCCCGCCCCGCACCCCCGGGGCGGGGCGGCACCACCGGCGCCGCCGCCGGGACCGGGGTGCGGCCGGCGCGGCCGGTTCGGGGCGGCGACCGGGGACGACGCCCACGCCCGCGAACCCCCTGGCGACCGGGCCCGGGACACCTCGCCCCACCGCCGGGCCGACCAGGGGAGCCGGCGGACGACGCGATGTCCCCATCCGGACACGAGCCAATCGCTCGTTCGGCGGTTCCGGTCACCCGAGGTAGCACCGGCCCGCCGGCACCACTGCACCGTCCGCCGCCCACGCCTGCCCTGGAAGGACGAGCCGGTCCGGCATATCGGTGGACGAACGGGACCACCATTCGTTCGTCTCGAATCCGAACGATACGAAAAAGGAAAACCGTTAACCCGACGAGACGCATCCGCACTTCTGTCCTGCGCCGACGAAAGCCTCTACCGTGACGGCGAGGGACGGCCTGCGGAGGTTTGGTGAATCAACGGGGAACACCACTGCTCACCGTGCGCGGAATGTCGAGGAGTTTCGTCGGAATTCGGGTGTTGACCGAGGTCGACCTCGACCTCGCCCCCGGTGAGGTGCACGCCGTCGTCGGGGAGAACGGCGCCGGGAAATCCACGCTCATGAAAGTCATCGCGGGCGTGCACCAACCCGATTCGGGGCGGTTGGAGATCGACGGCGTACCCCACCGTTTTCCCGATCCGGCCTCGGCCCGCCGCGCCGGAATCGGCATCATCCACCAGGAACTCACCCTGTTGCCCGACCGGACCGTCGCCGAGAACGTGTTCCTCGGACGCGAACCCGTCGGACGCGGCCCGCGACGGCTCCTCGTGGACCGCGCGGCGATGGTCGAACGCACCCGGGCCCTGCTCGCCGAGGTGGGAGCGGTCTCCTTCGACCCGGGCACCCTGGTGCGACGTCTCTCCGTCGCCCAACAACAGGTCGTCGAGATCGTCAAGGCCCTCGCCGGGGACGCGCGGATCCTCGTCATGGACGAGCCGACCGCCCCGCTGGCCGAACACGAGGTGGACCTCCTGTACGACCTGGTGCGGCGGCTCACCGCCCGGGGCATCGCCATCCTCTACATCTCGCACCGCATGCGGGAGATCTTCGACCTCTCCGACCGGGTGACCGTCCTCAAGGACGGCCGGGTCACCGGCACCCTGGCCACCCGCGACACCGACCGGGACGAACTCGTCCGGCTCATGGTGGGCCGCGAACTCCGCGACTACCACCCCCCGCTGGCCGCCCCCGGCGACCTCGGCGAGGTGCGGCTCGCCGTCCGGGGCGCCGGCAACGACCGGCTGCGGGACATCACCGTCGAGGTGCGGGCCGGGGAGGTGGTGGGGGTGGCCGGCCTCCAGGGATCGGGCCGCACCTCCTTCGCCCGGGCGCTGTTCGGGGCCGACCCCTTCACCACCGGGGAGATGTGGCTGGACGGGAGACCGGTGCGGCCGAACTCCCCGCGCGCCGCCATCCGCGCCGGCATCGCCCTGGTCACCGAGGACCGCAAGGGGCAGGGACTGGTGCTGCGGCAGCCGGTGCTGGACAACGCGCTGCTGGTGCTGCGGGCGGCCTTCGCCGGCCGCCGCCGGGCCGAGGTCGAGCCGGTGGAGGTCGGCGAGCTGCTCACCAGGCTCGACGTCCGGGCCGGGGCCAGCGACCGGGAGGTGCGGTTCCTCTCGGGCGGGAACCAGCAGAAGGTGGTGCTCGCCAAGTGGTTGGCGGCCCGCCCCCGGCTGCTCGTGCTCGACGAACCCACCCGGGGCGTGGACGTCGGCGCCAAGGCGGCGATCCACGAGTTCGTCCGCGACCTGGCACGGCAGGGCCTGTCGGTGGTGATGGTGTCCTCCGAGCTGCCCGAACTGATCGGCATGAGCGACCGGGTCCTGGTGTTCCGGGACGGCACGATCAGCGGGGAGCTGCCCGCGCGGCCCACCGAGGAACGGATCATGCGGTTGAGCACGGGCGCGGAGGTGGCGGCGTGACGGCCCCCTCGGTGACACCGAGCGGCCGGTCCGGTGCCTTCGTCCGACTTCGACCGCGCGGGCCGGTGGGGGTCGTCTACCTCGCCCTGGTCGGCGTCTACCTGGTCGGGTGGCTGGCGGTCGCCGCGCGGGGCGGGGACTTCGTCACGGTGGGCAACACGGTCACGATCCTGCAGAACTCGGTGGCCCTCGGGTTGGTCGCCGTCGGGCAGACCTACGTGATCCTGGCCGGGTCGCTGGACCTGTCGGTGGCCTACCTGGTCAGCCTGACCAGCCTCGTCACCGCGCAGACCATGCAGACCGCCGGTGTCGTCCCCGGCGTGCTGGCCGCCCTGGCCGTGGCCGCAGTCGTGGGACTGGCCAACGGTCTCGTCGTCACCCGGCTCGGGGTGAACGCCTTCATCGCCACCCTGGGGATGGCGCTGATCCTGCGGGGCTACCTGGAGCACAACTACACCGGACCGGCCGGTGCGGTGCCCACCTCCTTCCAGCACCTCGGCTACGACCGGCTCGGCCCGGTGCCGGTGTCGGTGTTCCTGCTGGCTGCCACGGTCGCGGTCACCTGGTTCGTGTTGCGGCGCACCCGGCTGGGGCACCACATCTACGCGGTCGGCGGCGACGAGGAGGTCGCCCGGCTGTCGGGGGTGCCCACGACCCGGACCCGGGTGACCGCCCACGTCCTGTGCGCCCTGTGCGCGGGCCTGGCCGGGGTGTTCCTGGCGAGCCGGTTGGGCGCGGGGGCGCCGTGGGCGGGCACCGAGGCGCAGTACGACCTGGTGTCCATCGCGGCCGTCGTGCTGGGCGGCACCCTGCTGGCCGGTGGCCGTGGCGGAGTGGCCGGCACGGTCGGCGGGGTCCTGATCCTCGCCACCCTGGACACCGTGTTCGACCAGCTCGCCGTCGATCCCTTCTTCAAGAACGTCGTCCGGGGCGTCGTCATCGTCGTCGCGGTCGCTCTCTACGCGCGGCGCGGCGTCGACGTCCGACGCCGCGGGATGCGGGGTGGGTCATGACGGGGACGGAGCCGGCGAGCGGCGCGGCGCACCTCCGGTGGCGGCCGGCCCCGCTGGCCGGGTTGCGGGCGGTGGCGCCGGTGCTGGTGCTGCTGGTCGCGTTGCTGGTCGCGTTGGCGGTCGTCGACCCCGGGTTCTTCGATCCGGAGCGGCTGCTGGCGTTCCTCCGGCGTTCCGCGCCGTTGGTGATCCTCGCGGCCGGGCAGTACCTGGTGATCGTCTCGGGTGGTTTCGACCTGTCGGTGGGGGCGGTGGTCACCGCCGGGGTGGTCGTGGCGGCCGAGTTGTTCAACCTGGCTCCCGGACTGCCGTGGCTGGTGGTCGTGGCCGTGCTGCTCCTCGGGGGCCTGCTGGTGGGCGTGGTCAACGGCATCGTGTCCACCGTGTTCGCCGTGCCCTCCTTCATCGCGACCCTCGGCATGATGCTGGTCCTCCAAGGGGCGGTGTTCTTCTGGACGCAGGGCGCGCCCCGGGGGTACCTGCCGGAGGACTACCGGATGCTGGGGCGCTCCGCGGTCCCCGGCGCCGAGTGGCTGCCGTGGGCGGTGGTGGTGCTGGCCGTCGTCGGCGTCGCGGCCGTGCTGTTCATGCGCTCCGACACCGGCCGAACGCTGGTCGCCACCGGTGACAACGACGTCGCCGCCGGGCTGGCCGGGGTGCGGGTCGCCCGGTTGCGGATCCTGGCGTTCGCGCTGTCCGGAGTGGCCGCCGCGGTGGCCGCGATCCTCGTCGGCGGGTTCACCGGGGTGTCCGCGCAGGCCGGTTCCGGCTACGAGTTCCAGGCGATCACCGCCGTCGTGCTGGGGGGTGTCGCCCTCGGCGGCGGCCGGGGCTCGGTGGTCGCGGCGATGGCCGGCGCCTTCTCCCTCCAGGCCCTGTTCACCCTGCTGACCCTGCTGGGGGTGTCCGGCGCGTTGGAGTCGGCCGTGCAGGGCGTCATCGTCATCACCGCCGTCGCGGTCGGGGGGATCTCCTGGTCGCGGCGGGCCACGAGGACCCATCAACCCGTCAGGGAGTCGGTATGAGAACGAGAACGAGGACGGTCGGGGTGGCGGTCGCGGCGGCCGCGCTGCTCGTCGCCGGCTGCACCAGTGACCTCCCCGACGCCGGGTCGGGTCCCACCGCCGGGGACGAGACCGGGGCGGACGCCACCGCCTCCGAGTTCTTCGACCAGGCGGAGTACGAACGGCAGCTGGCGTTGCGGGAGGCCACCCCGGACGGTCCGGCGGACCGCCCGTGGGAGCAGGCGCTGGAACCGGAGTACGTGCCCACCGAGCAGTACCAGCAGGACGGGCCGTACCACCTGTGCTTCTCCAACGCCGGCCTGTTCAACCCGTGGCGGTCCGTGGGGTGGCGGACGATGCGGGCCGAGGTGGACCTGCACCCGGAGATCGCCGAGTTCACCGTGCTCGACGCCCAGGGCCAGGACGACAAGCAGATCTCCGACATCCAGTCGTTGGCCAGCCAGGACTGCGACCTGCTCATCGTCTCCCCGAACACCACGGCCACGTTGACCCCGGCGGTGGCCGCGGCCTGCGAGCAGCTGCCGGTCATCGTGTTCGACCGGGGCGTGGACACCGACTGCCCGGTCACCTTCATCAGCCCCATCGGCGGGTACGCCTACGGCGCGGCCGGCGCCGAGTTCCTGGCGGAGGAGGTGGAACCGGGCGGCCAGGTGTTGGCGCTGCGCATCTCACCCGGCGTGGACGTGCTCGAACACCGGTGGGCGGCGGCCGAGCGGGTGTTCGAGGACAGCGACCTGGAGGTCGTCGGCGTCCAGTTCACCGAGGACGACCCGGCGACGGTGAAGAACACCGTCTCGGACTACATCCAGCGGTTCGGCGGCTTGGACGGCGTATGGATGGACGCGGGCGCGACGGCGGTGGCGGCGGTGGAGGCGTTCGAGGACGCCGGGGTGCCGGTTCCCCCGATCACGGGTGAGGACCAGCAGGACTTCCTCCAGGCCTGGGACGAGCGGGGACTGACGGCGGTCGCCCCCGGCTACCCCACCTTCCAGTGGCGGACGCCGGTGCTGGCGGCGCTGCGGGTGCTCGGCGGCCAGGAGGTCCCCGAGCAGTGGGTGCTGCCGCAGCCGGTGATCACCCAGGACACCCTCGACGACTACCTCCAACCGGACATGCCCCCGCAGCACTACGCGCTGTGCGGCTGTGAGGACCTGCCCGACTTCCCCGCCGCCTGGGGCGGGTGAGCACCCCACGCCAGGCAGTCGGGGACCCGGTGTGGTCGAGGACCGGTTCGAGACGAAGGGACGGGCATGTTCGCACTGGGCGCCAACACCTGGATCTGGGGTTCCCCGCTGGACGACGAGGCGGTGGCCACGCTGCTGCCCCGGCTGGCGGCCTGGGGTTTCGACGCGGTGGAACTCCCGGTGGAACAGCCGGGTGACTTCGACCCGGGGCGGGCCGCCGAGGTGCTCGCCGAGCACGACCTGGACTGCGCCGCGGTGATCGCGGTGATGTCCGAGGGACGTGACCTGGTCGGTGCGGGAGCCGACGTCGAGGCGACCCAGGAGTACCTCCGGCACTGCGTGGACGTGGCCGTGCGGCTCGGGTCCGGCGTGGTGGGCGGCCCGACCTACGCCCCGGTGGGTGCGGCCTGGCGGATGGACCAGGCCGAACGCGCCGACGTCTACGCGCGGCTGCGGGCCGGCCTGCGGCCCGTGCTCGACCACGCCGCGGAACGAGGCGTGGTGCTGGCCGTGGAACCGCTCAACCGGTACGAGACGAGCGTGGTCAACACCGTCGACCAGGCGCTGACCGCCCTGCGTGGTCTGCCGGAGGAGGCGGTGGGCCTGATGGTGGACACCTACCACCTCAACATCGAGGAGCGGAGCCTGGCCGGGGCGGTCCACGCCGCCGGGCACCGGATCGCCCATGTCCAGGTCTGCGCCAACGACCGGGGCACCCCGGGAGCCGACCACCTGGACTGGGCCGGGTTCCTGGGCGCGTTGCGGGACGTGGGCTACCGGGGCGCGTTGTGCGTGGAGTCGTTCACCGCGCACACCGAGTCCATCGCCAGGGCGGCCTCGGTGTGGCGGCCGTTGGCCGAGTCGCAGGACGCGCTGGCCGTGGAGGGCCTGGCGTTCCTGCGGGGCGCCCTGACCCGGCTGGGCACCTAGGCGGGGGCGGCGTCCCGGCCTCGCCGCCCGCGAGGTCGCTCACCGCCGGGAACCTGGCCGGGGAAGGGAAGAGGAAGAGGAGAGGAAGGGGAGGGAAGGGGAGGGAAGGGGAGGGAAGGGGAGGGGAACGGAGCAGGACAGCATTCGTCGGCCGGCGAATTCCCGGACGCCGCACCTCGCCGGCGTGTGATCGCGCACCGCGTTTCTCCCCCTTTTCGTCAGAACAGTCGAGGTGGTCCCGACCGGCGATTCCCATGCCGGTCGGAATCGAGGCGTGCCCACGATGTTCCCGCTGGTGGGAAGGCCGGAAAATGGGGACGGAAAACGGGAAAACCGTTTTGTGTCATGGACATCACGATGTCGGATTCCTATGCTCGTGTTACCACCGCATGTCACGGTTGAGTCGCTGGCTGACCATTCGCCGGCGGTTCGCTCGGCACCAGAGAGGGAAGTCGTCTCCCCGTCGCGGTCGATGTCGGCTCGCGGCGGCGGTTCGTGACGCCTCCCGCCGGGTCCGGGAACCGGGAACGACCGCCTGACGGCGGTCCGCGGTGGACCATCCCGGGAGGCAGAGGAGGAGATCGGTGCGCCGCCGTTTCAGCGTCACCCTCGTGCTGGCCGCACTCGTGCCAGCGTTGTTCCTGGTCGCCCCGCCCAGACAGGCGGAAGCGTCCCCCCAGTTCACCGCCCTGCTGTTCACCAAGGCCGTCGGCTGGGTCCACGACTCCATCCCCGCCGGGATCGACATGGTGCACCGGCAGGCCGAGGAGCACGACTTCGACCTCGTGCACACCGACGACTCCGCCATCTTCAACGACGACGACCTCGCCCAGTTCGACGTCATCATCATGTTGCAGAACTCCGGGATGGTGTGGGAGACCGACGAGGAACGCGCCGCGGTGCAGGACTACCTGCGGGGCGGTGGGGGCATCGTCGCCATCCACAACACCCTGGACATGGGCATCGAGGACGAGTTCCCCTGGTGGGACGAGGTGATCAACGGCGGCCCGTCCATGCCCAGCCACTCACCGGGGACCCTGGACGGCACCGCCCGGGTCCTGGACCGCGTCCACCCCTCCACCCGGCACCTGCCGGACCGCTGGCACCGGGCCGAGGAGTGGTACAACTTCGATTACAGCGCCCGGGGCAACGTGCACGTCCTCGTCGACGCCGACGAGCGGACCTTCAACCCCGGCGGCGACGCGATGGGGCCCGACCACCCCATCTCCTGGTGCCACACCCCCGAGGGCGGTCGGGTGTGGGCCACCGCGATGGGCCACGAGATCGCCTCCTTCACCGACGACCCCGAGTTCTACCAGCACGTCGTGGGCGGCACCCTGTGGGCCGCCGGGGTCGAGGCCGGCGACTGCGGCGGAACGGTGTGGGAGTACTTCGAGAAGACCCCGCTGGACACCGCCATCAGCGACCCGATGCAGCTGGGTGTGGCCGAGGACGGCCGGGTGTTCTTCGCCGAACGCGGCGGTGCCGTGAAGGTCTTCGACCCCGCCACCAACGCGACCACCACCGCGCACCGGCTCGACGTCTACACCGGCGGCGAGGACGGCCTGGTCGGCCTGGCCCTCGACCCGGACTTCGCCGAGAACGACTGGATCTACCTGTACTACTCGCCGATCGACAGCGAGGAGGACGTCAACCGGCTGTCCCGGTTCACCGTGGCCGGCAACGCCCTCGAACCGGCCACCGAGGAGGTGCTGTTGGAGGTGCCCGGTTACCGCAGCCGCACCTACCCGGAGCCGGGGCACACCGGCGGCGCGTTGGCCTTCGGCCCGGACGGCACCCTCTACCTGGGCGTCGGAGACGACGTCGCCCCCAACCTGTCCCCGGACTGGCAGGGCTACGCCCCCATCGACTGGCGTGAGGGCCAGGAGATGCTGGACGCGGCCCGCACCTCCGGCAACACCAACGACCTGCGCGGCAAGATCCTGCGGATCCAACCGTTGGACGAGGGTGGCTACGCTATCCCCGAGGGCAACCTGTTCCCCCCGGGTACGGCCGACACCCTGCCCGAGATCTACGCGATGGGTTTCCGCAACCCGTTCCGGTTCAGCGTGGACCAGGAGACCGGCTACCTGCACGTCTCCGACTACGGGCCCGACCGGGGCGGCCCCACCACCGACCGGGGCCCCGAGGGCCTGGTCGAGTACAACCTGCTGAAGGAACCGGGCAACTACGGCTGGCCGTTCTGCCACGGCGACAACCAGCCCTACGCCCCCTACGACCCCGACACCGGTGAGGTCGGCGAGAAGTTCGACTGCGACAACCTGGTGAACGAGTCGCCGAACAACACCGGCCTGGTCGAGCTGCCCCCGGCCCAGGCCCCGCTGGTCTGGTACGGCTACGACGAGTCGCCGCACTTCCCCGAGCTGGGCTCGGGCGGCAGCGGGCCGATGAGCGGCCCGGTGTACCGGTACGACCCGGACAACCCGTCGGAGACGAAGTTCCCCGAGTACTACGACGGCGCCCACTTCCTCTACGAGTGGACCCGGGACTACGTCAAGGAGATCCGCCTCGACGAGGACCACGAGCTGCTCAAGATCAACGACTTCCTCGACGACGAGGAGTTCCGCAAGCCGATGGACATGGCCTTCGGCCCCGACGGCGCCCTGTACGTGCTGGAGTGGGGCAGCCAGTTCGGCGGCGGGAACTCCGACGCCGGGCTGTACCGCATCGAGTACAACCAGGGCCAGCCCAAACCGGTCGCCGTGGCCAGCGCATCCCGCACCAACGGGGGACTGCCGCTGGACGTGGCGTTCTCCAGCGAGGGCAGCTACGACCGGGGCGGCGGTGACCTGGAGTTCGCCTGGGACCTGACCGGGGACGGGGTGGTCGACTCCACCGAACCCAACCCCGAGCACCGCTACTCCCGGCGGGGCGTGTACCGGGCGCAACTGGTGGTGACCAACCCCGACGGGGCCAGCGCCCACGCCAACCTGGAGATCACCGTCGGCAACACCGCCCCCGAGGTGTCGGTGGACTGGCCGCCGAAGGGCGGGTTCATCGAGTTCGGTGACGACGTGTCCTACGAGGTCTCGGTCACCGACGTCGAGGACCGGCACACCGACTGCGACCGGGTGCTGGTGAACCCGGCGCTGGGCCACGACGACCACGAGCACCCCACCGAGGACCTGCCCGGCTGCGGGAACACCGTGAACACGGCTGACCTCGGCGGGCACCCGGAGGGCGCCAACCTCTACTACGTGCTCAACGCCCGCTACACCGACGACGGCTGGTTCGACCAGGCGCCACCGTTGACCGGCTACGACAAGGTGATCCTCCAGCCCAAGCACAAGCAGGCCGAGTACTTCACCGACTCCAGCGGGGTGCGGGTGGTCCGCGACGAGGGCGCCGAGTCGGGTGCACGGGTGGGTGACGTCAGCGACGGCGACTGGATCGCCTTCGACCCGATGAACCTGGTCGGCATCGACGCGGTGAGCTACCGGGTGTCCTCGGTCGCCTCGGGTGGGTCGATCGAGCTGCGGTTGGACTCCCCCGACGGCGAGCTGGTGGCCACCACCGAGGTCCCCAACACCGGTGGCTGGTCCAGCTACGAGTCGACGGAGGTCACCGCGCTGCCGGAACTGGACACCACGCACACCGTGTACCTGGTGTTCCGGACCGGGACGAACAACAGCTTCGACCTGGACTCCCTGCTGTTCGAGGGAGCCGGAGTGGGGGTGCCCCCGGCGAGTTGAGCGCCGGAGGTCGCGGCGGACCCCGGTGACCGGCCGAGGGCCGGCTGACCGAGGGCCGCCGTGCCCACGGGATCGGTGCGGACACGCGGTGGCGGGTGGGCGGGGTGCCCACCCGCCACCGCCGCACCGCGTCCGGTGCGGGAGCCGCGACGACCGGGACGGGGCCAGCGGTGGGCCGGGCGGGTGACCCGGCGGACCCACCACACGCGGGGTGCTCCGCCGGGACGAACCGCCGACGCTGGTCCCCGGTTCCGGACCGGCGAGCCGGCCCTCCCGGGGGCGGGCGCTTCGCCGGTCCGCCCTCCTCGCCCCCTCCTCGCCCCCAGCTCGTCCCCGGGCTCAGCCGCAGACGAGCTGCCGGATCTGGCGCACCAGGTCCTCTGCCTCCGAACCGCCGATCGCCCGCAGCGTGTCGTCCCCCCGGTCGCTGGGGTTGAGGACGGCCTTGACGATGTCGGCGACCCGGCTGCCCAACAGGTAGAGCCGGACCACGTCCTCCTGGTTGGGCGGGAGCTCCCGGGGCAGGTGCCCGAGACCGTGCGATTCGAGCTTCCGGCTGATGTCGCTGCGCACGTGCACCCCGAGCCGTCCCGCCCCCTGGATCTTCTTCAGCGTGTCCATCGTCGTCTTGTGCAGCCCGTCGTTGTTGGTGACGGCGGTGCGAAGCTCCTCGTAGGTGTTCACCGTTCCCCCAGGATCACGTGGTCAGCTCTACTGATCATCAATGTGGAAGATGACACCCGGCGGAACAAGGGCCACCTGGCTGAAACCTTTCCGCGAACCTCGGTGGCCCAGTTCCCGCGCACTGAGGGAAATGCCGGCCCGGTTCCGTCAACCGTTCTCGCCCGACGACTTCCGGGGATCCGGGCGACGGTGTCGGGGCAGGAAGCTCTCCACCTCCAGGCGCCGACGGGAACCGGTCACCGGCGGTGCCACGCGAGCAACCCGCGGCTCCGCTGCCACCGGGGACCTGACCCACTCGTCAACCGACCCGGTCGTCGCCGAGGCCCATCGGTGGACGGAGACCCACGGGCAGCGCGACCCACCGGGTCGACCGCCCCCGCCAGGACTCGGCTGACCGGCCGCCGCCGCCCGAGTGCGCGGCCCACCACTGCCCACGGCCGCCGCGAACCAGGTCAGTCGGCGTCCGCTTCGGGCGCGAACCCGTCGTAGTCGGCCAACCACCCCAACGCCCGGTAGTCACCGCGCCAGGTGAACACCGCGGCCCCCCGATGCCGCACCGGGCCCTCCGGGTAGTGCGACTCGGCCTCCCCCCGGTGCAGGGGTGTCAGGTGGAACGCCCGACCGGCCCAGGTCGCCAACACGCACCCGGTGGGCCCGGTCGCCCGCACCAGGTCCCCCAGCTCCTCCACCTGCACCCGGGTCGCCCGGTCCCGCAGCAGCGCGGCGTAGTCGGCCTCGTCGAGCCGGCAGTTCCTCGGCATCCCCGACGAGGTCCAGTCGGGACTGGTCAGGCCCCGCGCGGTCGCCGCCCGGAACAGGGGAGGCACCCCGTCGGCCGCGTGCACCGGAGTCGCCATCTGCTCGACCATCCACAACAGCCGGCCGGCCCCCCGGGACGGTTGGCAGCGCCGCCAGCGCACCCGCCGGCCCAGGTCCGCCGCCACGATCGCCACCCACGGGTGAACGGTGCCCAGCTGGCCCTGGGTGCCCAACCAGTGCAGGTAGCGCGGCGCCTCCTCCAGCGCGGCGTACATCGTCGGGTAGGGGATGCCGCCGATCACCCGGGCCCGGGGGTGGAACGACCGGGGGCTGTTGGCGACGGTGAGCAGCACGGCGCGGGCCAGGTCGCCCTGCGCGTAGGCGGTGTGGGTGACCAGCGGCCCCCGCCCCGCCCCGGCCCGGGGCTCCGGATCGGGGGTGACGTCCAGCCGGCCACCGGTGGCCAGCAGTCGGGCCACGGTGGGTTTGATGTCCTCGCTGACCGGGGCGTTCAGCAGGCGGGGGACCACGCCGGCGAGGGTGTCCACCAGCACGCGTTCCGCGGCGTCGGCGTCACCGGGCACGGCCGCCCTGGCCAACGCGGTCCGTAACTGTTGACCCACGGTCGTGGACACCATGAGCCGCGCGGTCAGCACCCCGAGCTCGGTCGGGGTGAACCGTTCGACGCCGTCGGACCCGGTGGTCGCGGTCAGGAAGTCACCGTCCACCAGGAACGACAGCGCCTGCCGCAGGGGCGCGAGGCTCCGACTGCCCTGGTGGTGGGCCAGGGTCCCCACCCACCACGCCTCGGCCTCCTCCACCGTGGAGAGGCGCTGTTGCACGGCCTCGGCGAGCACGTGGTCGGGCAGGCTGGACTGGATCTGGGAGGACACGGTGTTCCCGGCGACCAACCGCCCCTGCCACCGGGGCCGTTCGGTCTCGTCCACCACCAGGAACGCCCAGCCCTGGTCCTCACCCGCCCCCACCCGGCCGGCCCGGCCGAACATCTGCTGGACGGTGGCCACGTCGATCTCGTCGAAGCCGACCTGGGTGTCGCGGACGACCACCGCCCGGGCCGGCAGGTTCACCCCGGCCGCGACGGTGGAGGTCGCGACCAGCACCGACAGCTCCCGGGACCGGAATCCACGTTCGGCCTCGCGCCGGTGGTCCCAGCCCTTGTAGTGCAGGCCCACGCCCGCCCCCAGGCACACCTCGTGCAGCCGTTCGAGGTCGTCCGGGTGCACCCCGTCGGTGCGGGCACCCCGGCTGGCGGCGATGATCAGGGCGGTGCGGCGCACCGACCGTTTGCTGCCGCAGAACACCAGGACGCTGCCGCCGTCGGCGGTGACCCGGTCGGTGATGCTCGCCGCCAACCGGGTGCGGGTCGCGTCGGTAGCAGCCCAGTCGCCGCTGATCGGGATCATGGGCAACTGCCAGGTGAGGCGGCTCGGCCGCCAGCCGATGCGCACCAGCCGCGCCCCCAACCAGGTCGCCACCTGGTCGGCGTTGGACACCGTGGCCGACAGGCCCACCAGGCGCAGCGCCGTGGCATCGCCCCGCATCCGGGCGAGCAGCGCCTCCAGCACCGGGCCCCGGGTCTGGTCGCCGAGCAGGTGGATCTCGTCGACGATGACGCAGCCGACCTCGTCCAGCGCCTCCCGCAGCGACGAGGTCCGGCAGATGGCCTCGAACTTCTCCGTGGTGGCCACCCACAGGTCGGCGTCGCGGACCCGGCCGACGTCCACGCTGTACTCGCCGGAGAGCCGTTCCACCCGCAGGCCGTGCCCGCGCCACCCCTGGAGTTCCTGGTCGAGCTCGTCGGTCAGGGACCGTTGCGGCACCAGCCAGGCCGCCTTGCGGCCCTGCCCCAGGATGGCCCGCAGGGCGGCGGCCATGCCGATGACCGTCTTGCCCGACCCCGTGGGTGCCACCACCATCAGGTGGCCGTCGTGGTCGACGACGTGCGGGACCGCCTCGGCCTGGGCCGGGTTGAACGTCGGGAAGGGCAGGAACCGCGCCCACTCCGGGGGCGTGAGTTCGGCGACCGGGACGGTGGTCCCGGCGGCGGGACCGGTGTCGGCGTGGGCGTGCCAGAGCAGGTCGAAGGCCTCCCGCGCCGCCTCGGCGGACCGCCCGTCGGTGCGGACGAGCCGGGCCGGGCCGACGCGACCCAGGTCGCACTCGGCGCTGATGACGGTGAGCCGGTCGCGGCCCCGCGCGTCCTGGTACTCGGCGATCGTCTCCTGTTCCAGGAGGTAGGGCACCTGGCGCACCGGGATGGAACTGGCCGCCAACTTCTCCCGCAGCACGGTGAAGCGGTCGTCGGCGGGCAGCAGCACCCGGAACTCGGTGTCGCCGGGCACCTCGGCCGGCAGGGCGTCCGGGTCGGTGATCTTCATCCACTGGCGTCGCGGGATGGTCCCGCCCACCGGCCGCCACAGTTCGTCGGCCGGGAGTGACACAGTGGACCTCTCTCCTCGGCGACGGGTGCAGCGCAGTATAGCCAGCCGGGAAACCGCTGGTAGACAAGGGTTTCCGCGTCGGTGGCCGTGGGTGCGCGGGGGCGTGGTCGCGGGTATCGGGGGTGTCGGGGGTGGTTCGGCGACCCCCGTCCTCGAACTCGACATCAGCCGGTGCACCGGGCCGGCGGTGGCGTGGACGTCGCCGAGACCACCCGGTCGGCTCGGCCCGGCGTGGCCGGTCGGGGAACCCCCGCCGCCGGGACTCCCTGCCCGTCGGCGTCCCCCGCGCCTCTTCCGGAAGCCCAGGACGACGGGGGAACCGGGGGCCCCGCCGTCACGGGAACGTCCACACCGGTCGGCGGGCGGCCCCGGGGACGCCGAGGACCTCGTGCCGCCCGTCGGCCACGGCGGCACCGGTGCGCCGGCGGCCCTCGGCGTAGGACGCACCGAGAACCCGGGCCGACCCGGCCCACGAACTCCGAAACCCGACCGGCCCCACCACGGCCCGGTCCGGGCGTCGCTGCCCCGCGCCAGGTGGCCACGGTCATCCGCGTCGACGCGACCGGCTCGCCGGTTCCGGCACACCCCGCTCGGCGACCACCGCCGGACCCGTGGGTTCCGGCCCGGGCCGCGACCGGACGCGGACGGCGAGGCCCGCGCAGGCGATGACGGCCGCACCGGCCAGGGCGGTCCGCCAGCCCAGGACCTCACCCAACAGCACCGCCGCCCACGCCACGCTGAGCACCGGTTGGACGAGCTGGACCTGGCTGACGCTGGACATCGGACCGATCGCGAGCCCCCGGTACCAGGCGAAGAAGCCGAGGAACATGCTCACCAGGGAGAGGTAGGCGAACGCCGCCCACCCGGCCGCATCGCCGGTCAACGGTTGCCGGGCGATCGACAGGCCGGTGAACGCGACCATCAGCGGCGCTGCCACCACCAGCGCCCACGAGATCGTCTGCCAGGCGCCGAGTTCCCGGGCGAGCAGCCCGCCCTCGGCATAGCCGATGCCGCCCGCGACGACCGCGCCGAGCAGCAGCAGGTCAGCCCAGTTCGGACCGTCGAACCCGCCGCCCCGGGTGGCGGTGAACAGGACGGTGACCGCCGCGCCGGCCACCGCGACCACCCAGAACGCCCTGGGCGGGCGTTCACCGCCCCGCAGGACCGCCAGCACCGCCGTCGCGGCGGGCAGCAGCGCGATCACGACCGCGCCCTGGCTGGCGGGAACCGAGGTGAGCGCGAAGGACGTGAGCACCGGGAAGCCGACGACGACGCCCCCGGCGACGACGGCGAGGCGGAACCACTGGCGGCCCCGGGGGAGCCGCTGCCGGGTGAGGCCCAACGCGGCCGCCGCGAGCACCGCCGCGACGACCGCCCTGCCGCTGCCGACGAACAGCGGCGACATCCCCGCGCCCTCCACCGCGATCCGCGTGAGCGGAACGGTGAAGGAGAACGCGGTAACACCGAGCAGACCCCAGCCCAGACCGGCCCACGACGGCGATAGCGGAGCCCGCGGAGCGGGAGTAGCGCTACTCTGATCCCTCATGTCCCACGATAGCGGAACGCGGATCGCGGCGGACCTGCGCGCGTGGATCGCGGCGGCCGCCCCCGGCACGCGACTGCCCTCCACCCGGACCCTGGTGGCCCGGTACGGGGCCAGCCCGATCACGGTGCAGCGGGCGCTGCGGGTCCTGGTGGACCAGGGCGTGGTGGAGACCCGACCGGGGGTGGGGAGCTTCGTCCGGGCACCCCGGATCGCCCGGCCACGGGACTACGGATGGCAGACGGCGGCGCTGGGGGCGCCGGCCACCCGCCCCCCGGTCTCGACGGCACTGCGCAGCACCCCCAACGACGTGACCGCGTTGAACTCCGCCTACCCCGACCGGGAACTGCTGCCCGAGCGCCTGGTCCGGGCGGCGTTCACCCGCGCGGCCCGGGGCGACGTCGCGCTCACCCGCCCCCCACCCGCCGGCCTGCCCGAACTCCAGGCGTGGTTCGCCGCCGAACTCGCCGCCGCCACCCCCGGCGGTGTCTCGCCACCCACCCCCGGGGACGCCATCGTCCTGCCCGGCAGTCAGAGCGGCCTCGGATCCACCTTCCGCGCGCTGGTCGGAGCCGGACAACCCCTCCTGGTGGAGTCGCCCACCTACTGGGGGGCGATCTCGGCGGCGGCGCGCACCGGCGTCCGGATGGTGCCCGTCGCCAGCGGGGCGCACGGCCCCGACCCCGACGAGGTCGCCGACGCGTTCGCCCGGACCGGGGCCCGCGTGTTCTACGCCCAACCGCACTTCGCCAACCCCACCGGGGCCCGCTGGTCGCCCGACCTCGCCGAGCGGATCCTCGACGTCGTGCGCCGCCACCGCGCGTTCCTGGTCGAGGACGACTGGGCCCACGACCTCGGCATCACCGCCGAGTCGGCTCCCCTCGCCACCCGGGATGACGCCGGCCACGTCGTGTACCTGCGGACGTTGACCAAGAGCGTCTCCCCCTCGGTCCGCGTCGCCGCCGTCCTCGCCCGGGGCCCGGTGCGGGAACGGCTGCTCGCCGACGTGCAGGCGGAGTCGTTGTACGTCAGCGGCCTGCTCCAGGCCGTCGCCCTCGACGTCGTCACCCAACCCGCCTGGCGAACCCACCTCCGGTCGCTGCGCCGGGCGCTCGCCGCCCGCCGTGACCTGCTGGCCGACGCGCTCCACGAGCACGTCCCCACCGCCAGGGTGGAGGCGGTGCCCGAGGGCGGGCTGGGGCTCTGGGTGCGCCTGCCCGACGCCGTGGACGTGCACCGGCTCGCCCGGGACTGCGAGGCTGAGGGGGTGGTGGTCGTCCCGGGGGACGGCTGGTTCCCCGCCGAGCCGACCGGCTCCTACCTGCGGCTCACCTACTCGGGGCCGGACCCGGGTGCCTTCCCCGACGCCGCGCGCCGACTCGGGGATGCGGTGGCCCGACAGCTGCCCTGAGCGGGGACGCGCCGGGCGTCACCCCCGGATCGGCGGGGCGGGCTCGCGCAGCGCCCGGGAGGCGCGCGTGCGCGCACCGGTGGTTCCGCGACCGTCCTGGACCACCCGCCGACCACGCGGTGGTGCCACTCGTCACGTCGGACGGACCGTCGTGGTCGGCTGGGGGCCGCGACCCGGTCGTGCGGTGGGGGTTGGCCCGGTACGGCCGGAAAGAGAGCAACGGACCGGTGTGCGCGGGCGAACACGCGGGTGACATCCTGGGTGGCACCCGACCCGAACCCGCAACCTGGTCGGGCCGCCCGTCAGCCCGGCGCCTCGGGCCGCACCGGAGCCCAGGCTCCAGCGCGGGCGGTCGCCACCAGGGGGTTCCCGCCGCCGTCGACCAGGGATCGCCCGTGTCCGTGACACCCACCGCCCCGTCCGCCGCGCCCATCGAGGAGCTCAAGGACGAGGTCGCCGCCCGGTTCGCCGACGTCCCGCTCCGGATCGGCACCAGGACCTCCCCGCTGGCCCGAGCCCAGACCGACCAGGTCATCGCCGCGGTGCGGTCGGTCCTGCCCGACCTGCCGGTCGAGACGGTGGGCATCGAGACCAGCGCCGACCGCTGGCACGGCAACCTGGCCGAGCTGGGTGGCAAGGGCGCGTTCACCAAGGAGATCGACGGGGCGTTGGTGGCCGGTGAGGTCGACCTCGCCGTGCACTCGATGAAGGACGTCCCCGGCGACGTTCCGCTGCCCGCCGGCACCGAACTCGGGGCGTTCCTGCCCCGGGGGGACACCCACGACGTGCTGATCTCCCGCACCGGGGTCGGGCTGGGTGAGCTGCCCGAGGGGGCGCGGGTCGGGACCTCGGCGGTCCGCCGCCGCTCCCAGCTCGGGCTGTACCGGTCGGACCTGCGCATCGACCGGATCCGGGGCTCGGTCAACGCCCGGTTGGCCAAGCTCGACGCCGGGGAGTTCGACGCCATCGTCCTGGCCAGGGTCGGGTTGGAACGCATCGGCCTGACCGACCGGATCACCGAGGTGCTGTCCACCGTCTGGTCGGCCGGTTCCCGGCCCTCGGTGGTCCCCGCCTGCGGGGCCGCGGTGATCGGCGTGCAGGCCCGGGTCGAGGACCAGGCCGTGATGCGGCTGCTGGCACACCTGGGCGACGAGGAGACCACCCGGTGGGTGTCGGCGGAGCGGACCGCCCTCCACCTGCTCTCCGGCCACTGCAACAGCCCCATCGCCCTGCACTGCACCACCACCGACGAGGGCCGGCTCGCCCTCTCCGGCCTGGTGTTCTCCGAGGACGGGTCAGGGTGGGTGCGGTCGCACGCCACCGGCGTGGCCGACGACCCGGTGGGCCTGGGCGCCCGGGTCGCCGACGACCTGATCAGCCAGGGCGCCCGGGAACTCATCGGCGACACCCGGCACTGACGGCCCCGCGAAGGGGAACCGCCGTCCGGTTGCCCGGGTGCCAGACACCCGCCGCCGCTGGTCGCTCAGGCGAGGGTGTGGGCCAGCACCGCGTCCGCGATCGGGTCGAGCGCCCGCCGGACCGGGGCGTGGCCCAACCCGGGGATCGTGACCAGCCTCGTCGCGCCGACGACCTGGTCCAGGTGCCGGGCGTGGACCGGGGGGACGACCGGGTCGGCCGGAGCCTCGATGACCAGGGTGGGCACCGTGTTCGCCGCGAGCTGGTCGGTGCGGAGCAGACCGGACTGGTCGGCCAGCGCGTGCGCCCATGAGTCGTCCCACCGCCCGCTGTGGGCGATGATCCGCTCCTCCCTGGTACGGAAGTCCGCGGCGTCCAGGGGGAGCGGCCCCGGGTTCATGCGCCGCCACTTCTCGACCCGTTGGTCGAGCTCCGCCTCCAGGTCGGGCCGAGGGGTGAGCCCGCTCAGCCAGCCGATCAGCTCCTCGTCCGGTCCCGGGAGCTCCTCGACCGGGGTGGTGGCTCCGTCGTCGTGCCGCAGCGGGGTGGTGCTCATCGCGAAGGTGCTCCACAGGCTGGCGGTGCGCAGCCGGTCGGGGTGGTCGGCGAGCAGGAGCTGGGTGAGGATCCCGCCCATCGACAGGCCGAAGACGTGGGCGCGGTCCACGTCGAGCGCGTCGAGCACTCGGACCGCGTCCTCGGCCAGCTCGGCGAGCGGGTAGGGGGCCTCGTCGAACACGCGGGTGGAGGCCCCGGTGTCCCGGTGGTCGTACCGGATCACCTGGTGGTGGGCGGCGAGCCGGTCCACCAACGGGTCCGGCCAGCTCAGGCCTGGTTCGCTGGCGCCCATCACGAGGAGCAGTGCCGGGGCGCGCGGGTCGCCGCGCCGTTCGGTCCACAGCCGCACACCGGGTGCGACGGTCACCGTGGTCTCGACAGGGGTCGTCATCCCCACCTCCGAACACGGGATGTCTCGTCGTGTCCTGCTCATCGTGGCCGACCGCGACATCCCCTGCCGAAGCGGTACGTCCCGTCTCGTGTCCTGGTGGTCCGCGCCTCCCCGCCGATCCGGCGAGTTCACCCGCCACCGGGGCCGTGCCGGCCGGTCGGGGTACCCGGGAGGAGGACGGCACCACCACTGGACCCGCTGTCCGACGAACGGAGGTGCGCGGATGAGGACGACCCTTCGCCTCGGCAGGATCGCCGGCATCCCGGTGGGCCTGCACTGGAGCGTGGTGGGCATCGTGCTCCTCGTGGCCATCGGCCTGGCCGCCCGCCAACTGCCCCTGCTCTTCCCCGGCTACCCGGTCGCCGCCTACGTGGTGGCCGGCATCGGCGCCGCCCTGCTCCTGGTGCTCTCCCTGCTGGTGCACGAACTCGCCCACGCCGTGGTCGCCCGCCGCAACGGCGTGGAGGTCGCCGGCATCACCCTGTGGCTGCTCGGCGGGGTCGCCCAACTCAGAGGAGAGGCACGCGACGCGGGCGCCGAGGCCCGCATCGCCGCGGTGGGACCCGCCGCCAGCGCGCTGCTCGCCCTCCTGTTCGCCGCGCTCGCCTCCGCGACCGCCCAGTTCGGCGCCGCCGCGCTGGTCGCGATCGTCTTCGTCTACCTCGCGCTGCTCAACGCGGCTCTCGCCGTCTTCAACCTCCTCCCCGCCGCGCCCCTGGACGGCGGGCGGGTGCTGCGGGCCGCGCTGTGGCGGTGGCGGGGCGACCGGTGGCGGGCGGCCATCTGGTCGGCCTACGCCGGGCGGGTGCTCGGTCTGCTCCTCATCGGCCTCGGCATCGCGCAACTGCTGTTCCGGGGAACGAACGGGCTGTGGTGGGTGCTGCTGGGCTGGTTCATCACCGCCGTCGCCGGAGCCGAGGCGCAACAGGCGAGGGTCGGCGCCGCCCTGGCGGACGTCCCCGTCCGGGACGTGATGCGCCACCCCGTGCCCAGCGCCGGCCCCGACACCACCCTGCACGGGTTCCTCCGGGACGGCCTGCCCACCGACCCGCCCCCACCAGCCGTGGTCCTGCTGGACCCCGACGGCCACGTCACCGGGCTCCTCACCCCGAACCGGATCCGGTCGGTGCCCGAGGACGCCCGAGGCACCGCCCGACTCGGCGAACTGGCGGTGCCAGCCGACCAGCTGATCAGGGTGCGGGTCGAGGAATCACTGGCCACCGTGGTCCCACGGCTGGGCGACCAGCGGCACGCCTGGATCCTGGTGGAGGACGCGGCAGGCCCGGTCGGGGTGCTGACGACCTCGGACGTCGCCGAGGCGGTCGCCGACCGGCGGTTGGGCGCGGCCACCTTCCCGATCCGGGTGGAGGGCACCGGCCCCCGGCCCTCGACCCCACCCAGCGGGTGGTGGTTCCCCGGCCAACGACCGCCCGACTGACGGCACGCCGGGCCCCGTGTCCCCCGCCCCGGTCGGGCCTCGACGGCACCATCGCCACGAGTGGGGCCACTCGACCCCCGCGACCAGGGCCCAAGGACTCCTGACGCGACGGGTGCCGGGGAGGCATCCTGAACGTGCTGGGCAACCAGTGACCCGCCCGAGGACAGGGTGAAGACCAGGAGCAGACCCCGTGTCAGCGTTCGACTGGTCACTCATCGTCGAAAGACGACGAGTTCCCCACCTCGGACGGGCCTTCCTCTGTGTGGGCTCTCTCGCCGCCGCTCGATTCATCCAGAGCCCCAGGACCCCGCGTCGGCCCGGGCTGTCGAGCGCGTTGTCCGTGTCGCGGCCGCGTCGCGGCTCACCTGTCGTCGGCTCCAGCTGGTGCCGTGAACACGGCCGGGAGCTCCAGCGAGCCCAGTCGCCCAGGTACCGCGCCGCGCGTGGTGGCACCCGAGCATCGGCGGCCGGGCGGGGGCGAGCTCATCGTCCGCCGCACCCGGGCCATGACCACTCGCCCCGTGGTGGCCGTTCCGTCCGGGATCCGGTCCTCACAGGTGGCGGGTGCGGGCTCCGCGGCGACCCGCACCCCGGTTCCCGGCCATGCTGATCAGCAACCAGCGAAGGAGTACGACCACCCAGGCGCCCCGGGGTGGACGAGCCGACGTGCCTGGCGACGTCGGGCCCAACGGCCCTGTGGGCGACACCGCACCACCAGGCACAGTGGTGGTGCTGGGTAACCAGTGACCCGTTCGAGGACCTGGACGGACAGCCGGGACCATCAGGATCCCGACGTCCCGCGCCGCAAGTGATCAGGCGGACCTCCCTCGAACGGGCCGTTCCATGTTCGGGGGCTGACCGAGGAGTTGTCGTTTCGCGATTCGCCTTGGCATCGGCTAGCTGATCTTCCTCCAGTAGCCTCGGCGTCCTCGCAAGCGAGAGGCGCGCTCGATATCTGGACGCGGACCCACTGAGGTTAAGCTGGTCGCGGCGGGCTCATCGAGAGCGGCTTCCGCGCCTCGGAGCTTCTTGCGAGTGTGCTGCCGCTGGTCGCGATCAAACCGTGCGCCGAGGGCGTGGAGCGCGGCTGGATGCGGTTCTGTCCCCAAGGGGGTGGGAAGCTGGCAAGCCGAGCGTTGATCCTTGGGCCGACATCCAGCGACGGGATTCCGAGGGCTCGAGACCGGAGCGAGTGTGATGCCTTCGGGCGGGTGACCGCGACGAGAGCGATCCGCACCGGCAGGTGCCCCGCTTTCACCAGAACAGGTGCGCGCGTTCGCCACCGCAGAACCGGCGGGCAGTGACGAACAGGCGCAGGTAGAGCTGATCGAGCCTGAGGTAGTTGGGGATCAGGTCGGCGGTGGTCAAGGTGGCCTCACTGTAGGCGAGACCGGCACCGGTGCGCGTGGCGAAGCAGGCGGGAACGGTGTCAGCATCGCCGTCGGCAAGTGCGATCGCGTCGTCCAGGGAGATGTCCACCAGGCCGGAGACCTCGGCGTCGGCGAGCGGGATGTCGTCCAACGCCACATCCAGCGGGATCAGGTGCCAGTGTTGGAACTCGCGTTCGACGTAGTCGGGGGCGAGGGTGACTGCGGTCTGTCGCAGGCCGATCGGATGTAGGTCACCGTGGCTAACGGGTAGTCCCAGTTCCTCGTGGACCTCTCGCACGCCGTCTTCGACGGTTTCGCCGGCCTGATAGTGGCCGCCAACGGTGATGTCGGCGTAGTCGGGCCGGTCGAAGCTGTACCGGCCCGGTGCCTTCTTCTGAAGGACTACGCGCTTCGTGACCGGGTTGATCAACAGCGCGGAGAAGGTCCGGTGCCACAATCCCTGGGCGTGCGCGGTCTTCTTGTCCGCAGTGCCTAGGGGTTCGTACCGGTCATTGAAAATGTCGATCAGTTTCACGGTTGTCCTCAAAGGTAAGCGTCAGGCTCGGCCTGGAGCTGCCAGTAGGTTTGTAGGGCAACAAGGTATCGACGCGGGTCACCGACGTGGCCCAGCGACCTGTGATCCGGTGGACACGGACGTCAGCGTTCCGGGCGAGTTCTCCGACTGCCACACCGAGGTCGACTTCACCGCGAACGCACTCAGTGGGAACGAGCAGATCGAAGATGGACGGCCGCAGGATCAGCCTGGAGACGACAGCGAGGGGCTCGGTGCCCCTCGGCATAGCCCTGCTGATGTGCCCGGCATGAGTAGGGCTTGTACGACGCGGACCAGACGGGCAGCTTGGAATCTCCGCGTGCGTACATCGGGCGCTCAGCCCCAGGGCCTTGGTGGCCGGCAGGGCGTGGTGTGGAGTTGCCCTACAGACGCTGAGAAACGGAGGGAAACGCTTCCTGCCGGTTCAGCGCTCGGGGCCGGTCAGAGGCCCAGCATCACCCCGTCGACCGCCAGCCGACTTGCCTGGGACGCTCTGAGGCGTGAACGGTGAGAACATGGCGGAGAGATCGGGTTCGCTGTGTGCCGAGCACGGTAGGTAATTCCGCGAGTTCGCCCGCTGGGACCACGAGGTGAGCGATTTGTGCGGCGTGATGTCGCAGCAAGTCCAGGGCAAGGCTGAAGTCGTCCGACCGACGGCGACAGTAGGAGAACGAGCCAATGAGGCGAATCGACCGGCGGAAGAGGTCACGCAGCGACGTCGAAAGCTGGACACCAGGATGATAGGCGTTCTGGACGACGACAGTGCCACCGTCGCCCACAAGCCGAAGGGCAAGGTCGAGCGGCGTCGGGTCGTTTCCGGCGGCCGCGTCCACCACGGTGTCAAAGGTCTGGTCCTGTGGCAGCGTGGCGGGTGATCGGAACGCGGCCCGCACCGTCTTGGCGAGGGCGTCGGGCGGAGGACGTCCGTCGCGGTGCACGATCGTGACCGTCCAGCCCTGCTGACGAGCGTAGAGCGCGGTGAGTAGGCCGACCGTGCCCGCACCGACGATGGCCAGTCGTCCTGGCGGAGCGATCGGGTTGCAGCGCAGGCCGTGGATGGCGACAGCAGCCGGGTCAGCGAGTACCGCGTGGAGTGGATTCACGCCACTCGACAGCGGGTGCGCGTTTTCCGCCGGGACTACCACTTCCTCGGCAAATCCGCCTGGTATGTCCCAGCCGAGCCGACGCAGGTCAGCGCACAGGTGGATGTCACCCGTCGTGCAGCGAGTACAGTTTCCACACGGTGCGAGTGGGTCAACAGCGACAGGGCGGTTCGCCGGGTCGAGACCGACGACCTCGTGGCCGGGTCGCCAAAACCCTGGAAGCGCAAAACTGTCGGGACGCGACAGTTTTGGCAGGTCACTGCCGCAGATACCGGTGTGGCTGACGCGCACCACGGTCTCGTTCTCTCGGGGCTGCGCTGGTCTCACATCGTGCAGAGCTAGCTCACCGTTGCGGATCTCCCACGCCTTCATCCGCGTTCCGCAAGATAGGTGGGCACGTGTTCCGCCGTGTCGAGGACGGTGCCGGACCAGTCCGTTTCGCCGAAGGCGAGGGCATGTGCTGGGCCACGGCGGCGAACTGCGACCGCTGTCATCCCCACGGCGACCGCACCACGTAGCTCGTCACCGCCGCCGTCGCCCACATAAAGCACCCGATCCGGTGGCACATCCAGCTCAGCGCAGACGCGGCCGTAGAGCCGTTGGTCCGGTTTGACGGCATGGGCGGTGCAGCTGAACACGGCTGTGTCCACCAGCGGGGCGAGCGGGCTGCTGGGCCAGGCTGCGGCGATCTCGGCGCTGGCATCGCTGAGGATGCCGAGTCGTAGCCGCTGGCTCCGCAACGTTTCCAGCGCGTGGATCACCGAGGGTGGGGGCACGAGACGAGCTAGTCCGAGCATTCGCAACTCGTGCGCGACCAACCCCACCGCCGAGCACGACCTGTGGACGGCACCGACGAGGTGTGCGGCGAGGTCGGCCAGCGCCGGCAGAGTGCCGTCGTGGCGGACGTGCCAGGTGGCGCGGAAATAGTTGTCGACCGTCAACGCGTCACAACCAACCACGGCCGCTACCCGAGATGCCGCGCTGGCCCGTTCCTCGGGAGTGGGCGCAGTGACCAACGTGCCGAACAGATCCAGGACGACAGCCCGCATAACCGGATCAAGCGCTGGTGACGATGCGTGCGAGCTTGCGACCAACCTTGAGGTAGAAGACGCCGGTACTGCCGTCGAGCTTGTCCCTGACCAGGGTGGCCAGCTGTTCGCGGGTCTCATCGGGGCTCAGCATCACCTGCTCCTGGTCGCCCTCCGACTCGACCACGAGGCGCAGGCCGTTCTGCTGGGCGACACGGCGGACTTCGCCGTTGCTCTTGGCGAAGCCCAGGGACTTGACGATCTCGGTGACGGGCTGACCCAGGCCGGCGATCGTGGGCAGGTTCTCGACCTCTCCGAAGGTGCGCTTGGAGAAGCGGGCGACGAACTCCTCGCGCGCCTTCATCGCCGCGTCGACACCGTGCACGGCGGCGGTGACCTCTCCGGCAAGGATCTTCTTCAGGTCCATCGGGTGCAGGGTCCCGGCCTCCACCCGCGCGGTGGTGATCGAGAGTTCGGAATCCAGCCATTCCGACAGTGCCCGGAAGTAGGGCCCCACGAGCCGGTCGGGCACCGACATGATCTTGCCGAAGATCTCGCCGGCTGGAGCGGTCAGCGGCACGTAGTTGCCCTTGGACTTGCTCATCTTGACCCCGGTGCCGTCCGTGCCCTCGATCAACGAGGTGGCTACCACCAGCTCGGGTGTCTGGCCGGAGACGTCCATGACCTTGCGGCACATCTGCATGTTGAGGAACTGGTCGATGCCGCCGACCTCCAGGTCGCAGTTGGTCTCCACAGAGTCCAGTGCCATCACGACCGAGTACATCAGTTCGGCCAGCGACAGGCCCTGTCCGGCGTCGAGGCGCTTGCGGAAGTCCTCACGCTGAAGCGGCATCGACGCCGGGATCTGCGAGATGATTTCGATGATCTTCGGCAGGGGTATCTGTCGCAGCCAGTCACCGTTGTGACGGAACTGGGCGCGGTCGAAGTCGAAGAACGGAGTGACCTGCTGACGGTAGGTGGCGAGGTTGCGGGCGATGTCCTCGTCGGTCAGGGCTGGGCGATCGTCGGAGCGGCCGGACGGGTCGCCGATCTTGGCGGTCATGTCTCCGACGATGAACACGACCTGGTGGCCCATGCGTTGGAATCGGCTGAGAATGAGCATCGGCACCGAGTGCCCCAGATGCACCTCGGCTCCGGTGGGGTCGATACCGAACTTGGCGACGAACCGGCGGCCCTTCGTGTCGGCGGCGATGATCCGCTCAGCCAGTGCATCGGCCGAGGGCTGAAGCTCCTGCGAACGGGCGGCGATCAGGGCGGCTTGCTCGGCCGGGGCCAGGTCCGAGAGATCCAGGCCGCGGCGCTGTGTGGTCTCGGTCAGCAGCTCGCGCACGGTGGCGTCGGCCGAAAGGTCCGCGCCGTCCAGCAGTGCGGTCGCGCGGTCAACGGACTGGCTCAGTCGGGTCATCAACGCTCTCCTGGAAACTGGATGTCCACACATGCTATCGGGCCAATGCGAGCTGTTTCCTCCTGGTTAACGAGGCCATAGGCTGATCAGGTCGATTACGTGGTCGGCGAACTCGCTCACCGCCCGCTGCCAGGGCGGATCGGCACGCTGACAATGTGCGTGCAGGTCGAGCAGGGTGGCGCCGTCGTAGCGCGGCAGTTGGCACATGAGCTGATAAGTGGCCGATTTCTCGGGGATGTTTGGCTCGCCGCTGAGTAGGCGGCGCACCTCCCTGGGGGCGGTGGTGACGTCCAGGGCTGAGCCGGGGATGCTCTTGCTGAATTTCGGGTGGCCGCCGAACCCGCGGACCATCCGGGTGTAGGCGGCGGTCAGCGCGAAACCACCTCGGAGTGGAACATGCTCGTCCAGGCGTTCCCGTACCTGCTGGGCGAAGCGTACGTAGCGGTGTTCGTCCACGCCGAGCATGACCAGCACGGCGTCGTGGTCATGTCCAAGGGCGAGGAAGTCAGCGGCCATGAGCGACAGCGAGAGGGCGCGGCGGAAGGTCATGGTCGCGTCGACCAGCCCGAGGTCGGCGTAGTAGCCGTGGTTGTCCTCCTCAGCGGCGTCGAAGTCGGCCTGCTCGACGTAGCGACCGAGCAGGTACATCGCCTCCAGCGCGGGTAGGTAGCTCTCCTGGGAGCGCACGATCCCGGCCACGACGTCGAAGCCCAGCCGTAAGCTGTACTCCCGGAATCGTTCGGCCAGTTCGCGCACTTCGGTGTAGGGCTTGGCCTTGCCGTTGTAGGCGTCGAGGTCGCCGAGCACGATCTGGCAGCGCTCACCTCCGCGTTGGAGTTCGATCATTTTGAGAATGTGGGACACCGTGGCCAGGTGTGGGGTGCCGGACATGCCGAAACCGGTGGTGACAATCCGCCGCTCCGGGGCAGCGCTCAGGTACTGCTCGCCGTGGTGGTGGCACAGGTAACGGGCGTTGAGTGTGTCGGCGTCCAGCCTGGCCACGCTGAAGTCGAACCTCTTCAGGTCGAACGGGGTGTAGTCGAACTCGGCGAGTACTTGCTGGTAATAGGACTCGGAGAACAGCACGGCGTTGGTCACCGGGACGATCCTTCCCGGCTGGGGGAGTTCCCAGCCTGCTCACGCTGGCGATGGGCGTCGTCGCGGAACTTCGTCGCCCGACGGCGGTACGAGACAGCGAGGTCAGCGAGCTGAACGGCGCTCGCCCAGGCCAGCGGGCGGAAGCGGAGCTGGTCGAGGCGAGTAGCCAAGTCGTCACAGGCGCCAGCCATGTAATCGGAGAAGACGGCCGGAGTGCGGCGGTCGGTCATGCTCGCCTCGTGCACCCGGTAGCGGGTCAGCGGCACCGGCAGACGGGGACCGTGCCCAAGGTCCGCCAGCACGTGGAAGAACGCATTGGTGACCGGCAGCAGTTCCCGTGCGGCGTCAGCGCGCACCACCAGCGTGCTCGTCGCCCCGCCGGGATGGGTTTCCTCGGCGAACGGCCTGCCGGCGGCGTCGATGACGTACTCAGCGTGCTGGATCAGTAGCCGAGTCTGATCGGCCAGGTGCGGTGCCAGCGTCCGCAGCTTGTCCGGTGTGAAGGCGTCGTCAGCGTCCAGCGGGGTGAGCCAGTTCCCGGCCGCCACGCGGGCGGCGCGGGTGAGCGTGGCGGCGAAGCCCTCGTGAGCCTTACGGACCACGCGGACACCGGGAAACCGGCGGTACACCTCGTGACTGTCGTCGGTGGAGCCGTCATCGATGACCACGACCTCGGCCAGGCGGTAGCCGTCCGGCTCCTGGCCGACCGCGCTGGCCAGGGCGTCACCGACGAACCGCCCGTAGTTGTGGTTCAACACGACGATAGACACCGAGGGCGACATCATCGTCCGCCCTCGTACAGGGTGCGGTACGCCGACATGACGTCCGTGTGCTCGCGCCGGCGGTGGTCGGCGAAGTCCTCCGCGTTCTGGGATCGACAGCCGTTCTGGATCATTGCGTGCGCGGTCCGCATCGCCTCCAGCAGCCGCGCGCCGTGGTCGAACGGCGCGGTGTCGGACCAGTCGAACCACACTGGCTCCGGTACGAGTCCGTGGTGCGGCGTCACTTGCTCCGGGAGGTAGCCCGTTCGCGCCGCTACCGCCAGCGCGCCGAGGTCGAAAGCGTGCTCGAGCTGCCCGGAGTGGCTGGCCCACCGATAGGGCAGGAGAAGGCAGTCTGCGTCGACCACGGCCTCGTTCACCTCGTCGTCGGTCGGGAACGGCAGGACGTCGACGCGCAATCGCGGATCGGCGGCGTGCTCGCGGATGGCCCGCCATACTGCGGCGTCTCCAGCGAGGCTGCCGCGCGACGGAGCACGCAGCAACAGGTGCAGCGTGGTACCGGTCAGGTAACGGGCGAAACGCCAGCAAGCCAGCACCAGTTCCACGTCCCGGTTGCGCCGCAGGGACCCGTAGATCAGGAACCGGGTGGGGCCAGGTTCCCGCCGTGCCGGACGGCGCCGTGTTCCCGGCGGGGCGACGTAGCCGTGAGGAACCACTGCCGTGCGAACAGCGAAGCGCGAGCGCACTTCGGCGTCAGCAGCAGGCGTGAGGCAAACGAACGGCACGTCAAACTCTGCGAGTGTGCGCAGTCTGCTGTGGTGCGCCGCCCGGCCCCCGAAGACCGGGCTCACGTCGTGCGCGGTGAACACCACCCGCTTGCCGGCGCGGCGGCACTCCGCGAGCACGGTGCGCAGGCGAGAAATCGGCTCGAAGTCAGGATGATGCAGGTGTACCACGTCCAACCAATCCCACGGTCGGTGCTCGAGCAGCCAGGACAACGTGACATCACGGGGCACGGCAAGCCCGTCGACGGTCGTGCCGTTGAGAACCCGGATATCGGCATCGTGCAGTTTCCGTGCGTACGGCGTCCGGCCAGGAACATGGGCAACGCGGATCGGCGTCACCACCGTTCATCGCCAACTTGCGTGACGGCGACAAGTTGGGTCGTCAAACCGCCTCCTCCCGAAACTCCCTTTGCGTCCACTCCCGTACATGGGACGGACTGCGCGGTGGCCCTGGATGGCCGGCTCCGGCACGTTTGTCCCGTGCCGGCTTGGACAGCACCGCGCATGCCGCGACGTGGTCGAGTAGCCAGCAGATCAGCGACTCGCTGGGCGCGGGTCGATCAGATGTTCCAGCACGTCCGAAACACGACCACCGGTCGGGCGAGTACTTCGGGGGCCAGCGGCATATCGGAGCCGAAGTCGACACCGACGAGGTCGACATCCGGGTTCTGTTCGTGCAGGGTCACGTGCTTGTCCGCGCGTCCGCATCCAAAGTCGATGATGATGCCACGATGATGCTTGCGAACCAGTGCCAACGTTCCCGGATACACATTTGGCTCTCAGGTAACCCCCGCGCTATCGGCGACCGCGAAGTATTTGGGTGGAACACGTTGGGTGTAGCCTCGGGCGAGAAAGAACAGGTCTGGGTCCGAGCCCATGATTCACGCGCCCTTCTCGGCCGTGCGCGCTATCGGAATGCGCGACAGCGTCGCGCCGCTGCGCAGGATGTCATCGGCCAAATCCTTGCCCTGTTGGAACGACGCGGCGATATCGCCGAGCACCAGCAAATGAGCGGCGTTGAGCGCAACGATGGCGCGATGGCTGGCCAGTCCACGTCCAGCCAGCAACTCACCAGTCAGCTCGATCGCTTCCTCAGGCCTGGGGGACACCGGCAACACGTCGGGCAAGTCGGTTGCCGGTGAACGACGAGCCGGTTCAACTTCCACTGGTTCAACTTCGCCGTTTCGAACCCGGCACAATCGCACCTCGCCCGCCGGGCCGATCTCGTCCAGGTAGTGGCCGGTAGGCAGGTGGGTAGTCAGCACGTCCACGTGGTCCATGCCGAAGCGACTTAGCACACGCGCCGCCACGTCCACCCGAGGGTGTGCGAGCCCGAACACCGTGATGTCGCCACGCGCTGGGCTTGCCAGTGGAGCCAGCCCGAAGGAGAACGGGTTCGGCGCGTGGAACCGCCCGCCGTACAGCGCGTCCAGGATCGGAATTTTCGGCTCGATTGCCACGAAGGCGAACCCACAGCTGTCCAAGTCGGCGCGCACACCTTCAACGGTGCGGTTCTCCCTCACGCCCAGGGCGCGCACCAAGTCTCGGGAACCCAGCGCCGAGGAGGTGGCGGCCGACCCGACTTTGATCACCCGTGCCCCTGCGGCGGCCGCCACAAGCGCTGCGGGTGTGGACACGTTCAGCGTCCGCACGCCCTTCTTGCCGCTACCTGCCACCATCAACACCGGTCGGTCACCGCCACTGATCACTTCGTAGGGCTCCCAGCCGTCCACGTTCAGCGCGGCGCGGAGCAGCGCTTCCATGTCATCCACCGCAGGGCCACGAGCCATCGCCGCCATCATCAGCGACCCGAGCACCACATCCCGCGTCGGCGCGGACAAGTCCACGGTGGCCCGGAAGGCATCGGCGAGGAGATCGGAGGGCACGTGATCGCCCACAGCGGTTGATAGCAGTGTTGCCCGAACGGAGTCGGGAAGGTCGTCGTAGCGGCCTGGCGACGTTGTCAGCCGAGCCGCACTTGGCTGGGACACCGGTACTGGAGACGCCGGCCATCCCCTGGGTGTGACTGGTTGCTCTGCTGATCCGGCAGCCGCGCCCCGGTCCGCACCCTGATCACGTGTCACCCTTTGTGTTGCTGTCATTACGGTGAGCCTATTGCTTGTTGCAATGAGAGTGGCTGACACTCCGGTCGTGCTACACGAACGGAGCAATTGCACGTTGATTCGGAGTCAGGAACGCTGCGGGCGGCCATGCTGTCCGAGGCTAGGTCGGGTCCGACTGGCCGCGCTCGAAGCAGGCTGTCCAGGTGATCCAGCGTAACGCCGAGCTTGTGGGCGAGGCCGGGGCGCTGCCCGGGTTGGGGTAGCTGTTCTCCGCGTTCCCACCGGCCGATCGTGCTGCGATCGACGCCGAGCACCTCGGCCAGACGCTCTTGGGTGTATCCAGCGATGACTCGGCGGTACGTCAGCGGGCGATGTAGTTGGGCCACGACTCGGTCACTCCTCCCATTGGTGTCGCGGTGGACTGAGCGTTCCGACGGCGTCGGGGCGCCGTTTCCGTTCTCCGTTCGGCGTGCCCGGAAGCGGTAGGGCGCTCCCGGTCCACCCGAAGACGGGTGCGGTGTAAGCGGCGCACGGCACGGTCAGTCCGCCGAACTCGATGTGGGGATGTCGCGCAGAAGCTGCGGGCACGATTCTGGCAACCACGGCGCGCCGTTCCCTAGCGCCATCCGAGGCGTTCATGCGGCCTCTCGTCGTCACAGTCGGCGGGCGTGGCCGCGTCCGGGTTGAACCACACGAGACGAGCCCGGACGTGGCTGCCGCACGCGAACAGGCGCAGCGCGCCTTCCGGTGCTTGCAGGCTTGTTCGCAGCCCGCCTTCGACGGAGGCGACTTCGGTGTGGTCAGCAAATGCCAAACCCCATGCGGCGATCCGCCCGTCCACGCGTTCGCCGTACTCCTGAACCACGGCGAACAGCCGGGGTGCCTCGTCAGCGACCATCTCTTCGAGGATCTGGGCGAACTCCAGCTCGTCGCACAGCGGCGACAATTCAACGGGATCCGATGCGGGCATGTTCGGCGGGTGACCGTGTGACCGCTGATCGTGGTCTTCGAGTTGGCGCGGCTGATCCCAGTGCGTGTGGGCGGTCATGGGTTGCCTCCGTCTGTCGCGGTTCTTTGGTGTTGGGGCAGCGGCTTCCCGCGGGCGCTACCTGCGTGAAGGCGTCCAGCCCCAACGGTGCATGGTCAGCATCTGTCGGTGCCGTCTAACCTACCTTGTATATATACATTGGGCCATGCATCATTTGGGTGGTGGACCATGCCGATTCCTGCTCCGCTGGCTGCCACACTGTGGGTGATCTGGCCGAAATACAGGAGGACACCACGTGGCTGACCACCGCTCAGACCCGTCCGCCCTGCGCTTCCTGATTGGGCACGACCTCCGGGTGACGCGCGAGCGAGCAGGGTTCAAGCAAGCCGAAGCCGGGAAGATCCTGTCCTGTAGTCAAGCCAAGATCAACTACCTGGAAACCGGCAAGACCCAGCAGAAACCCGGCGATGTCACGACTCTGCTCCGCACGTACGGCGCGGACGTCGAACATGTCGACCGGATGACATCGCTGGCAGCAAGGGCCGATCAGGGCACCTGGTGGGCACCCTTCGGCGACGTACTGCCCAACTGGTTCAAGACCTTCGTCGGCCTGGAAGGGCTCGCGGCCTCAGAGTTCACCTATGAGTCGCTCCTGCTGCCAGGTCAACTGCAAACCCCGGATTACGCGGCCGCGCTGCTCGTGGGGAACCTGCGCGTTCCGCCGATGGAAGCGTCGCAGGTCGTCCGTGCCCGCATGGCACGTCAACGCCTCGCGGACGAGGTCGCCCCATTGAGGTTCCGCGCTGTCATCGAGGAGTACGTCCTCGATCGCGTCATTGGCGGGCCACAGGTCATGCGGGCGCAACTGGAGCATCTGCTCACCCAGGTGCGGCGCGACAACGTGGAGCTGCACATCATGCCTGTCAGCGTCTCCGTCCACGACGGGCTCGACGGTGACTTCCTGCTGCTGGACTTCGACGAAGCCCAGAGCATCGGCTACATCGAGTACCCCACGGGTGCCATCTACGTCCAGGACCAAGATCAGGTTGAGGCGTATACTTTGTCCGCTGACCGGTTGTGCGCCGCTGCACTTTCGGTGTCAGATTCCACCGATGTCATCGCCGCCCGCATCGAGACCTTGAAAACGAGTTCGGAGGACTGAGATGACCGCCGTCGACCGCCTTGCGTGGCGGACCTCCACACGCAGCAGCAACGGTGAGAACTGCGTCGAGGTAGCGCCGACAGCGGACGGTGTGGTCATCCGGCACAGCAAGTACCCCACCGCTGGGACGATCGCCTACCCGCTCGGCGCCTGGACAGCCTTCGTGCGCGACGCCTGCGACGGCGTTGCCAACACGAACGGCGTGGCCGCCATCACCAAGATCGGCACCGACACGCTCGTCACTTCCCTGACCAGCGAGGTCGAGCTTCGCTTCGATCACGGCGAGTGGTCCGCCTTCCTGGCGGGCGCCTCTGACGGCGAATTCGACTTCGTCAGCGAACTTCCCGCCGCGAGCTGAACTCGCGCGAGGCGACACAGTCGTCGGCGGCCAGCAGGGTTCACGGACCTGCGGTGTGTGGGGCCCGGGCAGAGCCTGGGAGGGCGAAGGTAGCTCAGGACACGCGTTGCTTCAGTGCACACGTCTCCAGCGCCTTGTGGTGAACGGGTTGTCATGGCCATGCGGTGTCCGTTGGGGGATGTTCCCGCAGAGTTGCGCTCCCACTACTTGTCGAAGCCGCCCCTGCACAGCTCACGCTCAACCGTCTCCGGCAGACTGGGGTGGTGTCGCGCGCCGAGGAACTGTTGGACTGGTTGCGGACGCCCAGGGCCACCCGGTGGTTCACCGAGGAACCGGTGGCCGAACGGGACATCCAGGCGGTCTGCGAGGTCGCGCGGTGGACCGGGTCAGCCCGTAACCGGCAGCCGTGGCGGCTGCGGGTGGTCACCGAACAGGACGTCCGGCGACGCCTGAGCACCCTCGGGGACTACGCGCTCCACCTCGCCAACGCCCCCACCGTGCTCGCCATCGCCGTCGACCCCGAACTCGGCGGCCGGGACACCGGCTTCGACGAGGGCAGGTTGTGCCAGTCCATCCTGCTGGCCGCCCACGCGTTGGGCCTCGGGAGTTGCCCGGTGACGCTCCACCCCGAGCGGAACGTCGCCGCCGCCGGCCGGCTGCTGGGTCTGGAGGTCCGATGGCAGGTTCGCCACGTCGTCGCCCTCGGTCATCCCGCCCCGCCTCCCGCCGGGGTGTCCGCCATCCCCACCGGGCGGTTGGCCACCGGCCCCCTGCTCGGCGAGGACGACGCGGTCTGACCCGCCCGGCCCGACGCCGGTCGAACTCCGGCGACCCGGCCCCGGCCCGAGCCCGGGCCGGAGCCCACCTGCGACGGAAGCCAGGTGGACGGGGCCAGGAGAACGGGCCAGGTGGGCGCGTCCCTGCGAGCGGAAGCGGAGGTACGCGCCCCGCCCGTCGCACCAGCCGATCACCACCGCAGGTCGACCCACACCAGCCGGTGGTCCGAGGCCAGGGCGAGCCGCTCCAGAGCGGACCAGGACGGCGGCCAGCAGACGCCGCTCGCCCCCGGGTTCGTACCGGCCGAGGGCAGCGCGTAGTCGACCCGAAGACAGCCCGGTCCGTCGACCCCGAAGTCCGCGGTGGCCGTCCACCCGGTTCCCGACCACCCCCGTCGCAGGGCCGCCTCCACCGCGCCGAGGCTGCCCGGCCGGGTGTCGACGAGCCGGGGTGCGGCCAGCAGGCGGCGGATCGCACCCGGTTCCCGGTCGCCGGCCGAGGGGTCGGCGTTCAGATCACCCAGCACGACGAACTCGGCGCCGGGCGGCAGGCCACCGGCGGTACCCGCGTCGTCGTGCAGGTGGTCGGCACCGCCCGGCGACAGGTAGTCCACCCAGAACCGGACCTCGTCGTGGTTGCGCCGGACGTTCCGCCGTTCCGGGCCGTCGAAGGCGGGTGGGGTCGGGTGGGACGCCAGCACGTGCAGCGCGCGGGACCCCACCTGGACCGGCACGTCCCAGTGCGACTTCGACGAGAGCGGGAACCGGTCGAGCACCTCGGGCGGGTAGTGGGGGCTGCCGTCCGGGGCGGACGGGAGCAGCGCGCCAGGCAGGTCCTGCCAGCGGAAACGCCGGAAGGTCCGCACCCGTTCGACGTTGATCGGGTGGCGGGACAGCAGGAGCATCCCGTACTGGCCGGGGAAATGCCCGTATCCCCAGGCGTCGTCGGGTCCGTCGAAGGCGCCGTCCCGGTCGAGGTCGAAACCCGAAGGCACTCCGGTGTTCACCGGCCCGAGGAAGCGGTGGTCGTAGCGCAGGGGTTCCGCGCCGAGCTGGGGGACCGCCAGGTAGTCGCGGACGAAGGTGGTGGCCGCCGCACCGTCGGCGTCGTGGTCGAACTCGGCGAGCAGCACGATGTCGGGGCGAACGCGTTGCAGCACCTCGGCCACCAGCCGTGCCTGCTCGCTGCCCGCGGGGTCGGACAGTTCGGCGGCCATCCCGCCCTCGACGGGGCGGGACAGCGCGGTGTTGAAGGTGGCCACCCGGACCGTGCCGGGGGTCGGTGGTGCGGGCACGCCGAGGCTGCCCGGTCGGCACCGGGCCGTGTCCCGACCGGTGGCGCGCGCGGTCCGGCGGGGCGGAGGCGTCGAGGGGGCGGTGGAGTCGCGGGGCGCGCGACGGGAGGGCGGGTCGGCGGTGGAGGACCACATGCCTCCAGCATCGTCCCCGCACGGCACCGTCGCCGATCAACGCCTCCCACCTGGTGACGCCGACCGTCGCCCGGCCGGCGGGCTCCTCGGAGAGCGCGGTGCCCGTCTCTTGATCCCCGGGATGTGCTGCTCTTGACTGACGAGATGGCTGAATCCGCCCCGCCGTTGTGCCCGAAGATCATCCTTGAGGGCACGCGGCTGACGAGGAAGACCGAACTGGCGTTCGCGCTCAACGAGCACCCCAGGGTGGTCGGGCCGCGGCGCTACCGGTACCACTCCCCGGTGATCTCCGGGGAGTGGGGCGGCCTGACCAACCAGGCGTGGGGCCCCAGTCCCATCTCCTTCGGACCGGAGGAGGAACCTGCGGCGGTCGAGGTGTTCCGGACCTGGACCCGGCTGTTCGAGCTGCACCGGTACTACTCGTGGATCGTGGACCGCTTCCACCTCTCGGCCCGCGCCGACCAGCAGCGTCGGGGCCGGGACTTCGACGACGCGGGGTTGGAGGAGCGGCTGCTGCCCCTGGGGTTCGCGATCGTGCTGTGCACCCGGGCCGAGGAGACCTTCGCCTCGGCGCGGGAGGAACGCCTGCTCGTCTCGGCCAAACCGGACCAGTACGACGACCTCGGGTTCTTCCTTGCCGAGCAGCGGGCGCTGCGTCGGCTGGCGGCGGCGAGCAGGTTGCCGGTCCTCGAACTGGAGGTGGCGGGCCGGACGGTCGGCGACCTCGCCGAGGAGGTCGCCGACTGGCTGGACCACCGGGACCTGCTGCGCGCCCCCACCGGTGCGGTTCCGGGCAGGCCCGCCGGGGCGGCCGGCGCGGCCCCCTGACCAGGTCCGCTGAGCGCGGCGGCGGCGACCGGCGGGGCCCCTGCCCGTCGCTCCGGTCCCCCGCGTGGTGGAACCGCGCACGGCGATCCACCGTGGACTGGTCGGCGCGTCTCGGCCGACGGGTGGCCAGCCCGTCCGGACGCGGGCCAGCCCCAGTCGGCGGAGCCGGGTCGCCTCAGACGTAGGCGCGGGCGGCCCGGCCGTCCCGCAGGGTCTCGGCCCACCAGCCGAGCTGGTTCAGCAGGGCGCTCGCCGCGCGGTTCACCCGGTCCGCGTCGAGGGGGTTCCCCTTGGCGTCGAAGCACGCGTCGGCGCCGTGGAAGCTGACGGTCTCCCGGATCGTGACCGCGTGCAGTTCCGCGAAGACCGCGCGCAGTTGCTCCACCGCGCGAAGGCCACCCGAGATCCCGCCGTAGCTGACGAAGCCGACGGGCTTGGTCTGCCACTCGGCGAACAGTGAGTCGATGGCGCTCTTCAGCGCACCGGGGTAGCCGTGGTTGTACTCCGGGGTGACGACCACGATCGCGTCGGCGGCCTCGATGCGCTTGGCGAACTCCTCGTCCTCCAGGTTCAGTTCGGCGGGGTCGATGACGTCGACGGTGGCGATGTCGGAGCGGTTGACGGCCTGGCCGACGAACCACCGGGTGACGGTGGGGCAGAACCTGCCCTCGCGGACGCTGCCCATGAGCACGGCGAGACGGTAGGGGGCGGGGGAGTGCGACATCGGTTCCTCCTCGACGGTGTGGCACGACCGGGTGGCCGTGCGTGAGGAACGCTAGGACCTGAACCTTTGTTCAGGTCAAGGACGTCCTGGGTGGACGGTGCAGTGGGCTGGGGCGACGCGCGGATTCCCTGACCCGCTCACCCCGCGGGCGGAACGGGCGAGAACCGCTGGTCGAGCGCGCGCGACCGTCTCCACGCGCGCACCTGCGGGACGGGGGGTGCGGCGTCCCGCGCCGGCCCGGAATTCACTCCACTGGGGAGCGCCCGGTGGGGTTGCCGGGCGTCCCCCACGTCGCCGTCCGGCGGGCGTCGGGGGTCGGCGGTGAGCGGGTGCGCACCGCGAGGGAGCGCCCCCTGGCGACGTCCACCCGGTGCCGCGTCGGGCGCGCGGGCACGTGGCCGGGGCGGGGGAGCGGGGCCGGCCCCGCCCCTACTCCCCGGCCGGTGTCAGCGGCGCTCCGCCGTCGTCGCCTCGTGCCGCCACACCGCGCGGCCCGCCACCACCGTGAGCACGACGCGGTGCCGGAACTCCCGGCCCTCGAACGGGGTGTTCCCCGACAGGCTGCGGGTGTCCGCCCGGCTCACCGTCCACGGGGTGTCCTCGGTGACGACGCAGAAGGTGGCTGGTTCGCCCACCGCGAGTGGCCGACCGGCAACCCCGTCGATGCCGGCGAGGGCGGCCGGCCGGTGGGACAACACCTCGGCCACCCGACGCCAGTCCACACCGGACGTCCCGTCGAACACCTCGGCGGTGACCGCCAGCGCCGTCTCCAACCCGGTCATCCCGAAGGCCGCCTCCCGCCACGGCCCGCGTTTGCGGTGCGCCGGGTGCGGGGCGTGGTCAGTGGCGACGACGTCGATCACCCCGTCGCGCAGGGCATCCCGCAGCGCCGGCGCCACCTCCGGGGCGCGCAGCGGCGGGTTGACCTTGTAGGTGGGGTCCCCCGTCCCGCTCCGGGTCGTGTCGAGCAACAGGTGGTGTGGGGTGACCTCCGCGCTGACCCGGGCCCCCCGTTCCCGGGCCCACCGGACGATCTCCACCGACCGGGGGGAGGACACGTGGCAGACGTGCAGGGGCGCGTCCCGCTCCAGGGCCAGCAGCGCGTCGCGGGCCACCACCACGTCCTCGGCCACCATCGGCCACGGCGGCAGCCCCAGCCGGGCGGCGACCGTGGCGTCGACCTGGCCGCCGCCGGCCAGGGCCGCGCTCTGCGCGTGCTGGGCGAACACCCCACCGGCCGGGCCGAGGTGGCGCAGGGCCCGGTCGACCAGGGCCGGGTCGTCCACACAGTGCCCGTCGTCGGAGAAGACCCGGACCCCGGCGGCGACCAGGGCGTCCAGGTCGGTCAGTTCGGCGCCGGCCAGGTCCCGGGTCACGGCGGCCACCGGGTGGACGCGGACCACGGCCTCCGCCGCCGCCAGCTCCGCCAACCACCGCACCCGGTCGACGGAGTCGGTCACCGGCCGGGTGTTGGCCATGGCGAAGACGTCGGTGAACCCGCCGGCGGCGGCCGACGCCGTCCCCGTCCGCACCGTCTCCGCGTCCTCACCGCCGGGTTCCCGCAGGTGGGTGTGCAGGTCCACGAACCCGGGCAGCAGCACCCCGCCCCGCCCGTCCAGCTCGCCCGCGCGGGGCGGGGAGCCCTCGGCGGGTTCCACGGCGGCGATGCGCCCGTCCCGCACGGTGAGGTCCACCGGGGGCCCCTCCCCGTAGGGGCGGACGGCACGCAACCGCAGCTCGCTCACCGGTCGCCACCGCCGGTCGGCAGGGCGAAGACGGGGCCGTCGGCGCAGATCAGCGGGCTCTCGCTGCCGGTGGTGGTGGCCGCCGTCGCGCAGCCGTGGCAGTAGCCCAACCCGCAGGCCATGTGCGCCTCCAACGACACCTGAACCCGCGCGCCCCACTCCTGGCCCAACGACCGGCACAGCTCGGCGAGCCGGTCGGAGCCGCAGACGAACACCTGGGCCGGTGGTCCGTCCGCCAGTTCCCCGGCCAGCCGGGACCGCAGCGCGGGCACCGCGCTGTCGCCGGCCTCGTCGGTGACGGCCAACACCCGTTCGACCCCGAGTTCGGCGAGGTCACCGGGCCCCACCAACGCCTCGGTGGTGCGGGCGCTGGTCACCGCGACGACCTCCACCCCGGTGGCCACCGCGTCCTCCACGGCGCCCATCACCGAGCAGACCCCGATGCCCCGGCCGACCACCAGCACGCGGCGGGTCCCGGGGTCGAGGGTGAAACCACGGCCGAGGGGACCGGTGACCAGCAGGTCCTCGCCCACCGCCACCTCGGTCAGCGCCCGGGTGCCGGCCCCGCCGGCCCCGTAGACGATCTCCACGACACCCTCGGCGGGGCGTCGGCGGTGCACCGCCATCGGACGTGGCAACACCGACCGGGACGGGGTGCTCTCCGGGATGGTGATCATCACGAACTGCCCGGCCAACGCCCGGTCGGCGATGCTGGGCGCCCGCAGGGTCAGCCGGTGGTAGCGGTCCCCGACGGGTTCGTGCGCCACCACCCGGCACTCGTCCCAGGTGGGTTCCGGTCGAGCGGCCGGCGGCAACGGCACCACCCGTTCGGCCAGGCTCCGCGACAGGGGGGCGGTCACCGCGCCCGCTCCTCACCCGTGGACGCGGCGGCGTCCAGGCGCAGCAGCGTCGCCGCCAGCACCCGGGTGCCCTCGGCGATCTCCGGCACGCTCGTCCACTCCGCCGGGGTGTGGCTCAGGCCGTCCCGGCTGGGCACGAAGACCATGCCCACCGGCACCACCCTGGTCAGCATCTGGCTGTCGTGGCTGGCGCCGCTGGGCATCACCCGGTAGGCGGAGCCGCAGTCGCGGGCCGCCCGGGTGATCTCGTCCTGGATCCAGGAGGGCAGCACCACCGGGGAGGTGTCGGCCAACAACCGGTCCCGCAGCCCGACGCCCCTGCGGGCCGCCACGGCGTGCGCCCGCGCGGTGAACTCGGCGGCCGTCTCCCGCTGCCGGGCGCTGTCGACGTCGCGCACGTCCAACCCGAACACCACCGCACCGGGGATGGTGGTCAGCGAGTTCGGGCTGACGTCGAGCCGCCCGACGGTGAGCCGGGTGCCGTGGTGGCGGGAGTCGGTGGCGATCTCCTCGGCCAGCAGCACCAGTTCGGCCGCGGCGGCCAACGCGTCCGCCCGCAGGTGCATCGGCGTGCCCCCGGTGTGGGAGGCCAGGCCGGTGACGGTGAATTCCAGGCGCGTGCTGCCGGAGATCACGTCGACGACCCCGATGGGCAGGTCGAGGGACTCCAGGACCTTGCCCTGCTCGATGTGCAGTTCGATGAACGCCGCCCAGTCCTCGGCCGCCCACCGGGCCTCGGAGGCCCGCTCGGGCGCCAGCCCCACCGAACGCATCGCCTCGGCCATGCTCGTCCCCGCGGCGTCCCGCAGCCGGTCCAGGTCGGCGGCGTCGGTGAGCCCGGCCACCACCCGGCTGCCGGTGCAGGCCTGGCCGAAGCGCGCGCCCTCCTCGGCGGCGAAGGCCACGACCCGCAGCCGGTGCCTCGGCCGCACGCCGGAGTCGGCCAGCGCGCGGGCCACCTCCATGCCGGCGACGACCCCGACGATGCCGTCGAACCGGCCGCCGGAGGGCACGCTGTCCAGGTGGGACCCGGTGCCGATGGCCGGCGCGCCCGGATCGGTCCCCTCGAGTTCGGCGATGGTGTTCCCGACCGTGTCGGTCCACACCCGGTACCCCAACGGCCGCAACGTCGCCGCGAAGTACTCGTGCGCCTGGCGTTCCAACTCGGTGAACGCCAGGCGGGACACGCCGGGGCCGGGTTCGGTGAGCGAGGCGAGGTGGTCGAGGTCGGCGGCGATCCGGTCCTGGTCCACCGCGAGGACGAGCGGGTTCTCGGTGGTCGTCATCCCCGTGCCCTCCTGGTGGCCTCGTCCAGCTCCGCCGGCCGCACGGCCACGGCGGTGGCGACGATCTCGCCGTCGTGGGAGGACACCAGCCGGCGCAGCGGGTCGAGCACCCGCGGGGCTGGTTCGGTCAGCGCCGCCAACCCGGCCCGCAGACCGCGCAGCCGATCCACGTCCCCCAGCAGCCGGCCCAGGTCCTCGCGGACCGCCACCCTGGGCGCCCCCAACTCCCGGGCGGTGATGTGGCCGAGGACAGCGGCCCCACCGTCCTCCTCCCAGGTCAGGACGGCGTCGACCCCGGTGGCGCGCAACTCCTCGGCGACGAGGGCGCCGAGCCGTTCGGCGGCGGCCGGGGAACGGGCCGGGTCGAGGACGGGCGGCCCGCCGGGCGCGGGGACGAGCAACTCGACGGCGGCGTCGACGGCGACGTCGCGCGGGGGTGGGGTAGCCATGTCGGCCTCCAGGGGGTGGGTGACGGGGACGGGCGGGGGCCGGCGGGTCAGTCCGCCGTGGCGAGGACCTCGCTGAGCAGCGCGGTGCGCGGCACCCGCACGCCGTGGGAGCGCATCGCCTCCCCGGCGTGGTGGTCGGCCGGGGAGGGCGCGGCCGCGACCAGCACGACCGTCTCGTGCCGGTGCACCTCGCCCACCAGCAGCGACGGCCCGGCATCCCCGGCCGTGGCCGGGTCGCCGGTGGTGTCGTCGAGCACCGCGAAGGGCAGGCCGGTGTGCAGCGCGGTCGCCACGACCAGCGGCTGCTCCGCCGGCCCCACCCCGACGATGCGGTCCACCCCGGCGGGCAGGACGGGGGCCAGCAACGCGGCGGCCCGCCGCAGCAACGCCGGCCGCGCGACCCACCGGCCCCCGCGCAACGCGGCGGGCAGGGAGGTGGGCTGGGCGGGCGTGCCGCCGCCGGCGGCCAGGACGTCGGCGGCGAACTCGGTCGGGTCCACCCGAGGGCGCGTGGGGGAGGACTGCTGGCTCATCAGGTTCCTCTCTGCGTGGAATGGGCGACGTCCTCGCCGGACCACCCCAGGTCGAAGGACATCTCCCTGGCCGCGCGCAGCACGATCTCCGTCGCGCGGGCCCGGGTGAGCGGGTCGCTCATCCGGGAACCGGCCGCGGCCAGGGTGACGCTGGAGGTGACGGACCCGTCGGCGGCGAGCAGCGGAGCGGACACCGCCCACACGTCCCGGTCGAGTTCGTCGTCGCACACGTCGTAGCCCCGGTCCCGGACCACCGCCAGGTGGTCGAGGACCTCGGCCACGGTGCGCGGGGTGTCGGCGGTGAACCCGGTCATCGAGGTGCCCGCGAGCAGGGTGCGCACCACGTCCTCGGGCTGGTGGGCCAGGATGGAGCGGCTGGCGGCGGCCGCGTGCAACGGCATCTCCTGCCCGATCCGCACGAACAGCCGGAGCGGGTGCCGGGCCTCCACCAGGGCCACGCAGACGGGCAGCTCCCCGATCATCTCGGTGAGGAACACCGTCTCCCCGCTCTCCTCACCGGCCTGGGCCAGCGCCGCCGGGGGCACCACGAGCGGGCTGCCACCGTGGGAGCGCTGCGCGGACAACGCGCGGGCCGCCGGGCCGATGAAGTACCGCTTGTTCACCCGGGACCGGCTGACGAAGCCCTGCTGGGTCAGGGTGGACAGGACGCGGTGCATGCTGCCGAGCGGGATGTCGAGCTCCTCGTGCAGGTCCTGGAGGGTCCTGCCGCCCCGGGCGTTGCTCAACGCGGTGAGCACGTCCAGGGCGCGCACCACCACCTGCATCGGCTTGTCGACGCTCATGTCTCCCCCAGGGTCCGGACGTAGTCGGTCAGTCGGGTGGCATCCGCCGCCGCGCACCGCGCCGCGAGCCCGCGGGCGATCTCGGCCATGACGAACGGCCGGGCGAAGTGCGCCGTGCCGACCTGGACGGCGGTGGCGCCGACGGCCAGGAAGTCGAGCGCATCGTCCACGGTGGAGATACCACCACAACCGATCACCGGAACACCCACCGCTTCGGCGGTGGCCCAGGTGAGCCGGAGGGCGAGGGGTTTGACGGCGGGCCCGGACACCCCGCCGACCCGGTTGCCCAGGACGGGCCGGCGGGTCCGGGGGTCCAGGGTCATGCCGGGGAAGGAGTTGGCCACGGTCAACGCGGTCGCGCCGGCCTCCTCGGCGGCGCGGGCCACCTCGGCGATGGAGGACACCATCGGGGTGAGCTTGACCAGCACGGGAACGTCGGTGCGGGCGACGACCCCGGAGACGACGCGGGCGACCGCGTCCGGATCGGTGCCGATGTCCAGGCCGCCGTGTTCGAGGTTCGGGCACGACACGTTCACCTCGACCCCGTCGAACCGCGCCCCCGCCAGTTCGTCCATGACGGTGAGGTACTCGCCCACGGCCAGACCGCCGACGCTGACGATCACCGGGGCGGCCATCGCCCGGTAGCGGGGCAGCATCTCGCGGACGAACCCGTCGGTGCCCAGGCTCGGGATGCCCACGCTGTTGATCATGCCCATCGGGGTCTCGGTCAACCGGTGGGTCGGGTTGCCGCCACGCCGCCGGGCGAACACGGTCTTGGTGACGGTGGCGCCGATCTCGGACGTGGGCACCAGCGGGGCCAGCTCCGGCCCGAAGCACCCGGAGGCGGGCATCACCGGGTTGCGCAGGGTCAGCGAGCCCAGCCGGACCCGCAGGTCGGGGGCCGCGCCGCCCTCGGCGGCCGGGGCGGCGGCGAAGAACCGGGCGCGGGCGTCCTCCCCGGCCGGCGGGTCACCGACCGGACGCGGACCCGTCGTGACGGCGGTCACCGCTGGCCCTCCGAGCTCAGCCGCGCCGCCGCGTCCGCCGCCACCCGCAGCATCCGCAACTGCGCCGGCTCGTAGTCCTCCAACCAGCTGTCGGTGGCCCGGGAGGCGTGGGCGACCAGCAGGCCCCCGACCCGCAGCCCCACGGCCGCGCCCACGGCGAGCACCGTCTCGCACTCCATGTCCATCGCGTCCACCCCGAGCGCCTCGACCTGGGCGAAGCGGCGCGCGGCCCTGTCCTCCAGCCCGGGCACCGGGCGGCCCTCCCCGACGTAGTAGGAGTCGCAGGAGAGCACGGTGATGCCGTGTGCCCGTTCCCCCGCCCGGTCGGCGGTCGCTGCCAGGGCGGTGCGCACCTCGGGGCTGGACAGCGCCCGCACCTCGGGGTCGGCGTACCAGGAGGCGGCCCCGCCCTCGCGGACCGCCTCGGTGACCACGCACAGGTCACCGGGCGCGATCCGCGCCGACAGCGCCCCCATGCCCCCGGTCCGCAGCACCGTCCGCACGCCCAGCCGGGCCAGCTCCACCAGCGCGATCTCGGTGGAGGGGCCACCGATGCCGGTGGAGCACACCCCCACCTCGACCTCGCCCCGCCGGCCGACGCCCACGCGGAACTCGCGGTTCTGGCCCAGCACGCGGAAGTCGTCGAGCACGGCCGCCGCCCGGTCCACCCTGGCCGGGTCCCCGGGCAGCAGGCACACCTCGGGCAGGTCACCGGGCCCGCACGGCAGGTGCGGGGGCCGTCCGTCGAGCCACGGGTCGGCAGCGCTGCGAGGCACCAGGACTCCTTCTGTCAGGCGGAAGTCGATTTCCAGAATCGTCAGTGTGCGGTGCGCCATCACGGGCAGTCAACAGTCACGTTCCGTCCCCGACAGTGCGTGCAGAGTCAAATACGAGCCTCGACCAGCGCAAACGATCAACGCCGCCTCGTAGGGTCGTCCAAGCGGGCACTCTCCGTCGCGGACAACAATTCCGGATGACCACTTCCGCAACACGGAAGAAATGCTTAGTGTGCATCCTCGACTCGACCATCCGAGCCGGACCAGACCGGCTGACTCCCGCTGGAGCCGCCACCGTGACCCATCACACCCACGAGGACACCGCGCCGCCCCCGGCGGCCGCGACCGACCACAGGCGGCTGCTGGAGATCCGCGGTGTGAGCAAGGAGTACGTCAGCGTCAAGGGCGCCTCCGTGCGCGCCCTCGACGACGTCAACCTCGACATCGGCGACGGCGAGATCATCGCCATCATCGGCCCCTCCGGCTGCGGCAAGTCCACCCTGCTGCGGATGGTCGCCGGCCTCGACACCGACTACGAGGGCACCATCGAGTGGACCCGCGCTCCCCGCCCGGGCCGCGACATCGGCTTCGTCTTCCAGGAACCGGCCCTGCTGCCGTGGCGCACCGTCGCCCGCAACGTCTCCCTCGGCATCGAGGTCCAGAAGGACCGCTCCGACCTGCCCACCGACCGGGTCGACCAACTCCTCGAACTCGTCGGGCTGCGCGACTTCGCCAAGTCCTACCCCAAGGAACTCTCCGGCGGCATGCGCCAACGGGTCGCGATCGTCCGCGCCCTCGCCTACGACCCCCGGATCCTGCTCATGGACGAGCCCTTCGGCGCCCTCGACGCCATCACCAGGGACAAGCTCCACGACGACATCCTGCGCATCTGGGCCGCCACCAGGAAGACCATCGTCTTCGTCACCCACAGCGTCGAGGAGGCCGCCTACCTCGCCGACCGCGTCGTGGTCATGTCACCCCGCCCTGGCCGGCTCCGCTCCGTCCACCAGGTCCCCCTCGACCGGAACCGCGACGCCGCCACCCGGCAACTCCCGGTCTTCGCCGAGTTCGCCGGCATGCTGCGCGGGGAGCTGGCGTGAGCACCGCCGAGATCACCACCGGAGCCGCCACCCCGCCACCCGCGCCCGGCGGCAACCGACCCGGCGGCGGCCCCTTCGGCAAGGGAACCCCGCTGCGCCGGATCACCGTCGCCGCCGCCTACCTGGCCGTGGTCCTACTCGCCTGGCAGCTCTACGTCACCCTCGCCGACGTCCCCTCCTACCTGCTGCCCGACCCGCTCAGCGTCGGCGACGCCCTGTGGCGGCTGGCCAGCAGCGGCGAACTGTGGCCCCACCTCGGCTACACCGTCCGCAACATCGCCGTCGGACTCGGCGCCGGCATCGTCATCGGCTCCCTCCTCGGCTGGGTCATCGCCTCCTTCCGGACGGTCCGCCTGATCCTGGCGCCCTACGTCGTCATCCTCCAGGCCGCACCCAAGATCGCCCTCGCCCCACTGCTCGTCCTCTGGTTCGGCCTCGGCCTCGGCTCCCAGCTCGCGCTCATCGTGATGCTCGCCTTCTTCCCCATGATGATCGCGATGATGCTCGGCCTCGGCGAGGTCACCGACGACCAACGGGCACTGGGCCGCGTCCTCAACCTCGGACCCGCCCGGTTCTTCCGGCTCGTCCAACTGCCCACCGCGCTGCCCGCCCTGTTCGCCGGCGCCAGGATCGCGGTCATCGACGCGATGACCGGCGCGTTCCTCGCCGAGTACATCTCCGCCCAACAAGGCCTGGGATTCCTCATGGTCCAGGGCCGGAGCACCTACGACACGCCGCAGCTCATCGCCGCGGTCGTCCTCACCGTGGTCGTCGGACTGACCGGCTTCGCCCTGGTCAGCCTCGTCGAACGCCGGGCACTGCCCTGGCGCCGCTGACCCGCGACGGCCGGACCCGCCCCGTCCCGAAAGGACTTACCATGTCCCCTTCCCCCCGCTCCCTGCGCGGCGTCGCCGCCCTCGGCCTGGCCGCCGCCCTCGGCGGTGTCGCCGCATGCAGCCCCGCCGACAACGCCGGCACCACCACCGGCGGTGACGAGGGCACCACCTCGGTCACCGTGCAGATCGACGGCGCCGCCGTCCCCTACTACGCCCCCCTCTACGAGGCCGTGGAACAGGGCTACTTCGCCGACCACGGCCTCGACGTCGAGTTCACCTACGCCAACGGCGCCGACATCGTCCAGAACGTCGCCGCCGGCAACGTCGACTTCGGCTTCCCCAACGGCGACTCCGTCATCACCGCCTACGGCAGCGGCGTCCGCACCAACGTCGTCCACACCACCTACCAGAAGGGCATCGGCGCCCTGCTGTTCGCCAACGACAGCGGCATCGAGACCCCCGCCGACCTGGAAGGCCGCAGCGTCGCCGTCACCGACCTCGGCAGCCCCAACTACGCCCAGCTCCAGGCCATGCTCGACAGCGCCGACCTGACCGTCGACGACATCGACCTGCGCACCATCGGCACCGGCGCCATCGTCCAGGCCCTCCAGAGCGGCGAGGTCGACGCCATCGTCTTCTCCCGACTGCGCTACTTCGCCCTCCAGAACGCCGGGATGGACGTCGGCCAGATCCTCAGCGACGAGTACCTGCCCTCCTTCGGCAACATCCTCGTCACCAGCCCCGACACCGTCGAGAACACCCCGGAGGTCGTCGCCTCCTTCACCGCCGCCCTCGACGAGGCACTCCAGTACACGATCGACCACATCGACGAGTCCACGGCGATGTCCATCGAGAAGTACGCCCCCACCTTCGAGGGCCAGGAGGACGAGATCTCCGAGGTCCTCCGCGACGTCTACGCCGCCGAACTGTGGCAGTCCGCCGACACCGAGGAGAACGGCTTCGGCCACGGCAACCTCGACCGCTGGCAGGAGGCCATCGACTCCCAGGCCGAGTTCGAACTGATCGACGAGGCGTTCGACGCCGCCGACCTGGTCAGGGACCACCGTGAGCTCGACAACTGAGCGCCGCGACCGCGCCCTGCCCCTGCTGGTCGGCGCGGCCTCCCTCGCCGGCGGCGTCGGCCTGTGGTGGGCACTGGCCGCCTTCTCCGGCCTGCCCTCCTACGTGCTGCCCAGCCCCGGGCAGCTCGTCACCCGCGCCGTCTCCCTGTGGCAGGCCGGCGGGCTGAGCATCCACCTCCAGCAGACCCTCGCCGAGGTGCTCCAGGGAGTCGCCCTCGGCTCGGTCATCGGCATCGCCCTCGCGGTGCTCTTCGTCCGAGTCGGCTGGATCGAACGACTGCTCATGCCGATCATCGTCGTCATCCAGGTGACGCCGAAGATCTCCATCGCCCCGCTCATCGTCCTCTGGCTGGGCCTGGGCATCGGATCCAAGATCACCCTGATCACCCTGGTGACCTTCTACCCGGTGCTCATCAACATGGTCGGCAAGCTCCGAGGCATGCCCTCCACCATGCACGACCTCGCCGACGTCCTGAACATCCGACGCGGCCGACGCGCCCTGCTCATCGACCTGCCCTACAGCCTGCCCGCCCTCGCGGCGGGCCTGCGGGTCGGCGTGCTCCAGGCCGTCACCGCCGCCGTCATCGGCGAGTTCATCGGAGCCCAGGCCGGCCTGGGCTACCTGGAGAAGCAGGCACAGGACAACGACGACATCCAGGTCGTCATGATCTGCCTCATCCTGCTCTCCGCGATCGGCTGGGCCCTCTACACCCTGGTGGGGCTCATCGAACGCAAACTCACCGAGCGGTTCGGCGGCTGACCCCACCCCGCCCCGGGAGGGACACACGTCGAACCACCGGGCACGGCGGCCCGCCCCACCCCCGGGGCGGGCCGCCCGCATCCCGGCGGTTGGCACGCCCACCGGAAACGTCACGCTGATCTGCCAGAACACCCCAACCCTGTGAGAATTCCAGGGATGGACAGTGTCGCGACGAATCTCGCGCTGGTTCTGCTCTTCGTCTTCGCCGGCGGCTACTTCGCCGCCTCCGAGATCGCGCTGGTGTCGCTGCGCGACAGCCAGGTCGACAGACTCGCCGCCACCCGGGGCAACCGGGGGAAGCGACTGGCCAGGCTCCGCTCCGACCCCAACCGCTTCCTCTCCGCAGTGCAGATCGGCGTCACCTTCACCGGGTTCTTCGCCTCCGGCTACGGCGGCGCCACCATCGCCGTCCGCCTCGAGCCCTACCTCGCCGACTGGGGACTGCCCGCCGGCCTCGCCGCCACCCTCGCGCTGGTCCTGGTCACCCTCTTCGTCTCCTACCTGTCCCTGGTCCTCGGCGAACTCGCCCCCAAGCGCCTCGCCCTCCAGAAGTCCGAAGGGGTGGCGCTGTTCACCGCCGGCGTCCTCGACCGCCTCGCCACCGTCTTCCGCCCCCTGATCTGGCTGCTCTCCCGCTCCACCAACGCCGTGGTCCGCCTCATGGGCATCGACCCGCAGGCCGCCGAGGAGAAGGTGGGGGAGGAGGAACTGCGGGACATGGTCCGCACCAACGAACAGCTGACCGTGGAGGAACGCCGCCTGCTCGACGACGCCTTCGCCGTCGGCGACCGCGTCCTCAGCGAGGTCATGATCCCCCGCACCGAGGTCGAGTTCCTCGACGCCGACCTCCCCCTGCCCGACGCGGTCCGCCTCATGCGCGGCAAACCCCACTCCCGCTACCCGGTGATCCGCGAGTCCCCCGACGACGTCGTCGGCTTCGTCCACGTCCGCGACCTGCTCGCCGTCGTCGACGGCGAGGACCCCCAAGGCCGGACCCTCGCCGACATCGCCCGCCCCGTCGCGGCCTTCCCCGGCAGCAAACCGGTGCTGGCCGCGCTCTCCCAGATGCGCCGCAAGGGCGGGCACCTCGCCATGGTCATCGACGAGTACGGCGGCACCGACGGCATCGTCACCGTCGAGGACCTCGTCGAGGAGGTCGTCGGCGAGATCTACGACGAGTACGACCCCGGCGCCGTCCCCTCCCGGCGATCCCCCGAAGGCTCCGTCGAGGTCGACGGACTGCTGCACCGCACCGAGGTGGAGGAACAGACCGGCCTCACCCTGCCCGACGGCCCCTTCGACACCCTCGCCGGCTACGTCGTCGCCCTGTTCAACCGCCTACCCCGGGAGGGCGACAGCGTCGAAGCCCTCCACCACCGCTTCACCGTGCGCGCCCTCGACGGCCGCCGCGTCTCCCGCATCCTCGTCACCCCCCTGCGGCGGTCACGACCCGCCGAGGAGGACGAGGACTGAGGTCGTCCTCGCGGGGCGGACCGCTAGCCGACGGCCGGCCCGGGCCACCCGGCGCCGGCCTCCAGGTCCGCCAACAACGCCGCGATCCGCCCGTGCAACTCCGTGGGCACGCTGATCGACCACCGCGCCTCCGCCTCGGCCGCCAACTCCCGGGTCCACCGCCACGACCGCACCGCCGCCGCCAACACCGAAGCCGGCTCGGCGGCGGACGTGGTGGCCCGGTAACGCTCGACGTCGGCCGCCGGCAGGTCCTGCTCCACAGCCCGGCTCGGCGTCAACCAGTGCCGGGTCGAGTCCCGGAGCAACCGGCACAACTTCAACTGCGCCGGCGCCACCATGAACTGCGCCCAGGCATGCGCCCGCGCCGTCTCACCCCGCGCCAACAGGTGAGCCTCCATCAACGTCCAGTTCGTCAGCTCACCCACCAGGTGCGACGCCGTCCCCACCGGCTCCGGCGGCTGGAACTCGGCGAGCGTGCGCGCCGCCGACGTGAGCCGCCCGTCCCGGTCCAACACCACGGCACGCTCGGTGTCGGGCAGGTGGATCATCCCCCGCCAGCCGCGCACCTGCTCCACGCCCGCACCCGAGGCCGTCACGTGGAACTCGCCACGCATCAGATCGTCGAAAACGACGGTGAGGACCCCGAACTGGTTCTCGTAGGAGTAGGCCAACGGGCCGAGGCGGGCGGCGAACTCCACCCCGTCGAAGTCCGCGACGTCCGCGTCACGGACGAACAGGTAGGCCTCCACGTCGGAGTAGGCGTCAGCCTCCCCCAGGGTCCAGGACCCGTACAGCAGCACGCCGTCGAGCCGGGGCTCCGCGTGCGCCACCTCGCGCAGTCGGTCGATGCGGCGGGCGAGGGCGGTCGGTTCGGCGTGGGGCATGGTGGGACTCCTCCCTGAAGTGGACGAACGGGCTCCCACGTCCGGCCGGAGACGGCCCACGGACGCGAGTGGTGGTGACGGTGCGGAACCGTGTCCTCAGGAAGTGCTCATGCGCGGATGGTATCGAACGAGCGATGGGGGAGAGGTGGGCGACCACTACGCTTGAGGCGGTCGAGCACCGGGGCCGGTGGGCACCTTCCCGGCGGCCTTCGCCGGTTCGGCATGCTGATCTGGTGGTGTTTCGGGCCGCCGGGAGGCTTGGGAGGAGGCACCATCGAGTGAGGCGAGATTTCAGCGAACCCCCCGGGTCTGATGTCAAACCTCGGGTTCGCTGCAGAACCGTGTCCGATAGGATGGTCCAGGCGCCCGCTGACCTGCGACTTTACTCTCGGGTCCTCATCGCTCCTACGAGGAGTTCCAACACGTAGTCCCGGAGCACAACCCCGGGCGCGGCGCCGGTCCTCATCGCTCCTACGAGGAGTTCCAACAGGATGGTCGCGGTGGACCACAGGCTGGTGGCGGCGAGTCCTCATCGCTCCTACGAGGAGTTCCAACACCTCGACCAGGCGGCGCGCGTACAGCGCGACGTCGTCCTCATCGCTCCTACGAGGAGTTCCAACGCGAGGGACGCGGCCACGGCGAGTGACGCCGGGGGTCCTCATCGCTCCTACGAGGAGTTCCAACGCTCTCCGCCGGACGAGGTCATCTGGATGTCCGAGTGTCCTCATCGCTCCTACGAGGAGTTCCAACGCGCGGGATGGCCGCCCCCAATGGCCTGGGACAACATGTCCTCATCGCTCCTACGAGGAGTTCCAACTGGTCAGGCACGTGGTAGTCGGGCATGACGAGTCCGTCCTCATCGCTCCTACGAGGAACCACAACCATCCCGCCGTGCAGCCAGGGTTGCCGAAGCCCTGGCGTGACCACGAGGGCGACCGGGGATCTGCGTTCGCCCGGTCGCGGGCGTGGACACCCTGCCGGAGCGGCAGGGTATCGAGGGGAACGACCAGGAGAAGGGCTGGCTCGAGGGGCTTACCGACTACCTGGTCGCGCTCGCCGGCACTGCCCGGTGGCTCGGTTGCGGCCTGGAGGAGGTCCGCCGGTTGCTGGCATCTGCCGCAACGGCGGTCGCGCGGCTAGTGGGTGTGGTGGGGGCGACGTGCCCGAGAGCCCCGGGTTTCGAGCCGGCGCTTAGGAGTGGCGGGATGGTGCACGCGGCGACCCACACCGTCGCGGTGATCCGCAGCTTCGTTCCGGCCGCTACCGCGCTCGCCGCACCCCGTTGAGCTCCTCCGCTTCGTGGGCGGGGCCGCTAGCCACTCAAAAATGTTAGTCGATAACATTTGTCCGTGGCTACGGTGTCGAAGCGTGAGCGCACGCTGGCTCTGCTGACCGAGCGCGCGCTCGCGCTCTTCGAGGAACAGGGATTCGACCAGACGAGCGTGTCGCAGATCGCCGCCTCCGCAGGGGTCTCGGAGATGACGTTCTTCCGGCACTTCGGCTCCAAGGAACAGGCGGTCCTCGTCGACCCCTTCGACCCGGTGATCGCTCGTGCCATCAGCCAGCGCCCGCTGAGCGAGGCTGCGCTGCTTCGGGCGGTTCGAGGCGTGCGTGGCGCGTTGAGCGGACTCGACGACGCGGAGCTGGGCATGGTTCGCCGTCGAGTGCGCATCATCGCGTCGACTCTGACCCTGCGCGTGGCGTTGGCGAAGCAGAACGAGGAGACGGCGGCGGCCATCCAGCAGCAGCTGATCAGCGACGGTACCGATCCCCGCGCTGCCCGGGCCGCCGCCGCCGCGCTGCTGGGCGCACTCTCCGCCGGACTCTTCGAGTGGGCGGAGAACGAGGGCACCACCTTGGTCGAAGCGATCGAGACGGCGCTCAGCGTGTTGGAGGTCGGGGCGTGACCGCCTTGCTTGAGGTCACCGGTGCCGTGCGCTCCTACTCCCCGGGCGTGGGCGTGCGGGGAGTGACGCTCACGGTGGAAGAGGGAGAGGTGCACGCCCTGGTGGGCCTCAACGGTGCGGGAAAGACGACGCTGATGCGCCTGATCCTCGGCATGGCGCGGTTGCGATCCGGAGACATCCGCATCGCTGGTACGCCGGTGGCGCGAATGACCGGGAGCAGGTGGCGATGCGTGGGCCACATGCTCGATCGGCCGTTCGCCTACCCGGAACTCACCGCACAGCGGAACATGCTGGTCGCGGCCAGATTGCGCGGACTGCCCGCCAGTACGGCGGCCGAGGCCGCGCGGAAGGCCCTGGACGACGCCGGGCTCGGTGACTACGCGGCCGTGCGCGCGGGACGGCTGTCCCAGGGGAACCGGCAGCGGCTCGGCGTCGCCGTGGCGATGCTGGACGAGCCACGGCTCCTCGTGCTCGACGAACCCACCAACGCCCTCGATCCGGCCGGGGTGATCGACCTGCGTGAGCGGCTCCGCCGTCGTGCGGCACGCGGTGCGGGCGTTCTGGTCTCCAGCCACCACCTCGACGAGGTGGCCCGGATCGCTCATCGGATCACGGTCATGAACCGTGGAGAGATCGCCGGAACCCTCGACCCCGGCGGAACCGATCTGGAACGAGCCCTGTTCGACCTCGTGCTCTCCGACGACGAGCGACGAAACCGGGAGCGGGTATGAACAATTTCCGAGGAGCGTGCTGGGTCGAGATCCACAAGGCCTCAGCAGCTCGGCCCTTGTGGATCACCGGCGGTGTCTTCGTCGTCGGTCTCGCGTTGCTCGGCTGCGGTCTGGTCCTCGCCGTCTCCACGGGGAACGACCAGGTGGTGGACCGGCTCGGCGCCGCCGCCGATCTCGACGGCTGGCCGCTGCTGTTCACGATCGTCACCCAGATCGCCGCCGCTGGTGGCCTGCTCGCGTTCGGCATCGCGTTGAGCTGGAGTTTCGGACGGGAGTTCACCGACGGCACCGTCCTCGGGCTGCTGGCCTCCCCGACAACACGGTCGGTGGTGGTGTTGGCCAAGCTGCTGACCCATCTGCTCTGGGTGTGCGCGGTCGCGTTGGTGTCGGTTGGCGCACTGTTCCTGGTGGGCATCCTGCTGGGATTGGGTCCTGTCAACGGCGACGTGCTGGCCGACTTCACCCGGCTGGTGCTGTTGCTCGTCCTGACCGGTGCCGTGGTGGTCCCCACGTCCTTGGTAGCCACCCTCGGCCGAGGGGCACTTCCCGGGATAGGGGCGGCCATCGCCCTCATCGTGGTGTCCCAGGTGGCGGCGATCGTGCAGCCCGCAACGGCCGCGTGGCTGCCCTTCGCGACTCCGGCGATCTGGGCGCTCTTCCCCGAGGTGGTGGGTATGGCCCAACTGGGGCTCGTCATCGCCACCAGCGCGGTGTTCTGCGGTCTCACGGTCCACGTGTGGAACCGCTTGGAGCTGGACCGAGGAGTGTGAGCTGCTTCCGGCGAGCGGGCGCTGAAGTCTGAGTATCAGCAGGAACGTTCGGCGCAGGGGGCTTCAGGGGCTCGACGGTAGGGTGGGGAACCGAGACGCCGACGTTCCGGGGAGTCCTAGGAGGCCGCCGAAGCCTTCGTTCGTTTCGCTCGACAACGAAGCAGGGCAGCAGCGAACGTGTCACTGGTCCTGCGGCTGATTCTCGAGGGTGTCGAGACCTGGTGGCTGTCTGTTCTCCGCGCGGTTCGTCCCACCGCCTGGGGCCGGAACCTCGACGGCCGCCTTCCGAAGCGTCGCCGCTTCTCTCACGGAGAGTAGCGGACAGGAGTACAGTGACGCCGGATCCGTCTAAGTTAAGAAATGGTAACGGGCTCCCATCGGTGCAGGTCGCGAAGGGAAAGCCCCGCGCAAGCGGGGGTGATCCGACCGGTCCTCCCCCAGGACAGCCCCGGCAGGCGAAAGCCCCGCGCAAGCGGGGGTGATCCGCCGCGTCCGCCACCGGCGGCGCGGACACCTCCGAAAGCCCCGCGCAAGCGGGGGTGATCCGTGGCGGGTGGCGTGCCGGACGGCCTCCACCTGGAAAGCCCCGCGCAAGCGGGGGTAAGCCGGAGGAACTTGCCGCGCGCAACCGACCCGGTGGGAAAGCCCCGCGCAAGCGGGGGTGAGCCGGTACGCCACCCACTGTTCGGGGCGGCCGGGATCGCAGGGCCGGTCCGGCCGGCGGGGCACTGTCTGCCGCCCGCCGCCGGCGTTCGCCGGTCGTCGCGGCCGCCGGTCTGGTGTCGAGCGAGCGGGGCAGTCCTCTCGGTGTGCCGGGCGGTGGTGTCCCGGGATGTGCCCGTCGTTTATGCGGGCACCGGCCGTGTCCACCATTTTGGTGTTGCTGGTTCCCCGGTCCGCGCGATCCGAACGCGGCGGGCACGAGTTGGAGTTGCCTGTTCCACCTGGGGACGTCCCACTGCTCGTTGTCGAAACCGCGCACGGTCGGGCTACGGACGCAGGAGCGCGAGTACGGCGGCGTGGTAGATCGCTTGGATGGTGGGGATGGTGTTCAGGCGGATTCGTTCGTCGGTGCCGTGTAGGCCGACGTAGTCGACGCCGAAGCCCGCGGTGGCGGGGATGTTCAGGCCGGCGAGGTAGTTGCCGATGTTGGACGGGCCGGCGATCTTGGGCTCGACCTCGACGCCGACCGCTGTGGCGGCGTCGAGGATGGCGGCGCGCAGTCGGGAGTCTTCGGCGAGGGCGAACGCGGGCCAGCGAGTGTCGACCTGGATGAGGGTCGGATGCGTTCCGGGCCACGCGTCGTCGACTTGGGCGACGAGGTGTTGGAGCAGTCGGGCGGCGTCCTCGTCGTCGAAGTCGCGGGTGGTGCGGATATCGACGTGGAGGGTGCACAGGTCCGGGGTGACCGAGTAGCCCTGGCCTCCCTCGATCGCGGTCACGGTTAGCTTGCCGGCCATCGGGAATTCGGAGCTGGCGCTGGCGGCGAGCTCAGCCGCGGAGAGCACCCGGACCAGGTTGGCGGCCTTCTCGATGGCGCTCGGAGTGGTTTTGCTACCGCCTGAGTGCGAGGCCACGCCGTGCACGTGCAGTGTGGCACGGTGCACGCCGCGTCCGCCGACGACGAGTTTGTCCATGCCGGGGTAGCCGATCATCACGCCGGCCACGTCGTCGGGTGCGTCCGGGCCCTCGAAGTAGCGTTTCGCCCCGCCGAAGGCCCCGGTGTGCTCGTCGACGTCGAACAGCAGTACCAGGCTGCCGCGCAGCTGGTCGGTCATGGTGGCGAGCCGGGTGGCGACGTGGCAGAAGATCGCGGCGCCGGTCTTGGAGTCGGCGCTGCCGCGCCCGTAGAGCCAACCGTCGACGATGGTCGCGGAGGTCGGCGGATGGGTCCAGGCGGCCTCGTCGCCGAAGGGTGCGGTGTCCAGACAGGCGTCGAGCACCCAGCGGGGGCCGGGATGCGCTCCGCGGATCTCGCAGGTCAGGCCGACGGTGGCGCCGGCCTTGTCCCTGAGCACGGTGACGACGAGGTTGCGCTGTTCCAGCCAGCCACTCAGCCGGTTGAGCACCGGCTCGTACGGGTCGACACCGCCTCGGCTGGGGATGGCGACGAGTTCACGGGTCAGGGCGATGACCGACTCGTGGTCCTCGGTAGCCGCAGCCAACACGTCGCGCTCACCGCCGTGGTTGATCATGTTCACGACCGGCACCGCCCTTCACCCACGCTCTGCTGGGCATCGTCTCTGGCGTCTAGCTTGGCACTGCCGGCAGGTCACGTAGGGCCTGGTCACTCTCGATCCGGCGGGCACCGGCGTAGACCTGCCGTGCGTGGTCGATCAGCCGTTCGGCCACCGCCGCCTCGAACAGCACCCCGGAGTCGAACGCCTCCGATGAGGTCAGTGAGGGGATCGGCACGACGGCGGTGGACTCCGAGGCGCAGAAGAACCGCTCCGGGGCTCGGGGGGCGTCCTCGACAACGCCGATGTGCAGCGTCTTCACCCCAAGGCTGCGGTCGTGCGGATCGCGGATCTTCACCAGCCGCAACAGGTGGTCCTTGAGGACCTGGTGGCGCGGCGGGCCGAACAGCACCCGGTAGTGCACCAGCTCGGGCCGCTGCACCAGCACGGCCTCGATCGCGTCGAGGTAGGCCGCGTCGCGTGAGCGGGACCCCACGACCGCCAGGTACTGGCCGGCGCCGTGGACCACTTCGGTCATGGCCGCGCGCAGGTCGTGGTGGCCGACCAGCAGGAGTGGTGTCTCGGATCCGGCGGTGAGCCGCTGGTCCTGGTGGGCGAACAGCACTTCCGGGGGCTGGGCGTAATAGCCGGCGAGCACCTTGCGGTAGCGGATGCTGGTGATGTGCTTGCCCAGCTCCCAGCCGGACAACATACTCGGCGTGACTCCGGACGAGCCGTTATTCGACTGTTTGTCGAGGTCCTCGCAGACCTGCTCCAGCGTGGCCGGAATTGACAGGCGTGCCTGCCGCAGCGGGGATACGCCCAGGACGGCTGCTGGGCCCTTACCACGTGCGCGCCGACCGGCCATTTCGCCCCACCCCTTCCCGTTCCTGATGTGATCAGATTACGGAGGCAGGGTGCTCCACGACCAGCTCTCGCACCGGTTCGGCCGCCATCAGCTTGTCGCACACGCCCGCGAGCGTGAGGTTCTTGTCCACCCGGGTGTAGCCCTGCGGAGGGTGGAATTTGCCGAGCATGCCGGTCAGTTCCTCGGCGGTGAACCCCGAGAACTCGCGCACCTTCCTGATCGGCAGCGCGAACCCGTTCTCCAGATCCTTGAGGTACTCGAAGACCGATTCGCCGTTGCCGACGCGGGCCTGCTCGGCGATCTCAGCGATCCGGGTCGGACTGGCCACGACGGCTTCGTCGAGGTCGATCACGGCGGCCAGCTTGGATACCGGCGCGGTGAGGTAGACGAACCACGTGGTGGGCCGGTCAGCGAGATATCGGCGGCGGAACTCGTGCCGCTTGAGGCGCTGCCAGATCAACTCGTAGTACTCCGGGTCGAGCGACATCAACACACGCTCGACCGGGACATCGAACTCCGCGGTGCCGAATAGGTCTTCCTGCACTCCAGGCTCCTCCCGTCATCATGATCACGCCGCCGGGACAGCGGCCTCCCAAGCCAACGAAGTGTAATCACCCGGATGCGCAGCGCTCCGCTCCGGCAGCGCCATTCACCTACCCACCTGCGATTTCGACATGGGGATGAACAACGAACCCACAACCGGTGAGTAACAGCCACGAACGCGGTGACCTGGCGCAGCGGGTCACGGGGCGTGACGCTTCACCTACATCCAGTGTGGAACACCCGTGGAGGCGCAGATGCCCGACAGTACCGCCCTCGTCATCGGCTTCCCGCGCGAATCCAGCACCGGTGACCGGCGCACCTTGCTCACCCCGACGGTCGCGTGCGTCCTGGCCGAGGCCGGGTTCGAGGTTCTTGCCGAACCCGGCCTCGGTGCGGGGGTCTTCTGCGACGACGCCGAGCTCGCCGCGCAAGGAGTGCGGTTCGCCGCCCCGGACGAGGTGTGGGCCGCGCCTCTGGTGCTGCGCTACAAGTCCGTCAACCCGAAGGAGCTGTCCCGCTTGCGGCCCGGCCAGTCGATCGGCGCGCTGTTCCACGCCGAGGGCGACCCCGCCCTGCTCGCCGCCTTGGCGGGCAGCGGCGTCACGGCGTACAGCTACGAGTTCCTCGAAGAGGACGGCCGGTTCCCGATGGCGGCCCCCGGGGCGGAAATCGCCGGAATCCAGTCGGTTCTGTATGGGGCACAAGCACTTCAAACCATCCAGGGTGGACGTGGCGTGCTGCTGGCCGAAGTCACCGGAGCGGTGGCGCCCCAGGTGGTGGTGATCGGATGCGGCACCGTCGGTGCGGCTGCGGCTCGCACCGCGGCCGCGCTCGGCGCGCGGGTCACCGTCCTCACGCGCTCGGAGGACTCGGCAGGCCGGTACCTGCCGGACGCCCCGACCGGCGTGCGGGTCGCGGTCAACACGCCGGAGCTGCGCTCGCGCGTCCTGGCCGAGGCGGATCTCGTTGTCGGCGCGATCCTGATCTCGACGTTCGACACGGCCCCAATGATCACGGAAACCGACCTGCGTGAGATGAAGGCCGGCGCGGTCATCGTGGACGCCACCTGCGGGTATGGGGAGGGCTACTTGCCCACGGCCGGGCCGGTCCAGCAACCCGGCGACGCCCCGCGCGTGACCCAAGGCGTGCTGCACGTCAAACTCGACGCCCTCCCGGCGCTGGTGCCGCTCACCACGACCGCGGCGTACACCGGCAACGCCGCCCCGTACCTGGTGCGCCTGGCCCGCGTCGCCTTGTCCGGCGTGAGCGACAGGGCGATCGAGGCAGCCCGGATCGCCCAGGCCGGTCGGCTGGTGCATCCGATCTGCCGTCAGCACGCCGCGTTCTACGGAGTCCCGGCGTGACCGCGACCAGCAACGCCGTCGCCGTGGTCGAGTCCTACGCGCGGCGGGCACGGTTCGCCCGCGCCGAAGCCACCGCCGTTCGCCGACCCCGGCTGCTGCATGGGCTGCTGCGCACCGGCCCGCACGTGGTGGAAATCCCCTGCGGCGCAGGACATTTCCTGACCGAGTACGCCCGTGCAGGCGCCACGGTGACCTTGGTGGACGCCTGCCCGGAGATGCTCGCCGCCGCGGTCGAGCACGCAGCCAACGCCGGTGTGCCCGCCGAACACACGGTTCCGGCGGTGGCCTACCTGCACGAGCTGGAGTTCCTTTCCGAGGTCGAGCTCGTGGTGGCGCCGAACGCCGCGCTGAACCAGCTCGCCCGCCAATCCTCGCTGACCGACATGTTGACCGCGCTCCGGCAGGCACTGCGTCCTGGTGTCGAGGTGCTCGCGCAGGTGGCGTGCACGCATCCCGGCGGTGGGGTGGACTCCGCCACCTTCTACGACGTCGCCCGCCAGCACCGGGTGTGGTTCCCCGACCGCTGGTTCGACCCCGCCCACGCCGGTGGGGCGGTCCTGCGGCGTCGCCGCCAGCAACGCGACGACGACCGGCTGCGCATCGAGTTCGACTACGTCGACCCCGCCGGGCACAGCCTCTACACGACCACGGTGGAGCTGGCCCTGTTCTCCGCCCAGCAGTTGCGGGACACCTTCACCGCCGCCGGGTTCGTCCACGTCCGGTTGCTGGCCGGACAGCACGGGCTGTCTGAAGTCCTGGCCACCACCGACCCGGGAGTCCAGCGGTGAGCGGCAACGAGACCGTGGCCGACGCGGACGAGTATTGGCGGCGCTACTACGCCGAGCAGTTCCGCTTCGGCCTGGGCACCGAGGACATCCTCGCCGCCCTGATGACCATCCCACCCGTTCAGACCTGGGTGGACCTGGGCTGCGGATCGGAGTCGATGCTGTGGGCCATCGCCCTACGCGCCCAGCAACTCGTCGCGGTCGACGTCGATCGCACACGGCTGGAGATCCTGGGCCAGTTCGCCGAACTCGCCCAGCCTCGCGGGGTGCACACCACCGCGCTGGCGCTCTGCGGGCGCGCCCAGCCTGACGACTTCCTGGCACGCTGCCGATCGCTGGTCGTACGGGTCCGCGCCGACTGCCTGGACCGGTCACTGCCCGCCGACCTGACCGCGACCACCTTCGACCTGGTGACCCAGTTCGGGTTGCTCGGCTTGTGCCGCAACGACGAGCACTTCACCACCCGGTTCGCCGAGATTCATCGCCTGCTCGCGCCGGGCGGCTGGACCGCCGGCGCCAACTGGGTTGCCCGCGACCCACGCGGGCGAGTCGAGCTGACCCACCAGCTCTACCAGAACGCCGCCACCCAGGCAGGCGCGCACCTACTGCTCCTCAAGCGGATCACGATCGCCGATCCCGAGTTTCCCGCCGTGTGGACCTACGTCGGAAGGACACAGCCATGCCCACAAGCCGAACCGCTCAGTCACCAGAACCAGGCGAGCTGTTCTTCGCCCCGGTCGGGATCGCGCATCTGACGAGCGACAACACCGATCTGCTGCGAGCCGCGGCCCGCGGCAAGCAGCGGCTTCGTGTGACGACCGCCGCGCAGCTGAACGGCACTCCCCACATCGGCACCGTCGTCACCGTGCTCTCGGTGTTCGCCGCCGCCCGCCACAACGCCGACGTCTTGGACCTTCCGGCGACGGTCATCTTCGACGCTCTGGACAACGCCCCGGCAGAGCATGTCGAGATCGACGGCGAGATCTACACCCGCACCGTGGGAGATCTCATCGACTCCGGCCACCTCGACCGCGCCGACCGAATCTCGGGGTTCGAGCGGCTGCTGCGGTGGGCGGCGGACCGCTCGCAGGTGCGCTACGAGTTCCGGCCGTACTCGATCTACCAAAGGCTGACGCCGGTGCGGACCTGCCTGCACGCGATGGCCTCCCGTCTGGAGGACTTCCGCTCGATCGTGGCCCCGGCCGACGGGATCGTCCGCATCCGACCACGCTGCCCCGAGTGTCGCCTGATGGAGAAATCCGCGAAGAACCTGTCGATCACCGCGGGTGACGGAGTCGTTCACCTGGACTCGCTCTGCCCAGTCCACGGCTGCTACCGGGAGACCATTGACATCAGTGGTACGGGCGGCTGGTACGACGCGAATACCCCGGTCCGCTCCATTCAGAAAGGGTTCCTGCTCGCCGCCGAGGGTGAGCTGTACGAGGCGTGCTCGGTGTCGGTGGACGGCGCGGACTGGGGCGGGGCCTGGCACGCCCACGTCCTGGCGCCCGCGCTGGCGACGCTGGGCATCCCGGCCGCCGAATGGCCGGTCAGCGTGTTCACCCCACTCGTGCTCGACCGCAGCGGCGGCAAGCTGTCCAAGACGCTCTATGTCCGCTACGGCGCCGCCTACGCCGACCTGCCCGAGGCGTTCCTCAACCTCGATGTCCTGCTCGACCAGCACGGTGACGACGCGCTCGACGCGCTCTGGACCGAGGTCACCCGTTGGGCGGCCGAACCGCGCCGGCTGCACCGCTCCTACACCGTCGACTACCTCGCCGACCTCATCCGCATCCCAGCCAACGGCCCGTCCCTCGACCGGCGATCGGCCTGACCAATCCCTGGAGGGTCCCGTGATCCACGTCGTCTACGACATCACCGGCTGCACCATCCCCAATCCCGAACCCGCCGAGCTGCTGGAAGCCATGCGCGCCGCCGTCGCCCGGCTCGGCTGCACGGTGCTCGGCGAACTGCCCGTGGTGTTCCAGCCGCACGGCGCCACCTGCGTGCTGGTGCTGGCCGAGTCCCACCTGACCGTGTCCACCTGGCCCGAGCACGAACTCGCGCACGTCGACCTGTTCACCTGCCGTGCCGATACCGACCCCGAAAAGGCGATCGCCCCGATCCTCGCCGCGCTCGGCGGGGAGACTGTGCACGGCCAGCGAATCGATCGGCTCGGCCCACCGGCGTCGCTGCTGGCTCGGCGCCAGCAGGATGGGGTGTTCGGTGACGAGCCATGCTGGAATGGAACGTCCGCGACTCCTCGCCGGAGCTCGGCCGTTGGTCGACCGGACACGTGGTTCCGCTAGCTGATCGGAGGCAGGGCCATCCAGTACGGTCCTGGTCCTGGGCAAGAGGAAACGGCAAGGCCGGGCGGACGGCCCGCGCCGGAGTCAGTCGGTTCGGGTGGTGCCGGGGATGGCTCCGGACGTCGCGATCCGTCGCCTGGGAGCGCGTGAGCTGGCCGTCGGGGCTGCCGTGACTGGTGGCTCGGCCGCTCCCGCTGCTCGTCGGTGCGCGTCGTGGTTTCGCTGTGGACCGGGCGTCCGGTGGCCGGCGAATCAATATATCCCGGGGCGGTTCCGGCACTCGCAGCTGCTCGTACCTTCGTGGGGTTCGACAACGGGGACCGAACAGGAGGAGGGACACCGAGGAGGCGTCGAGCCACCGGCGCGCTCCGCCGAGCGGCCGACCGGTGGGGGATGGTCCTGCTGGTGGGGATCCGCCGAGTTCGTGGCCGAGGCGGAGGTGACCGCCTGCTACGTGGCCGGTCCCCTCGACCCCGCCGAGCCCGATCACCACTGGTGGGAATTGCCCGGCGGCGGCCTGGACGACGGCGAAGACCTCCGCGATGCAGCCCGCCGCGAAGCCGCCGAGGAGACCGGGATCATGCTCCCCACCCTCGGCCGTGAACTGTGGGTGCGTGAATCCCGGTTCCGGTACAAGGGCCGCGACCACCACCGCATCGAGCGCGTCTTTCTCGGGCGCACCCAGGGGAACACCCCGCAGGTCGCGCCCCGGCCCACCGAGAACGAGAAGGCCGGGCAGATCGGACGCCGCTGGTGGCCAGCGGACGAGCTGCGGCAGTGCCGCGACAAGCTCCTGCCCGCCGAACTGCCTACCCTGCTTGACGACCTGCTCTCCGGCCGGTTCAGCACCGCGCCCCTCACGCTCATCGACTGAGCGTCTCGCGGATCGCCGGGAGGCTCGTACCGGTGCGATGCTGTGACCTGAAGCGAAAGCCCCGCGCGAGCGGGGTGAGCCGTCGGTGGTGCGCGAGCGCGCCGCTTCCCCTTCGAAAGCCTCGCGCGAGTGGGGTTGAGCCAGTGCCGTTCACGGTGTTGTACCGGAACTGGTCGAAATACCGCCGTGAGCGAGGTGAGCGCTCGACGAGCGCCCAGATCCCCACTGGTAGCGGCTTCTCGCGAGCGCGCGGCGGTGCGCACTCAGCTCTGAACGACCAGCTCGGCACCGCCCGCTGTTGACCTCCAGTGCGCTTCAGGTCCTAGGGTCCGCCGGACGGACGCCGAGGGGCGTCCCGACGGGAGGAACGTGGCGGTGGAACGCAGGCGGGTGCGCAGGTGGACGATCGAGGACGCGCGGAGCAACCAGGACTGGTCCCCGCCCGACGGCGCGGGGTACCAGCTCTTCGGCAGTGATCTCGTCAGCCGGGCGACCGACCCGGAGGCGGCGATGGTGGTGGGGTTCGCGGCCATGCCGTCGGGCGAGCGGCTGCGGGCCGCCTTCCCCTACGACGAGATGGTGATCGTCCTGGGCGGTGTTCTGCGGGTGCGGACCGAGGACGACGGCGAACTGGTCGTCCACCCCGGTGAGGTCGTCCACCTGCCGGCGAACTCGACGAACGAGTTCGTGGCGGAGGAGGAGGTGACGGCCTGCTACGTGGCCGGTCCCCCCGACGTCTACGCCCGCCACGCGGACGACCCGGCGTCGCACCGGTGGGAACCCCAGCCGGCGTCGACCGGGACGGGGACACCGGATGAGGCCGCCGTGCGCCGGGCGCTCCACTCGGATGTGCTGGTGGACATCACCACGGTCGGACGCCGGTCCGGGCTGCCCCGGCGCCTCGAGATCTGGCTCTACCGGTCCGGGGGCCGGTTCTTCCTGACGGGCTACCCGGAGGACCGTCCCCGCGACTGGTACCGCAACCTGCTGGCCGACCCCCGCCTCACCCTGCACCTCAAGGAGTCGGTGGTCGTCGACCTTCCGGCCACGGCCGTGGAGGTGACCGACGTCGTGGATCGCCGCCGGGTCCTGGACGACGTCCTCGACCAGCTCAGCCGGCCGGACAACCCGCAGGGGCTGTCCGAGGAGCTCGACCGGGCGGGATGGCATGCGCGGAGCCCGCTCCTGGAGATCATCGGCCTCACGGGGTGAGCCGTCCCTGAGCTCTTGCGCCCGGCATCCGCCCGAGGCGGGTGCCGGGCCGAAGCCGGAGGAGGGGGCAGCGGTGGGCGGCGGCGAGGCGAGGAGTGGCAGGACGCGCACAGGGGACCCGCCCGGGGAGTCATTCGACACGGGTGACGGGTGACCAGGTCGAACGGTGTTCGACACGGAGCGCGGTCGAATGCGCCACGCGCATATCGCCCGACCGGCTGATTGTTCCCGCCGTCGGGGGTCGGTTGGATCGGCGGTGCAGGACAAGATCGACACGGGGACCGTGCCCCGGCGTGGACACCGGTCGACCTGGTCCGTCGGAGCGGTGCGCTCACCCTGGCGGGGGTGTCGCGACGCACGACAGACGACGTCCTCCGACCGTGACCGTTCGTGCGATGGAGGACCGCCGGTGAGTGCCGTGCCCGACCACCGTCCCGCCGCCGACACCCCCGGGGACGCACCCGAACCACCCCGGATCACCGTGTGGAACGAGAACGTCCACGAACGGACCCAACCGGAGGTCGCCGAACGCTACCCGCGGGGAATCCACGGCGCGGTGGCGGCGGCGATCGCCGACCACCTCGGCCCGGCCACCTCCATCCGCACCGCCACCCTGGACGAACCCGGGCAGGGCCTGCCGCCGGAGGTCCTCGACACCACCGACGTCCTCGTCTGGTGGGGCCACCTCGCCCACGATCGCGTCGACGACGCCCTGGTGGAACGGGTCCGGGAGCGGGTGCTCGGCGGCATGGGGCTCGTCGTGCTCCACTCCGGGCACTTCTCCAAGGTCTTCACGCGGCTGTTGGGCACCACCTGCGCGTTGCGGTGGCGCAACGGCGACGACCGGGAACTGGTGTGGACGGTCGACCCCCGGCACCCGATCGCCGAGGGCGTGCCGAGTCCGCTGGTGATCGACCGGCAGGAGATGTACGGGGAGTTCTTCGACATCCCCGCGCCGGACGAGCTGGTCTTCGTGTCCTCGTTCAGCGGCGGCGAGGTGTTCCGCAGCGGTGTCACCTTCCGCCGGGGCCACGGCCGGATCTTCTACTTCAGCCCCGGCGACCAGGACTACCCCGTCTACCACCACCCCGACGTGCGGCGGGTGATCGCCAACGGGGTGAGGTGGGCGAGGCCGGACCGGCCGGTCGGGTCCCCGCCGAGGTTGCGCCGCTCCCCGGTGGGCTGGTGGGACGACGAGCCGGCGACACACTCGGGGGCCGCGTCCCCGGGTGCGGACCGATGACCGTCGGAGCCTTCCGCACCGTCGACCACCACGGCCCGCTGCGCGCGGTGGTCGTGGGGGCGGGAGCGATGGGGCGGGCCTGGCTGAACACGGTGGACGCCTCACCCACGGTCGACCTGGTCGGCGTGGTCGACCTCGACCCGAACGCGGCGACGGCGGCACTGTCGGCCTGCGGGGTGCCCCCGGTTCCGGTGTCGACCTCGCTCAGCGCCCTCGCCGAGGCCACCCTGCCCGATCTGGTCGTCGACGTCACCATCCCCTCCGCGCACTACTCCGTCACCCGGGAGGCCCTCGACCTGGGGTTGGCGGTGCTCGGCGAGAAACCGCTCGCGGCGACCCTCGCCGAGGCGATCGGCCTCGTGGTGGCCGCCGAACGCGCCGGCCGCCTGTTCGCCGTCAGCCAGAACCGTCGGCACAGCCCCGGGTTGGCCGCGCTGCGGCGGCAGGTGTGGACCTTGGGGGCGGTGGGCACGGTCAGCACCGAGTTCTTCCGCGCGCCGAGGTTCGGCGGGTTCCGCGAGGAGATGGAGCACCCGCTGCTGCTGGACATGGCGATCCACCCGTTCGACGCGGCCCGGTACCTGGTGGGCGGCGACCCGGTGACGGTGTGGTGCGAGGAGTTCAACCCGCACTGGAGCTGGTACCGGGGTGACGCGGCGGCCACCGCGATCTTCGAGATGACCGGCGGAGTGCGTTACCTCTACACGGGGAGTTGGTGCGCCCCCGGGTTGGAGACCTCCTGGAACGGGCGGTGGCGGGTCAGCGGGCGGCACGGGGCGGCGGTGTGGGACGGCGAGGGTGAACCCGTCGTCGAGCACGCGGTGCCGGTCGCCGGCGCCGCCGAGGCGGCGGCCGAGTCCCGGGCGCGCGGGTGGGGGTCCCCGTCGCCGACGGACATCGCCGGTTCCCTGACCGAATTCGAACACGCCCTGCGGACCGGGCTCCCGCCGAGCACGGTGGCGGCGGACAACCTGCTGAGCCTGGCGATGGTGCACGGCGCCATCGCGTCGGCCGGCACCGGGACCAGGGTGGTCATCGCGGACCTGCTCGCCGAGGCGCACCGCGACGCCGTGGACGGGGCGGACGAGGACCTGCGACCCGCGCTGCGGGACTGGCGGCCGCCGACCCCCGGCGGGAACGGCGGCGGCAGCGGTGCGGGGACATGACGGTTTCCGGTCGTCCCGCGCCACTCCCGCCTCGCGGCGGGGCCCGAGGCGGCCCACCGCCCCGCACCCCCGGATGGGTAGGCGGGCCAGACCGGGTGGCCCTGGCCCCCGCCCTGGGGCGGCCCATCCCACCGCACGCCCGAGCCATGTCCCGTGGGGCGCCCCGGCCGCACGCCGGCCCCCACCCGGTTGTCGGTTCCGGACGCCCAGCGCGGCCGGCTCCGGTGTCCTGACAGGAGGTGCAGATGTCCGATCCGACCAGTCCGATCCTCTCGACACCCCCAGCGGTGCAGCTCTACACGGTGCGGGAGCAGCTGGCCGCTGACCGCGTCGGCGTGCTGGCCGCCCTCGCCGGGTTCGGTTACGGCGCGGTGGAACCGTTCGACGTGCTCACCGACGCCCCCGGGCTGCGTGACGATCTCGACGCGGCCGGCCTGGCCGTCTGCGCCGTCCACGCCCCCGTCCTGTCGGAGGACGTGGACGCCCTGTTCGACGGGGCCCGGACGGTCGGCGCCGACACGGTCATCGTGCCGGTCGCGCTGCCGGAGCGGTTCGGCGACCGGGACGCGGTCACGGCGCTGGCCGCCGAGCTGAACGCGGTGGCGTCCCGGGCGGCCGACGCGGGTCTGCGGCTCGGCTACCACAACCACGAGTTCGAGTTCACCGACGTGGACGGCAGCCCCGCGCTGGTGGTGCTCGCCGACGCCCTCGCCCCGGAGGTGGTGTTGGAAGTGGACACCTACTGGGCGGCGGTGGCAGGGCAGGACGTGCCCGCCCTGCTCCGACGGCTGGGGGACCGGGTCCGGTACCTGCACGTCAAGGACGGGCCGGTGACCAGGACCGACCCGATGACCGCCGTCGGCGCGGGACGCATGCCCGTCGCGGAGGTCCTCACGGCGAACCCGGCGGTGGAGTGGCGGGTCGTCGAACTCGACGACTGCGCCACCGACGTCCTCGCGGCGGTCGGGGACAGCCTCGACTGGCTGCGGGACAACGGGTTCGCCCACCCGGCCGGCGGCGGGAGCGACCGGTGACGGCCCCGGACCCGGTGGCGCCGCTCGGTGTCGCCGTCGTGGGCTGCGGGTCGATCAGCGACCAGTACCTGACGAACCTGACCTCGTTCCCGGAGGTCTCGGTGCTGTTCTGCGCCGACCTCGACGTCGACCGCGCCGCCGCCCAGGCCGCCCGGTACGGGGTGCCGGCCTCGGGGACGTTCGGGCAGGCCCTGGAACACCCCGGGGTGGAGCTGGTGGTGAACCTGACCGTTCCCGCCGCCCACGTCGAGGTGGCCTCGGCGGCGTTGGAGGCCGGGCTGCACGTGTGGAACGAGAAGCCGCTGACCCTGGACCTGGAGGACGGCCGGGCCCTGGTCGCCCAGGCCGGCCGGGTCGGCCGCCGACTGGGGTGCGCCCCGGACACCGTGCTCGGCACGGGTTTCCAGGCGGCTCGGCGGCTCATCGACGCCGGGGCCATCGGCACCCCGCTGACGGCGCTCGCGCTGGTGCAGGAACCGGGCCCGGACCGGTGGCACCCCAACCCGGCGTTCCTCTTCCAGCGGGGCGCCGGCCCGCTGTTCGACCTCGGCCCCTACTACCTGACGGTCCTGGCGTCGCTGTTCGGGCCCGCGCACCGGGTGGGAGCGGTGGGCCGGCAGGCGCTGACGACGCGGCGGATCGTCGCCGGTGACCTGGCGGGCACCGAGTTCCGCGTGGAGGTGCCCACGCACGTCTCCGCGTTGGTCGAGTACGCGGGAGGACCGGCGGCGACGCTGCTGTTCAGCTTCGACTCCCCGCTGCGCCGGCACGGGTTCGTGGAGGTCACCGGGACCGAGGCCACCCTGGCCCTGCCCGACCCCAACCACTTCGCCGGTGAGGTGCGGATCCGGGACCGGGGCGACGAGGAGTGGCGGGTGGCCGCGCCCCCGGTTCCCTCCGCCGGGCGGGGCCTCGGCGTCGTGGACATGGTCCGCTCGCTGCGGGCCGGCACCCCGCACCGGGCGAGTGGCGAGCTGGGGTTGCACGTCCTGGAGTTGATGACGGCGATCGAACGATCGGCCGCCGCCGGCGAGTTCGACACCGTGCGTGGTTCCTTCCCCATGCCCGAGCCGCTGCCGCCGGGGTGGGCGCCCGGGACGGCCACGGGGAGCTGACCGCCGCCGAGGACGCCCCGGTTCCCCGTGCGGGGAACGCGCACCCGGGGTGTCCTCTCCGGTAGCCGACGCCACCGGTGGCGTCGATCGACATCGACGGTCGGGGCGATCGTCGGGAGCCACGATGGCGTTCCGCCTGCTCCGCCGGGCCGTCCTCCGCCCGGCGGGCGCTCCCTCGTCCGCGCCGTCCGGCGCGCGTGCGTGTTCGCCGACCGGGAGTCCAGCCGAGACCGGGTCCGGACGAACCGAGGAGCCCGCACCGTCGGCACGGCCAACGCATGACGAGCCGCGTTCTCGACGTGCTCGCTTCGAGGTGGAAGTCCGGTGCCCGTCAAGGGCCTGGCCGAGGACCACCTGACCAGCGAGCCAGCGAAGCCAGCCAACCCGGCGGCCCGGCGACCCGGCGGCCCGTCGGACGGCGGCGTCCGGGGTGGCCGGCGGCGTCCCGCGCCGGCCGCGCCGTCGACCTGGCCGTTCCTGGCCCGTCCCGGAAGTGGCCGGACCGCTCCTCGCGCAGCGCCCGTGCGGTGGCCGTGCTCGCCGCACCGGCCGGTTCGGGCGCCCGCCCCGGCCGCTTCCGGCCGGGACACCCGCACCCCCGTGGGACCGCGTCGGGGGAGGGGGCCGGCGTTCCGGCAGTCGGGGGACGAGTACCGCGAACACCTCACATCGGACCCCGCGCACTCGATACACTCCCGCGCACGGCCAGCGGAGGAGCCAGCAGTGTCGGAGGACAACGCCCTCCTGCGCACCGCGCGGGAAGGCGCCCAGTCGCCCTCGTCGCCCGGCGAGTCGATGACGAGGCAGGAACTCGCGGACGCGGTGAACGTCCAGGTGAACCGCCTCAGCGGGGGACGCCACATCACCCCGGTGAACGCCAACCACATCGGCAAGTGGGAGCGGGGCGTGATCCGGTGGCCGGCCGCCCACTACCGCGCCGCGCTGCGCGACGTCCTCGGGGCCGCCACCGACCGGGAACTCGGGTTCACCCGGCCCGCCAGGGCACGGCGGTTATCCCCAGGCCCCACCACCGCCCCGCCCGAAGCGGACCACTCCCCACCCGCGTCGCACCGTCGGGCCGCCGTCGGGGGGAACGCCCGGGACCTGCTCGCCTCCCTCGCCGGCCCCACCGCCCACTACCGCCGGATGGAGCAGACGGTGTCCTCGGCCAGCCTCGGCCCGGCCGCCGAGGCGCACCTGACCCTCGCCGGCGAGGTCGTCCGCACCCGGTGCCGCACCCCCGAGGGCTACACCGTCCTGTCCGAGATCGCCGGCCTCTGCGCCTGGCTCGCCGCCGACCGGGGGGACGTCGACACCGCGCGGCGGCACTACGCGCGGGCGGTGCGGCACGCGGAACGGGCGGACAACCCGCTGCTGGTCGCCTACATGGTCGGCTCCCTCGGCCAGTACGTGGTGGAGACCGGCCAGCCCCGGGACGGGGTGGCCCTGTTGGACCGCGCCACCACCCAGCTCGGCGCGTCGTCCCCACCGGTCGCCCGGTCCTGGCTCTCCTCGCTGCACGCCGTCGGCCACGCGGCCCTGGGCGACCGCAGGGCGACGGCGGTGGCGCTGCGGCGTGCCGAACGGGACGCGGGCAGCGGCCGGGTGGAACCGGTGTGGCCCTGGGTGTTCGCCTTCGACGACGCCAGGGCGGCCCGCCACCGGGCGACCGCGCTGGCCCGCCTCGGGGACACCCGGGGCGCGATGGGTGCCCTCGCGGCGGCGGCACCCGCCCTGACCGCACCCAAACCCCGGGCCCTGGCGCAGCTCGACCAGGCCAGTGCCCTGGCCAGCGCGGGCCGGTGGGAGGAGAGCGACCGGCTGGCCGCCGAAGCGCTGCGCGTCGGGCGGGACCTGGGCAGCGAACGCATCCTGGTCCGGGTCCGTGCCCTCCACACGGCCCTGCCCCGCCGTGGCGGCGCCACGGCCCCCAACGAGGAGCTGACCGTGACCGACTGACGGGAGGACCGATGACCTGCTTGGCCATCACCGGGCACCGAGGACTCGGCCCGGACACCGAGGAACTCGTGGCCACCGAGCTGCGGCGCACCCTCGCCAAGCGAGCCGACGAGCCGCTGGTGGGGATGTCGTGCGTCGCCGACGGGGCGGACACCCTCTTCGCCCGGTCCGTCCTCGACGCCGGCGGGTCACTGGTCGTCGTCGTCCCGGCCGCCCAGTACCGCGACAGCCTGCCCGCCGGGCACCGCCCCGTCTACGACGCCCTGCTGGCCAGGGCCACCGACGTGGTGCGGCTGGGTTACCAGCGTTCCACCTCGGAGTCCCACATGCGGGCGGGGGTGCGGATGGTGGAGGAGGCCGACGAACTGGTGGCCGTGTGGGACGGGGAACCAGCGCGGGGCTACGGGGGAACGGCCGACGTGGTCCGGGCTGCCCGGGAACGCGGGGTGCCCGTCACGGTCGTCTGGCCCGAGGGAGCCCACCGCGACTGACCGTTCCGGGAGCCATCCGGTGGCCCGGGCCCCGCGACGGCGTGGCCCGGCGTTTCCGCTGGCCCTGTTCCTGACGCTGGCACCCCTCCGGTGGACCGTGCCCGGTGTGTCGGGGAGCCGCCGGCCGAACGGTCCGCCAGGCCTCCCGCACGGGGGTGTCGTGCCCCACCGGCGGGAACTCCACGGCTCGGCGGCACACGCCCGGGACCTCCAGCTCGCGGCCTGCCGGCCTGGGCCAGGGAACGGCCGTGGCCGGTCCGGAACCGGACCGCCCCTCCCGGGCGGCCGGGCGGTCCCCCGTCTCCCGCGTCCCCCATCCCGAACCCCTTCGCCGCCGGATCCGGCGGCGAACACCACGTCCACGCGTCACGGCACCAGACCACTTCGGTCCCGTGGCGATGGCCGTGGTCTTCCCACCACCACAGGAGGAGCCGCGTGATGTCCCTCGCACCACCACCGCAGGACGTGCTCGTCGACCCGGGCGGGTCCACCCCCGGAACGCTCGACGCCGCCGACCCGGGCGGCGAACCCACCGCGTTAGCCCGCCCGCTCACGGACGCGCCCGGGGGAGCGGCCAGCGGGATCAGCGACCATGACCCCGACGGCGACCCGGTCGGGGGCCTCACCCCGCCCGAGTTCAACACCCCGACCGGTTTCCCGGGCGCCCGCGCCGTCGCCGTCCTCACCGGGGAGACCCCGAACCGCGCGGACGACGCGGTCCGGGGCACCCACCCGCGCGGGTGGGTGCGGCACCCCGCCCCGGTCCACCACCGGCCCGACGCGCACCGGCCCAGCCGGCCACGCGTGACGGGCGGCGCGGGCACCCCCGCGTCCTCGAAGGAGCGGGGCGGCGACCCGGTGGACGACAGGGTGCCGGACGAGGAGATCACCCACACCGACGCCCACGACCTCCAGGCCGGTAACGGCCCGGACCGGCAGCTGTCCCGGGGCGACCTCGCCCCGGCCTGCGCCCGGGTCGGGATCGGTGGCCGCGCGCAGGAGGCCGGCCAGTGACGGATGCGCTGGTCTGCCAGGACCTGACCAAGCGGTTCGACCACCACCTGGCCGTCGACTCGATCAGCCTCACCATCGCCCGCGGCGAGGCCTACGGCCTGCTCGGGCCCAACGGAGCCGGGAAGACCACCACCATCTCCATGCTCTCCGGGCTGCTGCGTCCCGACGCCGGCAGCGTCCACGTCGCCGGCCACGCCCTCGCCCAGGACCCGAGGGCCGCCAAAGCCCGCATCGGGTACGTGCCGCAGGAGATCGCCCTCTACCCGGAACTGACCGGGCGGGAGAACCTCCGCTACTTCGGGCGCCTCTACGGTCTGCCCCGCCGAGCCCTGCAGAACCGCATCGCGGAGGTCCTCGACCTGGTGGGGCTCACCGGCCGCGCCGACGACAAGGTCGGCGACTACTCGGGTGGCATGCAACGGCGCATCAACATCGGAGCCGCCCTGCTCCACGAACCCACCCTCCTCATCCTCGACGAGCCCACCGTCGGCGTCGACCCGCAGAGCCGCAACGCCATCCTGGAAGGGGTCGACGAACTGGTCGCCGGGGGCATGAGCCTGCTCTACACCTCCCACTACATGGAGGAGGTGGAACGGGTGTGCCAGCGGGTCGGCATCATCGACAAGGGCCGGCTGGTGGCCGAGGGCACCAAACGGGAACTGGTGTCCCGGCTGGGCACCTCCGACCGGGTCGAACTGGTGCTCGACGGGGACCTGACCGCCGCCGCCGACAAACTCCGGGCCGTCGCCGGGGTCACCGAGGCGGTGCCCACCGGGACGTCCAGCCTCCGCCTGCTCGCCGAGGGCAGCAGACACCTGCTGCCCACCTTCATCGGCGCGGTCGAGGGGGTGGCCACGATCACCGGCGTCGAGATCACCGAGCCCGACCTCGAGGCCGCCTTCCTGCACCTGACCGGCAGCACCCTCCGGGACTGAACGGGACATGATCAGATCACTTCTCGTGGTGAGCGGCCACGAACTCCGCTCCCGGCTCCGCGACGGCACGGCCCTGCTGCTCGCCCTGGTCGCCCCCGTCGCCCTGGCCTCCCTGTTCGGTCTCGCGCTCGGAGGTGAGGACCCGCCGCTGCGCGCGTCGATCGGCATCGTCGACCTCGACGGCGGCGAGTTCCCCACCAGCGTCCGGCGTGAGGCGCTGGCCACCGACGAACTCCGGGACGTCCTCACGCTGCGCGACTACGACGACGAGGACCAGGCCGGCGTGGCCGTCGACGACGGCGAGATCGGCGCGGCGATCGTCTTCCCCCCGGGCTTCAGCGACAGCGTGGGAGCGGGCGAGGGCGGCGAGGTCACCGTGCTCACCTCCGACTCGACCCCGCTGGCCGGGTTGATCGCCAACAGCATGGTGGACCAGATCTCCGCGCTCGTCGAGGCCAGGACCCTGGCCGTGCGGGCCTCCCTGGACGCCGGTGTTCCGGCCGACGAGGTGCGGCTCTTCGTGGAGGAGAACGGTGCCGCCGGCCCCACCCTCACCCTCGACGCCGACCCGATGGCCGGCGGCAAGGTCGACGGCGCCGTCCACTACGCGTCGGGGATGGCGGTGCTCTTCGCCTACCTGGTGGTCTCGACCTCAACCCGCGGCCTGCTCACCGACCGGCAGTTGGGCACGCTCAGCCGGCTGCGGGTCGCCCCGGTGCCCCGGTGGACACCGGTCGTCGGCAAGGGGATCGTCGGTTTCCTGCTCGCCATGACCAGCGTCTGCGCCACCTGGGCCTCCTCGGTGCTGTTCTTCGGGTTGAGCTGGGGGGACCCGCTGGCCGTGCTGGCGCTGTGCGGGGCGCACGTGCTCGCCGCCACCGCGATCACCATGCTCGTCGCCGGCAACGCCAGGACCGACGCCCAGGCCGACGGGTACAACCTGGGCATCGCCTTCGCCTCCGGGATCCTCGGCGGCAGCCTCGTCCCCCTCCACGCCCTGCCGGACTTCCTCCAGGCACTCGCCCTGTTCACCCCCAACGGGTGGACGTCGACCGGGCTGGCCGGCCTCGCCGCCGGCGGTGACCTCGCCTCCGTGGCCGGCCCGATCGGCGTGGTCTGCCTGATCGCCGTCGTCGCCGGTGGCCTGGCGGCCCTCCGGTTCCGGAAAGGACTCCTCGGATGAGCCCGTCCCGTCGGCGACCCCGGCCGATCCTGGCCCTGGTGGCGGCGAACCTGCGACGCCAGGCCCGGGACCGCACCGGCCTGTTCTTCATGCTCGTCATGCCGTTCGTGACCATCGCCTTCGTCGGTCTCGCCCTCGGCGGCGGGTCGGACGGGGGGACCCGGCTGCCCGTGGGGGTGGTCGCCGGGAACGACGACCCGGTCGCGGCTGCCGTGCTGGAGGAGCTGGCGGCCAGCCCGAACCTCGACGTGGAACGCCGGGACACCGAGGAGGAGGTGCGGGCCGGCGTGCGGGAGGGACGCCTGGCCGTGGGCCTGCTCATCCCACCGGGCTCCACCGAGCTGGAACTCGTCATGACCCAGACCAACGGCACCGGCATGGCCGCCCGTGGCGCCGTCGACGTCGCCGTGGGCCGGGTCTCGGCCGTCCTGGAGGCCACCCGCGCCGCCGAGGCGGCCGGGGCCACCCCCGAGGAGGCCGCCGCGTCCGTGCGGGCCGCCCGGGAGGACCTGGCCGGGGTGGAGGCCCGCGCCCCCGACGACGCCGGCCAGGGAACGGACCCGAGGGGGTTCGCCTACACCGCGCCGGCGAACCTCGTGCTGTTCACCTTCATCAACTCGATGGCGGTGGCCGCCGCGCTGGTCGAGACCCGCCGGCTGGGCATGGTCCGCCGCTCACTGGCCGCCCCCGTCCGGCCGAGCACCGTGCTGGCGGGGGAGGCGTTGAGCCGGCTGGTGGTGGCGGTGGGGCAGGCCCTGCTCATCATCGTCGTCAGCGCCCTGATGTTCGACGTCTCCTGGGGCGACCCGCTGGGCGTCGCCGTGGTGGTGGGTGCCTTCTGCCTGGTGGCCACCGGGGCCGCCATGCTGGTCGGCAGCCTGGTCCGCTCCCCGTCCCAGGCCCCGGCGATCGGCCCGCCGGTCGGGATCGTGCTCGGGATGCTCGGCGGGTGCCTGTGGCCGCGTGAGGTGGCCGGGGAGACCCTCACCACCATCGGCTACCTGTTCCCGCACGCCTGGGCGATGGACGGCCTGCTGACCCTCGCCCGCCCCGGGCAGGGCGCGGGCGAGGTGCTGGTGGAGACGGCCGTGCTGTTGGGGATGGCGGCGGTGCTGCTGGTGGTCTCCCTGGTGGTGTTCCGCCGCCGGGCCATGACGATGCGCTGACCGGTCCCGCTGGTCGGGGCGGTCGGGGCGGCGCGCCCACCGCCCCGACCGGCGCCGGCGGAACCACCACCCCGCCGCCCCGCCACCCCGTGAGCAAGGGGGCCGCCGCCTCCGACGGCCCCCAGAAGCCCTGACCGGCGTTCCGAGGGTGCCGCGAGGACGAGGGGGAACGAGGTCGACGGCACACCCTGACGGTCGATCGCACCCACCGGCGCGCTGGTCCGATCGCCGCCGTGCCGGGGGCGCGAACACCGGGAACGCTGGTGCTGCCGTCGCCGCCGGCCACATCGGCCACCCGGGCACCAGCACGGTCCGGCGAGCTCCCACCCACGACCGACCGTCCCGCCCGCCATCCGTCGACCCGGGAATCGGGAGGACGGGGGGCAGGGGTCCGCGCCGAGCCGTCGCCCTCAGGCCGCGACGCCCATGCGGTGGGCCATCCCCCTTGCCTCCCGTGCGGCGGGCTCGGCGAGCCGGCGGCCCGAAACGAAACGCACGGCCTCCCGCACCAGGGGATTGTTCCTGGTCAGCTGCGGCGCGAGTTCCTCGGCGCGGCGAAGCACCCGGACCCCCCGCTCCCTTGTCCGGCCCGCCCGGACAAGGGAACGGCCGTAGTCGGAGTAGAACTGCGCCTGCCGGCCCCGGTCGGGCAGCGTGCCCGGGTCGACACCCTCGGCGAGCCGTTCCACCAGGGTGTGCTCCCCGAGTTCCGCCGCGATCGAGACCCGCCAGAACGTGACGTTGGTGCGGCCGAACCACAGGTAGCCGAAACGTCCGGCGTCGGAGGAGAGCCGGTTCGCCACCACCTCCGCCTCGTGGAGGTGGTCGGCGGCACCTCGGGCGTCGGCGAGGGTCGCGTGCGCGAACGCCGCCGTCAGGTGCAGCTGCCCCGCCGCCTGCGCCACCCGGTGGTCGGACATCTCGTCCGCGAGCAGATCCAGCCAGCGGCCCGCCTGCCGGATCTGACGTTCCCGCCCCACTCCGCCGATCATGTGCGTGCGAACCCACAGCGCGTGCGCGGTGTGCTCGGGCCGGCCCAGGCGCTCGGCGACGCCCATGAGCCGGTCGGCCGCCACCCACGCCAGGGGGCGGACCCCGGTGTTCTTCGCGATGACCGCCGCCGCGTGGTAGCAGTCGGCCAGCGCGACCAGGGCGTCGGTGCGATGTGGCGAGGACGCACGGCCCGCTGTCACGAGAAGTTCCTCGACGAGCCGGGGAAGCAGGTACCCCTGGGCCGCGTAGTCGGCGCGGGGCCGCAGGTCGGAGTTCAGCCGGCGCACGTCGGCCGCCACCTCGCCCCACGGCCGGACGGGCCGGTCCGGGACGTCACCCACGCGGTGGTCGGCCAGCACGGCGGCGAGGTCCTCGGTGACCGCACGCGCCTCGGCGGCGACCGGGTCGGGTGCGGACCAGGCGAGCGGCCCGCTGATCTCGGACGGGGCGACCCGCAGGGCGGCGGCGAGGGCTTCCAGCGTGGACCGGCGTTCCACCGGACGCGTGCCGGTCTCGATGTGGGAGAGGTAGGACTTGGTGAAACCGGACAGGTCGGCGAGGACCTGCTGCGACATCCCCCGGGCGTGGCGCAGGGCGCGAATCCGCCGCCCCAGGTGTTCGGTGTTGTCCATCATGGTCCTCCTCGGCGGCGGGACCGCCCACGACACCTCGACCTGCTCGTCCCTGGCTTCCAGCACGTGCCTCGTCCTGGGGGGATCGCGCGGGGAAGTGGCTCCGTCGCTCAGTGTAGCGGCGGCGGGCGTGCCAGCGTGCGAGCGGACGGGGCCGCTCCGCTGTGGACAGGGGCTCGCAAGGCCTGGCCGCCGCCTGGCCGTGACCGGACGCCGCCGGAGCAGGGCCGGCAGACGCCGGCGGGCCAGCGGTCGGCCCGACCCCCCAGCTCCGGTCGGCCCGTGCCCCTGCATCCTCGGGCGGCTGGTCGGGCGACTCCCTCGCCCTGCCACCGCGAGCCGTACGGTCCCCACGCCGCGGGCGCGGCCGCGCACCTCGTCGACCTCGCACTCCCCGGGGCAACGGGGATCATCGCGTGGGTGAGGGCACCACCGATTCGTCGTCACTCACCCGGACGGGCAGCCCGCATGGCCGGGCCGGGACTCACGGTTGGCGCTCAGCCGCGCTGCCCACCGCGTCCAACCGTCCCCACCGACGGTAGGGGCGCGCCCTCCCGGCTGTTCGCCAAGTGTCCCGCGCCCCCGGCCCACGGCACCCGGCCCCAGGGGCCGACCCCGCGGGGGAGCTCCGGTTAGCATCGCTCGCCGTGAACACACCAGGCGTGCTCCACGCCGAGATCGACGGCCACCCCGCCACCGTCGACCAGCTCCTCCTGCCCGCGACGGTCAACTACGGACACGTCACCACGATGCAGGTCCGCAACCGACGGGTCCGGGGGTTGGCCGCCCACCTCGACCGGCTCGACGCCGCCAACCGGGAACTCTTCGGAACCGGGCTCGACGGCGACCTCGTCCGCCGGCGCGTCCGCCACGCCCTGGCCGCCCGCCACGACGCCACCGTGCGCGTCAGCGCCTTCCAACCAGAGGACGCCCCCACGTCGTCCCTGCTGGTCACCGTCCGCCCACCCGCTGACCCACCGTCCGCTCCGCGACGCCTCCGCTCGGTCCGCTACCAACGCCCGCTGCCGCACCTCAAACACGTCGGCACCTTCGCCCAGCTCCACCACGGCCGCCAGGCCAGGCAGGACGGTTTCGACGACGCCCTGCTCGTCGGCCAGGACGACCTGGTCACCGAGGGCACCGTCAGCAACATCGGTTTCCTCGCCGGGACCGAGGTCCGCTGGCCGGAGGCGCCCGCGCTGGCCGGTGTCACCGAAGGGCTCCTCGTCGCGGGACTGACCGCGCGGGGCGTGCCGCAACACCGCCGCCCGGTGCGCCTGGCGGACCTGCCCGGGCTGTCCGCGGCCTTCGTCACCAACTCGCGCGGGGTGAGCCCGGTCAGCCAGATCGACGACCACCACTTCCCCGTCGACCCGGACCTGATGAGGACGCTGCACCACACCTACGCCTCGGTGCCCTGGGACCGGCTGTGAACGGTGCGGCCGGCACGGGGAGCGGGCACCTCCCTCCACCTGGCCCCGACCGCCGACCCGCCGGCCTGGGGGCGCCTCAGCCGGCGGCTCGGCCACCGGCCCGCCGGAACTCCCGGGGGCTCATGCCCCGCTCCCGGCGGAACGCCGTGCTCAACGCGAAGGCACTCCCGTAACCCACGCGCCGCGCCACCACCTCCAAGGTCGCCGTCGACCCGCGCAGCAGGTCAGCGGCCAGGCTCAGCCGCCAGTCGGTCAGGTAGGACATCGGCGGTTCCCCCACCAACTCGGTGAACCGCCGTGCCAGCGTCGCCCGCGACACCCCCACCTCGGCGGCCAGCGCGGCCACCGTCCAGTTCTCCCGCGCCCGGTCGTGGAGCAGCCGCAGCGCCGGACCCACCACCGGATCCCCGGCCGCCGAGTACCAGCCGGGGGCGGCCGAGCCGGACCGGGTGAACCAGGCCCGGACCGAGGACACCACCACCAGGTCCAACAACCGGTCGAGGAACACCTCCTGGCCCGGCTCGTCCCGCGTGATCTCCCACCCCAGCAGGGAGACCAGCGACCCCTCACCCGCCTCCGCCGGGACGACGGCCAGGGCGGGAAGGGCCGTCAGCAACCGGCGGCCCACCGCCGCGTCCGCGTGGTAGGTGCCCGTCACCAGAACCGTGCCCTCCGCCGAACCCCCACCCCACGACCGGGCCCCCAGACGCAGCCGCTCGCACAACTCCTCCCCGCCGACCGTGGCCGACCGGTCCCCGGGGTGGATGACCACCGTCGGCGGCAGCTCCGGAGAGCTGGCCACCCGGTACGGGTCGGGACCCCGCAGCAGGGCCACGTCCCCCGGCCGCAGCCGGGCCGCCTCCCCGGCATCCGGAACCACCCACGCCTCGCCCCGCAACGGGGTCAGCACCGTCAGCGGAGCCCGGTCCCGCACCAGCAGCGACCACGGCGGGTCCAGCACCGACCGCACCAGGAACGCGCCACGCGCGCGAGCGCCGTCCAACAACCCGGTCAACGCGTCCACCGCCGCAGCCTAGACGCTCGATGAGGTTCTCGAGCCTCTCGGCGATGGATCGTCTCACCAGCCCGGGGTTCACTGTGACCATGACACAGCACCACAGGGCGGCCGGGGGCCCCGTCCTCCTCGCAGCGGCCGCCACCGGACACCGGGTCGCCCGCCCCCCGCTGCCGGCGCCGCCGGCCCGCCCCGGTTCCCCCGCGGCCACCCCGCCCGCCGCCCCCACCGGCCCGGAGCGGGCGCCGGTCACCGGAGGCCGCCGATGAGCGCGCTGGGCACCGGCGCCCTCGTCGCCGCCACCGTCACCGGCGGGCTCGTCGCCGGGCTGTTCACCGGATTCGCCTGCGGGGTGATGCCCGCGCTGCGCCGCGTCGACGACGACACCTTCGTGCGGGTGATGCGACGGATCAACGAGGTCATCCCCAACCCGTGGTTCCTCCTGCCCTTCCTCGGCACCCCGCTCCTCGCCGCCCTCGCCGCCGCCACCCACCTCACCTCCGGAGGCGGAACCGCCCTGCCCTGGCCGCTCGCCGGACTCGCCCTCAGCCTCACCACCGTCGCCGTCACCGGCGCCGTCAACGTGCCGCTGAACACCGCGCTCGCCGCCACCGGGGGAACCGCCAGCACCGCCCGCCGCGCCTTCGAACGCCGCTGGACCCGCGCCAACGTCGTCCGTTCGGTGACCGCCACCGCCGCCGTCGCCTGTCTGGCACTGGGCCTCGCCCTCGACTGACCGCCGCCGCCGTCCGCCTCACCCCGAACTGGCCGCCACTGACCGCCCCACCCCTGACCGCGAGCCACCCCACCCCGGTCAGGGGGAGGCGGGCACCGCCGGGTAGGGGACGAAGGTGCTGGTGTTCTCGTCCACGGTCAGCTGCCGGCCCACCGCCGGGAACGCCCGCTGCGGGCACGCCGGCCGGTCGCACACCTTGCACCCCATCCCGATCGGCGTCGCCGCCTCCAGGTCGTCCAGGTCCAGGCCCGTGGAGTACACCAACCGCCGCGCGTGCCGCAGCTCGCAGCCCAACCCCACCCCGAACATCTTCCCCGGACTGCCGAACCCGCCGATGTTGCGGCGCACCGTCCGCGCCACCCAGAAGTAGCTCTTGCCGTCCGGCAACGTCGCGATCTGCGTCAGGATCTTCCCCGGCGCGCTGAACGCCTCGTAGATGTTCCACAACGGACACGCCCCACCCACCCGGGAGAAGTGGAAACCCGCGGCCGACTGCCGTTTCGACATGTTGCCCGCCCGGTCCACCCGCACGAACGAGAACGGAACCCCCCGCGCCCTGGGGCGTTGCAAGGTCGACAACCGGTGGCACACCGTCTCGAACCCGACGCTGAAGTGGTCGCACAACCGCTCGATGTCGTACCGGAACTCCTCGGCCCGCCGCAGGAACGACCCGTAGGGCAGGATCAACGCCCCCGCGAAGTAGTTCGCCAACCCCACCCGCGCCAACGACCTCGCCGCCGACCCCGAGAACGCGTACGAGTCCGCCAACGCGCTGATCAGCCGGTCGTGCTCCAACAGGGCGATCTGCGAGGCCATCCGGAACGCCTGCTGACCGAACCGCAGCGTCGGCGCCAACCGCAGCACCCGGGCCGCCGGCTCGTACCGGTGCTGCTCACCGGCCGCCTCGTCGACCCCCTCACTGGTCACCCGGACCCCGTGCGTCCCGGACAACCGGTCCCGCAGCGCCGCCCGCACCTCCCCGCGCCGCAGGTCCAGGCCCACCGCCAACCGTTCGGCGCGTTCGTCCAGCTCGGCGACGTAGTTCTCCCGCTCGTAGAAGAAGTCCCGCACCTCCTCGTGCGGTAACGGCGCCGCCGCGCTCCCGTGCGACCCGGTGCCGTTCTCCGCCGTCAACGCCGCCGTGTTCTCCACCGCGCTCCGGTAACGGCGGTGCAACCGGACCAGCGCCCGCGCGATCGTCGGCAGGTTCGTCGCCAACTCGGTCAACTCGCCCGTCGACGCCTCGGCCCCCACCTCCTCGTCCAGCAACGCCTCCCGCACCTCGGCCACCAAACGCCCCGTGTCGTCGTTGGCGAAGAACTCCGCGTCCACCCCGAACGCCTCGGTGATCCGCAGCAACACCGGAACCGTCAACGGCCGCACGTTCCGTTCGATCTGGTTCAGGTAACTCGGCGAGATCTCCAACAGCCTCGCCAGGTTCACCTGACTCATCGACCTGCTCTCCCGCAGGTGACGCAGCTTCGCTCCGACGAAGGTCCTGTCCACGACGACCACCCCTCCCGACGCCGCTGGCGGGGCCCGACCGCGACCGGGCGCGACCGGTCCAGCATAGGAAACGGGTCTTCGCCGAATTCGCGGAACAGCCGGGAGAAATTCGCGGAAATTGGCGGATTGGCAACCTTCCAGCGGTTACCCGTGGCGTGCCATCGTCGGGAAACCCCGCCGCACGATCGCGGACTTCGCAAATCGGAGGTGCCCGATGACCACGACCACGGATGACACCCGCACCCCGGGCCGGGAACGCACCGCCGCCCCCGACCCCGTCGACGCGGCGGACGCCCTGCGCCGCGAATGGGCCACCAACCCCCGCTGGCGCGGCGTCGAACGCTCCTACACCGCCGAGGACGTCCTCACCCTGCGCGGCAGCCTCGTCGAGGAACACACCCTGGCCCGGCGCGGGGCCGAGAACCTGTGGCACCTGCTGGGCACCCAGGACTACGTGCACGCCCTCGGCGCGCTCACCGGCAACCAGGCCGTCCAACAGGTCCGCGCCGGACTGCGCGCCATCTACCTCTCCGGGTGGCAGGTCGCCGCCGACGCCAACCTCGCCGGCCAGACCTACCCCGACCAGAGCCTCTACCCGGTCAACTCGGTGCCCGCCGTCGTCCGCCGCATCAACAACGCCCTCGCCAGGGCCGACCAGATCTCCTGGGCCGAAGGCGACCGCGACGTCGACTGGTACGCGCCCATCGTCGCCGACGCCGAAGCCGGCTTCGGCGGGCCCCTCAACGCCTTCGAACTGATGCGCGCCATGATCGCCGCCGGCGCCGCCGGGGTGCACTGGGAGGACCAGCTCGCCTCGGAGAAGAAGTGCGGCCACCTCGGTGGCAAGGTCCTCGTCCCCATCCGCCAGCACGAACGCACCCTCAACGCCGCCCGCCTCGCCGCCGACGTCCTCGACGTCCCCACCGTCATCATCGCCCGCACCGACGCCCAGGCCGCGACCCTGCTCACCAGCGACGTCGACGAACGCGACCGCCGCTTCACCACCGGAGAACGCACCGGGGAGGGCTTCCACACCGTCCGCGCCGGCCTCGAACCCTGCATCGAACGCGGCCTCGCCTACGCCCGCCACGCCGACCTGCTGTGGATGGAGACCTCCGAACCCGACCTGGAGGTGGCCCGCGCCTTCGCCGAGGCCATCCACGACCGCTACCCCGACCAGCTCCTCGCCTACAACTGCTCACCCTCGTTCAACTGGCGCGCGCACCTCGACGAGGCCACCATCGCCCGATTCCAACGGGAACTGGGGCACATGGGCTACCGCTTCCAGTTCATCACCCTCGCCGGTTTCCACGCCCTGAACCACTCGATGTTCGACCTCGCCTCCCGGTACGCCACCACCGGCATGCCCGCCTACGTCGACCTCCAGGAACGGGAGTTCGCCGCCGAGGCGCACGGCTACACCGCGACCCGCCACCAACGCGAGGTCGGCACCGGCTGGTTCGACCGCGTCAGCACCGCCCTGAACCCGAACAGCTCCACCACCGCGCTGCGCGGCTCCACCGAGGAAGCCCAGTTCTGAGCCGAGGGAGGACGAGATGACGACCGCCACCCGACACACCCCGTTCCCCACCACCGGACGCGTCGAGATCCACGGCCCGCTCCGCGACCGGTACGACGAGATCCTCACCCCCGACGCACTCGACTTCCTGGCGCTGCTGGACAACACCTTCGCCGCCGACCGCCGACAGCTGCTCGACCGCCGCCGCCACCGCCGCGCCCGCCTCACCGACGGCACCGAGACACCCCACTTCCTGCCCGAAACCGCCGCCATCCGCGACGACCCCACCTGGCGCGTCCCCCCACCCCCACCCGGGCTCCTCGACCGCCGCGTCGAGATCACCGGACCCCCGGACCGGCGGATGACCGTCAACGCCCTCAACTCCGGCGCGAAGGTGTGGATGGCCGACTTCGAGGACGCCACCGCCCCCACCTGGGACAACATCATCGGCGGGCAACTCAACCTGCACGACGCCATCCGACGCCGCATCGACTTCACCACCGACACCGGACGCCGCTACCGGATCGCCGAGGACCCGGCCACCATCGTGCCCAGGCCCCGAGGCTGGCACCTCGTGGAGAAACACCTCCGCATCGACGGCCGACCCGTCTCGGCCAGCCTGGTCGACTTCGGCCTCCACGTCTTCCACAACGCGACCCGCCTCATCCAGGACGGCAGCGGCCCCTACCTCTACCTGCCCAAACTGGAGAACCACCGGGAAGCCCGCCTGTGGAACGAGGTGTTCCTGCTCGCCCAACGCGCCCTCGGCCTGCCCCCGGGCACGATCCGCGCCACCGTCCTCATCGAGACCATCACCGCCGCCTTCGAGATGGACGAGATCCTCCACGAACTCCGCGACCACGCCGCCGGGCTCAACGCCGGGCGCTGGGACTACCTGTTCAGCCTGATCAGAACCCTCGGCGGGCGCGGCGCCGACGTCGTCCTGCCCGACCGCGCCCGTCTCACCATGACCGTCCCCTTCATGCGGGCCTACACCGAACTGCTCGTCCGCACCTGCCACCGGCGCGGCGCCCACGCCATCGGCGGGATGGCCGCCGTGATCCCCAGCCGCGATCCGGACGCCAACCGAGAAGCCCTGGCCCAGGTCAGGCAGGACAAGGACCGGGAGGCCACCGACGGGTTCGACGGGTCCTGGGTCGCCCACCCCGCCCTGGTGCCGGTGTGCGGCGAGGCGTTCACCGCCGTCCTCGGCGACCGCCCCCACCAGCTCCACCGCACCCGCGACGACGTCCACGTCACCGCCGACCAACTCCTCGACCTCGGCGGCGCCGGCCGCGAGGTCACCCGGGAAGGCGTCCGCTCCAACGTCGGGGTGTGCCTGCGCTACCTCGACGCCTGGCTGCGCGGCAGCGGCGCGGTCGCCATCCACGGCCTCATGGAGGACGCGGCCACCGCCGAGATCGCCCGCGCCCAGCTGTGGCAGTGGATCCACACCGCCACCACCCTCACCGACGGCACCACCGTCACCCGCGACCTGGTCGGCGAGGCGCTGCGTGCCGAACTCGACGTGATCCGCGCGGAGAACCCGGAGGCCACCCGGCTCGACGCGGCGGTGGACATCCTCACCGCGACCGCCCTCGGCCCGACCCTGCCCGACTTCCTCACCCCCCACGCCTACGCCCACCACCTCACCACCCACCGCTGACCCTGCCCCCACCCAGCCCCGCGCCCACCACCGGCCGGGGGACCACCGCCCACCACGGCCGACCTGCCGGTGAACCCGCCCAGCCCACCACCCCCAGCCCTCCCGGCACCGCCCACCGCGTTCCCCGACCCGACGGGGGCGGGCCGCCTCGGGTCGGGGCCCGACGAACGGGGCCGCCCACCCGTTCGCCGCCGCGCCCCAGCCGCCGCCGCGCGGCGGGCCCCGACCACACCCACGCGGGAGCGTTCCCGACGCCCCGCGTCCCGGCCCCGCCCTCCCCGTCCCCGAGGGCGGGGCCCGCCCACGCCATCCACCCGCTGACAGGCCGGCGAGGTACACACCAGCCCCGCCTCCCCACAGCTCCTCCAGCGGGCATCCCCGCCTCGCCGCCAGCGGACCCCGCACCGGCTCCGGCCGCGCCGGGACGGGCACGACGACCCACCCGACGCCCACCGCTCCCACCGGAACACCAGGTCGACCGCCGCCGCCCCCACCGCCGCCACCCGGGAAGTCGATGACGTCCACCAGGCGCACGGTCTCCCACACCCGGCCGCCGTCCGCGTCGCGTCAGCAGCCCCACCGACGTCGTCACCACCGCGGTGGGTAACCCGGGGCGAGGGCCGCCCACCCAGGCTCGCGGCCAGCACCGGCGCCCCCGGTCCTCGCGCCGCCGGGACCCGAACGGCGAGTGCACGACCCGCCACGGCCCCACCCGGCATCCCGCCGCCCCGGGGACAGCGGAGCGGCCCGCGCCAGGGCCGCCGTGGTTTCCCCACCACACCTCCGCTCCGCGTCGTACGGCCTCAGCGCGGCGCCGAACGGTGAACCCTCGTCGTGGTGACGCGACATCCCCGGATCGAGTGGATCGGGTGGTTCGTTCCCACACCGGGTGGCGGGCCTCTTCTACGGTCACACCGTCCGAGGGCACCGTGGTCGACACGGGCCCCGGGCGGGCCGACGCCGGCGCGGCCACCGTCGTCCGGCCGGGTCGGCCCCCGAACCGGAGCCGATGCGCTCCCGCCCTCCGGCCCAGCCGGAGCGGAGGACACACCGGGACCGCCGGCGACCGGCACACCAACCGATGCCGCACGTCGCGACGAAGGGCTGCCCGTGGCGATCACCGCCCTCGACCACCACGAGACCGGATACCGGCTGGAGCACGCGTACTGGCTGGCCAGAGCCGCGAAACTCGCCTACTCCGACGAGAGCGCGATCCGCGAGGCCGTGGGGGAGTGGGGCTTCGACCGGTTCCGCTTCCTGGAGGGCACGCCGGTGACGCCCCTCCCCATCGACCACACCCAGGCCTTCGTCGCCGCGTCCGACTCCATGATCATCGTCGCGTTCCGGGGCACCGAACCCACCCAGATCCGCGACTGGCTCACCGACGCCAACGCACCGGCCGGCCCGGGCCCCGACCGCCGTGGCCTGGTCCACCTGGGCTTCAGCCAGGCCCTCGCCTCGGTGCACCCGGCGCTGCTGGCCACCCTGGAGGAGTTCCGGGACAACGACCAGACCCTGTGGTTCACCGGGCACAGCCTCGGTGGCGCCTTGGCGCAGCTCGCCGCGGCCTGGCTCTACTTCGAGGACCCCAACCTGCTGGCTGACGGCATCTACACCTTCGGGCAACCCCGCACCTGCGACCGCGAACTGGCCACCGCCTACGACGGTGCCATCCGGGCCAGGACGCACCGCTTCGTCAACAACAACGACGTCGTCCCCGAACTACCGCCGGAGCCCTTCTACCGCCACGTCGAACGGGTGCGGTACTTCGACTCGCAGGGCCGGCTCCAGGAACGGACCACGCTGCTCGGCGGGGCCGTCGACCGGCTCCGAGGGCACACCGCCGACCCGCTCTCCCCGGGCGCGGACGCGCTGCGCGACCACCCGATCAACCGCTACCTGGAGTGCCTCGAGAAGAACCTCGCTTGAGTCCGGCGGACTCAGGCGGTCGGACGGCCCGGAGGCGGGCGGCAGGGGTGCTGTCGGGGTGACCGCCCGCCTCCGCGGTCGTCATGGGCGGCCGGTCAGGACGCCAACGCGTCCAACACGGCCTGCCCGTACTTCGCGAGCTTGTTCTCACCCACCCCGCTGATCCCGCCCAACGCGGTGAGCGTCGACGGTGACTCCGCCGCGATCTGGCGCAACGTCGCGTCGTGGAAGATCACGTACGCGGGCACGCCCTGCTCCTTCGCGGTGGCCGACCGCCACGCCCGCAGCCGCTCGAACACCGGCACCGCCTCCGCAGGCAGGTCCACCGGGGCGCTCCCCGACCGCTTCGCCGTCCGCGTCGACCCGCCCTCGGAGCTTCGCACCGCGTCGCGGCGCAGCGGCACCTCCCGCTCCCGACGCAACACCGCACCACTGGCCTCGGTCAGCCCCAGCACCCCGTGCTCGCCCTGGACCGCCAGCAGCCCCTGCGCCAACAACTGCCGGGCCACCGCCCGCCACTCCGCCTCCGACAGCTCGGTGCCGATCCCGAACACCGACAGCGTGTCGTGGTCGTGCTGGATGACCTTCGCGGTCTTCCGCCCCAACAGGATGTCGATCACCTGGCCGGCGCCGAACCGTTGCCGCCGCTCCCGGTGCAACCTCGACACCGTCGACAGCAGCTTCTGCGCGGCCACCGTGCCGTCCCACGTCTCCGGCGGGGTCAGGCAGGTGTCGCAGTTCCCGCACGGCTCACCGCGCTGCCCGAAGTAGGCGAGCAGCCGCACCCGCCGGCACTCCACCGTCTCGCACAACGCCAGCATCGCGTCGAGGTGCGCCACCAGGCGGGCCCGGTGCTGGTCGTCGCCCTCCGACCCGTCGATGAGCCGACGCTGCTGCACCACGTCCGGCAGGCCGTAGGCCAACCAGGCGGTGGACGGCAGCCCGTCCCGCCCGGCCCGCCCGGTCTCCTGGTAGTAGCCCTCCACCGACTTCGGCAGGTCCAGGTGCGCCACGAAACGCACGTCGGGCTTGTCGATGCCCATCCCGAACGCGATCGTCGCCACCACCACCAGCCCGTCCTCCCGCAGGAACCGCGCCTGGTTCGCCGCCCTGGTCCGACCGTCCAGACCCGCGTGGTAGGGCACCGCGGGGATGTCGTTGGCGACGAGGAACTCGGCGGTGCGTTCGACCGAGGCCCGGGACAGGCAGTAGACGATGCCCGCCTCGCCGGCGTGCTCGGCGCGCAACAACCGCAGCAACTGCCGCTTCGGGTCGTTCTTCGGCACGATCCGGTACTGGATGTTCGGCCGGTCGAAACTCGCCACGAACTGCCGCGCCCCACCCAGGTCCAACCGGGACACGATCTCGGCCCTGGTCGCCTCGGTGGCCGTCGCCGTCAACGCGATCCGGGGCACCTCCGGCCACCGCTCGTGCAGGTGGGAGAGCAACAGGTAGTCCGGGCGGAAGTCGTGGCCCCACTGCGCGACGCAGTGCGCCTCGTCGATCGCGAACAGCGAGATCGTGCCCCGGTCCAGCAACCGCACGGTCGACTCCAGCCGCAACCGCTCCGGCGCCAGGTAGAGCACGTCGATCCGCCCGTCGACGAAGGCCTCCTCCACCCGCTCCCGTTCCTCGGGCTCCTGGGTGGAGTTCAGGAAACCGGCGCGGACCCCCAACGCGGTCAACGCGTCCACCTGGTCCTGCATCAGCGCGATCAACGGGGACACCACCACACCCACGCCGTCCCTGACCAACGACGGGATCTGGTAGCACAGCGACTTCCCACCGCCGGTGGGCATCAACACCAGCGCGTCACCGCCGTCGACCACGTGGTCGACGATCTCCCGCTGCCCGTCCCGGAACGAGTCGTACCCGAAGACCCTGCGCAGCACCTCCAGTGCGTCCCGGGTGTCCTGACCGGTGTCGGTGGCAGCCATCCCGCGATTCTAGGGCCAGCCCCGGACACCCCCCGACCACGGTCGCCAGGCCGTCACCGCAGGTCAGAGTGGTTCCGCTCGTCACCATGAGGCCTCGGGCACCCGGCGGTCGCCCCGCCCGGCCCGCCCGGTGGCGGCGCCGCCCCGCCTCGCCCGTGCCCGCCCCGGTGCACCGGTCGACCCCGACGCCGCCAGCCCGAGGCCGGTGGTTTCGCCGATGCGCCCCGCCACGACCCGCCCGAACAATCGACGCACCCCCCGACCACCCGGGCCGAGGCCCCGGCGAGGCGGAGGCGTTCCCACTCCCGCCACCAGCCCACCCCGGCGGGCACAGCACCGCCCACGCCCCGCCGCCTCACGCCGCCCCCACCGAGAAGAGGAGCACAACGCCGTGCGTTCCACACTCTCCCGTCCCACCCCGCCCCGCTCCCGGTTACGCCGCGCCCTCACCAGCGCGGTCCTCACCCTCGGGCTCGTCGCCGGCAGCCTCGCCGCCGCCCCGGCCGCCTCCGGCCAGGAGAACCCCTACGAACGGGGCCCGGCCCCGACCGAACGGAGCATCGAAGCCCTCCGCGGCCCCTTCTCCACCAGCAGCACCAACGTCTCCCGGCTCGCCGCCAGCGGCTTCGGCGGCGGCACCATCTACTACCCGACCAGCACCGCGGAGGGCACCTTCGGCGCCGTCGCCATCTCCCCCGGCTACACCGCCCTGGAATCCTCCATCTCCTGGCTGGGCCACCGGCTGGCCTCCCAGGGCTTCATCGTCTTCACCATCGACACCATCACCACCCTCGACCAGCCCGCCAGCCGGGGCCGCCAGCTGCTCGCCGCCCTCGACCACCTCGTCGACCACCGCTCGGTCCGCGACCGCATCGACCCCACCCGCCTCGGCGTCATCGGCCACTCGATGGGCGGCGGCGGAACCCTCGAAGCCGCCAGCAACCGCCCCAGCCTCAAGGCCGCCGTCCCGCTCACCGGCTGGCACCTGAGCAAGAACTGGTCCGACGTCCAGGTCCCCACCCTCGTCGTCGGCGCCGAGAACGACTCCATCGCCTCGGTGACCCTGCACTCCAAGCCCTTCTACAACAGCCTCCCGTCCACCCTGAACAAGGCCTACCTGGAACTCGCCGGGGCCAGCCACTTCGCGCCCAACATCTCCAACACCACCATCGCCAAGTACACGATCTCCTGGCTCAAGCGGTTCATCGACGACGACACCCGCTACGAGCAGTTCCTCTGCCCGGCGCCCTCCGGTGACCGCGACATCTCCGAGTACCGGGACACCTGCCCCCACAGCTGACCGAACACCCCCGCACCACCTCCGGGTGGGGCCGTCACCGACGGCCCCACCCGGCCGTGCGCCACCCGCCGCCGAAGAACGCGCCCGCCGGTCGAGCCCGCCCAGCCCGACCCCACCCGGCCGTGCGCCACCCGGAGCCACGCCCGCTGTACACCCGCCCAACCGCACTCCGACATCACTGTCATTCCGTCCATTTACCCCGACAACCACGCCGGCTAATTTGTGAGAACCACGGCCGCCACCCGAACGTCGCGGGGAGAACCATGGATCTCAGCCTCACCCCGGAACACGCTGACCTGCGACAACTCGCGCGCAATTTCGCGGACGACGAGATCGCCCCCCACGCCGAGGAATGGGACCGCCGAGAGTCGCTCGACCTCGACCTCATTCCCAGAATGGGCGAACTCGGATTCCTCGGGCTCACCATTCCCGAGGAGCACGGCGGCAGCGGCGGCGACCACCTCGCCTACTACCTGGTCCTGGAGGAACTCGGCCGCGCCGACTCGTCCGTCCGCGGCGTCGTCTCCGTCTCCCTCGGACTCGTCGCCGCCACCATCGCCCGGCACGGCACCCCCGAACAGCACCAGCGCTGGCTACCCGCACTGTGCTCCGGCCGGGCACTCGGCTGCTTCGCCCTCACCGAACCCGGCACCGGCTCCGACGCCGGCGCCCTGACCACCCGCGCCGTCCGCGACGGCGACGACTGGCTCATCACCGGCGCGAAGACGTTCATCACCAACGGAACCTGGGCCGACGTCGCCCTCCTCCTCGCCAGGACCTCCGACGACGGCACCCGGGGCATCACCGCGTTCCTCGTCCCCACCACCAGCGCCGGCTTCCACCGCCGCGAGATCCACGGCAAACTCGGACTCCGCGCTCAAGCCACCGCCGAACTCCACCTCGACGGCGTCCGAGTCCCCGACACGGCCCGGCTCGGCGAGGTCGGACGCGGATTCCCCCTCGCCATGTCCGCCCTCGGCAAGGGCCGGGTGTCCGTGGCCGCCGGCTGCGTCGGCATCGCCCAGGCCAGCCTGGACGCCGCCCTCCGCTACGCCGGGGAACGCCACCAGTTCGGCAAGGCCATCGCCGGCCACCAACTCGTCCAACGGCTCCTCGCCACCACCGCCGTGGACACGGCCGCCGCCCGACTCCTCGTCTGGCAGGCCGCCGACCTCCTCGACCGGGGCCAACCCCACGAGACGGCCGCGTCCATGGCGAAACTCTTCGCCAGCGAAGCCGCCGTCCGCGCCGCCGACAACGCCGTCCAGGTCTTCGGCGGGTACGGCTACGTCGACGAGTACCCCGTCAGCCGCTACCTGCGCGACGCCAGGGTCACCACCCTCTACGAGGGAACCAGCCAGATCCAGCAACTCGTCATCGGCCGGTCCCTCACCGGTGTCGCCGCCTTCAGCTGACCAGCCCGGCCGTCCCGGCCCCGGACGTGCCCCATCCCGGCCACCCAGCCCAGCACCCACGAGAGGACACCCGAGCATGAGGGGATTCACCGACACCGCCGCCATCGTCACCGGAGCCGCCCAGGGCATCGGCGCCGCCACCGCCCGCCGACTCGCGGCGGAAGGCGCGGCCGTCGCGGTGGTCGACCTCAACGCCGACCGCGCCGCCGAGGTCGCCGCCGACATCGAGCGCACCGGCGGCCGAGCCCTCGCCCTCGGCTGCGACGTCACCGACCCCGACTCGGTCCAGACCACCACCGACCACGTCGTCGCGGAGTTCGGCCGGCTCGACATCCTCGTCAACAACGCCGGCATCACCCGCGACGACCTGCTGTTCAAGATGACCCTGCCCGACTGGAACGCCGTCCTCACCACCAACCTCACCAGCATGTTCCTCTGCACCCAGGCCGCACAGGCACACATGGTCCAGGCCAGGTCGGGACGCATCGTCAACCTGAGCAGCCGCTCCGCCCTCGGCAACCGGGGACAGTCCAACTACGCCGCCGCCAAGGCCGGCGTGCAGGGGCTCACCGCCACCCTCGCCCTCGAACTCGGCCCCTTCGGCATCCGCGTCAACGCCGTCGCCCCCGGCTACGTCGCCACCGACATGACCGCCGCCACCGCCCGCCGCGTCGGCTTCGAACCCGAGAAGCACCAGGAACGCGCCGCCGAACAGATCCCCCTGCGCCGCGTCGCCACCCCCGAGGAAATCGCCTCCACCATCACCTTCCTCGCCAGCGACGACGCCTCCTACGTCACCGGCCAGACCCTCTACGTCAACGGCGGATCCCGCTGACCCGGCACACCCCACCCACCCCACCCACACCGGAGGTCGCCAGGTGAACCTCACGTTCAACGACGAACCGAGGACAGCCCGCCCCGAGCCGCCGACCCGGCGCACCACCCGGACCGGCCCACCTCCCCGCACCGCCCGCGCGACACCGCCCCGCCGGACGCCCCCAGCCGCCCCCGGCGGTGCCAGATGAGGATCTTCGACTCGCCCGCCGCCCTCCTCGACGCCACCGGAGACCACCTCGGACCCGGACCGGCCACCGTCATCGACCAGGAACGAGTCGACACCTTCGCCGACGTCACCGACGACCACCAGTGGATCCACACCGATCCCACCCGCGCCGCGCACGGCCCCTTCGGCGGCACCGTCGCCCACGGCTACCTCACCCTGTCCCTGCTGCCCTCGTTCATCCGAGGGCTCTACCGGGTGCGGGGCGCCAGACTGATCGTCAACTACGGCCTGAACCGGGTCCGCTTCCCCGCGCCCCTCCGCACCGGGGACACCGTCCGCGCCACCGCCCGCCTCGACCAGGCCCACCAGGTCGGCGACGCCGTCCAGGTCCACCTGCTGGTCACCATCCAGGCCGACGGCGCCGACAAACCCTGCTGCGTCGCCGAATCCCTCAGCCGCTTCTACCCCGAGGAGGAGGCGTGACCGCGACCCTCTCCCTCACCAGCGTCCTGCGCGAATCCGCGCTCCGACACCCGGACAAGGTCGGTGTCGTCGACGGCGACAACCGCGTCACCTACGCCGAACTCTGGCAGCGTTCCCTCCGCTACGCCGCCGCCCTCCGCGAGCTGTGCCCCGGACCGCGTCCCACCGTCGCCCTGCTGGCCCCCAACACCGTGGAGTTCCCCACCACCTACTACGGGGCCCTCGCCGCCGGCTGCGTCGTCGTCCCCGTCCACCTGCTGTTCACCGCCCCGGAGATGGCCCACGTCCTGCGGGACAGCGGAGCCGACCTGCTCGTCTGCCACCACGCGCTGGCCGCCGTGGGCGCCGCCGCCTCGGCCGAGGCCGGCGTCCCCCTCGTCACCGTCGGCGGCGCCCCCTCCGGCGGTGACGCCGGCATCCCCGCTGACGGGGCGGCCGACGGGTCGACGCCCGTCCCGTCGCTGGACCAGCTCGCCGACACCACCACCCCCCTCCCGGTGGCCGAGACCACCGCACCGGAGGACCCGGCCGTCGTCCTCTACACCAGCGGCACCACCGGCGAACCCAAAGGCGCCGTGCTCACCCATCTCAACCTCGTCATGAACGCCACCATCTCCGCGTTCGACGCCAACGAGGTCCGCCACGCCGACGTCGTACTGGGCTGCCTGCCGCTGTTCCACACCTTCGGCCAGACCGTCAGCATGAACGCCTGCTTCCGGGCCGGCGGCACCCTCGTCCTGCTCGCCCGGTTCCACCCGGACACCGCGATCGACCTGATGCTGCGGGAAGACGTCGACGTCTTCCACGGCGTCCCCACCATGTACGTCGCACTGCTCGCCGCCGCCAGCCGACACGACCGGCTGCCCGCGCTGCGGCTGTGCGTCTCCGGCGGCGCCGCCCTCCCCGTCCCCGTGCTCGAAGGGTTCAGCACCACCTTCGACGCCCAGATCTACGAGGGCTACGGGCTGTCCGAGACGTCACCGGTGGCCACCGCCAGCCAACCGAGGTTCGGCACCCGCGCCGGAACCGTCGGCCACGCCATCTGGGGCGTCGAGGTGGAGATCGCCGAACTGGAGGACCCGGAACGGATTCGCCTGTTAGGGGAGGGGGAGCTCGGCGAGATCGTGGTGCGCGGCCACAACGTCTTCGCCGGCTACCTCAACCGCCCGCAGGCCACCGAACAGGTCGTCGTCGACGGCTGGTTCCGCACCGGCGACCTGGGCACCAAGGACGCCGACGGCTTCGTCCGCGTCGTCGACCGCAAGGGAGACGTCGTCATCCGGGGCGGCTACAACATCTACCCCCGCGAGGTGGAGGACGTCCTGGCCCGCCACCCCTCCGTGCGGCAGGTCGCCGTCATCGGCCTCCCCGACCCGGTGTACGGGGAGGAGGTGTGCGCCGTCGTCGTCGCGGAGGAGGGCGGCGAACCCGTCACCGAGGAAACCCTCGTGTCCTGGTCCCGGCCGCTGCTGGGGAAGCACAAGTACCCCCGCCACGTGCGCTTCGTCGACGAACTGCCGCTGGGCCCCTCCCACAAGGTCCTCAAACGCGAACTGCGCCGGAGACTCGCGGCGGAGCCGGGCGCGGAAGCCGGCTGAGCCGGGTCATCCGCCAGCAGTTCACGGCCTGTGGGAGTACCGGGGGACCTTCGAGGGAAGGCGCCTCAGCACCCGAACCCGGCATCGCCGACGGGCGGAGGGCGGCTGGCCGCCGGTACCCCCGCTCCACGCGTTCCTCCTGCCACCGCCGGGCTGGCATCGACATCGGGTGCGGGTGGTATCCGCCGTTTCCCCGAGATCGAGCCGTCGAACGAGAAGCGGAAACCCGCTCTCGCGCGCCGGCTGACCACCGCGACGCCCTGGTCATGACGCTGACCGCCATGACCAGGGGTCGCCGTGCCGGTCGCAGGACCGCCACCGAGCCACCGGCGGCGCTTCGTCGCACACTGGGCGCTTCGGCGCCATTACCCTGGCCGTGCCGTACCGCTGGTCCACGATCAGCCCAGCGGCATGCCGGGAGTCCACAGCGCCGCCGTCCGACGTGTCGCCAGCCTCGGAGCGTTCGCGTCATCCGGGGCTGGCAGGGACAACAGCGCGGACACGGTGTCCAGAAACGCTCCCTCCTCGCACCACACCACGTCGGACGGCGCGGGCTGCGAGGATGTCCGCATCCGGGCAGCCAGGCAGTCGTCCGGCCCGCTGACGTGCAGGTAGTCGCCGTACGCGCCTCGCGGCCGCTGACCGAACAGGGTCCACGGAACGTAGCGATCCCCCGGAGCATGGCGGAACACGAAGCCGTGTCGCACCAGCGCGCCCAACGCCGCGTCAACCTGTGCCGTCATGCCGCCCCCGATCACAACCCCGGCGGCGCCGAACACCTAGCCGCCAGACCCGGTACCGGATCTCCACCGCGTCCCGAACACGCTGGGCGCGGGCCACGACCCAGCCCGCGGTCAGCAGTTCCGCGAGCACCGCGCCACGGAGCACCGCCCAGACGACGTCGTACGCGGACGTTCGGCAGCTCCGACCGAAGGAACGGGCGCGCGCTGCCGACAGGACGAGCCTGGACCTCGTCCCTTCCAGCGAGGCAAGCCGGCCACCCGGCCCGGGGCGGGGTTCCGGCCTGCTGTGGAAGCGGCTTACGCGCCTCGGTGTCGGGCGGGTGGCATCGAACCGTGTGAGCACAGGCGTGAGCGGCGGTGTGATGGGTAACGTCACGCTCAACTCTCCTCAGTCAGCGTCGCTGAAGAGTGATCCTGTCCGCCTGCTCTGAGGCGGCCGAGATCAGCGACGGCGCGAGTGGAAACCGACTTGGTCAGTTCCTCGGAGGCGCGATGAACCCGAACCGCTGAACGTCGTTCAGCGTTCCGTCGAGGCGGCGGAGCCTCGCCTCGACGTAGGACGATGGGAGGGCGTCAGACCACCAGCTCCTGACGACCGCGATGACACAACCAGCAGGAGCCCCGAGGGCATTCCGGACCAGCCCGGCACTCCTGGTCGTTGAGTAGGAACTCCTCGTAGGAGCGATGAGGACCTGGTGATCGACCCGATCGGCTCGTCTCTGCGGTTCGGTTGGAACTCCTCCTAGGAGCGATGAGGACAGGGGGGAGTCGCCCGCCGGTCCTAGAAGGGGGGCGTTGGAACTCCTCGTAGGAGCGATGAGAACTCCACGATGGTCTGCGGGCTGTCGCCCGTCACCTGTTGGAACTCCTCGTAGGAGCGATGAGGACCCTACGTGCCCTCGCAGAACCCAGCGGTGGCCAACCTGTTGGAACTCCTCGTAGGAGCGATGAGGACCTGGGCGTGCGACCCCTGCGCCCAGGCCCAGGCGGAGTTGGAACTCCTCGTAGGAGCGATGAGGACTCTATTGGCACCGGCGGGGGAGTGACCCCCGACAGGTTGGAACTCCTCGTAGGGGCGATGAGGACCAGCGGGCCTGCCCCGGCGCGAAGCCAATCAAGGTGTTGGAACTCCTCGTAGGAGCGATGAGCCGAGAGTAAAGTCGCTGGCCACAGGGTATCTACAGTGGGATTCTGGTGGCTGTTCTGCAACGAACCCGAGGTTTGACATCCGACCCGGGGGGTTCGCTGAAATGAGGTAGTCACAGGATATCTGGCGGCTCGTCGTCCGGTCGACCCCATGCCTGGCGTTGCGGGTCGGTGCCCGGCGGGAAGGTGTAGACGAGGATGTGGTCGTAGTCGGCATCGATGCGCTGCCGCAGTTCCTCGCGGAGGCGTACGAACTGGGCCGCGCTGAGTTCCCCCTCGAACACGCTCCGCTGCTGGTGGCGTAGGTACCTTCGGCACGTCCGCAACACACCGGCATTGCGTTCCGCCGCCGTGTCGTACACGAGAATGGTGTACACCCTCACCACCAGATCCGGAACGGTTTGTACGGCGTGCCCTCAAGGCAGGTTCGGGTCAGCGCGAGCGCGTCAAGGTAGATCAACTCGTCGTACGTGACCTTGCGGCCGAGCGTGCGGTGGTTGACGCTCTCCGCCAAGTCGTCGCGCACCGTCTTCACGATGAACTCCCGGCCCGCCTCGCTGAGCATCGCCTGGTTGGTTCCCACGTCGAAATGGTGCTTCTTCAGCTGTTTCCGGTTGGCCAGGCGCAGCAGGATGCGCTCGGCGAACAGCGGCTTGAAGACCTCGGCGAGGTCGAGTGCCAGGGAGTGGCGGTGTCGTTGCGTGCTGGCGTGGAGGAAGGCGACTCCGGTGTGCAGCGGGGTGAGCCTCAGCCCGGTCAGGATCCGCGCGTACACGGTGCCGTTGATGAAGCTGATGACCGCGTTGCCGGCGTTGCGGGGCGGCCTCCTACTGCGTCCGTCGAGCTGGAGCCAGTCGGGCAGCTTGGTGTCGAGGGCCTCCCACGCGCTGCGTCGGAAGTTGCCTTCGGCGGCCATGAGCTGTTCGCGGGTGGTCGCCGCCTCGAGTGCCTCGGTCAGGACGCCGTAGGGCCGGGTGAGGAGCTTGCGGTCGATGACGCGGCGGATGTTGAACGCGGCGGTGTCGACGAGGCTGCGGGCGATCGTCAGGGACTCCCCGTCGTCGCTGGCGATGCGCGCCTGGTTGAGCGCCACCGTTCCTGACACCGAGGTCTCGGCGGGCAGGAAGGAGCCCGCGTAGTCGCCGTAGTGGGAGAGGATGTGGATGGCGACCCGGTGCTTGTTCAACAGGCTGATCATCGAGGTGTTGAGGTCCACCTCGGCCAGCGCGATGATGTCGCGTACATCCTCGATGGGGACGAAAGCCGGGGGCTTCCCCTCGCGTTCGACGCGGATGCTGTCGTCCTGGCGACGCAGTCGGCACGGGTTGAGCAGCCAGTAGGTTCGGGAGGCCGCTGGCATCACACGCTCCAGCAGTAGTCGCTGTAGCTACACCCTCGGCAGCGGCTCTTCGGGAGGCGCGGAGGTGATTCGGGGAGGGCGATCGTGGCGACGACCTGTTCGATGTCCTCGGACGCGTGCATGTGTTCCTCCTCCGTATAGGGGAACCGTTCGGTTTTCCGTGGTGACCGGTAGTGGAGCACCGCCCCCTGCACGTCGACGCCGACCCTGGTCAGCTGGTGGCAGTAGTGGCGGGCCTGGGCTCGGTCGGCTTCACGGCGTTTGTCGGAGTGCTTGACCTCGTGCACCCACAGCTGGTTGTCCAGGTGGTCCAGGGTGGCGGCCCCAAGGTCGACCGGGCTGAACCGGGAGTACGAGATGTCGTGGATGGCGGTGCCCAGCGCGACCGTCTCGCTGAGCTGTTCCGGTCGGAAGCCCCGGGAGTACAACCAGAGTTGGCGCCGGCAGTGGTACAGGTACTTGATGTGGACTCCACCCACATCGTCGGCGCTGATCACAGAATCTCTCCTGGTTGGTAGCGGGTTTCCCTCACGATGCCCTTGAGGCCGAGCTCCGGGTGGTAGTCGCCGTTGATGACGGTGATCCCGTGCCGGCGGTCGAAGTGGCCGCTGGAGCTGAGGTGGACGGGTAGCGGCAGCAGGAACCGGGAGGCGAGGAGGGCGCCCTGCCCCTTCTCGCCCTGGCGCCGGTCGGCCTGGTAGTCGGCGAGGTCGTCGCTGAGGATGGCCTCGACGCCGTCGAAGGTCGCGAAGAACTCCTTTCGCAGGCCCTCGCGGTCCGCGAACGGGCTGCGGAAGTCGAGGTAGTCCTCGTCGAACCGCTCCTGGGAGACCAGCACCTCCTTCTCCCAGGTGTCGCCCCACGGCGAGTCGTAGATGGCGTTCAGCCACTGCTGGGCGTCGGCTTCGTCGATGGTCTCCCCGTCGTGGTTCTGGAGGGCTGCCCAGCACAGGCGGGTGGGGACCTCGTCATACACTCCGTCAGCCCAGGTCTCCTCACCTCCGCCGCGCCGCCTCCGGTACTCCGGCTCGCACACCCACACCGACGCGGGTGCTCGTTTCCCACGGCGGTTGACCCGCCCGAACCGCTGCAACAGCGCCTCCAGCGCTGCACCGGAGGTGTGCAGGACGTCGAAGTCGACGTTGAGACTCACCTCCACGACCTGGGTGGCCACCAGGAGCCCTCGGGACGACCGGCGATCCGTCCCGAACAGCTCGAGAATCCGCTTCTCCTTCTGGGCGCGGTCGCAGTTGCGGAACCGGGAGTGCAGCAGCACCGCCTCCCCACCCTGTTCCTTGGCCACCGGCCCGAGCAGGTCGTAGAGGTCCAAGGCGTCGGCGACGTTGTTGGCCACCACCAATACCGCCTGACCGGCGTGGAGATCGGCGGCGATCCGGTCGACCGACTCCGGCGAGGTGAGGTGCCCGCCGCCGATCCGCAGCCGGTGGCGCGGTGTGTGGCGCACGCCGGCGAACCCGTCGACCACGTCCAACCGGCCGGCGATGGTGTCGCGCAGGATGCGCCGGAACCGTTCGGGCAGTGTCGCACTCAGCACCCCCACCCGTCCTCCCAGTTCCTGTGTCCACAGCCGGATCATGGCGAGGAGCATCCCGAGACGACGGGGTTCGTAGGCGTGCAGCTCGTCGAACAGGAAGACGCTGTTCACGGTGTCGGCGAGGGTGGACGAGTCACCCGGACCGCCGAACGCGGCTCGCAGCAACTGGTAGGGCGTGGTCACGCGGAACAGCTCGCGGTGGGTGCGGCTCGCGTTGACGTGGTCCAGCGCGGTGGCGGCGTCCTCGACGGTCGGTTCGGGGCGGTCATCGGAGCCGGCGGCCCGGGCCTCGATGAGTTCGTTCAGGTGGAACATCCCCGCCCTGGAGTGCAGCACCCCGACGTCCTCGACGCCGTCCTCCTCCTGGAGGCGCAACGCCATCGCGTTGATGGACGCCAGGAACGGGAGCACGTAGAACACGCGGGGCAGGGCGTTCCGCTGCTCGGCGACCTGTCGCCACGCCGCCTCAGCCCACAGCAGGCCGCCCTCCGTCTTTCCGCTGCCCGTCGGCGAGACCAGCAGCAGGTGGTGTGCCGCGGCGGCTTCCTCCTGGGCGCGGGTCAGGCGGTGCCCAGCAGCCGCCAGCCGGACCCGAACCCGGTCACCGTAGCCGCGCAGGGGCACCCCGGTGAGCAGTTCGCCATGGGCCGAGGCGACGTGGTCGGCCATCGTGACGACACCCTGGAGCAGGACCCAGGGCAGGCCGCCCTGCTCCGTCCCCGGATACCACCAGTCCTCGGCGAGATCACGGAGCAAGGTCAGGGTGCCTGCGCGGATGTCGTCACGGGTGAGCCCGCCCAGCCGGCTCCGATCCACCGGCAGACCCACCCGGGCCGCCGCGTCGGCGAACCAGGCCGCCAGCGCTCGCACCGTCCCGTCGTCCTCGGCGACGGTGAAGGCCTGCCCCAACGCCTGCTGGTCCTGGGAGAGGTTGTCCGGCAGGATCGAGCGCGTCGCGTCCCCGTGCAACGGACGGTGGTGCGTGACGACCGCCGCCGCCACGCGACGGCGAACCTCCTGATCGGTGACGAGCAGGTCGACGAAGCCCAACGACAGCACCTCGTGCCGCAGGCCCCAGCGGGTGTTCGTCCGCACCTGCCGCTGAAAACCGGGGTCGATCTTGCCGCCGTCGTGGAGGAGCGCGGCCAGCTGGACGGCGGGCCACCAGGACTCGTCCCAGATGCCGTCAACGACGCCGATCCTGGCTCGGATCAACGGCACCACCGCCGACGTCCGGGCGCTGTGTTCGGTGAGGCTCTCCCCGGTCGTCGCCTCCTTCGCCGGGCTCTTGGCCCACAGGTGCGGCAGGTCCTCCGTCACGAGCGTGCCTCCACTACCTCGGGATGGGTCGGGGGTAGGGGCACGACGGCCTGACCGTCGTGCGTGGACCAGCCGTCGCTCAGCACACCCCGGGCGGCGGCAGCATCACTGGAATGCCGGTAGTCGTCCCACCGCATCCGGGCCCGGTCCACGCTGATCGCCGTAGTGAGCCGTAGCCGGGTACCGACCGCGTCCGGGCGGTCCACGAGCAGCGCCGTGCCCTGCCTGCCCGGCTGCTCCCGCAGGTCCACCCACGCGGCCCGTGCCGAACAGAGGTCCTGGCTGCGCCCCAGCCGCAGCGGCCACACCGGCCGGCGGAACCGGCGGTACCACCGGTCGAGGTCCTCGAACAGCCAGACCGTCAACCGGACACCCCAGAGGTAGTCGCGATCCTTGGGAACCGGACTCGGTTGCCTGACCCCCTCAGCCAGCGGGTGGAAGGTCTCCAGGTCCGTTCCATGCCCCTCGGCGTGGCAGCACAGCGCGAACCGCGTGTCACGCGGAACCTGGCCCCACCCACCGGCGGCGGCAGCCAGCAGACCCCCGACGGTGGAGGGCGGAGGGCAGGGCAGCCCGATCTGGAGCCCGGGGTACAGCGGATTGCGGAAGGAGGCCACCGAAGCGTCGAAGGTGACCTCCAGAGCCGGGACACTCACGAGCGGTCCTCGAACCAGGAATCGAGGTCGCCACCCTCCAACTCCGCCGCCAACTGGCGGAGAACGACGCGGGGGTGGTCGAACACGACCTGCCCGGAGTCGACAAGATCCTTCAGTTCGCGTTCCGCCGCGTCCCGCTGCCTCTCCAGGTAGCCCGGGGCCCACCCGATGCGCACGGGGCCGTCGAGTTCGTCCTCCCACGCCCGCATCTCCGCCCGCAGCACGTCGAGCGCGACGACGGTTTCCCCCAGGTCGTGGCGCAGCAGCCGGGTGAAGGGGTTGTTGCCGCCCTTCACGGGCGCCAGGATGACCAGCGCGGGTGACCGCTCACCGTAGTGCAGGGCCTGCTTCGCCCCGCCCCGCAGCTCCGCGAGCGTCCGCCACAACACGGCAGCGCGGCGCCGGCGCTCGGCGAGGGGCAGGCGCAGGGCCTGCCCGAACCGGAAGTCGATCTCCTCCGCCCCGTTCACCCGCGCCTCCTTCGCGGCGTCCGGGTTCAGATCGGGCCGGTTGCCCTGCCCTTCCAACTGGAAGGTGCCGAGGCGGGCGAGGTCCAGCAGGACGGGGCAGGCCAGGTCGCCGGTGTAGTGCTCGTGTTCGTGGATCACCGGGTCCGCGCCCACCTCGAACCCCCGGCTCATCGTGCCGAAGTCGTGGGTGACCTGCCGGGGTGCCACGGACACGGCCGTACCCACGGCCAACACGGTGTCCCGGTTGAAGGACTTCTTCTCGATCGCGACCATGTACCCGAACAGGTCGTCGTCGAGGTACAGGTCCCCGCGCCCCTGGGTATGGGCCTGCTGCTTGGCGCCCTTGCCGGAGCGGATCACCGGTGAGCGGGCCTCACCGGGCGGCAGCGAGTCCCGCCACCACCGCCGGACCGCCTGCGCCGACACGTAGGGGAAGACCCGGTTGCCAACCCGGGTCGCCTTGACCTTGCCGACGTTGTCCTCGCCGCGACCGTTGTTCGGCGCCCCCGCCTTGATCTCCAGCACCAGGGTGCCCACCAGGTACGTCACTCGTCGTTCTCCTTGTCCTCGCCGTCGGTGTGCAGGGTGTCCTCGATCGACCGGGTGTCGTCCGAGTCAGGGCGGTAGCCCTGGGAGTGGAGCTCGTGGATCACCGCGACGAACAGCAGGTTGCGCCGCAACCACGCCTGCTCGTCCGGTTCGAAGAGCCACCTCAGGTGGGTGGGCGTGACGAAGGGCTCGGTGGTGTCGATCAGGGAGGTCAGTTCCTCGCGGTCGCGCCACAACAGCCATTCCACGGCACCGTCGTTGAACCACTTCCGGAACGTGGTCGACTTCCGGTACGCCACCACGAAGGGCTTGACCTTCTTCCTCGTGGCCATCATGAGGGCCGCCGTTCGTTTGCCGAGGCCCTCGATCTCCTGGAGTTCGCGGTCGTTCACGTGCAGGACCTTTCCTACGAAGGAGCGGAGCGCGCCGACGAGCTGCCTGATCTCGTCACGCGTGTCGGGTGCCGAGGTCAGCAGGGGGACCAGGTATCGGAGGACCTTCGCGGGCAGCCTTCGCGGGGACCGCACCAGCTCACCCGCCAGCGCCGCCGCACCGGGAACCTTCTCCGAATGGCACGCGCGTTCCAATGAATTCCAGGGGTCCGACGTCTTGTCCTGTCGGACGGCGTGAATCCACTCGACGAGCGGCTGGTCCATACGCTGTTCGGTGAGTTCCTGCTCCTGGTTGTTGTTGGTGAAGATGATGAGGGACACGTCCGACCGGACCGGGTGCCCGTAGGCGCGGATCCGGTTCACGAGCAGGCTCTCCCGGACGTACGCCGGCCATTTGCTGGGGGTGACCGAAACCCTCCCGATGCGTTTCCGGGTGTCCTCGACCTGGTGCCGAGTGGCGAAGGAAAGGAAGTCCTCGTCCCAGGCGTGGGTGATCGTCGCGCGACCACCCTGGAAGTGGCACGCGTAGGGCAGGGCGTAGAAGCTGCCCAGGCAGGTCCGGCACAGCGGCATCCCGTCGTGACCGACGACAGTGGTGTTCCGGTACTCGGTGGACATCGCCAGCGGCACGTCCACCTTCCCGTAGAAGCCGCACGCCCGTCGCCCGCACAGCGCGCAGGGCGCCTCGGGCCAGGACCCGGGCGGACGCGGAGTCCGCCATTCGACGACCGCCTGGCCGCGCTGGTCCGCGCTCAGCTTCCGCAGGCTCGGGATGTTCATCTTGCTGTTGGGCCACAGGGCGTAGGAGGCCGACAGGAGGAACGCCCCCGGCTGCTTGGCGTCGGTCTCCCGCGTCGCCGCCACCGCGTCCTCGGTCATGCGGTTCCACACGCGGAGGAACCTGTCCTCGGAAACCCGCCGCGGATGTGACTCCTTCGCCAGCACGGCCAACGCGAACGCACCCACCCGTTGCAGGGGGTGGGCCGTCAACTCGACCAGGAACGGCTCCCCGGTGCTGGTCGCCCGCGTGTCGGCCGCGGTCATGTCTCCACCGCCCCGAAGCCGGCGATGTTCGCCGCTCCCAAACCCCACGACCACACGGCGGCCAGGGTGTCGGGAGACCCCACCAAGGTCACCCCAACCGCCGCACCCACCTTCGCACCGACGGTGTCGCCCTGGCCAACGGCGAAGGACCTCTTCGGGCCCACCCGCCATACCTCGGTCAACGAGATCTCCGGGTCCAACCCCAGCGTCTCGGCCTTGCGGCGCAGATTCCGGACGAAGAAGACGTCCCACTCCGGCTCACCGGGCAACAGCCACCGCTGCGACCGGAGCCGGGCCCCCGCCGCATCCCGCGCGGGCGGCCCCTTCACCACCACCGGTGTCGTCGTCGCCAGGCGCGCCGAGCCGTCCGAGAACTCGGGAGCCGGCACGCTCACCACGTTCTGGACCCGCAGCGCGACACCGCCCCAGTCCAGGACCCGAGCCCCGGCAAGGCCGGCGGCCAACGCCTCGATCACCTCGGGCAGGGGGCTACCGAACTCCAGCGTCCCCTCACCGCCCGCCGCGTAGCGACCCCGTTGACGCCGCGCTCGTGGGAAACGGGGAGCCCCACACCCCACCGGCACGAGCCGGTGGGGACCGAACCCGGCGCTGTGCAGCTCGGCGCCCAACGCGGGGGCGTTGTCCCCCAACATCTGGTAGACGATTCCCCGTCCCGGCCGCAGAACCTCCGCCCACGGAATGTCGGGGGCTGTCGTGGTCACCGTTGCTCGCAGTCGCATCGCACCTCCAATCCGCTGTCTTCGGGAGCAGTGACTACCACACGCCGCCGACCGGGGGAGTGCGGCGACGGAAGGCCATGAATCGGGTGGATCATTCGCTGATAACCGTTTCGTTGTTTGGGGAAAATTTCCGCCGTCAACCTCGTTGCGTCCGACCGCCGGTAACTGTCCGCAGGTGGAAATTCAGGCGCTGGGGGCACTCGACCTGCGGTTATGGCGATCTGGGTGTCGGTCGACGCCCGTGTGGTGAGTGCGTATCGCCATCCCCGGTGGAGCCTCTGGATCGCCTTCCTTCGGGCGTCGCTGAGCCGCGAGTAGGGCTCCGTGCGCTCGTTCGGGCCGGCGTCCAGCGATGCCATCAGTGATTTTTCCGCCAGGGGCTACCGGTCAAGTTTCACCCACTTAGCCCAATCCGCGGCGGTGCGAATGATCCAGGTGATCTTGCTCTTTCAGCGGACCCCCCGGGTCCCCTGCAGCGAGTGAGGTTCGCTGAAGGATGGCGCCAGCAAGCGGTTGCCTGCCGACTCGAGGAGTCCTTGTCGACCCTGCGGGAGTGTTAGCTGAGAGTGCCGCCTGCTGTCCTCGCGTCAGGTAAGGTCCTTGTGGCCCAGGACTGCACCGGACGTGGGAGGCAAGCGGCATTACCGCTCCTCGTCAGCGCGAATCGGTTCACCCTGGTGGAAAGATCCAACCAAGCGAACGCAAGCCCAACATCCATACTGAAAGGAAGGAGCCGATCCCGACTGCGGCACCTAGCGCGGCGGCGTCAGTGAGGATGGCCAGGAGTAGCCCTGTCACTGCGCCAAACCCAAGAGCGAAGATCACGATCAAGACGACTGCGAGTGTGCGCACGACGTCCCTTCCCATCACTGCCTCCATGGCCTCCCGGCCCTCGTGTCATCAGGAGGTCGTCGTACTGACGCTTCGAGGTAGAGCAGCTGAGCTGTCACTCAGGGTAGCAGAGGCGGTGTGGGTGGGACAGTGAGCCGTGCCGCTGTGCTCGACCAAGCGACGTCCAGCTTCGTCATACTTGTCATTCGACAACGCAAAGAGGCGGGCGACTCAACCACCGTCACCCGCCTCGTGCCCCTCATGAGGGCCGATGAGTACGTTCGCGCGTCCTAGTAGGTAGGCAACCTCCAGGCGGCAGTACTTGTAACCCCTAGAAGGGTCTGTACTTGTGGACTATACGTGAAGCCTACGAGGCGGAATGCACTGCCGGTATTGTCTACCTCCAAAGCTTGTTCGGCTAGCTTCGGAGGACCTACTGTCCGAAGTTCATACCAGGTCAGCTGCGTCCAGCACTTTGGCTCTCACCGCAAGGCCCTGCATCGTCGGGCACGGTTTCGCTGTGGCGTGGCCTGGTGGCGGTCTCCTGGTTACGGATGGAGTTGGGTGGCGGCCGCTCCCGATCCGTCCATCAGCAGGGGTACCGAGGCGTGCTCGTGGCTGATCAGCCAGGTGTCGCCGTGGCGGCGCAGGACGAGGGTTTCTCGGAACCACAGATCTGTCTCAGCGCCGTCGGTGCGTCGCCCGGTCAAATGGACCAAGCAGTGGGCACAGGCGATGTCGCCGCTGACCTCGACCACCAGATCACGCCGCTGCCGACCGATGGGTCCGGTGAAGGAGTCGTACCAGGCGCGCGTTCCCGCCTCATCGAACGCGGCCTGTCCTCGCAGGCTCAGCGGGGGCGCGAGAGCGAAGACGGTCACGTCGGGCACGTATACCGATGACGACGCCAGCACATCCTTGTCCCGGATGGCCCGTTCCCGGGCGAGGAGAACGGTGTGAACCTGCTCGTGGTCATCGTGTGATGTGCGGGAGGTGGAGACCACCGCTGCATCTCCTCACTCGTCGTCACCTGAAACTCCTTAGGAGCAGCGTGAATGGGCTGCCACCCGATTGTGCAGGGCCGCACCGACACTGTTGGAACTCCTCGTAGGAGCGATGAGGACCCTCTTGGCCCGGCGGCGCTCGGTGGCGTCGTCCCAGTTGGAACTCCTCGTAGGAGCGATGAGGACCCGCAACGCCCCCGGCAGCGCCGGGGACGAAGCGTTGGAACTCCTCGTAGGAGCGATGAGGACGCTCTGACCTGCGGGGACAGATCCCGACAGGGCGGTTGGAACTCCTCGTAGGAGCGATGAGGACCCTGGCCGCCACCATCGACACCGACCTGCCCACCGAGTTGGAACTCCTCGTAGGAGCGATGAGGACGAGCGGACGTACTGTTGCCCTGAGGGTCGCAATCCAGTTGGAACTCCTCGTAGGAGCGATGAGGACCCACCCGGCAGCTCGCCGAATGGGTGCAGGAGGGCGGTTGGAACTCCTCGTAGGAGCGATGAGGACCACATCGCCACCTGGCGGACCGCGCTGGCCGGGGTGTTGGAACTCCTCGTAGGAGCGATGAGGACCAGCGCCGTGCTGCAAGGTAACCTTATGACAGCAACGTTGGAACTCCTCGTAGGAGCGATGAGGACCCGAGAGTAAAGTCGCTGGTCAGGGCCTTCTTGCACGGTGCTTTTGGCGCCGCTTTTGCAGTGAACCTGAGGTTTGACATCTGACCCGGGGGGTTCGCTGAAATCTCCGTGCGCAAGCCTACCGTGCGCGTCGCGCCCAACCCGCCCGGTGCTCGGCCGTCAGCCCGCCCCCGGCCGCCGCAGGATGTCGAGCTCGCAGGCGGGTGCCGCGGGCCACGCGACACAGGCAGCCGGGCGAGCGCATGCAAGGCTCGCGTCGTGACGGTCTCGCAGCGACGGGCAGCTCCCGGAGCGGGCCTCGTTCGTCGTCTGCTCCACCTGGCGTCGTGCGGTACCGCGCCGGTCGCTCGACGAGCGGCCAACCGTTGGTGTCCCCACCTGACCAGGCGACTGGCTGTCGGCGGGGAGGAACGAGTCACCGGATCGGATGGTCCTCACCAGCATGGGAGAAGCCTACGCTGGCGTACGGCAGCGGCGGGTTCGTGCGGCGAAGGGGACCTCGGTGAAACTCGAAGACGACCTCATCGGCACGAGGATTCGGCAGATCCGGCACTGGCGGGGCATGACCGCGTCCTCGGTCGCTGGCCTTGCCGGAATCAGCCGGTCCTACCTTTCGCGGATCGAACTCGGCGGGCGTGCGGTGAGTTCACGGTCGTTGCTCGAAGCGCTCGCGTCGGCCCTGCGGGTCGCCCCCTCGGCACTGACATCGGAACCGCACAAGACGCTCCGCCGTGGTGACCAGAGCGCACACGATGTCATCCAGTCCTTGGACAGCGCACTCACCTCCGCGATGCCCGGAGAACGGCCGGAGGACACGACGCCGCGCCCGCTTCCCGCGCTGGCGGCGGCCGTCGACGGCGTCAACGCTGCCCGCCACGCCTGCGACTACCCGGCCCTGGCGGATCTCGCGCCGCGCCTCGTACGTGAACTCCTGGTCCTGTACGCCTCGGGGCCTCATCGGCGACAGGCCGGTGAGTGGCTCGCCTCCACCTACCAGGCGATCATGGACGCGGCGAAAGCACTGCACGGTGTGGGGCTGCCGGCCCTGGCGTACACGCACGTCAGGACGATCGCCGAGGATCTCGACGATCCTCAGCTCCGGGGGCTGGGCTACTGGATGCGTGGTCAGGCGTTCGGTCCTGGCCGGCGACGTGAACAGGTGGCTTTCTCGGCCGCTGCGGCCGGATCGCTGGAACCGCACATCGGCGAGCCGGGCGTGCTCGAAGCGTATGGCCAGGTGCACCTCAACGCGGCGCTGGGGGCGGTCGCCTCGGGCCAGCATGATGTCGCGGACGCACACGTTCGGGAGGCTCGGGACGCGGCGCGACGAGTGAGCGGCCCGGGGTCTCCGTGGGCGGGACTCTGGTTCGGCCCCACCAACGTCGCCGTCTGGTCGCTGGTGATCGCCTCGGAGAAGAAGGACATCGGCGCCGTGGACAGGATCGCGGGGCAGATTGACATTGACGTCATTCCCTACGCGGGGAGGCGAGCGGCGTTCTACTCGGAGTGGGGACGTGCGGTGCTCTCGGAGACCCGGTCCCGTGAGCGGGGCCTCGCGCTGTTGCTGAAAGCCGAGAAGCTCGCCCCTCACCGCGTCCGCAACCACCCCCTGGTCCGGGATGCTGTCAGCAGCCTGCTCGTGCGGTCGCGCAGGGAAGCCGGTGCGGGCGCGTTGCGGGGCCTCGCCCTTCGGATGGGAATCGCGCCCTGACCGAACCCACCCTCCCCGGTCAGGTTGGTAGCTGGACACGGTGTGGCACTTCCCCTCCGCAGCGCACCGCGGTGTCACGCCGATCACGATGACGGTCCGCCGTGTCGTCGGCGTGCGCTTGCGGGCGTGCGAGACGGGGGTCGGCCGGCGCCGGCCGCCTGTCGGGGTCGGCTGGTGACGGCTGGCCAGCTGGCCGTCCTCGCTGTGACGTGACCTGTGGCACGGCGACGGCGATGGCGTCCGTGTTCGCGTTCAGCAGGCGAGGCGGAGAAGCCCGACGTCCTGGGGTGCCGGTCGCCAGCCGTTCGGTGATCGGCGGCCCGCCGTACACCTCGGGCGGCGGCTCGGCGGTGGTCCGCCCGGGAACCGTCACCGCCGTCCAGTGTCCCCCGCAGGCCCGGTTCCGGTGCGGGCTGGCGGCACCGCATCGCCGGGCGCACCTCCCAGCCGTGCGGCGGAACGGTTCCCGTTCAGCGGCGCAGGACCGGGGCACCCCGGCGCTCATCGGCCGCCCCGGCCCAACGCGGTGGGCCACGTCGCACCGACCTCAGCACACTCCGCTCCCCGTTCCGCTCACTCGCCGAGGAGGCGTTGGGCTTCCAGGGCGAGGGCGAGTTCCAGCAGGTCGCGCTGCCGGTTCAGGGACCGCCCGCTGAGCTGTTCGTAGCGGCGCAGCCGGTTCAGCACGGTGTTGCGGTGGCAGAACAGCCGGGTGCCGGCCCGCAGCGCCGATCCGTCGCAGTCCAACCACACCTCCAGCGTGGACAGCAGGACCTTCCGGTCCGGCGGGTCGAGGTCGAGGACGGGGCCGAGGGCCCGCCGGGTCAGCGCGGCCGACAGCTCCGGGCAACTCACCACCATCGCCGAGGGCAGGTGGTCCTCCAACAGGGCGACCTGGGCGTCGTCCTCGCAGGTCCGCAGCGCGGTGTCGGCGAAACGGCGGGCCGCGCCCACGGCGGCCAGCTCCTCCACGGCCGGGCTCACCCCGACCCGGCAGCCCCGGGGGACGGTCAGGGCGGCGGCGAGGTCGGCGACCGCCACGTCCCCGAGCTGGACGATGCCCAGTTCCTCCTCCACCCCGGTGTGCCAGATGATCCGGGTTCCGGGGACACCGACCCGCAGGCCCGGGTCGCGGAGCACCGCCCGGCCCTGCCCGGCGACGACCACCACCGCGTACCGCGCCTGCTGGGGGAGGTCCAGGGCGGCGGCCACCGCGGGCACGTCGGCCAGCCTCGTGCTGCCGTCCAGCAACGCGCCCACCAGGGCCCGCAGTCGTTCCTCCCGGCGCCGGGTGAGTTGGCCCTCCACCTTGCGGTAGGCGTCGGCGAGGAGGCCGCAGTGCTCGTCGACGAAGTTCCACACGTCGGCCGCGACGTGCACCAGCAGGTGCACCCGGTCGGGGTCGCTGCGGGTGGTGGCGTCGACCAGCCCCTGCCACACCACGCCACCGCCCAACCGGAAGGCGTGCAGCAGGGCGTCGAGGGGCAGCCCCTGCTCGGCCCGTTCGGCTCCGATCCGCCACGAGCAGCGGCGGGCGGACTCCCGGGTCTCCCGGGGGGCGAGGATCGACCGGATGTTGTGCTCCAGCGATTCGTGCACCTCCCGCCACAGGCCGTCGAAGTCGGTGGCGGCCGACCGGTAGGCGGGTTCCTGTTCGCGCAGCAGCGCGACGAGGTGGTCGGTGAGCTGGGGGAGTTCGCTGAGCAGGCTCCTGGCGGCGTGGTGGACGACGGCGACGGCTTCGGCGCTGGCGCGGGAGCGGATCGGCGGGCCGGCGGCGGGTAGTCCGGGGAGGGCGTGCGGGGCGCGGACCGAGGTCCTGCCGGTGGCCGGCCCGTGGGGGCGGGTGCGTGCGTCCGCGTGCGGCCGCCCGCCGAAGACGGTGCGGCCGGTCGGTTCGCCCGGGGTGGTGGGGTGGCGGAGCGGCGACGCGGGTCTGGTCACGGGTCTCACCTCGTCCTGTGTGGAGGGGCAGGGCGCGGCCCTGGGGCAGGGACGGTGGTCGGGGTGCGGCCTCGCCGCCCTCGCCGAGCGGTGCGGGCGATGTGGGGGCGGCGGCGTGGCGGCGCTGGTGGGGAAGGCGGGGGCCACGGACGGCACGGGCCCTGGCGCCCAGCGGCAGGGGGTGCGGTGCGCCGGCTCGACGGGCCGGGTCACGCGCCCGCCTCCTCGGCCTGGCCGCCCGGGCGGGAGGGCAGGGACCGTCGGCGCGGGGCGCTGGTCTCGGATGTGGGACGCGGTGGTGCCTCGCCGCTGGTCGTGGTCGCCGGGTTCCTGGGCCGACCGAACACGGGTTGTTGTCCCGGTGGCAGTCGCCGGCGGGGCGCGGTGGCCAGGGCGGTCACCGACGCCTGCCCGGCCGCCTCCCGGCCGGTGGGGTGCCGCCCGACGGCGACGCCGACGCCGACGCCGCTGGCCGCCGGGGTGTCGTCGCGGTCGGAGCCGCCGTTCGACAGCAGCAATGTCAGCTCGACGCGGGAGCGCACCCCGAGGGTCGCGAAGACGTTGCGGAGGTGGTGGTCCACGGTGCGCGGGCTGAGCCGCAGGCTCACCGCGACCTCCCGGTTGGTGTTACCGGATGCGACGGCGCGGGCGATCCGCAGCTGCTGCGGGGTGAGCCGGTCGGTGTCGACCGTCCTCCGGCGGCGGCCCGCGAGGTTGACGGCCCGGGGCGGCGAGTCGCCGACCGCGCGGAGCTCGTCGCGTGCCCGGGTCGCCCACTGCCTGGCCCCGCACAGTTCGAACAGGACGAGCGCGGCGCGCAGCTGGTCCCGGGCGGCTCCGGGGCTGCGGCGCCGGCGCAGCGCCTCCCCGTGGAGCAGGCGGGTGCGGCCCTGTTCGAAGCCCTGGCCGGCCCGTTCGTGCAGGTCGATCGCCTCCCGGAACAGGGCGTCCGCGCCGCTGTCGTCGGCGTGGAGCAGGGCGCGGCAGCGCAGCGCCTGTGCCCGCCGGTCCGGGTCGCCGGTGGCCGCCGCCCAGCGTTCGAACCGCCGGAGCGGGGCGTGGACGCCGTGGGTGTCGCCGGCGAGGACGGCCGCCTCCACCAGCGAGGGGACGGCGAACTCGCGGGCGGCGAAGTGGCCGCGTGGCCCGCTGCCGACCAGCAGCGGGCGGAGCCGGTCGGCGGCCGTCTCGGGCCGGCGACCCGCCAGGTCCAGCATCGCCAGTGCCCAGGTGGCCAGGGTTTCGGCGAACACCAGTCCCCGGGCGGCGGCCTCCCTGGCCGCCCGGGCCGCGTGGTCGTGGCAGGACTCCTCCTCCCCGAGCAGGGCCGAGGTGAACGCGAGGAGCGCGCGGTGGTGTGTGGCCTGGTTGGGCTGGCCGGCGCGGTGGGCGGCGCGCAGCCCGGCGGAGGCGTGGGAGTGGGCGCGGGCGTGGTCGCCGAGGACCAGTTCGGTGTGGGCCAGGTGTTCCAGCGCGATCGGGACGAGGGCGGCCGGCCCGCCGGCGCGGGCCGAGGCCAGCGCTCGGGCCGCCGCCGTCGCGGCGTCCCGGGGGCGGCCGGCGGCGAGGGCGGCGACGGTGGCCGCGAACAGGGGGACGGCGCCGTCGAGCTCGCCGTCGAGCATCCTGCGCAGCAGGGGGGTTCCTTCGTGGGGCCGGCCGCGCAGCACGGCCGCCAGTCCGCCCGCGTAGTCGGCCTCCCAACCCGAGGGGTGCCGGCCGGGCCGTGGCGGGTCGGGGGGTTGTCGTGGCGCCGGGAGTGGGCGTTCGGTGGCCTCGGGTGGGGTGCGGGTCCCGGGGATGCCCGGGTGCCGGTGGACCGTCCAGGACGGTGTCGGTCGCACAGCCGAGCGGGGCGCCTCGCACCAGCTGACCAGCCCTCCTCCCGGGGGGTGTGGCCGGGTGGCCGCCGGGTGAGCCCAGGGCTGGGTGTGGGCGGCCGCTCGGACACCGGCGAGGCGCGCCGCGAGGCGGACGTCGGGGAATCGGGGCGCCCTGGGCAGCCGGTGCCCCGAGGTCGGGGCGGGCGGGGTCTCGGCCGCCGGGCGGTTCCCGGCCGTGGACGGTCCGGGTGGGTCGTCGGCCGCCGCGTGGTCGAGGGCGGCCAGGTGCCGGGGGAGGTCACCGCTGGCCCAGCTGGCCGCCAACCGGTCCATGAGCGCCGCCCGCGCCAACGGTCCGCCGTGGGGGCGCAACAGGGCGGCGGCCAGTTCCAGGGAGGCGTGCGCGTCGGAGACCACCCCGCCGCGCAGTTCCAGGGCTCCCCGCACGAGTTCCCGGCGGCCGACCACGTCGTCGTCGGCCGCCGGCAGCTCCGGGGCCGTCAGCAGCGCCCAGGCCCGGCGGGGGTCGCCGGCGAGCCAGGCGTGGTCGACGGCGGCGAGGACGCGGCGGGCGCGGCGGCGGGCGTCAGTGGTGAGCCGTGCCGCGCTGGCCAGCGCGGTGGAGCACTGGGCGTGGTCGAGCAGCGGTCCCCGGCCGGTCGGGGAGTGCCGGTCGACGGCGCGGGCCAGGGCGGCGGCCAACCGGTCGTCCGGGCCGACGGTGGCCGCCGCCCGGTGGCACAACCGGCGGAGACCGCCGGGCCCGGGGTCGAGGACGTCGGCCACCACCGCGTGGGCGGCGCGCAGGTGGGGTCGCGGCGCCTCCCGGTAGACGGCGTCCCGCAGGTGGGGGTCGCGGAACCGGACGAGGTCGCCGTCGACGACGAGGAGCCCGGTGTCCTCGGCCGGGTCCAGGCAGGACGGGGACAGCCCGGCGCGGCGTGCGGCGCGGTGGAGCAGGTCCAGGGCGGGTGGCCCGTCGAACACCGTCGCGGCGGCGGCGACCAGCACCAGCCGGCGCGTGTCGGCGGGGAGGCGATCCAGGGCGGTGGGAGGTGGCCCGGCGCGGGCCGCGGGCGCGGACGTTCCCCGGTCCGGCAGTGGTGCGACGCCGCCGGGCGGACCGGGCGGCGTCGGGGGCGGGTCCACTCCGGGCGGTTCCTCAGCCGGGCGCGGCGGACCCGGGGTCGGGGGCGGCGGGACCGTGGGTGGGCCTCCGCTGGCGGTCAACGGCCCGGCCGCCGTCGCGCCCCTCACGGCGGGGTGGCGGGCCGGTGCGGCGGGGCCGGCCACCCGAGGTTCGGGACCGGCAGGCGGGCCGACCCGTGGCCGGGTGGTCACGGGTGGGGTGGGGCGGGACGCGGGCGGCGGCGGAACCTCCGGGGCGGAGCAGGCAGGACACCGAGGTGGGGGCGCGGCGGTCCGCGCGGCCGTCCGGGCACGACCGCGTGCCACGGTGCGCGGTCGGGTGACCGCCAGGGCGTCGTCGCCTCGGTCGTGGATGCGGAGGCCGACCGAGTGGACAGGCTTTCCGATCACACCGGCCAAGTTACGCACGCGTGAACTCCGGCGGAAGACCGCCGCTCGGCCCGCCTCCCGGGTCCACTGTGCGCCCGCGAGCCGGTCGTGAGCGGTGTTTCCCCAGGGCGCGGCGGGTGTGGCGACCGAGGGGGCCGCGCCGGTGCCCTCCGCGTCGTCGTCGCGTTCTGTGCCCTGTCACATGGCGGCGTCGTCCCCGGTTGTGCAAGGCGCCAGAAGCCGCCGGCCCCGCTGTACAGGGGAGGTGGCCCGTGGTCAGGTGGGATGGCCCCGGGCGGCATCCGCCGGGCCGGGGCCGGCGAACCGCAGCCGTCGCCGGCCCGACCGGCGCCGCTGCCGGCGCCACCCCGGGCCCGTCGTCCCTCCAGCCGACCGGCCCCGACCGGACGACCGGACGACCGGACCCGACCGTCCCGTGCCGGTCCGCCCAGCCGGAACACCCCGCCCCGGGGCCGGCGGCCGGCGCACGGCCGACGCCCCCGATCCCGCCGCCCCACGCCCCGCCCGCACCCGGAGGAGACCATGCCCGAGGCCGTCATCGTCGCCGCAGCGCGCTCCCCCATCGGCAGGGCCAGGAAGGGGTCGCTGCGCGACGTCCGCCCCGACGACCTCGCCGCCGCGATGGTCCGCGCCGCGCTCGACCAGGTCCCCGAACTGCCCGTCGAGGACGTCGAGGACCTCTACCTCGGCTGCGGGAACCCCAGCGGCGAGCAGGGGTTCAACATCGCCCGCGTCGTGGCCGTGTCGCTCGGCCTGGACGCCCTGCCCGGCGCGACGATCAGCCGGCACTGCGCCTCGTCCCTCCAGACCACCCGGATGGCGTTCCACGCGATCCGCGCGGGGGAGGGCCTGGCCTACGTGTCCGGCGGCGTCGAGTGCGTGTCCCGCATCGCCCGCCCCGCCGACGCCCAGGCCGGCGGGCGGGGTGAGAACCCCCGCTACGCGGCGGCGATGGCCCGCTCGGCCACCCGCGCCGGCGGCGGAGCCCCACCCTGGGAGGACCCCCGCCTGTCCGGTGAACTGCCCGACGTGTACCTGGCGATGGGGCAGACCGCCGAGAACGTCGCCCAGCACCGGGGGATCAGCCGCCGCGAACAGGACGAGTTCGCGGTGCGCTCGCAGCGGGCCGCCGCCCGTGCCCTCGACGACGGGTTCTGGGCCGAGGACATCACCCCCGTCACCCTCCCCGACGGCACCGTCGTCGCCGCCGACGACGGCCCCCGCCCCGGGACCACCCTGGACCGGCTCGCCGGGCTCGCCCCCGTGTTCCGGCCGGACGGGACCGTCACCGCCGGGAACTGCTGCCCGCTCAACGACGGCGCCGCCGCCCTGGTGGTGATGGACGAGGACCGCGCCGGGGACCTCGGCATCACCCCGCTGGCCCGCATCCGCTCCACCGGGGTGTCGGCGCTGTCCCCGGAGATCATGGGGCTGGGGCCGGTGGCGGCCTGCCGGCTCGCGTTGCGCCGCGCCGGGCTCGGCGTCGGCGACCTCGACCTGGCCGAGATCAACGAGGCGTTCGCCGCGCAGGTCATCCCCGTCCACCGCGACCTGGGGCTCGACGAGGACCGGCTCAACGTGCACGGCGGCGCGATCGCCGTCGGCCACCCGTTCGGCATGACCGGGGCCCGGCTGACCGCCACCCTGCTGCACGGCCTCCGCGTCCGGGACGGCCAGTTCGGCCTGGTGTCGATGTGCGTGGCCGGCGGGCAGGGCATGGCGATGGTCGTCGAACGCCTCTCCTGACCCCGGTGCGGTCCCGGCGCCGCCCACGGGCCGCACGTCACCCGGAGGCGAGGCACCGCCGACCACCCACGACCCATCCCGACCACCCGACGCCCGAACACCCCGAGCGCGTGGAGGACGCCGTGCCAGCACAGCCCCAGCTGCTCGACCAGCTGCCCCCGGACCGCCTGTACCTCGACGGCCGGTGGACGGCCCCGCGCACGTCGACGCCGATCGACGTGGAGGACCCCGCCACCGGGGAGCTGCTCGGCCGGGTCGCGGCGGCCGGCCCCGAGGACGTGCACGAGGCGGTGCTCGCCGCGGAACGGGCCTTCCCCGCCTGGGCGGCCCTGGAACCGGGTGAGCGCGCCGACCACCTCGACGCCCTGCGCGCGGCGATGGCCGACCGGGCCGCCGACCTCGCCGAGCTGGTCACCGCCGAACTCGGCACGCCGATCCGTTTCTCCCGCGCCGTGCAGGTCGGACTGCCCCTGCGGGTGTTGGAGTCCACCTCGGCCCTGCTGCGCGACCCCGGGTTCGCGGCCCCGGAACGGCTCGGGCACTCGCTGGTCCTCCGCGACCCGGTCGGCGTCGTCGGCGGCATCACGCCGTGGAACTACCCGCTGCACCAGGCCGTCGCGAAGATCGCCGGCGCGTTCGCCGCCGGCTGCCCGGTCGTGCTCAAACCCAGCGGCCTCACCCCGCTGTCCGCCCTGGCCCTGGCGGACCTGGCCGACCGGGCCGGGCTGCCACCGGGGGTGCTCAACGTGGTCCCGGGTGGCGGCCGGGTGGTCGGGGAGGCCCTGGTCCGCCACCCCGGGGTGGCGATGGTGTCCTTCACCGGGTCGACCACCGCCGGCGCCCGGGTCGCCGCGCTCGCCGGGGAACGCCTGGCCCGCGTCGCGTTGGAACTGGGCGGCAAGTCCGCCTCCGTGGTGCTGCCCGGCGCCGACCTGGCCCGCGCGGTGCGGAGGACAGTGGACAGCTGCCTGCTCAACGCCGGGCAGACCTGCACCGCGCACACCCGCCTGCTGGTGCGCCACGACCGGTACGCCGAGGCCGTCGACCTGGCCGTCGCGGCCAGCCAGCGGTACCGCCCCGGGGACCCGACCGACCCGGAGACCCGCCTGGGGCCCCTGGTCTCGGCCGACCACCGCCGCACCGTCACCGGGCACATCGCCCGCGCGGTCCACGACGGCGCCCGGTTGGCCGTCGACGGTCGGGACGCCGCCGGGCCGGACGGGCGCGGCCACTACTGCGGGCCCACCGTCGTCGTCGACGCCGACCCCGGCGCCGCCATCGCCCAGCAGGAGGTGTTCGGGCCGGTCCTCACCGTGCTGCCCTACCGGGACGAGGAGGAGGCCGTCCGCATCGCCAACGGCACCCCCTACGGGTTGGCCGGCGCCGTCTGGGCCGAGGACGACGACACCGCCACCGCCGTGGCCCGCCGGCTGCGCACCGGGCAGGTCGACATCAACGGGGCACCGTTCAACCCGGTCGCGCCCTTCGGCGGCTACGGCCACTCCGGGTACGGGCGGGAACTGGGGCCGCACGGAATCGCCGAGTTCCAGCAGCTCAAAGCCGTCCAGCTTCCGCTCTGACCACCTCGACCCCACGGGCCCCGACCCGTCTAGGTCGCCGCGACCCCACCCCGCGAGGGAGCACACCATGCCGAGCACCGCCGTCGGCGCCGTCCTGCGCGCCACCGACCAACCGCTGCGGGTCGAGGAGATCGAGCTGCGCGACCCCGGCCCGTCGGAGGTCCGGGTCCGCATGACCGCCGCCGGTGTCTGCCACTCCGACCTGTCGCTGGCCCGGGGTGTGCTGCCCCACCACCTGCCGGCCGTGTTGGGGCACGAGGGCGTCGGCGACGTCGTCGAGGTGGGGGAGGGGGTGACGGGCCTGCGGGTCGGCGACCAGGTGGTGCTGAACTGGTCACCGCCCTGCCGGGACTGCTGGTTCTGCCGGGGCGGCCAGCCCTACCTGTGCCAGGCGTCGCTGCGGTACGCGACCCGCCCGCACGCGGTGGGCGCCGACGGCCAACCTCTGTTCCCAGGGCTGGGCGCGGCGGCCTTCGCCACCGAGACGCTGGTGGCCGAGGACGCCTGCGTTCCGCTGCCACCCGGCACCCCCGCCGTGGAGGCCGCGCTGCTGGGTTGCGCCGCCCTCACCGGCGTGGGGGCGGTGCGCAACGCCGCCCGTGTCCGCCCCGGTGAGTCCGTGGTGGTCCTCGGGCTGGGCGGGGTGGGCCTGTGCGCGGTGCAGGCCGCCCGCATCGCGGGGGCGGCCCCGGTGATCGCCGTGGACCCCGCGCCGGACAAGGCCGCGCTCGCGGAGTCCCTGGGGGCCACCGAGGTGCTCGAACCCGGGCCGGAGCTGGCCCGGCGGGTCCGAAGGCTGACCGGGGGCAGGGGCGCGGACCACGCCGTCGAATGCGTCGGCCGCGCCACCAGCATCCGCGCCGCCTGGGACGTGCTCCGCCGTGGCGGGCGGGCCACCGTCGTCGGGCTCGGCGAGCGGAGCGACACCCTGACCCTCAGCGCCGCCGAGGTCGCCATGCTGGGCCGCACCCTCGCCGGCTGCATGTACGGGGACTGCGACCCGGCCGAGGACCTGCCCGTCCTGCTCGGCCTGCTCGGCGCGGGAGCCCTCGACCTGGGGTCCCTGGTGGACCGGCGGATCGACCTCGCCGAGGTGGAGGACGTCTTCGCCGACCTCGACCGGGGCCGGGGCGCGCGGGCGGTCGTCGTGTTCGACCAGGGCGACCAGGGCTGAGCGCCGGCCCGGTCCGGTGGTGTCCCCGTACCGGGCCGCACCGGCCACCCCACCCCCGGCCTCTCCCGGGGGTGGGCTGCTCTGCCGCGCCGCGGCGACCGAGGACGGCCCGGGGCACCGCGACCCGGCACGCGACCGGTCGGGTCACAGGTCCAGCCACATGATCCGCAGGCCGACGTCACCGTGCTCGGGGTGGCGGAACGCCCCGGGGGCGACCCCGAGCGTGACGAAACCCAGGCTCTCGTAGAGGCGGATCGCGCTCGTGTTGGTGTCGACCACGGCGTTGAACTGGACCGCCGCGAAACCGTTCTCCCGCGCCCAGCCGATCAGGTCGGTGGTGAGCACGCCCGACGCCCGCGCCCCGCGCCGCCCGGGCGACCATCAGACTGCCGGACGCCACGTGGCTGCCAGGACCCGGACGGTTGGCGTACATGTTCGCGGTGCCGAGCACCCGGTCGCCGTCGGCGGCGACGACCGTCCTGGCTGGTGCCGGCAGCAGCCACATCCGCCGGGCGTCGTCCGCGCCCATGCCGGGGTCGTAGGGGAGGGTTCGCGCCTCGGTGACGACGTCCTCGACGATGGGCCAGATCCGGGGCCAGTCGTCAAGCCGCGCCGGGCGGATCGTGAAGTCCGGCGTGGCCGGCCGCCGGTCAGCCACGAGGCCCACCGCCGACGTGGAGGGCCCGACCGCTCGTGGAGTCGGCGTCCTCCACGCGGTCGAGCGCGGCGACGTGGTGGCCGTGGTTCGGGAGGGCGGGGGCGATACCAGCCGCGATGCGCGCGCCGCCACCCGTGAGGGGAGCCACTCGTGTTGACACGGGGCCATCCTGGCCGCCGTGACGGCGTCCCACCACCGGTTTCCCGGCCGAACCGAGCCGGCCTCGCCCCACCGCCGTCCCGGGGTCGTCGGAGGCACCGACGGGCTGGCCCCGTCCGCTGCCACCGGTGGCCGCGGCCCGTCGGCGATCTGCTGACGCCCCTGCGGCCCTGCCGCTGGCACCACCCCGCCCGGGTGGCCCACCACCCCGCCCGGGTGGCCCACCACCCGCGCGGTGGCCGAGCGGGGCGGGGCGGCGCGGAACCCGGTCAGGCCAGCGCCGCCAGCTGGCGTTCGATCTCGCGGCGGCCCAGGGACCGCAGGTGCACCTCGTCGGGGCCGTCGGCGATCCGAAGCGACCTCGCGATCGCCCAGAACCGGGCCAACGGCAGGTCCTGGCTCACCCCCGCCGCCCCGTGGATCTGCACCGCCCTGTCCACCACCCACTCCACCGCCCGGGGGACGGCGATCTTGATGCCCTGGATCTCGTCGCGGGCGGCCCGGTTGCCCTCCCGGTCCATCAGCCACGCCGCCCGGAGCACCAGCAGCCGGCACTGGTCGATCCGCACCCTCGACTCGGCCACCCACTCCCGCACCACGCCCTGGTCGGACAGCCGGCGGCCGAAGGTCGTGCGGGTCGCGGCCCGCGCGCAGGCCAGTTCTACCGCGCGTTCGGCCATGCCGAGCAGCCGCATGCAGTGGTGCACCCGCCCCGGGCCCAGTCGGGCCTGGGCGATCGCGAAACCCGAGCCGGGCTCGCCCAACAGGTTGGCGGCCGGGACCCGCACGTCCTCGAACAGGATCTCGGCGTGCCCGCCGTGGTCGTCGTCGGAGTACCCGAACTGGCTCATGCCGCGCCGCACCGTCACACCCGGCGTGCCGGTCGGCACCAGGACCATGCTGTGCCGTTCCCGTGCCGGACCGTCCTCCGAGGTCCTGCCGAGGACGATCAGCAGTTCGCACTCGGGGGAGAGCGCCCCGGAGACGAACCACTTGCGCCCGTTGACGACGTACTCGGCGCCGACCCGTTCCACCGTGGTGGCGATGTTCGTGGCGTCGGAGGAACCGACGTCCGGTTCGGTCATGGCGAAGGCCGACCTGATCCGCGCGTCCAGCAGCGGTGCCAGCCACCGCCGCCGTTGGTCCTCGGTGCCCGCCAACGCCAGGATCTCCATGTTCCCGGTGTCGGGAGCGGCGCAGTTCAGCGCGGCCGGCGCGAGGCGGGGGCTGCGGCCGGTGATCTCGGCCAGCGGCGCGTACTGGAGGGTGGTCAGCCCGGCGCCGTGCTCCCCGGGCAGGAACAGGTTCCACAGCCCGCGCCGCCGGGCCTCCGCCCGCAGCTCGGCGAGCAGCGGCGGCGGCCCCCACTCCGGCCCCGGGTCGGCCTCGCCCCGGGCCAGGGCCTCCTCGGCGGGGTGCACGTGCTCGGCCATGAAGCCCCGCAGGCGGTCGGCCAGCTCGCGGGTGCGCTCGTCGTGGGCGAAGTCCATCGGGTTTCCTCCTCGGGAGCGGGGTCACGGGGGCGGGGACGCCCGGGTTCGGCACGCGGCGTCGGGCGTCGACGCGGGCGAGGGGGCGGAACGCCGTCGTCGCCGGAACGACCCAGCGGAGACGGACCCGCCGTCCGCCGTGGACGGAACGGACACCGGGACGGGGTGGATCGGCCACCGGCGGGGGTGCCCGGGGGCCGGGGGTCAGGCCGGGCGGAGGGTGTGGCCGCCGTCGAGCACGAGGGTCTGCCCGGTGATCCAGGACGCGTCGTCGGACACCAGGAACGCGGCGGCCGAGGCGACGTCCGCCGGATCCCCCAACCTGCCCAGCGGGTAGGCCGAGGTCACCCGGTCCTCACGGCCCTCGTAGAGGGCGGCGGCGAAGCGGGTGCGCACCACGGCCGGGGCCACGGCGTTGACCCGGACCCGGGGCGCGAGTTCCACGGCCAGCTGACCGGTCAGGCGGATCAGCGCCGCCTTGCTCGCCCCGTACACCCCGAGGCCGGGGGAGGTGTCCAACCCGGCGATCGAGGCGACGTTCAGCACGGCGCCGCCGTGCTCGCCCAGCCACGCCTGGTGCGCCTCCGACACCCAGCCCAGGGCGGCGAACACGTTGACCTCGAAGGTCTTGCGGACGGCGTCGAGGCCGGCGGTCAGCAGCGGCCCCCGCACCGGGTTGGTGCCCGCGTTGTTGACCAGCACGTCGAGCCGGCCGAACCGTTCCACGGTGCGGCGCACCGCCTCCGCGCGGTGCTCGGCGTCGTGGCTGCGGCCCGGGACGGCGAGCACCCGGTCCGGGCCGCCGAGGTCGGCGGCGGCCTCCGCCAGCGGTTCGGCGTGCCGGGCGGTCACGCACACCCGAGCCCCCTCGGCGAGCAGGCGGCGGGCGATGGCCAACCCGATGCCCCGTCCGGCCCCGGTGACGAGCGCGACGCGACCGGCGAGGCGGGGGGTGCCGTCGGCGGTGGGGATCGGCACCGGCTCGTCGGGGTGGCCGGGGGTGCCGTCGGGACGGGGGTCCGAGGTCGTCACGGGTCCTCCTCGCGGGTCACGGGTCACTGGCTCGGGGTGTCGGGGCGGGCTGCCCTGGGATCAGCCGGGCGAGGTGCCGCCGGCCAGGTGCGGGTCAGTGGGCCGGAGGCGGCGTCGGAGCCGGCGCATCCCGTCCAGCCAGCGTTCCCGGTCCGTGGCCCGCCGGCGTTCGAACTCGCCGACCTCCGGGTGGGGCAACACCAGGAACCGGCCGTGCCGCAACGCGTCCAACGCCTCGGCGGCCACGTCCTCGGCCGAGCGCACGCCACCCGCCGCCGTCGTGGCCGGTGCCCCGCCGTCGGAGCCGGTCAGCATCGGCGTCGCCACCCCCTGCGGGCACAGGCAGGACACCCGCACCCCCGCGTCGTGGTGTTCGATGGCCAGCCACTCGGCCACCGCCACCGCGCCGTGCTTGGTCACTGCGTAGGCGGCCGAGTCCAGGTTGGTCAGCAGACCGGCCGCCGAGGCGGTCACCAACAGGCGGCCCTCGCCCCGGGCGACCATCCCCGGCAGCACTCGGCGGGCGACGTGCACGTGGGCGGCCACGTGCACCAGCCACATCCGCTCCCACTCCTCCGGGGACCCCAGCAGGCGGCTGCCGGCGATCCCGGCGTTGGAGCAGAACACCGACACCGGTCCCAGCTCGGCCTCCACTCCGCTGATCGCCCGGTCCAGCGCCACCGGATCCGTCACGTCGAGGGCCAGGGGAACGCCGCGCCCGCCGGGCAGCGCGGCGGCGACCCGGGCGGCGGCGGCGGCGTCGAGGTCGGCGACCACGACGCGGGCGCCCTCCTCGGCGAGGCCGGACGCCAACGCCCGTCCGATGCCCGAGCCGCCGCCGGTGACGACGGCGAGCCGGCCGTGGAAGGAGAAGGACGATGTCATGGCCTGCCTTCCTGCGAGGGGAACGTCGGCGTGCCGCGTGGAGGACCCGGTGCGGGGACGGGGGCGGCCGGCCGGGAGCCGGCGGGGAGCGGGTCCGGGTGGTGGCCAGCCTAACGACGTCGGGCCCCGCCGCCATCCCACCGGGACGGGGTCCCAGCCGACCCCGACGGCCCTGTTCGGAGTGGGTTCACACTGGTCAGATCGTGTCCGCTGTGGACCGGTGTCGGGGCGCGCCGCCCGGGTGCCGGCGTGGCATCCGCTGCCGGCGCACAGGCTTCCCGGCGCGGTGGTGTGCGCCGCGACAGCCGGCGAGGCCGGACCGCCCCCGCCGTGTTCCGCTCACCCGCCGTCCAGGGCCCGGTGCCCGGCCACCGCCAGTGGGCGCACCAGGTCCCCGATGCCCTCGAAACCCGGTCCCGCCGTCCTGCCCTGCTGGTGCCGGTAGTGGATCCCCTCCAGGATCACCGCGAGCTTGAGGAAACCCAGCGCCACGTACCAGGGCAGACCGGCGGCGTCCCGCCCCGAACCGGCCACGTAGCGGGCCACCAGCTCGTCCTCGTCGGGGAACCCGGGCACCGTGCGGGCGTTCACCGGGTCCTGACCGTCCAGGGGGGCACGCCGCCCGTACACCAGCAGCATCCCCAGGTCCGTCAACGGATCACCCAGCGTGGACATCTCCCAGTCGAGCAGGGCCCGCACGGTCCCGTCCGGACCGAACACCGCGTTGTCCACCCGGAAGTCCCCGTGCACCAGGGTGGGGGCGGGGGAGACCGGGACCGCCGTGGCCAGCGCGGCACGCAGCCCGTCCAGCTCGGGTGTGGGACGGCTGCGTGACCCCTCCAACTGGCGCCACCACCGCCGCAGCTGGCGGTCCAGGAACCCGGACGGTCGGCCGAAGTCACCCAGGCCGACGGCGTCGACGTCGACCGCGTGCAGCTCCACCAGCCGGTCGACCAGGCACCCACCGACCCGGCGCGCGTGCCCGCCCCCGTGGCCCCGCAGCGAGCCCGCGTTCGGGACCTCGCCCTCGACGAACTCCATCACGAAGAACGGCGCGCCCAGCACCGCCGGGTCCCGGCACAGCAGGAAGGGGACCGGGGCCGGAACCGGGGTGCCGGTGAGGGCGGCGAGCACCCGGTGTTCCCGACCCATGTCGTGCGCGGTGGGCAGCACGTGCCCCAGCGGGGGCCGGCGCACCGCCCACCGCCGGACCCCGTCCCACACCAGGTAGGTCAGGTTGGACCGCCCCCCGGTCAGCAGCCGGGCCCCGAGCTCGCCCACCACGCCCCCCGGCAGGTGCTCCGCCAGGTGCGCGCGCAGTCGCGCGAGGTCCAGGCCCGGCGGTCCGGCGGCGTCGCCCCCGGGCAGGTGCGCACTGTCGTCATCGCTCATTCCCCGATCGTCGGGGCGATACCCGCCACCGGAGGCGAGGACTGTGGCGGCGCACACACTGGGCGGGACGGGTTTGGGCGGCCGCCATGACTTGGCATGCGCCGCTGGACCCCGCCGAACGGCCCGTGCTGTCGTCGTTGCCACCAGCCGGCCCACCGCCGCCGGCGCCGTCGGCGGGAACCGACGGGCCCGCACCACCCCACCCGCGAGCCGCCCGCGCCCGGCGGGCCGGACCACGCCGTGTCCGCGTGCACACCAGTCCCGACCAGCACCGGAGAGGAGGCCAGCCACCATGACCACCGACCCGCGCCCCACCACCCCCGCCGGCCTCCGCGTCGACCGGCTCGACATCCGCTACGGGCGGGCGCTGCCGGCCGTGCGCCAGGTGTGCCTGCACGTCGAACCCGGTTCGGTCGCCGCGCTGCTCGGCGCGAACGGGGCCGGCAAGAGCACCCTGCTGCGCGCCGTGTCGGGAACCCTGCCGCTGCACGGCGGTGCCGTGACCGGCGGAACCGTCGAGGTGGACGGGCGGCCGCTGGACTGGCGGGACGCGGCGTCCACGGTGGCGGCCGGCGTCGTGCAGGTCCCGGAGGGCCGCCGCGTCTTCCCCGCGCTGTCGGTGGCGGACAACCTCGACGCCGGCGCCCTCGGCCCGCGCTCGCCCCGGGGCGCCCGGCGACGCGCCGCCCGCGACGAGGTGTACGACCTGTTCCCCGTGCTGGCCCGGCGGCGCGGCCAACCCGCCGGCACCCTCTCCGGCGGTGAGCAGCAGATGCTCGCGATCGGCCGGGCGCTGATGGCCGCCCCCCGGCTGCTGCTGCTCGACGAACCCTCCCTGGGCCTGGCGCCCCGCGTGGTCCAGACCGTCGCCGAGGTCATCCGCCAGATCAACCGGAGCGGCGTCACCGTCGTGCTGGTCGAGCAGAACGCCGCCCTGGCCCTGGGGGTCGCCGACCACGCCCACGTCCTCGACCTGGGCCGGGTGCGGCTGTCCGGCGCGGCGGCCCAACTCGCCACCTCCGACGAGGTCCGGCGGCTCTACCTCGGGGAGGCACCCGACGCGTCGGAGCCCGAACCGACCGGGACCGGCGCCGAGGGGGACGTCGAACCGTCGGACCCGGACCACGGCGACCACGGCCCTCGGGCCCGCCGTGCCGACACCCGGCCAGCGGCGCCCGCTCGCGCCGAACCCGGCGGGAGTCCGGCCCTTCCGACCCCATCGGACCCGCGGGGCGTCGGCGACCGGGACCGCGAACCACCGATCCCGGGCCGGCCCGCCCACACCGGGCGGGCGGCGGTTCCGCTGCGGGTACGGTCGTTGACCGTCCGCTTCGCCGGACTGGTCGCCCTGGACGACGTGGACCTGACCGTCGAACCCGGCAGCCTGCACGCCGTCATCGGCCCCAACGGCGCCGGCAAGTCCACCTTCTTCAACGTGCTCTCCGGGGTGTGCCGCGCGGCGACCGGCAGCGTGGTCCTCGGTGACCACGACCTCACCCGCACCGCACCGCACCGGATCGCGGCGCTCGGCGTGGCCCGCACCTTCCAGAACGTCGTCCTCGCCCGGGGCACCGTCTCCGACAACCTGATGCTCGGCAGGCACGTCCTCACCCGAGCCGGGCTGCTCGCCTCCGCGTTGCGGCTGCCGGGCGCGGTCCGCGAGGAACGGACGCACCGCGCGCGGGTGCGGGAGGTCGCCGAGCTCGTCGGCCTCGGCGACCTGACCGACACCCCGGTGGACCTGCTGTCCTACGGGGACCGCAAACGCGTCGAACTCGCCAGGGCGCTGTGCATGGAACCCCGGCTGCTGCTGCTCGACGAACCGGTGGCCGGGATGAACGGGGCCGAACGGCGCCGCATGGTCGACCTCATCGCCCGGGTCCGCGCCGAACTCGCCCCGTCGATCCTGCTCGTCGAACACGACATGCCCCTGGTCATGGGCCTGGCCGACGAGGTCACCGTCCTCGACTTCGGCCGCAGCGTCGCCACCGGGCCACCCGAGCGGGTGCGCGGCGACCCGGCCGTGATCGCCGCCTACCTCGGTGGCGTCCCCGTCCCCGTCCCCGAGTCCGCCGCCGGCCCCGGCACGGCGACCGCCACGACCCTGCCGGAGGACCCCAGATGAGCGGCGTCGCGGACATCCTCGTCAACGGGTTGGCCCTCGGCTCGGTGTACGCGCTGATCGCCGTCGGGTTCGTCGTCGTGTTCACCGTGTCCGGGGTCATGAACTTCGCCCACGGCTCGCTGCTGCTGCTGGGCGCCTACCTGACCGCCGTCCTGCACCCGCACTGGGGTTTCCTCGCCGCCGTCACCGCCGCCGTCGCGGTCACGGCCGCCGGCGCCGGACTCGTCGAACTCGTCTGCGCCAGGGGACGCCACCTCGGCCAGGCCCACGTGCTGACGATCGTGACGATCGGCGTCGACATCCTGCTGCTGGCCGAACTGTCCCGGCTGATCGGATCCGACGTCCTCTCCCTCGGCGACCCCTGGGGAACCGGGGTCGTGCGCCTCGGTGGGACGGTCATCGCCCAGTCCCGCATCGCCTCGGTGCTCGTGGCGGTCCTGCTCATCGCGACCCTGTTCGCCCTGCTCCGCTGGTCGCGGTGGGGCCTGTCGCTGCGGGTGGTGACGGCCGACCGGGAGGCCGCCACCCTGATGGGGGTCCGGCTGCGCCGCGTCCGGGTCAGCGCCTGGTGCGTCGCCGGGGCGCTGGCCGCCGTCGCCGCCGTCTTCCTCGCAGCCTTCCCCACCCCGGGCCTGGACCGGGCCACCGGGCAGGTCGCGCTGGCCGCGTTCCCCGCCGCCGTGCTCGGCGGCCTGACCTCGGTGCCCGGTGCCCTGGTGGGCAGCGCGCTCATCGGGCTCACCGAGGCCACCGTCACCAGCTACCGCACCCACCTGGGAGAACTCGGCCAGTCGCTGGGTGACGTCGCCCCCTACCTGATCATGCTGCTGGTGCTGCTGGTCCGCCCGAACGGTCTGCTCGGAGCGAAGGAGACCACCCGTGTCTGAACCGGCGGTCGCCGACCCCACGGCCCCCACCGCGCCCCGCCAAAGCCTCCCGCCCCGTCGACCCCCGACCCGGGCACTGGCCACGGCCGCGCTGCTGCTCGCCCTGCTCGTGCTGCCGCTGTACCTGCCACCCACCTGGATGCAGACGGGCCTGTTCGCGATGGCCGCCGCCGTGGGCGCGATCGGGCTGACCCTGCTGTCCGGGGTGGCCGGCCAGCTCTCCCTCGGCCACGCCTTCTTCCTCGCCGTCGGCGCCTACGGCTACGCCTGGGCCTCCGGTGAACCCGGAGCGCCCGGCGCCGGGCCGGGCGGCCTCGGGTTGCCGACCTGGGCCGCGGCGGTGCTGGCCGTCCTGCTCGCCGGGATCGCCGGCGGCCTGTTCAGCCCCATCGCCGGTCGACTCCACGGCATGTACCTGGGATTGGCGACCCTGGCGTTGGTCTTCGTCGGACACCAGCTGCTGGTGGGCCTGCCCGAGATCACCGGTGGCCACCACGGCCGCTCCGTCGAACCCCTGACCCTGGGCAGCTTCGCCTTCGCCGACGACCCGCCCGGGCTCGTCGTGCTCGGCGTGCCCTTCGGCGGCCTGGAACGGCTCTGGTACCTGGGGTTGGTGGCGGTGCTCGCCGCGTTCCTGGTGGCCCGCAACCTGGTGCGCGGCCGACCGGGCCGGGCGTTCGGGGCGCTGCGCGACAGCCCCGTCGCCGCGTCGGTGTTCGGCGTGTCCACCACCCGGTTCCGGGCCGCCGCGTTCGTGGTGTCCTCCATGTACGCCGGGCTCGCCGGGGTGCTGCTGGCCCTGGCCTTCCGCCGGGTCGTCCCCGACTACTTCGGCCTCGCCCTGTCCATCGACTACCTCGCCATGATCATCATCGGCGGTCTGGGGTCCGTGGGCGGCGCCGTCGCCGGTGCCGTGTTCGTCACCGTGCTCCCGCAGCTGCTCACCCAGTACTCCGACCACCTCCCGCTGGTCGTCGCCCCCGGTTCCGGCCAGGCCGGCGTCACCCCCGCCGAGCTGTCCCGCTACCTGTACGGGCTCGCGATCGTCCTGGTGCTGCTGCTCACCCGCCGAGGCCTCGCCGGCCTCGCCGAGCGGCTGCTCCACGCCCGCAGCCGCGACACCCCGACAGCGGGCGGACCGACAGCGGCCGTCGTCCCCCACGGGCCGACCGCACCGGAGCCAGGACCGACCGGGCACCGCCCAGCTCGGCACGTCCCCACCCACCCCGGCCCAGCCCCCGCCGAACCCGGCGACCCCGCCGGGCCGGCCCGACCCGACCCCACCACCGGGCCGCTGGACCGTCCCGCCAAGGAGGACACCCCATGAGACGGACCCTTCCCACCTCCGGCGCGGCCGCCCTCGCCGTCCTGCTGACCCTCACCGCCTGCAGCTCCAAGGCCACCGGCACCCAGGGCGCGGACGGCGACGGCCCCTCGACCGGTCCCGGCGTCACCGACACCACCATCAGGCTCGGCGCGTTGACCGACCTCACCGGCCCGTACGCGGCGCTGAGCACCAGCATCGTCAACTCCCAGCAGCTCGCCGTCGAACAGATCAACGACGAGGGCGGGGTCTGCGGCCGCGACCTGGAGATCGTGGTCCGCGACCACGGCTACGACGTGCAACGGGCCACCGCCGGGTACGGCGAGATCGCCCCCGAGGTGGCCGCGATGCCGCAGCTGCTCGGCGCGCCCATGCTCGCCGCGCTCTCCGACGACATCGTCCGCGACGGCCTGCTGACCTTCCCCCAGAGCTGGGCGTCCAGCCTCCTCGGCCACCGCGAGATCCAGGTACCCGGCAACGTCTACGACATCGACCTCGTCAACGGCGTCGACTTCCTGCTCCGCACCGGACGCGTCGAACCGGGCGAGCGCATCGGCCACGTCTACCTCGACGACGACTACGGGCAGAACGCCGTCCTCGGCGCCCGCCACGCCGCCGAGGACGCGGGACTCACCCTCGTCGAGCAACGCGTTCGGGCCGGGGAGTCCGACCTCACCGGGCAGGCCGCCGCGCTCCGCTCCGCCGGCGTGACCGCCATCCTCACCAGCGTCGGACCCGCGCAACTCGCCTCCCTCGTCGGGGTCACCGCCTCGTCGGGAGACCCCGTCCCCGTCGTCGGCAACACCCCCTCCTACGCCTCCCAACTGCTGGAGACCCCGGTCGCCGAGGCCCTGGAGGACCACTTCTTCCTCATCAGCGGCGCCCCCGCCGCGTCAAGCGACCTCCCCGGTGTCCGGGAACTCGTCGCCGCCTACCAGGAGCGCTACCCCGGGGACGACATCGACGGCGGCGCGCTCTCCGGCTACTCGACCATGCGGTCGCTGGCCGAGACCCTCGCCGCGGCCTGCGAACACGGCGACCTGACCAGGGAGGGCATCGTCGAGGCGCACCGCTCCCAGGACCTCGTCGACGTCGGCCTCGGGATGCCGATGGACTTCTCCGACCCCGCCCAACCGCCCTCCTCCGATTCCTACGTCCTCGCGCCCGCCCGGGGCGCCGACGGGGGCCTCGTCGAGGTCGAGGCGGCCAGCACCGCCGACGCCGTGGCCGACTACCCCCTGCCCACGAGCTGACCACCCCCAGCACCACCGCCCACCCGACGCGGGCCGAGCCGGGCCCCGCCCCGCCCGAAGCGGTACCCGGCCCGCCCACCACCACTGATCCGGAGCAGCTGATGGACCTCGCGCTGACCTACGAACAACAGGCCGTCCGGAACACCGTCCGCGACTTCGTCCGCAAGGAGGTGATGCCGCTGGAAGCCGAGGCGCTCCGCCGGGAACGGCGCGGCCTGCCCGGACTCGAACAGTCCGAACTGCGGGAACTCCAACAGCGGGCGAAGGCCTTCGGGTTCTGGGGGCTCGACACCCCCACCGAGTACGGGGGCATGGGCCTGCCCGCCGTCGACCAGTCCCTGGTGTGGACCGAGACCGGCCGTTCCTTCGTCCCCTTCCGGTTCGGCGGCAGCGCCGACAACATCCTCTACCACGGCAACGACGAACAACGGGCCGAATACCTGCTGCCCACGATCGCCGGCGACCGGGTCTCCTGCTTCGCCATCACCGAACCCGGCGCCGGCTCCGACGCCGCCAACATCCGGATGACCGCGCGGCGCGACGGGGACGACTGGGTCCTCAACGGCGAGAAGGTGTTCATCACCGGCGGCAACGAGGCCGACTTCGCCATCGTCGTGGCCGTCACCGACCCCGACGTCGGCGCGCGCGGCGGGTCCACCGCCTTCCTCGTCGACCGGGAGCGGGGCTGGACCTCGGAGTTCATCCAGACCATGGGCGAGGGGGGACCGGCCTCCCTCGTCTTCGACAACGTGCGCGTCCCCCACCGCAACGTCCTCGGCGAGGTGGGCCAGGGTTTCGAACTCGGCATGAAGTGGATCGGCAAGGGCCGCTACGCCATCCCGTCGCAGGGGCTGGGCATCGCCGAACGGGCCCTGGAGATGGCCATCGAGTACGCCAACACACGCGAGACCTTCGGCCGCCCGATCGGGACGAACCAGGCGATCCAGTGGATGATCGCCGACTCGGAGGTCGAGATCGAGGCGGCCAGGGGGCTCGTGCTGCGCGCCGCCTGGACCGTCGACCAGGGTCGCGACCCCCGGCACAGCTCGGCGGCGGCGAAGCTGTTCGGCGCCGGCATGGTCAACCGGGTCGTGGACCGGGTGCTCCAGATCCACGGCGGCATGGGCTACACGCGCGAACTGCCCATCGAACGCTGGTACCGGCAGGTCCGGCTGTTCCGCATCTTCGAGGGCACCGACGAGATGCTGCGGTTGATCATCTCCCGCGACCTGCTGCGCGGCTACACCAGGGTCGGCGACCAACTCGGCTGACCGACCGACTGACCGACCGACTGACCCGACCAACCCGGACCGTGGGCGGGGGGTTCGAGGGGCGCTGGCCCGGCGTCCGGTGCGGCAGGCCACTCCAACCCGTTCCCCCGCGGGGCCGACCCGCGGCGACGCCGAGGACGTGAACGGCTCTGACATCAGCGCGCCCGGGCCGCCGCCCCACGGGCGGCCCCCGGCGGCGGCTGGCCGTCGCGCCACCAGCGGGACTCGCCACAGCGGGACCCGGCCGAGGGGCGACGCACACCGCCTCCCACCGCGAACGAGCCCGCCGCCGGCGGGCGCCCGCCTCGGCACCCGGCCGGGCACCGACAACACGCGGGGCGACCCCGCGACCTACGAACGAGGGAGGAAAGCGTGCGAGCGTGGCAGGTGCGGGAGACCGGCGAACCGAACCGAGTTCTCCAACTGGTCGACACACCCCAGCCGGAACCGTCCTGGGGCACCGTCGTCGTCCGGGTCAGGGCGGCCGCCGTCAACTTCGCCGACGTGCTGCTCTGCCAGGGCCGCTACCAGGTGCGTCCGCCGCTGCCGTTCACCCCGGGCGTGGAACTCTGCGGCGACGTCGTCGCCGTGGGGGAAGGGGTCACCGACCGGCGGGTGGGGGAGCGGGTGATCGGCCTGGCCGCGCTCCCCCGGGGAGGCCTCGCCGAGTACACCGTCATGGAGGCCGCCACGGTGTTCCCCGCCCCCGACTCGCTGGACGACGAGGAGGCCGCCGTCTTCTTCATCGGCTACCAGACCGGCTGGTTCGGACTCCACCACCGCGCCACCATCCAACCCGGCGACGTGCTGCTGGTGCATGCCGCCGCCGGCGGCGTCGGCAGCGCCGCCGTCCAACTCGGCCGGGCCGCCGGGGCCACCGTCATCGGCGTGGTCGGCAACGAGCGGAAGGTCGAGGTCGCCAGGGCGATGGGCGCTCACGTCGTCGTCAACCGCGCGCGGGAGGACCTGGTGGACGTCGTCAAGGACGTCACCGGAGGCCACGGCGCCAACGTCGTCTACGACCCCGTCGGCGGCGACTCCTACCAGCGCTCCACGAAGTGCGTCGCCTTCGAGGGGCGGATCGTCGTCGTCGGCTTCGCCGGCGGCACCATCCCCCAGCCCGCGTTGAACCACGCCCTGCTCAAGAACTACTCCATCGTCGGCCTGCACTGGGGCCTCTACGCCCGACGCGACCGGGAAGCCGTGGCCCAGGCCCACTCCCAGCTCACCCGACTGGCCAACGAGGGCATCGCCCGACCCCGGGTGGGCGAACGCCTGCCGCTGTCCGAGGCCGCCGCCGGGTTGCAGCGCCTCGCCGAGGGCAACACGGTCGGCCGGCTGGCGGTCTCCCCCGGACTGGGCTGAACCCGGGACAGGTGCCCGCCGGCCCGGAGTCCCGACCGGCGTCCGCGCCAGGCGAAGGCCTCCGCCGGAGCCGGAGAGGAGGGGAGGGGAGACCGCCCGGTTCATCCGGTGGCGTCCCGCAGCCGGGGCGCCACCGACCCCCGCCCGGGCGGAGGCCCCCGGGAAACCCTGTCGTCGTCCGGACGGCCGGGCGGTCGGGCCTGGTCAACCCGGGTCGACCGGGCGAGCCGGCGCGGCGGGAGGCGGCGCAGCGGGCCACTCAGCGGGGCACGCGCGCCAGGAAGTCGCGCACGTACCCCGCGACGACCTCCAGGTGGCTCTCCAGCAGGAAGTGGCCGCCGTCGACCAGTCGCACTTCCGCGTCCTCCGCGTCGCGGGCGAACGCGCGGGCACCAGCCGGCCCGAAGATCTCGTCGTTGGCTCCCCACACGGCCAGCACCGGGACCCGGCTGGTGCGCAGGTACTCGTGCAGCAGCGGGTAGAGCGGCCGGTTGTTCGAGTAGTCGCGGAACAGCGCCAACTGGACCTCGTCGTTGCCCTCGCGGGAGACCAGGGCGAAGTCGTGCGTCCAGGTGTCCGGGCTCACCACGCTGGGGTCGGGTACGCCGTGCAGGTACTGCCAGCGGATGGCGTCGAGGCTCAGCGCGGCGCGGACGGCGGGCTCGGTGCGGGGGCCCGGATCCGCCCCGTACGCCCAGAGGTCGTTCCAGAACGACTCGACGAACCCGTCCTCGTAGCCGTTGCCGTTCTGCGTGACCAGAGCGGAGATCCGTGTGGGACTCCGGAGGGCGAGCCGCCAGCCGATGGGGGCCCCGTAGTCCTGCACGTAGAGGGCGTAGCGGTCCAGGCCCAACTGGTCGAGCAGCCCGGCGGTCAGGTCGGCGAGGGCGTCGAAGGTGTAGGTGAAGTCCTCCACCGCCGGGGCGTCGGAGTGGCCGAAGCCGAGGTGGTCCGGCGCGATGACGTGGTAGTCGCCGGCCAGCAGCGGGATGAGCTCGCGGAACATGAACGAGCTTGTCGGGAAACCGTGCAGCAGGACGATCGTGGGGGCGTCGGCGGGGCCGGCCTCTCGGTAGAAGATCTCGTGGCCGTCGACCGTGGCGGTCCGGTGGTGCACCGAGCTCATATCTAACCTCTTTTATTGTTCGATCCGGTTAGTTGCTCGTCATGCAAGCACGGGATCGGATAACCTGTCAAAGGACTCGATGAGGTTAGGTGGTGTTCGGTGGACGCGCTGCTGGACCTGCTCAACAGCAGGCCACTGGTCAACGGCGAGGAACAGGACGCGCTCGGCGACCCGACCCGAGGCGCGCGCTGGGCACGGGACCACGGCGGCGACGGCAGCCCCGCGGAGCTGGCGCTGTTGCGCGCGGCGCGGGACGCCCTGCGGGACGTGGTGACCGGAGCGAGTTCGCCCGCCACGCTGGCGCCACTCCTCGAAGGGGTTCGCCAGATCCCGGAGGCCACGCCGGACGGTCTCCGCTGGACGCTCGAGACTCCCCCGCACGCCCGGCTGGCGGTCGAGATCGTCCTCGCCTGGGCGGCGACCGAGGAACACCAACCCGGCCGGCTCCGCCCCTGCGCCAACGACGGGTGCCAGCTGTTCCTGTTCGACCGCAGCCGCGCCAACCGCGCCCGCTGGTGTTCGATGGCCGTCTGCGGCAACCGCGAGAAGGCCCGCCGCCACTACGCCCGCACCCGCTGACCCGCCCCCGGTACGGGTCCGAACGCGCCTCCCACCCAGGTGAGGCCTGGTGGACCGCCAGAGGACAGCGCCGAGCCAGGCCGAGACCGGCGGCCCCACCCCGCGAACGTGCGGCTCAGGGGCAGCACTCCGGCACATCCGGCGGGCGCGCGAGGGGAGGCGCGCACGCCCAGCCGGTCAGGCCGCCCTGGCACGCCCGAGCGTCGTGCCCACGGCGCTACCCGGAGACGGGCCGACCAGTGACACGCCCACCTCGGAGAAGCCGTGACCAGGAAGGAATCGTGCCCACTCGTCGGGTGAGTGGTCGTGCCGCATACCCGCGTCGCCAGGGCGTGGCCCCTGGCTTCCCGGCGGCAGGTGGGAGAACGCCAGAACTCCCCCGAGAATCATCCGTTCCCGCACGAGCGGCAGCAGGATGTCCGGGTCCGTGAACCACACGGCACCGAAGATCGACAGCACCACTACGAACGTCCCCGCCGTCCACGAGGAAAGCGGTGGCCTCGGCCGTGCGGAACTCCACACTCGGCAGATGGCCCCAGCGTTCCCGCGCGACCTCCTCACGGGTGGGGGCGACGTCGACACCGACCCCGGTGGCTCCGAGGGTCACGAGGTGAGCGAGGTCGTCCCCGCTGCCCGATCCCAGGTCCAACACCGCGCGCCCGGCTACTGGACCGAGCACGGTCTCGTCCGGGCCGTGGTCGGCGTACTGGGTCCAGCGCAGCCAGGTCCTCGCCTCACGACCGTTGGTCGCCCTGCGGGGCTTTCCGCTCACCGCATCGCGCCCGGAGCTCCACCAGCGGCGACGACATGCGGACGGTTCCTTGCCTGCCGGAGGGGACGCGGGGTGCTCCCACGGCCAGCATGCGCCCGGGCAGGTACTGCTCGGCCAGCACACCACCCTCCTCGGCGAAACGACACGCCTCCTCCGTGTCCGCCACGAAGCTCACCACCACCGAGACGTGGAACTCCTCGTCCAACTCCAGCGCTCCCTGGCAGACGCGAGGTCCAGATCGTTGGTGACGCGGGACGAGAACGCCCGACACCGAACCACTCGATCGGGCGTGGAATCAGGTCCAGGCATTGGACCAGCTGCCCGGTGCTGATGACGTGGTGGTCTGCCAGCGTGCTGTTCTGTCGCTCTCGCGCGGCACCACAACCCAAGGAAGGGAACCGGATGACCAACGCCACCAGCACCTGCCCCGAGGACCTGCGCGAGCAGATGATCAACCACATCCGCACCGCCGGTCACCTGCCCTCCGAGCGCATCGAGCAGGCGTTCCGCGCCGTCCCCCGGCACCGGTTCGTGCCCGACGCCTCGGTCGAGGAGGCGTACGCCAACAAGGCGATCACCATCAAGCCCGGCAAGGACCGGCCGGCCAGCTGCATCTCCGTGCCCACGGTGGTGGCGATGATGCTCGGCCAACTCGATCCGCGCCCCGGAGAACACGTGCTGGAAATCGGTGCGGGAACCGGATACAACGCCGCCCTCCTCGCCGAACTCGTCGGACCGACCGGCAGCGTCACCACCGTCGACATCCACCCCGACGTCACCGACCACGCCCGCCGCACTCTGGCCGACACCGGCTACGACCGGGTGCGGGTGATCACCGGCGACGGCGCCCTGGGCGCACCGGACCATGCCCCCTACGACAAGGTCATCGTCACCGTCGGGCCTTGGGACCTGCCCCCGGCCTGGTTCGACCAGCTCGCCCCCGGCGGCACACTGGTAGTCCCGTCGCACTGGCGCGGGCAGGCCCGCAGCGTCGCCTTCACCCGTCAGGACACGCACCTGCGCGCGACCAACAGCCAGCTCTGCGGGTTCATCCCCATGATCGGCATCGTGCCCACCGGCGAGCGGACCGGCACGGTCGTCGAGAACGTCGTGCTGTACTGGGACACCGATCAGAACATCGACCCGGCCGCCCTGCACGAGGTGTTCACCGGACCCGAGAGCACCGTGTGGTCCGGCGCCTCCGTGGTCGCTGACGAGCCCTTCGACCACATCTGGCTTTGGCTGACCGCCATCGAACCCGGCACCTGCCGCCTCGACGCCGAAGACGAGGCCATCAAGGCTGGTCTCTGCCACCCCGCCTTCGCCTACCGCACGCCCGCGATCGTCGAGGGCGACTCCCTGGCCTACCTCACCAAGCCTCGCCCCATCGACCAGGACGGCGAACGCCGTTACGAACTCGGCGCCACCGGACACGGCCCCGCCGCCGCCCAACTCGCCGAGCGGCTGGTCGCCCAGATCCGCCGCTTCGACCGCGACCGCGCCGCCCAGCCCGTCATCACCGCCTACCCCGCCGGAACGGCCGACGAGAACCTGCCCACCGGCGTGATCACCGACAAGCACCACGTCCGCATGGTCGCCACGCCCTGACCGGTCACCGCCTCGGCGACGCCTCGCACCAAGAACGTGGCGCGCCCGGCCCGGTGGGGGCGGGTGCACCATGTCTGGCCGCGCAGCCCGTGGAACCGCGACTTCGACGGAGAACGGCGAGGGGCACGGACTCGCGGGTCGCCGCGTCCTGCGGTGAGGAACGAGCCGGGACGCCCCCGCCAGCAGCGTGCCAGCTCGTAGGCCAGGCTGGTTCCTGGCGGCACGCGTCGGCGTCCGCCGGGCCGGCGGCCTGGACCTGCTGCTCACCGGGTAGCGCTCCCAAACCTCCACCAGCGACAACGACATGCGGACGGTTCCTTTCCTGCCGGGGGGGAGGCGAGGCGCGCTCCTGCGGCTAGCGTGCGCTCGGCAGGTACTGTTCGGCCAGCGCACCGGCCGCCTCGGCGAGACGACACGCCTCCTCCGTGTCCTCCACGAAGCTCACCATCACCGAGACGTGGACCTCCTCGTCCAACGCCAGCGCCACCTGGCACACGCGAGGGTCCAGATCGTCGGTGATGCGCAGTGCCCGTAGGGAGCCGACCTGGATCTCGTTCGCGGAGAAACCAGTCAGGTTGATCGTATCCACTCCCTTGTTCGCATCGAGTTGGAGCGTGAGGTTTCCCTGGCCGGTTGGAAGGGGCTCGTACCAGCACGAGTAAATGATTCCGAAATCGTCGAAGTGCGCGCTTTCCGGCTCAAATCCCAGTGCCGTCACCTCGTGCTCGGGAAGTACCTCACAGGGATGTGTGGCCTCGAGTTCCGCTCCGACGTCCCCGGGAGCCGTGTCCCCCGGAGGGCCCGAGGAAGTGGGAGGAGTCCCGGTGCCAACCGTGTTCTCCGGGATCTCCGTGGAATCGATGGCTCTACCAGCGCTTTCCTGGGCACAAGCTGAGGCCGTGCACGCGGCGAGGGCCACCACCGCCCACCGACTCGCCGGGCCGATTCGCAACATCGTCTTCCTCACCTGTCAATCTGGTTCATCGATGCGGCGCTGTCCTCGTCGGTCTGACTCGTCGCGCGCGCACTCGCCCGAATAGCGGAAGCGAGATCCCGCAGTGTTTCGATGTAGAGCAGAAGGTTTTCGTAGGCGGAGTCAGGGAAACCGGCTGCGGAGGCTTGATCCTGCTGGGACATCAGTTTCGCCACCGGGCTCGAACCCAGCTTCACGTCCTGCCGCAAGAAACGGAAGTAGCCCAGTCGACGTTCTGCTCGGTCAGCGATGGCATCAACCTTGGTGGCCATTGCTTCGGCGCTGTCCGGGTCGATCGAGACCTTGCCTGCGGCCGCTGCGACCTTGAACTGGTGGACGCTACCCGTCATCTTCCGCGTCACGGCAGAGGTGTCACCACCACCGTCGGACTCCACGTGCATCGAACCTCCCCTGGCGTACGCATCCAGCCCCTCATGGGGGGCGCGGCTGGTGGCATCTCCGTGTGGGGTCGGAAACGCCGGAACAGCCCCGCGTGCGCGGGGAGGACACCAGGCTCGGGGTGGAGATAACGATCGGCCGGGGAACAGCCCCGCGTGCGCGGGGAGGACCCCCCCACTTTTCGATCTCCCTGCGGAGACGGGCGGAACAGCCCCGCGTGCGCGGGGAGGACACGAGGATCTTCTCCGCGATGCTGGAGGGCGACAGGGAACAGCCCCGCGTGCGCGGGGAGGACACTTCTTGACCTGCGGCGTTACGGGCAACGCGACGGAAAGTCCTTCACTTTCCTCGCGGTCGCTCGCACCACCACACGCCTCCCTGCGGACAGTATGCCGCCCGCCGCTGTCGTGGTCACGCGTGCGGCGAATGTCGGTCCGCCCGTTTCGGCCCCGAACACGGCTCCTCGGCACATGGCGCGTGCCTGACAGCACCGTCGACACGACGGCGAACACGGAACCGTCCCCGGCGGACGCGAACCTCCCGGTCCGCTCGCACCCGCTGAGCGGCCACGGGATCGATGGGTGGGCTGACACGTCGACCTCGGGGGCCAGGCCGGACGCCTCGGTGACACCCCTCGACGGCGGAACCCGGCGGCGGCCGGCTGGCGGAGCGGTCGAGCCAGTTGCCCGGACCGGGTGTTGACACCCCGACCGGCCGGCAGGACGGTGAGACCACCACCGGGTCGGTCCACGGTGGACCCGGCGGTTCGCGACCCAGGGACGGGAGCGCCGATGTCCGCTGAGTTGATCTCCATCCTCGTGCTGGTCGCCGTGTTCGTCGTCGCGACCACCAGGTCGCTGAACATGGGCGTGCTGTCCTTCGCGGCGGCGTTCGGCGTCGGGACGCTGCTGGCCGGCATGGACGAGGACGCGATCCTCGCCGGTTTCCCCGGTGACCTCTTCGTGGTGCTGGTCGGGGTCACGTTCCTGTTCGGCTTCGCCAGGGTCAACGGGACCACCGACTGGCTGGTGCACTCCGCGTTGCGCCTCGTGGGAGGCCGCGTCGTCCTCATCCCCTGGGTGATCTTCGGGGTGGCCGCGTTGATGACCGGTATCGGGGCCGTCAGTCCGGCGGCGGCCGCGATCCTGGCGCCGGTCGCGTTGCGGGCGGCGAGGAACTACGGCATCGACCCCCTGCTGATGGGTGTCCTGCTCGTGCACGGCACCCAGGCCGGATCGTTCTCGATGATCAGTGTCTACGGGACCACGGTGAACGCGGTCGTCGCCCGGGAGGGGTTGGCGGGCAACCCGGCCGTGTTGTTCCTCGCGAGCCTGGCCGTCAACCTCGTGGTCGCCGCCATCGCCTTCGTCGTCCTGGGTGGCCTGCGGCTGCCCCGCACCGACGTGCGGGTCCCGTCCGAACTGGAGCCGGATCCGACATCCGCACGGACATCCGCGCCGACGGCCGAGACCCGGACGGCGACTGATGGGCCAGGCGGGGCGCGGGACCCGGCGGCGGGTGACGAGGTGCCCGGTATCGGTGCCTCCACCGGGGGTGGGGGCGCGGACGGCCGCTCCGACGCCACGTCCGGGACGGGCCCGAGCGGTGCTCCCCGGCTCACACCGGCGCGGGCCACCACGCTGGCCAGCCTGCTGGTGCTCGTCGTCGGAGCCCTCGTCCTCGACCTCGACGTGGGGCTGACCGCCATCACCCTCGGCGTGCTGCTCAGCGTGGTGTGGCGGGACACCGGGCGGGCCGCCGTCAACGAGATCACCTGGTCCACGGTGCTGTTGATCTGCGGGGTCCTCACCTACGTGAGCGTCCTGGAGACGATGGGCACCATCGACTACGCGGGGGAGGCCGTCGGGAACATCGGGGTTCCCCTGCTGGCGGCCCTGCTGTTCTGCTACATCGGCGGCGTCGTCTCGGCGTTCGCGTCCTCGGTCGGCATCATGGGCGCGCTCATCCCCCTGGCCGTGCCGTTCCTGCTGACCGGGGCCGTCGGGCCGGTGGGGATGGTGACGGCCTTGGCTGTCTCGGCGACGGTGGTCGACGTCAGTCCCTTCTCCACCAACGGCGCGCTGGTCCTGGCGAACTCCGCCGGCTTCGACCGTGATCTCCTCTTCCGCCGGCTGCTGATCTACGCCAGCATCGTGGTGGCCGTGGCACCGGCGCTGATCTGGCTGGCGTTGGTGGTGCCCGGCTTCGGCTGAACCATGACCGGCCAGCCGACCACGACGTCCCTCGTCGTCCGGACGTGGACCGCGAGCCAGGAGGTTCCCCGTGACCGAGCCGCTGTTTCCCGCCCTGCTGAACCCGCCCGCCCGCGAGGCCGTCCGGTTCGGGTCCGTGGCACTGGACTACCCGGGGCTGGCCGCGGCGGCCGGTGCGGTGGCCCGACGGCTGCGTTCGGTGGAGACCACGCGGGGGCGTCGAGCGCACGTCGCGGTGTGGGCGACGCCCACCGCGCACACCGCCGTGGCCGTGGTGGGGGCGCTGGTGGCGGGGGTTCCCGCCGTGCCGATCAACCCGAGGAGCGGGGAACGGGAGGTGGCGCACATCGTCGAGGACAGCGCGCCGGCGCTCGTCCTCGCCGAACCCGGGGTGACCCTGCCCCGAGAGTTGGCGCGGGTCCCCCGGGTGAGCGTGTCGTTGACGGGAGACGGTGGCGAGCTGCCACCGGAACCGCCGGCCGAGCACCCCGCGCTGATCATCTACACCTCGGGGACGACGGGCGCCCCCAAGGGCGTGGTGTTGCCCCGCCGCGCGGTCGCCAGCACGATCGACGCGCTCGGGGAGGCGTGGCGGTGGACCGCCGCCGACGTCCTGGTGCACGGCTTGCCGCTGTTCCACGTGCACGGCCTGGTGCTGGGCATCCTCGGCCCGGTCAGGTTGGGCGGCACCGTGCACCACCTCGGGCGGTTCGGCACGGACGCGCTCGTCGAGCGCCTGTCGGCCGGCGGGACCATGATGTTCGGCGTGCCGACCATGTACCACCGGATCGCCGAGGAGATCGCCGACCGGCCCGACCTGGCCCGGGCGTTGTCCTCGGCGCGGCTGTTGGTGTCGGGGTCGGCGGCGCTGCCGGTGCACGACCACGAGCGCATCGGCGCGGCCACCGGGCAGCGGGTGGTGGAGCGGTACGGGATGACCGAGACGTTGATGAACACCAGTGTCCGGGTGGACGGGCCGGCGCGGCCGGGCACGGTGGGCGTCCCGCTGGCCGGGGTGCGGGTGCGGCTGGTCGACGACGCCGGCGCGGAGCTGACCGAGGACGACGGGCAGACCATCGGGGAGATCCAGGTGACCGGGTCGAACCTGTTCACCGAGTACCTGAACCGTCCCGACGCCACCAGGGACGCCTTCGACGGCGAATGGTTCCGCACCGGGGACATGGGCGTGCGGGACCCGGACGGTTCCCTGCGGATCGTCGGCCGGCGGGCCACGGACCTCATCAAGAGCGGCGGCTACAAGATCGGGGCGGGGGAGATCGAGAACGCGTTGCTCGACCACCCCGGGGTGGCGGAGGTGGCGGTGACGGGGGAGCCGGACCCGGACCTGGGTGAGCGGGTGGTCGCCTGGGTCGTGCCGGCCGCCGCGCCCCGCCCGTCCGAGGCGGACCTGGTCGATCACGTGGCGACCCTGTTGGCCCCGCACAAGCGGCCCCGGGTGGTGCGCTACCTGGACGCCCTGCCCCGCAACGACATGGGCAAGGTCATGAAGCGGGCGTTGGGTGGGTGAGCGGGTGCCGGCCCGGGTCCTGATGCGCGCCCTGGCGGCCGACGTCGTCGCGTCGGTCCCGGTGGACACCGATCCCCTGGAGGGGGATGGGCCGATCGGCTGGCCGGGGTACGGCGGTGCGCACGCCCACGCGGCCGAGCGGTCCGGGGAGAGCGAGTCGGTGGTCTGCGGCACCGGCACGGTGGCCGGTGTGCCGGTGACCCTGGTGGCCTTCGAGTTCGGTTTCCTCGGCGGTTCGATCGGCCACCGCACCGGGCAGCGGGTGCGGGCGGCCCTCGCCCAGGCCCGGGAGCGGGGTACCCCGGTGGTGTCGCTCGTCGCGACCGGCGGCAGCCGCACCCAGGAGGGGATGGCCGCGCTGTCCCAGCTGCACCGCATCGCCACCGAGATGGGCCGGACCCGGCTCGCCGGGGTGCCGCAGCTCGCGGTGGCCCTCGACCCCACCACCGGTGGGGGGTGGGCGACCCTGGCCAGCGGCGCGGACGTCACCCTGGCCACGCCGGGGGCGCAGATCGGCTTCGCGGGGTCCCGCGTCCGCCCGCCCGGCGACGAGGCCGCCTACACCGCCGAGGGGCAGTTCGCCGCCGGGCACGTCGACGCGGTCGTGCCGGAACGGGACCTGCCCGCCGTGGTGGGCCGCTGGGTGCGGTTGCTGACCAGGCCGGCGGTGGGGCCGGTCGCGCCGCCGGCCGCCCTGGGGGCGGCGCGCCCTCCCCGCACTGGGTGGGAGGCGGTGAGCGCGGCGCGATCTCCCCGGCGGCCCCGGGCCGACGCCTACCTCGACGCCCACTTCGACTGGCGGGAGGACATCCGGGGTGACCGCGTCGGGGGCGTGGATGACGGCGTGGCCTGCGGGTTCGGCTGGCGGGGCGAGCGGTCGGTGGCCTACGCGGCGCAACTGGGGACCCCGACGACACCGACCGGGTTCCGGACCGCGGCCCGGCTGGTGCGGCTGGCCGACCGGCTCGGTGTCCCGGTGCTGACGCTGGTGGACACGGTGGGCGCGGCCAACGACGGGGCCGCCGAACGGGCCGGGGCCGGGGGCGCGATCGGTGCCCTGTTCGCGGCGATCGCCGAGGCGAGGGTGCCGGTGACCACTCTGGTGGTGGGGGAGGGCGGTTCGGGTGGGGCGTTGGCGTTCGCCTCGTCGGAGAACACCTGGATGGCCCCGGACAGCTACTTCTCGGTGACCTCCCCGGAGGCGGCGGCCGCCATCCTGAAGCGGGATCCCTCCGAGGTGCCCGCCACCGCCGACCAGCTGCGGCTGCGCCCGCAGGACGTGGTGGGGTTGGGGCTCGCACGGGGCATCGTCCGCCCTGGGGCGTGAGGGCCGGTTCGGGACCACCCGCCCCAGGACCAGGTCCGGCCTCCCGGATGCGTCATCCCGCCGGCCGGGGGTGGCTGGTGGTGCGCCCGGCTTCCCAGGGTGGGAATTCCGGGCGGGGCCGCTCGTGGCCTGGTGGGGCGCCGGTCAGGGGAGAACGGGTGCCCCGCGGGCGGGGCGGGGGAGTGCGGGTTCCGTCCCGCCGCGGTGCCCGGTCGCGGGTGCGGCGGGGGCTCGACCGGGACCCCGGACCCCGGCAGCCCTCCCAGCCCCGCACGGCCGGCGATCTTGACGTCACCCACTGTGGACGGGGATCCGGGCGGGTGTGACGGTGGACATCCCCTCGCCCGAACGGGCGAACCGGGAGGTTAGGGTAGGCAAACCTGAACGCCCCCCTGGAGGTGTCCGTGACCCGTCCCCGCCGGTCATCCCGGCTCGCCGCGCCGTCGGCCGGCGTGCTCGGCCGGCTCCGGGTCCGAAGGAGGAGCCGATGACCGCCCCGAACGCCACCGTCGCACCCCGGCCCACGACCGCACGCCCCACGTCCACCGTCTGCCACGCCACGGTGACCGCCGCCCGCCTGGTCACCCCGAACATGATGCGGGTGACCTTCGGTGGCGGCCCCATCGCCACCGTCGGCAGCGGCGGGTACGACCAGCGCGTCAAGATCCTGCTGCCCCTCGACGGCGAGGACCGCCCCCAACTGCCCGCCGGCGACGACTGGTACCAGGCGTGGCGCGCCATGCCCGAGGCCCTCCAACCCCCCATGCGCACCTACACCATCCGGGAGCACCGCCCCGAACTCGCCGAGATCGACATCGACTTCGCGTTGCACGGCGACGCCGGCCCCGCCACCCGCTGGGCCAACCGCGTCCGGCCGGGCGCCGTCCTCGGACTGGTCGCGCCCGCCGCGCACCACCAGGGTGAGTCGGTCGGAGTCGAGTACCGTCCCGGAGCCGCCGACTGGCAGCTGCTGGTGGGCGACGCCACGGCCCTCCCCGCGATCGGGGCGATCGTCGAGTCGCTGCCTCCCGACGCCGTCGCCCGCGTGCTGGTGTCGGTGCCGGCCGAGGACGACGCGCAAGCGTTGGTCGCCGGCCCCGGCGTGGAGATCCGCTGGCTCGCCGAGGAGACCGGTGTCGAACCCGGGGATCGGCTGGTCGCGGAACTCGCGGGTCTCAACCTGCCCGCCGGCACCCCCTACGCCTGGGTGGCGGGGGAGGCCGGGCTCGTCGCCGCCCTCCGGCGGCACCTGCTCGGCGACCTCGGCTGGGACCGGCGCTCGCACTACTTCGGAGGCTACTGGCGGCACTAACATCCGGGGTGCCGTCGCCGACGCCGGCACCCGGCCCACGTCCGGCCCGCAGGTGGAAGCGCGCGCACCCCGCACCCGGACGACGAGGGACCCACATGAGTGGCAAGGACGCCAACCCGACCACGCGCCGCGCCGTCACCAGCGAGGCCGAACTCCGCGAGATCGTCGACGACCCGTTACCCGCGATGGCGAACAAGGCGATCCCCGTCATCGACGAGCAGTCCGGGCGGTTCATCCAGGCATCACCGTTCTTCCTGCTCGCCACCACCGGCGACGGCGGCGCCCTCGACGTTTCACCCCGGGGCGACCCGCCGGGCAGCGTCCTGGTCCTCGACGGCGGACGGTCCCTCGCCTTCGCCGACCGCCCCGGCAACCGTCGGTTGGACAGCCTGCGGAACCTGCTGCGCAACCCCGGAGTGGGCCTGTTGTTCCTGATGCCGGGCCGCCTCGAGACGCTGCGCGTCAACGGGCGGGCGACCGTCCTGCGCTCGGCCCCCTACTTCGACCGGTTGGCGTTGGAGGGCACCAGGCCGTCCCTGGCGGTCGAGGTGGCCGTCGACGAGTTGTTCGTCCACTGCGGACGATCGTTCCTCAGGTCCTCGCTGTGGGATCCGGCGGGTTGGCCGGATCCCGAGGCGGCGCCGAGCACACTGGCCATCCTGGAGAGCCAGCGGGCGGCGCGGACGACGCTCACCGGCTGAGCGGGCCGACCGGCCACCCGGCTCCCTACCCACCCCAGGTCGACGCCTCCGTCCCACCGGCCCCAGCGAGGGGGCCCTCCGGGTCAGTCGTGGTGGCCGCTCGCGGGAGTCGTCAGCGGCAACCCCAACTGGGCGCGCTCGGTCACCCACCGGGTCGGCCGGTACCGGGGGTCGCCGGTGGTGACGAACAGGGCGGTCTGGAGGGCGAGGAGCCGGCGCGCGCCGATCCGGTCACCCCAGGACAGCGGGCCGTGCGGGTAGCCGAGCGCGAGGCTCACTGCGAGGTCCACGTCCTCCGGGCTGGCCAGGTCCCGCTCCGCGATGGAGGCGGCCACCCCGACGATCGAGGCCACCAGGCGCTGCGCCACCGAGCCGGCCGTGTCCCGCACCACCGACACCACCCGTTCCTCCGGGTCGCCTCCCGGACCGGCGAGGACCGCGCGGGCGTCGGCCACCACGGTGCCGTCCACGGCGGGAGTCGCGGCCAGCACGATCCGACCGCTGCCCGGAGCCAGCGACAGCGGGTCCACCCCGACGGTGCCGGCCGGGGGCAGCCGGTGCTCGGCGACGAGCGCGGCGACCGTCGTCCCCCACGTGGGCACGAGCACCGGGGTGCCCTCGGCCGCGACGGCCGGGTTGTCGACGAAACGCCCGCCCACCGCCACCAGCCGGTTCCGCAGGGCGGTGGCGTCCACCCCGGACCCCGCCACCCGGAACACCCGGCCCCGGTCCCCCACGACGGGTGGCTCCGCCGCCCGGGACGGGCCGGGGTCGCCGTAGGAGTAGAAGCCCTCGCCCGTCTTGCGGCCGTGCAGGCCGGCGGCCACCCGGTTCGGGGTCAGGAACGAGGGCCGCAACCGGTCCGAACAGCGGAAGCCCTGCCACACCGAGTCGATGACGGCGTCGGTGACGTCGAGCCCGGTGAGGTCCATCAACTCGAAGGGCCCCATCCGCAATCCGAGCACGTCCCTGGCGATGGCGTCCAGGGTGGGCACACCAGCGGTGGCCTCCTCCACCAGCGCCAACGCCTCCGTCACCAGCCCACGCCCGGCGTGGTTCACCAGGAAACCCGGGGTGTCGGCCACCACCACCGGCCGGTGCCCGCAGCCCCGCACGAACTCCGCGAGCAGCCCCGGGATCTCCGGTCGGGTCCTGGCGCCCGGCACGACCTCCACCAACCGCATCAGCGGAACCGGGTTGAAGAAGTGCAGGCCGGCCAGCCGGGACGGGTCGGCCAGGGACGCCGCGATCCTGGTGATCGGGATCGACGAGGTGTTGCTGGTGAACACCGTGTGCGCGGGCAGCACCTCCGCCAGCCGGGTGAACACCTCCACCTTGGTGGCCAGGTCCTCCCGCGCCGCCTCCACCACCAGGTCCACCTCAGGCCCGGGCTCCCACGGCGAGTCGAGGGGCACCAGCAGCGCCCCCGCCGCCGCGCCCTGTTCGGCGCTCAACCGGCCCCGCTCGACCGTGCGGCCGAGCATCGACCGCGTGAACTCGACGGCCTCCCCCACGGCCGCCGGTCTCGCGTCGGCGAGCTCGACCGTGTGACCGGCCGTGGCCGCCCACTGGGCGATGCCCCGCCCCATCACCCCGGCACCGACGACCCTGACCCGCATCCGCGCCTCCCGTGCTGTTCCGTGTCCCCGCCCCGCGCCGACCGGCACCCGCCGGGCCGGGGCGAGGCGAGCACCACCGCGATCACGGTCAGCCTAGGCAGCAGGGCAAGGCTGGTCGGTCGTCACCGGCCCCGCCCGGTTGGCAGAATGCGGGGGCGTCCCCGTCATCCGGTGCGGGGAGCCGGTGATCAGGAGGGCACGCGATGGTCGAGGAAGCCAGGGTGGTCCGCGACGAGGGGCGCTCCCGGTACGAGGTGTGGGTCGGTGACACCCGGGCCGGGTTCGCCGACTTCCAGGAGGTCGGGAACTCCACGATCCTCACCCACACCGAGGTGTCCAACGACTTCGCGGGGCAGGGCCTGGGCACCCGGCTCGCCACCGGAGCCCTCGACGACGTCGTCGCGCGCGGCCACAAGATCGTCCCGGTGTGCTCCTTCATCGCCGATTTCGTCGCCAGGAACCCCCGCTTCGCCCCGCACGTCCGGCAGCCCCGCCCGCAGGGCGGTGGCGGCGATGAGTGACCTGTCCACCCAGCCCGCCGAGACCCGCTGCGGCTCAGCGACGACCAGCCGCCCGGTCCGCGAGCTCCACCCGGCCCGCGAGGTGCCCCTCGGCGGGATCCGGGGGGTGCGGGTGGACCGCGTGCTCCCCCAACGCACCCTGCCCACCGTGGGTGCCTGGTGCTTCCTCGACCAGTTCGGCCCCCAACGCATCCCGATGACCGTCCTACCCCACCCGCACATCGGCCTCCAGACGGTGACGTGGCCGATCAGCGGCGAGATCCGGCACCGCGACAGCGTCGGCAGCGACGTGCTCGTCCGACCCGGGCAGCTGAACCTCATGACGGCGGGCCGAGGCGTCTCCCACTCCGAGGTCTCCCCCGAGGGCGGGGAGGCCCTGCACGGCCTGCAACTCTGGGTGGCGCTGCCCGCCGACCGCGCCCGGATCGACCCCGGGTTCGAACAGCACCTCGACCTGCCCCGCCACGAGACCGGCCCGCTGCGGGCCACCGTCCTCATGGGTGACCTCGCCGGGGTCCGCTCCCCGGCGACGACGCACAGCCCCCTCCTCGGAGCGGAGCTGTCCCTCGCGCCCGGCCGGGCCGAACTGCCGGTGCGCGAGGACTTCGAACACGCCGTGTTGGTCGTGTCCGGCGAGGTGGAGGTGGACGGGGTCCGCGTCACCCCCGGTCCGCTGCTCTACCTCGGCACCGGACGGAGCGGGCTGGAGTTCCGAGGCGCGGCGGAGGGCACGAGACTCCTGCTGCTCGGTGGGGAGCCGTTCCCGGACGACCTGGTCATGTGGTGGAACTTCGTCGGTCGCGACCACGCCGAGATCGAGGCCGCCCGAGCCGACTGGGAGGACCACCACGGCAGGTTCGGTGTCGTGGCCGGCCACGGCACCGACCGCATCCCCGCGCCGGAACTGCCCGGCGTCCGCCTGCGCCCCCGCCGGCGGAGCTGAACCGCTCCTCCGCCTCCCGCCGCGCGCGCCGTTCCCACCGTGCGCGGCGACACCCGGGAGCACGAACGCCAGCCCCCCGGTCGACGCCCGACATCGAGGCGTCGTCGGGGCGCGGGTGTGGGCCAGCCGGCGCGCCCGCCCCGTGCCACCGAAGATCGCATCGCCCGCGATCCGACCGCCCGCGCCGCTACCTCCGACCCGAGCCGAGGGAACCCCGGAGGCGGTACGCGAGCCCACCTCCCGCGTGCTCGCCGGGCGAGTCGGGCACTCCCGGATCCCTCGCTCCCGCGAGCGGGATCCCGGTGGGCCGCCACCGACATCTCGGCCGGTGAATCGCGTGTACCGACTCGTCCCGCCGCGCTCAAGTCGTGGTTAAGGAGAACTAAACCCGGACGCGGAAACGGATTCCGTGATCCCGAGTGCCCTTTACGGCTTCAAAGGGGGCTGTTAATGTCCGGCAGGGAATCAAGCCGATGGTGTGGGAATATCACGTACGTGCGGTGCGTCCTCCCGGTCCGGTGGAGAAATCCTCCGGCCGGCGTTCGACCCGCCCGGTTCCGGTGGTTGCTCGTGTGCTGTTCGGATCCTTCTCGCGTGCGCGGTCCTTCCCCGCCGCCGACGGTTTTTCGACCGTCCGGATATCAAGGAGGCAACGTGACCACAGCGACCGCCGCCATGGAGACCGAAGCGGAACCCGGCCTCGCGGATCTGGATCTCGACATCCAGCTCGAGGTGACCGGAGGTGCTGACGCGACGTTCCGCCCCGAGATGTTCACGTTCGTGACCTGCGAGACGACGGGCACGTCCGGAACGTCCTGCAACCTGACGAACGGCTGCAACCCGCCCTGTTGCTGACGACGGGAGCGGTAGGAATTTCCTAGGAAGGTCAGAATCCGGCTGCCACCGGACTTGTCCGGTGGCAGCCCGATCTTCTCCGAGAAGGTTGCCCTCCATGACACGAGATCGCTGGTTCGAGGCCGCTGGCCCGATTTTCCTCCGTGCCGCATCCCTCCCTGGTGGTACGTTCGACAAAACCATCGCGAGCCTTGTCGACGTCGCGGCGAGCACGGATGCGGACCTGGTCGAATACATCACCGAGCTGGCCGCCAACGACGTCCTTCGGGAGGCCGTGGCCGTCTCCAGCGGTCACCTTTCGGAGGAAGTTGACAGAATTCTGGACGGCGGTTCGGTGAGCCGGAAGAAGTTGGTGCGGGTGGCGGTCGCCATGACCCGGTACGCGCGCCGCATCACGGGGCGGCCCACCCCGTTCGGGCTCCTCGCGAGCGTCTCGGTCCTGGGAGGCCCGGCGACGGACCGGGCCGGCTCCCACTCCTCCGCTCCGACGAAGACCGCACGCCCCGACGCGCGGTGGTTCGACGCGGCCTCGGCCACCTGGCGCGCCGATCCCGAGGTCCGCGCGTCCCTCCAGGTCGTGCTCAACAACCTCTGCGTCCAGCGGGGTGACAGGCTCGTCCTGCCCCACGTCCCGGTCCGGGCCGAGGGCACGGAGAAGCTGGGCAGCACGGAGGAGCTGCCGAGGGAGTTGACCATGCGGTTGACCCCGGTGTTGTCCTGGGTCCGGCGGAACACCGACCGCCCCCGGTCCTACTCCTCCCTCCTGGGCGAGATGGCCCGGGAGTTCCCCCGCCTCGGCCAGGACCGGCTGGACGCCTTCCTCGCCACCCTCGTCGCACACGAGGTCCTGCTCACCGAGTTCTCCACGACCAGGTTGGACGACGACCACCTGGCCACCCTGGAGGACCTGCTGCCCGCCGGGACACGGGCCCGGCACGACATCCGCGTCGTGCGCGAGGCACTGTCCGACTACCGCGCCACGGCTCCCGGGCAGGGCGGTGACACGTGGCGATCCCTGCTCGACACTGTCACCGGCGTGACACCCTCCCGCTCGGCGGCCCCGCACGTCGACCTGTACCGGGACAGCGCCCTGCGCCTGCCCGCACCCGTTCTCGACGAGGTCGAACGCTGCGCCTCCGCGCTGTGGTCCATGTCGGCGCCGAGCGACGCCTTCGCGCACATGCGGGGGTACCGGAAGGCGTTCACGGACCGCTACGGGCAGCACGGCGCCGTCCGGCTCACGGAGCTGGTCGACCCGCACCGAGGCCTGGGTTACCCGACCGGCTACCTCTACCCGCGCACGAGCACCACGCTCCCCACCGGGAAGCGACCCGCGAACGAGCGGGACACCGAGCGCCGCGAGGTCCTGGGCGAGTTCCTGCACCGGGGGCTGAACGACGCCACCAGGGAACTCGTCCTCTCCGACGACGACGTCCGCCGCCTGACCGTGGACGACGACGTCCCACCGCCACGGTCCCTGGAGAACTGCTTCCAGGTCCTGGCCCCGGACGAGGAGCGGCTCGCCGCCGGGGACTTCACCCTGCACCTGGCCCCCGCCATCGGTTCCTACACGGCGGGGGCGATGAACGGCCGCTTCGCCGGGGCGACCGGCACGGCGGCCGACCTGGGCCGGCTGATGAGCGACCCCGACGGCGGGTTGCCCGCGCAGGTCGTGTTCCTCCCGGTGCTGCCCCGGGCGCTGAACGTGATGCACGTCCCCGACCTGCTGCCCCACACGATTCCCGTCGGCACCTTCGTCGACCCCGCCGCCGAGGGCGTCATCGACTGGCGCGAACTCGTCGTGGCCGCCGACGGCGACCAGCTGCGCCTGCACTGGGAGCGGACGGGCCAGGAGGTCCACCCCGTGGTTCCCCACGTCGTGAGCCTGAGCACCACCGCCCCCAACCTGGCCCGACTCCTGGCCGAACTCCCCTTCTGCGGCGAGGGCAGGGTCTGGCAACCGTGGGACTGGGGTCCCTTCTCGACGTTGCCGTGCCTGCCCCGCGTCCGGCTCGGCCGGGTCGTCGTCTCCCCCCTGACCTGGCGGCCGAGCACCCGGATGCGGCACGGCGCGGCACGCGCCACCGGGTGGACCGAGGCGGTCACCCGGTGGCGGGACGACCTGCGGATCCCCGACCGCGTCCACATCGGCCGGCGGGACCAGGTCTACGAGCTCGACCTGTCCAGCCCCTTCCAACGGGAGATCCTGCGGCGGGAGATCACGAGAGGCGAGCTGACCGTCACCGAGCCCCCGAGGGAGGCGGCGGACGGCAACGGACTGCTGGGCGGCCACAACAACGAGGTGGTCGTCTCCCTGCGGCGCCTCGCTCAGCCGGACACCCGAGACCCCCACCCGGACCTGGACCCGCGACGGCTGGCCAACACCGAGGACCGCGTCACCCACCACCCGGGCGGGGAATGGGCGTTCGTCGAGATCCAGGCGGTCCCCGAGGTGCACGAGGAGCTGATCACCCGGCACCTCCCCCGGCTGGTCGCCGACGTCGAGAACCACCTCGACCGCTGGTTCTTCATGCGGTACCGAGAGACGTGGGACCACATCAGGCTCCGCCTGCACGGCCCGGACGACACGCTCGCCCCCGAGGTGTGGGCCCGGCTCCTGCGCTTCGGCGCGGAGTCGCGGGAATCCGGCCTGATCAGGGACCTCAGGATCCGCTCGTACGAGCCGGAGGCCGCCCGGTACGGGGGCGCGGCCGGGCTGCGCGCCGCCGAGGAGTGGTTCTGGGCGGACAGCGTCCTGGCCACCGGCCTGCTGGCCGCCCACGGGCAGAAGGGGGAGACCCCGGACAGGAGCCACCTACTGCTGGCCGGGTACGTCCACCTGCTCACCGCACTGGGCAGCTGGGACTGGCTCGACTGGGTGGACGCGCTGCCCACTCCGGAGGGGGCGGCACCACCCCGGCGGGAGATCGAGGCCGCTCTCCGACTGCTGGACCCCGACCGGGCCCGGGCCCTCATCACCGGCTCGCTGCCCCCCGACCGCCACTGGGCCCTCCACACCAGCGGCGCGGCCGTGCGGCGGCTGGGGGAGATCCTCCTGCCCGGCATCGGGAACGAGGACGGACGCGGCTGGCAGGACATGGCGGTGGGAAGCCTGCTGCACATGCACCACAACCGCCTGTACGGCATCGACCCGGCGACGGAGGGGGCGAGCGTGCGCCTCCTGGGCCACGCCGCCCGGGCCCGCCGAGGCCAGCTCCGGCACCGCGCGCGGACCCGGACGTCCGCCGAGGGAAGGGACGCGGGATGACGCACACCGTGACCTCCTCGCACTCCCCGCCCGCCCCTCGACTCGCCCCCCAGGCGTCCGCGCTCGCGGAGCGCATCGCGGACGTGCTGCGGGACGCGCGGAACCTGGAGGTGGAAGCCGAGGACGGAAGCAGGGAACCCTGGCAGACCCTGTCGCTGGCCAGCGGCTACGCCGGCATCTCCGTCCTGTTCAGCGACCGCGTGTCGAGGGATCCGGCGGAGCGGCTGGTCGCCCACCGCTACCTGGGCATGGCCAGCGCGGGCCTGGCCGGCCGCCAGGACCTGGCCCACGGGCTGCACTACGAGGTCGCCGGCCTGGGCTTCGCACTGGACCTCGCACGGCGGGCCGGCGGGGGCTACGCAACGTCCCTGGCGACGATCGACGCCCTGGTGATCGAACGGGTTCGCCGGCTCCGCCACCTGGTGCGGACGACACCGCTCGACACCATGGCGCGGTTCGACGTCCTCGACGGCCTGACGGGCTTCGCCCGGTACCTGCTGCTGCGCGGCGGGGGCACCGCCCCGGAGATCGAGGAACTCCTGATCTCACTCGTCTCGATGGTCGACCCCGTCGAGCACGCCGGTCGCCACGTCCCGCGCTACTGGTCGACGGTGCCCCCCAACTGGCGCCCCGAGATGGAGGAGTCCCTGCGCAGGTACGGTCACCTCAACCTGGGGCTGGCCCACGGCATCGCCGGCCCGCTGGCCGTGCTGGCGACCGCGCACGCCGACGGCGTCGTCGTCCCCGGCCAGGCCGAGGCCATGAGCGCCCTGGTCACCCTGCTGGGCACCTTCCAGCGAGCCGACCGGTACGGGCCGTACTGGCCGGACGTCGTCTCACTGGAGGAGTTCGACGCCGGACGCTCCGACGCGGCGCGTGGCCGGGTCTCGTGGTGCTACGGCGCCCCGGGGGTCTCCCGAGCCGTGCAGCTCGCCGGGCGGGCCCTGGGCCGGCAGGACTGGCTGCTGCTGGCCCAGGAATCCGTGGCCTCGGTCGTCCGGATTCCCCTCGACGCCTGGCGCATCGACCACTGGTCCCTGTGCCACGGCTGGGCGGGTGCGCTGCACCTGCTCGGCTACTTCACCGACGGACCGGACGGGCAGCTCGTCCGCCAGTGCAGGGACCGGGTCGTCGAACGCATCCTTCGCGCCGTCGACGGCGATCGGCTACCGACCTTCGCCGTCGGGCACGACCACATCGGGCCCGGGCGGGAGCCCGCCGGGTTCCTCGGCGGCGCGGCGGGCCTCGCCCTCGCCCTGGACGACTACGCCGCGCCAGGGCGGGCACTGCCCTGGCCCAGCGCCCTGGCGGTGATGTGATGGACACCCACGGTTCCCCGGAGGCCCGGTCCGCCGAGGGCACGGGACACCCATCGGGGCACGCCGTGCGCGTCGGCGGCAGGACGTGGACGCTTCCCGACTTCCTGCGGGCCCTCGCCGCCCAGCTCGACGACACCCCGCCCCGCTCGGTTCCCTTCACCTCCGCCGACCTCCCCGCGCTCGACGCCTTCCTCGGAGCCGGGTTGCCGGCACTGCGGGCGCACGACGAACACCACACGTGGCTCGAGTACCGCCTGCACCCACCGTCCCGCCCCCGGCACGAGCTGTACGGGGAGCTCCACACGCTGGTGCGCGAGCTCCTGGACGAGGGGCTCCTCACGCACTTCTACTTCGTGCACAAGGCGCAGGGCATCCGGGTGCGCTTCCACGTGCCCCCGGCGCACCACGCGGCGACGGCCGGGAAGCTGGAGGAGGTGTGGCGCGGTTGGGAGCGGACCGGCCTGATCAGCGGCCTGCGGCACGCGGTGTACGAACCGGAGCAGCACCTGTTCGGCGGACCGGCCGCGATGCCGTGGGTGCACGGCGTCTTCACCGCCGACTCGTTGTTCTGGCTGGGGCACCTCCGCCACGAGGAGCCACCAGGCCCCCTGTGGCGCGTCTCGCTGTCGATGATCCGGACACTGCTCGCCGAGCTGGGCATCACCGAGTTCGAGGACCGTGACGTGTGGGACAGGTTGCGGTGGCAGGCGGGCCGGACGTTCGGCTCGGAGGAACCGGCCGGCTGGGCGAGGACGTCGGCCAGGATCAACCAGGTGTGGAACGCTTCCGACTTCCTGAACTCCCCGCGTTCCTGGCCCCAGGTCGGCGAGGACCTCACCCGTTTCCGGGACGCGGTGCGCCGGGTGTGCGCGGCCTGGCGAGCGGAGCACCTCGAGCGTCCCGGTGCCCTCGTCGGACCTCGGGAGGCGGCCGCCTTCCTCGTCGTCTTCCACTGGAACCGGGCCCGGATGCCCCGGGACTGGCAGGTCGGCATCACCGAAGCACTCGCCCAGGGCCCATCCGAGGAGGTCGTGCGTGCCACGAGAACCACAGGCTGACCCCGTGGTGGGTGACGCCTTCGGCGCCATGGTCCGCGACTGCTGGTACGAGGGCGGCGCCGCCGGGGAGGTCACGGAGCTGCTGGAACGGGACGACGGGCAGTGGTACCGCTCGCCGGCGGCCGCCTACTTCGATCCCCTGGACGCGTGGCAGGACGTCGACCGGGAACTGGTGCGGGCCGTGCGCGGCTCGGTGCTGGACGTCGGCTGCGGCGCTGGCCGGGTGCTGTCCGTCCTCCGTGACCGGGGGTATCGCGTCCTGGGTGTCGACGCCTCGGCCGGGGCGGTCCAGGTCTGCGCCGAGCGCGGCCTGGACGCCGTGGTCGGACGGCTCTCCGACCTCGGCCACCTGACCGGGGGCTTCGATTCGATCATCCTGACCGGGAACGGCCTGGGGCTCCTCGAAAGCCGGGACCGGGCACCGACGCTGCTCACGGAGCTGGCGAGGGTGGCCAACCCTGGGGCGGTCATCCTGGGGACGAGCTTCGACCCCGCACGACTGTCCTCTCCCGCCGAACTCGCCTACCAGGAGGAGAACCTCCGGCACGGGCGGCTGCCCGGCCAGTGGCGGCTCCGGGTGCGCTACGCCGACCTCGCCTCCGAGTGGTTCGACTACGTCTTCCTCGCTCCGGACGACCTGCGGACCCTCACCACGGGCACACCCTGGACCCTGGAGGACGTCTGGGCGGGCGAGTTCCACCACCTGGCGCGGCTGCGCCTGCGGTGAGGGCGAGGCGACCGACGGGCACCGCGAGCGCGACGTCGCGGTCCGGGCCGAGTCGCCCCGCAACCCGGCACACCCGCGCGACCCGGAGCGGCCGTTCGGGCGAGTCGTCCACCCGCAGCCGACCCGCCGGCCCGCGACGGCAGGGCACGTGCCCGCACCGGTCCCCAGCACAGGGCACCGCCCGGGCTCCACATCAGGCAGGGGTGGTCGGCCGGATCCTCTGGCCCGGCCGGGTGGAAGGGAGGACCCGGCGGGCCGAGGTCGGGATCGACGGCACCCCGAGGCATGGTGAGCGGGCTACCTCCGACCCACGCGACCCGGTGCGCACCGCCGGGCGAGCCGCCCGGCGACGTGACCACCGGGGCGGCGTGACCACCGCCGACAGCCACTCCCCACGAGCCGAGGCCGGTCGAACTCCCCGTGGGAGGCCGGAGTGGTCCGTGGGACGGAGTGCCATCACCCTTCCAGCCGTACAGCTGGCTCCACCCGAGAACGGCAGCTGGCACCCCTGACCTCCCGCACCCGATCTGGTTGGCTCGACGGCGACGGACACCCGCGCCCCGACGCCCGCCCTCCGGCGCCGGCGATCAACCGCGCCCGCCTCGGACGGCGCCGTCCGCCCACCAAGGCGCCACGGAACCGGCTGGTGGACGTCCACCCCCGCACGCGGCGAGGAAGCCGTGTCCCACGCGCACCGCAAGACCACCGCCCCACGCGGCCGAGGCCGCCGACGACAAGGATGACGACCACCGATGACCAGCACCACCAGGAGTTCCCGGACCCGGCCCACGATCGCCCTGGTGGTATCGAGCCTTCTCCTGGCCGCCTGCGGCACCGACACGCCCCCGCGCTCCGACGAACGCGACTTCCCCCTGGAGGGCCCCCGGCTCACCATCGACACCGGCAACTTCGACCTCCGCGTCGTCCCGGGCTCCGACGGCACCGTCACCGTGCGCAGGACGCTAACCGGCATGGCGGCCGAGGACGGCAACGCCACCTGGGCACTCGAGGGCGAGGACCTGATCCTCCACGCCCGGTGCGAGGGGTTCAGCCCGGGCTGCGGCGCGAGTTTCGAGGTCGCCGTGCCCCCGGACACGACGCTCACCCTGCGCGCGGAAGCCGGGCACATCGGCGCGACCGACATCCCGAACGACCTGGAGATCCACAACACCAACGGCACCGTCGACCTCGCCCACGTCGCGGGCGAGGTCGACGTCACCGGTGTCGCCGGCGCGATCACCGGGACCCGCCTGCGCTCCCCGGCGGTGCGCGTCCACAGCGAGAACGGCAGCGTCCGCCTGGGCTTCACCTCCGCGCCCGACACCGTGGACGCCGTGTCCCGCCACTCGTCGGTGACCGTGACGCTGCCCCCGGACGAGACCTACGCGATCAACGCGACCAGTGAGCACGACCGCGCGGACGTCGAGCTGCCGAACGACCCGACCAGCCCCCGCGACATCCGCGCCGCCAACGTCAACGGTGGGGCGGTGCTCGTCCGGGCAGGCTGACGGGGCAGCCCGGTCACCCGGTCCCCCGGGCCAGCCCGAGGACCGGGCCTCGGCAGCCAGCCCGACGCGCGGGCGGAAGAGCGGAGGGACATCCCCGCCAACGAGGACCGCCCCGCCCCGTGACAGGGGCACTAGGGTCGGTCGCATGGAACCCCTGGTACCCGGGTATCGAGCTGGTTCACTCGCCGACGTCGTCCCGTCGCTGCTGGCCGGACTGGGCCTCCCCGGGACCTCGAACGACCTCGGACTGCCCGAGGCTACGAAGATCTGCCTCCTGCTCGTCGACGGACTGGGCTGGGAACTCCTGCGCGCCCACCCCACCGAAGCGCCGTTCCTGACCTCCCTGACCACCGGTCGCGCCCCGTTGGCCGCAGGCTTCCCCGCGACCACGGCCACCAGCATCGCCACCATCGGAACCGGCGTGCCACCAGGGGAGCACGGAATCGTGGGGTACTCCCTCGCCGTGGGTCGGGACGACCTCGTCCTCAACGCGTTGGGCTGGCACCGGCATGGCGACGGCCGCCCGGTGGACCTCCGCTCCCAGGTCGTCCCCGAGGAGTTCCAGCCCCGTCGGACGGTGTGGGAACGCGCGGAGGAGGCCGGCGTCGCGGTGCACATGGTCGCGCACCGCGACCAGGACGGCAGCGGGCTGACCCGCGCGGTCCTGCGCGGCGGGCGCTTCCACGGCACCCACGCCCTCGGCGACCTGACGAGCGGTGCGGTGGCGGCGCTCCAGGCGGGGGGCCGGGTGCTCTGCTACGCCTACCACGGTGACCTCGACGCCCTCGGTCACCTCCACGGGCCGGGCAGCGATCCCTGGCGCCACCAGCTCGCGCACGTCGACCAGCTCGCCGCCGCCGTCGCCGGGCGGCTCCCCGCCGACGGCATGCTGGTGGTCACGGCCGACCACGGAATGGTCTCGATCGGCGAGGACGACCGCGTGGACCTCGACACCGAGGCACCGTTGCGGGAGGGCGTCCGCATGATCGGGGGCGAGGCGCGGGTGCGCCACCTCCACACTGAACCGGGCGCCACCGCCGACGTGCTGGCCGCGTGGCGGGAACGGCTCGGCGACCGGGCGTGGATCGTGCGTCGGGACCAGGCCGTCGAGGCCGACTGGTTCGGTCCCGTCGTCGCCGACCATCTCCGCCCCCGCATCGGGGACCTCGTCGTCGCCGCGCGCGGAACCCTGGGGCTGACGCGGTCACGGGCCGAGTCGCGGCTCAGCGGCTTCGTCGGACAACACGGCTCGCTGACCGCCGAGGAACAACTCGTCCCCCTGCTGGCCTTCCGGAACCCCTGACCCCCGACCCGTCCATCGGACCAGCACCACGGCCGGGTGCCGCACCGCCCGCCCCCGAATCCGGGACCACCGTGCGGCGGCCACCACGGCGCCGGGGATGCTGGGGCAGCGCCGTCGGTGACGGCGCCGGAGGCGAGGAGGAGTGGGCTGGTGGTCATCGACAAGGTGGCGTGGCTGGAGATCGTGGACGGAGCGGTGCTGTGCGCCCGGTCCCGTGGCAAGGAGCTGTTCTACCTGCCGGGCGGCAAGCGGGACCCCGGGGAGACCGATGTCCAGACCCTCGTGCGGGAGGTCGACGAGGAACTCGGCGTCGAGGTGCTGGCTGACTCGGCGGAACACGTGGCCACCGTCGAGGCCAGTGCCGACGGGAAGGCCGAGGGCGTGCTCGTCCGGATGGCCTGCTATCGCGCGGAGCACCGGGGCACCCCGGAACCCCGCGCCGAGATCGAGGAACTGGCCTGGTTGACCTCGGCGGACCGGGATCGGCTGTCCGAGGCTGGCCGCGCCGTGTTCGACGACCTGCGGGAGCGTGGCCTGCTCAACTGACCCCTCCGCGTGGGGGTTGGCCGTCCGGCCGAGTGGCGCCGGGGCCGGCCCGGCTCCCGCTCGGAACCCGGCGGTGCACCTCGCCCCGCCCCCGGGGCGGTCGCCCCTCAGCGGTGGCCCCGGGACGGCCGCCGGACCCCGGCGGACGGGCCCGCCTCCGCGAGGCGCGGCGATCCTGGCGTGGGCAGTGGCGGTGGGTTGATCAGATCGCCGCGGCTCCGCTGGAGGACCTGCCCCTGACCGGCCCCGACCTGTTCCTCCGGACCGTGCCGCTCGGCGTGCCGCCGGACGAGCGGGACCGGCGCGCCTCCTCGAACCGCGCGGCGAGGATGTCGCCGCTCCGGGCGAGGACGTCACGAGGACCAGTGGGAACGCGCGGCGACGGAGGGCCCGGTCGAGAACTGGCTTACCGGCTGCTGGGTGAGGGGCCGGGTCCGGGTCAGGCGGCCACGGCGGCCGCCGATGTCGTCGCCGGTTCCCGCCGCAGCCTGCGCAGTCTCAGCAGGGTGCGGGCGCCGGTCGCGTAGACGAGCACGCTCAGCCCGACCAGCAGGATGGCGACCGGAACGGGCAGCGGCTCGGGCAGGCGCGTCGCGAACGTCCACAGGGTCCGCGACGCGTCGCCCCCGACGATCAGGATCAACGAGATGACGCCGGAGGCCATCGGTATCCACCCGGCGCCGAGGCACAGCCCGATCGTGACGCGCATCCCGTTCGCGCCCGGCGGCTCGACCAGGACGACCGTGGGCTCCCCCGGCTTCGCGCGGAGGTTCGGGTTCCCGCCCCGCAGTTTCTCCAGCAGCTCGGGGCCGTTCGTCTCGAGCCTGCGGTAGGCCAGCCGCCCGAACAGCCACAGGGCCAACCCGCCGATGAGCAGGCCGAGAGGCACACCCGACCACCGCAGCAGCGGGTCGTCGCGCAACGTCCCCAGGAGCACGACGCCGGCGACCGGCAGGGCGGCCGCGACCGAGGCGCCGATCATGATCCAGACCAGCCCGGTGATGTTGCCGCTGTCGGTGGCGGGGTTCGCGCTGCGGCGGTGGGCGTCGGGCATCCGGATGGGCACCATGACCGACAGCAGCGCCAACAGCCCGGCGCCGGTCCCGATGGAGCTGGCGAGGAAGCCGAGCGCCCACGGCCACAGCCAGCCCTGCCCGTCGACCAGGATCCCGATCACGGTCAGCGCCAGGGCGACCGGCACGGTGACCAGCAGCCACGCCAGCTGGCGCCCCCGCACGTCCACCCGCTCGACGCCCGGGTTCATCAGCGTCAGCCACAGCGCGCTGCCGTCGGCGCTGTACAGGTTCGCCGACGACGCGGCGGCGATGATCACCAGCGCGACACCGGCCCAGGGCAGGTAGGCCGTGACGCCCGCCAACAGTGGCAGCGCGGAGTACGTGATGGCGAACCACAGGGCGAAGAACCAGAAGTACGTGCGCAGCATGTCCCGGGGCCACGTCCGCAGCTCCTTGCCGATGACGGCGCCGAGCCTGGTCGACGGCAACCGGCCGACCAGGGTCCGGGAGGACACCTTCGGGCGAACCGCCGGCGTGCCGAGCGCGCCCGTCACCCGGCGGTGCAGCAGCCTCGACCACAACGCCAGCAGGCCGAGGACGAGTGCGACGAGTGCGACGAGCAGTCCGCCGGCCACCAGCCAGTCGGAACGTCCCGCGGCCTCGACGGCCGCGACTCCCCAGCCGGAGGGCAGCACCCGCAGGGTGATCGGCAACCAGGCCGGCCAGTCCCCGCGCAGCATCTCTGACTGGCCGAGCACGACCAGCAGGACGCCGATGTTCGAGGCGCACGCCACGATCACCGCCCACGGCACGGCGACCAACGCGGCGCCGACCCGGGAGCGCATCGTCTCGCCGACCAGCGCGATCGTGATCCGGGAGAGGAGCACCAGCGTCGCGAGCGTCGCGGGCACGGCCACCAACGCGACCAGCGTCGGCCCGATTCCGAGCCGGACGGCGAACACGACGAGGGCGAGGAACGCGAGCAGCGTGACCGCCGGTCCGATACCGAACAACGACATGCCGAACAGGCCGTTGGCCATCGTCCGCGACGACATCGGGACGCGGGTGAGGTGCTCGGGGCGCAGGTCGTTCCTCTCACCGCCGGCGAACAGCGGGCCGAGGACCCACCCGAGCGTCCACCCGGCGAACACCACCGCGAGCACGTCGGCCGAGATGGCCGCGTCGTTCACCGCCACGACGATCGTGCCCGCCGCGGTCAGCACGCCGAGCACGGCCCCCAGGGCCATCTCCGCCGCGTGCCCTCCGGTCATCGAGTTCCGGAGCATCGCGAGCTTCATCCGGATCAGGACCCCAACCACGAGAGCCCCTTCTCGCCCGGGGTCGACGCGCCGACGAGGCGGACGAAGGTGTCCTCGAGGCTGGCGCCGCCGCGCACCTCGTCGAGGGTGCCCTCGGCGACCGTTCTGCCCGAGGCGATCACCGCCACCTGGTCGCAGAGCATCTCGACGAGCAGCATGGAGTGGCTGGAGACCACCACGGAGCCGCCCCGGCTGACGAACTGCTGGAGGATCGATTTGATCGTCATCGACGAGACCGGGTCCACGGCCTCGAACGGTTCGTCCAGGACCAGCAGGCGGGGACCGTGCAGCAGTGCGGTGGCCAGGCCGATCTTCTTGCGCATGCCGGCGGAGTAGTTGCCGACCAGCGTCCGCTCGGCGCCGTCCAGCTCCATCACCGTCAGCAGCTCGTCGGCGCGCTCGGCGACCGCGCCGGCCTCGAGGCCGTGCAGCAGTCCCAGGTAGGTGAGCAACTCCCGACCGGTCAGTCGCTCGGGCATCGCCAGGCCGTCCGGTAACACGCCGAGCATCGCCTTGGCACGCACCGGGTCGGCCCAGACATCGACGCCGAACACCCGTGCCGTCCCGGCGTCGGGGCGCAGGAGCCCGACCGCCATGGACAGGGAGGTGGTCTTGCCCGCTCCGTTGGGGCCGACCAGACCGAAGAAGGAGCCACTCGGCACCGTCAGGTCCACCCGCGTCACGGCGTCGACGTCCCCGAACGCCTTTCGCAGGCCCCGAACCTCCAACGCGGGTAATCGCCCTCCGACCACCGGCGGTGCGGAATTCTCGCTGCGCTCGTGGGTCATCTGGCCACCAAAGGGGTCGTGGCGGTCAATTCCTGGAAATCCGGCGTCAAATCGGGCTGGGCGCGATTGGAGCGCGTCCATCCTAGCGGACCGGGATTCCGCTCAGTTGGCGGTCGAATGCCCCTGATTCCAGGGGAGGAGCAGGGGGTGGTCCGCCGCGCCGGACAGGCCGGGCACCCTCGGGGCCGGACGGGAAGGGCACCGGCCGCGTGGCCGACGAACGGTGGTCCCGACAGCCTGGACGGGAGCGAACACCGCCTGCCACGCTGTCGATTCCCCTCCTCGGGGGGCGGGACCCAGGACGCCTACCGCGACGGGCCCCTGGCCGACCCGCGTCACCGAGCCCGCCTCGGTGCCCGCGCTGTCCGGTTGTCGGAAAAGCGGCGATGGCGTTTCAGCACATGGTCGGTTCCGCCGCCTTCGCGGAACGGGGAATCGCGGAATGCGGAATCAGTTGGTACGGCATCACCGGTGAGGTAATCCGGTTCGACGAATGTGGTCCTGTCCTGGTGCGCCGCGCTCGGCCCCGGGGGCGAAGGTGTTCTCCCCCGGGACGCCCCACGGTTCGACGCGCCGTTCCTCGGGCGTTCATCGGGACAGGCGGCCGACTGGCGTTCACCGTCGAGGACCTTTCCCGTGTCCGAGCGTCCCGAGCGTCCCGAGCGTCCCGAGCGTCCCGAGCGTGCGAGCCCCGGGTCCGGACGAGGACCAGGACCAGAAGTTCCGGCCACATCCCTCGGGCGGAGGCGTACTCCGGTGAGGCCACGAGGCTTCGCCGACACCGCGTGGTGCGTGACCGCCCCACGGACCGGGTCGGACCGGCCGTGAGCGGCGGAGCTCCGCCACTCACGGCCGGACGGAGGAGGAGCCGGTCGCGACTCACCGGGTGGCGCGTCCGGCGTTCGGGACACCACCCACGGGAGGCGGTCCCGCCCACGGCCACGACGTGCGGTCCTCGGAGTTCAGTTGCCGACGCCGAGGCCGGACATCATCGGGGTCGGGTACCGGTCCCCTCGGGCGGCTCCCGGTGGCACGGCCTCCTCGATCGCGGCGAGGTCCTCCGGGGTGAGATCGATGTCGAAGGCGGGCAGCGCCTCGCCCAGCCGCCCGCGGGTACGGGCACCGACGAGCGGCACGATGTCCGAGCCCTGGGCCGCCACCCAGGCGATGGCCAGTTGCGCGACGGTGCGGCCCTTGGCCTCGGCGACCCGGCGGAGCGCCTCGGCGAGGGCGAGGTTGTGCTCCACGTGTTCCGCCGAGAACCGGGGGAGGAGTGCCCGCATGTCACCGGGTGCGGTGACCGGCGCGGCCGCCCAGTGCCCCGAGAGCAGCCCTCGGCTCAACACCCCGTAGGGCGTCATCCCGATGCCGAGCTCACGCAACGTCGGCAGCACCTCCGCCTCGACCGCGCGGGAGACCAGTGAGTACTCGATCTGCAGGTCGGCGATCGGGTGGACCGCGTGTGCCCGGCGGATCGTGGCCGCGTCGACCTCCGAGAGCCCGATGTGCCGCACGTACCCGGCGTCGACCATGTCCTTGATCGCGCCCACCGTCTCCTCGATCGGGACGGTGGGGTCGAGGCGGGCGGGGCGGTAGATGTCGACGTACTCGGTGCCCAGCCGCGTCAAGGAGTAGGCCAGGAAGTTCTTCACGGACTCGGGCCGGCAGTCCACACCGGTGAACGACATGCCGGGGCCGCTCAACCCCCCGAACTTCACGCTGAGCTGGTAGCCGTCCCGGTCCCGGCCGCGCAGGGCCTCGGCGAGGAGCAGTTCGTTGTGCCCCATCGCGTAGAAGTCACCGGTGTCGATCAGCGTGGTACCCGCCTCCAGGGCGGCGCGCACGGTGGCGATGGCCTCCGACCGGTCGGTGGCCCCGTAGGCACCTGACAGGCCCATCGCGCCCAGCCCCATGGCTGAGACGGTGGGGCCGGTGGTGCCCAGCGTTCGTGTCCGCATCACGATCTCCTAAGTCGTCGTTCTCCCCAGCCTGCGGGCCGGTCCGGGCGGAGGGGAGAGGAGCGTCGATCGTGGGAGTGGCGCTCCCTGGATGGGGGAGGCGGCTCGGGGCAGCATGGACCCATGGACCGCGAGGAACTGGCCGACTTCCTGCGCCGCCGCCGGGCGGCGATCCGCCCCGCCGAGGTGGGCATCGTCGAGGGCGGCCGCCGGCGGACCAGCGGCCTGCGGCGGGAGGAGGTCGCCCTGCTCGCCGGCATGTCGGTGGACTACGTCGTGCGCCTGGAGCAGGGCCGCAGCAGCCAACCCTCGGTCCAGCTCCTGGGGGCGCTGTCCCGGGCGTTGCGGCTGTCCAACGACGAACGGGCCTACCTGTTCCACCTGGCCGGCCACCGCCCCCCTCCGGCGGAGGAGGTGGCGCGGCTGGCCAGGGCCGGGCTGGTGCGCATGCTCGACCTGGTGGGGGAGACCGCGGCACTGGTCGCCTCCGACCTGGGGGAGGTGCTGGCCCAGAACCGCGCCTCGGTGCACCTGCACGGGGACCTCACCGGCTTCACCGGTGACCGGCGCTACCTCGTCCACCGCTGGTTCACCGACCCCGGTACGCGCGACCAGTACCCGCCCGAGGAACGGGAGCACCAGGCCCGCCAGCTCGTGGCCGACCTCCGCGCGACCGCCGGCCGGCGGACCGGTGACCCCGTGGTCACCGGGCTCGTCCACCGGTTGCGGGCGGCGAGTGAGGACTTCCGCCGGCGCTGGGCGGAACATGCCGTGGCCGTCCGGCGCGCCGACCGCAAGACCCTGCTCCACCCCCGGGTCGGCCGCCTGGTGATGGACTGCGAAACCCTGGTCACCCCGGACCAGGAGCAACTCCTGCTCGTCCTCACCCCGGCTGACGCCGACACCCGCAGACGGCTGGAACTGCTCCAGGTCATCGGCGCCGAGGAGTTCCCCACCGGGACCACGGCCGATTCGACCCGGTGACACCCCGTCCCCGCCCGAGGTCGTCGGACGGTGCCCAGCTCGCAGTCGTGCGCCGCCGCCACCGCCGTCGCCACCGACCCGGCGACGGCGACCGCCCGGACCGGAACAGGGCACAGGCGCCGCCGACCGTCCTCCGGGGCGATCCGACCTCCCAGGAGCGGGGCTGGCAGCGGGGGTGGGTGTTCGGAACTGGCGCGACGGTGGTCCACGGTGCGTGAACCAGCCGGGGCCGCGGGGTCGTCCACTCCAGACCGCTGTCCCAGGCCGCGCTCCCCGTGGACGTGGGTGTCGCCCTCGCCGTTCCCGTCGCTGAGGTGCCCCGGGACGTCCACCCACTCCCGGACAGCAGGACGACGCGCCGGACACCGAGCGCGCCGGCCCCGCTCCACGAACTCCCGCGTCAGCGCGGCGCCGTCCCACGGGACGAGGTAGACCGCAGCCGCCCCGGTCAGCACCGGGTCCCAGGTGCCCTGGTCCCACCAGTCGAAGCGCACGGGACCGGGAACGGGCGGCCGGCCGGCACCGGCACCGGCACCGGCACCGGCACCGGCACACCAGCATCCCCCAGCAGGGCGTTCCACCCGGCGGTCGGTCCTGCCGGTGGCACCGGTGACGAGAATCGGAGCGACGCCCACGACCTCCAGCCAACCCCCTCGACGGAGAGGGGGAGTGGTCACCCAGCTCGAACCGATGGCTGAGCGCCCACTCTGGTGCGGGTGGGCATCCTCGCGGGAACTGCTGTCCTCGGCGGCCCCGCTGACCGGCCCCCGGCTGATCCTCCCGTATGCGCTCGACGGCGCGGCAGCGTGGACTCCGTGGTTCACCCGCCCGGAACGGGGCTCCTGACCGCACCCCAGAACTGCGCGTAGCGGCCTCCTCGGCGCAACAGCTCGTCGTGATCGCCCTCCGCCACCACCCGACCGCCGTCGAGGAGGACCACCCGGTCGGCACGCCACACCGTGCGCGGTCGGTGGGCCACCATGATCACCGTCCGGCCGACCACCAACCGCTCGATCCCCTCGTGCACGGCGGCCTCGTTCACCGGGTCCAGGGCCGAGGTCACCTCGTCCAACAGCACGATCGGCGCGTCCCTCACCAACGCGCGCGCGATCGCGACCCGCTGGCGTTCACCGCCGGAGAGCCGGGCGCCACCCTCCCCCACCCGTGTCGCCCACCCGTCAGGCAGGCGTTCGACCACCTCGTCCAGTCGCGCGGCGGCCGCCGCCTCCCGCACCTCGGCGTCCCGGGCACCCGGACGGCCCAGCCGGACGTTCTCCTCGATCGTGCCGTCGACGAGGTGGACGTCCTGGGAGACGAGGGCGATCCGCGAGAGCAGCACCTCGGTGCTCATCGCACGCACATCCACACCCCCGACCCGCACCGAACCCGCCCGCACGTCGTGGAACCGCGCGATCAACCGGAGCAGCGTGCTCTTGCCCGCGCCCGAGGGCCCGACGACGGCGATCCTCCGCCCCTCCGGCACCGACAGCGACAGGTCGTCGAGCACGTCCCGGTCGCCGTACCGGAAGGAGACGGACGTGAACTCCAGGTCGTGACGTTCGGGTTCCACCGGTTCCCGAGGTTCCGGGAGCGGCTCGGTGCGCAGCACCGTGTCCAACCTGGCCAACTCGGATCGGGCGGCCCGGAGTTTGCCCCCGGACTCCGCGAGCGACAGCAGCGGGTCCACGCAACGGGCGGCCAACACCAGGATGGTCAGCACCTCGGCCACACCGGTGCCGCCGCCGAGCACGAGGTGGACGCTGAGCGCCAACAGCCCGGTGAACAACGCCTGCACGGTGAGGGAAAGACCGATCGTGGCCGGCAACACCGACAGGGTGGTCCGTCGGGACGCCCGCCGGACAGCGCGCAGCGCGTCGTCGAGCAGTTGGAACCGGTCGGCGGTGCGGCCCCCGGCGCGCAGCACCGGCTGGGCCTGGAGGTACTCGATCACCCGGCTGGTGGCTTCGTGGTCGCGGCTGGCGCGGTCCGCGTCGGCGGCGGTCAACGCCCGACCGGCCCAGCGGTGGATCGCCACGACGACCGGCGCGGCGACCACCGCGGCCAGCCCCAGTTGCCAGTGAACGGACAGCATCACGACGATGACCGTCAGCGGGGTGACCCAGGCGGAGATGAACGGCGACAACAGGTGCGCGGTAACGCCCATCGCGGAGAAGATGCCCGGACCGGCCAGGACGGAGACCTCCCCGACCCGGGCCGCGTCGAACCAGCCGACGGGCAGGCGGGCCAGGTGGCCCCCGAACCGCCGGTACATGCCGTCGAGCAGCAGGGTTCCAGCGCGGAACCCCGCCAGGTCGGCCCGGTAGCGCAGCACGCCGTGCGCGGCGACCGCCGCGCCGAACGCGCCCAGCCACGGCCAGGCCTCGGCGGGTTGGCCCCCGAGCAACGCCCGCAACACGGGCAGCACCAACGCGTAGGACAGCCCTTCCGCGATCGCGGCGGCCGTCATCAGGGCGACGGTGCGCCGCACCGGCCGGGCGTACTCCTGGCCCAACACCCGCAGCAGCAGTCGTATCACCGGAACTCGTCTCCTTCGCCCGTCGCCGACCGGTGGAATCGCCAGAACTCGGCGAACCGCCCGTTCCTGGCGAGCAGCTCGGCAGGGCGGCCACGTTCGACGATCACCCCGTCCTCCAGCAGAACCACGGCGTCCGCGCCCTCCACCGTCTCCAGGCGGTGTGCGATGACCAGCACGGTCCGGTCCTTCGCGACCGCTTCCAGGGTCCGGCGAACCGCCAGGGTGGTCGCGGGGTCGGCGAACGCCGTGGCCTCGTCGAGCACCAGGACGGGAGTGTCGGCGAGCAGCGCCCGGGCGATCGAGATCCGCTGCGCCTCACCGCCCGACAGCTCGGTCTCCTCGCCCAGCACCGTGTCGTACCCCCTGGGCAGGCGCAGCACTCGGTCGTGGATGTTCGCCAGCTGGGCGGCGCGCACCACGTCGTCACGGTGCGCGTGCGGCACCGCCAACGCGATGTTGTCCGCGACCGACGCGCGCAGCAGCCGGACGTCCTGGAAGACGAAGGAGATCCGTCGGTGGAGCTCCCGGCCATCGATGTCGCGCAGGTCGACACCGCCGAGGGTGATGCGGCCGTGACCGGGGTCGTGGAACCTCGGCAACAGCTGGACCAGCGTGGACTTCCCGCTCCCCGACGGTCCCACGAGCGCGGTGACCGTTCCTGGCTCGAGTGCCAGGTCGACTCCGCGCAGCACCTCGTGGTCGGCTTCGTAGCCGAACCGGACGTCGTGGAACTCCACCCGGTGCCCGGGGGGAACGAGCGGGTCGGCGGGCTCCGGGAGCGGTTCCACGGCGAGCACGTCCCGGATGCGCCCGACCGCCCGACCGGCGGCCCGCAGGTCGTCCAGTCCGTGGCCGAGGGCCGCCACCGGAGCGGTCAGGCCCAGGCCCAGTAGTGTGAAGGGCAGCAGGTCGGCCGGGGCCAGGCTGCCGTCCGCGATCAGGACGGCACCGCCCGTCAGCACGACCAGCAACACGAAGGGCGGGGACAGTGCCAGCCCCATGCCCGCGGCGGGCCGGGACATCCCGCGCACCCACCGCCCGAACGTCCCGACGAAGTCGTCGACGGACGAGACGAACCGGCGGTGGGCGCCACCGGCCCCTCCGAACGTCCGGACCACCGCGATGCCCTGGACGAACTCGACGACCGAATTCGACAGCCGCCCCATCGCCCCGTCGAACTCCGCCTGCTCCCGCAGCCGGGTCGGCGTCATCATCAGGGGGACCACCGCCAGCGCCAGTACCACCGGCAGCAAGGTGATCAACGTGAGCCGCCAGTCGATGGTGACCAGGTAGACCAGCGACACCAGCGGCACGACGAACGCGGAGGCGAGCTCGCCGGGTGTGTGCGCGATGGCCGGGTGCACCGCGCTGACGTCCTCACCCACCACCTTCGCCAGCTCGCCAGTCCGGCGCCGCGCCAACCACCCGAGCGGTACCCGCCCCAACCACGCCGCCAACCGGCGGCGGAACGACAGCTGGACCTGGTCGTCGAGCACGTGCCCGATCCCGGAGGACATGGCCGTGAACACCAGCCGGACGAACAGGCCGACCGCGCCCACGAGCACGACGAGCCGCAGGTGGCCGGGATCGGCGGGGCCGGGAGACAGCAGGACGCGACCCAGCTCCACGACCGCCAGCAGCGGCACCAGACCGGCCACGTCCCCGACGGCACGCAGGACGGCGACGGCCGCGAAACCTCCGAGGTGGGGGCGCAACAGCCGTGCGACGCCCCGCCCGTCCGGTTCGGAACCCGAGGGCGGGGCCGGTTGGACGCGCGTTCCGTCGGTATCAGCGCGGGTCATCGAGCACCTCCCCACGGGGTCCTCCCAGCGCCAGCCAGGGCCGGGACCTGGGTGGCCGGAGGCGCGCGGTCGCCCCGGTCACACGTCGGAGCTGGCCGCCGCCGTGCCCGGGCAGGACCCCGCGCGGCGACGGCGGCGGCGCGGACGAGGATGACCGCCTGGGCTGGTCGGTTCGGGTCTCCCCGGCCGGCCGATGCCGTCCCCGCCGGGAACCTCGGGTGGCGCACCGGTCCCGGACGTCCACGGTGTCCTCCGCCGCGGCGTCGCGATCAGCGCGATGACACCCGCACCGATCGCCGGCCCGGTGCTCGGCGGCGATCCCCGCTCCGACGCTGACGGCCGGCGCGACCCCCAGGGCCGACGGTGGCCCTGCCACCTCGGTGTTCACCCGTTGCTGACCGGCGGGCGCGTGGGGGAGCGGCGACGGTCGGGTGCGGCACGAGCCGTTCATGCGGTCAGGGCGCGACGCAGGGCCCCGCAGATCTCGGCGATCTGCCGCTGCGAGATCTCGGCCGACAGGATCGCCTGCGAGCCGTGGAAGGTGCCAGGCCACTGGTGCAGCTCGACCGGGACGTTCGCCCGCAGGAGCCGCGTCGCGTAGTCGATGTCCTCGTCACGGTTGGGGCAGAACTCGGCGGCCGTGATGTGGGCGGGAGGCAGCCCGGACAGGTCGGTGGCCCGCGCCGGGGCGAAGTAGGGGGAGGGGACCGAGGTCCCCAGGTAGTGCCGCCACTGGCGCCCCACGGAGTCCCGGGTCGCCCACGGAGTGTCGGTGAAGTTCCGCTGCGACCACGTCAGCTGCCGGTCATCGAGGGCGGCCTCGTTGAGCAGTTGGAGGCGGATCGGCGGCCCCTGCTCGTCCCGCGCCCGCAACGCGACCCCCGCGGCGAGGTTCCCGCCGGCGCTGTGCCCGCCGACCGCGATGCGGTCCGCGTCGAAGCCCCGCTCGGCGGCATGCTCGGCCGCCCAGGTCAGCACGGTGTGGACGTCGTCGAGGGCGGCGGGGAAGGGGTGCTCGGGAGCGAGCCGGTAGTCCACCGAGATCACCACCGCACCGGAGCCCTCCGCGAGCCGACTCGCGAAAGGCTGGTCGGAGTCCAGGCCGCCCATCATCCAGCCGCCGCCGTGCAGCCAGAGGACGACACCCTGGGCCTGGTGCGGTCGGTAGATCCGCACCGGCACCCCCGGGTCACCGGGCACGGTCAGGTCCTCGATGACCATGCGGCTGGTGTCCGCCGCCGGTTTCGCGGCGGCCAGCTCGGCGTAGGTCCTGCGCGCGGCGGCCACATCGGTGACGTCGAGGCGCGGGAGGAGCGGGATGAATGCTTCCAGTTCCGGGTTCACGGCGACCATTCTCGGGATCGACGCCGTCACGATCACCCGCCGACCGTCGCGCATCCTCGCCGATCACGCGACGATCGTCGCTACCCTTCCGGCATGGAGGCACTGGCCGAACGGCTGTCGCGACTGGACTCCCGGGCTGAGGGCGCGATCCGGATCGTGATGTTCTACGACACGCTGATCCGCCGGAGGGTCGACCTGCCCGCGCTCGCGCGGGCCTCGGCCGGCCTGGCCGAATGCGTGGCGGGCATCCGGCTGCACGGCACGGGTCGGACGGTTCGCGTCGCCCCCGACGGCCGGTCGGCCTCCGACCCGACACCGGCGTCCACCACGGTGCCGATCACCCTCGATGACGAGGAGATCGGAGTGGTGTGGTTGGAACGGACCGGCGCTCCCGGCCCACTGGACGACGCCCTGCTGGAGCGGTTCGCGATCGCGGTGTCGGCCGTCGTCGAGCGGTACGAGCCAGCCAGGACGACGATGGCCGACCCCGCCCTCGTCGAGCTCGCGATCAGCTCCGGCTGCGATGAGGCGGGCAGGGCCAGGGCGTTGCGGCTCATGGGGTTCGGTGGCGCCCCGCCGATTCACGTGATCGCCGTCAGGTCGTCACTGCCGCTCGACCAGATCAGCGCGCTCGTATGCCCGGGCCGGCTGGTGCGCGCGGCGACGCTCGGTGACGTGGGCGTCCTCCTGGCCACGACCGTGGACCGCGCCCGGTTCCCGGCGGGTGTCCGCGCGGGCATCGCCGCCGCCGCGAACCTCGACCAGTCCTGGCGGTGGGCGCGCACCGCCCTCCGCTACACCACTCACGCTCACCCCGTCGTCCACCACGACGACCTGGGGGCGTTGGCACTGCTCGCCCAGCTTCCCGACGAGGCCCTGCGGGACAACGTCGACGTGGCGGCGGTCGCCCGGTTGGCGGCCCGTCCCGAGGATCTGGAGACGCTGGAGGCCTACTGCGCCAGCGGTTCTCTCCGTCGCGCGGCCCACCACCTCCACCTGCACCACAGCAGCGTCGCCCGCCGGCTCGACCAGATCGGCGGCATCCTGGGCGTTGATCTCACCGAGCCCACCGGAGTGCTGCGGGCCAGGCTGGCCCTCACCGCGCTGCGACTGCTCGACGGGTGAGGAGCCGTCTCTCCCGCCGCCGGAGCCGTGGGCATCGCGGGCACGGGCGACCGGGGGTGGAACACGTCGGCCGAAGCCAGCGGCCCTCCCTCCTCGGGGCGCCCACCCCGCCGGCCACGCCCGACGCGGTGTCCCCGCCCTGGACCTGTCCCGAGCCAGCCCGGCCCGTCCGGTCGAGGGGGCGCTGCTGGCCCGGCCCGGTCCGCCGTCCGCGCGGCTCCCCAGGAACACGCGTGCGGCGTGCCCGCATTCGACGCGGGCACGCACTCGCTCTCCGCCCCTCACCCATGCGACAGGACGTCCATCGGTCATCTGGTCCCAGCCGATGCCTGAGCGTCTACTCTGGTGCGGGTGGACATCCTCGCGGAACTGCTGTCCTCGGTGCGGGCGCACGGTGCCCTGCTGGCCCGCGCGGTGCTGGACCCGCCGTGGTCGGTGCGTTTCGACACCGAGGCTCCGCTGTCCCTGGTGACCCTGCTGGACGGGTCGGGGTGGATCACCCCGGTCGGCGGGGCACCGATCCCGCTGGCGCCGGGCGACATCGCCGTCCTCACCGGCCCCGCCTCGTACACCGTGTCCGACCCACCGGACACCCCACCGCGCCTGGTGGTGGTCGGCGACGTCGAATGCCGGTGGGCGGATGGCACGCCGTTCGACACCGACGCCCCGGCCGCCACCCGAACCTGCTCGGTCGACCCCGGCGGCTCCACCCAGCTGCTCACCGGGGTCTACGACGGGCGCACCGGGGTCAGCGACCGACTGCTGCGCGCGCTGCCCCCCCGTGCTCGTCACCCGCGACGAGGACCGCCACTGCCCGGTGCTCGACCTGGTCTCCGAGGAGATCGTCACTACCCTGCCCGGGCACCAGGTGGTGCTCGACCGCCTCCTGGACCTGCTGCTCGTCTCGACGCTCCGCGCCTGGTTCGACTCCCACCCCGACCAGGCCCCGCACTGGTACCGGGCGGCCGCCGACCCCGTGGTCGGCCGCGTGCTGCGGCTGCTGCACGAGAACCCGGCCGCCCCATGGACGGTCGCCACGCTCGCCCACGCCTGCGGCCTCTCCCGGGCCGCGTTCGCCCGCCGGTTCACCGCCGGCGTGGGAGAACCACCGATGAGGTACCTCGCGGAGTGGCGGGTGTGCCTGGCGGCGGACCTGCTGCGGGAGACGGAGTCGACGGTGGCGACCATCGCCCGCCGGGTCGGCTACGCGGACGCCTTCGCGCTCAGCGTCGCGTTCACCAGGCTCCGCGGGTGCAGCCCCACCGCCTACCGTCGCGCGGTGGCCACCGCCTCCCCGCCGGTGCCGGCGGGCGCACCGGTCGGGTCGCCACCAGGAGGCGGGGAGGGCCTCGCCTCTCCCGTCGGCACCGTCAGTCGTGGCGAGGCGCGGGTACCGCGCGGACCGGGGCCCGGAGCACGTCGGTCATCCCGCCCGTGAACCGCCACCGCCGCATCACCCCGTGGAACTGGACGGCGTGCCCGCCGTAGGTGTCGGGGCGGTCGACGGGCCGGCCCTCCCCGTTGTAGGAGCCGGGGGTGCAGGCCAGCAGGTACTCCTGGTCCATCGAACCGGAACGGCGCACCTCCTCCACCCAGGCCGCCTCCGCCTCCGCCGTGGGTTCGACGTACCACGCCCCGCTCCGCTCGGCGGCGTCGATCACGGCGGCCAGGTGCCGGGCCTGCTCGTCCAGGCTGTGCGAGAAGTTGATCGACATGCCGTTCTGGGAGGGGCCGAGGAGGAAGCAGTTCGGGAAGCCGTGGCTGTAGAGGCCGTGCAGGGTGCGCACACCGTTCCGCCAGTGCTCGGACAACCGCACGCCGTGTCGACCTCGGATCCAACCGCCGAAACCCGGTTCGTAGGGCGTGCCCTCGCTGAACCCGGTCGCCAGCACGACGCAGTCCACGGCGTACTCGACGCCGCCGCTGACGAGGCCGTGCTCCGTCGCCCGTTCCACGCCCCGCCCCCGGGTGTCCACCAGGGTGACCGTCGGACGGTTGAAGGTGGCCAGGTAGTCATCGCTGAAACCGGGTCGCTTGCAGAACTGCCGGTACCAGGGTTTCAGGGCCTCGGCCGTCTCCGGGTCGCGGACACAGCGTTCCACCCGGGACCGGAGGTGGTTCATCCGCCGGAAGTCCTCCAGTTCCATGCGCTCCGCCGCGTCCCCCTCGGGTTCCGAGCCGTGGGGGGCCAATCCGGGGAGGGGCACCCGCAACGACCGGAACAGCTCCGTCCACCCATCGGCCACCAGGTCCTCGTCCTGGTCCACGCCGCACACCACGGCGGTGAAGTTCTCCTGCCGGCGACGCTGCCAACCGAGGGCCAGCGCGCCCGCCCACTCCGGGGAGGTGGGACGGTTCCCCCGGCTGTCGACCGCCGCCGGCGTCCGCTGGAACACGTACAGGTGACCGGCGTCCCGCCCCAACGGGGGGATGCACTGGATGCCGGTGGCACCCGTTCCCACCACCGCGACCCGCTTGTCAGCCAGCCGGGTCATCGCCGTGGACGGCCCACCGCCGGTGTAGGCGTAGTCCCACCGGGCGGTGTGGAACACCCGACCCCGGAACGTGGACAGGCCCGGGATCGAGGGGAGCCGGAGCTCGCGGAACGGTCCGGTCGCCACCGCCACGTACCGGGCCCGAACCACGTCGTCCCGGTCGGTCAGCACCGTCCACCGCCGTTCCTCCTCGTCCCAGCGCAGCTCCGTGACCTCCGTCTGGAAGCAGGCGTCGCGGTACAGGTCGAACCGCCGACCGATCGCCCGGGCGTGCTCGAGGATCTCCTCGCCACCGCAGTACTTCTCGCTGGGCAACCGGCCGGTCTCCTCCAACAACGGGAGGTAGACGTAGGACTCGACGTCGCACTGCGCTCCCGGGTACCGGTTCCAGTACCAGGTCCCCCCGAAGTCGGCGGCGCGGTCGACGATCCGGATGCGCCGCGCACCGCGTTCCCGGAGGCGGGCGGCGAGGAGCAGACCGCCGAACCCACCGCCCACGATCAGGGTGTCGACCTCGTCCCGCAGCGGCGGCCGGTGGAACGCCGGATCGGCGTGCGGGTCGGCGGCGTGGTGCGCGAGGGGACCTGTCGGTGAGACGTACGTTCTGCCGGCGGCGCGCAGTCGGCGGTCGCGCTCGACGCGATAACGTTCCCGGAGCCGGGCGGGATCCGTTTCCGTCGCGCGCTTTTCGCTGCTCCCCGTGGGGGAGGATGTTGGTCCGGTCATCGTTCAACCCGTCCTCGTCGTGAACCGGGCACGGAAATCCGACGTCGACGAACGAGGAATGTCGGTGTGCCCTGGTGTTCCCCTGGCGCGGACGGCTGTTGACGGTGACACCCGAACACCCGCGTGCGGGCCGTCCCCGCAAGGGGACGGGAACGGCGGATCGCCCATTGATGACCTGGTCGGAGCGGGTGTAGGCCGTCCGGTCCCACCGAGGCTAGCCGGGTGGGCGCTCCCCGGTCCCGGTGGCGTTCGCCCCGAGGGCGAGCGGTGGTCCCCCATTCCGGAGGTGCCGGTTCCGTCGGAATATTTCCGGTACCGCCGGTGAGCGGGACAAACGGGGTGCGGGGCGCCGACAATGGTGTGGAGGAACCGTGGACCCGTTCAGTGCGGCCCCACTGCTCTCGACCGGAAATCGAGTTCGGCGTGGGGCTGGTGTGGTTTCCCTTTCACGGTGGGAACGGCGGAATTCCAGGACCGCCGCTCGACCCCGGACCACCCACCGCCGGGCGGGCGTGCGTTCGACCGAGCTCGTCACCGACCACGGTGCCTCATGCGGTCCTGCCCGAAGGCTCAGGGGAGGTCGACGCGGTCGGCGTGCTCCTCGGCGGCGAGGAGTTCGTCCCCGTGCTCGTCGATCCACCGCGCCAGCGCCCTCAGCGGACCGCGCACCAGGCTTTCCCCGAGCGCGGTCAACCGGTACTCGACGTGTGGCGGCGCCGCCGGGAGGGAACGGCGTCCGACCAGTCCCTGGCGGACGAGCCTGCGCAGCGACTCGGTCAGCACCTTGTCGCTCAGCCCGCCGATCGCCCACCGCAGGTCCCGCCGCCGCTGGGCGCCCTCACCCAGCGCGACCAGCACCACCGGGTCCCAGCGGTGGGTGAACAGGTCGGTGGCGGCCCGAACCCGGCAGTCGGCCTTCAGCTCGACGCAGTGCGACTGGTCCGCGCGTGTCATCGGACCATTCTCGCCCCTGGTCTCCTACCGATCGGTGCGCGTCGCGATCCCTACCGTCCATCCGTACTACCGGGGACACGGCGGAGATCGGAGTGGAGCGATGAGGATCGGGATCCTGGGCACCGGCACGATGGCGTCGGCGCTGGGCGCGGGTTGGGTGCGGGCCGGGCACGAGGTCGTGGTCGGAGGGAGGTCGAGGGACAGGGCTCGGCGGCTCGCCCACGGCCTCGGCGGGACGGCACGGGCGGCCAGTCAGCGCGAGGCGGTCACCGGGCAGGAAGTCGTGCTGCTCGCGGTGCCCTGGGCCGGTGCGGCCGACGTGGTGCGCGAGGTGGGCGGGCCGACCGGAACACTGGCGGGAACGACGGTGATCGACCCGACCAACCCGGTCGACTTCACCACCGGGGCCCTGCTCGTCGAGCCGGGCGAGTCGGGAGCCGGCCGGCTGGCGGCACTTGCCCCGGGGGCGCGGTTGGTCAAGGCGTTCCACCTGTTCCCGGCCTCGCGGTGGCCAGTGGCGCGCGACGGCGGCGCGGCGCCAGCGGTCGCGATGTGCGGCGACGACCCGGTCGCGGTGGAGCGCGTCGCCTCCCTCGTGCGTGACCTGGGTGGGGTGCCCGCCGCGCTGGGACGGCTCGACCGGGCCAGGCAGCTGGAGGAGATCGCCGGTTTCGCCACCAGCCTGGCGCTCTCCGGAACCGACCCCCGTTCGGCGTTGCCGAGCCTGCCAGCCTGACGACGGACGAGACGGGGAACCCATCTCGGGCCTCCCACCCCGGACGACCCCTGGGACGCGCCGGGTCGCGCGTGGTGGCGTGCCCCGGGGGCGGGCCCGTCGACGAGCGCCCCCGCCGAGTCCGGGCGGGGGCGGCTCCGCCGGACCGGGCACCGTGCCCCACCGGGGACGATCACCGGAGCAGCGGCCCGCTCCACGGCCGAACACCACAGGGCCCGTCGAGGTGCCCGAGACCCCTGCCGACGCCCCTCCCGCCCGGAAACCGACGCTCAGCGGCTCGACCCACCCGGAGGTGCCACGGCCCGAGCCCCGGGCGAGGCCCAGCGCCTGCCGCGCGCGGCGCACCTGCCCTTCGCGGCGTCGCCACCCCCGGACCGGCGACGACCATCGCGCGCCCGGGGCCCACGACGCCCCAGCGGTGTGACGCCCTACCGCGCGGCGCCCCCGGGGCGAGCGCGCGCCCCGACCCACCCGGGGTGCGGCGTTCCGCGTTCGTCGAGGTTCACCGAGGACGGATCGAGAAGGCGTGCCGGAACACGTTGCGCGGGTCCCACCTCGACTTGATCTCCTGGAGCCTCGGGTAGTTGTCCCCGTAGTAGATCGTGTGCCAGGGGACACCGGAGGTGTTCCACTCGGGGTCGGCCAGGTCGATGTCGGGGTAGTTGATGTAGGCGCCCGTGTTGACCTCGTCGGGGCTGGGAACACCACCTGTGGCGGAGTGGATGTCCCGGTAGATCTCCCGGATCCAGCGCAGGTGCTCCTCGTCCTCATCCGGATCGGTCCACGCCACCATGTAGAAGGTCTTCAACGACGCCCCGCGGGGAACCGCCGTCGCCGCCGGGTCGACGGTGTTCACCCGCCCGCCGTAGGCGATGTACTCCATCGCGGCGCTGGGGCAGTGGTAGTCGGCCCTGGACAGGTGGCGGTACGCGGCCGCGAGCTGCTCACGGGTGTGCGGGCCGCGCAGGTCGGCGGACTTGACCTTCCGCCGCACCCCGATCGCACCCGGCCCGACGTCGGGGATCGCCAACAGCTGGCTGGTCGCCAACCACGGCAACCGCCGGCGGGTCACCGAGGGGGCCACCGCGACCCCCTCGTTCAGCTCGGCGAGGAACCACGACATCCGCTCCTCGGCGTCGGGGACGTCCACCGGGATCTGGGCGTGCATCGCCAGGTGCCCAGCCGACCGGTGGAAGCACTCCAGCAGGGCGTAGAGCCCGATGTTGGGGGAGTCGACCGTGCAGTTCCGCAGCTGCCAGTCCAGGAAGTTGCTCACCAGCCGGACGTAGTCGGCCTCCGTCAGCTCGGCCCACGACCAGCTCACCCGCGCGACGTGGAACGAGGCAGGGGGGCGGGGCAGCGCCTCCTCGGGGGCGTCGCCCACCGCATCCGGCGACCGCAGCCAGTAGCGCGTGATCACCCCGAAGTTCCCGCCCCCGCCGCCGGTGTGGGCCCACCACAGGTCCCGGTTCGGGTCGTCCTCCTCCCGGGTCGCCACCACGGTGGACACCACGCCCTCGGCGTCGACGACCACCACCTCCACCGCGTGCAGGTAGTCCACGGTCAGGCCCAGCAGGCGCGAGAGCGGCCCGTAGCCCCCACCGGAGATGTGGCCGCCCGCCCCGACCCCCATGCAGAAACCGCCGGGGAACGTCACCCCGTAGTTCTTGTACAGCGCCCGGTAGATCTGGCCGACCGTGGCACCGGCCTCCACCTCGAAGGCACCACGTTCCTCGTCGTAGCCCACGTGGGACATCGAGGACAGGTCCACGATGACGTCGACGTCGGGGGAGGCGACGAACGCCTCCCCGCAGTGCCCACCGGAGCGCACGGTGAGGCGCTTGCCCGCCGCGACCGCCTCCGACACCGCCTCGACGACCTGGGCCGTGGAGTAGGGCAACCGGAAGTACTCGGGTTGGGCGACGAACCGGTAGTTGTCGGCCCGGGCGAGCAGGTCGTAGCGGTGATCGTCCGGTTTCACGGTCACAGCCGCTCGGGTTGACACGATCGGGCACCTTCCAGTCGACGGGTTCCAGCGCACGAACGCCCGCGCCGGCCTGGGCGGGACGCGGACGAGTTCGGTGGCGGCCGCGTCCGAGCCCACCACCGGCGGAGGCGGCCGGCGTCGCGGGGGCCGGGCGGCGACGGTGACGCCGGCCCCGCGACGTCCCTACCGCCCGGGATCGTCCCGGATGACCGTCTTGGCCCGCATCAGGAACTCCCCGAGGTAGCCGTCGTGGGGAACCCCCGGTCGACTCCAGGTGGTCGGGTGGTCGCCCACGTGCACGTTGCGGATGCTGGGCTCCGCCACCAACTGGTCCACCAGCGCCTCGTCGTCCCCGAGCACGGTCAGCACCAGCGTGTCCCGGAGCGGGGCGATCCCGTCCTGCCTCGTCCACGGCGCCACCCACACGCAGGGGAAACCGAGTTCGATCCTGGCCTGCGGCGCGTCCGCCCGGTCCACCAGGAACACGGCGGGACGCAGCGCGGCGGAGCCGTCCCCGAGCGGGGCCACCACCGTGTCCCCCAGCAGGGAACGCGCGTCGCCCCGGCGGGAACGCAGGAACTCGTCGATGTCCCTGGCGTCGGACTCCGCGCGCACCGGGAGCACCGCCCGCTCGTCCTCGGGGGGCAGGGCGGGCGCGTCGGCCAACCGGGCGGCGATCGCCTCGGCCACCGGCGCCGGGTCTCCTTCGACGAACACCGCCGTCGCGTTGACGCACCCGGTGCCCGCCTGGTCGGCGACCGACTCGACGACGGTGTCCAGGTGGCGGTCGACGTCGGCGCCGCTGGTCAGCAGGATCTTCGACCGCCCGGGGCCCTGGGGGAGCACCATCGGGCCGGCGCCGTACTTGCCGACCACGGCGTCCCCGCCGAAGGCGAGGGCGACGTCCGCCTCGGCGATGATGCCGTCCGCGGCGGCGTGGTCGGTCGGCAACAACAGGAGCTGGTCCGGTCCGAACCCGCTCTCCCGCAGCGCGGTCACCAGTCGGTGCGGCGTGAACGGCTCCCGGCGGGACGGTCGTACCGCCACCCGGTAGCCCAACGCCAGGGCGTCGAGCCACGCGCTGTGCACGGCGGGCGTGTTGGCCGGGGCGTGCACGGCGAGCACGTCACCCCGTCGCACCCACACCGCCGCCCCGGATCGGGCCGCCGGGGCCCGCCACCCGCTCACCGCGCCGACGGGGCGGGCCATCCGCGCGGCGTCGAACGCGGCCGCCGCGTAGTCGCCCACCCCCTGGGACGCGGTGCGCACGAAGGTGATCGGCATTCCCGAGGCGGCGGCGACCGCCCGGTGGTACTCCTCGGCGCTCACCCCGCCCACGACCCCCGTGCTGAACAGCGGACCGGCCTGGGTGAGCGCCGCCTCGCGGTCGGACTCACCCGGGCTCTCCGCCTTCGACAGCGTCCGCATCGCGCGTTGGACGAACAGCGCGGGGACCAGGCTGAGTTCGGCGAGTGGACCGCCGCGCACGTCGGCGACCAGCTCGCGGTTGCGGGACACGTAGGGGCCGCGTGGCCCGAGCGCGGCCAGTTCCATCAGGGCAGGGGATGCGGTGGGCACTGTCAGTAGACCCCCTCGATCACCTTCGCCGAACCGAACTCCTCGACGGGCCGCACCTCGGAGAGGGCGTCGCCGGCGTAGCCCAGGCCGTGCTCGTGGCGGATGGCGGTGTCCCGTTCCAGGTTGTTCGGCAGGAACAGGTTCCTGGTCATGTGGTGGGAGACCAGTTGGCCCCGTTCCCCGTAGGGCACGCTGCCGCCGGTCTCCGGGTCGATGAGGCCGAACATCGAGAACGGCGAGGGCGGGTCGAAGATCGCCGGGTCGGTGCGTCCGCCGCCTGGCCGCTGCGGGATGCCGCAGAAGATCATCGCGCTGCCGTAGATCCCGATGATGTTGACCTCGGGGAACACCTCGGTGGCCATCAGCTCCGCGGTGTCGGCGTCCATCGACGCGCCGCTCCAGGTGATGGTGTGGACCCGCTCGTTGATGATGTCGACCAGGTGTTCCCTGGTGCAGATGGCCTGCAGCAGGGGTGGGGTCGCGGCGATCAGCCCGATGTCCTGGGTGGTGAGGATCCACTCGACCTGGTCCACCAGGTGGTTCACGTACCCCTTCACCGCCTCGGCCGACCCCGACGCCACGCAGCGCTTGGCCCAGCGGGGGTCCAGGTCGAGGGGGAAGTAGATACCGCCGAACTCGGCCGCCGCGTCCTGTGTCAGGGTGCCGATCATGTGCGGCCCCATCGGGACCACGCCGAGCCAGTTCCGGCCGGTGGGCATGTCGTGTTCCCGCAACCGCGACCAGTACCAGCGCCAGGAGGAGTTCAGGACGTCGGGGAGGCTGTAGATTCGCTTGGGACGTCCGGTGGTGCCCCCGCTCTCACCCACGAGGGGGCGCGCGGTGATCCCCGCGATCGAGGCGTAACCCTGGGGGACCATGTCCTCCACGGGGATGTGCCGCAGCTCGTCGACGACGTTCGGGAACAGCGTCAGGTCCTCGACCGTGTGGACGTCGGTCAGCGGGTTGAAGTCCAGTGTCCTGGCCCGCTCGAGCCAGAACCGGGACCCGGTTTTCGGGTTGAAGTGCCACTCGACCGCCTCCCGCACCAGGTCCTGCGCGTCCGGCGGTGTCTGCCACGGCGTGTCCAGCGGTGATGGGGCAGGTGTCGTCAACGTACGTCTCCTTGCCGGCTCGTGCTGATCAGGAGAAGAGGAACCAGCTGCGGGAAAAGTCGGATGTCCCGGCGGCGGCACCGGAGACTTTACCGAAACGGCGATGCCCTGTCTGGAATCCGCGAGGCGCAGAACGGTGTAGTACGCGTGGGGGAGTTCTGGCGGGGAATTCGGCGCGGAACCGCCGTACGGGTGACGGGTGCGGTCGTTTCGGGTGGCCGTCCGGGGCGCGCCTGGAAAGGGGAATTCCCGCTTCCATCGGGTGGCGCGCGTACTGGGTCACCTGGCCCAGTGATCGTTGGGCCCGAGGTGGCGCGCGGCTGACCGTGTGGAACGGTGGCCGGGAACTCGTCAGGACGACGGGAGGTTCTTTCGGGAACTCGGGAAACGGGAGCCACCGGGTCGGGTCGGACTCGGACACCGCTCTATTTCCGCTGGCGGGAAAAGGTGTTGGCCGGGTCGGTGGCGACGGTGCGTCCCGGTCGGGGGCGGTGTTCCGTCCCGGAACGTCCGGTTCGCTCGGTGTCGCGGTCGGTCCGCTCCATTTCCGACGGGAGTGGAGCGGACCGGTGTCAGCGGCGTTCCCCGGTTCCGCTTGGCGGGTGGTTCGGGATCTGGCGCCGGGGTTCGGGGTGGTGCGCCCGCACGGGCGGCGGTTCCTGACCGGCCGGCGGGCCGCGCGGCCGCCGTGAACTCGGATCGGCGTGCGGCCCGGATTCTCGTGCCCCTGGTCGTGGCCTCGACGCCAGGTCACCGGCCCACTACGACCGGCCCTGACCAGCGCGAACGGGTGCCGCATCGGAGGTGGGGTGGCGGTCGGGTTCCGCCGGGGTGACGGCGCGGCTGGGGCTGTGCTCGGCGGGCGCGGGGTGCGGGGCCACCAGGGGACGGGCGCGGGTCACGGGGGCGGGCCTGGAGTCGGCGGGTGGCCTCCGGTGGGTGGCCTCCGTTCGTCGCTCCGCTTCCGTGAGATACCCGCGCAATCTCGTCGTGATCGTGTCGTTTCCCGTCCGTCGGCCCGTGGAGCGGTGGCGAACCCCGCGACGCGGGATGCTGTGACAGACTGTGAATGCCCGCCCCGAACTGGTTCGCGGTCCACTCCGGGTGGGGGTGGGGCGTTGTGAAATTCAGGTATGTGACCAGTGTATTTCCGCCGGGAACCGGACAGGGGGTGGACAGGGTGACTGACCGACAGTCATTGACCCTTGCCGCACGGTCACGGTTGGGTTATATTCGATCGAGGATCTGGGGGTGTCCCAGTTTAATCAGGAACCATATCATCGTGTTAAGTGATGGTCAACGGGGGGCCTGAGATGAAGGATTTGTCGTGTACCGCATCCACGCGGGTCTACTGATTCCAGGGCGAGGCGAACCTGTTCCGAACGGCGTTGTGCTGTTCGAGGGTGACCGGATTGGCTATTCCGGCTCCGCCGCGGCCGCGCCACCTCCGAATCCCGACGACGAGATCCACGAGGTCGACGTCGTCATGCCCGGGCTCTGGGACTGCCACACCCATTTCACGGGGCTCCGAGGAGCGGTCGGCACCGAACAACTGATGCTGAACCAGGCCGAGGTCGCCGTCGCGCGATCGGTCCGCGACGCCCAGCTCGCCCTCGACGCCGGGTTCACCAGCGTGCGGGAGGTCGGCGGGTACGGGGTCTACCTCGCCAGGGTCATCGACGAGGGCACCGTTCCCGGTCCGACCGTCTACCCCGCCGGCAGTGTGATCAGCCCCACCGGTGGGCACTCCGACGCCCACGGCCTGCCCCACGCCTGGGTCGTCGACCCGCAACGGCGGAACGGGATGCTCCAGGTCGCGGACGGGGTCGACGACTGCCTGCGCGCCACCCGGCTCCAACTGAGGCTCGGCGCCAGGGTCATCAAGGTCTGCGCGTCGGGGGGAGTCCTCAGCGAACTCGACCACCCCGCCCACCAGCAGTTCAGCGACGCCGAGCTCCGGGCGATCGTCGAGGAGGCAGCCAGGTCCGATCGGGTCGTCGCGGCGCACTGCCACGGCAAGGCCGGGATCATGGCCGCGTTGCGGGCTGGTTGCCGCACCATCGAACACGGCACCGACGTCGACGAGGAGGTCGCCGCCGCGATGCGGGAGTGCGGGGCGATCCTGGTGCCCACCCGAACCATCTACGAGGCGATCCTCTCCAGAGCCGACCAGGTGTCGCCCGCCGCCCGCAGGAAGCTGCACGAACTCCAGGAACGGCACCGGGCCGCGATGGCCCTCGCGCACGGTGCCGGAGTCCGCATCGCCATGGGAACCGACCTGGGCACCAGCATGCCCGAGACACCGTTCGGCTGGGGGCACAACGGTGAGGAGTTCGGTTACCTGGTGGCCGCGGGCCTGAGCCCGCTCCAGGCGATCGCCGCCGGCACGGCCGACGCCCCCGCCACGCTCGGTCCACAGGCACCACTGTCCGGGCAGCTGGCGAAGGGATACGACGCCGACGTGATCGCGTTGGCCTCCGACCCGCTCCAGGACATCTCCGTCCTGGCCCGACCAGACACCGTGACCCACGTCTGGAAGGCCGGAACGCTCGTCAAGTGTCCCAACCACACAGGAGGGCGGCTCACCCGGTGATCGACCGTACGAATGTCATGCCAGCGTCCGAGCGACGAGAACCAGCGCTCGAACGACGAGACGAGGACGGTGTCCAGACCGCCCTCGCGGTGATCCACGAAGTGCTCGCCCGATTACAGGAACTCGGGGACTTCGCCCGGCGGGCACGCAGCAGCCTGCCGACGCCCCGCGACTACCGCGAACCGGAGGGAGCGGGACGGGACCTCCCCGAGGGGGCGGCCCAGCCGGAGCGACCTCGTCCCTCCCCCACCACGGACCGGGACGCGGGGGAGACGCCGTCGGAGGCGCCGAACGGGCGCAAACTCCAACTCACCCGACGTCAACAGCAGGTCCTCGACCTGCTCATGCAGGGTTCCTCCAACCGCCGCATCGGACGGTCCCTGCACATCACCGAGCAGACGGTCAAGGCGCACCTCCACATGATCTACCACAAGCTCGGCGCTGCCGACAGAACCGAAGCCGTGGTGATCGCGATGCACCACGGGCTGGTGCCCGAGAGCACCAGCAACGGACCGGTGCGGTCCTGCACGCGGTCCTGCTCGCTCTGACGGCGGCGGGCTGGGCGGCTGGGCCGAGTACCTCACCCTCCTTGAGGACCGGTTGTCCGTGGCGGGAGGACCTCCCTCCCGGACAACCCGGCACCGCCCCACCCCGCGGTGCGCCGGACGTCCCACCTCCGGTCACCCGGTCACCTGGAGCACGTCGGGGGCCAGCCTCGGTACCGACCGGACGACAACGTCGTCGTCCGCCTCCGAGCCCGGCTCCGCCCGCACCCACGTCTCCTGTCGTTCCCGATCCCCGGGCCGGTCCCGCTCGGCGCGGGCCGGTCGTTCCCGCTGCCCTCCGCCGGGCGCCCCACCTCCGGCGCTCCACCCGCCCGGGTGGACCGGCGGATCGCCCGTCCACCGCTCACCGGACGTCCGTCGGCGGTCACAGCCCGGGAACCGCCGACGGACGTCGGTGTTTCGCGCCGGGGCGTCGGCGCGTCCAGGGGGAGACCGGCGGACCCCGGACCGGGGTCGCCGTCGGCCTCCGTCGCCGTCCCCGCTTCAGGGGGACGACCGCTGCGGCGAGGTCACCGAGCCCAACTCGGCCGCCACCACCGCCAGCACCGCATCCCGTTCCGAGGACAGGAAGAAGTGCCCACCCGGGAACATCGTCCTGCGGCACGGCCCTCGGGTGTGGCGCCGCCACTCCGCCAGCTCCGTGCCATCGACGTCGGGGTCCTCCTTCCCGCCCAGCGCGACGACCGGGCAGTCCAAGGCCGGGCGGTCCCGGTAGCGGTAGGTCTCCGAGATGGTGAAGTCGGCCCGCAGCACCGGCAGGAGGACCCGGAGGAACGCCGGGCTCTCCAGCACCACCGGCGGCGTGCCGTTGAGCTCACGCAGCCGTTCGATGAACTGGTCGTCGGGCAGGTGGTGGATCACCGCCTCCCGCAACGGCAGGTGCGGGGCGCGGTGCCCGGAGACGAACAGGCACCGGGGGCCGGGCAGTCCGGCGTCCCGCAGCCTGCCCGCGGCCTCGAACGCGAGGATCGCGCCCAGGCTGTGCCCGAACAGCGCGTAGGGCACGTCGGTGTCCACCGAGGACAGCACGTCGTCCAACACGGTCGACAGGTCGTCGACCAGCGGATCCCGCAGCCGGTCACCGCGCCCGGGCAACTGCACCGGGCGCACCTCCACCTCCGGGGCCAGCGCCGCCGACCACGACCTGAACATCCGCGCGTCTCCGCCGGCGTGGGCCAGGCAGTACAACCGGGTCGTCACAGCGACCCCGCGATGCTCCGGAGCAGCATGTTCGAGGTCCCCTCGTAGATCTTGCCCGCCTTGACGTCCCGGTAGAACCGCTCCAGCGGGTACTCCCGGGTGAAGCCGTTGCCGCCGAGCACCTCCAAGGCCCGGGAGGCGGCCCGTTCGGCCACCTGGGAGGCGAAGTACTTGGCCATCGCGGTCAGCCGGAGGCGTTCCGCGATGTCCGTCCCCGCCGCCACCGTCCTGGTCACGTCGTAGAGCAGGGCTCGCGCGGCCGCGACCTCGGTGGCGATGTCGGCCAGGGTGAACCGCACCCCCTGGTAGGAGCCGATCGGCTGCCCGAACTGCTCCCGGGTCCTGCTGTAGGCCACCGCCTCGTCCAGGGCGCCCTGGGCCAGTCCCACCATCTGCGCGGCGATGCCGATCCGGCCGATGTCGAGCGCGCCGATCGCCACCCCCTCGCCGCCGCCCGGCCCGCCCACGCAGTCCTGGCGGCGGACGCGCACATCGGTGAGCACCACGTCCGCGGTGGCAGCCGCCCGCACCCCCATCTGCTCGGTGCGGGGGTCGATGCTCAGCCCCTCCGCCGTCCGGTCCACCAGGAACGCCGAGGAACCGTGCCCCTCGGTCCTGGCGAACACCAGGAACACGTCGGCCTGGCCGGCGTTGCTCGTCCACCGCTTCCGGCCGTTGATGCGGTACCCGCCGTCGGAGGTGGGCACCGCCGTGGTCGTGCCCGCGAAGGCGTCGGACCCGGCGTTCTCCTCGGACAACGCGAACGCCCCCACCTGGCGGGTGGCCAGCAGCGGCAACCGGCGCCGCTTCTGGTCCCCGGTGCCCTGCCGGAGCAGGGTCGCCACGACCAGGGCGTTGTGCACGTCGACACCCACCGCCACGCCGGGGTCGACCCGGGCGACCTCCTCGATCGTCAGCACGACCTGGAACAGCGAGCCACCTCGGCCGCCGTAGCGGGCCGGGGCCTCCACCGCCATCAGGCCGGCGGAGAACAGCTTCTCCCGCAGCCCCGGGTCGAGGGTGGCGTCCCGGTCCATCCGGTCGGACAACGGGGCGATGTGCTCCTCGGCGAACGCCCGCACATGGGCCCGCCACGCCTCGTCCTCCGGGGAGAGCCGGGTGAGGGGCGGCGGGGCAGCCCCGTTGCCCGTGGTCACCGTCGGTGCGCTCACGCCCGCTCCCTCTCCACGAGCCTGGCCAGGTCCTCCAGGGTGTTGGACACGTACAGCTCCCGCAGCGGGACGGACACGTTCCACCGAGAACGCAGCGTCGTCATCAGCCGCATCATGTGCGCCGAGTGCAGGCCGAGGTCGGCGAACTCCTCCCGCCGTCCCACCGCCGGCAGCGACACCAGACCGGAGAGGACCTCCGCCAGCTCCCGTTCCAGGTCGGTGCGCGGGGCCTCGCCGCGGTCCCCACCGGCGGTGGTCTCCAGCTCGGGCAGCGCGCGCACGTCGATCTTGCCGCCCACCGTGGTGGGCAACGCGTCCAACCAACCGAACGCGGTGGGCACCATGTGCGCCGGCAACCGGCGGGCCGCGAAGTCCCGCACCTCGGACTCCGGTGCGCGGTCGCCGTCGCCCGGCACGCCGTAGCACAGGATCCGCTCCCCGCCCGCGTCCGCGCGGGCGACGGCGACCGAGGAGGCCACCGACGGGTGCGAGCGGAGCACCGCCTCGATCTCGCCCAGTTCGACCCGGTAGCCCCGGATCTTGACCTGCGAGTCGTCCCGGCCCAGGTACTCCAGGGTGCCGTCCGGCAGCGCCCTGGCCTGGTCCCCGGTCCGGTACATCCGCTCAGCGGGGGCCACCGGCTCGACGCCGAACCGGCGGGCGGTCAACTCCTCCCGCGCGTGGTAGCCGGCGGCGACGGCCGGACCGGCCAGGCACAGCTCACCCCGCGACCCGGGCGGTACCGGGCGGCCCCGGTCGTCCAGCAGGTACGCCCGCTGGTTGGGCAGGGCGCGACCGATGGGCAGCGGCGCGTCGGTGCTGACGTTCTCCGAGGTCAGGCGGTGGCAGGTCGACACGACCGCCGCTTCCGTCACCCCGTAGAGGTTGTGCAGCTGGGGCGCGTCGTCGCCGTGCCGGGCCAACCACGGCCGCACCGTCGCCGCGTGCAACCGGTCGCCGCCGATGAAGATGTGCCGGAGCGCCAGCGCGGGCTCGCCGTCCGCCGGCGTCGCCGCCTCGTCCGCGGCGGCGAAGTGCTCGAACAGGATCGGCGTCTGGCTGCACACCGTGACCGCCTCCGACCGGAGGAGGGCGTGGAACTCGTCGGGGGAGCGGACCGTCCAGGACGGGACGACGACCAGCCGGCCGCCGTTGCCCAACGCCCCCCAGATCTCCCACACCGAGTAGTCGAAGGAGAAGGAGTGGCTGAACGTCCACGTGTCGCCCGCGCCGAACCCGAACAGCTCCCGCCCGGCGGCGAGCAGGCTCTGCGCGTTGCGGTGGGTCACCACGACGGCCTTCGGGAGACCGGTGGAGCCCGAGGTGTACAGCACGTAGGCGGGCGCGTCGGCACCCACCTCGGGCAGCGGTCGGCCGGTGGGGGACGAGGGCAGCTCCTCGGCCAACGTGAGCACCGGCCCGGTGAAGCCCTCGGTCCGCTCGGCGAGGTCCGGCCCCCGGACCAGCGCGGTGATGCCGGCGTCGTCGATCATCGACAGCAGCCGCTCCGCCGGGTACTCGGGATCGAGGGGGACGTAGGCCGCTCCTGCCTTGAACACGCCGATCATCGCGGCGACCAGGGCGTCGGAGCGTTCCAGGCACAGGCCCACCCGGTCCCCGGGCGCCACCCCGCGTTCGACGAGTTCCTCGGCGATGGCGTCGCTGTGCGCGGCCAGCTGACCGTAGGTGAGGCGGCGGTCCCCGAAGACCACGGCCTCGGCGTCGGGGTTGGCGGCGGCCAGGTCGGAGAACGTGGCGTGCAGGGGCCGTTCGTCCAGCGGGGCGGGCGTGTCCCCGGTCGCACCGGGCAGCGGCCCGACGGCCTCGGCCGGCAGCAGTTCGCCCACCGTCAGCTCGGGGGACTCCACGAGCCGGGTGAGGACGGTGCGCAGGTGGTCGCAGAACCGGTGCGCCGCCTCGGGCGAGAACCGGCTCCGGTCGTAGATCACCCGCAGCGGCATGCCCTCACCCGGCATGATCACCATCGTGATCGGGTAGTGCGGCCGCCCGTCGTAGCGCATCTCGGTGAGCTTCATCCCGGTCTCGGCGAGCGCGAAGTCGGGCATGGGCATGTTCTCGTAGGACACGCTGCTCTCCAGCAGCGGCACGTCCAACGGCAGGTTCAGCACCCGCTGCACCTCGAACAGGGGGCTGCTGGTGTTCTCCCGCACCGCCGTGATGTGGATCTGGAAGTCCCGCAGCCAGGACAGCGCGGCCCGGGTCGGTTCGAGTCGTTCCCGCACCGGCATCGTGGAGATCAACGGCCCGAGGATGTTCTCACTGCCCCGCAGCTCCGCCGGCCGGTGCGCCATGGTGAAACCGCAGGCCACGTCGGTGGTGCCGTAGTGGTGCGACAACACCACCAGCCAGGCCCCCTGGACGAGGGTGTTCAGCGTCAGCTGGTTCGTCCTGCCGAGGTCGCGGAGCCCGGCCTCCAGCTCGGCCATGCTCAGTTCCACGAACCCGTGGCTGGGTTCCCCGGGAGCCGGGGGAGTGCCGCCCATCCGCAGCTGCTCCGGCGGGGTGAACCCCGCCAGCTCCGAACGCCAGAACGGCAGGCTGCCCTCCGGGTCCCGCTGGCTCCACCAGGCCACGTAGTCGCGGTAGGGCCGCATCGGCCGGCGCTCCGGCTCGTACCCCAGGCACTGGGCCCGGTAGCAGTCGATGAAGTCGCTGACCGCCAACCCGAACGACCAGCCGTCCATCAGCAGGTGCGACAGCCGCCAGGCGAAGATCCACGTCTCGGGTTCGCTGTGGATGACGCTGAGCCGCATGACCGGGGCCTGGGTCACGTCGAAACCCTCGACGCGTTCCCGGTCCAGCCACTCGGTGATCTTCTCCTTCTGCTCGGCGACCGGGATGTGCCGCCAGTCCAGGACCTCCAGTGGCAGCTCGGCGTGCTGGTGCACCACCTGGAGCGGCAGGCCCTCCGGCCGCCAGTGGAAGGAGGTCCGCAGGATCGGGTGGCGGTCGACGACCATCTGCCACGCCCGTTGGAACTCCTCGGGGTGCAGCGTTCCGTCGAAGGTCAGCAGCAGCTGCTCGATGTAGACGCCGGCGTCTCCGTTGGCGAGCTGTTCGAACAGCAGGCCCTGCTGGATCGGGGTGAGTTCGTAGACATCCTCGATGCCCTTTTTCAACTGGCTCATGGACCGGCCTTACTTCTCAAGGGTGGACAGCAGGGCGCTGAGCTCGTCGGGGTCGACACCGGCCAGGGGGAAGTCCGACGGCTCGTAGCTACCGGAACCCGCCTGCCGGCAGTGCTCGGTGATGGTCTCGACCGCCTCGGTGAACGCCTCGGCGAGCGCGGTGGCCTCGGCCGCGTCGGTGGTGTGCCGCCACCGCAGCACCAGCTCCCCTCCGACGACCGCGGCGCCGACCTCGGCGAGCACCTCGGGAGTGGTCGCGGTGGACACGGGTGAGGACAACCCGGCCGGGGACAGTGGCCCGGAGGTGGGACGCCAGTCACCGGACCGCACGTCCCGCAGGTGCACGCGCGGCTGGGCCGGCGCCGGCCGGACCACGTCCCGGTAGGCCCGCTTCACCCCGGTCAGGGTGTCGGCGACGGCCTCGGCCGCCACGTCCAGCGTGGTCACCTCGGTGAACCGGCCCAGCGCCTCGTCGGTCGTCGCGGTCCGCAGCGACCGTTCCACCGTCACCGCCGGTTCCCGCCCAGGCCAGGCCCGAGCGGCCACGGTCAGCGCCGCGGCGACCGCCTCACCCAGCTCCAGGTGGTAGGCGCCGAACGTGGCCTCGGCGAACGCGGTGGTCACGTCCGCGTCCAGCACGGTGCGCAGTTCCCCGGTGAAGGCCACCGTCTCCACCGAGGGGGGCGGTGCCGCGCCCTCCTGGGTGGCGACCCAGCCCAGGACGCTCTCCGGCATCCCGGTCCAGTCGATGGAACCCCGCTCGGCCAGTTGCTGGTAGGCCCGGCCGAACTCGGCCAACAGCAGCCGCCACGACGTGTCGTCCAGGGCGGCACCGGCCGCCAACCACAGCAGCCGCACGTCGTCGGCGCCGGCGCGGACCACGGCCAACTTCACCGGTTCCCGTTCCGCCAGGCCCACCTCCTCCGACATCTCCGCGACGATCTCGGCGAGCGCGTCGTCCCGGGCGTCCTCGGCCAGCCCGCTGAGGTCGATCTCGGAGAACAGGCCGTCCCCCGGGGATCCGCCGTCGTACTGCCCTGGCGTCCCGTCGTCCCGGGTCCCCGACCGCAGTCGCAGCGCGGGGTGCCGGTCGGCGATCTCCCGCAGCGCGCGTTCGGCCAACGCCGGGTCGAGGTCGGAGGCGGCCGCCTCGACCGTGATCCAGTCCACGGCCCCCTCGGCGACCAGGGCCGCCTGGTGCGGGGTGAACGGCGCGACCGTCCCGTCCGCCTCCTGCTCGGAGGTGGCGGTGACCCTGCGGGCCAGGTCGAGGAAGGTGTCGCTCTCGAAGAGGTCCTGCGGGCCGACCTGGAGTCCCTCCGCGGCGGCACGGCTGACGAACTGGATACCCATGATCGAGTCGCCGCCGAGGGAGAAGAAGTTGTCCTCGGCGCCCGCCGCCTCCACCGACAGGCTCTCCGCGGCCAGGGCGAGCAGCCGCTCCAGGGTGTCGGCGAGCCGTTCGTCGACGATCCCGTCGCCGCCGCCGGCGTGCCCGACGCGGTCCGGCGCGGGAAGCGCCGCCCGGTCGACCTTGCCGTTGGCGCTGAGCGGGAGTTCGTCGAGGACCACGATGTCGGCCGGCACCAGGTAGTTGGGGACCGTCCCCGCCAGGTGTTCCCGAACCGACTCGATGAGGTCCTCCGCGGGTTCGGCCGGCACCACGTAGGCCACCAGCCGCTGCTGCGTGCGGGAGCCCAGTGCCGCCGCCACCGCGTTGGCGACCTTCGGGTGCCGTTCGATCGCGTGTTCCACCTCGCCGAGCTCCACCCGGAACCCGCCGATCTTGACCTGGAAGTCCTCCCGGCCCAGGAACTCGATCACCCCGCCCGGCAGGTACCGGCCCAGGTCACCGGTGCGGTAGAGCCGTTCACCGGTGGTGGGGTGGGTGACGAACGACTCGGCGGTGCGCTGCTCGTCGTTCCAGTAGCAGGACGCCAGGCCCACGCCGCCGATGTGCAGGTGCCCGGCCGTCCACACCGGAGCCGGTTCCATCCGGTCGTTGAGCACGTGGAAGGACTGGTTGCGCAGCGGGTAGCCGTAGGGGATCGAGGTCCACTCCCGAGGAACCTCCTCGACGGGGAAGTGGATCGACCAGATCGCCGCCTCCGTGGCACCACCGAGGCTGACCACCCGCAGGTCCCGTGCCTGGGCCCGGGCCCGGTCCGGCAGGCTCACCGGGATCCAGTCGCCGCTGAGCATCGCCAGTCGCAGCGCGACCCCGGTGTCCTCCTCCCGCCCGTTCTCCAGGTAGGTCACCAGCATCTCGAACAGCGCTGGCACCGAGTTCCACACCGTCACGTGGTGTTCGCGGAGCAGGTCCACCCACCGCGCCGGGTCCCGCCGCGCCTCCGGTTCCGGCAGCACCAGGGCCGCCCCCGCGCCGAGGATCCCGAAGACGTCGAAGACGGACAGGTCGAAGCTCAGCGAGGACAGGCCCAACACCGCGTCGGTCTCGGTCAGCCCGAACCGTTCCTGGACGTCCACCAGCGTGTTCAACGCCGCGGTGTGGGTGACGGCCACCCCCTTCGGCGTGCCCGTCGATCCCGAGGTGTAGATGACGTAGGCGATGTCGCCCGGGTCTCCGAGGCACCGCCAGTCGGCGGCCTCGTCGGGCGGGGCGGTGGACCCGTCGGGGACCACCAGCGTCGGGACGCCCTCGGGCCACTCGGTGCCGCCCGCGCCGTCCACCAGCAGGCACTGGACGCCCGCGTGTTCGACGAGCCAGCGCCGCCGCGACTCCGGGAGCTCCGGGTCGACCGGCACGTAGGTGCACCCGGCGGCGGAGGCACCGACCGCGGCGACGACCTGCCGCCACCCCTTGCTCAGGCCGACGCCCACCACGCTGCCCCTGCCGTGGCCCGCCTCGACGAGCCGTCCGGCGAGGTCCCCGGCGCGGGCGGCGAGCTCGGCGTGGGTGAGCACCCGGTCGCCGGCCACCACCGCGGGCCGCCCGGCGGTCACCGGGTCGCGGCCGGCGGCCAACACCCGGTCGGCGAGCAGCCCCTCGGGCACGGGACCGGAGGTGTCGTTGGCCTGGACCCTGGCCCGCAGCTGCTCCTCGGGCAGCGCGACCAGCGGCGGCCGGTCCCACCCCTCCCGGGTCGCGAGGCTCACCAGCAGTTCCTGGTAGGCCTCGAACATCTCGGCCATCATCCCGTCGGGGAACAGCTCGTCGACGGCGTGCCAGGCCAGCTCCAGGCGACCACCCAACTCCAACACGAAGTGGTCGATGGTGACCTGCGGGGTCTGGGAGATGAAGCCGGCCTGCTCGCCCAGCCAGTCCAACGGGGAGGGCACCGACGCCGGGTCGGTCTCGGTGGACAGCGCGCTGGTGAACACGATCGGCATCAGCCCACCGGTGGTGTCCCGCCGCAGCCGGTTCAGCTCCCGCAGGATGCGCACCCCGCTGACGTAGCGGTGTTCGAAGTCCTCCCAGCTGCGCCGCTGCACCTGCGTCACCAGTTCGGCGAAGGTGTCCAGCTCGCGGACGTCCACCTCCAGCAGCTCGAAGGAGGCGAACTCCCCGACCGTGGTGTCGACGTCCGGGTGGAACGGCAGCCGGTTGACCGCGGTGAAGTTCAACGTGAAGTGCTGGCTCTTGCTCCACCGGCCCACCGCGGCCGCGTAGGCGGCCAACAGCACGCTGGAGGGGGTGACGCCGTGCTCGCCGGCGCGTTCCTTGATGCCCGCCCACACCCGGGGGTCCAGGCTGCCGTGCCGGCGCACGAACTCCGGCGTGACCAGCTCGCCGGGCGCGACCACGGTGGGCAGCTCCGGCGCGGGCGGCAACTGCGCCACCCGTTCCCGCCAGTACTCCAGGGACCGCTCGTACAGCGGCGAGTCGTGCAGGGCCTCCTCCGCCAGCACGTAGTCCCGGAAGGACAGCTCCGGGGGCTCCGAGGGCAGCTCCGGGTTCTCGTGGAACTCCCGCCACGACGGCAGGATCTGGTAGAAGAAGCTGGCCACGTCGGCGCACAACAGGTCGAAGCTGATGTGGGTGCGCAGCCGCCCGTCACCCAGCCTCGACACCCGCACCTCCCACAACGGCCAGGTGTCGGCGGGCCGGACCTCGGTGGACATCCGGTCGGACACCTCGGCCAGCAGCGCGCGCGCCTCCTCCGGGTCCACGCCCCGCAGGTCCAGTTCCTCGAACTCGTAGTCGGGAACGTTGTCGAGGATGCGCTGCCGACCGTCGGCCAACACGACGATGCGCAGCATCTCGTGGCGGCGCACCACCTGCTGCCAGGCCCGTTGCAACCGCGCCGCGTCGAGGGTGTCGCTGTCGAACTCCAGGTACAGGTGCGGCGCCACCCCGCCCATGTCGAAGCTGCCGAGCCGGCCGATCCACTGCGCCTGCTGCATCTCGTTCAGCGGGAACGGCTGGTGCCGGCGCTCGGGGTCGGGCACCAGCACCGGGAGCTTCAGCGCCGGCGCGTCGCTGTCCTCCTGCTCGGCCAGCAGCTCGGCGAGCCCGGCCACGCTCGGCCGGGACAGCAGCTGGCTCGGGGCCACCGAGTGGCCCAGCCGCGACCCCAGCCGGTTGAGGATCTGCGTGGCCAACAGCGAGTGCCCGCCGAGTTCGAAGAAGTTGTCGTGCACGCCGATCGGGGAGAAACCGAAGAACTCCTCCCACAGCTCCACCAGGGTCCGCTCGGCGTCGTCCCGGGGTGCCACGTAGGTGGTGAGCAGGTGCGCCGGCCGACCACCGGCGGTGGCCTCGCCCTCGGCGTCCTCACCCCCGGTGGGGGTGTCGATGACCAGCTCCCCGCTCGCGCCCCCGCCCCGCGGTTCCACCCAGTAGCGCTGCCGCTGGAACGGGTACCCGGGCAGCGCGACCCGCGCCCGCCCAGGCTCCGACCGCGTCCAGTCCACCTCGACCCCGGCGAGCCACAGCCCGGCCAGCGCCGACAGCAACACCTCCACGTCCGGCCCGTCCTGGTCGGCGCGGCGCATCCCGCTGACGACGGACACCGTCGCCGCCGAGTCGACGGCCTGCCGGGCCAGGGTGCCCAGCGTGTTGCCCGGTCCGACCTCGACGAGGACGCACTGCCCGAGGTCGGCCACCGCCTCCCGCACCGCCTGGCCGAAACGCACCGGCTCCCGCATGTGCGTGCCCCAGTAGCCGTGGTCGGTGGCGCCCTCGGCCTCCAGCCACCCACCGGTCACCGTGGACCGGATCGGCAGCTCCGGCGCCCGCAGCGACACCTCCCGCACCTGGTCGGTGAAGGTCGGCACGACCGGGTCGACCATCGCCGAGTGGAAGGCGTGCGAGGTCCGCAGCAGCCGGGTGCTGACCTCCCGGCCCTCCAGGGACTCCCGGAACTCCGCGACCGCCTCGCTGGGCCCGGACACCACGCACAGCGCCGGTCCGTTGACGGCGGCGACCGACAGCTCGGCCGGCAACAGCTCCCGCAGCTCCTCCTCGGGCAGCCCGACGGAGAGCATGTCCCCACCGGGCAGGTCCTGCATCAACCGTCCACGCGAGGCGACCAGCCGCAGCGCGTCGCCGAGGTCCATCACCCCGGCCAGGCAGGCCGCGACGAACTCGCCGAGGCTGTGCCCCACCATCGCGTCCGGCGTGACACCCCAGCTCAGCAACTGCCGGGCCAGGGCGTACTCGGTGACGAACAACGCCGGCTGGGCCAGGCCCGTCTGTTCCACGGCCGTGGCCGCCGCCTCGTCACCCTCCTCCGCCTCATAGAGCGCGGTGCGCACGTCGAGGTCCAACAACGGCAGCAGGATCTCGGCGCACTCGTCCACGGCGGCCCGGAACACCGGCTCCGCCTCGTACAGGCCACGACCCATCCCCGGGTGCTGGGTCCCCTGCCCGGGGAAGAGGAAGACCACCTTGGGCGCGGCCGGGCGGGCCACCGCGCTGGCCACCCGCGACGGGTCCGACCCGCGCAGCAGGTCCACGGCGGTGCCCACCTCGTCGGCCACCAGCGCCCGCCGGAACCGCAGGGAGCCCCGACCCAGGCGGGTCGTGGAGGCCACGTCGGCGAGCCGGGCCGCGTCGGCGGTGTCCCGCTCGGCGTCGAGGTGGTCGGCGAGGTCGGCGCTGGCCTGGTCCAGGGCCTGCGGCGACTTCGCGGACAGCAGCACGACCTGCGGGCGCCGCACCGGCTCCGGTGAGGGACGGCGCGCCGGCGCCTCCTCCAGGATGGCGTGCGCGTTGGTGCCGCCGATGCCGAAGGAACTGACCCCGATCCGACGGGGGTGCGTGCCGTTGCGCCACTCGCTCAGCTCGGTGTTCACGAAGAACGGGGTCTGCCCGAAGTCGATCCGGGGGTTGGGGCTGCGGAAGTGCGGGTCCCCGACCAGTTCCCGGTGCCGCAGCTGGAGCACCGCCTTGATCAGGCTCGCGACACCCGCCGCCGACTCCAGGTGGCCGATGTTCGCCTTCACCGACCCCAACGCGCAGAACCCGGTCTTGGTGGTGTGCTCGCCGAACGCCCGGCTCAACGCGCTGATCTCGATGGGGTCGCCCACCTGGGTTCCGGTGCCGTGCGCCTCCATCGCGGTGATCGTGTGCGCCTCCACCTGGCTGGCGGCCAGGGCACTGGCGATCAACCGCTGCTGCCCGGCCACCGACGGCGCCGTGTAGCCGACCTTGTCGTTGCCGTCGTTGTTGACCGCCGTCGCCCGGATCACGGCCAGCACGTCGTCACCGTCGGCGAGCGCGTCCTCCAACCGGCGCAGCACCACCGCGCCGACACCGTTGCCGAACACGGTGCCCCTGGCGTCGGCGTCGAAGGGACGGCAGTGCCCGTCGGGCGAGTAGATCAACCCCTCCTCGTAGAGGTAGCCGACCTTGTGCGGCACCCGGACGCAGACACCACCGGCCACCGCGGTACCGCAGTCCCCGCTCACCAGGGCCCGCACCGCCTGGTGCACCGCCACCAGCGAGCTGGAACAGGCGGTCTGCACCGACACGGCCGGCCCGTTCAGCCCGAGCAGGTACGCCGTCCGGCTGGCCAGGTAGTCCTTGTCGTTGTGGATCTGGAGCTCGAAGACCGTCGGGCTCATCACGATCCTGCTGCCACCCAGCAGGTTCGACATCAGGTACGCCGACATGCCCGCCCCACCGAACACCCCGACGTCGCTGTCGGTCCCGGGGCCACGGCCGGCGTTCTCCAACGCGTGCCACACCGTCTCCAGGAACAACCGCTGCTGGGGGTCGAGTAGCGCCGCCTCCCGCGCGTTGACGTTGAAGAACGACGCGTCGAACAGGTCCACCCCGTCCAACACCGAGGCGGCCCGGACGTACTCGGGGCGGGAGAACACCTCGCGGGGCACGCCCTCGGCCAACAGCTCCTCGTCGCTGAGCGGGGCGACCGACTCCACACCCCCGCGCAGGTTGCGCCAGAAGGCGTCGAGGTCCGGCGCTCCGGGGAACCGGCCCGCCATGCCGACGACGGCGACACTCCCCGCGGACGACTCGACGGTGTCATGACCGGTCACTGGGACTCCTCCTGGGGGGCTGTGGGGCTGAGACGGGAGATGTCGTGCGCGGTCCGGCCGTCCAACGCGAGGTCGACGCAGATCTGGCCCAGCAGGGGCACGAACTTGAAGCCCCAGCCGGCGCTGTAGAGCACCAGGTGCTCGCCGTGGTCGACCAGGCCCTGCGCGGTGCCGAGGAAGAACTGGCGACGCGGGTCGCCGGGCAGCACCGCCAGGCAGGTGCCGGTGCGCACCGGTTCCGGGTCGAGCGCCGGCAGGTGCCGGCCGATGAACTCACCGATGCGGCTGATGTGCCGGGGGTTGGGCGTGTTGGTGGCCAGGTCGGCGTGCTCCAGCGCGTCGACCTCGAACACCGGTCCCAGCCGGACCAGTTCGCTGGGCGACCACGGGTTCCGGCCGAACCCGTAGAACAGGTTCGTGTCCTCGGGAGTGGGTTCCTGGAAGACGAACCAGAACGGGAAGTCCACGTCCTCCGAGCGGCGCCGCATCGTCACCAGCGCCATCTCGTACAGCCGGATGTCGATCGACGCGCCCAGCGGCGCGAGGAGGTCGTTGGCGTGGGCCCCGTTGGCCAACACCACCTTCGACGCCCGGTAGCGGCCCCGGTCGGTGCGCAGGCTCACCCCGTCGGCGTCCGGGACGAGTTCCAGCACCCGCTCCCCGCCACGCAGGTCGCAGCCCTCCTCCTGCGCCAGGCCGTAGAGCGCCGCGATGGTGCCCCGCACGTCGATCGTGCCGCCCTGGGGCTGGAGGAAGCCCGCGAAGTGGTCCGGCAGGTTGGTGAACCCGAACCGGCTCTCGATCTCGCGGGCCGTCAGCCAGTCGTAGCCCACGCCGAGCTTGTCCATCATGCGGGCGGTGCCCGCGATCTGACCCTCGTTGGTCTCGACCTCGACATCCCCGAACCACAGGCTGCCGATCTCGTGGATCAGCGTCCGCTCGGCGAGGTCCTCCAACCGGCGCCACTGCGGCAGCGCGGCCAGCGTCAGCTGGAACAGGTCCTCCTGGGTGTACTGGAGCCGCCAGTGCCGCTCCGCCCCGCTGGTCCCCAACCGTTCGTTGAAGAACCCGACGCGGTCCAGTACCAGGGTGCGGCTGCCCCGTGCCGCGGCCTGCCAGCCGCAGGACAGCCCCACTGGGCCACCCCCGATCACGACGACGTCGTACTCGGTCTGCTCACTCACTGCTCAGCGCCTTCCTGCCCGGTGGGCGTCAAGTCCGCGCCAACGCGCGGATGCCGTTCTCCGCCTCGGCCAACGTCCGGTCCAGCACCTCCAGCAGGTGGGAGACCTGCGCGTCGGAGAGACTCGGCTGGCAGGGCAGGTTGATCTGCCGTTCGAACCACAGGCGTTCGACGACCGGGCACTCACCCAGCTCGTGCCCCCTGGCTCGCCACTCGGGCAGCAGGTGCAGCGGGAAGTACCGCAGCCGCATCTCGACCCCCCGCTGGTCGAGGCTGTCGACCACGGCGTCGCGCGCCTGGCCGTCCTCGGTCTCCAGCAGGAACGTGTAGAGGTGGTAGGCGCTCACCACACCGGGTGGCTCCTGGACGGGGCGTGCGAACGAGTAGCGTTCCAGCACGGCGTTGATCTTCGCCGCGATCGCCCGCCTCCGGGAGATCAGCCGGTCCAGCCGGTCCAACTGGGCCAGGCCCATGGCCGCGCCCGGTTCGCACAACGTCGCGTTCGTCCCCGGGTGCCGGATCTCCACGCAGTCATGGGTGAAGGCGTTGCCGGGGTGCAACATCCACGCCGAGGCCCGCTTGCGGTCGCCGATGAGCCTGGGGGCGTCGGCGTACACGCTGTCGGACTCGTTGGAGCGCATCAGGTCCAGCCGCTCCGCCCAGTCGTCCCGGTTGACCGTCACCATGCCGCCCTCGCCGAGGGTGGTGATGTTCTTGCTGGAGTGGAAGCTGAAGCACCCGATGTCGGCGAGCGTCCCGGGCCGCCGCCCGTGGTAGACGCTGCCCAGCGCGTGCGCGCAGTCCTCCAGCACCAGGAGGTCGTGCGCGCGGGCGATGCGCATGATCTCGTTCATGTCCGCGACCAGCCCGCCGTAGTGCACCAGCAGGATCGCCCGGGTCCGGTCGGTGATCAACGCCTCGACGCTCCGGGGGTCGGCGTTGAGGGTGTGCGGGTCCACGTCGCAGAACCGCACCGTCACCGGCGCGTCCAACAGGGGTTGCACCGTGGCCTTGTACGTCTGGGGGGTCGCGATCACCTCGTCCCCGGGGCGCAGGCCGAGCAGCGCGATGCCGAGTTGCACCGCCACCGTGCCGCTGGTGACCGACACCGCGTGCCGACTGCCCACCAGATCGGCGAACCGCCGCTCGAAGGCCTCGCGATAACCACCCGCGGACAGAGTCTGGTCTGACCGCAGCGCCTCGCTCACGGCACCGAGCTCCGTGTCGCCGAGCACCGTGCCGCGCGAAGGATAGGGAACCATGTACCGGTCTGCTGGCATACCGCCGTCACTTCTCCGTAGTTCCGGGAACCGCCGTCGCCGCGTTCCGCACACGCGGTCGGTCAATTCACCTGGGCCCGCGATTTCGATCCTCCGGGCCCGTGCGTGGTATGGCTACTGGCCGTTCGGTACTGAAGGTTCTACGACCAGAGTCGGATTTCTCCGGAGCGCCGTCGGCAATACCTTGATCAGGTGTCGGACAATTCCTGCTGCGCGGTGAGGGCGACGTCGTGGAAGAACTGCGAAGGATTCTGACCGAACTCGGTGTCGAGGAGCAGGAGATCGCGCCCGACCTGCGGTTGCGCGCTCACCTCGCGCTCGATTCCACCGAGACCGTGGAACTGGAGGCCCGGCTCGGCCGTGACTACGGCATCGTGGTCGACCTGTGGGACGCACACGACTACACCCTGGGTGAGCTCAGCGCGCGCATCGAGGCCGCCGGCGCCACCCCCGCGGCCGGGGACGAGCACGCCGCCCCCGCGGTCAACGGCGGTGGGGCCCCGGCCACCGACACCGCGGCCCCCGGCGGGGATGCTTCCCGAACCGGCGAGGACGGGCTGGTGCGCATCTCACCGGCGCGGGCGGCCGAGTACCGGTCGGCCGGCTACTGGATCCCCCACCGCGTCGACCAGATCGTGCTCGACGACGCCCCCGCCGAAGCCGACCAGGTCGCCCTCGTCGCCGGCGAACGCCGGCTGACCCGCGGCGAGCTCCGCTCGGCGGTGAGCGCGACCGCGGCACGGCTGACCGCGCTCGGGGTGCGCGCGGGCGACATGGTCGTCGTGCAACTGCCCAACGAGCCCGAACTCGTCGTGCTGGCGCTCGCGCTGTCCCGCATCGGCGCCACCCCGATCATGACGCCGATCGCCCTCCGGCACTACGAACTCGACCACGTCGTCCGCACGGCCCGCCCGGTGGCCATCGCGGTCCCCCGCCGGCACGCGCGGTTCGACCACCTCGCCATGGCCCAGCGGCTGCGGGAGGAACACGCCTGCCTGGGCACCGTGTTGCTCAGCGGAGAGCCCGACCCCTCCTGCGTCGACCTGGCCGCGCTGTGCGCCCCCGCCGAGGACGGTGCCGGGGGACCGGCGGTCCAGGACACCGCCGAGCCCGCGCCCGACCTCGACCGGGCCGCGTTGTGCCTGCTCTCCAGCGGCACCACCGGACCCCCCAAGGTCATCCCCCGGCTCCAGGAGGCCTACGGCTACCAGCTGCGCCACACCCCCGCCCTGGCCGGTGTCGGACCCGAGTCGGTGTACCTGGCCGTCATGCCAGCCACCCACGGGTTCGTCCTGGGCTGCCCGGGGGTGCTGGGCACCCTCGCCGCCGGGGGACGTGTCGTCCTGGGAGCCAGCACCGAACCGGAACAGGCCTTCGCCCTCGTCGAACGGGAACGGGTCACCCACACCACCCTCGTCCCCGCCCTGGTCGAACGGTGGGTCGACGCGGGCCGCGCCACCACCCACGACCTGTCGAGCCTGCGTGTCCTGCAGGTGGGCGGCGCCCGCCCACGCCGAGGCCAGGTGGAGGAGGTGCCCGCCGTGCTCGGGTGCCAGGTCCAGCAGTGCTACGGCATGAGCGAGGGACTGCTCTGCTACACGGCCCTCGACGACACCGACGAGGTCGTGTTCGACACCCAGGGCCGGCCGGCGTCCCCGGCCGACGAGATCCGGGTCGTCGACGACGCCGGCGACCCGGTGCCACCGGGGGAACTCGGCGCGCTGCTGACCCGGGGCCCCTACACCGTCGCCGGGTACTACGGCGACGAGGAGTCCAACGCGAGCACCTTCACCTCCGACGGCTTCTACCGGACGGGGGACCTGGTCCGGGTGCACCCCTCCGGCTCCCTGATCGTCGAGGGGCGCAACCGGGACGTCATCAACCGGGGCGGCGAGAAGATCTCGGCGGTCGAGCTCGAACTGATGGCGGCCGAGCACCCCTCGATCGCGTCGGCGGCGGCCGTCGCCGGCCCCCACCCCCGCTACGGGGAGGAGGTGTGCCTCTTCGTGGTGGCCGACGGGACCCCGCCCACGCTCGTCGACGTCCGCCGGTACCTCGTCCACCGCGGCCTGGCCCGCTACAAGCTCCCGGAGCGCCTGGAGTTCGTCGACGCGCTGCCCTACCTGGGCATCGGCAAGGTGGACAAGAAGCGGTTGCGCGCCCTCGCCGCCGAGGACCGGTAGCGGCGGGGGAGGGCCACCCCGCATCCGCACCCCGCCGGGTGGCCAGCGACCACCGGGTTGCCCGCCGCCGACCGAGCGGCCGCCCCCGTCGACCGTCGGCCGCGGCGCGGTCGGGGTTGGGCCCGGCCGGTGCCGACCCCGAACCTCCGGCGGGGCGGGAGCGGCGCGGGCCCCCGGGGATGACGGACCGCCGCGCCGACGGAGCGGGACACCACGGAACTCGACCGCCGGCCCCTACCGCCGGACGACGAGGGGGAGGGGCACGGGCCACCCATCGGGCCACCCGAAACGCCGGGCCATCCCCGGCTCGCCACGCGGCGACGGCGCGATCCGGGCGACCAGCGCCCCCCACCACCGCCGGTTCACCCGCCGCGACGCGGTGGCACCCGGTGGGCGGCGATGTCGAACGCGCTCCCCGGCCACCCGTCCAGCCCAGGGGACCCCGGCCCCGGGTACATGTACGACACACCCCGCACCGATTCCTCCAGAGTCAGGTCCACCATCGGCCGCTGCGCCGCCTCCCACGAGCGCAACCCCGCCTGGACATCCCCCGACCCGTCCACCGAACGCGCCAGGGCCAGCGAGTTCGACAGCGCCGTGCCCGCGCCCTGCCCCAGCGTGGGTGGCATGGCGTGCGCCGCGTCCCCGACCAGACCCACCCGGCCCACCGACCAGGCGGTGAGCCGCAGCGACTCGTACCGGTCGAACCGAGGCCTCGGCGGCAGCTCGGACAACAGCGACCGCAGCGGGGGGAAGGTCGCGCACCACGGCCCCGGGTCGAGCGGTCGGCGCAACGCCGGATCGGTCTCCTCCGCCCCGAGCAGCAGGTACACGACCTCGTTCCCGCACGGCACGTACAACACGCGCCGCCGGGACCGGGAGTCGCTGAAGTTGACGTACTGGCGCCACATGTCCCCGCCACCCGGAACCCGGCCCCAGGGCACCAACAACCGGCACGCTCCCGCGGAGAACACCACGTGCTCGGTCGGCACGCCCAGGCTGACCCGCAGCGCGGAGCGGATGCCCTCGGCGCTCACCACCAGGTCCGCCTCCCACCGGTGCCCACCGGCGGTCAGCAACGCGCCGTCGGGGTCCGCGCCCACCGCCCTGGACCTCGTCCGCACCCGAACTCCCGCCTCGCCCGCGGCCGAGAGCAGCGACGTCATGAGACGGTGGCGGGGCAGGGTGACCAGACGCAGCCCGCCCCGCGCGGCCAGGGGGCGCACGCCGATCCGCTCGCCGGTGGCCGTCCGCTCCTCCCACAGCACGGCCTCGTGGCAGCCCGCCAGCACCCGGTCGACGACCCCGAGCTCCCGCAGGACGTGCAGGCCGTTGTCCCAGAGGAAGATCCCCGCGCCGAAGGTGCGCGGCCGATCGGCGGATTCGTGGACCTGGACCCGCCACCCGAGACGGGCGAGTTCGGTGGCGACCGTCAGTCCCGCGAAGCCGGCGCCCGCGATTTCCGCTGATTTTCGCACCGTACCACTATTCCAGGGAAAATTATGGCGGAACAATATGGCGGTGGTAGGAGTCGCGTTCTATGCCATGCGATGTAGACCCGTTGTACCCGTGGCGGAGAACGACTCTAATGAAGAGGTCGGCACGGCGGAGAATGGTCACGTGACCAGTCCCCCCACGCGTCGCACCGCCGGTTCCGGCATGGTGGGCGACGCGATGCCGAGAACCCCAGCGCCGGCCGTTCCCGGTACCGGTCGGCGGCACGGACGTTCCCCGCACAGGAAAGAGGTTGGTGATGACCCATCCATCCGGTGAGCCCGTCTACGCGGACGCCGTACTGAACGGCTGGCTGACGAGCATGGGACTCGGAGTCGAGTACGTCCGCGCCGAGGGGAACACGGTCTACTACCTCGACGACGAGGGCAGGGAGGTCCCGGTCCTCGACCACGCCTGCGGTTTCGGATCCCTCATCTTCGGGCACAACCACCCCGAGATCATCGCCCACGCCAAGGCCGCCCTGGACGCCGGCACAGTCGTCCACGCCCAGCTCTCCCGACAGCCCCGCGCCAACCAGATCAGCCGCATCCTCAACGACATCATGCGGCGCGAGACCGGCCGTGACGACCGCTACAACGCCATCTTCGCCAACAGCGGAGCCGAGGCCAACGAGATCTGCATGAAGCACGCGGAGCTCGAACGGCAGGAGCGGATCACCGCGCTGTTCGCCGAGATCGACGCCGAACTCGACACCGCCAGGGAAGCCCTCACCACCGGAACGGCCACCCTGGACACCGCCTCCCTCCCCCTCGTCGGTGGCGGGGCGGGCGACGTCGACGGCGTCATCGCCGAGATCCACCGCCACAACGACGAACGCCGCGCCGAACGGCCGCTGTTCCTCACCCTGGACGGCTCCTTCCACGGCAAACTCGTCGGCAGCATCCAGCTCACCCAGAACGAACCCTGGCGGACCCCGTTCACCGCGTTGTCGTCACCGGCGCGTTTCCTGCCCGCCGACGAGCCGGAGCTCATCGGCAAGATCGTCGAAGAGGAGCGTCGGAGCGTGCTCACCCTGTCCCTCGACAAGGACACCGTCCGGGTCGTCGAACGGGACTTCCCCGTCGTCGGCGCCATCTTCGTCGAACCCGTGCGCGGGGGATCCGGGATGAAGACGGTGACACCGGAACTGGCCGAGGAACTCCACCGGCTCCGCGACACCCTCGGTTGCCCGCTGGTCGTCGACGAGGTGCAGACCGGCATCGGTCGCACCGGGGCGTTCTTCGGCAGCGCGCTCCTGGGCATCCGAGGCGACTACTACACGCTGGCCAAGGCCATCGGGGGCGGGATCGTCAAGAACTCGGTGGCCCTGATCCGCCAGGACCGCTTCCTGCCGGCGATGGAGGTCATCCACAGCTCGACCTTCGCCAAGGACGGTCTCTCCGCCTCCATCGCGCTCAAGGTGCTGGAGATGGTCGAAGCCGACGGCGGGCGCGTCTACCAGCGGGTGCGGGAGCGCGGGCAGCGGTTGGAGGCCATGCTGGAGTCGGTGCGCGCCGACCACTCCGACGTGGTCAGCGCGGTCTGGGGGACCGGGCTCATGCTGGCCCTGGAACTGCGGGACCAGTCGAACGCCACCTCCCAGGCGATCCGGGAGAAGGCGGCCCACGGGTTCCTCGGCTACGTCCTCGCCGGCTTCCTGCTCCGCGAGCACCACATCCGGGTTTTGCCGGCCGGCCCGCGCAGCGGCTTCCTCCGCTTCTCGCCTTCCCTGTACATCACCGACGAGGAGATCGACCGCACGGAGACGGCGTTGCGTTCGCTGTTCACCGCCCTGCGCGACCAGGACGGGGACCGACTGGTGCTGTCGTGACCACCCCGTCCGGGGGCGGCGCCGTGCGCGGTGCCGCCCCCGGACGGCGGTGAACCCCGCCCGCGTGTCGGTGCGACCTCCCCGCGTGCTCGGTACTCGGCGGTGGGTCGCGAACCGGTCAGACCGGGCGGGCCTCCACCAGGCTGAAGTCCACGTCGGCCGGCAGGTCGATGACGCGTTCGACGGCGAAACCGGAGTCGCCGCACAACTTCTCGAAGTCCGTGCGGGTCCGTTCCCGGCCGCCGATGAGGACCATCATGTTCAGATCACTCATGTACGGGTCCTCGGCCGCCTCGATCCGGGCCGTGTCCGAGCTGACGACCTCGGGGAGAACCGGCTCGATGATCAACAACCGGCCCTCCGGCGGGATGCCGGCCCTGACGCGCCGGAGGATCTCGACGCACCGCTCGTCATCCCAGTTGTGCAGCACGCTCTTGATCATGTACAGGTCGGAGCCCGAGGGGACCGAGTCGAAGAAGTCACCGCCCACCACGCCACAGCGGTCACTCAACCCGGCGCCGTCGAGGGTGGCCTTGGCCTCGGCCACCCCCTGCGGGGTGTCGAACAGGACACCCTTCAACGTGGGGAACTCGGCGAGCACCGCGGCGAGCAGGGTGCCGTCCCCGCCACCGATGTCGGTCAGCGAGGTGAACCGGGCGAAGTCGTAGTGCTCGGGCAGCGACCCCGCCACCCCGTCGGACCTGGTGCGCTGGCTCATCGCCGCGTTGAACAACTGCGACAACTCCGGCTTGTTGGCCATGTACTGGAACACCGGCTCGTCGAAGAGGTCCTCGAACGCCGTCCGACCGGTTCGCACGCTCGTTCCCAGGTTCAGCCACGCCTCCTGCATCACCGGCTCGGTGAGCAGCAGCACCAGGTAGTGCAGCGACCGGGGCGTGTCCCGGCGCAGCAGGGAGCCGGCGTCGTTGAGCGCGAAACTCCCCGGGCTCCGCTCCTCGCAGAGCCCCAGGGCGGCCAGCGCGCGCAGCAGCCTGTTCAACCGCTCCGCCGGGATGTCGTAGGCCTTGGCCAGGTCGTCGACGTGTGCCTCCTCGTCACCGATGGCCTCGGCCAGGTTCAACCTGGCGGACACGCCCACGACCTGCGTCGCCATCGTGCCGAACAGCCACTGCATCACCTTGCGACGAGCCGCTACCTCCGCGGCGGTCATTTCCGACATGGTGTCCTCTCTCAGCGGTTGGGGGTGAGCAAAGCCGGAACGCGTCAACGGCCGGATCCGAGCCGCCGCGAACGCCGGGAACACCGGGGCGCTCCGGAGGTCGTACCGGCCGGCTGGCCCTCCGGCTCCCCGCTGACCCGCGCCGCGTTCTCGGGCCGGGCCAGGGGGAGCAGGACCGTGCGGTAGGAGGGACGGGACGAGGGCAGCCTGGGTGACCGCCGGCGGGTGGGTGCTGCCGCACCACGCGCCGGCCTCCCACCCGAGCGGGACGGCGGAGGGGGGACGACCGGGGGAGCGGGTTCCTGGCGCGAGGGCCACACCGGCGCACGGCACCGGCTCGACAACCACACCGCCGGGGCGAGCGTGCCCGGGCCCGGCCACCGGGGCACGGGCTCGGCCGGCGACCCGATCACCGTCCGCCCCGTACGGGGCGGGGGGAAACCCGCCTGGTCCACTAGTCGGTCGGACGCTCGGCCAGTTCGAAGCTCCACGGCAGGTTCAGCGCCCACCTCCCGAGCGCCTGCCGGGTGACGAACCGCGTCGGTGGGTGGAAGCGCACCGCGTGCACGTCCCGGATGAGGCGCGACGCCGTCCCGCTCGACGAGTAGGAGGCCACCCCCACCAGCTCGGAGGCCATCTCGACCGCGCGGATGGCGATCTCCACCGACTGGTGCTTGAGCGCCATCAGGGCCGGCGCCAGGGTCCGAGGGTCCACCCTGTCCTCGTCCAGCTGGCGGGCCAGGCCCACGCAGGCCGCCTCCAACGGCAACACCTCCGCGTAGATGTCACCGAGCGCGGCCTGGAACGACGGCAACGCCGACCTCGACGCGCTCAGGTGGCTGATCGGCGACTTGGCCAGGGCGGCCCGGGCCTGGTCGATCGACGCGGACACCGCACCCAGGTACAGCGCGGTCGCCGTGGTGCAGAACCAGCCGAGCCCCGCGGCGAACACCTCGTCACCCATTGACCCCGGCTCGCTGCGGTGGATCACCATGTCCGAGGTGATCTCGCACTCGGTCAGCCGGACCGCATCCGACTCGGACGCCCGCATCCCCAGGGTGTCCCAGGTCCGGTCGATCGACACCCCCGGGCTGTTGGTGGGCAGCAGCGCCACGACCAGGCTCTCCGGCCCGCCGGCCTCGTCGACCACCTGGAGGCACAGGACGTCGCTCCGCTCGGCCAGCGAGCAGGGCACCTTCACGCCGTTGGCGATCCAGCTGTCACCCACCCTGCGGGCCGGGCAGTTGGACCGGGTGAGCGCGCCGCCCAGCCCCGGTTCGGCGAACGCCGAACCGATCACCAGGTTGTCCCGGGCCACGTCCCGGAGCAGTTGGGCCGACTCGTCCTGGTGTCGACGCCAGTGCTCCACCATGAAACCCAGCGAGAACAGGTGCATGTTCGCGCCGACCGCCAGCGCGGGATCGGCCGCGCCCACCGCCCGCTGCACGGCACAGCACTCCGCCAACGAGGCCCCACTCCCACCGAACTCGGTCGGAATCGGCAGGCCGAAATACCCGGCGGACCGCAGGATGTCCACACTGCGATCCGACAACCGTCCGTTCCTGTCGTTTTCCTCCGCCTCCTCCGACAGTTCCGCGAAAACGGACTTCGGGATCAGGTGATCAATCTCCGGCCAGATCACGTCGGCGCCGCGCTCGTAAGTGTAAGCCTCATCCATGATTACTTATTCACTTATCATGGGAACGAATTGTCAAGACGTGCGGGAGGTGTACACCTCGTCTCTTCGGTGTAGAACCGGTGCCGCCAGCCAGCGGAGCGATCGGCAGCGCGAGGAGACCACCATCGGCTGCCCGGCCCCTCGACGGCCGGCCGTCCCCCCGAGCGGGCCCGACCACTGGTCGGAACGGCCGCATCCGCTCGGTCCGAGTGGAGCCATCCCGGTCACCCCCCATCGTCATTCGTTGACCTGGGATTACCCCCGCTCCAAGCCCTGCGGGCGCCGGACGTCGCCAGCCCGGCCGTGGGCACCTCGCCCGGCACGGGTGTGCCCGGTGATCCCCCGACACGCCCCCCTTGGAGGAGGGCGCGGTCCCTTGACCCGACCCCGGCCCGAACATGACACGGCCCGCCGACAGTGGGGGCGGCGGCACCCGAAAAGGCGAGCCCTCCGCGTCGCATCCCGCCCACGGTGACGACCCGGGATCGAGTATTCCGCGAGAGTTCGGGTGAGATCCGCGCGAAATCCCGAATGGGTGCCCGTCGAACCCCGCCGCCGGGGGCGAGGACCGCCATTTCCCGTTGGCCCACCGACTCGCCCCGGCGACGCGCTTTCCCGCACACGGGCCCGGGAGTGCCCGAGAAAGGGGATGGCGCTCACGCGTCGCCCTTCCCGAACACCAGCCGCCCCATCCCGCAGGCGCGCGCCAGCCGGCACACCGGGCGAGCCGGAGCGCACCGATCCGCCGGACACCCGAGGGGAGATCCGCCGCGTACCACCCGGTGCGCATCGCGCGGGCACGGGACAGACCCGTCCCGGCCGGGCTGACCTCCCCGGCCGGGACGTCGGCGGTGGCGGATCAGGGGGCCGGTGCCGCCCCGATGTGCCAGCTCCGCGCGTGCTCGTACTGGTTGTACAACCGGGCGAAGGTGCCCCCGGTCGCCCGCAGCTCGCTGGGGGTCCCCGCCTCGGAGACCCGGCCGCCGTCCAGCGCGATCACGTGGTCGGCGGTGGCCAGCGTCGCCGGCCGGTGCGCGATCACGATCACCGTCCGGTTCGGGTCCTGCGACAGGTTCGCGATCGCCTCGCTGATCGCGCCCTCGTTCTCCGGGTCCAGCGCCGACCCGGCCTCGTCGAGCAGCACCACCCGCGCCTTCTTGAGGAACGCCCGGGCGATCGACACCCGCTGCCGCTCGCCTCCCGACAGCTGGGCGCCCCCCTCCCCGACCTTCGTCTGCCAACCCTGCGGCAACCGGGCCACGACCTCGTTGAGCCGGGCCGCCCGCGCCGCCGCCATCAGCTCCTCGTGGGTCGCGTCCGGCTGGGCGATCCGCAGGTTCTCCTCGATCGTCGTGTCGAACAGGTACACGTCCTGGAACACGATGGCCACGTCGCTGAGCAGCACCTGGTGGTCGAGTTCCCGGACGTCCACGCCGCCGACCCGCACGCTGCCGGAGTCGACGTCGAAGAACCGGGCGATCAGCCGGGTGACCGTGGTCTTGCCCGACCCGGACGGCCCGACCAGCGCGGTGGTCGTGCCGGGCCGGCACCGGAAGGACACCCCGGACAACGCCGGCGTCCCTCCGTAGGAGTAGGTGACGTCGGAGAACTCGATCGTCGCGTCCTTCAACTCGCGCACCGGCTTCGGGTGGTGCTTCAACGCCGGGGTGTACAGGATGTTCTCGACCCGGGTCACGGAGTTGTCCATCGCGTGCAGGGTGCCCAGCAGCTCCGTCAGGGTGCCGAGCGGCTCCAGGAACCGCACCGCCAGCACCAGCAACGCGACCGCGTCGGCGACCTGGAGGGTGCCGCTGAGCAGGAACTGCGCACCCAGCACCATCACCGCGACGAACCCCACCATCACCACGGCGGTGTAGGTCAGGTCGGGGACCAGCGAACGACGCAGGCCCTTGCGGTACCGCGTGCGGTGTTCGTCCAGCGCGTGCCGCATCCGGGCGGTGCCGGTGGTGCCGTGACCGGCCGCCCGCAGCACCGGCTGGGCCTGCCCCATCTCGATCGCCCGGCCCGCGATCTCCGTGGCCGCCTCGTCGAGCTCGCGGTCCGCCTCGGCGGTGATCCGCCCGGCGCGCCGCAGGGCGAGGAAGGCCACCGGCAGGATCGCCAGGAACAGCAGCGCCAACCGCCAGTCGACGAAGAAGGTCACCACCACGACCGTCGCCGGCACGACGGTGCCGGTGATCGCCGGTGGTCCGAACGTGGAGGCCAGCTGGGCCACGTTGCCGGCCGACGTGGTCACCGTGCGGGACAGCTTCGCCTTGTTCCCCCCGGTGAACCAGCCCAGCGGCAGGGTCGCGGCGTGCCGCATCAGGCGGTGCCGCAGCTGGGCTGCCAGGCTCATGCTCGCGGCGAAGCCCACCGGGGTGGCGATCATCTTCAACACCCCGTACACGGCGGCGCCCACCGCCCCGGCGACCAGCCACGGCGTGGCGGCGGCGAGATCCGGTTCCGGACGCAGCAGCGCCCGCAGGATCGGCACCAACATGCCGAGCAGCACGCCCTGGAGGATCGCCAGGACCAGGTGCAGCAGTCCCATCCGCACCAGCACCCCGGGATGCGGGTACAGGCGGTACAGGTGGCGGATCATGCCGTGTCTCCGTTCTGCTGGGCCCGCCACATCCGCGCGTACAGGCCGTTGCGGGCGAGGAGGACGGGGTGCGACCCGACCTCGGCGACCCGACCACCCTCCAGGACCAGGATCTGGTCGGCGCTGGCGATGGTGTGCAGCCGGTGGGCGATCACGATCACCGTCTTACCGGCGATCAGGGTGGCCAGCGCGTCCTGGACGGCGGCCTCCCCGTCCGGGTCGAGGGCGGCGGTGGCCTCGTCCAACACCACCACCGGAGCGGCGGCCAGGATCGCGCGCGCGATGGTCAGCCGCTGCCGTTCACCTCCGGACAGCCCGCCACCCACCGCGTCGAGCACGGTGTCGTAGCCCTGCGGGAGGCGTTCGATCACGTCGTGGATCTGGGCCGCCCGCGCCGCCTCGCGCACCTGCTCGTCGGAGGCGCCCGGACGACCGATCCTGATGTTCTCCGTCACCGTGTCCCGCAGCAGCGCCACGTCCTGGAAGACCAGCGTCATCGAGGACAGCAGGGTCTCGGAGGACATGTCCCGGACGTCGACCCCGCCGATGCGGATCGCTCCGCCGGTCACGTCGTAGAACCGGGGGAGCAGGCTGGCCAGCGTGGTCTTGCCCGCGCCGGACGGCCCGACCAGCGCGGTCACGGTGCCCGGCTGGCAGCGCACGCTGACGTCCTCCACCGCGTTGGTGGCCCCGTCGTAGGAGAAGGTGACCCGGTCGAGCTCGATGTCGTGCCCGGTCGGGGTCCTGGGCTCGGCGGGCTCCGGCAGGGCCTCCCGGTTGAGCAGGGCGTCGATGCGCCCCGCCGCCATCCGTGCCTTGCGCAGACCCTGGTTGCCCTGGATCAACGGGGTGAGGGAGGTCGGCAGACCCACGCCCACCACCAGGAACGGCAGGATGTCGACGAAGGTGAGCTCCCCGGCCGTGACGAAACCGAGCCCCGCCGCGAAGACGACCGCGAGGACCGTGACCTCGGAGTTGAAGAGCTGGCACAACGCCGAGCTGTACCGGACCTCGGAGACCCAGGTGCGCATCGCCGCGGTGTGCTCCCGCACGGCGGCGCCGAACCGGTCGAGCAGTCGGCCGTTGGTGCCGAAGGCCTTCACGACGCTGATCCCGTCGGCGTACTCGACGCTGGCCGCGCTGATCCGCCCCTCGGCCGCGAGCAGCCGAGCCATGTGGGCGGGCATCGAACGCATCGAGACGCGGTAGGCGAGCAGCATCATCGCCGGGACGGCCAGCGTGATCAGCGCCATCCGCCAGTCCACGAACAGCAGGTACCCGAACCCGACGAGGATCGCCGTCGCCCCGGCGGTGATCTCACCGAGGGCGTGCGCGATCAGCTGGTGCATCTCCTCCAGGTCGTCGGTCATGGTCTTCTTCACCTGGCCGGAGCCGGCCGAGCGGAACCAGCCGAGGGGGATCACCCCCAGCCGCCGCACCAGCCGGACCCGGATGTCCCTGAGCATCTCGGCGTCCGCGTAGTGGCCCACGTGGGAGGAGAAGCCCAGCAGCACCAGGCGCAGCATCGCCCCCAGGCCACCGATCGCGACCCAGGTCCAGACCGTGGGGGCGGCGGCAGCAGCGCTGGGTGCGGTGAGCACCGCACGGGCGATCTCGGCGATGGCCAGGTAGGGGAGGAATCCCGCCGCGGCGGCGAGCGCGGACAGCACCCCACAGGTGATGAAGTGGCGACGGACCGGCCGGAGGAGGCGAGCCGCCGCGCCGACCCGGACCAGGGTGGGGTTGTCCTCCTCGGCGGGGCCGCGTGGGGGGTTGTCGAGTGGGGCGGTGCGCTCCGCCGTGGTCGTGTCCGTCGTTGTCATGAGCCTTCCTCGTCGTGGAGGTCATGTCGCGTCGCCGCGTGGTCAGGGCGCGGTCGGCGTGCCTGGTCGGCTGCCTGTGTGGCGCCGGGACCGGCCCCGGGGCGACGGAATGACTGGCAGTCAGTCACCACTCAAGGCTAGGCTAACCTAATCGGAAAGGTCGAACCAGGGTCGTCCGCCGGACCGGGCGTTGGGTACCCCGGCGGAGGCCGTGCACACCAACGGGCGAACCACGGGAGCCGGGAGGTGACTTCCGGAGCGAGGCGGTGAGGGCGTTGCGAGACGGCGTGGTGCCGGGTGCCCGACGACGGGTGGGGGCGCGCGCGAGCCCCCGTGGACACCCCGAGGCCCGGCCGGGGCGGGCGGGTCAGGCCCCCGGGGCCCGGGTGCTCAGGTCGCGGGCGCGAGCAGGATCCGGCAGAGCCGGGTCACCTCGGCGAGCATGCGGTCCTCGTCCGCCGGTGTGTGCAGGATGTGGTCGGCCGTCCCGTGCATCGCGTGGTAGAGGATCACCGCCGTCGCCGTGGGGTCGGGGATCGTCGCCCCGATCTCGACCAGCAGGTCGCGCAGCGCGTCCACCGCCGGGTTGTCCTCGGGGCCCTCTGGCCGGGACGGGTGGTGGAACAGCAGGTCGTGCAGCCGGACGTCACGCCGGTACTCGTCGATCCCGCTGAGGATCCACCGTTCGATCTTGTCGACACCCCCGCTGGGCTCGGCAGCCTGCCGCTGGTTGCTCACGAACCGCTGGACGTACCGGTCCCGCAGGGCACCGAGAAGATCGTCCTTGTTCGTGAAATGGAGGTAGAAGGTCCCCTTCGCGACGCCGGCACCAACGGTGATGTCATCGACCGTGAGGGAGTCGATGCCGTCCTGAAGCACGCGTGATTCGGCGGCGTCGAGCAATTCACTGCGACGCTGCTCGCCCGGTTTCGTGCGTGCCACCTCATCCCCTTTCGGTCCGGAACAGCGTATACAACGCGATCCCGTGCCGCACACAGCGCTGTTTGCGCGAACTGTTGTATTCACCGTGACTGCCGGTCAGTCATGCCAATTGTAGGGAGAGACGATGCGGGGCACTGAACACGGTGTCGTACCGGAGACCACGACCGGCCCACCCGGGCGGGCCGGTCGAACGGAACCGGGCCAGCTGGGGCGAGCACACCGGCTCGGCGTCATCACCGCGCTGTTCCTGGTCGCCGACATCGGCTACTCGTTCTTCTTCGGAGCGCTCGGCACGATCCTGCTCGGCCGGGGGGTCTCCCTGGGCACGGTGGCGCTGATCAACCTGCTCGGCGTCGTCTACTTCAGCCGCTTCCTCATCGGTCCGGTGATCGACCGGTTCGGCTCGGTCCGGTTCGGCCACTACCGCACGTGGCTGCTGTCGACGCAGGTCGTGCTCGTCCTGTTACTCGTCGTCCTCGCCGGACTCGATCCCGTGGACAACCTGGGGCCCACCCTGGTGCTGATGACGCTGCTCCTGGTCATCTCGGCCTTCCACGACACCGCGATCAACGGCATGGCGGTCCGCCTGCTGCCGCCGAGCGACTACGGCGTCGCCAACGGCATCCAGGTCGCGGCGGCGAGCCTGTCCATCCTCATCGGCTCCGGCGGCGCCCTGTTCCTCTACTCCCACGCGGGTTGGACGACGACCCTGCTGGCCCTGGCGGCGGTCTTCCTCATCCCCCTCGCCGTGCTGGCGCGGCTCGTCGAGCCGGTCGTGCGGCCCGCCAACCGGTCGGAGCCCTGGCGGGCGCTGCTCAGCTTCTTCCGCCAGCGGCGGACCGCCGTCTGGACGCTGCTGGTGATCCCCGTCTTCCTGCTCGGTGACTGGCTCGCGTCCGCTCCGCAGTCCGCGATGCTGCTGGCGGTCGACTGGTCGCTCGACGAGATCGCGCTGGTCCAGTACACGCTGGCGGTCGCGGCGCAGGCCGCCGTCGCCCTGGTGGCGGGCGCCCTGATCACCCGGTTCGGCCGTTCCGCTCCCGTCGTGGTGACCGGGGTGGTGGGGGCGGTCGCGACGGCATGCCTGCTGCCCCTGGCGTTCGGCGGCGGCGGGTACGGGCTGACGGCCGGGGCGTTGGTGGTCATGGCCGTCGCCTACGGGGCCAAGATGACGTGGGTGTCGACCATCTCGATGGAGCTGGCCAGGAAGAGTTCGGCCGCGACCGACTACACGATCCCGATGTCCATGATCGGGATGTGCCGGATCGTCCTCAGTTCGGTCGGGCTGGGGCTGGCGGGCGTCACCGGGTACCCGGTCATGATCGCCAGCTCCGTCCTGGTCACGCTCGCCGGTGCCGCCGTCGCGCTCGCCTGGACGAGGCGGCACGTGTCCGGCGGAACCACGGCGGGCGGCTGAGCTACCTCGGGGGCGGCGGTCGGCTCATGTCCGCCCCCGCCGCCCCCGCCGCCCCCGCCGCCGGGATGGAGCGGGCGGACGCTCCCGGCGCCGGTGGTGTCGGCCTCTCCCGGGAAATGCGCCGGGAACATTGTCGGTCGCGGTGGGGAAGGGGAGTTCCGCGCGAGCCGCGCGGCGACAGCCCCGAAACCGGCTTCGCGGCGGGCGCGGGCGAATAGGATGTCGCATCCCGTTTCCGGCTCATGACTCTCGGTGCGGGAATGGTGATTCCTGGAAATGGTTTTCGCACCCGGCCGAGTCCACCGACTTCCTCGGGTGGCGACCGTCATCCGGCCTCAGCGCCGACTCCCGGTGCCCACCAGGGTTGTCGCGTCCAGCTCGGTCACGTCGTCCTCGGCGAGGAGCTCCAGGTAGCGGCCGCGGACCGCCTCGATCCCCTCCTCGTCGAGGGGGTCGAGGGCCGCGCGGAAGCCGGAGCCGAGGACCACGAGCCAGGCGATGTCGGGCGTCATGGGCAGCCGGTGTTCGTGGACCCGCACCACGACGTCGTGCAGGCCCCGGTCCCGCAGCCAGTCCGTGAAGCCCTCGACCGTCCGGATGTCCCGGGCCGGCGGCGGGGACGGGGGCGGCCCGGAGGGCGGGGTCCCGAGCACCTCGGACACGGCCCTGCCCAGGCGCGCGCCCGCCGCCTCCATCGCCCCGCGCCGCCAGACGGTCAACCCCACGCGGCCCCCGACCCGTGCCCGGCTGACGAGGTGATCGGTGCCGGCAGCCATGTCGGGGAAGAAGAAGATGCCGAGCACGGCCTGGACGACGTCGTACCCCGAGGGCTCCCAGGTGGTGACGTCGGCCGAGGAGGCGCGGAGCTGGGGCAGGTCGGAGGCATGCCGCCGCAGGCGGTCGATCATCGGATCCGAGATGTCGACGGCGTCCACGGTGCCGTCCGGTCCCACCAGTCGGGCGCTGGGCAGTGCCGAGGCCCCGGTCCCGCAGCAGGCGTCCAGGACCCGTTCCCCGGGGCGGAGCGCCAGGGCGGCCACCGTGGCCGCCCCGATCGGTTCCCACAGGTGACGTCCGAGTTCGTCGAAGTGGGCCGTCGCCGTGTCGAAGGAGGGGCGGTCCACCGGAAGTCGATGCGCGGTCATGTCGAGAATGATAATCATTTCAGCCCGAAGGCGGGTGTGGCTCCAGTGGGCCAGGGTTCCCGGCCTCCTCCGGTGGTCCGGCGCCGGGTGTTCGCCCCGTCTCACGCCCGATCCTGGGTGTCGTCGGCCGGGAATGATGAGCATGGATGAAAATGAAAATCGTTGTCGTGTACGGTGTCCGGGGATGCCCTCCCATCCACGACGGTGGTGCCCCGCCCAGGGGCACCACCCGGGGCGCCGCACGGGGACGCCTCCCTCCGCCCCGCAGGGCGGACGAGGGCTCCGCCCCACCGGGTCCCGGTGCCGGGGCACCGCCACGAGGGCCGTCGACACGAAGGAGAAGCTCATGAAGGTCCGCAGGTCACTGCGATCGCTGAAGAAGAAGCCCGGGGCCCAGGTCGTGCGGCGCCGGGGCAAGGTGTACGTGATCAACAAGCGGGATCCCCGCAACAAGGCCCGCCAGGCGTGAACCGCGCCCCGGGGGCGGGAACTCCCGGTCCGTGAAAGGCCGCTCCGGCGGCGGAGGCCGCACCGCCTCCGCCGCACGCGACCCGGTGCCTTCCCCGGGAGGAGCGGCCCGGGGAGGCCCGCGCCTCATGTCGGCCCGGCCCACGACCGCGTCCCCGCTCGCCAGCGGCGCCCCATCCCGCGATGGCTCGGTGAGGGGCGCCGCCGAGCTGGTGGTGACGCGGGAGCACCCCGAGCGCGGTCGAGCGAACCTGGTCCACGGGCGGCGGGTGGCCGCGACGGAGGTGCCGGCGTCCCGAGTCAGGGACCGAGTCCGCCGCGGTTCCACCCTCGCGCCGCGCCCGTCCTCGCCGGGCCGGAGTGGACGACATCCCACCCGGCGCGAGGCACTCCACGCCAGCCAAGCCCGCCGCCGGACCCCGGGCGACGGCCAGGGGAGACCCAGGCCGGCACCAGGCCCGCCGGCGTTCGCGGCCCAGCCCGCCCTGCAACGACCAGGGCGAGGTGGCCGGGGCACCGGCGCGCGGGGCTCGCCCACCAGCCAGCGATCGTCCGGGAGGCCGCGAACCCGCGACCGCCCCGTTCCTCGCGGTCGCCCCGCCCGGTGGGGCGACGGGACGCCGGGCATCACCGGTCGCGGCTGACCGCCGCACAGCCGGCGACCGGCCGGCGACCGGCCAGCCCACCACCGGAGTGGTGGAGCCAGCCGGCACGCTCGATCCGGTGCCGCAGTCGGCGGCCCGCTGTCCCTTCCTCAGCCCTCCGTCATCACGCTGATCGGACGGCGCTGGTGGGTGCGCTGGTGGGCCGGGAACATCGAGATGAAGAACTCCGACCAGCCGCCCATCCGCACGCGCACCACGTCGTACTTCTCGGGGTCGCGGCACGCGCCCTCGAAGGTCTCCGGGTTGGCGCACGTCACCGTCAGCAGGTTGGACCCCTCACCCGAGGCGAACTCGCGGATGACGCGGGTCAGCGCGTCCAGCCCGAAGTCCTCCCGGATGTTGTAGTCGGTCGGGGCGATGTCCCAGAACGACTCGCTGCCCGCCCCGGTCATCCCGCGCAGCGTGGTCAGGAAGTCGGCCTCCTGGTGGTCCACCGGCCGGTCGGCGGGACTGGGGGTCGGGCTCAGGTCGGTGGCCAACGGTTCGCCGGCCCGCCGCCCCTCGGCGGAGGCACCGCACATCGCACCGAACTCCAGGTAGTTCTCGAAGGTCCCCACCCCCGGCTGGAGCTGGATCCCGAACGGGTGCTCCGGGCTCCCGTACCGCTCCGCCAGCTCGACCAGCGTCCGCGCGGTCGGCTGGGCCGGGTCGGTGAGGGTGCTCATCACGGTGGCGGACACCCGCTGGAGGAACTCGTCGCCGAAGGCGTCGACCTCCTGGTCCCCCCGGCCGTACCGGGGCAGGGCCAGCGCGGCGGCCCGCAGGTCGCGGAACCGCTCCGCCCGCGCGGCGATGCGGCCCTCCCCGGCCAGCGTGCTCACGAAGGGTTCGACCATCGACTCGCCCCAGTCGCACATCAGCGCCTCGACGAGCTCGGGCAGCGAGGTCACGGCGGTCGTCTCGTCGAAGACCAGCTTCCGCACCGCCCACAACGAGTTGATCGTGTTCGGCAACGCCGTGAAGCACGGCCCGATCACGTTGTAGCGGGCCCCGCCGGCGTAGTAGTCCATGCCCTTCTCCAGGCAGTCGTCGACGAAGACCGACAGCAGCGGGGACGGGCAGACCGCGCTCATCTTCCCGTAGACGCCGAGCTGGCCGTCCACCTGCTTGGCGTACGACCAGGACAGGTGCCTGAAGAAGATGTCCAGCACCTCCTCGAAGGAGCCGATGTCGTTCGGCTTCGGCGAGGTGAACGAGACCCGCTGCCCCCGGAACCACATCGGTCCGGCGGTCAACCACGACTTGCCCCGGTTGAGGGTGGCCTCCAGCAGCTGGAGGGTGTTGAGCCCGCCGAGGGTGAACCAGTTCTTGCCGACGAACTGGGGTTCGTAGCACCCGTCGCAGGCGTAGTCGCGGGCGACCTCGAGGGGCACCTCGCTGCTCCAGGAGTCGCCGGCCCTCTCCCGCACCGGGGTGTACTCGCCGGTGTCCGGCCCGTCGCCGATCTCCTCGCCGCTGCGGACCAGACCGGGGATGACCTTCTCGTCGTTGATCAGGATCGGGTGCGCGCCACCGCTGAGCAGGGCCTTGGCCGCCTCCTCCGCGTACTCCGCCGGCATGTCCCGGCGCACCCGCAGGGACAGGCAGGGCGCGTTCAGCGGCAGCCGGCGGGCGGCGCGCAGGCACAGCATGGTCATGCGGTTGTAGGCCGGGTCACCGCTGCCCGGGGAGTCGTTGGCCACCGTGCCACCCACGGTGATCTGCTGCACCCACTGGTTGTTGGCCGCGCCCTGGGGGTAGTTGCCGGCCATCCCGCCCATCGCCATGTTCCCGTCGGGCTGGTGGTCGTCGACGAACATGCGGTTCCACAGCACGTTCCCGCCCAGCTTGACCCACAGGCAGTCGAGGATCTCCTGGGCCTGCTCGTCCTCGTTGGCGGGGCTGAGCACGCCCGAGGCGATGTCGGACTCGTAGAAGGGCTGCAACAGCTGGTCCAGCCGCCCGATCGCCGTCGGCTCCCCGATGAGGTGCAGGCAGGAGTGCATGGTGAAGATCAGCTGGGCCGCCTCCAGCAGCGTCTCCGGGGCGTCGGTGGACAACCGCCGCATCCGTGACTCGACCTCGGCGAGGTTGGCGCGCTCGACCTCCCGCGTGGCCGGCAGGGCGTCCGCCGTGGCCGCCGCGAGCTCCGCGAAGGCCAGGCAGTGGGCGCGGACCCCCTCCAGGGCCAGGTGCACGGCGGTGTAGAACAGCCGGGTGTCCTCGTCCTCGGCGGCGTCCCGCAGGGCGGCGACGTCCTCGGCGAGCCCGCCGAGGCCCCGCCTCAGCAGCTTCTCGTAGCCGGGGACCACGTGGCCCACCCCCGAGGCCGGGCCGAGGTTCTGGAAGAAGTTGGCGAGCTTCTCGTCGTCCCGGGTGTAGTCGATGACGTACTTGCCCTGGCCCAACCCGAGGGTGGGCATGCCGCCGACGATCAGTTCGAGCGGTTCGATGTGGTAGGTGTCGGCGCCGTTGACCCAGTTGCCCTCGGCGTCGCGCCGCCGCCCCCGGAACCCGTACTCCTCGCTGGCGAAGACGCTGCCGAGGCCGAGGCGCACCGTCCACCCCATGCGTTCCATCACCGGCCGCGCCATGATCTCCTCGGCCGCCTCCGCGCCGAGTTCGCGGGTGAGGTAGTACGACAGGTGCTCGGGTTCCTGCTGGACGCGGTCGAAGTACCAGTTGTCCTGCCAGCGGGAGAACGCCGCCGCGACCAGCCGGAGCACCCGCTTGGTGGGGGGCAGGTAGTGGTCGCGGTCCTCACCGGCGGCGGTGCTCATCTGGTAGAGCCAGTCGCGGTGGTTGTAGAACATCAGGCCGTTGGTGGACCGCTCGGTGAAGTGCCGGTCGAGTCGACTCCAGTCCATGCCGGGGAAGTCGTCCCACCCGACCTCGTCGAGGTCGTCCAGGTCTGGCAGGTCCAGCCCCAGCACGGTGGCGCTGGGCACGAAGTAGACGCCGCCGAGGTTGGAGTGGACGGTGGAGAGCAACCGGTCCGCCATGTGACCCTCGTGCGAGCCCACCTGCCGGTCCATGATGGTCTCCAGGATGCCGGCGCGCCGCGCGTAGCCGGCGAAGTAGACCCCCTGCTCGTCGCGGAGGCTGGCGCCCTTGAACCGGAGGTCGTTGTTGGTGGTGGCGTCGCTGCGCCCGTAGGGGAGCCCGAGCCGGAGTATCCGCATCGTGTCGCCCTGGGCGTCCTGCGCCCGGGCGCACTTGATGTGGCTGCGTTCGTCCCTGGTGGGGACGATGATGTCCTCCGAGGTGCGCCCGACGAGGTCCTCGATCTGGTCGGGGCCCATGTTGAGGATGTGTTCCCAGTTGAACGCGAACCGCTGGGCCAGTACGAACGAGGACCCGGCGTAGGCCGGGTCCTCGTTGCCGACGATCGTGTGGGTCTCCAGGGTCACCGGATCGGTCGGGTTGTTGAGGTTCTCGGAGAACCGGCAGCCCAGGACCTTGCCGCCCAGCTTCTTCTCACCCGTCGCCTTGGTGTCGGCCCGCTGCTGCTCCCGGTGCCGGGCGACGCACCCCTCCTCGTCGAGGAGACGCTCCAACTCCTGGTAGACCCCGTCGCAGTGCCCCTCCTCGTCGGACTTGAGGTGGAACCACAGGTCGGCGTCGGAGTCGACGAGGGTCCCGCCGGACCGCTCGAACACCGTGGACGTGGGCGACCCGTCCTTCCGTTTCGCGGGCAGGTCGAAGCGCATCCCGGTCGGGGGTTCCATGCCCTCCGCGGCGCAGATCTCGTTCCACAGGCCGAACCCCACGCCGACCACGGCGGTGGTGTTGGCGTCACCGAAGCGGGAGTGGATGATGTCCCGGAGCGAGGACATGACCCGCCGCAGCAGCGCCAGGGTGATCTTGGTGCCCTCCGGCGCTCGCCAGAACGTCGCGAAGAGGGCGTGCGGGGACGGGTAGACCAGACCGCGCTGGACGTGGCGCCACACCTCGTTGCCGCCGAGGACGTCACCGGGGGGAACCGGGCGCGCGAGGGGAACGTTCCTGGGTGCGGGGACCGTCGTTTCCGTGGACTCGGTACTGGTCGTTGAATCGGGCACTGTTTCCCTTTCCGTGGGGAATTCGGAACTGAGGTACTGCTCGGCCGTGTGCGTGTCACCCGTCCGGACGCATCACGGTTCTTCGTGGTGGAGGAAATCTCGCCGCGCGCCAACCGGGTGCGGTGTGAGAACGGGACCCGCGCTCGCGCATGCCGGCCGGTGGCCGATCACCACGCGGCTGACCAGGGGAGACGGGGGTCCCGAAGAGCGAGAACCGTCCTCCGGTTCGTTGGTCCGGAGCGCGGGGAGGAACAGGCAATGCGGCCGTTTCTGTCGTGTGACGGCGGGGTGGGCGGCGGAGAACGGAAATCGTGGATGGTGCGCGCCACCGTCCCGGCGGGCACCCGACAAGATAGCGACGAGGTAACGCGTCAACAATCACTCGACAGTGGGAAAGAATGGGGAAACCTGGGTGACATAGCCCGGTGGTTCCCCTGAAGGGCCGCCACCTTGAGGAGGAATTCGGTGGGGGAGGGCCGGCCGGCGACGGCGTGACCCGCATCAGGAGCCGCGCCACCAGCGATGGGGGAGGAACACCGACGACAACCGCGCCGCGCGGGCGGCCCAGCACGCGGTCGAAGGCCCTGCGCCGGTCCGGCCCGTGGCGGTCCCGGTGGCGCGGACCCGGGAACGGTGCTTCGGACCCGTCGCCGGCGGGCCCGGACTCCCCGGGCAGCGGAAGGCCCCGGTCCCGGCGGGGCCAGGACCGGGGCGGGTCGCGGTCGGCGGCGACTACCCGGCGGAGGTGCCGCCCCGACGTCGCCGCACCCGGGGGACCCGGGCGGGTGCGGCGGGCCGGCTCAGCGAACGCGACGGGCGGGGGAGCCGTCCTCCGCGGCCGCCCTCGGCGCGGGCGGCGCACCTCGGCCCACCCGCCGCTCGGCCGGCCCGGTGTAGAGGCTCGTCGGGCGGATCAGGCTGTTGCGGGCCAACTGCTCGGCGATGTGCGCCGTCCACCCGGTGATCCGGGCGGCCACGAAGATCGGCGTGAACGTCGGGGTGTCGAACCCCATCAGGTGGTAGGCCGGCCCCGCCGGGTAGTCGAGGTTGGGGTGCAACCCCTTCTCCCGCAGCATCGCCGAGGCAAGTGCCTCGTACATCGCCAGCAGGTCCTCCCCACCCCGCGCCTCGACGACCTCGCCCAGCGCCGCCCGCATCGTCGGCACCCGGGAGTCGCCGTGCTTGTAGACGCGGTGGCCGAACCCCATGATCCGCCGCTTCTCCGCCAACGCCCGCGACAACCAGCCCTCCACCCGGTCGGCGCTCCCGATCTCGGCGAGGGTCGCCATCACCGCCTCGTTCGCCCCGCCGTGCAACGGGCCCTTGAGCGCCCCCACCGCCGCGGTCACCGCGCTGTAGAGGTCGGAGAGCGTGGAGGTGACCACCCGCGAGGTGAAGGTGGAGGCGTTGAAGCTGTGCTCGGCGTAGAGCACGAGGGAGATCTCGAAGGCACGGACGATCGCCGGTTCCGGCACCTCCCCGAAGGTCATGTACAGGAAGTTCTCCGCGTAGCCCAGGTCAGCCCTCGGCTCCAGCGGCAGCAGGCCCCGGCGGCGCCGCTGGGTGAGCGCGACGGCGGCGGGGAGCGCGGCGAACAACCGGAGGGACTTGGCGTGGTTGGCCGCCGGGGAGTTGTCGTCCTCCCCGGGGTCGTTAGCGCCGAGCACGCTCACGGCGGTCCGCAACGAGTCCATCGGATGGGCGGTCGGGGGCAGCGCGAGCAGGAGCCCGACGAGGTCCGGCGGCAGCGCGCGCAGCCCGCGTTCCTCCGCGTCCTGCGCCGCGAGCTGCTCGGCGGTGGGCAGCTCGCCGTGCCAGAGCAGGTGGGCGACCTCCTCGAACCGACAGTGCTCGGCGAGGTCCTGCACGGCGTAGCCGCGGTAGGTGAGCGAGTTGGTGTCGGGGTTCACCGAGGAGATGCCCGTCGTGTCGGCCACGACGCCGGCGAGTCCCCGGTGGACGGTGGGAGTGGACATCGGTGTCCCCCTTCGGCTGGGGCGCGGCGCCCGCGGGCAGCCGCGACGAGGGCTCAGACGCGGAAGTCGTGCACGGAGGAGTCGAAGGTCCCGTACCCCGCGTAGTCCACGAGGTCGTACAGCTCCCGGCGGTGCTGCATCCGGTCGAGCAGTTCCGCCTGACCGCCCTGGTCGGCGATGGTCGTCAGGCCGTCCTCCGCCGCGCGCATCGCCAGCCGCAGCAGCGTCACCGGGTAGATGACCAGGTTCACCCCGAGCGATTCCAGGGTGCTGGTGCTCAGCAGCTCGCTCTTGCCGAACTCGGTCATGTTCGCCAGGATCGGGACGTCCACGGCCGAGCGGATGCGCTCGAACTCGGATGCGTCGGCCATCGCCTCCGGGAAGATCAGGTCCGCCCCGGCGTCCTGGTAGGCCCGGGCCCGTTCCACGGCCTCGGTCATCCCGAGCACCCCCCGCGCGTCGGTCCGCGCGGCGATGACGAAGTTCGGATCGCGCCGGGCGGTCACCGCCGCCGAGATCCGCCGCACCGCGGTGTCCCGGTCCACGACCTCCTTGCCGTCGAGGTGCCCGCAGCGTTTCGGGTTGACCTGGTCCTCCAGGTGCAACCCGGCCACCCCGGCGTCCTCCAACGCCTGCACCGTGCGGGCCACGTTCATCGGCTCCCCGAACCCGGTGTCGGCGTCCACCAGCGCGGGCAGGTCCGTCATCCGCGCGATCTGCTGGGACCGGCCGGCGACCTCCGTCAGCGTCGTCAGGCCGATGTCGGGCAACCCGAGGTCGGCGGCCAGGACCGCGCCCGAGACGTACACCCCCTCGAAACCGGCCCGCTGGATCAGCCGCGCGGACAACGGGTTGAAGGCGCCGGGGAACCGGAGCAGCCGCCCCGACGCCAGGTCGGCGCGGAACGCCGACCGCTTCTCGGCTGCCGAGGTCGTCGAGTACAGCATCAGAAGATCCCCTTCGTCGCGGGCGCCGGGTCGGAGAGCGAGGGGAGCGCGAGGGCCGCCACCTCCGCCGCGTCGAGCTCCGGCAACCGGGTGACCGCGTCGAGGAAGCGGTCCTGGTCCTCCGAGGGCACCACCCCGTCTGCGAGCTCCCGGAACTTCGCCACGTACTGCTCCCTGGCGAAGGGCCGAGCGCCCGCCGGATGCGCGTCGGCCACCGCGATCTCGTCGGCGAGCACCGTGCCGTCGGCGAGTTCGACCTCGACCCGACCCCCGAACGCGGGTTCCGGCGCGTGGTAGCGCCGGGTCCACTCCGGGTCCTCCACCGTGCTCACCCGACCCCACAACTCGACGGTGTCCGGGCGGGTCGCGCGGGAGCGCTCGTAGGAGCGCTGGTGGTGCCAGCTGCCGTCCTGGAGGGCGACGGCGAAGATGTAGGGGATCGAGTGGTCGAGGGTTTCCCGGCTGGCGTTCGGGTCGTACTTCTGCGGGTCGCCGGACCCGGAACCGATGACGTGGTGGGTGTGGTGGCTGGTGCGGATCAGCACCCGGACCACCTTGTCGGTGTCGCCGATCCTCGGACCCAGCCGGCGGGCGAGGTCGATCAACGCCTGGCTCTGGTACTCGGCGGAGTGCTCCTTGGTGTAGGTGGCGAGGATGGCCCGCTTCGGTTCGCCGGGGGCGGGCAGCGGGACCGTGTACCGGGCCTCGGGACCGCCGAGCAGCCAGGCGATGACCCCGTCCTCACCCTCGTAGACCGGGCTGGGCGCGCCCTCACCGCGCATCGCCCGGTCCACCGCCTCCACGGCGACCTTGCCGGCGAAGGCGGGCGCGTAGGCCTTCCACGAGGAGATCTCCCCCTTGCGGGACTGCCGGGTGGTCGTGGTCGTGTGCAGGGCCTGCCCGATGGCCTGGTGCGCGGTGGCGGTGTCCAGGCCGAGCAGGGCGCCGATCCCGCCGGCGGCGGAGGGGCCCAGGTGGGCGATGTGGTCGATCTTGTGCTCGTGCAGGCAGATGCCGCGCACCAGGTTGACCTGGAGTTCGTAGCCGGCGGCGATCCCCCGGACGAGGTCCGCCCCGGTGGCCCCGGTGTGCTGGGCGACCGCGAGCACGGGCGGGATGTTGTCCCCCGGGTGGGAGTAGTCGGCGGCGAGGAACGTGTCGTGGAAGTCCAGCTCCCGGACCGCCACCCCGTTCGCCCAGGCCACCCACTCCGGCGAGTACCGGCCGGCCGTGCCGAACACCACCGCCCCCGGCGAGGCGGGGTGCCGGGTGGCCTGGTCCCGGGCCGCGAGCACGGGGCGACGCGCCAGGGACGCCGCGGCCACCGCCGCGTTGTCGATGACCCGGTTGATCACCATCTCGGTGACCTCGGGCTCGACGGCCACCGGGTCGGTGGCCACGGCCGCCAGCTTCCAGGCCAGCTGTTCCTCCCTGGGCAGGGGCTCGGCTGACGGGTAGGTGCGCACCACGTGGTCGATCATCACTCTCCCTGAGGTCCCTCGAGTGGGCGGCGGGCGCCGGGCGGTTCGGCGCGGCCACCACCTCGCCGGCCGGTGGCGGAACGCCTCCGAGGAGGACGAGTTCCCCGGCCGGGGCCTTCCGGTGGGGAGCCCGCTCCTCGGCTGGTTCCCGCCCCTCCTGTGAAGCTTGTGACGCCCTCACCGAAATCGTGGCACCGCGAACCGGCCGCTGCTACCTCTCCTGGCTGCCAAGTGTTGTGAAAACTTCGCCCTGATCTGTGAAGCTTGTTAACGTCCTCGGGTGGAGAAGATTTACGCGGGAGCCCGGCTCCGGCAACTGCGGCGGGACCGGGGCCTCAGCCAGGTCGCCCTGGCCAGGTCGCTCGACGTCTCGCCGAGCTACGTCAGCCAGCTGGAACACGACACCCGACCGCTGACCGTCCCGGTCCTGCTCCGGCTGACCGAGACGTTCGGGCTGGACGCCGAGTTCTTCGCCCCCCAGGACACGGTGCGCCTGGTCGCCGACGTCCGGGAGGTCTTCGCCGACGCGGCGGTGGCCGACACCCTCTCCGCCGGCGAACTCGACGAGCTCACCGCCAACCTCCCCGGGGTCGCCCGCGCGCTCGTCGGCCTGCACCGCCGCTACCGGGAGGCCACCGAGAACCTCGCGGCGATCACGGGCGGCCGCGATCCGGAGCGGGTCGCCGGCCCCATGCCGCACGAGGAGATCCGCGACTACTTCTACCAACGGCAGAACTACGTCGCCGAGCTCGACGAACCCGCCGAACGCCTGGCGGTGGAGCTCCGCCTGCGGCCAGGGGAGGTGCGCCCCGCCCTCGTCGCCGCCCTCGCCGACCGCCACGGGGTCGAGGTGACCACGCGGGGTATCGAACCCGGATCGGACCAGCACCGCTACGACCCCGACCGGCGGGTCCTGCACCTCGCGCCGACGCTGCGGCCGGGTCAGGCCGCTTTCCGGCTCGCCTCCCAACTGGCGCTCCTGGAGGTGGGGGAGGTCATCGACCGGCTCGTCGCGTCCTGGGCCTTCGGCAGCGGCACCGCCCGCCGCCTGGCCCGGATCGGACTGGCCAACTACTTCGCCGGCGCCCTGGTGCTGCCCTACCGCACCTTCCTCGGGGTCGCGGAACGGTACCGGTACGACATCGCCAGGATCTGCGACCACTTCGGGGTCGGCTTCGAGACGGTGTGCCACCGGCTGTCGACCCTCCAACGGCGCAACGCGCGTGGCGTGCCGTTCTCGTTCGTGCGGGTCGACCGGGCGGGCAACATCTCCAAACGGCAGTCGGCGACCGGGTTCCACTTCTCCCGCGTCGGGGGTTCCTGCCCGTTGTGGGTCATCTACGAGGCCTTCGGCTCCCCCGGTCGGGTGCTCACGCAGATCGCCGAACTGCCCGACGGCAAGAAGTACTTCTGGATCGCCCGCACGGTGTCCAGGACCACCGGCGGCCACGGCGACCCGGGGAAGACCTTCGTCGTGGGCCTGGGCTGCGAACTCCCGCACGCCCGGCGACTCGTCTACTCCGACGGGTTGGCGCTGGGGGAGGAGGCCCGGGTCACGCCGATCGGTATGGGATGTCGGGTGTGCGAACGCCCCGCCTGCCCGCAGCGGGCGTTCCCGTTGCTGGGCCGGCCGCTGCGGGTGGACGAGAACAGCAGCACCACCCTGCCCTACCCGCCGGCTGGCTGATCCGTCGCCGGAGGACGGGGCGTCTCCCAACAGGACTGCCCGGTCGGCCTCGTTCCGCGGACCGGAGCCGATTTCCCAGTCCGCCAAATCCTCACGGACGGTGGTTCTCGGTAGCGTACGGTGATCGCCGAGGTGGGGAGGTGACTGTGTCCGTCGCGGATGTCGTGGCCCAGGCACGGGCGGTCCTGGTGGAGATCGAGGAAGCCCAACGGGGGTTGGTGGCGGCGCTCGACCGGGCGGAGCGGGGGTGCCAGCTCACCGCGCATCTCCTCTTGGGCTCGGCGGATCACGACGTGGTGTGGGTGGTGAAGTCGGCCGCCGACGCGGCGGAGCCGGTGAAGCAGGCGTACGAGGCGTTCGGGCGGTCCGCCGAGATCATCCGCCGCTACCTGGACGGCATCGCCGGCGACGTCCACGCGGGGCCGGCCGCGTCGTCCGCTCCTACGACTGTCGTGCCACCGGCCGCGCCGTCCGCTCCTACGACTGTCGTGCCACCGGCCGCGCCGCCCGCTCCCACGACTGTCGTGCCACCGGCCGCGCCGTCCGCTCCTATGGTTGCGGCACCACCGGCCGCGCCGCCGAGGGTGGGAACGTGGCGAGGGAAGACCGCGAGCGACTACGCGAGGGACAAGGGAGAAGGAATCGGCCGGCGGTCGCCGCACGGGAGGAGAATCGCGGTACGTGAAGTCGATACCGCAGACGAGGTGCGTGAGATATTCGACGCCCTCTCCCAGGGGGCCCGCGAGGTCGATGTACCTGGATATCGAGGGGTCATGATGGTACAGCCTGACGGTACCAGGATTGGTTACCGTTACACCTCGGCATCGACGAAAGATGATCCCACTCTGGACATTCGGGACAGTCAGCGAAACTTGTTCAAGGTGCACGTTGCGATGAGGGAGATAGAAGTAAGTGGACATCGACCATGAGGTACGAGAATCTGTGTGCGATCTTGCTCGGTTTGACTATGTCATGATGTCTGACGTTATCGGGGCTGTTGTAGCCGTCGGAGGAGTGCGTTTCGACAAGCAAATCAGCAGGGCGGGGCACATCGCTGCGCAGCTCGTCCGTGAGGGTAGGATTACCGCTGGTGATCTCCGCGAGGAGGGATTCGTACCCTGGAGCAGCACTCGGGAAGAATCGGCGGCGCGCATCGAACGGGAGGCATGTGAGTACGAGGCTGCCGGCCGCGAAGTCGAGTTCGGTGACATTGCGTGGTTCACGTGAGCTGGCAGGGACCCAGCCCTCGAACAATCAGTTGGGGTTTCAAGGGCACGTTAGTGCCCATCACGTCGCCACGTCGTGACCACCACCGCGATCGACATCAGGGACAGGTAGTAAAGTCTCCTTGAAGTGAATGCGGTAAGGAATGACCAGGATGGGCCTTGACTACGAGGTTCGGGAGTCAGTGTGTGACCTCGTCGAAGACGATTACGTGATGATGGCCGAGATCAGCGGTCTTGGTGTTCATGTCGGCGGCGATCCCTCGCAGCGGCAGATTTCTCGGGCGGGCCGTATAGCGGCTGAGCTCGTTCGCGAGGGGAAGGTCACCCCGGGTGATCTCCGTGAGGACGGATTCGTGCCCTGGGGCGGTACTCGGGAGGAGTCGGCTGCGCGCATCGAACGCGAGACGCGGAGGTACGAGGAGGCCGGCCGTGAAGTCGACTTCGGTGATATCGCGTGGTTTGCGTGAGCCGATATGGAACGAGCCCCTGGCCGGGAGTGCTGCTGGTCGGGGGGCTCGTCAGGATGCTGCCTGTGGGAGTCCGGGCTTCGCTGCCGTGAGGACGTCGAGCCCGTGTGGTGGTCGATGCCGAGAGCGTCGCCGTCGCGGTGCTTCGTGTCGCCCAGCCGGACACCCCTGTTGCGTCCCGCCTCGCCGCACTGCGCACTGTCCCGAGTCAAACGAGACGCACGCCAGTTCAGGCTCACCGTGCCGCCCTTTCATCGGATGGCTTGTCGGTGCGCGAGCCCGTAAGGAGCGTGTCCTGGACTGGTGGTGCCGACCTACATCCCCTCGGGACGGGCTGCTGTCAGCCCAGCTGGACGGTGAAGGACTGGCTGACCCTGTCGCTGGCGCTCACGATGTGGCTGGACTCGATCGGTTGACCGTCCACGTCCACCGTGGTCCGGTTCGTGACCAGGACGGGGACGCCGACGGGGAGTTCCAGGGCCTCGCGCTCGTCCGGGTCTGGCATCCGGGCGGTGATGCGTTCGGTGGTGGACGCGGGTTTCCGTCCGGCTGCGTCGGCCTCCTGGAAAATGTTGCCTGGTCCTCGGGTGGTGTCCGCGAGGTCGCCGCCTCCCTTGGCGGCGATCAGCTCGGCCAGCGTTCCCGGAATCCACTGTTCGTGCACCTGCACGATGCCCTGGCCCTGGTAGTGGTGGCGGACTCGCCGGATGACCCGCTCGCCGATGTCGACGCGGAGCCGGCTGCTGACGTCACGGTCGGCTTGTTCCCACTCGGCTGAAACGAGCTTGTCCGTTCCTTCTCCCGCGGTCTGGGCTTCCCAGGTGCGCGCGGCACCGATCGGCGCATATTCGAGCCGTACCGGGCTGGTTTCCCGGACGACCGTTCCGATGCCTCGTCGTGGGGTCACCAGTCCCTCAACCGACAAGACCCTGATCGCGTCGCGAACGGTGTCACGTGCTGCGTCGTAGCGCGTCATCAACTCGGGTATCGCGGGAAGCGTCGATCCGGGCGGGAACTCCCCGCTCGCGATCTGGTCCCTGAGATCGGAGGCGATGCGGCTGTACAAGGTTGTTCCCACGGGCCTACTCCTAAGGGGTGAACGTGTAGATGTTTGGTCGATCTTGCTGCTAGCTTCACCCTACAGCAAACATCTACACCTTTGGCGCTTTCGTTTGTGGCGGCGGGTCTCTTCCATTGGTTCCCCGACCGCGCAGCGCTCCTTGTTCGTTCGGAGGGAATGTACCGATGTGGGCATTGTGCCTGGTGATCACCGTTTCTCTGAGTGTAGCCCTGCTGTTGCGGGGGGCGGCGTGGCTCGCGGAACGCGGACTACCCCCGGAACCACGCGGCCACCGGGTCGTCGAGTACGACCCCGAGACCGGAACCTTCCGCACCCTCACCACCCGAGCCACCCGGTGACCGGCCACGGCGGGGACCTCGCCGACACCGCCCGCACACGCGACCTCCTGGCGATGCGCGCCTTCCAGGCCCAGCGGCGGCGCCTGCGCCGGCGGCGCTTCGCCGCCATGGCCCGCGTGACGGCCGTGATCCTGCTGAGTACCGCCACCACCGTGGCCATCGTGGCCGCCCTGGCCGCCTGAACCCTGTCGACCGACTGTCGGGGACGGTCCCACATGCCTGAACATGACCGCGTCACCGCCGGGCAGCCGCCCGCCTTCTGGCGCATCGACGCGAAACCACCCGCCGGCTGGCTGTGGTGGCGACACCTGGTGCTCGGCGGCTACGGCGAGCACCTCATCGGCACCACCATCCACACCCTCTGCGGACACCCGGTCGTCGTGGGCCACGACGAACGCCCACCCGAGATCCCCTACCAACCCTGCGCGCACTGCGCCGAGATCATGAAACCGGACCTGTTCGCCGCCCTCGTCGTCCCCGGACACACCGCCGCCCACCTCACCCGGGACCGCACCGACCTGGACGTGCGGACCGCCTGCGGCATCTGGACCCCGGCGGCCGACACCGAACTGGTCAGCCTGCTCACCCCCGGCGTGGAGTTCTGCCTGGCCTGCTGGCTCCCCCGCCACGAGGAAGCGGAAACGTGGTGAACCCCTACGCCCCCGCCACCCGGCTCACCCACGCGCTACGCGCGGGACACCTCGACCCGTCGGCCCCGGTCGCGGTGCTCACCGCCACCGCCTGCCGGGTGCACGACCTGACCGTGTCGGGCGCGGCCGTGCTCGAAGTCGTCGCCGACGGCCCCACCACGGCCAGCGCCGTACGCCACCGGGTGGGACTGTCCCACCCGGCGTGGGAGACGGTCCGCAGGCACCTCCAGTGCCGTCACCTGCTGCTGCGGGGCGTGGTCCGTGCCAGCCCCGCCCCCGGGGCGCCCGTGATTCGGCGGCACCAGCTCACCGAAGGCGGACGGGAGCTGGTGGGCCGGCTGACACCGCTGCTGATGATCGTGCTGGATTACTTCGAGTTCCGGGACTAGGCGGCGAACCGTCCCTCCGACGGCACGTCGCTCCGTTGCTCCCTCGCCGTCCTCCGCGTTTACCCGCCAGTGGGTGTCCGGTAGCCGCCTGCCATTTTCCGGCGTGGTCGGGCGCGGTGACCATGACCCTCGACGTGACCGGCGCCCGCCGTTCGGTCCTCGCGGAGATCACGGCCGAGGGAGGGAACCCGATGCGCGCGTTTCCCCCAGGGCCGGGCCTCGCGGCCCAGGTGCGCGGATTGGTCGAGCGCTACCCGGGGGCGCGGCGCCTCGCCGTGGCGGGGCTGTGCTCCTCCGTGCGTCGTGGGGAGATGCTCGGCGTTCTCGGACCCGGCGGAGCGGGCCCCACCACGACCGTCGGTGTGCTCGATACCCGGGTGGCGAGCAGCGCCGGGGAGGTCACGGCGTCGCGTTCGCGGTGGCCGTGGTGCCGATGACCTTCACCGGATCGACGCGGTTCCCCGTGCCGCTGCTCGGCGACCTCCCGGCCTTCCCGGTGGTGTGCGCGCTCACCCCAGCTCACCCGCACCAGCGAGTCGTCGCGGGCGCCGACCGTGCCCACCGTCCGTCACCTCCCGCTGCCCGCCATCGCCGCCGCACCGGGCCAAGGGGTGCTCAGTGGGCTGGGCCGGTGTCCGCGCCACCCGCCGCCGGGCCCTCCAGCAGGCAGTTCCGAGGCAAGGAGAAGCCCCGTGTACCGCTACACCGTCGCCGTCATCGGGAGCGGCTACGTCGGACTCACCACCGGAGCGTGCCTGGCCTCGCTGGGACATCGCGTGCGGTGCGCCGACATCGACTCCGCCAAGGTCGACCGCCTCCGCCGGGGCGAGGTCGACATCCTCGAACCGGGGCTGCCCGAGCTGATCCGGCAGGGCCAGGCCTCCGGGCTGCTCGCCTTCGAGGTCGGGGCGGCCGGGGCGGTCCGCGACGCCGAGGTGGTCATCCTCTGCCTGCCCACCCCGATGGGGCCGGACGGGACGGCCGACCTCACGGCGGTGTCGGCGGTCCTGGCGGAGACCGGAGCACTGCTGGCCCCGGGCTGCGTCCTGGTGAACAAGTCCACCGTCCCGGTGGGGACGGCACGTGGGATGGCGGAGATCCTGGGCCGCGACGACGTCCACGTCGTCAGCAACCCCGAGTTCCTCCGCGAGGGCAGCGCGGTGGCGGACTTCCTCTCACCCGACCGGATCGTCGTCGGTTCCGACAGCCGCCGCGCGGCCGAACGGGTCCTCGCCCTCTACGCGCGGCTCGGGGCGCCGGCCGTGCTCACCGACGCCACCAGCGCCGAACTGGTCAAGTACGCGGCGAACTGCTTCCTCGCCACGAAGCTGTCCTACGTCAACTCCATCGCCGAGCTGTCCGAACGCCTCGGCGGGAACATCGCCGACATCCTCACCGGCATGGGCTACGACCAGCGGATCGGCCAGTCCTACCTGCGGCCGGGGCCGGGGTGGGGCGGGTCCTGCCTGCCGAAGGACACGATGGCGCTGCTGCGGGTCTCGGAGTCGGTGGGTTTCGACTTCCCCCTCCTCGCCGAGGCCGTCCGCACCAACGAGCGGCAGCGGGAGCGGGTGGTGGACAGGGTCGAGGCCGCCTGCGGTGGGTCCCTCGACGGGCTCCGGCTCGGGCTGTTGGGCCTCACCTTCAAGGCCGGAACGGACGACCTGCGGGACTCGCCCGCGCTGGCGATCGCGGAACTGCTGGCCCGGCGGGGTGCCGAGCTCGTCGCCCACGACCCGGCGGTCGCGGTGACCCGGGAGATCCCCGGTGGCGCGGTGGCGGTCACCGACGACCCCTACCAGGCGGCGAAAGGCGCGGACGGGTTGGTGCTGCTCACCGAGTGGCCGTCGTTCCGGGCGTTGGACTGGTCGCGGGTGGCCGGGCTGCTGGCCCGGCCCGTCGTCGTCGACACCCGCAACCACCTCGATCCCGACGTGCTCGCCGGCGCGGGGATCACGTTGACCGGTTTCGGTGCCGCCCCCGGGGCGGCCCGTGCCGAGCCCGACCTGGTCCCCGAACCCTGACCGGGTCGACCATCCGAGAAGAGAAGGACACCGCGATGCGCGTGCTCTGCACGATCACCGGAACCCCCTCCCACGCCAGGGCGCTGCTGCCCCTCGCGCGGGGCCTCGTCGCGGCCGGGCACGAGCTCCTGGTCGTCGCGCCGCCGAAACCGGCAGCCGTGTTCGACGGTGAACCGGTCCGCGTCGAACCGGTCCTGTCCGAACTGGCCGACCTGGTGATGCGGGCCCTGGCCGACGGCACCTCCACGGTGCCGGCGGACGTCGACCGGCACCACCAGGCGCTGTGGGTGATGACCGGCTGCGGCCCCCACATCGCAGCCAACCACGAGGCGATCCTGCCCCTGGCCCGGGACTTCGACCCCGACCTGGTGTTGCGGGACGGCACCGACTTCGCTGGCGCCCTGGTCGCGGAGGCGCTCGGAGTCCCCTCGGTGCCCGCGCCGTCGGGGACCGGCCAGTTCCTCGACCCCGCGTTGGTGCACGCCGAGCTCAACGGGCGCCGCGCCGAGCTGGGGCTGGCACCCCTGGACGACCCGCTGGCCATGTACCCGCACGGCCGCCTGGACTGCGTGCCCGCCGAACTCTCCTTCGCCCGGTCGGACGCCGCACCGGCCTTCGCCTACCAGCAGCCGGCGGCGGTGACCCGCGCCGAACGGCTCCCGGACTGGGTCGCCGACCTGCCGGCGGACCGACCGCTGGTCATCGCCTCGGCCGGCACCATGCTCCCCGGGTTCACCCCGGAGCCTGGGCAGCTCCCCGACTCCGTCACCGAGCACCCGTTCGCGGTGGTCCCCGAGTCCTTCATCGCCGGCCTGTCCGAACTGGACTGCGTGGGCGTGGTCGCCACAGGGGGGATCCCCGTCGACCCGGATCTCGCCGGGGAGAACGTGCACGTGGTCGACCACATCCCCCAGCCGTCGCTGTTGCAGTGCGCGCAGCTGTTCGTCACCCACGGCGGCTACAACAGCATCCGCGAGTCGATGCGCGCGGCGGTGCCGATGGCGGTGCTGCCCCTGTTCGGCGACCAGGAGCACAACAGCGACCGGCTGATCGAGCTCGGCCTGGGGGTGCGGGTCGCCGACCCCGAGGGCCACCACGTCGCCGAGGCCTGCCGGACCCTGCTGGACGATCCCGGGTACGGAGCCCGGCTCCGCCGCGCCCAGCGGCGGATGCTGGCGCTGCCGCCGGTGGAGTCGGCCGTGGCCCACCTGGAAGGGCTGGTGCGGTGATGGCCCGTCCCCGCATCCGGCACAACGACCACGGGGTGCTCCACCCACCGGACCCGGGCGGGTGGACGCCGGAGCTGCCCGTGAGCGTCGTCATCCCCGCGCACGACTACCACGACCGGCTGGACCTCACCCTGGCCGCGTTGGCGGCCCAGTCCTACCCGGCTGAACTGCTGGAGGTCGTCGTGGTCGACGACGGCAGCACCCCGCCGGTCCGGTTGCCGGAGATCAGGCCGGAGCGCACCCGGCTGGTGACGGCGGGTCCCGACGGGTGGGGGCCGGGGCACGCGCTGCGGCGGGGCGTCGACGTCGCCGAGGGCACGGTCATCCACCGGCTCGACGCGGACATGATCGCCTGCCGGGAGGAGGTGGAGCTGCACCTGCGGTGGCACCACCTCGCCGACTACCTCGTCGTGCTCGGCCACCGGCTGATGGTGGACTTCACCAGCGGCGACCTCACCCCGGAGCAGGTGCGGGCCTCGGTCGCGGAGGGCCGTTCCGGTGAGCTGTACGACCCGGCCGGCGCCACGCCCAACCACTGGATCGACGCGGTCAGCGGGGAGACCGACGGGCTGCGGGAGGCCGGGCCGAGCGTGGGCACCACCCTGGTGGGCGCCAGCATGTCCGTCCCCGCCGACCTGCTTCGGGCCGCCGGGGGCGTCGACCCGCGCCTGACGCACGGCGAGGACACCGAGCTGGGCTACCGGCTGTCGCAGGCCGGCGCGGTGTTCGTGCCGGAGGCGGGCGCGACGTCCTGGCACCTCGGCGCCTCCGGTCTGCTCCGCGACCCCGAGGGCACGGTCCGGCACAACCGCCCCTACCTGGCGGATCTCGTGCCGACGCTGCGCCTGGCCCGCCGGGGCGTGGCGCGGCAGTGGACGGTGCCCTACGTCGACGTCGTGATCGACACCCGGGGCGCCGGGCACGAGGCGGTGTGCGCGAGCGTGGACGCGGCCCTGGCCGGCGGGGTGCCCGACGTGCGGGTCACGCTGCTGGGGCCGTGGGACGAGTTGGGCGGGGAACGGCGGGACGTGCTCGCCGAGGAGTTCGTCGACGCCCGGCTCACCCGCGTCCACTACCGGGGGGAGGGCCGGGTCCGGTTCGCCACCTCGGCCGGGCGCGACTCGTTCCCCGTCCCGTTCCGGTTCACCTGCCCGGCCGGGTGGCGCCTCCACCCCGGGGCGCTGGCCCGGCTGGTGCGGTGGTCGGACGTCCGGCGCCTCGCGGTCGTCCCGCTCGGCCTCCCCGAGAGGGGCGAGCTCGGCCGGCTCGAACGGACGGCCCTGGTGCGGCGGGCCGCCCTGCTGTCCCCGGATGCGTCCGACCTCGACGGTGTCCTGGACGAGATCGGCGGGGTGGAGGGGGTGGACGCGGCCGAGTGGGGCACCGGGGAACCTCCCGGCCCCGACGACCTGTCCATCGACAACCTGCTGACCCTGCTGGAGGAGCAGGGCCTCCGACCGCCCCGGGCCACGCCGTGACCGACCCACCGGAGGGACCCTCCACCGTGGACCTGCTGGTGGTCGGTAGCGGACCCGTCGGCGCGACCGTCGCCCGCCGCGTCCGGGACCTCGTCCCCGGGGCCTCGGTGCTCGTCGTCGACGCGGGCCCCGCCGTGACCGGGCCACCCGGCCGCAACGTGCACAACCTCCCGGCCGCCGACCGGGCCGAACCCCGCCACCGCTCCGCCGGGCGGTACCCGGCGGTCGGAGCCGGCGCGGTCACGCCCCGGTTCGGGACCGGGCTGCTGCGCCCGGCCGACCCGGAGGGCGACGAGCAGGACGGGATGCCCGCCGCCGCGCTGTCCACCTGCGTCGGCGGCATGGGCGGCCACTGGACCTGCGCCACCCCCCGCCCGGGGCCGGCGGAGCGGTCCCCGTTCGTCGGTTCCGACGACCTCGCCGTCGCCGAGCGGCTGCTGGGGGTGCGCGCCCGGCCCTACGCCGACACCGCCGCCGGCACCCGGTTGCTCGCCGGGCTCCGGGACGCCCTGCCCGGTCAGGACGTCGGGTGGATGCCCATGGCGGGCGGGCCGGGGGAGTGGGGCGGTGTCGACACCGTGCTCGGCGACCTCGACCGCCAGCCGGGGTTCCTGCTCCGCCCCGAGACCCTGTGCCGCCGGCTGCTCCTCGACGACGGCCGGGTGGTCGGCGCGGAACTGGAGTGCCTGCGCGGTGGCCGGCGGTGGGTGGTGCGGTCCCGCGCGGTGGCCGTGGCGGCCGACGCGTTCCGAGGACCGCAGCTGTTGTGGGCGTCGGGGTTGCGACCACCAGCCCTGGGCCGGTACCTCAACGACCACCTGGCGGTGATGGCGTGGGCGTTGCTGGACCTCGACGACCCTCCCCGTCACCCCGAACCGGCCGAACCGTTCGACGGGGAGTGGCGGGACCTGGTGACCGGTGTCCTGCGGGTCCCCTGGACCAGCGGGCACCCCTTCCACGGGCAGGTCATGCTCGCCGACCTCGGCCCGCTGGGCCCCAGGGTCGCCGACCCACGTCCCCTGCTGAGCCTGACCTGGTACGCGGCCAAGGAGATCCGTGCCCGGGACCGCGTCACCTTCTCGGCGGAGCGGCTCGACGCCTACGGGATGCCGGCGCCCCGCGTGGAGTACGGGCTCACCCGGGCCGACCGGGACACCGCCGCCCGCGCCGCCGAACTCGTGTCCACCGTGGCCGCCTCGCTCGGGGAGGCGACCCCCGGGGGTGAGCCCCGGCTGTTGCCGGCGGGCAGCTCCCTGCACTACCAGGGCACGGTGCGGATGGGCGACGACCCGCGCACCTCGGTCTGCGACCGGGACGGCCGGGTGTGGGGTGTGGACAACCTCGTCGTCGGCGGCAACGGGGTCATCGGCTGGCCCACGGCGGCGAACCCGACGCTCACCAGCGCGGCCCTCGCCGTGCGCTCGGCGGCGGCGGTGGCGCGGATGATCCAGGGGGTGTGATGGCGGGAGTCGGCATCATCGGGACCGGTCGTGTTGTACGGAGCGTGCACCTCCCGGTGCTGCGGGAGCTGGCTGACCGGCTCCCCGTGGTCCACGCCGTGGCCGCGACACCCGACTCCGCGAGAACCGCCCTGGAGGGCGCTCAGATGAGCGCTCGGGCGGGGGTGGACGTGGCCGCCCTGCTCGACGACGAGGCGGTCGACGTCGTCGCGGTCTGCGGTCCGCACTGGACGCACGCCGATCACGTCGTCGCGGCCTGCGAGGCCGGCAAGCGGGTCGTGCTGTGCGAGAAGCCGCTCGCGCTGGGCGTCGAAGACGCCCAGCGGATCGCCACCGCCGCCGGCCGCGCCGGCACCCGGGTGCTGGTCGGGACCATGCACTCCTACGACCCCGCGTGGCGGGCGGCCCTGGGGCACGCGCGCCCCCGGCTGGGAGGAGCCCGGCGGGTGCGGGTCCGCGCCTGGGTGCCGCGCACCGAGGTGCTGGTCGCCCTGGCGTCCGGCTCCGCACCTCCACCCGCGCCGCCGGCGCCACCGCCCATCACCGACCCCTCGGCCCGCGCCGTCGTGCTCCGGTTCGCCCTGTTGGGGTTGGGTGTCCACACCGCGACCCACCTGCGGGCGCTCCTCCCGGAGGTGGACCGGGTGACCCACGCCAGGCTGCTGCCCTCCGGCGGCTACCTGCTGGGGCTGGCCGGCCCGGGCGGCACCGCCGTCCTCTCCGGGTTCTCCGCCGGGGACTGGCGGCGGCCGGACTGGCATGTGGACGCCCGAGGCGAGGGAGGCCGGCTGCGGGTCGACCTCCCCTCCTCCTACCTGCGCGCCGGGTCCGCCACGGCGCGCTGGACGGCGGCGGGGGAGACCCGGCGCTGGTCCACCCCGCTCGACGGGTACCGGGCGATGTGGGAGAACGTGGCCGAGGTCGCCGCCGGCACCGCCGAACCGGTGCTGCCCCTGGAGGAGGCCGTCGCGGACCTGGACTACCTGCTCGGGATCGCCGACGCGGCCGCGCCCCTGCTCGGGGACCCGTCGTGACCGGCCCGGTCACGGTGGCGCTGGGCGGCGACCCTGGCGCGGACGAGTGGCACCGGCGGGCCCTGGCCGGCCTCGGTGGCGCGTTCCGGGTGGTGGCGGGACCGGCCGGGGCCGAGGTCCTGCTGGTCGACTGCGGCGTCCCCGGCTGGTCCGACCGGCTCCGGGAGCGCTCCGACCGCACCCGCGTGGTCGTCCTCTCCCGGCCCGTCGCCGCCGCCCTGCCCCTCGTCGAGGGCCTGACGGCCAGGTCGGTGCGCTGCGTGCTCGACGCTCCCCGGCCCACCCTCCCGGGCTGGGCCGCCCGTGCTCCGGGCGGTCGGCTCCCGCTGGCCGGTGCGGAACTGCTCGACCTCGACATCCGCCTCCCGGCAGGCGATGCGCACACGGCCCTGGCGACCCAGCTCGCCGTGGCGCGCGGGCTGGTCCCGGGCCTCGGCGCGCTGGCACCCGTCGAACTCCGACCCGACGGGTACTCCCTGGTGTCCCACCGGGCGGACCACGACGTCCTGCTCACCGGCGGCGTCGACGGGGACGGGCCGGTGCTCGTGCTCGACGCCGTCGGGTCCGCCGTGCGCTGGTCGGTGACCCTCGGCCCCCGCTCGACCCTGGTCCGGCACGATCCCGCCGGTGTCCGGTGCGACGCGCTGCCCGAGGTCAACGACCGTCGCGGCCTGTGGGAGGCGGTCCGGGCGGTCCTCGCCTCCGGGGCGCCGAGCCCCCTCGACACCCTCCCCGTCCTCCAGGAGACCGCCGCGCTGCTCAGATGAGCGGCTCACGGCGCGGCGCTCGGCGGGCCGCGACGGCGCGGGTACGGCCATCTCCCAGAACCAGTTGCTCCGTTCGGGGTCCGGCATTGCTCCGTTGGGGCCCGTACGAATGCGGGAGCAGGTGGTTGAGGACCGAACCAAAGGGGGACGGGACCACAAGGTTAGGCAACGGGAACGTGCTCGCGTTGCCGCTCTCCGTGATCGCTTCATAGGATCGGCGCGACGATCACCGGTGATCTTGGAGCCCGTTCCGACTCCCTGACCCCGGCTCGTGAAGCTCCGACGGCGAGGGGGAATCGCGGGTTCGCGTGCTGGCGGGAAAAGGAGGCAGTGTGTCCGAGACCGATGTCCGCACCCCGGACCTGGCCGAGCTGGACGCCACCGGCACCCACCCCGAGGTGGACCCGCCGCCCGACCGCACCGACGTTCCCCCCGGCCTCTTCCACACCCTCCTGGAATCCTCCACCCTCTGCATCGCCTGGTCCGACCTCACCCTGCGGGTGCTCGGCGTCAGCCACGAGTTCTCCCAGGTGGTGCGACGACCTCCCGGCCAGGTGCGGGGCCACGACATCGCCGCCCTCGTCGAGCCCGGCTTCGCCGTCGACATCCGCCGCCGCGCCGAACACCTCGCCGACGGCAGCGCCACCCGCTTCACCGAGAACGTGCTGATCCGCCGCGCCGACGGCGCCCTCGTCCCCGGCCACCTCACCGGCACCGCCCTGTGCGGGGCCGACGACCAACCCCGCATGCTCGTCGTCGTGTTCACCCCGGAACGGGGCGAGCGGCCCGGCGGACGGGGGGAACCGCGGCTCAGCCGCGCCGGCAGCCGCGTGCTCGAGGCCGTCGCCGCCGGCCAGTCCACGGCGTGGATGTCGGCCCACCTCTACCTCAGCCGGCAGGGCGTCGACTACCACGTCCGCACCCTGATGCGGAAGCTGGACGTGCCCAACCGGCCGGCGCTGGTCTCCAAGGCCTACAGCCTCGGCATGTTGCGCCCGGGAGCCTGGCCACCCCGAGTCGCCCCGGAATGGGTCCGGTGATCGTCGGGCGCGAGCGGGAGTTCGACCAGCTCGCCGCCCACACCGACCACGTCCGCGCCGGCCTGGCCCGGCTCGTCGTCGTCACGGGAGCCGCCGGCACCGGCCGCACCGTCGTCCTCGACACCCTCCGCCGGCGACTCGCCGCCGACTTCACCGTCCTCCGGGCGGCCTGCCGACCCTCCTCCGCCACCCGCCACCGCGGCACCGTCCACGCGCTGCTCGCCCCCCTCGGACACCACCCGGGGCCCGGCGACGCCGGCGACGACACCCACGAGGCCCTGCACGCCCCCTACCGGCGGGTCAGCCAGCTGATGCGCCACCGCCCGCTCGCCCTCGTCATCGACGACGCCCAGTGGTGCGATGCCGCGTCGCTGCGCTGGCTGGACTTCCTCCTCCGGCGGACCACCCGGGGACCGCTGCTGGTCGTCCTCGGCTGGCACGACGCCGTCCGCGCCCCGGCCGACCCGGTGCTCACCCGCCTGCTGCGCGGCCCCGGCGCCGCTGGCCTGCCCCTCCCACCGCTGACCGAACCCGCCGTGGCCGAACTGGTCCGCGAGGCGTTCGACGGCCCCGGCACCCCGAGCTTCGTGCGCCGCTGCCACGACCTCACCGGAGGCAACCCGGCACTGCTGCGGCGGCTGCTCGACGAACTCCACACGGCCGGGATCACCCCGGACGACCGCGACGCGCACCGGGTGACCGAGCTGGGAGCCGAGGTCCGTCGGCGATCAGCCCTGATCCGCCTCGACACCCTGCCCGACCACGTCCGGGTGGTCGCGAGGGCCCTGGCCGTGCTGGAGGACCCCGGACCCGGGGCCACCCCCGGGATCGGGCTGGTAGCCGCGCTCGCCGGCGTCCCGGAACACGTCGCCAGCCATGCCATGACCGCACTGGCGCGGGCCGGGCTCGTCACCGGCGGCCGGTTCACCCACACCACCGGCCGGCTGGCCGTGTTGACCGCGCACCCCGCCGACGAACTGCCAAGCCTGCGGGACCGGGCCGCCCGCCTGCTCAACGACGCCGGCCGCCCCGCCGAGGAGGTCGCCCTGCGACTGCTCGAACGGAACGGCCCCCTCGAACCGTGGATGACCGGGGTGTTCCGGGAGGCCGCCGACGCGGCCCGCCGCCGCGGCGCCCCCGAGGACGCCGCCAGCTACCTCGCCAGGGTGCTGGCCGCCGGCGGGCCGCTCACCCCACCGGTGCAACTGCGCATCGAGCTGGCCCGCCCGCTGGCCCAGGTGGACCCCGCCGCCGCCCTCGCCCACCTCGCCCCCGCCCTCGCCGGAACCACCGGGGCGCGGGACCGCGCCAGCCTCGCCGTCCAGGTAGGACTGACGGCCGTCAGCGCGCAACGCGCCCCGGAGGGGACCCGGGTGCTCGCCGACGCACGAGCCGAACTCATCGCCGCGGTGGGCGACAACCCGGGACCCACCGACCGGGAGCTGCGCGCCCAGGTGGAGTCCACCCTCCTGCTCACCGGCATCCAGGAGGCCAGCACCCTGGCGGAGACCCGGGCACTGGCCCGGACCATCCCCGCCCCGCCGGGGCGCACCCCCGGGGAACGCCAGCTCCTGGGAGTCCTGGCCGCCCTCGACGCGGGAGGGGGAACCGACCTGCCGCGCAGCCTCGACCTCGCCGAACGGGCTGTGCGGGTCCCCGAGGGCACCGGGGACTGGGCACTGGTCAGCGCCACCTTCGCCCTGCACCTCGCCGACGAGCTGCCCACCGCGCTGACCGTGCTCGACCGGCTCACCGACCCCGCCCGCCGACGGACCCACTCCGGAACCCTCAGCGTCGCCCTCGCCAACCGGGCCCACGTGCTCTTCGCCGCCGGACGCGTCCGGGATGCCGTCGCCGACGCCCGCGACGCGGCCGAGGCGGCCGCCCGCAACCCCCGGCGCACCAGGGCCGCCTGGCCGAACACCATGCTCGCCGTGACCCTCGTCGCCCACGGCGACCTCCCCGGAGCCGAACGCGCGCTGCTGCTCGCCCGCCGCCCCGGGGCAGACCGGGTCGTGTGGAACCACCCCTACCACCTGCTGGCCCGGGGACGAGCCCGCTGGCAGAGCGGCGACACCGAAGGCGCCCTGCACCACCTGCGGCGCTGCGGCGACCACCTCGACCGGACCGGCATCACCAACCCCCTGTTCGCGACCTGGTGGGTGGACGCCACGGCGATCCTCGTCGAACTCGGCCGGCGCACCGAGGCCGGTGAACTGGCCCACCGGCAGCACGAGCGGGCCCTGCGCTGGGGCGCGCCCCGCGCCATCGGCCTCGGGCTGACCGCCCGGGGACTGGCCGAGTCCGGGCGCCGCGCGGTGGCCCTGCTGTCCGACGCGGTGGACCTGCTCGCCACCTCCCCGGCGCGGCTGTGCCTGGCCAACGCCCGCTTCCGGCTGGGGGAGGCGCTGCTGCGGGTCGGCCGGAACCGGCAGGCCCGCGAACACCTGCGCGCCGCCCTCGACCTGTCCACCCAGTGCGGGTCCCAGGCGCTGTTCCTCGCCGCGAGCCGCCGCCACGCCGCCGCCGGCGGCCGCCGGCGCTCCACCGGACCCGCCGCCGTGGACCTCCTCACCGGCGCCGAACGGCGGGTCGCCGCCCTGGCCTCCGCCGGCCACACCAACCGCGAGATCGCCGACGCGCTGTTCGTGACGGTCCGGACCGTCGAGGTGCACCTCACCAACACCTACCGCAAGCTCGACGTGCCAGGGCGGGCCGCGCTGCGCGCCGTCCTCCCCGAACCCGACCCGACCGGCCAACACCGATGAACCCAGACCAGCCCGCCGCGCCGCCGGCGACCTCCGCCGCGTCCGTGCTCACCGGACGGCGCCACTGGCAGGACCAGGCCGCCAGGGCGCACCTGCTCGACCGCGCGCCCCAACTGGCGACCCTGCGCCGGATCGTCTCCCAACTCCTCGCCTCCACCCCGTCGGTCGGGGTCGTCGAGGGAATTCCCGGCAGCGGGCGCTCCGCGCTGCTGCTGCACGCGGCCGCCGCCGCCGAACGGCGCGGCGCCAGGGTCGTGCTCGCCAGGGGGACACCCGCCGAGACCCGGCTCCGGCACGGCATCACCTCCCAACTGCTCGGCGCGCTCACCCCACCCGGCAGTTCCCTGTGGACCTCGCCGGTGTGGACCGACCCCGACCGCGACGCCGAACTCGTCCCGCTGCTGTGCCGGGACTTCCTCTCCGTCGCACGCCAACAACCCCTGCTGGTCGTCGTGGACGACGCCCACTGGGCCGACCGGTGGTCGGTGGGCTGGCTCGGCGCGCTCCGCAGGCGCCTGCGGGACGTCCCACTGGCACTGCTGCTCGCCGGCGACACCGGAGCCGTGCCGCTGTCCCCCCGCGCCGAGGGCGCGCCGCACGGCCCGGACCGGGTCACCGCGCCACACCTGCTCGCCGTGGGTCCGCTGACCCCCGAGAGCGTCCGGAGCGCCCTCGGGCGGGCCGGTGCGCCCGCGCCCGAGACGCTCGCGCGGGCGGCGACCGACGCCACCGGCGGCAACCCCTGGTTGCTCGACGTCCTCCGCCGCCACCTCGGATCCGCCAGCGTCCCCCCGGAGGACCTCGCGGCCACCGACGTGTGGCGTGTCGTCGCGGCCGCCCACGGCGACCGCGTCACCCGGCTCGCCGCGACCCTGGAGGCCGAACCGGCGGGACTGCTCCGCGCGCTCGCCGCCACCGGGGGCCGCCTGCCGTTCCGGCTCGTCGCCGCACTCGCCGGCCTCCGCGACGCCTCCGAGCGCGTCGTCCTCGACCGGCTCGCCGGAATGGGCCTCGTCCGGGGTCGCGGCGGCCCCGACGACCGCCCCGACGTGGTCGGACCGATCGTCCGCGACCGCGTGCTCGCCGAGATGCCCACCCACGACCGGGAGGACCTGTACGCGCGGGCCGCCGACCTCGGCCACCGGTCCGCCGTGGACGACGTCGACGTCGCCGAACTCCTGATGCGCGCCCCATCCGGCGGCGGGGGCTGGGCCGTCGGGGTGCTGCGACGCGCCGCCCACCAGGCCCGCGCGACCGGCCACCCCGACGACGCCGCCCGCTACCTCGACCGGGCGCTGCGGGAACCCCTGGCCCCGACGACGCGGGTCAACACCCTGATCGAACGGGCGGCGGTCAGCGCCACGGCGGACACGGGAGAGCGCTACCTCGCCGACGTCCTCGCCGACGCCGGCGGTGGACGAGCCCCCGGCGAGGCGACCCTGCGCGCGGCCGACCTGCTGCTGGCCGGGGGACGCGGACGCACCGCCTACTGGCAGCTGTCCGCGCTCGCCGACGCCCACCACGCCGACACCACCCCCGAGGAGATCCACGCGCCGTTCACGGCGTTGTGCCAGCTCGCCCACGCCACCCAACGCGGTGAACCCGGCGGGCTCGTCGAGCTCGCCCCACCCCCGCTGCCACCGGACCCCGGCGACCCCGCGCGGAGCGCGGCGCTCGCCCACGCCCTCGCCGTGGCCGGAGTGGACCTGACCAGGACGGTGGACCTCGCCCGCAGGGCACTGTCCCCCAACGGGCAGCCGGCCACCAGCGCACCCCTCACCGCCGCCCTGACCGCCCCCCGGTTGGCCGCCGCCCGCGCGCTGTCCCTCGCGGGCCGGGACGAGGAGGCCCTCGACGCCATCGACACCGTCCTGGCCGAGGCCCGCCGCCAGGCCCCGTCCTGGGTGGTCGCCCGGGTGCTGACCGTCCGAGCCGGAACCGCGCTGCGCGCCGCACTGCCCGCCGAGGTCGACCGGACGCTGGCCCTGATCAGCGACGCCCTGCCGGCCGTGCGACGGTCGAGGAGCCTCGCCGCCCAGGTGGCCTCGGTGCGGGCCCTCCACCACCTCGACGTGGGTGACGTGGCCGACGCGGAGCGGGCGCTCCGCACCTGTCCCCCCGACGTCACGATCGGCGGGGAGATCGGAGCCAGGGTGCTCTACACCCGAGGTCGGCTCAGCCTCGCCCTCGGCGAGCCGGGGAAGGCGCTCGCCGACCTCCGCCAGTGCGGCTGGCGGCTGTTGGCCCGCCAGGAACCCAACCCGGCGCTGCTGCCGTGGCGCGGACACACCGCCACCGCCTGCCTGGCCACCGGCGACGTCGCGCAGGCCACCCGGCTCTTCGACGAGGAACGGGAGCTGGCCGGCAGGTGGGGAGCGCCGGCGCCGCTGCGGCGCACCGAGGAGCTCGCCGCACGGGCGTGGTCGACGCTGCACCACACGCGACGCCGTGACCTCGTCGAACCCGGGTACCCACTCGGTCGCCGCTCGGGGGAACCGGGGCGGGAGGACGTGCGGTGACCCCCGACGGGCACGTCGTATCGTCCAGCGGGAGGCGAGAGGCGATGCGGCTGTGCGAGCGCGAGGGTGAGGTCGCGGCGATCCGCGCCGCCGTCCGCGCCGCCCACGCCGGCCACGGTTCCCTGACCGCCGTCGTCGGCCCGCTCGGCATCGGCCGGACGGCCCTGCTGCGCTCGGTCGCCGACCAGCTGGAGGAGACCGCCGACACCCGGGTGGTGCTGGCCAGCGGGGCACCGCTGGAACGGGAGTTCGCGCACGGCGTCACCCGGCAACTGTTCGAACCCGCCATCTGGTCGGCCGACCCGGAGCGCCGGTCCCGCTGGTTCGCCGGAGCCGCCGCCCCCGCCGCCCCGCTCCTCGACGCCGACCCCGGCCCACCCGACCCCGGCCCACCCGAGCCCGTCCCACCGGCGACGCTGTGGCCGGCGCTGCGCGCGCTGGCCGCGAACCTGGCGGCGGAACGGCCGCTGCTGGTCGTCGTCGACGACCTCCAGTGGGTCGACACCGAGTCCCTGCGCTGGCTGGGTTACCTGGCCCGCCGGTTGGCCGGTGTCCCGGTGACCGTCGTGGCCGCCGCCTGGGACGTCGGCTGCTGGTCGGAACGCCCCGACGTCCAGGACGTCCTCGCCGCCGCCACCCGCACCCTCCGGCCCCGACCGCTGGGCGTCGACGCCGTCCGCACCCTGGCCAGGGACCGCTTCGGCGCACCGGTCGAGGAGGAGTTCGTCACCCGGGCCCACGCCGAGTCGGGGGGCAACCCGATGTTCCTCACCGGAATCCTCGACGCGGTCGCGTCCTCGGGGGCACCCGCCACCGCCGACCAGCTCACGGCGGAGGACAGCCCGTGGTCCGGGCTGCTCGGCGACCGGCTGACCACCTGGTTGGACGCCGTCGTCGCGCCCGTGCGGGACGTGGGCCGCGCGGTGCTGGTGCTCGGCGAGGAGGCGACCCCCGAACTCGTCGCCGACCTCGTCGGACTCGACCAGCTCACCTGCGACCGCTCGCTGCACGTCCTGGGCCAGCTGGGACTGGTCCACGTCGACGGCACGTGCTCCTTCCGCCACCCCTGCGCCAGCGCCGCCGTCGACCGCGCGATGGGCGTCGCCGAACGGGAACGCCTGCGCCAGGCCGCCGCCCTCCTCCTGCACCAGCGGGGCCGACCCCCCGAACGCGTGGCCGAACACCTCCTCGCCGTCACCACCCCCCAACACGCCTGGGCCACCAGGGTCCTGCGGGAGGCGGCGGACACCGCGCTCCGGCGGGGAGCGCCGAGAAAGGCGGCCGACTACCTGCGGCGGCTGCTGCTCGACGTCGACGACGGGGTGGTGCGCGCCCGGCTGCTGGTGGAACTCGCCCTCGCCGAACGCGAGTTCGACCGGGCCGCCGCGCGACGACACCTCACCCAGGCCGTCCCCCTGCTGCCCCACCCCAGGGAACGCGCGGTCGCGGCCACCCGACTCGCCCCGGAACTCCTCGACGAGGTGACGCCCGCCGTCCGCGAACTGCTGGGCCGCGCCGAGGCGGACCTGCGGTCAGGGGAACCGCTGACCGGGCAGGACCCGGAGATCGCGCTGCGGGTGGAGTGCCGGGTCCGCCGCGCCGGACTGGCACCCGACACCGAGGACTCCGTCCTCGACCGGCTCCGCGACCTCGACGTCGTGCCAGGCGGCCGCACCCCGGCCGAACGGGAACTGGTGTCGGTGCTGCTGCACCAGGCCACCGGCGGACTCCTGCTGTCCTCCGACGCCGTGGGGCGGATCGGCCGGGCCGTGCTCGCCGGCGAACCCGCCGCCGCCCGGCACGTCCACACCGGACTGGTGCTGCTGCCACCCACCCTGGTGGCCGCCGACGCCGCCGAGGACGTCGGCACCTGGCTCGACATCGCCCTCGACCAGGCGCGGCGGCAGAACTCCGTCGTCGCCCGCGTCCTCGTGTCGGTCGGCCTGGTCAGCGCGCGGCTCGGAGCGGGCGACGTCACCGGGGCCCGGACGTGCGGGCTGGACGCGGTCGCGCTCGCCGAGTCGGAGTGGCCGGACGGCCTACCGCTGTGCCTGGCGGCGCTGGTGCCGACGGCGTTGCTGCCCCGCGACGCGCGCATGGCGCGCTGGCTGCTCGACCGGTTGGAGCGGCACGCCACCGGTTCGGAGGGCGCGGCCTACCACCACGACGCGCTGCTGCCGCTGCGCGGGTTCCTCCGCTCCCACGCCGGGGACCTGCCGGGAGCCCTCCACCACGTCCAGGAGTGCGGCCAGCTGCTGGCCCGCGCCGGGCGCCGCAACCCGGCGCTCAGCCCGTGGCGGCACTGGGCCACCTCCCTGCACCTGCGGATGGGGGACCCGGCGGCGGCCAGGGCGGTGGCCGCCGAGGAGTACGACCTCGCCGTCCGGTGGGGTGCCCCCGCCACGCTGGGCGCCGCGCTGCGGTTGCTGGGGACTGTCACCGACGGCAGGAGGGGCATCGAACTGCTCAGGGAGTCCCGGCGGGTGCTCGCCGGTTCGGGGAACCGCCTCGAACTCGGCCGCACCCTGGCGGAACTCGGCAGGGCACTGCTGCGGGCGGGCGATCCGGCGGCGGAACCGGTGTTGCGGGAGGGCCACGACCTGACCGCCGACCGAGGGATCGACTGGCTCACCGACCGTTTCCGGTTCGACCTGGCCGCCTGCTCCCGGGCGTCGGGGGTGGACCTGGTGCTCACCAGGGCCGAACTGCGGGTGGCGGTGCTGGCCGCCGAGGGCAGGACGAACAAGGAGATCGCCGACACCCTCACCGTGAGCGTGCGCGCCGTGGAGAAGCACCTCACCCGGGTGTACCGCAAGCTGGCCGTCGACGGCCGTTCCGGGCTCGCCGCCGCACTCGTCCCCGTCTCCACCGGCCCCGGCGACCCGAGCACCCGAGCCTGCTGACTCCCGCCACCCGCCCCGGATTTCGGCTACGCCGAGGGATCCGGCGGAGCGGCGTACATCGAGGACCGTGACGCGGTCCGCGCTTGTATTCTGAAGTGGGCTGTCCTCACCGAGCGAGCGCTTCCCCACACCGACTCGGTGGATCTGGTCAGGAAAGCCGCGAAGGAGTACCAGTGATCCACGACGAAGGGGGACGCCAAGTGGTGGACAACGACGCCTTGGCTCACGCCGCGTGGCGCAAGAGCAGCTTCTCGGGCAGCGGTGGTCCAGGCGCGGGCAACTGCGTCGAGGTCGCCCCGCTCGCCAACGGCACCATCGCGATGCGCAACAGCAAGCACCCCGACGCGGGCGTCGTGTTCTTCACCCGCGCCGAGATGGTCGCGTGGATCAAGGGCTGCAAGGCCGGCGAGTTCGACGACCTCGACACCCAGTGGCCTGGAGCAGGCGCACCGGGACACGGCGCGCCTGTCCCCAGTGAGCCCACCGTGACCGCCACCGGGAGCGGGAGCACGAACACCAACGGCCCCGCAGCGCGGCCTCCGGGACGAAACTGATGCCAGGCGGTGGCTGCCCGTGCGCGGGTTCGTGATGTGGGTTCCGTCTCGTTGAGCCGTTTTACTTGGATCTTTCCGAGAGTCGTGGCTTGGGGTGCCAGCTTCCTCGTCTCCGGATAGCCCATGCTCCCCGCGTCCTTGAGGCGACGTGGGGAGCATGGAGAGCGGCCTCAGACAGCACGCAGCTGCTTGTACTTGTCGAACACTCCCTTGACGGCGTCGGTCACGGGCAGGTCCTCGTTCAGTGCAGCCCACACGTAGGCGTCGTGTTCGCTGAGCCTGACCTCATCGGCATCAGCCACGACGACGGCGAAGTTGAACTGCCTGCTCTTCTTTCCGCTGCCCGAGGTGTAGTCGAAGCTGCCGATGTAATCGGTGATATCAGTGGTGGCGAGACCGGTTTCCTCCTGGACCTCGCGGACGGTAGCAGTGTCAAGGTTCTCGCCACTCTCCACCTTGCCGCTGGGCAGCTCGAAGATGCCGCCCATGAAGTCGTCTGCGGGACGCTTGAGAAGCAGCACCTTGTTGTGATTCTGTACGATCGCGCCGACGACGAGTTGCTGAACGCCGTCCTCAGCGGCCTGAGTGGTGAGTTGAGCGAGCACGGAAGCGTCGATCATGGAACCTACCCTAGTAGTTCGGTGTGGTGTTCGATCACCTTGCGCAGTCCATCGATGTAGCGATCTACCAGCGGCAAGTCCTCCTCCCGGTGCCAGACGGGCAGCTTCAGGGTGTGCTGCCAGATCTGCTCGGCCACGGGAAACTGCCCCTCGCGGTATGCCACCCGTTTCCGGTGCGGGTAGTGCGGGAACACCGGCGCGGGGTCGCGGAACAGCGGGAACCGACTGAGTGGGCAGATTGAACCGGGCTGATCAACCTCCTTGAGTCCTTCCGCGAGCAGCGCTTCATGAAAGCGCTTGACCGGGAGGCCTCCCAGTTCCTCTGGAACGTAGGTCAGCGGTAGGCCGTACCAGGCGGGCCGTACGCCGTCCGGGGTCCTCGGCACGGCGATGCCGGGGAGCTCGCCGAGCTGGTTGCACAGGTAACGGGCGACGTTCTCCCTTCCGTTGAGGTAGTCGTCCAGCGAACCGAGCTGGTCGAGAGCGATGGCCGCGGCCAGTGGGTGGATGCGGAACTTCAGCCCCATACCGGTTACGGCGTAGGGGTGCATCGGGCTGGTGGCGGGGATCTCGTTTCGGCACCGCTTGTTGTAGTGACCGTGTAGCAGGACGCGGTGGTACACATCGTCGTCATCGGTCAGCACGAAGCCGCCTTCGCCTGCCGACAGGGGCTTCGGACCGTTCATCGAGAAGGCGGCTGTGTGACCGAACGTGCCAACCTTCTGGCCGTGGACGGTGGCGCCGTGGGCGTGCGAGGCGTCCTCTAGCAGGGCTAGGCCGTGACGGTTGGCCAGGGCGAGCAGTGCGTCGATGTCGGCCGGAGTACCCCAGAGGTGCGTCACCATAATCGCCGTGGTCTTGTTGGTGATTCGCGCTTCGACCTCTGCCACCGACATGTTCCCGGTCTCGTCGGAGTCGGCCAGAATTGGGACCGCACCGAGGTGGAACAGCGGCGTCGCAGTGGCGAGGAAGGTATATGCCGGGACGATCACCTCGTCACCCGGCTCGACGCAGGTGGCTGCGTAGGTCGAGTGCACCGCTGCTGTCCCCGAACTAGTGAGCACGGCGTGCCGGACACCAAAGTACTCCTGGAGTGCGTCTTCCAACTCCGCGATCACGCCTGAGCGGTCATAGATCGAGACAGTCGTCGTGAGCTGGTCGAGCACGGCTTTGGTCGTCGCGTGCGTGATCGGTGGCCAGGAAAAGTGGGAGCCAAGCTGGGAGATGACCGGCGACCCGCCGGTGAGTGCCAGTGCGTTCACGCCAGTTCCTTTGGGTTGATGGACGTACGGGTGCGGGCCGACTCGTAACAGCCCTCGACGAAGCTGAGATGCGCCAGATTCTCGCGCGGCCCGCTGGCGTTGGGGCGCGCTCCTTCGATGACGCGGCAGAAATGATTGATCTGGCTGACGGCTGCAGACGGCCAGGCTTGTTCGCGGGCAAGTGACTCCACGACGTCGCCGCCGTTGGTGAGTCGCCTGATCCTGCCGCGTTCCAAGTGTACGATGCCTTTACTGCCGACGAGTCGAATTTGTTCCGACTTCGGTCCGATGAACCGTGAGAGAAGCAGTGAACCGTACAGGCCGCTGTCGTAGCTGAAGTGGATAAGTGCGGTGTCCTCGGCATCGTAGCTGCGGTCCGGTCGAGCAGTCGTGGAAATGTCGGCTAGCAATCGATCCGGCAGACCGAAGTACCAAAGCAGCATGTCGATCAGGTGGTACCCCATGTCGATCACGCAACCGCCGCCTGCCTTGGTGGCTTGGCCGCGCCATCCTTCGGACGGATCGGTGATGTGCAGCGTGTACGCCGCATTTACCACGAACGGTGTTCCGATCTGGTCGGCAAGTTGGGTGAAGCTGGTGTAGATTGGGTTGAAGCGTCGTTGCAAGGTCACCATCAGGTGGATGCCGGTGCGCTCGCACAGCTCGGCCAGTTCCTTGGCCTCCGTCAGTGTCGTAGCGAACGGCTTCTCCTTGAGGACGTGGACGCGGCGTTCGGCAGCGGTATGGATGATCGCTTGCCCGGCGTTGTGCGGCACGCACACCACCACGAAGTCGAGCTGTTCGGCAGTGAACATCGCCTCCACGTCGGTGTAGCCCGCGACCCGAAGTTTGTACCGCTGTTCCCTGACGATCTCGGTGTCCTCGTCGCAGACGGCGACCAGCTCCGCTGCGTCTGAGCTGAGGAGTGCCGGAATGTGGTCGTCCAGCGCTTGTTTGCCCAAGCCGACTACGCCTGCCCGGAGCTTCGTCCATGTGCGGCTTTTTTGTCCATTTTCCGTAAACCGACATGGTGTCAGTTCGGCCATACCTTCCCCTTGTTTCGAGTTTCGTGCGGACTATGACAGAACGTCTTGAGTGGTGGCGCTTACCGGTCGTAACCCGTTGTCCATTACCAGAACTTTGGCTGGGGCAGTCTGTGTTTCCGTGCGCATCAAGCGACCACTGAATCAGGGGCGATGCCGTCCGGGTTCACCTCGTACGGGTGGTCCTCGGTCAAGTGGCCTCCGGCTCCTGATCTGCTCCACTCTCACGTTCAGCGCTACGTCCACGCACGCCGTCAAGGCCGACTGGTCCTGAAGGTTGCTGACCAACATGCTCAGTTAGGTCAGCGTGCGAGACTCCGTAGCGAGATCGTGTGGACAATGCGGGCTTGGGTGCGACCAGATCGTTCGCGAATGCCCGACCAGTGACGTGTTTTTCGAGGTAGTAGAGATCGGCTACGATGTCGAGCGTGCGGGGCAGACGCGGCTTCCCATCCCGTCGGACGCAATAACCCTATACGTGGTGGTCGTTCGCCAGCGAACGCGATGAAAAGTCGATAGTCAGAACCTCACCTCGCTGATTCCGCTCTCCTGGCCGGAGGGTGGCTGGTGCTCAAGTTCGTTGGCGGAGTGTTGCCGTCGGTGACCTTCAGGCTCGATGAGAATGATTTGGTCAACATCCCCAGGATCGCCGCCGGCGATGAGTTGCCAGCAACAGAGGCACATCGTCTCGGCTTCACCCGGTCGCAAGGTTCGTGAATCAGCCCCGCACGGTGCTAGTCACATCAGCAGGGGGTGCCCGTCCCGCGGTGTGGTCGTCCCCGTGGATCAGCACTTCTCGCTCCTCTGGTGACGATATGTGGTGCACTCGCTACTACCAGTAAATCGATGGCAGTGGGCGACTGGCAGTCTTGGATCAGTGCGATTACGACCGGTCGACTCTCAGGGGTCGCACTTGGGTCCCACTTGGGCGGGAAGGCTTCACAGCGTAGGAGCAGTAGGCCAGGATCAACTACCAGCAGCGGTCAGGCCAGCGTGCGGGATGGGACCCGGGTGAGCAGTGAGAGTGGCGCGGGCAGCGACAACCATGTTCTGCGTGCCTTGCTGGACGAAGCGGGCATGAGCAACGCCGCACTAGCACGCGCGGTGGTGGCTGCGGGAGCCGAGGAACGCGTCTACGTCGGAACCAACACGACCTCGGTGACCCGGATGCTGTGCGGGTCGCAACCACGCTGGCCCGTGCCGAGACTGGTAGCCAGGGTGCTGTCCCGCCAGCTGCACCGTGAGATCAGCATCAGCGAATGCGGGTTCACGGATCGTGCTCCCGTGGCCGGCGATCGACACGATGGACTGAACTGCTCGGGCACACTGGACGGCACAGTCCGAACGGTCGTCGAACTGGCCGGACGGGATAGGGACCGGCCTGGTTTCCTGCTGGGCTCCGCTTTCACAGCGGCCGCCTTCTCCGAACCAGCGCTGTACGCGATCACGGTGCCCCCGGCCGAGAGCACCGCGCGAGCGGCGGGAAAACGCATCGGTACTGCCGATGTCGAGATCATCGTCGAGCACATCGCCCACCTCCGACGACTGGATCACCGCTACGGCTCGGGTCGTGTCCGTGAGCAGGTGGTTCAGGTGCTGCACCGCGAAGCCAACACGGTCATGCACGGCAGCTACTCGGAATCGACCGGCAAGGCCCTTCTGGACGCAGTCGCACAGGCGTCGTGGCTGGCCGCATCGATGGCCGCGGATGTCGGCCGGCACTCGCTGGCTCAGCGCTACTACATCCAGACGCTCAATCTCGCCATGGGCGCTGGTAACCGGCTCTACGCGGCGAACGTCCTGTCCCACATGAGTCGCTTCACCGTCCAGTTGGGACTTGCCGCGGTGGCGGAGCACGAGCGGCTCTGCCACGCCCGGCAAGGCGTCGCGTTGGCTCGTGCGGGGCAGAGCGTGGCTAACGGCAAGGCCACGCCGGTGCTGTCGTCCCTGCTGTATGCTGTCGAGGCGCGGGGACACGCGCTGTCCGGCGATACCACCGCCACCCGCACGGCCGTGTTGAAGGCCGAGCGGCACTACGAGCGTGCGCGCATCGACGAGGAACCCGCCTGGCTGGCCTTTTACACCGAAGCCGAACTCGCCGCCGATCTCGGCCGATGTCTGCGCGACGTGGGCGACCCAGACCAAGGCGCCAGTTTGATCAAACAGGCGTTGGACACCTATGAACCGTGGCGGGTGCGCAGCCGATGCTTCGTCCAGGCTGACCTTGCCCTCGCTCACCTGGCCAGCCGTGATCTGGAACAGGCCGCCTCCGTGGGACGGGACGCCGTGCGCATGGCGCGGCAGGTCAGCTCCAACCGTGTCCTCGACAGGCTCCGTATGCTCCAACGGCGGGTTCGTCCGCTGAGCAGCACCTCACCGGACGCGCGCGAGCTGGACGACCGCATCACCGACCTGACCCGCACCCGTACCCACCGAGACGAGGACACCGCCACCTGATGACCACCGGAATCGACTTCGAGGGTGCCCGCATCTACGCGATTCCCATGCGTGCCCGCTTTCGGGGCATCACCGTCCGCGAGGGGATGTTGCTCGAAGGTCCTGCCGGGTGGGGCGAGTTCTGCCCCTTCTCCGACTACGACGACACCGTGTCGGCGGGGTGGTTGTCGACGACCATCGAGCAGTGCGCCATTGGCTGGCCGCCAGCCGTGCGTGACCGCATCCCCATCAACTGCACCGTGCCCGCCGTCGGCCCCGAACGGGCCTATGAGATCACCGCGAACTCGGGGTGTCGGACCGCCAAGATCAAGGTCGCTGATCACCCCGAGTCGCTCCCGGAGGACCTCGCTCGCGTGGAAGCCGTTCGTGCCGCACTCGGGCGGGACGGCGCGATCCGGGTCGATGCCAACGGAGTCTGGGACACCGACACCGCCGTGTCCCACATCCGCCAGCTGGACAAGGCCGCCGGCGGGTTGGAGTACGTCGAACAACCCTGCCGCACCATCGAGGAACTCGCCATCGTCCGGCGGGCTGTCGAGGTCCGGATCGCCGCCGACGAATCCATCCGCCGCGCCGACGACCCACTACGGGTGGCCGTCGCGGGCGCAGCGGACGTCGCGGTGATCAAGTGCACCCCACTCGGTGGCGTCCGTCGCTCGTTGCGGGTCGCCGAAGCCGCCGGGCTTCCCTGCGTGGTCTCCTCGGCACTGGAGACCAGCGTCGGTCTCGCCGCACAGGTCGCCCTCGCCGCCGCACTGCCCGAACTGGACTTCGCCTGCGGTCTGGGCACGCTGTCGCTGTTCGAGAGCGATCTCGTGTCCGGCCCCGGCTCCCTGCGGGCAGTGGACGGCTTCCTTCCCGTGCCTCGCACGCCACCAGCCCCGGACCCCTCCTTGCTCGCTACCTACGAACTCGTCGAGCCCGAACAAGCCGGGTGGTGGCGCGACCGGCTGGCCCGCGTGCGCGCGGTGCACGGCGCGGACCGGTCCGGCTGATACGAGCGTGAGGGCGGCGGTCCGCGCGGAAACACCCGAGGAGCTGATCGTCCCTGTTGGGTTCCGCGTTGGTGCGGTTCGGGCCTCACTGATCGTTCGAGCTTGTCGTGCGACCAAGGGCAGAGGAGGGCGCACGACCAGGACGTCGCGTGGGCCTCGGCGCTCCTCCTCATCCAGCAGCGCAAGGGCCGCTGCTCGTCGGTGGTGTGCGGAGTGGCGGTGGCACGCTCGTCCAGCGTGTCCGCGAAGGGCCGTGTCCGGTGCCTCGCATCCCGCGCAGCGGCGACAGGGCGGGGTGTGGGTCGCTTCCTGCATCGGCGCGCACTCGACGTGCTTCGGTGGGGGCGGGGAGGCCGGGGGTGCCAGCGGGCTCGGGTGCCCCGCACCGGCCGGTCAGCCGCTCGTCGTCCGGTCCCGCGCCTCGGTGCCGGCTGGGAGGGCGTTCTCGCGATCCGTTCCCGCCGCTCCGGCGGCTTCGGCGCGTTCGATCTCCTGGACCCGGAGTTCCCGGCGGGGCCCGTACCACAGCGTCCACCCCAGCAGGCCCACGATGAGCACGGGTGTGCCGAGTGAGCCCACCGTGGCCATCACCGGGATCGGGAGCAGGAACACCAACGGCACCCGCAGCACCGCCTCCGCGACGAATCCCAACCCCCACACGATGGTGGTGCGGTAGAAGAGCCGGCGGAAGTGCGGGCTGGCCCGCCACCGCTCATCCCACGCCGTCGACTCCGCCGCGTCGAGACCGGCGAAGCGCTTGGACGCCGCGTAGAGCAGCGGACGGCGCAGCAGGCAGGTCAGCAGGAACAGCAGCCCGGTGACGGCGGTGCCCACCGACTCCTTGAGCAGCAGGAACCGGGCGTCTCCCGTGACGAACGACAGGCCGAGGCCCACCGCGAAGGTGGCCGTCATGAACAAGGCGAACGCGTCGAGCCGCCGGGTGCGCAACAGCACCCAGCCCAGCCGCAGACCGGCGACGACGGTCCCGGCCAGCAACGCCAGGTAGTCACCGGCCCCGGCCCACCGGAACACCAGGTACGCCGACACCGACAGGCCGGCGTCGAGGAACACCCCGCCCAACACCCGCGCGGGGCGAACCGGCGAGCGAGGACGCCGCTCGTCTCCGCCCACCCGGCCTCCTCCCACGGTTTCCCCGGCCCCGACCATTGTCGAACGGAGCGCCGCCCGGTACCCCGGGAGATCCTCCACCGCTCGGTCAGTGACCGCCCACCGGTTACCGCCCGCTGACCCCACCGGTGGAAGCACGCACTGTCACCGGGGTGGCACGGATGGCTAGCGTGCCCGGTCCACGGGGCCACCGCCGTTCCGGTGACCGGCGGTGGCCCTCCCAGCGGGGCACCGCGCTCCGTAGGCGTCCGGTCGTGACGGGGCGGGGGAGCGGGACGGCGGACCCACGACACCGCGCCGGGCGGGCACGGCAGCGCGGGACGACCCACCACGACGGCGGAGCGGCGGCACAGCACCGACGCCTGATCCGAAAGCGGGGCCGAAGGATGCGAATTCGTGTACTGGGCGCGGTCCGGGCGGAGGCGCGGGGAACGGCCCTGCTGCTCGGCGGGCCCAAGCACCGGGCGGTCCTGCGCTACCTGGCGTTGCGGGCGAACTCCGTGGTGTCGATCGAGGACCTGCTCGCGGCCCTGTGGCGCGACGAACCCCCCAGGACCGGGCGGAAGATGATCCAGAACACCGTCTCCGAGCTCCGGGGTGTGCTGGCCCAGGACGACGACCCCTCGGGCGGCGCGGTGCTCCTCACCCACTCCCCGGGCTACCTCCTGCGCATCGACCCCGACCGGGTCGACGCCGGGCGCTTCGCCCGGCACGCCGAGGACGGGCTCCGCCTCCTGCGCGACGGCGACCGGAGGCAGGGACTCGACCGCCTCCGCTCCGCGCTGGCGGTGTGGCCGCCCGAGACACCCCAACCAGCACCGGGGTCCCTGGAGGCGGAGTGGGCCGAGTGGCGGGACCTCCTGCGGCTGCGGCGCGCCGTGGAGGAACGGATCGTCGAGGAGTCCGAAGCGGGCGGTGCCCTCGCGGCCCGCCCCGAACCGGACCGTCCTCCCCGGGAGGTGATCCGACCGGACGGTGGTGGGCTCGGCACGAGCAGCGTGCTGTTGGTGACCGCCGAGTCCCCGGCCACACCCGGTGAGTCCCCCGCCGAGACGACCCACCGGGAGGCGTGGGCCGCCGCCCGGGTGCACGCGCATCTGCGCGCCGCCGGAGGGCGGGTCCACGTCGAGTTCGGGTCGCTGGTCATCGCCGTCCTGCCCGCACCGCCCGCCGAGGCCCGTGCCGTCGCCGGCCGCATCCGGGCGGACCTGATCGGCCGGGAGGGCGGTCGGGCCCGCACCGTCTCAGCGGTCGTGCTGCCCGCCGGGCCGGCGGAGGAGCCCGTACCGGCCGCCCTGGTCGACGAGGGGGTCCGCCTGCTGTCCGAACGCGAACGGGGAGTGGAGGCGGCACCGGCGGAGTTGCCGTCGGAGGTGAGGGCGTGACACTGCTGAACCATCGCCTCCGAGGTCGGCCAGGCTCCCACCCGTGAGCGCGTCCCGGTTCCCGCGCCGCGTCAACCTCGCCTGGAGGCCGTGCTCGGCTGTCCCCGGCGGTGGGGGTGCTGGAAAAGCCGGTTGAGCGCATGCTCCCCAGCGTCGGGCTGCCAGCGAAGTGAGGAACCGTTCGGCCACGGGTGGTGGTGTGGCCGAATTCAGGGCAGTTCGTGACCTGAATTGCCAGGGATGGGTAGGCCTGCGGGCGCCCGAGGGCGTCCGGAACTGTGCTTCGCCGCCGAACGGCAGGCAGTGGACCAGCCCGCGCCGGTCACGTGAGCGAGTGGTCGTGCGGACCGCTTCTTCGTGGTTCGAGGTACGAACGGGCGAGAACTCGCAGGTCAGATGGTGGCGCGAGGTGTGAGGGACGGCGGGGAGGGCGGAAACGGCAGTTGTTGTGGATGTTTCACCAGGTATGGCGCGATGTGGTGGCTGACGGGAATTGCGGACAGTTTCGTGCTGGTGGGCGGCGCGTGGTCGAGCGGTGCGGATGTCCTCGCCGTCGCGGGAGGGCGGCGGCGGGTCGTGGGGACGCCTGGTGGAGTCGTTAAGGGCCTGCTGGAGGGCTGTGGCGGGGGGACGGGATACTGTGGGCAGGGAGGATCTGTGGGATGCGGGAGACCGTCGGGAAAGTGAATGAGAATCGGTCGTGTCGCTCGTAACGCCGCAGGTCAAGAAGTGTCGTCCCCGCGCACGCGGGGCTGTTCCCCCCGCAACGAACAGAAGGAGATCGACATGGACGTCGTCCCCGCGCACGCGGGGCTGTTCCCCCCATCGCCTGGGCCTGGGCGAGGAACGCGTCCGTCGTCCCCGCGCACGCGGGGCTGTTCCCTCCTCTGCGGCCCGCATCGCGGCGAGGGCGTCGTCGTCCCCGCGCACGCGGGGCTGTTCCCGCCGTGCGGGAGACCGTCGACGTCGAGGTAGCGTCGTCCCCGCGCACGCGGGGCTGTTCCGGCGTCGCGGTAGGACCCGCCGAAGGCGGGGAGGTCGTCCCCGCGCATGCGGGGCTGTTCCCCCCCCACCGAGGACGACCAGCCCCGGCCCGGAGTCGTCCCCGCGCACGCGGGGCTGTTCCGCCCGCGCTGACGCGGTCAGCGCAGGTGAGCCGGGTCGTCCCCGCGCACGCGGGGCTGTTCCCGCTCTCCGGTGGGGATAGAACATCCCTTGAACGTCGTCCCCGCGCACGCGGGGCTGTTCCCCGCTGCCGGAGCTCGCTGCACAAGTCCTCGATGTCGTCCCCGCGCACGCGGGGCTGTTCCGTGTTCCGAGGAGCAGGGATTCCAGACACGGACGTCGTCCCCGCGCACGCGGGGCTGTTCCCGCGCGGAGCCGGGGGCTGGAGATGGGTGTCAGGTCGTCCCCGCGCACGCGGAGCTGTTCCGGTCTCCTGACGCCATCACCGCCCTGATGTAGGGTCGTCCCCGCGCACGCGGGGCTGTTCCTACCGGAAGGCCAGATCGGGTGGGCGCCGATCAGTCGTCCCCGCGCACGCGGGGCTGTTCCGGAAATCCGAAAGTGGGGCCTGGCCCCAATCGGGTCGTCCCCGCGCACGCGGGGCTGTTCCCTTTTTTGGAGCGTGGACCGTACTGGGTTTGTTGGAGGCCCTGCACCCCAGGAAGGATGAGGAGCATGGGTTCCGCGAAGAAATACCCCCAGGAGTTGCGGCGACGCGCGGTGGAGATGGTCCGTGAACTGGAGGGGCAGTGGGGACCCGGACGTGGAGCCATCGCCCGGGTAGCCGACCAACTCGGAGTGCACCCCGAGGCCTTGCGGTACTGGGTCCGCAGCGGTGAACCCAGCACCCACACCGGCTCGGCGGACTCCACGAATACCGGGGAGTCGGACCGGGACCGGATCGCACGGCTGGAACGGGAAAACGCCGAACTCCGCCGATCCAACGAAATCCTCAAGGCTGCCTCGGCTTTTTTCGCCCGGGAGATGGACCCCCGCCCACCGAGCTGACCGAGTTCGTCGACCACCACCGGGACCGGTTCCCCGTGGAAGTATCCTGCCGCACAGTAGGGCTGAGCGTGTCCACCTACTACGCGATTCGCAACCGACGGACGAACCCCTCCGCCCGGCACCGCCGCGACCGGGAACTCGTTACGGTGATCCGCCGGATTTGGGAGGACTCGCACCGGCTCTACGGGGCACGCAAGATCTGGGCGGCACTGCACCGCCAAGGCGTGACCGTGGCCCGCTGCACCGTGGAACGGCTGATGCGGTCCGAGGCCATGACCGGGCTGGTCACCCGGTCCCGCCGGCCGCGGTCGATGCTGCCCGGGCAGGTCGAGGGCCAGCCCGGTGACCTGGTCGAGCGGGTGTTCCGGGCACCGAGGCCGAACCGGTTGTGGGTCACGGATCTGACCTACGTTCGGCTCGGGGAGAGTCGGTTCGTGTATTCGGCGTTGGTCGTGGACGCGTTCTCGCGGGCGATTGTGGGGTGGCAGGTGTCGGATACCGCTGATACGTCGCTGGCGTTGGATGCGTTGGATATGGCGCTGTGGGCGCGGAGGAGTCGTCTGTCTCCTGGTTTGGTGGCTCATTCCGACCGGGGGGTGCAGTACACGGCGTTGCGTTACAGTCAGCGGTTGAGCCGGTCGGGGATCGCGCGGTCGGTTGGGCGTCGGGGTGATTCCTACGATAATGCGCTGGCGGAGTCGGTCAACGCGTTGTACAAGAAGGAGCTGATTTACCGGAAAGGCCCGTGGAAGGGGGTTGCGGACGTCCGCGCTGCTACTGCGGAGTGGATTCACTGGTACAATCACCACAGGCTGCATAGTTGGTGTGGGAATAGGCCACCGTTGGAGTACGAGGAACGACACTGGCGACAGGCCACAGCGGTCTGAACGCACACGAGCGTGGGAGGCACGGCCTCCAACACCACCGGGGCGGTCCAGCGCGCTATAGACAAGTGGCTGTGTCGTCCCCGCGCACGCGGGGCTGTTCCCAAGTCGTACGCGTCGCGGTTCGCCTTGAGCGGGTCGTCCCCGCGCACGCGGGGCTGTTCCTTGGCGTCCGGCTGCTCTCGGATGTCCGCGAGGGTCGTCCCCGCGCACGCGGGGCTGTTCCCTGGAACTGGTCGGCCTCGCAGACGCACTCGGCGTCGTCCCCGCGCACGCGGGGCTGTTCCGCCGGTGAATGGCTCGACCTCGCCGCAACCGTCGTCGTCCCCGCGCACGTGGGGCTGTTCCCAGGTGGCGGCCGTCCGTCAACCCGCCACGTCGTCCCCGCGCGAAGCTGGTCCCGAGGATTGATGGGGTCTCCGCGCTCAGCTGCGAAGCGGAGAGCGACGGCCCACCCGCACGTCGTCACCGACGGTGAGAGTCAGTCGGTCGATGTTGCCGACTCACCGATTCGGCCAACGAGGTAGTGAGGTTTTCCTTACTGGTCCCGGACATAACGTCCCCCAACAGGGGGACGTCGTACCGACAGGAGGAGGACCATGGAGTTCGGAATACTGGGGCCGCTGTCGGTGTCGCGAGGCGGCGCGCCGCTCCCGGTGTCCGGAGTGCACCAACGTGCCGTTCTCGCCTACCTGCTGCTCCACGGCAACGAGGTCATCCCCACCAGCAGGCTCCTGCGCACCATGTGGGGCGACAACGCGCCACGCACCGCCCGGAAGATGTTGCAGAACGCGGTGTCGGGGCTGCGCGGGCTGCTCGCCGCCGAGGAGGACGCGCCGATCCTGCTCACGCACGCCCCCGGCTACCTGCTCCAGGTCGACCCGGTCCGCGTCGACCGCCACGCGTTCACCGACCTGGCCGAGCGGGGCCGCGCCGCCCTGCGGTCCGGCGATCCCGCCGGCGCGGCCGAGTCCCTCCGCCTGGCCCTCGGGCTGTGGCGGGGAGATCCGCTGGCGGACCTCGTGGAGCTGGGGTTCGACTGGCCGGAGCTGAACGTGCTCCGGGAGGCCCGCGCCTCCGCCGTCGAGGACAGGTTCGAGGCGGAACTGGCCAGGGGACGGCACCAGGACGTCGTCGGGGAGCTCGAACTGGCCGTCACGGCGGACCCCCTGCGGGAACGCCTGTGCGGGCTGTTGATGCTCGCCGCGTACCGGTGCGGGCGCCAACACGAGGCGCTCGCCGCCTACCGCTCCCTGCGCACCCGGCTGGTCGCGGAACTCGGCGTGGAACCAGGGGAAACCCTGCGCACCCTCGAACGGGACATCCTCAACCAGCGGCCCGAGCTGGCGGCACCCACCACTCCCGGGGCAGCAGCCGGGGTGCCCGGGCCCACCGTGGTCCCCGGCGCCGCTCCGTCGCCCGCCCTCGCGCCCGCGCCACGGCACAACGGTGGCGCGTCGGCGACCCGGCTCGGCGCCCCGGCCCCGCCGGAGCCGGCCCGCCCGGCCCCCGGCCCCATCCCGGAGAACGGGGCGGTCGCCGAACAGCGGGCCCTCACGGTGGTCATGGTCATGACCACCGCCGAGCACGCGGCCACCGTGGAGGGGTTCGTGTGCCAGCAGATCCGCCACCACGGCGGGCAGTCCGCGCCCGGCCCAGGTTCGTCCTGGTGCGGCTACTTCGGCGCGTCCGGCAGGCAGCCCGACCACGCCGACCGCGCGCTCGCCGCCGCCGGCGCCATCGCCCGCCGCTCGGTGGTCGACTTCCACCCCGCCGAGGTCCGGGTGGCCGTGCACTCCGGGGAGGCGGTGGTCACCCGGCTCGTCGACGGGGACACCGCCGTGCCGAAGGTCGCCGCCGTCGTGCTCGACAGCTGCCGACGGCTCGCCGCCGCCGCCACCCCCGGCCGGGTCGTCCTCAACACCGCCCCACCCGAGGGACCGGTCGGACACGGCCCCTTCGCGGCACGACCACGACCCACCGGGGCACCGGCGGAGCTCCCCAGCTCCTGGCACGGCCCCACCCCCTTCGTGGGCAGGTCCTTCGAACTGGACCTGTTGCAGCGCACCGCGGCCCGCACCCACGCGACGGGACGACCGGCGATGGTGACACTGCTCGGCGCCCCCGGCGTCGGCAAGACACGGCTGGTGTCCGAACTCGTCGACCAGCTGCGGGACGGCACGCTGAACACCACCCGGGTCCTGCGCACCCGAGTGCGGCCCGGCCACGGCGACGCCGGCACGGTCCTGTCCGAACTGGTCCGGGACCAGCCGGGCGGCGGGGTGGAGGCGTTGCGGGGTCTCGCCAGTCGGCAGCCCGCGCTCGTCGTCGTCGACGACGCGCACCACGCGGACGACGACCTCCTCGCCGCGCTGGCCGCCCTCGTCGACACCCCGGACCCGCTGCCGCTGATGATCGTGACCACCGCCAGGGACGCGTTCTCCCGTCGCGTGTCCGAGAACGCCACCGGCCCCAACTCGTTGAGCTTCGTCCTCGACCGGTTGACCGACAACGCGGTCACCCGGCTGCTGGACGTGGTGCTCAACCCGCGCCGCCGCCAGTCGCACCTCGGCCCGTCCCAGCCGTCGGCCGCCACCGGCGAGTGGCGGGAGCTGCTGGGCGAGATCCGGGGCTGCCCGCTGCGCGCGCTGGAGTACGCGGCCCGGTTCAACGCCGCCGGGGACGACCAGGCCGCCCACCGTGAGGGCATGGCCGGTTTCGCCCGGTTCAACCCGCGTGGGGCGGAGGCCGGGGTACCGGTCCCGGCCGTCGCCGCGATCCCGGGCTGATCGCCCGGGCGACGGTCAGAACCCGGCCCGGGCGACGAGTTCCGCCGCCTGGGCCGGGCTGAGCCTCGGATCGCACAGCGTCTCGTAGCGGGCGTCCAACGCCTCGACGTCGGGCACGGGCCCGCCCACGCACTCGGTGACCTCCTCGGCGGCCACCTCCAGGTGCAGTCCGCCGGGGTGCTCGCCGTGGTCGCGGACGATCCGGGTGAACCAGCCGACCTCCTCGACCATCGCCGTCAGGAACCGGGTCTTCCGACCGCCGGGTGCGGCGACGGTGTTCGCGTGCATCGGGTCGCTGACCCACACCACCGGGTGGTGGACCGCGCGCACGGCGCGCAGCAGCGGCGGCAGGGCCGAGGTGATGGCCGGCACCCCCATCCGCACCACGAAGGTCAACCGGCCCGGGGTCCGGTCGGGGTTGAGGACCTCGCACAGCCGGACCACGTCCTCACCCGTCGCCCCGGGGCCGAGCTTGCACGCCACCGGGTTGCCGGCCGAGGCCACCAACCGGACCTGCCCGTGGTCGAGTTGGCGGGTCCGTTCCCCGACCCAGGGGAAGTGGGTGGACCCCAACACCAGCTCCCCGGTGTCGTCCGGGCGCAGGAACGCCGATTCGTAGTCCAGGACCAGTGCCTCGTGGCTGGACCACGGCCCCCACCCGTCGGGGCGTGACGCCCGGTGGGCGGCGAGCCTGCGGTGGGCCGAGGCGGCCAACCGGTAGCCGGTCAGCATCCGGCGGGGGTCGGGGCGCCGGGCGCGCACGTCGGCGACCTCGGAGTTGACGAGGTGCCCCCGGAACGGCGGCAGCGGCACCCCGTCGACCACCTCCTCCGACCGCGACCGGGGTTTGGCGAACTGGCCACCGATCCGGCCCACCCGCAGGACCGGGCGCCCACCTCCGAACCCGGCCGCCAACCGGTCCAGGACCGCCACCACCGCGTCGGTGCGCGGGTCCGAGGCCGCGTGGAAGCTCTCCGCGCAGTCACCGGCCTGCACCAGCACCGCGTCGCCCGAGCAGACGGCGGCGAGCCGGGTCGACAGTTCCCGGACCTCCGCCCCGGTGACCAGCGGCTCCGCCGCCTCCAGGGCCCGGAGGACGGGTGCGTGGGACTCGTCCCACCGCCAGTCCGGCTGCTGGAGCGCGGGCACCCCGTGCCAGTCCACCCCGGCGGGGAACCCGCCCCGGCCAACCGCCCCGACGGGCAGGGCGCCGGCCTCCCCGACCTCGCCGGAGGTCACGTCGCGACGCCCTCGACCTCGACGAGCAGGTCGGCGCGGCAGATGTCGGCCCGCAGGTAGGCGACCCGGCCGTCGGCGGGCAACAGCTCGGCGCAGACCTCGCGGACGGCGGGCAGGTCCTCGGCGTGCCGCACGTACACCTTCGCGGCCCGCAGGTCGGCCAGCCCGTAGGCGTGGTCGACGCCGTGGCGGCCCAGGTTCTCCGGGCCCACCAGCAACTCGACGTTCCCCAGGGCGGTCCTGCACTGCGCGCGCACGTCGCCCACGTGCCGGGTCTCGTGACCGATGATGCTGGCGGTGCCCGAGACGAGGACCGAGCCCCGCGCCGCCGGGTCGCCGTGCCGGGGCAGGTAGGTGGCGCGGGCGAAGTTCGGGGCGCGCCGCCCGTACCGGGACGGGTAGTGGTAGGCCGGGACCTGCCGGGGGTTCTCCACGTTGACCGGGTCGACACCCCGGGTGGCGATCAACGACAGTTCGACGCCGCCGGCCGCCGCGCCGATCACCGTCGTGGCCGGCATGTCGCTGAGCATCCCCAACTCCTCCAGGGCCAGGCTGCGGCCCACGCAGAAGTCGCGGTAGGTCTCCTCACCGGTCCCGGTGCGGTCGTTGATGCCGGCGATGTGGTTCCAGACCCGGACCAGCCGGGGGTAGTCGAGGCGGGCCAGCAGCGCGAACAGCTCCCGGTACATCCGGCCGACCTCCCGGGCACCGGAGCCGGAGCCGGGCAGCCGCGCCGAGCAGAACAGGAAGCGGTCCGAGTGGGCGTACCGGATGCCGCCGTGGTCCCCGGAGCGGACGGGGCCGTCGGCGGGCCACACCTCGGCGACCTCGTCGGTCGGGGCGGCCAGCGGCACGGTCATGCCCGGGTGCGCCGCGTCCGCCGGGGCCGACGCGACGTCCAGGTACCGGTTGACGCCGAGCACCGGGCCGTCCTCGGCGGACGCCGAGTCGGAGTCGGGGGCGAGCAGCAGCGGGGCGAGCGCGCCCACGGGCTGGACGGGCGAGCGAGTCATGGACCACCCCAGCAGTGGAGTTCCGACGGCTGTCGGCCCCGACGCTAGGAACCCGGCCCGTCCCGGCGCAGTGCCGGACTTCCACCTGTCGGTAACAGCGGGCTGGTGAGCGGCCGCGCGGATTCCCGGGGGATGGCCGTGCGGTGGGCTTCTTCCGCAGCGTGCCGACGGTCGCCGTTCGTAACGTGGCCGCCTGTCGCGCCCCGCTCCCCGCGCCGGGCGGCCCCGACCCCAGTGAGCGAAGTGTGGTGACATGCTCAGGACCGAGTTGATCCGCCCCGTCCACGAGCTGGTGCGCGACCACGCCCGCGACATCCCGGAGCGCACCGCCTACTCCGACGCCCGCCGTTCCGTGAGCTACGCGGAGCTGTCCGCCCGCACCGGGCGGCTCGCCGGGCACCTGGCCGCCCTCGGGGTGGCCCGGGGGGAGCGGGTGGCGTTCGTGCTCGGCAACGGCGTGTCCCTCGTGGAGAGCTACCTCGCCACCGCCCGCGCCTCGGCGGTCGGGGTGCCGGTCAACCCCCTGTCCAGCGACGACGAGCTGGCCCACCTCCTGGCGGACAGCGGCGCCGTCGCCGTCATCACCGACCCGGCGCGGATCGCCAGGCTCACCCGGGTGGCGCCCGCGCTGACCACTGTCCTCGCCGACGAGGTCGACCCGGTGGACTGGGACGGCCCCCGGTTCGAGGACCTCGCCACCAGCCCCGCGCCGGAACCCGCCCGCGACGACCTCGGGGTGGACGACTGGGCGTTCATGCTCTACACCTCCGGGACCACCGGCCGACCCAAGGGTGTGCGTTCCTCCACGCGGAACTCGCTGTGGACGATCGCCGCCTGCTACGCCCCGATCCTCGGCCTGAGCGGCGAGGACCGCGTGCTGTGGCCGCTGCCGCTGCACCACTGCCTCGGCCACCACCTCGGCACCCTCGGCGTGCTGGCGGTGGGCGCCAGCGCCCACGTCACCTCCGGCTTCGCCGCCGAGGAGGTGCTGGCGGGGCTGGCGGCCGGGGAGTTCAGCGTGCTGGTCGGGGTGCCCGCCATGTACCAGGAGCTGCTGCGGGCCACCGACGCCGACGGCATCGTCGCCCCCGGGCTCCGCCTGTGCCTGACCGCCGGCGCGGTCGGCGGCGCCGAGCTGCCGGCCCGCGTCGAGGCCCGGTTCGGTGCCCCGCTGATCGACAGCTACGGCACCACCGAGACCTGCGGGCCCATCACCACGAACTGGCCCGGTGGCACCCGCGTCCCCGGGTCGTGCGGGCTGCCCGTGCCCGGCCTGTCCGTGCGGCTGGTCGACCCGGGCACCCGCACCGACGTGCCGGTCGGCGAGGACGGCGAGGTGTGGGTGCGCGGCCCCAACGTCATGGCCGGCTACCACCGGGACCCCGAGGCCACGGCGGACGCGCTGCCCGGCGGCTGGTACCGCACCGGCGACCTGGCCCGCCGCGACGACCACGGCTACCTGACCGTCACCGGCCGCATCTCCGAACTGATCATCCGAGGTGGGGAGAACATCCACCCCGCCGAGGTGGAACAGGTGCTGCTGGGCGCTCCCGGCGTCCTCGACGCCGCCGTGGGGCCCGCGCCCGACCCCCGGCTCGGGGAGGTGCCGGTCGCCTACCTCGTCGGCCGGGACGACCTCGACCCCGAGGAGGTCCTCCGCGTCTGCCGGGAGAAGCTCGCCGGGTTCCGGGTGCCCACCCAGTTGCGCGCGCTCGACGCCCTGCCCAGGACGGCCGCCGGCAAGGTGACCCGGCACCTGCTGGCCGAGCGGCCGTGGCGGCTGCTCGCGGAGGTCCCGACCACCGCCGAGGAGCCCGCGCCCGGCGCCGACGAGGGGCGCGCGGACGGCCTCCGCGCCGGCCTGCTCCCGTTGTCCCGCCGGGAACGGCACCGGCGGCTCCTCGGCCTGGTCCGGGAGGGCACCGCCGCCGCGCTCGGCGTCGACCGGGCCGACGTGGCCGACGACCGGCCGTTCGGGGAGCTGGGGCTGACCTCGCTCACCGCCCTCCTGGTGCGCGACGCGGTGGTGCGCCGCGCGGGCGTGCCGCTGCCGGCGACCGTCGTCTTCGACCACCCGACCCCCGCCGCCGTCGCCCGCCTCCTGCGGGACCGGCTGTTCGGCACCACCACCACCACGGTCACGGCCGGGGGGACCTCGTCCCGGCCCGAGCCGCGCCGCCGGGCCGCACCGGTCGAACCCGACGACGACCCGGTCGTCATCGTCGGCATGGGGTGCCGCCTGCCCGGCGGGGTCGACGACCCGGCGGACCTGTGGCGGCTGGTCGTCGACGGCGTCGACGCCACCGGTGAGTTCCCCACCACCCGGGGCTGGCCCCTGCACCGGCTGCACGACCCCGACCCGGACCGGCCGGGGCGCTCGATCACCACCCGGGGCGGTTTCCGCGCCGACGTCGAGGACTTCGACGCCGAGCACTTCGGGATCTCCCCGCGCGAGGCGCTGGCGATGGACCCGCAACAGCGGCTGCTGCTCGAAGTGGCCTGGCGGACGCTGGAGAACGCCGGCATCGCCCCGGACTCGCTGCGCGACCGGGAGGTCGGGGTCTTCACCGGGGTCATGCGCCACGAGTACGGAGCCGGCATCGACCCGCCGCCGCCCGAACTGGAGGGCTACCTCGACGTCGGCAAGCTCGGCAGCGTCGCCTCCGGCCGCATCGCCTACACCCTGGGGCTGCGGGGACCCGCCCTCACCGTGGACACCGCCTGCTCCTCCTCCCTGGTCGCCCTGCACCTGGCCGCCCGGTCCCTGCGGGCGGGGGAGTGCGAGCTGGCCCTCGCCGGGGCGGCCACCGTCATCAGCACACCCCAGTTGTTCGTGGAGTTCTCCCGGCAACGCGGGCTCTCCCCGGACGGCCGCTGCCGATCCTTCTCCGCCGACGCGGACGGCACCGGCTGGGGCGAGGGGGCCGGACTGCTGCTCCTCCAGCGGCTGTCCGCCGCCCGGCGGGACGGCCGGGAGGTGCTGGCCGTGCTGCGCGGCTCCGCCGTCAACTCCGACGGCGCCTCCCACGGGCTGACCGTGCCCAACGGACAGGCCCAACGCGCCGTGATCCGCCGGGCCCTCGCCGACGCCGGGTTGGAACCGTCCGAGGTGGACGCCGTCGAGGCGCACGGCACCGGCACCGTGCTGGGCGACCCCATCGAGGCCAACGCCCTCGCCGACACCTACGGCGCCGACCGGGACCACCCGCTGTGGTTGGGATCGCTGAAGTCCAACCTCGGCCACACCCAGGCGGCCGCCGGCGTGGCCGGCGTGATCAAGGTGGTGCTGGCCCTGCGCGCCGGCCGACTGCCCCGCACCCTGCACGTCGACCGGCCCTCCCCCCACGTGGACTGGGCCACCTCCGGGTTGGCGCTGCTCACCGAGGAACAGCCGTGGCCCGACCACGGCCGCCCCCGCCGCGCCGGCGTGTCCTCCTTCGGGATCAGCGGCACCAACGCCCACGTCGTCCTCGAACAGGCGCCCGCCCCGCCAGAGGCGGCCCCCACCACGCGGACACCCCCACCGCTGGTCCCCCTCGTGCTGTCCGGCCGCGACGACCAGGCGCTGCGCGCCCAGGTCGACCGCCTCACCGACCACCTCCGCGGGTCCGGAGGGGCCGACGCCAGCGACCTGGGGTTCTCGCTGGCCGCCGGCCGGGCCACCCTCGACCACCGGGGCGTGCTGCTCCTCGGCGCCGACGAGGACCCGGCGCGGGCGCTGCGCGACTGGTCGGACCGCGCCGTCACCACCACGGTGGGCGGAGGAGGGGACGGCGTCGTCCTCGTCTTCCCCGGCCAGGGCTCCCAGTGGGCGGGCATGGGCACCCGGCTGCTGGCGGTGTCCGCACCGTTCCGCGCGGAACTGGCCGCCTGCGATGACGCCCTCCGCCCCCACCTGGGGTACTCCGCCCTCGACGTCCTCACCGGCGCCGAGGGCGCCCCCAGCCTGGACACCGTCGACGTCGTCCAACCCGTGCTGTGGGCGGTGATGGTGGCCCTGGGCCGGCTCTGGACCTCCCTCGGGGTGCGCCCGGACGCGGTCATCGGGCACTCCCAGGGAGAGCTGGCCGCCCTCTGCGTGGCCGGCGGGCTCGACCTGGGCGACGCCGCCAGGATCATCGCGCTGCGCGCCCGCGCCCTGCGGGAGATCGCCGGCGACGGCGGCATGGTCTCGGTCCCGCTGTCCGCCGCCGACACCGAACGCCGACTGCCCCCGGGAACGGTCGTCGCCGCCAGCAACGGGCCCCGGTCCACCGTGGTCTCCGGTGACGGCGCGGCCCTCGCCCGGCTCGTCGCCTCCTGCGCGGATGATGGCATCCGCGCCCGACGCATCCCCGTCGACTACGCCTCCCACTCGCCGAGGATGGAGGCCCTGCGGGACCGGCTCGTGGACCTCGCCGCCGACATCCGCCCCCGCTCCTGCGACACCCGCTTCTACTCGACGGTGACGGGCACCCGCGTCGACACCGCCGACCTGGGACCGGAGTACTGGTTCCGCAACCTGCGCGACCCCGTGCGGTTCCAGGACGCCGTCGAGGCCGCCCTCGCCGACGGGCACCGCGTGTTCGTCGAGTCCAGCCCGCACCCCGTGCTCACCGTCGGCCTCACCGACATCCTCGACGAGCGGGAGGCCACCGGGGTCGTCACCGGCTCGCTGCGCCGCGACCACGACGACCTCACCCCCCTGCTCACCGCCGCCGCCCAGCTGTGGACGGCCGGGGTCGACGTCGACTGGACCTCCTGGTTCCAGAGCAGCGGCGCCCGCCGCGTCCCGCTGCCCGGGTACGCCTTCCGCCGCCAGCGGTTCTGGCTGCCCCCGGCCGGCGGCGGGACCGGTGACCTCGGCTCCGCCGGGATCACCGCCGCCGACCACCCGCTGCTGGGCGCGTCCGTCGACCTGCCCGACGCCACCGTCCACACCGCGCTGATCTCCCTCACCACCCACCCGTGGCTCGCCGACCACGCCGTGCGCGGCACCGCCCTGGTGCCCGGCACCGCCGTGCTCGACCTGGTGGCCACCGTCGCCGCCGGGCACGGCTGCGACCGGATCGAGGAGTTGACCCTCACCGCCCCCGTGGCCGTGGAACTCGACGTCCCGGTCACCCTCCGGCTGGTCGTCGACCAGCCCGACGCGGACGGCCGCCGCCCGGTGGCCCTGCACGCCCGCGCCGGCGACCGCCCGTGGACCACCCACGCCACCGGGGCCGTCGTCGCCGCCGGCCCGGGCCCCGCCCCGGCCGCCTGGTCGACCGGGGCGGCGGAGCCGGTCGACCTCGACGGTGCCTACGACCGGCTCGCCGACCGGGGCTACGAGTACGGGCCGCTGTTCCGGGGCTTGCGGGCGCTGTGGCGCACCGGCACCGGGCCCGGCGCGGAACTCCGGGCCGAGGTCGAACTGCCCGAGGACACCGGCGGGGACTTCACCTGCCACCCCGCGCTGCTCGACGCGGTGCTCCAGGCCATCGGCGCCAGCGGCGCGGACGTCGGGGGAGCGGGCACGCCACTGCCGTTCGGCTTCACCGGCGTGGAACTCCGCGCCCCCACCGGCCGCGCCCTGCGGGCCCGGCTCCGCGTCCTCGACGCCACCACCGTCGAGGTCGTCGCCGTCGACCACACCGGCCGGCTCGTCGCCCGCGTCGAGGCCCTGACCCTGCGGTCCCCCGCCGCCGCCGCGCCGGCACCGCACCGCCTCGACCACGTGCCGGTCGACCACCCGGCCGCGACCGACGTCCGGGTCGCGGCGCTCGACGCCGACCTGACCGCCCCGCACCCGGTGCCGGACCCGGTGCCCGTCGAGGACGCCGAGTTCGTCCTGGTCCGCGCCCCCGCCGGTGACCCGGGCACCGCCACCCTCGCCGCGCTCGCCCTGGCCAAGGACTGGATCGGCCGCGACGCCACCCTGGTCGTGCTCACCCGGGGCGGCGGGCCGGTGACCGGGCTGTTCCGCGCCGCCGCCACCGAACACCCCGGCGCCTTCGCCACCGTGGACGGTGACCCCGGCCCGGCCTGGCCGGCGGTGTTCGGCGCGCTGCGCGCCGGCGAGTCCGACCTGGCCGTGCGGGACGGGGTCGTCACCGCCGCCCGGCTGCGACCGGCCAGCGCCCCACCACCCACCGACCCACCGCCGCTGCCCGTGCCCGACGGGCCGTGGCGGTTGGCGATCGGCGGAACCGGCTCCCTCGACGACCTCGCCGCCGTCCCCGCGCCACCCGACCCCCTGCGGCCCGGCCAGGTCCGGATCGCGGTCCGCGCCGCCGGCGTCAACTTCCGGGACGTCCTGCTCGCCCTGGGCGTGGTCACCGTCACCGACGACGTGCTCGGCGGCGAGGCCGCCGGGGTCGTGGTGGAGACCGCCGCCGACGTCACCCACCTCCACCCCGGCGACCGCGTGTTCGGCGTCGTCGACGGTGCCTTCGCGCCCCGGGTCGTCGCCGACGCCAGGATGCTCGCGCCGATCCCGGCCGGGTGGTCCTTCGCCGACGCGGCCGGTGTGCCCATCGCCCAGCTCACCGCCCACTACGGCCTGTTCGACGTCGCCGGCCTCCAACCCGGGCAGACCGTGCTGGTCCACGCCGGGACCGGCGGGGTGGGCATGGCCGCGATCGCCCTCGCCCGTCGCCACGGCGCGCGGGTCCTCGCCACCGCCAGCCCCGGGAAGTGGTCGGTGCTGCGGGACCTCGGCATCCCCGAGGACCACATCGCCTCCTCCCGCGACACCGGCTTCGAGGAGCGGTTCCGCGCGGTCACCGGCGGCCGGGGAGTCGACGTCGTCCTGAACTCCCTCACCGGCGAGTTCGTCGACGCCGGGCTGCGCCTGACCGCGCCCGGTGGCCGCTTCGTCGAACTCGGCAAGACCGACATCCGCGACCCCGGCACCGCACCCGGGCTCACCTACCGGGCGTTCGACCTGCTCACCGACGCCGGGCCCGAGCGGATCGGGGAGATGCTCGCCGCGCTGACCACCGACGGCCCCGGGCCCCTACCCACCCGGGCCTGGGATGTCCGGCACGCTCGCGGCGCGCTGCGCGTCATGGCAGCCGGCCGGCACACCGGCAAGAACGTGCTGACCGTGCCGGCACCGGTCGACCCCGGCGGCACGGCCCTGATCACCGGCGGCACCGGTGTCCTCGGCGGACTCGTCGCCCGCCACCTGGCGGCCCGGCACGGCATCCGCCGCCTGGTGCTCCTCAGCCGCGGCGGCCACGCCGCGCCGGACCTGCTCGCCGACCTCGCCGAGGCCGGGGCCGAGGTCCGGGTGGTGGCCTGCGACGCCGCCGACCGCGCGGCGCTGCGGGCGCTGCTGGCCACCGTGGACGACCTGGGCGTGGTCGTCCACGCCGCCGGGGTCCTCGCCGACGCCACCGTGGCGAACACCGACCCCGACACCCTGCCTGTGGTGCTGGACCCGAAGATCGCCGCCGCCCGCCACCTGCACGAGCTCACCGCCCACACCGACCTCGCCGCGTTCGTGCTGTTCTCGTCCATCGCCGGCACCCTCGGCGGCGCCGGGCAGGCCGGCTACGCCGCCGCCAACGCCGCCCTCGACGCGCTCGCCGTGGAACGGCGGGCCGCCGGCCTGCCCGCCGTCTCGATCGCCTGGGGCATGTGGGCCGAGGTCAGCGGCATGACCGGCCACCTCACCGACCGGGACCGGGAACGCCTGCGGCGGGGCGGTGTCCTCCCGATGGACACCGACGCGGCCCTCGCCCTGTTCGACGCCGCCCTCGACTCGCCCGACCCCTGCGTGGTGGCCGCCGCGCTCGACCCGCGCTCCGCGCGCCCCCTGCCACCCGCGATGCGCGCCCTGGTCCGGGGCCGGCCCGTCGACCGGCCCGCCCGGGGCGGCGGCGCGCGGCTCGGCGACCTGCCGGCGGCCGACCGACCGGCCGCCGCGCTCGCCCTGGTGCGCGCGGAGGCCGCCGCCGTCCTCGGCCACCCGGGCCCGGCGGCCGTCGTCCCCGACCGGGCCTTCTCCGAGCAGGGCTTCGACTCCCTGACCGGGGTGGAACTGCGCAACCGGCTCCAGGCGGCCACCGGGCTGCGGATGTCCACCACCGCCGCCTTCGACCACCCCAGCCCGGCCGCCCTGGCGACCCACCTGCTCACCGCGCTCGACGGGACCTCCGCACCGGCCCGGACCGCCACGAGGGCGGCCCCGGCCGCCGAGGACGAACCGGTGGCGATCATCGGGATGAGCTGCCGGTTCCCCGGGGGCATCGCCTCGCCGGAGGACCTGTGGCGGGTGGTGGACGACGAGGTCGACGTCGTCGGCCCGTTCCCCACCGACCGGGGCTGGGACCTCGCCGCCCTGTTCGACGAGGACCCGGACCGGACCGGCACCAGCTACGTCCGGGCCGGGGCGTTCCTCGACGACGTCGCCGGGTTCGACGCGGCGTTCTTCGGGATCTCCCCCCGGGAGGCGACCGCGATGGACCCGCAGCAGCGGCTGCTGCTGGAACTGGCCTGGGAGGTCTTCGAGGACGCCGGGATCGACCCGACCGCGCTGCGCGGCAGTCCCGTCGCCGTCTACGCCGGGCAGATCCACCACGACTACGTGGGCCGGTTGCGCACCGTCCCCGGGGAACTGGAGGGCTACCTGGGCCACGGCACCGCCGGCAGCGTCGCCTCCGGCCGCATCGCCTACACCTTCGGTCTGGAGGGTCCCGCCGTCACCGTCGACACCGCCTGCTCGTCGTCGCTGGTGGCCCTGCACCTCGCCGTGGGGGCCCTGCGGTCCGGCGAGTGCGACCTGGCGCTGGCCGGCGGCGCGTCCGTGATGTCCTCCCCCACACCGTTCGTGGAGTTCTCCCGGCAACGGGGCCTGGCCCCCGACGGCCGGTGCAAACCCTTCGCCGCCGCCGCCGACGGCACCGGGTGGTCCGAGGGCGCCGGGTTGCTGCTCGTGGAACGGCTCTCCGACGCCCGCCGCCACGGTCACCCCGTGCTGGCCGTCGTGCGGGGGACCTCGGTCAACCAGGACGGCGCCTCCAACGGGCTGACCGCCCCCAACGGACCCGCCCAGCAACGCGTGATCCGGCAGGCGCTGGCATCCGCCGGCCTCGCCGCGCGGGACGTCCACCTCGTCGAGGCCCACGGCACCGGCACCCGGCTCGGTGACCCCATCGAGGCCGAGGCCCTGCTCGCCACCTACGGGAGGGACCGGGACGCCCCGTTGTGGTTGGGCTCGGTCAAGTCGAACCTGGGCCACTCGCAGGCCGCCGCCGGGGTCGCCGGCCTGATCAAGGTGGTGCAGGCGATGCGGCACGCCCGGATGCCCAGGACCCTGCACGTTGACCGGCCCACCGGGCACGTCGACTGGACCGCCGGCGCCGTCGAACTCCTCACCGAGGCCAGGGACTGGACGGGGGAGGCGCCACGACGGGGCGCGGTGTCGTCCTTCGGGGTGAGCGGCACCAACGCCCACGTCATCCTCGAACAGGCCCCCGACGAGCCCGGACGGCCCGACCCGGCACCCGACATCGGACCGTCCACGGCGGCGCCGCCGCTGCTGCTCTCCGCCCGGTCCGGGGCCGCGCTCACCGAGCAGGCCGGCCGCCTCGCCCGCCTGCTCACCGACGACGACGTCGACGTCACCGACGTCGCCCACGGACTGCTGACCCGGCGGGCCGCCCTCGACCGGCGCGCCGTCGTCCTCGGCGCCGACCGCGACGGGCTCCACGCCGGGCTGCGCGCGCTGGCCTCCTCACGTCCGACGCCGTCGGTGGTCACCGGGGTCGTCGACCCCGACGCGCGGACCGTCCTCGTGTTCCCCGGGCAGGGGGCACAGTGGCCCGGCATGGCCCGCGACCTGCTGGCCGAGAGCCCGGTGTTCGCGGCCAGGATCGCCGACTGCGCCGCCGCCCTCCGCCGGCACGCCGACCTCGACCTCGAGGCGGCGCTGCGCACCGGGGCCGGCCTGGACCGGGTCGACGTCCTGCAACCCGCGCTGTTCGCGATGATGGTGTCCCTCGCCGCCGTGTGGGAGGAGCACGGCGTCCGACCCGACGCCGTCATCGGCCACTCGCAGGGGGAGATCGCCGCCGCCTGCGTCGCCGGTGCCCTCTCCCTCGACGACGCCGCCCGCGTCGTCGCCGTCCGCGCCCGCGCCCTGCGGGACCTGGCGGGCACCGGCGGGATGCTGTCGGTGGGGCTGTCCGCCGCCGACGCCGCCGACCACCTGGCACCCCACGCCGGCCGGGTGAGCGTGGCGGCCACCAACGGCCCCCTGGCCACCGTCCTCGCCGGACCGCCCGAGGACCTGGACGCCCTCGCCGCCGCCCTCCACGCCGCCGGGGTGCGGGCCCGCCGCATCGCCGTCGACTACGCCTCCCACAGCCCGGCCGTCGACGCGCTCCGGGACACCCTGGTCCGCGACCTCGCCGACATCCACCCGGGACACCCGACCGTGCCGATGCGCTCGACGGTCAGCGGCGACTGGGTGCGGGCCGGGGAACTCACCGCCGACCACTGGTTCCGCAACCTGCGCGAACCGGTCCGCTACCTGCCCGCCACCGAGGCACTGCTCGCCGGGGGCCACCGCACCTTCGTGGAGGTCAGCCCGCACCCGGTGCTGCTGCCCGCCACCGGCGACATCGCCGAGGCCGCCGGCGTGCCCGTCGGACTCGTCGCCACCCTCCGACGGGACCACGGCGGCCACCGGCAGGTGCTCACCGCCGTCGCGGAGGCCCACGTGCGGGGTGTCCCCGTCGACTGGTCGACGGTGATCGCCAGGCGCACCGCCCGGCCCGTCGCCCTGCCGACCTACCCCTTCCAACACCGGCGCTACTGGATCGACGAACCGGACACCCCCCAGGAGCGGGACGACGACTTCTGGACCGCCGTCCACGACGGCGACACCGAGACGCTCCGGACCCGGCTCGGGCTGGCCGACGTCGAGGACCTCCACGCCCTCGACCGGCTGCTGCCCGCCCTGGCCACCTGGCACACCCCGGCCGGCGCCGACCTGTGCCACCGCGTGGAGTGGCGGCCCCTCCCGCACCGACCCGCCACCACCCCGCCCGAGGGCCGGTGGCTGGTCCTCACCCCGAGCTCCGTCGAGGTCCCCGCCGGCATCCCGGCCGGGTTCGAGGTGCGCACCGCCACCGACACCTCCCGCGCGGGCCTGGCGCGGCTGCTGGCCGACGGCGAGGCCGCCGGCGTGGTCTCCCTGCTGTCCCTGGCCGACGAGGGCACCGCCACCGGCGGCCTGTTCGCGACCGTCCACCTGGTCCAGGCCCTCCCGAAGGGCGTTCCGCTGTGGATCGTCACCCGCGGCGCGGTCTCGGCGGCACCCGGGGACGACGTGCCCAACCCCGGGCAGGCCGCCCAGTGGGGGCTGGGACGGGTGCTCGCCGCCGAGCGCCCCGACTCCTGGGGCGGACTGGTCGACGTCGTCGACCTCGACGCGCTCACCTGGCTGCCGACGGCCGTGGCCGGCGACGAGGACGAACTGGCCCTGCGGGCGGGCCGGGCGTGGACGCGCCGGATCCGGCCCGCGCCCGCCCCGCCCACCCCGGGCCGGTGGCGGCCGGCGGGCACCGCCGTGGTCACCGGGGGAGAGGGCACCACCGGCCGCCTCGTCGCCACCTGGCTGGCCGCCATGGGGGCCCCGCGCGTCCTCCTGCTGACCGACCCGGCCACGCCCCCACCCGAGGACCTGCCCCCGGCCGTCCACCCCGTTCCCTGCGACCCGGCCGACGAGGACGCCCTGCGGGCCGCCCTCGCCGACGAGACCCCCCGCGTCGTGGTGCACACCGCCGGAGTCCTCGACGACGCGATGCTCACCGACCTCACCGACGCCCAGCTCACCCGCGTGCTGCGCACCAGGGTCACCGCCGCCACCGCCCTCGACCGGGTGAGCCGCGACCACGAGGTGGACGCGTTCGTCCTGTTCTCCTCGGTCGGCGGCACCCTCGGCGCGTCCGGGCAGGGCGGCTACGCCCCCGGCCACGCCGTCCTCGACGCCCTCGCCGCCCGCCGCCGAGCCCAGGGCCTGCCCGCCGCCTCCGTCGCCTGGGGCCACTGGGCCACCGACGGCGACCACGGCCGCCGCCCCGGGGTCCGCGACCTCGACCCCGAGCGCGCGTTGGCGACGCTGCGGCGGATCCTCGACGCCCCCGCCGACACCCTCGTGGCCGACCTGGACTGGGCGGTCGTCGCCGGCCCCACCCCGCCACCGCTGCTGCGGGACCTGCTGCCCGCCGCCGAGGACACCGCCGGCCCCGCCGACCTGCTCGCCCGGTTGCGGGCCGCCGACCCGGCGGCCCGGCACCGCATCGTGCGCGCCCTCGTCCTCGACACCACCGCCGCCGTCCTCCAACACGGCGAGTTGGACTCCGTCGACCCGGGCCGGGGATTCCGCGAACAGGGGTTCGACTCACTGGCCTCGGTCCGGCTGCGCGACGGCCTGAACACCGCCACCGGGCTCCGACTGCCCGCCACCGCCGCGTTCGACCACCCCACCCCGGACGCGCTCACCCGCCACGTGCTCGCCGAACTCGATCTCGACGACGCGCCAGGGGCCGGTGGGGCGGACATCGAGTCGGCCAGCGACGAGGAACTGATCGCGCTGCTCGACGCCGAGTTCGGCATCTCCTGAGGAACGGAGGCAGGACGTGACCGACGACGACCGCATGCGGCGGCTGCTGAACAAGGTGACGGTGGAACTGCGCCAGGCGCGGGCCCAGCTCGCCGCGCGGCCCGAGGACCCAGGTCGGGAACCCGTCGCCATCGTCGCCGCCAGCTGCCGCTACCCCGGCGGGGCCGACAGCCCCGAAGCGCTGTGGGACCTCGTCGCCCAGGGACGGGACGCCACCGGGGACTTCCCCACCGACCGGCACTGGGACATCGAGGGCCTGCACGCCGAGGACCCGGGGACGCGCGGGGGCATCACCACCCGGCGGGGCGGGTTCCTGGCCGACGTCGCCGGCTTCGACGCGGACCTGTTCGGCATCTCCCCCCGGGAGGCGCTGGCGATGGACCCGCAACAGCGGCTCCTGCTGGAACTGACCTGGGAGGCCCTGGAACGGGCCGGCATCGCCCCCGACGGCCTGCGCGGCGAACGGGTCGGCGTCTACACCGGCATCAGCGCCACCGAGTACGGCGCCCGCCACGCCGGGGTGCCCCACGACCTGGAGGGGCACCTGGGCACGGGGAAGGCCGGCAGCGTCGTCTCCGGACGGCTGTCCTTCGCCTACGGGTTCGAAGGGCCCTCGCTGACCGTCGACACCGCCTGCTCCTCCTCGCTGGTGGCCCTGCACCTGGCGACCCGCGCCCTCCGGGCCGGCGAATGCCGGCTGGCCGTCGCCGCCGGGGTCGCCGTCATCGCCGAACCGGCGGTGTTCGTGGAGTTCTCCCGGCAGCGGGGCCTCGCCCCGGACGGCCGCTGCAAGGCGTTCTCCGCCGCCGCCGACGGCGCCGGGTTCAGCGAAGGGGCCGGCGTCCTGCTGCTCGCCCCCCTGTCGGAGGCCCGGCGGGCCGGGCTGCCCGTCCTCGGCCTCGTCCGGGGGAGCGCGGTCAACTCCGACGGCGCCTCCAGCGGGCTCACCACCCCCAACGGACCCGCCCAACAGCGGGTCATCCGCGCCGCCCTCGCCGACGCCGGCCTCCGACCCTCCGACGTGGACCTCGTGGAGGCCCACGGCACCGGCACCCGCCTGGGCGACCCGATCGAGGCGCGGGCGCTGCTGGCGACCTACGGGCAGGACCGGGACACCCCGGTGTGGCTCGGCTCGGTCAAGTCCAACCTCGGCCACGCCCAGGGCGCGGCCGGGATGGCCGGCGTCATCAAGGCGCTCGGCGCCCTCCGGAACGGGGCACTGCCCCGCACCCTGCACGCCGACACCCCGACCCCCGAGGTCGACTGGACCGCCGGCCGGGTCGAACTGCTCGCCCAGGCGCGGCCCTGGCCCGCCGGCCCCGGGCCGCGCCGCGCCGCCGTGTCCGGGTTCGGCATGAGCGGCACCAACGCCCACGTCGTCCTCGAAGCGGCCCCCGAACCCGAACCCCAACCCGAACCCGAGCCCGCACCCGTGTCCCCGCCCGTGGTCGCCACCGGCGACCCCACCGGTGGACCCACCCCGCCCGCCGTGCCCTGGCTGCTGTCAGCCCCCAACCCCCCGGCCCTGCTCGCCCAGGCGAGGACCCTGGCGGACTTCCTCACCGCCCACCCCGAGCTCCGCCCGGCCGACGTCGGCCTGACCCTGGCCACCCGCCGCGCGCTGCTCCCGCACCGCGTCGTCGTCACCGGTGGGCTCGACGAACTGCGGTCCCTGCCGGCGGACGCCGGGGAGCACGGCCACGGCGGCGGTATCGCCTTCACCTTCACCGGGCAGGGCGCGCAGCACCCCGGCATGGGACGCGAGCTGCGCGCCGCCCACCCCCGCTACGCCGAGGCCTTCGACGAGGTCTGCGCCGAACTGGACCGCCACCTGGGGGCGGCCACCCCGCTGGCCGACCTGGTGCTCACCGGTGCCGACGACGGCCGGCTCGACGACACCGGCCACGCCCAGGCGGCGCTGTTCGCCGTCGAGGTCGCCCTCTTCCGGCTGCTGGAGTCCTGGGGCGTCCGCCCCGACGTCCTGATCGGGCACTCGGTCGGCGAACTCGCCGCCGCCCACGTCGCCGGGGTGTGGGACCTGCCCGACGCCTGCCGCGTCGTGGCCGCCAGGGCCCGCCTCATGGCGGCGCTGCCCCCCGGCGGGGCGATGGTCGCCGTCGCCGCCCCCGAGGCCGAGGTGTCGGTGGAGGTGGCGGGCACCGCCGTCAGCGTCGCCGCCGTCAACGGCCCCGCCTCCGTGGTGATCTCCGGTGAGGCCACCGAGGTGCGGGCCCTCGCCGCCCGCTGGGCGGGGCGCGGCACCAGGACACGGGAACTGCGGGTGTCCCACGCGTTCCACTCGGCGCTCGTGGAACCGGTCCTCGACGAGTTCCGCGCCGTCGTCGCCGGCACCACGGCCCGCGAACCGTCGATCCCGGTGCTGTCCAACCGCACCGCCGCCCCCCTCACCGCCGACCAGGTGGCCTCCCCCGACTACTGGGCCGACCACGCGCGGGGAACCGTGCGCTTCGCCGACTGCGTCGCCGCCGCCGAACGAGGAGGGACCACCACCTTCGTGGAACTGGGACCGGGCGGCGTGCTCTCCGCGATGGTCACCGACACCCTCCGCCGCCCCGGTGGCGCCGCCATCGCCCTGCTGCGCCACGACACCCCCGAGACCCGGTCGGTGGCGGCCGGAGTCGGCCGGCTCGTCACCCGGGGCCACGACGTCACCCTGACCCCGCTGTTCACCGACCTCGGCGCCACCCCGGTCGAGCTGCCCACCTACTCCTTCCAGCACACCCCGTACTGGCTCGGTGCCCCCGCCGCCGCCACCGGGGCCGCCGCGCTCGGACAGGACACCACCGGTCACCCCCTGGCCGGCGCGGCCGTCGACCTGCCCGACGGGGGTGTCCTGCTCACCGGACGGCTCTCCCGGGCCGACCAGCCCTGGCTCGCCGACCACCGGGTCCTGGACCGGGTGCTGGTCCCCGGCACCGCCCTGGTCGACCTCGCCGTCCGCGCGGGCGACGAGCTCGGCGCCAGCACGCTGGAGGAGTTCGTCGTCCACCGCCCACTGGAACTGCCCGACCGAGGCGCCGTCCGGATCCGCGTGGTCGCCACCCCCGGTGAGCCGGCCACCGTGTCCGTGCTGGCCCGCCCCGACCACCCCGGCGGCACCTGGACCGAACACGCCAGCGGAACCCTCACCGACGGCCACGCCGAACCCGACCCGCTCACCGACTGGCCCCCCAGCGGCGGGCGGGCCCTGTCCACCGGCGACGTCTACACCAGCCTGCGCGCCGTCGGCGTCGACTACGGCCCCGGTTTCCGCGGGCTGCGCGCGGCCTGGCGCCGGGACGACGTGGTGTTCGCCGAGGTCACCCTGCCCGCCCCGGCGGAACCCGACGGTTTCGCGGTGCACCCCGCGTTGCTCGACGCCGCCCTGCACACCCTGCGGCTCACCGGGTTCCTGCCCGCCGACACGGCCTTCGTGCCCTTCTCCTTCGCCGGGGTGCGCGTCCACGCCACCGGTGCCCGCACCCTGCGGGTCCGGGTCACCCACCTGGGCGGGCAGGCGGTGCGCCTCGTCCTCGCCGACGCCGGGGGCGCGCCCGTCGCCGAGATCGCCGCGCTGACCGTGCGCAGGCTGGGCGGCGACCCCACCACCCGGGACCCCGCCGTGCTCGACCACCTGCTCCGCCCCGGCTGGACCCCGACCAGCGGGACCGAGGAGGACCCCGCCCGGTGGGCGCCGCTGGGGGAGGACCGGTTCGGCCTCGGACCGGGCGAGGGCACCGACGCCCAGGTGCGGATCTGGTCACCCCCGACCGGGGACGTGCGGACCGCCACCACCGCCGCCCTCACCACCCTGCGGGACTGGCTGGCCACCGACGACGGGACCCGCCTGCTCGTGCTCACCACCGGCGCGGTGTCCACGGCACCGGGCGAGGACGTCCCCGACCTGGCCGCAGCCGCCGTCCACGGCCTCGTCCGCTCCGCCCAGTCCGAACACCCCGGCCGGCTCGTCCTCGTCGACGTCGACACCACCACCGCCACCACCCGGGACCTCCCCGGCGCGCTGCGCCGCGCCCTCGCCACCGGAGAACCCCAGATCGCCGTGCGGGAGGGCCGGCCGCTGGCCGCCCGGCTCACCCGGTTCACCTCCGACGGGGTCCTCGCGCCGCCACCGGGGGAGCCGGCGTGGCGGCTGGGCACCAGCGGCACCGGCACCGTGGAGAACCTGCGGATCGACCCCTGCCCCGACGTGCTCGACACCCCGCTCCCGGCCGGGCGGGTCCGCATCGACGTCCGGGCCGCCGGCGTGAACTTCCGCGACGTCTTCACCGTCCTCGGGTTGTTCCCCAGCGTCACGGGCCTGTTGGGCGGCGAGGCCGCCGGCGTCGTCCGCGAGGTCGGCCCCGGGGTCACCGACCTCCGCCCCGGCGACCCGGTCACCGGCCTGGTGTTCGGCGGGTTCGGGCCCGTCGCCGTCGCCGACCGCCGCCTGCTCACCCGGTTCCCCGACGGGTGGACCTTCGAGCAGGCCGCCGGGATGCCCCTGGTGTTCCTCACCGCCTACCACGCCCTGGTCGACCTCGCCGACCTCGCCCCGGGGGAGTCGGTGCTGGTCCACGCCGCCGCCGGCGGTGTCGGCATGGCCGCCACCCAACTCGCCCACCACCTCGGCGCCACCGTCCACGGCACCGCGCACCCCCGCAAATGGGATGCCCTGCGGGGGAACGGGATCGCCGAGGAGCGCATCGCCTCCTCCCGCACCCTCGAGTTCGAGGACGCCTTCGCCGACGGGGTCGACGTCGTCCTCAACTCGCTGTCCGGCGAGTTCGTCGACGCCTCCCTGCGGCTGCTGCGCCCCGGCGGCCGGTTCCTGGAGATGGGCAAGGTCGACATCCGCGACGACGCCACCATCGCCCGGGACCACCCCGGCGTCCGCTACCGGGACTTCGACGTCCTCGACGCCGGCCCCGACCACATCCAGCGGATGTTCACCGCGTTGCTCGACCTCTTCGACCGGGGGGCGCTCGCCCCGCTGCCGGTGACCACCTGGGACGTCCACCGGGCGCGGGAGGCGTTCCGGCACGTCCGCGAGGGCCACCACACCGGCAAGGTGGTGCTCACCCTGCCCCGGCGTCCCGACCCGGACGGCACCGTCCTCGTCACCGGGGGGACCGGGGACCTCGGTGGGCTCCTGGCCCGCCACCTGGTCGACGCCCACGGGGTGCGGCACCTGCTGCTGCTCTCCCGCCGGGGCCCCGACGCCCCCGGCGCCGCCGCCCTCAGCGAGGACCTCACCTCGGCCGGCGCCCGGGTCCGCGTCCTGGCCTGCGACGTCGGCGACCGGGACGCCCTCGCCGAGGCGATCGCCTCCGTGCCCGCCGACCACCCCCTCACCGGCGTCGTCCACACCGCGGCGGTCGTCGACGACGCCGTGATCGGCTCCCTCACCCCGGACCAGCTCGACCGGGTGCTGCGGCCCAAGGCCGACGCGGCGCTGCACCTGCACGAACTGACCAGCGACCTCGCGCTGTTCGCGCTGTTCTCCTCCGCCGCCGGGGTCCTCGGCGGGCCCGGCCAGGGCAACTACGCCGCCGCCAACGCCGTCCTCGACGGGCTGGCCGCCCACCGCCACGCCCACGGACTGCCCGCCACCTCCCTGGCCTGGGGGCTGTGGGAACAGGACAGGGGAATCACCGCCGGGTTGAGTGCCACCGACCGGGCCAGGATGCGCCGCGACGGGCTGCTCCCACTGGGCCGGTCCGAGGGCCTGGGCCTGTTCGACCACGCCGTCACCACCGCCGAACCCCGGTGCCTGCCCCTGCGCCTGGACCTGGCGACCGTGGCCGGCCGCCCGGTGCCCCCGCCGCTGGCCCGCCTGGTGCGGCCCACCCGGCGGGCCGCGTCCGAAGGGGACACCGCCCCGGCGGCCCTCGTCGACCGCCTCGCGGCACTCCCGACCGCCCGGGCCGGCGCCGCCGTGCTGGACGTGGTGCGGGAACACACCGCGAGCGTCCTCGGGCACGGGGAGACCACCGACATCCGACCCGACCAGGGCTTCGGCGACCTGGGATTCGACTCGCTGACCGCCGTCGAACTCCGCAACCGGCTGGTGCGGGCCACCGGTGTCCGCCTCACCGCGACCGCCGTCTTCGACCACCCGACACCCGAGGCGCTGGCCGACCACCTGCTCGACACCCTGCGGCCACCCACGGCCGACCCGGGCACCGACCCGGGCACCGCGACGCCACCCACCGAGGACGCCGAGTCCGAACTGGACTCCCTCGACCCGGACGAACTGATCCGCCGGGCCCTGGCCGGCGCCGGCGACTGACCCGCCTGGCGGAGTGCGCCGGCAATGCCCCCGGGGTGGACGCGTGCCATTGGTCCACCCCCCACCCCGACCTAGCGTGCTGCTGGACGGCTCGACCCCTGCGGAGGAGACGCGGAATGGCGGAGGCTGACGAGCGGCTCGTCGAAGCGCTGCGGGCGTCGCTCAAGGAGAACGAGCGCCTGACCCGCCGGGTGCGCGAGAGGGACGAGACCGAGGCGGAGCCCATCGCCATCATCGGCGCCGCCTGCCGCTTCCCCGGCGGCGTCGACTCCCCCGAGGACCTGTGGCGGCTGCTGGCCGAGGGCCGCGACGTCACCGGGCCCTTCCCCACCGACCGGGGATGGGACCTCGACCACCTCTTCGACAGCGACCCGGCCGCCTCCGGCCGCACCTACGTGGACCGGGGCGGGTTCCTCGCCGACGCCGCCCTGTTCGACGCCGCCCTCTTCGACATCTCACCCCGCGAGGCGCTGGCCATGGACCCCCAACAACGGGTCCTGCTGGAAACCGCGTGGCGCGCCGTCGAACACGCCCGCATCGACCCCCGGTCGCTGCGCGGCACCCCCACCGGGGTGTTCGTCGGCGTGTCCGGGCAGGACTACGACCGCGACGCCCGCCACGGGGTCCCCGAGGTCGAGGGCTACCTGCTCGCCGGGAACACCACCAGCGTCGCCTCCGGGCGCCTGGCCTACACGCTCGGCCTCGAAGGCCCCGCCCTCTCGGTCGACACCGCCTGCTCCTCCTCCCTGGTCGCCCTGCACCTGGCCGCCCGGTCCCTGCGGTCGGGGGAGAGCCGCCTCGCCCTCGTCGGCGGCGCCACCGTCCTCACCTCCCCGCACCTCTTCGTCGAGTTCGCCAGGCAACGCGGCCTCGCCCCCGACGGGCGCTGCAAGTCCTTCGCCGACGCCGCCGACGGCACCGCCTGGTCCGAGGGCGCCGGGCTGCTGCTCGTGGAACGGCTCTCCGACGCGCTCCGCCACGGCCGCCGCATCCTCGCCGTGGTCCGTGCCACCGCCGTGAACTCCGACGGCGCGTCCCACGGGCTGACCGCCCCCAACGGGCCGGCCCAACAGCGCATGATCCGCACCGCGTTGGCCGCCGCCGGGCTGGAACCCGCCGACGTCGACGCGGTCGAGGCCCACGGCACCGGTACCGCCCTCGGCGACCCGATCGAGGCGCAGGCCTTGCTCGCGACCTACGGGCAGCGGCGGGACACCCCGCTGCTGCTGGGGTCGGTCAAGTCGAACCTCGGCCACACCCAGGCCGCCGCCGGCGTCGCCGGCGTCCTGAGGACCGCCCTGGCCCTGGGTCGGGGCGTGCTGCCCCGCACCCTCCACGTCGACCGGCCCACCAGCCACGTCGACTGGACCTCCGGCGCGGTCACCCTCACCACCGAGGACACCCCGTGGCCCGAGCACGACCGGCCCCGGCGGGCCGCCGTGTCCTCCTTCGGGATCAGCGGCACCAACGCCCACGTCATCCTCGAACAGGCGCCGCCCCCGCCACCGAACGCGACACCCGGCCGGGTGCGCGGCCCGCTCACACCCCTGGTGCTCTCGGCCCGCACCCCCGAGGCGGTGCCGGTCCAGGCACGGAACATCGCCGAGGTGCTGCGCGACGGCGCCCAGCCCGCCGACCTCGGCCACTCGTTGGCCACCACCCGCGCCAGCCTCGACCACCGGGCGGTGGTGCTCGGGAGGGACCGCGCCGACCTGCTGGCCGGCCTCGCCGAGGTCACCGCCCCCCGCCCCACCCGCCCCGGGCGGCTGGCGGTCCTCTTCGGCGGGCAGGGCACCCAACGGCCCGGCCTGGGCCGGCGGCTCCACGCCGCCTACCCGGCCTTCGCCGCCGCCCTCGACGAGGTCTGCGCCGCCCTGGAACCGGAGCTCGGGTTCCCCGTCCGCGACCTCGTCCTCGGCGAGACCAGCCCCGCCGACGCCGCGCGCCTCGACCGCACCGGCCACGCCCAGCCCGCGTTGTTCGCGGTGGAGGCCGCGCTGCACGCGGTGGTGTCCTCGTGGGGGGTCCGGGCGGAGGTGGTGGCCGGTCATTCCGTGGGGGAGTTGACGGCCGCCTACGTGGCGGGGGTGTGGGACCTGCCCGACGCCTGCCGGGTGGTGGCGGCCCGGGCCCGGCTGATGGACGCCCTGCCCGACGGCGGCGCGATGGCCGCTCTCAACACCGACCGCGGAACCGCCGAGGCGCTGCGCGTCGACGGGGTGGAGATCGCCGCCGTCAACGGCCCCGAGGCCGTGGTGGTCTCCGGCCCGGCGCACGCGGTCGACGCCGCCGTCCGCACCGCCGCCGCGCGCGGCATCCGCGCGACCCGGCTCCGGGTCTCCCACGCCTTCCACTCCGCGCTGGTGGAACCAGCGCTGGCGGACCTCCGCGCCGCCCTCGACGGCGTCACCTTCCGCGAACCGGGCCTCACCGGGCTGTCCAACGTGACCGGAGGGACCGCCGAACGGTGGACCGACGCCGACTACTGGGTCGAGCACGCCCGGGCCACCGTCCTGTTCGGTGACCTGGTCGCCGCCCTGCCCGGCCTCGGCGTCACCGCCGTGCTCGAACTCGGGGCGGACTCCACCCTCACCGGCCTCACCGGTCTCGTCCTCGGCGACGCGGTCCCGGCCGTCCCCGCGCTCCGCCGGGACCACGACGAGGCCGAATCCCTGCTCCGCGCGCTGGCCGACCTGCACGTCGCCGGGGTCCCGGTGTCCTGGCGGGAGTTCTTCGAGGACGCCAGGACGCTCGACCTGCCCGGCTACCCGTTCCACCGGCGCCACTACTGGCTCACCGCCCCCGGGCCGCGCGCCGACGGCACGGGTCTGGGCGTCCGCGCCGCCGGGCACCCCCTGCTCGGCGGTGTCGTCGACGTCCCCGGCTCGGACGAGGTGCTGTTCACCGGGCGGTTGTGCCCCGACACGCCGCCGTGGCTGGCCGACCACCGGGTGCTGGGCCGGACCGTGGTGCCCGGCGCGGCCCTGGTCGACCTGGCCCTGCGGGTGGGCGACGAGGTCGGCCACCCCCAGGTGACCGAACTGACCAGCCTCGCCCCGCTGGTGCTCGACGGTCCCCTCGTGCTGCGGGTCGTGGTGGCACCGGCCGACGCGACCGGTGACCGGCCCTTCACGGTGCACGCGCGCCCCGAGTCGGGCGACGAGTGGACCCGGCACGCCACCGGCACCCTCGGCGTCGCCGGCCCCCCGCCGACCCCCGCGCCCCCGCCGGCGGCGCCGGACCCGGTCGACACCGCCGCGCTCTACGCGGAACTCGCGGAACGCGGCCTGGACTACGGGCCGAGCTTCCAGGGCCTGCGGGCGGCGCGCCGCGACGGGACCACCGTCCACGCCTCGGTCGAGGTCCCCGGCCCCGCCGAGGGCTTCGGGCCGCACCCCGCCGTCCTCGACTCCACCCTGCACGCCCTGCACCCCTCCGGTCTGCTGCCCGACCACGACGGCGCGCCCCTGGTCCCGTACTCGTGGCGCGGGGTGCGCGCGCACCACCCGGGCACCATGGCAGCGCGGGCCACGATCACCCGGCTCGACGACTCCTCGGTGTCGCTCCTGCTCACCGACGGCACCGACCGCCCGCTGCTCACCGTCGACCGCCTCACCCTCCGCCCCGCCACCCCACCGCCCGCCGCCACCTCGGGCGGTCACCTCCACACCACGAACTGGGTGGAGGTCGCGCCAACCTCCACCGCGCCCGCCGCCGCCACCCAGTGGGCACCCAGCGGCGACGCCGCCGAGGAGCTGCCGACGCTCCTCGACCTCCTCGACCGGCCGGACCGCGTCGTGGTGCGCACCCGGGGCGCCGTGGACCTCGGGGACGAACCGGTCGTGCCCGGGGCGGCGGGCCTGTGGGGACTGGTGCGCTCCGCCCAGGCCGAACACCCCGGCCGGCTGGTCCTCCTCGACGCCGACGACAGCGCCGAGGCGGTGCGCCTCGCCCTGGCCACCGGGGAACCGCAGGTGGCGGTCCGCGACGGCCGGGTGTTCGCCCCGCGCCTCACCCCGGTCGCCGAGGACACCGCCGGCCGGCGGTCCCCGACGGCCCACGGCACGGTGCTGGTGACCGGGGGAACCGGGGGAGTCGGCTCCCACGTCGTCCGCCACCTCGTCCACCAGTGGGGCGCCACCCGGGTGGTCGTCGCGGCCCGCTCCGACACCGGGGTCGCCGACCTCGTCGCCGACTGCGGCGAGGCGGTCCGGTTCGTGCCCTGCGACGTGTCCAACCCCGACGAACTCGCCGGCCTGCTCGCCACCCTCGCCGACACCCTCGCCGGCGTCGTCCACGCCGCCGGCGTGCTCGACGACGGCGTGCTCACCTCCCTGACCCCCGACCGCCTGCGGCGGGTCGCCGCGCCCAAGGCCGGCGCCGCCCGCACGCTCGACCAGCTCACCCGGGACCTCGACCTGGACTTCCTCGTCGCCTTCACCTCGGCGGCGGGCGTGCTCGGCGCGCCGGGGCAGGCCGCCTACGCCGCCGCCAACGCCGAGGTCGACGCCCTGATGGCCCGGCGCCGCCGGCAGGGGCTGCCCGGGCAGACCGTGGCCTGGGGGTTGTGGGCGGACACCGGCATGGCCCGCACGCTGACCGCGTCCGAACGCCGCCGACTGGTCACCACCGGGTTCCCCCCGCTCGACCCGCCCCGCGCCCTCGAACTCCTCGACCTGGCGATGACCCGGGCCGAACCCTCCCTGGTCGCCCTCGACCTCGACCCGGGGCAGCTCGCCAGGCACCCCGACCCGCCGGCCCTGCTGACCGACCTGCTGCCCGCCGCCCGCCCCCGCACCGCCGAACCCCCGCCCCCGCCGTCCGACCCGCTCGCCCTGGTCCGCGCCCACCTGGCCGCCGTACTGGGCCACGACCACCCCCGGCGGGTCGACGCCCACCGGGGCCTGCGGGAACTCGGCGTCGACTCCCTCGCCGCCGTCGAACTGCGCAACCGGCTCAGCGCCGCCACCGGCCGGCCCCTGCCCGCCACCCTCGCGTTCGACCACCCCACCGCCGAGCGGCTCGCCGCCTTCCTCGCCGCCGACGGGCACCCCGAGGAAACCCCGGCCGCCGCCCCCACGGCGGGCTCCTCGGACGACCCCATCGCGATCGTCGGCCTGGCCTGCCGCTACCCGGGCGGGGTGCGCGGCCCCGACGACCTGTGGGACCTGCTCACCGCCGAGGTCGACGCCATCGGCCCGTTCCCCACCGACCGGGGCTGGGACCTCCACCGCGTCCTCGGCTCCGACCCCACCCGGCCCGGCACCAGCTCGGTGGGCGAGGGCGGGTTCCTCGACGACGCGGCCCTGTTCGACGCCGGGCTGTTCGGGATCTCCCCCCGCGAGGCGTTGGCGATGGACCCGCAGCAACGCCAGCTGCTGGAAACCTCCTGGGAGGCCCTCGAACACGCCGGCATCGACCCCCGGTCCGCGCGGGGCAGCCGGACCGGCGTCTTCACTGGCATCATGTACCACGACTACGGCCCCGGTTTCGCCGACGCTCCCCCCGAGGTGGAGGGCCTGCTCGGCGCCGGGACCACCGGCAGCGTCGCCTCCGGCCGGGTCGCCCACGTCCTCGGTTTGGAAGGGCCGGCCCTCACCGTCGACACCGCCTGCTCCTCCTCCCTGGTCGCCGTGCACCTGGCCGCCCGGTCGCTGCGCACCGGGGAGAGCACCCTGGCCCTGGCCGGGGGAGCCACCGTGATGAGCACCCCGGCCGCGTTCGTCGAGTTCTCCCGGCAGGGCGGGCTCGCCGCCGACGGCCGGTGCAAGTCCTTCTCCGAGGACGCCGACGGCACCGCCTGGTCGGAAGGCGTGGGCGTCCTCGTCCTCGAACGCCTCTCCGACGCCCGACGCCACGGCCGCCACGTCCTCGGCCTGCTGCGTGGCTCCGCCGTCAACCACGACGGGGCCGCCAGCGGGCTCACCGCCCCCAACGGCCCGGCCCAGCGGCGGGTCATCCGCGCCGCCCTCGCCGACGCCGGCCTGACCGCCCGCGACGTCGACGTCGTGGAGGCGCACGGCACCGGCACCGCCCTGGGCGACCCCATCGAGGCGCACGCCCTGCTGACCACCTACGGCGCCGACCGGGAGGCGCCGCTGCTGCTGGGAACGGTCAAGTCGAACCTCGGCCACACCCAGGCCGCCGCCGGCGTCGCCGGCGTCATCAAAGCGCTGCTGGCGATGCGGCACGGCACCGTGCCCCGCACCCTGCACGTCACCACCCCCACCTCGCGGGTCGACTGGTCCGCCGGCGCCGTGCGGCTGGCCACCGAGACGAGGCCGTGGCCCGACACCCCCGGGCCCCGCCGCGCCGCCGTCTCGTCGTTCGGCTTCAGCGGCACCAACGCCCACGTGGTCCTCGAGGCACCGCCGCCCACACCGGCCCGCGAGGAACCCGGGAGGACGGAGAACCCGGTCCCGCTCCTGCTGTCCGGGCGGACACCGTCGGCGCTGCGCGCCCAGGCGGCCCGGCTGGCCGAGCTCGTCGACACCCGCCCCGAGGTCCCGCTGGGCGCCCTGGCCCGGTCGCTGGCCCACACCCGGGCCCGGCTGGACCACCGCGCCGTCGTCCTGGCCGACGACCGGCCGGCCGCGTCGGCCGCGCTCGGCGCGCTCGCCCGAGGAGAAACGAACCCCCGACTCGTCTCAGGAGTGGTCCCGGTGCACCAGTTGGCTGTCGTGTTCGGCGGGCAGGGCTCGCAACGCATCGGGATGGGCCGGGAACTGCACGACCGGTTCCCCGTCTACGCCGACACCTTCGACCGGGTCTGCGCCGCCCTCGACGCCGAACTGGCCGCCGACCGCCCCCTGGCCGAGGTCGTGTTCGGTGCGGACGCCGACGCGCTGGACCGCACCGGCTGGGCGCAACCGGCGTTGTTCGCGGTGGAGGCCGCGCTGCACGCGCTGGTGTCCTCGTGGGGGGTCCGGGCGGAGGTGGTGGCCGGTCATTCCGTGGGGGAGTTGACGGCCGCCTACGTGGCGGGGGTGTGGGACCTGCCCGACGCCTGCCGGGTGGTGGCGGCCCGGGCCCGGCTGATGGACGCCCTACCCGACGGCGGCGCGATGGTCGCCGTGGCCGCCGGGCGCGGAGAGGTCGAGGAACTCCTGGTGCCCGGCGCCGGGGTCGGCGCCGTCAACGGCCCCACCTCGGTGGTCGTCTCCGGGGAGTCCGGCGCGGTGGCCACGGTCGCCGAGGCGGCCGAGGCCCGGGGACTGCGGACCAGGGCGCTGCGGGTGTCCCACGCCTTCCACTCGCACCTGGTGGAACCGGTGCTCGCCGACTTCGCCCGCGTGCTGCGGGAGGTGCGGTTCGCCGCCCCGACCCTGCCGGGGCTGTCCAACGTCACCGGCGGACCGGCCGACCGCTGGACCGACCCCGACTACTGGGTCGACCACGTGCGGGCCCCCGTCCTGTTCGCCGACGACCTCGCCGCGCTGGAGGCGTCGGGAGTGGACGCGGTGCTGGAACTGGGCGCCGACGCCACCCTCACCGGGCTGGCCGCGACGGTCCTCGCCGAGCCGGGGCGCGCCGTGGCCGCCCTGCGCCGGGACCGACCCGAGGCGGCGTCGCTGCTCGCGGCGGTCGGCGAACTGTACTGCGCCGGGGTCCCGGTGGAGTGGGACGACCTGTTCGGCGCCGGCGACTGGGTCGACCTGCCCACCTACCCGTTCGACCGGGAACGGTTCTGGCTCACCGGGACCTCCCGGCCCGCCGCCGACACCAGCGGGCTCGGTGTCACCGGCACCGACCACCCGCTGCTCGCCGCCGCCGTGGAGGTGCCCGGAACCGGCGCGGTGGTCCTCACCGGCGCCCTGTCCACCACGAGCCGGCCCTGGCTGGCCGACCACCGCGTCCTGGGGCAGGTCGTCGTCCCCGGCGCCGCCATCGTGGAGATGGCCGTCCGCGCCGGCGACGAGGTGGGCCGGGGCACCGTCGACGAACTGGTCACCACCGCGCCCCTCGTGCTCTCCGACCACGAACCCACCCAGCTGCGCCTCGTCGTGGCCCGGGAGAACGACCAGGGACACCGGCCGTTCACCCTGCACGCCCGCCTCGAGTCCGAGGGGGAGTGGCGGGTCCACGCCACCGGTGCCCTGTCGGCCGGCCCGGACCACGCGCCGGCCCCGGACGCCGACCTCGCCCGCCGCGCCCCCGTGTCGGCGGGGACCGACGGCGTGTACGAGACCTTCGCCGCCGCCGGCCTGGACTACGGCCCCGCCTTCCGGGGGCTGCGCGCCACCCGGCGCGACGGCGACCACGCCCTCGCCTCCGTGGAACTGCCCGAACCGGAACACGCCCCGGCCACCGCCTTCGGCGTGCACCCGGCCCTGCTCGACGCCGCCCTGCACGCCGTCGGCGCCGCCCAGCTGCTGCCCGCCGGGGACGGCGGCCCGCTGCTGCCCTACTCCTGGCGCGGGGTCACCCCGCACGCCTCGGGAGCGACCGCCGTCCGGGTGCGGGTCTCCCGGCTCAGCGACAACACCGTCTCCCTGCGCGCCGTCGACGCCGAGGGCGTCCCCGTCCTCACCGTCGACCGGCTGATGCTCCGCGCCGCCTCCCCCGAGGGTGTGCGCGCCGCCGCGGCCACCGGGGGCGCCCTGCACGAGGTGGCGTGGCGGGCGGTGGAACGCCCCACCGAGGGCACCGTCGGCTGGTCGTGGGACCGCGTCACCGGCGCCGACGCCCTCCGCGACCTCGACACCGCACCCGACGTCCTGTTCTGGGAGGCGGCCAGCGGCACCGGCCCGGTCGCCGCCCTCGACCTCGTCCAGACGTTCCTCGCCGCCGACCGGTTCACCCGCACCCGGCTCGTCGTCCTCACCCGCGACGCGGTCACCGCCGACCCGGACGAGGGCCTGGCGGAGGCACCGGTGGACCCGGCCGCCGCGGGGGTGTGGGGGCTGCTGCGCTCGGCGCAGTCGGAGAACCCGGGGCGGATCCTGCTCGTCGACACCGACCGCCCCCTGTCGGTGAACGCCCCCGAGGTCCGGGGCGCGGTCGCCGCCGGCGAACCGCAGCTGGCGTTGCGTTCCGGTCGGCTCTGGGCACCGAGGATGCGCCCCGTCGACGGCGGGCTGTCCCTGCCGGGCACGCCGTGGACGGTTGGTACCGAACCCGGCGGCTCCCTCGACGGGGTCCGGGTGGACACCGCCCGCCGCGAGGCGCTGGGCCTCGGCGAGATCCGGGTGTCGGTGCGGGCGTCCGGGGTGAACTTCCGTGACGTCATGACCGTGCTCGGCATGTACCCGGGCGAACCCCTGCCGTTGGGCCTGGAGGCCGCCGGGGTCGTCACCGAGGTCGGACGCGGGGTGGACGGGTTCGCCGTGGGTGACCGGGTGATGGGCCTGTGCGAGGGCGGGTTCGCCTCCGAGGTGGTCGTCGACCACCGGATGTGGTCCCGGTTCCCGGGGTCGTGGTCGTTCGCGGAGGCGGCGACGGTGCCGGTGACGTTCCTGACCGCCTGGTACGGGTTGCGGGACCTGGGCCGGTTGGTCGAGGGGGAGTCGGTGTTGGTGCACTCGGCCGCCGGTGGGGTGGGGATGGCGGCGGTGCAGTTGGCCCGGGAGTGGGGTGCGGTGGTGTACGGGACGTGCGGGCCGGTGAAGCGGGGGTTCGTGGAGGCGTTGGGGGTGGCCCCGGAGCGGGTGGCGTCCTCTCGGGACACCGGGTTCGCGGAGCGGTTCGGGCGGGTGGACGTGGTGCTGAACTCGTTGGCGGGGGAGTTCGTCGACGCCTCAAGGGGGTTGTTGGGCGAGGGTGGTCGGTTCGTGGAGATGGGCAAGACCGACCTGCGGGACCCGGGGGAGTTCCCGGGGGTGGAGTACCGGTCGTTCGACCTGTTGGAGGCGGGTCCGGTGCGGATCCGGGAGATGTTCACCGAACTCCTCCCCCTGTTCGAGGACGGCTCCCTCACCCCCCTGCCCGTGTCCACCTGGGACATCCGCCGGTGCTCCGAGGCCCTGCGGTTCATGAGCCAGGCCCGGCACGTCGGCAAGATCGTCGTCACCGTGCCCAGGGCCTTCGACCCCGACGCCCCCGTCCTGGTCACCGGCGGCACCGGCGGGGTCGGCGCGCACCTCGTCCGCCACCTGGTCAGCGCGTGGGGCGCCCGGCACGTCGTCGTCGCCAGCCGCCGGGGCCTGGACGCCCCGGGAGCCGCCGACCTCGTCGCCGACCACGACGGCGCCGTCACCGTCACCGCCTGCGACGTCACCGACCAGGACTCCCTGACCGCGCTGCTGGGGGCCCACCCCGATCTGCAGGGCGTGGTGCACGCCGCCGGGACCGTCGACGACGGTGTCCTCGGCTCGCTCACCGCCGACCGCGTCCGAGCGCTGCTGGCGCCCAAGGCCGACGCGGCGGAGCTGCTCGACCAGGCCACCCGCACCCACGACCTGTCCTTCTTCGTCGGGTTCTCCTCCTCCGCCGGGGTCCTCGGAGCCCCCGGGCAGGCCGGCTACGCCTCGGCCAACGCCACCCTCGACGCCGTCGCCCTCCGCCGCCGGCAGCGGGGCCTGCCCGGCCAGTCCCTGGCCTGGGGCCTGTGGGCGGACACCGGCATGGCCGGCGACCTCACCGACACCGACCGCCGCCGCCTCGCCGAACAGGGCTTCCCGCCACTGACCGCCGACCAGGCGCTCGGACTGTTCGACCAGGCCACCCGGCGACCCGAGGCGCTGCTCGTCCCGCTGCGGGTCGACCCCCGCCGGCTCGGGGCCGCCGCCCCGCCGCTGCTGCGGGACCTGGCCGGACCGGTGCGCCGCACCGCCACCACCACCGCCCCCGCCCCCGACACCTCCACCCTGGTCCGGCAGCTGGCCGGGCTGTCCCCCGCCGAGGCGGCGGAACGGCTCACCGAACTCGCCGTCGACCGCGCCAGCGCCGTCCTCGGTCACGACGGCACCCGCCGGGTCCAGCCGGACGAGGCCTTCGCCGACCTCGGGTTCGACTCGCTCCTCGCCGTCGAGTTCCGCAACGGGCTCAACGCGGCCACCGGCCTCACCCTGCCCGCCACCGTCACCTTCGACCACCCCACACCCAGGGCCGTCGGCCGGGCGCTGCTGGCGGAACTGGACCTGGACGGCGTCCCGTCCACCTCCGCGCTCCTCGCCCAACTCGACCGGATCGACGCCGCCGTCGACGCGCTCGGCGCCGACGAGTCCGGCCGGGCCGCGCTCGCCGCGCGGCTGCACGCCCTCGCCGAGCGGCTCACCACCCCCGACACCGAGGCCGGGGCAGCCGGGGCCGTCGGCGTCGGAGACCGGATCGCCGACGCCTCCGCCGACGAACTCGCGGACCTCCTCAGCGAGGAGTTCGGCATCTCCTAGCGCGGCCCGCCCCAGAGACCAGCGACAACCAGCGCGAACCCAGCGAGGTCCCCCATGGTGGAACAAGACAGGATGCTGCACCTGCTCAAGCAGGTGACCTCGGAGCTGCACGAGACCCGCAACCGGCTCAAGCGCATCGAGGACCGCTCGACCGAACCGATCGCCATCGTCGGCATGGGCTGCCGCTACCCGGGTGGCGTGGTCGACCCGGACACCCTGTGGGACCTCGTCGACACCGGCCGCGACGCCACCTCGGACTTCCCCACCGACCGGGGTTGGGACCTGGCCAACCTCTTCGACGACGACCCCGCCGCCGTGGGCCGCTGCTACACCCGGCGCGGCGGGTTCCTCACCGGGGCCGCCGACTTCGACCGCGAGTTCTTCGGCATCTCCCCCCGCGAGGCGTTGGCGATGGACCCGCAGCAGCGGATCCTGCTGGAGACCGCCTGGGAGACCTTCGAACACGCCGGGATCGACCCGACCGGCCTGAAAGGCAGCGACGCCGGCGTCTTCGTCGGCATCCCCGCCGCCGAGTACAACCACCGCAGCAGCCCCCGCGACGACGTCGAGGGCTACCTGCTCACCGGCAACGGCTGCTCGGTCGCCTCCGGGCGCCTCGCCTACACCTTCGGGTTCGAGGGTCCCGTCGTGTCCGTCGACACCGCCTGCTCCTCCTCCCTGGTCGCCCTGCACCACGCCGTGCGGTCGCTGCGCGCCGGCGAGTGCTCGATGGCCCTCACCGGCGGCGTCACCGTGCTGTCGGTGCCCACCATCTACGTGGAGTTCGCCCGCCAACGCGGCCTGTCCCCGGACGGCCGCTGCAAGTCCTTCTCCGACGACGCCGACGGCACCGCCTGGTCGGAGGGCGCCGGCATGGTGCTGGTGGAGCGGCTGTCCGACGCCCTCCGCAACGGGCACCGGGTGCACGGCGTCATCCGGGGGACCTCCATCAACTCCGACGGCGCCTCCAACGGCCTCACCGCCCCCAACGGGCCCTCCCAACAGCGGGTGATCCGTTCCGCGCTGGCCTCGGCTGGCCTGTCCACCGGCGATGTCGACGTCGTCGAGGCGCACGGCACCGGCACCGCGCTCGGCGACCCCATCGAGGCGCAGGCGCTGATCGCCACCTACGGGCAGGGCCGCACCCCCGACCGCCCCCTGCTCCTGGGCTCCATCAAGTCCAACATCGGGCACTCGATGGCCGCCGCCGGCGTCGCCGGCGTCATCAAGATGGTGCAGGCCATGCGCCACGGCAGGGTGCCCCGCACCCTGCACGTCAGCGAACCCAGCAGCCACGTCGACTGGTCCGGCGGCACCGTCGCCCTGGCCAGCGACCCGACGGCGTGGCCGGACACCGGCCGGCCCCGCCGCTCCGCCGTGTCCTCCTTCGGGATCAGCGGCACCAACGCCCACGTCGTCCTCGAACAGGGCCCGCCGGTCGAACCCGCCCCGGCCGCCCCGGAGACGTCCCCGGCGCCGCTGGTGGTGACCGCCCGGTCGGAGGAGGCGCTGCGCGCCCAGGCCGGCCGGCTCGCCGCCCACCTCACCGCCCACCCCGAACTGCCGCTGGGCACCGTCGCCCGCAGCCTCGCCACCACCCGGGCGCGACTGGACTTCCGGGCGGTCGTGCTGGCCGAGGACCACGCCGGGGCGCTGGCCGGCCTCGACGCGCTCACCCGCGACCAGCCCGACCCCCGGGTCCGCACCGGGACCGCCGTGCCCCCACGGCTCGCCGTCCTCTTCGGCGGCCAGGGCACCCAGCGGGCCGGCATGGGCCGCGAGCTGCACGCCCGTTTCCCCGCCTACCGGGACGCCTTCGACGAGGTGTGCGCCGCCCTCGACCCCGAGGTCGGGTTCTCGGTGCGCGACGCCGTCCTCGGTGCCGACCAGGACCTGCTCGACGACACCGGCCACGCCCAGCCCGCGCTGTTCGCCGTCCAGACCGCCCTGTACCGGCTGCTCGCCTCCTGGGGAGTGCGCCCGGACATCGTCGGCGGCCACTCCATCGGCGAGGTGACCGCCGCGCACGTCGCCGGGGTGTGGGACCTGCCCGCCGCCTGCCGGGTCGTCGCCGCCCGCGCCGGCCTGATGCGGCGGCTACCCCCCGGCGGCGCGATGGCTGCCCTGGCCGCCACCCCGTCCACCGTGGACGCGTTGCTCGTCGAGGGCGTCGAGGTGGCCGCCGTCAACGGCCCGACCTCGGTCGTGGTCTCCGGCGACGCCGACGCCGTGGACCGGGTGGTGGCCGCCGCGACCGGGCGGGGCGTGAAGGCCACCCGGCTGCGGGTGTCGCACGCCTTCCACAGCGCCCGCATGGACCCGGTGCTGGCCGAGTTCACCCGTGTCCTCGAGACCCTCGAGTTCCGGGAACCCCAGCTCGTCGGGCTGTCCAACGTCACCGGTGGCACCGCGGACCGGTGGACGGAGCCGGCCTACTGGGCCGAGCACGTCCGCTCCACCGTGCGGTTCGCCGACAACCTCGCCAAGCTCGGTGACCTCGGGGCCACCGCCGTCGTCGAGGTCGGTGCCGACTCCACCCTGGCCGGGATGGCCGGCCTGGTGCTCGACGAGACCGTGCCCGTCGTGTCCACCCTGCGGCGCGACGGCGACGAACCGGCGCACGTGCTCACCGCGCTCGGCGCCCTGTTCTGCGCGGGCACCCCGGTCGGCTGGGACACCGTGCTCGGGCGCGGCGAGGTCGTCGGCCTGCCCACCTACCCGTTCCAGCGGGAACGGTTCTGGTTGAGCGGCTCCGGCCAGTCCGCCGACCCCCGTGGTCTCGGCGTGGCCGCCGCCGACCACCCGGTGCTGGGCGCCGTCGTCGACCTCCCCGGGGACGGCGGGGTGGTGCTCACCGGCCGGCTCGCCTCGGGAACCCACGGCTGGTTGGCCGACCACCCGGTGCGCGGGCGGGTCGTCGTCACGGTCGGCGCGCTGCTGGAGGCCGCCGTCCGGGCCGGCGACGAGGCCGGGCACGACACCGTCGCCGAGTTCCAGGTGGCCGAACCGCTGGCGGTCCCCGACGCCGCCGACGTCCACCTCCGGGTCACCCTCGTCCCCGACGGCGACGCGGCCAGCGCCCTGTCCGTCCACGGCCGGGTCGAGGGCACCACCCCGTGGACCGAGCTGGCGACCGGACGCCTGACCAGCGGCGGCGCCGCCACGGTGCCCTCGCCCCCGGAGACCGGCGACGTGGAGGAGCTCTCCGTCAGCGAGGGCGGCGCGCTCCGCCGCCTGCGGCGCTCCGAGGACCTGGCCCTCGCCGACCTCGACCTGCCCGCCGACCACGCCCGGGACGCCCGGCACTTCGACCTCCACCCCGCCCTGCTCGACACCGCCCTGGCCGCCGCCCGCACCGCCGGCCTGCTCGGGGCCGACACCGTCACCGCCACCTGGGCCGGGCTGCGCCTGCACGCCGTCGGCGCCGCCGAGGTCCGGGCCGTCCTCCACCGCCTCGGCACCGGCGAACTGGACGTCCTGCTCGCCGACGGCGCCGGGCAACCGGTGCTCACCGGGCGGGTCACCGCGTTCCGGGAGGCCACCGTGGCCACCCCGGAGGGGACCACCGCCGCCGAGGAGGACCCGCTCTACCGCGTCGAGTGGACCTCCGCCAGCCCCACGGCCACCGAGGACACCGGCAGCTGGCACGTCCTCGACGAGTTCGCCCCCGCCGGCGCACTCGCCGCCGTCGACGGTGAACCCGACACCCTGGTGTGGCCCGCCTTCCCGCCGGCCGACGACGAACCCCGGTCGGTGCGCGCCGCCACCCACGCCACCCTCGCCGTGCTCCAGACCTTCCTCGCCGAGGAGCGGTGGTCCGGGGCCCGCCTCGTCGTCGTCACCCGGGGCGGGGCCGCCACCCACCCCGCGCACCACGCCCCGGTGACCGCGACCGCCGCCGCGGTGGGCGGCATGGTCAGGTCCGCCCAGTCCGAGGACCCCGGCCGGATCCTGCTCGTCGACCTGCCCCCGGGCAGCGGGGTCCCCCTGGACGAGGTCCGGTCCGCCGTCGCCGTCGGCGAACCCCAGACCGCCGTCCGGGACGCCGCGGTGTGGGTGCCCCGGCTCCAGCCGTCCCCCGCCGCCACGGTGGCCCCGCCCCCCGAGGGGACCTGGCGGTTGGCCGCCGACGGGCGTGGCAGCGTCGACGGCGTCGCCCCCGAGGCCACCGAGCCGGTCGAGGACCTGCCCGAGGGCGCCATCCGGGTGTCGGTGCGGGCGTCCGGGGTGAACTTCCGTGACGTCATGACCGTGCTCGGCATGTACCCGGGCGAACCCCTGCCGTTGGGCCTGGAAGCCGCCGGGGTCGTCACCGAGGTCGGACGCGGGGTGGACGGGTTCGCCGTGGGTGACCGGGTGATGGGCCTGTGCGAGGGCGGGTTCGCCTCCGAGGTGGTCGTCGACCACCGGATGTGGTCCCGGTTCCCGGGGTCGTGGTCGTTCGCGGAGGCGGCGACGGTGCCGGTGACGTTCCTGACCGCCTGGTACGGGTTGCGGGACCTGGGCCGGTTGGTCGAGGGGGAGTCGGTGTTGGTGCACTCGGCCGCCGGTGGGGTGGGGATGGCGGCGGTGCAGTTGGCCCGGGAGTGGGGTGCGGTGGTGTACGGGACGTGCGGGCCGGTGAAGCGGGGGTTCGTGGAGGCGTTGGGGGTGGCCCCGGAGCGGGTGGCGTCCTCTCGGGACACCGGGTTCGCGGAGCGGTTCGGGCGGGTGGACGTGGTGCTGAACTCGTTGGCGGGGGAGTTCGTCGACGCCTCAAGGGGGTTGTTGGGCGAGGGTGGTCGGTTCGTGGAGATGGGCAAGACCGACCTGCGGGACCCGGGGGAGTTCCCGGGGGTGGAGTACCGGTCGTTCGACCTGTTGGAGGCGGGTCCGGTGCGGATCCGGGAGATGTTCACCGAACTCCTCCCCCTGTTCGACCAGGGCCGGATCCACCCGCTGCCCGTCTCCTGCTGGGACGTCCGCCAGGCCGGGGACGCCCTGCGGTTCATGAGCCAGGCCCGGCACGTCGGCAAGGTCGTCGTCACCGTGCCCCGACCCCCCGACCCCGAGGGCACGGTGCTCGTCACCGGCGGCACCGGCGGCGTCGGACGGGCCGTGGCCGAACGCCTCGTCACCCACCACGGTGTCCGCCACCTGCTGCTCACCGGACGCCGGGGCCCCGACGCCCCCGGCGCCACCGACCTCGTCGCCCACCTGGCGGACCTGGGCGCCACCGCCACCCTCGTCGCCTGCGACGTCGCCGACCCCGACCAGACCCGGGCCCTGCTGGACGGCATCGACGCCGCGCACCCCCTCACCGGGGTCGTCCACGTCGCCGGGGTCGTCGACGACGGGCTGCTCGGCACCCTGACCCCCGACCGCGTCGACGCCGTCCTCGCGCCCAAGGCCGACGCCGCCCACCACCTCGACCGGCTCACCGCCGACCTCGACCTGTCCTTCCTCACCCTGTTCTCCTCGGCCGCCGGCCTGATGGGAGCGCCCGGCCAGGCCAACTACGCCGCCGCCAACGCCGCCGTGGAGGCGGTGGCCCTCCGCCGGGCCGCCACCGGCCGCCCGGCCCGCGCGCTGGCCTGGGGCCTGTGGGAAGGGATCGGCATGGGCGCCGGGCTGTCCGAACAGGACGTCGCCCGCATCTCCCGGGGCGGGATCACCCCGCTCCGCCCGGAACGGGCGCTGCCGCTGCTCGACACCGCCCACCGCTCGACCAGCCCCGTGGTGGTGCCCATCCTCGTCGACACCGCCCGGCTGGAAGCCACCGCCGGGACCGCGCCCCCGATGCTGCACGGCCTCGTCCGGCGCACCGTTCGACGCCAGGCCAGCGCCGCCACCACCGGGTTGGACACCGCCTGGACCGAGGAACTCCCGGGCCTGTCCGGCATGGAACGGCAGCGGGTGGTGCTCGACGTCGTCACCACCCAACTCGCCGTCGTCCTCGGCCACGCCGACCACCGGCGCATCCGCCCGCAGCAGCCGTTCACCGAACTCGGCCTCGACTCCCTCACCGGCGTCGAACTCCGCAACCGGCTCGCCGCCGCCACCGGCCTGCGGCTGCCCGCGACCCTGGTGTTCGACCACCCCAGCCCGCAGGCCGTCGCCGGTGCCCTGCTCACCGAACTCGTCGGCGACGCCGGCACCGACGCCCCGCCCGCCGACCGGGCCGCCCCGCTGCGCGAGCGGATCCACCGCCTGGAGGAGCTCCTGGCCTCCGCCGACCCCACCGACGAGGCCTACTCGGGAGTGGAACCGGCCCTGCGGCGGCTGCTGTCCACCTGGTCGACCCGGGCCGCCGCCCCCGGCGGCCCCGACGGTGACGCCCGCGGCCACGACGACGTGACCGACGCGTCCGCGGAGGACATGTTCGCCCTGCTCGACAGCGAGCTGGGCACCTCCTGAGCCGCCCGTCCCCGCCCGCAAGGAGAACCCCCGTGGCCAGCGAAGAGAAGTACCTGGACTACCTCAAGCGCGCGACGGTGGACCTGCGCCACGCGCGCCGCCAGCTGGCGGAACTGGAGGACAGGGCCCACGAGCCGATCGCGGTCGTCGGCATGGCCTGCCGGTTCCCCGGCGGGGCCGACACCCCCGAGGCGCTGTGGCGGCTGCTCGCCGACGGGCCCGACCCGGTCGGTCCGTTCCCCACCGATCGGGGCTGGCGGCTCGACGACCTGTTCGACGACGACCCCACCAACCCGCGCACCACCTACGCCCGGAGCGGGAGCTTCCTGCGCGACGCCGGCTGGTTCGACCCGGACCCGTTCGACATCGGCGAACGGGAGGCGCTGGCGATGGACCCGCAACAACGGGTCCTGCTGGAACTGGCCTGGGAGAGCGCCGAACGCGCCGGCATCGCCCCCACGTCCCTGCGGGGCGGCGACACCGGCGTCTACCTGGGAGTCGTCGCCCAGGAGTACGGGAGGGGCGCGCCGGAGGCCGCCGACGTCGCCGGGCACGTCATGACCGGCCGCACCACCAGCATCGCCTCCGGCCGCATCGCCTACACCCTCGGGCTGGAGGGCCCCACCGCCACCGTCGACACCGCCTGCTCGTCGGCGCTGCTCGCCCTGCACCTGGCGGTGCGGGCGCTGCGGGCCGGGGAGTGCTCGCTGGCGCTGGCCGGCGGCGCCGCCATCCTCGGCCAACCCGACATGCTCGTCGAGTTCGGCACGTTGCGCGGCTCCGCGCCCGACGGCGTCTGCCGGCCCTTCGCCGAGGACGCCACCGGCATCGGCTGGGGCGAGGGAGCCGGCATGGTCCTCGTGCAACGGCTGTCCGACGCCCTCGCCCAGGGCCGGCCGGTCCTCGCCGTCCTGCGGGGCTCCGCCGTCAACTCCGACGGCGCGTCCAACGGGCTCACCGCCCCGCACGGCCCGGCGCAGCGCCGCGTCATCCAGGCCGCGCTCGACGACGCCCGACTACCCGGGACCGCCGTCGACGCCGTCGAGGCGCACGGCACCGGCACCCCGCTGGGGGACACCATCGAGGCCCACGCCCTCCAGGCCACCTACGGGCGGGACCGGGACGACCCGCTGCACGTGGGCTCGGTCAAGTCGGTGCTGGGCCACACCCAGGCCGCCTCGGGCATGGCGGGCCTGCTCTCGATGGTCATGGCACTGCGGGAGGGAACCCTGCCCCGCACCCGGCACACCGAGCGGCCCACCACCCGCGTCGACTGGCGCACCGGGGCGCTGCGCCTGCTCACCGAGCCGACACCGTGGCCAGCCCGGGACCGTCCCCGGCGCGGCGCGGTGTCCTCCTTCAGCTTCAGCGGCACCAACGTGCACCTGATCCTCGAACAGGCACCCGGAGCCCCCACGCCCCCCACCGCCACCACCGCCCCGACCACCACGGTGTGGCCGGTGTCCGCCCGCACCCCCGACGGAGTGCGCGCGCAGGCCGCGCGGCTGCGGGACGCCCTCGACACCGCCGCCGACGTCGACCCGCACGCGGTGGCGTGGACGTTGGGCACCGGTCGGGCCGCGCTGGAGACCCGGGCCGTCGTCCTCGGCGACGACCTCGCCAGCCTCCGCGCCGGACTCGACGTCCTCGCCGCCGAGGGCACGGCCGCCCCAGCCGGCGCCGCCCTGCTCGTCGGAACGCAGGAGGTCGAGGACCCGGCGGTCGCCGTCGTGTTCACCGGGGAACTCCCACCCGGCCAGGCCGAGGACCTCGCCGCCCGGTTCCCGGTGTTCGCCGCCAGCTACGAGGAGCTGCGCCCGGCGGGGGAGCGGATCGCCCACCAGATCGCCCTGTTCGACCTGGTCGTCTCCGCCGGAATCACCCCCGAGGCGGTCGCCGGCGCCGGCGCCGACGAGTACGCGGCGGCGGTCGCCGCCGGGTTGTGGTCCAGGGCCGACGCCCTCCACGTGCTGACCGCCACCCCCGACCAGCACCGCGCCGTCCTCGACGCGGTGACCTTCCACGAACCCGACCTGCCGGCGGTGGCCGAGCGGCCGGTGTCCACCCGGGACTGGCTCGACCCCGCCTACTGGTCCGACCGGCCGGGCCCGTCGACCGGGACCGCCGGGGCGGTGGACCTGGCCGCGCTGGCCGGGGAGGGCACCACCGTCCACCTCGTCCTCGGCACCAGCCCCCCGGCCACCTCCCCAGGCACCGACATCGTCGTGTCCGTCGAGGACGGTCCGCTGGCCGCACTGGCCCGGCTGCACACCCTGGGCCGCACCGTCGACTGGCGGCGGGTCCTCCCGGCCCGCCACCCCGTCGACCTGCCCACCTACGCCTTCCAACGCCGCCACTACTGGCTCGGCGGCGGCCTGGAGCCGGCGGCGACCGCCGGGACGACCGACCCCACCGGCCGTCCCGCCGCGCCACCGGACGCGGACGCCACCTCCGGAGCCGGCGGGGACGACTCCCCGGAGCGGGCGGCGCGCCGCGCCGCCACCCGCGACCGGCTCGCCGCCCTCCCCTCGGCCACCCGGGAACGCCACCTGGTGCGGTTGGTCACCCGGACCGTCGCCGACGCCCTGGACCAGCCCGCCGGGGGCACGGTCCCCGCCCGCCGGTCGTTCACCGACCTCGGGGTCGGCTCGCTGGCCGCCGTCCGCATCCGCGACGCCCTCGCCGCCGAGACCGGGGTGTCCCTGGCCGTGTCCGCCGCCTTCGACCACCCCACCCCCCGTGACCTGGCCCGGCACCTGCTCGCCGCGCTGTTCCACGAGGACGTCGCCGAGCCACGCCCACCCCGACGGCCCGAGGCCGCACCGGCGACCGGGGACACCGTCGCCCTCGTCGGCATGGCCTGCCGCTTCCCCGGCGGTTCCGACAGCCCCGACGCCTACTGGCGGCTCCTCGTCGAGGGCACCGACCCCGTCACCGACGTACCCGCGGGCCGGTGGGACGCCGCCGCCTACCACGACCCCGACCGCGCCGCCCCCGGCCGCGCCTACACCCAGCGCGCCGCCTACCTGCCCGACATCGCCGACTGGGACGCCACCCTGTTCGGCTACACGGCCCGCGAGGCGGTACGGCTCGACCCGCAGCACCGGATGGTGCTGGAACTGGTGTGGTCGGCCCTGGAGGACGCCGGGTTGTCCGCCGACCGGGTGCGCGGCAGCCGCACCGGTGTGTTCCTCGGCATGACCGACTCGCAGCAGTACCAGGCGCGGCAGGCCGAGGCGGAGGGCCGGTCCCTCGCCGACGACCCCCTCTTCGCCCTGGGCACCTCGGCCAGCGCCGCCGCCGGCCGCATCGCCTACCACCTCGACCTGCGCGGCCCCTGCCTCACCGTCGACACCGCCTGCTCCTCGTCCCTCGTGGCCGTGCACCTCGCGGTGCGCAGCCTGCGGGCGGGCGAGTGCGACACCGCCATCGTCGCCGCCAGTTCGGCCACCCTCAGCCCCGAGGTGTTCGTGCAGGCCTGCAAGTCCCACATGCTCGCCGAGGACGCGCACTGCAAGGTCTTCGACGCCGCCGCCGACGGCTACGTCATCGGCGAGGGCGGCGCGGCGGTGGTGTTGCGCCGGTCCCGGGACGTGCGCCCCGAGGACGCCCCACCGCACGCGGTGCTGCGCGGCACGGCCACCAACTCCGACGGGCACACCAACGGCCTCACCGCGCCCAGCGGCGCGGCCCAGCGGGCGGCCATCACCGACGCCCTCGCCGACGCCGGGCTCCGCCCCGGGGACCTGGACTTCGTCGAGGCGCACGGTTCCGGCACCGCCCTCGGCGACGCCATCGAGTTCGGCGTCCTGCGCGAGGTGTTCTCCCGCCGGGACGACGACCGGCCGCTGCTGGTCGGTGCCGCCAAGAGCAACGTCGGCCACCTGCTCGTCGCGGCGGGCATGGCGGGCCTGGTGAAGGCGGTCCTGGCCCTGCGGGCCCGGCGGCTCCCCCCGAACCAGCACCTCACCACCCCCAGCGACCAGGTCGACCTCGACGGGCCGGTGCGCCCCGCCACCGGCACCCACCCCCTCCCGGGGGCGCCCGGCCAGCCGCCGAGGGCCGGCATCAGCTCCTTCGGCTGGTCCGGCACCAACGCCCACCTGGTCCTGGAGGCCGCGCCCGACCCCACCCACCACCACCAGGACACCGGGCACCCCGGCCCCCACCTGCTCACCGTGTCCGGAGCCACCCACCAGGCGGCGCGGGACAACGCCGTCGCCCTCGCCGACCACCTCGACGCCCACCCCGAACTCCGGCTCTCCGACGTGGCCCACACCCTGGCCGCCGGCCGGGCCGCCCTCGCCCACCGCCTCGCCGTCGTCGCCTCCGAACCCACCGAGGCGGTCACCGCCCTGCGCGCCGCGGCCACCCGCACCACCACGCCCACCACCGGCGACACCCCGCACGCCGTCGAGGCCACCGACGACGCCCGCCCGGAACTCGCCGAGCGGCTGGCCGCCTGGGGCCTGGGCCAGGACGCCTCCGACCCCGACCCCGAGGTCGTCCTGTCCACGACGGGAACCGGGGAGTTCCCCCTGCCCGACGCCTCCGACGAACGCGGCTGGCTCGACCTCGTCGGCCGGCTCTGGGAACGGGGGATCGGCGTCGACCTGACGCCACTGAGCCGCCCCGGTGCCCGCACCCTGCGGTTGCCGACCTACCGCTTCCACCGGGTCCGCCACTGGCCGGAGACCACCGGCCACGCCGACACCCGACCAGGTGCCCCCGCTCCCGGGATCACTTTCCACGGACCCACCTGGCACCGCGACGAGTCCCCGCGCGCCCTGGCACCGGCCGAACCCGGCACCGTGCTCGTCCTCGCCCACGACGACGCCCTCGCCGACGGGCTCCGCGCCACCGGCCACACCCCGGTCGCCGTGCGCCCCGGGCAGGTCCTCCGCCTCGACGGGCACCCGCCGCACGAGCTCGACCCTGGCGAGGCCGACCACCTCCGCCAGCTGCTGTCCGAGGTGGACACCGGAACCGGTCCACTGCGGGTCGTGCACGCCCTCGGCCTACGCCCCGCCCCCGACACCCCCACGGCCCTGCGGGACGGCCCGCACAGCCTCGTCGCCCTCGTCCAGGCCGCCTCCGCCGTCGCCCCCACCCGACCGCTGCACCTGCTCGTCGCCAGCACCGGCGCCGCCGACGTCCTCGGCGGGGAGACCCTCGACCCCCTCCGCGCCCTGCCCGCCGGGCTCAACCGAAGCATCCGACGCGAGTACCCCTCGGCCCGCGTCTCCTGCGTCGACCTCGACCCGGACGCCACCGACCACGCCCGCCACGTCCACATCGAACTGTCCGCGCTGGCCGCACCCACCCCACCCGACACCGCGCACGCCTGGCGGCGCGGCCGGCGGTGGCGCGCGGTGCTGGACCCCCTCACCCTGCCCGCCGTCCCCACCCGGCAGGTGTGGCGGGAGGGCGGCACCTACGCGATCACCGGCGGGACCGGTGAACTCGCCCTCGCCCTCGCCGCCCAGCTCGCCCCGCTGCGCCCGCGCCTGGCCCTGCTGCACCGCCGCACCCTGCCCCCGGCCGACCGGTGGGACACCGTGCTGGCCGAGCACCCGAGGGGCGAGGACGCGAGGGTGATCGGCGAGCTCCGCGCCCTGCGGGCCGCCGGCGTCGAGGCGCACCCGTTCACCGCCGACGTCACCGACCCCGACGCGGTCTCGGCCGCGTTGGAGGAGGCCCACGAGCGCCTCGGCCCCCTCGACGGCGTCCTGCACCTCGCCGGTGTCGCCGGCGGCGGCCTCCTCCAGCACCGCACCCGGGAGCGGGCCGACGCCGTCCTCGCCCCCAAGATCGCCGGCACCCTCGCCCTGGCCGAGGCGCTGCGCCGCCGCCCCGTCCCCCTGCTGGCCCTGTTCTCCTCGGCCGTCACCGCCGTCGGCGGCTTCGGCGAGACCGACTACGCCGCCGCCAACGCGTTCCTCGACGCCTTCGCGCTCGCCCACGACGGCACCGGGGCGATCGCCGACCGCGTCGTCTCCGTCGCCTGGGGACCGTGGCGACGCGACCGGTGGCAGACCGAGGCGCTGGCCGACGCCCCCGAACTCCGCGCCAGGATGCTGCGCTACCGCGCGCGGTCCGGCATCAGCGACGCCGCCGGCCTCGACGCCCTCACCCGGGTGGTCGCCGCCGGCCCCCCGCACGTCTACGCGCTCGGCGACACCCTCGACGGCCTCACCGCCCAGGCCACCGGCACCGGCCCCGAGGTCGAGGCCGCCGCCGGCGGCGTGCCAGCGGAGCGCCGCCGCCCCCGGCCCACGCTGCGCACCCCCTACCTGGCGCCCCGGGACGACACCGAACGGCACATCGCCGAGGTCTGGCAGGACCAGCTGGGCGTGGACCGCGTCGGCGTCCACGACCCCTTCTTCGAACTCGGCGGCACCTCCCTGGTCGGGCTGTCCGTGGTGGCCCACCTCTCCAGCCACTTCGGCATCGAGTTCGCCCCCGCGAACCTGTTCGAGCGCCCCACCGTCGCCCGGTTCGCCGAACTCGTGCGCGACCCCGACGACCACACCCCCGAACCGGGCACCACCCGGGCGGCGCGCCGAGGCGAACGCCGCCGGGCGGTGGCCGCCCGTCGCCGCCGGTAGTTACTTCGAGATGGGCACCCGGTGGACGCGCCACATTGGGGCAGGTCAGGAGCCAGACCTAGCCTCTGCCGAGATCAGGCGTTCCGGTGACGAGATCACGATAGGTGAGTCATCCATGACCGAAAGCGCACGCGAGTCGGGCGACACCGGAGCGGACATCGCCCTCGTCGGGATGGCCGGCCGGTTCCCCGGCGCCCCGGACGTCCGCCGACTGTGGACGAACCTGCGGTCCGGTGTCGAGTCCATCTCCCGGTTCACCGACGAGGAGCTGCGCGCCGCCGGGGTGCCCGCCGACCAGCTCGCCGACCCCGACTACGTGCGCGCCGGGTCCGTGCTCGACGACATCGACCTCTTCGACGCCGGGTTCTTCGGCTACACGCCCCGGGAGGCCCAACTGCTGGACCCGCAGCAGCGGCTGTTCCTGGAGAGCTCCTGGCACGCCCTGGAGGACGCCGGCGTCGACCCGGCCCGGTTCGACGGCACCATCGGCGTCGTGGGCGGGGCCGCGCTGAGCACCTACCTGACCCACCACCTGCTCGGCCACCCCGACCTGCTGGAACTGCTCGGGCAGGTCCAGGTGGGACTGGCCAACGACAAGGACTCGCTGGCCACCCGCGTCGCCCACGCCCTCGGCCTCACCGGACCCGCCTACGCGGTGCAGAGCTACTGCTCCACCTCGCTGGTCGCGGTGTCCCTCGGCTGCTCCACCCTCCTCGCCGGCGAGGCGGACCTCGTCCTGGCCGGCGGCGTCACCGTCTCCCTGCCCCACCGGGTCGGCTACCTCTACCAGGAGGCGGGCATGTCCTCCCGGGACGGCAGCTGCCGGGCCTTCGACGCCACCGCCACCGGAACCCCCGTCGGCAGCGGCGTCGGCGTCGTCGCGCTGCGCCGGCTGGAGGACGCGCTCGCCGACGGCGACCGCGTCCACGCCGTCATCCGGGGCTGGGCGGTCAACAACGACGGCTCCGACAAGGTCGGGTTCACCGCCCCCGGCGTCGCCGGACAGGCCGCCGTCGTCGCCGAGGCCCTCGCCGCCGCCGGGCTCGAACCCGCCGACCTCGACTACCTGGAGGCCCACGGCACCGGCACCCCCCTCGGGGACGCCGCCGAGATCTCCGCGATCCAACAGGTCTTCGACACCGAGGGCGTGCGGCTGCGCATCGGCTCGGCCAAGACCAACCTCGGCCACCTCGACCGCGCCGCCGGCGTCACCGGCCTGATCAAGACCGCCCTGGCCCTGCGCCACGAGGAGATCCCCGCCACCCTCCACCTCACCACCCCCAACCCGCAGCTGGCCCGCTCCGGCGACCGCATCCGCGTCGTCACCGACCGCCAGCCCTGGCCCCGGTCGTCCCGGCCCCGGCGGGCCGGGGTGAGCGCCTTCGGCATGGGCGGCACCAACGCCCACGTCGTCCTCGAGGAACCGGCGGACACCACCCCGACCGCCCCGCTGCCCGCCCGCCGCCACCAGGTGTTGGTCTGGTCCGGGCGGGACGCCGCCGCCGCCGACGAGTCCACCGCCCGCCTGGCCACCTACCTCCAGGGCACCCCCGACCTGCCCTCGGCCGCCTACACCCTCCAGACCGGCCGGGCCGTCCTGGAACACCGCAGGGCCGCGGTCGTCACCTCCGCCAGCGACGCCGCCGACGCGGTGACCACCCAGGCGGCCCAGCGGCTGTCCACCCGGGTCGACGCCACCACCGGCCGTACGACCGGTTTCCTGCTCGCCGGGGTCGGCGAGCACTACCGGGGCATGGTCGCCGGCCTCCACCGCACCGAACCCGTCTTCGCCGAGGCACTCGACGCCTGCCGCGCCGTGTTCGCCCGCCACCTCGACGGCGACCCCGTCGAGGAACTGCTGCGGGACCGGGAGACCGGCGGGAACGACCTCGCCCGGTTGCTGGGCCGGGACACCGGGCCCGCCGCCGCCGCCGACGACGACGGGGACCTGGCCCGCACCGAGATCGTGCAGCCGGCCATGTTCGCCGTCGACTACGCCCTGGGCCAGCTCGTGTCCTCCTGGGGAGTGCGGCCCCGCGTCCTGCTCGGCTACAGCATCGGCGAGTTCGCCGCCGCCTGCCTCGCCGGCACCCTCACCCTCGACGAGGCCGCCAGCCTCGTCGCCGTCCGCGCCACCCTCATCTCCCGGCTCCCCCGGGGCGCGATGGCCGCCGTCCCGCTGTCCTCGGACGAACTGCGCCACCGGTACGGCACCACCGGCCTGGGGGTGGACATCGCCGCCGAGAACGGGCCGAGGTTCGTCGTCGTCTCCGGGGCCACCGACGCCGTCGACCAACTCGCCGACCGCCTCGCCCGCGACGGGGTCCCGCTGCGCCGGCTCCGTACCCGCCACGCCTTCCACTCGGAGGCCCTGCGACCGGTCGCCGACGACCTCACCGACTGGGCGCGGCGCAACCTGAGCCCCCGGCCCCCCACCATCCCCTACCTGTCCAACGTGACCGGTCAACTCGTCACCGAGTCGCAGCTGGCCGACCCCGGCTACTGGGCCCAGCACATGGTGAGCACCGTCCGCTTCGCCGACATGCTCGGCACCGTCCTGGCCGGCGGGGACGACGTGCTCCTCGAACTGGGACCAGGCCAGTCCCTCGGCGCGATGGCCCGCAACCACCCGGACTGCGAGCCGAGGCGCTGGCCGCTGCTCGTGCCCACCCTGCCCGCCGAGGCCGACCCGGCCACCGACGAGGCCGTGCTGGCCAACGCCGTCGCCCAACTGTGGCTCGCCGGTGCCGACGTCGACTGGGCCGCCTACCACCGGGGCCGGGGCGCCAGGAAGACCACCGTCCCCGACTACCCGTTCCAGCGCCGCCGGTACTGGATCGAGGCCAGCCCCGCCACACCCCCGGGCCCCACCACCCGGCCGGGCGCGGCCCCCGACCCGGCCGGCCACACCCCCGGCCGCGCCGCCGGGACACCACCCCCCGCCACCCGAACCCCCACCGCCACTGGTGGCCCGGAGATCCTGCGGCCGCACTGGACACCGGCGCCGCTGCCGGCCACCCCGCCACCCGCCCCGACCGGTCCGGTGTGGATCCTCGCCGACGACCGGGGGATCGGCGCCGCCCTCGCCGACCGCCTGCCCGACCACACCTGCGTGCTGGTCCACCCCGGCGAGGAACCCGACGAGGACAACGGGGTCCTCCGCCCCGACGACCCCGCCGACTACCGGCGGCTGCTGGACCGCACCGGGCTCCCGGCGGCCGTCGTCCACCTGTGGGGCGTCGACACCCGCACCGCCGGGGACGCCACCCACGCACTCCGCCTGGGCTTCGACAGCCTGCGCGCGCTGGCCACCGCCCTCGGCGCCGCCGCCGGGGCCCCGCTGCCGGTCACCGTGGTCACCGACTCCGCCCGCGCCGTCGCACCGGGCGACGTGCCCGTCGCCGAACGCGCCACCGCCTTCGGCGCCTGCCTGGTCATCCCCCAGGAGTACCCGTCGCTGCTGGTGCGGGCGGTCGACGTCCGGCTGCCCACCGAGGACCTGCCCGCCCTCGTCGCCGCCGAGATGTGGGCGACCGGGACGGACCGCTTCGTCGCCCACCGCGACGGCGTCCGCTCCACCCTGGACCACCGGCCGGCCGAGCCCGCCGACACCCCCACGCCGTGGCGGCCCCGCGCCGACGGCGTCACCCTGGTCACCGGCGGCCTCGGCGCGGTCGGACTCCGCCTCGCCGCCCGCCTCGGCGGCCACGTCGTCCTCACCACCCGCCGCGCGCTGCCCGCCCGCGAGGACTGGCCCGCCGTCCTCGACGCCGCCGAGGACCCCGCGCTGCGCGCCCGGCTGCGCGGCCTCACCGACCTCGCCGAGCAGGGCGCCAGCGTCGAGGTCGCCACCGTCGACATCACCGACGAGGACGCCATGCGCGCCCTGGTCACCACCCTGACCCACCGCCACGGCCGCCTCGACGCCGTGATCCACCTCGCCGGCCTCACCGACCCGGCCGCGTTCGGGGTGCTCGCCGAACTCGACCCCGCGGTGCGGGCCCGCCACTTCGCCCCGAAGGTGCGAGGCACCCGCGTGCTCGAACGGGTCCTCGCCGACGTCGACGTCGACCGCTGCGTGCTGTTCTCCTCGATCTCCACCACCCTCGGCGGCATCGGCTTCGCCGCCTACGCCGCAGCGAACTCCTTCCTCGACGCCGTCGCCGCCCGCAACACCGGCTGGAGCGCCATCAACTGGGACACCTGGGCCAGCACCGCCGACGCCCTCCGCGACCAGGACTTCGGCAGCAGCCAGGTCGAGCACTCCCTCACCGAGGACCAGGCGCTGACCGCCCTCGACCGGGTGCTCGCCGCCCCCGTCACCCGCACCCTGGTCAGCGCGGGCGACCTCGCCGGCCGGATCCGGCAGTGGGTCGACCAGGGCGACGACCCGACCACCCCCGGGGACCGGTTCCCCCGCCCCGACCTCGCCCAGCAGTTCGTCCCGCCCCGGGGAGAGGTGGAACGCCGCCTGACCAAGGTGTGGGAGGACGTGCTCGCCATCGACGGGGTCGGCTCCCACGACAACTTCGCCGACCTCGGCGGCACCTCCCTGATGGCCCTGCAACTGGTCAAACGGGTGCAACGCGTGTTCGGCATCGCGCTCTCCGCCGTGTCGCTGTTCGAGGCCCCCAACGTGCGCACCATGGCCGCCCTGCTGGAACGGGCCGGTGGCACGGCCGAGGAGGAACCAGCCGACCCGCCCCCGGCCCCCGCCCCCGACCCGACCGGGGCCCCCGACCCGATCGCCGTCGTCGGCATGGCCGGCCGTTTCCCCGGCGCCCCCGACCTGGGCACCTTCTGGGCCAACCTCGCCGCCGGCGTGGAGTCCGTCACCGAGTTCACCGAGGACGAACTCCGCGCCTCCGGCGTCCCCGAGGCCGACATCCACTCACCGGACTACGTGCCCCGCCGGCCCGTCCTCGACGACATCCGGGGTTTCGACGCCGAGTTCTTCGGCTACAGCCCCCGCGACGCCAGCATCACCGACCCGCAGCACCGGCTGTTCCTGGAGTGCTGTTGGGAGGCCCTGGACGACGGCGGCTACGGCTCCGCCCGGGGTCGCGACCGCGTCGGGGTGTTCGGTGGGTCGAACCTCAGCGCCTACATGGCCCGCCGGCAGGACGCCGTCCGTGACGGCGGCGAAGCCGACCTGTACGCCTCGCTGATCGGCAACGACAAGGACTCCCTGGCCAGCGGGGTGTCCTACAAGCTCGGCCTCACCGGGCCCAGCATCAGCGTCCAGACCTTCTGTTCCACCGCCCTGGTCGCCCTGCACCTGGCCTGCCAGAGCCTGCGGGCCCGCGAGTGCGAACTCGCCCTCGCCGGCGGTGTCGCCATCCACGTGCCCGACCGGGTCGGGCACCGCTACCAACCGGGCGGCATGGAATCCCCCGACGGCCACGTCCGCACCTTCGACGCCGCCGCCGCCGGGACCCTCTTCGGGGACGGCGCCGGCGTGGTGCTGCTCAAACGGCTCGCCGACGCCCTCGCCGACGGGGACACCGTCCACGCCGTCATCCGGGGCTCCGCCGTGAACAACGACGGCTCCCTCAAGGTCGGCTACACCGCGCCCAGCGTCGTCGGCCAGGCCCGCGTCGTCTCCGACGCCCTGCGGGCCGCCCGGGTCCGCCCGGAACAGGTCGGCTACGTCGAGGCGCACGGAACCGCGACCGAACTCGGCGACCCGATCGAGGTGGCGGCGCTGGCCAGGGCGTTCGGCGAAGGCCCCCCTCGCCAGTCCTGCCCCATCGGGTCGGTCAAGACCAACATCGGGCACCTGGCCGCCGCGGCGGGGGCCAGCGGGCTGATCAAGACCGTGCTGGCCCTGCGGAACCGCCAGCTCCCCCCGAGCCTGCACTTCACCACCCCCAACCCGGAGATCGACTTCCAGGCCAGCCCCTTCCACGTCACCACCGCCCTCACCGACTGGACCCCACCGCCCGGCGGCCGGCGCATCGCCGGCGTCAACTCGCTGGGCATGGGCGGCACCAACGTGCACGTCGTCGTCGAGGAGGCCCCCGACCCCGAGCCTCGGCCCGGCACCGGCCACCGCCGCTACCAGCTGGTGCCGCTCTCCGGGCGCACCGCCGAGAGCGCGGACGCCGCCGTCGACCGGCTCCGCGACCACCTCGCCGCCCACCCCGGACTGGACCTGCGGGACGTAGCCCACACCCTCCAGGTCGGTCGGGAGACCTTCGAACACCGGCGGGCCCTCGTGGTCTCCGCCACCGACGACCTCGCCGCGGGAGGCACCGCGCCGGCCACCCCCCTCCTCCGCCGCGACCCGGCCCGGGACCGCCCGGTGGCGTTCCTGTTCGCCGGCGTCGGCGAGCAGTACCCCGGCATGGTCCGGGAGCTGTACCACCGCGAACCCCGGTTCCGCGCCACCGTCGACGAGTGCGCCGCCGAGCTGGCCGACCTCGTCGACGTCGACGTCGTCGCCCTGCTCACCGGGCCCCGCACCGGCCCGGACAGCCCGGAAGCCAGCGAGCTCACCCGCACCGAGGTCGCCCACCTCGCGGTGTTCGTCGCCGAGTACGCCCTCGCCAGGCTGTTCCTCGACTGGGGCGTCACCCCCGCGGTGATGCTCGGCTACTCCCTGGGGGAGTACGTCGCAGCCTGCCTGTCCGGTGTGCTCAGCACCCGCGACACCCTCCGGCTCCTCGTCCACCGCGCCGCCCTCATCGACACCCTGCCCGGCGGGGCGATGCTCACCGTCGCGTTGGCACCGGACACCCTCGACCGGCGGTTCGGCCCCCTGGCCGACCGGGGAGTGGACGTGTGCGCCGTCAACGGCGAGGAGATGACCGTCGTCGGCGGCACCGTCGAAGCGGTGGACGCCCTCACCCGCCTGCTCGACGAGGCCGGGGAACCGCATCGCCGGTTCCCCAGCGCCCACGCCTACCACTCCCGCCTGCTGCGCCCCGCCCACGAGGAGCTCACCCGCTGGGTGGCCGAGAACCTGAGCCCCCGCCCACCCCGCATCCCCTACCTGTCCAACGCCACCGGCGCCCCGGTGACCGCCGACCAGGTCACCGACCCCGAGTACTGGGCACGGCACATGGTGTCCACCGTGCGGTTCGCCGACGGGCTCGGACACCTGCTGGCCGACCCCGACCTGGTGCTGCTGGAACTCGGCCCGGGCCGGTCCCTGGGCGCGATGGCCCGCGCGCACCCGGACTGCGACCGCGACCGGGGCCCGCTGATCGTGCCCGTCCTCCCGGCCGCCGTCGACACCGACGCCGACGACCACACCCTGATGGGCGGCCTCGCCCGGCTCTGGCTGTCCGGAGTGGACCTCGACTGGTCCGCCCACCACCACGGCGAGGCCCGCCGGGTCCCACTGCCCTCCTACCCGTTCCAGCGGCGGGAGTACTGGCTGGAGGAGTCCCCCCGGGCCAGCCACCCCGGCTCCCCGGCACCGGAGGGCGCACCGCTGGACATCAGCGCCCTGCCCCTGCTGGAGGAGCCGGACTGGCTGCACACCGAGGTGTGGCGGCAGACCCCACCCCGGCCCACCCCACCCCCGGCCGCCCGGTGGCTGCTGCTGGTCGACGACCCCGACGCCCCGCTCACCCGGTCCCTCGCCGAGTCCCTGCGCGCCGCCGGCGGCACCGTCCGCTTCGCCCGCCCCGACGACGACGCGACCGAACCCCGCTGGGACGGCGACACCGCCACCCTCCGCCCCGGCGACGCCGACCAGCTGCGGGCCGCGCTGCGCCACACCCGCGAACTCGACGAACTCCCCGACCGCGTCGTCCACCTGTGGTCGCTCCCCGACCACGCCGCCGACGGCGACCAGGCGCACGACCCCGCCGGCGCCGTGGACACCGCCCTCACCCGGGGCCTGCACACCCTCGTCGGCCTCGCCGTCGCCTTCCGCGACCTCGGCTCCACCTCCTGGGCGCTGGACGTCGTCACCTCCGGGGTCTGCTCCGCCACCGGCACCGAGGCGCTGCGACCGGCCTGGGCCACCCTCACCGGACCCGTGCGGGTCGTACCGCTGGAATACCCGGGCGTCACCTGCCGGCTGGTCGACCTGGACCCCGCCGAACCTGCCGCGTCGCCCCGACTGGCCAGGGCCCTCACCGCCGAACTCGCCGCCGACCCCGCCGACCCGGTGGTCGCCCTGCGCGGCGGGCGCCGCTGGCTGCCCGAGCACGACCGGATCCCCCCAGCCCAGCCCGACACCGACGCGCGGACCACCGCCGGCCAGGGCGCGCCGCGGGAACGGGGCGTCTACCTCGTCACCGGCGGGCTCGGCGGCATCGGCCTGGCGATGGCCGAACACCTGGCCACCACCTGCCAGGCCCGGCTCGTCCTCTTCGGACGCACCGGCCTCCCACCCCGCGACACCTGGGACGACATCCTCGCCGACCCCCGCACCGGCGAGGAGGTGCGCCGCCGCGTGGCCGGCGTCCGACGCCTGGAAGGCACCGGCGCCGAAGTCCTCGTCGTCACCGGCGACGTCAGCCTCCCCGAGGACACCGACCGGGCCGTCCGCGCCGCCCTCGACCGCTTCGGCGCGCTGCACGGCGTGCTGCACGCCGCCGGCGTCCCCGGCATCGGGCTCATGCAGTTCAAGACCCGGGCCGAGATGGCCAGGGTGCTCGCCCCCAAGGTCGCCGGCACCCTCGCCCTGACCCGCGCGCTGCGCGCCGTACCCGACCTGGACTTCCTCGTCCTGTTCTCCTCCATCACCGCCACCACCGGCGGCGGACCCGGCCAGGTCGACTACTGCGCCGCCAACGCCTTCCTCGACGCCCACGCCAGGGACCCCCGCCGCGCCACCGAGCCGTGGCGCACCCTCTCCGTCGGCTGGGGGGAGTGGCGGTGGAACGCCTGGGAGGCCGGCCTCGCCGGCTACGACTCCGCGCTCCAGGACTACTTCCGGGCCAACAGGGCCCGCCTCGGCATCGACTTCGACGCCGGCTGGCGCTCCCTGCTGCGCGCGCTGGCCACCGACCAACCCCACGCGGTCGTCAACACCCAGGACTTCACCACCCTGGTCCGCGCCAGCTCCCAGTTCACCGTCGACGCCGTCAACGGACCCCGCCCCACCGACCAGCCGAGCCCCCGCCACCCCCGCCCCGACCTCGTGACCCCCTACGTCGCCCCCACCGGCGACGTCGAGACCGCCGTCGCCGAGGTGTGGGCCGAGGCCCTCGGACTGGACCGCGTCGGCGCCCAGGACGGCTTCTTCGACCTCGGCGGCAACTCGCTGGTCGGCATCAAGGTGCTGGCCGACATCCGCCGACGCCTCGACGTCGACGACCTCGCCCCCCACGTCCTGTACCAGGCGCCGACCGTCGGCGCCCTGGCCCAACTGATCGCACCCGACCAGGCGCCCCCGAGCCCGGCCGTGACCGAAACCGGCGGCGACCGAGGCCAACGGCGGCGCGCCGGTCTGCGCGCGGCGCAGCGGAGGAAGAACGCATGAACGAGGTGGACATGCCCGAGGACGACACCCGGATCGCGATCGTCGGCATGACCGGCCGCTTCCCCGGCGCGGGCACCGTCGAACAACTGTGGAGCAACCTCACCGGCGGCCCGACGGCGATCCGGGAGATCACCGAGGAGGAACTCGCCGCCGCCCGCGTCCCACCCGCCATGCTCGCCAACCCGCAGTACGTGCGACGCGGCGCCCCCCTGGACGACCCGGGGCTCTTCGACGCCTCCTTCTTCGGGTTCAGCGCCCGGGAGGCCGAGGCCACCGACCCCCAGCACCGGTTGTTCCTCGAATGCTGCTGGGAGGCCCTGGAATCCGCCGGCTACCAGCCCAACCGGGTCCCCGGCCGGGTCGGGGTCTTCGGCGGCGTCGGCCACAGCTTCTACGGGCTGCGGCACGTCCTGGCCAGCCCCGAGGTCATGGACACCATCACCCGAGGCCAGTACGCGATGGGCACCGCCCCCGACTCGCTGTGCATGGTCGTCTCCTACCGGCTCGGCCTCGACGGCCCCGTGTTCTCCGTCCAGTCCTCCTGCTCGACCTCCCTGGTCGCCGTGCACGTCGCCGTGCAGAGCCTGCTCACGCAGGAGTGCGACACCGCGCTGGCCGGGGCGTCCCGCATCGAGGAACCCGTCCCCGAGGGCTACCTGTTCGAGGAGGGATCGCTCACCAGCCCCGACGGGATCGTGCGCAGCCTCGACGCCGACGCCAACGGCACCGTGCTGGGCAACGGCGTCGGCGTCGTCGTCCTCAAACGACTCACCGACGCCCTCGCCGACGGCGACCACGTGCACGCCGTGATCCTCGGCAGCGCCGTGAACAACGACGGCTCCGCCCGGGCCGGCCTGGTCGCCCCCTCCGTCGAGGGCCAGTCCACCGTGATCAGCGACGCCATGTCCGTGGCCGGGGTCGACCCCGGCGAGATCGACTACGTCGAGTGCCACGCCCCCGGCACCCGGCTCGGGGACTCCGTCGAACTGGCCGCGCTGGACCGGGCCTTCCCCACCGCCCGCGACACCCCCTGCGTGCTGTCCTCCACCAAACCCGACCTCGGGCACCTCGACCGGGCCTCCGGCATGGCCGGGCTCATCAAGGCCGCCACCGCCGTGGAACGGGCCCAACTCCCCGCGACCCGAGGCTTCCGGCAGCCCAACACCGCCCTGCCCCGCGACCGGTTCCGCGTCCTCACCACCTACCAGCCCTGGACTACCCCCGGCGACACCCCCCGCCGCGCCGGGGTCAGCTCCTTCGGCGCGGGCGGGACCAACGCGCACGTCGTCCTGGAACAGGCACCGCCCCGACCCGCCGCCGACCCCCTCCCCGGGCCGCACGTGCTCGTCCTGTCCGCCCGCACCGCCACGGCCCTGACCGCCGCCCGGCTGGCCCTGCGGGACCGCCTGGCCGACGGCACCCTCACCGACACCGACCTGGGCGACGTCGCCTACACCCTCCAGCTCAGCCGCGCCGGCTTCGGCCACCGCCTGGTGTGCGTCGCGGACGACCTCGCCGACGCGGTGGCCGCCCTCGACGACCCCACCCGCCACCGCACCGCCCACCCCTCGTCGCGCGGCGCCCCAGCGACGCGGCCAGACACCCTCACCACCGCCGCCGACCAGTGGCTCGACGGGGCCGACGTCGACTGGGCCGCCCTGCACCGGCGCACCGTCCGCCGCGTCCCCCTGCCCACCTACCCGTTCGAACGGCGGGAGTACTTCATCCCCCGCCCCGCGTTGGGAGCGGCCGCCGCCCGCGAGGACGCCGGACTGCCCGGCCACCGTCTGCCCGACCCCGCCGACTGGATCAACCACCCCTCGTGGCGCCGCGTCCCCCTGCCCTCGGTCCGCGACCCCGGGCACGCCCGCGCCCTCGGCCCGTGGCTCGTCGTCGCCGACGACGAGGTCGGCGCGGCAGCAGCCGCCCTGCTGCGCGCCGACGGAGCCGAGGTCGCCCTCGTCGACCCCGCCACCGTGGCCACCCCGACGGACGCCGCCGCGTTCCTGCGCGAACACGGCCGCCCCCGCGCCGTCCTGCACACCGCCAGCCTCGCCGCGCCCCGCCCCGAGGACCCCGCCGCCCGGTTCGCCGCCGCCCAGGACCGCGGGTTCCACTCGGTCCGCGCCCTGGCCAAGGCCCTCTCCGAACACCCCGCCCCCGGCGACGTGGACCTGCTGGTGTGCACCGGCGGCGCCGTCAACGCCACCACCCACGACCTCACCGCCCCCGAACAGGCCACCCTGCTCGGCCTGCTGCGCGTCATCGCCCAGGAGGTCGGCGACCTCGACTGCCGGCTCATCGACGTCGACGTCACCGGCTGCGCGGCCGCGCTCGGCGGGACGCGGGAACTCGCCGCCGCCGTCCTCACCGAACTCGGGGTGGACCTCGTCGAACCGGTCGCCCTCCGAGGCACCGACCGCTGGGTCCGCCACTTCGACCGGCTCCCGCTGCCCGCCCCACCCGCCCGGGGACGCCGCATCCCCGAGGGCGGCACCGTCCTCATCACCGGCGGCCTCGGCGCCGTCGGCCAGATCCTCGCCGAACACCTGGTGACCACCCGCCACACCCGCCTCGTCCTCACCGCCACCACCCCGCTGCCCCCCGAGGACCAGTGGGACGAGCACCTCGCCCACCACGACCCGGCCAGCGACCGCACCGCCCAGCACATCACCACCCTGCGTCGCCTCACCGGCCTCGGCGCCGACGTGCTCGCCCTCGCCGCCGACGCCGGCGACCCGGTGGCGATGGCCGCCGCGCTCGACGTCGCCCGCCAGCGCTTCGGCCCCCTCGACGCCGTCATCCACGCCGCCGGCACCATGCGCTCCGACCGGTACGGGCCCGTCGTCGACCTCGACCGCGCCGCCTGCGAGGAACACTTCCACTCCAAGGTCACCGGGCAACGGGTCCTGCACGACCTGCTCCACGAAGGGGAGGCACCCGTCCGGCTCGCCGTCTCCTCGATGTCCACCCTCCTCGGCGGGCTCGGCCACGGCCCCTACGCCGCCGCCAACTCCGCCCTCGACGCCCAGTCCGTCGCGCTCACCGACACCACCCCGGCACGCTGGCAGACCGTCGACTGGGACACCTGGCTCACCGACGGCGTCGACCCGCGCACCCTGGCACCGGCCATCCGCGACTACACCCACGACCGGGCCGAGGGCACCGACCTGTTCGAACGGGCGCTGTCCCTGTTCGACCGGGCCCCGCACCTGGTCGTCTCCTGCGGCCCCCTCGACGAACGCATCACCAACCTCACCGACTCCCGGGGCGCCGACAAGGCCCCCACCCTCCGCCACCCCCGCCCCGAACTCGACATCCCCTACGAGGAACCCACCCCCGGCGACGAAACCCACCTCGCCGCCATCTGGTGCGAGGTCCTCGGCCTCGACCGCGTCGGCGCCAACGACGACTTCTTCGACCTCGGCGGCCACTCCCTCGCCGGTGTCCGGGTCATGACCCGCGTCCGCGCGCGCTTCGGCGGCACCAAGGCCGACGTGCTGATCGCCAACCCGACCGTGCGGCGCCTGGCCACCGCCCTCGCCGCCACCGCAACCGCAGGAACAGGAGACCAACCGTGACCCACGTCGGTGTGGTCGGCGCCGGAGTCATGGGGGCCGGCGTCGCGCAGAACCTCGCACGCCACGGGCACCCCGTCGTGCTCGTCGACTCCGATCCCCACGCCCTCACCAGGGCCAGGGAGATTATCGACCGCGACTGCCGGATGTCCCGCTTCCTCGGCGGCCCCGACCTCGACGCCGAGGAGGTCCTCGGGCGCATCACCACCAGCGAGGACCTCGCCGCGCTCGCCGACACCGAGGTCGTCATCGAGAACATCACCGAGAGCTGGGACCTCAAGAAGGACCTCTACCCCCGGCTGGACGCGGCCGTCCGCGCCGACGCCGTGTTCGTCGCCAACACCTCCGCCATCCCCATCACCCGGCTCGCCTCGCTCACCCGCCGGCCCCGGCGGTTCGTCGGCGTGCACTTCATGAACCCGGTGCCGATGAAACCCGCCGTCGAGATCATCCCCGGCGAACACACCTCCGCCGAGGCACTGGCCACGGTGCGGGCCCTGCTCGACTCCATCGGCAAGAAGGCCATCCCCGTCAACGACGCCTGCGGATTCGTCTCCAACCGCGTCCTCATGCTCACCGTCAACGAGGCCGCGTTCCTCGTCCACGAGGGAGTCGCCGACGCCGCCACCGTCGACGAGGTGTTCCGCAGCTGCTTCGGCCACCCGATGGGACCACTGGAGACCGCCGACCTCATCGGGGTCGACACCATCCTGCACAGCGTCGAGGTCCTCCACGACCACTTCGCCGACAGCAAGTACCGGCCCTGCCCGCTGCTCAAACGCATGACCGACGCCGGGCACCACGGCCGCAAGACCGGCCGGGGCTTCTACACCTACGACGGCGCCGCCGCGCCGGCCAACCCCTGACCCGCCACCCCAGGAGGACCCAGACCCATGGCCCAGGACGTCCGCGCCGAGGTCCGCCAGTTCATCACCGGCCGTTTCCCCCAGATCACCCTCGACGACGACCAGGACATCTTCGCCCTGGGGTTCGTCAACTCCCTGTTCGCGATGGAACTCGTCATGTTCGTCGAGCAGCGACTCGGCGTCCGGGTGCCCAACGACGAACTCCGCCGGGAGAACTTCAGCTCGGTCACCGCCATCGCCGCCCTGGTCGACAGGGTCGGCACCGGCACCGAGGCCACGGCGGGCTGAGCCGTGACCGCCGCCGACACCCGAGAACCCGCGCCACCGACCGCACCCGACCCGACCCTGGTCCGCGACTTCGTCGACACCGAGATCCGCCCCAGGGTGGAACGGTACGACGAGGACGAACGGGTACCCGACGACCTGCTGCGCCGCGTCACCGAACTCGGCCTGTGGGCCCCGTTCCTCCCCGAGGAGCACGGCGGCACCGGCACCAGCACGGCCACCCTCGCCCGGATCCACGAGGAGATCGGCCGGGGCTGCTCCTCCCTGCGCAGCCTGCTCACCGTGCACGGCATGGTCAGCTGGTCGGTGTGGCGCTGGGGCGACCAGGGCCAGCGGGACCGCCTGCTGCCCGGACTCGCCGCCGGCCGGCCGCTCGCCGCCTTCTGCCTCACCGAACCGGAGGGAGGCAGCGACACCTCCGTCGCCGCCACCCGCGCCGAACCCGACGGCGACGGCTGGGTCCTCACCGGGCACAAGAAGTGGATCACCGGCGGGCAACTGGCCCGACTCCTCCTCGTCTTCGCCGGCACCGGGGAGGCGATGACCGCGTTCCTCGTCCCCGCCGACGCCCCCGGCGTCACCGTCACGCCCCTCTCGGGCGTCCTCGGCACCCGCGCCAGCATGCTCGCCGAGATCCGCTTCGACGACGTCCGGCTCGGCCCCGACGCCGTGCTCGGCCCACCCGGCTGGGCCGCCGCCACCGTGATGACCTCCGCCCTGGACCTCGGCCGGCTCAGCGTCGCCAGCGGCAGCGTCGGCATCATCTCGGCCGCCCTCGAAGCCTGCGCCGACCTCACCGCCACCCGCCCCTCCGGGGACGGCGTCCTGGCCGACCGCCAGCTCGTCCGCCGCATGCTCAGCGACATGATCACCAACCGGCGGGCCGCCCGCCTGCTGTGCGCCGAGGCCGGGCGGCTCAGGGACACCGACGACCCCGGCGTCATCACCGCCACCTGGGTCGCCAAGTACTTCGCCGCCACCGCCGCCGCCCGCGCCGCCAGCGACGCCGTCCAGATCCACGGAGCCCTCGGCTGCGGACCGCGCTCCCCGGTCGCCCGGCTCTACCGCGACGCCAAGGTCATGGAGATCATCGAGGGCTCCACCGAACTCCAGCAGACCGCCATCGCCGACCACGCCCACCGGGAGGTAGCGCCGTGACCAGCACCCCGACCGCCGGCGAGGCCACGACCACCGCACCGACCTCCCGCCCCGGGCGGATCAAGTGCGTCGTGTGGGACCTGGACGACACCGTCTGGGAGGGCGTCCTGCTCGAGGACGAGCGGGTCACCGTCCGCCCCGAGGTCGTCGCCGAACTCCGCCGCCTCGACCAGCTCGGCGTCCTGCACTCCATCGCCAGCCGCAACGACCCCGACCTGGCCATGGACCGACTACGAGCAGAAGGGCTGGACCACTACTTCCTCCACCCGAAGATCACCTGGAACCCCAAGTCCTCCTCCATCGAACGCATCGCCGCTGACCTCAACATCGGCCTGGACGCCATCGCCTTCGTCGACGACCAACCCTTCGAACGCGAGGAGGTCCGCTTCGCGCTGCCCGAGGTGACCACCGTGGACGCCGCCGACATCACCGAGGTGCTGCGCCGCGACGAGTTCCACCCCCGTTTCGTCACCGACGAGTCCCGGCACCGCCGCGCCATGTACCAGAGCGCCGCCGTCCGCGACCAGGCCGAACAGGACCACCAGGGCACCAGCGAGGAGTTCCTGGCCACCCTCGACCTCCGCTTCACCATCTCCCGCGCCGAGGAGGCCGACCTCCAACGCGCCGAGGAACTCACCGTCCGCACCAACCAGCTGAACTCCACCGGCCGCACCTACTCCTACGAGGAACTCGACCGGCTCCGCCGCTCCGAGGACCACCTGCTGCTCGTCGCCGCGCTGACCGACCGCTACGGCGACTACGGCAAGATCGGCCTGGCCCTCGTCGAACGCGGCGACGAGGTCTGGCACCTCCGCATGATGCTGATGTCCTGCCGCGTGATGGCACGTGGCGTGGGAACCGTGCTGCTCAACCACGTCATGCGACTGGCGGGGGAGGACGGCGCCAGGCTGCGGGCGGATTTCGTGGAGACGGGCCGCAACCGCATGATGTACGTGACCTACGCCTTCGCCGGGTTCCGCGAACTCACCCGCGACGGCGACTCCGTGGTGTTCGAGTCCGACCTCGAGGTGGTGCAACCCATGCCCGGGTACCTGACGGTGGAGACACGATGACTGGTTCCCGCTGGTTGCCGTTCGGGGTTCCGGACCGCGCCGCGCCCCGGCTGTTCTGCTTCCCGCACGCCGGCGCCGGCGCCGCCGCCTTCGCCGAGTGGCGTCGACTGGCGCCCCCCGAGGTCCAGGTGTGCCCGCTCCAGCCTCCCGGCCGGGCCGAACGCATGGCCGAGACCGCGCACCACGACCTCGACGCGCTGCTGGACGACCTGCTCGACGACATCGGCGACGAGTTCACCGGCCGCTACGCGCTCTACGGGCACAGCATGGGCGCGCTGGTCGTGTTCGAACTGACCCGACGGCTCCGCGCCAGGGGAGCGACCCCACCGGCGCACCTGGTGGTGTCCGGTCGCACCGCCCCGCAGCGCCGCAACCCCCGGCGGGTCCTGCACACCTTGAGCACGGCGGAGTTGGTCCCCGAACTGCGGCGCATCGGCGGCACACCCGAGGAGGTCCTCACCGAACCCGCCCTGCTGGAACTGTTCCTCCCCACGCTGCGCGCGGACTTCGCCGTCAACGAGAACTACCGGTACGCCGAGCAGGCACCGTTGGACGTGCCGTTGACGGTGTTCGGTGGCGACGACGACCCCCGGGCCACCGAGGAGGAGCTGGGGGAGTGGACCGCGCAGGCCGGGGCCGGATGCACGGTCCGGGTCCTGCCCGGTGACCACTTCTTCCTGGTCCCGCACGCCAAGGAACTGGTGACCACCGCGACCGGGACGCTCCTGGGCTGACCCGGGTCGTGCCCGGACCGGGGCGCGGCCCGCCCCGGTCCGCGTGCCCCAGCCGGACGCGGGCTCCCGACCCCGTCACCCGCGTCAGGGTGCCGGTGCTCGGGTTCCTCCGTCTGGCTGGAACGGCTGCGCCCATCGGCGTGCCCGCCCCGGTCGGCCAGGACCCTCGCTCCCAGCGGCTCCGAAACATCGCCAGCCGCCCGTTGGGGGACCGGAGCGCGAACCGGACTGGCCGTGGTCACGGCCAGTCCGGGGCAGATCCGGTGCTTCTGGTCCCGCCGGAGACCGTGGGTGTCACCAGCGGGTTCGCGAGGAGGAAGGTGTCCGGCACCACGGGCGGGCCGATGAGCAGGAGCCGACCACCCGGATGCTCGCCGCGCGGCCGGCTACACCTTCCTGATCGTCTTCAGCGGCATACCGGTCCCCGTCACCGCCACCAGCGCTCCCGCCCTCCCGGCGGCCACCCTCGCCCCGGTGCCCCCAGGCCGTCGGGATCGGCGCGAGCGGGCGGTCGTCGATCTCACGGCGTGGGAGAAGCCGAGTGCGGGTGGGATGTCGTGTGCTGGTGGCGCCCAAGGTCGGCGCGGGGGCACCCGACCGAGCCGGGACACCGCACATGGTCCACAACGGACACGCCCTCGTCCTGGTCTCACCGGGCTATCGACATACTTTGACTTCCTACTATATGGTGTCCACGGAGCTCGTGAGGTGGGAGGAACCGGGGCGACCCGGAACGTCCCCACCCCCGTGACCGGCAACGACGCCACGTCGCGGACCACCGGCCCCGCCTGAGGGCGGAAGCCGGCGACGCTGGCAGGCGCCGGACCACCGGCCACCGGACCGCCGCCGCTCGTCCACGAGGAGGGAGAGCACCGCATGAGGAGCCCTCGTCGACCAGCCCGCCGCAGCACCCCACCGCCGGCCCGCCGGTAGCCCGGCCCCGCAACCCCACCCAGTCCCCGGTGGCGGGAGCCAGGCCCCACGCCCCGTCACCCCTTCGTGATCCAGCGCCAGGAAGAAGAGGTGACCCGCGTGACCGCAGAACTGCGCCACTTCCGGTCCGGAGAAACCGTCCCCGGCACCTCCGGTCGCTTCGCCGACGTCCACGACCCCAGCACCGGCGCCGTCCGGGCCCGCGTCCCCCTGGCCAGCGCCGACGAGGTCCACGCCACCGTCGCCGACGCGGCAGCCGCGCAACGGGAATGGGCCCGCTGGAACCCGCAGCGCCGCGCCCGCGTCCTGATGCGCTTCCTCGAACTCGTCCGCGCCGAACAGGACGACCTCGCCCGCCTGCTCTCCACCGAACACGGCAAGACCCTCGCCGACTCCCACGGCGACATCCAACGAGGCCTCGAGGTCGTCGAGTTCGCCGTCGGCATCCCCCACCTCCTCAAGGGCGAGTACACCGAGAGCGCCGGGACCGGCATCGACGTCTACTCCATGCGCCAACCACTCGGCGTCGTCGCCGGCATCACCCCGTTCAACTTCCCGGCCATGATCCCGCTGTGGAAGGCCGCCCCCGCCATCGCCTGCGGCAACGCCTTCGTGCTCAAGCCCTCCGAACGCGACCCGTCCGTGCCCCTGCGCCTGGCTGAACTCCTCATCGAGGCCGGGCTCCCGCCGGGCGTGTTCAACGTCGTCAACGGCGACAAGGAAGCGGTCGACGCCCTGCTCACCCACCCCACCATCCAGGCCGTCGGCTTCGTCGGATCCTCCGCCATCGCCGAGTACGTCTACGCCACCGCCGCCGCCCACGGAAAACGCGCCCAGTGCTTCGGCGGCGCCAAGAACCACCTCGTGGTCATGCCCGACGCCGACCTCGACCAGGCCGTCGACGCGCTCGTCGGCGCCGGCTACGGCTCGGCGGGGGAACGCTGCATGGCGGTCTCCGTCGCCGTCCCCGTCGGTCAGGCCACCGCCGACGCCCTCGTCGAACGGCTCGCCGACCGGGTCCGCGCCCTCCGCGTCGGCCCCGCACTCGACGACACCGCCGACTTCGGACCCCTCATCACCGCCGAGGCCGTCACCCGGGTTCGCGACTACGTCGACCTCGGGGTCAGCGAAGGCGCCACCCTCGTCGTCGACGGCCGGGACGTCACCGTCCCCGACCACGAGAACGGCTTCTACCTCGGCGGCTGCCTCTTCGACCACGTGCGCCCCGAGATGCGCATCCACCAGGAGGAGATCTTCGGACCCGTCCTCTCCGTCGTCCGCGCCACCGACTACGAGGACGCCCTCCGGCTCCCCAGCGAACACCAGTACGGCAACGGCGTCGCCATCTTCACCCGCGACGGCGACACCGCCCGCGACTTCACCTCCCGCGTCAACACCGGCATGGTCGGCGTCAACGTCCCCATCCCGGTGCCCATCGCCTACCACACCTTCGGCGGCTGGAAGCGCTCCGGATTCGGCGACCTCAACCAACACGGCCCCGACTCCATCCGCTTCTACACCCGCACCAAGACCGTCACCTCCCGCTGGCCCTCCGGAGCCAAGGAAGGCGCCTCCTTCGTCATCCCCACCATGCACTGAGGACCGACGATGCCACTCACCGACGAACAACGCGCGCTCCGCGAGACGGTCGCCGACTTCGCCACCGAACACCTCGAACCCCACGCCGTCCACTGGGACCAGACCAAGCACTTCCCCGTCGACGTGCTCCGCACCGCGGCCCAACTCGGCCTCGGCGGGGTCTGCGTCCGGGAGGACGTCGGCGGCTCCGACCTCACCCGCACCGACGCCGTCCTCATCTTCGAGGCACTGGCCACCGGCTGCCCCTCCATCGCCGGCTACGTCTCCATCCACAACATGGTCGCCCGCATGATCGACCAGTACGGGACCGACCAGCAGCGGCACCGCCACCTGCCCGCCCTCTGCCGCATGGACACCCTCGGCAGCTACTGCCTCACCGAACCAGACGCCGGCTCCGACGCCGCCGCGCTCACCACCCGCGCCCGCCGCGACGGCGAGCACTGGGTGCTCGACGGCGTCAAGCAGTTCATCTCCGGCGCCGGCACCTCCGGTGTCTACGTCGTCCTCGCCAGAACCGGCGGCCCCGGCGCCGCCGGGATCTCCGCGTTCCTCCTCGAACCCGACACCCCCGGCCTGTCCTTCGGACCCAACGAGGTCAAGATGGGGTGGAACGCCCAACCCACCCGGCAGGTCATCCTCGACGGCGCCCGAGTGCCCGCCGACGCCCTGCTCGGCGGCGAGGGCGGCGGGTTCCGCATCGCCATGTCCGCCCTCGACGGCGGCCGGCTCAACATCGCCGCCTGCTCCCTCGGCGGGGCAGAAGCCGCCCTCACCAAAGCGGTCCGCCACCTCACCGAACGCTCCGCGTTCGGTGGCCGCCTCGCCGACGCCCAGGCACTCCAGTTCCGCCTGGCCGACATGCGCACCGAACTCGAAGCCGCCCGCACCCTGCTGTGGCGGGCCGCCGACGCCCTCGACCACGGCGAACCCGACGCCACCCCGCTTTGCGCGATGGCCAAGCGCTTCTGCACCGACGCCGGGTTCGACATCGCCAACCAGGCCCTCCAACTCCACGGCGGCTACGGCTACCTCACCGAGTACGGCATGGAGAAACTCGTGCGGGACCTGCGGGTCCACCAGATCCTGGAGGGCACCAACGAGATCATGCGGGTCATCGTCTCCCGCTGGATGCTGCGGGAGGCCGCCTGATGACCGACGTGCTCCGCACCGTGCGAGGCCACCTCGGCCGACTCACCCTCAACCGGCCGAAGGCCCTCAACGCGCTCACCCACGACATGGTCCGCGCCCTCCACGCCGCGCTCGACGACTGGGAGCACGACGACACCGTGCGCACCGTGCTCGTCGACGGAGCCGGGGACCGGGGGCTGTGCGCCGGCGGCGACATCCGCTCCATCCACGACGACGCCCGTGCCGGCGGCACCGCCTCCCTCGACTTCTGGGCCGACGAGTACCGGCTCAACGCCCGCATCGCCCGCTACCCCAAGCCCTACGTCGCCCTGATGGACGGCGTCGTCATGGGCGGCGGCGTCGGCATCTCCGCCCACGGCCGCCACCGCGTCGTCACCGAACGCTCCCGCATCGCCATGCCCGAGGTCGGCATCGGCTTCATCCCCGACGTCGGCGGCACCTACCTGCTCTCCCGCGCCCCCGGACAACTCGGCACCCACCTCGCCCTCACCGGGGCACCCGTCAGCGCGGCCGACGCCCTCCACTGCGGACTCGCCGACCACCACGTCCCCAGCGACCGCCTCGCCGACCTCACCGAAGCCCTCACCCAGGCACCCGCCGCCGAGGCCATCCGGGCGCACGCCACCCCGGCACCGGCCAGCGCACTCGCCGCCGACGCCGGCTGGATCGACCACTGCTACGCCGCCGGCACCGTCACAGACATCCTCCGGCGGCTCCGCGACCACGGCGGCCCCGCCGCCGAGGCCGCCGCCACCCTCGACACCAAGTCACCCACGGCCCTCGCCGTCACCCTGCGGGCACTCCGGTCGGCCGCCACCCTGCCCGACCTGGAGGCCGTCCTCCGCCAGGAGTACCGGACCTCCCGGGCCGCCCTGCGCTCCGCCGACCTCGTCGAGGGCGTGCGCGCCCAGATCATCGACAAGGACCGCTCCCCGCGCTGGTCACCGGCCACCCTCGCCGAGGTCGACGAGGCCACCGTGGCCGCCTACTTCACCGCAGACGACTCCGACGAAGCCAGGCTGGAAGGAGTGTGGTCCCGATGAGCGTCGCGTTCCTCGGACTCGGAAACATGGGCGGCCCGATGGCCGTCAACCTCGCCAGGGCCGGACAGCGGGTCGTCGGCTACGACCCCGTGCCCATGGCACGGGACCGCGTCTTCGCCGCCGGCGTGACCACCGTGGAGGAACCCGGGGCCGCCGTCGCCGACGCCGACGTCGTCATCACCATGCTGCCGGGCGGCGGCCACGTCCTGGACTGCTACCAGGAGGTGCTGCCCCTCGCCGCCCCCGGAGCGCTGTTCCTCGACTGCTCCACCATCGACGTCGCCGACGCCCGTGCCGCCGCCGAACTCGCCCTCGTCGCCGGCCACCCCGCCGTCGACGCCCCCGTCTCCGGGGGAGTCGTCGGGGCGGAGGCCGCCACCCTCACCTTCATGGTCGGCGGGGAGGACACCGCGTTCACCGCCGCCGAGCCCTACCTCCGGCTGATGGGGGCCAGGGCCATCCACTGCGGAACATCCGGCGCCGGCCAGGCCGCGAAGGTCTGCAACAACCTCATCCTCGGCGCCTCCATGATCGCAGTCAGCGAGGCCTTCGCCCTCGGAGAGAAACTGGGCCTGACCAACCAGGCCCTCTTCGATGTCGCCTCCACCGCCTCCGGCCAGTGCTGGGCGCTCACCACCAACTGCCCCGTCCCCGGACCGGTGCCCAAGAGCCCGGCCAACCGCGACTACGCGGGCGGCTTCGCCAGCGGCCTGATGCTCAAGGACCTCGGCCTCGCCATGGCCGCCGCCGAACAGACCGGCACCACCACCGCCCTCGGACGGCGGGCCGCCGAACTCTACGCGGCCTTCGTGGCCCAGGACGGGCCGGCGCGGGACTTCTCCGCCATCATCACCGCCATCCGCGACGGATCCCTCGACCCAGGCACGCCCGCCACCGCCGAGCCCGTCGTCGACGACACCCGCAACCAGGACGGAACCCCGTGAACGACCTCCACACCATCACCCTGGAACGGCCAGCCGACCGCGTCGCCCTCATCACCCTGAACCGCCCGAAGGCCAAGAACGCGCTCAACCTCCAGACCATGCGGGAGATCACCGACCTCACCGCCAGGCTGGACGCCGACCCCGACGTCGGCGCGATCATCATCACCGGTTCGGACACCGTCTTCGCCGCCGGCGCCGACATCAAGGAGATGCGCGACCTCACCTTCAGCGAGGTCCACGCCCAGGACTGGCTCGCAGGCTGGACCGCCCTCGCCGACGTCCGCACCCCCCTGATCGCCGCCGTCGCCGGCTACGCCCTCGGCGGCGGCTGCGAACTCGCCATGATGTGCGACCTGCTCATCGCCGCCGACAACGCCAAGTTCGGCCAACCCGAGATCACCCTCGGCGTCATCCCCGGCATGGGCGGCTCCCAACGCCTGACCCGGGCCGTGGGGAAGGCCAAGGCGATGGACCTGTGCCTCACCGGCCGCATGATGGACGCCGAGGAGGCCGACCGCTCCGGACTGGTGTCCCGGGTGGTCCCCACCGCGACCCTGCGGGAAGAGGCGCTCACCGCCGCCACCCGCATCGCCGGCTTCTCCGCCCCGGCGGTCGCGATGGCCAAGGAGGTCGTCAACCAGGCCTTCGAGACCGGCCTCGCCGAGGGCCTGCTCTTCGAACGCCGCGTCTTCCACTCCACCTTCGCCACCGAGGACCAGAAGGAGGGCATGGCCGCCTTCAGCGAGAAGCGCGCCCCCCAGTTCCGCCACCGCTGAGGGAGGGAAGGCCGCCGCCCGTCAGGCGCGGAGGGCTGTCCGCCGCCCGTGCCCTTGAGGCATCGCGGGCGAACGTGGGAACCTGGGTGAGGTGTCGCTAGGCTTGTTCGGGAGGTAGCGAACACCGACCCCGCCTCCGGGGAGCTGGCCGCCGGCCGCCGTGCCGATCCCGTGTGAGGTTCCCGAGGTGGAGATGCCAGAAAAAGTGAATGAAAACCGGGCCGGGTCGCGGTAAACCCGCAGGTCAAGAAGTGTCCTCCCCGCGCACGCGGGGCTGTTCCGCCTGAGAGGGCCGCCGCTTCGCGGGGCAGCAGGTCCTCCCCGCGCACGCGGGGCTGTTCCCCCCTCGGGGGCACCGGAGGCCACCACAAGGACGGTCCTCCCCGCGCACGCGGGGCTGTTCCTCCGCCGGCCTCGTGTTCGGCGGCGGCACCGCGGTCCTCCCCGCGCACGCGGGGCTGTTCCGATGGGCCGACCCCCCACCTTTTACCCACAGCGTCCTCCCCGCGCACGCGGGGCTGTTCCGAACCTGATCGGTCCCGCCTGCTGGCGATCGCCGTCCTCCCCGCGCACGCGGGGCTGTTCCCTGGACTACCTCGGTGACCTGGACCCGGACGACGTCCTCCCCGCGCACGCGGGGCTGTTCCCTGGACTACCTCGGTGACCTGGACCCGGACGACGTCCTCCCCGCGCACGCGGGGCTGTTCCGTAGCCACCGGCAGTGCTGGTGCCCATGCTGTCGCCCTCCTTGCGCACGCGGGGCTGTTCCCGCGGCGGTCCTGTCGAAGTACCGCCTCATCGAGTCCTCCCCGCGCACGCGGGGCTGTTCCGGTCCTCGCGCTGGACATACCGTTGGGGACGCTGCCCTCCTCCGCCCAGGAGCTTGCCCGGTCGGGCTCGTCCATGAGCTGGACCCTCGGTGGGTCGAGTGTCGGATGTGGAGCTGACGGGCAACGCAGGGCGCACAGCACTGGAGCCGGCCAGCTGGTCCACGGACGCGGGGACGCGGCTGCTCGTCACCGAGGTGCGGCCAGCCCCCACACGGACCGCTGCCGAACTGCGGCGATCGATCACTCGCTGCTGTGAGGTCCCGGAGTTGGCTAGCCCCGAAGTGGGAAGCCGGGAAAGCGCCTGCGGGGTAACTGGCCGTCTCGGAACGGTTGTCGCGGCAATTCTCCGTCGGGGGCTCCCGTCGTTGTTGGCTCACTGGCCAATCTCCGCAGTCCTCGTTTCCTGTCGGTGCTCGGTGCTAGGAAACCGCTCGGGTCGTGGGGTTCCGGGCGGTTACCCGGAACCTAACTTTCCCAGTCGTGCGCTGGTGATTTTCCATCGAGGCAGGGGTGTCCGTCGTTGCTGGCCAAGGTGTCACCTGGCCTGGATCTCAGGGTGTCGAGTGGTCGATATTCGGCCGAACGGGTGAGGTTCCTGGTTTTCCGGAACGACGTCACGGGTTTTCGGTATTAGTTCAGTGCTGACCTGACTGGAGGGTGTGGTTGTCCCCGATCGAAGTAGCCTGGACGGCTGTCTGGGCGAAGTCTGAGCGTGACCCAAGCGGGGAGCTCACGCATTGGCTTCCCTTGCACCAACACCTCGCCGATTCCGCTGGGGTGGCTCGGCTGCTCGTTCGTGAGTGGCTGTCACCGGCTGTAGTGGACCGGCTCGCCGCCGAGTTCCCTGGTGGCCGTGAGGACGTCGAGACCCTCACCGTGTGGCTCGCCTCCGTCCACGACCTCCTGAAGTGCAGCCCGGCCTTCGCCTGCCAGGTTCCCGAGCTGGCGAACCACATGGCGAGTCGGGGACTGACCGTACGGCGTGGCATCAAGGCGGACCCCGAGCGGCCTAGAGCCAACCACGCCGTCGCCGGCCAGCGGGTGGTGCGGGAGTGGCTTGAGGAGGAGCTCGGCTTCGACTTCCTGGGCGCGGCGCACGAACTGGCCTCGGTCGTCGGGAGCCACCACGGCCTCCCGCCGGACGACACGGCGCTGCACCGCCTGGACGGGCTGGAATACCTCCTCGGTGATCGCCGGTGGCAGGAGGTGCGTGACCACATCCTCGGGTGGTCGCTGGACCACCTGGGTGGGCCGCAAGCACTGGTCCACTTCCGTGGTGTCCGGTTCAGCCGGCCCGCGCTCGCCCTGCTGACCGCCCTGGTCATCGTCGCCGACTGGATCGCCTCCAACTCCGAACTCTTCCCGCTCTACCCCGTCGGTGCGCTTGACCGGGCGCCGGGGCCTGACGACACGGTGACGGAACGCCGGGTGGCGGAGGCGTGGTCGAAGCTGAACCTGTCGCCCCGGTGGCGGGCCGTTCCGTTCGACGGGGATGTCGCGGGGCTCCTGCGGCGCCGGTTCGAGCGTGACCGCCCCCGCGACGTCCAGATCGCCGCCGTCCGCGCGGCGGTGGAGCAACCCGGGCCAGGGCTCCTCATCATCGAGGCACCGATGGGTTCGGGGAAGACCGAGGCCGCGCTGCTGGTGGCGGAGGTGATGGCGCACCGGGCCGGCGCCGACGGCGTCATCGTGGCGCTGCCGACCCAGGCGACCACCGACGCGATGTTCGGCCGGGTCCACACCTGGTTGCACAGGCTCGACGGCATCCCCGACAGGGCGTCGGTGAGCCTGGCCCACGGCAAGGCGCACCTGAACGACACCTACTCGGGGCTCGTCCGACGCGGCCGGTTCGCCTCGATGGGGGACGACGTGGAGCGGCGCGGATCGTCCCGGCGCTCGCAGGACGACTGCGAGGACCCCGTGGTCGCGCACTGGTGGCTGAGCGGGCGCAAGAAGTCCGGGCTCGCGCCGTTCGTCGTCGGCACCATCGACCAGCTGCTCTTCGCCGCCCTCAAAAGCCGGCACGTCATGCTGCGGCACCTCTCCCTCGCGGGCAAGGTCGTCGTCGTCGACGAGGTGCACGCCTACGACGTGTACATGTCCCAGTACCTCCACCGCGTCCTCGAATGGTTAGGGGCGTACCGGGTCCCGGTCGTGCTGCTCTCCGCCACGCTGCCCGACCACCGCCGCGCGGAACTGCTCCACGCCTACGACACCGGTCGAGGTGGCGACGCCTCCTGCGTTCCCGCCGGGCACCCCGGCTACCCCGTGGTGTCGGTGAGCGGTGGTCCACCTCCGACGGTGCTGCCGTTACCCCCGGAGCGGACCCGGGTCGCCCTCGACAGGCTGGACGACGGCCAGGACACCCTTGTCACCTACCTGCGCGCGAAACTGGCCGACGGTGGCTGCGCGGTCGTCGTGCACAACACCGTCGGTCGAGTGCAGGAGACGGCCCGGCGGCTCAGCGAGGAGTTCGGCGAGGACGCCGTCACCATCGCGCACTCCCGGTTCCTGGCCTGCGACCGGGCGGAGATCGACCGGGGGCTCCTGCGGCGCTTCGGACCACCAGAGTCCGCCCCCGACCGTCCACCGCTGCACATCGTGGTCGCCTCCCAGGTCGTCGAGCAGTCGCTGGACGTCGACTTCGACCTGATGGTCACCGACCTGGCGCCAGTGGACCTGCTGCTCCAGCGGATGGGACGCCTTCACCGCCACACCCGGTCCCGCCCGACGGCGGTCAGCAGCCCCCGTTGTGCCATCGTGGGAGTGGAGGACTGGGCGGCCGAGCCAGCACGGGCACACCCGGGCTCGCGGCGCGTGTACGGGGAACACCTTTTGCTGCGGGCCGCCGCCCTCATGATCGACCGCGACGAGATCGCCCTACCCCACGACATCGCGCCGCTCGTGCAGGCCGGGTACGGCGACACCACCCTCGGCCCCAACTCCTGGCAACCGGCGATGACCGCCGCCGCCCAGGCCGCCGAGGAGACGGCCAACCGGCGCGCCGCGAACGCGAAGAACTATCGGCTGGGCGCGCCGTCCGAGACCGGTGCCCTCACCGGCTGGCTGAAGGCCGGAGTCGGTGATGCCTCGGAGGACACCGCACGCGGAGCCGCACAGGTCCGGGACGGTGCCGCCTCGCTCGAAGTCCTCGTCGTCGAACGGGACGCTGGCGGTGGGCTGCGCACCCTGCCCTGGGTCCCGGGAGGGGGGAAACAGCTGCCGTTGGACTCGAAGGTCCCGTGGGACCAGGCCCGGGTCGTCGCGGCGTGTTCCCTGCGGCTGCCGCTCGCCCTCAGCACCCCTGACGTGATCGACGAGGTCATCGACGAACTGGAGGACAACTGGTTCGCCAGCTTCCAGGCCAATCCCCTGCTGAGCGGGCAACTCGTCCTGACGCTCGATGCCGAACGACGAACCCGACTGCACGACCACATCCTCACCTACGACCGGCGACGAGGACTGATGCATGAGCCTGCCTGACCCCTACGACCTCGTGGAGCGGCCCTGGCTGCTCGTGCGTGACCTCGACGGCGAGGTGACGGAGAAGTCCTTGCTCGACACCCTCACCCAGTCCGAGACTCTCGCTGGCCTGGTCGGGGACATCCCGACCCAGCAGTTCGCCCACCTCCGCCTCCTGCTCGCGGTGTGCCATCGGGCCTTCGGTCGGGGCCTGGACGACGACGGCTGGAAGCGGTTGTGGGACGAGGGCGTCCCGCAGGACCAGATCAAGGACTACCTGGAGCGGCACCGTTCCCGCTTCGACCTCTTCCACCCCGTGGAACCGTTCATGCAGGTGGCGACACTTCGCACCGCCAAGGACGAGGTGTTCGAACTCAACAGGATCGTCGCCGACGTCCCCAACGGACACCCCTTCTTCAGTACGAGGCTCGAGCGGGACCTCACGCTCTCCCCGGCGGAGGCCGCGCGCTGGTTGGTCCACTGCCACGCCTTCGACCCGTCCGGCATCAAGTCCGGCGCCGTCGGCGACAGCCGGGTCAAGAACGGTAAGGGCTACCCGATCGGCACCGGGTGGAGCGGACGACTCGGGGGAGTGGCCCCGGAAGGGGACACCCTCTGGCGCACCCTGCTGCTCAACCTGGTGCTCCCCACCCGGGAGAACGACCTACCAGCCTGGGAGCACGGCCAGCGCGGCCCACTCGGGAAGGAGCGGGAGCCCACCGGCCCCGTCGACCTCTACACGTGGCAGAGCCGGCGCATCCGCCTGGTCGGAACCGGGGACCGCGTGACCAAGGTCCTCGTCTGCAACGGTGATCCACTCGGGCCGCAGAACCAGCACCGGCACGAGACGCACACGTCGTGGCGGCGCAGCGAGACCCAGGAGAAGAAGCTCAAGTCCAGCACCCCGGTGTACATGCCCTTGGAGCACAGCCCGGAACGGGTGATCTGGCGCGGGCTGACCGCGATGCTGCCGCAGACGGTCACCAGCAATCAGCGGTCGGAGGCCTCCGACCGCCTGGCCCCCGGCGTGCTCGACCAGATAGCCAGACTGACGAGTGACCGACGGCTGCCCCGCGATTATCCGCTTCGCCTGCACACCACCGGTATGACCTATGGCAGCCAGAGCTCCACGACGGCCGAGATCGTCGACGACGCCATCTCACTGCACGCGGCGCTGCTCGACCGAGAACTGGCCCACCTGAAGGAGGTCGTGCTCGGCTGCGTCCGCGACGCGGAGAAGGCCGCCTACGCCGTGGGCGACCTCGCGCTGAACCTCGCGAAGGCCTGCGGTTCCCGCGAGGAGCCCAACGTCAACAACCGACTGGGGCCGAAGGATTCCGCCCTCGAACTCGCCTACGCCGCGCTGGACCCGGCGTTCCGCCGCTGGCTCGCCGCTCGACTCCCCGGGGATGACCCGATTGATGTCAAGGAGCAGTGGCACGTCGCGGCCCGAGCGGAGATGCGGGCGGTGGGCAGCCGCCTCATCGCCGAGGCACCCCCCGCAGGGTGGACCGGCCGGCTCGTCAAGGGCAAGTGGATGACCATCCCGGTCGCCGAACGCTGGTTCACCTTCGCGTTGCACCGAGCACTGCCCATGGCATCCCCCGCGCAACCGCCCGAGAAGGACGAAGAATGACAGGAAACCACAGTGATCCCACCCCGCTGCGGAAGTGGGTGAACGAGCAGTCGGGTCGGCTCCAACAGGAGTACATCAAGGACAGGTCACACGCTGTCGCCGGTCTGGCGAGACTGCGCCGTGCCGTGGACACACCGCCAGGCGTGATGCCCGACATCCTGGACCTCACCTACGCCCCCTTCATGACGCAGGGCTGGCACAGTGACCAACCCAGCGCGCGGGAAACCGCAGCCCACCACGCGATGACGCTCTTCGCGGTGCACCAGCAATCGCTGCGCAAACACGCGTGCGTACCCGGTTGGGGGGTCGGCCGGGCGGCGCGGGCCCTGCACCCCCAGGCGGAGATCTCGCCCACCGACCCGGCGGCCCGCAGGTTCGCGACGCTCGTCACCAGCACCGACCTCGACGAACTCCTCATCCACCTGCGGGGCCTGGTCAAGCTGCTGAGAGGGGCCGAGATCCCCCTCGACTACGGCCTGCTCGCCGACCAGCTGTTCCGCTGGCAACGCTTCGAGGACGCCCCCGAACGCATCCGGCGGGACTGGGGTCGTCAGTTCCACCGGGCGCCCAACACCGAATCCGACACCACTCCGCCGAGCGACAACGAGAAGACAGAGGACGCTTCGTGAGCCGCACCATCATCGACCTGCACGTCATCCAGACCGTTCCGCCGAGCAACATCAACCGCGACGACACCGGAACCCCGAAGACCGCCATGTACGGGGGTGTCCGGCGCGCCCGGGTGTCCAGCCAGGCGTGGAAGCGCGCCACCCGGGTCGCCTTCGAGGCCCTGCTCGACAAGGAGAACCTGGGGGTCCGCACCAAGCGGATCGTCGAACTGGTCGCACAGACCATCGGCGAACGCTCCCCCGAACACGCCGACCGCGCCCAGGAACTCGCCAAGTCCGTGCTGGAGGCCGCCGGTTTCAAGCTGAAGGCACCGCGGAAGGCCCCGGAGGGTACCCCGGACGAGGCCGAGTTCCTGGTCTTCCTCTCCCGCGCGCAGATCACCAACCTCGCCGACCTCGCGGTGGAGGCGGCGCGGGAGGCCGGCGACGGTAAAACCAAGATCGACAAGTCCGAGGCCAAGGCCCGCGCCGACCGGTCCCACTCCGTGGATGTGGCCCTGTTCGGCAGGATGGTCGCGAACCTCCCCGATCTCAACGTCGAGGCCGCCACCCAGGTCGCGCACGCCCTCAGCGTCCACGGGGTCACCAACGAGTACGACTACTACACAGCCGTCGACGACCACAAGAAGGCGGTCGAAGAGGAGGACGCCGGGGCCGGCATGATCGGCACCATCGAGTTCAACTCCTCCACGCTGTACCGCTACGCGACGATCGACGTGGACCAGCTCCAGGAGAACCTGGGGGACGTCGAGGCCACCCGCCGGGCGGTCGAGGCGTTCGTCCGTGCCTTCGTCTCCAGCATGCCCACCGGCAAGCAGAACACCTTCGCCAACCGCACCCTGCCCGACGCCGTGCTCGTCGTCGCCCGCGAGACGCAGCCCATCAACCTCGTCGGTGCTTTCGAGGAGGCGGTGACCGCCCGGGAGCAGGGCGGGCGGATCAGCGGCTCGATCCGTCGCATCGCCACCCACGCCACCGAAATCCACGCGGCCTTCGACGAGACACCCCTGCGGGCGTGGAGCTTCGGCGTCGGTGAGCGCGTCGAGCCGTTGGCCGAGATCGGTAAGCGGGTCAGCCTCGACGTCGCAGTGAAGGGGGCCGGGCAGCTGGTCGCCGAGCGGCTCGCCCCGTGACCGCCCTCGTCCTGCGGTTCGCCGCACCGCTCCAGTCCTGGGGGACCAGCAGCCGGTTCACCCGCCGCAACACCGACCTCGCACCCAGCCGCAGCGGGGTCATCGGACTGCTGGCCTCCGCCTGCGGGGTCCGCCGCGCCGACGACCTCGGAGCGTTCACCCACCTCAGGGTGGGGGTCAGGGTCGATCAGGAAGGCCAACTGGAACGCGACTTCCAGACTGCCCGCAGCCCAGACGGGTCACAGACCATGCCGCTGTCCACCCGCTTCTACCTGGCCGACGCGGTGTTCTGCGTCGCCGTGGAGGGTGACGCGGAACTGCTGGACAGGGTGCGTGCCGCGCTGCGCAGGCCGGCCGCACCCCTGTTCCTGGGCCGCCGCTCCTGCCCGCCCGCCGGCCGTCTCGTGGAGGCCGTCATCGACGGCGACATCAGGACGGCGCTGGCCACCGTTCCGTGGCTCGCCTCCCCGGCCGTCCGAAGGAAGCGCGCCCACGACCGGGAGGTGACGGTGGACGTCGTCCTCGACTGCCCACCCGACACACCCGGGAGCGACGTCGTGCGGGATGTCCCGATCAGCTTCGACCCCCGGCACCGCCAGTACTCCTGGCGCAGCGTCCACCGGGACACGGTCACCATCCCGAACCCCGACCACCGTCCACCACCGGACGAACACCCACACGACCCCATGGAACTGCTCGGGAGCCCGTCCTGATGCACCTCACCCGTTTCGAGTTGAACCCTGCACGGCGGGCCACGCGTCACCTGTTGGCATCACCGCACCGCCTGCACGGTGCCGTGATGAAAGCCTTTCCCGCCGCGCACCGCGAGCCGACCGAGGACGGCAGGGTCCTCTGGCGTCTCGACCAGACCCCGAACCAGACCCTGCTGTACATCGTCAGCCCGCACCGGCCCGACCTCACCCACCTGGTGGAGGAGACCGGGTGGCCCGCCACCAGCACCTGGGACACCCGTCCCTACGGCCCACTTCTCGACCAGCTCGCCGCAGGCCAGGAATGGGCCTTCCGCCTCACCGCGAACCCGACCCGGAGCGTTCGCAGGACGTCGGATGTGGACACGAAACGCTACGGGCACCTCACCGTGACGCAGCAGACCGATTGGTTGCTGGGACGAGTCGAACGACTGGGTTTCAGCATCCCGCCAGCCGTGGAGAACGAGCCCGACGTGACGGTGCGGGGCCGGGACCGTCGCAGGTTCGCCCGCCAGGGAACCACGGTCACCCTCACCCTCGCCACCTACGAGGGCAGGTTGCGGGTCGCCGACCCCGGCGTGTTCCGCCGGACGCTGACCCACGGTGTCGGGTCCGCCAAGGGCTACGGGTGCGGTCTGCTCACCCTGGCCCGGGTCAGGCCGACGTGACGGAAATCCCCGGGGCGAGGCCGGTCCCCATCTCGCACCTGGTGCGAGCCACGGACCGGCTCACCTTCGTCTACCTCGAACACTGCGTCGTCCACCGCGACGCCAACGCCATCACCTCCCGCGACGAGCGTGGGACCTTCCACATCCCGGCGGCGACCCTGAGCGTCCTCATGCTCGGTCCCGGCACCACGATCAGCCACCACGCGGTGAACCTGCTCGCGGAGAGCGGATCACCAGTGGTGTGGGTGGGGGAGCACGGCGTGCGCTACTACGCGCACGGCCGGACGTTGACGGATTCCTCCCGGCTCCTCGAACGGCAGGCGGCGCTGGTCAGCAATCGCACGTCACGGCTGTCGGTCGCGCGCCGGATGTACGGGATGCGGTTTCCCGGAGAGGACGTCAGCGCCTCGACCATGCAGCAGTTGCGAGGACGGGAGGGGGCACGGGTCCGTCGCCTGTACCGCGAGTACGCCGCCCGCACCGGCATCGACTGGGACGGGAGGGAGTACGACCCGCACGACTTCGCGGGCGGGAGTCCGATCAACCAGGCGCTCTCCGCCGCGCACACCAGCCTCTACGGGGTGGTCCATGCGGTCATCGTGTCGCTGGGACTGGCTCCTGGACTCGGTTTCGTCCACAGCGGTAACCGGCGGTCGTTCGTCTACGACATCGCCGACCTCTACAAGGCGGAGGTCACGATCCCCGTCGCCTTCGAGGTGGCGGCCACCGACCCCGATGACATCGGCGCGGTGACCCGTCGATCGGTGCGGGACCGCTTGAAGGACGGCCAGTTGCTCCGGACCTGTGTCCGCGACATCGTCACCCTGCTGCACGACCCGGCGGACGGACAGCTCGGGGACGCCACTGACCTCCAACTCCCCGACGTGGTCATGTTGTGGAACGAGGACGGGCCGGACGTGCGGGCCGGGGTCTCCTACGGGCAGGACGACGAGTACGACGACGGCATCGACCAGGTCGGGAGACGTCGTGACCGTGGTCGTGGTGACAGCCTGCCCGGTGGGCTTGCGCGGCCACCTCACTCGCTGGTTGCTGGAGATCTCCCCCGGTGTCTTCGTCGGCGGCATCACGGCTCGGGTGCGCACACTGTTGTGGGGACGCGTCCAGGAGATGGTGAAGACCGGCCGAGCGATCATGGTCTACAACACGGACACCGAGCAGGGGTTGGCCTTCGAGGTGCACGGCCACGAGTGGACACCGGTGGATCACGAGGGGGTCCAACTCATGCTGAGGCCCGCGCAGCGGAAGCGCTCCGCGCCGAAGCAGCGCGCGGGCTGGAGCACCGCCAGCAGGAGGAGGCGGTACGGCCGTGGCCAGAAAAGTGAATGAAAACCCCGGGAGTGCTCCTAACATCGCAGGTCAGGAAGTGTCCTCCCCGCGCACGCGGGGCTGTTCCGATGACAGAGGTCAGGCCCTGCCGCAAGGAGACGTCCTCCCCGCGCACGCGGGGCTGCTCCCCCGGCTGTCTGGCACCTAATGGAGTGGGAACGGTCCTCCCCGCGCACGCGGGGCTGTTCCGTCTGGGGCCTCACCTCGCAGGGCCGGATGTGCAGTCCTCCCCGCGCATGTGGGGCTGTTCCCCACCGCCAACTCCGCCCGTTCGCCGGTCCCGGTCCTCTAGGGGCCTCGTTGGGTGGGTTTGGTTCCCGGGGGTGCTGTCGCCGGTGGTGGCCGGCGGTGGTGCCGTTCGCGCTGGCGTAAGCCGGCCTGACCGGACGTCATCCGTTCCGGGGTCATGGGGGATGGGTAGCGACATGCCCGGAACCACTGCTCTCGAAAAACAAGTGCGGAGTTGTATGGTGCCAGCATGCGGACGTACGGGGACGCGTGCGGGATCACCCGGGCGCTGGACGCGGTGGGGGAGCGGTGGGCGCTCCCGGTCGTGCGGGAGTTGGTGTTCGGGCCACGGCGGTACTCGGATCTCGCCGCCGCGCTGCCCGGCGTGAGCACGAACATCCTGGGCACCCGGCTACGGGAGCTGGCCGAGGTCGGGGTGGTGGTCCGGCGGCGCCTCCCGCCACCCACGCCGGTCGCGGTCTACGAACTCACTGCCTGGGGGCGCGCGCTCGAGCCGGTGCTGATCGCCCTCGGGCGGTGGGCCGCGCACACTCCGGTGGACCTCGCCGCCCAGGTCCTCAGTCCTTCCTCCTTCGCGTTGGCGCTGCGCACCACCTTCGACGCGTCCCTGGCCGGCGAACGCGCGGTCGCGGTGCGGCTGGAGATGGGCGAGGACGTGTTCGACACGCAGATCGAGGAGGGCGTGTTCCAGATCGCCCGGGCTACCCCCGCGTCGCGTCCGCCCGCCGCGCGCGTGGCGGCCACGCCGGTCGTCCTGTCGGACCTGACGTTCGGCTCCCTTGCGGTCGAGGACGCCGAGCGCCGGCAGCTCGCCGTGGTCAGCGGTCCGCACGCGGACGTCAAGTCCCTGTTGTCCTGTTTCGTTCTCCCCGATCCACCCACTGAGGAAGGACATTCGTGAGCAAGGTCGTCGTGGACATCTCCATGTCGTTGGACGGTTTCGTCACCGGCCCGAACGCCGGTCCGGACCAGGGCCTGGGGGAGGGCGGTGAGCCGATCCATCGCTGGGTCATGCCGGAGGAACCCTCGCCGGAGGACTCCGCGCTGTTGGATGCCGCGTTCAGGGCGACCGGGGCCGTCGTGATGGGTCGGCGGACGTTCGACGTGATCGACGGTGCCGCCGGCTGGAAGGACGACCTCGGCTACGGCTACGAGCAGGACCAGTCCCAGGCTCCCCCAAACTTCGTGGTGACCCACGAGCCCCCGGCGAACCCGCGCCACCAGACCGGTTTCACCTTCGTGACCGAGGGCGTGGCAGCGGCCGTCGCGGCCGCCCGGGAGGTCGCCGGCGACCGGGAGACCGTGATCATGGGTGGCGGGGACGTCTGCGCTCAGGCGCTCGCGCTCAACCTCGTCGACGAGCTCCGCATCCACCTGTCCCCGGTGTTGATGGGCTCGGGCACGCCACTCTTCGCCCACATCGACCAGCGCGTCCTGCTGTCGCAGTCGGCGGTCACGGTGACGCCGAACGCCACCCACCTGACCTACCAGCTGCCTCGGGACGAGCGCGGGGCCTGACCCGCCGGCCAAGCTCCGCCTCCTTCGGGAGCCCAGCGTGCCACCACCGGGTAGCACGGTGAGCCGACCGGGGCGGGGGTTCGGCCCCGCCCCGGCGCGGTAGGTCGCCCAGCGGGTCGGCTCAGGAGTGGTCGGGGAAGACCCAGCGGGTGGAGCGGGCCCCGTGGTCCTCGTCGGTGCCGAAGGCGTAGGCCCGGCGGGGCGTGATCCGGTAGACCTCGTACGGCGGCTGGCCGGCGGTCGGCGCCCCCTCCTCGCCACCGAGCGCGTCCCCCAGGACGCTCGGGGACCAGCCGTACTTGGTGGCGTAGGCGGTGGCGACCGCGTGCAGCGTGGCCCGGTCGGTGACGCGGCTCGTCGTGCCCTCGACGACGGTGTCCGCGATGTCGGTCTGACAGGCCAGCGTGGTCGTCGGGTTCGTGTCGAGGGGGCGGCTCTTACGGGTGGCGGGGCTGGTCGAGACGTGCGGCGCGCCGTCGACCCACACGGACAGCACCGGGCGCAGGGTGGGGTGGTCGCCGCTGGCCGTGCTCCACCAGTAGGTGCTGGCAGTGGCGAACCTGTCGCGCGCCTCCTCCCAGGGGATCGGTGTGGAGCCGGGTGGCGCGTCCCGCCCGATGAGGGTGGCGCGTGCTGGGGTTGTCACGGTGTCTCCTCCCGTGCCGGTGCTCCGGGGCCGTCGAGCACGTCGACGTCGGCAGCGGTCATTGGCTGGTCGCAGTGGGAACAGTGCAGCGTCACGTTGCTCGCCTCGCCACAGCTCCGGTGTCGGAACAGCGCGGGAGGGCCGTCCTCGCCGGCCAACCACCGGTCGCCCCACCCGGCCAGCACGAGGAGCGCGTCGCAGAGTTCGGCGCCCCGAGGGGTGAGCACGTACTCGTGGCGCGTGGGCCTGTTCGTGTACGGGTGGCGGTCGAGGACCTGCTGGTCGACGAGCCAGGCGAGGCGTTCGGCGAGCACCTTGCGTGAGATGCCCAAGGACGCCTGGAGGTCGTCGAACCGTCGTACGCCGACGTAGATGTCGCGCAGGATCAGTGGCGACCACGGCTCACCGATGACGTTCCAGGTCCGTGCGATCGAGCAGGGCATGTCGCCGAAACGGGTCCGCTGCATGCGCCCATCATACCCAGCTAAGTTCCTTGAGGGAACTCTGTGGTCTAGAGTGCGACGGCATGGAAACGGACATTCCCGCCGATGATGCCGCCGACCTCGTCTCGTGGGAGGAGGGCGGCGGACCTCCCTCGCGGACCGAACCCCTGTTCGGCCCCTCTGATGCCAGCCCGTTCGACGCCCAGGCGCCGCTGACGCCCTGGTCCGAGGCGGAGCGGCGGCTGGCGGCGGCCTCCACGGTGTGGTTGGCGACCACCCGGCCCGACGGTCGGCCGCACGCCGTGCCCGTCTTCGCGGTCTGGGTCGACGGCGCCCTGTTCGTCACGCTCCGGCCGGGCTCCCGGAAGGGGAGGAACCTCGCAGTGAACCCCCAGGTCAGTGTGATCGTCAGCTCTGACGAGCTGGAGCTGGTGCTGGAGGGGCGGGCGGAGCGGGTTCGGGAGGTCAGGGGGCTTCGTCGGGTCGGCGACGCGCTGGCCGGGAGGTTCGGGTGGCGGCTCGCCGTCGCTGACGACGGGGGCGTGACCGACCCCGACCTGCTCGGCGAACCCGAGTACGGGATCTACGGCGTGGTGCCCCGGGTGTCGTTCGGGTTCGCCGAGGTCTCGGCCACCCGCTGGTCGTGGTAGGTGCGCCCCCACGAGGGTCGCCCGTATGGCGCCGCTCGGTCACGGGCTGGGACGAAGGGGGAGGTGGGCATAGTTCAGGTTTTACTTATATAACTCGCTGCCGTAATGTGTGCGCGGGTCCTGGAGCCAGGTGATGAGCCGGCGTCCGCCGCCGCTCATCGTCCTGCTGAGAGCGACGCGGTTGGGTACTCCCTGAGGGGATGGCCGAGCAGGCGGGCCAGCTGTGGGACCCGGTGGAACGCCTCGGCGACGACGAGGCCGTACCCGCGGCAGCGGGGCGGCGGACAGGGGGAGAGCGGCGATGGACCTTCTCGACCACATCAACCGGACCCACCGCGCGGTCAAGCGGGGCACCGAGATGAACTCGGTGATCCTCACCCGCGCCTACGACACCACGCTGCCCGACCTGTGGGACGCCTGCGTCAACCCCGAACGGCTGCCGCGCTGGTTCGAGCCGGTCAGCGGTGACCTGCGCGAAGGAGGCAGGTACCGCCTGGAGGGCAGGGGCATCGAGGGCACGATCGAGGTCTGCGTGCCGAGGGAGCGACTGCGGGTGACCTGGGAGGACTCCGGTGCTGGCAGTTTCGTCGAGGTGAGCCTGCGCGAGGAGGGCGACCAAGCGGTCCTCCGCGTCGAGCACGTCCAGGCCGGCGGCGACTTCTGGAACACGTTCGGCCCCAGCGCCACCGGTGTTGGCTGGGACGGTTCCGTCCTCTCCCTCGCGCTGCACCTCGCCGGCGACCCGCGTGCCACCCCCGAGGAGATGGCCAAGGTGGGAGCCAGCGAGGAAGGGGTCGAGTTCATGCGGCGCACCGCCGCCGCCTGGGCGGACGCCGACGTCGAGGCCGGGGCCGATCCCGACCACGCCCGGCAGACCTCGGATCGCACCTTCGCCTTCTACACCGGCGCCGAGCAGTAGCCGCCCAGGGCACGACCACGCCGGGGCGGGCGGACGGAGACGCTCGCTGCCCCGCTTCGGCGTGGCCTGTGCCAGCCCTGCGCCCGGCCCCGAACGTTGACGACATCGTCGCTCATCCCTCTGGTGAGGGCGCCTCTCCAGGACCTCGACGGTTCATCCAGGTCAGGAGTTCCCGCTCCCAGCAGGTGACGCAGGGTTTCCCGCCGGTGCCGTGCGGCACCCCGCGAACCTCGCCCGCGTCGAAGACCCTGCCGCACCACACCGCGACGCGGGTCGTCGTCCGGTCGCGAAGCCGGTGCAGGACGCCCAAATCCGGGTTTTCAATCCACATCGGACACCGTCCTCCTCGGGCCGGTCCGTTGCTGGCACGACGCCCGCCGCCTGGCCGGGCGGTGGGGCCCGGCACCGGCACCGCCCACGTGGGCGGAAGCGCCGACCGGCGCCCGGCTCGTTCGCCGCGTGAGGAGGGGGATGGGAAGCACCAGCCGCGAGCACCCGGAAGCCGCTGGTGGCAGGGCGGGCGGCGGCCCGCCGGTGAACCGTTCACCAGCCCGCCACTCGGCGGAGTTCGCACCACACGACCGCGCTCCCCACTGGAGACGGAACGGACCCCGGTCGTGCGCCACGGTCCCCCGCCCTCCAGGAGTGGGTACCAGCACGACGAGACCGGGGAGAAGGGGTGATGACCTGGCCGTGGGGTGAAACCTCGCGGATGGCCCCCGATCGAAGGTCCCTGGCCGAACCCAGGGCCGCACGCTCCGGAGAACGCCGGTCCGAGCCGTGGTCAACGTCCGGGAGGTCCGGCCTCCTCCAGCGGTGGTCCAGACCTCGGCCGTGAGTGGGATGTGGGCGCGGTGATCGTGCGGCGACATCGCGGGCCGACGCACGACGTGGGCGCGCCGCGATCGCAGCGGACGTCCTTCGCCGGGACCTGGCCGCCCCTGGGACCTCTCAGCGAAGTCGGTGTCCTGTCAGCCTGGTCTGGGATGCTCCGCGCATGGAGATGACGGTGCAGCTGACGATCGACTGCTCCGATCCGCCGAGAATGGTGACGTTCTGGGCCGAGGCCCTGGGCTACGTCCCCGAGCCCCCTCCTGCCGGGCACGCCACCTGGCGCGCGTACTGGGCGGCGACGGGGGTGCCCGAGTCCAGAGCTACCGGCAGGCGCCGGGGATGTCCCGGAGTCGATCGTCGACCCAACTGGACGCGGACCGAGGGTGTGGTTCCAGCAGGTTCCCGAACCGAAGGTTGGCAAGAACCGGTGGCATCTCGATCTGAAGGTCAGTGGTGGCCGTGACGTCCCACTGGAAGTCCGCGCGCAGCGGGTCAAGGCTGCCGTCGAACGGCTGGTCACAGCTGGTGCCACCCTGCTGCGGATCAAGGATGAGCCGCACATGGGGCTCTACACCGCCGCCATGCGGGACCCCGAGGGCAACGAGTTCGACGTCGTCTGAGGCCGTCGCGGCGGTGTCGCCCACAGCCACCAGCTCCCAGCCGCGAGCAACGCCGCCTAGCGAGCGATCGGTTCCTGCCTGGGCGACCCCGCCGGTCGCACGGTTTGACCTACCAACCCCAGGAGTGGGTGGGCGTGATGGTGATGCGGGCGCTGAGCGCTGCGTCGAAGGTGTGACGGGTGTAGCCAGTGGCGGGGTAGAGGTGTTCGTACTTGCCCAGGAATTCCGGGATCGAGGACGGAGGCGGGCCGTCGAGGCTCACCTCGGCCCGGCCGGAGACGACACGGACGTGCCCGGCGCTGGGGTCCGAGTGGAAGGTCATCACGACCTCCGGATTCGCGAGCAGGTGGCGCACCTTGGCGGCGTGCGGCTCACTGAAGACGACGAGTTTCTCCTCCAGGTAGACGAACCAGACGGGGCGGAGTGCTGGCCGGTTGCTGGGGGTCACGGTGCCGAGCCAGAGAACTCGGTCCTCGGCCTTCTCCGACAGGCCTTCCAGTGGCGAACCAGTAGTCATGCCACAACGCTAGGAGTTCCACATCGCTTGAGGTCAAGGTCATAGTGGTGGATGGGCGTCAGTGCTCCGTCTTCGGCAGACGGGTCCGCCCGGGGTTGGAGGCAGGGGAGAGGAGGGGGTAATGCGGACAATGACGAGTGCTCCTGCGAGGCGCGTCCGGTTCGTCGAGACGGTTCGGCGGCGCTCCGGGAACCGGAGCATCCCGTATGGTGACGGAACAAAGTGAATGAGAATCGGTGTGGGCGCTCCTAACGCCGCAGGTCAGGAAGTGTCCTCCCCGCGCACGCGGGGCTGTTCCGGGCACGGTCATGACGGAAACTCACGACACCATGTCCTCCCCGCGCACGCGGGGCTGTTCGCAGGGGTGCAGAGCCCGTCAGACCATCACGGTCGTCCTCCCCGCGCACGCGGGGCTGTTCCGTTCCTCTCGGGGTACCTGGTGGACGGATCACCCGTCCTCCCCGCGCACGCGGGGCTGTTCCCGCACCGACTCACGCTCGAACGGGTCCCGCAGGGTCCTCCCCGCGCACGCGGGGCTGTTCCGAGCCCAAGCTGGTTCGGGTCCACCACCTCGACGTCCTCCCCGCGCACTCGGGGCGGTTCCCTCGTCCACAGGGGCGGCCGGTGCGGACAGCCGGTCTCCCCGCGCATGCGGGACTGCTCGTGATGTTGGCTGCTTCCGGGGGGCTGCCGAGTTCACGCATCGGGCCCCGTCGTCGACCAGCCGCCGTTCGGGTGGGCACGTTCACCGACTGCTGCTAGCCCCAAAGGGTGAACTCTGTGCTGCGTGAGCGTGATTCGAGCTGGCACTCCTACAGTCCTGGCATGGCCGCATGGCACCAGCCCCCATGTCCGGGTGTGGCAACTCTCCGCATTTCTCCCGACCAGGCTCCCCCCACCTCGTGCCGGTGTTGAGCAGGAGGGTCATCTGCCCGTGCGGCAGCATGACCCTGTTCGAGCCGCCCAACTGCCAGCGGCGGTCCTGCCTCCGCCGTTGGACGTGGCTGTGGTGCGTTCCGGCGCTCGTCCTGCTGGTGCTCATCATCCCGCTGACCGTGGCGGTGTGGGGCGACTCCTCGCCCTGTGACGAGGGGTTCCGATCGCTCGGCCCGCAGGTCTGCGTGCGGGAGTAGACGTCCTGATCGCTTTCCACCGGGTTGGTGGTGGTGACGGCACCACCTTGCCGGCCCTGCCGACCCAGCCGTGCGGGGTCGGAGGCCGGCGTTCCGCCGGAATCGCGGGGCGACTCCGACATCCCCGTTCGTTCCTGGTGTGGCGGGCACCGGGAAGCCCGGGTTTCCCGGTGCGGTGCCGGTCGGGAGCGGGTCGACGGGGCGCCGGCGCCCCGTCGTCAGCGGTTCGGGGCGGGCCCCGGCGGCCTTTGGTCCGCCCTCATCCCTGGAACTTCGGGGTGCGGTTGTAGCCGATGTCGGGGTTGTTCGACTGGAGCGTTTCGATGTACTGGCGTTCCCGCGCCCGGACCTCGGTAGGTTCCGCCGTCGGCGACTCCCACAGGACCTGCTTGCGCACGGTGAAATCGCGCAACTGCTCCGGTGTGTGGTCGGCGGCCACGAGTTCGTCGTTGACGCTTCCGAAGTAGGTCACCGTGCCGGTCACGTCGGAACCCACGTAGATCTTGCCGTTGGGGTAGGTGATCTTGTACACAACCTGTGTTCGCACCGGACGATCCCACCGAAACCGGCGGTGGGGGGTCAAGGAGATGGCGCGAACGCCGCCGGAAAGAGCGATGCGCCCGAGATGTCGACGCGGTTTCGAGAGGGCGGAAACCGTTCCGGGCCTGGTGCGCCGCACCAGGCCCGGAACGCCGGGGCCTCCGGTTCAGCCGGTCTCGACGACGGGCTGCTCGAACTGCGCGGCGTAGAGGCGGGCGTAGGCGCCGCCCGCCGCGAGGAGTTCGTCGTGGGTGCCCTGTTCGACGATGGCGCCCTCCTCCATCACCACGATCCGGTCGGCGTCCCGGATGGTGGAGAGGCGGTGGGCGATGACGAAGGCGGTCCGGCCGCTGCGCAGCTCGGCCATCGCCCGCTGGATGAGCACCTCGGTGCGGGTGTCCACCGAGCTGGTCGCCTCGTCGAGGACGAGGATCGACGGGTTGGCCAGGAAGGCCCTGGCGATGGTGATCAGCTGCTTCTCGCCGGCGCTGACCCCGCCGCCCTCCTCGTCGATGACGGTGTCGTAGCCCTCGGGGAGGGTGCGGGCGAAGTGGTCGACGTGGGCGGCCTTCGCCGCCGCGATGACCTGTTCCCGGGTGGCGTCCTTCGCGCCGTAGGCGATGTTCTCGGCGATCGTGCCGCCGAACAGCCAGGTGTCCTGGAGGACCATCCCGGTGGTGGCCCGCACGTCGGCCCGCGTCATCGTGGCGGTGTCGACCCCGTCGAGGGTGATCCGGCCGCCGGTGACCTCGTAGAAGCGCATCAGCAGGTTCACCAGGGTGCTCTTGCCGGCCCCGGTTGGGCCGACGATCGCCACCGTCTGCCCGGGTTCGGCGACGAGCGACAGGTCCTCGATCAGCGGCTTCTCCGGGTCGTAGCGGAAGGAGACGTGCTCGAACTCGACGCGGCCCCGCACGGTCGGCAGCCGGTGTGGCTCGGCGGGGTCCGGTTCCTCCTCCTCGGCGTCGAGGAAGTCGAAGACCCGTTCCGCGGAGGCCACCCCGGACTGCACCAGGTTGGCCATGCTCGCGACCTGGGTGAGCGGCTGGGTGAACTGGCGGGAGTACTGCACGAAGGCCTGCACGTCGCCGATGGTGAGCTGGCCTGAGGTGACCCGCAGGCCGCCGACGACCGCCACCAGCACGTAGTTCAGGTTCGACACGAACATCATGCTCGGCTGGATGAGGCCGGAGATGAACTGGGCGCGGAAGCTCGACCGGAAGAGTCGTTCGTTGCGCTCGCCGAAGACCTCGGCGGCCTCCCGCTGGCGGCCGAAGGCCCGCACCAGCGCGTGCCCGGTGTACATCTCCTCGACGTGGCCGTTGAGGTCACCGGTGCTCTTCCACTGTTCGGCGAACTCGGGCTGGGCCCGCTTGCCGATGAGGGCGGTCACCAGCACCGCCGCCGGGATGCTGAGGAGGGCGATCAGCGCGAGCAGCCAGGAGATGGAGAACATCATCGCCAGCACCGCCACCAGGGTCAGCAGGGAGACGATGACCTGGGAGAGCACCTGCTGGAGGGACTGGGCGACGTTGTCGATGTCGTTGGTGACCCGGCTGAGGACCTCGCCCCGGGACTGGCCGTTGAAGTGCCGCAGCGGCAGTCGCGCGAGTTTGGCCTGGGCGTCGCGGCGCAGCCGGCCGGCGGTGCGCTGGACGGCGCCGTTGGTGAGCCGGCCCTGGACGATCCCGAAGCCCGCCGACGCCACGTACACGGCCAGCACCCACAGCAGGACGGTGCCGAGGGCGCCGAAGTCGATTCCGGTGGCGTCGGGTCCGAAGGCGCCGTCGACCACGAGGTCGGTGGCGTAGCCGAGGATGCGGGGTCCCGCGACGCTGAGCGCCACGCTGGCCAGGGCCAGCACGAGGACCACGACCATCGCGGTGCGCTCACGGGTCAGCAGTCCGAGCACCCGCCGCCCGGAGCCGAGGAAGTCGCTGGACTTCTCGTTGGGGGGCCGGCCGGCGCTCTGGGGTGCGGGCCGGTCCTCGCTGGTGGTTCGGGCGCTCACGCGGCCTCCTCCTCGGTCAGCTGGGAGAGGACGATCTCCCGGTAGACGTCGTTGTCCGCCATCAGTTCCGTGTGCGTTCCCGAGCCGACGACGCGGCCGGCCTCCAGCACGAGGATCTTGTCGGCGTCGCGGATGGTGCTGACCCGCTGGGCGACGATGACGACGGTCCGGTCGCTGGTCTCCTGGGCGAGCGCGGCCCGGACCCTGGCGTCGGTGGCGTAGTCGAGGGCGGAGAAGGAGTCGTCGAACAGGTACACGGCGGGGCGTTGGACCACGGCCCTGGCGATGGCCAGGCGTTGTCGTTGTCCTCCGGAGACGTTCGTCCCGCCCTGGGAGACCGGTGCCTCCAGCCCTTCGGGCCGGGAGCGCACGAAGTCGGCGGCCTGCGCGATCTCCAGCGCCCGCCACAGTTCCTCGTCGGTGGCGTCCGGGTTGCCGTACCGGAGGTTGCTGGCGATGGTCCCGGAGAACAGGTAGGGGCGTTGGGGGACCACGGAGACGGTGCGGGCCAGCAGCGCCGGGTCCAGGTCGCGGACGTCGGTGTCGTCGACGAGCACCGCGCCGCCGCTGACGTCGGCCAGGCGTGGGACGAGGCTCAGCAGGGTGCTCTTGCCGCTCCCGGTGCTGCCGATCACGGCCGTCGTCTGCCCGGGGCTGGCGAGGAAGCTGATTTCGCGGAGCACCGGGTCCTCGGCCCCGGGATAGCGGAACTCGACGTCCCGCAGTTCCAGGCCGCCGGTTCCCGGGAGCTCCCGCACCGGGTCCTCGGGCGGTCGTACGGTGCCCTCGGTGGTCAGCACCTCCTGGATGCGGTCGGCGCAGACCTCGGCGCGCGGCACCATCATGAACATGAAGGTCGCCATCATGACCGCCATCAGGATCTGCATGAGGTAGCTGAGGAACGCCACCAGCGCGCCGACCTGCATGGCGCCGCTGTCGATCCGGCCGGCGCCGAACCAGGTCACGGCGACGGTGGCGAGGTTGACGACGAGCATCACCAGCGGGAACATCACGGCGATCAGCCGGCCGATGCGCAGCGCGGTGTCGGTGAGCGCGGTGTTGGCGGTCCGGAAGCGGTCCCGTTCGTGGTCGTCGCGGCCGAAGGCGCGGATGACCTGGAGGCCGTTGATCTGTTCCCGCAGGACCCGGTTCACGCCGTCGATCCGCTCCTGCATCGTGCGGAAGAGGGGGCGCAGCCGGGAGGCCAGGGCGACGACGACCAGGCCGAGCGCCGGTACGAGTGCCACCAGCAGGCCGGAGAGCGGGACGTCCTGGTTGAGGGCCAGCACGATGCCGCCGACGCACATGATGGGGGCGGTGACCATCAGCGTGCAGGTCATCAGGACCAGCATCTGGACCTGTTGGACGTCGTTGGTGGTGCGGGTGATCAACGAGGGGGCGCCGAACTCGCCGAGTTCGCGGTTGGAGAAGGACTGCGTCCGGTGGAACACGGCGGCGCGGATGTCGCGGCCCACGGACATCGCGGTGTGGGCGCCGAGGTAGACGGCTCCGGCCGCGCAGGCGACCTGGAGCATGGTGGCGCCGATCATGACGGCGCCGACGGTGAGGATGCGGCCCTGGTCACCGGGGATGACGCCGTTGTCGATGATGTCGGCGTTCAGCGTGGGCAGGTAGAGGGTGGCGACGGTCTGGACGAGCTGGAGCAGCACGAGTAGACCGAGTCGGCCGGTGTAGGGCCGTAAGTGGACTCTGAGCAGCGCGATGAGCACGCGGTCTCCACGTGTCGGGCGCGACGGGTCGCGCGTGTGGTGGGTGGCGGTCGGAAGGTCAGCACAGGTTACATCACAAGTGATGCATCGTCGGTGATGAGTGTTGGCTGTTGTAGCGTGAGCGCGTGGACGGGTTCGTGCTCTACCTACTCGGGCGCAGGCTGATGAAACTGGGTGAGGACGCCATTCCCGAGGGCGGCTTCCACGGACTGCCGGCCAGTGCCCGCACCATCCTGCTCGACGTGATCGAGCACCCGGGCAGTTCCATCGGTGACATCACCGAGCGCACCGGGTTCCTCCAGAGCCAGGTCTCGGGCGCGGTGGCGCGGTTCCGGGCCGAAGGGGTGCTGGAGACCACCGTGGACCCGGCCGACCGGAGGCGGACGCTCGTCGCGCCCTCGGCCAACATCCGCGAGTGGGGCCGGAGCCGTCCGGTGGCACCGATCGACCACGTCATCGACCGCGCTCTCGGCGGTGACGACGTGGAGGCGCGGGCCGAGGTGCTGGCGATGTTGGACGGGCTCGCGCGGCGGTTGTGCGTCCGTTCCTGAGCTGGGGGAGCGGTGCGGCGTTCGTCCATCCGGAGTGCCCGGCCGGTGGGCCGCGAGGAGGATCCACCCCGGGATCCTCGCTCCCGTTCGAGGGGCGCGCACCCCGTTTTCCGAATCTCGGCGCTCTCCTCCTCGTCCTGACCGCTCGCCACCGTCGGTGCGCCGGTTGGTTGCCGGCCGGTGGCCACCGCGGAGGGAGGGTGAGGCCCTGCCCCGGGTGCCGCTCCGGGGTCCCCCGTCGGGTGACGTCATCGGTGGTGTTGGCGCGGGGCGGAAGCCCGCCCCAGATAGCGATAATCGTTTTCAGTATGCTGGTGGTCCCCGCGAGCGCCGGAACGTCGCCGGGAGGCGACCCGGTACGAGTCCAGGGCCCTCGGTCCGACCGCGCCGCACGTCGACCGCGCAACAGTCGAGGAGCAGACCGATGGTCGCCCCCGTGGCCGAACACCCCACGCCGCCGCCCGACCAGGGCCGCCCGCTCCGCCGGGACCCCGCCTTCCTCCGGCTCTGGTGTGGCGCGACACTGTCCGGCCTTGCCACCTGGGCCCTGCCGTTCCTCCTGGGGTTCGCCGTCGTGGACGGCACGCTCGGCGTCGGGCAGCTTGGCGTGGTCCTGGCCGCCCGAACGGTCGGATTCCTCGCCGCCGTCCCCGTGGGCGGTGTGCTCGCCGACCGGCATTCCCGTCGCGCCACCGTGCTCTGGTCCGGGTTGGCCGCGACCGCCGCCACGCCCCTGGTCGTGGTGGGCCTCGGGTGGTCGACCACGGTCACCGCGATCGCGGCCGCCGTCGTCGGTTGCGGCCAGGGCGCCTGCCGGCCCGCCTACCAGGCGCTGACGGCCGAGGTCGTCGTCGAGGAACGCCGGCAGCGGGCGAACGCGGCGATGAGCCTGGCTGTGCGCGGCACCACCCTCGCCGCCCCGGGGCTGACCGCGATGCTGGCGGTCCTCCTGGACACGTCGGCCCTCATCCTGGGCACCGCGCTGATGTGGTTGGGGGCCGCGCTGCTGCCGCCCGCCGGCGCCTCCGCGCCCCCGGCCCGAGCGGAGGCGGGGAGGTCCGCCTCCGTCGTGGGTGAGTTCCTCGACGGCCTGCGGGAGGCGCGGCGGCACCCGTGGTTCCTGGCCGGGCTCGCCGCGCTCTCGGCGGTGATCGCCACGGGTTACTCCGCGACCGGCGTGATCCTGCCCCTGGTCAGCCGCGACCACTACGACGGCGAGTTCGTGCTGGTCGCCGCCACCACCGGCTACACGCTGGGAGCCCTGGGATTCGCGGTCGTCGTCGCCAGGTGGCGGCCCCGGTCGCCGGGGTGGGCCTCCCTGTTCGGGCTGGGTCTCTACGGCTTCGCGCCGCTGGCGATGATGCTGGAGGCGCCGCCGGCGGCGGTGGTCCTCGCCTACGTCCTCGCGGGGGTGGGCATCGAGCTGTTCAACGTCCTGTGGTTCACCGCCATCCAGCGCGAGGTCGAACCCCGACTGCTGGCCCGGGTCTCCTCCGTGGACTTCCTGTTCTCCTACGGTCTGGCCCCGGTCGGCCTGGCGCTGATCACCCCGGCCGTGGCGGCGGGCGGGGTGTCGACGACCCTGGCGGTGTGCGCGGTGGTGTGCTTCCTCGCGCCGGCCCTGGCGGCCTGCGCTCCGGGAGCGCGCGGCTACTCGCGCCGTTCCGTCGACCGCTGAGTCCGACCGCTGAGCCCGCCGACTGGGGTGGTGGCCCCCGGCGGGGGAAGGGTGTGTCGTTCGACTCCGGCGGATCCCACGCGGACCCGGACGGGCTCCCGTGTTCCGCCCGTCGGGTCGGCGGCCGCTCCTCCCGGCGGGGCCGGCCCGCGTTCTCCTCGCTCGGCCCCCCGTCCATCGAGGACGATCCGCGCCATCGCCCGGTCGGTCGCCGGCGCGGGGGATGGGGTGCGCGGTGATGCCAGCGGGAACGCCGGTCCCCCACGTCGTTCGCGGTGCAACGGCCGGACGGCCCGCCGTGGGGCTCGGGCCCTGGGCGTCGAGTGCGGACCGGGGCGAGGTCCGGCGTGACGACGGCGCATCCCCAACGACGCGACCGCCGCTCCAGCCCGACGACGATCCCGAGGTCGAGGCAGCGGAGTGGCGCCGGTCACTGTGGAGCCGGGATCACCCGTGCTAGCTTAATGAAAACGGAAATCAAATCTATTGGAGCGCGGGTGACCTCCACGACCAACACGCCGAAGGACCGTCTCCCGGCCCACGACGACGCCCCGGAGCGGACGGAGGGCCAGCACCCGCCACCACGTCCCGCCCCGAGCTGGACCGGGCTGGCCGTCGGCGTCGTCGGACTCCTCGTGCTCCTCGCCGGCTCCGTGGTGCTGGCCATCGGCCTGGGCCCGAGCGTCATCTCGCCCGCTGACACCGCCCGGCACCTCTGGGCAGCCCTCACCGGCGGCACCATCCCCGCCAGCGAGGTCACCGTCCAGCAGATCGTCTGGCAGGTCCGCACCCCCCGGGTGCTGCTCGCCGTGGTCGTCGGAGCCGGCCTGAGCCTCGTCGGCGTCGCCATCCAGGCGATGGTCCGCAACGCCCTCGCCGACCCCTTCATCCTCGGCGTCTCCTCCGGGGCCTCCGTCGGCGCCGTCAGCGTCTCGGTGTTCGGCGGCCTGGCCGTGCTCGGTGTCCACGCGGTCTCCGCCGGCGCGTTCCTCGGCGCCCTCGGCGCCTCCGCCCTCGTCTACCTGGCCGCCCGCTCGCGCGCCGGGGTGACCCCGCTGCGCCTGGTGCTGACCGGGGTGGCCCTGTCCTTCGGGTTCCAGGCCGTGATGAGCCTGCTCATCTACCTCGCGCCCAGCGGGGAGGCGACCAGCATGGTGCTCTACTGGACGATGGGCAGCTTCGGGGCCGCGACCTGGAGCACCCTCCCCCTGGTCGCGGTCGCCGTCCTGGTCGCGGTCGTCGTCCTCGTCAGGAACGCCCGACGCCTCGACGTGCTCTCGCTCGGGGACGAGACCGCCGTGAGCCTCGGCATCGACACCCACCGGCTCCGCGTCGGCCTGTTCGTCCTCACCTCGGTGGTCACCGGCGCGATGGTCGCCGTCAGCGGGGCCATCGGCTTCGTCGGACTGGTGATCCCCCACCTGACGCGGATCGTCGTCGGCGCCAGCCACGGCAGGGTCCTCGTCATCGCCCCCCTCGTCGGCGCCGTCCTCATGGTGTGGGCGGACCTGCTCGCCAGGACCCTGGTGGCCCCCCGCGAGCTGCCGTTGGGCGTCATCACCGCCCTGGTCGGCGTCCCGGTGCTGCTCACCCTGATGCGGCGCCGCGGCTACCTGTTCGGAGGACGTTGACCCGTGGAACTCACCCTCGACCGCCTCTCCGTCACCGCCAACGGCACCACCCTGCTCCGCGAACTGAGCCTGGACGTCCCCGGCGGGGGCGTCGTCGGGCTGGTCGGGCCCAACGGCTCCGGCAAGTCGACGGCGTTGCGCTGCGTGTACCGGGCACTGCGACCCCACACCGGCACGGTGCGGATCGGCGGCGACGACCTCCACGCGCTCCCGCTGCGCGACAGCGCCCGCCGGCTGGCGGCGCTCACCCAGGAGAACACCGTCGACCTGGACTTCACCGTCCGCGAACTCGTCGCGCTCGGCCGCACCCCCCACAACGCGGGCAACCAGGCGCTCAGCCGCCGGGAACGGGACCTGTGCGAGTGGGCGATGGAGCGGATGGACGTCGCTCGCCTCGCAGACCGAGGCGTGCTCACCCTCTCCGGAGGGGAACGCCAACGGGTGCTCGTCGCCAGGGCGCTCGTGCAGGAGCCGAGCGTCCTCGTGCTCGACGAACCCACCAACCACCTCGACGTGCGGCACCAGATCCAGCTGCTCTCCCTGCTGCGCGGCAGCGGGCTCACCGTGCTCGTCGTGCTGCACGACCTCAACCTCGCCTCGGCCAGCTGCGACCGGCTCGGTGTCCTGCGGGACGGCCGCCTGGTGGCCGCCGGTCCGCCGACGGAGGTCCTGACCGCCGAGCTGGTCCGCGACGTCTTCGGCGTCGAGGCCACCGTCGTCACCCACCCGGTGACGGGGGACCCCCAGCTGCTGTACGCGCTCACCACCCACGACTCCGGAAGGACCACCCCGTGACCGCCCCCGCCCGCCGAACCAGCACCCGTCGCCTCCGCACCAGGACGGCCGCCCTCGGTATCACCGCCGCCTCCGTGCTCACCGCCGCCTGCGGCGCCACCGTGGAGGAGACCGCGACCGGCGGCGGCACCGTCACGGTCCCCCGGTGCGGCGAACAGGTCGAGTACCGGTTACCGGAACGCGCCGTCGCCTACGAGGCCGGCAGCGCCGACAAGCTGTTCGTCCTCGGCCTGACCGACCACGTCCACGGCTACGTCATGCCGCCGGCCAACCCGCCCGTCGAGGAGTCCCCCTTCGCCGAGGACTACGCGGCCGTCGAGTTCCTCAGCGACGACCTGCTCAACCGGGAACTCGTCGCCGACGCCCGTGCCGACCTGGTGGTGGCCGGCTGGAACTCGGGGTTCAGCGACGAGCGCGGCATCACCCCGGAGATCCTCGACGGGTTGGGCATCCAGAGCTTCATGCACACCGAGAGCTGCTACAACTACCCGGGCCACCCGGAGCGGGTCAGCCCGTTCGACGGGCTCTTCACCGACCTGGAGCGGCTGGGCGCGATCTTCGGGGTGCGGGACCGCGCCGACGAGGTCGTCGCCGAGTTGCGGAGCCGGGTCGAGGCGGTGGAGGAGAACGTGCCCGAGGGCGAGGGGGTGCCGGTCTTCCTCTACGACTCGGGGACCGCCGAACCCATGACCGCCGGGAACCAGGTGCCGCCGAACGACATCATCCGCATCGCCGGCGGGCGCAACATCTTCGAGGACGTCGACGCCCGCTGGAGCACCGTCGGGTGGGAGTCCGTGGTGGAGGCCGAACCGGAGGTCGTGATCATCCTCGACTACGGCGACCAGCCCGCCGAGGAGAAGATCGACTTCCTGCGGTCCTTCCCCGCCACCACCGACCTGCCCGCCGTGGTCAACGACCGGTTCTTCGTCCTCGACTACAACGAGGGCATCAGCGGCCCCCGCAACGTCGACGGCCTGGAGAAGTTCGCCGACTACCTGCGCGACCTCGACCTCTGACCCGCCACCTCGCCACCGCTCCGCCCGTCAGCCCGTTGACCACCCGCGGACCCGGGGGATCAGCGGGTGGCACCCGCCTGTCCCGAGCACCGCGCCCGGTCCCGCGCTGGCCTCACTCGACGGCGAGTGAGGCCAGCAACGCGGCCAGCCCCGACGGCGCCCGCCCGACCACCCGACCACTGGTGATCACGGTCGCGGCCGAGTCGTAGCGGACGCGGAAACCCCCGGCGTCCAGCCGTCGCCAGAGGCCGTGGTCCTCGCCGTGCGCCACCGCGCCGAACCCACCGACCGCCTCGAAGGCGTCCGCCCGCACCCCGAGGTTCGCGCCGTACACGTTGCCGTGGCCCTCCGGTCGACGGGCCCGCTCCAGCACGTCCCGGTAGCGGATGCGCGCCAGCCGCGAGGTCGGGGGACTGGACAGCCGGGCCGCGCCAGCCACCGCGTGCGCGCCCTCCGCGCACCGGGCCAGGTGTTCCGAGGCCCACCTCGGGGTGACGACGGTGTCGGCGTCCGTGTGCAGCAGGAGCGTGCGCTCGGCCGGGTGCGCCGACAACAGGGTCCGCACGCTGTCCACCCCCAGGTCGCGAACCTCCCCGATCGTCAGCTCCGCGTCGTTGCCGAGCACGACCACCCGGCGGTGGCCGGCCAGGGCGTGGCGAGCCACCACCTCGGTGGGGTCGGCGCACCGGTCGGCCACCACGCACACCGCCGACTCCACACCCGGCGGGAGCGCTCGCACCGACCGCAGCACCGACCGCAGGCACGCCCCGACGAGCTTCGCCTCGTCCCTGGCCGGAACGACGACCCCGACCGCGCCGATCACCGCCGCTCCAGCACGTGCGTCACGAACTCCTCGTCCTCGTGCGCCACCAGGCACCGGAGTTCGGGGCGGGACACCAGGCGCCGGTGGGCGTCCCACCCGCTCCTCGGGGCCTCGGGCGCCCACGGCAACCAGTGCGCGGCGAGGAGGTGCCCGCCGGGGCGCAGGACGGTGACGGCCCCGTCCAGGGTGGCCGTCAGGTCCTGGTCGTCGAGGTAGTAGAGGATCTCGCTGAGCACCACCAGGTCCACCGGGCCGGCGGGCAGGCCCGCCGGCAGCCTGCCGTCCCGGACCCGCACCCCCGGCAGGTCGGAGGTGGCGCGGCGGGCGGCGCGGACGGCCGCCGGAACGGCGTCGAAGGCGTCCACCCGGTCGCACCGCCCCGCCAGGGCGCGGGTCAGGTGGCCGGGTCCGCAGGCGGGTTCCACCGCGTGCCCGTAACGCTCGCGCGGCAACGCCGAGAGGAGCACCGCCCGGCGCCGTCGTTCGTACCAGCAGTTCCCGTCCCACGGGTCCGCCCGCCGCTCGTACAGCTCGACGAAACGGCCCTGGGGAGCCGTGTCGCCCCGGGGTTCGCGGAAGAGCACCTCACCGTCGCGGTCGAGGTGGCTGAGCATGTCCTCGTCCAGGATCGGGTCCTCGCCGCGCGGCCCTGGTTTGAGCTGGGACGTGAACTCGGCGATGGCGGCGCCCCTGGCGGCGCGGTCATCCGAGGACAACGGGTGGAGCAGCGCCCGGTCCCACGGGATCGACCGGTCCTCGGGTGCGCGCCAGTGCCACAACCAGATCGGGTAGGACCACCGGTGGGCCCCCACCGGCGCGGCGGCCGCCGCCGCCCGCCCCGCGGCCCGGTGGTCCGGGTGCGGGTCGTCGTGCCAGGGGAACAGGCAGAGGTCGCTGTCGGCCATCAGCTCCCGCAACACCGAGACCAGGGCGTCCTCGTGCTCGGCGAGCCCGCTGTCCGGCAGCCCCAACCACACCGGGTCGACCCCGTCCAGGCCCATCCGGTCCAGGGCGGCCCGCAGCTCCCGGCGGCGGATCCCGGCCAGCTCCGCCCGTTCGTCGGCTGGGGAGTCGGGGAACGCGGCCTCGCCGTCCGTGGCCACGACCAGCACCACCTCGGTGCCCTGCCGGTGCAGGTGGCGGACGACGCCGCCCGCGCCCAGCGTCTCGTCGTCCGGGTGCGCGGCCACCACCGTGGCCCTCCTGGGCGCGGGAAGCCGGCGTCGGGGAACACCGGCCAGCGCGGGACGCCAGCACGCCTCCACCGTGTGGTCGCCGGTCATCGGGCACCCCCGTCGACGACGTGCCGTCCGAGGGAGGCGAGGTCCCGTTCGCCGTGGTGCTGCCGGACGTAGACCTGGAGATCGGCCAGCCGCCTCGGCAGGTCGCGGTCCCGGGTCAGCCCCACCGGGCCCACGACCCGGGGGGCGCGATCGAGTACGTCCCTGGCCGTCGACTCGGCCGCCGCCCTGGCGAGATCCACCACGAGCGCGGTCCCCGCGTCCCCGGAGCCCCCGGCCCGGCCGTCGTCGAGCTCCCCGGCCGTGCGGACCAGCAACGCGTCGGTGGCCGCGATGGCGGTGCGCAGCGCGCCCAGGTGGGCGGCCTGGTGGTCGTCGACGTGACCACGATCCCGGAGGAACTCGACCACGCGATCCACCACCCCCACCGCGCCGCCCAGCCACACCGCCGCGACGCCGGCCCCACCCAGCGCGAAGCCACGCCGACGCACGTACCAACCCCGGCCGCCGACGGTCCGCTCGACGGGGACGCCGTCGAGGACCACGTCCCCGCTGTCGGAGACGTCCATCCCCACCGCCCGCCACGTCTCGGGGTGGGCGTGGACCCCCTCGTGCCCGAGGTCCACCTCGACGAGCCGCTCGTCGGCGACGACCAGGGCGCGGTCGAGCGCGCTGCTCCCCGAGCAGAAGCGGACCAGCCCGGAGGCACGGCCGTCGACCAGCTCCGCGCCCGTGCCGCCCGAGCGGGAGGCCCACACGCCGTAGAGGGCGTTCGGCTCGGGCACCGCACCGGCCTCCGCGAGGATGGCGGTGGCGTCGGTGTGGCCCTCGGCGAGACGGGCCAACACCAGGTCACGCCTGCCCAGCTCGCACAGGGCCGACCACCGGGCGGCGGTGTCCCCCTCCCCGGGGAGGGGCAGGTCAAGCGTCCCGGCGGTGACCAGGGACCGCAGCTCCTCGGCCACCGTCATGACGGTGCGGGGCTCGGCGAGACCCTTCGGTGGTAATTCGGCGACAAGGCTCCTCGGTGGCGGGTTCTCCTGGTGCATGGGAGCGGCATACCCGGTCGCCTGGTGAACTACCCGTCACCCTCCCCGTCGTGTGACACGCCACCCGACGTGGGGCAGGGTCGGCAGGCCGCCCGGAGAGGGATGACGAGGTCCGCCAGTGGCCCCCCGGTTGGTCACCGGCGTCGGCCAGCCGGGGGGCCACTGGCCCGGAACATGACCGTTCCACCGCGGGTGCCGGCACTTCACCCCATCAGGTGGTTGATCTTGGCGGAGCCGGGTGAAGGCCGCGCTGTCTGGTAGTTCTTCCGGTGCCACTCGGCGGGCTTGGCTCGCACACAGCCTGGAAGGACGTTCCGGATGACCATCCCCACCGAACCGATCGGGAGCATCCCCCGGACCCCGGAACTGCTCGCCGCGATGAGCGCGAGCGACGCCGGCGCGCTGGCAGCCGCCCAGGACGCCGCCGTCCGCGACACCATCGCCCGGCTGGAGGAAATCGGCTCCCCGGTCGTCACCGACGGCGAACAGGCCAAGCCCAGCTTCGCCACCTACCCGGTCGCCGGGCTGCCGGACCTGTCGCCGGAGGGAGTGGTGATCCCGTTCGCGGACGGCCACACCCGGCAGCTGCCCCAGCTGACCGCCGGGCCGTTCCGCTACGCCAACCACGCGGCCGACTACCTGCGCGCCGCCCGGAAGCACACGAATTCGCCGGTCAAACAGGCCGTCATCGCGCCGTCCGCGCTGAGCCTGCTGTACCCCGCCGGCGGGATCGACGGCTACCCCCGGGAAGCGTTCCTGGAGGACCTGGTGAACGAGGCGGAGGCCGACATCCGGGCCTGCCTGGAGGCCGGCGCGCACGTCGTCCAACTGGACTTCACCGAAGCACGGCTGTCTCTCAAGCTGGACCCCTCCGGTGGCCTGTTGGACGGCCTCATCGCGGTCAACGACCAGGTGTTGGAGCGCCTCTCCGAGGACGAGCGGGCCCGCGTCGGGCTGCACACCTCCCCCGGAGCGGACCAGGGCTCCACCCACAGCCTCGACGTCGACTACGCCGAGCTGCTGCCCAAGTTCCTCCGGTCGCGGGCGGGCACCTTCTACCTCCAGCTGGCCAGCGAGCCCGACCCGGACCGGGTGCTGGGTGTCGTCGCCGACCACCTGCCGCCAGGAGCCCGCGTCCTCGTCGGCGTGATCGACCCGCTCGACCCGGCCGTCGAGACGCCGGAGCAGGTCCGCGACCGGGTCCTCACCGCCGCCAGGTACCTGCCGGTCGACCGGCTCGGCACCTGCGACGACAGCGGCTTCGCCCCCTTCGCCGACGACACCTCCACCTCCCGGGACACCGCCTTCGCGAAGATCCGCGCCCGGATCGAGGGCACCGCCCTCGCCGCCGAACAACTCGGCCTGTGAGGACACCGGGGGCGGGGCCGCTCGGCTCCGCCCCCGGAACGGCACGGAGACGAGGACCTTCCCACCGCAAGTCCGCGTGCCCCCACGACCCCGACGTCGACCGCGAGCCAGCGCCCGCCTTCCGACGACTCACGCCAGCTGTGACTCGTGCCAGGTCCCGGTGAACGCGACGAGATCGCGCCGCTGCCGGGGTGGGGAGCCGGCCCCAACCGGCTCACGAACCAGGCCGAGGACGCGGTGGGGTACCGGCTGGTCGAGTCGCTCGGCCGGTGGTTCGGCGTTTCGGCTCGCGGACGGTCCACCCCCGCTCCGCCCGCCGGGATGCCCCCGAACTGGGCGAGCGGCCAGGGCGGCAGCACCGCCGGCCGCGCCTCCGCCCTGCCACCCTCCCTGTCGGACCAGCGGGTCGAATCCCGCTCCGCCGACGCGGGAACGGCCCAGAACGGGCGCGCTCCGACCCGCCCGCGCGAGGAACGCGCGGCGAGCGGATCGTGACCCCGTCAGAGGACCTCCAACGGCACCGGCCGGTCGGGAGCCGGGAACCTGGCGTCGAGCTCGGCGAGGTCCTGCCGGGTCAACCGGATGTCCAGGGCACCCCGGTTCGCCGACACGTGCTCCAAGGCGGCTGCCTTCGCCACCGCCAGCAGCTCGCCGCCCCGCAGCACCCAGGCCAGGGCCACCTGTGCCGGCAGGACACCGTGCCGCCCGGCGACCCCGGTGAGCACCGGGTCCTCCAACAGCCGGCCCTGCTCGATGGGGGAGTAGGCCATCACCGGGAGGCCCCGTTCGCGACACCAGGGGAGGAGGTCAAGCTCGATCCCCCGCCGCGTCAGGTTGTACAGGACCTGGTTCACCGCGCACTCCGGCCCGCCGTCGACGAGCCACAACTCCTCCAGGTCGGAGACATCGAGGTTGCTGACCCCGAACGCCCCGATGAGACCCCGGTCCCGCAGGCGGAGGAACGCGTCCACGGTCTCCGCCAGGGGAGTCGCCCCCCGCCAGTGCAGCAGGTAGAGATCGATGTGGTCGGTGCCCAGCCGACGCAGGCTCCGCTCGCACGCCTGGACCGTTCCCCGGCGGTCGGCGTGGTGGGGGAGCACCTTGTCGACCAGGAACACCTCGTCCCGGCGGCCCGCCACCGCCTCCCCGACCACGGACTCCGCGCCGCCGTCGGCGTACATCTCGGCCGTGTCGATCAGGGTCAACCCCAGGTCCAGACCGTGTCGCAACGCGGCGACCTCGGCCGCGCGTTCCGCGTCCCGATGGCCCATGCCCCACGTGCCCTGGCCCAACGGCGCGGTCTCCCGCCCGTCCGGCGAGTGCGGCTCCCGTGCCATCCGGCCTCCGATCCTCCGCGCCGTCCCGCCGACACCTCGGCCGGTGCCAGCGGCTGGGCAGGTGACATGCCCGATCAAGTGCCCACCGCCGCGCCCCGCGCGCGTACGCGGACACCTCCAGCGCGGGTAGGCCTCCTCCCGGCTACCCGCCGGCCGGCCGGATACGCGGGGCGGAGCGGAGCCGACCCGCCCACCCTCAGCGCAGCAGACCCAGGTGCAGCGCCCGCAACACCGCGCGGGTCCGGTCCCGGGTGCCCAGTTTCAGCAGCACCGACGAGACGTGGTTCTTCACGGTCCCCTCGGCCAGGAACAGCGCCTCGGCGATCTCCCGGTTCGCGTATCCGGAGGCCAGCAGCCGCAGCACCTCCAGCTCGCGCTCGGTGAGGTCCTCGACCCGCGTCACCTCCGAGTCGAACGGCACCTCGCGGGACCGGACCGCCCGCAGCAGGCGGTCGGTGATCGCCGGCTGCACCAGGGTTCCCCCCGAGGCCAGGGTGCGCACCGCGCCCACCAGTTGCTCCAGGGTCACGTCCTTGAGCAGGTACCCCCGGGCACCCGCCCGCAGCGCCCGCAACACCAGCTCGTCGTCGTCGAAGGTGGTCAGGACCAGCACCGGCACGCTGATCCCCGACTCCCGCAGCGCCTCCAAGGTCCAGATGCCGTCCTGCCGGGGCATCCGCAGGTCCAACAGCACCACGTCGGGTGTCGTCTCCTCGATGACGGTCAGGGCTGCCATCCCGTCGTCGGCCTCCGCGACCACCTCGATGTCCTCGGCCAGCGACAACAGACCTCGGATGCCCTGTCGGACCAGGGTCTGGTCATCCACCACGCACACGCGGATCACGCGGCCGGCACCTCCGCCTCGACCCGGAAACCGTTGTCGGACCGGAACCGCGCCCGTCCGCCGAGTTCCTCCACCCGCTCCACCATCCCTCTCAGCCCGTTGCCCAGCACCAGGTCCCCCGACCCCCGCCCGTCGTCCTGCGCGACCAGGCGCACCTCGCCGTTCTCCCCGCTGCTCACCGTGATCCACAGCTCCTTCGCGTCGGCGTGGCGGATGGTGTTGGTGATGATCTCCTGCGCGCAGCGCACCACCGCGGCCGCCCGCGTCTCGTCCAGCCGGACGTCCTCGTCCACCCGGACCGTCACCAGCGGCTGGGGCAGGTCCCGCACGATCCGGTCCAGGGTGTCCCGCAGGTCCGGGGCGCGGCGGCGCAGCTCGCCGACGGTCGCGCGCACGTCGCCGAGCAGTTCTCCCGCCACCTTCCTGGCACGGACGACGTGCTCCAGGGCCGGTGGGGTGCTCTTGTGCGCGGCGACCTCCAGTTCGAGGGTGAGCACCGTCAGCTGGTGGCCGATCAGGTCGTGCAGCTCCCGGGAGATCCGGAGGCGCTCGTCGCCCCGGGTCGTCTCCGCGAGGATCGCGCTGGCCGCCCGCAGCTCGGTGTGGGCGACCGCCAGGCGTTCCCGCGACTCGATGTCCCGTTGGTGCGCGGTGGCGCTCAGCGCGGTCCCCACCTGGAGGAACGCGTAGAGCATCGCCGTGAACAGGACGTTGTGCATCTCCTGGCTGGCCTGGGACGCGGCGACGAGCACCACCAGCGTGTTGAGCACGATGATCGCGAGCGTCACGCGCCAGGGCACGATGTAGCAGCTGATGGCGGCCACGTACACCAGCACGATCTGCGTCCACCCGGCGCCCGGCGCCAACAGCACGAGGGCGCAGCCGAGCACCACGGCACCGGCGAGGGACCACCGGGAACCCCGCGACGCCTCCTCGGACTGCATGGCGGAGGCGACCAGCGAGGTCACGAAGCCGAGGAAGACGAGCCACCACAGCCAGAGGGGACCGACCGTCACCTCCTGCCCGTTGAGCTGCGTCAGCAGCACGGGAAGCCCCGCGGTCAGGCACACCACGAGTCCGAAGATCGCCGACCAGGTGTCGGGGTCCAGCCGTCTCACCCGGCCATCGTAGGAACCCGGCCCAGGCCGCCGCCCCTGCCACAAGTCATGGGTGGTCGTCATGACCTCTGGCACGCGCGGGGGAACCCGCCCGCGCAATAGCGTCAGCGGTATCCCCCGGACGAGGGAATCCACCAGCCGACAGGAGAAGCGTTCTTGCAAGCGATAGAGGTCAACGAACTGCACAAACGATACGGATCCACCGTCGCGGTGCACGACGTCAGCCTGTCCGTGCGGCAGGGGGAGATCTTCGGCATCCTCGGGCGCAACGGAGCCGGCAAGAGCACGACCGTCGAGTGCGTGGCCGGTCTGCTCCGGCCGACCTCGGGAACGGTGCGCGTCCTCGGGCTCGACCCGCACCGCGACCGCGACCGGGTCCGCCAGGTCCTGGGCGTGCAGCTCCAGTCCAGCGACCTCCACAACGCGCTCACCGTGCGGGAACTGGTGCGGCTGTACCGCTCCTTCTACGGCGACGGCGCCGACCCCGACGAGCTCATCGACCGCGTCGGGTTGACGTCGCGGCGCGACCACCGGTTCGAGAACCTCTCCGGGGGGCAACAACAGCGGCTCTCCGTCGCCCTGGCCCTCGTCGGCAACCCGAGGGTGGCCCTGCTCGACGAGCTCACGACCGGTCTCGACCCGCAGGCCCGCCGGGACATCTGGGCGCTGGTGGAGGACCTGCGGTCCGACGGGGTGACCGTCCTGCTCGTCAGCCACCTCATGGAGGAGATCGAGCGGCTGTGCGACCGGATCGCCATCATCGACGCCGGTCGGATCATCGCCCTCGACACCCCGGCCGGCCTGGTCTCCGGCGCCGGACTCGGCCAGCGGGTCCGGTTCCAGGTCAACGGCCCCTTCGACCAGGCGGTCCTCGACAGGCTTCCCGAGGTCACCTCGGTCCGCGTCGAGGGCGGTCAGGTCACCGTGCGAGGTGACGGCGACCTGTTGCAGTCGGTCAGCCGCGCCCTCGTGCACGGCAACATCATCGCCACCGAGACGCGTCTCGAACGGCCGAACCTCGACGACGCCTTCCTCGCCCTCACGGGGCGTGCCCTCAACGACGACGCCACCACGGAGGACTCCCGGTGACCACCCCGACGACACAGCCCGAGATCACGGCGCGCCCGCCCGGGTTCGGCGCCTGGATGGCACTCGTCCTGGCCGAGTCGAAGATGGTCATGCGGGACACCGCGGGCCTGCTCATCCCCATCGGACTGCCCATGCTGCTCCTGGTGATGCACGGCATCAGCATGGACAACCAGGTCCTGCCGGGAACGGACGGCCTGACGGTCATGGAGGTGTTCGTCCTCCCGCTGGTCATCACGATGGTCGTCGCGACCGTCGGCGTGGTGAACATGCCCAGCTTCCTGTCGTACTACCGCCGGTCCGGGGTGCTGCGGCGGCTGGCCGTGACGCCGATGAAGCCGATGATGATCCTGGTCGCCCAGGCCGTGGTCAGCGTCATCCAGAGCGTCATCGGCATCGCCCTGGCACTCACGCTCGCCCTCGCGGCCTTCGGCGGCAACCTGCCCCGTTCCCCGCTGGTCGCGCTCGGCGTCTTCGCCCTGACCATGTTCGCGATGTACGCGGTCGGCATGCTCGTCGCCGCCCTGGCCCCCACGGCCAACTCCTCCGTCGCCATCGGGCTCGTGCTCTTCTTCGCGATGGGAGCCACCGGCGGCATGTTCGGCTCCCGGGAGGCGCTGCCCGACCTGATGGCCACGATCGGCGAGTTCCTCCCCTTCGGCGCGGCGGCCGAGGCCCTCGGCGCCGCCTGGGCGGGGCAGTCGGTGGACACGACCCACATCCTCAGCCTGCTCGGTGCCACGCTGATCGGTTCCCTCGTCGCCGCGAAGTTCTTCCGCTGGCAGTGACCACCGAACCCCGCCCGCTCCGCCCCAGCTGAGGGAGCCGCCCGCCACCCGAGCGGGGGCTGGGGGAGGAGGACCCGACCACGACCGTCCACCAGATTCGGGGCGGCGTGGTCGGGTTCTCTCTACCAGCAAGTGGAGTGCGTACTCCAGTGAGTTCCCGGCCCCGTGCTGATTGACTCGATCTCGCGAACAGCGTGGTGCTACGCGGGAGGTCAGATGGAGCCGGAGGTCACGGAGGATGTCCCCCTGTGGGGGTCGAGACTCCGGAAGGTGTACGGGAAGGGCGAGAACAGGGTGCCCGCGCTCCGCGGCGTCACCGTCAGCTTCCCCCGGGCGTCCTTCACGGCCGTGATGGGGCCGTCCGGTTCGGGCAAGAGCACCCTGCTGCGCTGCCTCGCCGGCCTGGAACGGCCAACCGAGGGCGAGGTCGTCCTCGCGGGCACCACCATCAGCGTGCTCGGGGAACCCGACATCACCCGCCTGCGGAGGGACCGGGTCGGCTTCGTCTTCCAGTCCTACAACCTGCTGCCCGCGCTGACCGTCCGCCAGAACGTCGAACTCCCGATGCGACTGGCCGGCCGCCGCCCGCTGCGGGCCGACGTGGAACTCGTCCTCGACCAGGTGGGCCTCGCCGACCGGGCCACCGCGCGCCCGGCGCAGCTCTCCGGGGGCCAGCAGCAGCGGGTCGCGGTGGCCCGGGCGCTGGTGTCCGAACCGTCCGTGCTCTTCGCCGACGAACCGACCGGAGCGCTCGACACCAACTCCAGCCGGGACGTGATGGCGTTGCTCAGGGACGCGGCGGACCGGCACTCGCGGACGGTGGTCATGGTCACCCACGACCCCGTATCCGCCGCGTGGGCGGACCGCGTGGTCTTCCTCTCCGACGGGGAGGTCCACGGCGAACTGGTCGCCCCCTCGGCCGCCGCCGTCGCCGAACAGATGACGACGTTGGGCGGGTGACATGCTGAGGGTCGCGCTGCACACGCTCTGGGCCAGGCGAGGACTGCTCGTCGGGTCCTTCGTCGCGCTCTGCCTGGGAGTCGCCCTGTTGGCCTCCACCGGCCAGCTGCTCTCCGCCTCCACCAGCGGTTCCGGGCTCGGTGGGATCGGTCGTTACGATGCCGCCGCCGTGGTCGTCCGCGCCGACCAGGAGGTGCCGGTCCAGGTCGGCGATCGCACCGTGCACCCCACGGCACGGGAGGAACGGGGCGTTGACCCGGAGGTCGCGGACCGGCTCCGCACCACCCCCGGGGTCACCGACGTCGTCGCCGACGGCTCCTTCGCGCTCGGCCTGATCTCCGAGGACGACGCGGACACCCCCTTCCGGGACCTGGTCGGCGCACCCTGGTCCAACGCTCCTCTGACCCCCTTCACCGTGGTGGAGGGAGAGGAACCGGTGGCACCCGCGCAGGCCGTGGTGAGCCGGTCGTTGGCCGACGCCGACGGCATCACCGTCGGGTCCACGCTCCGGATCTCCGCCCCCACCGGCCGCCAGGACGTCGAGGTGGTCGGCGTGGCCGAACCACCCGGTGGCACCGGGATACCCGGGGAGGCCACGGTCCTCCTCGACGACGCCACCGCCGCGTCGCTCGTCCCCGACGGACAGCTCCCCGTGGCCCTCGGGGTGTTCTCCGAGGAGGACCCCGCCCGGCTCGCCGAGACGATCCGCCAGGAGTTCGCCGACGAGGGGCTCCGCGTGCTGCACGGGCCGGCCAAGGGCGGCGTCGCCCAGGACGAGATCTACCAGCAGGGCACCCAGGACATCACCGCGCTGCTGGCGATGATGGCCGTCATCGCGCTGTTCGTGTCCACCTTCGTGGTGGCCGGGACCTTCGGGTTCGCGGTGTCCCAACGCACCGGGGAGCTCTCCCTGCTACGAGCGTTGGGGGCCACCGCCCGGCAGCTCCGGGTGATGCTCGTCGGGGAGGCGCTGATCCTCGGCGCGCTGGCCTCCGCCGTCGGGGTGTTCCTCGGAGCGGCGGCCGCCGGCCAGGTCGCCGCGCTGCTCGTCGACGCCGGGGCCGCCCCGCCGGGGTTCCACGCGCCCACAGCACCCGGTCCGCTGGCCCTCGCGTTCGTCCTCGGGCTCCTCGTCGCGTTGGCCGGTGTCGTCGGGGCGTCCCGGCGGGGCAGTGGCGTCTCGCCCACCGAACCTCCGAGACTCGGCCAGCTCGACGACAGCCGCATGACCCGCGGCCGTTGGATCACCACCGGGGTGTGCGCGGCACTGAGCGCGCTGATCGCGTCGACGATGCCCACCGCGGCCGCCGACGGGGTGGTGGTCTTCTCCTTCCTGCTGGCGGTGTTCCTCGTCCTGACCCTGGTCAGCCTCGCACCGCTGTTCGTGCCCGCCCTCGCGGCGATCGTCGTGACCCCCTTCGCCTCGCTCAGCAGGTCCAGCGGATTCCTGGCGTCGCGCAACCTGCGCACCGGGATGCGCCGCACGGCCTCGACCACGGCACCGGTGATCGTCACCGTCGCACTGGCCGGAACGGTTTTCGGGGCCACCAGCATCACCAGCGCCACCACCGCCCGGGACAGCGAACGCAACCTCGCCGCCGACGTGATCGTCCACTCGACCACCGCGACGGGCCTGCCACCGGAAGCCGCCGAGGTGGCCCGCGCCGCGCCCGAGGTCGTCGGGCTCGCCTCGGTGACCCGCACCCGGGGCTGGGTGCCCACCGCCACCTACGCCCGGGCGACCACCATCGGCGGCGTCGACCCCACGGCGGTGCGGCACACCTACCGGCTCGACGTCACCGAGGGGGACCCGGCGACCCTTGACGGGGAGAGCGTCGTCGTCTCCCAACCAGTCCTCGACGACACCGGGTGGGAACACGGGCAGGTCGTCCCGGTGCACTTCGGTGACGGCCGGGTGCGGGAACTGCGGATCGCCGCCGTGCTGCGGAACTCGGTCGACCTCCCCGAGATCCTGGTCATCCCCGAGCTGGTCGCCCAGCACTCCCGCGACCCGATGACCGCCGAGCTGTACCTCACCCTCGACCGCACCCCGGCCGACGACGACCCCCTGACCGAGCTGAACGACGCCCTCGCCCCCGTCGGAGCCGTCGCCACGCCGGGCGCGCGCTGGTTGTGGGAACGGGAAGTGGACAACGCCCAGGAGAGCCGGGTGTTCGCGTTCGTCCTCATCGGAATGGCCGTGCTCTACACCAGCATCGCCATCGCCAACACGCTGCTGATGTCGGCCGGCGGGCGGATCCCGGAACTCGCCCTGCTGCGCGACTCGGGGGCCACCCGCGCCCAGCTGGTCCGCATGATGAGCTGGGAGGCTGTCGGGGTGGTCCTCACCGGAGCGCTGCTGGGAGTGCTCGCGGCGGCGGTCAGCTGGACCGGCGTGTACCTCGCCCTGGCCAGGACGGTCGACGCCGCGCACCTCGCGATCCCGTGGGGCGACCTGGGCGTGGTGGCGGGGGCCTGCCTGCTGGTGGCGCTGCCGGCGAGCCTGCTGCCGGTCGCGTTGCTCGGACGTGGACGAGCGGGGGCGGGACCGTGAACGCGAGGCCCACCGAGGTACCGGCGGAGACGGACGTGGAACCGGGCACCCCGGGGGGTGCCGGCGGTGGCCAGGGCACCGGGGAGGCGTCAGCCCACCCGGGGCGTCGCGCCTCCCGGCGTCCCGCCAGCCTCGCCGCCGCGCTGACCGGTAACCCGCTGCGCTTCCTGTTCTCCTGGTGGCCGCTGCGCTCACTGGCCTACCTCGCCGTCGGAGCGGCCTGCGGGCCCGTTCTGCTGGTGCTGTTCGCGGTGTCGCTGTTCTTCGGCCTGCTCCTCGCTCCCGTCGCGGTCGGCGTGCCCCTGCTGGTCGGGGGAATGCTGCTGGGCATCCCGATGGCGGTGGTGGAGCGGTACCGGCTCCGACTGGTGGAGGACTCCCACTCCCTGCCCCTGCGGACGGCGCACCGCCCCCCGGCGGAGTCGGGACTCCGGCCGTGGCTGACCTGCCGGCTGCGGGAACGAGCGACGTGGCGGGAGCTCGCCTACGCCCTCGTCGTCGCCTTCCCGCTCGCCGTCGTCAACGCGGTGGGGCTCATCCTGCTCGCTGGCGGGTTCGGCCTGACCGTCCTGCTCGTCGTCCTCGGCGTCGACGACCCCGCCTCCGGGGCGCTGGGCTGGGCCGCGCTGGGCCTCGTGCTGACCCCGGTGTCGCTGTACCTGGCCTCGGCGATCGCCCTCGGGCAGGCGGCCCTGACCCGACTGCTGCTGTCCCCCACCGAGGAGGAACTGGGGGCCAGGGTCCGGGAGCTGCGCACCTCGCGGATGCGACTGGCGGACGCGTTCGAGGCCGAACGCAGGCGCATCGAGCGGGACCTCCACGACGGCGCGCAGGAACGCCTGGTCGCGTTGATGATGAGCCTGGGCATGGCCAGGCTGGAGATGGCCAGGACCGGGGACGAGCGCGGCGTCCGCCTCGTCGACGAGGCCCACGACCAGGCCAGGGCGGCGCTCACCGAACTGCGTGAACTGGTCCGGGGAATCCACCCCAGGGTGCTCACCGATCTCGGCCTCGGGGCCGCGGTCGAGGACCTCGCGCAACGGTGCCCGGTCCCGGTCACCGTCGATGTCGAACTGGGACGTCGGCTGCCGCCCTCGATCGAGGCGACCGCCTACTTCGTGGTGCGGGAGGCCCTCACCAACGTCGTCAAGCACAGCCGGGCGGAGCGGGCTGAGGTGACCGGTCGGCTGCACCGGGGAACGCTCACCGTCACCGTCACCGACGACGGGGTGGGAGGAGCGTCCGCGACCCGACTGGGAACCGGGCTCGTGGGGCTCCAGGACCGGGTCGCGGTCGTCGACGGTCGGCTGGAGGTCACCAGCCCGACCGGGGGACCGACCACCCTCACGGTCACCATCCCCTGCCCGCCGCCCCGCACCGGCGACGCCGCCGGTGCGAGCTGACCACCACCCGGGCTCGGTGCCGTGACCCGGAACCGGGCAGCGCGGTGCCCCTCCGGGCAGGCTCCCGCGCCCGGCACCCCGCTGGACCGCGGCTGAGGCCCGTGGCGGCATCGTGCTTCGCGGACCTCGTCGGCGCCCCGGGTGGACCCGGTCGACCCGGGCCGGGTCACGCGTCCCGAGTCAGGCGAACGGTGCTTCCGGCCACGGAGATCAGCCGGTCGCTCGCGGGGTCGTGATCCACGTCCGACTCCAGCCGCCGGGCCTCGGTGACGACCTGGTAGGTCTCCTGCCCCGATGGCAGTGCCACGTGCACGTCGCCACTTCCCGCCGAGGTGGCCCTCACCCGCCGGGGCGCCTCGGCGAACACCAGCCTCGCGTCCCCGCTCCGGGTGTTGGTCGTGACCTCCGGTGACCTGATGCCCCGCACGACGAGGTTGCCTGACTCGCTGCTCAGGTCCAGCGGCCCCCTCGCGTTCCGGATCTCCATGTGGTTGGTGGTGATGCTCGCCCGGAGGGAACCCGAGGTGTTGTCCGTCCTGATGTGCCCGGAGCGGGCCGCGAGGTCCAGGTCGCCCGAGGTGTCGGAAACGTCGATTGTGCCGTTGTCGAGACTGGCCGTGACCGGGCCGGTCAGGCCGGTCACGGTGACGCTCCGGCCCCGCCCCGTCAGCTCGATGGCGGTGCCCACGGGCACGGTGATGGCGTAGCGGCCCGAACAGCCGGGGGTGAAACCGGTGCAGGTGGTCTCCACCAGGAGGCTGTCGCGCTCCACCGTCCAGCTGGCGTTGCCCTCGCTGGCCGCGGCACCACCGAGGTACTGGTCGAAGCTCACCGAGTCCACATCGGACTCGCGAAGCTCGACCGCACTGCCGACCACCTCGACGATGAGGCGCTCGCCGGTGAGCGGGAACTCGTGGCTGGATGTCAGCGTCTCCTGGTTCGTCGTGGGCGAACAGCCGGCCGAGACGGCAGCCGCCGCCACGAGCGCGATGGCCATCACTGGCGGAGCCGCCTTGTGGCCCATTCCTTCTCCCTTTCTCCGCCCGATTTCCTTTCCCCCTTCCGCGTTTCGGGGGACAGGGAATCAAACTAGCGTCGCACCCACCGCCGAGGAATCCGGGAAAACCCCGAATCGCGGGTATAGCCTGCTGTAGTCACGGCTGTCCCACATCCTCTACCGCGTCGACGGCGCCATTCCCGCGAGCGGTCCGCCGCCACTCGGGCAGGAGCGGATGAGCGTGGAGTACCGGCAGGTCAGGTGCCTTCCAGTCGGGACCAGCCGACGGGAGCGGGCGGACCGGGACCGGTCAGGGCGGCGATAGCCGCTCGCCGCCCGCGGCTCGATGTCGCCAACGCGCCCAGGGCGCGGTCGTGCCGAGCACGAGGAATCGCTTCACGACCACGACCGCGGCCGACTGGCAGTACGCCAACGTGTGCGATCTCGGACTCGGATCGGACCGGGAGGACATTCCTGGTCCGAGGATCACCGCGGCCGACGATCAGGTTGGGCGGGGGAAGTCCGACGCACCGGCGGTCCCGGATCTGGTGGCCGGCGCCCGCGACGGCCGAGGACCGGTACCCGAGGACGTGGGTGGTGCCGTGCCGACCGCTCCTGCGATGAGGTGGACTCACGACGACGGCGAACCAGCAGCTGGCTCACCTGGACGCGGGATCCGACACAAGGGTGAACGTAGCTGACGGGCATACTGTGCGTGATCATCCGTACCCCTCGTCCCGAGCGTCCACGGTGGAGCACCGATGTCCAGTCGTCCCGTCCGAATCGTCCTCGCGGAGGACTCACTCCTGATCAGGGAGGGGCTGACCGGACTGTTGACCCGCCTCGATCATGAGGTGGTGGCCGCCGTGGAGAACGTCGAGGGGCTGGTGGCCGCGGTCGACGAACACCGGCCCGACCTGGTCATCACCGACGTGCGGATGCCCCCCGGCTACTCCGACGAGGGACTCCGCGCCGCCGTCAGGCTGCGGCGTGACCATCCGGATCTGGCCGTCCTGGTGCTCTCCCAGTACGTCGCCACCGCCTATACCGTCGAACTGTTCGGCGGCACCAGGACCAGCACCGCCGGCCTCGGCTACCTGCTCAAGGACCGGATCGGGGAGGTCGGGGAGTTCGCCGAGGCGATCAGCCGCGTCGCCGGCGGCGGGATGGTGATCGACCCCGAGGTCGTCAGGCAGATGATGTCCGACCGCCGGAAGCAGCAGTCGCTCGCCGCGCTGACGGCCCGGGAACTCGAGGTGCTCGGGCTGATGGCCCGGGGCGGCACCAACAACATGATCTCGCGGCAACTCCACATCAGCGAGGCCGGCGTCGCCAAGCACGTGGGCAACATCTTCCACAAGCTCGGGCTCAACGCGGACGACGGTCACCGCAGGGTGCTGGCGGTGCTGACCTACCTGCGGGACGCCTGACCGAGGCGGTCGACCGGGGTTTCCCTCACCTCAGCGGGCGCGGAGCCATCGGGGGCGAGTCGACTACCCGATGCGCCTGGAGCGGATGCGCCGCCGGGGTGGACGCGGTGGCGTGCGACGGCGGGGCGGACCGGTGAGCGAGCGCGCGCCCGGTCCGTGGGCCGAATGACGCCGACTAGCTGACGAGCACGACGAGTGCCGCGCCCGCCGCCACGTAGGCGCCACTGAGCACTCCGCGCAGGCGGGGGCGGGGAGCGCGGTCCGCCCTGGTGGGCGCGTCCCAGGGCAAGGACCGCCAGCGCAGGCAGGCGCCCGCGACCCCGACGCCGATCGCGCCGCAGGCAGCGACCCAGCCCCAGCTGATCGCCCACCCCCAGGACGTCATGCCGTGGGGTGCGACGAGCACCCGCGCCACCGAGGCGATCACGACGGCGTCCACCGTTCCGCTCACCAGGGCGTACCTGTCCCTGGCCGCGGCCTTCCCGCGACCCCACGCCCTGGTGAGGAGCACCCCGATGAACACGAGGGCCACGAGGGCGGGGACCGCGCCCAGCAGGGGTGCCTCCATCAGAGTTCTCCCGACCTCGCCAGCAGTTCCCAGCCTGCCGCGTCGACCCACTGCCCGGTCGCGGACACCAGGGCCACCCCGGTCCCCGCCTCCCGGTCGACCCCGAGGAACGCGGCGAACCCGGACGTGTGGCCGTTGTGCCACACCACCTGCCGTCCGTCCTCGGTCTCGGTGGTGATCCACGCCCAGCCGATCCGGTCGGGCCCCAGCTCACCACGGGGTTCGAGGGCGTCCATGCCCGGTGCGGTCCCGTCCAGCAACGCCGACAGCAGGACGGCCAGGTCGTCGGCGTGGATCCGCAGGCCACCCGCGGGTGCCATCGACTCGCCCGCCCAGGCGGCGACGGTCCGACCGGACGCGTCCTCCCCGAGGAGGTCCCGCCGGTCCAGTTCGGCCGGGCTGGTCGGGATGTGCGCGTCGGCCAGGCCGACCGGGTCGAGGACCCGGTCCCGCGCGAGCTCCGGGTAGTCCTGGCCGGCGACCTCGCCCAGCGCGGCTCCCAGGACCTCGAACGCCACGTTGGAGTAGGTGCCGGGTTCGGAGTCCGCCGCGAGCTCGGCGACCTCGGCGAGCCGGTCCTCGGTGCTCGACGGGTAGGGGAACGATCCGGTCCAACTCGCCCACAGGTTCAGCAGGTACTGGCGGCGGGAGGGGATCTGCGGTGGCAGTCCGGAGGTGTGGGTGGCCAGTTCCGCCAGGGTCGCCTCCCCGGCCGGGGTGCCCTCGAGCTGGTCGAGCAGCGTCCCGACGCGGGTGTCCGCCGTGACCTCGCCCCGGTCGATCGCGTCGGCCAACAGCAGGCCGGTGATGCCCTTGGTGATGGAACCGGCCTCGAAACGGGAGTCGTGGTCGGTGCCGATGACGGTCGTGTGGCGGCCTTCCGGTGTCACGACGGCGGCGGCGAGCGCCCGGTGGTCCTCGCCGGCGATCTCCAGCACGAGGTCGGTGAGCTCTCGCCCGCCGTGCGCGTCCTCGGGCAACTGGGACGGGCCTGGCGCGGTGTGGATCCCGATGCTCAGCGCGGCGGTGGTGACCAGCGCGACCACGGTCGAGGAGCGGGCGGGTAGCGGTAACGAAGGCATGGCTGTTCCCCCTGGTGTCGGTGCGCGGATGTCGTGGGACCTGGGTGTGGACGGCGTCGGCGGCGGGAACGCGTCGTCAGCGCGCCGCCGCGAGGGCGAGCAGCAGCGGGATGACCCTGGCGGGCGGAACCTCCAGCGCGCCTCGGCCCACCGACCGCAACCAGCCGGCGGCGGTCAGGATGCGGACGTGGTGGTAGACCTGCCCCTTGGTGCCCATCGAGTCCAGCGATGCCAGCTCCGCCGCGCTGGTGACGCCGTTGAGCACCTCGCGGAGCAGGCGCAGCCGGACCGGTGAGCCCAGCGCGGCGAGGCGGTCCGCTGTGGACTCCGCGTCCGGGCTCTCCAGTGCCAACAGCTCCTCGGAGGAATGCCCGTACTGCCACTCCACCGGAGTGGCGGCGTCCCGGAGGACGCCCGCGTAGACCAGCCCTCCGGCGTCGGCGGGCATCCGTTGGCGCAGGCCCCGCAGCACCCAGAACCGTTCGGCGAGGTCCGCTGCCTCAGGGGCCGAGGTGGCGTCCTCGGCCCAGCGGGCTTCGAGGGCTCGCACCCTCTCCTCCAGGGCCGCGAGGCGCTCCTCGGTGGACCCGGATTCGTCCGTCATGGCCACGAGTATTACGTAAGTCCGTACTTTTTGCAACTGGTGGGTGTCGTGGGAGGGGGCTGACGATGGCCAGGGGCGCTGGTTTCGGTGTACCTGGTGGTGGGCGGGCTTGATCGGCGCCGATCCCCGGGCGAGGTGGGGATCTCCATGTTCAACAAGTACGTACTTCCCCGTGCTGGTCGGCGGTCACGTTCCGAGGGCGGGCACCCCAGGAAGGGGTGCGGCCCGGTGCCATGTCCGGTGTGGGGTGCCAGCGGGACCCGGGAAGTCCGCGTGCCAGCGACGAACCCGGAGGCCGGGCGATCAGCGACGGCCTCCGGGCGCACCAGGGGATGGGTGACGGGGAGGTGGTCCCTCAGCCTCGGGCTGCGACTGGGGCCGGCCGGTCGGTGGCCGGGGTGGGTCGGCGGCCGGGGATCAGGGCCGCGACGGCGGCGGCCGTGAGGGCCGCACCCGCCCCGATCGCGATCACCAACCGGAACGCGTCCTGCGACGGCAGGGTGTCGGACCCGAACGAGATCGTCATCCGGGCGAGCGCCACCCCCGCCACCGCGCTGGACACCGAGGTGCCGATCGAGCGCATCAGCGTGTTCAGGCTGTTGGCGGCCGCCGTCGCCGTCACGGGAACCGCCGCCATCACCAGCGAGGGCATCGCGCCGTAGGCCAGGCCGACGCCGGCGCCGATGACGCTCGACACCAGCACGAGGTGCCAGATCTCCGTCATCAGCAGCAGGTTCAGCGCGTAGCCGGTCGCCACGACGAGTGCCCCGACGATCAGGGTCGTCTTCGGCCCCCTGGTCCGGGAGATCCGGGCCGACACCGGTGCCATCGCCATCATGACCAGCCCCGAGGGCGCCATGACCAGGCCGACCGCCACCATCGACTGGCCCAGTCCGTAACCGGTACCGGTGGGCAGTTGCAGCAACTGCGGCAGCACCAGCGACATCGCGAACATCGAGAAGCCGAACACGACCGAGGCCAGGTTGGTCATCAACACCGGTGGACGCGCGCTGGTGCGCAGGTCCACCAGGGGGCCGGGGGTCCGCAGCTCCCACCAGCCCCAGGCGGCCAGCAGGGCGGCGGTGGCGGCGAGCAGGCCCGTGGTGGTTCCGCTGCCCCAGCCCCAGTCCGCTCCCTTGGAGATGGCCAGGAGCAGGCAGACCAGCGCCGCCGAGAGGCCAAGCGCGCCGACGAGGTCGAAGCGGCCGCCCGAGCGCACCGAGGACTCTGGGACCAGTGCCAGCACCAGGACCAGCGCGAACGCCCCCAGGCCGGCCGCCGTCCAGAACAGGACGTGCCAGTCGAACTGCTCGGCGAGCAGGGCCGCGGCGGGGAGGCCCAGCGCGCCACCCACGCCGAGGGAGGCGCTCATCAGCGCGGTGGCCGAGCCGAGCCGCTCGGCGGGCAGTTCGTCGCGCATGATGCTGATGCCCAGCGGGATGACCCCGGAGGCCAACCCCTGGAGGACACGTCCCGCGATCATCGGCGACAGGCTGTCGCTGAGCGCGCACACCACCGAGCCCGCGACCAGGAGCGCCAGGCTGATCAGCAGCATCCGCCGTTTGCCGTACATGTCACCGAGACGGCCCATGGTCGGCGTCGCGACGGCGGCGGCGAGCAGGGTCGCGGTGATCGCCCAGGTCGTGTCGGCCGCGGGAGCTCCCAGGAGGTTGGGCAACTGCGGGACGAGCGGGATCACGACCGTCTGCATGAGCGACACGACGATGCCCGAGAAGGCGAGCACGGCCACCACGGTGTTCGCCGGTGGTCGGTCCGTCGGGTCGGCGGAGCGGACGGGTGCGGTGGACATGGCGGAGCCTCCGTCGGGAAGAGGGGAGCGAACCGATATTAAATCAGTTGCTTGACTTAGCCTAGTCCCGCCGGATTCACTGGGGCGTCACCGGGCGGAGACCAGGGAGGTCACGATGTCGGACCGGATCGTCGGAGTGGTGGTCGGGCACGGGGTGGGGGATCGAAGATCGAGGGTCCGAACACCCCGTGAGCTGCCTGTAGGGTGGTGACCGTGGTGGCGGATGTCGACAGGCGACCGAGGGCGGCGCAGGCCGAGGTCACGCGACGTCAGATCCTCGCCACGGCGGAACGGCTGTTCGCCGAGGAGGGCCTGTACGCGGTGTCCAACCGCCAGATCAGCGCGGCGGCGGGGCAGGGCAACAACGCGGCGGTCGGCTACCACTTCGGCACCAAGGCCGACCTGGTCCGCGCCATCGCCCGCCGGCACACCGAGGCCATCGAGGAGCTGCGGGTGGCGTGTGTCTCGGCCGTGCGGGGTTCGCGGGAGGTCCGCGACTGGGTGGACTGCCTGGTGCGTCCGGTCACCTCCCATCTGTCCTCGTTGGACGGGCCGACCTGGTTCGCCCGGTTCGCCGCGCAGGTGATGACCGATCCCGCCTTCCGCCCCGTCCTCGCGGAGGAGTCCCTGGCCTCGCCCTCGCTGCGCGAGGTGCTCGACCAGCTGTCGTCCTGCCTCCCGGAGGTCCCGCCCGACGTGCGGGCGGACCGCGCGGACATGGTCCGACACCTCATCCTCCACGTCTGCGCGGAACGCGAGCGGGCGCTGGCCGAAGGAGAGGTCACCCCTCGTGCCGGGTGGGACGGAGCCGCCACCGGTCTCGTCGACGCCATCGTCGGGCTGTGGACGGCGCCCCACGCGGGTGAGCGCTCCCGGCCGAGGCCGCCGGGGCTGTGATCGCGGCCCTCGGGTGCCCGCCCGGCACCGGTCCTCCACGTCCGGCTGGGACGGGTGGGCGGTGGTGGCCGGGGTGCTCCCGCGAGGTCCCGACACCCGGCGGCGCGGCCCGCGTCCCTGGTTGAGCTGCTTCCCCGCGCGGGCCCCGATCCGGGTGGTGCTCAGGAGGCTCAGCCCGTGGAAGCCGTCCCCCGTGGTGGTGTCGGCGTGCCCGGTTCGACCGAGGTCCGAAGGGGATGGTGGTGCCCGGTCACCCCCTCGGGGCGTAGTGGTCCGGGCGATCCGGTCGCCGCGGGGCTGGACCGTTCGGCTCGGGGGACTGGACCTGTCCGCGGTGCTGCCGTCACCCTGTGTCATGGTGATCACCTCCAGAAGTCGTAAGTCAGTCGCTTGACTCAATGGGGGGATTTCGTTTAGCTGGACCGGAGGACATCGACACCCAGGAGGACGCGGTGGCACTCGGCGACGCCGACCAGAAGCTGGACTACCCCATCCCGGCCCCGGCCGCGTTGGAACCACCGACGGAGTGGACCGAACTGCGAGGGCGGTGCCCGGTCGCCCCGGTCACCCTGCCGAGCGGCGACACGGCCTCCCTGCTGACCCGGTACGACGACGTCAGGCAGGTGCTCTCCGACCCCCGGTTCACCCGCCACCTCAACGCCCCCGACGCCGCCCGCATCGCGGCGAACGAGTCCGGCGGGGTCTTCAACGGCGCACTCGCCAGCGCCATGCCCGAGGAGACCCACCAGCAGTGGCGGCGGCTCGTCGGCAAGTGGTTCACCGCCAAGCGCATGACCCAGCTCCGCCCGGGGATCGAGGCCATGACCGACCGCCTGGTCGATGCCATGCTGGAGCACGGCGCTCCCGCCGATCTCAGGTCGATGGTCGGTTTCCCGCTGCCGGTCTGGGTCATCTGCGACATGCTCGGCGTGCCGGAGGCCGACCGGGACCGCTTCGCCTACTGGTCCAACACCCTGCTGAGCCTGACCCGCTACGAGCAGGACGAGATCGACGCGGCGCAGGCCGAGTTCCGCGCCTACATGGTCGGCCACATCGCGACCACCCGGGAGAACCTGGGGGAGGACCTGATCAGCGAGCTGATCGCCACCGCGGAGACCCACGGGCACGTCATGCCGGACGAGGCGCTGCTGGCGACGGCGCAGGGCTTGCTGGTCGCCGGCCACGAGACGACGTCGAACATGATCGGCAAGATGGTGGGCATGCTGCTCGTGGACCGGGGACGCTGGGAGGCGCTGGTCGCCGACCCGTCCCTCGTGCGGACCGCCGTGGAGGAGCTCCTGCGCATGGACGCCAACGGCGGCTTCGGGATCCCCCGCTACATCACCGAGGACGCCGAGGTCGGCGGCACCCTCGTGCCCAGGGGCACCACCGTCGTCTGCAACCTCAGCGCCGCCAACCGCGACGAGCGGGTCTTCCCCGACGCCCACCAGCTGGACCTCACCCGCAGCCCCAACACGCACCTCGCCTTCGGAGCGGGCGGCCACTCCTGCCTCGGGCAGTCCCTCGCCCGCACCGAACTCCAGGCCGTGCTCTCCGTGCTGCTGCGCCGCCTCCCCACGCTCGAGCTCGCCGTCGCCCCCGAGGACCTGGCGCGGGTGGAGGGGCTGGTGGTCGGCGGGCTCCAGGAACTACCGGTTCGATGGTGACCACGGGACACGGGACCCGACGCGCGGAGGACACCCGGGAGCTGATCCTGACCACGGCCGAGCGGCTCTTCGCCGAACGCGGGATCTCCGCCGTCTCCAACCGGCAGGTGGGTGAGGCGGCCGGCCAGGGCAACAACTTCGCCGTCGGGTACCACTTCGGGAGCAGGACCGAGCTGGTGCGGGCCATCATCGGCAGGCACTCCCGTGCCATCGAGGCGACCAGGGAGCGGATGCTCGCCCGCATCGAGGGCAGCCACGACGCGCGCGACTGGGTGGCGTGCCTGGTGTGGCCGTTCACCGACCACCTGGACCGGCTCGGCACTCCCTCCTGGTACGCGCGTTTCAGCGCCCAGGCGCTGACCGACCCCGCGTTGCGCAGGATCATCATGGAGGACGCGCTCACCACGGAGGCCCTGCGTCGCATCGTGGAGGGCTTCAACCGCTGCCTGCCCACCCTGCCACTACCGGTCCACCTCGAACGCGGGGTGATGGCCCGCACCCTCCTGTCCCACCTGTGCGCCGAACGGGAGGCGGCCCTCGCCGACGGCAGGCCGACCCCGAAGGCCACCTGGGACGGCGCCGCGGCCGCGCTCGTCGACGCCATCGTCGGGCTCTGGTACGCACCCGTCACCTCGGCCACCGGCTGAGGAGACCACCCACCACCACGAAGGACGAAGGAGCGAGAACGATGAAGGTGTCCGTCGACGAGGACAAGTGCTGTGGGGCGGGATCGTGCGTGCTGGCGGCCCCCGACGTGTTCGACCAGCGCGACGAGGACGGCGTCGTCGTCCTGCTGAACGCGGAACCGCCGGCCGAGCTGCACGACGCCGTCCGCGAGGCCGCCGACGTCTGCCCCGCCGCCGCGATCACCCTGCGGACAGCTCCGTGAACACCCCGGCGGAGGTGCTCGTCGTCGGTGCGTCCGCCGCCGGGCTCGCGACGGTCGAGGCCCTGCGCCGCCGGGGGTACACCGACGGGGTCACCCTCCTCGGAGCGGAGACCCACCCGCCCTACGACCGGCCTCCGCTGTCCAAACAGGTCCTCGCCGGGGCCTGGGCACCGGACCGGGTGCGGCTCCGCCAGGAGGACGCTCTGGACGCCTTGGACGTCCGGGTGGTCCTCGGCGACCCGGCGGTCTCCCTCGACGCGGGCAACCGGGTGGTGCGGACCGCGTCGGGACGGCTGCTGCGCTCGGACGTCGTGGTGCTCGCCACCGGGGTCCGACCGAGGACGTTCCCGGGGCAGGACGGTCTCGCCGGCGTCCACGTGCTGCGCACCCTCGACGACTGCCTGGCGCTGCGCGAGGACCTCCGACCCGGGACCCGGCTGGTCGTGGTGGGGGACGGCGTGCTGGGGGCGGAGGTCGCCGCGACCGCCCGCGCCGCCGGGCACGACGTCACCCTCACCGGGCCCCAGGCGGCGCCACTGGAGGCGCAGCTGGGCCCGCTGGTGGCCGGCCTGCTGCGCCGGACCCACGCCGACAACGGGGTGCGGCTCCGGTTGGGCCGGGCCGTGACCGGGCTCGTCGCCCGGGAGGGGCGGATCACCGGGGTGGCCCTGGAGGGCGGCGAGGAGATCCCGGCCGAGGTCGTCCTGGTGGCCCTCGGATCGGTGCCCAACACCGACTGGCTGGCGGGCAGCGGGCTCGACCTGACCGGCGGAGTGCGCTGCGACTCCCGGTGCCGGGCGGCCGACGGGGTCTACGCCGTCGGCGACGTCGCCCACTGGTTCCACGAGGGCCTGGGCGTCGGCATGCGACTCGAGAACCGCACGAACGCCACCGAACAGGCCGGGGTGGTCGCCCAGAACATCCTGGGTGCCGACCGCCCGTACACCCCCGTGCCCTACTTCTGGACCGACCAGTTCGACGCCAGGCTCCAGGTCCACGGCCTGCCGCCCCGCGACGCCGAGGTCACCGTCGAGGACGGCGAACTGGGGTCCCGTGGGTTCGTGGCCGTCTACCGGCGGGAGGGCCGGCCCGTGGGCGTCCTCGGCTGGAACATGCCCAAACAGGCCAGGCGACTGCGGCAACGCCTCCTCGGGCCACCACCAGCGCGTACCGCACCGACCGCGGTGGACACCGGCCAACCCGCCGTCGCCCCCACGTCCGCCTAGCCCGCGCCGCCGGCCCCACCGGCACCCCCGCCGCAGGGAAGGCGGGGAGCCCGCCACGGAAGGAATTCGATGACGAGCACCCTGGACCCCGCCAACCACCCGCCGGCCGACGCGCCCGACTACCCGATGTCCCGCGCGGAGGGCTGCCCGTTCGACCCGCCCCCGCGGCTGGAGCGACTCCGCGAGGAGACGCCCCTGGCCCGGGTTCGGCTCTGGGACGGCACCACCCCGTGGTTGGTGACGCGGTTCGCCGACCAACGCGCCGTCCTGTCCGACCGGCGGGTCAGCGCCGACATGACCCACCCCACCTACCCCCGGTCGGCCCCGGGCCGGGCCAGTCTCAGCTTCATCGGCATGGATGATCCCGAGCACGCGCGGCTGCGGCGGATGGTCGGGTCGGCCTTCACCGTGAAGAACGTCGCCGCGATGCGGCCCGCCGTGCAGCGCATCGTCGACGAGGCGGTGGACGGCCTGCTCGCCGGCCCCCGCCCCGTCGACCTCGTCGAGGCGTTCGCGCTCCCGGTGCCCTCCCTGGTCATCTGCGACCTGCTGGACGTGCCCTACGCCGACCACGACTTCTTCCAGCGGAACAGCAGGACGATGGTGCACCGGAAGTCCACTCCGGAGCAGCGGGCGGAGGCCTCCGGGGAACTGGCCCGCTACCTGGGGGGACTCGTCGGGGAGAAGCTGGGGGAACCCGGCGGCGCCGACCTGCTGTCCCGGCTGGCCCGGCGGGTGGCGGCCGGGGACCTCACCATGCGTGAGGCCACCGAGATGGCCGTGCTCCTGCTCATCGCCGGGCACGAGACGACGGCGAACATGATCGCGCTGAGCACGCTCCTGCTGCTGCGCAACCCCGACCAGCTCGCGCTGCTCCGCGACTCCGACGATCCGACCGTGGCGACGCGGGCGGTCGAGGAACTGCTCCGGTACCTCAACATCACCCACGGCGGGCGGCGCCGCGTCGCGGTGGAGGACATGGAGGTCGCGGGGTGCCCGGTGCGGGCGGGGGAGGGGCTGATCCTGCCGAACGACGTGGCCAACCGGGACCCACGGGCGTTCGACGACCCCGACGAGCTCGACATCACCCGGGAGGCCCGGCACCACGTGGCGTTCGGCTTCGGGGTGCACCAGTGCCTCGGCCAGCCCCTGGCCAGGCTCGAACTCGAGGTCGTCTACCGCACGCTGTACCGCAGGCTCCCCGACCTCCGCCTCGCCACCGAGTTCGAGACCATCCCCTTCAAGCACGACGGCTTCGTCTACGGCGTCTACGAGCTCCCGGTGACCTGGTAGGCACCGGGTGCGTCACCGGCGGTCACCCCGGGGCCGGCACCCGCCGGGAGGGCGCGCCCGGGCCCGGCCCTGGTCCGGCCGGGAACCGCCTCGGGGCGGCCGGGGGCGGCGCCTCCCCGCCGAGGTGCCGTGCCTGGCCGACCACCGGGGGAGGCGTACGGGGAGCTCCGCTGACGGCCACCCACCGGTGGCAGGTCGTTCCCGGCACGCGGTGCGGAGTGGGCCGGGACCGTTCCTCCTGCTTCCGCCGCTCCGCCGAGCCGCCCTCGCGGGAGCCCCGCGTGTCGAGCGAGCCGTCCCACGCGTCGACGGTTCGCTCACCGGAACGTTCGGCCCGGTGGCCGTCAGCCAGCCAGCACGTCGCACCCGGTGAGCCGCTGGTTCCCCTTCTCGATCCTGGACCGCCGCGCGGTCGGACACCGGCTTCTCGCCCTCGGTGTCGGTGGGGTCCGGTGCGCGGGGGGAACGGCTAGGACACGGCTCCCAGGGGCAGGCCGCTGCCGCGCCAGGTGGCTGCCAACCGCTCCACGGAGAGGTCCAGCGCCTCGGCGAGGCAGATGATCGTGCCGAATCCCGGGGAGGGCAGCCGGCCGGTCTCGATCTTGCGCAGGGTCTCCGGTGAGATGCCGGCCGCGCGCGCGACGTCCGTCAGGTCCCGCTCCGCTCGCGCCTGCCGCAGCAGGGCTCCGAGGCGCCTGCCGGCTTCGATCTGTTCGGGGGTGAGCGGGTGGCGGACCATGTTCCCAGCCTAGGGTTGGTATTAGTATACCGTCAAGTGCTAGGGTGGCAGGTATAGTAATACCACTACCTGTGACGCGAGGTGCTCGTGATCGAACTGAAGACGCCTGCGGAGATCGACCGCATGCACGTGACCGGGCGTTTCGTCGCCGAGGTGCTCACCGAGGTCGGCCGTCTCGCCGACGTGGGCGTCAACCTCATGGACCTTGAACACCACGCGCGCGGCATGATCGCGCGGCGCGGAGCCGAGTCCTGCTACTGGGACTACACCCCGTCCTTCGGTCGAGGACCGTTCCGCAACGTCATCTGCCTGTCGGTCAACGACGCCGTCCTGCACGGACTCCCCCACGACTACACGCTGCGGGACGGGGACGTCCTCAGCGCTGACCTCGCGGTCAGCATCGACGGCTGGGCGGCCGACTCGGCACGCACCGTCATCGTGGGCACGCCAGCCGAGGAGGACCTGCGGATCATCCGCGCCACCGAGGAGGCACTGGAGGCGGCGATCGCGGTGGCGCACCCCGGCAACCGCCTTGGGGACATCTCGGCGGCGATCGGAGAGGTGGCCCGCGACTACGGCTACCCGGTGAACACCGAGTTCGGTGGGCACGGCATCGGCCGGACCATGCACGAGGACCTCCACGTCCCCAACGAGGGGCGGGCCGGTCGTGGCCTGACGCTCCGCCCCGGGCTCACCCTCGCGCTGGAGCCCTGGTTCGCGCGGACGACCGACCGGATCGTGTACGACCCGGACGGCTGGACGATCCGCTCGGCGGACGGCTCACGCACGGCCCACTCCGAGCACACCGTCGCGATCACCGAGGATGGCCCCCGGGTGCTCACCCGGCGCGAACCCGAGGCCGCCGCGACGGCCGGCGGTTCCGGCGGGCCTCCCGGCGCGAAGGACGCCTGACCGGTCCGACGCGGGCGGCTCCTCCGACCCGCCGCCCGCGCCAGGCGCACCCGGTGGCCGGATGGGCGCGATCCCTCGGGGCTGGCGTGCGGACCACGCGCCGCCCGGCGGCGGCACCCACTCGACCCGAAGCGCCCCGAGGGGGGCGGATCCGCGTGACGTGGAAGGTCACCGCGACCGAGCGGGATGGTGGCAGCGCCGATCGCGTCGGTTGGTCACGCTCCTCGGTCCGGTGCCGGTTCGTCGCGCCGTTCCTCCTGTGGCGGGGAGAGGTCGAGGGCCGCGACGAGGCGCTGGGCGAGGGCCGTCGGGTCGGGTACCGGCTCGCCCGTGTAGGCGGCAAGGAACGCTTCGTGCAGCGCGGCGCCGGTGAGCAGGCGTGCGACGGCGTCGGCGTCAAGGTCGCGCAGCCGGCCGAGTCGGACCTCCTGGTCGAGGTAGCGGGCGAGGCCAGCCGAGGGGCCGTGGGGGCCGGCGCCGCGGGTGACCATCGCTTGTCGGTGAGCGCGCAGGAGTTCGGTGTTGCCGAAGATCGATGCGGCGATCGGAAAACCCTGCTCGTAGAACCGCAGCAGGTTCGCGACGAGATGTTCCAGGTTGGCGGTGACCGTGCCGGTGCCAGCCAGTCCCCCGGCCAGATCGAGCCGCGGTGAGCGGTTGGTCAGCACTCGCAGGAAGATGTCGCGCTTGTCGGGGAAATGCTTGTAGAGCAACGCCTCCGAGCAGCCGGCCTCGCGGGCGATCTCCTTGGTGGTGGCGCGCATGAGCCCGTCGCGGCGCATGACGACCGCCGCCGCGTCCAGGATGCGTTCGTAGGCGGACGGTGCGTCGCCGCGCGGAGTCGAAGTTGACCTGGGTAGCGGCATACTGCCACTCTAGGGGTGAGTGAATACTTACTCACCCCTAGGAGGAACATGTCGCTGTTAGAGATCACGCGCCTCGCGCTCCTGGTCGCCCACTTCCTCGGCCTCGCGGCCCTGATCGGTCCTTTCCTCCTGCAACTCCGCAGCCGGGAGGCGTTCCGCCTGCGCCTGATGCTCACCGGCGCGATCGTGCAGGTCGTCACCGGCAACGCCCTCATCGCCGCGCGGCGCCTGCAGGGGCTCGATGTCGACGAGGTCAAGGTGATCGTCAAGCTCGGCATCGCCCTCGTCGCTCTCGGGGCGCTCGTCGCCGCGCTCATCGCGCGACGCCGTCGGGGAGCGGACACCGCCTCGGTGCGACAGCTGTTCCACGCCGCCGGCGGGCTCGGCGTCACCGACGTCATCGTCGCGGTGGTGTGGACATGACGCGCCGGACGCTCATCTGGCCGGTCGTCGCCTTCGTCGTGCTGATCGTCGAACTCGGGGCGACGATCGGCACCGTCACGGGCGACCCGTTCACCCCGGCGGCGGGGTGGGGCCCGACCCGCCCGGTCGACGCCCTCGCCTTCGCGATGGTGGTTCTCGGGTGCGTCGCGCTCGCGTCGTTCGCCCGATTCCCGCTCACATCCACGCTGATCGCGACCGCTTCCTACGTCGTGTTCATCGTGCGCGACCACGAACTGGGCATGTTCCTGCCGCCGATGGTCGCCGTCCTGGGGCTGGCCGCGTGGGCGCGGCACCGCCTCGCCGCGATGCTCTGCGCCCTGGCGAGCCTCGCGGCGGTCGCGATCTGGGTGGGCCACCGCACCGCCTCGATCGCGGACTCCGGGGTCGCGCTGCTCTCCTGGGTGGCGTTCGGCACCGTGCTCGCCGTGTTCTTCCTCGGCCCTCTCCTCGTCGGCGAGATCGTCCGCGCCCGATCGGAGCTGCGCGAAGCGCGAGCGTCCGCTGATGTCGCCCGGGCCTGACGGGTCGACTGCGGACCGAATGCACGGTCCCCCACCGCGCGTCCGGCGAGCGCCTACCCATCAGGAGCGGGCCGGGTAAGCCCCTGGAGCTGGTCCTCGTGCGGGCGGTCTCGGTCACCTCGCCCGGCGAGGACCACTGGCAACGCGGCTCCACGCGGCGGCGTCGCCAGGCAGGCGAACGAGGCCACCGAGACCGGCATCCCACTCGGACGTCGCCCTGACGGGGGCGCGGACCCATGCCTCCACGCCACCTCGAGCCCGCTCCGCGCTGGCTCGGGTCCGGTCAGGGGGTGCGTCCCTCAGCCGGCGGGAGAACCGGGGGCCTGCCCCACCTCGGCCCGCATGTGCTCCAGGGCCCAGTCCTCGAAGCTGGTGAGCGGGATGCCGAGATCCCGCGCGAACCGGGGGCGGCCCGGCTGGCCGGCGGCGTTGAGCCACGTGTGCGAGGCACCCATCGGCGGCATGCCGGCGGCGACGGCCTCCTCCTCGGTCATGTCCGGGGCCGACAACCGCCTGCCCAGGACGCGGGAGAGGACCTCGGCGACCTCCGCCATCGACAGGTAGTCGCTCGCCAGTTCCAGTTCGACCCCGTCGAACCGCCGCGGTGCGGCGATGGCGGCGGCCGCCGCCCTGCCGATGTCGGCCACCGCGACCACGGGTATCCGGACCTCGGGGCGCAGGAGGGTGACCAGGCCGCCCTCGATGCCGCGCGGGAAGAGGTAGGCCATGGACGGGAGGAAGTTCTCCATGAAGAAGACCGGCTTGAGGATGGTCCAGTGCGGGAAGCCGGCCGCGCGGACCTGGTCCTGGACCGCGCACTTCGCACCGAGAGTGGGTTCCATCCAGGACCAGTGGCCTTCGGCCCAGCCGGGGGTCCCGGTGTGCTGGCCGGCGCCGGAGACCGACGTGTGCACGAACTGGGGTACTCCGGCCGCCTTCGCGCCCTCGACGAGGTTGCGGCCCTGGACCACCTCCCCGGCGAAGTCGACCCCGTCCTCGCTCATGCGGGGCATCTGCACGGAGAAGACGGCGCGGGCTCCCTCGGCCGCGCGGATCACCGAGTCGCGGTCGTGGAGATCGCCGGTGACCAGTTCGGCGCCGAGTTCCTCCACGGCCTTCGCTCGGTCGGTCGCGGGGTCGCGCACGAGGGCACGCACGGGAACGCCGTCGGCGAGCAGGGCGCGGGCGGTGGCGCCCCCCTGCCTGCCGGTGGCGCCGGTGACCAGGACGGGCGCGGGATTCGTGGGCATGCTGCTCCTCGACTGGGTGGAGACGTAAGTGGCGGGCCCCGCCGTTTGTGTTCGGGTACGATACGGCGGGCCCCGCCACTTGGCAAACCTGGAGGTGACGACATGCCCGAGCGCCAGCGTGCCGACGCCAGGCGCAACTACGCGCACATCCTCGCGGTGGCCGAGGACGAGGTCGCCACCCGTGGCGCCGACGCCTCCATGGAACAGATCGCCCGCACCGCGCGGGTTGGCTCGGCGACCGTGCGCCGGCATTTCCCCACTCGCCGAGCGCTGTTGGAGGCGGTCTCCCGGAAACGGATCGAGGCCCTGTGCGTCCGCGCCCACGAACTGGCCGGCGCGGCCGACAGCCGGACCGCGCTCGTGAACTGGCTGGGCGAGGTCGTCTCCTACTGCGTCTCCGCCCGGGGACTGGCGGTCGCGCTGGCCTACGACGGAGCCGAGTCGGCCCAGGCGCACGGCAACAGCTGCTCGGACGCCCTGGAGGAAGCCGCCGCCCCGCTGCTGCGCGCTGCCGTGGAGGACGGGGCCGTGGCCGAGGACGTCACCGTCCCGGACCTGATCACGCTGGCCGTCGGCATCGCCCTGGCCACGGAGCACCACCCTGACCCCGGTGCCCAGGCGGACCGGTTGTTCCGGTTGGCCGTCACGGGCCTGAGCCCTCGGACCTGAGCGAGCCCTGGGGACGGACCAGGTCCGTCCCACGCTCAGGCGTGGACCGCGTGCGGAGTCAGTCCGCCGGACGGGGAACGGCCCACGTCCCCTGGCCCGGGTCGCCGTCGCCGGCAGGAGGATGCGAACCGGTCTGGTGGCGGAGCGGGATTCCCCGGCGTGGCGCGGACGACCGACACGATGCCTCCGGTGGTGTGCCGCACACCGACGCGTCACGCGGAGCGGGTGCGCTCCTCGGAGGGAACGGCCCACGGCGGGTTGCACGAGGTCGTCGGCGATTCCTCCTCGACGGTGTCGCCGTCGGCTCACGTCCCGACGCTCCGGCGCTCGTCATGGGTGCCGTGGGGAGGGGAGTTCGGCGACGCGCGGGGGTGGGGCCGAGGGCGGTCGTCGTTCGCTCACCGGCGGTGGATGGAGGCGGGTCGCTCCGCTGACTGCCCTACCCGTGGCCGCGCCGGACTGCGGACCGGTCGTCCACCTCGCCCGCCGCGTGCCGAGGATCGCGTCCGGTCAGGACTCCGCACCCTCGCCCACCGACGCGCTCGCGGTCGTCGCTGCCATTCGGGTGCGCCGGCGCCGGGCCAGCGCCATCCCCACCACGCCGGCCAGCACGACGACAACCGCCAGTTCGGTCCAGGGCACGGCCGTCCGCGTGAACCCGTGGGAGGCGACCTCCGGCGGGGACACCTCGTCCTCACCCACGGCCAACGCGGTCACCGACAGGTCACCGAAGAGCAGGAACCAGGGCGAGACCTCGACGTCGACGGACCGGGACACCACGTCGCCCGGGAGCAGCTCGTCCACCCCGTCCGAGTCCCGCGCCGATCCGAGGCCGAAGAGGCCCTCCGCGTCGAGCGTGGTGGCCGCCCCCAGCCGCACGTTGCCCTCGTTGGCGATCTCGTAGTCGACGACCAGCGTTCCCGGGGAGAACGGCACCCACGACGAGCGGCGGTACGAGGTCCCCTCCGCGCTGACCGCCAGCGCGGGTTCCAGCTCGCCGGCCACCTGGAGGTGCAGTCGGACGCCGATCCGGCGCTGGACGGTGATCCCGTCCTCGTCGGTGGACACCCCCACCGCGATGCCCGCCGGGTGGTCACCCGGCGTCGCGTCCTCGGGGACCTCCACGATCACCGGCAGCACCGCCGTCTCGCCACCGGGCACGGTCACGGTGCCCTCGTCGAGCCCTCCGACGCTGATCCAGCTGCCGGACCCCGTCGGTTCCCCGGTGGCGATGTCGAAGACACCGCTCTGCCCGACCACGCCATCCCCGACCGCCACCGCGAACTCGGCCGGCTCCGTGCCGAGGTTGGTCACCGCGACGGCGTCCGACACCTCCTCGCCGGGATCGGCGACGTGCCGCAGCGACAGGCGACCGTCCGGGCCGTCCCCGGTAGCCGGGGCGACGCTCCACCGCACGGGCGCCTCCGCGTCCCCGGCGGCCGTGCCCGCGCCGAGACCGAGGAACGCGGTGGTCAGGGCCAACGCGGCGAACGCCCGTCCGGGACGGGACCGGAACTGGCGTGGTGACTGCGGGGTGGTGGACACACCCGGCTCCTTCCTGCCGCGCGTCCGCGCGGCGCTCCACCTCGTCCCGGCCGGAGGACCAGCTCCGGACCGGGAAACGGAAGACGGGGTGGAGCAGGGTGCGTCCCCGCTCCACCCCGCCCACGTCGATCAGTCCTTGGCGAACAGCGTCAGCGTGATCTCGCTGCCGTAGCGACCACCACGGGCCTCCTCCGGCACCACGAGGCCGAGGTCCGCGCCCAGGACGGTCGTCCCGAAGCGGCTCACCCGGTCGGTGTCGGCCAGGGCGGCCGGACCGTCGAAGGCGGCCTCCGGGCCGGCCGAGGCGCCGGACTCGGACTCGACCACCTTCGGGCTCCAGCTCAGGTTCTCCGCGCCGAACCGGCGGTTACCGGCGACGAACTCGCTGGCGCTGCCGGAGACCGTCCAGCCCTGACCGCGCGACTGCACCTCGTCGCGGGTGTCGGTCACGGTGACGTGCGGCAGGGAACCGGACTGGCCGCGCGGGTCGCCCTCGAGGACGACGGAACCGGCGTCGGCGACCGACATGCTCAGCGCACCACCGGTGGTGGGCAGCGGGACGCTGGCCTCCAGCGCCACCGAGGAGTCACCCGAGGCGGGGGCGTGACCGAGGAAGTCGAAGACGGCCTCGCCGATGTCGGTGTTGTCCAGGTAGGCCCCCCGGACGATGTCCCACTGGTTGGCCCGGGCCTGGAGGACCTCCGAGCCGGCGCCCTTGGCGTAGAAGGGGACGAGGCCGTTGGTGTGGCCACCGGAGTGCCAGGAGACGTTGGGCAGCGCACCCGCCTCACCGGTGATGGGGGTCCAGGTCGGGTTCGAGTCCGGGCCGGCGAGGTAGCCGGTCTCGTGGTCGGCCGTGACCATCACCAGGGTCTCGTCCCAGCTGCTGTTGGCCTCGACCCACTCGTCCACGGCCTCCACGGCGCGGTTGAAGTCGATCTGCTCCTCCACCGTGCGGGTGGTCTGGTTGGCGTGACCGGCCCAGTCGACCGCACCGCCCTCGACCATGAGGAAGAAGCCCTCGTCGCCCTGCTCCAGGACGTTGAGCGCACCCTCGGTCATGGTGTCCAGGCCGGGAACGGCGTTGAGCGGGTCGCTCCAGGGGAGGACGTCGTCGTTCTCCAGCCCGGGACGGTTGTACTGGAGGGTCTCCGCGACCTGGGCGAGGCCGAAGACCTTCTCCGGGACCGTCCCGCCCTCGGCGAGGGAGTCGAAGTCGGACCGCTCCTCGATGTAGGTGAAGTCGGTTCCGCCGGTGCTCACCCGCTCGAAGTCGTCCTGCGAGATCCAGGTCCAGTCCGATGCCCGGCGGGTGTGGGCGTCGGTGAAGTTGGGGTGGCCGCCGCCCATGAGGACGTCGACACCGCTGTCGATCATCTCGGTCGCCAGGCCCTGGTAGTCGTTGCGGTCGGCGTTGTGCGCGATGAACCCGGCGGGGGTGGCGTGGTTGAAGGGCACCGAGGTGACCAGGCCGACCTTCTTGCCGACCTCGATGGCCTGCTCGCCGACGGTCAGCAGGCGGTCCCCGTCCGGCGTGTAGCCGAGGACGCCGTTGTTGGTCTTGACACCCGTGCCCAGCGCGGTCCCGGCGGCGGCCGAGTCGGTGGCGCCGGAGGCCACCCAGTCGAACGAGCCCCAGGCGTCCTCGGTCACGTACTCGGCGCGGCCGTTCGCGGAGTGGTGGGACTGCCCGACCTGGACCGGGTACGACTCGTACACCTGGCTCGCGGTGCCGGGCACGTGCTCCACGGCGCCGGTGGCGGGGTCGACGGAGGCCTGACCGTAGCTCTGCCCCTGCTCGTAGAGGCTCGGCAGGTCGAAGTGGCCGTAACCGCCGCCGTCGGAGATGAGAAGAATGATGTTCTTGGGCACGGGTGTCTCCTCCGCGCCCGCGACGCCGGTCGACAGGGGAGCGGCGGCCATGCCCAGGGCCGCTCCCGTGACGACGAGACCGCGAGTGCGCTTGAGCACTCTGCTGCTCATTGCTTCCTCGTTCCGTGTCAGTGGGTCCGATGCCGCGTGGACGTGGCTTACGCGGCCCTCGCACGTTTTCTGCCGAAGGTGACGCGGACACGATCGGTAGCCGGCTTCCGGGTGAACCTCTGCCGACGTGGTGACTGATCCAGACCGTCTGTTCCGTCGTGAGCACGGCGGGTGGCGCCTCGGCCGTGTCGCGCGGGGGTGTCCTCGGGCTCACCGGTGGTCGCCAGGGGCCCCATGCCGGCCGCCCGCGGGACACCCCGCTCCGGGGAGTGCGGAGCTGATGGCCGTCAGGCCGGCCGGGCCGGGCCGCTACGGGAACGCCTCCTCGCAGTCCGGGGCGTGGGAGCGTTCGTCGCCCCTGGGGCCGCGGTGGGTCGGGGGAGCGGCCCGTCATCGGGGTGTGTTCCGGGCGTCCGGCCCGCCACCACACGGTCCACGTCGGTCGGACGTCCTCCACGCCGTCGGGCCCATGCCGCCCGGTGGGAGTGGGCCGGTGCGTCCCGCCGCCACCGACTCCATACAATGGAAATCATTTTCATCTACGGAGGTTTCGCATGACGGAGTTGCGGCGGACCGGGCTGGTCACCTACCTGCTGAGCAACAGGGCTTTCGTCGCCCCAGCGGTCGAGCGGGCGGTGGAGACCCTGGGCCTGTCCGGGCGTCGCAGGCTGCTCGACGCCGGCACGGGCGCGGGCGGCGGACTGGTGGCCCTCGCGCGCGCGGCCGGGCCGGACTCCGAGGTCCTCGGGGTGGATCTCAACCCCGACGTGCTCTCGTTGGCCCGGACCCACGCCGAGGAGGAGGGGGTGGCCGACCGCGTCCGCCTCCGCGCCGGGGACCTGCTGGCCACCCTCGACGAGGCCACCGGATCGGGAGGGGCCTTCGATGCGATCTGGGGCAGCGACGTCGTCTGGCCTGGCAACTTCGAGGACCCCGCCGCCGTCGTCGCGGCGATGGCCGGCGCGCTGGCGCCCGACGGGGTCCTCGGGCTCTTCACCAGCAACTACTACCAGTCGATGTTCCTGCCGGGCCACGCGCGGCTGCAACGCGCGCTGCGCACCGCCTCGGAGCTGAACTGGGGCCTGCCCGGCGGCGGGGAACGGCACTACGACCGCCACGTCCACTGGATGGTCGCCGCCGGACTGCGCGACATCCGGGTCCAGGTCTTCCCCCGCGTCGCTTTCCCCGTCGACGACGACCCGACCGCGCGCCCCTACCTGGAACGGGTGGTGTGGCCCGAGCTCCTGGAGGCCGCCCGCTCCCGAGGAGCCGAGGCGGGCCTGGGCGACGAGGACATCCGACTCCTCGGCACCCTGCTCACCCCCGGCGGCCAGGGGTACGTCCTCGACGACCCCGGCTACTACCTGGTGCACCCGACACTCCTCGTGACCGGCCGCCGCTGACCGTCCCCGGGGTGGTCCGGCGCCGTGGATGGGAGGAGGCACGGCAGGTCCACGATCGTCGTCGACGCTGGTCGCGCGGCTGCCTCCACGCTCCGCTCGTCGTCGGCCAGGACAACGAGGCGACCAGACCTGCCCCGCGCACGGCCCGTGAGTGCGCATCCCGCGGGCCGGGGGCACCCGTCGGCGACCCGGCCGTCGTGGACGCGCCGAGCCCACCACGACCGCCCGGCGTCGATGCCTTCTCGTGGGCTGGTGGGCGTGGGCGTCGATGCCCGTGGAGTGGCGCCCAGGTGGACCCGACGGCCGAGGACCAGGCGCCGGCAGCACGCCCGCACCGGACACCGGGCCTGGGCTCCGCAACCGGGGCTGGCGTGGCCACACCACCACGCCACCCGCGTCGAGTTCTCCCCGCGCGTTCCAAGCGCCACCAGACCGGGCGGCAAATCAGGTGCGGCGGCTCGGTCCGGTGGGGTGTGATCGGTGGTGTGACGTTTCTCCTGGGTACTCCGGAAGTCGACGGCTTGAGCGCGGTAGCGCACGTACTGCGGGCGTGGCAGGACGACGGGGCGCCGGAGCGGCCGCACCCCGGGGACCTGGGCTGGTTCTGGCGGTTCGGCGCGGAGGCCACCGCCCGAGCGGTCCGGACCTGGAGCCGAGGCGGCCGGGTCCTCGCGATGGGCCTGCTGGACGGCCCTGACCTGGTGCGACTGGCGATCGCGCCACACGTCGAGCGGGACGAGGAGTTGGCCCGACGGCTGGCGGAGGACGTGACCGAACCGGCGTGCGGGGTCCTGGGGGAGGGTGAGGCGTACGTGGAGGCCCCACCTGGCGCGTTGGTCCGCGACCGGCTGGCGGAGCGGGGCTGGGTGCCCGGCGAAGCGTGGACGCCGCTGCGCCGCGACCTCGCCGACCCGGTGCCGGCCCCCGGCCCTCGGATCGAGGTGACCACACCGGACCGGGCGTGGGTCCGCGCCGCCGTCCAGCGGGCGTCCTTCGACGGGTCGACGTTCACCGAGGACCGCTGGCGGGCGATGGCGGCCGGCGCCCCCTACGCCGACGCCCGTTGCCTGGTCGCCCACGACCGTCAGGGCAGGGCGGTGGCGGCCGCGACGGTGTGGTCGGCCGGGCCGGGACGGCCCGGGTTGCTCGAACCGATGGGAGTGCACCGGGACCACCGCGGCCAGGGGCATGGTCGGGCGATCGTGGTCGCGGCGGCGGCCGCGTTGCGGGAACTGGGTTCGTCGAGCGCGGTCGTCCGCACCCCGAGCGCCAACCTCGCCGCCGTAGCGACCTACGCGTCGGCCGGCTTCCAGCGATGGCCCGAAACCCGGGACCTCCGCCGGGCTCCCTAGCCCGGGCACCGGACGGGCACGGGTCGCGTTCGCCCGGCGCCGGCGGTCGCGCCCGCCGGAGGACCGCCGACGGGCGGCGGAACCGCGTCGGGGAGGGGCCACCTCGAACGGCTCCAGGAACCGGGGCCGCGCGGGTGTCCTGGCCGGGGGCCGGCGGTCCCGTCGCCCCACCCGCCCTCGCCCTCCCTTGGCGGTACGACGTCCCCCGCGCGCCTGTCAGCGCGCCGACACCGACGAGGGACCCGGTGCCGCGTGGAACGGGTACCGGAACGACGAGGGCCCGCCCGGACCGAGGTCCGGACGGGCCCGTCGAGCACGAGGTCAGGAGGTCGCCGCGCTCCCGTTCGGGGAGTGCGCGCGCTCCAGGGAAGCGCCCTCGACGTCGACGTCGGGCATGATCCGGTCCAGCCACTTCGGCAGGTACCACGCCTTCTCGCCCAGCAGGTGCATCAGGGCGGGCACCAGCACCATCCGGACCACGAACGCGTCGAAGAGGACGCCGATCGCCAGGCCGAACCCGAGCGGTCGCACCATCCCGAGCTCGCTGAAGACGAAACCGCCGAAGACGGAGATCATGATGATCGCGGCCGCGGTGACCACGGCCCGGCCCTGGCGCAGCCCCTGCACGACGGCTGCCCTGGCCGGCATCCCGTGGACGTGCGCCTCACGCATCCCGGAGACCAGGAAGAGCTGGTAGTCCATCGCCAGCCCGAACAGGACACCCATGATGATGATCGGGCCGAAGCTCAGCACCGGTCCCGGCTCGTGCACGCCGAAGACGTCGGACAACCACCCCCACTGGTAGATGGCGGTGACCGCCCCCAACGCGGCGAACAGCGACAGGACATAGCCGGCGGTGGCGATCAGCGGCACCAGCAGCGACCGGAACACCACGATCATGATCAGCAGGGAGAGGCCGACCACGACGACCAGGTAGATCGGCAGCGCGTCGGCGAGCTTCTCCGAGACGTCGATGTTGCCCGAGGCCTGTCCCGCCACGCCCAGGGTGGCCTCCCCGGACAGCGGGGCCATCCCGCGCAGGTCCCGGACCAGGTTCTCCGTCGACTCGCTCGAGGGGCCCTCCACGGGGAGCACCTGGAACAGGAACACGTCGCGCTCGTCGGAGACGACGATGGGCGCCACCGCGCTGACGTCCGCGTGCTCCATCAGCTCCGAGGCGACCCCGGCCTGGGTGGCCGTCACCTCGTTCTCGTCCACGCCACCGGGCAGTTCGGCGACCACGATCAGGGGGCCGTTCACCCCGGCTCCGAACTCCGACTCGATGGTCTTGAAGGCCTGGTACTGCGTGGTGTCCGGTGCCTCCGAGGAGCCCTCGGGCAGGCCGAGGCGCATCGAGAGGGCGGGGACGGCCAGCACGAGCAGTCCGAGGGTCGCCAGGGCGACCGCGCCGAGCGCGCGCGGGGTGCGCAGCGGCCGGACCTCGGTGTCGGTGTGCCGCTGGTCGCCGATCGTCTCGCGCGCCTTCCGGCCCAGGGCCCGCGTCCCCAACAGCCCGAGGAGGGCTGGGGTGAGGCTGATCGAGACGAGGACCGCGACCAGCACGCAGGCCGCGCCGACGACGCCCATCGTGGCCAGGAACGGGATCCCGGTCACGCCCAGCGCGACCAGCGCGACGATGACGGTGCTGCCGGCGAACACGACGGCGTTGCCGGCGGTGCCGTTGGCCAGGCCGATGGACTCGTCCACGTCCATGCCGGCGAGCAGCTGCTTGCGGTGCCGGTTGAGGATGAACAGCGAGTAGTCGATGCCGACGGCGAGGCCCAGCATCACCCCGAGCACCGGAGTGATGGAGGCCATCGGGACGAGACCGGAGAAGGCGAGCGAACCGGCGACGCCGACGCCGACGCCGACCAGCGAGCTGATCAGCGGGGTGATCGCGGGCAGGAACGCGCGCATCATGATCAGCAGCACCAGGCCGGCGACGATGACGCCGATGACCTCGCCCGGACCCATGATGCCCTCGGTGGAGGTGGTGATGGTCGAGGACCAGTCGATCCGCACGCCGTCGATCTCGGCGGCGGAGAGCACGTCGACGACCTCGGCCTTGACGCTGTCCGGCAGCTCGAACATCGTCTCCTCGAAGGCGATGGTGGCGATCGCCGTTCCACCGTCCTCGGACACGGTGCGGACGGTGGAGGCGAACTCCATGAGCGCGGCGCCGTGTTCGAGCTCCGCCTCCTGAGCCTCGATCTCCCGCAGGCCCTGTTCCAGCTGCTCGCGGCCGGCGTCCAGCTCGGCCTGCTGCCGTTCGAACTCCTCGGCGGCCTGCTCGTAGGCGCCGGCTGCCCGCGCCTGCTCGATCGCGGCGTCGAGCTGTGCCTGCCCCGCCTCCAACTCGTCGGAGGAGGACTCGAGCTCCGAACGCGCGCCCTCGATCATCGCCTGGCCGCCGGTGACCTGGCCCTCGGCGGCGTCGCGTTCCGCCTCGGTCTCGAACGGGTTCGTCACCGCGGTGACGCCGTCGACCTCGGTCAGGTCGTTGAGGAGCTCGTCGATCCGCTCGCGCTCCGACTCGCCGAACTCGCCGTCGGTGGCGAACACGACGGAGGCGGTGGCACCGGTGAGCTCGGGGAACTGCTCGGTGAGGCTGTCGTTGACCCGCTCGGTCTCGGTGCCCGGGATGGAGAAGTTCGTGGCCAGGGAGCCGCCGAGCGTGAGGAAGGCACCGGCCGCGACCGCGAGCGCGAGGATCCACGTGGCGATGACGGCCCACGCGCGTCGCGCGGATAACCGTCCGAGCCGGTACAGGAGGTTGGCCACCGTACGCCTTTCGTCGGAATGGACTGTTGCTGGCCGCCAACTTATCCGACGACTGTCGGTTATCCAACGTGTGTCGGATAACTGTCCGGGTGGCGCTGGACACGTGAGACGATGCCCGCCATGGATCCCCGCGTTGCCCGCACCCGAGCGAGCCTCCGGCACGCTCTCCTGGAGCTCGCCCGCGAGCGACCACTCGACGAGGTCACGGTCAGCGACATCACGGTCCGCGCCGGGGTGAACCGCAGCAGCTTCTACCAGCACTACGCCGACAAGGAGACGCTGCTCGCCGACGCACTGGAGGACGCCCTCCACGACGTGTCGACGCAACTGCCCGAGGTGTCGGTGGCCGCCGGGACCCCGAGGATGCCGGTCGAGCTGCTCACCTACCTCGAACACATCGCGTCCCACGCCGCCCTCTACCGGCGGGTCCTCGGCGACCACGGGTCGACGCTGGTCACCGCCCGGTTGCGCAACCGGATCGAACTCATCGTCATCGACGCCGTCGGCACGGCCCGACCGGCGGCTCTCGTCGACCTGCCCGTCGACGTCTTCGCCTCCGGGATCGCGGGCAGTGCCCTCGGGGTGATCACCGCCTGGGTGGCGCGTGACCCCTTGCCCTCACCGGTCGTCGCGGCGGACTGGCTGTGGAAGGTGCTGCTGGGCATCGGCGCGTGGCGGGAGCCCGAGGACGTCGGATGAGTGCCACCCCGCTGGCGGCGCGCCGCGTCACGCCTTCCCGGCCCAGCCGGTCATGACCAGGCGCGGTCCCGCTCGGCTCCCGGTTCCACGAGGGTCGGGGGCGGTGCCGGATCAGCGCCGCCCGCCTGCCGGGAGGGGCGCCCGCCGGGGCGCCGTCCCAGGCCACCCGAGGCGCGGGTGACCAGCCAGGTGGCGGCCAGCGCGAGGGTGAGGCCCACGGCGGTGCCAGCGGTGAGGGGCTCGTCGAACATCAGCCCACCCCACAGCGTGGTCACCGGCGGCACGAGGAACATGAGCGTGTTCACCTGGGTGACCCCGACCCGGCGGAGCAGGTACCAGTACAGGCCGTAGCCGCCGAAGGTGGAGAAGACGACCAGCCAGGACATCGCGATCCAGAACTGGCCCGAGGTCGGCAGTGCCGCCGTGCCGGTCGCCAGGGCGATCGCGGAGAAGATCACCGCCGAGGTCGCGCAGTGCACGGCGAGCGCGCGCATCGGAGGCGTGGAGGTCGGAGCCCGCCTCTCCAGGAAGGTGGCCGCGACCAGGCAGAGCATGCCGGCGAAGGGCACCAGGTACGCCCAGGTGGGGACGTCGTTGCCGGGGGCGGTGGCATCGGACCAGGTGACCAGGACGACACCGACGAAGCCGAGGCCCAGGCCGGTCCACTGCCGTCCGGTCACGGCGGCACCCAGCAGCGGGCCGACCAGGGCGGCCACGACGAGGGGTTGCATGCCGTCGATCAGCGCGGTGGTCCCGGTGCTGACCCCGAGGCCGATGGCCCAGTACACCGTGAGCAGGTAGCCCGACTGGGAGAGCGCACCGATCGTGACCTGCCGTCCCAGGTCGCTCCGCGCGTCGGTGCCCCGGGTGCCGGCTCGACGGAGCAGGAACGGGGCGAGGGCCACCGCCAGCGGGACGAACCGCCACATCAGGACGGTGGCGACCGGGGAGTCGGACGCGCCGAGCTTCGCGCCGATGAAGCCCGAGGACCAGCACAGCACGAACAGGGCACCCAGGCCGACGGTGAGGAGGGTGTGCCCTTCCTTTGGTATACCGATCTGTTTACTCACATCCGTCACGGTATACCGACCTGTATAGTTTGTCAGGTGGGAACCGACATCGAATGGACCCCCAAGGCACGCGCCGTGCTGGCTGCCGCGAACGAGCTCTTCTACGCGCAGGGCATCCACGCGGTCGGCGTGGACGCGATCGCCGCCCGGGCCGGCGTGACCAAGAAAACCCTCTACGACCGCTTCGGCTCCAAGGAGCGGCTCGTCGTGGAGTACCTCGCCCAACGCGACCAGCGGTGGCGGGCGTTCCTCGCCCCCAGGTTGGAGGCGGCGGGGCCCGACCCGCGCGCCCGCCTCGCCGCCGTCTTCGACGCCTCCGCCGACTGGGCAGCCGAGGAGGGCGGCAAGGGGTGCAGCACGATCAACGCGCACGCCGAGATCAGCCAACCCGACCACCCCGCCTACGCCTCGATCGTCGGCCAGAAGCGGTGGATGCTCGACCTCTTCACCGACATCGCCGGTGCCGCCGGGGCGGCCGACGCCCAGGCGACCGCCCGCTCCGTCATGCTCCTGCACGAGGGCGCGCTGGTGACCGACGGGATGCGCGTCATCGACGAGGCCTACGCCCGCGCCCGTGACCTCGCGCTGAGCCTCCTCACCACCCCGTGAGCCGCGCCAGGGGAGAAGTCGGACCCGGGCGGAGCCACCAGCCCGCGCCCGGAACGGGCGCGCGGGAACCGGCCGGCCACGGTGGACGGTCCAGCCTCCCCGCCCGACCCATCCCGCCACCGCTCCGACCCGCCACCGCCGGGCGGGACGGGATCGCGACAGGTGCCACCCCGGTTCACCACCCCGGTCGTGCGCCTACAGCCAGTCGTGTTCCCTGGCGTGGCGGGCCGCCTCGTGCCGGGTCCGCGTCTGCGTCTTCCGCATGGCGTTGGAGTGGTAGTTCCGCACGGTGCCCTCCGCGAGGTGGAGCTGCGCCGCGATCTCGGCGACCGAGTACCCCTGGGAGGTCGCCCGCAGCACGTCGAGTTCGCGTTCGGTGAGGGGGCAGTCGTCGACGAGGGCGAGGGCGGACACGTCCGGGTCGATCCACCGCTTGCCCTCGTGCAGGGCGGTGATGACCGAGGTGATGTGCTCGGGTTCCGCCGACTTGCTCACGAAGCCCTGCACACCCAGCTTCAGCGCCCTGCGCAGCACGCCTGGCCGGGCGTGACGCGTCAGCATGAGGACCACCTGCTCGGGCAGCGCGCGCCGCACCTCCGCGACGGTGCCGAGACCGTCCATGCCGGGCATCTCCAGGTCCACCACGAGCACGTCCGGGCGGTGCCGCAGGGTGGCCTCCACGGCCTGCCGCCCGTCGGCGGCCTCGGCGAGCACGGTGACCTCGCCCTCCAGGGGGAGCAACGCGGCCAACGCCTTGCGCAGCAGCACCTCGTCATCGGCCAACACCACGGTGGTCATCGGTCGTCCCTCCCGTCGTTCCCCTGACCGGCTCGCGGAGCGGGGAGGGTCGCGGCGGTCACGAACCGGCCGTCCCGCTGCCGCACCGCCAGCTCCCCTCCCTCACCCGCGACCCGTTCCCGCAGGGTGCGGAGCCCGCGCAGCTCCGGCGAAGGCCCCTCCCGCACCCCGTCGTTGACGATGGAGATCCCCGCCTCGGACAGGGTGATCCGCACCCGCGTGGCCTCGGCGTGCCGCAGGATGTTCGTCGTCGTCTCCCGGAGCACCTGGCCGAGCAGTTCCCCGGCACGCGGATCGACCTCGGCCTCCCGGTCGACGCGCACCTGGATGCCGGCCGCCTCGAACAGGTTCTTGGCGTTCTCCAGTTCCGTGGCCAGGTTCAGCCGCCGCTGCGCGTACGCGAGCTCCTTGGTCTGGCTGATGGTGTCCCCGACCAGGGCGTGCACCTCCCGGAGCTCCTCCCTCGCCCGCCCGAGATCGCTGTGCAACAACTTCTCGGCCAGGGTGATCTTCAGCTTGACCACGTGCAACGTGTGGCCCTGGATGTCGTGGAGGTCGCTGGCGAACCGCATCCGTTCCCTGACGACGGCGAGTTCGGCCTCCCGTTCCCGTGACTGCTCCAGTTCCCGCAGGAGGTCGGAGAACCCCTTGTTGGGGAAGGCGAGGGCGGCTCCCACCAGGGTGAGGGTGGCCGGGATGATGGCGTAGGAGATCAGCGTGTCGCGGACCGGGTCATCGGACACCAGCAGCCTCGTCACGCCCGTGACGGCGACGAAGGCCACCAGTGCCACCGAGGCGGTCCCCCTGTGGCGCGACAGCTGCTGCACGACGAGGGGGCCGGTCAGGGCCACACCCCAGAACGCCCTGGGGGTGTCCAAGACGAGCACCCCGAGGGGCCACACCGCGCCCGTGACCAGCAGGCAGGGCACCGCGACGCGGAGGACGTCGCCGGCGGCCCACCGCGCGAACGCGACGAGGGCGGCCAGCACGCCCAGGCTCAGGGCGATCCCGTGCCACCAGGTCTCGGCGTCGACGACCACCAGCAGCACCCCGACGGCGGCGAGCGGGGGGAGCAGCACGGTGAGGTTGAGGCTGCGCAGCTGGGCCCACGTCCCCTGGGGACGTTCGCGTGGTCGACGCGCCCGTCGGCGCGGCCTCATCGGACCTGCCAGGGGCGGCGGCCGGCGTGTCCGACCCGTCCCCCCGCGCGGTGGGGTTCCGGCGGGAGCCGGCGGCCCGCCCCCCTCGGGGCGACCGGTCGGGGGAGCGAGGTCCCGGTGGCCGCCGTCGGGCGAGGCGGTGGCTCGGTGGGCATCGGTGGTTCTCCGAGGTCAGGCGGCGGGGACGCTCCAGTGTCCCGCCGGCGACCACCAGGCACCAGTGACACGGTGTCACGGCCCACCCGGGTGCAACGTCACGGCGAGGTGGTGACGGGAGCGCACTGGTCGAGGAGGGCACGGCCGGGTGGGATCGAGGCATGTCCACGACACCAGTGATCGACGTCGACCGCCTGGGCGTCACCTACGGCGACTTCCACGCGGTCAGCGACCTGTCCTTCCAGGTCGAGCGCGGCGAGTTCTACGCCCTGCTCGGCACGAACGGTGCCGGGAAGACCTCGACCCTGGAGGTCGTGGAAGGCCACCGCGACCCCACCTCGGGCTCGGTGCGGGTGTTCGGGCGCGACCCCGGCGACCGGAGCGCGGTGCGGCCCCGGATGGGCATCATGCTCCAGGAGAGCGGCTTCGCACCGGACCTGACCGTTCGGGAGACCGTGCGGCTGGTCGGCGCCCTCAGTCAGCGGGCGGACAGCGTCGACCGGGTGCTCGGCGTCGTCGACCTCACCCGCACGGCGGCCACCAGGGTGTCCCAGCTCTCCGGCGGGGAGAAACGGCGCCTGGACTTCGCCACCGCCGTCTACGGCTCACCGGAGCTCGTCGTCCTCGACGAGCCCACCACCGGCCTGGACATCCAGTCCCGGGACGACCTCTGGCGGGCCGTGGACCGGTTGCGGGATGAGGGAGCCACCATCGTCCTCACCACGCACTACCTGGAGGAGGCGCAGGAACGCGCCGACCGCATCGGGCTCATGCACCAGGGCGGTCTCCACCGGGAGGGCACCGTCGCCGAGCTGACGCGAACCCTGCCATCGGTGATCCGCTTCTCCCTGCCCACCCCCGAGGTGGCTCCGCCGCCGCACGTCCACCGGGACGGCGACGGGGCGTTCGTCATCGAGACCTTCACGATGCAGCGCGACCTGCACGCCCTGCTCGACTGGGCGCGGGACAACGCGGTGGAACTGGGGGACCTCCACGCCGGTCCGACCCGCCTCGACGACGTCTTCCGCTCGATCGGCGCCGAGTAGACCACCCGACCAACCCCACCCCAGGAGGAGACCGCTCCATGTTCCCCATCGCGCTCGGCGAGCTGGTCCAGCTCTTCCGGAACCGTTCGGTTCTGGTCACCATGTTCGTACTTCCCGTGGCGTTCAGCGCCCTCTACATCTACCTGCACGAGACCGTCGCCGTGTTCGACCTCGGGGCGATCGCGGCGATCCTGCTGTTCCTCGTGCTGGCGATGGGTTTCTACACGACCACGGTGACCACGTTGGCCGCCCGCCGGCAGAACCTCTTCCTCAAGCGGCTGCGCTCCACGGCGGCGAGCGACACCCGCATCCTCTCCGGTCTGCTGCTGCCGGTGACGGGCGTCGCGGTGCTCCAGGTGACCGTGATCCTGACCGTGTTGGGCGTGGTCGCCGGCGCGCCGAGCGACGTCCTCCTCCTGGTGGTCGCCGTGGTCACCACGGTGGCCATGATGCTCTGCCTGGGGCTGGCGACGGCCGGGGTGACGAACTCCCCGGAACACGCCCAGGTGACCACGCTGCCCGTCCTCATCGGCACGATGGCCGTTTCCGGCTGGGTCGGTTTCACCGGGACCGAGGAACTCACCATCGTCAAGCGGCTGCTGCCCGGCGGCGCGGCCAGCGAACTGGTCGTCGCCGCGTGGAACGGCGGCGTCGCGCTGGCCGATTCGCTGGTGCTGCTGGCGCCCACCCTGAGCTGGGTCGTCGTCTCGGTGGCCCTGGCCGCCCGCCTCTTCCGCTGGGAACCACGCCGGTGACGACCCGGGCGGGACGTCGTCCGGGCCCGCGGGACTGGCGAGGGTGCCAGACATCGCCCGCCCCCGGCGCTCGGGGTCCTCGGCGGGGTGGCTGACGGCCTCCTCGACGCGGACGAGGGATCCCCCTGGTGTAGTAACGGCTCTATGGCATGATGAGCGTTACCTGATCGGGGGTGGGACATGGGTGTTCTGGTGTACGGGGCGGGCGGGGTCGGCCTGTACCTGGCGGCGCGTCTCGCGTCGGCCGGTGAGCCGGTGACGGTCAAGGGCCGCCCGGCCACGGTGCGCGCCGCGGCCGGCGGCGGCGTGGAGATCCGGAACGAGAACAACACCGAGGTCGTCTCGAACGTCGAGTTCGTCGACGACCTGGCGGGGCGCCGCTTCGACTTCGCCATCGTGGCCACCAAGTCCTGGCAGGTCGAGGAGGCCGCCGCCGAGATCGCCCCGGCGCTCGAACCTGGCGGCAGGGTGCTCACCACCCAGAACGGGGTGGACGCGCCGGCCCGCGCCGCCGCCCACGTGCCCTCCGACGCGGTGTACGGGGGGACGGTCGTCGTCATCGTGCGGCGGGTGGCGCCGCTGGCCGTGCGACTCGTCGGCTCCGAGGCCCGCGTGGTCCTCGGCTCCCTGCGGCACTCCGAACCCGACGCCGCCGGGTTCCGACTGGTGGAGGTGCTGCGGAGAGCCGGAGTGGACGCGCGGTGGACCGAGGACGTCCGCACCGCGTTGTGGCGGAAACTGGCGCTCATCGCGTCCTACGGGGGAGTGGGCGCCCTGGCGGACGCCCCGGTGGGGCGGACCAGGTCCGTGCGCCCCACCCGGGACCTGGTGGAACGGGCGATGCGGGAGGTCATCGCGGTCGGCAACCGGTCGGGGGCCCGCCTGGGCGAGGATGATCTCGCCGAGATCCTCGACGTCTACGAGCACGGCTTCGCGCCGGAGACCACCGCATCCCTCCAGCGGGACCTGTGTGCGGGCCGCCCCTCGGAGTTGGCCGACCAGAGCGGCGCCGTGGTGCGGCACGCCACGGCGCTGGGCATCCCCGTTCCCGTGCACGAGCTGATCTGGGCCACCCAGCTGCCCAGGGAACTGGCCGCCAGGGAGGAGCGGTCCGACGTCGGCCCGGGACCCGTGGTCGAACCGTGAGATGACCGGACCACGCTCGTGGCTGCCCGTGCCGCCACTGCCGGTCGGGGTGGCGGTCGAGCTCGTCAACGAGTGGGCGGTCACCCCGCGCCAGGCGTCCGCCCGACCCTGGGGCGGTCACCCCGCCCCGGACTCCCCGTACCGGATGCGGCTGCACGAGACCTGGCCCGGGGGGAGCCGCCTGGCGGACGAGGAGATCAGCTCCGCCGCGGAGGAGATCCACGCCGTCTTCGCCGCTGAGCCGGGCGAGGCACGCGACGCGGTCGTCGATGCCCTCGTTGACCGCGTCGGGCTCGTCCCGCGTCTCGACAGCCGGGGGGCCCCGCCCCGGTTGGGGTGGCGAGCGGCGGCGGACGCGCCTCCGCTGCTGGCCGCGATGCTCGCCACCGTCCTCGACGCGCTCACCGACCCGGCGACCCGGTCGGCCGGCCTGTGCGCCGCCGAGCGGTGCGCGGACGTCTACCTCGACACCTCGCGCCGTGGGCACCGGGTCTACTGCTCGACCCGCTGCCAGACCCGCGAACGGGTCCGAGCCCACCGCCAGCGCCGCTCGTGACCCCCGGGACGAGGCGCGGCCGGTGGACCGGGTGCGGGGTTCCCCGGGCGTCGTTCGGCACACGGGTCGGGGGATCATCTCGCGCGGCGGTCAGCTCTCGAGGAACTTCAGCCCGGCGACGCCCACCACGATCAGGCCGAGGAAGAGCACCCGGCCCGGGCTGAGGGTGTCACCGAACCAGACGACGCCCGCCACCGCCACGCCGACGGCGCCGATGCCGACCCACACCGCGTAGGCGGTCCCGAGGGGCAGGTCCCTGACCGCGAGGGTGAGGAGTGCGAAGCTGGCGAGTGCTCCGCCGATCCCCAGGACGCTGGGCCAGAACCGGGTGAACCCGTGGGACTCCTTGATGGCGCTGGCCCAGCCGATCTCCAGGAGCCCGGCCGCGACGAGGAGCAACCATGAGATCACGTCGCCTCCGATCGTCGTCGCTCCCCGGTGGAGAACCCGCCGGTCATGCGTTGTAACCGCCGTCCACGGTGAGGGCGGTGCCGGTGACGTAGCGACCGGAGTCCCCGGCGAGGTAGGAGACGGCGGCGGCGATGTCCCGAGGCTCGCCGTAGCGGCCCAGTGGGATGGCGGGGAGCTCCTCGGCGGCCTCGGGAGCCGAGGCCGGGTTCATGTCCGTGTCGATGTTGCCCGGGTGCACCGCGGTCACGGTGATGCCCCGGTCGCCCAGGTCCCGGGCGAGCCCCCGGGTCATGCCCTCGACGGCGGCCTTGGTCATGGAGTAGAGGGTGACCCCGGGGTAGGGGGTGCGGTTGGCGAAGGAGCTTCCCACGGTGATGATCCGGCCCCCGGGGCCCATCACGCGCGCGGCCGCCTGGCTGAAGAGGAACGGCGCCCTGACGTGGAGGGCGAGGGCCGCGTCGACCTCGTTCCCGGTCACCTGGGGCAGCGGACCGTTCGGGAAGGTGCCCGCGCTGTTGACGAGGATGTCGAGCCGTCCGAACCCCTCGAACACCGCGTCGACGGCGGTCACCGCCGCCGTGGGCGCCGCGCTGTCGAGGGCGATCGCCGTGGCGCGGCGGCCGAGGGCGCGGATCTCGCGGATCACACCGTCGGCCGCTGCCTCCGACGACAGGTAGGTGATCGCGATGTCCGCCCCGTCCTCGGCGAGGCGTCGGGCGATCGCGGCGCCGATCCCCCTGCTCCCTCCGGTGACCAGCGCGACCTTGTTCCGTTGCGGCATCAGGTTCTCCCAGTGGTGTTAATTTTGTAGTGAACATTAAAAATATACACTGGGGGCATGTCCAGCACGCACGGCGCCACCGACGCCACCGGCCAGCCCCGGCGGCGGGGGCGGCCCCGCGCCTTCGACCGGGAGACGGCGCTCCGCCAGGCGATGGAGGTGTTCTGGGAGCGCGGCTACGAGGGCACTCGCCTGACCGATCTCGTTCAGGCGATGCGGATGAACCCCCCGAGCCTGTACGGCGCGTTCGGGTCGAAGGAGAAGTTGTTCCGCGAGGCCGTCGAGTTCTACAACTCGCCCGACCGCTCGACCACCACGCTCGCCCTGGAGAGGCCCGGTCCGGTGCGGGACGCGGTCGAGGCGCTGCTACGTGACAACGCCAGGGCCTACGTCGACCCCGAGACCCCGCACGGATGCCTGGTCGTCCTCTCCGCGATCTCCTACTCCCCGGAGAGCGAGGGCCTCCGCGACCTGCTGCGTTCCCTGCGCGAACAGGACCGGGACCGGCTGCGCGCCCGTCTTCGCGCCGCGAGGGCCGACGGCGGCCTGCCCGGCTCGGTCGACGTCGACCGGCTCGCCTCGTTCCTGATGTCCGTGCTCTTCGGCCTGTCGATCCAGGCGCGCGACGGCGCCACCCTCGCCGAACTCGACGGAGTCGTGGACATCACCCTCGCCTCCTGGGACCACCTCGTCGACACCGCGCGCGGCGGGTGAGAGGCCCCACCGCCGATCGGGATCCGGCGCTGGACAGGGGAGACCCGAGTTCGCGCGGGTCTCCTGGCGGTGTCCCGAGGGCGTCGGTCCTGGACGGTCGACGATCCGCGCGGGGGGCTCGCGCACCCGTGGGTGAACCCCGGGGGAAGTCGGCGTCACATCGACGAGCGCGCCGGGAAACACGCGGCGGCGCGGGGATCCTCCGCCCGGACCGGGTCGCGCGCGTCCACTGGATGAGGCGGACCGTGGACCGGAGGCGGGAGGGACGGGAGAAGGACGAGATGGCGGGCAGGCTCGGTCCGGTCGGGAGGTCCGGCGCGGTGGGTCCGGGCGAGACGCCCGTACCGGTGTCCGCTCCGGACCCCCGGAGGTGGAGGGGACGCGGCGCGCGGCGGCGCCCCGACCTGGTCGTCCACCCACGTGACGAGCAGGGTTGAGGAGCGGGGGCACGGTGAGCCCAGCCGGACCAGTCCCGCGCACCGGGGAGCCCGGTGCGGGGTGGACCGGTGCCGGCCAGGCCACTTCCGTGTCCGCCCGGGGCCGTCAGGCGTGCCGCTGGCGAGGCGGGCCCCCGACTGCCACCCCGGGCCGGGGACCTCGGCGGATCACCCCACGCTGGGGCCGTCCGTCCGGCTCGGGGAGCGGCGGCGCCCCGCCCTGAGCACGCGGCCGCCTGGTGCCGCCGCGCCGGTACCGGCCGGGCGGAGGGCACTCCGCCCCAGCGGGTCCGGTCACCGCCCGTCGAACCGTTCCGGGTGCAGCCAGCCGGCCAGTTCCTCCAACCCGTCCAGGGTGTGCGCGCCGCCCGAGGCGAAGGCGGAGGCGGCGGGGAGGAGCAGCACCCGGTCCTCGGCCACTGAGGGGATGTCGGCGACGGCCGGGTGGGCGAGCAGGCTGTCGAAGGACTCGCGACCCGCGCCGGTCACGTCGACCAGCACGACCGCGTCGGGCGCGGCACCGACGACGACCTCCGGGTCGACGGGACCGGTGCGGCGCACGCCGGCCCGTTCGGCCGCCGAGGCACCGCCCGCCAGCTCGACCAGGCCGGTGGTGAAGGAATCGGGGCCGAGGACGAACGGCACGCCGGCCTGGTTGCTCAGGACGAGCACGGAGGGGCGATCGACGCCGTCGACGGCATCGCGCACCGCGTCGCGCCGACTGGCCATGTCCGCCACGAGGCTCTCGGCGCGGTCCTCGACCCCGAGCGCCTCACCCAACAGCGTCAGGTTCCCCGCGACCTCGTCGAGGTCGTCCCAGTGCTCCAGCGCGAGAACGGGGACGCCGCTCTCGTCGAGCAGGGACAGCGCGTCCTGCTCGCCGTCGTGGCGGGGGGTGACCAGGACCAGGTCCGGGTTCAGGGACAGCACCAGCTCGGGGTCCGGGTTGGTCCCCGGCGGCAGGTGCTCCGACACCGCCGCCGCATCCTCGACGTGGTTGCCGAGGTGGGTGCCGGTCACGCTCGCCGGTACCGCCACCAGCCGCTCCGCCCCCACCAGCGCCAGCGCGGCCTCGGCGGCGTCCGGTGACAGGGCGGCGATCCGGGTCGGTTCCGAGGGGATCGTGACCGGCTCGCCCTGACCGCCGCCTCCGACGGTGCGCGGGTAGGAGGCGGCGGCACCGGGCGGCGCGGAGGACGGCGCGGGCACGGGTTCGTCCGCCGGGGTGGTCGCGCAGCCGGCGAGCAGCACCACCGCCAGCGACGTGGTGCCGAGGAGTGAGCCTCGGCGTACCGGGTTGGTCATCGGGTGTCTCCTGATCCTTCGTCGATGTCCAGGGGGACCACGCGTGGGCTCCGGGTGTCGGGGTCGTGGCGGACCACCACCCGCACTCCGTAGGCGACGGCGATGTTCTCCCTCGTGAGCGTCAGTTCCGGGGGGCCGTCGGCGAGCAGACCGCCCTGGTGGAGCAGCGCCACCCGGTCGCAGAACCGGGCGGCCTGGTTGAGGTCGTGCAGCACGGCCACGACGGCGGTTCCGCGTCGGGCCAGTTCGCGGAGCAGGCGCAGCACGTGGAGCTGGTGGCGGAGGTCGAGGGCGGCGACCGGCTCGTCGAGCAACAGCACCCGGGGTTCCTGCGCGAGCGCCTTCGCGATGTGCACGAGTTGCCGCTCGCCGCCGGAGAGCGTCGTCACCTCCTGGTCGGACCAGCGGTCGGCTCCCGCGTCGCGCAACGCCTGGTCCGCGATCCGCTCGTCCTCCGGGCCCACCGGGGCGAACCGGCGGAGGTGGGGGTGCCTGCCCAACAGCACGACCTGCCGGGAGGTGAACTCGAAGTCCAGTGCGGTGTCCTGGGGCACGTGGGCCAGGGAGCGCGCCAGGACCCGGGGACGCAGCGACCGCGTCGGGGTCCCGTCGAGCCGGACGTCCCCGCCCTCCGGCCGCCGGAGGCCCGCGAGGACGGAGAGCAGCGTGCTCTTGCCGGCTCCGTTGGGACCGACCAGCGCCATCACCTCGCCGGTTCGCACGCGCACGGTGACGTCGACGAGCACCGGACGACCGTCGATGACCACGCTCACCTCCTCCGCGACCAGCGGCAGGTCGTCCGGGGCTCCGTGGCGGGGAGGGGGACCGGTCACCGCGCACCTCGCCGTCCCCGCCGGAGGACCAGCAGGAGGAAGACGGGCGCGCCGATCAACGCGGTGAGCGTCCCGGTCTGGAGCACGACCGGGCTGAGGAGCATCCGGGCGCCGAGGTCGGCGAGGACGAGGAAGGACCCGCCGAACAGCGCGGCGGCGGGGAGCAGCAGCCGGTGATCGGGCCCCACCACCAGGCGGATGACGTGGGGCACGACGAGGCCGACGAAGCCGATCGCTCCCGCCACCGCGACCGCGCTCCCCGTGATCAGGGCGGCCAGGGTGAGCAGCAGGCGGCGGGTGCGGAGCACGTCCACTCCGGAGGACCGGGCCGCGCTCTCACCGAGGAGCAGCATGTTGAGGTCGCGGGAGAGGAGCAGGACGCCGACGACGCCCACGCAGACGGGTGGGAGCGCCAGCGCCACGTGCTCCCAGGTGCGCGCGACCAGATCACCGTTGAGCCAGAAGACGATGCCCCGCACGTCCCGGTCGTCCGGCACGTTCGCCAGCACCGCGCTGATGACCGCGCCGAGCAGCGCGTTGAGCGCGATCCCGATGAGCAGGAGGGTCGAGGCCGACCGGTCGCGCCGCGCGGCCGCGACCAGGTGCACGACGACCAACGCCGCCAGCGCGCCCACGAACGCCGCCGCCGGCAGCACCCAACGGCCCAGGACCGTGGCCCCGGTGGCCAGGACCAGCACGGAGGCGGTGGCCGCGCCGCTGGAGACCCCGGTGACACCGGGATCCGCGAGGGGGTTGCGGAACAGGGCCTGCATGACGGTCCCGGCCACGGCGAGCGCCGCCCCGACCACCAGTGCCACCAGCACCCGGGGGAGTCGGATGGTCTCCACGACCAGCTCGTACTGGCCCGCCGATGCCACCACGCCCAGCCGGTGCAGCAGCACCAGCACGGTGTCCCGAGGAGGCACCGGTATCGGGCCGAGCGACACCGCCGCGACCACGACGACCAGCAGCAGGGCCGTCAGTCCGGTCAGGACGATGGCGGCACGCGGGGGGCCGCGCCGCGCGCGCCGAGCCGGGGACGCGGCAACGGAGGTCTTCACAGCTCACCTAGCGGGACCGAACCGGCCCAGAAGAAATGAAAATCATTGTCGACCGGATCGTATGTCGTCGGCGGCGCGCGCTGTCAACGGAACGTGAGCCGCGACGCAACTCCCGCGCTCGGTTCCCTCGGCGTCCCGGAGGCGTCGCGTGTCGCGCGCCAGCCGAGGGTCTCGGTCCGCGACCGGACGACTCCGCGCGGGAGGGTGGTGCCAGGCGGCCACCTGCCGCGCACGCGGTCATCTCCGTGCGTGGCCGGGAGGACCGCACCAGCCGAACCGGACTCGCGCCCCGACCGCCCCCTGATCCGGGCCGTCGCCCGGGCGAGGAACCGCCGCGCGTGACGAGAGGGGTGAACGGTGGCGGGTGGACCCGCTGGTGGCTCCCACCTCGGGCGGCCGGCCTCGTCCCGCGCCAGGGAGGCCGGGACGTCGACGGCGGTAGCCGGTGGGTGGGAGGTGGACCGCGCGGCCGGGACGGTCCGCGGCTCCGAGTGCGAGGCGGTAAACCGGTGGCCCCGGGACCGGCGCGTCTGGGAGCCTCACGTCCGTGACCGCCCACCTCCTCCGGCGGGTGCGGATCGTGCACCTGTCCGGCCCGGTGTTCCGCGCGCTCGCCGCCGGCGACCTCGACGGCGCGAACGCCATCGCTCCCGTGCCCGTCTCCCCCTACTTCGCGGGGCCGGCCTGGCGGGGCGTGTGGCGCCGCCGTGCCGAGCGGGTCGCCCGGGAGCCGGCGAGCGCGGCATGGGTCACCGGGCTCATCTGGGACGAACGACGACGGCTGGCCGTGGGCCGGGCCGGGTACCACGGACCTCCCGACGAGTCCGGCATGGTGGAGATCGGCTACGCGGTCGAGCCGACTCACCGCCGCCAGGGCTACGCGGCGGCCGCGCTCGAGGTCCTGCTGGACCGCGCGGCCACCGAACCGGGGGTGCGCACGGTGCGGCTGAGCATCAGCCCGGACAACCTGGTCTCCACCCATCTCGCGACGCGGTTCCACTTCACGCGGGTGGGGGGAGCAGTGGGACGACGAGGACGGCCTGGAGATCCGCTACGAGCGGCCCGCCGGGGGTTCCGCCGGCTCGGGCTGACACCCCCTCGCGGGGCCGCTACCTCTCGGTGGGGGGTGTCAGCCCGTCGAGGACGATGGAGATCGCGGCGTCGAACTCGTCGTGGTCGCTCGCTGTCGATGCCGCCTCCTGTTCGAGGGTGGCCAGCACCCTGGGCAACGCGTCGCCGGTGAGGGCGCGCAGGCGCGCGGCGAGGACCTCGTTGACGCCCGTGGCCGCCTCCTCCGCGAGGGTGGCGAGTTGGGCGTACTGCTCCACCTCACCCCGGGTGTAGGTCCACAGCATGGTCAGCACGGTCACCGCGCGCTCGCCGGAGATCCCGGTGGGTTCCAGGCACGCCAGTCCCGACTCCAGTCGGTGCAGGTAGGACGGCAGCAGCGGTTCCGTCCCGACGGGGATCGCGGTCAGCCACGGGTGCCGTTCGTAGGCCTCGCGCAGGTCGCGGACCCAGGCGCGGAGTCGGTCCCGCCAGCCCGCGCCCTCGGGGGCGCCACCCGGGCCGAGGGCGTGGTCGGCCGCGAGGATCACCAGGTCCTCCCGCGACTCCACGTACCGGTACAGGGACATGGTCCCGCTGCCGAGTGCCTTGGCGAGCCCACTCATGGTGATGGCGTCGATGCCCTGCTCGTCGCCGAGCCGGACGGCCGCCGCCAGCAGCTGCTCGAGCGTCCACCTCGGCCGGGGCCCCTTCGTGGTGGCGGGTGACCGGCCCCAGGCCAGCAGAACCGCTCGGGGGACCTGAGGGGGAGCCAGGTTCCCCTCGTGCTCGTTCGCCATGCGGCCATCCTACTGCGTAACCCTTGCGCATTCATACTGCGTAACTGTTACGCTGTACGCATGACGAGGTCATCACCCCAGCTCACACCACCATTCGTAGATCGCCCGACCGCCGACAAGTCGGCTCTCGCGGTCTCCGGGATCCGCAAGCGCTACGGCGACCGCGAGGTCCTCCGGGACGTGACCTTCGACGTCCCGGAGGGGCGGGTCCTCGCACTCCTGGGCCCCAACGGCGCCGGCAAGACCACCCTGATCCGCATCCTCACCACCCTGGTCCGGGCCGACGGGGGGACCGCCCGGCTCCTCGGGCACGACGTCGTCCGCGATCGGGCCAGGGTGCGCGAACTCATCAGCGTCACCGGGCAGTACGCGTCGGTCGACGAGGAGCTGACCGGCCGGGAGAACCTGGTGATGGTCGGGCGCCTGCTCCGGCTCGGGAAGTCCGAGGCGCTCCGACGCGCGGACGAGCTCCTCGAGGAGTTCGACCTCACCGCGGCGGCCCACCGCCGCGTCGGCCACTACTCGGGAGGGATGCGCCGCCGCCTGGACCTGGCGGCCAGCCTGGTCGCCTCCCCGCCGCTGATCTTCCTCGACGAACCGACCACCGGGATGGACACCCGGAGCCGGGCGGCGCTGTGGAACGTGGTCACCCGGCTCGCGCGCGGCGGGCGGACCATCATCCTCACCACCCAGTACCTGGAGGAGGCCGACGTCCTCGCCGACCGCATCGCCGTGCTCGACGGCGGGGCGATCGTCGCCTCGGGCACGGCGGCGGAGCTCAAGAAGCGGGTCGGGCGGGAGACCGTCGAACTCGTCCTCGACGACGGGGCCGTCATCCGGTCCGTCACCGACGGCAACCCCGAGCGGGTCCGCCTCCTGCTCAACCGCCTGCACTCCGAGGGGCGCCACGTCCGCACCCTCACCGTCCAGAACCCCACCCTCGACGACGCCTTCCTCGCCCTGACCGGCCACAGCACCGCGACGGCACCGACCGACAAGGAACCCGCCCGATGAGCACCGCCACGCTCCCCGCCGAGCTGGTCTTCGCCAAGCGCAGCATCACCCACTCGCTGCGCAACCTCGACAGCCTGGTCACCGCCGTCGTCGCACCGGTGGCGATCATGCTGCTGTTCGTCACCGTGTTCGGTTCCGCCCTGGACTCCACCGTGGGCGGCTCCTACGCCGACTACGTGACCCCGGGCGTGATGTTGTTGTGCGCCGGTTTCGGTGCCGCCCTGACCGCGACGTCCATCCACACCGACGTCTCCAAGGGCTTCGTCCAGCGGCTGCGCACCATGCCGGTCCGGGCGTCCGGCGTCATCTTCGGACACGTCCTCGCCAGCGTGCTGCGCAACCTGGCCTCCATCGTGATCGTGCTGCTCGTCGCGGTCGCCATGGGTTTCCGGCCGACCGCCACCCCGCTGGAGTGGCTGGGCATCGTGGGTCTGCTCGCGGCCTACGTCCTCGTGTTCACGCTGATCGCCGCCGCCTGGGGGCTGGCGTCGAAGTCCGTGGAGTCGGCGGGCATGTTCAGCTTCATCGCGCTGTTCCTGCCCTACCTGTCCACCGCGTTCATGCCGGCCGACAACCTGCCCGGGTTCCTGCGCGGCTTCGCCGAGCACCAGCCCGTCACCCTCGTCATCGAGGCGCTGCGCGGGCTCGCCACCAGCGCTCCGGACTCGACCACCCTCACCCACTCGCTGCTCTGGCTCGTGGGCCTGGGCGTCGGGGCGACGTTGCTCACGGCACGCCTGTTCGACCGCGCCGCCCGGAGCTGAGCACTCGCGACCGGTTCGGCGTCCCGTGCGCACCCCGGCGGGGGCGCCAGGCCTGACCTCCCGTGCGTGCCGGAGCGGGCCAGGCGTCCCACGGAGGGCGGTCGCCACGGCGGCCGCCCTTCCCCACGCGGCGGACCTCTCCTCATCGATCCGCGTCGAACGGGTGCCCGGACCCCGCCACCCGGTGGTGCGGCTCTCGGGGGAGTGGCCGCCGCCGGGGCTGGCGGGGTGTCCCAGCCGGTCGGTCAGTTCAACGTGCGGGTGCCCGCCGGCAGCCCACCACCGGCGTGGACGTCCTCGACGAGCTCGGCCAGCGCGGTCAGGGCGACGTTCTGGCTCCACGGTCCGTAGGACACCCGGCTGACCCCGAGTTCCCGCGCCACCTCCAGCGAGATCGAACCGGGAACGCCGATCAGGTTGACCTTGCGCTCGCCCAGCTCGGACACCAGCCGGGTGACCTGGTCGACGTCGAGCCTCCCCGGCACGAAGACGTTCGACGCGCCGGCGTCGAGGTAGGCCCGGCCCCGGGCGATCGCGTCCGCGAGCACCTCCTCGGGATCGCGGTCCCCAGCCTTGAGGAACGCGTCGGTGCGCGCGTTGAGCACGAAGTCGACCCCGGCGGCCTCGGCGGCGGCCACCGCGGCCTCGACCGCCCCCACCGACTCCGCCAACGGCTTCATCTGGTCCTCGAGGTTGGCGCCGACGGCCCCCACCTCGATCGCGCGGGCGATCGTGCCACCCGGGTCGCCGTAGCCGGCCTCGAGGTCGGCGGTCACGGGCAGGTCACCCGCCGCGCGCACGATCAGCGCCACTTCGGCGATCATCTCGTCGCGCGGGATGCGTTCCCCGTCGGGGTAGCCGCGCGAGGCGGCGATGCCGTGGCTCGCGGTGGCCAGCGCCCGTGTTCCCGGGATCTCGGCGACGACCTTCGCCGTGATCGCATCCCACACGTTGACGACGAGCAGCGGCTCCGGTGCCGCGTGCAGCTCCTGGAGCAGGGTGGCCTTCTCCGCCGTTGAGGTCATGCCGATCAACCTAGCGGCGGACGGCGGCTGCCGGTACTCCAGTCGATGCCCGCCCACCAGGCGGGCCGACTCGGCGGCGAACGCGGCCGGCGCCCCGCGCTCCGCCCCCGCGGGGACTCCCGGTGGCCGCCGGTCCGCTCCCACCGGGGCACCGCGGCCCGCTCCCCGGTGCCGGTGGGACATCATCGCCCAGCCCGGGGAGCCCCCGGAGCGGCGACCAGCCCTGGTGCCACCGGCCCGGCTCCGCCCGATCGGTCACCGCCACCCGGGCCGGCCAGGACCTCCGAGGTCCTGGCGGGGGCTGGCGCCACCACGGTGCGACCCGACGTCCCGCCCGGGCTCGGACGTCGTCCGCCCCTCAGCCCCGTCCGGCGACGGTCGTCAGCGCCTGGTCCAGGATGTCCAGTCCCCGGTCCAGTTCGGCGTCCGTGGTGGTCAGCGGCGGGGCCATCCGGAAGATGCTGCTGCTCCCGGGGAACTGGACGATGTTGAGGTGCAGGCCCAGCTCGAAACAGGCCTGTGTGACGGCACCGCCGAAGTCGTGCGCCGGGGTCCTGCTCTCGCGGTCGGTGACGAGTTCGATGCCCTGGAGCAGGCCACGGCCCCGCACGTCGCCGACCTGCTCGTGCCGGGACTGGATCTCGAGCAGCCCACGGCGCAGCCGGTCGCCCAGCTGGCGCGCGGTCCGGTCGAAGGCGTTCTCCTGGAGGACGGTGACGACCGTGAGCCCCACCGCCGCCGCCAGCGGATCGGAGACGTGGGTGGTGCCGAAGTAGAAGCCCCGGTCGTGGCAGGTGGACTCGATCTCGTCGCTGGTGATGACCGCCGCCAGCGGCAGCCCGGCGCCGAGCGTCTTGGACAGGGTGAGGATGTCCGGGGCGACGCCCTCGTGCTGGAAGGCGTACCAGTCACCGGTGCGGCACAGACCGGTCTGCGCCTCGTCGAGGATCAGCAGCATCCCGCGTTCCTCGCACTTGCGCTTGAGCGCGGTGAGGTACCCCGGGGGCAGCTCGATCACCCCTCCCGTGCTCAGGATCGGTTCGGCGATGAAGGCCGCCAGGCTGCCCACCGACTGGCGGTCCACCATCGCGAAGGCGTGGTCGAGTTCGGTCCGCCAGTCGTGCCGCCCGTCCCGCTCGAACAGCGGCCGGTAGGCGTTCGGCGTGGGGATCACGAGGTTGCCGGGGGCCACCGGACCGTAACCACGCCGGGAGATCCCATAGGTCGCGGCGCCGGCCGCGTGCGTGACCCCGTGGTAGGACTGGTCGAAGGAGACGACCTCGTGGCCGCCGGTGTGGAGCTTGGCCATCCGGATGGCCGCCTCGTTCGACTCGCCGCCGGTGCTGAGCAGCATCACCCTGTCCAACCCGGACGGCAGGGTGTTCGCGAGGGCGGCGGCCAGGTCCACCACCGGACGGCTGAGCATCCAGCTGAACAGGTGGTCCAACCTGGAGACCGACCGGCTGACGCACTCGACGATCGCCGGGTGGCAGTGGCCGAGCAGCGCGCTCATCTGCCCGGAGGTGAAGTCCAGGATGGCGCGGCCCTCCGAGTCGAAGACCTCGGATCCCGCCGCCCGCTCGATGATGGCGGGCACGAAGTCGTTGTGGGCGTAGCGGATCAGGTGGCGACGAGCCGTCGCCCAGAACTCGTCGGCCGACTCGGCGGCCCGCGCGGTCGTCTGAGGGTCGGTGGTCATGCCCATGTCCTGCCCCTTCTCCTGGCGGCGCTTGTGGCCAGGCTAGGACAGACGTGGCGGCAGCCGATTGCGGATGTTGCCCGTGAACGGGGGTATCAGGGCACACTCAGTGCGTGGATCGCACCGACCGCGCCATCATCGACCACCTGCGCCGGGACTGCCGTCTCGCCAACACCGAGATCGCCGACCGCGTCGGGCTCACCCCCTCGCCGTGCCTGCGCCGGGTCAGGCGGCTGGAGGACGAGGGCGTCATCCTCGGTTACCACGCCCGCATCGCCCCCCACGCCCTGGACCGGGCCTTCGAGGTCCTGGTCGACCTCGAACTCACCGACCAGGCCCGCGCCACCCTCGAACGGTTCGAGGCCGCGCTGGTGTCCTTCGACGAGGTGGTGGAGGCACGCCGGATGTTCGGTGCGCCCGACTACCACGCGGTCGTCGCGGTGGCGGACCTCGCGACCTACGAGCGGTTCCTGACCCAGCGCCTGATGGCCGTCCCCGGGCTGGCGAAGCTCCAGTCCCGATTCCCGATGAAGACGATCAAGGCCGACGTGCCCGGCGGGCGAGGTGGAGCGGGGCCGGCGGGCACGTGACCGGGTGCGGCCACCCGGCCTTCCCTGGCACCGCGTGCCGCCCGCCCCGGCGGCGGCGCGCTGACCTCGGGTGAACGGAGTCGTCCGACGGGCCGTTGCCGGTGCTGCGCCGCCGGCGCGGCCCCTCGGACACGACGGCGCCCGTCGGCCACCGCCCGAGCGGGTGCGCCTGGGTACCGGGTGCCGCCTTGCGCCGCACCCGGCCGTCCCGGCGGAACGCTCCGACGTCCACTGTGCTCCGTCAAGTTCGTGGAAAACGCCGATCGGACCTGCGGTTGCCGATAGACTCCGGTCGTCACGACGGGTCTGGACGCGGAGGTTCGTCGCAGCGTGCGTACCCCTGGTCCTCCCCGGCGCGCCGACCGCCTGGCAGCACGCCGCGGCCCCGGACATCACGGATCGAGGAGCGGAGCGGACCGCCCGACGCCCTCTCGCCTCCCCACGTGGCGCGCTCCCCAGACGGCCCTCCACCCGCCGGGCCGACGTGACGGCGACCAGCCCCACCACCCGCGCCCGGCCATCCACCCCCGCCTGACGCGGGTGGTGCCACTCCCACGGCCGACCCGGCCACGAAGGACGACACCATGCACAGCGACACGTTCGGTAGCGGAGACCCGGTCCTGCTGTTACACGGCGCGGGCGTCAGCGGTTGGATGTGGCGACCGCTACTCGAACACCTCGGGCGGGACCTCACCGCGATCGTCCCTGACCTGCCCGGATTCGGCCGCAGCGCCCACCGCCCCTACGTCTCCCACCAGGAGACCGTCGCCGAACTGGCGGACCTGATCAGGCGCACCGCGCCCCGGGGGGCCCACGTCGTGGGGTTCTCGCTCGGCGCCCAGCTGGCCATCCTGCTCGCCTCGCACCACCCCGACCTCGTGCTCGGCACCGTCGTCGTCAGCGCGGAGACCACACCCGCCCCGCTGCCCGGGACCACGCTGGCGCTGGTGTCGGTGACCGCCCCGTTGGCCCGGCGGGCGTGGTTCGCCCGAGCCCAGGCCAGGCAGCTCGCCATCCCCGCCGACCTGATGCCCGACTACGTCCGGGACAGCGCCGCGACGACCAGGGAGACGCTGGTGGCGAGCGTCGGCGAGAACCTCCGCTTCACCCTCCCCTCCGCCTGGTCCACGGTGTCCACCCCCGTCGCGGTGCTGGTGGGGGAGAAGGAACGCCGGCTCATGCGGGAATCCGCCCGGCTCACGGCCGACCAGGTCCAGGGCGACGGCCCGCGCACCGTCGAGGGCGCGGGGCACGACATTCCCTTCACCCGACCGGCGGTCCTCGCCACCGTGATCCGCGAGACCTTCGGCATCCCCACCGACGGCGGGCACCCACCCGGCCCGGAACCCCGGGACTGAGCGGAGCGCCGACGAACCCCGCTCTGGCCGAGCGCGATCCGTGGCGCTGCGGGCAGGGCGTGACCGACGACCGACCCGGCGGTGTGCCGGGCGCCGAATGGAGGAATGACATGGCAGGACGTGTTCGAACCATCGCGGTGCTCGACGCACCCTCCAACCTCGGGCTGCGACCTCCGGAGGACGGCGTGGTGCCCGGCTGCGGCAAGGCACCCGGGGTGCTGCGGGACGCGGGGCTGGTGACCGCGCTCGACGCCGTGGACGCCGGCGTGGTCACCCCCGGGCGCTACCGCCCGGACTGGACACCCGGCACCGTGCGCAACGAGGCTGCGATCGCCGAGCACTCGCTGCGGCTCGCCGCCAGGCTCGACCGGATCGCGGACCGGGGCGAACTCCCGCTGGTGCTCGGCGGTGACTGCTCCATCCTCGTGGGGATCGGCGCGCACCTGCGTGGGCGCGGCCGGTTCGGCCTGGTGTCCTTCGACGGCCTCGACTACCGGCACCCCGGCAACAGCGACGCCGTCGGCGCCGCGGGCGGCGAGAGCCTGGCGCTGACCACCGGGCGTGGCGGGATGTTGGCGGAGTTGGGCGGCACCCGCCCCTACGTCCGCCCCGCCGACACCGTGGCGCTCGGCGTGCGCCCCGACGACGAGTACCTCGCGGACGCGGTGGACGCCGGCCTGCGGGTGATCACCTCGACGGGCGTCGCGGCCGACCCGGTCGGGGCGGCGGAGGAGGCGCTGAGGACAGTGGACGGCCCCGAGCTGGCCGGGTTCTGGGTCCACGTGGACGCCGACGTCCTCGACCCCGACGTCATGCCGGCCGTCGACAGCCCGGAAGCCGGCGGCCTGACCTTCGACCAGCTCGTCGCCGCCCTGGGACACCTGGCCGTCTCGCCCCGCCTGGTCGGGGTGGACGTGACCATCTACGACCCGGACCGCGAACCCGACCCCGACTTCCGCCACGGGCGGCTGCTGGCCGACCTGCTCGTCTCGGCCTTGGCCGAGGCGGGCCGCGCCCCGGCTGAGCGGTGAACGGGTCTCCGCCCCGCGGCCGATGGGACCGCTGACCCGTTCCACCGGTGCCGCCCCGGGGGCGGTGGCCCGCCCGGATCTCGAGGTGGGCCGGGGCCGCGCTCGGCGTGGCGGCGACGCCACGAGCGAGAACCGGGGCCAGGGGTATGCCCCGGTACCCCGACCGCCTGTCGCGCCCGGGGTACCGGCCATCGTCCCAGCCCTGGAACGGGACCCCGTCCACCCCGCCGAGACGGGACCGGTCAGGTGGTCTTCCGGCGAGCGCCCCGACCTGCCCCACCCGGGGTGGGGCCCCGGTCGACGTCGGCCGGGGGCGCTGCGGACGAGGGGCGGGCCAGTCCGGGAGCCGGCCGTCGGGTCGCGTGCCGGAGGACACGGAACACGGTCTTCGGGCGGAACAGCGCCCGCGGCGGGTCCGCGAGGCCGGCGACCCGCATGAAGGCGTTCGTGACGGCGGGGTCCCTGCTCGCCGCGTACTGCAACCGGGCCATGTAGGCGTTGGCCAGCCGCGTCTTCAGGGTGCGCCGCCCCTCCACGCCGGGGAAGTCGAGATCCCCGCCGGCGGACACCTCCCACGGGGCGTCGACCACCCGGGCCAGGTCGGACATGACCGCGGCGGGGGAGGGCGGCGTGCCCCGCCGGAGGTGGTCGCGCAGGGTCAACGCCTCGATCGCCGCGACGCTCATGCCCTGGCCGTAGACCGGGTTGAAGCTGCACACCGCGTCCCCGGTGACCAGGAGCCCGTCGGGGAAGGCACCCAGCCGTTCGTAGTGGCGCCGCACGCTGGCCGGGAACCGGAAGGACACCGGCTCGTCGAGCGGCTCACCGTCCCGGACCGCGTCGTAGATCTCCGGCACCGGCAGCGACCGGGCGAACTCCAGGAACGCCCCCGGCTCGGTGGGCGGGTGGTCCCCGAGCATCCCGGTGAGCGACAGCACGCACACGTCGCGCCCCACCTGGCCGAAGAAGGCACCTCGGGGGTGGGCGGGGGACGCCACCGGGTTGATCGACTGCACGCCGTCGAACCACTCGGGGCGGGTCCGGTAGTGCCTCGTCGTGTAGGCCAGGCCGACCCGCACCTTCGTCTCCTCAGGACGCTGGTAGCCCAGCTCCTCCAACCACACGGGAAGGCGGGACCCCCTTCCGGACGCGTCCACCACCAGGTCCGCCCGTAGTTCCTCCTCGACGCCCCCCGCCGCCGGGACCAGTCGGACCCCCACGACCCGGCTCCGGTCCGGGGACGTCAGCAACCCCTGGGCCTGCTGGCCCTCCCGGAACCGGACCTCGGGCAACGCGGCCACCCTGGTGCGCACGTGGTGCTCCAGCACCGGGCGCGGCGCGGTCACCGAGAGCAGTCCGGTGTGGGCCGGGCGGAGCCGCCGCGCGTCGAAGTACCACCGCATCTCCCCGAGATCCCCGGTGGGGACACCGGTGGCCTCCAGCTCCTCGGTCAGGCCGGGGAACAGCTCCTCCAACGCCAGGTGGCCCCGGGCGTGGAGGCCGTGCGCGTGCCGGGTGTGGGGAGCTCCCCGCCGGGCGCCCTTCACACCGAGCACCGTGTCCCGGTCGACCACGACGACCTCGGTGAAGTGCTCGGCCAGCACGCGGGCGGTCAGGCAGCCAGCCATGCTGCCGCCGAGCACCACGGCACGGCCTCGGTTCTGGGGGCTCATCGGACCACCTCTCCTCGCGGGGCGCGCCCCGGTCTCGTGTCGTTGTGGGTGAACACGTCAGTAGGTGACGACCGCGCGGAACCGGACGGAGCCCCGCTCGACCGCCTCGACCGCCTCGCTGATCCGAGACGAGGGGAAGACCTCGCATCGGGGCTCCACCTGACCGTCGGCGACGATGCGCAGGGCCTCGGTCAGCAGCTCGGTCCCCTCGTGGGTGGCACCGAGGACCTGTTGGCGCTGGGCGAAGAAGGGGCGGCCGAGGTCCGGTTCGATGCTGAACGGGGTGCGCCCGTCGATGCCGGCGAGGACCAGCCGACCCCCGGGGCGCAACCCGCGCAGGCACTCGCTGGCCAGGCCGTAGGACGGCGCGGTGATCAGGATGACGTCAGCCCCGCCCGCCCCGGCCAGTTCGTCGGCATCAGCCACCGCCAGCGCCGCCCCCAGATCGCGCGCGGGGCCCCGTTTGTCCGCCGACCTCGTCACGGCGATCGTCTCGAAGCCGGCCGAGGCGGCGAACTGCACCGCCAGGTGGCCCATGCCGCCGATGCCGACCACGGCGACCCGTTCGTGCTGGCGCGGGCCGCCCACGTGGAGAGCGCTCAACGCCGTGTAACCCGCGCAGAGCATCGGCGCGGCGAGCTCGAAGTCGAGGTCGTCGGGCAGCAGCACGGTGCCCGACGCCGGCGCGACCACGTACTCGGCCTGCCCACCCGGCGCGGTGAACCCGGTCATCGCCGGCGCCACGCACGCGAACGCCGCGTGGCCGGACAGCCTCGGGTCCCGGGAGCAGTGGGCGCACCGCCCGCAGGTCCCCTGGATCCACGGCACGCCCACCCGGTCCCCGGGCCGCCGGGACGTCACACCGGCGCCCACCTCCACCACCTCCCCGGCCGCCTCGTGCCCGGGGACGGCCGGTGCCGTGGACGGGAACGGGATGATCCCCCGGGACGCGAGGACGTCGTTCAGGCAGATCCCGGAGGCACGAACCCGGACCAGCACCTCGCCGGGCCCCGCGCTCGGGGTGGGGATCTCAGCGAGGCGCCAGGGCTCGCCAACCGAGGAAATCACCGTTGCCTTCATGGTCGGCCTTCTCCGCTCGTCGGAAATGGATGGGTGGTCTGGTCGGCGGCGACGGGCGGAACGAACGCGCGTCGTCGAGCGCTTCGGGCCGGCCGTGGGGAACGGGGGCGGGAAAGGCGTTCCCCGTCGTCCCGGTCCGGCGCGTTGGTGGAGGACGTGCCCGCTTTTCCCTTTTCTGGTGGGCGGGTCGTCGAACGCGGTGGGAAAACCGTCCGCGCCCGATCGGTGTTTTCCGACGTGGTCACGCCGATCCCGTCGTGTCAACGGGAATGGCGAGGTGAGCCGCGTCGGCACGTCGGGTGCCGCGGGACCCATCCTCCCGCCGGCCGGCGGCGGGCCTCATCTCCCGTCGTGCGCTCTCCCCGTCGACGAGGTCGGCGGCGCCCCGCGAGGGGATGGTCGCTGGTCGTGGCACGTTCGGAGGTGCCGGCACTCCGAGCGTCCTGTGAGGATGCGACGAGGCAGCCGGGGCGTGGACACCGCGTGCGAGCAGGCCACTCGTCACCCGTCACCCGTCGTTCGGCCACGGTGTTCCCGTCCTCGCCTTCCCTTCTCCGCCGGGCGGGCGAGGGGGACACCGAGCCGTTCGCCAGCGCTGGCCGCGAATCGCGATTCACGGATCACGGATCACGGATCAGGAATCACGAAACGCGAATCGCGGACCGGGTGGCGGTTCGGCTCGCCCCACTCGCACGACACCCGGCGGATTTCCCGTTCTGGGTCGGCACGGAGGGAGTTCTCGCAATGAGAAGCGGAATCGGAGCGCGCGCGGTCGTGCTCGGAGGCAGCATCACCGGTCTGTTCGCGGCGGCGGCGCTCGCACCGTCCTACCGCGAGGTGGTCATCGTGGACCGTGACCGGTTGGTCGGCGTCCGGGAGTGGCGTCGCGGCGCACCCCAGACCAGGCACATCAACGGCCTGCTCGCCCGTGGCCACCAGGCCCTGGAGGAGCTGTTCCCCGGCATCACCGAGGAGATGGCGGACGACGGGATCCCCTTCTCCGACCTCTCGGGCACCGTGCGGTGGTACTTCTACGGCAAGCGGCTCCAGCAGCTCCGGGGAGGGCTGAGCTGTGTCGCGGCCACCCGTCCGATGCTCGAGTACCACGTGCGGCGTCGAGTCGAGGCGATGGCGAACGTGACCTTCCTGGAGGAGTGCGACGTGGTGGGTCTGACGACCTCCCCCGACCGCGCCCGGGTCACCGGAGCCAGGATCCACCGGCGCAAGGCGGACTCCAACGCCCGCCGCAAGGCGGAGACCGCGGAGGAGGTCATCGAGGCCGATCTCGTCATCGACACCACCGGTCGCGGCTCCCGGTCGCCGAAGTGGCTGGTGGAACTCGGCTACCAGCGGGTGGAGGAGCAGGGCACCAAGGTCGGCATCGGGTACGCCAGCCGGCACTACAAGCTCACCACCGACCCCTTCGGCAAGGACCACTCGATCAACCCGGTGGCCTCCCCGACGCTGCCCCGGGGTGCGATCTTCACCAAGACCGACAGCGGCATGGTGGAGCTGACCACCTACGGCATCCTCGGCGACCACCCGCCCACCGACCCCGAGGGCTTCAACGCGTTCGTCAAGACCCTCGCCGCCCCCGAGATCCACGAGGCGATCTCCGTCGCCGAGCCGATCGACGACATCGCGCTGTTCAAGTTCCCCACCACGATGTGGCGGCGGTACGACCTGATGGAGACCCTGCCGGAGCGGCTGCTGATCATGGGTGACGCGGTGTGCACCCCCAACCCCGTCTACGCCCAGGCGCAGTCGCTGTCCGCGCTGGAGGCCCTGGCCCTGCGCGAGCGCCTGAGCGCCGGTCGCGCACCCGACACCCCGGAGTTCCAGCGCGCGGTCGCCGACATCATCCGACCCGCCTGGGAGATGACGACGGCCGTGGACCTCGGTTTCCCCGGAGTGGAGGGCGAGCGCACCCCCAAGGTGCGGATGATGCACGTCTTCTCCCGGCTCCTGCACGACGCCGCCACCCGTGACGGCCGGTTCACGGCGGCGTTCATGCGGGTCGCGGGCCTGGTCGACCCACCGACCGCGCTCCAACGGCCGGGGCTGGTGCTGCGGGTGCTGCGGGACGCCGTGGGCGTACGGCTCTCCCGGTTCCTCGCCAGGCGGCGAGGCGGGAGCGCCTGACCCTCGCCGGAGGATCGCGTCGGGCACTCCGGTTCCCGGGCGCGACGGTTGACCAGTCGGTCCGGGTTCGTCCACGCGGCACGCGACGTGGACGGACCCGGACCGCCGTGTCTCCGGGACAGCCGGTGCTCACCCCCCGGGGCGGACGTGACGCGTTCCACCCCGACCGGCTCGTCGGACCTCGCTGCCGCCGCACCGGCTGGGACCGCCCCGGGGCGCGAACCCACCACGCCGCCGCCGCGACCAGCCGGCGCCGGGTCCGGATGCCGGGGAACTGGTTCCCGGCGGCGGCACCACCCGGCAACTCGCCCACAACGACGAACGGCCCCCTCGCCGAGGCGAGGGGGCCGTCCTGTCAGGGGAACTCCCCGAGCCGGGTCGGTAGCGCGGGGACCGCGCTACCGACCGGGTTCGTTACCGAACGGCGGGAGTCACGTCGATCGTCGCGGCCGTGGCGGCCTCGCCGACGACGACGCACTCCGAACCGTCGACCACCGAGGTGATGGTGGCGGGAGTCAGGGACACCTGGCCGGGCTCGTCCAGGGTGATCTGGGTCTCGCCACCGGTGAACCGGATCGGCTCGTTCGCGGGAGTCTCGACGTTGCTGAGACCCGCCGCGGTGACGCTGCCGGACGCGTCGCCGCCGAGCTCGATGTCGAGCTCCGTGGCGAAGGAACCGGCCGGGGCGTCGAAGGGCACGCCGAGGAGGATGAGGGTGCTCGCCTCCACGGTCACGGTGTCGCCCTGGGTCGCGGTCGCCGGCGCCGTGATGGTGACGTCGATGTCCTCGACCCGGGGGTCGGCCGGGTCGCCGCAGCTGTAGGTCACCCGCGACGTGCCAGCCAGGGAGTTGTCGTCGTTGTCGGCCGCGGCGACGCCGAAACTGGTGGCGAGTCCGGCGGCCACCACAGCGCCGGCGGCGAGCACCGCGGAATTCTTCCGAGATAGCCTCATGGATTTTCTCCTTGATAGTGCGGGGAAATCCTCCGATTCCGGGTTTCGTTTCCCCGCGTTTTTCGCCTGCAGGACCACGGTATCGGTGGTGGGTCGCCCTTCCCAACTCCCGAGTTGCCTTCCCACCTGGACCGCCGAATGTCCGTTTGTCATTTTCCGGATGATTCCGGCGGTGTACCGGTGGTGGCCGGTTCCCGTTCGGGGGACCCACCGCGCCCCGTCATCCCCCCTCGCGGACCCCGGCGCAGGACCCGTGGGCGCCCTCGAACACCGTGTCGAGGAAAGTGTCCAGGTCAGGGTCGTCGAACAGGGCTCCGACGTCCACGGTGAGCCCTAGTTCGTCCTCGATCCGGGCGGTGATCCGCACTGCGGAGATCGACTGGCCCTGGAGCTCGAAGAACGTCAGGTCGCTCCGGCCCGGAGGCATCTCCAGGACCGTGGACCAAATTCTCGTCACCGTTTCCCTGATGGTGGACCGTGACGGGGCTGGCGGTACCGCGGCATCCGACATGGTGGCGTCTCCCTTGTTTCGGTGGTGGTGGGGTGTGTCGTGTCCCCCAAGGAATGGAGACCGAAGCGCCAGTGTCCTCCGAAGTGGGTCGTCCGGGCATCCGCGCACGTGCCCTGCGCGCAGGTGCCCGTGGGGCCAGAAAAGCGGAGCAATTCACGAGAAGCGTTTTCTTCGCGGCGCGTGTGACGATTCCGGTCGTGATCGGAGTGACGAGATGACCGAGATCGACCCGCCGTCCGGCCTCGCGCCGTCGACGGCGGGGCGCCACCGCGCCCGGGCCTGCCTCCCGGTCCACGAGGAGGTGCGCGCCCGGGCGCGGAGCGCGCCCCGGGCGCGGGCGGTCCTCGGGGACTCCCATGTCCTCACCTACCAGCAGTTGGACGAGGCGGCCGACGACCTCGCCGACCGCCTCCGGGACGTCGGGGTGGTCGAGGGAGCGGCCGTCGCCGTGCGGATGCCCGGCGGAGCCGCGCAGGCCGTCGCCTCGCTCGGGGCGCTGCGGGCCGGCGGCCACCTGGTCTGGCTCGGGGTCGGCGAACTGGGGACCCGGGGCCGCCACGTGCTCGCCCAGACCGATCCGGTGTGCCTGCTGCGCACGACGTCGGCGCCCGGCGAACCGGACGAGCTGGTCCGGTGGTACCGCGAAGAGCTGGGGAGGCCCGTGCTGGACGTCCACCCGCCTCGGGGACGCTCCGGGAGCAGGGACCCGGGGCCGACCCGCCGGGGAGGGGACGTGCCCCTCGACCTGACCGCCTACGTGGCCCACACCTCCGGGTCGACGGGGGTGCCCAAGGGCGTGGCCCAGGACCACCGGTCGCTGCTGGAGATCGCGAACTGGCTGGTCGAGGAGTTCGACCTGGGCCCGGGGTCCCGAGTAGCCCAGTGGGCCGCTCCCGACCACGACCCGAGCCTGTGCGAGACCTTCGCCGCGCTGATCGCCGGTGCCACGCTCTGCCCGGTCCCCCCGTCCGTCCGGGTCGACCCCGAACGGCTCCTCGACTGGCTCACCGTCCGGCGGGTCACCTTCCTCCAGACCGTGCCCAGCGTGGCGCGGGAACTCCTCCGGCTGATCACCCGCCACGGCCGGCGCCCACCCCCGACGCTGCGCGCGTTGCTGCTGATGGGCGAGGCCCTGCCGGGGAACCTGGCGCGGGAACTGCGCGCGGTGCTGCCCACCACGCGGTTGGCCAACGTGTACGGCCCCACCGAGACCATCGCGGCCACCTGGCACGAGGTCACCGGGAACGAGGGCCAGCGCGTGCCCATCGGACGTCCGATCCCCGGCCGGGAGGTCCTCGTCGTGGACGAGCAGGACCTGCCGTGCCCGGTGGGCGTCGCCGGCGAGATCGTCGTGCGGGGGCGGTGCGTCGCCAAGGGCTACCTCGGGGACGAGGGCGCCTCGGCCGCGTTCGCGCCCCTCGCCGGCACCGCCGCCGCCCCGCCGACCACCCGGTGCTACCGCACCGGCGACCGGGGACGACGGCGGCCCGACGGCCTCCTCGAGTTCCTCGGCCGCCGCGACGACCAGGTCAAGGTGGCCGGAGTGCGCGTCGAACCCGCCGAGCTGGAGGCGGACCTGGCCAGCCACGAATCGGTACGGGAGTGCGCGGTCGTGCCCGCCGTGGACGCCGACGGGCTCGTGGGCCGGCTGATCGCCCACGTCGTCACGGGCCCGGCCGGAGCGGAGGCGACGACCGAGGGCACCCCGGCCGTCTGGCGGGCGCACCTGCGCCGGGTGCGCGTCGGGCCCACCGGGCCGCTCGAGTTCGTCACCCGCGCCGAACCCCTCCCCCGCACGGTGGCGGGCAAGGTCGACCGGCGGGCGCTGATCGCCGCCGGCCCCACCGCCCCACCGGGACCCACCACCGAGCCCCCACCGGACCAGGCCGAGGGGCACGTCCTCGCGGTCGTCTCCGACGTGCTCGGCGTCCCCCGCGTCGAACCGGACGTCTCCTTCTTCGCCCAGGGCGGGAGTCCCCCGCTCCTGCTGCGCGTCCTCGTCGGAGTCCGGGGCCGGTTCGACGTCGAGGTGACCCTCCAGGACCTCCTCGCCAACCCGACCCCCGCCGGCATGGCCGCGTTGGTCGGGGCGGCCGTCCGGAATCGACCACAACCGGGTCCGTCAGCGGGCTGAGCCGCGACGCCACGAGAAGGAGCGAGAGTTGACACAGCAGGAGAGCCCACGCCCGGTCGTGTTCGACGGCGAGAGCCTGGACATCCCCGACGTGGTCCGCGTGGCGGAGGGGATCACCCCGTGCTCGGTCGCCCCGTCCGCCCTGGAGAAGGTGGCGCGGTCACGGGAGCTGTTCGAGGACATCGTCCACGACGGCACCCCGGTGTACGGGGTCACCACCGGGTTCGGCGAGATGATCTACATGCTCGTCGGGCCGGACCACGAGGTGGAACTCCAGACCAACCTGGTCCGCAGCCACAGCGCCGGGGTGGGGCCGCTCTTCGCCGAGGACGAGACCAGGGCCGTCCTCGCCGCGCGGCTGAACGCGTTGGCCAAGGGGCACTCGGCGGTGCGCCCCGAGGTACTGGAACGGCTGGCCCTGTACCTCAACCTCGGGCTGACCCCCGCCGTCCCCGAGATCGGCTCGTTGGGTGCCAGTGGTGACCTCGCCCCGCTGTCCCACATCGCCGCCACCCTCATCGGGGAGGGCTACCTGCTGCGGGACGGCGCCGCCGTCCCGACCGGCCCGGTGCTGCGGGAACGGGGCATCCAACCGCTCGAACTGCGGTTCAAGGAAGGCCTGGCGCTGATCAACGGGACCTCCGCGATGACCGGTCTCGGCTCCCTGGTCGTCGACCGCGCCCTGACCCAGGTCCGGCAGGCGGAGATCGTCTCCGCGCTGCTGACCGAGGCGCTGCGCGGGTCGACCAGCCCGTTCCTCGCCGAGGGGCACGAGGTGGCGCGGCCCCACCCCGGGCAGGTCGACACCGCCGCGAACATGCGGGCGCTGCTGGCGGGCAGCGGCCGCACCGTGGAACACGCGGTGCTGCGCGACCAGGTGCGGGACGCCGGAGAGGGCGACAGCGGGGTGCGGCGCACCCAGCTGTACCTCCAGAAGGCCTACTCGATGCGCGCGACACCGCAGGTGCTCGGCGCGGTGCGCGACGTGCTCTCGCACGCCCAGGGCAAGCTCCGGATCGAACTGAACTCCGCCAACGACAACCCCCTGTTCTTCGAGGACCGGGAGGTCTTCCACGGGGCCAACTTCCACGGCCAGCCCATCGCCTTCGCGATGGACTTCGTCACCATCGGCCTCACCCAGCTCGGTGTGCTCGCCGAGCGGCAGCTCAACCGGGCGCTCAACCGCCACCTGAGCTACGGGCTCCCCGAGTTCCTCGTCGCGGGGGACCCGGGGCTGAACAGCGGGTTCGCGGGCGCCCAGTACCCGGCCACCGCCCTGGTCGCGGAGAACCGCACCATCGGCCCCGCCAGCACCCAAAGCGTTCCCTCCAACGGGGACAACCAGGACATCGTCAGCATGGGCCTGATCTCGGCGCGCAACGCCCGCCGGGTGCTGCGCAACAACGACCGCATCCTCGCCGTGGAGTTCCTCGCCGCGGCGCAGGCCGTCGACCTCGCCGGCGGCCCCGACGAGCTCGGTCCCGCGGCGGCGGCCGCGTACCAGCACGTCAGGGACGTCGTGCCCACCCTGGACCGGGACCGGTACATGGCGGACGACATCGAGCGGACAGCCTCGGCCCTCCAGCACGGCGAGTTCCTCGCCGCGGTGGAGGCCGCCATCGGAGGGCTGCGGTGACACCGAGCGGAATGCCCCGAGACCCGACAAGGAGCAACGGTGAGTGATCCCTACGACGTCGTCGTGGTCGGCGGCGGACCCAGCGGCTCGACGGTCGCGACCCTGGTGGCCCGACAGGGTCACCGCGTCCTCCAGGTGGAGCGGGAACGGTTCCCCCGTTACCAGATCGGGGAGTCCCTGCTCCCCGCCACCGTGCACGGCATCGGGAAACTCCTCGGCGTCACCGAGGAACTGGAGAGGGCCCGGTTCGTGGTGAAGCGCGGCGGCACGTTCCGGTGGGGCCGCAACCCCACGCCCTGGACGTTCTCCTTCGGCGCGTCACCCCGCTTCGCGGGCGACTCCTCCACCGCCTACCAGGTCGAACGGATGCGTTTCGACCAGATCCTGCTGGACAACGCCCGGCGCCACGGGGTGGAGGTCGTCGAGGAGACCACCGTCCACGATGTCGTCGAGGAGGACGGCGGGGTGGTCGGCGTCGTCCTGTCCTCCGCCGACGGCCGCCGCCGGGAGGTGCGGTGCCGGTGGGTGGTCGACGCCTCCGGCAACACCAGCCGCATCCACCAACGCGTGGGCGGCCGTCGACGCTACTCGGAGTTCTTCCGGAACCTGGCGCTGTTCGGCTACTTCGAGGGTGGGCGCCGCATGCCGGCGCCGAACCAGGGCAACATCGTCGCCGCCGCCTTCGACTCGGGGTGGTTCTGGTACATCCCGTTGACCGACGAGCTGACCAGCGTCGGCGCCGTGGTGCTCCCCGAGGCCCTCGACCGGGTGCGGGGCGACCGGGAGGAGGCGCTCACCAGGCTGATCCAGGACTGCCCGATGATCGCCGAGCTGCTGGCCGACGCGCGTCGGGTCACCGAAGGACCCTACGGCGAGATCCGGGTCCGCAAGGACTACTCCTACATCCAGGAACGCTTCTGGCGGCCCGGTCTCGTGCTCACCGGTGACGCCGCCTGCTTCATCGACCCGGTGTTCTCCTCCGGCGTGCACCTGGCCACCTACGGCGCGCTGCTCGCCGCCCGATCCCTGAACACCGTGCTGCGGGGAGACCTGGACGACACCACCGCGTTCGAGGAGTTCGAGACCCGGTACCGCATGGAGTACACCCGGTTCCACGACTTCCTCGTCGGCTTCTACGACATGCACCAGGACGAGGAGTCCTACTTCTGGCGGGCGAAGAAGGTCCTCGGCCGCCAGGCCACCAGCATGGAGTCCTTCGTGGAGCTCGTCGGCGGTGGCGCCTCGGCCGAGCTCGCGCTGGTCACCCCCGAGGCGTACGCGGCCCAGCGGCAGGCCGCCTTCCAGGAGCTGGCCGACATCGTCGACCAGCCCGTGGAGCGGGAGGGCGAGGACCGCGACCTGCTCAGCTCGGCACTGGCCAAGGACGTCGCCCGGGCCGGGGCCCGGATCCAGGTGCACGCGGCGACCGGGGACAACCTCGACGAGACCCGCCCCGTGCGTCCCGGGGGCCTGGTCCCGTCCGCCGACGGCTTCCACTGGACCCCACCCGTGGGGGCCACCACCGAAGGGAAGGTCTGATCATGGCGCACGACACGTCACGCACCCCGCCGGGCCAGGGGGCGGAACGGGTGCCGCTCACCGCCCAGCAGGAGTTCCTGCGGGCGATGGACCACGGTGACGACAGCGGCCCCTTCGGGCCCTACTACCACATCGTCGGTGGCTGGCGGGTGCACGGCAGGATCGACGTGGAGGTCCTCCGCGCCGCCATGACCGACCTCGTCGCCCGGCACGAGGCGCTGCGCACCTCCATCGTCGTCGAGGGCGACGACGCCCACCAGGCGGTTCGGCCGGCGGCGGAGCCGGAGTTGACGCTGCGGGACCTGCCCGCCGACGGCGACCGGGACCAGACCGCCGAACGGTTCGCCTGCGAGATCGAGGCCGGCCCGTTCCCCGCCACCGAGTACCCCGCCCTGCGGATGGTGCTGGGACGGTTCGACCACCAGGACGGCGTCCTGGTCCTGATCGCCCACCACACCATGGTCGACGGGTGGTCGGCGCAGGTGGTGATGCGGGACCTCGCCGAGTTCTACGCCGCCCGCCGGGGAGACCGGCTCCCCGTGCTGCCGCAGGTGCGGCAGCCCCGCGAGTACGTGGCGTGGCAGCGTGCCCAGGCCGAGGGGCCGTCCACGGCTCGGGCCCTGGCGTTCTGGCGGGAGAACCTGCGGGGGGCGCGGATGACGGCCATCCCCACCGACCGGCCCCGCCCGAGCGAGGGCGAGTTCCGCACCGGCTGGCACCGCTTCGTCCTCGACGAGCGGTACGGGCGGGCCGTCGACCTCGTCGCCCGGCGGACCCGCTCCTCACCGTTCATGGTGTACCTCGCCGCCTACCTCACCTATCTGCGGGACCGCACCGGGAGCAGCGATCTCGTCGTCCCCACCTTCACGCCCGGCCGCAGCCCGGGGTGGATCCAGGACACCGTCGGCAGCTTCTACAACTTCCTGCCGCTGCGCGTCGACATCGGCGGCGGCGACCTGGCCTCGGTGATCGAACGCACGCGAACCGCCTGCCTGGCCGCCTACGACCACGAGATCCCCTTCCTCCAGCTCTCGGCGGCGGCCCCCGACCTGATGGACCCGGTGCAGGACCCCGGGGGAGCGGCGGCGGTCTTCCAGGTGGTGCAGTCGCCGTTCATCATGAGTGAGCGGACGGCGGGAGACGTGACGTTCAGCGCGATCCGGAGCCGCACCCTGTCCGCGGCCGAGGGATCCCAACTGCCGGACGGCCTGCTCTGGTCCCTGGAACCGAGACCTGACGGCGTCGTGTACGGCAAGGTCGGCTACACCACGAACATGTTCGACGAGGACTCGGTGGCCGCCCAGGTCCGGGACCTCACCTCGGTGCTCCGCGACTCGGTCGTCGCCTCCGCCGCCGAGTAGCGCCCCGCGCCCCGCGCGGCGGAGGCCGGTTCCCGAGCCCGCCGCGCCGCCCCCGGTGCCGGGACCGTCGAGGAGACGGTCCCGGCACCTCACCGGCGTCTCAGGGACCCAGCAGGTCACGTCCCGCCCGCCGCAGGTCCTCGAAGGACTCCAGGTCCGGCGCGCGCCAACCGCCGAGGTCGTACTCGTCGAGGCACTGGTCCACGAACGCCCGGTAACCGTCCACCGTGCCGTCGGCGAGCTGCGCGGACAGCAGCTCGATCCGGGTGTTCTCGTGGCTGCCGGCGTAGTTGCGCTCGTACAGTTCGTGCCGACCGGCGAACTCCGAGCCGACGGCGTCCCACAGCAGCTTCATGACCTTGACCCGTTCGGTCGCCTCGACCCCACCCGACCCCCGCAGGTACCTGTCGAGGTCACCGCGGATGCGGGGGTCGTCGAAGTCCTCGACGCCCGAGTTGACGTAGATCAACCCGCTGGCGACGTCCTGGAGGACGATCTCGCGGACCCTCGGGTACCCGAGCTGCATGAACCACCGGTAGGCCATCCCGTACTGGGGGTTGGGCAGCAGGGCACCGCCCTTCCAGGGCACCGGGTTGCGGGCGGCGGCGTCGGACAGGCCCCAGAACAGGTTCCGCCAGGCGAGGACCTCCCCGAGGCGGGCGCGCACGCCTCGGAAGTCGGCCGTGCCGGTGATCTCCAGCGCCTTGGCGAGCAGGCCCGCGATGAACTCCAACTTCACCGCGAGCCGGGTGCAGCCGTGGAACATGAAGCGTTCCGGGAACCCCGACCGCGCGGTGAACAGCGTCGCCCTGCCCAGGTCGCCGTAGACGAACACGTTCTCCCAGGGGATGAGGACCCGGTCGAACACCAGGACGCTGTCGTTCTCGTCCAACCGGGACGACAGGGGGTAGTCGAAGGGGCTCCCCATCACCGAGGCCGTCGCCGAGTAGGAGGGGCGGCAGATCAACCGGACACCGGGGGAGTTGGTCGGCACCGCCGCCACCAGGGCGTACTCCCGTTTCCGGATCGGCAGGCCGTAGTGCGCGACGAAGACGTGGTGGGTGAGCGCCGACGCCGTGGCGACGACCTTCGCCCCGCTGACGACGAGCCCCGCGTCCGTCTCCCGCTCCACGTGCACGTACACGTCGCCCACCTCCTCCGGCGGGCGGTCCCGGTCCACCGGCGGGTGCACGATCGCGTGGCTGAAGTACAGGACCTTCTCCTGCGCCCGCCGGTACCAGGCGCGGGCGTTGTCCGCGTACGGGCCGTAGTAGTCGGCGTTCGCGCCGAGGGTCCCCAGGAACGACGCCTTGTAGTCCGGCCCCCGCCCGAGCCACCCGTAGCCGATCCGCGCCCACTCCGCGATCGCCCGCTGGTCGGCCACCAGGTCGTCGACCGTGCGGGGCGCCCGGAAGAAGCGGTGCGTGTAACCCTCGCCGCCGCTGTCGGTCGGCGCGGTGAGCACGTCACGGCGTTCCGGGTCGTGCAGGGAGTCGTAGAGGCGAGCGGTCATCCGGACCGGGTTGCGGAAGGCCGGATGCCGGGTGACGTCCTCGATCCGCGTGCCGTGCAGGAAGACCTGCCGGTCGTCCCGCAGGCTCTCGACGTACTCGTCCCCGGTCATCGGCCGGGTGCCACGGTCGCGGTCGGGGGGTGGCGCCGCCCCACCCGCACGAGAATCCTGGCCTGTGCTCATGGATGACGCCCCCGTCGTGTCGGTGGTGGACTGGGCCGGAACCCACGATCACGGCGCCGTCCTGGGCTGACAAGCGTTCCCCGGCGATGCCGCACGCAGCGACATGCCGACCGGGTGGGCACCCCGGGACGTGCCCCGTCCGCACCCTCGCCCCCGGTCGGCGGAACACCGTGGTGGAGGGGTGTGGCCGCGCCTCCACCCGCCCCGGCCGGGGCCGGGAGGAGCCCCGCACGCCGGGAGATGCGGCCCGGAGCGCGACGCCACGACGATGAGGGCGGGACGGACCCGCCATGCCCGGAGTCCAGCGGGAGGAGACGCGGTCCCGCGAGTTCCCGCGCCGTGGCCGACATCCGATCGAGGGGTACCCATGAACGATTCCGCAGCCAGCGCCGACGGACCGCCGTCGTTCCCGATCAGCCGCCCGGCGACCTGCCCGTACCGGCCCTCCACCCGGCACACCCGGCTCGGCGAGTCGGGACCGATGACGAAGGTCCGGCTCTACAACGGCAGGGACGCGTGGTTGGTGACCGGCGCCGCGCAGGCCCGCGCCGTCCTCTCCGACTACCGACGCGTGTCGATCCGCCCCCAGCACGGGAACTACCCGCTGCTCAACGAGGAGTTCGAGAAGGTCGTCGACAGCGGCTACGCCGACGTGCTGTTCGGCGTCGACCCACCCGAGCACACCCGGCAACGCCAGACGATCATGCCGAGTTTCACGATGCGGCGCACCGCCGAGCTGCGGGACGACATCCAGCGGATCGTCGACGACAGCCTCGACGACCTGGTGCGCTCCGGGAAACCGGCGGACCTGGTGACCCGGTTCGCCCAGCCCGTGCCGTCGATGGTGATGAGCCTGGTCCTCGGGGTGCCCTACGAGGACCACGAGGAGTTCGAGACGCCAGCCCACAAGCTGTTCGTCCCGGAACTGGCCGACGAGGCGACCACCGAGCTGATGGCCTACCTCGACCGCCTCATCGCCAGGAAGGAACGGGACCCGGGGGCCGGCGCCACCGGGCTGATCGACGACCTGATCGTCGACCAGCTCCACCCGGGGAAGATGAGCCGGGACGAGCTGGCCCACATCGCGATGTCGATGCTCGTCGCCGGCACCGACACCACGACGAACGTCATCTCCCTCGGAACCCTGGCGCTGCTCGACCACCCCGAGCAGTGGCAGGCGCTGCGGGACGACCTCGACCTGGTCCCGGCCGCCGTCGAGGAGATCCTGCGCTACGTGTCGCTCGTGGAGGTCTTCGCCCGCGTCGCCGTGGAGGACATCGAGCTGGATGGCGGTGTCATCAGGGCCGGTGAGGGGATCCTGGTGAGCTGCGCCGGGGTGAACTTCGACCCCCGGTTCACCGATTCGCCCGACGACTTCGACATCCGCCGGCCCCCTCGGCCGTCGTTCTCCTTCAGCCACGGCATCCACCGCTGCCCCGGCGACAACCTCGCCCGCCTCGAACTGGAGATCGCCTTCCGCCGCCTCGTCGAACGGTTCCCGGACCTGCGGTCCGCCGTGCCCACCGAGGAACTGCCCAGCAACAACACCGACGGCACGCTGCAACGCCTCTACGAACTCCCGGTGACCTGGTGACAGCCGCCCGAGGTACCACCGCGACCACGAAGGGAACGACCACGATGACAGCTCCGCACAGCCAGGGCTCCCCGACGGACGGGGTCCTGGCCCGCCGCGGCGTCGCCTACGACACCGGAACGAACTTCGAGACGGGGCAGGGCCCGCTGTCACGTGACGTGTGGAGCTCCACGCGGATGCTCGAGGAGATCAGCCTGATCACGGACCAGCTGAACGCCAACTCGGTCACCGTGTACGGCAGCGACCCCCGGCGCCTGGAGATCACGGCTACCGCCGTCGCCGAACGCGGGCTGCACGTCCAGCTCCAACCCCGGTTGGTGGACCGCCCCCGCACCGAGGTCCTCGAACACCTCGTCACCGCGGCCCGGATCGCCGAGCGGCTCCGCGTGGACGGCGCCGACATCGACATGACGGTGGGCGCGGTCCACCTGCTCTTCACCCCGGGGCTGCTCGACGAGGGGCAGTACCACGAGCGGATGGCGAACATCTACGCCGACGCGCAGCACCACCTGCTGGTCCCCACCCGGACCGTGGACGTCGCCGCCGCGGCGCCCCGGCTGAACGCCTTCCTCGACGACGCGCAGAACCTGGTCCGGGGTGTCTTCGGGGGTGACGTCGGCTACGCGGCGGCGCCGTTCGAGGACGTCGACTGGGACCTCTTCGACTTCGTCGCCCTCATGTACCAGTACCTGCCCGCGGCGCGCACCGCCGAGGAGCACCTCGACCTGCTGGCCTCCTACCGGGAGACGGGACTGCCAGTGGACGTCGCCGAGTACGGCACGGCCACCTACCGGGGAGCGGAGGACAAGGCGTTCTTCTTCTGGGACGTCGTCGACCGGGAGGGCCCGGTGCCCACGATCCTGGACGGGTACACGCGGGACGAGGGCGCGCAGGCGGACTACCACCTGCGGATGCTCGACGTGTTCGAGCGGGCCGGGGTCAGGGGCGCCACCATCTCCGAGTTCATCCACCCCACCCACCCCCACTCCGACGACCCGGCGCTGGACCTGGACATGGCGAGCATGGCCCTGGTCAAGACCATCCGGGACGACATCACCAAGCACGGTTCGCCCTACCGCGTGGAACCCAAGGAGGCCTTCCACGCCGTCGCCGACCACTACGCCCACCTGGGTTTCCAACGGCGGGTCCGCCGCTGACGCGGGAGGTCCGGGGCGCGCGCCGGGGCCGACGACGTTCCCGCCGGGGACGACGTCGGCCCCACCGCCGTGCCCGACCCGCGGCGGCACGGCGCGTGGACCGGGTGGGGACCGGGGGCGGTGGGGCGAGGCCGGGGCTGGTCGCGGTACCCGGGGGAGCGGGACGAGGTGGGACGTCGTGCCGTGCGGGGCGAGGGGGACGGGACGGCGGCCGAGCGGGACGGCGAACACGGGAACGGGACCAGTGAGGACCGCCGGGGGTGGGCGAGCGCCGGGCGGCACGGTCGGGGCGGGGCGAACCAGCCTCAGCGGCGGCGGGCGATCGTCAGACCGTCGGCCACCGGCAGCATCACCGTCTCCAGCCTGTCGTCCTCCGCCAGGGACGCGTTGGCCGAGCGCACCGCCTCGGCGCACCGGCGGGGCAGGCCCGGTTCCGCCCGTTCCGGGGCCACCGCCCACCCCTCCATCAGCACGTTGTCCACGACCAGCAGGCCCCCGGGTCGCAGCAGGGGGACCGCGGCCCGGCAGTAGGCCGGGTAGTTCATCTTGTCGGCGTCCACGAACACCAGGTCCACCGGCGGCCCCTGCGCGAGCTCCCGCAGCACCCGTGCCCCGGACGACCGCCGGAACAGCACCCGGTCGGCCACCCCGGCCAGCCGCCAGTGCTCCCGGGCGAGCCCCACCCACCGGTCGGACACGTCGCAGGTGGTCACCTGGCCGCCCTCGGCCACCCCGAGGGCGAGCGACAACGCGGACAGCCCGGTGAAGGTGCCCAGGTCGACGACGTTCCGCGCTGACAGGGTCCTGGCCAACAGGGTCAGCAGCGCCGCCTGTTCGAGGGGCACGGCCATGCCCGCCGCCTCCCCGAGGGCTGCGGTCCGCGCGGCGAGGGACCGCAGCGCGGGAACCGGTGTGGTGCTCGACCGGGCCAGGTAGTCGCCGGTGGCCCGGTCGACGAGGAAGTGCTTGGGGTCGTTCCCGTGGCGCATCTCGTTCCTCCCACCTCGTTCCGGGGGTGACGACGGGGCGGCGGCCGGCCCGCCGGGACCTCAGCCAGCCCCGGTGTCCGACTGGGCCAACCACCAGGGGGTGTCCCGGGCCCAGGCCACCGTCCGCGCGATGCCCTCGTCCAACGGGGTGTCGGGGTTCCACCCCAACAGCGTGCGGGCCTTGGTGTTGTCCGGCACCCGCCGCGGCAGGTCCTCGTAGGCCGAGCCGAGGTGCCGGGTCGTGTCCACCTCGGTCCACGATCCGCCGGTGGCCTCGGCGATCAGCGACACCACCTCGCGGATGCTGGTCTCGCGCATGCTGCCGACGTTGAACGTCTCACCGACCGCCCTCGGGCTGCGCGCGGCCAGCACGGTGCCCTCCACGACGTCGTCGACGTGGGTGAAGCACCGGGTCTGCGCGCCCCGGTCGTAGACGACCATCTCCTCGCCGTTGAGCGCGCGGTGGATCGACCGGCTGACCACGTAGGCCGGTCGCTGGCGGGCGCCGTACACGTTGAAGTAGCGGACGACGGTGGTCGGCAGCGCGTGTTCCCTCGCGAAGGCGAAGGTCAGGTGTTCCATCAACGCCTTGCTCGACGAGTAGGCCCACCGGTCGGCGGAGGTCGGCCCCAACACCCGGTCGGCGTCCTCGCTCCAGGGCACGGCCGGGTTCTTCCCGAACACCTCGCTCGTGCTGGCCACCACGACCCTGGCCCGGCACCGGTGCGCCAGGTCGAGGACGTTGCGGGTCCCCTGGAGGTTCACGTCGATGACCTCCAGCGGGCGGGCCAGGTACTGGTCCACGCCGACGACGGCCGCCAGGTGGTACACGACGTCGAACCTCGCGGGCACCGAGGCCAGGGCGGTCCGGTCGAGGACGTCGTGCGGCAGGTGCTCCACGTCGCTCCGGTGGCCCCCCGCCCCGCCGGGCGGTGCCACGTCGAGCACGGTCACCTCGTCGCCGTCCGCGACGAGTCGGTCGACGAGATGGCCGCCGACGAAGCCGTTGCCGCCGGTCACCAGTGCGCGCGCCATCGGGTTCCTCCGGTTTCCTGGACGGGGAAACGCCCCCGGTGCGGGGGCGGAGCTGGGAGATCGGTCGGGCTGGGTCGGGGGGCGGTGCCCGTGCGAGCACCGCCCCCGCATCCGGTCGGCGAGCGGGTCGAGGCCCGTCAGGAACCGACCCGTTCGCGCATGGCCGCGGCGACGGTGTCCGCGGTGGTGTCCGCGCCGCCCTCGTGCACCCAGATGAAGACGTCGTCGGTCAACACCATGGAGTCCTGCGAGTCGCACGGCCCCTCGGTGCACTGCCAGGATTCCCGGATGGTCCTGACCAGCTCGTTCTCCTCGTCGTGGAAGGAGATGGACTGGGTGATGCCCAGGGTCTGGGCGTCGGGGACCTCGGCGACCTCCCGCTCGGAGAACGACAGGGTGCTGGAGACGATCTCGCCGCCCCCCGTCGCGCTGGGCGGCCAGCCCTGCATCGTCTGGAAACCCTCACCGCAGCCCTCGACGCGCATCCGGATCAGGTCCAGCACGTTCTCGTCCGGGGCCTCGGCGACGAAGGCCATGAACAGGGCGCCGTCGGCGCGGTTGCCGAACTGGTACCAGCCGTCCAGCTCCTCCAGACCACCGATGACGGAGAAGTAGCTGACGCAGCGCGGCATGACCACGATGCCGGAAGGCTCGCCGGTCCCCGGCATCATCCGGGCGGTGGCCTCCCGCAGCGGCATCTCCGCGTGGATCTGGCTGCCCTCCGGGTGTTCCTCCACCGGAAGCAGGACGGACTGGAGGTCGGCCGGCCCGGCCGGCGCGACGGTCTCGGAGGCCGTCTCCTGGGCGGCCTCCGAGACCACCGGATCCGTGCTCGACTCGGGGCTGCACCCCGCGACCACGATCGCGGCCGCGGCGGTCGCCGCGAGCACGGTCCTCGTCCTGGTTCGGCTTCGCATGGTCATGGCTCCATTCGTGGGTTCGTCAGCTGGTGTGGTGGGGCTGGTCGCGGGGCGCGGCGCGGGTGCGGGCCCCCGGTACGCCTGGCCAGGGCTCCTCGGGCGCGGCGACGGGCTGCGGTCGGGGTCGCGGTCAGCCGGCGTCGAACCGCACGGGCAGGGCCGTCAACCGGTGCAGGTTGTACGTGGGCCGCCACCTCAGGTCCGCGACGTCGACGGCGAGCCGGAGGCCGGGCAGGCGCCGCAACATCGTCGTGACGGCGATCTCCCCCTCGATCCTGGCGAGGGGAGCACCCAGGCAGTAGTGGATGCCGTGGCTGAAACCGAGCACCCGTCCACCGGTCTCCCGCGCGGTGTCGAGGCGGTGCGGGTCGGGGAACACCGAGGGGTCGTGGTTGGCGGCCGCCACCGAGATCACGACGTGCTCGCCGGCCCGCACCCGGACACCCGCGAGCTCCAGGTCCTGCCGCGCGAAGTGGTAGGTGATGCTGGAGACCGGGCTGTCGAAGCGCAGCAGCTCCTCGAGCGCGGCGGGCACCAGCCCGGGATCCGCCCGCAGCCGGTCCAGGTCGTCGGGATGGCGGAGCAGGGTGAGCATCCCGTTGGCGATCAGGTTCACCGTCGTCTCGAACCCGGCGCTCAGCAGGAGCATCGAGTTCGACCGGACCTCGACGTCGCTGAGGCGGTCGTCCCGCTCCTGCGCGAGCACCATCGCCGACACCAGGTCGTCGCCGGGGCGCGCGCGCCGGTCCTCCACGAGCCCGCCGAGGTAGGTGTCCAGCCAGCGGCCCGCGGTGATGATGTCCTCGTAGGACGACGAGGAGTTGATGCCGGTGAGGACCTCGGCGTGTTGCTCGAACTCCCCCCGGTCCTCCCGGGGGATGCCCAACATCTCGCAGATGACGGCGATCGGGAGGGGCAGCGCCACCGCCTCGACCAGGTCGGTGGAACCCCGGTCGGCGACGGCGTCGAGGAGGGAGTCGGTGATCTCCTGGACGCGGGGACGCATGGCCTCCACCCGGCGCCGGGTGAACGCCTTCGACACCAACCGCCGAAGCCGCTCGTGATCCGGCGGATCGGCGAAGAGCATGTGCCGCGAGAGCGGGAAGTCCTCGCCCCCCATCGGGTGGTACGGGTGCAGTTCCGGCGCGGCGGCCCCGATCCCCCGGACCAGGCGGGGGTCGGACAACGCGTCCCTGGCCGCCTGGTTCCCCGTGACGAGCACGGTCGGCATCCCGTCGGGGAGCGTGACCCGGTGGACCGGGCCCCGGTGCCCCAGCCGGGCGAACAGGGCCTCGGGGTCGGCGAACACCTCGACGGGGAGCGCTACCGCGTCCTCATATCCACGCATGACGGCTCAGCTCTTCCTCTCGGTCCTCGCTCGTGACCCACGGGCCCTGGGCGGTTCCTCGTCAGTGGTCCCGGACTCCCACGCGAATCCACCGGAATCGACGTCCGGGGAACCACCGGGAAAGGGAGATCCGGTTCAGGGGAATTCGGGGTGGGTCCGCCGAAATGGTGCGGACCACCGGGATCGAGTGGTGACCGTGAACCGGCCCGCCTCGATCACCACGCCCAACCTAGCAATCGACGCGCGTCCTCGGTTCTTCCTGCGTGCGGGGAGCGAATCGCCGAAACCCGAGGCCAGGGACCGGGAAGCGGGCTCCCCGCGTGGCGGGACCGCGCGCGGAACCGTTCGCGACGCGGCCCCGAACACCATTCCGGCCCAGCGGGCCGGAGCGCATTCTGGAAGGTGCGGTCGGTCTCCTCGCCGCGAACCATGATGAGCGCGATTTCGACTGGCCGACAGCAGTGGCGGACCGTTTTCCGTCGGCGACCGCCGCCCGACGCCGTTCGCGGCCCGCCGTCGCCGGGCGGGGCCGACACGTTCCGGAGGAGACCCCATGCGAGTGCTGTTCATCGTCTACCCGTCGCACGCCCACTTCTGGCCGGCCGTGCCGCTCGCCTGGGGGCTCCAGAGCGCGGGCCACGAGGTCCGGGTGGCCACCCACGCGCGGTTCGAGGGATCGGTCACGGCCGCCGGGCTCACCCCGGTCGGGCTCGGCGACGCCTCCGTCGACGAGGCGCGGACGCGGCCCGACGCGCGGGCACCCGCCCACCCCGAGGAGGTCCTCCGGTACGCCGACGCCCTCGGGCTCGACGAGCAGGGCCGCGAACACTGGATCGCCTACTACCAGTGGTTGCTGAACCCGATCTCCGACTACATCCGCACGGACCTGCCCTACGCCGACGAACTCATCGACTTCGCACGCCAGTGGAAGCCGGACCTGGTGATCTGGGACCCGACCTTCGCCTGCGGGCCGTTCGCGGCCCGCGCGTGCGGCGCGGCCCACGCCCGGATGCTGATCGGCCCGGACATCCTGGCCTGGAGCCTCGACCGGCTGGCCGAGCGCGGGACCGAACTCCTCGCGGCGGGGCTCTCCCCGAACCCGCAGGTCGAGCTCATGACCCCGTTGGCGGAGAAGTACGGCATGGAGATCGACGACGAGCTCCTGTACGGCCAGTGGAGCATGGACCCGATGCCGCCGGGCATGGTGCTGCCGACCAGCACCACGACGCTGGCCATGCGCTACGTTCCCTACAACGGGGCGGAGGCCTTCCCCCGTTGGTTGACCGACCGGCCGGAGCGGCCGAGGGTGGCGCTGTCCCTCGGCGAGTCCACCCGCCGGTTCATCAAGGGGGACTGGGGGCGGACCCCGATGATCCTGGAGGCCGTCGCGGACCTCGACGTCGAGCTGGTCGCGACCCTCAACGAGCCGCAGTTGGAGGGCGTCGGTCGGATTCCCGACAACGTCCGCGTCATCGAGTGGGTGCCGCTGACCCACCTGATGCCCACCTGCTCGGCGTTGATCCACCACGGTGGCATCGGCACCTTCGCCGCGCCCGCCGCCATGAGGGTTCCGCAGATCGTCTGCGACACCGGCGAGACCCTGATGATGCGCCCGGTGGAGGTCGATCCCCGGGGCCCCGGGGACGGCACCTACCGCGTCGGTTTCGAGTTCGGCATCAGCGAGGACGTCGTCGAGAAGGTCACCTCGTGGGAACTGCCCGCGAAGAAGCTCGAGGCCACCCTCACCGCCGACTACGTGGTCGCGCGGGGTGCCGGCCTGCGCCTGAACCACCGCACCACCTCCGTCGAGGACATCCGGCGGATGATCACCGCCGTTGTCGAGGACCCCTCCTTCCAGCGGGGCGCCCGCGACGTCCGGGAGTCCTGGTTGGCGATGCCCAGCCCCGCCGACGTGGTGCCCCTGCTGGAGGGGATGACGGCGGAACGCCGCTGACGGCGGTGACACCCGCGGCCCGCCGGCCGCGTCGGTTCCGGCCGTCGGGAGCCACCACCGGCTCCCGGCGGCGACCGGGACGACCAGGAACCCACGTCGAGGAGGAGAGAGCATGCCCGTGTCCGCTGGTGGTCCGCCGTCCACGGCGGGCCGGAGGGAATGGTTGGCGTTGGCGGTGCTGGCGCTGCCCACGATGATGACGATGCTGGACATCGGGGTGTTGTTCCTGGCCCTGCCGGAACTGACCGCGACGCTGTCCGCGAGCGCCAGCCAGCAACTGTGGATCACCGACGCCTACGGTTTCCTCACCGCCGGGTTCCTGGTCACGATGGGCACCCTCGGTGACCGCATCGGACGCCGGCGGCTGCTGCTCGTCGGCGCCGCCGTGTTCGCCGTCGTCTCCGTCGTCGCCGCCTACTCCTCCTCGCCCGAGATGCTCATCGCCTCCCGCGCGGCGCTGGGGGTGGCCGGGGCGACGATCGTGCCCTCCAGCCTCGCCCTGATCATGGTCATGTTCCGCGACGCCCGGCAGCGCGGCATCGCCATCTCGGTGTGGGCGGCCTCCCTGACCGCCGGCGTCGCGCTCGGACCCGTCCTCGGCGGGGTGTTGTTGCAGTGGTTCTGGTGGGGTTCGGTCTTCCTCGTCGCCGTGCCGATCATGCTGCTCCTGCTGGTCACCGGCCGCGCCGTCCTGCCCGAGTTCGCCAACCCCTCGGCGGGCCGGCCGGACGCGGTGAGCGTGCTGTTCTCCCTGGGCGCGTTGCTGCCCTTCATCTACGGGCTCAAGGAGATCGCCCGGCTGGGCTGGCAGCCCGGACCGGTGCTGGCCGTCCTCGTCGGGGCGCTGATGGGCCTGGCGTTCGTCCTCCGCCAGCGGCGGCTGGACGACCCGCTCCTGGACCTGCGCCTGTTCTCCATCAGGGCGGTCAGCGCGGCCCTGCTGATCGGCCTGCTGGTCGCCGGGGTGCAGTCGGGGAGCGGCTTCTTCGTCGCGCAGCACCTCCAGATGGTGGAGGGGTTCTCGCCCCTGGTGGCCGGGCTGTGGGTGCTCGTCCCGACCCTGGCCCTCACGGTCGGGATCTTCGTCAGCCAGGCCGTCAGCGGTCTGCTGCGGCCCGCGCACCTCATCGCGATCGGCACCACCGTCGCCGCCGTCGGCATGCTCGTCCTCACCCAGGTGGGGCCGACGACGGGGCTGCCGGTCCTCATGACCGGGTTCACCGTCGTCTACTTCGGGGTCAGTCCGGTGGGCCCGCTCGTGGCCCGCATCGTGGTGCCCTCGGCGCCACCGGAGAAGGCCGGGTCGGCCTCCTCCCTCCAGTCGACCAGTGGGGAACTCGGTGTCGCCCTGGGCATCGCGCTGCTCGGCAGCGTGGGAGCGGCCGTCTACCGCTCGGGGGTCGCACTGCCGGCCGAGGTCGCCGACACCGGCGCCGGCGCGGTCGCCGGGGAGACCCTCGCTGGCGCGCTCGTCGTCGCCGAGGGCCTGCCAGGTCCGGTCGCGGCGTCACTGGTCGAGTCGGCCCGCGCGGCTTTCGTCGCCGGGCTGAACACCGCGGCGGGCATCTGCGCGGTCGCCTTCGTGGTGCTCACCGGGCTCGCCCTCGTCGCGCTGCGCGACGTCCCGACCCCGAGGGCTCCCGCCCCGTGACCGGCGCGCCGTGGCGGGTGGGACGCCCGCCACGGCCGCTCCCATGAGGAGGACACGTGGAACACCAACCGAGGACGGGGTTCCTCCGGGTGCCCGGGGCGCGCCTGTACCACGAGGTACGGGGGTCGGGAACGCCGCTGCTCATCATCCCCACCGGCAACGGTGACGCGGCTCCGTTCGCTCCGCTCGCGGACCGGCTCGCCCGGCGGCACACCGTGATCACCTACGACCGCCGGGGTTTCTCCCGCAGCACGCTCGAGGGGCCCGTCCAGGACGACCGGCGGATCGGGGAGGACGTCGAGGACATCCGCGCTCTCCTGGACCACCTGTCGTCGGGGCCGGCCCACGTGTTCGGCAGCAGTTCCGGGGCGATCATCGCCCTCGCGCTGGTCGAGCGGTACCCGGAGGGGCTGCGCACCGCCGTCTCCCACGAGCCGCCGCTGGCCTCGGTCATGGCGGACTCCCGGCGCTGGCTCGGCTTCTACCGCGACCTCCACGCCACCTACCAGCGGTCGGGTGTCGAGGAGGCACGCCGGATGTTCAGGACGGCGATGGGGATGACGACGTCGACCCGGGCTCCCGCGCACACCGAGCAGTCCCCGGAACGCCTGGCGGAGATGCTGGACCGCCTGCGCCGCAACCAGCTGTTCTGGTTCGAACACGAGGTGATCCCCTACCCGGCCCACCGACCGGACCTGGACGTGCTCCGGTCGGTCTCGGACCGGCTCGTGCTGGCCGGGGGAGCGGACTCCCGTGAGCACTTCCCGTACCGGCCCAACCTGGTGCTCGCCGAGCGGCTGGGCCTCGACATCACGCACTTCTCCGGCGGTCACGTCGGCTACGTGACCCATCCGGACGAGTTCGCGGCGGAGCTGGGCGGACTGCTGCGGGCCCGGGAGCACTGAGGCCCGCGGATCGCCGGCCCGCACGGGATCGGCTTGTCGGTGGACAGGTCGTGGACGGTGAACCGTGCCTGGTTGTCCGTCAGGCGTAGTAGGTGGTCCAGTCCCTCGGTCCGTTCTTCCGGCGACGCGCCCCGGGACTGGTCCCGGGGGCGCCGGCGTGTCCCGTGGCCACTCCGCCGCGGACCGCGCCGGGGTCGTCCCCGAGCAACCGGTACCCGGGCGGCGCAGCGTGCCGTCGGAGCCTCGCCGCCGCGGTGGTCCCACCCTCCCCGGGGTGAGGAACGGCCGGTCGGCACTCCCGTGGCCAGGGGCGGACCGGTGTCGTTCCGGGAGCGGGGGACCGGCCGACGCCGCCCCACCGGGATGAGCCGGACGAGGTCCTCCCGCCGGCCGGCGACCCGAGCCGGAACGCCCAGAGTGAACGCGCACCGCAGCCCAGCCGGAACGCCCAGACCGAACGCCCCACCGCGGCCCGGACTGAACGCCCCACCGCACCCCTGCCCGGGACGACCGGAGCGGAGGCGGGGCCGCGCCCAGCTCGGCGGTCGGGACGTGGTGGCCTCGAACGGGGTCACCCGGCGCACCCGAGGTGGTGGCACGGGCCCACTCGCACCCTCGGCGGCTCACGCGCCCGAGTCGCGCGACGAGCCAGGCCGGTGCCCGGTCCCGGGCGACCTCGGAGGACCGGGGGTCGACCGGGTGGCCCGCCGAGGGGCGGCCACCCGCGTCCGCGCTACCGCCAGGTGCTGGCGCGGCCGAGGGAGGCGGTCGGGGCTGGCGCCGGCCCGAGCGGAGCGGAGCACCCTGCATCGCCGACCCGGCCCCTGGTGCGCCCCCGGTGGGAGCGCACCTCGGGGTCGGGGACGTGGTCAGTCGAGGTCGGCCAACAACGCCCGCAGCGCCGGTTTGTCCGGTTTCCCCACCGGGGTGTGCGGCATGTCGCGGATGATCTCAAGGCGTTCGGGGATCTTGAACGCCGCCACCCCGCGCGCGGTCAGCGCCGCGGCGATCTCGTCGAGGGACGGCGGTCGTCCCGGGTGGGGACGCACGAACAGGCACACGCGTTCGCCCACCTCCGGGTCGGGGGCCGCGATCGCGGCGGCCTCGGCGACCGCCGGCAGTTCCTGCACCAGCGTCTCGATCTCACCGGCCGACACCTTCTCGCCAGCCCGGTTGATCAGGTCCTTGACCCGTCCGCACACGACGACGTCGCCCTCGGCCGTGAGGCGCACCAGGTCCCCGGTGCGGTAGAAACCGTCGGAGGTGAAGGAGACCGCGTTCTGCTCGGGGACGCCGTAGTACCCGCGCGGCGTGTACGGACCCCGGGTGAGCAGTTCACCGACCTCCCCCGGCCGCACCGGGTGGCCCCGTTCGTCCACCACGCGCAGCTCGTCGTACGGGCTGATCGGGCGTCCCTGTGTGGTGTGCGCCACCTCGGGAGGCGCGTCGGTCGGGGTGTAGCAGATCAACCCCTCCGCCATCCCGTACACCTGCTGGACGCGGCAGCCCAGCGCCGGTCCGATGCGTTCGGCCACCGAGGGCGACAGCACCGAACCACCGACGTGGACGAACCGCAGGCTGGACAGGTCGTGCCGGGTGTCCTCGGCCGCCGCCACCCAGCGCAGCGCCACGGCCGGGACGGCGGAGGTGACCGTGACCCGCTCCGCCTCGACGGCGGGGAAGACCACCGCCGGGTTAGGGGTCGGCACCAGGACGACCCGTCCTCCCGAGTGGAGGGTTCCCAGGATCCCCGGTGACGCGAGGGGGAAGTTGTGCCCGGCGGGCAGGACCGCCAGGTAGACGGTGCCCTCCCCGAAACCGCAGGCATCCGCGCTCCGGCGGATGTTGTACTCGTAGTCGTCGTGGGTGCGCCCGATGACCTTGGGAACCCCCGTCGTGCCACCGGAGAGCAGGAACAGGGCCACGTCGGAGGACGGGGGCGCCTGGGCGTCCAGGGTGCGGCGGCGTCGCCGCTCGTCCCCGTCCGGGCGGGCCAGGTGGCGGACGTCGTGGCACCCGGGCCGGACCTCGTCCCCCACGACCAGCACCCGGGCGGGGGAGGGGAGGGCCTCGGCGACCCGCACGGCGAGGTCCTGGTGGTCGTGCCCCCGCCATTCGTCCGGGACGACGACCGCCCTGGCGTCCACGTGCGCGCCGATGGACGACAGTTCGTACTCGCGGTGTGGCGGCAACATCATCACCGGCACGACACCGACGCGGAGGCAGGCCAGCGTGACGACCACGAACTCCGCCACGTTGGGCAACTGCACGAGGACGGCGTCGTGGCGGCGCAGGCCGAGCCCCAGCAGGTTCTCGGCCAGGCGGTCCACCGAGGCCGCGAGGTCGCGGTAGGTCAACCGCCGCTCCCCGTCCACGATGGCCACCCGGTCCCCCCAGCGCCCGGCCCACTCCCAGGGCAACCGCCCCAACGGGCGACCGAGCCAACAACCGTTCCGCCGGTGGGTCTCGGCCGCATCGGCCGGCCACGGCACCACCAGGTCCGGGTTCATCGTGCCTCCCCGTTCGTGTCGTCTCCCGACCCGGCGCGCTCCACCAGCAGCGCGGCCACCGAGTCGATGTCGGGCTGGTCCCAGAACAGCGTGGTGGGCAGCGACAACCCGAACCGGCGTTCCAGCGCCCGCCGGATGCGCACGGTCATCACCGAGTCCACGCCCATCTCCACCAGCGGCCGGCGGGGGTCGACGTCGTCCGCCGGGAGCCGGGTCTCCTCCGCCACCTGGCGGCTGATCTCCTCGACGAGCGAGGCGTGCGACCCGAGGGCCTCCCGTGCCGAGGGTGACGACGCGCCAGCGCCCTTCCCGGCCTGGTCGGCGGCGTGGTCCACGCCGAGCTCCGAGAACAACGGGGGCCGTCGGTCACCCGGGCCGAGCGGGACGGTGCGCAGCACCGCGACCTGGGCCCGCTCGTGGCGGGCGGCCAGTTCCCACGCGGGGAACGCCTCGGTGGCGGTGATCTCCCGGGTGCCCCGCGCGGCCAGCTCCTCGGCGATGACACCGGTGCTGCGCGCCATCCCCAAGCCCCGCCACGAGGTCCAGGACAGGCTCAACGCGGCCAGGTCCCCCCGCGACCGCCGGTGCGCGGCCACGGCGTCGAGGAACGCGTTCGCCGCGCCGTAGGCGGCCTGCCCGGGAAGCCCGAGGAGGTGCCCGCAGGAGGAGAACAGGACCAGGAAGTCGACCGTGCCCGGCGGGAACAGGTCGTGCAGTACCCACGCGCCGTCCACCTTGGGGCGCAGGACGGCGCGCAGCGACGAGGCGTCGAGCTCCCGCACCACCCGGTCGTCGAGGACCCCGGCGGCGTGGACCACACCCCGGATCGGGGGCAGTCCCAGCGCCGAGGGGTCGAGCAGGCGAGCGGAGGCGTCCCTGTCCGCCAGGTCCACGGCGACCACCACGACCGCCACCCCCCGCCGTTCCAGGGCGCGCACCGCCTCCACCCGGCCGCGCTCGTCCGGATCGGACAGCGAGTCCCAGGTGCCGCGGGGCGGCAGGCCGCGCCTGCCCGCCAGGACGATCCGCCGGGCACCCCGCCCGGCCATCCACCGCGCGACCTCCAGGCCGAGCGCGCCGAGCCCGCCGGTGACGAGGTAGGTCGCCTCGGGGCGGAACGTCGGCTCCCGCCCCGTCGGGACGCCCGCCAGCTCCCGCATCCGGGGAACCTCCTGCGTGCCGTCCCGCACGGCGACGACGTCCTCGCCCGGGCCCGCGCGGAGCACGTCCACCACGGTCCCGGCGTCCCGCACCGGGTCGGCGAGGTCGATCACGCCTCCCCAGAGCTCGGGGTGTTCCCCGCCGACGACGCGACCGAGCCCCCACAGCGCCCCGTGGACGAGGGACGCGGTGCTCCTCGCCTCCCGGACGGCGTTGGTCACGCACCACAGCCGGGCGCCGTTCCCACCCGGTGCCGAGGCGAGGCGCCGAGCGGTGTCCGCCAGCAGCCAGGTCGCCGCGCTGGTCGCCTCCGCCGGCCCGGCGCCGTCCGCGCCGTCCGCGCCGTGCTCGCCGGGGACGACGACCACCGCCACGTCCTCGGCGCCCTCGGCGGCGTCCAGCCCGTCGGCGTCCGCCACGACCACGTGGGGGAGGCCCGCCGCGTCGAAGGCGGTCCCCACCGCCCGCCGCGTCGGGGAGTCCGGTCCGACGAGGACCGCCAGTCCGGGGAGCCGGCCGGCCGGGGCACTCGGGAGACCCCGGGGCCGCCACGCCACCTCGTGCAGCAGCGCCCCCGGATCGTGGGAGGCGGCGATGTCCCCGTCGAGCACCCCGTACCGCAGCCCGGCGATCCGGCCGACCAGGCGCCGCTCCCGGTCACCGATCAGCACCTCCACGGTGTCCTCATCGGTGACCTCGACGCGGACCACGGCCTCGCCCGGTGGGCGGGGTGCCAGCCAGACCCGGCGGATGTGCGCCGGCATCCGCAGCGACCGGGAACCGGGGAACACCGCGGACGCGGTCGACAGGGCCGCGTCCAGCAGCGGGGCCCAGCTGTGCGGGGCGGCCCCGGGATCGGCGACCACGGTCGCCTCCACCCGCGACGGCCCACCCCGGAGCCGTTCCACCGCCCACGGGAACCCCATGCCCCCGACGCCGCGTTCGGCGAGCACCTCGACGACCCAGGACGTGGGCAACTCCGGCAGGTCGTCCCCGGCCGGCACCCGGGGGTCCGCGCCCTCCGGCGCCGCTTGCCCGTCGTCGTCCTCGGCGGGCAGCCTCGCGGTGGTGTGGGTGACCCAACCCCGGTCGTCGACGTCGTCCTCGTCGAGGCGCGCGGAGATCTGGAGCGCGCCGTCGCGCAGGGTGACCTGGACGTCCCGGGGAGCGGAGAGGCTGACGGGCGTCCGCAACGCGACATCGGCGATCCGGTGGGAGTCGTCTCGGGACCCCGCGGCGGCGAGGAGGGTGCACAGCAACACCGCGGCGGGCACGATCTCCACCCCCCGCACGGGGTGCTCGCCGGGGAAGGGGCGGGACTCGCGGTCCAGCCTGGTCACCCAGACCTGGGCCCCCGATCCGTCGGTGAGCCGCAGCCGGGACCCGAGCAGGGTGTGCCGGGCCGGGTCGTGGCCGGCCCCGAACGTCGACGGGCGTCGGTGTTCCTCCACCCAGTGCGGTCGCCGGTCCCAGGGGGTGGTGGGCAGGTCGACGAGGGCGCCCCCCGGCCAGTGCCGCGTCCAGTCGACGTCGGCGCCGTGGCAGTACAGCGCGCCGAGCCCGCGCGACAGCGCTTCTCGTTCGGGGCGGCCCCGGCGCAGCGAGTGCGTGACGAACGCGTCGTCGATACCGAGGTGCTCCAGCGTCTCCCTGAGCGAGTGCTCGACCACCGGGTGCGGGGAGACCTCCAGGAACAGGCGGTGACCGTCCTCCACCGCCGCGGCGACGGCGGAGGCGAAGCGGACGCGGCCACGCAGGTTCAGCGCCCAGTAGTCGGCGTCCCGGATCGCCGCCGACCTCGGGTCCGGATCGGCCGTTCCGTACACCGGCAGGGCCGCCGCGTCAGGGGCCAGGTCGGACAGGCCCTCGCGCAGCGGGTCCAGCAGCGGGTCCATCGCCGGCCCGTGGAAGGCGACGTCCGCGTCGACGCGGCGCACGGCGACCCCCTGGTCCCGCCACCGCGCGCACACCTCTGCGACGGCCCCGGCGGGACCGGAGATCACGGTGGACGACGGGGAGGCCTCGACGGCGACGACCACGTCGGGGTGGTCGGCCAGCCGCCGCTCGGTCTCCTCGGCGGGCAGGCGGATCATGGCCATGCCGCCGTGCCCGGCCACCCGCCGCAGCAGCGCGGAACGCCGCGCCACCAGACGAGCGCCCTGCTCGAGGGTGAGGACACCGGCGGTCACGGCCGCCGCGATCTCGCCCACCGAGTGGCCGAGGACGGCGGCCGGTCGTAAGCCGAGCGAGGACCAGACGGCGGCGAGCCCCGCCTGGACGGCGAAGATCAACGGTTGGACGACGTCGGCCGACCGGGGGAGGTCACCGAGCAGCGCGGCCCTCGGGGAGAGACCCAGTTCCGCCTCGAACAGGGGGGCGATCCGGTCGATCGTGGCGGCGAACTCGGGGGAGCCGGTCAACAGCTCCCGTCCCATCCCGGTCCACTGCGACCCGTGCCCCGAGAACACCCACACCGCACCCAACGCGGAACCGGGCAGGACCGAGCCGACCAGCGCGTCGGCGTCGGCCTCGGCCACCTCCCGAAGACCCCGGGCCAGTTCCGCGCCGTCCCGGGCGACGACCGCCGCCCGGTGGGTGAGGTGGGAGCGGCGGCGGGCCAGCGTGTGGCCGAGGTCGCCGAGCGGGCTCCCGACCCCTGCGAGCCGGTCGGCCAGCCGGCCGGCGTGCCGGCGGACGGCGGCCGCCGACCCCGCCGAGACGGGGTGGAGGGCGGGCGGAGCGGTCGGGACGAGGCCGTGTCCCGACGGGTCCGCGCCGCCGGGGTCCTCGGGCCGTCGTTGGTCTGGCGGGTCCGCCTCCGCCAGCACGACGTGGGCGATGGTCCCGCCGTAGCCGTACCCGGAGACGCCGGCCAGCCGGGGCCGGTCGGACCTCGGCCAGGGGGTCGGTTCGGTCACCACGCGCAGGCCGGAGTCCGCCCAGGCGACGGCCGGGTTCGGCCGGGTGAGGTTGACGGTCGGCGGGATCAGCTCGTGGCGGAGCGCGAGCACCGCCTTGAGGACCCCGGCGATGCCCGCGCCGGCCTCCAGGTGACCGATGTTGGGTTTCACCGAGCCGGTGAGCAGGGGCCGCTCCGGCGGTCTGCCCCGGCCGAACACCGACGCCATCGCCCCGGCCTCGACCGGGTCGCCGGTGGGGGTGCCGGTGCCGTGGGCCTCCACGTAGTCGACCTCAGACGGGTCGACTCCGGCGTTCTCGCAGGCCCGTCGCATCAGCCGCGCCTGCGCGGTCCCGTCGGGGGCCATGATCCCGCTGGTCCGGCCGTCCTGGCGCACGGCGCTGCCCCGGATGACCGCGAGGACGCGGTCGCCGTCGCGGCGGGCGTCGGACAACCGCCGGAGCACCACCATGCCGGCGCCCTCGCCCCGCCCGTACCCGTCGGCGTCGGCGTCGAAGGTCTTGCACCGCCCGTCGGCGGCGGTCGCTCCCGCCGCGTCGAGCACGAGTGACAGCCCGGGTGAGGTGATCACCAGGACGCCGCCTGCCAGCGCCACCGGGCACTCGCCCGCCCGCAGCGCCTGCACCGCCAGGTGCAGCGACACCAGTGACGAGGAGCAGGCCGTGTCCACGGCCATGCTCGGACCCCGCAGGTCCAGGGCGTGCGACACGCGGTTGGCGACCCCGCAGTGGGCCGTGCCGATCCCCGTCCACGCCTCGATCCGGGGGAGGTCCTCCAACAGCCTGCGGCCGTAGTCGTCCGATCCGACGCCGACGTAGACGCCGGTGTCCGTGCCGGCGAGGTCGGTGGGCGGGATCCCGGCGTGCTCCAGCGCCTCCCAGGACACCTCCAGCACCAGGCGTTGCTGCGGGTCCATCTGCGCCGCCTCGCGTGGCGTGATGCCGAAGAAGTCGGCGTCGAACCCCCGGACGTCGCGCAGGAACGCGCCCCGCCCTGGGGCGCGGCGCACCGCCGCCGCGTGGTCCGGGCCACGTGCCGCGTAGGACTCCCAGCGGTCTTCGGGGATGTCGTCGACGGTCACGCCACCGGTGCTCAGCAGGTCCCAGAACGCCTCCGGGGAGTCGACGTCCCCGGCGAATCGGCATGCCATCCCGATGACGGCGACGGGCTCGGAGGAACTCATCGTGGGGACAACCTCCTTCGACGCCGCCGGTGCCCCTCACCACGGCGGCGTTGGTGGGAACGATCGGGGGCGCGGTTACTTGCGGCCGATGACCAACGTGTGGCTGAACCCGAGGTCGTCGTGGCGTTCGACGTGGGAGAAGCCCGCGTCCCGGACCGCGCGTTCGACGTCGCGCGGCGAGTAGGTCATGCCCTCGCCGGAGGCGAGGGTGAGGAAGTAGGGGGAGACGAGACCGGCGCTGAGCGAACCGGTGCCCTCGTCGTTGGAGACGAAGTTGTAGACGAGGCAGACGCCGCCCTCGGGCAGGGCGTCGTGGCAGCGCCGGAGCAGCTCGGTGTTGCGCTCCAGCGACCAGATCTCGAAGAGGTGGAAGAACAGGATCGCGTCGGCGTCGCGGGGGAGGTCCACGGTGAACAGGTCGCCGGGGTGGAAGCGCATGCGTCCGAGGAGCTCGGGGTCCTCCACCCGGGAGGAGGCGAGCCGGGTGACGCTCTCCTGGTCGACGACCGTCACGGTGAGCTCGGGGTAACGCCTGGCCAGTTCGCGGCCGTTGGTGCCGTCGCCGCCACCGAGGTCGACGAGGTGGCGGACGCCGGAGAAGTCGTGGAAGTCGAGGATCCGCGCGAAGGCCTTCCGCGAGGCGTCCCCCATGTTCGCGTAGAAGACCTCCTGGAGCCGGGGGTGCGCGGTGAGGCGCTCGTAGAGCGTGGTGCCGGGTCCCGGGATGTGCCGGAGCCCGACGTTGGTGCCCTGCCGCATCGACTCGGCGAAGTCCCCCATCGACTGGTTGATGACCTCCGCCTGGACGTCCAGCAGCGGCCCCAGGAACCGGGGAGCGTCGCGGAGCATCTTCCGGCGGATCACGGGGCTGTTGACGTAGCGCTCGCCCTCCCTGGTCACCAACGACAGGGAGGCGAGCCCCAGCAGGAGGATCCGCGCGGGTTGTTCGGCGACGCCGATGGCGTCGGCCACCTGTTCCAGGGTCAGCCCGTTCTCGGCCTCGAGCCGCTCGAACAGGTCGAACTCCATCGCGGTGCGCAGGAGCTCGAAGGCGGTCGTGCCGTGGATGATCAGCCGGAGGTAGTCGGCCTCGCTCAGGGTGACGTCGCCGCTGCCGGTCATGGTTCTCCTTGCCGGTCCGAGGGGAAGAGGGGGTCGAGGCCGCTTCCCGCCGGCGCCGGACGGGGGCCAGCCGAGGGGACCCGAGCGGTGGGTGCCGGGGCCGAGCTGCTCGCTCGTCCGCGTCCGGAGGCGCCCGTCCGGGGCGTCCCTCGGCCCCGCTGTCGGGGTCAATCCTGATCGCGCGGCGACCGCCTCGCACCTTCCTCCGTGCGGCGACGGACCAGCGGAGCGACCTGGGCGGCTCCCGGGCCGAACCGGCCCCCGGCGGCGGGGACCACCCCGTCGGCACCAAGGCACCGTCGCTGAACCGGGTGAGCCTTCTTCCGTCGTGCTTGACCTCAACGGACGAGACCGGTATAAAACCGCAAGGTAATAAACCCGGGGGGTTATGGACGATGGACTCCGACGTGCTCGACAGGACGTTCGCCGCGCTCGCCGACCCGACCCGACGCGCCATCCTCGCCCGCCTCGCCCAGGGGGAGGCGACCGTCACGGAACTCGCCGCGCCCTTCGCGATCAGCCAGCCGGCGATCTCCAAGCACCTCAAGGTGCTCGAACGGGCCGGTCTCGTCGTGCGGGGCCGCGACGCGCAACGCCGCCCCTCCCGGTTGGACGTCGCCCCCATCCGCCTGGCGGTCGACTGGCTGGAGGAGTTCCGCTCCGCCAGTGAGGAGCGCTTCCAACGGCTCGACGCCGTCCTCGCCGACCTCAGGGCGGAACGCGACGGGAAGTCGGACGACCACTGATGTCACTCGCCGGCGACGCCACCTCCACGCGCGTCACGACCCCCACGGACCGCGAGATCACCCTGCGCCGGTCCTTCGACGCCCCCGCGCGACTGGTCTTCGCGGCCTGGACCGAACCCGACCTGCTGGTCCGCTGGTTCGGCGCGCGCGGGTGGAACCTGGTGGCCTGCGAGGTGGACCTGCGGGTCGGCGGCACCTGGCGCTTCGTCTCCCGAGGCCCGGGCGGCGCGGAGATGACCCAGTCCGGGGTGTACCGCGAGATCGAGACACCGGGCCTGCTCGTCCACACCGAGTCCTACGACGGCGCCGAACACCCCGACCTCACCTCGCTCGTCACGACGAGGTTCGTGGAACGCGCCGGTCGGACCACCGTCACCAGCACGATCCTGCACCCCTCCCCGGAGGCGAGGGACAGGACGTTGCGCACTCCGATGGAGCGGGGACTGCGGGAGAGCCACGCCCGGCTCGACGCCCTGCTCACATCGGTCGGAGGACTCCGGGCGGGCGTGCGCCCAGGCCCGGACGGCGGAAGCAACATCGGAATCAGGCAGGAAGGAGCCACACGCATGAACTGGACCCTGGAAGTCGTCGCGATGCCGGTCAGCGACATCGACCGCTCGAAGAAGTTCTACGGGGAGCAGATGGGTTTCGTGGTCGACCACGACACCCGGGTGGACGGCGGCCCCGGCATCGTCCAGTTGACACCGAGGGGGTCGGGCTGTTCCATCGTCCTGGGGGTCGGCCTGGTGGAGATGGAGCCGGGCTCGATGCAGGGGCTCCAGCTCGTCGTCCGCGACATCCGCGCGGCCCGGGAGGAACTGCTGGGCCGGGGCGTCGAGGTCAGTGAGGTCCAGGTCCCCGGTCCGGAGGGCTTCCGGCCGGCGGAGGAGGGCGAGGACCTGAACAACGTGGGCTTCGCGTTCTTCTCCGACCCCGACGGCAACCGTTGGGCGCTCCAGCAGATCTCGTCCCGCACCTGATCGCCGGGCTCGTACTGCTGGTGGCACTCGGCTCCGGCCGAGGCGAGAGCACAGGGATGGGTGGATGACGACCACACTCACGGCCGACCATTTCGTCGAACGCCTCGAGGAGCACCGCTCCGAGGAGGAACTCCAGAAGATCCAGCGCTACTTCAAGTCCGGTGCGGGGGAGTACGGAGAGGGCGACACCTTCCTCGGCGTCCGCATGGGACAGGTGTTCGCGCTCGCCAAGGAGTTCATCGACATGGAGCCGGACGAGGTCGAACGGCTCCTGGAAAGCCCGATCCACGAGGTCAGGGCTGGCGGGCTGAGCATCATGGACAAACAGGCCCGGCGCAGGAGGACCCCGGAGTCGAGGCGGCAGGAACTGTTCGACCTCTACCTGCGGCGGATCGACCGGATCAACAACTGGGACCTGGTCGATGTGGCCGCCCCCCACGTGGTCGGCGGCTACCTGTTCGACAAACCCCGCGACATCCTCTACGAGCTGGCTCGCTCGTCGAACATCTGGGAACGCCGGACCGCGGTGGTGAGCACCTTCTACTTCATCCGGCACGACCAGGTGGACGACACCTTCCGCATCGCCGAGATCCTGCTGCACGACGAGGAGGACCTCATCCACAAGGCGGTCGGAGGGTGGGTGCGGGAGGCCGGGAGGAGACAGCCGGACCGGCTCATCGCCTTCCTGGACGAGCACGCGGCCACCATGCCGCGCACGATGCTGCGTTACGCCATCGAGCACCTCGACAAGGAACGTCGCGAGCACTACCGGGGGCTGGGCAAGGCCCAGCGCGGCAGGTAGACCCTTCGGCGGTCGGGCGGAGCCGCCCACCGCCCGTGCCCTCCACGGTGTCCTCGCTCCCGTTCGCCCGCGTCGCGCCACGCGGGCGAACGGGTTCTCCGTCCGGCCGGGATCCGCCCGGTGCCGGCCAACCGCCTCTGCACGCGCCCCTCCACGCGCCTCTCCACTCCCTCCTCGGCCCGCGCCGCGTCCCCGCACGCCGCCGTCCCGGCGGAGCCCCGCCGGCCCCCGGCCCCCGACTCCCGGCCCTCGGCCCCCGTCAGGCACGACAGGAGACGACGAACCGGCCCGCCCCCCGGCACGATGGACGGTGAACCCCTCGCCCCGGCGTCCACCACGCCGCACGGCGGGAGCCGACGACGGCGGTCCCGCCGCGCCGCGCACCCGGCGCGGGACGGCGCACCGCCCGTGTCCCGCGCCGCCGGGCGCACTCCCACCGCCTCTCCCGTCGAGCGGCCCGGACCGGCCGGGAGCTGCGCCTCCCCGAGGCAGCACGTCACCGCGACCGGTGCGACGGCCGGGTCGGCCGAGGGGCTGGCACGGGCGCGGGCCGGGACGAACGCTCCTGCCGCGTCCACGCCCGTGGCCGCCGACGACAGGAGGAGACGACATGGCACAGCCGATGGACGGGTCACCGCGGGCCACGACCGAGGACCTCCCCCACTACCCCCGCCCGAGGGAGTGCCCCTACCGGCCGTCCCCAGCCCTCGCCGACCTGCGGGGCCCCCGCCCGCTCAGCAGGGTGCGGCTCTACGACGGACGCACCGCGTGGCTCGTGACGGGCGTCGAGGAGGCCCGTGCCCTGCTGGCCGACCCCCGGTTGTCCAGCCGGGCCGACCTCCCCGGCCACCCCGTCCTCCACGAGAGCCACCTCCACATGCGCGCCACCCGGGAGATGGCGCGGGAGGAGGACGGCGGCTTCGCCGGTGTCCTCTTCGGAGTCGACCCGCCCGACCACACCCGGCAGCGCCGCATGTTGCTGCCCAGCTTCACCCTGCGACGCGTCCAGGCCCACCGCGACGAGATCCAACGCATCGTCGACGAGGTCCTCGACGGCATGGTGGAACGCGGCTCGTCCGCCGACCTCGTCGACGCCTTCGCCCGCCCGGTGCCGATGATGGTCGTCTGTTCCTTCCTCGGCGTCCCCTACCAGGAACGGGATCGCTTCGAGGGGCCGGCCTCGACGCTGTTCGACCCCGCCCGCGCCGAGGCCGCCGAGGCCGAACTGACCTCCTACCTGGAGGACCTGGTCCGCAGGAAGGCCGCCCGGGAGACGGCCGAGGTCGGCGGCACCCCCGGTCTCCTCGACCGCGTGATCGACGACCACCTCAGGACGGGGGAGCTCACCGTCGACGAGCTGGTCGCGTTCGCCCTCGCCATCCTGGTCGCCGGCACCGTCACCAGCACCCAGACCCTCGCCCTCGGCACCCTCGCACTCCTGGACAACCCGGGGCAGTACGCGCTGCTGGCCAGCTCGCCGGAACTCGTGCCCGGAGCCGTGGACGAGATGATGCGCCACCTCTCGCTCGTCGAACAACTCGCCAGGGTCGCGCTCGCCGACATCGAGATCGCGGGCACGCTGATCCGGGAGGGCGAGGGAATACTCATCGGTTTCGCCGCGATGCATTTCGGTCCCGACCTGTCCTCCCACCCCGACGAATTCGACATCGAACGGCCGCCGGTGGGACATTTCGCCTTCAGTCACGGAATCCACCACTGCATGGGGCACAACCTCGCCAGGCTGGAGTTGGAGATCGCGTTCCGCACCCTCACCGGCCGGCTCCCAGGGCTGCGGCTCGCCGTGCCCGCCGAGCAGGTCCCCTGGTACGACGACCTCACCCTGGCACGGCTCCGTGCCCTGCCCGTCTCCTGGTGAGCGCCCCCGGGGCGACCGTCGGCCCCCACCCGGGAGAACGAGCAACGTGGAAGTACGAGCGGCCCGGTCCACCGATCTAGCATCGGTTGAGCGTGAGTCCTGACTCCCGGAAAAGGTGCGGGAGGAAATCACGCCATTCGCGGACATCACCGCCGCCCACCACCTCCTGCCAGCGACCCCCGTGGTCCTCGACGATGGGAAATCCCGTGACGATCCATTCCTCCGGAAAGCAGACGACGACATATTCCGCGGCCGAACTCGCCGATCTGGACCGCCGTCACCTCCTCCACCCCATGCAGGCGGACTCGGTGTCCGAACGGGTCGTGATCGTGCGGGGGAAGGGGTCGACGGTCTGGGACGCCGAGGGCAGGGAACTGATCGACGCGACAGGCGGGGGGCTGTGGCACTCCCACGTCGGGCACGGGCGGCGCGAGCTGGCCGACGCGGCCGCGAAGCAGATCGCCGAGCTGGAGTACTTCACCGCCTACCAGGAGTTCAGCACCGACACCACCGTCGCGTTGGCCGCCCGCCTCGCCGGAATGGCGCCCGGCGACCTGAACCGGGTGTTCTTCACCAGCGGTGGAGCGGACGGCGTGGAGACCTCCATCAAGGCGGCCCGCCTCTACCACGGTCGGCGCGGAGAACCGGACCGCACCTGGATCATCTCCCGCAACTTCGGTTTCCACGGCGGGAGCTACGGTGCGGGCACCCTTACGGGGTTCGACGCGATGCAGGCCGGGGTCGGCCCCAACCTCCCCGACGTCGTCAAGGTGTCCCCGCCCTACCTGTACCGAGCGTCCGAGCTCTACGGGGACGCCGACCCCACGGACTTCCTCATCGCCGAGCTGGAGGAGACGATCGACCGGATCGGACCCGACCGGATCGCGGCGATGGTCGGCGAACCCGTGATGGGCGGCGGTGGCGTGCTGACCCCACCCGAGGACTACTGGCCCCGCGTCCGGGAGGTGCTGTCCCGGCACGGCATCCTCCTCGTCGCCGACGAGGTCATCACCGCGTTCGGCCGCACCGGGTCCTGGTTCGACTCCGAGACCCGGGGCATGGACCCCGACATCGTCGTCACGGCGAAGGGGATCACCAGCGGGTACTTCTCCTTCGGCGCGGTGCTCATGAGCGACGCCATCGCCGAGGTCCTGTGCCAGGACTACGGCTTCTTCCACGGCTACACCTTCAGCGGCCACCCGGTCGGGAGCGCGGTGGCCCTGGCCAACCTCGACATCATCGAGCAGGAGGGGCTGGTCGCCCGCTCCCAACCGCTGGCGACCCGTTTCCGGGAGGGCCTGGCGTCGCTGGCCGACCACCCGCTCGTCGGTGACATCCGGGTGGAGGGCGCCGCGGCGGCAGTCGAGATGGTCCTCGACCGCGAGACCCGCGAACCGATGCCCTTCCCGGAGGTCTTCGCGTTGACCGCCAGGATCAGGGACGAGAAGGGCGTGATCGTCCGCCCCTACGCCCACAACATCATCCTCTCGCCGCCGCTGGTCATGAGCGACGACGAGGCCCGGCGGACGACCGAGGCGATCGTCGACGTGCTCGGCGAGGTGAGCCGCTGACGTCGGGGTGGCCCTCGGCGCGGGGCGGGGCGGGCGCGATGAGATCGCCCGCCCCGCCGCCGTGCGCGGGGCGTCCCGGGACCGAGGAACGAGGGACCACCGGGGCGACGGTGGGCGGTCGGCGGACCGCGGTCGCGCGGCCGGCCCGCCGGGGAGCGCGGCGCGACACGGACCCGGTGGGTGACGGCGAGGGACACCTCCGCGCCGGTCGACGGACAGCCGTCAGCACTCAGCACTCAGCACTCAGGGCCAGAGCTCAGAGCTCAGCGCCGGGACCAGCGGGACACCGGGAACGGGCCGGCCAGTCGGATCATCACCGCCCGATGCCCCGGTACCGCAGGCCCAACCGCCGCATCTCCTCGATGTCGGCCTTCGGGAAGTACCTGCGCCCGTCGAACACCAGGCACGGGTGGGCGGCCCGCGCGCGCAGCACCGCGAGATCGAGGTCGTGGAACGACCGGTGACCGGCGAGGACCGCGACGCAGTTCGCTCCCTGGACGGCGTCCTCGAGGGTCGCGCTCGGGCGGATCCCGAAGCGGGCCCGCACCTCCTCGGCGTCGGCCAACGGGTCGAAGAGCCGCACCGCGCACCCCTGCGAACGCAACGCCTCGACGACCCCGGCGACCGGGGTGTTCCGGAGGTCACCGGTGTCGTTCTTGAAGCTGACGCCGAGCACGGCCACCACCGCCCCGGCCGGCGGAACCCCGAGGCCGGCCAGCTCCGCCCCGATCAGGCGCGCCGTGTGCGTGGGCATCCCGTCGTTGACCCCCCGGGAGACCGGGACGGTCCGCAGCTCGACGCCCCGGTCGCGGGCCGCCCGCCACACCATCCACGGGTCCTTCACCAGGCACGAACCCCCCACGCCGATGCTCGGCAGCAGGATGTTGACGTGGCGGTCCCCCTTGGGGAGCTGGTTGGTGGCCCCCAGGACGTCGAGCACGTCGACGTCGAACGCCGCGCACAGCTGGGCCACCTCGTTGGCGATGGCGATGTTCGCGTCGATCCACCAGTTCGTGGCGAGCTTGGCGACCTCCGCCGCCTCCGGACTCGGCAGCGGGTGGGTGACCGTGCCCAGGGTGTCCGACCAGAAGCGGACCGTCGCGGCGGTGCTCGCCGGGCCCCGGCCCCCCACGATGATCGGGAGCGTCCGGAGCTGGGCGAGGGCGGCACCCTCGGCCAGCCGTTCCGGGCAGAAGGACAGGCCGAAGTCCCGCTCGGCGCGGAGGCCGGACCCCTCCAGCAGCGGGATGACGAGGTTCGTGGTCGTCCCCGGCGACACGGTGCTCTTGAGGATCACCAGGCACCCCGGTCGGATCCGGGCGGCGACCTGGACGCAGGCCTGCTCCAACGCACCGGTGAGCAACGCCCCGTCCTCGTCGACCGGGGTCCCGACCGTGATGACCACGACGTCGGCCTCCCGCACGGCGTCGTGGTCGGTGGTGAACGTCAGCAGGCCGGTGCCCCGCACCCGTCCGAGCGCCTCCGCCAGCCCTGGCTCCGGGATGGGGCACTCGCCCGCCCGGAGCCGCTCGACCAGCGACGCGTCGTCGTCGACGGCGACGACCGGAACGCCCAGTTCGGCGAGCGTCACGCCAAGGCAGGACCCGACATAACCGAAACCGATGACCGCGACGCGGGGGGAATCCGAAACGAATCGCATGTCTGCCTCTCCGTCGCCGTCGGCGCCGTTCTCCGTCGCGCGTGCAATGGTGGACGGCCGGCCCGGAACCGCGTGACGGACCGTGCCCGCGCGTCCATTCGACGGTAGCAGCGGGGGAACCGGGACAACGTGTCCCACAATGCTCGAAATCGCACCGGCGGAAGCGGGGGAAGAAGGTTCCCCGTCGGCCGAGGAACTTTTTTCCTCCCGGCGTTCGACGCGAATTTGTCGCAGCGTGCCCACCTCGGTGCGGAACCGAACTCCAGGCGTTTCCGCCGGGGAAGATGAGTGCCGAAAACGACATTCGCCGACGGAGAGGAGCGTCGCGTGAGCGGCATGATCAACATATTCCAGCCCGCCCTCGGGGAACGGGAGCTGGCGGCGGTGCGCGAGGTGTTCGAGAGCAACTGGATCGGCCGCGGCCACCGCACCGAGTCGTTCGAGTCCGACTTCGCGCGGCACATCGGGGTCGATCCGGCGAACGTCACGTCCCTGAACTCCTGCACGGAGGCGACGTTCCTGGCGATGCGCCTCGCCGGTGTTCGAGCCGGGGACGAGGTCGTCCTGCCCACGGTGAGCTTCGTGGGCGCCGCCAACGCCGTCGCGGCCCGCGGCGCGCACCCGGTGTTCTGCGACGTGGACCCGCGAACGCTGAACCCCACCGTCGACATGGTGCGGGCGGTGATGACGGAGCGGACCAGGGCCGTCGTCGTCCTGCACTACGGCGGCGTGCCGGGCGACATCGTCCGCATCGCCGAGATGTGCCGCGAGCGCGGTGTCCTGCTGATCGAGGACGCCGCGATCGCGGTCGACTCGCGGGTGGACGGGCAGGCGTGCGGCACCTTCGGGGACCTGGCCGTCTGGAGCTTCGACCACGGCAAGATCGTCGTCACCGTCGACGGGGGGATGCTCCACGCGCGGGACGCCGAGCTCGTCGCCGAGGCGAGGAAGCGCGCCTACTTCGGGCTGGAACAGACCAGCGGCTACGACCAGGCGCTGCGCAGCCGCACCCGGTGGTGGGAGTTCGAGATCTCGTCCTTCTCCCGCCGCTCGGTGACCAACGACGTCCTCGCCTCGGTCGGCCGGGTGCAGCTGGAGAGGTTGCCCGAGTTCATGCGCCGCCGGCGGGAGGTCGCCCGGCACTACGACCAGGAGTTCGCCGACCTGGGCGGGATGTGGACCCCGCCACCGCTGCCCGCCGGGCAGGAGACGTCCCACTACATGTACTGGGTCCAGTTCGAGGACGACATCAGGGACGACGTCGCCCGCGAGCTGTACGAGCGCGGGATCTACACCACCTTCCGCTACCCCCTGCTGCACAGGGTCGCCGCCTACGGCTCCCGGGCGGTGCTGCCGGGGGCGGAGCGGGCGGCGGCGAGGACGCTGCTCCTGCCGATGCACCAGTCCCTGACCGACGGGGACGTCGAGAAGGTCGTCACGGCGACCCGGGACGCGGTCCGCACCCGCCGGGCGGCCAGCCGGCGCTCCTGATCCTCCGGCCACCTGGTGACCCGCCGGCTCACCGGGTGGCCCGCCCGGCACCCGGGACCAGCGCGGGCCGGAGCGCGGGCGACCAGGCCTCCCGGCGGCGCGAGGGGGAGGGGCCGCTGGCACGGCGAAGAGCCAGGACCCGGAGGTCCTGGCTCGGCGTCGGCTCGCGCCCCGAGGGGATCAGCTCACGCGGACCTCGGGCACGTAGGTGATCCACCGCCCGCCCGCCCGGGTGAAGTCCCGCTCCCGCCGCATGATCTCCTCCGCGTGGTTCCAGGCGAACAGCAGCGCGTGGTCGGGGAACGGGTCGGCGAACGCCTCGGGCGGGCGGACCGGGAGGTGGGACCCGGGCACCAGACGCCCCTGCTTGGCGGGAGTGGAATCGCACACGAAGGGCACGAGGTCCGTCCCGATCCCGCAGTAGTTCGTCACCGTGGCGCACTTTCCCGGCGCGCCGTAACCGACCACGGTGCGCCCCTCGGCCCGCAGGTCCCCGAGCAGGGTGCGGAGGTCGTCCCTGATCCGGCCCACGGCCTGACCGAAGGACGCGAGGGTGTCCGGACGCGACAGACCGCGCGCGTGCTCCTCGGCCAGCAGGTCGGCCACCCGGGACCGCACCGCCCGGGTCCCCCTCCGCGCGAGCGTGTAGCGGATCTGCCCGCCGTGCAGGGGAGTCCGCCGCGCGTCGACGAGGTCGAACCCGAACAGCTCCGCCATCACCTGGACCGAGGTCACGCTGAAGTACAGGACGTGCTCGTCGTAGATCTGGTCGAAGGCGAGCCCCTCGACGATGGTCCCCAGGTAGGGCTCCTCGAAGACGAACACCCCGTCGGGCGACAACAGGGTCCGCACGCCGCGCAACACGGAGCCGATGCCACCGATGTGGGAGATGGTGTTGGCGCCGAACACGACGTCCGCCGGCCCGTTCTCCTCGTGGATCTCGGCCGCGCTCGTCTCGTCGAAGAAGGTGTTGCGCACCGAGACCCCCTTCTCCCGCGCGACCCTCGTCACCGTGGTCGCCGGGTCCACGCCGAGGTGCCGGACACCGGCCCTGGCGATGGTCGAGAGCATGACCCCGTCGTTGCAGCCGATCTCCACCAGGAAGGGATCCCGCTCGGTCAGCTCGTCCTCCAGGAACTGGGTCGCGACGTCCGCGAAGTGGCGTCGATGGCCGTCCGATCCGGAAGCGTGGTACCGGTATTCACCGTGATAGCGCATTTCCGCCGGAACCTCGTCGACGAGTTGCACCAGGGAGCAGCGGTCGCAGGAACCGACGGCGAGCCGGAAGTGGAACTCGTCGGCCGTCTCCGAGGGCAGGAGAAAACCGTTCGCCATCGGCTGCCTGCCCATGTCGAGGAATTCGCTGACCCGGCTACCGCAGACGCGACATCTCCTGTTCATGGCGAGAAGTCTAGGCAGGACCAGGAAATGGCACTTCTCTCGAAATGCCTTTTTCGGGGGCCGCCCTCGCGCCGTTCCGAGCACGGCGGAACGGGGGCGGTGACGGCACCGAGGCGAACGGTTCATGGTGCGTTCGGGGGCCGGCTGGGGGAGGCCCGCCCCGGTGGCGCGGCAGGACCTCGGGCCGTCCTCGTGCCCGGTGGTCGCGGGAACGGGCGCGGCGAACACCGGCCCGGGCCGCCGGCGGACCGGTCCTCGGTATCCCGAGGGTCGGATCGCCCAGGAGGTCCGGGTCGCCGGTGATCGTTCGGCCCGAACTGGCCACCGAACCCGTGCCCCGGAGGAGGGGACGGACGGGCGCGACGCCCCAGCCCGTCCCCCGTCGGCCGACCGCACCGGACCGGCTTCGGGTGGGCGGTGCCCCCGGGTGGCGCTGCCCCCGCCGAGGTGATCGAGCTCGGCGTCCCGACGACCACGACCGGCCGCCGCCCGGTGTCACCCGCCAGGGACGCGCGACGGGGTCCCCGCGCCAGGGCACGCCCGACGCGGACAGCGGCCCGGGGTGGTCGGCGGACACCGCCGGCGGGAGCCGGAGCCGAGCGGGGGACCGGGTTCCCTCCGCACCCCCGGGGTGCGCCCTCGCGTCGTTCCCACCGGGCCCGTCGGCGCCGTCTGCCCTCCGGCTGGGGGACGGCTCGGCAGCGCCGACCGCCACACCGGGCTACCGGCCGGTGGCGCCGGGGGTGGGGAGGCGGTGCACCGCGGGGGTGTTCTGGTACGCGGCCAGCCGCCACTCCCCGTCCTGCCTCACCACCAGCCAGGAGGCCCGGATCGCCTGGTCGTCGGACACCTCGGACTCACCCTCGGCCAACACCCCGCCCCGGGTGAGGAGCAGCGCGGTGTCCTCGGTGAGGAACCGGAGGTCCACCGGCCTGCCGGTGACCTGGGTGCCCCGGTACTCGTTCGCGTAGGCGTCGACGAGGAAGGACCGGATCTCCTCCCGCCCCTTCCGGTAGATGCCCGGCAGGATCATGGTGCCGTCCTCGGTGAACACGTCGGCGAACGCGTCCGCGTCGTGGTAGGCCCAGGCGGCGATGACGCGTTGGGTGAGCGCCGCGACGGCCGCCTGGTCGGCGGCGGAGGCGCGAGGGCTGCTCGAGCTCATGGTCGTCCCTTCGATCCGAGTGGTGGTCAGACGTACTGGGTGTTCGGCTCCAGGCCGCACAGGACCCGGCCGTACAGCTCCGCGTTCGTGTTGGGGTTCATCAGCGCGTGCAACGTCATCGCCTGGACGTCACGCACGATCCGCTGCATCGGGACGTCCTCGTAGATCGAGGAACCGCCGCTGGCCGAGGCGAGGACGTCGACGGCCTCCTTCGCCAGCCGGCACGTCGCGCCCATGTCGGCCCGCGCGCGAACCCGGTCGAGCAGGTCCCACTCCTGGTCGACGCCACTGGCGTCGACCAGGGACGTGAGCCGGCGAGCGTGGAACTCGGCCTGGTCGACCTTCATCGAGGCCTCGGCGACCTGCAGGTGCGTCAGCGGGGCGTCCCGCTGGCTCTCGTACGCGGTGTAGGTGATCTTGCGGGTGGGCAGCCGCCGGAGGAAGCCCTCCCGAGCCGCCCTCGCCAGACCCACCATCGTGCCGACGGACGACGCGGCGGCGACCGGGAGCAGCGGGTTCCGGTAGATCGCCGTGCCCGCGTTGCCCTCCGACGCGGTCCGGCCCTCGAGGACCACCGGCAGCGGGAGCACCCGCTCCTCGGGAACGAACACGTCCTGGGCCACGGTGCTGACACTGCCGGTCCCCTTCAGCCCCGAGGTGTGCCAGTCGTCGACGACCAACAGGTCCGACAGCGGGACGAGCGCGACGACGGGGTAGGGCTCACCGTCCTCGGGGACCAGCACGGCGATGATCTCCTGCCACTGGGCGTGCAGGGCACCGCTGATGAAACCCCACTTGCCGTTGACCCTGATGCCCCCGCCGACCGGCGTGGCGACGGCGCTGGGACTCAACGTCCCGCAGATCCGCACGTCCGGGGTGGCGAAGACCTCGTCCTGCACCTCGTCCGGGAACTGGCACGCCATCCAGGTGGGGATGCAGTAGACCGAACTGACCCAGGAAGCGGCCCCGTCGGCCGCGCCGAGTTCGGCGACCACGTCCAGCAGCGTTCCCGTGTCGGCCTCGTACCCGCCGTACCGGGCAGGGGTGCGCAGGCGGAACACACCGGCTTCGGCGAGCGCCGCGACGGTGTCCTCGTGCAACCGCCGGTTGCGCTCCGACCAGGCCGAGTTGGCCCGGAGCACCGGCGCCGCCTCGGAGGCGCGGCGGACGAGTTCCTCCCTCGTCGGAACCTGAGTGGTCGACACATGTCCTCCCTGAGTGCGAGCGACGACGGTTCTGGTGGTACCCGGTGTCCTGTCAGCGCCGTGGAGCCGTGCGCCTACCCCCAGGCGGTGCGGGGACGAGGTACGCAGTCCGACACTTCCGCACCGGCGCCGGCGGCCGCATCTCCCACCGTGCCGGGACCAGGGCGGGGCGTGGCGCCCAGCAGGGTCGATGCCCCGTGGCGCACCAGGTCGCCGTGCGGAACCGCGCGGCCAGACTGGCCAGGGCGGCCACCGGAAAAGCCCGTGAGGAGGTGGTGCCGCCCTCGAACCCGGTTCAAGTGGAGCCGGGCTCGGCGCCTCGCGGGACAGGGCGTTCCCCGGTGGCTCCGCGACCCACCCCGTCAGTCCTCGGGGCACCCGTGGCTCGCCGTGGCACGGGGCTTCGGCTCCGGTGGGGGCGACAGCGCGGGGGGTACCGCGCGGCCGGCGGGACGCGAGACCGCGCGGGGCAACGAGGGGGCCGTCACCGGGACCCGTCAGGCCTGAGGCGGCACCGACGGCCGGGGGGAGCGGGGCATCCCCGTCCACACCTCGGCCGTGCGGCGACCCCCATCCACCCGGCTCCCGCGAACCCAGCCCCGGCCACCCGCTGGCTCGCCCTGGGGCCGCGTGCCCCCAGGAAGCCCGGCGCGGCCAGCGGGCCGACCCGCTCGGCCGGGCTCGACCTCGGACAGGCCGTGCCAGGCGGGGGCCCGGTTGGTGCACGACGACCGGATCAGGTCCTCCGCCTGGGAGGGCACCAGGCTCAGCCGCCGCCGCCACCCGCCTGACGGCGGTCCGCTCACCGCTCCGGACGTGGGTCCGGAGCGGTGAGGACCACCGTCACAAGCCTCCGCCGGCCGGTTCTCGTACGGCGCCGGACGGGCGAGCGTCAGCCACCCGGGGGAGCGGGACGGAACCCCCCGGCCCGTCCGGCTGCCCGCCATCCCGCTGACCGCCCCGGAGGTCGACGCGCCGGTCCCGCGCCCGGCAGCGGTCCGAGGCGCTCGCCAACAGGATCGGCGGATCGAAGATGGAGCGCGGCCGCAGGGTGACGTCCGCGGCGCACACTCCCTCCGCCTCCACCGTGACCGGGCCGGTGGTACCGAGGAGGGTTCGTTCGGCGGGTGGCCCGGCCGCGCGGTCCCCCCACCCGCGGTGCGGACGGCCCGCTGGCAGCGCGTGCGCGAGGACGTACCAGATCCCGGCCGGAACCCGGTCCATCGTGTACGGACCGGGCCCGTCCAGCACCACGCACTCGGCGGGTTCCCCCTCGGGGAGGCGACCGGCGAACAACCCCAGGAAGATGACCCGTGAGCAGTCCCACACGGCCGACTCCACGGTCCCCCGGACGCGGCTCGCCGGTCCCGTCGGCTGCTCGGGCACCGCTCGCCCGAAGGGCTCGGACACCGACCCGTCGCACTGGCGGTAGGTGGTGGGCGAGACACCCACGCTGTACCGGAACCGCGAGCTGAAGGTGCCGATGCTCGAGTAGCCCACCAGGTGGCTGATCTCGGCGACGGTGAGGCTGGTCGAGACCAACAACTCCTTCGCCCTCGCCAACCGGATCGCCGACAGGAAACGGCCGGGGGACACACCGGTGATCCGCTGGAACACCCGGGTGAAGTGGAATTTGCTGAACAGCGCGGTCCGCGCCAGATCGTCGATCGTCAACTGCTCGCCGAGGTGGTCGTACATCATCTCGATGACACGCTCGACCGCTTTCTCAACCCCCGATGTCATATCTCCTCCGTTCGACTTGGAGCCGGGTCGCCGTCGGTCCGGCGGAGTGAAGTTCGGTGTGCGCGTTCGCGGCCCGGTGGCGGCGCCGGAGTGGAGGCACGCGTGTCGGTGCGGAGTCCCCGAGCAGGAGGGGGAAGGGCGTCGCCCGCCGAGCCCCCAGCGACCGTGGAGCCCGGTGCTCCGGCACCGCTCGGCTCCCGGTCGCTCCCGGAGCCGGCCGGGATCAGGGTCGCCCCGCTCCGGCCAGCCCGCCGAGGGCCGGCCCGGGCCGAGCCGCTGGTGAGGTCGTGATCCGAGCCCGACCAGCGACGACCCCGCCTCGACACCGGCGGGACCGGTGCCGCGCCGGTGGCATCGTCGTCCCGGACGGACGGCGAGCCGCGCCGCGTCCGCCCGAGCCCCGGCCCGCCCACCACATCGGCGGTCACCGCGTGGTCGGGGACAGCCCCCGAACCGCTCGGTCCGGGATGCTCGGCACCGGCGACGAGCGCCGGGGACCACGAACGAGAACGGTGACGCGGAACGCGAGCCCGTTCTGGTTCCGGTACCGGCGGTCGGTTTCCACACGGGTGGTCCGGTCCGATCTCCCGTCGCCTCGACCAGCCGGGTAGCGGGATCACCGCCACCACCCGGCGGCACGCCGCACGGGGTCGCCGGAATAGGATTCCGACGCGGACGGACTCGTGCCCCGATGATCCGTGGCCGGCTCCCCGAAAAGGGTGACCGGCGTTTTCCGGGAACTGGTACCACGGCGGAACATCGACATCCTCCGGTGATGTTCTGTCGAACTGGAGCGAGTACCCGCCCCGGAGGCGGACTCGGCCCCGGTTGGCCCCCCGAGTGCCCGGTGGCGAGGTCCGCGAGCCTGCTGACCACTGCGCAAGGCGCCCCCAATCGGACGGGGTGTTTTCCCCGGATTCCTTTGACGACAGATCCTCACAGCGCCCCCGTTGCCCCGTCCACTTCAAACTTGCGGACTGTCCACGGCAGTGAACCATTCCCGGGGCCCCGGTGCGGACGGTTTGTGGTAGTCATCCGGGCCTCTTGGCGAGCCGGGGTGTCTCCGGGTATGGGGCCGCCACGACCCCGGTGGATGATCTCGCCGCCCGACCGGGACGACCCAGTCGACGACCCTCCCCGTGCGTGAGCCGTCGCCGCCCCACCAGGCCCGTTCCCGCTCCCATTCCGGGTGCCGTGGAGAACCAGCGCCGACGGGCGCCGGGCTTCCGTTCCCGGGGGCGGGTGGTGATTTTCTCACCCGATCGGACCGCTGTCGGTAAACCCTCCCGGGGCGGTCAGCCCCGGGTGGGGCATAACAGTGTTCACCCGCATTCCGACCGGCTTGGCCAGCGCGAATCCAGGCGTGGAACACGGTGTCCCCGTAGGATCACTGGTCCTCCCCCTCGTTTCGCTGGATCCGGCACCTGGACGTTCTTGCTTCCGTGAGCAAAGATGTCGGCCGGGTGATCAGGACTTGCCGCACGGAGCGTAGACGGGATCGCTGATGACAACTGGGGACAACGCGTTCGGTGGCACTCGCGAGCCGCACGGCCGGGTGTCGGTTCGACGCGGCGCGAGACGGGGACGCCTGCTGGTAGCGGGCCTGCTGGCTGGCACGATGCTGGTCTCGACCAGCGCCGCGGCCTTCGACGAGGACCGGGGCCCGGCGCCGCTGGCGGGCGCGGAGCACACCGGCCACGAGCACGGCACCGTCGACGTGGACGGAATCGGCCTCCACTACGTGCGCACCGGTGAGGGCCCACCACTGGTCCTCCTGCACGGCTGGCCCGAAACCTGGTACCACTGGAACGAGGTCATGCCCGACCTCGCCAGGACGCACACCGTGCTGGCGTTCGACCTCCCCGGACTGGGGGACTCCGAGATTCCCGAGGACGGATTCGACAAGGCCACCACGGCGCACCGAATTCGCGCGGCGGTGCGTGAACTGGGATACGAGGAAGTCGCCCTCATGGGGCACGACCTCGGAGCGATGGTCGCCTACAACTACGCGCGGGACTTTCCCCAGGAGGTCAACAAACTGGCGGTGATCGAGGCCCCGCTGGCCGGACTCGGCCTCGAGGACATCTTTTCGGCGAGCTTCCACTTCCAGTTCAACATGGCCCCGGCCCCCGTTCCCGAGGAAATCCTCGACGACGAGGACGTGGAGGTGTACCTGGGCTATCTCTACGACGGCAGTTACCGCCCCGACCGGATCTCCCAGGAGGTCTACTTCGAGGCGTACTCCGATCCCGCCGTCCGTTCCGCCGGCTACGAGTACTACCGGGCTTTCCCCGAGGACGCGGCCGACAACCTGGCGCACGCCGAACCGAAGATCGACATCCCGGTGCTCGCGATGGGCGCCGAGTACGCGTTCGGTGAGGCCATTCCGGCCTCCTTCGAGCACGTCGCCGACGACGTGCGCCCGGTCATCGCACCCGATGCCGGCCACTTCGTGGCGCAGGAGAACCCCGAGTTCCTGATCGACTGCGCCGAGCTGTTCTTCGGAGCGTCCACCGGAGGGCCGGTTCCGGACGAGCTGACCAACTGCGTGGGCTGAGCACCACCGGCCGACCACCGCGGTGGTCGGCCGTGCCGGGCAGGGCCCCGGCACCCGACGCCGAGGCGGGCCCGCCCGTCCTGCCCGCCGCCTCGCGTTCGCCCGCGAGAGCGGTTCACCCGCCTCGACGGCGGAGGGATCGCCACGGGGGCCGTCGGACCATCCCGGCTGGGAGGGTCACCGCGAGTGCTTGGCCCCGGGGAGGTGCCCGCGAGGCGGACCCGGCCTGGTGCCGCTCGGCGCCCGCGCACGACCGCCGCCGCACTGACCCGGGGCACCCGACCCGACCGGTCCGCCGCCACCCCCGTGGCCGGCCGGCGTGCCGCACCTCGCCGGCGCACGATCCGACGGTCGCCGGTCTCGGTGCTCGTGACCGGACGGGACCGAACCGGCCGGCTGGCGGAACCAGACCTCGGCCCACGGTCGCCGCGCCGGTGCGGACGGGACCCGCCCGACTGCCGGTGTCGTCCGCCGGGTCGGCGGTGCCAGCCGGTCGGCACCGGGCTGGGCGGGGTCGGGTGGCACCGGAGTGCGGGGGCGCCCACGCCCGCCGGGGGCGAGCGTGGACGCGTGACGGGACGGCGCCGCCGGCCACCGCCACCCCGCGCACTCGGAAGTCCGGGTCACGCCGGGCGCGGCCGAAACCGTTCCCATGCGGTGGCCACCGGCCGGACGGCCGGGGTGGCGGGTCAACCCCGCCCGGCGGCGGCGAGGAGGATCGTCTCGGCCGCCGCCGCGAGGTCGACGTCCAGGGGGGACCTCGCGCGGGCCCCCGAGGCGCCGGTCGCGGCGGGAGGCGCCGCCAGCATTCCGGATCGCAGGCAGACGACCCGGACTCCCCGATCGCCGAGCTCCCGGGCGAGCCGGTCCGACATCGCCTCGACGACGGTGTCGCCGAGCCCCGCCCCGTCCTGCCCCGTCGTGCCGCCACCCGTCCACGCGGTTCCCGACACGGTGAGGATCACCCCCGACCCGCTCCTCGTCATCTGCCTGGCGGCGGCCTGCGCGGTGATCAGCTGGGCCGCCACCTGCCGGTTGAGCGCATCGACCAGTTCGGTCACCGACGCGTCCACCAGGGCGGTGCTGGTGGTGCGGGGAAGGGGCACCGCGTTGAACAGGATGTGCGGACCACCCGCCCAGGAGGTCACCTCGTCGATGTGGGCGCGGACGGCGCGGGGATCGAGCGGGTCCACCGCGGCGACCTCGGCGACGCCGCCCGCCTCCGCGATGCGACTCGCCACGGGTTCGAGGGCGGCCATGTCCCGCTCGGCGAGGAAGACGTACGCGCGCTCGCGGGCGAACGCCCGGGCCACCGCACCACCCAGCGCGCTTCCGGCACCGTAGACCACGGCGATCTTGTTCTCGAGCAGCACGCTCCGGTACTTCCTTTCTGCTGCGGCCTCGCGGTAAGTCGGTTATTCCCCGTCTTTGGCGATCGTTCGACATAACGGACACCGGTCGACGGACCGAGGCGTCCAGCAGAGTTCCGGTACGATCCGAACGCGCACCGCCATCCAGGGTCCGCACTTCCGGCCTCGTCGCTTCGGTCTTCGCGGCGAAGCGGCCCGTGTTCGTCCTCCTGGACCCGGTATTCGGTTCTTTCCCGGCGTCGGGCCCTGCGATGCCCGAACGGTGACGACGCGGTTCGCACCTGGCCGAAGGAGTTCTGGGACTTTTTCCCTGATCCTAACCTCACGAAACTGCGACAGCCACAACCGGTACGAGAAGCGCGTCGCGTTTGCCTCGGGCGCCCTCCGCACCGGCCCCGAACGGCGGGCCCGGTACCCGACGGGCCTGGAAGCATCCACCGCCACTCGGGTATTCCTCGTATCGCCGCGAGAGGGGCGAGTGGCATCGCCACGTCCCCCTCGTATCGGGAGGACGCCCCGGGGAAGAGCCCCGAGGAGGTGAGGAAGCCGGGACGCGAATGCCGCGGGTGTGGACAATCCCTTGACGCGTTCCGACGGAATCGGAGGAAAGACGGCCGGGAGTCGCGGATGCACCGGGGCGAGGTGGGCGCCACCCCGTTCCCCACCCGCCGTCGACCCCCGCCCCGGGGTCCCCGGCGCCAACGGCGCAAGGCGCCGCTCCTCGCGGGCTCGGGCCGCTGGCGGTGCGGGCGCGATGAGCGCGCTCTGCCTGGTGGGGCCCGCCTGGCCGTTCCGGCGGGGATGCCCGGCGCGCCGCGCGTCGCCCCGGATGCCACGGCCGGGGACCGTCCCCGTCGACCGTCGAGATCCGCCAGCCGACCGGTGTCCGACGCCGTGTCGGGGCGTGGCGTGTCATGCCCGCCGCCGATGCGGCGAATTGCCGCCATCCGGTCGAGCCGGTCGAGTTCCATGGGTGGGGAAACCTCTGTGGGGTACCGGGGTCGATACCGCCCGTTCGTCGCGGAAAGGAGTGAGGACGCGCTGGCAACCGGGTGGGCCGCCGTGGAATCGGCCGAGGCGGTGACCGGTACGCGTCACATTACCAGTCCCGGCCGCCCGTGCCCTCCCCAACCGGAACGGTTGGAGCGCATCCCGCGTCGGCACGCCGTATTCGGAGCTGGGCGGCCAGCGAAAGGGACATCGGAGCTGGGACGTGATGAATGGTCGGACGTGCCCAGAACTGCGCGGAGGCCGCCGGATAGCCGGGCAGCGCTTAACTCGAACGGGCGGTTTTCTGCGGCAGTTGGTCTCGCGCCGGGTAGGGCTTTCGGCTGCCCCCGCTCCTTCCGTTAACCGAATGACAACCGCCCGCCGTGGTGGCGCGCGGGTCAGCACACCGCCGGGCGCCAACGGAAACCGACGGAAACGGGTGGTCACCGTTGGTCCTCGCCGCCCGTGCGGTCGGACACCCTGCCGACACCCCGCGTCGGATCGCCCAGGTGCGCGGGCGAGCTCGGGCGCACCCGGGTATCCCGCCAACCGTCCACGACGGGCGGACGCCGCGACCTGCCCTCCCCACCGCTGGTGCGAAACACGTCACACCCCGTGGTTCCCAACCGGCGGGACGGGCTCGGGGGAGCCCGGCGCGTCCCGGGCACCGGCATCCCGCGACGGCGCCCGGACGGGGACGCCGAGGGGCGGGTGCGGTCCGGTCCGCCACCAGATCGGCCCACCCAGCCCAACGAGCTCCGCGCCACCCCGACGGGTGGAGGCCGACCCGGAGCCGGCAGGACCACCCGGGTGGGGGTGCCAGCCGCGGGCCCCCGGTGACCGAGCCCCACCCGGTCGGCGTCATCCGGCGTCCAGCGGTCCCGACACCGGGACGAGACGGTCCCTCGGGGGCAGTGCCGGCGGGAGCGCGGGGTGGCGGGCATCCGCCCGCCACCGGTACAGCACCGTCGGAGGCGGCGGCACGGACGGCGACGGGTAGCTGGTCGCCCAGGACCGGAAACCACTGGAGCTGGGGCTGGCACCCGGGAACGCGACGTCCAACATGGCGCCGTACCGGCCACGCCGTTCCGATTCCTCCCCTCCCCGCAACGGGAACCGGGGCCGTGCCTCCTCCGACAGCAACTCCGGGGTGACCAACCACGGGGCGAGGTGGTGCGCGCGCCCCGACGACGCCCCGGCCCGCAACGCCCGCTCGGCACCCATCCACCCGGCGACCACCAGGGTGTGGTCGGCGTCGGACGCCAGCGGCACCAACCGCACGCGGTGATCGGCGGCGGCCTCGACGACGACCCGGCGTGCCGCCAGCGACCGCGGGGAGGCGTCGGACACGACGTGCACCCGGCCACCCGCGAGGTGGCCCACCATGCCCCGCAGCACGGACTCGTCCTCGGCCAGCAGACCCCCGTCCGGCCAGGGAACCTCGTCCCGGCCGCCGGCGACGAGGTGCGCCAGCACCGCGCTGGCGTACTCGGGGCCACCCGGATCCCGGATGTCGCGGCCCTCCCAGGGTTCAGCACCGGTGTCGACGGGCACCGAGGCCGTCCGTCCACCGAGGCTCAGGTAGAGCCGAGCGGGACCCTCGTCGAGGTCCACCACCGCCCACCCGCCCCCGGCTCCGGGCCGTCGCTCGACCGGCTCCATCGTGGACGGTGAGGTCCCGACGGCGGCGCGGTCCGACCCGACGTACACGAGGTTCGGGCCGGGCCGGTGCGGGACGACGAGGACCTCGACCCGCTCGTCGCCGACCACCGCGCGGGCCAGGAGCGGTTCCCCGCTGCGGGGAACGACGAGGTGCCCGGCGGTGACCACCACGGCCGCGCCCACGATGAGCGCGAGACTCGACAGGACGGCGGCGGAGCGCACCGCCACCGTCGTCGCGCCGGGCCGCCGACCGCTCCACAACATGCTCCAGGAGAGGCTGGCGAACGCCGCCACGATGGCCAGGTACGTCGCCGACTGCGGCGGTGACACCACCCCGACGGCCCGCGTGAGGAGCGCGACCACCGCGACCACCGTCCCCGCACCGACCACGAGGGGCGCCGCGCCGCGCAGGAAGGACAGGCGGGACCGCGAGCACGCCACCGCCACCGGCGTCCCCAGCGCCACCAACACCAGGAAGGCGGCGCCGTCGGCCAACCACGGCAGGTCGGCGAGCAGCAACCCGAACAGCCCGCCGAACGACGCGGCCCCGGTGAGCGCGGCGGTCGCCCGGCGGCTCAGCTCCCCGAGCAGGGGACGCAGCAGGGTGGCGCCGGTGGCGACGAGGAGCGCGACGAGGAATCCCAGCCGCACCAGCAGGCTGCCGGACGGGCTTCCCGTCCCCTCCCCGTGCGAGTGTCCCCCGACCACCGGGACGGCCGCCTCGGCTGGCAACGCGAGCAGCACCGAGGCGACCGTCCAGGCCAGGAGCACGGCGGCCGTGGACCTGATCATCCGCCCGAGGGAACGCGGGCGCAGGAGCACCGCACCTGGGGTTCCCCGGCGTCCTCGCCGCGTCGGTGCAGCACCATCGCCACCACCATCGGGACGAAGACGATCGCGTTGTAGAGCAGGTGCAGTTCCACCCGGGGCATCACGAGCTGGATGATGCTGGTGGGCACCGGCCTGCTCAGCAGGTGGACCCCGCTCCACGCCTGCAGGAGCAGCAACAGGTGTTCGATGTGGTGCCAGAACTGGATCCCCAGCGCGATGCCCCACCAGGTCCGGGCGCGACCGCCGAACCCGTGCCGGAGCACGAAGAACGCGACGATCATGACCAGGGCGAACCCGTAGTGCAGCAGCTCGGACTCCACGAGCCAGGGGAACGCGAGACCGAGCGCCCCACCGGCCTCGGGGACCGGCCAGTCGAACAGGTAGATCTGCGCGGCCTGCGCGACGTGCTCCAGCCAGTGCGCGAGGACCACGATCCCGTACAGCACCAGCGCGATCTCGTGCCTGCTGGTGTTCAGGATCTCGATCACGCCGGCCGAACGGGTCGGTGGGGGGTGTGCCAGGTGCGTCGTCATGGAAGGGCCTCCTCGGTCAGGGGAAGGGCGATCCGAACCCGAACCGGTACCTGGAGAAGGGGGAACCTCGACCGGCCGGTCGCGGGTGCGATCCCCGGGGGCGGAGCCCGGTCGCCCGGGCCCGTGACCGACGGTACGGCGGGAACCCGCCGGTCACGGCCTTCGTGAGAGCGCAGTCGCGCGATGCGGCACTTTGGGAGTCCACGCCCGGGAATACGGGCGCGGGTGCCCCGTCCGGCTGCCACGGCCGGGGGCGGTAGCTGGTTTCGCGCCCGGCACGGCGAAGCCGACCGCGCGGCTGGGCGGCGAGCGCGGGAGCCGCCGCGAAGCGGTTCGTGCCACACCCCACGACTCGGCGTGCTCACCCCGCCGCCGGCGGCCTCCCCTCGCGCACCGGCCGCGACCGGTGCGGTGGCCGGTGCGCGTCAAGGGGGCGGCCCGGCCCGGTGCCGCCCCCACCGGGGGGAGCCGGAGCCCGGCCGCCACCCCGCCGTCCCGGCCCCGGTGGCGTTCGGTCAGCCGCCGCCCGCCATCCACCGGCCGACGCGGCGGGCCGCCGTGAACGCCGACCAGCCCACCAGGTCCACCAGCGCCGCGTCGCCGAGGTGGTGGCCTCGGAAGTCGGCCACCACCCGGTCGTCCACCTGGTAGGAGCGGAAGGCGGTGAGCAACGCGAGCCGGGCCGCCGCCCGGTCCGGCGCGGCGAGACCAGCGCACAGGTCCTCGACCCAGTCCCGGCCGGGACCACGACCCACGTCCTCCCAGACGGCCACCGCGTCCAGCACCCGGCTCCTCGCCCGCTCGGACAGCCCGCTCCCGCCGGCGGCGCGGTCGGCGGCCCGCGCGATCCGCGCCGCCGCGCCACCGATCCCCGGGTGCGCCGCCGCCCACCCCAGGTCCGGTGGCGGCTCCTCGCGTTCCCCGCCCCGCTCCGAAGCCCCCGGCCCGACCCCGCGGCCGGCGGCGGCCCCGAGATGGCGGGCCAGCAGGCTCCGCACGCCGCCGCGCACCCCGGCCGGTACCCCGGCGGGGGTGGGTGACTCCTCCAGGAACACGTTCACCAGCCGGTTCAGGAACTGGAAGGTGACCGCGACACCGACCAGTTCCGCGCGGTGCCCGACGGGGAAGGGTTCGGGGGGCGGCGGCGCACCGGCCCCCGGTCCACCCGCCCCCGCCCACTTGACGACGGCGCGGAGCCGAGGATCACCGACCTCGCCGCTCCGCCCCGCCACGATCGCCGTCGCCGCCGCACCCGACCCCAGCCCGCGCAGGGCGGAACCGTGCACCTCGACGCAGTAGGGGCAGGAGTTGGACGCCGACACCGCCGCCGCGACCGCCTCCTTCACCGGCCGGTCCACCGCACCGTCGACGACCAGCGTCTCGCGGAGCAGCGACCAGGACGCGGCGAGCAGGTGCGGGGCCGGTGACAGCACCGCGATCGGGGGAGCCAGCACTCCGAAGTCCCGCTCGAGCTCCCGGTACACCTCGGCGACGACCCCGGTCGCGGCGGAGGGGAGCACCGGGGTGACGTGGCGGGTTCGCCCCAACGACCTCCGCACCGCCGCCCGCACCAGCGGACCGGTCACCTCGGTCGCGCCCCCGTCGGGCCGCCCGCTCCGGCGGACGAGGTCGTGCCCGAGGGAGCGGGAGCTCCGTACCGGACGTCGACCCCCCGTTCGCGAGCCGCGTCCACGATCGCGGGCACGGCCCGCTCGGCCAGGGCGGCGATGGTGAGCGCGGGGTTCACCGTCAACGCCCCGGGCACCGCGGAGCCGTCGGTGACGAAGATGCCGGGATGACCGCGCAGTTCGTGCCGGTCATCGAGGGCGGAGGTCGCCGGGTCGTCGCCGATCCGGCACGAGGCCAGCGGGTGCACCGTGTAGGCGCCGACGACGTCGTTGGTCCACGGCATGACCTTCGACAACCCGTCACGTTCCATGACGCGCCTGACCTCCGCGTCGGACTCGGCCCACCCCCGCAGCGTGTTCGCCGTCGGCCGGTAGCTGATCGTTCCCCGGCCGAGCATCTGCTGGGAGATGCGGTAGGCGTTGCCCCGGGGCGGCGGTGCGCCGAAGACGCCCTCGTTGTCGTCCTCGGTCATGGAGAAGATCGTCAGCCACGACCGCCAACGGCGCAGCACCTCCTTCTTCTCCCGGCCGAACCAGGTCGGGCCCCCCGCCGCGTCCGGGGCCTGCGCGAGGATCGTGCCCAGCCCCGGCGGGAAGTACAGCTGCTCAAGGGAGAAGCGGGAGTACTCGGGCAGGTCGCCGTCGAGGTGGTCCCAACTCGCCACCACCGGTCCCTTGCCGATCTGGTTCGCCTCGTAGGCCCGGCCGTCCGGCCGGGACAGCCCGAACAGCTCGGAGACCCGGTCCTCGTCGACGATCGCGGTGTTCAGCCGTTCACCGTTGCCGGAGAAGTAGCGTCCCACCGCGTGCGGCATCGCCCCCAGCTCCGCCTCCGACCGTTGGAGGATGACCGGGGTGGCGCCCGCGCCCGCGGCCAGCACCACGATCGAGGCGTCGATCGTGCCGCCGCCAGTGGTGATCCGGTAGTCCTCCGCGTCGACCGTCTCGTAGTGCACCCGGTACCGGCCCCCGTCCACGCGGGAGATCCGCTGCACCTCGTGCAACGGTCGGATCTCGGCCCCGTGATCCACCGCGGAGGGCAGGTAGTTGAGCAGCAGCGACCGCTTGGCGTCGAAGCGGCAGCCCGCCATCATCCAGTTGCAGTTGGTGCAGCGGCCGGTGTCGATGGCCACCGGGACCGGGTTGGCCGACCGCCCGGCGTGCGCGCAGGCGGCGGCGAACAGCCCGCCGGCGTAGCTCACGTCGTCCCAGCTCTGCCGGGTGACGGGCAAGGACTCGGACACCCGGTCGTACCAGGGGTCGAGGCTGTCGCGCGTGATCGAGGCCGGCCACATCCGCCGCCCGAGGGAACCCTGCCGGTCGAAGACGAACCGGGGCGCCCGGGGCATCGCCGCGAAGTAGACGACGCTGCCACCCCCGACGCAGTTCCCCCCGAGCAGGCTCATCCCGTCGCCCACCACGAAGTCGAAGACACGCGTGTACGACGAGCCAAGCTTGAAGTCGTGGTCGAAGTCCTCGCTGGACAGCCACGGCCCGCGTTCCAGCAGCACCACCCGGGCGCCGCCGGCCGCCAGGTGGTAGGCGGTGATGGCACCCCCGAACCCGCTGCCCACCACGACGACGTCGGTGCGTTCGGTGGCGTTCATGCCGGGCTCCCTGAGGCCGTCGTGTCCGGATGGGTCTCGGCCAGAACCCGGCCGTAGGAGTAGTCGGCGAAGCGCCAGAGTCCATCGTCGTCGGCCGGCGCGTAACCGATGGTGAGCAGGCCGGGGTGGCCCTCGGCGAAGGCGTCCGCGGTGTGCAGGTGCGCCGCGGTGTCGAACGCCATGTTGCTGAACATCGCCAGGGCGACCCAGCCGTCCCGCTCGGGGTTGTCCGGCGCCGTCAGCCGGAGGACGAGGGCGGCCCGCTCCTCGTAGGGCAACGCCACGAACTCGGGGAGCGTCTCCTCGGGCGGTGCCCCCCGCCCCTCGGCGAGCGTCCTGGCGTGCCCGTTGAGCATCGCGGCCAGCGGCCCGAGCGCCTCGGCGAAGCCGCTGGCCGGATCGGTCAGCAGGGCGAACGCGCCCGACTCCACGGCCCCGCCGCCCTCGGAGACCCCCGCGATCGCGGCGTCCCCGGGCGACCGCTTGGCCCCCGGCACGATCGTGTCCGCGAACGCCTCGATCGTCATCCTCGTCCGTTCCTCGTCGGTACCGTCCGGTGGCATCCCGCCTCCTCGTGTGGGGCCGCGTCGTCTTCCGCACCGGGCCGGGGTTCACGACCCGGCTCGCCCGACCGGCGCGCGCGAGAACGTCCGATCCCGCGTCCTTCCGGAACGGCCGGAATCGCCGGAAACGAGTTCCCGTCCGCTGCCGGCGAATCCGCTCACCAGCCCGGATATTCGCGTCCTCGGTGGCACGATGCTCCGATCGGACCGGCGCTCCGCGCATCTCACGGCGTGCTCGGCGCGTCGACCCGCGAAGGGCGAAGGCCAGAACGCCGGACGTTTCCGCACGTGAGGAGTGGTTCGGCCTGGTGCCGTCTGTGATGGTCTTCTCCGGGCGCCAGGTTCACCGCCCGATCCGTGGAATTCGTGGAAGGGAAGTGCGGTGGTTCGGCTCATCCGAAGGATCAGGAGTCTCGTGCTGACTCCGGGAATGGCGGCGACCGAGGTGTCGACGCGCGGATTCCACGAGAAGAGCACGGAGGCCAGGGACCTGATCGAAACCGTCGGCCGCACCTTCCTCACCGCGTACTCCTACGCGGCCGAGGCCCGGGCGGTGAGCGACGCCGAGGACCGGTTGGAAGGACTGCCCCGCTCCTTCCGGGGATTTGGGTACGAGGGAGCCGCGATGGGGTGCGCGGTCCTGGACGCCCTGCCGCTCACCAGTGGCCGCCGCGTCCCCGACCTCCTCGCCGGGCGGGGCGACGCCCACGTCTACATGGCCTACATCGGGGTGGGGTGGGCGATGGCCCGCGTCCCCCGCTTCCGGTGGTCGAGGTTGCACCTGCCCGACCCGCTCCTGCGGTGGCTGGCGCTGGACGGCTACGGCTTCCACCAGGCCTACTTCCACACCCGCCGCTACGTGGCCGAGCGGTACCTCGAACCGGTGCTACCCGCCCCCTTCGACTCCGACTACGCCCAGCGGGCCATCGACCAGGGCATCGGCCGGGCCCTGTGGTTCGTCGCCGGAACCGAGGCCCAACGGGCCGCGGACCTGGTCGACACCTACCCGGCCAGCCGGCGGGGGGACCTGTACAGCGGGGTGGGGCTGGCCGCCACCTACCTCGGCGGGGCGGACGAGGACGAGCTCCGCCGGCTCGCCGACCGGGCCGGGCCGCACCGCCCGGACGTCGCGCAGGGCTCGTCCTTCGCGGCGGAGGCCCGCGTGCGCGCCGGGCTCGTCGTGCCCCACACCTCGGTCGCCACCCACGTGTTCTGCGGGCTCGATGCCGAGGCCGCCGCCCTGGTGTCCCGTTCCGCACGTCCCGACCCCACGGCCACGGGGCCCGGGGGCGTGCCCGCCTTCGAGGTCTGGCGACGCCGCATCGCCGACGAGTTCGTCTCTCATGGGAGGTCCTGACGACATGTTCACGACAGCTGGCTGGATACGCAGGCAGCTCGCCGGCGTGACCGCCGTGGTGCTCATCGCCGGTACGTTCCTCGCCGTGCGACTGCCCACCTCCTCCGCGGAGGAGGTCGAGGCGATGGCCGCCGAGTACGGGTTCGAGCCGATGTCCATCGAGTTGCCCAGCGGGCTCCCGCGACGGACGATCCGCTCGGTCAACCAGGACTACAGCCACATCGACGCCTGGATCTCCTCGGTGGGCGCGTCCATCGCCATGAACGACCTCGACGGCGACGGCCTGGCGAACGACCTGTGCCTGACCGACCCCCGGTTCGACGAGGTCGTGGTGACCCCGACACCGGGCGAGGGGTCGGACCGCTACGACGCCTTCGTCCTGGACCCCGGCGACCTCCCGATGAACGACGTGATGGCCCCGATGGGCTGCGTGCCAGGGGACTTCGACGAGGACGGACGGCTCGACCTGCTCGTCTACTACTGGGGGCGGACGCCGATCCTGTACCTGGCCGACCCCGGCGCCTCGTCGTTCGGCCCGGAGACCTACCGGGCCACCGAGGTGGTCCCCGGTGCCACCGGCGGCGAGTACGACGGTCCGCAGTGGAACACCAACACCGTCGCCGTGGACGACTTCGACGGAGACGGCCACCTCGACATCTTCGTCGGCAACTACTTCCCCCACGGCCCGGTCCTCGACGACTCGGTCAGCGGGGGAGTGGAGATGAACTACTCGATGTCCCGGGCGTTCAACGGAGGCGAGGACTACTTCCTGCGGTGGACCGGGCTGACCGACGAGGACGAGCACTCCGTCACCTTCGAGCTGGTCAGCGACGTGGTGCCCGACGACGACGCCCGCACCGGCTGGGCGTTGGCCTCCGGCGCCAACGACATGGACGGGGACCTGCTGCCGGAACTCTACGTCGGCAACGACTTCGGCCCCGACCGCCTGCTCCACAACCGGTCGGTGCCCGGGGAGATCAGGTTCAGCGTCGTCGAGGGCGACCGCAAGGCGATGATCCCCAAGTCCAAGGTCATCGGCATGGACTCGTTCAAGGGCATGGGCGTCGACTTCGGGGACCTCGACGGCGACGGCATGTACGACATGTTCGTCAGCAACATCACCACCTCCTTCGGCATCCAGGAAAGCCACTTCGCGTTCATCAGCGACGCCGAGGACAAGGACGAGGTGCGAGAACGGCTCCAGGAGGGGAACGCGCCCTGGACCGACCGCAGCGCGCAGCTCCACCTCGCCTGGTCGGGTTGGGGCTGGGACGCCAAGATGGCCGACTTCAACAACAGCGGCGATCTCGTGGTCGCCCAGGCCACCGGATTCGTGAAGGGCAAGACCAACCGCTGGCCGCAGCTCCAGGAACTGGCCGCGGCCAACGACACCCTGCTCAGCAACCCGAAGGCCTGGCCGAGGATCAGCGAGGGCGACGACATCGGCGGCGACCAGCACATGGCCTTCTTCGCCAAGGGCGACCACGGCCGCTACGTCGATCTCTCCCGGGAACTCGGGCTCGCCGTGCCCGTTCCGACCCGGGGGATCGCCACCGGCGACTCCAACGGCGACGGCACGCTCGACTTCGCCATCGCCCGGCAGTGGGACGAACCGCTGTTCTACCGCAACACCGCCCCGAACCCGGGCGACTACCTGAACCTGCGGCTGGTCCACGACGAGGAACCGGCCCCCGGCGAGCTCGCCGCGCCCGGCTCGCCCGTGGTCGGTGCCCAGGTGACCGTCACCAGGGCCGACGGGCGCCGGTTCGTGTCGCGGGTCGACGGCGGCAGCGGCCACGCCGGCAAACGCAGCCACGAGGTGCACATCGGACTGGGTCACGGCGTCGCGTCCCCGCTGGACGTCGAGATCGCCTGGCGCGACCGGGGCGGCACGGTCCGGGAAGAGCAGCTGCGACTCGACACCGGCCAGCACACGCTGAGGCTCGGCGCCACCGTGCGGGAGGACTGAGGGACATGGCGGAGAAGACGACGACAGCGGCCCCGCCGCGTCACGACAACAAGGTCACCACGGCGCTGCGCCGGTTCGCCATCTCGATCACGGTCTTCAACATCCTCGGCTACACCGTGCTCGGTTTCGAACAACCCTGGCTGTGGCCGTTCATCGCGCTGGCCACCGGCTACACCGTGGAACTCGTGCTGGAACGCATCGCCGCGCACTCCGAGGGCCGGGCACCCCGGTACCTCGGCGGCGGGGTCCGGGGCGTGGTGGAGTTCCTCTACCCGGCGCACATCACCAGCCTGGCCCTGAACATGCTCATCTACGTCAACGACCAGGTCTTCGTGATGATGTTCGGCGTCCTGGTCGCCGTGGGCACCAAGTGGGTGTTGCGGGCGCCGGTCCGGGGCAGGCTCCGCCACTACATGAACCCGTCCAACTTCGGGATCACCGTGATCCTGTTGCTGTTCCCCTGGGCCAGCATCGCGCCGCCCTACCACTTCACCGAACACGTCACCGGATGGGTGGACTGGCTCATCCCCGCGTTGATCGTCCTCGGCGGGACCATGATCAACGCGAAGCTGACCGGGCGGATGTGGTTGATCGCCGGCTGGGTCGGCGGGTTCGCGCTCCAGGCCGTGATCCGGGGCCTGCTGGAGGGCACCTCGATCCCCGGCGGGCTCGCGACGATGACCGGCGTCGCGTTCATCCTGTTCACCAACTACATGATCACCGACCCGGGCACGACCCCGTCGCGGCCCTGGGCGCAGGTCGCCTTCGGCGGTGGCGTCGCCGCGGCCTACGGCGTCCTGACCGCCATGCACATCGCCTACGGGATCTTCTTCGCCACCGCCATCGTGTGCCTGGTGCGCGGGGCCTTCCTGTGGGGCCTGCACCACAGCGAACGGTCCCGCGCCCAGTTCGAGGCGTCCCGCCGGGCGGCGACACCCGCCGAACCCGCGGGGGGCGCGGCACCCGCCCCCGCCGAGCGCCAGGAGGGCACCGGGCCCTCCACCGAGGGCGCGGCCCCCAGCGCCGACGGGCCGCCCGGGACGGCGAGTGAGGTGCGCCGAGGATGACCACCGACCACGGGCGGCGCACGCCGCCCGGGCCGTCCCGGTGGGAGACGCCCTCGATGCTCCGGAAGCTGGCCGCCGACCGCCTCGGACTGATGTCCACGGCGGCGGCCCGCTTCGGGGACGCCTCCCGCCTGGCGATCGGCCCCAAGGCCCTGTACTTCTTCAACCACCCCGACCACGCCAAGCACGTCCTGGCCGACAACGCCGGCAACTACCACAAGGGCATCGGTCTCGTGCAGGCCCGCCGCGCCCTGGGTGACGGCCTGCTCACCAGCGAGGGCGAGCTGTGGCGCACCCAGCGCAGGACGATCCAACCCGTCTTCCAGCAACGCCGCATCACCGGGCTGGCACCGGTGGTGGCCGAGGAGGCCACCACCCTCGTCGACCGGCTCCGCGCCCGCGTCGGCGGCCCGGCGGTGGACCTCGTCGCCGAGCTGAACACCATGACCCTCGGGGTGCTCGGTCGCACCCTGCTCGACGTCGACCTCAACGCCTTCGACACGGTGGGACACGCCTTCGAAGCCGTCCAGGACCAGGCGATGTTCGAGATGGTCACGATGGGCACCGTGCCGACGTGGGCGCCGCTGCCCAGGCAACAGCGGTTCCGGCGCGCCCGCGCCGAGCTGCGGCGGATCGTCGACCGCCTGGTCGCAGACCGCGACGCCCGAGGCCCCCGACGCCAGGGGGTCCCCGACGACGACGTCCTGAGCCGGCTCATCGAGTCGACCCGGCGCGAACCCGATCCCCGGGTCGGCGCGACCCGGATGCGGGACGAACTCGTCACCCTGCTGTTGGCCGGCCACGAGACGACCGCGAGCACGTTGGGCTGGAGCCTGCACCTGATCGACCGGCACCCCCCGGTCGCGGAGCGGCTGCGGGCGGAGGCCCGGGCGGTGCTCGGCGACCGGGCACCCCGGCACGAGGACCTGACCCGCCTCACCTACACCCAGATGGTCGTCAAGGAGGCCATGCGCCTCTACCCGCCGGTGTGGATCCTGCCCCGGATCGCCCAGGAGGACGACGAGGTCGGGGGATACCACGTGCCCGAGGGGTCCGACGTGCTCATCTGCCCGTACACCCTGCACCGGCACCCCGCGTGGTGGCCGGACCCGGACCGCTTCGACCCGGAACGGTTCGCCCCCGACCAGCTGGAGGGCCGCCCGCGGTACGCCTACCTGCCCTTCGGCGCGGGACCCCGCTTCTGCGTGGGCAGCAACCTCGGCATGCTCGAGGCGGTCTTCGTCCTCGCCGTGCTCATGCGGGAGCTGCGGCTCACCGGGGTCCCGGGACGGACGGTCGTCCCCGAACCGATGCTGTCGTTGCGGGTGCGCGGCGGCCTGGCGATGACGGTGCACCGAGCCGAGTGACCCCAACGCCCCGGCCAGGCCCGGCCGGGGCGTCCTCGGCCGGGCCGGGACCCGCCGCCAGTCGCGCCACCTCGGGCCACCGCCCGAACCGGGCGGGCCGGCGCCGCGCCGCCCGGCCGGGTGCGCCAGCCACCCGCGCCCCTCACGACCCCGGTCGCGGGATCGACAGATCCTTCCCCCGGGACCGCCGGCCCACCCGCTCCTCGGCCCGCCGACGCTCCACGCGCGGCCCGACCCGGGGCGGGGCAGCGGACGCCACCGCGCGGGACACGCCAGCGCCCGTGAGGTGGGACACCCGGCCCACCATCCGCCGGAAGGTCGTGGGGGACACCCCGACCGTGCTGGCGAACCTCGACCCGAAAGCTCCCACACTGGCATAGCCGACGCGGTGGCTGATCTCGGCGACCGACAACGACGTCGTGCCCAGAAGTCGTTTCGCCTCCTGGATTCGGACCGCGGCGAGAAAACGGCCCGGCGAGATCCCGGTGACCCGTTGGAAAGCGCGCGAGAAATGGAACTTGCTGTACCTGGCGGCGCGGGCCAGGTCCTCGACGGTCACCATCTCGCCCACGTTGTCCAGGATGCGATCGATCGCCTGCCACACCGCTTGGTCAATGCCGCCCACCGCGCGGCCGGTGGTGCTCCCACCGGAATTCGACGCGCGACCGATCCCAGGGCCGCCGGAAACCGGGCAGGTGGTGTCCGAAGGGGATTCGCCGCGTGGCACGGTGGTTCGCCTCCGTGGAGGCGGTGGGTCAGGAAACGACGACAGGTCTCGACGCTGCCAGCTCAGGAGGCCACCGCCGTGAAACTCCCTTCGCGGCACGTGAATTCGACGCTACCAGCGCCGCGCTGGCAGGAGCAACCGATATTCCCCGCCCCGGAAAGGCGGGAGACGCCGGGCGGTGGGCAACCCTCGCCCGCCCACTCCCCGGCACCCCACCCCACCCCGGTCGACGCGGCGGACCGACGCCGGAGGGCTCACGAACCGCCCAGCGCGTGCCGGATCCGCCCCCGCCACACCTCGTACGGCGGCACGTCCCCGTCCGAGGTGTGGGTCGACGTCGACTCCGCCAGGCGCACCGCCTCGGGAACCGTCAACCCCGCCAGGCCCTCGACGACCCGGGCGGTGTGCTCGGGCACGTGGTCGGCGAGGTTCCGCGCCGACGCCGCGAACACCGCGCCCAGTCCCAGCTCGGCGCGGTACCCGCCCGCACGGCGCCGCAACGCCGAGGTCGCCTCCGCCGTCCCCCCGCCCGCGAAGGCCGCCGCCAGGCCGACGCCCGACCACAGGTCGCCGCGCCGCCGCTCGGGGAACCGCTCCACCGCGTCCGCGACATCGTCGACCCGGGCACCGTGGACGAACCACAACGCCCGACCGACACCCTGGTCGGCGGCCCGGGGGAAGTACCCGGAGTCGCCCTGCCACGCGTAGGCGGCGGGCACCCGTTGACCCCCCACCCAGTGGCGGGTCCGGAAGTAGGCCAGGTCGAAGCCGTACCCGTCGACGGCCAACCAGCTCATCGTGGGGTGGTACGGGGAGGTGCCCGCCAGGTCCGGGAGCACCCGCCGCCACAGGACGCGCGGCAGGCGGGCCATCGCGAACCCGATGCCGATGTAGGCGAGGAACAGGTGCGGCGCCCCCTCACCGCGCAACAGGTCCCGGGTGCGGACACCACCGCTCATCGCGTCCAGCACGGTGAACGCCATCGTGGCGCCCTCCACCGCGAACCCGCGCATCGCCGGCTCCACCAGCCGCAGACGACGTTCCACCTCCCCCACGCCGCGCGCGTCGATCCCCCACTCGAACCCGCACACCACCGCCTGGGGGATCGCCTCCAGAGCGGGGGTGTCCGGCGTGCGTGGACCGGGGAAACCCCGGCCGTCGAAGGAGACATCGGCCAGCGACGGCGCCAGTACCAGGCGACGCAGTGAGCCCAGGAACGTCGGCATCGTGACAACCCCCTAGCGGACCCGGCGACGCGACGCCGCGCGGTCGGACTCGACGGTGGACGGTGGACGGTGGACCACGGGCGGGCGGACACGCCCCACCCGCCGCGTGGGGCACCCGGCGGCGGAGCGGCGTTGGGCCGCTGGCCCCGCTCCGCCGACCCCGACCAGCCTGCACCTCGCGCCCCGCCCGTGTCCTCTCCCAACCTGCGCCCCACCCGCCGCACCGGCTCCGCGATCCCGCCACCCCGGAACCGCCACACCCCGCGCACCATTCCGCCAGCACCCCCGATTCCGCGTTCCCCACGGCCGAGGAAAACCGGCGGACGACCCGCGACCGAAACCACCGAGGAACACCGCGCACCGTCAGAGAAGACACCGAACACGGTCGTGACGGACGATCGGCTCGGAACGGGTGCGAATACCACCGCCCCGAACCGGATGACCACCGCTGTCCATTTCCAACGAGCGAGACAGCGCGAGCACGTCGGGTGCACGGGCACGCGGAACCGGCCCGGCGGCGGTCGACGGCGGACCCGCCACCACGGCGAGAAGTCCGTCGCCCGAGAATCCAGAGACGGTGGGGTGTATGAACAGCGCGCGAATCGCAGTCGTCGGAATAGGCCTCCGCTACCCGGACGCCGAATCCCCGGACGACCTGTGGGCGAACGTACTCGCCGGCCGGCGGGCCTTCCGCCCGCTGCCGGACGAACGCATGAACCGCGCGGACTACTGGTCACCGGACCCGGCGGCACCGGACCGCTTCTACGCCACCAAGGCCGCGGTCCTCCGCGACTTCGAGTTCGACCGGGTCGCCCACAAGGTCGCCGGCAGCACCTACCGGGTCACCGACCTCACCCACTGGTTGGCGCTGGACGTCGCCACCCACGCCCTCCGTGACGCCGGATACCCCGACGGCGCCGGACTGCCCTCCGCCACCACCGGGGTGGTGATCGGCAACAGCCTCACCGGGGAGTTCACCCGCGCCGGCATGATGCGGCTGCGCTGGCCCTACGTCCGGCGCACCCTCGCCGCCGCCCTCACCGACCGGGGCTGGGACGACCAGGAGATCTCCCGGTTCCTGCTCGACCTCGAACCCCGGTACAAGGCCCCCTTCCCCCCGGTCGACGAGGACTCCCTCGCCGGCGGCCTCTCCAACACCATCGCCGGCCGGATCTGCAACCACTTCGACCTCGGCGGCGGCGGCTACACCGTCGACGGCGCCTGCTCGTCCTCCCTGCTGTCGGTGGCCACCGCCGCCACCGCACTGGCCGAGGGCGACCTCGACGTGGCCCTCGCCGGCGGCGTCGACCTGTCCATCGACCCGTTCGAGGTGATCGGATTCGCCAAGACCGGGGCGCTGGCCACCTCGGAGATGAAGGTCTACGACCGCGACTCCAACGGGTTCTGGCCGGGGGAGGGCTGCGGTCTCCTCGTCCTCATGCGGGAGGCCGACGCGCTGGCCGAGGGCCGGCGGATCTACGCCACCCTCGCCGGGTGGGGGATCTCCTCCGACGGGCGGGGCGGCATCACCCGCCCCGAGGCCACCGGACACCGGCGGGCCCTCACCCGGGCCTACGACCGCGCCGGCTACGGCCTCGGAACCGTCTCCTACTTCGAGGGGCACGGGACCGGCACCGCGTTGGGCGACGCCACCGAGATCGACGCGCTGTCCTCGGCGCGGCGGGAGGCCGCCCCCGAGGCGAGACCCGCCGCGCTGAGCAGCGTCAAGGCCAACATCGGGCACACCAAGGCCGCCGCCGGGGTCGCCGGTCTCATCAAGGCCGTCCTCGCGGTGCACCACCAGGTCATCCCGCCCGCCACCGGCCACCACGCACCGCACCCGGGCCTCCGCGCCCCCGACGCCGCCGTCTACGTCCCCGACCAGGCGGAGCCCTGGCCGGTCGACCAGCCCGTCCGCACCGGGGTCTCCGCGATGGGCTTCGGCGGCATCAACACCCACATCGCCGTCGACCAGCCCCCGGGAGTCACCCGACGCCACACCCTCGACGACCGCACCCGTTCCGCCGTGGCCTCCCGGCAGGACGCCGAACTGCTGCTGCTCGACGCCGAGGACCGGGCCTCGTTGCGGTCCCGGGTCGCGGAGCTGGTGACGATCGTCCACCGGCTCGCCTACGCCGAGCTGGCCGACCTCGCCGCAGTCCTGGCCGACGAACTCGCCGGCCGGCCAACCCGGGCCGCGATCGTCGCCGGCACCCCGGAGGAGGCGGCCCGTCGGCTGGAACGCCTGCTCACCGCGCTGGACGGGGACGAGGTGCCCTTCCTGTCACCGGCGGAGGGGGTGTTCCTGGCCGACCGGGGCAACACCCCGCACATCGTGTACCTGTTCCCCGGCCAGGGATCGGGCCGGGCGGCCGCCGGAGCGCTGCGCCGCCGCTTCCCCGCCGCCCGGACCCCGTTCGAGACGGCGCGGGAACGCACGGGCGACGCCGGGGAGCTGGACGCGACGGCCACCGAGAACGCCCAACCCCGCATCGTCGCCGGCTCGCTCGCCGCACTCACCGTGCTCCGGGCGCTCGGCGTCGACGCCGACACCGCCGTGGGGCACAGCCTCGGCGAGCTGACCGCGCTGCACTGGGCCGGGGCGCTCGACGACCACCAGGTCAGCGCGCTGGCCTCGGCACGGGGCCGGGTGATGGCCGCCGCCAGCCGAGGCGGCGGCGGGATGGCCGGACTCACCGCCGGCCCCGCCGAGGTCGGTCGCCTCATCCGACTCGCCACGGACGAGGCGACCGACCCGCACGCGGCTGCCGAGGCCAGGGACGTGGTGATCGCCGGCTACAACGGTCCCCGGCAGACCGTCATCTCCGGGCCGGCCCCGGCCGTGGACCGGGTGTGCGACGCCGCCCGCGCCGCCGGGATCGACGCCACCCGCCTCGCCGTGTCCCACGCCTTCCACTCCCCACTGGTCGCGCCCGCCGCCGAGGCCATGACCGACCACCTCGCCACCGTCGACTTCGCACCACCACACCGACGCGTCATCTCCTCCGTGACGGGCGAGGAACTGGACCGCGACGTCGACCCGCGTGACCTGCTGCGGGACCAGATCACCCACCCCGTCCGCTTCGACCGCGCGGCCGCCACCGCAGCCCAGGGCGCGGACCTGGTCGTCGAGGTCGGCCCGGGTCGGGTGCTGACCCGGCTGCTGGGCGACATCGCCCCCGAGGTCCCCGCGCTCGCCGTCGACACCGACAGCCCCTCCCTGGCCCCGCTGCTCTCCGTGGTCGCCGCCGCCTTCGCGCTGGGCGTCGACGTGCGCGCGGCCGCCCTGTTCGAGGACCGGGTCATCCGGCCGATACCGCGCGACGGGTCGATGACGTTCCTGGCCAACCCCTGCGAGACCGCCCCCGACCTCGACACCGGCCTGGTCGGCACGACGGCCAGCCCGTCACCGGGCGGGCCCCCACCAGCCGTGGCGCCGGAACCCGCCCCCACCACCACCGCGTCGACCGCGACCCCGGCGGACGTCCCCAGCCAGGCGGACGCCCCCACCCTGGAGGTCCTGCGCCGGCTGGCCGCCGACCGAGCCGAACTGCCCCCGGACACGATCGACGCGGCCACCCACCCGCTGGACGACCTGCACCTCAGCTCGATCACGGTCGGGCAGATCGTGAACGAGGCCGTCCGGGAACTGCGGCGCCCACCGCTGGCCGCCACCCCCAACTTCGCCACCGTCCGACTCGGGGAACTGGCCGACCTCATCGACGACCTGGCGGCCACCAGCCGCGACGACGACCACCAGACGGGGGAAGCCGCCGGCGTCGGCCCCTGGGTGCGCGCCTTCGCGCTGCGGCACGTCCCTGAACCGAGACCGGCGGCGCCCGCCCCACCCGCCGCTCCCACCGCCACGAACTGGGCGGTGCACGCCCCGCCCGGCCACCGCCTCGCCGAGCCGCTGCGCGCCGCCCTGTCTGCCGCCGGGCTGGGCGACGGCGTCCTGCTGGCCCTCCCCGGCGAGGGCGGCGAGGACCAGGTGGGCCGCATCCTGGCGGCCGGGCGCGCCGCCGCGACCGCCGCGCCCGGCACCCGATTCGTCGTGGTGCAGCGCGACCTGGGAGCGTCGGGCCTGGCCAAGACCGTCCACCTCGAGGCTCGGACTCCCACCACCGTCGTGGAGCTGCCCGACGTCGAACCCGACGACCCGCACGACCTGGCCCGGACGGTGGACCGCGTCGTCGGCGAGGTCGCCGCGACGACCGCCTACACCGAGGTCCGCTACGACGCCCACGGTGTGCGCACCGTCCCCGTCCTCACCGCCCGCGTCCCCACCGCCCCCACCGCGACCACGACCGCACCACTGGACGCCACCGACGTGCTGGTCGTCACCGGCGGTGGCAAGGGGATCACGGCGGAGTGCGCGTTGGCGATCACCCGCGACACCGGCGCGGCCGCCCTCCTCCTCGGCCGCTCCGACCCGGGCGAGGACCCCGAACTGGCCGCGAACCTCGAACGCCTGGGGGTGGAGGGAGTCCGCTACCGGTACGAGCGCGCCGACGTCACCCGACCCGACCAGGTCGCCGCGGCGATCGCCCGGGCCGAAGCCGAGTTCGGGCCCGTGACCGCCGTCCTGCACGGCGCCGGCCGCAACGAACCCACCGCCCTCACCGGCCTCACCGAGGGGCACTTCCGACGCACCCTCGCCCCCAAGATCGACGGGCTGCGCGCCGTGCTGTCCTCCGTGGACACCAACCGGCTCCGGCTGTTGGTGACCTTCGGCAGCATCATCGGCCGCACCGGCCTGCGCGGCGAGGCGCACTACGCGACCGCCAACGACTGGCTGACCGAGCTGACCCTCCGCTTCCACCGGGACCACCCCCACACGCGGACGGTGGCCCTGGAATGGTCGGTCTGGTCCGGAGCCGGCATGGGAGAACGCCTCGGTGTGATCGAGTCGCTGCTGCGCGAGGGCATCACCCCGATCCCCGCCGAGGAGGGCGTCGCCGCGCTCCGGGGCATCCTGGCCGACCCCGAGGGACCCGCCGCCCTGGTGGTGGCGGGCCGCACCGCCGGGCTGCCCACGCTTGGAACGCCCCGCCAGGAGCCCCCGCTGCTCCGGTTCGTCGAACGCGTCCTCGTGCACTACGAGGGCGTCGAACTGGTCACCGAGGCCCGGCTGTCGGTGGGTGCCGACCCCTACCTCGCCGACCACCTCCTCGACGGTGACCTCCTGTTCCCCGCCGTGATGGGCATGGAGGCGATGAGCCAGGTCGCCTCCGTCCTCACCGGACGGCCCGACGCACCGGTGCTCACCGACGTGGAGTTCCTCCGCCCCGTGGTCGTGCGCCCCGGCGGCTCCACCACCATCCGGCTGGCCGCGCTGCTCGTCGAGGACGGCACCGTCGACGTCGTCCTCCGCAGCGAGGAGACCGGGTTCGGCGCCGACCACTTCCGGGCCAGGCTGAGGGTGCCCCGCACCCGGGAGCTCCCCGACCCCGGGACCGAACCCACCGACCACCTGCTCACCGCCGTGCCCGTCGACCCCGCCACCGAGATGTACGGGAACCTGCTGTTCCAGGGGGGCAGGTTCCGCCGACTGCTGCGCTACCGGCGAGCCGCCGCCCGGCACGTCGTGGCCGAGCTCTCCGTCGACGCCTCGACCGCCTGGTTCGGCGACTTCGTCCCAGCCCCGCTGCTGATGGCCGACCCCGGCACCCGGGACGCGGCGATGCACGCCCTCCAGTGCTGCGTACCCGACGCGACCCTGCTGCCCCGGGGAGTGGAGCGACTGTGGTCGGCGGCGCGGGTGGACGACCCCCCGGAGTACCTCGTCCTCGAAGCGCGCGAGCGCCACCAGGACGGCGACGACCACACCTACGACATCTGCCTGCGGGACCCCGCTGGTGTGTTGGTGGAGCGCTGGGACGGGCTCACCCTGCGCGCGGTGCGCCGCCGCGACGGCGCCGGTCCGTGGCCGCCCGCCCTGCTCGGGCCCCAGCTCGAACGCGCCCTGGAACCGGTCCTCGGTGGCCGCCGTTCGGTGGTCGTCGAACCCCAGGCGGGGACCTTCCCCACCGGCCAGGACACCGGCGCCCGCCCGGGAGCCGAGGAGAGCGGGCCCGGCGAGGCCGACCGGGCCGGCGCGGTCGCGCGGCGCCGCGCCGGGACGGCGGCGGCCGCGGACCGGGCGCTGGGACGGCCCGCCCGGCTGCGCCACCGGCCCGACGGCAGGCCCGAGGTCGACGGCGCCGAACTGTCCGCCGCGCACGGAGCGGGACTCACCCTCGTCGTCGCCGGCCCGGCCGCCCGGCCCGGCTGCGACGTCGAACCCGTCGTGGAACGCACCGACGCCGAGTGGGCTGATCTGCTCGGTCCGGCACTGACCCCGGTCCGGGACCTGCTCCGCGCCGAGACCGGGGAGTCGACGTCGGCGGCCAGCACCAGGGTCTGGTGCGCGTTGGAGTGCGCCCGCAAGGCGGGGGTGGCCCGTGTCGACCTCACCGTGGACCACGTCCGGCCCGACGGCTGGGCGGTCCTCGCCTCCGGGGACATCAGGATCGCCACCTGGATGACGACCGTGACCGACCGCCCCACCCCGGTGGTCTTCGCCGTACTCGCCTGGAAGGAGCGGTGACATGACCGGCTACTACGAGATCCGGCACGTCGTCGGCTTCGAGGAGACCAACCTCGTCGGCAACGTGTACTACGTCAACTACCTGCGCTGGCAGGGGCGGTGCCGGGAGATGTTCCTCCGGGAGCGGGCACCCGGCGTCCTGGACGAGCTCAGCCAGGACCTCAAGCTGTTCACGCTCACCGTGGACTGCGAGTTCTTCTCCGAGATCACCGCGTTCTCCGAGCTGTCGATCCGCATGCGGCTCGAGGAGCTGACCCAGACCCAGATCCAGTTCACCTTCGACTACGTCCTGGTGGACCCGGCCGGTGAGGTGCTCGTCGCCCGGGGCCGGCAACGCATCGCCTGCATGCGCGGCCCCAACTCCGCGACCGCGCCGGCCAGGGTCCCCGAGGAGCTCCGCCGCGCGCTCGCCCCGTACTCCTACGGTGGTGGCGGCAGCAGCCCGACCATTCCCGAGCCTCGGCGAGGGACACCGTGACCGGGCGGGACCGGCCCGAAACGCCCGCCGCCCCCGGGCGGCACGACGGACGCGGGACGGGGGGCGTCGTCGAGCCCTCCGCCCTGCGCGAGACGATGTCCTGGTTCGCCACCGGGGTGGTCGTCCTGACCGTCACCGGGGAACGGGTCCACGGGATGACCGCCAACGCGGTCAGTTCGGTGTCCCTCCGTCCCCCGCTCGTCCTGTGCTGCGTGGGCCGAAGCGCCACGATGCACGACGCGATCACGGCCGCCTCGGGTTTCGCGGTCTCGGTCCTGGCCGCCGACCAGGAGGACACCGCCCGCTACTTCGCCGACCGGAACCGCCCCAGGGGCGCCGCCCAGTTCGACACCGTCGCCTGCGAACCCGGGCCCCGAACCGGGGCGCCGCTGCTGGCCGGAGCACTGGCCTGGTTGGAGTGCGAGCTGACGACCTCCGTCACCGCCGGAGATCACACGGTCTTCCTCGGCGAGGTGGTGACGGCCCGGCGCGGCCGGGGCGACCGGGCACTCACCTTCTTCGGGGGCGGCTACCGCGCCCTCCCCGCCGGTGACACCCGCGCCGGGGACTGACCGGGCACGGGAACGGGACCACGGCCCCAGGGTGGTCCCCATGCCGCCGGCGGGACCACCCTGGGGCGCGGCGTCGGTGAGGCCCGCACCCGAGTGCCGACGGGGCCGCCACCGGCGGACACGCCGAAGCACCCGCCCCGTCGCTGGCGCTCACCAACCGTGCGGGTACCCCACCAGGCTCGCCCGCCCCTCACCCCGCCGCGACCGCGACCCGAGACGCCCGAGCGTCAGGCCGCGTCCGCCGAGCAGCAGCGGACGCGCTGCGCGGTGACCATGCTGCCCCGGGCCTCCCGCGAGGGCGGTGACCACCGCGACCGGCCCGCGTCGAAAGCCACGACGGCCAGCACCCCGGTCGCCCTCGCGTGCGCCACCGCCCGTCCTCGGGACGGGTCACGCCGCCCGGTCCGGTGGGGACCGTCACCGCTCAGCCGCCGTCCAGCCGGCCCGGCGCCGTTCCCGACGCGCACCGAGCCAGGCCGGACGACGTCCCCCGTTCAGAACTGCCCCGGCCTCCGGCCAGGACCGGCGGGGCCCCGGTAGGCCTGGGCGATCTCCACCCAGCGCCGAGCCTCGGCTCCCGACGCCCGCACCGCGAGGTCCGCGTGGTGCCGCCGGCGGGTGACCAACAGGCAGAAGTCCCGCGCGGGCCCGGTGACGCGTTCCCCGGCGTCCTCCGGGCCGAAGGCCCAGAGGTCGCCGGACGGCCCGCTGATCTCGAAGCGGAAGGGCTCGGTGGGCGGTGCGATACCCCTGGCCTGGTAGCCGAAGTCGCGGGTGAGCACGGCGAAACCGACCAGCCCGCGCAGCCGGTCGGTGGCCTCCCGGCGGACGCCCAGCGCGTCGGCGATGTCCTGGCCGTGCCCGAACAGTTCCATCAGGCCCGCGCAGGCCAGCACGGACGGGGGAATGGGGCGGACCAGCCAGGGCACCACCGAATCGGCCGGTACCGCGGCGAGGGCCGTGATCGTCCGGTCCCGCTGCGTGCGCCAGTGCCGCAGCATCTCGGCGGGCGGCCCCAGGAACGCGGGTAACGCGGCGTTGACCGCGCCCTCGAAGTCCGCCTCCGCCCCCGAGACCATCGCCCGGAACGCCTCGGGTTCGGCCGCCGCCGTCTCCGCGAGCCGGAAGATGAAGGTGAGGTGGGCGACCTGGTCGGCGATGGTCCATCCCGGTGCGGGAGTGTCCAGCGCCCACCGGGGCGGTTCGAGATCGGCGACGAGCCGGTCGACCTCCTCCGCCTCAGCCGTCAGGTCGGCGATCGCGTCGGCTAGCCCGATCATCCGCTTCGTCCTTTCGTCCACGACGGACACTGCTGGGAAGACGCGGCGCCGGGACGGCTGCCCGTGGGCCGTGGGTGGTGGCGTCGGCGCCCGCACCCAGGATGTGTCGGCGGCTCCCACCGTGTCCTCTTCCGACGTGCGCGCTTCCCACGGTCCGCTGCCCGTCGCCGCGCTCGCCGGCGCCACCCGGCGTGACCGGCCGTGGCCGGAGCGGGCCGGTGTCCGACGTGGCCGGCCGCCTACCCGCCCGCGACGCGCGGGGCCGTCGTGGGAACGGTGCGACGCGGGACCGCGTGGGCGGTGGACGGGTCGGCCGGGGCCTGGCCCCGGCCGGTGCTCACGCTGTCGGGGCCCCGCGCTGGCCGGGGACAGGTCGCCGCACGACCGGGGCGGTTCGAGGCGCGTCGAACCCCGGCTCTCCACCGGGATCCGGCCCGCCCCTCGACGACGACCGCGCCCGCCACCCCACCGGCGCCGAGCGGGCACGGTGCGACTCGCCCCGCCCCGCCCCGTCCTGGCGGGGCGTCGGAGGACGCCTCGACCCCCGGGCATCCCCCGCTGCCGGCCCGCCGACCACGACCAGCGCGGCCCGCGACGGCGACATCCCCACCCGTTCGAGCCCACCGGCAGCGGGGTCCGTCAGCCGACCAGGTCGGACGCCCGCCGCCGACGTGCGCGACGAGCCAGCTCGGTGGCACCTCCCACGGATCAGAAGGTGAGCAGCGTCTTGATCGCCCTGCGCTCGTCCATCGCCCGGTAGCCCTCCGCCGCCTGGTCGAGCGGCAGTTCGAGGTCGAACACCCGACCAGGATCGATCCGGCGGTTCCAGATCAGGTCGATCAGCTCGGGCAGGAAACGGCGCACCGGCGCCGGCCCGCCGTGCAGGTTCACATGGGAGAAGAACAGCTCCTCGCCCGGTAGTTCGACCCCGTGGGAGACGCCGACGTATCCGACGTGACCTCCGGGCCGGGTCGAGCGGATCGCCTGCATCATCGACTCCTGCGTACCGACCGCCTCGATGACCGAGTGCGCCCCCAACCCGTTCGTCAGGTCCTTGATCCGCGCCACGCCCTCGTCACCCCGCTCGGTCACGATGTCGGTGGCCCCGAACTCGCGGGCCAACCGCTGGCGGGGCTCGTGCCGGCTCATCGCGATGATCCGCTCCGCACCCAGCTGCCTGGCCGCGAGCACCCCGAGCAGGCCGACCGCCCCGTCACCGACGACGGCGACGGTCCTCCCCGGCCCGGCCTGCGCCGCGACCGCGCCGAACCAGCCGGTGCCCAACACGTCGGAGGCCGCCAGGAAGCCGGGGATCAGGTCGGCTGGGGGCAGGTCCGGCGTCGCCACGAGCGTGCCGTCCGCCAGCGGCACCCGCAGCAGCTCGGCCTGGGACCCGATCGCGCCCATGGGCACCCGGTGCACGCACGAACTCTGGTATCCGTCCCGGCAGATCTCACAGGTGTTGTCGGACGCGAAGAACGATCCGACGACGAACTGGCCGGGCCGCACCGTCCGCACCTCGTCGCCGACCTCCTCGACGACGCCGACGTACTCGTGGCCCATCGGGGCCGGGCCGGTGACGGGTTCGATCCCTCGGTAGGGCCACAGGTCGGACCCGCAGACGCAGGTCGCGGACAGCCGGATGACGGCGTCGGTCGGCGCCGTGATCGTCGGGTCGTCCCGGTGCTCCACCCGGACGTCGCCGGGGGAGCGCAGCACCACACCACGCACGATGAGTCTCCATTTCGTCGCTCCTGGGCCGCCGGCCAGGGGTGGCCGGGGGCCCACCTGAGGCGTTCCAATCGAGGCGGTGGTTAAACCCCGTGGTCGCCAGGCAGGTGTCACTTGGTCCGGGGCACAGGCAACCACTGACCCCGGCGAGCGGGGAGTTCCTCCGGAGAGGTGTACCAGCAGGGCACCCCTCGCACCGGCCGCGAGCACCTACCGTGGTGTGCGTGGACAACCGCCAGGAAGTGCGCGAGTTCCTCGTCTCGCGGCGAGCCAAGATCAGCCCGGACCAGGTCGGACTGCCCGCCGGCCGGCACCGGCGGGTACCCGGCCTGCGCCGCGGCGAGGTCGCCGCGCTGGCGGGCGTGAGCGTCGAGTACTACTCGAAGCTGGAGCGGGGTGCGCTGGCCGGCGCGTCCGCCAGCGTGCTGGACGCGCTCGCCCGCGCGCTCCAGCTCGACGAGGCCGAACGCGCCCACCTGCTCGACCTCGCCAGGGCGGCGGACGGCACCAGCGCGCTCGGGCGGCCCCGGCGCAGGCGGAGCAGGCAGTGGGTGCCGCACCGCAGCCTGCGGTGGGTGCTGGACGCCATCACGGCGGGCCCCGCCTTCGTCCGCGACGGCCGGCTGGACCTGCTCGCCTCCAACCAGCTCGCGCGGGCCTTCTACTCCGACGTCCACGCGTCCCCGTCCCAACCGCCGAACCTCGCCCGGTTCCAGTTCCTCGACCCGGCCGCGCGCCGCTTCTACCCCGACTGGGACCTGTTCGCCGACATCAGCGTCGCGATCATCCGTACCGAGGCCGGTCGCAATCCGCACGACAAGGAACTGCACGACCTGGTCGGGGAACTCTCCACCCGCAGCGAGGAGTTCCGCACCCGGTGGGCGGCGCACGACGTCCGACAGCACGGCACCGGGTCGAAGGCGTTCCACCACCCCGTGGTCGGTGACCTCACCCTCGCCTACGAGGGCCTGGAGATGGCCGCGGAACCGGGTCTCACCCTCACCATCTACACCGCCGAACCCGGCTCGCCCTCGGAGGACGCGCTCCGGCTCCTGGCGTCCTGGGAGACCAGCCACTCCCCAGCCGCCACCCGCTCGGACCCGGCGGCCACCGGCCTGGGCCCGGTCGCCCCCTAGCGAGGGAGCGGCCCGCCCACCACCCCGCGACGGGGACGCCACCCCGGGGGCGGCGGTCAGCCGCCCGAGAGACCGGTCAGGCCCGATCGCTCCCGTCCGACGGCAGGTGCGGAGCACACGTCCCGCTCCCGACCTCGCCCAGCGGTGGGGCGGGCCAGAGCGCGGGGGCGGACTGGGTCAGCACGGGGGCCCACGACACGCGCTGCCGCGCACCCGCAGCAGGTCCACGTGTCGCGGCACCACCCGGAAGAGATGCTGATCCATGACGGGGGGCGCACCACGACGCCCCCGAAGGATGTGCAGTGGGCGTGGGATCCGGCTCCCTTCGACCGCGTGTCCCGATGCCGGGAACGACGCGCGGTCACCACCGCCCGCGGCGCGGTGCCGTCGGCGACGGGCTCGCCGACCTGCGCTCCCCTCGCGCGGTCGGTCAGCCGCTCCGGGCGCTGGTGACGGCGGTACCCCGCCAGCCCACCGGATCGGTGGGCTGGCGGGAGCCTGGTCGGGAGAGGTCCTCCGACGCGACGCGCCGGGGCCGGCCGGCGCCGCGCGGCCCCGGCCCTGGAGTGGGCAGCGCGGAGGAACCGTTGGGGGCGACCCGGCCGGCTGAGCCGCCGTCGCCCGTCCCCGCCTGTTCGGGCGCCGCGAGGCGACGGGGGAACACGCGGGCGGCCACCGGGTCCAGTCCGCCGCCGGGCTCCGAGGCCGCCGCCCGGACGCGCGGTGGCGACGACCACGGACGGGGACTACCGGACGCCCGGTGGGAGTGACCAGTGGGAAGGCCGCCCTCGCCTCGGGCCTCGGACGTGACGACCCGGGCCGACCTCAGCCCCGCAGAACCTCCCCGACCGCGTCGAGGACCACCTCCGGTTGGTCGTGGGGCACCTGGTGGCTCGCGTGCTCGGCGACCAGCACCCGTCCGCGCGGGGACAGCGCGGCCAGCGCCTCGTGGTCGGCGGTCAGGTGTTCGAGCTGCGCGCGCGGCATCCTGGGCCGTCGGCCCGCCGTGATCACGCGGACCGGTACGGGTGGCAAGCCGTGTTCCTCCCGTATCCGCGCGGTCTCGGCCATGGCGTCCGGCATGCCGCGCAGCGTCACGGCCAGTTCGCGCAGGGGCCGCGCGTTCCGTCCGCCCAGGGCCGCCCTCGCCCGCAGCAGCCATGCCGCGAGGACGAAGGACGAACTCCGCACCACGGCGGACCCCGGGGGCGTCCCCGCCGCCGTCGGGTCGACGAGGACCAACCCGGCCACGTCCTCCGGATGGCGGGCGGCGTACACCTGGGTGACCAGTCCGCCGTACGACCAGCCCACGAGCACCGCCGGCAGGTCGAGGTCGAGAGCGCGGAGCAGTCGACGCAGGTCGTCGGCCATGTCCACGACCGACCCCGCCTGGGTCCCGCCCGACCGACCCACCCCGGCCCGGTCGTAGGTGACCACGGTGGCGAACTCGGCGAGACCTTCCGGTACCGGCCCCCACGTGCCCAGTCCCTGACCGGCTCCGCCGCCGTCCAGGACCACCGCCGGCCCCGATCCCTGGACCCGGGCGTGGAGCGCGTACCCGCCCACGTCGACCAGTCTGTCCGTCATCATGGGTGTCAACCTATATTGACATCCTGGGATCGTCAACCCAGGTTGACAAGCCCTTCGTGGTCGAGTGGCCGGCGGAGGGCACCCGGTACGACCACGGGACGGGCCGACTCGACACCACCACCCGGCGGCCGAGGCGACAGGACCCTCGGCGTGCCCGGGGCGGCCGGGATCGTGCTCGTGGTGACCCCGTCGCGGAACGTCGTGCCGAGCATGTCCTTCCTGGCGCCGCCCACCCCACCCACAGCGTCGGAGGAACTGAACGAGGACACCGAACCCACCCGTTCAGTGGGGTCGCGACCCGCTCCACCACCCCTCGCCGCCGACACCCGCCCACCCCGGGAACACGACGGCCACCCCGACACCACACCCCCTCCGCCCGCCGCGCGCGGAACCCGGCACCGCCCGGAGCGGCCGCCGGCGCCCGCGACGTACGCGGCCCACCCGGACCAGGTCACCCCTCCGCGTCGCGGACCAGGAGCGCGACCCGCACCCGGTTCTCCAGACCCAACTTCGCGAACACGCTGCCGATGTGCGCCTTCACCGTCGCCACGCTCACGTGCAGCCGCGCGGCGATCTCCGAGTTCCCCAACCCGTCCGCGACGGCCCGCGCGGTGTCCAGCTCCCGCTCGGTCAGCACCGCCAGTCGTCGACGCGCCGCCTCGCGGGACGAGCCGCGCGCATCGGCCGACCCCGGCCCGGTGGCCGCGGCGATCACCCGCGCCATCGCCGCCGGGGACAGCACCGGGTCACCCCGTGCCACGCTCCGCACCGCCTCCACGATCCGAGCCGGCGGGGTGTCCTTGACGACGAACCCGTGCGCGCCGGCACGCAGCGCGCCGAGCACCAGGTCGTCCGAGTCGAACGTGGTCAACACCAGCACCCGGGGCGGTACGGGCCACGTGAGGAATTCCCGGGTCGTGTCGAGCCCGTCACGACCCGGCATCCGCACATCGACCAGCACGACGTCCGGACGCCGCTCCTCCACCACGGCGATCGCGGTGACCCCGTCGGCCGCCTCACCGACCAGCGTCAGATCCGGCTCGCCGTCGATGACCAGGCGCAGCGCCATCCGCACCAGCGGGTCGTCGTCGACGACGACGACCCGCACCGGCTCCCGTTCACCCGTCACTCGGCGCTCTTCTCGTCGTCGGGACCAGGCCAGGGCAGGCACGCGGTGAGCAGGTACCCGCCGTCGGAGGTCGGGTGGTGCGACAGGCGCCCACCGGCGAGCGCGACCCGCTCCGACAGACCGAGCAAACCGAACCCCGAGGACGGCGGCGCGGCGACCCTCCGAGTGCGGGACGCGTTGCGCACACCCACGCGCAGCCCGTCCCCGACCGCCCCTCCGACCGTGACGCGAACGGACGCGCCGGGCGCGTGTTTCGCGGCGTTCGTCAGCCCCTCCTGGACCACCCGGTAGCAGCCCCGTCCGGCCGCCTCCGGTGGTGACCCGTCCACGGACAGGGTCAGCGCGACGTCCAGCCCCGAGGCGCGGGCGTCGGCGACCAGATCGGGGATCCCGTCGAGGGAGGGTGGCTCCGGCTCCGGGGCCCCCTCGTCGGCCCTGAGGACACCGAGGACGTCCCGCAGCTCCTCCAACGCCTGGTGGGAACCGTCGGCGATGCCGCGGACCAACACCCGGTGCTCCTCGGCGCTCAGACCGCGACGGTGGTCCAACACCCCGGCCTGCATGGCGACCAGTGAGATCCGGTGCGCGAGCACGTCGTGCATCTCGCGGGCGATCCGGTTGCGTTCCAGAACCCGGGCCCGCTCCGCTCCGGCGGCCCGCTCCCGCTCCGCGCTCTCCGCCCGGTCCCGCAGGGAACGCACCTCGACGCGCCGCGCGCCGATGGCGAGGCCCACCGCCACCGCCGTACCGGCGCTCAGAGCCGGAAGGGCGAGCCGCACCCACAGCGAGGGCGAGGACACGACGACGGGGTAGAGGCCCAGCGCGAGCTGCGAGGCGGCCATGTGGACCAGGACGACGATCCCGATCTCGACGGGCCGGCGACGGGTGGAGATCGAGCACAGGGCGAGCAGCGCGGTGCCGGTGGCCAGCGACGACGCCGTCGAGGCGGCCGCGACCACCACAGCCACCGCGAGCGGGAACCGCCGCCGCCACAGCAGGGCCACCACGCAGCCCACCGCGACCAGCGGATCACCGGTGGCGAACCAGGAACACGTGTCGGCCGCGCACCCCGGTGGCAACACAGCGGCGGTGGCGAGCCAGAACGGAACGCCCAGTGCCAGGGCCGCCGCCAGTCTCCATGCCTGCTGCCACCCCCCGAGCCGTGGCGCGCCGTCCGTGATCACCCCGCCATTATCGCCACGGCTGCGCGTCGCCGGGCGGGTCCGGCGGACAGGGACCTCGACCAGGGTCGAGGCACCGCGTCCGACTTCCGTCGGAGGCGGTTCGAGCCCTGAGGCCGATGTGCCGGCCGGGTCAGAAGGACAGACTCGGGCCGTACCAGAACGACGGACACGACACCGAGGACGTGCGGACCCACGAACCACCCGAACGGCGACCGGCACGCCACACCGGGCGGTCCACCGCGTCCTCGTCGAGGAGTGGAGCTGTATGCACCGACCACGGAGTGCCGCCCGAGGCGTGACCCTGACCGCCGTCCTCGGCCTCGCCACGGCCGTCGCCGGGGTACCCGCCCTGGCCGGCGAACACGGGGAGGAGACCGCCGCCCAGGTGCGGTGGGGGGAGTGCCCCGACGACGTCCCCGCCGCCCCGACCCCGTTGGACTGCGCCACCGTCCCGGTGCCCCTGGACCACGACGACCCCGACGGCGAGCACATCGACATCACGATCTCCCGGCTCGCCAGCGAGAACCCCGACCGGCGGCGCGGGGTACTGCTGCTGAACCCGGGTGGCCCCGGCGGAACCGGGCTGACCCAACCCCAGCTCCTGGTCTCCCAGGGCATTCCGGCCAGCGTCCTCGACAGCTACGACCTCATCGGGATGGACACCAGGGGCGTCGGCCACTCGGCCCCGGTGAGCTGCGGTTTCACCGACGACGACCAGTACCACGGTGCCATCCCGCCCTACGCGGTCGACGACGCGGCGGTCGCCGAGCAGGCGAGGATCGCCGAGAGCGTCGCCGAGAAGTGCGCCGCGAACGACGACGAGGGACGACTCCGCCACCTCACGACGGCGAACAAGGCCCGCGACCTGGACCGCATCCGGGCCGCGCTCGGCGAGGACAAGGCCAGCTTCCTCGGGTACTCCTACGGAACGGCCCTGGGCGCCGCTTACGCCTCGATGTTCCCCGAACGCTCCGACCGGATCGTGCTCGACAGCAACATCGGCGACACGCACCTGGACCACGACGGGATGCGCCGCTACGGCAGCGGCATGGAGGAGACCTTCCCCGACTTCGCCGCCTGGGCAGCAGCACGGCACGACAGCTACGGCCTGGGCCGCACGCCCGAGGAGGTGCGCGCCACCTACCTCACCCTCGCCGAACGGCTCGACGAAACCCCCGTCGGCGAAGTCGACGGCCACCTCTTCCGCTTGTCCACCTTCGCGACGCTCTACCACGAGCAGTCCTACGGCCAGGCCGCGCAGACCTGGCAGTCACTGCTCTCCCGGACCGAGGCGGGCCCCGAGGACGACCGGCCGGCGCCCACTGGGACGCCCGCACCGCACGACAACTCCTGGTCGGTCTTCCTCGCCGTGACCTGCAACGACGTCGAATGGCCCGAGGACCTGCGGACCTACCGGCGGGCCGTCGCCGAGGACCGCGTGGAGTACCCGCTCTTCGGTGCGGCCACGGCGAACGTCATGCCCTGCGCCTACTGGCGGGAGCCGGCCGGGCCTCCGGTGGAGATCAACGACGACGGGCCGACCAACGTGCTGGTCGTGCAGAACCAGCGTGACCCGGTCACCCCCCTGCGGGGCGGTGAACTGCTCAACGAGGAGTTCGGCGAGCGATCCCGGCTGCTGAGCGTCGACGGGAGCGGGCACGGCGTGTACGTCCTCGGCGGCAACCCCTGCGCGTTGAACGTCACCACCCGCTTCCTGGTCGACGGCACGATGCCCGAACGGGACCTGACCTGCGAGGCCCCGGCCGCTGGGTGAGGACCGAATGCCGGGCGAGGCGGTGTCCCCCGGCCGGGGTGGGTGGCCACGACCGCTCACCCCGGCCCGGTGCCGCCCGCCGCCCCGCCGCCCCACCGCCCCGCCGTGGCCGCATCGACCAGCTGGAGCCCTTCGGGCTCACTGAGGACGTCCGCGTGCGGCCTCGCCCGTCCTGAACGCGAGACGGTGCGGGCCATCGGTGGACCGGGGCCGGCGACGCTGTCCCGGCCGGGGTCCAGTGGCGCCGACCTGGTGCTCGACCTGGCCCTGGAAGGCGAAGGCATGACTTCGACGAGGTCACCGGTGCTGGCTCCACACGCTGCCGTGATCCAGCGGTCCCGCGTCGACCGGTCGAGCGTGCCCCACCCGGTTCCGCCGCCGGCCGAGCGATCACGTCCACCCGTGCGGTGACCAGAACCGGCGGCCGGCCACCCCACTCCCCGCCCCGGCGGCGCCCTCCACGATCGCGGGTTCGTCGGCCCCGGGGCGCAGGATGCGGGCGTGTCCGAACCCCTCACGCACCAGCACCACGCCCTCGACTACATCGAACTCGCGGTCACCGACCTCGAGCGGGCCAAACGCTTCTACAGCGAGGCGTTCGGCTGGCGGTTCAACGACCACGGCCCCGGGTACGCAGGCATCCGGAGCCCACGGGGCGACGCGGAAGTAGGCGGACTCCGAACAACCGACGAGGTGCGAACGGGTGGCCCGCTCGTGCTGCTCTACTCCGCCGACCTCGACAGGTCCGTGGAGGCGGTGAGGAACGCCGGCGGCCACGTGGTGAACGGACCGTACGAGTTCCCCGGTGGACGTCGGTTCCACTTCACCGACCCGAGCGGGAACGAACTGGGCGTCTGGGCGGAGGCGTAGGGCGCGGGGCGGCTGGGGGGCCGCTCGGCGCTCGCGTCGCGGGACGAGCGGCGGGGGCGGCGGCCACCTGGTCGGGACCGCCGCCGAGGACGCGCACCGGCGCTGTTGAGCGGGCTCGACCCGCCCCGGCCGCGGCGCCCGACCCCAGTTCGCCGTTCCTCGTCGACCTGGTCGGTCACGAGTCCCGCTGACCCCGTGGTGCGGGTCGCCCGGCGAGGTGGCGACCGCGAGCGACCCCGCCGCCAGCGCCCTGGTCGGCGACGGCGTCCCTCGCCGCCCCGGCACCGAGGTCCACCGTCCCCGCGTCCCGGTCGCGACGCCGGCCCCGGCCAGTGACCTTCCTGGCCGCGTGTGCTGCCGACTCCTGGCGCCACCGGCATCGCCGTGTCGCTCCGCCGAGTCCGCGCCGGCGATACGGGCGGCCTCGGCGGCTGACCGCGGATCTCCCCGCACGTCGCGAGCCGCCCGGCAGGGGGCCGAGCTCGTGCCAGACCTGACCGGCAGGTGAGGTCGCCGGCGGGGGAGTGGGCGGTGCGGTGGAGGCGGCGGTGCCGGTCACGGCGCCCGGCTGGACGAAGCCCCGCGGTTCACGATGACCCCGCCCCCGCTCCTCCTCCGGCGGCGTCGAGCAACAGACGCGCGGCCACCGCGGCGCCGTCGGTGCGGATCGTGGCCGCGACAGCGGCCGCCCTGGCGCGGGTCTCGGGAGCCAAGGCGGTCGCGAGCGCCGACGACAGCGACCCGACGGTCGGGGTCGGCCCGTCGTGTGCCGAGCCGATGCCCAGGTCGGCCACCCGGCCCGCCCAGTACGGCTGGTCCGCCAACTGGGGGACGACGACCTGGGGCACCCCAACCTGGGTGGCCGTGGTGGTGGTGCCCGCACCACCGTGGTGCACGACGGCGGCCACCCGGCGGAACAGCGCCTGGTGGTTGACCTCGCCGACGGCGATGTGGTCGTCCCCACCGCCGATCAGGGACAGATCCGCCCAGCCCCGACCGAGGACGATGCGGCGGCCCTGCGCGCGGACCGCCTCGACGGCCACCTGGGCCACGTCGGTCGAGGCGTGCATGGGCATGCTGCCGAAGCCCACGTGGACCGGCGGCTCGCCGGCGTCCAGGAACGCCACCAACTCGGCCGGGAGCGGGCGCTCGTCCGGCAGCACCCACGCCCCGGTCTGGACCACGTCGAGTCCCGGGGTCTCCTGCCACGGATCCAGGACCGGGTCCGTCGCCAGCCACGGCCGGACGCCGACGACGTAGTCGCGGACGCCGTCCACCCGAGGCAGGCCGGCCGCCACCCGGTTCGTGTTCAGCGCCTCGCCGAACAGCGCGTCGATGTTGCGGGCGTCCAGGTCCCAGAGCACCCGGTTGTCCGTCACGTCCGGTGGGAACGGCCGGCCCGGGTACGCCAGCGGCCGCCGGTGCGGCGCTGGCAGGGTCAGCTGCTGGAAGGTCACGGACACGGAGGGGATGCCCAGCAGCTCGGCCACCGACAGCGCACCGGCAGCGGCCGGCATCATCCCCGTCGCCACCAGCACGTCGCATCCCTCGGCCGCCGAGGCGACCGCCTCGAACTGCCCGGCGATCACCTCGGCCGCCCGTCGGGGCAGGGCCTCCGCCGGAGGGGCCGCCTTCGTCCACACCCGGGCCGACTCGCTGACGCCCACCACCGGCACGCCCACATCGCCCAACCGCCGGGCGAAGTCCTCGTCCGGCGGTGCGCACACCCGCACCTCCGCTCCCGCTTCCCGCAGCCGCACCGCGAGCCCCACCAGCGGTTCGACATCCCCACGCGACCCGTAGGTCGACAACAGCACCCGCATTCCACGCCACCCGTTTCCGTAGGTTCTGGCTTCGGCCGGCGATTCTGCGGCACGACCGGGGTCTTGCCGCAAGACCACCAGTGCGCTATATGTTGAACATGGCCGAGAGCGGGTGACCGCCTCGCCATTCCTCCGCCCGGACGGCCGCCGAGGGACGACAAGCGCGCGGCACCGAGTTCGGGGACGAATTGACCGTGGACTCGGGGGCATCTCCGGCCAGCCCCTGCTCGCGGTTGAGCAAAGGCCCCTCGTCCTGCCTCGCCCGCGCTTTTCGCGTCGAGATGAGTACTCGTGCCCAGTACTCGTACCCAGCGTCATTCGAATGGGGAAACGTCCTCCCGCTATCGCGGCGATGCCCCGCGCCCCGTCCGGCACCGTCCCTGTCGTGCGTCCGGGTGACCGCAGGCGGGCGTTCGGCGTCGCACGTGGGCGTGCTCGAACACGCGGTTGTCGATGACGACGTCCGCCACCCGTATGGGATCGGCCTCGGCGATGTGGACCCGTTCGGCGCCCAGGTAGCGGTCGAGGTGCAGGGCCTCGGCGTCGGAATCCGTCCAGTCCTGGTCCCGTCCGGTCCCTCGCTGGATGGACAGGTCAGCACCGATGTCCAGCCAGCCGCGGAAGTCCCAGCGGTCGTTGATCTCGGCGCGGAACGCGAAACACGCCGTCGACGATGAGCACGGCGTCCGGCGCCGCGCGGGCGGTCACCGACGAGTGGTCCACCTGGGCCAGCGGGTCGATGCCGCAGAGCACGCACATTCCCGAGCCCTGGGGAGCGGCCGGATCGAGCAGGAGGTCGGTCACGGCGTCCTAGTCGTACGCGTTGCGGTAGTAGCCTTCGCCGGACTCACGATCGTCGAGGTGCCGGTCCCGCCAGGGCTTCTTGTCGTCGTCGAGGCTCCCGCGGAGAACCGGTCGGCGACGGTGAGCGATGTGCTCGGCGAGTTCATGGCCGAAGCTGGTCCTCCCCGCCGCGGTGCGGCCGTCAACAGCCACGCGGAGGCGATGGGGGCCCAGCGCCAGGACCTGGTCCGCGATCGTGGCGATGAGCGCGGTGCGAGCAGGCGAACAGGGAGGCGGTGTCGGCTGCGTCCACGTCGAAACGGACCGGTGCACTCGCGCGCGGTTGGCTCCCATGACCCGATCCCCGCACTTCCGTCCACCGGCGACAACCCCGGCGGCACTGCTCGTCGTCGAAGGGCGACCGAAGAGCTGATCACCCTGGCGTGGTTCCTCGGACGGTACTCGGCCACCGGCCAGGCAGGGCGGGGCCGCGAGGCGCCGCCGGGTAGGTCGGGTGTGCGGGCGTTGCTCGTCCACGTCGGGCAATCCGCGTGTCCTGGGTGGTGGCGGGTGGCGTACGGACGAGTGCGCGGACCCTCCCCACCTGCCCCGCCACATCCGGTGTCGACGCCTGCCCGGTCGGCTGCCGCCGACAGTGGGCCCAGCACTACCCGAGGCCGGGGTGGACACCGGCCGCGTGGCGTGCGCGTCGACGGGACGGCATACGGGACGAGCGCGGTACCCGCCTGGCTGACCGCGACTGACGTGCCCGTCCTCGACCGGCTACCGGTGGCCCGGGACGCCCGCCGAGGCGCGCGGTCGGACCGTGAGCGCGCGGTGCACCCCGACGTCGCCGTCCGGGTCGCCGCTGGGAGTCCCCCGTGTGCCAGGCCCCCGGGTGGGTCGCCTGGTTCCGGTCCACGACGGGCGGGATCGGTGCGGGGCGGTCCCCTATCCGCCCGAGCCGGGCCCAGGACCCGACTCGGTGAGACCGATCAGGTCCCTCTCCAGTTCGCGGACGTCGTCGCCGTCGAGCGCCGAACCCCACAGGGGGCCGGTGCTCACCCCGTCGCACGCGGCGATGACGAGGGTGATCGTCCGGTCGGGCAGGCCGTCCTCGCGGAGCCGTGCCCGCCAGCGGCGTCCGTCCTGGTCGGCGAGCTCCTGGAGGTCATCATCGCTGATCAGGTGCGCGGCTATCGCGATGTTGTCCCGCATGGCGACCGGGTCCTCGACATCGGCGAAGCAGGCCCGGATGTAGGCGCGGGTCAGACGTCCTGGACGGGTGTCCGAGGGGTCGATCCTGCTGGTGACCAGCGCCTCGAAACTCCGGGCGATGGACTCGCCCAGGGCGACGAGCAGCGCCTGCTTGCTGCGGAAGTGATACACCAACCCGCCCTTGGACACCCCCGCCTCTGCCGCGATGTCATCGAGGCTCGCGGCCAACCCGTCGCGGCGGATGACCTGGGCGGCCGCACGGAGGATCAGGCGTTTGGTGTCCTCGGCGGTGCGCCCTTCGGTGCGACCCATCGGTTCTCCTTCAGTGCTCGACCGGCGTGGTGGTCCGGGTGGCGGGGATCAACCGCCATGCAACCACGGCGGCGAGGGCGAGGATCCCAGCGGCGATGACCGTGGTGACCTGCATGCCCGACACGAAAGCGCTCTGGGCCAGGCCGAGAGCCGGCGAGCCGGGCTCCAACGCGGCCACCGCGCCGGCGAGGGAGTCCTCGACCTGTGCCCGGACCAGCTCGGGCAACGCCACCTGCGAGAGGTCGAGGCTGGAGCGGTAGAGCGCGGTGACGATCGAACCGAGGACGGCGATCCCGAGCGCGACGCCGAGCTCGTACGCCGTCTCGGAGATGGAGGCCGCCGCGCCGGCCTTCGTCGGCTTCACGGCGGACACGACCGCGTCGACGCTGAGGGTCTCGGCCAGGCCGATCCCCAGCCCGATCGGGACGAGCGCCAGGGCGATCCAGCCGAAGCCGTCGGCCGTCTCGGCCAGGGCCAGCAGGAGGAGCCCGGCGGCCGCGACGACCAGCGCCACCGAGATCGCCCGTCCTCGACCGAGGAGCCGCAACGCGCGGCCGACCAGGACGACCACGATCATGGCGGCCACCGCGACGGGCAGCTGTGCCACGCCGGCCTGGAGTGGGCTCATCCCGCGTCCGAGTTGCAGGTACTGCGCGAAGAAGAACAGCAGCCCGCTGAGGGCGAAGATGGTGATGAAGTTGACCAGGACCGCGCCGCTGAACTCGGGAACGCGGAAGAGGTCGACATCGATCATCGGTGAGGCGGTGGACCGCTGACGCCGGACGAACAGGACCGCTCCGACGACGCTCAGCAGGAGCGCGGCACCGACCACGAGGTCGACGTCCCCGCCCACGGCCTTCTTGATGACGTACACGAACGGCACGATCGCCACCATCGACAGGAAGCTCGAGAGCAGGTCGAACCGGGCGGGGTTCGGGTTGCGGGACTCGGGGAGCAGCGCGAGACCGGCCACCACCAGCGCGAGGGTGATCGGGATGTTGATGAGGAACACCGAGCCCCACCAGAAGTTCTGCAGCAGGGCGCCACCCACCAGGGGACCCAGGGCGATCCCGCTCGCCGCCGCCGCGGACCAGAGCGCGATCGCCCGCGTTCGTTCCACCTGGTCGGTGAAGATGTTGCGGATGAGCGACAGCGTCGAGGGCATGATGGTGGCGCCGGCGACACCGAGCAACAGGCGGGCGACGATCAGCATCTCCGGGCTGACGGCGAAGGCCGCCAGGGCGGAGGCCCCGCCGAACGCCGACGCGCCGATCAACAGGAGCCTCCGGCGTCCGATGCGGTCGGCGACGTTGCCCATCGTCACGAGGAGCCCGGCCAGCGCCAACGAGTAGATGTCACCGATCCACAGCACCTCGGTCGCGCTCGCGCCCAGGTCCTGGGTCAGTGACGGCACGGCCAGGTACAGCACGGTGCTGTCGATCGCCAGCAGCAGCACGGCTGCCACCAGTACTCCCAGGCTCGCCCAGCGTCGCGCGTCGCTCATCCCTGCCACGTCCGTCACCCCTCGGTGTTACTGTACTGACTAGTCGGTACAGTAACAGTCGATTGGCCCACCCGGCCGCTCACCACCAGGGAGGTCCGCCATGGCCGAGGTCACGTACCGGCCCTACCGGGAGTCCGACGCTCCTCGGGTCAAGGCCGTGATCAACGAGGCGTTCCACATCCACCGCTACGCGGGCACCCCACGACTCCTGCGCCACGCGCTCGAGATCTACCTGCGTCAGTGCCTCGTCGCGAGCACGTACACGCGGGTCGCGGTCCTCGACGGACGCGCGGTCGGCATCGTGATGGGACGGGTCGACGGCCACCCCCCGTTCGCGCGTCGGGCCCGCGACCGGCTTCGCCTGGCCGGGCACGCCGCGATGATCGCCCTGACGGGATTCGGGCACTACCGCTCCCTGGGCCAGTACTTCACCTTCGCCCGCACCTACGCGGGCCTGCGACGGGACGCTGGCGGGACCCTCGGCGACGAACTCACCCTCTTCGTCGTGGACTCCGCCACGCGGGGGACCGGCGTCGGCAAGCAGCTGCTGACCCACTTCACGGACCACCTGCGGGCCTCAGGCCGCGATGACTACCACCTCTTCACCGACTCGCTGTGCACCTACGAGTTCTACGAGCGGAGGGGTCTCCACCGCGCCCACGAGCGCACCATGCCGCTCGCCCTCGAGGGGCTCCCGAGCTCGGTGGGCGTCTTCATCTACACCGGCACCGCCAACGCTCCGGGTGCCGGACGGGACGCGAAACGCTGAGCCGCCCCTCCGGGCCGGCGAAACCGGCCGGGAGGTGGCGCGTGGCCGACGCCAGCGCGCCAGGTGGTGGTGGCCCGTCGGAGCGGGTGGTCCGACCGACGGCCCCGTGCCGGGCGCGGGGCCACACCCGCCGAATTCGCGCGCCACCGGCCTCGGGGGAGGGCTCGAAGCACCACGGTCGGGCTTCGCGCGGCGATTGGCGGTCCACAGAGTCGTGCGGGAAGGCGACGGGGGATCGACGAGAGCCGCCGCTCCATCAATCGGGCAGAGGCCCGCGCATGGGGGAGAACAAGGACAAGGGCAAGGACACCGACAGCAACGGATTCCTGGATCCGGGTAGCCGCGGGATTCACGGCCTCCGCCGCACTGCTGGCGAAGTGGCTCGGATCGGCCGGCATCGCTGCTGATGACGGGGTGTCGTGGCAGCGGGGCGTGTTGATGCTCGTCATCTCCTTCGGCCCTGTCCTGGTCCTCCCGGGTGTTGGTGAAGTGCTCGTGCGCGTTCCGCGTGCGGTGGTGATGCCGATACCACCCAATCGCGCTGAGGTAGCCGGTCCTCGGCCAACACACCTCCTGCGGGCTGGCGTGGTGTTCCTCGGTCGGGCGGACCGCTCGACCGGTTCCCGCCCGACGCACGGGCGCACGATGGCAGGATCGATCGCGAGGACGTGGTTCGGAGCGCCACGCGGGGACGCCGGGACAAGGCGGTCACGGAGACCACCCCGACGATCTCGTGTGACTCGTCGAACTCGTCCGCGAACGCGGGATGGAACAGCGGCCGTGCCGCGTTGCACCTGAGCGACGACAGGTAGGCCGAAGGGCTGGAGGTTACAGGTGGTGCTCGATCCACGGGAGCTGTACGAGGTGGACTCCGACGTCCCCGACCTGAACGGTGCGGTCCTCCTGCATCACCTCGAGGGGTTCATGGACGCCGGTTCGGCGGGCAGGTTGCTGGCCGAGCACCTCGCCGAGAGCGGTGGGGGACGCATCGTCGCCCGGTTCGACGTCGACGGGCTGATCGACTACCGGTCCCGACGGCCAACGATGACCTACGCCGTCGACCACTGGGCGGCCTACGACAAGCCCGAGCTGGTCGTCCGGCAGCTCTTCGACGAGGAGGGCACGCCGTTCCTGCTGCTGACCGGGCCCGAGCCCGACCGGCACTGGGAACTGTTCATCGCGGCCGTGCGCGATCTGATGGACCGGTGGGGTGTCCGGCTCGCCGTCGGCTTCCACGGCATCCCGATGGGCGTGCCGCACACCCGACCGCTCGGGGTGGTGTCGCACGCCACGCGAACCGAGCTGCTGGACACGGTCGCCGGGCTCGGTCACCCGGCGTTCAGGGACCGGTTCCAGGTACCCGGCAGCGTGGCGGCCCTGCTCGAGTTGCGGCTGGGTGAGGCGGGCTTGGACGCCATGGGCTTCGCGGCGCAGGTGCCGCACTACCTCGCGCAGTCCAGCTACCCCACGGCCGCCGTGACCCTGTTGGAGTCGGTGAGCCGAGCCACGGGGCTGGCACTGCCCTCCGGGGGACTGCCGGCCGCGGCCGAGCGGGTGAACATTGAGATCGACCGGCAGGTGGTGGAGTCCGCCGAGGTGTCGGACGTGGTGCGCGCGCTGGAGCGCCAGTACGACTCCTCCTCCCCGGCACCGGGCACGCGAGGTCTCCTGGTCGAGGAGGGCGAGGCGCTGCCCACCGCCGAGGAGATCGGCTCCGAGTTCGAGCGCTTCCTCGCCGAGCAGGGACCTACGGGGCTGCCCGAACAGTGAGCCGCATGACCGCACGCGGGCAGCGGGCGGGCCGCACCGGGCGGGCTCTCCTGAGGGCGGCCCCGGAGCGTGCGGCCCACCGCGGGTCACCGCCGGTCGCTCGATGCCGCGGGGACCGAGTGGTCGAGCCGCGGGCCGTCGAGCGAGAGCAAGGCGACGAGTTCGCCTCGACTACGCGCGCCGACCTTGGAGAAGATCGACTTCAGGTGGTCCTGCACCGTGACCGGTGCCACTGACAGTTCCTTGGCGATCTCCCTGGTGCTGCCGCCCCGCAGCACCTGCGCGGTCACCAGCTGCTCACGGCGGGTCAGGCCGTGGGAGCTCAGCACCAGGGGCATGATCTCGGCGGCCGTCGGCGTCGAGGCCGTCACCACGACCTGCCCGGCGGCGATGCCGTGGAGCACCGAGCCGCGCAGGACGATCCACTGCCCGGCTGGTGTCTGCAGCCGCATCACCGCCGGAATACCCGTCGGGTCCGCCTCGGCGTGTCGGGCCATCCGGGAGAGGACCAGGAACACGGCGGGCACGGCCAGCACGTCGAACACCGAGTCCGCGAGCTCGAGCAGCAGGGCCTGCCCCGGCTGGTCCGCCGCGACCAGTTCGTCGCTCGAGCCGAGGACGATCACGGCGGGAACCGGAGCGGCCACCGCGAGCGTGGTCGGTGGGCGGTAGGTGCGGCGGAGCGCGGCGCTGATCAGCCGGTTCGCCTGACCGGCGAAGCGGAGTTCCTCCTCGGAGTACGGGCCGCTGCCCTTCTCCCGCATGAGGGCCGCGAAGCCCCAGGTGCCCTCACCGAGATCGAACCGCAGCCGCAGTTCGTCGCCGAACCCGTGCGTGGACAGGTGTTCGCGCATGCGGATGCTGCGTTCCGGGTGGCCCTCGGTGACCTGGCTGAGGGCCGCTACCCGGTCGCCCCGTGCGTGCATCTGCGCCATCGTGGCGACATCGCCGCCGGCGAACTCCAGGTCCATCGCTGGCCCCATGCCCCGTGGGTCGAGGGTGGTGCTGACCATCGAGGTCGGTAAGCCGGTCAGCGGATCGGTGTGGTGCCAGCAGACGGCCTCGAAGCCCATCAACGACGGGAGCAGGCCGTCCAACTCGGCGAAGAGCTCCCTGGCGGTCACGCCCGCCCTCGCCAGGTCGCGGAGATCCCCCAGAACCTGTCGCTCGCGCTGCCGCCGGTTCGCCACGGGTGTCCGTTCTCGTGAGTCGTTCCGGCGACGGTGGTCGCCGCGATCAACAGGACGATACTGCGAGCAACTGGTTGGTGGCCGACGGTGTTCCCAGATTTCTGGGATACCGCTCGGCACGGGGTCGAACCATCATGAGTTGGGACACGAGATCCACTCCGGACCCGAAGGCAACGGAGACGATCACCCTGCCGGGGCAGCCGGAGGGGGTTTCCTGTCGCGGTCGCGACGCGACAGCGGATCGTCTCCGGTCGCCCCAGGGGACGGGGACGGGGACGTGACCGGACCCGGCCGGCCTGGGGGGCGGCCGGGCCCGATCACCGTGACCGGCGGCCCGCGCCGGTCACGGATCCCGTCCTCGACGAGTCCGAGGTGGACCCAGGAGTTCGGTGCCTCGCCCTGGAAGTCCCGCGGATTCGAGGGACCGTTCCACCTCACGAATTCAGCAACGGGCTCGCGTGCGCGGCCTGGTGTGGGACGAGGCAGCCGAAGGGGAGTTCGACATGGCGTCGCAGACCTGTTCGAAGTGCGGCAGGACCTATGACTACGGCGGCGAGTGCCTCTACTGCTGGGGGCTCGAGGCCGGAACGGCCGTCAACGCGGGAAGGGAACCCCGCAAGCCCAACGCCTCGGCCCCGAACTCGGGCTGCGCCGTGGTGGGTGTGCTCGTACTGTCCGGTCTCATCACGCTCATGCTGCTGCTGGACAACATCATCGCCTGAGCTGGACGGCGCTGCGCGTGGACGGATGACCGACCGGTGGCGGCACAGGATCGGTGGTGCTCCCACCCGGAGCCGTTCCCGTGCCAGGGGACCGGGCTCCCCTGATCGACGAGCACGGATCGAAGGGTTGCTGAGCCGACCGTGTCCACCGTTCCGGGAGCGCGGGCAGTGGTGGACCCCTACGAGCCCCCCGCGCCGGGGAAGTCCTCCTCGTCGTCGATGAGTTGGAAGCACGCGACCGGCACCCAGGCTCCGGCGCGACGGTGCCGCCGTCCTGTCGGGCCGGTATCCCCGCCAGGTCGGCTCAGACGGGGAACGTGACCTTGGTGAGCTGCTCGGACAGGGTCCACAGGCGCTGTTGAACGGCCCTGTCATGGGACTTCTCGCTGGAGGCGACCACGCGGGGGTATCCCCGAACCCCTCCCATCCCGGTGGGGCCGTAGTACTGACCGCCGGTGACCGCGGGGTCGGTCGCGGCCCGCAGCGTGGGCAGCGCGCCCATGGCCGCTGTCTGGGTGAACAAGGGGACGAGGAGGCCCGCGGTCGCACGGAGCGGGCCGGGCAGGTTCCGCATCAGTTCGGTGGCGGCACCCCCGGGGTGGGCCGCGGCGGCGATGGTGGTGCCGGTGCCGGTGCCGGTGCCGTGCGAGGCGAGGCGGCGCTGCAGCTCGTAGGTGAACATCAGGTTCGCGAGCTTGGCCTGCCCGTAGGCGGCGACACGGTTGTAGGTGCGGTCCCACTGCGGGTCGTCGAAGTGGATGTCGGCCCGGATGCGGTGGCCCAGGCTGCTGACGGTCACCACCCGGGAGTCGGGTAAGGGCAGCATCGCCTCCAGCAGGAGCCCGGTGAGCGCGAAGTGCCCGAGGTGGTTGACGCCGAACTGCAGGTCGAAGCCGTCCTGCGTCTTCTGCCGAGGCGTGTACATCACACCGGCGTTGTTGATGAGCAGGTCGATCCTCGGGTGGGCGTCACGCAGCTCGGCAGCCGCGGCGCGCACCGATTCCAGGGAGGCCAGGTCCAGGCGCTGGAGGCCGAGTTGGGCGCCGGGCACCTGGTCGGTGATGGCGGCCATCGCCTGCCGGCCCTTGTCGAGGTCGCGTACCGCGAGGACGACACACGCCCCGTGTGCGGCGAGGACCCGCGCCGTTTCCCAACCGAGGCCGCTGTTCGCACCGGTGACGACGGCCACCCGGCCGTCCTGGTCCGGGACGTCGTCCTCGGTCCAGCGGGTGGCGGCGGTCGTGCTCGTCATGATCGTCCCCTGTCGGTAAGATGAATGCCGATTCACCTCTATGGTGAATCATAATTCACCTTGACGCAAACCCGTACCCGGAGCAGCCCATGTCCCCCCAACGGCCACTGCGAGCCGACGCCGCCCGCAACCGCGCCCGGATCATGGCCACAGCACACGAACAGATCACCGAGCACGGGGCCGGAGTGTCGATGGAGCGGATCGCCGCCGCCTCCGGCGTGGCGGTCGGCACCCTCTACAAGCACTTCCCGAACAAAACCGACCTGGTCAACGCCGTGATCGCGGCTTCATTCGCACCGGTCGCCGACGACGCAGAAGACTCCCTGCGGCGCGCCGGCCAGGGCGCGCCCGCCATGGAGGAGCTCACGGGGTTCCTCACACGCCTGATGGACACCGTCGCGCACAACCAGGCGGTCAAAGCGGCCGCCCACGCCCTCAACACCGACCACGCCGTCCATCCCGCCATGCGCGACCTGGAGGCACGCGTGACCAGCGCGCTCGGTCAACTCCTCCGCGCCGCACAGGCACAGGGCGAGCTGCGCACCGACTGCACCGTCGACGACCTCTACCTGGTGCTGTCCACGTTCCCCACCGACCAGGCCCCCGCCGCCCGTGTCCGCTGGCTCGCGCTCGTGCTCACCGGGCTCATCGCCCGCTGACCCGTCCCCACGACCACCGGAGGAGGAACGTGCTCCGGGCTCTCGGGCCGCCGGCGCTCTCCTCGGCAGCCACTGGCCGGGTTGGGTGCCGAGTCCGGTCGCCCGCTGCTTCGGTGTGCGTACCCTGTGCGTGATCCGCCTGGTGCCCGGCGAGCGTCGTGATCGTCCAGGCGCCAGAGCGACGGTAGGTCGAGGATCAACCCGTCCGTGCTCATCGTCGAGCGGGGCCGGCTCGCCGCCCGGAAAATGCCCTTGAACACGGGGGATCACCGTCGTGGCCGTTCTGGTCACGTCGACAGGCGCCATGGTGGGACAAGTGGTGATCAAGTGACGAGTGAACTGGCGAGCGGCATTGAATGAAGGCTGCGGAGAAATGGGCCTCATCCCGTGTGGAGTCGCAGGTCAACAAGTATCGGCCCCGCGTACGCGGGGATACTCCCGTGGCGTAGGTCAGCTTGAGGACCGCCAGGGCATCGGCCCCGCGTACGCGGGGATGCTCCCTACGACGAGTACGCGCTGTTCCTGAAGCGAGATGGGGGGCACCCTCGTGCTGCTCCTGGTACGGCACCCTGCTGGGGTTCCGGCAATACTGGGCGCGCGGTCGGTCGGCACGCCGGCTTGGCTCCTGCTGGGCCGCCACGATCACCCCGTTCGGGCGACACGGTTCGCTTCTGGGAACGCGACCACATTTCGCCCCGTCGGACCCGATCCTCCCCAAATCCTCCCACCGCGGGGGTTACTCGCGGGTAGGGGCCGAAGTGGATGATCGGTCGCTGATCGGCACCGGAACGCGAGAAGGCCCGCTGACCTGGTATGTTCCCAGTGTCAGCGGGCCTTCTCGTAACCGTCGGGACGACAGGATTTGAACCTGCGACCCCTTGACCCCCAGTCAAGTGCGCTACCAAGCTGCGCCACGTCCCGGTTACCGTCTCGGTGTGAACACAGACTACCCCACGCCTCCCACGCGGCCCGACCGGGGGGTGCGTATCGTCGTCAGGCCGTTCTGACCTGGGGTGATGTGGCACCAGGAAGAACGAGGTCCCCTTGTTCCCGGGCTACCGGTAGGGGGTCTCACCTGCCCTGGCCGTTCGTCCGGGCGGGAGCTGGCCCGGTGACGTCGATCCGCTCGGCGATATCGGCGGGCACCGTCAACGGGTGCTCCTCGGGCAACAGCGCACGCGCCCCGTCCTGATCGCCAGCCCGCACCAGGCGCCCCACCTCGCGGGCGAGTTCGGTGACGTCGGTGAGTTCCACGATCCACTCGTCGACGTAGCGGCGGCTGGCCTCCGGGCCGAGCCCGATCTGGATGGAGCGCTGGGGAAGGGGGTTCAGGTCCATGTCCCGGTCCGGGTCCCACTGCACCCGGACCGGGCTTTCCGCCAGCTGCCGTCGCCAGGCCTCCCTGTTCGGGTGCCGTCCCGCGCCGTGGCTGCTGGCGCACGACCGGCGAAGAGCCCACCACAGCCCTTCGAGGCTGATCCGCACGGCGAGCACCCGTTCCTGGCCTGGCTTCGTGGCCCAGCCGCAGCGGTACATCATCCAGCGGAACGAGGGCTTGATCCAGGTCATCCGCTCCTGCTTGAAGGGAGCGACGAAGGTGCCGGCCCGCAACGCCGGGTCGGCGATCGCGGCCGGGTAGGCCTGGTAGACCACGACGCTGCTCGCGTCGGCATTGGCTCGGACCTCGCGGAGGGACACGGGACGAGCATCGGGTGCGCCGGCCGCTGGGGCAACGGATTTCCCCGGGGTGGCCCCGGGAGCCCGGCCGGGGCGACGGGTGGTCACGGACGGGGAGGAGCACGGTTGGGCGCCGGGTATGGGTCCGGGCTCGCGGGGCGGGGCCGCCACCAGTGGTGGCGGCCCCGAGTCAGTCCGGGTCGACCAGGAGTGCTCAGCGTCCCCAGAAGTCGAAGACGACCTTGGCGACATCGGTGTTGTTCAGGTACTGACCCCGGACGGGGTCGATGTTGTCGGCGTGCTGTTCGAGACGGCTCGCGCCCGGTCCCTTCGCGAACAACGGCACGAGGGCGTTGGTGTGGTTACCTGAGTGCCAGGAGACGTGGGGCAGCTGCCCGGCCGAGCCGATCACCGGGGTCCAGGTCGGGTCGGCGCCGGGGCCGGCCAGGTAGCCGGTCTCGTGGTCGGCGGTGACGACGACGAGGGTCTCGTGCCAGCTGCTGGACTCCTCCACCCAGTCCACGACGGCCTCGACGGCCCGGTTGAAGTCGATCTGCTCCTCGATCACCCGTGCGGTGTCGTTGTCGTGGCTGGCCCAGTCGACCGCTCCACCCTCGATCATGAGGAACAGCCCCTCGTCAGAGGCGTTCTCCAGGACGGCGAGGGCACTGGTCGTCATGTCGGCGAGGGTGGGCACGTTCTCGACTGGCGGCGCGGTGTAGGGGAGCGCTCCGGGGACCGGTCGTCCGTCGGGCGTGCGGTCCGGGCCTCCTCGGTCGTACTGGAGGGTCGCCGCGACCTGGGGAACGCCGAGCACGTGGCGGGGTGGGTTCGAGGACTGGGCGAGCGCGGCGAACTCCTCGGGGGTTTCGACGAGGTCGAACGCGGTGGCGCCCCGCTGCACGGCTCCCCAGGTCCACTCGTCGACGTAGCGGTGGTCGGGCTCGTCGCGACGCTGACCGTCCTCGTCGAAGTCGGGGTGGCCGGGGCCGAAGACGACGTTGATGTCGTGCTCGAACAACATCTCCTTGGCGATGCCGTGGTAGTCGTTGCGGTCCGGGTTGTGGGCCACGTAGGCGGCGGGGGTGGCGTGGCTGAACGGCACGCTGGAGACGACGCCGGATGCCTTGCCCAGTTCCTGGGCCCGTTCGGTCAGGTTCTTGACGGGACCGCGGTCCGGTGCGAGACCGATCGCACCGTTGTAGGTGCGGACTCCGGTGGCCAGCGCGGTGCCGGCGGCGGAGGAGTCGGTGAAGTCCTCGCTGGGGTAGTCGAACCCGGCCCACGCCCGGTCCGCCTCGTAGGAGTGACCGTCGTGGTAGGTGGACATGCCGAGCTGGACGGGCCAGTCCTCGTAGACCTGAGCGGGGGTGGCGGGCAGGTGCTCGGTGGTTCCCGAGTCGGGGTCGACGCGGACCTGGTGCGCGGTGGTGCCGTGTTCCCAGAGGCTCGCGACGTCGACGTGGTTGTAGCCCATGCCATCGCTGATGAGGTGAATGACGTTCTTCGGGCCGAAGCCGAGCGGGGCCACGTGTTCCGCCGTGCCCGGTTCCAGACCCACGGCGGTGGGCGCGCCGATCGTCAACGCGAGGGCGCTCGCCGCGGCCACGGAGGCGGGTCTCCGCCAGCGTTGTCTACCCGCTTTCTCGGTCATCACGTCACTCCCTTTCCGAGTGGGTGCTTCCGTTTCGCTGGTGTGGCCCGCCGGCAGGGCATTCACACTCTGTCATCACACTTTGGTGAATGCAAGATGGACGTACTGTCTCGTTCGGGTCGCTCTCGTGCGGTTCCTCGTGTTCGGGGCCGCCGGGCGACGGCCTCGATGTCACTCTCGGTAACGTTCGTGGTGTGAAGTTCCCTTTTCTCCGCGCGTGCGGTTCCTTTTCCGTGAGGAGGTTCGCGGCCCTTTCGGGAAAAGGCGGGTCAATCATCTCCCCCGATTTCCGGAATCGGCGACGGCGGTGGTGGGAAAAGGGTGCTCCACGTGTTTTCGGCGTGCCGTTCGCGCGGCGCCGGAAGCGGGGGGCGTCCGAGGAGCGGGGGCGGCGTGGTGCCGTTCGCGGTGCGCAACGGCGGTGCGCTCTGGCGCGCTCCACTCGGCCGGATCGCTGACCGTTCGGCCGGAAGGGGGTCACCTGTCGGGTGGCGGCGGGCGGTGGGGGATTCGCCGACGCCGGCAGGTGCGGGGCGGCCGGGGCGTCCGCTCGGATTCGTGAGTTCCGCGTGAAGTGGGCCGGTGGTCCGTGCTTTCCCGGACCACCGGCCGTGGCATCCCGTCCGCGACCGGGCACCGAGGGTAGTCCCCGCCGCCGGGGTTCCGGCCACCGCACCGCACGCCGGGCCGAGCCGGCTGGCACCGGCTTCACCGGTCCGGCGGCGGCGGATCGCCGTGATGGACGTGTCGTCGACCGGGGTGAGGCCGGTAGGAAAGGAGGGGTGGCGGCGAAGCACGACAACCAGTGGCCCGTGGTGGTAACCGACTCCTGCGCCGGGGCCTACGCCCGGTGGCGCGGGCTCACCGACCACGGCGCGGCGAAGGCGACCCTGCGGCGGATGGTCGACGAGCTGGGTGAGGTCACCGACCAACTCCCGCCCCAACTGGCGGGCCGACGGAGCAGGTCCGGGTTCTTCCTCCTGGTCCCGGACACCCTGGTGCTCCCCCTGGTGCGCGACTCGGACGGGTCGACCCGCTGGATCGCGACCCACTGCGTTCCCTTCCCGGCGTGCGATCCGCCCGACCTGGACGCCCTGGTGGCCCTGCGGGGCCGGGAGCTGCTGGCCCGGATCCACCTGACGCGGCACGCGGTCGAACGGTTCCAGGAACGCTGTGGGGGCGCCCCCGACCTCGACGACGCCGCCCGGCAGCTCAGGAGCACGATCGCGCCGACGGTGCGGGCTCGTCGCCGCCCACCGGGTTGGTGCCGGACCACCCCCGCCGAGGTGTTCCTCGTCGCCGGCGAACACGACCAGTACTGCCTGCCGTGTCGGCCGGGAGCGGTGGCCGAACTGGACGCGACCACCTGCCTGCACCGCGCCTCGGACCTCTTCGAGCGCACGGGGGCGAGGCTGCACGCCGTGTGCCAGGTGGACCGGACCCGGTTGCCGGTGGGCGGCGAGGCCGACCGGCTCCTGTCGTCCTCGGTGCCCCTCGGCGGAACCCTGGCCTGGGCACGTCCGAAGTGGGCGGCCCCCCACGACGGGGCGACCTGGTGGGTCGTCTTCCCCAACCGCGTCGCCGCGCCCGTCCGGTGGCAGCCAGCGAAACCCAACCGGCCGCTGCGGGTGCTCGGAGTCCACGACGGCCGGCCCTGGCCGGTCCGGTTGTGGAGCCGTATCCGCCACCGGCTCCGCCGTCGGGGGACTGGAAACCGACCCGGGTGATCCGCATCGTGGACCGGTGCCCCGGTGGGGAGCGGCCAGCGGAGGAGGTTTCGGGGCACGGGCCGTGGCATTCCCGGGTGACCGAGGAGCCACACGGGGCGCCTCCGCGGGGGAGTGGACACCGGGTGCCGTGCCGGGAACGGCGCATCGCGCGGGCAGGGGCCGCTCACTGTCCTCCCCGCGCACCTCCCGGCTCGGGGAGGCCGGTCGCGACCCGGGACGTGTGCGGCGGTGGCACCGCATGCCGCCGTTCCTGGCGCCCCGCGGTCGCTGCCACGCCGTGGGGTTATTCCTCAAGAGTTCGGTCGTTCACGGACCAGGGCGGAGGGGCGCTCTGCTGGAGCCGTGTCGATGTCGCTCGGCGCCTCGACCGGCGGTCGGAGCCGGACCGCCCGCCGAGGCCGGGCAAGTCGCGGACGAGTCGGGGCACACCCTCCCCCGGACGAATCTGGGCGGATCGCCAGCGGGTTCGGGCGACCGGTCCGGATCGGGCAGGGGCCGGCCCGCCGTCCCGGGCCGGCCCCGTACCAGTGGTCCCGCTCAGCTCAGGTCGAGCTCCCACGGTTCCTCGGTGACCTGCCTGCCCTCCCCAGTGGAGTAGTACGCCCGGGTCCGCACGGTCACCGGGCCGTCCCCGTCAGGGACCACCCGGTAGCGCAGGTGCGCGCCCTCACCGGGAGCCAGCTCGCCGACGGTGTGGTCGCCCAACGCTTCGACCGTCCACCCCTCGGGCGCCACGAACGCCGGCCGCACGTCGCGCACGACCTCGCCGGAGTCGTTGACCACGCTCACGGTCATGGCGGCCTCCGCACCGGCGGTGGCGTCGCCGGCCAGCAGGTGCGTGGTCACCCCGGCGGCCTCGGCGGTCCGCAGGTAGGGCTCACCTCCGGCCACCGCCGGCCCGGGCAGGCCGGCGCCTTCGGACAGCACCAGCTGTGGTGGCACACCGAACCGCCCCGTGCGCGGGCCCAGCACGGTCAGACCGCCTCCGGCTCCCCGCAGGGTGACGGTGACCTCGCCGTCGGCGACGGCGGCCCGCATGTCCTCGACGTCGAGGTCGAGCAGCACCCGGTAGCCGTACTGCCCCGGGTGGAACCCGGACTCGTGGGACAACGCGCCCCTGGCGTCCGCCGGGTCGTCTGGGAGTACGACGGCCTCCGTCTCCACCACGGTTCCCGCGCCGGACACGGTCGCGCTCAGGGTGGTCGGGAAGACCCGTTCCGAGGTCTGGGGGAACGAGGTGCGCGGCAGCGACGGGCGGGACGCGGCCGCCTCGAGGACCAGCTGGGCGCTGTCGAAACCACCGTCCCGCAGGTCCTCCGGCACGGTCAGGTGCCAGCGGAACTCGCCGTCACCCCACCCGACCACGGCCGACGCGCCGTCCTGGGAGAACACCTCCGAACCCTGGGGCCACTCCACGTCCGCGCCCGCCGGGTCGAGGGCCAACGTTCCCGCCGCCTGCTCGGCCGCCGCGCCCCACGCCGCCAGCACCGTCTGGCCGGAGGCGACCGGTTGGCCGTCGGAGAGCAGCTCCGCGTCCAGTCGCCCGGTGACGAACCCGTCAGGCGGACGGACCTCCACCGTCGTCAACTCGGTGACCGCGAACGTCTCGGGCGAGACCGGTACCTCCGCCCAGTCCGAGGACGGCAGCTCCGCCCCGGTGCCGTCGGTGCCGGTCACCCGCCACCGCAGCGTGGTCTCCCCGAGGTCCCGACCGGAGAACAACGACGAACGCACCGCCAGTCCGATCCGGTCGTCCCCGACGAGCCGTTGCACGGGGCGTTCCCCGACCAGCAGCACGTCGTCGGCGTTGGCCAACCCGACCCCGCCCTGCGCCCCGTCGGCGTCGAGGTAGCCGGGCACCTGGAGGGTGCGGTCGTAGGCCGCCCACCCGTTCCACTCCCACTCCAGGTCGGTGAGCTCGGTGAACAGGTAGCCGCTCATCTTCTGCTCGGCGCGGAACAGCTCGGCGGTGTACCGGAAGGGCGTGGCCACCTCCTGGTCCTTCTCCCGGCCACCGCTCCACGGGCCGAACTCGGAGTTCATCAGCGGCTGCCCGGACTGGGTCCGCCCGTCCTCGAAGTTGTGCGTCGACCCGGGGTAGGTGTTGGACACGATCCGGTCCACCGTCGCCGCCCACTCCTCCCAGGTGGAGTAGTAGCCGTGGAAGTCGTTGATGTCGGTGACCAGGTGGCCGTTCTCGCAGCACGGCGAGTTGTCCACCACCAGCCGCGTCCCCCGCACCAGGTCCGTGGTCAGGTCGAACATCCGCTCGATCCAGGGTTTGGCGTCGTCCCTGATCGGGCCACCCGGTGTGGCGTTGAAGCCCCACGCCTCGTTGAACGCGTCCCAGATGACGATGGACGGGTGGTTGTAGTCGCGGTGCACGGCGTCCCGCAGGACCTCCTCCCACAGGCGTTCGGCCTCCGGTCCGTAGCCGTCGTAACCGAAGTTCGGCTGGTCGTACCAGACGAGCAGCCCCAGGACGTCCGCCCAGTGGTAGTACAGCGGGTCGTTGACCTTGATGTGGGGGCGCACCGAGTTGAACCCGAGCTGCTTGGTCAGCGCCAGGTCGAACAGCACCGATCCCTTGCCGGGGTCCTCCAGCTCGCCGCCGCGCAGGTCGGCGCCCTGGTACAGGCCGGTGTAGCTGTAGTTGCCCCACGGGTTGAAGTTCTGGTCCAGCACCGAGCGCAGGTAGACGGGCCGGTTGTTCAGGAACAGGTACTGGTACTGCTCGGCCGGGTCGTCCTGCTCCTCGGGCGAGTGCCCGGGGAGCCACTCACGACTCACGGTGCGCAGCCCGAACCAGGTGTCCACCCTGTCCGATCCCGCCTGATCGGTGAGGCTCGCGTCCACCCGGTACAGCCAGGGCGCCTCTGGTTCCCACAGCCGGGGGTCGGGCACGTCGATGACCGCGCTTCCCGCGCCGTCCACCAGCGTCACCGTCGCCGTGGCCACCACCTCGCCGACGGTGGGCTCCACGGGCACCGGCAGCCCCGGCGCGGACACGCCGTCCTGCCGCTGCCCGGCACGCGCGCCCGGTTCCCCGTCCTGGGCGCGCACCGCCAGCTCCACCGTCCCGTCAGGAGCGCCCCGCGCCTCGACGTCCACCGTGACCCGGGCGGCGGTGGCCTCGCGCCCGTCGAAGTCGATCTCCGGTGTGGTGTGCACCGTGGTGAGCCGCGCCGAGTCCGCCGGTTCGATCCACACCGACTGCCAGATGCCGCCCGTGTCGGTGTACCAGCCCATCTGCTTGCCCTGGGGGTACGGGGTGGTCGCGGAGTTGTCCGGGACCTCGACGCGCACGACGAGGGAGTGCTCCGCCCCGGGGCGTAGGGGGCCGAGATCGACGTCGAAGGGGGAGTAGCCCCCGTCGTTCTCCCCGACGCGGTTCCCGTCGAGGAACACCTCCGCCCGCCACTCGACGGCGCCGAAACGGAGCAGGGTGCCGCGGTCGGTCGGCCAGTCCTCGGGGACCGTCAGGTCCCGCTGGTACCAGACCGTTCCCCTGGCCTCGGCGAACTGGCTCGCGTACACCTGGTTGCCCGCGCGCCGTTCCTCACCGATCCCGGCGAGGGAGTTGTAGGCGAAGGGCACCCGCACCGCGTGCGCCCACTCGTGGTCCCCCTCGTGCCAGCCCTCGTCCACGCCGACGTCGGAGGGGTCGAAGTCGAGCGACCAGGTGCCGTTCAGCGAGGCCCACTGGCCGTCCACTCCGGCGCGGCGGTCGAAGTCCGGGCGGGGGTAGTCCGGGTGGGGGGCGGTGTCCGGGGTTTCCGCCTCCAACGCGAGGGTCACCGGTGCGTTCGGATCCTCCAGTGGGTGCCAGCCGAAGGAGTAGCCCTGGCGCGCGGCGACCAGGGCCAACGCGTCCACCGGGGCCTCGGGCACGGTGAACCTGCCGTCGGCGTCGGTCCGCACGGTGCTGGTCTGCTCGGTGACGTGGACGACCGCGCCGGGGAGGGGGCGGCCGGTGTCCGCGTCGACCACCTGGCCGTTGACAGTGGTGGTGGCCGGTTCGGCGTCGGCGGAACCGGGGGTGCTGAGTGGAGCCATGCCTCCCATGATGACCACGGCGGCGAGGATCGCGGTGGGACGACGTCGGGGCGGATGTGGTCGGGCCGGGGTGTCTGCGCCTTGCCGGGACCAATGCATGACTGGCACCTCTCCTGGTCGCTGCCGTTCGTTCAGCCCTTGCGCGTCGGGGTGGTCGCTGGCTCGGGTGTCCCGCGACCGGGTTGGTGGGCTCGGGGGCGGTGGTCGTGCCGGGCTTGCCAGCATCGGTGACCTTCGCCGGTGGGTGGCGAACCGACGCGGCTCGCCCGCTCGTCCGGGTGAGTCGCGGACGACGGCGGCCGGGAGTTCCGGGGCGCCGGCTGGGGCCGCCGGCGGGCCGGGCGCGGGCGGGCGAGGCCCCGCCCCGGAGCCGGCGTCCGTCGGGCGCGGCAGTGGACGGGTGTGGTCGGGGCCGTCCCGCCGGCGGTGGCGGTTCCCGTTCCGGCGCGCCCCGGGGGCGGATCGGGGCGCCGGGCACCAGGCGGGTGGGCGTGGTGTCGTTGGCCGCCCGGTGCGGTGGCCGGACGGTGGGCGAGGTGCGCGCGGGGGTCGGTGTGCCGGATGGGCCACGGCGGGCCGGGTTCCCTGAGGGGCGGCACGGGTGTCCCGCCGCCGCTGGGGACGTCGCCTGGTCCGGGCCGCGCCCCGGTGTCGGCGCGCCGGGTGGCCGAGCTCTCGGGATCGGCCGTCTCGGGGGTGCCCTCGAGCCGGGCGCCAGCCGCCCAGGGGACTGACCGGGGCACGCGTTCGGGGTGGGCTCGGGGGAGTCGGGCGAGTTCACGGGAGGGCGAACCGCGCAGCAACCCACACCTCCGACCCGGCGAGGGCACGACCAGCTGGTGGGGTCGTGGTCGGCGGCGACGCCGACGAACCGAGCCTAGGGCGGTCCCGGCGGAGGTGGTCCCGCTGAGCAGGCGAAGTCCCATCCGCTCGGACGGCGCAGCGCGTTCGACGGGAAGCGGACCCACCTACGCCGGACGAGTGAGTGGTGCGCACCCGGTGCACGATGGCACGACCCGACGCGCCGGCGAGTGCGCGTCGGGCCGAGGTGCTCCGGTCCCGGCCGGAGCGGGGAACGGGTGGCCCTCCGCTCGCGCGAAGCCCGGGTCCTCGGGCCCGGTGACCGCCTGACCCGTGTCGGAGGTGGGGACGTCGCCGCACCGCGTCGGGGTGGCGGTTCCGGTGGGCCCGCGCCCGCTCCCGTCGGCTGGCCGGCGCGCGGGCCCGTCCCACCAGGAGCCACGGTTCCGAGCGGAGGGCACCGGTGGGACGTGGTGCCGGGAGTGTTGGGGTCGAGGCGGCCGTGTGTTGGGCGGCGCCCAACCGGAAACCCGGACGGCGGGAACTCCACCAAACTAGATGAAACTTCAACTAAACTGGCGTGGTCGGGACGACGCGCGTCCCGAGTCGCACCAGGAGGGGCGCCATGCCAGCCGTCACCGTCGAGAACACCCTGGAACTGCCTCGCCTCGCCGAGGCGGCCCCCGAGGGTCGTCAACGCCCCGTCAGGTCCGTGACCACCGCGCCCTCCGGCCACGAGGGTGAGGGGTTCCCGGTGTACCGGGCGTTCGCCGGCGTCTCGGCCGGTCTCCTCGACCCGTTCATCCACCTGGACCAGATGGGCGAGGTCGAGTACGCGCCCGGCGAGCCCAAGGGAACCCCCTGGCACCCGCACCGGGGCTTCGAGACCGTCACCTACATGATCGACGGCCAGATGGAGCACAGCGACTCCCACGGCGGTGGCGGCGTGATCGCCGACGGCGCCACCCAGTGGATGACGGCCGGCAGCGGCATCCTCCACATCGAGAAGCCACCGGAGCACCTGGTCATGTCCGGTGGCCTGTTCCACGGCATCCAGCTCTGGGTCAACCTGCCCCGCGCCAACAAGTGGAACCCGCCCCAGTACCAGAGCATCCAGGGCGGGGAGACCACCCTGCTGTCCTCCCCCGACGGAGGAGCCCTGGTCAGGGTGATCGCCGGCGAGGTCGACGGACACCACGGCCCCGGCAACACCTTCACCCCGATCACGCTGCTCCACGCGACCCTCAGCCCCGGCGCCCGCCTGGTGCTGCCCTGGCGCACCGACTTCAACGCGCTCGTCTACGCCCTCTCCGGGCGCGGCGGAGTGGGGGAGGAGCGGCACCCCCTGCGCGCGGCCCAGCTCGCGGTCTTCGGCGCGGGCGACCTCCTCACCATCGAGGCCACCGACCACCCCGACGCCCGCACCCCCGACCTCGACGTGCTCGTCCTCGGTGGCCAGCCGATCCGGGAGCCCGTCGTGCAGTACGGGCCCTTCGTCATGAACTCGAAGGCGGAGGTCATCCAGGCCTTCGAGGACTTCCAGGCCGGCCGGATGGGCGTCATCCCCACCGAACGCGTCCCGCACGCCGGGCACGACCAGGCACCACCGGCCCGGGAGAACTGACCGGGTGGCACGGGTGGCGGTCGACCGGCGTCACCCGCACCCCACCCGCGCACTGCCGGGACGGGGCGCACCGCCGTCCGCCCCCGACGCCGCCGTGGCGGCAACGGTGGGGCCCACCAGGACACGCGGGAACTCCGCTCCTCGTCGTGCGCTCGCCGCCACAGCCGCTCGCCGGTGCGGGCCCACCGCCGTCCGGTCCGGCCAGGCGTCCACGGCGGCGCCCGGCCCTGACCCGCCCGTCCCGAGGGATCGACGGGTGGTCGGGGAAGGCTCAGGACAGCACGTCCGGGTCGGGACCCCCTCGGGCGCCGGTCTCCATCCCGGCGATGGAGTCCATGTCGTCCGCGTCGAGCTGGAAGTCGAACACGTCGATGTTCTCCCGCATCCGAGACGGGGTCGACGACTTCGGGATCACCACGTTGCCCAGCTGGATGTGCCAGCGCAGCACGATCTGGGCCGGAGTGCGGCCGTGTTTGGCGGCGAGCTGGGTCAGCGTCGGATCCTCCAGTAGACCGCCCTTGCCCTGGCTCAGCGGCCCCCAGGCCTCGGTGGCGATCCCGTTGGACGCGTCGAACTCCCGTACCGCCAACTGCTGGAGGCGGGGGTGCAGTTCGACCTGGTTGACCGCCGGCACGATCCCACTGGCCTCGAACAGCCGGGCCAGGTGCGCGGGTTGGAAGTTGGACACGCCGATGGCCCTGGTGCGGTCCTCGGAGTAGATCCGCTCGAAGGCCCGCCACGTGTCCACGTACCGGTCGAGCTTGGGCGCCGGCCAGTGGATGAGGTACAGGTCGACCTGGTCCAGGCCCAGGCGTTCCAACGAGGCGTCGAAGGCACGCAGGGTGGCGTCGTAACCCTGGTCGGTGTTCCACAGCTTCGTGGTGACGAACAGTTCCTCCCGGGGGATTCCCGACTCGGCCAGCGCCCGGCCGGTCCCGACCTCGTTCTGGTAGAGCGCCGCCGTGTCGATGCTGCGGTACCCGGCGTCCAGCGCCGCCCGCACCGTCGCGGTCGCCTCCTCGTCCGGAACCTGGTACACGCCGAAGCCGAGCTGGGGCATGGCGACGCCGTTGTTCAGGGTGAGCGTGGGAACGGTGGTCACGGCGAGGACGTCCTCTCCTGTTCGGTGGAGAACCGCGGGACGCGCGGTTCCTGGGGTGGCCGGTCGGCCGCGCGGGTCCGCCCCGGAGGGGAACCCGCTCTCGTGGGGCTACCCAGCACGGGCGGGAACGCACCTCGGACCTCCCGCCTCACCGTGACCGGCTCGGGGGCCGGGCCGGGCAGGCGCTCCCGGCGCGGCGGTCCCGATCCTGGCCGAGAACGCCGCCCGACCGGCCCGGGGGGTGGGTGGCCCGGAGCGTTCGACCCAGTTCCCCGAGGTGAACGGCCCCTCCCGGAGCCGAGGAATACCCGGCCGGGGCATCGTGTTGGTCACCAGTGCCGGCACTCCCAACCCCAGGAAGCAGGCAATCCATGAGCAACACGGTCGAACTGACCAAGGAGAACTTCAACGAGGTCGTGTCCGAGAACGACTTCGTTCTGGTCGACTTCTGGGCGTCCTGGTGCGGCCCCTGCCGCCAGTTCGCGCCCGTCTACGACCGCGTCGCCGACAAGAACCCCGACCTGGTGTTCGGCAAGGTCGACACCGAGGCCCAGCAGGAGCTGGCCGGGGCGTTCGAGATCCGTTCCATCCCCACCCTGGCCATCATCCGGGACAACGTGCTGGTCTTCTCCCAGCCCGGCGCCCTCCCGGAGGCGGCGTTGGAGGACGTGATCCGGCAGGCGCGGGAACTGGACATGGACGAGGTGCGGCGCTCCGTCGCCGAGTCCAGCAAGGCCGAGTGAACCGCTCGCCGTCACGCGTCGCGCCCGCCCCGGTGCCCTGAACGGGTGCCGGGGCGGAGCGCTGTCGTAGGCGATTGGGGTCCCCGCCCGGAGACCGGGAGTCCCCCGGTCCCCTCCAGTCCTCGCCCGGTGACCGCCTCTCCGACCAGCTGGACGCGCGCCATCACCGCCCCTGGTCGACGAGCACCCGGACGTCCCGCCACCACGTCACCTCGAAACGGCCGGAATAGCCGTCGGGCGGGTTGGCCGGCCGAACCGCCCGGCCCCGCCACCACCCACATCCGCTGCCATTCGCCAGCCGGGGTGTGCCCCGACACCAGGACGAGGCGCGACAGCCGGATGCCCCCTCCGGAACCACCGCCGGCTCACTCGCGCAACCGCAACTGGAGCTCCGTGAACAGGCGTTGCCGCGCGTCTCCCAGGTCGAGACCGCTCACCTCCTCCGCCCGCCGAATCCGGTACCGCAGCGTGTTCGGGTGCACGTGCAGCCGCCGCGCCGCCGCCCGGACATCCCCGAACGACTCCAGGTAGGCCACCACCGACCCCACCAACGAGCCGTTGTTCCTCTCGTCGTGCCGGCGCAGCGCCGTCACCCTCGGGTCCCGAATCGCCGGGTGCTCGGCCAGCAGGTCCACCGTCTCGCTGACCAGCACCTCCGCCCGCCAGTCCGCGATCGTCGCCACCCGCGCCGCCGTGTCCCCGGCCATCGCGTCCAACACCCGATCCGCCTGCCGACGCGAGTCCGCGGCACCCCCCAACTCCGGCACCACCGACCCCACCGCGGCCCGCACCACCAATCCGATACCCCGCGACGCCGAGATGATCTCCCGCGCCAACCCCACCACCGCCGCCTCCCCGGAACCGCTCAGCTCCGGGAGCAACGCGTAGGTGCGCGTACCCAACTGGCTGACCAGCGCCCCACGCCGGAACGCGGCGGCATGCATCGAGATCACGTTCCCCAACTGGTCCCGGCGCAACTCCAGCTCGGGCCGGTCCACCACCGCCCCCGGCGACTCCACCCGCGAGGCGAACGCGACCACCGCCGCCGGACGCCGGGAATCCACCCCCAACTGCCCGGCGGCAGCAGACGGGTCCAGGCGCCCGTTCAACAACCCGGCCAGCAGGTTCTCCCGCAGCCGCAACCCGGCCGAGGGCTCGTTGCGGTGCCGCACCAGCTGCAGGGCGGTCACCCGCGCCGCCCCCAACAAGGACCGCTCCGCGTGCTCGGTCAACGGCTCGTCACCCTCCTGCACCCAGATCGCGCCCAACGGCCGCCCACCCGCGTGCACCCCCACCGCGATCCGCCGCCGAATCCCCAGGTCCGGGCGTTCGTCGATCCGCACCACGTCCTCCCCCGACCGCAACCGCTGGTACACGCCCCACTCGCGCAGCATCTCCAGGTACGGCTCCGGCCCCTGGCGCCCCAGGATCGACAACCTCCGCAACTCGTCCACCTCACCGGAGGACCGCGAATAGGCCAACACCCGCGCCGCCGTGTCCTCGATGCTCACGATGCCGCCCGTCAGGTGAGCGACCGTCTGCGCCGTCGAGAACAGGTCACCCAACACCTCGCCCTCGTCGGCGTCCGCGCTGACCCGCGCCCGGCTCACCACCCCGCTCGCCAGGGACTCCACCTGCTCCCACCGGGCAGCCGGGCGCACCGCCAGCAACGCCACCCCCGCGTCGACCGCCGCCGCCCGCAACGCGTCCGACGCCCCCGACGACGTCACCTTCACCGCCACCGCCGCCGCCCCCCGTCGCGCCGCCGCCCGCACCGCCGGCAGAGCCGAGGCGTCCCGCGCCCCGATCAACAGGATCAGATCCCCCCGCTGGGTGTCCGGGGCGTCCTCCGGATCCAGGATCACCACCTCACCGATCACCACGTCCAACCCAGCGGGAGCGGCCACCAGCTCCACCAACGGGTCGTCCAAGGCCAGCAGCAGCTGCCGCAGCGACGCCCCCGGCGCCCCGGCGGCGGACACACCCCGCACCGTCACACCCGCCCCTTTCGTTCGATCGAACAAACTTCCACCACGAACACTAGCCAGTCGGCCAAGCCTTCCGCGCTGCCCCGGGCCTAAGGTCCGTCACATCGATCCACCCACCGCCGGAAGGAGCCGTCCTGTGGACGCCGTCACCAACGTTCCGACGCCGCAGAACGAACCTGTCCTCTCCTACGCGCCGGGCACCCCCGAGCGCGCGGAGCTGCAGGCGAAGCTGACCGAGCTGGCCGCCGAGCCCCGCGAGCTGACGCTCACCATCGGCGGTGAACAGCGGATGGGCGGTGGCCGGCGGATCGACGTCGTGCAGCCGCACAACCACCGCCACGTGCTCGGCACCCTCGGCAACGCCACCCAGCAGGACGCCACCGACGCCGTCGAGGCCGCCCGCCAGGCCGCCCCCGGCTGGCGCGCCCTCAGCTACGACGACCGCGCCGCCGTGCTGCTGCGCGCCGCCGACCTGCTCAGCGGCCCCTGGCGTTCCACCCTCAACGCCGCCACCATGCTCGGCCAGTCGAAGACCGCCATCCAGGCCGAGATCGACTCCGCCTGCGAGCTCGCCGACTTCTGGCGCTTCAACGTCCAGTACGGCCGGGACATCCTCACCGAGCAGCCCCGCAGCTCCGCCGGCGTGTGGAACCGGATGGACCACCGGCCGCTGGAGGGCTTCGTCTACGCGATCACGCCCTTCAACTTCACCGCCATCGCCGGCAACCTCCCCACCGCCCCCGCCCTGATGGGCAACACGGTCGTGTGGAAGCCCGCGCCCACCCAGAGCTTCGCCGCGCACCTCACCATGCGGTTGCTGGAGGCGGCCGGTCTCCCGCCGGGCGTCATCAACCTCGTCACCGGTGACGGCCTGGACGTCTCCGAGGTGGCCCTCGCCCAGCCCGACCTGGCCGGCATCCACTTCACCGGCTCCACCGCCACCTTCCAGCACCTGTGGGGCGCGGTCGGCGCCAACATCGCCAACTACCGCGGCTACCCGAGGATCGTCGGCGAGACCGGCGGCAAGGACTTCGTCCTCGCCCACCCCTCCGCCGACGTCGACACCCTCCGCACCGCCCTCGTCCGGGGAGCCTTCGAGTTCCAGGGCCAGAAGTGCTCCGCCGCCTCCCGCGCCTACATCCCCCGCTCGCTGTGGACCCGGCTCCGCGACGACCTCGTCGCGGAGGTCGAGGGCCTCACCATGGGTGACGTCACCGACCTGTCCAACTTCATGGGCGCCGTCATCGACGACCGTTCCTTCGCCAAGCTGTCCCGGGTGCTGGACATGGCCCGCACCGACCCGACGCTCGAGGTCATCGCCGGCGGCACCGCCGACGACAGCGAGGGCTACTTCGTGCGGCCGACCGTCCTCGTCGGCACCGACCCCGAGCACGAGGTGTTCCGCGACGAGTACTTCGGGCCGGTGCTCGCCGTGCACGTCTACGACGACGCCGACTTCGAGAAGGTCGTCCGCCAGATGGAGAGCGTGTCCCCCTACGCGCTCACCGGGGCCGTCATCGCCCAGGACCGGTCCGCCATCGCCTACGCCAGCGAGCAGCTGCGCTTCGCCGCCGGCAACTTCTACGTCAACGACAAGCCCACCGGCGCCGTCGTCGGCCAGCAGCCCTTCGGCGGGGCCCGGGCCTCGGGCACCAACGACAAGGCCGGCTCCGTGCTGAACCTGCTGCGCTGGACCAGCCCCCGCTCCCTCAAGGAGACGCTGGTGCCGCCGACGTCGAGCGGCTACCCGCACCAGGGCTGAGCATCACCGCGTGAGGAGAAACCCCATGTTGCGATCCATCCTGCTCGCGGCGGGCCGCTCGCCGCTCGCCAGAACCGTCGTCGAACGGACCCCGGCGACCAGGTACGTGGTCCGGCGCTTCGTCGCCGGCGACACCCTCGACGACGCCATCACCGCCACCACGGCGTTGGCCGACGACGGGTTGCGCATCACCCTCGACCACCTCGGCGAGGACACCACGGACCGGGAGCAGGCGGACGCGACGGTCGACGCCTACGTGCGACTGCTGGACCGGCTGCGGACGGCGAACCTGGCCCAGGCGGCCGAGGTGTCGCTCAAGCTGTCCGCCGTCGGCCAGTTCCTGGGATCGGACGGTCAGCGGATCGCCCTCGACAACGCCCGCCGGGTGTGCGAGGCCGCCGCTGCCGCCGGGACCACGGTCACCCTCGACATGGAGGACCACACCACCACCGACTCCACCCTCGAGGTCCTCCGCGAACTCCGGACGGACTGGCCGTGGGTCGGGGCGGTGCTCCAGGCGTACCTGCGGCGCACCGAGGCCGACTGCCGGGACCTCTCCGGCCCCGGCAGCCGGGTCCGGTTGTGCAAGGGCGCCTACAAGGAGCCGTCCTCGGTGGCGTTCCAGTCGCGGCACGAGGTGGACCGGGCCTACGTGCGGTGCCTCGACGTCCTGATGTCGGGGGAGGGCTACCCGATGGTGGCCACCCACGACCCCAGGCTCGTCGCCATCACGGCCAGGCTGGCCGGGGACAACAACCGGGCGCGGGACAGCTACGAGTACCAGATGCTCTACGGGATCCGTCCCGAGGAACAGCTCAGGCTGGCGGGGGAGGGCAACACCATGCGCGTGTACCTGCCCTACGGCGACGAGTGGTACGGCTACTTCATGCGCAGGCTGGCCGAGCGGCCCGCGAACGTGGGCTTCTTCCTGCGGGCACTCGCCACGAAGAGCTGACCACCCCTGACCTGCGGTGCGTCGCCGTGACCAGCCGGGCGGCGCACCGCAACACCACCCGTGTCCCCGAACGCCCGCGCGGGGACACGGCCCGTCGGCCCGGTCCACCACTCCGGTGGGCCGGGCCGAGGTCCACCCAGGCCCGCCCCGCATGCGCGCCGGGCGGTGCGCCAGGGCCTGCGCGCGCCGGGTGGCCACCAGGTGCGGGGCAGGGGCGACGGTGCGGAGGAGGGGCCCCGGCGCTCACGGGGCGCTGTGCTCGGGAGGTCCATGCCGGGGCGGCGGTAACATCAACCGGTGTCCTTCGGTAGCGGTGTCCCCGCAGCCGTGCGCTCGGTGCAACGGCATCCGATCAGCGGCCTCCCTCGAGCGCGGATCGGAAGCGTCACGCGACACACCGGTGCTCTCCTAAGCGAATCCCGGGCGTGTTGTCCGATATGTCTGTCTCATGGTGGCCGTGGTGTCGCCTCTAGACTGGAAACCCGCTGCTCGCGCAGCGTTGCACCGGCCCTCCAGGGCCGGTGAGGATCGCAACTCCGCCCGGCCAGTAGCCCCTACTGGCCCATCGTACAGTTGCACCGGCCCTCCAGGGCCGGTGAGGATCGCAACTAGCCGCCTGGGTCGCCGAGGTGAACGGGATCGTCGTGTTGCACCGGCCCTCCAGGGCCGGTGAGGATCGCAACGTTCAGCGCCGGGCGAATCTCCTTCCGGTAGACCCGCGTTGCACCGGCCCTCCAGGGCCGGTGAGGATCGCAACTCCGCCCTCGATCCCGGTCACGCGAACGACCTCCCCGTTGCACCGGCCCTCCAGGGCCGGTGAGGATCGCAACACACGGGGCGTGGCCGGCCGGGCAGGACCCGGCAGCGTTGCACCGGCCCTCCAGGGCCGGTGAGGATCGCAACTGGTACCAGTGCTGGCCAAGGTCAAGTCGACACCCGGGTTGCACCGGCCCTCCGGGGCCGGTGAGGATCGCAACATCACCGCGAACGCGGCGAGCACGGTGCACACCCACGCGTTGCACCGGCCCTCTGGGGCCGGTGAGGATCGCAACTCGCATGTCTGGGGGTGTCTGGGGGCTGACGATCGGGGTTGCACCGGCCCTCCGGGGCCGGTGAGGATCGCAACGCCTGAACCGGTGCGCCCTCTGGGACACCTAGCGCCGTTGCACCGGCCCTCCGGGGCGGTGAGGATCTGTAGAACTGAGCATGTCCGTCACGATCATGGAGGCCTAGGGGAGTGCGCTGTTCAGGACGATCTCGCGAAAGGTGTCGTCCTTCAATCGCAGCGCGCGGCGCCGTCCGCCTCGATCTCCTCCACCTCCTCGTCCCCGTAGTTCTGCTCGTCGACCTCGAGGAACGTGTTCAGCTGAAGCAGTACACGGGGGCTGACGGGTCCAGTTGCCCGTACGCGCGGGCGTGGTTGATGCCGATCGAGTTCCGTTCTCCGGTCGCCGGGTCGATTCCGACCGAGGTGAGCTCGTCGTCGAGGAGTTCGCAGGGGTCCAGACCTCCCAGGGTTGCGCTTGCCGAGGAGGAACCAGTTCCGCTGCTCGGTGTGGACGCCCCGCCCGTCGCGGAGGCGTCCGTTTCGGACGTCCCCGACTGGTCGCCGTTGGTGGTGGGGGTGGCGTGACCGGCCGACTCCCGGACGCAGCCGCTGATCGTGACGAGCGCCGCCAGCAGTGGACCTACCAGGACCCGGCCGCAGCGTCTGGAGGCTCCCATGCCGGTTGGTCTCCCTTCTGGTTCGGGACCGCGGCGTTCTCCTCGTCCGTCCCGACCGTCGAGTGCGCGCAGGCCCGTACCGCGGCGGCGACCTCGCGAAGCGACCGCACGTGGAGCACGAGTTTTTTCCTGGCGAGGGGGTGCCGGCGGCCGCAGCGCGGTCCTGCCGTTCCATCGTCCTGGCGGGGCGGACGTCACTCGACCCCAGAGCTACCCGCTCGAGGTCCTCGAAGAGCGTCAGCCTGCGTTCGGCGCGGTCCGCGATGGCATCCAGCTTGGTGGACATGGCCTCGGCGCTGTCCGCATTGGGGGTGACGCGGCCGCGGCCGCGGCGGGGGTGAACGCCGCGATCGTCCCGCCGAGTGCGGGCGGGGGTTGCGTCGAGTTCGCGGGTGAGCCAGGTGCTGCGTCCTGCGATCCCGTCGTGCCGTGCCCACCTCGTGGCTTAATCGATCAGCGCGAGGCTGTGGTCAACGACACGGGGGTTGGTCACTGGTGTGGAGTGCGGGGATGTGCGCACCACCGGAGGAGCACGACTCCTGACAGTGTCGTGTGAGGACGGTGCTGTCGAACCGCGGGTTTCTGGTTGCCGCCGGTCGGCGTCTTCGGGGATGCCGGGGGAGGGCGCCTCGGCCCGGGTGCTGGCGCGCTGACGCGAACGGAGCGCGGACTGGCCAACACCCGGGTGGGGCGGGGAGTCAGTCGTTGACGACGGCGAGGGCGTCGATCTCCACGAGCATCTCCTCGCGGGGCAGGCCGGTGAACACGGTCGTCCGCGCGGGCAGCACGCCACTGGGCACCCGGGCGGTGACGAACTCGCCGTACGCCTCGTTCATGGTGGCGAAGTCGTCGCGGGTGGTGAGGTAGACGCGCAGCATGATGACGTCCTCGAAGCTCGCGCCGCCCGCCGCGAGGATGGCCGCCACGTTCTCCAGGGTGCGGATCGTCTGCGCGTGGACGTCACCATGGAAGACGTACTCGTTGCTGGTCGGGTCGACCGGGCCCTGACCGGACACCTGGAGCAGCGGTCCCTTGCGGACCCCCTGGGAAAAGGTGTGCGCGGGGGCCGGGGCGGCGTCGGTGCGGATCGCGGTCTTGCTCTGGGCAGCCATCGAGCTGACCCCTCTCTCAACGGGCCGAGGTGGATCTCGGCGGTGCGGTGCCGCCGTACCCGCAGTCGCGGGAGATCGCGGCGGCGGTGGACAGCAGGTCCGGGAGGAGTTCCAGGACCTGTTCGTAGCTGAGCACGACGGTGGGCACGGACACGGACACCGCGGCGGCCACCCGACCGCTGGCGTCCCGTACGGGCGCGCCGACGCAGTTGATGAACGACTCGTGTTCGGCCTGGTCCACCGCGTATCCCTGGTCGGCGACCCGGTCGAGCTCGGCCAGCAGGGTGGGGGCGTCGGTGATGGTCTGGTCGGTGAACCGGACGAAGTCGATGCCGTCGACGACCCCGCGCCGTTTCGCGGGCGGCATGTCGGCGAGCAGCACCTTGGACACGGCGGCGCAGTTCAGGGGGGCGCGCAGGCCGATCCTCGAGTACATCCGCACCGGGTGGCGGGAGTCGTACTTGTCGACGTAGATGACCTCGCCCGCCTCGTAGACGGCGAGGTGCACGGTCTGCCCGGTGCGCTGGTTCAGCTCTGCGAGGTGGGGGGAGGCGATGTTCCGCACCTCCCGTTGCTCGAGGGCGAGGCTGGACAGCGCGAAGAGCCGGGATCCGAGGTGGTACCGGTGGGCGTCGTCGCGGAAGACGAAGCGTTCGCTCTCCAGGGTCCGCAGCAGCCGCAACACGGTCGTCTTGTGCACGCCCAACCGTTCAGCGAGGTCGTCCAGCGACTGCTCCCGTTCGCCGAGGTCGATCAGAATGCTCAGCGCCCTGGCCAGACTCTGGCTCACGCTCCCACCTCCTGGTCCGGGCGTGGTCGACGCGTTCGTCGCCCGCCTCCTGGTTCCGCCGTCACGACGCTACCGGCGGGGTGTCGACGCCCAGCCGGCTCACCCTGGTCCGCGCCCATTCGTCATCGGTGCGGGCCAGGAGCGCGGTGATGGTCGCGGGGGAGGGGGGAACGCCGTGGTCGCCGGGCACGGCCAACGCGCGGGCGGCGCACAGGTGCCCGAGGCGGAGGCGGTGCGCCACCGGCAGGTCCCGGAGGGTGCCGGCGAGGTAGCCGGCGGCGAAGGCGTCACCCGCTCCCACGGGTTCCACCACCTCGACGTCGAGGGCGGGCACGACGACCTCGGCGCCGGTCCGGTCCACGGCGATCGCGTCGTGCGCGTCGTTCTTGACGACCAGCATGTCGGGGTTCGGGAGGAGTTCGCGGAGGCGGGCGGGGGACGAGCTGCCCAGCACCTCGGCGGCCTCGTCGGCTCCGAGGAGGACGACGTCGGCGAGCGCGCAGAGGCGTCCGAGCACGGCGGGGTCGCGTCCGTGCCAGAGGCCGGGGCGCCAGTTCAGGTCGAAGCTGACGGTGGTGGACGGCCTGGGCCTGGAGAGCAGGTGCCACAGCAGGTCGGTGGCGGAGTCGGAGATCCCGGCGGTGATGCCGGTGACGTGGACCAGGTCGGCCCGGTCCAGCAGGTCGCGCGCCGGCCCGCCGGAGACCAGGTCCGGGGACATCGCGGAGGCCGCTGACGCGGCACGGTAGTAGTGCATGCGGCTGCGTCCGGCGGGGAGGTCCCCGGTTCCGTCGCCGGTCTCCTTGACGTAGAGGCCGGTCGGGCGGAGCGGGTCGATCTCGACGGCGGAAACGTCCACCCCGCGGTCGGCGATGTCCGCCCGCAGGTACCGACCGAAGCCGTCGTCGCCCAGGCGGGACACCCAGGAGGTGTCGACGCCGAGTCCGGCGAGCGCACCGGCCACGTTCGACTCGGCGCCGCCGGCATAGCGCCGGAACTCCTCGGCGTGTTCCAGCGGTCCGGTCCGGTGCGGCACCAGCACCACCATCGACTCGCCGACGCACACGGCTCGCGGCGGGCGCTGGGCTGGCAGGGGCATGAACGCTCCTTGGTCGAGGTCGGCGCGGTGCTGCGGCCGGTCGTGCGTGCTACCGCCAGGTGGCGGCGTGTTCCTGGTCCGTCCCGGCCAGTCCGGGTGCCGTGGTCCGCCATTGACCCCGGCGCGGTCGAATGCTACAACCTCCCAATCGAAATACGCAATAAGCGTTGCGTATGACGCAATGCAGGTGGTGGGGTCGTTCCCGGCTCTCGACGGAACCCACGGCGACCGCGCCACCACCCGGCCAACACCCCGACATCGCCGTCACCCGGCCGACCACCGGTGGCTCGCCAGCACAAGGAGCAACACGATGACCGCCAGGGAACCCCGCGTCTCCCCGGGCTCGTCACCACCCGAGGCCCACCCCGCCGTGGAAGCCCTCGCGACTGACCGCGCCCTCGTCGTCGTCCGAGCCAGCACTCTCCCGGACGCCGCCGAGCTCACGGCGGCACTCACCGCCGGCGGCCTGCGCATCGTCGAGTTCACCTTCACCACCCCCGACCTGCCCCGCCACCTCCGCCGCGCCTCGGACACCTCGGCGGAGACCGGGGCCATCGTCGGGGCCGGCACCGTCCGCACCGCGGACCAGGCCAGGGCCGCCGCCGACGCCGGAGCCCGCTTCCTCGTCACCCCGGGCCTCCAGCCCGAGGTCGCCGAGGCGGCCCACGACCTCGGCCTCCCCGTCCTGCTCGGCGCGCTCACCCCCAGCGAGGTGCTCACCGCCCAGGACCTCGGAGCCGCCGCCGTCAAGGTCTTCCCCGCGAACCGGCTCGGCCCCCGCTACCTCCGCGACCTCGCCGGCCCCCTGCCCACCACCCCGCTGGTGCCCTCCGGGGGTGTCACCGCGCGCGACGCCGCCGCGTACCTGGCAGCCGGCGCGTTCGCCGTCGCCGCCGGCACCGACGTCGCCCCCGCCGAGGCCATCGCCGCCGGCGACTGGCCCGCCCTCACCCGCCGCGCCGCCGAGTTCGTCCGGGCGCTCCGCGCTCGACCCGCGACGCCGGACCACCCGACCCCCGAGGCGGTCGCCTGACCGACCCCACCCGACACCGCGCCGTCCCCGACCAGCCAACCCCCGAACCGCCCGCACCACCAACACACCGCCGTGTTCCCGGCGGCGGACCAGGAGGAGCCATGACTGACGTCGTCGACCTCGTGTCGCAGCTGATCCGCATCCCCAGCGTCAACCCGAGGGGACGCGCCGAACCCGCCGAAACACCGCTCGCCGAGTTCGTCGCCGACTGGGCCCGACGGCACGGCATGACCGCCGACCTCCACGAGGTCCTCGACGGCCGGTACAACGTCGTCGTCACCGTCCCCGGCGACAGCGCGGACACGATCCTGCTGGAGACCCACCTCGACACCGTCGAGACCGAGGGCATGACCGTGCCCCCGTTCGAACCCACCATCCGCGACGGCCTCCTCTACGGACGGGGCTCCTGCGACGCCAAGGGGCCCCTCGCGGTGTTCCTCACCGCCATGGCAGAACTCGCCGCCGGCGGCCCCCGACCCCACACCGTCACCCTCGCCGGCGTCGTCGACGAGGAACACATCTACCGGGGCGTCCTCGCACTGCGAGACCAGGGCATCAACCCGGTCGGCGCCGTCATCGGCGAACCCACCTCGCTGCGCATGGTCACCGCCCACAAGGGCTGCATGCGCTGCCGGATCACCGCTCGCGGGCCCGGCGGACACAGTTCCGAACCGTGGGGCAAGACCAACCCGATCACCACCGCCGCCCGCATCGTGGACTACCTCGCCGACGAGTACGCCCCGGCCCTCGACGCCAAGGCCCGTCCCCTGGTGGGACCGCCCTCCCTCGCCGTCACCATGATCGACGGCGGTTCCGGCCCCAACGTCCTGCCCGAGAGCACCACCCTGACCATCGACCGCCGCACCGTCGCCGGCGAGGACCCCCACCAGGTGTGGGGAGAACTCCGCGACGAACTCCTCCGCCGCTGGCCCGAGGGCGTCGACGTCGCCGAACCCCACATCGTCGACTACGCCCTGGAAACAGACCCCGAGGACCCGTTCGTCCGCTCCGTCGCGTCCGTGCTGGCCGGGGCAGGGCACAACCCGGAGGCCAAGGGCGTGGGACACGGCACCGACGCGTCCAAGATCGCCCTCGACGGCGTGCCCTGCGTCGTCTTCGGTCCCGGCGCGATCGCCCAGGCGCACACGCCGGCGGAGTTCGTGCCCTTGGACGAACTCCACGCTGCCCGCAAGGTGGTGGGAGAGCTGCTCCGCAGCCCGGTCCTCGACACAAAGGGAGCGCAGGCACGATGACGGACAACACCGGAACCACCCGCACCCCCACCACCCCCGCACGCCCGGAACCCGGGTTCATCGACGACGGCGCGATCGGCTGGCGGTTCAAGGGGCTGCCCCCGGCGGCCGCGCACCAGACCCTCGCCCAACTGGGTGACTCCGGACGCCGGATCTTCGACGGGGACTTCGGCTTCCCCCTGCTCGTGCTGCGGGACTCCGCGCTGCGCCACAACGCGGAACTGATGGCCCTCTTCGCCGCCGACCGGGGCATGTCGCTGGCGCCCCACCTGAAGACGTCCGCCTCCCCGCAGGTGGCCGACTACGCGCTCCGCGCCGGAGCGTGGGGCGTCACCGTGGCCAACCCGTTCCAGGCCCGGGTGTTCATGGCCGCCGGTCACGACCGCATCCTGCTGGCCAACCAGCTCGTCGACCGGGCCTTCGCCGTCGAGGCGGCCCAGTGGCTCGGGGAGGACCCGGAACGGCGCTTCTCCTGCTACGTGGACTCCCCGGCCGGCGTCGCCGTGCTGGCCGACGCCCTCGCCGACCAGGACCCCAACAACCCCCTGCCCGTTCTCGTGGAGGTCGGGCACGAAGGCGGACGCGGCGGCTGCCGGGACACCGCCACCCTGGCCGCCACGATCGACGCCGTGCGCGCCAACCCCACGCTCGCCCTGGCCGGCGTGTCCGGGTACGAGGGGTCGGTCAGCCACTCGCGGGGCAGCGAAGGCCTGCGCGCCGTGCGCGACTACCTCAGCTGGGTGCGGGCCGCCATGGACACCGTCCTCGCGCACCGCGACCCCCGGCTCCCCGAATACGTGGTCTCCGCTGGCGGCAGCCTCTACTTCGACCTGGTCGGCGAGGAACTCGCCACCGGGTGGCCCGCCGACGTCCCCGTCCGCGTGATCGCCCGGCCCGGTGCCTACCTCACCCACGACCAGGGCCTCTACCACGCACTGTCCCCACTCGACGGCTCGGGCTCCGACCCGGCCGAGGTGGCCAGGCTCGCCCCCGCCATCGAGGTGTGGGCACCGGTGCTCACCAGGCCCACCCCCGACCAGGTCATCCTCGGAGCCGGCCGACGGGAGCTGAACTACGACGAAGGGCTCCCACTCCCCATCGAGGCCAGGGACCACCGGGGCGGGTCACCCCGCCCCACCACGGGATGGCAGGTCACCGCGCTCAACGACCAGCACGCCTTCCTCACCGTCCCACCGGACGCCGACCTCGGGCCCTCCGACCTGGTGCGCCTGGGCATCTCCCATCCGTGCACCGCCCACGACCGCTGGCTCTCCGCGGTCATCGCCGCCGACGACGACACCGTCGTCTCGGTGGCCCGCTGCTACTTCTGACCAGCAGCGCTCGTCCACGCCGCCCGGCCCGTGTCACACGAACCCCGCGGCCCGCGCCACCCAGAAGGACAACCGCCATGACCGCCCCCACCTCCACCGAGGCCTCCACCGAGAAGAGATCACGAACCCGGTTCGCGATCCTCGCCTCGAACTTCATGATCCTGATGCTCAACTACGCGGACCGGGCCGTCATCGGCGTGGCCGCCCCGCTGATCATCACCGAGTTCGGCTTCTCCAACGCCGCGTTCGGCTGGATCCTGGCCGCCTTCGCCTTCACCTACTCGCCGTTCGGCTTCATCGGCGGGTGGCTGGCCGACAAGTTCGGCCCGGCCAAGGTGATGGGGTGGGCAGCCATCGCCTGGTCGGTGTTCACCGCGCTGACCGCGGCCGGCGTCGGCTTCGTCAGCCTCCTCATCATCCGGTTGCTGTTCGGAGCCGGTGAAGGGCCGCAGGCCACGGTCACCGCGAAGGTCATGCACAACTGGTTCCCGAAGAAGGAACTGGGCACGGCGGTCGGCATCGCCAACGCCGCCACCCCGTTGGGTGGGGCGATCGGCACCCCGGTCGTCGTGGCGATCATGGACGCCACCCAGGGCAACTGGCGACTGCCCTTCATCATCTTCGGTGTCCTGGGTGTCCTCTTCGCCATCGGCTGGTTCGTCGTCGTCCGCGACACCCCCGAGCAGCATCCCTGGGTGTCGAAGGGCGAACTGGCGCACATCCGCCAGGACGCCGCCCCGGCCGCCGAGGACGACGCCGACGCCGACGCGAACGCGGAACCGTGGTGGCGCTACCTGACGCTGCCGGCGGTGTGGACGACGGCGGTGGCGTTCTTCGGGTACGCCTGGATCCTGTGGACGTTCCTCAACTGGTTCCCCACGTACCTGGTGAACGAGCGGGGCATCGACCTCAGCGATCTCGCCGTCACCGGCGCCATCCCCTGGGTGGGCGGGTGCATCGGCCTGGCGCTGGGGGGCGCGTTCACCGACTGGTTGGTGCGGCGCACCGGCAAGTCGGTGGCCCCCCGGCGTTGGACCGTCGTGATCTGCCTGGCCGCCACCGGCCTGCTGTTCGGCTCGATCGGCACGGTCAGCGGCACGGGCAGCGCGGTCGCGCTGATGACGGTCGTGGTGTTCCTGCTGTACTTCACCGGCGCCCAGTACTGGCTCATCGTGGGTGAGGCGGTGCCCGGCTCGCGGTACGGCTCGGTGTCGGGCGCCATGCAGATGTTCGCCACGACCGCGTCGATCATCGCGCCGATGATCACCGGGTACCTGGTGGACTCGTCCCTCGGCTGGACGGGCACCTTCACGGTCGCCGCCGTGGTGGCCCTGACCGGTGCGCTGCTGCTGGCGTTCTTCGGCCGGGTCCGCACCCCGGACACCCGCCAGGCTGGCCAGCCGGCGAGCTGAGCTGAGCGAGTGGAGGAGCGGTGGGGCCGACGCCCAGCAGGGTGTCGGCCGCACCATTCGGTCGTTGAGCCCAACGTCCCTGATTCCCGGTTCCCGCCACGTTGAACGCCCTCGGTGCGGAGTACCACAGTGTCGTGACGCTGCGAGGTGACCGTTCGCGCGCCGTGGGCAGCCTCCGCCTGTGAACTCAACCAGGCCGGAGCATCCTGTGGACCCAGCCAGGCCGGAGCACTCGGCGGAGCGGTATGTCCCTGGGTGCTCCGGCTGGCGTGGCGTACCGGGCTCACTCCGTGATGGTGTCCAGGTGGGGGATTCCGGCGGCGCGTTGGGCCGCTACCTGCGCGGCCACCTCGGCGGGGCTGAGGATCTCGTCCTTCGCGTGGTACACCCAGTCGACCTCCTGCTCGTAGGTCCGGCTCGCCGAACTCCCCACGAAGCCCTCCGGGATGAACCATTGGTTGAAGTCGATCGACATCCGGCTGGCCGGGTAGTTCGGGCCGCCGTGCTCGGCGACGAGCTGACCGTCCAGGTAGTAGCGGATCGTCCGGGTACCGCCGTCGGCCTGCACCACCAGGTCGTGCCAGCCCTCCAGCGATCCTGGGCGGACGGTCGACTCGTTGCGCGCGTCCCACGGATCGGGCCGGTAGGTGTCCCAGCTGGTCAGGAACAGCGCCGAGGACGGCTGCCCCCAGCCGCCGTTGGGCAGGTACTCGAAGTCCAGTTCCCCGTACTCCGGGTCGTAGTCCCAGCGCAGGGGAGTGATGGTGTAGAAGGTCTGGAGGACCTGGTCGCCGTCGGGGCCGCTCACCGGGGTGTCGGTGAACCGCACCCTGGCCGCGTAGGTGCCGTGGTGGAAACGGCGTTGGGTGTTGATCTGCGCCTGGGAGGTGCCGGCCACCGTGCCGTCGGTCGTCGCCTCCAGCCGCAACACCGCCCCCGCCCCCTCCGACCGGAAGCTGATGTTGGCGGCCGACCAGGTGTCACCGCCGATGCCGGGACCTCCCGGGTAGTTCCGCACGCTCCAGCCGCGTTCCCGCAGGCGCGGGTCGGTGTGGCTTGTGTAGTCGAAGTCGTCGAAGAGCACCTGGGTGGGGGCCTCAGCTGCTTCCGCCCCGGCTGTCGCGGTGCCGCCGAGAGCGGGGAGGAGGCCCACGGGCAGGGCGACCGCGCCGGCGAGAGCGACCAGTGCGGGGAGGTGACGACGGCGGGCTGACCGTCCTGTTCCAAGGGGCATTCCACGCTCCTGTCTTCCACGCGACCGCTTCGACCTGCGGGGTGGCTACCGCCGACGGCGTCCGACCCCGTACGAGGCCCCATGCCGCTCGGCAGGTCGTTCCGTCGTCGGCCGCTGACCAACCGGCACCTGGTGGGTGCCGGCGGACTACTGGTACCGCACCGACGGCCGTGACCGGGGACACCGGGGAGGGAGAGCGAGCGTCTGGCCGGCCGGCGGTGTGGGCGCGGTGCCGCCTGTGTGAAGGGTGCTTCGTCCTGCTCACCGGCAGGTCGAGGGTCTGCGCGACCCAGGACGGGCAGTGTTGACAGTCGACGAGGTGCCTCGCGAGCTGTCCAGGAGGCTGTCCGCCGCGCTACGGCGAACGGCGCAGGCGAGGACGAGCCCCGTTGATGGCGGTTCCCGCCGGGGCGGGTCGGCGGGGAGGTGGGTTCGTACTGCCGCCGTCGGACGCGATGCGGTGACGGCCCTGCCCCGTTCGACCGCGAGGGGATCAGGGAGCTGATCCGGGGCAGGCCGATCACCGTCGTGATGGTGGATCAGCCGCCGTGTCGACGGTACGTGGGCGACGGTCACGACGGGGTGCCCGTACGCCGCGAGCAGGGCCGGTCCGGGGAGTGACCGGCGTGCTGTCGCCGTTCGGCGGAGGCGCGGCGGCCCTCTGGCGTGCGGTCCCCGCCGCAGGACGCGCCAGCGGGGTGGTTCGGCGTTGGTGGCGCCGAGAACTCCTCGCTCGTCCCCTCCGGTTAGCGGTCCGGGTGCGGCACTTCCGTGCTGTGCGGAACGCACCTCGATCCGCTCGGCGCGCGGGAGCTCGTGTGGCGCGGGGCGCGGTGGGGGTCCGGGCGCGTCCGCTGGCGACGAAGCGCGCCGCCAACAGGCCCCGGCAACGCGGAGCTTCACCGCTCGCCCAGGGCCGGTCGCCAGCCCGCGTGAAGGAAACTCGTCGGTAGAGCGGTGGGCCGGGAGTGCGCCGTCCCGCCACCCGGGACGGCTTCCCATGCCCCGCCGTCCCCGGGGCCTCCCGGATCTCGACGTCCGCTCCCTCCCCGGCCTGGGATGCCGCACCAGCGCCTGGAACCCGTGCGGCGCACGGGCCAGTCCGGCGGCGTTGGCCACGCCACCCGCCGCTCAGCCCGTCGAACCAGCTGGTTCCCGCACCCGGACGACCTGGCTGAGCAGGGCGAGCACCGGCAGTTCCAGCAGCGGCCCCACCACCAGCGCCACGGCGATCAACGGGCGGTCCGGGAACGCGGCAACCGCCACGGCCAACGCGATCGGCGAGTTGCGGGCCGTGATGGTCATCGTCAACGTCACCCGTTGGTCGGCGGGCAGGCGCAGCGCACGTCCGGTCCCCACGGCCAGCAGCGGCGTGACGACGAAGAAGACCAGCAGGGGGATCAGCAGGGCGAGCAGCGCGGACCCGTGTTCGACGACGGTGCGCGCCTGCCAGGCGAACATCGCGAACACGGCCACGCAGAGCAGGGGCAGCACCAACGCTCCCGCCGGGCCGTCCAGCACGCGGTCGCGCCACGCCGGTCCGCGCCACCGGCCGGTGCCCCAGCGGAGCCCCAGGCCCAACGCGAGCGGGACGACCAGGACGACGAGGACGGTCTCGACCAGGGTCCCCGCGTCCACCATGGCGGCCGGCCCGCCCAGCAGCACCACGTACACGGGGAGCAGTACCAGTTGGAGCACGAGGTTCACCGGCAGCAGCGCGGCGGCGAGACCCAGGTGACCCCGGGCCAGTGAGGTGAAGACCAGGTACCAGTCGGTGCAGGGGGTGACGAGCAGCAGCAACAGGCCTATCCGCAGGTCCGGCGCGTCTCCCAGCAGCCCCGACCCCAGAGCCCACGCCAGCAGCGGTGTCCAGACGAAGTTGAGGACCAGGCTGGTCGTGACGACCGCCCCAGCCCGGCGGAACGCCCCGACCTGGGCGGCGTCGAGTCGCGCGAAGACGCAGACGAGCATCAGCAGTAGCGCCGGCAGCACCAGGTGCTCCAGCACGGCGCCCACGGGCCAGGCCACGCCCACCGCGAGGCCACCGCCGGCGGCCGCCGCCACCAGGACGCTCTGCAGGCGCTCCCAGCGGGACATCAGGAACACCCGCCCGTTCGCTCCGGCCCGCCGGTGGGTCCAGCGGCGGGTCCGGCGGGCGACACGTCCGCCGCGTCGACCCCGCGCGGCTGGAGGAGCGGGGCGCGGCGGTGCGGGGAGTGGCGGTGCGGCCGACCGGCTGCCGCACCGCTCGTCGCGGGCCTGTCCGGGGAGGCGTGCCGGCGGCCGGGAGCGGCCGCGCTCGACGGCGACATCGGTGTGGTGGGCACGCGTCGCGGCACCCCGGCCCGGGCGGAGTCGCGCCGGGTGCGGGTCCCGCCTCCGAAGGTGGTGGCGGGCCACCAGAGCGGCACGTGGGATCGGGAGGCGGCGGCCGGGTGAGCTGCGACGACGCGGCCCTGGCGACAGGACGAGGACACCCGTTCACGCTAGTGAGCGGCGGGCTTCACCCTCGTCGCGGGGACGAGGTCGCGAGATCCAGCTCACCCCGTCGGGTGATAAGATCCGCCGACTCGCCTCGCATGGTCAGTGTGGAACCGTGACGCCCTCACGGACGCGAAACATCGACGTCCCGTGTCGTGAGGGAAACCCCTGGATCGCTCACAGGCGAGGGTACCGCCCCCGGTGGCGCGATGGTGATCACCGAGACTGGCCCGCGAGGAGTGGCGACCCACTGACCTGGGAGACGGACCCGGCACCGGTGAGCGGAAAGACCGAGAATCGAGACGCGCCCTGATGCAGCCGCCGCACGACGAGCGGGCCGGCACACGGCCCGAACCCGACGGTGACTTCCTCCTCCAAGCACGCGGACCGAACGTGCTGATCCGGATGGCAGGAGACCGGGACGAGGAGGAACAGCGGTTCCTGCGGGAGCTGCCCGCCGTCACCGACAACACCATCGTGGTCGTGGCCCCGTCCGTCCTCCGGACGGGGAACCTGTGGCCGCTGCTGTGGGAGGCCTGCCGGTTCGGCCTCCCGGAGTCGCGGGGGCCCGGCCACCAGCTGTGGCTCGCCGTCCCCGAACTGGGGGACGTCGAGGGGCCTCACGCCCGCTGGGCCGCCGAGCTCAGCTCCGCGTTCCGAGTGGACATCGTCGCACCCGAGGCCGATGTGGAGTGGGTCGCTGGTGGACACCTCTACGCGGGAGGCGCCGCCGGCGAGTCGGGTTGGCGGTTCTTCCGTGGCCGTCAGCCCACGTTCCGGTTCGCGGTTCGGTGGCGCCGCCCCTACTGGGAGGCGCTCGTCCCGCCGGGCCCGACCACCACCGACGAACTCCAGGCTGACCCGATCCCCGCTGGCCTCTACGTCCGGTCCCGCTCCGGGCAGCCGCTCCCCGAACACGCGGGCCGGCAGGTCCGCCTGTCGGACGCCGCGCCCCGGGTGGTGCTGGACCTGGCTGGTGGACTGCCCAGCCCGGAGGAGACGGCCGTCCTGGTCGACCGGCTGCCCCCGGGGTTGCGGCGGTACCTGACCGTCGTGCCCGTCAACGGTGTCCGGCCGCTGTCCGACTGGGCGAGTCGCCTCGCCGCGCTGCTCGACCACGACGTGGTGCTGCCCAGCGTCTCCCTGATCCGTGGCCGCGACGGCAGCTGGCGCCCAGCCGCCCTGCCCGACCTCGCGGATCTCGACGCCCACGACCAGCTGAGCCTGCGCTGCCACCCCCCGCTGGGCAGGCCGCGAGTGGTGGAACGGCTGGCGGTGTCGGATCTCCTCGTCGATCCCGAGGTGGAGGTTCCGGCGGAGACGGACTGCCCGGGCGCCAACGAGCAGACCGTCGTGCTGCCCGTGGTGGGCGCGCCCGCCGCCCCTCGGTTCGCGCCGGGGGGGACAGCGCCCGTCCTGGGTGGGGCCGCCTCGGATGGCGGGGCCGCCGGGGACGCCGAGTGGGCGGACGGGGAGTCCGACCAGGAGGACGCGTCGGGCGCTGCCGGGGCGTCGGGACCGGGCACCCCCGCCGGCGAACCGCACCCGGACGACGAGGCGTCGCCGGCACGAGCTGCGGTCGCGGAGGAGGAAGGGGTGACACCGCGCCCCGCCGTCGTCCCCTCCGGGGACGACGAGGCGAACGTCCCGCGAGGAACCACGTCCCCGGAGCTGGGGGCGGCTCCGCCGCCAGAGGCCGAGGAGGCTGACGGCGGGATGCCCGGCGCCGAGGGCGGAGCCTCCGGCAGCGGGCAGCCAGCTCGCGCCGAGGAATCCGCCGGACGGGAGGAGAGTCCCCATCCCGGCGCCGCCCCCCTCGGCCGGGAGGAGTCCCGCGACGACTCGGCCCCAACCGGGGCGGCCACCTCCGAGGCGGCCTGGACGGCGCCGGAGGACGGGCGGGCAGGAGGTGGCGACCCGGTCCCGTCCGAGGAGCGAGCCGCCACGGACACCGCACCGGCGGAGCCCCCGTCCGAGCAGGACGGTCCCGGCGACGTCCCGCCGCGACCGTCCCCCACCGAACCCACCTGGTCCGCCGAGCCGACGCCGGCGACCGACGGGGCAGCGGCCGACGCCGGCGTCGGGGTCGATGACGAGCACCCCGGCCACCGGCCGACCTCGGCCCCCCTGTGGTGGGTGCGGCATGACCCGGAGCATCCCGCCCGCAACGACCGACCGGTGGCGCCGGCCGCGACGATGGCTCCGCCGCCCGGCACCGACCACGTGTCGAACGGTGCACCACGGCCAGGTGGGATCGCGAACCGGCCGGTGACGGAGTCGCGCGACGGCGCGACCCGGCCCGGTGATCCCGAGGTCGACCCCCGAGAACCGGTCACCGGGCACACCGCTCCCGCCACCGACGAGGTCGACGCCGCCACCGAGCCGGCCACGGACCGGCGCCTCCGACACGGGGGAACACCGACGCCCACCGGGACCCGGGATGAGCCGTCCACCTCGGACGTCGAGGCTGGCCCGGTGCGGGTGGACGCGCGGCCCGCCGCCCCCGGCCACGAAGGCACTTCCCCGGCCCGCCCCTCCGAGGGGCGGTCGACCCCCGAGGGGGCCGACGACCCCTCGACGCCTCCCGCCGCCGGACCGGCGGACACCCCGCCAGCGCGAGCCGACGAGGCCCCGGCCGGCGACGCGGACCAGGACCGCGCCCTGACCCGGGAGCCGGCGGCGGGCGAACCGGACCGCGGCGCCCACCCCGGCACGGAGGCGACCACCGCCGCCCGTGACCGGGTTCCCGGCACTCACCGCGCCGGGGACGGCCCGGACGGAGGCGAGCCGCGCGACCGGCGGCAGGCGGATGGCGACCGCTCGGTGGGCCCCGCCGCCGACCTCCCCGCGCTTCCGCCCACCGAACCCCGGCCGGTGGATCATTCGACCGTCGACGCGGCGGCTTCCCCCACCCCTTCCCCCACCCCTTCCTCCGACTCCGACTCCGACTCTCACCTCGACCGCGCGACCTGGGCCACGGACCGCGAGGCGGAGGTGTCGCCGGAATCCCCCGGCCCCGTCGCCGGCGGGGGCTCCGAGGCCGCCGCGACCCCCGACGGCGGGGCGCGGGAGGACGGCGGTGAGGCGGAGCCACGCGCGGTCGACCAGCCGGGGACGCGTCCCGCCGACATCGACGAGCACCCCCGGCCCGAGGTGGCGGGCGACGTCACGGGTGCGACCGACGAGACCGCGATCCCGCCCGAAGCCCCGTCCCCCGGGCACCTCGACGCCCACGGTGGCCCTCGGGAGGACCACCAGGACCCGGGGGCGGCGCCGGTCGCCGGTGCGCCACCGGCTCCACCCGCCGACGGGGGCATCGCCCACCCGACCGCCGTTCCGGAGGACCAGCCCCCGGTGCCCGAGGCGGACGCTGGCGGCGCCGACGCGCCACCCGCCCCGGTGGAGGCGGCCCCGCCCGTCGAACCCGCCGTCGTCCCCCTCGTCCCCGTTCGGCCGGCCACGGTCGCGGAACCGAAGCCAGCCGACCTCACGACCCCGCCGGCCGGCCGGCACCGGCCGGCGGACCCACCGCCGGAGGCGCGGGACGTCCCACCGCCCCCTGCGGAACCTCCGGCGGCGGCTCCCCGCGAGCCGGCCCCCCACCCCACCCCACCGCCCGGCCCGACGACGTCCTCGACCCCGGGCCGATGGGACCTCACCTTCTACGCCGAGGAGCCACCGCCCAGCGAGACCAGCCCCGCCACGGAACAGCCCTCGACCGTCGAGCGAACCCCGACCGTCGACGCGACCGAGGGCCCTGTTGGCGAACCAGCGGCTCCGGGGGCCGAATCCGAGGACCCTGCCACCGAACCGGCCGGAACGGAGGGCGCGCCGTCCACTGAGGACACCGACGACCCGGAGCCCGCGCCAGGGGATGAGGGGGACCGTTCGGGGTCCGAGGAGGACACCGGTGAGGAGGACCCCAACGGGGAGGCGGCTGTCGGGTGGGTGCCGCCGGACCACCGGAGCACCGAAGCGGAACGAGCCGCGCTCGCCAGGCTCGTCGGCGAGGACTACGAGAACGCGTTGGCCACCGTCAACGCGGCCCTGGCCATGTCACCGGTCCTGCGCGGCGCGGGCGGGGAGTCCGCGAAGGCCGACTTCGTGGCCGTGTGCCTGTACCTGGCCCACGAGGGGTACGGGGGCCGGGTCCTGAACGAGGCCCTGCGATCGGACGGCGGTCGCGGCTGGCGCGATCTCGTCGCCTGCCTGACCTCGGGCCTCCGCCGGCTTCCCGTCCACCGCGGCGCGACCTTCCAACAGGCACACCTCCCCGACGACGGGGACCGGCTCCGGGAGGTGTGCCCACCGGCGGAGGTGCTGGACGAACCGGGTTTCCTCAGCGCCACGGCGGCGCACGACCTGAACACCCCCGACGCCACCGTCGACCTGCTCATCTGGTCCACCACCGGCCGCCGGGTCGGGATGCTGGGGGCCGGCGGCCTACCCGAGGAGGTGGTGTTCTTCTCCCACAGCCGGTTCAAGGTGCTCGACGTCGTGGGCGGGGCCGCCACCCGGCCCGCCGTGCTCGCCAGGGAGCTGCGGGCCAACGAGACCAGCCTGGGCATCGGTCTGGACGAGGTCGACGCCCAGGTGCTGGCGCGGCTGCGGCGGGCGTTGAGCCGTCGGCAGCGCGCCACGCCGCGCGAGTTGTCCGAGGAGGAGACGTTCGGCCGGTGGGCCGCGCCCTTCGGCCTGACCGGGTCGGCCATGCCCTCGTCCTCCTCGACCACCACCGCCACCGCCACCGCGACCGCCGGCTCCGCCGACTGACCGGGTACCACCGAACCGGAGATCTGAGATGAACAGGCGTCCTGACGCCGGGGCCCGCGCTTCCCGTGTCCGCAGGGGAGCCCTGCTCGCCGTCGCGGTGCTGCTCTGCCCGCAGCTCGCCGTGGGAACCGCGAGCGCCCAGGAGGTGCCCCCGGTACCCACCGTCGACTCCGGCTGCCTGCCCCCGCCCGCGATGGTCGAGGAGTCCGTGCCCTGGGCGCAGCGCCGGATGCTGCCCCGGCGCGTCTGGGAACTGACGCGGGGCGAGGGGGTGACGGTGGCGGTGATCGACTCCGGGGTCGACGGCGCCGTCCCCCAGCTCGAGGGCGTGGTGCTGCCTGGCGTCGACCTGGTCAACGGGGGCGGGGGGTCGGCCGACGACGACTGCTACGGGCACGGGACCTTCGTCGCCGGCATCATCGCCGCCCAGCCCGCGGAGGGCACCGGGTTCGCCGGAATCGCCCCGGGTGCGCGCATCCTCCCGTTGCGCAACGCCAACAGCCAGAACGACGGGTCCGCGCCGGTGATGGCACAGGCCATCCACCGGGCGGTCGACGAGGGCGCGGGCGTCATCAACATCTCGGCGAGCACGACCTACCCGAACGAGGAGCTGCGCGCGGCGGTGGAGCGGGCCACCACCTCCGACGTGCTCGTCGTCGCCTCCGCCGCCAACAACGCCCAGGAGGGCAACCCCACCTCCTACCCGGCCGCGTATCCGGGCGTGCTCGCGGTGGGCGCGATCGACGCCCAGGGCGAGCGGGGCGAGTTCTCGCAGACGGGCGAGTTCGTCAGCCTGGTCGCTCCCGGCGTCGACGTGGTGAGCCTGGGCCCCGGCGGCCCCGGGCACTGGCAGGGCAGCGGGACGAGCTACGCGGCGCCCTTCGTCAGCGGGGTGGCCGCGCTGGTGCGGTCGCGGTACCCGGAGTTGACCGCGAGCCAGGTCGCCCACCGGCTCCGGGTCACCGCGGACCCGCCCCCGGCCGAACGCCCGGACCCCGCCCTGGGCTGGGGCGTGGTGAACCCGTACGCGGCCGTCACCGCCGTGGTGCCCTCGGAACTGGAGGAGCAGCCGAGCCCGGCGCGGCAGCCGACGATCTCCCACCCGGTGATCCCCGAGGACGACCCGATCCCCCGCATCGTCGCCACCCTCACGGTGGCCTCCGCCGCCGTCCTCGCGTTCGTCGGTGTCCTGGCCGGAGTGTTCGGTCCGCCGGGATGGCGCCGGCGGTGGCGCCGGAGCCGTGTCGCCGTCGTCGCCGGTGCGGACGAGGCGGGCGCGAACTCCTCGGTCGAGCCCCCGGGCGGTCCCGCCGGCGGACCGTCGGACCCCGACGGGGGCGACCAGCCGGACGGCGCGGTCAGGGAGGGGAGCCCCCGGGCCGTCACCCCCGCCGGGGGTGCGGTCGGCCGGCGCGGCCGGCCCCCCGCCGCCGAGGTGCGCTGAGCGGGGGCCGAGAGCGGACGCCCCCGGTCCGGTGTCGACACCGGCGTTGGGAGGACCCGATCGGGGCCGGGTCGCCGAGGGGTTCGCCCGTCGGCCCCGGTCGTGCGGGGGCCGGGGACGGGCGACCCGGCCGCGAGGGGGCCGACGTCCGCCGCCGGGCTCTCCGGCGCTCGAGCGGCGTGGGCGGCGCGACGAGGCCACCGGTCACCGGCTGACCGCCCCGCCGTGCTGGACCTGGGGCGTGCCCTCCGCACTCTGGTCGGGCGGCGGAGCGTCGCCGTGACCCGGCGGTGCTCGTGGCGGCTAGACCACGTACGAGAACACGAACACCACCACGGAGAAGACGAGCAGCCCCAGGCAGTTGACCCAGAACTCCTGTCGTAGGAAACGGGCTCTGACGTGCGCGTACGAGGCGCACAGGAAGTAGGCCACCACTCCGGCGTTCGCGGTGGCCCCGACTCCCGGTACCCAGATGCCGACGAGGAGTCCCGCGCTCGCCAGTGCCTTGATGACGACGAGTGTCCACCACCACTCCCGGGGGAAGCCCACCCCGTCGAGGCAGTCGCGAATGAACTTCGGCGGTCGGATCGAGAGCGCCGCGTCCAGGAGGAGTACCGAGGCAAGCGCCGCCGGGAGCCACCAGAGGGCAGGGACGAGTGTCATGACGAGTGGTCCTCACTGGAGCAGATGGTGGTGATGGTGTCGCGCAGGCGATCACTGATCGTGGTGGCCTCGTCGTCGGGACCGGCTGCCCAGCCGAACAGCGTTCCGACGTAGGCGAAGTAGATCGCGGTCGCCAGCGAGGTGGGGTCGCGTGTGCCCGGGCGGCCGCCCGCCTCGAGCACGTCGCGGATCTCATCCACCAGCGTCGTGGACAGTTCGGTGAAGACGGTGGAGGAGTGGTTCCCGGCGACGAGGATCGAGGCGTACGCCCTGGCGAGGCCTGGGCGGGTGGTGAAGAGGTCGAGGAACGGTGTCAGGAGCGACATCACGCGAGCCGCGCACGGGACTCCGGTCGCGGATGGCGGCTCGGTGACCGAGCCGCGCCGGGCCAGGTGCACCTGTTCGATGAGCCTGTCGAAGATGGCGACGAGGAGCCCGCTCTTGTCGCCCACCGCCATGACGGTGCCGACGCTCACGCCCGCCGACGCGGCGATGTCCCGGACCGTGGTGGCCGCGAAGCCCTGCTCGAGGAACAGGGCGTCGGCTGCGGCGAGCACCTTCGCGTGCGTCGCGCTTCGTAGTCGATCTCGTGTCGTACCCATCGGACCCACCAGACTGAACGAGTTCACTGAACACGTTCAGCATACTGTGGTGCTCCCGCGCCTCCGGCACCCGTCACGGCATCGGCGGCTCTCCTGGCCCTGAGGCCCGCGCGTCGCCGGCCCCGCTCTCGGTCACGGTGGGCAGGGCCGGGGCGTCGTCCTTCGCGTCGTCCCAGCTGATCACCGGCACGGCCGGCCTCCACCGGACCCCGTCGAGCGTGGTCAGGAACCCGTCCCGCCGCCGGTGGATGACCCCCGGGGCGGATCGGCGCCCTCAGGCGCGTGGCACGCCGGAGGTCTCCTGGTGCGGTGAGGTGTGGTCCGGGCGGGCCGCGCGGGTAGACCGGTGCCCCGGGTCGAGGCACGGCTGGCACCCACCTGGATCCGCCACGACGTCGGGATCCCGCCGCCCCACGTCCCCGCACCGCCCGGCGGGTCCTGGGGTTTCGTGGTCAGTGTCGGGAACGCGTGACCTCGGTGTCGTCCCAACCCAGCACGGACAGGGCCACGCCCGCCCGGTAGTGCGCGATGCCCACCGCCGAGTAGGCGATCAGCGGGCTCGGCAGGGCGTCGAACCGGAACCAGGCCACGCCGGAGCTCTTCTCGGGTTCCCTGTTGAACGGAACTCCCGACCACCTGGTCGCTTCGAAGAACAGACCCAACCGGGGTTCCACGCCGGGAGCGGTGACGTGCGCCGTGTGGACCAGCCGCAGCTGGTCCTGCCTCACCGAGACGCCGACCTCCTCACGCGCCTCGCGGGCGGCTCCGGCGAGGACGGACTCCCCTGCCTCCAGTTTTCCCGCCGGCAGGTGCCACTGGCCGTCGAACCTCGGGTCGGTGTCCCTGCGGAGGCTCAGCAGGAGCTCGTCGTCGCGCACCAGGATCAGGTGCACGTCGACGAGGTGGCGTTCTGGCATCGGTGGCCTCCGGGCGGCCGGTGGTGGGGACGTACCGTCCGGGAGCCTACGGACCCGCCCCACCCGCGTCCCTGGTGGCAGCGCCGCTCCACGCCGGTGCTCCGGTGGCGGCCTCCACGCATCAGGGCGGTCCCGCCCCGCCCTGGAGGGGTCGAGGCGCGACGTTGTCCGTGCCGCGCGACCGGGCCTACGGTGGAGGCAGCCCCTCGACGTGAAGCCGGGAGGTCGAGTGGGACGGGGACCGCGGGAAGGTCCGGCGATCGTGCCCTCGTCCCGTGGAGGGCCGAACAGTGCGAATGATCTTCGTGAACCTGCCGGTCAGGGACCTCGAGCGGTCGAAGCGGTTCTTCGGCGAGCTGGGTTTCTCCTTCGACCCCACGTTCTCCAACGACACCGTCGCCGGGATGGTCGTCGAGCGGAACATCTACGTGATGCTGCTGGAGGAGGAGCAGTTCCGGCAGTTCATCACCGACGAGATCAGTGACACCTCCACCACCACGGAGGTGCTGACCTGCCTGTCGGCGGACAGCCGGGAACAGGTCGACGACCTGGTGGCGAAGGCGATCGCCGCCGGCGGGCGGCCCTGGAAGCCGCCGATGGAGGATGGCCCGATGTACGGGGGGAGCTTCCAGGACCCCGACGGGCACGTGTGGGAACTGGTGCACATGGCCATGACGTGACAGCTCCCGCTTCGCCCTGACCGGTTGTCGTCGGGATGCGGTCCGAAGCGCTCGCCCGGAGGTAGGGCCTCCGTGGGCTCGGCGCTGCCGCTGGCCACGGTGCCCGTGGGGCACGTCGTCCGGCGGTCGGCGCGGCAGTCGCGCCGCCGGCCTCCGACCGGGGGCGCGCTGCTCGACGCCGTCGGCGGCGCGTCGACCCCCGGACTCCAGGCACGTCTTGGTGACCGCGGTCGTGCTCGGGACCGGGCTCGTCGTGCTGAGCCTGACCGGGCTTCGGGACCGGACGCCCGGGGGCCGTCGCGGGTGAGCGTCGACCGACCCCCGGGCGCGGGGACTCACCCCTGCTCGCGGTCGTCCAGCAGCGCCGTCTGCACCATGCGGACCGCCCGCCGGCGGTTGACGTGCTGGGCCCGGCCCACCGGGAGCGTCTTCGGCCGCAGGTCCCCCAGGAACCGCCCCTCGTCCTTCGGGCAGGAGAACATCAGCGCCGGGGTCCCCAGCTCCCACATCTGCCGCACGACCGGATCACTCATCGCCCGGTTCGCCCCCGCCGTGCTCCTGGCGATGATCACGTGCAGGCCGATGTCCGCCGCCTGCGGCAGCATCGGCAGCAGCGGTTGCAGCGGGCTGCCGCCGTAGCCGCCGCCCATGAGCTCGAAGTCGTCCACGAGGATGAACAGCCGGCCACCGGTCCACCAGTCCCGCTTGGACAGCCGGTCCGGCGTGATCTCCGGGCCGGGCAACCGCTTCTTGATCAGTTCGGCGACGTGCCCGACGTTCTCCCCGAACGAGTCACTGGTCACCGAGTAGGCGATCTGGTGCTCCTGGGGTGCCGCGTCGTACAGCTCGCGGCGGAAGTCGGCGAACATGATCCGGGCCTCCCCCGCCGGGTGGTGGGCGGCCACCGACCGGGCGATGTGGCGGAGGAGGTTCGTCTTCCCGGTCTCGCCGTCGCCGAACACCAACAGGTGGGGGGTGACGTCGAAGTCGTGCCACAGCGGGGCCAGGTCCACATCGTCCAGGCCCAACGCCACCCGCACCTCGGCCTCCGGCCGGTCGGCCTGGGGCCCCGGCAGGTCCCGGGCCGACACGGTCGCCGGCAGCATCCGCACCGGCGGCGCCTGGGGCACGCCGGGCATCGCGAAGGTGTCCACCAGGTCGAGGGCGGCGTCGGGCAGGTCGTCGGTGCTGGACCGGCCGTCCACCCTCGGCAGCGCCGTCAGGTAGTGCATCGCGTCCGCCGTGATGCCACGTCCGGGGATGGCGGGCACCTGGGCGGCGATCTTGCCGCCGATCTCGGAGTCCACCGGGTCGCCCAGCCGCAGCTCGAACCGGGTGCCGAGCACGTCCCGCAGCCAGGGCCGCATCTCCGCCCACCGCGTCGCGGCCACCATGAGGTGGATGCCGAAGGTCAGACCCCGCGCGGCGATCTCCCCGAGCCGGTCCTCCAGCTCCTCGAACTCCTGCCGGACGGTGTACCAGCCGTCGATGACCAGGAACACGTCCCCGTAGGGGTCCTGCTCGACCAGCCGCCCCTCCCTGCGGGCCCGCCGGTAGTTGGCGATCGAGTCGATGTTGTTCGCCTGGAACAGCAGCTCCCGCCGTTCCAACAACGCCGACATCTCCATCACGGTGCGGCTGACCCGGTCCCGGTCGAGCCGGTTCGCCACGCTACCCACGTGCGGGAGGCCCGAGAGCGAGGACAGGGTGCCACCGCCGAAGTCCAGGCAGTAGAACTGCACCTCGGTGGCGTCGTGCATGAGGCTGAGCCCGGTGATCACGGTGCGCAGCACGGTGCTCTTCCCGCTCTGCGGCCCGCCCACCACGGCCATGTGCCCCGCCGAACCCGACAGGTCGGCGGTCAGCAGGTCGCGGCGCTGCTGCTCGGGGAGGTCGACCAGCGCCATCGGCGCGTTCAGCGGGCGCACCAGCGACGGGTCGGCCACCATCAGGCCGCGCCCCGGCTCCTCCAACAGGGGCGGCAGCAGCTCGTCGAGGGTGGCGGAGCGGCGCAGCGGCGGCAACCACACCTGGTGGGCGCGTGGCCCGAGCCCGCGCAACCGGTCGATGAGCACGTCCAGCACGCTCAGCCCGGCCTGCTTCGCGCCCGCCTCCCGCTCCGCGGCGAGTTCCTCCTCGCTGACCAGCCGTTCCGTCCGCACCTTCGGTGCCAGGTAGCCCGCTTCGAAGGCGTGCAACTGCTCCTCGATGACCTGCCTGCTGTGCTGGCGACGGCTGGACCGGTACGCACCGGAGACGTAGGCGCCCTTGAACCGCTCCAGGGTGTGGGTGTCGCTGCGCAGGTAGCCGTTGCCAGGGGAGGTGGGCAGCTCGTAGGCGTCGGGCACGCCGATCACCGCGCGGCTCTCCATCGCCGAGAACGTGCGCAGACCGATCCGGTAGGACAGGTGCGTCTCGACCTTGGAGATGCGGCCCTCGTCCAGGCGCTGGGAGGCCAGCAGCAGGTGCACGCCCAGGCTTCGGCCGAGACGTCCGATGGTGGCGAACACGTCGATGAAGTCGGGCTTGCTCACCAGCATCTCGCTGAACTCGTCGACCACGACGAACAGGGCCGGCAACGGTTCGAGGGGGACCCCGTTGCGCCGGGCCTGTTCGTAGTCGCGGCGGGACGCGTAGTTGCCCGCCGCCCGCAGCAGCTCCTGCCGCCGGGTCATCTCCCCGGTCAACGCGTCCGCCATCCGGTCGACCAGTTCCAGCTCGTCGACGAGGTTGGTGATGACGGCCGACGTGTGGGGTAACTGGTCGAACCCGAGGAAGGCCGCGCCGCCCTTGAAGTCCACGAGGACGAAGTTCAGTTCCTCCGAGGAGTGGGTGATGGCCAGCGCGGCGACGAGGGTCCGCAGCAGCTCGCTCTTGCCGGACCCGGTGGCGCCGACCAGCATCCCGTGCGGGCCCATCCCGGACTCGGCCGACTCCTTGATGTCCAGGTCCACCGGCGTTCCGTCCTCGGCCACCCCGATGGGGACCCGGAGACGCTGGCGGGAGGAGCGGGCCAGCCGGACCGGGGTCGGGTCGAAGGTCCGGGCGTCGCCGACCCCCAACAGGGTCGTCAGCTCGTAGTCACCGCTGAGCGGGGCGCTGGTGTCGTTGCTGGTGCTCATCCGCTGGTGGGCCATGCCCCTGGCCAGCGCGGCCGCCGCCTGGACCGACATGCGGTCCGGGGCGCACAGCGTCGCGGAGCTCTCCTTGCCGGTGCGGTCGAAGCTGACCCGGCCGATCTCCTCCGCGCTCACCTCCAGGTGCAGCACGCTCCGGTTCGGCCGCCACGGCAGTGTGCCGCCGACGTCGATGAGCACCGTGTTCTGGTAACCGGTGTCCACGCTCTGGTGACCGGGCGGTGGTTCCACACCGTCGACCACGATCACCACCAGCGGTTCGCCCGCAGTGATCATCGTGCCGGTCTCGAACTTGGTGCGAGCGGTGAAGGACTCCCCGAGCCGTTCCTCCAACTCGGCGAAGTCCTGGCCCACCATCCGCAGCGGCCCCAGCGCGTCCCTGCGGTCGGGGTCCTGGGCGTGCGGAAGCCACTTCACCCAGTCCCACTCCGGCAGGTTCTCGCCCTTCGCGCAGACCGCGATCGTCAGGTCGTTGGGGGAGTGGAACGCCGCGAGCTGCGCCAACATCGCCCGCACCAGGTCCCTGCCAGCGGCCTGGTCGCCCCGGAGTTGGATCCGCGCGAAACCCCGCAGGTAGACCGCGATCGGCGACGGGGAGAGCGTGCTGTACGCGCGCAGGAACCGGCGCAACGCGTGCGCGGACAACGGTTCAAGGTCCTCCACCGGTTTGGTCTGCGGTGGGATCAGCTTCATCGCCGAGTGCTGCGAGCCAAGACCCAGCCGCACCTCCCCGAAGTCGTCGTGCCCGGTGCGCCGTTCCCACAGCCGGTAGCTCAGGATCAGCGACCAGAGGGACGCCGGATCGGGGTGGGTCCAGGTCGCCGCCCGGTGCTGCGCGGCCAACTTCTCCCGGACCTGTTTGCGCACCTGCGAGAGGTAGCGGAGGTAGTCCCGCCGCTCTCCGTGCATCTGCCGTTTGCGTTCGGACGCCGTCCTCGCCAGCTGGCCCACCAGCATGCCGATGCTCGCGATGCCCATCATCCCGCCAGCCATGTAGGACAGCGGGCTGGAGTTGGGCTGGAGGAAGATCAGCATCATGGCGCCGGAGCCCAACGCCATGGGCAGGTAGGTGAGGACGGTGGCCATGTTGCCGCTCTGCGGCTCCGGCACCGTGGGCGGCTCCTGGAGGCCCAGCTCCCCACCGGGCATCTTCGGACCGACCCGGCGCGGGGGCCTGCGGAACAACGTCGTGCTCACCGTGTCTCCTTTGGCGAGAGATAACCCTCAAAACACCGGCGGTACCGCACGAACGGAGCAATGCTGCGACATTCGTGGCTAGCTTCCGCCTTGTCAAGGGAACGGAAACCCGGCCAACCGGGGTATGAGGAACTCAACACCACGTGGATGACGCGTCCAAGGATGCCACAAGTCAACTCTGCCGACTTCGGTTGGTGATCGGGGACAACGCCGTTGATCTGGCGTTGCCCAGCGATGTCCCCCTGGTCGACCTGCTGCCGGCGATCCTCCGGCAGGCCGGCGGAGACCTGGCCGACGAGGCCGTCGAACATGAGGGGTTCGTGCTCCAGCGGTTGGGGCAGCCACCGTTCGACGAGGAGTACACCCCCGGAGAACTCGGCCTGGTCGACGGGGAGACCGTGCACCTGCGCCCTCGCACCGACGGGCTCCCCGCCATCGACTTCGACGACCTCGTGGCCGGGGTCGCCGACCAGTCCCGGATGCGTCGGGACCGGTGGAAACCCCGTGCCACCCGCAACATGCTGCTCGGCTTCGCCGGCGCCACCCTGCTGCTCGGCCTCCTGGTCCTCCTGGTGCCCGGCCCGGTGGTGCCCCGGGTCTCGGTGATGGGCGGGATCGCCGCGGTGCTGCTGGTCGCCGCCGCCGTGGTGTCCAGGTCCGTGCGGGACACGGTGACCGGCGCCGTGCTGGCCGTCGCCGGCTTCGGCTACGCGGCCGGGTTCGGCTGGCTGTTCCCGCTGGTGTTCTCCGATTCGACGACCGCGACCGTCAGCGCCGTCTGCGCCTCGGCGGCCGGCGCGGCGGCCCTGGTGCTCGGGCTGGTCGGCGTCGCCGACGCCGCGCTGGTCTTCACCGGCGGCCTGGTGCTCTCGGTGTTCACCCTCGCGACGGCGTTGCTCGCCGGCAGTGACACCCTCGGCGTGTCAGGGGCGGCCGGGATCGTGCTGGTGGTGACCCTCGTCGCGCAGAACTTCGTGCCGAGCATGTCCTTCCGCCTCGGCCGGCTGGGGCTGCCCACCCTGCCCACCGCGCCGGAGGAACTGAACGAGGACATCGAACCCACCCCGTTCCAGTCCGTCATCGACGGCGCCCTGGCCACCGACAGGTACATGACGACGTTGTACCTGGTGTTCTCGGTGATCGAGGCCGCGTTGCTGACGGCGCTGGTCTGGAACGGTTCGGGTTGGGCGCTGATCACCGCCGCCGTGGTGGGTCTGCTGCTGGTGCTGCGCTCCCGGCACCTCGACGCCGGTCGCCACCGGTGGTCCCTGCTGGCGGCCGGCGGCTATGGCCTGGCCGCCGTCGTGGTCGCCTTCGCCGCCGATCAGGCCCTGCTCGAACGGCTCGCCTGGGTGTTCGGCGGCGTGATGGTCCTCGCCGTGGCGTTGCTCGCCGGTAGCGCGAAGATGCCCGGCTACCGGCCGCCGCCCTACTGGGGGCGGACCGTGGACATCCTGGAGACGTTGTGCGCGGCGGCGGTGGCGCCACTGCTGTTGGCGATGCTCGACGTGTACGGGATCATGCGGGGGCTCGCGGGCTGAGCGCACGCCCGCCCCACCGGCCGTCGCGGTCGCCGCGACGGCCCACCGAATCAGCAGTCCACCCGGGAACAAGGAGGGGCCGTGCAGTCGCGGCGCGACCAGGTCCAAGCCTACTTCTTCGTCGTGGGCCGGCTGGTGTCCGCGCTGATGCGGGCCAGAACCGACGAACCGGCCCCGCCGCACCGCCGCTTCGGCACCGGCTTCTTCGGCGGTGTGCTGCTGGCCGCCCTGATCAGCGCGGGCTTCGGGGTGTACGGGCTGATCGTGCCCAGTGGCAACGACTCGTGGCGGGCCGCCGGCACGATCATCGTCGAGGAGGAGACCGGCGCCCGGTACCTGTACCTGGACGGGCTCCTGCACCCCGTCCTGAACTACGCCTCGGCCCGGCTCGCCGTCAACGACGCGCGGGGGCAGGTGTCGCAGGTGTCCCAGCGGTCGTTGGAGGGCGTGCCGCGCGGGGTGCCCATCGGCATACCCAACGCGCCGGACTCGTTGCCGGCGGCGGCGGACATGACGGACGGCCCGTGGCTGTCCTGCGCCTCCACCACCACCGACGAGGCCGGCCAGGACCGCCCCGCCACCACCCTGCTGGTCGCCGGTCCCGGTGGCATCACCCTCGCTGACGGCGAGGGTCTGCTCGTCGTCGGCCCGGACGACCAGACGCACCTGGTGTGGCAGGGCCGCAAGTACCGTTTCCCGGACGGCACCATCGCCGCCGCTCTCGGGTACGACACCGTCACCCCGCTCCGGGTCACCACCAGCTGGATCAACGCGTTGCCCACCGGGCCGGACCTCGGTCCTCCCGAGGTCGAGGGCATCGGCGAGCCGACCGCGCCCATCGGGAACAGCCCTGGCGTGGTCGGCCAGATCTACCAGGTGGACAACCCGGTGATCGACGCCACCGAGTTCTACGTGCTGCGGCGGGACGGCCTGGCGGCGGTGAGCCCGACGATGGCGAGCCTCGCCCTGGCCTCCCCGGCCACCGCGACCGCCTACCCGGCCGGCGGTGTCCGCCCGATCGCGATCGGTCCGGAAGCCCTCGCCGGAGCGCCGCGTTCCTCGGCCCCGATCGCCGGCACCGACCACCCGAACACCCCGCCGACCCTGGTCGACCTGGACGGATCGGCGAGCGTCCGGCCGTGCGTGCGCTTCACCCTCGGCTCCACCGACGGACCCGACATCGCGGTGAGCATGGTGGACCGCGACACCGTCGACGGACCGGTGAGCCCGGCGCGCGGGACCGAGGCCGGTAGCGCCGACCGGGTTCTCGTGCCCCCGAACAGCGGGGTCCTGGTGCGGGATCTGCCGGCGCCCGGGGTGGACGGCGGGACCCACTACCTCGTCACCGACCTCGGGGTGAAGTACCCGCTGGCCTCCACCCAGGTGGCGGCGACCCTCGGGTACGGGGGAAGCCGGTCGGTGCCCGTCCCTGGCGAGCTGCTCGCCGCCCTGCCGACGGGGCCGGTGCTCGATCCGGAACAGGCCATTCGGCCGCGTCAACCCGTGCCGCCCCAGTCCGAGGGGGACAACTGAGGGATACCCCTGCGACAGTGCCAGGGGGATGCGTTCCGGTCGGAACGCACTCGGAATCAGTGATGTGCTTACTTCTGTCAGCATCGGTGAAACCGCGGTTCCGTGGTTGTCGATGCGTCCCGTGTTTTCCTATGCCGACGGTGAGGGTGAGATGTCCCAGCAGACACGTTTGACTCCCGCAGAGCTCCGCGCCACCGCGGGCCGGCACGACAGCGAGGCGGACTCGCTGAACCGCGAGCGCCAGCGGGTTCAGGGTGAGGTGTCGGCGCTGGTCTCCGGGAACAGCGGCGCTCTGATCAACACGCTCAAGAGGGTTCACGAGCAGTGGGACGGCGAGTTCGCGAGGATCGAGCAGAAGCTCCGTGAGATGGCCGAGCAGGTGCGGAACTCCGCGAACAAGCTCGAGAGCACCGACGAGACGTCCGGACAGGACCTCATGAACGTCGGGAACCAGGGCAACCCGTACGCCGGGATGCTCTGAGTTCCTGACTTCCGTACGTCCCTCGCACGACCCAGTCTTCCGAACGGAGCGACATGAGCGAGAACATCAACTACGTCTACCCGAAGATCGCCGAGGGCATCAACATCATGCGGAACTCGGCCAGGGGCATCCAGGCTTCGGTGGACGGGCTGCGCAGCGACACCCAGCGGCAGCTCGCCTCCTTCGACGGTGAGGCCGCGACGGCCTACGGCTCGAAGTCGAAGCTGGTGACGCAGGCGTTCGACTCGGCGAACATGACGTTGAACAACGCCGCCACCTCCATCGAGAGCGCCGCTGACAGCCTCCAGCGTCAGGACCGCTCGTCGGCCGGCGGTTTCTGAGGCCCTGGGAAAGCGGAACCCGCCGTTGATGGGTTCCGCTTTCCCGCGTGTCGGTTCCGAGGCGGTCCACCGCCACTGATCCTCTGGAGTCGCCAACCATGTCCCACTCCAACACGGCCATGGACCCGGACGAGGTCCGGAACGCGGCCGCCGCGCTCAAGAACCTCCTGCCGAACTTCGACGAGATGATGTCGGAACTCCTGTCCATCGAGATCCGGCCCGGCAACCTGGCGGCCGGTCACTTCCTCGAGGACGTCGTCGGGAACCGCAAGGAGGAGCTCCGCCAGCACCTGCTGGACCTCAAGAAGGTCGTCACCTACATCGGGGACAACCTTGAGGAGATCGCCGGCCTCTTCGAGGACGTCGACGAGACCAACGCCGCCGAGCTCGCCAGGGTGACCTCCCAGATCGACGGCCTCGTGAGCGACATGGCGCTCCAGCCTCCCGAGCCCGTGCCGGGCGATCCCGAGTACATGCCCTCGGACTACCCCTACCCGGGGCAGCAACACGGGTACGCGCCCCCGCCGTCGCAGTACACGCCGGCGAACAGCGGGTATCCCGGCCAGGACCCGACCTACCAGGCGCCCAACGGTGGGTACGTCGGCCAGCCGCTCACCTACGAGTCGCAGAACGTCCCAGCGAACTACCAGTACGGGACGCAGCAGCCGACCTACCCGTCGCAGCACGGGGGGTACCCGGCGCAGCCGGTCACCTACGAGTCGCAGAGCATCCCCGCCAACTACGGTTACCCGGTCAACCACGGTTACCCGGCGACTCCGGCGTTCCCGGTCATGCCGGTCATCCCGGTCACACCGGTCATCCCGGCGATCCCGCTGGAGCCCGCGTACGCGCCGGTGGAGCCGATGAACGCGCCGATGCTGCCCGTCGAGCGCGCGTACACCCCGTTGGAGCCGATGAACGCGCCGGCACTGCCCGTCGAGCGCGGGCTGACCCCGTTGGAGCCGCGGTTCGTCCCGGCGGAGCCCGCGATCCCGGCCGAGAGGCTCGACCACGACGCGTAGGCCCAGCAGTGCCCGCGCCGCACGGCGGGCACACCGACAGATCACCGAGCCCCCCGCGTTCCCCCGCGCCTCGGGGAACGCAGGGGGACCCGATGCCGCCGGTGGCGTTCGCCGCCCTCCGCCCACGCCCCACGAGGGAGAACACCGATGTCCGATCGTTTGAACGGCGAGAACGACCGGCCGTCCACCAGCTATGCCGACTCGTCGATGGAATGGCTGGTCGAGACCGCCAGGACCATCGAACCCCCCACGCTGCGGCACGCCGGTGAGGTATTCCCCAACATCGCGCAGAACCTCGACACCACCCTCGACTCGATCAAGTCGCAGGCGAAGAAGCTCGACGAGGACGGGATCTTCGAGGGCGCGGCCGCCGAGTCGTTCCAGAACTACGTCGGCGAACTGCTGCGGATCTCGGGGCGGGTGGTGAACGCGCTCTCGCCCAGCCACTTCGACCAACACCCGATCCGGGGCGAGGACGGCGGGGGCGGCAACTCCGGCGGGTACGGGATCTTCGTCGACGTCGGGGACCGGGCACAGGAAGCCAGGGACACGATCCTCGACGAGGTCGAGGCGGCGCAGGGCTTCTACAAGTCTGCCGCGCAGCTCATCTCGGCGGGTGTCGGCGTGATGTTCTTCAGCCCCGCCACGGCGATGATGCTCTTCGGGCTCGGCAAGGTGGCCGCCGAGATGGGCAAGGAGCGGCTGAAGAAGGCCCGCGAGGCCATGCAACACCTCTCCGACGAGGTGTACCTGCCGGTCGGTGACTCCCTGAAGGACTCCCTCGGCAAGGCGTTGGACACGCCGGTGTCCTCCGCCGGCGCGGTCTTCCAGCCACCGCCCGTCGAGACTGTCGGAAACCCGCCCGGGGTTCCGGGCAACGGCCAGGGGATGCCAGGGGAGCAGCTGCCGGACCAGATCCCCCAGGAGAACATCCCCGGCGTCCCCGCGGAGGAGGGGTTCGGGGGCGAGATCCCATCGGAGGCCGGGCAGCTCGCACCGGGTGAAGCGGTACCGGGGCTGGACACCGAGGGGCTGGCCACCACTCCCGGTGAGCTGGGGGAGGAGGCCCTCGGGGAGAACGGCGAGGGCATCGGCGGCGGCGCGCCCGGCGTGGGCGGTGGCGGCGCCGGCGACCCGGCCGGAGGCGAGACGCCCGGCGGTCTGGACGTGGGTGGCGCCGGCGAGGAGGCGCAGCAGGCCGTCGAGGACGCGAAGGCGGCGGGACAGGACGCCATCGACGGCCTCAACGAGATCGGGAACAGCGCGCCGAGCCTCGACTCGGCCGGTGAGGGCGCGGGTGGCGGCTCCCCCGGTGGCTCCCCCGGCGGCCTCGACATCGGCGAGGGCATCGGTGGCGAGGAAGGCGTCGGTGGCGAGGAGGGCGTCGGCGGCGGTGGCGAGGGTGCCGGCGGTGGCGGCGACTCGGCAGCCGGCGAGGCAGCGCGGCAGGCCGTCGAGGACGCCAAGGCAGCCGGTCAGGAGGCCATCGACGGCCTGAACGAGATCGGCGGCGGTGGTCTGGACGGCATCGGTGGCGACGCGCCCGGCGAGGGCGGCGGTGGCGCCCCGATCGGCGGCGGCGTGCCCGGCTTCGGCGGCGGCGGTTCCGAGGGGACCGGTGGCGGCGGGGACTCCGCCGGCGGTGGGGACAACGGCGCCGGTGAGGCGGCCCGGCAGGCCGTCGAGGACGCGAAGCGGGCCGGTCAGGAGGCCATCGACGGCCTCAACGAGATCGGCGGCGGTGGTCTCGACGGCATCGGCGGTGGCGTCCCAGGCGGTGGCGTGCCCGGCGGCGGGGCGCCTGGATCCGGCGACCGCGACCCCGAGTCGCGCCGCGCCATCGAGGACGCGAAGCGGGCCGGCCAGGAGGCCATCGACGGCCTCGACGACCTGGTCAACGGGGGCGGCCTCGGCATCGGCGAGGACGGGAGTTTCGACCCGGGAGCCGCCCGACAGGCGATCGACGACGCCGAGGCCGGATTCCGCGAGGCCCAGGACCAACTGGAGGGCATCGACACCAGCGGGATGTCCCCCCAGGAACGGCAGGCCATCGAGGACGCCAGGGACCGCCTCAGCGACGGCCTCGGCAGCCTCGACGAGGCCAGGAACGCCCTCGACCCCTCGGTCAGCGAGGGCGAACGCGCCGTCGACGACGCCGCCCGACAGGCCCAGGACGCACTGGACGAACTCGGTCAGATCGGTTCCTCCACCCCTGGCGGCCTCCCCGACGGCTCCCAGGACGCGGTCGACGGTGCCCGCCGCGCCGCGGAGGAGGCCATGGCCGGGCTGGAGGGCATCGACCTCACCGGCGACCCCGCCGAGGTCAGCGAGGCACTCGAACAGGCCAGGTCAGGTTTCGAAGCCGCCGACGACCTGCTGGCGGGCATGGACATGAGCGACATGTCCGACGCCGAGCGGCAGGCCATCGAGGACGTCCGCGACAAGCTCGGCGAGAGCATGGACAGCCTCACCGACGTTCCGCTCCCCGGCCAGCCACAGCTGTTGCCCGCCGACCTCAACGACGCGCAGCGCGACTTCGACAACGCCCGAGGACGTCTCGGCGACATCGAGACCGACGGGATGTCGGAGGCGTCGCGCCAGGCGGTCGACGACGCCAGGCGGATGGCGGAGGAAGCCGTCGCCGGCCTCGGCGAGATCAACCTCGACGGCGACCCCGACCTCGCGCGGCAGGGCCTGGAATCCGCCGACGGCGGATTCCGGGACGCGGAGGACCGGCTCGCCGGGATCGACACCAGCGCCCTCCCCGAGGAGGCCCGGCAGGCCATCGAGGACGCCCGCCAGTCGCTGTCCGAGGGGCGGGAGAGCCTGTCCGGTCTGCTGTCGCGTGAGGGTGACACCGACTCGTGGCGCGACGCCGCCACCGAGGCCAAGGCGGCCACCAGTGACCTGGAGTCCTTCCTCTCCGGTGGCGGCGCCGGTGGCGGTGGGGCGCCGGATCTGGAGTCGATCGGTGCTGGCGGAGGTGCCGGTGGCGGCGTGCCGGACCTCGGCTCCATCGGCGGTGGCGGTGGCGGTGGCGTCGACCCCGGGGTGGGCGTGGGCGCACCGAGGACACTGCCGGCCATGGACCCGGCCGCCATGACGAGGACCCCGTCCTTCAACGTGGCACCGCCCGGAGCGACGATGCCCCAGTCGGTGTCCTCGGTGTCCGTGCCCGCGACCCAGTCGGCCGGCGGACCGGGCGGGCACGGGATGCCGATGATGCCCCCGATGTCCCCCGGCATGGCGGCGGCCGGCGCGGGTGGGCAGAACCAGAAGCGGGAACGCGAGGCCTGGATCGGGGCGGACGACGAGGAATGGTCCGACGACCGTTCCATCTCCCCGGTGGTGGGACGCGAATGAGCGAGCCGGCCAGCGCGGGTACGGCGATGACACGTCAGGTGTGAGCACGAGGAGGATCACGGATGGAGCTGGTCTCCGACACCACCCAGCCGCCCGACCCGGGCGACTTCGGGGGCGTTCCACCGACGCTGGAGGGCGCCGTGGCGGCGCTCGCGGCCGCCGACCCCGACCGGTTCTACCGCGCCGCGGACAGCTTCGACGGCATCGTCACCCGGCTCAACGGGGTGTTGGACGAGGTACGTCGACACTGGAACCGGCTCGACGAGGTCTGGCAGGGCGGTTCGGCCAAGGACAGGTTGTCCGAGCGGAGGACGAGGACGGACAACGTCGTCGTCCAGGTGACCGACACCCTGAGCACGCCGAGTTACTCCTCCCGCACCAGGGAGGCCGGGGACGCCCTGGTGCGGGCACAGCGGCAGCTGAAGGACATCCAGCAGTCGACGGTCCAGATGGACCCGCTGCCCACCGACATGCCGGCGGAGGACGCCGCGCACGCCAACGCCGCGCGGGCGGAACACGCCGCCAGGGTCAAGGACGAGCAGGCGGCGCATGTGCTCCACCGGCTGTCCGCCGACTACAACCAGACCAGTGCCACCCTGCGGCAGCTTCCCGAGGTGACCGCGGCCGACGCTCGGGTGCGGGCCAACGCGCCCATGACCCGCGTGACCCAGGTCGGGGTCACCACGGCCTCCGCCCCGATGTCGGTGCTCGGCGCCCCGGCGAACGGCGTTCCGCTCTCCCCGACCGGGCTGGCCGCTCCCGAGCAGCAGGAGGTGACCCCGTACGCGGGAGCGCCGGCCGCCGTGGCCGGTGCCGCCCCCTACGGGGCGGTCCAGCAACGCATGGGTGTCCTGGGGCAGCCGGCCGCGTCGTCGCAGCCCGTCGGTGACGAGAAGTACGGGGTCAACTCGGTGGCGCGCCCCGCCGGCGTCGGCGTCGTCGGCGGTGTCGGCGACCGCGCCGGCCAGCCTGGGCAGTACGGGCAGTCGGGGGAGGACGGCCAGTGGTCCACTCCGGGTGATGTCACGGTCGGTCTGGACGCGCAGGCGGTGCAGACCGTCGGACACGCCCCCGTGGTCCCCGCCGCGCCCGGGGCACCGGTGGCGCCCGTCGCACCGGTGTCGAACGTCCCGGTCGGGGTCGAGGCGGGTGGACGGGTGCCGGTGGCGGGCATCGGAGTGCCCGGCGGCGTCGGCACCAACGTGCCCCGGTTCCCGCAGCCGGTGAACCCGGTCGTGCCGCCCGTCTCCAACCAGTCCGGGGACCGCCCGGGCAACCCGCCGGGGCACAACCCGTCGCCGACGAACCCGTCGGGTGGCCGACCGCCAGCGGGGCAGCCTCCGCTGAACACCCTGCCGCCGGGCAGTGGGCCCGGGTCGGTGCCCGTCCAGAACCCCCAGTTCGGGCAGACCCCCGGCGGGGTGACGCCCCCGGGTGCGCTCCCACCAGGCAAGGTCACCCCGGGGCTGCCGGTCCTTGGCGCCACACCCGGGGGCATCCCGCCGTCCGGTGTGGTCTCGCCGGGCAGCGCGGTGCCGCCAGGGGCGATCCCGCCCGGTGCGGTTCCGCCGGTGCCAGGCGGGACGCCAGGAAGCGCGGTCCCGGGCCAGCCCCTCGGCGGAGCGCCACTGCCCGGCGGGACGCCCGGGCGGTTGCCGGTGTCCACCCCGGGCGGCGTCTTCGGGTTCGACATGGGGATGGGGACCCCTGGCGTCGTGACCCCGGGGGGTTCGGGAGACTCCAGAGCTCCGTTCATGCCGATGGGAGGAATGGGCGCGGGTGCCGGCCAACAGGAGGAGGACCGGCTGCGAGACGCTCCCTACACCGAGTCCGACTCGTGGTCGGTCGCCCGGGAGGGTTCCGCCGGAGTGATCGGCCGGGACTGACAGCCCGCCCCACCGTCCCCGACAGCAACATCCAGCAGGAGGACCTGACATGACCGCCGGCTTCAACCCGTTCAGCGGCCAAGGCCTGCCCGACGTCGCCGGAGCCCTCGCGGAGTTCGAGAAGCAGCAGGCGCGGCTGATCAAGCTCCAGGAGGACATCTCCAAGGCGTCGACGACGGTCGACTCCGACAACAAGATGCTCACCGTGACCCTCGACGGCAACGGCCAGCTGCGCGAGATCAAGGTGAACACGACCCAGTACCGCAAGATGACGCCCAAGGAACTGGCCGAGGTCCTCACCAAGACGTTGCGGAAGGCGAACTCGGAGCACCTCAAGTCGATGGGTGAGCTGATGGGCGGGTCCCCGGTCCCCAACGTGGACTTCGAGGACTTCGCCTCGGGGCGCAGCGACTTCGGCGAACTGCTCCAGGGCATCCTCGACCCGATCATCGCAGACCAGGGCGCCACCACGCAGAAACCCGAGCTGAAGAAGCCGCGTCCCCAGGACGACGGCTGGGACCACGACCGCTGACCGCCCTGGGGCCGCCCCTGACCCCGGCGGCCTCCCCCTTCGTTGACCCGAGACCACCGCGTGTCCCCCCGGGACACCGGGTCCCCCCTGGAGGGGCCCGAGAGGAAGGAGAGCGGCGTGGCCGACGAGACCTCAGTGGACACCACCGAAGTGTTCATCCACAACAAGGAGGACCGGGAGGCCATCGAGGACTTCGGTGCAGCGTGGCGCGAGCTCTGCCAGGTCCTCGACGCCAACGACGGCTGCTGGAGCACCGACGACATCGGGAAGGCGTTCGCGAACAAGTACGTCGAACCCGCTGACGGGCAGGTCCAGAGCCTGGAGGACGTCTACGAGATCTGCGCGAACATGTCGGGTTTCGTGCCCGAGGTGGTCGAGTTGTTCATGCAGATCGACAGCGAGGGGGCGCAGGACCTCGGCTCCGCCATCGACCATCTCCGCAGGGGTCGGCCCGACACCTCGGGCTGAGTACGGAACTGGGTGAGACATGACCACGGAACTGCCTGCCGGACTCCAGACCGCTCTCAAGATCGTCGCGGGCCAGCCCTGGCCCGAGGGGAGTGAGAGCGGCCTGCGTTCGATCAGCAGCGCGTGGTCGAAGATGGCGGACGAACTCGAGGTGTTCGCCGTCGCCATGGAGCGCTCCGCCCGCAACATGTCCCAGGACATGACGGGCGAGTTCTCCGACGGCTACCAGGACTGGGCCGCCCGGCAGGTCCGGACCAAACTCGACGAGCTCCGCGCCGGAGCCCAGGAGCTGTCGAGCCTGGCGAAGAACACCGCCGCCGACATCCAGCAGGCCCGTATCATGATCATCGTCCAGCTGGTGATGGTCGCCGCGGCGCTCGCCATGGCCTGGATCCCGTTCTTCGGTGGGGCCATCGTCTCCGCCGCCGTCACGGCGGCGCGCACGGTGATCTCGCAGGTCCTGCGCAACGTGATCACCAAGATCCTGGGCCGCACCATCGGCAACCAGGTCATCCGCACCGTCGGCACCACCATCCCCCGCGCCGTTGGCGGTGTCGGCAACAAGATCGGCGGCGGCGTCAACAAGGTCGTCGGCAACCGGGCCGGGAACGTCGTCAACCAGGTCGGCCGGCAGACCGTCAACAGCACCGCCCAGGAGGTCGGGCTCGACGTCGCCATCCAGAGTGGCCAGATCGCCACCGGGGGCCGTGACGACTGGAACAAGGACAACACCATCGGCGCGGCGATCGGCGGCGCGACGAACGGCGCGGCCAGCGGCCTCCTCGGTGCGGGTGGGCGAGGGCTGGGCAACAAGATCGGTGACGGCAAGTTCGGCGGCGGGCCGCAGAACTTCCACAACTCCAAGCCGGGCGAGGCCCTCAGCATGTTCGGCGGAGCGGCGCGGGAGGGCGTCGCGGCCGGTATCAGCGACGCCGCCACCGCGGCGGCGATGGGTGGCGAGTTCAACCCGTTCTCGATGAGCGCGGGCTTCTTCGGCGGGTTCAGCGGTCGAGGTGGCCGAGGCGGTGGCGGTGAGGGGGACGGGGTCGATGTCGGGACCGGCGACGACCTGACGGGACCGCCGACGCTCGACACGGAGAACAACCAGGCCCCGGTCCAGGAGGGCGGCGACGCGCCCCCAGCCGAGGAGGGGACCGGAGGCGGCGGGTCCGACAGCCGAGGGAACTCGACCGAGTTCGGTGGGCAGCAGGACAGCGGGAACCAGCACGCCGGCGACCGGGGGAACGCGGATCGGCCGGGCGAGTCCCAGTTCGGCCGCGACGGGACGGAGGGCGCCGGTAGCCCCCACGACCGGACCAGCAACCCGGGCGACACACCTGGCCATCGGGGCGGTCAACACTCCTCGGAGCAGGTCAGCCCGGACGCGCGCGGCGATCGGTCAGGCGGGTACGACACCCCGGGGCAGGACGGCCGAGGCCAGAACACTCCCGGCGGCGACGAGCGGACCTCGGGCTTCAACGGTGGCGTGCCCAGCCAGGTGAGCAACAACCAGCAGGGACCCGGGCAGCAGTCCAACCAGAACCAGCAGTCCAACCAGTCCAACCAGAGCGGCCGGCCTGGTGCCCAGAACGGTGGCCAGAACGACGTCAACCAGCCCGCCGGGCGGGACACGGTCCCCGGTGGGCAGCGCGGGGACTCCGGCGAGGGCATCGTCACCGAGTCCCGGGGCGAGCGGGGCGGCAACGGTGACGTCACCTCCCGGGACCGTCCGGACACCGTGGGCTCGCCGGACAGCGGCCGCGACTCCGCCTCGCGGGCCGACTCCGACACGAACGGCCGCCAGGAGACGAGCGACTCCCCAGGCAACCGGCAGTCGAACTCGAACGGCGGCGAGGGCGGGTGGAACCAGGGCGGGGAGACCGTTCCCGGGAACGCGCACGCCGACACCAGCCACGGCCAGGGCGGGCAGGAGTCCAACCCCGGGGAGGGACGCGGGCAGCGCGGGGAGGGCACCGACTCCGCCGGCCGCGAGACCGGTGACCGCCAGGGGACCGGAGAGCACCGGTCCACCGAGACGACCCCGGGCGAGAACGGCCGGGGCTCGGGGCAGGACTCCCAGTCCGGCCGTGACTCCGGAGCGGTCGGCGACGAGTCCCGCGACTCGCACCGGGGCACCGACAGCCGGTCCGACACCGGTGACGGTGCGAACGGCGGCGAACGCGGCGAGGACTCGCGACCCGGCCGGGAGTCGAGCGACCGCGATTCCAGCGGAACACCGGGCCGGGACACCGGTTCGGAGCAGCGGGACGGTCAGCGGTCCGGTGACGTCGACGGCGGTCCCGGTGAGCGGGGTGAGCGTGGTGGCGAGGAGGGTGCTCGGAGGGGGCAGGACGATTCGTCGTCGGAGCGTTCCGGGAGTCGTCCGGGTGAGCGGTCGGGTGAGGATGATCAGCGTTCCGGTGGTGAGTGGGGGAGCGGTGACCAGCGTGAGGGGGGTCGTGGTGGGGACTCCTCGGATCAGCGCGGCGGTGAGGACGGTCGTTGGTCCGGTGGTGAGCGGGGTTCCGGTTCGGAGCAGCGGGACGGCCAGCGGTCCGGTGACGTAGGCAGCGGTCCCGGTGAGCGCGGTGAACGCGGTGGCGGGGACGACGTCGGCTCGGGTAGGGGCGAGCACGGCCGGCCGGAACCCGGGACCGAGGAGAACCGGGTCGGGCGGGACGACGTGTCGGAGCGCGGCGACGACCGTTCGAACCACCGGACCGGCGACGACGGGCAGCGAACGGGTGACCGGGGAGGCCAGCACTCCGACAACCGACCCGAGCAGGGGCGGACCACCCCCGTCGTCGAGGACCACCGTGGTGACGGCCACCGCGCTCCCGACTCCCACTCCCAGACCCAGCAGGGCGGCGGGCAGCGGGACTCCTCCTCCGACGGTCCCACCCGGGTCACCCCCGACCAGCACACCTCGACGGGACGCGCCCAGGACACCGACGCCCAGCAGCACACCGGGCGTCCCGAACCCACGTCGAACCCGTCCTCGGACCGGGGCGCGCAGGGGCCGCTGCCGGGCGGCCGCTTCCAGGAGGCGGAGCAAACCGGACCGAGCCCGAACGGCCGTACCGGGTCGTCCACCAGCTCCGACCAGCCATCCACCAGCGTCCAGCACCCCCCGACCACGGGCGACACCGGTGGTGGGCAGTCCCCCGCCCCGCAGCAGGGACAGCAGGGCGGCGGCACGCCGCACCAGGACCGACCCACCACGACGAGTTCCGACACCTCGGGGCAGCGCGCGGACACCCCGGTGACGTCCCAGGCGGCGCCCCCACCCACGACGCAGTCCGGCTCCGGGACCCCCACCAACCAGGGGGGGAACACCGCGACGCAACCGACGAACTCGAACCAGCAGAGCGCTCCGCCGCCGGCGCCCGCCGCACGACCGGTGCCCACCGCCGTGCCGACGACCAGCACGCCCATCACCAGCACGCCCGTCACCAGCGGTCCCGTCCCCACCACGACGAGCACGCCGGCACCCGCACCGGTGGTCACGAGCAGCGGCCCACCGAGCACCCCCACCCCCACTCCGGTGACCTCCGATGCCGGGGCCACCGCGCCAACGCCCAGCCCGTCCACGGGCGGCCAGGCGACCACGCCGGCCACGCCGAGCCCGAACGGTCCCGCACCCCAACCCGCCCCGGGCTCCAGCACCAGCACCACGCCAACTCCCACCCCGCCCACCCCACCGCCCGGCGGTGGCGGGCAGTCGAGCACTCCGACACCGCCGCCCACGAGCGGCGGTCACACCTCGACCACACCGGGTTCCTCGCACACCCAGCCGCCGCAGTCCCCGCCAGCCGTCCCCGACCGGGGAGGCGTGTCCACCGAGTCCCGCCCCTCGGGCCCCGCCCCGGAGCGCCCCACTCCCCGGCCGATCGTCGAGGTGGGCACCACTCCCGCCCCCAAGGCACCGACCGGCGGCCCGATCACCGGGCAGACCGCCAGCCACACCACGGGGGCTCCACCGAATCCCGGTCCGAACCAGGGGCCGGCCACCCCACCACCGGCTCCCCGCCCCGACGACCCCGGCCGACCCACCCCGCCGCCGGAGAGCAACCGGCCCCCGACGAGTGGTGGCCAGCCCAGCCGCCCCGAGCCGATGCCCGTCCAACCGCCGGACCGGCGCGCCGAGGGCGGCCCGACACCCCCACCCGGCCAGCGGCCCACCCCCGGACGAGGGGACACCGAACAGCCGGGCCCGACACCCGTCCTCGTGCCACCCGGCCCCACCCCGAACGGCGGTTCCACCCCGCCCAGTGGACGGGACCGGTCCGGCGGACAGGACGGTCGAGCCGAGACGAACACCCCGAGTGACGGTCCCCAGCGGCCTCGGACCGAGTCCGAACTCGCGGCACCACCCGCTCCGCCACCCCGCCCGGCGATCACTCCGGAGGAGGTGACGAGGATCTACGACGTCCAGCGGGAGGCACTGGACGAACAGCTCACTCAGGTCCGGGCGGGCCGCACGATGACGTGGGACACCATGACGTCCTCGGACGGCGGTGTCTCGGTGTGGGTGGAGCGCGCCACACCGGACGTCGACTACCCGGTGAAGCGGGAGGCCCTCCAGGGGGCGCTGGACAGGGTTTCCCGCGCCGGTTATCGGTTCCCGGGTCCGGTGATGGTGACGATGGCTCCCCCCGACGCGCGGGGCGTGCTGACGCAGATGATGCACCTGCGGGACCCGGGGACCGGCGCCCACTCCTGGCACCTGCTGCTCGGCCCGAACGTCTTCCGGCCCAACGACGCCTCCGGCACCGACTACGGGGTGCGAGGAGGGGTCGGGGAGAGCGGGATGCGTGGGGTGGCGCACCGCGTCGCCGACGCCCGGTACGACGCCAAGCACAAGTTCCAGTCCCTGGGCATCGGGAGGCCGAAGTCGGAGTCCCGGAACTACCGCACGGCGATCGCCGAGGCGACCCTCGTGCACGAGTTCGGCCACGGCCTGCACACCGCGCACGACCCGTCGCAGTGGTTGCGGGTGCAGCAGCACGCGATGCGAGGCACCCAGCCGGTCCCGAATGCCGCTCCGAGCGCGCTGGACGTCAGCCACTACGCGACGAACAGTGGCCTGGAGTTCGTCGCCGAGGTCTTCACCGGCCAGGTGTACGGGGAGTCCTTCCCCGTTGGCGTGCGCAACGACTACGACGAGTGGGGCGGGCCGCCGCTGCCCTCCCCGCAGGCCCCACCGCCCCGCCCCGCCCTCACCCCCGAACGGGTCAACGAGATCTACCAGGTCCAGCGGGAGGTGTCGAACGAGCAGTTGGCGCGGATCCGCTCCGGCGGTGAGACGCGGTTCGACACCGTGACCTCGTCCGACGGCGGCGTCACGGTGCGCGTCGAGCACGCGACCCGGGATCCCGACTGGCCGGTGAAGAAGGATGCCCTCCAGGGGGCGCTGGACAAGGTGTCGGGCGCCGGTTACCGGTTCCCGGGGCCGGTGACGGTGTCCCTCGCACCGCCAGGGACCAACGGGGTGCTCACGCAGATGCTGCACCTGCGGGACCCGAACACCGGCACCCAGTCGTGGCACCTGCTGTTCGGCCCGAACGTCTTCCGGCCCAACGACGCGTCCGGCGCCGACTACGGGGTACGGGGAGGGGTCGGGGAGAGCGGGATGCGTGGGGTGGCGCACCGTGTCGCCGACGCCCGGTACGAGGCCAAGCACAAGTTGCAGTCGCTGTACCCCGGGAACCACAAGCCCAGGTCGAACACCTACCGCAGGGCCGTCGCGGAAGCGACCTTCGTGCACGAGCTGGGGCACGGTCTGCACACCGCCCAGGACCCGTCGCAGTGGTTGCGGGTGCAGGACCACGCCCTCCAGGGCACCCCGCCGACCTCCAACGCGGCGCAGAGCGCGATGGACGTCAGCCACTACGCGACGAACAGCGGCCTGGAGTTCGTCGCGGAGGTCTTCACCGCCCAGGTGTACGGCGAGGCACTACCCCACGACGTGCGCGGCGAGTACGCCGAGTGGGGCGGCCCGCAGAGCACCAACCCGCCAGCCCCACGCGCCCCGCTGCCCGGGGACGCTGACCACGGCGGGTCCACCACCGGCGAACCGGGCCGGAACCCCACCGACCAGACCACCACCGACGACCGGTCCGGCCCGGGCACCCGGGACTCCGAGGGTTCCCCCGGTCGCCCGGCGCGGCCCGGACGGGACGTCCCACCGCTGGATCCCGAACTACGCGCGAAGCTGGACGAGACGCCCTGGGTGGAACGTCGGAAGTACCGCCAGCTGCCCAGTCAGGACAGCCGCAGCGGCCTCGTTCCCCCTGGTGAGGGCGTGCCGCCCAAGCGGATCGTCCCCGGCCGCCCCTACGGGGAGCACACCGCCTTCGACGTGCGACGCGCCCAGGTCGGCGATCAGGGTGTCACCGAGGTGCGGGTCGTCGTGCGCGTCAACCCGGACCCGGGGTCCACCGCGGACCCCGACGCCGTCTGGGCCGAGGCGAGCAAGGGCGTCGACGACTACTTCAACTCCCGCGACCTGCGCCTGCCCAACGGAGATCAGCTCCGGGTGCGGATCGAGCGCGCCGAGGGCGACCAGCCAGCACACCACGAGGTGCGGATCACCGAGAGCGGGCGGAACGACCAGCGCAACTGGCGTCCGGGACAACCTGGCCTCGTCTACGCCCACGAGGTCGGCCACATGATCGGCCTGCCCGACGAGTACAACCCCTCCGGTGAGACCGACGGCCTGACGATCACTGGCACCCTCATGGGTGGTGAGACCACCTACCGCGACGCCGACGGGACCATCCGGGAAATGCCGGGGGTCCAGATCCCCGACCGCTACCTGCGGGTCCTCGACCAGCACATCGGCGACCTCTCCGCCGACACCGGGCCGTCGTCGTCCCGCACCTCCCCCGAGGGCTCCTCGGGGGACCGGGGTGAGCGCGGCGGGCCCGACCGGTCCCGAGCGGAGGGCGACGCGCCCCACGACCTCGACGCGCCCCCCGCGCCGGGGAGCCGCAGGGAACAGGGCGTCGAGCAGCGGGAGATGGAGCTGTCCCGCAAGTACCACACCAGGATCGGACCGGCACCGGGCACGGACGGCAAGCACTTCAGCCACTCCATGCTCGACAGGATCGACACCGTGCTGGGGGGCCTGCCGCCCCTGCACGTCCGGGACAACCCGTTCCTCGACTCGATCGTCCGCTCGGAGAGCAGTAGCGGCGCGAGCCGCTACAACCTCGACACCAACAGCATCGAGGTGGTGAACCCCGGCGGGATGCCCTCCTGGCTCTACACCAGGCTGGACCGGGGGATCGGCTGGCAGCGGTGGCTGATGGACCTCGGCCCGCTCTCCCAGTACGAAGGGCTGGGCGCCCGGGACGCCCTCAGGATCGGCGGCGAACGACGGCACGTCATGGGCGGGGTGTCCGACGTCCTGGCGCACGGCAACCTCGTGGAGTGGACACTCCGGCACGAGGTCGCCCACTCCGTGGACAACGGGCACGACTGGTTGGAGAACCACGCCCACGAGGACCGGTTCGGCGGTTGGCGGGTCCACGTCAACAGCAACGGCGACCACGACCTGTCGAGCGTGGCCGATGCGGTCGTCACCAAGGTCGGGATGACACCGGAACAGGCCGCCCGCACCGACAGGTCGGGGAGCACCACCTTCGACGACGCCCTGGAAACGGCGCTGCACCCCGAAGGCACCAGGAGCGATCCCGGCAAGCTCGACCGGCTCCTCACCGACTACGGCCACCACGGCCCGGAATACCGGGCCAAGGTCCAACAGGCCATCGACTTCGCCCAGGCCGCGCTGCGGCAACCCTGGACCCTCGACAACGGTGGTGGCGACCGGCTCACCGTCGACGGGCGCATCTACCAGGTGAGCCCGCACAACCAGTGGGTGAGCTACCAGGCCTCGGCCCGGGACAACGCGGTGTCCAACTACCAGTTCTCCGATCCGATGGAGTGGTTCGCCGAGGCCTACGCCGCCTACCACGATCCCACCCCGGGACCCCGCGACGCCCTCACCCAGGAGGCGCGGGACTGGTTCGAACACAACGCCCGCGAGGCCACCCCGGCCGGCAGCCCGCGCCTGGGCGGCACCGAACTCGCCGCGCCCCCCGCACCGCCACCGGGGCCCGCGCCCCAGGGCACGGCGCCCGACTCGCGAGCCGGCCAGGGCGAGCAGCCGCCCGCCACGAACCCGACCAGCAGTCCGAGCGAGGGCGACGCGCCCAACCCCGACACCAGCCAACGCGGGGGCAACGACACCCGGACGACGCCGGACCCGACCGTCGACGAGGCCACGAGGCAGGCACCTCCGGGGGAGGTGGACGGAACCCGCGAGCCCACCTCCGAACGCGCCACGGATTCCACCGAACAGCGCCAGAGCCGCGAACCGCGACGTGCGCCGGTTCCCACGCCGCGTGCCTCCTCCGCCCCGCCGGTGCTGACGTCGCCGCTGGTGAACGAGCGCCCGCCGACGCCGAACACCCACGACCCCGCTCCCAGCCCCGTCGAACGGGCCGCATTCGACGCGGAGGGCACCAGCGGAACCGGCCGGGGGCCGCGAGTGCCGGAGAGCACCCCGGTGAGTGAGGGTGAGGGGTCGAACCAGGTCGTCGCGGACCGGGAGCCCACGACGCGCGTCGAGCCGGACGGGTCGGATCCGGCGCTGGTCGAGGACGGTGGCGCCACCACGACGACCACCGGCGGTCGACCGCCCACGATCGAGGTCCCGCCGGCGCCACCGGAGACCGCGCGGGGCGAGGGTGCGTCGGACGAAGCCGGCGGCCGGGCTCCCGTGCGGGACGAGGCCGGGAGCACCGAGGAACGGGTTCGTGCCGACGACGCCGTCCAGGACGGTGCGGAGCGGCCCGTGGTGCCCGCTGCGACGCGGGAAGGCGGGACGTCCACCACCGATGCGGAGACCGGCGGGTCCACACCCGCGCCGCCCCGCCGGGTCCGGTTCGCCGAGCCGGTGGAGAGGACCGCCGACTTCGAGGGGGATCGCCCCGAGTGGATCACGGAGCTGCTGGAGCGCGCCCGTGAACGGCGCGAGCACCCGCAGGACGGACTGACCGAGGGCGGCCTGGAGGAGCGGGGCACCGAGGGCACCGGCGGGACCACCCGGGATTCGCGGGTGCCGGAGAGCACCCCGGTGAGTGAGGGTGAGGGGTCGAACCAGGTCGTCGCGGACCGGGAGCCCACGACGCGCGTCGACTCGGACGGATCGGACCCCGTGCGGAGTGCGGACCACGTTCCCACCACCGAGGACACCAACCCTGAGCTGACCACGACCGAGGCCCCGCCGACGCCACCCGAGACCGCGCGGGGCGACGGTGCGTCGAACGACCCCGGAGGCCGGGTTCCCGACCGGGACACGGCCGGAGGCATCGAGGAACGGGGCGGTGTGGACCGCCCGGCCCAGGAAGGTGGATCGGCCACCCCCGATCCCGAGGGCGGCACGCCGCGCCGGCGGTACGACGTCGACGACCGCTCGGATCCCGAGTTCGCCCCGCCCCCCGAGCGGGGTTCCGGGCAACAGCGGGACTCCGGTCGGCGCTACCCGTTCGAGACCATCCCCGACGACTCGGTGATCTCCGACTTCTCCTACCTCGTTCGATCGAACAGGGACTTCTCGGAGTTCGACGCGGAACCTCCCGCGCCGAGCACCACGCGGCCGGCCGCGGGGCCGAACCCCTCGCGGGACCCCGGATCGACGACGTTCACGTCCCCGTTCGAGACCGACTCCGCCCCCCACCGGGTGCACATTTCGCGACTGCTCGATCAGGAACCTGGCCAGCACAGCCATCGTGAGGGGGACGACCCGCTGACCGAGCGCGTCACGCGGGAGACGGGCCACGACACGACGGTCAGTCCCGAGCGGACGACCGAGTCGGCCGTGCGGGAGACGGGCCATGAGACGACGGTCAGTCCCGAGCGGACGACTGACACCGACACGCCGGGGGCCGAGAAGAAGCCCAAGCGCGATCTGATGCCCCGGGACCTCAAGGATGCCGGAACACTCGGTCCGGAGGCCAAGATCCGGTCCATCGAGCTGGACCAGGACTCCAAGTCCTCGACGACGTCGTCCCAGGGCGGGCCGACGTCGGGGAGGAAGCCGACCCCGGCACAGCAGCTCACCACCATCCTCGACACCCTCACCGCCGGGGATCGGCCGAAGAAGCTGGGGTTGAGCCCGACCGAGGGGACGACGCTGCGCACCCAGGTGCGGGACCTCGTCCGACGGGAGGGCACGGTGGCCGCGCTGCGCCTGCTGACCGACGGACACCTGTTCCAGTTCACCGGGGACAAGGGCTCGGTCCGCGATGTCTGGGTTCGGCTCACGCCGGAATCGGTCCTGCCGGCCCCGGACGACACCGCCACGAAGTCGACCACGACGTCGGATTCCTCCGACGGGACGAAGACGAGTCGCGAGGACGGTTCCAAGGCGAACGCCAAGGACTCACCCGACGCCAAGGACTCGCCCGACGCCAAGGACTCGCCCGACGCCAAGGACTCGAAGGAGCCCAAGGGCAAGGACGGCAAGGACGAGGGGCCCAAGGACGAGGTCGCGCCCGGCACGTCGATCGCCTCGGAGCGTTCCCGGAACAAGCAGGTCAGCCGTTCCCTGATGCCCTTCACCCTTCGTGCGGGCACGCTGCTCCAGATGTTGACGGGCGCACCGATCATGGTGACGCCAACCTTCAGGAGCACGGCCGAGCGGTCCACCCAGGACAGCACGCAGCGTGTGGGAACCTCCTCGCGCTCGGTGTCCAAGGAGGGCGACCCCTCCCTGTTCGACGTCCGCTTCCGGGCCGACGTCGAGGTGCGGGGCAGCGGGAAGCCGAAGGAACCGGGGGTCAGCCTCCCCGGCGAGTTCCGGCTGAGCTACTCCGAAACGGCGCTGCGCGACGCCCGCCCCGGAGAATCCGCCTCGACATCGACCCCGAAGTCGGACACCGGGACAACCACGGAGGGTGGGACGTCCGCCGTCGACACCCGGTCAGCGCCGGCTGACCAGAACACCACGTCGCGGGACAAGGCGGGCGAGGACACCCGGACGACCGAGGACACCAGCGGCAAGGACACCAAGGCCGACAGGGAGAAGGACACCAAGGCGGACAAGGACGTCTCGTCCCCGCAGGAGGGCACGAGGAACCCCGCCCCGCCCAAGCCGAGACCGGCGGTCGCCCTGCCACCCGCCCTGCTCGACCACATCGTGTCCGTGGATCTCGTCTCGGGCCTGGGGCAGGTCCGGGCGGACGTCATGAGCAAGCTGCCCGCCAGCGTCCCCGTCGACGGGACCATCCGCCGGGACGCGGTGAGCCGGATCAACTCGGCGCATGTGGAGAAGTCGGGGCCCGACGCCCTCATCCACGGACTGTCCACCTCCAATCCACAGCCTTCTGGGCGACGCACCTACCACCAGGTCCTCCCTGACGTCAGCACGACCACGACCACCAGGTTCCGCGGCTTCCAACGGCACGACGCCGGTGAAGCCACCCTCGGCCACGAGGCCTCCGCGACCGGCAGCCAGTCGAACGAACAGGGGATTTCCAGCGGTTTCGAGCTCGGGGTCGAGGTACGCGGTTACGGTCCCGGTGGAGAACTGAGCCACGGCCAGCAGATGAACGTGGGCGGGGTCGGCACGCTCGGCTTCGGCGCTTCCCGGAAGACGACGGGCTCGTTGGCCTACAACCAGGCACTCAAGAGCGAGTCGAAGATCGATTCCGACACCACCCTCTTCGTGCTGGACGCCGAGTTCAGCGCGGACGTCTCCGCCACCCGGTTCCGGGGGATGGAGAACGTCGACTTCACCGTCGACGGCAAGGAGGGCAAGGTGCACCTGCGGGTCCGCGGCTCCGATGCGGACACCGTGGAGCTCCTGCTCAACGAGGCGCTCAAGGACCAGCCGACCACCACCGAGAAGTCGACGGGTGGCGAGGGGTCGACGACGGTCGACAAGTCCGGCGGCGCCGACAAGGGGAGCGAGACGGGGGGCCCCGCGCCCGCCGGGAAGACCGGTCAGACCGACAACCAGGGTTCGGGCGACCGAGCGGCGGCGAACACCAATCCCACCACCAGCCCGCCCGCCGCGAACGGAGGACGGCAGGCCAACGTGACGCGGTGGGACCGGCTTTCAGTCCCCCTGCCGGTGCGCAGGCTCTTCGGCGGTGGGCGGGACACGTCGACGACGAACGGCGACCCCGCCTCGGGTATCCCGCTGACCCCCATCGCGCAGCCGAACCCCGCGAGTCAGACCGGCGCGGACACCCAGACTCCCGCCCAGTCGGCAGGGTACCAGCACGGCACCTCGGGTACCGACGGGAGCGGCAACGACCGCGCGAAGCGGGGCGAGACCGGGACCACGGGCCGGAACCCGGCAGGGACCGACCCCGCGAACGTCACGACCAGCAAGCCGGAGTCGGGTGGGGGCGAGTCCGGCGGCGGTACCACCGACACGACCTCGTCCACGAGCAAGCCGGAGTCGGGTGGGGACGAGTCCGGCGGCGGCAACACCGACACGACCTCGTCCACCGCCAAGGACGGCTCAACCACGCCGAACCGTCCCAGCGTCGAGCGGCAGGCCGCCCTGAGGGCTGCCACCGACGCGAGCCTGTTCAACCACACCGAGCGCGTCAAGGGCGCGCACCAGGCCCTGGCCAAGGCGCACGCCGACATCGAGCAGCGCCTCACCAGGGATGGCGTCGTCGTCGACAAGCACGTCAGGGCACAGATCACCAGGAGCCTGACCGCCGCCATCAGCCAGTCGCGGGTCGAAGGCGACTACCACCGCATCTCCGTGCCGGGCAGCCCCCCGCTCACCTCGACCGTCCGAGTGGCGTCGCGAGAGTTCGAGATCGCTCTGACGGCCACGCCCGACAGCGACCCCGTGACCGCCGTCCACTCCGAACGGTCGGTCAAGGAAGGTGAGATCACCGCCACCCCGGGACAGGGCGCCGGGCTCGGGACCAAGATCCAGACCGCCGGTGCGCAGTTCGCCTCGTTGATGTTCGGCTTCCGCTCCCGCCTGAGCGGTGCGCCCAACCTCCAGCGCTTCCTGGGTGGCTTCCACCTCGGGCCGGGGTACCGTTCCGAGCACAACCACGGCTCGGGGCTGACCAGCACGACCAGCGTCGAGAAGAAGATCAAGTACAAGGGTCCGATCCGGGAGATCGAGCGCGGCGGGCAGTTGAACGTCACCATCACGGAGCCGTCCAACGACAAGGGCGGCAGGACCGACATCTCCGTCCCGGTGGTCGCTCGCCACCAGGTACCGGAGTTCCAGGTACCCACCGACGGCAAGGACAACCCGCAACGGTCGGTGGAGGAGTCCCTGCCCGGCAAGCCGATCACCGACCCCAAGGACGCGGACTTCCAGAAGAGCAGCCGGGAGGACGGGATCGACCTGTCCGGCGCCCTGGTGACACGGCCCGTCAACGACCTGACCGCCATCAACGACGCGCTGAGGACCGCGCAGCAGGACGTGCGCGAGAGGGTCAACGCGAAGCCGAGCGACACCGACACCACGATGGTGATCGACTCCGAGTGGTGGGCCGCGAACCAGGACCGCCTCCTGGGAGAGGGCGCCGTGCTCTCGAACGGCACGGAGAAGGGAACCGTTCTCGACCGCACCGAAAGCGGTGTCATCGGGATGCGCGCGCACGGCGCCACCTACGTGGACAGCCCGCCCGGGCTGACGCCGAGCGAGCAGACCACGGTGGACAGCTCCCGCAAGCAGACCAGCGGGAGCAGCAGCGACACCTCGATGAACGTCAACGTGATGGTCACCCCCGTCACGGGCAACGCGGGGAAGAGCTGGTCGAGCGAGCAGTCGGCGGGCAAGGGCTACGGCGCGAAGAAGGTCACCGCCGTCGAGGGAATCAAGGACACGGTGTACCACCGGTACCGTGCCGACGCCCTGGTGACCATCTCGGCCCACGCCTGGCAGAACCTCCTCGGACAGCCGAACCAGGACGCCTGGGGGCACCGGAACTTCTTCGGGTACCCGATGGCTCCGGCGACCAAGACCGTCACGGTGCTCATCCCCAAGGCACTCGAGTTCGTAGTCACCGACACCCAGCGCCAGGACAAGAAGCTCCCCGAGCCGCCCAGCACGGTGAAGGACGGCACGAAGGAGCCCAGCGAGGGCGGATCGACCGGGACGACGAAGGAGGGCACGGAGGGAACGAAGTCCCCGGACCAGGACGCGCCGAACACCGAGGCCGGCCCGGCGAGCGACCAGACCGAGGGCCGCGACTCGGCGAGCGACGGGCGACACGACGGCCAGCGGCGCGGTCCGGCCGACACCACCGAGTCCGCCATGCGGGACACGGCCGGTGGGGATGGTCGGACGAACCAGCGAGGCGAACGCTCGGCCGAGACCACCGACGCGACGGACACCACCACGTCGACGACGAGAGCTCCGGAGAACCCCAACGGGGACACCACCGGAACGACTCCGGAGAACAGCACCGGGAAGGCTCCGGAGAACAGCACCGGGAAGGCTCCGGAGAACAGCACCGGAACGACTCCGGAGAACAGCACCGGGAAGGCTCCGGAGAACAGCACCGGAACGACCCCGGAGAACAGCACCGGGAAGGCTCCCGAGAATTCCACCGGGAAGGCACCCGGGAAGGACCCGGCCTCCACGGCGAAGGACGGGACGACGGAGACCGACGGGAGCACCGCGACCACCGAGAGCCCGAAGAAGAACCCGGGCGCTGGTACCCGGAAGCTCCCGCCCTACATCGGGGTCGGGACCGCGCTGGGCGCCGACACCGCCCTCGTTTCCCCGGAGGGCCTGAAGGAGCTCGACGCGACGCTCAAGAAGGTGATCGCCCAGGTCACCCCCGGCGCCGCGCCCTTCGTCAAGGCAGGTGACCAGAACCCGCCCCCGATCGGCGCACTGGCCCGCACGGCCGAGCTCACCGCTGAATCCAGGGGTGGAGCCACGGTGGAGCGCATGGCCACCGGGCAGGCGAGCGTGCTCCACACCCAGTCGATGGTCTTCAAGGACCGGACCTACGAGTACCGGGTGATCGCGCGGGAGGATCCGAGCAAGGAGATCACCCACCTCGGGGCCGAAGAGCGGAAACACCAGTCCGAGCAGGCCTCCTCCACGCCGAGCGAGGTGGGTGGCGGCAGGGGCACGGGCTGGTCCGCCGCCGCCGGCCTCAGCTACATGTTCGGGGAGACCCCGGCCGAGGGACCACCTCCCGGCGGGATGGGTGGCCCCGTGTTCGGTGGGAGCTGGAGCGGCAGCAAGAGCGTGTCGCGCACCGACGAGGCCGTGGACAAGCGCGGGGACAAGGTCGAGGTGACCCAGGTCGAGCGGTTCACGGTGCCTGTCACCTACGAGATCGAGGTGTACCAGGTCGACACGCCCGGCATGATCATGTCCAAGATCTCCGGTGGGCACAGTCCGCACGTCCTGAACTCCAGCAACTACCGGAAACCCTCGACGCGTCAGCTGCCCGTGCCCGAGGAACTGAGAACGGTTCCCGGGAAGGTCGACCTGCTGGTCCCGCACGACGACACGCTGCCCGTGGAACGGACCGACGGGGACACGAGCGGCTCCACGCGCGGCGACGGGCAGTCGAAGTCCGAGGGGAAGCAACCGGAGGGCAAGTCGAACGAGGGCAGGTCGAACGTCGCTGCCTCGTCCTCGACGGCAGCACCGAAGTCGACGTCCGACCAGGCGACGTCGAACTCGGAGCGGCAGGACAGGTCCCCCTCGACCGGTGCCCCCGCCGGCCGGGAGCGGATGCCGAAACTGGAGGCGCTCGGCAAGGACGAGAAACCCACCGGGAAGGACTACACCGACGTACTCAGCAAGGCGACTACCCTCCGCGTGCGTGGGATCGCCACCGACGGGCTCGCCGACCACGTGGTCGACTCCGCCGTTCGAGCACCGAACAAGGGCGGTGACCCGTCACACCGCGCCGAGCGCCTCTACGGGGACGCCACGGAGGAGCGTCGGGAGATCCGGGACCTGGCCTCCGAGCGGCAGCTGTCCGTGCACCTCCCGCGCATCCTCGGGGAAGGGATGCCCTACTCGCACGAGGTCGTCAACCGCAACCGCTATCGGACCGCGAAGCACACCACCGAGATCAAGCCGAAGGTGTACGAGGTCGAGTTCGACGGGTCCCGCACCATCAAGCGCGAGATCTCGTCGACCAGCGGGCACTCGACCTCGATCAGCCACACACAAGGCAAGGTCAAGGGACCGAACGCCGGTGCGATGGGCACCAACCCGAGCAACCCGGCCGGTGGTACCGGTGGGGGCACACCCGGCCTGACCCGGCGGGAGGGCAGTTCGTACAGCGAGAAGAGCGAGGACACCTCGGGGGAGAAGAGCACTCACGAGAACGTCACGCTGTACCGCTACCGCGCGGACGTCTACTACGACATCGTCAACAGCTTCCACAAGCGGCGCAACATCTTCCCCTGGCCCCTGGAGCGTGTTCTCCTCAGCCCGCTGGACATCACCACGACCACGACGGTGCGTGGCCGCGAGGGGCTGTACTTCGAGCTGAACGAGGCCGAAGCCAAGGAACTCGGCCTGCCGACCGAGAAGAAGCCGGCCGTCGAGCAGAAGAAGCCGGCTGAGCAGGAGGCCGCGGTCGAGCGGAAGACTCCGGCTGAGCAGAAGGCTCCGGTCGAGCAGGAGGCCTCTGGCGAGCAGAAGTCGTCCCCTGGCGAGCAGGAGTCCCCGTCCGTCGAGCAGCAGGCCCCGGTCGTGGAGCAGAGCACTCCGGTGGTCGAGCCGGAGGGGCCGCCGGCCGTGGAGCAGCGGTCACCGGTGGCCGAGCCCGAGGCGCCGGTCGTGGAGCCGGAGGACGCTGCCGTCGAGGGGACCGTGCCGGAGCAACGGGAGCAGCCGGGCGTGGAGCCGGAGGGGCCCGCGACTGAGCGGCGGGCGCCGGGCGTGGAGCCGGAGGGCCGTGAGCTTGAGCCGGAGGGTTCACCGGCGGTCGAGTCGAACGCTTCTCCCACCGATGAGCAGGAGACCTCGCGGTCGGAGGACCCTGCTGTCGAGGTGACGGCGCCGGTGGAGCAGCAGACGCCCGTGGTGCGGAAGCCACCGGTTGTCGAGCAGCAAGGAAGTGCGCAGTCGGAGGGGACGGTCGTTGAGCTGACGGCACCGACGGAGCAGAAGGCAGCAGTTGTCGAGCCAGCATCCCCAGCCGTTGACCCGGAGGCCACGGCCGTCACGTCGGTGGCGCCGGATGTCGAGCCGCTCGCCCCTGCCCCTGATTCGGAGGCGACGCTCCAGCCGGAGGCGACGACCACGACGACCGTGCGCCCAGAGGCGGCGGTCCAGCCGGAGCCGGCTGAGGCGACCGCGCGGCCGGAGGAGACCACCCCACCAGCCGAGCAACCGGCGGGGGCTGTCCAGGCGGAGACGACCGGTCAGCAGACGACAGCAACCGCCGAGCCGGAGGTGCCCGCCGGCGTCCAGCAGACGTCTACCGCGCCCCCGCCGCCGCTGACCGTGGTGGAGGACCTCGCGGCCTTCCTGAACCCGGAGCCGGCGGCCCAGGTGGCCCCGGCGGCGGGCCAACCGGCGTCGACCGCCGGCCAGCAGCCGCCGGCGCCCTTGGTCGTGAGCAGCGCCGCCGCTGCCCAGGCCGTCGCGACCGAGCCGGCGGTGACGCCGACCAGCACACCGCCGCCCGCGTCGCCGGTCGCACAGCAGACCCCGGTCGCCGGTGCGGCGGAGACCGGCACCCCGGCTGAGCCGGTCGTCGTCTTCGACGACGACGACGTCCTCCCCGCCAACCCGGCGCTCTACGCCGATCTCAGCCAGGACGACGGGCGCCAGGGGAGCAACTTGTGGTACTGGGTGGGCAGACCGCCCGAGGACATCGACAGCTTCGTCCGCATCGAACAGTTCTGCGCGGTCCTCGCGACCCGGTGGCTGAACACCCCCACGCCGGAGCCCGCGCCGAACCAGCGGTTCGCGGACCTTGACGAGACCGAACGCAACAGCGCGGTGAACACGCTGATCGCGTGGAACGGGGCGGCCGACGGCCAAGCCGCCCAGGTCGAGTGGGTCCATGACCAGCTCGACCCCGAGGGCGCTCGGCGACCGACCTCCGAGGAACTGGTGAACCTGCTCCAGGCGGGTGAACTCGGCGCCGGGGACCGGATCTGGCTGGCGACCGGGAGCCATGCGACCGCCGTGATGATGATCTCACCGACGGAGGGCTTCTTCTACGAGCCCAACACCGGACGGGTGGAGCGGTTGTCGATCGAAGGGCTGACGCGCCGCTTCGTGGAGAACACGGCTTTCGTGCTCGCACCACCGAGGAGCGCGTGAGCGCGGTGCGAACGGTGGACGCGCGCGTGCCCGGGACGACGAGCGGTCGCCCAGACCAGGCGACTCCCGGTGGCCGGAATCAGGACGGGTTCGCGGAGGGCGCTCCGCTCGCACCGCGCGTGAGCAGCCCGATCCGGGGCTCCGGGCGTGAGACGCACTCGTGCGGAGCAGGGCGCACACCACTCGGCGGGGTGGGGCGGACGGCGGCGTGGCGGCCGTGGCCGGTCCGGACCGACCAGGCCGAGCACGACCACCTGACGGAAGGAGAAGCGCATGCTGTCCCCCCATGAGGCGCTGTTGAGGTTGGCGCCCCTGCTGCCGGAGGACGTCCTCTGGCAGAGCAGGCGTTGGCTGGCCGCCGGCCACTGGGAGCTGGCCGGGCGGGCGGTGGTGATGAGCCTCGCCGACCACGGGATCGACGTCCCCCTCGGGTTGCGCGAGGTGTTGGCGAGCGCCGGGGGTGCGACCACGCCGCTGCTGTCCCTGCTCCGCGACGACGAGTCGGGGGACACGCCGGCCTGGGAGTTCGTCGACGAGCGCGCCCGCGACGTCCTGGTCCCGGTGGCCGCGTCGGCCGTCGTCACCGAGGTCCTCTCCGCGACGCCGGGAGAGCACACCGCCTGGCAGGTGTGGCGGGTCGGCACCATCGAGGTGCCCGGCATCCCACCACGTCTCGTGCACCTCGTGGAGACCACGGCCACCATGGAGGGCGCCGCGGAGCTGGCCAGCAGGCTCGGTGACGCGTTGGTCGAGATCGGCCTGGTCAGCCCGGCCGTTGAGGTGTTCTCACCGGAGACCAGCCTTCCCGACTACCAGACACTGGCCCTGATCAGCGGACGTGAGGTGTTCGCCTCGCAGCCACCACCGGTCCCGAGGCTGGCGGAACTGGACGAGGATCGGGTTCGCCTGTTCGACCCGGCCAACGCCGTCGACACCGGCGACCGGGACGAGGAACTGGGCTACCTCGCCGGTGGTCACCCCCTGGTGGAGAGCGCCCTGCCCGGCTACGACCTGCTCGACGACTCGGCCGGCCGGGTCGTGCCCGGCGGCCTGCTGACCGACGGGATCTGGGTGTGGCCGGCGGCCCTGGGCTACTACCTCGACCGGTACGGCGTGCCGATCCCCACCGAGCTCAGCGCGCACGTCAGGGCCGCCGAGACCCGGCCCCTCGTGCCGTCCCGCCGTGAGTGGTTGGCCACCGTCGCCCTCGTGCTGGACGCCCAGCAGGAGGGCGTCACCCCGGCGGCGGGGTAGACCGACGGGGCAGCGCCACCCGGGTGGGGGCCGCGCCCCGAGGCGGACCACCGGGAGGATGTGGATCGGCCCGGCGCGGGGTGGGAGGCGTTCGCCTCCACCCGGGTCCCGGGGCCGTCCCGACGGGGATGCCCGGCGAGCAGGAGCCACGGGACGGCGGCATCCCGGGTGGACCGTCGACGGCTGGCGCGGCTGGTGGCAGCACGCGCCACGGCGTTCGCCTTCCCCGTACCGCCGGGCAGCGACCGGAACCCGGGCTTCGCGGCCCCAGGTGTCCGTCGGTGGAGTCGCCGCGACGCTCGCCCACGTGCCGCGACGGCCCGGCCGTCACCGAACGCACCCGGGGCGGTGTGACGGAGACCGAGCGGCCGGGCCCGCCACCCGGCGGCGACGGGACGTCCGGCCACCCTCACGGGTACTCGCCGGTCAGCATGGCCGCCGCGAGGTCCACCCTGGACCCGTAGCCCCCTTTGGCGAACAGGCGGGTCAGCCGCCCTTCGACGCTCTTCTCGCTGGTCTGGAGAGCCGTCGCCAGCTCCCGGTTGCTGAGCCCCTCGGTCACCAGCACCGCCAGCAGCAGTTCGTTCTCGGCGGTCGTCGCGGTGCGTCCCGGGACCGGGAGGTTGTGCGCCCGCATCAGGTTCCGGGTCCTGGCCCGCCACAGCAGGGCGTCGAGGTCACCGAACAGCTGGTAGGCCTCGGGTAACAGCTCGTCGGGCCGGTACCCCAACGACGACGCCAGCAGTGCCGTGCCCGCGATCTCCGAGGGCTGCGCGCGTTCCCGGGCCAGCTCGACCGCCGCCGCCGCCGCGTCCCGGTCGCGGTGGACCAGCGCCTGGCTGCGCAGCGACAGGAGTTCGGTGCGCCCGGTCCCCATCCGGCGCGCGACCGAGGTGATCGCCGCGAGGTGGCCGGTGGCCTCCTCGACCCGGCCCTCGGCCGCGGCGATCTCCGCCAGTTCCGCCCAGAGTTCGTCGGTGCCGAGGACGAACCCGGCGGCCGCCGCCCGGTCCAGGCCCCTGCGCAGCGCGAGGATCGCGCCATCGCCATCGCCCAGCAGACGGCGGATGCGAGCCTGGGCCAGGTCCAGCAGGTAGTCGGCCTGCACGGGTTGGGACCGCGCCGACTCGGCGAGTTCGTTCGCCCTGGCCAGCCGACCCCGAGCGGCGAGGATCTTCACCGCGTCCCGGTACATGATCGTTGGCCCCGGTGGCCTGGCCACCGTGTTCCCGGCCGCCATGCTGCGGCGTGCGACGTCCATCGCGGCGACCCAGTCGCCGCGCATCTGGTGGACCATGAACTGGTCGGTCGTCAGCAGCTGGTCCACCCGGATGCCCTCCGCCGACAGCAGTTCCAGGGTCCGGGTCAGTTCCCCCATCGCCAGGAGCATGCTGACCTGGTAGCGCAGCCGTTCGAAGCGCAGCTGCGGCACGTCCTGGCCGCGCCAACGGGAGGAGTCGGCGAGGAACTCCCGGAACTCCGCCGGATCGCCCTGCCAGATCGCCGCCCCCGCTCCCAGGATGTGCGCGAAGTCGGCGGAGGCGGGCTCCCGGGACCAGCTGTCCCTGGTCGCCGCCAGCAGGGCCCGTCCCTCGCCGTACCGCTGCAACTGGAAGAGCGCCGCCGCCCTGGACACCGCGTGCTGCCCAGGGCCCCCGGGCAGCACGGTCCGTTCGCCGTCGGCGATCCCGCGCAACGGCCCGGTGTTCCCCGTCGCCCACTGGCAGGTCACGTAGATGACGCCGAGTTCCTGCCGAGCGGACTCCGGGACGTAGGGGGCGTGCCGGCTGATCAGCTCCTCCGCGCTGTCCGCGGCGTCGGTGGGACGTTCGTTGATGGCGCAGGCGGCGCAGTGCCCCACGAGGGTCATCGCGCGCCGGGTCGGGTCGGTGATCAGTTCCGCCGCGGCCCGGAGCCACCGCGCGGACCGCAGGCCGTGGGTGAACAGGGTGGCGCCGCCCCGGTCGGTCAACTCCGCGGCGGCCCGTTCCGGGTCGACGAGGCCCCCCGCCTCGACCAGCAGGTCCGCCACGGCGTCCTGGTCAAGGGCGGTCGGGCCTCCCTCCCACACCCGGGCGACGGCGAGGGCGGACAGCCGACGGCGCTGGTAGGGGCCCAGGCCGGCCCGCAACGCCTCCCGGACCGCCGGCAGCCGGAAGCGCCAGCCACGCCGGCCCGCCACCAGCACCCTGCGTCGCCGCAGCAGGTCGAGCGCCCCCCGCACCGTCGGAGCCGGCTGGGCCAACGCCTCGGTGAGCATCGTCTCGACGCCGACTCCCAGGGGAGCCAGGACCGCCAGCGCCTCGGCCACCGACCTGGCCAGGGGGCCGGCCTCACGGATCGGCGCGAGCAGCGGGCTCCTCGTGGTGAACCGGGGCGGTTCGAACTGGGGCACCAGGTAGGCGTGGCGGTCGACGACCCGCAACGCACCCGACTCGGAGAGCCCCCGCACGGCCCACCGGAGGGCGGCGGGGTTCCCCCGGGACAGCCAACGGAGTTCCCGCGTGAGCACCGGGTCCGGTCGTGCCTGGAGCCACTCGGTGAGCAGCCGGTGGTCCTGGTCGCGGGTCAGCGGACGCAGCACGGTGGACGAGAGCAGCCCGTCGTCGGTCATGCGGGCGACGACCTCGGCCTCCTGCCCCCCGAACGGGCCGACCGGGTCCGGCGCAGCGTCGACGCGCGCGGAGAGGACGATGCCGCACCCGGTGCCCAGCAGTCTCCTCGCCAACGGTTCCACCACGCGTCCGCTGTCGCCGTCCAACCAGTGCGCGTCGTCGACGAGGATCACCAGCGGGGCGTGCGCGCGCAGGACCTGGGCCAGCGCCGCGGCCAACCGCGCGTCCGTCTCGGGTGCCCGCTGGTCCGGGGGTACGGCGCTGACCCGGGCCACCAGGTCGAGCAGCACCTCCCGTGCGGAGGTGGGCCCGGCCGGCCCGGTGGGCGGCTCCGGGACCGACGGCAGGCAGGTGAGGAGGCGGTAGACGGCGCTGTACCGGGTTCCCCCGTCGTCCTGGCTGGCCGACAGGGAGAGGGTGCGGATGCCAGCCGCGCGCAACCGCCCCCGCAGGGCGCGCAGCAGCGAGGTCCGGCCGGCACCGGCCTCGCCGAGCACCCGCGCGAACGGGGGGCCGTCGGCGCGGGCGCACTCCGCGGCGAGGCGGTCGATCACCTCGTTCCTGCCGACCAGCGGCGGAGGTGCGGGACGCGCGGAGGTGGATCCGTGCACGAGTGGCGCGTGGTTCACCGGGTGCCTTTCCTGGCGGTCGAGCGCGTCGCCCTGCGGTGACACGACAGCGGGAAGCGCCACGGTGCGCTCCGGACGGAGGGGGACGGCCGTTCGGCCGTCCGCCGGACGACGAAAACGGACATGCGGAGGAGATCCCTCGAATTAGGGGCGAGGGGAGCCCCCCATCCCCTGAAGGAGGAATGGTGCGCTAGGAACGGGTGGTGGTAGATGGCCGCGTTGGCCCGGCAGCCCGCGCGAAGCCCATCACCGGAGACGATCGAGGTGATTGGTGAGAGAAGGCTTATGGGTCGGAGAGTCGCGACCGTGATCGGAAGAAGGCACCACCTCCAGGTCCTCACCGCGCTGGTGGACACCGCCGAGAACTTCGGTTCGTCGCTGCTGCTCCGTGGCGACACCGGCGCCGGGAAGACCACCCTCGTCGAGACCGCCCGTCGGGTGTGGACGAGACAGGGGGCACGTGTGCTCACGGTCGACACAGCCCAGCCCAGCCAGCCGCTCACCTTGGACCTCGTGATCGAATCCCTACGTGACCAGCTGGATCATGTCACAGACCCCGAGTTCGCGGAGCGGGTAGCGGCGGCCGCGCGGATGCGGGACCGACTCCGCCATTCGACGGAGCCCCAGCTGTTGGCGCTGGTCCACACGATCAGTGTCGCGCTGAGCCGACTCGTCGCGATCCAGCGGACCGTGCTGGTGGTCGACGACGCGCACCGGGTGAGTTCCGTCACCAGGCCCGCCTTCGCGCTCCTCCTCCAGAACGCCAGGGCCGCCGGGTGCGCCGTCGTCGTCACCACCGGCCTCCGAAGCGCCGGATGTTCCTTCCTCCACCAGCTCGTGGCCACCGCCGACGACATCCTCGACGTCGAGCCGCTGGACGGGGAGGACGCCCACCAACTGCTGGCCCGCGCGCTGCCCGTGGACCAGGTCGCCGTCGACCCCGGCCTGGAGGGTGCGCTGCGCACCGCGCTGGGCGGGCTCTACGGCAACCCGGGGACCGTGCTGACCACCGTCCGTTCCCTCGCCGAGGGTGGGCGACTGCGGATGATCGACGACCACCTCTGCCTGGTGCGGCCCGAGGAGACCATCCGCCTCGACGAGGACCACGAACTGACCACCCGCGTCCGCGCCGCCGGCGCGGACGCCGAGGCGCTGGCCGCCACCGCGGCCACCGTTCCCGGACTCCGGGTGGACGACCTGCCGGTGATCAGCGAGGTCATCGGTACGGACCTCGACTCGGCCGGGCACGCGCTGGACCGTCTCGTCGGCGACGGTGTGCTCCGGTTGGACGCGGCGGGACGGCTGGCCTTCCCCGTGCCGGCGCTCGCGGCGACGCTGCGCTGGCGCGGCGGACCCGAGGCCGCCCGCGAACGGCACCGGTCCTTCGCGGAGGTCCTCCGCCGCCGGTCCCGCCGTGGCATCGCCGTCGACCGGGCGCGACTGGCGGACCACGTCGCCGCGGCCGGCCCGGCGCTACCGTGGCCCGACGCGGCCGACCTGCTGGTGACCGAGGCCGACTCCCGGCGGAACAGCCAACCGCTGTCGGCGATGACGTGGTACGCGGCCGCCCTGCGCCGGCTCACCGCCACCGACCCCCGGTGGTGGCACGTCTTCCGGTGGGTGACCCGCCTCCAGTTCGGACTGGGGCACTACGACGCCGTGTCCGCCACCACCCGGGCCGCGCTGCCCCTGCTGCGCGGCCTGGTGGGGGCCAGCACCGGGAGCGGCGACCGGGTGGCGCGGCCGGGCGCCTCCGGCGGGGCCGACGACCTGTTCGACATCTCGATCCGGTGGCTCTTCGCCGCCATGCAGCAGCAGCGCGTCGACGACGTGGACGAGGTGTTGTCCCTCCTGGAGGAGGTGTGGGGTGACACGTCCTGGGGGCCGCGCATCGCCCGGTCCTGCGCGCTGATGCTGCGTGGACGGCTCCAGGCCGCCGTCGAGGTCGAACGGCGGGCCCTGCGCACCAGCGGGGAACTCGCCGGGGACCACGGGACCGGGGAGCTCGTCATCACCGGCCTGGAGGCGATGGCCTTGACCACCGCGCTGGCCGGCGACCGCCGTTCCTTCGAATGGGCGTGGGGTCGCCTGCGGGAGGACAGGGGAGCGGACGGTCAGGACGTGCCGACCCGGGACCACCTGCGGGACTCCGCCCTCCTCGTCGACTACACCACGGCCTTCGGCCTGGTCCTCGGCGACCGGTACGCGCCGCCGGTCGACGGACCGCTGCCCGGCTACCAACTGCTCCTCTCCCACTACTGGTCAGGCGAGTGGGACGCCGCGCTGTCACTGGCGAGGAGCCTGGAGGCGGCCGCGGACGGCGAGGACACCCCACCCCTGCACCTCGTCCGCGTGTTCGCCGCCGAGATGTGCTCGGAACGCGGCGAGTTCGACCGGGCCTGGGCCTGGCTGGAACGGATCCCCGCCACGACGGTCTGCGGCCACTACCTGGCCTGGGTCCGGTGTGGTCTGCTGCACCGGACCGGGGACACCGTGGCCGCCGACGTCGTCGGGTGGCAGAACTACCACCGCCACCGGCGGGCTGGATACCTGGCGTTGGCCCCGTTGCTCACCCGGCTGACGGACCAGGCCAGTCGCCAGGGCGACGAGGACGGTGCCCGGCGCGGGCTCGCCGAGCTGGAACGGCTCGACGACGAGGTCGGCTCGCCCGGGAGCAGGCAGTCGGTGCTGCTGATGCGCGGCCTGGTGGAGGGCGACGTGGCGGCCCTCGACGAGGGCCTGCGGATGGCGCGGGCACGGGGCGACCAGCCGTCGGTGGCTCGGGCCCTGCTCATCAAGGCGGGCGCCGCGCCCGACCAACGTCGGTGGCTGCGGGAGTTCCACCAGGTGTGCGAGCGGCTGCACGGCGACGGCGGCCGGGGCCACCTGGTCGAACTGATGCGGGGCATGGGTCTGTCGCCGGTCCGGGTCCGCGCCCGCCGCCCCGACTTCTCCGACCTCGAGCTGCGCATCATCGACCTCGTGAGCGACGGGCGGACCAACCGGCAGATCGCGGTGACCGTCGGCGTCAGCGAGAAGACGGTGGAGAGCCGGCTGACCAGGTTGTTCTCCCGCACGGGGTGCCGCTCCCGTACCGAACTGGCGGCGGCCAGGATCGAGGGCCGCCTGTCCGGCGGCCCCGACCCCCGCACCGACCACCCGTCCACACCACGGCTTGGAGAGGCAGTACCCACATGACCGGGCAGCTCATCAGTGTCTCGGCGGTCGAGCCCGGACAGCACCGGTCGCTCGCCGGTGCCCTGGCCACCGCGCCCGACGGCGCCGTCATCAGCGTCGGCCCCGGCCGGTACACGGAGGCACTGGTCGTCACCCGGCAGGTGACGATCACGGCGGAGGACGGCCCCGGCACGGTCGAGATCCTCTCCGAGACGGGAACACCGCTGAACCTGCTCGCCCCGGTCACCCTCTCCGGCCTCACCGTCCGCTCCACCGACCAGGAGGCCCCCGCCCTCATCAGCCAGGAAGGGCGGAGCACCATCACGGAATGCGAGATCAGCGCCCAGGGCTGGGCCGCCCTGGTCGCGCACGAACGCGGCGCCGTGAACCTGGCGGACAGCCGGGTGACCAACCCCGGTGGCGCCGGTGTCGTCATCACCGCATCCGTGCGCAGCCAACTGCGCCAGTGCCGTTTCGAGGACCTGGGCACCTCGGCCGTCGTCGTCGCCCAACGCGGGCGGCTCTCCGTGTCCGGGTGCCACATCGCCAGGGTCGCCGGCAACGGGATCTGCCTCAACGGTGACGCGAGCGTCGCCGTCAGCGACACCGTGATCGCCGGCGCGGCCAAACCGGCGGTCGCCGTCGAGGAGGGGGCCAGCGCGGACCTGCGCCGGGTCACCGTCCGCGAGTCGGAGGGCGTCGGCTTCTACCTGGCGACCACCGGCTCCGTCAGCGTGGACGACTGCCAGGCCGAGCGGACGGCCGAGGGCCTGCTCGTCTCCCAGCGCACCACCGCCACGCTCAGCCAGTTCCGGGTGTCCAACGCCCGGGAGCACGGCCTCCGCGCCGCCGGCCAGTCGACCCTGACCGTGCGGGGCTGCGTCATCACCGACGTGGGCGGCGCCGGGGTGCTGCTCACCGACGGCTCCACCCTGGACGCGGAGGAACTGGTGGTGTCCACCCCGGCCGGTGCCGGGGTCGGCGTGCACGCCGAGGGGACCACGGCGAGCCTGACCCGGCTGCGAGTGCGCGACTCCGGCGGCAACGCCGTCGAGGTGGTCGAGGGCGCCACCGCCGAACTCACCCGCATGGAGGTCGAACGCTGCGGCGCCGCCGCCGTCCTGGTCGCGGAGAACGCGAAGGTCGGTGTCGACGGCGGCAGCGTCCAGGGCGCCAGGACGTCGGGGCTGGCCGTCACCAAGGGCGGCACCGCCGCGTTCACGGGCTGCGACGTCTACGGGTCCGGTGGGGACGGCGTGTTCGTCGGCAAGGGCGGCCGGGTGGTGATGAGCGGCTCCCGGAGCCGGGGCAGCGGCGGCCACGGGGTGCAGGTCACCGCCGAGGGCAGCGCGGAACTGACCGGCTGCGAGTTCACCGACAACGGCAGCGACGGCGTCCACGTCCAGACCGCCGAGCCCGTCACGGTCCGGGACTGCGTCACCCGGGGCAACACCGGAGCCGGGCTCCGCCGGTTGTTGGCCGACGCGCGGCTCACGGTCACCTCGCTGACCAGCGAGCGCAACGGGTTCCCCGACGCCTACCTGACCGCGGGAGAGGGCGGCGCGGCCGCCGCCCCCGCACCGGGGGCAGCCAGCCAGCCGGCCCACGCCGAGACCGCCAACGGGAACGGGGGTGACAGCCTCAGCGCTCCCCTCGCCGAACTCCACGGCCTGGTCGGCCTGGAAGGCGTCAAGCGGGACGTGACCGGCCTGGTCAACCTGAACCGGATGGCGAAACGCCGGCAGGAGGCGGGCCTCTCGGTTCCCCCGATGAGCCGCCACCTCGTCTTCGCCGGTGCCCCGGGAACCGGCAAGACCACGGTGGGCCGGCTCTACGGCGCGATCCTCGCCGAACTCGGCGTGCTCACCTCGGGGCACCTCGTCGAGGTCGCCAGGGCCGACCTGGTCGCCCAGATCATCGGTGGCACCGCGATCAAGACGACCGAGGCGTTCACCAAGGCGCTGGGCGGCGTCCTCTTCATCGACGAGGCCTACACGCTCAGCGCGCAGAGCGGCGGAACCGGCCCGGACTTCGGCCGCGAGGCCATCGACACCATCGTGAAGCTGATGGAGGACCACCGCAGCGAGGTCGTCGTCATCGTCGCCGGCTACTCGAAGGAGATGCGGGAGTTCCTCGCCTCCAACCCGGGGCTGGAGTCCCGGTTCACCCGCACCATCGAGTTCGAGAACTACGACGCCGACGAGATGGTCACGATCATCCGCCAGCAGTGCGAACGGCACGACTACCAGCTCGACCACGACGCGGCGGTGGTGCTCCGCGACTACTTCGAGGTGCTGCCCAAGGACGCCACCTTCGGCAACGGTCGCACCGCCCGCAAGACCTTCGAGCACATGGTGGACCGGCAGGCTTCCCGGTTGGCGGTCACCTCGGACGCCTCGACCTCCGACCTGACCAAGCTGACCGTGGCGGACCTGGACTTCCTGAAGCCCGCCGGTCAGCCCGTCACGTGACGTCCCGCCGCAGCGGCACCGCGACCGCGAGGGCGGCCGCGACGATCGCGTAGCCGGCGAGCACGAGGGCGCCCAGCGGCGCGGACAGCAGGGTGCTGGACGAGCCGCTGGTCTGCTCGGCGATGGCGTCGGCGAGGTAGGTGAACCCGGTCAGTGACGCCGTCGCCCCACCCGGGAGGTAGGGGTAGACGGCGTTGATGCCGGGCACTGCCAGCAGCACCAGCTCCACCATGTAGAGGTAGCCGACCACGGCGGCCAACGCCGCGATCTGGTTGCGGATGAGCGCGCCGAACCCGACTCCGATGACCATGAACGCGGCCATCGCCAACGCCAGGCGAACCAGCAGCTCCGCCACCGTCGCACCCGGGAGCCCGAGGGTGATGTCCCGTGCCGCCGCCCCGCCGTACAGCGCCGCCCCGGCCGTGCCCGCCACGATCGCGCCGTAGCAGAGCCCGGCGACCGCGAAGGTGATCAGCTTCGCCACCAGGACCCGCCACCGACGGGGTTCGAACAGGAAGGTGAAGGAGATGGTGCGGTGCCGGTACTCGGAGGTCACGGCGAGCGTGCCGAGCGCTGCCGGCACGAACACGGTGAAGGACAACATGCCGAGGAGGCTGCGGACCCCCTCCTCGGTGTCCAGCCCCGGCATCGGAGGATCGAAGTTCTCCGGCCCCAACAGGGTCAACCCGCCGATCATGACGCCGCCGCAGACGAGGGCGCCGATGAGTGCTCCGAGCCAGAGCCGCGAGGACAGCAGACGCGTGGTTTCCGCGATGATCAGCCGGTTCACCGGACACTCTCCCTGGGGTCCGAGGTCAGTCGCAGGAAGACCTGTTCGAGGGTGGATCGTTCTGGTGTCAACTCGTGCACCCGGAGCCGGTGGTCGGCGGCGAGGTCCGCGATCTGGGCGGTGGTGAGTCCCTCGACCCGGAGCGCACCGGCTTCGAGCCGCTCGACCGAGGTGGCGCGCGTCCCCTGGACGGACTCCGCGCGCAACGCCTCGGCAAGGCGTTCGTCGTCCGGTGAGCGGACGACGACGGCCGCCGTCGCGGCCGAGGACAGTTCGGCCATGGTTCCGGAGGCCACCAGTTCCCCCCGGCGCACCACGACGACCTCGTCCACGACCTGCTCGACCTCGCTGAGCACGTGGCTTGACACCAGGACGGTGCGCCCCTGGTCGGCGAGGCCCTTCAGGAAGGAGCGCAACCAGGCGATGCCCTCCGGGTCGAGCCCGTTGCTGGGCTCGTCCAGCAGCAGCACTCGCGCGTCCCCGAGGAGCGCCGTGGCCAGGTTCAACCGCTGCCGCATGCCCGTGGAGAAGCCCCGCGTCCTCCTGTCGGCGAACTCGCCGATGCCCAGCTGGTGGATGACCTCGTCGACGCGGTCGAGCGGGTAGCCACCCATCCGGCAGTACACGGCGAGGTGGTCGCGGGCGACGTGGCCCGGGTGGAAACTGGACGAGTCGAGGACCGCGCCGACGGTGCGGGAAGGGTGCGGCAGGTCCGCGTAGGGGCGGCCGCCGATGGTCGCGGTGCCCGAGGTCGGGGTGACCAGGCCGAGGATCATCCTCATGGTGGTCGTCTTCCCGGCCCCGTTCGGGCCGAGGAATCCGGTGACCACCCCTGGTTCGACGGTGAAGCTCAGGTCGTTGACCGCTGTGACGGAGCCGAAGCGTTTGGTCAGCTTGTCGACCTGGATCCGGAATTCGTCGTGCCTGGTCATCGGGTCGCCCCCCGTCGACGTTCGATGTCGTCGGCGACCGAGGCGGCGTCGGAGATGCTGACCATCACCTCGTCGATCTTCAGGCCGGCGTCGTACTTGTCCAGGATGATCCGCAGCGCCGGGGTGCCCCTGCGGACCGAGACGAGTTGCTGGACCCCGGTCCCGGTTCCCCACAGGCCGACCTTCATCACCCCGGTCACGAACATCCCCGCGCGGCGCGCCCCCTGCGTGGCCAGGGACTTCTCGAGGACCGCGACCTCCTTGACGGCGGAGAGCGGGATCGTCACCTTCTGTCGGGCCACCAGTGGGATCTCGGTGGCGTTGAACCTGACGACGATCTCGTCGTCCGAGACGGTCACGGAAGCCATGCTCGTCTCCTTTCCTGGGTCTGGCGCCGTGACGACGCCTTGTTCGGCGTGGGGTGCGGCGGGGTCAGCGTTCCGGCCCGCCGCCGGGTTGGGGGAGGGGTTCAGCTGATCGCGTGACGGTCGGCAGGTGCTCTTGTTGTCCTGTCCTGGCACCCGCCTCGGCTACCCTTCGTGCGTGGGCGCGTCGTCGGTGGTCGGTGGAGGGTTCGCGTTCCGGTCGTCCCAGGTGAGAGGGGTAGGCCGTGTGGGCCGCGTCCAAGTCCCTCGCGCCGGTGCTGACGGGTGCTGGCCCGCGCGGTGCCGGTGCCGCGCTGTGCCGTGCTGGTGCGGGTTCCGATGTCCAGTGCGGACCAGTCACCTCGGCGCCGACGGTGGCGCCTGTTCCCGCGCCGATCGCCCGGCCTTGCATGCTCTCCACCCCCAGCTGACTTTTTGTTCTATGAGATGTATACCAGCTAGAGTGATGCTGTGCACCTGAGTATCGACCTTGACAGCGAAGTCCCGATCTACCAGCAGATTCGGGACCGACTGGTGGAGGCCGTCGCCGATGGCCACCTGGGTGAGGGGGCGGCCCTGCCCTCCACGCGACAGCTCGCGAGCGACCTCGCGATCAATTTCCACACGGTCAACAAGGCGTATGACCTGCTCCGACGAGAAGGTGTCATCAGGGTCAACCGCAAGAGCGGGGCGGTCGTCCGACGGGACAGCCGCTCCGGCCCCGCGGATCCCCAGTTCGTGGAGGAGTGGCAACGGCGACTGCGGACCCTGCTCGCCGAGGCGGAGGTCCTGGGACTGAGCCAGGCCGAGGTGATCGAGCGTTGTTCCACCGTGCAGCGGTCCTTCGGACAGGCCAGGTCGGACACCCCACCCCGGTGAGCTCGGCCGTACCGCACGGCGGGTGGGCACGATCGGGGCGGTGACGCGCACCGGTGCGCCCGAGGCGCGGCCGGGACTGGGGCGGAAGGTGCACGCCCCGACCCGGAGAACGGTGCGGACGGCACGACCGGTACCGCGCGCCTCGACGCCGGCCCGCCGAGATGGCCCGCGTGAACGGACACGCGGCGGCGTTTCCGTGCCCACCGGCGGATCAGACGCCCGCGCGGTGCTAGACCCCGCCCGGCGCGTGGGAATGGCGCCGGGACCGGACGAGGAGTGACAACAGCGGCCCGGTCATCGCGGTCGTCACCACCGCCATGACCACCAGCACCAGGAACAGGCCAGGCGACAGGATGCCGGCCGCGTAACCAGCCTGGAGCACCACGATCTCAGTCAGTCCCCGCGTGTTCATCAGAACCCCGAAGGTGAGCGCATCAGCAGCGGGGAGGCGAGCCAACCGCGCCCCGAGGTACCCGCCGCCGATCTTGCCCAGCAGCGCCAGCCCGACCGCGAGCACGGTGGTACCCACGGGGAAGCCGCTCCCCGGACCGGTGAAGAGGTCCAGACCAGCGACGACGAAGAACACCGGGACAACGGTCCTGCCGGCCGCGGCCAGCCGACCAACGACCCGGTTCCACCCGCCGCCGTGGGGGACCGCGACACCGACGAGGAAGGCACCGACCACCGCGGTGAGCCCCCAATGCTCCAACAGCATCGCCGTCCCCAGCGCCACCAGGGCGAGGAGGACCGAGGACCACGTGGTGAACCGTGCCGCCCACGCCGACGCCCGCCCGGACCTCAACAGCGCCCGGCACCCCAGGGCAGTGGGGATGCCGACGGCCATGATCAGCGTCGATACCAGCGCACCACTCACCCCGCCCGCGGTCAGTCCGACGGCGACAGCGAGGAGCACCCACGCCACCACGTCGGTGACCACGGCCGCCGACAGGGCGAGGTCACCGACCAGGGTGCCGTTCATCCGCCGGTCGACCAGGATCCTGGCCAGTACCGGCACGGCGGTCACCGCCATGGCAGTCGCCACGAACAGCAGGAACGCCGACAGGGGAGCGTCGCCCCGGAGGTCGGCGTCACCGGTGGACGACACCCACCAAACCAGCAGCGAACCGGTCACCAACGCGGGGACAAGCGAGCCCGCGGTGGCCCACCCCACCGAGCCGGCCCGCAGTCCCCCTTCCTTCCTGCCCAGTTCGTGGACGATGCTGACCAGGAACAGCACCAGTCCAACCGTTCCGACCAGGTGCAGCACCTCCGCCACCGGACCCGGTAGCACGAGGTCGACGGCTCCCTGTCCCGCTACGGCGCCGATCACGGGAACGACCAGCAGACCAGCGGTGATCTCACCGATGACGCTGGGTTGGTGGAGCAGCGCGGCCAACCGGCGACCGAGAGCGGCCAACAGCAGGACCGCCGCCAGCGCGGCCGACACGTGCGACAACCGAACGAGCAGGTCCCAGACCGCCATCGGTAGATCTCCAGTCTCCGTGGAACGGGAACGTGAGCGGCGGGCACGGGGTCACGGCCGCACCGGCCACCCCGCACCAGCCCGCGCTGGCCGGCACCGCGGCGTCGGGGCACCGAGGCACGGCGCTCAGGTGGGCCCGGCGAGCACCGGCCAGGCCTCGTACCGGCGCAGACCGTAGAGCAGTGGCCGGCGCTCCGGTTCGCAGTGCACCGCCAGCACGTCACCCAGCACGACGACGTGGTCGCCCACCTGGTGGGTGCTGTGCACCGAGCAGTCCGCCACCGAGTCCGCGTCCCCCACGAGGTGGGGGCCGCCGGAACCGACCCCCACCGCCCAGCGGACCCGGCTGAAGCGGTCCGGGTCCCCCGACGCGAAGAGCTCGGCAACCGGCCGCGCCCTCGCCGACAGGAAGTTCACCGCGAAGGACCCCCGTTCGACCACGGTCGCCAGGGTCGGGCTCGCGGCCCGGAGGCAGACCAGGAGCACCGGAGGGTCGAGGGAGACGCTGCACACGGACGAGCAGGTCATCCCCGCCGGGGATCCCTCGGAGCCGGAGGTGACCACGGCGACCCCGGAGGGGAACCCGGACATCAGGGTCCGGAACGCATCCCTGTCCACCCCCTGCCGCCCGGGCAGGCCGGGCAGGCCGGACGAGGACATCGGCAGCGGCGGCGCGTCAGTCACGATGGGCTCCCTCTCGGCTCGGCTGGCGGCGCCATCTGTCGGCGGCACGGGTCAGTGGATCTGGGCGAAGTACTCGTACTGGCTGGGCAGCCGCTCCACCAGATCCTTGGCCTGGTGCTGGAGGAGCCGCATCTCCTTGCGTGCCGCGGTGTCATCCATGTGCGCCAGCGCGGGGGGCGCGCTCAGTGGGATGCCCCCGAGCCCCATCAACATGGAGACGTAGGAGTAGGCCTCGAAGCCGTGGTAGTGCGGGTAGATGTTCTCCGCGTCGGGCAGCTTGGTCCGCCACTGCTCGAGCCGTTCCCCCAGCCCGTCCGGGATGACGCGGGTCTTGGCGTCCCGCCAGTACTCGTTGTCGGCGCGCGCCGCCGCGCGGTAGTGGAGCACCAGGAACTCCCGCACGCCGTCCATCGCGTGGTTCACGGCGCGGTTGAACGAGGTCCGCAGTTGGGGGGACCAGTTCTGGTCGGGGAAGTGCTTGACCAGGTTCTCGATGTTGTTCTGGATGAAGAAGATGCCCGTCGACTCCAACGGCTCGACGAAACCGCTGGAGAGCCCGACCGCGACGCAGTTGTTGACCCACGAGTTGCGGCTGCGGCCGATCCGCATCCGGATGTGGTTCGCCTCCAACCCGTCGGCCTCCGGCCCGACGAACTCCCGCAGGTTGCGCTCGGCCTCCTCCGGCGAGCAGTAGTCGCTCGCGTACACGTACCCGGTGCCGATCCGGTCGAACAGCGGGATCGTCCAGATCCACCCGGCGTCCATCGCGCTGGCGGTGGTGCAGGGCCGCAGCCCCTTCGTCGCCACGTCCACCGGAACCCTCAACGCCACCGCGCTGTCGTTGGGCAGGGTATCCTGGTACGACTCGAACGGCTCGCCCATGGCCTTGCCGAGCAGCAGGCTCCGGAATCCGGTGCAGTCGATGAACAGGTCACCGTGCACGTCACCCCGCTCCTTGGTCCGGACGTGGCTTATCCAGCCCCGCTCGTCGAGCACCACGTCCTCGACGTGGTCCACGACGTGGCGGACTCCCCGGTCCGTGCCGTACTCGGTCAGGTAGTCCGCGAGCAGCGCCGCGTCGAAGTGGTACGCGTACGGGAACTGGGTGCTCTGCTCGGACAACGTGGTGCGGTACATCCGCCCGCCGGACTCCAGGTCCAACTCCGGCTCGAACAGGCGGTGGTCCAGGAACCGGGGGGACTTCTTGGCGTCCGCGAGGGAGGAGACGAGGAAGACGTCCTTGTCGAAGCGATCCGAGACCGGCTCGTGGAGCCACCAGTCGCTGAGGGGGAAGCCGTCCACCACCCGCAGCCGTTCGAACGGGTGGTAGAAGTGGTGGCCCTTCTCCCGCCAGTTCTCGAAGCGGATGCCCAGCTTGTACGTCGCGTTGCACCGAGGCATCCAGTCCGTCTCCCGGAGACCCAGGTAGTCGAAGAACTGCTGAACGGTGCTGAAGGTCGCCTCGCCCACCCCGATCGTGCTGACACGGGGGGATTCGACGACGGTCACGTCGATGCGGTCGGCGAAGGCGGCCTTCAGGTAGGACGCCGACATCCAGCCGGCCGTTCCTCCGCCCACGATCACGACGCTCCTGAGCATCTGCTTGTCCTTTCGTTGTCGGAATCCGTGTTCCTGAGGTCGTCATCCGCCAACGCGCAATTTCGAGGCGGCGCGAGTGATCACTGCTCAATGCGGAACGCGTGCCTGCCCAGGCTGGGGCGGCAGGAGAATCCGAGACGGTCAACCCGTTTCTGTTGGTGGACAGTATTGCCAGGGGTGGTGCGGCCGGCAACCCTGTTGAGTGTGGCTTAAAATGCCGTGGTCACCATGGGATACGTCGCCGCGAGCGAGTGCCGGGGTTCGGCTCCCGAAATTGCTCGAGTGTCGGCTTTCAGTGATCGGAACGTCGCTATCCGTGTCAATTCCCTGGTCGTGCCATCCCTCGCCGAACCGCTTCTGGTCACGTTCGCACCCCGGCTGGCGAATTTGTGGAGAAGTAGCGGAAAAGGAGGGGAGTGCGGCGGAAACCGCCGTGGTGGACCGGTGCCGGCGGCGTTTGCGGGTGGTCGCGGCAGCCGAGGCGCCCACCGGTCGGGCCCCGGGCGAAGGTAGTCCGGGGAGAGCGCGGAGGTCTGTTGGGAAGCGGCCCAGCCGGACACGATCACCTGCGGGTCACGGACCGGAACCGGGCACCCGCCTCCTGGCGCGCACGGGGGTGGCTGCCGCCCACGCGGGGGAGCCGGCACCGCGTCCACCAGTCCTGGAGCGCCACGTCGGACACCGTTCCCGAGACCGGCCGCCAACGTCGAACGGGGTGGTGCACCGGCGAGAACCGGTGCACCACCCCGTCTTCCGACCGGCCGCGATGGACGCGTACCGGCCCGAGGCGTCAGGCCTTGGTGGCCTTGAACAGGCGGCCCGTCGGGAAGCGGTGCGGCAGGCACTCGACCGACGAGAAGCCCGCGTCGGACAGCTTGGCGGTCCACTCCTCCTCGGTGAGGAGACGACGACGCATGAACTGCTTGTGGTAGTAGCTCACGATTGCGCTGAACCGCCGCTCCCGCGTGTTCTTCACGTACGGCACGGCGTCGGTGATCGCCATCATGCCACCCGACCGCAGGCCCTCCCGGCAGTTGGCGAGCACGGCGTCGGCGACCTGCTCCTCGTCGGGCATCATGTCGTGGAAGACGAAGCCCGCGTGCACCACGTCAGCACCCTGCACCGGCGTGGGGTCCTCAGCGACCGACTGGATCGGTGCCTCGATGACGGTGAGCCGGTCGGCCACGCCAGCGCGCTCGGCCGCCAGGACGGCCTCCTCGCAGGACGGGCCGTCCAGGTCCAGTGCCACCGCCGTGGTCTCCGGAAGCTGGAGCATGATCTCGATCAGCAGCCGGGCGGTGCCGGCACCCAGGTCAACGACCCGGGAGGGACGGGCGTCGAGGATCGTCTGCAGGGCGACCGGGTAGAAGCCCTTCGACCCCATCCACTCCGAGGACACCGCGACCTGCCGGCCGTCCCGGGGGTACTTCGCCCTCGAGTCCAGCGGAGCGCGCAGGAACTCCACGGCGTTGTTCACGAACGGGCGGTTGGCGTTCATCGCCCAGGACAGGTAGCCCGCCTCGTACTGGATCTGGTCGAAGTCGTCGGCGACCCGGAGGCTGCCCTCCTCGCTGGACGAGTCCACCATGATGCCGGCGGAGGACATCGCCTCCAGGTAGTTGGCCACGCCCTCCTCGGGGAGGTCCAGCTCGGCCGCCAACTTCGCGGCGGTGACGCTCTGCCCCTGGTCGATGTAGGGAAGCAGACCGAGGCGGTCCCCGATCTCGAGCAGGGCCGCCGCGCCTGCCGCGTCGGCCGCGGTCTCCCGGAGGCTCGCCGCGTTGCTGGTCTGTGCCTGGTCAGCGGTAGACATCTCTTGTTTCCTTTCGCGGGCGGACCCGGGACGTGACCGGGGCTTTCCCTCGGGTTGGTGCGGTTATCGGTGGGCGTCGCGTCTCCACGGCACGTGCTTCCCGGGAGGCGACGAGGTGATCAGCCGACCGGCAGGACCCAGCCGTGCCGGTCGGGGACCAGTCCGTGTTGGATGTCGAGCAGTGCGGTTCGCAGCCGGGTGGCGATCGGTCCCGGACGTCCCCCGTTGACCGCCCAGTCACCGGACGCGGAGCGGACGGTCCCGACGGGCGTCACCACGGCGGCCGTACCGCAGGCGAAGACCTCGCGCAGTGAGCCGTCGCCCGCCCACCCGCGCCACTCCGCCACGCTGACCGGTTCCTCGGACGTGGGGTAGCCGAGATCCCTGGCGATCGTGATCAGCGAGTCCCGGGTCATGCCCGGCAGGATCGTGCCGCCCAGCGGGGGCGTCAGCAGGCGGGGCGAGTCCTCGGGGCCCACGGCGAAGAACAGGTTCATCCCGCCCATCTCCTCGACCCAGCGCCGCTCCACCGCGTCCAACCACACGACCTGGTCGCAGCCCCGGTCCCTCGCCTGCTCCTGCGCGAGCAGGCTCGCGGCGTAGTTGCCGGGAGTCTTGGCCTCGCCGGTGCCACCCGGTGCGGCCCGCACGTAGTCCTCGCAGATCCAGACGGTCCTGGGCCGGAGTTCGCCGGGGAAGAAGTTGTCGGTGACGAAGGCGATCAGCAGGAAGAGGTATTCACGGGCCGGGCGCAGGTCCAGGTCCGCCTCGGTCGCCATCAGGACCGGGCGCAGGTAGAGGCTCTTGCCGACCTCGCTGGGCACCCAGTCCCGGTCGGCGCGCACCAGTTCCACCAGGGCGTCGGTGAACAGCTCCGTTGGCATCTCCGGCATCGCCAGCCTGGCCGCCGACCGCTGGAGGCGTCTGGCCGCCGCGTCGGGGCGGAAGATCCCGACCTCACCGTCGGCGAGCGAGTACGCCTTCAGCCCCTCGAACACGATCTGCCCGTAGTGCACCCCCACCGTCGCCGGATCGATCTCCAGGCCGCGGTACGGGCTGACCCGGGCGTCGTGCCAGCCGGTGCCCTCGGTCCACCGGATCGTCACCATGTGTTCGGTGAGCACCCGGCCGAACCCCGGACTGCGCATGCGCTCGTCCCGAGCGGCCGCGTCGAGGCGCTCGGCCGGGGGCACGTGGGCGGTCTCGAACGGCAGGGACACGGGGGCGGAGGTCGGTGTTGGCTGGTTCATCTGTCTCCCAGGACGAGTGGGCGTCGAGGCGGGCCGACGCGGGAGGTGGCGGTTCCGCTCGGGTGAGAGCCGACGGGGGCGCTCACCGGGGGGCGGGGTGGTCGTGGAACCCCTTCCCCGCCTTGCGCCCCAGGGCGCCCTGCCCGACCAGGTCGTCGAGCAGGCGGCAGGGGGTGAACCGGTCGTCGCCGGTGTGCTCCAGGAGCACCAGGAGCGAGTCGCGGATCGTGTCGAGGCCAATCAGGTCGGCGGTGCGGAGCGGGCCCATCGGATGCCCGAAGCACTCCCGGAAGATCTGGTCGACGGCGTCGGCGTCGGCGGTACCCTCCTCGACGACGCGGGCCGCCTCGTTGACCGTCAACATCAACACCCGGTTCGACACGAACCCCGGGGCGTCTCCCACCACCACGCCGCTCTTGCCGAGGCTCGCCAGCAGAGCCAGGGCGCGATCCACAGTAGGCTGGGAGGTCGTGGGGGCCCGCACCACTTCCACCGTCGGCTTCAGCGGAGCGGGGTTCATGAAGTGCATGCCGATCACGCGGTCGGCCCGCCCGGTGAACGAAGCCAGGCGCGTGACCGGGATCGCCGAGGTGCAGGATGCGAACACCGTCGGGGGCGGGCACACCTCGTCGAGGCCGGCCAGCACCGCCCTCTTCACCGGAACGCGTTCGAAGGCGCACTCGATGACGAACCCGGCGCCCGAGAGATCGGCCAACCGGTCGGTCCATACGACCTCGCCAGTCGCGTCCGCTGGCCGCGACCGCCCCGCACCGGATCCGGCCAACAGCCGCGTCCGCAGTGCGTCCCGCAGTCTCCGCGGCCCGGCCGCCAACGCGCCCGGGTCGTCGTCGACCACCACGACCGGGTAGCCGGCCTCGGCGAGGCACTGGGTGATCCCCACGCCCATCGTGCCCGCTCCGACGACCCCCACCACGCCGGGCGGCCGCTCCGCGTCGTCGTTCCGTTCACTCATGTCCCGACCTCCACCACGAGGGCGACCTCGTCCCCGGCTGGGCCGAGCACCTCGTCTGGCCACCAGTGCCGCACCGTTCCCGCCATGTCAGAGCGCTCCTCCGCCGTCCGGCCTGGCCGAGGAACGCAGGAGGTGGTCGCCGATGCGCACCTCCGAAACCTCGTCGGCACCCTCGATGATCTGCATGATCTTGGCGTCGCGGAAGAACCTGCCGGCCACGGAGTCACCGGCGCACCCGGCGGCTCCGAGCAGCTGCACTGCCGTCCCGCTGGCGGTCGCGGCGGCGCGCGCCGCCGCGTACTTGGCCGTCACCGTGGCCACCAGCGCCTCCGGGGTCCGCTCGTCCCGCGACGTCGTCGCTCGTTCGCACAACGCCCTGGCCGAGGCGACCGCGACCGCCGCCCGACCCAGCATCGCCCGGACCACCGGGTTCTCCCGCAACAGGACCCCGCCCTGGTCACGCCCGGCGACCCGCTCCACAGCCGCCCGCAGACAGGCGTCAGCCATGCCGACACACCCCCAGGCCACCGTGAACCTCCCGTGGTCCAACGCCGTGGCCACCACGTGGGACAGGCCGAACCCCGCCGGCGCGACCTGGTTGGCCACCGGGACCCGCACGCTGTCGAGGACGAGGTCGGCCAGCCGCGCCGAACGCATCCCCAACGGATCCCGGATCGGCACCCGCTCGAGACCCGCCCGGTCGGCCTCCACCAACACCGTCACCGGGCCGGCCGCTGTGGTCCCGAGAACCAGGAGGACATCCGCCGAGGAGCCGAAGGTCACCCACACCTTGCGGCCGCTGATGACCAACTCGTCGCCGTCCCGTTCCACTGTGGTGGACACCGCGCCCAGCTCCGTGCCGGCCTCCGGCTCGGTGGCTGCGAAACCGGCCACCAGCTCACCGGAGACGAGTCGGGGAATCCAGTGGTCCCGCTGCTCGGCCGTTCCCCAACGCAGCAGCGCCGCGAGCACCATCTCCTGCACCGTCAGCAGCCCGCGAGCGCCGGTGCAACCGCGCCCCAGGCGTTCGGCGAGCGCGCCGAGGTCGCGGGCGGAACCGTCGTCGCCGCCGTGCACCGCTGGCACGGCGACACCGAACGCCCCGCATCGCGCCAGCGCGTCGACCGCCTCCCGGGGGAACGTGCCGAGCCTGTCCCGGTCCGGGGCACCGGTCAGCACCTGCTCCAGGACGTTGTCCGGATCCATCTCATCCCCAAGTCGTGAACCGCCCGACGGGTGTCCCTACTCCGACGACTGCCGCTCCGTCACGCCGTCCGCCGTCCCGGAAGTCGGGTCCAGTTTCCGCCGCACGAAACCCACTACGCGCGCGATTGTCCGGAAGTTGTCGAGATCGAGGTCCTCGACCTCCACGGTGATGCCGAAACTCCGCTCGACATACGTGACCAACTCCAGCGCCAGGAGTGAGTTCAGGTAACCGAGGCTGAAATAGTCCTCATCGGCCTCGATGGCGCGGTCAACACCCGCGGTTGAGAAGAAAACGCGCACTGTGGACGTAATCTCAGCCGTGGAAAGCCGTTCCTTTTCGTTCTCGATCACTCCGGGTGCCCCTTTGCTGGGAAACTGTGCTGCACGCTAGCAGCGGTACCCGCGCGGAACGAGGACCTTTGGCCGTCCGTGAAACGTCCTGTTGGTGTGGAACAGCTGGTACCACGCGCCGCGACGGTGAGGTAAACATGGCGTGGAAAGTGGGGTAATCCTCCCGTTCCACGCGGTGGGCGCGGCACGGCTGAGGGTTCATGGAGGTGAGGGCAATGCCGTTCGCGGTCACCGCCGGGACGCCGCCGGGAGCGGGTCGGGACTCCTCGACGCCACGACACCGCGGGGGAGACGCTCGTGACCGGTGACCAGCACGCCCAACGGCCACCCGTCACCCTCGGGCCCCTCGGTACCTGGTTCCCCGGCACCAGCGTCGAGGTGACGGACCTCCCCGAGCTGGCGGACCTGCCGCCCGCCCGCCGGCAGCACGCGCTCTCGCTCGGCATCGACCGGGTCCACGACGCCGGAGACCTCAGCGAGGTCGATCTCGCCGAACGCGCCGCCCGCGACGCGCTCACCCGCACCGGGATCGGCCCCGACCAGGTGGACGTGCTGCTCTACGTGCAGGGCAGGGCACCGGAGTACCTGCTGTCCTCGGAGGCCACCCGCCTCCAGGCGAGGCTCGGCACGCATGCGGCGTTGACCGTCGGTGTCGGCGAACTCGGCTGCGTCTCGGTGTCGGCGGCGTTCACCCTGGCTGCCGCCCTCCTGCGGGGGGATCCACGACACCGGCGCGTGCTGGTGGTCACCGCCGGGAAGGCCGCCACCACCGCCCGGTACCGCGCACCCATGACGATCCTCGGCGACGGCGCGGCCGCCGTCGTGGTCTCGCGCGAGACCACCGGGCGGTACCACCTCGTCGACCACGAACTCCGCAGCGACGGCAGGTACTCGGACCTGTTCCGCATCAACTACCGCGACCGCCCACAACCCCAGTGGGCCGAGGAGTGCGCCGACGAAGCCACCTACTCCTTCCGGCTCGCCGTCGAGAGCCGGAACCGCTTCACCGAGACCAACGCCGCGGTCCTCGACCGCAACGGCATCCCCGTGAGCGCCCTGGGGGCCGTCCTCATGCAGAACCTCGCCGTCGGTGCTTTCCGGTTCTGGGAGGAAGCGCTGGACCTCCCGATCGACCCGGTGTGCGCGGACAACCTCGCCGGACACGGTCACCTGGGTTCCCTCGACGTCCTGCTCAACCTGGAGGCCAAGGCCGCCTCGCTCGCCCCCGGCACGCCGGTCCTCGTCATGAACAGCAGCCCGGTGGCCGCCTGGAGCTCGGCCCTGTTCCGGCGTGCGGTCGACTCCGACCAGCGGGAAGCGGGTCTCCGGTGACCGGACGACCCCCCACCGGCCCTCCTGCACTGCGCCGCGTCCTCGACCATCTCACCCGGCTGCCCGAGCTGCCCGCGGTGGTGTGCGGGTCGACGACCCTCAGCTACCGGGAACTGGGGAACCTCTCCGCCGCGCTGGCCTGCAGGCTGTGGGAGGTCGGCGTCCGACCAGGACACACCGTCGTCCTGCGGCTCCCGCAGAGCGCCGAGGCGGTGGCGGCCGTGCTGGCCGTGCTGCGGATCGGCGCCTGCGCCGCCACCGTCGCACCCACCCAACCCACCGCCCAGCTCCAAGCGATCGCGGCGGCCACCAGGATCACCGCGGTCGTCCACTCCGGTGGCGACGACCCCCTCCCCACCGCAGGGCTCGACCCGGCCGCGACGAGTGCCGTCACGCTCGTCGACCTCGACCAGGTACCGGACTCCGCCCCAGCCGTCCCCGAGCCGGTGCTACCCGCCGCCGCGCCCGCCTACCTGGTGCTCACCTCGGGAACCAGCGGCATCCCCAAAGCGGTCGTGCTCCGCTGGACCGAGTTCGACGCCTACGTGACATCGAAAGACGGGCCGGCCACCCACGGGCGGCTGATCCTGGCCTGCTGCCGGCTGTCCTGGGACGCCGGCATCGGGTACCTCATCAAGGCCCTCGCCGAGGGAACCACGATCGCGCTGCCCGACGAGTCCCAGCTCCGCGACGCCGAGGCGACCGCCGAGCTCGCCGAGCGGGTCCGCGCGGAGGTGATCTTCTCCCCGACCTCCTACCACGAGCTGCTGCTCGACCACGCGGACCTGATCGGCCAGCACGCTCGCGTCGTCCTCCTCGGAGGGGAGGAACTCACGGCGGGACTGGCACGCCGACACCTCGACAGGCTGCCCCACGTCGAACTGTGGAACGGCTACGGCCCGGCCGAGACGACCGTCATGGTCTCCAGCCACCACGTCACCACGGCCACCGTCGACGCGGCCAACCGGGGTGGAGCCCCGATCCCGATAGGACACGGGGGGAACGGGGGCACCACCAGGCTCCTCGACCCCCGGCTCAACCCCACGCCCCCCGGTGAGACGGGCGAGCTCTACCTGGGCGGAGCACAGGTGGCCCTGGGCTACCTCGGTCAGCCCTCGTTGACCGCCGCCCGGTTCGTCGCCGACCCCATGGGCTCGCCGGGAGCGCGGATGTACCGGACCGGGGACCTCGCGGTGCGGGACGCCGGTACCGGCGACCTGGTCTTCCGCGGCAGGACCGACCGTCAGATCAAGCTCCGAGGAGCCAGGGTCGAACTGGCCGGTGTGGAAGCCGTCCTCAACCGTCACCCCAGCGTCCGCACCGCGGTCGTCCTGCCCGTCACCGGCGACGCCGGCACCGAACTGGTCGCCTGGTGCGTCCCCGACGAAGCCCACCCCGGGGAGATCGTGCCCGCCGACCTGCGACGGCACTGCGCCGACCTGCTCGTCGAACAGGCGGTGCCCAGCAGGTTCCTCCCCCTGGCCTCGGTTCCGCTGACCTCCAACGGCAAGACCGACGGCGCCGCGCTCCGAGCCCAGCTCGCGACCCCGACACCGGAGGACCCACCCGCCTCGCCGTCCGGGGAGGACCAGGGCCACCCGGACGAGGAGGAGACCGGCCGGTCCCGGGTGCGCCGCCTGGTCACCGAACACTGGGCCGCGGTCCTCGGCCACCGCGACTTCCGCACCACCGACGACTTCTTCCGCCTCGGCGGCAACTCCCGCCGGGTCGTCGACCTGCACCTGCGCCTCCAACAGGACTGGCCGGACGCCGTCCGGGTGGGCGAGCTGTTCGACCTCGTCACCATCGACCTGCTGACGGACGCCATCGCCGAACGCATCGGCGAGGAGGCTCCGCCCACCCCCGACCAGCGACCCACCTCGGTAGAGCTCTGAGCGCCACTGGAAGGGAACAGCGATGACTGCACACGAGCCAGTTCCCGACTCCGACGCAGTGGCCGTGATCGGACTGTCGCTGCGGCTACCAGAGGCGGACACCCTCGCCCAGTTCCGGGACAACCTCCGTTCCGGGCGGGATTCGGTGCGCGCCCTCCCCGAACGCCGGATGACCGACACCGGCCTGCGCTCCGACACCGGCCACGCACCGATGGGGTACCAGGAGGACATCACCTCCTTCGACCACGGGTTCTTCGGGATGTCCCGACGAGAGGCCGAGCTGCTCGACCCGCAGCACAGGTTGGCCCTCACCCTGGCCCACGAGGCGGTGGAGGGCGCCGGCTACGCACCGTCGAAGCTGCGGGGCAGCGACACCGCCACGATCTTCAGCCTTCCCTCTCCCGAGTACCAGCACCTGGTCCGGGACTCCAGCACCCTCAGCGCCATCGGCAACATCCCGGCCGGCCTGCCCAGCCGGGTAGCCCACACCCTGGGGCTCCTCGGACCCTGCTACGGAGTGGACACCGGGTGCAACTCCGCGCTCGTCGCGACCCACCACGCCCGCCGCGAACTGCTCTCCGGCGACGCCAGCTACGCGCTCGTCGGAAGCGTCAGCCTGCGGGTGTGGCCGCCGACCGCCTCGGACGCCACCCAGTACTCCGAGCTCGTCTCGCGGGCCGGTCGCTGCCGGGCCTTCGACGCCGACGCGGACGGTACCGTCGGCGGGGAAGGCGGGGTCGTGCTGCTCCTCACCACCCTGTCCCGAGCCCTGGCCGACGGCGCCACCGTGCACGCCGTGCTGCGGGGAACCGCCGTCTCCCACAACGGGCACCGCTCCAGCACCATCAGCTCCCCGAGCGCCGCCGCCCAGAGCGAGGTGATCCGCCGGGCCTGGGCGCGGGCCGGCGTCGACCCGGCCACCGCCGGCTACCTGGAGGCACACGGCTCGGGAACCCGGCTCGGGGACGCCATCGAGGTGGAGGGCCTGGCGGGGGTCTTCGCGAACCGGCCGGCGCACCTGCCGATCGGCTCCGTCAAGACCAACATCGGCCACCTCGACCACGCAGCCGGAGCCGCCGGCATGGTGAAGGCCATCCTCAGCGTTCGGCACGGCGAGCTGTACCCCTCGTTGCACTTCACCCGACCAGCCACCGGGGTCGACCTCGACGCCGCCGGGATCCGGGTCGTCACCGAGACCGCGCCCTGGCCCTCAACCGACCTGCCCCGCCGGGCCGGCGTCAGCTCGTTCAGCCTCGGCGGAGCCAACGCGCACCTCGTCGTCGAACAGCCGCCACCGCCCCCCGCTCCCACGGCCCTGCCTTCGACCGACCCACCGCTGATCGGGGTGTCCGCGCGCACCGCCGACGACCTCGCGGAGCTGTGCGCCCGCCTCGCCCACCAGCTCCGCGCGGGCGACGTGCCGCTCCGGGACATCGCGTTCACCCTCAACCAGGGCCGTGACCACTACGACCACCGGGTCGCGCTGGTCGCGCGGGACACGGAGGAACTCGCCGTGCGGCTCGCTGCGCAGGCCACCTGGCTCCGCGGTGACGACCGTGCTCCACGCCAACCCGCACCTGGCCCACCACCCAGGGTCGCCCTGCTGCTGTCGCCCGACGCGCGGGTCCCCACCACCCCCGACGGCGGCGCACTCCCCGCAACGGGCATCCACGGGACGGCGGGCGCCGACGGCCCGCCCGACTCCCTGCCGTTCTCCGAACCAGCCGCCGCCACGGCCCGCTGGCAGCTCAAGGCCCACCGCGCCCTCCTCCAAGCGGGGGTCACCTTCGTGACCCTGCTCAGCACCGGTCTCGCCCGGTACACCGCCCGGTTCCTGCTGGGCACCCTGACCGAGGACGACACCCGGGCCCTCCGCGAGAGGCGGCCAGCCGCGGACCTCGACCCGGCCCGGTTGGTCGAGGCCGCCCACACCCTCCTCGCCGACGGCCCCGTCATCTTCGTGGAGACCGGCACCAGAGGCGTCCTCGCCGACCACCTCGAACACCGGCTCGCGGATCGGCCGGACGCCACCGTCCTCACCTCGACAGACGAACCGAACGGCCTCACCCGGTTGCTCGGTCGCCTCTACGAACTCGGCGTCGACCTGGACTGGGCGGCGTTGGGCGAACCCCTCCGCCCCGCCCGGCGAGTGCCGCTGCCCACCCACCCCCTCAGCGGGCCCCGGTGCTGGGTACTCGCCCCCGGGGAGCTCATCGCCGGCCCCGGCACCACCCGGGCCCGTGCCGGACACGGGCTCGCCGGCACCGCCACCCCAGGACCGCCGCCCCGCCAACCCAGCGCGCCCGCCGACCCCACCTCGGCGGACCACGCCGCCGCCCAGCCCGGCGGTGACACCGCCAGCCACCACCGCCCCGCCCGCACGACCACCCTCGACTGGCTGCGCGGCACACTCACCGCGCTGCTCCACGCCGACGGTGTCTCCGCCGAGGACGACTACTTCGCGCTCGGCGGCAACTCGATCATCGCGGTCCAACTGGTCGACCTCGTCGCGGAGCGGTACGGCGTCCGCCCCAAGCTCGTCGAGATCTACCAGCACCCTCGGGTGGGGGACTTCGCCCGCTACCTCGACGAGGCCCTCCCCACCCCGGACCCGGGACCGCACCACGGCCGGCACGACCCGGCCCCACCACCTCCACCAGCCGCTGCCACGCCAGCCGGGGGAACCGATCGCCGGGGCCTGCGCCGGTTGCCGCCGGTCGAGCCCGGCGACGAACTCGTCCTGTCCTTCGGCCAGGAACGGATGTGGTTCCACCACCAGTTGGACCCGAACACCACCCTCTACAACCTGCCCACCACCGGGCGGGTCCGGGGTGAGCTGGACATCGACGCCCTCCGCCAGACGTGGGAGGACCTCGCCCAACGGCACGAGGTCCTCCGGTCGAACTTCGTGGAGTCCGCCGACGGACCAGTGCTGGTCCTCCGCCCCATGCTCGGTGACTTCCTCCACGTCGTGGACGTCTCAGGCACGGCCGACCCCGTCGCGGCCGCCCGCCCCGTGGTGCGGGCCGCCGCCGACCACGTCTTCGACCTCGCCAAGGACCCGTTGGTGCGAGTGCTCATCGTCCGCCTGGGCGAGGAGGACCACGTCGTGCAGACGACCATGCACCACGCCGTCAACGACGGCGCCTCACCGGGGATCTTCCGGGCGGAGGTCAACGACTTCTACCGGGCCCGCCGTGCCGGCCGTGAACACCGCTTCCCGCCGCTGCCCGTGCAGTACCGCGACTACGCGCGCTGGCAACGGAAGCTGGACGCGGACGGTCTCCTCGACCACGAACTCGACTACTGGCGCGCCACCCTGCGCGGCGCCCCGCGCCTCGACCTGCCACTCGACCACCCACGTCCGGCCAGCCGCGACTACTCCGGCGCGATCAGCCCCTTCACCGTGCCCCCCGACGTCGCCCAGCGCCTCCGCGCGCTGGCCCGCCGGGAGTCGGTGACCCTCTTCGTGGTGCTGCTCGCCGCCTGGTACCTGCTCCTCGCCCGGCTGTCCCGCCAGCGGGACATCACCGTGGGCACACCCACCGCCGGCCGCGGCCGACCCGAACTGTGGGGGCTGGTCGGGTTCTTCAACGGCACCGTCGCGCTCCGCGCGGACCTCAGCGACGCCCCGGCGCTCCCGGAGCTGCTCACCCGCGTCCGGGACATCGTCCTCGGCGCACTCGAACACCAGGAGATCCCCTTCGACCGGGTGGTCAACGACCTCGGCGGCGCCCGTGACCTGAGCCGGAACCCGCTGTTCGACGTGTTCTTCATCCACCAGGAACAACCCGCCATCCAGCCCATCGGAGACTCCCCCGTCGAGTTCTTCGACGAACGGACCGTGGAGAACCTCTTCGGTGGTCTGCCGCCGGGGACCTCGAAGTTCGACCTGACCCTGGTGACCAGCGACCGGGAGGGCGAGGACACCATCTCGGGTTGCCTCGAGTACAGCACCGAACTGTTCGACGGCGGCACCATCGCCGGCTGGGCCGTCGCCTACCAGCAGCTGCTCGCCGGGCTCGCCGCCGCCGTCGACGCGCACGACCCCTTCGGAACGCTCTCCAAGCTCCTCCCGGCCGGCTCACCCGGAGGGCGCACCCCGAACGCGGGGCAGCCCGCGACAGCCGCCCTCGACGCCTGGACCCGGGTGTTGCGCGACCGGTCCGCGAACATCCAAAGGCGCCTGTCCCGCACCCCGGGAACCCGGCCCCCGGCCGACCCGGTCCCGGTCGTCGAACGGCACGAACGCCGGGTGCCCGCCGACGTCGTGCGGCGAGCCCGCGACCTCCACCCCGACGACGAGGACCTCTTCCTCACCGTGCTGGCGGCCAGCCAGGTCGCCCTGGCCCGGCGGCACGACCAGCGGGACGTCCTCGTCGGCGTCGCCGGCGCCGACACCAGTGCCCCCGCCCCGGTCCGGCTGCGGGTGCACGACGACCACACCTTCCGGGAATTCGTCGGGCGCACCACGGTCGCCGTCGAGGGAGTCACCGGTGGCACGGTCCGCGCCGACCTGCTCGCCGATCGCCTCGACCTCGCCGTGAACTCCCTCCCCGACCTGTTCGACCTCCGCCACCAGCGGCTCCACCGGGACGGACCACCACCACGGGTCGGGCTGGACGGGCTCACCCTCTCCAGCGGGGTGACCACCGGCGGTGAACTGGTCCTGCTGGTCGAACGGTGCGGCGGTTCCACCGGCCACGACCGAGCCAAGGCCCTGGCCGACGACCTCGCGGACCTGCTGCCCGCACTGGTACGAGAACCAGGCCAGCCCCTGCGGGACCACCCGCTGCCCGACCACCGCACCCGGCCCGGCTCCCGCTGACCGCCTCAGCGGAACCCGAGCCGCCACCGCCCGCCGGGCCACCCGCCACCACACCGACCAACGGCACTGGAGTGAGCATGCCTCGTGGGGGAAACCGCCGACGACCGCTGTCCTCGGCCCAGACCGGAGTCTGGTTCGGGCAGGAGCTCGACCCGACCGGACAGCGCTACGTGATCGGCCAGTACGTACACGTCCGCGGCTCCGTCGACCCCGACCTCCTCCACCGCGCCATCGCCGCCGTCTTCGCCGGCTCGGAACCCCTGCGCGTCCGGTTCGTCATCAGCGACGACCGGCGTGAGCAGGTGGTGGAACCCGACGTGCACCCCCGGCTCACGGTCGTCGACCTCACAGGGGAGGCCGAACCGGTCGACGCGGCGCGGCAGCGGATGCGGGAGCTGCTCGCCGAGCCGTTCGACCTCGCCACCGCACCGGTCTTCCGCACCGCCCTGTACCGCCTGTCCGAACACGACCACTACTGGTGCCTCACCTCCCACCACCTGGTGACCGACGGTGTGGGGGGCGCGAACCTGATCCGCCGCGTCGCCGAGGCCTACACCCTCCTCGTCAAGGGCACCGACCCGCCCCACGACGTGTTCGACCCGCTCGACACCGTCCTCGCCGATGACACCGCGTACCGCCAGTCCGCCCGTTTCGAGGAGGACCGCCGCTACTGGGCCGATCGGCTCGCCAACCTCGGCGACCCACCCGGGCTCGGGAGCGCCTCGGCCGCCACGATCTCGGCCCCACCCCGAGCCACGGGGCGGTTGGCCAGCCGGGACTGGGACCTGCTCGCCCACCGGGCGGAGGAGATCGGGCAGCGGCGCACCAGCCTGGTCGTGGTCGCCGCCGCGCTCCTGGTCCACCGCGTCGCGGGAGCCCAGGACGTCGTGCTCGGCCTGCCGGTGACGGCCCGCACCGGACGCGCGGCCCGGAACTCGCTCGGCACCTTCGCCACCGTGCTGCCGCTCCGCCTCACCGTCCGGCCGGGCGACTCGGTGCGTGACACCGCTGCCCAGGCAGGGCGAGCGGTGCTCGCCGCCCTCCGCAGACAGCGCTACCGCCACGAGGACATCCTGCGTGAGCTGGGAGGATCGGCTGGCCGGCGGATCGTCGGGCCCGTGCTCAACCTGATGACGATGGACCCGGACCTCTCCTTCGCCGGCAACCCGGCCACCGTGCACGAACTCTCCCCGGGCACCCCCGAGGACCTGGCTATCGGCGTCTACGACAACGGGGAGACCAGCGTGCGGGTCGACCTCGACGCCAACCCCACCACCCACCGCGCCGACGAGGTCGAGGCCCACCACGGCAGGTTCCTCGGCGCGCTCTCCGCCCTCGCCCGTTCCGCCCCGGACACCCCCCTCGGCCGGCTGTCCCTCGACCCGGGCGGACCGCGAACCCCGGCGACCCCGCCGGGAGCCCCGGACGGCGCACCAGCCTTGTCCGCCCCGGACACCGTCACCCTGGACCGGATGTTCGAGAGGGTCGCCGCCCGGCAACCCGGCGCGGCCGCCGTCGAGGACGAGACCACCCGGCTGACCTACTCGGAACTGAACAGGCGCGCCAACCAGCTCGCCTCGGTCCTGCGTGAGCGGGGCGCGGGACTCGAGGACCTGGTGGCCGTCGTGTTGCCCCGCACGGTGGACCTCCCGACAGCCCTGCTGGCGGTGCTCAAGACCGGAGCCGGATACCTGCCCCTGGACCCCGCGCATCCCGCCGAGCGGCTGGCGGCGACCCTCGCCGACGCCCGGGTGCACGACATCGTCACCACCACCGCCGTCGCGGCCGCGCTCGCCGCCGCTGGTCCCGGGCCCGGGGCCCCTCCGGCCCCGCACCGCCCCCAACCCCTGTGCCTGGACACGGCGCGCACCGCCCACCTCCTGGCCGGCCAACCGGCGGACGACCCCGACCGGGGCCAGGGACCGAGCGCCGACCGCTGCGCCTACGTCATCTACACCTCCGGGTCCACCGGGCGACCGAAAGGCGTCTCCGTCAGCCACCGCAACCTCGTGCGGCTGCTCCACTCCACGGACGGGGCCTTCCACTTCGGCCCCGAGGACGTCTGGACGCTCTTCCACTCCTGCGCCTTCGACTTCTCCGTCTGGGAGATGTGGGGAGCCCTGCTCACCGGCGGCCGGCTCGTCGTGGTCGGACACGACGTCAGCAGGTCCCCGAGCGACTTCCTCCGGCTGCTGGTGTCCCACCGCGTCACCATCCTCAACCAGACGCCGTCCGCCTTCTACCAGCTCGATGCCGCGATCAGGGACGAACCCGCCACCGCCACCGCCCTCGCCCTCCGCCACGTCATCTTCGGCGGCGAGGCGCTCGACCCCTGGCGGCTGACCGACTGGTACGCGAGGAACGGCACCACACGTCCCGCACTGACGAACATGTACGGCATCACCGAGACCACGGTGCACGTCACCCGGCTCGCCCTGACCCCCGCCACCGCCGCCACGGCCACCAACGGTGGGAGTCCTGTCGGTGACGCCCTGCCCGACCTGCGGGTCCACCTGCTCGACGCCGCGCTCCAGCCCTTACCACCGGGAGTGCCCGGGGAGCTCTACGTGGAGGGACCCGGGGTGGCCCGAGGTTACCGGCACCGCCCCGGCCTGACCGCCACCCGCTTCGTCGCCAACCCCTTCGGCCCCCCGGGCAGCGTCCTGTACCGCAGCGGAGACATCGCCAGGCGGAACCACGACGGGGAGCTGGAACACCTCGGCCGAGCCGACCGGCAGGTCAAGATCCGAGGATTCCGCATCGAACCAGCGGAGGTCGAGGAGGCACTGCTCCGCCACCCCGCAGTCACCTCGGCCGCGGTCGTGCCCACGACGGACCGCCGAGGCACCTCCCGCCTGGTCGGGTACCTGACCACCACCCCGCACGTCGACACGCCCACGACCACCGAACTCCGCGGCTGGCTCGCCGAGTCACTACCCAGCCACCTGGTGCCCACCGCCCTCGTGACGCTCGACGTGCTGCCGCTGACGCCCAACGGCAAACTGGACCACAGGGCACTGCCCGCCCCCAGGTTCGCCTCGTCAGGGCACGGGCTTCCCACCACCGACCGCCAGCGGAGGCTGTGCGCGCTCTTCGCCGAGGTCCTGGAGGTGCCGGAGGTGCGCACCGACGACGACTTCTTCGCGCTCGGCGGGGACTCGCTGCGCGCCTTCACCCTGGTGGCCCGGATCCGTGCCGACCTGGGAATCGAGGCCGGGATCCGCGTCCTGTTCGACAACCCCACGGTCGCCGCGTTCACCGCCGCGACCGGCGACCCGGCCTCCGCCGAGCAAGCACCGGTCGCACGACCCCGCCCCCGGACCGTTCCCGCCGCACCGACCCAGCGGCGCCTGTGGGTCCTCCAGGAGCTGACCGGCCCCAGCGGCACCTACAACATCCCCGTGGTGCTCCGGCTCGACGGGAACCTCGACCTCCCCGCTCTCCGACTGGCCGTGACCGACGTGGTGCGACGGCACGAGAGCCTGCGCACGACCCTGCCCACCGACGGGGAAGGACCCCGCCAACACGTCATCCCCCCGGACGACCCCCGGCTCGACCTCGCCGTCCTCAGCACGAGGCGAGCCGCACTCGAACGTGAGATCGTCCGGCTAGCCGAAGCCGGGTTCGACCTGGCGAACGACCCACCGGTCCGGCCGGTGCTGCTGACCACGGAGTACTCGGGGGAACACGTCCTCATCCTCGTCCTGCACCACGTCGCCGCGGACGAGAAGTCCCTCGCCCCCCTCTTCCGGGATCTCTCGGCCGCCTACACCGCGCGGGCGGTCGGAACCGCACCGGCCTGGCCCGGCCTGCCCCTCCAGTACGCCGACCACACGCTCTGGCTCCGCGACCGCCTGGGCGATGAGGACGACCCGTCCAGCCGGCTCCACCAGGGCCTCGCCCACTGGCGGCAGGAGCTGCTCGGCGCGCCCGAGGAACTCCTCCTCCCCACCGACCGCGACCGCCGTCCCTCGACGACCCGCCCCGCCGGAGAGACGAGCGTGCGGATCGACGCCGGCACCCACCGCCGCATCCTGAGCTTCGCCGCGCGGCACCGCGCCACGACCTTCATGGTGCTCCACGCGACCTTGGCCGCCACCCTCACCAGGGCCGGCGCCGGCGACGACGTACCGGTCGGGACCGTCGCGGTGGGACGGTCCCATCCCGTCCTGGACGAACTGGTGGGCTTCTTCGCCGAAACGGTGGTCCTGCGGACCGACGTCTCCGGCCGTCCGACGTTCACCGAACTGATCGCCAGGGTCCGCCACACCGATCTGGTCGCCCTGGCCAACCAGGACATCCCGTTCGACCGCGTCGTCGACGCGGTCGGGCCCGCACGCGTCCCCGGCCGGCACCCCCTCTTCCAGGTCATGATCACGTCGCGGGACGCCGGCCTGCCCGCGCCGGTGATGCCGGGGCTGTCCGTGCGTCCCCTGCCGCTCCGACCCAGGACGGCGAAGTTCGACCTGCACCTCGACCTCGCCGAACACCCCGGCGGAGGCGGGATCGAGCTGACGTTGCGCTACGACCGGGCCCTCTTCGACGACAGCACCGCGCGCACGATCACCCGCTGGTACCGCGCCCTGCTCCACGGCGCGCTCGCCGAGCCCGACCGCCCCCTCACCGAACTCGCCCTCGACCGGGTCGACCGGCCCCGCCAACCGGCGGGAACACCCACCACCCCCGCCGATTCGAACCAGGACCGGGCACGCGTACTCGACACCACCCTGCGTCCCACCCCGCCGGGCGCGGTCGGAGAACTGTTCCTCGCCGTGCCCCCGCACCGCCTCGGTTACCGGGGGACACCGGCCACCACCGCCTCCCGCTACGTCGCCGACCCCCTCGGGGGCGGCCGCCGACTGCTCCGGACCGGGAGGTGGGCCAGGAGACTGCCCTCGGGACGACTGCGGATCCTCGCCCACCCCAGCGCCCCGGTCGCCCACCCGCCCGGCCCCGAAACGGCTGGTGCCGCGCCTGCACCACACCACGACCTCCACGCCTCGAACGGGGAGGCACTGCTGACCACGCTGGTCGCCGACGTGCTCGGACTGCCGTCCGTGGCGCCCACCGACGGCTTCTTCGCCCTCGGCGGAGACAGCATCACCGCCATCCGACTGGCCAGCCGCGCCCGCGCCGCCGGCCTCACCCTCACCCCCACGGACGTCTTCGCGCACCGGACCCTGCGCTCCCTCGCGGCCGCCGCCGAGCGGGGAAGCAGCCGGGAACGACGGGAAGCCCGGTACGGCGACGCCGGGGAGGTCCCCGCCACACCCGTGATGGACTGGCTCCGCGCCCGGGGAGGGCCGATCGCCCGGTTCAGCCAGTCGGTCCTGGTGAGCACCCCGGCTGGCACGACACCAGAGGAGCTCGTGCTCGCCTTCCAGGCCGTGCTCGACCACCACGACGCGCTCCGGCTGCGACTCCTGCGCGACCCCGACGACACCACCTGGCGCTTCGTGGTCGACCCGCCAGGACACGTCCGGGCAGAGGACTGCCTCACCCGCGTCGACGGAGCAGCCACCCCCGCCGCGCTCGAGGACGGAACAGCCGAGGCCCGCGCCCGGCTCGACCCCGACGCCGGTCGGATGGCGCGACTGGTGTGGTTCGACCCGGGCCCCTCGACGGCGGGCCAACTCCTGCTGGTCGCCCACCACCTCTGCGTTGACGGCGTCTCCTGGTCCATCCTGCTCTCCGACCTCGCCGAGGCCCACCGCCTGATCCGGCTGCGCCGGCCCGTCGAACTCCCCGCTGTCCCCGTCTCCTTCCGCTCCTGGGCGGCGCGGCTCCGCGAACTCGTCGTCGGCGGCGCGCTGGAGGGGGAACGACCAAGGTGGGCGGCGCGGCTCAGCGGCCACTCCTCCGCCCCGATCACCCTGGGCTGCCGGCCGCTGGACCCCAGCCAGGACACCGCGGCCACCGCCAGAACAGTGCACCTCGCCCTTGATCCGGACCACACCGCTCCGCTGCTGGCGGCGATCCCCGCCCGCTACCACGCCACCCTCGAGGACGTGCTGCTCGCGACCCTCCTCGTCGCGATCCGGTCCCAGCGGCCGGGGAGGGAACCGCTGAGCCTGCTCGTGGACGTCGAAGGCCACGGACGGGAAGCCGGTATCGGTGCTCCCGCCGGCGTCGCCGACCCGGAAGAACTCGACCTGTCCCGCACCGTCGGCTGGTTCACCACCATTCGACCCGTCTGGTTCGACCTCGCACCGGTCCCCGACACCGTGACCCCGGACGGTGACGCCGCCCACCTCGACCGGGTGCTCAAGTCCGTCAAGGAACGTCTGCGCGCCATGCCGCACCAGGGCGCAGGCCACGGGCTGCTCCGACAGGCCGACCGGCTGCGGGACGGCGCCGCGGCAGGCGGCGAGCCCCTCCCGACGCCCTCGGCGCAGCTGGCGTTCAACTACCTCGGCAGGTTCGACCTGGCGGAGGCAGGGGAGTGGGCACCACTACCCGGACAGGACACGACGCCCCTCGCGGTCGGCGCCGATCCGGAGCTGCCGCTCACACACCCCCTCACCGCCGAAGCCCATGTGGAACGCGGCACCGCCGGCCCCCGGCTGGTGGTGCGCCTCACCTGGCCGGCGGGGCTCCTGCCCGAGACGGAGACACGGGAGCTCCTCGCCAGGTGGGGGGAGGCGCTGCGCACCTCCTCGATCGCCCTGCGCCGCCCAGGCCTGGGCGGACACACCCCCAGCGACTTCCCCCTGGTCGCCCTGGACCAGCTCGCCGTCGACGAACTCACCGCCTGGTACCCCGCGCCACTCGACGACGTCCTCCCCCTGGCCCCGCTCCAGCAGGGGCTGCTGTTCCACCGCGACCTCAGCAACGACGACGCCGATCCCTACCTCGTCCAGCTCTCCCTCACCCTGGACGGGCCCCTCGACCCGGCGGACCTGCGTGAGCGGGTCCGCGGCCTCCCCGAGCGGCACCCGAACCTGACGGCGGCCTTCGTCACGCTGGGTTCCGCCGGGCCCGTCCAGGTATGGCGCGCCGACGTGACCGTGCCGTGGCTCGAGGTCGACCTCACCGCCGACGGCACGGTCTCGCCGACCTCGGAGGCGCTTGAAGCGCTGCTCGCCAGCGAACGAGCCCACCCCCTCGTTCCGCACCGCCCGCCGCTCCTGCGGTTCGCCCTCGCCCGGACCGGGCCGAGGCGGTGGACGCTCGTCCTCACCCACCACCACCTGATCCTCGACGGCTGGTCCCTGCCCCTGCTCGTCGCGGAGCTGCTCGGCCACCAGGACGTCTCCGCCACGCCCACCGCCTCGTACCGCACGTTCCTGGCGTGGCAGCGGCGACAGGACCGGGCAGCCGCCCGCGCCGCCTGGGCCCGAGCACTGCTCGGCCAGCCGGGCGGCGGCGACCAGCCCGTCCACCCACCCGTCGAACCCACCCTGCTCGGCCGTCGCGGTGGCCCGTCCCAGAACGCGGGAGCCGCCGAACAGCACGAGGCGCACCTGCCCCGCGATCTCGCCGAGAGCCTGGACCAACTGGCCAGGTCCTGCGGTGTCACCCTGAACACCGTCGTCCGCGCGGCCTGGGCACTGCTCCTCGCCCAGTTCACCGGGACCCGGGACGTGGTGTTCGGAACGACGGTCGCCCACCGGCCACCCGAGATCGCCGGCATCGACCGCACGATCGGGCTGTTGATCGGCACAGTCCCGGTCCGCGTTCGCCTCCGCCTGTCGGAAACCGTGGCACAACTCCTGGAGCGGCTCCATCGCGAGGACACCGCGCTGCTCGACCACCAGCACCTCGGTCTCGCCGAGATCCAGGAACTGGCGGGCGGAACCCCGCTGTTCGACACCACCGTCGTCGTCGAGAACTACCCGCTCCGGCCCACCGAGACCTCCCACCGGACCCCGGTGGCCGGCGGCGGCCCAGCGGTCCGGATCGCCGAGGTGGGGGTCCACGACGGGGCGCACTACCCGCTCGCGCTCGTCGTCGAACCGACCGACACCCTCCGCCTGCGGCTCGCGGCCAGGCCAGCGGCGCTCCGGACCGGCATCGGCGGACGTGACCTCCTCGACCGGTTCGTCCAACTGCTCGCCGCCTGTGCGGCCAACCCCGGGGCACGGGTGGCCAGCCTGGACTCGACCTCCCCCGCCGACCACCAGAACCTCCTCTCCTGGGGGAAGGGCCCGGCGGTGGAGGTCCCCGACCTCAACCTCGCCGAGCTGGTGGACCAGACCGTCCGCGCCGCACCCGACCGGGTGGCCGTGGTCGAACGTGGAGCCGAACTCACCTACGCGGAACTGGACGCGGCGGCCGACCGGCTCGCCCGGCGGGTCGCCGCCGCCGGTGCCCGACCAGGGGACGCCGTCCTGGTCCTGCTCGAACGGTCGGCGGCCGTGGTGATCACGGCACTCGCCCTGGCCAAGGCCGCGGCCCTCAACGTCGCCGTCCACGGCAGCTACTCCCCGGACCGGCTCCGGCGCATCCGGGCCCACACCAACGCCGTTCTCGCTCTGGTCGACGCCGACCACGCGGCCCGGTCCGCCGAGGAACTCCACGGACTCCGCACGCTGGTGGTGGGCAGCCCTCATTCCGACGAGCCGAGCTCCACCCCTGCCTGGCCGCAGGGCGTCGCACCACGCGCGCACCCCGCTCAGCCGGCACTGCTGCTGTTCACCTCGGGCACCTCCGGGGAACCCAAGGGGGTGACGGTCCGGCACCGGGACCTCGTCGGCCGCCTGCTCAACGGCCACTGGCGACGGAGTCGGCGCCACACCAGCCTCTTCCACTCCTCGCACGCGTGGGACGCGGTCGCCTTCGAGGTCTGGTCGCCGCTGTCCAATGGTGACCGCATCGTGGTGGCACCGCCCGGTGTGCTGTCGGTCGAGGACATCCGCGAGCTCGTGACCAGGGAGGGCATCACCCGGCTCCTGCTGACCGCCGGGATGCTCGCCGTCGTCGCGGAGACCGACCCCGACGCCCTGGTCGGCGTCAGCCGGCTCGAGACCGGCGGTGACGTCGTCCCTCCCCACGCCGTGGCCCGGCTGCGGCGCCACCTGCCCGAGATGGAGGTGCTGCACTGCTACGGCCCGGTGGAGACGACGGCCTTCGCCGTCGCGCACGTACTCCGTCCCGGCTCGCGGAGCACCGGTCCCCTCCCGCTGGGAACCCCCGTCGACGGCAGCGAGATCCGCCTGCTCGACTCCGCCCTGCGCCCGACCCCGCCGGGCGCCCCCGGGGAGATCTGGATCGCGGGCACCGGCCTGACCGCCGGTTACCACCGCGCTCCCTCGTTGACCGCGTCGCGGTTCGTCCCCGACCCCTTCGGTCCCCCCGGCTCCCTGATGTACCGGACAGGTGATCTGGGCCGGTGGGACGAGGAGGGCTCGCTGTACTTCCTCGGCAGGGAAGACCGCCAGGTCAAGGTCAACGGGTACCGCGTCGAGCCCGGGGAGGTCGAAGGGGCCCTCACCGCACTCCCCGAGGTCGCGCAAGCTGTGGTGGTGGTGCGGCGGTCCGCCACCGGTGGGCAACGCCTGGTTGCCCACCTGGTGCCCGTACCGGAGCCCGCCCGGCAGGGCCCCGAGACGCCGCCCCCGGCGCGCCTCGACGTCGAGGCGGTCCGGGAGCACGCGGCGCTGGTGCTGCCCGGCTACCTGGTACCCAGCGATTTCCTCGTGACCGACCGGCTCCCCTTGGACCGCCACGGCAAGGTCGACACCTCGCAGCTCCGCGACGATCCCGGGCCCCCGCCCCCGTCCGCCCCGCGCCGTCTCCCCCGAACTCCCGTGGAGGACGTGCTCTGCGGCGTCTTCGCGGCGGTGCTCGGCCGCGACCGCGTCGATCCCGACGAGAGCTTCTTCGGCCTCGGAGGAGACTCCCTGACCGCGATGAGGCTGGTGGCCGACGCCACCACGGCGCTGGGCCGGGATCTGAGGGTCCGCGACCTCTACGCCGCTCCCACCCCGGCCGCACTGGCCCACCGGGCCGGTGCCACCGGTTCGCCGCGCCCCGGCCCCAGAACGCGTCCGGAGGTGATCCCGCTCTCGGCCGCTCAGGAACGCCTCTGGACCGTCAACTACCTGCACGGGGCAGACAGCGCGTACAACTCCACCGTCGCTTGGCGACTGGTCGGCTCCCTCGACGCGGACGCACTCCGCGCGGCGGTCGGCGACGTCCTCGACCGGCACGAGAGTCTGCGCACGGTACTCCCGTACGTCGAGGGGGCGCCCCGACAACAGGTCCTGCCTCCGGGCGCAGGCGCCGACCTGCTCGTCGCCGGGGACATGACGGCGGGCCAGGAGGACGACGAGGTCGCTGCCCTCGCGGACACCGGCTTCGACCTCACCCGCGAGCTGCCGGTGCGGGCCAGGCTGCTCCGGCTCGCCGAGGACGAACACCTGCTGGTCCTCGTGATCCACCACTCCGCTGTCGACGGCTGGTCGCTCGGTCCCCTCAGCGCGGACCTCGCGACCGCGTACCGGGCCCGGCGGAGCGGGCAGCGGCCCCGGTGGGACCGACCAGCCCCCCAGTACGCCGACCACACCCTGTGGCTCGCCGAGGCGTTGGGTGACCCCGGGCAACCGGAAAGCCCCGCCGCCAGGCACTCCGCGTACTGGCGCCAGCGGCTCGCCGGGCTGGGCGCCCCGGTGGACCTGGCCTTCGACCGACCCAGGCCGCCGGTGGCCAGCAACCGGGCAGGTCACACACCGCTCCGCGTCGACGCCGCTCTCCACGCGGGTGTCGTCCGGCTGGCGGCGGAGAGCCGCGCGACCGCCTTCATCGTCGTCCAGGCGGCGGTGGCGGCGCTGCTCACGCGGTGGGGAGCCGGCCACGACGTGGTCGTGGGGCTGGTGATGGCCGGTCGGGATGGGGAGGACATGGCGGAGCTGGTCGGCTGTGTCGCGAACACCGTGGTGCTGCGGGTGGACACCGGAGGAGGCGTGTCCTTCCGGGAACTGGTTCGCCGGTGCCAGGCCGAGGTGTTGGCCGCCCACGAACACCAACAGCACCCCTTCGAACGGGTGGTCGAGGAGGTCAACCCACCTCGATCGCGAGCACATCACCCCCTGTTCCAGGTCGTCGTCGCCTTCCAGAACCTCGGTTGGTCCCCGTTGGGGCTGGCCGGTGTGCGAACCACCCCGGTGGCGGTTCCGCCGGCCAGGACGCCGTTCGAGCTGCACTTCGACATCCAGGAGCGGAGGGACGCCGAGGGGCTGCCCCTCGGGTTGGAGGGCGTCCTGGTGCACGCCGCCGACCTGTTCGAGCCGGGGACCGCGCGGCGCCTCGCCGAATCCTTCGGTGCCCTGCTCCGGGAGGTGGTGAACCATCCCGACGAACCCTGGGCCGAGGTGGCCCCCGCTGGCCCCGCCCTCGACGAGCGGTAGGAGGGCGCCCAGGAACCCGGAAAGCAACGAGAGCGGGAGGAACGTCCTGATCAGCGCTGTTAGCGTGGGGCGAAAAGCCTTGACGCTCAGCACCATCCTCGAATTGAATGGGAGCGGAACTGGGAGTAGGGCGAATCGGCGCGTTCGGTACCGGATGACCAGTCGTTTCCGGGAGATCGACGGTTCGCGGCTGGCAGTTCGAGACGAAGCGGACACCCGACACGACGTCCCGGCCGATCGCGCGACCCGACGGCCGGCAGGCGACCACACTGCTCGACACGGACGACAAAGGAACGCTGATGACCAACCCGTTCGAAGACCCGGACGCCACCTACCTCGTGTTGATCAACGACGAGGGGCAGTACTCCCTCTGGCCCTCGTTCGCCGAGGTGCCCGGTGGCTGGACGGTCGTGTTGACGGAGACCGACCGGCAGTCGTGCCTCGACTACATCGAGGAGAACTGGACGGACATGCGTCCCAAGAGCCTCATCCGCGAGATGGAGAAGGCCGCGGGTTCCGGTAGCTGACCGTTCCACCTGGAGTTCGCGAGGATCGGTCGGGGGTGCCCGCTCCGGCCGATCCCTCTTGCGGAACGGGTCCTCGTGGCGCCGTCCCCGCAAGGCCGCACGCATTCTCGCCGCTTCGACGTTAGGCGACCTCACCGCGTCCTTACGCCGTCTGTGCTCTTTCCCCGCGCGGCGGAGGCGCCCCGGAGTCCGCACCGCTCCCGTGCATCCCCTGCTGAGGTGGTCGGGCCGGATTCCCGCCGGCCCGACCACCGATCTCGTTCCCCCCCCCCCCGAACGCCGTGTACCGCAGGTGTAGGACCGGCTTTGGCGGAGGATTAGCAGGACTTCGCCCGTCGCCTCGCCGGAACGGGCTGCGACGGTGCCGCCCCTTCGAGGTTCCGTTGCCGTGACCCTCTTCAAGTCGGCTCGGGTCGAGGCCGTGCCCCGGTGGGAAGCGGAGTTCGGGACGAACGGACACCTGTTCCAGCGTGACGATTCCCTGGTGCGAGCGGAGTCGAAGACGGGCGCCCCAGACGACGGGGTGGAAAAGGAATCCATGCCCGTCGAACACCGCTTCGCCGCCGCTCTCATCCCCAGTGCGCCAGGAACCGCGCGGGCCGGTGGGAGGCCGTTCTCGGAGATCGGCGGTTCTTCCCCATCGTTCGGGTTTTCGGCTTCCTCGGCTTCACGAGAGGCTGAAGCTCCCCCATTTGCCCTTGAACAGGGAGAGGCCCAGCGGAGTCATGGTGTGAATAGCGGCGGTCCGGGTTCGGTGTGTGGTGATCAGGCCTGCGTTGCGCAGCACGGTGGCGTGCTGGCTGGCCGAACCGGCCGAAATGCCGACCCGTTTCGCGATCTCCGTCGTCGTCCTGCTGTCGGTGAGCGAACGCAGGACCGCGGCGCGGGTGTTGCCGACCAGGGCGGCGAGTGACTGCTCGGTGGGCGCGGCTGCCCACAACACCGAGGCCGCCGCCGGACTGGGCGGGACGGGGTAGACGAGGATCGGCGGCTTGGCGGTGTTCGCGCGGTTCAGGAACAGTCTCGGCTGGCCGAACAGGAACAGCGAGGGGACGATGATGATCCCGCTCCCCTTCAGGGTGACCCGGCTCGGGGTGCCTGGTGAGGTGTGGGGGAGGGTCAGCACCGGGGAGGTCCACTGGATCTGCCGGTGCAGGGTGCCCAGGAGCCTGTCGAACCCGGCGGTGAACAGGATCCGGCCGGCGGACTCGCGTTCGGTCTCCAGGTATCCGTGCACCTGCGGCCAGAAGTAGCGAATGGCCGACTCGTAGAACTCGTGAATGCTGTCGCGGAGCTGGTGGCTGCGGGACTTCTTTATTCCCAGCGTGTTCAGTTCTATTTTCACGTGATCGGACGAGGACCGTGTCAGTGTGACGAGGTTCGCGACCGGGGACAAGTCACGTGCGAGGGTGAGGAGGTCGCCTAGGCGCTTTCCTAGCCGTGTTCTCGCCTCTTTTCTCCATCCAATGAAGGCATCGCTGATGTTGTGTTGGAGGAGGTCGAGGGCGAAAAGGGTCTCCGGTACCGGGCCCAGCGTCGTCAGAATTCTGGTGTGGGCGAGATCCTCGAACGTGAAATGAATTTCTTGTGTCCTGGATCCGGTGCGAGGCAACTCGTTCGTGAGCATGGCACCCTCCTGGTCGTCCCGGCGCCGGTGTGGTGTGGGTGCACAACCCGCTGGCGTCCGGGTGTTCGTTGTGCGCCGAATGATCGTCGTGGGCGTGCTGAGCAGATGTCAAGCGCATGTCGGGTTCGAGCCGTACGGCATGGTTGTGATGACTTTGTGTGGTCGGGAACGACGCGGGCGAAGCTATGGGAACGCGAGCGGTCGTTGGTTTTTCAACCAGCTACGTGCTGTTACGTAACACTTGTTCGTATCACTCTCGGTGATTTGGTGGACAAATGCGCGCGTGATAGCGGATGGCTCGGTGTTCTGCTTAGGTTTCGGGATCTGTTACTTGACCGTGACTCGGCTTCGGGTGCGCTGCTGGTGTCCGAAAACCGAGCACTTCCGTCGGTCCTCAGTGGTAGCATCCGACCGCACCAAAGGTCCCGTGGAGACGACCGAACACAAGGCGTGGTCCCGATCGCGCCTTTGTGTGCTGTGCGCGAACACGTTCCGTTTTGGTGCCAGTCAAAACCTCTATGTCAGTGCGGGGTGTGCGGAGTCGATGGCGAATACCGAGTCGGTGCGTACGAGGTTGCTGGCGGCGCAAGCCGGAGTCTGGTTCGGCCAACAACGCGACCCGAGCGACGCGGGGTACCACATCGCGGAGCTCCACGAGATCCAGGGCGACATCGACCCGGCCCTGTTCGAGGCGGCGCTCCGTCAGGTCGTCGCCGAGACGGACGCGCTGAACACCCGGTTCGCCTCGGACGAACTCGGGCCGTGGCAGGAACCGGACGCCAGCCCCTGGCCGCTCCACGTCCTGCACCTGTCCGGGCCCGACCCGCGCGGCGAGCTCGACGAGTGGATCCGCCGTGACCTCGCCACCCCCGCCGACCTGACCGCCGAGCCCTCCTTCACCCAGGCGCTGTTCTCGGACCCGGCCTCCCGCCGCTGGTACTGGTACCAGCGCGCCCACCACATCACCCTCGACGGGTACAGCCTCCAACTCGTCACCAACCGGGTCGCCGAGGTGTACACCGCCCTCGTCGCCGGCGACCAGCCCAGCTCACCGCCCTTCGGCTCGCTGTCCGAACTGGTCGACGAGAACCAGCGCTACCTGGAGTCCGGCGAGCTCGAACGGGACAGGACCTTCTGGACCGAGTACCTCGCCGGCGCCGCCGGCCCCCTGACCCTCAGCGGCGGCCCGACCGGGAACCAGGGGCACCACCTCACCCGGTACGCCCTGCCCCTCGACACCACACAGGAGCTGCGGCGCGCCGCCGACGAGGCCAACGTGCGGTTCACCCGGTTCCTGCTCGCCGCCCAGATCGCCTACCTCGCCACGGTCACCGGCCAACGCGACGTCATCGTCGGCATGCCCGTCACGGCCCGCTCCACCCGGCGCGGCAGGACCACCCCGGCGATGATGTCCAACGTCGTACCGATCCGGCTCGCCATCGGTCCCCACACCCGCGTCGGCGATCTGCTCACCGAGATCGCCGACGAACTGCGGCGCCTCCTGCCGCACCGCCGCTTCCCCAGCCAGCTCCTCGACCGCGCACTGGCCGGCGCGGGAGCCGACCACCCCGCCCAACGGACCGTGGTCAACGTCCTGCCCTTCGTCTACGAACTCGACTTCGCCGGTGCCCGCGCCACCACCCGGGTCGTCGGCTACGGGCCCTCGACGGTCCCCGACCTGGCGATCTACGTCTTCGACCGGTCCGAGACCGAAGGGCTGCACGTCGACCTGGTCGCGAACCTGTCCCTGCACACCGTCGAGGACGTCGACCGGCACCAACGCCAGTTCGTCGCCTTCCTGCGCACCTTCGGCGCCGCGCTCGCGGAGAACCGCCCCCTCGGCCAGCTGGAACTCGGTTCTCCCGCCGACCGGCACGCCACCGTCGACCACTGGAACCGCACCGCCCGCCCCGAAGTCGGTAGCCCCACCGTGCTCGAGCAGTTCGCCGCGCGCGTCGCCGAGCACCCGGACGATGTCGCACTCCTGTGCGGGGACACCGCCCTGACCTACCGCGAGCTGGACGCCCGGGCCAACCAGCTCGCCCACCACCTCGTCGCCTCGGGCGTGCGCCAGGAGGACCGCGTCGCGCTGGTGCTTCCCCGCTCGGTCGACTTCGTGGTCTCCGTGCTCGCCACGCAGCGGGCCGGTGCGGCCTACGTGCCGATCGACCCCGCCTACCCGGCCGAGCGCATCGCCTTCCTGCTCACCGACAGCGACGCGGCCCTCGTCTTGACCCGGCGAGGCCTGACCGATGTCGTCCCCGGTCGGACCCCCACGGTGGAGCTCGACGCCGAGGAGAGCAGTGCGGCGCTCCGCCAGCAGCCGACGCACCCGGGACCCGACCTCCCCGTCCGCCCTGGCCAGGCCGCCTACGTCATCTACACCTCCGGCTCCACCGGCCGCCCCAAGGGCGTCGTCGTCACCCACGCCGGCACCGCCAGCCTGGTGGCGACCCTGACCGAGCGGCTGGGAGTCACCCGCGAGTCCCGGATCCTCCAGTTCGCCTCCCCGAGCTTCGACGCCGCCTGGTGGGAACTGTCGGAAGCCCTGCTGACCGGAGCGGCCCTCGTGCTCGACCCCGACGACGGCCGCACCGGCACGTCCCTGCTGGGGGAGAAGTTCACCGAGACGGTCGCCACCCACGGCGTCACCCACGTGCTCCTGCCGCCGGCGTTCCTCGCGACATTGCCCCCCGACGCACTGCCGCCCGGTCTCGTGCTGGCCGTCGGGGGAGAAGCCTGCCCTCCCGCCCTCGTGCGGCGCTGGGCCGCCGCCGACCGGCGCATGATCAACGCGTACGGGCCGACGGAGAGCACCGTCGCGGTCACCATGAGCGACCCGCTGTCATCCGAACTCGACGGTCCACCCCCCATCGGCCGGCCCGTCATCAACACCCGGGCACACGTGCTGGACGCCGCGTTGCGTCCCTTACCCGTCGGGGTGGTCGGCGAACTCTACGTGTCCGGAGCCGGACTCGCCCGGGGCTACTGGAAACGCCCCCAACTGACAGCGGAACGCTTCGTCGCCAACCCCCACGGCCAGCACGGCGAGCGGATGTACCGCACCGGTGACCTGGTCCGGTGGCTGCCGCACGGCGAACTGGAGTTCGTCGGCCGCACCGACGACCAGCTCCAGCTGCGCGGCTTCCGAGTGGAGCCGGGCGAGATCGAGGCGGTCCTCGCCGACCACCCCGAGGTCGACCAGGCCGTGGTCGTCCCGCGTGGCGACACCGAGGAGGACCGCCGTCTGGTCGCCTACGTGGTCCTGACCCCCGGAGAGCCGGCGGGAACCACCGCCGGCGGCGCGGCCCCGAGCGGCGGCGAGGACGTCCCCGCGCGGCTCCGCGCGCACCTCACCGCCAGCCTGCCGGCGCACCTCGTGCCCGGCGACGTCGTCGTCCTCGACACGATGCCGGTCACCCCCAACGGGAAGATCGACAGGACCGCGCTGCCGGAACCGGCGAGGACCCACCGCGACAGCCACCAGCGGGCACCGCGCACCCCGGACGAGGAGGTGCTGTGCTCGGTCTTCGCCGAGGTCCTCGGTGTCGACGTCGTCGGGGTCGACGACGACTTCTTCCAACTCGGAGGCCACTCGTTGCTGGCCACGAAGCTCGCCAGCCGCATCAGGAACCTCCTCGGCGTCGAGATCACCCTCGGGGCCGTCTTCAACCACCGCACCGTGGCGGAACTCGCACCGGTGCTCCGCGCGAACGGTGCCGCGCGCCCACGCCTGGACCGCCGGAGCGACACCGACCAACCCGTCCCGCTCTCCCCGGTACAACGGGGACTGTGGTTCCTCGACCGGCTGACCGGGGCGGACGCCACCTACAACATCCCCGTAGGCCTCCGGTTCCACGGCACCCTCGACCACGACGCCCTCCGAGCCGCGCTGCGGGACGTCACGGCCCGCCACGACAGCCTGCGCACCACCTTCCCCGAGGTCGACGGAACCCCGCGCCAGCAACTCCTCGACCTCGACCGCGCCGCGCCCGCGCTCGAGGTCCACCGCACCGCCGACGCCGACCTGCCCGCAGTCCTCACGGACGCCGCCAGCCGCGGCTTCGACCTCGCCGCCGAGGCGCCACTGCGCGCGGACCTCTTCACCTCCACCGCCGACGACCACCTCCTGCTGCTCGTCCTGCACCACCTCGTCGGCGACGGCTGGTCGATGGCGGTGCTCGTCCGCGACCTCGTCGACGCCTACACGGCACGAGTCGCCGGCACCGAGCCCGACCTGCCCGAACCGGCGGTGAGCTACGCCGACTACACCCACTGGCAGCGGGAGGTCCTCGGTTCCGACACCGATCCGGACAGCGTGCTCGCCCAGCAACGCGAGTACTGGCGGACGGCCCTCGACGGCATCCCCGACCGCCTCGACCTGCCCACCGACCGGCCCCGTCCCACCGAGGCCAGCAACCACGGCGCCGTCCTCCCCCTCCACCTCGACTCCGCCGCGCACACCGCCCTGGTCGACCTGGCCCGCGCCTGCGGCGTCACCGTCTTCATGGTGGTCCAGAGCGCACTCGCCGCGCTCCTGACCCGCCTCGGAGCGGGGGAGGACATCCCCGTCGGCACCCCCGTCGCCGGTCGGACCGACGACGCGCTCACCGACGTCGTCGGACTGTTCGTCAACACGGTGGTACTGCGCACCGACACCTCGGGCGACCCGACGTTCCGCGAACTGCTGGACCGGGTCCGCCGAACCGACCTCGCTGCGTTCGCCCACCAGGACATGCCCTTCGAACGGGTCGTCGACGCGGTCGCCCCGGAACGGACCCTCTCCCGGCACCCCCTGTTCCAGGTGATGTTGGCCTTCCAGGAGGACACACCGACCGAGTACGCCCTGCCCGGGTGCTCGCTCACGGTCGAACCCGTCCACCCCGGTGTGTCCAAGTTCGACCTCTCCCTCGACCTCGGTCAGCGGTGGACCCCCCAGGGAACCCCCGCCGGAATGGACGGTGTCCTCGAGTACGCCACCGACCTGTTCGACCGCGACACCGCCGCGGCCCTCGTCGACAGGTTGTGCCGCGTGCTCGGCGCCGTCGCCACCGACCCGGACCTCCCCGTGAGCCGCCTGCCGGTGCTCAGCGGGGACGAACTCCGGCAGGCCCTCCTCGGCTGGAACGACACCGCCGGACCGGTGCCCACCACCAACGTCGCCGATCTGCTCGCCGAACGAGCCGCGACCACCCCGGACGCCACCGCGCTCGTCGCCGGGACGACCAGCCTCACCTTCGCCGAACTCGACGCGGAGGCCAACCGGCTGGCCCGGGCGCTCCTCCGCCGGGGCATCGGCCCGGAGGACCTGGTAGCGGTCGCGCTGCCGCGCACCACCGACTTCCCCACGGCCGTGTTCGGCGTCCTCAGGACCGGCGCCGGCTACGTCCCCCTCGACCCCGCCCATCCCGACGAGCGGCTCTCCTTCCTGTTGCGGGACACCGCCCCGAACCTGCTGCTGACGACAGGGGCGATCGAACCAGCCATCCCCGCCTCGCCGGAGCTGCCCCGCCTCCTCATCGACCACCCCGACCTCCGGGTCGAGGCGGCGGGGCCGATCGACGACGGCGACCGCCGTCGCCCGTTCTCCCCGTCCAACCCGGCCTACGTCATCCACACCTCGGGGTCCACCGGCCAGCCCAAGGGAGTGGTGGTCGAGCACCGGTCACTGGCCAACCTGTACCACGCCTACCACGCGGAGGTACTCGCACCGCTCGCCCAGGCCGCCCCCACGGCGGGACGCCAGTTGCGGGCGATGCACCTGACCACCTGGACCTTCGACGCGTCCTGGGACGTCCTGCTCTGGCTGCTGGCCGGTCACCAGGTCCACGTCATCGACGAGACCGACAGGCTGGACGCCGACGCCCTCCTCCGCTACGCCCACGACCAGCGCATCGACTTCATCGACGTCGTCCCCTCCTACCTGGACCAGCTGCTCAACCTCGGTCTGTTCGACGGGAGCCGGCACGCCCCCACCGTCCTCAGCGTGGGCAGCGAGGCCACCAGCGCCGCGCTGTGGCGGCGCCTCCGCGCCGTGCCCGGACTGACCGGCCACAACCTGTACGGCCCCACCGAGTGCACCGTGGAAGCCCTGTCCTGGCGGATCGCCGACAGCGACCGCCCCCTGGTGGGACGCCCCCTGCTCAACACCCGCGCCTACGTGCTCGACCGGGCGCTGCGTCCCGTCCCCCCCGGCACCACCGGGGAGCTGTACCTCGCCGGAGCCGGCCTCGCTCGGGGATACCTGCGCCGTCCCGAACTCACCGCAGCCCACTTCGTGGCCGACCCCTTCGCGCACCTCCACGGGCTGGGTGGCGACCGCATGTACCGGACAGGTGACCTCGTTCGCCAGCGGAGGGACGGCGCCCTGGACTACCTCGGGCGCGCCGACGACCAGGTCAAGGTCCGCGGGTTCCGGATCGAACTCGGTGAGGTCGAAGCCGCCGTCGCCGCCTGCCCCGGCGTGCGGCAGGTCGCGGTGCTGGCGCACACCGACGGACGGCGGGACCACCCCGCCACCCGCCTCGTCGCCTACGTCGCCGTCGACGGCGCGGACGTCGACCAGGTCCGCGCCCACCTCACGGCCACCCTGCCCGAGCACATGGTGCCGGCCGCGTTCGTCGCCCTCGACCAGCTCCCGGTCACCAGCAGCGGAAAACTCGACCGGGCCGCCCTGCCCACCCCGGAAGCGGCGCCCGCCGACCGACGGTCCCGTGGGCCCCGCACCCCGGCCGAGCACACCCTGTGCGCCATCTTCGCCGAGGTGCTCGGTCTGCCCGAGGCGGGCGCCGAGGACAGCTTCTTCGAGCTGGGTGGCGACAGCATCATGTCGATCCAGCTCGTCTCCCGCGCCCGCCGTGCCGGACTCCTCCTCAGCCCCCGCGACGTCTTCGCCCACCGCACCCCGGCCGCCTTGGCCTCCGCCGCCAGGACCGAGACCGCGATCACCGCCCCCGACGTCCCCACCGGCCCCCTACCACTCACCCCGATCAGCGCGTGGCTCCGGGACCAGGAAGCCGGCGTCGCCTCCTTCAACCAGTCGATGCTGGTCCAGACCCCACCCGGCCTGGACCACGGCGTGCTGGCGGCCGCGGTCCGCGCCGTTCTCAACCACCACGACGCCCTCCGGCTCCGCCTCGACCCCGGTGACGACGAGTGGAACCCCGTCGTCCACCCGGCGGACGCTGTCCAGGTCGACGACGTCCTCCACCGGGTGGACATCACCGCGCTGCCCCCGGGGGACCTGTCCGCCCTCGTGGCGGGATGCGCCGAGACCGCCAGGGCCAGGCTCGACCCCGCCGCGCACCTCGTCGACCTCACCTGGTTCGACGCCGGAGCCGACCGGCCAGGACAATTGCTGCTCACCCTGCACCACCTCGTCGTCGACGGCGTGTCCTGGCGCATCCTGCTCCCCGACCTCCGCGCCGCCTACGAGGCCCTGGCGGCCGGCACGACCCCGACGCTCGACCCGGTGGGGACCTCCTTCCGCCGGTGGGCACACCTGCTCGCCGACGACGCCACCACCCCTGCCAGGGAAGCCGAACTCGAACACTGGGAGAACACCACCGCCGAACTGGACACCACCCTCGGCGGCACCGCCCCCCACCCAGGTCGACGCCCGGCCCGACGCGGCAACCTGGTGACCGCCCTCGACCCCGAGCACACCCGGCCCCTGCTGGGGGCGGTTCCCGCCGCGTTCCACGCCACGGTCAACGACGTCCTCCTCAGCGGATTCGCGGCGGCGCTCGTCCACCGCCGCGGCACCGCCGGGCCGCTGCTGATCAACCTCGAGGGGCACGGCCGGGAAGAACACCTCGGAGACGCCGTCGACCTCTCCCGCACAATCGGCTGGTTCACCAGCCAGCACCCGGTGCGCCTGGACCCCGGAGTGTTCAGCTGGGACGACACCGTCTCCGGCGGGCCGAGCGCCGGCCGCCTCCTCAAACGAGTCAAGGAACAGCTGCGCGCGATCCCCGACAACGGGATCGGCTACGGACTCCTGCGCTACCTCAATCCCCGCACCCGCGCCCGGCTCGCCGCCTCCGGCGAACCCCAGATCAGCATGAACTACCTCGGCCGTTTCGGCGCGCCCGACACCGAGGACTGGGGACCCGCCCCCGAGGGCGCCGTGATGTCCGCGGACATCGACGAGGACACCCCGAGTCACCCGATCGAGATCAACGCCCTGACCGAGGACGGTCCGGACGGTCCCCGCCTGATCGTCCGCGTCTCCTGGTCCTCGGACGCGCTGTCCGACGTCGACGCGCACGCCCTGGCCGAGGACTGGCTCAGCGCCCTGCGCGGGCTCGTTGCCCACGCCGCGAAACCGGGCACCGGAGGCCGGACACCCTCAGACCTCCCCCTGGTCACGCTCAGCCAGTCCCAACTGGACCGCTTGGAAGGGGAACACCCCGACCTCGTCGACGTGCTACCGCTGGCCCCGTTGCAGGAGGGCCTGCTGTTCCACGCCGCCTACGACGAGGACCACGACGTCTACACCGTGCAGACCGTACTCACCCTGCGCGGCTCGCTCGACAAGGACGCCCTGCGGGCCGCCGCGGACGGGCTGCTGCGCAGGCACCCCACCCTGCGCGCCGGTTTCCACCACACCGACCTCGACACGCCCGTGCAGGTCGTCCCGGCACCCACCAGCACGCCGTGGCGGGAACACGACCTGACCGGCATCCCCGCCGCCCGGCGGGAACGTGAGGTCGCCGCCCTGGTCGACGACGACCGGAACGAACGGTTCGACCTCACCCAGCCCCCGCTGGTCCGCTGCACCCTGATCCGGACCGGCGCCGACGAACACCGCCTCGTGCTCACGCACCACCACATCCTCGTGGACGGCTGGTCGACACCGCTGCTGCTCGACGACCTCTTCAGCCTCTACCGGTTGGCGGGCGGCACCACGGGTCTCCCCGACGCCCCCGCCTACCGCGACTACCTGGCCTGGCTCGTCGACCAGGACCAGGGCGCGTCCCTCGCCGTCTGGCAGCGGGCGATGGCGGGCCTGGCGGAACCGACCCGGGTGGACCCGGCCGGTCCGCGCCGCGACGTCGTCCTCCCGAAGCACCTCGTCGTGCGCGTCGACGCCGACGGCACGAGCCGCCTCACCGGCTTCGTCCGCGAGCACGGCCTCACCACCAACACCCTGGTCCAGGCTGCGTGGGCGTTGCTGTTGCACCGGCTCACCGGCCGAGGCGACGTGGTGTTCGGCTCGACGGTGTCCGGCCGTCCCGCCGCCGTTCCCGGCATCGAGAGGATGGTGGGCCTGTTCATCAACACCCTGCCCGTCCGCGTCCGCCTCCGCCCCCAGGAGCCGGTGATCGCCCTGCTCACCCGGATCCAGGGCGAACAGGCCGCACTGTCGGACCACCACCACGTCCGGCTCGCCGACCTCCAGCGATCCGTCGGTGTCGGGGAACTGTTCGACACCAACACCGTGCTGGAGAACTACCCCGTGGACAGGGACGCGTTCACCAGCGTCGACGATGGCCTGGAGATCACCGGGATCACCGGCAACGACACGACCCACTACCCGCTGAGCCTCGCCGTCGTGCAGGAACCGGCAGGCCTCACCCTGCGCTTCGAGTACCGCCCAGACGTGTTCGACGACCACACGGCCTCGACGATCGCGCAGCGCTTCCGAACGGCCCTCGACCAGCTGGTCACCCACCCCGACCGGCTCGTGGCCACGCTCGACCTGGCACTGCCCGCCGACGACCGCGCGGCCGGCTCGCGCGACGACCTCCCGGCGCCCAGCGGCGCCAGGGGGACCCCCAGCGGCCCCGACGCCCCACGACTCACCCTGGTCGACCTCTTCGAGGCGCAGGTACGGCGCACCCCCGACGCGATCGCGGTGACCACCGGCGGGAACCAGCTCACCTACGCCGAGCTGAACGCCCGGGCCAACCAGGTAGCCCGACTGCTCACCGCCGGCGGCGTCGGACCCGAGACCATGGTCGCCCTGGCCACGTCTCGCTCAGCCGAGATGGTCATCGGTGTCCTCGCCACGCTGAAGGCAGGCGCGGGATATCTGCCGCTCGACCCGACGCACCCGGCGGACCGACTCGCGTTCATGATCGCCGACAGCCGGCCCGCCTACGCCCTGGCCACATCGGACGCCCCCCTCGCGGCCCTCCGGGCCAGTGGCCTGTCCCTCGTGGCCCTGGACGACCCCGGCACCCTCGCCGAGCTCGCGGCCCTCCCCACCGAGGACCTCACCGACCGCGACCGCCCCGCACCGCTCCTGCCCGACAACACGGCCTACGTCATCTACACGTCCGGGTCCACCGGCATCCCCAAGGGCGTCGTCATCCCACACCGGAACGTCGTCCGCCTCTTCACCGCCACCGACCCCTGGTTCCACTTCTCCCCGGACGACGTGTGGACGCTGTTCCACTCCTACGCCTTCGACTTCTCCGTCTGGGAGATCTGGGGACCCCTCCTGCACGGCGGGCGCCTCGTCATCGTGCCCCACACCACCACTCGATCTCCCCACGAGTTCCTCGACCTGCTCGACGCCGAAGGCGTCACCGTCCTGAACCAGACACCCTCCGCCTTCTACCAGTTGGCCCGCGCCGACCGGGACCGCGCCCACGCCTCCGCGCTGTCGCGACTGCGCGCCGTCGTCTTCGGCGGCGAGGCGCTCGAACCCGGTCGTCTCCGCGACTGGTACGAAGCACGACCCGAGCGGCCGTCCCTGGTCAACATGTACGGCATCACCGAAACCACCGTCCACGTCACCCATCTCGCCCTGACCAGGGAAATGGCCGACGAGGACACCGGGAGCCGCATTGGGGTACCGATCCCCGACCTGCGGGTCCACGTCCTGGACGACTTCCTCCGCCCCGTGCTGCCCGGCGTCGTCGGCGAGCTCTACGTGGGCGGAGCCGGCCTCGCCCGCGGTTACCAACACCGCCCCGGCCTCACCGCCACCCGTTTCGTCGCCGACCCCTACGGCCCGCCCGGCGCGAGGCTGTACCGCACCGGTGACCTCGCCCGCCCCCTGGACGACGGCGGTCTCGACTACCTGGGGCGGGCCGACCGGCAGGTCAAGATCCGAGGTTTCCGCGTCGAACTCGGCGAAATCCAGACCGTGCTCAGCACCCACGCCCAGGTAGCAGAGGCCGCGGTCATCGTCCGCGAGGACCAACCAGGTGACCAGCGGATCGTCGGCTACCTCGTCCCCGAGAACCCCGACTCACCGCCGACGGCGAGCGACCTGCGGACCCACCTGGCCCAAACCCTGCCCGAACACATGGTCCCCGGCGCGTTCGTCACCCTGTCCACGTTGCCCCTCACCGTCAACGGCAAACTGGACCAGCGGGCCCTGCCGGCCCCCGACTTCGAACTGCTGGCCGGGGCCAGCGGCCGGGAACCCCGCACCGCCCAGGAGGAAATCCTCTGCTCAGCCTTCGCCGAGGTGCTCACCCTGCCCAAGGTCGGCGTCGACGACAGCTTCTTCGACCTCGGTGGCCACTCCCTGCTCGCCACCCGGCTGATCAGCCGAATCAGGACGGCGCTCGGGGTCGAACTGCCCATCCGCGCACTCTTCGAGGCACCCACCCCGGCCTCGCTGGCGACCCGGCTCACCGACGCGACCAGAGCAGGGGACCCGGTGACCGTGACCGCCCGCACCGAACGACCCGCAGTGCTGCCGCTGTCCTACGGCCAGCGGCGGCTCTGGTTCCAACACCAGCTCGAGGGCCCCTCAACCACCTACAACATGCCGATCGCGCTGCGCCTGACCGGCCAGCTCGACCGGGCCGCGCTGCGCGCCGCCCTCGCCGACGTCGTCCGACGCCACGAGGCGCTGCGCACCGTCTTCGCCGAGACCGACGGCCAACCGCACCAGGTGGTCCTCGCTCCGGACAGCGCGATCCCCGACCTCCTGGACACCACCGTCCCCGAGGACGGACTGGCCGACGCCCTCACCGAGGCGGCCCAGCACACGTTCGACCTGACGTCGGAAATCCCCGTCCGCGCCAGCCTCCTCACCACGGGGCCGACCGAGGCCGTACTCCTGGTCCTGCTGCACCACATCGCCGGCGACGGATGGTCGCTGGCCCCGCTGGCCCAGGACCTGGTCACCGCCTACGCGGCCCGTCAGGAGAACCGCCCGCCGGAGTGGGCGCCGCTCCCCGTCCAGTACGCCGACTACGCGCGGTGGCAGCGGCAGCTGCTCGGCGACCACGACACGCCCACCCCGTTGTTCACCCACCAGCTCGACTACTGGAGACGGCAACTCGCCGGCGCCCCAGAAGTACTCGACCTCCCCACCGACCGCCCCCGCCCGGCCACCGCCACCTACCGGGGCGGCACCGCCCCGTTCCAGATCGACGCCGAACTGCACCAGCGGATCACCGGCCTCGCCCGCCGGTGCGGCGCCACGGTCTTCATGGTTCTCCAGGCGGGAGTGGCCGCACTGCTCAGCCACCTCGGCGCCGGTAACGACATCCCGCTCGGCACCGTCACGGCGGGGCGGGGCGACGAGGCACTGGACGGCCTGGTCGGATTCTTCGTCAACACCCTGGTGCTGCGGACCGACACCTCCGGCAACCCGACCGCCGAGGAACTGGTGGGGCGCGTCAGGGAAACCAGCCTCGCCGCATACGCGCACCAGGACATCCAGTTCGACCAGCTCGTGGAGGTGCTCAACCCCCACCGCAGCCCGGCGCACCACCCGCTGTTCCAGGTCGCGCTCGCGATGCAGAACTCCCCGGACGCCGAGTTCGAGCTGCCCGGCCTCCGGGTCGCCCCCGTGGAGGCGGACACCGGGGCGGCCCGGTTCGACCTGTTGTTCAGCGTCACCGAACGGCACGCCGAAGGTGGAAGAGCCGGAGGCGTCGACGGCTTCGTCGAGTTCGCCACCGACCTGTTCGACCGCTCCACGGTCGACGCGCTGGTGGTCCGTCTCATCCGGACACTGGCCGGGATGGCCGACCACCCTACCCGCAGGCTGAGTGCCCTCGCCGTCTTGTCGCCGGCGGAGTGGCACACCCAGGTCGTGGAGTGGAACGACCGGGGTGCGGCGGTGGACCCGGTGCCCTTCGCCGAGCTGGTGTCCCGGCAGGCGCAGGCCCGTCCCGGGGCGGTCGCGGTGGAATCCGGGACGACCACGCTGACCTACGCCGAGTTGGACTCCCGGGTCAACCGGTTGGCCCGGTTCCTGCGGGGTCGGGGTGTGGGCCTGGAGACCCGGGTCGGGTTGTTGCTGCCCCGGTCGGTGGAGATGGTCGTGAGCATGCTCGCGGTGATGCGGGCTGGTGGGGTGATGGTGCCCTTGGACCCGTGGTACCCGGCCGAGCGGATCGGGTTCATGCTCTCCGACGCCGGGATCACCCACGTCCTCACCGCCACCGGCTGGCAGCCCGAGGACCTGGATCTCGACGTACCCGTCGCGGTGCTCGACCAGGCGGCCACACTGGCTGAGCTGGAGGCCACCGATGACTCCCCGGTGCGGGTAGCCGTTCCCGGTGACGCGGCGGCGTATGTGATCTTCACGTCGGGGTCGACCGGTCGTCCCAAGGGCGTGGTCGTCCCGCATACCGGGATCGCCACTCTGGCCCTCGAGCAGGTCCGCCTGTTCGGGCTGCGCCCGGACTCGCGGGTCTCGCAGGTGGCCTCGCCGAGTTTCGACGCGGCGGTGATGGAACTGCTGATGCCCTTCGCCTGCGGGGCCAGGCTGGTCGTGCCCGCCGCGCCGGGTCCGCTGGCGGGGGAGGAGTTGGGCCGGTTCCTGTCCCAGGGCCGGATCACCCACGCGTTGGTCCCGCCTACGGCGTTGGCCAGTGTGCCGACCACGGCGTTGCCGGAGTTGGTGACCCTGGCCACCGGTGGGGAGGCGTGCGGGGCGGAGTTGGTGCGTCGGTGGGCGCCGGGCCGGCGGATGGTCAACCTGTACGGGGCCACCGAGGCCACGGTGTGGTCGACGTGGGAGGTGTTGGAGCCGGGGGTGCCGGTGCGGGTGGGTCGTCCGATCGCGGGGACCCGGGTGTTCGTGCTGGACCGGTGGTTGCGTCCGGTGCCGCCGGGGGTGGTGGGGGATGTGTACCTGGCGGGTGCTGGGGTGGCCCGGGGGTATGCGGGTCGGGCGGGGTTGAGCGCGTCGCGGTTCGTGGCGGATCCCTTCACCGGTGGTGGGGGGCGGATGTACCGGACCGGGGATCGGGGTCGGTGGAGCCGGTCGGGGGTGTTGGAGTTCGCGGGGCGGGCGGATGACCAGGTCAAGTTGCGGGGGTTCCGCATCGAGCTGGGTGAGATCGAAACCGTCCTGGCCGCGCACCCCGGGGTCGGCCAAGCGGTGGTCACCGTGCGGGAGGGTTCACCGGAGGTGCGCAGGCTGGTGGCCTACGTGGTTCCCGAGCCCGGACACGAGGAGGTCCTCGCCGAGGAGCTGAGGTCCTCGGCCGCCCGTGCACTGCCCGACTACATGGTTCCCGCAGCCGTGGTCACCCTGCCCGAACTTCCACTCACCACCAACGGCAAGCTCGACCACTCCCGGCTTCCCGCACCAGATTTCGCCACCGCCAGCGGTCGAACTCCACGTACGCCCCAGGAGTCGATCCTGTGCGACATCTACACCGAGGTGCTCGGACTGCCCGAGGTCAGCATTGACGACAGCTTCTTCAACCTCGGTGGGCACTCGCTGCTCATCACCCGGCTGGTGAGTCGCGTGCGATCGTTGCTGTCGGTGGAGTTGCCGGTGCGGGCGGTGTTCGAACACCCCACCGTGGCCGGTCTCGCCGAGGTCCTGGCCGGTGGGGGGCGGGTGCGTCCCGCTGTGGTGCCTGTCGAGCGGCCGGCGCGGATCCCGCTGTCCTACGCGCAGCGCCGGCTGTGGTTCCTCCACCAGCTGGAAGGACCATCGGCCACCTACAACATCCCCTTCGCCCTCCGGTTGCGGGGTGCGCTCGACGAGGAGGCGTTGGGGGCTGCGTTGCGGGACGTCGTCGCGCGGCACGAGGCGCTTCGAACGGTGTTCCCCGAAGTGGATGGGCAGCCCGAGCAGCGGGTGCTGCCGGTGGACGAGGCCCGTCCGCGGTTGTCCGTGGAGGCGGTGTCGGAGGCCGAGCTCCCAGCGGTGTTGGCGGCGGAGGCCGGGACCGGGTTCGACCTGACCCGTGAGCTGCCGCTGCGGGCGAGGCTGTTCGGAGTGGGGGAGCGGCAGTGGGTGTTGACGGTGGTGTTGCACCACATCGCCGGTGACGGCTGGTCCATGACCCCGCTCATCCGCGACCTCGGCGCCGCGTACGCGGCCCGGGCCTCCCACGACGCCCCCACCTGGGAGCCGCTGCCCGTGCAGTACGCCGACTACACGCTGTGGCAGCGGGAACTGCTGGGCAGCGAGGACGAACCAGACAGCCCGATCTCCCAGCAGCTCGACTACTGGCGAACCGCACTGGCCGGCCTGCCCGACCTGCTCGAACTCCCGACGGACCACCCCCGCCCACGGGTCGCCAGCTACCGGGGAGACGCGGTCCCCTTCGAGATCGACGCGGGGCTGCACGCCAGGATCGTCGACCTGGCGGCGGAGTGCGGTGTCAGCGTCTTCATGGTGCTCCAGGCGGGGTTGGCCGCGTTGCTGACCCGGTTGGGGGCGGGCACGGACATCCCGTTGGGCACGCCGGTGGCGGGCCGCCCCGACGAGGAGCTGGAGGAGCTGGTCGGGTTCTTCGTCAACACCCTGGTGTTGCGGACCGACACGTCCGGGGATCCCTCGTTCCGGGAGTTGCTGCACCGGGTGCGGCGGACCGACCTGGCGGCCTACGCCCACCAGGACCTGCCCTTCGAACGGTTGGTGGAGGTCCTCAACCCGACCAGGTCCCTGTCCCGGCACCCGCTGTTCCAGGTGATGATCGCTTTCCAGACCACCACGGGAACGGTCTTCGACCTGCCTGGACTCGACGCGCGGCTCGAACCCGACGCCTCCCGCATCGCCAAGTTCGACCTCACCTGCGGCCTGCACGAACGCCGAGGGGAGGACGGAGGCCCGGCCGGCATCAGCGGGGCACTCGAGTACGCCACCGACCTCTTCGACGAACCCACCGCCGCCTCCTTCGCCGATCGGTTGGTCCGGTTGCTGACCGATCTCGTCACCGGTCCGGACCAGGCCCTCAGCTCCTGGGACCTGCTCGGCTCCTCGGAGCGGGAGTTGGTGGTGCGGGGGTGGAACGACACCGAGCTGGCGGTGCCCCCGGTGTCGGTGGCCGGGTTGGTCTCCGCGCAGGCGGCACGGACACCGGAAGCGGTGGCGGTGGTCGACGCCGAGGGCGCGGTGACCTACGCGGAGCTGGAGGAACGGTCAGCGCGGTTGGCCGGGTACCTGGCGGCACGGGGTGTGGGTGTGGAGTCCCGGGTCGGGATCTGCCTGTCCCGGTCGGTGGAGCTGGTGGTGGCGTTGATAGCGGTGGCGCGTGCCGGTGGCGTGTACGTCCCGGTCGACCCCGAACACCCGGCCGAGCGCACCGGATACGTCCTCACCGATAGTCGTGTCCTGTTCGTCCTGACCGAGGCAGCACTGGCCGACCGCGTGCCCGGTGAACACCCCGTGCTGGTGCTCGACGACCCCGAGGTCGAGCGCCGGTTGGCCGCTCAGGCTCCGGCTCCGGTGGTGTTCACCTGCCCCGAGCAGGCGTTGTACGTGCTCTACACCTCCGGGTCCACCGGCCGCCCCAAAGGCGTGGTCGTCTCCCACGGCAACCTGGTCACCTTCCTGACCACCATGACCACCCGGGTCGGGATCACCCCGTCCGACCGGTGGTTGGCGGTGACCACGATCTCCTTCGACATCGCCGGCCTGGAACTGTTCCTCCCCCTGCTGCACGGCGCCCGGGTGGTCCTGGCCACCCGGGAGGAGGTCACCGACCCCGCCGCGGTCACCCGCCTGGTCACCGACCACGGGATCACCCTGCTGCAGGCCACCCCGACCTGGTGGCGGTCGGTGCTGGCCGAGACCGGTACCGCCCTGTCCGGGGTGCGGATGCTCGTGGGGGGCGAGGCCCTGCCCGTCGAGGTGGCGGCCACGATGACCGGGGTCGCCGGCCCGGCTGGGGTGCTCAACCTGTACGGGCCGACCGAGACCACGGTGTGGTCCACCACCGCGGTGGTGGACGGTGCCGGGCCGGTGGTGATCGGCACACCGGTGGGCGGCACCCGGGTGTATGTCCTGGACGCCGGGTTGCGCCCGGTACCGCCGGGGGTGCCCGGGGAGCTCTACATCGCTGGTGCCGGGGTGGCTCGGGGGTATGCGGGGCGTGCGGGGTTGACCGCGTCCCGGTTCGTGGCCGATCCGTTCTCGCTGGTGGGTGGGCGGGTGTACCGGACCGGGGACGTGGTGCGGTGGTCCCGGTCGGGTGTGTTGGAGTTCGTGGGCCGGGCTGATGACCAGGTGAAGGTGCGGGGGCATCGGATCGAGCCGGCGGAGATCGAGGCGGTGCTGGCCGGGGTCGCGGGGGTGGCCTCGGCGGTGGTGGTGGTGCGGGCTGACGGGGGTGGTGTGGACCGGTTGGTGGCTTATGTGGTGCCCGCTGGTGGGGCGGAGGTGGACGTGGTGGGGGTGCGTGCGTCGGTGGGGCGGGTGTTGCCGGAGTACATGGTGCCCTCGGTTGTGGTGGTGGTGGAGTCGTTGCCGGTGACCGGGAACGGCAAGGTGGACCGGCGGGCGTTACCGGCACCGGAGTTCACCGGGGAAGGGGAGGGCAGGAAGCCCCGGACGCCGAGGGAAGCGGTGTTGGCGGCGGTCTTCGCGGACCTGTTGGGGGTGTCCGAGGTGGGGGTGGAGGATGATTTCTTCGCCCTGGGTGGGCATTCGTTGTTGGCGACCCGTCTGACCAGTCGGGTGCGGTCGGTGTTGTCGGTGGAGTTGCCGGTGCGGGCGGTGTTCGAACACCCCACCGTGGCCGGTCTCGCCGAGGTCCTGGCCGGTGGGGGGCGGGTGCGTCCCGCTGTGGTGCCTGTCGAGCGGCCGGCGCGGATCCCGCTGTCCTACGCGCAGCGCCGGCTGTGGTTCCTCCACCAGCTGGAAGGACCATCGGCCACCTACAACATCCCCTTCGCCCTCCGGTTGCGGGGTGCGCTCGACGAGGAGGCGTTGGGGGCTGCGTTGCGGGACGTCGTCGCGCGGCACGAGGCGCTTCGAACGGTGTTCCCCGAAGTGGATGGGCAGCCCGAGCAGCGGGTGCTGCCGGTGGACGAGGCCCGTCCGCGGTTGTCCGTGGAGGCGGTGTCGGAGGCCGAGCTCCCAGCGGTGTTGGCGGCGGAGGCCGGGACCGGGTTCGACCTGACCCGTGAGCTGCCGCTGCGGGCGAGGCTGTTCGGAGTGGGGGAGCGGCAGTGGGTGTTGTCGGTGGTGTTGCACCACATCGCCGGTGACGGCTGGTCCATGGGACCGCTCGCTCAGGACCTCACCCGGGCCTATGCGGCGCGCACCAGCGGACACGCCCCCGACTGGGAGCCGCTGCCCGTGCAGTACGCCGACTACACGCTGTGGCAGCGGGAACTGCTGGGCAGCGAGGACGAACCAGACAGCCCGATCTCCCAGCAACTCGACTACTGGCGAACCGCACTGGCCGAACTGCCAGAAGGACTCGACCTGCCCACCGACCGCCCCCGCCCCGCCATCGCCGACTACCGGGGCGACACCGCCACCTTCGACATCGACGAGAACCTGCACCAACGGGTCGTCGACCTGGCGGCGGAGTGCGGTGTCAGCGTCTTCATGGTGCTCCAGGCGGGGTTGGCCGCGTTGCTGACCCGGTTGGGGGCGGGCACGGACATCCCGTTGGGCACGCCGGTGGCGGGCCGCCCCGACGAGGAGCTGGAGGAGCTGGTCGGGTTCTTCGTCAACACCCTGGTGTTGCGGACCGACACGTCCGGGGATCCCTCGTTCCGGGAGTTGCTGCACCGGGTGCGGCGGACCGACCTGGCGGCCTACGCCCACCAGGACCTGCCCTTCGAACGGTTGGTGGAGGTCCTCAACCCGACCAGGTCCCTGTCCCGTCACCCGCTGTTCCAGGTGGCACTGGCCTTCCAGTCCACCGCCAGGCCGGACCTGGACTTCCCCGGCGCCACCGTGGAGTCCGAACCGACCGGTGGCAAGGTCGCGAAGTTCGACCTGTCCATCAGCCTCAACGAGTACCGCACGCCCGACGGCGCCCTCACCGGCATGGAAGGGCTCGTAGAGTACTCCACGGCGCTCTTCGACCCCTCCACCATCAGCGCCCTCATCGGCCGGTTCCTCCGACTCCTGACCGAGGCCACCGCCCATCCCGAGCGCACCATCGACAACCTCGACATCCTCGGTCAGGAGGAACGTCGCACGATCCTCCACGACTGGAACGACACCGCGCACCTCACCGACGCCGTGCCGCTGCCCACCCTCGTGGAACGCACCGTCGACTCGGTCGGGGACGGCGAAGCCGTGCGGCACGGGGGCACCACCCTCACCTACACCGACCTGGACACCAGGGCGAACCAGCTCGCCCACCACCTCATCGAGCTCGGTGTCGGCCCGGAGACCAGGGTGGCGCTGCTGCTGCCCCGCACCCCGGAACTCGTCGTCACCGTTCTCGCCGTCCTCAAGGCCGGCGGAGCCTGGGTCCCCGTGGACCCCCACTACCCGGCCGACCGGGTGCGGTACCTGCTGGAGGACAGCCAGGCCGCGCTCCTGGTCACCGAGGAGGCACACCACGGCGACCTCGACACCACCGTTCCCCTGCTCCTCCTCGACGACGAGACGACCAGGAACACGGTCGCCGCGCGGCCGGTCTCCCGACCATCGCGCACACCGCACCTGGACAACGCCGCGTACGTCATCTACACGTCCGGCTCAACCGGCCGCCCGAAGGGCGTGGTCATCCCCCACGCCGGACTCACCGGACTCGCCGAGGAGCAGATCGACCGGTTCCGGCTCACCACGGACTCCCGTGTCGCCTCGCTGGCGTCCCCCAGTTTCGACGCCTCGGTCATGGAGATGCTCATGGCCCTCACCAGCGGCGGAGTCCTCGTCCAACCCGAGCAGTCCGGTCCCGTCGTGGGCGCCGATCTCGCCCAGTTCCTGTCCGAGCACCGCATCACCCACGCCCTCATCCCACCCACCGCGCTCGGGAACGTCCCAGCGACCGACCTCCCCGACCTCGTCACGGTCCTGGTCGGCGGTGAGGCCTGCGGCACCGACCTCATCGGCAGGTGGGCACCCGGCCGCCGGATGTTGAACCTCTACGGCGCCACCGAGGCGACCGTCTGGTCCACCGCGGGCACCCTCGCCGAGGGCACCACGGTGCCGCCGCTGGGCGGACCCATCCGCAACACCAGGGCCTACGTACTCGACCCGTCCCTGCGCCCGGTCCCCGTCGGCGTCGCCGGCGAGGTGTACCTGGCCGGCGACGGTCTCGCACGCGGCTACCTCGACCGCCGCGGACTGACCGCCCAACGCTTTGTCGCCGACCCGTTCGCCGCCGGTCCCGGCGCCAGGATGTATCGCACCGGGGACGTGGCGCGCTGGCTGCCATCCGGCTCCCTGGCGTTCGTCGGACGAGCTGACGACCAGGTCAAACTCCGCGGATTTCGCATTGAACTGGGTGAGATCGAAAACGCCCTGACCGAACTCCCGGACGTCGCCCACGCGGCGGTCGTCGTTCGGGAGGACCAACCAGGCCGCCAGCAACTCGTCGGCTACGTGGTACCGGAGGCGAACCACGCCACCAACGACGCGGCAACCGACGCGGAGGGCACCCCGACGGGCGCTGCGGGGTCGAGCGCGCTGCGGGAACAGCTCCGCCGGACACTGCCCGAGCACATGGTGCCCGCGGCCGTCGTCACCCTCGGGGAGCTCCCGCTCACCAGCAACGGAAAACTGGACCGGGAAGCACTCCCCGCACCCGACCACACCGCAACCACCTCAGGGCGGATCCCGATCACCCCACGCGAGGAGGCGCTGTGCGCACTCTTCGGGGATGTCCTCGGTGTCGAACGGGTCTTCGCCGACGACAGCTTCTTCGACCTCGGCGGCCACTCGCTGCTGGCGACCGAACTCGTCAGCCGGGTCCGCGCCCTCCTCGGCGTCGACCTCGCCGTGCGCACCGTCTTCGAAGCGCCGACCGTCGCCGAGCTGGCGGCGCGCCTGGGCACCGAGGTGGACGAGGGTGCCCTCGACGTCCTGCTCCCCCTCCGCACCCGAGGCAGCAGGCCACCCCTGTTCTGCGTGCACCCCGCCGGGGGAATGAGCTGGTGCTATGCCGGGCTCCAGAACACCCTCGACGGCGATCAGCCGATCTACGGCCTCCAGGCGAGGGGGATCGGGGAACCGGGCGCTCTCCCCGGGAGCATCGAGGAGATGGCCGATGACTACCTGGCCCAGATCAGGACGGTCCGCCCCCACGGCCCCTACCACCTGCTTGGCTGGTCCTTCGGAGGCGTGGTCGCCCACGCCATCGCGACCCGCCTCCAGGCCGACGGGGAGGAGGTCGGGCTCCTCGCGCTCCTCGACAGCTACCCCGTGACGGCGACGATCGAGGGCCGCCAGGCCACCGAGCAGGAAACCCTGCGGGAACTGCTCCAGGTTTTCGGGATGCCCGGACCCGAGGACGTGCCCCTCACCCGCGACGACGTCGTCGCCGCCGCACTCGGGAACGGAACCCTCGCGGGCCTCGCCGAACGCGACGTCCAGGCGATGCTGGATGTCTACCTGAACAGCAGCGACCTCGTCGCGAAGTTCACCCCGGGGCGGTTCGTCGGCGACGTCCTGCTGTTCCCCGCCACCGTGGACCGCGTGGAGGACGCCCCCACCGCCGAAGCCTGGGCCGCTTACGTCCAGGGGACGGTGACGACACACGAAGTCCACTGCGCACACCTCGACATGGCCCAACCAGGACCGCTCGCGGAAATCGGACGCCGTGTGGCGGAGGAAATGCGCGACAGCACCGAGGAGGCGGACTGACAGCAACACCCGGGCCCGAGCACCATTGGGAACGGTGGACGGGCGCGTCAACGGAAAGCGGCATCGACTTGACGAAACCGTTGACGCGCCTGCCCTCGAAATCCGGTTCGCCCGCGTCCCGGAAGTCCGCCGCATTTCCGAAAACCCACCGAGCGCACACCACGGCACAACCACCCGAAAAGGAACTCGACCAGAGGGTTTTGGGGAAGGGCGAAGGTCGTTGCGAGTCCGAACCACCTGGTAGAGCCTGGTTGCGGATTGTTGGCGGGCAAACGGGAACGTCCGGCCCCCAGGGGGCGGAGGGGCGCGGCCGGTCCACCACCGAACCAGACGAGAAGTCCGTCCGCAACGGGGGAACGGGTGTCAACGCTCGACACCCACGCCCACCGTCCGGTGCCCGGGGAAGGTGGCATGGAGTCAACTCAACTGGCAGACGTGTTCGAGAAGCTGGTGCATCAGTACCGGGTTCCCGGGGCCCAGTTGGCTCTCTACGACAACGGCGAACTGCGCACCGTCGAAGTCGGCCACCAGCACCACGACCGTCCCAGCCCCGTCACCAGGAACTCCGCCTTTCCGTTCGGTTCCGTCACCAAGTTCGTGACCGCGACCCTCGCCATGCAGTTCGTCTCCGACGGGGACATCGACCTCGACACCCCGATCTCCGAGTACGTCCCCGCTCTCCGCGGTGCGGCCAACCCCCAGATCGGGCGGATCACCCCCCGGCAGCTCCTCAGCCACACCGGTGGCCTGGTGACAGAGATCGACTTCCCCGACATGCGGACCGCCTCCTACCAGCGGTACGCCCAGGCCGCCGCCGGCGTGGACAACATCTTCCCGCCCGGCGAGGCCTTCTCCTACTCCAACGTGGGCTACTGCCTGGTCGGCCACCTGGTCGAGAGGGTCTCCGGCATGGACTGGTGGACCGCCGTCGAAACCTGCCTCCTCCGGCCCCTCGGCATCACCCCGGCGTTCCTCTTCGACCCCCGGCCGCTCAGCGAACGCTCCTCCGTCGTGGGCGGCCACACGGTACGTGTGGAAACCGGTGACGTCGCGGCCGTCGACCTGTTCCTCCCCCTCTCCGCCAGCGCCGCAGGAGGCCTCGCCGGCAGCGCGTCCGACCTGGTCACCCTCGCCCGGCTGCAACTCGAGGACCGCGACGGCTTCGACCACGCCGACCTGCTTCCCGATGACGCCGCCCGGAACATGCGCGCTACCGCCCACGGCGCCGAACCCTTCGGCCTCGCTGACGCCTGGGGTCTCGGTCTGATGAAGTACCAGGGCGCCGACGGGACGACCTGGTTCGGCCACGACGGAACCGTCGACGGCACCAGCTGCCACCTCCGGGCCAACGCCGAGCAGAACACGGCACTCGCGATGACCGCCAACGGAACCACCGGACTCCTGCTCTGGGCCGACCTCGTCGAGAGCCTCCGCGACGCCGGGATCGCGGTCGGGCACTACACCGTGCCCGCCACCAACCCCGTCGAGGTGGCCGACCCCGCTGACTACACCGGCGACTACGTCAACGGCAACATCCCCTTCCGGGTGGAGTCGGACCCCGAAGGCGGACTCGCGCTGACCAGGACCGACGGTTTCCACGTTCGGCTGGCGATGCACCAGGACGACGTCTTCCTCGCACGCGAGGAGAACTTCGACGCCGCCGACATCGGTGGTCGGTTCGTCCGTGACGCCGCGACCGGCGCCGTCACCCTGCTGCAGTACGGCGGACGCTCGTACCGGCGGTCCTGACCACGTCGAGCGAACACCGCCAGGCTTCGCTGGTTGGCCGGAGTGGAACGCCTGGCACGGCACGACGAACACCAGGCGGCGGCCAACCGACAGGAGCGAAGTACCAGAGATGACCACCGAACCGCATGCTGTCCAGGTCTCCGCCCCCGGCCCCCGCCGCTTCGCCCCGCTCGTGGTGCCGGCCGACCTCGTGCGCCGGCTGGACGCACTCCAACACGACCACCACCCGGGGGCGGCGACGACGACAGCGGAGCACGGCGACGCTCCCACCCGGCGGGAAGAACCCGCTCACCCGTGGGATGCGGTCCTTCCCGCTCTGATCACGTCCGCACGGGCGCTGTACGCCAGTCAGCACGACGGTCCGAGTCCTTCGGTCCACGTCATGCGCCAGTCCGAACCAGGGGACCCGGCGCATTCGTCGAGCGACGCCACAGCGGGGCAGTTCTCCGCCTCGACCGTCATCCCCGCGAGCGAGATCAGCCCGAAACAGGAGGCAGCCGAGCTGCTCGGGGCCCTGCGCAGTCACCTCGTCCAAGGCAAGGCCCTCGGTACCACGGCCGCTGACCTCACCCAGCCTGCTCCTGTACGCCACTCCTCGACCGCAGCGGGGACGCGCCCCGCCTCTTCTCCACGCATCGTGATCCGCATTCACGGCGCCCCGGTCGCCCGAGATTCGCGCTCCGACCAGTCCACCGGTGCCCTCGCGCTCGATCTGTGGACGGCCGCCGACGGGGTGTTCGGGGTGATCGGCGGCACCGAGGTGCTGGACGGGCAACACGCGACTGGCCTGGGACGGCAGCTCGTGCTCCTGCTTCGGTCCATCGCCGACCACCCTGAGCAGCCGGTGCGGGATCTCCTGCGCGCGTCGGAACGGCGCCACACCGAAGAGCACGTGATCGCCACCGACCGGGTGCTGCCGGTGCAGACGGTCACCGGGGTGTTCGCCGCGCGGGTGGTCGAGTGCCCGGACGCGGCGGCGGTGGTGGGGGAGGGGGTGTCGTGGTCCTACCGGGAGGTCGATGCCCGGTCGGCCCGGTTGGCCGGATACCTGGTGTCGCGGGGTGTGGTGGCCGGTTCCCGGGTGGGGGTGTTGTTGGAGCGGGGTCCGGATGCGGTGTGCGTGCTGTTGGCCGTGCTCCGGGCGGGTGGTGCCTACGTTCCGGTGGATCCGGGGTACCCGGCGGCGCGGGTGGAGTTCCTGCTCACCGACAGTGGGGCCGGGGTGGTGGTGACCACCGCCGAGTTGGCCGACCGGGTCCCGGCGGGCCTGGCGACGGTGGTGGTGGACGACCCGGCGACGGTGGAGCAGGTAGCACGGTCCGTCGCCTCGCCAGCTCCGGCGCCGGTCTCGGGTGACATGCCGGCGTATGTGATCTACACGTCCGGCTCCACCGGTACTCCGAAGGGAGTGGTGGTACCGCACCGGGCTGTGGTGCGGGTGGCGTGGGAGCCGGATCACCTGCCGGTGGGGCCGGGGGATGTTGTCGCCCAACTGGCGTCGTTGTCCTTCGACGCGGCCACTTTGGAGATCTGGGGAGCGTTGCTCAACGGGGCGGCGGTGGCGGTGCCCCGGCCCGGGGTGTTGTCGGTACCCGAACTGGGTGAGTTCCTGGGTGAGTACGCGGTGACGGGGTTGTGGTTGACGGCGGGGTTGTTCCACGAGGTCGTCGACACTGATGTGGCGGTGTTGTCGGGGGTGCGGTACCTGCTGGCCGGGGGTGACGTGCTGTCTCCGTCGCACTGCCGGCGGGTGGTGGAGGCGGTACCGGGGGTGCGGTTGGTCAACGGGTACGGGCCCACGGAGAACACGGTGTTCACCACTGTTCAGGTGGTGGGTGCCTCCGTTGTGCGGGGGCGGGGTTCGGTGCCGATCGGGTCGCCGGTGGCGGGGTCCGGGGTGGTGGTGTTGGACCGGTGGTTGCGTCCGGTGCCGGTGGGGGTGCCGGGGGAGCTCTACACCTCGGGTGCGGGTCTGGGGCATGGGTATGTGGATCGTCCGGGGTTGACGGCGTCGCGGTTCGTGGCTGATCCCTTCGATGCCGCTGGTGGTCGGGTGTACCGGACGGGGGATCGGGTGCGGTGGTTGCCGGACGGGGTTCTCGAGTTCGTGGGGCGGGTGGATGATCAGGTGAAGGTGCGGGGGTTCCGCATCGAGCCGGGTGAGGTCGAGGCCGCGTTGGTGGGGCAGTCGGGGGTGGCGCGGGCGGTGGTGGTGGTCCGGGAGGACACTCCGGGGGCGCGGCGTCTGGTGGGTTACGTGGTGCCGGCCGAGGGGCATGTGGTTGATGGTGGGCAGGTGCGGGAGGAGTTGCGGTCTCGGTTGCCGGAGTACCTGGTGCCGGCGGCGGTGGTGGTGCTCGAGGCCTTGCCCCTGACGGGTAACGGGAAGGTCGACCGGGCGGCGTTACCAGCCCCGGAGTTCCAGCCCTCCCAGGGGTACGTGGCACCGCGCACGGACACCGAGAAGGTGCTGTGCGAGGTGTGGTCCGAGGTTCTTGGTGTGGACCCGGTGGGCATCGATGCCGACTTCTTCGCCCTCGGTGGCGACTCCATCAGCGGGCTGCGGGTGCTCTCCCGGCTGCGGGAACACCTGAACCTCCCGCTTCCCGCCCGGCTCCTGTTTGACGAACCGACGGTGGCCGGGCTCGCCGCGCACGTCGACGGCCACACCACTGCGGAACACCAGGAAACCGAGCAGGTACCGCTTGTCGGCGGAACCGGTGGACACCCGGACAACGGTAGCGACAGCTCCGTGCACCAGCTGTCGCCGCCACAGCAACGCCTGTGGTTCCTCGACAGCCTCATCCCGGGCGGTGTCGAGTACAACACCGGAATCAGCCTCCGGCTGCACGGCTCTCTCGACCTGGAAGCCCTGGCCAAAGCCCTGAACCGGCTCGTCAGCCGTCACGGGAGCCTGCGAACGACCTTCGAGGAGGTGTCAGGCCAGCCCGTCCAACGAGTGCGGCGGGGGTTCGACGTACCGCTGCGGACGGTCGACCTGCGCACACCAGAGCTGGACTGCCTGGAGGAGCGGGATGCCCGCCTGGCGGCGGTACTCCGCGAGGAGACGTCCACACGGTTCGACCTCCACGAGGGGCCGCTCTTCCGAGGCCTGGTCGTCCGAGAGACGAACGACGTGAGCGTCCTCGTGCTGTCGGTGCACCACATCGTGACGGACGGGTGGTCGATGGGTGTGCTGGTCCGGGAGCTGGACCAGTACTACACCGCCGAGCTGGCCGGTGCCCCGGTGGAACTACCCGCGCTACCGGTGTCCTACCGGGACTGGGCAGCCTGGCAGCGGGACCAGACCGAGAAGGCCGGTTGGGAGGAACAGCTCGACTACTGGCGGGAGCAGCTGGCCGGGGTTCCGGTGCTGGAACTGCCCACCGACCGTGCCCGACCGGTGGTGCGCAGTTCGGTGGGCGCGGTGCACGTCCTGCGGGTCCCGCCCGCGGTGGTGGACCGGTTGACACGGTGGGGCGCCTCGGGTGGGGCGAGCCTGTTCATGACCCTGACCGCGATTACCCAGCTGGTGCTGGCCCAGCACAGCGGGCAGGACGACATCGCGGTGGGCACGGTGGTCTCGGGTAGGGACCGCACCGAGCTGGAAGGGCTGGTCGGGTTCTTCGTCAACACCCTGGTGCTGCGGTCCCGGGTGGATCTGTCCGAGTCCGCCGAGGTGTTTCTGGCGCGGGTCCGGGAGACGGTGCTGAGGGCGTTCTCCCACCAGGACGTGCCCTTCGACCGGGTGGTCGACGCCGTGGGTGGGGTGCGGGACGCGTCCCGGCCGCCGTTGGCGCAGGTGATGGTGGTGTTGCAGAACGCGGTGGGTGAGGTGGCCGAGTTCGGGGGGATGCCGGCGCGACGGGTGGTGTTGGACCGGGCGTCCTCGCGGTTCGAGGTGACCTTCGAGTTCTGGCCGGACGCGGAGGGGTTGGTGGTGGAGCTGGAGTACAACACCGACCTGTTCGATGCCGGCACGGTGGAGCGGTGGGCCCGGGACTGGGTGCGGCTGGCCGAGGCGGTGACCGCGGAGCCGGAGCGCCGGTTGGTCGAGGTGGCGGTGACCGACCCCGCTGAGCGGGATCTGGTGGCGGAATGGAACACCCCCGACCGGGTGCTGCCGGTGCAGACGGTCACCGGGGTGTTCGCCGCGCGGGTGGTCGAGTGCCCGGACGCGGCGGCGGTGGTGGGGGAAGGGGTGTCGTGGTCCTACCGGGAGATCGATGCCCGGTCGGCCCGGTTGGCCGGATACCTGGTGTCGCGGGGTGTGGTGGCCGGTTCCCGGGTGGGGGTGTTGTTGGAGCGGGGTCCGGATGCGGTGTGCGTGCTGTTGGCCGTGCTCCGGGCGGGTGGTGCCTACGTTCCGGTGGATCCGGGGTACCCGGCGGCGCGGGTGGAGTTCCTGCTCACCGACAGTGGGGCCGGGGTGGTGGTGACCACCGCCGAGTTGGCCGACCGGGTCCCGGCGGGCCTGGCGACGGTGGTGGTGGACGACCCGGCGACGGTGGAGCAGGTAGCACGGTCCGTCGCCTCGCCAGCTCCGGCGCCGGTCTCGGGTGACATGCCGGCGTATGTGATCTACACGTCCGGCTCCACCGGTACTCCGAAGGGAGTGGTGGTACCGCACCGGGCTGTGGTGCGGGTGGCGTGGGAGCCGGATCACCTGCCGGTGGGGCCGGGGGATGTTGTCGCCCAACTGGCGTCGTTGTCCTTCGACGCGGCCACTTTGGAGATCTGGGGAGCGTTGCTCAACGGGGCGGCGGTGGCGGTGCCCCGGCCCGGGGTGTTGTCGGTACCCGAACTGGGTGAGTTCCTGGGTGAGTACGCGGTGACGGGGTTGTGGTTGACGGCGGGGTTGTTCCACGAGGTCGTCGACACTGATGTGGCGGTGTTGTCGGGGGTGCGGTACCTGCTGGCCGGGGGTGACGTGCTGTCTCCGTCGCACTGCCGGCGGGTGGTGGAGGCGGTACCGGGGGTGCGGTTGGTCAACGGGTACGGGCCCACGGAGAACACGGTGTTCACCACTGTTCAGGTGGTGGGTGCCTCCGTTGTGCGGGGGCGGGGTTCGGTGCCGATCGGGTCGCCGGTGGCGGGGTCCGGGGTGGTGGTGTTGGACCGGTGGTTGCGTCCGGTGCCGGTGGGGGTGCCGGGGGAGCTCTACACCTCGGGTGCGGGTCTGGGGCATGGGTATGTGGATCGTCCGGGGTTGACGGCGTCGCGGTTCGTGGCTGATCCCTTCGATGCCGCTGGTGGTCGGGTGTACCGGACGGGGGATCGGGTGCGGTGGTTGCCGGACGGGGTTCTCGAGTTCGTGGGGCGGGTGGATGATCAGGTGAAGGTGCGGGGGTTCCGCATCGAGCCGGGTGAGGTCGAGGCCGCGTTGGTGGGGCAGCGGGGTGTGGCGCGGGCGGTGGTGGTGGTCCGGGAGGACACCCCGGGAGCGCGGCGCCTGGTGGGTTACGTGGTGCCGGAGGACGGGGCCGTGCCCGCTCCGGAGGTGTTGCGGGACGCTCTGCGCCGGTTCCTGCCGGAGTACCTGGTGCCGGCGGCGGTGGTGGTGCTCGAGGCCTTGCCCCTGACGGGTAACGGGAAGGTCGACCGGGCGGCGTTACCAGCCCCGGAGTTCCAGTCCGCTGACCGTCATGTCGCACCGCGCACGGACACCGAAAAGGTGTTGTGCGAGGTGTGGGCTGAGGTGCTGCGGTTGGACCGGGTCGGGGTGACCGACAACTTCTTCGAGCTGGGTGGCGACTCGATCCTGAGCATCCAGGTCGTGTCGAAGGCCCGAGCGGCGGGGGTGGTGTTCACCTCCCGGGAGTTGTTCCAACGCCAGACGATCGCTGCCCTGGCATCAGGACTGTCATCCCCTGACGGGGAACCCGGAACGGTGGGGGCCGAGCAGGGTCGGGTGTCGGGGGCGTTCCCGATGACCCCGGTCCTGGAGTGGTTCACCACCACGCACCCGGTGGGCCCGGAGCATTTCAACCTTTCCGCGGGGTTCACCCTGCCCCCGGACACCGATCTGGTGGTGGTGCGGCGGGCGGTGGGCGCGGTGGTGGAGCACCACGACGCGCTGCGCATGGTGCTGCGCAGGGACACGGCGGGTGCGTGGACACCGGTGGTGTTGCCCGAGGTGGACCTGGACGAGGTCATCCAGGTAGTGGACCTACCGGTCGAGGACACCGCTGATGACATGTGGCAGCGGGCGGTGGTCGCGGCGCAGGCAGGGTTGGACCTGCAACGAGGCCCGTTATCGCGTGTTCTCCTCGGCCGTGGTGCTGGTGGGGACCGGTTGCGGGTGGTATGGGTAGCCCACCACGTACTGGTCGACGGGGTGTCCTGGCGGATCCTGCGGGAGGACCTGACCACCGCCTACCACCAGGCAGTGACCGGACGACCGGTGGACCTCGGGGTGAAGACCACCGCGTTCCCCCACTGGGCACAGGCCCTGCGGGAGCACACCCGGGCCGGGGGGTTCACCGACCAACTCCACTACTGGCGGCAGGCCATCCCCACCAGTCAGGACCTACGGCTTCCGGTGGACGTTGCCGAGGGGGACCACTCGGTCGGAGCCCAGGACCGGGTGCGGGTGGTACTGGACCAGACCACGACCCGGGAGTTGCTGCAGGACGTGCCCGGGGTGTACCGGACCAGGATCGATGAGGTCCTGCTGACCGGGCTGGCCCGGACGGTGCGGAGGTGGACCGGGTGGCCCCGGGTACCGGTGACGGTCGAGGGCCATGGTCGGGAGGAAGTCCTGCCGGGGGTGGAGGTGTCCCGGACCGTGGGCTGGTTCACCTCGATCTACCCGGTCACCGTGGAACTGTCCCCGCGGGGGGAATGGGCCGGTGATGTCCTGGCGGTCAAGGAACAACTCCGTGGGGTCCCCGACCGGGGGATCGGGTACGGGGCACTGCGCTACCTCACCGGAGGGGGAAGCCCGGATTCGGGGCTGGACACCGACCGGGAACCACGGATCAGCCTGAACTACCTGGGCCAGTTCGACACCACCACCGGTGAGCAGGAGTGGATCGGGGACTGGCGGCTCAACCCCGGTGGCGAGCACCACCCGGGAGAAACCCGTACTCACCTGCTGGAGGTCGTGGCCCAGGTCCGCAACGGCCGGTTGGAGATCGACTGGTGGTACTCCCCAGGCCTGCACCACGAGGACACCGTTCATGGCCTGGCGGAGTCCTTCCTCACCGAGTTGTCGGGGTTCGTGGCTCACTGCCGCCAGCCCGGGGCCGGGGGTGTGTCCCCGTCGGACTTCCCGTTGGTGGCGTTGGACCAGGACACGGTGACCCGGTTGGCCGGGACCGGTCGTGCGGTCACCGAGTTGTACCCGTTGACGGGGTTGCAGGCCGGGATGTTGTTCCACGCGGTGGCCGATCCGGCGTCGGTGGCGTATCTGGAGCAGTTGTCCTGTGTTCTGGAGGGGGTGGATCAACCGGGGTTGGTGGCGGTGGCCTGGCAGCGGGTGGTCAACGCTCATGAGGCGTTGCGGGTGTCGGTGGCCTGGCGTGAGGTGCCGGACCCGGTGCAGGTGGTGCACCGTGAGGTTGAGGTCCCGATCACCGTGGAGGACTGGTCGGGTTACGAGGGTGGGGAGCAGGACCGGCGGTGGCGGGAGTACCAGCGGCGGGATCAGGGGGTGGCCTTCGATCTGGAGCGGGCCCCGTTGATGCGGGTGTTGCTGGCCGGGTTGGGGGAGGGCCGGGTGCGGGTGGTGTGGACCTTCCACCACCTGCTGCTCGACGGGTGGAGCATCTACCGGTTCTTCTCCGACCTGATCGCGACCTACCAGGCCCTGGCCGAGACCACGGGTGAGAACACCGTCTCGGTGGTCCCGGTGGGACGCCGCCAGTACGGGGAGTTCCTGCGGTGGTTGACCCGGCAGGACCAGACCACCGGGCGGGCCTACTGGCGGGAGGCGTTGGCCGGGTTCGACCAGCCCACTGCCCTGCCCTGGGACCGTGCCCCTGACCGGGCACACCGTTCGGAGTCCACCGCCCGTGTCCGGGTGCCTTTGACCACGGCGGGTTCGGAGGCGGTGTTCTCCTTCGCCCGGCAGGAGCGGGTCACGGTCAACGCGGTGGTGCAGGCCGGGTGGGCGTTGGTGTTGGCCCGGCATGCCGGCACGGTGGATGTGGTGTTCGGGGCGACGGTGTCAGGTCGACCGGCTGAGGTGGTGGGTTCGCAGGAGATGGTGGGGTTGTTCATCAACACCCTGCCGGTGCGGGTGGTGTGTGATCCGGGGGTGCGGGTGGGGGAGTGGGTGTCGGGGGTGCAGGCCCGGCAGGTGGAGGCCCGCCAGTTCGATTACGTGCCGTTGACCGGGATCGAGTCGGAGCTGCCGGCGGGGGTGGGGTTGTTCCAGAGCCTGGTGGTGTTCGAGAACTACCCGGTTCAGGAGGCGGGGTCGGCATCCGGGGTGCGGGTGTCGGGTGTGGAGGCGGTGGAGGCGACGAACTACCCGGTGACGGTGACGGTGTATGCCCGGGACCGGGTGGAGGCGTGGTTGTCCTATGACCCGGAGTTGTTCACCGAGGACACCGCCGGGCGGGTCGCGGCCCGTTTCGCCTGGGCGCTGTCCGAGATCGCCACCAACCCCGACCGACCACTCGGCCAACTCGACATCGCCAGCCCGAGCGAGTGGAAGGGTGCCCCTGTTCTCGAATGCAACTCTCAGGTAGGAGTGCGGGATGTGGAAGCAGAATCCCTCCTCGACCTGTTCCGGCACCACGTCCACACGGCCCCGACCAAGGTCGCGGTGTCCTACCGGGATTCCGAGGTCACCTACGGGGAACTCGACCTGCTCTCGACCCGGCTGGCGAAGCACCTCGTCGGGATCGGCGTCGGCCCGGAAACCCGGGTAGCCGTGGTCTTGCCCCGCTCGGTCGACCTCGTCATCGGCATCCTCGCCGCTCTGAAGGCCGGCGGTACCTACGTTCCAGTCGATCCCCAGTACCCCGCCGACCGCATCGCCTACACCCTCGCCGACAGCGCCGCGTCGGTCGTGCTCACCGTCTCCTCGGTAGCAGGAGCCCTGCCTCCGGGCCTGGCGGAGGGCATCGTCCTGCTCGACGAGGTCGAGTGGCGGAACTCGGAGGAGGACCGCGACCAACCCCTACCTGGGCGGGTCGACCCGGATCAGTCGGCCTACGTCATCTACACCTCGGGTTCCACCGGCCGGCCCAAGGGAGTCGTCGTACCCCACCGTGCCGTGACCAGCCTGTTCCGGGAAACCACGGAACGGTTCGGTTTCGACGCTGACGACGTGTGGACGATGTTCCACTCGGCGGCGTTCGACTTCTCGGTGTGGGAGATCTGGGGAGCCCTAGCATTCGGTGGCAGGCTCGTCGTCGTGCCGTGGGAGGTCTCGCGCTCGCCGGGGGACTTCCTGCGCCTCCTCGTCGATCACCGAGTGACGGTGTTGAACCAGACCCCGTCGGCCTTCGCGCAGCTGGCGCAGGCCGAGGCGGATCAACTCCACCTCGGCCAGGACCTGGTACTGCGGTGGATCGTCTTCGGGGGCGAGGCCCTCGACGCGTCGCGCCTCGCACCGTGGTTCGCCAGACACCCGGACGGGCCGACCATCGTGAACATGTACGGCATCACCGAGACCACGGTGCACGTCACGGCTCACCCGGTCCTGCCGGAGGAGCTCCTGCCCGGCGTGATCGGACGCGCGATCCCCGGTTGGCGCGTCCACGTGCTGGACCGTGCGGGAGGACTGCGGCCGGTTCCACCAGGCGTGGTCGGAGAGATGTACGTCGCTGGTGCGGGGGTCGCTCGCGGTTACTCCGGACGCCCTGGCCTGACGGCCACCAGGTTCGTGGCCGACCCGTTCGGCGAGCCGGGTTCACGCATGTACCGCACGGGGGACCTCGCGAGGGTCGACGCCGAAGGCCGGCTGGTGTACGTGGGCCGAGCCGACGAGCAGGTCAAGCTGCGGGGTTTCCGCATCGAGCCTGGTGAGATCGCGACCGTACTCGGCCAGCACCCCGGCGTCGGACAGGCAGCGGTCACGGTGCGGGACGATCTCGCGGGCGAGGCTCGGCTCGTCGCCTACCTGGTCCCCGCCGCTCCTGACGAGCCACTGCACACCGACGAACTTCGAAGCCTGCTCCACCAGGTTCTCCCGGACCACATGGTGCCCTCCTCGTTCGTCGTCCTCCCCGAGCTCCCCCTGACGTCGAACGGCAAACTGGACGGGCGGGCGCTTCCCGCGCCGGACATGACGGCGACCGCGTCCTACGCCCCTCCCACGACCGAGACGGAACAGGTCCTCTGCGTGATCTGGGCCGAGGTGTTGGGGAAACGGCGAGTCGGCATCGACGACAACTTCTTCGAACTCGGCGGCGACTCCATCAGCAGCATGAAGGTCTCCTCCCGTACCCGCGCGGTCCTCGGGATCGAACTGTCACCCCGCCTCCTCTTCGACTACCCGACCGTCGCCTCCCTCGCCGCTGCCCTGCCCGGCGAGGAGCTGTTCGGCGCCATGGCCGAGGTGCCGACAGCCACGGTGCGTTCCGACGGGCTTCCCCTGTCCTACCCGCAGGAGAGGTTGTGGTTCCTGCACGAGTTCAGCCCCGCGGGTGCCGAGTACAACCTGGGTGTCGGCCTGCGGCTGACAGGTGCTCTCGACGTGGAAGCCCTGACCTCGGCCGTGGAGGCCCTCGTTGAGCGGCACGAATCGCTGCGTACCACCTTCGACTCTGTTCACGGCAGCGGGATCCAGCGGATTCACCCGACGATGCCCATCTCGCTGCGCACGGTCGATCTGACTGGGGAAGAGGAGGGACGTCGCGCGCGTGAGCTGCGGCGGCTCCTGAGCGCGGAGATGGACAAGCCCTTCGACCTCAGGAAGGGGCCACTGGCGCGGGTGCTCCTGGTTCGGGAACGACCGGCGGTTCATTTCCTGGTGGTGACGATGCACCACATCGTCACGGACGGCTGGTCGATCAACCTGCTGCTGGGCGAACTCGCCGCGCTGTACGGGGCATCCGTGCGGGACGAGACACCGTGGCTCCCGGAGCTTCCGCTCCAGTACGTCGATTACGCCGTGTGGCAGCGGAAACAGCTGTCCGGTGACGCGCTCGATGGGAAACTCGCCTACTGGCGAGACCAGCTGTCCGGCCTGCCAACGCTCTCGCTGCCAACGGATCGTCCACGGCCGGCCGTGCGGACCACTGCGGGTGCCATGCACACCTTCGCCGTTCCGGCAGCCCTGGTGAGGGGGTTGAGAAGGGTGGGCCGTCCGCACGGCGCCAGTCTTTTCATGGCTCTCACCGCCCTCACGCAGCTCGTGTTGGCTCGGCACAGCGGGCAGGACGACATCGCCGTCGGTACGGTCACCTCGGGGAGAGAACGCGCCGAGTTCGAGGAGACCGTGGGGTTCTTCGTGAACACCGTCGTCCTCAGGACCAGGATCGACGAGACCCGGACGTTCGACCAGCTCCTCGCTGACGTGCGGGACACCGTGTTGACGGCGTTCGCCAACCAGGACGTCCCCTTCACCAGGCTCATCGACGAGCTGGTTCCGGACCGCGATACCAGTCGAACACCACTGGTCCAGGCCATGGTCGTGCTGCAGAACACGCCACCTGCCCGGCCGGCGTTCCCTGGTATCGAGGTCGAGGAGGTCCTGCTTCCCCGGAACGCCGCCCAGTTCGAAGTCAGCTTCCAGTTCGAGGAGCGGCTGGATGGTCAGCTCTGGGCGGCGATCGAGTACAACACGGACCTCTTCGACCCGGACACGGTCGCTGAGATCGCGAATCATCTGGTGGTGGCGGCGAGCGCTGTTGTCGAGGAGCCCGCGCGTGCTCTCGCGGTCACTCCGCTGATCGAGGACGCCCGGCTCGAGGAGCTGCGCGCGTCGTGGGCGCGCTACTCCCCGGCGCTCGTCGAGGGTGTGGAGCCGGTGTCGTTGGTGGAGTTGTTCGATCGTCAGGTCCGGGAGCGTCCCGAGGCGGTGGCGGTGTCCTTCCAGGACACGACGGTGACCTACGGGGAACTGGCCGGGCGGGCCTACCGCCTGGCGGCGCACCTGCGGGCCAGGGGCGTGACCCCGGGAGCGCGGGTGGCGTTGCTGCTGCCCCGCACCACCGACCTGGTGGTAGGGGTGCTGGGTGTGCTCGCGGCCGGGGCGGCGTACGTGCCGGTGGACCCGAACTACCCGGCGGAGCGGATCGCCTACACCCTGACCGACAGCGGGGCCTCCACGGTGGTGACCGTCTCGGAGACCGCTGGTGCTCTCCCGGGGGCGGTGTCCGGGGTGCCGGTGGTGGAACTGGACCGCACGGACTTCTCGGGGTACGAACCCGGGCGACCGGAGGTGGTGGTGCCCGCCGAGGCGGTGGCCTACGTGATCTACACGTCCGGGTCGACCGGACGGCCGAAGGGCGTGGCGGTACCGCACCGCGGCGTGGTGTCACTGCTGACCGGGACCCAGGACCGGTACGGCTTCGACGCCGGGGACGTGTGGACGTTGTTCCACTCGGTGGCCTTCGACTTCTCGGTGTGGGAGATGTGGGGCGCGTTGGCGTTCGGGGGCCGGTTGGTGGTGGTGCCCTGGGAGGTGTCCCGCAGTCCGGGGGAGTTCCTGGAGCTGGTGGTGGCCCAGCGGGTGACGGTGCTCAACCAGACACCCTCGGCGTTCGAGCAGTTCGTGCGGGCCGAGGCGGAGAACCCCGGGTTGGGGCGGGAGTTGTGCCTGCGGTGGGTGGTCTTTGGTGGGGAGGCGTTGGAGGTGTCCCGGGTGCGGCCGTGGTTGGCCCGGCACCCGGACACACCGGTGTTGGTGAACATGTACGGGATCACCGAGACCACGGTGCATGTCACCGCGCACCCCCTCAACCCGACCGGGAAGGGGGAGAACGGTGCGGAGGTCGATCTGGTCGAGGGGTCGGCTGGGGTGATCGGGCACGCGGTGCCGGGGTGGCGGGTGTACGTGCTGGACCGTGCCGGTGGGTTGCGTCCGGTTCCTCCGGGGGTGGTGGGGGAGATGTACGTGGCGGGTGCGGGGGTGGCGCAGGGGTATGCGGGTCGTGCGGGGTTGACGGCGTCGCGGTTCGTGGCCGATCCGTTCGCTGGGGATGGCCGGCGGATGTACCGGACTGGGGACTTGGCCCGGGTGGATGGTCAGGGGCGCCTGTCGTACGTGGGTCGGGCGGATGAGCAGGTGAAGGTGCGGGGGTTCCGGATCGAGCCGGGGGAGGTCGCCGCCCGGTTGGGAGAGCACCCGGGAGTGGCGCAGGCGGTGGTGGTGGTCCGGGAGGACACCCCCGGCGACAAACGCCTGGTGGCCTATGTGGTCGCTGCCGCTGGTGGGTCCCTGGTGCCTGCCGAGTTGCGGAAACATCTTCGCGCGGCTCTTCCCGAGCACATGGTGCCGTCGAACGTCGTCGTCCTGGACGCCTTCCCGCTGACCGGGAACGGCAAGCTCGACCGCGCGGCGCTGCCCGCCCCTCAACAGGAGATGCACGGATCCGCGGGAGATCCCGCGACTCCGACCGAGGAAGCTCTGGTCGACATCTGGTCCGATGTGCTGCACGTCAGCTCAGTCGGAACCGATGCCAACTTCTTCGAGAACGGTGGTAACTCGATTCTGAGTCTCCAGGTCATCGATGCGATTCAGGAAACCTTCGGCATCGACTTCTCAGCGCGGCTCTTCTTCGAGAACCCGACGATCACCCGCCTTGCCGAGGTGATCGAGGAGAAGATCCTGTCCGACATCGAGGGCTCGCTGTTCACCGAGGGTGACAGCGCACTGGACTGAGCTTGGCGGATGCCGGGCAGCAGAGCCGAGCGAGGGACGACAACAGCTGCTCGCTCCCGGCCCGCCCTGCCCAACAGCCGAAACCCACGTTCGTGATCACCTGGCCACCGAGGGGAAACTGATGATCAGGCCGGCTGCCGACGAGAACCTGCCGATGCGGTGGGCAGGTGCGGACCATCCCGTTCCTGGTTCGGACCTGGCGGGGTTGTTGGCCCGGCAGGCCGGACGGACCCCGGAAGCAGCAGCGGTGCTCACCGATACCGGTGCCGGGCTGTCCTATGCCGAGTTCACCGCCCGGGTGGCCCGGGTGGCCGCGGTGTTGCGGTCCCGGGGTGTGGGAGTGGAGTCCCGGGTGGGTGTGGTGCTGCCCCGGTCGGTGGACTCGGTGGTCGCGGTGTGGGCGGTGTGGACCGCGGGTGGGGTGTACGTGCCGGTGGACCCGGAGTACCCGGCCGAGCGGATCGCCTACGTCCTCAAGGACAGCACCCCGGCCCTGGTGATCACGACCGAGGACCTGGTCGGGAGCCTGCCCGCCGACATCGACACGCTGGTGATCGACAGTGAACCAGCCCGCGCGGAGATCACTCGTGCGTCTGAGCCCAGCCCGGTCACGGTCCACCCCGCGCAGGCGGCGTATGTGGTGTACACGTCGGGTTCCACCGGCCGCCCGAAGGGGGTGGTGGTCTCCCAGCAGGCGATCGTGGCGCACCTGGACTGGATGGTCCGCACGTTCCCGTTGGGCACTGGGGACCGGGTCCTGCACAAGACCTCGATCGGGTTCGACGTGTCGGTGTGGGAACTGGCCTGGCCGGTGATCACCGGGGCCGGGGTGGTGCTGGCCCGTCCGGGTGGGCAGCGGGACCCGGCCTACCTGGCTGGGGTGATCGAGCGGGTGGGGGTGACGGTGACCCATTTCGTGCCCTCGATGCTGGCGGCGTTCGTGGCTGAGGACGGGGTGGCCCGGTGCGGGGGGTTGCGGTGGGTGCTGTGCTCGGGGGAGGCCCTGCCACCGGGGGTGGTGGACCGGTGGGCCCGGCGGGTGCCGGGGGTGCCGGTGGTCAACCTGTACGGGCCGACCGAGGCCGCGATCGATGTGACCTGGTGGCCCTGCCCCACCCCGGACGGGCGATCCCCGGAAGGAGGTGACCGGGATCCCGGGACCGGGGATCCCTCGTCGGCATCGGTGCCGATCGGTCGGCCGGTGGACAACACCGGGGTGCTGGTCCTGGACGACCGGTTGCGCCCGGTCCCGGTCGGGGTGTGGGGCGAGATCTACCTGTCCGGGGTGCAACTGGCCCGGGGGTATGCCGGGCGGGCGGGGTTGACCGCGTCGAGGTTCGTGGCCCACCCGGTGGGGGCGGCCGGTGCTCGGGTGTACCGGAGCGGGGATGTGGGCCGGTGGACGGCCTCGGGGGTGGTGGAGTTCGCCGGTCGGGTGGATGACCAGGTCAAGATCCGGGGTTATCGGATCGAGCTGGGTGAGGTCGAGACCGTGCTGGGGGCGTGTCCCGGGGTGGGGCAGGCGGTGGTGGTGGTGCGGGAGGACCAGCCGGGGGTACCGAGGTTGGTGGCCTATCTGGTGGCCGATACCGCTGGGGTGGTGGTGGATCGGGTGCGGGAGCAGGCGGGTCGGGTGTTACCGGAGTACATGATGCCCACGGGGTGGGTGGTCCTGGACGAGTTGCCAGTAACCCACAACGGGAAACTGGACCGCGTGGCGCTGCCCGCACCCACGTACCACGGCGGGGCTGAGCACGCCGAGCCGTCGACCGAGACCGAACGATCCCTCCTCGTACTGTGGAGTGAAGTGCTCGGAACGACGGGCATCGGTGTCGACGACGACTTCTTCCGCATCGGCGGCGACTCCATCAGCGGTGCCCGGGTGCTGGCAAGACTGCGGTCCGGCACGTCCGTTGAGCTTCCGTCCCGCGTCCTCTTCGACCACCCGACCATCCGAGGACTGGCGGCATTCCTGGCCGGCGCCGATGTCGTCCCAGACGGCACGAACGATGTCATCCCCGCACGAGGAGACGTGGCCGCCGCGCCGCTCTCCTCGGCTCAGCAGCGGTTGTGGTTCCTCGACAGCTTCAGCCCGGGGGGAGTGGAGTACAACACCGGAATCGCACTCCGGGTGGCAGGTCGTGTTCGGCACGATGCGCTACGCGCAGCGCTGTGCCGCCTCGCCGACCGCCATGACTCGCTGCGGACTGTCTTCGACTTCGATGGCGGTGTGGGCCGACAGCGCGTTCGTGAGCACGCGGCGGTCGGGCTCCGGACGCTCGACCTGACCTCGTTTGACGGCGTTGAGCGGGATCTCCGGCTGGGCGAGGAGCTGCGAGTCGAGTCTTCGAAGCCCTTCGAGCTCGGTGTTGGTCCCCTGGTACGAGCCCTCCTGATCCGCGAGAGCGACGAGTCCGAAGTCCTCGCACTGGTCATGCACCACATCGTGACGGACGGGTGGTCGATGGGTGTGCTGGTCCGGGAGCTGGACCAGTACTACACCGCCGAGCTGGCCGGTGCCCCGGTGGAACTACCCGCGCTACCGGTGTCCTACCGGGACTGGGCAGCCTGGCAGCGGGACCAGACCGAGAAGGCCGGTTGGGAGGAACAGCTCGACTACTGGCGGGAGCAGCTGGCCGGGGTTCCGGTGCTGGAACTGCCCACCGACCGTGCCCGACCGGTGGTGCGCAGTTCGGTGGGCGCGGTGCACGTCCTGCGGGTCCCGCCCGCGGTGGTGGACCGGTTGACACGGTGGGGCGCCTCGGGTGGGGCGAGCCTGTTCATGACCCTGACCGCGATTACCCAGCTGGTGCTGGCCCAGCACAGCGGGCAGGACGACATCGCGGTGGGCACGGTGGTCTCGGGTAGGGACCGCACCGAGCTGGAAGGGCTGGTCGGGTTCTTCGTCAACACCCTGGTGCTGCGGTCCCGGGTGGATCTGTCCGAGTCCGCCGAGGTGTTTCTGGCGCGGGTCCGGGAGACGGTGCTGAGGGCGTTCTCCCACCAGGACGTGCCCTTCGACCGGGTGGTCGACGCCGTGGGTGGGGTGCGGGACGCGTCCCGGCCGCCGTTGGCGCAGGTGATGGTGGTGTTGCAGAACGCGGTGGGTGAGGTGGCCGAGTTCGGGGGGATGCCGGCGCGACGGGTGGTGTTGGACCGGGCGTCCTCGCGGTTCGAGGTGACCTTCGAGTTCTGGCCGGACGCGGAGGGGTTGGTGGTGGAGCTGGAGTACAACACCGACCTGTTCGATGCCGGCACGGTGGAGCGGTGGGCCCGGGACTGGGTGCGGCTGGCCGAGGCGGTGACCGCGGAGCCGGAGCGCCGGTTGGTCGAGGTGGCGGTGACCGACCCCGCTGAGCGGGATCTGGTGGCGGAATGGAACACCCCCGACCGGGTGCTGCCGGTGCAGACGGTCACCGGGGTGTTCGCCGCGCGGGTGGTCGAGTGCCCGGACGCGGCGGCGGTGGTGGGGGAAGGGGTGTCGTGGTCCTACCGGGAGATCGATGCCCGGTCGGCCCGGTTGGCCGGATACCTGGTGTCGCGGGGTGTGGTGGCCGGTTCCCGGGTGGGGGTGTTGTTGGAGCGGGGTCCGGATGCGGTGTGCGTGCTGTTGGCCGTGCTCCGGGCGGGTGGTGCCTACGTTCCGGTGGATCCGGGGTACCCGGCGGCGCGGGTGGAGTTCCTGCTCACCGACAGTGGGGCCGGGGTGGTGGTGACCACCGCCGAGTTGGCCGACCGGGTCCCGGCGGGCCTGGCGACGGTGGTGGTGGACGACCCGGCGACGGTGGAGCAGGTAGCACGGTCCGTCGCCTCGCCAGCTCCGGCGCCGGTCTCGGGTGACATGCCGGCGTATGTGATCTACACGTCCGGCTCCACCGGTACTCCGAAGGGAGTGGTGGTACCGCACCGGGCTGTGGTGCGGGTGGCGTGGGAGCCGGATCACCTGCCGGTGGGGCCGGGGGATGTTGTCGCCCAACTGGCGTCGTTGTCCTTCGACGCGGCCACTTTGGAGATCTGGGGAGCGTTGCTCAACGGGGCGGCGGTGGCGGTGCCCCGGCCCGGGGTGTTGTCGGTACCCGAACTGGGTGAGTTCCTGGGTGAGTACGCGGTGACGGGGTTGTGGTTGACGGCGGGGTTGTTCCACGAGGTCGTCGACACTGATGTGGCGGTGTTGTCGGGGGTGCGGTACCTGCTGGCCGGGGGTGACGTGCTGTCTCCGTCGCACTGCCGGCGGGTGGTGGAGGCGGTACCGGGGGTGCGGTTGGTCAACGGGTACGGGCCCACGGAGAACACGGTGTTCACCACTGTTCAGGTGGTGGGTGCCTCCGTTGTGCGGGGGCGGGGTTCGGTGCCGATCGGGTCGCCGGTGGCGGGGTCCGGGGTGGTGGTGTTGGACCGGTGGTTGCGTCCGGTGCCGGTGGGGGTGCCGGGGGAGCTCTACACCTCGGGTGCGGGTCTGGGGCATGGGTATGTGGATCGTCCGGGGTTGACGGCGTCGCGGTTCGTGGCTGATCCCTTCGATGCCGCTGGTGGTCGGGTGTACCGGACGGGGGATCGGGTGCGGTGGTTGCCGGACGGGGTTCTCGAGTTCGTGGGGCGGGTGGATGATCAGGTGAAGGTGCGGGGGTTCCGCATCGAGCCGGGTGAGGTCGAGGCCGCGTTGGTGGGGCAGCGGGGTGTGGCGCGGGCGGTGGTGGTGGTCCGGGAGGACACCCCGGGAGCGCGGCGCCTGGTGGGTTACGTGGTGCCGGAGGACGGGGCCGTGCCCGCTCCGGAGGTGTTGCGGGACGCTCTGCGCCGGTTCCTGCCGGAGTACCTGGTGCCGGCGGCGGTGGTGGTGCTCGAGGCCTTGCCCCTGACGGGTAACGGGAAGGTCGACCGGGCGGCGTTACCAGCCCCGGAGTTCCAGTCCGCTGACCGTCATGTCGCACCGCGCACGGACACCGAAAAGGTGTTGTGCGAGGTGTGGGCTGAGGTGCTGCGGTTGGACCGGGTCGGGGTGACCGACAACTTCTTCGAGCTGGGTGGCGACTCGATCCTGAGCATCCAGGTCGTGTCGAAGGCCCGAGCGGCGGGGGTGGTGTTCACCTCCCGGGAGTTGTTCCAACGCCAGACGATCGCTGCCCTGGCATCAGGACTGTCATCCCCTGACGGGGAACCCGGAACGGTGGGGGCCGAGCAGGGTCGGGTGTCGGGGGCGTTCCCGATGACCCCGGTCCTGGAGTGGTTCACCACCACGCACCCGGTGGGCCCGGAGCATTTCAACCTTTCCGCGGGGTTCACCCTGCCCCCGGACACCGATCTGGTGGTGGTGCGGCGGGCGGTGGGCGCGGTGGTGGAGCACCACGACGCGCTGCGCATGGTGCTGCGCAGGGACACGGCGGGTGCGTGGACACCGGTGGTGTTGCCCGAGGTGGACCTGGACGAGGTCATCCAGGTAGTGGACCTACCGGTCGAGGACACCGCTGATGACATGTGGCAGCGGGCGGTGGTCGCGGCGCAGGCAGGGTTGGACCTGCAACGAGGCCCGTTATCGCGTGTTCTCCTCGGCCGTGGTGCTGGTGGGGACCGGTTGCGGGTGGTATGGGTAGCCCACCACGTACTGGTCGACGGGGTGTCCTGGCGGATCCTGCGGGAGGACCTGACCACCGCCTACCACCAGGCAGTGACCGGACGACCGGTGGACCTCGGGGTGAAGACCACCGCGTTCCCCCACTGGGCACAGGCCCTGCGGGAGCACACCCGGGCCGGGGGGTTCACCGACCAACTCCACTACTGGCGGCAGGCCATCCCCACCAGTCAGGACCTACGGCTTCCGGTGGACGTTGCCGAGGGGGACCACTCGGTCGGAGCCCAGGACCGGGTGCGGGTGGTACTGGACCAGACCACGACCCGGGAGTTGCTGCAGGACGTGCCCGGGGTGTACCGGACCAGGATCGATGAGGTCCTGCTGACCGGGCTGGCCCGGACGGTGCGGAGGTGGACCGGGTGGCCCCGGGTACCGGTGACGGTCGAGGGCCATGGTCGGGAGGAAGTCCTGCCGGGGGTGGAGGTGTCCCGGACCGTGGGCTGGTTCACCTCGATCTACCCGGTCACCGTGGAACTGTCCCCGCGGGGGGAATGGGCCGGTGATGTCCTGGCGGTCAAGGAACAACTCCGTGGGGTCCCCGACCGGGGGATCGGGTACGGGGCACTGCGCTACCTCACCGGAGGGGGAAGCCCGGATTCGGGGCTGGACACCGACCGGGAACCACGGATCAGCCTGAACTACCTGGGCCAGTTCGACACCACCACCGGTGAGCAGGAGTGGATCGGGGACTGGCGGCTCAACCCCGGTGGCGAGCACCACCCGGGAGAAACCCGTACTCACCTGCTGGAGGTCGTGGCCCAGGTCCGCAACGGCCGGTTGGAGATCGACTGGTGGTACTCCCCAGGCCTGCACCACGAGGACACCGTTCATGGCCTGGCGGAGTCCTTCCTCACCGAGTTGTCGGGGTTCGTGGCTCACTGCCGCCAGCCCGGGGCCGGGGGTGTGTCCCCGTCGGACTTCCCGTTGGTGGCGTTGGACCAGGACACGGTGACCCGGTTGGCCGGGACCGGTCGTGCGGTCACCGAGTTGTACCCGTTGACGGGGTTGCAGGCCGGGATGTTGTTCCACGCGGTGGCCGATCCGGCGTCGGTGGCGTATCTGGAGCAGTTGTCCTGTGTTCTGGAGGGGGTGGATCAACCGGGGTTGGTGGCGGTGGCCTGGCAGCGGGTGGTCAACGCTCATGAGGCGTTGCGGGTGTCGGTGGCCTGGCGTGAGGTGCCGGACCCGGTGCAGGTGGTGCACCGTGAGGTTGAGGTCCCGATCACCGTGGAGGACTGGTCGGGTTACGAGGGTGGGGAGCAGGACCGGCGGTGGCGGGAGTACCAGCGGCGGGATCAGGGGGTGGCCTTCGATCTGGAGCGGGCCCCGTTGATGCGGGTGTTGCTGGCCGGGTTGGGGGAGGGCCGGGTGCGGGTGGTGTGGACCTTCCACCACCTGCTGCTCGACGGGTGGAGCACCACGACCTTCCTCGATGACGTCTTCCACGAGTACGACGCGCTTCGTCATGGGGAGACTGGGGATCGGCCCCGGCCGCGGTTTGACCCGGCGCTGAGCCGGAGCCCGGTGGGACGCCGCCAGTACGGGGAGTTCCTGCGGTGGTTGACCCGGCAGGACCAGACCACCGGGCGGGCCTACTGGCGGGAGGCGTTGGCCGGGTTCGACCAGCCCACTGCCCTGCCCTGGGACCGTGCCCCTGACCGGGCACACCGTTCGGAGTCCACCGCCCGTGTCCGGGTGCCTTTGACCACGGCGGGTTCGGAGGCGGTGTTCTCCTTCGCCCGGCAGGAGCGGGTCACGGTCAACGCGGTGGTGCAGGCCGGGTGGGCGTTGGTGTTGGCCCGGCATGCCGGCACGGTGGATGTGGTGTTCGGGGCGACGGTGTCAGGTCGACCGGCTGAGGTGGTGGGTTCGCAGGAGATGGTGGGGTTGTTCATCAACACCCTGCCGGTGCGGGTGGTGTGTGATCCGGGGGTGCGGGTGGGGGAGTGGGTGTCGGGGGTGCAGGCCCGGCAGGTGGAGGCCCGCCAGTTCGATTACGTGCCGTTGACCGGGATCGAGTCGGAGCTGCCGGCGGGGGTGGGGTTGTTCCAGAGCCTGGTGGTGTTCGAGAACTACCCGGTTCAGGAGGCGGGGTCGGCATCCGGGGTGCGGGTGTCGGGTGTGGAGGCGGTGGAGGCGACGAACTACCCGGTGACGGTGACGGTGTATGCCCGGGACCGGGTGGAGGCGTGGTTGTCCTATGACCCGGAGTTGTTCACCGAGGACACCGCCGGGCGGGTCGCGGCCCGTTTCGCCTGGGCGCTGTCCGAGATCGCCACCAACCCCGACCGACCACTCGGCCAACTCGGCATCGCGACCGCATCGGAGGTACGGGATCTGGACCGGTGGAACGACACCGCCCGTCCCGTGCCCTCCATGACCGTTGACCAACTGGTCAACGAGCAGTGCCTCCGCACGCCTGACCAGCTCGCCGTCATCGCCTCCGACGGTCGCCTCACCTACGGAGAGCTGTCGGCTCGGGCCAACCGGCTCGCACACCACCTCAGCGAGCGCGGTGTGAGGGCGGAGCACCGGATCGGTGTGCTCCTCAACCGTACGACGGCGCTACCCGTGACGTTCCTCGCGATCCTGCGGGCAGGCGGAGCCTACGTCCCGCTCGGCTCGGAACAACCCCCAGCTCGGCTGAGGAGCATGGTGGTGGGCAGCCGACTGGACCTGGTGATCACCGAACGGGAACTCGCGAACCGGATTCCCGGGGCCGGGTGCGACGTTCTCGTGCTCGACGACCACCCGCAGCGGTTCGACACAGCCCTTCCGACCGCCGAGCCGGACGTCCGACGGCACCCGGACCATCCCGCATACCTGATACACACCTCCGGTTCCACCGGACGCCCGAAGGGCGTCGTGGTCACCGATCGCGCGTTGGTGAACCTCCTCAGCTGGATGAGGGACCGACCGGGACACCTCGACACGGACCGTGTCCTGGCGAGGACTTCCGCGACATTCGACGCCGCCCAGTGGGAACTGTGGTTGCCACTGGTCACGGGCGCCGTGCTGAGGCTCGCCGAACCCGACATCTCCCTGGACCCGGTAGAGCTCCGGACGAGGATCAGGGAGGACGGCATCACCGTCCTCCAACTGGTACCGACCCTGCTCCGTGAGCTCGCGGTGGCGGCCGGCGACCAGAAACCCCTCTCCGGTGTGCGCGAGCTCTTCGTTGGTGGGGAAGTGCTGACCGCTGAACTCGCGGACCGTGCCCTCGAACTCGGTGCCGAGTCCGTCGTGAACGTCTACGGGCCGAGCGAGACCACTGTGCAGGTCAGCGCCGGCACCTACCGGCCTGAGGACACCGGGTCGTCCAGCGTTGCCATCGGGGCTCCGGCGCACAACGTCCGGGCCTATGTCGTGGACCGGGAGCTGCGGGCACTTCCCGTTGGAGTCAGCGGTGAGCTGTACCTGGCCGGAGCGCAGGTCGCACGGGGCTACACCTCGCCCACCTTGACGGCGGAGCGTTTCGTCGCCGACCCGTGGGGAACCGCCGGGGACCGGATGTACCGGACCGGCGACCTGGCGCGGTGGCTGCCCGACGGGAGGCTGCTGATCCTCGGACGAGTCGATGACCAGGTGAAACTCCGGGGGCGCAGAGTCGAGCCCGCCGAGATCGAGACAGTGCTCACCGGACATCCCTCGATCGCCCAGGCCGCGGTCCTCGTCAGCCCGGCGACCGCGACCGCTGCCGAACGACTCACGGCCTACGTGGTCACCGCGAGGGGTGCGGAACCACCCGATGACCTCGAACTCCGTACCTTCCTGCGGCGCCTGCTACCCGAGTACCTGGTGCCAGCGGTCGTCGTCGCACTCCCGGAGCCACCGCTGACACCGAGCGGGAAGCTCGATCGGAGGGCGCTGCCCCGACCTGCCGACGGCACCGACCCGATCACCGAGCCGCGGACCGCCACCGAACGGCTGCTGGCGGAGGTGTGGGCGGAGGCGCTGGGGCTGCCCAGGGTAGGAGTCGAGGACGACTTCTTCCGGTTGGGAGGGGACTCCATCACGAGCATGCGTGCGGCCGCCCGGATCCGCGCACGTCTCGGCGTCGAGCTGTCTCCGCTGATCGTCTTCGACCGACCGACGGTAGCGGCGCTGGCAGCCGAGCTCGACGAACGCCAGGAGGTCGGGACACACCAGGCGTCGGCTGACGAGCCAGGCTCGGACCTCCTCCCGATCACCGATCAGGGAGCCGGAAGCATGCCGTTGTCCTTCGGGCAGGAACGGCTGTGGTTCCTGGAGGAGTTCTCCCCGGGCGGCACCGAGTACAACACGGGCTTCGCGCTGCGGATGTCAGGACACCTCGACACCGCCGCGCTGGAGGACGCGCTCTGCGCGCTGCTCCAACGTCATGAGGCCCTGCGCACGACGTTCCCCACGGTCGACGGGCACGCCGTACAGCGGATCACCACCGACGAGGTCGTGGGACTCCGGACGGTCGACCTGTCCGGAACACCGGAGTCGGAGCGACCGGCCACGCTGCACGACGTGTTGTCCACGGCGGTGACGCGACCGTTCGACCTGGCGTCGGGACCGCTGCTGCGGGCGTTGCTGGTTCGTGAGGTCGCGGGCCAGCACGTGTTGGTGGTGACGATGCACCACATCGTCACCGATGGCTGGTCCGCAGGCGTGTTGGTCCGGGACCTCGGTGTGCTGTACGGCGCAGCGTCCCGGGGCCACCGAGCAGTGATGCCGAGCCTGCCCGTCCGCTATGCCGACTGGGCGGCCTGGCAGCGGCGGCGCGTGTCCGGAGACCTCCTGCGAGACCAGGTGGATTACTGGCGGGAGAGGCTCGCTGGGCTCCCGGTGTTGGAACTGCCCACCGACCACCCCCGACCGGCGGTGCGCACCGGTGCCGGTGCGGTCCACACCTTCGAGGTCCCGGCCGGAGTGGTGTCCCGGCTGACCTCGGTGGCCCGGGACGGGGAGGCCACGCTGTTCATGGCGTTGGCCGCGATCACCCAGCTGGTGCTGTCCCGGCATTCCGGGCAGGACGACATCGCGGTGGGGACGGTGGTCTCGGGCCGGGACCGGGCCGAGGTCGAGGACGTGGTCGGGTTCTTCGTCAACACCGTGGTGCTGCGTTCCCGGGTCGAGCCGGGTGGGTCGTTCGCCGCGTTGCTGGCGCGGGTCCGGGAGACGGTGTTGGGGGCGTTCGCGCACCAGGACGTGCCTTTCAGCCGGTTGGTGGAGGAGTTGGTGCCCGAGCGGGACACCAGCAGGACCCCGTTGGTGCAGGCCCTGGTGGTGTTGCAGAACACCCCGTCGCAGCCGGTGGTGCTCTCCGGGGTGGAGGCGGTCGAGTGCGACCTGCCCCGGGAAGCAGCCCAGTTCGAGGTCTCGTGGCACTTCGAGCCCACCAGCACGGGAGGGTTGCGGGCACTGGTGGAGTTCAGCACGGACCTGTTCGAGGTGGACACGATCCGCCGGTGGTCCGGGCACTGGCTGCGCGCGGCGGAGCTGTTCGGTGCCGATCCCGGTCAACCGGTAGGGGATGTCCCGCTGCTGAGCGAGACCGAGTACCAGCAGGTGGTCACGGACTGGAACGCCACGGACCGTCCGGTACCGGTGGTGGACCTGGCGGGGTTGTTGGCCCGGCAGGCCGGACGGACCCCGGAAGCAGCAGCGGTGCTCACCGATACCGGTGCCGGGCTGTCCTATGCCGAGTTCACCGCCCGGGTGGCCCGGGTGGCCGCGGTGTTGCGGTCCCGGGGTGTGGGAGTGGAGTCCCGGGTGGGTGTGGTGCTGCCCCGGTCGGTGGACTCGGTGGTCGCGGTGTGGGCGGTGTGGACCGCGGGTGGGGTGTACGTGCCGGTGGACCCGGAGTACCCGGCCGAGCGGATCGCCTACGTCCTCAAGGACAGCACCCCGGCCCTGGTGATCACGACCGAGGACCTGGTCGGGAGCCTGCCCGCCGACATCGACACGCTGGTGATCGACAGTGAACCAGCCCGCGCGGAGATCACTCGTGCGTCTGAGCCCAGCCCGGTCACGGTCCACCCCGCGCAGGCGGCGTATGTGGTGTACACGTCGGGTTCCACCGGCCGCCCGAAGGGGGTGGTGGTCTCCCAGCAGGCGATCGTGGCGCACCTGGACTGGATGGTCCGCACGTTCCCGTTGGGCACTGGGGACCGGGTCCTGCACAAGACCTCGATCGGGTTCGACGTGTCGGTGTGGGAACTGGCCTGGCCGGTGATCACCGGGGCCGGGGTGGTGCTGGCCCGTCCGGGTGGGCAGCGGGACCCGGCCTACCTGGCTGGGGTGATCGAGCGGGTGGGGGTGACGGTGACCCATTTCGTGCCCTCGATGCTGGCGGCGTTCGTGGCTGAGGACGGGGTGGCCCGGTGCGGGGGGTTGCGGTGGGTGCTGTGCTCGGGGGAGGCCCTGCCACCGGGGGTGGTGGACCGGTGGGCCCGGCGGGTGCCGGGGGTGCCGGTGGTCAACCTGTACGGGCCGACCGAGGCCGCGATCGATGTGACCTGGTGGCCCTGCCCCACCCCGGAGGACACCGACCAGACCACGACCGGGGGCAGCCCCCTCGCCACCGCAGCACAGGACCCAGCGCCGGCTGGACCGGCGAGGGGTAAGGACGGTGCGGCCGGTGGATCGGTGCCGATCGGTCGGCCGGTGGACAACACCGGGGTGCTGGTCCTGGACGACCGGTTGCGCCCGGTCCCGGTCGGGGTGTGGGGCGAGATCTACCTGTCCGGGGTGCAACTGGCCCGGGGGTATGCCGGGCGGGCGGGGTTGACCGCGTCGAGGTTCGTGGCCCACCCGGTGGGGGCGGCCGGTGCTCGGGTGTACCGGAGCGGGGATGTGGGCCGGTGGACGGCCTCGGGGGTGGTGGAGTTCGCCGGTCGGGTGGATGACCAGGTCAAGATCCGGGGTTATCGGATCGAGCTGGGTGAGGTCGAGACCGTGCTGGGGGCGTGTCCCGGGGTGGGGCAGGCGGTGGTGGTGGTGCGGGAGGACCAGCCGGGGGTACCGAGGTTGGTGGCCTATCTGGTGGCCGATACCGCTGGGGTGGTGGTGGATCGGGTGCGGGAGCAGGCGGGTCGGGTGTTACCGGAGTACATGATGCCCACGGGGTGGGTGGTCCTGGACGAGTTGCCGGTGACGGCCAGCGGGAAGACCGACCGCCGCGCCCTGCCCGCACCCGTTCTCGAGGAGAGTGCCTCCTACATCGCTCCCCGCAATGAGGTCGAGGAGATCATCGCCCTGCACTGGTCGGAAGTCCTCGGAGTCGACAAGGTGGGTGCGGAGGACGACTTCTTCCGTCTTGGTGGAAACTCCATCCAGTGCATTCAGGTCCTTTCCCGAGTCAGGACGACTTTCGGTGTGACCATCTCACCTCGTGCCTTCTTCGCAGGGCCGACTGTCGCCAGCCTCGCCGTCATGGTGGAGGAGGAGGTCCTGCTGGAACTCGAGAGTTCCGTGACGACCGAAAGCGGTGGTGAGGGTACAGCGGGGTGACCAGGATGAGTCCGATGTGGGGGCTGTCGTCGGTACGGGGGCGTTGCCGATGGGTGCGGAAGTGACATAGCAGCCACTTGTCCTGGCCGGCCAACTGTGAGTACCTGAGGGGAACGGACCGCATGGTGACGACGTCGACGGGCGGAAACGAGCGGGCTGACCAGGGTGGTGACCAGCCAGAACCCGGGCGTTCCTCGGTGCGCCCTTCCGACTGCCTGCACCACCTCCTCGAACGGCGGGCGGCGATGAGTCCTCTGTCGACGGCGGTGACCTCCGAGGCGGACTCGATTTCCTACTCCGAGCTGAATTCCCGGGCCAACCAGGTGGCCCGGGCGGTACTGGCAAGGGGAATCCGCCCTGGAGACCGGGTGGGGCTGTGCCTGGACAGGTCGGTGGATCTGGTCGTCGCGCTCGTCGGTGTCCTCAAGACAGGTGCGAGCTATGTGCCGATGGATCCGCGCTATCCCGCTGACAGGCTGCGGTACACAATGGACGATGCGGGAATCCGTCTGGCGATCGGGACCTCGGAGACGGTGCCGAGTCTTCCCAGTGCTGTATCCGTGTTGCGAATCGACGAGGAAACGGCGGCAATCGCCTCCTTCCCCGACGGCGACCTCAGCGACGAGGAGCGGGGCGGCCGGGTTTCTCCCGACAGTGTCGCCTACGTGATCTACACGTCCGGGTCGACCGGACGGCCGAAGGGCGTGGCGGTACCGCACCGCGGCGTGGTGTCACTGCTGACCGGGACCCAGGACCGGTACGGCTTCGACGCCGGGGACGTGTGGACGTTGTTCCACTCGGTGGCCTTCGACTTCTCGGTGTGGGAGATGTGGGGCGCGTTGGCGTTCGGGGGCCGGTTGGTGGTGGTGCCCTGGGAGGTGTCCCGCAGTCCGGGGGAGTTCCTGGAGCTGGTGGTGGCCCAGCGGGTGACGGTGCTCAACCAGACACCCTCGGCGTTCGAGCAGTTCGTGCGGGCCGAGGCGGAGAACCCCGGGTTGGGGCGGGAGTTGTGCCTGCGGTGGGTGGTCTTTGGTGGGGAGGCGTTGGAGGTGTCCCGGGTGCGGCCGTGGTTGGCCCGGCACCCGGACACACCGGTGTTGGTGAACATGTACGGGATCACCGAGACCACGGTGCATGTCACCGCGCACCCCCTCAACCCGACCGGGAAGGGGGAGAACGGTGCGGAGGTCGATCTGGTCGAGGGGTCGGCTGGGGTGATCGGGCACGCGGTGCCGGGGTGGCGGGTGTACGTGCTGGACCGTGCCGGTGGGTTGCGTCCGGTTCCTCCGGGGGTGGTGGGGGAGATGTACGTGGCGGGTGCGGGGGTGGCGCAGGGGTATGCGGGTCGTGCGGGGTTGACGGCGTCGCGGTTCGTGGCCGATCCGTTCGCTGGGGATGGCCGGCGGATGTACCGGACTGGGGACTTGGCCCGGGTGGATGGTCAGGGGCGCCTGTCGTACGTGGGTCGGGCGGATGAGCAGGTGAAGGTGCGGGGGTTCCGGATCGAGCCGGGGGAGGTCGCCGCCCGGTTGGGAGAGCACCCGGGAGTGGCGCAGGCGGTGGTGGTGGTCCGGGAGGACACCCCCGGCGACAAACGCCTGGTCGCCTACCTCACCCCCGACACCACCACCGCCGCCCCCGTCGCCCGCTACACCCGACTGGCCGCCACCGGGGAACTGGCCGCCACCGGAGCCGAACTCCACGAACTGCCCAACGGCATGCTGGTCCTGGGCCGCAACCGCTCCAACATCGCCTTCCTCTACCAGGAGATCTTCGCCAACACCGAGTACGTCCGCGGCGGGATCCACCTCGACCCGGGGGCGGTGGTCATCGACGTGGGCGGACATGTCGGGTTGTTCTCCCTGTTCGTCACCCACCAGGTGCCCGACGCCCGCGTGTACGCCTTCGAACCGATCCCGGAGCTGGCCCGGTTGTACCGGCTCAACACCGCCCTGCACGGGGCGGACACGGTGCTCTCGGAATGCGGGGTGGCTTCGGAACCGGGGGTGGCGGAGTTCACCTACTACCCGGAGATGTCGATCATGTCCGGTCGGTTCGCCGACCAGGACGAGGAACGGCAGGTGCTGGAACAGTTCGTGCGCAACGAGCACGAGGAGGTCGGCGGTGACCAGGGTCTGGGGCAGCTGTTGTCCCACCGGTTGGCCAGCCAGCGGGTGCGGGCGGAGTTGACCACGATCTCGGAGGTGATCGACGCGCGGGGGTTGGCGCGGGTGGACCTGGTCAAGGTGGATGTGGAGAAGAGCGAGTTGGACGTGTTGCGGGGGGTTCGGGACGAGCACTGGCCGCGGATCGGTCAGGTGGTCGCGGAGGTGCATGACGCGCAGGGCCGGTTGGCGGGGGTGCGGGGTCTGTTGGAGTCGGTGGGGTTCACCGTGGTGGTGGACCACGCGCCGGATGTGGCCGACACGGGCTTGTACATGGTGTACGCGACTCGGCCGGGGTGGTCCACCGAACCCGCCACGCCCGTCGAACCCGCCACTGCTGGTGGTGCTGATCCTGGGGTGGGGCCTGGTGGTCGGGCGGTGTGGTGGTGGAACCCGGGGCAGTTGGTGGGGTCGGTGCGGGAGACCGCGCGGGAGGTGCTGCCGGAGCACATGGTGCCGGCGGCGTTCGTGGTGCTCGACCAGCTCCCCCTCACCGTCAACGGCAAACTCGACAGAGCAGCCCTCCCCGCACCGACCACCGACACCCTCCGGCGCTACGTACCGCCCCGGACCGACACCGAACAGCAGCTGTGCTCCGTGTGGCAGGACGTGCTCGGCGTGGAACGGGTCGGTGTGGAGGACGACTTCTTCGAACTCGGCGGCAACTCCATCAGCGGTCTGCGCGTCCTGAGCCGCCTCCGTGAGGTCCTCGGAGCAGAACTCTCCCCCCGCGTCCTCTTCGACGAGCGCACCATCACCGGCCTCGCCGCCGCGGTCGCCGCCGAGAGCGCTCGGGCCGGTGGTGACGTGCGGGCCGTCATGAGCCGGGGCCTCCGGGACACCGGCCCGCTGTCCTTCGCGCAGCAACGGCTCTGGTTCCTCCAGGAATTCGCCCCAGAGGGTGTCGAGTACAACACCGGCATCGCCCTCCGGCTGACGGGCGAGCTGCGACTCGACGCGCTGAACTCCGCACTGGCGGCCCTCGTCGCCCGGCACGAGTCCCTGCGCACCACTTTCCACCTCGTGGACGGGAACGCGACGCAGACCGTGAGCCCCGCCGCTCCGCCTCCCACCACCCACATCGACCTGCGGGACCGGCCCGCCGCAGGACGTGGTGCGGCGCTGGACGAGGTTCTCCGCGCGGAAGCCGCGACCCCGTTCAACCTGCGCACAGGGCCGCTGAGCCGGATCGTCCTCGTGCAGGAGGACACGAACCTCCACGTGCTGATCTGGTCGATGCACCACATCATCACCGACGGGTGGTCGGTGGGCCTCCTCATCAGGGAACTCGCCGAGCTCTACACGGCCGGACTCGGAGGGACGGACGCGAAGCTGGCAACGCCATCCGTCCGTTACCTCGACTACGCGGACTGGCAGCGAACCCGGGCGGACAGCCAGGCCTGGACGAACCAGTTGCACTACTGGAGGGCGCAGCTCGCCGGGCTCGAACCTCTCGACCTACCCACCGACCGACCCCGCCCTGCCGTGCGGACCACCGCAGGGGCCGTGCACACCTTCGACGTGCCCGCCGACGTCGTCCACACACTGCGCACCGCGAGTACCCGACACGGGGTCAGCCTGTTCATGGCGCTGACCGCCGTCACCCAGGTGCTGCTGTCCCGCCACACCGGGCAGGACGATGTCGCGGTGGGGACAGTGACGTCGGGACGAGGGCGTCCCGAGCTGCAGAACCTCATCGGTTTCCTGGTCAACACGCTGGTGTTGCGGTCGCGGATCGGCCGTGAGGATTCGTTCGCGTCGTTGTTGGGGCGGGTCCGGGAGACGGTGTTGGAGGCGTTCGCGCACCAGGATGTGCCGTTCGACCGGGTGGTGGACGCGGTGGTGGGGGAGCGGGACGCGTCGCGGTCTCCGTTGGCGCAGGTGATGGTGGTGTTGCAGAACTCGGTGGGCGAGTGGGGTGATTTCCCGGGGTTGGGGGTGGAGCGGGTTCCGCTGGCTCGGGAGTCGGCTCGGTTCGAGGTGACGTTCGAGTTCTGGGAGCGTCCGGGTGGGTTGTGGGTGGAGGTGGAGTACAACACGGATCTGTTCGACGCGGGCACGGTGGAGCGGTTGGCGCGGCACTGGGTCGTCCTCGCCGGGGAACTCACCGCCAACCCGCACCGCGACCTGGCCGACGTGTCCCTGCTGGAGGACGACGAACGACGGCAGCTGCTGCACGACTGGAACGACACCACACGACCCGAGACACGGAACACCACCGTCCTCGACCTGTTCTCCCGTGCTGTCCGCGCGCACCCACGATCGGATGCCGTGGTGTGGGACGACCGGCGGCTGAGCTATGCCGAACTGGACAGGCGGGCGAACCAGCTCGCCCGCCACCTGCGCACCGCGCACGGGGTCGGCGGAGGAACCAGGGTCGGTGTGTGCGTGTCGAGGGCGCCCGAATCCGTCGTCGCGTTGCTGGCCGTCCTCAAGGCCGGAGCGGCCTACGTCCCCCTCGATTCCCGGTACCCGACCGAGCGAATCCGGTTCATGCTCTCCGACAGCGGCATCGGAACCGTCGTTTCCCAGACCGCACTGGCGCCGCGCCTGCCTGAGGACTGTGGCGTCGTCCTCGTCGACGACCCGGAGACCGAGCGCGCGCTCGGTCAGCAGGATGGCTCCGCGCCACCGCTGTCGGTATCGCCGGACAGTGCCGCCTACGTGATCTACACGTCCGGCTCCACCGGACTTCCCAAGGGGGTCGAGGTGCCGCACCGCGCTGTCGTGCGCGTGGCGTGGCGGTCGGACCACCTGCCGGTGGGACCAGGCGACGTCGTCGCCCAACTGGCCTCGATGTCCTTCGACGCGGCGACCCTGGAAATCTGGGGTGCGCTGCTGAACGGGGCCGCCCTGGCGGTGCCGCCACCGGGCGTGCTCTCGGTGCCCGAACTCCGGGATTTCCTCAACGAACGCAAGGTCACAGGCCTCTGGTTGACGGCTGGCCTGTTCCACGAGGTCGTGGACATCGACGTGGCGGCGCTGTCCGGGCTTCGCTACCTGCTCGCGGGGGGCGACGTGCTCTCCGCGGCGCACTGCCGGCGGTTGGTGGAGGCGGCGCCGGGGGTGCGGTTGGTCAACGGGTACGGGCCCACGGAGAACACGGTGTTCACCACCACGCAGATAGTGGATGCCGAGGTGCTCGCTCGCCCCGGACCGGTGCCGATCGGGTCGCCGATCGCCGGTACCCGGGTGTACGTGCTGGATGCGATGCTGCGACCAGCCCCGATCGGCGTTGTCGGCGAGGTGTACGCCGCAGGTGAGGGGCTGGCACGCGGCTACGTGGACCGTCCCGGTCTGACGGCGTCGCGGTTCGTGGCCGATCCCTTCGATGCCGCTGGTGGGCGGGTGTACCGGACCGGGGACCGGGGACGCTGGCTTCCGAACGGTTCCCTGGAGTTCCTCGGCCGTGCGGACACCCAGGTGAAGATCCGAGGATTTCGGATCGAGCCGGGTGAGATCGAGGCGGTACTCGAACAGCACGTCGCCGTGTCCCAAGTCGCCGTGATCGTCCGCGAGGACAACCCCGGTGTCCGGCGGCTGGTCGCGTACGCGGTGACTGACGGGCAGGACGAACCGTCCTCGTCCGAACTGAGGGACTTCGCCCGCCAGGTGCTGCCGGAGTACATGGTTCCGGCTGCGGTCGTCACCCTGGACGCCTTGCCGTTGACGGTCAACGGCAAGGTAGACCGAGCCGCTCTCCCCGCACCCGGGACCGCCGACGGCCCCTTGTCCACCGCCCCCCGTACCGACACCGAGAAGGTGTTGTGCGAGGTGTGGGCTGAGGTGCTGCGGTTGGACCGGGTCGGGGTGACCGACAACTTCTTCGAGCTGGGTGGCGACTCGATCCTGAGCATCCAGGTCGTGTCGAAGGCCCGAGCGGCGGGGGTGGTGTTCACCTCCCGGGAGTTGTTCCAACGCCAGACGATCGCTGCCCTGGCATCAGGACTGTCATCCCCTGACGGGGAACCCGGAACGGTGGGGGCCGAGCAGGGTCGGGTGTCGGGGGCGTTCCCGATGACCCCGGTCCTGGAGTGGTTCACCACCACGCACCCGGTGGGCCCGGAGCATTTCAACCTTTCCGCGGGGTTCACCCTGCCCCCGGACACCGATCTGGTGGTGGTGCGGCGGGCGGTGGGCGCGGTGGTGGAGCACCACGACGCGCTGCGCATGGTGCTGCGCAGGGACACGGCGGGTGCGTGGACACCGGTGGTGTTGCCCGAGGTGGACCTGGACGAGGTCATCCAGGTAGTGGACCTACCGGTCGAGGACACCGCTGATGACATGTGGCAGCGGGCGGTGGTCGCGGCGCAGGCAGGGTTGGACCTGCAACGAGGCCCGTTATCGCGTGTTCTCCTCGGCCGTGGTGCTGGTGGGGACCGGTTGCGGGTGGTATGGGTAGCCCACCACGTACTGGTCGACGGGGTGTCCTGGCGGATCCTGCGGGAGGACCTGACCACCGCCTACCACCAGGCAGTGACCGGACGACCGGTGGACCTCGGGGTGAAGACCACCGCGTTCCCCCACTGGGCACAGGCCCTGCGGGAGCACACCCGGGCCGGGGGGTTCACCGACCAACTCCACTACTGGCGGCAGGCCATCCCCACCAGTCAGGACCTACGGCTTCCGGTGGACGTTGCCGAGGGGGACCACTCGGTCGGAGCCCAGGACCGGGTGCGGGTGGTACTGGACCAGACCACGACCCGGGAGTTGCTGCAGGACGTGCCCGGGGTGTACCGGACCAGGATCGATGAGGTCCTGCTGACCGGGCTGGCCCGGACGGTGCGGAGGTGGACCGGGTGGCCCCGGGTACCGGTGACGGTCGAGGGCCATGGTCGGGAGGAAGTCCTGCCGGGGGTGGAGGTGTCCCGGACCGTGGGCTGGTTCACCTCGATCTACCCGGTCACCGTGGAACTGTCCCCGCGGGGGGAATGGGCCGGTGATGTCCTGGCGGTCAAGGAACAACTCCGTGGGGTCCCCGACCGGGGGATCGGGTACGGGGCACTGCGCTACCTCACCGGAGGGGGAAGCCCGGATTCGGGGCTGGACACCGACCGGGAACCACGGATCAGCCTGAACTACCTGGGCCAGTTCGACACCACCACCGGTGAGCAGGAGTGGATCGGGGACTGGCGGCTCAACCCCGGTGGCGAGCACCACCCGGGAGAAACCCGTACTCACCTGCTGGAGGTCGTGGCCCAGGTCCGCAACGGCCGGTTGGAGATCGACTGGTGGTACTCCCCAGGCCTGCACCACGAGGACACCGTTCATGGCCTGGCGGAGTCCTTCCTCACCGAGTTGTCGGGGTTCGTGGCTCACTGCCGCCAGCCCGGGGCCGGGGGTGTGTCCCCGTCGGACTTCCCGTTGGTGGCGTTGGACCAGGACACGGTGACCCGGTTGGCCGGGACCGGTCGTGCGGTCACCGAGTTGTACCCGTTGACGGGGTTGCAGGCCGGGATGTTGTTCCACGCGGTGGCCGATCCGGCGTCGGTGGCGTATCTGGAGCAGTTGTCCTGTGTTCTGGAGGGGGTGGATCAACCGGGGTTGGTGGCGGTGGCCTGGCAGCGGGTGGTCAACGCTCATGAGGCGTTGCGGGTGTCGGTGGCCTGGCGTGAGGTGCCGGACCCGGTGCAGGTGGTGCACCGTGAGGTTGAGGTCCCGATCACCGTGGAGGACTGGTCGGGTTACGAGGGTGGGGAGCAGGACCGGCGGTGGCGGGAGTACCAGCGGCGGGATCAGGGGGTGGCCTTCGATCTGGAGCGGGCCCCGTTGATGCGGGTGTTGCTGGCCGGGTTGGGGGAGGGCCGGGTGCGGGTGGTGTGGACCTTCCACCACCTGCTGCTCGACGGGTGGAGCATCTACCGGTTCTTCTCCGACCTGATCGCGACCTACCAGGCCCTGGCCGAGACCACGGGTGAGAACACCGTCTCGGTGGTCCCGGTGGGACGCCGCCAGTACGGGGAGTTCCTGCGGTGGTTGACCCGGCAGGACCAGACCACCGGGCGGGCCTACTGGCGGGAGGCGTTGGCCGGGTTCGACCAGCCCACTGCCCTGCCCTGGGACCGTGCCCCTGACCGGGCACACCGTTCGGAGTCCACCGCCCGTGTCCGGGTGCCTTTGACCACGGCGGGTTCGGAGGCGGTGTTCTCCTTCGCCCGGCAGGAGCGGGTCACGGTCAACGCGGTGGTGCAGGCCGGGTGGGCGTTGGTGTTGGCCCGGCATGCCGGCACGGTGGATGTGGTGTTCGGGGCGACGGTGTCAGGTCGACCGGCTGAGGTGGTGGGTTCGCAGGAGATGGTGGGGTTGTTCATCAACACCCTGCCGGTGCGGGTGGTGTGTGATCCGGGGGTGCGGGTGGGGGAGTGGGTGTCGGGGGTGCAGGCCCGGCAGGTGGAGGCCCGCCAGTTCGATTACGTGCCGTTGACCGGGATCGAGTCGGAGCTGCCGGCGGGGGTGGGGTTGTTCCAGAGCCTGGTGGTGTTCGAGAACTACCCGGTTCAGGAGGCGGGGTCGGCATCCGGGGTGCGGGTGTCGGGTGTGGAGGCGGTGGAGGCGACGAACTACCCGGTGACGGTGACGGTGTATGCCCGGGACCGGGTGGAGGCGTGGTTGTCCTATGACCCGGAGTTGTTCACCGAGGACACCGCCGGGCGGGTCGCGGCCCGTTTCGCCTGGGCGCTGTCCGAGATCGCCACCAACCCCGACCGAACCCTGTCCGCTCTGCTCCACCTGGAGTTCGCTGGACTGCCCCCGTTGGACGAGACGACCACCGGCAAGATCCCGATGTGGCCGAGGCCTGGCCAGACGCCCGAGATCGCCGCGACCGAAGTGTTCGCGGGAGACGGGGTCCTCCGAGCGAGTACCCGGTCCGGAACGGTCGAGACCGTGGAGATCGCCCGTGTGCTGGCTGGGCACCACACGCTCTCCGACGCCGCGGTCGCTCTGCGGGATGTACCAGACCAGGACGATCGGCTCGTGGCTTACGTCGTACCGTCCGACGACCAGGTTCCTGACACCGGTGAGCTCCGGGAGCACGTACGTGCCTCGCTGCCGGACTCGGTGGTGCCGGCCGAGTTCGTGGTGATGGCGAGCCTCCCCGTCACTCCGGACGGGGAGCTGGACCTCGCCGCCCTGCCCATGCCGACCACAGAACACCGGCTCGACTACCTGGCGCCGCGAACTCGGACCGAGGAGGCACTCGCAGCTGTCTGGTGCGACGTGCTCGGAGTCGACCGGATCGGGGTAGAGGACAACTTCTTCGACCTCGGTGGCGATTCGATTGTCAGCCTGCGGGTGGTCGCGAGGTTGCGTCCCAGGATCCAGGCGGACGTGTCCCCGAGGCTGCTGTTCGACCACCCGACCATCGCGGAACTCGCTCCCGTCCTGGACGTCGAGGCAGGTGGGGAGAGGGCGGGTTCTCCCGGGCCAGCCTTGGTGCCGGAGACCAGCGGTGACACCGCTCCGCTCTCCTTCGCGCAGCAACGGCTGTGGTTCCTGAACGAGTTCGCCCCGGACAGCGTCGAGTACAACTCCGGAATCGCTTACCGGCTGTCCGGAGATCTGGACCTGGCCGCGCTGGGAGCAGCCCTGTCCGGCGTTCTGATCAGGCACACCGCGCTGCGGACGACTTTCGAGTCGGTGGACGGAGTTGGGCAGCAGCGGATCCACGCGCAGCGGGACGTGCCGATCCGACTCGTCGAACTGACGGGTACGACGGTCGTGGACCGGGCCGCCGAGCTCCACCAACTGCTGCGGTCCGAGATGAACACACCGTTCGACCTGGCTACCGGGCCTCTGCTGCGGGTCCTGTTGGTCCGTGAGGAGGAGGACCGGCACGTGTTGTCGGTGACGATGCACCACATCGTCACCGATGGTTGGTCGATGGGAGTGTTCCTCAGGGACCTCTCCGCCCTGTACGCCGCGGCGGTTCGTGGCGAGCGCGCCCAGCTGCCCGAACTACCGGTGCGGTATGTGGACTGGGCGGTGTGGCAGCAGCGGAACGCCTCCGGTCCCGACTGGGAACGGCACCTCGACTACTGGCGGAACCAGCTGACCGGTCTGCCGGTGTTGGAACTGCCCACCGACCACCCCCGACCGGCGGTGCGCACCGGTGCCGGTGCGGTCCACACCTTCGAGGTCCCGGCCGGAGTGGTGTCCCGGCTGACCTCGGTGGCCCGGGACGGGGAGGCCACGCTGTTCATGGCGTTGGCCGCGATCACCCAGCTGGTGCTGTCCCGGCATTCCGGGCAGGACGACATCGCGGTGGGGACGGTGGTCTCGGGCCGGGACCGGGCCGAGGTCGAGGACGTGGTCGGGTTCTTCGTCAACACCGTGGTGCTGCGTTCCCGGGTCGAGCCGGGTGGGTCGTTCGCCGCGTTGCTGGCGCGGGTCCGGGAGACGGTGTTGGGGGCGTTCGCGCACCAGGACGTGCCTTTCAGCCGGTTGGTGGAGGAGTTGGTGCCCGAGCGGGACACCAGCAGGACCCCGTTGGTGCAGGCCCTGGTGGTGTTGCAGAACACCCCGTCGCAGCCGGTGGTGCTCTCCGGGGTGGAGGCGGTCGAGTGCGACCTGCCCCGGGAAGCAGCCCAGTTCGAGGTCTCGTGGCACTTCGAGCCCACCAGCACGGGAGGGTTGCGGGCACTGGTGGAGTTCAGCACGGACCTGTTCGAGGTGGACACGATCCGCCGGTGGTCCGGGCACTGGCTGCGCGCGGCGGAGCTGTTCGGTGCCGATCCCGGTCAACCGGTAGGGGATGTCCCGCTGCTGAGCGAGACCGAGTACCAGCAGGTGGTCACGGACTGGAACGCCACGGACCGTCCGGTACCGGTGGTGGACCTGGCGGGGTTGTTGGCCCGGCAGGCCGGACGGACCCCGGAAGCAGCAGCGGTGCTCACCGATACCGGTGCCGGGCTGTCCTATGCCGAGTTCACCGCCCGGGTGGCCCGGGTGGCCGCGGTGTTGCGGTCCCGGGGTGTGGGAGTGGAGTCCCGGGTGGGTGTGGTGCTGCCCCGGTCGGTGGACTCGGTGGTCGCGGTGTGGGCGGTGTGGACCGCGGGTGGGGTGTACGTGCCGGTGGACCCGGAGTACCCGGCCGAGCGGATCGCCTACGTCCTCAAGGACAGCACCCCGGCCCTGGTGATCACGACCGAGGACCTGGTCGGGAGCCTGCCCGCCGACATCGACACGCTGGTGATCGACAGTGAACCAGCCCGCGCGGAGATCACTCGTGCGTCTGAGCCCAGCCCGGTCACGGTCCACCCCGCGCAGGCGGCGTATGTGGTGTACACGTCGGGTTCCACCGGCCGCCCGAAGGGGGTGGTGGTCTCCCAGCAGGCGATCGTGGCGCACCTGGACTGGATGGTCCGCACGTTCCCGTTGGGCACTGGGGACCGGGTCCTGCACAAGACCTCGATCGGGTTCGACGTGTCGGTGTGGGAACTGGCCTGGCCGGTGATCACCGGGGCCGGGGTGGTGCTGGCCCGTCCGGGTGGGCAGCGGGACCCGGCCTACCTGGCTGGGGTGATCGAGCGGGTGGGGGTGACGGTGACCCATTTCGTGCCCTCGATGCTGGCGGCGTTCGTGGCTGAGGACGGGGTGGCCCGGTGCGGGGGGTTGCGGTGGGTGCTGTGCTCGGGGGAGGCCCTGCCACCGGGGGTGGTGGACCGGTGGGCCCGGCGGGTGCCGGGGGTGCCGGTGGTCAACCTGTACGGGCCGACCGAGGCCGCGATCGATGTGACCTGGTGGCCCTGCCCCACCCCGGAGGACACCGACCAGACCACGACCGGGGGCAGCCCCCTCGCCACCGCAGCACAGGACCCAGCGCCGGCTGGACCGGCGAGGGGTAAGGACGGTGCGGCCGGTGGATCGGTGCCGATCGGTCGGCCGGTGGACAACACCGGGGTGCTGGTCCTGGACGACCGGTTGCGCCCGGTCCCGGTCGGGGTGTGGGGCGAGATCTACCTGTCCGGGGTGCAACTGGCCCGGGGGTATGCCGGGCGGGCGGGGTTGACCGCGTCGAGGTTCGTGGCCCACCCGGTGGGGGCGGCCGGTGCTCGGGTGTACCGGAGCGGGGATGTGGGCCGGTGGACGGCCTCGGGGGTGGTGGAGTTCGCCGGTCGGGTGGATGACCAGGTCAAGATCCGGGGTTATCGGATCGAGCTGGGTGAGGTCGAGACCGTGCTGGGGGCGTGTCCCGGGGTGGGGCAGGCGGTGGTGGTGGTGCGGGAGGACCAGCCGGGGGTACCGAGGTTGGTGGCCTATCTGGTGGCCGATACCGCTGGGGTGGTGGTGGATCGGGTGCGGGAGCAGGCGGGTCGGGTGTTACCGGAGTACATGATGCCCACGGGGTGGGTGGTCCTGGACGAGTTGCCGGTGACGGCCAGCGGGAAGACCGACCGCCGCGCCCTGCCCGCTCCGGAGGTCCACCCGGAGGCGGAGTACGTGGCCCCGGGGACACCGACCGAGGAGGCGTTGGCCGAGATCTGGGCCGAGGTCCTCGGCGTGGACAAGGTCGGGGTCACCGACGACTTCTTCCACCTCGGAGGGAACTCGATCGTCAGCATGCGGGTAATCGCCCGCATTCGTGAGGACTTCGATGTGGAGGTCTCGATCAGGACATTCTTCGACGGCCCAACAGTGCGGTCGCTCGCCAGCACTGTCGAGGAGCGGATCCTGCTGGAGCTCGAGACTTCTGTGTTGACTGAAAGTGGTGGTGACGACGCGGCGCGCTGAACCAGGATGACGGCGGGCCAGAGGGAGCCGCATGGACGCGATGAGTTGAGCTTGTCGGAGGACTCCGCCCTGCGAGGAGTGTCCTGGCTGCTCCCAACCAGCATGTCGTCTGCTCTTGGGGGAAACGCATGGTTGATGTGTCGTCGGTGGCCGGAGACCGGTCCGGCACTGTCGTCCATGTCGACCCCCCCAACGCGATCACGCGAGCTTCCGGATCGGTGCACCACCAATTCGGAAGAATGGTCGACGAACGTCCGGATGCCGTCGCGGTGCGATTCGACGGCGGAGCCCTCACCTACGCCGAGGTGTGGGAGTGGTCGGGTCGCGTGGCCGCGGAGCTGTGCCGTCTCGGAGCCGGTCCCGAGGTTCCGGTGTTGGTCGCGCTGGAGCGGGGGCCGGCCGTGCTCCCGGTCTGGCTCGGAATCCTGCGTGCCGGTGCGGTGTTCGTCCCCGCGCACCCGGGCACACCCGCCGAGCGGGTGTCGTGGATGTGCGAGGACCTCGGAATCACCGTCGCGGTAGCCGACCCTGACCACCACGACCGGGTTCCGTCCACTGTCCGTCTCGTCGAACCCGACCCTGCCGGGAGTGACGGGGACCGGGGCACGAGCGCCGTCGTCCCCCTGACCTCGGCCGCCTATGTCATGTACACCTCCGGGTCGACCGGACGGCCCAAGGGCGTGGTGGTGACGCACGGGGCCGTGCTGTCCCTGGCCGAGGACCGGCGGTGGCGGGAACCCGCGCACCAGCGGGTGTTGTTCCACTCCCCCCACGCCTTCGACGCCGCCGTCTACGAGATCTGGGTACCCCTGTTGCGGGGAGCGACGGTCGTGGTCTCCCCACCAGGCGATCTCGACGTCGCCGTCCTCACCCGGATGGTGACCGAGCACGGGGTATCCGCTGTCTTCGTCACCACCGCCCTGTTCGGGCTCCTCACCGAGCAGGACCCGGGGGTGTGGTCCCGACTCGGTCAGGTGTGGACGGGAGGTGAGGCGGCCCGACCACCGGTCTGGTCGCGGGCACGGGCGGCCTCCCCGGACACCGAGTTCGTGCACGTGTACGGCCCCACCGAGGCAACCACCTTCGCGGTGTGCGGCGCGGTCCCCGCGACGGAGCTCGCAGCCGGCCGGGTCCCGTTGGGGCGGCCGATGGACGGCGTTCGGATGTGGGTGTTGGACCGGTGGCTGCGTCCGGTCCGGACTGGCGAGGTCGGCGAGCTCTACCTCGGTGGGACGGGACTCGCGCGCGGGTACGCGGGACGACCCGGTCTGACTGCGGGCCGCTTCGTGGCCGCTCCCCTCGATGACGCGGCCGGCGCGCGTGCGTACCGGACCGGCGACCTGGTACGGAGCCTGCCGGGCGGCGGCGTGGAGTTCGTCGGTCGTTCCGATGACCAGGTGAAGCTGCGCGGTTTCCGGATCGAGTTGGGCGAGGTGGAGGCCGCTCTCGCGGAGCTCCCGGGAGTCGGGCAGGCGGTGGCGACCGTTCTGGAGGACGGCCCTGACCTGCGTCGTCTGGTCGGGTACGTCGTGCCGTCGGACGACGGGGACGGGATCCACGGCGATCCGAGGGCGGAACTCCGGGCGGTGCTCCCGGCGTACATGGTGCCGGTCTCCGTGCTCGTTCTCGACGCGCTCCCGCTCACCCCCAACGGGAAGATCGACCGAGCGGCCCTGCCCGCCCCAGCTCCCAACTCCGGCGGGACCCACGTGGCACCCCGCACGGAGACCGAACGGGCGCTGTGCGACACCTGGGCCGAGGTGCTTCGGCTTGACCGGGTCGGCGTCACCGACGACTTCTTCGATCTTGGTGGCGACTCGATCAGCGGGCTGCGGGTTCTCTCCAGGCTGAGGGCGCGCTTCACCGACGACCTCTCCACCCGGATGCTGTTCGAGCACCGGACCGTCGCGGCCCTCGCCCCCCTGATCGACAAGGCTGTCTCGGCCCGGCCAGGTCGGAACCCCGGTGCCTCCGGCGTCGACCTCCGCCCCGCCGACCTGAGCAGGCCCCTGCCCCTGTCCTTCGCGCAGGAGAGGCTCTGGTTCCTGCACGAGTTCACCGCCGGTGGGGTCGAGTACAACACGGGTATCGCGCTGCGCCTGGCAGGCCAGCCGCCGCACCTGGACGCGCTGCGAACGGCGTTCGCCGAGGTCGTCGCACGTCACGAGTCCCTCCGCACCACCTTCGACACCGTCGACGGCCAGGCAAGGCAACGGATCCACGCGACCGCCGAGGTGCCGTTCACCTTCGTCGACCTGACCGGCCGAGCGGCGGGCCAGGGTTCCAACCTCGACGAACTGCTCCACGCCGAGGCCACCACCCCCTTCGACCTCCGCACCGGCCCCGTCGCGAGGGTGCTCGTCGTCCGCGAGCACGCGGACTCCCATGTGCTGGTCCTGTCGATGCACCACATCGTCACCGACGGCTGGTCCGTCGGTCTATTCGTCCGGGAACTCGCGGACCGCTATCGGGGCCAGCTCACGGGCAGCGGCGTGCCCCGCCCGCCGCTGCCGGTCGCCCAGTACGCCGACTACGCCGTGTGGCAGCGGGAGCAGGTCACCGCCGGGGCCTGGGACGACCAGATCGACTACTGGCGAGCGCGCCTCGCGAACCTCCCCACCCTGGACCTCCCCACCGACCGTCCCCGGCCACCCGTCCACACCACCCACGGCGCGGTGCACAAGCTCACGGTGCCCGTCGAGACCAGCGAAGCACTCGCTCGCGCGGCCCGAGCGCACGGCGTCAGCCTCTTCATGGTCCTCACCGCCGTCACCCAGGTGCTGCTGTCCCGGCACAGCGGCCAGGACGACATTCCCGTGGGCACCGTGACCTCCGGTCGCCACCGCGCCGAGTTCGAGGAGATCACGGGGCTCTTCGCCAACACGCTGGTGTTGCGGTCGCGGATCGGCCGTGAGGATTCGTTCGCGTCGTTGTTGGGGCGGGTCCGGGAGACGGTGTTGGAGGCGTTCGCGCACCAGGATGTGCCGTTCGACCGGGTGGTGGACGCGGTGGTGGGGGAGCGGGACGCGTCGCGGTCTCCGTTGGCGCAGGTGATGGTGGTGTTGCAGAACTCGGTGGGCGAGTGGGGTGATTTCCCGGGGTTGGGGGTGGAGCGGGTTCCGCTGGCTCGGGAGTCGGCTCGGTTCGAGGTGACGTTCGAGTTCTGGGAGCGTCCGGGTGGGTTGTGGGTGGAGGTGGAGTACAACACGGATCTGTTCGACGCGGGCACGGTGGAGCGGTTGGCGCGGCACTGGGTCGTCCTCGCCGGGGAACTCACCGCCAATCCACGACGGTCACTGGCGGAGGTACCCGTGGTCGACGCCAGGGAGAACGCCGAGCTGCGTGCGCTCGCCTCTGGAGCTGATCGCCCCGAACTGCTGGTGGGGTCGGTCCCTGAGATCCTCACGGCCCACGCACACCACACCCCCGGCGCGGTCGCCGTCGAGCAGGGAACCGACCGACTCGACTACGCGGGGTTGGCGGCGCGGGTAGGTTGGCTGTCCGCGTCGTTGCGCGCGCGAGGAGTGCGCGCCGAGACCCGGGTCGCCGTGCTCATGCCCCGTTCGGTTGACTCGGTGGTGGCGATGCTCGCCGTTCTCGCGGCGAACGGCGTGTACGTCCCCGTCGACCCGGCCCTGCCCGCCGAACGCATCGCCTTCATGCTCGCCGACGGCGAGGTCGCGTTGGTGCTCACCACCGCGACCCTTCACCACCTGGTTCCGGACGGTGTCGCCGGGCTCGTGGTGGACGAGGAGTTGACCGGTTCCGATGCCTCGGATCCGGTGGCGGTCACCTCGCCCGCCGCTCCCGCGCAGGCCGCCTACGTGATCTACACGTCGGGCTCGACCGGGCGTCCCAAAGGCGTGGTCGTGGCCTACTCCTCGGCGATCGGGATGGCCAGGACGCACGTCGAGGAGCTGGGACTCGGCTCGGCGAGCCGAGTCCTGCAGTACGTGTCCCCGAGCTTCGACGTCGCGGTGGCCGATGTGCTCATGACCGTCGTCGCCGGAGCTTCCCTGGTCCTGCCGGACACGAACGAGCTCCCGGTCGGTGCGGAGCTCGTCGAACTGCTGCGGGACCGGACGATCTCGCACACCATGCTGCCGGCGGTGCTGCTCGGAGCGCTACCGACGGCGGAACTCCCGAACCTGCGGGTCGTGGTCGCGGGAGGTGAGGCTCTCAGCACCGAGACGGTGCAGCGGTGGGCCGCCGACCGTGTACTCCTGAACGGCTACGGGCCGAGCGAAACGACCGTGTGCGCCTCCCTCGGCGGACCGTTCACCACCGAACTGCACGGCCCCCCGCCCATCGGTGGCCCGCTGCCCAACACGACGACCCTCGTGCTCGACCCCGACCTCCGGCTCACCCCCGTCGGTGTCGTCGGCGAGCTGTACATCGCCGGACTCGGTCTCGCACGGGGTTACGCGAAACGGGCCGCTCTCACCTCGGAGCGTTTCGTGGCCAACCCGTTCGGTGCGGTGGGAAGCCGGATGTACCGGACGGGAGATCTCGTTCGCTGGCGGACCGACGGTGCTGGACTGGAGTTCGTCGGTCGGCTGGACGACCAGGTGAAGGTCCGTGGCTTCCGAGTGGAGCTGGGAGAGATCGAAGCCGCACTGACCACCCAGGACCACGTCCGCCAGGCGTGCGTCACGCTCCACGAGGACGGGCGGGGAGCACGACGCCTGGTCGGCTACGTCGTCGCCGAGGAGGGGGACGAGGTACCGACTTCCACCGATCTCGCTGCCGTGGTCCGGTCGACGCTCCCCCAGTACATGGTCCCCCACGCCTTCGTGGTGCTCCCCGAACTGCCGTTGACGAGGAACGGGAAGGTCGACCGGGCGGCGTTACCAGCCCCGGAGTTCCAGTCCGCTGACCGTCATGTCGCACCGCGCACCGAGGTGGAGAAGGTGTTGTGCGAGGTGTGGGCTGAGGTGCTGCGGTTGGACCGGGTCGGGGTGACCGACAACTTCTTCGAGCTGGGTGGCGACTCGATCCTGAGCATCCAGGTCGTGTCGAAGGCCCGAGCGGCGGGGGTGGTGTTCACCTCCCGGGAGTTGTTCCAACGCCAGACGATCGCTGCCCTGGCATCAGGACTGTCATCCCCTGACGGGGAACCCGGAACGGTGGGGGCCGAGCAGGGTCGGGTGTCGGGGGCGTTCCCGATGACCCCGGTCCTGGAGTGGTTCACCACCACGCACCCGGTGGGCCCGGAGCATTTCAACCTTTCCGCGGGGTTCACCCTGCCCCCGGACACCGATCTGGTGGTGGTGCGGCGGGCGGTGGGCGCGGTGGTGGAGCACCACGACGCGCTGCGCATGGTGCTGCGCAGGGACACGGCGGGTGCGTGGACACCGGTGGTGTTGCCCGAGGTGGACCTGGACGAGGTCATCCAGGTAGTGGACCTACCGGTCGAGGACACCGCTGATGACATGTGGCAGCGGGCGGTGGTCGCGGCGCAGGCAGGGTTGGACCTGCAACGAGGCCCGTTATCGCGTGTTCTCCTCGGCCGTGGTGCTGGTGGGGACCGGTTGCGGGTGGTATGGGTAGCCCACCACGTACTGGTCGACGGGGTGTCCTGGCGGATCCTGCGGGAGGACCTGACCACCGCCTACCACCAGGCAGTGACCGGACGACCGGTGGACCTCGGGGTGAAGACCACCGCGTTCCCCCACTGGGCACAGGCCCTGCGGGAGCACACCCGGGCCGGGGGGTTCACCGACCAACTCCACTACTGGCGGCAGGCCATCCCCACCAGTCAGGACCTACGGCTTCCGGTGGACGTTGCCGAGGGGGACCACTCGGTCGGAGCCCAGGACCGGGTGCGGGTGGTACTGGACCAGACCACGACCCGGGAGTTGCTGCAGGACGTGCCCGGGGTGTACCGGACCAGGATCGATGAGGTCCTGCTGACCGGGCTGGCCCGGACGGTGCGGAGGTGGACCGGGTGGCCCCGGGTACCGGTGACGGTCGAGGGCCATGGTCGGGAGGAAGTCCTGCCGGGGGTGGAGGTGTCCCGGACCGTGGGCTGGTTCACCTCGATCTACCCGGTCACCGTGGAACTGTCCCCGCGGGGGGAATGGGCCGGTGATGTCCTGGCGGTCAAGGAACAACTCCGTGGGGTCCCCGACCGGGGGATCGGGTACGGGGCACTGCGCTACCTCACCGGAGGGGGAAGCCCGGATTCGGGGCTGGACACCGACCGGGAACCACGGATCAGCCTGAACTACCTGGGCCAGTTCGACACCACCACCGGTGAGCAGGAGTGGATCGGGGACTGGCGGCTCAACCCCGGTGGCGAGCACCACCCGGGAGAAACCCGTACTCACCTGCTGGAGGTCGTGGCCCAGGTCCGCAACGGCCGGTTGGAGATCGACTGGTGGTACTCCCCAGGCCTGCACCACGAGGACACCGTTCATGGCCTGGCGGAGTCCTTCCTCACCGAGTTGTCGGGGTTCGTGGCTCACTGCCGCCAGCCCGGGGCCGGGGGTGTGTCCCCGTCGGACTTCCCGTTGGTGGCGTTGGACCAGGACACGGTGACCCGGTTGGCCGGGACCGGTCGTGCGGTCACCGAGTTGTACCCGTTGACGGGGTTGCAGGCCGGGATGTTGTTCCACGCGGTGGCCGATCCGGCGTCGGTGGCGTATCTGGAGCAGTTGTCCTGTGTTCTGGAGGGGGTGGATCAACCGGGGTTGGTGGCGGTGGCCTGGCAGCGGGTGGTCAACGCTCATGAGGCGTTGCGGGTGTCGGTGGCCTGGCGTGAGGTGCCGGACCCGGTGCAGGTGGTGCACCGTGAGGTTGAGGTCCCGATCACCGTGGAGGACTGGTCGGGTTACGAGGGTGGGGAGCAGGACCGGCGGTGGCGGGAGTACCAGCGGCGGGATCAGGGGGTGGCCTTCGATCTGGAGCGGGCCCCGTTGATGCGGGTGTTGCTGGCCGGGTTGGGGGAGGGCCGGGTGCGGGTGGTGTGGACCTTCCACCACCTGCTGCTCGACGGGTGGAGCACCACGACCTTCCTCGATGACGTCTTCCACGAGTACGACGCGCTTCGTCATGGGGAGACTGGGGATCGGCCCCGGCCGCGGTTTGACCCGGCGCTGAGCCGGAGCCCGGTGGGACGCCGCCAGTACGGGGAGTTCCTGCGGTGGTTGACCCGGCAGGACCAGACCACCGGGCGGGCCTACTGGCGGGAGGCGTTGGCCGGGTTCGACCAGCCCACTGCCCTGCCCTGGGACCGTGCCCCTGACCGGGCACACCGTTCGGAGTCCACCGCCCGTGTCCGGGTGCCTTTGACCACGGCGGGTTCGGAGGCGGTGTTCTCCTTCGCCCGGCAGGAGCGGGTCACGGTCAACGCGGTGGTGCAGGCCGGGTGGGCGTTGGTGTTGGCCCGGCATGCCGGCACGGTGGATGTGGTGTTCGGGGCGACGGTGTCAGGTCGACCGGCTGAGGTGGTGGGTTCGCAGGAGATGGTGGGGTTGTTCATCAACACCCTGCCGGTGCGGGTGGTGTGTGATCCGGGGGTGCGGGTGGGGGAGTGGGTGTCGGGGGTGCAGGCCCGGCAGGTGGAGGCCCGCCAGTTCGATTACGTGCCGTTGACCGGGATCGAGTCGGAGCTGCCGGCGGGGGTGGGGTTGTTCCAGAGCCTGGTGGTGTTCGAGAACTACCCGGTTCAGGAGGCGGGGTCGGCATCCGGGGTGCGGGTGTCGGGTGTGGAGGCGGTGGAGGCGACGAACTACCCGGTGACGGTGACGGTGTATGCCCGGGACCGGGTGGAGGCGTGGTTGTCCTATGACCCGGAGTTGTTCACCGAGGACACCGCCGGGCGGGTCGCGGCCCGTTTCGCCTGGGCGCTGTCCGAGATCGCCACCAACCCCGACCGGAACCTGGGAGACCTGGAAGTCCTCACGCCGGAGGACACCGGTTCCATCGCTGGCTGGAACGCCACGGACCGTCCGGTACCGGTGGTGGACCTGGCGGGGTTGTTGGCCCGGCAGGCCGGACGGACCCCGGAAGCAGCAGCGGTGCTCACCGATACCGGTGCCGGGCTGTCCTATGCCGAGTTCACCGCCCGGGTGGCCCGGGTGGCCGCGGTGTTGCGGTCCCGGGGTGTGGGAGTGGAGTCCCGGGTGGGTGTGGTGCTGCCCCGGTCGGTGGACTCGGTGGTCGCGGTGTGGGCGGTGTGGACCGCGGGTGGGGTGTACGTGCCGGTGGACCCGGAGTACCCGGCCGAGCGGATCGCCTACGTCCTCAAGGACAGCACCCCGGCCCTGGTGATCACGACCGAGGACCTGGTCGGGAGCCTGCCCGCCGACATCGACACGCTGGTGATCGACAGTGAACCAGCCCGCGCGGAGATCACTCGTGCGTCTGAGCCCAGCCCGGTCACGGTCCACCCCGCGCAGGCGGCGTATGTGGTGTACACGTCGGGTTCCACCGGCCGCCCGAAGGGGGTGGTGGTCTCCCAGCAGGCGATCGTGGCGCACCTGGACTGGATGGTCCGCACGTTCCCGTTGGGCACTGGGGACCGGGTCCTGCACAAGACCTCGATCGGGTTCGACGTGTCGGTGTGGGAACTGGCCTGGCCGGTGATCACCGGGGCCGGGGTGGTGCTGGCCCGTCCGGGTGGGCAGCGGGACCCGGCCTACCTGGCTGGGGTGATCGAGCGGGTGGGGGTGACGGTGACCCATTTCGTGCCCTCGATGCTGGCGGCGTTCGTGGCTGAGGACGGGGTGGCCCGGTGCGGGGGGTTGCGGTGGGTGCTGTGCTCGGGGGAGGCCCTGCCACCGGGGGTGGTGGACCGGTGGGCCCGGCGGGTGCCGGGGGTGCCGGTGGTCAACCTGTACGGGCCGACCGAGGCCGCGATCGATGTGACCTGGTGGCCCTGCCCCACCCCGGACGGGCGATCCCCGGAAGGAGGTGACCGGGATCCCGGGACCGGGGATCCCTCGTCGGCATCGGTGCCGATCGGTCGGCCGGTGGACAACACCGGGGTGCTGGTCCTGGACGACCGGTTGCGCCCGGTCCCGGTCGGGGTGTGGGGCGAGATCTACCTGTCCGGGGTGCAACTGGCCCGGGGGTATGCCGGGCGGGCGGGGTTGACCGCGTCGAGGTTCGTGGCCCACCCGGTGGGGGCGGCCGGTGCTCGGGTGTACCGGAGCGGGGATGTGGGCCGGTGGACGGCCTCGGGGGTGGTGGAGTTCGCCGGTCGGGTGGATGACCAGGTCAAGATCCGGGGTTATCGGATCGAGCTGGGTGAGGTCGAGACCGTGCTGGGGGCGTGTCCCGGGGTGGGGCAGGCGGTGGTGGTGGTGCGGGAGGACCAGCCGGGGGTACCGAGGTTGGTGGCCTATCTGGTGGCCGATACCGCTGGGGTGGTGGTGGATCGGGTGCGGGAGCAGGCGGGTCGGGTGTTACCGGAGTACATGATGCCCACGGGGTGGGTGGTCCTGGACGAGTTGCCGGTGACGGCCAGCGGGAAGACCGACCGCCGCGCCCTGCCCGCTCCGGAGGTCCACCCGGAGGCGGAGTACGTGGCCCCGGGGACACCGACCGAGGAGGCGTTGGCCGAGATCTGGGCCGAGGTCCTCGGCGTGGACAAGGTCGGGGTCACCGACGACTTCTTCCGCCTCGGTGGTGACTCCATCGTGAGCATCCGAACCGTCGCCCGAATCCGTGCTCGGCTGAAGGTGAGCATCCCGCCGCGCGCTCTGTTCGACTCGCCGACGATCGCCGGTCTGGCGGTCGAGGTGGATGGTGCTCTGTCGACCGGTAGCGAAGTCGACGCGATCCCCCGCTCCGACGGAACCGGCGCACTGCCACTGTCCTTCGCGCAGCAACGGCTGTGGTTCCTGGAGGAGTTCACCCCCGGCAGCGTCGAATACAACACGGCGCTGGCTTACCGGCTCTCGGGAACATTGGACCTGGACGTCCTGCGCGGTGCGTTGGCGGCGCTGGTACTCCGGCACGAGGCCCTGCGAACGACCTTCGCGGAGGTGGACGGGCAATCCGCCCAAGTGATCCACCCTCACCTGGAACCGGACTTCCGCGTCGTCGAGGTCGCTGACCTCCTCGTCGGCACCTCCGCCGGAGGCGGAGACGCGACCGCCGTGCTCCTGCGTTCGGAGATGAGCACGCCCTTCGACCTGCGAACCGGACCGCTCTTCCGCGCCCTGGTGGTACGAGAAGCCACCCACCAGCACGTCCTCGTCCTGACGATGCACCACATCGTCACCGACGGTTGGTCGGAGGCCGTGATCCTCCGAGATCTCGGTGTCCTCTACGACAGGGGTCTCGGCCTGGTCACGGAGGAACTACCAGAACCCCCGGTGCGGTATGTGGACTGGGCGGTGTGGCAGCAGCGGAACGCCTCCGGTCCCGACTGGGAACGGCACCTCGACTACTGGCGGAACCAGCTGACCGGTCTGCCGGTGTTGGAACTGCCCACCGACCACCCCCGACCGGCGGTGCGCACCGGTGCCGGTGCGGTCCACACCTTCGAGGTCCCGGCCGGAGTGGTGTCCCGGCTGACCTCGGTGGCCCGGGACGGGGAGGCCACGCTGTTCATGGCGTTGGCCGCGATCACCCAGCTGGTGCTGTCCCGGCATTCCGGGCAGGACGACATCGCGGTGGGGACGGTGGTCTCGGGCCGGGACCGGGCCGAGGTCGAGGACGTGGTCGGGTTCTTCGTCAACACCGTGGTGCTGCGTTCCCGGGTCGAGCCGGGTGGGTCGTTCGCCGCGTTGCTGGCGCGGGTCCGGGAGACGGTGTTGGGGGCGTTCGCGCACCAGGACGTGCCTTTCAGCCGGTTGGTGGAGGAGTTGGTGCCCGAGCGGGACACCAGCAGGACCCCGTTGGTGCAGGCCCTGGTGGTGTTGCAGAACACCCCGTCGCAGCCGGTGGTGCTCTCCGGGGTGGAGGCGGTCGAGTGCGACCTGCCCCGGGAAGCAGCCCAGTTCGAGGTCTCGTGGCACTTCGAGCCCACCAGCACGGGAGGGTTGCGGGCACTGGTGGAGTTCAGCACGGACCTGTTCGAGGTGGACACGATCCGCCGGTGGTCCGGGCACTGGCTGCGCGCGGCGGAGCTGTTCGGTGCCGATCCCGGTCAACCGGTAGGGGATGTCCCGCTGCTGAGCGAGACCGAGTACCAGCAGGTGGTCACGGACTGGAACGCCACGGACCGTCCGGTACCGGTGGTGGACCTGGCGGGGTTGTTGGCCCGGCAGGCCGGACGGACCCCGGAAGCAGCAGCGGTGCTCACCGATACCGGTGCCGGGCTGTCCTATGCCGAGTTCACCGCCCGGGTGGCCCGGGTGGCCGCGGTGTTGCGGTCCCGGGGTGTGGGAGTGGAGTCCCGGGTGGGTGTGGTGCTGCCCCGGTCGGTGGACTCGGTGGTCGCGGTGTGGGCGGTGTGGACCGCGGGTGGGGTGTACGTGCCGGTGGACCCGGAGTACCCGGCCGAGCGGATCGCCTACGTCCTCAAGGACAGCACCCCGGCCCTGGTGATCACGACCGAGGACCTGGTCGGGAGCCTGCCCGCCGACATCGACACGCTGGTGATCGACAGTGAACCAGCCCGCGCGGAGATCACTCGTGCGTCTGAGCCCAGCCCGGTCACGGTCCACCCCGCGCAGGCGGCGTATGTGGTGTACACGTCGGGTTCCACCGGCCGCCCGAAGGGGGTGGTGGTCTCCCAGCAGGCGATCGTGGCGCACCTGGACTGGATGGTCCGCACGTTCCCGTTGGGCACTGGGGACCGGGTCCTGCACAAGACCTCGATCGGGTTCGACGTGTCGGTGTGGGAACTGGCCTGGCCGGTGATCACCGGGGCCGGGGTGGTGCTGGCCCGTCCGGGTGGGCAGCGGGACCCGGCCTACCTGGCTGGGGTGATCGAGCGGGTGGGGGTGACGGTGACCCATTTCGTGCCCTCGATGCTGGCGGCGTTCGTGGCTGAGGACGGGGTGGCCCGGTGCGGGGGGTTGCGGTGGGTGCTGTGCTCGGGGGAGGCCCTGCCACCGGGGGTGGTGGACCGGTGGGCCCGGCGGGTGCCGGGGGTGCCGGTGGTCAACCTGTACGGGCCGACCGAGGCCGCGATCGATGTGACCTGGTGGCCCTGCCCCACCCCGGACGGGCGATCCCCGGAAGGAGGTGACCGGGATCCCGGGACCGGGGATCCCTCGTCGGCATCGGTGCCGATCGGTCGGCCGGTGGACAACACCGGGGTGCTGGTCCTGGACGACCGGTTGCGCCCGGTCCCGGTCGGGGTGTGGGGCGAGATCTACCTGTCCGGGGTGCAACTGGCCCGGGGGTATGCCGGGCGGGCGGGGTTGACCGCGTCGAGGTTCGTGGCCCACCCGGTGGGGGCGGCCGGTGCTCGGGTGTACCGGAGCGGGGATGTGGGCCGGTGGACGGCCTCGGGGGTGGTGGAGTTCGCCGGTCGGGTGGATGACCAGGTCAAGATCCGGGGTTATCGGATCGAGCTGGGTGAGGTCGAGACCGTGCTGGGGGCGTGTCCCGGGGTGGGGCAGGCGGTGGTGGTGGTGCGGGAGGACCAGCCGGGGGTACCGAGGTTGGTGGCCTATCTGGTGGCCGATACCGCTGGGGTGGTGGTGGATCGGGTGCGGGAGCAGGCGGGTCGGGTGTTACCGGAGTACATGATGCCCACGGGGTGGGTGGTCCTGGACGAGTTGCCGGTGACGGCCAGCGGGAAGACCGACCGCCGCGCCCTGCCCGCTCCGGAGGTCCACCCGGAGGCGGAGTACGTGGCCCCGGGGACACCGACCGAGGAGGCGTTGGCCGAGATCTGGGCCGAGGTCCTCGGCGTGGACAAGGTCGGGGTCACCGACGACTTCTTCCACCTCGGAGGGAACTCCGTTCTCAGCCTCCGTGTCGTCGCGCGCATCCGGGAGGCCTTCGACGTGGATCCGACCGCACGAGCACTCTTCGACCACCCAACCGTCGCGGGTCTCGCCGACACCGTCGAGGAACTGGTCATCGCCGAGATCGAGAACTCGCTGGAGTTCGACGGCGGGGACATGCCGCGCGACTGACCGCCACCCCGTACCGACCGGATGGTGTCCGAGCGGCGCGCCGGCCCGTCCGCGTCCCGCCGTGCCTGCCAAAGTTGATCTCTGAGGGGATTCCATGAACACGCCGTCGTCACGCGAGGACCGCATCCGCTCCCTGCCGGAGCACGTGCGGGAACGGCTTCGCAGCCGACTGGCTGGGCGTGCGCGTCCGCGGAACCAGATCGTTCCGGCGCCACGTGACCGGGACCTTCCCCTGTCCTCGGCGCAACAGCGGCTGTGGTTCCTGAACGAGTTGGAACGGGGGAGTCCCGAGTACAACTCGGGACTGGTCCTGCGACTGCGCGGTTCCCTGGACGTCGATTCCCTCCGCGTCGCCCTCACCCGTGTCGTGGCCCGGCACGAGGCTCTGCGGACCACCTTCGACACCCTCGACGGCGAGGGTGTCCAGCGCATCCAGCCGGCGGCCGATGTCCCGTTGGTCGTCCACGAGCTGCTCGCCGGGCTCGACCACGGTGATGGGGCCAGCCGGGGAACCCATCACGAGGGGCAGGGAGGTACCGCGCCCGAACTGGACCGGCTGCTGCGTGGGGAGCTCGCCCGTCCGTTCGACCTCGGCAACGGGCCACTCCTCAGAGCAACGCTCGTGCGCGAGGCGCCGGAGGACCACGTCCTGCTGGTGGCGATGCACCACATCGTCACCGACGGTGCCTCCACGGAGATCCTGACGAGGGAACTGGCGGCCTTCTACGAGGAGGCGACGGGTGGGCCACGGGCGGATCTGCCCGAACTTCCCGTCCAGTACGCGGACTACGCGGTGTGGCAGCGGGAGCAACTGTCCGGGCAGGCACTCGAGAGTCAACTCGACTACTGGCGCCGGCACCTCGCGGATGTCACTCCGCTGGAGCTTCCCACCGATCGCCCACGTCCCTCGATCCGCGGCTCGGCCGGAGCACTGCACTCCTTCTCGGTCCCGGCCGACCTCGCCGCCGCGCTCGGTTCCCTCGGTCGTGCGCGGGGAACGAGCCTGTTCATGACGTTGACGGCGATCACCAAGTTGCTGTTCGCCCGGTACAGCGGGCAGAGGGACATCGCCCTGGGCACGGCGACGTCCGGTCGGGAACGGGCAGAGCTCGAGGGACTGGTCGGGTTCTTCGTCAACACGGTCGTCCTGCGGTCTCGGCTCAACGACGACCGTTCCTTCGCGGAGTTCCTGGACGAGGTCAGGGAGGACGTACTCCGAGCCTTCGCGAATCAGGAGGTTCCGTTCGCGAGGCTGGTGGAGGAGCTCGCACCGGAGCGGGACCAGAGTCGTACCCCCTTGGTGCAGGCGATGGTGGTGCTGCAGAACGCGGCTCCTCCCTTTGACGGGACCTCGGGCGGTGTACGTTTCGAGGAGGTGCCCGTACCCAGGGACGTGTCCGCTTTCGAGTTGACCCTCCAGTTCCAGGAGCAGGCCGGTGGTGTGCTGGCTGGTGCGGTGGAGTTCAACACCGACCTGTTCGACCCCGAGACCATCCAGCGGATGGTCGAGCACTGGATCGTGCTGGCCCGGCAGGTCGTGACCACTCCTGACCGTCGTCTTGGCGAGCTGGACCTGGTGGTCGGGGCCGAACGGGAACGGGTGCTGGTCGGGTTCAACCGGACCGACCCGGTCACGGTGCCCGAGGCCTCGATCGGGGCGGGGTTCGCCCGGCAGGCCGAGCGCACCCCGGACGCGTTGGCGGTCACCGCCGGCGGGGTGGATGTCTCCTACGCCGCGTTGGCGGTGCGGGTGGCGGGCCTGGTGGCGGGGTTGCGGGCCCGGGGGGTGACTGCCGAGTCCCGGGTGGTGGTGATGCTGCCCCGCACCCTGGACCTGGTGGCGGCGTTGGTGGCGGTACCGGCCGCGGGTGGGGTGTGCGTGCCGGTGGATCCGGCGTACCCGGTCGAGCGGGTCGGGTTCATGGTCACCGACAGCAGGGCCGTGCTGGTGGTCACCGATACCGAGCATGAGCACCTGGTCCCGGCCGGGGCCGCGGTGTGGACCGTGGATCAGGGCCGTGCTGGGGAGGTCGTGGAGCCGGGCCAGGCGGTCCGGTCGCTGGTCGAGGTCACGGCTCCGGTGACACCCGACCGGGCTGCCTACGTGATCTACACGTCCGGGTCCACCGGCCGTCCCAAGGGCGTGATCGGTACCCACCGGGGGTTGATGACCCGGTGGGCCTGGTTCACACAGGCCTACCCCGAGCAGCGGGGTGTGCCCGTGCTCGCGCGGGGATCGGTGTCATTCCTGGACTCGGCCACCGAGATCCTGGGCACCCTGCTCGAGGGTGGTCAGGTCGTGCTGGCCGATGAGACCGAGATGAAGGACCCGGTCGGGTTGGTCGGGTTGGTCCGGGCCCACCGGGTGGAACGGGTCACGATGGTGCCCAGCCTGCTCGCGGTGGTGCTGGACGTCATCGCCGCTGACCCGGAAGCCGTCGCGTCGGTGTCCTGTTGGGTCTCCAGCGGGGAACCCCTGCCCGCTACCGTGGCCACTCGTTTCACTGCCCTGCTGCCCGGTGCCCGGTTGCTCAACCTCTACGGGGCGTCCGAGGTGGCCGCGGACAGCCTGGCCCAGGAGGTCACCGGGCTTCCGGTGCTGGTGGGTACCCCGATCAGCGGGACCCGGGTCCACATCCTCGATGCCGGTCTGCGTCCGGTGCCGGTGGGGGTCCCTGGTGAGGTGTACGTGGCCGGTGCTGGTCTGGCCCGGGGCTATATCGACCGGCCGGGGGTGACCGCGCACCGGTTCGTGGCCGATCCGTTCTCCCGGGCAGGGGACCGGTTGTACCGGACCGGGGACGTGGCCCGGTGGGACCGGTGGGGGCGGGTGGAGCACCTGGGGCGGTCGGACGCGCAGGTGGTGCTGCGGGGTTTCCGGATCGAGTTGGGGGAGATCGAGGCGGTGTTGCGGTCCTGCCCCGGGGTGGAGCAGGCGGTGGTGGTGGTGCACACCGATACCACGGGGACGGATCGGATCGTGGGGTATGTGACCGGTGCGGTCACCGGTGCCGGGGTGCGGGAGTTCGTCGGGGGTCGGGTACCGGAGTACATGGTGCCTTCGGTGGTGATGGTGGTGCCGGTGTGGCCGGTGACGGCGTCGGGGAAGGTGGATCGGGCGGGGTTGCCCGAACCGGTGTGGGAGTCGGGGGTGGGGTATGTGGGTCCCCGGTCGGTGGTCGAGGCCCGGTTGTGCCAGGTGTGGCAGGAGGTGCTGGGACTGGACCGGGTCGGGGTCCACGACGACTTCTTCACCCTGGGTGGGCACTCGCTGATCGCTACCCGCCTGGTCGCCCGGATCCGGGCGGTGCTGGGCGTGGTGGTCTCGGTGCGGGAGGTGTTCACCGCCCCGACAGTGGCTGGTCTGGCCGTGCGGGTGGTACGGGCCCGGCAGCGGCGGCTCCCGCCGATCACCCCCGTGGTGCGGGAGGGGCAGTGGGTGCCGTTGTCCTCGGCCCAGCAGCGGTTGTGGTTCCTGCACGAGTTCGACCCGACCGGGGTGGAGTACCACACCGGGTTCGGGTTGCGGTTGGTCGGGCCGGTGGATCTGGGGGCGGTGCGGGCGGCGGTGGCCGGGGTGGTGACCCGGCACGGGGTGTTGCGGTCGGTGTTCGACACCGTGGACGGGCAGGGAGTGCAGCGGGTGGTGCCGGTGGAGGAGGCGCCGGTCGTGGTGGGGTGGGTGGATGTCTCGGGTGCGGTGGATCCGGGGGCGGAGCGGGATCGGGTGGTCGCGGATGTGGTGGGGCAACCGTTCGATCTGCGGTCGGGTCCGGTGGTGCGGGTGGTGGTGGTGCGGGAGTCACCGGAGTCGCATGTGCTGGTGTGGGTGATGCACCACCTGGTGACGGATGGGTGGTCGATGGGTGTGGTGGTGCGGGAGTTCGGGGAGGGGTACGCGGCGGCGGTCGCGGGTGGCGCGGGGTCGTGGTCGGAGTTGCCGGTGGGGTATGCGGATTTCGCGGTGTGGCAGCGGGAGTTGTTCTCGGGTGAGGTGTTGGCGGGGCAGGTGGGGTACTGGCGGGAGCGGTTGGCTGGTGTTCCGGTGTTGGAGTTGCCCACCGACCACCCACGACCCCCCGTGCGGACCTCGGCGGGAGCGGTGCACCGCTTCACGGTGCCCGCCGCGCTCACGGGCACGCTCCACGAGCTGGCCCAGTCGCGGGGCGCCACGCTGTTCATGGCGTTGACGGCGGTGACGCAGCTGTTGTTGTCCCGGTACAGCGGTCAGGACGATGTCGTGCTGGGCACGGCGGTGTCGGGGCGGGAGCAGAGCGCGCAGGTGGAGGACCTGGTCGGGTTCTTCGTGAACACCCTCGTCCTCCGCACCCGGATCGAGCCGACGGCGTCGGTCGCCCAGTACCTCGAGGACGTCCGGGAAACAGTTCTGGGGGCTCTGGAGAACCAGGACGTTCCGTTCAGCCGCCTGATCGACGAGCTGTCCCCGGCGCGGGACACCAGCCGCACCCCGCTGGTGCAGGCCATGCTCATCCTCCAGAACACGCCCGCCGAACCCGCGCGGCTTCCCGGCCTCGAGGTAGGCGACTACCCCCTGCCCCGGGACACCGCCCAGTTCGACCTGACGCTGTACTTCCAGGAGGCGGACAGCGGTCTCCAGGGCGCCGTCGAGTACAGCACCGACCTCTTCCAGCCCGAGACGGTCGAACGGCTGGTTCGGCACTGGCTGGTGCTGGCCCAGCGGATGGCGAGCCACCCCGAGCGTCCACTCCGCTCCGTTGAGCTGCTGGATTCTCCGGAGCGGGAGTTGGTGGTGCGGGGGTGGAACGACACCGAGCTGGCGGTGCCCCCGGTGTCGGTGGCCGGGTTGGTCTCCGCGCAGGCGGCACGGACACCGGAAGCGGTGGCGGTGGTCGACACCGAGGGCGCGGTGACCTACGCGGAGCTGGAGGAACGGTCAGCGCGGTTGGCCGGGTACCTGGCGGCACGGGGTGTGGGTGTGGAGTCCCGGGTCGGGATCTGCCTGTCCCGGTCGGTGGAGCTGGTGGTGGCGTTGATAGCGGTGGCGCGTGCCGGTGGCGTGTACGTCCCGGTCGACCCCGAACACCCGGCCGAGCGCACCGGATACGTCCTCACCGATAGTCGTGTCCTGTTCGTCCTGACCGAGGCAGCACTGGCCGACCGCGTGCCCGGTGAACACCCCGTGCTGGTGCTCGACGACCCCGAGGTCGAGCGCCGGTTGGCCGCTCAGGCTCCGGCTCCGGTGGTGTTCACCTGCCCCGAGCAGGCGTTGTACGTGCTCTACACCTCCGGGTCCACCGGCCGCCCCAAAGGCGTGGTCGTCTCCCACGGCAACCTGGTCACCTTCCTGACCACCATGACCACCCGGGTCGGGATCACCCCGTCCGACCGGTGGTTGGCGGTGACCACGATCTCCTTCGACATCGCCGGCCTGGAACTGTTCCTCCCCCTGCTGCACGGCGCCCGGGTGGTCCTGGCCACCCGGGAGGAGGTCACCGACCCCGCCGCGGTCACCCGCCTGGTCACCGACCACGGGATCACCCTGCTGCAGGCCACCCCGACCTGGTGGCGGTCGGTGCTGGCCGAGACCGGTACCGCCCTGTCCGGGGTGCGGATGCTCGTGGGGGGCGAGGCCCTGCCCGTCGAGGTGGCGGCCACGATGACCGGGGTCGCCGGCCCGGCTGGGGTGCTCAACCTGTACGGGCCGACCGAGACCACGGTGTGGTCCACCACCGCGGTGGTGGACGGTGCCGGGCCGGTGGTGATCGGCACACCGGTGGGCGGCACCCGGGTGTATGTCCTGGACGCCGGGTTGCGCCCGGTACCGCCGGGGGTGCCCGGGGAGCTCTACATCGCTGGTGCCGGGGTGGCTCGGGGGTATGCGGGGCGTGCGGGGTTGACCGCGTCCCGGTTCGTGGCCGATCCGTTCTCGCTGGTGGGTGGGCGGGTGTACCGGACCGGGGACGTGGTGCGGTGGTCCCGGTCGGGTGTGTTGGAGTTCGTGGGCCGGGCTGATGACCAGGTGAAGGTGCGGGGGCATCGGATCGAGCCGGCGGAGATCGAGGCGGTGCTGGCCGGGGTCGCGGGGGTGGCCTCGGCGGTGGTGGTGGTGCGGGCTGACGGGGGTGGTGTGGACCGGTTGGTGGCTTATGTGGTGCCCGCTGGTGGGGCGGAGGTGGACGTGGTGGGGGTGCGTGCGTCGGTGGGGCGGGTGTTGCCGGAGTACATGGTGCCCTCGGTTGTGGTGGTGGTGGAGTCGTTGCCGGTGACCGGGAACGGCAAGGTGGACCGGCGGGCGTTACCGGCACCGGAGTTCACCGGGGAAGGGGAGGGCGAACCTCCTCGCGGTGCTGTGGAACGGGCCCTGGCCGAGGTCTTCACCGAGGTGCTCGGCGTGCTGGAGGTGGGACGGGGGCAAGACTTCTTCGCCCTGGGTGGGCATTCGTTGTTGGCGACCCGTCTGACCAGTCGGGTGCGGTCGGTGTTGTCGGTGGAGTTGCCGGTGCGGGCGGTGTTCGAGCACCCCACCGTGGCCGGGTTGGCCGAGGTCGTGGCCGGTCTCGGGGAGGTAGCCCAACCCCCACTGCTGCCCCGTGCCGACTCCGAGGCGGTGGTGCCCTTGTCCCCGGCCCAGCAGCGCCTGTGGTTCGTGGCCGGGTTCACCCCCGACAGCGTCGAGTACGTCCTGGCCACCGGTCTGCACCTGCGAGGCCCCCTCGACACCAGCGTCCTGCGTGCCGCGTTCGGTGTGGTCAGCCAGCGGCATGAGGTGCTGCGGGGCACCCTCGAACCCGGCGACGGCGCCGGGCAGACCCGGATCCACCCCCACCTGCCGGTGGGCGTGCGGGAGGTCACCGCCACCGGTGGGGAGGTCGACCAGGTGCTGCGGGCCGAGACCAGCGCCCCGTGGGAGTTGACCACCGGGCCGTTGTGGCGGGTCCTGTTGGTCCATACCGGTCCCGACGAGCACGTGTTGATGGTCTCGATGCACCACATCATCGGGGATGCCTGGTCGATGGGGGTGCTGGTCCGGGAGGTCCTGACCGCCTACACGGCCCTGCTCGCTGGTGAGGAGCCGGTGTTGCCGGTGTTGCCGGTGCAGTACCCGGACTGGGTGTTGTGGCAGCGGGAGTGGTTGAGCCCGGTTCGGGTGGAGGCCGGGGTGGACTACTGGCGGGAGCGGTTGGCGGGGGTGGCGCCGGTGGAGTTGCCCACCGACCGTCCCCGGCCGCCGGTGCGGGACACCGCTGGGGCGGTGACCGAGTTCGTGGTGCCCGAGCCGGTGGTGGCGGGGTTGCGGGCGGTGGGCCGGGAGTGTTCGGCGACGGTGTTCATGGTGTTGACGGCGGTGACGCAGGTGGTGTTGTCCCGGTGGTCGGGGCAGGACGATGTGGTGGTGGGCACGGTGACCTCGGGTCGGGACCGGGCCGAGGTGGCGGATCTGGTCGGGTTCTTCGTGAACACCGTGGCGTTGCGGTCGCGGGTGGATGAGCGGGAATCGTTCGTGGAGTTCCTGGCGGGGGTGCGGGATGGGGTGGTGGAGGCGTTCGCGTGGGACTGGGTGCCGTTCGATCGGGTGATCGAGGCGGTGGCTCCGGTGCGGGATGCCTCGCGGACGCCGGTGGTGCAGGTGGTGGTGGTGTTGCAGAACGCGGTGGGGGAGTGGGATGCGGGGGTGCCGGGGGTGGTGGTGTCGGATCGGGTGGTGCCCCGGCAGGCGGCGCAGTTCGATCTGGCGGTGCATTTCCGGGAGCGTTCGGTGGAGGCGGGTGGTGGTCTGGTGGGGACGGTGGAGTACGGGACGGCGTTGTTCGATGCGGGCACGGTGGAGCGGTTCGGGCGGTGGTGGGGGGAGTTGGCCGAGCGGGTGGTCGGGGCCGCTGACCGCCCCCTCCGCGACATCCCCCTGATCAGTGACGAGGAGCGGAACCGGCTGAGCCAGGCTTGGGAGTCGGACGTCGATCGGGCGGCGCGGGAGGTTCCCGGCGGCTCGTTGGTGGAGTTGTTCGATCGTCAGGTCCGGGAGCGTCCCGAGGCGGTGGCGGTGTCCTTCCAGGACACGACGGTGACCTACGGGGAACTGGCCGGGCGGGCCTACCGCCTGGCGGCGCACCTGCGGGCCAGGGGCGTGACCCCGGGAGCGCGGGTGGCGTTGCTGCTGCCCCGCACCACCGACCTGGTGGTAGGGGTGCTGGGTGTGCTCGCGGCCGGGGCGGCGTACGTGCCGGTGGACCCGAACTACCCGGCGGAGCGGATCGCCTACACCCTGACCGACAGCGGGGCCTCCACGGTGGTGACCGTCTCGGAGACCGCTGGTGCTCTCCCGGGGGCGGTGTCCGGGGTGCCGGTGGTGGAACTGGACCGCACGGACTTCTCGGGGTACGAACCCGGGCGACCGGAGGTGGTGGTGCCCGCCGAGGCGGTGGCCTACGTGATCTACACGTCCGGGTCGACCGGACGGCCGAAGGGCGTGGCGGTACCGCACCGCGGCGTGGTGTCACTGCTGACCGGGACCCAGGACCGGTACGGCTTCGACGCCGGGGACGTGTGGACGTTGTTCCACTCGGTGGCCTTCGACTTCTCGGTGTGGGAGATGTGGGGCGCGTTGGCGTTCGGGGGCCGGTTGGTGGTGGTGCCCTGGGAGGTGTCCCGCAGTCCGGGGGAGTTCCTGGAGCTGGTGGTGGCCCAGCGGGTGACGGTGCTCAACCAGACACCCTCGGCGTTCGAGCAGTTCGTGCGGGCCGAGGCGGAGAACCCCGGGTTGGGGCGGGAGTTGTGCCTGCGGTGGGTGGTCTTTGGTGGGGAGGCGTTGGAGGTGTCCCGGGTGCGGCCGTGGTTGGCCCGGCACCCGGACACACCGGTGTTGGTGAACATGTACGGGATCACCGAGACCACGGTGCATGTCACCGCGCACCCCCTCAACCCGACCGGGAAGGGGGAGAACGGTGCGGAGGTCGATCTGGTCGAGGGGTCGGCTGGGGTGATCGGGCACGCGGTGCCGGGGTGGCGGGTGTACGTGCTGGACCGTGCCGGTGGGTTGCGTCCGGTTCCTCCGGGGGTGGTGGGGGAGATGTACGTGGCGGGTGCGGGGGTGGCGCAGGGGTATGCGGGTCGTGCGGGGTTGACGGCGTCGCGGTTCGTGGCCGATCCGTTCGCTGGGGATGGCCGGCGGATGTACCGGACTGGGGACTTGGCCCGGGTGGATGGTCAGGGGCGCCTGTCGTACGTGGGTCGGGCGGATGAGCAGGTGAAGGTGCGGGGGTTCCGGATCGAGCCGGGGGAGGTCGCCGCCCGGTTGGGAGAGCACCCGGGAGTGGCGCAGGCGGTGGTGGTCGTCCGGGAGGACACCCCCGGGCACCCTCGCCTTGTCGCCTACTTCGTCCCCACCACCGGTGTCTGCCCCACGTCCGCCGAGCTCCGCGACCAGCTGCGCGGTTCGCTGCCGGAGCACATGGTGCCCTCCGCCCTCGTCCCCCTCGACGCCCTACCCATCACCGGGAACGGCAAGCTCGACCGCGCGGCCCTTCCCCGCCCGACCCAGGAGGACGACCGGACCCGGGTCGCCCCCAGCACCGAAGTCGAGCGCGTGCTGTGCGAGATCTGGAGCGACATCCTCGACACCGGCGAGATCGGCGTGACCGACGACTTCTTCGACCTCGGCGGTGACTCGATCTCCAGTCTCCGAGTCCTCAGCCGCGTGCGATCTCGTTTGGGGGCCGACCTGTCACCGCGCGTGCTGTTCGACGGCCCCACCGTCGCGGAACTGGCCCGAGCTGTTGACGGACACCTGCCCCAGCTCCCGGTAGCCGACGCCATCGCGCCGGCCGACCGTTCCGAGCCCCTGCCGCTCTCCTTCGCCCAGGAACGGCTGTGGTTCCTGGACCAGCTGTCGCCAGGAGGAGCCGAGTACACGGTCACCGGAGCACTCCGCCTCACCGGCTCACTGGACTCGGAGGCGCTGTGGGGTGCCTTCGACCTCGTCGTGGAGCGTCACGAGTCGCTGCGCACCACCTTCCACGCGGTGGACGGACACGGGGTCCAGCTCCCCGCCACGGAGATGACGTTGCCGCGTCGCTTCGTCGACGTCTCGGGCGCGACCACGGACGACCGGACCGGTGAGGTCGCCCGACTGCTCCGGCAGGAGGGCACGGCGCCGTTCGACCTGGCGACGGGTCCGCTGGTGCGAGCTCTCCTGATCAGGGAGGCAGCGGACAGCCACCTGCTCGTGCTCTCCCTGCACCACATCGTCACGGACGGCTGGTCCATGGGCGTCATCACCCGGGAACTCGCCGCCGCCTACACGGCCGGTGTCGAGGGGAGGGCGGTCGTGCTGCCGGCACCCCGGATCCAGTACGCCGACTTCGCCCGCTGGCAGCGCGAGGCGCTGACGAGCTCAGTGCTCGAACCGCAGATCACCTACTGGCGTTCCCAACTCGCTGGCATGACCCCGTTGGAACTACCGACGGACCGGCCGCGCGGCGCCGCTGACACCTCCGCCGGTTCACTGCACACCTTCGAGGTACCGGCCGCGCTCACCGACGCGTTGCGGACGCACGGGCGCCGCAACGGCGCGAGCCTGTTCATGGCGTTGACGGCGGTGTCGCAGGTGTTGTTCGGGCGGTACGCCGGTCAGGATGACGTGGCGGTGGGGACGGTGACCTCGGGTCGGGACCGGGCCGAGGTGGAGGACCTGGTGGGGTTCTTCGTCAACACCCTGGTGCTGCGGTCGCGGATCGATGAGCGGCGGTCGTTCGTCGAGTTCCTGGCCGAGGTGCGGGAGACGGTGCTGGGGGCGTTCGCCCACCAGGAGGTGCCCTTCGGCCGGCTCGTCGACGAACTCGGTTTCGACCGGGCTGCGGACGACACCTCGGTCGTCCGCGTGGTGATCGCACTGCAGAACGCTCCGGCCGAGCCATTCGAGCTACCGGGCCTGCGCGTCGACGAGGTGCCCGTCATCAGGGAGGCCAGCCCGTTCGACCTGACCCTCAGCTTCGTCGAGCACGACGGGGGACTGGTCGTCTCCGTGGAGTACGACGCGAACCTGTTCGACGAGACGACCGTCGCCCGACTGGGTCGGCTGTGGCTGAGAGTGGCCGACCAGGTCACGGCGGACCCCGCCGCGCCGCTGCGCCGCGTCGACCTGCTCGACGCGGCGGACCGGCGGCTGCTCCTGCCACCGAAGCAGACCACCACCGAGGAGGTCGTCGGGTCGGTGGTGGACAGGTTCGCGGCTCGCGTCGAGCGCCATCCTGACGCGCTGGCCGTGCGGGACGACAGCGGTGACCACAGCTACGCCCGGATCTGGGAGTGGTCCGGGAGAGTCGCGGCCGCCCTGGCCCGGACCGGAGCAGGGCCGGAGACACCGGTCCTCGTCGCGGTCGACAGGGGACCGGCTGTGGTCGCGGTGTGGCTCGGAGTCCTACGCGCCGGAGCGGCCTTCGTGCCCGTGCACCCCGCGACTCCTCCGGAGCGGGTGGCCTGGATGTGCGCGGACCTCGGCGTCCGGCACGCGGTGGCCGAGCCGTCCCACCACGATCGGCTGCCGGCCGAACTCGCGCTGGTCGACACCGATCCGGTGGACGTCACCGGCGATGGCGGTCCTCACCAGGTCTCCGTGCCAGCGGCCGCCGCGGCCTACGTCATGTACACCTCGGGTTCCACCGGGACGCCGAAGGGCGTGGTGGTCACCCACGCCGACATCCTCACCCTGGCGGCGGACCACCGGTGGTGGGATCCCGCGCACGAGCGGGTGTTGTTCCATTCCCCGCACTCCTTCGACGCCGCCGTGTACGAGATCTGGGTTCCGCTGTTGGGTGGCGGCAGCGTTGTGGCCGCACCGCCCGACGACCTCGACGCCGCGCTGCTGCGGCGAATGGTCGAGGACCACGGCGTGTCAGCGGTCTTCGTCACCACCGCCCTGTTCACCCTGCTGTCCACCCAGGACCCGGCGGTGTGGGCCGGGCTGGGACAGGTGTGGACCGGTGGCGAAGCCGCCGTCCCCTCCGTCTGGTCCCGGGTGCGCCAGGTTTGCCCGGAGACCCGCTTCGTGCACGTGTACGGCCCGACCGAGACGACGACGTTCGCCGTCTGCGGCGAGCCCGGGGCCGAGGTCTCCGAAGGCAGGGTCCCCCTGGGCACCGGTATGGACGGGGTCCGAGTGGTGGTGCTGGACAACGCTCTTCGTCCCGTTCCGGTGGGCGCGGTGGGAGAGCTCTACCTGGGGGGAGCCGGGGTGGCCCGGGGCTATTCCGGTCGGGCCGCACTGACCAGCTCCCGGTTCGTCGCGGACCCCTTCGGGCCCGAAGGGACACGCGCGTACCGGACCGGCGACTTGGTCCGGTGGTTGCCGGACGGGGTCCTCGAGTTCGTGGGGCGGTCCGACGATCAGGTGAAGGTGCGGGGGTTCCGCATCGAGCCGGGTGAGGTCGAGGCCGCGTTGGTGGGGCAGTCGGGTGTGGCGCGGGCGGTGGTGGTGGTCCGGGAGGACACCCCGGGGGCGCGGCGTCTGGTGGGTTACGTGGTGCCGGAGGACGGGGCCGTGCCCGCTCCGGAGGTGTTGCGGGACGCTCTGCGCCGGTTCCTGCCGGAGTACCTGGTGCCGGCGGCGGTGGTGGTGCTCGAGGCCTTGCCCCTGACGGGTAACGGCAAGGTCGACCGGGCGGCGTTACCAGCCCCGGAGTTCCAGCCCTCCCAGGGCTACGTGGCACCCCGCACCGAGGTGGAGCAGGTGCTGTGCGAGGTGTGGGCTGAGGTACTGCGGTTGGACCGGGTCGGGGTGACCGACAACTTCTTCGAGCTGGGTGGCGACTCGATCCTGAGCATCCAGGTCGTCTCCAGGGCCCGTCGCGCCGGCCTGTCCACCCTCTCCACCCGGGACATGTTCCAACGCCAGACCATCACCGACCTCGCGGCCGGCCTGGACCTGGCACCCGAGGAGGACACCACACCGGTGCCACGGGGTCCGGTGTCGGGCCCGGTGGAACCAACCCCGGTGCTGTCCTGGTTCCTGCAAACCCACCCGGTGGCCCCGCACCACTTCGCGATGTCGACCGCGTTCGACCTGCCCGAGAGCCTGGACCTGGCCGCGTTCCAGACAGCGGTGACCGCGGTGTTGACCCAGCACGACGCGCTGCGCCTGGTGATCGACCGGGACCCCCAGGGGGCCTGGGCCCCGCGGATCCTCCCCGACCTCGAGGCCGCCTCCGTCCTCGAGGTCGTGAACACCGTCGGGGTGACCGATCCCGAACAGGCATGGCAGGACACGGTGACCACCGCCCAGTCGGGAATGGACCTGGCCACCGGCCCACTGCTGCGGGTCGTACTGGCCCGGACCCCGCGGGGCTGGCGGGTAGCGCTGGTAGCGCATCACGCGGTGGTGGACGGGGTGTCCTGGCGGGTCCTGCTCTCCGACCTCGACACCGCCTACCACCAGGCCCGCACCGGGAACCCGGTGGACCTGGGGGAACGGACCTCCTCGATGGGCCAGTGGACGGCCCGGCTGGCCGAACACACTCGGTCCGGGGGGTTCACCGACCAACTCGACTACTGGACCACCCTGCTGTCGGACCCGGGTGTGGTGGAGATCCCGGTGGACCACCCCGGGGGTCCCAACACCGTGGAACACCAGGACCGGGTCGAGGTGGAACTGGACACCGAGACCACCCGGGCGGTGCTCTCGGAGGTCCCCGCGGTGTACCGGACCCAGGTCAACGACGTGCTGCTGGCCGTGGTGGGTCGGGTACTGACCCGGTGGGCGGGTCGGGACCGGGTAGCGGTGGCCCTGGAGGGGCATGGTCGGGAGGAGTTGTTCGAGGGGGTGGACCTGTCCCGGACGGTGGGCTGGTTCACCTCGGTCTACCCGGTGGTGCTCCAGGAGACCGGGCAGGGCTGGGCAGCCACGGTGTTGGGTGTGAAGGAGGCGTTGCGGGCGGTCCCGGACCGGGGCGTGGGTTATCAGGCGTTGCGGTACACCGGTGGGGCGGCGGAGCTGGTGGGGCAGCCGGTGCCGGGGGTGAGCGTGAACTACCACGGGGTGTTCCACCTCGATACCGATCAGGACGGTGGTTCCTTGTTCGGGGTTCCGGTGGAGGTGGGGGGTCGGGAGCACGCCCCGGGTGAGGAACGGGCGTATCTGCTGGATGTGGTGGGTGGGGTGGTGCAGGGCCGGTTGCGGTTCAGTTGGTGGTATTCCACGGGGGTGTTCGAGCGGGCCACGGTGGTGGGGTTGGCCCGGGCGGTGGTGGAGGGGTTGCGGGAGTTCGTGGGGCACTGCCGGCGGCCGGGGGTGGGGGGTGCCAGTCCGTCGGACTTCCCGTTGGTGGCGTTGGACCAGGCGGGGGTGGATCACCTGCTCGATACCGTGGAGACCTCTGAGGTGGTCGCGGGTGTTGGGCGTGGTGGTGGGGTGGCGGATGTGTATCCGTTGACGCCGTTGCAGGCGGGGATGGTGTTCCACGCGGTGGCGGATCCGGGGTCGGGGGCGTATGTGGAGCAGTTCAGTTGTGTGGTGGAGGGGGTGGCTGATCCGGAGGTGTTGGGTCGGGCATGGCAGCGGGTGGTGGCGGGGTCGGATGCGTTGCGGGTGTCGGTGGTGTGGGAGGGGGTGGCTGAGCCGGTGCAGGTGGTGCATCGGGTGGTGCGGGTGCCGGTGACGGTGGTGGATTGGTCGGGGTTGGCTGAGGAGCGGCGGGCGGAGGTGTTGGCGGAGTTCCTGGTGGTGGACCGGGAGCGGGGCCTGGATGTGGGGGTGGCTCCGTTGATGCGGTTGTTCCTGGCTCGGGAGGGTGCGGGTCGGGTGCGGGTGGTGTGGACTTTCCACCACCTGCTCCTCGACGGATGGAGCATGTTCCAGTTCCTGGCAGACGTGTTCGCGGAGCACAGCCGGCTGCACGCGGACCGTACGGCGCACGACCTGGCGGGCAGCGGATCCGCGGCCACCCCAGGCACCCAGGGAACCCCCGGGGCCGCACCGGACGCGACGCCGGGCGCTCCCACCGGCCGGCCGCGCCGGCCCTACCGGGACTACGTGGAGTGGCTGGTGGCCCGGGACCGGGGCGAGTCGCTGGACTTCTGGCGTCGGACACTGGCTGGGTTCGACGAGCCCACCCCCCTGCCCTACGACCGGGCACCCGAGCGGGCGCACCGATCCCAGTCGGTGGCCCGGATTCCGGTGGAACTGACACCCCGGGAATCGGAGCGGGTGCTGTCCTTCGCCCGTTCCCACCAGGTCACGGTGAACGCGGTGGTGCAGGCCGCGTGGGCCCTGCTGCTGTCCCGGCACGCGGGCACCTCGGAGGTCGTGTTCGGGGCGACGGTGTCGGGTCGGCCGGCGGACCTGCCCGGGGCGGAGGACATCCTCGGGTTGTTCATCAACACGCTGCCGGTGCGCATCCGCGTGGACGAGGACCGGTCGGTGGGGTCGTGGGTGCGGTCGGTGCAGGCCGGGCAGGCCGAGGCGCGGGCGCATGACCACGTGGCGTTGACCGAGATCCCCACCGAGGTGCCGGCGGGGGTGTCGCTGTTCGACAGTCTGATCATTTTCGAGAACTACCCGCTGGACGAGCGGACCGCGTCGCGGCACGGGCTGAGCATCGACCAGGTCAGCACCGTCGAGACGACGAACTACCCCCTCACCCTGGTCGCCTCGGCGAAACCGGATGACGTCCAGCTCCTTCTCGCGTACGACTCCGCGCTCTTCCGGGCTGCCACCGCGCGACGGCTGGCCGAGCGGCTCGTCCGGGCGCTCACCAACCTCACGGCCACTCCAGAGGGGCGGGTGTCCGAGCTGGACGTCCACTCCGAGGTGGACCGTCGACGGCTCGCGGAGTGGAGCGGAACGGACCGACCCGCGCTGACCGGGCTCCCGGTCGTGGCGATGATCTCCGAGCAGGCCAGGCGAACCCCGGAAGCGACCGCCGTGCACGACGGAGACCTCACCCTCACGTACGCGGAACTCGACAGCCGTTCCCGTCGACTGGCGCACCACCTCCGGGCCCGCGGCGTCGGACCCGAGTGTCGGGTGGCGCTCCTGCTTCCCCGGTCGGTGGACCTGGTGCTCGCATCGCTGGCGGTGTGGCACGCCGGAGGCGCGTTCGTGCCCGTCGACCCCACCCAGCCTCGGGAACGGATCGACTTCCTCCTCACGGACAGCGCACCACGCCTCGTGATCACCGGGACGTCCCCCGACCTGGACGTGCCGTCGGCGGTGGCCGATCGCGTGGTGACCGTCGACGCGATCCGGTCCGAGCCCGGCACCGAGGTACCGAACACCGTTCCGGAGACGCCCTTGTCGTTCCGGACCTCGGCGTACGTGACCTACACCTCCGGTTCCACCGGCCAGCCCAAGGGCGTCGTCGTCACCCACCAGGGGCTGGCGAGCTTGGCGGCCGCGCATGTGGAGACCCTGCGCCTGGACGGCACGTCCCGAGTCCTTCAGTTCGTCGCTCCCAGCTTTGACGTGTCCGTCGCTGACCTGCTGATGACCCTGACCTCCGGGGCCGCCCTGGTGCTGGCCCCGCCAAACCCGCCGCTGGGCGCCGAGCTGACCACGCTCCTGGGGGACCGGTCCATCACTCACGCGATGATTCCCGTTACGGCGCTGGCGACCGTGGATCCTGATGGTGCCGGTGCGCTGCGGGTCGTCGCGACGGGCGGCGAGGCGGTCGGCGCTGACCTCGTGCGCCGGTGGCAGGTCGCCGGCGTGTCCTTCGTGAACTGCTACGGCCCCACGGAGACGACGGTGTCGGCGAGCATAGGACTCCTGCCGCACGAGCCGGACGGCGTCCCGGACATGGGGGCACCAACCCCGAACACGCGCGTCTACCTGCTGGACTCCGCGCTGCGGCTGGCTCCCGTTGGCGTTCCCGCCGAGCTGTACGTCTCGGGCGACGGGGTCGCGCGTGGCTACCTGAACAGGCCGGCCCTGACCGCCGACCGCTTCGTGGCCAACCCCTTCGGCACGTCCGGCACTCGGCTCTACCGAACCGGCGACATCGTGCGGTGGCGAGCCGACGGCCGGCTCGAGTTCGTGGGGCGGGCTGACAACCAGGTGAAGTTGCGCGGTTTCCGCATCGAACCCGGCGAGGTCGAACACGCGTTGGCCGGCCACCCCGACGTGTCGGCCGCGTCGGTGGTGGTGCGCGAGGACCAGCCCGGCCACCGACAGCTCGTTGGGTACGCCGTGCCCTCCGCGGCGGCGTGCCCCTCAGGGCCGGGCCTGCGCGGGTACCTCGCGGAGCGGTTGCCCGACCACTTGGTTCCCTCGGCGGTCGTCGTGCTCGACGAACTCCCACTGCTCCCGACCGGGAAGGTGGACCGGGGTGCGCTGCCCGCGCCGACCTTCTCGGAGGCGACGGGCTCGGTCGCTCCGACGACTGAGGTCGAACGTGTCCTCTGCGGGATCTGGTCGGAGGTCCTCGGGCTCGAGGAGGTGGGTGCCACCGACAACTTCTTCGCCCTCGGTGGCGATTCCATCTCCACCCTGCGCGCGGTCTCCCGCATCCAGGACGCGCTCAACCTCAGGCTGTCGCCCCGTGCGATGTTCGACCACCCGACCGTGCGCGGCCTGGCACGGATCTTGGAGCAGCCTGCCGAGGAACCGGTGGAGGAACGCATCGAACGGGTCGACCGCTCCGGTCCGCTGCCGTTGTCGCCGGCCCAGCAGCGGTTGTGGTTCCTCGACGAGTTCGCTCCGGGGTCCGTGGAGCACAACACCGGCATCGGTCTGCGCCTCCTCGGCGAACTCGACCTGTCGGCCTTGCGCGCCGCGCTCACCAGGCTGGTGGAGCGCCACGAGATCCTGCGGACCACGTTCGTCACCCAGGACGGCGAGGGGACGCAGGTCGTCGGCCCGGCCCGAGAGGTGGTCCTCGACGAGGTCGACCTGTGCGGCGCCTCCCCGGACGTGGTCGACAAGGCCGTCCGCGAGCTGGCCACCGCGCCGTTCGACCTCGCCAGCGGGCCCCTGCTGCGGCCCACCGCGCTGCGGGTCGGAAGCCGGGAGTGGGTGCTGGTCCTGGCCATGCACCACATCGTCACCGACGGCTGGTCGATGGGGGTGTTCCTGCGGGAGCTCGCCGCCTCCTACCGTGCGGTCCACCAGGGGACCGAGGACGAGCTGCCCGTGCTCCCGATCCAGTACGGCGACTTCGCCCAGTGGCAACGGGACCGGCTCTCCCGCGACTCGCTCGCCGGGCAGCTGGCCTACTGGCGGGAGCGGCTCGCGGACATCTCCCCGCTCGACCTGCCCACCGATCGTCCCCGCCCGGCGGTGCGGACCACATCGGGTGCGGTCCACACCTTCTCCGTGCCGGCCGCGCTCACCGACAAGCTCCGCTCGGTCCGGGACGACGCGACCCTGTTCATGAGCCTGACCGCGATCACCGCCCTGGTGTTCTCCAGGCACAGCGGACAGACCGACATCGCCGTCGGCACCGCCACCTCGGGCCGGGACCGGGCGGAGCTGGAGGGCCTCGTCGGGTTCTTCGTCAACACCGTCGTGCTGAGGACCCGTGTTCGGGAACGGCTGTCCTTCACGGAGTTCCTCGCCGAGGTGCGGGAGACCGTGCTGGGGGCCTTCGCCCACCAGGACGTACCCTTCAGCCGGTTGATCGACGAGCTGGCACCGGAACGGGACACCAGCCGGACGCCGCTGGTCCAGGCGATGGTGGTGCTCCAGAACGCTCCCCTGTCCGATCTCGACCTCCCGGACCTCGTGGTCGAGGACCACCCGCTGCCCAGGACTGCCGCCCAGTTCGACATCACCCTCGAGTTCGTCGAGACCCCGTCCGGGCTGGTCGCCGCCCTCGAGCACAGCACCGACCTGTTCGACGGGGAGACGGTGCGGGGTTGGGCGAGGGACTGGGTGCGCCTGGCCGAGGCCGTGACGGACACGCCGGATGTTCCGCTGGTCGGCGTCGACTCCGGGGATCGCGAGGACCTGGTCCGGGTCCTCGACCGGTGGAACCAGACCACCCGTTCCCTGCCGTCGGGGTCGTTGGTCGACCTGTTCGCGGCGTCCGTCGCGTCGGACCCCTCGGCGCTCGCGGTCGTCGGGGAGGGAGTGGCCTGGTCCTACGGAGAGCTGGACGCACGTGCGAACCAGTTGGCCCACGCGCTGGTGGACCGGGGGGTGGCGGCGGAGACCCCGGTGGCGGTGCTGCTTCCCCGTGGACCGCTCGCCGTGGTGGCGATGCTCGCCGTTCTGCGCGCCGGCGGCTACTACGTCCCGGTGGACCCGACCTACCCGCCATCCCGCGTGGAGTTCCTGGTGTCCGACAGCGGCGCCGCACTCGTGCTCACGACAGCCGACCTCCGGGACCGGGTGCCGGGTGGGGTTTCGGCGACCGTTCTCGACGACCCGGCGACGGCGGCGTCCGTGCGGGGGCGACCCTCCGAACCGCCGTCGGTCCCCCCGATCAGCTCGTCCCGCGCCGCGTACGTGATCTACACCTCCGGGTCGACGGGCCGGCCCAAGGGGGCGCTCGCCACGCATGAGGCGGTGGCCCGTGTGTGCTGGCGTCCGGAGCACCTTCCGGTCGGGCCCGGGGACGTGGTGTCCCAGGTCGCTCCGCTGTCGTTCGACGCGGCGACCCTGGAGGTGTGGGGGGCGTTGCTCAACGGGGCTGCGCTGGCGGTCCCGCCGCCGGGGCCGCTGTCCCTTCCCGAGCTCGGCGAGTACGTCGCGGCGCGCGGGGTGACCGCGCTGTGGCTGACCACCGGCCTGTTCCACGAGGTCGTCGACGGCGACCTGTCCATCCTCGCCGGACTGCGGCAGGTCTCCACGGGCGGCGACGTGGTCTCTCCTGACCACTGCCTGCGGGTGCTTCGCCGGTTCCCGGGTCTGCGACTGCTGCACGCCTACGGCCCCACGGAGAACACGGTGTTCAGCACCACGGCCGACGTGGACGTCGCCGCGGCGTCGGACGGCAGACCGTTGCCGATCGGCACACCTGTCGCGGGGACCCGCGTGTACGTGCTGGATCGGTGGATGCGGCCGGTCCCCCCGGGTGTCCCCGGCGAGCTGTACACGGCGGGCACGGGCGTGGCCAGGGGCTACGTCGATCGTCCTGGCCTGACGGCGGGCCGGTTCGTGGCCGACCCGTTCGATGCTCGGGGTGGTCGCCTCTACCGAACTGGCGATCGGGCCCGCTGGAGGCGTGACGGCCAACTGGAGTTCCTCGGCCGAGCCGACGACCAGGTGAAGCTGAGGGGCTTCCGGATCGAGCCGGGCGAGGTGGAAGCGGTGCTCGCCCGGCATCCAGCCGTGGCCGTGGCGGCGGTGGTGGTCCGGGAGGACACCCCGGGGGTCCGCAGGCTGGTGGGTTACGCGGTCCCGTCAGCGACCGGGGGAACCGGTACCGAGACGCTGGGGGCCGAGTTGCGCGACGCGGTCCGCGCCGAACTGCCCGAGTACCTGGTGCCCGCGGCCGTGGTGGTCCTGGACGCGCTTCCCCTGACTCCCAACGGGAAACCGGACCGGGCCGCACTGCCCGCACCGGAGTTCCAGGGCGGCGAGGATTTCCGGGCCCCCAGCGGTGAGACCGAGCGGACGCTCTGCCAGATCTGGTCGGAGGTGCTCGGTGTCGACCGGGTCGGGGTGGAGGACAACTTCTTCGCGCTGGGGGGTGACTCCATCCTGAGCATCCAGGTGGTGTCCCGGGCTCGGCGGGCCGGCCTGGAGCTGTCCTCGAAGGACATGTTCCTGCACCAGACGGTGGCAGCGCTCGCCAGCGCGCTTCCCGAACCCGGTTCGCTGAGGGTCCACGCGGACCAGGCCGTGGTGTCCGGTCCCGTGGACACCACGCCGGTGATCGACTGGTTCTTCGAGAGGCACCCGGTGTCCCCGGAACACTTCACGATGTCGATGGCCTACGACCTCGACGGCGACGTGGACCTAGCGGTGCTGCGCACCGCGGTGTGCGCCCTGCTGTCCCAGCACGACGGGCTGCGCATGGTCGCCGTGCGGGACGGGAACGGCGGTCACCAGCTGCGGGTGCTGCCCGAGGTGGATGTCGAGCAGGTGCTGCTGGCCGTCCGGCCCGGGGTCGGGGAGGACTTCGACCAGGTGTGGCGGGAGCGGGTCGCGACGGCGAAGTCCACTCTCGACCTGGACTCCGGGCCGCTGTTCCGGGTCGTGGTGGTGCACCACGATGCCGGTGCGCGACTGGCGGTCGTCGCGCACCACCTGGTGGTCGACGGGGTCTCCTGGCGCATCCTGCTGGGTGACCTCGTCGCAGCCTACGACGCGGCGGTCGCCGGGAAGCCCGTGGACCTGGGGCCGAAGACGACGTCCTTCCAGCAGTGGGCCGCCCGGCTGTCGGACCACACCAGGCGGGGCGGGTTCGACGACCAGCGGGACTACTGGACGGCAGCGACCGGCCCCGGGGTTTGCCTCGACCTTCCCGTCGACGACCCCGGCGGGAACAACACGGCCGGCTCCATGCGGATGCTGTCGGTGTCGCTGTCGGAGCGGGACACCGCGGTGCTGTTGCAGCGGGTCCCGGGTCGCTACCGCACCCAGATCAACGATGTGCTGTTGGCGGGGCTGGCCCGGACATTGCGCGGCTGGACGGGCCGGGACCGCGTGGCGGTGAACCTGGAGAGCCACGGGCGGGAGGAGCTGTTCGAGGACGTCGATCTCTCCCGCACGGTCGGCTGGTTCACCTCGATCCACCCGGTCGCCCTCCGCCTCCCGGAGGACGAGGGATGGTCGGCGACCCTCCGGGCGGTGAAGTCCCAACTCCGCGCGGTACCCGACCGAGGGGTCGGCTACGGTGCCCTGCGCCACCTCACCGGGTCACCGGGCACGTTGCCCACCCACGACAGCCCGAGGATCAGCTTCAACTACCACGGGCAGTTCGCCGTGGAGGGGCAGGGGAAGCCGGCGTCCAATCTGCTGCGGCAACGGATCGAGTGCCCCGGGGACGACCACCACCCGGACGAGCAGCGGGCTCACCTGATCGACGTGGTGGGTGCCGTCGAGGAGGGAAGGCTGGTGTTCACCTGGGGCTACTCCGGTGAACTGCACCGCACGGAGACCATCCGCTCGTTGGCGGAGGAGATGAACGGCTGGTTGCTGTCCCTCGTCGAGACCTGCGCCACCGAACGGCGCGAGGGCTGAGCCCCTGCTGGCTCCTCGGCGCGTGGCCGGGGGCTGCTCCGCGTGATGGGGAGCCGCCCCCGGCAGGGGTCACGGGGGACGCCGTGGACCTCGCGCGGAGGGGAGGTCACCTCCACTCGGGCGTGATCACCCCGAAGGCCATCAGGACGAGCGTGCCGAGGATGGCCGTGCCGAACAGGATGCGGGTGATCGGGTTGGCGAGGTTGAACGTCCAGCCGAAACCCATCCTCCTGGGTACCAGGATCGCCGGGTCCTCGCGGTTGGAGTACATCATGTCCCCTCGCCAGAAGCGGTCGTCGTCCCGTTGCACCAGGCCGCTGTCCTCCTCCGGCTGGTCGGGGACGGCAACCCTGCTGCCGGCCGGTCCGACCCGGACCAGCAGGAAACCCACGACGGCGACCGCGAGGAGGGCCGGTGCCACCGTGACGAGCAGTACGACGGTGGTCTGGTCGTGCCTGCCGGTCCACATCACCCACGAGAGCCCGCCCAGGACGAGGTTCAGCGCGGCGAGCACCAGGACGAGACCCCGACTGGTCTGGGTGAGGTAACGCCGGTATCGCCGAGCACTGGTGTCCGGCTGTGCGGGGTCGATGTCACCGCGTGAGCGCAGGATCCCGGCGGTCAACCCCAGCACGAGGCCCGTCTGCGCCGCCTGGAGGAGCACCAGGGCGAAGGCCGTCAGGGCCGAGGTTCCGACCTCGGTCGTCGCGTCCACGCCGCCAGACGCGGGCATCACCAAGGTGTCGGGCAGCGTCGGGTACGTCAGGACACCCACCACGGTGGTCGCGAGAAGGACAGCCAGTGCGGGTGACGTCCAGAGCCACGGGAAGGGGACCGGGTCCGTGCGCAGTGTGGTGTCCGCCGCCACGCCCTGTCGTCGGCCCTCGTACCAGCCATCCCGGCGCTTGGCGGTGGTGATCGCGCGACTCGCCTGGTGCCACACCACTCCGGTCGCCATCAACAGGGCGACACCGGTCAGCCCGTACACGATCCGGGGGTCCACCACCTGGCCGAGCGCCATCGAGGAGATGACAACGACCAGTACGACGGCGGAAAGCCGGTTTCGGTAAAGACGTCGTTGTTCCACGATCACCGGATCGTCCACCCTGTCCGGTGGGACTCGAACGGAGAAGGGCACCGTCTTCCGGGACAGAATGGGAGTGGGAGCCACAAGCAGGACCGCACCCAGCGCGAGCGGGACGCCGATCTGCTCCAGCAGGTTGGTGAACAAGGGGAGTGCCTATCTGTTGCTTCGATCGCGCGGCAGGTTTTCGATGCTACGGTCGGCCGAGTCGCACGGGCAACGTCGCGGTGCGGAACTCGAGCGGGTTTTGGTGTCAGCCGAAGCGATGTGCCGGTGCCTGATCCGGCGGGCGGGATGGCGGTACCAGCGGGAATTCCCCACCTCGGGCCGGTGGAGGTGTTCGGATCGCCGTTCTCGCACCAGCGCGATATCCACCCGTTGCCGATCACGACGAGGTCCCGTGCCCGAGCATGAGCGGGAGCCGCCATTTCGGAGGGGGTCCGCCGGGAACACCCCGGTGGAACCGCCCTGGTCATGGCGCTCGGCTCAGCAGCGGGGCGCAGGGGATGTGAGAACGGTGTCCACGAGGAGGGTGGCGAGCCGCTCCGAGTGCTCCCCGACTCCGTTCATCGCGATCACGACTTCGCTGTCACCGTTCTCCGTGACCGCCGTGTGGTGGTGGAAGCCGAGAATGTTCCCGTCGTGTCCCCAACACCCCCCGCCCTGGGCCATCGGCCGCCAGAAGATCCCCAGGCCGTAGTGGGCCTCGGCGGTGCTTCCCGGGGCGCGGGCCGGGACGGTTCGCAGCATTTCCGCCAGCTCCGCCGGCCCGAGCAGTCGTCCACCCAGCAGGGCGCGGAAGAACCTTCCCAGATCGTCGGTGGTGCTGATCAACGAGCCAGCCGCGTCCGCCCACGACGGGTTGAACAGCGTGGTGTTCACCGGGCTTCCCGCACCGGGGAACCGGTCGTAGCTCTCGGTGTGCGGGCCCATCACGAAGGGGAAGTCGCCGGGGGCGGCGGTCCCGGTCAGTTCCAGTCGCCGGATGATCCGCTGCCGGACCTCGGCGTCCCAGGAGTTCCCGGTCACCCTGCGCACGAGCATCCCCAGCAGGACGTAGTTGATGTCGCGGTACCGCCACCTGGTTCCCGGTGCGCACTCCGCGTCGTGCCGCAGGGCGAGATCCACCAACTGCTCCGGCCGGTAGGAGCGGAAACGGCGGGCGGCGAACTGGGCGGCGTCGTGGAGTTGGTCGAGGTCCTGGCGGAAGTCCGCGAGACCGCTGGTCTCCTGGAGCAGGTGCCGCACGGTGATGTCGGCCGCGTGGTCTGTGCCGTCCAGGACGCCGGGCAACCAACGCGCCACCGGCGCGTCGAGGGTCAGGCGACGTTCCGCCACCAACTGGAGGACGACGACGGCGACGAACGCCCGGGTGGCCCCGCCGATGCGGAAGCGCGCGTTGAAGGGGATCGCGGGAGCGGTGTCCGTCCCCCGGTTGCGGGCCTTGACCGTGTTGTCCCCGACCCGGTGGTGGATGAGGACGGCCGGGACGCCCGAGTGGTGCAGGTCGTCGGCGGCGTTCTCCAGGAGGGCGTTGCGGTCGCCCCAGGACCGGGGCGTTTCCGTCGGAGGAACTCCCGCCCAGTCCGGGCGGGTGAGGGCGTCGGCTGCCACCGACGGGTGGGGGATCGCGGCGTCCAGGCGGGTGGTTCGGGTGACACGGGCAGACGACATGTTCCGCTCCTCGGGTTCGCGCGCCGACGTCGACGCGGGCTTCGTCACATCCGCGAGCTGGGTTGCGTGTGCTCGGTCCGTGCTGTTTGTTGTAGTAGTTATAGATCAAAGTACATCCTTGTCGCAAGCCGGGGAGGAGGGTATGGGTGCGGCGGTGGCCTCCAGCCCTCATGCTTCCGGTGCCCACAACTGTCTCGTTCGGACGAAACAGACCCGTGTTCTGACCGGGAAAACCCTTCGATCGGGTGAGTGATGGGGGAGGCCCGCAGGCTGCTCGGGCGTGACCGCGAGTACCGGTGGTGGCACGCCCAACCGCGCGGCTGGACCACCCCCGGGAGGTTCAGGAGCGGGCGAGCGGCGGGGGCACCGCACGCCGCCCGTTCCTCACCTGGTCACCCTCGTGCGGGTCCCCCGGAACGGCGGAGGCGCCGTCGCGAGCGCGTGGCGCCCTGGCCCGAGGACCGGAAGCCCCGCCCGGACACGACGGACATCAGGGCGGGCGGGTCCGCTCGAGGGGAGGAGGAGTACCGGTCGCGGTGCGCTCGTGGCCACGACATCCACCCCGAGGGCCGTGAGAAGGCGGGACCCACACCGACCGTGGCGGTGACGCGGTGAGGTGCGATGGCGGCGGAGGTTCGATGCGGCGATCGCGGGCGGCGCCGTCGCGGTGAGCCCGCGAGGTCTCCTCAGGCGGGTGGGATCATCTCGACCCAGCGGAGCGGGGAGCCATCTCCGGTCTCGACCCGGCTGGGCGGAGAAGAGAGAAACGCCTGGACCATCGCTGGTCCAGGCGTGACGATCAGAGGGCGGACGCCGCCCGGTGGCGCGCGTGCACCTGCTCGAGGACGCGCACGGCCGTCGCCGTCCCGTCCTCACCCCGCAGCTTCTCCGCGAGCCTGCTGGCGTTCTCCGCCAGGGACGCGTCCGACGTGGCCTGCCGGATCGCGGCCGCCAGGGTGGGAACGTCCAACTTGCTCTGCCGGATCGGAGGAGTCGACACGCCGTGGGAATGGGCCAGGTCGGCCCAGTACAACTGTTCCAGGTGGAACGGGCAGGCGACCTGGGGTACGCCGGCGACCAGAGCCGCGTTCATGGTGCCGGTACCGCCCGCGTGCACCGCGGCTCGTACCCTGGGGAACAGCCAGTCGTAGGGCACCTCGTCGAGGACCAGCACGTTCTCCGGAGGATCGGTGATCTCCAACCCACCCCATCCCGTGCCCACGATCGCGCGGTGACCGCTGGCGCGGATCGCGTCCATCACGATCTTGCCCCGGTCGGCCGGTTCGCCCTTCCGCAGGCTCCCGAAGCCGACGAACACCGGCTTCTCCCCGGCCTCCAGGAAGTCCACGAGTTCGGCGGGCGGCGACCAGTCGGGCTTCGCGGGGAGGAACCAGAACCCGGTGTTGTGTACGGTCTCCGGCCAGTCGGCCGACGGAGTGATCACGTGCGGGCTGAAGCCGTGCAGCACGGTCACGGGTTGCCCATCCGCCCGCACGAGGCGGTTGTGCTGTCCCTTCCGAGGTGGGAGCCCCAGGGTCTCCCGCCGCCAGGCTTCGATGTCCTTCTTCTTCTGCTGGAAGAACGGCACGAGCCGGTGGCTGAGGCGGTTCACCCACGGCGACCGCGTGCGGCCTGGCTTGAGCAACTGGCTGTTGTAGTCACCCGAGGGGACGAAGTGGGGGTGCAACGCCGCGATCACCGAGGGAACACCGAGTTTCTCCGCGATCTGGTGACCGTGATCCAACGGGTTGTGCGGGTGGATCACCACGTCCACGTCTCCCGCCGCGGCGGCACCGTCCGACATGTCCTTGAGGAGGCGCGGGAACACCTCGTCCTGGACCTGCTTGAGCTTCTGGATCGCTGCCTTGCGCACGTCCTTGGGAACCTGCGCCAGATCGTCACCGGTCGTCATCACCACCTGCTGGACCACCGGGTCCTCCAGCTGGAGTTTCACGATCCAGTCGTCACGCGGGATGAACTCGATCCCGTAGTCCGCCGCGTAGGACTCGCAATTCGCGCTCGCGCACAGGACCGCCTCGTGTCCCGCCCGCGTCAGGGCGTGCGCCAGCGCCAGGTAGGGCTGGATGTCGCCCCGCGATCCGAACGCGTAGATAAGTGCCTTCACCTGCTGAATCCCCTTGGCCGTCTGTGAGGCGCGACTGCGCGCTCGTGGTGCACGGACTCTCCTCCGGTCCCGCGGACCCGTCGGCAGGAGAAGCACTTCCCCGGCCGGCCGCAGAAATTCCGTGTGGTGGAATGGCATCCACCGAGGCGATTTCCCGGGAACGTACGGGGCCGGTACCGCCGTCGACAAGCCGGTTTGACGACAGTCGAAGTTGAGGTGCCGCGTCCTGGTCGCATCCTCGTCGGGGAGAGGAACCGCCGACGAGACCAGTCCCGACCACAAGCGCGCCGACGTGCGTCAGCGGCGACCGGGGCGGGATGCCCCACCGCGCCGGTTCCGACTGGAACCGGCTGCTCACGCCGATCGCCGGACCCGGAGGCAGGAACCTCCGATGCCCCCGGCGCCAGGCCCACCGCCGCCGACGGCTTCCCCGGCCGCGGTGGGACCAGTCCGGTTCGACGCGCGGCGCGCCGCTCTCCTGGTACCCCTCGCCAGCTGATTTTTCAATCAGGGCAAAGGTGGTTTTCCCCGCCCGCCCGCGTGCATAGGTTGGACCACCGTTGACTGGACACCCCTGGCCGGGAGGTTGCGTTGCCGGAACCGCCCTGGAACCACGCAAGGGTGTGCGTTCACCGGAAATCGCGATCCCGCGGCAGGGGTAGGAGATCAGGCACATGATCAGCGAGGTGGTACAGGAAACCGTCCGGCGCGCCCGAGCCGCCCAGTCGGAGGTCGCGTTCTGGAGCCAGGAACGCGTGGACGAGGCGGTCGTCGCCGTGGGCTGGCACTGCTACCGCGAGGACAACGCCCGGCAACTGGCCACCCTCGGCCACGAGGAGACACGGCTCGGCGATCCGGAACACCTGTACCTGATGCAGCGGCGGCGCGTCCTCGGCGTGCTGAGGGACCTGCACGGCGTCCGCACGGTTGGGCTCGTCGAGGACCTGCCGGAACTCGGGCTCCAGCGCATCGCCAAACCGCTGGGCGTCATCGCGGCGGCGAGCCCGGCCACCGCCCCGAGCCCCGGCATCGTCTGCAACGCCCTCCCCATGCTCAAGACCCGCAACGCGGTGGTCTTCAGCCCCAACCCGAGGGCGCGCTCCGCCTCCCTCGCGACGGTCGGGATCATGCGCGCCGCCCTCGCCGCGGTCGGAGCCCCGGTCGACCTCGTCCAGTGCCTGGAGGAGCCGGGACGCGCCCAGGCCGAGGAGTTGATGGCAGCGGCGGACTACGTCGTGGCCGTCGGCGGCGCCGGCACGGTTCGCCGCGCGTACCTGAGCGGCACGCCCGCCATCGGCGCGGGAGTGGGCAACGCCACGGTGATCGTCGACGAGACGGCGGACCTGGCGTCGGCGGCGGAGCTGATCGCCAGCGGGGCTGGGTTCAACAACGGCACCTCCTGCTCCTCCGAGAGCAACGTCCTCGTCCACCACGAGGTCGCCGACCGGTTCCGGGCCGAACTCGCCGGACGTGGAGCCCACCTGTGTGACGACGGCGAGGCCCGTGCGCTCCGCACCCTGTTGTGGCCGGACGACCACACCCTCAACAGGGATGCGATCGGGCGAACCCCGGCCGAGCTGGCCCGCGAGGCCGGGATCCGGCTCGAGGAGCCGGACAAGGTGACCGTGCTCGTCCTGCCCTGCGCTGACCCCGAGCGGGACAGTCCGGTGTTGCGCGAGAAGATCTCGCCGCTGCTCACCGTGGCGACCTACCGCGACTTCGACGAAGCGGTCCGGCTCGTCGGGAGCATCCTCCACCGGTGCGGTCGGGGGCACAGCTGCGGCATCCACAGCTCCCGTGACGACCGCGTCCGCAGACTCGCCGAGCAGATCGAAACCTGCCGGGTCGCGGTGAACCAGTCCACGATGTCCAACACCGGCAGCTTCGACAACGGAGTACCGTTCACGACGACGTTGTCCAGCGGGAGCTGGGGTGGCGGAAGTGTGTCCGGCAACGTCACCTGGCGCCACTTCCTCAACCACACGACGGTCTCCAGGCCCATCGCCCCGGCCGTCCCGGACGAGCGGATGATCTTCGGGGCACACTGGGAGCGGTATCCGGCGTGACCGGACCACCTCACGCCGGACACCGACGTCCACGACACCGAGAGATAGGGGCCGCAAGGGCATGAGCGACGCCGCCGAGACCCTCGCCACCGAGCGCGACCACGTCTTCCACTCCTGGTCGGCGCAAGGGGCGGTGAACCCGCTGTCCATCGCCGGGGGCGAGGGGTGCTGGTTCTGGGACCACGACGGGAACCGGTACCTGGACTTCGCCTCCCAACTGGTCAACCTGAACCTCGGCCACCGGCACCCCCGGCTCGTGGCCGCCATCCGGGACCAGGCCGAGCGGCTCTGCACCGTGGCACCGCAGTTCGGCAACGAGACGCGGTCCACCCTGGCCCGCCTGATCGCGGAACGCGCGCCGGGCGACCTCGACGCCGTGTTCTTCACCAACGGGGGCACGGAGGCCGTCGAGCACGCGGTGCGGATGGCCAGGCTGCACACCGGCCGCCACAAAATCCTCTCCGCCTACCGCTCCTACCACGGGGCGACGGCCGGTTCCATCACGCTGACCGGCGACCCGAGGCGGTGGGCGAACGAGCCGGGTGTGCCCGGCGTGGCCCGCTTCTTCGGCCCGCACCTCTACCGGTCCGCCTTCCACGCCACCACGGAGGAGGAGGAGAGCGACCGCGCGCTCCGCCACCTCGCCGAGGTCATCCAGTTCGAGGGGCCGGACACGGTCGCCGCCGTCCTGCTCGAACCGGTCGTGGGTACCAACGGCGTGCTCGTCCCCCCGCCGGGGTACCTGGCGGGAGTGCGGGAACTCTGCGACCGGCACGGCATCCTGCTCATCTCGGACGAGGTGATGGTGGGGTTCGGCCGGGTCGGGGAGTGGTTCGCGGTGGACGCCTGGGACGTCGTCCCCGACCTGATCACCTTCGCGAAGGGGGTGAACTCCGGTTACGTCCCGCTGGGCGGCGTGGTCATCTCCCGGCGGATCGCCGGCACGTTCACCGACCGGGCCTACCCGGGAGGACTGACCTACTCGGGTCATCCACTCGCCTGCGCCGCCGGGGTCGCCTCCATCGAGGTGTTCGAGGAGACCGACCTGCTGCGCCGGGTGCGGCGCCTGGGCTCGGAGGTCGTCGAACCGGCGCTGCGGGAGCTCGCCGAGCGCCACCCCTCCGTCGGGCACGTGCGCGGGCGAGGCCTGTTCTGGGCGGTGGAGTTGGTGCGGGACAGGGAGACGCGGGAGCCCCTCGTGCCGTTCAACGCCAGCGGGGTCGCCGCGGCCCCGATGAACCAGCTGGCGGCGGCGGTGCGGGAGAACGGGGTCTGGCCGTTCGTGAACATGAACAGGCTGCACATCGCGCCGCCGCTGGTGATCAGCGAGGAGGAGCTGGCGCTGGGGCTCAAGGCCCTCGACGACGCCCTCGCGGTCACCGACGCCCTGACGAGCTGACCTCCCGACCGACCGAGCGGTCGACGCAGCCACGTCGACCCGCCGCCACCGAGCCCACGCCCGCCGACGAGATCACGACAGACAGGGGTAGGACATGCCGACCGCGGACATCAACGGCATCAGCGTCCCGTACGAGGATGTGGGCCACGGTGAGCCCGTCGTGCTCGTCATGGGGTCCGGTTCCAGCGGGCGAGCGTGGCACCTGCACCAGGTGCCCGCCCTGGTGGCGGCGGGTTACCGGGTCATCACCTTCGACAACCGGGGGAGTTCGCCCAGCACCCGGGACCTGGTCGGGTTCACCGTCGAAGACCTGGTGGCCGACACCGTCGGGCTCGTCGAGCACCTGCGGCTCGGGCCCTGCCGGCTGGTGGGGACCTCGATGGGAGCCCATGTCGTGCAGGAACTCCTCGTGACCCGGGCCGACCTGGCGAGCCAGGCGGTGCTGATGGCGACGCGAGGACGCACCGATGCCATGCGGCGGTTCGCCGCCCTGGCCGAGCGGGAGCAGGTCGACAGCGGAGCCGAGCTGCCGGCCCGCTACGCGGCCTCGATCCGCGCCATGCAGGTGCTCTCACCGGCAACCCTGAACGACGACCAGAAGTGCCAGGACTGGCTGGACATCTTCGAGATGGTGCCCGCCGAACACTCCAAGGGCTACCGGGCGCAGTTGGACCTCGACATCATCCCGGATCGGCTGGCCGCCTACCGGTCGATCACCACGCCCACGCTGGTGATCGGTTTCGCCGACGACCTCGTCCTCCCGCCGCACCTCTGCCGCGAGGTCGCCGACGCCATTCCGGCCGCCCGGTACGTCGAGCTGGCGGACTCCGGCCACTACGGGTACCTGGAGCGACCGGAGGCGGTCAACGCCGAGTTGGTCTCGTTCTTCGCCGAGCACCCTCCGCGCTGACCGGCTCCCCGGCGCCGCTCCACCGAGGGCGTCGCCGCCGCCGCTGCCCGCCCAGGGCGGCTCGCGCGCGGCGCGTTCCGGGCGCCGGGACGCGGTGGTCGGTTCGCGCTGGCCGGACGCGCTGGAGCGGGCCGTCCCAGGGGAGGGGGTCCGAAACCATCAATCTAATTCGCCGCTTCAGTGGCAAATGAAACTAACGCTACCGGTGCGGGGCGCTCCGACCACCACCCGGCCACGGCGCACCGGCCCACCACCCACATCCGGCCGCCGTTCCGCCGGCGGACGGTCACCCGCTCGCCCGGGGTCTTCCGGGCAGGCGGCGGAGCGTCCGCCCCACCGCAGCGGCGGTGACGCGTCCCGACGACGAACGGGCCGGTGACCCACACCGGTCACCGGTCGGACCCGCGCGGTGCGCAGGGCGCCCGCGTCCCCGTGCGACCTCCTCGCCGGTCAGGAGCCGGACGGCACCGGGTCGGCATCCCCGGCGTTGGCGGTGATCCGGCGCAGCACCGAGTCGATGTGGGCGGCGGTGGCGGCGCTCGCGCCCTCCGGATCGTGCCGTTCGATCGCCCGCAGGATCTCCCGGTGCTCCTCGATGGAGGACCGGCGCCGCGCCGCCGACACGAGGGACTCGTCCCTGCTCGCCTCGGTGATCTCGTGGACGCGGTCCAGCAGTCGCACCAGCAGCGGGTTGTGCGTGTACTGGGCGATCGCCCGGTGGAAGGTGCGGTCGAGATCGGCGAACCCCGCGGGCGTGGGGTCCCGGGTCATCTCGTCCACCAGACCCGCGAGCTGGGCGACGTTGGCCGGGGTGGCCCGCAGCGCCGCCCGCGCCGCCACCGGCGGCTCCACGCACGCCCGCACCTCCATGACCTGGAGCAGCTCGATCCGGTCGGCGTCCAGGCCCGAGGCCAACACCTCCCCGAAGCGGCTCGCCGTCGGGTCGAGGACCACGGTGCCGGAACCGGGCCGGCGCGCGACCAGACCCCGCGAGGCCAGGTCCCGCAGCGCCTCGCGGACCGAGCCCCGGGACACCCCCAGGGCCTCGGCCAGTTCGCGCTCCGCCGGCACCCGGTCACCCGGCCGGAGGCTTCCGGTCAGGATCAGGCGTTCGATGTCGATGGCCAGGGTGTCCGGCCTCGACAGGCTCGGGCGCCGCAAGCGGTGCCAGTCCATCCTCACGCTCCCCCAGAGTTGACCGGTGCGCCGGACGCTACCGTCCCCCGGCGCGGCGCAACCTCGCCGTAACAGAGCGCTGACAGGTCGGTAATCCGTCTGCTGTTGGCTCTTCGGAACCGCCCCGAAGTGGAGTACGCTCGCTCGCCAACTGGTCCTACCAATGTACCAATCCAGTCGGTGTCGAGTCCGCTACGGGATGTGGGAACACGTGATCGGAGACCCCGCGCACGGTTCCGGTGGCCCGCGACGCCGACCGGACGGCGCGCCCGCCGCCCACCCGGAGGCGAACGGTGTCCGACACGGCGGACGACGACGTCTGACGGGTGCCACCCCACCCGAGCCGTCAGCGCACCAACGCCGTCGCGACCCGACGGGCACCGGCGCCGGCGTCCGCGGCACCCGAACCCACCCCTGTTCTTGGCGGGGGTGTTCCGGCGATGCTCGACGACGCGGACCCCGCCCCCGACCGGACGGGTTCGCGCGATTCGGTGGACCAGCCGTCCCCCACCCCCGCACCACGAAGGAGCCGACCAGGTGTTCACGACGAGACCGACGCTGCAGGGCACGCACGGCATGGTGTCCTCGACCCACTGGCTCGCCTCGGCCTCCGCGATGGCCGTGCTCGAGGACGGCGGCAACGCCTTCGACGCCGCCGTGGCGGCGGGTTTCGTGCTCCACGTCGTCGAACCACACCTCAACGGCCCCGCGGGTGAGGTGCCGATCATCCTCGCGCCCGCCGGAGGGCGCCCCCAGGTCCTCGCCGGTCAGGGCCCCGCTCCCCAGGGCGCGACCATCGAGCACTACACGTCCCTCGGGCTGGACCTGGTGCCGGGAACGGGCCCCCTGGCGGCCGCCGTGCCCGCCGCCTTCGACGCCTGGATGGTGCTGCTGCGGGACCACGGCACCCGAAGCCTCGCCGACGTCCTGAAGTACGCGATCGGCTACGCCGAGCACGGCCACCCCGCGGTCGACCGGGTGGGCGCCACCGTCGAGACGGTCCGCGAGCTCTTCGAGACCGAGTGGACGACGTCCGCGGAGGTCTACCTGCGGGGCGGACGGTCGCCCCGCCCCGGGGAACTGCTGCGCAACCCCGCCCTCGCGTCGACCTGGCGGCGTCTGGTGGCCGAATCGGAGGCGGCGGGCACCGGGCGGGAAACCCAGATCGAGGCGGCGCGCCGCGTGTGGCGGGAGGGCTTCATCGCCGAGGCGCTGGCCGAACAGGCCGCCACCCCCACCATGGACAGCTCCGGAGAACGGCACGGCGGGACGCTGACCGGCTCCGACCTCGCCGCCTTCGAGGTCGGCTACGAGGACCCCGTCGCCCACGAGTGGAACGGGTGGACCGTGTGCAAGGCCGGTCCCTGGAGCCAGGGCCCCGCCTTCCTCCAGCAGCTGGCACTGCTGCCCGAGGACCTCACCTATGACGGTCCCGACTACCACCACGTGCTCGTCGAGGGCACCAAACTCGCGATGGCCGACCGCGAGGCCTGGTACGGGGATGCCGCGGAGGTGCCCCTGGCCGAGCTCCTCTCGCCCGGGTACAACGCCGAACGCCGCGCCCTCGTCGGGGAGACCGCCTCGTTCGAGCTGCGGCCCGGCAGCCCGGGCGGCCGACGGCCGGTCCTCGGCGAACACGTGCGCAAGGTCGCCGCCGGGGTGCCCGACGTCGCCGCCGGCGACGCCGGAGCGGGCGTGGGGGAACCCACCGTCGCCGACACCGGCGTCACCAGGGGCGACACCTGCCACCTCGACGTCGTCGACCGGTGGGGCAACATGGTCGCCGCGACGCCGAGCGGCGGCTGGCTCCAGTCCAACCCGGTCGTCCCCAGCCTCGGGTTCCCACTCGGGACCCGGCTCCAGATGGCGTGGCTCGAACCCGGGCTGCCCAACTCCCTGACCCCCGGGCGGCGCCCCCGCACCACCCTCACCCCCTCCCTCGCGCTGCGGGACGACGTGCCGGTCATGGCCTTCGGCACGCCGGGTGGCGACCAGCAGGACCAGTGGAGCCTGCACTTCTTCCTCGCCGTCGCGCTGCGGCGGCCGGTGCGGGGCGGGCTGGACCTGCAGGGCGCCATCGACGCCCCGAACTGGCACACCGACAGCTTCCCCAGCTCCTTCTACCCCCGGGGGATGCGGCCCGGCAGCGTCACCGTCGAGTCCCGCCTCGGTGAGGCGGCCATCGCCGAGCTCCGCCGACGGGGCCACGACGTCACCGTCGGCGGCCCCTGGTCCGAGGGCCGGCTGTGCGCCGTGGCCCGGGACCCGGAGACCGGCGTGCTGCTCGCCGGTGGCAACCCCCGGGGGATGCAGGGCTACGCGGTGGGGCGCTGACCGCCGGAGAACAGGCAGACAGGACGTTCGGCCCGTGGCCCCCGGCGCCCCGGTGGTACGGGCCGAACGACGGAACGGAAAGTGAGGTGAGGGGCGCGTGCCCTGGTCAAGCCCGAACGGGCGTCCCGGCCGATGGCGGACCCTGGGGGTCGTCACCACGGCCGGACTCGTGCTCGGCGGCTGCGCTCCGCTGGTCGAGCCGCAGACGGTCGTCAACGAGGAGCGCAGCGGAGTCGACCTGCCCGTCCGGAAGGGCGGGGAGATCTCGGTGGCGCTCGACGCCGACCCCGACGCACTCGACCCCACGTTGTCCAGCACCCTCGTCGGTCGCCAGGTCTACACGAGCGTTTGCGAGAAGCTCTACGACGTCGGGGAGAACCTGGAGATCGTCCCGCAACTGGCGGCCGACCTGCCCGAGATCTCCGACGACGGGCTCGACGTCACCATCCCGCTGCGGCGCGACCTGCTGTTCAACGACGGCACCGCACTCGACGCCCACGCGGTGAAGCGGAGCCTGGACCGGCACCGGGAGATGCCCGCGTCCCGCCGGGCCACCGAGCTGGAGAGCGTCCGCTCCGTCGAGGTCGTCGACGCCGACACCGTCCGGCTGCGGCTCCACCGGCCCTACGCGCCCCTCACCTCGATGCTCGCCGACCGCGCCGGCATGATCCTGTCCCCGACCGCCCTCGACGAACTCGGCGAGGACTTCGGGCAGGCCCCCGTCTGCGTCGGACCCTTCCACTTCGTCGAACGGGTGGCGCAGGACCGGATCGTCGTGGAGCGCAGCGAGCACTACTACGACGCCGACCTGGTCAACCTCGACCGGATCGTCTACCGGCCCATCCCGGACCCGACCATCAGGTTGGCGAACCTGCGGTCCGGCCAGCTCGACGCGATGTGGAAGGTCTCCCCGGACGACCTGCCCGCGGTGTCCAACGAGGACGGCCTCACACTGCTCATCCAGCCCTCCATCCAGTACATGGGCATGAGCGTGAACGTGATGAACACCGACGGCAACACCGCCGAACCCGGCCAGGTCGAGGGCCCGCTCGCCGAGGACCCCAGGGTGAGGCAGGCGCTGGCGCTGTCGTTGGACCGCGACACCATCAACGAGGTCGTGTTCAGCGGGCTCCACCAACCCGCCTGCGGACCCATCCCGCCCTCCAGCGAGTTCGCCACGGAGGAGACGCAGGCCTGCCCGGAGCACGACCCGGACCGGGCCAGGGAACTGCTCGCCGAGGCGGGGGTCCAGACCCCCGTCCCCGTCGAACTGATGATCAGCAACGAACCGCTCACCCTGCGGCTCGGGCAGGTCATCCAGGCGATGGCCGCCGAGGCCGGGTTCCAGGTCCGGCTCCGCCCCACCGAGTTCGCCGCCAGCATCGCCGAAGCCCAGTCCGGGAACTTCCAGACCTACATCTCCGGCTGGTCCGGTCGACCCGACCCCGACGGCAACATCGGGTCGTTCCACGTGCGCAGCGGCGCGAACAACTACAGCGGCCACTTCACGCCGGAGACCGACGAGCTGATCCGCGAGGCCGCCGAGGAGACCGATCCGGAGCGGCGTCGGGACCTGTACTCCGAACTCGTGCCTCGGCTGCGCGACTTCAACAACATCATCTACCTGTACCGGGAACGGCTCTACGCCGCGCACAGCACCGACCTCGCCGGTGTCCGCGTGTACCCGGACGGGTTGATGCGTTTCCGGGAGGCCGGTTTCGTCGCCGAGGGCGGTGAGGGGTGACATGGGACGCTACCTGCTGAACCGGCTGCTCCAGTCCCTGGTGACGCTGTTCCTGGTCTCCGTGGTGATCTTCGCCGGAGTCCGGGCGATGCCGGGTGACCCGGCCCTGCTCCTGGCCGGTGACGACCCCTCCCCGGAGACCGTGGCCGCCATCAACGAGCAGTACGGTTTCGACCGGGCCTGGCCGCTGCAGTACCTCACCTGGATCGGTCAGATGCTGCGGTGGGACTTCGGTGAGTCGATCCGGACCGGCATGCCGGTGTCGGAGACCATCCTCACCCGGCTGCCGGCGACCCTCGAACTGGCCGCGCTGAGCCTGCTCGTCGCCGCGCTCGTGGGGGTGCTCGCCGGAGTGGCCGCCGCCGTGCGGCAGGGCCGGCCCACCGACTGGCTCGCCAACGGGGTCGCGCTGCTGGGGCTCTCGGTGCCCAACTTCTGGTTGGGTCTGATGGGAATCCTCGTCTTCGCCGTGGCACTCGGGTGGCTGCCGGCCTCCGGGTACGTGCCGTTCTTCGAGTCCCCGGCCGGCAACCTCGCCAGCATGGTGATGCCCGCGATCGTCCTCGGCACCGGGCTCGCGGCGATCATCCTCCGGCAGACCAGGTCGTCGATGATCGAGGCGTTGAGTTCGGACTACGTCCGCACCGCGCGGGCCAAGGGCATGACCCCGCGCCGCGTGGTGGCCCACGCGCTGCGGAACAGCCTGATCACCGTGCTCACGATCCTCGGCCTGCAACTCGGCGCGCTGATCTCGGGAACAGTGGTGACCGAGCAGATCTTCGTGTTGCCCGGCTTCGGGCGGCTCATGGTCGAGTCCGTCTTCACCCGGGACTTCCCGGTGATCCAGGCGACCGTGATGGTCACCGCCGTCGGATACATCCTGGTGAACCTCGTCGTCGACCTGCTGTATTCGGTGGTCGACCCGCGGATCCGGGTGCAGGGAGGCGCACGATGACGACCGACGTCCACGCCGGGACCCCGACCTCCGGCGCCGGAGCCGGCAGGAGCCAGCGTCGCCGTGCGCTGCGCAGGCTGCGCCGGAACCCCGCCGGCATGGTCGGCCTGGTCCTGGTGGTCCTGCTGGTGCTCGCCGCGGCCCTCGCTCCGCTGCTCGCACCGGCCGACCCGGCCGCGGTCGACTTCGACCGCCTCCGGGAGCAGCCGTCGGCGGCGGCCTGGTTGGGCACCGACGAGTTCGGCCGGGACCAGCTGTCCCGCGTCCTGTTCGGACTGCGGTCCTCCCTGTTCGTCGGGGTCCTCGCGGTCCTGCTCGCCGTCGTCGTGGCGGTTCCGCTCGGACTGGCCGCCGGCTACTACCGCCGCTTCGTCGATCCCGTGGTCTCCCGGCTGACCGACACGATGTTGGCCTTCCCGTTCCTGGTGCTGGCGGTCGGCCTGGCCGCGATCCTGGGACCCTCGCTGCTGAACGCGGCGATCGCGATCGGGGTGTCGCAGGTTCCCAACATCATCCGGGTGATGCGGGGGGAGACGTTGCGGCTGGCCAACGAGAACTACATCGACGCCGCCGTCGCGGGCGGCGCCCACGACGGCGTGATCCTGTTCCGGCACATCCTGCCCAACTCGGTCAACGCCCTGCTCATCCAGGTGACGGTGGGCATCCCGGCGGCGATCCTCGGCGAGGCCGTGCTGTCGTTCCTGGGCCTGGGTGTCCAGCCGCCGACACCGTCGCTGGGCGTGATGCTCTCCAGCGCCCAGCCGTTCTTCGCGCAGGCACCCTGGCTCGCCCTGTTCCCCGGCCTGGTGATCGTCGCGGCCACGCTGGCGTTCAACCTGCTCGGCGACGGGTTGCGCGACGCACTGGATCCGAAGGGACACCGCCGATGAGCACGACAGCCAGTGGAACCGCCCACGAGGAGGCGGCCGAGGTGGAGCCGGTGCTGCGGCTGACCGACCTCTCCGTCGGTTTCCGCACCGAGGACGGGCCCGTGCGGGCCACCACGGGTGTCGGTTTCGACGTCCGCCCCGGTGAGGTCCTCGCCGTCGTGGGGGAGTCGGGTTCCGGCAAGAGCGTCAGCGCGATGTCGCTGCTGGGGCTGCTCCCGCCGAGCGCCACCGTCACGGGTTCGGCGACCCTCGCCGGCGAGGAGCTGGTCGGGATGCCCGAGCGGCGGTTGCGGGCGCTCCGGGGCAACGAGATCGCCATGATCTTCCAGGAGCCGATGACCTCGTTGAACCCGGTGTTCACCGTGGGGTGGCAGTTGGGGGAGGTGCTGCGCGAGCACCGTGGGCTGTCGCGGGCGGCGGCCCGGGAACGGTCCAGGGAACTCCTGGAACTCGTCGGCATCCCCGAGGCGGCCCGTCGCCTCGACTCCTACCCCCACCAGATGTCCGGCGGGCAGCGGCAGCGGGTCATGATCGCGATGGCGGTGGCGTGCGACCCGAGGGTGCTGGTCGCCGACGAACCCACCACCGCCCTGGACGTCACCGTGCAGGCCGAGATCCTGGACCTGCTGCGTGACCTGTGCCGGCGGCTGGGTACCGCGATCGTCCTGATCACCCACGACATGGGCGTCGTCGCCGACATCGCCGACCGGGTGGTGGTGATGCGGGACGGGCAGGTCGTCGAACGGGGTGACGTCCGTCAGGTCCTCACCGCACCACGGCACGAGTACACCGCCACCCTCCTCGCCGCCGTCCCCCACCTCGGGCGACCGAGGTCGGACGGCCCGGGGGCGGCGGGCGCGGACACCGCCACCGGTGCGGAGCGGCCCTCCCCGGCCGCACCGGAGCCGGCGAGCGGTGGGACGGAGCCCTCACCCCAGGTGGTCGAGCCCGGGGTGGCCGAGCCCGGCACGGGCGAGCCCGAGGTGGCCCACGAGGACGCGGCTACCCCGCCGACCCGGCGCGGAGCTCCGGTGGTGACCACGCCCCGCGCCGGCGGGCGGGCCGCCACCGCCGACGTGGTGGACGTCCCGCCGGCACTGGAACTGCGGGACCTGGTCGTCGAGTACCACCAGGTGCGGGCGGTGCGCGAGGTGTCGGTGACCGTGGGCGCCGGCGAGGTGGTCGGGCTCGTCGGGGAGTCGGGGTCGGGCAAGTCCACGGTCGGGCGGTGCGCCGCCGGCCTGCAGCGGCCGACCTCGGGCACCGTGCGGGTCGCCGGGCACGACATCACCGCCCTGTCGGCGCGGCGGCTGCGTCCGCTGCGCCGCGACTTCAGCATCGTGTTCCAGGATCCCGCCTCGTCGCTGAACCCTCGGATGACGATCGGCGAGTCCATCGCGGAACCCCTGCGGATGCACCGGGTGAGCCGGGGGGCCGGGCTGCGGGACCGGGTGGCCGAGCTGTTGGAGAGCGTGTCCCTGCGCGCCGACATGCACGTCCGGTACCCGCACGAACTGTCCGGCGGGCAGCGGCAGCGGGTCAGCATCGCGCGGGCGCTGGCACTGGAGCCCAAGCTGCTGATCGCCGACGAGCCCACCAGTGCGCTGGACGTGTCGGTGCAGGCCAACGTGCTGCGGCTCTTCGTCGACCTGCAACGGCGATTGGGCTTCGCCTGCCTGTTCATCAGCCACGACCTGGCGGTCGTGGAGATGCTGACCAGTCACGTCGCCGTGATGCGGCGCGGCGAGATCGTCGAGTCCGGGCCGACCGGAGCGGTGCTGGCCGAGCCGAGCCACGAGTACACCAGGGCACTGCTCGCCGCCGCACCGGTGCCGGACCCGGACGAGCAGCGCCGTCGGCGGGAGGCCCGCGCCTGACGCTGCGACGCGCACCGGCGGGGCGGCCACCAGACGTGCCCGCCCCGCCGGGCCGAGCGCCTTGCCGGGTAGGTCGAGGCGGCACCTCGTGCGGCGGGTGATGTCGCTGGGGCCTGTGGGGCGTGGCGGTTCGCTGGGTCCCCGGAACCGGCCCAGGCCGACACGCACCCACAAGGGGGGTAACCCTGGGTCAGCGGGGGTCGATCGCGCCGAGGCGCGACCCCGCGCCGTCGTCCGTCGCGGATGCGCCTCCCGCCCTGCCCGACGGCTGCTCCCCGGCGTTCGGCACCACTCGCGAGGTGCGCGCCGCCCGCCCGCTGATACCCGAGGGAACTCCTCGACCAGCGGTGGCGGTCCGCCGCGGTCACGGGTGCGGTCATCGCGAGCCCCGGCTATACAGAGGCGTGAACAGGTGACAGGCAGCGCACCCGACCCGCGAGGGGGAGCCATGCCCTACGGATCGTTGGCGGCCACCGGAACCGGGGTGACGCTCGGTGGCGTCGTCCTCGGCCAGCTCTGGCTGGTACTGCTGGCCCTCGCCCTGGTCCTGACCGGGGCACTGGTCATCCGGTTCGCGTTCCGCCCAGGCAAGACACCCTCCGACCCGTGACGGGGAGGGACGATGCGGCCGCCGACGGCGACGTTCGTGGGGTTGCGGGCCCGGACGCTGCTGGCGGCCGCCCCACTGGTCTTCTTCGTGGTCTGGACGACGACGCACCTGGTGTCGGTGACGAACGCCTTCTCCGCATCCACCAACCAGCTGGCGTTCGCCTGGCTGATCTCGTTCCTCCTGCTCTGGTGGGTTCCGCTGGCCTGGTTCGAACGTCCGTTCCGGGCCACCGCCGACCAGCAGCACGAGTTGGACCAGTTGACGGTCACCGTCCAGATCCCCGTCTACAACGAGGACGAGGCGGCGCTGCGCGCCTGCCTCCGATCGGTGTTGGACCAGAGCCGGCCCGTCGACCGGATCCGGGTCGTGGACGACGGGTCGATGGACCCGGCCACCGGGCGTGGCCAGACCTACCGCAGGGTCCGGCGGAGCTTCCTCGCCGAGGCGGCCGCCCGGGGAGTCGAGGCCAGCTGGGACCGGACCGAGAACCGGGGGAAGCGGTGGGCGCAGATGCACGTCCTCGCCCACGACGACGCGGACATCTTCGTCACCCTGGACAGTGATTCCGTGCTGGACGCGCACGCCGTCCGGGAGGGCCTCAAACCCTTCGCCGACCCCGGGGTGAAGTCCGTCGCCGGCCTGGTCGCCGTCCTCAACACCAGGGCAAACGTGTTGACCAGGATGATCTGCCTGCTGTACCTGCCGTTCACCCGGGGCCTGCGCAGCGCGCAGTCCGTTCTCCGCCGGGTCACCATCAACTCCGGCACCCTGGCCTTCTACCGGGCCGACGTGATCCGCCGCCACGCCGGCGTCTACGAGAACGAGACGTTCCGAGGCCGGCCGATGCAGATGAACGACGACTCCATGTTGACGATGTACGCCCTGCTGGAGGGCGACACCGTCCACCAGCCCTCCGCCATCGTCTTCACCCTGGCGCCGGAACGGTTGCGGCACTACATCAGGCAGCAGATGCGCTGGATGCGGGGGACCACGGTGCGGCACTTCTGGTGGCTGCGGTACATGCCCGTGACCGGTGTCGTGTTCGTGACCACCGTCGCCGAGTACCTGCACATCGCGCTGTCCGTGCTGATCCCCGTGGCCCTCGTCGTCGGAGCGGCCCGGGAGGACCGCCTCGGTGAGGTCCTGCTCATCACCCTCGTGATCGCCTTGGTCATGCACTACCTGATGGCGCTGCGGCTGTTCACGCTTCGCCGGTCGGACGACACGTGGCGGTTCACCGTCGGGTTGTTCGTGCTCTCGCCCCTCGTCGCAGTCTGGCGGGTCGTGGTGCTCCGCCCGATGTACCTGTACGCGCTCGCCACCTGTTGGCGGATCAGCTCGTGGGGGACCCGGGGCTCGGTGGACGTCAGGGCCTCGGGCGGGTAGCCGCGCGGTGCGCGCCGGCCGGGGGGTCGGTGGGGTGACGACCCGGAACAGCGTCGCGACGCCGGTCCGCCGCTCGCCACTCGACCGGCACGGTCGGTGCTCGACGGGGGAACGCGGTCCGCGCCCCCGTCCTGGGAGGACCGCGCCCCAGCCGCCGGGGCGGACGCGGTGACGCCGGAGGCGCGACGGGGAACCGCCTGGTGGGGGACCGGGATGGTGACCCGCGGTGAGGGGCCGCCCGTCGGGTTCGGCTGATCGGAATACACGCCTTGACGGCACCGGGACCGGTGTTCTTCTGTGAATGGTATAGACCTCTGTTCCGTTTCGGCGGCGTGGTGGGCGTGGCCAGCACGACGGGCCGCCACCCCCTTCCGCCGCCGTCCCCTGTCGTGGCGCAGACCGATGAGGAGGAACCACGGTGACACAACGGACAACGCGGAACCCTCGATGGAGACGGGCACGTGGCGTGGCGGCCAGCGTCGTTCTGATGGGAGGCATGATGGTGGGTGCCGCCGGGGGAGTGGCGGCCGAGCCCGACGGGCCCGGCGCCCGCGAGGGGTTACCGAGCCTGGTGCCCCTGCCCGTCTCGGTCGAGGAACGGAGCGGCGCCGAGTTCGTGCTGGACGCCGACACCGGCGTCCGGACCGAGGCCGGATCGGCCGAGGCGCGGCGGGTCGGCGAGCACCTGGCCGAGATCCTGCGCCGCTCCACCGGCTACCCCGTGCCGGTCTCCGACGCCTCCCCCACCGACACCTCCGGCATCCAGCTCCTGCTCGCGGATGCCGACCCGGTGGTCGGTGAGCAGGGCTACCAGCTCGACACCAGCCCGGACGGGGTCACCATCCGCGCCGAACACGCGGCCGGCCTGTTCTCCGGGGTGCAGACCCTGCGCCAGCTCCTGCCGCCCGAGGTGGAGAGCGCGACCGTCACCGACGCGGACTGGACCGTGCCCGGCGTCAGCATCACCGACTACCCGAGGTTCGGCCACCGCAGCGTGATGCTCGACGTCGCCCGGCACTTCCACCCGGTCGACCACGTCAAGCACTACATCGACCAGGCAGCCCGCTACAAGGTCAACCACCTGCACCTGCACCTGACCGACGACCAGGGCTGGCGGATCCAGATCGACAGCTGGCCGAGGCTGACCACCTACGGCGGCAGCACCCAGGTCGGCGGCGGCCCCGGCGGGTACTTCACCAAGGACGACTACCGCGAGATCGTCGAGTACGCCGCCGAACGGCACATCACCGTCGTGCCGGAGATCGACATGCCGGGGCACACGAACGCGGCGCTCGCCTCCTACGCCGAACTGAACTGCGACGGCATCGCCCCACCGCTGCGGACCGACATCGAGGTCGGCTACAGCTCGCTGTGCGTCGACCTGCCGCTGACCTACGAGTTCGTCGCCGACGTGATCCGGGAGCTCGCCGAACTGACCCCCGGCCCCTACATCCACATCGGCGGGGACGAGGCCGACGCCACCACCGACGAGGACTACGCGCTGTTCATGTCCCGCGTGATCCCCATCGTGGAGGAGAACGGCAAGCAGGTGATGGGGTGGCACGAGATCGCCAACACTGACATCCCCACCGACGCGGTTCCCCAGTTCTGGAGCACCAGCACCAGCCACGAGGGAGTGCGGGCCGCGGCCGAGCGGGGCGCCAAGGTGTTGATGTCCCCGGCGAACAAGACCTACCTCGACCACAAGTACGACGCGACCACCCAACTCGGGCTCCAGTGGGCCGGGTTCGTGGAGGTCCGCGACACCTACGAGTGGGATCCGGGTACCCACGTCGAGGGAGTGAGCGAGTCCTCCATCCTCGGCGTCGAGTCACCGCTGTTCACCGAGACCATCGTGACCACCGACGACATGGAGTACATGGCCTTCCCCCGGCTGCCCTCGGTCGCCGAGGTCGGCTGGACCCGGGCCGAGGCGCGCGACTGGGACGACTTCCGGCTGCGCCTGGCCGGGCAGGCGGCGCACTGGGAGGTCCTGGACCTGAACTTCTACCGTTCCCCGCAGATCCCGTGGCCCGACGCGGAGCACCCGCCGGGCACGTGCTCGGCGCCGGCCTGGTCCGCCACCGAGGTCTACCTCGCCGGGGACGTCGTCTCGCACGCGGGTCGTGAGTGGACCGCCAAGTGGTGGACGCGTGGCGAACAGCCCGGGACGACCGGTGAATGGGGTGTGTGGCGGGACGAGGGCTCCTGCTGAGACGGTTCACCAGGGTGACCACGGGGAGGGCGGCGTCCGGGAGGGCGTCGCCCTCCTCCCCGAGGAGCGGCCGGACCGCCGCCGCCGCGCCCACCACAGGGGACAGCGGTCCCGGGCGCCCGGCTAGTCTCCCGCTGGTGAAGGCACCCGATCCCGCCACGACCTTCGACCACGTCGCCGCGACCTACGACGAGGACGGCCACCACCAGCACGTGGCCGAACTGCTCCTCACCGACCTCCCCGCAACCCCCACGGGCCCGCCCGACCTGGTGCTGGACGTCGCGACGGGAACGGGCGCGGCGGCGTTCACCGCCCTGCGCCTGCTGCGCCCGACCGGTCTCCTCGCCGTCGACATCTCCCCGCGCATGGTGGGCCGGGCCCGGGAACGGGCGACCGCCCTCGACCCCGCCGGCAGGATCGACTGGCGGGTGGCGCCCGCCGTGCCCGCTCCCGTCGGGGACGGCACCGTCGACCTGGTGCTCTGCGCCTCGTCCTACCAGTTCCTGGGGGCGGCGGCGTTCCGGGACTGGCTGCGGGTCCTGCGGCCGGGCGGGTGCCTGGCGGTCACCCTGCCCTCGGCCGCGTCGTTCGCCCCGTCACCCGACTTCGCCAGGCTGGCGCCGCCCGACCTGGTGTTGCCCTCCGACGAGGGGCAGGCGGCCGAGATCCTGGCGCGGGGCGGCTTCGACCAGGTGCGCGTGCGCGGGCGGGACTTCGGGGGAGACCGACCCAGGGCGGTCTTCCTCGCCCACGCCGTCGCACCGGCGGCGCGGCGGTGAGGACCGGGGCCGCGCTGGGACGACGATCAGTGGGGAGGCCCCGGTCGCGGTCGGACGACGCGCCGGCCGACCACTGACCAGGGCCCCACGCGGGGTGGGGCGGGCGCCCGGCCCCAGCATCCGAGCGAGTGGCGGGGCGCCACCGCGCCAGGCCTCCCACCCTGGCGCGGCGTCGCCGTCCGGCCTCCGAGGGCCGCCGCCACTCCGTCCGCCCCACCCGGGCATCAACGGCGCGGTGCGCCGCGCCTTCCGGGTGCCGGCTGGACACGTCGGCCCCACGGGACCCTGGTCCTGGCGTAGGAGACCGCCAGCACGGCGACCAGCACGAGGGCGCCCCCGTCGGTGACCACGGTCGGGACCAGCCCCAGCGGTCCGTACAGCTGGAAGGCGGCCTCCAACGACTCGACCGGCACGAGTACGACGCCGGCGGCCTGCCCCAGGTTCACCACCACCACGAACCAGAACAGCCACGCCCGGTCCAGCCAGTGGGCCAGCACTCCCACCGCGTTGCCGAGGACGAACAGCGTTCCCACCAGTTGGAGGCCGGACAGGAAACCCGCGGCGTCCGCCGAGGCCCGTTCGGGGGTCGCCCCGGCCAGCACCATCGTCCGCACCATCAGGTCCACGTCCAGCACGACGAAGTTGTGCAGGCCGGTGCCGATGGTGAAGACCAGGCAGGCCCACGCCGTGACGGCTCGCAGCCGGGGGTCGCGCACCGCGCCGGACCCCCGTGGCCGCGTCTCCGCCGGTTCCCGTGTCATCCCGTTCCCCTCCGGTGGTCGTGGTGGCGGAGTCGAGTCTCGTCGTCGGCGTTCCACCGGACGTCCACCGCCGGGACGGTTCAAGGGACCTCCCCGGGGAGGTTGGCGCGGTCCGGCGTCGTCACCCGTACTCCCCTCGGAGTAGGGGCGGGCACCTCGTCCGAGGGACGCGCCGCGGATCACCTCGGCCCTATGCTCGGCCGGTGATCCGGAGCGGGTGGACGACTGACGTGGTGCTGGCCGTCGCCCTGACCTGCGCGGTCGCGGTGGGCACCGAGATCCTGTGGCGGACCGGTCCGCAGGGCGAACGGCCGGATCTGATCGCGTTCGTCCTCCTGGCGGTGCCCGCCCTGTCCCTCGCCTGGCGTCGTCGGGCGCCGGTCCTCGTGACCGCCGTGACCTGCCTCTGCGCCGCCGGCTACTTCTGGGGCGGCTACCCGCCCCTGTTCGCCGCCGCTCCGGTGCTCGTGGCGGTCCACACGGCGGTGGGGCTCGGTCGCCGCGAGGTCGGGTGGGCGGCGGCGTCCGCCCTCGCGGGCTCCGTGTTCGTCGTGGAGGTCGTCGTCGCCGACCAGGTAGCCACCGGATCCCTGTGGATGACCGGCTACCTGCTCGCCGCGATCACCAGCGGGGAGCTTGTCCGCCACCACCGCGCCCACCTCGCGGAGGTCGAGCTGCGGCGGGCGGAGGCCGAACGCACCCGGGAGGAGACCGCCGTCCGGCGGGCCGACGAGGAGAGGTTATGGATCGCGGCGGAACTCCACGACTCGCTCACCCACAGCATCTCGGTCATCGGTGTCCAGGCGGGGATGGCGAGCCACCTGCTCGACAAGGAGCCCGAGCGGACCCGGGACGCGTTGCGCGCCGTCAGGGAGGCGAGTCAGGACGCGATGCGAGAACTGCGCGCGACCCTGGGGGTGCTCCGGCACACCGAGCCAGGCCAGGACACCCCCGGACTGCGGCGCCTGCCGGCGCTGGTCGCCCGGGCCCGGACGGCCGGCCTCGCCGTCACCACCAGGGTGACCGGTAGTCCCGTTCCCCTCGACGGCGAGGTGGACCGCGCCGCCTACCGCATCGTGCAGGAGGCGCTGACCAACGTCCTCCGGCACGCGGGCCCGGCCGCCGTGGAGGTCACCCTGGACTGGCGGCCGCCCCTGCTGCGACTGTCCGTCGTGGACGACGGCAGTGGTGGGGGCGGAGGGCGGGACGGCACGGGGGTGGTGGGCATGCGGGAACGGGCCGAAGGCGTCGGTGGCCGTTTCACCTCGGGGCACCGCCCCGGACGCGGTTTCCAGGTGGCGGTGACCCTGCCGGTGGCTCCGTGATCAGGGTGTTGGTCGCCGATGACCAACCGCTGATCCGGGGCGCCTTCCAGGTCCTGCTCGACCGGGAACCGGACATCGAGGTGGTGGCCCAGGCGGGCAACGGGTTGGAAGCCGTCGAACTGACCAGGCGGCACCGCCCGTCCGTGGTCCTGCTCGATGTCCGGATGCCCCTGCTGGACGGGATCAGCGCGGCACGGCGGATCATCGCGGATCCGGAGCTCGCCCCGGTCAGCGTCGTGATCCTCACCAACTACGCGTTGGACGAGTACCTCTTCTCCGCGCTCCGCGCCGGTGTCAGCGGATTCCTGGTGAAGGACTCCGAACCGGCCGAGTTGATCCACGCGGTGCGGGTGGCCGACCGGGGCGACGCGGTGCTCGCGCCGTCGGTCACCCGGCGTCTGGTCGAGGAGTTCGCGGCCCGGCCGCCCACCCCGGCCCCACCACCCGAACTCGACGGGTTGACGGTGCGGGAACGACAGGTCCTGGCACTCGTGGGCGCTGGCCTGTCCAACGCGGAGATCGCCCGGGAGTTGACGATCAGCCACCTCACCGCGAAGACCCACGTCAGTCGGATCATGACGAAGGTCGGGGTGAGGGACCGGGCCCGCCTGGTGGTGCTGGCCTACGAGTCGGGCCTGGTGGTGCCGGGCCGTCGGATCTCCGGCTGACCCCCGGTTGGTTCGCCGGAACAGGGGAAAGGAGGGGGACGCGTTGCTCGCGGATGCCCTGGGTCGCCGGAACCGTCGTAGGGAGCTGGTTCACTGCGGTTGGTCGCCGTGCGCGCTTGCGGCGGCCCCCTGCCGGGCCAGCCGGCTCATCCCGCGGGCTCTCCGGCGGTCGCGCCCTCCCGGAGGTTCGTTCCGCGCGGCCGGCGGCCTCCCGCCCCACCACTCATGAGAGGACCTCGTTGTGCGCAGGCTCAAGCTTCAGGTGCAGACGACCGTTGACGGCTACCTGGCCGGTCCGAACGGCGAGATGGACTGGATGACGTTGCCCTGGAGCGAGGATCTGAACGACTACGTGAAGACCCTCATGGCACCCGTCGACCACATCATGCTCGGACGCCACCTCGCCGAGGGCTTCATCCCCACCTGGGCCGCCAACCCCGATGGCGAGACCGAGGAGACGGTCGCCTGGATGAACGACACTCCCAAGACCGTCGTCTCCAACACCCTGACCGAGTCGCCGTGGGAGAACGCGGTGATCGCCGGTGGCGATCTCGCGGCCGTCGTGCACCGGTTGAAGGACGAGCCGGGCGGCGACCTGATCGCCTACGGCGGCGCGACGCTGGTGTCCGGCCTGATCGGGGGTGGGCTCGTCGACGAGATGCACCTGTTGGTCAACCCGGTGGCGATCGGCGCGGGTCTTCCCGTCTTCCCGCCGCTCGCCGAGTACCAACGGCTGCGCCTGGTCACAGCCCAGCCGTTCGACTGCGGGATCACCGCGCTGCGCTACGAGCCCTCCGCCGGGTGAGGCAGCCGGGTGCGGAGCGGGAGCTGACCGTTCCCATCAGGCGGTGCCCGGGCCGGGAGCGGGGGACACGGGTGGGGTGACCGGAGAGGCGCTCGGGTCGGGTGGGGGCGCACCGGGGGTGGGGTTGGGGCCGCGCACGGTCAGCCGAGGCGGTCCGCTGCCTGGTCCGGTCAGGCGGCGGTCGGTGGTGGACACGGGCCTGGGGCGACCGTTCGGAGGAGCCATTGACCCGGCCGGGGCCGCGACGGCGGCTCGGCTGTCGGGACGCCGTGTCGTCGGATCGTCGTGGACGGTGAACCTGGTTCGGAGTGACGGGCGGGCCCCGGACCGTCCCCCGGCCGCGCGCCGCCTCGGCGGGACCGAGGAATCCCCCGACCGAAGCTTGATCGTTCGAAAATTCTCGCACTATTATGGTGCGAGAATTTTCGAACGATTGGAGTGTGGTCGTGAGCCCGTCCCGGACCTACGAACATCCGGACCGCCAGGACATCGCGCTGCCACGCGTGCTCTTCGCGCTCAGCGAGCCGCTGCGACTGGCGATGGTGCGCAAACTCGCCGCCGAGGGCGAGGTGGACAGCGTGGAACTGGGGCCGGACCTGCCGCGCTCGACCCTGACCCACCACACCAGCCTGCTGCGGGAGTCCGGAGTGGTCCACGTCCGCGCCGAAGGGCGCAAGTGCATGATCCGGCTGCGGGAACGGGATCTCGAGGAGCGCTTCCCCGGGCTGGTCGGCATCGTCCTCGCCGGGTACGACCCCCACCACGTCCCCGGCGACCACGAGGACGAGGACGGGACCAGGTGATCGGCACGGTGTGGCCGCTGGTCGTCGCGGCCGTGTCGCTCGGGATCGACGCCTACGTCCTGGCCGGGGTGCTGCCCCAGATCGCCGACTCGCTCACAGCCACCGTCGGCGCCATCGGTCTGGGGGTCACCGCCTTCACCGGTGCCTACGCCGTGGCCGGCCCCCTGTTGTCCGGCAGGTTCGTCGCGGGTTCCACCCGGCGGGGACTGCTCGTCGCGCTCGGCGTCTTCAACGCCGGCAACCTGATCACCGCGGTCGCCCCCAACCTCGAGGTGTTCCTCGCATCGCGGGTCCTCTCCGGCGTCGGAGCCGGCGTGCTCACCGCCCTGGCCACCAGTGCCGCCGCGGCACTGGTGGCGACCGAACGGCGGGGGAGGGCGATGGCCCTGGTCACCTTCGGCCTCTCGGCCGGAACGGTCGCTGGCGTGCCCACCGGGATGCTCATCGGCCACCACGTCGGGTGGCGCTGGACGATGGGCCTCGTCGTCGCCGTCGGACTGGTCAGCATGCTCGCCGTGTTGCTGCGCTCCCAGGCCATGCCCCCGTTGGACGCGGGCGGTGCCCGCGTCGCCGTGATCCTCACCCCCCAGGTGGCCATCGGTGTGGCACTCGCCTTCGTGTTCGGCCTGGCCAGTCTCGGCCTGTACACCTACCTGCTCCCGATGGCGGCCGAACGAGGGGTGGGGTCCTGGGGGTTCACCTTCGTCTGGGCCTGGGGTGTGGGCGGCGTTGCCGGGTCGATGGTGGCGGGCCCGCTCATCGACGGTCTCGGCTCGCGCCGACTGCTGCCCGGTGTCGCCGTCCTGCTGGTGGCGTCGTTCGCCGCGCTGGCCCTCCTCGACGGTCCCGCCGCCTGGCTGGTGGCGATCGCCCTCTGGGGCGCCTGCGGTTGGGGTGGAGTACCCGTGCTCCAGGACGTCCTGACCCGGTCCCGCCAGGAGCGCACCACCTCCGTCGTCGCCTTCCAGATGGCCGCCATGTACCTCGGCGCGTCGGCCGGGTCCGCGCTCGGCAGCGCGCTCCTCGGCGCCGGCACCAGCGCCGGCGACCTCCCGCTGGCGGCCACCGCGACCGGTGTCCTCGCGGTGCCGCTGGCGTTCCTCGTCCTCGGGTCGCGGCGGACGAGAGCCGGGGGCGCGACCCCCTCCGAGCCGGAGTCGAGGGCCCAGGCGGGAACGGGAAGGACGTGAGACCTCCACCGGTCCGGTGAGCCCCGCCGGCGGACCTCCGGGCCCGCCGGTGCCGGCGGTGGAGTTCCAGCCAGCCTCGTTCTCCCTCCCCGTGGCGGCGTCGCCCGGCGAGCACCCCTCCGGGCCGGCAGCCTCCGACCCGCCCCTCCCGGTGTCGACGGTCCGCGACCGCACCGCGCACCGGGGACCTCCCCCGGCCCGGCTACCGGTAGTAGACGGCCAGGGGGTGGGGGCCGTCACGGCGGACCTCGACGGGGGTCTCGAACACCTCCTCCAGCGTGGACCGCGTCATCAGCTCCGACGGCGGTCCCGCCTGGGCCACCCTGCCCCGGGTGAGGGCGATGATGTGGTCGGCGTAGGCCGAGGCGAAGTTGATGTCGTGGATGACGATGACGATCGTCTTCCCGAGCTCGTCCGCCGCCTTCCTGAGCTGTTTCATCATCGCCACGGCGTGCCGCATGTCCAGGTTGTTCAGCGGCTCGTCCAACAGGATGTAGTCGGTGTCCTGGGCGAGGACCATCGCCACGTAGGCGCGCTGCCGCTGCCCACCCGACAACTGGTCGAGGTACCGGTGTTCCAGCTCGCCCAGGTCCAGGAACTCGATGGCCTGGTCGACGTGCCGGTGGTCCTCGCGGGTGAGGCGTCCCCGGGAGTGCGGGAACCGCCCGAAACCCACGAGTTCCCGGACCGTCAGCCGGGTGACGAAGTGGTTCTCCTGCCGGAGGATCGATGCCGTCCTGGCGAGCTCGCGGCTCGGGGTCCGGGTGATGTCGTGCCCACCGATGGTGACGGTACCCGTGGTCGGTTCGGTCAACCGGCCGATGATCGTCAACATCGTGGACTTGCCCGCCCCGTTCGGTCCGACGAGCGCGGTGATGCCCCCGCCGGGGACGCTCAGGGTGAGCGGGCCGAGGACCGTGGTGTCCCCGTAGGTCTTGGTGACGTCCGACAGGGTGATCACAGGGCGCCCTTCCGCAGCAGGTGGACGATGAAGAAGAGCCCACCCGCGAACTCGATGATGACCGACAGCAACCCGGCCGCGTAGAACACGTGGCGGAGCACGAAGTAGCCGCCGAGCAGGGTGACGACGCTGAGGAGGAACGCGAAGGGCAGCACGTGGCGGTGCTGGGACGAACCCGTCAACTGGTAGGCGAGGGTGGCGACGATGAACCCGAAGAACGTCATCGGCCCCACCAGGGTCGTGGAGATCGAGATCAGCACCGAGGTGAGGATCAGCAGCACGGTGACCTCGCGCTTGTAGCGCAGACCGAGGTTCGTCGCCGTGTCCCGGCCCAGCGCGATCACGTCCAGGTGGTGGCGCCGCCGCCAGACGACGCCGAGCGCGATCGCGATCACCAGCGCCGCCCACGGCAGGTACGCCTCGTTGGACATGCTCAGGTTGCCGAACAGCCGCGCCGAGAGCACGTCGAACTCGCTCGGCGTGAGCAACCGCTGCATGAACGAGGACAGCGAGCCGAAACCGACGCCGAGGACGACCCCGACCAACAGCATCACGTGCAGGTTCCCGCGCCGTCCCGAGAACAACCAGGTGTAGAGCACGGTCGCGAAACCCACCATGAGCAGGCTCTGGATCGCGACCTTGGCCAGCCCGTCGGTGGCCGCCGCGGCCGCGCCGCCGAAGAAGAACACGAGCGCGGTCTGGATGACCACGTAGACGGCCTCGAACCCCATGATCGAGGGGGTGAGGATGCGGTTGTTGGTCGCGGTGTGGAACAGCACGGTGGCGACCGCCTGGCAGCAGGCGACGATCAGAATGGTCGCCACGGTGGTGAACCGCATCTCGACGGCGAGCCAGAAACCCCGGCTCCCCGGGGTGGAGGGGATGTTCCACACCAGGACCCCGACCACGGCGGCGACGGCCACCAGGCCGAGAACGGCGAACCTCGGCCAGAGCCGGGGTGCGCTCCGCCGGTCCCGGTCGACGTCGGGGGCGGGAGCGGGACGGGTGGGGAGGGATGTGCTGGTGTCAGCCATGACGACGCTGCCTCAGGAGAAGCGTGATGAAGACCGCGGCACCGAGGATGCCGAGGATCATCGAGACGGGGATTTCGAACGGCATCCGGATGACCCGTCCCACGATGTCGCAGAGCGTGACGATGGCGATGCCACCGAGGCACACCCAGGGCAGGTTGGACCGGAGGTTGTCGCCCCGGACCATCGAGACCAGGTTGGGGACGACGAGGCCCAGGAAGGGCAGGAACCCGACGACGACGGTCGTGATCCCGCTGGCGATCGCCACGAGGGTGGTGCCCACCAGCATCACGTGGTTGTAGTTGACCCCCACGTTGGTCGCCACATCCTTGCCCAACCCGGCCACCGTGAACCGGTCCGCGACCACGTAGGCGATCACCACGACGATCGCCACGACCCACAGGAACTCGTACCGGCCGCGCACCACGCTGGTGAAGCTGCCCGTGAACCAGGTGCCGAGCATCTGGAGCAGCTGGGTCGAGACCGCCAGGTAGGTGGTGAACGCCGAGACGACCGCGCCGAGCATGATCCCGATGAGGGGGACGATCAGCGAGGAACGCAGCGCCACCCGACGCAGGATGGTGAGGAACACCAGGGTGCCGACGAACGCGAAGCAGCTCGCCACCGCCATCCGGGTGGACAGGGTGGCCTGCGGGGCGACGATCACGGTCAGCAGGAGACCGAGCGTGGCCCATTCGGTGGTGCCGGTGGTCGTGGGTTCCACGAAGCGGTTCTGGGTGATGAGCTGCATGATCAACCCCGACACGCTCATGGCGCAGCCCGCGAGGACGAGCGCCGACGTGCGGGGTATCCGCGTGATCCAGAACATCTCGGCCCCGAACTCCTGGCCCCCGATGTCGTACACGCCGACGAACAGGGATGCCACCACCAGGCCCAGGACGAGCACGGTGGCGACGGGGAGCGCGGCGATCCGGGGCAGGGCTCCGAAGCGGGCTCCCGGCCGGGCGGGGAGCCCTTGTCGTGTGGTGTGAGTCATGATGTCGACGTCGGGGGTGCGCGCGGACCGGAACGGTCCACGCGCACCCGCCTCCGTCCCCTTACTCGGCGTCGGCGAACGCGGTCGCGACCGCGTCGAAGAGGGTCGTGTACGCCTGGATGCCCTCGTCGAGGTAGAAGCCGGGTTCGAGGTAGATGACCTGGCCCTTGCGCACGGCCGGCACGTTCGCGAGCGCCTCGGAACCCTCGATCAGCTCGGCGGCCGGGACGTAGCCCTCCTCGTCGAAGGTGGCGTCGCGGTCGAGGACGACCAGCCACTCCGGGTTCGCCTGCGCGATGGCCTCGACGCTGATGTCGTCGCCGTGGGTGCTGTCCTCCGCGGCCTGCTCGATGCCGGGGACGAGGTCGAGCGTGGGGAACAGCAGGCCGACTCCCCGCCCCGAGCCGGGCGCGGCGTAGGAGATGTCACCGCCGGAGGTGATCAGGCCCACGACGGTGTCGGTGCCGTTGTAGGCGTCCGCCGCGGCGGTGATCGCGGTGTCGAGCTCGTCGACGATCGCGGCCGCGTCGTCCTCGCGGTCGAAGATCTGGCCGAGGATCTCGACCTGGCGCCGCAGCTCGGCGACCTGGTCCTCGCCGTCCCGCGCGTTGATCTCGACGGTGCGGGGCTGGATGTCCTTGAGGTCCTCGTAGACCGAGGCGAAGCGGTACCCGCCGATGACCAGGTCGGGGTCGGCCTCGATCACCGCCTCCAGGTTGGGCTCGCGGTGGGAGCCGACGTCCAGGACGGACGGATCGTCCGACAGGTCGGGCCACAGGTCGTGCATCAGCGGCTTCGGTACCGCCGCGACGTCGACGTCCCAGTCGCTGAGGGTCTGGAACGTCGTGTTGTCCAGTGCGACCAGCCGCCGGGGGTTGACCGGGACCTCGATCTCGCCGTGGTTGTCGACAACGGTGACCACGTCCACGTCATCGGAGGTCTCCTCGGGCGGTGCCGCGCAGCTGGCGAGGACCAGCGCCGCCGCTGACACCGCCCCCAGAACTCCCAGGGGCCGACGGCTGAACATGGTGGGCATAGAGGACTCCCGTGTCTGCTGTGGCGCACCTGAACGGATCGCAGGTGCCGGTCGCTCCCCGGATGACGGCGGGGCAACCCGGCGGTAGCCTAGGCTAGCCTTACCTAGGTAAGTCAAACCTAACTCCTGGGAGATCCGCCACACGCCGGCGAACGCGGGTCGGGGCCCGCCAGGCCGACCCGCGCCGCCCGGCCAGGCTGGTCGGGGGCGGGCGGGGCGCGAACCGGTCGATCAGCGACCCGCTCCCGTCTCGGAGGTCGCGGTCCGAACCGGTCGGCCGTTCCGGGCGGCGGGGTCCCGAGACGGTTCCCCGTCACCCCGTCACCGCGTCGCCCGGTCGCCCCGTCGCCGCGTCGGCCCCGTGGGGGCCGGGGGTGGCCGGTCGGTGGCCGGCCACCTCGTCATCCCGTCCGACCACCGAGGCGACCCGTGGCCCGCTCAGCTCCCCGATCGTCGGAGCGCGCCGCCGAGTTCGGCGATGGGCCGGTGCGAGCAGAGGTCCTGCCAGGTCAGTCCGGTCCAGCCGGCGAGGGTGGCGCGATGCAGGATCGCCGGTACCGAGGTGAACGTGCCCCCGGCTGCCAGGTAGCTGCTGGTGCCATCGACCGGTCCTGGTGGGAGGTAGGCCCGCAGGATCTCGACGAGGGCATCCCGCTCGGGGGAGGGCGGTCGGGGGTGGCGCGGGGCGGTGGTGTCCCAGTGGATGTGGAAGTGGTCCGGGACGGCGAAGCCGGGCAGGTCGAGTTGGGACGTCGCGGCCGCGCGGAGGTCGGCCTCCGTGGTGGCCGGGGGTGTGGTGACCTCCGCGATGAGGGTCGCGGTGGGGCCGACGCCGGCGACGCGGACGGTGGCCCGGTGCACGAGGTCCAGTGCGACGAGTCCCGCCTGGACCACCTGGGGGTTGACCCAGCGGTGGTGGGACAGGGGGATCAGGTGGGGTGCCGCGGCCGGGCGGGGCACGGGCGAGGGGGCGCGCCCGGAACGCAGGGTCCTCGCCACGTGGTCCAGGAACCGGTGGATGAGGGGGCCGCCCTCGGCGGTCAGGCCCACATGCGCCAACAGGGTGATCCGCAGGGTCTCCCGGAGCCGCCAGACGGTGACGGCCAGGTACTCGACGGCGTGGTGTTCGGAGTCCTCCACGCTGATCCCCGCCACGGGCGCGGGCAGGCCCACCCGGTCGGCCGGTCGTCCTTCGACGAAGTTGTAGTTGATCGTCGGGACGATGCTGACCCCCCGTTCCCGGGACACCCGGTGCGACTCCTCCACCACGCCCTGGTCGCCGTGCCCGCCGTTGCGCAACGCCACCAGCGTGCGGTGCCACAACGTCGCCGCCGCCTCGCGGAGGTCGTCCGGCAGGCCCCACCCGGGCACCAACGAGGTCGTGGGTTGGTAGCAGACGACCGAGCCGTGCGGTTCGGACGGACCCCCGTGATCGGTGAGCAGGCGCCACAACGTCGCCGAGTCCTGGGGGAGGAGGAACCCCGACGCCGAGGTCACCGCCGCCAGGACGATCGCCGAGGCCGGTATCCCCCACCGCCGGGAGTGCCCGTCGAGGTGGCCCAGCAGCTCCGGGGAGTCGAGGTCGCCTCGCAGTCCCCGCCGCTGGCTCCCCGGCGGGACGCGGGAGGAGAAGTCGGCGGTGAAGGGGGTGTTGGGCAGGGTCAGGAGCAGCACCCGGACGTGGCGCCGGTGCCGCTGGTCGGCGAGCCGGCCGCGCTCGCCGTCCTCGGCGGCCCGCAGGCGGTCCGGACCGATCGCCGGCGGCCAGGCCGGGGGTAGGGGCCGGCCGGCCGTCAGGGCTTCCACCGCCGTGGTCAGCTCCTCGCTGATCACCGCGCGGCCACGACGCCCGGCGGTGACGTGGTGGAGCAGGCAGATCAGCACGATGTCGCCCTCGGCGGTGGCGACGAGCAGCCAGCGCGCGGGCCAGTGCCGGGCGTGGTCGAAGGGGGCGGTGCGGTGTTCCTCGACGAGGGCGTCGAGGTCGGCGGGGTCGAGGGGGCCGTGGTGGTGGATGGTCGGGGTGGTGTCGGGGGGTGCGATGACGTGGTGGAGGTGCCCGTCCTGGCCGGGGACGACGGTGCCACGCAGGGCGGTGTGCCGGGCGGTGAGCATCCGGACGGCCCGTTCCAGGTGGTGGGCGCGCACGGGGGAGGTGAAGCTCCAGCGGAGGTCGGCGAACACCTCGCTCGGCGGGGAGTGCTGGAAGATCACCAGCGAGGTCAGTTGCGCGGAGGTCAGCCGGTGTGCGTGGGGCACGGTCGTGTCCTTCCTCGGTCCGGTGCGACGAGCCGTCCGACGGGCGCGTCTCCCGGCCGTGACGTCCTCGGATCGTTCGGGGCCCGTGCCGGGCGGACCGCGCCTCACCGCCGACCCCGCGCGGTCCGCTCGTGCCACCCCGGTGTTCCGGTCTCCCGCCCCTCGGCGCCTCCCCGCCGCCTGGTCCCGGGCTGGCCGCGACGGCGACGAACCGGGACGCCCGTCCCGGGCGGCCGGCCAGGGGCCGGCCCGGTACCGGGGCACGCCACCACCGGTGTCCTGCCTCCCCGCCGCCAGGTCGTCCGGCGCGCCACCACCCGTGCCGCCACCGCATCCAGCGCGGGCGGCTCACCCGGGCCGGCGATACCGGTCACGATCGGCGCGCGGGCTCCCCGCCGGGTGATCCCACGTGAGCGGCGGGGCACCACCCGGTCTGACCCCCACCCGGGGACCGGGTCACCGGAACCTCGGCGGCGCCGGCACCAGCGGTTGACCCCGGATCAGCCCGAGCCGTCCCGAAGACCAGCGAGGACCACCCACAGCGACTCCGCCGTCCCGAACGTCTCGGCCGTCAACGCCTCGTCCGGGAACTCCACCTCGAACTCCTGCTCCAGGTCGACGAGCAGGCCGACCGTGGACATCGAGTCCAGGCCCAGGTCGATGAGACGCCGGTCCCCCAGCAGCGGGTCGTCGGCGGGCAACAACGGCAGGTACTGGCGTACCAGCGCCTCGAACTCGGCGGGCCAGCCGGTCATCGGCACACACTCCTCGGATCGGGCCCGAGCGTGGTCACCGTGGGCTCGAGCAGGCACAGCGCCCCACTGGACGTCAGCAACGCGGCGTCGTCGTGGTTGAGCGAGGCGGAGCGCAGGTCGCGCACCAGCCGCTCCAACGGCGGACGGGAGCCCCGCAGGTAGCCCGCGCGCAACCCCGCCAGCTCGACCATCTCGTTCGCGGCCGCGTAGGTCTCCTCGGCCGCGAGGACCTTGAGCGTGTTCAGGTGGATCTGGCAGGACGCGCCCGCCAGCGACGACCCCCGCTCATGGGCCCCGAGCACCTCGTCCAACACGCCCGACAGGTAGCCCCCGACGGCCTCCAGCCGAACGCGGACGCGGGCCACCCGGTGCCGCACCAACTCCGACCTCGGGTCCGCCCGGACCCCGTCAGTGCGGCGGATCCGGCGCACCAGCTCCCCGAAGGCGCCCCGTGCCGCCCCGAGCCACGCCGCGCTCCACCCCAGGTGGGCGACCGGGGCGAAGGACTCGACCGCGATGTCGGCGAAACCACCGGGAACCCCGAGGACCTGCCCGTCGGGCACCCGACCGGACACCGTCAGGCCGACGTTCTCCACTCCACGCATCCCCAGCGACGCCCACGGTGGTCCCGCCGTCACCTCGACCTGATCGCGGTCGGCGTAGACCAGGCTGACCTGCCGAGGGGTGGCGTCGGGAGCGGCGCGCATCGTCACGAGGAAACCGTCGGCGTGGCGGCCACCGGTGACCACCGGCGCCTCCCGCCGCACCACGTGGTGCTCCCCGTCCGGCACGAGTTCCTGATCGCAGGTGAGCAGACCCGACGAGCCGAGCTCGGTGGTGATCGAGGCGAGGTACGTCCCGCCGGAGGCGACCCGGGGCAACAGGTGGGCGCGGAGTTCACGACCGGCGTGCCGCACGAGCGCGTCCACCTGTTGGCAGTGCATGGCGTACACCAGGGCGCTGGACAGGCATCCCTCCGCGATCCGGGACGTCACCGCGACCAGGTCGCGCAGGTCACCGCCGAGCCCGCCGTGGTCCCGGGGCACCAGCAGACCGAGCAGACCGTTGTCCCGCAGGACGTCCAGCACCTCGTGGGGGAAACGACCCGCCGCGTCGACGTCCTCGGCGTGCTCGGCGGCGACCTCCCGCGCGGCCCGCGCCAACGCGAGCACGTCCGCCCCACCACTCACCGGGCTCCACCGGCCCCCGGGACGAGCGCCGCCCAGCGCCGTCCCAGCGGCGCGGCGGCCCGTATCCCACGCCGGGCCCCCAGAGCGCGGATGCGTCCTGGCCCCGCGTCGGCACCCACCGGGCCCCGGTGTCGACACCCCCCGAGGAGGCGACGGAACGGCGGGAACCGGGACCGCTGATCACCGGGCTGGCCCCACGGGGCGAACCGGCGGTCGCGCCGGGAACGCGGGGTGGCGAACCGGCGGGGGGCGGGCGGGGGGAGCAGCGCCCGAGGCGTCGCTCCCACCGACGAGGGGACACGGCGGGGGAGGGGGCGGCCTCCGGGGGCCGGTGGCGGCGAGGAGGTCGACGCGGGCGTGCCGCTCCCGCGTCGCGGGGTGGAACGGGGGGCCCCGACATCCCGTCCAGCGGCGCCCGGCGGGAGGCCGACGAAACGGTGGACGACCCTCGCCCCTTTCGCCGAGCGGTTTCGAGGAACGATTTCCAGCGGCACGGCCTCCCACGACGACGACCGTTGTTCGCGGGTCCCGGTCATCGTCGGAGGGCGGTGCGCATTTCGTGCCGCGAGAGTCCGCACAACGGCAGATCGTAGCGACCACCGGACATCCTGACCATTGGCCGTGGCGAACCGAACGGGCACCCGAATCATCGGGGCCACGCGGAATTCGGCGGCCGCCGCTGTCAATCCCACGTTCGGAGCAAAGGGGCCAACCCCTGCCCCGCCTGCCACCGTCCCGCCGAGCCGACGCGGTGCCCGCAACCCCGCCCCGGCCGGTGGTCAGCGCGCCCCCGGCGCCGCGCGTACCACCTGGTCATCCCCACGTGACGGTCGAGCGGAAGCCCTCGCGCCACGACCTCTGACCAGTGGGGAGCGTGGCACCACCACCAGGGGCGGACGGAACGCGTCGCACGGCGAAATGCCGTCGGTCCGAATTCCGGTCCTTCCCGCTCCCCGGCGGGAATGGGGGGATTGCCGGTGCTCTCCCGCTCGTGGCAGAGTCCTGGGTGGTCCCGACCGGGGAGGTCGAATGCGGGCGGTGGGAATCGGGGCGCCGTATGCCGGTGTACCGGTGTTCCGAGTTCTCCGGCGGGGCATGGCGAGGAAAACCGTGCCGGATCACTTCCCGCCGCCGCTCCCGGCCCGGTGTCAGCCGGCGTCGGCGTCCCACGACGGCAACGTCCCGGAATCCCCACCGGTCATGGTCACCGGGAAGGCGACCGCGCCGTTACCGCCCGCCCGGCGTCGCCCGGACGACGACGGGGTCGGCGAGCCGACGCGAGCCCCGGCGGCACGGGCCGCTCGGCACGCCCCCGGCGGTGACCACCGGCACGGGCAACCCCGGCACCGCTCGGCTCCGCACCGGGATCGCCGTCGTCGATCCGCGCGCTCGCGGCGGGATGCGCCATGACCGAGGCCGTCGTCGTGGGCGGAGGCGTGGTCGGTCTCTCCGCCGCCCGTGAACTGGCACGCGCCGGCCTGTCCGTCACCCTCCGCACGGCCGCCGGGATCGGGGACGGTGCCAGTGCCGCCGCCCACGGGCAGCTCGTCCCCCCGGCCGCGCCCCTGACCGGCCTGTGGAAGGCGAGCCTGACCGCCTACGACGAGGTCTCTCCCGGCACGACCACCGGACGGCTCGTCCTCGCCGAGACCGCGACCGAGGCGGCCGCGCTCCTCGACGGCCCCGGCACCGTCCTGGCCGGACCCGAGCTCGCCGCCCTGGAACCCGCGCTGGCCCCCGGCGTCCGGGCGGCCCTGCACCAGCCGGAGGCAAGGCGGATCGACCCCCGTGAGGTCACGCGCGCCCTGCACGCCGAACTGGTGGCCCTCGGGGTGCGCGTGTCGGAGTACGACCCGGTCGTCGACATCCTCCGCGAGCCCGGACGCTGGCGGTTGCGCGGTACCGACGGCACGGGCCGCCTCCACCGCGTCGTCGTCCTCACCACCGGACTGGGCACCCGACAGCTGTGCGCCCAGCTCGGGCACCGCATGCGGCTGACCGGGTCGCGGGGTCGCCTCCTGCGCACGGTTCCCACCGCCCCACTGCTCGGCCACATCCTGGGCGAGGTCAGCATCGGGCCAGCCAGGACCGGGACGGCGGTCGGGCTCCTGGTCCACCAGCGCGCCGACGGTGTCGTTCTCGTCGGCGCCAGCTGGACGGCGGAGGACCAGGCGGAACCGGCCGATCTCGACCGCCGCATCCTGCGCCGCGCCGCCACCCTGGTACCCGCGCTCGCCGACATCCCCGTGGCCGGCCGCCGCTCCGGCGTCCGACCCCTGTCGCCCACCGGCAGACCGATCATCGACGAGATCGACGACGACCTGTACGTCTGCTGCGGGCACGGCGGGGAGGGCTTCATCCTCGGCCCTGGTTCCGCCGCCCTGCTCGCCGATCTCGTCCTCGACCGCCGACCGGTGACCGACCCGGCTCCGTTCCGCCACCAGGAGGGGCCGGAGTGACGGCGCCCCGGGCGTCCACCGGGCCGGCACGTGCCGCCGGGTGGTCACCCCCGCCCGGCGGCACGCCGCACCAGGAGATGGCCACGGCGGAACCGCTCACCCTCGCCAGGCTCCCGCGTCATCCGACCCACCTCCAGGAAGCCCGCCCGGTCGAGCAGCTCCGCGAGTTCGTCGACCGGCCAGCGGTAGGCGGTGACGACCCTGTGGTCGAACGCGGTCACCGGGTCGCCCTCCGACTCGAAGAAGCCGAGGAGGAGGTGACCACCGGTGGCGAGCACCCGACCGAATTCGGCCAGGTACCCGGGAACGCTCTCCGGCGGGGCGTGGATGATCGAGTACCAGGACACGATGCCGGACACCGACCCGTCGGCCAGGTCGAGGCGGTCCATCGACCCGAGGTCGAACCGCAGGTCGGGATACGCCCGGCTGGCGATGTCGATCATCGCTGGGGAGAGGTCGACGCCGAAGACGTCCAGGCCGAGCTCCCGCAGGTGCGCGGTCAGCTGCCCGGGGCCGCAACCCAGCTCGACCACCGGGCCCGGGCTCGTGGTCCGCACGAGTTCGGCGAAGGCGGCGAGCACCGCGCGATCCAGCGGAAGGCCGGCCAAGGCGTCGCGGGCGAACTCGGCGTAGGGCACGGCCAGCTGGTCGTAGGCGGTGGCGGTCCGGGACAGGTGGGAGTCGACGTCGGTCACGACCGAGCACGGTAGAGGTGGTACCGGTCGGCCCGTGGGCGGGGCCGCCCACCGTCGACCGGCGCGGCCGACCCGCTCAGCCGGCGGCGAACCACTGGTCGACGGCGTGCCGCGGGCCCTCCTGGTCCGGCCGGGGCTCGTTCGACGCCCACGCCACCCAGGAATCCGGTCGGAGGAGGAGAGCGGTCACGTCGGTGTCCGCCCTGGCCCGCACGACCTCGACTCCCGCGACGTCCAGTTCACCGCCCTCGGTGAGGTCCAGCAGCAGGGGACGCGCTGCCCTGACCATTTCGGACAGCCGCACCGTTCCCCGCGAGGTGCGCAGGTCCAGTTCCGGCGCGGCCCACCCCGCCCACGGGTGGGCTCCTTCCGCCACCGGGTACCGGACGTCCGAACCGGCCACGAGATCGGCGAGGACCCGGACGACGCCAGGTTGGGTGAGCAGCTCGCCGAACACCTGGCGCAGGCCCGTGACGTCGTCGCCAGGCGCGAGCAACGCCGCCTGGGCCTGCGAGAAGGTGATGGCGCGGTCGGCGTGCGGTCGGCGTTCGGTGTCATAGGTGTCCAGCACGTCGACCCCGCCCGTGAGCCGAGCCGCGAGCTTCCACCCGAGGTTGATCGCGTCCTGGAGGCCCAGGTTCAGCCCCGTGCCGCCGGCGGGGAGGACGTGCGCCGCGTCGCCGACGAGGAACACCCGGCCCGCCCGGTACCGCTCCGCGACGCGGGTGTTGCCGCCCCGGAGCCGGCGCAGCAGGTGTGGCCCCTCGCCAGCCGGCGACTGGAGGGGAACGTCGGTACCCAGCACCCTGCGCACGCTGGCCCGCATCTCCTCCAGGCTCATGGGGACGTCGATGTCCGGCCCGTCCCACTCGACGGTGGCGATCAGCGGGGGGCGCCCCGGGAGCGGCGCGTAGGTGAAACCGCCGTGGGCCGTGCGGGCGGGCAGGAACGGCGGGACGGCACCGTGACCAGGCACGGTCAGGACGCCGGTCGCCGCGTCCACCCACTCCGGCGGCACCGTGGCGTGCGCCGTGCGCGTGGTGGTCCTGTCGTGGGTGACACCCGGGAACCCGATCCCGGCGGCCTCGCGGACGGCGCTGTGCGCGCTGTCGGCCCCCACGAGGTACCTGGCCCGCAGTTCGTGGGCACCTCGTGGACCGTCGACGGCGAGGGTGACGCCGTCGTCGTCCTGGACGAGGCCGGTGCACTCGTGCCCCCGGCGGATGTCGACGCCCAATTCGCGGGCGCGGTCCTCGAGCACGCCCACGAGGTCCCGTTCCGGCACCGGGAGGGTGTGGAGCGGGCTGTCCTCCACCAGGCCCAGGTCGAGCGGTAACGCCCCGAACACGTAGTGCCCCCGGTGGGCCCGTGGCGGGCCGGGCCGGCCGCTGAGCCGTTCGAACAGCCCCCGGCGGTCCACCATCCTGACGACCTGCCCGACGAGCCCGTTCGACCGGGGTTCCGGATTCGGTTCGGTGCGGCGTTCCAACACCACCGGGCGGACGCCTCCGAGGGCGAGCTCGCAGGCGAGCATCAGTCCGTTGGGGCCGCCGCCAACGATGACCACGTCGTTCATGGGTTTCCCTCCGTCTCGTGCCGCGCGGTCGGACCGGGTTCGGCGGAGGCGCCGAGGGTTCGGCCTGGCGGGTTCCGGCTGGGCGCCGGCATACCTGTGCGGATCTGGTCGAAGACCTCGCGGAGCAACGCGACGAGCGACTGCCGAGGATCACGGGTCCAGTGCGTCAGCGCCGAGCCGAGCCCGGCGCCGACGACGGCGGCGACGGTGCCCGGGTACAGGTCCTCCGGCTCGGTGCCGGTGCGCTCGGCCACGGCGGCCGCGAGTTCCCGCTGCGAGGTGGCGTGCGCGCGGAACACCTCGTGCTGGACCGCGGGCGTGGCGAGCAGCGCGCGCAGTGCCGAGGCGTAGGCGTCGTCCGGCCTCGGCGGTGTCCCTCCTGGGGGCTCGAACTGTTCGACGACCGCGTGGACCAGCGCGTCCCAGAGCGGTTCGTCGGCTGGCCGTGCCCGCAGGGCCGCCGCGGTCCGCCGACCGCGTTCGACGTGGTTGGCGACCACGGCCTCGGCCTTGTTGGAGAAGTAGTTGCGGAAGGTGCGTTCCGAGACGTTCGCCTCGGCCGCGATGTCCTCCACCGACACGTTCTCCAGCCCGTGTGCCAGGGCCAGGCGAATGGTCGCCTGGCTCAGTGCGAGGCGTGTCTCCCGCTTCTTGCGTTCCCGCAGCCCGCCTTCGGTCGTGCTCACGGACGACACCGTAGCAAAAGTTGCCGAAGAGGAAAAATTTCCTGACTGGCAAGATTTTTTGGGCTGGTGTCCGCATCGATCGGACGCTTCGCTGGGGCCGAGCACCGGCCCGCCGTTCACCGCCGGCGTGCTCGGAGATCCCGTGCGTGGGAGCCATCGGGGTCAGGGAGCCGACCCGCTAGGCTGCCGGCTGCGCTGACGAGGGGGAGAACGGACCGATGGCGGAGAGTCCCGAACGCACCGGGGGGCACGAGGAGACGGCACGCCCGAGGCGGATCGTCGTGCTCGGTACCAGTGGTTCCGGCAAGAGCACCCTGGCGACCAGGCTCGCGAGGGAACTCGGGATCGACCACGTCGAACTCGACGCGCTCCACCACGGTCCCCACTGGACTCCCCGCCCCACCGAGGAGTTCGCCGCCGACATCGCCGAGCTGCGCGACCGGCCCGCCTGGGTCGTGGACGGCAACTACATCGACCGGGTCGCCGACACCCTCTGGCCCCGGGCCGACCTCGTGGTGTGGCTGGACCTGCCCCTGGCCGTCATCCTCCCCAGGATCCTGCGCCGCACCGTCCGGCGGATCCGGCACCGCACCGAACTGTGGGCGGGCAACCGCGAGGACTGGTCGGCGTTGTTCGGTCGGCACTCCCTGCTCGTGTGGGCGGTGCGGTCCCAGCGCGCGCACCAGGCGGAACTGCCGGGGAGGCTCGCGGCCCTGCGGAGGAGCGGGGTGCGCGTCGTCCGGCTGACCTCCGGACGTGCCGCCGACCGGTGGCTCGTCGAGGAGACGAACGGCTGACCTCCGGACCACCCGTACCCGGCGGGTGACCCGGCCGTGGGGTGGCCCCGGGGGCCGCTCCGTCCCGCGCCGCCGGGGCCACCCGCCCCACGCCGTCCGCGCGGTCGCCCGCGCCCGAGCCGCGTTCGTCGAACCCGGGCGGGAACGGGGCGTGGCGGGGGATCAGGGTTCGGTGTGGAAAGCGAACTCGTAGTCGTCGCCGGCCGAGCCCTTGACGCAGGCGATCCCGGCCGTCTCACCGTCGTCGACGGTGCACGACCAGCCGTGGGAGACGTCCACGTTCCCGAGGGCCGCCTCGGCCTTCTCCTCGTCCGGCAGCGAGAGGAACTCGTCGATCACGTTGAACGCCTCGGTGCAGCCCACCCGGCCGCCGACCGTGGGCATGGCGATCAGCCGGTGCGCGCCGGTGTCGGTCTCGATCTCGCCGCAGTCCACCCGTTCCAGGTCGTCGGTCGCCGACGTCGCGCCATCGTCGGCCGCTCCGCCCGCCCCCGGGTCGGCGGTTCCCGCCCCGGAGGTGGCCGACCCCGACGTCGGCGCCCCGAGGCCCGGGTCCGTCGTCGGTTCGTCCAGCCCGGACCCGGTCGTCGCGTCGACGCCGTCGCCGGGACTGGTCGGCTCCTGGTCGCCGGAGCCCTCCCCGCACCCGACCAGGAACACCCCGCCGAAGGCGAGGACGGCGGGAATGAGCACACCAGGACGTCGCATCATCGCAGGTCCTCCTGTCTGTCGTGTCCCTTCACCCATCCAGACGCACCTGGAAGGGCAAGGTTGTCGCGGAGAAAGATCCGTTGGACATTTACCAACCATAGGGTTGTGTTTGTGCCTCGTGGTCGCGACACCATCCACGCGCTCGTCGGGCGAACCGTGTCCGGGCTACCCGGACCCGTGGCGGTGTACACATCGGTCCCTGGGCGAGGAGCTGACATCGACCTCGGGTGAACCCCGCGCGTTCGTCCGAACGGAGGGCGCCGACCCGCCATTCGGCCCCGGTAGAACACTGGTCGACCGGTCCCCAACGCGGTGCGACGATGGCCGTGGGCCAGGACGGCACGCCCCGGCCCGCCGTCGCCCCACACCGAGAGGACAGCACGTGAGAGATCGGCACCACCCGCCGAGCGGCACCGACCAGGACTCCTCCTCCGAGGGGGCCGTGGTCACGACGCGGGCCGGCAGGGTGCGCGGCAGGAACGAGAACGGCGTGCACCGCTTCCTCGGGATCCCCTACGCCGCCGCACCCAGCGGCCCGAACCGATTCCTGCCACCGAACCCGGCGCCGCCCTGGGCCGGAGTGCGTGACGCTGGTGCCGACGGCCCCACACCTCCACAACTCCCGACGCCGCCGCCCCTCGACGCGTTCCTCCCCACCGTCGCCGGCGCCGACTACCTCAACGTCAACGTCTGGACCAGCCAACCCGGGGACGCCCGGCAACCAGTCATGGTGTGGATCCCCGGTGGGGGCTTCGACACCGGCAACAACGTCATCTACGACGGGAGCCGCTTCGCCCGCGACGGAGTCGTGCTGGTGGCCATCAACTACCGGCTCGGCGCGGAGGGCTTCCTCGTCCTCGACGACGACATCGCCAACGTCGGGCTGCTCGACCAGATCGCCGCCCTGGAATGGGTGCACGACAACATCGCCGCCTTCGGCGGCGACCCGGACAACGTCACCGTCTTCGGGCAGTCCTCCGGAGCGATGAGCGTCGGCACCCTGCTCACGATGCCCAACGCCAGGGGACTGTTCCGCCGCGCCATCATGCAGAGCGGAGCCGGTAACCTCTGCTACTCCCTCGACACCGGTCGGGAGATCGGTCACCGCGTCGCCGACATGCTCGGGGTCGCCCCCACCCGCGAAGCCGTCGCCGAGGCCGGAGTGGATCGCCTCCTCGCCGCCCAGCTGTCCGTGGCAGGGGACCTCGCCCGCACGCCCGACCCCCAGCGGTGGGGTGCCGAACCCGGGGCACGGGTCAACATGTGGCGGCCGACGGTCGACGGCGTGACCCTTCCCCGCGTTCCCCTCGAGGCGATCGCGTCGGGAGCGGGAAGTGACGTGGACGTCCTCATCGGGCAGAACGCCGAGGAGGGACGCCTCTCGTTGGTGCCCTTCGCCGGGCTCGACTCGGTCACCGACGCCGCGTTCCTCGACGCGCTGCGGCTCTACCGGCTACCCGACAGCGCCGCCACCGACTACCGGACCGCGTACCCCGACGCGACCCCCGGCGAGCTCCTCGCGATCCTCCAGGGGGACTGGTTCTACCGGATACCGGCGATCCGGCTCGCCGAAGCACGAGCCGACGCGGCCGCCCGCACCCACATGTACGAGTTCACCTGGCGTTCGCCCCAGTTCGACGGCCACCTCGGAGCCTGCCACTTCCTGGAGATCCCGTTCGTCTTCGACCTCCTGGACGACCCCGTGATGCGGTGGGTCACCGGCCCGAACCCGCCCCAGCCGCTCGCGGACCTCATGCACTCGACCTGGGTCCGGTTCGCCGCCACGGGTGAGGTGCCCTGGCCACGTTACGAACCGGCACGTCGAACCACCATGTGCTTCGACGCCGACCCGGTGGTGCGCGACGACCCCTCGCCGATCCGAGCTACCTGGGCGGGCGTGGACCTGACCTGACCCACCCACCTCAGGACCGGGAACGACCGGTGAGCCCGGGTGGTCGGACCACGTGCGCCGTCACGTGGAGCAGCGGGAGGGGCACGCCGAAGCCCCGGGTCCGCGGCGGCGCAACGACGACTCCCGGGGAACGGTCGCGCCTCGCCGTGCGGCCGCACGGCGAGGCCACCGAGGATCCGGCCCGCCCTCCGCCACCTCGGACCGTGCCGGTGGCCGGACGACGAGTCGGGCGGGAGCGGTGCTCAGCCCCGGCTCCCGAAGACCCACCTGTTGCTCGCCAGCGCGTCCCGCGCTTCGGGCAGCGGCCCGCGACCCAGTCGGCGGGTGAAGTCGAACGGGGTCGTGACGTCCACCGACCAGCCGGTCGCCAGCAGGTGACCGGCCGAGTCGGGTTTCCGTTCCATCTCGAACAGGCCGACCAGGTCGACACCGATCTGGTGCCTCGTCGAGGTGTAGATGGCGCTCTCACGGACCTCCGGGAGCTCCGTTCCCCGCTTGATCTCGAAGGCCAGGGCGCTCCCCGGTGCGCTCAGCCGGTCGATGGTCTCGATGAGCCTCCCTTCGCCGTCGGCCGGGATGTAGAGCAACAGCCCCTCGGCCAACCAGACCGTGGGCAGGGCGGGGTCGAAACCCGCGTCGAGCAGCATGGGCGCCCAGTCATCCCGCAGATCACAACCCAGGGGTCTTCTGGACGCCCTCGGGGTGGCTCCGATCCCGTCCAGCACATCCTGCTTGAACCCCAGGACCGTCGGCTGGTCGAGCTCGAACACCACGCACCCCGTGGGCCAGTCCAGCCGGAACGCCCGCGAGTCCAGGCCAGCGCCGAGCAGGACCGCCTGCCGGGTACCCGAACCGAGCGCCCGCGCGACGAAGTCGTCGAGAACCCTGGTCCGCAGGCCGAAGTACCGGCCGAGCCGCCCCCACAGCGGGTTGGCGTCACCCCCGGGCGCGTGTTCGATGCGCAGCGGCCAGTCCGCGCAGGCCGGGGCGGCCCGGACGAAGTGCTCCGCGTAGGGGTCACTCGCCAACGAGTCGGTGCGGTGGGTCTCCATCGCCCGTGCCGCCGCGACCATGAAGGCCGTCAGACCGACTCCGCTCTCCACGCCCGTACCCGGCTGTTGGGTGCTGGTCACGTGTCCTCACTTCGCTCAAGGGGAGCGACCACACCTCCGGCCTGTCGTGGGAGGTGGTGCGCGCCCCGTAGACGGTTCTCATGAACCGGAAGGTCGTCTCGTCCGGCAGGTGCAGGCTGGTGGTGCAGTCCGTCAGCACGGTGACGTGGAGACCGCGCTGGAACGCCGTCCGCGCGGTGGAGTCCACGCACACGTCGGCGTAGAGTCCGACGAACACCAGGTGCTCGGTCCCCTGACGAGCGAGGTGGTCGGCGAACCCGTCACTGAGGAAGGCGTCGAAACAGGCTCGTTTGGTGAAGACACGGTCCGCCGGTTCCGGTGAGACCGCGTGGAAATCCGCTCCCCAGGAGCCTGCCCGACACTTGGTCGGCTTGTCCAGCAGCAGATTCCTCCGGCGCCAACTCGGCCCCTGGAACGCCACGTCGCCGTGGAGGCGCACGAAGACGACCTCCGTTCCGCGCGCCCTCGCGGCCGCCACCGCCCGGACGGTGCCCGTGATCGCGGCGCTGAGGACGTCGAGCCTCCCACCGAACCGCGACTCCACGCCCGGGCCGACGCAGAAGTCGTTCTGCATGTCCATGACGACCAGCGCGGTGCCGGCCGAGGAGGTCATTCCTCGGCCGCCACGGCCGCCAACGGGGACGAACCGGCGGCCCCCCGCGCGCCGAGCTCCTCGAGCAGTGCGTCCACCACCTCCGTCGTCGAGTGCCGACCACCGAGGTCGGGCGTGCTCACGCCCCTGTCCAGCAGCGCCGCCAGCGCCCCGTCCACCGCCGCCACCGCGCCCTGGCAGCCGACGTGCTCCTCGGCGATCGCCGAGGCCGCCCGGATCGTGGCGACCGGATTCACCCTGTCCCGCCCAGCCAGGTCATCGGCCGAACCGTGCACCGTCTGGTACTCCACCAACCCCTCGACGTCGGGGTGCAGGTAGACGTTCTCGGTGCACCGGTTCTCCTGCCGTTCGAAGCCGAAGCGGTCCAGCAGGACGACGTGCATGATGTCTGCCCACTCGTTCCCGGCGATGACCAGCGTGCGCCCCGGCAACCCCTGCTCGATCAGGTTCCGGTTCACGGTGTCCGGCTGGAACAACCCGATGTCCACGCCGAGCCGCCCCGCGATCTCGGCGACCCACTCACCGAGCGCGCCGTCGAGCAGGTGGAACTTGTACGCCATGACGATGCGATCGGCCGATTCGTCGGGCCACTGCCGGCGTGCGCGCCGCAGGGCGAACCTGATGATCGTCTCCGTGGTCTCCTTGCTGAAGGTCATCGTCCGCTGGACGGCGCCCGGGGTGTGGGTGTTCTCGCCGCTGTAGAAACCCTGTGTCTGGTCCCGGACCAGCAACAGGGAGGTGCCCTGGTCCGCGATGAGGTCGACCTTGACCGCGTGCAACCGTTGCCGGACCAGGTACAGCGACTGGGCGTTGATCGCCGTCCGGAAGATCACCCTGGTTCCGAGCTGGGCCTGGGTGCGGCAGAACTCCTCGTAGTGCTCCGCGTCCTCGTGCGTGAGCCCGCGGATCCGCTCGGCATCGCCCTCATCGCGGAGGGAGACATAGGAATGGTAGCGGCGCGGCGACCGTTCGATGCGCACGCCAACCGAATTCATCTCGGCGAGCGTGAGGAGTACGCGCTCGAATGCGGACGCCAGTTCTGGGCCCGTTCCCCGCCCGACGGCGAGTCCGACCACTGGAGTCATGGGAATATCTCCGTTCCGTTCCACGGATCAGGGCGCGGCGGTGTCGCCGACGAGGCGGTCGCCCGCGACACCGCTCCTGGTCGGGCTGTAGAAATCGATGACGGCCTCCACCCACGTCGCCGCCGGTATCCGGTCCGAAACCGTGGGCTGGAGGTCGTCGAAGAGGGCGTTGATCCTGCCCTCCTCGAATCCGATGGCCCGCATGAGCGCGACGAAGTCGGGACGTGTGACCAGCCCGTCCTGGTCGCGGTCACCAAGGCCGGCGAGCGCCGCCGCGAAGGCGCTGATGGGAGCGTGGAAACGGTCCGGTGACAGCACGCATGCCGCGTACTCGTCGAAGCTCACCCTGCCGTCGCCGTCGCTGTCCAGCTCGGTGACCAGCGCGCGCCAGAACCCGTGGAAGGTCGATCGCAGCCTCTCACCGGCCGCGTCACTGATGTCAGGAGAGGCCTGGACGACCCGGTCGGCCATGAGCTCGAAGTCACCGGACTCCACATGGCCGTCACCATTGGTGTCGAGCAGGTCGAAGACGAGCCTGATCCGGCTCACCGCTTCTTTCCGCATCGAACGGTCACCTTTCCTCGGTCTCGCCCACCGCGGAAGGGGAACGAGAAACCCGAAACTTCGCCGCGATTGCGGATCTGGTGCTCCTCGGCGACGGGGACGACTATTCCAGAAAAGGACCACCGCGAGTAGTGAAAGAATGGACACCACACTGAAGGGTGAAAACGGTGGGAAGGCGGAGAAACGCCTGAATGCCGGATCCCACGGCCGGTCGGGTGTGGCCTGCCGCCCGGTGCCCGGCTCGGTTCGGGTCCTCCGGCGAGGTGGGCTGGTCCACCCGGGGGCGCGGCGGTGGACCACGAGTACTCGACGTCACGCAACGTGATCGGCCCGGGGTTGGTCGACCGCCGTTCCGCAGCGGCGACGCCGGGAGCTTGGCTGGCGCACGCTGGCATCGCGCCGCCCCGGACCGCTGAGCGGCGCGACCCGAGGTGGAGCGGGGTGGCCAGCCGCGCGGTGACGGGGTCAGCCGGCCCGGATGACACTGATGGCCTGGGGCGAGTCGAGCTCCGTGCCACCCACCAGTGACATCACGTCACGCCTCGACCCTCGAGATGTCACGGCCAGATCATGACGCGGCCACACTGCCGGGGGAGCGGCCCGACGGCTGGGATGGGGGCATGACTACCACCACGCGCCGTACGACGCGACCACCCACGGGGAGCCGCCGCCTCCGGCCCACGAGCACCGGTCGGCCACGACGGTGGGACCGGCTGCCCGGGCGCACGACACCCGTCGCCGCGCACCAGCGGGCCCCGTTGTCCGCGCCCGCCCGACGGCAGGACAACGCTCCCGCGACGCGGGCGGGGACGTGACGCCCGCCGACGCGGGCACCTGTCGCACGCGTCCGGCACCGGCCCCGGGACCGGAAACCCCGTGAAGGGGCCAGTCCCCGTCACCGGCCGCCCCGGCCGGCCCCGGCGTTCACGCCCATCGACCGCCCGGACCAACGACGTCCACCCCGTGGGCCGACCTCCAGCCCCGGGGCCTGACCAGCCGCGCCGGGGCGACCGGAGGAGCGCGGCGACCTCGCCCCGTCACCACGCCTGGCCTCGACATCCCCGCGGCAAGGCACCATCCCGCCCACCGGCGGCCCGGCCGTCCGACGGGACCCGACGCCCAGGACGCCCGTGCTCACCTGCCGGTCCACCACCCACCAGGAGCGCGCACCGCCGGCTCGCTCCCAGAACCGATGGAGGACACGCGATGACCCGGCTCCGGGCGTACCGGACCCGCTCCTACCCGCTCAGCATGAAGGGCTTCGACTACGAACGCATCGAACGTGACCTCAACGACCTGGGCCGGCAGGGCCGGGAGGCGGTGAGCACGCTGCCCCCAGCTTCGGGGCCGGTCAGGCCATCGAGATCGTCGTCCTCGTCACACGCGCCACGACCTGATCCCGTCCAGCCCACCCCGGCGGCGGGTACGGCGACCACGCCAGCGTGATGCGGGTGGCGCGCCCACCCGCGCCAGTCCAACCGGGCCGAAGCACGCACCGCACGCTGAGGCGTCCGCCGCCGCGAGCGCACCGGCAGCCGCCCCCGGTCCCCGCGTCCACGGCCAGGAACACCCCACCTCGACGCGCCACGCGCCGTCGACCGAGGAAAGGATCCCCTTGCACCCACGCTCCTCCGCCCGCGCGAGGGTCGGCGTCGCGACGACCGCGCTACTCGTGCCACTCGCCGGCTGCGTCGCCCCGGAATCCGAACCGTCCGCCCCTCCCACCTCGCCAACACCCTCCGGTCCTGAGGCGTTCCACGACCAGGAACTCGCCTGGGAGGAGTGCGACGAGTACGCGACGACCTCCACCGAGTCCAGCGTCTACGCCCTCAGCGACGGGTTGGAGTGCGCGCGCCTCGAGGTGCCGCTGGACTACGACGAACCCGGCGGCCGGACCATCCACGTCGCCGTCCTACGGCTGCCCGCCTCCGGCGACGCGGTGGGCTCACTGGTGACCAACCCCGGCGGGCCAGGCGGATCGGGACTGTTCGGCGCCGCCTTCGCGGCGCTGACGCTCAAGGACAGCCCGTTGACCGAACGGTTCGACCTGGTGGGCCTCGACCCGCGTGGCGTGGGCGCCTCGACCCCCGCGATCGACTGCTACTCCGACGAGGAGGCCGACCGCGGCGCGGTCCCCCTCACCGCGCAGGGCACGACGGCCCAGTTCACCGAGGAGGACACCCGACGGCTGGTCGAGCGGTGCGCGGAAGGCTCCGGGGGGCTCGACGTCCTCGCCCACGTCGGCACCCGGGACGCGGCCCGCGACATCGACGTGCTGCGCGCCGTCCTCGGCGACGACGAACTCACCTTCCTGGGGCAGAGCTACGGAACCCGCCTCGGCGCGGTGTACGCCGAACAGTTCCCCCAGAACGTGCGGGCCATGCTGCTGGACGGCGCCGGTGACCCCACACAGGGCACCGTCGAACGGCGGGTCAGCGCCTACGCCGGATTCCAGGCCGCCTTCGACCGCATGGCCGCGCGCTGCGCCGAGCGGGAGGACTGCCCGCTCGGTCCCGACCCGGACCGAGCCACCGAGGTGTTCCAGGACCTCGTCCAGCCGTTGTACGACGACCCCGTGCCCGCGCTCGACGCGGAACTCGGCTTCGACGAGGCCATCGGAGGCGTCATCACCGGCCTCTACACCGAGGACGCGTGGCCCCGGATCATCGCGGGAATCGCCGAGATCGAGGACGGACGGGGCGACGAGCTGCTCCAGATGAACCACGACTTCGGCGGCCGCGACCCGGAGGGCCGCTGGACGAACTTCGCCGAGGCCAACTACGCCATCAACTGCCTGGACGAGGACCGGCTCACCCCGGAGGAAGGTGGACGGCTGCGCACCGCGATCCACGAGGCCGCGCCCTTCATGGACCCCGGCGTCGACGTCACCGGCGGAGCCCGCGACACCTGTGAGCACTGGCCCGCCGAACCGAACCTCGGGTTCCCCTACGCCCAGGACATCGAGGGGCTGCCCGACACCCTCGTCGTCTCCATCACCGGCGACCCGACCACGCCCCACGCCGGAGCCCAGGTGCTCGCCGACAGCCTCGGCAGCGCGCTGCTCACCGTCGAAGGGGAGGGGCACGGCATCGTCAACCTGGGAACGAATTCCTGCGTCGACGAGATCGCCGCCGAGTACCTGATCAACCTCCAGGTGCCAGCGGAAGGCGCCACCTGCTCCCTGTGACGCGGGTGCGCGGCGGGCGGGAACGGGGTCTTCCGGCCGTGACCCGCCTGGTCGGACCCTGGGACGGCGAGCGCCGCACCCGAACCGCCGCGCGGCACTGACGCCGGAGGTCCCCACGTGCTGGCGCCGGTCCGAGGATCGGCTCCAGGTCGCATCCGGGAAGGACGTCGTGAGCTCAGGGCGGAGGTCCTCGCCCCGCCGAGGGGGAGTGGGCCGCCGGAACGGGCGCCGCTCCGTTTCTCGTGGCACGTCGCCACGGGGCGCGGAGCGGTTCCCCGCTCGGGTTTCCGACACCGCCTCGGGACCGATCGCCAGTGTGATCGGACTGCCGGGCGGTACGGACTCGCGGAGAACCAGTCCGTACCGAGGCAGGCCCTGAGCCCACACACGATGACACGTTCCGTGCCTTCAGTCCCGAACGAACCAATCCCCCAATCGTCCGCCCGCGCCTCCTCGCGAACCGTCGACACCACCCACCCACCCCCGGTCAGGCGTCGGTTGTCCGCCGTGACCGGACGCCCTCGTTCCGTCCTGCTCTGACGACACCACGGTGGTCGACCGGTGGCCCCGTGAGGAACATCGACCTCAGTGGAGGGGGGCGCGGGCAGTGGATGTGAACGAGCGAGAGGTGCCAGGCCGGCTTCCTCACGAACGCGGAACACCACACCGCCGGGGCGGCCTGACCGTGCCCACCCGATTCGACATCCAACTACCGTGGCCGGCCCGAACCCGGAAACCCCAGTTCGGCGAGCAGCGCGCGGATCGCCGGGCTGGTGTCGGCGCTGCGCCGCCACGCCGCATGGACCTCACGCTTCGGTTGCCGCAGCAGCGGGCGGGCTACCAGCTCCGCCCCCAGCGGAGGGCGGGCCAGACGAGGGACCAGCGCGACGACCTCACCGGATGAGACCAGGGACAGCTGGGTGGCGAAGTCGTCGATCAGGTGCCGCACGTCGGGCTCCTCGGGTGCCTGGGCGAACAGCCGCCGGAACCACTGGTGGCAGACGGTGCCGGGCGGGCTCGTCACCCAGCTGTGGCTCGCCAGGTCGGTCTCCGCGAGGGGCGCGTCGCACCGCGCGAGCGGGTGCGTCCGGTGCATGACGACGTCGCCGACGTCGGTGTGGACGTGGCGCTGGACGAGGGAGGGCGGCAGCGCGGTCGGCAACCCGTCGGCGTCGTGGACCAGGGCGAGATCGGCCGTACCGGCGTCGACGCTGTGCAGGGCCTCCTCGGGGTCCTGTTCGGTGATCCTCGGCCGGAGGTCGGGGCAGTTCGACGACAGACGGGGGAGGGCGGGGGCGAGCAGTCCTCGAACGGCGGTGGAGAAGGCGACCACCCGGATCACCCCGCGTGGAGCGCCGTCCGCCACCGACTGGGCGGCGTCGGCGCACCGTTCCAGCGCCTGGAACACCTCGGGTGCGCGGTCGACGAGGGCCTGCCCGGCCGGCGTGAGCACCACCCCTCGGCCAGCCGGGGAGAGCACGGGGACCCCGAGCTGGCGTTCCAACCGCTTGATCTGCTGGGAAACCGCGGAGGCCGTGAACCCGAGCTGGTCGGCCGCGCGCACCAGGCTGCCGAGAGCGGCCACCGACCGCAGCGCCCGCAGGCCAACGACGTCGATCACGAAGGGATGCTACGCGGTACCGGCAAGAAACCCTCGCTGGACCGCAGGTATGGGCATCGACAGGATCGAGGCATGACCGACCCGTCGATCCCCGCCCACCTCGTGTTCGGCACGAACCTCGTCGCGATGGTGACGCCGATGCGCCCCGACGGGGCGATCAGCGAACCCGCTCTCCTCACGCTGGTCGACCACCTGGTGGACAACGGGTGCGACGGGATCGTCGTCGGCGGGACCACCGGTGAGGCCCCCACCCTCACCGACGCGGAGACCGCCTGGCTGGTGCGGACCGCGGCCGCCCGGACCGGGAGCCGGGCTCGGGTGATCGCCGGGGTCGGCACCCACGACACCGCCGCCAGCGTGCGCCAGGCACGGCAGGCAGAAGCCGCCGGAGCCGACGCGCTGCTGCTCGTCTGCCCCTACTACTCCAGGCCGACGCAGGCCGGGGTCGTCGCCCACTGCACGGAGGTCGCCGAGGCCACCGGCCTCCCGGTGATGCTCTACGACGTCCCCGCGCGCACCGGGACCGCGCTGGAAGCCGCGACGCTGGTGGAACTCGCCGGCCACCCCCTGATCCGCGCGGTCAAGGACGCCAAGGGGGACCTGTTCGAGGCGATGACCGTCATGGCCGGTACGTCGCTGGCCTACTACTGCGGCATCGACGAACTGAACCTGCCCTACCTCGCGTGCGGGGCGGTGGGTGTGGTCAGCGTGGTGGGCAATGTCGCGGCCGGCCGCAACGCCGAGCTCCTAGGAGCCGTCCACACCGGAGACCTCACCCGTGCGCGGGAGCTCCAGTCCGGGCTGATCCCCCTCGCGGACGCGGTGATGCGCACCTCGCAGGGCGCGATCATGGCCAAGGCCGCGCTCGTCGAGCTCGGGGTGATCCCGCACGCCACGGTGCGCCGTCCGTTGCTCCCCTCACCGCCCGCCGACCTCCAACGGCTGCGCGCCGCGTTGGCGGCGGTCGCGCTCCCGGCCTGACCACCACGTCACCCGCTGCCCACGCTTCTGCGCAGCGGCCCTGCGGATCAGCCCGTTCTCCGCCACGGCTGGGTGCCCGCTGCCACCCACCGCTGCCGGCCCCTGGTTCGGATGACACCCGCCAGCTCCCCGTGCCCCGGCCAGGGCGGGCGTGGCCGTGCGCTGGGGGAGCGCACGGGCAGGACGGCGCCGCCCGGTGCGCCGCCCGCGAACACCCCGAACAGCACCGTCCGCCAGCGGGCGGCCGAGGGCCACGAACCCGAGCGCCCGACACCCGCGAACGCCGGGAGCGCCGGTGCCTGAACGCCCGTGCTCCGCCCGGCCCCCCGGGCCCGATCGGCGGGTGGGCCGACGCCGGGGGAACGAGCACCAGGCGGGCAGCGGCCTGGCAGGGGCCGGGCGCTGGTCCTCCCGGCATGTGTCGCGGGAGCACACGGTGCCCGCAGGTCTGGCCCGTTCTCCCGACGGGAGTGGTCGAGGCCGAGGGCGCCGGCATGCGAGGAGCCGCCTCGTCGGCAGGGACTCGGCGGTCACCAGCCGCCGGAGCTCCGTCCTGGCGGGACCCGCGCCTCACCCGATCAGGTGGACCGTGTCGGGCATTGCGGTCATGATCGACGAGCGAGCCCGCCAGCCCGCCGCGTGGTGGGAATCTGGGTGGATGACCGAGACGCTGGAGGACACGGTGGAGTCGGTGGAGCAGTTGGCCACCGCCTGGCGCGGCCTGGTGCTCGACGCCAGTCCGACGGCCGACGTCCGGGACCTCCCCGGAGTGGCCGTCCGGTGGGCCGAGTCGCGCTTCCCGTTCTGGAACTGCCTCACCCTCACCGAGGTCGGTGTGGACCCGGCGTTGCTCGACCAGCGGTTGGGGGAGGCCGCGCGGATCATGCGCGGGAAGTCCCGTCCGGGGCACCTGTGGCTGTTCGAGGACCTGCTGGACGACGCCGCGCGCCGGGCGCTGCCCGAGGCGGCCGACCGCGCCGGGCTGACCCGCGCGTTCTCCGGGATGGGGATGAGCGCCGACGTCCCGGACGGGGCGGCACCCGAGCACCCGCGCCTGACCTTCGAGCGGGTGACCACCGACGAGCAGCTCGAGGCGTACGCGGACCTGAACTCCCGTGCCTACGGGTTCGCCCTCGAGGACGGCCGGGACGGGCTGAACGGGTCCGAGCTGTGGAAGGCGGGTGTGCACGCCTACCTGGCCCTCCGGGACGGGATTCCGGTGAGCGCGGCGGCGACGATGGAGTGCGCGGGCCGGCTGTTCGTCGCCCTCGTGGCCACCGCGCCCGAGGCTCAGCGGCAGGGCTTCGGGGAGGCCGTGACGCGCAGGGCGCTCCACGAGGGTGCTCGCGCCACCGGGCTCACCCGCGCCACCCTGCACGCCACCGCCGCCGGCGCGCCGGTCTACCGACGCATCGGTTTCCGGCCGAACTCACCCCTGCACTTCTATGTGCCCACACCGTGATCACCCCGCGTGCGGGGAGAGGGTGGTGAGGGTGCGCGCGTCCCGCCTCACGTCCGGGTCGATCGTCGCATCCCGCCGGCGGACCACTTGCCGCGTCATCGAACCTCCGGGCTGAGGCGGAGGGGCCGACCGGGCTTCTCCGGGTTGCTAGGCTCCGCGCATCCACTGTGAATCGGGGGGCGACGGCGATGAGCGCTGCCGGCGACAGCAACGTCGACGACGGGCAGGGAATCGCTGCCGGCGTCTACACGATCGATGCCGCCAGGTCGGAGATCTCGTTCCGCACGAGGGCGCTGTTCGGGCTGCTCGGTGTGCGGGGAACGTTCTCCGTCGAGAGCGGCACGGTCGAGGTGGGAGAACCCACCACGGGGTCCACGGTCGAAGCCGTCGTCTCGGCAGCCAGCTTCTCCAGCGGCATTGCCCAGCGGGACGAGCACGTCCGCTCGTCCGACTACCTCGACGTCGCCAACCACCCGCGGATCTTGTTCGCGAGCGAGCGCTTCGAGTGGACCGGCACCCTGGGGGTGATCGAGGGGTGGTTAACGGTCCGGGATGTCACGCGTCCCGTCAGGCTCGAGGTCACCAGCGTCACTGGCGGCGGCGATGAACTCGCAGCCCGAGCCACGACGACGATCGACCGGTTCGACTTCGACGTGACCACGGGACGCGGGATGACCGGCCGCACGCTCCAGCTGACCCTCGACGTCATCGCCACCCGTTGACGCATTGGTATGACTTACGCAACTGGTTCTCTCGTTCACGGCCCCGGCAGAGCGTCGCGGGGGACGGAGGGCGTCGCCTGCGGACGTGGCGCGTCAGGAGCTAGCCAGGCGGATACCAGCCGTTCGGACATGCTCGTCCTCGACGAGGTCCGGAGCGGCGGCCACGAGGCCACCACTGTGCCGGGAGGACTGCCGCTGGACGGGGGCGATCGCGCCCTGACCACGACCGTCGGTGCCACGCCTGCCCCCGAGGGCGCGCTTCCGTCACGCGGCGCAGAACGTCGTGGTGCAAGTGGTCGTTGGTAACGGTGCCGACCGCGAGAAGCTCATCGAGCGCTCGCCGCGCGTGCCCATCGACTCCCCCGCACGGGGCCGTCTCGGACCGCCCTGGCCGCTCGCCGTGAGTGCGGCGGGCAGCCTCCCCACGGGCAGGAGGACCTGGGGTTGCGGGCCCCCGCACCTCGCGTCGCTGATCAGACGCGCTCACAGTGACCGGCGTCGATCCCTCCGCTCGGCCAGCGATGTGTGATGCACGGACCTCGGCCCGCGGCCCTCGTGGGGGCGGCTGGATCGCGACCATCCGCGAGGACACGAACGCGTGACCAGCGGAGCTGGTCAGCCTTCTCGGCTGCTCGTCGAAGCTGGTCGCGGCGGGGCGTTCCTGAGTCGCGGCGAACATCTCGAACCGAATCGTATCCGGACTGCGCTTCCGGGCAGCGGATCTGTTGGTCCGAGGAGGCAGCCTCGGTCGCACTGCGAAACCCTTGCCGCGTCGACCGGCTCGACACCGCTGCGCGCTGGTGCCATCGGCTGCTGGCCGTGGTGGGCGCCGACGACGTGACGTGGCGGGCGATGATCAGCTCGGTGCTCGCGGATATCGCGCTGCGCACCGGTGACCTCGTTGGTGCCGTCACTCACGGTCGTGCCGCGCTCCACCTGCTTCCGCCGACAGCACGGGGCGTCACGGTCGGGGGCCCGCTGAGCAGCGTTGTGCTGGTGGCGACCAGGAAGGGCGAGTACGCGGTCGCGGCCGAGTACGTCCACCAACCCGTGCCCTCGGCCCTGTTCGATAGTCGCCACGGGCCCCGCTGCCTTGATGTGAAGCTCATCACCACCTGGCCTCAACCAGGGCCACCGCGCATTCGCTGACTTCCTGTCCTGCGGCGAACTGCTGCGCGGCTGGGGGGTGGACTCGTCCTCGACGGTGCCGCGGCGGAGCAGCGCCGCCGAGGCCTGGGTGCACCTCGGCAACCATGACCAGGCCAGCGACTCGCGGATGAGCAGCGCTCCCGGTCGGACGCGGGCCACGCCCGCACGCGGGCGTCATCACTGCGCATGCTCGCCGGGAACGCTCCGGCTGCCCGACGGCCGGAGCTGCTCACCGAGGCACTGGAACTCCTCGAACGGTGCGGTGACCGTTACGAGCAGGCAGGTGCTCACCGATCTCAGCCACGGCCACCACCTCCTCGGCGAGAACCGCCGGGCGCGCGCATGGTGCTCGGCCGGGCCTGGCACCTGGCCAACGTCACCGGCGCGGCACCGCTGTCACGGAAGCCGCTCCGTGCTGACGAACAACCCGTCATGTCGCCAGCGGTCCGCGTCGGCCGGTGGACACCACGGCGCCTACCGCCTCGGAGCACCGGCTCGCCGCGCTCGCGGTGCTCGGATGTCCGAACCGGGAGATCGCGGGGAACCGCACATCACGGTGAGTACGGTTGGAACAGCGCCTCACCCGCGTATATAGGAAGTTGAATGTCAAACGAGGTAGAGATCTGCCCGTCGAGCTGGGTGTCAGAATCCTGTGAGTCTACGTACTGGCGCGTTCCGAATGGCCCCATCGATTCGCATGGTTTCGAGCTCGGCTCGATCAGTACTTCTTGCGAGATGCCTGGTTGGCGTTAGGGTGGGACGGGAGGCCGGAGGCCGGTTCACCGACCATGCGCGGAAACGTGGTTATGCGCGGCGTGGGCTCCTGGTGGCGCGCCCAGGGGCCGAGTTCCGCGTATGAGCGGGGACCTCGAAATCCGAGTCCGTGACTTTCGGTGATCGCCGTCGAGAATTGTCCTCCGTGTTGTCGCGACGGTCGGTGATCAAACGGAGTCTCCGTGTGACAGGTGTATGGTTCTTTCGCGCCTTCGGGTGCCCCTTGGTCTCGGAACGCAGTCGCTCGACTACCGTGTGATCGCTGTTCCGCCGGTTGGCGAGTTCCACGACGGAAGCTATCCGTATTTGGCGCGGGATAGCGAAGTTCGCCCGATGGGGACCTGTCCGACCTGGGCTGATAACGATCCGGTGGCGGGCGTGTTTCCGAACGAACTCGGCGAGCAATTAGTGAACGGTGGATCACGCTCGGTAGTACCCGGTAGTCATTTGTCGCGCGTTGTTTCCTGAAATAATTGCGGCTGCGAGGGCAGGGCTATATGGTTCGCCGCAGGGGAGTAACAGGTGTTCCTCGGCGTGCTGCAGGGATGCGCGACTGGGGGTTTGACGAGGCGACAGGCTTACGGGCGATGGGCATCGCACTGGGACCTTCGGAATCCTGCCGTCTGTCGAACGTCTCTCTCACTGGGGCGGATCAGGCGAGGTGCTTGTTGTGCTGGTCGAACGGCGGTTCGAGTTCGAGCTGCTGGAAAGGCTGTTCGCGGAGACCGCCGGAGGGCAGGGTCGGATAGCCCTGGTCGACGGTGCGGCCGCGAGCGGCAAGACGGAACTGCTGCGGACGTTCGCCGACCACCGCGCCACGCACGGCGCAGTGGTACTCAGTGTGACGGGGTCGCGCGGCCAGGGCGATCGACCGTTCGGCGGTGTTCGCTCGCTCGTCGCGACCACGCGCGTGCCCACGGCTCGGACGGCCGCGTTCCTGCGGCTGACCGCCGGTCAGCGGCCGGCCCTCAGTGACGAACCAGCGGAGGTCACCACCTTCGACGTCGCCCAGGATCTCCTCGAGCTCGTCCTCGAGCTGTCCCAGAAGGACACGGTGCTCATCACCGTGGACGACGCACAGTACGTGGACGCCCAGTCGATGGAGTGCATCCTCCACCTCGCCAACCACACCCGGTCGGCCCGCATCATGCTGTTGGTTGCCGAGGTGGTGTACGACAGCGCGACCCATCCGGCCTACCGCATCGAGTTGATCCGCCAGGCGAACTTCCGCCGTGTGCGACTCGCTCCATTGTCCTCGGACGGCGTGGCGGAAATCCTCGCCCGCCACATCGCCTCCGACCTCGCCGACCGGCTCGCCCCTGCCTGCCACCTCATCACCGGCGGAAACCCACTACTGGTGCGTGCGCTGATCGAGGACCAACTGGACGCTCCCCAGTCGGTCCCGGCCGCCCCTGACGCGCGCCCAGTCATCGGCGATGCCTTCCGGCAGGCCGTGTTGACCTGCCTGCGACGCAGCGGCTCCGACGCGCTCGGTGTCGCCCGGGCGGTCGCCGTCCTCGGCACCGACACGACCGTGGGACGGGTGTGCGCGCTGCTACGTCAGCCGCGCGTCGAGGTCGAACGGGCCTTCCAGACGCTGCGGCTCGTCGGATGCCTTGAGGACAACGACTTCAAGGACGCGCTGTTCCGCCAGGCCGTGCTCGACTGCGTGGCGCCAGCGGAGCTGTCCGGACTGCACCGTTCAGCCGCCCGCGTACTGCACGAGGACCAGGCCGGGGTCATTGTCGTCGCCCGGCACCTGCTGGCCACCGACCACGTACCCAACAGGTGGGCGGTGCAAAGGTTGCGGCAGGCCGCAGAGGACGCGTTGCGCGCGGACCAGCCCGCTGCGGCCGTCGACTTCCTCGAACGCGCGCTCCTCGGCTGCGGCAAGGGGAGCACGAGCGCGAAACTGCGTTTCGCGTTGCTGGACGCCGAGTGGCGTGGTAACCCCGCGAACGCCGTCCGTCACCTACCCCGACTGCTGGAGCACGAGCGCGCGGGCGAGCTGGACGTCACCCACACGGCGCGCCTGCTGTACTACCTGCTGTGGAACGGCCGGCGCCAGGACGCGGCGGGCGTGCTCAACCGGCTCGGTCACGAGTACCGCGCCAACGACGGGGACGTCAGCGAACCGCTGAAACACCTCGGACTGTGGCTCACGCACTCCCATCCCGAATTCGCCGCGCGCTGGGCGAAGGCGACCGGGGAGACCCAGCAGGACTCGTCTCCGGCCAGCTGGCCAGCCATGGCCTCCGTCGTGTTGAGCACGGTCCTCTCCGGTGACAGCGAAGCTGCCTCCGTAGCCCCTGCGGAGAGAGTGCTGCGAGCCACCGTGCTTGGTGACCGCACAGTGGAGGCGGCCTGGTACGCGCTCCAGGCGATGATCTATTCCGACCAGCTCGACGTGGCCCTGCGGTGGTGCGACACACTGCTCGCCGAGTCGAAGGTGCGGGGCGCGACCTGGTGGGAGGCGATGTTCTCGGCATGTCGTGCCGAGATCGCGTTGCGCTACGGCGAGCTGCCCCGGGCCGCGAGCTACGCGAACCGGGCGATCCGGGCTGTCGGGATCGAGGGTTGGGGAGTCGGAGTCGGCATGCCCCTGGGAGTCCTGGTGTCCGTGGGAACCGTCGTGGGTGACCACGACGCCGTGCAGCGCCATCTCCGCCAACCGGTTCCCGACGAGATGTTCGGAACCGGGTTCGGCGTGACCTACCTGCGTGCCAGGGGACGGTACTACCTGGCGAACGGCTGGTCCGCCGCGGCGCTGAAGGACTTCCAACGCTGTGGTGAGCTCATGGCGACTTGGGGGTTCGAGGCCCCGGGCCTGGCCCCGTGGCGTACCGATGCCGCCGAGACCCATCTGCGGCTGGGTCACGTCGCCGAAGCCCGGGCGCTCGCCGAGGAACAGCTCGAACTCGGCCGCCGGGCCAGTGCGCGAGCGCACGGTGCGGCGACGCGCATCGTCGCGGCCACCTTCGATGCCAGCAGCAGGTTGCGCCTGCTCAAGGACGCTGTGGAGCTGTTGCAGGCCAGCGGTGACCGTCTGGAGCTGGCCCACGCGCTCCTTGATCTCAGCAAGGCGCACCAGGCGCTTGGGCAGGCGGCCAAAGCGCGGATGGTGTCGCACCGCGCGGGCCGCCTCTTGCGGGCCTGCCGGCTGGAGATGGGACCAGTCACCAGCGAGCGACGTGACCCGCCGCTGAGCACCACCCACGGGCAGTCGGTCCCGACGGTGGCCAGACCCGTGGCCCCTGGCGCCTCCGAACAGGCCGTGATTGGGGCCCTCACCACCTCCGAACACCGAGTCGCGGCGCTCGCCGCACTCGGATTCACCAACCGCGAGATCTCCGGCAAGCTGCACATCACGGTCAGCACCGTCGAGCAGCATCTGACGAAGATCTTCCGCAAGCTCAAGGTCACCAAACGAACGGACCTACCCGCCTACCTTCGACGCGATGTGAACTCCGTTGGCAAGCCCGGGAGTGAGGTGGGGTTGGCGAGGGATCGCGACACCGGCCGCCGAGCCGCGGCGCGCTCCGCGGCCTACCGGGTCAGGGGGGCGGTAGGCGCGAGCGATCAGCGAACGGGATCGCACGACCGCTCCGCGTGATGCGATGGGCGACACGTGGAGCGGTTGCCGCCCGAGGGGGCCGGCGAGACCCTGACCCGCATCCGTGGCAGCATCCGACCCGCAACCGAGGATGACGGCACCTCGCCGACCCGCTCGGCCCCCATCCTCCGGTAGAAGCCTTCGGCGTTGGGGTCGGCATCGATGGTCAGGTACTCGAACCCGGCCGTCGCCGCCCTGGCCAACGCGTCCAGCCAGAGGACCCGGCCAAGACCGGTGCCGATCCTGCTCGGCGTGACCCACAGGTTCTCCAGCTCGCCGCCCGGGGCTTCGCCGCCGATGCTGGCGAAGCCCACCACGAGGCCGTCGTGGTCGGCGACCACGAAACGTCCTCGTGCCACGTCCTCGGGACGGAAGGTCAGTTCGTCCCGGCAGGCCGCGAGGAATTCCTGGCCGTAACCCCAGTGCCCTTTCGCGGCGAGCGCCAGGTCGCTCAGCGCACCGGCCTCCTCCGGCCTGGCGGGCCGCAACACCATGGTGGTCATCTCGACTCCTCTCCGCTCGTTGGTGAGGATGCCACCTTCTCCGAGGCGATGGGGACCTTCGAGGTGACCGGGTGGGCCAGGCCGGGCGCGGGGCCGGGGAGGACACCTTAGGCAGGTCGAGTACGAGTTCGGTCTCGATGTCCCGGTTGAGCAGGTCGGCGGCGAGCAGTACCGCCACGAGCCCGGTACGGGATCCAGACCCGACGAACACGTCGCCCCTCCCGTCCCCGCCGTCCGCGGTGTGCAGAGGACGTTCGATCTCCACCGAGGAGGCACGGCTCACCTCCGCGAGAGCGGCGAGGAACTGCTCGGGACCTCGCGTCAGCCAGGGGGATCGTCGTCACCGACCGGGGGCGTGCCATACGTGTCGGGCGGGTGGGGAGCGGGGGCCGGCGCCCGTAGCGACAACCCGGCGCCGACGCGTGACCGGCGTGCCGCCCCGTGACGGACGTCGTCGGGCCGGCTCCGCCAGGAGGCGCTGGCGGGAACGCGTTCGGGGCAGCGCCTCGCGACCAGACCCGCGGCGTCCCGGTGCGCGCCTGGTCGTCGACGACGTGCCGTGGTGGTCGCTCCGAAGCCAGCCCGCGACGCGTGACCGGAGCCGGCCCGCGGTCCCGCGCGGGACCAGTCGTACCGCCCGGACCGCCCGGCCCCGCGGTGAGGCTCAGACGCGCTCGACGACGCGCGGCGCGCCGCTGTCACCCGTGTGCCGCCGTTGTCCCACCGCACGGATCGGGGCGAGCAGCAGGGCGGTGACGGTGAGCGCCTGGATGCCCATGATCATGGCCTGGGTGACGGGGTGCTGGACGTTGAGCAGGACCATCGTCGCGTTGACCGCGAAGTGCGCCGCCACCGAGCCGACGACGCCGGCGCGTTCGTAGGCGCAGCAGCAGAGCATGGCCATCGGAATGGAGCTGACGGCGAAGAGCACGCCGCTGGGAGTCGTGAGACCGAGCTGGTGTTGGACAGTCCCGGCGATGAAGAACAGCGGCAGGTGCCACACGGCCCAGACGGCGCCCAACACCAGGCCCACCTGGAAACGGCTCATCGACGCGCGCATCCTCGGGTACGCGGTGCCGCGCCAGCCCGGCTCCTCGGCCAGCGGTCCGGAGATCACCATCATGACGAGGAACAGCACGGGCCCCTGGGCGCTCATCATCTCCAACCCGGAGTCGAAGCTCGGCGTCGGCCCGTCACCCGCGCCAGCCAGGAACGCGCCAGCCAGCACGGTCGCCGAGGCCAATGCCAGGAGGACGGGAACCCAGACCAGCAGGGGGATCCGGAACCGCGCAGCGTGTTCCGGGACGGCCTCCCGCCGCCGTCCTCGGCGGATGCGGATCACGAGCGCCGCGATCGAGGGCCCGAACGCTCCGAACAGGTGGGGCAGGACGGCGGGCGGGTTCACCGCGGGCCCGCCCATCGCGATCGCCACGCCCCAGGACGCCCAGCTGACGACGAAGGAGATCGCCATGAACAGGACGAGGTCGCCGCGGTACGGGCTGGTCGATGGTGACGTGGACATGCCAGGTACTCCTCGTGTCGAGTGCGGGGTGTGGGAAGCGGCGGTCAGGCGCCGGGGACGGCGTCGAGCTGGCGCCCGAGCCAGGTGGTGACCAGCGCGAGCAGCTCGGGATCGACCGGTTGCCGCAGCAGCCGCCGGTAGGAGCGCAGGGTGTGGCGGCCGGGGTCGCGGCGCAGGACGTGCGTGAGGTCGGGCACGCGGTGGGTCTCGGCTCCGCCCGGCACCAGCCCAGCGATGGTGGCCAGGTCGGCTGGGTCGACCTGGATGTCCTTGTCACCGGTGACGGCCAGGACGTGGGCCTTCGCGGCGGCGAGGTCGTCGCGCGTGTCGTGGACGAGCATCTCGCGCATCCACCGGGCGTTGACCGGGATCCCCGCGAGGCGCGCCACGTCCGTGTCGGTCCGCCGGAGACGGTCGAGGACGCGGTCGCCCACCGCCGCGAGCGGGCGCCGCAGCAGTCGGAGGGGTGCGGGCAGACCGCCGAAGATCGAGCCGGCCTGCCAACGCATGGCCTCCTCTCCAAGGCGGGCGTAACCGGCCAGCAGCACCACGGCCCGCACGTCCCCGTGGGCCGCGAGGGACATGGCGTGCAGGGCGCCCTCGCTGTGCCCGAGGGCTCCGACGGCGTCGGCGCGGACGGCGGGGTGCGCGGCCAGCGCCCGCACCGCAGCCTCGGCGTCCCGGCGGTTGCCGGTGAACCCAGCGGCCTGCCAGACGCCGGGCGTGGCGCCGGCGCCACGCCGGTCGTAGCGGAGCGTCCCCATCCCCTCGGCGGCGAGTGCCGAGGCCAGGGCTGGGCCGAGGTTCGTCGGCAGCTTCGGGGTGTTGCCGTCGCGGTCCAGCGGACCGGAACCGTGCAACAGCAGGACGGCGGGGTGCGGCCCGGGCCAGGCGGGCAGTGTCAGCGTGCCGGCCAGGGGAGTCCCGTCATCCGCGGTGACCGTCATGTCGAGGTCGGGCAACGTTCCACTCCATCTCACATTGTTCTCAGCGGCGATAACGTTATCAGATGTGAGATCATCAGCTCATGGCAACCGCGGATCTTCTCCTCCACCCCGTCCGGCTGCGCATCCTGCAGACCCTGTTGGGGGCCGGCGAGCTGACCACCGGACAGCTCCGTGACCGGCTACCCGACATCCCGGCGGCGACCATGTACCGGCACGTCGCGGCCCTGGCCCAGGCCGAGATACTGGAGGTGGTGCGGGAGAGGCCCGTGCGCGGCACCGTCGAACGCAGCTACCGGGTCCGCCAGGACCGGGCCCTCGTCGACGACGACGCCCGCGGCACCATGACCAAGGACGACCACCGCCGAGCGTTCACCGTCTTCAGTGGAGCGATGCTGGCGGACTTCGACCGGTACCTCTCCCGTGACGACACCGAACCCGCCCGGGACAACCTGCTCTACCGCCAGGGCGTCGTCTGGGTCACCGACGAGGAGTTCGCCGAACTCGTCGAGGAGATCGAGGCCGCCGTCGAACGTCGCACCCGCACCGCTCCCGGTGACGGCCGCGCCCGCCACATCATCAGCCTCGGCCTGGTCCCCGACAGACCAGTGTGACCTCGCGGCCCGACCCGCCGCCCCCAGCCGGACGGCAACGGCCGTTGGCGTCGCCGTGTCGCGCGGGAATTCTCGCCAGGGGGTGACGGGGCGGGCCCGCACCGGGGAACGTCGAGGCGAGCGCGCCCGTTCAGCGGAGCTGAACCAAGGGGCCGATCCTGGCCTCGCCCCGCCTCACTCGGCCCGGCAAGGGGCGAGGACCCACCGGTGCGGAGACGGGGCGTTGGCGCACGGCGCGGGCTCGCGGTGGCGAACTCCCCCGATGGCCGACGTCGGCCGGACTTGCCGCCAGCGTCCCTACATCGCTTCACTCTTAGGAATTTATGGTTTAACGTGCGCCGCATCTGCCGGAGGGCAGGCTGCCGGACCTGGGAACCAGGCCCGGATCCAGGGCGAGGAGGCCAAGGTGCGGACACTGTCGCTACGCCCGGTCGTGACACCGTTGACCGGCCATCTCCGGATGGGCGAGCCCGACGGGACCCCGGACCGGATCACCGCGACCAGCACCCACCTCGTGCGCGGTGGACGTCCCTGGTTCCCCGTCATGGGCGAGATCCACTTCACCCGGTGCCCGCGCTCGACCTGGCGGGAACGACTGCTCAACATGCGCGCCGGTGGTGTGACCGTCGTGGCCACCTACCTGTTCTGGCACCACCACGAGGAGCACCGTGGGGAATTCCGGTTCGACGGCGACCGGGACCTGCGCGCCTTCGTGCGGTTGGTCGGCGAGTGCGGCATGGACGCCGTGGTGCGCATCGGCCCCTGGGCGCACGGCGAGGCACGCTACGGCGGGTTCCCGGACTGGGTCGTGCGCTCGGGAACCCGCACCCGCACCGACGACCCGGCCTACCTCGACCTCGTCCGCCCCTACTACACGCGGATCGGCCAGGAGCTGACCGGCCTCTACCACGCCGAGGGCGGCCCCATCGTGGCCGTCCAGGTCGAGAACGAACTCCACGACCAACCGGAACACCTGCGGACCCTCAAACACCTCGCGCGCGACGCCGGGATCACCCCCGCGCTGTGGACCGCCACCGCCTGGGGCCCCGCCGAACTGCCCTCGGACGAGTTCCTCCCGCTCTACGCCGGATACCCGGAGGCGCCCTGGGACGACGCGCACCCCGGCTGGACCCGCCACGCACGGCGGCACTTCTTCTTCACCGAATTGCGGGACGACAACACCGTGGGGGCCGATCTGCGTCTCGAGCCCACCGCCGGAACCGGGCCTCCCCTCGACCGCTACCCGTTCGCCACCTGCGAGCTCGGCGGCGGCGTCCAGCCCACCTACCACCGTCGACCGCTGGTCGACCCGGACGACATCGCCGCCCTCGCGCTGACCAAGATCGGATCCGGGTCGTCCTGGCAGGGCTACTACATGTACCACGGCGGCACCCATGTCACCGACGCCGCGACCGGAATGCAGGAGTCGCTGGACACCGGATACCCCAACGACCTGCCCGTGGTCAGCTACGACTTCCAGGCGCCGCTGGGCGAGCACGGGCAGGTTCGCCCCACCTACGGAGCCCTCCGGCTGCAACACCACCTCCTGGCGGCCGCCGGCCGCCGCCTCGCGCCGATGCGGTTCGTCGAACCCGACCAGACGCCCCGTGACCTCGACGACCGGGACACCCTGCGGTGGGCCGTCCGCACGGACGGGACCTCCGGGATGGTCTTCGTCAACAGCCACCAACCCGGTGGCGAGACGCTCGCCGCGCACGACGACGTCCAGTTCCGCCTGCTCGGCCCCGACGGCCCCCTGGACCTCCCCAGTGAACCCGTCACCATCCCCACCGGCGCCTACTTCGCGTGGCCGTTCCGCTGGCCGTTGCCCGGCGAGGCGGTACTGGAATCCGCCACCGCCCAACTCGTGACCACACTGGACGACCTCGTGGTCCTGACCCGCACCGCCGGGATCGCGGTCGAGCTCATCGTCTCCGGCATCGACGCGACGCGGGTCGAGAGCCCGCACGCCTCCGTCGACGACCTCGGGGCCGGCCGCACCCGAATCCGGGTGCCCGAACCGGGGCCCGAGGCCCTGATCGACCTCGGCGCGCTCCGGGTGCTGGTGCTCGACGAGGACACCGCGCGTCGCACCGCGATCGGTGAGCTTTGGGGCGCCCGTCGCCTCGTGGTCGGGGACGGGGTCCACCTCGTACCCGACGGCGAACACCTCCACCTCGAGTGCGGGCCCGGCGGAGGGGCGCTCCTCATCCACCCGGCGCCCGCCGCGTCCGCCCCGCCGGCGGTGGTGGCTGACGGGGAGGACACGGCCGCGCCGTTGACGCTGCGGTCGGGCGGCACCATCGGCACCTTCGCCCGCGTCGAGGTCGACGCCCCACCCGCCGCCCCCGAGGTGGGACTGGTCGAACTGGCGGCGGCCACCGGACCGGCCCCCCAACGCCGGGGCGGGCCACTGCGACGAGCCGCCGCCCCCCGGGACGACGACTACGCCACGGCCGCCGCCTACCGCGTCGACCTCGACGAGAACGCCTTCGCCGGCACCCACCGGCTGCTGCTGCGACTCGACTGGGTGGGTGACGCGGCGCGGGCCGAACTCGACGGCACGCTGGTCGCCGACCAGTTCTGGAACGGGGCGCCCTGGGACATCGACCTGGGCCGGCACCGCGAGGCGTTGCGCCACGGTGGGCGGCTCGTCCTGCGTCTGCTGCCGTTCGACCCCACGGCGGCGATCCACGTCCGCGACGACCTCCGTCCGAATGACGTCACCCTCCGCCTCGACGGCGTCCAGCTCGTCCCGGTGTACCGGGCCACCATCGCACCCGGCCCGTCATGACCACGGCCGCCCTCGCCAGCGGCCGGTCCGTCATCATCCCCCGCGTTCGACCCGATCCACCACCGCGCACCAGCGGGCCGGTACTCCCAGGCGAGGGGCCGTCCCCGCGGCGGGAGCCGGCCGCTCGCTCGCCGGCCGGCCGGAGACGCCGTCAGCGTCGAGCAACCGCCGGTCGTCACGGCACGCGAGCCCAGCCACCCCGTCCGGCGACACCCACCGGGACTGCCTCATCCACCCCCGGCCCGGCGGAGCATGTCAACCACGACCGACGTCGAGGACGATCGCGGCGGAAGCGGGAACGCGCGCTGGGGACAGTGGCCCACCGAGGTGGGGGCGTGTTCGATCCCGGCCCCGATCCGCTCCTGATCTCGACCGACCCGGTGCCGGGCTGACGGAACGAGCCGGCCAACCGCCCGGGCCTGACGGCGCCGGGCATTCTGGTGCCCCAGCTGACGTTCCCCGCCGCGGCCGACGATGAGCGCCAACGCCGAACCGCCTACGGTCAGGCACGCCCCTCGGTCGGGAACGAGGCACCGGTCAGGTTTTCGGACACCCGCCACATCCGGTCTGCCTCGTCCTCGCTCCGAAGCCGTGAGTAGAGGACCTGCTCGGCGGGCGCACCGGACAGGTGCCCGAGACCGCTCGGTCCGTACAGGCGTCCCCCGCGTGCGGCCGGCGACGTCGCGGCCATCAGGGCCGGCAGCAGAGCGGTCCCGACCGTTCCGGCGAGCACGCCGCGGCGGGCCAACGCGCGGATGAGGCGCACTCCCAGCGTGTCCCGGTCCCGACCGATCTCGGAGCGCGCGGCCAGCAGGCTGGTGGGGGCGATACCGGGGTGGGCGAGGTTGCTGGTGATTCCCCAGCCACCGGCCTGGCTGCGCCGATCCAGCTCCAGGCCGAACAGCCCGAAGGCGATCTTCGACTGGCTGTACGCGCGACGCCCGTGGTATGACCGCTCCCAGTTCAGGTCGTCCCAGTTGATGGCGTTCTGGTTCGCGGCGATGCTGATCTGCGAGGTCACGCGTGCCCGACCCGCGCGGAGCAGCGGCAGCAGGTGGGCGACGAGGGCGAAGTGCCCGAGGTGGTTGCTGCCGAACTGCAGCTCGAACCCGTCAGTGGTGGTCAGCCGGTCCGGCGGGGTCATCACACCGGCGTTGTTGACGAGGATGTGGATCGGGCGGTCCTCGCCGCGCAGCGCCGCGCCCAGCGCGGCGACGGACTCCAGCGACGAGAGGTCGAGCTCCCGGAGGGACAGCGCCGCGCCCGGGTGCCGCCGCGCGATCCTCTCGATCGCCGCTTCGCCCTTGCGGGTGTTACGAACGGGCATGACGACCTCGGCGCCCGCCCCGGCCAGGCGGGCGGCCAACCCCAGTCCGACCCCGTCGCTGGCGCCGGTGACGACGGCGAGCCTCCCGGAGAGATCAGGAACGGTGATGTCCGGTTGGGTTCGTGCCATGTGCTGCTCCTGGTCTCCCTCGACAGTGCTGTGGCCCCAGGGTGAGTCTGACCCGGAGCGGTATCCACGGCCTCCCGATCCCAGGCGGGTCAGGCCCAGGCAGCCCAGCGCGGAGAGGGGGATCAACGATCCGAGGCGAGCCACCCGGCGCCGAGGGCACACTGAACGGCACCGGGACGAGGAAGGGGACCACGGGCGTGATCGATCGAGTTGGGCTCGCCGAGTTCCTGCGCCGCCGCCGGGAGTCGCTGCAACCCGAGGACGTCGGCCTCCCACGTGGTCAACGGCGCAGGACCGCCGGCCTCCGCCGGGAGGAGGTCGCGATGATCTGCCACATCTCCACCGACTACTACAGCCGTCTGGAGCGGGAGCGCGGCCCGCACCCGTCCGAGCAGATGATCGCCTCGATCGCGCAGGGCCTGCACCTGTCCCTCCCCGAAAGGGACCACCTGTTCCGCCTGGCCGGGCACAACCCACCCCCGCGAGGCGCCGGCAGTGAGCACGTCAGTCCCGGTCTGCTCCGCATCATCGACCGGCTCGACGACACCCCAGCCGAGATCGTCACCGAGCTCGGCGAGACCCTCCGGCAGACCCCGCTCGGTGTCGCACTGACCGGTGACACCACCCGCTACGTCGGCCCCGCGCGCAGCATCGGCTACCGGTGGTTCACGGACCCGGCCACCCGGTCCCTGTACCACCCCGACGACCACGCGCTGCACTCCCGCGTCTTCGCCTCGGGCCTCCGCGCGATGGTCACCCTCCGAGGACCCGGATCACGAGCCGCTCACCTCATGGAACTCCTGCTCGCCCGGAGTGCGGAGTTCCGGGCGGTGTGGGACGAACACGAGATCGGCATTCACTACAACGGCGTCAAACGTTACGCGCACCCGGAGGTCGGGGCCCTGGAACTGACCTGCCAGATCCTGCTCGACCCCGACCAGTCCCACCGCCTCCTCGTCTACACCGCCGCTCCCGGCAGCGAGAGCCACGAGAAGTTGCGGCTCCTCTCCGTGCTCGGGCCGCAACGCACGACGTCGCCGGAGACGTGACGCCCGTCCCCATCGGAGGTGGGCGGATCGCGTGGTCGTGGCGCCCTCCAGCATGTCGTGTGATGGGTCCGGGGTACGGAGGCGGTTCGGGCACCTCCCCTCGAGCCGGACCCGACACGAGCGAGGACGGCCAGGGGCACCCCTCACCCCTGGTTCCCGGTGGGGTCGCGAGCCAGGTGGGAGGTGACCAGGGCCGGCCGGAACTGGGATCCCACCACGGCATTCAGCGGGAAACCGGGTGGGAGCCGTACGTGGCGAACGGCCCCGGCGCGCGGCGCCCGGACACCCACATCCTCCGGGTGCACGTCAGATCAGGCACAGGAGTCGTGACTGGACCGTCCCGCGTGGTGGGTGTGGGTCGTTCCGCCGCCCGTCCCACCCTCGGCCCGGACGTGGGGACCCCGGGCCGAGGTTCGGAGGCCGGTTCACCCAGCACCGCACGGCGGGGTGAACCGATCCGCGTCCTGGCGGGTGACCCTGGCGGGTTCTGAGGGAAGGGCCAGTGCCCGCCCGCCTCGTTGGCGGGACAACCACCTCGGCGAAATGAGCGGTGAACGACGGCGACGCGGTTCCCGGGGCCAGGGCCGAGGAGTTCTCGGGACGACGACAACGCGGTGAGATATCCCGTGACCTGGTCAGCGCGGCGACCGGTTCGGTGCCGGCCGCGTCGAACCGAATCGGATTGACTAGAATCCGCCAACGATGCGGGCAGGGGTTGTCCGCAGTGCGCGGACCAGAGTCCGACGACGGCCGAACGGACGATCGGCTGGCGTCCTTTCGGCCGATCAGGTTGATTGGTTGGTTGTCCTCGGAGTAGGGCTCTGGAAAAGTCACCGAGCCAGATCGCCTTGCGATCTCGAACAGTGTTCCCCGTACCGACGAGCGTGAGGAGCATGCGGAACTGATGCGGACCGTGGCTGTGATGAACTACAAGGGTGGCGTGGGGAAGACGACCCTGACCGCCAATCTTGGTGCGATCGCCGCGAGGCGGGGAATGCGGGTGCTGCTCATCGACCTTGATCCGCAGACCAACCTGACCTTCTCGTTCTTCTCGATCGACGAGTGGCAGGACGCGATCAAGGATTCGTGCACGATCAAGCAGTGGTACGAGGGTGACATGCCGGGGCGGGACATCTCCCTGTCGGATCTCACGCTCACCCCGGAACGGGTCAACAGGGCGTTGCGCGGTACCGGCCGCCTCGACGTGATCTCGTCGCACCTCGGGCTCATCGACATCGATCTCCAGCTCGCCGCCCTCCTCGGCGGGAACACCACCCTGGGCGGGGCTCAGCGGAAGTTCCTCGACCTGCACGGCTGCCTGCGGCGCGCGCTCGAGGACGACCACTTCGACCAGTACGACCTCGTCCTCATCGACTGCGCACCGAACTTCGGCCTCGTCACCAAGACAGCCATCGTCGCGAGCCAGCACATCCTCGTGCCCGCGAAAGCGGACTACCTGTCGACATTGGGGCTCGACTACCTCGTCGGCAACTGCGCCATGCTCGTGGACCAGTTCAACGAATTCGTCAACCACCGAGGGCTGGACGCGCATCGCCCGATCGACCCGGCGATCCTGGGAGTGGTGTTCACCATGGTCCAGATCTACTCGCAACAGGTAATCGGGGCCCAGCAGACCTATGTCGAGGAAGTGGAAGTCAACTCCCAGGTGTCGGTGTTGAAGAGCAAGATCCGGAACAGTCCTCGTCACTTCAGTGGAGCGGGGGAGAGCGGAATTCCAGCGATGCTGGGCGCGAGGGACGAGGACGACGTGGTCAAGGAGTTCGCCGCCCTGGCCGACGAGGTGTTCGGCGCGCTCGCGTTGTCCCCGGCTGGTGAGTCGTGACCGAGCTGCGGAGACTCATCGCCCTGAACGCCCGGTGGAACGAATTCCTGGAGAACCAGGACGAGGCGACGCTCGACGCCCTCATCGACGGCGCGATCCGGCTCACCACCACCAACGTCGAGGGAATCCGTGATGACGCGGCACAGCGCGGAGGAGCTCCCACTACCAGCCCTCCGGAGGGCGACGTCCTGTCACCCGACGACCCGAGGCAGGTGACGTCGACCCTTTCCGCCTTGACCTCGGAGAACGATCGGCGGGCCTACCTGGACACGCTGCGGCTCACCGTGAAGCAACTCCGCGCGGTGGCCAAACTGCGCGGCCTGACCCGTTACAGCGGGCTCACGCGTGCCGCGCTCGTCACCCTCCTCGCCAGCGGTGGCCCGGAGCGGGACGACACGGACACGGCGCACCCGGGCACACCCCCCGGCGACGAACCCACCGCTACCCGGACCGGACAGCACCACGCTCCCGCCGCACCCCGGTCGTCGACCCCGTCGTCGACCGGAGGGGCCCCGGTGGTCGAGGTCGACGCGGCGGCCATCGCGACGCGGCTTCGCCGGACCGAGACGGAGGAGGACGGAGCCGCCTATCTCGACGCCCAGGGACTGGACCGGGAGGGACTGCTGGCTGTCGCCGCCGAATTGAGGCTCACCCGAATGGACCGCCTGTCCAGGACCGAACTCAGGCGAAGGGTGCTCAAGCAGGCGATCGGTGCCCGCCGCAAGTTCGCCGGACTGAGGAAGTGGTGAGGCTCCAGTGACCGCTCAGGTGGAACTGGGACGTGGCGGCGCCGGCGGCCGGGCCAGGTACCTCATCGACGGGCGCCGCGTCACGGTCGCGGACCTGGTGGAGGCGGGTCTGGTCCAGGCCGGTGCGAAACTCCGGTTCACCCGGAACCGGATCGGGGAGATCCACCAGGCGACGATCACCGAGCAGGGCCGCATCCGCCTGGACAGCGACGGCGAGGAGTTCCGGTCGCCGTCCAGGGCGGCCATGGTGGCAGCGGGGATGCGAGCGGTCGACGGCTGGCGGGTGTGGTTGGTCGTCGACCAGGACCGACTGCTGGACGCGGTACGCCAGGAGCTGCTCGACCAGGCGATCAGCGAAGGCGACCGACCCCACCGGGACACCGCGCGGCCGAGCGTCCACGAGCGCCTGCGACAGGCCCGTCAGCGCGCCGAGGCGCGCGAACCGGAACGCGTCACCGTCCGTGAACTCCTGACGTACTGGGGAGCCGAGGACCGGGGCGACCAGGTGAGCCAGATTGAAGCGGACCTGGCCAACCACGGGTTGGTGACCTCGCCGAGCTTCCGCGCGGTGACGCTCGACACTGTGGTCGCGCTGACCGTTCCACCCGACGGCGCGGAGGGGAGCCTCACGGCGGAGGGCGCCGGGGGCGACGACATCCGGATCGTCGACGAGGACGAGGGGGACGACGACCTGAACGTCCGCCTCACGGTGGGCAACCTGTCGCCGCTGGCCGGCGTGGAGTTCGTCAAGCCCGACGGCGCGCTGGTCGAGGCGATTACGAAGATGACCCTCAACGACTACTCCCAGTTGGCCGTACTGAACGGCACCCGAAACCTGCGCGGAGCCGTGACGTGGCGTTCGATCGCACGCGCCCTGCAACGCAAGCCCGACGCCAGCGTCGCCGACGCGATCGACCCACAGGTGGAGGTCGTCTCCTACGACCGCGACCTCTTCGAGATCCTCCCCGTACTGCAGAAGCGCGACTTCGTGTTCGTCCTGGACGAGACGAAGGCGATCAAGGGGATCGTCACCACGGCGGACGTGGCCCATCGTTACGGCGAAATGGCCACCCCGTTCTTCCAGCTGGGCGAACTGGACCAAACGCTGCGCTGGGTCCTGCGGCGCAACTTCGACATCGACACGGTCCGCTCGATCTGCGGCCGGCCGACCACGAGCTTCGAACGACTCACCATCGGCGACTACCAGCGGGTTCTGGAGCACGACGCGATGTGGCGGAGGTTGGGCTGGCCGTTGGACCGGGCCACCTTCATCGCGCGGTTGAACGAGATCCGGGCCATCAGGAACAAGATCATGCACTTCCACCCGGACCCGATACCCGAGGACGCCGTGGACAAGCTGCGGATGTTCAACCGCCTGTTGCGCGACTACCGGGGACCGACCTAGTCCAGGGTTCCGTGGCGCCCATCCGGCGATGGTCGAGGAGCACGGGGTGGTGCGGGTCAACCGTCGTCCGGGTGCAAGCCAAGCCTTCGTCACCAGGAGGGGCCGCCTCGTCGGTGACGGGGCGTCGGCCCGGAGCGGCCAGCGGTGGCGCCACGCGCGTTCCCCTGCCGTGCGAACGCCTCCGACCATCCGAGGTGACGACCTGATCGGACCGCCGGTAGGAGTCCGTGCTCGCTTCTGGGGGAGGGGGCGCCCCAGGGGCCGGCTTCGGGCAGCCCTCCAGGTTCGGCGATCGGGGCCGAGGCAGCCCTGTGGCCAGTCGCTGGGAGCCAGGGCGTCCCCGCTGGTGGGAACAGGAGCACCGCTCTCCTGGTACGACCCCGGCCGCTCACGGGGTTCCTGTCCCGACGCGGTGGGGCGGATGTGCCCAGGTCGGGACAGGAGGACGGGCGCCGGTACCAGCTCCGAGTCGGGAGCGGACACGAAGCAGCGCCGGAACGAGGACACCGCGACCGCCAGGGACACCCGGAGGCCCCTACGAGGAAGGACGGACCCGGAATGACGAACGAGCCACCCTCGACACAGCACCTCACCGCGCTCGCCGCGCCCGACGCGCTCATCGACTGGCGGCTCGCCGTCTGCTACGAGACGGCGCACACCACCGGCATCCTCGACGAACTGCCCGCGACGGCAGCGGACATCGCCGACGCTCGGGACCTGGACCCCGACGCCGTCCGGGCGGTCCTGTTCGTCCTCGCCGGATGGCACTACGCCACCGTCGACGAACACGACGTCTTCTCCCTGGGGCCTAACCGGCCACAGCCGCACGAGCGCGCGGCACTGGCCCAGCATGGCTCGTGGATCCGACGCTGGGCCGCGCTCGTGCCCCGACGGGTCCGCGACCGGAAGGCGACGGCGCCGGACACCCCGCCGCCGATGGATCCGGCGACCGGGCTCGCCCTGCTGGAATCAGCCGGTCGTCCTTTCGTCAGCGCTGTCGTGGACACCTGCCTGGACGGGTGGCGGCCACGGACCGGTGATCGGGACAGCGCCCACGTGTTGGACCTCGGTGGTGGGCACGGCGCCTACGCCCGGGAGTTCGCCCGGCGCGGTTGCATCACCACGATGCAGGATCTGCCCGGGGTCATCGAGTTGGCGAGGGCGGACGGACGCTCCGCCGCCGCCGGTGTCGAACTCGTCGCCGCCGACGCCGTCACCGACCTGGCCCCAGGGCCCTTCGACCTGGTCCTGTGCGGCAACCTCACGAACCTCTTCCCACTCGACCAGGTCCGGGATCTCCTCAACCGACTGCGTGACGTGCTCGCTCCCGACGGCCAGGTGGCCATTGCGTCCTGGCTTCGTGACCACGGCCCGGTCGGTGCCGCGTTCGGCGTCCAGATGCTCGTCGCTACCACGGCCGGTGATGCGCACGGCGAGAGCGACTACCGGCGCGTGTGCGCCGACGCCGGGTACACGGATATCCGCTTCGTGGATGTCGATCACGCACGCTTCACCGTGGTGCTCGCCCGGCCGGCACCGACGACCTGACCGCTCGTCTTCGGCCTGGCCATCCCGGCGCGATCGACCGGGTTCGTGGTTGGTCGCGAGCAGCGGGCGACGGGTGGTCAGCCCGGCTGATCTCTGCCCGTGTTGGTGGACTTCCGCGCCGGCCCGGGGAGGCACGCTTGAAGCCGCCTCCTCGGGAACCAGGAGCCTGCCCTGCCCACTCCCGGCCGAGGAGCGGGCGAGTACCGGGCAGGGTGTGTCGTCACCTGGAGGGACGCCCGGCGCCGACGTCCACCGACCTCGACGGCACCCGGAGCGGCGTACGCGACCCGGCCCCGCGAGCGGGTTCGGCACGGACGTGGCAGCGGTCGAGGAAGCCGGCGCACCTGATGCCTTCGCGGTTGGGCGCGGGTGTGGCTGCCGCGAGGTCCCGTGGCGGGCGGTGTGCTCGGCAACGAGGACTGGGGCGCGGCCGTACGTGGTGGGGGACCTGGTCCGCCACGGCCCCAGTCCGGGAGATGGGGGAGCACCCGGTGCGGCCGCGGGGCATGTCGTGTCGAGGTCCGTCCCTTGGCTCCAGGCTCGGCGGGGGCTGGCCGAGCATCCCTCGGACGGTGTGCCCGCGTGGGACAGAGGTGCCCGTTCCGGCGAACCGGTCGAAGGGTGAGGCGTTCCTCCGCTGCCAGTGCGCCGGTCATCCTCGCCAGGCGTGCAGCATCCGTGCCATGAGCTGGAAGGGGAGGGCCTGTCCGGAGACCTGGTCGACGGTGCCGGCCAGGTGGAGGTCGAGTTCCGGGCAGTGGAACAACCAGGTCCCCGTGGCTCCCGAGTGGCCCACGAGCGTGAGGGGCGGTCTCCCCGCGGTCATCAGCCGCCCCACCGTGTAGACCATGGTGCCGAGCCCGTACCGGAGGACCGGGATGTCGCGGAGCCGGTTCCGCCGCTCGGTCAGGAGGTCCACGGACCGGGCGTGGTCGAGGACCTCGCCGGCCAGCAGGGCCCGCTGGAAGGTGAGGAGATCGCGGTTGGTGCTGATCAGGTCGTTGCTGGACTCGATCAGCGAGGGGACTTCGACGCGGCGTCGACCGGAGTGGAGCGGTAGCGGCGGTCCCGTGTGCGTGTCCAGCCGGGGGTGGCCGGGGAGCCACGTGCGGGTGAGGCGGAGCGGGGTGGTGATCCGGTCCGCGAGGAGATCGGCGAACGGCCGCCCGGTCACCGCCTCCAGGATGCGGATCAGCAGTTGGAAGCCGGTGTCGGAGTAGCGGGCCTTCTGCCGGGGGGCCGACAGGTCCTGTGGCGCGAAACGCGGGCGCTGCTGCTCCCGGACGACCCGCAGCATGTCCTCGAACGTCCACGCCTGGTCCCGACCGGCGCGGAGGTGCTCAGCCAGGCCGGGGCCCGAGCGCCGCTTCCCGAAGTGGTCGGGGAGCCCGGACGTGTGGCTCGCCAGGTGGCGAACGGTGATCTCCGGTGTCCGCTCCGTCCCCCGGAACACGTGGAGTCCGGCGGTGGTCTCCACGGGCAGGTAGTTGGTGATCGGCGCGGACAGTTCCAGTTCGCCGCGCTCGTGCGCCTGGAGCACGAGCGCGATGACGAACCGTTTGGTGATGCTCGCGGCGAAGAACGGGCTGTCACGACGCGGTACGGGCTCGTCGCTGGCGGGAGCGCAGGCGCCCGACCAGCGGAGCTTCCCGTCGCCGGACTCGACCGCGGCGCTGACGTGGTGTACCCGGCGGCGCGCGACGAGAGTCCGCACCAGCCGTGTCAACCGCGCCGCGACCTCAGCGGTGACCGAGTTGTCGGGGGCGGATCGCGTCGCGAGTGGGGATGGCACGGCGAACTCCTCTGGTTTGCCCTGACACGGACGTGTCTCTTAGACATGTCTAGTAGACATGTCTAAGAGAGTCAAACGGCTAGACTGCCCGCCATGGCACACGTCATCCTCGGGCTGTTGCTGATCGCCCCGCAGAGCTTCTACGCCCTCGTCAGGGCGTTCGAGGCCAGCGTGACGCTCTTCTACAGCGCCAGCTCCGGCAGCATCAAACGCGCGCTTGACGGCTTGCTCACCCGGGAGCTCGTCGAGGTGGCCAGCACCCAGACCGGGGGCCGGGGCAAGAAGACGTACCAGGTGACCGAAGCCGGTCGGCGGGAGTTCCGCGCGTGGATGACGGGGGAGCTGGCCGGACGGGATCTGGAGAGCGCCGCGCTGTCCCGGCTCTACTTCCTCGGCCTCGTCGAGCCCTCGGAACGGGTGGCCGTCCTCCGCCGCATCGAGGCGCGCGTCGAACATGATCTGGCGAAGTTCTCACGACTCGACGAACAGCTCGACACGGTGAAAGTCCCGGAAGGACTCACCGAGGTCGCGGCCAGCCAGCGCGCCACCCTCGCCTACGGCATCGCCTCGCTCCAGTTCATGCTGGACTGGTTCCGCGACCACGCCGAGCGCCTGGACGGCACACCACCCGACCAAGCCCGGACTTCGCGCGAGCATGGGCGCCGCGACCAGGCCCGACCCTAGATCGGGCCCCGCCGGCACCGCCGCCCGCGAGGGCGAGCCGTCGCGGTCCGGTCGAGGAACCGTTCCGGGCACCGCTGCCCACCGCCAGAACGTTCCCCAGCGAGCTACCGCCAACCCTCCTGGCGATGACGGCGAGGACGGGGTCGGCCTGACGCGTCACCGGTCGGTCCCGCCCTCCGCCGGCTTCCGACGCAGCGTGTAACCCGCGTGGTGGAGCGTGTCGCCGTCGAACTCACCGAACGCCCAGAACCCGAGGTCGTCGAGGTAGTCGATCCGGTCGCCCCGAACCCAGTACCGCCCCTCGAACGCGTGCGTCCGACCACCTCGCGTCTCGTCGTAACGGCCCTCGGCGGTCAACTCCTGGTGGAGGAAGTCCTCGGTGTCGATCCAGACACCCACCCTGGCCGGGTCGACCGGCGCCTCGGCGAGACCCGACCCGGCGTCGTCGCCCCCGGGACCGATCCGGTGGCCGTCCCACGCGACCGGCACGCCCCGCCGGAACACCGCTCGGGTGCGTTCCGGTGCCGCCAGCAGGGTCCGGGCGGCCGAGGCGAGGTCCGGTGCGTCGGCGTCGTCGAGCACGGCGAAGTCGGCGGCCCCGCCGGGGACCAGCGCGCCAACCAGTGCGGCGCGGTCCACGAGCCCGATCGGGGCGGTCGTGTCGAGCACGCTCGGGACGAGGGTGGTGCCGGTGGCCTGGATGACGATGGCGCCGTCGTCGTCGGCGGCGCGAACGATGCCGGGGCCCACGCCGACGACGAGATCACCGCCGACGAGCAGGTCGGCCCGGGTGAGGGTGCCGATCACCGGGTCGGAGGTGAGGATCGTGGCGTCGGTGATGAGGACGGGTCGTCCCGTGCCCGTGAGCACCGCGTCGAGGTCGGCCGCGGTCCAGGTGTTCGGTGTGGAGGTCATGACGACGACCCTGCTACCGCGGCGACGGGCCCGGTAGGGCACGCGGCCCCTGGGGGTAGGAGGACCAGGCAGGGACGCGGGTACGACGGGTTCCGAGCGGGGCGAGGTGCCCGGGGCGCGGTGGCGAGGTCGGCGCCACGTCCCCGCTCCCTCCACCCGACGTGCGTGCGCACGGGGCGTGACCACGACGGCCATCAATCCGTCATTCACTATGGCTTCAGTCATGAATGAAATCAATCACCCGTGACCCATCACCCCCAACCACGCTCACGTCGAGGACATTCCCCACTTGCCAGCCCCCACGCTCCACTGACCCGCCGACAGGGCGGCTCCGAGGAACTCGCCGAGCCGAAGTGCTCGGGCCGTCACCTCGCTGAGGAGGAGGTCCTGGACAGGACACGACGAACGCGTCACCGGATGAACGTGACCACCGCGGCTCGTACCCTTTCGACGTACGCGTCAAGGGCAGGAACGACCCCGCGACGAACGCACGTCGGGGGAGGACCCGGCCGCGCCCAGCCGGGTGACGGGAGCAACCAGGGGTTGGCCAGGAGGCTGCGGGGAAGGCACCTCCCTGGCCGCGCCCCGTCCCGGTCGAACCCGACCTCGGGGGACGCGGCCACCGTCGGGGCATGACCGACCGGCGAACGATCGCGCGCCGCGCCACCGGCCGGCTCTGGTGCTCGCCGAGGGTGAACCCCACCTGGCCCCGACCGGGAACATCGCCGGCACGCCCCCACCGGTCGGCCTGGACCGCACCCGCCGCGCACGCCAACGCGCGGGGCACCGGGGTGCGGTCATTCCCGACCGGTGTCGCCCATCAGCTCAATGCGGCCAGGAGATCGGCGATCAGATCGTCCGCCGACTCGATACCCACCGAGATGCGCACCAGATCCGCCGGAACCTGGAGCGGCGAACCAGCCGTGCTGAGGTGCGTCATCCGGCCGGGGTGCTCGATGAGGGACTCGACGCCCCCCAGGGACTCAGCGAGGGTGAACAACCGGGTGCGGGAGCACACCCGCAGCGCGGCCTCCTCACCGCCCTCGACGGTGAACGACACCATGCCGCCGTAGCGACGCATCTGCTTGGTCGCGATCTCGTGGCCGGGATGCTCGGGCAGCCCCGGGTAGTACACGTGCGTCACCTTCGGGTGGCGCAGCAAGGCCTCGGTCACCCTCTCGGTGTTGTCGGAGTGCTTCTCCATCCGTACTTCGAGTGTCTTGATCCCCCGCAAGGTCAGCCACGCGTCGAACGGCCCGGGGACCCCGCCGGCGGCGTTCTGGAGGAAGCCGAAGCCGGCGTCCAGCTCGTCGTCGGAGGTGACCAGCGCACCGCCGACCACGTCCGAGTGACCCCCGATGTACTTGGTAGTGGAGTGCAGCACCACGTCCGCGCCCTGACGCAGCGGGCTCTGCAGGTACGGCGAGGCGAAGGTGTTGTCCACCAGCAGTCGCGCGTCCGCCCCATGCGCCACTTCGGCCAGCAGCGCGATGTCGGCGACGTGCAGCAGTGGGTTGGTCGGTGTCTCCACCCAGAGCAGCCGCGTCGTCGGCCGCACGGCGGCACGCACGGCGTCCACGTCCGCCAGTGGTACCGGGGTGTACTCGACGCCCCACCGCGCGAGCACCTTGTCCATCAGGCGGAACGTGCCCCCGTAGGCGTCGTTGGGGATGACCACGTGGTCGCCAGGTCGGAGGATCGTGCGCAGCGCGGTGTCCGTCGCCGCCATTCCGGACGCGAAGGCCCGTCCGTGCCGGGCGCCCTCCAACGCCGCAAGGCATTCCTCCAGCGCCGAACGCGTCGGATTCCCGGTACGGCTGTACTCGTAACCGCCGCGCAGGCCCCCTACGCCGTCCTGGGCGTAGGTGGACGTCGCGTGGATCGGCACGATTACCGAACCCGTCCGGGGGTCGGGGTCCTGGCCGGCGTGGATCGCCCTGGTCGCGAAACCGTACTCGTCAGTTTCCGTCATGACAACAGGGTATCGCTGGTCGGGGTTGTCGCCTTTCGGGTGATGCCGCTACCCGCCACCGGTTCCGGTTCGTGCGGCGTATTCGCCCCAGCCGGCGCCGCCCGAGTGGGAGAATGGAGGATTTCGCGGAACGGGCCGCAGGGTGTGCGTGGGCGCGGGTGGGGGAAGGGTCGTTTCCCTGGCGGCGGATGCCGACCAGCCGGTCGCCGCCGTCGCAGGTCGGCGGGCGATGGGTTCCGCCGTCCGGACCATCGTCGACGACCTCGGAAAAATACCGACGAACCTGTATTCGCGCGATGCCCGTGAATCAGCAACCCATATTCGTGGGGGTTCGTTCCCGGAAAATGCGGGAATGTGGTCCACCGTTGGGCCGAATGCCGACTTGTCAGGCTTTCGGAAATTGATAATCTGAGCCGGCTCGATGGCCAGCCCGCATCGGGACCGCGCTCGGACAGATGTTGACCCGTGCGGTCACCGCGCTGTGCTTCGCCTGCGGTGAGCGGGGGTGGCCGTCGGGAACGAAACCGCGCGTTCGGGGGACGCGCGAATCAACATGGGGGATCACAAATGAATTCGGAACCGGTGATCGGGCAGGGACTGCCATCACGCGACGAATCCCACCACGGAGGTTCGAGTCCGGGTGAGGCGGCGCCCGTCCCCGAGGGGGTCGACGGGGAATCCCGGTCGGGGGGCCGACCACGAGGCACCCCGGGGCGGGACGGTGAGCCAGGTGCTCCCAGCCCCGGCCCGGATGACCTCCCCTCGGTGCCCCATCCCCGATCAGGACGAGGTGCCGGGATGCGGGGGACGGCGGTTATCGCCGCTGCTCCCGTTCGTCGGCGCACTCGCCACCCCCGTGCGCGAGTCGCGGCACGCGTCCACGGAGGCGGAGTCGGCGAGTCGCGCAGGCCGCCGTTCGCCCCGACCCGCGCCACCACCGAGGGGGCCGTTCCCGCCAGCGTCCTTCCCCGTCGCCGCGGGCGGCCGGTCGTCCGGACGTTTCCCTTGGCCGTTCCCCGAACGAGCTCGCGGTGGCGATTCCTCCCGGCCGGTGCCGGCCCGCCCTCCGGCGAACGCGGCACCCCGACACCGAATGCCGACGGTGGGCTGGCGACGAGCGAGGGCCACTGATGCCGAAGCGGGACGACCTCACCCACGTGCTGGTGATCGGGTCGGGGCCGATCGTCATCGGCCAGGCCTGCGAGTTCGACTACTCCGGTACCCAGGCGTGCCGGGTGCTGCGGGAGGAGGGCCTGCGGGTCAGCCTGGTCAACTCCAACCCCGCCACGATCATGACCGACCCCGAGTTCGCCGACGCCACCTACGTCGAACCGATCACGCCCGAGTTCGTGGAGCGGGTCATCGCCGTTGAACGGCCGGACGCGATCCTGGCCACCCTGGGCGGGCAGACCGCGCTGAACACCGCCATCGCGTTGCACGAGCGGGGTGTGCTGGAGCGGTACGACGTCGAACTGATCGGCGCGGACATCGACGCCATCAAGCGTGGCGAGGACCGGCAGATCTTCAAGGACCTGGTGCGCGGCCTCGGCGCCCAGGTACCGCGAAGCGCCGTGTGCCGCTCCATGGAGGAGGTCAGGGCCACCGTCGCCGAACTCGGCCTGCCAGCGGTGATCCGGCCGTCCTTCACGATGGGCGGCCTCGGGTCGGGCCTGGCGCACGTCCCCGAGGAGCTGGAGCGGTTGGCCGCGGCCGGACTCGCGGAGTCCCCGGTCAGCGAGGTGCTGATCGAGGAGAGCGTGCTCGGCTGGAAGGAGTACGAGCTGGAGCTGATGCGCGACCGCGAGGACAACGTGGTCGTCGTGTGCTCCATCGAGAACATCGACCCGATGGGGGTGCACACCGGCGATTCGGTCACCGTCGCGCCCGCCATGACGCTCACCGACCGGGAGTACCAGCACATGCGCGACGTGGGCCTCGCGGTGATCCGCGAGGTCGGCGTCGCCACCGGCGGCTGCAACATCCAGTTCGCGGTCAACCCGGACACCGGACGGATGGTCGTGATCGAGATGAACCCGCGCGTCTCCCGATCCTCCGCGCTGGCATCGAAGGCGACCGGCTTCCCGATCGCCAAGATCGCCGCGAAACTCGCCATCGGCTACACCCTCGACGAGATCCGCAACGACATGACCGGCGAGACCCCGGCCAGTTTCGAGCCGGCACTGGACTACGTCGTGGTGAAGGTCCCCCGGTTCGCGTTCGAGAAGTTCCCGGAGGCGAACCGCGCACTGACCACGACCATGAAGTCGGTCGGTGAGGCGATGGCCATCGGCCGCAGCTTCATCGAGGCGCTCGGCAAGGCACTGCGCTCGATGGAGACCAGGGCCGCCGGCTTCGGCACCGTCCCCGACCCTCCCTCCCGCGACCGCGACGCCGCAGCCCGAGCCGCGTTGGAGGCGTTGCGCACCGGACACGACGGGCGGTTGTACACCGTGGACCAGGCGCTTCGCCTGGGAGCCACCATCGAGCAGGTGCGGGAGGCCTCGGGCATCGACCCGTGGTTCGTCGAGCAGATCGCCTGGCTGGCCGACCTCCGCCGACGGATCAGCGACACCGAGGTGCTGGACGAGCGCCTGCTGCGCACCGCGAAACGAGCCGGCCTGTCCGACCGCCAGATCGCGGCACTGCGTCCCGAACCCACCGACGAGGACCAGGTACGCGCGCTGCGGCACCACCTCGGAGTGCGGCCGGTGTTCAAGACCGTCGACACCTGCGCCGCCGAGTTCGCCGCCAGGACCCCGTACCACTACTCCGCGTACGAACTCGACCCCGACGCGGAATGCGAGGTCACCGAGCAGCGCGACCGGCCGAAGGTACTGATCCTGGGGTCGGGGCCGAACCGGATCGGGCAGGGCATCGAGTTCGACTACTCGTGCGTGCACGCGGCGACGGCGCTCCGCGCGGCCCCCCACCCTCCAGGTGGGTACGAGACGGTGATGATCAACTGCAACCCGGAGACCGTGTCGACCGACTACGACACCTCCGACCGCCTGTACTTCGAGCCGCTCACCTTCGAGGACGTGCTCGAGGTGTGCCACGCCGAGCAACGGTCCGGCACCGTCGCCGGCGTGATCGTGCAGCTCGGCGGGCAGACACCGCTGGGCCTGGCACAGCGGCTCGCCGACGCCGGCGTGCCCGTGGTGGGCACCCCACCCCATGCCATCCACCTCGCCGAGGATCGGGGCGCGTTCGGGCAGCTCCTCTCCGAGGCCGGCCTGCCCGCACCCCAGCACGGCACGGCCACGTCCTTCACCCGGGCGAGAGCGATCGCCGAGGAGATCGGCTACCCGGTGCTGGTGCGTCCCTCGTACGTGCTCGGCGGGCGGGGCATGGAGATCGTCCACGACGAGCGGACCCTGGCCGCCTACGTCGACCGCGCCACCGAGATCAGCCCGGAACACCCGGTACTGGTCGACCGGTTCCTGGACGGTGCGGTCGAGATCGACGTCGACGCCCTGTTCGACGGTGCGGAGATCTTCGTCGGCGGAGTCATGGAGCACGTCGAGGAGGCCGGTGTGCACTCCGGGGACTCGGCCTGCGCGCTGCCCCCGATCACCCTGGACCGCACCCACCTCGACACCGTGCGGCGCTTCACCAGGGCCATCGCCGAGGGCCTCGGCGTCCGAGGACTGCTCAACGTCCAGTACGCCCTCAGGGACGACGTGCTCCACGTGCTGGAGGCCAACCCGCGAGCCTCGCGCACGGTGCCGTTCGTGGCGAAGGCGACCGCCGTCCCCCTGGCCAAGGCAGCCGCGCGGGTCATGCTCGGCGCGAGCATCAGCGCGCTGCGCGCGGAGGGTGTCCTGCCCGCCGAGGGCGACGGTGCGACACCGTCGCCGCACGGCACCGTCGCAGTCAAGGAAGCCGTGCTCCCGTTCCACCGCTTCCGGACAGCGGCGGGCAGGGGAGTGGACGCGCTGCTCGGGCCCGAGATGAAGTCCACCGGCGAGGTCATGGGCATCGACGTGTCCTTCGGTCTCGCGTTCGCCAAGGCGCAACTGGCCGCCGGCATGACCCTGCCGTTGTCGGGTCTGGCCTACGTCTCGTTGAGCGCACGGCAGGCGGTGGTGGCGGCTCCTGCCCTGTGCGCCGTGCGAGGGCACGGGGTCGAGCTGGTGGCCGAACCGGCGACGGCGGAGTTGTTGGCATCCCGCGGCGTTCCCGTCCGGACGTTCCCGGCCCAGCGCGGCGAGGACGAGCTGGTGCGACTGCTGGCGGAGGAGGTCGGGCTGGTGGTCGCGCTGGACCGGACTCCGTCGGCGCTCGTGGCGAGGTCAACCGCCAGCCAGTTCTCGACGGCCCTGGTGACGACCCTTCCCGGCCTGCTGGCCCTCGCCGCCGCGCTGACGGCGACGGCGGCGTCCGACTTCACGATCACCCCGTTGCAGCGGATGCGCACCACCAGCCAACCCGGCCACGACCTGCCGGCCGCCGCCCCCGGCGGAGCGGAGGGGCGGCTGGAGTACGAACTCGCGACGCTCGAACGGCAGGACCAGTGGTCGTCCCCGGTGCCGAGCACCTAGCCGAGTACGGGGCACGGCAGGACTTCCCCGTTTCGCCCGACAACCCGACGTGAACCCGCATTGGAGGATCGCGTTGATCACGGATCGTGTCTACGACTTGGTGCGGGACGACGTTTTCTTACGCGTGACCGGACTGAGCGACCTCAACCGCCTGTACCTGAAACTGGAGGGGCTGAACGCGGCCGGTTCGATCAAACTGAAGACCGCGCGCAGCATCCTGACCGGCGTCGAACTGTCCGGTATCGACATGGCGCGGGTGCGGATCATCGAGTCCACCTCCGGGAACCTCGGGGTGGCGCTCGCGGTGATCTGCGCCGCGAAGGGATACCGCCTCACCTGCGTCACGGACCCGAACGCCAACGCCTCGGCGGTCGCCATCATGCGGGCACTGGGCGCCGAGGTGGTCGTGATCCGGGAACGCGACGACAACGGCGGCTTCCTCGGAAGTCGAATTTCCTACATCAGGAACCGGCTGCGGGAGGAACCGGGCCTGTTCTGGGTGAACCAGTACGCCAACCCCAACAACCCGCTCGCCCACGAGCAGAGCACGGCTCCCGCCGTGCTCGACGAGTTCCACCAGGTCGACAGGCTCTACGTCGGGGTCGGAACCGGCGGGACGCTCATGGGCATCACCGACTACTTCCGCACCCACAGCCCGCGTACCCGGATCGTGGCCGTCGACTCGGTGGGATCGGTCAACTTCGGTTCGAAGCCCCAAGCCCGGCACATCCCGGGACTGGGCGCCAGCAGGAGACCCGAGCTGCTGGCACCGGACGCCCCGGACGAGGTGGTGCTGGTGCGCGAGGACGACACCGTGCGGGAGTGCCGCTGGCTGGCCCGCACCACCGGCCTGCTCGCGGGCGGCTCGACCGGCACGGTTCTCGCGGCCATCCGCGGCCAGGCCGCCGACATCGCCCCCGACGAGACCGTCGTCGCGATCGCCCCCGACCTCGGCGAGCGCTACCTGGACTCCGTCTACGACGACGACTGGGTGGTCGAACACGGCCTGGGACGGGCGTTGGCACCCGAACGGCCGCTTGAGGAGGGACAACGCGATGTTCTCGTTTGAGGTCGTTCCCGGGGCACTGGCCAAGGACATCCTGGACTCCTCGGTGCTCAGGGTGGTCGAACTGGTCGAGGACGCCTACCTGCGGCACGCCGACGGGCACACCATCAACCCGGACAGCTACTTCCTGCGGTTCCCCGACAAACCCGACGCGCGGATCATCGCGCTGCCGGCGTTCGCCGACCTGCCAGCGGCACCCGTCGCCGGCATCAAGTGGATCGCCAGCTTCCCCTCGAACGTACGACGTGACGTGCCGAGGGCCTCGGCGGTGTTGGTGCTCAACGACTACGAGACCGGGTACCCGACGGCGCTGCTGGAAGCCGCCTCGATCAGCGCGGCCCGGACCGCTGCCTCCGCCGCGGTCGCGGCACGCGCGCTGGCCGTGTCCCTGCCGGGCAACGGTGAGGTCGCGGTCTTCGGAGCCGGCGTGATCGCCAGGGCGGTCCTGCGCTACCTGGCTGCTGTCGGCTACCGGATGGACCGGCTGCGCGTGTTCGATCCGCACGCGGACTCGGCGGACCACCTGGTGCGGTGGGCCGAGGCCGAGCTGGGGCTGGTGGCCGCGCGGGTCGCCTCGCCATCCGAGGCCCTGACGGCGCAGACCGTGGTCACCGCGACGACGGCGGCGACTCCGCACCTCTCGCGGCCCTTGGAGGCGGGACAGGTGGCGCTGAACATCTCGCTGCGCGACTTCGCCCCCTCGGTGGTCCTGGGTGCCCAGAACTACCTCGATGACATCGAGCACTGCATGAAGGCCAACACCTCCCCGCACCTGGCCGAACAGCAGGTGGGTCACCGCGACTTCGTCACGGGGACCATCGCCGACCTGCTGCGTGGCCGGGCCCTGCCCGACCCGGGGCGGGGAGTGCTGGTGTCCCCCTTCGGCCTGGGAGTCCTGGATCTCGCCGTCGGGCAGCACGTGCTCCTGACCGCCCGTGAACAGCGCTCGGCGCTCGAGGTGCCCGACTTCTTCGGCGAGACGCGGAGGTGGTGACCACCGTGCGTGTAGCCGTCATCGGAGTCGGCCCGCGCGGACTGTCGGTGCTGGAACGGGTCATCAGCCACACCAGTCTCCCCGGCCCGCCGATCGAGCTGCTGCTCATCGAGCCGAACGAACTGGGTGTGGGCGTTCACGACATCAGGCAGCCCGACTACCTGCTGCTGAACACCATCGTCGCCCAACTCACCATCTTCTCCGACGGGCACATGGCACCGGGCGCGCCCGTCACCCCGGGGCCGAGCCTCTACCAGTGGTGCCACGAGCACCACGGACCGGTGGAGTTCGACGACTTCCTCCCACGCCGGCTGCTCGGGGAATACCTCCAGTGGGCGGCGCGGGATCTCCTGGCCCGGGTACCGCCCCGGCTGACCGTGCGGCACCTCCCGACGGCCGCCCGACATGTGCGGCCGGCCACCACCGGTGCGGTCGTCACCTTGGCCGACGGCACCGCCCACGCGGTGGACCTCGCCGTCGTGACCACCGGCCACGGCCTCGCCGACACCGAACCGCCGCCCCTCGGCGCCTTCGTCGAGACGCCCTACCCCCTGCCGGCGCGGACCGACGGCATCGTCGAGGGCACCACCGTCGCGCTACTGGGGTCCGGGCTGACGGCGATGGACGTGATCGCCGCGCTCACCGTCGGCCGGGGCGGCGCCTTCGACGACCACGGCTACATCCCCTCGGGGCGTGAACCCCGGATCGTGCTCACCAACCGGGCACGGTCCCTGCCCCGCGCCCGGCCCCGGACAAGCCAGGACCGCGTCGCGGCACCCGCCCGGTATTTCACGCCCGCCGCGATCGCGGCCCTGCGCCACCACGCGCCCGGCGGTCTGCTGGACTTCCGCCGCCACGTGGAACCCCTGATCCGCCGCGAGGCGATCAGCCGGATGGGCAAGCCGACGGCCGGGGAGATCGCCGTCGTCGACCAGGCGCTCTCGCTCGAACCGGTCACCTGGAGGACCTACGAGGAGTACCGCGACGCGACGTTGGCTGCCGCCAGGGCCGACCTGGTCGAAGCCGAACGCGGACTCGGCGTGAGCGCCGTCAAGGACGCGTTGGAGGTACTCCGCGACCACCGGGAGAGCCTGCGGGCGGCCGTCGACCCGCCAGGACTGACCGAGGAGTCACACCGGTACTTCGCGCACGAGTACGTGCCGTTGGTCAACCGCGCGGTCATCGGCCCCCAGAAGGAACGCGTGCACGAACTACTGGCGCTGGTCGCCGCCGGTGTCCTCACCCTGGGCCCCGGGCCGGGACCCGCGCTGGAACCGGTGGGGGACCGGTGGGCGCTGACGTCGACCCGGCTGGGCCAGCCGCGGCGCATCGAGGTCGACGCCGTCGTGCGGGCCAACCTCACCTGGCCCTCGCCCGACGATGCCCGGGACCCGGTGGGGTCGTCGCTGCGGAGCTGGATCGCGGTGGACGACGGCCGGTCCCACCGACTGACCCTGGATCGTGACGGGTACGCGATCCCCCGCGAGGGGGGCGCCCCGGTGCCGATCGCCGTGTTCGGACCGCCCGCGGAAGGCGCCAGCTACTACAACCACTACGTGCCCTCGCCGGGCACGTGGTCCCGGGCCCTCACCGACCTCGACCGTGTCCTCGGCCCCACGCTTGCTCCCGCCGTGCCGGTGCCTTCCCCTCTCCTCCGCCGGCCGTGACCCCCAGCGGGCTGGCCGCCGAGCACTCACGTCCGCGACGACCCAGAAGGTGACGACGGAACCATGCTGATTCTCTCGCTCAAAGAAGGCCACGACGGTGGCATCACGGCCATCGAGGACGGCAGGCTGCTGTTCGCGTTGGAGGCCGAGAAGGACAACTACCCGCGCTACGACCGGTTGACCGGTGAGGTCATCGCCCGCGCGGCCGGGATGCTCCACCGGGCTCCCGACATCGTGGCCCTCGGCGGCTGGGTCAAGGGCTTCCACTCCGTGGAGCCGCCCTCCCGGACCGGGTACTTCGGTGTCGGCGACCGGTCCACCTCCGACGAGGAGGGCACCTTCTTCGGCAAGAAGGTCCGCTACTTCTCCTCCACCCACGAGCGCTCCCACATCTACACCTCGCTCGGCATGGCACCCCGCGCCACCGGGCAGGCGTACTACTCGCTGGTCTGGGAAGGCAACATCGGTGACTTCTACCGCATCGACGAGAAGGGCAACGCCACCCACCTCAAGCACGTGCTCGCCGACCCGGGCAACAAGTACGCCTACCTGTTCGCCCTCGCGGACCCCGGATTCCCCTCGGGCACCGGACTGTTCCGCTACAACGACGCCGGCAAGCAGATGGCCCTGACCGGTTTCGCCGAGAAGGGCCCGACAACCCAGGAGGAGAAGGAGACCATCGACTTCATCCTGCGGCAGGAACAGATCATCCTGAACCTGTCGAAGGACGAGATGTCCTGGTCACACATCCACAACGTCGGCGTCCAGTCGCAGGCGTACCGGAACATCGCCGCGAAGCACTCGCAGGCCATCTTCGACATGTTCCACGACTACGCCTCCGAACACATGAAGGAAGGGCTGCCGCTGCTGATCTCCGGAGGCTGCGGTCTCAACTGCGACTGGAACGCCCAGTGGAGGGAGAGCGGGCTGTTCGAGTCCGTGTTCGTGCCGCCGTGCCCCAACGACAGCGGCTCCGCGCTGGGCACCGGCATCGACGCCCAGTGGTACTACACCGGTGAGGCGACCATCGAGTGGTCGGTCTACGCGGGCGAGGAGTTCGTCGAGGACATCCAGCCGGACCCGACGACCTACGAGGTGCGGCCGCTGGTTCCCGCCGAGGTCGCCCGCTACCTCGAACGAGGGAACATCATCGGCTGGGCCCGAGGCCGCTACGAGATGGGCCCCCGTGCCCTGGGCAACCGGTCGATCCTGGCGGCCCCGTTCACCGAGGAGACGACGACACGACTGAACTCCATCAAACGCCGGGAGGGGTACCGTCCCATCGCCCCCATCGCGCTGGAGGCCGACGCGCGCAGATGGTTCGAGGGCTCGGTCGTCGACCCGTACATGCTCTACTTCAACCGCGTCACCAGCGACCAGCTCAGGGCCGTCACCCACGTCGACGGCAGCGCCCGCACCCAGACGGTCACCCGGGAACGGAACGGTCGCATCGTCGACCTGCTGGAGGCGTTCCGCGACATCACCGGATTCAGCGTCCTGTGCAACACGTCGCTGAACAACAACGGTCGCGGATTCATCAACCGCACGAGCGATCTGATCGCCTACGGCGAGAAACACGGACTGGACGGCTACGTCATCAACGACTCGTTCGTGACTCCACGCAAATTCTGAATAGCCCGAACGGACCTCGTAACGACGGTGATTTCCGGCAGGATCATAGCCATTCGGCGAGCGACTGCCCGCCGTGTCGTGTCCGGAACCGGGACGCGACACGGCCCACGCCGTCTGGAACTTCGCAAGGGGAGAAGCACCCGACATGACCACGTCCACGCATGCCGTCACCCAGGCACCGTTGTCCTTCGGCCAGGAACAACTGTGGTTCCTCGACCAGCTCACCCCGGGCCTGACGACCTACAACATCCTGCTCGCGGCCCGGTTACGGGGACCGCTGGACGTCACGGTGCTCCACCAGTGCCTGAACACCGTGGTCAGGCGGCACGAAGCCCTGCGGATCACCATCCGCTCCTCGGAGGGCACGCCGTACCAGGTCGTCAGCCCACCCTCCGACGTGGACCTGGAGGTCGAGGCACTCGCCGGACTCGACGACGACGGGCGTGACCGGGCCATCCAGGCCGCGTTGGAGGAACTGTCCACCACGCCGTTCGACCTGGAGAACGGGCCGCTCCACCGCTACCGGGTCCTCGCCTTCGCCGAGGACGACCACGTGCTCCTCCAGAACCTGCACCACATCATCACCGACGGCTGGTCATCCGGGATCGTCAACGCCGAACTCGCGATCGCCTACCGGGCCCACAGCCAGGGACGGGAGCCCCAGTTCGACCAGCCGGGATCGCGGTACACCGAGTCCGCCCGGGCCCAGCGGGAACACATGCGCGGCCACACCCTCGACGCGGAGCTCACCTTCTGGGCGGACAAGCTCCGGGACCTGCCCACCCTGGAGTTCCCGACCGACCGGCCACGCCCGCCCACGCCCACCCGGCGGGCCCACTCGATCACCAGGAACCTGCCCGGTGGGCTGCTCACCGCCGCCCGCGCACTGGCCAGGGAACACGGCGTCTCGCTGTACATGGTGTTGGTGTCCGCGCTGAACGTGGTCCTCAGCCGCTACACCGGCCAGGAGGACATCCCCGTGGGCGTGCCCATGCTCGGCCGCGTCGACCCCGAAGCCGAGTCCGTCGTGGGCCTGTTCGTCAACATGGTGGTACTGCGCTCCGACGTGTCGGGCGACCCGACCTTCGCCGAGCTGCTCCGGCGCACCCTGGAGGACAACTTCGACCTCTACGAGCACCAGGAGGTGCCCTTCCACCTGGTGGTGGACCGGGTGCAGCCGATCCGGGTGCCCGTCCGCAACCCGCTGTTCCAGATCTCCCTGCAACTGCTCGGCGACGCCAACTCCGGCGGCGCCCTCGACCTCCCCGGGATCCGGGCCGAGCCGATCTCCCTCGCCTCCACCGGCTCCCGGTTCGACATGGCGATCGACTTCGTGGAGTCCGACGACGCGCTGCGCGCGGTCGTGGAGTACTCCACCGACCTGTTCGACCAGTGGCGGGTGGAGGCGTTGCTCGACCACATCGGCACCGTCGTGACCGCGGCGGCCTCCGACTCGACGCTGAGGCTGTCCCAACTGCCCGTGGTGACCCCCGAGGAACGGGCCGAGCTCCTCGAACTCGGTCGCGGCGAGGAGGCCGAGTACTCCGAGCTACCGCTGCACGTCGCCTTCACCGAGGTCGCCAGGGCCACCCCGGAGGCGGTCGCCGTCGTGTGCCGGGGCACCGAGCTGACCTACGGCGAACTCGACCGCCGGGCGGACCTGCTCGCCCGCCACCTGCGCGCGCTGGGCCTCACCCACGGCCAGGTGGTCGCCGTCGTCATCGACCGCGACCTCGACGCCTACGTCGCCATGCTCGGCGTCCTCAAGGCAGGCGGCGCCTTCGCGATGATGGACCCGAAGGTGCCGGCCAACCGCCTCGACTTCATGATCCGCGACACCGGCGCACCGGTCGTGATCACCCGCTCCACCCTCACCGACCGACTGCCCGAGGCCAACGGCTGGGCGCGGGTCCTGATCGACACCGACTGGGACACCATCGAACGGCACCCGACCGACGAACCGCTGGAGGAGTGGACCACCCGCGAATCACTGGCCTACGTCCTCTACACCTCCGGATCCACCGGAACCCCCAAGGGCGTGATGATCGCCCACCGGGCGGTGTCGTTCTTCTGCGAGGCCTACCGGCGCAGGTTCGACCTCGGCCCCCACGACCGGCTGCTGCAACTCCCCGCCCTCAACTTCGACATGTCCCAGGGCGAGATCTGGACGGCGTTCCTCGTCGGCGCCCGCATCGTCGCCGTCTCCCCGGACGACGCCCAGTCACCGGAGGCGCTGACGGCGCTGCTGCGGGAACAGAAGGTCACCTACGCCGGTCTGCCCCCCGCCATGCAGTCGGTGATGGAACCCGGACCGTACCCGGACCTCAGGTACGTCATGGGCGGAGCGGAGGTGCTCCCACCCGAGCTGGTCAACAAGTGGAACCTGCCCGGCCGCACCTACCTCAACCTCTACGGCCCCACCGAGTGCGCCATCGGTCAGACCGACTACCTCGTCGAACAGATCGAGTGGACCACACCACCACCCATCGGCCGTCCCCAACTGAACCGGCAGGTCTACGTCGTCGACCGGTTCGACAACCTCGTGCCCAAGGGGGTGAACGGGGAACTGCTCATCGGCGGCGCCGAGGGCGGTCTCTCCCTCGGCTACCTCAACCAGCCGGAGATGACGGCGGAGAAGTTCATCGTCGACCCGTTCGACGCCGGTAGCACGGTCTACCGCAGCGGTGACCTGGTGCGGTGGAGCGAGCGAGGTCAGATCGAGTTCCTCGGCCGCATCGACAACCAGGTGAAGCTGCGCGGGCTGCGCGTCGAGCTGGGCGAGATCGAGACCGCGCTGCAGAGCCATCCCGGCGTCCTGCGGGCCGTGGTCCTCATGCGGCCCGATCCGCGCGGGGAGAACCGCCTGGTCGGCTACGTCACGTCGGTCGGCGAACCGCCGCCGGTGGAGGCGCTGCGCGACCACCTCGCCGAGTCGCTGCCGGACTACATGGTGCCCACGGCGTGGGTCACCCTCGACCGGTTCCCGATGAACAACGACGGGTGGAAGATCAACCGCAACGCGCTGCCGGACCCGGTCGACGAGGACGGCGACCGGGAACTGACCGAACCGCGCACCACCACCGAGATCGCCGTGGCGAAGCACTTCACCGAGGTACTGGGTGTCGAACGGATCGGCGTCAACGACAGCATCTTCGACGTCGGCGGCAACTCGTTGCAGGCCCTGCGCCTGGTGAGCCGGATCAACAGGACCTTCGGGATCCGCCTCACCGTGCGGCTGCTGTACGGCAACGCCACCGTCGGCGCGATCTCCCGGACCGTCGACGAGCTGGTGGAGGCCAAGGCGAATGCCTGACCTGGAACGGCTCGTGCCACTGCGCACCGGGGGCCACCTGCCCCCGGTGTTCTGCGTGCACGCGGTGTCGGGCTCGGCCTACGCCTATGCCGGGCTCGCCCGGCTGCTCGGCGACGACCGGCCCGTGCACGGATTCGAGGCCCCCGGTTTCGACAACGACCGGACCCCGGTGGGGTCACTGACCGCCCTCGCCGACGAGTACACCGACATCCTGCGCGCGGCCCATCCCGACGGGACGTACCTGCTGCTGGGCTGGTCGCTCGGCGGCCTGGTGGCCTTCGAGATGGCCAAACGGCTCACCCAAGCCGGGGACGTCGTGGACCTGTTGGTGCTGGTCGACGCGGGCCTGCCGAGGGTCATGGACCTGCCACCGGAACGGGACATCCTCGTCCGCTTCGTCCGGGACATGGCGGGGACCTCCGGCGAGTCACCCGCCGGGCTGGACGAGCTGGCCGCCGCCTGGGCCCCCGACGTCGCACCCGGCGCGGTGTTCGAGGAGGTCGAACGGGCCGGTGTGCTGCCAGAGGAGTTCGACTCACACCTGCTCGGCGAGCAGTACGCGGTGTTCCGCGCCCACCTGAAGGCCTTCTACTCGATCGAGGTCACCGGCAGCCATCCCGGCCCGGCCGTGCATGTCCTGGCCGAGGCCTCCCCCGCCCAGGACATGCGGTGGCAGCGGTTCCTGCCGGACCTCGTCGAGCACACCGTCCCCCACAGCACCCACCACTCGATCTGGACCGGTGACAGCCTTCTGGAGCTGAGCCGGCTGGTCCGCGAGCACCTCGGCCACTAGGAGACCACCGTGTCCGTCACCGACATCGACCCGGCCGAGGCGCCCAGGGCGAAGCCCCGAAGCCTCTGGCACAACCGGGACTTCCTGAAGTTCTGGGTGGGCGAGACGATCTCCCTGCTCGGCACCCAGGTGACCATCCTCGCCTTGCCGCTCACCGCGATCCACTCCCTCAACGCGACCGACAGCGAGGTCGGCGTCCTCCGTTTCGTGCAGCTCGCGCCCTACCTCGCGTTGGCGCTGCTGCTGGGCATCTGGATCGACCGCGTCCGCCGGTGGCGGGTGATGCTGTGGTCGAACCTGGCCAGGATGGCCCTGATCGCCCTCATCCCGCTGCTCCACCTCACCGACCTGCTGACCGTCCCCGCGTTGTTGGTGATCGCCTGCCTCATCGGGGTGGCGTCGGTCCTGTTCGACCTCAGTTGGATGTCGTACGTGCCGACGCTGGTGAAGAGCCCCAAGCACTACGTCGAGGCGAGTTCCAAGATGGGCATCAGCTCGTCGACCGCCGACGTCGCCGGACCCGGGATCGCGGGCGTGGTCGTGGCCTGGTTGACGGCACCGATCGCCCTGCTCGCCCAGACCGGCACCTACCTGCTGTCGGTCGTGTCCCTGATGCTGATCCGCACCAGGGAACCCAAGCCCGAGGTGACCACCGAACGACGCGCCTCCCGTGAACTGAAGGAGGGCCTGGCGTGGGTGTTCGGCAAGCCGCTGCTGCGGTGGCTGGCCATCATCGGGTTCTGCTGCAACTTCTCCATGATCACCACCTGGACCATGTTCCTGCTCTACGGCACGCGCACGGTGGGGCTCGATTCGACGACACTGGGCCTGATCTTCGGTACCGCCTCGATCGGCGGTCTGATCGGGGCGGTCGTGTCACGCCGGGTCGTCGGGCGTTTCCCCGTCGGGCCGACGTACTTCGTGGCGCAGACCGGCCTGCTGCTCGGCCCGCTGCTGATCGTCCTCGCGAGCGGACCCCAACCGGTGATGATCGGCATGTTCATCGCCTCCTTCTTCACCACCTACTTCGGGCTGGGCATCGCGAACGTGATCATCGTGGCGTTGCGGCAGACCCTCACTCCGCAGTCGATGATGGGACGCATGACGGCCTGCTTCCGCACGCTGCTCTTCGGTGGTGGGGCGCTGGGTGGCCTGTGCGCGGGTCTGCTCGCGGACGCGATCGGCGCCCGCAACGCCCTGGTCGTGGCCGCGGTCGGGTCCGCCGCGGTCGTCGTCGGGCTCGTCCTCTCGCCGGTCAGCCGTCTGCGGAAGATGCCGGAGGCGGTGACCGAGACGCCCCCGGCCGCCTGAGCGCCGGGTCACCAGGGACAACGACGCTGGGCGGCGGTCCGGCGCCTCCTTCGGGAGCCGCGCCGCTGCCGTGGTCATCCGAACACGAGGAACCGCCGTGCCCGCTGGGACGTCGGTCCGCCACCAGCGCCCGGTTGTCAGGTCTCCGCGCCGGGAGTCGGCCTCCCTGGGACCCGGCTGGTCCTTGACTGCCCGGTCCTGGGCCGTCGACCGGGGGCGAGGGCCGGGTGAGGACAGTGCCCGTGCCGCCTCGCGGTGGCGGCCAGGGGTTCCGTTGACCGCGGCGAACGCGCGGCCGTCATCGCGGCCGTCCGCGGCGGCCCGACAACGAGGACGCGCACCGCCGCACGGCACCACCGGGGCATACGCACCAGACCCCACCGTGCCGAACGTGCCATCGAGGCCCCGCCTTCCCGGTTCTCGCTCGCCCTGTTCTCGACCGCGAACGAGAGGACCAGTGGAACGTCCCTCTCCTCCGGTGTCGAGGATGTCCTCGGGGACGCCACAACGCCCCAGCGGGCACCGCCACCCAACACACCCCTCGACGGCCTCGGCTGGACAGCCCACGGCCCTACCCCCCGATCACGCCGGGTCGGGATGGGTTCGCGCCTTTCTGGACGACGCCGTCGAACCAGAGGCAGTTGTCGCCGCCAGTACCCACGGGGACAGCGATGCTGACGCTGAGCCCGAAGCTGGTAGTCGGCTGGGTCCCGCCTCCGCTCGTCCGGGTGCAGATGAAGTCCGCGAACATGTCCACGCTGGTACCGCCGAGCTGGAGGCTGATGGCAGCCGTGATCTGCATGCACGTCCTGCCTGGCAGGGTGATCACGTCGGCGAGGAGCCGCGTCACCTTCGCTGACCTGAGCTCCGGGGGCACCTGGGCGTGAAACTCCTTCTCAGCCCACGCGCTGAGATCCGCGAGACTGATGTCGTCGGCACCGCCCGACCCGCGGCAGTAGTCCTTGTAGTGTTCGACCCTGTTTATCGTGATGCCCTTGGTGGCGCTGATCCTGATCTCGTCGATCGGGTTCAGGTCCGTCCTCCCCCCGCCCCCTGGCTGGTCATCCGGTTCCAGGTCGAGATCCGAGTCGATGTCCGCTCGTGCGTACCGGGGTTTCTTCTCGATGATGACCCAGGTCCTGAACCTGTCGTTCCGCAGCGGCGCCTCCCGGTACCACTTGTTCTTGTTCAGCTGGTAGATGGACAGGGTGGACGCCGAATTCCTGAAGCCGCTGATCGCATCCTTCGCCAACCGCTCCGGGTGGTCCGGCGAATTGATGTACTGCTTCATGTTGTTGTAGGCGGACCGCATGGTCGAATACACCTGTTTCCCCACGATGGGGGAGCAGTGTTCCTCGAACTCATCGGTCGCGGGGTTTTTGCGGAACCGCTCGTCCGGCCCCAGGAAGAGGTTCCCCGGTAGCCATGCGTACACCAGTGCGAAATTCTCCCACCTGTCGGATTCGAACTCGGTGGCCCCCTCGATCACCTCAGCGCAGACCTCTGCCGCCACAGTGCGATCGTCCTGGTTCATCAGGATCTTGTAGCCGTTGACACCATCGACCAGCTTGGACTGGATCACCTTGAGCAGCGGGTGGGTCAGGTGGATCTTCTCCTCCTCGACCAGCTTGTTCCAGAAATCCCGCAGCACGTTGTAGGGGATGATGTGGTGACGGGCCAGTGGCTGTCGCTGGTCACCGGGCCCCACGCGCTGGAGGTCCCGGTTGACGGTGGGAGTCGCGGCGTACATGTGGTCGACGTTGGTGGGGCGCGTCTCCTCCATGGTGAGTGAATGGGGCATGTTACCTCCTTGTCGACAGGCGACAGCGCGTAGTTCCTCGCCCCGTGCTGACGCCGCAGCGGCCGGGAGTCTTCGCGCATCGCCGGGGAGATTCGCGCGGTTCCCGGTTCCTCGGAACTGATGCCAACCAGATCGGCGACGAGCCCGCAAACCGGTGGACTTGAGCGTCGTCACGCGGCGGTCTCACGGAATATCACCCGATCGGGGCGGGTGGCTCGCCCCGGAGCAGCGATAGTGCCACCAGAGTGAGGGACACGCGGCGGCGGCGGGTGGTGAATTGTTCGCACAGCCTAGCGCCGACGGTCTAATACGGGAATCCCAGTGACACCCGGTCAGCGGCGGTGCCGCCCCGGTGGCCCGCTGATTTCACCCATCAGGGGGTGGTGCGGTTTGTGGGCGGGCGGGGCAGCCCTTAGCGTCGCTGACCGGCATCCCGGCACCGTCGGCGCTCTGCGCAAGGAGTCAACAATGGAGTCAGCGCCGGACGAGGGCGACGTCGAACGTGTGACCGTGCAGGGTGATTCCTTCCGGATCGCCGCGTCCTTCCGCTCCGATGAGGGCCTGCCGGCGGACGAGGTCGCCCGCGCGTTGGGGCTCGATCTCGACGGCGTGCCGGGTGTCCTGGTGCCTGAGGTGGTCGCGCTGGGCCTGGCCTACGACTTCACGGCGAAGAGCCTGGTGCTGAGAGCCACGACCGAGCACACCGACTGGATGTTCGGCTCGGCACCCGACAGGGAAGGCCCGCTCCGGGTCGCCGCCGCCGGAGGTCGACTCGACGCGAGGGCGTCGTCGCTGCCGGTCGTGGGTGACGCGGTGCCCGCCGACCGGGACCTCGGGGCGACCGGGCTCCGGTTCCTCGCCACGTCGCGGGCCTGGACGAGCGCGCACACGGCGGTGGTCAACGAGTTGCTGGCGTGGGCCGGTGCCGCACCGCCGGTGGGGGCGCTGCCCCAGGAACTGGCCGCCGGCGTGTCAGTGGTGGTGGACCTGCTGGTGGCTGGTGCGGCACAATCCCTGGTGCTGACCTCGAGAGGCGCCCGTGCCGTCGAGCCCGACGAGCCTCGGACCCGGGCGGGGTCGGTGGTGGCCCGGGAGATGGACCTGGGACTGGGGCCGGTGCGGGTGCGGCGGATCAGCCTCAGCTACACCGATGGCCGGGTGTTCGTGGCGCTCGACGCGCTGCTGGCGGTCGGCCCGGTGGAACTGTCACTGCTGGGCCTGGGGTTCGCGATCGATTCGCGGTTCCGGGTCACCCCGACCCTGCGGGGCGCCGGGGTCGTGCTGGACAAGCCACCGGTGAAGGTGGCCGGGGCCGTGGAGTACCGCGGTGACCCCGACTTCACCGCTGTCCTCGACGGGCTGTTGACGGTGGAGACCGGTGCGATCGCCCTGGAGGCCGCGGGCAGTTACGCCCGCAGCCGCACCGGGTGGTCGTCGATGTTCCTGCTCGGTGAACTCGCCGGTACCGGGGGCCGGGGACTGTTCGGACCGCCGGCGTTCACGGTGACCGCCGTCTGCGTGGGCTTCGGGATCAACAGCACGGTGCGCGTCCCCACGATCGACCAGCTCGGGCAGTTCCCGTTGGTGCGGCGACTGGCCGACGGCGTCGGTGCGTCCTCGCCCCGCGAGGTGTTGGCGAAGCTGTCCGGACCAGGCGGGTGGATCACCCCGCACGAGGGGCAGTACTGGGGCGCGGGCGGCATCGAGTTCAACTGCTTCCGGTTCCTGGACGCTCGCGCACTGCTGGTCGTGGAGGGCGGCGCGCGCTGGAAGGTGATGCTGCTGGGGCGGGTGACCGTGGACCTGCCTCGCAACAAGGCGGCGAAGCGGCCCCTGGCGCGGGTGATCGTGGACCTGGCACTAGCCTACGACACCGGCCGCGGCGTGTTCGCGATGGACGCGGTGGTCGCCCCGGGCTCCTACGTCCTGGACCCGACCGCCGAATTGACCGGTGGGCTGTCGCTGTACATCTGGAGTGGTGACCGCACCGCCACGGGCGGCGGTCAGGGCTTCGTGTTCACCCTGGGCGGCTACCACAAGGACTACCCGGTCCCGGCCTACTACCCTCGACCGCCCCGGTTGGGATGGCTGTGGTCCCGGGGGGACGTCACGATCCGGGGCGAGGTCTACGCGGCGGTCACCGATGACGCCTTCATGGCCGGGGGCCGCCTGGAAGCCCGCTACGACAAGGGCCACGGAATCCAGTTGCAGGCGTGGTTCGTCGCCCACGTGGATGCGCTGCTGCGCTGGAAACCGTTCTCCTTTGACGTCTCGCTGGGCCTGGACGTCGGGGTGGCCGCCACGGTCAAGGTGCTGTTCATCCGGGTCCGTGTCTCGCTGGAGGTCGGGGTCTCCCTCCAGCTGTGGGGGCCGCCGCTCGGCGGAACCGCTCGGGTGAAGGTGTGGTTCGTGTCCTTCACCATCGGTTTCGGAGCCGGTCGGGACACCGCGCTGACCGTCGGGTGGGCGGAGTTCCGGACGCAACTACCGGCTCCGCTGGCGGTCGTGCCCTACCGCGGTCTGCTGGCCGATGTGGCCCCGGAGGAGGCCCGCGCCCGCCAGAGCAGTGGACAGCCCCTGCTGGTGTCCTCGGCAGGGTTCGTGGTCAGCACCGAATCGTTGATCCCGGCGTCCACGATCACCCTCAACGGGACCAGGGTGTGGGGCGAGGACGGGAACACGGTCAGCATCCGCCCCATGGGCCGGACCGGGGTCCGCTCCGAACACCGGGTCACCCTCCGGCTCGGTGGCACCGCCTTCGACGTGAGGAAGCACGGCTGGACCGTCACCGCCGTCACCCGGGGCATGCCGCGAGCCCTGTGGGGAGAGCCGCTGGCGAGAGCGGAGGACGCGCTCACCGACACCGGCGGGGACGGCGAGAGGACGCTGCTCACCGACCGAGGAGCCGGACTGCGCTTCGAGGTCCCGCCCCCGCGCTGGGGCACCCACCTCGGACCCATCGCCGCGGACGTCCTCGGGGTGGAGGGTCAACCACCCGCCGCCATCCCGCTGCGCGACCCCACTCCGGTGGGGCCGAAGCCGGTGGACGACCCCCACAGCATCGGCACGATCACCGACGTCGTGAACGGGATCCGGGCGAAGGGGACCCAGCACCACCGCCCGAGCCTCCACGAGGCGTTGGCACTCCTGGGCGTCCCTCCCGGAGCCGACGACACGCTCGACCACTACGGCGCGATGGCCCCGACGATGTTCACGGACCCACCCATGACGATCACGACGACGAAGTGAGTCGCGGTGACAACCGAATCCGACCTCCAGGTCACCTTCTCCGACCACCTGATGCCCCAGGCCGTGGCCGGGGTTTACACCATCCGCACCGAGCAGCACCTGACGCAGCAGGGCGCGGACATCACCAGCGCCGACCCGCTGCCCGCGGTGGAGCAGGCCTACGAGATCCGGGCCGTGCGGTTCCTCCTCGACGACTCCTCCGTCCACGCCTCCTACCCCGACGCGGGCGCTACCGGCGATTTCCGCAGGACCCTGCCGCACATCACGCTCGACCGGGCGATCCTGCCGTGGGAACGGCAACTGGACGCCACCCGAGCCGACGTCCGAGAGCCCTGGCTGGCGCTGCTGGTCTTCCGCGCCGGAGAGCTCGACGAGGACCCCGACGGGCGAGGCGTGACCACCACCCGGACCGTGGAGAAGCTGTGCCGCCCCGACGACGACACCGTGCTGGGTCCGGATCTGACCGTCACCCCCGAGGTGGCCCAGACCCGGTGCCAGACCATCGACGTGGACGCCGAGCTGTTCACCAGGACCGTGCCGCGTGCCGAGGAGCTGCGGTACCTGGCGCACGTGCGGGACGTCCGGCCGTTGTCACGGCTGCGGGTCGAGGGCGAGGTGCTCACCGAAGGCCAGTACGCCGTGCTGACCGCGAACCGGTTCCCCCGCGCACCCGGCTCCTACGCGGTGCACCTGGTGTCCTTGGAGGGCTTCCACGACCGGCTCGCGCCGGGACGGCTGCCCACCGGGACCCGCGCGGTGCGGCTGTGCGCGCTGCGTTCGTGGTCGTTCACCTGCGACCCGACCGGGCACCTCGACGTCGGAGGTCTCCTGCGCGGCCTGGCCAGGCCCGCGGTCGGCGGCCACGCGGAGAACCTGGCCCTGCGGCTGGTGACCGACACCCCCAAGAAGCCCGACAAACTCCACGAGGCGTTGGAGGAAGCACAGGAACGACTGCGCCTGGGGTACGTGCCGGTCGTCTACCGCGTCCCCTCCGGGGAACTGACCTTCGCCTGGTACCGGGGGCCGTTCACCCCCGTCGCTCCGCGACCCGTGCCCCGCCACCCCACCCCCCACACCACCGCCGACCACGCGTTGATCTACCACGCCGAGCGTGGCGTCTTCGACGTCAGCTACGCCGCCGCGTGGACCCTGGGCCGGCTCCTGGCGTTGACCGACCCCGACTACGCGGCCGAAACCACCCGGGCCCGCCGGGAGGCGGCCACCCTCGCGGTGAACCTGATGGCCCTGGGCGCCGATCCCGCCCGCGAGCGACTGGACCCCGACACCGCGGCCGGTCACGCGACCAGCGAGATCGCGGCCACCGGGTTCGGTGACGAGCTGGTGGCGGCGCTGGCGGCGCCCCAGGTGCCCGGAGCGGTCCCGCAGACCCGGCGGTCCCGCCTGAGCCGAGCCGAATCCCGCGCCTGGCTGGAGCAAGCCCGCAACCAGGACCTGCTGCGGGGTGCGGTCTCCCGGCGCACCGAGACCGCGCCGGGGTGGCTCGACGAGCTCGTGCTGCTGCGCCGGGTGCCGTTCCGCTACCTGGTACCCCACCCGGGGATGCTGCCGCCGGAGTCACTGCGGATGTTCCGGGTGGACCCGGCCTGGGTGGACGCCCTGCTGGCGGGAGCCCGGGATGTCGGGGTGCACACCTCGCTGGACGCGCGGATCAACACCACCTTCCGGCAGGACGTCGACCACCGACGCACCGGAACCTCCCCGGTGGCGGGGATCGTGGTGCGTTCGCGGCTGGTGCGGGCGTGGCCGGTGTTCGACCTGCTCGCCACCAGGGAGGACGGCCGCGCGGTCACCGAGCTGCGGCGTGATCGCCTCGCCCCGGACGTGCTGCTGTGCCTGTTCGACGCGGTTCCCGACGAGATCGTGATCCGCGAACCCGGGCAGGGCATCCACTTCGGCATCGACAGCGCCGACGTCATCGGCCTGCGGAGTGTCACCCCCGGAAAGGACCTGGGCGTCTCGCTGGGACGCGACTTCCCCGCCCAGGGCACGGGCACGGTGTTCTCCGCCTATCTCCGAAACGTCGACCAGGGCACCCCGGACGTGCTCCAACTGCGGGGCCCCGGCGGCCTGGTCTCCGACCTCGCCGCCCAGTTCGGGCTGTCCGACCTGTCACCTGGCCAGTTCGCGCTGCAACTCGTCAACGCGCCGGTCGAGCAACGCCTCACCCACCCCTGACCGACCACCTGATCCTGCTGCTGGTTCCCGGGAGAGCTGATGGAGGACACCGACCTCGTCGTCCCGATCGAGGTGCACGCCCTGCTGGTCAACTACAAGGTGCGGAAGTTCCAGACGTTCGAACGCTGGAGCCCGTCGCTGTTCCTGATGCTCCACGAGGACTACCGGGCCAGCGGCGAGCCACCGCCCTACCAGAACCGGCAGGACGTCACCAACGATCCGGGGTTCGAGGGTGTGCACGTGCAGTGGCGGCTACCGGAAGCGCTGACCGACGGGTTCGTGCACCCCGACACCGGGCAGAGCCAGTTCCCGCTGGTGCCCAACCGGTGGCTGGTCGTGCGCTACCACTCCCTCAACGGCCGACGCCAGGCCACCGGCTGGGTCGTGCACGGTGACTACCTGGAATCCCGCGACACCGCCACACCCGCGAAGCAGGGCAGCAACCCCTACCTCGATCCCCACGCATCGGCGCCAACACTGGACCACCTGGGGCGAGCGCACCCCCTCGCCGACGGGGCGTGGCGAGAACCCACACCCCCGACCCCGCCGTTCCTCACCGCGGTCGGCCCCGGGCTGCCGGCCTTCGCCGCCTTCGAGCCCTACCACCAGAACGTCTTCGCCTTCCACGACACCCTGGACGATCTGCGACCGACGCCGCACAGCCCGGCCCCGGACACCGATCTCAGCTATGCCGTCATCGGCTGGTACTCCGACGACCAAGCCGACATCCTGGTCCACGCCCGGAACAACGCCATCCCCGGCCTCCTACCGGAGAACATCCCCAACCCCGACATCAACACCGTCCTGGACGCCCTGGGCTGGACCTGTCCCGGCGAGGTGTCCCGCGTGGTCCGCACCCGCTACGCCGGCACGGCGCTGCCGATCCCCTGGCAGCGCGAAGGCGACCACCCGCCGTCGGAACGGCCTGACCCCGCCGGCATCAAGGTCGCGGTCGGGCACAGCATCGCCGACGCCGCCGCAGCGATGGCCGCCCAACAGACCCGCTCCGCACGTACCGGGGAGGTGGTCAACGCCCTGTTCCAGGGCAAGCTGCACGAGTTGGACACCGCCGACGGCCCGATCGACCTCGCGGAGCTGACCCACCAGTCCTGGTTCAGCCGCCGGGAGGGCGGCCACGTCTGGCAGGTGGTCTCCCGGCCCAGCGAGCAGCGTGACCCCCAACAGCCCCCGCCCCCGCAACCGCCGTGGGTGGACCAGCTCAACGCCGACCAGGCCGCCTACGACGCGGCACTGCCGATGCTGACCGCCGCCCAGTGGCGGCTGTGGACCTTGTGGTGGCTGCGGAACCTGCCCCCCAACCAACGCCCACACGGTTACACCTGGGACGACAAGGTGTGGCAGAAGAAGATCGACGAGCTCCGCGCATCGGTGGCGGCACGTCGGAAGGAGGTCGCCGACCTGGCGGGACGGATCCCGCACGCGGGCGACCCCGAGGCCCTGGACCGAGCCACCGCCCAGTTCGCCCACCACCACCAGCTGCCGGAGACCCTGGAGCTCACCCGGTCCACCCGCCGCGACTACTACCGCCCGACGGACCCGGTGTTGGTGCTGTCCAACACCGGCACCACCGATCCGTTGGGCCGGGACGGGGACGACCCCCTGCTGTGCCGAACGCCCTCGACCCTGCTGACCAAGGTCAAGATCAACAACAAGTGGGTGGGACCCGAGAAGTCCGCACCGGTGCCCACCCTCGACGGGCTGCCGGAGGTGTGCTCGGCCCTGCTCGCCGAGTTCGCGATGCTGGACACCGCGGCCCGCACCCCGGCCGCCGGTGGGACGACCGCGCTCCACGGCATCGTCGCCCACCCCGAGACCCACACCGCGGGTGGCTTCCCCGAGTACACCCGGGTGTGGCGGCAACCCTGGCAGCCGATGTACCTGCAGTGGAAGATCAAGTACTGCGCCACCCCCTACCAGACGGGCACCAGCGCGCACTGGGACTTCGACGGCGACCGCTACCGTTGGCAGGGCACCGGGGCCGCCGCCGGCGACGGTGAGGGCGGCCGGCGCTGGACGGTGTTCGCCGGCCAGTCGTTCCTGACCCCCGCGTTCACCTACGTGCTGCGAGAACAACTACGCCGCGAGCTGGCCACCGCCCCCGCCGCCACCGCGGCGGGGCTGGAGTCCCTGCGGGAACGTCTCCACGACCTGCGGATCCTGTCCCAGACCCTGGACGGCTTCCACGACTGGCTGCTCCACCACGACGGCACCGCCCGACTGACCACCGACCCGACCATCCTGTCGATGGTCGGGGAGAGCAACCACGTGCCCGACGGCGCCGGCGACCCCCGACAGCACCGTTTCCAACCCGTGCGCGCCGGCCAGTTCTACGTCACCGACCTGCGCATCATCGACCGCTTCGGCCAGGTCCTGCGCAAGGTCGCGCCGGAACAGTCCCAACCCACGCAGTTCACGCCCATCCGAGCGGCCAGCGTCACCCCCGACGCACCACCGTTCGACGCCGCACCCGGCCCGCAGCGGTTCCTGCAAGTCCCCCCGCGCCTGCTGCACAACGCCCGGCTGGCCTTCGACCCCCTGCCCGCCCAGGGCGGCGACACCCCGGCCACCAGCACACCGGTCGCGGGCTGGCTACTGGTCAACCACCTCGACCAGACCCTGCTCGTCTACGCCCCCGACGGCGAAGCACTCGGCGAACTCCGGGTGGTCACCACGGTCACCGGCACCAAGACCACCCGGGCCACCGCGTGGAACGCGCTGCCCCACGCCCCCTACCGCCACCCCAGCCAGCCCGAGTTCGCCGCAGCCCACCCCGACCTCGCCGGGTTCGCCACCGCCCTGCTCGGTCACCCCCACGGGGCCTTCACCGACCTCATGAACACCATCGACCAAGCCCTGGACCACATCGGTGACCCCTCCCCGGTGGAGGACCGCAACCCCACCCGCCTCCTCGGGCGTCCCGTCGCGCTGCTCCGCGCCAGCCTGGGCATCGAGCTGCTCGGCCCGGCCCTGACCGACTCCACCTGGGACCGGGTCCTCACCCCACCCGCCCCGGACTACACCGACCACCGGTGGACCGTTCGCCTGGGGGACCCGGACCGGCTGGCCGACGGCCTCATCGGCTACTTCGCCGCCACCGAACCCGGCCACCCCACCGACTACCGGCGCCTGCACGCGGTGGACCCGGTCAGCGGCACCGGCGGCTACGTCGTGCCCATCGGCACCGGCGCCGGCCTCCGAGTGCCCGCGCGCCCGGCCGACAGCCCGGTCACCCATCACCTCACCCTGCTGGCCTGCCCGCACACCACGGTGCACGCCACCACGGACATCCTGCCCGTCACCGGCCTGACCCTCGACGCCGACCTCACCCACCAGGCGCTGAGCCGGATCCGCGCCTCGTTCCGGCTGAACCCGGTGTTGGCTTCCACCCGCGCCGACCACATCACCGTCACGACCTCGCTGGGGCACACCCCCGGCCATCCACCCACCGCGATGATCGACGGCACCCTGTCCAGCTTCTACTGGAGCGAGAAGTGGGCCAGGCCGGACGAATGGGTCCAGCTCGACCTGGGCGCCACCACCACGATTCGCCGGGTCGAGGTGTACCTGGGGGACTCCAAGGCCGGGTTCGCCCCACCGGACTGCGTACTGGAAGCCTCCACCGACGCCGTCACCTGGGATGAGTGGGCATCCTTCGGCAAACCGTCGCACCTCGCGCTGGAGACGCTGGAGTTCCGCCACGTCCCCGACTCCCCGGTGTCGACTCGCCACCTGCGGTTGCGGCTCACGGGTTCCCAGGACTGGAGGATGGCCATCCGCCAGTTCGATGTCATCACCAGCCCCGCGACCGGCGGCATCCTCATGCCCCGCCCCGCTGCCTGGCACGGCACCTGGCACTGGTCCGAGCCCACCAGCATGGGACTTCGGGACCCGCTCATCTGGGACGAGATGCCCATCCTGGCCGTCGGCGACGAGGCCAGCCCCGACGAACCGGCCCCCGCCGCCCGCGCCGGCTACCTCCAACTGCACCCGGCGCCTCCCTCCACCCCACGGAAGGCCGACCCTGATGCGCGCTGACCTCACCCCGCTGCTGACCTACCACCTGGACGTCACCCCCAGTCCGAAGGGCGTGCCCACCGGCTTCACCAGCGTGCGCCTGCCCCTCGGTGAGGGACACGGCAAACAGGCGGAGTGGCCCATCCGCTGCACCCGGGTCAGCGTCGCCTTCGATGTGGGGTTCACCCGGACGAGCAGTGAACCGATCTCCGTCCACACCAGCCTCACTCCCGTCAGCGGACGCGACCAGGGCCGACGGTGGTGGACCGTGGCCAACACCACCGACCCCGCCCGGGTCGTCGTGGACTGCGTGCCGGAGGACACCGCCTCCTTCGACGGGACCTGGTCGGTCACCGTCACCATCGAACTCGACGCGCCCGTGGCGGACACAGTGGAGGTCACCGAGGTCACCGCCACCGCGACCAGCGATTTCGCCACCCGAACGGGGACGGTGCCAGTCACCTTGCGCGTCCCCACGCCCTGACCAACCACCTCGTCGCCGGTCCATCACACCCTTGTCCCTCACATCCCGTGGAGGTCGGTCATGCCCCTCGTCCTTGAAGGTGCCAATCTCCTCCTCCCCTCGGTCGAGACCAGCCCGGACCCGCTGCGGGTGAGCACGTTCGCCGAGGCCGAATACGGTCGGCTGTCCTTCCGGTTCGGCAAACACCTGCGGAACCCCCACCACGGGCCGGTCACCTGCCAGAAGATCGTCATCCGCATCCCCACCGGCCGCCGTGCCACCGCACTCACCACCGACCCGGGCGGGATCGCGACCTCCGTGACCCAGCCACCCACCGGCCCGGGTCTGCGTGGCCGGTGGCAGATCGTGAAGACGAGCACGGATCCCAACGAGGTGGTGTTCGACTGCGTCTGCACCGTGCCCGCGCAGTTCGACGGCAGTTGGGAAGTCGGATTCACCCTGTCCGACATCGAGGTCAACGGCGCGATCGGCACCGTGGCCATCACCATCGAGGAACACTCCGCGGTCGCGAGCGGCGCCGTGCAGCAACGCGTCGGCGCGGTCAAGGCCATCAAAGGGGACGACGCGTTCCACTTCCACAGCTTCCGCCCCTCCCGGACCGTGTTCAACAAAGGCGAACCGGTGACGTTGCACTGGGAAGGTTCGAAGAACGCCCAGTACACGATGTACTACCGCGACCGGCAGGGGGTGGACCGCGCGGCCAGCCTCGTGGCTCCAGGGGGGACGTGGACCCTGAGGGAGGGCCTGGAGAACAACACCAACTTCACCCTCAAGGCCACCATCAACAGCCAGGACCATTACCAGACGACCCATGTCACGGTGAACCGGCCGAACATCAAGGTCGGCTCCCTCGAGGTGGACCAGAACGTCATCGTGGAAGGCTTCGCGGAGGTCCACGGCCACCTCACGTGCATCGGGCTCCTGTCCGCCAAAGGCGAGCTCCACGCGTACAGGAAGGTGACGATGTCCGGAAGCTCCGTCGTCGTCAGCGGCGTGCTGCAGGTCCACGGCCCGATCGAGGCCAAGAAGGACCTGACCATGTCGAACGGGACCTTGACCGTCCACGGCCCGATCGAGGCCAAGAAGGACGTGACCGTGACGAACGGGACCCTCACGGTGAACGGCCCGTTCCACGTGCACCCCTCCGGTGAGGCCGGGTCAGCCAACGACGTCGTCCTGAACAAGGAAGGCGCGACGGTTGGTTACCTAATCGTCAATAATGGTGCGAAAGTTAACAGTAGTCTGGTTGCGGAACACAATCTCGCCGTCAAGAAAGACCTGGACGTCTACGGTCTGAGCAATTTCTGGCAGTCCTGCGCCGTGACACGCGGAAATCTGTCCGTATATGAAGGGAAAATTTGGGTTCGAGGGCGCGAATTGTGAGCACTGGCGCCATGCCCGAAGGTGTCGCAGTCGGGGGGAGTTTCCCCCGGGTGGAGTTGCATTGTTCGCTGAACTGGTTGCCGGGGAAGATCGACGTATTGGTGTCCGATCTGCGGAGCCGTCGGCGGTAGTGCGGAGTGCGTCGGCGTCAACCTCGGTGGTCGCCCGATACGGTTAAGCGGTGCGGCTCGCCGCGAGGTGCCAAAATTCGGAAACAACGATGCGAACAATCCCTGGCCGGCCTGCCGGGGTCACCTCCTGAACTCCGGGGCTCTACCGCTGCCCCACGGTGGTTGATGTGTCGAAGTCGCGGCACCTGCCGGTGTCAATCCCGGTCGACATGGCTCTTGAACTAGGAAGGGGTGTTATGGCTACGAAGGTAATCGTCACGAACTATTCGGCTCTCTCGCACAAGGGGTACACGGAATCCGCGATCAAGTCGGTCAAGAAGGAGGTCGCCGCGCTGATCAAGGCTGACAAGGATCGGGGGCTGACGACCACGGTGGTGGACGTCAGCGACAAGGCCGACATGGACCAGCACCACGCCCCGGTCGTGACCAGCGAGACGGACGAGAAACAGAACAAGGACACCATCGACGCGATCCACCACTCCGCCAAGCCTGACTACCTCATGATCCTCGGCAGTCACGACGTCATCCCGCACCAGGCACTGAAGAACCCCTACATCGCCGAGGATTCGGAACCCGCCGTCCCCAGCGACCTGCCCTATGCTTCTGAAACCACCTACGCCGCAGGTGCGGGGGACCCCAAGAACTACATCAACCCCAGTCGTGTCGTCGGTCGGCTTCCCGACCTCACCGGGGGCCACGACGTCGCACACCTGGCACGGCTCATCGGGCTCGCCGCGCAGTCCTCGCCCGCGGCGCGCAAGAAATACGAGGATTACTTCGGCCTCTCCGCCAAGGTCTGGAAAGAAGGTTCAGAAAGGGACCTGAAGTTCCTATTCGGCAATTCGACCGCGCTTCACCTCGTGCCGCCCGAAGGGACCCCCTGGAAACCGCCAACCCCACTGGGGTCGCGAACCCAGTTCGTAGCCTGCCACGGGGCCTACGCGCACGACGAGTGGTTCGGAGCGGACGAGAACTCCGACGAGGACCAGCTGTACCCGGTCGCGCTGACCACGGACGACATCAAGCAGAACATCACCTACGGAACCATCCTGGCGCCGGTCTGCTGCTACGGGGCGCAACTGTTCTCGACCAAGACCAACCCCGGAACGCCGCTGTGCTCCACCTACCTGGACAACGGGGCGGTGGCGTTCTTCGGCAGCACCAACATCGCGTACAGCGTGAAGCAGTTCTGCACCAAGGCCGACCTGATCACCCGCACCTTCCTCGACGAAGTCCTCAAAGGCCAGTCCAGCGGCTACGCGACCCTGAAGGCACGGCAGGACTACGCGAAGCAGAAGACCCCGCTGGACCCCGTAGATCTGAAGACCCTGGCACAGTACATCCTCCTCGGCGACCCCTCCCTCAAACCAGTGGAAGCGCCGCCGCACGACGCCGGGACCGATCCGCGCTCAGCCACCGCCGAGCGCCGCCGGCAGGCCCTGATCACCGCCCGAACTCTGGAACGCGCGGTCGCACTGCCCGTGCCCACCGAAGCGGGGATCAGCCCGGAGCTGGAGGCTGCCCTGCGGGAGATCGGCCGTCAACACGGATTCCCTCCAGACGCCAGGCTGTCCACCTACGACGAGGTATGGCAGGGCGACAGCGCCCTGCTGGAAGGCACACAAGGACCACCGCGCCAGCACATCCTGCACACGCTGCGAAATCCCGCCGCCCCCGTGCGCACCGACGTCGTTCTGATCATCCGCGAACAACGGGGGTCGATCGTGTCCATCGAACGACTCGAAGCCGCCTGACCGGCACGCGGTGGCGCTGCCGCCGCGGCGACGAAGGGTCGGGGTCGGTCGGCCGCGATCCGCACCGCCCCGGCCCCACGAATCGCCCACATCGCGAGCGGCGCGCCACCTGAGGACAACCAGGCCCCGGAGACCTCCCGGGCCTGGCAGCGGGGCAACGCCACCACCTTCGTCGAACCGCTTGGCGGGCGAATCGTGGCGCAGTTCTTCGACGTCGGGCACTCCCGGTCCGTGCCGTGGGAACGACGGCCCGAGGGGGCTCGGTTGCTCGCCGAGCTCAGGAGCCCTGGGCGGCGGTGGAACGCGGTGGTGGTGGGGGAGGGGACCCGGTGTTGGTTCGGGGACCAGTTCTCCCTGACCGCGCCGAAGTTCGCCGCGTACGGCGTCGATCTCTGGGTTCCCGAACTCGGCGGGAGGTTTGATCCCCGTAACCCGTCCCACACGATGTTGATGAGCGTACTGGGTGGCGTGAGCGAGTCCGAACGACAGCATGTGCGTGCCAGGGTGCGGGCGGCGATTTCCGGAGACACCTGCGGTGCGGAATCTGCTCGCGGAAGATGGACGCCAGCCCGCGTCGGCACGGCATGTACTACCGGTGTCCCGCGCGCACCCTCGCCCCCGGATCGGCTGCCCTGGCCGAGCACCCCCGTACGGTGTACGTGCGGGAGGACGTCATCAGGGACGCAGTGAACGGGTGGATCGGGTGGTTGTTCGCGCCAACCAACGTCGAGCGGACCGTGCGCGCCCTGCTCGCCTCCCAGGACGATGGCAGGACGTCCAAGGACCGGGAGAGCGCCCGGCGACGTCTCACCGAGGCGGAGGCAAGCTCCGCCGCTTCCAAGAGGCGGTGGCGGCTGGCATCGACCCGGCTGCCCTGGTCGAGCCGATCAACGAGGCCCAGGCGGAACGTGCCGCCGCGCAGCCCGAGCTGAGCGGCTCGGCACCGCCTGGGACGGTCAGCGATGCGGAGATCCACGCCATGATCGACTCACTGGGTGACGTGGGGCCGCCCTGTCGCGGGCGGAGCCGGACCGGCTGGCTGAGCTGTACCGGGAGCTACGGCTTGAACTGCGGTACGAAAACAACGAAGAGGCCGTCTATGCGACGACCTCTCCACGGGTGAATAATGTACGTGTCCGAGGGGGGAGCAGAACCACATTCCCAGCATCGTGTACGCCGCTGACCTGCCGTTACTGTGACCGTCTGCGGATGATCACCGGTAACACTATTGTCAGTTGGTGAGCGAACGGTGCTGCTGTTTACCTGAAGTTGGCGGGGGTCTAGTGAAGGAGTGAAGACGCTCCTCCGGCACCGGACCGCAGGTGGGACAGTCGGACAGTCAGCTCAGCGTGGCTCCTGAGGGCGTGGTCCTAACGGCGTGAGGCGCGGGCCCTCGCGATGACGTCTTCAGCGTGGGCAAGGGCGGTGGTCAGATCGGCCAGAGCTTCCGGGGGCATCGTGCCACTGTCCAGCCCGCACACCTCGACCAGGCAGGTGAGGTCGTTCTCCTGGGATTCGGTGAGCAGGTCGTGGCAGTCGCTGTGCCGGAGGATGTCGCGGGCGACGTTTCCGTCGCGGCTGCGGACCGCGTGGTCGATCAGGTCGGCGGCGAGGTGCCGTGCGTGAGGGTTGTCGGTGCCGCCGAGCGCGTCGAGGAACGACAAGCCCAGGCGGGTGTGGAACACCGCGAGGCTGGGTGACGACCTGTCGAGGGCCTGGTACCGGGTGAGGAGCGTGTCCAGGTCGGGACTGTTGGTGGCGCCGCGGCACTGGATGGTGAGGCAGGCGGTGACGGCGTTCTCCCAGGGTTCTCCTGGGGCCGTGTCCGCCAGCAGCGCGAGGGCACCGTCGGTGTCACCGTCGACGGCGTGGGCGATGATCGCGACCTGGCGGCCGTCGAGCATCCGACGCCCGATGCCCTTGTAGCGTTCCAGCTGCGCGCGGGCTTCGTCCCACCGTCCGGCGGTGGCCAGTGCACGTGCCCCGGTCGCCAGCAGAACCGTCCACAACCAGCGTCGGATCTCCTCGTGGACCTCCGGGGAGTCGGTGAGGTCGGCGGGGATTCCGATGCCGTCCACGTCTGCCTCGACGCGGGCGGAGACCGTGGTGAACAGGGCGTCGATCAGCGCGAACGCCCGCTCGCCGTGCCCTTCTCGGATGTGAAGGCGAACGAGGTTGGTGATCGGTTCGAGGGCCAGGCGGGTTTCCCGCTCGTCCAGCGGGCGGGCGCGGAGGTAGAGGTTCACCTGCTGGTGGCACCATCGCCGGGCCAGGTCGGGGAGTCCGCAGTCGGAGGCGACGAGCGCTGCCTGGTTGTGCACCGCGGCCGCCTCGGTGAGATCGGCGCTACGGGTGGCCTCACGGGCTCGCTCGCACAGCCCGGCCACCCGCCGGGCCAGCGGGACGCAGGCCGGGCGGATGCGGGCAACGAGGGGGAAACGACGGGCGAAGGCCCCAGCGGGGTCCATGACCGTCACTCCCAGGTGACGGTCATGGGCCTGGTCGGACGTTCCAGCACCACCCGGCCAGGCGTGCTGGACGGCTGGGGTGATGCGTCCGGGATGGCGAAGCGGACCGGGCACGAGCGGAAGCCCTGATCCCAGGTCGTGATCTCGCTCCCGACGTGCTCGGCGAGGTCCTGCCCGCTGGGGCCGTGACCGAGGACCCCGACCTCGTACCGCCGGCCGCCGTCCGGGCCGGGGTCGGCGGGACGGAGGGTGAGGTAGGCGAGGCTGCCGTCGGCGGTGGTGGTGGCCATCGCGACGGTGGGGAACATCGGCCGGACCAGGCCGCTGTCCCTGGCGGCCGGGGCGACCTCCATGCGCATCAGGGGGTTGGGCAAGTGGCAGGCCAGCCACAGGTCCAGCCACTCGAAGGACTCCCTGGGCACGAAGTGCACCCCGGTCCAGACCGCGCGGGCCGGGCTCTCCAGGACCCCGGTGAGGGCGTCGGGGTGGGTGGCGTGGTCGTTGTCCCGGTGGGTTTGCAGTGTCACCTCGCCGGTGTCGGTGAGGTCGAGAACCCGGCGGGCGTCGTCGCCGAGTCCCCGCAGGGGCATGAAGACCGCCATCTCGCTACCCCGGCTGATCCAGCCGTGCTGGTCGCGTTCGAAGGCGATGCTGCGCGAGGCGCAGCCGCGCAGGCGCACCGGAACCACCAGGCGTCCGCCGGGTGCGAGCTGGTCGAGCCAGGCGGTGGGGATGTCGTGGGCGCCGACGGTGGCGATGATCCGGTCGAACGGGGCGGTCTCGGGGTGGCCGAGGGCGCCGTCGGCGGTGACGGCTACGACGTTGGTCATGCCTGCGGCGGCGAGGTGTTCGCGGGCGCCGGCGACGAGGTCGGCGTCGATGTCGATCGTGGTGACCTGGCCGGTCTCGCCGGTGAGGGTGGCCATGAGCGCGGCGTTGTACCCGGTGGCCGCGCCGATCTCCAACAGCCGTTCGCCGGGTTGGATGGCGAGTTGTTCGAGCATCATAGCGACGATCGTGGGTTGGGATGCGGCGCTGATGCGGGTGCCGTCGTGGTCGTGCTTGGTGTAGACGGGCTCGTCGGCGTAGGCCTCGGCCAGCTCGACAGTGGGCAGGAACAGGTGACGGGGCACCTGCCGGAATGCCGCTTCGATCGTGGTGGTGCGGAGGGTGCCGGCTGTGGTCAGGCGGTCGGTGAGCTGGGCGCGCAGGGCGTCAGCGGAGTCGGGGGAGGTGTCACGGACAGTGGTTGTCATCGCGGGAACCCTAACGGTGGTGGTGGTCCCGGCTGGTGCCTGCCGGGGAGGCGTTCGGTGGAAGACGGCGTCCACGGCCAGCGCCGCCAGGGTGGCCTGGTCCGGTCCAGAGAGGCCGGCGCGGTTGGCGTGGAAGAGGAAGTGGTGGGTCAGGACCGCGCGCAGGCCCCTGTTGAGGAGCCCGTCCCGGGCGAGGCCGGCGAGCTGGCGGCCGGCGGTGTCGAACGCCGTCCACCACGCCCGAGTTACCAGTTCGGGGATTCTGTGCGGGTCCGTGGTCATCAACCGCCGAACGGCCTGGCTCCATCGTTCGGTGCGCCGCACATCCGCGTGGACATGGGCGGGCCGGAGGGCAGCCACCCTGGCCCAGACGTCGCCCTGCTCGAACCAGTCCAAGCCGGCGGCGCGCAGCATCGCGCTGAACAGTACGACCGTGGTTTCCCGGTGGCCGAGGGCGGCTGGCGTGGCGGTGCGGGTGAGGCAGTGGCGGCTGTCGTGGTGGAACAGCGTGTGCGCGAGGTCCATCCCGGCCGGACCACCGAAGGCAAGGGCTTCGGGTTCGTAGATTCCGCGGGTCCACCGGGTGACCCACCCGTCGTGCTCCAACTCCGCCAGCAGCGTGTCGACGACGGTCGTGTCGGGTTTGAGGGGCCGATAGCGCCACCGCCACGCGGGCGTCTTGCGCAGGTGCCACCACGTGTCAAGCTCATCAGCTCGCTGAGCCTGGTCGAGAGCGGGTGCGAGCAGGGTCGCGGCGATGTGCTCGGCGGTGGGTGGGTCGGCGAACTCGACCAGGTAGTGGTGCCAGCGGCTGTCCGGCGGCATCGGCGCGGGGTCTCCTTCCGGGACGGGTCAGGTGATCAGCAGGCAGGTTTCCCAGCCCGTCGTGGGCTCGGTCGCGGTGGCGAGAGCGGCCAAGCCGACCCCGGCGGCGGCCTCCAACACGCCGGGCTTGTCGGGAACGGGATAGGTGCGGGCGCGGTCGAGTAGGTCGCGGGACAGCGCCTGGAGCTGGACCGTGGTGGGTCCGGTCGTGTCGGTGGCGGCGTGGGCGGTGATGCGGGCCAGGCCGGAGTAGCCGTGGCAGAGCGAGGCGTCGTTGACCAACGCGTCCTGGCTGGGATCGGTTACCGCGCTGATCAGTGCCGCTTCGGAGGTCTGTTGGCCAGCCGTGTCTCCGAGTGCCAGGGCGGCGAGGTGCAGGGTGCGGGCGATGCCCGCCGTTCCGTAGCACCAACTTGGGCGGCGGCTGGCCCCGCTGTGCCGCAGCCGGGTGGGCGCGGGCCTCGATCGTGCCTCGCTCCTGGTGATCAGGTAGGGCCAGCGGTGCCCGGTGGGGGTGTCGATGCGCCAGGAATTCAGCCACCTGCGGATCGTCTCGATGGCTTCGCGCTGCCCGTCCACTGTCACGCCCCGGCGGAGGGCCTGGGCCAACAGCGACAGGGGGCCGCTAATGCCGTGCGCGAGGCCGAAGTTGCCGTGGCCGCCCGGGAACTCGTCCTCCTCGCGACCGGTGGGGCCGGTCAGGGTCCACCACCCTGAAAGTTCCTCTCCTTCGATCGTGATGGGGTGGGTGAGGCGCACCAGGGCACCCAATACGGCTCGTAGGGCATTGCCGTGGGGTTCGTGGTGCAGCAGGTGCGCGCCGAGTCCGGCGAGGCCACGGATCGTGTCGAACTCCAGCATCCTGGGCAGTTTCCCGGCGTCCATGCGGGTGTGGGCGGCGCCGACGCGGGCGTGGGCGTCGACGGTGATACGCCGGGCCAGCGGCATGAGAGCGGACCGGTAGGCGCCGGGCCGGATGGCGGCCGCGCCCGCGAGAGCACGAGCGACGGCGGGCGCGCCGTAGAACCCGCCGGTGCTCGCCCCGGCGGTGACCGGCTTGCTGGCGACGACGGTCAGCCACTCGTGGGCGCGGGTGAACGGCCGCAACCCGGCCGCCGCCAGTTCGATGTGCAGCAGCGCGACTCCGGGAGCTCCGTGGGCCAGGGACTGGTGCCACCACCGCTCGTCGGTGGGAAGGGTGGCGGCATCGGGCCGGGCGAGGCGGTCGCCGATCGCCGCCGCGAATTCGGCAGCGGTGTCCGAAGCGAGGACGGAGTTCATCGAGGTCCTTCCGCGCGGGCTGTGACGGTCAGGGCTGCGGTCCGGGCGAGGTAGTGGCACACGGCCTTGTCCTCGGGCTCGGTGCCGCAGGCCCGTAGGAAATGCGTGTGCATCACCGAGCCCAAGGCGGCATCCAGGTCGACGCCCTCGGCGTCGGGCCCGGACAGACCAGCCCGGTAGCCCGCCAGGGCTTCGGCTCGTTCGGCCCAGGCCCCCACGATCGCTGCGCCCCCTGGTTCGGCACGCAGGACGCGGAAATCCTGGTCGGGGTCTGCCAGCCGCCGTGCCTCGTTGAAGACCGCGCGCGGAACGGCGCTGGGCGGCTTTGCTGGGATGTGGTCGACCAGCCACCGCATTCCGATCTCAGGGTCCCCGGTGAAGGCGAGAGCGATGGCGGCGAAGTTCGCCGCGGCCAGGGCGTGAGGGTGGGGGCGTTCGGGCTGCGCGAGCTGGTTGAGCACGGCGCGGGAATCAGCGGTGAGGACCGCCTCGGCGGCGCTCAGCGCCGCGCCCGAGCCCCAGCGGCCGGTCTCCGGGTAGGAGGTGGCGAAGACCACCTCCCGCAGCAAGCCCAGGCGGCGCAGCCTGTTCGTCCAGGCGCTGACGCGGCCAGCGGCCTCGCCGAACGCTGCGGGATCGGCGGTGGGAAGCGCGATGCGCAGGCGGAGGTAGTGTTCGTCGCCCTCGCGGAATCGCAGGAACCACCACTGCGGCTGATCCTCACCCCACTCAGCTAGCAGGGCGGGCAGGTGCTCGGCGAGGACGATGTTCTGGCGGTTCGGGGCGCCGTAGAGCTTGGCGAACAGCAACGGGGACGCGCCGGGAGGCAGGCCGTGCTCGTCGGGCTGGACGAGCCGGTGGACGGTCGGGCGCGGCGGTCGCCTCGCGGCCGGCCGCTGGTGGGCGCTCAAGGGTATGACGACTTCGTGGGCCCGGCCGTCGAGCCATCCGGCGACGTTCTCCGCTGGGCCTTCCTCCAACACCGCGTGGGAGTTGGTGGTGCAGTGTTCGCGCAGGAGTACCCGGTGCGCCTCCTCGCTGAGGTCCAGAGGAAGCCGCCAGTCCCCGTCGACCAGGAACACCCGCCGTGGTAGGCGGCGGCGCTCCCGCCAATCGGTCAACACCGCGTCCCACGAGGTCCAGGCGGCCGTGGGGCCAGGGAAATCGGCGGTGCGCAACCGCCACCGGGCCGGGGACAGCACGACCCGGCCGGATCGCAGCCGGGGAAGGAAGGGCAAGGTGGCCGCCGTTCCCCAGTCGAACTCGGTGACCTCCGCGCAGTGCGCACGGGTGAGTTCGATCAGGAAGCGAGCCAGCGGTGGGGTGTGCTTGCGCAGGTTGAGCGCGTGCAAGCTCCACGCCTCCACCCTTACACCGAGAGCAGGAGCGGTCAGGTACAACCGGTCCTGATCACAACTGATTGCGAGATCGGCCGCCGTCAGCACGGAGGTCGACGTGGTGTCGCGGTGCTCGGCGAGGCTGAGCACGGTCGGCAGGACCTGAACGCAGCGAGTGACGTGCGCGGTAGCCGGGTCCAGCGGAGGGAAGGACAATTGCACCGGGAGAGACCCATGCGGATCGGACGAGGCACGTAGCGGTGACGTAAACCGCTGGCGGTCGTGCTGGCCGAGTAGGTGCAGGAAGCGGCCGGTAAGAACACCCGCCGATCGCGAGACCGAGGTGACCGCGAGCTGGAACCTCCCCTCCCGCAGGGATCGCACGCTGCGGGCGTCGACGCGGGCGCACAACTCCAGGTGGGAGGGCAGCCGCGCCGAGCCGAGGGGAGCCGCCTCCAGCTCGGCGATCAACGCCTCGTCGAGAACGACTTCGTGCTGCCCGTCCAACGCGGCGGATTGGGCGATGGTCAGCAGTCGCTCGTCGCGAGGTGTCCGCTGAGGGCGTGCGGCGGCTGCCGTGGTGCCGGGGTAGCCGGCGGGCCAGCCGATCCCGCTGTCGGCCGTGACCGCGAGCAGCGGAACCTGCGTGCCGCTGCCAAACCGCTGGTAGAAGCGCCGGTGGTAGTCCGACCACGCCGCCGTGCCACCGGGTCGGGAGGCCAGACGCGCCAGTAGCAGCGCGGCACGTTCGGCTTCGCGGGCCAGCGTCTCGGGGAGCACGACCTCCAGGTCCAGCCGCAGATCAACCGCAACGGGGGTTCGCCGTACTGGAGCCACCGTGTTCATGCGGGCGCAGGCCTCCGCTCGCAGCGCGCGCCGGACCTCGACGGTGCTGTGCCTATGCTGCTGCAACTGACGGTGGAGGTCGTTCAGCGCCGCGTACTGCTCGGAGGCAGCCGCGGCGACCGGTGCCAGCTCGCGGACCAGGTGGCCCAGTGGATCGGGCTCGGTGCTGGGTGCGTGGAGGTTGGTGACGAGCACGCGGTGCGCGACGAGCGTGGTGAGCAATGTGACCACCGAATTGGGCCCAGCGTGGGGAAACCGGTGCTCGATCGTGGTGCGGAGGTCGTCGAAGCGCAGCGGTCGTCGTGCGGCCCGCACCGCAGCGCGCACCGGGCCGGTGTACCGGAGCTCCACTTCGACAGCCCCGGTGCCCTGGTCGGTGCTGACCGGCTGGTACGGCACCACCAGGCGCTCGCCTCGCACCACCAGCGTCGTGTTGGTGACGACGGCCAAGCGCGCCAGGACAGCAGGGGTTCCTTCCAGTCCACGAATGACCTCCGCCAGCCACCCCGCTTCAGCCCCTGCCACGGCCTCGTGATCATTGCCGCAGCGCAGGTACGGCACCGAGCCGAACTGAACGGCGGCGACCCCGGCGAACAAGCCGTTGGGCGTCGGGCGGCCGGTCGTCCGCGCCAGGTAGCGCATCATCGACAACACCGCGCGTCGAACCTTGCGTGCGCTCGGACCGCTCGCCGCGCACAGGCTGCGGATGCGACCAGCGAGTACGGGGCTGGCGTGGCCGATGGCATCGCGGACGGCCTCCACACCCCACACCTGACGCAGCCAAGCCACCCAGCCCGTCACGGCGTCAGCACCGGACGCCTCCAGCACGGGCCACGGCGGGAGTCGCAGGTCACCTTCCGCGACTGCTCGAACCACGGCACCACCTGCGGTTCGGAAGCGGACGCGGTCGGGCGAGGCCGATGTCACCAGGCACCTTCCGAGAAGAGAGTGATGGCGGTCGGACGACGAACCCGGCGGGCCGACGTCCGACCGCTGTTCATGGTCAGGCGGCGCTGATGCAGGTCGACTTCTCGCAGGTATGCCCGCAGCCGTCGTCCGTCGAATTGATCAGGTGCGCTGGGTCCTCCATTTCGACCAGCCTGATGTCCAGGTCGAACTCCGAACCGGCGCACGCTGTCGCCGTGGGTGGGCCAGTCCTCGACCACTCCCTCTGAACCGTCACACATCCTCCTTCGTGGATAACCGCCCGGAGCCCCACCAGATGCGTGGAGCGCTGCTGCTTGCCGGTACTCGGGCTGAGTGGGAGGCGGAAGCTCGCCCCGGACGCAGCGACCTCAGCCAACTCCCGATGATCAACCTCAGCCAGAGCGGAGACGCGGCGCCCATGAGGCGGCGAGGAGGCGTCATTACCTCTGACCTGCGAATACGCCACAGAGGGCAGTCGTAGCCCGAACGGGTACAGCTCCCCGCGAACGACCAATCCCGGCGCGCTCCTGGCTAGCGTGACACCGAATTGAATGGGATGGGGTGATCGCCATGGGCGAGCGGCGGAACGCCTTCGTCGCGCGGCGCGAGATGATGGGCTACACCCAGGAGGGCCTCGCCACTGCCGTCGGTGTGGAGTTCTCCACGGTGGGGCGGTGGGAGCGCGGTGACCTGACGCCGCAGCCGTACCGCAGGCCCCGTATCGCGCAGGCACTGGGTATCAGTCTGGAGGAGCTCGGTGCGCTGCTCGTACCAGCGACAGGCCGGCACGCGGCCCCTTCGGCGACTGCCACGCCACCCCAGTCAATGAAGGCGGTCCACTACGCGGGAAGGGCCTGCGACACGGACCCCGCCGAGAGCACCGCTACGCGGAAGGTCCCCCAGCCACGAGCGGATGGCAGGGTGCATGGTGGAGAGGTCATGCCGGCCCAGCCCGACTCAGTGGAGGCAGACGAGATGAACCGCCGCGACCTGCTGCGCCTGTTCACCATGACCGGCGCTGCCTTGGCCACGCCGGCTGGAGAACCAGCCCTTCCCGAGGGGGACAGCTTCGCGGCCGCCGCCGGCACTGGCAGGGTGGATGCTGCGGCGGCGGCCGAGTTCGCCGCGCTGAACAGCCACCTGTGGCGGATGTATGTGAAGGCGCCGACCAAGAGCCAGGTGCTTCCCCTCGTCCGCGCGCAGCTCGACGTCCTGACCGCCGGCCTGCGTCATCCCCAGGACTCGGCCATCCACCAGCGGCTCTGCGCGTTGTCCTCCGAGCTCTTCCAGTTGACCGGCGAGATCTTCCTCGACGCGGACCGCTACACCGACGCCGCCCACTGCTACACCCTGGCCGCAACGGCGGGCCAGGAGGCCAACTCGCCCGACCTCTGGGCGTGCGCGCTGATCCGGCACGCGTTCATCGTCCTGTACGAGCGCCGGTTCGCCGAAGCCGCACCGCTGCTCGAACTCGCCGCCGCGGTGGCAGAGCGAGGCGATCCCACTCTTTCCACCCGGCACTGGGTCGCGGCCATGCGGGCAGGGACATGCGCTGGTCTCGGCGATCTGGGCGGTTGTGAACGCGCGCTCGACGCGGCCGCCGAGGTTCACCAGCTGCGCGGTCCGGTGCACAACGGTGGCTGGCTGCGGTTCGACGGTAGCCGGCTGGCGGAGGAACGCGGCAGCTGCTACGTCACGCTGGGCCGCTACGACGCCGCCGAGGAGGCGCTGGGGGACGCGTTGGCGGGCAGCCTGACGGCACGGCGGAAGGCCGGCGTTCTCACCGACCTGGCGGTGATCGGAGTGCATCGCCGCGACCACGACCAGGTCATCGCCTACGCCGACGCCGCCGTGGCCACCGCCCGGCGGACCGGTTCCGGCGTCGTGAACCACAAGCTGCGCGGTCTACAGTCGTACTTGGACCCTCTGCTGGTCGACCAGCGGATCCAGCGACTCGATGCCGACATCAGCGAACTCGTCGGTACCCACGCCGCATGATGGAGGACCACCGAATGCAGGACGACCGTGGCCGTGTGTTCCGCGAGGCGTGGATCGCCGGGGTGATCGAGCACTATCCCGGCGAGCCGAAGCCCGGGTACCTCGCCGGGTGGGAGGAGACTCCGGACTGGGAACGCGCTGCCGCGACCTCGGTGTACGACCAGGTGCTCGCGTTCATTGAGGTCACTGGCGGCGCCACGGGCAAGCTCACCCGGGAGCAGAAGGGCCGTTTCGTCGCGCTGTGTTGGGTCGGGCAGGTCCTCAAGCACTTCCGCGATCCGAAGCCGTCCTACGTGGCGGACTGGGCTGACCTGCCCGACTGGCAGAAGGCGACGGACATCGACATCTTCGAGCGCATCGAACGCGAGGCCCGGTCGGGGGCAGTTGCTGGCACGTCGGGTGGTGCCGTTCACCCACCACGGCCCTGATCGGGGGCCGGGTGGGGCGGGGCAGTGGAGTGTGTCGGACGGGAACTGCCTCGCGTGCCCGAGACACGGTCTGGTGAGTCGGTTCCTGGAGAAGCGCGGAAACACCCTTGCGGCCGGCTGTTCTTGCCCCACCCAGTGGGGTTCCAGGGCTGTGTACCTGCCGTTCGCGGTTCCACGTCAGGGCGTGGGCCGCTGATCTCGCTCGCGCCATCGGCGAGCTGTTCCCTTCGTTAGCCTGCCGCGCGATTTCCGCCTCGTGCGCGAGGCCCGACCGCGAGGTGGAGGCGCCCGGCCCAGAAAGTGTGCACGCTCAGGGCAGGACAGACGCCGCCCCATGAACGCCCCTGAAACGCCTGACCGCCGCTCTGGTGACCAGGCTGGGATCGCTGTTGACTGGGTTCGGGCCTGCGGTGCCCGCCCCCGACCGGGTGCCGCAGGCCCGAACCGGTTCTGGCCAGGCGTCTGACCATGGTGTCCATTCCTTCTCGTTCCAGCTGTGGAACGCCATCGTTGCCTGCGTGAAGTGCCCGCGAGAGCGCTTCCACCAGGACGGGTCCATCGAGGAGGCGACCAGGTGGGAGGCGAGATGGCGGGTAGTGGGAAGTGGTGGGCCGGCGGTGCCGTGGTGCTGGTCGTCGGGGTGGTGGTGGCCTACCTGGCGGTGGCGCTGCCCTCCGGTGAGGCCGGACAGGCGCACCCCGGCGGTACTGGCTCGGCCGTGAGCTCCACACCAGAGCAGCCGCCGGCCGACTCCCGGTACCCGCCGGTGGAGAACCCGATCGACATGCGGGCGCTCGAGCCCTGCGACCTGCTGCCGCCGGACGCCGCCATGGAACTCGGGCTGGCCCCGGAGGGGGAGCTGGAGCGGCCGACCGGGCCGTTCGAACCGTGCCTGTGGCGCAACCGGGTCACCGCCACCGACGCGGCGGTGTATCGGGACATCGGGCGCACCGGGTTGGGCGAGGTGTACGACCGGAAGGACGCCTACGCCGTGTTCACCCCGATCACGATCGAGGGCTACCCGGCCGTCGCGGCGCAGCACGTCGAGCAGATGGGCAACTGCCAGGTTTTCGTCGGGACCGCCCACGACCAGCAGTTCGTCGTGCAGTCCGACAACGCGCTCTACCTGGAGGACGGAGTGACCGAGGCCGAGGAGTCGGACCCGTGCGCCCGGGCCGCCGACGTCGCCCGCGCCGTCCTGGTGCGGCTGCCCACCGGGGACTGACAGGACCTTGGCCAGTACAAGGCAGACGGGGATCGAGGCTGTGTTCGATCAGCCCGTTCGGGCGATGCGATACGCCCCCCGTGCTGGGCAACCTGATTCCCAGTGTGACGACGAGGCGATGGCGGGGAGCGCACAGGTGACCAAACGGGAGCGGCTGGCGAAGAGGCGGGCGGCGTTGGGCTTCACCCAGGAGTCGTTCGCCCGCAGCATCGGTGTCGAACTCTCCACCGCCGGCAGGTGGGAACGGGGAACGCAGGATCCCCAACCCTGGATGCGTCCCACCATCGCCAAAGCGCTCGAAGTCTCCACCGAGGAGCTTGACGTCCTCCTGGCCGCCACCCCCTTACCCGCCGCTCCTATCGAACCCCCGGTGACCATGGGTCCCGAGGTCGCCGAGCACGTACGCCAGAGCCAGGCGGAGTGGCTTCGCATCCGTCGAGCGGAGGGTGTACGCGGTCGGGAGCTGGCGGAACTGGCCGCGTGGCTGTACCCGGCCAGCCAACGGGCGCCGGGCGGACACGTGTTGACCGGTCCCGGCTGGTTGCTGGATCAGCCCGTGGAGTTGGACTCGGTGCGTCTGAGCTTCTCCGATGCCGGGTACCCGGTGGCCCGGCTCGGGCCGCTGGACCACGTGCTGCCGTTGACCGCGCGCGGTAACCGCTACGCGGGTTACGGCAGGGCGGTCCGTGACCTGGTGCGGCCTCGGCTTCTGGAGAACCGGCTCTCCTACCGGTTGGTGGGGGTGTCCCACCAGGACGGGCTGGCGCTGACGTTCGCGACCACCACGTTCTTCGAGGTGTTCGATGTCAAGGAGTGCCTGGCTCACGAGTTCAAAGCGGCCTGGTTGGCAGCAGGGGGGTCAGTGCCCGCGTGGAGCGCGTTGCCGTTGCGCTCGGCACTCGGTGATCCTTTCGATCCCCTGCGGCTGTTGATGTCTCCTGGTATCAGCACGTTGACGATCCGTAGGGACAGGCGCGGTGAGCACCGGTTCATGATGCACCAGCGTGACGGCCGCGCTGTGGCCGACGGTGGTGGGCTGTGCACCGTCATGCCCTCCGGGGAGTTCCAGCCGTCCTCGGTCGCCGCTGTCGACGTGCGCAACGACTTCTCGTTGTGGCGCAACATCATGCGGGAGTACTCGGAGGAGTTCCTCGGCAATCCCGAACACGACGGGGCCGGAGCGAGCTCCATCGACTACGCCGGGCAGGAACCGTTCCGTTCCTTCGAGCGGGCGCGTGCCGAGGGCCGGTTCAGGCTCTGGCACTACGGTCTGGTGATGGACCCGCTCACCCTGGGGGCGAGCCAACGGACCGTCGCGGTGGTGGATGACGAGGTCTTCGATCGGCTGTTCACCGGGTTGGTGACGACCAATGATGAGGGCCACGTTGTCGGTGAAGGGGGACGGACGGACATGCCGTTCACCGACGACGCGATCGACCGGCTCGAACCACGGATCTCGGCCAGCTCGTTGACCCTGCTGCGGATGGCCTGGCGCGACCGCCGTTTCCTCCTGAACTGACGCGTGGCAGGAATCAGCGCTCGGGGCGAGATGGTGTGCGATTGGCTGGAGCCATGCATTGATCTCTCCCTGGGGCGTGACCGTTCGAGCCTTGAGGTCGTCATGATAGTGGCGACCCTCGTTGGCGAGAACTGGTGAACCGCCGGTGTCGATGGTAGACGGTGTCGATGGTGGAGGCCGGGGGCATTTCACCGGACTACCGTCGAAATCTCGATCAAGTAGTTCGGGGGCAGCGGTACCCCATAAGCGTCCATTTTCACGGCTAGCCGCACAATGCGGCTTGACAACTGCGGGCGACGAAGCGTCCATGGACGTGAGCCGTATGGCTCCGAATGAACCCAACCCGAAGGGACGAGACAACCATGCCCGTGCACCCTGCCCCTGAGACGCCATCCGAACCGGCCCCTGACCCTGCCGGTGACGGTCCGATGACCGACACCGCTACCACACTTCCAGAAACGGTGAACCGCACGGTTCAGGACGAAGAGAAGGCGGACCCGTTGTCGTGGGAGGGGCTTTCCCCCGAGGACGTCATTCTCGCATCGCCAACCACCACGCCAATGCGACAGCCCGACGATGCGTGGGCATTCCTGGTGTCGGCCGTGGACGTCTGGGACGACGACGCCGATGCCGGCGGTGACCTGGCACTGTTCGCTGGCCATTGGCTGTTCGAACAGCCGAAGGCAGCGGAGTGTGAGGGGGATCTTGTCGTCGTGATCAGTGCTCCGGACGGCGCGTCTCCGCAGGAGGACCAGGTCACGGTGACGATGCTGCTGGCCCACCGCAACCGGTGGCGGCGGGTTGGCCAGTGGGAGCGGTTGTCCTCGCGCTGGCCTCAAACCATCGCTGCTACTGCGTCGGCGATCATGCAGCTCCATACCGAGGCGAGTGCCGGAATGGCTCGGCCCTGCTTCGGATAGGAGCGACCGGCGGTTGTCTTGGCGAGGGCTAGGGTGTCAACGGGGGTGTCGTGGACCGCTGGGTCAGCCCGGTTCACGGCGGCGAGGAGCTTGCGGGAACGCCCAGCGACGGGCTGCACCCGTACCCCTCGTCTGCTCCGACCACACCCTAGCCCTCGCCAAGTATCGAGCAAAAGAAATTCCACGTCCCGGTTGTTGTCCGCATGAGGTCGGCAGAACATCGGAGGACTCGCCGACGAATCCGGCACCGAAATACCAGACGGACGGTGCGGGAGACGGCGGGGAAAATCGAATCTTGATAGCGGCCGCGCAGCTCCCCATTGCGACCTGGCGTCATCCCGTCAACAGGGGGGCACGTCTCCACTCGCGAGGGTCGGTGGCGCGAGGAAATACGAGCTGACGACAAGCTCGGCCGGCGGGACACCTACAACACAGCCCCGATACTGGTTAGCCTTCGATGGGCGTGGAGGGTGGGCCGCTAGAGTGCGGTCGACACAGTCGGAGGTACCACATGGGCACACGACGAGATGCACTCGCCGCCCGGCGGGAAGCGCTCGGGTTCACGCAACAAACCTTCGCCGAACAGCTCGGTGTGGAACTGTCGACTGTCGGTCGATGGGAACGGGGCACACTCACCCCCCAGCCTTGGCGCCGCCCCGACCTCGCCGCCATCCTGAAGGTCTCCCTCACCGAGCTCGACGCGCTCCTGAGCCCCGGCACCACCCACGTCTCCCACGCAACGTTCACCCGCTCCCGCCGACCCGTCGTCGACGCACCTCGGATGAACGAGACGGTCCTCATCGACCGAATCGCCGCTCCCTGGGATCATCGGGCTTCCCTGGGCCGGACCACACTGCCCGCCCGAGTACCGGCGCACGGCGAAGTCGGGGAACTCGTATCGCAGGTCCACCGCTGGTACCAGGCGGCGCGTTACGCCGAATCAGCAGGACTCGTACCGGCCGTGACGGCCGCCGTGGACGAGCTCGTCGAAACCAGCCCCTCGGGCACCCGCCGCGCCGCGCTCGCGCTGCGGACGAGCCTCGCGGTCGCCGAGGCAAAACTCGCGACCAAGGCGGAGAACGCTCCCGCGGCGAGGATGGCGGCCCAGCGGGCCCAGGACACGGCCGAGGAAGCCGAGGACCCGTTCGGCCAAGCCTCCGCCACTTACCAGGTGGTCTGCGCACTCCTCCGCACCGGGCAGCGTGAGGACCGCACCCACGCCGAAGAGCGTGCCACCAGCGCGGTCGAGGAACTGCGAGGCACCGACCCCCAGAGCCTGACCTGGCGAGGAACCCTCACGTTGATCACCGCGATCATCGCCGCCCGACGCGGCGACCGCCGGGAAACCGCATCGCGGCTTGACCACGCTGAGGATCTCGCGCTGCGGCTCGGTGTGGACGGCAACATCGGGTGGACGGCGTTCGGGCCGACCAATGTGATGATCCACCGGGTGTCGGCGGCGGTGGCCCTCGACGACCCCGACGGGGCGTTGACGGTGGCGGAGCGGATCGACATCTCCGGGATACCGTCGGGTCTGCGTGGCCGCCAGGCCCAGTTCCATCTTGACAGCGCTTGGGCCCACAGCCAGCGAGCCGAGGACCCCCTGGCGGTGATCCACCTTCTCGACGCCGAGCGCGTGGCTCCCGAACTCGTCCGGACCAAGAACCACAGCCGCCGCGTCATCCGGACCCTGCTGGCGCGGGAACGTCGCCGGTCCGTGCCGGGCCTGCGAGGGCTGGCCCTACGAACGGGAGTGACCGCGTGACCGCGGCCGCCGGCGCGCGATGTGCGTACCTGGTCGTCTCCGCCGCCCCACCCGTGCTGCGCATCGAGGAGTTCGTCACGGCCCTGACCGCCGAGGGGTGGTCGGTCTGCGTCATCGCGACGCCGAACGCGGCGTCGTGGATCGATCTCGACGCGGTGGCCGCCGCGACCGGCTGCGTCACCCGGTCAGCGATGAGCCCGCCGCTGCGGCAGGAGTCCCTACCGCGCGCGGAGGTTGTGGTCGCGGCGCCGCTGACATTCAACTCGATCAACAAGTGGGCGACCGGTATCAGTGACTCGTTCGCTCTCGGAGTGCTCAACGAGATGCTGGGCGTTGAGGTACCCGTTCTCGCTGTGCCGTGCGTGAAGGCCTCGTTGCGCGAGCATCCTGCTTACGGTGGCAGCGTGGCTCGGCTGGTCGGCGCCGGGGTCGTCATGGTCGACCCGGATTCGGTGACGGTACGCGACGAGGACGGGTTGATGATGTTCGACTGGAAGCGGATCCTGTCGCGACTGCGCCGGCTTCACAACTCACCGGTGGAGGATTAGGGCCGACCCCACACGCCGAACCGGGAGACGTCCAGCGGGGCCTCAGTGGGTCCTCGCAGCAGCGCCCAGTCTGGGAGAAGGCTCACGAAGATCCGTGCTCGCTGAGGTCGACCGTTGCCGTTCGGTCGGGAACCCGAGTGCTGCGAACATTGCCGCAGCGGTCACTAGCGGGTGCGGCGCGATGCAGCGTGTCCCGAGGGGCGGTAGCCGTGTACCAACGTGGCGAAAGGTTGGCAGCGCGGGCGGGCGCGTGAGGCTTGGAGAGGCGAGAAGGCGTGTCAAGCGCCTCGTGTGGCGAACCCGGCACCGCTGGTTCACCATGAGCGGGACGTGGTGCTCGAAGGCCGTCATGGAGGCGGTGGTGCTCAGCGGCCAGGTGCTGAGGAAGCATCGGCGCTTCGTCTGGCTGGGGGAGTTCACGAGGGCGAAGCGAGGTCGGGGAACGTGGAAACTCTGGGAGAGGAGCGCTTCCTCCGAGGCCTGTACGACCTCAGGTACATGTTCGGTGACAAGTGGGCTCCTGCTATCCTGTTCGTCCTCTCGAACGGTCCGCTGCGGCGTGTGGACATCGCCTCCGAGGTTCGGGCGTGCTCAGTCGGAGCAGAATGGTCCCGCACCCCGCCTGTCCTCCATGACAGCATTCTGGCCAGGACGTTGAAACGGATGACCGCTGCAGGACTTGTGAGCCGGACTGGTTCCACGGATACGTTTCCGCCGCAAGCGATATACACGGCGACGCCCGAGGTTGTTGATTTGTTGAAGCTTCTCGAGCCGGCGGTGGCCTGGACGAGGAAGAACGCTTCGCTGGTTGAGCGAGCCCGGGGGTCGCACCGCCGGTGTGCGACCCCCGGAACATAGAGACTGGGCATGGGACGGCCTACTCCGGATCGACCAACCTGAGAGCAGGTGGGTCAGTTACGAATGTCGGCGTCGCAGCAGGGAGAAGGAGTATGAGCCGGTCCAACTTCGTTCGGAGAGTTCGTAGTCCTCGCGTGAAGATCGACGTGATCTGTGATTCAAGCTCGGCTACCCTATGTCTGCCTTCGGTGGTCACGCCGATGCGGCCATCTTTGTGTTGGATGTAGGACAAGGCGGTGAGTTCGCGCAGTACCTCGTCCAGCTCTTCGTAGCCGATTCCCGTCGAGTTTCGTATCGAGTGCGGGCTCATGGGGTGCGTCCTTGCTAGCCAGCGCGCGACCCCGGCGGATAATAAGGTGAGGGCGGGGCGCGACGGTGTGTGTGTCGTGGCCAATTCGCGTTCCATCCTATGCAGGTAGGAGAAGACGTGGTGCCAGAGGATCCATGAATCTTTCTGAGGGGGGAGTGGTTCGATGAGATGTTGGTCGGGGTCTGTTGGGGCTGTTTCCGGGGGTTCGGGTGCCGATTTTGACGAGGGGAGAACTCCTCGGGATTGAAGCCCGGATATCAGAGTTCTCTCCCATCTGAGATAGGTGGCCGTCCCGATGTCCGTGGGGCCGTAGTAGTTGGCCTGCCCTGGGGTGGGCAAGCTCCTCGTAGCCAGGCCGAGCTTGTAAAGGGCTCGGAGGTGCGCTCGCCATGAGTTGACGCTCCCTACTTGGTAGAAATCGGCGAGGTGATCTCCTCGTATGGCGCATGTCGGATTACTGATCAGGTAGTGCAGTGCTGCGCAGCGTGAGACGTTGAGGATCTCATTTCCTCGCTGAGAGTAAGATGCTGCTCTTAGCTTTGCGTCTGAAAGTAGCGAACGGTAGTTGTCTGTTGACAGGCGGTTCGACGATTCCATCATCATTCACATCGCTATGATCACGAAATTTGGGCGAGGGACTTATATGACTCCAATTCTTCGTGTGAGGTTGATGGGTGTGCCTATCTGCACGGTGACAGTATTGAATCTTTTGATATTCGGCAAGAACTTACTCGGAGATCATCCGATGGGTCGATTTCCGTGCACCTCGCGGCCACTCCTCAGACAATGATCGTCCGGCCGTCGAGGACCAGTACGCGGGCTCGGCGGACGGGGATTCACCAACGGTGGGCTGCGGGGCGGTAGCCAGACCGGGATCAGGAGCTGAGGCCGGTCGGGGGTCAACTCGACCAAGTTGCTCGACCAGCTTGTTGTCCTCCAGGCACACGGTAACGGCGGCACGGCCGCGAAGTACCAGGAGCGCCGCACGGTATCCAGCAGGTTCGGCCAACTGCCTGACGTCCAAGCCCGCCGCAGCGCACGCAGGAGCGAAGGCCGGTGGACAGTCGACGTGAGCAGTGGTGTCCCTTCGGATTCCTCAACCTCGCGTCCTGAAGCCGGACAGGCAGAAGGGATCGCCTACTGAATCGTTCCTCCCACCGGGTGACGATGCGGTGCGAAGCACGGACTTTCCTTTCCCCGAGCTGTCACGCGTCCTACCGTGGCAGGCCCAGGCTTGCGCGAACTGGGGGCTGAGGAGGAACGGTGATGGCTGAGCACCGCTGGTCAGCGATGCTGTGCCCCGTGCGAGACGGTGGCCAGCTCAGATTGCGCTGTGGGTGTCATGCGCGGGCACACAGCCGCTGAGCGGGTCGCGCGAACCGCGCTCGCACGAGTCAGCCTGCCTGACCCCTGGACGGTTGACGCTTTCGTCGACAGGGTGGGTCAGCTCAGGCAACGTCCAGTCGAAGTGGTGGTTCAGACCATGAGCCGGTACAGCAGCATCGCCTGCGGCTTGTGGATCGCCGGCCCTGACGAGGACATGATCGTGGTGGACGACACCTCCAGCCCATTGCATCGCGAGCACACGATTCTGCACGAGGTCGGCCACATGCTGTGCGGGCACCAGGGGACGACGCTCGGCCGGGGGCTCGCCGGCCCATCGCGTGCGACATCGCGGTTGGTGAGCGACCTTCTCCAGGACGCTCGTGACGGGGCCACCAGAGTGCTGCACCGCGAGTACTACGGGGACAAGGCTGAGCTCGAAGCGGAGACCTTCGCATACCTGGTCTGGCGACGAGTGGGAGAGCAGCTGCTGGCTCCGCTCGGGGCTCGAGGCCGACTGGACTCAGCACTGGCCGGACGAGGAGGAGTCACTCATGCCTAGGAGACGCTGGTGTTGAACCGGGACCTTGTCCAGTCGATCGTGCTCGGCCTCATCGTGGCCGGCTGCGTGATCAAGTTGTTCCATCTCCGGAGAAGCGGGGAGAACCGGCCCGCGATCGTAGGGATGTGCCTCGGCCTGATGGGGTTGGCGGTCGGGCTGCTGCTACTGGACGAGGCGGCAGGAGTCATCGGCTCCGCAGAGCTGGATGAGGCGGTGGGACCGGGTGTGGCCTACGCGCTGCGCCAGATTCCGATCATGATCGCTGCCTACGGCTTCCGGCTGTTCCTGATCGCCTGGGTGTGGGAACCGGGACGGCAGCGGACGTTGCGGATGCGGCTGCAGACCGCGATCGCCGGCACTGTCATCCTGGCTCGCCTCCTGATCGGTGTGGTCACTCCGTCCGGAGAGATCCCAGCGGTATGGCGGTCCGACTGGGGTCAGGTTCCCTGGTCCGCTGCCGGCATGCTGCTCTACGCCGCGTACATGGGAAGTACCGCGATCGCCGTGACCCGGTTGACCTGGCTGTGGGCGCGCGACGCTCAGACGAGGCGGACCACGAAGATCGGACTGTGGCTGATCTGCGCGATGGCGATCTGCGGTGGTATCGAGGCATTGCACAAGATCGGATACTTCACGGCGGTAGCCGTCGTGGGCCACAAGCCTCCCTACGACCAGTACGCCGCCGAGTTCGTTCCGATCGCGCTTGGAACCGCGTGTGGGGCGATCGGGCTGGCGCTGCCACTGATCGCCAACGGAGTACCCGCCGCGATCCGTACCTACCGCCATCGGGCCGCCCGCCGGGGGTTGTGGCCCTTGTGGTCCGCCTTGACGGCGCTGCGTCCTGGGGTGGTCATCCCGCAGCATCCGCGTTGGCTTCCAACTTCGTGGACCCGGGCGTGGGAGTCGGTTGACCTCCGGAAGCTCGACGTGAAGCTGTACCACAGGGTCATCGAGTGTTGGGACGTCCTGGTCTACCTGCACGGGCACCTCTCGTCAGAGGTTCGTGAACGAGAGATCCAGCGTGCGGTGGCGGAGGGGCACGGGCCGGAACGAGCGCGGTCGTTGGGGGAGGCGGAGATGATCCGCCAGGCTGTCGATCGGGCGCGAGAACGTCGTCCGTTCCTCGCGGAATCAGAGCGGGCTCGTCCGCTGGCCGCACACCGAACCTTGGCCGAGAACGTTCGGTGGCTGCGACAGGTCGCCGCTGCGTGGCGACGGGGGGCCACCGGCAGAACGAGGTGAGCCGAAGCGGCCCGGAGAGACCTGGGGCAGGTGCTCTCCGGGCCGCGTGTCGTGGATTCGGCTCGGGGGTTAGCCGGTTCCACGACGGCACGCCACGACCCACAGCGAGTGCTGTTCGGGGGATAGGAGCGTGGCGAAGCGGGTGCTTCGGTAGCGAGATTGGGGAAGTGACGAGTCACTGCGGGAGAACTGCGTCACGCACGGCAGAAGCTGATAGGCCTGTTGGGGCCGTGGTCGGTGACGCGGGGCGTCGGGGCGGACTCGGCCGAGAGAGCAGAGTGGGTGGAGCGAGAACTGGTGCTGCTGGTGCTTTCGGGAAAGCTTCCAGGTAGCGACCGGAGCCCGGGCGCCCAGGCGAGCAACCGACCGCGGCCAGCGGACTTGGCGGCGTAGAGAGCGGTGTCCGCACGGTGTAGCAGCTGGGCGAGTGTCGTGTCGGTTCCGGGAGAGGCTAGTGCGACTCCGATAGAAGCGGAGACGTGCACGCGTCGTCCGTCGCTGAGGGTGATGTCGGAGGCCAGGCTGTCGCGCAGTCGGTCAGCGCGGAAGTCCCGTCGGTCGAGAAGCGCCAGGAACTCGTCGGCACCATGGTCGCCTCGACGGCAGGTGAGTGCGTCTGCTCCGAGTGCCTGGCGTAGCCGCTCTGCCTGGGTTCGAAGAACCTCGTCGCCAGCGGCATGGCCGTAGTGGTCGTTGATCGCCTTGAAGCGATCAAGGTCGACAATCGCCACGAGCGCCCGGTCCTCGAGTATCGGCAGAAGCTTGTGTGCCTGCGTCAGCCATGGGGTCTTGAGGAGCAGGCCAGTGGCGGAGCACCAGCGACCCGCCTCAACCGCTTCGGCAAGGGCGTGGTTCTCTCGTCTGAGTCGGATGTGCTGCCGTGCTGCTATTCCCAGCCCTGCCAGCGTCGCGATCGCTACCGCAGAAAAGATCATGGTTTCCCTCTCGGGCAGTCTTCAACGTATGTCGATCACCGTGTCGAGTATCGGATCGATGGATGGGTGTTTAACCTGATGAACAGGTAGCGAGGACGACGGTAAACCTGCCTTGCGCTGCTGTTCAACTGGTTGAACAGCGATCGGGGCCAGGAACGCCCGAGTGGGTGACAGTGAGGAGATTTTGTAGTCGTGGAACAGCGGTTGGATCTCGTTCTCAAAGGTCTGATCAGCGATTATGAGCGCGATACGGGGACCAAGATTCGGTCCATGCGCCACCTTGCCCGTTTGATGACGGACGCCGGTTACCCTGTGTCACACGGAACGTTGACAGGGATCTTGAACGGTCGTCTCAGTAACGACGCGACGAAACGGTCCTTGGCCGCCTTCTTCCAGGTTCACCCCAGCCGTTTCGAGCTCACCGCGACGCAGGCCAGGGTCATGGGCAGGTTGGCGGCGCTGGGCGACCTCACCGGTGCGGAGGTCCTTGAAGTCGATCGCCTACTGGGCGATCTCGCCGCGCGCCGCGAACGTGGTCGCGAGGACGAGGTCAAGGACACCGACGGGTAACGCGGTGGTGCTCTCCGTGTCAAGCTGCTGCGCTCTGTCTGCACGGTGCGGCCGCTGACGGCGTTCAGCATCCGGCTGCCCGGAGCGGATGTCCAGGGTGAGCACGAGCCGAGCGGGGTCCAGGACCCGGCCGTTGGAGTACTTGCGCCCCGTTCGCTCACCTTGGAACTCGAGCTCGACCGCTTCGGCAATCGCTCCGCCGAGCCGTTCTCCCTGACCAGGAAGGTGATGGTGAGGTGACCGCGCTCGCCCAGCTCGGCGACGCATCGCACGGGGTGGGGCCCAGGTGTTTTGGGGCGGGCTGGACGCGTGGGAATCCTGGCATGTGGGGCGAGCGTCGACCCTCCTCACCTCGGTCGCCTCTTACCGCTTGGGTGTCATGGCCGAGACGAGGTCGGACCGGACGCGCCGGTGGGGTGGGGACCGATCCGTGCCCAGTCGGCGTGTTTGAAGCTGACCCGGCCCGCGTAGCTGATGCTCAGCTCGACTTCGGGTTCCCAGGCCCAGAACCGCACCCGCGCCCAAGTGGGGACGCGTCGGCGCCGGCGTTTAAGAGTGATCGGTGGGGGAACGAAGTCCCGCACCCGCCACCGCCGAGCCAGATCTCGAATCTCCGTGACCGTGTCGGTCGAGAGGTCGTCGAACTCGGCGTAGTGGCGAACGACAGCGCTGCACAGCACCGTCCGGCGGTGGTCGAAGGTGCCCGCGAGGTAGCGCAGGCCCGGTGCGACAAGGGGGCCGTGGCCGGTGTCGACGTCGATGTGGCCGTAGAGCCGGCCCGTGACCGGGGTTCGGACGGAGCACCGGGTCAGCCACGCGCCCGTGACCTCGTCGTCGGTGTTCACGACGTTCCTACCGACTATGGCCTTGGTCGCCGCGGTCGGTTCCAGTTTCTCGCTGGGGTGTGGCCGGGCCGGGGTGGCTGGTCCTGCTGGTGGCAGGACAGCCCGGACGGCCTGTTCCGGTGTCGAGTTCATGGCAGTCACGACCCAGTCGCCACGGGTTCGGGCAGCAGCGGAGAGATGAGGAGGAATCGCCTGCCGGCCTGGTCGTAGGCGGTTGGCCGGCATCGCAGCGGACCACGCGGCTGCTTGGGCAGGCGGCGCGCCGTACCGACCTCGCAGGCGACGTCCGGGTTAGCGAGGGTGGCCAGGATGAGGCGGTTTTGGAACTCGCCGGCCAGCAGGGATTGCGGGTAGTGGGGGACTAGGCCGAGGGAGAAGCTGGCGCGGACTTGCTCCAGGCAGCGGGGGATGACGGAGGGCACGGTGCTTCCTTGTTTGTGTGAAAGGCGGGGTGGACTACCGCAGACGCAGGGAACCGGGTGGTCGCCATCGGCGACCGGTCAGCAGACGCGGAGCGCCCGGGGCCTGGGGTGGGGGAAGGTCCCGCAGCTCAGCGGCGACCACACCCACCGACCCGCAGCAATGCCAGACCAGCCCGTCGCCGTCGCGGACCCGGGCGGCCTCGACCTGGCCGTAGCCCCGGATCACGCACCAGTCCACGAACGGCCCGTCAGGCCAGGCGAACCAGCCGATGAGGGTCCCGGTGCCCCGGGTCAGGCTGGTCCACTGCCATCCTCGGCGGGTCAATGCGTAGATCCCGGCTAGTTCCGGCACCGCCTGAAGCGCGTTCCGGGCCGCCACGTCTGTCATATCCGTCCTCCGGCAGGTAGGGGCGGACTCGCTGTGACCGCACGACCATGTCACCGGAAGTTGGGGTCACGGAGCGAGTCCGTAGAGCAGGGTGGTCAGCGACCGGGCCAGCGTGGAGACCACCGTGTCGGCCGCCGCGTGCCAGGACTGCGGGTGGCCACCGAACACCGCGAAGTACAGCGCGATCAGGCCCACCACCACGATCAGGGCTAAACAGGCGATGAGGACCGAAACGACAGCGTGGATGAGGACGTGCACGATCACGAGAAACGGGTCCTTCGAGAAGTAGGGATGCACCGCCGCGGAGCTGGCGCACAACGGACAACAGGAAGCGATGGAGAGAGGGTGGTCGCCCGGTGGGAACCCGGAGCGAGGGCCGGGGCGAGCGGGTTCGGCCACCGGGCGACCCAGCAGCCACCACCCCCAGCAAGGCCGCGATCCACACAGGGGAGGCGGGGTAACGCGGTGGGACACCGGGAAGCGGCGACTGCCGTCAGGTATCGGTGAGGACGTCGTTGTCGACGCCCCGACCGACGAGATCAGGGCAGGATGGCGGTAGGCCACCCGTAGCCGGGGGCGCCCAGCGGGGGAAGCGTCGGACGCCTCGACGTCATGCCGTCAGGCCCACCGAGGACGGCGGGGAGGCCAGCCCAGCCGCGCAGCTCGACACGACCGTCACCTCGACCGGTAACGCCCGCAGCGCCGCCTGCACCGGAAACAGCCGGTCGCGCGGCACGAACACGAACGCCGCACCACCACCGACCGCACCTCCTGCTGCCTTACCCCCATAGGCACCGTGGTCGACCGCCGTGGCCAGGGCCGCGTCGAGCAACACCGTCGACGCCCGCGCCCGCGTGCTCAGAAGCTGGTGCGCCGCCGTGCACAGGATCCCGAGCTCCGGCCAGGACACCGGCTCCTGCCGCAGCGCAGCCGTCATCTCATCCACCAGGCGGGCGGTGGCATCGGCGTAGCGCACCACATCCCGGTCCCGGGCCACCCACCGCGAGACCAGGACCCGTTCGGCGTGCGGGCACCTGCCTCGCCCGGTGTCGATCAGCAGCAGTGCCACCTCGGCATCGTCGAGAGCGGGCAGGACCGCCACCCGGGGCACCCCGGGCTCGGCGGTGGCCTCGACGCGAACCAGGCCGCCGGCGGCGACGGCCAGGACATCGGTGGACACCCCGGCTGCCGATGTCCTGCGTTCGGCTTCCCCCGCCATCCGCAGGACGAGGTCCCGATCCACCCCGGTTGGGGAACCAGCTCGGGCCCCGAGGACGGCGGCGGCGACCGCGACGGCGACCGCGGCGCTGGACGCCAGGCCCACACCGACCGGGACCTCACCGCGGGTCAGCACGACCCCACCGGCCGGGCCCGCCCCAGCCTGGTACACCGACAGGCAGGCGGTGGTGAGGACCAGGTCGAGGTCATCACCGGTCGGGGCGTAGTCCCGCACCCGGACGGTGCGTTGTTGGTGCAACGGCCGATAGGCGATGGCCGAAAGGTGTTCGGTGGCCGAGGTGAGCAGGGCGGTGGCCGTGGTCCGCAGCCCCACGGCAGCCGACACGCGGGGACCCCCGCACATCCAGTCCAGGTGATCACCAGCGAGGAGCACACGGCCGGGCACGGTGGCCACGACGGGATCGACCATCACCTCTCCTGCCCCTCCACCGCGGCGGTGCGTGCGGTGCGCCGGCCTCCCGGTCGGCGCAACCGCACCCCGGCTTCCCGGAGCAGGCGGCGGGTCATGTCGTAGGAGCGACCGATGGCGGTGGCCAGTTCCTGTATGGAGTGCCCCTGGCGGTAACGGGCGGCGAGCGTGGCGGCGAGGACCGCCCGTCGCACGTCCTGCGGTATGGAACCCGTTCGCTGTGCCGGGCGCGGGGATGCGGAACCGGCGGCGCCGGGCTGGTGCCGCTCCGAAGCGGACGTGGATGCCTGGGGCGGGTGCTCCCGCGTCGGTGGTGGTGCTCCCGCCCGCTGCCCGAGGGCGTCCTCGGCCTGGGCCCGCAAGACACGGGCGGCGTCCCGGACGTGCCCGCCGCCCACCCCCGCGGCGATGTCCTGGGCCAGCACGCACTCGGCGATGGCGCGGGAGTGGTCCTGCGCGGCGAGGTGGGCCTCAGCCAGGCGCAGGTGCAGCGTGGCCAGCAGCAGCGGGTCGATCGGTGGACGCGCCGCCAACGCCAGGTGGTGGGTCACCCCGAGGTCGTCGAGGTACCCGCCGCGCAACAGGGGGATCCCGAGGGATTCGGCGAAGCTCACGGTGAGCTCGTCCCAGCCGTGCAGGCTGGCCAGCGACTGCGCGGCCAGCACGTTCGTCCGTTCCGCGGCCAGCCACAGCAGTGCCCGGTCCGGGCTCCACCCCGTGCGTCGGTTGGCCCGGTCGTAGACCGGGCTGCTCCGGATCCCGTACGGGTCGAGGGCACGGTCGACCTCGGCGGTGCGCCGGAGGTACCAGTCGAGCATGTCCAGCAGCCACGCCCACCCCAGGGGCGCGGTGTGGTTCGCGCCGTCGCGGCGGAACCGGGTGGGTCCCGAGGCGTGGGGCAGTGGCGTGAGCAGGCCCTCGGCGGCCATGAGCTCGAGTTCGTGGTCGATCGCGGTGGTGGGCTTCTCGAGGGGGGCGGCGAGGGGGCCGGCGGTGACTTCGTCGCCGGGGTGGAGGCGGATCAGGTGGTGGAGCGCGGGCCGGAGCCCGAGTGCACCGGATGCGGTGGTCATGTCTGGAACTTCCGTGGGTGGGACGGGGTGACGGAACAGGCGGTGCGGGTTGACCCGGCTGCTGTGGAGCACCAGCGGCGGACGCCGCTCGTCAGCGCGGAGTGTGAGGGTTCGAGAAGTGGGCAGGGTGACCCGTGGTGGTGGGGGCAGGGCCCTGGTCACCATCCGGGCTGCCACGGGAGGGGAGCCCGGCGAGGTACGGGCGGATCCGGCTCGCCAGCCGCGGCAGGGCGTAACGGCGGACACGCCGGGAGCGGGTGGCCGGGACACGAGGGATCAGTGTCGTGACCATCTCGGTCACCTCGACCGGTGTCATCCCGCCTCCCAACGGCGAGTGTCCTGGTAGGTGGTCAGGTCGACGATCCCGGTGGCGTGGAAAGCACGTCGACGTTCCACGCAAGGCGCGCACAGTCCGCAGTGGGGAGGCTCTGCCCGTGCGCAGGACCAGGTACCCGCGAAGGGAACGCCCAGAGCTGTACCTAGACGCACGACAGCAGCAGCGGGCAGGCCAGCGAACGGTGTCAGCAACCGCAGTCCCGCCCACGCGTCACCCTGGTCCAGGGGGCTACGCGGGTACGTCGGTGATGGGCGCGCGACCCGTACCCCTGAAGCGACTGCGTCGGCGCGGACCGCGACCGCCACCGACACGGCGACGTCCAGCATGACCTCGTGTGGGACTGGGGCTCCACCAGGTGCGGTCCCCTGCTTAGGAAGGGAAGAGACCGGTTTCAGCTGGCTTCGGAAGGACCCGGCGCCATGGTCGAGCAGCGCGGTCACGTCCATCACTCGGTGCCCACAGTCGAGTGCCTGGGCGAGGACCGAGGCCCGGTTGATCGCGATGCGGTGAGGCTGGCCGTGGCCGAGCGTCACGAGGGTCAGCCGGCTGTGCCGGGCAGCCAGCCAGTACGCCAGAACGGTGGAGTTCACTCCACCAGAGGCGAGGACGACTGTGTGCTCCGGGTGCTGGTGTGCGAGGTGCGTGGTCAACACGGCGCCGGTCACCACGCTGACCGAATCGCGCGGCGGACGGCACCGACGACCGCCTCCCAGCGAGGCAGGCCCTTCCCGGTGTGAGGGCGCTGAATCCAGCGGGGATACTCGGCGCGGGACATTGCCGGGGGCAGCAGGATCGTGCTGCCCACGTCGTACCAGCAGGCTCCAGCGGTGAGGAGCTCGGTCACCGTGGAGGAACGCAGCGGAGTGCGCTGCTGGGTGAGGTAGATCCAGCTGGCGGACGAACGGGCCAGGACTTCGATGATGGGTCCGAGTTGCAGGGCCTGGACGAGGTGGTGGTTGACCTGGTGGCCCAGCTCGGCACTCATGCTCAGGGCATCGACGCTGCCGCCGAGCGACAGCCGCACCTGCCCCGTGTCGGGATCGGTGAAAGTGGGCCAGCGCACCGTCTCGGTGGCGTAGCGGGTGAGCGTCTGCTCGGCCGAGATCACACATCTCTCGGTGGGGTTCGCGGTGGCTGTGGTCATGAAACCTCCGTGCGGGGAATGGGGGTGGGGCGGCGGAACCGAGGCGCCTCAAGCGGGAGAACCTCGGCCCCGCCGAGTTCAGGGGCACCACGCCGGCAGACCACCGGCGCGGACGACGACGGACGGCACTCCGGGGCGGGAGGGGGTCGCGGCGGAACCAGGGTTCGGGGGTCGTGGTTCCGCCGCGACCGGGCGGTGAGACAGGAGGGGCCACGACGGGAGAGGGCCGCCGATGTCCCGCCTCACCGTTCTCGTCGGGATCATGAGGAGCCGGTGCCACCCGCGCCGGGTGCGGAAGCCGTGGAGGTGGCCTTCGCGATCACGGTGAGGAGACGTGCGGCCTCGGTGGCGTCGAAGGCGGCAGCCTCCCCCGGAGGCGCCACGACCACGACCTCCGAGCCACGCACGACCACCCGAAACTCACGAGCCCGACCGGAGGCGTCCCGGCACGTCACAGCCCACGGTCCACGGCGTTTCATCGTGGGGCACGGCGGAACGGGTGCTCCAGCTCCGGCCGCACGCCTGAATCTCCAGAACTCCAGACGAGGCGAGCGTGGTCGGACGGTTTCGCGCACCGGGCCGCCTCCGCGAGTGTGTGATGGATCGTCATTTCCTGCTCCGATTCTGGGAAACCCTGGCCGCGTGCAACCCGTAAGTCCTGTTTCAATCCTGGAGGTGGCCGTACCATTTCCTTGGTGCTTTTCGGTGACCTGCATCGTCCCGTTGATGAAGATAAACCTCGGCTTGGAGTTGAACCAGAGCGAGCATGTGGCGCTTGGGGGGCGCCCTGGGGGCGACGATGGCCACTGCCCGGGATTCTGGCGCCGTAGCAGGAAATCCCTGGGGCGAGGCCAGCACACGGGGTGACGGTGCGATCATCGCGACCAAGGAGCGGCAGCGGGTACTTCACCAGTATCCGATAACGTGGGTCGAGTTTGGCCCCGTAGCCAACCATTAGGGTCACGATGGCTACCAGGGCACGTAGCTTGACCACGAAGAGAACCGGCGACACGATCGGGGGCGGACAGGTGCGACATGAAGCGGGAGACTGGCTATGGTGACGCGGCGTGAGAGCCTGGCTCGACGGCGAGCCGCCTTGGGATACACCCAGGAGACGTTCGCTACCGCGCTGGGTATCGACCGGTCTACAGTCGCTCGCTGGGAACGGGGAGTGCAGTCGCCTCAGCCGTGGAATCAGGCTGACGTCGCCAAGAAACTGAAAATTCCAGTCGAACTGTTGGAACAGTACCTGGACGAACCGCTACGCCCATCACCCGAGCCCGGGCGTCTGAGCCGTGTGCTGCAGCGGCCCGTCACGGTCGACCTTGTCGCCGTCGCCCATCTTCGTCAGGAAGTGCACGCGCTCGATGCCCGTTACGACAACGCGCCCTCCATACCCCTACTGGCCGATGCCGCCCCCACCCTCAGCCAGATATCCTTCCTCGCCCGGGACGCGACCGACGGACGTGTCCGCCGCGAGTTGAAGGCAGTGGAGGCGGAAGCAGCCACTCTCGTGGGACAGTTGGTGTGGGACGCTTCCCAACGACGTGACCAACAGAGAGCGCGCGCCTACTTCGAGCAGGCATCGGCGGCAGCCCGTGAACTCGGAGACGTGACGGCGGAAGGGCACGCGTTGCTGCGAGCGAGCTACCTCACCCTCTACGGCGATCGCGATCCTCGTGCTGGCCTGCTACTCACAGGCCGTGTCGCGGACCTGACGGCGACTACCAGCTCCGTCCTGTGCGGGTTGGCATTGCTCCACCACGCCGAAGCGCACGCGATGCTCGGCGACTTGCGCGACTGCGAGACGTCACTCGGACGGGCTGAGGCGCACTTTGATCGCGTAGTGCATGGAGATCCAGCCTTCTTCCTGTTCTCGGAAAGCCAGTTCACCCGGCTCGCGGGGTCCTGCTACCTCTTCCTCGGGGAACACGCCCGCGCTCAACAGTTCCTGGAGAAGGCGGCGAACACGACCCGACGGACCAGCAAGTCGCGAGCCATCACCCTGAGCAACCTGTCGCTCGCTCACGTGCGGCAGGGTGACCCGGAAGCCGGCACGACCATCCTGCACGAGGCCATCGATCTCCTTGAGGCCACACGCGGTGGGGGCGCCATGAACATCGCCTTCGACGCTGCCCGGGAGCTCCGACGCTGGCGGGAGGAGGCTTTCGTCCAAGATGTGCACGATCGCCTGCTATCCCTGATGACGGCCGCGTGAGGAGGAGTTCCGATGAGCGATCCGCTGGACGACCTGAAGGACGAGGCACGTGCGCGCGTGTGGGACCGCCTGGCGGCGGCCGCGGCCGTGCACGACCCCGACGTGCACGGCCGGATCCCGAACTTCATCTCCGCCGGGGCCGCCGCCGACCGCCTCGCGGAACTGCCCGTGTGGAAGTCCGCCCACGTCATCAAGACCGTGCCCGACAAGGCCCAGCGTGCCGTGCGCGCTCGCGCTCTCCGGGACGGCAAGCTCGTGTACATGGCTGTTCCGAAGCTGGCGCGGGAACGCCCCTTCTGCCTGCTCGACCCCGCACAACTCGAGGTGCCCCCGGAACAGGCAGCCGACAGCCACCGTGCCATCGCCCTCGCCCCCACGGTGGACGTGGACGAGGTCCGGCCCGTCGACCTGGTGGTCTGCGGCAGTGTCGCGGTGAACCGGCGCGGGGTTCGCCTGGGCAAGGGAGCAGGCTATTCGGACCTGGAGGTGGCGCTGCTGCGGGAAGCGGGGCGGATCGGCCCCGAGACCGTGATCGCGACCACCGTGCATCCCCTTCAGGTCGTCGACGAGGACCTTCCCGAGTCGGACCACGACTTCAGTGTGGACCTGATCGTCACCCCCGAGCAGGTGATCGAATGCGGCCCGAGGCGACGCCCGGCGGGCCTGATGTGGGAGCGGCTTCCCGCCGAGAAGATCGCCGCCATCCCGGTGCTGCGACGACGCGCCGCGGACCGACGGAGCCGCTCCACTCGCCCAGGCGACGGACACCGACACGGCTAGACGAGAACGTCATGATCAACAACGAAAAGCGTTTCGCCTACCTGGCCGAGGGGAACGCAAGGCAGGCCCGCAAGCGCGTGGCCGTTGACCTGCTGATCCGCGACGACGACGGTCGTACTCTGCCGATGGCGAGCAGCGTGACCCACCCATTCGCACGGCTTCGCGGAGCCACACCAACAGAAAATCACAAAATGGTAACGCGCTAACATCAGTGCAGTTCGGCAAGGGGTCTGCTCCGCGCAAGCGGGGGCGAGCGGGCGGCGTTCGATGCTGTCGGACCTCTTCTCTTGATCGGCTGGACGGAGGTTGGACCAGGCTTCTTGCAGGCGATCGGCACTACCTATCCGCCCGAGGCTGCCGCCGGTGGCGACGACAGCGTCACCGCCGCCGAGACAATAAGCGTCGAAGCCAAGGAATTGGTGGCCACTCCGGAGCAATCTGGGGTGATCGTAGGGATGTGAATCCGTCGAAACTCGATCAGCGGGCGCCCCGCAGCCGTCCGTTGGAGATCCTCCTGAAACAGGCGCGGCAGCAGGACACCGCTCGCCGGGCGACCCACCAAAGGCCGATATCCGCTGACGCGCAACGTGTTCGGCTGAGGATCGGTGCCACGTCAGCTCGGCAACTCGTCAAGATCGTTCGCGCAGAGTTCGAAGCGAATGGTGCTCCCGATCGAGGAGACGAGCAACGCACGCGCGGGTTCCAGAACGCTGACGCAACCGTGGCCGCGTGATGCGGCTGCCACCGTGCGTGGCTGCCTCCGGCCGAATCTGCGCGACCGGTTCCATCAGCTGGGAACGAACCGGCCCTACTTCATGTCCGACGGTTTGGTCCGGCTGCCAGGAACGCCTACGGTGACGATGTGCCTCGGGACCGCGTCACCGGGCACGTCGAACACCGTATGCCCGATGAGCGCGCTCAGGTGTGGCGAAGCCCCGGTGGGATCGAACGCCTTGTGGCGCAGTGAAACCAGGAATCCGATTCGGATATCCGTGGTCTGATATGTGACCACCTGCTTGAGGTACGCCTGCTTGTCACTCAAGGGCTGCTTCATCGAATCGACCTTCATCTCGATGCAGATGCTGAATCCGCTGAACTTGAGCCGCAGGTCGATTCGGCCGCCGCCGACGTGCTGAACCTCGAACTCGGCGATCGCGCCGAGGCTACTGGACTCCAAGTAGCTGAGGAGGTCCTTGTGGATGTGGTCTTCGACGGCCTTCGGGTCGAACAAGTACGGGTACAGGTCCGATTGGGCATTGGTCCGTGAGCTGACGAACTGGATGATCACCCTAAGAACGTCGTCCACTGCCTCCTTCGGCTCCCCGACGTAGTCGGGGCTCGTCTCCAAACACGAGCGGATCGCGGAGTACACCTCGGCCTCGATCAGGTTGAGGCTGTGCCTGCCGATGGTTTTGTCGCTGACCGCTTTGGCGAGTTCAGCGAGGGTCTCGGGCGACACTTTCTCGGCAAGTTCGATCGCTGCCGCGGATCCGGGCAGGACGAGTTGGTTGAGGGGTTGCGGCAGCGACGCGGTCGCCGTGCCGCTATCGCCTTTTCCCGGCCCTGCACCGGCCAATGCTTGTGCCTTCGCCGCTTGAAGGACCGTTTGCGCGGCGGCGAGCTTCTCGGTGACCTCGCGTTCACGGTCGCCCGCCGCGGTCGCGGCTTCCTGCTCCAAGGCGTGGGTGTGATCTTCGAGGTTGCACAGCAGGCCCGCCGTCCTGGCAAACCCCGACTCGATGACCGGCTGAACGAGCCTGAGCAGGCCGTCAATGTCCTCCTTGTGAGAGACGACAGCCGCGGAGCGCGAGCCCAGGTAGATCTGGAGTAGGTCGTCGACAACGACCTCGGCCTTGTAGAAGCTATCCCGTTCAAACTCTTCCCGGAGCCTGCCCAGGTCGTCGGCCAGTTGAGTCCACGCCAGCAGCGCTGCTCGCTTCGGATCCCCGTACCAGTGGTTCAGCCCAATCGACGTCACGTTGAGCCGGCGAATCCGCTCAGCTAGGTCGGCCAATGCGCGTGGTTCTAGCCGAGGGGTCGACAGGGCGGCCACGTGCAGCCTCGGCGAGGACTCGTCGAGGAGCGCACACAGCACTTCGACTACAGTCAGGAGGATGCTCGCGTCCTCACGCTCGTAGGTGTCCCAGGCGACCTGCAAGTATCTTGCGGAGGCTTCGAGGTTATTCAGCATGAGCGGCAGGTCCGCGGCGCGGAGTGCGCTGACCAGTTCGATACCCGCCAGCACCCATGCGGCGTCGGAGGCGACGTCCTCGGGGTCGGCACCTGGGCGCGGCCGGCCGGCCGGGGGGTCGATGCCAGCGACGAGGCGGACAACGCCGGCGAGGCTCGCGGCGTGTGGCCAGCAGTCGACGGCGACACCGACGGCGCGGACAACCGCGGTGCCGAGCGGCTTGGGCATCGGTGCATCGAAACGCTCCAGAAGAGCCAGCAGCGCGAATGACGATCCGATCTCGCACAGGGCAAGTCGGGTGCGGGCCTCCAGGGCGCTTGCCGTTCTCAGGGCGGCACGGGTGTCCGGGTCCGGCAAGTCAAGGAATTCCTGGACAGCATCCTCCAGGGCCTTGGCCAGAACCGCGCCGACCTCGTTCAGCGCGGGTCCACTGGTGAGCAGAGCCTCCAGGCTGTCGGTGAGGATGGCCGGACTCGTGGTGGAGGTGACCGCAGCTGATACGCGGCGCAAAGCTGTCGGATAGCTCTCGGTTCGGCTGCCAAACTTGGCTGCCTCGTGCGCGACCAGGTGGACGAGCGGCGGAAGCACCGGGCTGTCGGCAAGGTCAGCTGCTTCCCGAGCCAGTCGGTCCCAGCCGCCAAGCGTCGCGAAAGCGCCCTCGACCGGCGGGCCACCCGCGCTTGCCGAAAGGAGCGCGGCGAGATCCCCTTCCAGCTCGACGGCCGCACTGCCGCTCATGGCGTTCCTCTCGTCAGCAATTACCGTGCAGCTTCTCACCAAACGTAGGCGTTACCCTCCGCGACAACCCGACTGGCATGCGGAAGTAGATCGACGAGCGGGGCTGCGTTGCGGGTAGCGACGAAGATCTGCATCTCGGCCTCGCCAGCGACGTCCCGCAATGCCCTGACCATGGTGGCGAGGTCCTCCTCCGGCATTTCCTCGGCGGACGGCGAGTCCAGGACGAGGAACCCGGGGTGGCGGCCGATCCCCTCGACGTAACCGTGCCGGATGAGGGCGATGGCGGTCGCGATCTTGACCCGCAGCTTCTCGCCGGCTGTAAGCCCGGAGTAGGTCTGGCTGACGCCGTTTTCGAGGAGCGTCAGGTTCGCTGCGCCGCTGAGGCTGAAGTCGCTGAGGTTGTCGGCGCCGAAGCTCTGCGTCAGGCGTTCGATGTCGGCGGAGATCTGGACCAGCATCGGGTCCTGGTCGTTCTTCACCCACTTCTTCAGCACCTGCTCGGCGGCTGCCACGACGGCGAGGTGCACCGGATCGACCGGGTCAACCGTCGCCGGGTCGCTTGACAGGGTCAGCGCCCCCAGGGCGCCTTCGGCGCGGGCCAAGTCGAGTTCGAGCACGCGACGCTTACCCGCAGCCGTAAGAAGTTCGCTCCCCACCTTTACCCGCGCCGCGGCCTCGTCCCGCTCCGTCGTCAGCGCCGCGATCTCGGCAGTCAACTCCGCCACCACGGCTTCGGCCGCGGCCACTGCGGCCTGCGCCGCTTCAACTTCGTCCAGGGGACCTTCTTCGGCATCCGCGTCGTCGCCGTCACTTCTGGACGTTCTCGCGACCAGGCCGGCCACGAACTCGTCTGGTGCGGACGCGGCCACGATGACATCAGACTGGAGGGCCTCCAGGTTCAGTTCACTGGTGCACACCGAACACTCGTGTTTGTCCGGTTCCGCCGCCTGTCGCTCCGGAGTCACCTGCGCAGCGCAACGTGGGCACACCGACGGACGCATGTGATGGAAGAACCTGGCCGCGAGCGCGTCCTCGTAGCTGGTGTGCACCCGAGCCTTCACCGCCTTGAGCTGTTGACGTGCTGTTCCGGCGAGCGAAGTCTGCGCGATCAGCTTCGCCTCAAGCCTGTGAACCTCTCGTGCGAGGTCGGATGCGCGGGTCGCGACGTCGAGCACCACCTGCATGTCCGGCGTCCAGGCGGGCAGCTTCCCGATCTTCGTTCGGAGATCCTGGACCTGCTTCTCCGCCGCGATTCGGCTCGCCTCCACCGCCTCGCCAGCCGCCTGCGCCTTGCCCTTCGCGGCGTCTCGTGCCGTGTCCATGCCGCGCCGCGCCGTCCTTGCGGCAGCCTGCACCGGTGCCCAGTCCGTACCGATGAACATCTGCATCATTCGGAGGCCGATGGTCTGCTCGTTGCCGACGATCGGATCGAGCTGGTTCGCTCGGACCACGAACGAACTGGAGTACGCGGGCCACGCGTGCACCCGAGCCGCCGTGTCCGTCCAGACCGGGATGTTTTCCAACCTCAGCCGAGTCATCATCAGCGAGCCCATGACGCCCTCGAAGTCTGCGCCGTCGAACTGCCCGAGGACCGTGGATCTGGCGTCCGAGTCCACCCCTCTGATCCTGATCACTTGCCCGGTGGCCACCCCGTCCACCGCATCGAATGCAACCCGCAGCCGCTCGGGGCCCACCTGCCAATCGACTTCGACGTGCTCGATCCAGCTGCGGACATCGTTCTGGAACTGCGGACACCGGCCGGTCAGCGACCACATGAGAACGTTCAGGAGGGTTGACTTGCCGCGTAGGTTCCTGCCCGAGCCAATCCCGTTGACGCCGGGCTGCGGCGACCATTCGAAGTGAAATGGGACCCGCGCCTTCAGTCCTGCCTGCTCGTCGACCTCCGGCGCCTCGCCCTCTCCGGCCGAGATCGCTGCGGGTGAGCGCTTGTCGACGACCGGTCGGATCCACTCAGGGAGGTTGGCTACCTCGACCAACGGGTGTCCATGAGCATCGGGGTGATCCGGTTTGAGCCACTTCGTCCCGCTGAAGTGCATCCGGGTGGCGCGTAGGGGCACGGGAACTGCCTTGGTGCCGCCGAGCGGGACGCCAAGCCCGCTGAGAATCTTGTCGACCCCGTCGACAGTGAGGCTTAGCGAACCGCCTGCCCGCCGCCTGGCCAGGACGTCAACAACCTCCTTGCCGAGAGCACTCAAGTCTGGTCCCCTTCCTGGCCGGCTTCTCCAGCAGCCGGTACCGATGCGACGACGCTCAGCGCGTCCAGCCGTTCACGCACCTTCGGCGCGATCGGCGCGATGGCCACCCCTAGGTCGGTCCCTGCATACGTGGCCTGCCGGTATTGCCGGTCCTTGAGGACCTGCCCACCGTCGTCCCCCGCGACCAACGCGACCAGCTTCACCTGCTTGGCGTACCAGCCCAGAGTCGGATCCTTCGCAAGCTCAGCGACCGCGGCGGCCCCGGCCTGCGTCAGGAAGAACTGGTTGCGTTTGCTCTTTTTGCCTGGCTGCCCGGTACGGCGCAATGTGGCGAGGCCGTACGTTTCGAGGATGGAGAACGCGTCATCGAGCTGCTCGTATGCGCCGAAGAACCAGCGCGGCATCGGGTACCAGCGCAGGTCAGGCTCTGGATCGTCCAAGAGCGAACGCGCTGTGTTCAGGTGACCAGCGTCGGCTGTGCCAGCTTCCACCAGCGACACCAGCTCGTCGGCGAGATAGTCCGGGTTTCGCAGCCAGAAGTCCATCGCCTGGAGCCTCAGCTCGCTTCGTACCGACTTGACCGTTCCGGGCGGATCTCCATCTACGGTCGGCGTACCGCATCCATCGAGCAGAACTAGCAACCGAATGGCGTGCTGAGTTCGCGTCGCAGCAGGGCGACCCTCTGTACCTGCGGACTCTGCACCGGTAGCCATCTCGTCCAACCTGGCATGCCCCCCAGAAGCACCGCTACTCTACCGGACGACCTTCACCAGAACGGCCGCCAGCATGATCATGGACCACAAGGTTCCGGCCCGTGATCAAGTCACCAACCACGTCGGGCCGGTGCGACCACCCGTTACACTCGGGGACCCTCTGTAACCGATGTGGTATGTAACGGATGCGGGATAGCAGCTGGAACAGATCCGCCGTCTGCGGAGTCGTGCGCCATGAGATCCGAGTCGGTGAAATTGGCCTCCCGACTCGCGCGGTCAAAAGCATCTGCCTCGCCGTGACAGCACCACATCGGCTAGGCGGTGCCCTAGCGCGATACCGACGCCAGTGTCCAATCCAGCAGTCAATCTGCCCAGCGGCTGGCGCGCCGTTCGCCCCTGTCGATAGGGCATCGGAGGCGCATCACCCGGTAGCGCCGTGACCATCGTGGGCTCGGCGGTGGCCCCTTCGGCACACGGCCGGGGCAACCGGCGAACATGATTGACCACCTGTTCGAGTTTCAAGCTCACCGGTTGTCCCTCCCAGGTCAGCACGTCGACCTGGGCGGACTCCACGTCGGTCAACGCAGCGAAAGCGCGATCACTGGAGCAAACCGTGAACAGCACGCACCCCTCGGCCTGCATCCGTCTCGCGTGCGCCAGGAGCGCGGTTTCCGCAGCGTCCGGGCCCGGCGACACGGCGGAGAGGCGCGACGTTCAGGCAGGCGAGCGCCGAGGCCGTGAGGTCGTCCTCGGCATCCTCGGCGGCATATGCCGCGACGGCGTGATGGCACGGTCCGGCGGCATCGAGCAGGGCGGTGATCCGGGCGCGCAGGGTGCGGGGCTCTGACCGGAAGCCGACCACGTTCTCCAAGTTGATGAGGACCAGCCGGTCCGTGGGCAGCATCGGTGGTCAGGCCCTCTTCTTCGTGTTCTTTGAGCGCTTGTGCCTGGTGTTTTTGCCCGACTCCCTGCAAGGTCGACCCGGTGCGCTCAGGTCGCGGGAGCTGTTGAGGAAGGAGCTCAGCCGTCCTTCCCAGCAGCGTTCGAGCTCGTAGGTGAGCCGGATGCCGTGCTCGCACGCGACCCGGTCAGCAGGGTGCTCGGCGTGCTCGGCTGCCTGTGGCAGCAGCGTGTGCAACTTCAGCGGCAACGCGTGGATGCTCCACCGCACGATCCCCGCTGCTGACTCATCGAGCGGCTGGTCTGGGTCGCGGTAGACGATCGTCCGGTCATCGGCGGGAATCTGGAAGCCGTCGGGAACCAGGCCATCCACGGTCTCGACGACCTTGTCGGTATAGGGCAGTGACGGAGCCTCACGCAGCAGCACGGCCACGGCCGCCATCACCGGCCGGCGTTCGGGGCCAGTACCGCGTCATCGACGTTGTTTCGGGCAAGGAACTGGTTAGCCGCCTTGGCGGTGCCGAAACCATGCCATGCCGCCAGCAATGACGCCTCCGTGTCACTCGGGTCTGTCGTCTGCAGCCGGGCGATCGCCTCGGCGACCAGATCCAGCGCGGTACGCGAACGGTCAGCGGACGGTTGTGGAGTCACAACCAGCGGCGGTAACCACGAAGGCCGTAACACAAACGAGCGATGTCACCCCGGAACGGTCAATTCGGACAGCAGCTAGTCCCGCTGGCCGTGGTCACAAGAAAGGTGATCGACGAACACGCCGGCCCCGTGCGAGCAGGCGCATCTGGATCGCGGACGGAAGCTTGTCAAGCAGGGTGCCGGCCCATCGAGGCCACCGCCGTGCAGCGGCGTAGTCCTGCCAGCTCACGCGTATCGTGGCTCGGGCATGGTCGGCGGCAGGGATCACGGCACCGTGGGTGGTGTCGGGTAGGTAGCGCCCCCTGACCGGGCAGTGCTGCACTTCGGCGGCGCGCAGGGCGCAGAGGCGGTGCTGGCCATTGGTCAGCATCTGGTCGCGGTCGTCCCATTCGATCGGCTCGATCAGCAAGGTCCGCAACCACTGCTTGTCTTCGGCCGAGAGCAGGACGTAGTCCGAGTGCCGCTGTGGCTGAGGGTCGTGCCCGTCGGCGGTGTCAAGGATTTCGGTGAGGATGCGGACCAGGCGCGGCCAATCGGGCTGATGGTACGAGCAGGAAGACATCGTCTCGCGGCCTTCCGCCGACAGGAAAGCTGCGGCGTGGGCGGTCTGCTCGTCTGCCACGATCGCCTTGTAGGTGTCGGCGATGCGGCCCATCCGGCAGTTGGACTGGCCATGTGGCCAGGGCAACGCTGACAACGGCACGGTGCGCAGCCCGTAGCGGGACTCCAGCGCCAGCCGGCGCTGAAAGGGATCGCTGAACCGGCTCGGATACCAGTCGGCCTCGTCGGTCTGCGGTCGGCAAGCCGCATCGATCGCCTCGGCGGCCTGCCGCTCGGCGTCGGTGGGCGCGTGGCTGTCGATGAACACAATCGACGGCTGGCCCGACCACCGGTTGCGGGCCTCCCAGGCGGCTCGCTCGGGATTGGGCACTGCCTGGACCTCGACCGTGTCCTCGCCGCGCAGCATCAGCACGCCGGGCAGCCCGTACACGCTGGCCACGACGACGATGCCACCCCAGACCGAGTCGACGAACAGATGCTGCGTCAGCTCGGGGTTGAGCAAACGCAGGTGCTCGACTCGGGCGAAGCCCTCGTCGACATCCTGGTCGCACTCAGGCCAGCGATCGCGATGGATCCGCAGATAGTCCCCCACGAGCAAAGCCGCAGCGGACTTGGTGAACCCGGTCGCCCGATACGGCGCACGGGGCGGCCAGTCTGCGTCCGCCCAGGTGACTTGCCCGGTCCACGGTATGGGTTCACGGCGCCACCGGTAGGGCTCGTGGCCCGCGGCTACGGCGCCCCGCAGGAGGACCTTCTCGGGGGGCGGCCACCACGGGTGCGCTTCATCGTGGCGAACACGGCCGGGGTTAGCGTGATCGAGAACGTGCACGTCACCACCACGCAGCACCAGCGGACCGGGAATGCCGTGACACCACACCACCGGCACCGGGCCAAAGTCGACGGACTCGCGCGTGAAAACCTCCCGCGCAAGGTCTTCGGCGAGATGTTCAATACGTTCAATGCGGGCGAAGCCCTCGTCCGCGCCCCGGCCCGACACCGCCGGACGATCAGTAGTGACGCGAAGGTAGTCGCCGATCAGCAAGTTGAACGAATTTTGTGGTCCCTTCGGCGCCACCGCAGCCCACTCCCTTCAGCACCTTCGCATTGGCCGACACAAGCCTCGTTCCGCCGTGTGAAGCGGCAGCCGGCTCTCACCTGTTTACCGTGGGGTGGACGTTCGGGCTCGGTGCGACACGAGGCTACGGAAGGAGGCGCGAGCAGGCATGCGGAGGTGGTTCGGAGCTGACCGGTGGCCGGCAGACGTGGCCGCGATGAGTACACAGCTTATTGACATCGGGCCAGGTTCTTGAGGAGCTCGATGTAGGGACCGTCGTCGAACTCGGCGGATGCCGCCTGTTGGCCATTGATCGTTAGTGACCACCCGTGGTCGTGCCCGGCGTCGCAGGCCTCGCAGGCTTCGCAGTCGATGTGCAACGTCTGATCGGCTCCGTAGATGCGGTAGCCGACGTTGGCCAGCACATGCAGGCCAATCGGACAGCGGGTGGGGACGACCACGACGCATGTGCCGTGCTCGATGGTTCGATAGTGCGGCCGCTCGACCTCGCCGCGTTGTGCGTGTCCCGCCTTCCGGATCCTCTCGGCCATTTCCACACGCAAACGCGTCCAGCGATGTAGTAGTGGTGTGCATAGTTTTCCTTCGTGGCGGCGGCTGACCCGTGCCCACCGCGCCCTTGAGGCTGGATTCACGGACTACCTCGAGTGACTCTGACAGCTCCGTGACGCAGCCCCGGACCAGGGACCAGCCCATCGAAAGGGACAAGTGGACGGCACCGACGTGACCTACCCGCACAGCCGACTTCGCGAAACTACACCAACAAGACATCACGAAAAGGTCACGCGCTAACAGCGGTGCAGGTCGGAAAGGGGTCCGCCCCGCGCCGCAGGAAACCTGGGCGACCCGGGCATTCGCCAACGCTCCCCGGATCGGTCCGCCCCGCGCCGCAGGGAACCTGGAGCGGGCAAGGCCCGCCCGCCACGACCACCCGGCGCCCCGCGGCTGCGGCTTGCGTCTCCTTGAGCAGGCGGATGGCCTCACGGGGCTGCTGGTACTGCTCGTTGGTCTCGTCCTCCCGCTGCGGCGCGAAGTGCTCGGCGCCGGCACGTCGCATCCGTCGTGGTCGACGAAGGCCAGGTAGTCAAACAGGTACTGCTCCAGCATCCGCTTCAAGAACGGGAACTGCCGGGGATGCCGTCCGGCAGATGCGAAGCTAGACGCCAGAGACGAGCCCAGCAGAGCGTGGGTGAGGGGAGGCGCCGGTCGTGAACATGATCAACCACGGCGGTGAGCGCGACGTGTTGGCCGCGGCTACCGAGGACCACGAGTCGGTCATCGCCCTGACCCGTGAACTGGTCGCCATCCCCAGCCGAGGCGGTGTCGACCCGTACGAGCCGGTGCTCAACCGGCTGAGTGGCTGGCTGGAACAGCGCAACCTCGTCGTCACCGTGCTCAGGGACAAGGCCGGCGCCACCGTCGGTCTGACCTGCGAGATCCGCGGAGTGCATCCCGGCCCCCGCTGGGTGCTCGACGCCTGTCTGGACACCGCGCCCTTCGGCGACGAGGCCGCCTGGACCCATCCGCCGACCTCCGCGACCATCGTCGACGGTTGGCTCTACGGACGCGGCAGCGCCGACTCCAAATCCGGCGCCGCGATCTTCTGCCACGTCGCCACCCGGCTCGCCACCATGACCGACCAGCTGCGCGGCAGCCTGGTACTGCTGTTCGACGTCGACGAGCACACCGGGGCCTTCGGCGGGGCGAAACGCTACTTCGAGGGCCCGGACGCACCCGACGACGTGGCCGGCGTGATGATCGGCTACCCCGGCATGGACAAACTCGTCGTCGGCGGACGCGGCGTGCACCGCGCCACACTGCACGTGCACGGCGTGGCCTCGCACTCCGGCGGTAGCAAAACCACTCCGAGCGCCATCGAGAAGGCCGCCAACCTGGTCCGGGTGCTCTCCGCGGCTGAGCTCGCCGACAGCGCCAGCTCCGAATTCCCGATGGCCGGCAAGCTGACCGTGACCGCGATCGAGGGAGGCCAGGGCTACTCGGTCACCCCGGACCTGTGCACCCTCCACGTCGATATCCGCACTACCCGCGACTTCGACGACGAGGACGCCGCCCGACTGCTGAAACACCTCGTCGCCCAAGTCGACCATGCGTGGCCCGGAACGCATCCGACCCTCATCCAGGTCGACACTCGCTGGCCCGCGTTCGCCCTCGCCGAAGACTCCCGACTGCGCGCCGCCATCCTCGACGCCGCCACAGCGGTCGGCGTCGAGGTCGAGCCCAAGATCGCCGGCCCGTCCAACATCGGCAACTACCTCGCCGGCCTGAACATCCCCGCCACCGCGGGCTTCGGCGTCGACTACGTCGGCCTACACGGCACCGACGAACGAATCCGCCTGGACACCATCCCCACCATCCAGGCGATCTACCACGCCGCCGTACTCGCGCTCCTGCGTCCGTAGCCCGACCATGCGCGGTTTCGACAACGAACAGTGGGACGTCCCGGCCTGCGGTGGATCACGCAACTCCCACTCGGGCCCGCCGCGCTCTAACCGCGTTCGGATCGTCGCGCGGACCGGGGAATCAACCACACCGGCATGGTGGACACGGCCGGTGCTTCCATAACCGACGGGCACACCACGCGACGTCACCACACGCGCACCGCAGGGACTCCTCGTTCATTCGACACCAGACCGGCGGCCGCGACGACCGGCGAGCGCCGGCGGGGGCGGCCGCCGGACTGCGCCCCAATGGCCGGACCGGCCCTGTCATCCCCGCCGGCCTGCCCGACACCGACAACGGCAGGCCACTCCCCCTGCTCAACACGGCAGCAGCCACAGCACAGGGCAACCACCGGCATCCCGACCCCAGGCCACCGACGAACCACAACCCCAGCCCCGAACGGCACCACTCCCAGGAACCGACGCCATGCCGGACCCCGAGGCCAGGACCTCGTGAGCTACGGACCTCATGACATCAGGAACTCCAGGAGACGGGGATCCGCAACGAGCACAGGCCAAGGCCGAACAGGACCATCACCCACCGGCCATCCCGACAGGGCCCGACCGTGCCCGACAGGGCCCAGCGTGCCGTGCGCGCTCGCGCTCTCCGGGACGGCAAGCTCGTGTACATGGCTGTTCCGAAGCTGGCGCGGGAACGCCCCTTCTGCCTGCTCGACCCCGCACAACTCGAGGTGCCTGCGGAACAGGCAGCCGACAGCCACCGTGCCATCGCCCTCGCCCCCACGGTGGACGTGGACGAGGTCCGGCCCGTCGACCTGGTGGTCTGCGGCAGTGTCGCGGTGAACCGGCGCGGGGTTCGCCTGGGCAAGGGAGCAGGCTATTCGGACCTGGAGGTGGCGCTGCTGCGGGAAGCGGGGCGGATCGGCCCTGAAACCGTGATCGCGACCACCGTGCATGCCCTCCAGGTCGTCGACGAGGACCTTCCCGAGTCGGACCACGACTTCAGTGTGGATCTGATCGTCACCCCCGAGCAGGTGATCGAATGCGGTCCGAGGCGACGCCCGGCGGGCCTGATGTGGGAGCGGCTTCCCGCCGAGAAGATCGCCGCCATCCCGGTGCTGCGACGGCGCGCCTCGGACCGACGGAGCCGCCCCGCTGGCCCGGGCGACGGACACCGACCGGGCCACGGATGAGAACGCCCATGACCGACGAGGAGAAGCGTGTCGGCTCCCTGGCCGAGGGGAACGTGACGCAGGCGCGCAAACGCATCGCGGCTGATCTGCTGAGCCGCGACGAAGCCGGTCGTCCTCCGCTGGGGCGAGCAGCGGGACCTACCCCGTTCGTACGACTTCGCGGAGCCACACCAACAGAAAATCACAAAATGGTCACGCGCTAACATCAGTGCAGGTCGGCAAGGGTCTGCCCCGCGCAAGCGGGGGTGAGCCGGTGACGGCGGTGGACGACTGGCGCGGACTCCGTCTGCCCCGCGCAAGCGGGGGTGAGCCGCGGACCGAGGTGGCCTGGCCCCCGGCCGACCCGTCTGCCCCGCGCAAGCGGGGGTGAGCCGCATGCCCAGGGTCACCCTCCGCGCCTGAACGAGTCTGCCCCGCGCAAGCGGGGGTGAGCCGGAACACATCATCACGCCCCTGGTCAACGCGTAGTCTGCCCCGCGCAAGCGGGGGTGAGCCGCAGGCGATCGCGTGGATCACCACCCGGCTGACGTCTGCCCCGCGCAAGCGGGGGTGAGCCGCACGACGTCCCGGCGATCATCACGCCGGCCACGTCTGCCCCGCGCAAGCGGGGGTGAGCCGGTCCTCACGCGGTGGACCGTACTGGGTTTGTTGGAGGCCCTGCACCCCAGGAAGGATGAGGAGCATGGGTTCCGCGAAGAAATACCCCCAGGAGTTGCGGCGACGCGCGGTGGAGATGGTCCGTGAACTGGAGGGGCAGTGGGGACCCGGACGTGGAGCCATCGCCCGGGTAGCCGACCAACTCGGAGTGCACCCCGAGGCCTTGCGGTACTGGGTCCGCAGCGGTGAACCCAGCACCCACACCGGCTCGGCGGACTCCACGAATACCGGGGAGTCGGACCGGGACCGGATCGCACGGCTGGAACGGGAAAACGCCGAACTCCGCCGATCCAACGAAATCCTCAAGGCTGCCTCGGCTTTTTTCGCCCGGGAGATGGACCCCCGCCCACCGAGCTGACCGAGTTCGTCGACCACCACCGGGACCGGTTCCCCGTGGAAGTATCCTGCCGCACAGTAGGGCTGAGCGTGTCCACCTACTACGCGATTCGCAACCGACGGACGAACCCCTCCGCCCGGCACCGCCGCGACCGGGAACTCGTTGCGGTGATCCGCCGGATTTGGGAGGACTCGCACCGGCTCTACGGGGCACGCAAGATCTGGGCGGCACTGCACCGCCAAGGCGTGACCGTGGCCCGCTGCACCGTGGAACGGCTGATGCGGTCCGAGGCCATGACCGGGCTGGTCACCCGGTCCCGCCGGCCGCGGTCGATGCTGCCCGGGCAGGTCGAGGGCCAGCCCGGTGACCTGGTCGAGCGGGTGTTCCGGGCACCGAGGCCGAACCGGTTGTGGGTCACGGATCTGACCTACGTTCGGCTCGGGGAGAGTCGGTTCGTGTATTCGGCGTTGGTCGTGGACGCGTTCTCGCGGGCGATTGTGGGGTGGCAGGTGTCGGATACCGCTGATACGTCGCTGGCGTTGGATGCGTTGGATATGGCGCTGTGGGCGCGGAGGAGTCGTCTGTCTCCTGGTTTGGTGGCTCATTCCGACCGGGGGGTGCAGTACACGGCGTTGCGTTACAGTCAGCGGTTGAGCCGGTCGGGGATCGCGCGGTCGGTTGGGCGTCGGGGTGATTCCTACGATAATGCGCTGGCGGAGTCGGTCAACGCGTTGTACAAGAAGGAGCTGATTTACCGGAAAGGCCCGTGGAAGGGGGTTGCGGACGTCCGCGCTGCTACTGCGGAGTGGATTCACTGGTACAATCACCACAGGCTGCATAGTTGGTGTGGGAATAGGCCACCGTTGGAGTACGAGGAACGACACTGGCGACAGGCCACAGCGGTCTGAACGCACACGAGCGTGGGAGGCACGGCCTCCAACACCACCGGGGCGGTCCAGAGGGCTCCGAGGGAACAGCCCCGCGTGCGCGGGGACGACCCGCACCCACCCGCCGCGAGGCATCGAGATCCACGGAACAGCCCCGCGTGCGCGGGGACGACCGGCCACACCTCGGCGAGGACGTCGAACTGGCCGGAACAGCCCCGCGTGCGCGGGGACGACACTTCCTGACCTGCGGCGTTACGGGCGTCAGGGCCGATTCTCATTCACTTTCCTGCTGACCTTTCGTGCCACCACCGACTGCCTCCGCACAGTATGCCGGCCAGCAGCCGAGGGCGGAATGAGGGTGCGGTGCTGGTTCGGAGCCCCCCGAGGTCGGGGCCGGGACAACGGGCCCTATCGAGTCGGACGCGTCGCTCCGGCGTAGTCGTCGCCGTTGTACCGGTAATTGTTTACCTGCACTGGCTGCCCGAAGGTAGGAGCGTTGATCATCAGACCGTCACCGAGGTACAGGCCAACGTGATGGATGTTGCCAGGGCTGCCGTAGAAGACGAGGTCGCCCGGCAGCAAGGGGTGTCCGGGGGGAACGCGTGGACCGGCGTCGAACTGGGTTTGCGCGGTTCGCGGGAGCGCGATGCCGGCGGCACCATAGGCGGCTTTGGTGAATCCGGAGCAGTCGAAGCCCGCGTCGCCGCCGTCTGGCCCGTTGCCGCCCCAGACGTAGGGCAAACCTCGTTGCCCGCAGGCGTAGTTCAGGGCGGTCAGCGCAGTGGCGTTGGGGGCCTGGATGGCGTTGCAGTCACCGCTGCCGATGCTGGTCCTCGCGACCTCGGCGTAGGTCCTGGCTTGTTCCAACACCATCTCGACGTACCACTCCGCCCGGTTGTAGGCGAAGATCGCCCCTCGGAGATCGCCCTGTCGGACGCCTTCGTCGCAGAGCAGGAACGCTGCGGCGTGGATGGCGTCGTGGGGGTTGTACCGCGAGGGCGGAGAGGTGCCACCTGGCGGGATCTGGTGCCGGGCGATGACGGTGTCGAAGGTGGCGGCGAGAAACTGCATCGGCCCGCCGGCACCCGCGTAGTTCTCACCGTGGTGAACGCCCGGAAGGGGCGAGCGGCCGTGGTCGGTCTCAACCTTGCCGATCGCGGCGAGCACCGTCCAGTCCAGGCCTGGGCAGTGGGGTGCGGCGGTGAGATAGAGCAGGCAGTACTCGGTTGGGATGTCGGCGACTGGGTCCGTGCAGTCGACGGCGGTGGACGAGGTGCCGAGCAGCGCACGGGTTGCCGAGCCCACGCTCTGGGCGATCAGGATGGGGAGGAGGAGCAGGGCCGCGGTGGCGGCGATGGCGAGCTTGGGGGTCACGGCCTCACCTCCGCTCCCGCGGGCGCACCTGGGTGCTCCCGAGGACCGGGGCTGGTGGCATCGGAGGCGGTGGGGGAACCGTCGAGCTTGTCGTACTCGCGGCACAGGCGGTCTCCTTGCTCGGCGTGACCGGCGGGACGACGTGTGGCCAAGCGTCGAGTAGCTCGGCAAGGGGGAGGCGAGACTCGCCAGTGGATGTGCCCACCGGGAGCCATACCGCGTCCGCCGGGCTCGGGCTGGCTGATTCGCGAGTGAGGAGTTCGGCCGCGGCGGTGGCGACGGGTACCGAAAGTGGGTTGTCCAACTCCCGCCATGTTCGGGCGAGCACCCGGCGGGCGGTGGCTTCACGTCGTGACGTCGGCAGCCATACCAGCACGGGGGTGGTGATCCCGGTGGCCTCAGCGAGGGCCGCGTACCCAGCCAGTTTCCCGGCGAGCTTGGCCAGCACTTCAGTGCCGAAGTCGTACTCGAGGAACCACTCGATGTGCCGACCACCGTGTTGCCAGCGGCCATATCCGTCGGGCTTGACCAAGTCGCCGAAGTGGCGTGCGCACCGAGCCTCGGACCACCACGCAGCCAACGTCATCCGCTCCTCACCTTCGTGATGGCGCACTGCGCGGTCGATCAGGGAGGTGAACCACTCGTTGACGCCGACCGTGTGGGCGAGGCGCAGGCTGTGGGCGATGCCGAAGGCTCGATCGTGGCGGTAGCCCATCTCCTTGGCGTCCACACCGTCTTCGGCGGCGAGGACCGCCGCTCCGGCGGGCGCCAGTACGTAGTGCATCGGGGCGCTCCCGACGGTGACAAAGGGCTGGAAACGGTCGAGCACGCCCCAGGTGTAGAGCTCGCGTAGCCGCATCCGGCCGGAGCGGAAGGAGGGGAAGGCCATGGCGGTGATCTGATGGGAGGTGAGGACACGGTGCTCCCACAACATCCGGGTGATCCACTTGTCGCGCGGTGTGAGGCGTCCCGCGAGGCGAGTCTGGTGTTCCACGGTGTTCGCCGCGCGAGGCGTGGGTCTGGTGGGTCTGTGCCCGCGCAACGCGCGTTGTCGGGTGGGGTTGGTGATCAGCTGGTCACCTCCGAAGAAACAAAGGGGTGGAATTGCAGTAGATGCGACCTTCGGGTAGTTCACTGTAACTTCCAGTTATTACTGGGTCCAACTATGTGCCGTCTGCTACACCATTGCGGTGGGTCTTGAGTCTTCTGGTTGAGGGCGCCTTGTGGTGGAAGGTGTTGTTCACCTTGATCCGCATTGTGAAATGGTGATGCGATGACATTGCGTGGCGGCCAGTTGTATACAGTGTCATCCGTGTCTGGCTGCACGAGGTGGCGAACAGTCTGTTCGTGAACTACCTGCTGATTCCTGCTAGTGACTGAGGAAGTGCGCGGGGAGTGGTTCGGTGACGCGCCGAGGCCACTCTAGGGTGATCGGCCGTGTAATTGATGGTGTGGTGGCTGGAGCTGAAGTCTGATCGATCGGTAGAATGATTACATGCATGTCTCAGAGTTCGTTGCGCAACTTGAGTATCACTTGAGTCAGATGGCGGCGAAGAACGACCATCACAGGTTCGAAAAGCTCTGTGTTGAAGTGGCTCGCCGCCGCATCGCCACTAACATCTTTGTAGCGACCGGACCCGTCGGGGCCGGTGGGGACGGAGGTCGGGATGGTGAAACCTTCGACACGGCACTCCCTCACGAAGTTGCCACCTGGTTCTCGGTTCGCGCAACAACGGCGAGTGTGGCCGTGGCTTGCAGTACCGGTGATTACAAGAAGAAGATCCCCTCGGACGTGCGCAAGATCCTTCTTGCGCGTGATAGGGAGTTCGACCGCATCGTCTACTTCTCGGCGCAGGTGATACCTTCCGGTGAGCGACTAGCACTGCAGGAAAAACACGCGACCGAGAGGCTCGCAGTCTGGGATCGGCATGCCATAGCGCGAGTTCTCGCTGAGCCGGATCTACACTGGGTTGCGAAGCACTACCTGGGCCTACCTGCAAGTATTGTTGAAGATCTCGAGCCGGACAACGAACTCGGACTTGATCTCGATGGTGAAGCCTACTATGTCCCGGCGCAGGCGCTTGTCGCATCTCTGGGCAAAGCCCTTGCGATGCGTCCGATCAAGTCTCAAGTGGTGTCCAGTACGGTTGCTGATCTGCAACGGCGGCACGTTGCCTTGCACCTCGCGTTGGACACGTTGCCCGTTACCGACCAGCATGCGTACGAACTGAGTCGACAGTTGGACGAGTCCGCCCGAGCTCTCCGGCGGCTGAACAGTTCCAGTGCAGAAGCGTTGGTGGTTTACGGGCTTCTGGAAGTCCCGGACGAGGTTGCGCCCACCGGCTCTGATGGCGCCAAGCAAGATCAGAGCTTGTAGGTCAAGGTACGTGGTCCGTCAGCCAGCAGAGGAACAGTGCAGGGGTTCAAGTACCGGCCATTCACCAGGGAGACCACAGCAGCCGGGCGATGTCAGGTGTTGCGGCGGGGGTCGGTGCTGGCCGGACGCCCGACGCGGTCGTGCGAATCAGGTGGGGGCGACCCCACCTCCTCGTACGCCGGCGGGTTGGCGAGGTGCGAGGTCCTGCCGGCGGTGACCTCGGCCGCACGGGCGCGTGTCCTGAGGCGTGCCGCAGTGCGGATCTCTCGTGCGCGTCCGGGCACGGCCGGCGGCAGGGGCTGGGTGAGCATGGTGAAGGGCTGGGCTTCCTCACCATGGAGGACCAGGCGGACAGCGGCGTGGTAGACGCCGAGGTGGGCGAGGTCGTGTTCGGACAGCCTCGGCGCGGTGTGGCGGGCCAGCTCGCGGGAGTCTTCGGGGGCACTGAAGAAGATTTTGGACCGGGCGTTGGTGGACATGCCTTCCCGCAGTTCCCGGGGGAGTTGGCCGAGGTGCTGGTGGGCCAGGGTCATGGCGACCCGGAAGCCCCTGGCTTCGGCGAGCATGTCCTCGATCGGGTAGGGCAGGTTCAGGAAGTTGTGGCATTCGTCGATGACCAGGCTGGCGTCCCGCCGTAGGCGCTGCGGGACGCGTGCTCGTCTGGTGGTGTCCTGCCAGGTGCGCGCGACCACGAGGGAACCGACCAGCCTGGTGGTTTCCTCGCCCAGGGAGCCCTTGGGGATGCGGACGAGGCAGATCCCGCCGTTGAGCACCTCACTCATGTTCACGGTGGATCGGCCGCCGGCGATGGCGTCCCGGACGAACGGGCGCAGGAGGAACGCCCGCAACTTGTTCATCAGCGGGCTGATGACCTGGGAACGGGACGAGTCGGTCAGATCCTCGTACCAGGACCAGAAACCTCGGAGCACGGGGTCGGTGACACCGGCGGTCACGCGGCTGCGGAAGGCGGCGTCGGACAACAGCTTGGGCAGGTCCGCGAGAGTGGCACTGCCTTCCTGCCCGCGCAGAGTCAGGCAGGCGGCGCGAAGGACATCATCGGTGCGGGGTCCCCAAAACGCGCTGTAGACACGGCGGAACACGCTGACGAGGTTGTCCACGGTCAGGTCAGTCTCACCGCCGTCGAGCGGGTTAAGACAGGGCGGTCGGGAGCGGCTGTCGGCGTCGAAGAGCACGACCCGGTCGGCGGCGGAGCGCGGTAGACGGGACAGGACATCGGTCACCAGGTCGCCCTTCGGATCGACCAGCACGATCCCACGGCCTGCCTCGGCGTCGGCCAGGATCATGTTCCCCAACAGGGTTGACTTGCCGGAGCCGGTCGCGCCGATCACGTGCAGGTGGTGACGTGCGTCGGGCACTCGCAGCGCGACGGGCCGTGGCTGGCCGGTATCGGTGGTCCCGAGTGGTTTGGCCTCCGGGCCGGGGGCGGCGATACCCGGTGGCGGAGCCAATGCCCGAGCACCGGCGCGGTGGATACCGGGGATGGCCGCGTCAGTGGGGAGATGGGCGATCGCGGCCAGTTCGGGAACCGACAGCAGGTCTCCCCGCCCCAGACGGCGGGAGTCGAGGGTGGCGGCGGGGTTGCGGAGGCGGTGGCGGGTGTAGTGGTTGTGCTCGGTGTAGGAGGCGAAGCTCGCCGCGAGTGCGTGCGCACGGCCCCGGGCCACCTCACGTGCCGTCCTGGTCTCTCCGTCGCCGCTGTCGTTGGGCACCAGGGTGGACACGGCGTAGCGGACGACGGTCTCGAACTGGCTGCCTCGCTGCTTGGTCACGATGGCTCGGTTCTGTGCCGCGTACTCCAGCGAGGTCCGCGGGTCGCTGTGCAGGCCCCCGCTGGCCGTCCGCGTTCCCGGTCGCCTGACGCGGGCGGAGGGGCCGGGGGTGATGGCGTCGAGTAGGCGACCGACTAGGCGGGCAGCGCCGCCGCTGTGCACCCGACGGGCCGCCCGACGGGCGCGTTGCACACGACGCCCGGTGACCGGGCGGGCCAGAACCTGCACACAGGCGTGTTCGTCGCGGCCAAGCCCGACGGGCGCGCCGAGGAGCGCGCGGATCGGGTCGGCGTCGAAGTCGGTGCGCAGTGGAAGGGCCTCGGGGCGCGCCAGGCGGAGCTCGCCGCCCACGACAAGCCGCCGTTGTCCTGGCCCCGGCGGTGGAAGAGGTGGCGCGGCGGGGGTGACGCGGGTGTGGGCGCCGGGCCAGGCAGCTTCGATCGCACGCTCGGCCAGGCCCGGCGGGACGCGGCCGGGGACCCACAGGGAGATCGCCACTCCGGTCTCCGAGAACGTGTACTCGCAGGCGAGGTGCGGTTGTCCCGTGAGCGCACGGCGCCAGCCTGGCCGCAGGAGCCCGACGAGGTTGGACCACAGGGCGATCCCGCCGGCGGGATCGACTTCGGGTGGGGCGAGGACGGTGATCTGGCGGGCATCGGCGAGCAGGAGCGCGTGGCACCGCCGCGACCACCACCGCTGGCCCAGCAGGACGGTCGAGCCGAGAACGGTGACGATCGGGATCGCGACCGGCCCCCAGGCCGCCATGAGCCGATGTAGGTGTCCTAGCAGGATGACCAGGGTTCCGCCCGGATCGTGGAGGTAGTCCTCCAACCAGCCCGCCCTGGGCGCGTTGGCCGGTTGTGCGGTGGGTGGCTGGGGGAGGGCCGTGCGTGGTACGGGGAGCATCGAGGTCCTCTCCATGGGTAGGTGACGGGCTTGGGGTGATGCCGCTCTGTCATCGGGGGTGGAGAGCCACCTGGTCGTCTGCGGTGTCGCCGTCGTCGTGCGGGCCAAGGTCGACGAAGCCGGTGTGGTCGGACGTGGTGTCCTCGGCGGAGGACGCCAGTTCAGCCGGTTCGCTGGTGACCAGGGCGTGCTCGGTGGGGGAGGCGATGCACTGGAAGGCCACTCGTTGGGTTCCGGCGGAGAGCAGGCCCTGTCCGCGGTCTGCGGAGAGCAGGAACGCCCGTTCGCCGGCGGAGAGGTCGAAGGTGCGGGTGATCTCGTCGATCGCCTGTGATGCCTGCCGCAGCAGCACCTGGGTGGCGGCGTTTGCGACGACCGCCTTGCCAAGCTCGTTGCCGAGGACGTCGGCGGTGTCCTGGGTGGCCACGGTCAGTCCTGCCCAGTGCTTGCGGGACGCCTTGGCCATGCGGAACAGGAACTCCGCGCCGGCCTTCTCCTTCATCAGCAGCCATGCCTCATCGACCACGACCAGACGCGGACGGCGGATCGTCGGGTTCGACACCCGTCTCCACACCGCATCCAGGGTGAGCAGGGTGCCAATGCTCTTCAACTCGTCGGGCAGGTCACGCAAGCTGAACACCACGAGGTGACCTTCGGGGTTGATGCTGCTGGGACCGTCGAACAACTGCTTGAACGCACCCTCGACGAACGGGTGCAGCCGCGCGGCGAGCTCGCGGGCGGCCTGGTCGCCGGCCTGTCCGGCTCGGCCCAGTTGGTCTCTCAGGTCGCGCATCGTTGGGGACGGTCGGGTCCAGGTGCGGGTGTCGGCGGTGATGCCGACGCTCTGGTAGGTCGCGGCGATCGCTCGGTCCAACGCCGCCCGTTCCGCAGCGGTTGGTTCCCCACCGAGCAGGACGGCGAGCACGGTGTGCAGGAACAACGCCTGGCGGACCACGGCGTCTTTGGGTGCGGTGCGCCGCCCGTCCGGGCGCGTGTGGATGGGAAGGTCGAACGGGTTGAGCCGAACGCCACGCGCGCCGAGGTGGACGTCGGTGCCGCCCACGGCGGCGGCGAGCCGGGCGTACTCGTCCTCGGGGTCGACCACCGCGATCTCCACGCCCCGGTACAGGCTGCGCAGCAGCTCCAACTTGACCAGGTAGGACTTTCCCGCGCCGGACCTGCCGAGGACCACGCTGTTGTGGTTGTGCATTCCCTCCCCAAACCGGTCCCAGTGCACCAGGCCCTGGGAGCCGATGTTGTAGCCGTAGAGCACCCCCGAGGGTGCTGCGACGCTCGTTGGGTCCGGGGCGGGCAGGTCCGGACTGGTGAAGGGGAACGCGGCGGACAGGGCTGCGGTGTCGAAAGTGCGGCGTAGGCCGATGAGGTCCAGGCCCATCGGCAGGGTCGTTACCCAACCCTGGAGGCTGCGGTAAGTGGTGTGCTTGGCGTCGAGCAGCAGGCTTGAGCACAGCGCCCGCACCGCCGCCACCTCGTCGGTGAGCGCTTCCTCGGTCGTGGCGTGCACTGTCAGGTACAGCCCGACCCGGAACAGTTTGCCCTCGCCGCGTGCGACGCGGGAGGACAGGTCGTGTGCGTCCTCGGTGGCGGCTTCGACCTGGGGGTCGGACAGACGGCCGTGCTCGGCGGTGTGCCGACGTCCAGCTTCGAGTTTCGCCAGTTGGCGCTTCAATCTGCTGGCGGCGGTGGCGGGATCGATCGGCTCGATGTGGACCGCGACGTCGAGGCGACCCGGGTAGCTCAGGAGCGGAGCGAGCCAGCCGGGGTGTACTTCGCGGGGGAACCCGACGACGGCGAAACTGCACAACCACTCGCCGCCGACCTCGAGATGCCGAGCGCCGACCGACAGGGCGTCGGGGGTGAACACGGCCGCTGAGGGAGGGGGTGTGCCCGGGCCGTGTCCGGGGCGCGGGGTGCGCAGAGCCATCAGCGGTGTCTCCCTTCGGGGTTGTCGGTCCAGTCCTCGTTCATCCAGTCCTCGGTCTCGCTGGGCCAGCCCTCGCCCGAGGAGGACTCGTGCCTGCCCGGTTCGTTGACGTCGCCGTCACGGGGGGTGCCGCCGCGACCGACAGGACTGGCTGCGGAAGGCACGTCGAAAGGGCGGTCGTACCGGTCGTCGGTCAGGTCCGGGGCCGCAGCCGTGGTGATGACCTCGTCGGCCCCGGCCGTCGCGGCCGAGGGCGGCAGCAGGGTGTCGGGGTTGCAGGCTGAGGCCAGCACCGCGGTCGCCTGCCCAGCATCCAGCGGACTGACCGTGATCCCGGCGGGAGACAACAGCTCGACGGCCTCGGTCAGGCGCCGCACCAACCGTGACTCGGCTGCTCGCCGGGCTGCGGCGGTGGGCTCGCCAATGTGCGCGCGACGGCCGGTCGTCAGGGCGCCGAGCTTGGCCCACAGCCCGGGGCCGCCGAGCCCGTCCGTAGGTCCCGGCCCGGCGAGCTGTTCCCGGAGGATGAGCAGCACCTGGCGACGAAGCAGGTCGGTCTGCTGCCCGAGCCGCACCAGGTAGTCGGCGTGCTCGACCGCTGCGGACTCCAGGGCGGGATGCGGCAACCCACCCGCCTGGGCGCGCAGTTCCGCGATCTGACCCGACAGGTCCAGCCGTTCGGTGCGGACCAGCACCTGCACCGGGGCGGTCAGGCTGTGCAGGTAGCGGCCGAAGGTCGCCGTGAGTGCCTCCTGCTCGGTGGGGGTGCGCAGGGCGAAGTTCACCGTGCTGGCGACCGCGACCACCGCCACACCATCGGCGCCCAGATCGATGACACCGGTCTCGGTGACGGCCTCGGCCGGCAGCTGGAGCGGGGAAGGGGACACCTGCTCAGGGCGCGTCCGGTAGTCCCGTGAGCCGTCGGCGGCGGAGGTGAGCCAGGCTGGCGCCTGCCGGACGCCCTCCGGCGCGGCGACCCGGCGACGGGGTGCAAGACGTTGGCGGATCGCCGCGACCAGCAGCATGTCCATCGGTATGCCATCGCGCTTACCGAGCGCCACGACGCCCGCCAGCGCACCCAGGGGAAGGGCGACGGCCAGGAAGACGGGCAGCGGCAGGAACGAGCGGGTGGCCCACCAAGCCAGGTACAGCGCTCCGGCGGCGGCGGCGAGGATCGCCAGTTGCCGTGCGGTGAGCGGGCCGAGTACCCGGTCGTGCATGTCGACGTCGGCCGGGATGCGGACGGGCGCGGTCATGACGTCCTACCTCCGTTCTGGGGACGTGGCCGCGCGACCTGCGCGGAAGGCGGAGGGGGTGGGGGCGCTGGTTGTCGTGCGGCGCCCGGTAGGTCGAGGGGGAGTCGCAGCTGCCGGCCGGTTCGCGGGGTCGAACCCGAGGGCGACGTCGGTGGGGGAGCGGGTGGGCGCGCTCGCCGCAGACCGTCCAACGGCAGGGGGTACTGGCCGGCGCGGGTCGGACGGTTCCCCCAGTACGGGTCGACGGGAAGCTCCGGCTGCGCCACCCGCCGCCCGCGTGCCGCTCGCCCAGGGGGTGGGGGACTCGGTGTCACTCTCGGCGTCCGCCGCACTCCCTCCAGCGGCAGGGGGTACTGGCCGGCGCGGGTGGGGCGGTTTCCCTGGTACGGCTCGAAGGGCAGGGCCGGTTGCCCTCGCGGTACACCGCCGCGGCGGGGACGGCTCTCCGCGCCTGACGGCGAAGCGGTGGGACTTGACGGGACGCGCTCGACATCGAACGGCAGCCGGTACTGCCCGTCCCGACCCAGGACGGGTCGGTTCTCGGGCCAGTCCCGTCCCAGAGGCAGGGCCAGTTGCCGACCCCGCGCCCCCGAGGGTGTCCGTGGTGAACGCGGCGTGGACGCCGACGCGGTGGTGGCTGCGGCCCGGCGCCGGTGAACGCCAGGGGAGATGCCGGTGTGCTGGGCAGCGGAGGTGGTCGGCTGGGCCAAGGGAGTCCGGGCGGTGGTGCGGGCTGCGCCGCCAGCGAGCCCCGCACCACCGCCGGCAGGGGTACGCGGTCGAGAGCCCTTACCACCGCTGCCACCGCCGAGCAGACCGAAGGTCTTGTACGCGAGGAACCCCTTCACCAGCGACCCGACGAAGCTGCGCCCACCGCCACCCCGAATCGAGGCCAGCACCCAAAACGGGATCTTGAACAGGATGTACATCAGCGCTGACGCCACGAGCAGATTGACCGCGCCGGAGGAGGTCGCGCCGAACAGCGTGAACCCGCCCGGGGTGAGGAACACCGTCGTCGCAGTGATCAGGGTCAGGCTCTGCCCGAGCTGAATCGCCAGGCACCCGGCATAGGCCTTCCACCACCAGTAGGCGATTCCCTCGGTCTGGGGCAGGGCGTGGAACATCAAGGCCAGCGGGGCGGCGACAACGAGGACGATGGTCAGCGCGACCCGCACGACGTAGGTGATGAGCAACGCGACGAGCATCGCCACGAAGACGATGCCGATGAAGATGACCCACAACCCGCCGTCCAGGCCGCCAAGCACCACATCGCCCAGCGCCTCGCCAGCCGAGTGCTCCTCCACACCCTCGCCCATGATCGCGCCCACCAGCGCGTTCGCGAGGTGAATCCCCTTGGTCGCCACCCACAGACTCAGCGCTCCAGCCAGGAACCCGACGACCAGACGCGGCGCGAGTTCCTTCACCGAGTGCCGGGTCTGCAGCGTCTGGTAGCTCATCACGATGATGCCCGCGAGCAGGACGAGCAGGCCGTAGGAGAGCAGCAGGATCTGCCAGGAGTTCTCCCACAGCTCACCCACACGCGGCACCGCCTCGGGCGTGGGTGTGGTGAGCAGGGTCGTCGACAACAGCTCGAGCAGCGGGTTGAGTGCCTGGGTGACGACACCACGGAAGAAGGCGTCGATGGACTCGGTGATGCAGGCGCCGATGTTCGTCAGACCGCACCTGCTGTCGGGCTCCTCCTGCTCGGGCTGCTCAGATACCGGCGGGACCGGGGAGGGCGCGGTGCGGTCCGGGTGCGGGATGCAGCCTTCTCCCGAACACGGCGCCGTCGAGGATGTCGGGATGTCCGGCGGATCGCAGTACTGCGGCAGGAGCGCGGGGTCACACATCGGCGGCGGAGGTGCCAGGGAGGACAACGGCCACTCCGTGCTCGAAGGAGGCTCCGGTGCCGCCGCCATCCGCACTACCCCGACACCGTCGACGAACTCGGCCGCAGCCGACTGGGCGTTGGGAGCCGCGACCGCGCCCGACACGACGAGGAGGCTCACCGCCAACACCGCCGCGCGGTAGCGAAGTCCCCGCGCGGCGGTCGAGGAGCCGACGACCGGCGGCGAGGGCAGTGGGCAACACCACCGGAACCAGGAGCGCGCGCAGGGCGTGACGGTGCGCATCGCTCAGGCCCCCACGATGCCCTTGAGCACACTGACGACCAGCGGAGCCAGCGCAGCCAAGGCATAGCCGATCCCTGCGGCCTTGAACGCCTCCTTCGACTTCTCCTGTTCACCGGGGTCCCCGCCACCGAAGACACGACGAACCCCGCCGATGGTCAGGAAGACGGTGGCCAGGCCGGCGAGAATGCCCATCAGCCAGTTGCGGATGTTGGTGAGCACCTCGTCGACGCTCTCGGCGATGGCCAGGACGACGGGGTCCGCGTGGGCGGACGCGCCCACCAGCCAACCCAGCAGGACCAGCGCGCCGACCACCACCGGTCGCCAGCGAGCATCTAAACGGCGAGCGGCCACTGCCCCCGTCGCGCGCCTGCGGTCCTGGCGGTCGTGCGGGACGGTTCGCGGGGGGAGGACAGGGGGGTTCAGACGCATGACGACACCTCCGAGGACGAGCCGGCCGGCCCCGATTCGGGGCGGGGCGAGGAACCGGTGGAGCAGGCGAAGGCTGGACCCCGCCCGCGCCCCTGAACTCCGGGAAACCGGGCCGGAAGGGACACGCGATGCGCGGCTTTCTTCCCGGTGGGCGCTGACCCGGCGGTCACACCGCGTGATGCGATGGCGGTCCTCGAGGCACGAGCTGCGGCGTCGCGGATGGCCACGGCGTGGGTGGCCTGGATCGCCAGGTCCCCCACGCACTCACCGGAGCGCGGTGCCTCGTCCCGCAGGTAAGCAACCAGGCGTTGCTCGGCACGGTGACGTGCCTTCTTCACCGCCTGGTACGACACGTTGCGCTGGGCGGCGGCATCGGCAAGCGACACGCCTTCCAACCGTGTCGCACCGACGAGTTCGGCCTCCGCCGAGGTGATGGCCCCCTCGGCGACGGCGCGCGCGAGAACGAGATCCGGGTGCCCCCACGGTGGTGGAGGCATACGCGAACGGAACCCGTGCCCCGAGGGAACCGGGGTATCGAGTGCCTCCCGGACGGCGGCGTGCCCAGCGCGGTAGGCAGCCCACCGCAGCCGCAGCATGATGCGGGGACGCCGCAGGTCGATCTCACCGAGCTCGGCGACGAACCCGGCGAGTACCGCGGCGTGAATGTCACTCGGGTCGCCAGCGAACCTGGTCGACAACCGCGCGGCGATGGAGGTCAGGGCGGGCATCGCGACACCGACCGCCCCAATCGTCCAGGCCTCTCCTCCGGTGCGCGTGAGCAGAACCAGATGCGCCCACACCGCGTCCCGCAACGTCTGCGGGCAACGACGGCGCAGCAGCCGGTCCCGCACCTCGTCCAGCGGAACCCGCCGAGCGGGGAATCCGGCGAACAACCGGCCGTCGACCGACACGGGCCGGGGCCCAGTGACCAGCCACTCGAACGCCGACCGGGCAGCGTCCAGCGGCATCGAACCACGCTCGAAACTCCGCCGTGGAGGGGTTGTGCGTGCACTCATGAAACGGCTCCCAGAACGAGACGGTCACAACGACCGATCTAGGAAGCCATCTGGGTAGTACCGACCGACGTCCAAACTGGTACCAGGCACGTACCACCCGGTTCCGGATCGAGAAACGAAGCTCGTGGAAACCTGGCACTCGATCACGTGCAGGAACTACTCACTGCCTGCCTCAAGCTCACGGGGAGCAGGCCGCTAGCCGTATCTGACCTGCGGTAACGCTGCTGCGGTACCTGCCTGGTACCACTCCGGTCACCGCACCGTCCTCGCAATGGGTATTCCAACCGACGGGATGAGGGAGTCAGACGAAGAGTCTGCGAGGTGTCACGATCACTCGTTTCTCGCATTTCCAGGTTCGCGCATTCCCAGGTGGGCAACCGGAAGCGGTACCGACAGAAAATGTCGACGGTCCCGTGTCCCCGACTCGCCTGTTCGCCGGAGTTCAGAGGCGTCAGCAGCGCCTCCCAACCCGGGCGCGCCCCCACCTCGGACGAAGGGACCTCCGTGACCCAGCCTCACGACGCCCGCCGCCACCCACCGCGACGGCGCCACTCCGCTGTCCGCGCAGACCAGTCAACCCGTCTCGGCGGGCCTCGCGGTGGGGACCGCCGCCCGTGGCCGACCGCCCCCACCACCACCCGTGTCAGCCTCGGCCACCCCACCACGAACACCAGGCATTCGCGACTGCACGGCGCGGCGACAACACCCCCGCCGGCGACGGTGTGGCCCGCCGGGGACTCCCCGGTGCCCACCGAGCGTGCCTGGCCCACGGCACTGGTGGAGCGGATCGTAACCTCGTTCAGCACCCCCACGGCACGAGTCGTCCTGCTGTCCAGCCCCCACCGGAACCCCCCTGGGAGCAGGCCGTCGTCGGTGCCCCGCAATGGCACTGACGACAACGAACCGGAGGACGAACTCAGCAGAGCCCTGGGCGTTGTGAAGCAGCTCGGCCGAGCCGGGAGTGTGGAACACCTTCCCGACGGCCCCACCGCGAGCACGCCGCGGTTCAGGCCCTTCTGGGCCGAGTTCGTCGACCAACCACATTCGGCCCCCGAACTGGCGCCCACCGCCCCCGCGCCCACCGCCGGAACACCCCAGTTCGGCTCGCCTCCGCCGGGACGCAACCGAGCGGACCTCGTCATCACCAGCCTGTCGCCAACCGGTTCCCCAGACCAGCAGGCGGACCTCGTCGCGCTGTTCGCCGCCCGCCGTCTGAGCGTCGGCGGCCTCCTCGTCGTCCTCACTCGCTGCGACGGAAATGGGGAGGAGCTGTCCGACCCAACGGGACCGCTCGTCGCCGCCGCTCAGAACGCCGACCTGCTCTACCTCCAACACATCGTCGCCCTGCACGCCCCCGTACGCGACGACCACTTCCTCCTCGCGAACCTCGGGGGCGGCGACCGCGAAGCCGGCGCCCGATACCGCGCCCTGGTACGCGGGCTACCCGCACCCCACCGACGCATCCACTCCGACGTCCTCGTCTTCGCGCAGCCGCATGACCACCGACCAATTCCGCAGCTCGCCCGGGCAACCACGGACGAACGAGGCACCCGGTGAACGCCTACCGCCACTTCCTTGCCACACCCCAAGACGACCCCACCAGGAAGGCCGCCGAGTGACGCCCCACGCCCTTCATCCGCCCACCGCCAGCCCCGACAACGACACGACCCGCACCTACGGTGACGACGAGACAACGCAGCCCATCCAGCGTCACGTCATCGCCGCGCTCGACACTCCACCCCCAACGGCCAGCACCCGCACGTGCCTGGCCCTCGAACCGCCCGCGGTCTCCGTGTGGACCACCGCTCAACGCTCGCCAGCGACCCAACGCAAGAACTACTACACCCCCGACTCCACGCCACACCCGGCGAAGATGCTTCCGGAGGTCGTCCGGCACGCCGTCACCCACTACACCCGCCCCGGCGATCTGGTACTCGACCCGATGTGCGGGATCGGCACCACCCTGGTCGAAGCCCTCCGCCTCGGCCGCCGCGCCGTGGGAGTGGAGTACGAACCCCACTGGGTCGACGTCGCTCGCGCCAACCTCGACCTCGCACGCGAACACGGGATCGACCACGACGCGCGGGTGTTCCACGGTGACGCCCGCCAGCTGATGACCCTGCTGCCGCCCGAGTACGTGGGTCAGGCCACGTTGGTGGTCACCTCCCCGCCCTACGGCCCCTCGACACACGGCCAGGTCGCGGTCGCACCCGGGCAGGGGGTGCAGAAGTACTACCACCGCTACGGCAACACGCTCGACCGAGGAAACCTCGCCAACATCGGTCACCACCGCCTGCTGGCCGGGTTCACCCGCATCCTCGCCGGGCTGCGAACCTTCCTCACACCGGGAGGCCACGTGGTGATCACCATCCGGCCGTGGCGTGAGCACGCCGAGTTGATCGACCTGCCCTCGCAGATCCTGGCGTGCGGCCGCTCCGCCGGGTTGATACCTGTCGAACGAAACGTCGCGCTGCTCGCTCGCGCGACGGACGACGGGTTCGTGACCCGGGGCTCGTTCTTCCAACGCGACTTCATCCGCAAGCAGCGGGAGGCTGGACTACCCCTGCACCTGATCGCGCACGAGGACGTCCTCGTGTTCCGCGCGGCACTCCACCGCAGCACACGCGCAGGCGGCCTCGGATCCACGTACCCGGCCCCGCCCGGTCCTTCGTGGGGTCCCGCGACCAGTCCAGTCCAGAACCCGGCCAGCCGGGTGGAGGAAGAAGGCCGCGCAGCATGACCACCCCCTGTCGGTGCCAATCCTCCACGGCGTCAGCCCCTTCTCGGCCTCCCGTCGAGCCCGGCCCCGTCCTTGGTTCGCTGTGTACCGGATACGGGGGCCTCGACCTCGGAGTACTCGCCGCATTCGGTAGCGGCCGGGTCGCCTGGGTAGCTGACCCCAACCCACACGTCACGCGAATTCTTGCGTCCCGGTTACCTGACGCGCCGAACCACGGAGATCTCCGACACATCAACTGGGCGCAGGTTGAACCGGTGGAGGTGCTCGTCGCCGGGTTTCCATGCCAGGACATCTCCGCTGCGGGCAACCGAGCAGGTATCGAGAAGGGGACCCGCAGTGGGCTGTGGACCGACATCATGGCCGGCCTTCGCGTACTACGACCGCTCCTCCTCATCGTGGAGAACGTCGCGGCGCTCCGCTGGCGCACCGGAGGACTCCACCGCGTACTCGGCGACCTGGCCGAAGCAGGGTATGACGCGCTGTGGCGTAGCGTCCGCGCCGCCGAGGTCGGAGCCGCACATCGGCGAGAGCGGGTCTTCCTGCTGGCCTGGCCATGCCTGCCGAAGGGCTGCGGAATGCCCTCTCCGCGTGTCGAGGCCCTGCGTCTCCGAAGGCTCGTTCAGTCGCACCAGCTCCGCGAGCGCAACCCGACGTCAGTGTCCGCAGCACACTCGACTGCTACCAACTCCGACTGCCCCCGATGCGAAGAACTGCACTCATCGCGGTCACACCGGCGGTCCTGCACTGTCGGACGCAGTACGGCAACGGGCGACGACAACCCGCTCAGCTTCGGGGAAGGCGGAAACCTTCCGCCACTGTCCGACCCGGCTGTGCCTGGACCTGCCTCAGCCCACACCGCCTGGCGAGACGGTTCTCCCGAAACTCTTGCCAACACCCCGAGCAACCGACGGCACGAAGGGATGCCCGGCGCAGCGTGGTTCCAAGGGCGACCTGATGCTCCCGTCAGCGGTCATCCAACGAATCCACCAGCTGGGACCAGCATTCCTCGCCGATATCAGGGGCGAGGAAACCTCTTGGCAGGTGTAGCCCCGGGCCGTGCCACAACACAAGTCGGATCGGCATCACTGGACTGGGGCGTCTACGACGCGGCGATCCGCCGTTGGGAGGCCGTACTCGGGCGCCCAGCCCCGCAACCAACCGAGGTTGGCAACCATGGCCGCCCAGTGCTCGCGCCCACCTTCGTTGAGCATCTCATGGGCTTACCAAGCGGGTGGGTCACTGACTTGGACCTGCCACGCACCGCGCAGCTTCGTGCCTTGGGCAATGGCGTGGTACCGCAGCAGGCGGCTTACGCTGTGTCCCTGCTCCTCGGCGATCTCAACGGCCTTCTCAGTACCAATTACCCTCCCGGGCGATTGGAGGACGAAGCCGGTGCGTGACAGAGCCCGACACGGGCTCAGCAACTTCTCACGGCAGTCGACCTGCACGCTGCCCAGTACGAACGGGGAAGGGTGTCTGGGAGGACCGGTTGCTCGGGCGGTGAGAGCAGGTCCGGTCGTCGCCCTGTGGCTGCGCGACATCGCCCGGACCCATCGTTGCCGCCGGGGCGGGCCGATGAACGGTCGGCAGGCAAAGCCGAGGAACGGCCCGCGGTGTTCGGTCAAAGGGGGTTCCCGCAGATCCTAAGCCGGTTAGTGGCCCTGCCTCGTCTTCGCGACTACCAGAGCAGCCTCTGTGGTGCTGTGCGTCGCTGACTTTCCCGGACAGGGCCGATGTGAGGCCCTGCCAGGCAGGCCACCGAGTCGTACGAGCTTCAACATCCTGCTCCGAGTCGGTCACCCACTGGCCATCGCGATCGCAACGGCCTCCGGTTGTTTCCCGCCACTGTGAGCAGAGTACGGCAGACTGAGGTACTGCCGAGGCGGTTGTCGAGCGGAGTCGTAGATGAAGAAGGTCACTCGGAGGAGGTACCGGTGGCTGGCTGGGATCGGTGCAGTAATCACGGTCGCAGGCCTGGCCTGGTCCACACTGTGGTTGTCAAGTTTCATTGGTGGCGATGGTGGTACAGGAATCGCTGATGCTCTAGCCCTAGGGCTCACAGTTTTGGGCACGTTGGCGACTTTGTATGGGCTGCGAGCGGCAAGGCCAGACGCCTCCGAGTCCTTGGTCCGTAACAGTCTGAGTGGGTCCGTGACCTCCGTAGCCCAAATCGGCGTGGTGCACGGCGACGTCCACCAACACGGGCCCTCGCCTGCTTACGACGAGGTGTCCCTGATCATCCGGGACTGCGTGGTACATCTACGTGCCAATGGCACCCTGCCCTCTGCGGTAGAGGTGCAAGTAACGAAGCTGGGTGTGAAGTCGGCACGATCCGCCGTCAGCGCTAGGGGCCTACCCCCTTTTGTGTCCCGAACGCTCGGCGTTGAGCTGACCGAGATGTTGCGGTCGGAGGGGATGGTGCTGGTGCGTGGCCCGGCGGCAGCGGGGAAGACTCGCCTAGTCACCGAGACCATCCGAGCTGAGCGGGGAGAAGACCCCTTGGTGGTGCCTCGGAACGGCCGGGATCTACGCCGTCTCGCTGACGCTGAGGTTCTCCCTGATGGGGCAGTAATCCTGTTGGACGACCTGGAACGCTTTCTCGGCGGCGAGGGGCTGGACCATCAGTTGCTGAACCGGCTGTGCGCACCAGGTTCGCGCAGAGTGGTGGCTGCCACCATACGCAACGAGGCCCTACGCCCGTATGAGCAGGTCAGAATGGCGACGTGGACTCAGTCGAATCAGCATCTGCACATCGGAGCGGAAGTATTCACCGCGCTACCGGACGAGCGGCGCCTGGCGCTACCTACACGGTTGGACGCCGACGAGCAGCAGCGGGCTCAGGAGCTCTCCGACCAGGATGAGCGTCTCGCAGCGGCCGCTATTGCTGGAGAGGGGTTCGGAGAGTACCTGGCTGCTGGGCCGGCAATGCTTGAGCGGTGGCGAGTGGGCGACGAGCCTGCTGGGGTGGGACGAGCTTTGATCAGTGCGGCAGTTGACTGCCGCCGCGCTGGACTGTCAACTGCATTGCCAAAGGCCACACTCGCAGGGCTGTTCCGCCACTACCTCGTTTCCGGGTGGTCTCAGCGCCACGATCTCCCGTCTGTGGAACAAGGACTTGCGTGGGCGTGCGCACCTGTACTGGGCGCGGGCTCGTGCCTTACCCCGGTGGGTAAGAACGCCTACTTGGCCTCGGACTACCTCGTTGACATGGTCGACGAAGCGCACCAGGACAGAGTACTTTCCGCCGAGGTGCATGAGGCAGCCTGGAACGTAGTGCTATCTACCGCCTCCAAGGCTGATCTGTTGAGAGTGGGGCTCCGAGCCTACAACGCAGGAGCGGTGGGCCGTGCGGAGCGTGCCTGGGCCGTAGGGGCCGAAGCCAATGACAGCAAGGCCATGACGAACCTCGGCCTGCTACTAAATCTAGGTGGTCGGGTCAGTGAGGCTGAGGTCTGGTATCGCAGGGCGGTCGTATTGGGTGACAGTAGGGCGATGACAAATCTTGGTGCTCTGCTCGAGCGAGATGGTCGGGTTGAGGAGGCCGACGTTTGGTACCATCGTGCGGCTGAGGCCGGTGAAGAGACGGCAATGATGAACATTGGTAGGTTGCATAAATCTCGTCGGCAGTTCAAAGACGCGATGGTGTGGTACCGCCGTGCGGCGAGGAGTGGTGATATTGTCGCGATAAAGGCGCTCGCTGGCCTAATGATATACCTTGGTCGGGACGAGGAAGCCGAGGTTTGGATTCGACTTGCGAGTGATTCCACTGGAGCGAATTTGTTGCGACGTGAGCAGAAGCTGGAATAGGAGCTTGTCGGCTGGGCTCGCGGTCACGTGTAATAAATATTCACGATTCCGTGCATTTTCGTCAAAAGTAGACTAGGTTATGCGTTCGTAGCAGGTCGCGTCTGTGGTGAATCCTACTGCGCATCGCCGACCTCGATGGATCCTGTTTCGCCCAGTGCTCGCGTGTCAATTGGGCTACAAAATCGCTACCACGCCAGCAGTTAAATATAACGTATGGTGACATGGTTCGCGCGTGGCCGCTGTCCTGCGTAGGGTTCGGTAAGGTGGTGTTGTGAATAAGTCCGCTAAGTGAACGGATGCTGGTGGTGCTTCTCGATGGTCAGGGGGTTGGAGTGGCATGCAAAATGGGTGTCAAGGGTAAACTAATTGGTCAACGTGGTCCTGTTGCTCCTGCTGGGTGTGTGGTGAAGGTGGACCTCGGGGAGGAGAGTCCAAAGATCGACCCGGAAGTGGCGCGGGTGCTGCTGAGGATTATCGAGAAAGCATCAAATATGTATCCCTCGAGTGACGTTTGTGAACGTGCGTGGATCAGGCGGAACGAGAATCACCATACGACAAGGGCAGGGTAACGATGCGATTCGCCTTCTACGGCCGAGTATCCACTGAAGACCAACAGGATCCCGAAGCCTCCCGCAACTGGCAGAGAGCGAGGGCACAGGCGCTGATCGAGCGGCACGGCCCCATCACCACGGAGTTCTTCGACGTGGGGCAGTCCCGCTCCATCCCCTGGAAACGCCGTCCCGAAGCCGCCCGCCTGCTCCGCGAAATCCGAGAGCCCGCCCGCAGCTTCGACGCGGTCGTCATCGGTGAGCCGCAGCGCGCGTTCTACGGCAACCAGTACGGGCTGACCTTCCCGGTCTTCATCCACTACCGAGTCGGACTGTGGGTGCCCGAAGTCGGAGGTGCGGTGGACCCGGACTCCGAAGCCCATGACCTGGTGATGTCGGTCTTCGGGGGCATGAGCAAAGGCGAGCGGAACCGCATCAAGATCCGGGTTCGCTCGGCCATGGCCGCGCAGGCGAGTGTCGAAGGACGGTTCCTGGGCGGACGCCCGCCGTACGGCTACCGGTTGGCCGACGCCGGCCCGCACCCCCACCCTGGTAAGGCCGCTGAGGGGAGACGGCTGCGCCGCCTGGAACCGGACCAGGACACCGCACCCACGGTCCGGAGGATCTTCCACGAATACCTCAACGGTCGGGGAATCTTCGCGATCGCAGAGGGACTGACCCGAGACGGGATCCCCTCACCCTCGGCCGCCGACCCGACGCGGAACCGTCACCGGTCAGGTGTGGCGTGGTCCAAGGGGGCGGTGCGGGTCATCCTGTCCAACCCCCGCTACACCGGCCGGCAGGTCTGGAACAAGCAGCGCAAGGAGGAAGTGCTCCTCGACGTCGAGGACGTCGCGCTCGGGCATGAGACGAAGATGCGCTGGAACGACCGCGACGCCTGGGTCTTCTCCCGGGAGATCGTGCACGACCCACTGGTCGACCTCGACACCTTCGAGCGCGCCCAGCAGGTCGCGGCCGCCCAGGGCCGGGGACGTGACACCCGGGAGCGGCGGCGCACCCGCCACCGCTACGTGCTGCGGGGTCTGCTGCGGTGCGGACTGTGCGGGCGGCGGATGCAGGGCCAACAGAGCCGGGGCGTGCTCTTCTACCGGTGCCGGTTCCCCAACGAGTACGGCCTGGCGAACAAGGTCGAACATCCCAGGAACGTGTACCTTGCCGAGCGGGACCTCCTGGGGCCGCTCGATGACTGGTTGAGCAGGTCCTTCGCCCCGCACCGGATCTCCGACACCGTGGACGCGCTGTGCGCCGCCCAGCGGGAGAAGGAGGAGGACCCGGTGGAGACAGCAGCGGCCCGGCTGGTTGGGGAGTGCGACAGGGCGTTGCGTCGTCACAGGGCGGCGTTGGAGGCTGGTGCCGACGCGCGCCTGGTGGTTGAGTGGATCGCGGAGACCCAGGCGCGGCGCGCTGAGGCACTCAGCCGTTCCACGACGGCGGGAGCGCGGCGGGTGTGGACCGGCGAGGAGCTTCACGCGGTTCTCGAGGAGGTGGGAGACCTGCGGAGTGTGTTGGGTGCGGCGGACCCTGACGACAAGGCCGAGGTGTACCGGCGTCTGCGGCTCCAGGCCGTGTACCACCCGGGAAAACGAACTGTGCGGGTCGAGACAAATCTCGACCCGCACAGTTGGGGTTATAGTACGTGTCCGAGGGGGGACTTGAACCCCCACCCTCTTGCGAGGACTAGCACCTCAAGCTAGCGCGTCTGCCATTCCGCCACTCGGACTTGCTCGCTTCGGCTCTCCGCCGTTGCTGTACATAGATTAGACCATGCCTCCAAGGTCGTTTCCACCACCCCCCTCAAACGGGTCAGGGTGGTAGAAAGTGCAGGTGAGCGAGCAGACCAACACTCCGTCAGGGCTCAGCCTCGCCGAGGACGAAGCCGTCCGCATCACCAGCGAGCTGATCCGGATCGACACCACCAACACGGGTGATGCGGACACCGTGGTGGGGGAGCGGGCCGCAGCCGAGTACGTGGCGGAACAGCTGTCCGAGGTCGGCTACGAGGTGACCTACGTCGAGTCGGGTGCTCCCGGGCGGGCCAACGTCATCGCGAGGCTGGCGGGGTCGGACCCCTCGCGAGGTGCCCTGCTGGTGCACGGCCACCTCGACGTCGTCCCGGCCGACGCCTCCGAGTGGTCGGTCCACCCCTTCTCGGGTGCCGTGCAGGACGACTACGTGTGGGGTCGCGGCGCGGTCGACATGAAGGACATGCTGGGCATGTCGATCGCGGTGGCCCGGCACTTCAAGCGCAACCAGATCGTGCCGCCCCGGGACATCGTGTTCGCGTTCTTCGCGGACGAGGAGGCCGGTAGCTGGTACGGCTCGCAGTGGTTGGTGGAACACCGCCCGGAGCTGTTCGAGGGCGTCACGGAGGCCATCAGCGAGGTTGGTGGTTTCTCTGTCACCTTCAAGGACGGGGTGCGGGCCTACCTGGTCGAGACGGCCGAGAAGGGCATCGCCTGGATGACGTTGCGCGTTCGGGGCCGTGCGGGGCACGGGTCGATGCTGCACGAGGACAACGCGGTGTCGAAGCTGGCCGCCGCGGTCACCCGTCTCGGGCAGCACCGGTTCCCGATCGTGCTCACCGACTCCGTTCGCGAGTTCCTTGCCGGTGTGAGCGAGATGACGGGGTGGGACTTCCCGGAGGACGACCTGGAGGGCTCGGTCGCCAAGCTCGGCGCCATCTCCCGCATCGTCGGTGCCACCCTCAGGGACACGGCGAACCCGACGATGCTCCAGGCCGGGTACAAGGCGAACGTGATCCCGTCGGTGGCCGAGGCGACGGTTGACTGCCGTATCCTGCCTGGTCGGCAGGAGGCCTTCGAGCGGGAGCTCGACGAGATCCTCGGGCCGGACGTCGAGCGGGAGTGGCGGGGGCTGCCTCCGGTAGAGACCACCTTCGACGGCGCGTTGGTGGACGCGATGACCTCGTCGATCGCGGCGGAGGACCCGGCCGCGCGCACGCTGCCCTACATGCTGTCCGGGGGTACCGACGGCAAGGCCCTCAGCCGGCTGGGTATCCGCTGCTTCGGGTTCGCGCCGCTCCGGCTCCCGGCTGACCTGGACTTCTCCGCCCTGTTCCACGGTGTGGACGAGCGGGTGCCCGTCGACGGCCTCAAGTTCGGGGTCCGGGTGTTGGACCGCTTCCTGCGCTCGTCCTGACCGCCCGGGGGCTGTTCGCCGGGCGGGTGGGGTGGTTCGGCGCCCGCCCGGCGGGTGGTCCCGGACAGCCGCCCGAGGTGGCGATGGCCCCTGGCCGGGTCGGACGGGCGAGGAGTGGTCCTTCGTCGCCGCGGTGGCGGTGAGCTGGCCGGGTACGTGGCGGGTGGTCGTCAGGTGTGCAGGCCGGGGATGCCGACGGTCGTCCGCTTCCGACGCAGCCACACCTTGCGGGTGCCGTCACCGAACAGCAGGACTCGCGACAGCTCCCACCCCGCGTACTCGGCGTGGATCGCCAGTTGGGTGCTGGCCGCCCGCCTCGACACCCCCGGCGGGAGTCGCAGCGGGCGGTACTCCCAGTCCCCGTCGATCACCGGCTGGTCCGTCACGGTCGCACCACCTGTATCCCTTCTCCGGCCGCCGAGCCCACGAACACCGCCCCGGTGCTCGGGTCCACGGCCACCTCGTTCGGTTGCCGCACGGTGGGGAAGCGGTGGACCTCCACGGGCTCGCCGCCGAGCATCTCGTACCCGACGAGTTCGTTGGTCTCGGTCAGGGTCACCCAGGCGAGGTCGCGTTCCTCGTCGTAGGCGATCCCGTACGGGGCTCCGGGGACCGGGTAGCGCTGACGGAGCAGGAACGGTTCGGCGGAGAACGCCAGGAGTTCACCGGACCGGGTCTCGGTGACCAGGATGCGGCCGTAGCTGTCGGTGACGGCGTTGGTGGCTCCCTCTCCGGCGCGGAGCCCGAGCCCCTTCTCCCGCTCCTGCTCGTCGAGCCGGATCACGGCCGACTCGGCGACGTCGAGCACGAAGACGCGCCCTTCGGCGGCGATGACCTCCACCGGCTGGTGGAAGCCCTCGACGCGGACCGCCTCGTCCCCGCGGTCCAGGGTGACGACGCCTTCCTCGGCGTGTGCGAGCCCGGTGGTGGAGTCGAACCGGGTCGCGGAGGTGGCCGGCAGTGGAGTGGGGCGTTCGTGCGTGCCCAGGGTGTCCGGGTCGACCTCGACCAGGAGCTCGGCGTCGGGGACGGACACGAGCAGCGGGCCACCCGGGGCGGCGAGGGAGACGCTGGCACCGGGACCTGGCAGGTCGACCTCGTCGGCGGTTCCCTCGGGGTCGTCGAGGGGGAGGACCAGCAGCTGGTCCTCGACGAGAGCGGCCAGCGTGCGGCTGTCGGGGTCGGCGACGAGTGCGGTGACATCGCCTGCGAGGTCCATGACGTCCCCGGCCGGTCTGTCGGCGGCTGGGGCCTCGGCTGGCCGGGCCGGTTCGACGGCCTGTTCGGCGGCCTCGTCCTGGGCTTCGACCCCGAAGCACCCGGTGAGGCCGACGGTGGTGATGGCGAGAATCCCGACCAGGCGGCGCACGCTTGACTCTCCTCGGCTCGAGACGCGGTCCAGGTCGGGCGGCCGACCTGGGCGAGTACTCGTCCAGCATCCCCCATCGGTCGCGGAGGGTCACGCGCAGGCCCGGTCGCGGGGCGGGCGGGGGACCGTCCCGTCGTGGTGCCGGTGAGAGCCGTACGCCGGCCCCCGGTGGCGTCGATTCGGGCGCGGGACTCGACGGTGGGTGGAGGTTCGCGCCGGGCGGGTGGTGGTGCCGCGCGGGTGGGGCCGCCGTGGGGGAGGAGCGGCCGGTTCCCGTTCCTGCGCTCACGAGCCCTGGGCTGCCGCGCCATCTGGGGGCGACGAGGTGTTCGGAGGCTCGCCTACCTGGCGGTGGCCTGGGCGCGGTGCCGCGCCCAGGCACTCATCCCCAGTGGGTCGCGGTGACGTCCGAGGGGGTCATAGACGGTCGACACGACCCGTCTCGAGGTCGTAGACCCCGGAGACGACCCGCACCCCGGAACCGTCGACGAGGTGGCGGACGATCGCGGAGCGTTCCCGCAGGGTGCGGGCCGCGCTCCGCGCCTGTTCCTCCACGCAGGCCCGCAGGTACTCGGCGTCGCTGTCCATACGTGGGGTGCGCAGCACGCCGGCTTCGATGGAGTGGGCCAGGTAGCTGATGCTGTCGTGGAGTTCGGCTCCGTTGTGCACGAGGTCCACGGCGGCCTGCACGGCTCCGCACCCGGAGTGGCCCAGCACCAGGACGAGGGGGGTGTGGAGGTGCTCGACGGCGTACTCGATGCTGCCGATGACCGCGTCGTCGAGTACCTCGCCTGCGGAGCGCACCGTGAACAGGTCGCCGAGCCCCTGGTCGAAGACGATCTCCGGCGGTACGCGGGAGTCGGCGCAGGCCAGGACGGTGGCGAACGGGTCCTGCCCGTCCGCGAGGTCCTCGCGGCGTTCGACGCTCTGGTGGGGGTGTCGGAGGTCGCCTCGTACGAACCGGTCGTTGCCGGCGCGCAGGGCGGTCCAGGCCTCGTCGGCCGTGCGGGGACGCCGGCGGCCGTGCGAGGGGACGTGGGTGGTGCCACCGGTGGTGTTGGTCGTCGCGCTCGCCGCGGACGCTCCGACGGCCAGGGTGGCGGCGACTCCTCCACCCAGGCCGAACAGTCTGCGCCGCGACAGCCCTAATGCGCTGTTGGAGTTGCTCACATGCTTACGTTAATTGTTGCGCGAAGGAATGAGTACGCGTTTCCGCCGAGAATTTTCCGGACAATCGACGCCTATGGGATCACCGGATTCCGGTGGTGGTGGAAAAGCGCGGGATCGGTGTTCTGTCCGCTCGGTCCTGTCTGGGAGGCATGGGGCGGTTTCACTGGACGAGGTGGTGTTCCGGGTACCCGACGGGCGGGGAGCTGATGTCGTCGAGCGCCGCGCGGATCGCCAGGGGGAGGTGAAGGTGTTCCGTGTTCAACGAGGTGGTGAGCTGGTGCCTCGTGCGGGCACCGACGACGGATGCCGTCACCCCCGGTCGGTCGCGTACCCAGGCGAGGGCCACCTCGAGTGGGCTGACGCCAAGTCCCTCTGCCGCGGTGGCAACCGCCTGCACGATTCGCGCGGTACGGTCGTTCCGGTGGTGTTCGACGTAGTTGGCCATTCTCTCGGAGGCGCCACGAGAATCGGGAGGGGTGGCGTGGCGGTATTTACCGGTCAGCACTCCCCGGCCCAGTGGTGCCCACGCGAGCAGGCCCACGCCGTGGTGTTCGGCGGCGGGGACGACCTCCCGTTCGACGCCACGCTCCACGAGCGAGTACTCCACCTGGGCGGAGATGATCGGGGTGCCCCCGAACGGGCGGCGGTGGTGCTGGGTCGTCGCGGCGGTGGCCAGCTGCCACCCCGCGTAGTTCGAGACCCCGGCGTACCGGACGCGTCCGCTGGTGACCGCGTGGTCCACGGCGGCCAGGGTCTCGGTCAGGGGCGTGTGCCCGTCCCACGCGTGGAGCTGCCAGAGGTCCACGTGGTCCACGCCGAGCCTGCGGAGGGAACCGTCGAGCGCCGCCAGCAACGCGCCTCGGGACGCCCCACCCCCGAAGGGGCCGTCCTCGCGCCGGGCGACCGCCTTGGTCGCCAACACCACCTGGTCGCGGGGGACGACCTTGTCGAGCAGTTCTCCCACCGTGGTCTCGGCGGCGCCGCCACCGTAGACGTCGGCGGTGTCGACCAGGGTCCCACCGGCCTCGGTGAAGGCCGCCAACACCTCCGCCGCCGCCTCGGTGCCCGTTTCCTCGCCCCAGCCCATCGTCCCCAGCGCGAGCCGGGAGACGCGCAGTCCACTGTGACCGAGCTGTCGGTGTTCCACGACCGCGCAGCCTAGATGCCTTGAGGCGTTCCCGCTGGACGACCGAGTGCTCCTCAACCGCCTGGCCGCTGACAACCCACGTTACTGGCCGGTAGGGTTCGCCGATGCGACTTGGGTTGAATCTGGGCTACTTCGGCCGCGCCGAGGACGCCGAGCGCCTCGAACTGGCGGTGGCCGCCGAACGGGCCGGCTACTCGATCGTGTGGGCGGCCGAGGCCTACGGGTCCGACGCGCCGACCGTGCTGGCGTGGATCGGGGCGCGCACGCAGCGCATCGAGGTGGGCAGCGCGGTCATGCAGATCCCGGCGAGGACACCGGCCATGACCGCCATGACGGCCGCGACCCTCGACACCCTCACCGGGGGTCGGTTCGCGCTGGGCCTCGGCGTTTCCGGCCCGCAGGTGTCGGAAGGGTGGCACGGCGTGCCCTTCGCCCACCCCCTCGGCCGAACCCGCGAGTACGTCGAGATCGTCCGTGCGGCGTTGCGCAGGGAACGCCTCCGGTACGAGGGGCGGCACTACCAGCTCCCGCTGCCCGAAGGCCCCGGTCAGGCGTTGCGGCTCACGATGGCCCCGCCCCGCCCCGACCTGCCCGTCTACCTCGCCGCGGTCGGCCCCCGGAACCTGGAACTCGCGGGAGAGGTCGCCGACGGTTGGTTGTCCGTGTTCTTCGCACCCGGGCACGCGGACGCCTCGTTGGCCGCTCTGCGGGCCGGCCGCGAACGGGTCGGCCGCGATCTCGACGGTTTCGATGTCGTCGCCTCGGTCCCCCTGGTCGTCGGACCGGACTGGCGGCGGTGCGCCGACGCCGTCCGCCCCCACGCCGCCCTCTACGTCGGGGGCATGGGCAGCAGGAAGCAGAACTTCTACCGGGACATGGCCGCCAGGATGGGATTCGAGCGCGAGGCCGAGGAGGTGCAGCGCCGCTACCTCGACCGCGACCACGCCGGGGCGATGGCGGCCCTGCCCCTGGAGTTCCTCGACGCCGTCTCGCTGCTGGGCCCCAAGGAACGGATCACCGAACGGATGACTGTTCTCGCTGGCGCCGGCGTCACGACACTCGCGGTCAACCCGCTTGTCCCCGACGTCACGCAGGCTGCGGATACGCTGCGGATCGCGGCTGAGGCATGGGATGCGTCAGGAGTCGGTTAGGTGACATGGGTCGAGGTCCTCGTCCTGGGGATCGTGCAGGGGCTGACCGAGTTCCTGCCGATCTCCTCGTCCGGACATCTGCGGATCGTCTCCGAGTTGTTCTTCGACGCCGACGCGGGGGCCTCGTTCACCGCCGTCACCCAGCTCGGGACCGAGGCGGCGGTGTTGGTCTACTTCGCCGGGGACATCGGCCGCCTGGTCACGACCTGGTTCCGGGGGTTCCGCGACACCGAGGTGCGCCGAACCGCCGACTACCGGCTGGCCTGGTACGTCATCATCGGCTCGATCCCCATCGGGGTCCTGGGCCTCCTGTTCGCCGACCAGATCCGCACCACGGCCCGCAACCTCTGGCTGATCGCGACGATGCTGGTGGTGTTCGGGATCCTGCTCGGCCTGGCGGAGCGGATCGGGCGGCAACGGCGGTCGATGGACCAGCTCACCGGCCGCGACGCGGTGGCGATGGGATTCGCCCAGTCCCTCGCCCTGATCCCCGGCGTGTCCCGGTCAGGCGGAACGATCACCGCGGGGCTCTTCCTGGGTCTGGACCGTCCCACCGCCGTGCGGTTCTCGTTCCTGCTCGCGATCCCCGCCGTGGTGGCCTCCGGGTTGTCGGAACTCCCCGAGGTGTTCGAGGAAGGGGGGCCAGGGCTCCAACCCACCGGCATCCAGATGGTGGTGGCCACCGTGATCGCCGGTGTCGTCGGCTACGCGTGCATCGCCTGGCTGCTTCGCTTCGTGGAGCGCCACAGCGTGTACCTGTTCGTGTGGTACCGGATCGCGTTGGGCTGCCTGGTCCTCGGCCTGCTCGCGACCGGCGTGATCGACGCGACCTGACGGTGCCCCGCCCGGTGGCGGGGACGGCGGTGGGTGTGTCGGTCGCCGCCGGGAGCCGAGCGCGGACGCTGGCCCCCGGCGACCGGGATGACCTCGGGATGTCGGTCAGGACGAGGGCTCCGTCGACTCCTCCAGCTTGCTGACCTGGAGCGTCACCGTGTCCTCCGCGGTGATCTCGGTTCCGGCCTCCGGATCGGTCTCGTCGACCACCCAGTTCCCGGGCGCGACGATGATGTCGTCCTCGGGGTCCACCGACCGGTACTCGAACTCGGTGATGCCGGCCTCGTCCAACGCGTCCTCGGCGTCCCGGCCGTCCAGACCGATCACGTCGGGCACCGTCACCGGCTCCCCCTCCTCGGCCGGGTCCGAGGTGGGCGCTTCCTCCACCGTCTGGTCCGCCGGTGGTGGGGCCGCCGGATCCGGGGACGTCTCCTCGCCGTTGGAACATCCCACCAACGCCAGCGATAACGCGGCGGCCAGGGAACCGGCGGTGAGGGCACGTCGGGCCATGATGTCCTCCTCATCTCGCGGCCGGTCGTGATCGTCACCGGCCTCTCGACGGCCAACTACCCCGCGATCCCGGCTTTCACACCGGCGATCTCGCCGAGGGTGCCGGTCTCCTCCGGACGGCCCAGCGTGGGTGCCGTGAAGTGCTGGGGACACGTGCCCTGCCGCATCCCTCCCGGGCCGGGACGGAGCGGCACCCGGGGCCGGCCGTGACCCGCTGGCCGGGTCCGGTGCCCACGGATGGTCATGCGAGGGCACCGACCAGCGGTTAGCGTCCGGGTGCCACCCGCTGCCCCGCTGCCCCGGGGCCCGGGTGAGGGCCGTGGGAGGGAGGGACATGGGGACATCGGAACCGCACCCCCCGGGAGCCCGTCCGGCGACGCCCCCGGGCGGCGCGGCGGCCGAACTCCGGGACGCCCTCACCCCGAGGGCCGTGCTGCTGGTGTTGGCGGTTCTCGCGCTGCACCTGGCGTTCGTGCTCTCCTACGCCGGAGCCTTCCACGCCCCGACCCCGCAGCGGGTCCCGGTGGCCGTGGTCGCGCCCCCCGGCCAGGCAGACCAGCTCGCCGAACAGCTCGACGACCTGCCTGGTCAGCCGCTGCGCGCCCACGTCGTCGACGATGAGGCGGCCGCCGTTGCACGGCTCGAGCGACGCGAGGTCGACGCTGCCATCGTCGCGAACCCGGACTCCGACACCGACACCGTGCTGGTGGCCTCCGCGGCCGGAGCCTCCGTCGGGGAGGCCGTGCGCGGGGTGCTCACCCCCGTCCAGCAGGAGCGGGGCCGGCAGCTCCAGACCCGGGACGTGGTGCCCGCCGCCAGTGGCGACGCCCGGGGCCTCACCCCGTTCTACCTGGTCATCGGTTGGATGCTCGGCGGGTACCTCGCCTCGGCCATCATGGGGCTCGCCGGTGGTGAGCACCGGGCACGGCCCGCCAGGGTCGGAGTCCGGCTCGCCGTCCTCGCCGGGTACGCGGTGCTCTCCGGTCTCGGGGGAGCGCTCATCGTCGGCCCCGTGCTCGATGCCCTCCCCTCGGGGAACGTCCTGGTGCTGTGGTGGGTCGGCGCGCTCGTCGCGTTCGCGTCCGGCGCGACGACGATGGCCCTCCAGGTGCTGTTCGGCGTCGTGGGCGTGGGGGTGGCGATCCTGGCGTTCGTCGTGTTGGGCAACCCGAGCGCGGGCGGGGCCTACGACGCCTCGCTGCTCCCGCCCTTCTGGCGGGCCGTCGGTCCCTGGCTCCCGCCGGGTGCGGGCACCACCCTGGTCCGCGACACCGCCTACTTCGGCGACGCCCCGATCGCCGGACCGGTGGGGGTGCTGTCCGGGTACGCGGTGTTGGGTGTCGCGGTCGCCCTGATCGCGGCGGCCCTGCTGTCCCGGCGCCCCCGGAGGACGGGGACAACGCCGGCGGGGATCGGCGCCACCGGGAACCCCCGGTGACCGGAGGTGCTCCGGCCACCGGGGCGCGCCTCACTTCCAATGTGAGCCGGGTACGAGCCGCAACGTCACACCGAACCGGTTCCACGCGTTGATCGTGGCGATCGCGGTGACCAACGCGGTCAGCTGCTCCTCGTCGTAGTACCGAGCCGCGTCCGCCCACACCTCGTCGGACACCCCGTCCGACTCCAGGCGGGTGGCCTGCTCGGTCAGGGCGAGCGCGGCCCGCTCCTCGGGGGTGAAGAACGGGGCCTCCCGCCAGGTGACCACCGAGAAGAGCCGCTCGTCGGTCTCCCCGCCGGCCTTCGCGTCGTGGCTGTGCATGTCCACGCAGAACCCGCAGCCGTTGAGCTGGCTGGCGCGCAGCTTGACCAGCTCACGGGTGGTCCGGGGCAGGGGACTGGACTCCAGGTAGCGCTCCAGCCCCAGCATCGCCCGGTAGGCGGGGGACGTGGGGTCGATCGTCATCCGGGGTGTCATCTCACTCCTCCTCGCTCTCCGTTCGTCGAACGGAGTCGTGCCGCCGCTCCCCGCGCCCCGTGGGCAGCGGGAAGCGTCACCGTCACCTCCTGGACGGGACAGCGAGGCGTGCCGTGACAGCGACCGACACCCCGACCGATGTGATGCGGGACACGACCTCCTGGTGGGGAGGAGGACCGCCGAACGGCCGAGGGAGCAGCGGCGTGCGGAGCAGGGGGTTCTCGCTGGGCGGCCGGCGCCCGTGGTCCCGGTTAGGCTCGACGGACGTGGCCACCCTCATCCTGCTCCGCCATGCCCGATCCGTCGCCAACAGCCAGGGCCTGCTCGCCGGGAGAGCCCCGGGAATCGGGTTGGACCCGGACGGCGCGGCCCAGGCCGCGGCGCTCCCCGGTCGGCTCAGCGACGTTCCCCTCGCCGCCGTGCACACCTCACCGCTGCAACGCTGCCTCGAGACGCTGCGCCCCCTGGAACAGGCCCGCGGCCTCGAGCCCGCCGTGCACGACGGGCTGCTGGAGGTCGACTACGGGGACTGGACCCTCGCCGAACTGGGCGCGTTGAGCACGGAGCCGTTGTGGCGGGTCGTCCAACACCACCCTTCCGCGGCGGTGTTCCCCGGCGGGGAGGGCCTCGCCGACGTCCACGCCAGGGCCGTCGCCACCGTGCGCCAGCTCGACCGGCAGATCACCGCCGAACACGGCCCGGACGCCGTGTGGCTGGCCTGCACGCACGGCGACGTCATCAAGTCGGTCCTGGCCGACGCCCTCGGCATCCACCTGGACTCCTTCCAACGGATCGTCGTCGAGCCGTGTTCGGTCAGCGTCGTCCGTTACACCGAACTCAGACCGTTCGTCCTGCGTGTCAACGACCAGGGCGACGCGTTGGGCGGGCTGGCGCCGAAGCCCCAGGCCGAGCCGGGGACCAGCTCGGACGCCGTGGTGGGAGGAGCGACCGGGGGCTGACCGACGGGCGGGGCCGGCGCACCCACGGCCCCGCCGTCGCCTCACCAGGAGCCGCCGCCGCCCCCACCGCCACCTCGACCGCCGATGCTCCCACCCCGGAACCCGCTGCGGCCGCCGCCGAACCCACCGGTGTTGCCCTTCGACCGGGGAACCGTGGGCAGGGTGGTCCGCATCGACCGGTGGAAGTTCTGGTACGCCGGGAAGAAGCCGGCTCGCCCGGGACGCCCCCGGTACCAGCCGTCCGGCTCCGCGGCACCCACGGCCGCGAACTTCTTCGTCCACACCTCGGCCAACCCGAACACCTGGGCGTAGGGCAGGTAGCGGTTGAAGATGGTCTGCCGCTCCTCCTCGCTGATCTGGTCCGCCTCGGCCACCTCCAGGTACCGCCGGAAGTCCCGCGTCTGCGCCAGCGCCGTCGAGCCGAGGGCCGTGCGCGCCGGCATCCGACCGGCGAGCGCCGTCATCGCCAGCCCCGCCAGGATGATCGGGAGGCCCACCAGACCCAGGTCGACGGGCACCAACAGGAACCAGGTCACCAGCGCGGCACCCCCAGCGACCGCGAGCCCACCCATCCGGTAGCCGTCCCGGACCCGGTCGGGGCGGTGCTTGTACCAACCGCGCCGGGTCGTCTGGTCCAGGATCCGCTGCCTGGCCGAACTCTGCGTCTGGTGGAACTTGCCGGAGAGGGACTTCATCGTGCGCTGGCCGTCGCGCGCCCCGGAGAACAGACCGTTGAGGATCAGGCCCTCGAAGTCGGTGAGATCGGCATCGGCTCTCCGCAGCCGTACCAGGACGTGGTCCGAGCCCTTCTCCTCCACCCGCAGGTACCCGCGCACCGCCAGGTCGGTGACCGTGGCCGTCACCTCGGCGGTGTCGGCGTTCTCCTTCAGGATCGCCCCGCACAGCGCGGGCGGGATGTCGTCTGGTGGGGTGAAGCGGACCGCGACCTCGTCGCGCTGTCCGAGGCCCCGGACGGCTTCCTGGGCTTGCTGTCCCTCGGCCGGCGCCAAGCCGGGGGTCTGCCCCACGAAGTAGGAGTCCCGACCGCGCCGCAGGGTCCTGGCCAACAGCGCGCCGGCGCCACCGAGCATGACCGCCGCTCCGCCGAACACCCAGCCCGCACCGATCCCGGCGCCCTCACCGGGCCGGGTCAGGTTGGACATCACCAGGGCGGCGGGCGTCTGCCGGGTCCGCTCCATCGCCGGCGGCACCGTCACCGTGTCCGGGAGCGCCACCACGACCGTGACCGCGTTGCGTGGTCCGAGCGGACCCGCCTGGAAGCGCGCGGTGTCCCCGTCGGAGGTGGCGACCGGGCAGTCCACGTCGGGCTGGGCGGGGTCGCCGGCAGCGCAGCGCACCCTGCTGATCGGCCCAGGGGCGGTGACCGCGACCGACACCGACTCCACCGGCACCTCCCACTGGTCACCGAAGGCGTTCCAGAACAGCTCCGGTTCCCCCTCGGGAGCGTTCAGCAGGCCCCGCATCTCGTAGGAGATCTCGTAGGTGTGGGTCCCGGTGACCTGGGAATTCGGGTCGCCGAGCCGGATGACGTCGGCGGACCCGTCGTTGTCGGCGCCCTCCGGGTTGATGGCCGTCTCCACGGGAGCGCCGTCCATCGTCGCGCTGACGTCCACGACCTCGATGTAGCGCTCCTTGACGTCGTCGACGCTCCCGTCGGCGCGTTCGATCGGATAGGACACGGGGATGTGGCGGAAGATCCCGCGCCGGCTGTACATGCCGAAGCTGTACTCGATCGTCTCCACGACCCGCACGGCGCCGTCCTCGGTGACCTCCGCGTCGATGGCCAGGTCCACGATCCGTTCCCGAAGGTCGCCATCCGTCGTCGACGACGCCACGGCCGCCTGCGGAACGACCAACAGCAGGAAGCCGAGGACCGCGAGAAGAGAGGAGAACCTGCGCAGCATGGCCCCAGTATGGCCGGCGGTCACCCTCCGGATACCCCAGGCGGGAAAACTCGGGTAGACGGTCGACGCACCGCTGGTCGACCGTGACGTACCGTGTGCGATCTCGGGCGCGGTGGCACGCGGCTGGGCGGACCGTTGCCGCCCGCCCCGGACGCCGCGCCGAGCCTGGTGCGAGGGCCCGTGGTGCCCTCGGGGCGGTCGCGGAGAGCGAATTCCGGCCGGCGTGACCGGCACGACCCCCCGGTGTGGGTGTCGGATTCGACGACGCGGCGTCACCGACGCGCGGGGGAGGCGCCCGTCCGCACCGACCGTCCCCCGGCCGGGGTCCGACGCGCCCCGCACGGCGAAGGGGGAGGTCAGGCGAGGCGGCCGGCGACGGGTTCCTCGGCACCCCCTTTCCCGGGGCGATCACCACAGATCACGTCCGTGCCTGGACGATCACATCCCGCCTTTTCACCCTATTGACGAGTATTTCCCGCCGTTCTTTCTTGGATCTTCTTCGCTCACTACCGTGGAAATCGTTCGCGCTACTCCCAGCGGACAACGACGATGTGTGGAACAGCGGAATTCCGCGAACATCATTTCTTCGAGAGGTTGAGGAGCGACGATGAGAACCGAGCGAGCGACACGGAACCTGGAAATCGCCCCGCCGACCGAGCTGGAGCTCGTCGCGGACCTCGAGGAGGTCCAGGAGAAGCGGGAGGGCACTCCGCCCCTCTACCGGGAACCCTCCGACCTGTTGTTGGCGGTCGTGCTCTCCACGGGAGAACCGCCCGAGCCGAAGCGGCCCCGCCGCTAGCAGCCAACCGGTCCGGCGAGGGAAGGGAGCTCGAGGTGTCGCGCCTTGACGCGGATCCACCGCCCAGGCTCAGCTACACGACGGCGGTGGACGCCCTCGCCGCCAGTGTCGTCCGCGCCTTCCGGGGCGCGGACGACACGTACCGGGTCAGCGACCACGTCGGCCTGCTCCCCGACCGCAGGGCGGAACTGGCGGCACTGCGGGTCCTGGGGGTCGACGCGCTCGCCCCGTACCTGGTCCGCGGCCGTCCGGTCCTCGCCGATGACCTGGCCGTCTTCGACGAGGTGACCACCGTCTTCCCCTCCGACAGCACCCGGGTCACCACGTCGGTGGTCCGCCGGCTCCGCCACTGGTTCCTGGAGGAGGTCCTCACCGACCTCACCGGAGCGGGGAAGGGCTCCGCCTACCCGAGGTCGGCCGACCAACTCGCCCCCAACGAGGGCACCCCGTGGCAGCCGTGGTCGGTCTTCATGGCCCAGGTCTCCACGATGGCCCTGCCCGGCTGGGTGACGCCGGTGCACCTGGCCGCCAGTCGGCGTACCGAGGACCTGGCCAGGGGAGCCGCGCGGGCACTGCTGCGGGGAGACCCCTACACCGCTGCCCGGCTCGGCCGGTGGCTCGCGCTCCAACCCGACGTGCCACCCGAACTCGGGCTCACCGGACTGCTGGAACACGTGGACCTGCTCGGGTCCCGCGACCCACGCACCCAACTCGAGGTCGCCGTCGCCCAACACCTGCTGGAGGTCGGACGCTCATGAGGGATGCACTGCTCTCCATCGGCCACCACGTCGGTACGAGCGCCCTGGAGTGGTTGGACGGTGCCGCCCACCTGTTCGCCTTCCCTCCCGACGTCCCCGTCCTCGAGGTCAACACCAACCGCCACGTGAAACCGCTCGCCGAATTCGCGTTGGCCGGCTCCATCGCAGTTCGGGAAGGGGCCATCGGAAGCCGGCAGGCCCAGATCTCACCGGTGCTGATGGACTACGCCTGGAACGCACTCGGGAACGGGTCGTTCCTGCACGAACTGCAACTGGCGATGCCGGTCGAGACCTACCCGATGGAGATCTACGCGATGTTCACCCGGGCCGGTTACCGCCACCCGGAACTCGAGGAACTGCTCGCCCACCTGGGGCGGCTGCGGGCCGCGCACGCACGGGAACTGCTCCCCAACCGCCAGCTGGCACTGACCAACTCGGCCAGGCTCATCGGACTGGAAGCACACGCCGACGAAGCCGAGCTGGTCGGCCGCACCTGGCTGGGCAACGCGTCGGAACCCTGGGCCCTGGACTTCGCCACCGCCTACGCGATGACCCACACCGTCTTCCACCTCAGCGACTGGGCCGGCCAACCCGGACGGCTCCCCCCGGCGATGGTCGACTACCTGGGCCGGTGGCTCCCGGTGTGGCTGGACGTCTACCGCGAGGCCCAGCAGTGGGACCTGGTCGGCGAACTCCTCATGGTCGACCTCTGCCTGCCCCACCCCGAGTTCCCGGCCGACACGTGGATCGCCTACGCGACGGCGCAGAACGAGGACGGGCTGATGCCCTTCGGCAGTGAGGCACCACCGGAGGGCACCGAGGACGCGTTCCGCAACTACTACCACCCCACGGTCGTCGCCGCCGTCGCCGGCACCCTGCTCGTGTCCCGGGGGATCTCGACCCTGACCGGCGCCACCGACTCCCGCGAAACCGTCGGCGGATGACCTCCTCCCGACCCACCGGGCGGTCCACCGGACCAGTCGGGTCCCCTGCCGGCCCGAGCGACCCGGCCTCCCCACCTCCCGCGAGACCAGGCCCGACCGAGCCGCCCGACCCGAACCAGGCGACGCGCGCGGCACCGTGGCTGGACGCCAACACGCTCCGGCGCGCCCTGCGGCACGCGGCCCGGGACGCCCGCGCACCAGGTGCCGTGGTGGGCCTGGTGACGGCCACCGGCGGCCTGGCCATCGGCGTCGGCACCCCGGACCGTTCCTCGGCCGAGGCCGTCACCGCCGACACCCACTTCGAGTGGGGGTCGATCACCAAGACGGTCACCGCGCTGACCCTGGCACGGCTGGTGGCCGAGGGCGTCGTCCACTACGACGACCCGGTGACCAGGTACCTGCCCGACCGGGCTCGACCCACCGGTCGGCACCCGGTACCGACGCTGCACCAGCTGGCCACGCACACCGCGGGGCTGCCCCGGCTTCCCCGGAACCTCGCCGGCTCGCTGCTGCGCGGCGGCCTGCGCAACCCCTACGCCCACTACGACGCCGAAGCGCTCTACCGAGCGGTGCGCGCCACCACTCCGCGCGACCCGCCCGGCACCAGGGTGCGCTACTCCAACCTGGGATACGGGCTGCTCGGACACGCCCTGGGACGTGCCACCGGCGGCGACTACGAGACCGCCGTCGATCTGTGCGTCGGTCGGCCGCTGGGGTTCACCCCGGCCGCCGGACCCCCCGCCGGGGCCCGTCGCGCCACCGGGCACCACGGACGCCGCCGCACCCCACCGTGGCGCATGACGGCGCTCGCCGGGGCCGGGGTGCTCGCGGGTAGCGTGACCGAACTCGCCCGCTACGTGCGCGCGCACCTCCGCCCCGACGAGACCGTCCCCCCTGGGCATCCCGCGCTGTCCCGCGCGCTGCGGGACGTGCAACGCCCCCGCGCCGATCTGGACGCCCCCCAGCAGACCTGCCTCGCCTGGCACCGCCGAACCACGCCCGACGGCGTGCCCGTGCTGCTGCACAGCGGTGTGACCTGGGGGTTCACCAGCTTCGTGTCCTTCGCTCCAGCCGCAGGCCTGGGAGTGGTCGCCGTAGCCAACACCGGAGCGGTGCTCAGGGCGCCGGTGACCCGGGCCGCGTACCACCTGCTGCGGGGCCTGGTCGACGACTGGGTGGCGGCGGGACGTCCCTGACCACGTCGCGGCGGTACGAGGGGCACACCCGGCCCAGGAGGGGCGACGATCGTCCGAGGCCGACGGGGTCCGGGAGCACCGCAGCCCCCAGCAGCGACGCCGCTCCCACCGGGCAAGCGCCGCCCGTCCGGGCGCGCCCGGGTTCACCCCGCCCACGTCCCCGCGATCGGAACCCAGCGCTGCGGGGGTGGCACCCGCCCGGAGCGCTGCCGGATCACCGGATCGGCCGAACCCACGGAGGACCGGCCTCCCGCCGACCCGGCACGACACCCCCGGGGTGGGGGAGGGGATCCGCGCCGGACACCCAGTCGAGGGGAGCACGTCCCACCGAAGTCCTCGTCCGAGGCCCGGCGTGCGGGAGCGGCCGCACCCTCCGCGGCGGACGGGAGAACGTGCCGGGGCGCGGTCACCACGCGCACGGCGTTGATGCCGCCCCCGGCATCTGTGCTATCGGCCACACCACCCGACGCATTACGGATCGTCTCGCCGCGAGCCTCGCCCGGCGCGGGGCACGCCCTCCGCCGGACTGATCGGGGCGACGCCCCCGACACCGCCAGCGGAGCACCGGCCGCCGTGGGTCCCCTCGGTGGCGAATCCGTAGTCTTCCCGACCAGGCCTAGGCGTGGAACGCGTCACTGCCCCGGCGGGTCCGACCAGTGCGCCCGTCCACATCAGCGCAGGTCACAGGGTTGCGCTGTCGCCGACTGGGGAGAGCGGGGGACACGGACACCGACCTCGACCCCGGACCACGGGCTCCATCGGCGCGCACGGCTGTAATAGTGGGGACGTGCGGCGCGATTCCCCCATCGTGCGAGCCGGAGACCACGAACCGACCGGTCACTCGGGGAGCTGACCACGGCGGTCACGGCCCGACCGGACTCCACGAAACGGTGAACCCCGACGGCCGGCGGAACCCGCTACGGGAACGTAGGCCACCCGTGGTCCCACGCCAGAGCGTGCGGTGGCCCACCCAGTCGGGGAAATCCGGCAAAGCCGGAATAGTTCGCTCGACGTCGTGGTTGAGGGGTGTTCCGGTGCGCACGATCTGGAGCGCATCGCCGCGTACTCCTCGAGCCGGTGAGTGAGCACCGTAGCCACCGTCCGGCCCGGCCCGCCGACAGGCGGCCATCCCTCCCCGCTCCACCAGCACGTGATCAGCGCGCGTGCCGACCAGGACGACGCTCCGGGTCGGATGCCGTGCGTCCCCGTGACGGGCGCCCAGGTGCTCGCCACCGTCCGCTCTCGCCGTTCACCAACACCGGAGGTTCTGTCAGTTGGCTGCGGACCGCACCTCGCGGCAGGCATGGGTCATCTGGACCGCCGCCGTCATCGTCTACCTGGCCGCCGTGTTCCACCGGGGCTCCCTCTCCGTCGCCGGCCCGCTCGCGGGCGAGCGGTTCGCCGTGGGCTCGGCCGCGCTCGCCGTCTTCACCGTTCTCCAGCTCGGCGTCTACGCCGCGATGCAGGTACCCACCGGGGTCCTGGTCGACAAGTTCGGCGCCAAACGCGTCCTCATCGCCGCCACCGTGCTCCTGGGCCTCGGCCAGGTGCTCTTCGCGTTGGCCTCCTCCTACCCGGTCGCGTTGGGCGCCCGCGTCGTCGTGGGCGTGGGTGACGCCCTGACCTGGGTGAGCCTCCTGCGTCTTGTGGCCTCCCACTTCGCGGCGCGCAGCTACGCGATGGTCGTGTCCGTCTCCAGCGCGCTCGGCGCGCTCGGCGGGGTCATCGCCACCGTGCCGCTGTCGATGGCGCTGGGCAGCGCCGGGTGGACCCTCACCTTCATGGCCGTGGGCGCCGTGACCCTCGCCTACACCGCGGCCGTGTCCCTGGGCGTGCGCAACACCCCGGCCGGGCAACAGCCCACCCACGTCGCATCGCAGAACGTGCTCCGGCAGGTTCCCGCCGCGTGGAAGGTGGCCGGCACCAGGCTGGCCTTCTGGGTGCACTTCTCCACCGGGATGCTGCCGGGTGTGCTCGGGCTCCTCTGGGGCTACTCGTACCTCGTCGACGGCGTCGGCGTGGAGCCCGGCACCGCGAGCGTCCTGGTCGCCACCCTGGTCCTCACCGGCGTGCTGGGCGGCCCCATGGTCGGTGCGGTCATCGGCCGTCGCCCCGCCTCCCGCATGGGGATCGTCATCACCTACCTCGCCAGCTCCGTGGGCCTGTTGGCGGTGCTCTCGGCCTGGCCGGGGGGCCAGCCGCCGGTGCTGCTCGCCGCCGTGGCCTTCGTCGTGTTCGCCTCGGGCGGCCCGGTCTCCTCGGTGGCCTTCGCGCTGGTCCGCGACTACAACCCGATGGCCCAGGTGGGAACCGCCACCGGTGTCGCCAACGTCGGCGGCCACTCCGCGACCGCCATCGGGTCCCTGATCATCGGTCTGCTCCTCGACGTCGTCGGTCACCTGCCCGGCAACGAGGCCTACCGGGTGGCGCTGCTCGGCGCGGTCGCCCTCCTGCTCCTCGGCGGGGTCCGCACCGTGGTGTGGTGGCGCCGGGCCAGGGCCCAGGTCTTCGAGGCGGAGGAGCGTGGCGAGCAGGTGCCCGTCCGCCTCCGCCAGCGCCGCTGGGACCTGCCGACGGCGCCCGCTCGGGACACCGAGCCCGTCCCGGCGCCCGCCTGACCCCCACGTCCGCCCACCCACCAGGGCCAGGACGAACCGACCGGAGCACGAGTGCCCCCGCCCACGGCGGGGGCACTCGTCATGTCCACCCCCGGCGAGGGCCGGCACCGGACACCGGTTCCTCCTCCGTGACGGTACTTCCGCCAGGCCGCCGGAAGTGCCACCCTGTTCCGCGGTGATCATGATCGGAGGAACCGGGTAGTGGACACCTCGACACGTCTCCCGGCCGAGCTGCGGCGCGCGCGGGTCGCGGTGGCGGTGCTGTTCTTCGCGAACGCCTTCGCCATGGCCAACATCGTGCCCCGCTACCCGGAGATCCGGGATGCCCTCGGCCTGAGCAACAGCGCGCTTGGCCTGGCCATCGCGGCCATGCCCACCGGGGCGCTCGTGGCGGGGCTGCTCGCCGGAGTGCTGTCCGGTCGGTTCGGCAGCGGCCGGGTCGCCGTCTGGTGCATGGTCGGAGCTGGGCTGGTGCTCCCCCTGGTGTCGGTGGTCGGTGGCTGGGCCGCCCTGGCCGCGGTGCTCTTCACCATGGGCGCGTTGGACGCCTGGGCAGACGCCGCCTCCAACGCGCACGGACTGCGGGTGCAACGCCGGTACGGGCGGTCCGTGCTGAACAGCTTCCACGGGGTGTGGAGCGTGGGGGCCGTGGCCGGCGGTGTGGTGTGCAGCGCGCTCATCGGGTTCGGTGTGCCCCTCACCTCGCACCTTCCCCTCGTGGGACTCTTGATCGTGTCGCTCGCGTTGGCCGCGCGCCCACACCTGCTGGCGGGGCCGGAGGCGAGCGAACGGGACCAGGAGAGCGCCTCGTCCCTCCCCTCGGCGCCCCGCGCCGCGTGGCCGGTCCTGCGCATGGTCGTCCTGGGCTGCCTGCTGCTGGCCGCCTGCGCCGTCGAGGACATCCCGTCCTCGTGGGGGGCCGCGTTGCTCCTCGACTCCTACGGTGCTCCCGCCGGGCTCGCCGGCGCCGTGTTCGTCGCCTTCCAGGCCGCGATGACCGTCGGGAGGTTCCTCGGCGACCGCATCACCGACCGGTACGGCCACGTGGCCGTCGGCCGGGCCGGAGGCCTGCTCATCACACTTCCCTTGGCACTGGCCCTTCCTTTCGACTCGGTTCCGGTGTTGATCGCCGCGTTCGCCTGCGCCGGGCTCGGTACCGCCACGCTGTTCCCGTCGGCGGTGCACGCGGCCGGGAACATCCCCGGTCTCCGCAGCGAACACGGGATCGCCATCGTCACCTGGTGCTCCCGTCTCGGCTTCCTGACGGTCCCGCCCCTCATCGGGGTGCTGTCGGACCTGCTCGACCTGCGGGTGGCGGTGGGGACGGCGATCGTTTTCGGGCTCTTGGTCCTCCTGCTATCCGGTGCTCTGGTCCACCGCGATCGGCGGTGAGCGTCGTCCGGACCACCTCCACCCCCAGCCCGCCGGCGGGAGCCGGGAGGCCGGGTGCCGGGCGGCCCGAGGTGCGCCTCATGGGAGGGACCGGGCAGGGCAGGGAGGCACAGGCCAGTCGATTCGGTGGCACCGCCTCCCCGGCGGGCGGTGCCACCAGGCCCGCGACGCCGCCCGCCGCGTCCCTCCGCGATCATCACCGTCGCACGGCCACCCACCCGCCTTCGCGGCCGCACACCAGCCCGGCGTTCCTCAGCACAGCGAGGGTGGTCGCGGTCACGGCGGGGGCGACTCCGGACAGCACGGACACCTCGGCCGCGCTGCGCGTCCTGGCCGCGTCGAGCGAGTCCAGCACCCGCAACTGCTCCCCGCTCAACGCGTCCGTCGCCCTGGACGGCGAACCCGGACCCTGGTCCTCCGGAAGATCCGACCCGAGACGCCCGGCCGCCTCCGCGACGTCATCAGCGCTCGTGACGAGGAGCGCACCGCCATCCCGCAGCAGATCGTGGCACCCGACCGACATCAGCGAGGTCACCGGCCCCGGCACGGCCATCACGACCCGTCCCAACGCGGCCGCGGCTCCGGCCGTGTTCCGGGCACCACTGCGACGCCCGGCCTCCACCAGGACCAGACCCTCACCCAGTGCGGCGATCAGCCGGTTCCGCACCAGGAAACGGTGCCGGGCTGGGGGAGTGCCCGGTGGGTACTCGCTGACCACGGCCCCGCCCCCGGAGACGATCCTCCGCAGCAGCGTCTGGTGTCCGGCGGGGTACCCGGCGTCCAGGCCGCTGGCCAGGACCGCCATCGTCCGACCCCGCACGGCCAACGCGCCCCGGTGAGCGGCTCCGTCCACCCCGTACGCCGCACCCGACACCACGGTGAACCCCCGCCCGGCGAGGTCGTGCGCCAGCTCCGCCGCGACCTGCTCCCCGTAGCCGGTCGCGGCCCGGGCGCCCACCACCGAAACCGATCGCGCGCTCAGCGCCCCCAGTTCCCGGGCACCCCGGACCCACAGGGCCAGTGGCGAGCGACCCGGCCCCTGACCGGCCAGGCTCGCCTGGTCCAACCGCGAGAGGCGGTCCGAGGGCCAGTCCGCGTGTTCCGGTACCAGCAGCTCCGAACCCACCGCTCGCGCCGCCGCCTCCTCCTCCTCGCCGCACCACAGGTGACGACGGGCCTGGACCTCGTCGGTGACCTCACGAGGCGTCCTGCCGGTGCGCACCAGCTGGGCCGCGCGGACGGGACCGTGCTCGGCGACGAAGTCGCACAGCGACCGACCCGGTGGCTCGGCCACCCTCAGCAGGTAGGCGCGCGCCCGCAACACCTCCTCGCACACCTCGGTCATGCCGGCACCCTCCAATCCCGGAACTCCAACGCGCGGGTGACGTGCTCCGCCGTCGGCCTCTCCTCCTCGGCCAGGTCGCAGAGGGTCCACGCCACCCGCAGGCAACGATCCGCGCCTCGAGCGGTCACCGACCCGCTGCACAGGCCGCGGTCCAACACCGCCAACACCGTGGACGGGGGGCGGAACCGGCCCCGCAACGCCGACCCCGGCACCTCGGCGTTCGTGCGCCAGCCGTGGCCAGCCCACCGCTCACCGGCCCGCTGCCTCGCCCGCCGAACCCGTTCGCGCACCACGGCCGTGCTCTCCGGGGCCACGTCGGCCTCGGTCGGCGTCATGGCCAGCACCGGCCTGGTCCGGACCCGCAGGTCCACCCGATCCAACAGCGGCCCCGACAGCCGACCGAAGTACTTCCGCCGGGCCGTGGGCGAACACACGCAGTCGGTGTCCCGAGGCGGCGCGCACGGGCACAGGTTCGTCGCGAGCACCAGCTGGCAGCGAGCCGGGTAGCGCGCGATGCCGTGACTTCGCGCGATGCGCACCTCACCCTCCTCAACCGCCGTGCGGAGCGCCTCCAGCCGGTGCGCGCCGAACTCACAGGCCTCGTCGGCGAAGAGCACCCCACGATGCGCGCAGCTCACCGCCCCCGGCCGGGCCACCCCGGACCCACCCCCGACCAGCCCCGGCACGGTCGTGGCGTGGTGCGGTGCCACGAAGGGAGGGGAGGTGACCAGCGGTGCGTCCGGGGTCAGCAGCCCGGCGAGCGAGTGGATGGTGGTCACCTCGAGCGCGTCGGCGCGGGACAACTCGGGCAGCAGCCCGGTGAGCCGGCGGGCCAGCATCGTCTTCCCGGTGCCCGGAGGACCAGCGAGCAGGAGGTGGTGGCCGCCGGCCGCCGCGATCTCCAGCGCCCACCGCGCCGCGGGTTGCCCGACCACGTCGGCCAGTTCCGGGGCCTGCGGGCGTTCCGGCACGGTCGGGGCGGTCGAGCTCAGGGGCTCGTCCTCCCGCAGCCACCGCACCACGGCGCCCAGGTCCGCCGCGCCCAGCGCCCGCACGCCCTCCACGAGGGCCGCCTCAGGCAGGGCCTCGACGGGAACGACGGCGGTCCGCAACCCAGCGGCCCGCCCGGCGAGCAGCGCTGGTAGCACTCCACGCACCGCTCGCAACCGGCCGTCAAGGGCCAGCTCGCCGAACAGCAGCGTCCCGGCCAGCCGTTCAGCGGGAACGGCGCCGGCCGCGGCCAGCACGACACAGGCCAGTGCGAGGTCGTAACCGGCCCCGGTCTTCTGGAGGGCGGCGGGGGACAACGCCAGGGTGACGCGTTGCCTCGGCCAGCTCTCCCCGACGTTGCGGAGCGCGGCCCGGACGCGGTCCTTCGACTCGTTGACCACCGCGTCCAACCGCCCCAACAGCCGCACACCGGGCAACCCGGCCCCGACATCGGCCTCGATCTCGACCGGCACCCCGTCCACCCCCAGCAGGCCCACCGACCAGGCCTTCGCCATCGCCATGTCACGACACCCCCTGGAAGTGGCGCAGCGTGGCGGGCCCCCGCGTGGGCAACACGACGCTGACCACGTCGAAGCGGACCGCGCACCAGCCGACGTGGTAGCGGGACAACCACGCCGCGGTGAGCGTTCGGAGACGTTTCAGCTTCGCCGGGGTGACGGCCGAGGCAGGGTCCTCCGCTGATGGCCCGAACCGGGTTTTGACCTCGCAGACCACCAGCGTGTCGTCGTCGACCGCCACGACATCGAGCTCACCGTGCCGGCACCGCCAGTTGCGGCTGAGCACCACCAGTCCCTGGCGTTCCAGGTGTGCCACCGCGACGTCCTCACCCCACCGGCCTAGCTCGCGGGTGGGCACCACTCTCGTGGCGACCCCGACACCGCCGCACGTTCCGTCGCCCGCCTTCGTCATCGTGGCCCCCGTCCTCCGCTGCTTCCGCGGACAACAGTGGCCGACCACGCCCCGGTTTCGCGGCACCCCGGGCCTCGCCCTGTGGACAACCTCGCCCTGTGGACAACTCCCCTCGCGGTTCGGGCCGCCGGGTGCGCCGCCTGCCAGGGACGACGCGGGAGGAGGTCACCAGGGATGCTGCCAAGGACGTCGTCGACGGTCCTCGCCACCGGTCACGACGCGCTGAGGGCGACCAGACGAAGGAGGGTGGACGACGGACACCGGTGGCGATGCCGCGTGGACCAACCAGGGTGCTCGGTCGGCCTCAGGGACACACCTCGACCTGGCGGCCGGGAGCACGCGGGGGCCCCGGGGCCGGCAGCGGAGATCAGGCAGGGTCAGCGGAAGAGGCCGCCGCTGCCGTACTTCTTGTGCACGGCCTGCTTGCTGACACCGAGCACCTCGGCGATGCGGGCCCAGGAGACACCCGCCACCCGAGCCCGTCGCACCTGCACGGCCTCCAACCGTTCGGAACGGCGGCGCAGTTCCGCCGTGGCGCGCAGCGCGTCCAACGGGTCCTCGCCTTCGGCCGCGCTGACCAGATCCGCGAGCACACTGTCCGACATGTCGGCAACATACCCCGAGGCCGCCACGGCCGGGCCACCTCGGGGCCGGCGGAAGGCGGCGGCCAGCCGATCATCATCGTGCCGCCGGTCACCTCCCACCGGCAGCGCTCAGCCGGACGTCGAGAACGACACCGAGTACAGCTGGCCCGGGAGGTCGTTGACCAGGTAGAGCTCGCCGTCGGCGTCCGTGCCGAAGGTGGTCACCTGGATTGGGGTCTCCCCGATCACGGCGCTCTCGTACCCGTCCTCACCCGGCACCACCCCCCAGGCGGTGGCCGAGCAGTAGTCCGCGGTCACGTAGGTGCCGGCGGCGATGTCCTCGTACAGTTCACCCCGGTAGACGTGCCCACCGATGATCGCGCACCCGTCCAGGGACGTGCGGTACCAGAAGACCGGGTCCACGTAGTCGATGTCCTCCTCGCAGCGGGATTCGTCGAAGGTCGCTGGTCCCTCCAGGCAGGACCAGCCGAAGTGGGCCCCCGCGAGGTCCGCGGGCACGTGGTTGATCTCCTCGTAGGCACCCTGCCCGACATCGGCGATCCACAGCGTCTCGTCGACGTGGTCGAAGGAGAAGCGCCAGGCGTTGCGCAGCCCGTAGGACCAGATCTCGGGCTTCGCCTCCGCGTTGTCGACGAAGGGGTTGTCCTCGGGGACGCAGTAGCCGGCGGCCGCGCAGTCCGGTCCCACGTCGATGCGGACTATTTTCCCGAGCAGGGTGCCCAGGTCGGTCGCGTTGTTGTCGGGGTCCCCCGAACCGCCGCCGTCGCCGAGGCTCCAGTAGAGGTGTCCGTCGGGGCCGAACGCCACCTCCCCACCGTTGTGGTTGTTGTAGGTGGGATGTTCCTCGGTGAGCAGCACCTCTTCGCTGGCCGGGTCGATCGCCCGCTCGGCGGCGGTGTCCAGGGTGAAGCGCGAGAGGGTGACGTCGCCGTCGGGCTGGCTGGTGTAGCTCACGTACACCTGCGGGTTGGTGGTGAAGTCAGGGGCGGTGGCGATCCCGAGCAGACCGCGCTCGTTGCCGGCACCGTTCACCCGGTCGACGATGTCCAGCAGGGGAGACGAGGACAGGCCGGTGTCGGGGTGGTAGCTGCGGACCGTCCCGGGTTTCTCGGTGATGAAGAGCCGACCGCTGCCGTCGTCGGGCGCGGCGATCGCGGTGGGGCGGGAGAGTCCGCTGGCCACGAGTGTCGTGTCCAGGGAGAGCTGGTCCAGGTTGGCCGTGTCGGCGTTCTCCGTCGCCTCTGCAGCGGGAACGTGCGCGGTACCGCCGACCGGGGTGGACGTGGTGGCTCCTACTAAGAGGGGGACGAGTGCGACCGAGACGGCCGCGGACAGACGGGTCGTCAACCGATGGTGCGGCATGAAGCCTCCTACCGGAAACGGGTTCTTCGTCGAACACGCGTTGGTATCCCGTGCGAACACAGGTCAGGATTCGGTGCGCCCGCAAGGGTAACGTGGAGTTTCGTCAGGAAAGGAAGTCGCGCGTCATTCGGAGCAGTCCCGGATGGCGCGGACGAACGCACGCGATGGGAATGGGGGACCAGTCCCGTTATTCTGGCCTCTCGGCCAACTGCGTGAAAATCGCTGCCCTCCGTTCTGGGCCTGGCGGCGACGGCGCGCCCCACCCGCTGCCGCTGGGCGATATGGCCGGTGATCAGCGCGTCGCCGAGGTGCGGCCGGCCTTGGGAACACGATGTGGGTCGTTTCGGACACCAGTTGTGGAATGGGTGCCGGAAGTGCGGTCGTCCCGTCTGGTGGGCTGGATCGAATGGCCCAGTTCCCCATCGTTCGTCCGGCCCTGGGCGGATGGCCCAGTCGAACTCCAACCGGGGTTCCGGCTATTTCCGTGCCCGTGGGGTCGGCGGGTGGGGGAATTCGTCCCGGGAGGCCAGAGGTGGCGGGACCGACCGATCACGAACGCGGTGGACGGTCCTCGACCGAATCGCCACGGATGCCCTCGCGAGGTGGCACGGCCAGCCCTTCCGTCGGCTGCGCGGGGACGGGTGTGACCAGATGTACCGGAGCGGAGCTGGCTGTGGGCCCCGAGGACGTCCAACCGCAAACAAATTTCAGAGATATTTATCGCTTCAGTCTCTACTAAAATCAGTACTCAAAAAACCGAAGCAAAAACCCGCCAAGACCCGTCGAAACCCACCTCAGGACGAACCGGCAGCCCTCAGCATTCGAAGGCGGACAGGCATCGCTGTCGAGCTGGACGGGTCACTGGGCCGGCGGGGCGAGGTTGAGCGCGCGGAGAGCGGGCAGATCTCCGCAGCCCGTGCAGTGCAGGGCAACGCGCAGTTCCCACAGGAAGTTCTCGATCCAGGCCCGCACGGCATCCGCTGACTCCGTGGCGGGCCGGAGGAGGGGCCGCGCGACCGCGACCACGTCGGCGCCCAACGCCAGCGCCTTGGCGGCCTCGGTGCCGGTGCGGATACCGCCGGAGGCGATCACGGGGAAGCCCGGCAGGGCTCGTCGGATCTCGGTCAGGGCCTGCGCGGTGGGCAGCCCCCACTCGGCAAGCTCGGGGTGCCGGACGGCTCCGTAGCGGACGTACTGCTCGACCTTGGCCCACGAGGTGCCGCCGGCTCCCGCCACGTCCACCGCGGCCGCTCCCACCTCGGCGACCCGAGTGGCGACTCCCGCTCCCAGGCCGTGTCCCACCTCCTTGACCAGGATCGGGAAGGGGACGGCCTCGATCACCTCGCCGAGCCGGCCCACGAGGCCACGGAAGTCGGTGTCACCGTCCTCCTGCACCGCTTCCTGGAGCGGGTTGGTGTGGAACGCCAGGGCGTCCGCCTCCACGTCCCGGACCGCGCGCAACACCTCCGCGGCGCCGTACCCCTTGTTCAGTTGAGCCGCCCCCAGGTTCCCGATCAGCAGGGCGTCCGGAGCGAGATCGCGCACGGCGAACGACGAGGTGACCTCGGGTCTGGCCAACATGATGCGTTGGGAGCCCAACATCAGGCCCACCCCGAGCTGTTGCGCCGCCGTGGCGAGGTTGCGGTTGATGCGGGCGGCGAGCTCCGCTCCTCCGGTCATCGCCCCGATGAGGAGCGGCGCTCGCAGGGGCCTCCCGAGGAACCTGGTCGACAGGTCGACGGAGGCCAGGTCGGTCTCGGGCAGCGCGGAGTACGGGAGGTCGTACCGCTCCAGGCCGGTGGTCCTCGTGGTGTAGTCGACGTCGTGGCGCAGGCACGCCTCGATGTGCCGTAACTTCCGCGAACGGATGTCCCCACCCGCGTCACGGTCTGCTCGGCTGGTCACGGAATGCGCCCCCCGGATCCCTTCGCGTGCTCCCGGCGGGGGAGCGGCTTGGTCTGGTCGTGTTGGCTGACGGAGGCATTATGACCGGGTGGGCGTCGAAGTGCCCGTCCTCAGCCGAGGACGGAGGAGTAGCCGTTGATCGCGGGTTGACCGCCCAGGTGCGCGAACAGGACCGTGGAGTCCTCCGGGATCTCCCGTCGCCGCACCAGGTCGATCAGCCCGGCCATCGACTTCCCCTCGTACACCGGGTCGGTGATCATGCCCTCCAACCGGGCGGCCGTCCCGATCGCGGCCAGGGTGGTGTCGTCCGGGACACCGTACACACCACCGTGGTAGCGGTCGTCGAGCACGATCTCCGCCTCCTCCAGTTCCCGCTCGACGCCCAGTAGCCTGGCGGTGGCCCTGGCGATCCGGCTGACCTGCCCCCTGGTCGCGGTGGGGTTCGCTGACCCGTCGATCCCGATGATGCGGCGCGGTCGGGGGCTCAGCGCGTTTCCCGCGATCATGCCGGCCTGGGTGCTCCCGGTGACCGAGCAGACCACGACGGTGTCGAAGTGGACGCCCAGCTCGGCCTCCTGGGTTTCGAGTTCGCGGATCCAGCCGGCGAAGCCGAGGCCGCCCAGTCGGTGGTCGGAGCCGCCGGCGGGGATGGGGTAGGGGCTCCCGCCGGCAGCTCGGACCTCAGCGATGGCCTTTTCCCAGCTTTCCTTCACGCCGATGCCGAAGTCGGCGTCCACGAGTCTGACGTCGGCGCCGAGCATGCGGGAGAGCTGGATGTTCCCGACCCGGTCGTAGTTGTCGTCGGCCCAGTTCACCCAGCTCTCCTGGACGAGTACGGCCCGGAGGCCGGCGCGGGCCGCGGCGGCGGCCACCTGGCGGGTGTGGTTCGACTGCACGCCGCCGATGGAGACCAGGGTGTCCGCTCCGGTGGCCAGCGCGTCGGCGACCAGGTACTCGAGCTTGCGGGTCTTGTTGCCACCGAAGGCGAGGCCGGAGTTGAGGTCCTCGCGTTTCGCCCAGATGCGGGCGCCACCGAGTTCCTGGCTGAGGCGGTCGAGGGGGTGCAGCGGAGAGGGGCCGAGCAGGAGGGGGAAACGGGGGAAGCCGTCGAGGGACATGGTTTCCTTCCGGTGGGCCGGGTGGTCAGGTGGTGGGGTGGGTGACTCGGTGTCCTTCGTCGTCCGCGTGCTGGTGGGGCGCTGGTGTGGTGGGGAGGTCGAGCAAGGGGCGGAGCGTGTTCCAGTTGGTGCGGGTGGCCCGCGCCGCGTTCTCGGCGTCGCCCTGGGTGCACAGGTTGAGGATGTGGTCGTGTTGGGCGACGGAGTCCCGTCCGGTGAGCGCGGAGAACCTGAGGCGTTCCACGCGTCGGAGCAGGGGGGTGAACTGGTCGAGGACGGCGGTGATGGCGTGGTTGGCCGCTGCTGAGACGGCGACGGAGTGGAAGGCGTCGTCGGCGGCGATGGCGGCGTCGGGGTCGCCGGCTTCCAGTGCGGCGGCCAGTTGGTGGTTGGCGGTGCGCATGGCGTTGTGGTGGGTGGGGCCCAGGTGGGGGGTGGCTTCGCGGACGGCGAGTTCGTGCATCGCCGAGACGACGAGTTGTGCGTCGTGGACCTGTCGGGGGTTGAGGGGGGCGACGACGGTGGAGCGGCCGGGGACGGTGTGGACCAGGCCGGCCTGTTCCAGGCGGGCGAGTGCTTCTCTGATAGGGGTTCGGCTGACTCCGAGCCAGTGTTCGAGTTCGGTGTCGCGGAGGCGTTCACCGGGTGCGAGTGTGCCGGTGACGATGGCGTCTCGGAGCAGGTGGAAGGCGGTGTCGCGGAGGAGGGTGCGGCGGAGTTGGGGTTGGGTGGGGTGGGGGACGGGCATGCGAAATATTGCATTTCGGGTGGCGTCGTCGTCAACCCCGGTGTGGTGGTGGGGCCGGGTTCGGTGGCGGGGGCGTGGCGGTCTGGATCGTGGTGTGGTGATCGGGTAGGGAGTGGGGTGTGACTGATCTGATCGCGGTGACGGGTGCGAGTGGCCAGTTGGGGCGTCGTGTCGTGCGTCGTCTCGCCGAGCGGGGGGCCCGCCAGCGGGTGGTGGTTCGGGATCCGGGTCGGGTTCCGGTGGGGGCGGGTGCCGCGGAGGTGGCGGTGGCGTCCTTCGAGGAGGAGGCGGCGTTGGTTGAGGCGTTTCGGGGGGTGCGGACGGTGTTCCTGGTGTCGGCGCCGGAGGCGGCTGATCGGATGCCGTTGCACCGGGCGGCGGTGCGGGCGGCGGTGGCGGCGGGGGTTGAGCGGGTGGTCTACACGTCGTTCATGGGGGCGGCTCCTCGGGCGAGTTTCCGGTTCGCGCGGGAGCACGGGGAGACCGAGCGGCTGATCAGCGGCGCGGGGCTGCGGTTGACGTCGTTGCGCAACACGTTCTACGCGGATGTGGCGCCGGGGTTCGTGGGGGAGGACGGGGTGCTTTCGGCTCCGGCTGGGGGTGGTCGGGTGGCGTGGGTGGCTCGGGAGGATGTGGCCCGGTTGGCGGTGGAGGTGTTGGTGGACGAGGTGCACGCGGATCAGGTGTATGACGTGTCGGGGCCGTGTGCTCTTGGTTTCGGGGAGACGGTGCGGGTGTTGTCGGAGGTGACCGGGCGGAACATCCGGTACCGGGAGGAGACGGTGGAGGAGGCGGTGCGGGCGCGGGCAGGGGCGGCGGAGTGGCAGGTGGATGCGTGGGTGGGGTCGTACCTGGCGGTGGCCTCGGGGGAGAGTTCGGTGACCAGTCACACGGTTCAGGCGGTGACGGGTGTGCGTCCGTGGACGTTCGGGGAGTTCCTGGAGGCTGAGCCGGAGGTGTGGCGTCACCTTGCCCGCCGGTAGGGGTTGGTCGGGGCCGGGGTGCGCTGGTCGTGGTGCGCGGTGCGTTCCGCGTCGAGGTGCTCCTCGGTGGCCGTTGGAGGGGGACTGGGCCGGGGTCGTGTGGGGGTTGGGCCGGTCGGGGTAGGTGGTGCGGGGTGGGGTGGGGGAAGTTGGGGTGGGTGGTGTGTGGAGGTCTGTACCTGGGGGTATGGGCGGGGTAGCTTCCTGTTCCGGGCGCGCACCTGTACTCACGAGAAGTCAGGAGAGCGGTATGCCTTGGGTACGTGGACTTGTCGTCGTCGGGTTGGCGGCGGGGTTGGGGTTGGCCGGGCCGGTGGTGGTTGCCGGGGCCGGGGATCGTGCGGGGGTCGGGGTCGCGCAGGACGTTCCGTTGCGTGATCTGGCCGCTGAGCGTGGGGTGCGCATCGGGAGCGCCGCCACGGTCGAGGAGCTGCGGGACGGTGAGTACGCGGCGGTGTCCGCGCGGGAGTTCGACATGCTCACGCCGGGCAATGACATGAAGTGGGATGCGACCGAGCCGGCGCGTGGTGTGTTCAGTTTCGAGCGGGGGGACGCCGTCGTGGAGGCGGCGAGGGCGGCGGGGCAGCAGGTTCGTGGCCACACGTTGGTGTGGCACAGCCAGTTGCCGGGGTGGTTGACCGAGGGGGACTTCTCGGCGGTGGAGTTGGACGGGATCATGCGTCATCACATCGCGGAGGTCGCTGGTCACTACCGGGGTGAGGTGTATGCGTGGGATGTGGTGAACGAGCCGTTCAACGAGGATGGTTCGTTGCGGGACACGTTGTGGACCAGGGCGTTCGGTGTGGATTACGTGGCGACGGCGTTGCGGGCGGCGCGGGAGGCTGATCCGGGGGCCAAGTTGTACGTCAATGACTACAACGTGGAGGGGCTGAACGCGAAGAGTGATGCGTTGTACGAGTTGGCTCGGGATCTGGTGGCGGCGGGGGTGCCGTTGGACGGGGTGGGTCTTCAGGGGCATCTGATCGTGGGGGCGGTGCCGGGTGGGATCCGGGAGAACATCGAGCGGTTCGCGGCGTTGGGGTTGGATGTGGCGATCACGGAGCTGGATGTTCGGATGGGGTTGCCGGTGACGGCGGAGAAGTTGGCCACGCAGGCGGAGGACTACCGTGCGGTGGTGGAGGCCTGCCTGGCGGTGTCGCGGTGTGTGAGTGTGACGACGTGGGGTTTCACGGATCGGTATTCGTGGATCCCGGACCACTTCCCGGGGGAGGGGGCGGCGTTGCTCTTCGATGAGGATCTGCGGCCCAAGCCCGCCTATGACGCGGTGCACCAGGCGTTCGGTGGTGGTGGAGCGCCGGTGGAGGGTTGTCGTGTGGGTTATCGGGTGACGAACAGCTGGTCGACGGGGTTCAGTGGTGAGGTCGTGGTGACGAACGTGTCGGGTCGGCCGGTGAGCGGGTGGATCCTGGAGTGGGATTTCCCTTCCGGGCAGCGGATTGATCACGGGTGGAACGCGGTGTTCTCGCAGGAGGGCACGGCGGTTCGCGCGAGGGATGAGGGGTGGAACGCGACGATCGGGGTGGGAGGTTCGGTCACGGTCGGGTTCACTGCGCGTCATGCCGGGTCCAATGAGGCTCCGGTGTCGTTCCGGTTGAATTCGGCGGGGTGTGACGGCTGAGTTCGTTGGGGTGCCGGCGGGGTGCGGTGTGGTGGCCGTGCCCCGCCGTCGTGTTGTGCGGGGTGTTCGGGTTCCGGGTGGTGGGGGTTGGGGGATCTTGTTGTGTTGGGTGCGGGGAAAGGCTCGACGGGACACCCTGGTGTGGCGCGTTTCCGCGTCGAGCGGGAGCGGTGCGCGGCGTGTCGGTGAGTGGCGTGGCGGGGGCTGAGTGTGGGAGGCGGTTGTGGTGGTGTCGTTGTTCGAGGTCGGCGGGTATGTCGGGTGGGTGTGGGCGTTTGCTCGGGGTGGGGGTGGAGTTGTTCGCGGGGGGTGCGCGCCTTGTGTGTGTGGGGCGGGAACGGGGCGGGAAGTCGACGGGGTGGCCGGGTGGGCGGGTGTGGGCCGGCCGGATGTCGGCAGTTGCGGGTGGATGGGGTGGTGTGGCGTGCTTCTGGTCTGGCGGAGGCGTGTTCCGCTGGTATCGCGGTGCGTCGTCCGGGGCCGCGCCGGTGATCCGCGGTCGCGGAGGACGTGTTCATGGGTGGTTCGCGGGCGTGGGGTTGTTCGATTGGCTGGGGGTGGATCTGGATCCGTGGCGGCCGGTGGGGGCTGTCGATCGCGGATCAGCGGTGTGTCGAGATCGCGCGGGCTCTGTCGTGGGATGCGCGGGTGATCGTGATGGACGATGCGATGTCGGCGTTGACTGAGGGGGGTGGTGTTCGGTCCTGCGGGTGGAGGTGACCGAACTGCCGTGGGGGGTCGGCGTCGCCGGTAAGGAGCCGGCCGGGTTCGAGGCCCGGGGGAGTGCCTTGCGGGGCTGTCGGGATGCGGCGGTGGGCCGGGTCGGGGTGTCCCGGCCGTCGGCACCCGCGTCGGTGTGCTGGGGGTGTGGGGGTGTGGGGCTGGGCGGCCGGGTGGCGGTCAGGATGCGGATCGCGCCGGTTGGGGGGTGGTGGTGTTCGCCGTGCCGGTCCCGGCGGGGGAGGGGTGGTCGGGCAGGGGCGCGAACCGGCGGAGTCGTGCGCTGTTGAGCACGACGAACACCGAGCTGAAGGCCATCGCCGCGCCGGCGAGCATGGGGTTGAGCAGTCCGGCGGCGGCCAGGGGGAGCGCGGCGACGTTGTAGGCGAACGCCCAGAACAGGTTGCCCCGGATGGTGCCCAGGGTGCGGCGGGACAGCCGCACGGCTTCGGCGGCGGCGCGCAGGTCGCCGCGCATCAGGGTCAGGTCGCTGGCGGCGATGGCGGCGTCGGTTCCGGTGCCCATCGCCAGGCCGAGGTCGGCCTGGGCCAGCGCGGCGGCGTCGTTCACGCCGTCGCCGACCATGGCCACTACGCGGCCCTCCTGCTGGAGCCGGCGGACGACGTCGACCTTGTCCTGGGGGAGGACCTCGGCGATGACCTCGGTGATGCCGACGTCGTGGGCGACGGCGGTGGCGACGGTCCTGTTGTCCCCGGTGAGCAGGACCGGGGACAGTCCGAGGCGGCGGAGGCGTTGGACGGCTTGGGCGGAGGTGGGGCGTACCGCGTCGGCGACGACCAGCAGTCCTCGGGCCTGCCCGTCCCAGGCGACGGCGACGACGGTGCCGCCGCGTGCTTCGGCGTGGTCTCGGGCCGAGGCGAGTTCGGTGGGTAGCTGGTGGCCGTGGTCGGTGAGGAGGGCGGGGCGGCCGACGAGGACGGTGTGGCCCTCGACGTGGCCGGACACTCCGAGGCCGGGGGTGGTGTGGAAGTCCGTGACGGCGGGTGGTGCGCCGAGTTCGTCGGTGGCGGACGTGGCCACGGCGCGGGCGATGGGGTGTTCCGAGGCGTGTTCCACGGCCGCGGCCCTGCGCAGGACGGTGTGGCGGGTTTCGCCTTCGGCGGGGATCACCTCGCGCAGCGTCATCTGGCCGGTGGTGACGGTGCCGGTCTTGTCGAGCACGACGGTGTCGACGCGGCGGGTGGACTCCAGTACCTCGGGGCCTCGGATGAGGATGCCCAGTTGGGCGCCTCGGCCCGTGCCGACCATCAGGGCCATCGGGGTGGCCAGGCCCAGGGCGCAGGGGCAGGCGATGATCAGGACGGCGACGGCGGCGGTGAACGCGGCGGCCGCGCCGGCGTCGGCTCCCAGCCAGAACCCGAGGGTGCCGGCGGCCAGCAGCAGGACCAGGGGGACGAAGACGGCGGAGATGCGGTCGGCGAGCCGTTGCGCGGCTGCCTTGCCGTTCTGCGCCTGTTCGACCAGTCGGGCCATCTGGGCGAGTTGGGTGTGGGCGCCGACGTGGGTGGCGCGGACGACGAGGCGGCCGCCGGAGTTGATGGTGGCGCCCACGACGGTGTCGCCGGGGCCGACCTCGACGGGCACTGATTCGCCGGTGAGCAGGGAGGCGTCGATCGCCGAGGAGCCGTCGAGGACGGTGCCGTCGGTGGCGATCTTCTCCCCGGGGCGGACCAGGAACTCGTCGCCGACGGTGAGGTCGTCGATGGGTATCCGTCGTTCCTGGCCGTGGTGCAGGACGGTGACCTCACGGGCGCCCATCTCCAGCAGGGCCCGCAGGGCTTGTCCGGCGCGGCGTTTGGACCGGGCTTCCAGGTAGCGGCCGGCCAGGATGAAGGTGGTGACGCCGGCGGCGGCCTCGAGGTAGATGTGGGCGGCGCCGTCGCCGCGGGTGATGGTGAGTTCGAAGGGGTGGGTGAGGCCGGGTGTGCCGGCCGTGCCCAGGAACAGCGCGTACACGGACCAGCCCAGGGCGGCGAGGGTGCCCAGGGAGATGAGGGTGTCCATGGTGGCGGTGGCGTGTCGGAGGTTGAGCCAGGCCGCCCGGTGGAAGGGCCAGGCCCCGTAGGCCACGACCGGGGCGGCCAGGGTCAGGGAGAGCCATTGCCAGTAGGTGAACTGGAGGGCGGGGACCATCGCCATGGCGATGACCGGGATCGACAGCAGCAGGGAGATCAGGAGGCGGTGCCGCAGGGGGGTGAGGGGGTCGGTGGGGTCGTCGCCGCGTTGGGTGTCGGTGGTGGCGGGGGGTGCGGGGAGGGTCGCGGTGTAGCCGGCGCGTTCGACCTGGTCGATGAGGTCCTGGGGGCGCAGGGTCGCGGGGTGGGTGATGCGGGCGCGTTCGGTGGCGTAGTTGACGGTGGCGACGACGCCGTCGAGCTTGTTCAGCCGGCGTTCGATCCGGGCGGCGCAGGAGGCGCAGGTCATGCCGCCGATGTCGAGTTCGAGGTCGCCGGTCGTGGTGGGTGGGGTGTTGGTGGTCATCGTGGTGGTCCTCTTCCTGCGGCCTGCGGGGTGCCGGTCAGTGCCGGGGGTGGCCGTCGTGGGGTGACGGGCTGGTGGCCGGCGGGTGCTCGGCGTGGTCGGGTGGGGCGCCGAGGGTGTGGCCGAGGCCGAGGCCACCGGCGAAGACCAGGGCGGTCGCGGCGGCGAAGGCGGCCAGCCGCAGGGGTGGGGGCAGGGCGCGGGAGGGGGTGGTTGGGGTGGTCATGGTGGGTCTCCACGGGTGCGGGTGCTCGCGGTCGCCCACCGACTATACCCCCTGGGGGTATCAGGGGTCGGGGCGTACGGCGGCGGGCCCGGTGCGTTGGCACCGGGCCCGCCGAGGGTGATCAGGTCAGGGAGGCGGGATCATCCCCGCCGTGACCGGGGGTCGCGGTGTGTGGGTCACACCGGCGGGTGGGCGTTGGCCAGCAGCTCCTGGAACTGGGCGGAGAACCAGTGGCCGGAGATCGGCGCGTCACCCAGGGCACCGGAGGGGTTGTGGTTGTTGCGCGGGTTGCCCTCGTAGGTGGGGTCGCACATCCGGTCGAAGCTCTTGCCCTCGTCGTTGGGGATCTCCTCGCTGGAGCCGTCGGACTCGCCCGGGGGCTTCATCCAGACGTAGGCGTCGATGCCCGGCTCGGGCGCGGTGGTCGGGCGCTCGCCGAGGCCGGCGCCGGCCTGGTTGCACCAGTTGCCGATGTGGATGCGGCGGTCGTAGCGGCCGCCTTCGACGTAGGCTTCGGCGCTGGTCTGCGGCCCGGGGCCGGTGGGCCGGTTCGGGCCGCCCCACCCGTTGCGAGAGGTGTCGATGAGCATGCCGATTCCCGGGTCGAAACCGGCCTGCACGAGGCGCTCGCGGAATCCCTGGGCGAAGGACAGCTCGTCGACGTAGTTGTTCCAGTCGATCCAGCTGGACTCGCCCCGGATCTGCTGGCCGTTGACCACGTCGGTGATGCTGAAGTTCTCCTCCACCAACGCGCTGTAGTTGGAAGTGTTGGCGATGAAGCCGTGCACGTCGGCGGGGGTGGCGCCGTTGGCGTTGGCGGCCTCGAAGAACAGGTCGGCGGAGGGGCCGAAGTTGTCCTCCCAGCCGATCCAGCCGTGGTGGCCGGCGTCGATGTAGTTGTAGACGTTGGGGATCGCGCCGAGCTGGGCGAGCGCGTAGCCCACGCCGTCGACGTAGCCGCCGTTGGCCTTCATCACGTCACACTCGGGTGTGGCGGTCGGGCGCGGGGTGACGTTGGTGATCAGGTTGGGCAGCGAGTCGATCTCGATCGTGGTGACGATGCGCAGGTCGGCGTAGGCCGGGTCCGAGAGGATCTCGGCGATCGGGTCGATGAACTCGGACTGGTAGCGCGGCAGGTCGTTCGGGCCGAGTTCGCCGCTGGAGGCCACGGCCGCGCAGTCCCGCCCGGGCAGGTTGTAGATGACGACCTGGAAGACGAAGTCCTGCCCGTTGGCCTGGCTGACCGCCTCGTCGAGGTGCTCGCGCAGTCCCATCTTCCCCTCCGGTCCCTCGATGGCCGCGATGCGGTCCATCCAGACACCGGTGGGTTGGTCGGCGACGGCGCTGCCGCCCGGTTCGGCGGCGGCGTTGGCCGACCACTCCGGGTTCACGTAGACGTCCGCGCCGACGTAGGGGTTGTCCACCCTGGCCTGTTGCGGGCTGGCGTCGTCGGCACCGGCCGCTCCGCCGGTCACGAACAGGCCCGACGTGAGTGCGAGCGCGGATGCCGCGGTGAGTCCGCGGCGGAGGCGCGAGCCGCGCGCCCCCCGTGCCGAGTCAGTCTTCATGTGGGCTCCTTCGTCGTTCCCTCATGACGTCCTTGTCCGAGTTCTGGGAGCGCTCCCATGAGAGGGACTGTACCAATGGGGTAACACTCTGAAAAGAGTCGTTCACCATTCGGTGCCGATATTTCTGGTGCCACGATCGACGGCCCCAGGGGATTCCCCCGGATGCGGGGTGGTGGCACCTCCGAATCGGGGAACCCGCACACCTGATTCTGACCGATGGGCCTGTGACCTGCGGAGGCGTCCACCGGTACGTCGATTCTCGCTTCCGCCGCCGACGACTGGACCGGCCTGGTACGGATCCGGCGGAAAACGCTTCGGAATGGGTGGAGCACGCGGTTCTCTTCCGTTCGCGGGAGCGCCGGTGGCATTCGCCGGACCCGTTCTGACTCCGACCGCCCCCGGCGGGAGTGCGGTGGTTGGCCTCCGGCGCGGGCCGCCGATCGGCCCCACTCGCGGGCCGGGCGTTCCTGGCCAGCGCGAAGGGCCCGCGCCCGCGTCGCGGGGGCGGGACTCCCCCCGGTGGTGTTCCCTCCCCGCCTGCCTGCTCCTGTCGCGCACCTCGGCTCCCCAGGCGGTGGTCCGGTTGGACCTCGTACCTCGCGCCGGGGGACCGAGTCGAACCGAACGCCCGGTCTCCTGAACTCTGGGAACGCTCCCACGGCCCGGGAGGGTGGGCGAGCGCCCTCCGAGGCGTCCCGGGTGCCCGACGGCGCCTCCTCCTCGGCGCGCGCCCGACCGGTGATGACCGGCGGGGCGCGCCGAGGACGTTCTCGGGGATGCCCGGCCAGTGGGCCGCTCGGGCACCGACACGGCCGGGGGCACGCGGACGCGGCCGCCCCGTGGGAAGCCTCCCGAGGGCCACGCTTCGGGCGCGGCACCGGGGCCGGGGAGGGTGGGGGCAGCGGAGCCGGGCAGCGTCCCCGCTCCTCAGTCGAGCGGCCCGGACCTCGGGAGCCACACCCGCATCGACACCGGCCCCCGGTTGCCCCACTGGTGGTAGGGGACGAGCCGCACCCGGTGCGGCCGCACCGACCGGGGGGCCGGGCTGCCGCCGTAGGGCCAGGACTCCGCCGCCGGGGAGGTGCGATGGCCCGCCACCGACAGCTCCACCACCCCGCCCCGCGCGTGCTCGACCGGATCGACCGAGGTGTCCACGCTGATCTCGGCCAGGGGCGGTTCGTCGCCCGGGGACTCGGCGCAGTACACCAGCGGCCCGCGTTCGACGGCGACGCAGTCACGCACCGCGTCGATCCGCCGGTCCGGCCAGGACCAGCGGGGGGTCATCGGCAGTTCCAGGCGCAGCTCGTCGCCCGGCCGCCACCTCCGGTCCACCGTCGCCAGCCCGGGGGCCGCCCGCACCACGCCCTCGGGGTGGAACACCGAGGCGCCGTCGGCCCACACCGGGACCCGCAGGGAGACCCGACAGGTCTCCCTCGGGGCGTCCACGACCCGGACCAGCACCGTTCCCGACTCCGGGTAGTCGGTCCGCACGCTCAGCCGCAGCCGGGACCCGTCGACCAGGCGGGTGTCGATCTCGGCGGAGGCGAACTGGTGCAGCTGCACTCCCCGGCGGTCCCGGGTCGCGAGGTACCCGGGGAGGGCGCCCAGCGTGCGGGCGATGTTCGGCGGGCAGCAGGAGGTGCTGAACCAGGGGGCGCGCAGGGCGCTGCCGCCCCACCAGCTGACCTCGTCGGCTCCGGCCGGCACACCCGGGGTGCGCACCTGGAGGGGGTTGACGTAGAAGAAGGACCGGCCGTCGGAGGCCAGGGAGGTCGCCACCACGTTGTACAGGGTCCGTTCGGCCAGTTCGGCGTAGCGGGGGTGGCCGGTGGCCAGCAGCAACCGCCAGCACAGCATCACTGAGGCGATGCCCGCGCAGGTCTCGGCGTAGGCCCGGTCGGGCGGCAGTTCGAAGTCCTCACCGAAGGCCTCGTCCCGGTGGCGGGAGCCCATGCCGCCGGTGAGGTAGGTGCGGCGGGCCACGGTCCGTTCCCACTGCGCCTCCACGGCCGCCAGCAGCGCGGTGTCACCGGTCTCCACGGCCACGTCGACCGCTCCGCATGCCAGGTAGAGCTGGCGGACGGCGTGGCCCCGGAAGGCGGGTGCGGTGCGGACGGGCTGGTCGTCCTGGAAGTAGGCGCGGCCGTGTTCGCTGTCGCCCAGCGCCGGGCGGCCTCGGCGTTCGACGAACCGGCGGGCCATCTCCAGGTACCGTTCCTCCCCGGTGAGGCGGCACAGTTCCACCAGGGCCATCTCGATCTCGGGGTGCCCGCACACCTGGTCGCCCTCCAGGAAGCGGGCGCACACGTGGTCGGCGGCGCGTCGGCCCACCTCCACCAGGAGGTCGTCGCCGTGGCGGCGGGCCCGGGCCACGCTCGCCTGGATCAGGTGGCCGGCGCAGTAGAGCTCGTGGCCCCACTCCAGGTTCTGGTATCGGCGACCCGACCAGCGGGTGTTGAGGTAGCCGTCGTCGTGCTGGGCCCGGGCCAGCAGGGGCGTGATCCGCTCGACCAGGGCGTCGTCGCCGTGCCAGGAGGCGGCTTCGAGGAGTTTGTGGACCTCGGAGTCGGCGAAGTCGGGGCCGCGGTGGCCTCCGTCGCGGAAGTTGTCGATCCAGCCGAGGGTGGTCATGCGTTCGGCGCAGTGCGGGAGCGTCACCTGGGCGCTGAGCGCCCTGCGGTGGGCCCAGAACCCGGAAGTGAGCTGGACCTCGTTCAGTCCGAGTGGGGTGAGCACTCCGGAGGAGGGCAGCACGGGACTGGTCATGGTCTCTCCCCGGCTCGAGTGGTCGGCAGGACTCCACCCTGGCCGGTGGCCGGTGTCGTGCCGAGTGGCTGGGCCTCGCTTGGCCTGATCCAGCCGAGGGGGTGCGGTGCCGGCTCTCCTCGGTCGGGCACCCGGTCCTGGGTGGGGGCCGAGGGGCGCCGGCACCGCGTCGGGCCCTAGCCGAGGGTCGCCCGGATCTCGTCGAGGCCCGGGAACCGGTCGGCGATGGAGTTCGGCACGAAGTCACCGACCCAGCCCTGCTCGTCGTGGAAGAAGCGGATGGACACGTAGTCGGGGGTCGTGCCCATGTCGAACCAGTGCGTGGTGTTGGCGGGCACGCTGAGCAGGTCGCCGGCCTCGCACAGCACGGCGTGGACGCGGTGGCCGACGTGGAGGTAGAAGACCCCCGACCCGCGGGCGAAGAAGCGGTCCTCGTCGTCGTCGTGGGTGTGTTCGGACCGGAACCGGGCGCGGGCCTCCTCGGCGCGGCGTCGCCAGTCGGGGGTGTCGGTGGGGGTCATGTGCATGGCGTCGACGTGCACGTAGCCCTCGGTGGAGATGACCTCCTCGATCTGGTCGCGGTAGGCGGCCAGGACCTGCGCGGAGGTGGGTTCCTCGGGGAGGCCCGGCACCACCTCCCAGCGGTCGAAGCGGACTCCCAGTTCGGCCAGGACCCGGCGGATCTCGGTCGGGTCCTCGGTGCGCAGCAGCACCGCGTCGGGTCCCTGTTCGGGCCACACGGTCAGCAGTGTCATCGTCGTGCCCTCCTCGTCAGCGGGTCCGGTTGGTCACCGAGGTCGAGGTCGGCGGCCAGGACGAACCGCAACAGCCACTCCAGGCACTCCGCGCGGTGGCGGGCCTGGACGAGGTCCGTTCCCCACACGTACAGGCCGTGGCGGGCGACCAGCAAGGCGGGGGTGGCGGGGTCGAAGCGGTCCTCGAAGGCGTCGCCGAGCACGCGCATGTCCTGGCTGTTGGGGACGACCGGGACGGTGACCAGGTCGTCGTGTGCCTGGCGGCCGAATCCCTTGAGCATCTCCAGGTCGCGCAGTGCCACCCCGGCGGGCCAGCGTTCGGCGGCCAGGACGGCGGCCAGGACGTGGATGTGGACCACGGCGCCGGCGCCGGCGACCCGGGCGATGCGGGCGTGGAGGCCGGCTTCGGCGGAGGGGCGGGGGACCGGTTCGGGTTGGTCGGGGGTGGCGTGGCCGTGTTCGTCGACGATGACGACGTCGTGGGGGGTCAGTTCGCCCTTGTCCAGGCCGCTGGCGGTGACGGCCAGCCGCAGCGGGTGGCGTCCCAGGGTGACCGAGAGGTTGCCGGAGGTGCCGCGCATCCAGCCGAGGTCGGCGTAGCGGGCGGCCTCGGCGGCCAGGGCGGTGCCCGCGGCGTCCCGGTCCTCGGTGGCCGTGGGGGTGGGTGCGGGGTCAGTCATCGGCTCGCTCGATCGTCACGTCGTCGAAGGTGGTGACGACCGGGTGGGCGCCGAAGTCGGCGTCGGCGAAGGGTTCGCCGGGGCGGGCCAGTCCCACGGTGTGCCAGCCGTCCGCGGCGGCGCCGTCGAGTTCGGCGGGCACGTCGGAGAGGAACACCAGGTGCGCGGGGTCGGGGGAGCCGAGCGCGGCGCGGATGGCGGCGTAGGAGGTGGGGACGCGTTTGGGGCCGGCGTTGACGGTGTCGAAGTGGTGGTCGAACAGTTCCCGCAGGTCTCCTTCGGTGGTGTGGGAGAAGGAGGCGATCTGGCCGGCGACCGAGCCGGAGGAGAACACGGCCAGGTCCAGTCCGGCGGTCTTCCAGGCCCGGAGTTGGGGGACGACGTCGGGGAAGTAGGTGGAGATGAGTTCCCGGTGGGTGTAGCCGTGTTCCCAGATCAGGCCCTGGAGTGCCTTGAGCGGGCTGGCCTTGCGGTCGGCGTCCATCCAGGAGTGCAGGACGGAGACGACGTCCTCGGTGGAGGCGTCGGCGGCCAGTCCGGCGTCCTCCTTGATCTCGGCGACGGCGGCGGTGACCCGGTCGTCGTCGGGGTGCTCGTCGATCCAGGGGCCCAGGCGGGGGCGGGCGTAGTCGTAGAGGACCACGTGGACCTGGCTGGTGGCGGTCAGGGTTCCCTCGATGTCCACCACCACCCACCGGGCGGTCAGGGTGTCGGTCACGGGGTTGCCTCCTCATCGGGGGCCGGCGCGGGGTCCGGCCGGGTGTCGTCGTGGTAGTCGGCCAGGTGGGCCGGGTCGAAGGGGCCCCGGTCGGTCACCACGGTGCGCACGAACCGGGGTGGGGTGATGTCGAAGGCCGGGTAGTGGCCGCGGACCCGGGAGCTGGCGGTGCGGCGGCCCAGGGTGTGCAGGACCTCGGTGCCGTCCCGGTGTTCGATGGGGACGTCGGCGGCGGTGGGGGCGGCCGGGTCGGGGGCCTGGACCTGCGCGAGGAACGGCACGGCGTAGGCGTGGGCGGCGGTGGCCAGTTGCAGGGTGCCGACCTTGTTGATGACGTGGCCGTCCATGGTGACCCGGTCGGCGGCGGTGACCAGGTGGGTGACCTGGCCGGTGGCGATGACGGAGGCGCCCATCCCGTCGGTGATGAGGGTGGTGTCGACCCCCATCTCCGCGAGGGTCTCGGCGGTCAGGCGGGCGCCCTGGAGGTAGGGGCGGGTCTCGGTGCAGTAGTAGCGGACCCGTTTGCCGTGGCGGCCCAGGGCGGCGACGGTGTCCACCAGGTAGAGGTCGGCCCAGCAGTGGGTGAGGACCGAGGCGCCGTCGGGCAGCAGGGCGGCGGTGTGTTCGCCGAGGGCGCGGCTGCGGTCCCGGTAGCGGCGGTCGCCGGCCCTGGCTCCGGTGAGGGCGGCCTCGACCAGGGCCGATCCGGTGGGTGTTCCCGCCCGGTCGACCTCGGTCACCACGGCGCGGACCGCGGTGGCGAGGTGGTTGTTGGTGGCCCGGGCGGCGATGATGCGCGCCCCCGCGGCGGTCAGGTCGGCCCGGGCGGCGGCGGGGTCCCGGTGGTGGTGGGCGGCGCGGGCGGCCAGGACCATCGCCCCCAGGGCGGCGAAGTAGGGGCCGGAGGACTGGGTGACCATGTCCTCGATGGCGCGGGCGACCTCCTCGACGGTGCCGCAGCGGACCCAGCGGAGGTCGAAGGGGAAGCACCGGCGGTCCAGGATCAGCACGGTGTCGCCGTCGAGGCGGACGCTGTCGGCGAGGACGGGCAGGACCTCGGGGTCGGGGACGGTGCCCGGCGGGCGGGGTGGGGTGCCCGTGGGTTCGGGCAGGCCGGGGGGTTCCGGCGGCGGTGTGGCTGTCATCACCCGTTCCTCAGCTGTATCCGGTGACCGGCGGGTAGTGGCCGGTCAGCAGGTGCCGGCCGATCTCGGCGGCCTTGTACTTGACCGGGTCGTGCAAGGTGATGGTCCTGGCGTTGCGCCAGAACCGGTCGAGGCCGTACCGGTTGGCGGTGGCCCGCGCCCCGGTGAGCTCGAACACCTCGGTGGTGACGGCGTTGACGACCTCGGTGCTGACGACCTTGGCCTGGGAGATCCGCAGCGCGGCCCGGCCGCGCGTGGCGGCGTCCAGGGCCTGCCCGGCGGCGGCGGCCGCGTCGAAGGCCTCGGCGGCGGTGTCGACCAGGCAGGCGGCGGCCTCGATGCGGGCGGTGAGGCCGCCGTAGCCGGCGAGGACGTGCGGGTCGTCCACGGCGCGTTCCACGCCGGAGGCCGACCAGGCCCGGGTGCGTTCGGTGGTGTACCCGGCGGCCGTGGTCAGGGCGCCGTGGGCGATGCCGACGTGGAGCTGGCTGAGCAGCAGCTGGAATCCCAGGGGGGCCAGGGACTGGCGGTGCGCGGCGCCGCCGTCCTCCTCCGGTTGGGCGCCGAGGACGTCGTCGGGGTGGACGAGGACGTCGCGGAACTCGACGCCGCCGCTGGCGGAGAGGCGTTGCCCGAGGTTGTCCCAGTCGCCGAGGTAGTGGATGCCAGGGTCGGCGGCGTCGGTCACGAAGGTCAGCTTGCGTCCGCTGGTGTCCTCGGTGCCGCTGACCACGAGCCGGTCGGCGACGCTGGCCCCGGTGGCGAAGGACTTGCGCCCGGTGACCCGCCACCCGCGCCCGGTGGGGGTGAGGGCCAGGGCCGCGTCGCGGGGGTTGCTGACCCCCGCCCAGAACAGCCGGTCCTCGGCGGTGTTCCGTTCCAGTCGTGCGGTGAGGTCGGGCCGGTCGAACAGCCGGGTGCGCCACAGTTGGAACCAGTGGTAGCCGAGCAGGTGACCCACCGAGGCGTCGGCGGCGGCGATCCGCCGCAGCACCTGGTGGGCCAACGGCCACTGGTGGCCGGCGCCGCCCGCCTCGGCCGGGACCAGCAGCGCCAGCAGGCCGGCGTCCCGCAGCAACGCGACCTCCCGGCGCGGGTGTTCGTTGGCCTGTTCCCGCTCCACGGCGTCGCCGGCCAAGGTGCGCGCGACCTCGTCGGCGACCGCCAGCCAGTGGGTGGCCGCGGGCTCCGCGCCCGGGTGGTCCTCGCCCGTCATGCCCGGTCCTCCTCGACGTCGAGGCTGACCAGCGCGTCCAGGGCCACCGCGACGGAGGCCCGGACGGCCTCGGTCACCACGGCCCGGTGCGGCGAGTAGCGGGTGGGGTCGGCGTTGTCCTGGGAGGCGTTGCCGTCGATGACCAGGGCGCCGCCGGCGGTGAACCCGCGCAGGGCGGCGAAGACCAGCAGGGTGGACAGCTCCATCTCGATGGCGATGACCCGGGCCGCCTGGTACTGGCGGACGGGGAGTTCGAGCACTCCCGGGGAGAACGCGGCCCGTGTCCAGACCAGTCCCCGGTGATGGCGCAGGCGGTGTTCGCGGGCCGCCGCGGTCAGGGCCAGCACCGCCTCGGGGGTGGCGAACGAGGGGTACTCGGCGGGCACCAGTTGCGGGGTGACGCCGTCGTCGCGGACCGCGGCCTCGGCCACCACCAGGTCACCGTCGCCGACGGTGTCGGTGAGCGATCCGGCGGTGCCCAGCCGCAGGTAGGTGCGCACCCCGGCGGCGGCGAGCTCGGTGAACAGGCACAGCGCGCCGGGGCCGCCGACGCCGTGGGAGGAGACGACGAGGTCGGTGCCGCGCCACCGGCCCCGGTAGCTGCGGTACTCCCGGTTCTCCCCGAGGAGTTGGGCGTCGTCGAGCTGGGCGGCGACGGCGTCGGCGCGGGCGGGGTCGCCGACGACCAGGGCCCGGGTGGGCAGGCCCTCGCGGGGGATCTTCGTGATGGGGAGGATGACCGTCATCGGTCCACCGCACCTTCCACGGGGTCGCGCCGGCGCAGCCGCCGGCTGGAGACGAACAGGGCGATCAGGGTGACGACGTAGGGGGCCGCGTCGGTGGCCTGTTGCGGCAGCCCCAGGCCCTGCAACCGGAAACCGAGGGCCTCGGCGAGCCCGAACAGCAGCGCGGCGAGGAACACCCCGACCGGTGCCGCCGCCCCCAGCATCACCGCGACCACCGCGATCCACCCCCGGCCGGCGGTCATATTCTCGGCGAAGAGCGTGACGTTGCCCAGGGCCAGTTGCGCTCCGCCCAGGCCGCACAGGCCGCCGCCGGCCACGACCACCAGGTACCGCTGGCGGGTCACCCGCACGCCGAGGCTGGCCGCGGCCGCCGGGTTCTCCCCCAGGCCGCGCAGCCGCAGCCCCCACCGGCACCGGTAGAGCAGGACGGCGGTCACGGCCACCGCCAGCCAGGAGACGTAGACCAGGGGGGAGTGTCCGGAGAGGACGGGGCCGAGCAGGGGGATCTCCTCGACCAGGGGCAGCCGCACCCGGTCGAGGCCGCGCAGCTCGGGGTCGCTGAAGCTGCCCTGGGCGCCGAAGACGGTCCGCAGCAGGAACGCGGTGAGGCCGACGGCCAGCAGGTTCATCGCCACCGAGATCACGATGGCGTCGCCGCCCAACGACACCGATCCCACCGCCAACACCAGGGAGAACGCGGCCGAGGCGGCCACGGCCAGCGCCACGCCCAGCCAGGGGTTGCCGGTGAACCAGCTGCCCGCCACCCCGGCGAAGCAGCCCACGAGCATCGTCCCCTCCAGGGAGATGTTGAAGATCCCGGCCCGCTGGCACAACGCCCCGGCCAGGGCGGCGAACAGGATCGGGGTCAGCGCGCGCAGCGCCGCCGAGAACAACGCGGGGTCGATGGTCACCGGGGCCCTCCCTTGCCGCGCAGCAGGCCCGTGGAGGTGGCCAGCACGATGATGACCAGGGCCTGCACGATGGCGGTGAGTTCGCGCGGCGCCTGGGTGATCCGTTCCATCTCGAACGCGCCGCTGGTCAGCGCGGCGAAGAAGAACGCCGCGACGGCGGTGCCGACGGGGTGGGCGGCGGCCAGCAACGCGGCCATCAGCCCGATCCACGTGTACTGGGGGCTGATCAGCGCCCCGTCGATGAAGCGGAACGGGAACCCCAACACCAGGATGGCGCCCACCAGGCCGGCGATGCCCCCGGAGGCGGCCAGGACCCGCACGGTCAGGCGCGGCCGGTCGATGCCGGCGTAGGAGGCGAACCGGGCGCCGAGCCCGGTCATCCGCACCTCGTACCCGGCGGGGGTGCGGCGGTCCACCACGGTGTAGGCGGCGACCACGGCCAGGACGGCGACCAGGCCGACCGAGATCTGCCCGGCGCCGAGGGTGGGCAGGGCCACCCCGGCGGGCAGCCGTTCGCTCTGCGGGAGGCTGGAGCCGGGGTCGGCGAGGGGGAACCGGACCAGGTAGGAGGCGAAGGAGATCGCCGGGTAGGACAGCAGCAGGGAGCTCACCAGCAGGGGCACCCCGAGGTGGCTGTCGCACAGCGCGGCCAGCGCCGCGTAGGACGCCCCGGCCAGCGTTCCCACCAGCAGGGCCGCGACCACGGTCAGGGGTGCTGGCAGTGGGCTGAACAGGCCGGTGACCAGGGCGCCGACGGCTCCGAGTACCAGCTGGCCCTCGCCGCCGAGGTTGACCATGCCGGCGCGCAGGGGGATCGCGAGCGCGGTGGCCATGCCCAGCACCGGCAGGACGTAGCTGAGGGTGTCGGGGAGGTTGTCCGGTCCGAACGCCCCGGTGGCCAGGGCGGCGTAGGCGGTCAGCGGGTTGGTTCCCGTGCCGGCCAGGACGAGGGTGCCCACGACGACGCCGGTCAGGATGGCCAGGGCGACCACCCCGCCTCGGGTGCGGAGCAGGCGGGACGGGCGGGCGGTGCCGGCCGGTGGTGTGGCCTCGGCGGTGCGGCTGGTCATCCGGCCTCCCCGGCCATGGCGAGTCCGATGCGGTGTTCGGTGGCCTCGTCCCTGTCCCACTCGGCCACGACGCGCCCGTCGTAGCAGACCAGGACCCGGTCGGAGAGACCGCGGATCTCGCTGAGTTCGGCCGAGACCAGCAGCACCGCGTGGCCGGCGTCCCGGTAGGCCACCAGTTCGGCGTGGATGGCCTGCACGGCCCCGATGTCCACGCCCCGGGTCGGTTGCTCGGCGACCAGCAGCGGGGCCTGGTGCGCCAGTTCGCGGCCCAGGACGGCCTTCTGCTGGTTGCCCCCGGACAGCGCGGCGATCGGGGTGCGCGTGTCGGGGGTGCGCACCCGGAACCGGTCGATGATCCGGCGGGCGTGGCGGGTCAGGGCGGTGGGGGAGAGGAACCCGAACCGGCCGAGGAGCGGGCCGCGGTGGAACCCCGCCGCCAGGTTGTCGGCGAGTGAGGCCTGCCCGGCGGCCCCCACCTCGCCCCGGTCCTCGGGCAGGTAGGCCAGGCCCCGGCGGCGCCGGTCGGCCACCGGGGCATGGGTGATCTCCTCGCCCCGCAACCGCACGACGCCCGACCGTGCGCGGCGCAGACCCACCACGGCGGCCACCAGCTCGGCCTGCCCGTTGCCGGCGACACCGGCGATACCCACGATCTCCCCGGCGCGCACGGTGAACGTCGCGGCGTCCACCGCTGGTTTGGTGCCCCGGCCGGACACGGTGAGCTCCCGCACCTCCAGCACGGGTTCGCCGGGGGTCCCCGGGGGGTGCACCACGTCCAGGTCGAGGTCGCGGCCGGTCATGGCGGCGGCCAGGTCACCGGCGGTGGTCTCCTCGGTACGCAGGACCGTGGTGCGTCGGCCGTCGCGCAGCACCGTCACCCGGTGGCTGACCGCGAGCACCTCGCCGAGTTTGTGGGTGACCAGCAGCACCGCGCGGCCTTCGGCGGCCAGGCCTCGCAGGACGGTGAAGAGCCGGTCGGCCTCGCCGGGGGTGAGCACCGCCGTCGGTTCGTCGAGGATGAGCACGCGGGCGCCCCGGTGGAGCAGTTTGAGGATCTCCACCCGTTGCCGCACCCCGACGGGCAGGTCGCGCACCAGGGCGTCGGGGTCGAGGTCCAGGCCGTAGCGGCGCACCAGGTCGGCCACCGCCCGGCGGGCGGCGGCGCGGTCGACCACGCCGAACCGGTGGAGGGGTTCCGCGCCGTAGACGACGTTCTCGGCCACGGTCAGGCCGGGGAAGAGCATGAAGTGCTGGTGGACCATGCCGATGCCCGCCGCGATCGCGTCGGCGGGGCTGGCCAGCCGGGTGGGGGCGCCGAACAGGTCGAGGGTGCCGGTGTCGGGGCGGCGCGCCCCGTAGAGCACGGAGGCCAGGGTGGACTTGCCGGCTCCGTTCTCCCCCATCAGCGCGTGGATCTCGCCGGCGGCGAGGTCCAGGTCGACGCTGTCGTTGGCCAGTACGCCGGGGTAGCGGACCGTGATGCCCCGCAGTCGCACGACCGGGCGCGGCGTGGTGTGGTTCGTCCCGTTGTCGGTGTTGGTCACCGGTGTTCGGCCTTTCCCGCCGTCGTGGCCGCTCAGGCGGCGGGGTCGGTGACGACGGTGTCGCCGGCGACGATCTCGTCGTGCAGCTGGCGGACCTGTTCGACGACCTCGGGGTGCTCGGCGATGACGCAGCCGGACTCGTCGACGTCGTCGAGGAGCCCGTTCAGGGACACGCCCTCCTCGGCCAGGCCGTAGGAGCGGTTCCCGCCGGTGTCGCCGGCCAGGATGGCCTCGATGCCGTCGGCGATGACCACGTCGGTGCGTTTGACGACGTTGTCGACCACCTGGCCGGGGCTGGCCGGGCACTGGTTGGAGTCGACGCCGAAGGCGTGGATGCCGTGGTCGGCGGCGGCCTCGAAGACGCCGAGGTTCCCGGCGGCCGAGGCGGCGCCCATGACGTGGTCCACTCCGGAGCCGGCGAGGGTCGCGGCGAGTTCCTTGGCGCGGGCCGGGTCGTTGAAGGGGTTCTGGCCGCCGATGAACAACTGGGTGAACTCGACGTCGGGGTTGGTGCGGGCGGCGCCGTCGGCGAAGGGGAGGGAGAACCGGTGGAACTGGGGGGAGTCCAGGACGACGACGGCGCCGACCCTGTCGGTCTGGGTGAGCAGGCCCGCCTGCGCCCCGGCGAGGTAGGCGGCCTCGTGTTCGCGGAAGGTGGCGCAGGTGACGTTGGGGAAGGGGTCCTCGGTGCAGGAGTCCACGAAGAGGAACTGCTGGTCGGGGTTCCGTTCGGCTTCCTGGGCGAGGACGTCGGCGAAGTTGAAGCCGACGGCGACGACGACGTCGGGTTGGTCGCGGACGGCGGCGGCGACGTTGTGCTGGAGGGAGGCGGGGTCGGTGCTCTCGAAGGTGCGGTGGCTGCCACGGTGCTGGTCGGCGGCCTCCTCGACGCCCCGCACCGACAGGGTGAGGAAGTCGTTGACCCCGACCGGGTTGGGGGTGACCAGGACGAAGGACGGTCCGTCCTCGGAGGAGCCCGCCGAGTCGGTGGACGCCGCGTTGCAGCCCACCGCGGTGAGCGAGGTGACGACGGCGAGCGTGGCGAGGCGCAGCGGACGAGACATCACGGTCCTTCGTGCCGTGACGGCGCCACCCCAGCGGGTTCCGACACCGTCGGTGAGCAGGTACATCACTCGAATGGGGGAAGGCTAGTCGGCTGTGCCAGGATCTGGGAAGAACTCGGCGGCGAAGGCCACGACCTTCCCAGGGAATGGGACGACGGGGGTGCGGTCGGGGTCGGCGACGCTCACCTCCCGGGCGTCGGCGCCGGGTCCACCAGGATGTCCGCGCCCTCGGCCAGGTCGTAGATGGCGATCTGGCCCCGCTCGGCGCCCGCCGCCACCGCGGCGTCCCGGTCGAGGTGGCGTTCGGAGACCTCGATGACCAGCCGCCCGGTCTCCGGGTTGACCCACCCGCCCAGGTAGGCATCCGTCCGCTCCGCGAAGAAGGACCGGTTCTCCAGCAGGTAGTCCTCCACCCGCCGCCGCAGTTCCCCGGTCCGCCCCAGCACCCACCCGGGCAGCTCCACCACGGGAGCGTCCCCGAAGGACACCATGTACCCCTCGGTCGGCACGGCACCGTCGAGCCCGATGCTGAACCCGGTGTCCGCCGCCGCCGCGGCCAGTGCCCGCCCGCGCCCCTGCCTGTTCTCCTCGGCGCAGACCGCCACCAGGAACTCGTCGGTGGGCTCCGGGCGGCTCGGGCAACCGCCCCCCGCCTCCGCCGACGGCTCCGACGCTGAGGGGACCGGGCCGGGACTCGGGGCCGCGGCCGGCTCCCGCGCACCCCGGCCTCCCCACACCAGGGCGCCGATCGTGACGGCGACGAGCACCACCGCGACGGCGGTGGCCACGCCCCACCGCCCGCGCCGCCGGCTCGGCGCGTCCTCGTGCGGGGCCCCCCGCGCCGCACCGCGTGCCCCACCCTCGTCCCGCCCAGCTCCCATCGACCACGTCTCCCGATCGCGGTGGACCCGGACGTCCACACCCTGCCCGCGATCTCACCCGATCGAACCCGTTGGAGCTCACGCTGATCGTCCCCTCGTCCCAGCCAGCGAGACAGCCGGCGGAGGAGTGCCACCCGAACGGGGGACCCCGCTCGGCTGGACGACCCCGGCGTGGCCACTAGAGGAGCCGGGGCGGTCCCGGCACCGCCCTCGGATTCGTCCACCCCGAGCCCACCGAGCACAGTGGAGCCGGCCGGCGACGCGCCGCTCGGGGCCGGGCCCACCACCACGGGAGGAGGCGAAGGCCCCACGGCGGGGCGAACACACCCCGGGGGGCGCGGCCGCTTCGCGCACCCCCAGCGCCCGCACCGGCCAGGTCACAGCAGCACGGGCAACTCCGCCAGGCCTCCGGCGACCACGTCCCGTTCCACCCGCAACCGCGCGGGGTCCACCGCCAGGCGCATCCCCGGGAACCGGGCGAGCAGCCGGGTGAAGAGCACCCGCAGCTCCACCCGGGCCAGCGGCGCCCCCGCGCAGTAGCGGGAACCGTGCCCGAACGACAGGTGCGGCGCGTCGCGGCGACCCACATCGAACCGGTCGGGTGCCGCGTACACCGAGACGTCGTGGTTGGCCGCTCCGGTATCCAGCAGCAACAGGTCCCCGGCCCGCACCACCACCTCGCCCACCCGCAGGTCCGCCCGGGCGTACCGGGACACGCCGTCCCCGCCCTTGTCCATGCCGCGCAGCATCTCCTCGACCGCGCCGGGCATCCGGTCCGGCCGGGCCCGCAGCTCCTCCCGCTGGCCGGCGTCGGTGAGCAGCAGCACGGCCCCGATCCCGATCGCCATCACCGCGGCCTCGCCCCCGAAGAGCAGCAGCACGCAGGCCCGTGCCGCGTCCTCGTCGGTCACCCCGTCCCGGGCGAGCAGGCGGGAGACGACGTCCTCCCCCGGCGTCCGCCGTTTCACCGCCACCAGCCGCCGGCAGTACTCGAACAGCTCCGCCATCCCCCGCCGGGACCGCTCGGCGTCCCGCAGGTCGGCCATCGCCCGGGCGTGACCGCGGAATCGGTCCCGGTCGGCGTCGGGCACGCCGATCAGCGCGCAGATGACGGCCGTGGGCAGCCACGCCGCCACGAGCCGCGCGAAATCCACCGGGCCCGGGCCCGCCGCGGCGAGCCGGTCCAGGCACTCCTCGACCAGGGCCTCGACGCGCGGGGTGAACGGTCGGAGCCGGGCGGGGGAGAGGTGGGGTTGGATCAGCGTCCGCAACCGCGCGTGGTCGGAGTCCTCGCTGGCGAACTCGCCCATCGGACCGCCCTGCAACGCCGCGTCCCCGGAGCGGGCCGCGCGGGCCGGATCGGGGTGGGACCGGCCCACCCGGGGATCGTCGAGCAGCGCGCGCACCTCGGTGTAGCCGGTCACCAACCACGCGTCGTCGCCGACGGCGGTGCGGATGCGGTGGATGGGCCCGGTGGCCTGCAACTCGCGCAGCCCGGGAGCCACGTGCAGGGGACAGCGTTGCTCGAACGACAGCTGGACAGGGGCGGCCACGGCGCCCTCCTTCGGCAGTGACGACGGACGGAAGGGACGAGAACCGGTGAGGCACCGGGACGAGACGGGCACACACCGTCGCCAACGCGGGACGATCCGGGCACACCCCGTGATCAGGATAGCGGTGCGTGACCGTGTCGGTGCGCTGGGTTCATCACCCGGTCCCTGGGGGAGGGGCGCACGGACCGTCAGGGGCGCCCCGCCCTGGCACCCGAGCGGTGTCCCGTGGTCGGATCGGGTTCCCGCCGACTCCCCGGAAAGGAGCAGCGGCCCCGGCCGCCCACCGCGATGAGCACTCCCGCCTACCCTCCCGCCGACGAGATCGCGCCACCCCGCCGCGAACCCCGAGCCCTCCCGCGGCTCGCCGAGGGCCTCGTGGGCGACGGCACCGTCCTGGTCGCCGTCGACGACGACCCCACCGGCGCCCAAACCGTCCACGACGTGCCCCTCGTCACGGCCTGGTCGGACCGCGAACTGCGCTGGGGGCTACGGCACGCCCGAACCCGCGGCCTGCTCTTCGTGCTCACCAACTCCCGTTCCCTGGACCCCGACGCGGCCCACCGGGTGGCCACCGAGGTCGCCACCACCCTCGCCAGGGCGGCGACCAGCGTCGGCGTGACCGTCCGACTGCTCAGCCGCGGCGACTCCACGCTGCGGGGCCACTACCCGGTCGAGACCGACGCGCTCGCCGCCGCCTGGCGGCGGGCCACCGGCGAAGCCACCGACGCCGTCGTCCTGTGCCCCGCCTACCACGAGGCCGGCCGGGTCACCGTCGGAGGCCAGCACCTGGTCCGCGTGGAGGGGGTGTGGACCCCGGCCGAGCGCACCGAGTTCTCCCGCGACGCCACCTTCGGCTTCACCGCCGGGGACCTGCCCGGGTGGGTGGCCGAGCGCAGCGGCGGCCGGATCAGCCCGGCGGAGGTCACCGTCGTCGACCTCGCCACCATCCGCCAGGGGGGAGTGGCCGGGGTGGTCGCGCTCCTGGACCGCCGGCTGTCCGACCGGAGCCCCTCGTCCCCACCGGCCGTGGTCGCCCTCGACGCCGCCGCCGCCGAGGACATGGAGGTCACCGCGCTGGCCCTGGCCGAACTGGAACGGGCCGGGCACCGGTTCCTGTACCGCACCGGCCCGGCCTACGTCCGGGTGCGGGCCGGACTGCCCTCAGCGGCCCCCCTCCAGCCCGCCCCCGTCCCACGCGAGAGCGGGGTGCTCGTGGTCGTGGGCTCGCACACCGCGCTCACCACCGCCCAGACCGCCGCGCTGCGCGCGGCCCGTCCGCTGGTGGACGTCACGCTCCCGGTGGACACCCTGCTCACCGCCCCGGACGACGTGGTGGACGAGGCCGCCCGCCGGGTCGTGGGCGCGTTGCGGCGCGGTGACGACGTCCTCCTGGAAACCTCCCGAGCCCTGCGCCGCGGCGTCGACGCCGCCGACAGCCTGCGCATCGCCCGGGTCGTCTCCCGGGCCCTGGTCTCCGTCGTCCGCGCGGTGCGGCGGGAGTGCCCGCCCTCCTGCGTGGTCGCCAAGGGCGGCATCACCTCCCACGAGGTCGCCGTGCACGGCCTCGGGGTCCGACGCGCCCGCGTCCTGGGCTCCCTGCTGCCGGGGGCGGTCTCGCTGTGGCAACCACTCGACCTCGACGGGCGGCCCGCCGGCCCGCGCTACACCGTGTTCCCCGGCAACGTGGGGGACGAGGGTTCCCTGGTGGAGGTCGTCCACCGCGTGGCTCCACCCCCAGCCCGCGGGTAGTGGCCCCGGGCGGGACCGCCCTCGACCGGCGTCCCGCCCCCGGGCGCCGACCGCCTCGTCCGCCCGGCGGTGTCCCTCGGGTGCCGCGGTGCCGGGCCGCCGACCCGGGGTGGGCGGAGCCCCCGGCGGCCGCTCAGGCCGATTCGGGGGTGTGCTCGGCCAGCCAGGCCGCCAGGACCGCCGCCTGGCTGTGGTCGAGGTCCCGGCTGGCCGTCAGCAGTGTCACCGGAGCGGACCTGGCCAGGTCCTGGAGGTGCCCCGCGGCGTCCCGCCGCCCGGGTTCCCGCAGTTCCCGCAGGTAGCGGCGGCGGAACTCCGGGAACCGGTCGGGATCGTGGCCGTACCAGTGCCGCAACTCCGTGGAGGGAGCGACCGCCCGCAACCACTCGTCGAGGTGGGCGTCCTCGCGGCGCATTCCCCTCGGCCACACCCGGTCGACCAGCACCCGCACGCCGTCACGGAACCGGGGCTCCTCGTACACCCGCCGATAACCGATGTGTGACATTCCTCCGCTCCCGTCACCGTCGCCGGGCTCGGTCCGGGTACCACCGGACCGCGCGGGCCCGCCCCACGCGGGGCCCTCACCCGCCAGGATTGCCCGGGCCCGGCCCGGGAAACCCGTCGACGCCGCCGGGCCGCGCGGAGGCGGGCGGGGTCCTCGGCCGGGAAGGCGGAGCGAGGCCGGTCGGGGACGGACGGCCAGGCCCGCCCCGCCGCCGGTGCTGGTCGGCGCGCGCGGACGCGTGACGTCCTGGTCGTGCTCGTCGTCGGATGATCGGCCGCCTCGGCCTGCCCTGCGGGTCCGCCAGGGGACCCGGTGCTGGCGGTCAGTCCGCGTCGGCGGGGAAGACCTCCCCGGTCCACCGGGACAACCAGGCCGGCCCGGACGTCGGATCAGCGGTCACGCCCTGGTCCTGGGCCGCGCCCACCACCAGGCCCGGCTGCGGCTCCGGGTCCGGCTCGGACTCCACGACGTCGGCGACCACGCAGGTGATGTTGTCCGGTCCGCCGCCCCGGTTCGCCAGGTCGATCAGCTGCCGGATGGCCTCCTGGCGGTCCTCGACCGTGCTGAGCACCTCGTGCACCGTCTCGGCGCTCACCACGGCCGTCAGCCCGTCGGAGCACAGCAGGTAGCGGTCGCCCACCTGCGCGTCGTGGGAGGACAGGTCCGGGTCGGCCGAGCCGTGGCTCTGCAACGCCCGCATCACCACCGAGCGGCGCGGGTGGTCGGCGGCTTCCTCGGGGGTCAGCCGCCCCTCGTCCAGCAGGCTCTGGATCATGGTGTGGTCACGGGTGATCTGGTAGAGCACCCCGCCCCGCAGCAGGTAGCCCCGGGAGTCCCCCACGTGCGCCAGCGCGAGGCGGGAGCCGTCCCACATCAGCGCGGTCAGCGTGGTCCCCATCCCCGCCAGGTCCTCGTCCCGCTGGGCGAGCTCGGTCAGCCGCTCGGCGGCGGAGCTCACCCCACCGGCCAGCAGGTCCAGGGCACGGCCCCGATCCGGATCGGAGGCGGCGAGGGAACCGTCGAGCTCGACGAGGGTGGCCACCACCACCGAGCTCGCGACCTCGCCGTGCGCGTGCCCACCCATCCCGTCGGCCACCGCCAGCAGGCGAGGACTCGCGTACGCCGAGTCCTGGTTCACCGCCCGCCGTTGGCCAACATCGGAGCCCGCGGCGTACCGCAACAGCAGGGGCTTCGTGTGCATCATGGAGGCAGTAAATCACTGGTTGATCGTGTTCACAAGCGAGTAGGTTGTGGACGGTGAACGTAGTGTGAACTAGGGTGGGGGAAATGAGCCAGGACGCCACCGTGAACGCGGCGGAGATCGCTCGTCTCGTTGACGTCGGCCGGGCCGCGGTCAGCAACTGGCGGCGCCGACACGAGGACTTCCCCCAACCGATCGCCGGCACCACCTCCAGCCCCCTGTTCTCCCTGCGGGAGGTCGAGGACTGGCTCCGCCGCAACGGCAAACCCTACGAGGTGTCGCTGGCCGACCGGGTCTGGCAACGCCTCCGCCTGGGAGACGACCTGTCCCTCGGCGACCGGGTCGCCGCGACCGGCCGGTTCCTGCTCTCCCTGACCCCCCGGGCGGAGATCGACCGACCCGAACTCGACGACCCCGACACCGCCAGACTGCTCATCCGACTCGCCGAACAACGCGGACCCGCCGCCGCGTTCGAGTTCGTCTGCGCCCGCTACGCCGAAACCCACTCCCGCCGGCTCGCCCTCACCTCCCCCGACCTGGCGACCCTGATGGTCACCCTCACCGACGCCGGCAGGGGCACGGTACTCGACCCCGCCTGCGGACTGGGCACACTCCTGATGACCGCCCCCTCGGCCCGCCGCCTCGGCCAGGACATCGACCCGACCCGGGCCTCGATCACCGAGTCCCGACTGCGGCTGCACACCGTCGACGCCCGGATCGCCCCCGCCGACACCCTGCTCGACGACCACCTCGCCACCGAACTCGCCGACGCCGTCGTCTGCGACCCCCCCTTCAACGAACGGTCCTGGGGACACGCCCACCTCACCGCCGACCCCCGGTGGCAGTACGGGATCCCCCCCCGAAGCGAGTCCGAACTGGCCTGGGTCCAACACTGCCTGGCCCGGCTGCGACCCGCCGGGCACGCCGCCGTGCTCATGCCACCCGCCGCCGCGGGCCGCCGGGCCGGCAGGAGGATCAGGGCGAACCTGCTGCGCGCCGGAGCCCTGCGCGCCGTCGTCACCCTCGCCGCGCCCGCCGTCGACCTCTGGCTGCTGCGCCGCCCCCACCCCGGGGACACCCCGCCCTCCCACCTGATGCTGATGGCCGCCGAAGGGGACGATCCCACCGACGTGCTCACCGCCTGGCGCCGCTTCGACACCGGCCGCCACGACGACCTCCCCCCGGGTGCCGCCGCCCTCCCCGTGGTCGACCTGCTCGACGAGACCGTCGACGTCGGACCCACCAGCCACCGCCTCGGCCGCCACCACCAGAACCTCGGCGCCCGCTTCCACTCCGCCCTCGACCAGCTGCGAGCACTGACCCTGGCCGCCCCCACCCTCACGCCCACCCCGACCCCCGACCACCCCCCACCCACCCCGACCACCCTGGGCGAACTCGCCAGGGCGGGCCTGGTCACCATCCGCACCGCCCCCACCCGGCTGACCACCGGAACAGGACGAGAACCCGTGCTGACCGCCACCGACCTCGCCGAGGGCGGCCCCCCCTCCGACCGCGCCGAATGGCAACCCGGCTGCGTCCGCGTCGACATCGGGGACGTGGTCGCCGGACTCGGCGCCGTCCGCGTCGTCGACACCCCCGCGATCCTCGCCCCCCCGCTCACCCGCTACCGCGTCGACCCCGACCAGATCGACCCGCACTTCCTCGCCGGGGTCCTGCTGGCCGCCACCGCCCGGCACCTGCCCGGGGCCAGCCGCGTCGACCCGCGCCGCGCCCAGGTCCCCCGCCTGCCCATCGAGGAGCAACGCGCCTACGGACGCGTGGTCCTGCGGCTGCTCCAACTCCAGGACCAGGCACGACAGGCCGCGGAACTGGGGCGCACCCTGGTCCGGCTGGGCGTCGACGGCCTCCTCGAGGGCTCCCTGCGGCCCGGGGAGCCCGGGGAGGCAGACGGGGCGGGACCACCGGGCGAGGGCAGCTGAGACCTCCGACACCGCGCCCTCCCCGCCGTCGCGCCCGCCGGCGGGACGGCGCACCGGCCCGCGACCCCTCCCGGCCGCCCACGCACCCGTCCCACCCGCCCCCACGGTGCCCAGCCGGGCAGGATGGGAGGCACGCCGACACCGCCCCCGGCGGAGAACCCCGCACCCACGACCCACCCGGGAGGCCACCGTGATCCCACCGCGGGAACCCGCCCCCGCCCGCCCACACCGCGCCCCCCGGCGCCGCCGGCCGACCCCACCCGCACCATGAACCCGCCGACCACCCGCCCCGACCACCACACCCCCACCGGACCCGAGGACACCGCCACCGTCTTCCTCGGTGAGATCCTGCACTTCCTCGACGACCCCGGCGACGAGGAGGCGCCCGGCAGCGCGGAACACCACCCCGAGGGCGCCCTGGTCGTCACCCCCGACGGGCACGTCGACTGGGTCGGCCCGGCCACGGCGCTGCCCTCACGCCACCGCCACGCCCCCCACGTCGACCACCGGGGCGGCCTGATCCTGCCCGGCTTCGTCGACCCCCACGTCCACTCCAGCCAGATCGACGCCATCGCCGGCCCCGGCCAGGACTTCCAGGACTGGCTCACCACCACCGTGTACCCGAGGGAACGCGAGTTCGACGACCGCGACCACGCCCGGCGGGCAGCGGACTTCCTCCTCGACACCCTGCTGGCCGCCGGCACCACCACCGCCGGGGTCTTCCCGACCGCCCACCCCGCCTCCGTCGACGGCTTCCTCTCCGCCGCGCTCGACCGCGACCTCCGCATGATCAGCGGCAAGGTCCTCATGGACCGCGCACCCCACGCCCCCGACGGACTCCGCGACCCCGACCTCGCCACCGCCGAACACCAGACCCGGGACCTCCTCGAACGCTGGCACCGGCGAGGACGCCTGGGCTACGCGCTGTCCCCCCGCTTCGCCCCGACCTCGACCGAGGCGCTGCTCACGATGGTCGCCCGCCTCCACCGGGAGATTCCCGACCTGTGGATCCAAAGCCACGCCGCCGAGAACCAGGAGGAGGTGGCGCTGGTGAACCACCTGTTCGGCACCGATTCCCCTGTCGCGCTGTTCGACGCCCACGGACTGCTCGGCCCCCGCAGCATCCTCGGCCACTGCGTCCACATCGACCCGACCGACCGGCGGCGGCTCGCCCGCACCGGCACCGCCGTGGCGCACTGCCCCACCTCCAACCTCTTCCTGGGCAGCGGCCTGTTCGACCTGTCCTCGGCGCTGGCCGCCGGCATCCCGGTGGGCATCGGCACCGACGTCGGCGCCGGCACCAGCTACTCACCGCTGGTCACCCTCAACGCGGCCCACGCCGTCGCCGCCCTGCGCGGCCACCCGCTGTCCGCCCTCCGCGCCTTCTACCTGGCGACCCTCGGCGGCGCGCGGGCACTGCGCCTGGACGGGGCCATCGGAAACCTCCACCCCGGGCGGGAAGCCGACTTCGTCGTCCTGGACTGGGCGGCGACCCCGGTACTGCGACGCCGAACCCGGCGGGCGACGACCCTGACCGAGCGGCTCCTCGCCCTCATGACCCTGGGCGACGACCGCGCCGTCACCGCCACCTACGTGCTGGGCCGCCCCCACCACCCGCGGACCACGGGCCCCGGCCACCCCCGGTGACCAGTCACGCCCGGGAAACCGCCGCGCCCGCGCCGCCCGGCCCGCCGACGTACCGTCGAAGCATGCCCCGCTCCAACGAGGCCGTGGCGGACATGCTCACCGAGTTCGCGGAACTCCTGGCGATCTCGGGGGCCGACCCGTTCAAGATCCGGGCCTACGAACGCGCCGCCCGATCGGTGCGGGGGCACACCGCCGACCTCACCGGCCTCGACCGACGCGGCCTGCGCGCCATCCCCGGCGTCGGCGACCAACTCGCCACCAAGATCAAGCAGTACCTCGACACGGGCACCGTCACCGAACTCGACACGCTCCGCGCCGAGGTACCCGCGGGCCTGCGGGCCCTCCTGGCCGTCCCCGGGCTCGGCCCGCGCCGCGCCCACCAGGTCTTCCAGGAACGGGGCATCACCTCCACCGCCGCACTGCGCGACGCCCTCCGGCACGGACACCTGCGCGACCTGCGGGGGTGGGGGCCGCGCACCGAGGAGAACCTCACCGCCGCCCTCCGCGAGACCCAGCGAGCCGGGCACCGCATCCCCCTCGCCCTCGCCCTGGATCTCGCCGACCAGGCACTCGGCCAGCTCACCGCCCTGCCCGGAGCGCAGCGGGCCGAGGTCGCCGGCTCCGTCCGCCGCCGACGCGACACCGTCGGCGACCTCGACCTGCTGGTCGCCACCACCGACCCCGACGCCGTCATGCGCGCGGTCACCACCCTGCCCGCCGTCGACCGCGTCCTGGGCAGCGGAGGCACCAAGACCTCCGTGCGCACCCGAGACGGCGTCCAGATCGACGTCCGCGCCGTCCCACCCCGAGCCTGGGGAGCCGCACTGCTGTACTTCACCGGATCCCAGGCCCACAACATCCGCATCCGCGAGATCGCCGTGCACGCCGGCCTGACCCTGTCCGAGTACGGCCTGCTCCGGGCCCGCACCCGACGCCCGGTCCGAGCCGACAGCGAGGAGGAGCTCTACGCACGGCTCGGCCTCGACTGGATACCGCCACCCCTGCGCGAGGACACCGGGGAGATCCAGGCCGCCCAACGGCACCAACTACCCCGCCTGCTGCGACGCCGCGACCTGCGCGGTGACCTCCACACCCACACCGACCTCACCGACGGCGTCGCCTCCCTGGAGGAGATGGTGCGCGCCGCCCGGGCCGCCGGCCACGAGTACTGCGCCATCACCGACCACGCCCCCCTGCTGCGCATGCAGCGCATGACCACGGAGAAGGCACTCGAGCAGCGCCGGCGGATCCGCCGGCTCGACCGCGACGCCGGCATCCACCTGCTCCACGGCACCGAACTGAACATCCAACCCGACGGCGGCCTGGACTGGGACGACGACATCCTGCGCGGTTTCGACATCCGCGTGGCCTCGGTGCACTCCCACTTCCGGCAGAGCAGGCACGACACCACCGCCCGACTGCTGGCCGCCGTCCGGCACCCACTGGTGAACGTGCTCGGCCACCCCACCACCCGGCTGATCGGACACCGCCCGGCACTCGACGCCGACTGGGACGCCGTCTTCGCCGAAGCGGCCCGCCACGACACCGCCCTGGAGATCAACTCCTTCCCCGACCGCATGGACCTCGACGGCGACCTCGCACGCCGGGCCCGGGACTTCGGCGTCCGCTTCTCCGTCGCCAGCGACGCCCACGCCGCGACCCACCTCGACCAGGTGCGGCTGGGCGTGGGCACCGCGCAACGCGGCTGGGTCGGCCCCGACGAGGTCATCAACACCTACCCCTGGCAGCGGCTGCGCCAGTTCCTCACCCCCCACCCGCGCCGCGCCCCCTGACGACCACCCGACCCCACCGGGCCGGGACCTTCCGCACTGCCCCCGACACCCCACCCCCGCCTACCGTGGACCACGACACCGGACAATCCGCCCCGCCCCCGTGCGGCCCTCACAGGCGGGCGGTTCCCCGACCACCCGTGAGGAGGCAGCGATGCCCTTCACCGACCGAACCGACGCCGGCCAGCGCCTGGCGCACCGCCTGACGCCCCTCGCCGACCAGGACGTGGTGGTCCTGGGACTGCCCCGGGGCGGGGTACCGGTGGCCCACCAGGTCGCCGCCCACCTCCACCGGCCCCTGGACGTCGTCGTCGTCCGCAAACTGGGAGTACCCGGTCAACCCGAACTGGGCATGGGCGCCGTCGGAGAGGACGGCGTCCGCGTGATCAACGACCACATCCGCCGGCGCGCGGGCGTGGACGCCACCCACCTCGCCGAGGTCGAACGCCGGGAACGCGCCCAGGTCGACAGCCGCGCCGCCCGGTTCCGCGGCGACCGCCCCCGCACCCCCCTCACCGGTCGCACCGCCATCCTCGTCGACGACGGCATCGCGACCGGTTCCACCGCCCGCGCCGCCGCCCAGGTCGTCCGAGCCCACGGCGCCCGACGGGTCATCCTCGCCGTCCCCGTCGCCCCACCCGAGGCCGTGGACGCCCTCCGGGACGAGGTCGACGACCTCATCTGCCTGGAAACCCCCTCGATGTTCCTGGCCGTCGGCCAGGCCTACGCGCACTTCGACCAGACCAGCGACGCCGAAGTCGTGGACCTGCTCTCCCGCGACCACACCGGGCCGTCCTCCGTGCCCGGCCCCCCGGCGAGCAGCACCACCGCCGACCAGGACGTCACCGTGCCCGCCGGAACCGTCACCCTCCCCGGGCACCTCCACCTGCCCGCCCAACCCCTGGGCCTGGTGATCTTCGCCCACGGCAGCGGCAGCAGCCGCCGCAGCCCCCGAAACCAGCGGGTCGCCGACGCCCTCACCGCCGGGCACCTGGGCACCCTCCTGTTCGACCTGCTCACCGCCGAGGAAGAACGGGACCGGGCGCGGGTCTTCGACATCCCCCTACTCGCCAGCCGCCTCCGCGCCGCCACCACCTGGGCGCGGGAGCACCCCCGGGCCGCCGGCCTGCCCATCGGCTACTTCGGGGCCAGCACCGGTGCCGCCGCCGCGTTGTGGGCCGCGTCCGACCGGGACGCCGACATCGCCGCCGTCGTCTCCCGAGGCGGCCGCCCCGACCTCGCCGGCCCCCACCTCCCCGCCGTCCGGGCACCGACCCTGCTCATCGTCGGCGGAGCCGACGAGATCGTCCTCGAACTCAACCGGCAGGCCCACACCCGACTCGGAGGCCCCGCCGACCTGGCCGTGGTGCCCGCCGCCACCCACCTGTTCGAGGAACCCGGCGCGCTCGACCAGGTCGCCGACCTCGCCACCCGCTGGTTCACCACCCACCTGGCCGCCCTCACCCACCCCGCCTGAGACCCCACCCACCGCCGGCGGCCTCCCCGATGACCCCCGCCCACCACCCCCACCCCGGACACGACCGGGACAGCGCCGCGCGCCGCGCCCCACCGGTCACCCTGTTCCTGGCCGGCGACGTCATGACCGGACGCGGCGTCGACCAGCTGCTCCCCGGCGCCGGCGCCCCCGAGATCCGCGAGGACTGGCTCCGCGACGCCCGCGACTACCTGCGGCTGGCCGAGGCCGCGCACGGCCCCCTGCCCGCCCCCGCCCCCCACGACTGGCCCTGGGGCGACCTGCTCGCCCTGCTCACCGAACTCCGGCCCGCCGCCCGGCTGATCAACCTCGAAACCAGCGTCACCAGGGCCGACACGTTCGACCCCGCCAAGGCCCAGCACTACCGGATGTCCCCGGACAACCTCCCCGTGCTGACCGCGCTGGCCCCCGACGTGTGCACGCTGGCCAACAACCACGTCCTCGACCTCGGCCACCCCGGACTGCTCGACACCCTGCGCGCCCTCACCGACGCCGGCCTGCCCACCGTCGGGGCGGGCACCGACGCCGACCACGCAGCCCGCCCCCACCCGATCCCCCTGCCCGGCGGGAACTCGCTGGCCGTGCTGGGCTGCGCGACCCCGGACAGCGGCGTCCCCGCCACCTGGGCCGCCAACCCGGCACGACCCGGCGTGCACCTGATCCCCGACCTCTCACCCACCGCCGCCCACACCCTCGCCGCCCGCCTCGCCCCCGCCCGCCGCGCCGGCGCGACCACCGCCGTCTCGGTGCACTGGGGCGGCAACTGGGGGTACACCGTGCCCCCGGCGCAGGTGGACTTCGCCCACCACCTCATCGACGGGGGAGTGGACCTCGTCCACGGCCACTCCTCCCACCACCCGCGCGCCTGGGAGGTCTACCGAGGGCACCTCGTCCTCTACGGCTGCGGTGACCTCATCAACGACTACGAAGGCATCACCGGGCACGACTCCTACCGCCCCGACCTGCGCGCCGCCTACCTACCCGACCTCGACCCCGACAGCGGACGCCTGCTCCGCCTCCGCGTCGCCGTGCTCAGATCCGAACGACTGCGGCTGCGCCTCGCCTCCCACGCGGACCGCGACCACGTGCGACGCGCCCTCGACGACACCGGCCCCCCGGGCCGGGAACGGCTGGTCCACGACGGCGGGCTCCTCTCCGGCCCCGCCTGACAACGGCAACCCACGTTGCCGTCCCTGCCATAATCGGGTCATGAGCGGACCCGGGGACCCCGACAGCGACCCGACCTCACCCCCCGACGAACTGGAGACGGTCCTCGCCGAGGTGGGACCCCGGCTGCGGAGGGTGCGCCAACAACGCGGCGCGACGCTGTCCTCCCTGTCAGCCGCCACCGGCATCTCGGTGAGCACCCTGTCCCGCCTGGAGTCGGGACGGCGACGACCCAGCCTGGAACTCCTGCTCCCCATCGCCCGCGCCCACCAGGTACCCATCGACGAACTGGTGGGCAGCCCACCGGTCGGCGACCCCCGCATCCGGACCCGACCCCGCCAGATCCGGGGGATGACCGTCATCCCGCTGACCCGCCAACCCGGCGGACTCCAGGCCTACAAGTTCGTCATCCCCGAGACGCAGACCGAACCCGACCCCAAAACCCACGAGGGCTACGAATGGTGCTATGTCCTCAGCGGCCGGCTGCGCCTGGTGCTGGCCGAACACGACGTCGTCCTGCGCGCCGGTGAGGCCGCCGAGTTCGACACCCGACTGCCCCACTGGTTCGGCAGCACCGGCTCGGGGCCCGTCGAACTGCTGAGCCTGTTCGGCCGCCAAGGCGAGCGGGTCCACGTCCGTGCCCGCCCCCGCGCCACCGACCCCGACTGACGCCGGCCACGCCACCGGACCCAGCCCCCTCAGGCCTCCCGCCACCCGACGTGCACGGTGGCCGCGGACAGCAGGAACAGGTCCGGCCGCCGCGCCACCCCCTCCGGATCCTCGGGATCCAACAACCGGTCCAACGCCCCCCGGTCCGGCGCGCCCAGCGCCCCGCCCGCCATCTCCCTCGCCCGGCCCAGCCGGTCCACCACGTACTCGCGGACCTCCGGGGGCGCCGGAGCGGGCACGTCCAACAGGAACGACCGACTCCGGGTACCCACCAGCCCGGCCCCGGCCAGCTCCGCCGGCCAGTCGGTCACCGGACCCGGACCGCCCGGCTCGTGATGGCCCGCCAGCGCCTCGGCCACGGCCTCCGACACCAGGGCGTCCAACCGCGAGGGGAACCCGGCCGACCCCGGCCCGGACCTCGCGGGCAGGAACCGCATCGGCAGCCCTCCCTCGACGACCGCGAGCAACCCCCCGGGCTGCAGACGCCCCGCCAGCGACCGCACCGCGCGCGGCTGGTCAGCCACGTGGTGCAGGACGCGACTCGCCCAGATCACGTCCGCCACCGGAAGACGGTCCAGGTCCGTGTTCAGATCGGCGTGGTGGACGTCGAGCCGCTCCGACAGCCCCGCCCGCCGCGCCCGCGCCTCGGCGTGGCGCAGGAGAGCCGGCGCACCGTCCACGGCGGTCACCCTGGCGGTGGGGAAGGTCAACGCCAGGGTCTCGGTGTGCACTCCCGGCCCTGACCCGACGTCGAGGACCCACTCCACCAGGTTGGGGCCCACGAGCTCGGCGATCCACCGGGTGGCGGCGGTGACCCACGGGACGGCCAGCTCCGCCTCACGTTCGAGCTCTCGGGAACGCTGCTCCCAGTCCTGCGGGCCGGGCGTCGAGGTGCCGTCGCACTCGGGCGTGGGCCGGGACGGGTGGTGGTGGCTCATGAGGCACATCCTGCCGGTCCCACACCCGCCACGACGCCCGACGGTGACTTTCGTCCGTTCCTCCGCCCCACCGTGCGACACCGAGAGCCCCCGCCCACCCCCCGAGAGGGAGGGGCCCACCTCACGGGGCGCGTGGGGCGGGAACCAGCCGGGGCCCGGGCCCCCGGACCCCGACGGGAACGGGCCCCCGCCCGGGCGGGGGAGCGGCCGCCCCATCCGCACCCCTGACTCCGGCCACCACCCGGACAGCCGAGGACCACCGGGCCCACGGGACCACCCCGCACCCCTGGCGGGCGGAGCACGAACCGGGGGGTGCGAAGGACCGGCAGGCCAGCCCACCCGCCCTCCTCGCCGAAAACCCCGGAAGGTTCCCGACGACGGCCAACAGCGGCCCCAACAGCCTCGAGAAGAACGAGCACCCAGGTCCTCCACGCCACCCGACGCACCGACGGGTCCCCTGCTACCGGGTCCCGGTCACCCCGGCGCCCGACCGGATGCACAAATCACCGCGCGACACCGACCACGCCACCGGCACCGGCACCCGAAGACCACCCAGCGCCGCCACCTCACGGGAAGCCCCCAACGCCCACCGCCAGGCCGGCCTCCCGGCCCCGGGCAGCGGCCAGGACCGAAACACCCGGAAGACCTCGGCGCCCTCGTCCGCCCACACCACGCGCGGCGCGCCACGCAACACCAGGTGCGGAGCAGGGACGCCCACCCGCCGCACGGCCAGCTCCGAGGACGAGGCGACCTGGGCGCGCGACCTCAGCAGCACCCACCTCGGCGGAAGGATCCACGAACCGCCGCCGCGACCGCCAGGCACGGACCTGACCCCCAGCGGAACCACGACACCCTCCCGGCGCCACGCCCGCCGAGTCCAGCGCACCCCCAGCGACACCCACGCCGGACACTCCACCAAAACCTGGATGTTCCCGTCGCCGACGAGCGGTACCGTCGCCCACCGTCTCCTGACACACGGGAGCGAGGAGGAACACGAACGATGAGCAAGGAACATCACTACGCGGTCACGGTGCGCTGGACCCCCCAGCCAGGACAGGACACCTCGTCCTACCGCACCTACACCCGTGACCACGACCTGGTGGTGGAGGGCAAGCCCGTCCTCCAGGGAAGCGCGGATCCCTCCTTCCGCGGTGACCAGTCCCGGTGGAACCCCGAGGAGTTCCTCGTCGGCGCGCTGTCCGAATGCCACCTCCTGACCTACCTGGCGCTGTGCGCGACCCAGGGGGTGGTGGTCACCTCCTACGAGGACGCCGCCACCGGCCTGATGCGCATGGAACGGGTCTCCAGCGGCAGGTTCGTCGAGGTCGTCCTCAACCCCGTGGTCACCGTCACCGACGCCAGCATGGTCGAGCGGGCGGAGGAACTGCACGCCGCGGCGCACCGCGACTGCTTCATCGCGAACTCGGTCAACTTCCCCGTGCGTCACCAGCCGACCATCCGCGTCGCCAGCTGAGCACCGGCCACACCACACGGACCGCACCAGCGGAACGGAGGGGCCGGGTCCACCGCGACCCGGCCCCGCACCGTCAGCCCCCTGGCCGCGACACCTCACCCACGCCAGGCCCAGCGCCCCAGCCGGCCACCCCCAGCGGCCGTTGCCACAGCGCCGTGTCCCACCACCTGCCGTGCTTGAAACCCACTCCCACCAGCCGCCCCACCTCGGTGAACCCATGCCGCCGGTGCAACTCCGTGGAGGACGCGTCACCGGAGTCCGCGATCACCGCGATCATCCGCCGCGCACCCGCACGGGCGCACTCGCCGAGCAACCGGCTCAACAACGCGCCCCCGATACCCAGACCCGTACGGTCCGGACGCACGTAGATCGAATCCTCCACCGTGTGCCGATAGGCCGGCTTGTCACGCCAACTCCCGGCATAGGCGTACCCCGCGACACCCCCCTCGACCTCGGCGACGAGGAACGGCAGCCCCCGGCCGGTGACATCGGCCAGGCGCTGCCCCCACCACTCCACCGTGGGCGGCACCTCCTCGAAGGTGCTCACCGTGCCTGTCACGTAGTGGGCGAAGATCGCCGCCACCTCGGCCAGGTCACCAACACGCGCGGGACGGATCAGCACGGCACCAACCCGCCCCGAACTTTCCTCTACAGCGGACACAAAAACACTGTAGTGCTGGAACCGCGTGTCCTCGCCCACCGCGTACAACGCCCCCGCCGGGGACGAGGCATGACCCCGCACGACCTGGCCACCGCCGCCTTCGGTGAGCGCCAGCATGCTCCCCGCCGTCGAACGCGGCGAGAAGGTACCCACCGTGGTCGTCCTGACCCGGACCGCCGGGCGGACTCTCGTCGCCCCACCACCCCGTGATCACCGCAGCCGAACAGGACCCGGTGGTACCCGCACCCCGCCAGCGACCACGCCCACCTCCACGAGGCCGGGGGATGGCACCGGGAATCCTCACCCCCGAACCCCCGGAACCCACTTCGACCGGATCCACGGCACCCTGCCACCCGGAGGCGACACGGGAGAACTCCCCGCCTCCCACGGCTTCGAGCTCATCGAGTCAGGAACCCGCACACTCACCACCGACGGACGAGCCCTGACACCGGAGACCGGCAACTCCGCCTACTTCCCCCTACTTCCCCTCGGGCGACGCGCACGGCTACGCCAACCAGGGGAGCAGTGGACCGCGTGCACCTGGCGGCCTGGACCGCACACGCGACCACACCACCCCAGGACCGCACCGCGAAGCCACCTGGACCGCACCGCCCCACGACGCGCCCGCACGGCCACCGCGCTCCTCCCACCACCTCCGACCGGGCGACACGACCCCGGCGACCACACCCGCACCACCGGCCCGCCACACGACTCCCCCCGCCCACACCACGCCAACCCGCTAGAAGGTTGGTGCCACGTTTCGCCCGGTGGCACCCCGCCACACGCCACCAACCCTCCAACCACGACCGCTCGGACCGCCCACGCCCCGCCACCACGCCAACCGCCGGACACCCCAAGCCCGAGCGCCACTCCCATCCACCGCCCGGCCCACCACCCCACCACCAACCGGACCTGGCGTCGATCACAGACCGTTGATAACCTGTCACGGGCGGTCCCTGGACCCGGCCGCCCGTCGTCGCCGAAACCGGAAACCACCACGGAACGCGGCGCGCACCCGGTGACGCCCACCACGGCCACCACCGCGCACCCACCCGGAAGCCCGGCACACGTCGCACGCCGACCATCCCGCGCAGCCCCGCGCACCGGCCGGCCCCGACCACCACGCGACCCGACGCGCACCACACGTCCACCCCGAACCACCCGTCGCCACACGCCCAGCAGCGCCCCCTGACCACCCGGGGAGCAGCCGCAGGACACGCGGCGACACCCGTCCCACCCACCGGCCGGCCCGCCCGAGGACCGGCCCACCCGACCGCGACCACCCACCCGCACAGCGGACACCGCACCCGACGAGGCCACCCGCGCCCCGCCGGGCGGACACCGCCACCCTCACACGACGTCGCGGTCGGGACGACCACAACGGAGTGACCCCATGCGGCCCCCGCACCACCCCCACACCACACGACACCGCCCCCTGACCACCACCCTCGCCCTCGCCGTCGCCCTCGCACTCCTCATCCCAGCCGCCCTCGCGGGCCACCCACCACCCACCCCGGACCCAACCCTGGTCAGAGTGGACACCGGGCTCCTCAAGGGACACCACGACACCGACCACCGCGACTTCCTCGGAATCCCCTACGCCGCCCCACCCGTCGGCGACCTCCGCTGGCAGCCACCCCACCCACCACCACCCTGGACCGGCACCCGGGACGCCACCACCCCCGGCCCCCGCTGCGCCCAGGGCCCCGGCCTCGGCGGCACCCCCGCCAGCACCGCCGAGGACTGCCTCCACCTCAACGTCACCGCCCCACCACCCACCGCACACCACCACCCGGCACCGGTCCTGGTGTGGATCCACGGCGGCGGCTTCACCACCGGCGCGGGCAGCGACCACGACCCCCGCGCACTCGCGGCCAACGGCCTCGTCGTGGTCACCCTCAACTACCGCCTCGGCGCCCTCGGATTCTTCGGCCACCCCGAACTCCCCGGCAGCGGCACCTTCGGCCTCGCCGACCAACAGGCCGCCCTGGCCTGGGTCCGCCGCAACATCGCCGCCTTCGGCGGCGACCCCACCACCATCACCCTCGCCGGGGAGTCCGCCGGCGGCATGAGCGTCTGCACCCACCTCACCTCACCCACCGCGCGCTCCCTCTTCCACCGGGCCATCCTCCAGAGCGGCTCCTGCTCCGCCATCTTCCCCCGCAACGCACTCGGCCCCGGAGATCCCGGACACCTGCCCTGGCGTTCCCTCACCCGCACCGAGGAAGCCGGCCAGCGCACCACCGCCGCCCTGGGATGCCAGCACGACGACGACCCCCTCCGCTGCCTCCGCTCCCTGGACGTCACCGCACTCACACCCCACCACGACGACTTCACCCAACCCGCGTACGGGACCCCGCTCATCCCCCTCCCACCCCCCACCGCCCTCGACCAGGCCGCCGTCCACCGGGTCCCCGTCCTCATCGGCACCACCCGGGACGAGATGACCGGAGTCGCCTCGGCACTGCACGGCCGCTTCGCCAACGACGACTACCTCCACCTGCTCCACGACACCTTCGGCCCCCATGCCGACACCGTCGCCGCCCACTACCCCGCACCAGCACACCCCAGCCCCGCCTCCGCCTGGGCCGCCCTCAACACCGCCCGCGCCGTCGCCTGCCCCGTCCTCACCGAAGCGCGCGCCTGGGCCAACCACGTCCCCACCCACACCTACGAGTTCGCCGACCCGGGCGCCCCCAACCCCGGCCACCCCCGTCGCCCCGACGTCCCCCTGGGCGCCAGCCACGCCTCCGAACTCGGCTACCTGTTCGACTGGGGCGGGGTCACCGAACAGCTCACCCCCGCACAACGGCGACTGGCCCACGACATGGTCACCTACTGGACCCAGTTCGCCCGACACGGCGACCCCAACAGCCCCGGCGCACCCACCTGGCCGGCCCTCCACCCCTCGTCCCCCCACCCCGCCACCCTGGCCCTGGCACCCGGCCCCACCGGGATCCGCCTGACCGACCCCCACACCACCCACCACTGCCACCTGTGGCGGGAGGACACCCCCACAACCCTCGACTGACCCCGCCCGGCACCGTCACGCCGTGCCGCCACCCCCACCCACCATCCCCGGCCGGAACCGGGGACACCCGCCCGGCACCCACCAGCGGGGGAGGGGAGGGCACCCCCACCCCCTCCCCACCCCCGCGTGGCCCTCCCCGCACCCGCCCCCTCCCCGTGGAAGAGTCCCCAGCACAACCCCCGCCCCCACACCACCACCGAGGACACCCATCCCACGGAGGCCCGATGCCCACCCCCGACGTCTCCGTCGTCGGATCCGGCCCCAACGGCCTGGCCGCCGCCGTCACCCTCGCCCGCGCCGGCCTCGACGTCGAGGTCCACGAAGCCGCCGACACCCCCGGCGGGGGACTGCGCACCACCACCCTCTTCGACAGCGACACCATCCACGACCTGTGCTCCGCCGTGCACCCCATGGCCGCCGCCTCCCGCTTCTTCCGCGAATTCGACCTCAGCACACGCGGCGTCCACCTCCGCACCCCCGACACCAGCTACGCGCACCCCCTCGACAACGCCCCCACCGCCGTGGCCTACCGGGACCTCGACCGCACCTGCGACCGCCTCGGCCCCGACGGAGCCCACTGGCGATCCCTGATGACCCCACTCGTCCGACACAGCGGCGACCTCTGCGACCTGCTCCTCGCCGACCAACGACACCTGCCCGCCGCACCACGCGCCGCCCTGCCGCTACCCACCCGCGTCCTCACCCACGGCACCCGACTGGGTCGCCACGCCTTCCGCGACCCAGCGGCGCCCGCCCTCCTGGCCGGCGTCGCCGCCCACACCGTCGGCCGGCTCCCCAGCCTCACCGGCGCCGCGGTCGCCCTCCTCCTCGGCCACCTCGCGCACACCACCGGCTGGCCCCTGGTCGAGGGCGGCTCCGCCCGCATCACCGACGCGCTCCTGGACGACCTCCGAGCCCACGGCGGCACCCTCCACACCGGAAGCCGCGTGACCGACCTCCGGCAGCTCGCCGCGTCGCGCGCCGTCCTGCTCGACCTCGCCCCAGCCGGCGTCCTCGACATCGCCGGCCCCTCCCTGCCCGCCGGCTACCGCAGGAGCCTCGAGCGCTTCCGGTACGGTGCCGCCGCCGCCAAGGTCGACTTCCTCGTCTCCGACCCGGTTCCCTGGTCCGACCCCGACACCCGAGGAGCGGGCACCGTCCACCTCGGCGGCGACCACCACGAGGTGTGGGACACCGAAACCATGACCGCGCGCGGACGCCACGTCGCCCGCCCCTTCACCCTCCTGTCCGAACCCTTGACGATCGACCCGACACGCGGCCGCCCCGACCGACGTCCGGTCTGGTCCTACTGCCACGTCCCGCACGGTGACACCCGCGACCCCGTCGACCGGGTCCGTCGGCAGATCGAACGCTTCGCCCCCGGCTTCTCCGACACCATCATCGCCGCCCGTGGTGTTCCCGCCGCCGCGCTGGCCGCGTACAACCCCAACTACGTGGGCGGGGACATCGGTGCGGGAGCCATGACGCCGTGGCAGGCCATCTTCCGGCCCGCCCCCCGCTGGGACCCCTACCGCACCCCGTTGTCCGGCGTCTACCTGTGTTCCTCCGCCACTCCGCCCGGCCCGGGTGTGCACGGCATGTGCGGCTACCACGCGGCGTCGCGGGTGCTCCGCCACGAGTTCGGGATCGATCAGCCTCCGGCGCTCGGCCCGAACTGATCACCCGCGACGCCGGTCGCGCCGGCCCAGGCCTCCCCGGGGCGGGAGGCGACGGGCCGCCGCGCGGGGTCGCCCGCGCGAGTGGCCGGGAGTCCTCGACCACCCGGCGGGCCTCCCCACGGTTCGCGGCGCGGACCGACAGAGCGGGTGGGGGAGGGGCCGCCTCCGCTCACCGGCACTGTCACCCCAGCACGTCCGGCCTCCGGTGGCCCCGGCGACCGCCCACGAGGGCGACGGCGGCGGGTGGTGACCCGGCCAGCCCGACGGGGAGGGGACCGGCGGGATCGGTTACCGCCACGGGCGGGGTGGACCCGCCGGTCACGGTCCACCCCGCAGGGGAGAGGAGCCGGACCACGGGGGCCGCGACGAAACGCGGGCCGGTCCCGGGATCGCGCGCCGCATGCCTGTCCGATGCGGACGGCGGAGTTCGCGGCAACGCGGACGAGCACCGCCGTCCCGGCACTTTTCATGGATAATCGCAATTATCCATGAAAAGTGGGGCTGGTTCCGAAGCCCGCGGTGCGGTGGGGGTGACCCCGCGCCGTCCGGCCTCGAAGGCCCACCTCGGGGGACCGCCTCGGTGCGCCCGCCGGGCCTCTGGCGGGCTTCACGCGACAGCACGTGGCTCGCCAGCCTCGCACCGCCCGGTCCGGCGCGGACGTGGCTGGCGAGCGGGCGACCGTCGCACCCGGGCCGTGGGTCACCCGCGCACCAGCCGACGGTGTCGCCCTCGGCCGCGAACGGACGGGCCATGTCCTCGGCAGCCGACGGCGACGGCGCCTGGCACGGCGTGTCGTGCCGCCCACCCGGCCGCCGCCTCGCCGGCGGGACGAATACGACGGCGTCGCCGCTCGTGGGGGCCGCGTCGGCGAGTGCCACGGCCGGCAGGGTCCAGGCGGAACCCGCGCACGGGAGACGCGGGATATCGGGGCGATCGGAGTCCCTAGCACGGTCCCACCAGCGGTTCCACAAAACGCCGATAATGTACATTATGTCAAGTAATGCTGGTCCGGAGCGGTGAGTGATCCACTGGCCACTCCCCGTCCGCCCGCCGACGGTCGTCCGGCCCCTCGGCGACGACTGGACGAAAGCCCCGGTCGTCGGAATCGCTCGGCCCGCGCACCACCCCGTGACCAGGTGCGCGCGGGTCGTCGCCGGCAATGGACCCCGTCTCGTCCGGCGCCGGCGGCCAGGGTGCGGCCGCCGGCGGCCGCTTCACTTCCGCCAGTACGCGTGGCAGGTCGCATTGGTGTACTCGGTGAGCCGCGCATTCGACACCGCTCCCGGCCCGACCCAGTCCGAGTCCTCCTTGCCGTTCATCGACACCGAAGATCCGTGGGCGGCGGTCTGATGCTGGTACTGCGAGTAACAGACCTTCCGCCCGGCGAGGTTCCGCGTGGAACCGTAGCTCCAGATGCCACCGCCGACTTCCTCCACCGCCCGCGCTCCGACGCCGTCGCTGGTGCCGTCGACGACGATCTCGCCCACGCCGGTGTACTCCACCCAGCCGCCGTCAGCCGTCTGCCCTTGCGCGATGATCTGGATGCCGGGCTCCTCGGCGATCAGGGTCGGGCTCTCGGCGGCGGCGGCGCCCGTCGTGAGGACCGTGCCGGCGACGGCGGCGGCGATACCGGTGGCGGCGGCCATCACGCGCGGGAATCGTCTCATCGTCATCATCTTCTCCTCGTGTTTCGACCAGGGATCTTGGGGCCGTTCCAGGCTAGGCAGGCCTGTTCCTCGGGAGGGCCAGCTGAATGGACGTTGTCGACGCGTCCGGCTGGCCCAGGCAGCTGAACGGAATGTAGGACCCCGCCTCCTGGTCGGGTCGAGCACCGGCCGGCGGGTGGCGGGCGGGTGGCGGCGTTCCGGCGTCCCGGCCCGCACACCGCCACCGTGGCGGAACCGCGAGGTGGCCGCGTGGCAGGCCGGAGCCGCCGGTTCGTCCACGAGCCAGTGGACCGTCTCCCGTGCCGCTGTCCCCCATCGAACCGCTCGCCCGCCCCCGCCGCGGTCCGGCCGCTCAAGGCCAGCGCGCCACCGTCGCTGTCAGTCCTGGTTGGAGGCGTGCCGCCGGGACGGGTACCTCGCGGGAGGTGCAGGGGCGGACCACCGGGGCGCGCGGACCTCAGCTACGCCCGGTCCCGACCTGCCTCCACCGCGGGGTGCGGTCCGGTTCTCGCGACGGGGCCCGCCGCCTCCCCGCCTGCTCCGCGCTCGGGCCGTACCGGGAGCGTGTCCTGCCCCACGGGTGGGGCAGGGGCTCAGCCGGGGCCGGCGCTGGGGGTGGGGGACGGTGTGCGCCGCCGGTCCAGCGGGGTGACGGAGCGCCCCAACCGCTCCCCCACTCCCCGGCGGGTCGCAATGTGGCCGTCAGGTCGGGGTCCAGCTGCTCGCCGGCGACCAGGATGCCGCCGGACCACGGCGGCGGGGTGATGACCAGCGCGCTCCCGCCGGACCGGCACCTCGTCGATGGCGGGGCAGTGCCCGCCCGCGCTTCGTCCGGACAGCGCGAGGCGGACCAGGTGGCCCGGCACGCTCCGCGAGGTCCGGACCGGGGTGTCGACCAGCGGGGGCGGCGGGCGGGAGTGAGGAGGGGCGTGCTCCTGGCGTGCTCCCCGCAGGCGCCTCTCCCCCGCCCGCCGCGCGTGTGCGGTGGTGTCAGGCGGGTCGGTATCGGAGGTAGACGACGCCGGAGCCGAAGACATGGGAGTCGGCGAGGTGGAGGGCGGTGCGGTGGTCGTGGGTGGGGAAGTACGGGGTGCCGCCGCCGAGGACGACGGGGTGGATGAAGAGGCGGTACTCGTCGATCAGGCCGAGCCGGAAGAAGCTGGCGGCGAGGGTCGCGCCCCCGAGGGAGAGGTGTTTGCCCGGCTGATCCTTCAGCCGGGCGATGGTGCCGGGGAGGTCGTCGCGGACGAGGGTGCTGTTGTGGTCGACGGAGTCGAGGGTGCGGGAGAAGACGACCTTGGGTGTGTCGCGCCAGATCCGGGCGTACTCGACGACCTCCGGTGTGGCGTCGGGTTGGGTGGCGGCGGTGGGCCAGTAGGAGGCCATGTCCTCGTAGAGGCGCCGCCCGTAGAGGTGGGTGTCGGTCTCGGCCTCCTGCGCGTTGTGGAACTGGTGGAGTTCGGGGTCGGGAGCGGACCAGTCGATCTGGCCGTCGGTGGTCTGGATGTAGCCGTCGAGGGAGACGGACAGCGAGTAGATGACTTTCCTCATGGTGATGTCGTCCCTTGGTCGTGGTGTCGGGTGGTCTGGGTCCTGCCGGTGTTGACCAGCCGGGGACGGGGAACTGGTCGGTGCGGGTTTGATCCTGCCCCGGGTGGGGGCGGGCTGGCAGGTCGTGCGGGGGGCCGTCGTGGTGTCACCGGGGGTTGTCGGGGAGGCGGAAGAGGGGGAAGAGGGTGGGGTCGAGGAAGGTCACGGCGTGGGTGATGCCGGCGTGGGTGGTGGTGAGGAGCTGGATGGCGAAGGGGGTGAACCGTCCGGTCCGGTGTCGGAGGTAGAGGGCGAAGGCGGGCTGGCCGTTGGCGCGGGTCGGGGTGAGGTGGAGGTCGCCGGGTCCGCCTGGGCAGCGGTGTTGGAGGTGGTGGGCGATGTGGTGTGGCCCCTGGTACCAGACCGGGTGGGGTGGCATCTCCCAGACGGCGTCTTCGGTGAACAGGGTGATGAGGGTGGGGATGTCCTTGGCGGTCATGGCCTCGACGTAGCGGTGGAGGAGGTCGCGTTGGTGGGGGGTGGGTGGGTCGGCGGGGTGGTCGGGGTGGCAGTCGAGGTCGCGGAGGCGGGTGCGGGCGCGGGTGAGGGCGCTGTTGACGGCGTCGGTGGTGGTTCCGAGGGTGGTGGCGACCTCGGCGGACCGCCAGTGGAGGACGTCGCGGAGGAGGAGGACGGCGCGTTGGCGGGGTGGGAGGTGTTGGAGGGCGGCGGCGAAGGCGAGTCGGACGGTGTCGCGGGTGGCGGTGAGGTCGGCGGGGTCGGGAAGCGGTTCGATCCAGTGCGGGTTTTCGGGGATGGGGAGGTCGGCGTCGGGGTGGGTGGGGGGTTGGCCGAGGCCCAGGGGCAGGGGGCGTCGCGCTCGGGTGGCGAGGGCGGTGAGGCAGACGCGGGTGGCGATGGTGAACAGCCAGGTGCGGAGTGAGCAGCGTCCTTCGAACTGGTCGTGTGCTCGCCAGGCGCGGAGGTAGGTCTCCTGGACGAGGTCCTCGGCGTCGTGGGCGGAGCCGGTCATGCGGTAGCAGTGGGCGAGGAGTTCGCGGTGGTGGGTGGTGGCTCGGGTGATGAGGTCGGTGGGCTGGGTCGGTGGTGCGGTCATGGGTGGTCGGGCTCCCGTGGGTGGTGTCCGGGTGTCGGTGGCACTGTGACCGCTTGCCCTGACAGGTCGTGGGGTGTGTCCGGATTCGAGGGTTCGCGAACGTGAAGGTAGCTGGTAGCGTTCGCGCGGACATGGGCTCTCGCGGTGTGTCGGCGGTTCGGGTGGGTTCCCTCGCCCGGGCGAGGCGGTGGCGCCGCCGCTGGGCGGAGGTGGCGGATGAACCTGTACCTGCGGTTGTTGTTGCTGCGGTGGCGGATGCGTCGGCGGCGGCGGTTGAGCGTTTGGGACGTGGCGAGGACCCCGTTCCGGGTGACGGTGGCCGATCTGGACCTGCTGCGGCACATGAACAACGGGAAGTACCTGTCGATCCTCGATCTGGGCCGGATGGATCTGATGGTGCGGTCGGGGTTCTGGGAGAAGCTGGTGCGGGCCGGGTGGTATCCGGTGGTGGCGGGTCAGACGATCACCTACCGCCGTTCGCTGCGGTTGGGGCAGCGGTTCGACCTCTACACGCGCGTGGTGGGTTTCGACGACCGGTGGGCCTACCTGGAGCAGACGTTCTGCGTGGGGCGGACGGTCTACGCGCAGGCGGTCGTGCGCAGCCGGTTCCTGCGGCGGTCCGGGGGTTCGGTGGACCATGACGAACTCGCCGAGCTGGTGGGTGGGTTCCCCGAGCGGCTGCGGGTGCCGGCGTGGATGCGGGAGTGGGCGGAGCACACCCGGGTCGACACCGAGTTCCCTGTCGTCGACGACGCCTGAGGCCGGCGGCCGGGTGGGCGGCCCGGTTCGCCTCTCCCCTCCCCCGCCGCCGGGCTGGTCGGCGCGGGGGGCGGGGTGTGCTGGCCGTGGCCGGCTGGGGTGGCGTGCGTGGTCAGACCCCGGTGACTTCGGAGGGGTCCTCGGTGGGTTCCTGCCGGCTGGGGCTGGTCGGGGCGGGGGTGGCACCGGCCCGGCCGGTGAGTGGTTCGGGGACGGCGGCCAGCAGGGTGCGGGTGTACTCGTGGCGTGGGTCGAGGAGGACCTGTTCCACGGTTCCTTCCTCGACGATGCGTCCCTGGTACATGACGATCACCCGGTCGGCGATGTTCCAGGCCAGGCCGAGGTCGTGGGTGATGACCAGGGTGGACAGGCCGAGGTCGACGCGGAGCCCCAGGAGCAGGGCGAGGATCTCGCCTCGGACGGAGGCGTCGAGGGATGCGACGGGTTCGTCGGCGATGAGCAGCCGGGGGCGGAGGGCGAGGGCGCCGGCGATGACGACCCGCTGGCGTTGGCCGCCGGAGAGTTCGTGGGGCAGTGCGGTGAAGAACTCCTCCGGGGGTCGGAGTTCCGCCTGGCTGAGGGCGTCGGCGACGGCGGTGGTCTCGTCGCCGGGGACGCGGTGGATTCGGAGGCCTTCGGCGACGGCCTCGTAGACGCTGTGGCGGGGGTTGAGCGCGCCGGTGGGGTCCTGGAGGACGAGTTGGGCCTGGCGGCGGTAGGCGCGGAGTGCCCGGGCGGAGCGGGGTAGGCGTCGTCCGTCGAACCGGACTTCGCCGGCGGTGGGTTGTTGGAGTCCGAGCAGTGTCCTGGCCAGGGTGGTCTTCCCGGAACCGGACTGGCCGACCAGGGCGACGATCTCGTCGGGGTGGACGGCGAGGGTGGCGTCGGACACGGCGCGGGTGGTGGTTCCGCCTCGGCTGGGGAAGGTGACGGACACTCCCCTGGCTTCCAGGAGTGGGGGGGTGTCGGGGGTGGTGTCGCGGGGGGTGACCAGGCGGGAGGCGGGGTCGCCGACGGTGGGGAAGGCGTCGGCGAGGGCGATGCTGTGGGGGTGGGTGGGGGTGCGGACGACGTCGGTGGAGGGCCCTTCCTCGACGATGCGCCCCTGGTACATGACCGCGAGGCGTTGGCAGCAGGCGGCGAGTACGGACAGGTCGTGGCTGATCATGAGCAGGCCGAGTTGCCGTTCGGTGACCAGTCGGCTGAGGAGGTCGAGGACCTGGGCCTGGACGATGACGTCGAGGGCGGTGGTGGGTTCGTCGGCGATGATGAGGCGGGGTGAGCAGGCCAGGGCCATCGCGATCATGACGCGTTGGCGTTGGCCGCCGGAGAGTTCGTGGGGGTAGGCGGTGGAGCGGGCGACGGGGAGTTCGACCTGGTCGAGGAGTTCGTTGACGCGGGTGCGGACGGCGGCGGGGGTGGTGGTGGCTCGGTGCAGGCGGAGGGGCTCGGCGATCTGCTCGCCGATGGGGCGGACCGGGTTGAGGGCGTGCATGGCGCCCTGGAAGACCACGGAGGCGCTGGCCCAGCGGACGGCGCGGAGTCGTCCCCAGCTCATCTCGCGGACGTTCTCCCCGTCGAGGAGGATGTCGCCGCCGAGGTGGGCGGATCGGGGTAGGAGGCGGAGCACGGACATGGCCAGGGTGCTCTTCCCGCAGCCGGACTCGCCGGCCAGGCCGAGGGTCTGGCCGGCGTCGACGGTGAGGTCGACGCCGCGGACGGCGGGCACGGTGCCTCGCCGGGACTGGTAGTCGACGGTGACCTGGCGCATGTCCAGTAGTGGTGGCCGTGGCGTGGTGTCGGCACCGTCCTGTTCGTGTGTCGTCATCCTCGTCCACCGTTCCCGCGGCTGCTGCCGACCACGTTGTCCCTCCGTCCGGTGTGGCGTGTGGTGTGTTGGGGGTGCCCGGCCGGGGGTGCGGCGGGCGGTGTGGGGGTCATCGTCCTCGCAGTCTGGGGTTGAGGACGGTCTCGAGTCCTCGCCCGCAGAGGGTGAAGGAGAGCACGACGCAGACGATGCCCAGGCCGGGGGGCAGCAGGTACCACCAGGCGCCGTTGGTGACGGCGCCGGAGTCCATCGCGAACTTGAGCATCGAGCCCCAGGAGATCTGGGTGGGGTCGCCGAGTCCGAGGAAGGACAGGGTGGATTCGGCGATGACGGCGCTGGCCACGGCCAGGGTGGTGTTGGCGAAGACGAGGGGGAGGACGCCGGGCAGGATGTGCTTGGCGATCAGGTGGCCGTGGCCGGCGCCCAGGGCGGTGGACCGTTCGATGTAGGGGCGGGCCTGAACGGTGAGGGTCTGGGCGCGGACGAGGCGTGCCGTGGTGGGCCAGGCGGTCAGGCCGATGGCCAGGACGATGGTGCCGACTCCCCGGGAGAGCACGGTCGACAGGGCGATGGCCAGGACCAGGGAGGGCAGGACGAGGAAGAAGTCGGTGAAGCGCAGCAGGACGGCGGAGAGCCAGCCGCCGAAGTGGGCGGAGACGATGCCGACGAAGGTGCCGATGAACACCGAGAGCAGGGTGGCGGCCAGGCCGACGAGCAGGGAGACCCGGGCTCCCCACCAGGTCAGCAGGAGCACGGAGCGGCCGTTCTCGTCGGTGCCCAGCCAGAACTCGCCGCTGGGTGGGGCCAGCGCCGGGTTGGACATGGTGTTGATGATGCCCAGTTGGGACTCGTCGGTGAGCACGGGTGCGAGAACGGCCAGTGCGACGATGGTGAGCAGGACGGCCAGGCCGGCGACGGCGCCGCGCTGGGCGCGGAAGGACCGCCAGCCGGTGCGCAGGGCGCGGGCTCGGCGTTGCCAGGTGAGGGCCCGGGTGCTGGTGGGAGTGGTCATGCGGCACGCACCCTGGGGTCGAGGAACCGGTAGACGACGTCGGCGAGGACGTTCATGACGATGACCGTTCCGGCCAGGACGATGAAGGTGCCCTGCATGAGGGGCAGGTCGGGGTACTCGAGGGCGTTGACCATGAGGTAGCCCAGGCCGGGCCAGGAGAAGACGGTTTCGACCATGATGGCTCCGGAGACGACCAGGCCCAGGTGGAGGAAGATGAGGGTCACCGAGGGCAGCAGGGCGTTGGGGACGGCGTGGCGTCGGCGGACGAGGTCCTCGCGGAGTCCCTTGGCGCGGGCGGTGGTGAGGTAGTCGGAGCCCATCTCCTCCAGCAGGGAGGACCTCATGACCATCTGGTACTGGGCGAAGATGACGGCGACCATGGTCAGGCAGGGCAGGACGAGGTGGTGGGCGACGTCGAGGACCTGGGGGAGGAGCCCGGGCGGCGGGTCGATGGAGCGGATGCCTCCGGTGGGGAACAGCCCGGGCAGGGGGCCGACGCCGACGGCGAAGACCATGAGCACGATGAGGCCGAGCCAGAAGGTGGGCACGGACCACAGGGTGAGGGCCACGCCGGTGGCGGTGCGGTCGAAGCGGCTGCCGTGGCGCCAGGCGCTGCGGACGCCGAGCCACAGTCCGAGGAGGATGGCCAGGACGGTGGCGGTGCCGGCGAGCAGGATGGTGGGGCCCAGTCGTTCGAGGATGATGTCGCCGACGGGGCGGCCGTAGCGGAAGGAGTCGCCGAAGTCGCCTTGGAGGAGGCCGCCGAGGTAGTCGAGGAACTGCCGCCAGAGGGGGTCGGACAGGCCGAGGCGTTCGCGGAGTTCGGCGATCTGTTCGGCGGTGACCTCCCGGCCGGCGGTCATGGTCTGCACCGGGTCGCCGGGCAGCATCCGGAACAGGAAGAACCCGAGGAGGACGACCAGCAGGAGGCTGGTCAGGGCTCCGGCGAGTTTGCTGGCGAGGTAGCGGGCCAGCCCGCCTCGGGCTGGCCGCTGCTCCTCCCCCGCCTCCTCGGTGAGTTGGTTCCCGGGCGTCAGCAGGTCACTCACCGGTTCACTCCCGGTCGTCGGCGGAGGCGCGGCGACGGCGGGTGACGAACCAGCCCGCGGCCACGGCGATGATCACGACGGCGGCTCCGCCGGAGAGCAGCAGGCCGGTGCTGGTGCCGGAGGCGGAGGCGTTGGGGTTGGTGGCCGGGGTGGCTCCGTAGTAGCCCCAGTAGCCGAGCTGTTCGCGGATGACGCCGCTGTCGGCGGGTTGGTATCCGAAGTCGGTGAACCGGTCGGACCGGTAGGCCTCCAGGGCGTTCTCGTAGTAGAGCATGATCGTGGCGGACTGCTCGTGGATGACCCGCTGCATCTGGTGGATCAGTTCGGTGCGGGTCTCGCGGTCGAACTCGGCGAGTTGCTGGGCGTGGAGTTCGTCGAACTCCTCGTGGCAGAAGAAGCTTTCGGTGGTGCCGCCGGTGCCGGCGGCGGAGGGCCGCTGGTCGCAGGTTTGGATGGACAGCACGTAGTTGGGGTCGGGGTTGACCGCCCAGCTGCTGAGGGCGATGTCGAACTCGCCGGCCTTCTGGAGTTCGTTCATCCGGTTGCCGGACATGATCTCGAGGTCGACCTCGATGCCGATCTCGGCGAGCCAGTCGCGGACGAACTGGCCGGCCTGGGTGTCGGCGTTGCGGTCGCTGCGGCCGTAGAGGCGGAAGCTGAGCCTGTCGCCGTCCTCGGTGACGCGGATGCCGTCGGGGCCTCGTTCGTAGCCGGCGCTGTCGAGTTGGGCGTTGGCGGCGCCGGGGTCGAAGTTCCAGGCCTGGTCGTCCTCGGGCTGCCAGTGCAGGTCGGCGAAGATGGGGGGCACGTACCCGGTTCCGGGTTCGCCGTAGCCGCCGAGGACGCGGTCGACGAGGACGTCGCGGTCGAGGGCTCGCGCGATGGCCTGGCGGACGGCGATGTCCTGGAGGGCGGGGTGCCCGTTGCCCAGGGGGTCCCCGTCGGCGGTGGCGGCTCCGGCGTTGACGGAGAGCATGTAGAACCGGCGGCCCTGGGCCTGGTTGACCTCGATGTCGTCCTCGCCGCTGAGGGCGTCGAACTGGGCGGGGGTGAGCCGGTTGATGAGGTCGACCTCGCCCTTGCGCAGTGCCTGCACGGCGGCGTCGGAGTTGCGGTAGAAGCGGAACTGGAGTTCGTCGATCTCGGCGGGTCCGCGCCAGTAGTCGGGGTTGGCTTCGAGGCGGACGAACTCCTCGGCGCGGTACTCGGTGATCAGGAAGGGGCCGTTGCCCACGACGGGCATGGTGTCGTTGCCGTAGCCGGCGATCTCGTCGACCTGGGACCAGATGTGCTCGGGGACGATGGGCACGTCCAGGGAGAGCATCGTGGCCTGGGGTTCGGTGGTGGTGATGACCAGGGTGGTCGGGTCGGGTGCCTCGACGGACTCGAAGGTGGAGACGTAGCTGCCGTTGGCGGTGCGCGCGTCGGGGTCGTCCATCATGAGGTTGAAGGTGAACGCGATGTCGTCGGCGGTCACCGGTTCCCCGTCGGACCAGGTGATGTCGTCCCGGATGGTGTAGGTCCAGGTGAGGTCGTCGTCGGAGGTGTCCCAGGATTCGGCGAGGGCCCCGGTGGGGGTCATGTCCTCGGCGCTGGGCATGGTGAGGGACTCGTAGGTCAGGCGCATGAGTTCGGTCGAGGACGCCATGATCGCCTCGAACGGGTTGAGCGTGTCGATGCTCTGGGTGACGCCGAGCCGCAGCACGGTGCGGTCGCCGGTGTCGTCCTGCGCGTCGGCCTGGGGCGCGCCCAGGGGTGCGACGGCCGGGGCGGTGGTCACCGCCAGCATTCCCGCCGCGACCCCGACAGCCCACTTTCTCATACTCATGCCGTACCGTCCCCTATCCGCTGAGTGAAGAGAAGAAACCACTAGAGACAGTGGGAAGTCAACGACTGTCGCCCAGGTGTAGCCAGACGTAACCTGATCGTCTGTACTTCGCCGTGGTGGGCTGCGGGCCGCCCGGTCGGGGCCCAGCCTGGGCGCAGGGCGACCGGCAGGAAGGCGGCGGGGCGAGTGGATCCGGCGGAACTGTGCGCGCGACTCATCCGGTTCGACACGAGCAACCGGGGTGGTGGTGACGCCGAGGGTGAGCGGGAGGCGGCGGAGTTCGTCGCGGGGCTGCTGACCGATGTGGGGTACGCGCCGGTGGTGTTGGAGTCGGCGCCGCGGCGCAGCAACGTGGTGGTGCGGGTGCCGGGTGAGGACCGGGACGCGCCGGGGTTGTTGGTGCACGGGCATCTGGACGTGGTGCCGGCTGATCCGGTGTTGTGGTCGGTGGACCCCTTCGCCGGGGAGATCCGGGATGGGTTCGTGTGGGGTCGTGGCGCGGTGGACATGAAGGACATGTGCGCGATGGTGGTGTCGGTGTTGGCGGGGTGGGCGCGGGAGGGTCGGCGGCCGCGGCGGGACGTGGTGGTGGCGTTCGTGGCCGATGAGGAGGACAACGGCGAGTTCGGCGCGGGCTGGTTGGTGAAGAACCACGCCCAGTTGTTCGAGGGGTGCGCGGCGGGGATCAGTGAGAGCGGCGGTGTCAGCCATGAGGTGGAGGGGGTGCGGTTGTACCCGGTGGGGACGGCCGAGCGGGGTACGGCGCACATGCGGGTGACGGCGAGTGGGCGGGCCGGGCACGGGTCGCGGCGCAACGAGGAGAACGCGGTGCGCCGGTTGGTGGCGGCGGTGCACCGGGTGGCGGAGTACGAGTGGCCGGTCCAGCTGACGCCGACGGTGCGGGAGTTCCTGGTGCGCACGTCGTCGGCGTTGGGGGTGCGGTGCGATCTGGGGGATGTGCCGGGCACGGTGGAGCGGTTGGGGGCGGCGGGGGCGTTGGTGGCCTCGACGGTGCGCAACAGCGTGACGCCGACGGTGTTGTCGGCGGGGTACAAGGTGAACGTGATCCCCTCGACGGCGGTGGCCGAGTTGGACGCGCGGGCGTTGCCGGGGTCGGGGGATGACCTGTTGGCGACGGTCGACCGTTTGTTGGGGCCGGGGGTGAGCCGGGAGCAGTTGGTGTACAACCCGGCGGTGGAGTCTCCGGTGGACTCCCCGTGGTTCGAGTCGATGGCGGCGGCGTTGCGGGCGGAGGACCCGGAGGCGGTGGTCGTTCCGTACTGCCTGGGTGGGGGTACGGACGCGAAGGCGTTCGCGAGGTTGGGAATTCACGGGTACGGGTTCTCGCCGCTGCGGGTACCCGAGGCCGGGTACGACTACCGGGCCATGGCGCACGGGGTGGACGAACGGGTGCCGGTGGCGGGCTTGGAGTTCGGGGTGCGTGTTCTGGACCGGTTCCTCCTGGGGTGTTGACCGTCGTCGTACGCAGGTGGGGGGCGGGGAGCACGCCGAACGGTGGAATTCGGTGCGGTGGGGGTGGGTGTCGCGTTCCCGTGCCCGGGGGTGATCACTAGGGTGGCCGGGTGCGCATCCTGATCTCGGCCGACATGGAAGGTGCCACCGGCGTCACGTGGACCGATGACGTGGTTCCGGGCACTGAGCAGTGGCAGCGGTTCCGGGCGATGTTCACCGGGGACGTGAACGCCTGCGTGGAGGGCCTGTTCGCCGGTGGCGCCGTTGACGTGCTGGTCAACGAGGCGCATTCCTCGCAGCGGAACCTGCTGTTGGAGTCGTTGGACGTGCGGGCCCGGTTGCTGACGGGGCGGCACAAGCCGCTGTCGATGATGCAGGGCGTGGACTCCGGGGTGGACGGGGTGGTGTTCCTCGGCTACCACGCGGCCGCCGGGGTGGATGGGGTGTTGGCGCACACCTATCTGGAGAACTCGATCACCGGGGTCTGGTTGGACGGGGTGCTCGCCAGTGAGGGCCGGTTGAACGCGGCGCTGGCCGCCGAGCACGGGGTTCCGGTGCTCGCGGTCACCGGGGACGACCTGACCTGCCAGGACGCCGCCGAGTACGCGCCGGGTGCTGAGGTGGCGGTGGTGAAGGAGTGCGTGAGCCGGTACGCGGCGATCTGCCTGCCGCCGGCGCGGGCGGCGGAGGTCGTGCGGGCCGCGGCGGAGGCCGGGATGGGCCGGGCGGGGCGGGATGAGCCGGCGCCGGCCGCGCATCGCGTCGAGGTCGAGTTCGACGCGGCGCACCTGGCCGCGGCCGCGGCGGTGGTGCCGACGGTGGAGCAGGTGTCGGTGCGGCGGGTGGGGTTCACCGCCGAGTCGATGACCGAGGCGATGAAGTGCTTCAAGGTGGTGACGGCGATCGCCTCGGGGGCGGTGCAGGGCATCTACGGGTGAGCGCGAGCCCTGGTGGCGTGCCGTCCGGGGCCCGCTCCCCCATGCCGGCGGGGTCGGCGAGGTGGGTCACCGCCGGTGGTGGCGGTGCCCGATCAGCAGGTGGACCCGGCCGCCGGCGGTTCTGCTGGCCCAGTGCCGGAAGGAATCCAGGTCGGTCTCCGGGACGTCCACCTCGAACTCGGCGTGGTCCTGGTAGGTGACGGTGCGCAGGTCCCCGCTGGTCTGGCGGATCTCGTGTTCGAGCAGGCCGGCGTCGGCGTAGTCGGCGCGCAGCTGGCATCGCAGGTAGGGGCGGAGTACGGCGGTCCCGGCGAGGTCGAGGGTCTGGGACACCGCCTGTCCGTAGGCGCGGACCAGGCCGCCGGCGCCCAGGCGGATGCCGCCGAAGTAGCGGGTCACCACCGCGACGGTGTTGGTCATGCCGCGTCGCAGGAGTACGTCGAGCATGGGGACGCCGGCGGTTCCGCCGGGTTCTCCGTCGTCGCTGGAGCGTTGGATCTCCCGGTGTGACCCGAGGACGTAGGCGACGCAGTGGTGGTTGGCCTTGGGGTGGGCGGTGCGCTGGTCGGTGACCAGGCCGCGGGCGGTGGTTTCGTCGGTGGCCTCGGCGACCAGGCAACGGAACCGGGAGCGGCGGATCTCGAGTTCGTGCACGTGGGGGTGGGCCACGGTCAGCAGGGGGTCGGGGTTGGGCACGGTGCCGTTTCCTCCCTCTGGCCGCTGGGGCGGTCCGGGTGCCGGGGTGGGTGGTCGTGTCGGGTGGGCGGTGGTGACTCTAACCCGGTCGTGTCCGGTGCGGCCGGTGTCGGGGTTGTCGCGGGCCGCCGGTGGGGGCTGCTCGGGTGGGGTGTGATCAGTCGTGGGCGGGGGTGTCCGCGCGCGGTGGGTGAGTGGGTTCCCGCTCGGCGAGGAGCCGGTCGAGGTGGCGTTCGGCGCGTTCGGCGCGGGTGAGGGCCTGGTCGCGGATTGCTTCGAGGGCGGCGAGGCGTTCGGCGGCGAGGTCGCGGGCCTGGTTGGCGGCGTCGGTGGCGGCCCGTTGCCGCTCGGCCAGGAGCTGGTTGAGCTGGTCGATCTCCTGGGTGTGGTGTTCGCGGAGCCGCGTGGTCTCCTCCCGGGCGCGGGAGAGTTCGGCGCGCAGTTCGTCGACCTGGCGTTCGGCGTGTCGGGTCAGGGTGTCGGCGCGTTCGGCGCGGACCGCGGCCTGTTCCCGCAGTTCCCGTTCGGCGCTGATGTCCTCGGCGGCGGCGCGGCGGATGGCGTCGATGTCCTGCGCCGCCTGCCGGCGGGCGGCCTCGGTGAGGCGAACGGCCTGGTCGCGGGCTTGTTCGATGCTGTCGGTGGCCTCGCGGCGTGCGGCGGCGATCGCGACCTCGGCTTCGGTGCGGGCGACTTCCGCCTGTTCCTGGGCCAGGCGGGTGTCCCGTTCGGCGGCGCGGAGCGCGGTGTCGCGTTCGGCGAGTGCGGTGGTGCGTTCGGTTTCGGCGGCTTCCGCGGCGGCGATGGCGTCCTCGGTGGCCTGTTCGGCGGCGCGGCGGGCGTCGTCGGCGTCGCGGCGCTGTCGTTGGGCGACGAGGAGCGCCGTCTCGGCCTCGGCGATCCGGCGGGCGCCTTCGGCCTGGATCTGCTGGATCTGTTCCTGGCTGGCGGCGGGGTCGGAGATGGTGGACAGTTCGCTGACGGCGCCGGCGAGGACCTTGGACAGTTGGTGGGACAGGGTGCGGAACTCGTCGAGCAGGTCCGCTGCCCTCCCGGTGGCGGCGGTGACCGGTCCAGCGGGTTTCGTCACGGTGACGTTGGCGGGGGTGGGTTCCTGGCGTCGTTGCCGTTCCCGCCAGGCCCGCCACCGGGTGTGGTCGGGGCGGTCGCAGTACTCGGAGGGCCGTCCGGGGCCGGGGGCCCGGAACACCGGACGTCCGCAGTCGGGGTAGTTGCAGGTGCCGGTGGGCTGGGGCAGGGCGCTGCTGGTCGTCGTGGGGTGTTCGGGTGGCTGGTGTTCCCCCGGGGCTGCCGGGTCGGGTGCGGTGTCGGAGTGCGGAGGCGGGGCGTCGTCGGACACCGCAGTATCTTGGCATTCCCGGTTGGGGGGCGGCGGGAGGTGCGCCGGTCGGTCGCGGTGCCCGCCCGGGACGCGGGTGCCCGGCGGCAGCGGTGCGTCCGGGGCCGGTGCGCCGAGGCGCCTGGCGTCGACGGGCGGGGTGGGGATCAGCCGGGGGTGGGCGGTGTGGGCTCGGGGGCGGCGGTGGCGGCGGCGACCAGGTGAGCGGGGTCGCGGGTCACCGAGAGGGCGACGTGGTCGTAGAGCTGGGTCACGGCGGCGGAGGAGTGGCCGAGCGCGTCACGGCGGTCCTCCAGGGCGGCTCCGCGTTCCCGGGCGATGGTGTTGAAGGCGTGGCGCATGGAGTGCGGGGTGATGCGGTCGGGCATGGGGACCCCTGCTTCGGCGGCCAGGCGTTGCACCAGCCGGTAGATCTGGTGGCGGTTGACGCGCTGGCCTTCGACGGTGGCCAGGAGCGGGGCGGTGACACCGGCGGTGCGGCGAGTGGCCAGGTAGGAGTCGAGCAGGGGCGTCAGCTGGGCGGGGATCGGTCGGGTGCGGATCTTGCCGCCCTTCATGCGGATGGTCAGGGTGCGCAGCCCGTCGCGGTGCCCCAGGTCCCCCAGGTTGGCGTTGCACAGTTCGGACACGCGGATGCCCAGGTCGATGAGCAGCACCATCGCCAGTGCGGCGCCCTGGGTGCCGAGGGTGCGGTGGGTGTGGCGGCGGCTGACGTTGATCATCTCGGCGGCCTGCCGTTCGGTGACGGTGGAGGTCGGCGAGTGGCGGCGGTCGTACCGGGGGCGGGCGGCGTCCCGGGCGGGGTTGGCGTCGATCGCCCCGGCGCGGACGAGGAAGGTGTACCAGCTGGAGACCGCGGCCAGTTTCCTGGCGCGGGTGGAGGCGGCGAAGGGGCGGCCGGTGCGGGGGTTGAGCGCGGCGGCGAGTTCGGTGGCGTACATCTGCACTTCGGGCAGGCGCGTGGTGAGGGGGTCGAGGCTCCGGGCCGCGCACCAGGACAGGTACTCCCGCAGGTCCCGGCCGTAGGCGGCGCGGGTGTCGTGGGATTCGGTGAAGGAACCGAGCCAGGCGGAGACGAGCGCGGCGACGCTGTGCCCGGTGCGCGCGGTGGCGGTGAGGATCAACGTCGAGTCACCGCCGAGCCCGGAGCTGGTGACGACCTGCGCCGTCCCGCCGGCGATCGTGGTCGTCCTCGGGGTGCCGGGTTCGTGGTGTGCCAGTCGCATGCCGGGACCGTCCCTTCCTCTCCCCTGATCATTCTGGCAGTTCGGCGGAGCGCGGGGGCCGCGTGTGCCGGTCCGGGGCGGGGTGTCGGATGGCCCGTTCCGGACCGTCGCCGGGCGGTGTTCGGGCGGGCCGCTCCCCGTCCATGCCCCACTGCGGGGTGTGCCGGCGGGCGGTGGGTTGGCTGACGGGACGCGGGGCGGTGTCCGGCAGTCGGCGGGTCAGGCCTCGGTCGGGGTGTGGTCGCGCCGGAGTCGATCGACAGCTCGGTGTGCCGCCGGCGCCGGCTCGGGTCAGGAGCGCGGCCCCGATGTCGGGATCACCAGGGGACGGTGCCGCCGTCGTCGAAGAAACCGCCTCGGGGCCCGTCGTCGGGGAGGGTGGCGAGCCGGATGGCGATCGCGGCGCCCTGCTCGGGGGTCCGGGGCGCGTCGAAGCCGGTGAAGTCGGTCGCCACGAAGCCGGGACAGCACGCGTTCACGATGACGGGGGTGTCGGCGAGCCGGCGGGCGTACTGCGCGGTCATGCTGTTGAGCAGGGACTTCGAGGGTGCGTACGCGGCCATGAGTGGTCCGCCGGCACCCAGTGCCAGCGATCCCATGGTGCTCGACACGTTGACGATGCGTGGTGCGTCGGCGCGGCTGAGCAGCGGGAGCATCGCGTTGGTCACCCGAACGACTCCGAGGACGTTCGTGTCGAGGACGGTGCGGAGGACGTCGAGGTCGAGCGTCGTCGGGTCCTGCCTGCCATTGTCGGCGCGACCGGCGATGCCCGCGTTGTTGACGAGCACGTCGAGCCGACCCGCCCTCCGCTCGACGGCCTCGGCCGCCGCGCCGGCGCTCTCGTCACTGGTGACGTCGAGGGAGACCCCGAACGCCGTGATACCGGTGGCACCCAGGCGGTCGACGGCGTCCTCGCGTCGGGTGACGTCGCGCGCGCCCACCGCGATGGTGAAGCCGATCATCCCGAGGCCCTGTGCGATGGCGAAGCCGATGCCCTTGTTCGCGCCGGTGACCAGCGCGGTCTTCGTGTCGTTCACCTGATCCATGCTTCCCGCGTCGCCCGGTCGGTGTCCAAGATCGAGTCCGTAGGCTCTGATACCCGGCAGGTATCAGTCGGTAGGCTTCGTTCGTGCATGACCTCGAGACTCGCCAGCTCAGGTACTTCGTCGCCGCCGCCGAGGAACTGCACTTCGGACGCGCCGCCCGCCGGCTCGGGATCGCGCAGCCACCGCTCTCCCGCGCGATCAGCCAGCTCGAACGACGGCTCGGCGTCTCCCTGCTGGACCGCAACCGTCGTGGCGTGGCGCTCACCGCAGCCGGCGAAGTCATGCTCCGCGAGGCCAGGGTGGCCCTCGACGCGGTCGCCGCCGTCGCGCGGCGGACGCGGCGAGCCGGGGACCCGGCCCGTCCGCTGGTGCTCACGACCAAGGCCGGGGCATCCCACGAACTGCTGCGACGGCTCCTCGACACGCTGGACGACGAACCTGGTGCGGTACCGATCGAGGTCCTGCCGTGTGAGGTCGGCGAGCAGGCACGGCTGCTGCGCGACGGGCGCGCCGACGTGGCGGTCATGCACCGACCGTTCGACGACCTCGCCGGGTTCGACACCGAGGACCTCTGTGTCGAAGGTCAGGTCGCGCTGCTCCCCGCGGGGCATCCGCTCGCGGCGCTCGAGCAGCTCACGCTGGCCGACGTCCAGGACGTACCGGACCTGCCCATCGCGCGGTGGCCCCGGATCGACGGGTCCTACCCGGACGGGCCCGGACCGGAGGTGCGCAGCCAGTCGCAACTCGCCCAGCTGGTGGCGCTGGGCAGGACGCTGCTGGTCATCCCCGCCTCCAGCGGTGCCTGGCAGTGGCCCGCGCACGTCGCGGTGCCCGTCATCGACGCGCCACGGGTAACGACGGTGATCGCCTGGCCTCCCAGCGGGTACAGTCCGGCCGTCGCATCGCTCGTCGCCACGGCCGCCAGGCTCCGCGACACCCCACCCCCGCCTCCCAGCCGGACGGCGCCCGCGTGTCCCGGCATGATCGTGTCGACGGCCCACCAGGCTGGGGGGCAGCGAACCCCCGCCGATGGGAGGGAGGCGAAACCCCTCGAACGGGACGGGAGGTGACCGACAGCGCCTCGTGTGGCTGGTCGAGGAGGACTCCTCCCGTCCACGGCACGGGCTCCCGACGTCGCCCGCCCCGGGCGGAGAGCGACCGCGAGTCACCGGGACGCAGCCGGCCCGCCGCTCCGGTCGCAGCAGGTGCGGACCACCCAGGCGCGATTCCCGCCGGAGACCACCGGGAGTCGGTGGAGCGGATGCTGCTCGGGTCGCCCGAGTGGCCGTCTCCCCCGCCGGCGTGCGGCGGCAGCGGGATGACACCGTCGACAGCCGCCGAGGACCGCGAGATCATCGGGTGGCGTGCCCGGGGCCCCCGGGTCCACGGGAGAAGGAAGGACCACCGCGTTGCCGAGCCAGAAGGAACGCATGCTCGCCGGGGAGCCCTACCTCGCTGACGACGTCGAGCTCGACGCCGACCGCCGCCGGGCCGCGAACCTGTCCCACCGGTACAACACCGCGCACCCCGGCGAGGACGCCCTGCGCCGGACGATCCTGGAGGAGCTGCTCGGCGCGGTCGGGGACGGGGTGGAGATCCGACCTCCGTTGGGCCTGGACTACGGGTACCAGGTGACGATCGGCGCGGGGACCTTCATCAACTTCGGTGTCGTCCTGCTCGACGTCGCGCGCATCTCGATCGGATCCGACACGCAGATCGGCCCCAACGTGCAGCTGTTGACCCCGACGCACCCGCTGGACCCGGTGCGGCGGCGCGCGCGGTGGGAGTCGGCGGAACCGATCACGATCGGGGACAACGTGTGGCTCGGGGGCGGGGTGATCGTCTGCCCGGGGGTGACGATCGGGGAGAACACGGTGGTCGGCGCGGGCGCGGTGGTGACCAGGGATCTGCCGGCGAACGTGGTGGCGGTGGGCAACCCCGCCCGGGTGATCCGGTCCCTGGATCCCGGGGCGACCCCGTCGGGCTGATCGTCGATCGCCGGTCGGGTCTCCGCCAGGGTCGTCGGGTTCCTCGGCGCGCCCCGGCGGAGTCGGGCCCCGGGCACATGTCTGCCCGGTCCGCCTCGGGCAGGCGGGGCCGCCGCCGATCGTGGGCGGTGTGCCGGCAGCGTGCCAGCGGGGACGGGAGGGCCGGCGGGTCCGGCGTCATGCCCACTGGTCGAGGACGGCCATGGCGGTCGGCATCCGGGGTGGCGCGGTCCATCGGGTCGGGCCCGTCCACGGACGTGGCCGAGCTCCGGCGCACCACGGGCCTCCGGACTGCCCGCACCCGTCGGGCGGCCCCCGGCCGGCGCGTCCATCCCGCTCAGTCCGCGACGTGCACCGACAGGCCCGACCGGCCCGCCGCGAGGTGGGGGCGCAGGACCAGGCGGTCGTCGTAGTCGCCCCCGTTCTGGGTGCGGTAGGCGATCGGGTCGGTGTCGGCGAGGGTCGACGCCGCTGCCCGCACCCGCCGCGCCGCCACCCCGTAGTTCTCCTCGGAGAGACGGTCCGCGCCGTGGACCGCCACCGGCGGCAGCGCCGACATCCCCGTGTACCAGAGGGTTCCGTGCAGCAGCGGGAACAACACGTGGTCGAGTTGACCGTTGATGCCCCGGGGTCCGAAGGTGGGTTCCGGTCCGCCGACCGTCACCACCGTCAGTGCCCGCTTGCCCGACAACCGTCCCTGCCCGTAGCGCAGGGTGCGCCCCGAGGAACCGTTCTCCCGGACGCCGTAGGCGTAGCCCTTGACGAACACCCGGTCGAACCAGCCCTTGAGGATGGCGGGCATGCCGTACCACCAGAGCGGGAACTGGAACACGACCGCGTCCGCCCAGTCGAGTTTCTCCTGCTCCGCCAGGATGTCCTCGCTCAACGTGCCGCCCTGGTAGCCCCGCCGGGAGGCCTGGGTGATCACCAACCGGTCCGTCGGGGCCTCCCCGGGGAAGTCCTCCCGGTCCACCACGGCCTTCCACCCCATCGCGTAGAGGTCGGACACGCGGTGGTCGTGCCCGTCCTCGGTGAGCGCCGCGAGGCCCTCGTCCCGCAGGGCGGCGCTGAGCGAGGCGGGTTCGGGGTGAGCGAAGACCCACAACACCTTCATCGGTCATCTCCTGTCTCGACGTGCGTCCATCCGCCAGCGAGAATGGTCGGCGGCCGAGGGTGGGACAAGCGGCCCACCGGCCAGAGTGGGAAGGATTCGGGCCATCGTCACCACTGCCGCCGCGGCGGAACCGATCCGCGTCGCGGTGTTCGTCCGCCACGGCGTGATGCCCCTCGAGTTGGGTGCCGTGCACCAGCTGTTCCGGCAGGCCCGCTCCCCCACCGGAGACCCGTTGTACGAGGTGGTGACCTGCGCGGCCGTTCCGGGGTTCCTGCGCAGCGACGCGGATTTCGAGGTGCGGGTCGAGCACGGCCCCGAGGCGGTGGCCCGTTGCGACACGCTGATCGTTCCCGCCTCCCACGAGGAGGATGAGCGGCTGGAGCCGGCCGCGCTGGCCGCGGCCTACGGTCCGGTGCTGTCGCGGGCCCGTCCTGGGACGCGCATCGCCTCGGTCTGCACCGGGGCGTTCCTGCTCGCCGCCGTCGGACTGCTCGAGGGCAGGGTCGCCACCACCCACTGGAAGTCGGCGGCGCACCTGCGGCGCGTGTACCCGGGGGTGCGGGTGGACGAGAACGTGCTCTACACCGACAACGGCGACGTGCTGACCGCCGCCGGCGAGGCCGCCGGCATCGACCTGTGCCTGCACATGATCCGCTCCGACCACGGGGCGTCGGTCGCCAACGAGGTCGCCAGGGCCACCGTGGTGCCGCCGCACCGGGAAGGAGGCCAGGCGCAGTTCGTGCCCAACCCCGTCACCCGGCCGGCGGCGGGTGGGACCGGGCCGGCGCGGGAGTGGGCGCTGGACCACCTCGCTGATCCCCTGGCCCTGTCCGATCTCGCGGCGCGGGTGTCGATGAGTGTGCGGACGTTCACCCGCAGGTTCCGACTGGAGGTGGGGACCTCACCGTCGCGGTGGCTGACGCGGCAGCGCGTCGAACGCGCCCGTGAACTGTTGGAACGCACCGACCTTCCGGTGGAGGCGGTGGCCAGGGCGGTGGGGCTGGGAACGGCGCCGGCGCTGCGCCACCACCTGCGGGCGGTGGTGGGCGTCTCGCCCGACGCCTACCGCCGCACCTTCCGGGGGAGTTGAGGGGGTGTGGTCCCGGGCGGGGTGCGTTCGGTGCCTGCCGCTCCATGCGGGTGAGGGCCGGTGCCGACAGTTCGTCTCGCACGGCGAGCGCGTGTTCCCGCCCCTCCCACGGCCACGTGATCGGGCGCGTCGTCGCGATCGGTGCTCGGGTGAGCACAGGGTGTTTTCCCTGAAACCCCTCGGGACGCACCGGGCGGATGACACGCTGTGAATCGCTCCTGTCACCAGCGCAGGATCGGTCACTTCTCCACGAGGAGGTCACGTGCGCGATTTTCGCCCCACTCGCAGGACTCTGTTCAAAGCCGTGGGTGGTGTCACCGCGGCGGTGGCCCTTGGCGCGGGGGGCACGGTGGCCTCGGCCGCCACGTCACCCGTGGCGCGTCACGGGCTGACCGTCGTGGAACGCGGCGAGGACGACCCCCGCATGTGGTACTACCGGTTCGCCACCGACGCGATCGGGTGGAACCCGGCGGTCAACGTCCTGTTGCCCGAGGACTACCACACCAGCGGTCGCACCTACCCCGTGCTCTACCTGCTGCACGGTGGCGGCCTGGACCAGGACTTCATCAGCTTCGACCGGGAGGGGATCCGGGAGCTGACCCGGGGCAAGCCGATCATCGTCGTGATGCCCGACGGCGGGCACGCCGGGTGGTACTCCAACCCGGTCAGTTCGCTCACCGGTCCTCGGAACTGGGAGGACTTCCACATCCACCAGCTCCTCCCCTGGATCGACGCGCACTTCCGCACCTACGCCGAGTACGACGGGCGTGGGGTCGCCGGGTTCTCGATGGGCGGGTTCGGGGCCCTGAAGTACGCGGCGAAGTACTTCGGGCACTTCGCGTCGGTGAGCTCCCACTCCGGTCCGGCGAGCCTGCGTCGGGATGCCGGGCTGGTGGTGCACTGGGCCAACCTGTCCTCGGGTGCGTTGGACCTGGCCGGCGGGACCGTGTACGGCGTGCCGTGGGACGAGGCACGGGTCAGCGCGGACAACCCGGTCGAACGCGTGGAGAGCTACCGGGGCAAGCGGGTTTTCCTGGTGGCGGGGAGCAGCCCTGACCCGGTGAACTGGTTCGACACCGTCAACGAGGGTCAGGTGCTCGCCGGGCAACGGGAGTTCCGCGCCGTGTTGGATGGTGCTGGTATCCCGCACGAGGCGCATGAGGCGCCGGGTGGGCACTTCTTCCGCCATGACATGTTCACCCGTGACCTCGAGGGCATCCTGGCGCGGCTGCGCCGGGCCTGACCGCGCGTGTCCCGCCCTGGCCGTCGCGGGCGCCGGTCGGAGGTGGCGCTCCGGCCCCGGGGTGGGATCCGGGGTGGGGCGCGCCGTCGGGTTTCCTCGCCGTGGTCGGTCCCCGGTCACGTGCCTCGTGCCTCCGGGGTGACCTGGCTGGCCCGGGCGGCGGCGTGGAACGCGGCGAGCGCCGCCTCCACCGCCGGTTGCTCCCCGGAGGCGTGCCGGGTCACCGCGATGATGGGACGCACGGGCTCGGGGTGGCGCACCGCGCGGACGACCACGCCGGGGTGGGGGCCGTGCAGGGCGAGGGCGGGTACCAGCGCCACGCCGAGCCCCGCGGCGACGAAACCCTGGGCGGTGGCGTAGTCCACACCGTCCACCACCGGGGACGGCGTGAACCCGGCCGCGGCGCAGGCGGTGAGCACGACGTCCCGGCACGGGCCGGGCGGTTCGGCGCCCACCCAGGGTTCGTGGGCGAGTTCGGAGAGGGGCACCGCGTCCCGGGTGGCCAGTCGGTGGCCGGGTGGGAGCACGAGCCGGTAGGGGTCGTCGGCCAGCGGCACCAGGTGGGGTGGGGTGCCGCTCCACCCGGCGGACCGGACGGCCACCCCGAGGTCGGCCTCGCCCCGCAGCACTTCGGGCACGGGGTCCGCGCTGGTCCGGAGCGTGACGCCGATCCCGGGGTGGGTGGACCGCAGTCGCGCCAGTGCTGGTGCCACCAGGTTCGCCCCGGCCGTGGCGACGTAGGGGATCGTCAGGCTGCCGGTGCGGCCGGCGCGGAGGTCGGCCAACGCGGCCTCGGCTTCGGAGATCCCCTTCCCGATCGTCGCCGCGTGCTCGGCGAGGAGCCGGCCGGCGGCGGTGGGGCGCACTCCCCGGCCCACGCGTTCCAGCAGAGCGGAGCCCGTTTCCCGTTCCAGGGTCCCGATCTGCTGGCTCACGGCGGAGGGGGTGTAACCCAGGTTCGTGGCGGCCGAGGTGATCGACCCGGTGGTGATCACGGCACGCAACGTCTGGAGGCGACGAACGTCCAACATGTAGCTCAGCTTACGCGTTCCTGTTGAACCTTTCGCTTGTCCTTACGTATGTGGCGGGGCAGGCTTCAACGGGACAGGACGTGGTCGAGTCGAGGAGGTCGGCGGTGCTGGGCGAAACCAGGGGCGTGGCGGGGCGGATGGTCGTGCTCGCCCTGCTGTGGGGTTCCGCGTTCCTCTGGGTCGACCTGGCGTTGGCGGGCGGCATGACCCCACCCTTGATCGCCACGCTGCGCAGCGCGTTGGGCGCGGTGGTGCTCCTGCTCCTGGCCGGGCTGGCCCGGCAACGGCTGCCCCGCGACCTGGCCACCTGGGGTCGGGTCACGGTCGCGGCGTTGTGGTGCAACGCGGTGCCCTTCCTGCTGATCGCCGTGGGCCAGCGGACCGTGGATTCGGGGACGGCCGGGGTGGTGAACGCCACGACCCCGTTGTGGTCCCTGCTGCTCGGACTGGTCCTGGGGATGGAACGCCGCCCCCACCCCCTGCGGCTGACGGGCCTGCTCGTCGGTTTCGCGGGAACGGTGGTGCTGCTCGCCCCGTGGCGGCAACCGGTGGACATCGGCCTCGGCGCGATCGCCCTGCTCGGCGCGGCGATCAGCTACGCGGTCGCCTTCACCTACATGGCCCGCCACCTCACCGGCACCGGCTCGGGCCCGCTGGCCCTCTCGGCGGCGCAGCTCCTCGCGGCCACCGGGCTGAGCATCCCCCTGCTGCTGGTGGACGGCCTGCCCGCGTCCCCGCCGTCGGTGACCGCGACGGGCTGGGCCGCGGTGGTGGCACTGGGCGTGCTGAGCACGGGGCTCACCTTCTACCTGAACTTCCGGCTCATCGGGGACGTCGGCGCCACGACCACGGCCAGTGTCGGGTACCTCCTCCCGGTGGTCTCGGTGTCCCTGGGGGCGGTGGTGCTCTCCGAGGTGGTGGACGTCCGCGTCGTGCTCGGGATGGTGGTCGTGCTGGTGGGAGTGGCCCTGACCCGGCGGCACGCGCCGCCGCGCGCCGAGAGCGCACCACGCCAGGCCACCCCCTCGGCCGGGACCGCCCCCGGTGCGCCGCCCTCGCGCCCCGGGGGCGGCGTGGAACCGGGCCGGTGACGGTCAGGTCATCTCCCTGCTGGGGGCCGCGACGGCCGGACGGTCTCACCGGGCCGGGAATCCTCCACCAGCCGTCCCTCGGACAACCGCAGCCAACGCTGGACCCCGATCGCCGAGAGGAACCGTTCGTCGTGGCTGACCACGACGAACGCACCCTGGTAGGCGTTCAGCGCGCTCTCCAACTGGCCGACGCTGACCAGGTCCAGGTTGTTGGTGGGTTCGTCGAGCAGCAGCAACTGGGGAGCGGGCTCGGCGAACAGGACGCAGGCCAACGTGGCGCGGAGCCGCTCCCCACCGGAGAGCGCGCCCACCGGTAGCTGGGCGCGTCCGTCCCGGAACAGGAACCGGGCGAGCAGGTGCATCCGCCGCGACGGCGGCAGCTCGGGTGCGAAGGCGGCGAGGTTCTCCGCCACCGTCCGGTCGGGATCGAGCAGGTCCAGTCGTTGCGACAGCGCGGCGATCCGCCCCTCCACCCGACGGGTCGTCCCCTCGTCCGGCCGCCACTCGCCGGAGACGAGACGGAGCAGGGTGGACTTCCCCGAGGCGTTGGCACCGGTCAGCGCGATCCGTTCGGGGCCTCGGATGGCCAGGTCGACCCCGTCGCCACCGAAGAGGTCACGGTCACCACGCCGCACCCGGAGTCCCTGCCCGAGGAACACCGTCCGCCCGGCGGGCAGGTGCGTCGCGGGCAGGTCGAGGGAGATCCGCTGGTCGTCCCGGACGGCGCGTTCAGCCTCCTCCAACCGCGTCCTCGCCTCGGCCACCCTGGCGGCGTGGGTCTCCCTGGCACGGCCCGCCGACTCCTGCGCGCCGCGCTTCAACCCGCCCGCGACGATCCTCGGCAGGCCCGCGTTGCCCAGGTTGCGTGCCGCGGTACTGGCCCGCCGCTCGGCCCGCTCCCTGGCCTGTTGCATCTCCCGCTTCTCCCGGCGGACCTCCTGCTCGGCGCTGCGGACGGCGCGTTCGGCGGTCTCCCGTTCGGCGCGGACAGCCTGTTCGTAGGAGGTGAAGTTCCCTCCGTGGAAGCGGAGCCGACCCCGGTCCAGTTCGGCGATGCGGTCCATCTGGTCCAGCAGCGTCCGGTCGTGGCTGACGACGACCAGGCATCCCTGCCAGGATGCGAGCACCTCGGACAGCCGGCGGCGGGCGGCCAGGTCGAGGTTGTTGGTGGGTTCGTCGAGCAGCAGGACGTCGGGGCGGGCCAGCAGCCGGGCCGCCAGGCCGAGGGAGACGATCTGCCCCCCGCTGAGCGTGCCCAGCCGGTGTTCGGGACGGACGTCGTGGAGTCCGAGCCGGTCCAGCTCGGTGCGGGTGCGGTCCTGGACGTCCCAGTCGTCGCCGATGGTGTCGAACAGCTCCTCGCGGGTGTCGCCGGCCTCGATCGCGGCGAGCGCGGCCAGCCGTGGCGCCACTCCCAGCACCTCGGCGACGCTCAGGTCACTGGACAGCGGGAGCGTCTGCGGGAGGTACCCGACGACGCCGCGTGTGGTGACGCTTCCCCCGGTGGGCTGCTGCTCGCCGGCGATCAGGCGGAGGAGGGTGCTCTTGCCGGCGCCGTTGGGTGCGACCAGGCCGGTGCGGCCGGCCCCGAGGGCGCAGGACAGGCCCTGGAGGACCGTGGTGCCGTCGGGCCAGGCGAAGGACAGGTCGGAACAGGTGATGGCGGCATCGGACATGGGATACCTCGCGGTGCTCGGACCGTCCGGCCCCGCACGCGCGGGACGGGAACGGGAGGAGGAAGGGACGACGGCGGCCCCGGCGGCGTCACACGCTGATGCCGGCGGCCAGGGCACATCCGGGCTCACCCGGAGATGTCGTCGTCACTCACCACGTTCGGTCTCCCCCTGCTGGGAACACTGCTCCCGGCCACGGTAGCAGCAGTGTCCACCCAGTTCCGGGGGCCAGGCGCACCGAGGGCGGCGGGGAAACCGGCGGGAGGCGGACGACGCTGTCCACCTCCTGGTCACCGCTGGCGCCGCCGGACCCGGACGATGCTGTCGGTCATGGCACCGGGCTGGCCGTCCGGGCCGTCCTGGGCGCGGGTCCACTCCTCGCAGCGCAGCTCCTCCCACTCCTGATCCGCCAGCGCCAGGCTGTCCAGGACCTCCCGCGCGCTCGGGAACCTCACCTCCTGGTGCTCGCCCGTGGCCCAGGACGGGCCGGCGGCGTGCCCGACGACCAGCAGCGTCCCGCCCGGTCGCACCGCGGCCGCCGCCCTGCGCAGGACCCGTTCCCGGGGCAGTTCCCTCGGTGACTGGAGGAACTGCGCGGAGACGAGGTCGAACTCCCCGGCGGGGAAGGACACCGCGAGGTCGTGGTGTTCGTCGTCGACGAGGTGGCCGACGCCGGCCTCGTCGGCGTGTCGCCGGGTTCGGGCCAATGCCACCCGGGAGATGTCGGTGGCGGTGACCCGCCAACCCCGGCTGGCCAGCCAGACGGCGTCCCCTCCCTCACCGCACCCCAGGTCCAGGGCGTGTCCGGGGCTCAGGTCAGTGGTCTCCCGCACGAGTGCGGCGTTGGGTCTGCCGCTCCAGATCCGGTCCGAGCGGTCGTAGAGGTCGTTCCAGAACTGTTCGTCCTGGCTGGCGGCAGTGGACATGGTCGACTCCTCGTCGCGGTGGTGGTGACGTCGTGTCTCCCGCCGTCGGCCCCGTCCGGGGAGCCCGTCGGTGGGCTGGGGCGGGCGGGCTGGTCCCGGGACGCCGGCGCCGGGGCGCGGCCCAGGAACGGGGACGCGGGCACCGGGTCACAGGCCGTGCCGCGCGCCACCCACGACCCGGTCGGTGACCTCCTGTTCCCGGCGGGGGGTGAACCCGCCGTAGGCCCGCACGGCCTCGGCGGTGTCCTCGGTGACCAGGTCGGTGTTGATCAGGGCCCCCGCGCGGACGCCCGAGGCGGCGGCTCCGACGATCTGGTCGGCCAGGCTCGTCACGTTGCCGGCCACCCACACCCCCGGCACGGTGGTGGCGCCCGTGGGGTCCGCCGGTACGTGCGCTCCGATGGAGTGGCCCCGCATCTCCTGGTCGGCGGCGGTCAGTCCGAGAGCGCTGAGCACCTCGGCGCGGGCCGCGAAACGCGGCGACACCACCAGCGCCTGGCAGTCCACCTGGCGGCCGCCACCCAGGGTGACCCCGGCCAGTCGGTCCTCCTCCAGCCGCACCCCGGTGACCTCTCCCCGCACCCGGGTGACACCACGTGCGGCGAGCTGCTCGGCCTCCTCGGGGGTCGGTCCGGCCCAGGTGTGCTCGAACAGCGTGACGTCGGTGCTCCACTGCCGCCAGAGCAGCGCCGCGTGCACCGCCATCGGTCCGGTGGCCAGCACCCCGATGCGCTGGTCCCGCACCTCCCAGCCGTGGCAGTACGGGCAGTGCAGCACCTCCCGGCCCCACCGCTCCCGAAGACCGGGCACCGGGGGCAGTTCGTCGACCAGGCCGGTGGCCACCAGCAACCGCCGGCTGTCCACCACCGTCCCGTCCGCCGTCGTGAGCTGGAACTCCCCGCCGCCGCCCCGGGTGGCGGACACGACGGTCCCGGTCAGGAACTCCCCGCCGTAGGAGGCGACCTCGGCGCGACCGCTGTCCAGCAGTTCAGTCGGTGCCGCGCCGTCGCGGGTCAGGTAGTTGTGGGCGTGGGCCGCCGGCGCGTTGCGCGGCCGACCGTCGTCGATCACCAGCACCGAACGCCGCGCCCTGGCCAGGGTCAGCGCGCCGCTCAGCCCCGCCGGCCCGCCGCCGATGACGACGACGTCCCACCGGGGCCCCGCGCGCCGATCTTCCTGCGGGGCACCGTTCTCCCTCTCGGTCATCTCAGGACCTCCTCTCCGACACGAGAGTGCCGACCGAGACGCGATGTCGCCAACTCCTGTTGCCGGTATGGCAAAAATTGGTGTGCGCGGAGGGGACCCGTGACGCCACCACAGCCACCTCGGGCGCGCTCACCCCACGGACACGGCGTCCCACCGGACCACGACGACCACACCGAGGTCGGATGCCGGCACGGGCCTTCCGGGGCGCCGGGCGACGAACCCGACCACAGCCCTGGCCCTCGGCCCTCGGATCACTCCCCGGAGGCCGACACCGCCGCCGAGTAGCGGCGGGCCAGACGCGCGAAAGCCTCCCGCAACTCACGCGGCCCGACGATCTCCAGGTCGACGTCGAAGGAACCGATCTCGGCGGCCAGCCGCGTCCAGGACCACGAACCCAGGACCAGGCGACAGCGGTCCGGGCCGACGGCCTCCACCACCCCGTCCCACGAGTGGCGGGTCACCGCCGACGCGGGAAGATCGAGGATCACCTCACCACGACAGGGCCAGTCACCGGACTCGCCCGCCCCGAGGAACCGGCTGGTCACGAAGGCGGACACCCCACCTCCCGGTAACGGCCTGGGGGTGAATCGAGGCCCCGTCGGGGTGCGCGGGGTGATCCGGTCGGCGCGGAAGGTCCGCCAGTCCCCGCGATCCAGATCCCAGGCCACCAGGTACCAGCGCCCACCCCAGGCGACCAGGTGGTGGGGCTCCACCCGCCGAGGCGGTCCGCCCACGCCGCCCTCCCCCTGGTCCACCGGGCTGGCGTAGTCGAACCGGAGCACCTCCCTGGCGTGGACGGCGGCGCCGAGCGCCACGAGCACGGCGCTGGCGACACGGCCGCCCGTCCGCGCCGGTGGCTCCACCGAGGTGAACGGGAAGGTGTCGATGCGACGGCGCAACCGGGCCGGCAGCACCTGCCGCACCGTGGTGAGCGCCCGCGCCGAGGCCTCCTCGATACCCGCCCCCGTCACGGTGGCGATCTGGAGCGCGATGGCCAACGCGACCGCCTGCTCGTCGTCGAACAGCAACGGCGGCAGCTCACTGCCCGCCCCGAGCCGGTAGCCCCCGTCGGGCCCCTTCACCGCGCCGATGGGATAGCCGAGTTCCCGGAGGCGGTCGACGTCCCGGCGCACGGTGCGCGGGCTGACACCCAGCCGTTCGGCCAACGCCGGACCCGGCCAGTCCCGACGCGTCTGGAGCAGCGAGAGCAACGACAGCAGCCTCGCCGAGGTTGTCGGCATGGTTTCCAGCATGCCCGAAGAAGCGGACACACCCTGTCCTCTTCCGGTGCCATCGTGGGCGACGTGCCAGTCAACGACACCCACCACGAGGACGGAGACCCCGTGTCCACCACCCCCGCCGCCGCTCTCGACACCGAGCGGGCCGACCTGCTCGACGCGCTCGCCGCCGCCCGCGCCGCCCTGATCACGACCGTCCAGGGGCTCAGCGACCAGCAGCTCGCCGAACGGCCCACCGCCAGCGCGCTGTGCCTGGGCGGAATCGTCAAGCACGTGACCAGCGCGGAGGAGGAGTGGATGAACTTCGTGCTCCACGGCCCGTCTGCCCTGCGCTACGAGCTGCCCGAGGGCGTCACCTGGGACGACGTGGCCGCCGGCACCGCACGTGAGTTCCCCCAGTGGATGATCGACCACCAGAACGACTTCCAGTGGTCGCCGCAGGACACCCTCGCCGGCATCCTCACCCGCTACGAGCAGGTCGCCGCCCGCACGGAGGAGATCATCAACGGCGTGCCCGACCTCTCGACCGCCCACCCCCTGCCCGAGGCACCCTGGCACCAGCCCGGCACGGTGCACAGCATCCGACGGGTGGTGGCGCACGTGATCATCGAGACCGCCCAGCACGCCGGACACGCCGACATCCTGCGGGAGACGCTGGACGGGCAGACCTCGAGCTGACCGGACGGGGGCGGTGCCCGGTCCCCTTCCGGGCACCGCCCCAGCCCGCGTCGGTCCGCTCCCCAGCACGACGACCCCGGTCGCGGCCGGGCCCGCTCCCACCCCCTTTCCACGCCCCGCCCCGGTCGCGCACGACACCGCCGCCTCCCCCGCGCACCCACCGCACCCACCGCACCTCGAGGAGAACGCCGCCCCATGAGCCCGACGACCGTCCTCGACACCCGGGCGCTCAATCGCGCGACACTGGCCAGGCAACTCCTGCTCGACCGCGCGCACCTCCCGGTCCTCGACGCCGTCGCCCACCTGGGCGGGCTCCAGGCACAGGAACCGCAGGAACCGTTCGTCGGGCTCTGGTCGCGGCTCCGCGCCTTCCGCCCGGACGCGCTCTCGGAGCCGTTGACCGGCCGCCGGGTGGTGCGGGCGCACCTGATGCGCCGGACCGTCCACCTTCTCACCGCCGAGGACGCGCTGGCCTGGCGCAGCCGCCACGACGGGATGCTGCGCCAACGAGTGCTGGGTGTCTACCGCGACGCGCTGACCGGGGTGGACCTCGACGCGCTCGCCGCGGCGGGTCGCGCGGTGCTGGCGGACGGCGAGCCCCGGTCGATGTCGGAGCTGGCGCGCGCGGTGGCCGACGGCTGGCCCGGGGTCGGCCCACGACCACTGGGGGAGATGCTGGTCGCCGCCCTCATCCCCACGGTGCAGATACCGCCCCGCGGGCTGTGGCGAACGAGGGCCGGAGCACGGTACCGCCCGCTCGCCTCCTGGTTGGGCCGGGAGCCCGCCGAGTCACCCGCCGAGGGGGAGCCCGACGCGGTCGGCGCGGCGCTGCTCCGCCGGTACCTCGCCGCGTTCGGGCCGGCGGCCTCGGCCGACCTGCGGGCCTGGTGCGGCCTGACCGGTCTGCCCGCGGCGGTCGCCTCGATCCGCGAGGAACTGGTCTCCTTCCGGGACGCACGGGGCCGCGAACTGCTCGACCTGCCCGACGCGCCCCGCCCGGACCCCGACACGCCCGCCCCGGTCCGGTTCCTCCCCGCCTTCGACAACGCGATCCTGGGCTACCACGACCGGACCCGGATCATCGACACCGCCCACCGCCGCCTGTCCGTCGAGGGAGCCCGCGTCGTCCTGGTCGACGGGCGCGTCCGCGCGACGTGGACCGTCGACTCCGCGACCGTGGTCGTCACGCCGTTGTCGCCCCTGTCCACGATCGACCGCGACGCGGTGGTCGAGGAAGGCCGCGCGCTGGCGTCGTTCCTCTCCGACCACGACACCCAGGACGTGCGGATCGCCTCCACCTCGGATTGAGGGAGAACGACCCCGCGCGCCGTCCAGCGCGGAACCCGGTGCGGTGCCGATACTGGCTGCGACCGGACGACACCGACCCGTCAGCCGGGTTGACGGCGTGCGGGACGCACCCACGACGGAAGGAACACCACCGATGACGTTCCCCATTCTCGAAGGCAAGGTCGCGATCGTGACCGGCGCGGCCATGGGCATGGGCGAGGCCACCGCCAAGCTGTTCGCCGAGGCCGGGGCCCGGGTGGTGGTCGCCGACCTGAACGAGGAACGGGGCAGGGCCGTCGCCGCCGACATCGAGTCCGAGGGCGGCAGTGCCCTGTTCCACCAGGTCAACGTCGCCGTCAGCGACCAGGTCCAGGCGCTGGTCGCCGCGACCGTCGAGCGGTACGGGAGGCTGGACGTCGCCGTGAACAACGCCGCCGTGGCCCCCGACGACCAGCCTGTCTCCGACTTCGACGAGCAGTACTGGGACCGGGTGCTGGCGGTCGACCTCAAGGGCACCGCGTTGTCGATGAAGTGGGAGCTCCGCCAGCTCCTCCGCCAGGGCGAGGGCGGTTCCATCGTCAACATCTCCTCGGTCAGCGGCTTCCGCCCCCAACCCCACAACCCCGCCTACGTGGCCGCGAAGCACGGCGTCAACGGCCTCACCAAGACGGCGGCCCTGGAGAACGGCGCACACGGAATCCGGGTGAACGCGGTCGCCCCGGGAGCGATCGACACCCCGATGCTGCGGGGCGCGCTGGAACAGCTCGGCCTCACCGAGGAGCAGTACGCACCCCAGCTGAGCCTGCTGGGCCGTTTCGGCCAACCTCGTGAGGTGGCGCAGGCCAGTCTCTGGCTGGCCTCCGACCTCTCCTCCTACGTCACCGGGTCGGTGATCCACGCCGACGCCGGGTACACCAGTCGCTGACCGCCCACGCGGTACGCCGCGGGGCGGCACGCCCGGGACCGGTAGCTCAGCGTTCCGCCCGCCCGGTCGGGAGCCCCGCTGTCGCCGTGGACCGTGGGAGACGTGGGCCGGGGCGGCGGGGTGCGCCGGCCGGCGGGGCAAGCCAGACGAACGGCCGCCGGCGCGCGGGGAAGCCGGGTCCCCGACGGCCGTGGCCCTCCGCCCTGGGCGGCACCGGATGGGCACACCCACAGCCGGTTTCGGCTCATCGGCCGTGAGGGCCCTCGACCAGGCTTGGAGCGGCCTCTCCGCCTGGCCACCTCGACTGCTCACGCTTCCCGGACCGGCGCGCGGCGGCCGTCGGTGCCCGACCGTGGCCGTCCCAGGGGACGGCACGTCACCGGCGGCCGGCGCCGGTCGTTTCCGGCGGGTCCCCTGGGCCATGCGGTGCGACCAGGAGCCGGTCCTCTCGTGGTGGGGTTGACCCGTCGGCCGCGCGGGGCGTGCGCGATGCCGTGAGCGCGGTTCCCCGCCGATCCGCTGCCGTCCAGTCCCAGTCCTCACCGTGGTCCCCTCGGGGACGCCGCCGCGACCGAGGACCGTCCGCGTGAGGCCGACGGTCCCGCGCCTTCCCGGGTCTGGACGCTGTTCGGCTGCCCACCGGCTCCCGGTGCGCCCCTCGCCGGTTCGGGTGAGGCGCGCGGCCGTCGCGCCCAGGACCGGCGCCCCGGGGTTCCTCGGGAGAACGTCCCGCATACCCCGTGGTGGTCCACCGTCTGCCCAGGTCCGCCTGGGCCAGGGCCGGCGGGATGGCAGGGGACAGGCCCGCTCGGTGTGCGGCGCACGGGCACCGTTGCCGCTGCCCCACCGCTCGGGGCGAATCCGTGGTCAGGGCGGGGGGAACCCGCCGGCCGTTCTTACGTCACCGTGACGGAACAGCCCGGTGTGGCTACGCCGGCGAAGATCCCTGTTCCACCCCGCTCAGGCGCCCCTCGACCCAGGGGCGCGGGGTTCACGACGTCACCGTCGAGGCACCCGCGCCCCTGAACCCGGCGGAGCGGCGCGGACTTGGGGGTTGTCCTCGCGCGGGGACGACCGCCCCGCCCCCTTCGCTGAGCCCCTACTCTTCCCCCGCCTTTCCGTTGGTTTCGTTTCGTAGTCACCAACCAAACGATACGAAATACCGTGTGCAGGTCAGCGCGTGACGCTTACCGCGCATAATCGCGCTTATGTGCGGTAAGCGGGTTGTGGGGGTGCCCTCGCGCGCCGAGGGGCGACTATCCCGTGGCTCGCGGTTCCGAGACCCGGACGCCGGGTGCCAGGGTGCTGATCCGGTGGACGCGATCCCCCGGTCGCCGACCGAGCATCGACGACCGGGGGCGTCGGTGCGGCGGTGTAGACAGGGAGGCCGAGAGCACGCCCACACTCCGTGCCCCCGCGAGGAACACGACAAGGAGACCCCGATGGCCAAGTACCTGCTGCTCAAGCACTACCGAGGGGCACCGGCCTCGGTCAACGACGTGCCCATGGCCCAGTGGGCGCCGGAGGAGGTCGAGGCTCACGTCCAGTACATGAACGACTTCGCCGATCGGCTCAGGAGCACTGGCGAGTTCGTCGACGCCCAGGCGCTCTCCCCCGAGGGCACCTTCGTCCGCTACGACGGGCCGGGGCGCCCACCAGTCACCCACGGCCCGTTCGCCGAGACCAAGGACGTGATCGCCGGGTGGATGGTGATCGATGTCGACACCTACGAACGGGCACTGGAACTGGCCGGCGAGCTGTCGGCGGCTCCGGGGGCGGGTGGCGAACCGATCCACGAGTGGTTGGAGGTGCGCCCCTTCCTGACCGAGCCCCCGACCACCGCGGAGTGATACGGAGGCGACACTCGTCGGCAAGGGTGACCGCGCCCTCCCGGGCGCCCGGGCAACGGGTTCCCTGCGCCGCTCCGGCTAGCTCGCCGACCACCCCTGCGCCGACGAGCTGCTCTGCCCGCACACCTCGGCCGCGTTGCCGTGCTTCCAACGGTTCTCCGGGCTCACCCCCCATCACCGGCACGCGGCGACGGTGAAGCTCATGGACCGCCCCCGCTGCGGTGCCTCCGACGTCGACCCGATCCAGACCGGCGCGGTCGCGGCCGACGAGGACACGACCCCTTCACCTTCTCGGTACTCCCCGGAACACGCACCGGGTCCGCTGGGCAGCGTTCAACGGCACCAGCCGACATGACCGACGAGGAGTTCCGGGGGAAGGCCGCGGTGGGCGCCTGGGACGGGATGCTGCCGATCTCCCTCCCTCCCCGGGCCTCGGTGGCTCGGCCAGCGTGACCCTCGACATCGGGTTCATCAGCCCGTTCCTGGCGTGGTGTTCGGTGAGCATGGTGGATTCCCTGGTGGACTTCGACCGGGACAACGCCTACGCCACCGACATCTTCACCGTGGACGAGACGCGCACGACCTCGCGGGTGACCGGCGGGGACCACTGGGGACCGCCGGGCAGCGACGACAACGTGTTCGAGCCCGCGCTGGTGGGTACCGGGCAACGAGTCAACTACTGGCTGCGCGGCGTGCACGCCGACGATCTGGACACCTTCGGCTACGCCTGCCTGCTGGTCACGGAGTGACCGGCCACCCCCCAGCAGGTGCTGCCGTCACGTGGAGCCAGAGGTCCCGGGTGGCCCTGGCACCCGTGCCCGTCGCGGGTGGTTCCGGTCTCACCCGGAGCGGCCAGGGCCGGTCGGGCGACGCGGCAGCCGCCGGGATCCTGGCCGGCCCCGGTCTCTGGGGTGACCTGATGACTGAGCTCGGACCCGTCACCTGGCCGCCCGCCCCGATCAGGACCGATCGGCTCGTGCTCCGCGAGTCCGAGGCCCGGGACCGCGCGAGGTTCGTCGAGCTCTTCGCCTCGCCCGAGGTGGGTACGCACATCGGCGGGTCCCGCCCGCACGCCGAACTCGAACGCGCGGTGCCCGAGGTGCCCGGGCGGCGACCCGGTTCCTTCGTGGTCGAACTGGGCGGGACGATGATCGGTGTCGTCACGCTCGACCGGCGGGACGCCGAGCACGGGGGCCAGGTCCGCCCGATCACCGGGAAGGTCGAACTCGGTTACCTGTTCCTCCCCGAGGTGTGGGGGCGGGGCTACGCCACCGAGGCGTGCGCGGCGGTCCTCGCCTGGTTCGCCGCCGCGCTGCCCGGCGAGCAGGTGGTGCTGCGCACCCGGACCGCCAACGACCGCGCCAGGCGCTTGGCGCTGCGGCTGGGGTTCACCGAGGTGGAGCGGTACGAGGAGTACGGTGCCGAGCAGTGGTTGGGGACGTGTGCCCCGAGCGCGTCGACCGGGTGAGTTCGGCAGCGGGGCGGGTGGTGTCCTTGAGCTCCCGGGACCCCTGACCAGCTGAACCACCGTGGGCTCACCAACGAGGGGTGGCGCACGGTGGGCTGGCGCCGGAACGCACGCGCCCGCGCCTAGTCGCGCCCGCCGTCGAAGGTGATGTCGAGTTCCGCGAGGAACGCCGTCGCCGCCGGCGTCAGGGTCCCCTGGTTCCAGATGAGGTGCTCCACCCGAGTGGGAGCGTCCCGGACCGGGACCGGGACCACCCCCGACAGGTGGGGGGCGTAGCGGGAGGGCAGCAGCGCCACGCAGAGGTTCTGGCGGACCAGGCGCACCATCATGACGTCCACCGTGGTCACCTCGAAGGCGACCTCGCGGTGGACACCGGCGGCGGCGAACGCCTGGTCGGACTGCGCTCGTCCCGCCGTCCCCCCGGGGAGGTCCACGAACGGTTCGGCGCCCAGTCGGGCCAGGTCCACCTCGGCCTCGTGGGCCAGGGGGTGGGTGGGCGCGACCACCGCCACCAACCGGTCCTGGGCCAGTCGCCGCGCCCTGACGCCCTCTGGTCGGGACGTCACCGGCAGCCCGAGGAACCCGATCTCGATCTCGCCGTTCCTGACCTGGTCGACGAGGTGTTCGCTGGGCCCGACCCGCAGGGCGACCCGCACGTGGGGGTACCGCTGGCGGAAGGCCCGCAGGGCGGCTGGGATGTCGACCGCGGCGACGGTGGGGATCACCCCGACGGTGAGGCGCCCCCGCACCTGGCCGACCGCCGCGGCGACCTCGGCGGCGGCCCGTTCCGCGGCGTCGAGGCACTGGCGGGCCAGGGGGAGGAACGCCGCGCCGGCGGGTGTCAGGCGCACGCGTCGGCTGGTGCGGTCGAAGAGGCGGGCGCCGAGTTCCCGTTCGAGGCGGGCGATCTGGTGGCTGAGCGCGGACTGGACGACCAGGCACCGCTCGGCGGCCCGAGTGAAGTTGTTCGTCTCGGCGACGGCGACCACATACCGCAGTTGGTGAAGTTCCACGAAATCCATCGTGATCGTCGATCAATGCCATGACAACCATGTGTTGGACTCATTGATCGTCGGCGGTGATGCTGGTCGTCGTGAGAAACCTGATCACGGTGCCCGCGGCGGCCGGTGTCGCGGGTGTCGTCACGACGGCGTTCGCGCCCGCGGTGTGGGGGACGACCTACGTGGTCACCACCGAACTGCTGCCCCCGGGCCATCCGCTGTTCGCGGGCGTCGTGCGCGCCCTGCCGGCTGGGCTGGTCGCGTTGGCGATCACTCGCGCGCTGCCGCGTGGGGTGTGGTGGATGCGGGCGGCGGTGTTGGGGGTGCTCAACATCGGGGTGTTCCTCCCCCTGCTGTTCGTGGCCGCCGAGCGCCTTCCCGGCGGGGTGGCCGCCACCCTGGCCGCGGCCCAGCCGCTGGTCGTGGCGGTCCTCGCGGTGGTGGTGCTCCGGCAGGCCCCGTCGGTCCGGGGCATCGGGTGGGGGGTCGCGGGGGTCGCGGGGGTGGGCCTGGTGGTCCTCGGTCCGGACGCGGTGTTCGACGCGGTCGGGCTCCTCGCGGGTCTGGGCGGTGCGGCGGCGATGGCGTTCGGGGTGACGTTGACCAAACGGTGGGGACGACCGGCCGGTGTGGGTGCGACCGCGTTCGCGGGTTGGCAGCTCGCGGCCGGTGGTCTGTTCCTGGTACCCCTCATGCTGCTGGTCGAGGGCCCGCCGCCACCGGTCGACACCCCCGCCGTGCTCGGCTACCTCTGGCTGGGCCTGCCGGGCGGGCTCCTCGCCTACATCCTGTGGTTCCGGGGCATCACGGCACTCCCGGTGACCTCGGTGGCCGTGCTCACCCTGCTCTCGCCGCTGGTGGCGGCCCTGCTGGGGGCGGTCCTGCTCGGTGAGCTCCTCGGCCCCCTCCAACTGGTCGGGTTCGCGCTCTGCCTGGCCGCGATCGTGGCGAGCCAGGCCACCCCGAACCTCGTTCGGACAGTCAAGCGAAAGGAAACCACCTCATGAGGATCATCGTGGTCGGAGCCGCCGGGATGGCCGGTTCCCGTGTCGTGACCGAAGCCGTCGAGCGGGGCCACCACGTCACCGCCGTGTTCCGGGAGACGCGTCCCGAACACCTGCCCGCGCAGGTGGAGATCACGCACGGCGATGTGACCGATGTCGACCGCATGACCGGGGTGTTCGAGGGTGCCGACGCGGTGGTCGGCGCCACCCGACCCGCCCCGGGTGCGGAGGACACCGTCACCGCGACCACCACGGCGCTGCTGGACGCCGCCGAGGCGACCGGCGCCCGTGTCCTGGTCATCGGCGGTTCCGCTCCGCTGCGAGGGCCGTCCGGTGGCCTGGTGTTCGACGACGCGCGGTACGTGCCGCCAGCCGTGCGCGCCATCGCCGGCGCCAGCATCGCGCAGCTGGCCGCCTGCCGGGTCCACCCCGCCGACTGGGTCTACCTGAGCCCGCCCGCGTTGCTCGAACCCGGCCGTCGGACCGGTGGGTACCGGCGTGGCACCACCACACTGGTCACGGCCGCCGATGGAACTTCCCGGATTTCGGCGGAGGACCTCGCGGTGGCCGTGCTGGACGAACTGGAGAACCCCAGCGGGGATCGCCAGGTCACCGCGGCCTACTGATGAGATCGGCCGCACGGGAGGTGGCCCCGGATGTTCACGGCCCGCACCTTCCGCGCGGTAGGGCCGGGGACGGGCCGTTGGGGCGCGGCCGCCGTCCGCGTCGGGACGAGTGGTCGGCCGCTCTCCCCGACGGGCCGCATCTCCACCCCGCTGGGCTGGGTGGTGGGTGCCAGGACCAGCGACCGGGGGCGGTGTCCCTTCTCCGCCGGGGGTTCCGGTCGGGTCGCGGCGGGCGCCGGGCCGGGGGCGAGGCGGCGCTGTCCTCATTTGCCCATCGCCGCGGCCAGGGCGGCCCGTCGGGCGAAGACCCGGTCCTGGGAGGCGGCCATCTCCCGCAGAGCGGATTTCCGTTCCCTCCCGGACAGCCTGTCCAGGTACAGCTGACCGTTGAGGTGGTCGGTCTCGTGGCGCAGACACCGGGCGAAGTAGCCCCTGCCCTCGATGACCAGGGGGTTTCCGTCCAGGTCCTGGCCTCGGGCCACCACCCGGTCGGGGCGGGCCACCACCCGGTAGGGCCCGGGCACCGACAGGCAGCCCTCGGGTTCCTCGACCAGCCGCCGCTGGTCGGCCGGGATCTCGTCGAGGACGGGGTTGAGGATGTGGCCGACGTGGCAGATCCCCCACTCGTCGGTCATGTCCCACACGAACACCCGCAGGTCCACGCCGACCTGGTTGGCGGCCAGGGCCGCGCCCTCGGCCGCCTGGTTGCTGGCGAACATGTCGTCCACCAGCTGGGCGAGTGCGGCGGTGCCGAACTCGGTGACCTCACGGCACGGGCGCCGCAGCACCTCCTCACCCACCACGGTGATGCGACGGACCGCGCCCCGCTCGACCTCGGGCGGAACGCGGGGGTAGGAGTCCACGGGGATTCCCCGCAGTCGCACTCGTCGGTCCCGTGCCGCCCCTGCCTGGACATCCATCGTGCACCGGCGCCTTCCCTGCTCCCTGGGCGGCTCCTCCGCGTCCCGTGGGACACCACCGGGCGGGGGGCCGCCGTGATCGAACATTCTGCAAAGTAGCAGACTTTGCAAAATGGACGTTGATCCGAGGTCTCCCTCCACACCAGGCGGGGGCAGGCGCCGCTCCCGGCGCAGCCTGCCCGACCACCCGGTGCGGGTCGCCCTGCTGGACCTGCTCGCCGAGCACGGCAGTCTCACCTCGAGCGAGGCCGGGGCCCGCCTGGGCCGCAGCTCCGGCGTCTGCTCCTTCCACCTCCGCCAGCTCGCCCGGCACGGCCTCATCGAGGAGGTGCCCTCCGACGACGGACGTGCCCGGCCCTGGCGGTTGCGCTGGGGCCCGACTGAGGATCCCGACCCGCACCCGAGGCGCACCGCCACCCTGCCGTCGAAGGACGGGGTGGCGGCGGAGGACCCGGGTGGGTCGCGGCACCGGGAGGTGGCCGAGCCGTCGACACCGGACGCCGCGTCGTTCACCGCCGTCCTGCACCTGTGTCCCGAGGAGGCGGCGGACCTGGCCGCGTCGATGCGCCGCCTCGTGGCGAGGTATCGGGAGCGTGCCCGTCCCTCCCCCTCCCGCCCCTCGGGGGGCGTGCCGGTGGCCGCCCTCGTGCAGCTCCTCCCCCTGCTGCCCGAGGAGCGCTGAGCAGCTCGGCCCGCTACCGGCCGGTGGGCACGGGGGCGCGGTGACGCGGGCGCGACCCCACCGGTCGGGTCGTCGAGGGGTGTCGCCTCGTGGCCGGCCCGGCCGGCCCACCACCCGCGCGCCCCTCGGCTCCCTCGACCACTGCCGCCGGCGGGATAGCCGGGGTCAGCCGGCGGCGGCGAAGGGGCCGCCGGCTCCGAAGACGCGGGCGGCGAACCGCTCGCCGATCCGGTGGTGCGTCGCGGTGTCCGGGTGGAGACCGTCGGGCAGAGGGAGGTCCTCGGCGTCCCCCCTGCCGTAGAGGTCGAGCCCGTCGAGGTAGTGCAGGTGCGGGTCCTGGGCCGCGCGGCGGCTGACGACGCGCGCGAGTTCGTCGCGGATCACGGTGAGCGTGAGCTTGCCGGCGGTCCGCTCGGCCGGGTCACCCAGGGCACGGAACGCCAGGGTGCCCGAGCTCGAGTCGGGCACCAGGGGACCGGGGGTGTCCTCGTGCAGGGGGCAGAGCAGCGGGGAGATCACCAGCAGGGGGATGCCCGGGTGGCCCTCCCGCAGGGTGTCGAGGAAGCCGTCCACCGCCGGGGTGAAGGCCCGCAGTCGCATCAGGTCGACGTTGACGAGGTTGATGCCGATCTTGACGCTGATCAGGTCGGCGGGGGTGTCCCGCATGCTGCGCGCGGTGAAGGGGTCCAGCAGCGCTCCGCCGCCGAATCCGAGGTTGACGAGGTCCACCCCGCCGAGGGAGGCGGCCACGGCCGGCCAGGTGGAGGTGGGGCTGGCCGCGTTGGAGCCGTGGCTGATCGAGCTGCCGTGGTGCAGCCACACCCTGCGGCCCTGTCCCGGGCTGGCGTCGAGGGGCGCGTCACTGCGCAACGCGACGAGTTGGGTGATCTCGGTGTGCGGCAACCAGATCTCGACGTCCTTGACCCTGTCGGGGAGGTCGGTGAACCGGACGGTGCCCACGGGTCCGGGCACGGTGCTCGTGTCACCGGTGGAGGGGTCCAGGGTCAGGACGTCACCGCCGGACAGGACGCCCCGCGCGGTCAGCCCGCCGTCCACGACGAGGTCGTAGACACCCTCGGGGAGCGCGAGATCGGCCATCCCGGCGTAGCGGGTCGTCGTCCGGTGCGCGTCGAGTTCCAGGGTGGTGGCGCGGGTGCGGAACGCCAGCCGGACGCCGGCGGGCCTGGCCTCGGCCAGCCCCAGGTGCTGGTCGGGGATCTGGGCGCGGGCCCAGGCCGGGAGGCGGTGGGGCAGCAGGCCGTACTGGCCGTGTTCCAGGTCGAGGGCGCCGCGCACCAGGCTCGCCGTCACCGGTGTGGTGATGGGGGCCGCGGGTGCGTGGTGGTGCCCGGCCGGGGCCGGTTCGTGCTGGGGGTTCATCCGCTCACCCTGGCAAAACCCGCCGCCGGGAGGCACCCCGTTTCCCGTGCTTCCCCCGACCGCACCGCCCCTCCCTCACCCGATCGGGGCGGCGGTCGGCGGTGTGTGCCGGTGGTGCGCGGCGGAACCGCCCGTCCCGACCGCCCCGGGCCGCCCGCCCACTCACCCGATCCGCGGGCGCGCCAGGGGTGATCCCGGGTTCCCCGGGAGCGGGGCGAGGCGGCCGTCCCCGGCGGCGAGCCCGGTGAGCGGGTGGCAGGGCTCCATCAGGGCGAGGGTGCCCTCGGTGTCGGGCGCGCGTTCGTGCTCGGCCACACCGGGGTTCGGGTATGACCGCGTTTCCCAGCAGGACGGCGACCTCGTCGGGACGGTGCGGATCTCGCGGGTGAACGCGGTAGCCGCCCGCGGCGCCGGGCCTCCCGCCTCCCCCGCCCGGGGTGCTGGTGGAGAAGGCGACCGTGACGACCCCGAAGATCGACCCGCGCGGGAGCGTGGACCGTGGGACTCGACGTCGAGGGGGACACCGTGCCGCCCTGACCCCACGGGGCTCGCGCGGCCTCCGGTCCCCTGGTCGAGCAGCGAAGAGCGGCCGGCAGGGCCGCCCGCTACCGGTCCATCGTGCCCTCCGGTGCCCTGACCTGGTCCTGGGTGAGCGCCCCGGTGGCGGCCAGCCGGTCGAACCCCGCGCTCACCACCGCCGCCGAGTCGGGGGGTCGACGGGGAACGCGGGCGGGAGCGGGGGCCGGGCCGGCGCCGGGTCGATCCGGTGGAGTGCCTGGGCGTGCGAGTCGACCTGGTGGCGCGGGTGCGGCCGCTGGTCGGCGGTGCGGGTGGGCCAGGGCCTCCTCCTGGTTGCTCCGGGCGTTCACCGGGGGGACCCGCTCGTGGCCGAACGGGGTGCCGGCGTCACGCTCCCCGGGGCGCCGACCTCAGCGGGGAGGACGGCGGTGAGCCGGGACTCCCGGAGGAGGCCGGACCGGTGGGCGACCCGGATGAGGGGCCGCTCGGCGAGCCAGGCCGCGTTCGTCCACCCCGCCCGTCCGTCCCCTGGTCGGGGTCGACGCCGTGGTTGCGGTGCACGGCGTCGACGATCAGCCAGGGCGGGTGTCCCTTCCCGCTGGTCCGCCTCGGGCGTGGTCCGCGGGGTCGCGCGTGTGTGGGCGGCCTTCTCCGGGTGTGCGGGGGGAGAAGGCCGCACGGGCTCAGACGAGGGTGGACAGGCAGAACGGGTGGCCGGCGGGGTCCAGCAGGACGCGCCACCGGTCCGGCGCGGGTTGGTCCACGGCCTCGACCGCGCCCAGCGCGACCAGCCGGTCCCGTGCGCCGTCGAGGTCCTCGACGCCCAGCTCGAGGTGGGCCTGCTTTCCCCGGGCGGGTGCTGGCCAGGTCGGCGGCTGGTAGTCCTCCACGCGGGTGAAGCCCAGGTCCGGGCCACCGTGGACACCGAGGAGCACGAAGTGGTCGCTGGAGTGGATGACCGGCAGTCCCAGTGCCTGGTGGTAGAAGCGGGCGAGGGCGGCCGGGTCGGCGCAGTCGAAGGTCACGGCGACGTAGCGGGGCAGGCCCTCGGTGGGGGTGGTGGTCGTCATGGGGAGGACGGTAGGAGGGGATCAGGTCAGGTTCGGTCCTGTTCGTGGTGGCCTCTGGTGGTGTTCCGCCGTGTCGGCCGTGCCCTCGCGGTGCCGCGCGTACCCGCCGGGTTCCGCTGGGGGTTCCGGGACGGCGGCGGGGCGCGGGGTGTCGCGGGGTTCAGTCCTCGGTGAGCGCGGCATCCCCGACGAGGTTCCGCAGCCGGCTGGTCGCCTGGTCGAGGACGGTGAGGGCGGTCTCCCGGTCGGCCGGGTCGAGGTCACCGAGGGTGTGCTCGGCGAGGTCGGCCCAGGCCCGTTCGATCTCGGGGACGAGGGCTCGCCCGGCGTCGGTGACCACGATGCGGACCTGCCGCCGGTCGGTGGCGACCGGTTCCCGGCGGAACCAGCCGCCGTCCTCCAGGCGGGCGAGGCTGCGGGTGGCGGTGGGCGGTTCGACGCCCAGGCGCGCGGCGAGTTCCGAGACGGTCATGCCGTGCCGTTCCCTGGCGAGGATCCACAGCAGCACGTCCTGGCCGGGATGCAGCCCGAGCTCGGCGAGTCGCCGCGCCTTGGCGGCCCGGTAGAGCTTGCTGAGTTTGTTCAGGGTCCGGTTGATCCGGATCGCCGCACTCGGTTCCACCGCGGCATCCTACCGGTATATAGTCGGCTAACCATAAGTCGACTAACTAATTGGGGTGCGCATGGACCTCGGACTCGACCGCCGCGTCGCACTCGTCACGGGAGCCTCCGGAGCCATCGGCCACGCCACCGCGAGGACCCTCGCCCGCGAGGGAGCACTGGTCGCCGCCACCTGGTACCAGGCGGAGACCGAGGCGCGGGCCCTGGTGGAGACGATCGAGCAGGAGGGGGGAACGGCCCTCGCCGTCCACCTCGACCTCACCGACCCCGCCTCGATCACGCGGGCGGCGCGGCGCATCCGCCGCGACCTGGGAGCGGTCACGGTCCTCGTGGCCAACGCCGTGTCCTGGCCGCCCCGCGAGGCCGACACCGCCGGCGCGCTCGCCGCCTCGTTCGCCGCCAACACCACCGGGACCGTCGCCCTGGTCGACGAGGCGCTCCCCGACATGCGCGCCGCCGGATGGGGACGCATCGTGGTGATCTCCACCGACCTGGTCGACCAACCGCTGCCCGGGCCGGTGGCCTACCCCGCGGCCAAGGCGGCGCTGGAGGGCGTGGCCCGGGTGATGGCCGCCCGGGAGGCCCGACACGGGATCCTGACCAACGTCGTCCGCCCCGGCTTCACCCTGACCGACCGGGTCCGCTCCCTGCCCGACCACGGCCAGGCGGTCATCGACGCCGAGGCGGGGCGCACCCCGACCGGGCGGCTCTCCTACCCGGAGGACATCGCCGCCACCGTCGTCTACCTGGGCTCCGCCGCCAACGGCCACGTCAACGGGGAGGTGGTCTCGGTCTCCGGCGGGCGCGGTCTGACCCGGTGAGCGGCGGGAGGGCACCGGAGGCGGCTCACCCCGGTGGGGAAGTCGACCGGGCCGACCGCAGGGCGCACAAATGCCGGACCGCACCCACCTCGGCGACGTTCTTCGTCAGCTCCACCGTGACCCAGCCGGCGATGTCGACCAAGCGCAGCCCGCGGCCCCAGGGCAGGCCCTCGACCCGGTCGGTCGCCTCCAGGTCCTCCTCGGTCAGCCGCCCCAGTTCCGCCCGCCACCGCTGGTGGAGATCATCAAGCCAGGCGACGGTCTCCACCGCGCCACCCGGCCAGGTGATGTCGGTGCGCTCCGGGGCACCCGCGCCGAAGCAGTGCTCCAGGGTGGTGGTCCACCAGTAGCCGAGGTGCCAGGTGATCCACCCGATGGTCTGGGCCGGGACGGGGTCGGGTTCGGGCACCTGCCAGTCGGGCAGCCACCGGCCCCGCTCGTCGGGTCGCACCGTCCAGCAGTGGGGATCGGGTTCCCACAGGCAGGTGGCATCGTCGAGATCGCGGACGTGGTGGGAGAACAACGCCCAGGCGATGTCCAGCTGACGGAGGAGGAGGTCGACCCGCGGGCTCGGCACCGGCGGAGTGTGCCACCCGGCGGCCCACCCCGACCACCGAATATCCCGTGACCAGCTCCTCCGCCCCGCGGCGTCCGCGACCGCCAGCCCGGGGGGTGAGCACTCCCGCCCGGACACCACGCCGGCTCGGGCTGGGCGCGCCGGCCGACCCAGGACGGCGCCCCGGAGCACCCGATCCCTTCTTGTTCCGAGTACCCACACCGGAACGGCCCACCCGATTGAGTGGTCGCCATCATCTACTAGTGTGATGATCGTGACTGCCGGGTCGGCCATGGGCCAATCACGAGTGGGGCTCCCGGCCCTGGCGTGAGCACGGTGCGGGCGCGCGCTCCGCCCGCCTCTCCGTCGCCGGCCCCCGCCGTCGTCCCCGCACGGTGGCCGTCGATCCTCCACCCCTCCGCGCGCCGTTCCCCCCGTCCCGCGCACGGGACCGACACCGCGCGCCCGCGCCCCACCCGGCTCCCCCCGCCGCTCCAGGCCACGCCGGGTCGGGCGTTCACGCACTGGCCGCCCCCTGCCGTGTGGCGCTCGGCCACACCTCGACTCCCCGGGAGAGAACACCGCACATGTCCCCGTCCCCTGACGTCACGACGTCGATCATCGAGGAGTTCCGCGCCAACGAGGGCCGAGTGGGTGGCCCCGTCGACGGCACCCGACTCCTGCTGCTGACCACGACCGGAGCGCGCAGCGGCGCCCCCCACACCGTTCCCCTGGGCTACCTGCCCGACGGGGGAGAACGCATCCTCGTCATCGCCTCCGCCGGCGGAGCACCCCGGCACCCCGCCTGGTTCCACAACCTCGTCGCCCACCCCCGGGTGACCGTTGAGGACGGGGTGTTCACCTACCAGGCGGAGGCCGAGGTCCTGCGCGGCCCGGAACGGGACGCGGCCTTCGCCCGCGCCGTCGAGTCCGACCCGGAATGGGCGCGGTACCAGGAGAACACCTCCCGCACCATTCCCGTGGTGGCGCTGCGGGAACTCCCCGGACCGCCGTCCTGGCCGTCCGCCGGCGCGGGCCTGCGCATGGTGCACGACGCCTTCCGCCGGGAACTCGACCTGGTCCGCGCCGAGGTCACCTCGGCCGGCACGGGCCTGGGGGTCCAGCTGAGGATGAACTGCCTGACGCTGTGCGCCGGGCTCGGCGCGCACCACCGGTTGGAGGACGAGCACCTGTTCCCGGCGCTGCGCGCCCGCCACCCCGAGTTGGGTGCGGTCCTGGACCGGTTGGACGAGGAACACGAGCGGATCGCCGCCGCGCTCACCGAACTGCGGGCGGTCCTGGACCGCACCGACCTCGACCGGGACGAGCTGGTGGAGCGGGTGGACCAGCTGACCGGGGAGGTGCTCGGCCATCTGGACTACGAGGAGGAAACCCTGATCCCCGTCCTGGACGCGCACCTGAGCTGAGGCACCGCGCCGGTCGGGGGCAGGCCACCGAGGACGCCCCGCCCCCGACCGGACACCCGGCGACTGCCAGACTCCCCCGCGACACCACGCCGGCCTCCCGAACCCGGCCGGGGAGAGGGGAACATCCGTGGCAGAGCCACCAACGCCTGGACCCGCCGCCGAGACGACCCTGCGCGCGGACTGCCAACGGTGCGTCGGGTTGTGCTGCGTCGCGCTCCCCTTCACCGCCTCCCAGGACTTCGCGGTGAGCAAGGACGCCGGCCAACCGTGCTCCCACCTGCGGGTGGACCACGCCTGCGGCATCCACGACCAGCTCCGCCCCCGGGGGTTCGCCGGGTGCACCGTCTTCGACTGCTTCGGAGCCGGCCAACAGGTCACCCAGGTCACCTTCGGAGGGCGGGACTGGCGGGGCGACCCCGGTGTCGCCGGACCCATGTTCGCGGTGTTCCCGGTGATGCGGCAGCTCAACGAACTGCGCTGGTATCTCACCGCCGCACTGGCCCTGCCCGCCGCCCGCCCGGTGCACGCCGACCTCGACGCGGTGCTCACTCGGGCCACCGCACTGGCCGACGCCGACGCCGAGGTCCTGCTGGGGCTGGACCTGCCCGCGCTGCGAGCCGAGGTCGGTGCCCTGCTGGGGCGGGCCGGCGACCTGGCCCGCGCCGAGGCACCCGTGGCCGGCCGCGACCACCGGGGCGCTGACCTGATGGGGGCGCGTCTGCGGCGGGCGGACCTGCGGGGCGCCACCCTGCGGGGGGCCTACCTGATCGCCGCGGACCTGCGCGGCGCGGATCTGCGGTGGGCGGACCTGCTCGGCGCCGACCTGCGGGACGCGGACCTCTCCGGCGCCGACCTGCGGCACGGCGTGTTCCTCATCCAGGCCCAGCTCGACGCGGCCCGGGGCGACGCGGCCACCCGGCTCCCCGCCGGTCTGCGACGGCCCTCGCACTGGGCGGACCGCGAGCGCAGCTGACACCCGAGGGCGGCCGCGTCCCGGCCCCGGGCCCGCCCGGCGGCGGTGGTCCGCCCAGGTGGCGGCCTCCCGCCCTGGCCGCCACCGGGCAGGACCAGTGGCGCCCCGACCTCGACGGGGCCGGGGAGACCGCCAGCCCCGCCGGGGCGACGGCCCCGCCCCGCGCGTCCCACCAGGACACGGGGGTGGCGGCGTCGGCATCCCGCCACACGTGGACCGCCCCGGTGGTGTTGGAGGCCGTGCCTCCCACGCTCGTGTGCGTTCAGACCGCTGTGGCCTGTCGCCAGTGTCGTTCCTCGTACTCCAACGGTGGCCTATTCCCACACCAACTATGCAGCCTGTGGTGATTGTACCAGTGAATCCACTCCGCAGTAGCAGCGCGGACGTCCGCAACCCCCTTCCACGGGCCTTTCCGGTAAATCAGCTCCTTCTTGTACAACGCGTTGACCGACTCCGCCAGCGCATTATCGTAGGAATCACCCCGACGCCCAACCGACCGCGCGATCCCCGACCGGCTCAACCGCTGACTGTAACGCAACGCCGTGTACTGCACCCCCCGGTCGGAATGAGCCACCAAACCAGGAGACAGACGACTCCTCCGCGCCCACAGCGCCATATCCAACGCATCCAACGCCAGCGACGTATCAGCGGTATCCGACACCTGCCACCCCACAATCGCCCGCGAGAACGCGTCCACGACCAACGCCGAATACACGAACCGACTCTCCCCGAGCCGAACGTAGGTCAGATCCGTGACCCACAACCGGTTCGGCCTCGGTGCCCGGAACACCCGCTCGACCAGGTCACCGGGCTGGCCCTCGACCTGCCCGGGCAGCATCGACCGCGGCCGGCGGGACCGGGTGACCAGCCCGGTCATGGCCTCGGACCGCATCAGCCGTTCCACGGTGCAGCGGGCCACGGTCACGCCTTGGCGGTGCAGTGCCGCCCAGATCTTGCGTGCCCCGTAGAGCCGGTGCGAGTCCTCCCAAATCCGGCGGATCACCGTAACGAGTTCCCGGTCGCGGCGGTGCCGGGCGGAGGGGTTCGTCCGTCGGTTGCGAATCGCGTAGTAGGTGGACACGCTCAGCCCTACTGTGCGGCAGGATACTTCCACGGGGAACCGGTCCCGGTGGTGGTCGACGAACTCGGTCAGCTCGGTGGGCGGGGGTCCATCTCCCGGGCGAAAAAAGCCGAGGCAGCCTTGAGGATTTCGTTGGATCGGCGGAGTTCGGCGTTTTCCCGTTCCAGCCGTGCGATCCGGTCCCGGTCCGACTCCCCGGTATTCGTGGAGTCCGCCGAGCCGGTGTGGGTGCTGGGTTCACCGCTGCGGACCCAGTACCGCAAGGCCTCGGGGTGCACTCCGAGTTGGTCGGCTACCCGGGCGATGGCTCCACGTCCGGGTCCCCACTGCCCCTCCAGTTCACGGACCATCTCCACCGCGCGTCGCCGCAACTCCTGGGGGTATTTCTTCGCGGAACCCATGCTCCTCATCCTTCCTGGGGTGCAGGGCCTCCAACAAACCCAGTACGGTCCACACACGCGCCCGCCCGAGGCCACCCCCGGAGTAGAGTTGCCCCCGCACGAAGATCAACTCGACGAGTGCCGGTGGCCCGACCGGGCCGGCGTCCGGCGGGGTGAGGCCCACCCGCTCGGCAGACCGGAGGCGCCCTGTGCCGAACACGCCGACCCCACCCCCCTCCGATCCCGTCGTCGACGCGCTGCGGGAGGCCGGCTGCGTGTTCGCCGAGGACGAGGCCCGCCTGCTGCGAGACGCCGCCCGCACCCCGGCGCACCTGGACGCCCTCCTCCGCCGCCGGGTCGCCGGCCTGCCCCTCGAACACCTGCTCGGCTGGGCCGAGTTCGCCGGATGCCGCGTGCGGGTGGCCCCCGGCGTGTTCGTCCCCCGACGCCGCACCGAGTTCCTCGTCGACCGCGCCGCCGAGGTGACCGGTCCCGGCAGCGTCGTGGTGGACCTGTGCTGCGGGTCGGGCGCGCTGGGACTGGCCCTGGCCACGCGGCGTCCCGGGATCCGCGTCCACGCCAGCGACATCGATCCCGCCGCCGTGTCCTGCGCCCGGGACAACCTCGCCGACCTCGACGGCCAGGTGTTCCTGGGGGACCTCTACGCCCCGCTGCCCGCCGGGTTGCGCGGCCGCGTGGACGTCCTGCTGGCCAACGTCCCCTACGTCCCGACCCGGGAGATCGCCCTGCTCCCACCGGAGGCCAGGTTGCACGAGGCCCGGGCCGCGCTCGACGGCGGCGGCGACGGCCTCGACCTGCTGCGCCGGGTCAGCGCGCGGGCCGAGGAGTGGTTGTCCCCCGGCGGTCACCTGCTCGTCGAGACCAGCGACCGGCAGGCCGGGCCCGCGGTCGCCATCCTGCGGGCGGACGGGCTCGACGCCACCGCCGCCCGCTCCCCGGACGCGACGGCCACCGTCGTCCTCGGCTCCGCCCCCGCCCGCTGAGCCCCGCCGCCCCGGCGATCCCGCCGCGCGGGACCGTGACCTCCTCCGGTCCGCCGCCCGGCACGGGCAGGTGGTGGCCGAGCCCGTCAACGCCGACGCTGCGCCACCGGGGACGGCGTGGACCAGGGCGCGCCGCCCCGGGGCCCGCCCACCCGGCCACCCCGCGCCCCGTCGGACCCCGCCCCCGGCGACCGGGCCCCGTTCCCTTCCCGGGCGCGGTCCACTCCACGCTCTCCCCGCCCCGGCCGTTCAGCACTCGGACGGTCCCCGCAACCCCGCCGGGAACACCGAACACCCCCGCAGCCGCTGGGGACCACTGCCCTCCTGCCCGCACACATCCCTCGGATTGGCCAGGGCGCACCGGTCCAGCGACAGGCACCCGCAGCCGACGCAGTCGGTGAAGTCGTCCCGCAACTGCTCCAGGTACCGGATGCGCTCACTGAGCTCGTGGTGCCACCGCTCGGAGATCCGCTGCCAGTCCTCCCGGTTCGGTGTCCGTCCCTCCGGCAACAACGCGAGCACCTCGGCGACCTCGGACAACGGGATGCCCACCCGCTGGGCCACCCGGACGAGCGCGATCCGGCGCAGCGTGTCCCGCCGGTAACGCCGCTGGTTGCCACTGGTCCGGCGGGAGCGGATCAGCCCCTGCCGCTCGTAGAAGTGCAGGGCGCTGACCGCCACCCCCGCCCGCCGGGCCACCTGGCCCACCGTCAGCTCGTCCTGGTCCCACCGTGGACCCTCCACTGTCACCACATCCCCCACCACGCGCAGTTGACCTGAAGATTGGTTCAGGTTCTACCGTTCCGGGGCGGCGCCGGTCAAGGAACCCGCGCCCCCCTCCGAGAACAGGAACTCCGATGACCACGACACACACCGGCCCCCGCGCCGGCCGCCGGCAGTGGCTGGGCCTGGCGGTCCTCGCGCTGCCCACGCTGCTCATCGCGATGGACATGACGGTGCTGCACCTGGCCGTGCCCGCGCTGACCGCCGACCTGGCGCCCACCGGCACCGAACTGCTGTGGATCACCGACAGCTACGGGTTCCTCATCGCCGGCACGCTCATCACGATGGGCACCCTCGGCGACCGCATCGGCCGGCGGCGCCTGCTGTTGATCGGCTCGGCCGCCTTCGGTGTCGCCTCCGTGCTCGCGGCGTTCTCCCCCACCCCCCTCACCCTGATCCTCAGCCGGGCACTGCTGGGCGTGGCCGGCGCGACCCTCATGCCCTCGACCCTGTCGCTCATCCGCACCCTGTTCACCCACCCCCGGCAACGCACCCTCGCCGTCTCGGTGTGGATGACCTGCTTCGCCGCCGGTACCGCGCTCGGCCCCGTGGTCGGCGGGATACTCCTCCACCAGTTCTGGTGGGGATCGGTGTTCCTCCTCGGCGTGCCCGTCATGGCCCTGCTCCTGGCCACCGGCCCCTTCCTGCTGCCCGAGACCCGGGGCGAACGCGCCGCGGGCCTCGACCTGACCAGCGTCCTGCTGTCCCTGACGGCCGTGCTCACCGCCGTGTACGGGATCAAACACCTCGCCGAACACGGCCCGACCGGCACGTCCCTGGTGTGGTTGGCCACCGGCGGCGTGCTCGGCGTCGTCTTCGTCCGCCGACAGCGCACCCTGACCCACCCCCTGCTGGACCTGGGACTGTTCCGCAACACCACCTTCACCGCCTCCCTTCTCGCCCAGACCGTCACGGTGTTCGCCATGTCGGGGGTGATGTTCTTCCAGGGCCAGTACCTGCAACTCGTCCTCGGCCTGTCCCCCCTGGACGCCGGCCTGTGGATGCTGCCCGCCGTCGCGGCCGGAGTGGTCGGCACCCTGTGCGCGCCGCTGCTGGTGCGCTGGATCCGCCCCGCCGTCCTGATGGCCGCCGGCCTCACCCTCGGAGCGGCCGGCCTGATCACCCTGACCTGGACCGACAGCGACGGCGGGCTACCCGTCCTGGTCGCCGCGTTCACCGCCATCCAGTTCGGGCTGGGCCCCACGCTGACCCTGACCACCGACGTCATCCTCAGCTCGGTGCCCGCCCAGCGGGTCGGCTCGGCCTCCGCGCTGTCGGAGACCGGGAGCGAACTGGGCACGGCCCTGGGCATCGCCGTCCTGGGCAGCGTCGGCACCGCCCTCTACCGGGGCGCGATGACGGACCTGCCGAGCGGCCTGGGAGCCGACGCGGCCACCGCCGCCGGGGACACCCTCGGCGCCGCGGCCGCCCTCGCCGACACCCTGCCCGCCCCGCTGGCCGGCGACCTGCTCAGCCTGGCCCGAGCCGCGTTCACCGACGCCTTCCACGGGGTGGCCCTCATCGGGACCGCCCTGACCCTCGCCGTCGCCGTCACCGTCGTGCTGACCCTGCGAACCCCACCGACCGCCGACACCGCCACCGACGCGGCCTGACCACCCCACCCCGTTCGGAGACACCATGAGCATGGACATGACCGCGTGGACGTCGCTTCACCACGCGATGCACGGCCAGCACCGCCGTCACCCCCTCTCCCGCGACACCCTGCGCCGCATCGCCCGGTTCGCCCACCCCCACCGGCGTCTCCTCACCGGCTTCCTCCTGCTCAGCGTGATCACCGCCAGTCTCGCCGTGGTGACCCCCGTGCTGGCCGGCCGCGTCGTCGACACCATCACCGCCGGAGGCCCGGCCAGCGCCGTGGCCTGGGTCGCCCTGACCATCGCCGCGGTCGCCCTGGCCGAGGCGGGCCTGGGACTGCTCACCCGCTGGCAGTCCGCCCGCCTCGGCGAGGGCCTCATCCTGGACCTGCGCACCGCCGTGTTCGACCACGTCCAACGCATGCCCCTCGCCTTCTTCACCCGCACCCGCACCGGCGCCCTGGTCAGCCGGCTCAACAACGACGTCATCGGCGCCCAACGCGCCTTCAGCGACACCCTCTCCGGAGTCGTGGGCAACCTCGTCACCCTCGCCCTCACCCTCGTGGTGATGCTCGGCATCTCCTGGCGGATCACCCTGCTCGCCGTGCTGCTCCTGCCCGTCTTCGTCCTGCCCGCCCAGCGGATGGGCACCCGGCTCGCCCGGCTCCGCCGGGAGGCCGCCGCCCACGACGCCGCCATGGGCACCCAGATGACCGAACGGTTCTCCGCGCCCGGCGCGACCCTGGTCAAGCTCTTCGGCCGGCCCCACCAGGAGTCCGAGGAGTTCGCCCGCCGCGCCGACCGCGTCCGGGACATCGGCGTCCGCTCGGCGATGGTCCAACACGTGTTCCTCACCGCCCTCACCCTGGTCTCGGCGCTGGCACTGGCCCTGGTCTACGGCGTCGGCGGCGTCGCCGCCCTGACCGGGCAACTCGAACCCGGCGCGGTGGTGGCACTGGCGATGCTGCTGACCCGCCTCTACGCGCCGCTGACCGCGTTGGCCAGCGCCCGCATCGAGATCTCGACGGCCATCGTGGCATTCGAACGCGTCTTCGAGATCCTCGACCTGGTGCCGCTCATCCGGCAACGCCCCGACGCCCGCGACACCCCACCCGGGCCGGTGGCAGTCGAGTTCGACTCCGTCGACTTCACCTACCCCACGGCCGACAGGGTCTCCCTGGCCTCCCTGGAGGACGTCGCCACCCTCGACACACGGGAGAACCAGCCCGTGCTGCGCTCGGTGTCCTTCCGGATCGAACCCGGCACCACGGTGGCCCTCGTCGGCTCCTCCGGCGCCGGCAAGTCCACCATCGCCCACCTGCTCTCCCGCCTCCACGACGTCACCGCCGGGGCCGTGCGGATCAACGACGTCGACGTCCGAGACCTCACCAGCGCCTCCCTACGCGACACCGTCGGCATGGTCACCCAGGACGGACACCTCTTCCACGACACCATCCGCGCGAACCTGACCCTGCCCCGCCCCTCGGCCACCGACGCCGAGGTGTGGGACGCGCTGCGCCGAGCCCGCCTGGCCGACCTCGTCGCCGACTTACCCGACGGACTGGACACCGTGGTCGGGGAACGCGGCTACCGCTTCTCCGGAGGAGAACGCCAGCGGTTGACCATCGCCCGACTGCTGCTGGCCGCCCCCCGCCTGGTGATCCTCGACGAGGCCACCGCCGCCCTCGACGCCACCTCCGAGGCCGCCGTCCAGGACGCCCTGGCCGAAGCGACCACCGGCCGCACCTGCCTGGTCATCGCCCACCGACTGTCCACCGTCCGCGCCGCCGACACCATCCTCGTCGTCGAGGAGGGCCGCATCGTCGAACGCGGCACCCACGACGCACTCCTCACCGCCGGGGGCCGCTACGCCGAACTGCACCGCACCCAGTTCGCCACCTCCCCCACCGCGCCAGTCACCTGACCCGCCCGCCCCGGCGCACGACTACGATCCCTGCCTCATGGCCCCCGAGAACCCCGGCCCCGCCGACCCGGCTCGCAGCCTCGCCCTGCTCTGGAGGACCAGCGGCCCGTCCGGCCGGCGGGGCCGGCAGGGCATCGACGTCGAGGACATCGTCCGCGCCGCCGTCGACCTCGCCGACACCGAGGGCCTGGCCGCGCTGTCCATGCGCCGCGTCGCCCACCAGCTCGGAGTGGGCACGATGTCCCTCTACACCTACGTGCCCGGCAAGGACGAACTCGTCGAGGCCATGGTCGACGCCGTCTACGGGGAACTCGACCTCACCGCCCCCGCCCCCGGCGGGTGGCGGGGGCACCTCGAGGCCGTGGCCCGGCGCAACTGGGAGCTCTACCAGCGGCACGGCTGGTTGGCGCAGGTCGCCACCGGCCGTGCCGTGCTGGGCCCGCACGCCATCGCCAAGTACGACCACGAACTCCGCGCCCTGGACGGCATCGGCCTCACCGACGTCGAGATGGACGCGGTCCTCACCCTCGTCCTCGGGCACGTGCGCACCGCCGCCCGGGCCGCGTGGGAGGCGGCGCGGACCGAACACCGGTCCGGCATGAGCGACGAGCAGTGGTGGGCCGCGCACGCCCCCCACCTCACCCGGGTCCTCGACCCCGACCGGTTCCCGGTGGCCGCCCGGGTCGGAGCCGCCGCCGGCACCGCCCACCGCGCGCCGCACGACCCGGCGCACGACTTCGAGTTCGGCCTGCTCCGCGTCCTCGACGGCATCGAGGCCCTCGTGCGAACCCGCACCGTCGACCCCGGCGCGACCACCCCGCGCTGAGACCGTCGGCCCGGGGAGAAGACCTCGACCCCACGGCTCACCACCCGGTGGCCACTGACGGAATACCGCGACAGTCGAGTGACCAGTCAATTCCTGAGGTACCCGCTCCACGCGGGCAGGGGTTGTTCCCCGCCCCTCCCCCTGCGGTAGGTTGATCGTCCGCCAATCCACCCCCACCGGGGGCATGGGACATACCAGGGGGAACCAGGGAAATCGAACCCGACCGAATCAGCGGACCCCGCCGTGAAAGCACGTTCGTCGCCCAACGATCCCCGCAGGGCGGCCGCACGGTCCACTCCACGCGAATTCCCCTGACCAGTCTGGACGTCATCCTGACCACTCCCAACCCGGATGAACCCGACCCGGACAACCGCAAGGTGGACAGCGCCACGCGAAGGCGTTCGGTGACGACATCCGCCAGCAGGAGACCTGGGTGGCTCCCACGCTGCTCGCCCGGGACAACGGCGGCTGCTCCTTCGAGGAGGCAGCGGAAACCAACGGCCACATCGGGTACCTGACCATCCCCTGGGCGACAGGGGCGCCCTCCCCGCTGTCGACCATCGACGGCCAACACCGAATCCTGGGAGTGCACCTGGGAATCAAGGGCCTCGGGGACGAGATCAGGAAGATCGACCGGGAGATCGGACGCACCACCCGGAAGGACACGCTCGCCACCCTCGAGAACACCCGCCAGAAACTCCGCGTCCAGTTGGACCGACTCGAATCGGAATCCATCGGCGTCGACATTGACGTCGAACCCAGCACTGTGCTCGCGCGGCAGATGTTCGTCGACGTCGCGGACAACGCCAAGGGGATCTCCAGCGCACTGCGGGCTCGTTTCGACAGCAGCAAGGTGGCCAACCGCATCCTCGACCGTGTCGTGAACCACGCGCTCCTCACAGGGAAGGTGGATCTCGAACAGGACAGGATGACCAGGAAGAACCCCAACCTCATGGGCGCCGAGCACGTGGCGGACCTGACCCGGGGTGTCGCCGTCGGCGTCGCGGGCCGCATCGGGAAGCAGCGCGAACGCGAACTCGCCGACGAAAGCCTCGTCGAGCTGGTGCACGGCTTCCTGGACTGCCTGACCGACGGGTTCAAGGACCTCGGCGCCGTGGCCGAAGGGACCCTCACCCCACTCGACCTGCGATCGCAGTCGCTGCTGGGCCACGTCGGCATGCTGCGCGTCCTCGCCGGCGTCCACCACACCCTCATCGAGGAGCACGAGGCGAACGACGAGGAGGTCACCACCTTCTTCACCGCGCTGGACCCGCACATGAACGCCCCGGTGTCGGCCACCAGCATCTGGCGCGGCACCGAGGCCAGCGCCGACTTCGAGGTCAACGCATTCTCCCCGGTGATGCGCACCCAGAACCTGGCCCACCTGGTGCGGGTGATCTCCGGCTGGTACCGCACCCGCCCCTCGGGCCTGTAGGGCACCGGGCCGGCGGGAATCCCCGGGCCACCCGCCGGCTCACCCCGCACCGCCGGGACCGAAACGGCCGGTGAGGTCGGCGAGCAGGACGCGGAGCAGGTCGGCGAGGTGCTCCCGCTGCTGGTCGGTGAGCCCGGAGAGCAACGACTCCTCGTGACGCAGCAGTTCGTCAACCGTGCCCCCGATCACCTCGTGCCCCTCCGAGGTGAGCTCGACCAGCACCGCCCGCCCGTCCGGCCCCTCCCGCCGGCGCCGCACCAGCCCCGCCGCCTCCGCGCGGGCCACCCGCTGGGACACCGCACCCGGACTGACCAGCGCGCGCCGCGCGATCTCCGAGGGCGCCAGCTGGTAGGGCGACCCCGCCCGACGCAGAGTGCTCAACAGGTCCCGGGTGGCGGCGTCCATGCCGAGCCTGGCCATGGTGCGCCGCCGCTCGTCGTCCAACAGCTTCGCGACCCGCCAGATCCTGGTGATCACGCCGATGGAGCCCACCGGCGCGCCGGGGCGTTCCCGCCGCCACGCCCGGACGATCAGGTCGACCTCGTCGACCGCTCGTCCGGTGTCGTCGGCGTCCACGCCGGACGCGGGTCCCTCGCCGCCCGAGTCGTCCCGTGCCGGTCCGGCGCTGGTTGCGGTGGTGTCGTGTTCGGGAGTACGGTCAGCCACCCCACTAGTTTAGACCTAAAGGAGTTTGTGTGGTGCGCAACATCGTGGTCACCGGCGGCGGTACCGGTATCGGACTCGCCGTGGCGGCCCGGTTCGCCTCCCAGGGCGACTCGGTCACCATCACCGGACGCCGAACCGCCGTGCTCACCGAGGCCGCGAACACCCTCGGAGCCAGGGCGGTCGCCTTCGACGCCAGCGACCCCGACGCGGTGACCGCCGCCCTGCCCGCCCTGCCCGACCGGGTCGACGTCCTGATCAACAACGCCGGCGGCAACGTCGGCTTCGACCTGCCCGCCCACGACAAGGACGACCTCACCGGACTGGCGCGGGAATGGCGGGCCAACCTCGCGGCCAACGTGCTCTCCGCCGTGCTGGTCACCACCGCGCTCACCCCGCGACTCGCCGACGACGGCCGCGTCATCATGGTCGGGTCGATCGCGGCCCGCACCGGAGCCGGCTCCTACGGAGCCTCCAAAGCAGCCCTGGAAGCCTGGACCATCGACGTCGCCACCCGCCTCGGGCCCCGCGGCATCACCGCCAACCTCGTCTCCCCCGGACTGATCGAGGACACCGAGTTCTTCCGGGGCCGGCTCAGCGACCAGCGACGGGCCACCCTGATCTCCCGCACCGCCACCGGCCGCGCCGGCGCACCCGACGACATCGCCGCCACCTGCGCATTCCTCGCCTCCCCCGGAGCAGCTCACCTCACCGGCCAGGTGCTCCACGTCAACGGAGGCGCCCACTTCGGACGCTGAACCCCACCGCGACACCACCACCGGAACCGCGTGCCGCCCCGCCTCGGCTCCCCGACCGGACACCACCCCGCCAGGACGGGCCCCGGCCGGGCCCAATGTGGTCGAACCGGACGTCCCGGCATCCCGCGTCGACCGGGGTGCCGGGTCAGTCCACCCCGAACCACGGTCGGCCACCGAGGCCAAGGTCGGCTCCTCCGGAGCAGGCAACAACCGCAGGTAGGTGCTCAGGTCGCTGTAGACGTGCAGCAACGCGTAGGCCAGGAACCGGCGGGACAACACCGGCCCGACCGCCGCCCGGTCCAGCCCGTACCCGGCCAGCAGCGCCGCCAACGCCCCCGCATCTCCCCGGGTCAGGAACAGCCCCACCGCGGCGAACTCGTACTCCGCGGCTCCCCGCATCGCCGGTTCGAAATCGAACAACCCCGACACCTCCCAGCCCGCCGCCCCCGGGCGGACCAGCACGTGCTCGGCCATCACCTCGGTGTGCAGCAGCACCGGCCGCCCCGCCGGCACCGGGGTCGCGTCCAGGAAGTCCGGGATCTGCTCCACCCAGGCCTCCGGCAGCCCCCAAGACCGCTGCCGCCGCACGCAACCCGCCCGCTGGGCGGCGAGGAACTCCTCCCAGCAAGGCGGGCCCAGCACGTCCAGACCTCGGTGGTCCACCTCGTGCAGGGCGGCCAGCGCACCCCCGACCCGAGCGGCCACCGACCGGCGTTCCGCCGGGGACAGCGCTGGCCACACCTCACCCAGCGGCCGGCCCCGCAACCGGCTCATCAGCACGTACGCCCACCCGTCACGGACTCCCACCTGATGCACCCGGGGAGTCGCCACCGGCAGCCGCCCCGCCACCAGGTCAAGGACCCCGGCCTCCACCGCCGCCTCCCCGGCGTGGACCGGGGGGTACAGCGTGAGCACCAGGTCCTCCCCGACCGCGTACACCGGCAAAGACCCGTCGGCGAACCGGACCAGCTCACCCCCGATCCCCAACCGGCGGCACAGCTCCACCACCCCGGGCCGCAACCGCGCCTCGTCCTCGACCACCGCCTCGAACCGCGCCACCGTCGTCGCCTCGGGCAGGGAACCACCGCTCACACGGCGGGTGACCGTAGACACGACCTCCCGGTCACCGCACCCCAATTTCCCCCGGCACTCCGTCCTTCCCCAGCGCGCGCCGCAGGTGCCGGGCGGTGTGCCCCCGACCGGACGCCACCTCCTCCGGGGTGCCCACCGCCACCACCCGACCGCCGTCCCGCCCGCCACCCGGGCCGAGGTCGATCACCCAGTCCGCCGCCCGCACCACATCCATGCTGTGCGAGACCACCACCGCCGTGTGCCCCCGGTCGACCAACCGGTGCAACACCCCGACCAGCCGCTCCACGTCCCGCGCGTGCAACCCGGTCGTCGGCTCGTCCAACACGTACACGGTGTGCCGGCCGGCCCGGCGGTGCAGCTCGGCGGCGAGCTTCACGCGCTGCGCCTCCCCACCCGACAACGTCGTCCCCGCCTGCCCCAACCGCAGATACCCCAACCCCACCTCGCACAGCACCCGCAGGGGCCCGCGCACCGCCGGCGGATCCTCCCGGAAGAACTCGGCCGCCTCCTCCACGGTCATCGCCAGCACCTCGGCGATCGTGCGACCCCGGTAGGTGACCGACAACGTCTCCGCGTCATACCGGCTCCCCCCGCACTCCGCGCACGGCAGGAACACGTCCGGCAGGAAGTGCATCTCCACCCGCACCACCCCCTCCCCCGAACACTCCTCGCACCGGCCCCCCGGCGAGTTGAACGAGAAACGGCCCGGGGTGAACCCGCACCGCCGCGCCCGCTCGGTCCGCGCGAACAACGTCCGCACCGCGTCCAACACGCCGGTGTAGGTCGCCGGGGTCGACCGCGCCGACCGGCCGATCGGGGACTGGTCGACCCGGATCACCCGGTCCACCAACTCCACCCCCTCCACCCGCTCGTGCGCCCCCGGCGGGGGAGCATCGCCCCCCAACGCCCGGTCGATCACCCGGTACAGGATCTGATCCACCAACGTCGACTTGCCCGCACCCGACACCCCGCTCACCGCCACCACGCACCCCAGCGGGAACGCCACGTCCACTCCCCCCAGGTTGTGCTCGACAGCCCCCCGCACCACCAGCTCCCGCCCCGGCTCCGAGGCCCGACGCCGCTCCGGCAACCCCCGCCCCCACCGGCCCGCGAGGTACCCGCCCGTCACCGACTCCTCCGAGGACCGCAGCGCCTCCACCGGCCCCGAGAACAGCAACCGACCACCGTGCTCGCCGGCGGCCGGCCCCAACTCGACCACCCAGTCCGCGGCCTCGATCACCCGCGCGTCGTGCTCCTCCACCACCACCGAGTTGCCCCGGTCCCGCAACGCCCGCAGCGTCCCCACCAACTCCTCCACGTCCTGCGGGTGCAACCCGGCCGTCGGCTCGTCCAACACGTACAACAACCCGAACAACCGCGTCCCCACCTGGCCCGCCAACCGGACACGCTGCGCCTCACCCGTCGACAGGGTCCGCGCGGGGCGGTCCAGCGTCAGATACCCCAACCCCACCTCCACCAGGCGCGACAACCGCTCCAGGATCTCCTCCACCGCCTGCTCGACCAGTACCCGCTCCCGCTCCGCCAACTCCAACCCCGCGAAGAACTCCCGGCACCCGGTGACCGGCAACGCGCTCACCTCGGTGATCCCCCGACCACCCACCCGCACCGCCCGCTGCTCGGCGCGCAACCGCCCTCCCCCGCAGGACGAGCACGGCACCGGACGCAGGAACACCTGCCCCGGGAAGGAACCCCCCGCCGCCGCCCGCTGCCGCTCGGCCAACCACGGCAGCACCCCGGTGAACACCTCCGACCGCCCGGGCACCGCCACCTCACGGCCCCGCAGCAGAACCTCCCGCAACCCCGACACCACCGCGACCGCCGCCTCCCGACACCCCGCCGCCGACCGCTCCCGCCACGGAGCCACCGCGCCCTCCACCACCGACAACTCCAGGTCAGGCACCCCAACCCCTCGTCCCCCGCCAACACCACACCCACCCCCGCGCAGTCCGGGCACTGCCCGAACGGCAGGTTGAACGAGAACGCCCGCCCCGCCACCTCCACCGACCCCACCTCGTGCCCCGCCGGACACGCCCACCCCCGATCCCCCCGGCCAAGCCCCTCCCCACACCTCGGGCAGTGCGGCACCCCCACCCGCCCCCACAACACCCGCATCAGGTCGTACACCTCGGTCACCGTCCCCACCGTCGACCGAGGACTCCGCGACGCCGAGGACCGCTGATCCACCGCGACGGCCGAGCACAGACCCTCGACCTGGTCGACGTCCGGGCGACTCATCTCACCGAGGAACTGCCGGGCGAACGACGACATCGACTGCACCTGCCGCCGTTGCGCCTCCGCGTAGATCGTGTCGAACGCCAACGAGGACTTCCCCGACCCCGACACGCCGGTGAACACCACCAACGCCCGGTGCGGAACGTCGAGGTCCACCCCCCGCAGGTTGTGCACCCGCGCCCCCCGCACCCGCAGGGTGTCCGGCAACACCGCCCGGGCCGAGCCGGGCAGGACGTCACGGGCATGGGACATCGTCATCGGAAACTCCTCCGCCAGGGATCGGAACGCGGCCGAACACGCACACGGGGCAGGTCCCCGCACGGCGTCACCACGACCCCGAGAGCATACTCAAACTTGAGTACCCGTCCCCGCGGCCACCCACCACACCACCGCGACACCAGCCGAAACCCCCGCCACGCACCAGCCCACCGGCCTGGCAGACGATCTCCTCCTCGCGCATGGTCAGGAAGTCAACCGAGACCACGGACTCGTGGGCGAACATCTCCTCGAACGAGGTGCGGCGAGCGCCCTCAGCCAACCCCTCGACCACACCCGGGTGGCCACCCCCCCCACCACGACACCCAACCTCTAACCTGAGCCCGGCCTCGAACAACGGCAGAGCGGAACGGCATGTCAGCGACACGACTCCTCGTACTCGGCGTAGTACGCCAATGCGGAACAGCACACGGCTACCGAGTACGAGCGGAACTGGTCGCCTGGGGCGCCGAAGAATGGGCCAACATCAAATGGGGCTCCCTCTACCACGCCCTCAGGCAGTTCGCCAAGGAAGGGCTGATGATCGCCACCCCCGCCAAAGACACCCCAGGACGCACCGACTACTCCCTCACCACCACCGGAGAAACGGAGTTCCACCGCCTGCTCCGCGACGCCCTCCGACGACCAGAACACCGACCCGACACCCTCGGAGCCGCACTCGCCCTGCTCCCCGCCCTCACCCGCGAGGAAGCCATCACCCTCCTCACCGAAAGACTCCGCACCCTGGAAACCGAACGCACCGAGAAGGCCAAACTCGCCGAACTCGGCACGGCCCCCGGCACCGAACACCTCCGCGAACTACCCCGCCTGTGGGAACACACCGCACGCGGAGGCATCGAATGGACCCAAGGACTGCTGCACCGACTGCGCTCCGGCACCTACGCCATGACCAACGACAACACCCACACCACCCCACCCTGAGGCGGGAGAGCGGACGCACACCGGACCGGCACGCAGGCACACGCCGCCCTCCCCACCCACCCAGGCCGCCGATCCACCCGGCACTACGACGACCCGCGGAAGGGATCCCTTCCCCGCGACACCTCGTAACAACGGTTCAACTCCGCCACGAACCGCCTGACCCGCATCACCAGAGCCCGCATCCCACTCACCTCCCCTCCTCCACCGACACGGCCCGCCCCACCGGCGCCGACCACTCCACCGCCCGCTCACCGCCACGCACCTCCGAACCACCACGCCACACCAGGTCAGCCACCACCCCCACCACCAACACCACCCCGCTCACCACCGCGAACAACCGCACCGCCCCCTCCAACGGCACCCACAACGCCAACGCCCCCACCCCGACCGCCGGCACACCCGCCCCCAGGTAGAACAGGACGTACAACGCCGAGGTCGTCTCCACCGAGGCCGACCGGGGAGTCACCGACTCCACCTCCGCCGTCGCCCCCCAGTACACGAACCCGTGCCCCACCCCCGCCGCCACCGCCGCGGCCCCCAACACCCACAACCCCGACTCCGCCACCGGCAACGCCAACCCCACCAACCCACCCCCCAGCAACACCACGCCCACCCGCTGCGCCACCACCGGCCGCAACCCCGGCGTCATCACCTGCGCCACCGCGGAACACGCCATCACCACACCGATCACCAGTCCCGACACCACCGGACTCGACACCCCGAACTCACTCCGCAACAAGTCCGGCACCAGCGCCAGGAACAACCCCACCACCGCCCAGGCGACCCAACCGTTCACCCCGCCCACCACGAACGACCGCCGCACCACCCTGGGCACCCTCGGCCACGCCAACCGCCACCCCCGCAACGGCCCCGACCGCTCAGGGAGACGGCGCACCAGCCCCATCACCACCACCGTCGCCACCACATGCACCGCGAACGACATCGACAACGGCGCCGGCGCGAACGAAGCCAACAACCCAGTGCCCAACGGCCCCACCGCCCCACCCACCACGAACACCACACCCGCCACCAACGCCCCCCGCTCAGGCGAGGAACACCGCGCCACCACCACCGCCACCCCGGCCCCGGTACCCGCCCCCAACGCCAGGCCGTGCAGCACCCGACCCGCGAAAAGAGCACCCACCCCCTCCGCACCCACCAACAGCAACGACGCCACCGCCGACACACCCAACCCCCACAACAACAACCGCCGCGGCCCCACCCGCTCCACCGCCGCACCGAACACGACCAACGCCGGCACGCTCACCAGCGAGTACGTCGCGAACAGCGCCGTCGACGTCAACGACGAGAACGCGAACTCCCGCTGGTACAGCGGGTACAACGGGCTCACCATGTTCGCCCCCGCCGTCAGCACCAACAACGCCGCGGCCGAAGCGACCAGCGCACCCGTCCCGCCCCCCACCCCGGGCCCCCGCACCGTCCCCGGCACCCGTGAGGACCCCCGCCACCAGGCATCACCACCCAGCCAGCTCCCCACCGACCACCACGGCGACGCACCGAACCACCGACCGGACAGCACACGAGATCGAGACACACGCCCAGGGTGCGCAACTCGATAGGCGACGAAAAGCAAACGTTGATGCAGCGATCCGTACAGTTGCACTACATGATCGACCGGCGACTCCATATGCTGCAGCTACTCGACCGACACGGCACCGTCCACGCGGTGGCCACCGCCCTGCACTACACCCCATCGGCGGTATCCCAGGCCCTCCGCAGCCTCAGCGCCGAACTCGGAACCGACGTCGTCCGCCCCCGAGGACGAGGCGTCCGCATCACCCCCGCCGGCCGCACACTCCTGGCCCACGCGGAGATCCTCTTCGCCCAGTGGGAACGGGCACGCGCCGCCCTCGACGCCTACGACGAGGAACCGTCGGGCACCCTCGGCATCTGCGGTTTCTCCACCGCGGCCGCGGTCGTCCTCCCCCGCGCCGCCGGCGCCCTCCGAGAACGCTTCCCCAACCTCGGCATCCGCATCACCGAGGCGGAACCCACCGAATGCTTCGACCTGCTGCTCTCCGGCGAGGCCGACATCGCCCTCGTCGTGGCCACACCCGACACGCCCTCACCCAGTGACCCCCGCTTCGACCAACGTCCCCTCTTCGACGACGCCCTGGACCTCCTGATCCCGCAGGACCACCCGCTGGCAGGCGCGGGTGAGGTGCGACTCGTCGACGTGGCGCACGAACAGTGGATCGTCTCCAAACCAGGGTCGACCTACCACCAACTCGTGCTCGCCGCGTGCGCGACCGCCGGGTTCTCCCCTCGAATCGCCCACCGCAGCGACGAGTGGGAGACGGCCACCGCACTCGTCGCGCAGGGCTTCGGGGTCTGCCTGGTCCCCCAGCTCGCCGGACTTCCCAGCACCCACCCGGTGTCCCGCCTCCGACTGACCGGGGACCCGGCTCCGGCGCGCCGCGTGCTCACCGCCACCCGACTGGGGAGCCGGGACCGCCCTGTGATCAGCAGTGTCCTCGACGCGATCACGGCCGTCGTTCGGCGACTCGACCTCCGCCCGCTGGCGGGATCGGCTGACCACCCCTCGGCGGTCAGTTCGGACCTCCCCCACTGACCCCGCTCCGCCCCAGAACCCGACCACCGCGTGGGAGAACTCAGCCGCCTTCGGCCTCGAGACCGAGCCGGCGCCTGGCGTCGTCGATGCGCTTCAGCCCTTCCATCGCCGTCGCACGGGCCGCCGCGCACTCCTCCGCCGTGGTGGCCCTGGCGAGCAGCTCACCAGTCGCCCTCCACCGCTCGCTCGCGTCCTCCCACGCACGGCGGGCGACGACATCGTCACCGACGCCCAGCGTCTCGACGTGGAAGCCCAGCCGCCGGTACGCCGAGCGCGCGGCGGACTTGGCCGAGCGAACCTCCCGGTGCCGTGACGCTCCCAGGATGACCGGAACGAGCACCCCGGCGGCGACCGCGGTCGCGCCGACGATCCACAGGATCATGGACACCATCTGTTACCTCGATCAGTTGACGGGGCCGCCAGTATCTCACCCGTCCGCAGGTCCACCTCCACCTCGTTCCCTCTCGTCCCCCACTGGCCCGCCGCGGGCCCAGCACCCGCGATGGCACGGTCCCCCCGCCGCCACGAGGACAGCACCCATCCACGGGTGCTCCGGATCTTCGCACGTCAGGGCTTCGATCAGTGGGCGCGGGAGCGGGTGTGATCGTCGGCGGAGGTACCGGCGCGTTCCGGAGGGGCCACCAGGCGAGTGGGCCGCACCCGGCGGACGCACAGGGCTCCACGTCCCGCTCCAGGTGCTCCGACCCACACTCCCCGGTAGTGACTCTTGGTAGTGAGGGTGCTTTTTTCGTGGCGGTTGGTGTTTGTTGGTTGGTGGTGAGTTGATTTTGATTGACACTGAAATAACGGACAAATATGAATTCAATGGGGCGTCGGGGATGGGGTAGCGCCGGCGGTGTTCGGATCGAACCCACGGTGAACACCACCCCCGCGGCTCCAACCCTTACGACAGTCGAGTGATCACACGGGGAAACCAGGTGCGTTCAGGCGGTCATGATCGGTAGGGTGTCAACAGGTCGTCGCCGACCGCACCCCCCGTGGTGTGGGGCGCGACGAACGCCGTTCCTCGCAGGATCTCGAGACTTGTCCCACATCCCGCCGCGATGGCGCGGCAGGCAGGTGGGGCACCACCGACTGCACCCACTTCCGCCGCCCGCCACTGAAAGGCCAGGCGCTCCGGGCGCCCGCGAGTGACTTCCTCGGATGGGCGGCCCGGCCCCGGGAGCCTTCTTGACCTACGTCATCTGGGCGCTGCAAGTGCCACTCGCGCTGATCCTTCTCATCTCCGGCGGGATGAAACTCGTCCAACGGGAAGAGCTGCTACTGGCGAACATGCCGTGGGCGGAGGATTTCTCCAGCCAGGAGGTCAAGATCATCGGAGGGATCGAGGTGGCGGCCGCCGCCGGCCTGATCCTGCCGGGCCTGCTCAACTTCCTGACCGTGATGACGCCCGTCGCCGCGTGCGGCGTGGTGCTGCTGATGATCGGGGCCATCGTCGTGCACGGCAGGCGGTGGAAGTTCAAACCAGTGCCGATCAACCTGTTGCTGCTGGTCATGGCCGGGGTCGTTGCCTGGACCCGCTTCGGCCCGGTGCCCTTCTGATCACGTGGCGCCCGGGGTGGGATTCGTTCCCACCCCGGGCGGGTACCACCCCCGGTGAACGGTGCTGAGCGTGGTGGCGACCGCGCCGGCAGCACACCGTGCACGGGAGGAGGCCGACGATCATGGCCGAGCACACGCACGAGAGCGACGCCCTCTGGAACGAATTCCACCGGGTGGTGAACATGTCCTCCCGTGAACTCAGCGAGTGGCTTCGGACCAGATCGGCAGGGGAGACCGCTGAGGAGTTCCCTGACCAGTCGGGAACGCCGACCGGCCAGGAGGTGCTGCGCATCCTCAACAAGCGCAGGACCGACCTCGAGGACGGCGACCTCCATGTCATGCGCCGGGTCGTGGAACGAGTCCACGCCGAACGCCGCGACGACCTGGAGCCCACCAGCGGCCCGTCGGGCTGGCGGCACCGGCTGATGTCGATCGGGCACGATCCCCTGAAACCCGTCTGAGCCGGGCCTCGTCGACGGTGGGAGGCCTGGGGTAGGGATGCTGGATCTCCTCCCCGCGTGGTGGGGAGATCCGTGCGTGGGTTCAGTGTTGGATTCATCCAACACTGAAATGATGGATCCGGTCGACGAATTGGGGGCTTAGTGGCGGTATTTGCCGCGCCATCGCCTACTCGAGACCGCGGAGCAGCGACCCTGGTGCTCAGCCGAGCAATGCGCCCAGGACGCGATGGCAGCGGACCGGGTCCGTGGTGAGGCCGTTCTCCAGGCCCCACAGCCAGTAGTCCACGCACCGCGCCACCGCCCAGCCGTGCGCCGCGCGAGGCTCCAGCTCCCCGGTCTCCACGAGCATGGCCAGCAGGCGGCGCAGGTCGGCATCAGAGCCGATGGCGTCGTCGTCCGCCCTGGTCCACAACAGTTCGGGCACGGAGAACTCCGGGCGGCCCCGCACCGGACGAGGATCCACCGCCAGCCACGGCTCGCGTTCGCCCGCCAGGACGTTGCCGTAGTGCAGGTCGGCGTGGATGAGCGTGCCGTGGTCCTCCGCCCAGAGGTCAGCGGCGAGGCCTCGCGCCGTGTCGAGCCAGGCCGGCGGAATGGGGTCGCCCAGCGTCCGCTGCCGAGACGGGAGGCGCTCCACCATGTCGTCGGCGATCTCGCCCAGTGAGCGCAGCCCGGGTGGTGCCGGCACCGCGAGGCGACGCAGGAGCGTGCCCGCCACCTCGGCCGCCTCCCACAGGCCAAGGCCGCGCAGGCTGCGCCGCTGGTTCAGCCGTTCCATCAGCAGCCCGCCGATATCCGGCCTGGCTCCGAGCAGCCGGACGGCCCCGGCGCCATCCCAGGTGCGCAGTGCTCGCGCCTCGTCCGCGGTGGTGCCGGTCGGCCAGCTCACTTTGAGCGCGCAGGCCTGGTGCCGACGGTGCGCCATCACCACCAGGCCGGAACCACCATGTTCCGGCGGTGTGTCGTCAAGGGTCAGCCCCCAGTCAACGCACAGCTGGCGGACCAGCTCGGGCAGCGCCGCCACCCAGCTGCGGCCCTCCTCGCCGTCGACACGTGAGCGCCACTCCGCGAACTCACCGGGAACGATCACGCTGACCATCCTGCCCGGTGGGGACACCTCAGCCAGGTACCTCCCACCCACCTCCCCCGTGTCGCGCTGTCCGGGACGCGCATCCGAGAGCACCGCGGTGCACCGCCCACGGGGCCGCGCCGGGGCCAGGAGGAGCACCTGCGGCTCGGTCCTCGGGGTCCGCTGCCACTCCCCTACCGACCGCGCTGCTCCGGGTGGTCCCGAGGACCGAGCCGCCACCGCACCGTGCCACTCGGACCGGTGTTCGTCCGCCGTGCCGCACGAGATGTGCGACTGACGGGGCGGATCCGGGCGGTACCTCCCGTGTCGGGGAGCCCACCGGGACTCCCCGACACGGAACCGCTGGTCAACGGGTCACGGGTAGTAGATGTTGGGCTGGTCCGGGGTCTCCATGTCGAAACCCAGGAAGAAGCTGGTGTGCGGCGGCTGGTTGTAGGCGACGTTCTCTGGCCCTTCTACATCGGCGCTGGCGTTGACCTCGCGGTTTCGACTCACAACGCGCGTGTCCTGCGGGAACGGCTGCCCGGTGGTTCTCGGCACTACTCGGTAGTAACGGTTGGTCCCCGAACTCTTAGGACCCCGGCAGGACCCAGGGACGGGGTTCGAGGGGTGAGGCTGTCCCTCGGTTCCTGTGACTGCTGGCGCGAGTGTGGATGGCATCTCCCGGACTCCGGGACAAGGGGATCCGGACCGCAGCGGAGCGAGGACCGGAAGCGCCGCGTCAGGCGAGCGCCCTGGTTGAAGCGGTCCGGAACCACACGGCGCGAGGACCTCCCGGGGTACGTCCGCCCGTGGTGAAGATCAGTACTGTGTCGGTTGACGGGGACCCGCCTGACTCCCTGAGGGCGGCGGCAAGGCGAGGACGCGCGTCAGCGCGCCCGCAGCCGCCGCCGTGCGCCCTCAGGCCGCCGCAGGCGGCACGCGCGCCAGCGGCGCGCGCTTGATCCCCTAGAGCCAAATTCGGCAGCAGTAGCGCCCCGCTGGGTGCTTGTGAGCGTCACAACGGGCCGTGCCGGCGCTCAGTTCGTGTGCCGCGTCTGGAGCGGGAGGCGGGCGCGTGACTCGTTGAGGATCATCCGCTCGAAGTCCCCGGGTTCGTCGCGGTCGGGGTCATAGGTAGCCAAGATTTCGTGAATCTCGGCGTACCACTGCTTGAGAAGATGCGTGTCGCGACGGTCGATGCGCCCGAGGCGAACGGCTGTTTCACACAGGAGATCGAGTTCTTCTGCCATCAAATGCGGCTTCGGCCTTTGTGGATTCACCCAGTCATCGGAGATGATGGGACGTAGACGCGGAGCACTCTCGTTCCAGTGCAACAGAATCGCAAGGTCGACGGTGAACCCGTCTGGCAAAGTATCAGGATCCGGCCACAGCTCCGCCTTCGCGGCTCGCTGCCCTGACCAGGGCGTGCTCCCACACTTGGGCAGAAGCTCAGGGAAAAGCCATCCGGCGACCGGCGCAAAGAAACCAAATAGCCACATCTGTGGATACAATGGACGCCAATATAGATCGCTGATCGTCGCGTCGCTCACACCCATAAGGATTGGCTCGACAAGTTCGGCGACAATCGGAGTCTTTCCGAAGTATTCGAAATCGGCATCCAGGAGGCAAATGATGTCTCCGCTTGCGGACTGGATCCCTGACCGAACCGCCGAGCCCTTCCCTATGGGCGCGAGAAGGACATCCGCTCCCGCACCCTCGGCGCGGTCAGCGGTGCGGTCCTCACACGCGCTTGCCGCTACGATGATCTCACCTTGCGTGCCCAAATGGGCCAGGCCGTCACGGGCGGACGTGACGGCCTGCTCGATGGTGTCCTCTTCGTTGTGGGCCGGGATGACCACACTGACCGTGTAGTTGCTCCTCTCCGGCTGGGAGAGGGTGTTAATGGCGGGCAGGTGGAGACCAAGCGCCGGGTTGATGTTTGTCTGTTCCACTCTCTAGCTTCCTGCCTGTTTGCTGAATCTGGGATAGCCGTCAGGCCATCGGGGGAGGTCTTCGACTATGACGACTTCGGTTCTGTCTGCGGGGTACACGGCATCGGACAGCTCGACCACCCTTCCGTCGATGTCGATTGACTTCGACCTGATCTTCAGCATCGGCGTCCCTTGGTCGATCTGCCAATCCTGTCGATCCCTGGTGGTCGGTTCTATTGCAATCACCGTGCGCTTCATCGTGCCGATTTCCACGCCCGCAGTATAGAGTTGGTGCTGATGCCCTCCCGGCCAAGGTTCGTTCTTTTCGTCGAGCAGATCGGGGTTTTTCTCGACGATGTACGCAGGAATGTACGAGGTACTGAAGGCGACCCTCCTTCCCTCGTGAGTGTGCATCTCGTAGTTCCGTCGCTGCAGGACGGTTCCCACGGATATATCGAACTCCCTGGCCAGTTCCTCGGTTGCCTCCACCATGTCGTATCGATGGGTGGAGACGATGTCATCAATGGGAATTCCCGCCACCATTTCGATAGCCCCCCGCTGACGACGCTCGCTTGCCGGTGCTAATACTAGGCGCTTCTGCTCGGCGGCCATGCCGGTGGAGATGCTCTGACGCTCCGGCTTCACCCGAACCTTCGGCGGACGGCCTCGGCCGCCAGTCACCAGACCTTCCGCCTTGAGGACGTCCACCGCATTCCGCGCTGTCAGCGGTGCACATCCCCATTGCTGGTGAAGTTCGCGGATTGTCGGGAGCTGGTCACCCTCCGCGAGGTCGCCTGATCGAATCTGCGCCCTGAGCGCGTCGGCGATTCGATGATGAACCGGCACGTGACCTGCGGTTGTGCTGTTACCCGGGTCGGTGTTCATGCCGGCCATTACAGCACGGCCCTCGCTAGCAAACTAGCCAAGACCTTGACAGGGCTGAGCCGATCGGCCTAGCCTGGCTAAGTTCGCTAGCGAACTAGCGAAGCGGCTACGAGCATGGAGGTACTCACGATGGCAATCGGTGGTGGGGCTCGGCTCCCGGCGGAGCACGACGAGGTGTTTCCCCAAGGTGCGCTGGTGATGGGGGTGGAACCGGTGATGAAGTTCCAGAGTCGTGAGGAGCGGGCGCGGGGGGCTGCTCCGGTGCCGGAGTTGGATCCGCGTACCGAACAGCGTCAGTGGTTGGTGACGGTGATCGACCAGGCGGCGGAGCGAAAGTCCGACGCGGTGGTCACGGTCAAGATCTCCGCAGATGTGGCACCGGTGCCGCCGGAGGCGCTTCCCGGGACCAACCTGCGGCCGGTGGTCTTCGAGGGCCTGACGGTGACTCCCTGGATTGACAGCAGGCCGTGCACGCCGCCGGCCGCTGGGCAGGGTCACCGGTGCCGAGCGCGGCAACAGTTCAGCTACCGCGCGTCGGGCATGCGTGCCCCGGGCGGCTCCGGCTCCAAGCCGGTCAAGAGCCCGGGTGTCGCGGAGCCCGGAGCCAAGGCGGCGTAGGGATGCGGGACGTGGGGGCGGATGCTCACCGCCGCTGCCCTGCCTCGACAGTGCGTGCTCTGCCCTTCGCCACGTTAGGCGGAGGTTCACTGCGTCGATTCGGTCCCGTTCGCCTTGGTCACCGACACCCCGAGGCTCCGGAACCGTTCAGTGCTTCCCTGCAACAGGCCCGGGCCGTGTTGCAGCAGACCGGTAAGGGAGACGACACGTGATGGTTCCTCAAGTAATCGGGGTCCCGGCTCAGGGGGCGGGGGCGTTGTTCACGGTGGAGATGCCCGGCACCGGGCCGATGCTGATGGTGGACCTGGGCAGCCTCTGCCTCCAGGTCCGGTTCCACCAGGACGGTCGGGACCGGGAACACCTCGACCGGTTCCTGTCCGAACTCGCTGCGGAAGCGTCTCGGGCCGTGGAGTGGCTGCGCTCCCAGCCTCGGCACACCCACGGGCTGCTCGACGTGGACTCCGCCCGGACCGCGCTGGCCGGCTACCTCCCCGCGACCCCACCCGAGGACCCCTCGGGTGGGGCGCACCACTGGCGGGCACCTGAGCCCACCGACGAGGGGGAAGGCTACCGGTGAGCGAGGACCAGCCGGAGGTGCCCGCGTGGGAACGGGAACTGCGCGCCCTGTTCCTCACCTTCGTGGAGCACCTGCCACCCAAGGACGCTCCCGCCGAGGAGCAAATCGTCTACCGGGAGCGGTGGGCGGAGTGCTTCGACGAGGTCGCGGACACCCTCGACGAGATCCAACGCACGGCGGCCATGCTGGCGCGGTCCGCGCGGGACAGCCTCGACATGCTGCGCAAGCTGGCGGGTCAGTACCCGCCCCCGCCGGCAGCCGAGGTCCCCGCCCCCCGGGCGGAGGGGCAGACCGGGACGGCCGGCCGGTTAGCAGCTTGGTGGTCTCGAACGTGGCGGCGGTCTCCGACCAGGCCGGTCGTGCCTCGGCGGGTGCGGTTGGAGTTCCGGCGGTGCCGGACCTGCCGGAACGGCGGCTGGTGGCCCGACGGGCAGGAGTGGTGCTGGGACTGCACGGCAGCCAGTGAATGGCGAGGGCTGCGCACGGCGGCCCGGCAGGCGGCCGCCGGACGGTACTGACGCTGCTGGGGCGGTAACGGAACGTGCTCGTCCGTGCCGCCCCACCCAGCGTTTTCACACATCAGGAATACGTCATCTGACGACACGACGCGACAAAAACCGGAAGGTCGCGGCGGCGATTCCGCACGTCCGCACCTTGATCGAAGTCGGCTGTGACGCGAGAGACGGGCTCGGGCCTGGAAAACCTGCACCGTCTCTGCGCCATTCACCCCTGTCACAGGAAGTGAACACGTATGAGCGTAGAGCATCATGATCGGACCACCGCAAGCCCCCTCACCCCATCGGCGGCACGATGCCCGCTGTGCCAACGCCGTGGGCTGTTCGCACCCGGGCACGCTGACTGCCTGAGCTGCTTGAACTGGCTCCCGCTGGACTTCGGCGATGCACGCAGCACCGTCCGGCCCGGGGCGGGTGTCGAGGATGCCTGAACCTCGTCGATGGGTCGACCCCGCTCCGTTGGAGATCGCCCGGCCTCGGCTGCCCTGGTGGCTATTGCTGCCCAAGACGGTTCTCCTCGTGGGGTTCCCCGTCCTGGCCCTGGTCGCGCTCACCGCCGTGGGGGTGGGTGTGCTGCGGCGAGCCTGCCGCTACCCGGTGGCAGCGCTGGTGCTGCTCCTGGTGCTCCTCGCCGCCGTCGGCTCCGGGTGGCCGGTCGCGTTGCTGACCGCCGCGCTGCTGGCCGTGGTGTGCGGGGCCTGGCGGTGGAAGGCTCCCGTCTCCTTCCGCCGCGTGCTGCTGGTGGAGCTGCGGTCGGAGTGGCGACGCGCCACCGTCTACGCCCCTGCCTGGCACCGCGTGATGCGCTTCGCCGACCTGGGACGTCGTGTGGACCGCAAGACCTACCTGCCCCGGCTGCTGCGAGTCCGCTCGCACGGATGGCGAGACCGGCTGACCGTGGCGCTGCTGGCCGGGCAGACCCCCGCCGAGTTCGAAGCCCGCTCTGACGCGCTGGCGCACTCCTTCGGTGCCCGTTCCTGCCGCGTCCGGGTCCTGCGCCCTCGTCGGATCATGCTCGACCTGGTCCACGCCGACCCGCTGGCCGCCCCGGTCGCGCCGCCTCCCCTGCCCGATCCCACCGCCGTGGTGGACCTCCGCTCGTTGCCGTTGGGCGTCACCGATACCGGACGGAGCTGGACTCTGCCGCTGCACGGCACGCACTGGCTGGTCGTCGGAGCGACCGGCGCGGGCAAGGCCTCCGTCGTCTGGGCACTGCTGCGGGCGGTGGCACCCCTCGTCCGCAAGGACCAGGTCCGCGTGTACGGGATCGACCCCAAGGGAGGGATGGAACTCGGCCGCGCCCCCGCTGTGTTCCACCGCCTGGTGTGCCAGAAGGGTCAGCCGGCGGTGGAACTCCTGGAACACCTCGCCGAGGAAGTCCGCACCCGCGCCGAGAGCATGCGAGGCCACGCCCGGAACTGGTCACCTGAGCACGGGCCGTTCCTCATCCTCGTGGTGGACGAACTCGCCGACCTCGTGGCCTACGAGACCGACCGCAAGCTCCGGGAACGAGCCAACGCGGCCCTTCAGCTCCTGACCTCCCAGGGACGAGCCCCGGGAGTGGCCGTGGTCGGGCAGGTCCAGGACCCCCGCAAGGAGATCATCGGCTTCCGCCACCTGTTCCCGACCCGCATCGCCCTACGCCTGGACGAACCCACCCAGGTGGACATGGTCCTGGGCGACGCCCTTCGCCAACGCGGCGCAGCGGCCCACGACATCCCCGACACCACCCCCGGGGTGGCCTGGGTCGGCATCGACGGCCGCCGGGACCCGCAACGAGTCCGGGCCTTCCACACCACCGATGCGGAGTTGACCGCTCTGACCGACTACCTCACCTCCGCATCCGACACCCCCGCCGACGGTTCCGAGGACGCCGAGGTCATCACCTTCCCCACCCGCGACCACCGCGACCAGCGGGGTGAGGCCGCGTGAACGCCACCGTCACCGACCTGGCCGACCACCAAAGCCGAGCACAGCGCATGCGCCAACCCCTGGCCTCCCACGTGATCGAGGCCGCCGCCGAACACCACGGCGTGTGCACCCGCCCCTTCGTCATGGAGGTCGCCGACTACGACACCGGCGAACTGCGCTACGTCCCCGTCCCCTGCGGAGCCACCATCGAGAGCACCTGCCGGCCCTGCGCCCGCAAAGCCCGAGCCCTGCGGATGGCTCAGTGCCGCGAAGGCTGGCACCGGGACACCGAACCCGACTTCACGCCCGAACCCCCCACGGGCGAACAGACCCACCTGATCGACTACCGGGCCGACCTCCTGGCCGAGTACCGCACCGCCCAGGCGGTCGGTGACCGGCAGGACATCGAGGAACTCCGCGAGGAAATCACCGCCGCCGACGACGACCTGAAAGCCACCGGCGTCCGAGGCCGCCTGCCCCACCCAGACGCCAAACGGCCTCGCAGAGCCCACCGCTCGACCAAGCGCCGCCACGACATCCCAGACCTCCCCCGCCGCAGGGTGGAGAACCACACCCTGGGCCGCGAGTACGCCGGCGGCTACCGCCCCTCGATGTTCGTCACGCTCACCTGCGACACCTACGGGCCGGTCCACCGCGACGGCACCCCCCGCGATCCCGACCGCTACGACTACCGCCAGGCCGCCCGCGACGCGGTCCACTTCGCGGCACTCACGGACCGCTGGTGGCAGAACCTCCGTCGCTGCGTCGGCTGGGACGTGCAGTACTTCGCCACCGTCGAACCGCAGAAGCGCGCCGCCCCACACCTGCACGCCGCGATCCGCGGCAGCATCCCGCACGCGGTGCTGCGACAGGTCACCGCGGCGACCTACCACCAGGTCTGGTGGCCGGCCCACGACCGCCTCGTCTACGCCGAGGGCGACGCCCTGCCAGTGTGGGACGCCGACCGCAAGACGTTCCTCGACCCCACCACCCGGGCCCCGCTGACGACCTGGGAGGAGGCGGTGGACCAGGTCGAGGAGCCCGCGCACGTGGCCCGGTTCGGACCGCAGGTGCACTCCAAGGGCATCCTCGGCGGCTCGGCCGAAGCCGGGCGGCACATCGGCTACCTGACCAAGTACCTCACCAAGTCGGTGGGGGAAGTGGTCGAGCACGACACCGGCCGACAGCGTGCCCACGCCGACCGGCTTCACGCCGAGCTGGCTCGCACCCCTTGTTCGCCCCGGTGCGCGGTGTGGCTGCTCTACGGGGTGCAGCCCCGCAAGCCGCACGCCAGAATGCGCCCCGGTCGCTGCACGACCCGCGCCCACCGAAGGTCGACGTTGGGCCTGCCCGGGCGGCGGGTGTTGGTGTCCCGGAAGTGGTCGGGCAAGTCCCTCGCCGATCACCGGGCCGACAGGCGGCGCTTCGTCACCGAGATGCTCGCCGCCGCCGGTATCGACAAGCCGACCGCCGATTCCTCGCGGGTGGTGTGGCAGAAGGTCCGCCCCGGAGACCCGAACGTGCCTTCCCGAGCGGACCTGCTGCTGCGGGGAATCGCCGAACGACGGCGGTGGCGCGCCGAGTACGACCGTGCCCTGGCCCTGGCCCAACCACCACCGGGCACAGCCCCCGATGTTTCGGCAACTGACCACGCGGCCTGATGACCTGGGGGAACACGAGCATGACCACACGCCAGCTACAGCCCTTGTGGACCGTGGATGACGTCGCGGACTACCTGCGCATCCCTGTCAAGACCCTCTACCAGTGGCACTGGCGCGGCGAAGGGCCACCAGTCCGCAAGATCGGCCGGCACCTGCGCTACGACCCGGTTCAGGTCCAGCACTGGGCCACTGCTTCCGACGGTACCGCCGCCTGAGGGGAGGACCGAAGAACATCATGGCCTACATCGAGGACCGCTGGTGGAACGAAGTCCCAGACCCCGCGCACCCACAAGAGATCACACGGGTCCGTAGTGAACGTCATGGAAAGGGACTGCGGTACAGAGTCCGCTATTACGCGCCGGACGGACGACGGCGGGCTAAGTCCTTTCCCGATCGCCAGAAGCGCGCCGCCGAAAAATTCATGATCTCGGTGCAGAACCAGATGAACACCGGGGACTACATCGCCCCCGACGCCGGCGCGATCACAGTAAGGGAGTACGCGGAGCGGTGGCTTGACTCCCAGACCTTCGAAGAGTCGACCAGGGCAAGCGTGCGCTCACGACTGACCCATCAGATCTTTCCCCAACTGGGAAGTCGCTCACTCACTTCCCTGCGTCCCTCAGACATCCGAGGGTGGGTTAAGTGGATGCAGGACAAACAACTGGCGACATCCTACCAGGCAGCGTGCTTCTCCCACCTGTCGTCCGTGTTCAACGCTGCACTGGATGACGGCCGCATCCGCAAAAACCCGTGCCTGGCAGCGACAGTTTCCCGGCCCCGTCCAACGAGGCCCCGCATCACCCCGTGGTCAGCGGAACGAGTATCAGCCACGCGAGACGCACTGCCCGAACGATTCCGACTCTTTGTCGCGCTCGGTGCTGGCTGTGGGTTACGCCAAGGAGAGTGCTTCGGTCTCTCACCCGACGACATCGATCGCCAGACGATGACTCTCCACGTCCGCCGACAGGTCCGGACCGTCTCCGGGGTTCAAACCTTCGCGTTGCCCAAGGGCGGGAAAATTCGGCAGGTTCCGCTACCCGAAAGTGTGTTGACTGCACTGGACGACCATCTCTGGGCGTTCTCCGCGCACCTCGTAACCCTTCCGTGGGCGAGATCCGACGGAAGACCGGAAACTGTCCGGCTCATGCTCACCCACGAGAACGCGAGGGCACTCCACCGCTCCTGGTTCGACCTCGTCTGGGACCGTGCCAGACGAGCGGCAGGGGTGGCCAAGCCAACGAGGCAGGATGGGACACACGCTCTCCGGCACTACTACGCCTCGGTGCTTCTGGATGCCGGGGAGAGTGTCAAGGCCCTGTCGGAGTACCTGGGTCACCATGATCCCGCATTCACCCTCCGCACCTACACCCACCTTCTTCCGAACAGCCATGACCGGACGCGTCAAGCTGTGGACGCGGCCTTCGCCGCGCACCAGCGACGCGATGACGTATCCGCGTGACCGCACCGCTCACTCGTAGGACCCGGGTAGGACCCAGCGTGACATGGGCGTCGGCTGGGGAACTCGCGCACTGCGGACCGTGTCGGGGAGCCCACCGGGACTCCCCGACACGGAACCGCTGGTCAACGGGTCACGGGTAGTAGATGTTGGGCTGGTCCGGGGTCTCCATGTCGAAGCCCAGGAAGAAGCTGGTGTGCGGCGGCTGGTTGTAGGCGACGTTCTGCCAGGCCACCCCGAGCCGGTACACCGGGTCGTGCATCAGGGTGTGGATCCGGTGCTCCGTGGGGTGCGTGGTCGTGTAGACCCGGAGGGCCGTGTCGTCCTCGGTCGGCCACAGCACCTCCTCGCGCCAGTCGCCGAGGATGTCCGCCTGGAGGCTCGGATTGCCCTTGGTGTCGTTGATCGACTGGGTCCCGGTCGGCGTGAGCAGGTTGACGAGGGTCTCGGTCTCCCAGTCCCACTTGTCGATCCGGCCCACTCCCCGGCGGTCGCTCTCCCGGAAGTCGTGGTCCAGGATCTCCCGGCCGAGGTCACCGTCCCACCAGACGACGAAGTTCGCCGGGGGGATGTTGTTGGAGATGAGCTCGCCGGAGGCGCTGACCAACCAGCCGGTCGGGCTGTTCCACTCCCCGTCGATGGCCCAGGCCTCGGCTCCGGGGAACCGGGGGTCGATGTCACCGGCGGTCCCCCGGCCGGTGTCCCGCCCGGTGTGCTCGCCCCACAGGACCTCGCCGCTGCCCGCGTCGCGCAGCGCCAGGCCGTACGGCGCGGAGGAGTTCTCCTGCACTCCGAAGACCTCCAGGCCGTCCCGGCTCGGGTCCAGGTTGCCCAGGTGCATGGCGTCGCCGTGGCCGAGCCCGGTGGAGTAGAGACCGGTGCCGTCGTCGTCGATGGTCATCTGGCCGAACACGATCTCGTCACGGCCGTCGCCGTCAACGTCGCCCACGCTCAGGTTGTGGTTGCCCTGTTGGGCGTAGGCGCCGTTGCCCGGCTCGTCGCTGTCGAAGATCCACCGCTGGGTGAGTTCCCCGTCGCGCCAGTCGTAGGCGGCCAGCACGGTCTTCTCGTAGTAGCCCCTGGACATCATAATGCTGGGGCGTTCACCGTCCAGGTAGGCGACGGCGGCGAGGAACCGGTCACCCCGGTTGCCGTAGCAGTCACCCCACTGGCAGATGTCACCGCGCGCCGGTTCGAAGTCGACGGTCTCCACCGCCTCGCCGGTGAGTCCGTCGAAGACGGTCAGGAACTCCGGTCCGGTGAGGACGTAGCCGGAGGACTCGCGGTAGTCGGCGTCGGGGTCACCGATCACCTGCCCGATGCCGTCCACCGCGCCGTCGGCGGTGCGCAGGACGACCTCGGCGCGACCGTCTCCGTCGAAGTCGTACACCAGGAACTGCGTGTAGTGCGCTCCGGCGCGGATGTTGGGTCCGAGCCCGAGCCGCCAGAGCTGTTCGCCCTCGAGGGTGTAGGCGTCGAGGAACACCTCACCGGTGTAGCCCGACCGGGAGTTGTCCTGCGCGTTGGTGGGCTCCCACTTGACGACGATGTCGTACTGGCCGTCGCCGTTGAGGTCACCGACGCTGGCGTCGTTGATCCGGTACTCGAACTCGCCCCCGTCCGGGGTCGTGCCGCCCGCGGGCTTGTTCAGCGGGATGTCGAAGTGCGCCTCGGCCAGGGCGGTGGTCGTCTCCGACGCGGCGCGCCCACCCTGGCCGAGTGGCAGCAGCTCGTAGGTGGCCCCGGGGGCACCGTCGGGATCGAGGAAGTTGGTGCTGGAGCGGATGGGCTGGCGGTTGATCTTCCGGCCGTCGCGGAACAGGTGGAAGCCGAGGTCCTGCGGGTCGGTGCCGAACAGGCGCCAGCTCACCAGGACCCCGTCCTCGGTGGGGACGGCCAGCAGTCCCCGGTCCAGGCGTTCGGCCTGCCGAGCCGGGGTGGCGTCCCCGGTCGTGGCGGAGCCGGCCGGTGCGGCCGACCGGTCCGCTCCGGCTGGGTCGTCGAGTGCGGCGGCGCTGCCGGCGGACACCACGAGGGCGCTTCCGGCCACCAGCGCGAGTAGTGATCTTCGTGCACGCGTCATTGCGTTGGGCCCTTTCCCGGATCAGGGGCAGGTTGTCACGGTGTCGGGCGGTTCCTGGGTTCTCCTCGGTTCGGCGTCCCGTTCCCGGCGTCGTCACGGGTTCGGGGAGCCGTCCTGGTCTGGATCTGCCGAGAAACCGCTTCCCGACCTAGTGATAGCTGATCGCGGGGCGGGTGACCGGGTCGGCCGGGCACCGTTCGACCGGTGTTGTCGCAGGTCAGGGCCCCCGCGGGTCCGGGGTGACCTCGGAACGGGCTGTTGGCCGTTACCGGTCAGGCCATCGGAGGCGCTGGCCGGGGTCATCGAGGGCCTGGTTGAGTGCGGCCGGCGGGGAGCGGCCGTCGACCGGAGCGTCCACGCGGATCCCGTGGTGGTCCCGACGGGCGCCGCGCCCCGCGTGGGCATGTCCCAGCCCGCCACCCGCACGGGGGTCCGACGCGTCAGGCTTTGGTGGCGACGATCAGGTCCCGGGTGATGGCCTGGTCTACCCGGTGCCGGAAGCCGTGGTGGGCGGGGGTGTCGCACACCCGCAGCCCGTTGTCGGACAGGATCGCCGCGATCTCGTCCCGCCCGGCCCCGTACGTGTTCCAGGAGATCCCCACCGCGCCACCGGCGCGAAGGAGGCGGCACCACCCGGGGACGGCGGCGTTGAGGAGTTCCAGCGGGCTGCGGGTGAGGCCGTCAGTGCGGTCCCTGCTGCCGTGCTGCACGCCGTAGGGGGCGTCGGTGACGATCAGGTCCACCGACCGGTCGGGGAAGAACTCCGCCGCGCGCAGGGTGTCGGCGTGCACCAGGTCGAGGGTGAGCCGCTCCCCCGCCTTGTAACTCTCCCGGTCGACGCCGATCTCGGCGTGGAGGCGTCGGCCGATCTGCTTCTTGTCGCGTCGGATCCTGGTGATCTCCGCGTGGTGCTTGACGCGCTTGCGCTTGAGCCAGGTGCGGAGGAAGGCCGCGTAGGCGTCGACGTGCTTGCCGTCCGCTTCGACGCCGAGCGCGTCGAAGCCGTACGTCAGGGCCTGGCTCAGGGTGGTGCCGCGCCCGGCGAGCGGGTCGAGCACGCGGAGCTTCCGTCGTCCCCACTCGGCGGCCAGGTCGGAGGAGAGCAGGGTGACGTTGAGCAGGAGTTTCGTGAACAGTTCGTTGGTCTTGCCCACGTACTTCGGGATGGTGAGGAGGTCGTCGTCGAAGCGGTCCTCGGGGTGGGCGTCCAGCGGGAGCAGCAGGTCGTCCCGCAGTTCGAAGAGGGCGTAGCGGGAGGACAGGTTCGCCAGGCGGTTGAGGTCCTCCTCCGAGAGCTCGTCCGCGTCGAAGGTGACGTAGTCCACACCGCCAAGGCGGCGGGTATCGATGCCGGTGAGGCGGCCGGGGAACAGGCGGTCACCGAAGACCGCGAGTTCGGCCCTGGTCAGTTCCACCGACGCCCCGGTGTAGACCTTGTTCGCAGCGGGAAGGATCAGGATGCCGTAACGCCTCATGCGCTTCTGTTCCACCAAGGGTTCACTCCGTCGGGACCGCGCAAGGATACTGAAGGCTGGTGGAGCCCGTCCCCCGCCGGGACGCGACGGCACCGCCGGCGAACGACGTGTCCGTCGACGGTGCCGGGCGCGGCGCTACCGGCGTTGGGCCGACTGGAGGTGTTCGGCGGGCACGGCCCGTTCGATGGCGCGGGAGTTGCCGACCTCGTCGAGGTAGGTGAGGATCTCCCGCCACGACTGGATCAGGTTGGTCTCGTGGTACGGGACGCCCCGTTCCTGGCAGAACTCGATCACGATGGGCCTGGCGTGCCGCAACGCGGGTCGGGGCATGCTGGGGAACAGGTGGTGCTCGATCTGGTAGTTGAGCCCGCCGAGCCCCCATTCCAGGAACCGACCACCCGTGACGTTGCGGGAGGTGAGGACCTGGCGGCGGAAGAAGTCGATCTTCTCACCGGGTTGGAGGATGGGCATTCCCTTGTGGTTGGGGGCGAACGTCGATCCCATGTACAGGCCGAACAGGCACTTGTGGACGAAGAAGAACGCGATGGCCTTGCCGGGCGAGAGGACGAGGAAGAGCGCGGAGAGGTAGGCGGCGAAGTGGACCACGAGCAGGCCGCCCTCCAGCCAGCGCCGCCTCGGGGGCAGGGTCGGCAGTGCGCGGAAGGAGGACACGTGCAGGTTGAGTCCGGCGAGTAGCAGCAGGGGGAAGAAGAGCCGGCCCTGCCACCTGGTCCACAGCAGGCGGAGTCCTCGTGTCTTGCCCACCTGCTGTTCGGTCCAGGACAGCGCTCCCTCGGCGATGTCGGGGTCCCGGTCGACATGGTTGGGGTGGCTGTGGTGCCGGTTGTGCTTGTCCACCCACCACCCGATGCCCAGGCCGATGCCGAGGTTGCCCAGGGTGAGGCCGGCGACCTCGGAGGCCCGACGGCCTCGGAAGATCTGGCGGTGGCCGACCTCGTGCCCGGTGAAGGCGATCTGGGTGGACAGCACGGCGAGGACGACCGCGGTCAGCAACTGGTACCAGGAGTCGCCGAGGAACGGGAAGACGGCCCAGGTTCCCAGGTAGAGCGCCACGTTCGTGGCGATGACGGCGGTGTAGTAGCCGTGCCGTCGACGCATCAGCCCGGCGTCCCGGATCCTGCGGGAGAGCACGCTGTAGTCGCTGCGCCGGTCGGAGGCGTCCTGGGGCTCCTCGACGGCTGCGGGGAAGGACATGGGGTTCCCTGTCTTGGGTAGGGGGCGGGTCCGGTCCACCGAGGCGGACCGGTCGAGGTTCTGGCCGGGGTCGGGCGTTCCCCGGTGGTGCCGACGGGGCGTCACCGGGCGTGGGTGGACCGCCGGTCGGGTGAAATCGGGCACGTCGCACCGGGCGCCGGACGTGGGCGCTGGTGCGTCTGTGCGCGGAGAAATGCCTGGTTGACCAGGCGCGCGGTTCAGCGTCGACGGAGGAGGCCAACGGTGCGCATGGGCGGACGCGCTCGTCGCCGACCCCGGCGCGGTGGTCGATCTGTCATAGAATCTCGACCTTCCTTGAGTGAGTTGAGGGACTCGGTTGAGGAGTCGTCCCCCGGCCGGGGTGCCAGTGGTGTGGTGTGCGGCCGGGGGACGGTCGTCAGCGGGTGAGTGGGGCAGGTCGTGGTGCGTGGTGTTCCGGCTGGGGCGGCCTGGTTGTCAGCCGCTGAGCGGACCTGGTGACCGCAGGACTCGCCTGGCTGGTTCCAGGGGGTCGACCGCTGGCCCGAGGAGGGATCGGGCGATCGCGGCGTGTGACCTGGCCGCGCGGACCATGAGCGGTGCGGTGATCGTGGCCACGATGAAGCAGACGGCCATGACCAGGAGCGCCGTGGGCAGGTCACCGACCCAGATCCCGAAGCCACCGTCGAACAGGTTGTGTTCGGGGCCCGTGACGTATCCGATCATGATGCCGTGGCCGACGGTGCCATCGTCGAAGGTGATGGGGATCGACCAGTACCACAACGGCAGGGTGATGCCGGCGACCGGGATCACCCACAGGACCGCGACGACGAGGTCGAAGACGAACAGCAGGGGCGCCAGCGGCAGGAGGTAGGCGAGGTTCCGGAACGTGGCCGGGTCGGTCCACCGGGTCCTGATCTGGCTGATGATGCCGGGATCGGTGACGGGCCGGTAGGCGCTCTCGACGCGCCGGGCCACCAGGAACGCCCGGCGCCGCTCCACCTCCGCCATCCCCCTGATCAGCAGGGCGGCCCCGAGGAGCAGCGGGAACCCGAGCCAGAAGATGCTGAGCACGGAGGAGACGATCACGCTCACCAGTGCGACGGCCATGAAGGCCACGGCGATCGGCAGGTAGCTGATCAGGTAGGCGAGGGCCCACCAGCTTTCTCGGGTGAACAGCGCCATCGCCGGTGACGCGGGCGCTGTCGGTTCATTCGTGCTCACTCCACGCTCCGCAGCAGTTTCTCGACCGCTCCCAGTCTGGCCGCCAGCTCCGCGAGCTCCCCCCGGAGCATCGCCTGGTTGGCGACGGCTTCCTCCGCGAGCTTGCGGTAGTGGGCCATCGCCACGGCGTCCGCCCGGTGGCGTTGCAACCGGAAGTAGGAGACGAGGCTCAGCGAGAGCCCACCGATGACGATCAGCACGATCGAGATGGCGATGACAGCGCCGATCATGTGGATGTGTCCTCCATGTCCGTAGGGCCTTCCTCGTTGCCCGATGTACCGGGAGACGCGTCCTGGTCGGCCCGCAGGGCCTGGCGGACGGTGTCGACGTTGAGGCGAAACTCGAAGGGCGTCAGCTCGAAGTACTTCATCGCCTTGCCGTCGGCTGAGAGTTCCAGGGCACCGGTGACGATCCCAGCCTTTTCCAGCCGTTCGAGGTGCATGTAGAGCAGGGGACGAGACAACCCCAGGCGCCTCGCCAGCTCGCTGACGTGCACGCGACCAGCCGCCAGTTCCTCGATGACGCGGAGGCGCTGGACGTGACCGAGGGCCGCGAGTACCGCGAGCAGTTCCGCGCTGTTCAGAGGCAACCCCCTCCACTACCCCAGTTTCACCTGTCAGGGTGACATTACACGTGAAGTGCCACCGTGGGTGCGCGGGGTCCCCCGACGGGAACGGCGTGCTCCCTCGCCCGGGGAGCAGCGGCGGGACCGGAACCACGGTTGTCGGGGTGGATTGGAACCGCACCGCGAGGCGGGTCTGGTCGCGCTCCTCCCCTGCCGGGTCCGGGTGGGGTCGCGACGGCGGATGTCCCCTGCCGCCCGGGACGCGACGGCGGAGGGGATGGGGCCTGGCAGGCCGCCAGGGAATGGCGGCAGGAGTTCCGAGGGTGGGGTGGGTTCGTGGCCTCCGGGCACCGGCCACTGGCCACCGGGTCCGCCGGTCGTCGCACTGGCGCGGAAGGGGTATCACCGCGACGACGGGTCGAGGGCGTGCTGACGCGCCCGTGCCCCCGGGCCGTGGCGGCACGGGGCATCCGAGACGATCTGGACGGGTCTCCCGTGCTGGGGCGGCGGGGTTCCGCCGGCGAACCGGGGCGGGAGTGGCCGGAGTACCGGGCTGGTCAGGGTGGGACCGTCCCGCTCCGCCCGCCCGGGATCACCGGTCGGCGGGGTGCCGGTCGGGCGGGGCCCACGGAGCGGCGCTTCCCGCGCGACCGCCGGACCGGTGGTGCCGTGGGAGGACGACCCGGGCGGGCTGGCGGGGCCTTGCCCCGGCTCCCCCCGATGCTCGGTGCGGTCCTGCCGCCCGGTGCGACGCGCGTCGGGGGCAACCCGCTTGGCCTGCCGGTGTCCCCGCCCGACGCGGGTGGGTATGGCGTCGGGCGGGGCTCGGCTCAGTGGTGGCCGTGGTGGGCGAAGTCGCACCCCTCCGCGTCGGCGGGGATGAGATGCGCGTCCTCGATGTCCACGGGGGCGCACCAGAGGTAGTGCAGCCCCATCTCCTCGGCCCCGGTGGGCCCCGAGGTCACGGCGAAACCGTTGCCGAAGGACCAGTCCGGGTTGCCCCGCACCTCACCCTCCTCGACGGCGTCACGCCAGGACTCCTGGAACTCCGTGAAGCGGTCGGGGTCGAAGATGACCAGGCCGAGTTTGTCGTGCGGCGGCACGGCACAGGTGGCCCACTCCGCCACGTAGGGTTCGTACAGCCCGATCAGCAGGGGTCCGACGAAGTCCCGGAACTCCTCCTCGTTGGCGGGTGTCGGGTCGGCGCACTCGCCGGTTTCCTCGGCGACCCAGGACGCCAGTTCGAGGGCGGTGTCGAAGGACTGGCCCATCGCCGCGGCACCGGTCTCCTCCGCCGCCTCGTGGTCGTGGTCGTCGTGTCCCCCACCCTCCTCCGAGGGGGCCGCGTGCTCGGTGCTCGCGGGGGGTGGGGCCTCGGCGGAATCCTCGCCTCCGCCGCAGCCGGCGAGGACGAGGGCCACCGCCGCCAAGGACCCGGTCGCGGCGAGCCGTGCCCTGGTGAGCAGGCTGGAATTCACTCGGTTCTCCCTTTCCTGTCCGTCCGGTGTTCCCGTCGGCACGCGCGGCTCACTGGAAGACGACGTCCGAACAGTTGTAGAAGGCCTCGGGGCTGTCCGAGCGCTGCCAGATCGAGTAGATGATGTGCCGCCCGGTCTTGCCCTCCGGCAGCTGCCCGTACATCTGGTAGGAGTCCCACCAGCTCCCGTCGGTGTGTTCCTTGGGCGGGTCGGTCGCGACCAGGAAGGGTTCCTCTTCGAGGTCGGACCAGGCCAGGGGGGTGGTGGGGTCGTAGCCGTCCTTGGTCACGTACAGCTCGAAGGTGCCGGGGTGCGGCGCCCAGGCGGCGTAGCGGAAGTTGTAGTCGGCGCCGGACCGCAGGGTGGTCGCCGGCCAGTCCGGGCGGGCGGCGTTGTAGGCCGCGTACTTGTCGGTGCCCGCCGCGCACAGCTCCCCGTCGGGGATGATCTCGCGGTGACGTCCGGCGGCGTCGGGGATCAGGATGGCGAACCAGTCCCAGAGCGGCTGGGTCCCGCCCTCCGCCACCGCGTCCCGGCAGGCGTCCGAACTGGGGGTCTGCGGCCCTTCGTCGAAGCAGACGTAGGTCCGGGTCGCCGGTGCGGTCATACCTCCGTGCGCGTGCGCCACACCGGCCGTGAGGGTGCTGGCGAGAAGGGCCAGCGCCACTCCGACCACGCCCAGCGACGCGACGTTGCGTCGTCTCGTTCTCATGCGCTGCTCATTTCTGTGCTGGACAGACAAAGATCGCGCGCCCTGGAACGGAGTGTAGGCAGCGGTGGACTGGCCGAACAGCGCCGTTCATCTCAACCCGGCTGCCTCCGTCGGCGAGGAACGAGGCGGTCATGGCGGCGGTGGGCGGGGAGGCGCGGTGCCCGCACCTCCCCGAGCCGGCTGGCGCGTCAGCCGACCAGCCAGGCCTCCTCATCACCCGACCAGCGGTTCACGCCCGTCGGGGTGGCCGCGCAGCGGCGGTGGATCTCGGTGAACGCCGGGACGAAGGCGGCGTTCACGCTCTCCCACTCCTCCTGCCACTCCCGCACCCGGGGCAGCCAGTGGCGCAGCTCGGCGAGCACGGCGTCCTCGTCGACCCTGGTCAGCCGCCCGTTCTCGACCACGGTCTCCCCCGCGACCATGACCTGCTCGATGGACGAGCCGTTCTCGGAGTAGACGAGGTGCACGGCGAGGTCGTTGCGCGGGGTGAACGGGAGGGTGTTCAGGTCGTAGATGACCAGGTCGGCCTGCTTGCCGACCTCGAGCGATCCGGTCCTGTCCTCCACGAGCGCGCTGCGCGCTCCGCCGAGGGTGCCGGCGCGCAACACCTCGGCGACGCTGGGCCAGCGATGGTGGTCCGGTTCGCTGACCTTGTGCAGCAGCCCGGCCGCCTTGACGACGTCGAGCATCCTCGGGCTGTCGCTGCTGGAGGCTCCGTCACTGCCCAGCGCGAGGTTCACCCCCGCGTCGAGCAGGTCGCGGAAGGGAGCGATGCCCGATCCCAGCTTCAGGTTGGAGATGGGGTTGTGGGACACCGACGCGTTGGCCGCCCCGAGTATCTCGATGTCGGACCGGGTCAACCAGATGCCGTGGGCCAAGGTCGTCTCCCGGCCCAGCGCGCCGATCCGTCGCAGGTGTTCCACCAGGGTGGTGCCGTGGAACTCCCGGCCGGTGACGGCCTGGACCTTGGTCTCCAGGACGTGGATGTGGTACTCGGCGTTCCAGGCACGCGCGAGTTCCGCCGCGCCGACGAGGAGGTCGTCGGTGCACCGTTGGGGACCGGAGGGTGCCACCATGTACCGGAGGCGGCCGCCGGCCCGTTCGTGGTGCCGTTCGAAGGCCCGCCTGCTGAAGTCGAGGTACTCGTCGGTGCGGGGCGGCGTGATCGCCCGGACCTCGTCGAGCAGGTCGGGGCGGAGGACCTCCTCCACGAAGGGCAGGGTGTCGACGAAGGGTTTGTTGATGACGTGCCCGGACACGTTCGCCCGGATCCCGGCGAGCTCGTAGGCGTCGAACACGGCGGCCAGCTGGTCGACGTTCTGGGTCGGGGTCTCCAGGACGTCGTCGACCACGCAGGTCACGCCGGCCCGGAGTGACTCCATGGCCACCAGCAGGGTGCGCAGCCGGACGAGGTCGGCGGGAAGTTCCCCGATCCCCAGGATCGGGTAGGAGAAGAGCATCCACAGTTCGAGCGGCAGGTTGTCGTAGCGTCCCTTGAACAGCGCCTCCCACGAGTGCAGGTGCCCGTTCACCAGTCCGGGGGTGACGAGCCGGTCCCGGCCGTCGATGACCCTCTCGTCCGGTCGTGGTTCCAGGTCCGGTCCGATCTCGGAGATCCGGTCATCACTGATCCGGATGCTCGTGGTGATCGGCCGGGCCCCGGTCACCTCGTCCATCGTGATGACCGAGGCGTGGCGGATGAGTGTTCCCACGTGTTGTTCTCCTGTTCCTCGTGGGCGGCCAGCGGGCGTCGGCTGGTCCTCAGCTGGTGCTGGCCGGGGTGGCCCGCTCCGCCGGGGTCGGCGTCGGTGACGCGGCGTCCCTTCGGTGTCCGGGCAGGACCCGGTGCAGCAGCGGCGCCGCGACGACGGCGACCAGGATGCCCTGGAGCGGCGGCACGCCGAGTTCGTACACGTTGCTGACCGCCGCCACCAGCGTGCCGGCGAGATAGGCGCCGAGCCCACTCCACCGGACCACGGGCTCGCGTCCCCCCGCGGCGGCGGGCAGGCGACCGCGCCAGGCCAGGAAGTACTGGCCGATCACGGCGCCCCCGAGTGGGGGGATCACGATCCCCAGGACCACGAGGAAGGTCTCCAGTGCCTCGTAGACACCGGTCACGGCCAACAGGATCCCGAGCAGGACCCCGCCGATGACGAAGGGTCGTTTGTCGTTCACCCCGAAGAGTTCCGCGCCGGCGACGCCGAACGCGTAGGCGGCGTTGTCGTTCGTGGTCCAGAGGTTGGCGACCAGCAGGAGCAGGCCGAGGACGAGGAGGTCGAGCTGGATCAGGACGGCGGCGAAGTCCGGTTCGCCGTAGACGACCGCGCCGACGGCGCCGAAGAACAGCATGAGGGTCTGCGCGACGAGGAAGGCCACCAGCGCGGCGGCGAAGGCGTGCCGGGGGCGTCGCGCGAAGCGGGTCCAGTTGCCGACCTGCGTCCCTCCGCTGACGAAGGTGCCGACCATGATGGTGAGGGCGGTGGCGACGCCCAGTTCGGCGGTCGGTTCGATCGAGAGCAGTCCGTGCCAGCCGCCGGCGTCGCCGAGGGCGCGAGCGACGACCCAGAACGCCAGGACGAACATCAGGGGCACGGCGATCGCGCTGAGGATCTCCAGTCCCCGGTATCCGAAGTAGGCGGTGGTGCCCATCAGCAGCCCGGCGACCACCATGATGGGCCAGGTGCTCTCCCAGCCGAGCGCCCTGCCCGCGAGGTCGGCCAGCAGCGCGACCGTGACGCCGAACCAGCCGATCTGGGTGCCGCCGAGCAGCACCGACGCCCACTTGCCGCCGGCGAGACCGAGGGTCCGGCGGGCGAGCAGCACGGTGCTCAGGCCGGTCCTGGCGGAGATCACCCCGATGACGGCGACGTAGCAGCCGAGCAGGACGCTGGCGGTCAGGCTGAGCACCAGGAACTCCGCGAACGGGAAGGCGCCCGCGATCTGGCCCCCCGCGAGCATCGTGGGTGCGAAGAACGTGAAGCTGACCAGCATCAGCAGCAGCGACCCCAGGCTTCGGCGGGCGGACATCGGCACCGGGGCGAGCGGGTAGTCGGGGTCCACCACCGGCTGACTACCCTGGGCCACCCCCTGATCACCCTTGTTGCCCAACGTCCGCAGTGCCCGTGGCGACATGGCCCCCCCTTTCACTACTTTCCGTCACAGGTTGACGAGCAAGGGACGGTAGGAAGTGGGTGTTTCACGCGGCTCCGTGCCGCGTTACGGGGAGATGACGAAGCCGGGGTGTGAGCAACCGCACCGCTTGCTCGGGCGCCCGAACCAGGCTCGGGTCCTGGTGGGCTCGGGTGGGGTCCGGCGAACGAGTCGCGGTGGAGCCGCCGGCTGCGGGACCTCGGTCCTCGTCCGGGTGGCGGAAGGTCCCGCGCGGTGGAAGGCCTCCCCCATCGCCGGCCGGCGGCACGGGCGATCCGGCTCTCCGTGTGGCGGTCGCCAGCGGGTCGCCCGCCTGTCGCGCGGTGTCGGCCCGCCCCCGCCTTCCGCCCGATCACGAGGTTCCGGGGTGCGCGGTGCGCGGTTCCGACCACCGGCCTCGCCTGGGGCGTCACCGCCTCGGACGGCGGGTCGGGACGATGCGCCCGGTCTGTTCGGCTCACCTCGCTGGTGCGCGGCGTGACTCCGAGCGGCCGAGGTGGTCGCCCGCGCAGGTGAGTGGGGCCGCGGCGGACCGTCGCGACCGGCGTGCGCCACCTCCCCCGCCGGCACGCCAGGGGAGGTGGCTTCGGCGTCCGCCAGGCACACCCGGGCTGGCGGCCCGGCGCGGGGTCGCAGCGCGGGCCTCCTACCCGACCAGTTCGAAGTGACCGAGTCGCGCGGACCACCGGTAGCGGTCGACCCAGGTGGTCTCGGTCGACCAGTCGGTCATCGTGACGACGACGTCACCGTCCTCGACGGCGAAGTCGGTGGGCCGGAGCATCCAGTGCGGTCCGTCGGCAACGGTGCCCAGTAGGCTCGGCCGCCCCTCCTCGTCCACCGTGACGGCGACCAACGACCCGGAGTACTCGGAGTTCCGGGGGCCGCAGTCGATCATGAGGAGGGCGTCCTCCACGCCGTCGGCGGTGACGTCGGCGAACGCGACCTCGTGTCCCGGCGCGAAGCGGTAGACGTGGCCGGGGGTCTCGGCCGTGCCCCCGGTGAAGGAGACCGGCGCCGCCGGACAGGCGCCGATGGCGGGCAACGGGACGACCGCGTCCCGCCAGGCGATGTCGCGGACTCCGCCGGCCGGTTCGGCGGCCTGCGCCGCGAGGGTTGGACCCGCCACCGCCGCGGTGACCGCCAGGGACAGCGCCGCCGCCCATCGAGGGAACGTTCCCCCGTGCCGCCTGCTCGGTCTCATGTGCGCTCCCGTTCCTCGTGGACGTCCTGGGGCCGCCGCCGACGTACACCGCCGGCACCGGCAGTGGGAGGACGGAACGGCCCCGGGGCCGGGTTGCCTCCCGGCGAGCACCGCCCGCGGAGTGCGCGCGTCCTGGCGCGCGGGGTCAGGTTGACGGTGCCTGCCCGACCCGTTCCTGGGGCGAGACGGACTCACGACCACGGCACCAGCCCCGGGCGCGGAACGGTTCGGGTCGCGACGCCGGCGTCCACCACGGCGGCACCAGCAGGTGCTTCCCCACCAGGCCGGCTCCGGCACCAGGGAACCGCGCCCGGCGGGCGCAGCGCCCGCTCCCGTCCACCCCCCTCGCTCCTCGGAGGTCCCCGGGTGGACCAGCGCTGCCCGGTCGTCCCGCCCGCTTCGTCCTCGCGGACGAGGGGCTGCTGGCCGGGGAGGGGACGGCCCAGCCCGTTGACCCGTCCCACGTCCGACCGGGACGTCGGCGTCGCCCCCTACGGCGCCGCCTCGACGTGGACCGCCAGCACCCGACCGGTGGCGGTGTCCACGTGCGGCACTCCGGGTTCCTCCGGTAGTGGGGTGTCGAGGTAGAGGCTGCGCAGTCGCGCCGTGTCCCGGCCCAGCTCCCGCGCCCTGTCCACTGCCTCCCGCTCGGCCTCCTCCCGGGTGATGCGCCTGGCGCCCTCGAGCACGACGACGTGGTGCGGGTGGACGACGCGGTTGTCCGAGGGGTCGTAGAGCGCCACCACGTGGGTGAGCGCGACGGCGGGTGCGTCCCCGGCGACGGCGAACTCGGTCATCTCGCCTCCCGGAGGGTGATGATCGGCCAGTGGAACACGTTCGCCAGGGCCCGCGCGTGGGCGTTCCTGACCAACGCGGCGAGGTGGATGGTGGTGACCGCGTCCCTCGCGACCATGTTCCTCCCCTCGGAGGCGGGGTATTCCTCGGATGCTCCGGTGCCGTCGGGATTGATGCGGTCGATGTGCGTGATGACCATGTTCGCGTGAGAGGTGATGTCCGGCTGGTAGGTGATCCACCTCGACATGGAGATCTCGACGATGGTGTTCCTGGGTGGCTGTTCGACGTGGAGCGTCACTCCCAGTTCCGTGTTGGAAGTGCTCGTCATGCTCCAGGTACGAGCGAGCATCCCGTCCATGGGCACCTGTCCCTTCCGCGTCGGCTACGCGTTCGTGGGTTCGGGCACTCCGAGGTGGGTTCCGCGTTCGCACGCCGTTCGTTCTCCGAGGCCGTGCGGCGCTCCCGGAGTTCGAAGTGGGTTGGTGGCGGGTTGGCGGCGCCGTGCGCCCGGTCAGGACCTGCGGGGTGCGGCCGGACGTCGGCCTCTCCAGTCCGGGGGTGGTCGCTCCTCGCGCGGCGCGACCCGGCGATCCGGGGCGCGTCGCCGTCATCGCTGCGCGTCGGGCCAGATCGCGACGAGTCGGCCGCCGGCGCCCACGTGCAGCACACCGGGCTCGTCGGGGAGGGGCGTGTCGAGGTGGAGGCCGGTCAGGCGTTCGGGATCGTGGCCCAGCAGCCGTGCCTGGTCCACCGCATGCCGCTCGGCGTCCTCCCTGCTGACGGTTTCGCCGCCTTCGAGCACCACCACCTGGTGGAGGTGGACGACGCGGTTGTCCGAGGGGTCGTAGAGCACGACCAGGTGGGTGGCCGTGGCCCGGGGTCCCGTTCCGCCGCCTCCGAACCTCATGCTCGCTCCTCGGCGGGGACGACGACGGGCCAGAAGAACAGGTTGACCAGTCCCCGAACGTACGCGTTGCTGACCTGGGCCGTGACGACGACGCTGGTGACGTTCTCGCGCACGATGACGTTCGGGCCCGAGTCCACGTCGAATTCGTCCAGGTCCGTGGTGCCATCGGGGTTGACGATTCGCACCGCGGTGATCGCCAGGTTCGCGCGCGACGAGATGTCGGCGCGATAAGTGACCCATCGCGCCATGCAGAGCTCGATGATGGTGTTCTTCCGGGGTTGTGTGATGAGGAGCGACGATGTCACGACCTTGTCGGAGTCACTCGTCGCGGACCTGGGTTCGACGTGCATGCCATCCACGATCATTGCTCCTCTCGGCAATGAGTGGAGAATCGTTCCGCGCCACGACTCTAGGTCGGTGGTCCGAGGGGCGCAGGGCGGCTGACCGCGTTGGGTGAGGGGTGCGTCGTGCTCGGAACGCGCCCCGTTCCCGGCGAGACCGGGCCGGGGCGGGCGGGGTGCCCACCCCGGCGTCCGGGTGGCGTCGGTGCGCTGGAGCGCTGTGGCACGGCAGGTCGGGCGGCTTGGGCTCCGCGCGACCCGTCGGAGCACTCGGGTGGGGTTGCGCCGTCGGGGCCGTTCGTCCGCCGAGCGTGTCCGGCACCGCTCGCCGCCACTGAGCCGGGCGGCGGTCCGCGCCGCGCGCGGCCCCCGCCCGCGGTCACCGCCGGTGGCCGTCCTGCCGACCGTCCCGGGGGTGGGCCTCCGTGCCAGCCGCTCGGTTCCACGCGGCCGCCGACTGGCTCCCCCTGCTCGCCGACCTCGGGCGGCCCGCCGGTGGGAGGGCGGAACGGCCCGGGAGGTGGCGGGTCCCGGGGCGGAGCCCGCGTTCCGCGGCGAACGGCCGTCTCGCGCGCCGCGGGCTTCCAGCTGGTCAGCGCGGGGCCGGTGGTCGTGTTGGTCCTCGCCGCGCGGCCGTGGTGGTGGACGGTGTTCGGGCGAGCAGCCGCGAGTAGGCGTCCACGTTGTCCTCCACCGTGTGCTCGAGGAGCTCGCGCAGATCCGGGTCGTCATCCTCGGGGCGGGTCGCGGTCGCGGCGAGCGCGCTGGTGAGCAGTCCGTTGGCCAGGAACCGGGCAGCGTCGCCAGGGCCGAGACCCGCGTCGTCGCGGAGCGACCGGTGCAGGCTCGACAGCGTCTCCCGCGCGAGGCGCGCGAGGTCTGGGTCGGTTCCGGAGGAGATCAGCCGGAGGAGGACGAGCAATGCGGCCGGTTTCTCCGCGATGGCCCGGAGGTAGGCCCGACCGAGGACCTGACGGGTGCGCGCCGATGCCGGGTTCGCGGTCGGCCCGGAATCGGGGGTGGGCCGGAGCGCGGCGCGGACGTGGTCGAGGCTGGCGGCGACGACGTGCTGGAACAACGCCTTCTTCGTCCCGAACAGGCGAACGATGTACCCCTGGCTCACCCCGGCGAGGCGAGCGACGGTGTCGGTGCTCGTGCCCTCGTAACCGTGGTTCGCGAAGGCCTCCTGGGCCGCGGTGATGACCAGTTCGCGGCGCCGGGCCGCCGGCAGCCGACGCGGCGTGGGTGCGGGCACGCCACGGAGGTTATCAACCGATTCCTTCCGGGGTGGGCCGCGGCGTACGATGAGGAATCACGTGATTACCGAAGGATGGTCGATGTCTCCCCCACCACCCGCTCGCGACCAGGTGGCCGTCTACGACCTCGACGGCGTCGTCACCCGGCGGGACTCCTTCACCGCGCTGCTCGTCGACCGCCTACGTGCGTCACCACCCCGACTGATCAGGGCGTTTCCGTCCCTGCTGCGCCTGACGCTCCACCCGGGCGACGCGCAGCGTCGGAGCCGCGCCGCGCGCCGGGTCACGGAGGTCGCGCTCAGCGGGCTGTCCACTCCCGAATACCAGCAGCTCGCGGACGAGGTGGGCGCGCGCATCGGGGGCGACCCGGCGTGGCTCCGCGCGGAGGTGGTCGACCGCATCAGGCGCGAGCACGGAGCGGGAACCCGGGTCGTGGTGGCCACCGCCAGCGAACACCGCCTGGCGACCGCGTTGCTGCGGGCCGCCGACATCCCGTTCGACCTGCTCTCCGCCTCACGGCTCACCGGGGGACCCACCGGGCAGCGGGTCGCGGACCACCGTGTCGGCGCCCGCAAGGCCGAGGCCCTGCGGGAGTGCGGGGTTCCGCTCGACGAGGCCGTGTTCACCACCGACTCGTACACCGACCTGCCCACCGCTCGCCTGGCGGCACGGGTGGTGCTGGTCGGGGCGACCCGCCGCACCCGGGAACGCTACGCGGCGGCCGGCATCGACGTCCGGGCGCGGTGACCCGGCACCACCCCGGGGCCGCCGGTGCTGCCTGACGGACCACTGCCGTCAGCGCCGTCCACGTCCTGAGGGGACGCCGGGTGGCGGGTGGTCCGCGTTCCCGCCGTCACCGTGGGACACCCCTACCGGGCGGCTGGAGCTCCGGACTCGCTCATGCCACCGAGCGTCAGCCGCCGACGAGGGCAGGGGACGCCGCCCGGACCTGGGTCCGCCGCGGGTGCGGGGACCCGGTCCGCGTGATCCTGGGTAGCCGGTCCGTCCCCTCGCGGGTGGCCGCCGGCGGGACAGGTCCGACCCGGTGCGGCTCAGCCGGTGGGGTCCCCGTAGATGATGCCCCGACCGTTGGTGGCGATGTAGACACGACCGTGGACACGGGGGTCGCCGGTGATCGCCGCACCCGTCCACGCCCACTGGTGGTCGTCGTCGTTGATCCGGAGCCAGGTCCCTCCCGCGTCGTCGGACCGGTAGATGCCACGAACTCCGTTGACCTTCGCGCTGGAGTAGAGCGCGGGGTACGCCTCCCCCGGCGCGGCCCGGCCGAAGCCGATGTTGTCGGCCTCCTCGACTCCGGCGACGCGGCTGAAGCTGGAGCCCTGGTTGGTGGAGCGCCACAGGCCGTAGTGCCCCGGTGCTCCCCCGGCGAGCCACAGGTCCCCCGCCCGCCCCGGCACGGCCTTGAACCGGACGTCTCCGCTGCTGGGCAGACCGCTGGCACTGGTGGCGGTGAAGCTCGCTCCCCCGTCGACGCTGACGTAGAAGGTGCCGCCGCTGAAGCCGTAGAAGACGGCGGGATTGACCCGGTCGGCTTCCACGGTGGCCCCGGCGGGGATACCCCTCGCCGGTTGCCAGCTGCCGCCGTAGCTGGTCGAGACGTGCACGCCCGTTCCCTCCGGGCTCCACACGATGCTGCTGGCGTTCGCGGCCACCGCCACCGTGCCGCCGCCGGTGACGCCGGCCGGTCGCTGGCCCTGCCACCAGGTCTGCCCGTTGTTGGTGGAGATCCCGATGTGGGAGGACGCCGAGTCCTCGACGTCGCCCACCCTGACGACGACGGAGGGGTTGAGCTCGGCGAAGTCCAGGCTGCGTACCGCGCTCATGAAGGGGGTGGTGTGCATCATGGCGGGGACCTGGTCCAGATCGGTGTGCCGGAAACCGCCGATGTCGAGCATCCCGCTGAGCAGGGGAGCTCCACCAGGGGGGCTGATGAGGTCGAGGACGGCCGTCTCCTCCAGCCCGAAGACCATCGGGCGGATACCGACACGGCCCCCGACGTCCCACGCCGTCAGGTTGTCCGTGCCGTAGATGGTGGCCCCGGTCCCGTACATCATGCGGTCCGAGTCGAACGGGTCGATCTCCAGCGCCTCGGTCATCCAGCCCAGCTTCGGGGAGACCTCCGGTGGTACCGGGTTGTCCTGGCCGAAGGACAACCAGGGCGCGGAGGAGGTGTCCAGGGAGTAGCGCGGGGTGCGGGTGGGGTAGTCGGCCCACTCCCAGATCGGGCTCCAGGTGCCTCCCCCATCGGTGGTCCGCCAGATCTGGGTGTCGGGCCACCACGAGCTGTAGGCGGTGACCATGAGCGTCTCCGGGTTGCGCCGGTCGATGGTCAACCCGCTGTAGCCGAAGTAGTTGTCGTCGGAGTCGGAGGGCACCGGGCTGATCCGGGTCCAGTGCCCGCTCGTGGTGTCGAACTTCCAGACGTCGCCAGCCGCACCGTCGTAGGGCCCTCCGGTGTCGGAGGTCGCGAGGTAGAGGTAGCCGTGCTCGCTGTCGAGCACTCCCTTGTGGGGCAGGAACCCGGTGGGCTGTCCCGGTAGTCGCTGCCAGGTCGTACCGCCGTCGGTCGAGCGGTAGACGTTGTTGTTCTTGTCCGCGACGCCGACGTAGATGTGCTGGGTGCGGCTCCCCGGGGTGCCGGTGCCCTCGTCGAAGGTCACCCAGACGACGCCCTGGTTGTCGCTGAGGTACCCGCTCGGGTCATCCGGGTCCTGCGCGTAGTCGCCCGCGTTCGGGAAACTGGCGACCTTCGACCAGCTGACGCCCTGGTCGGTACTGCGCCACAACCCGTTCCCGCTGGGCGTCCCCAGGTACAGGACCCGGTTGTCGTTCGGGTCGATCGCCAGGCGTTCGCCCATCCCCCGCCCCGGCATGTTCCCACCGAGTTTGAAGGGCAGTTCGGTGACCTGCCAGCTCTCGCCCCGGTCGGCCGAGCGGAGGATGGCACCGTTGTTGGGGTCCCAGTCGTTGGTGTAAGTCCCGGCGGCGAGGTAGACGCGGTCCGGGTCGACGGGATCGGTGGCCAGGCTCGCCACGCCCGTCCAGCCCCAGTCGTCCCACCCCACCCAGTCCAGCAGGGGCGTCCAGCGCTGGGTGGACTCGTTCCACCGGTAGGCACCGCCGATGTCGGTGCGCGCGTAGATCAGGTCGGGCTCGGTCTGGTTGAAGATGATGCCGGGGACGAAGCCGCCCCCACCGATCTCGACGTTGCGCCACGAGTAGGACGCCCGGGGCGTCGCCTCGGCCCGGGGTGCCGTGTCGGTGCCGGAGGGCACCACCAGGGTGCTGGCCACCATCCCGACCACCAACGCACCCGCCAGGTGTCTTCGCATGTGCTGTCCTTCCGGGGACACCGGCCCCGCGCACGCGCGGCGGCACCGGAGTGCGCGTGGGGACGCGCTGGCCCGGCGACGGCGGCGGAACAGCGGAGCCAAGAACAAGGAAACAAACGGGGACGATTCAGCGTCGGGAAAGGTTCACACACACGGAAACGAAATGTCAACCATTCTCCCGAAATCCGGACGCCACCGTTTCCCAGCACCGGCGATCGAATTCACCTGGCTCTCGAATACCCGTCGGAGGCGGAGTTCGACGGCCCGTCGACCAGCACCGGGATACCCCTGGACGGGTATTCCGAAAATCCCCCGTCCGTCGCATTCCGGTGGCCTGCTCGCCACGTCGGTCCGCGTTTCCGCGTTCCCGTCAACGTCGTGTTCGACAGCGGCGTGCCGAACACCGTCGAACCGGCGGGCCGGCCTCAGTGCTGGGTGTGGCGCAGCACGCAGAGCATGCTCTCCGGGGGGAGCGCGTGCGGGGCGGGCTCCTCGCAGGCCCGCAGGCGCGCTCGGATGTCCTCCGGGTCCACGCCACTGCCAATCAGGACCAGGGTGCTGGTCCTGCCCTCACCTCGGCGCCACCGGGTGGGTTCGAACCGGAGGAAGCTGCCCACCGCGTGCACGGTGTACCGCTCTCGGTGGCCGGGGACGCCGAAGTGGACGAATCCCTTGATGCGGTAGAGCCCGGTGGGGCGTGCGTCCAGGAAGTCCATCAACCGACGGGGGTGCAGGGCCTGGTCGGTCACGAAGTCCACGGCCTCGTAGTGCTCGTGGAGGTGGTCGTGGTCGTGCCTGGTCGCGGCCAGGAGTTCGTCGAAGGACAGTTGCCGTGGCACCGAGTCGGACTGGGCGGGGAGGCGGCGGTCGAACAGGAGGCCGGGGTCGAGCCGACCGCGAGTGGTGGCCACCACGGGCACCTCCTCGACGATGTCCCGGAGAACGGCGGTCAGCCGGTGCCGGTCGTCAGCCGCCAGCCGGTCGACCTTGTTGAGGACCACCAGGTCGGCCACTCTGAGCTGGGCGTCCACCTCGGGGTGCCGCTCGCGGGTCCGCTCGAACTCGACGGCGTCGACGATCTCCACCAGGCCGCCGTAGGTGATCGCGTCGTTGTCGCTGGCCAGGAGGAGCCTGATCAGGTCGCGCGGTTCGGCGAGCCCACTCGCCTCGACGACGATGACGTCCAGTCGCCTCGATGGGCGGGCGAGCCGGCCGAGGAGGTCGTCGAGACCGCTGGCGTCGACCGCGCAGCAGAGACAGCCGTTGGAGAGCGACACCGTGGAGTCCACGTGCCCGGCCACGCTCATGGCGTCGATGTTGACGCTGCCGAAGTCGTTGACGACCACGCCGATCCGGAGCCCGTCGGCGTTGCCCAGCAGGTGGTTGAGCAGGGTGGTCTTCCCCGCTCCGAGGTGTCCGGCGAGGATCACCACCGGAATGCGAGCGCTGCCCATCGTGCCTCTCCCCGGGTGGCGCCGGATGTGCCTGTGGGCGGCCGATCGTAGCGGCGCCGCCGGACCCGCCACCGGCCGGGGTGGGGCGGTGACGAGCACCTCGCACGGGGCTCACGCGAGCGGCCGCCGTGAGCGGCCCGAGGCCCGGCGGCGTGCGCGCCCGCACCGGTTCCCTCCCCGGTCCCGCGTCCGGCAGGCCAGCCGCGGCGGTGTCCCGTCCTGGTCCTGGGTGTCTCAGCCGCCCGCGACCGGTCGAGGCATCGCGCGGTTCCGGGTGTTCCCCGCGGCCGGCAGCCGCACCAGCTCGTGGTGTGGACCCACGCCGTGGGGTGTTCGGCGTGCGCCCGGTGGTCCGGGGAGCGGGGAAATGGGCCCGAGGTCCCCGTGGCAGCCCCTCACCGCCCCGCACCGGCCGGGGCGTACTCGTCGGTCAGGGCGTCCGCCAGCGCGCTGACCAGGGGGCTGACCTGGTCGGCGAGCGTCCAGGACGCGGACCAGGTGGGGTCGAGTTCGAGGAAGTACCACTGCCCGCCGGGCGTCACAGCCCAGTCACTGGCCGCGCAGGTCAGACCCAGGGTGTCGACCATCTCCACGACGGCGGCGGCGACGTCGCCGGGGACCGTGACCGGTCGGTACGGGAGGTGGTGCGCTGGTCGGTGCCAGTCGTGCCGCCCACCGAAGCCGGGTTCGTGGTCCACCGCCACCCCGAACGCGCGTCGGCCGACGACGGTGATCCGGACGGACCGCGCGGCGGGCACGGCTGCCTGGAACAGGTGGGTGCGCGTCCGCCCGCCGGCGCCGTCCGCGCTGGCTCCGGGCAGTCCGCACGGGGCGCACCCCGGGGCCGCCGGGGCGTCGGGAACGGATCGGTAGACCACTCCGCTCCCGGCGCGCAGGGAGCAGAAGGCCGCCGCGGTGCCAGGGTCGCTCGTGATCAGCGTCTCGGGAACCCGCAGGCCGCACCGCGTCGCGGCGGCCAGCTGCCGGGGCAGCTGGTCGGCCTCCGCGACGCGCCGTGGATGGTTGCACCAGCGAATTCCCGTGTCGCGGGGGAGGAAGGTCTGCCCGTGCTCCGGGCACGTCCCGGTCACCCTCGCCGACCACCGGGGCAGACGCCGCCAGTCGCGGTGGCCCGGCCGGGGAGCCGGCCACCACACCGAACGCACCTCGGCGAGCGGCCGGGGCTGGGGTGAGGTCGGCTCGGCGAGGGAGCAGCCATCGCCACCGGGTACGGACGGCGTTCCGGTGAGCATCGCCCGGGCGTCAACCGGGAACACGCTGACCTGTCGGCGCAGGAGTTCCACCACCACCGGATCGGCGGTCGGATCGACGCCTCCCGTCACCACCACCAGGATCTGCATGTCGCTCCGCTCCCGTCACCTGGGCCACCGCGCCCCGGTGCGGCGGCCCGAACCCGGGTCGTGGGCGGCGCCGCCGGTCCGCACGGCCCGCCACCACCGTGAGGTGAACGGTGGACGGTGCCCGTCGCCTCCAATGTCGTGTACCGGACCCGGTATAGCGGAATCGGAAAGTTGAGGACCTGAAGTTCAGGTTTTGTCGTCCGAAGGTGTCATACTTCGCGCCTTCTCACCGAAAGCGTCGTCGGCGCGGGAAAGGGGCGGCAACGCTGGAGGGGGTGGGGTCGCGCTGGTGTGGACCTGGCACGAAACCCCGCTCGGCCCAATCCCACCCCCTGAACGGGTGGTTGCCGGGAGGCGCGGGGGGCGCCCTAAGGTCAATCGCTATGAGCACCGCTCAGGGAGGGCTGGGCCCTCGCCTCCGCCAGCTCCGGGAGCGTTCCGGCATCAGTGCGCGGCGGCTGGCGGAACTGGTGGGGATGAGCCCCTCCACGGTCTGCCGCGTCGAGACCGCGAAGCGGCTCCCGACCGAGACCGAGGTCGCCTCCATCCTGGCGGCGTTGGGTGTCGCGGGTGAGACCCGCGCGGAACTCGTGGCGGAGGCCCGGAGGGCGCGGTACCCGAACTGGTGGGAGACGGCGCACCCGGCACTGCCGGCCGGGGTGTCGGCCCTCCTCGAGTTGGAGGGCCGGGCGACCCGCATCGTCGACGTCTCGGTGCTGGTGGTGCCCGCGCTGCTGCGCACCCCCGAGTACGCCAGGACCCTCGTCGGATTGGACGGCCTGGACCGGGAGGCGGTCGAGGCCCGGGTGGCGGTGCTCGTGGGACGCCAGGCGATCCTGTCGGGTGAATCGGTCACGCTGACGGCGTTCGTGGACGAGCAGGTGTTGCGCCGTCCGGTCGGCGGGCCGGCGGCGATGGCTCGACAACTGCGGCATCTCGCCCGGATGGCGACGAGGCCGAACGTCGTGGTCCGGGTCATCCCGGTGGATGTCGGGGCGCACCCGGCGCTCAGGGGTCCGAGCCTGGTCCTGGAGTTCGCCCGCGGCGGCCCGGTGGTGCACCTCGAGCACTGCCTCTCCGATGCCTTCCTCACCGACCCGGCCCAGGTCCGACCCCACGTCGAGGCATTGCCCGCGCTGGACGCGGTGGCGCTCTCCCCCGACGCGTCCCGGGAACTGGTCCTGGGGCACGCCGACGAGATGGAACAGCAGCACTGCGAGCGGGGACTGGACTGGCTGGCGCACCTGACCCCCCGGGCGCCGGACGGCTGAGGGCACTCCCGGTCGGGTCGTGGGAGTGGCCGAGGTCGGGTCGCCGGTGTCCGCGCCCCGCCGTCCGGGCGGCGCACGCGCGGTCGGCCGCCGCACCACGAGCCCCGGGGGAAGGGGCCTGGAACACGGCGTCCTCCCCCGTGCGCTGGACGATCGTCGATGGTCCAACCCGACCGCGCACCGCGTACGAACGGTCGAACCGCCGGCACATACGATCGTCGGCATGACGACGACTGTCACCCTCTCCACCTCGCACGGCAACATCGTTCTGGAGCTCGACGAGCAGCGCGCCCCCATCACCGTCAAGAACTTCGTGGCGTACGCCCAGGCCGGCCACTACGACGGCACGGTCTTCCACCGGGTGATCCCCGGTTTCATGATCCAGGGTGGCGGTTTCGAGCCCGGCCTCAAGCAGAAGAAGACCAACGACCCGATCAAGAACGAGGCCGACAACGGCCTGAAGAACGTGCGGTACAGCGTCGCCATGGCCCGGACGTCGGTCGTCGACTCCGCGACCGCGCAGTTCTTCATCAACCTGAGCGACAACGACTTCCTGAACCACGGCAGCCGTGACTTCGGCTACGCCGTGTTCGGCAAGGTCATCGAGGGCCAGGACGTGGTGGACCAGATCGCGGCGGTGCCGACGGGCAACGCCGGCGGCCACCAGAACGTGCCCACCTCCGACGTGGTGATCACCACGGCCTCCGTCGCCTGAGCCGGTCGCCCCACCGGCGCCCACGCCCGCCCGGTCGGGACCGTGGGCGCCGGTCGTTCCGGCTCAGCGCGGCCGACCGGCGACGCCAGGCCGGGTCTGCCAGGGACGCGGCCCGGTGAGTGGCCGGTACTCCACCCCCAGGGCGTCGAGCCGGGGCAGGTGGTGCGCGGCGAGCCGCCGTTCGAACCCGTCGGGTTCGCGGGCCTCACGGGGGCTCCACACGACCTCGGCGAAGGCCGCGAGCCGGGGGAAGGCGGCGTAGTCGACCCGGCGCGGCGAGTCGAGGTGCTCGCTCCACAGTTGGGCCTGTGCTCCGAGCACCCGCGCGGCCACCGCGTCCGGCGTCCCCGGTGGAACCGGTTCGTAGCGGTAGACGTCGGCCAGGGTCCGCAGGAAGCCGACCGGGACGGGCTCGTCGGGGTGGTCGGACTGGCGGTGGTCGAGGTAGACGTGCTGTTCGGGGCAGAGCAGGACGTCATGCCCGGCCGCCGCCGCCCGGTGGCCCGTCTCGACGCCCCGCCAGCACCCGATCACCGCCTCGGCGGGCAGGTCGGGGCCGTCCAGGATCTCGTCCCAACCGAGTGCCCGCCGTCCCCGGTCGTGCAGGTGGTCCACCATCCGCCGTACGAACCACCCGTGCAGGTCGGCCGGCCGGGCGAGCCCGAGTTCCGCCGCCCTGCGCCGGGCCAGCGGGCTGTAGTCCCACTGCTCGGTGGGCACCTCGTCCCCGCCCAGGCACACCACGGGAGAGGGGAACACCTCCATCACGTGGTCGAAGACGTCCCGGAAGAACGCGACCGTGTGGTCGGAGGCGTTGAGGATGTTGGAATTGACCCCCCACGACGGCCACACGTCCAGCAGGCGGCTCTGTTCGTTGCCCAGTTCGGGGTAGGCCGCGATCGCGGCCTGGCTGTGGCCCGGCACGTCGACCTCGGGGACCACCATGACGTGCTGTTCGGCCGCGTAGGCGACGATCTCCCGGAGGTCGGTGGTGGTGTAGTGACCGCCGTGCGGCCGGTCGTCGAAGGCGTCCGGGGTGCCGCGTCCCACCATGGAGCGCCGCCGCCACCCACCCACCTCGGTCAGCCGGGGGTAGCGCGGAACCTCCAACCGCCACCCCTGGTCGTCGGTCAGGTGCAGGTGCAGGACGTTGAGCTTGTGCGCGGCCGCCAGGTCGACGAACCGGAGCACCTCCCTGGTGGGCAGGAAATGCCGGGCCACGTCGAGCAGACATCCCCGCCACCCGAAGCGGGGCCGGTCCACGATCCGGCCGCAGGGCAGCGACCAGTGGCGGGGACCGGTGGGCGCGGCGCGGAAGGCGGCGGGCCCGAGCAGCTGCCGCAGGGTCTGCGCCGCGTGGTGGGCGCCGGCGGGGTCGGTGGCCGCGACGGTCACGAGCCGTTCGGTGAGTTCGATCCGGTAGCCGGCGGGCCCGGGAACCGTCCGGTCGAGGGTGAACCGGATCGAGCCGCCGTTCCCGGTGGAGTTCAGCGGCAACCCGGTGGCCGCGCCGAGTCGGCGCCGCAACCACCGCACGGTGTCGGCGGTGGCGCGGTCCCCCACCAGGGCGGTGGAGGTGTCGAGGGTGAACCGGCCGGGTGTCGGTACCGCCGACACCGGACGCGGCAGCAGACCGTCGAAGGACAACGTGATCACCCCTTCACGGCGCCGGCGAGCCCCGACACCAGATGGCGTTGCACGAGGACGAAGAAGACCAGGACGGGAATGGTGAGCAGCGTCGAACCCGCCATGATCGCTCCCCAGTCGTTGCCCTCCGGGGAGAAGAACACCAGGATGGCCATCGGCAGGGTCTGGTTCTCCGTGGCGGAGATGATGAAGGTCCTGGCGAAGAGGAAGTCGTTCCAGGCGTGGATGAACGACAGGACGCTCATCGCGACGAGGCCGGGTGCGACCAGCGGGAAGAGCACCTGCCACGTGAAGCGGAACCGGCTGGCCCCGTCGAGGGTGGCCGCTTCCTCCAGTTCCCTCGGCACCGCGGCGACGAATCCCCGCAACATCCAGATCGCGAACGGCAGGCTGAACGCCAGGTGCACCAGCACGAGCGAGCCGAGGTGGTTCAGGCCCAGCTGCGGTGCCACGCCCCCGACCGAGCGCATGAGGAAGAACAGCGGGATCGTCAGCGCCTCGACCGGCACCATCTGGGCCACCAGCAGCATCACGGCGAGCACGGTGCGGCCCCGGAAACGGAACCGGGTGAGGGCGACGGCGGCCAGGAACGACAGGAACAGCGAGAGCACCACGACGGCCAGGGCGACGACCACACTGTTCAGGAGGTACCCGCCCAGGCCCTCGACCTGGAGGACCCGGCGGAAGTTGTCCCAGGTGGGTGCGGTGGTCCACAGGCGGGGTGCGCTGCTCTGGATCTCCCCCGGGTGTTTGACCGCCGACAACACCATCCAGTACAGGGGGAAGGCGACGACGAGGGCGATGAGCAGGGTGAGGACCTCGGCCAGGGTCCGCCCCGGACGGGCGAGGAGACGTCTCCGGCGGTGCCCGGGGGCCGCGGTGCTCATGACTCCTCCGTCCCCCGCTGGGCCCGCAGGTAGCCCAGGGTGATCAGTAGCAGGATGCCGGTCATGACCACGCCGATCGCGGCGCCCAGACCGTAGTTGGACGCGGCGAACGCCTCCTGGTAGGCGTAGACGTTGAGCACCAGGTTGCGACCGGCGACCCCGCCGCCGTTGGTCATCACGTAGATCTGGGTGAAGACCTTGAAGTCCCAGATGATCGACTGGATGGTGGCCACCACCAGCAGGCCGCGCAGCATGGGGATGATGACACCGCGCAGGATCCGCCAGGGACTGGCGCCGTCCAGCGCGGCCGCCTCGAGGACGTCGGCCGGGATGGACCGGATCCCGGCGTAGACGGTGATCATGACGAACGGGAACGAACACCAGACGACCTGCGCGGCGACGAGCCCGAAGGCCACGTAGCGGTCGTAGGTCCAGGAGAAGTTCTCCATGCCCGCGAGGCCGCTCCCCGCGAGCACCTCGTTCACCAGGCCGAAGTCCTGGTCGAACAGGAAGAGCCACACCGTGGACCCCGCGACGGCCGGCGTCGCCCATGCGCCGAGGGCGGCGAGGAACAGCGCCATCCTGGGGACGACCCGGACCCGGCTGGCGAGCACGGCGAGCCCGATACCGACGGCGAGGCTGCCCACCACGCACACGGCGGCGAAGACGCAGGTCTGGACGAGGACGGTCCAGAAGCGGGGCTCCCCGAGCAGCCGCGCGTAGTTGTCCAGGCCCACGAAGTCCAGCGGTGCTCCCCCGCTGGCCTGGGCCTGCCCGTAGTCGAACAGCGAGATGACCCCGAGTTGGTACAGGGGGTAGGCCAGCATCGCGGCGAGCACGAGCCCGGCGGGGGCCAGGTAGAGCAGGGCGATCCTGAGGTCGGAGGACCGGCGCCGGCGGCGTCGTGGTGCGCCACCGCCTGGGGGACGGGCGTCGCCGGGAGCGGTGGTCGTGGCCGGGACCCGCATGGTCAGCTCCCGAAGGCGACGTTCATGGCGTCGGCGGCGTCGGCCGTCGCGCTGTCCACGGACTCCCCGGTGGCCACGCGCTGCACCATGGTCGGCAGCACCGCCTGCGCGTCGATGCGCGCCCAGGCCGGGGTGGGGGGCACGAAACGGGTTCCGGCGCGCAGGGTCTCCACGAACGGTCGCACGGCGGGGTCCTCGTCGGCGAGGTCACGTTGCAGGTCGGCGAAGGTGGGCAGGTTCCCCATGGCGGCGTACATCTCCCGCTGGTACTCCTTGCCGCCGAGGAGCTGGACGAACTCGCGGGCGAGGGTGGACCGGCGGGAGGAGCCGAGCACCCCGAGGAGGTTGCCGCCGGCGAACGCCGGCGCGATGGTGCCCGGTTCGGTGCCCGGCAGGGGGACGACCGCGTACCGACCGGCCGCCTCGCCTGCGTCGACCGCGGCGCGGTTGAAGTCACCGCCGATGGTCATCGCCGCGGCACCGGAGGCGAAGACCTGCACGCTCTGGGTTCCCGTGAGCATGGCGCACTGCTCGGGCGGGCAGATGTCGGGCGCGAGGAGGGAGGAGAACAGGTCCACGCCCGCCCGGGATTCGGGGCTGTCCACGGTGGCCCGCCACGTCCCGTCCCGCTGTTCGGCGAGGCCCCCGCCGACGGCCCAGAGGAACGGCATCAGGGCGTAGTGGTAGTTGCCGCCCACCGCGATCCCGTACAGCTCGGGGCGGGCCGCCCTGATCCTCCTGGCGGTGTCGCGCAGCTCGGTGAGGGTGCGGGGCGGTGCCAGGCCGAGCTCGTCGAAGACGTCCGTCCGGTAGTACAGGGCCCGCGCCCCCGTGTACCAGGGCAGGCCGTAGACCCGGCCGTCGACGGTGGCCGTGTCCAGCACGGAGGGGAGGAGGTCCTGCGCCTCCGGCCACGTGGCCAACGCCTCGGTGAGGTCGGCGAACCCGTTCGCCTCGACGTAGGCGGCGAGATCGGTGTTGCCGAACTCGGCGACGTCCGGGGCGCTGGCGGGGTCGTTGAAGGCGCCCGTGAAGCGCTCGGACCTGGCGTCGACCTGGAGGTAGCTGACGTCGACCTCGACATCCTCGTACTGCGCTTCGAACTCGGCCACCGCGCGGTTCACCACCTCTTCCTTGGGGCCGCGGTCGGCCTCGTCGAACAGCCAGACCCGCAGGGTGCCGGTGAGGTCGTCCTCCTCCGCGAGGCCGCTGGTGACCTGGGGTGGCCCGCAGGCGGCGAGTGCCAGCACCAGCAGGGACAGCGTGGCGGCCGGGGCGGGTGTTCTCCGTGGCATGGGTCCTCCGTCGGAGTCGACTCGGTGGTGCGCTGGGTGCCGGGGTGGGCTCCGTTCTCCATCCGTGGGCCCCCCGGTGCTCCGGTGACGCGGACGGACGCGGGACGCCTCGCGCGGGTGCGGGTGGACGGGCCTCGCCGGGAGCGGGGCCGGGGGCGGTGGGCTGGGACGGCCACGACCCGTGGACCCGTTACTGGGCCGCGCGCTCCGGGTTCGTGGGCTCGGCCGCGTGTGGGCGGGGTCAGGGGTGGAAGGCGAGGAAGCAGACTCCGGGGACGGCCAGCGCTGGCGTGCCGTGGGTCAACAACCCGGTCCTGGCGTCCCGGGTGAGCCTGGTGACGGTCCCCGAGTCCTGGTTGGCCACGTAGAGGGCGCGCTCGCCCGGGTCGAGGGCGAAGTGCCGTGGCCAGGCTCCGCCGGTGGGGGTGTTGCCGAGCAGTGCCAGCGACTCGTGCGAGGGGGCATGGCGCCCGGGGGTGTCGTGGGTGGAGGTGGCGAACACCGCGATGTCGTCGTCTCCCCGGTTGGAGGCGTAGACGAACCGCCCGTCCTCGGACACCGCGATCTCGGCCGGGAAGTTGTCGCCCGACGCGGTGGGGTGCCGGGTGCTGGTCGTCCCCCCAGGGGTGATGCGTCCGGTGGTGGCGTCCCACCCGAGCACGGTGACCGTCGAGTCCAGTTCGCCGAGCAGGTAGGCGCGTCGCCCGTCGGGGTGGAAGGCCAGGTGACGGGGCCCGGTCCCCGGCGGCAGGTCGCACCGCTGGTGCGCGCGCAGTCGCCCCGCCCGGGCGTCGAGGGTGTAGACGAACACGGCGTCGGCGCCGAGGTCGACCGCGAGTACCCAGCGGCCGCTGGGGTCCGGGAGGATCTGGTGGGCGTGCGGGTCTCGGGTTCCGCCGGGGTGGCGGACGAGGTGGGTGGCCGGGCGGAGCCGCCCGTCGGCTCCCAGCGGGTGCACCACCACGGAGCCGTCGGTGTAGTTGGCGGTCAGCAGGAACCGGCCGTCCGAGGTCACGCTGAGGTGGGTGGGTCCCGCGCCGTGGGTGGGTTCGGAGTTCAGCACGGTGGGCCGGTGTGGGTTGGCCAGGCTCAGGGCGGTGACCCGGCCCTCGGGGACGAGTTCGTTGGTGGCGTAGAGGAAACGCCCGCTCGGGGAGAAGGCCAGGAACGAGGGGTCGGGGACCCCGCCGACGGTGGAACTCCGCGCCAGCTCACCGGTTCCCTGGTCGTACCCGGCGATCTCCAGGTCGCCGCCGGGCGGGTGGGTCCAGGAGAATCCTCCCAGGTAGACCGGGGTCAGCGTCGGGTCGGCACCGGTGCCCGCCGGGGCGGACGCTCCCGCTGCCGCTCCCGCCGCGCCGTGGTGGATGGGCAGGAGGGCCGCGCCGACCGCGGCACTCGTCGTCAGCAGGAACCGTCGTCGGTTGGTTTCGGCGGACATCGTGCGCCCCTCCCTGGTCGTCGCGCCGGGTGTGAGCGGTACGCGGATCGGACCGTGGTCATGGGTCGGGTGGTGGACGGCCTGGTGTCACCTCGCCGGGCGGCGGTCGCCGCCTCGGGTCCACCCAGTCTGCACGGGCACCGAGGATGTGGTATAGACCATTTCGGCGCAATCGACCGGACATCTTGTCGGACTGGGCCGTTCGGTGTCGGCGGGCCCGCCTCCTCCTGGTGGAGCGCCGGGGTGGGCCTGGTGCTCCGCCGTCGCGCCGTCCCCGACGCCCGCCCGTGACGACGCCCGCTCGGGTACGGGGTGGTGGGTTCCCTGCCACGTTCCCCGCGCTCTGGCGCCCGTCCCTCGTGGCGGCGCACCCCGCGCCCGTCCGCCCGCACCCGACGGTCCCCCACCCGACGGGTCTCCCACCCCCGGGGGGTCGGCTCGGACACGGCACCCGTGCCGGCAGGGCATCGGGGCGGTTCAGCTGCCCCCGCGCGCGACCACGAGAGCACCCTCGCGCCGCAGGGCGCGGCCGGGGAGCGCGTCGGTGCGCCGGCCGTCCGCGATGACCGGGACCCCGTTGACCAGCACCCAGGGGATTCCCACGGCCGGCGTGCGGGGTTGGGCGAACGTCGCCGCGTCGAGCACGGTGCGGGGGTCGAAGAGCACGAGGTCCGCGGCGTTCCCCCGCCGGATGCGGCCCCGGTCGCGCAGTCCGATCCGGTCGGCGGCGCGGCCGGTCATGCGGGCCACGCACTCCGCCAGCCCGAGCACCCCCCATTCCCGGACGTAGCGGCCCAGCAGGCGGGGGAACGTGCCCCAGGCGCGCGGATGGGGTCTCGCGCCCACGAGGATGCCGTCGCTGCCCACCGTGTGCCTCGGGTGGCGCATGATCTCCCGGACGTTGTCCTCGTGCCCGACGTGCATCAGGCAGGTCGTGCCCAGTCGGTCGGCGAGCAGGACGTCCAGGTACAGCTCGCCGGCGGGGCGACCGAGCCCGCGCGCCGAGGCCGCGACGGTGTGCCCCACCAGGTGACCGTGGGCGGCGGTGTCGGCGACGCCGTTGATCTCGATGGTGTCCCAGTCGACCGGGACGCCGTGGCAGCCGTCGGACCCCTCGACCTCCAGCGCGTGGAGGACGGCGGCACGCCGCTCGACGTCACGGAGGAGGTGCGGGATGGCGTGCACGCCGCCGGCCGCGGCCCAGCTGGGGAGCAGGGCGTGCAGGGAGGTGCTGCCGGCCCGGTACGGGTAGGTGTCGAGGCTGACGTCGAGGCCCGAGGCGAGGGCCCGGTCGACCAGGGCCAGGAGTTCCCCCGCGCGGCCCCGGTTGACCTCGAAGTTCATCGTCGCGTGGGTCAGGTGCACGGCGCACCCGGCCCGTGCTCCGATGTCGACCACCTCCGCGTAGGCCTCCAGTGCCCCGGCACCGTAACCGCGGTGGTGGGGGGCGTAGTAGCCGCCGTGGCCGGTGACGACCTCGCAGAGCGCGACCAGTTCGTCGGTGCTGGCGAACATGCCGGGCGGGTAGGTGAGCCCGGAGGACATCCCGACGGCGCCCTCGCTCAGCGCGGTGTCGAGCAGCCGCCGCATGTCGTGGATCTCGGCGGGGCTGGCGGGCCGGTCGTCGTGGCCCACGCACAGCATCCGCAACGTGCCCTGCGGGACCAGGTAGGCGACGTTGGTGGCGACACCGCGGTCGAGGCGGTCCAGGTACTCACCCACCGACCGCCAGGTCCAGGCGAAACCGGCCGGATCACCGTTCCACCCGGCGAGCTGGACCCGCAGCGCGTCCAGGGCCTCGGCGTCCACCGGGGCGTAGGACAGGCCGTCCTGCCCGAGGACCTCCAGGGTCACGCCCTGCGACACCTTGGCCAGGTGGTCGGGCTCGGCGAGGACGCGCAGGTCGGAGTGGGAGTGCATGTCGATGAAGCCCGGGGCCAGGACCAGACCGTCGACGTCGAGCTGGCGGCATGCGGTCAGCCGGCCCGGTGGTCCGATGTCGACGATGCGGCCGTCGCGGACGAGCACGTCCGCACGCGTGCCCGGTGCTCCCGTTCCGTCGAGGACCAGCGCGCCCCTGATGGCCAGTTCCATACGTGTCCCGGTCCTTCCCGTTCCCCGGTGCCCGCACCGGGTGGTCGTACCGGGGCGGGCGGCCGACCACCGGTCGCCGTGGCCGACGCCGAGGTGCCCCACTCCGTCCAGGGTGATCGCCCGCCGCGACGCGACCCACACCGTGGGTAGCAGTCACCGGCCGATCTGGTCAACGGCGTCCCACCACGACCGGCACGCCGGCGGGGCCGCCGGCGTGCCGGGTTCCAGCGGAACGGGGTGAGACGCACGTGAGACTCCACGGGGCGCCGGGACTCCTAACGTCAGGGATGTCAGGGCACCAACGACCTGGTCCGGTGCCACCCACGCGGCCCTGACGGTGGGAACCGCCGGCCCGGGAGCGACACGAGGGGGTTTCCATGATTCGTCGACTGCGTACCGCGGTGGTCGCCGGCGTGCTGGCGCTGGGAGGAATGCTGGCGGTGCAGGCGCCCGCGATGGCCTCGGCCGCGCCGGCCACGGCGGGCACGAAGGTCGTCCTGGTGGACGAGGCGGAGGCGGACATGGTGGCGCAGAGCTGCCGGTACGCCGGGTACTTCATCTACTCCGACGGTCGGGTGGTGCACGTCTACGTGTGCGAGGCGGCCTGATCGCCCGGCGGGTCCGGTTCGCCCGGGCCCGCCGCTGCCTCCCTTCGTGTGATCGCGACCCGTTCCGCCCTCGGATCCGGGCCTCAGCGGCTACATCAGAGCTGAGCGGCGCACCCGCGCTCGGGAGGGAGGCGCGACGTGGACTGGGGGGACGGGGAGGGGACGCGGCCGACCGCGGGGCAGTCCCGTGCGCTCGCGGCGGTGTCCGGGGCGCTCGCGCACGCCGGGCCCGGGCACGTCGTCGCGCTCGTCGGCCCGCTGGGGGTGGGCAAGAGCACGCTGCTGGCGTTCCTCGCACGGGGCGAGCCGGTCATCGAGGCACGACGGGCCGGGGCGCGGGTCGGTGTCCGACGCGCGCTGGGCTCGGCCCGGCCCGTCGTGTACGTCGACGGTGATGAGGGACCCGGCCTCGCCCGAACCGTCCGGGAGGAACTGGACCGCGCCGGCTCCGACGCGCCACGGGTGGTGGTCACCAGCCGTCGCCCCCTGGTGCCGGCGCGGTCCCCCGCCGGGCCGCTGACCTCCGTGCCGGTCCCACCCTGGAACGACGAGGAGATCCGGTCCCACGCCAGGGCTCTCGGCCTGGAAACCGGGGTGGACCTGGTGGCCGGCCTCGCCGGGGGGATCCCACTGGTGGCCGCCTGCCTGGCTCGGGCGCTGCTGTCCGGTGTCCCCGCGGAGGCACCGGGGGCGGTGGCCGACCGGGCGCTGCGGGAGCTGTCGCGGCGGCTGGCACGGGAGCGGGCGGCCTCCCGGGCTCGGGACGTCCTCGACTCGCTGGCCGTGGTGGGTCACGGGGACGAGGAACTGCTCGGCGAACTCGTCGAGGGCCCGCGGGGGCAGGGCTGGTTCTCCGCGCTGGCCGACCTGAGCCTGGTCACCACCACCACCTCGGGGCTGGCGGTGGCGGAACCGTTCCGGACGCTGTTGGACCTGAGCTACCGGTGGCGCCGCCCTGTCGCCCACCAGGTGGCGCTGACCAGGGCCGCCGCCCGCAACCGCCGGCTGTTGGACTCGGCTCGGGGCGGGGCGCGGCGTCCGCTGACCGAACACGCCCTGTTCCTCACCGGTCATCCGCTGCTGCGCGAGACCCTGTTCCCGCCGGGAGCAGAGGGGTTCGGGGTGCGGCGCGCCACACCCCGGGACCACGACCGGATCGGCGAGCTGGTGCGCCAGTGGGCCGCCCGACGCGGGGTGGCGACCGCGCGGTGCGAGCGCCTGCTCGACGGCTGGTTGACCAGTACGGCGGACGGTTTCCACCTGGTGTGCGGGCCCGACGACCGCCCCTTGGGCATGACCTACACGCCGCGGATCACCGACGAGGCGCTCGGTGTCATCGAACCCCTGACCCAGCAGCACACCACTCGGATGCTCGGCGGAGGAGTCTTCACCGGCATGGCGGTCTGCGAACACCCCGGGGCGCACGCCGCCCTGCTCCGCCACATCGTCGCCGAGGGCATCAGCGGCGGACGGCTGGTGATCTCGACCCCGTCACCGCAGTACCAGGATCTGGTCCAGGCGTTCGGGTTCGACTACTGGGGAGACACCCGCCACGACCCCTACGACTGCGGCCGCGCCTCCAGGCTCTACCACGAACGCTTCACCTGGGAGGGAATACCAGCCTGGCTCGACAAGGTGGCCGCCCTGACCTCACCCCGACAGGACGAGCCCGACCGCCGCTGGTGGACCCGGGCGGTACGCCAGGCACTGGAACACCTTCGCGACGACACCGGACTGGCGCGGAACCCCCTGCTCGCGGTGACCCTCGACCCGACTCCCCAGGGACTCCGGTCCCAGCTCGTCTCCTCGATCCGGGACCTCGCCGAGCACGAGGACCCGGTGCTCTCCCAGTGCGGCCGGATCCTGCGGGCCTATTACCTGCGGGGCCACCAGGAACACCACGCGGTGGCCCGCCAACTGCACCTGAGCCGGGCCACCTACTTCCGACGCCTGGACCGAGGGCTGGCCTGGCTCACCCAACACCTGCTCAGCCGCGACGAACCGGAGTGACCCGCCCCGACCACGCCGGACCACGAACACCGGGGCGGCCGGCCCCACCGGGCCGGCCGCCCCTTCCATGACGTGGTCAGCAGCTCCCGGTCTCCTCGTAGTCGGTGATCGCGGCGACCTTGGCCGCCGACGCGGAGGCCGGGTCGAACCGGTAGCCCAACCACTCCCTGGCCAACCGCCGGGCCAGTTCCAACCCGACGACCCGTTGACCGAAGGTCAGCACCTGGGCGTCGTTGCTCAGCACGGACCGCTCCACCGAGAAGCTGTCGTGCGCGGTGACGGCCCTGATACCGCGAACCTTGTTCGCGCTGATCGCGACACCGAGGCCGGTGCCGCACACCAGCAGCGCCCGGTCCGCCTCACCCCGGGCGACGAGTTCGGCCGCCGCCACGGCGATGTTGGGGTAGGCGGTGCCGTCCGCCTCGGTGACACCCACGTCGCGCACGGACGCGACCCGGGGGTCGGCCGCCAGGTCCTCCTTCAGCACGTCCTTGTAGGCCAGGCCGGCGTCGTCCGCCCCGACCACGATCCTCCACGCCGGGTTCACGCTCATGCCCGTTTCCCTTCCCCCTCGGTCCGCGCCATCGACGCGACGGTTCGGACGATGAGGGCCATCGAGACGGCCCCGGCGTCCGGTGTGCCCACGCTGCGTTCGGCCAACGGCCTGGCCCGCCCGACCCGGGGGACCAGGTTCGCCGTCTCCTCGGCGGCCCGGGTGGCCGCCGCCGCGGCGGTCGTCCACGCCTCCCGCCCGGCACCGCCGCTCCGCTCCAGGGCCTCCACGGCCGGGACCAGCGCGTCGAGCATCGTCTTGTCACCGACGGCGGCCCCGCCCAGTTGCCGGACGCGTTCCAGGAACGCCCGCGCCCCGGCGACGACGGCGGCGTGGTCAACGGCGCGGTCGTCCCCCAGCTCGGCACCGAAGGCCCGGAGCCCGGCCCCCCACAGCGCCCCCGAGGTGCCCCCGGCACGGGCCGCCCAGGCGTCCCCCGCCTCGGCGAGCGTGGACGCGGCTCCGGCGCCGCGGTCCACGGCGGCGCGGGCGGCGGGCTCGGCGGCGGTGACGCCCTTGACCATGCCCCGCCCGTGGTCACCGTCCCCGGCCACGGCGTCGATGCGACCCAGTTCGTCCTCCGCCGCCTCGATCGCGGCGCGCACCGCCTCGAGCACCTCGACCACGGTGCCGGCGAACTCCCGCGACTCGGGGGTGGCTCGCACCGCCGTGCCTCGCGGCTGGTCGCCGGGACCGGTGTCGGCGTGCCGGTTGGCGGCGAACAGCTCCGCCGGGGCGCGGGGGACCTCGCCGGTCCCCTTGCGGTAGGCGGGACTGTCGGCGGGGGCCCGCCACAGGCGTTCGAGCTCCTCGTCCAACCAGACCAGCGTCAGCGAGGCACCGGCCATGTCGAGGCTGGTGACCAGTTCCCCGACCTCCGGGTCGACCAGTTCCAGGCCGGCCGCCCTGAGCCGGGCGGCGACCCGGGTCCACACGACGAAGAGTTCCTCGTACTTGGTGCGGCCCAGTCCGTTGAGGATGACGCCCACCCGGTTCCCGGCACCCGAGGGTGTCTCGGCGAGGACCCCGTCGACGAAGGTGTCCGCGAGCTCCGACGCCGTGGGGAGGTCCACCTCGGACACGCCTGGTTCGCCGTGGATGCCCAGGCCGAGCCCCATCTTCCCGGCGGGGACGGTGAACAGCTGGCCATCCTGACCGGGCAGGGTGCACCCGTCGAAGGCCACGCCGAGCGTGCGGGTGGCGGCGTTGGCCGCCGCGGCCACCCGTTCCACCTCGTCGAGGGAGTACCCCGCCTCGGCGGCGGCGCCGGCGACCTTGAAGACGACGAAGTCACCGGCGATGCCGCGCCTGCGGGTCTCCTCCCCCGGCTGGGCCGAGGCGATGTCGTCGGTGACGACGACGGTGCGGGTGTCGACACCCTCCGCCCGCAACCGTTCCTGGGCGGCGCCGAAGTTCAGCACGTCGCCCGCGTAGTTGCCGTAGCTGAAGAGGACGCCCCCTCCTCGGTTGGCCGCCCGCGCGACGTCGTAGGCCTGCTGGGCGGATGGCGAGGTGAAGACGTTGCCGACCACGGCACCGTCGGCGAAACCGGGGCCGACGACGCCGCAGAACGCCGGGTAGTGCCCGGAGCCACCGCCGACGACGACCGCCACCTTCCCCTCCGGGGTGTCCGAGGCGCGGACCACTCCGCCCTCCACCGGGCGGACCCGGTCGGAGTGGAGGTCGCAGAACCCGGCGAGCGCGTCCTCCGCGAAGCTCGCTGGGTCGTTGAACAGGCGTGTCACGAAAATCCTTCCTCTCCGGTCACGGGGTGATGATGAGTGCGGGCACGTAGGTGACCAGCGCGAGGACGGCGAGCGCCGCCAGGTAGAAGGGGACCAGCGCCACGACCGTGCGTTCGATCTTGATCCCCGCGATCGAGGTGGAGATGTAGAGCGTGGTACCCACCGGCGGGGTGAACAGGCCGATCGCCAGGTTCAGGACCACGATGATGCCGAGGTGGACCGGGTCGAGCCCGATACCGGCTGCCAGCGGGAGCAGCACCGGCGTCAGCAGCAGGATGGCCGGCGACATGTCCAGGAAGGCCCCGACGACCAGCATGATCACGTTCATGATCAGCAGGATGAGGACCGCGCTGCTGACGTTGTCCAGGAAGAAGGTCGCCAGCTTCGGCGGTACCTCCTCGACGGTGAGCAGCCAGCTCAGCGACGAGGAGACCATGATCAGCAGCATCACCACGCCGGTGGCGGCGGCGGTGTTCACCAACGACTTGGTCAGCATCCGCAGGGTGAGGTCCCGGTAGATCACCAGCCGGACGAGGACCGCGTACAGCGCGGCCAGGACCGCGACCTCGGTGACCGTGGCGATGCCACCGAAGAGGACCACGCGGATCAGGATGATCGGCAGCAGGATGGCCGGGGTGATGACCACGATGTCCTTCAGGACACCGCTCCAGCTCAGCTTCACCTTCTTGCGCGGGTAGTCCTTGCGCCAGGCCACCCACCAGCAGACGACCACGTAGGCCAACGCCAGCAGGATGCCCGGCACGATGCCGGCGATGAACAGCGCGGCCACCGAGGCACCGGAGACCGAGGCGTACAGGATCAGCGGGATGGACGGGGGCAGGATGACCCCGATGATGGACGTGGAGGAGTTCACGGCCGCCGCGAACGGCGCCGGGTAACCCTCCCGCTTCGTCCAGGGGATGAGGACGTTGCCGAGCCCGGACGCGTCGGCGACGGCCGAACCGGACACACCCGAGAACGCCAGGCTGGTGGCGATCGAGGCGTGGCCGAGGCCGCCCCGGAACCGCCCGATGACCCTGGTGGCGAGCCCGATCGCCCGTTGCCCGAGCTTCCCGCCCGCCAGCAGGTCGCCGGTGAGGATGAAGAACGGGATCGCCAGCAGCATGAAGTCGGTGCTGGGCGAGAACGCGGTCTGGGCGACGATCTGGAGGGGGAAGTCGCCGATCAGCAACAGCCCCACGACGGTCGCGGTGAGGATCGAGAACGCCACGGGGACGCTCACGGCGAGCAGGACGAAGAAGACCAGGAAGGTGATGCCCACCTCGATCATGCGGCACCTCCGGCGGTGGTGACCTGGGCGTGCACCGGACCGATCCGGATGCTGGAGACCAGCCGGCACCCGCACTGCACGGTGAGCGCGACGACGGCCAGCGCGAAGCCGGCGAAACTACCGACCACCGGCCACCCCAGGATCGGCGTGACCTGGGCGGTGAGCGGGGCGAGCAGCCGCAGGCTGACGAAGGTCAGGATGATCAGCACTACCGTGGACAACCCCCAGGCGGCGATGTCGACCACCCGGGCACGGGCCGGCGCCATGCGAGCCACGAAGAAGTCCACGGCCAGGTGACCGCCCCGGCCCATGGCGGCGATGACGCCGCCCGAGATCAACCACGGGAACAGGTAGGTCGGGAGTTCCGTCGCGTAGTCGGCGCTGCTGTTCATGAAGTACCTCAGCGCCACCCCGACGACGAGCACGAGACCGATCACGCTGATCGAGGCCACGGCGATGGCGGAACCGACCATGGTCAGGGCCCGGTTGACCCGCTCCTCGACGCTGCCCTCCGCGAACAGCCTGGGTGGCGTCGCCGTGTCGCCGTCCGGGGTGGGGGAGGTCGCCTCCCGGCCCTCGCCGGCTGGTTGTTCAGTCATGGGACACCTCGCTGGGACGGGTGTCCTCCACGGCCTGGACCAGCCGTTCGAACACCTCGGGGTACCGCTCCTCCCAGCGCTCGTACACGCTGTCCGTCGCGGCGCGGAACTCGTCGCGGTCGATCTCGGTGACCCGCATGGAGTCCTGGAACTCGGCGAGGATGCGGTCGGTCTGCTCGGCCATCAGCTGGCGCTGGTGGTCCCGAGCCTCGATCGCCGCGTCCTGGAGCAGCCGCTGGTCCTCCTCGGACAGCGACGTCCAGGTCTGCGTGCTCACCACGAAGGGCGTGACCTCGTACTTGTGCCCGCTGAGGGTCAGGTGGGTCTGCACCTCGTGCAGGTTCGAGGCCTCGATGTTGACCAGCGGGTTCTCCTGGCCGTCCACGGCGCCCTGCCGCAAGCCCAGGTAGAGCTCCCCGAAGGCCATCGGCGTCGGGTTGGCCCCGAGGGTGCCGAAGATGTCGATGGTCATGCCGTCGTCCGGGGTGCGGATCTTCAGCCCGGCCAGGTCCGAGGAGTCCTCGACGGCGCGCCGGCTGTTGGTGACGTGGCGGATCCCGTTGTCCCACCAGGCCAGGACCTTGTAGCCCTTCTCCTCGGCCATCTCGGCGAACTCGTCGCCGACCGGGCCGTCGAGCACCTCGTAGGCGTGCTCGGGGGTGTCGAAGAGGAAGGGCAGGCCCACGAGGGTGAGCTCGGGGACGCTGGTGGCCAGCGGGCCCTGGGAGTTGACGGTCATGTCCAGGGTGCCCGAGGCGATGGACACCATCATCTCCGAGTCGGAGCCGAGCTGTTCGGAGCCGAAGACCTGGACGCGGAGCCGTTCCGAGGACTTCTCGCCCACGATCTGGCTGAACCGTTCGGCCGCTTCGGCGCGTGGGTTGCCTGGCGCCGCGCCGTGCCCGAGCAGCAGGCGCCGGGAGTCGTCGCCGACCCCACAGCCGCTCGCCAGGAGCGCCGCCGCGAGCGGGAACGCCCACAGCGCCCGCCGCCAGCGCTTCGCGCTCGGTTTCTGGGTGGCTCGCACCGTGCCACACACCTCCTTGTGTGTCGCTGAGTCAGATGTCGCTGAGGTCAGCTGGATGGAAGTCAGCCGCGACGTCGGCGGCGGGGTCGGTCGGGCGCGGGGCCCGACGGCGGACCGGGGAGGACCGGCGTGGGTCAGTTGATGTGCGAGCCACCGTTGATGTCGAAGGTGCCGCCGGTGATGTAGCCGACGTTCTCGCCCGCGAGGAACGCGATGGTGGCGGCGACGTCCTCGGTGCGGCCGTTGCGGCCCACGGGGATGTCGGCGACGATCCGCGCCTTGCGCTCCGGCGTCATCGCCCCGGCCGTGATGTCGGTGTCGATCAGGCCCGGGGTGACGGCGTTGACGACGACGCCGTGCTGCCCGACCTCCCGGGCGAGGGCCTTGGTCAGGCCGAGCACGGCGGCCTTGGCCGCCGAGTAGTGCGAGCCACCGAACACGCCGCCGCCGCGTTGCGCCGAGACCGAGGACAGGTTGACGATCCGGCCGTAGCCCCGCTCGATCATCCCGGGCAGCACCCGCTGGGTGACCAGGTAGGTCCCCGTCACGTTCACCTTGAACACCAGGTCCCACTCGGCGTCGTCGATGTCGAGGAACCGGGTCGGCCGGGTGATGCCGGCGTTGTTCACCAGCGCGGCGACCGGCGGCAGGTCCGAGTCCTCCACTTCGGTGATGGCACGGTCGACAGCGCCCCGGTCGGTGACGTCGGCGGCGACGCCGACGGCGGGCACCCCGTACTCCTCGCTGATCAGCGTCGCGGTGCGGGCGGCGGCGGCCCCGTCGATGTCCAGCACGGCGACGGCGAAGCCGGCGGCCGCCAGGTGCCGGGCGGTCTCCCGGCCGATTCCGCGCTCGGAACCGGCGCCGGTGATGATCGCGGTGCGGGTGCTGTTCTGGCTCACGGTGTTTCTCCTACGGGTGTTCACTCGTTGTCGCGTGCGGTGCCCGGGGGCCCGAGGTCAGGTGAGGAGGCCGGCGATGGTGTCCCGGGCCTGGGCGGCCACCGGGACCCGGTCGGCCTCGTCGACGTCGTGGGTCTCGAGTTCGAGGACGTACCGCCCCTGGTAGCCCCGGCCCTCCAGCGTCTCGACGAGTCGCGCGAAGTCGGCGCGCCCTCGCCCGATGCTCAGGTTGATGTCGCCGGGGCCGCTGGCGGTCTCGGGAACGGCGTCGCGCAGGTGGACGTGCTCGGTCCGGTCCGCCACCTGGTCGGCGAAGGCGATCTCGTCGGTACCGCTGGCCACGACGTGGCTGACGTCGTAGACGAAGCCGGCGACCTCGGTGGGTACCAGCTCGAGCAGGGCCAGCGCGCGGTCCTCGGAGTGGCAGAACCGGAAGTGGTGCAGGCCCTCGGTGACGAGGCGGACCCCGGAGGCCGAGGAGAGGTCGGCGAGGACCGCGAGGTTGTCGGCGATCCGGCGGAGGTCCTCGGTCTCGGTGGTGAAGGGGGATCGGGACTGGGCGCCGCAGGGGACGATGAGCAGGCTGCCCAGTCGGGAGGCGAGCTCGACCAGCGGCGTCGCCCGCCGGACCAGCGTGTCGTGGTCCAGGGCGGGGTCGTTGAGCGGACCGGGGTCGACGTTCAGGCCCCAGGTGGCCAGGCCGCTCGCGAGCACGGCGTCGGCGATGCCCGGCCCCTCGTCGACCAGCGGGGTCGGCACGTGGTCGCACACGCCGGGCAGGCCGCCCAGGTCGATGCCCTCGATGCCGAGCGAGACGATGAGCGCGAGGGCCTCCGGCAGCGCGCGGCGACGGAACGAGATCGTCGAGCAGCCCAGCCTCGGGGACGTCACTGACGCACCGTGTTTGCTGCCCGGCTCCTCCATTGGAACCATTGAGTTACCTCCACCCGGACGTGTGGCGCACAGTAAACGTCCTCGTTCTGTCGACCGTCAACAGTCAACCGAAATTTGATGCCAACATGTCCGCTAAGGTTGAGATCGCTCATCGGCGCGAGGGGGTAGAAGCACACGTGTCACTGGACGTTCCAGCTCTGACCGGGGTCGAGCGACAGACGCTGCGCGAACAGAGCCTGCGACGACTTCGGGAGGCGATCCGCAGCGGCCAGCTGGCCCCGGGCACCCGCCTGATCGAGACGGAGCTCAGCAAGGCGCTGTCGGTGTCCAGAGGGACGTTGCGCGAGGCCCTGCGGCACCTGGAGCAGGAGGGGCTGGTGGCCGCCGACGAACGGGGCCGTTTACTCGTCCGTGCCCTCACCCGGTCCGAGGTGATGGACATCTTCGCGGTCCGGGGGGCGCTGGAGGCCCTGGCGGTCGAGACGCTGTGCTCCGCCCCCGACAGGACCGAGATCGTCCGCGAACTGCGCGCCGCTCTCGCCGACCTCCGCGATGCCGGTGACGACCTGGACGACCTCGCCGAGGCGGACCTCGCCCTGCACACCCGGATGTGCGAGCTCACCGGGAACTCCACGCTCGCTCAGTCCTGGTCGCACATCTCCGGCCTCACCAGGGCCACGATCACCAGGGCTGGGCCCGAGCTGGCGTTGCGCAACATGGACTGGAACCGGCACCAGCCGATCGTCGACGCCATCGAGGCGGGCGACGCCGCCCGGGGGCGGGAGGTCGTGCGCGAACACATGATGGACGCCGCCCAGCGCATCGTCGCCCTGCTCGACGTCTGATCTGACCTGCCCCGCGCCGCCCGTCGACGGGCGGGCGGACGGCCCGGCCCGGACCCCTCGTCCGGCGGGACACCCTGGTGACCTGGCCACACGACCGCCGCACTCGGGCTGGGGCCCGAGGGAGACCGGGGCCGGAGCGGCCCGGTCGTGCGGCGCCGCCCACCGGAGGCGGCGCCGTCACCAGGTCAGAGCTGGTCGACCGAGGTCACCGTGAGGACCGCCGTTCCCTCCTCGTCGGAGGCCGCCAGGTCCACCTCGGCGCTGATCCCCCAGTCGTGGTCGCCGGCGGGGTCGTCGAAGATCTGCCGGACCAGCCACCGACCGGGTTCCTCGGTGATGACCAGCAGAGCCGGCCCCCGGGCGTCGGGACCGGTGCCGATCTCGTCGTGTTCCTCGAAGTAGGGCTCGAGGGCGTCCCGCCAGGCCTCGGCGGTCCACCCCGCGCCGCCGTCGAGCTCGCCCAGCTCGTGGTACCGGCGGCGGGCGGCGAGTTCCACCCGGCGGAAGAGCGCGTTGCGCACCAGCACGCGGAACGCCCTCCGGTTCGCCGTGACCGGCGGCGCCGTGTGCTCGACGACCGGGGCGGCGGCCTCGCCCACCTCGACCGGGTTGACCAGCCGTTCCCACTCGTCGAGCAGGCTGGAGTCGACCTGGCGGACCAGTTCCCCCAGCCACTCCACGAAGTCGTTGAGCTCCTCGGTCTTGGCGTCCTCCGGCACGGTCTGCCGCAGGGCCTTGTAGACGTCGGCGAGATACCGCAGGACCAGTCCCTCCGAGCGCGCGAGCCCGTAGAAGGCGACGTAGTCGGCGAAGTCCATGCCGCGCTCGTACATGTCCCTGGCCACCGACTTCGGGGACAGTTCGTGGTCGGCGACCCACGGGTGCCCGCGACGGTAGGTGGTGAAGGCGGCGTCGAGGAGCTCGGCGAGCGGCTTGGGGTGGGTGACCTCCTCCAGCAGCTCCATCCGCTGCTCGTACTCGACCCCCTCGGCCTTGAGTTCCGCGACCACCTCTCCCCTGGCCTTGAACTGCTGGGCCGAGAGCACCTGCCGGGGGTCGTCGAGCGTGGCCTCGATGACCGAGACCACGTCCACCGCGTAGCCGGGGGCCTCGCGGTCGAGGAGCTCGATGGCGGCCAGCGCGAAGGGCGACAGCGGCTGGTTGAGGGCGAAGTCGAACTGGAGGTCCACGGTCAACCGGACCCGCCGGCCGTGCTCGTCCGGCTCGTCGAGCCGTTCGACGACACCGGCCGCGAGCAGGGCGCGGTAGATCGCGATGGCCCGCCGGATGTGGCGGAGCTGCCGACGGCGGTCCTCGTGGTTGTCCTCCAGCAGCTTGCGCATCGCGGCGAAGGCGTCACCGGGGCGGTCGATGACGTTGAGCAGCATCGAGTGGCTGACCTGGAAGCTGGAGTGCAACGGCTCGGGCTGCGCCTCGGTCAACTTCTTGAAGGTCGCGTCGCTCCAGGTGACGAACCCCTCCGGCGGCTTCTTCCGCACGACCTTGCGCCGCTTCTTGGGATCGTCGCCCGCCTTGGCCAGCGCCTTCTCGTTCTCGACGACGTGGTCGGGCGCCTGGACGACCACGGTGCCGATCGTGTCGTAACCCGCTCGCCCCGCCCGTCCCGCGATCTGGTGGAACTCGCGGGCGCGAAGGATCCTGGTCCGCACGCCGTCGTACTTGCTCAGAGCGGTGAACACGACGGTGCGGATGGGCACGTTGATGCCGACGCCGAGCGTGTCCGTGCCGCAGATGACCTTGAGCAGGCCGGCCTGGGCCAGCTGTTCCACCAGCCGCCGGTACTTGGGCAGCATGCCCGCGTGGTGCACGCCGATCCCGTGCCGCACCAGGCGCGACAGGATCTTGCCGAAGCCGGGGGCGAACCGGAACCCTCCGAGCATCTCGGCGATCGCGGCCTTCTCCGCCTTGGTGCACACGTTGATGCTCATCAGCGACTGCGCCCGTTCCAGCGCCGCCGCCTGCGCGAAGTGCACCACGTAGACGGGGGCGTCGTTGGTGGACAGCAGCTCGCTGATCGTCTCGTGCAGGGGGGTCGTCACGTAGCGGAAGAACAGCGGCACCGGACGCTCCGCCGAGGCGACCACGGCCGTCGGCCGGCCGGTGCGCCTGGTCAGGTCCGCCTCGAACCTGCTCACGTCGCCGAGGGTGGCCGACATCAGCAGGAACTGGGCCTGGGGCAGCTCGAGGATGGGCACCTGCCAGGCCCACCCGCGGTCCGGCTCGGAGTAGAAGTGGAACTCGTCCATCACGACCTGGCCGACGTCGGCGCGGTCCCCGTCCCGCAGGGCGATGTTGGCGAGGATCTCCGCCGTGCAGCAGATGATCGGCGCGTCGGCGTTCACGCTGCTGTCGCCGGTCATCATGCCGACGTTCTCCGGCCCGAAGATCGCGCACAGGTCGAAGAACTTCTCCGAGACGAGAGCCTTGATCGGGGCGGTGTAGAAGCTGCGGACGCCCCCGGCCAACGCGGTGAAGTGGGCGCCGACCGCGACGAGGCTCTTGCCGGACCCGGTCGGGGTGTTCAGGATGACGTTCGCCCCGGAGACGACCTCGATGAGCGCTTCCTCCTGGGCCGGGTAGAGCTCGGTCCCCCGCTCGGAGGCCCAGGTCGCGAAGGACTCGAAGAGCGTGTCGGGGTCGGGGTCGTTCGGCAGCAGGTCGTTGAGTCTCATGGTGATGTGGATCGTGCCTCGTCTCGGAGGGCGGGGAGAACCGGGGTGCTGGCCGGTTCCTCCCGCGGCGGCCGCCGCCCCTGGTGCGGGCCGACGGGGTGGGTTGTGGGGGTGCGGGATGGTTCTCGGGGTTGGGAGGTGATGGTGACGTGGAGTTGGTTTCACTTGACACTGAAGCAACCGTGCGCACTGAAGGAGGCGGTGCACTCCAGGTGCGCCCCCGGTCGGCCCGACTCAGCTCGCGTGCACGGCCACCGCGGCACCGGTCGCGACGGCCACCTGGATGTCCGCGAGCACCGTGCGCAGTGCCGGCGCGGCCTCGCCACTGCGTTCGGTGAGGGCCGCCAGGCGTTGCTTGTGCTGGCGCTTGTCCCGGCGCGGGACCACCGACGTCACGGAGCCCGCCGACAGCAGCGAGACCATCGCCGCGTCGAGGGCGTCCACCCGCTCCACGGGTTCGGTCCCCGTCAGCACCTCGACGACTCGACGGCGCAGCGAGGTCACCGTGTCCCCGTCCTCTACGACGACCCGTTCGACGGGGAGGACACCCAGCGCGAACTCGCGACGACGCCGCAGGTAGCCGCGCTCCTCGAGCCCTCCCACGACCTCGTCCACCGCCGGGCGGGGCCGCCGACGCACCCACGCCTTCCAGGCACGCGGGCGCTCCTGGGCGATCTCCCGCAGGACGCCGTCCAGGAACGGGTCACCGGTGGCCTGGGCCCGCAGGCACGAGGCGCGTCCCCGGGAGTCCACGAGCCGGCCGGCCAGCAGGAGCTCGGTGAGCGCCCCGGCGCGCAGCAGGTAGCCGACAACCTGCCTGCTGTCCAACCGGTTCGACCGGATGTCGCAGCATGCCAGCAACAGGCGCCCGGGGAGTGTCTCCGGCAGTCGCGGTCTGGGCACTCTCGTCTCCCGTCCTCGTGCTCCGCGCCGGAGGTGTCGACGGCGCACCCTCGTTCGATGGCGCACCATTCAACCAGCATCCACGCGGGAACGGGACCGCTCACCCGCCGCGAGGCGGCTCATCGCTCAGGTCATCCGGCCGCTGCTCCCCGAGTCGATGAGGCCACGCATCTCCTCGGGCAGGGAGTCGCGGACGCGGTGCAGCGTCTCCCCCTGCGTGGCCTCGCCGAGGACCTCCAGCACCACCCGGGCGTCGTAGACCGCCTTGGGCGGGTCCACCCCGGCGCGGCGGGCCACCCGGTGGGTGAACTCGTCCAGGTCGAACCGCTCGCCCGACCCGGCACCCCCCATGGTGATCGTGCGGCGGAGGCTCACCGCGATCTCCCGGGGTAGTTGGGCCGCCAGGTGTTCGGCCTGCGGTTCGGGTATCCGTTCGCCCAGGGTCTCCAGGGTCGCCCGGGTGACACCTTCGGCCTGCCCCCGACTGGACAGGCGCGCCCGGTGTTGCACGGCGCCGATGAACTCGTCGTGTCGCATCCGCCCCACCTCCTGCCTGGTGTCGCCGTCCGAACAGTCGGGGGTTACCCGGCTCGTCAGGGCATTACCCGCACGACGCCGTGGACGTTCCGACGGGAACGCGAGGAGGGAGGTTGAGTCATTCGGAACACGCGGATGACAGCGAGGTTCGAAGCGTGGACGCCCTCTGCTAAGATTCAACACCCTGCACAGCAGGAAGTGGAGCGTTGAGGGCAACGCCCTGACAAACTAGCAAGGGACGGAGACCGTTGTCAAGCACCTCGCGTCACGCGGACACCGACGGCAGGGAAGCCGAGCTCCGCGCGGAACAGGACTACGTGTCCATGCTCTACGGGCGACTCGACGCGCTCCGCTACGAGGCCTCCGACAAACATGCCACGGTCCTGCGGGAGAACGACCCGGAGAACCCGCAGGAACGCTGGGAACGCGACGTGTCGGCGGGGATGTACGCGGAGCGGCTGTCCCGGTTCCGGGAGGTCGAGGACGGGTTGTGCTTCGGACGGCTCGACCTGGACACCGGTGAGCGCAACTACATCGGTCGGTTGGGCCTGTTCGACGAGGGCAACGAGTACGCCCCGCTCCTGATGGACTGGCGCGCCCCCGCCGCTCGCCCCTTCTACACCGCCACCGCCGCCTCCCCCGAGGGTGTGCTGAAGCGCCGGCACATCCGCACCGTCGCGCGGACGGTGAAGGCGGTCGACGACGAGGTCCTGGACGTCACGGCCGCACGAGGCGACCGGCCCTCCTCCTCGCTCACCGCCGAGGCGACGCTCTTCGCCGCGCTCGACGAGAGCCGGACGGGGCGGATGAAGGACATCGTCGCGACCATCCAGCAGGAGCAGGACCGCATCATCCGTTCCTCGCGCAACGGGGTGTTGGTCGTGCAGGGCGGTCCGGGAACCGGCAAGACCGCCGTCGCCCTGCACCGCACCGCCTACCTGCTCTACACCTACCGCGACCAGCTCGCCAAGCGCGGCACCCTCGTCGTCGGCCCCAACCCCACCTTCCTGCGCTACATCGAGCAGGTGCTGCCCTCGCTCGGTGAGACCGGCGTGCTGCTGGCCACGGTGGCCGAGCTGTACCCCGGCATCAGCGCGACCCGACGCGAGTCCCCCGAGGCCGCCGAGATCAAAGGCCGAGGGGAGATGGCCAAGGTCGTCGCCAAGGCGATCAAGGACCGCCAGCTCGTACCCCGGCAGCCCGTCGAGCTGACCGTGGAGATGGAGCCCGTGGTCCTGGACAAGACCATCGTCACGCAGGCCAGGACCCGCGCCCGCCGCTCCCGCCGGCCGCACAACGAGGCGAAGGAGATCTTCGTCCGCGAGGTCATCGCCGCGCTCGCCAGGCAGATGGCCGACCGGCTGGGCAGCCACCTGCTCGAACGGGGCGACCTCACCGACATCAGGGCCGAGTTGGAGGAGGACACCGAGCTGAGGAGGACGCTGGACGAGCTCTGGCCCACCCTCACCCCGCAGCGGCTCCTCTCCGACCTGTTCTCCTCACCCGACCGGTTGCGGCGTGCCACGCCGAAGCTGAGCGACGAGGAACGGGCCATGCTGCTGCGGCCCAAGGCCGGGGGCTGGACGCCGGCGGACGTCCCGCTGCTCGACGAGGCGGCCGAACTCCTCGGCAAGGACGACAGGGCCGCCAGGAAACGGGAGGCGCGCCAGCGGCGGCGGGAACTCGCCTACGCCCAGGGCGTCCTGGAGATCCTGGAGCTTGAGGAGGAGCTGGACCCCGAGCTGCTGCGCGCCACCGACATCGTCGACGCGCGCCTGCTGGCCGACCGCCACGAGGAACGGCGGTTCGAGACCACCGCGGAACGCGCCGCCGCCGACCGGACCTGGACCTACGGCCACGTCGTGGTCGACGAGGCCCAGGAGCTCTCCGACATGGCGTGGCGGATGCTGATGCGCCGCTGCCCGAGCAAGTCCATGACACTGGTCGGGGACGTCGCCCAGACCGGCGACGCGGCCGGTACGAGCTCGTGGGGAGCCGTCCTGGACCCCTACGTCAACGACCGGTGGCGGCTGGAACAGCTCACCGTGAACTACCGGACTCCGGTCGAGATCATGGCCGTCGCGGCGGAGGTCCTCACCGCGATCGACCCGGCGTTGGAGGCACCCAGTTCGGTACGGGAGACCGGTTCCCACCCGTGGAGCACCCGGGTACCCGGCGCCGAGCTGGCCGAGCGGGTGGCGGCGCTGACCGCGGCCCAGGTGGAGGAGGTCGGCGACGGCCTGGTCGCCGTCCTGACCCCGCCCGCGCTCCTGGCGGAGGTGGGCAGCGCCGTCCACGCGGTGGTACCGGACGCGGCGACCGGCGAGGGCGGCCCGGAGGCGCTGACCAGCAGGGTGACGGTCCTGACGGTGGGTGAGGCGAAGGGCCTGGAGTTCGACGCCGTGCTGGTCGTGGAGCCCGCCGAGATCCTCGCGGGTTCGGCCCGGGGCCTGAACGACCTCTACGTCGCGCTCACCAGGGCCACCCAACAGCTAGGGGTGGTGCACAGCACTGATCTCCCACCCAGCCTGACCGGGCTGCGCCCCCGGGGCTGAGGCCGATCCCCGACACCGGGGTCGGGGGTTGGTCGGGGTGGTGGGAGGGTCGTCGCCGGGACGGATGGGTTCGGTTCGCACTGAAGTGACCCACGTGGATGAACTGAGCTGGGGAACGTGCCCCACGGATCCCGGGGCGCGGGCGGCACCACCCGAGGGCACGGGGTGGCCGGGTCTCGAGCAACGCCGTCCGCCCCGGGCCCTGACCGGTCGCCACCGGGAGTTCGCCCTCCCGCGGCGTCAGAACTCGAGCACCACCTGGACGGTCGGAACCCGCCGGTCCGCCACCGCCGACAGCGCCTCCACGCCGTGGGCGAACGGGACGACGTGGGTGATCGCGTGCTCCCGCACCGCCGGACCGTGCGCGCGCAGCAACCGCACCGTCTCCTCCGCCAGTCTCGAACGGTCCCACACCGCCCCTGTCCCCACGGGCAACCTGCCGCTGCGGACGCCGCGGAGGACCAGACCGTTGTGGTGGAACTCCTGGCTGAGGTCCACGTCGGTCAGGCCGTCGCGGTAGGTGGCGAGGTCGATGACCGTGCCCTGTGGGCGGACCGAGCGGAGCGCGGTGGCGAGGCTCTCCCCCGTGCCCCGGCACTGGAAGACGAGGTCGGCTCCCCGCTCGACGGTGTTGTGGCGCCAGGCGCTCTTGCAGTACTCCCAGGCAGGCAGTTCCGCCTCGTCGACGGTGGGCAGCCCGAGACCACGGGCCGCCGCCAGGCGGGTCGGGTCCCGGTCGGCGACGACGACGGCCGCGCCGTGGTGGGCGGCGAAGAGCGCGGTCAGCAGGCCGACCATGCCGGCGCCGGTGACCAGCACGCCACGGTCCCGGACCCCGTCTCCCAGGCGTGCCGCCGGAGCCGGCGCGGCGTGCAGCAGCGCGTTCGCGCACAACGGCCCCAGTTTCGCCAGGTAGATCCCCAGCACGGGGTCCAGGTCCGGCGGCACGGGCATCGAGAAGTAGTCCCGCCGGGAACGCTGCCCGGTGCGGTGGCCGTAGGACATGGCCAGCACCTCACCCAGTCGGACCGCGTGCGAGCGGGACTCGACGACCTCGGCCACCTCCATGAACCCCAGGCGGCTGATCGGGTATCCCACCGCCGCCTCGCCGGGGACGAACACGCCGTGTTCCCGGTGCCAACCGTGCGTCAGGTAGGGGTGGGTCCCGTCGACGAACGACGCCTCCGCGCCCGAGGAGAGGCCGCTGAACAGGGTTCGGACCCAGAACTCCTCCGGTCCCAGCGCCGCCTCGACGGAGTCGAAGAAGTCGGGCACGCCCGGTGCCCGCACCCCCAGGGACCTCACCGGCCAGGACTCAGTGGGCATGGGCGTGCCACCTGAGGTCGGCCGCACCCCCGGTCCGGGTCGCCTCGGCCACGGCCACGGCGACGCGGTGGCTGCGCAGGGCCTCGGTGTAGGGGGCGCGCACCCGGTTCTCCTCCCCTCCGACGGCGCGGACGAAGTCGCGATCGGCGCGCAGCACGGCGTCGGCCTGGGCGTCGTGGACCTCGCACCGCCCACCGTGGTCGACGAGGAGCTGAGTGCTGCGCAGGTCGAGCGCGAGCCCTTCCGCGACGACGCGCAGACCGGGGCGGGGGTTGGGGGACGGCGCGGGGGTGGCGGCGAAGCTTCCCGCCGCTCCCCCGGCGAACCGGAGGGACACCGCCGAGGTGTCGGCGGCGTCGGGTTCCGGGGGGCACGTGGTCGGTCGCCCGACGGCCCAGGCCTGGGCGATCTCCCCGACCAGGAGCCGGCAGAGGTCGACCAGTTGGTTCGTCTGTTCGATGAGTTGACCGCCCATGCGCCGCTGGTCCTCCCACCACGCCGTCTCGTGGGTGCGTGCCGCCCAGCCGCCGATGACCATCCGCGCCGGGTTGTCGGCGAGCACCTCGGCCGCCCGTTCGACGGTGTCGAGGTATCGCCAGCGGCACCCGGTCGCGGTGACGACGCCGCGCGCGTCCACCTCGGCGGCGATGCGGTCGGCGATGCTCAGGTCCACGTCGAGCGGGCGCTCCACGAAGAGCGCGAGGGAGCGTTCCAGGACGGCGAGCTCCGGGCCGCCGTGCTCGTGGGCTGGGACGCAGAGGTAGACGGCGTCCAGGCTCGGATCGTCCAGCAGGGCCCGGTAGTCCACGTGGGCCTGGGCGTCGCAGCGTCTGGCGAGGTCGGCCGCGCGGGCGACGTCGGTGTCGGCGACGGCGACCACACGGGCCTCGTCGAGTTCGAGCAGGTTGAGCGCGTGCCGGGTGCCGAGGTGCCCTGCTCCGATGATGCCCACCGAGACGGTCATGGCTTCCTCCTCACACGCGGCGCCCGTGGCCGCGCTCCGGGCTGGGGGTCGTGGTGTCACCGTGTCGACTGGGCCGGCGGTGCGGGACTCCTCCTCGTCGGACGTCCTGGTGGCGGTGGGAGCCGCGGAGCCGGCTCTGGGTGCGTCCACCGCCACCACTCCCCGCCCTGGCGCGTCGCCGGGCGCGCGGCGGAGCCGACGGGGCCGCCGAGGGGCACGGACCGACTAGCACCCACCGCGGCTCCATCACGTCACTGGTCCCGTCTCGGCCGTCCGTGCGCGTGCGTCGTCGACGGTGGGGCCAGTCAACCGAGCGTCACCTGGGCTGGTCAAGACCCGGCGGCGTGGTAGCTGCGCGTGACCAGCCGAGGGGTCCGTTCGTCCGCGCAGGTCGTGTTCCGGACGGCCGACGACCCGAGCCGTCGAACGGAGGATCCCCTCGACGGGCCCGCCTCGGCCGGTCCCTGGCGGCGCCCGTCCCCCGTCGGAGCGTCCGGTCCACCCGCTGGCCCACCACTCACCGGTGGTCGGTCCGGCAGGTCGTGCGGGAGCCGACCCACGTCGGCCCCCTGCTCATCCGAACGGGTGAGGCGGGGCGTCCGGGTGCAGCGCGGACTCCGTCCGTTCGTCCGCCGGCAGCCGACGAACGGCCGGCGCGACCACCCGCATCACCACCGTGTCGCGGTTCATGGGCAGGTCGAGCGTGGTGGGTACCGCCACGACGTCGTCCCCTCCGTACTCGGCCAGCACCGAGGTGACCTCCGGCCCGGGCTGGTCGAGTTCCTCGATCCAGCCCGGCTCGTACGGGGTGCTGCCCTCGAGGAGGACGGCCAGGGAGTCCTGGTGGTGGTAGGCGTGCACCGAGTGCTGGATCGGATCCAGCGGAGCCCGGTCGGCCCGCCCCCGGAGGGCGGCGAGCGCCGCGGCCGCCGCGCCGGTGCGCATGCTCCACCGCACCATCAGGGCCTCGTAGACGGCGACCCCGACCGCGGAGACCAGGCTTTCGTCGTCGAGGGTGGGGACCGCCCTCGCGCCGAAGCTCTGCCGGCCGCCCTCCGCGTCGGTGAGCGCGACGGCGACGCACCCGCTGCCCTCCGGACCGGGGATGAGGAAGGCCGTGCAGCGGAGCTCCAGGGTGCTGATCGGCCGTCGCAGATCCTCCGGGACGAAGGTGTCGGGCAGCACCATCCGTTCCGCGCCGTCGTACCAGGCCCGGGCCAGGAGGTCGCGCTCCAGGATCTCCAGCGCGGCGTGCCGGACGGCGCTGATCGGGTCCTGGTGGGCGGCCAACCCCGGTGACCCGGCCAACAGCAGGCCCCGGCACTGGGGTGGGGGACGGTGCCGGAGGAAGACCGCCGAGGCTGGCACCAACACCTCGTCCCCCTCGATCAGGGAGAAACCCCGCACCCACAGCATCAGGGACTGCCGCCAACCGGGATCGGTGATCTCCGGCCAGGAGAGCGGGTCGAGGGCCAGCCTGCCGGACCTGCGCAGCTCGTCGAAGCTGGCGACGATGTCCGCTCGCTGCTCCTCGACCCGGGCGGACAGGATGTTCTGCATCCGCTCCAGCAGTTCCGAGCGGGCTCTCGGCGTCGCGTCGTCGGCGGAGGGCCCGGCGGCGGAGCCGATCACCACGGGAGCACCCGCCGCCGCCGAGGTCGGTCCGAACGCGTCCGTCCGCGCCGCGGTACGCGCGAACACCACGTTGTCGCAGTCGGGGAAGGGGCGGAACACCTGCACCGGCCACGAGACCGGCCGGGGTCGTGCGAGGCGTCCCGCAGCGGTGGTGGTCGGTTCACCCGTCGTCATCGGTTGCCTCCTGGATTCGGTACTGCTGCGTGCCTGTCAACGCCAGGTACGTCGTCGCTCGCCGGTGTCCGAGATGATCGGAGGGGCCGCGTGCGGGGACGGCGGTGCCTCGTCCGGTCGGTGGACGGGTGGGGCCGGACCCGGGGTTCGGCGGGTGACAGGCACCCGGGACGAGCACAGGGCGGAATCCACGACCTGCCCTCCCGCGTCGCCGGGACGCGGGGGACGTCGTGGGACGTCGCCACCGGCGGAGGTCACGGGGTTCCGCTGTCGCCTGGTCCTGAATAGCCGCCTGCCGTGGGAAGTGGTCCATCGGTTCGCCTCCCCCGAGCCGTGCCCGTGCGAACGGTCGGAGCCGGTCGGGGGAAGCCGACGCCGAAACCGCGTCCGGGGGGTGGTCGCCAGGTGGAACGGGGCTCCCCGCCCCGATACCGGCGGCGGTCCGGATCCCAGTCCTCCCCTCCCCGGATTCGTGCCGACCGGGATCACCCGGTCCGGACAACTCGACTATCACCGATCACGGCGCCGAGAACAACGCACTTCGTGACAATGCGACCTCATGGAGTAGTGGCGTTCGCGGGAAGAACGGGCTGGGGCCCGCCGGCGGCGGGGGCGGCGCGATGTGGCGCGCATTCGGCGACACGCCGCCGAGTCCCCGGGAAAACCACGCCGTCCCTTGATTCCGGCCGGCCCTCGGTTCCGTAGGCCGCGACATCACGGTGCGTGCCGCCCGGGCGTGTTCGCGGGGGTGGGGACTTTTCCCCCTGCGTTTCGCCCGCGACATCCTCGCGAACTCGTCCGAGGATGGGCAGGTGGCCTGACCTGGCCGTACGCAACGGATCAGCGGGAGGGGACCCGTGTGCGCGGGGGGAACGGAAAAGCGCGGTGGGAAGGCGAACCCGGCAGGCCGGTATGACACCGGTGACGGTGCGTGCCGGGCCGCTCGGGACCGCGACTCGGCCGCTCAGGGTCGTCCCGAGGAAGGTCCGACGAATTCCCCTGTCGTTCATTGGGTCACGGCTCGTCTACGCATAGTGTGCCCCTCCAGGGAGTGCTCTTCGTGGGAGGCAGTTGTGCTCGATGCGCTGGACAGGGTCGAAGCGACGGCGGACGCCGGGAGGGGGTCCCCGGACGACGACGTCCTCGTTCTGGTCGAGAAGGGGAGCCACGCGCTCAGCTTCTACGACACGGGCACGGGACGTCGGGTAGGCACCGTCGAGCTTCCGGCGTTTCCGCACGAGATGGTGGTGGACTCCCGTCGGCGTCTCGCCTACGTCGGCCACTACGGCGTGCGGATGTCCTCGGACTCGGGTGCCGGGGGTTCCGCGGTGTGCGTGGTGGACCTGGTGGCCCGCGAGTTGGTCCGCACCATCGACACGCAGCCCTTCCACCGGATCCACGGTGTCCGGTTGGACTCCGAGGACCGGTTGTGGGCGCTGAGCGAGTCCTCGGCCGTCCTGCTCGGCTTCGACGAGCCCGAGCGGGACACCGCGCCGAGCAGGGCGGTGCCGACCGGAGGAGTGAAGACGCACCTGTTCTCCCTCACCCGGGACGGCAGTCGGGCGTACGTGACGGGCCTGTTGTCCCACACGGTGAGCCTGGTCCGCCCGCAGGACCCGACCGCGGGTCCCGAGTTGATGAACCCGGGCCTGATGCCGGAGGGGAGTTGCCTCAGCCAGGACGAACGCACCCTGTACGTCGGGTCCCGGCGGAGCGCCGAGCTGGTGGCGGTGGACGCCGACACCCTGGAGGTCCGGGAGTCCGTGAGCGTCGAGGGGGACCCGCTGCGGGTGTACACGGTGTCCGACGACGAGCTGCTGATGACCGACGTGGCCGGGAACAGCGTTCTCCTGCTGACCGGGGACCTCCGACCGATCGAGCGGATCCCGCTCTCCGGCCCCCCGTCGGCGGTGTCCTTCCACCCCGACCAGCCGATCGCCTACATCTCCCAGATGGGTGACAACAGGATCAGCGTCCTCGACCTCGAGGCGCGCGAGATCGTCGGAGGTTTCCCGACCAGGACGGAGCCGGACTGCTCGGCGTTGCTGCCGAGGCAACGGGGCTAGGCCGGTGGCGGGCACCCCCACCCTGTCGCACCCTGGAGTACCAGGACGGACGAGGTGGGCGGTCAGCCATGTGCGGTGGACGGGGGAGACGGTGAGCAGCGCCGCGCTGCCGCGATCGGGCCGGGTTCCCGACGACACGACGAGCTTCGTGGGACGGCGGCAGGCGGTCAGCCAGGTCAGGAAGCTGCTGGCCACGTCGCGGCTGGTCACCCTGACCGGGGTGGGCGGGGTCGGGAAGTCGAGGCTGGCCATCTCGGTGGCGCGCCGGCTGCAACGGGCGTTCCCGGACGGGTGTTGGCTGGTCGACCTCGACCGGCTCACCGACGCCTCGCTGTTGGACACCGAGGTCAGCGCGGAACTGGGCGTCTTCGACCAGTCGGGGCGAAGCCCTCGGGAGGCCCTGCTGTCCCATCTGCGGGGACGTCGGCTCCTGTTGGTCCTCGACGGCTGCGACCGGTTCGTCGAGGAGTGCGGGACCCTCGTCGCGGAGGTGCTGGCGGAGGCACCCGAGGTCCGCGTGCTGGCGACGAGCAGGGAGCCACTGCGGGTGGCGGGTGAGCACATCTGGCCGGTTCCCCCGCTCGACGTCCCCCGTTCGGGCCGGGCGGGGGCCGGTCAGCGGGAGGCGGTCCTGTTGTTCGAACAGCGCGCGGCCGCCGTCCTCCCCGGATTCCGGGTCGACGAGGGCAACCGGGACGCGGTGGTGCGGCTGTGCCGCCAGCTCGACGGCCTGCCGCTGGCCATCGAGCTGGCGGCCGGGCGGATGCGCACCCTCTCGGTGCACCAGGTGCTGGCCAGGTTGGAGGACCGGTACGCCTTGCTGACCGGTGGGGACCGCTCGGCGTTGCCTCGTCACCAGACCTTGCGGGCGGCGATCGAGTGGAGCTACGACCTCTGCGACGACCGGGAACGGGAGCTGTGGGCCCGGCTCTCCGTCTTCGCGGGGGCGTTCGAGCTCAGGTCGGCCGAGGAGGTGTGCTCGGGGGACGGCCTCCCCCGGGAAGAGGTGTTCGGCGCGCTCGCGGGCCTGGTCGACCGCTCCGTGCTGAGCCGGGAGTGGAGCACGGGCGGCGCCGAGGCCAGGTACCGGCTGCTGGAGTCGATCCGCGAGTTCGGTCGGGAGCACCTGGACGGGCCCCGGCTCCGAAGCCTCCGGCGACGTCACCGCGACCACTACCTGGGGGTGGTCAGCCGGGACGCCGAGGAGTGGTTCGGCCCCGGGCAACGGGACCGGATCGCGAAGCTCGGCGCTGACCAGTTCAACCTGTGGGCCGCGCTGGACTTCTGCCGCACCGAGCCCGGCGAGGCCAGGACCGGTCAACGGCTGGCCGCGGTCCTGGCGTTCTTCTGGATCGCCCGAGGCCAGCTCCGGGACGGTCGCCACTGGCTGGACAGCCTCCTCGCCGAGGACGAGACGCCGAGCCACGACCGGATCCACGCGTTGTCCATCGCCGGGATGGTCACCGCGATGCAGGGTGAGACCGCGACCGGTTTCGCCCGTGCCTGGCGTGCCGCCGAGGAGGCCCGGGAGTCGGGGGACGCCGACGCCCTGCACTACGTCGACCACTCGGTCGGCACCAGCGCGATGTTGGACGAGCGCCTCCAGATCGCCGAGGAGCACCTGGCCCGTGCCGTCCGGTACGGGCGCGCGGACGGCCGGTGGCCGGGGCTGACGGTCATGTCCCTGCCGAACCTCGCGGTGACCTCCCTGCTCGCGGGGGACGCCGGTCAGGCGGTGCGGCTGTGCGAGGAGGCGATTCGCCTCTCCGACGAGCACGGCGACGAGTGGTGCCTGTCCTGGTCACTGTGGGTGAAGGCCCTCGCCCAGTGGGCTTCCGGGGAGCTGGCCTCGATCTCGGACGACATCCGCCGCTGCGTGGAGATCAAGCAGGGTTTCGGCGACGTCCTGGGCATCGTCCACTCGTTGGAGCTGCTGGCCTGGGTGGCGGCGGCGCGCGGTGAGCACCAGCGGGCCGCGGTCCTGTTGGGCGCGAGCAGGCGGCTGTGGCGCCCGTTGGGGGTCTACCTCTTCGAACTCGCCCCGTACGTGCGGTGGCACCGCGAGTGCGAGGAGAGGTCGTTCGCGGCGTTGGGCTCCCGGCGGTTCGACGCCGCCGCCGCGCGCGGCGAGCGCTTCGACCTCGCCGAGGCGGTGGACTACGCCTTGGGACGGCAGCGCGCCCGGCGCGAGTCGGGGCGCGACCCGGTCGTCCTCACCAGGCGGGAGTGGGAGGTGGCGCGGCTGGTGGCGGAGGGCCTGTCGAACCGGGCGGTCGCCGAGCGGCTGGTGATCAGCAGGCGGACCGCCGAGACGCACGTCGAGCACATCCTCGGCAAGCTGGGATTCCGGTCGAGGACGCAGATCGCCTCCTGGGTGGCGGAGCGCTCCCACGGCGGTGATGGGCCGGGGGCGTCCGGGTAGCCAGCAGGCACCGGACGCCCCCGGTCGTCCCGGCGCGCCGCTGGCGGCGGCGCGGCCCGCCCGGCCGCCGGAACGCCTCGGGTCGGGGTCCGGGCGTCGGGGGAACCGGCGGGCTGGTGCTCTGTCGGGGGGAGCGCACCAGCGGGGCGGGGCGGATCGGGGTTCGGAGGGTGGGAAGTCAACCGGCCGTGGCGCGACCGGCGGGGCTCATCGTTCGTGCGGGACGCGGGCCGGGTACCCAAGTCGCCGGTTGGTCACCGGGCGCCGGCGGGGGTCGCGGAGTGCTCGCTCGCCCTGACCCACGAGGGTTGGCCGCAGTGGGGCTGCCAGGTGCCGACGTGCAGCCAGCGGCGGCCGGAGCGGTCGGTGACCAGGACTGTGGGCCCCACACACCGGGGGCACGGCTGTGTGGTGGAGTCCACGTGCATCGGAAGGCTCCCCTCCCCTACGCCGTTGTCTGGCGCAAGAATGAACCGGCTTCTGTCGTTCCGCGACCGCGACGGGCTCCCGTCTCGCTGACCGCTGTCGGGGTGGGCCAGCCGCTGCTCGTCGACGTGTTCCACCTTCTCGCGGACACGCGCCGAGGACAGCGGGGAAACTACGGAGATGGCTACGGATAGTGGGAGACGTGGGGCGGTCTGACCGCGTCACCACCGGTCAGTCTCACCTGTTTGGATGAGACCTCGGTGACTCGCTGTCGCCGCCGGTCTGGCTCGTCCACTGGGTGAGGGCGGGTGCGCGGTCCAGGCCGCGCGCGATCCACGCCGAGTCTCCTCGCCTCGCCTGAGCGGTTGCTGGTGCGGAGCTGGACGCGTGGTGCGGGAGTGAGGGCCGGACCACCGGCTCGACGCGGTCACGGGGCGGGGTGGCGGCGCGCCCTCCTCTTCGACGGGCTGAGCGGACCGTGGTCGCCTCGTCGTGGGTCGAACCCGACGCGGTGGCCGTCCCGCGGAGCGCGCGCCGCGAGTGTGACGGCGCGCGAACTCGCCAGCCGTCGACCCGGAGCCGCCTTCGATGGCTCCGGCTGGGCTCGGGACACCGCGCCCACCCGGCGGGCGCCATTCCGCCGCCAGCCGGCCGGCCACCCCACGATGGCCCGGTGGTGGCTTCCCGTGCGCGGAGCGCTCGGCGCGAACGCGGATCGGTGCGCCCCGTCGCGGAGCGCGCAACCGGTGCGGCCGCGGAGGCGCCGCCCAGCCGGGTGGCGCCGCGTGCTCACGCCTCGGCGGCGCGCGGCGCCACGTGCCGGGTGACGTGGGCGACACGCGGCGGGCGGTGGAGCGGGCTCGGTGGGACCCCGAAACGAGGAGCGCATCGCCGGTTCCGTGAGGAGCCTGGGCGGCCGAGGTCAGCCGGGACCGGCGAGCGCGTCGGTCGGCGGGCGCCTCCGGTGGGACGGGCGGAGAGCCGCGGGTGGCACCGGGTGTGGGAACGCCTGGACCCCCGCACCCGGTGCGGACGTCGCCGCCACCGCTCCGCGCTGGGCGGCTCGAAGGCGACGACCGGCGATGCCGCTCAGCGAACGGGAGCGGACGAACGCTGTCCGCCCGCTCAACCGTCGGCCGAGAGCGCCGCCACCAGCTCGCCCACCTCCGCGTCGTCGAGCGACCGGGCCACATCCGCCTGGGACACCATGCCGACCAGGGTGTGGCCGTCGATCACGGGCAGCCGCCTGACCCGGTGCCGGGTCATGGTGCGGAGGATCTCGTGCGAGTCGTCGTCGGCCCCGACGGTGACCGCCTCGCCCTGCGCGAGTTCCCCCACGTGGACCGCGCGCGGATCCTTGCCCTGCGCGAGCACCCGCACCACGATGTCCCGATCGGTGATCACGCCCTTCAACCTGTTGTCGTTACCGCAGATCGGTAGTGCTCCGACATCGAGTTCCGCCAGCCGGTTGGCCGCGTCCCGCACGCTCTCCTCGGTGGAGACACAGCGCGCGCCCGGTGTCATGATCTCCCTCGCGGTCGTCACGATCCCGCTCCCTTCGTCCTTCGAACGTCCCCTGCCCTCCTGTGGGGTACCCGTGAACGAGATCCCACACCTCGGCGCGACGGGAGCGGGGCACCGGAGCCTCGCCGATCCGGGACCGTGGCGAGGACCGCGTACGGCCAGGCGGCGTGCCTGGCCACCAGCCAGCGACCGAAGGGTCGGCACGGTGTCGTCGCCGGGCCACCGGCCGGGAACGGTGGAGCCTCCTCCACGCGCCGTTCCCGGCGGGACCGGCCCTGCCGTCTCGTCGACCGGTGTCACCGCCCGCTCGGGCTGGCCGCCCTGGCGGAGGGGTCGGGCGGCCGCCGGGGAGTGACCAGGGCACGGTGGCGCCTCCGCTCGCCGTTCCGGCCGCCGAACGGCGGCGGTCCCGGTGCCCGGCGCTCCCCCGAGTGCCACCGTGGCCCGCTGCCCACCGGCCCGGGCCGTCACCTCTGGGGCACGGCGGCCGCGAGGCGTTCGGCTGCGTCCCCGCGCGTCACCGCCCCCCTCTCGACGAGGGGCAGCGCCACCGCCGACACCAGGCGGTCGCCGTCGAGGAGGGCGCGAGCGACCACCAGTGCCTGTTCCGCCGACCTCGCGTCGAGCCGGAACCGGCCACCTCGGGCGCAGTCCAGCACCAGGTTGAGGGCGGGAGCGACCCAGTCGACCGACCCGGGAGGCAACCCGAACAGGGGGAGCCCCCGGTTGTGCCACCAGGTCAGGGTCACCGCCGCCCCGGCCCACAGCGCGCAGTGCCTGTCGACCCGGCTCGCGGTGCTCCCGGGTGCGGCCTCCCGGTCGTCGGTTCCCCGGCCCTCTGCACCGAGTTCGGTGAGCAGCGCCGTCAGCGCGGTGAGGGCGTCCCGGCCCGGGTCCCCCAGCTCGGTGAGACCGGCCTGGATGGTGGGCGCCACCTCGAGCAGTGCGGGCACCAGCGGGTCGGGACGGGCCGAGGCGAGGGTGAACGCGGCGAGCCCGAAGGGCGGAAGGTCACCGTCCAGGGCGCAGACGCGCGGCACCAGTCCGGTGTCGGCCGGCCGCCCGGCTCCTCCGACGCGGTGCGCCGCGTCCAGCCGGGTACCGAGCTCCCGCACCAGGTCCTGCGGTGAGGTGTCGACGTAGCGGGCGACGGCCAGGTCACGCCGCACCACGTCGAAGGCACGCAACGGCCCGTCGGTCAGCAGCCCCCGCATCCCGAGGACGTCCGAGCAACGGGCCACCGCCTCCGAGGTCAACTCGCCCACCAGGCGTTTGGCCAGCGCCGCACCGGTGGCGGCCCAGCCCGGCACCACCTGGGCCGCCCGGACCGCGACAGCCGAGACGAGGTCGGCGACGGCCAGCGCCGTCGTGGCCACCGCCAGATCCTGGCGGGTCACCGCGTCCGGGCCGGTCTGGAGCCGTCGATCCGCGCCGCCCACGGCGTACCCCCAGGCCAACCGCAGAGCGGTGTCGCAGCCGGCCAGGTTCGCGGCGAGGCTGACCAGCCGCACCACCTGAAGGGAACGGAGGGTGATCTCCATGCCCTCCCCCTGCCCACCGACGAGTTGGTCGGCGCGCACGGGCAGCCCGGCGAAGTGGAACCTCCCGAAGCTGACTCCCCGGAACCCGGAAGCACGGCTGTCCGAGGGGGACCGCGTGGCACGCGCCGACTCCTGATCCAGCAGGACCAGGGAGAAGGCCGCCGGCCCCCGCCCACCGTCGTGGCACAGGACGACGAGCCCGTCGGGGTCCTCCCCCAGCCCGACGAGCCACTTGCCGCCGTCGAGCCGGTGACCGCTCCCCTCCCTCCCGAGCTGGCAGCGGGTGGCGAACAGACCCGCCGTCTCCTCCTCGAGGCCGGCGAAGCCCAGCGCCCCGCCCGCCTCGGTCACAGCCAGGACCCGGGCCCGCTGGTCCGGTCGACCGGCGAGGAGGACCTGCGTCACGGCCGTGATGTTGAACATGGTGGCGGGCATGACGGTGACGTCCCGGCGGGCCGCCACCCGCACCACCAGCAGGGCCTGGTCGAGGTCCAGTCGTTCGCTGTCGTCGCGGGGCGCGAACACCCGCCGCAACGGACCGCCCGCGAGGGCGGCGAGACCGACCGGCGGCGCACCAGCGGCGTCCCTCGCGACCATGCCACCGAACCCCGCCGGGTTCGCCGGATCACCTGCGGCCCCGAGCCTCGCTTCGAGCTCGCTCGCCGGGAGGTGCCGCCTGGCCAGTGCCGCACCTGGCGTCCCGACCGCGACCGGACCGCCCACCGCACGGGTGCCCTTGCCGGGGATCACCGCGCCACCGCCCCTTCCGGGGACCGGCGGTTCAGGACGGGGGCGGGACGGTAGTCGCGGCATCCCACCGGCAACCGAACCCCGGCGGCGGCGAGCTGGGCGACCCGGGTGCTGAACGCCGCGCCCCGCAGCAGGTGCCAGGACACCTCGGCCACCCGGCGGTTCTCGGGCGCGGAGAGGTAGGTCCCCCGCACCCAGTCGTTGAAGGCACCCATCGAGGGGCCGCACCAGATCTGGTAGTCGATGGCCCGTTCCTGCCGGCCCTCGACGGCCCACCGGGACGTCAGTCCCAGGTACCAGCGGAAGACCAGCGCCATCTTCCGCTTGGGGTCGTTGCCCGCGCGTTCCACCTGCGCCGGGTCGCGCGCGGAGAAGTACTCGACCACCTCCCGCCAGACCTCGTCCACCGACCGGCGGAGCACCTGCTTCTCCAACATGGACCGCTCCGCGCTGGGAAGCTCGTGCAGACCCGAGTAGGCCCGGTAGAGCTCGGAGAGCCGTCTGGCGCGCTGGGCGAACATCGTGCCCCTGCGCAGCACCTGGAGCTCCACGCCGAGTTCGAACATGTCGGCGGCCGGGGCCATCGTGCAGTCGGCGACATCGGCGGTGCACAGGAGCCGGCGCACCCGCGCCGAGGTACCCGACTCCACGCAGGCCTGGTTGACGGAGCCGGTGACCACGTAGTCGGCTCCCAGGGTGAACGCGGCGGCCACCGCTTCCGGCGTGCCGAGGCCGCCGGCCGCGCCCAGCCTGGTGCCCGTCGCCAGCCGCTGGTCGGCACGGACGCGGTTGCGCAGCCGGTGGAAGATCGGGAAGAGCGCCAGCAGCGGCCGGCGGTCCGTGTGGCCACCCGAGTCCGCCTCCACGGTGATGTCGTCGGCCATCGGAACGACCCGGGCCAGTTCGGCCTGCTCCCGCGTGACCAGACCCCGGTCGAGCAACTCGCGCACCTTCTCCGTCGGCGGCGGCGAGAGGAACCGGCGGGCGACCTCCGGGCGGGACACCTTGGCGATCACCCGGTTGCCGACCACCACCTCACCGTTCGCGCCCCGGCTCAGGCCGGCCACCCGGTAGCGGACGACGTTCGTCGTGAGTTCCAGGAACGCCGAGGCCTCGACGCAGCGCACGCCCCTGGCGAGGTAGAGCTCGACGCAGGCGCGTTCGAGACCGCTCTCGCTCGGGCTGTGGATGAGGTTGCAGGCGAAGGGCAGCCCCGGGATCTCCCGTTCGAACCGGGTGAGCGCCCGCTCGATCCGCTCGGGCGGCAGCCCTGCCGCTCCGAACGACCCGAGACTCCCGGAACGCGCCAGCTCCACGACCAGCTCCTCGGAGCCGATACCCCCGGCCATCGCTCCCGCCATCAGCGGGTAGCGGAGTCCGTAGGTGGCGCGGAAGGCCGCCGAGCCGAGTTCGCTCGGCGGCAGCGGACCGTGGGCGGCGACCACCCCCGAGGCGGGCCGCACCGAGGTGAGGGCGTACCCGGACTCCGTGGACACCACGAAGCACGGCTCCTCCAACCGGGCCAGGACCTGGTAGATCCCGGCGGAGTCCGACCTCGTCTCGGTCCCATCCGGAGACCGGTGCTCACCGGTCGCGGACTGCGTCATGCTCGTCCTTCCTCAGGAGGTTCACCGGCCGTGCTGACCCGGACGTCCGGTTCCCGAACCTCGACGGTGACGTCGGTGAGTTCGTAGATCCGCAGCCCGGGCTTCCACACGCTCGCGTCGGCCACCACCTGGAGACGACCAGGCAGCCGACGGACGTCCTTGATGTGCGCGTCGAACAGGAGTTCCCGGTCCTGGGGGAGGACCTGGCCCCGGTACTTCCAGGACGACGTCCGCCCCACCGGGAGGGTGAACCGGGGAGACCGCATGCCGGCGGTCAGACCGGAGTCCAGGACGAAGACGCGCAGGCCCTGGAGGACGGTCTCCACGCCGAGGGAGCCCGGCATCACCGGATCCCGGTGGAAGTGCCGGGAGAAGTACCAGTCGTCGGGGCTGACCGGTCGGCGCCCTCGGAGGTAGCCACGTCCGTGGGCTCCTCCCCCGTCGACGACCTCGATGCCCTCCAGCGGGCTCAGCCGTCCCGCCCCGGCTCGGAGGGTGTCGGCGCTCGCGTCGGGCACCGGAACCCAGCGGGGACGGACCTGGGAGGCGTCCTGGGTGTCGAGCCAACTCCGGACGTGGCGGCCCGAGTCGAGTCCCACCTGGCGGGCGAGGGCCTCCCGCGTGAAGTAGCCGAACAGGGACCGCCCCGAGTAGAAGACGGTCCCCTCGACCGAGAGCTCGAACCGGAAGGACTGGAGGACGGCACCGGGCGTCTCCTCGTGGGAGAGCAACTCCGTGGAGTGGCTGATGGTGCGACCACGCGTGTCGACGTCGGCGACGAGGGTCGCCTCACCGTCCAGGTTGCGGATGGACAGCTCCGCGTCCGGGCTCCCCAACGTCGCGCCCAGGTAGTAGCCGAGCAGGATGGCGGCCTGGAGGGCGGTCTCCATGCACACGCAGTGGGGCAGGTCGGCGGTGGCACCGTCCTGGTAGTACCAGGCGTCGCGGGGTGAGTCGTACTCGGTGCGCATCCGGGAACCCGGGGTGAAGGCGCCCCTGACCCCCTCCAGGGCCATCACCCGGTCGACGAACTGGAAGTCCCCGTTGGGGATGTGGGGCGCCCCGCGCCCCCGGTGCACCTCGAACTCCGGGCCCATCGCGGTGGCCAGGTCACCGCGCGCGGCGTGCGCGAGGTGCAGTTCGTTGATCATCGCCGGTTCACCGAGGGTGTTCCGACGGCCGAGGAACGCGGTGGGGCGCCCGCCCCGCTCCGGGCGGTACGGGGTCCCCGGCTTCTCCCGCAGTCGGATCCCGAGGTCTCGGATGACCCCGACGACCCGGTCGGCCACGGTCAGCACGACGTCGGCGACCACGGTCGGTCGGGGCAGCAGGGTCAGGGTCGTCACGTCCACCCGGTAGTGCAAGGGAGGAGACCCGGGGGTGACCTGACCCCGGCAGCTGACGGTCGTCTCGAGCCCCGGAACGGGTTGGAACTCCGCGTCGGGCAGGACCAGGTGCAGGCCGAGGACGAGCGCGTACACCTGCGCTACCTGCACGGCGGCCTCGGTGATCAGGGACCCGGGGAGCACGGGGTCGTCCGGGAAGTGGGCGGCGAAGTACCAGGAGTCGGGGCGGTGGCGGAGCACCGCCCTGATCTCGCCCAGGCCCCTGCTGCCGCCGGTCCGGTCGATCGAGGTGACCTCGTCGAGGAGCAGCAGGTCGGGCCCGGGCAACCGGACCGACGGGTTGGCCCCGCCCTGGTCCCACTCCGCGCCGAGGACCTCGGCCGCGCCGCCCGGGGTGGAGAGCCGTTCCAGCTCCCGCCGGGACAGGGAACGTCGGTCGGTCCGGGCGATCGGCTTGAACCACCCGCGCTCGCCGGGTGGCGACAGTGCCCGGCGCAGCGCCTGGGCGGACAGTCCCGTCGAACCGTCGAGTTCGGCGTCCAGGAAGAAGCCCGCCGTGGCCCTGAGCAGTTCGAGCACGAGGGTGTCACCGGAGAAGCACTGGTAGTGGAAGGAGAACAGCAGGGTCTTCCCGTCGCGCACGAACCGGTCGACGGTGATCTCGTACCGGAGGGTCTGGCCGGCACGGGGCAGCCGGTCGTGGAAGACGACGGTGCTGTCGAGGAGCCGGTAGCCACGTTCACCTCGGTTGAGGGCGTCCGCCCCGAGAAGGGACAACAGGAGCAGGGTGCCCTGACCGGCCTCGATGGCCACCGCGCAGCTCAGGCTGCCATCGACGGTGAAGGGGCCGTCCTCGGGAACGTCGTACTCGGTGGTGATCCCGCAGGGGCGCAGCGCGCCGGGGGTCGCGTCGACCGAGGTCACCCGGCTGATGAGCAGGTAGGGCCTGGCCGGCAGCCGGAGGCGGCGGCGGTAGGTGTCCGCCTCGACGTGCGCGGGTCCGAAGAGGTCCTGGAGCCGGCCCTCGGCGAAGGTGACGAGGTCCTCCTGGGTCCACACCGGGGCGCCGCCGGCGCGCCCTGGTGACGTCGGACGGGGCGAACGCGGAGGGCCGGGAGGGGACTCGCCCACCGCGCCGGGACCGGCCGGTACCGGCGCGGTCATCCGTTCCGTCGCCGGACCCGCCGAACCGGGGGCGGCGAGGGTGAGGGCCGGTGGTCCGGTGTGGGCGGACCCGGCCAGCGGGTGCGTCGGTGATCCGCCGTCCTGCCGGGTGGTCAGGGCGAGCAACGCCAAGGTCTGGAGACTGCCCTGCGTCCGCAGCGCGGCGCGGTGTGCCTCGGCGACCTGGGCCGCCAGTGCTCCCAGGAGGTGGGCCCGGGGCTCGACGTCCGGCCGGATCGAGGGGGACGGCGGGCACTCCACCCTGGACGTGACGCCCGACGACGGCCCGGCCGTCGGGTGGAGCGCGGTCGGGTCGGGAAGCTGCACGAAGGGCGTCCGCTCCATGCTGATCTCATCGTCGCCAGCCGACGAGTGCTTGACGGGTGTGCGGTGGTCGGGGCGCCCCGGAACCGGCACCACCCGATCGAGTGCCCCCTCGGCGGGGCGCGGCGAGTCCCGCACCGGAGCCGGTCCCGGGGCGGCGAGCACGGGTCGGGCCGCGCGGGCGATCCGGTCGACCAGTGGTGTCCGCTGCCGCCGCACCCGCTCCGGCCACCCGGTGGGGCGCTCGACGGGGATCGGCCCGGAGGGCCCGCCGGTGAGGGCGTCGAGGCGGACCGGAACGCCGTGAGCGGCCAGCCTGGCCACCGCCGCGGCGATCGCCGCGCCAGCCGGGGCACCGCGCCGGTCCACCGACACGGCCAGGTGCTCCCGCCCGGCCAGCGTCGCCGACACCCACCGCGTGCAGGTGGCCCCGGGGCCGACCTCGACGAAGTAGCGGAAACCCTCGGCGTGGGCGCTTTCCGTCAGCCCGGCGAAGTCGACCGTCTCCGCCAGGCCGCCCGCGATCCGCCTGCCGTGGGAGGCCGCGTCACCGGCCTCCAGCCGGAGTGGCCCGCTCTCCCCCGTCCCGAACAACCTGATGCCCGGCGGGACCTCCCCCAGCGGATAGGTGTTGAGCGCGGCCAGCTCGTCGGACGCGGCGGCGACGAGCGGGCAGTGCATCACGTGGTTGGCTGGCGCCCTCGCCGAGGAGGCACCCACCCGCTCGACCAGCAGCCGGCACTGGCGGGGGTCGCCCGCCACCACGACCTCGGTGGGCGAGTTGACGTGGGTGAGGAACACCCGGTCCAGCCCGGCGAGGTGTTCCCGCACCCGGTCCGCCCGGGTCAGCAGGACGTGGGTGGACCAGATCTCGTCGTCGGCGACGGCGTCGTCCAGCTCCCACTGGTCGCGAACGAGCCGTTTGCGTCCCCGCAGCCCGTCCCGGAACAGCGCGGTCCTCGTCAGCGAGTCGTCGTCCCGTGCGGTGTGGTCCCACACCCCGGTGGCGAAGAGCATGCTGCTCTCCCCGAGGCTGTAGCCGATCCCCCCGTCGGGGGTCAGCCCGAGCTCGTCACGCAGCAGTTGGGTGTGCAGCACCGCCATGTTCGTCCCGACCACGAGCATGGAGGGGATGTCGGCGAGCAGGTCGACCTCGTGCCGGAGGAGCTCCTCCCTGGTCAACGGGTGTTCGGCCACCGGGAACAGCAGCTCGGTCCGGAACGCCGCCCTGGGTTCCCCGGCCTCCCGCTCGAACCGCTGCCGCAGGCGCGGGAACATGCGGAACAGCTCGTGCCCGAGCCCCGGGTAGCTGGTGAACGCCCCGGGGTAGACGAACGCGACCGGAGCCGGTCCGATGGGACGTGCGGTGGCGTAACTCCCCGAGGGGGTGGCCCACTCGCCACCGGACGCGAGCACCGTGGGCAGGTCCCGCTCGGCCGCCAGCAACTCGGCGAGGAGCGACTGGGCGTCGACGGCCACCAGGACCGCCCGGTGACGCCGGGCGGGCAGGCTGGTGGCGGTGTGGGCCACGTCCCTCGGGGGCGTTCCCCCGGCCAGCCGCCTCCGGCACTCGACGGCGTGGGCCACGAGTTCCTCGGGGGTGTCACCGGTGAGCCGCAGCAGGATCCGCCCGCCCCGGTCCCGCCACTCGACCGCGGGCCGGGGACGAGGCCGTTCGCTGTCGGCGAGCACGAGGTGCGCCGCGCCCGTTCCCCGGTCCGGCACGCTCAGGCTGGCCAGGCGGCGACCACCTCGCCGGGTCGGGAGCCAGGGGCGGGCGCGTCCCGGGACGACGAATCCCGTGCCGGGCACGCCGCTCAGACCGCCCGGAGCGGCCGGGAGCTCGGCGCGGTGCAGGCACCAGGCCAGTTTGACGAGGGCCGCGATGGTCATCGCGTGGGGCGCGACGCCGGTCACGGGTCCGAGGGCCCCCACGGCGGGCCGTCCGGCCCCGAGCACCGTCGACAGGCCCCTGGCCTCGACCGTCCGGTCCCGTTGCGTCCAGCCGCCGAGCTCGACGTGATCGATCTCCCCGGCGGGGACGCCGGCGGCGCCGAGTGCCGACTCCGCCGCGTCCGAGGTCGCCCTGCCCTGCTGTTCGGTTGGCTCGCCCGGGTGCCGTACGGCCACCGACCGGATCACCGCGTAGTGGTGGGTCGCCTCGTCATCCGCCCGGACGAGCACGACCGCCGCCGCCCCGTCGACGGCGGACGCGCCGGGAGCGGGGTCACCGCCGGGTGCGGGTTCCCCGGCGGGAGCGGGGTCACCGGCGGGAGCGGGGTCACCGGCGGGAGCGGGGTCACCGGCGGGAGCGGGGTCACCGGCGGGGCGGGCGTCGCCCGCGAGGTCCACACCGACGAGCAGGACGGCCTCCACCGAGGGATCGCGCAGCAGCAGCGCGGCGACCTCCACCGCCCGCGCGCCGGCCGTGTCGTCGCCGGAGAGGGTGAAGGCCGGTCCCGTCAGGTTCCGGGAGGCGGCGATGCGGCTGACCACCACGCTGCCGACGTAGCTGAGGACCTCGTTCACGCTGAGCGGCTCGTGGACGGCATCCCGCACGGCGCGTTCCAGCTCGTCGAGCTGGGCTGGTGGCGGGGCGACACCGGCCCGGTGGCATTCGGCGCGGACGCGGGCGCCGATGTCGAACCGATCCCGGTGCCGGTGGGCGTCCGGCTCCAGGTCGAGGACACCGATGACCGCGACCCGGCGCGGCTCGGGGCGGCGGCCGGGGACGCAGCGCGGGTAGCCGGCGTCGTCGAGCGCCTGGTCCGCCGCGGCGAACGCGGCGAGGTGTTGCGGGTTGGCGTTGCGCAGGTCTCCCGGCGGGACGCGGTAGGCCGGGTCGGGCGCGGGCAGGTCGCGGCCGGGCCTCCCGTGGTCGGTCGAGGCCGGGCGCCCCGGCCTGGGGACGTCGCGGAGCACGGCGTCGAGGTGTCGGACGTCGTCGAGTTCGCCGAGGCGGATGCCGAGCCCGGTGATGCCGAGCGGCGGGAGGGCCCCGGAGCCGGTCCGGGATGGTCGCGTACCCGGTCGCGGACGGGTGCCGGTCTCGGTGGCGGGTGTCCCGCCCGCTTCGTGGTCGGTCCGAGTGCGAGCCGGTTCGGGGGCGGCGGCACGGGTGGTGGGCTGGGCCTCGTGGTCCTCCTCCGGCCCCAGCCGGGTGGTGCTGGTGACCTCTGCCGTGGTCATCGCCCTGGTCAACGCGCTGGTCCGGCCGGCGGTGTCCCCCGCTGCGGGCTGCGCCCGCGTTCGCGGGGAGGGGACCGGGAGGTGGTCGCGGAGCACGAGGTGGGCGTTGATCCCCCCGAAGCCGAAGGCGGAGACGGCGGCGCGACGGGGTCGGTCCCCGGCGGGCCAGGGGCGTCCCACGCGCAGCACGCGGTCGGCGACCGCTTCGGCGTCGACCGGTCGGCGAAGCCGACCGACTCCCGGTGTGGGCGGGAGCCAGTCGTGCCGCAACGCCAGGATCACCTTCGCGAGGCTGCTGAAGCCGGCGACGGTGAGGAGGTGGCCGAGCTGCCCCTTCACGGAGCCGATGTCGGGTAGCCGACCAGCCCCGCCGAAGAACGCGGCGATGCCCGACAGCTCAGTGCGGTCCCCCAGCGGTGTTCCGGTGGCGTGGCACTCCAGGTAGTCCACGGTGGTCGGGTCCGGCCCCTGGGCGTAGGCGGCGTGGTAGGCGGCGAGCTGCCCCTCCACCCGGGGGCGGAGCGGATGGCGGCCCGCCCCGTCGCCGGCCAGCCCGACGGATTCCAGCACCGCCAACACGCGGTCGCCGTCGCGGACGGCGTCCTCGAGGCGCCGCAGCACCAGCGCCCCGGCGCCCTGGCCGGTGACGATGCCCTCGGACTCCGCGTCGAAGGGTTGGCTGCGGGCTGGGGGACGCGGGTAGGCGCCCAGGTCGGAGAAGGACAGCTGGAGCAGGAGTTCGTCCGGGACGCAGACGGCACCGGCCAGCATGGTGTCGGCGGATCCGGTGAGCAGGTAGTCACGGGCGAGCGCCACCCCGTACAGGGCGGAGGCGCAGGCCGCGTCCAGGCCGAGGCGGGGCCCGCCGAGTCCGAGGGCGCTGGCCAGGACGGTGGCGGGCCGGCCGAGGGGCCGCGCGTCCCCGGGGAGGTCCTCGGGCGGTCGGGGGGCCGCCAGCTCGGGTGCTGGTCCGCCCAGACCCGCCTGGTGCAGGCCGTGGGCCACGGCGTGCTCGATCAGGGGCCGCCGGGCCCGCACCGAGTGCGCGGTGGGGAACGCGTAGTTGCCCAGCACCAGACCGGTCCGCTCGACGGCACTCCGGTCACGGTGATCGACGCCCGCGTCCCGCAGCGCCGCGCGGGCCACGGCGAGCGGCCATCGCACGACCCTGTCCTCCTTGGCCAGCTGGTCCTCGGGGAGGTGGAGCCCGCCCAGGTCCAGCGGTGGGTCGGCCACCCAGCCGCCCAGGGTGGTCACCAGGTGGTGGTCGGGATCGCCCCACCCACCGGGGACGTCGGCCGAGGTGCCGAAGCGGGTCGCGTCGGCGGGGGTGACGGCGCTGCCCCCCGAGGTGAGGAGCCGCCACAGCTCGTCGGGGTTCCGGGCACCGGGCAGCAGGCACGCCATCCCGACGACGGCGATCTCCTGCCCGGTCATGCGAGACGACCCGGCGGTGTGGGGCATGGGAACCTCCGTGGGGACGGGGCCGTCGCCCCGGTGGGATGTCGCGGTCGGGATGGCCGTCGACTCCTCACGAGCTCGCGAACTGGTCCTGGAGCCCGGCGTGCGGGACGACCAGGACGTCGGTGAACCGCAGGAGGAGTCCTCCTGCCGGCGTCACGGCGGACACCGTGCAGCGGGGGTTGCCGCCCCCGGTCATCCCGTCGACGACGACGAGGAACGGGGTGTCGTCCGGCAGGGGCCCGTGGAGTTCCACGGTGCCGATGCCGGTGGGGAGCGCCGGCAGCCCGGTGGCGAGCCGGGCCCGGAGCAGCGCCGCCTGGAGGAGCAGGTCCGCCAGCACCGGCGAGTAGTTCGCCGCGTGGTAGGAGCGGGCCGCCACCGGCACGTCCGTGAGCTGGCATTCCAGCACGAGCCTGGGGTCCTCGGTGAGGACGCGTCGCAGGCCGCGGAGCTCCGGCCCGTGGAACAGGGTGCCGTCGGAGTAGTGTTCCGCCGCTCCCCGCCCGCTTCCCGGCGTGGGGAGTCCGCTGAGCCTGGCCGGCAGCGCGGGCCGCTCCGGCGGTGTGGGGAGGAGCGCGCGGTATCTGGGGCGACCGTCCGGGGTGGAGACGAGGACCTGGAGCCCGTCGGCCGTCCCGGTGGCGGTGGCGCGGAGCGCCGGTGGATCGTCGTCGGACCACCGGACCCCGCTGAGGACGGTGAAGTCTGTGACCTGCCGCACCGGGAGTTCGGGCCGCAGCCGCCGCGCGACGTTCAGCACGAGGCCCAGGGCGAAGGTCACGGGCAGCACGACGGCCCCGCCGATGCGGTGGTCGGACACGACCGGTTCGTCGACGAGGGGGCGGAGGGACCGCTCGACCGTCGTCGTCGGTGCCCGGACCGGGGTGATCGGCGCGAGCGGCATGTCCGGTCCCACCGCGCACACCAGGTCCGAGGCGCGGTCCGGGCGGAACTGCTCGACGAAGCGGGCGACGCCCGTGTCCTCGGGGATGAGCGGTACGCCTCGGGCCGTGAAGAGCCGCGCCACCTCTGGGGTGACCATGCCCCCCTCCCAGGCTCCCCAGTTGACCGACTGGACGGTGGTCGCGGGGTGGTGGCGGCGGACCGCGCACGCCAGCCGGTTGAGGGCCTCGTTGGCGGTGGCGTAGTCCGCCTGGCCCGGGTTGCCGAACAGGCCGGCCACGGAGGAGAAGAGCAGCAGGTGGCGGAGGTGGTCGGTGTCGAGGGCGTCGAGCACGTTCCGCAGGCCGGTGATCTTGACGTCCAGGACCTCGGTCATCTCGCTGGCGCGCTTGTCCACCAGACGGCGGTCGGCCAGTACGCCTGCCCCGTGCACCACCCCGGTCACCCGTCGCTGGTACGGCTCGAGGGCCCGTGCCGTGGCGACCGGGTCCGTGATGTCGACGGCCACGTACTCGGCGTGCGATCCGGCGGCTTCGGCGTCGGAGAGGGTACGGCGGATCTCCCGTCCGGCGAGTACCCGCCGGCGCTCCCTCTCGACCTCGGGCGGAGTGGGCCGGCCGCCGGAGGCGGCGAGGGCCCGCGCCGCGGCGGTACGCAGGTCGATGTCCTCGACCCCCACCGCCCACGGGGGGTCGGGTTCGAGACGTGACCTGCCGAGCAGGATGAGTCCCGGCTGGTGGGCCCGTGCCAGGCCGACCGCGCAGGCCGCGGTGATGCCCCGCCCGCCTCCGGTGACCACGAAGAGGTCCTCGGCGCCCGGTTCCTGTCCCGCCGCCCCGGCGGGCAGGGGCAGCGGTCCCTGGCGCTCCTCCTGGTCGGTGAGACCGATCGTGCGCCGGACGCCGGCCGCGTCCCACCCGACGTCGTGGAGGTCGGTCTCCGCGTCCCGGAGTTCCCGCACGAGCAGCCTCGCCGCCCGCTCGGGGGCGAGTCGGGCGTCGAGGTCGACGATCCTGGCGAAGAGGGCGGGGTGTTCGAGTGCCGCGGTGCGCACCAGGCCGGCGAGGCCGCCGAGGGCGGCGCCGGCGAGGTCGGTCCCGGTGTAGCCGAGCTGACCGTCGGTCCTGGTCACGCAGAGGAAGGTCGTCCGGTGTCCGTCGGGACGCCCGGCCAGGCGTCCCAGGTTCCTCGCCGCCAGCATCAGACCGGCCAGCAGCGCGTCCCGCGCGTCGGAGAGGTCGGCGGGGCGAGGCGCGAGGTAGACGACGAGGTCGAGGGGGGTGCCGTCGTCGGTGTCCTCCTCACCGATCGTCCACCCTTCGGAGGTGAGCGCTTCGGCGAAGCACCTGGCGTGGTCCTCGGTGAGAGCACCGGCGAGCAACGCGGTCGGCGTGGCCCGGTAGGCATCGACGGCGACGTCGGGAGGCGGCAGTTCCACCGGGCGGGCCCACCGCCGCCCGACGGCGGGACCGCCCTCACCTTTTGGGTCGGCCGCCACCTCCTCGGCTGGCGCGGGAGGAGCGATCCCGACGGATTCGGGGACAGGGTCGGGGGCGTGGTCGGGGACGAGGACATCCACGAGGTCATCCAACGTCCGCGACTCCCCCAACTCCTCCAAACCCACCCCACCCAAACCAGGCCACCGCTCCCGCAACGCCCCCACCACCTCGACCCGCTTGATCGAGTCCACCCCCAGATCCGCCTCCACATCCATCGACGGATCGACCATCTCCACCGGATACCCCGTCCGCTCCGCCACCACCTCCACCAACACCCGACGCACCTCGTCCCGGGACGGCACCACCGACACCCCACCCGCACCCACCACGACCGGTTCCCTGGCGTCCTGACGAGCCGAGACCGAGGGATCGGGGGCGTGGTCGGGGACGAGGACGTCCACGAGGTCATCCAACGTCCGCGACTCCCCCAACTCCTCCAAACCCACCCCACCCAAACCAGGCCACCGCTCCCGCAACGCCCCCACCACCTCGACCCGCTTGATCGAGTCCACCCCCAGATCCGCCTCCACATCCATCGACGGATCGACCATCTCCACCGGATACCCCGTCCGCTCCGCCACCACCTCCACCAACACCCGACGCACCTCGTCCCGGGACGGCACCACCGACACCTCACCCGCACCCACCACGACGGGTTCCGCCGTGATCGGCTGGGCCACGGGTGCCGTGTCCGGTGTGGAGGCCCGGGCAGGGGACAGGGGCACGACATCACCGCTGCCGCCTCCGGTGCCCCCGGTCTCGCCCGGTTCCCCCACGGCCGGTCCCGGTGCGGGCGCGGGCACCAGGACGGCCCGGTCCCCGGAGGTCGGGGGTAGCGCCCCGCCGGGCACCGCGCCGAGCTCGGCCAGGGCACGCAGGGTCTCGCTGGCCCGCACGTGGCTCCGCCCGATGGCCAGCGCGGTGTCGGTCACCGCGCCGATCCCGGCCAGCACGTCGGGCGGGGTCTCCCCGCGTCCGTGCGCGTGCAGCAGCCCGGCGAGCTGCTCGGCGACGCGGAGCTGGCTCGTCAGGTAGTCGTCGTGCAGCGCCAGGTGCCGCGCGGCGAGTTCCGTGAGCGCGCCGTCTCCCCCGAGGGGCCGGGGGGCCGGGCTGGCACCGGCGGGCCCCGGGCGCGTGGGGACGTGGGGCTCGTCGGGGGCCGCAAGCCGGGGCGGGACGTCCTCGGGGGTGGTGGGGCCGCCGGCCGGGGCCGCCGCCTCCGGGATCCGGTACCCCTCGCGGAGCGCCTGGCGGTAGCGTTCGCGCCGGTCCGCCGGGACGTGGTTCGCGCCGTTCATGGGAATGCTCATCTTCGGTTTCTCCTCGTCGCGCGGCGGTGCGGCCGCGTGACGGTTGGGGTGGGTCAGCGGGTGGCCGAGCACGATCAGGCGGGCGACGAGTTGCTTGAGCGAGCGGTCGGCGTCGCCGTGCGGCCCGGGGTCGCAGGTCAGGACCTCGACGTCGGCGCGCCCGGTCAGGAGGCGGCGGACCAGTCCCGACAGGACCCGACCCGGTCCGAACTCGACGAAGACCCGGACACCCTCCTCGTGGAGTTCCTCGACCCTCGGGCCGAACGACACCGGGCCGGTGAGCTGGTCGACCAGGATGCGGGCGTCGCGCAGCGGGTCTGATCCGTACTCGGCACCGAGGGTGGTGCTGCGCACCGGGAACGCCGGGGTGGTGAGGTCGACGTCGGCGACGGCCGAGGCGAAGGCCGGCTCCGCCGCGCGCATGCGCGGGGTGTGGAACGCCGCGGCGACCGGGAGCACCCTCGCCCCGACGCCCTCGGCACGGCAGGCGTCGACGAACCGCCGCACGGAGTCCGTGCCGCCGCCAACGACCACCTGGTCGGGGGCGTTGTCGTTGCACAGGACGACATCGTCGTGCCCGGCCAGCAGGGTGGTCAGCCGGTCGGCGCCGCACCCGACCGCCGCCATCGCGCCCGGGTCCCCCGCTGGCTCGTGCCGCTCCTCCGAGGACTCCTCCTGAGCGTCGCGGTGGGTCCCGGCCGCCGTCATGGCCCGCCCCCGGGCCACGGCGAGCCGGAGGAAGTCCTCGTCCGAGAGGCTGCCCGCGCTCCAGAGCGCGGTGAGTTCGCCGAAGCTGTGCCCGAGGGCGGTGTCCGGCCGGAAGCCGAGTTCACGGACGTACCGGTACTGGCCGAGGGACAGTGCCCCGATGGCGGGTTGGGCGCGGTCGGTGGCGCGGAGCGCGGTCTCCTGCCGGGCCTCGTCGTCCTGGTCGAACGCCGGTGGGGGGAAGACGGCGGCACCGAGCCCGGCGGCGTGGCGTTCGGCCTCGTCGAAGGCGGCACGCAGCGGGGGGAGGGCGAGCACCGCCGTGCGGCCCATGCCCACGTACTGGCTGCCCTGTCCCGCGAACAGGGCCGCCGTCCGTCGGGCGGGGCGCGCGCGGGCGGCGAACCAGATCCCTTCGGGCAGCTCGAACCCGCCGACCTCGGGGTCGCGCCGCAACGTGGAGAGCGCGAGCTGGCGGAGGGTCTCCAACTCGGCCTCGTCCCTGGCCACCGCGGTGATCCTCGGGTGTTCGTCGGGGACGGGCTCGGTCAGCTCCGGAGGGGCACCGGGGACGTCGAGTCCGAGGAGGAGTTCGGTGACCGTCGGAGCGTGCCACCCGTGGACCTGGTACGCGCGGTGCAGCACGGGGGCCGCGAGGCGGGGGTCGTTCGTGTCGACGTCGTCCCGGTGTTCCTCGAGGAGGCAGTGGAAGTTGGTGCCACCGAAGCCGAAGGCGGACACCCCGGCTCGCCGCCGGGGGTGGTCCGGGGTCGTCAGCCAGGGTCTCGCCCGGGTGTTGACGTGGAAGGGTGACGAGTCCAGGTCCGCGTCCCGGCGGGGCGTGTCGACGTTGATGGTCGGGGGGAGGACGCGCTGGTGGAGGGCCAGGGCGACCTTGATGAGGGAGGCCGCGCCGGCCGCCGCCTTGGTGTGGCCGATCTGTGACTTGACGCTGCCGATCGCGGTGGCTCCCGCCGGCGCTCCCGCCTCCTCGAAGACCTGGCGCAGCGCGGTGAGTTCGGTGAGGTCCCCCACGACCGTCCCGGTGCCGTGGCACTCCAGCAGCCCGACCTGTTCTGGGCCGAACCCCGCCTCCTGGTAGGCGCGGCGGAGCGCCACGACCTGTCCCGAGGCCCTCGGGGCGTAGATGCTGGTGTACCGCCCGTCACTGGAGCTGCCGACGGCGTCGAGCACGGCGTAGATCCGGTCCCCGTCGCGCTCGGCGTCGGCCAGGCGCTTGAGGGCGAGCATTCCGAGGCCCTCCCCGATGAGCGTCCCGTCGGCCTCCTCGTCGAAGGGCCGCACCCGTTCGCGCCTGGACAGCGCGGGCGTCTTCGAGAAGCACAGGTACATCAGGATGGTGTTCTCGGCGTCGCACCCACCGCTGAGCATCAGGTCGGCGCGCCCGGACGCGAGTTCCGCCACGGCCATCCGGAGCGCGGCCAGGGAACTGGCGCAGGCGGCGTCGACGGTGCAGTTGGTCGCGCCGAGGTCGAACCGGTTGGCGATCCGCCCCGCCACGACGTTGCCGAGCATCCCGGGGAAGGAGTTCTCCTCCCAGGGCGCGAAGGCGGCGGTGAACTTCGCCGCGATCTCCTCGGCGTCGGTCTCGGTGAGCCCGCCGCTGCGGACGACCTCCTTGAGGACCGGGGTCTGCAACCGGGCCGAGAGCGGCTGGGTGAGGGAGTTGGAGCCGGTCACGCCCAGGATGACGCCGGTGCGGGACGGGTCGTACCAGCTGGCGGAGGCGGTACCCGCGTCGGCCAGGGTCTGCCGGGCGACCACGAGGCTGAGGAGTTGGAGCACGCCGGTGACACCCAGCGTGGTCGGGGGCAGCCCGTAGTAGAGGGGGTCGAAGTCGATGGTGGGCACGAACCCGCCTCGGCGGGCGTACGTCTTGTCGGGGGCGGTGGGGTCGGGGTCGTAGTAGTCCTCGATCCGCCAGTGGGTCTCCGGGACCTCGGTGAGGCAGTCGACGCCGTGCACGATGTTGGTCCAGTACTCGTGGACGTTCCTCGCGCCGGGGAACAGGCCGCCGAGGCCGATGATGGCGATCCGGCCGTCGGCGGCGCCGGTGTTCGTCTGCGGGGTCATCGTGGTCCCAATCGGAGGGGGTCGCGGACGGCGGGGGTGTCCTCGGCCAGCTCGGCGGAGATCAGCTCGACGCTGGCCGGCTCGGTGAGCATCGTGTAGTGGTTCCCGGGTACGACGACCGTGCGGAGGTGGGGAACCGCCCGCCACCCCGGGACGTCGTCGTCGGGGATGATCGAGTCGCGGGCGCGGATCAGGGTCGTGGGCATGGTCACCGTGCCCGCGGCCGCGCCGGAGCCGAGCCGGCGGTTGCGCAGCAGGCCCCACCGGTAGGACTGGAACACCTTGCGGAGCCCCGGGAGGCCGACACCCTCGTCGAGGGCGCCGACGGCCAGGGCTGCCTGGCGGAACCCCCACAACCACTGGTCGTGGGAGTTGGCCTGCTCCTGACCGGGGGGCGGCGCCGGGCGGATGGCACCGGGGTCCGGTGCCGGCACTCCCGCGCGGGCGGCGAGGTACCGGCCGAACTCGGGCAGCAGCGCCGCCGTGTCCTCGATGCTGTCGGCCCCCGTGCCCGACCACGGTGGCAGGCTGTCCAGGAGGACCAGTCGACCGGGTCGCCGGGGTGGGGGGAGGCCCGTCGCGATCGCGCAGGCGAGGGTTCCGCCGCCCGACCAGCCACCGAGGGTGGTGCGCTGGTCGAGGAGGTGGTGGGCGTCCAGCACCTCGGTGACGGTGTCCACGAGCCCGGACAGGTCGGTGTCCCCGCCGTGCCTGGCGGCGAACACGAACTGGGGCAGCGCGTCGAGGTCCACCAGGTAGGGGGTGCCGCGGGCCGCGAGGGCCGCGGCCAGTGGCCGGTAGTGGGTGGCGGGGAGGCCTCCCGGATGGATGAGTGCGGCGCGGCGTTCCGCCGGGCCCCGCGCGAGCTGGCGGAGCAGCGGCCGCGTGTCAGGTGCCGGCGTCATTCCCGATCCCGCTCGCCGCGAGGTGCCGCGCGAGCCTCGCGATGGTCGGGTGGTACCAGAGCGCGGTCGGGCTGACCTCGACGCCGAGCCAGTTCTCGAGTTCACCGGCGAGTACCAGGGCTTCGGTGGAGTCGAGCTGGAACTCGTCGAGGAACTGGTCGACGTCCACCTCGGAGGTCGGGACGCCGGTCCTGGCCGCGACCTGGGTGACGAGCCACTCGCGGATCGTGTCCGCGTCCGGGGCGACCGTGGTGGGAGCGTGCTCGTCACCGGTCTCGTGGGGTGCTGTCATGCCGGGGTTGTCCAATCTGGTGTGGTGGCGCGTCAGGCGCGTTGCGGGGAGCGGGCCAGGAGGCGCAGGGCGGCCTCCGCCGCGTCGAGCCCGGATTCGTGGGCGGCCTCATGGGACGCGAGGTTGTCCGGCCCGACCCGGCGGGCGTGCAGGTAGGAACCGGCGAGCAGCACCCTGCTGTCCCGGTTGACCAGGCGGCGGGTGTCGTCCTGTTGCAGGTTCCGCAGCCGGGTGTCGACCACCGGGTGGCGGAACCGGAACTCCGCCAGGACCGGGTCCGGAGTGCCCACCGGGTCCATGCTGAGGAAGTAGTCGTTCTCCGCGCGGAAGCGCTGGAGCGCGTTGAGGTGGTAGGTGGCCCACGAGGCCCGGGCCGGGGCGGGGGCCTCGCCGGCGGGCGGGACGGCGAAGTTCAGCGCTCGCCACTGGCGGCGGTCCGCCGGCATCTCCGCGGGGTCCTGGTGGAGGACGACCCTGCTGTCGCGATACCGCACGGCACCCAGTACCTCGACGGCGGGCAGCGGAGCGGCGAGGAGGCCGAGCGCCTGGTCCGCGTGCGTGGCGAGCACGACGGCGTCGAACCGCTCGGCGGGGCCGTCGGTGGTGAGGTCGACGCCGTCGCCGTCGGGCCGGACGGCCCGCACCTGGCACTCCGTCCTGAGTTGGACCCCGGCGTCCTCCAGCGCGCGTCGGGCCGCCGCCACGTAGGTGCCGCTTCCCCCCACCACCGTGCGCCACCTCGCTCCCTCCGCGCCGAGTCCGTGCCTCCCGTGGGCGAGGCTGAGCGCGAGGACGGCCGAGGTGGGCGCGTCCCAGATCACCTCGGGCGGCAGGGACCAGGCCGCGCAGGCGAGCAGCACGGCTGGCCCCCGGCGGAAGGGAGCGCCGTAGCCGTGCTGGTCGAGGTAGTGGCCGAGCGGCAGGTCAGCCGCGCCCCGCACCAGGTGCCGGGGTGCCTCCCGGAGGAACCTGTCGGACTCCTCCCACGCCGCGGCCCAGTCGCCCGGGCGCTGTTCCGGGTCCGGCTCGTCGACGAGCACGGCCTCGCCGGTGCCCCTGACGAACCGGCACATGCTCAGGGAGGCGACATGGGAGTCGACGCCCAGTTCGGCGAGGAAGGCGGAGTACTTCGGATAGCTGGCCTCGTTGTACACCACGAATCCCACGTCGAGACCGCGACGCTCGCCGTTTTCGAATACGTCGACGGTGCGCGCGTGCCCACCGAGGTGCGGGGTGGCCTCGAAAAGGGTGATGTGCGCGTGGCCGCGCAACCGATAGGCGGTCGAAATTCCGGCCGCCCCGCCGCCAACAATCGCCACCTTCGCCATCCGCACCGCCGTTCGGTTCGCCTTCGCACGGTTCTCACCGCACCCGCCACGTACACAGACCAGCGGGAGTCCCCACTGGATACACATCGGACGCGGAAATTCCTCCGTCCCGTGGGTCGGGTCCCGATCGGGAGCGACCGGCCGGGGATGGGCGGAACCGGCATCGGGAACCCGACGGCCCGCGGGCCGGCCGGGAGGCGGGAACGGCGTCCGAGCACCGCTGCCTCACCCATCCCCACCTGGGAGTATCACGCCGTGTACCCGTTCCTACTTCCGCTCCCCCGTCTCACCACCGCCGCTCAACCAGCCACCATAACCTCGTTACGCAGAGCATCAGGGGAAGTGGCTTCACGCGACGAACTTCACCCGCCGGAATGAGGTGACACCATTGACGCGCGAATTCCCGCGCTCGTTCCGGCCGCCGGAAGTTCGCCGCGACGCACTGCCCGTCAGGCTTTCGGGTGAGATTCATCAAACGGCGCGGATGAGCCCCCGAAGGATGATCACTGGCCCCGCGCAATCCCGACACCACCCACCCATCAGGTGAACTTCCCGGGCCGAGGACCGGCCCGTGGTTTCACCCGAGGCGCGGCGCGGCCCTTTCCGCACGAAACGTACACCGTCCCACCGTGGGGACGTGTCGATGGGCTGATCGGCTAATGTTCTCCCGTTGGTGTGAAGCGTTGGGGGCTCCGTCTATGAGTACCAGTGACCGCGACGGGTACGGCGTCCATTCCGTCCCCCGGAAGGAGCCGAAGAAGGGTGACGAGGAGAGCATCGAAAGGTTGGTGCGGCGTTGCAGGGCGGGAGATCGTCTCGCCTGGTCGGAGGTGATCTGCCGGTTCAGCCCCGTGGTGTGGACGGTGGCACGGTCCCACGGGCTGTCCAGACCGGACTGCGAGGACGTCTGCCAGCTGACCTGGCTCCGCGCGGTGGAGCACCTGGACTCGATCCGGCAGCCGGAGAAGCTGGGGGCGTGGCTGGTGACCGCCTCCCGGCGGGAGTCGCTGACCCTCCTCGCGCGTCGTGGTCGGCAGATCCCCTTCGGAACCGCGTCGTTCCTGGAGGGCCGGACCGACGGCCAGGCCACCCCCGAGGAGAGCGCCCTGCTGCACGCGGAGCACTCCCAGGTCCACCTCGCCTTCCAGAGCCTGCCGGAACAGCACCAGGCGCTGCTCAGCCTGCTCATCGCGGACCCGCCGCTGCACTACGACGAGATCAGTCGCACGCTCGCGATCCCCCGTGGCTCCATCGGCCCCACCCGTCGCCGTCTCCTCCAACGCATGCGGGATCTGATCGACGATCTCCAGGGGGTGCTCACCTGAGGTGCCGGTTCCGTCCCCCGTTGGGGCGGAGCACCAGGGCTCCGTGCCCGGGCAGGGAGATCCGGTCGTCGAACCCGGCGCCCGTGAGCACGTCCCGCCACGAGCCGGCCACGGTGATCTCGGCCGGGCGGTCCCGGTGGTTGAGCAGGAAGAGCAGGCCGGCCCGTCGGACGACCTCCACGCCGGGGGGCAAGGGGCCGGCGGGCGCGTCCACCCCGGCCCGCGCACAGGCCGCCGCCACCAGGCGCCGCAGGGTCTCCTGGTCCGGACGGGTGCCGACGTACCAGGCGAGACCGGTCCCGTGCCGGTTGCGGAGGATGACGGGCACACCGTCGAGCTCCCCACCCCGGACCGCCGCCACCGGCTCGGCGGTGGTCGGTCTCGTCCGGTCGACCCAGAGATCCGAGGAGAAGTCGCCGAACTCGGCCGAGGCGCACCGCACCCGGGTGCCCTCCGGTTGGGGGCAGAACTCCTCGACGCGGAGGCCGAGCAGGTCGAGGAACGGCGCGGGGTACCCCCCTGTCCGGACCCGGTCGAACTCGTCCACGATCCCGGAGAAGAAGCCGAGGACGACGTGCCCTCCCGACCGCGTGTAGTCGACGATCGCGCGTGCCTCGTCGTCGCGGACGAGGTACAGGTTGGGCACGACGACCAGGGCGTACGCCGTGAGATCGGCGTCCGGGGCGACGACATCGACCGTCAGCCCCAACCGGTTCAGCGGTTCGTAGTAGCGGTGGAGCTGGTCGAGGACGTCGAGATCGTTGGACGGGTGCGCCTCCTGGCTCGCCGCCCACCAGCTCTCCCAGCTCAGGACGCAGGCGACCCGGGCCCGTTCGGTCCGCCCCACGACCTCCGACAGCCGCGCGAGGTCGGCTCCGAGGTCGCGGATCTCGGTGAAGATCCGACTGTCGGGGCCGCTGTGCGGCACCATGCCGGAGTGGAACTTCTCCGCTCCCCCGGTCGAGGCGCGCCACTGGAAGAAGCACACCACGTCGGCTCCGCGAGCCACGGCCTGGAGTGACTGGACGCGGGTCAGGCCGCCGGGTTTGGTGGGGTTGCGACCGCGCCAGTTGATCGCTGCGGCGGCCTGCTCCATCAGTGCCCACGGCCGGCCCCCGGCGAGCGAGCGCATGAGGTCGAAGGCCAGCGCCGAGGACACGTGGGCGTTCTCGTCGCCCGGGTCCGGGTACCAGTCGAGGGAGACGACATCCTCCTCGGCCGCGAACCGCCGGTAGTCGACCGGTACCCAGGTGGCCAGGCCGGGGAAGTTGGTGGTGATCGGAACGTCGGGGGTTCGCCGCCTCAGCAGGTCGCGCTCCAGGGTGAAGCACTCCAGCAGGGCGTCGGAGGAGAACCGCCGAAAGTCCAGCTGCTGGGTGGGATTCCGCAGGTAGGTCGTGTCCCGGGGTGTCCCGATCTCGTCCCAGTCCCCGTAGCGTTGGCTCCAGAACGCGGTCGTCCACGCGGCGTTCAGGGCGTCCAGGTCGTCGGCGTACCTGGTTCTGAGCCACCGCCGGAAGTGCTGGGCGGAGACGTCGCAGTGGCAGGTCTCACAGTACTCGTTGTTCGCGTGCCACATCCGCAGCGCCGGGTGGTCGGCGTAGCGGTCGGCGAGGTCGCGCACGATGGCTTCGGCGTACCGGCGGTAGGTCGGGGATGAGGGGCAGAAGTGGTTCCGGGACCCGACGGCCATCCGGCGGCCGTCCTGGGCGACCTGGACGGTCTCGGGATGGCGGTGCGCCATCCAGGGTGGCGGGGTGGCGGTCGGGGTGGCCAGGTTGACGGCGACGCCGCCCTCGTGCAGCAGGTCGAGGACCCGGTCCAGCCAGCCGAACTCCCGCGCCCCTGGGCTCGGTTCCAACCAGGACCAGGCGAAGACGCCGACGGTCACGACGGTCACACCGGCCTCGCGCATCAACGCGACGTCCTCGGCCCACACCTCCTCGGGCCACTGCTCGGGGTTGTAGTCGCCCCCGTAGGCGAGGCGGCCCCGGGTGAGCTTCGCCAGTCCTGGCATGGTCCTCCGTTCCTCTCGTCAGCCCTTGACCGCTCCGATGATCACGCCCTTGGTGAAGTGCTTCTGCACGAAGGGGTAGACCAGGAGCACCGGGAGCACCGCGATGACGACGACCGCCATCTTGACGGCCAGGGTGGGGACGGGACCGCCGGCGACGGTGTCGGTCGGCCCGGCCCCGGGGATGGGTATGCCCTCCAGGACGTAGGTGCGCAGGATCAGCTGGAGCGGCCACTTCCGGTTGTCGTCGAGGAACAGGAAGGCGTTGAAGAACGCGTTCCAGTACCCGACACCGTAGAAGAGTGCGATCACCGCGGTGACCGCCTTGGACAGCGGCAGCACGATCGTCCCGAGGATGCGGAACTCGCTGGCCCCGTCGATGCGGGCGCTGTCCATGATCTCCTGCGGGATGTTCATGAAGAACGAGCGGAGCACGATCAGGTTGAAGGCGGCCACGGCCGTGGGCAGGATCAGCGAGGCGTAGCTGTCCAGCAGCCCGAATGCCTGCACGGTCAGGTAGGTGGGGATGAGGCCCGGTCCGAACAGGAAGGTCAACAGCACCAGGAACAGCAGGGGCCGGTGCGCGTAGGAGTCCCGCCGGGACAGGCCGTAGGCGGCGAGGATGGTCAGGGTGGTGCTGAACAGCGTTCCGACGAGGGTCACCCCGGTGCTCACGAGCACCGACCTCGTCACGACCCCACCGGAGAGGATCTCCTGGTAGGCGGCGAGGCTGAGGCCATCGGGGACGAGGACGAGCCCGCCGGCCCTCGTGATCGCCTCCTGGGGGGACAGGCTGGTCAACACCACCACGTAGAGGGGGAAGAGGACGGCCAGCGCGATGGCGGCGACGAGGACCGCCTTGGCGGCCTTGCCGAGGGGCCCGGGTTCCTCCTCCCAGGCCGCGCGGCCGGCCCGGCGGGGTCCGCGTCGAGCGGCGGTGGGTTCGGACACGACGGTCATCGTCGGGAGTACACCCCTTCCTCACCCAGCAGATGGGCCACCTTGTTCGCGCCGAGGACGAGCAGCAGCCCGACGACGCCCTTGAACAGGCCGGCGGCGCCGGCGTAGGCGAAGTCCCCGTTGACCACGCCCTCGTAGTAGACGTAGGTGTCGAGCACCTCGGAGGCGTCCGCGCCCACCGCGCCCCGTTGCAGCAGGAACTGCTCGAAGCCGACGGACAGGGCGTCGCCGAGGCGCATGATCAGCAGCAGCACGATGACGGGGACGAGCGCGGGGAGGGTGACGTGCCACATGCGCCGCCACCTGCCGGCGCCGTCGACGGCGGCCGCCTCGTAGAGGTTCTGGTTCACCGTGCTCAGCGCGGCCAGGAAGATGATCATCCCCCAGCCGGCGTCCTTCCAGATGCCCTCCGCCGTCACCAGGAGGACGAAGGTGTCGGGGTTCGTCATCACGTCGAACGGCGTCAGCCCCTGTTGTCGCAGGAAGGTGTTCAGCGCTCCGGCTCCGCCGAGCATCTGCTGGAAGAGCGTGATCACCAACACCCAGGAGAAGAAGTGGGGCAGGTAGACGACGCTCTGGATGAACAGGCGGATCCGCGCGCTGAGGAGGCTGTTCACCAACAGGGCCAGCAGGATCGGTACCGGGAAGTAGAACACGAGCTGGAACGCGGTGATGTAGAGCGTGTTCAGGGTGGCGTTCCAGAACGCCGGGTCCCCGAACAGCCGCTGGAAGTTGTCGAAACCGACGAACGGGCTGTTGAGGATGCCCACGAACGGCGAGTAGTCCTGGAAGGCGATGACGTTGCCCAGCAGCGGCAGGTAGTGGAACGCGCCAAGGACGAGGATCGCCGGCGCGGTCATGAGCAGCAGGGGCCAGTCCCGGCGGAGGCGGCGCCGGCGGTCGGCTCGGCGCCGCTCCCTCGATGAGGCGGAGGACCGCGTCGCCGTGGTGTCGGAGTCCATGGTCGGTCCGCTCAGCGTCCGACGTCGCTGAGGGCGTCGTCGTAGAACTCGCGCAGCTCGTCACCACCGTCGGAACGCCACCGGTCCATGATGGAGTCGAGCTGGTCGAGCGGGGTTCGGCCGCGCAGCAGGTCCTGGATCTGGTCGTCGAGCCGCTGTTCGAGGCTGGTGAGCCGGGGAGGCTCCTCGATGTGCAGCCCCTCGTCGATCTTGGACACCTTGTACTGGGCCGCCGCGACCTCCCAGTCGTAGCGCGCCTGGACGTAGCCGGGGTACTGGGCCTGGGCGATCGAGGGCGGCGGAGCGCCCAGGAACCCGTAGGTGAAGGTGACCTCCCGGCTCCCCTTCGCGTTGAGCTGGGGTGAACCACCCTCGCCCCGCTCGCTGTGCACGCCCTCGACCCCGTAGTTGACGAGGTAGTGCTCCTCGGTGCCGATGGGCGCGGCGCAGAAGTTGAGGATGCCGAGCAGCTCCTCGATCCGTTCGGGTTCCAGGTCGCCCCTGATGAAGGTGGCGATGCTGGCGCCCTCCTCGGTGAAGTAGACGGGGTCCCCGCCGTCGTGGGAGAAGGGCGGTATCGGCCGCATGTCGAAGGCGGGGTTGCCGGGGAGCTGCCGGGCCAGCGCCTCGTGCCAGGAACCGAGCCCGTCGACCATCATGAGCATGCTGCCGTTCTCGAACAGCTCCTTCTCCTGCCCGGTGTTGCTCCCGGCGACCGTGGGGTGCACGTGGCCGTCGGCGAAGAGGGCCCGCATGAAGGTGAGCGCCTCGCGGAACCCCTCGGTCTCGGCCTCGTTGACGAGCCGTCCCGAGCTCTCCCGGCTCCAGCCGGGTACCACCCCGAACATGCGCTTGACGTCCAGGAAGAGGTTCCCGCAGGCCCAGCGGTTGCGGTTGGGGTCGGTGATCTGCTCACACAGGGCGCGGAGCTCGTCCGCCGTCGTGGGCGGGGCGAACCCCAGCTCCTCGAACAGGTCGTGGCGGTAGAAGCTGGTGACGGCGAAGAGCTCGGCGGGCGTCGGGACTCCGAAGAGCCGGTTGCCACGTACGCAGTAGGCCCAGGCCCGGGTCGGCAGGTTCGCCAACATCGGGTACTTCTCGACGGCGTCGCCCGCGAGGTGCTCGGTGAGGTCGGCGAAGACGGTGCCGACCGCCTCACCGAAGCGGGGTGGCACGTCCCAGTCCGGGATGACGGTGAGCTCCGGGAGCTGGTCGCCGGCGAACATGGCGTTCAGCTTCGCGGCGTAGTCGCTGCCGTTGACGATGTTGAACCGCACCCGGGCGCCGAGCCGCTCGTTGACCGCGTCGTAGTAGTCGTTGTCCGCCGGGGGGATGGGCCAGAAGGCCGGGGTCATCGCGGTGACCTCGCCGCCCGCGCCGGGTGCGTCGGGTACACCCCGGACCAGTTGGGCCGGGTAGCTCAGGTAGCCGGGAGCGGCACCGAGCCTGCCGGGAAGATCCGGGGCGACGAACTCGACGGGCACGTGGTTGGGGAGCACCGCGCCCATCGCGTCGGGGTCGGAGACGGCTCCGGTGGGGGATGCCCCCGGGCGGGATCCGCAGGCGGTGAGCAGCGGGCTGGTCGCGGCGAGGGCGGCTCCCGCTCCGAGGGCGGAGAGGAAGGAGCGGCGGCTCCAGGTGTGGTGCGGTGTGCGTCTCATCGTGGGCCTTTCGGGCTGTGCCGGCGTGGGCCGGGTCCGGTTGCCGGGGCGGGTCGGATCACGCGGCGGCGGGCGGGTCGGTGGGCGGGACACCGGGAGGAGTGGCCGGAGGGAGGTCGTCGGGCGGGAGTCGCCGGTGTCGCGGGCGGCTAGCCGGGTAGGGGGGCGCGGCCGCAGCTGCCGCGTTCGACCAGCCGGGGGGTGAGCAGGGTGGCGGGGGCGACGCCCTGCCTGGCGAGTTTCGCCATCAGCAGTTCGACGGCTCGCTGGCCGAGGTCCTCGGTCGGGATCTGCACCGAGGTCAGCGGTGGGAAGACGCGGTCGGTGACCTCGTCGGGGCAGATGGCCACCACCGAGACGTCCTCGGGGACACGTCGTCCCCCGGTGCGGAGCGCGGCGAGCAGCGGGCTGATGGCGGACTCGTTGTGCACGACGACCGCGGTGAGCCCGGGGCGTTCGGCGAGCAGCGCCGCGACCGTGCGCGTGACCTCGGCCGGATCGGTCTCGCAGGACCGGGTGGTGGCGTGGACTCCTCGGCGCAGCGCCGCGTTGGTGAAGCCGGCCATCGTGCGGTGGGCGAAACCGGTGTCCCGTTCGTAGACGGCGCGGGGGGCGCCGAGGAGGGCGACCTCCCGGTGCCCGAGGTCGGCGAGGTGGTCGACGCAGAGCGTCCCCGCCGAGGAGAAGTCGAGGTCCACGCAGGTCAACCCGGTGGCGTCGGCGGGGAATCCGATGAGGACCGAGGGCTGGGGAAGGTCGCGCAGCAGTGGGACGCGTTCGTCGTGCATCTCCACGTCCATCACGACGAGTCCGTCCGCCATCGCGCTGGCGGAGATCCGGTTGATGCCCGCGACCCCCTGGTCGCCGGTCACCAGGAGCACGTCCTGGTCCCGCTCCCTGGCGGCGGTGACGACCGACAGGACGAAGCGCATCGCCACCGGCACGTTGACCCCGGTGCGCAGCGGCAGGACCAGGGCCACCACGTTGGCGCGGTTGCTCGCGAGGGAACGAGCGCCGGCGTGGGGGTGGTAGCCCAGGAGTTCGATGCTGTCCCGGACCTTCGCCCGGGTCCGCGCGGAGATCGCCCGCCTGCCGGTGAGCACGTAGGACACCGTGCTCGGGGCGACTCCGGCGTGTTTCGCCACGTCCGCGATCGTGACCACGACACCTCCATTGGTGGTGAGCCAAATCACATTGAAGCGATTCGATTGCCAGGACGTTACGGATCTCCCCTGTCGGGAACAATCCGACGTCTGGCCTATCCGAGCAGGTCGAACGAGGGAGCGAGTGGCTGGCCGGGGGACTGGCGCGACGCCGGGCGGGGCGTTCCGCGCCTCAACCGGCCTCGTCCTCCTCCGGGGGCAGGAGTTCGAGCAGCAGCGCGTGGACCACCGCGTCGCCGTCCGTGAAGACGATCCGCAGTTCCGCCACGCCGGCGTCCGTCTCGACCTCGGCGTCCAGGACCGCGTCCCGGCTACCGGGGGGCACGGTGAGCGGCACGGCCGGCGCACCGCCGACCCCGGGGCGGAACTCGATCCTCGCCCCGGCCGCCCCCGGTCGGCCGCCGGTCTCCGGGGTGGACGCCCGCACGGTGATCCGATGTCGGCCGGCGGGGAACGAGACCCGGTGGAAGGCCAGCCAGGCCCCGTTCCGGCCCGCGACGGCGGTGCCCGAGAGCGGCGTGTCCGGCACCAGGTGGACACCGCCCTGGTCGTCGAAGGAGTCCGCGGCCGTCCAGCGGCCGTGCAGCACGCGCGGTGGGACACGCTCTCCCAGGACGAGCAGGGAGGTGGTGGCCCGCTGGTCCGCCGAGGACGCTCCCACGGAGAACTCGTGCTCGGCGTGTTCGACGGTCCACCGGTCCGACGCGGTGTTCCAGGTGGCGAGCTCCTGCGCGGCGACCACGAACTCGACGGTGCGGCGCTCGCCGGCCCGCAGGCGCAGCCGGCGGAAGCCCCGGAGGCGTCGCCGGGGTTGGCGCCAGCACGACGTCAGGTGACGGGAGTAGAGCTGCACCACCTCGTCACCGTCGCGGTCGCCGCTGTTGGTGACCTCGACGCTCAGCGTGACCACCGCGTCCGGGGCGAGGGTCGAGGTGTCGGCGCGCAGCGGTCCGTAGTCGAATCTGGTGTAGGACAGCCCGTGCCCGAAGGGGTAGAGCGGCTCTCCCCGGTGGTACAGGTAGGTGCTGGCCGCGCTGATGATGTCGTAGTCGAACGGGTCGGGCAGGTCCCGGGTGCTCCGGTACCAGGTCTGGGGCAGTCGCCCTCCCGGCGAGTGGTCACCGAAGAGCACCTCCCCCAACGCGGTCCCCTGCTCCTGCCCGCCGTGCGCCGTCCAGAGGATCGCCGGCACCCGTTCGTCAGCCCACGGGATGGCCATCGGGTAGCCGCTGACGACGACCAGCACCGTGCGGGGGTTGGCTCCCACCACCCGCCGGAGCAGGTCCTCCTGAACGGGAGGGAGCTCGATGTCGGGGCGGTCCTCGGTCTCGCGACCGTTGATGTGCGGGTCGTTGCCGAGCACGACGATCGCGACGTCCGAGGCGGCGGCGGCGCCCTCCGCCCGCCGGGCACCGGAGTCGACGACATCCACCAGGAACGCGGTCGCCTCCTGCTCGTCCTCCGCGTCGGCGGTGAGCACGCCGTCGGGATCGCACCGGACCCACCTGTCGAGTGCCCGGTTCCGCAGGCGACGGGTTCCTCCCGGCCCGGCCCGGAGCTCGAAGGTCTCCCGGACGACCCACTCTCCCGGCGTGACCCGGTCGTTGAGGAGGTGGCCGTCCGGATGGGCGGCGACGTACCGCGCGTTGGCCACGGCCCGGAGGGTCACCGCCTCGTTGCCCCAGTCGAACAGGTCGAACAGGGCCTCGTCCGACCGCGCGGTCTCCGCCGCCACCGCGAGCCGCAGCGGGGACGTGCCCGTCGGGTCGGCGCGCACCTCCCGGCCATCCGCCGCGCGGAGCGCGACCCGGTCCACCGCCTCCACGGTGGTCACCTCGCCGTCGAAGGCGGCCTCGATCCCGGCCGACGGTGTGATCCGGTAGGGCAGGGTTCCGCTGTACCAGTCCTCGAAGAGCGTGTCCGCGTGCCACCCGATGACCGCCAGGCGGCGGATCCGGTCGCGGTCCAGTGGGAGGGTCTCGTCCTCGTTCCTGAGCAGGACGAGCGCCTGGCGCGCGGCCTCCGCCGCGAGGTCGCGGTGGGAGGGGCGGTTGATGACCTCCGAGGTGAGCCCCGCGTAGGGGTTGTGCTCGGGCGGGTCGAACTCCCCGAGCCGGAACCGGACGGCCAGCAGGCGGCGGACCGCGGTGTCCACGTCGTCCTCGGTGATCAGCCCGCGGTCGAGGGCGGTGCTCAGCTGCTGGATGGTGTGGTCGGAGTCGCGGTCGTGCTCGGTGAAGCTGTCCACCCCGGCGCGGAGCGCGGCCGCGAACCCCGCGGGGTGATCGGGCAGGTACCCCTGGGACCCGGCGATGTTGGAGGGTGCGTAGGCGTCGCTGAACACGGCCAGTCCCGGGCCCGCCCACTCGCGGAGGGTGTCGTTGATCAGGGGTGAGAGGTGGGCGGGCCGCCCGTTGACCAGGTTGTAGGAGGGCATCACCGCCACCGCCGCACCGGCCCGCAGCGGGATCTCGAAAGCCGGCAGCTCGTACTCGTGGAGCACACGGGGACGCAGGTCGGACGAGGTGGTGTCCCGGTCGGTCTCGTTGTTGTACCCGAGGAAGTGCTTGAGCGTGGGCGCCGTCCTCCAGTACCGGGGGTGGTGGCCCCGCAGCCCCGCCGCGTAGGCGGTGGCCAGTGTTCCGGTGAGCAGCGGGTCCTCCGCGTACCCCTCCTCGTTGCGCCCCCACCTCGGGTCGCGCAACGGGTTGACGACGGGTGCCCAGACGTTGAGCCCGCCGCCCCGGTCCGGGTTGTCGTGGTGGAAGCCGCGAACCTCGTCGCCCACGGCGGAACCGATCCGCTCGACCAGTTCGGGGTTCCAGGTCGCGCCCAGCCCGACCGCCTGGGGGAAGACGGTCGCCGGCCCGAGCCAGGCCAGGCCGTGCAGCACCTCACCACCGGTGCGGAACTCGGCCATGCCCAGCTCGGGCACGGCGGGTTGGACCTGGTGGAGCAGGGCGATCCGGGTGCGGAGGTCCAGTCGACCGAGCAGGTCGTCCACCCTCACCGGGATCGGGAGTTCCGGGTCGAGGTAGGCCCGAGATTCGCCGCCGACCGGTTCCGGGTCGCGCCGTTCGTTGGCAGCCACTCCTGACCTCCGTCCGCTCCGTCGCGTCCGCGTCGTTCCACGCCCACTGGTTCCGGCGGATGAGGCGCCCACCAGTCGAACATTCGACGAATACCCTGTCGAACGAATTCGAAGCGCTTCGATTCCACCGCTACTCCGGCGGATTCGCGAATTCGATCGGCATGAAACTGGCACAACCGGGCGAGGCCGTCAAGAGTCGTCCCGCAATTCCCCCGGCCGGTTGGGCGGCCTCGTTGACTTCGGGAACTCGCGGACTACCGTGCCGCGCTCGCGCACGGCGGAGGTGCCGGCACTGCGCCGCCCGGCCCAGTGACCGTCCCGGCGCGGCGGGCCGCACTGCTCCGACCGGCCCTCCTCGTTCGACGACAGCGCCGCGGCCCCGGCGGGCACGGCGGGACCGGCGCACGGCCGGATCGGGCCAACCCCGGCGCCGCACTGGCCAGGGGTCGGGCTCGGGGCCCGCCGCCGCGCACGCCCCACCCGAGTCGTGACCTGCCCGGGGACGAACGTCGTGTCCCGCCGGGACCGCCTCGGCGACGGGGACGTCCCCTGCCCCGCGCGGAGCCACGTCGCCGGATCGCCGTGGTGGGGGCGAGCGCGCGGAGCGCGGTTCGACCGGCGCGTGATGGGACGAGCTCGGTTCCCCGTGCCGGGACCACCTACCCCACCAGCTTTCCGAATCGGAATCCCCCTGACTTTCCGAATCGGATTTCCCTGCCTTTCCGAATCGGGCACCCCCGGCGGGGAGTTCGCCGATCCCATCGGCGTTCACGCCGGTTCCGGGTCCCGCACGGAACGTGCGACCCAACCCCGAGGTTGGATCACGAACTCATCACGAATGAAAAGTGGTGTACCCGGCGAGCGACTCCGCGCGAAATCGCGACCGCGGCCCCGTTGCCGGGTCCCTCGAATGGTCCGGGGCGCGGGCCGCCGACCGACCGGACGCGCGCCGCTCGGTATCCCGGACCGTCAGCGCTCTCGAACGAACAGCAGACCGGACCGGCCCGGAGCGGCCCGGAACCGGCGGGCGAGGAGGCGGGCTCCGACGGGCAGCCACACCGCGAAGGCGGCGTTCTCGGTCGCGGCCGAACCGTACAGCAGCAGGTCGACGGCGAGCGCGCGCACCGTGCCCGTGTAGACAGGGCCCGCGACGGCCCCACCTGGGGCACGCCAGCCACCGCTGCCCGTTCGCCCACGCACGGCCCGTCCAGTGCCCTTCCGACTTCCTCGCGGCACGGTGTCCCGCCTCCTTCCGCTCTCGCCGGGCGGGACCGGCTCGCGGCCATCGTGCTGGAGGCGTGGTGGACACCACAAGCGGGAAATGTCCACGGTTCGTCCGTGGTCGGTGGTCATTTCGGCGGTACCGCCAGCCCCACCCCCCGGACGCCTCGCTCATCGGGTGCGGACGCACCGGCGTCGAGATCGGATCAGGGAACGACGATGACGTACACGTGCACCGGTAGACCGTCCGGGAGGAAGAAATTCCCGTCGGCGTCGGTCATCTTCCATTCCGTCAGGCTGTGCCCGAGGGACCAGGGCGCTCGCATCGGCACGCTGACCAGAGCCGTCTCGCCGGGTGCGGTGGGTGGGATCGGAACACGCCGGGGCGCCTGGCACGAGTCCGGGTCGTCCGGGCCGAGGCGCTGGAGGTAGCGGTGCCGCCAGAAGACGCTCCCGGTGTTCGCGAGTTCCCAGATCTTCACGAAGTCCTCGCCCCGGTGCACGGTCGTGCCGTCCGGGTAGTTCACGTCCCTCCGGAGCTCGGAGTCGTCGCCTGGCACGAGTCGTCGGGTCGTGCTCAACGGGTCGCGCACCACCGCCTCCAGGCCCGGGGCCCCCGCACCAGCCGAGGGGAAGGTCGTCGTGGTGATCTCGATCCCCAGCAGCGCCCCGGCGCGCAGCGCCCAGGTCGTGCGGCGGGGCGCCCAGCTGGGTAGCCAGCGCGTCGGCGGGGACGGTGCCTCCTGCGGCACGGCCGTGCGGGCGGGTACGGCCTGGCCGGTGGCCCGGCGGTCGGGAACGCGCAGGGCGGCCGCCCCCAGTACCGGGGGCTCGCACGCTGGCTCCTCGTCCAGGCCGTCGAGCCGGGCCCGAGCGCGTTCCCAACGGCCGCGCCACTCGGTGAGCACCTCCTCGGCGTCGCGTTCCAGGACTCCGACGGCGAGGCAGCGAACGAACTCCCAGGTGGTCTCCCAGGAGGGCAGTTCCCGGCCTCGGGCGGCCGCCGACAACGAGGACTTGCAGGCCACCGCCCCGAGCCGGCCGCTCATCGCCTCGAAGGACGGATCACCGGCGCGCTGCTTGAGCTCCCAGAGCCGTGCCGCGAACTCCGCGACCGGTCCGGCGTTCGGGTCCGGGGTGCGCGGTTTGCGTCCACGTTTGGCCATCGGTGCGTGATCACCCGCTCCACTGTCCACAGTGTCCCGCCGGGTGCCTCCGGCGGGCGTCCGGCTGACATCTTGCAGACCTGGTCTCCGCTGTTCGGCGCACCCGCTGGTTGATCACCCGATTCCGCACCCGTACCACCCGGTCGGGGTCCTGGCGGACGAACGGCGGAGGCGGACCGGCTCCGCTGTTCCGGCGGGCGGGCCAGGACCGGGGCCTCCGGGAGGGCGAGGGGCCCGTCGACGGGAACGACCGATGTTCGCGCCGGATGGGCGGCGGGGCAAGATACCCGGGGGCACCGGACGGTCGACGGCACGAGTTGCCGATCGCCGGTGCTGGAACGAGCATGGGTTGCGGCAGGGCGCAACCGACACCGGAGAGGGCGGTCCATGATCTCGGCCGTATCCAGGCGGGACCGCCGGCACCTGCCGAGGGCCGTTCCCTCGGCCTCCCGCGCGGTCACCCGGCCCGCTCGCCGACCACGCCCCGCCGCGGCTCGGCTCACGGACCCGGCTCCCCCGCGCACCGCGAACGGGCGCACGACCGCTCCCTCGGCGCGCGGCGTCGGCAGACCCGGGTGGGCCCGCCGGTGCCTCGGCGCGGCGGGCAGGAGGCGTTGGGGCTGGTCGACCGGATGGACCGCGCGGAACCGGACCGCGCGGAACGAGGAGGCGTGATGCGGACCGTTCCGGGACGCACGGACCATGTGGTCGTCGTGGGCGCCGGCCTCGCCGGCCTCTCCGCCACCCTGCACCTGCTGGGCGCCGGCCGGCGAGTGACCGTGGTCGAACGGGACCCGCTGCCCGGTGGGCGCATGGGGTTGGCCGAGATCGACGGGTACCGGATGGACACCGGGCCCACCGTGTTGACGATGCCCGACCTGGTGGCCGAGCCCCTCGCGGCCGTCGGGCGCCCGTTGGAGTCCGTGCTGGACCTCGTTCGGCTCGACCCCGCCTACCAGGCGAGGTTCGCCGACGGCAGCGTGCTCGACGTGCACACCGACGGTGACAGGATGGAGCAGGCCGTCCGCGAGTTCGCCGGTCCGGTCGAGGCCGCCGGCTACCGCCGGCTCCGCCGATGGCTGACCGACCTCTACCGCGCCGAGTACGACGACTTCATCGACGCGAACTTCGACTCACCGCTGGACCTGTGCACCCCCCAGCTCGCCCGGCTGGTCGGGCTCGGCGCCTTCGGCAGGTTGGACCGCGCGGTGGGCCGTTTCCTGCGCGACCCCCGCCTGCGGCGGGTGTTCTCCTTCCAGGCGCTCTACGCCGGTGTCCAGCCGCGACAGGCCCTGGCCGTGTACGGGGTCATCGGGTACATGGACACCGTCGCCGGCGTCTACTTCCCCCGAGGGGGGATGTGGCAGGTACCGAGGAGGTACGCCCAGGTGGCGGCGGAGTGCGGTGCCTCGTTCCGCTACGGGGCCGAGGTCGCCGAACTGGTGAGGTCGGGGGGGCGGGCCACCGGGGTCCGCACCGCCGACGGGGAACTCATCCCGTGCGACGCGGTGGTCCTCACCCCCGACCTGCCGGTCAGCTACCGCCTGCTCGGCCGGACGCCCCGGCGTCCCGTGCCGCTGCGGGCCTCGCCGTCCGCCGTCGTCGTCCACGCCGGTTCCACCGGTTCGTGGGCCGACCTCGGCCACCACACGATCTCCTTCGGTGAGTCCTGGGCGGGCACCTTCGACGAGATCGTCAACAAGGGCAGGTTGATGAGCGACCCGTCGTTGCTGTTGACGAGACCGACCGCGACCGACCCCTCGCTCGCGCCGCCCGGGCGGGAGCTCTGCTACCTCCTCGCGCCCTGCCCGAACCTGCGCACCGGCCGCCTGGACTGGGACCGCATCGGCCCGGCCTACGCGGAGGAGATGATCCAGGTGATCGAACGGCGCCACCTGCCCGGGTTCGGGGGCTCCCTGGAGGCACGGCAGGTGCACACCCCGTCGCACTGGGCCGACCGGGGGCTCCTCGACGGTTCCCCCTTCAGCGCGGCGCACACCTTCGCCCAGACCGGACCCTTCCGACCGAGGAACCTGCCTCGTGGACTCGACAACGTCGTCCTCGCGGGGGCCGGCACCACGCCCGGGGTCGGCATCCCGACGGTGTTGGTGTCCGGCAAACTCGCCGCCGCCCGCATCACCGGGCTCGGCTCGCGACGCGCACCAGGCGGGTCCGTGCCCCGTTCGGCACGGGCGCGGACGGGCCCAACCGACACCGGCCCCCGCACCGCACCGGACACCCTGCCGGCCCGGGGCCCGATCCCGTGACCCGGAGGGAACTGGTCGCCGCCGGTGTGACGGACCCGGGTCTGCACCGGGCGTACCAGCGCTGCCGGGAGCTGCACGCGGCGCACGGACGGACCTACTACCTCGCCACCCGGCTGTTGGAACCGGCCCGACGGCCCGCGGTGCACGCGCTCTACGGCTTCGCCCGGCTGGTGGACGACGTCGTCGACGACCTGGAGGGGATGCGGGACCAGGCGGCCAGGGCGGCGGAGCTGTCCGCGTTGGAGGCGGACCTGGTGACGGGGTTCCGATCCGGGCGCAGCGAACACCCCGTCCTGGCCGCCGTGGTCGACGTGGTCCGGCGCTACCGGATCGACACGTCCTACTTCCGCGACTTCATGCGGTCCATGCGGATGGACCTCACCGTCGACAGGTACCCGACCCGCCGGGCGCTGTCCGTCTACGTCCGGGGCTCGGCCGACGTCATCGGCCTCCAGGTCCTGCCGGTGCTGGGCACGGTGGTCCCCCGGGAGGAGGCCGCTCCCCACGCCGCCGCCCTGGGCACGGCTTTCCAGCTGACCAACTTCCTGCGCGACGTCGGGGAGGACCTGGACCGGGGCCGTGTCTACCTCCCCGAGGACGAGCTGGCGGAGTTCGGTGTGGACCGCGACCGGCTGGTGTGGTGCCGGGCTCGGGGCTGGCCGGACCGGCAGGTGCGCCGGGCGTTGGCCGACCAGGTCAGCAGGACCAGGGCGGTGTACCGGTTCGCCCAGCCGGGCATCGCGATGCTCGACCCCGTGTCCCGGCCCTGCGTGGCGGCGGCATTCACCCTGTACGGCGAAATCCTTGACCGCATCGAGGACCGTGACCACGACGTGTTCTCCGGCCGGGCGCGGGTGACCCGTCGACGACGACTGGCGGTCGGTCTCACCGGGATGGGGAGATCCCTCCTGGTCAGGGTCGCCGCCCGCGCCGCCCGGTCAGCCGGATCCGGTGGCCGGTCGGGTGGACCGGCTCCCTCGCTCCCGCCCTCCCCAGAACAGGCGCGGGTACCGGTGAGGCGGCAAGGTTCGTCACGGAGCACCGGGTCGCCGACCGGCGTGTGACGGTCGGCGACCGGGGTGCCCAGGCTGGATGTCGGCAGTGACTCGGAGGCGACACGTGACCCCACCCGTGACAGGCCGTCCAGGACGGGACAGGAAGGCGACGCGGTACGAGGCCCCGCCCGGGTACCCGGACACCGGTCATCTCCGCCAGCGGCCCCGGGTCGCGGTGGTGGGTGGCGGGATCGCCGGCCTGGCCGCAGCGGCCGCGCTGTCCGAACGCGGTGTCGAGGTGCGGCTGCTGGAACGGGAACCCCAGCTGGGGGGCCGGGTCGCCGGCTGGACCACCACGCTGGCGGACGGTTCGGTCGCCGGCATGAACCGGGGCTTCCACGCGTTCTTCCGCCAGTACTACAACCTGCGGGGGCTCCTGCGCCGGGCCGACCCCGCGCTGGCGCGGCTGCGCCCGGTCGAGGACTACCCGCTGCTCCACCGGGAGGGGTTCCGTGACAGCTTCGCCCGGTTGCCCAGGACCCCGCCGTGGAACGCCCTGGCGTTCGTGGCCCACAGCCCCAGCTTCACCTTCGGTGACCTGGCGCGGTTGGGCACCAGGGCCGCGATACCGCTGGGCCAGGTGCGGGTGCCCCGCACCTACGGGCAGTTGGACGACCTGGACGCCGACGCCTTCCTCGCCCAGATCCGCTTCCCCAGGAGGGCGCGGCACCTGGCGTTCGAGGTCTTCTCGCGGAGCTTCTTCGCCGAGCCGACCCAGCTGTCGGCGGCCGAACTGGCCACCATGTTCCACATCTACTTCCTGGGATCCAGCGAGGGCCTGGTGTTCGACGTCGCCGACGACTGCTTCTCGCGAGCGCTGTGGGACCCGCTCGCGGCGCACCTGCGCCGGTGCGGGGCCTCGGTCCGCACCGGGACCTCGGTGGAGCGGGTGGAACGGGGCGGCACCCGGCGGTGGGCGGTCGTCCACCGCACGGGCACGGAACCGCCGGAAAGGACCGAGGTCGACGGGGTCGTCCTCGCGCTCGACGTGCGGGGCCTTCGCGCGGTCGTCGACTCGTCCCCCGCCCTGGGAGACGACGACTGGCGGCGGCGCGTCAGGCGGTTGCGGACCGCGCCCCCCTTCCTCGTCTCCCGGTTCTGGCTGGACCGCCCGGTCCACCCGGCCCGGGCACCGTTCCTGTGCACCAGCGGTTTCGGGTGCCTGGACAACATCAGCGTGCTCGAACGCTACGAACGCACCGCCAGGGACTGGTCCCGCCGCACCGGTGGCTCGGTGGCGGAACTGCACTCCTACGCTCTGCGGGGCGAGCCCGACGTCGAGCGGCTCAGGCAGGGCGTGCTCGGCGAGCTCCGACGGGTCTACCCGGAGACCGGGGCGGCGGGCGTGGTGGACGAACGCCACGAGATCCGGGACGACTGCCCCCTGTTCCCCCCGGGTGGCTTCACGGACCGCCCACCGGTGCGCACCCCGGACCCGTTCGTGACCGTGGCGGGGGACCTCACCCGGGTCGACCTGCCGGTCGCGCTCATGGAGCGGGCCGCCACCAGCGGGTTCATGGCGGCGAACGTGCTGCTCGGCGAATGGGGTGTTCATGGCCACGACCTGTGGAGCGTCCCCCAGGGGGGCCGGTGGCCCCTGCTCGACCGCCTGGAGTACGTGCGTCCCGCGCCGCGACGGCACCGGACCGCCGCGCCCGCCAGGGCGGAGGTCGCACGGGACGCGGCGGTGCCGGTGCGGGAGGTTCCCGCCGGTCAACCGGGCCAACGGCCGGTGGAACGCAGCTCGTAGCGGCGTTCGGCGTAGTCCATGTCGTCCCGCCACAGCCGACGCGCCGTCATGTTCATGAGTGGGCGGACGAGCGGGGTGAGGCGGCGCGCCACCGCGAAGCCCCGCCGGTCCGAGCTGGCCACCGTCGCCTCGATCACCGCCGTCCTCGGGTGACCGGCGCCGTCCGGTGCCCAGGGCGTGGCATGCGTCTCCACGACGCTGCCCCTCCCCTCCCCCTCGGTGATCCGCATGACGATGGTCCTCGGTCCCGGGCAGGTGAAGGTGGCCTTGACCGGTACGCCGATCTGCCGGGACAACCGGAACGACACCTCCACGTCGAACCGGTCGGACTCCGGGTCCTCCGGGTCGGCGTCGACGGGGGCGTCGAGCACCCGCAGGTTCGCGAAGGAGTACGGGTGGAACCACGCCCCGTGCCACGGGTCGAGCCGGTTGGCGATCACGTCCTGTGGTTCGCAGCGGCCCACCACCGTGGTGACGGCGGCGATCGCGCCGGCCGCCGGGGGCCGGCGGGGGACGACGGGTTCCGGGAGCGGAGCCTCACCGCCCACCTCGTCGAGGCGGACCCAGGCGAGCACCCCGTCGTCGTGGGCCGGGTAGGGCTGCCAGCCGGGCGCTCCGCCCGCCCCCAACCGCAGGCCGTGCCACCGGCACACCAGTTCCCCGCAGTGCACGACCGCTTCGGACAGCGGAGCGCCCAGGTGGGGGCAGCTACCGGGACCGGCGCGCAACCGCCCGTCCTGGGTTCGCCAGCAGACGACCTCCACCCCGCCGATCGTCCGGCCCAGCGGAGCGCCACCGAGGGCGATCTCCCGGCTCGCGCCGAGCACGAACCAGTTGCCCGAGGGCCGGGCGAGCGCCCGTTTCAGCGCGGACTCGATCACCGAGGGCCTGGCGCCGCGCCACGTGCCCTCCTGCTCGGCCCACCTGGGGGCGCGCAGACGGCGGAGGGGGATTCTGGACAGCCACGACCCGGCTCGCGGCGACGTACCGACCACGACAGTGTTCACCTCGTTCACCTGGGGAGATCTGGCCCCGGTGTCCACCGGGGACCCGGCCGACTCGACTGTAGGCGCGTCCGGATCTTCCCGCGCTTCTCGACCTCCCGCCGGGTGAGCACCCCCGGGTGATCCCGGTCCGTGGCCGCCGTCTCCTCGGGCGGTGCCGGTCGGTGGCCGCCGGGGTGGCTCAGTCCTTGCCGCGCGCCGCGCGGAACCGCCGGGCGGCGTCCATCAGGTCGACCAGGGGTGGGGGGTAGTCGCGACGCCGCAGTTCCTCCTCGCCCAACCGCCAGGGCTCGTGGATCTCGGGAGGTGCCAGGTCCGCGAGCTCGGGCACGTACCGGCGGACGTAGGCGCCGTCCGGGTCGTACCGCTCGGCCTGGCGGGTCGGGTTCAGCACCCGGTTGGGGCGCGTGTCGGTGCCGGTACCCGCCACCCACTGCCAGTTCATGTTGTTGTTGGCGATGTCCCCGTCGACGAGGAGCCGGAGGAAGTGCCGTGCGCCCTCCCTCCAGTCCAGGTAGAGCGACTTGGTGAGGAAACTGGCGGTGACCAGACGAGCCCGGTTGTGCATCCACCCCTCGGTGGCCAGCTGCCGCATGCCCGCGTCGACGAGGGGAACTCCGGTGCGCCCGTCCCGCCAGGCGGCCAGCTCCTCGTGGTCGGTGCGCCAGTGGTCGTTCCGGGTGCGGTAGTCGTTCCAGGCCGATCCGGGACGCGCGGCGAGGACCTGGTGGTGGAAGTCCCGCCAGGCCAGCTGCCGGAGGAACGCCCGCTCGCCGTCCGACTCCCCGACCCGCTGGGCGATCTCGGTGGGGGACACGCAGCCGAAGTGGAGGTAGGCCGACAGCCGGGACGTCCCGTCGCGCGCCAACCGGTCCTGGTCGCTGGCGTAGTGGTGGACCCCGTCGTCCAGCCAGTCGTCCAGCAGGCGACGGCCCTCCGACTCCCCACCCGTGGGCAGGGAGGGCGAGACGTCTCCGTCGACGAGGTCCGCCCTCCCCGGGATGCCACCCGGTCGCAGCGGGGGGAGTCGGAGCGCCTTCGGCGCGGGGTGGAGACCGCGGGTGTGGTGCTCCCGCCAGTGCCGGAAGTAGGGGGTGAACACCGCGAAGTGGTCACGGCTCTGGGGTGCCAGCTCACCGGGAGCCGCGACGGTGACGACGGTGTCGTGCACGACGAGTTCACGGCCGGCCCCCGACAGGGCCTTGGACAGGCGACGCGCCCGACCGGTCGCGTAGGCGCTGACGTCCGCCGCGACGTGCACCGTGGCGGCGTCGAACCGCTCGGCCAGCCCGACCACCTCCCGGACCGGGTCGCCCCGGGTGATGAGCAGGTCGCCACCGAGCTCGCGGAGCTCGCGTCGGAGGTCCCGCAGGCAGTCCAGCAGGAAGGCGACCCGGTTCGGGCTCCGGTGACCTCCTCGGAGGATCACGTCGTCGAGCACGAAGACGGGTACCGCGTGGTCGGCCGAGGCCGCGGCGCCCAGCACCGGGTTGTCGTGCACGCGGAGATCACGGGTGAGGAGCGCGACGGCGGTGGGCAAGGATCCTCCAGGCGACGGGGGCCCGACCGGCGGGCCGGGACGTTCCGCCAGCCTGTCGGTCGGTCTCCCCGCCGGCCAGGCAGGGGCGCCGGGCCACGGCTGTTTCACCCGGAGGTGTGAGGCGGGACGTGGGGCACGACCCGCCTCACGGCATCGGTCAGCCGACGCCCAGGTAGGCGTCCTTGATGCTCGGGTCGGCGAGGAGTTCCGCCCCGGTGCCCGTCCTGGTGATCTCACCGGCGTCGAGGATGTACGCGCGGTGCGCCCGGCTGAGGGCCTGCTGCGCGTTCTGTTCCACGAGCAGGACGGTGGTCCCCTGTTCGTTGATCTCCGTGATGATGCGGAAGATCTGCTGGATGAACTGCGGGGCGAGCCCCATCGACGGTTCGTCGAGCAACAGCAGCCTGGGTCGGGCCATCAACGCGCGGCCGAGCGCCAACATCTGCTGCTCGCCCCCGGACATGGTGCCGCCGACCTGCGTGCGGCGTTCCTCGAGCCGGGGGAACAGGCTGAACACGCGCTCGTAGTCCTCGGCGATCGCCGCGCGGTCCTTGCGGGTGTAGCAGCCCATGTCCAGGTTCTCCTGGACCGTCATGCCGGGGAAGATCGCCCGTCCCTCCGGGGACTGGCAGATCCCCCGCACCACCCGCAGGTCGGCGCGGAGGCGGGTGATGTCGTCGCCCTCGAAGGTGATGCTGCCGGAGGTGACCGGCAGCAGACCGGAGACGGTCCGCATGGTGGTGGTCTTGCCCGCTCCGTTGGCCCCGATGAGGGTGACCACCTCCCCCTCCTCCACGGTGAGGGAGAGACCGCTCAGCGCGCGGATCCGTCCGTAGTGCACGGACACGTCGGAGATCTCAAGCAACGTCATCGTCAGGAACCCCCAGGTAGGCGGCGATGACCGCGGGGTCCTCCCGGACCTCGGCGGGGCGACCGTCGGCGATCTTCTTGCCGAACTCGAGCACGACCAGCCGGTCCGTGACGCCCATGACCAGTTTCATGTCGTGGTCGATGAGCAGCACGGTGTACCCGTCGTCCCGGATCTCGCGGATGAGCCCCATGAGCTCCTCCTTCTCCGCCGGGTTGAACCCGGCGGCCGGCTCGTCGAGGCACAGGAGCTTCGGCTCGGTGGCCAGCGCCCTGGCGATCTCCAGGCGCCGCTGGTAGCCGTAGGGCAGGTTCTTCGCCTTGTCGGCCGCCCGGTCGGCGATGCCGACGAACTCCAGCAACGCCATCGCCCGCTCGACGCCCTCGCGTTCCTCCCGGTGGTGGCGGGGCAACCGGAGCAGCGCGCCGAGCACGCCGGTGCGGTGGCGGGCGTCGGTGCCCACGACCACGTTCTCCAGCGCGGTCATCTCGCCGAAGAGCCTGATGTTCTGGAAGGTCCTGGCGATGCCTCGCCGGGTGATCTGCGACTTCTTGAGCCGCCCCAGGGGCCGGCCCTCGAGCAGCACGTCCCCCGAGGAGGGGCGGTAGACGCCGGTCATCGCGTTGAAGCAGGTGGTCTTGCCCGCCCCGTTCGGTCCGATGAGGCCGAGGATCTCCCCGCGTCGGATGGAGAAGGACACCGAGTCGAGGGCGACGAGCCCGCCGAAGCTGAGGGTGACGTCCCTCATCTCGAGCAGGGTCTCGCCGACCTCGACCTCGATGTCCCGGTCCGGCGCGACGACGTCCGCCACTTCCGCCTCGTGCTCGGCCCGTTCCTCCGCGCTCATCCGCGCGACCTCACCGACGAGACCGCCTGGCTGGTCGGTCCCGGGGTCGTCGAGGTGGTGACGCATCTCGGGTGTGGAACCGCTGGTGGTCGTCATGCTCCCGTCCCCTTGCCCGAGTCCTTCATGGGGCTTTCCGTCGACACGGGCTCCGGTTTGCCCACCAGGCGTTTGTACGCCTGCCTTCCTCGTGCCAACAGCCGCTGGCGGGCGCCGAGCAGCCCCTGGGGGCGGAAGATCATCAGGACGATCAACGCGAGCCCGAAGATCAGGTAGCGGTACTCGGACACCACCTGGAACCGCTCCGGCGTGTAGGCGATGACGATGGCCCCCAGGATCACCCCGACCTTGTTGCCGGACCCGCCGAGGATGACCGCGGCGAGGAACAGCACCGAGGTGACCACGTCGAACCTGGCGTTGTTGACGAAGCCGAGCTGCCCCGCGTACAGGACACCGGACAGGCCGCCGATGGCGGCGCCGATGACGAAGGCCCACACCTTGAAGCGGAAGGTGGGCACCCCCATGATCTCGGCCGCGTCCTCGTCCTCCCGGATGGCCACCCACGCGCGGCCGACCCGGCTGCGTTCCAGGTTCCCGACGAGGATGAGCACGGCGATGATGGCGGTGACGGTCAGCCAGTACCAGGGGATCCCGTCGCCCTGGGTGAAGATGCGGGTCCCGTCGGACCACTCCCCCGGCGGCCGTTCCAGGTTGCGGAAGCCCACGTTGCCCCGCAGCGCCGGGATGTTGTCGGCGAGCAGCCGGACGATCTCCCCGAAGCCGAGTGTCACGATCGCCAGGTAGTCACCGCGCAGCCGCAGTGTCGGTGTGCCGATGATGACACCGGACACCATCGTCACCGCGATGCCGACCACCACGACGAGCAACCACGGGTACTCGGCGTAGAGGGCGGAGTCGCGGCTGGTCATGAGCGCCGCGACGTAGGCGCCGATCGCGAAGAAGCCGACGTAGCCCAGGTCGAGCAGGCCCGCCTGCCCGACGACGACGTTGAGCCCGATGGCGATCAGCACGATGCGGGCGGTGTTGAACAGGGCGAGCTCGAAGTCGGTGCCCGGTTCGGTGGTGATGGGGAAGAAGTTGAGGAACGGCATCAGGTAGACGAGCACCACCACCGGGATGATGATCGCCCACTGGTGGAACCGGCTCAGCCCGTTCCACCAGTCACGGATTCGTTGGCCGAACGGCACCTTCGTCGCGGTCCCGCTGCGGAAGTGGTGCGCGCTCATACCCGGGCCTTTCCTAGCGACTCACCGAGGATCCCGGTGGGGCGGAACATCAGGATCACGATCAGCACGACGAAGGCCACCACGTCGCGCCACTGACCGCCCAACAGCGACTGGCCGTAGTTCTCGAAGACCCCGAGCAGGAAGCCACCGAGCAGCGCCCCGCGCAGGTTGCCGATGCCGCCCAGCACGGCCGCGGTGAAGGCCTTGATGCCCAGGAGGAAGCCACCGTTGTACACCACTCCCTGCGGGATCTGCATGATGTAGAACAGGGCCGCGGCTCCGGCGAGCAGCCCACCGATGATGAAGGTGAGCATGATGACGCGTTCCTTGTTGACGCCCATCAGGGTCGCCGTGTCCGGGTCCTGCGCGACGGCGCGGATGCCCCGCCCCAGCCGCGTGCGGTTGATGAAGGAGTCGGCGATCAGCAGGAGCACCAGCGCGGCGAGGAACACGGTCAGCTGGATGTTCGTCACCGACACCCCGAACACCTCGAACAGGGGCCGCGGGGCGATCAGCTGGATCGCCAGCTCCGGGTTCGGGTTGCGCCACAGCATGATGGCCTGCTGGATCGCGAAGGACGCGCCGACCGCGGTGATGAGGAAGACCAGGCGAGGCGCCTTCTTCCTGCGCAGTGGTCGGTAGGCCACCCGTTCGAGGGTGAGCGCGACGAGCCCCGAGCAGATCATCGCGACGGCCAGCGCCAGGATGAGGTTCACGATCGTCTCGACCAGTGGAGCCTGGGCGATGCCACCGGACTCGTAACCGAGGAACTGGAAGGTGAAGTAGGCGCCGAACGCGCCCACGATGAAGACCTCGGAGTGCGCGAAGTTGATGAGTTTGAGCACTCCGTACACCAGCGTGTAGCCGACAGCGACCAGGGAGTAGATGCTGCCGTAGGCGAGGCCGTTCACCGTGTTGTACCAGAACTGGTCGACCAGGCGACCGATGTCGAAGCTGATCCAGTCCACGCCACCCTGAGCGAGGACCGTCGGAAGGTTGCCGATCACTCAGATACTCGTTTCTCGCGAGATCGCCGGTTCACCGTCAGTCGGTCGGGCAGGCGAGGTACGGCCAACGCGCGGCGCGCGCTGGCCGTCCGCCGCTGGCGCCGCTCAGCCGATCTCGCGGTCCCGAACGATCTCGCCGTCCTCGACCTGGTAGACCCAGACCGGGGTGTCGGTCAGCTCGCCGTCCTCGTCCCACTTGAAGTGCTTGGTGAGACCGGGCGCGTCGTAGTCGCGCACGTACTCGAGGACCTCCTCGCGGGTGGACAGCCCCTCGTCCAGCGCGCGCAGCAGGACGGTCGTGGCGTCGTAGCCCTCGGCGGAGTAGGTGGACGGTTCGGTGCCGGCCAACTCGGTGAAGGCGTCGAAGAAGTCACCGAAGCCGTCGGCCGGGACGCACGGGCAGGTCAGGTAGACGCCCTCGGCGGCACCCACGGCGTTCTGCACGAACTGGTCGTCGCGCACGCCGTCGGGAGCCACGAGGGTGGTCTGAAGCCCCCGGGCGAACAGCTGCTGCGCGAAGGGCGCGGCCTCGGTGTAGTAGCCGGCGTAGAAGACGGCATCCGGGCCGGAGGCCTCGATCGTGCCGACGACCGCGGAGAACTCCCGCTGGTTCGTCTTCACCTCCTCGGTGCACACGACCGCGTCACCGAGGGCTTCCCGCACCTCGCGAGCCAGGCCGATTCCGTAGGAGGAGTCGTCGTTGACGACGCAGACGCTCTCGGCGCCGAGGTCCTCCCCGATGAAGGTGGCGGCGGCCGGACCCTGCTGCGCGTCGTTGCCCAGCCCGCGGAAGAAGGTGTCCCAGCCGTTCTGGGACAGCGCCGGGTCGGTGGCGGACGGGCTGATCGTGACCAGGCCGGCCTCGTGGAACGACTGCCCGGCCGCGTCGGACTCACCGGAGAAGGGCAGCCCGACCACGCCCAGGATGGAGTCGTCGTTGATGGCCTGGGTGACCACACCGGACGCCCGGTCGGGGCTGCCCTCGGTGTCGAACTCCTTGAGCGTCACCTGGCAGCCCGCGTTGGCCTCGTTGTGCTCCTCGACGGCGAGGCGGACACCGTTGAGGATCGCGACGCCGAGGGCCGCGTTCTGGCCAGCGATGGTGCCGATGTAGGCGATGCTGACGCCGTCCTCGCACTCGCCGGTGCCGTCCCCCGCCGGCAGGACGGCATCGGTGGGGGCGTCAGGGGCGGCGGCGGCGCTGTCGTTGGTCGCGGCGCCCCCCTCCGCCGGTTCCTCGTTCCCGCCCTGCGCGCACCCGGCGAGCGTCAGCGACGCCGTCGCCGCGACTGCCAGGATCCGTAAGCGACCGTTTTTCGACACCCGTGCCTCCACGTGAACCCGCCCACGAGCAGCAGTCGTGGGCGTCGTTCCGCTCCTCGGAACGATGAGTTAGGCACGGACCGTAGTCCGATCGTGGCACGTTGCCCATACTGGTCACGTGGCCGTAGCCACATCGTGACGCATGTCGCTCCGCTGGGCTCCGAAAGGGGGAACTTTTCCCTAGGAATGGGATCGCGCACCGCCACCCGGGTGGACATGTGACCGCGACGTGTCAAGGCATGACGTCGGGATGACGCCTGGATCAGCTGAGGGTTTCCAGTACCGCCTCCGCGACCGCCTTCATCGTGGTCCGCCGGTCCATCGCGGTGCGCTGGATCCATCGGAACGCCTCGGGCTCGCTCAGCGACTGGTTCTTCATCAACAGGCCCTTGGCCCGTTCCACCACCTTGCGCGCCTCCAACCGCTCCTGGAGGTCGGCCACCTCACCCTCCAGCGCCCGGACCTCGGCGAAACGGGACATGGCGAGCTCGATGGCCGGGATGAGGTCACGCTTGGCGAAGGGCTTGACCAGGTAGGCCATCGCCCCCGCGTCCCGCGCCCGCTCCACGAGGTCGCGCTGGCTGAAGGCCGTGAGGATCACCACGGGGGCGACCCGGTCGCCGACGATCAGGGACGCGGCCTCGATACCGTCCATCCGGGGCATCTTGACGTCGAGGATGACCAGGTCGGGCTGGAGCTCGTTGGCCAGCTCGACGGCCTCCTGCCCGTCGACGGCCTCGCCGACGACGTCGTAGTTCTCCTCACGAAGCATCTCGACGAGGTCAAGACGGATGAGGGCTTCGTCCTCGGCCACGACCACACGGCGGGCGCTGGTGTTCGGGGCCTCGGTCCGGGCCTCGGCAGCCGGCTCGGTCACCGGGCTCCTCCTGGTTGGTGTCGGCTACTGCGGCAGGTGGGCCGGCAGCGAGTGGCCCACCGTGACTGAATGTCGAATCCTACCCGGTGGGGGCCCTCGACCCGGTAGCGCCCGCGTGGTGAGAGGCCTCACTGTCGGGCGACGCGGGTCCCCCGGACGGGTTGACGGTCAACCGTTCAGGAAAAGCGGCGACCCCCACACGGGAATACCCCGAGCAAACAGCCGGTTCCGTGACCCACGGTCGTGTCCGATGCTCGGCGAGAGGGAACGGAAGATGGCGTTGCGTATTCCGATTTCGCCCCTGGCGAGTATTCCTTGGTTCCATCGGGTCTCCGTCACCGAAATATCGAGTATCGCTCATTGCGCCTCCGTTCGCCTTTCGGAATCGTCGTAGTGGCGCAACCCGATCCCCCCGGAACCAAGGTCGGAGGAACTGGTGGACTACGTGCGACGGGTCTTAGCCGGAATCGCCCCCCTGGACGACGTCCTCGTTTCCGAGAACCGGTCGCTGAATGGCGCCGAAACCCATCGTCTGGTCGCCGGTATGGCCGCGGTCCTCGCGCGGTTCGGAGTGGGCCCCGGAGTCCGGGTCGCCTGCCTGCACGGGAACACGCCGGAGGCCGTCCTCCTCCGGCTCGCGGTCCAATGGGCGGGGGGCTGCTACGTCGGCCTGCGCCCGATGTTCTCCCCCACCGTGCACGCGGCGTGCCTCGCCCACGCGGCGCCGGAGGTGCTCGTCCACGACCAGCAGCGCGAGGAGCGCGCCACCGAACTGCTCCGCCGCGCGTCGGTGCCCCGCGTCCTCTCGCTGGGTCCCTCCGCTCTCGGCGAGGACCTGGTCGCACTCGCCGCCGCCGCCGTGGCCGACGCTCCCACGCTCCCCGCCGCGCTCGACAGGCCGGCGTCGCTGGCCTACACCAGCGGGACGACCGGCAGCCCCAAGGGCGTCGTCCACGGCACCACCGCCATGGCGGCGTGCCTCGACGTGGCCCGCGCCATGTACGGACCGCCACCCTGGCGCTTCCTGGTGGCCATCCCGCTCTCCGACCTGGGCGGAGAGCTCGCCCAGTGGATCCTCGCCTGCGGCGGGGTGGTGGTGCTGCGGGAGGACCTGGACCCCCTGGCGACGCTCGCGCTGCTGGAGCGGGAACGCATCACCCACCTGTTCACCGCGCCCAGCTCGCTCTACCAGCTCGCGGAGCACCCCGACCTCGACCGCTTCGACCTCACGGCCCTGCGACTCGCCGTCTACGGAGGGGCCCCCGCCGTGCCAGCCCGCACGTCCGCCGCCCTGCGCCGGCTCGGCCCCCGCCTCATGCAGAACTACGGCACCCAGGAGACCGGGTTCGTGTGCGCGCTCCTGCCCGAGGACCACGGGCACCCCGAGCTGCTGGACCACGCCGGTCGGCTGCTCCCGGGAGTCGAGGTGGAGATCCGTGACACCTCGGGCGCGGTCGTCCCGCCGGGGGTGGTCGGCGAGATCTGGGTCCGCTCCCCGATGACGATGAGCGGGTACCACGCCGATCCGGCCCGGACGGGCGAGGTGCTGGTGGACGGGTGGGTCCGCACCGGTGACCTGGGCCACCTCTCCGAGGCGGACCTGCTCCGCATCCTCGACCGCGCCAAGGACCTCATCATCGTCGAGGCGTACAACGTCTACTCCCGTCGGGTGGAGGACGTCCTCTGCCACCACCCGAAGGTCCTCCAGGCCGGGGTCGTCGGCCTTCCCGACGTCGACCGAGGTGAGCGGGTCTGCGCGGCGGTCGTCCTCGCGAGCGGAACCGCGGACGCCGACGAGCTCCGCGAACACGTCGAGGCGCAACTCGGTGAACCACACGTACCCCGCCTCATCCGATTCGTCGACACCATTCCACTCACCGACGGGGGAAAACCGGACAAGTCGGCATTACGCGCCCTGTTCGCCCCCGACACCCCCTCCCACTGATCCCACGACCAACCGGACGAAAGGAACAGCATGCGGCAGATCGAGATCGAATGGGTGCAGCCCGGAATCACCGTCACCGCCGACCTGAACGAGGAACGCAATCCGCGGCTGGCGGATCTGCTGTGGAACGAACTGCTCCCGTACAACAGCCTCCAGAATCACGCACTGGTATCCGGGAACCACCTCTACCACCTCGTTCCCCACCACCAGCTCGTCTACACCCGCGCCGAGTACAAGGAGGACCGGACGAAGTCCCCGGACGGAACGGTGTTCCTCTCCCAGCTGCAACACCTCGCCGTCAAGTACGGGCCGCTCAGCGAGTACCTCCCCGCCGCCCCGGTCGGGCACGTGGTACCGGAGGACGTCGAGGCCTTGCGCGCCGCCGGCCGCGCCTGCTGGGAGGCGGCGTGGAGCAGCAAGCAGGTGATCGAGGTCCGGGTCCGGCGCAAGGGGGAGGACGTGCGGAACTTCGTGCTCCCGCGCACCGCCCCGGTGGACTCCCCCGCCGTGCAGAAACTGGTGGAGGAGATCCACGACGAGGTCGCGCGGGTGTGGATCGATCCACCCCAGGAGATCGTCGCCATGCACGAGGGGCGGATCGCCAGCCGCGCCGGTAGTTACGACCAGTACTTCTCCACCCTCGTCTTCCTCAACGGCGAGGTGCGGCCGCTGGGCTACTCCGCCCTCAACGGCCTGGTGACGATGTCCCGCACCACCGACATCTCCCTCACCGACCTCCTCCGCATCACACCGATGCTGATCAAGACGCCCGCCGAGTTCCTCGGCTACACCGGGCTCAACACCTTGTGGGACTTCACCCAACGCGTCCTGGAGACGCTGCCCGGCGTGGAGACGCGTGACGAGTACTTCGCCCTGATCAACGCGCTCGCGCTGTACGCCAACGTCCTGAACACCTGGAACCTGCACTTCTTTCCCTGGCGAGCCGGCGCCGACCACGCCTACGCGACCGTCTGATCCGGTCGAAGGAGTCAGCCATGCCCAGCAGGGAATTCGTCGAGACGCTGACCGAACTGCGTCACCGCACGCTGCATCCCACGGAGCACAACCGAGGTCAGCTTCCCGAACGGCTCAGCCACGCGCTCCGCACGCTGGCCGTGCCCTCCCATCCCGACGGTGCCTGGCTGGGCACGGCTCCTCCCGACCTCGGCTGGCTGCGGGACTTCGAGGCGGTGCCCGAGCACATGTCCGACCCCGACCTGGTGTTGCGCGGGGTGACCGCCGGGCTGGGCGCGCAACTGCGCGCCCACGCCCCCGGCAACCTGTTCAACATCTTCCCGGTCCCGCTGTTCGACGCGGTGACCGCGGCCACGCTGGCCCAGCTCTACACCCCCAACGCGCTGTGGGACCTCCTGGCCGGTGGCACGCTCGAGATCGAACGCCAGCTGGTCCGACAGCTCGCCGACCTGGCTGGCTGGCCGCGCGACGACGCGGGCGGCACCTTCTCCTTCGGCGGCAAGGCCGGTCTGATGTACGCCGTCCGGATCGGGCTGAACCGGTGCCTGCCCGAGTCCGGCCGGCGCGGGCTGGCCGGTGGGGCCGCGCCGGTGGTGGTCACGACCGAGCACAACCACGACAGCGTGGAGCCGGTGTGCGCTCTCCTCGGGCTGGGTTCGGAGGCGTGCGTGCGCGTGCCGGCACCGGGACGGGACCGGGCGGCCACCGCCGAGCGGGTCCTCACCACGGTGGCCGACCTGGTCGCACGGGGAACTCCGGTGGCCTGCGTGGTGCTCTCCGGCGGGAGCATCATGGACCACACCATCGATCCGGTCGGCCTGGTCGCCGCCGGCCTGAGCAGTCTGAGCGGTTCGCTGCCCTACCGGCCTTACCTGCACTTCGACACCGCGCACGGCTGGCCGTGGTTGTTCTTCCGCGACTACGACTTCCCCGGCAACCCGTTGGAGATCGACCCGGTGACGCTCGCCGCCCTCCGCGAGGTCAGCGACCTCGTCGCGGAGGCGGCCTGGGCGGACTCGATGACGGCCGACTTCCACAAGGCCGGCTTCTGCCCCTACCCCTCCAGTGCCTTCCTGGCCAGGAACGCCGCCGAGCTGCACACCCTGCACGAGGACCCGCACACCGCCGAGTGGCGGCCGTGGGGCGGCAACCTGGTACTGCACCACACCATCGAGCACTCCCGGGGCGCGGCGGGAATCCTCGCGGCCTTCGCCGCGCTCCACAGCGTGGGGAGGACCGGGTTCCGGGTCCACCTCGCCCACGTCACCGCGATGAACAACGTGTTCCGCGCGCACCTCCCGGAGTTCGGCTACGAACTGGTGAACCCCACGAGCCCCGGGATGGCGTCGGTGTTCTGGCCGGTGGCGCCGGGGGGCCCGGCCACCTTCGCGGAACTGGGCCGGGCGGAACCCCTGCTCGTCGACGACGCCAACCGTTACACGCAGGCCCTCTACCAGCGCCTGGCTGGGCTGGACCCCCAGCACGAGGTCGCCGCGCCGATCGTGCTGGGATTCCTGCCCGCGTTCACGCACGGCGCGCACGGCCATCCGCTGTCGGCGCTGCGCCTGCTCCCCAACTCGCCCCACCACGACGAGGTGACCGTCGCGGCGATCGCGGACCGGATGGCCACCGCCAAGGCGGAGTTCGACCGCTCCGTCACCTCCCGCACCGGTCCCCTCGCCGGCCTCCGCCTCCGCCACGTCCCGGAGTGAGCCGGCACCCGCCGGCCCCCAGGACCGACACCCCGAGGAGTTCGAGGTGACCGCATCCCCCCGCCCGTGCCCAGCCCAGGTTCCCGACTCGTCCGCGGCGTTGCGGCTCGCCCGGTTCTTCGCCGCGGGATGCCTGGGACAGGCACTCGCCGCTCTGGTCAGGGCGGGCGTCGTCCGGGAGATGGCCAGGGACCGGCCCTCCGTCGACGAACTCGCCCACCGGACCGGGACCGATCCGGCGACGCTGTCGCGGTTCCTGCGCGCCGGAGAGGCGGCTGGTGTGTTCGTGGAGGACCCACCACACCACTTCGCCCTGTCGGACACGGGAGAACTGCTGGCCGAGGGGCCGGGGTCGCTGGGTGGTCTCCTCGAACTGGCGAACACGGCCCCGGTGTTGGCCGCGTGGTCCGCCGCCGAGCACACCCTGCGCACCGGGGAGTCCGCCTTCGCGGCGGTGCACGGCTCGTCCGTGTTCGACCACCTCGCGCAGGCGCCGGCCCTGGCCGGCGCGGTGGGGCGGGCGATGGGGGCCAGCGTCGCCGCGGAACTCGTCCCGGCCTCGGTGGATCTCCCCTCAGCGCGCCACGTGGTCGACGTGGGCGCGGGGGGCGCGCGCCTCCTCACGGCGCTGCTCGCCGCCCAACCGCACCTCGTGGGGACGCTGGTCGGCGTGCCCACGGCGGCTCGGGAGCAGGTCGCCGAGGAGCTGCGGCGGTCGGGGGTGCGTTCCCGCTGCCGCCTGCCCGACGGCGAGGTCCTCCCCCAGGACGGGGACGTCTACCTGTTGTGCCACGTGCTGCCGTGCCTCGACGACGAGGACGCGGTCTCCCTGCTCCGATCGCTCGTCCCCGTGCTGCGGGAGGGCGCCCGGCTGCTGGTGATCGGCTTCGTTCCCTCGGCTTGGGACCGCACCCCGGTGATCCCCGCGTTGGACGTGTGGATGGCGGCGATGTGCGGCGGACGTCAACGCACCGAACACGAGTACTCGGCTCTCCTCGACCGAGCCGGATTGCTGCTACGCGCCCGGCACGGGGTCCGCCCCGACAGCGAGTGCGTCATCGAGGTGGTTCGCCGGTAGTCGACGCCACCGGCCGGGAGGGCGTTCGCGGACGCTCACCCGGCCCGGCGGGGCAACCGCCCGATGATCATGCCGGCCTCGCCGTGGTCGGTGAAGTGCCCGCCCGCGAGGACGGCTCGCAGCCTGCCCTCCGCGGCGGTGAGGAAGTCCTCCCAGACAGCGTCGGCCGGGAGCAGGTGTCGCCACGCGGGACGCAGGGAGTCCAGGTACCCGAGCAGGGGTTCGAGCTCGTCGCAGACGACCGTGTACGCGCGTCGCCGTACCGCCACCTCCCCGAAGGCGGCCGCCAGGAGGTGCGCGTGGTGCAGGCCGAACCGCGCGTCCGGCCGAGGCGGGACGGGCCCGCCGCCGACGTCGGCGAACGCGTGGTCGGCCAGCGTGTACAGCTCGGTCAGCGAGGTGGAGTCGTTGGTGGTGGCCACCGCGATGCCGTCGGGCCGCAGGGCTCGGGCCATCTCCCGGACCGCCGTCACGATGTCGGGCACGTGGTAGAGCATGTGCATGGCCACCACGGCGCCGGCCGCGCCGTCGGCGACCGGGAACGCCTGGACGTCCCCGACCACGTCGGGCGCCATGCCGGTGGAGACATCGACACCGAAGAGGTCCAGGTCGGGTCTGCGGGCGGCGAGCCGGGCGCGCAGCAGACCGTTCCCGCACCCCACGTCGATGACGGGTCCCGGCGCGGTGGCGACCACGGAGGCGACGTCGTCGTGGAGGTCGAACCGAGGACGCTGGAAGTCGAAAAGGCGTTGGCGTGCCCGCAGGATCCTGGTGGTCCCGTAGTACTCGTCCGCCACCAGCTGCCGGTCGGTGTGCATACCGGAATGCTATTCCCCGGCGGGGGCTCCGTGGTCTCCTCGAGCTCCGATTCCGGAATTCGGGCGACGGAAGCGTCCCGCCCGGTGGACGGCTCTCACCGACCGTGCCGACACGACCTCCCGCACTGCTCCAACCGACGGAGCGGAAAGCCCCCCGTTCAGGATTATCCCGAACCCCACGACCGCGCGGAAAACGACGCGGAACACGTCATCCCAGGAGTCAGGAACGGCCGTTCACCCGATCAGCGAGGCCGGGTTCACGAAGCGCACCGGGCGAGCGACCACCCGCCCATCAGCCAATTCACCCTACTCGGATGGGGGAAACAGCCACCCTGCCACCCACTCGTTCTTGCCGACGGGTCACCGACGTTGGTATATCTCTATTCAGCGGTTCACGTCATGGATTCCACCACCGGCCCACGACTCCGCGTTTCCGATGTCGCCATTCCTGACCACCCGGTTCGTGGACGCACCAGCACCCACCACAGAAAACCGGGCCCGCGCCACCTGCTTCCCCGTGGCCCGTTCCGGCGGCCGCGATCAGCGCGCACCGTTCCGCACGAGGAGACCGCACGTGATTCTGGATTCCGGCCGAAACAACGGGGTCAACTGGGAACGTTACTGGCGGGACGTCACCAGCGACGCCGGCACTCCCAGCCCGCCCTGGCACTTCGGTTCGGGTGCCGAGATGGCTCCCTACCTCCCCGTCATGCTCGACCACCTCGCTCCCGAGCTCCCCCTGGTCGACCTCGGGTGCGGCGACGGTCTCCTGACCGACCACCTCGCCAGGCACTACCCGGTGGTCGTGGGCGTGGACGTCTCCCCGGCGGCGATCGCCGCCGCGCGCGGCCGGGCCCGTCCCGGTCTGTCGTTCGACGTCCTCGACGCCACCGACGTGGAGGCCGCGGCGAGGTTGCGCGCCACGGTCGGTGAGGCCAACGTCCACCTGCGCGGGGTGCTGCACGCGATGGACCCGGCCGACTGGCCCGCCGCCCTGACGACACTGGCGACGCTCACCGGCCGAGGGGGGCGGGTCTTCGACATCGAGATCACCCCGGCCTTCTCCGACGCCGTGGAGGAGATGCTCGGGAAGTTCGCCGCCCCGCCACCGGGGATGGCCGCGGTCGCCCGCAGCGGCCTGCGGCCGACGGAGCTGGACTCGCCGAGCCTGCGAGCCCTGTACGAGGACACCGGCTGGACGGTGGTGGCCGCCGAGGAACTGACGGGACGTTCCACCATGCGGCTGCCCGACGGCTCCTACTTCGAGTACCCGTTCACCTACCTCGTGGCCGGGCGACGGTGAGCTCGGAGGGCTCCCTGGCGGGCGGAGCCGAGGTGGAGGGTGTCCCGCGCTCACCGGACCCGACCGGTCCGGTCTTCACCCTCAACGAGGTCCCGGCCCTCGACAGCGATCCGCTGTTCGCGCTGTTCCGGCGGGAGCACCCGCTGAGCCGGATCCGGCTCCCCCACGGCGGGGAGGGCTGGCTGGTCAGCCGTTACCAGGACGTGCGCACCGTGATGACCCACCCGGCGTTCAGCGCGGCCGCCGCCGCCAGCGACCAGGTACCCCGGATGACGGTGGTGGCGGGCCGGCCCCCGGAGACCATCGCCGGCCTCGACCCACCGGAACACACCCGGCTCCGCCGGCTCGCCGCGCCCACGTTCCGGGCGAGCCGCATCGCGACCTTCCGGCCGCTGGCCACCCGTATCGCCGTGGACACCCTGACCGAGTTGGTGGACGCCGGGCGACCCGCCGACTTCGTACGGCACTTCGCCCTCCCGTTCCCCGTCCGGTTGATCTGCACGGTCCTCGGCGTTCCCTACGAGGACCACTCCCGCTTCGTGCCCTGGTCGGAGGCCGTGCTCTCCACGACAGGGCTCAGCGGCGCCGAATCAGCCCAGGCGTTGGAGGAGATGAAGGAGTACTTCCGCCACCTCATCGCCGAACGCCGACGCGCCCCGTACGACGACCTGCTCGCCGACCTCGTCGCCGCCCGCGACGCCACGCCGGAGCCGGGAGGGTCCGACCAGCTCAGCGAGGAGGAGCTGGTGATGTTCGCGGTCCTGCTGCTCATCGCCGGTTACGAGACCTCGATCAACCAGATCGGCGCTTCCTGCTTCCTGCTGTTGGAACGGCGTTCCCGGTGGGAGCAGCTGGTGGCGCACCCGCGACTCGTCACCCGGGCCGTGGAGGAGTTGCTGCGGTTCGTGCCGCTGATCAACGGGGTGACGCTGCCCAGGGTGGCGGTCAGCGACGTCGAGGTCGCGGGCGGCACGATCCGGGCCGGTGAGGCGGTGTTCGTCTCCATCCCCTCGGCGAACCGCGACGAGCGGATCTTCGACGACCCCGACACCTTCGACCCGACCCGGGTCCACAACCAGCACGTGGCCTTCGGGCACGGGCCCCACTACTGCCTCGGGGCGCACCTCGCCCGCCTCGAACTCCAGGTGGCACTGACCGAGCTGATCCGGGTGCTCCCCTCGCTGCGGCTGGCCACGCCCAGGGACGACGTGCCCTGGCGCACCGGTCTGGTGGCGCGCGGGCCGACCGCGCTCGCCGTCTCGTGGTGAGCACCGCGACGTTCCTCCGCATCCGTTCCGACCAGGAGACGAGACGATGAGTCAGGAAGACGCGTCGGGGGTGTGCTTCCTCGAGGAGATGGACGCCCTCGAGATCGACCCCCACTTCGCGATGGCCCGACGTGAACGGCCGCTGAGCCGGATCAAACTGCTCTACGGGGACGAGGGCTGGTTGGTCACCCGGTACGAGGACGTGAAGCTGGTGCTGTCGGACCCCCGCTTCAGCGCGGTGGCGGCGGCCAACGACAACGTTCCCCGCATGACGGCGGTGGGGAAACCGGTCGACACCCTCGCTGGGCTCGATCCGCCCGAGCACACGCGGTTGCGCCGACTCGCCACCCCGGCCTTCACCGTGTCCCGCCTCGAGTCCTTCCGCCCCCAGGCAGTGCGGATCGCCACCGAGCTGCTCGACGCGCTGCGCGAGGCCGGGCCACCCGGAGACGTCGTGCAGGGGTTGGCGCTCCCGTTCCCGGTGCTGGTCATCTGCGAGATGCTCGGCGTCCCCTACGAGGACCGCGCGCGGTTCCTGCCCTGGTCCGACACGATCCTGGCCACGACGGCGCACTCCCCCGAGGAGGCCGTCGTGGCGTTGGAGGAGATGAAGGAGTACTTCCGCCACCTCATCGCCGAACGCCGACGCGCCCCGCACGACGACCTGCTCGCCGACCTCGTCGCCGCCCGCGACGCCACACCCGGCCCCGGGGAGAGCGACCAGCTCAGCGAGGACGAACTGGTGATGTTCGCCTCGGTGCTGCTGATCGCCGGTCACGAGACGTCCGTGAACCAGATCGGGGACTCCTGCTTCCTCCTGCTGCGGGACCGCCACCGGTGGGAGCTCCTCCAGCGGCGTCCCGAACTGCTCCCCAAGGCAGTGGAGGAGCTGCTCCGCTACGTGCCGCTCGTCAACGGGGTGATCCTCCCCCGCGTCGCGACGGAGGACGTCGAGGTGGCGGGGGGTGTCATCCGGGCGGGCGAGGCGGTGTTCGCCTCGACGGCGGCGGCCAACCGGGACGAGCGGTTCTTCGACAGGGCCGATGAGCTCGACCTGCTCCGCCAGCGCAATCCGCACCTGGCCTTCGGCTACGGACCGCACTACTGCCTTGGCGCGCACCTCGCCAGGATGGAACTGCGGATCGCCCTGGGCGAACTGCTGCGCACGTTCCCCGCGCTGCGGTTGGCGGACCCGCCCGAGGAGGTCAGGTGGCGGAGTGGGTTGGTCATGCGGGGGCCGGTCGAGCTGCGCGTCACGTGGTGATACCGCGGGCGGCCGGGACGGTGGGCCAGGACCCTGCCGCGATGCTCGCGCCCCCGCCCCGGATCCACCCCGGGCGCTGGTCGGCCCGGTGGTCCCGGGTGTCCCGCCGCCCGAGGTGCCCCGCCCCGCCCCTGGCGGGGAGGTGCGCCAGGCCCGGGCACGACCTGCGGTCCGCGCCTCGTGGCAGGCGGGCGAGGCGGCGGGCCGCGCGGCCCACGGGCGACCGCGAGGCGTGCTGGACCGGATCGGTCCCGCCCCCGGTCCACCGGGGGCGCCCAGCCCGGACGTCCCGGGGAGACGCGTTGGAGCGGACCTCCGATCCGACGGCGCACCCGCGAGTGGCGGGCGCACGGACCCTGTTGATCGACGAACGGACGAGAGATGACGGACACGACCACGGACATGGTCTTCGGCCTGTCCGAGATCGACGGGATCGAGATCGACCCGCTCTTCGGGCGGCTCCGCCGCGAACGACCGCTCGCCAGGATCCGCATGCCCTTCGGCGGTGAGGGCTGGTTGGTCACCCGCTACGAGGACGTGCGCACCGTCCTGGCCGACCCCCGGTTCAGCGCGGCGGCCGCCGCCGGCGACTCGGTTCCCCGGATGACCGCCGTGGGCAGGCCGGACGACACGATCGCCGGCCTGGACCCACCGGACCACAGCCGGCTCCGCCGGTTGGCGGCACCGGCGTTCAGCCCCGCCCGCCTGGAGTCGTTCCGCCCCCGGGCCACCAGGATCGCCTCGGACCTCCTGGACGCGGTGGAGCGCACGGGGCCGCCCGCCGACCTCGTCACGGCGCTGGGCCTCCCGTTCCCGGTGCAGGTGATCTGCGAGATCCTCGGGGTTCCCTACGAGGACCGGGCGAACTTCCTCCCGTGGTCGGACGCCGTCCTCTCGACCACCGCGTACACCGCCGAGCAGGCGGCGGCGTCGCTCGCGGAGATGAAGGCGTACTTCGCCCACCTGGTGGAACGGCATCGCGTCCACCGCCACGACGATCTCCTGGCGGATCTGGTGGCGGCCAGGGACACCACCGTGCCGGGCGAGGCGGACCGGCTCTCCGAGGACGAACTGGTCATGTTCGCGCTCGTCCTGCTGATCGCGGGCCACGAGACGACGGCCAACCAGATAGGCAACTCCTGCTTCCTGTTGCTCTCGGATCGCTCGCGCTGGGAACAGCTGGTCGACCAGCCCGAACTCATCCCCCGGGCGGTGGACGAACTGTTGCGGTTCGTGCCACTGGTCAACGGCGTCACGCTGCCCAGGGTGGCGAAGGTGGACGTGGAGATCGCGGGCGGGCTGGTGAGGGCAGGAGAGGCGGTGTTCACCTCGACGTCGGCGGCGAACCGGGACGAGCGGGTGTTCGAGGCCCCGGAGCGCCTGGACCTGACTCGGCGGCACAACCCGCACGTCGCGTTCGGCCACGGGCCCCACCACTGCATCGGCGCGCAGCTGGCGAAGGTGGAGCTGCAGATCGCCCTCGGCGAACTCGTCAGACGGTTCCCGACCCTGCGGCTGGCCGGCCCGGCCGAGGAGGTGCCGTGGCGGCGGGGGCTGGTGATGCGGGGGCCGACCGAGCTGCGGGTGTCGTGGTGAGGCCGGGCCACGCCCCCGGTCGCCACGTCCCCGCGACGCGAGCCGGTCCGCCTCCCGGGATGCGGGCCGCCACCGCCGCGCCGCGTACCTCCTCCCGACGTCCTGACCTTGGCCAGCGCCGCCGGATCACGATCCGAGCGGCCGGAGCGTGGCTCACCGCGTCCCGGCGCTCCGCCGTCGAGCTGGAGCACCGTGAACAGCGGTTCCGCGTCGACCGCCGGGGCCGGGCGGTGGCTGGCCCCGGCAACGGGGACCCGTTGCGTCCCGGTGAGCGCGGTTGGCTAGAGTAAGGGCAGCAACGCCCCCGTAGCCCAATCGGCAGAGGCAGCGGACTCAAAATCCGTCCAGTGTGCGTTCGAGTCGCACCGGGGGCACTCGCCTTTCGCCGGGCGATACGGCCCCTGACCAGCATGTTCTGGTCAGGGGCCGCTTGGCGTCGGCGGTAGGCGGTGTCCGGTGGCGGCACCTGTTCGGCGGTCGACCGCGTGCTCGAGCAGCCGCTCCGCCGGCCGTCGTCGGGCGGTTCGGCAGCCCGTGCTGGTACCTCCGCGCTCCTCCCGGGAAGCCCTGCCGCGCGCACGGACTCGCCCGTCGATCTCGGCCAAGCGAGGCCGGTCTCCTCGGCCCGCTCGACGCGGCGGATCCGAGTGCGAGCCAGACGACGCCAGGGTGTCCTCGTGACGTTCGGGAACGGTGCTCGCCTGGGGCGGCGGGGTCAGGTGTCGCAGGCGGTCTCCCGTTCGGCCGCCAGGGCGCGGAGGGCCGCGCGGTCGGTCTTGCCGGTGCCGGCCACCGGGAACGCCGGGAGGGTGCGGCACGTGGCGGGTACCTTGGCGGCTTCGAGGAACCGCCGCAGTTCCCGCAGGACCTGGTGGCTCCCCAGCTCCGTCACGGCGAACAGGACCGCGTCCCGGCCGCCCGCCGGGGGCACCACCACGGCGTCGGTGACCTCGGGGACCTGACGCGCCGCCGCCTCGATCTCGGCGGCGCTGGTGCGCACGCCGCGTTGCTTGAAGATGTCGTCCCGGCGGCCGTGGAAGTACAGGTGGCCGTCGCTGTCGAGACGGCCGTGGTCGCCGGTGCGCAGGAGGCGTTCTCCCGTGCGCGGGTCCCGGCCGAACGTCCTCGTGGTCAGCGATTCGTCACGCCAGTAGCCGGCCATGACGTGCGGCCCGGAGACGACGATCTCACCCTCGGTCCCGGCCGGCACCGGCCGGCCAGCCGGGTCCAGGATCGACACCGACGTCCCGGGTAGCGGGGTTCCGAGCGAACCGGGCCGGACCAGGTCGCTGTCGGCCTCGGCGATGGTGACCCGTTTGCATTCGGTGATGCCGTACATCAGTCGCACGGCGGCGGTCGGGAAGGTCCGCCGGAGGTCCTCGATGCCCGTCGGGGTCAGCTCCTGGCCCGTGTTGGTCAGCAGGCGAACGCTGGGCGCGGGGGCGCGCCGGCCGAGCCGGGTGAGCACGGCGGCCAGCGGGGGCACGACCGGGACGACGGTGACCTCGTGGCGGCGGATGGTCGCGAGCAGGCCGGCGTCGTCGCCTGGCCCGCGCAGCACCACCGCCGCGCCCACCCGGGCGGCCAGGAGTGCCTGGTAGAGGCCGTAGTCGAAGGACAACGGCAGCCGGCACAGGATGACGTCGTCCGCTCGGTACCCGAGGGTGCTGCCGATCGCGCGCACGGCGAACATGACCGCGCGGTGGGGGCAGACGACGGCCTTCGGTTCGGACGTGCTCCCGGAGGTGTAGAGCAGGATGGCGGCGGTGTCGGGGTCCGGGGCGCGGGGCGGCGTGGGTGGTCGGCGCGGGCCACCGGTGGTGGGGGGAGGCTCGGTCAGGACCAGTGTCGGCTCCGCGTCGGAGGTGATCCGCTCGAGTCGCTGGGGTGGGGCCTCCGGGTTGAGGAGCACGGCGGCGACGCCGGCTCGGGAGCACGCGTAGAGGGCGGCGAGTACCCACGCCCGCGCGCTGGCCCTGATCGCGACCCGGTCCCCGGGGCGTGCTCCCGAGCGGACCAGGTGGTCCGCGTACTCGCGGCTGGCCGCCGCCAGCTCGGCGTAGGTCCACGTGCCGTCCACGTCGTGCACGGCGCTGGCGGTCGGCCACCGCGCCGCCGCGGTGTCGACGAGGGTGTGCAGCGGGCCGGTGTCCTGCCCAGTCACGGTCACCGGGTGGACGGTACCGGCTTTTCGAGGGGGTCGGCCCCCGGTCGTGGGGTCTCTTGGGGGTGGCTGTTCCCCTGGCGGGGCGGTCGCGGCCGGAAGCCTCCCCGCCGCCGGGTGGGAGGGGCGACCGGTTCGGCGGCTTCGGCGGATCGTCCGTGTCCAGGGAGGTTCGACTGTGCGGTGACGGGACGGGCTCGCGATGCGGGGGTGGCGCGGACAGCGGGCTCGACGCCGGAGCGGGCGCGGGGATGGTGCCCGCCGTGGCCTTGTCCCGGTCCGTTCGGGGTTCAGGGCACCGTCGGACGGGACGCCTGCCGTGGTGGCGGCGTCGGGAGTCCGGGGCGGGGGTCCGGTTCGCCGGTGCGGAGTTCCCCATTCGTGATCTCGCCCGCCTTGGTTCGGGCGTTCTCCGTGGGTCGCTCAGTGGGCTCGCCGGTCGGAGGAGGAATGTTCCTCGTGGTGCGTTCGGCCAGTGGCGAGCGCACCTACTCGCAGGTTTCCCCACTCGCGGGGCAGGCGGGTTGGGGACGACGTGCGCTGGTCAACCCTCCGGCGAATCCTTCATTGACAGTCACCGCGAGATCACTTAGGGTCGCCGGTCGACTCATCGCGAGCGTTCCCCACCATCCCGCTACCGGTCCTGAGGCGGATGTGCCGCGAATTCCGTTCAGGCGTCCGAGGAGATGACGACGATGGCGCGTGCCCCGTGGTTTCCCACGCTGGACCTGGGTCCGGAATGGGCGTTGCTGGAACTCCTGTGCCCCGGCCCCTTGGAGGGGCATCGGCGCGCGATGTTCCTCCGCCTGCTGCGCGGGGGTGTCCACGGGGGCGAGCTCGTGGAGCAGGCGATGCGCCACCGCCTGTTGCCGGTCCTCGCGGACTCGTTGCGGGATGAGGAGGTCGCGGACCTCGTCCAACCCTCGCTGCGGTCCGAACTCGTGGGCGCGCTGATGGCGAGCCGGCGCCGGAACGCGACCCTGGCACGGGTGGCCGGGTCGGTGTGCCGTGCGCTCGGGGAGGCGGGCGTTCCGGTGGCGGTGACCAAGGGCGCGGCTCTCGAACCGACCGTGTACGGCGGTCGCGGGTGCCGGCGGATGTCGGATGTCGACCTCATGATCCACCCCAGGCACCGGGAGGTGGTGTCGCGGATCATGACCGAGGCCGGCTACGTGAACGGTCTCTACGACTGGCGGGAACACCGGATCGCGCCGCTGCCCAGGGACATCCAGCTGACCTACCGGTTGAGCCCCGACCACCTGCCGCACTACCTCAGGGTGGACGAGGACGGCGGCGTCATCGCCGTGGACTTCGCGAACTCCCTGACGTGGGCCGCCAGCGACCACCAGGTGGACATGGACGATGTCCTGGGCGTCCTGGTGCCGGTCCGCGCCCTCGCGGGTGAGGTGGAACTGCCCACGCTGGCGCCCCGGTTCCAGTTCCTGTTCACCGCGCTGCACCTGTTCCGCGAGTCCTGGTTCGAGGCGAGTGTCGAGCGGGGGAACGACCGGCTCCTGAAGTTCGCGGACCTGCTGCGGCTGTGGCGCGCCGACCACGCCGACATCCTGTCGGGGCTTCCGGAGGTGGTGGTCCGCTACGACCTGGGGGCCCTGCTGGGCTGGGTCCTGGTGCACACCGACCGCACCTTCGGCACGTCGATGGCCGAGGAACTCGGGGTGGCCGGTGCCGTCTCGGAGGGCTGGTTGGCGAGCGCGCGGGCCAAGGGTGGGCGCGGCCTGGTCTGGACGGGGACGATGCGGGAACGCCTCCACGCCCGGGACCGTCAGGGGCTGTTCGCCCCGGCTCCCGCCGCCCCGGTGTCCTCGGCGCCCTGATCGGGAGGGCCGGTTCCCGCTCCGGCGTGGTCCCGCCGGGGAGGGAGGTGGTCCGCCTCGTTCACCGTGCGGACGACGGGTGTTCCGAGCCGGGGTACGAGCACGCGGCTGACCGAGGTGTGCCCCAGCCGGTGGACGAAGGTGTCCTCGGTGCCCCGGACGGCGGCGACGTAGGCGTTGATCACGCCGGTGTGGCAGACGACGGCGACGGAGGCCGAGGGGTGTTCCCTGGCGATCGCCGTCATGGCCGCCGCCACGCGGAGCCGGAAGGCGGCGAGGTCCGGGTCGTCTCGTTGGGTGGCGAGGCGACGAGCCCACGCCCGCCACCGGGGTTCGACGGCGCCGGCGGCGGTCGGGGCACCGTCGTGTCCGAAGTCGAATTCGGCGAGGTCGTCCCTGGTGGTGATGGGCAGTCGGAGCCGGTCGGCCAGCGGCCGGGCGGTGTCGACGGCGCGCCGCAGCGGGCTGGAGTAGATCACCGAGATCGGGTGTTCCGCGAGCGCCTCGGCCATCAGCTCCGCCTGGCGGGTCCCGAGTTCGGTGAGGGCGGGGTCGGTCACGCCCTGGTCGGCCGCCGCGCGCTGGGGGCGGGCGTGGCGAATCAACAACAGTTCCGTGGGAGCGTCGTCGTCCACGACCGCGACGGTAGCACCGGCGCCGTCCGGCACCGGGTCGTCAACCAGTGCCCGGTTGGCGAGGGCCGTGCCCGACGGTCCTTCGGCGATATGGCGCGATCGCCCCCTCGGCTGGTGCCCGGTCGGCCGAGTGCCCGGTCGGGACAAGCGCGGCCCGCCGGGCCGGCGGGGCCGGGAGGGGCGGCGTGGCCTGGTCCGGAGGGAGCAGGGGACGGGCGGCCCTCCCCTCGCGGATCTCGCCCGCGTCTTGACGGGGAGCGTGGCCTTCGACGAACGTAGCCTGTGGTCGCCTGACCACCCAGCGCGACCGCGCGCTTCCAGCGGCCCGGTTCGGACGGGTGGACGAGGCAACGGACGGAGGACGGATGACCTCTGGTGGGAAGCTCGACGCCGGTCCGGTCGTGGCCCCCTCCCAGCACGGCGGGGAGCCGGCCGCCGACCAGGTCGCCGTCCGGACCGTCACGACGCCCGTCACGGAGTACGAGATCACCCTCGGTGGGACGCTCGACGGTTTCAACTCCGCCGCCTACGTCACGACGAACAACGAGAAGACCATGATGGAGGCGCCGAGGTTCCAGCCCGACCGGTTCCTGCGGCTGGAGAACATCGGGGGCACCGACGTCGTCAACCCCCGCGTGGTCATCAACGGCAGACGTCAGTGGCACACCGCCGAGGACCTCCTCGACTCGATCCTGCGGCCCGGCATGAGTGATCGCGAGAAGGCGTTCGCGCTGTTCCGGTTCTTCAGCCGGATCGACGTGCAGGCCCACAACAACGACCTGCGGGTGGACGAGGTCGTTCCCGACCCCGACGCGGCACCGGGTTCCAACACGTTCCGGGAACGCGCCGATCCGATCAAGGCCGTGAACTGCTACTACCCGAGCGGGTGCATCCTCTCCGCGGCCAACCTGGTCATCATGGCCCGCCGGGCCGGGCTGCCAGCCCGGCTGCTCGCCGCGGCTCCCCTGGAGGGCCCCTACGACCAGCACGGGGGCGCGGAGATCGAGTACGACGGCTCCTACCACTACTTCGATCCCGAGGCGCGTACCTTCTTCCTCCGCCGGGACAACGAGACCGTGGCCTCCTACGAGGACATCCACCGGGATCCGGCGCTGGTCCTGCGCACCCACGCCCACGGTTTCGCGGCGCGGGACTGCAAGGGTGCGTTCATCCTGCTCTACCGGGAGCACTTCCCCCCGTACCAGGTCCCGGTGGAGCAGTGGACGCACCGGATGGACCTGCGCCTGCGGCCGGGTGAGGAACTGGTCTACCGCTGGCGGCACGTGGGCAGGTACCGGTACGGCAGGAACCCGCGTCGGGCCCCGGGGGTGCCCTACCGGTTGGCCAACGGCCTGTTGCGGTACTCGCCCCCGTTGCGCGACCGGGTGTACCGGGACGGCATCGTGCAGGAGGTCAACACCGCGATGTCGTCCCCGGGCGCGCGGTTCCAGGGGCTGTGCGCCGTCCTGGCCGGTCAACCCGCGTCGGTGACGTGGAAGGTGGAGAGCCCCTACCCGATCGTCGGTGGCAGGGTGCTGGGCCGGTTCGTCCTGGGCACCGAGGGGTACTGCGAGGTGGACGTCTGCGTCGGCGCCTCCTGGGAACGTGTCTGGGTGGGCGAGGGGCGAGGTGTCCTCGACGTCGCGGCGGACGTCAGCCCGGTGTTGGATCCGCTGACCTCGCCGGCGATCTACTCCTACTACGTGCGTTTCACCTTCGCAACGTTGGAACGGCCAGACGCCGTCGGTCTCCAGTCGGTGCGGCTCGAGTCGGATCTCCAGATGAGCCAGACGGCGCTGCCGGCGTTGTCGGTCGGCCGCAACGAGGTCGCGGTCCGGACGGACGGGGTGGGCGGGCAACGCGGGGGGATTCGGTTGCGCGTCTCGCACGGGTGGAACGAGAGCACGGAGTCGGCGCCGCCGGCCGCGCCGGTCGAGGCGAGCTGGCCGCCGGACGGTGCCGTCGTGGCACTGCCGGAGTTGACCGAGCTCACCTGGGTGAACGCGGTGCCGGACGAGGTCGCCGACCACCACGTCGTGGTCAGCACTCGGCCGGACTTCCTCCTGCCGGTCTCGCCGAACTTCGACCGCCTGGTCTTCGCGGCGGAATCCCGGTGGAAGGTGGCCCGCAGCTTCCTGCGCCGCGGCGTCACCTACTACTGGCGGGTCCGGTCGCGCAACCACTGGGGTTGTTGGAGCGACTGGGGCCCCACCTGGCGGTTCACGGTGGCCGCGTCGGGAAGGCCCGGCGATGGCTGAACCGGTGCCCGGTGGTGGCGCGGCCGGGGACGACGCGCTGCGGATGCTGGTGGTCTCGTCGTTCACGGCCACCCCGGTGCGCACGGCGCTGGAGTTCTGGGGCCGGCGGCTCGGGGTCGATGTCGAGCTGGCGTGGGGCGCCTATGGCCAGGTGTTCCAGGAACTCCAGCTGGTGCGCTCCGGGAGGTGCCCGGAGGTGGTGGCGGTCCTGGTCCGGTGGGAGGACTTCCTCCCCGCCGGCGACGACGAGGCGGCCGGGGTTGTCGCCGAGGAGTTGGGCGCGGCGGTCGACGCGGCCGCCCGCCACGCGCCGGACAGCGCGTTCCTCGTCGTCAGCTGCCCAACGTCGCCCCCGGCCCTGGCCGATCCGGCGCGGGCGCGGTCGTTGACCGTGGCCGAGGAGGTGCTGTTCCGACGCTGTCCTCGAGCGGAGAACGTCACCCACGTCGGGCGGGACGAGGTCCTCGACCGGTACCGGGTGTCCCGGGTGGACGACGGTCTCACCGACGAGTTGGGGCACATCCCCTACACGCCGGAGTTCTTCGCCGCCCTGGGGACGACGCTGGTGCGGCGGTGGTACCTCGGCCGCGTGGTGGAGCCGAAGGTGCTGGTCGTGGATGGCGACGGCACGCTGTGGGACGGCGTCCTGGGCGAGGACGGCGTGTCCGGTGTGGAGGTCGGACCCGCTCGGCGGGAAGTGCACCGGTTCCTGGTCGAGCAACGGCGGGCCGGCCGCTTGCTGTGCCTGTGCAGCAAGAACGACCGGCGCGACGTCGAACGCGCGTTCACCACCGTCCCGGGGATGGTGCTCCGGCGGGACGACTTCGTGCGCGTCCGAGCCGACTGGTCACCGAAGTCGGTGACGGTCGCCGAGCTGGCGGCGGACCTCGGTCTGGGGCTGGACACGGTCGTGTTCGTCGACGACAGCCGGGTGGAGTGCGCCGAGGTCCGCGCGCGCCACCCGGAGGTCCGCACCGTCGGCCTCCCACCGGAGGCCGAGGGGGCGCTGCGGACGCTGCGGCACTGCTGGCCGTTGGACATCGGTCGGCCCACGGCCGAGGGGAGCCGCCGGACCGAGTGGTACCGGCAGGACGACCGGCGCCGGGAGCTGCGGGACCGCTCGGCCACGTCCCTGGCCGACTTCCTCGACCGCCTGGGCCTCGAGGTGACGATCCGACCGCCAGGGCCGGCTGACCTCCCCCGCATGCTCGAGTTGACCCGCCGCACCACCCAGTTCACCCTCAGCGGGCGGCGGTGGGGCGCTGCCGAGCTGACCGCGTGCCCGACCGGCGGTCGGGTCGTCGACGTCCGTGACCGGTTCGGCGGCTACGGCACGGTGGGTCTGATGCTGTTCTCGACCGAGGGCACGGTCCTTTCGGTCACCGGTTTCCTGCTCAGCTGCCGGGCGCTGGGGCGCGGGGTCGAACACCGCATGCTCGCGCACCTCGGTGAGGTGGCGCTCGCCCGTGGCCTCGACGAGGTGCGTCTCAGCTTCGCGGACACCCCCCGGAACCTGCCGGCGCGGCGGTTCCTGTCCGAGGTCGCCGTTCCGCACCCGGACACCGGTTGCTCCGGCTACGTCCTCGGGGCGTCGGCCGCCGCCCACGTCCGGTTCGACCCGGACGGTGCGCCGCCGACCGGAGCCCCGCTCGCCCCGCCCGGACCGAAGCCCGCACCGGAGGCCAGGGCACCGGTGGGCCTCCCGTGGTTCTGGGACGACCCCGGGGACATGCCACCAGGGTTGACGACGGCCGACGGGATCCGCGAGGCCCTCGGTGCCGAGCTGTGGGCCGACACCGTTCCCGCCGACACCGTGCCGGACGACGAGCGCGCCGTGGTCCGGATCTGGACGGAGATCCTCCAGTTGCCACCGGACGGGATCGACGGGAACTTCCGCGCGCTGGGTGGGGGGTCGCTGGAGTTCGTGCAACTCGTGGCGCGGGTCTACGACGAGTTCGGCGTCGAGCTCCCCGTCGACCCGCTGCTCGACGATCCTCCGACCGTCGCCGACCTGCTCTCGATGATCCGGCGACCGGACACCGCCGGTGCGGTGCTCTCCGACGAGGAAGGCGTTCCATGGATCGAGTGACGCCGTGCCCGGCGGGGGCGGTGTCGCCCCGATGACGCCGGGTGGGCCGCTGCTGGGGCACCCGAGCCGCGTCGAGGCTTCCGCCGAGTGCGGCGCGTGGACGGTCGACCTCTCCGCCGACGCGTTCCCGTTCCTCGCCGACCACCGGGTGGGCGGGGCGGTGGTCCTGCCTGGCGCGGCCGTCGTCGAGATGGCCTCGGCCGCCGTGGCCGCCGCGACGGGTGATCGGCCGTCGGCGCTGGTCGACGTCCGCTTCGAGCGGGTGTGCCCCCTCCCCCGGGTCGGTGCCCGGCGCCTCCGGACCGCGCTGACGTCCGACCAGGACGGCGGTCACACCGCGTCGGTGACGAGTGGGAGCGGGAGGCGTTGGACCCACGCCACTGTCCGGTGCGCGGCACGAGGCGGGACAACGCGTCCGCTCGACGTCGCCGGTCGTCCGAGCTGCCTGCGGGGCATGGGGGGTGGCACGGCCGGCGACGGGTTCTACTCGGGCCTCCGCGCGGCCGGCAACGACTACGGGCCGGCCTTCCAGCTGGTCAGGCACCTGTGGCGGCGGGGCGGCGAGGCGGTCGCGGCGGTCGGTGCTTGGCACGGCGCCGCCGAGGTGCCTTCCTGGTGGGCCGGTCCGATGTTCCTCGACGCCGCGATCCAGGTCGTGGCGTCGGCTGGCCTGGACGGCGGGGCCTTCGTGTGGGTCGGCTGTGATCGGGTGTCGTTCCACGGTGCGCCGGCGGACGGCGACCAGGTGTACGCGCGGGTGCGGGGCGGCGGTGACGGCGGTGACGTGGTCGTCGGCGACGCCGTCCTGCTGGGCCCCGACGGGCGGCGGGTCATCGAGGTCACCGGTGCCCGGCTGCGCCCGCTCCGCTCCGGACTCGCCACCCGGCGCGGCACCACCGTGGACCCCGACCGGGCGCGGGTGCCGACGCTGGCCGTGGCGTCCACGTTCCCCGCCGCTCCGCTCGCCGCGCGACTCGAAGCGGAGCTGGCGGCGGCCGGCGTCGCGGTGCGGGTCGTGGTCCACCCCGAGCCCGGGACGGTGTCCGAGCTGACCGCCCCCGGCGGTCCCCTCGACTCCCGTCGCGGTGACAGCGGTGTCCTGCTCGTCGGCCCGGGCGGTGAGGAGGACGGGAGGGCCGGTGAGGAGGAGGCGCCCGGGAGGCGGTTCTCCCTGCCCGGGGTCGGCGAGATCCTGCACCTGCACGACTACGAGACCGAGTACCTCTACGACGAGATCTTCGTCCGCAACGCCTACCTCCGGCACGGCGTCACCCTGCGCCCGGGCGACACCGTCTTCGACGTCGGCGCCAACATCGGCATGTTCACCCTGTTCGCGCACCAGTGCTGTCCCGACGTCCGGGTGTACGCGTTCGAGCCCGCCGCGCCGGCCTTCGCCGCGTTGCGGGAGAACTGCGCGCGGCACTGCCCCGGCAGCCAGGTCTTCAACCACGGGATCTCCGACAGGGACCAGGTCCTGCCCTTCACCTTCTACCGCAACTCGACGGTCTTCTCCGGCTTCGACGCGGACGCGCGGCGCGACGCGCGGACCATCCGCACGGTCGTCGAGAACGCCGTCCGCGCGCGGGTGGGGTCCAGCTCGGTCGACATCGGTCCGATCGTCGACCGGCTGTCGCGGGACCGCTTGGTGTCCAGCGTCCACGACGTCCCCACCACGTCCCTGTCCGCCGTGCTCGACGAGACGGGTGTCGATCGGGTCGATCTGCTGAAGGTCGACACGGAGGGTTCCGAGGTCCCGGTCCTCGGCGGGATCGAGGACCGGCACTGGGGCCGCATCCGGCAGGTGGTCATGGAGGTCCACGACGGGGACGCCTCCGTCGTCGCCGCGTCGTTGCGGAGTCGTGGATTCGACGTCCTCGTCGATCCGCAGGAGGACCCGCTGCGTGGCACGCCGCTGCTCACCGTCTTCGCGCGCCGGCCGGACCGCCGGGTCGACGGCCCCCCACCGCGTCTGGCGGCGCCCGACGGGATCGGTCCGTCCCGTCGACGCGTGTCCGGGCTGGCGCGGGCCGTGGCGGCGCTGCGGTCCCGCACCGGTTCGCCCTGCGTGGTCGCGCTGTGCCCGTCGCCGACCGCGACGGGCTGGGACGGCGAGCGGGAGGGGGCCCGGCGGTCCCGCTCGGGGCTGGCGGCCGAGGTGGCCGCCGTCCCGGGGACGCGGGTGATCGGCCCCGGCGAGGTCGTCGAGGAGCGGCGGGACTCCGACGGCGGGGACGACGACGTCTTCTTCGCGGCGCTCGCGAGGGTGGTCGCGCGGGCGTACCTCGGCGTGCGCGGGCCGGGTCGCTGATCGTCAGACCGGGCCGTCCAGGCCGGTGGTGTCGAAACGTCCCTGGTCGAGGAAGAGCCGCAGGGACGCTTCCGCCTGCGGCATCAGCGGCTGCGGGGGGTCGGCGCGGGGAACCCACCGCACGAGGGCGGCCCTGTCCGGTTCGGCCGCGTACGCCTGCCCGTCGAACCGCCGGGTGAGGAAGGTGAAGGTCACCTTCTCCGACCGGGTCGGTGGCCGGTGGTGGGTGACGCTGCTGAAGACGAGGTCGGTCGGACTGGTCCGCAGCCCCACCTCCTCCCGCAGCTCCCGGACGGCCGCGCTGACCACGTTCTCGCCCGGCAGCACGTGTCCGCCGGGCAGGTTCCAGTGCCCGGTGAAGCTGCCGCCGGTGAGTTGGATCAGCAGCACGTCCTCGTCCCGGAGGGCGAGGACGCGCACGTCCACGAGGGCGCGTTGTCGTTCCGAGCTCATGTTCCTCCACCTTCCAGTGCACGGGTGACCCACGTCCTGACCTCGTCGGGGACCAGGGCGGCGGCCACGGCGCCGGGTTCGGCCGCCAACACCTCCCACGCCCGCTGGTGGTCGGCGCCCGCCGTGGGACGCAGCCACACCAGGAGGACCCGCCGGGCGAGCAACCGGGGGATGACGGACTCCCGGGCCGTGGTCGTGGTGAGCTGCTCTCGGAGCAGGATCTCGATGGCCACCCGGTTCAGTCGGACCGCGACCGCCTCGACCTCCCGCAGCCCGACCTCCCGGGCTCGGGCGTTGAGGCGCTCCCGCGTCCCGTCGCTCGTGGAGAGCGGGACGATGACCGCCACCACCGCCGTCGCGCGGTCACCGCGCACCGGGGTCGTTCCTCGTCACCAGCCAGGAGCCCATGACCAGGGCGTCGAGGCCCAGCCGGACGAAGCTGCGGATGGCGTCGCCGGGGGTCCGGACGATGGGTTCGTCCGGGCCGTTGAACGAGGTGTTGATGAGCACGGGGGTGCCGGTCAGGCCGTGGAACTCGGTGAGCAGCTGGTGGAAGTGCGGGTAGTCCCGGGCGTCGGCGATCTGCAGCCGGGCCGTCCCGTCCACGTGCACGGCCGAGGGGATGCGGTTCGCCAGGCCGGGGCGTACTCGGGCGGTGGCGAGCATGTAGGGGTACACGCGGGTCCCCGCGGGGTGCAGTTCGAAGTAGTCGGCGGCGTCGTCGGCGCGTACCACGGGCGCGAGGGGGCGGAACTCCTCCCGCTGCTTGATCAGCGCGTTGATCCGCGCGGTCATGCCGGCCTCGGCGGGGGAGGCGATGATCGATCGGGAGCCCAGTGCCCGGGGCCCGAACTCCATCCTGTCCTGGAACCAGCCGAGGACGTGGTCGTCGCGCAGCAGCTCCGCGGCGGCGCGGTACCTGTCGGGGACGGCGGCGACCGCGAAGCGCGTCTCGGGCAGCTCGCCGGCCGCCCGGGCGCGCGCCAGGGCCTGGCCGATGTCGTCGTCGGAGAACCGGGGGCCGAGCAGCGTGCTGTGGTTTCCCCCGGTCGGCCGAACCCGGTCGGACAGGTGGAGCGCGCCACCGAGGCTGGTGCCGGCGTCGTTGGCGGCGGGTTGGATGAACACCTCGTCGAACAGGTCCGACTCGATGATCCGCTGGTTCGCCAGCGCGTTGAGCGCCACGCCGCCGGCCAGGCAGAGCTTCCGGCTCCGGGTGATCCGCCGGGCGTAAGTGGCGTAGCCGAGCACGACCTCCTCGAGCACCCGCTGGGTGGCGTGGGCGATGGCGCGGTGACGGTCGGTCAGGGCCTGGTCAGCCGTTCGCGGGGGCCCGAACGCGTCGACCATCCGACTGCCGAACAGTCCCCGGCGGTGGCTGGGACGGCGGTGGTGGTCGAAGTAGTCCAGGTCGAGCCGCAGACGTCCCGTGGCGGTGTCCATGCTGACGAGCCGGCGCATCGCCGGCACCAGGTCGGGGCCGCCGTGCGCCGCCAGCCCCATCACCTTGTACTCGTCCCGTTGCGGCCGGAACCCGAGGAAACGGGTCAGCATGCTGTAGAAGTAGCCGATCGAATGGGGGTAGGTCACGGCGTGCCTGCGGTCGAGACGGCGGCCGGCCGCGTAGACGCAGGCGGTCTCGTACTCCCCTCGACCGTCCAGGGTGATGACCGTGGCCTCCTCGAACGAGGACACCAGGAAGGCGCTCGCGGCGTGGGCGACGTGGTGGCGCACCGGCGTCACCGGCACCGGGCGCACCCGGCGCCGCGCCTGGCGGAGGGTGGTGCGCCGCTTGTCGAACTTGGCCAGGTCCGACCGCAGGCTGCCCAGCGAGAGCGGGAACGTGTGCCGCGCGTTCGTCACGGGCAGCAGGAGTTGGAGCCGGGGGTCGACGAAGTAGGCGACCCGGGTGAGGTCCGCCAGACGCAGCCCCGCGGCTTCCAGGCAGAACTCCACCGCGCGTTCGGGGAAGACCTTGGCCTGCTTGACCCTGGTGAACCGCTCCTCCTCGGCCGCGGCGAGCACCCGCCCGTCGACGACGAGACTGGCCGCCGAGTCGTGGGTGCCGAAGTTCAGGCCCAGGACCGCGGTCACCACCCCGCCCCTCCCTCTACCGGGGCGTCCGCCGCGGCGGCACCGCCGGTGAGGGGATCGGGTGGCCAGTCCAGCCCCCAGGCCTCGAAGTGGCCCCGTTCCCGGGCTGGGTCATAGCGTTCCCGGGTCGCCGCGAGCACCCCTTCCCAGTGGTCGACGGACGACACGGTGACCACGGCCCTGCTGACGTCGGTGTGGTTGAGCACCCAGGCCAGTGGAGTCGTCGCGGGTGGACCGCCTGGGCCGGCGCGCGCGGTCAGTCGCCCGCGCCACAGCGGTGCCATGCCCAGGAACGGCAGGCGGCGGCTCCTGAGTTCGGGGAAGAACCGCCGTGGCCAGGTTTCGGCCGGCGAGAACTGCGCGGCCACTCCCGTCACGGACTCGACCGCCAACGCGGCCGCCAGGTGCTGGGGCGAGTGGCAGTAGGCGAAGGCCTCCGCCACGTCGCCCGTCGCCAGCACCTCCTCCGACGCCTGGGCGTAGAACGCGCGCACCCGCGCCGGGTCGGACAGCGCCCCCAGGTCCTCGGTGCCCTTGAGGTCGATCTCGAGGACGGCGGCGTGGACCCGCGACACCTCCAGGGCGTGGAGCGATCGCTCGACGCTCCGGCGCGCGGCTGATCGCGGCGCCGGCCCCGGGGCGATCGGGCTCTCGACCTTGACCGCGTGCCTCAGTGGTGGGCGGTCCGCGCGTTCCCACGCGGTGCGGACCGCCCACTGGGTGCCCAGCGCGGGATTGGTGTGCACCCAGTCCAGACCGTCGGAGAGGGCCCGGACGAGAGCCGTCACCCCAGGCTCAGAGTCCTTCCCGGGCGACAGCCGCCCTGCCACGAAGGTGCTCGTGCCAAAGCAGACGCGGTCCATCAATCGCCTGCCTCGGCCTCACTCGCCCGTTGGGCTTCGAGCTGGTCCCTGGTGAGGATCTCGCGGAAGTGGACGATCTGTTTCTGGGGGCCCACGACCTTGTCGAACCGCAGTTCACCGAGCTGGGGTCGGTAGTGCCGGCGGTCGGGGAAGTCCACGTCGAACCGCGGACCGTCCCGGTAGTCGGTGAGCTGGCGGATCGTCGCCAGCTTCTCCTCGTAGCTCATGCCCCAGAGCACCGGGGGGTTCTTCTGGCTGATGCAGATCGTGGCGAGCCCCTGGGGGCTGATGCGCAGTTTCTTGCAGCCGCCGCACGGGTAGTCCCAGGTGAACATCGCCAGCACCGCGACGCGAACACCGGAGTCGCCGATCTCGTAGTAGTTGTAGCTGGGGTTGTCACCCTCGATGGATGATCTGGGGATCGGCTTCAGTTCACCGATGTCCCTGAGCGTCGCGAGGATCTGCTCCTCGTCGACGAACTCGTTCCGCCAGAAGTCCTCACCCTCGTCGGACAGCTGCGCCGGGTTGCTGGGGAAGAACTGGTTCAGCTTGATGGCCAGTTTTCCCTCGTGACCCTGATTGTTCAGGTCGTGCGCGAAATCGACGAACTTCGGCAGTTCCTTGAGGGTGGAACGCATCGTGACACAACTGATCTTGGTGAGGGTGGGCAACTTCCGGACGGACTCCTCGATGCTCTTGACCGTGTCGTTGAAGAACTGCGCCCGGGTGAGGAACGCGTTCTGCTGTTCCTCCAGCGTGTCGAGGCTGACGATCACCCGGGTGAGCCCCGCGTCGACGGCCTCGTCGATGAACCGGTGCAGCCGGTAGCCGTTGGTCGTCACGATCTGCTGGGTGAACCCGATCTCCTTGGCGGAGCGGAGGATATCGACGAAGTCACGCCGGACGGTGGGCTCACCGCCCGTGTAATGCACCCGCCGGATTCCGACCTCGTGGGCGGCCCGCTGCACTTCGATGAGCTCCTGCAGATTCGCCTGGGTGATGACTCCCTGCGGCCCAGCGGGGAGGCAGTACTTGCAGCGAATATTGCACCGAGACGTCAAGCCGATTCTCAGGTTCCAGCTCCGCCGTCCCGGCGCTGAACGCCCATCCATCACCTTCATGCGGAATCCCCTAGAGTGTGGGTGTTGGGTCCAGTGCCGCGGAACGATCAAGCACGTGCGATCAACGCTAACACCGAGTAGCTACCCGAACAACCCATGTCAGTGGTTTTACCTATTCGACTTCCACCAATGGGCGCACTTCGGGTGGACAGGCACCGGGACCAGTACGTTTCGCCTTGTGGAACGGTGGCGCGTGCTTACCGGCGCCACCTGGCGCAACCCACTCCGGAAACTCCTACCAAAACCCTGATTTCGGGCGATATCGAACCGCGTTCCGTTCCGCGAAGCGGGGGAATTCACTCTGGTCGTAATGGCGGAACGGGCGCGCGGCCACCACCACGACGGCGGGCCCGGGCGGGCCGCCGTGCCACCAGGTCAGGAGGGAACGGCCGGGGGTCGGCGGTCGGTCGCGATCCGATGCCGCGACCGACCTGGCACCGTCGCCGTTGGTCCGTCCTCGGGTGTCACCGCCTGACCCATTCGGAGGACCCGTCGGAAGGGATGTGGGGAGCGACGCCGGGGAGGTTCATCCGCAACACCATCGAGGCCACCATGATCAGATCCCACCTCGGGACCGGGACCGGGAGATCGTTCAGGGCACCCACCAGCTCGGGCCAGGTCAGGTCCGGGTCGGCGCCGGTCTCCAGGGCCTTGACGAGTTGGGCCGACCGCGTCAGGTCGTCCTCCGCGCTGTCCCGCAGCGCACCGAGCACGGCCTCCCTGGCCGCGTCCGGGTCGAGGGTGACGGCGGGGTGGGCGGCGTGGAGCCCGTCGGCCAGGGCCCGCACCACCTCCGTGGCATCGCCGTCCCAGGACGCGGCGACGCTGGTGAGGAGCTCCCGTCGGGCGTCCACGTCGAGGACGATCCCGAGCTCGCGGATCATGTCGATCGGCTCGTCGGGCGAGTGGATCAGGCTCAACATCGGGAGCGGGCTGGACGCGACGCGGCGCAGACCGTTGGGCTGCTTCTTGCCCCGGTAGCCGTTGCCCTTCAGGTTGCGCAGCCGCACGGTCGCCGGGGGGTTCGAGGAGGAACCGCCGTTGCGGAACACGACGAGCAGGCAGGGGGTGGCGCTCATCAACGCGTCGATCACCCGGAACCTGTCCAGGGTGGCCGCGTTGCCCTGGAAACGCCAGATCTCCCGGGTCATGTGCCTGGTGAAGTCGAGGGTTCTCGCCGCGACCGGGCGGAACCCGTGTTCGGCGAGGAAGTCGAGGCACGTCGCGATCCGGCGGCCGACCACCGCATCTGGTTTGAAGAGCACGGTCACGGCGCCGTTGAGGAGGTCCGGAACCCGGTCGACGAGCTCGGACAGCTCGTCCCAGGTCTCACGGAAGTAGATCTCGTCCGCATAGGCCGCCACCTTCGCGGGCAGTGTGGTCAGTGCCGACCAATCCGTGGGTGACGACATCGGATTCCGCGTCCCTTCCCGCCCCGGGGCTCCCGGAAGCGAGTCTCGACATGATCACGCATTCTGCCATGCTGGGACCCGCCAACGGCCTCGTCGGCGGGGCCTCCGCCCGCCGGTTCCCGGCAGGAGGGCTCGGATCCATGCGCGCACGTTCCGCCGCACCTGACCAGGCCGGCCCGGCCGAACTCGACTCCCTCGTCCGGAGGTACGGCAGTCCGCTCTACGTGTACCGACTCGACTCCGCACGCCGCGCTCATGCTGATCTGCGCTCAGCTCTCCCGGAGCCCTCGGTCCTCTACTACTCGGTGAAGGCGAATCCCCATCCGCTCCTGGTCTCCGCCCTGGCCGCCGCCGGCTGCCGCGCCGAGACCAGTTCCCGTGGCGAGCTGGACACCGCCTTGGACCGCGGGTTCTCCCCTGCCGACTGCCTGTACACCGGCCCGGGCAAGACCGACGACGAGATCCACCACGCGCTGTCGGCCGGGGTACGTCGCTTCTCCGCGGAGTCGGCCGCCGAGCTGCACCGCCTCGGAAGCGCCGCGCGGGCCCTCGGCACCGAGGCGTTCGTCCTGTTGCGCGTCAACGGAACCGCCGCCGGTACGACGGGCCTGCGGATGACCGGAGCGGCATCGCAGTTCGGCGTGGACGAGGCGCGGGTCCGGGCCGCCCCCGGGGAGTTCCTCGCCGTGCCGGGTGCCCGCCTCGTCGGGGTCCACCTCTACCCCCTGAGCAACGCCAGGGACGAGGCCAGCCTGATCGCGGCGTTCCGGTCCAGCATCGCCCTCGCCGCGCGGCTGCGCGATGACCTCGGGTTCCCGATGGGAGTGGTGGATCTCGGTGGCGGGTTCGCCGCACCGTACGGCGGGCCGGGCGCGCGTCCGACCTACCCGGCCCTCCGCCAGGCGCTGGAGGAGGACCTCGACGCGCGGTTCCCGGGGTGGCGCGCCGGCCGGGTCGAGGTCGCCTTCGAGTCGGGCCGTTACCTGGTCGGTGACAGCGGTCTGCTGGCCGTCACGGTGCGGGACGTCAAGACCAGCAGGGGCCAGGTGTTCGTGGTGGTGGACGCTGGGATCAACCACCTCGGGGGCATGTCGGGGCTCGGTCGGTTGGCCCGGGCGGGCATCACCCCCGAACCCGCCGGCGCGCCCACCACCACCGCCTCGCTGGTCGGGCCGTTGTGCACCCCGGCCGACGTCCTCGGGCGCGGAGTGGCCGTTCCCGAGGTGGGCGTGGGTGGCCTGCTGTCCATCCCCAACGTCGGGGCCTACGGGCTCTCGGCGAGCCTCCTGGCGTTCCTCAGCCGGCCGGTTCCCGCCGAGGTCGTCGTCGACGGGGGCGCGGTGGTCGCCGCGACCCGGGCGAGGCTGATCCACGAGTCGCTGCCCGTCGCGGACGGGGAGGCGGGGGAGGCGTGACCTCCGCCGCGGTGCCGCTCGGCGGGCTACCGCGGCCGATCCGCCGGTGCGGTACCTCGCCGGTGGCGGCACGGCGCGCGGCGGGCAGGGGATGGTGCCCCAGCGTCGGCCGGGGCTCATTTCCGCCGCAAGGCAATGGCGAGGGACTCCAACGACCGGTGCGAGCAGAGGTCCTGCCAGGACAAGCCGTCCCAACCTCGTGCTCCGAGCCCGCGCAGGATCGACGGGAGGTGGCGGGCAGCGCCGCCCGCCGCCAGGTAGCTCAGGCGCGGATCGACCGCCGGCAGTCCGCACAGGCGACCGACGATCTCGACCAGGTCACGCAGGGCGGGTGCCCTCTCCGGGCCGTCCTCCCTCGGCGCCGCTCGGCCCCGGCTGAGGGTGATCTCGTCGGGCACGGCGAACCCGGGCACGTCCAGCATGGCCAGGGCGGCCGTGCGCACCGCGTCGACGGAGTGGGCGGTGGACGTCGTGAGGTGGGCGTGGAGGCGCGTACCTCGGTCCCCCGCCACGAGGCGGACGTCCACGGACTCGACTCCCACCAGCGAGGCCAGCACGGCACGCACCACGTCCGGGGCGGTCCAGCGACCACCGTCCAGCCGGGTCCAGCGGGGCGAGGCGGTCCGCCGCCGGTCCGGTCCGCCGCTCGCCGCCGTCGCGGACGGGACGGCGGCGCGGTGCAGGAGCGCGGCGCAGCGGGCGAGCACGGCGCGGAGGGCGGCGACGTCGGCGTACCGTTCGTGGGCGTAGACGCCGATGCGCAGCTGCCCGGGCTCGCGCCACACGTAGAGCAGGAAGTCGTCTCCCGGGGTGCGGTCCCCCTCGTACTCGTCGAACCCGGTGCCGCGTCGGAGCTCGTCGGCGGGATCGGTGAGGTCCTGGGGTGCGACGGCCCGGCGACCACGGCTGTCCACGAAGTTGAACCAGAACGGTGTCTCCACCCGGACACCCCGGGTCCGCGAGACGTGGTGGGCCTCCTCGTCGATCATGCGGTCGCCGAACGCCCGCGCGCGCAGGGACACGAGGAGCCTCCGGTACAGCTCCGAGGACGCCGCGAGCAGGTCACCGTCCGGTGCGAGCCCGGAGGCGGGCAGCAGCGTCGTCACGGGTTCGTAGCAGACGGAGGATGACCCGGTGAGCGGTCCCGCGCGGTCACCGAACACCTGCCAGGCGAGCGCCGACTCGTCGACCAGGTCGTGGGCGAGGGCGCGGGAGACGGCCGCCAGGAGGACGGCGGAGTGGGGGACGCCCCACTCCTGGGACAGCCAGGAGAGGCAGCCGTCGACGGCGGGCGAGGTCAGGGTGACGCCGACGCGGCGGGCCGCTCGCGGGTCGCTGGCGCCTCGGAGGTTGGCGGCCACGGGGAAGGGCGTGCTGGGCAGGTCGCGCAGTACCCGCCGCACGTGTTCGCGTGCCCTGGCGTCGAGCCGCCGACCCCGGGGGCTGTCCTCCTCCGCCCACCACTGACGTGGCCCCCTCGCCTCGGGTAGCCCCGCCGAGGGCGCCCGCCCGCTGGCCAGGTTGTCGAGGACGACGGGGATCTCGTGGTCGAGGACGGCGCACCCCTGGAACCCGGCCACGAAATGGTGCACCACGGCGACGAGCACGTGGTCGCCGGAGGACCGGCGGCCGAGGAACCACCGGACCGGCCACTCCTCGTGGAGGTCGAAGGGCTGGTGGGCCAGCTGGTCGAGTCCGGACTGGAAGCCCTGGGGGGCGCTCTCGTCGAGCACGAGGTCGGGCCGTGCGCGCACGACGTCCTCGTCCACCGGGTCGACCACCTGCCGCACCCCCCGCTCGGTGTCGCCGACGAGGCGCGTTCGCAGTGCCTCGTGCCGGGACAGGACGAACCGGACGGTCGTCTCGACGAGCTCGTCGGTCAGCGCGGTCGGGACGGCCCACCACCGGGACCGGGCGAGGTGGACGGGTTCCAGGCCTTCCATGTTCGTCCACGCCGAGGCCTGGCCGGACGTGAGGGGGAACGCGTCGCGCGGGTCGGCCCTTCGTGGCCCCGTCGCTGGCACGGGCCCACCGGGAACGGGTGTCGCACTCTCCACGGATGCCCCCGTGCTGTCCGTCGTGTCGGTCACCGCGACCCGAGCCCATTGGTAGCGGCGCCCGTCCCGGCGTGTCAAGCGGTACGGCGGCGGGTCGCCCTCCATCGCGGGCGCACCGCGGCCGGCGCCCCCGGCGCCCCCGAAGCGGCTGTCCGATCCGCCGCCCGCCCGCGACCGGTTCCGCTGGTGCGCGGCGCCCGGTGCCGAGGCGGGGGCCGGGGCGGGGCACGGGGCGGGGCACGCCTACTCGTGGGTCACTCCGTACGCGCCCAGCTGGGCGCGGTAGAGCGTGGCGTAGACGCCGTCCCGAGCCATCAGATCCCGGTGTCGTCCCTGCTCGACGACGCGGCCGCCGGCCAGGACGAGGATGTGGTCGGCCATGCGCGTCGTGGAGAACCGGTGGGTGATGAGGATGGTGGTGCCGGCCCCGCCGGCAACGCCGACGTGCCGCGCCATCCGCTCGTACAGCTGGTGCTCGATCCGCGGGTCCAGGGCGGCCGTCGGTTCGTCGAGGAAGGTGAGCGCGGCGTCCGGGCGCATCATCGCGCGGGCGAGGGCGAGCTGCTGCCACTGCCCACCGGACAGTTCGAGGCCGTCGTACACGGCGCCGAGCTGGGTGTCGAGCCCGCGCGGCAGGGCCAGGACCAGCTCGCCCGCCCCCGCCCCGTCGACGGCCCGCTCGACGGCCTCCCGGTCGTCGAGGTGCTCGACGCGGCCGACCCCGATCGCCCGACCCGCGGGGAGGGCGAACTCGGCGCCGTCCTGGAAGGCCGCCGTGACGCGGTCCCGCCAGCGCGCCGGCGCGGTCTCGTCCAGGTCGACGCCGCCGACGGAGATGGCCCCGGTGGTGGGCCGGTACATGCCGGTGAGGAGTTTGACGAGGGTCGTCTTGCCGGCGCCGTTGTCCCCGACGACGGCGACGGTGCTCCCCTGCGGGATGTCCACCGTCACCCCGGAGAGCACCGGCTCCTCGGTGCCCGGATAGGTGAAGCCGACGTCCCGCAGCCGGATTCCCCCCGACGGGGACGACGGGAGCTCGACGGTCCCGGTGGCTTCGTGCTCGGCGGAGTACCGGCGCAGCCACAGGTACTGCTCGCCGCAGTGCAGCGCCTCGGCGAAACCGTCGAACTGGTCCGCGGCCTGGGCGAGCTGCGCCCGGAGCTGGCCAGCGAGGGTGATGAAGAGGATGAGGTCCCCGAGGGTGGCGTGGCCGCCCACGACCAGCCAGGCGACGAGGCCCAACGCGGCGAGGTACCCCAGGGTGTGGATCGCCCAGCCACCGAGTTTCCACCCGAGACCCCGCGACCTGGCCCGGTACGCGGTGTCCAACGCCGCGTCCCACGCTCGGTCGGCACTCGCGGCGACGACGTCGACGGCTCCCGCGAGCCGGAGTTCCCGCGCGCTGTGGTGGCTGGTCGCCATGCCGTGCAGCCGGGCGTCGTGCCTGCGCAGTTCCGCCGTGGCGGTCGCGGCCGCCCGGACCGGGCGCTGCGCGCGGTGGACCGCCCAGACGGGCGGCACGGCGAACAGCACCAGGAGGACCAGCGCCGGGTGGACGCCGAACAGCAACCAGCAGGACAGCCCCACCTGGACGGCCACCGTGGCGAAGGTGACGAGTTGCCAGGGAGCGAACGCCAGTGACCTGGTCCCCCGGAGCAGCAGCGAGAGCCGATCGAGGTAGTCGGTGCGTTCGAGGTGTTCGATCGTCGGCACCGCCGTCACGGTCCGCAGGACCTCGGCGCTGACGAGAGCGTCGACGCGCTCGACGACGTCGGCCTGGAGGTTCGCCTTGGTGCGCAGCACCCCGCTGATGACCAGGTTTCCCAGGCCGCCGAGCAGCGCCGCGGCGAGCACCCCGGCGAGCACCCCGTTCGTGGCCGAGTCGGCCAGGTGCCGTTGGGCGACCGAGACCAGCGCGAAGCTGGCGGCCTCCAACGGCGCGAGGAGGGCGATGAGGAGCACGACGCGGCGGTGCGCCCGCCAGTGGAGCGTGACGAGATGCCGCCAGACGGCCCACCGCGTCGTCATGTGCCGACCCCCTCCGCGTCGTTGCCGGCGGTCGATGGGGGGTTCTCGGCGAACCGTGCGGTCTGGAGGCGGTGGAAGTCGTGGTACTCGCCGCCGAGCGCCAGCAGTTCGTCGTGGCTGCCCTCCTCGGCGACCCGCCCGTCCCGCAACAGCACGATGCGGTCGGCGTGCCGCACCGTGGACATCCGGTGCGAGACGATCAGCACGCTGACCCCCCGCGCGAGGTCCCTGACCTGGCGGTGGAAGTCGATCTCGGTGCGCACGTCGAGGTGGGCGGTCGGTTCGTCGAGCATGAGCAGGTCCCGGCCGTGGTGGACGGCGAACATCGCCCTGGCGAGGGCGACCTTCTGCCACTGGCCGCCGGACAGGTCCCGGCCGTCCGTGAGGTCCCGGGACATCGGGGTGTCCAGGCCGAGGGGCAGCGCACGCGCGATGGCGTCCACGCCGGTCGCGGCGGCCACCCGCGTGATCCCGGCCCGGTCGTCGCGGTGCTCGGGCGCGCCGAGGGCGATGTTGTCGGCGAGGGTCAGCGGGTAGCGGTTGGCGCTCTGGAACACGACGGCGATCCGCCGGCGCCAGTGGGTGGGGTCCAGAGCGGGGAGGGGGGTGCCCCCCACGGACACCACTCCCGCATCCGGCTCGATCAGCCCGCCGAGCATCGTGATCAGGGTGGTCTTGCCGGCGCCGTTGCGCCCGACGACGGCGAGGACCTCACCGGGGCGGATGTCGAGGTCGAGGCCGTCGAAGACCTTCTCCTCGCCTCCGGGGTAGGTGAACGTCAGGTCGCGGACCTGGATCCGGGGCGGGCTCGGGACCGCCGTGTCGGGAGTCGGCGCCGGGTGTTCCTGGTCGGTGGGGAACCGGGCGCGCAGCGAGTCGAGGGCTCCCACCGCCGCCCGGCCGTACTCGATGTCGAACGCCTCGATCCCCATCGCCCCCATCTGCAGGACCGCGAACGCGGCGACGACGCAGGAGAACAGGGCGCTGTGCGGGAGGTCCGTGCCCAGCACCGTGAGCCCGGGTACCAGCAGGGCCGCGGCGCCGGCTCCGAAGCCGAGCAGGTAGATCCAGTGCTGGCGGGAGAGGATCGACAGCCGCAGGGCGCGCAGGGGTTCGGACCAGCGGCGCTCCTCGTCGACTCGGACCGAGGTGAGCCAGCGGGAGAGCCCGAACAGCCGGATCTCCTTGGCCGCGGCGCCCTGCGAGCCGAGGCGGTCCCAGTAGCGGACGCGATCCAGGTGGGGTTGCCTCTCGGTGTCGGCGTGGGCCAGCCGCAACCACTGGCGTCGGATGGTCGCGCGCATCAGCAGCGACGCGAGCAGCAGGCCCGCGGCGAGGGGTGGTGAGACCTGGGCGACGACGGCCGCGCTGGCGAGGGCGGCGACCAGCCGGAAGGTGAGGGTGAGCTGGCCCGTGGCCGCCCGGCCGGGGCTGCGCCGCGCCCCGTGCCCGATGTCCGACGCCCGGGACACCAGGGCGGCGACGTCCGTCCTCGCCAGGTGCTCCACTCCGAGCGGACGGGTGGCCAGCCGCCGCACCTCGCCCCGGATCCGGCCGTCGATCCGGCCCGCGACCAGGAACTCGACGTCACCCCGGACGGACAGCGCGGCCTGTTCCACCAGCAGCAACGCGGCGATGGCGGTGAGTGGCAGCGCCAGGGTGGACGGTGGGGCGCCGAGGGCGCTGACGTCACTGATCCGGGAGACCAGCCAGCCGCCGCACAGCGCGATCGCGGCGGGCGCGAGGGCGGCGGCCGTGTGCGACGACAACAGGACCGCCAGCGGTCCACGATCGCCGTGGAGGAGCGCGAGGAGGCGGAACCGTTCGACCGCCAACATCCGCCAGCGCGCCGTCGCGGTCCGGGCACCCTTCACCACGGTGGACGTCACCGATCCCGGTCCTGGTCGGGTTCGCCGGGTCCACGAACCCCTCGTGGAACCAGGCCGCCGACGGTGCCCCGTTCGGACCTGCCTCCCCGGTTCGCCCCGGTCGTCGCTCGGTCCCCGGGCCGGGAGCCCGGGGCGCCGCGACTGCCTCGTGGCGCGTGGTCGGCGGTGGCCCGGGTGCCCGGGGCGGGAACGGCGCGCACTCAGCACCCGGCCGGGCGGTACGGCGCGATGGGGTTGCGGAGTGTCCCGACCAGTCGCAACGCCGCGGTCGGATCCGCGAGGTCGACCATCTGGCGGGTGTCGCGGAGTTGGAGGCGGTTCAGGCAGGACAACGCGAACTCGTCGGCGAACAGGTCGTAGCGGCGGACGCGGTCGGCGAGGTGCGGGACGGCCCGCACGTAGTCCGCCGCGCACTCGCCGACGGTGCGCCAGAACGCGTCCTCGTCGAGCACGCCACGGGTGTGCAGGACCGCGCTGAGGAAACGGAGGAACCCGTCGAACACGTCCGACAGGATGGAGAGCAGTCTCATGTGTTCCGGCACGTCCGCGTACACGCGGGCGACCTCGTCGGGAAGGGGCGCGTCGGGGTCCATCACGACGACCTCCTCGGCGATGTCCTTGTGGATGACCCGTTCCACGACTCCGCCGGACAGCACGAGGATCACGTTCTCGCCGTGCGGCATGAATGCCAGCCCGTGGGCGTAGAAGCAGTGCAGCAGCGGGACCAGGTAGGCGTCCAGGTACCGGCGCAACCACTCGGCCGGGGGCAGGCCGGACTCCTCGATGAGCGCGGCGGCGAGGGCGTGGCCGTCACGGTCGACGTGCAGCAGCGCGGCCATGGAGCTCAGCCGCCTGCCCGGTTCGAGCGTGGGTACCGGGCTCTCCCGCCACAACGCGGCGAGCATCTTCCGGTACGGGGAGGTGCGTTCGGTCGCGGCGTCGAGGTGGCGGTGGTGGTAGCCGACGGAGGCCAGCTCCCGGAGGATCGACACCCTGGTCGACACCAGCAGTTCGTCGCCGGCGATGAGGTCGGCGACCCAGTCGTTGATCGCCGGGGTGGCGGCCATGTAGGCGGCCGACAGCCCGCGCACGAACCCCATGTTGACCACGGACAGGGCGGTCTTGACGTAGTGCCGTCGCGGGTTCGTCACGTTGAACCAGGTGCGCACCGACTGTTGGGGCTGGTACTCGTCCGGCCCCTCCCCCAGGCACACCAGCCTGCGGGCGCCGAGCTCGGCGGCGAAGGTCACCGACACGCGGTGCCACCACTGCCACGGGTGCACGGGCAGCAGCAGGTAGTCGTCGGGGTCGAGGCCCAGCCCGCCCAGCACCGCGGCGAACGACGCGCGGGTCCGGTCGTCGAGTTCGGCCGACACCAGCGCGTCGTAGTCGAGGTGCCCGGAACAGCGGAAGGTGCAGTGATCGCGATGGGCGGCCAGCCACACGAGCCGTGTCGGTCGGGCGCTCTCCGGGGTGTAGCGGTGCTGGCCGTCGACGCCGAAGCCGATCCGGCCGCTGTTGGCGACGAAGGCGGGGTGGCCCTCGGGGAGGTTCGCCTCGATGGTCTGGAAAGCGGCGCGGCTCAGTTCCGCAGCGCCGGGGGCAGGGGTGGCGAGCCGGAACGCGGCGGCGGCGAGGGTCGCGCTGATCTCCTCCAGGTAGGTGGGGAGCGGTTCGCCGTCGAGGTCGAGGGCGCTCCGGAAGTCGAGGAAGAAGCCGAGCGCGTCCAGGGGGGTTTCGGCTCCACCCTGGTGGCGGACCACGCTCGCCGCGTCCACCACCCAGTGGTCGAGGGCCAGCACGGACGCGGTGAACCGGTACTCCACCGAGGGGTCGTCGCCGCGCACCAGGTAGGTCGAGCCGTCCCCGGTTGGCCGTGGGCGCAGCAGCCGTTCGTGCGCGAACTCGGCGAGGGCCTTGGCCAGCAGCGCGCGACTCGCCAGGTCCCACGACGTGGGGGTCAGGTGGGCGACCGACTCGTCCGGGGTCACGGCACCTCCGTCATCCGGGTGCCGTCCCGGAAGCCGTCCCGGGTGCACGTGCTCAACAGGGCGACCTTCTCGGGTTTGACGACCGGGCCTCGCGCGGTGAAACCGACGGCCGCGTTGAGGGCTTGCACCGCCGTGTTGCGGACGTCCGGTTCGACCACCACCCGCCGGGTCGCCGGGTCGTCGAAGAGCCAGCACATCACCGTGCTGATCACGGCGTGGCTGAAACCGCGCACCGGGCGGTCGGTGGGGGCGCACAGGAAGTGCATGCCGACGTCACCGTCCTGGGCGGGGTACAGGCCGCGCAGTTCCACCCTGGTCGGGTCGTACCGTTCCGCCAGGAACGCCGGTTCCCCCCGCCACAGCCCGAGGAACGCGTCGTGGTGCGGGTGGGCGGTGATGCGCCGGTACTCGGCCGCGACGGCCGCGACGTCCCAGTCGCCCATCAACCAGAACCGCGCCTTGGGGTGGGTGACCCAGCGGTGGAGCAACGGGGCGTCGGCGTCGGGGTCGAGGTCGCGGAGCGCGAACTCGCCCAACTCCGGGTGCACCCGGCGGTAGCGGATCTCGATCACGGTCCGGCCCCGAGGTGGACGGGGTACGCGGGGAGCGTGGTCGTCCTCCCGTGCGGGCGTGGCACCGGCGGGTGGGCGGCCCGCCCGTGGCGGGGTGGGGCGGGGCGAGCGGACGTCAGGGGCCCCGGGTCACCGGCGGCCGGGGCCGGGGCCGGCGGGCGCGGCGCTGGTCGGCTCCTCCCCGGTGGTGGTGCCGACGGTCGCGGGATCCGCTCGGGGCGGGCACGGTCGAGGGCCGTCCCGGCCCGGTGGTGGGACTCGACCGGGCGGGAGGATCGGTGGTTCAGGCGGACGGTGACGACGTCATGGACGGGCATGCCGCTCTCCGTTCCGCGGTGTCGGGGGCGGTGTCCGCGTGGTGAGCCCGGACGTGGTCACCCGCGTGTTCGGCGACCAGCTCGGCGAGCCGCGTGATGTCCTCGACGGTGGTGCGCGGGTTGAGCAGCGTGAGTTTCAGGTAGTGGCGGCCGCGCACCCGGGTGGCCGCGACGACGGCGTCGCCGGTACCGGCGAGGGCCTCGCGGGCGTGCAGGTTCGCCTCGTCCACCAGCTCCGGGTCCGCTCCCTCGGGGAGGTGGCGGAACACGACGGTGCTCAGTGGTGACCGCGTCACCACCTCGAACCGGGGGTCGGTGCTGAGCGCTCGCCACGCCTCGGAGGTGCGCTCGACCAGCTCGTCGACCAGCTCGCCGAGCTGGTCCGCTCCGGTGACGCGCAAGGTCAGCCAGAGTTTGAGCGCGTCGAAGCGGCGGGTCGTCTGCAGGCTCTTGTCGACCTGGTTGGGGATGTCCCGATCCGCCATCCAGCGCGGGTTCAGGTAGTCGGCGCGGTCGGTGGCGTGCCGGAGCGCGGTTCCGTCGCGGACGACGAGCGCGCTGGAGCTGACGGGTTGGAAGAACGTCTTGTGGAAGTCGATGGTGACCGAGTCGGCACGGTCGATCCCGGTGAGCAGGTGGGACCGGGTGCGTGAGAGCAGCAGGCCGCCCCCGTAGGCGGCGTCGACGTGGAGCCAGACCCCGGCGTCGGCGCACCGGGCGGCGATCTCGGGCAACGGGTCGATACTGCCGAAGTCGGTGGTGCCGGCGGTCGCGACGACCGCGACCACGTGCTCGCCGCGTCGCCGGCAGCGGTCCAGTTCCCGTGCCAGGGCGGTGGGCGACATCCGCCAGGACCGGTCGGTGGGAACGGGCAGCACCGCGCCCGGTCCGAGGCCGAGCAGCCTGGCGGCCTTGCGCACGCTGAAGTGCCCGACCTCCGAGACCAGGACGCGCAGCCGGGGCCACTGCCCGTGCCGATCGGTGCCAGCGCCCAGCCCGGCGAGCAGTTCCTCCCTGGCGAGCAGCAGCCCCTGGAGGTTGGACTGCGTTCCTCCGCTGGTGAAGACCCCGTCGGCTCGGTCGTCGAAGCCGATCCTGCGGGCCGTCCAGTCGACCAGGCGGCGTTCGATCAGGGTGGCCCCGGCGCTCTGGTCCCAGGTGTCGAGTGAGGAGTTGAGGGCGCTGAGCACCACTTCGGCGAGGAGGGCGGGAATCGCGACCGGGCTGTTGAGGTGCGCGAGGTACCGGGGGTGGTGGTAGAAGATCGCGTCCCGCAGGTAGACGTCCACCAGCTCGTCGAGGGCGGCGGTGGTGTCGGCCAGTGGCCGGTCGAGGTCCACCGAGGACACGACGGAGTCGAGTTCGTCCGGGGAGATCCCGGTGCAGGGCCGCCGCGCGTCCGCCACGGTGCGCGCCACCCGGTCGATCCCCTCCGAGAGCACCTGGCGGTAGTGCTCGACCGTCTCGTTGTGCAGCAGGTGGGCGCGGGCTGCCCTCCGCGCGGAGGCGGTTCCCTGACCGGGTAACATGGGCGGCGATGGCGGTTCGACCACGGCCATGCCACGCCTCCCGGAGTTCGGTGCTGGTGATCACCAGTTTCGGAGAGTAACACGGTGGTCGCGGATCTCCAGGGGCGATTCGGCCCGCGCCTCGTCGCCGATGGTCACTCCGATGGCCTCGACCGCGCCAGTGGATCCCCGACCCGAACCAGGTCACCCCGCGCCCAGAGCGGGAACTGGTCGTGGTGGTGGGGGTGGTCGGTCCTGCCCGCCGCTCCGAACGGCACGACCCAGTGGCTGTCCTCGCGTCGGGCGAGGTCCCAGACGAACCGGGCGACGGGCGCGCGGGTGAACGCGTGGGTCGAACCGGGGACGCTCGAGGTGGCCAGCACGCAGTCGTGGTCGCCTCCGACGCCCTGCGGCGGCGTGGCACATCGGTCGGGCAACGCCCGCCACGGCGCGAAGCGGTGCCGGTCGCCCCAGGTCAGTCCCGGGGGCGCCGCCGTCGTCGCGACCGAGTCCACGGCGTCCCGCAGGATCGCGATCAGGTCCCGTCCGTCGAGCAGACCACCGGCGAGGACGGACGTGAGCGCGTAGGCGGTGCGGGGCACCGGGTCCAGCCACGGCTGGAACACCTCCGGGTAGGGCAGGGGCTCGGCGAGCGCCCGCAGCGCGGGGTGGGCGACCAGCCCACGCACCACCTCGGAGCGGACGTCGGCGAACTCGACGGCCACATGGCTGTCGACCGCCATCCGCCGGTCCCACGCGGCCAGCCGCCGCACCAGCGAGGTCGCCTCCGCTCCCAGACCGGGCAGGTCGGCGGCCAGGGCGATCAGCGGGGCCGCCGTGGCGAGCTGGGTGTCGTGGTGCACGACGCCCAGCTCCTCGGCGGTCCAGTCGCCCGCTCGTCCCAGGAGTTCGGTGATCCGGCGGTGCCGGTGGGGGGCTGCGAACTCGACGCCCAGCGGTGCCGCGAGCCCGCGTTCGTTGGCCATCACGGCCACGCCGCCGACCTCGGACCGGGGCAGGGGCCGCCAGCCCTGCCACGCGTACCGGGGATCGTCGGCGGGTACCACCCGCCAACCGTTGGTCTCGTCCCGGTCGGGCACGGCCCCGGCGACCCGGTGCAGCGTGCCGCCCGCGGTGTCGGCGGCGAGCACCACGTTGACCGGTTCCACCCAGCGGTCCAGGGCCCGGTCGACGTCGGCGACCGTCCGCGCGGCGAGCAGCGCGGGTAGCGCGGCGAAGCCGGCGTCGGCCAACGCCCTCGGCGGGTACCGCAGGCTCAGCGCCACCGGCTCGTCCGGCCCGCCGACGACGACGGGGCCGCGCGCGGTCTCCACCACCTCGACGAACTCGTCGGGGCCGCCCGCCACCCGCAGCGCCTCCCGGTGCGCCGGGGCGGGGCGCCAGCCCCTCGGGCCGAGCGCCTCGACGCCGCTCCCCCGCCGGCGCAAGCGCTCCGCGTACAGGTCCTGGCAGTCGGCCATCGCGTTCGTGATCGCCCACGCCACCCCTCCGGTGTGGCCGAAGTGCGGGATGCCCGGTACCCCGGGAACGGCGAACCCGACCACGTCGTAGCCGGGGCAGGCCAGCCCGATCTGCTGGTACATGCCGGGGTCCTCCGCGTACCGGTGCGGGTCCCCGGCGAGGAGCGCGGAACCGGTCGCGGTGTGCTCCGAGGTCACCAACCACCCGTTGCTGCCCGCCGTGCCCGGCGCGTCCGCGGCGAGGACCTCGACCCCGGCGGCGCCGAGCAGGCGGGACGCCTCGGTCCGCCACAGCTTGGCCGGGAAGGCCGCGAAGAGGATGTGGTGCGACAGCCACACCGCCAACGGTGTCCACGTCCGCCACCGGCCGGGGCGCACGCCGACGATGTCGAACTCGGGGGCGGTGCGGGCTCCTTCGGCGAGCCCGGCGTTGACGCCGGCCACGTACCGCCCGAGCCACCGGGCGGTGCCGGGGTCGAGCGCCCGCAGGCACCGCTTCGCGGTGTCGGCCAGGCGGGCCCGCCGTGCGAACCGGTCCCAGTCGAGGGCGGCCGGTCCGAGGAAGGCCGCGGTGGTGCCCTGCGCCCGGTGCCGCTCCACCTCGAGCTGCCAGGCCCGGTCCCGCGCGGTCACGACTCCCTGGAGGTGCGCGAGGTCGTCGGGATCGCGGGCCACGAGGTGCGGTACGCCCCAGTCGTCCCGCAGCACGCCGTCCGGGTCATCGCGCACGTCCGCCTCCCGTCCGTCGCGGTGGCCGCTCTGCCACCGCCAGGTGGGTTCGGCCTCGTCCGCGTCGGGTGGGACGAGGCGGGTCCCCGGTGACCGACGCGTGTGGCCCGAGCCCGAGGTCGGCCGCTGGTCGCCCGCGCGGGCGCTGGGCTACCAGGTTCCGGCCGGGATCGCCACGACGTCCCGGGTGGACGGCGGGCTCCCGAACCCTCCTACCGGGCCGCCGGATCATGGTAACTTGCCGGATCGGCACGGTCGCCGTGCGCGACTTCCCACGCTGCGCGGACCAGCGAGGAGTGACGTGAGAACCGACGAGTCCCGCCCTCATCCCGCCGGCCCGGTGTTCGAGTTCGACGCGGGTGCCCTCGGACTGATCGCGCTGCACCCGCTCGTCCCGGCGGCGGACGTCGACCTGGTCCACCGGTGGGTGACACAGGACCGCGCTCGTTTCTGGGGGATGACCGGCCTGAGCCGCGCGGAGGTCCTGGACACCTACCGGTACGTGGACTCCCTGCCGACGCACCACGCCTTCCTCGCGCGCCGACGCGGCGTCCCGGTGGGCCTGGTGCAGACCTACGAGCCAGCCGAGGACCCGATGGGCGACTACTACGAGGTGCGGCGGGGGGACATCGGGTTCCACCTGTTCAGCGGCCCCCCGGCTGGTGACCCGGAGCGGGGTTTCACCTCCGCCCTCCTCGCGGCCGTGGTGGCCTTCGTGTCGCGCGACCCGGCCGTTCGTCGGGTGGTGGCCGAACCGGACGCCCGCAACGCCAAGGTCCTCGACCTGCTGCGGCGCAACGGTTTCGACCTCGGTCCCGAACTCCGGATGGCGGACAAGACCGCGCGTCTCGCGGTGTTGGACCTCGGAGCCGACCAGCGTTGACAGGCCCGGGAACCACCGGTACGAAGGGAATGGTCACCGCGGGTGGCGACGCGTGGCGGTTCGTCGCCCGGCTCGGATCAGCGGACGAGTAGGCGGGAACCACGTGAGCATTCTCCGTCCACGCGACTTCTACCACTTCGGCTACGTCGTCGACGACCTCGACGCGGCGGCCAGGCACCTCACCGCGTTGTCCGGGGCTCGCTGGACGACTCCTGTCGAGTTCGAGATGGGGCTCCGGTACGGCGGGGTCGACCGCGAGGTCGAGTTCCCGGTGGTCTACTCGCTCGAGGCGCCGCACTTCGAGCTCATCCAGGCGACGCCAGGCACCCCGTTCTCGACCGGGGCGGGGGGTGGGGTGCACCACCTGGGGTACTGGGCCCAGAACTTCGCGTCCGACCTGGACCGGTTGCGCGACCTGGGGTTCACCGAGGAGGTCGTCGGCCTCGACGACGACGGTGGGCCCTGGGGGTTCGCCTACTTCACCGGTCCGACCGGGCAACGGTTCGAGATCGCCGACCGGGCGACGTTCGACGAGGGTTGGGACGGATTCCTGAACTCCCGTGTGGCCTGACCCGCTCCCCCGCGCCGCGCGTGTTCCACCCGGGACGAGGTGGCCGGGGCGCGGGGGTGCATGGATGTGGTGCGGCCTGGTGCCGAGGGCGGTCGACGGCTCTCCGCGACGAGGCCGGTCCTCGGGGTGGACGTCGCCTCGCGCGGGCGCTCGCCCCGACTCGGATGCGGAGGTGAGGTGAGCGGCGCCGGGGCTTCCGCCGGAGTCCGGGTCTGCCGCGCGCGCCGTTCCCCGTCGCCCCTTCCGCGACCGCTCCCGGGAAACACCGGACCCGGGGGCGGGTGGGCGCCGTGGAGGGCCTGTCCGGGGACGACCGGGCGGGCCAGGGAGCGCCTGGCGGCCGGCTCCCCCGCCACGGCCCGGGTGGTTCCCGTGGGGCGGTTCCCGATGCGTCGAGGCCCGAGGACCCGGATGCGACCCGCCGCCCGGGACGCTCGTCGCCGGGGTCTGGTGGAGGGCTCGCGGGCGGCGAACCGTGCGGGCGGCCGCTGGGGTGGGGCCGGGTCACCGGCCTTGGTCGCGCAAGCCCGACCAGACGCGGTCCGGGGTGAGTGGCAGCGTGGTGAAGCGAACGCCGGTCGCGTCGCGCACGGCGTTGGCGAACGCGGGTGCCACCGGGACGAACGGGCTCTCGCTCATGGACTTCGCCCCGAAGGGCCCGAGGTCGTCGGTGGTGACCGCGAAGTGGACCTCGGTGCGAGGGGTGTCGGCGAAGGTGGGGATGCGGTAGCCGCGCAGCGCGGTGGTGGTGACGGCCCCGGTGGGGTCGAGGCGGATCTCCTCGGACCGGGTGGCGCCCAGCGCCTGGGCCACTCCACCCTCGACCTGCCCCCGGCACTGGAGCGGGTTGACCACGGTGCCGGCGTCGGCCGCGTGGACGCTGCGCAGGATGCGGATCTCTCCGGTGTCCTGGTTCACCGCGACGCGGAACCAGTGGGCGTTGAACGACACCGAGCGGGGTGTCCCCCGGGAATGGCCGGTGGCCGTCAGGCTGGTGCCGGCGGCGAGCGCGGCGGCGTGGAGCCCTTCGAGCGGGACGCGGTCACCCGCGCACACGACGGCGCCGTCGGTGAGGCGGCAGCGCGCCCGGTCCAGCGCGTGGAACGTGGCGGCCGCGTCGAGGAGGGTGTCCACGAGGGCGCGGGCCGCCCGCAGGACGGCCGCGCCGGCGACGACGGTGCCGGTGGATCCGAACGCTCCGGTGTCGTGCCCGACCAGCGCGGTGTCGGACTGGTGCACGGTGACCCGGTCCACCGTGGTGCCCAGCGCGGTCGCGGCGATCTGGCGGTGCACCGTGGTGGTGCCGTTGCCGAACTCGGCGGTGCCGACGGCGAGCGCGAAGGTGCCGTCGGGCAGCAGGGTGAGCGCCGCGTCGGCGAGGTGCCCGCGCGGGGGGATGGTGGCGATCATCGCGACGGCGGCGCCGTCCCCGACGAGCCACCCCGGGGGTGCCGGCTCGGCTGGGGAGCTCCCGGCGGCGCGGACGACGCGGAGGCACTGGTCGAGGCCGTAGCCGCCGAGGTGGAGGTCGTGTTCGGTGTCGCCGGGAGCGACCAGGTCGTCGCCGGGCCGGATGAGGTTGCGTTCGCGCAGCGTGAGCGGGTCGAGGCGCAGGCGCCGGGCCAGCTCGTCCAGTGCGGACTCGACGGCGAAGGTGACCTGCCCGAGCCCGTAGCCCCGGAAGGCCCCGGAAGGCACGGTGTGGGTGTAGACGGAGCGGGCGTCGGTCCGCTTGTTGGGGCACCGGTAGAGGGCCACCGACTCGCCGCAGCCGTGGAGGAGCACGCCGGGGCCGTGGTTGCCGTAGGCGCCGGTGTCGGCCACCACGTGCAGCTTCAGCGCGGTGAGGGTGCCGTCGTGGCGGGCCCCGGCCGTGACGGTGACGGTGAACGGGTGGCGGGTGGTGGCGGCGGTGAACTGCTCGGCGCGGGTGAACTCGAGGCTGACCGGGGCGCGCGACCTCAGCACCGCGAGGGCCACCACGTCCTCGACGAGCATCTCCTGTTTGCCGCCGAAACCGCCGCCGAGCCTGGCCGTGACGACGCGGACCCGGTCCGGGGGCAGGTCGAACAGCGTGCACAGCGCGCGGCGGGTCAGGAACGGCGCCTGGGTGCTGGACCGGATCACCAGTCGCTCCGCGCCGGTGGCGGGATCGGCGTCGAGCCAGCCGATCGCGCCGTGGGTCTCCAGGCTCGCGTGTTGCACGCGCCGGGTGTGGAAGGTGTTCTCGTACACCGCGTCCGCCGACCTCAGTCCGGCGTCGACGTCGCCGACCCCGGCGTGCAGCTCGGCCACCACGTTGTCCCGTGGCCGGGCGATCCGGCTGGTCACGGGGTCCTTGTCGTGCACGACGGGCGCGCCGGGTGCGGTGGCGGCTTCCGGGTCGGTCACGGCGGGCAGCACCTCGTAGGTCACGGCGAGGCGGCGGCAGCCCTCCTCGGCGGCGGACACGGTGTCGGCGACCACGGCGGCGACGCGCTGGCCGACGTGTCGAACGACGTCGTCGAGCAACCGGGTGTCGGCGGGGTCGTCGTCGACGGATTCGTGCAGGGCGGAGGAGTACAGCCGGGGTGGCGCGTCCTCGTGGGTGAGCACCAGGCGCACGCCGGGAACCCGGAGCGCCTCGTGGGTGTCGATCGCCAGGACGCGGGCGTGGGCGTGCGGGGAGCGCAGCAGCTTCATGTGCAGCAGTCCGGGCACGTCCAGGTCCAGGGTGTAGCGGGCCGTCCCCGTCACGATCCCCGGTCCGGCCGGTGCCCCGGGGCTTCGACCGACGGCCGTCCCGGCCTGGGGGCGTTCGACGTGCCGGACGCCGCGCAGCGCGTCCTCGATGGCCCGGTAGCCGGTGCAGCGGCACAGGTTGCCCTTGAACAGGCGGCGCAGCTCCTCCGGTGGGGTTCCCGCGAGCCCGGCGGCGGTGTCCAGGCCGGCGGCGGTCATGACGAACCCGGGGGTGCAGAAGCCGCACTGGAACCCCTGCGCGTCGAGGAACCGCCGCTGGACCGGGTGGGGGTGCCCGTCGCGCGCCAGGCCCTCGATCGTGGTGACCCGCCGACCGACGGCGCGGAACGCCGGGAACACGCACGAGTGCACCGGAACCCCGTCCACGTGCACGGTGCAGGCTCCGCAGTCGCCGGCGTCGCACCCCTTCCTCACCCCGAGGAGCCCCTGTTCGCGCAGGTAGGTGCGCAGGCACTGCCCCGGGCGGGTCGGGCCGTCGAGGGACCGGCCGTTGACCTCGACGGTCACGGCGCTGCCCCCAGTTCAGCCAGCACCTCGTCCGCGAGTCGCAGGGTGAGGTGCCGCCGCCAGGCGGGTATCCCGTGCACGTCGTCGAGCCAGTTACCGCCCACGGCGCCGTCGATCGCGGTGCTCAGCGCCTCCGCCGTGGGAGGAACGGCGAACTCGAGCACCACAGGACGGGGGGTCGACGCGGTGACCGTGAGCGAGAACCGCCTCCCGTCCAGGGTTCCGACCAGCAGGGCCGAGGACCGGCCGTGCTGGTGCTGGGACGCCCGCCGGAACGCGGTTCGGGCCGACAACGCCCGGGCTGGGATGGTGACCGAACGCAGCAGCTCGCCCTCGGTGAGGGCGGTGCGGGCCGGCCCGGTGATGAGGTCGGTGACGGGGAGCGCGCGGCGGGTGCCGTCGGTGGCGATGAGCCGGCAGACCGCGCCGAGGGCGGCGGTGAGGGAGATCATCGGTCCGGCGGGCAGCGCCAGGCACAGGTTCCCGCCCACCGTGGCGGTGTTCCAGATCTTGACCGACGCCAGGAACGCCCGACAGCACCGCTCGACCAGCCCGAAGGTCGCGGGTCCCGTGGTCGCCGCGAAGGCGGACAGCTCGGCGATCGTGCAGGTCGCCGCGATTTCCCACGAGCCGTCGGCCAGGATCGCCACGGGCGGCCAGTCCATGCGGGCGAGGTCCACGAGCCGGCGCAGGTGTGGTTGGGGCTCGGAGAACAGGTACGTGCCACCCGCCAGCCACGCGTCGCCGGGCCGCCATTCTCCCCGCTGCCGGGCGTCGCGCACCTCGGTCACCGTGTTCAGGTCCATGCTCGTCCCCCTCCCGCACCGCCGAGGTCGGGTGTCCCAGCCGGAGCGGCCCGGGGCCCCTGTCGAGAATCTGCCGCATCGTCGGCCACCCGGCAGGGCGGAACCGTGTCCCGCGCGCGTGGGGCGGGGTGCCGGGGGGTGGGGCTCCCGGCCCGATAGCGCCAGCCGTCCCGGGGGTGCGCGACGAGAGGACGCCGGTCAGCGGCGAGTTCGATTCCCTCGGTTGGACGACGTGGCGGCACCGGGCGGCAGGGGGTAAGCGTCGGACGCGGGCTGACGCCGGTGGTGGGACCGGCCGCGCGACGGCTCCGACGGCGGCAGGTCGGCCACACCGCCGGCGCTGACCGCTCCGCGCACCGAGGGACGACGAACAGGGGTTCCGCGCGGCTTCCCACTGGTGAGGTCCGTGCGCTGGCGTGGTGGTTCCTCGCCGAGGCTGGCGCGGTGTTCCTCGCTGGGGCGGGTGCGGTGGGAACGCCCCGCGCTGGTCGGGTACGTGGCGGGGTGGGACACGATCCCGGGGGACGCGGCCCGGAGGAGCGGTCCCACCCCGCGTCGGCTCAGGCGATGATCCGCAGCGGGTGTTCGAGCAGGCTGGTGAGTGTGGACAGGAACCGCGCGGCGAGAGCGCCGTCGATGATGCGGTGGTCCGCCGAGAGCGTGCAGCGGATGCGGTGGCGCACCGCGACGGCGCCCTCGACCGCCGCCGGTTCGGGGAGGGCCGCTCCGACGGCGAGGATCGCGCCCTCCGGTGGGTTGATGATGGCGGTGAAGCTCTCCACCTGGTACATGCCGAGGTTGCTGATCGTGAACGTGCCGCCGGTCATGTCCGCGCCGCTCAGCTTGCGGTCCTTCGCCAGCCCCACCAACCGCCGGGACTCGGCGGCGATGCGGGAGACCGCCATGCGGTCGGCGTCGGCGATGACCGGGACCACGAGGCCGTGGTCGGAGGCGACCGCGATCCCGATGTTGACGTGCTCGTGCAGCAGGGTGGCCCCTCGGCCCTCCTCGGAGTAGGAGGCGTTGACCCCGGGGTGTTCCCGGAGGGCGACGGCGCTGGCCCGGACGATGAGGTCGTTGAGGCTGACCTTCCCCTGGCCGGCGTCGTCGAGCTCGGCGTTGATCCGCGCCCGCAGAGCGAGGAGTTCCTCGACGTCGGCGACGGCGGTGACGGAGAAGTGCGGGACCGAGCTGCTGCTCTCGGTGAGTCTCCTGCTGATGACCTGCCGAGTGGTGTCGAAGGGGACCGAGGTCGCTCCGGTGGGAACGCCGCCGTTCGGTGTGGTGGCACCGCCGCTACCGGCGGGAACCGAGTGCCCGGTCGCCCCGGGGCCTCGGGCCAGCGCCCTGTCGAGGTCGGCTCGGATGATCCGACCCCCCGGCCCGCTGCCGATGATCTCGTTCAGGTCGATGGCGTTGTCGCGGGCGAGTCGCCGGACGAGCGGCGTGGCGAGCGGGCGTCGCGCGGGTGGGGAGGTGGCCGCCCCGTCCTCGGTGGGGGCCGGGTCGGTGGCGGGGGCGGGGCCGCTCTCGGGGATGGGCGGCTCGCTCGTGGCGGGTGCCGGGGGCTTCCCTTGGCTGGTGCCGTCCCGCGGCGGAGTCCCCGCCAGGGGTTCCCGGCCGTCGTCGATCCGGGCGATCACGGTGCCGATGCGCACCGTCTCGCCTTCCGGGAGGAGGATCTCGTGGAGGGTTCCCGCCTCGTAGGCCTCGTGTTCCATGGTGGCCTTGTCGGTCTCGATCTCGACGAGGACGTCGCCGATCTCCACCGCCTCGCCGGGCTTCTTGCGCCAGGCGACGATGACGCCTTCCTCCATCGTGTCGGAGAGGCGGGGCATGAGGATGTCGATCACGGGATGTCCTTCCCCGCGCGACGGCCGACGGAGGCGAGCGTCTGGCGGATGGCGGTGGTGACGTCGTCGGCGGAGGGAAGGGCCGCCGTTTCCAGGGTCTTGGCGTAGGGGAGCGGGACTTCGGCCATGGCGACCCGGCGGACGGGAGCGTCGAGCCAGTCGAAGGCGCCGTCGGAGATGGTGGCCGCGATCTCCGCTCCGATGCCGTAGGTGAGCCAGTCGTCCTCGAGGACGACGGCGCAGTGCGTCCTGCGGACGGAGTCGACCACGGTCTCCCGGTCGAGTGGGCGCAGGCTCCGCAGGTCGACGACCTCGATGTCGATGCCGTCGGTCTGGGCCATCCGCTCGGCGACGGTGAGGGCGACGGCGGCCATCCGGGAGTAGGCGACGACGGTGATGTCCCGGCCCGGGCGGGTGACGGCGGCTCGGCCGATCTCACCGGGGGTGTCGTCGTCCGGCACCTCGCCCTTCGCGTTGTACAGGGCGAGGTTCTCGAGGAACAGGACGGGGTCGTCGTCGCGGATCGCCGCCAGCAGCAGGGACTTGGCATCGGCGGGGTTGGAGGGCGCGACGACCTTCATCCCCGGCACGAACGCGTAGTACAGCTCGATGTTCTGCGAGTGGGTGGCGCCGAGTTGCTGGCCGCCACCTCCCGGGGTGCGGATGACCAGCGGGACCCGGGCCTGGCCGCCGAACATGCCGTAGATCTTGGCGGCGTGGTTCACGATCTGGTCGAGGGCGAGCAGCGAGAAGTTGATGGTCATGATCTCCACGACCGGTCGGAGGCCGAGCATGGCGGCGCCGATGGCCGCCCCGGTGAACCCCTCCTCGGCGATGGGGGTGTCGCGCACGCGCTTCTCGCCGAACTCGGCGAGCAGCCCGGCCGTGATCTTGTAGGAGCCCTCGAACACACCGATCTCCTCGCCGAGGAGCAGCACGTCCGGATCCCTGCGCATCTCGGTGCGGAGGGTGTCGCGGAGCGCCTGGCGGTAGGTCATGATGCTCACCGGTCAGCTCCGATCCTCGGGAGGGGCGCTGGTTCGAACAGGGGTTGTCCCGGTAGCCGCCGGGAGTCGTTGGGAACCGGCGTCGCGTAGGTGTAGTCGAACAGCGTGTCCACGGATGGCGCCGGACTGGCCTCGGCGAAGGCGACCGCGGCCGCGACCGCGCTGGTGGCCTCGGCGTCGATCTCGGCGATCGCCTCGTCGGTCAATTCGCCCTCGTCCCGCAGTCGGAACGCGAGGGCGGCGACGGGATCGCTGGTCCTGAGCGCCTCCACCTCCTCACGGGTGCGGTACTTGGCGGGGTCGACGACGGAGTGCCCCTTCAGGCGTGAGCTGACCGCCTCCAGGAGGAAGGGCCGCCCGGACCGGGCGCTCGCGAGGGCGCTGAGCATCGCCTCGCGCACCGCGACCGGGTCGTTGCCGTCCACGCGGGCCGAGGACATCCGGTAGGAGGCGGCCTTGCGGTGGAGTTCCGGTTCGCCGGAGGCCTTCTCCACCGTGGTGCCCATACCGAGGCCGTTGTTCACGACGACGTAGACGACGGGCAGGTTCCACAGGGCCGCGATGTTGAGGGATTCGTGGAACGCGCCGATGTTGGTCGTTCCGTCGCCCATGACGCAGGCGACGGCCTCGTCGCCGCCCCGGTAGTCGATGGCGAGGGCCGCTCCGGTGGCCAGGGGGAGCTGTCCACCGACGATGCCGTATCCCCCGAGCAGCCGGGCGTTCCCGTCGAAGAGGTGCATCGAACCGCCCCATCCCTTCGAGACACCGTCGCGGCGGCCGTAGAGCTCCGCCATCACCCGCCCTGCCGCGACGCCCCGAGCGAGGGCGTAGCCGTGCTCGCGGTAGTTGGTGAAGAGGTAGTCCGTCTGTTCCAGGGCCGACATCAGGCCCACGACGGTCGCCTCCTCTCCGAGGTTCAGGTGGCAGTAGCCGCCGATCTCGGCCTGGGTGTACGCGCGCGCCGCGCGCTCCTCGAACCGGCGGATGAACACCATCCGCCGGTAGAACTCCCGCCGCTGGCCGCCGTCGGTGGCGGCGTCCTCCCCCGCCGGGCCGTGCTGCCCTCGCGGTTCGCGCACGGTGGGCCTGCGCTTGGCCATCGTGTACTCCTCGCTTCGTGCCCTGGCGGGCTCCGCGCCGGGTGTGGCGGAGCCCGCAGATAATGACACTATTTCGTATCATTATAGGATGTGGGTCAGGCCGCCGACTCCGGCACGGTGATGACGAAGGGCATGCGATGACGCACGTGGAGGCGACGGGACGGCCCAAGCGTGGCCGTCCCACCCAGGAGGAACGCGAGCGCCGGCGAGACCAGGTCCTCGACGCGGCGGTGAGCCTCTTCGTGGCCAAGGGGTTCGGCCAGACCTCGATCGACGAACTCGCGGCGGCCGCCCGCGTGACGAAGCGCACCATCTACACCTACTTCGGCGACAAGGCCGAGGTGTTCACCGCCGCGGTGGAACGGTTCCGCGTGAGCGCGCTCGCCCAGCTCACGGCGGAGGACGAGTCGCTGACCGACGTGGCCACCCGCCTCGTCCTCGTGCTGCACTCCGACGAGGCGGTCGGACTGCACCGCCTCATGATCGCCGAGGCCCCCCAGTTCCCGCGTCTGGCCGAGCGCTTCTACGCCAGCGGCCCCCTCGGCTACATCGAACTCCTCTCAGCACTGCTCGACGCCGAGGGCACACCACCGGACGCCGCGGCGGACGGTCGCGCCGAGGCGCTGTTCGGCCTGCTGCTGGGCGAACCGCACCGACGCCGACTCCTCGGGCTGACCGCCGCTCCCTCCCCCGCCGAGGCACGACGCCACGCGCGGGCCGCGCTCCGCCTGGTGGTGGGCAAGGTGACGGCGCCGGCTGACCGCCCCACCAGCTGATCCGGGCCGGGCGCGCCTCACCCAGAGCGCCGGAGGGCCGCCACCTCGCGCGACGCTCCACCACCGACCACCGACCACCGACCACCGACCACGCGATCTCCGCTACCCCCGGCCGCCCCGGAGTCGAGCTGAGCCTGGCGGGTGGGCACGGCGGGACGCCCGACGGAACCGGCGGGCGGGTCGGTCACACCCGCCCGGCCACCCCTCCTCGGGGGCGGCGTGTCTGGGGTGGGCTCGTCGGTGACCGGCGAGCTGGCCCCGCGCCGGGCCGCTCTCGCGACGCTGCCGCGCGCCCACGATCCTCACCCGCCCGTGGTCGTGGACCGGTACTGGAACGTGGTCAGCGGGAACGCCGGGGCGGGCGTGCCGACGGACGGGGTCCCGGCGACCCTGCTGGGCCCGACGACGAACGTCTTCCGGCTCACGCTCGGCCCGGAGGGGCTGGCGACCCGCCTGGTCCACCTCGCGCGGGTCCGCCGGTTCCTGCTGGACCGGCTCGCCCGTCAGGTGAGGCCGTCCGGGGCCCCGGCTCCCGGGCTTCCTCGAGGAGGTCCCGTCCTACCCGACGACGGAGCCGGACGAGCCGTCGTCGGGCACCGCCGACCTCGCGTCAGGCCCCATCCGGGTAACGCCGCGGGTCAGGAGCCCGTACGGGGTGCTGTCGAGGTTCAGCACCCCGTGCTCTCGATCGGAACTCCGGCGGACGTGACGGTGGCGGAGCTGGCGGTCGAACTCCCCTACCCGCTCGACGAACGCGCACGACGACGGTGCCCCGTGGCCGGTGATGCCCCAGCTCGCGCCGGTGCCGGCCGGTGGTCAGTGGCGGGAGCCGTCCTCGGCGTCCCGCTCCCGCAGGCGCTGCTCCTCCATCCGGGTCTCCGCCCGGATCTCCCGTTCCCGCTGGAGCCAGTCGGGGTTGTCGCTCCGGAGCTGGTTGATGTCCGCCGTGGTGAGCGCGTCGGTGATCCCGGCCCTGGCGAGGCCGCTGATGGAGACGCCGAGCCGGGCGGCCACCACGGGCCGGGGGTGCGGTCCGTCGCGCCGCAGGTCACGCAGCCAGTCCGGCGGATCGGCCTGGAGCGCGTTCAGCTCGTCCCGCGAGACGGCCCCCTCCTGGAACTCGGCTGGGGTCGCGTCGAGGTAGACCCCCAGCTTCTTCGCCGCGGTGGCGGGCTTCATCGTCTGCGGGGTCTTCCGTGCCGTCATACCCGCCAGGATAACGAGCGCCTGGGGCGAGCGCGGTCACGCCCGGTAACCTGGCGCCGTGGCAGGACCGGAGGCACCTCACTCGTTCAGACTGGCGCACGTACCGGGAGTCACCCCGGGCAAGTGGGCGCGGATCTGGGAGGAACGCTTCCCCGAAGTCACCCTGGCCGTGCTCCCCGTCGACGTCCCGGACGCCGTGGGACTGGTGCGGGACGGCGGGGCGGACGCGGCCGTCACCCGGTTGCCCATCGACCGCACCGGCCTGCACGCGATCCCCCTGTACTCGGAGACCTCGGTGGTGGTCGTGCCGAAGGAGCACTTCGTGGCCGCCGCCGAGGTGGTGTCGAGCGAGGACCTGGCCGACGAGGTCCTGCTGCACCCCCAGGACGACGTGCTGGAGTGGGAACGCCCACCGGGGCGGGTCGCGGGTGAGCGGCCGGCGACCACCGCGGGCGCGTTCGAGCGCGTGGCGGCCGGCGCCGGCCTCCTCGTCGTCCCCCAGTCACTCGCCCGTCTCCACCACCGCAAGGACCTGACCTGGCGCCCGGTCTCCGACGCACCCGAGTCGGGGGTGGCGTTGGTGTGGTTGGACGTCGAGACCACCGATCTGATGGAGCGGTTCATCGGGGTCGTGCGCGGGCGCACCGTCAACAGCAGCCGGGGGGTGCCCCAGGCGGAGCCGGCCCCGGCGAAGCGGGAACGCGGCACGACCGATCGTCGGGAACGCCGGACGCCGGCGGCCGGCAACCGGAAGGGCGGAGGTCCCCGCCGGGCACCCCGCGCGTCGGGCCGTCGCGGTCGCCGTCGCTGATCTCGGGCACCCGCGAACGGCGATCCGCCGGGGACCCGCTCCGCCACCTCGGCGTCGTCGATCGCCCGGCCCGGCCACGGGGACGTCACCGGCGTCGTCTGGTCGTGGAACCCTCGGGCTTCGATGTTCGGCGTCGCGGGTGGCCGGTCAGGCCGCGTAGTGCAGGACCACGACCCCGTTGGCGAGAGCGCGGGTCCTCGTGTGCGTGAACCGCCGTCGGTCGAGGTTCTCGAACAGCGGTGCGCCGGCACCGAGGACGACGGGGTGCAGCATGAGTTTGTACTCGTCGACGAGGTCCAGGGCGGCGAGTTCCGCGACGACGCTGGCGCTGCCGATGACCGCGATGTCACCCGCCACCTCGCGCTTCACGGCGGCGACGGTCTCCCGCCGCAGGTCGGTGAGGACACGAGCGGGAGCGTGATCACCCCACGGCGCGCGGTCGAGGGTCGTCGACACCACGGCCTTCGGGGTGTCGTTCATGTGCCGGGTGATCTCGGGGTGGTCGGTGCGCACGGTCGGCCAGTAGCCAGCCAGCTCCTGGTACGTGACCCTGCCGAGCAGGATCAGGTCCACGGTGCGTTGTTGGGCGAGTGTCTCCTCGTCCATGTCGCCGTCGAACGTCTCGGTCACCCAGCTCTGGTCATTGCCGGGGCCGCTCATCCTGCCGTCCAGGGTGAGGAACTCCGTCACCACGATCCTGCCCATCACTCACCACTCCACCCTCGTCGGGTCAGGGGACGCCCAGCCGGCGCGGCACCCGGCGCCCCGGTGGCGGAGCCCGGTCGCGCCGCCACCGGGGATGCCGTACCGCACGAAGCCCCCGCATCGACACTTGCAAAAAGCAAGCTAACACTTGCGATACACACACTCGCATCGGGTGGCCAGCGCCGCGGCCGCTGGGCTCGGAGTTCCCCTCGGCAGGTCGTCCCTTGCGCTCACTCCCTCCCATCCCGCCGGTGTTCCGCCGCCTCCACCACCGAAGGGCCTCGAACCCGGCGTTCACCGTCTCCTGACCTCGAGGAGAGCGAGCAGGCGTGGCGGCCCGCACGCCGTCATGGCCACCGCCCGGACACCTGACCCCGCCGCCGGGACGACCTCGGGGCAGTGACCACGAGCCCCAGTAGTCCGCGCGGGGACCGCCTCCCCTCCCGGGGCGGGACCACGACCCGCCAGGGCTCAACCCCGGCCAACCACCCCCACCGGCCCAGCGCCCGCGCGGCCGACTCCGCGGGCGGCTCCCGGTAGCGTTACCGGCTGCGTCCGACGGTCGCCGGATGTCCAGATCGGACGCGAATGGGCGAGGAGGCTCCGATGTCAGACCACACCGGCGTGCCCGGACGCGGCGGCGAGGGCGACGCGCCCGGGGCGCCGGAGCGGAGCGGGGGCGTCCGAGAGGTGAAGTCGGCGGCACGCACCCTCGAGCTCCTGGAACTCCTCGCCGCGCGCCAGAACCGCCCCGCCCGGCTCCGGGAACTCAGCGAGGCGCTGGGTATGCCCCGGAGCAGCTGCCACGCCCTGCTGCGGACGCTGGTGAAGCACGGCTGGGTGCGCACCGACGCCTCGGGGGCGCTGTACGCCATCGGCATCCGCGCCCTCCTCGCGGGCACCACCTACCTGGACACCGACGCCCACGTGCGGGTCGCCAAACCGGTGCTGGACTCGCTGGGCGAACTCCTCGACGAGACGTTCCACTTCGGGCGGCTGGCGGGCGAGGACGTGGTGTACCTGGTGACCCGGGCGTCGAGCCAGTACCTACGGCCGCACAGCCGGGTCGGTCGCCGACTGCCGGCCTACTCGACCGCCCTGGGCAAGGCCCTGCTGGCGGAACTGCCCGCCACCGAGCTCACGGAGCACCTGCCGGCCGAACTGACCGCGTTGACCGACCACACGCGCACGGACCGGGCCGCCCTCGAACGCGACCTCGCGGCCGCGCGTGAACGGGGGTACGCGATCGACCGGCAGGAGAACAGCCTGGGCCTGCACTGCTTCGCGATGCCGCTGCGCTACTCGACACCGGCCACCGACGCGATCAGCGCCTCGGTGCCGGTGGCCCGGCTCACCCCGGCCCGCGAGGCCGACATCGTCGCCGCGATGTTCCGGGCGCGGGAGCGGATCGAGCACGCGGCATTGACCGCCGAGCTGGGCTCGCTGGGCAGCGCCTGACGGGACGGGGGCACCCCACCACCTGGCGTCTTCCCCCGTGGATCGCGTCTACCCATGTGGACAATCGGCGGTTAGGCTGCGTCGGTACCCGCCGTCCGCCGGCCCCGGGTCGGCCGTACAGCCGGAGGAACAGGATGCGCGACGCGGCCATGATGGAGCACCGCATCCGGGAGGTGCGGATCACCCCGGTCGCCTTCCGGGACCTGCCCCTGCTCAACACGGTCGGGGTCCACGAACCGTTCGCGCTGCGCGCGGTCATCGAGGTCCTGACGGACTCGGGCCTGACCGGGTTGGGCGAGACCTACGGCGACGCCGGGCACCTCGACCGGCTGCGCCTCGCCGGTGCCGCTCTCGTGGGCGTCGACGTCTGGCACCTCAACGAGCTGGCTCGCCGGGTGCGGGCGGTGGTGGCCGGGGACCACGGCACGCGTGGCCACGGGATGAGCGGCATGGTCACCGGCAGCAGCACCGCCGACCGGGTGCTCTCCCCCTTCGAGGTGGCGTGCCTGGACATCCAGGGCAAGGCGCTCGGCCGACCCGTGAGCGACCTGTTGGGCGGAGCGGTCCGCGACCGGGTCGACTACAGCGCCTACCTCTTCTACAAGTGGGCCGGGCACCCGGGGGCCGAGCCGGACCACTGGGGTGAGGCGCTCACCCCGGACCAGATCGTCGCGCAGGCCCGCCGCATGGTCGACGAGTACGGGTTCGGCGCGATCAAGCTCAAGGGCGGCGTGTTCCCGCCCGAGGAGGAGGTCGCCGCGATCCACGCCCTGCGCGTGGCCTTCCCGGACCACCCACTGCGGGTCGACCCCAACGGTGCCTGGAGCGTGGAGACCGCCATCCGCGTCGGCCGCGAACTCGACGGCGTCATCGAGTACCTGGAGGACCCGACCACGGGCATCGAGGGCATGGCCAGGGTCGCCGAGGCGGTGTCGACTCCGCTGGCGACGAACATGTGCGTCGTCGCCTTCGACCACGTCAGGCCCGCCGTCGCCCGTTCGGCGGTGGGCGTGGTCCTCTCCGACCACCACTTCTGGGGTGGTCTGCACCGCTCCAGGACGTTGGCGGGGATCTGCGACACGTTCGCGCTCGGGCTGTCGATGCACTCGAACTCGCACCTGGGCATCAGCCTCGCCGCGATGACCCACCTCGCGGCGGCCACGCCGAACCTCACCTACGCGTGCGACACGCACTGGCCGTGGAAACACCCCGAGGACGACGTGGTCGTGCCGGGCGCGCTGCGCTTCGAGGCGGGAGCGGTCCCGGTGCCGACCGCTCCCGGGCTGGGCGTGGAACTCGACCGCGACGCGCTGGCCCGGCTCCACGAGCGCTACCTGTCCTGCGGCATCCGGGAGCGGGACGACACCGGGTACCTGCGCCGTTTCGAGCCCGCGTTCGACCCGACCGCGCCCCGCTGGTGACCGGCGACGGCCACCGGGGCTCGGGCACGCGCGACACGGGAGGAGTCCGTCCGATGCGGATCGTGCTCACCGACCCCATCATCGACAGGTTCCGGGACGAGCTGACCCGGGGCGGGAGCGACGGCCACGACTGGGAGTTCCTGGTGGGCCGGCCGGACGAGGAGGTCATCTCCCGCCTCGGTGACGCCGAGGTGCTGGTGGCCTCCCGGGTGTCGGCGGAGATGGCCGGGGCCGCCCCCGCCCTGCGGCTGGTGCACGTGACCGGGGCGGGGGTGGACCGGGTCGCGCTGGACGCGCTGGCCCCGGCGGTCCACGTGTGCAACACCTTCCACCACGGCCGGTCGATCGCCGAGTACGTGGTGATGGCCGCGATCATGCTGTTCCGCCGGGTGCCGCGCGCCGACCGGTCACTGCGGGCCGGTCGGTGGGAGTCGGTCGCGCTCGACCCGGCGGTCCCCCTGGGGGGCACCCTCGCCGGGCGGACGGTGGGCCTGGTCGGCATGGGTGAGATCGGGGGTGCGGTCGCCAGGGCGGCCAGCGCCCTGGGGATGCGGGTGCGGGCCGTGCGGCGCGACCCGGGTGCCCCGGTTCCGCCGGGGGTGGTGGTGGACCGGGTCGACGGCCAGGACCGCCTGCCGGACCTGTTGGCGTCCTCGGACCTGGTCGTCCTGACCGTCCCGTTGTCGGCGGAGACCCGGGGGCTGGTGGGTGCGGCGGAGCTGGCGGCGATGCGCCCGGACGCGGTGCTGGTCAACGTGTCGCGGGGGCCGATCATCGACGAGGACGCGCTGTACGAGGCGCTGGCGGAACGGCGCATCGGCGGTGCCGCGCTGGACGTCTGGTGGGGCCACCCGAAGGACGGGCTGGGCGCCCGGGGCTACTCGCGGCCCTTCGACGCGCTCGACAACGTCGTGATGACCCCGCACCATTCGGGCCACACCCTGGAGACCTTCGCCGGCCGCGCCCGCGACATCGCGGCGAACATCGGTCGCCTCTCCAGTGGTCATCCGTTGGAGAACGTCGTGCGAGCTGGCGTCCGGCCGTGACCCTCCTGCTCGGGGGCCGCGCCCGGCGGCCGAGGGACGCCGCCACCGCCTTCGGACCCCGGGTGAGAAGACCCCGGAGCGACGCGGCGCCACAGTGATGCCGGGGAAGGTGTCCCGGTAGGGCTCTCCGATCCCGGACGTGCCCGGGCAGCCGGATGGCGGGAGGGCGGGTCGGGCCAGTCGCGCCCGCCCCAGCGCCGGCCTGGTCGTCGCTGGGCGGCCGACCTCATCCGGGGGCGGCGCGTGTTCGGCTGGCCGGGTGATCGGGAACCCGCACGGGAGTCCGACACCACCGCACACGGTCGAGCCAGCCCGGCTCGCCGGTGTCGGGACCGGATCGATGGGCCGCGACCGCTTTGAGGGTATTCGGCACGACGCCAGGGGAAATGCGGCCGAAGTCCACACCTGTCGTTCAACGATAAGGTCGAACGCATGGCAGTTCTGATCCGGAACGCGACCCAGCCCGTCACCGGGACTTCCCTCACCGCGCTCCTGCCGCCCACCACCCGCCTGCTCGGCCTCGGCGAGCCCACCCACGGTGTCGAGGTCTTCCCCGAGCTGCGCAACGAGCTCTTCCGCCACCTCGTCGAACACGAGGGCTACCGCTCCATCGCAGTCGAGAGCGACTGCCTGGCCGCCCTGGTCGCGGACGCGTACGTCACCGACGGCACCGGCACCCTCGACGACGCGATGAGCCGGGGCTTCAGCCACGGCCTCGGTGACTCACCCGCCAACCGCGAGCTCGTGCGCTGGCTGCGAGCCCACAACGAAAGACGGCCGCCGCACGAACGGGTCCGCTTCTACGGCTTCGACGGGCCCGTGGAGATGACCGGCGCCGCCAGCCCCCGCCCAGCTCTCACCGCGCTGCACGACTACCTCGCCTCCCATCTCGACCTGGCCCACAGCCGCGAGACGCTCGACGAGCTGCTCGGTCCCGACGAGGACTGGACCAACCCGGCCGCCACCACCGATCCCACGCGGTCCGTCGGCCGCACCCCCGAAGCCCAGGAACTGCGCCTGATCGCGGACGACCTGGGCGTGCTGCTCACCGCGCACGCGCCCCACCTGACGACGGCTGGCTCCCACGACGACTGGTGGCGCGCCGGCCTGCGCGCCCGCGCCGCGTCCGGACTCCTGCGCTACCACGCGGGCATGGCAGACACCACGCCCACCCGCGTCGGCACACTGATGTGCCTGCGCGAGACGATGATGGCTGACAACCTCCTCGCCCTCGTCGACCGCGAGTCCCTTCGCGGCCCCACTCTCGCCTACGCCCACAACCGCCACCTGCAGAAGGACAGGAGCCGCTGGCTGCTGCCGGAGGGCTGGGGGTCTCTCGCGGGCCGAACGCTGGAGTGGTGGAGCGCCGGCTCGATCACCGCCGCACGCCTCGGCGACCAGTACGCCTTCACCGCCACCGCCTTCGGCACCCGGGGCTCCGACGTTCCCCGGCCCGACAGCCTCGAAGGGCTGTTGTCGACCCTCCCCGACGCCCGCACCATCGTCGATCCCGCCCGTCTCGCCTCGGCTCTCGACCGGGAACCAGCGCCACGCGTCCCGGCTGACCACACCTACTTCCCGCTCGACCCGGCCACCACCGACCAGACCGACGCCATCATCTTCGTCCGGGACATCTGAGGCACCCCGGTCGCGGTGACCGCTCACGGCTGTGCCTCGGAGGCGAGGCCCCTCGTCAGGTAGGGCGGGCAGCGCGGGCACCCCGGGGGGCCGGGGGCGCGGCTTCGTCCTCGACAGGGCGACTCGCCTCGTCACCGGCGCCCCGCGACCAGACGACCGGCCGCGACCAACCCCGCCGCCCGGTTCCCGGACAGCGCCAGCCCTGACCGGAACAGCTGTGGTGGATGGCCTGGTCAGAGCACCTGTTGGCCGATCAGGACCACGGCACCGATGCTGGCCAGCGCCATCGCGGCGGTGCGGGAACGTCGGCTGTCGAGGGCTCCGGAGACGCGGCGGGCGAGGAGCACCCCGGCCAGGGCGGCGGGCAGCAACCACAGGGTGTGCTGGAGGGTGGTGATCTCGACGTTGCCGGCGACGGCGAGGGCGGCGAGGCTGAGCAGGGAACCCACGAGGAAGAACCCGCTCATCGTGCCTCGCAGACGGGGGCCGGCCATCCCCTGCCAGACCATCGCCATCGGCGGCCCTCCGATGGACGTGGCGGTGCCCATCAGACCGGAGACCGCGCCCGCGAGGGCGACGGCCCGGGTGGTGGGGCGTGGCGTGAGGCCCCCGGCGGTGGCGACCACCCCGAGCAGGACGACCACTCCCACGGCGACCGCCAGCGCCCGGGCGGGCAACGCGGCGACCAGGGCGGCACCCGCCACCGTTCCCACGACCCGGCCGCCGAGGGCGATGCCGGTCCCCCGCAGGTCGACGTGTTGCCGGTCCAGCACCAGGACGGTGGCGGTCACCCCGGTCGCGAGCAGGATCAGGGTGACGGGCACGAGTGTGGGATCGACCAGGGCCACCACCGGGGCGGCGAGCAGGCCCAGTCCGAACCCGATCGAGGCCTGGGCGAGCGCTCCGAGGAGGACGACCGCGCTGAGCAGCCAGAACTCCGCGCCGCTCATGGCGGAGCCGGGGTGGGTCCCAGCGGGTGGTGGCACCACCCCCGGTGATCTCCGGTGCCACTCGGGGCACCGGACCGGGTGGCCGGCGGTGGTTCCGCCTCCGCGCACACCGTCGTCGCCCGGGGGCAGCGGGTGCGGAACCGGCAACCCGATGGCGGGTCCATCGGAGACGGGATCTCCCCTTGGAGCACGGTCCGCCGCCGGCCGTCGCCGGTGAGGTCGAGGGACGGGGCGGAGGACACCAGCGCCGAGGTGTAGGGGTGGACCGGGCGGTCGAGGACCTCCTCGGCCGGCCCGTGTTCGACGACCCTGCCCAGGTACATCACCGAGACCCGGTCGGCGACGTGGCGGACGACGGAGAGGTCGTGGGAGATGAACAGGTAGGACACCCCCAACTCGCGTTGGAGGTCGGCGAGCAGGTTCAGCACCTGCGCCTGCACGGAGAGGTCCAGCGCGGACACCGGTTCGTCGCAGACGATCAGGTCGGGGCCGAGGGCCAGCGCGCGGGCGATGCCGATGCGTTGCCGTTGCCCGCCGGAGAACTCGGTGGGATAGCGGTGGGCGTCCCCTGGGCGCAGGCCGACGAGGTCGAGCAGCTCGCGCACCCTGGTGTCCCGGCGAGCGCCCTCGGGGGCGATGTCGCGGTGGCTGCGCCACGGCTCGGCGATGATCTCCGCCGCCGTCATCCGGGCGTTCAGGGAGGCGAAGGGGTCCTGGAAGACCATCTGGACGCGGCGCCGCCAGGCGCGCAGGGCGCGGCCGCGCAGGGTGAGCGGGTCGATGCCGTCGAAGCGGAGGGTGCCCTCGTCGGGCCGTTCCAGCAACAGCAGGACGCGGGCCAGGGTCGACTTGCCACAGCCGGACTCGCCGACGAGACCGAGGGTGCGGCCCCGTTCGACCCGCAGGTCGACGCCGTCGAGCGCGGTCAGGCGCGCGTTCCCGGTCCTGTTCCTCGCGACGCGGAACGACTTGCGCAGGCCGGTCGCCGTCAGCAGCGGGGCGGGCTGGTCCGAGGGTGGGGACACGTCAGTCACTGGCGAGCTCCTCGGAACGGTGGCAGGCCGCCGCGCGGGACGGTCCGGTGGGACGCGGTCGGGGGCGCTCGGCGGCGCAGACGTCGGCGGCGAGCGGGCAACGGCTCTGGAACACGCAGCCGGTGGGGATGGAGCCCAGCTCCGGTGGGCTGCCGGGCACGGCGTGCAGCGGTCGCCCCTTCGCGGCCCGCTCGGGCACGGAGTCGAGCAGCCCCCGCGTATAGGGGTGGCGGGGGTGGGTGAACACCTCGGTGACCGGTCCGGTCTCCACGACGTGCCCGGCGTACATGACGGCTACCTCGTCGGCGTGTTCGGCGACGACGGCGAGGTCGTGGGTGATGAGGACGAGGGCCATGCCCTGCCGGGCCTGGAGGTCGGCGAGGAGTTCCATCACCTGGGCCTGCACGGTGACGTCCAGGGCCGTGGTCGGTTCGTCCGCGATGAGGACGTCGGGTTCCAGGGCCACCGCCATCGCGATGAGCAGGCGTTGGCGCATCCCCCCCGAGAACTGGTGCGGGTAGGACCGGGCCCTGGCCCGGGGTTCGGGGATGCCGACGCCGTCCATCAGTTCGACGGCCCGCTCCCGTGCCGCCCGCCGGGAGAGTCCTCGGTGGATGCGGAAGGGTTCGGCGAGTTGGGCGCCCACGGTCCGCACCGGGTTCATGGCGGTGAGCGCGTCCTGGAAGACGATGGACAGGACGGGCCCGGCGAGCCTGGCGCGCTGGGAGCGGCTGAGCCCCAGGACCTCGGTCCCGTTGACGTGGGCGGTGCCGCCGGTCACGCGGGCGACGGGGTCGAGGAGGCCCACCACCGCCTGAGCGGTCATGGACTTGCCGCAGCCGGACTCCCCGAGCAGGGCGAGCGTTCGCCCCTTGTGGACGCTGAAGCCGACTCCGTCGACGGCGCGCAGCTCGCCGGTCGGTGTGGTCAGGTCGACGGTGAGGCCCTCGACCCGCAACGCGGGTGGCGGTGCGCCGGGTTCCGGTTGGCGGGCGGGCGGGGCGGCGGTCGGGGTCATGGGGTGCCCTCTCCGGTGGTGGCGGGCCGCCGGCGGCGCCCTCGGGGCAGGGTGAGCCGCCAGCGCTGGGCGGGGTCGGTGGCCAGGCGCGCCCAGGCGGCGAGGATGGTGGCCGAGACGGTGGTCATGACGATGGCGACGCCGGGGAGCACCGCGATCCACCAGGCGGTCTGGAGGTACTGACGCCCCTGGGCGACCATCAGCCCCCAGCTGACCTCCGGTGGTTGGATCCCGATGCCGAGGAAGCTCAGCGAGGATTCGGTGAGCATCACGAAGCAGAAGTCCAGCGTCGCGACGGTGAGCAGCGTCGGCAGGACGATCGGCAGGATGTGCCGCACGATCGTCGCTCCGGAGCGGGTGCCGAAGGTGCGGGCCGCGTCGACGAACAGCCTGCTCCTGATCTCGGCCGACTCGGCCCGCGCGGTGCGCAGGTAGATGGGGACGCGGGCGATGGCGAGGATCAGCACCAGGTTGGCGACGCTGGGTTCGAACACGTAGAGCACGACCACGGCCAACAGCAGGGACGGGAAGCTCAGGATGACGTCGGCGACCCGCATGGCGACGCTCTCCCGCCGGCCGCCGTGGTAGCCGGCCCACATGCCGACGGCCGACCCGACGACCAGTGAGCACAGCACGGCGGGCACGGCGACGGACAGCGTGGTCCCCGCGGCTTCGATGAGGCGGGCGAGCACGCTGCGCCCCAGGACGTCGGTCCCCAGCAGCCCGAAGAACCCGTGGTCGAGGGAGGGTGGGCGCAGTGAGGCGTCGAGGTCCTGGCGGATGGCCCGGTCGCCGATCAGCAGCGGGCCGAGCAGCGCGGTCAGGAGGACCAGGGTGAGCACGACGGCCGCGCAGACCGCGACCCGGTCGCCGCCGAGCAGGGTCCACCAACGCGGTGGGCCGGTGCGCGCGCCGGACGGGTTCCGCCGACGTCGTCCTCCCGGTGTGGTGGTCATGGCGCCTCCTCGGCTCAGGCCGGCACGGTCTGGCGGACGCGCGAGTCGAGCAGCGCGTAGCAGACGTCGATCAGGATGTTCAACGCGAAGATGGTCAGCGCGGTGATCAGCACCGCGGCCTGGAGGACGGCGAAGTCTCGTTGCAGGATGGAGTCGATCATGAGCTTGCCGATGCCGGGCCACCCGAAGATGGTCTCGACGACGACGGCGCCGTTGACGAGTCCGATGGTCAGGTCGCCGGCGACGGTGAGGGCCGGCATCGCGGCGTTGCGGAGGGCGTGCCCGAACACCACGCGCTTCTCGCTCGCCCCCTTGCTCCGGGCCACCTTGGTGTAAGGCGCGGCCAGCGCGGTGACCATCGCGCCCCGGACGACCTGGACGAGTACGCCGAAGGGGCGGATGAGCAGCGTCGCGATCGGCAGGATCCACACCTCCGGCCCGCCGCTGACGCCGGAGGTGGGAAGCCATTCGAGCGTCACCCCGAAGACGAGCACGCCCATGATCGCGAACCAGAAGTCCGGGATGGACGCGGCGGTCATCGACAGGATGCTGGCCACCCGGTCGGCCAGCGAGTTCGGCCGGTAGGCCGCGGCGCAGCCGAGCAGGACGGCGCCGGCGATCGCGATGAGCATGGTCACGCCGGCCAGTTGGAGTGTCGCGGGGAAGGCGGCCAGCACCATCTCGGCGGCGGGTTGCCCGGTCCGCAGCGACTCGCCGAAGTCGAGGACCAGCAGGGAGGTCAGGTAGTCGGCGAGCTGGGTGACGATCGGCTGGTCGAAACCGTGGGCGGCCGCGAACTCGGCGCGTTGTTCGGGGGTCGCGCTCAAAGGCAGGTAGAGGTTGACCGGGTTGCCGGTCAGGCGCGCGAGGCAGAACACGCCGAGGACGACGAAGACGAGGGGGATGGCGCTGGAGACGACGCGGCGCCGCAGGAAGGTCAGCATGTCAGCGTGCCTCCTCACGTGCGGGGCGGACCTCGGCGAGGCGGAGTTCGTCGCCGGTGGCCGCGTTCGGTTCGTAGTGGATCGACGGGGACCGGCCGAGCAGCCCGCGCATGTGCGCGAGGTGCGTGTACTGGACGAGGGTGTCGTTCTGGTGGGCGAAGATCGCGGCGAAGGCCTCCTGCCGCGCGTCGTCGGACAGCTCTCCGGCCTCGGAGATCAGCTGGTCGAGTTCGGGGCTGCCGAAGGTCGACTGGGGTCCGTCGCTGAGCAGGTACTGGCTGGTGGTGAAGGCGGCGTCGCCGGCCTGGTTGCCGTGCATGACGAGCAGCGCGACCGGGCCGACGTCCTCGGGGAAGGGGCGCAGCTGGTACTCGAGGTGGGCGGCGGTGTCGGCCATCTGGATGCGCACGTCGAGCCCGACCGAGGCCAGCTGGTACTGGATCGCCTCCGCGGTCTCGGCGACCCGGGGGAACTGGGCGTTGCGCGCGATGAGGGTGATGCGCCGGTCCACGGGTACGCCGTCGGCGGCGGCCTCGGCGATCAGGGCCCGGGCCCGGTCCGGGTCCGGCGGGTCGATCGGCAGGTCCGGGTTGTGCCCGACGACCCCGTCGGGGACGAGTTGCGCGGCCGGGTCGGCGAGTCCGTCGAAGAGGGTGTCCACGATGGCCCGCCGGTCGATCGCCAACCCGATCGCCCTGCGGACGCGGATGTCGTCGAGCGGCGCCTCCCGGCCGTCGAGCCGCAGGGCGGTGGTCTCGTTGTTGGGGTAGGCCACCGAGTTGTCCTCGGTCGCGTCCTCGGGGTTGAGGGCGGTCGAGAGGTCCGCCTCCCCGTTGTTGATCATGGCGGCGCGCACGCTGGGTTCCGACCGCCACACGTACCTGGCCCGGGGGTAGGCGGGCGGCTCCCCCCAGTAGTCGTCGTTGCGGCGCAGGGAGATGGACACCCCGGTCTCCCACCGCTCGATCAGGTAGGGGCCGGTCCCGACCGGTTCCCGCACCTTCGCCTCGGTGCTGGTGGTGCGGGGGACGACCTCGATGAAGCTGAGCCTCAGCGGCAGGATCGGGTCGGGGTCGGTGGTCGTGACCGCCAGGCGGTGCTCGTCGACGACCTCGAGTTCGAGGCGCTCGTCCCCGAAGACGTAGCCGTCCACGTTGCACGCCAGGTCCGAGTTCACCGCCCGATCGATGGAGAAGGCGGCGTCCTCCGAGGTCATGGTCGTCCCGTCGTGGAAGGTGACGTCGGGGCGGAGGTCGAGTTCCCACGTGGTGGGAGTCCGCTGCCGCCAGGTGGTGGCGAGCAGGGGTTCCAGCTCCCCCGTCGTGGGATCACGCTCGATGAGGGGTTCGCTGATGTTGGACCGGACCACCACACCGGTGTCGGTCAGGGAGGCCTCGCAGGGTTCGAGCGTGGGAGGTTCCTGGGCCAGGACGATCCGGAGCGTGTCGCCGGCGTCCCCGGTGTCCCCGCCTCCGCCGCTGTTCGCGACGGCGCACGAGGTGGCTGCGAGGATCGCGACGGCCAGCGGCACGACGACGGGTGCGGGGGAACGGGTGCCGCGCGGGAGAGGAACGGAAGACGGCATTGTCTCTCCGATGGTCGGACGGTCGCGTCCGGAAGCCGCGGCCCGGCGCGGGGTGCGCGGGCGGGAATGCGCCGTGCCGTTCGTCTATGAACGCGGATCCGGTCTGCATTTGTAGACGCAGACGGTAAGTGGGCCGTTGCGGGGCGTCAAGAGGTCACGTCGCGGGTCTCCGGCAGGGACAGCAGGGCGCGCAGCGCGGGGCTGGCGTGCTCGGTCCGCCAGAGGCAGTGGGTGCGCACGACGTCCGGCGCCAGTCCGTCGATCTCGGTGAACTCCAGGTTGGGCAGGCGCAGCCGCGCGGCGGACCTGGGCACGACGCCCACGCCGAGCCCGGCGTCCACCAGCGCCAACAAGCTGTTGACCTGCCCGACCTGCTGGACGTAGCGGGGTTCGACGTGCGCGTCGTGGAACACGCTGACGACCAGTTCGTACAGGTAACGGGCGTCCACCGGCGCATAGGTGACCACGTCGTGCCGACCGATGTCGGCCAGCGTCGGGGGACGTCCCAGCACGCTGAGGGGATGGCCTCGGGGACAGGCCAGGACGAGGCTCTCCACGTGGACGCAGCGGGCGCTGATCAGCTCCGATGCCGGAACTCCCCTGGCGAGGCCGAGATGCAACCGCCCGGCGAGCAACGCGTCGACCTGGTCCCTGCTCACCATCTCGGTGAGGGTCAGCTCGACGTCGGGCAGGTGGGCGCCGATGGTCTTGATCCAGGACCCGAGCACCGTGGTGGCCGACACCGCGGTGAACCCGATGTGGAGGTTCCCCGCCGTTCCCCGAGCGGCGTTCCGCGCGGCCAGGGGGGCGGAGCTGGCCAGGCCGAGCATCCGGCGGGCGTCGACGAGGAGGACCTCCCCGGCCGGTGTCAGGCCGACGGCCCTGGCGTCCCGGGTGAACAGCTGGACGTCCAGGGCGTGTTCCAGCTTGCGGATCTGGCGGCTCAACGGCGGCTGCGTCATGTTCAGCCGCGCCGCCGCCCTCCCGAAGTGCAGCTCCTCGGCGACCGCGACGAATCCCCGAAGCTGGTCGAGGGTGAACCGGGGGGACATCGCGCCTCCATACCAGGAAGGTATCGCCACATGCCACATTCGACTTGGACAGGTATCGGCGCGAATCCTACCCTCGGGTCAGCCCTTCGAGCCTGGAGTCGACGATGACCCTGTTCGCCCCCGAGGAGCTGAGGTCGACCCTCGGCTCGGGACTGCTCTCCTTCCCCGTCACGCACGCGCGGCCGGATCTCTCCTTCGACGAGGACGCCTACCGGGACCACGTGTCCCGACAGGGCGAGTACGAGACCTCCGGGGTGTTCGCGGCCGGTGGCACCGGCGAGTTCTTCGCGCTCACCCCCGAGGAGGTGGGTCGTGTCGTCCGGGCGGCCGTCGCCTCGGCGCCGGACGGCAAACCCGTGGTCGCACCGGCTGGTTACGGCACCGCGCAGGCGGTGGCGATGGCCAGGGACGCCGAGGCCGCCGGCGCGCACGGCGTGTTCCTGCTGCCGCCCTACCTGACGGAGGTCTCCCAGGAGGGACTCGTCGCGCACGTCAGGGCCGTGTGCGCGGCGACCGACCTGGGGGTGGTGGTCTACCACCGGGCCAACGCGGCCTTCGGTTTCGACGCGGTCCAGCAACTGGCGGCGGACTGCCCGAACTTCGTGGGGTTCAAGGACGGCGTCGGCGACATCGACCTGATGACCCGCATCCACGCGAGGCTGGGCGACCGCCTGTTGTCGGTCGGCGGCCTGCCGACCGCCGAGACCTACGCGCTGCCCTACCTGGAGATGGGGGTCACCACCTACTCCTCGGCGATCTTCAACTTCCTGCCCGAGTTCGCGCTGGACTTCTACCGTGCCGTGCGGGCGCGGCGAGCCGAGGAGGTGTACCGCCGGCTCGCCGACTTCGTCCTGCCCTACCTCGACATCCGGAACCGGCGGGCCGGGTACGCGGTGTCGATCGTCAAGGCGGGGCTCTCGGTCGTCGGGCACCCGGCCGGTCCGGTCCGACCGCCGCTGACCGACCTCACCGACGCCGAGCGGGACGAGCTCGCCCGGCTCGTGGACCGGGTGGTCGTTCGGTGATCACCCAGGGGGCCGCCGTCGCCGGCGCCCCGGGCGGCGTCCGGTGACGCCGGTCGGGTCGGTGCCGGTGGTGACCGGCTACCGCGTGGTGCCCGTGGCCGGTCGGGACAGCATGCTGCTGAACCTGAGTGGCGCCCACGGGCCCTACTTCACCCGGAACCTGGTGGTGTTGACCGATGGTGACGGTCGCACCGGGGTGGGCGAGGTGCCGGGTGGTCCCGCGATCACCACGACGCTGGAGGAGGCCCGTGACCTGGTCGTGGGCAGCCGGGTCGCGGACCACCTGGCCACGACCCGGGCGGTCGGCGACCGCTTCGGCGGGCTCGACGGGCCGGGACGCGGCGGTCAGACCTTCGACCTGCGGGTCGCGGTGCACGTGCGCACCGCGATCGAGGCCGCGTTGCTGGACCTCCTCGGCCAGTACCTCGACCTGCCGGTGGCGGCGCTCCTCGGCGACGGTCGGCAGCGGGACCGGGTCGAGACGCTCGGGTACCTCTTCTTCGTCGGTGACCGCACCCGCACCGACCTGCCCTACCGGCACGGCGACCCCACCGGTGACCCGTGGTTCGAGGTTCGTGACCGGCCCGCCCTCGACGCGGCCGGCATCGTCGCGCAGGCGGAGGCGGTGTCCGCCCGGTACGGGATGACCCACTTCAAGCTCAAGGGCGGCGTCCTGCCGGGGGACGAGGAGGTTGACGTCCTGCTGGCGTTGGCCGAGCGGTTCCCGGACGCCCGCCTGACGTTGGACCCCAACGGCGGGTGGTCCCTCGCGGACGCGGTCAGCAGGGGCCGCCGCCTGCGGGACGTCCTGGCCTACGCGGAGGATCCCTGCGGCGCGGAGCGCGGGTACTCGGGTCGGGAGGTGCTCGCCGAGTTCCGGCGGGCGACCGGCCTGCGCACCGCGACCAACATGGTCGCCACGGACTGGCGGGAACTGGGCCACGCCGTGCGGTCGGACTCCGTGGACATCCCGCTGGCCGACCCGCACTTCTGGACGATGCGCGGATCGGTGCGGGTGGCCCAGCTCTGCCAGGAATGGGGTCTGACGTGGGGGTCGCACTCCAACAACCACTTCGACGTCTCCCTGGCGATGTTCACCCACGTCGCGGCCGCCGCGCCCGGCGAGATCACCGCCATCGACACGCACTGGATCTGGCAGGACGGTCAGCGGCTGACGACCGATCCGGTCCCGCTGGTCGACGGGCACCTCGTGGTGCCGGACCGCCCCGGGCTCGGGGTCCAGCTGGACCTCGACGAGGTGGAGGCGGCGCACGAGCTGTACCGCGCGGAAGGCCTCGGCGCCCGGGACGACGTCACACCGATGCGGTACCTCGTCCCGGACTGGTGCTTCGACCCGGGGCGGCCCGCGCTCGACCGGCGGCCCGCCGCCGGGTAGAACGGTCCGACGCCGGCACCACGGCGAACCGGAGCGCCGCCCCCCTGCGACCAGGAGTTGCGATGACCTCACCACCGGAGGGCCGCGTCGTCCTCCAGGTCTGCCCGCTGCTGCCCACCCTCGAGGCGGCGTTGGAGTCCCACCACCGCACGGTCCGGCTGCACGAACGGCCTGACGCCCGGGCCTGGCTCGCCGACCACGGCGACGAGGTCGCGGCCGTGGTGACCAGTGCCCGGGTCGGTGCCTCCCGTGACCTGGTGGACGCGCTGCCCCGGCTCGGCGCGATCGTGCACTTCGGAGTCGGCTACGAGACGACCGACGTCGCCCACGCCCGCTCCCGGGGAGTGGACGTCAGCAACACGCCGGACGTGCTCACCGACTGCGTGGCGGACCTCGCCGTCGGCGCGTTGATCGACGTGATGCGCCGGCTGTCCGCCGCCGACCGCTACGTGCGCCGGGGTGAGTGGACGCCCGGGGGTTTCCCCCTGACGACCAGAGTCAGCGGTACCCGGGTGGGGATCCTGGGCCTGGGCCGCATCGGGCGGGCGGTGGCGACCCGGCTCGAGGGGTTCGGCGTGGAACTCGCCTACCACTCGCGGCGCCGGGTGGCCGGGTGCTCCTACCGCTACGCCGACTCGGCCACCGACCTGGCGGCGGGAGTGGACGCCCTGGTGGTGACCACCTCGGGGGGCTCCGGGAGCAGCGGGCTGGTCTCGGCCGAGGTCCTGGACGCCCTGGGGCCGCGCGGGTTCCTGGTGAACGTCTCCCGGGGTTCGGTGGTGGACGAGCCGGCCCTGGTGGAGGCGCTGGTCTCGGGGCGGTTGGGCGGCGCCGCGCTGGACGTGTTCGCCGACGAGCCGCACGTGCCCGCTCCCCTGCTCGACCTGGACTCGGTGGTGCTGCTGCCCCACATCGCCAGCGCGACCCGGGAGACCAGGGAGGCCATGGGCGACCTCGCCTTCCGGAACCTGCGGTCGTTCATGACGACCGGCTCGCTGGTCACGCCCGTGCCCTAGGCGTTCCCGGCCCAGCTGGACGGTGTCGAGGCGGGAGGGCGCCCTGGGGAGGGTGTGACCTGCCCGGGATAACCCACGTCACCCCGAAGGCCCCACGTCCCGCCGCGACACCGGGGGCCACGGTCCCGGGCGGGCGGACCGCCGCTCGTCCACGGCCCGTTCCGACGCCGGTGTCGTCGGGGTGTGGTGGACGAGGCCGACCACCCCCGTCAGGCACCAGCACCGAGCTCCACGGCGAGTCCACCGGCGATCAGCGGTGCGGTACACCCGCACCGGGTCGGGGCGCGTCATCGAGGACGACCTCACCGGTGGCCGCGACCAAGGCGGCGCCAGCGGCTACCCAGATCCCGTAGGCCACACCCAGCGGCACCCCTGCCCGGACAGCCGAGCACACCGGGACGGCCGGCGCGCACCAGGACGGGCGGAAACAGCCGGGTGCGCTCCTCGGACGGGTGCCGGGTGATCGTGGCCCTCGCGGTCGTGGACCGCCGCCCCCGTTGAGAGCCAGTAGGGCACGGGTCAGCCCCCTCTCGCGGCACGCCCCCCGAGGTGACGGGCCAGGAACCGCTCCAGGGTGCGGTAGAGCTCGATGTTGCTGTCCGGGTTGACGAACCAGTGCCCCTCGCGTTCGTTGAGCAGGTACTCCACCTCAGCCCCTCTGGCACGCAACGCCTCGGCGACCCGGTCGGCGTGACCACGGTCGACCCTGACGTCGTTCGTTCCGTGGATGAGCAGCACCGGTGCGGTGATGTCGTCGACGCGGTCGATGGGCGAGCGGGCGGTCATGTCGGCGACCTGCTCCGGATCGTCCGGGTCGCCGATGTACCGGATGAACGAGTTCCGCACGCTCCGCCGGGCGAAGGGCACGACCCCCCTGACGAGCTCGACCAGGTCGGACATCCCGGTGTAGCTGATCGCGGCGGCGAAGCGGTCCGGGGTGAACGCCGCTCCCACCAGTGCCGCGTACCCCCCGTAGGAGCAGCCGTAGATCGCGACCCGGTCGCGATCGGTGTACCCCCGCGCGATCGCCCAGTCCACGGCGTCGAGAACGTCATCGTGCATGCGACCGGCGAACTCCCCGATCGCGGCCCGCGTGAACGCCTTGCCATATCCGGTCGAGCCCCGGAAGTTGACCTGCAGCACCGCGTAACCCCGGTTGGCCAGGAACTGGACCTCGGGGTCGTAGCCCCAGCAGTCGCGGTACCAGGGCCCACCGTGCAGCAGCACCACGGTCGGCAGGTCGCTCCGCTCCACCCCCACAGGCAGCGTCAGGTGGCAGGGCAGGTCCACACCGTCGCGGGAACGCACGGAGACAGGCGCCATCGGCGCCAACCGGGTGGGGTCGAGGTGCGGGTAGGGGCGGAACAGGCGCCGGGCGGTGCCGGTGGCGTGGTCGTAGGACCAGGTGGCCCGGTGCTCGCGGTCATGGGTGAAGTCCACGACCCACCGCTGCCCCGCGTCGTCGCACGACACGTGGGCGAGGTCGCCATCGGACAGCTCCGCCAGCCGGGGCAGGACCTCGGCGAAGTGCGGGTCGAGGGCGTGGATCTCCTGCCGCTCGCCCAGGTAGCGGACGCCGAGCAACTCCCCGGTGGCCGGGTGAACGATCAGCGAGGACGGGAAACGGGGATCGGCCTCGGGGCGGGGGGTGTCCAGGTCGAACAGCGGGTGGCTGTCCACCCCCGTCTCCTCACCGGTGTCCAGGTCCAGCCGGACCAGCCGGGTGCGGTCCGAGCCACGGGCGGAACCGATCCACAACCCCGACCCGTCCGGGGTGGGGACCTGGGGGAAGGGCCCGAAGAGGTGGTCGAGACCGGAGAACCGGCTGATCAGGCGGAACTCCCCACCATCGCGCTCCCAGAGCAGATGTGTTCCGTCCTCGGCCATGCCGAAGGCCAGGATTCGTCCCGTCGACGTGCGCAGCCAGCCGAGGACGTCACCGGGGTTCTCGGCGAGCGGGGTCAGCCGGCCGGTGTCCAGGTCGAGCTCGTGCAGGTCGACCAGGTCGGGGCGGCGAGCGTTGATCTGGACGAAGACCGACGCGGGCCGATCGTCACAGCACTGCGTGTTGAGCACGCGCGCACCGGGGAACGGGGTGAGGTCGACCGCGGGTTCCTCCGGGTGGGCCGGGTCCACGCGGTGCAGGTGGTGGTTCTCGTCGCCGTCGGAGTCCTGGAGGTAGAGCAGGTAGCGGGAGTCGGCGCTCCAGAAGAAGGTGTCGATGCTGCGGTGGTCGTCGGAGGTGAGGCGCCGGACCGCCGGGTCGTCCGGGTCGTCGGTGTCGGGCCAGTCGCCGTCGAGGTCGCGGGCGAACACGTTGAGCCGGTCCCGCCACGGTGCGCGGTAGGCGACCGTCCTACCGTCCGGGGAGATCCGGGCATCGATGCGGGCGGGTGGGGCGAAGAACTCCTCGACGGTGATCAGGTCGGGTCCGGGTGTCACGATTCCACCTCCGAAGATCGCGGTGCGGGTACCTCCATCCACAACCGTGCCGCCGCGTCCGGCTCAAGCCCATGCCGGGTGCTCCGCATCACACCTCGTGCCGATGTGGACGGGTGCGCCCGGCTCGAACGCCGCACCCCGACGGGGGCTCCTCCCTGATCGACCCCAGCACCTCCCCACCCGGGACCCGGCCGAGCGACGCACCCGGCGACGCCAGCCGCCCCCGCCAGCCGGTCGGAGTCCGGCGACCGCGTGTCCTGGTGGGCGGTCCGGTGGCACGACCGCCGACCGTTCCCCCGACGCCAGGCCCCAGGGGTGGCCGACCGCCCGGCGCGGGCGACGACGGGCGCCCAGGAGCCGAGGGTCGGCCGCGAACGACTCAGGGCATGCGCGCCCAGAAGTCGAGCTGGTGGTCGGCGGCGTAGTCGACGCCGCCGATCCGGTCGGGCGCGAGGGACTGGACGTGGCCGGCGGAGTGGTCGGGCCACGGCGGCAGGTCCGGGTGGGTCGGGTCGCCCCGGGTGGCGAAGGTGGCCCAGTACCGGTTCATCCGTTCGGCGAAGGCCCGCTGCTCCCCGGTCAGCGCGGGAGCACCGGCGATGTCGAACTGGTAGGCCAGCTCCGCCGCGTGGTAGGCGCCGAGCGGGAAGTCCGGGACCGGCACCAGCGGGGGCGCGTCCTGGTCGGCGAACTCGTAGAACCACGTCGGGGCGTGGGCCGCGACGGCACGGCCCAGTTCCCAGGTCGGCCACGCCCAGGCGCGGTCGGTGCTGATCCGCGCCCAGGCCAGGCCCGGTGTCGGGTAGCGCTCCGGCGGGTACCGTCGCGCGACCTCCGCCGCCGCGTCCCCGAACGCCTCGGCCAGCAGGGCCGGGAAACGGTCGGCGGTGACCGGGCTGCCGACGAGGTCGGCGAACACGCCGACGAAGAAACGGGCCTCGTCACGGGCGGCCCCCACCAGCAGCGGCACCCGGTGGAAGCGCCCGGCGGGCAGGGCGGTCGCCGGTGACTCCGGGAGGGTGGCGCTGCCGAACGCCGGTCGGATGAAGGCGTCCGAGACGGTGAGCAGCTCGGCGACCGGCACGCGCCGCAGCTGGTCGAGCGCGGAGTCCGGCGAGCTGCCCGGCTCGACCCAGCCCCGGTCGAGGGCGACTGCCGCTCCCAGCTGGTCGAGGTCCTCGGCCCCGGTCCAGCGCGACGGGAGGGCCGGGACCCCGGGGATCAGGACGTTGGCCGGGGTGGTGGTGCCCAGCACGGCGAACGGGCTCTGGAGGACCGCGCGGTGGAACAGCCCCTCGGACGCGGGTGACACGAGGTGCGCGGCGATCATCAGGGCCCCGTAGGACTCGCCCGCCAGCGTCACGTTGCCCGGGTCGCCGCCGAACCGGCCGATCTCGTCCCGCACCCAGCGCAGCGCGGCCTGCTGGTCGAGCAGACCGAAGGTCCCACCGTCCCGGAGTCCCGGATGGCCGAAGCACCCGAACACCCCGAGCCGGTACTGCGGCGTGACGACCACGACGTCCCCGGTGACGGCCAGTCGGTGGGCGTCACGGCCGGCCACGCCTCCGTTGGTGCCCCCGCCCCCGTGCAGCCAGACGATCACCGGGCGCCCGTCCGCCCCGTCGGGCGCGGTGACGTCCAGCGTCAGGCAGTCCTCGTCGAGGGAGGGGGCCTCGGCGAAGGACCGCGCCACCTGCGGGGCCGGCGACGCCGGCCGCGTGGCGTCGCGGACCTCGGTCCAGGGGGTAATCGGGCGGGGGGCACGCCACCGCAGCTCCGCGAGCGGCGGCGCGGCGTAGGGAAGGGCGTGGAACGAGGAGTGCCCGTCGAGCCGGCGGCCGCGCACGGGGCCCGTGCTCAGGTGGACCAGGACGTGCTCGGTCATCTCCGGTGCTCCTTCGTCACGGCGGGACGGGCCCCGCCGACCGGGAGGGGATGGCCGGCCCGGGGTGTTCCACCGCGCGGAGCACCCTCCACCGAACCAAGCCTGAACAATACGAACATATTGTCATGCAAGCACATGCCGCCGGTGGCCGTCATCCCGGGACCCCCGATCCACCTCCCGCCGTCCCGCGAGGGTCACCCTCCGGACCGGCGATCACCCGGACGACGACCGAGCGCAGCACGTCCCGCGCCGGGAAGGCGTCGGCACCCGAGAACGCGACCTGGTCCGCCAGCCCCCGCACGGTCGCCAGTACCGCGCGGGCGGCGAGCTCGGGGTCCAGCGTGGCGCCCACCTCGCCCCGGCGCACCCCGTCGACGACGACGTCCGTGACATGGCGGAGGAGGTCACCACCCGACCTCCTTGCCACCTCGGCGAGGCCGGGGTGGTGCGTGGCCTGGAACCACAGCGCACTCCGGACGCGGTACTCGACCTGACGTTCCTCGTCGAGCGGCAACAGCTCGACGAGGCTGTCGACCAGCACCTCCCGAACGGGTCTCCCGGCGGCCTCCAGGGAGCGCACCCGTTGTCGCACGCGTTGCCCGAGTCGGCTCGTCGCGTCGTCGTAGGCGTAGCGCAGCAGGGCCTCCTTCCCGCTGAAGTAGTGCTGGATCAACCCGACGGAGACACCGGCTTCGGCCGCGACCCTGGAGAAGGACACCCCCGCGATCCCCTCGGCGGCGAGCAGGCGCTGGAACGCCAGGGCGATCTGGGCGCGGCGCTGGTCATGATCGACGATGCGTGGCACGTGTTTATCATATGCTCGTATCGAAACAGGGCTCGTTGGGGCCGGTGCCGGTCAGGTGCCGACCGGAGGCCGAGCCCACGTCCCCGGAAGGGAGCCACCCGTGCGCTCGACGCTGCGCGACGCCCTCAGCACCGCCCTCAAGGCCCGCGACCGGGTCGCGATCGCCGCGCTCCGCTCCGCGCTGGCAGCCATCGACAACGCCGGGGCCGTCCCTCTCCCACCCTCGGCGCCGAGCGGGCCTGGCGTCGCACCCGACGCGGTCACGAGTGAACACGTCGCCGGAACGACCGCGGGTGCGGGCTCGACGGAGGTGGACCGCCGTCAGCTCACCGCCGCCGAGGAGCGGACGATCGTGGAGAACGAGGTACGGGAACGGCGGGAGGCGGCCGCGGAGTACCAGCGCGGGGGCCGGCACGAGCACGCCGACCGCCTCCACGCGGAGGCCGAGGTGATCCAGCACCACCTGTCGGCGACGAGCTGAGGAGGAGGGCGCACCGCGAACTCCCGTTCCGCACGACGCGGCGCTCGTCAGGAGGGGCGGCGGATCGGTTGGCCCCCGGCCAGCCCACTCCCGTGGCCAGCACCCGGCCGGCAGGGCCGAGAACGCCGGGCCCCTCACCCCCGTGGGTAGCGCCACCACTCGGCGGGCCGGTGACCGCCAGGCCGCTCGCCGCGGCGGACGCTCGCGGTCGGGGGTCCACGGAACCGCTGCCCTAGTCGGGCTCGCGGCGTCCCCGGGCCAGCTCGGTGCCCAGCGCGTCCAGGCGCTGGTGCCAGAAGTGGCGGTACCGGTCGAGCCAGTCGTCGATCTGGCGCAGGGGCTCGGGGTCGACCGAGTACAGCCGTCGGACCCCCTCCGCCCGGACGGTCGCGAATCCGTTCTCCCGCAGCACCCGCAGGTGCTGGGACACGCCGGGCTGGGAGATGCCGAACTCGCGCTGCACGACCGCCCCGACGGCGCCGGCGGGGAGTTCCCCGTCGGCGAGCAGCTCGAGGATCCGGCGCCGGACCGGATCACCAAGGACGTCGAAGGCGTGCACGCGGCCAGTATCCGCCGCCCGCCCGACATCAATCAACGGTGATGGGCATCCGGGCCACCCGGACGACACCGCCGCTCGGCCGGAGGGACGGGCGACCGGTCCCGGCTCGGACCTCGCGCCGACGGTTCCCCTGGGCCGGTGACGAGGAGGTCCAGCACCTCGGCCGAGCACGAACCGATCCGCGCCACGCCACGAACCAGGTCGCCCCTCGACGCACGGGAGGCTCCGCGTCCACCTCGGACGATCACTGTTCCCCGACTCCCCGGTCACCAACGGTGACAGCGCACGATCCCGCCCGGAACGCCGAGGTCATCGGGCAGAATCCGGATACGCGACACGCGCCTCGTCCGTCTTCCTCACTACCGGGAGTGGCCCGCATGCACTGGCTCATCTGGATCGCGGGCACCATCGTGCTCGTGGCGGCGGGCGTCGGCGCGACGCTCTTACCCCAGCGGAGGGCCCGCGCCCTCCGCCGCCGAACCGCGTGGTCGACCGCGCGGACGGAGATCGCCCGCGCCACGGTCAGCCGGGACGCCACCCCCGTTCGCGTCGAGGAGGCCGAGCGACTGCTGGCCAGGGCGGAGCTCATCGCGGCCGACCGGGGCGGCCCGGATGCCGCGGCGACGACGGCCGAGTACGCGCGGCGCGCGGACCGGCTGTGGCGGGAGGCGTCCGGTGACTGATCGCCCAGCGCGTGCGTGGTCCGAATGGTTGCGTTGGGGCGCGCTCGGTGTCGCCGTGGTGGTCCTCACGATCTTCCTCGTGGTCCAGGGCCGCACCATCGACGTCAGTTACGGGCAGTCCCCCTCCTCCTCAGACCCCGTCCCCGAGGGAAACGCCGGGGAGCTGAGCGACGCGACGGTCCCCTCCGTGGAGGAGATGACGCGGATGGTGGCGGACGACCAGATCGTCCGCCTTCCCGGCTCGGTCGCCCACATCGACGAGGACCGGGTTCGGGCGGAGATCGGCGGCACCGACTCCCGGGTCCTCATCGCCCCACCCGGCCTCGACGAGGACGAGCGAGGACGGGTCCGGGACGTCGAGAACGCCACGGTCAGGGTCATCGGCACCGAGGTCACCGGCGGCTTCTTCCAGGTCGTTCCCAACGACTTCGACGGCTGGCGGGAGGTGTTCGGCACCGGGGACGTCACCAGCCTGGTCACCCGCCTCCTCCGAGAGCTGCGGGACGAGGAGAACGAGGACGGCGAGGACGGCGAGGACGGCGAGGACGGCGAGGACGGCGAGGACGGCGACGGCATCGCCTGGCGCGAACCGACGGCGGAGGAGCTCGGCCCGGTCACGGCGGACCTGCGGGAGACCGGGCTGCACACCGCCGAGGGCAGCACGATGGACTCCCTCCCCGAGGCGACCGCCACGGCGTTCCCCGACGGGGACGCCCTCTACGCGGTCTTCCCCCAGCAGGAGTGGGGCCAGCCGGTGCCGGAGTACGGCCCGGCGCTGGCGGCGGAGTTCCCGGGCCGCCCGATCGTCGTCATGTACGGGGCGTGGGTCGAGTACCACGGTCCCGACCAGGAGGAGTTCGCCCAGGTCGTCGCGGCCGGCCTCTACGGGCAGCTCACGGAACGGCTGAGCAGGTACGACTACCCGCAGCACAACGTGCTGCACGCCTACCTGAACCGGGTGACCGACGTCCGCTACGCGGGCCTGTTCGACCGCCCACTCCCCTACCAGCCCTTCGATCCGCTCCGGGTGACGCTGCCAGCGCTGCCGTGGATCTTCGCCGCCTGCGTCCTGGTGTTCCTCGGGCTGTCGGTGCGGTCCGTGCTGCGACCGGTGACCCGCCCGAGGAAGTACCAGCGGGGGCACTCGGCGGCCCGGCTCGCCGGCCTGACCGCGCTGGCCATCGAGGTGTCGGCGCTGACCGGTCGTGACGGGAACGCATCGCTGACGCGGGGCCTGACCGCCCTGGAAGGGGCGAGGAAGGCCCTGGACGACAAGCTGCCGGACCAGCACGTACAGACGCTGCTCACCCAGGCGGAGGCCGAACTCGACGACACGGCCCGCGCGGTGGGCCGCACGGACTACCGCCCGAACGTCTACCTCCAGGGCAGGCTCGCATGATGAAGCGGCTCGGCACCTTCCTCGGCACCCCCTTCGGCCTCGCGCTGCTCGCATGCCTCGGCCTGGCCGGGTGGGCCCTGTGGTCCGCCGGCGCCGGGGACATCGCGAGCCCCGTGGCGAGGCAGGTGCGCACCTCGTCGGTGTACGCGGCGCCCGGCTACGACCTCGACCAGGAGCGGGCCGAACGCATCCTCGGCAACCGGCGCGTGGTGGTGGCCCTCCTCGAACCGGAGGCGGACATGCGCGCCGCCTGCGGGAGCGTCAGGGGCGCCGCCAACGGCAACGTCGTGCTGTTCCTCAGCCCGGACGCGGACGGGGAGAAGTTCGACCACTACGGGTGCGCCCTGCTGCCCGACGGGGACGGCGAGGGGTTCGGCAAGAATTTCGTCGCGGAGATGCGAATCGCCACGGGGGTGGGGCAGTTCGTGGACCAGCCCCTGGAAGCGCTCAAGGTGGTGGCGGTCAACTACGACCAGCTCGTGAAGTCGGGCACGGTGCCGGACGGCGCGCGGGCGATCAGCCCGTCGTTGCCCCGCTACCTGGTCGCGGCGGCAGCACTGAGCGCGGTGGTCGTCGGGTCGACCGGCGTGTACCTGATGTCCCTGCGCGCTGGCCGGCTCGCGGCCAGACGTCAGCGACGTCGGGACGCGGCGCGGGACAAGCGCAGTGCGCTGAGCGCGAACGCGGCCGTGCTCGCCCAGCGGATCATCGACCTCGACGGCCGCATTCCCGCTCCCCGCAGGTCCGACCCGGCACCGCAACGCAGCCGGCGCGGGAGGATCGCCAACCGGTACCGCGCCATCGCCTCGGACTACGCGGTGCTGCTCCGCCGGATCGCGGAGGCGGACGCGCGCGGCGAGAACACAAGCCGGGACCTCGCCTCCCGGGTGGACGAGCTCAGCCGCCGGTGCGGCCACCTGGAACGTGAGATCGCCCGGAGTCGTTGACACTCGCCGAACCCGCCGGCCCGCCGACTGTGGCCCCTGACGGGCGTCGGCGGATGCCCGCCACCAGCCGGCGCGACGAGGCAGACCCGTGGCAGGTGGCGTCGGCGGACACGTCGACACCCGGGGGGCTGGGTGCGTCGCCCCGTGCTGGGGGCGCTCGACGGGGTGCGAGCCCCCGAGGAATCACCCGGCACGCGTGAAGGCCGCGCACCTCGGGGGATGGCGGTGTGGTCCTGGTGCTCGGAGCCGGTCCCCGCCGGTCGTCCAGGTGGGGTGGCCGGTACCGGTGCCCGGGCCGGCACGGTCTCCGGCACCGCCGCCACCCCCGCTCCGCCGGGTGGGGTCTCGGCCGGATGACCGGTGGTCCGCGCCGGCCCCCGGGGGCGGGTTCGACCCGCGAAGCGCCACGCGACCGCCGGGCGTGCCCTCGCGAGGCCGCCCATGCCGTGGCACTCCGAACGGCGCCCCTCCGGGGAGCGGCGGTCGACATGCGCGGTGGTGAGGTCACCCCGTCGTCGGGCCGGCGAGCGCGGGCAGCCGCGAGTGGAGCAGGCCGAGGTAGCCGTCCACTCCGGTCAGGGTCGCGACGGTGAACCGGGTGTCGCGGTTGGGCCGGCGCTGGTCGACGGCGAGCGTCGCGCCGAAACCCGTGATGCGGTCCACCTGGGGCCGGTCCCGCCCGGTGATGTACTGGCGGACGAAGGGCGGCACCCCTCCAGGTACCGCGGCTGGACCTCGGCGTGCGGCCTGTCGATCACGAGGGAGGCCCTCCCACCGCCGCTCAGCCCCGTGCGAGCCACGAGGACGCCTCGGGGAATCCGCGGGGACGATGCGCGGAGGTTGCGCGTGCGGGCACCCCGGATTCCGATGTGTCCTCCAACCAGGGAAGGGCACCCCCACCTCGGCGGCCCCGGACGGCCGCCGGTCCGTTCCCGGTGCCCGCGCCGTCCGGGACCGGACCGGGTCGACCGTGTCAGTCGACGGGTTCGAGGACGAAGACCGGGATCTCCCGATCAGTGCGCTCCTGGTAGTCCGTGTAGTCCGGGTAGGCGGCCACGGCCCGCTCCCACCAGGTCGCCTTCTCCTCGCCGGTCACCTCGCGCGCCTTGTACTCGCGGCGGACCGGCCCGTCCTGGAGTTCCACCGTGGGGTGGGCGAGCACGTTGTGGTACCACACCGGGTGCTTCGGCGCCCCGCCGAGCGAGGCGACGGCGGCGTAGGCGCCCTCGTGTTCCACTCGCATCAGCGGCGACTTGCGCAGCCGGCCGGAGCGCCTGCCCTTCGTCGTCAGCACGACCACCGGCATCCCCCGGAGCGTGGTCCCCTCGGTGCCCCCGGAGCCCTCGTACAGCTCGACCTGGTCGCGGACCCACTTCTCGGGGCTGGGCTCGTACACTCCACTCAGGGGCATCGCGTCGTCCTCTCCACGGGAGTGGTGCGGGCACTTCGGCCCGAGCACCGTCGTCACACCGGTGACAACAACCGCGAGCACCCGTCCTGTTCCCCGAGTCCGCCGTCGACCGCGTGACCGGCCGAGCGGGCCGTGTACCCCACGTCGGGACGCGCTGGTCCCGGCGGCGAGCCGGTGGTACCGGACGCTGGGGTGATCCGCACCTCACCCGAGGAACCGTCTCAGCCGTCACCCAGGGCCGCCAGCAACTCCAGGAGGCGGTCGCGGATCCGCAGGACCTCCGGTTCGGTGAGCAGACCGGGCTGGAACTCCAGCCTGCCGCGCAGGGCCTCGCCCGGGGAGACCACGAGGGCCAGCGGGTAGTGCGTCGCATCCACACCCGACAGCCCGGTCACGCGTAGGCCGGTGTTCGGGGGTGGTTGGAGCGCGCCGGCGGCCACGGGGTAGTTCTCGAAGGCGACGAGCGTGTCGAACAGGTCGCCGACTCCGGCGAGCCGTTGGATGGTCCCCAGGTCGACGTGGTGGTGTGCTTCGAGCCGCGCCTGGTCGTCCTGGAGAACAGCGGGATCAGCGCCGACCCGGGCCCGCACCGGGACGGTCGTGGCGAACAGGCCCACCATCGTCTCCACGCCGGGCAGGTCGGGTGGTCTGCCGGACACGACCGCGCCGAACACCACCTCGGCCTGTCCGGTGAGTTCGCCGAGCAGGTCGGCCCAGGCGGCGCGGACCAACGTGCTCGGGGTCAGGCCGTCCCGCCGGGCCCTGGCCCGCAGTGACCGTGTCAGCTCCACCGAGCAGTCCACGGGAACGCGGGCTGGTGCTCGGCGTGCCTCGCGCCCGGGCGGGGCTCCGGTGAGCAGCGTCGGCTGGACGTCGCGCAGCTCAGCGGACCAGGCCGCCTCGCTCGCGGAGCGGTCCCGGTCGGCCAGCCACACGAGGTAGTCGCGGTAGGCGGCCGCGGGCTCGGGAGGCCGGCCCGCGTAGTGCTGGAACAGGTCGCGCAGGATGAGGGGCAGGGACCACCCGTCGAAGAGGATGTGGTGGTTGGTGAGGGTCAACCGGTGGTCGTCCTCCGCCCGGCGCTCCAGCGCGAAGCGCAGCAGCGGCGGGGTGGCCGGGTCGAAGGGCGGCTCCTCGTCGCTCGGCGCGGCGAGGGTCCAGGGCGCGGAGGTGCGTGAGCTCTCGACGATGACCGCCACGGGTTGCGCCAGACCTCGGTGGAGGAAGCCGGCGGTGAGGTTGGGGTGGCGGGCCAGAACGGCGTCGGCGGCGCGTCGGAGGCGGTCCACGTCCAGGGGGCCGGCCAGGTCGAGCGCCATCCGGGTGGTGTAGACGTCGGTCGCGTCGGGCCGGAGGACGGCGAGCTGGAGGTGGAAGAGCATTCCCTGTTGCAGTGGCGACAGGGGCAGGACGTCAGTCGGGGGGCCGACGGCGGCGACGATGCCCGACAGGTCGGCGGGTGTCAGCTCGACCAGGGGGAAGTCCTCGGGGACGGCGGTGCTGACGTCGGGCCGTCCCACCTCCGTGATGAGGCGGTCGACGGCGTCCCGCCAGCGGGCCGCCAGCCGCGCGATGTCCGCCGCGTCGGCCACCCGGTCCGGCCAGGTGAACGTGATCTGGAGTTCCGGTCCTGGCAGGACGACCGCGCTGATCTCGAGGGCGTGCGCGAAGGGGGCGTCATCGGGCATTCCGGTGTCGAGGACTCCGGATTCGGGTGCGAGTGACCAGCGGCCCTGGTCGGAGAGCGTGTCGAGGCGGCCCAGGTAGTTGAAGCCGATCACCGGGGTGGCGGTGTCGTGGAGGTCCTCGGACCGAGCCAGATGGCGCAGTACGCCGTAGCTGATCCCCTGGTCGGGGACGGAGTGCAGGCGGCGCCGCACGGTGCGGAGGACAGCGGTGGGGTCGGAGGCGTCGACGGTTCCCGTCCGCAGCGGGTGGAGGCTGGTGAACCAGCCGACCGTGTTGTCCAGGCCGGCGTCGTCTGGTCGACCGTGGCGTTCGACGTCAACGGTCACGCCTCCGGTCGCGAGTGCCAGGGCGGTGAGGAGCACGTCGTCGACGCCGATCCGCGCGTGACCGGGCACCGTGGTCAGCAACGCGGTGGTCTCCTGCGGGGGAAGGACGAGGCTGTGGCTCCGCGCGGTGCGGTGGGTGTCCCGGCTCGGGTCCAGCGCGGCCAGCCATTCGGGGCTCGGCCCCGGTTCCAGTTCGGCGCGCCACCTCGCCAGCTCGTCGTCGGTCGCGTGATGCGCGGCGCGGTCGGCGAGCTGGTGGGCCCAGGTCCGGAGGCTGGTGGTCGCGGGAGCGAGCGGGGCGGCGGTGCCCTGGGTGGCGGCCTCCCAGGCGAGGCGCAGGTCCTCGTGCAGGATGCGCCAGGACAAGGCGTCGACGGCGAGGTGGTGCACGGTGATCAGCAGGCGCCCCGGTCGTGGCCCTCGGTCGAACCAGGTGACCCGTACGAGGTCGCCCTGGTCGGGGTCCAGGGCTCCCTGGTCGGCACGGGCCGCCCGTCGAACCTGGTCCACCAGGGTGCTGGACGTGGAGCGTCGAGCACCGATCCGCCGGAGGGTTGGGGGCTGCCCGACGGACATGGTTTCCAGCTGGCCGTCCGGTCGGGTCCGCAGCCGGAGCGCGGGGTGGTGGTCGTACACGCTGCGCACCGCCCGGGCCAGGTCCGCCTCGGTCGCCTCGGCTGGAGTGACGAGCAGCAGGGCCTGGGTGAAGGCGCGCAGGGGGCCGCCCAGGTGCTGCCACCACCGCAGGACCGGGGTGGCGGGCATGGTGCCGATCCCTTCATCGGAACCGCTCCGGGCCGCTACGACACCCGCGATCCGCGAGAGCCTGGCGGGGGTGCCGTGCTGGAACACGTCCTTCGGGGAGAGCGCCAGCCCAGCCGTCCTCGCCCTGCTGGCCAGTTGGATGGCCATGATGCTGTCCCCACCGGACTGGAGGAACCCGTCGTCGACCCCGAGGTCGTCGACGCCGAGCAGGTCGGTGAACAGCTCGAGCAGGACCCGTTCCGCCCGGTTCGCCGGCGGCCGCGCCGGCGTGGCGCGGACCACCGCCGGCGAGGGTTCGGGGAGTGCGGCCCGGTCGATCTTGCCGTTGGCCGTCAGGGGCAGCGCGGCGAGGGGCACATGGGATGCCGGGGCCATGTGTTCGGGGAGGTGGGTCGCGACCAGTGCCCGCAGCTCCTCCACCGAGGCGGACCGCCCTGCGGCCGGCACGTGGTAGGCGATCAGCGACCGCCGGTCTGGGCCGGCGACCACCACCGCTTGCCGGACGTCCGGGTGGCTGGTGAGGACGGCCTCGACCTCGCCGGGCTCGACCCGGAAACCCCGGATCTTCAGCTGGCTGTCGTGCCGTCCAACGAACTCCACCGTTCCCGAACGCCTCCAGCGCACGAGGTCGCCGGTGCGGAACATCCGGGATCCGGGCGGGCCGAACGGGTCCGCGACGAAACGCTCCGCGGTGCGGGCGGCGAGGCCCGCGTAGCCGTGCGCCACTCCGGTCCCGCCGATGACGAGCTCACCAACGGTGTTGGCGGCGACGGGGCGGAGGCGGTCGTCGACAACGGCGACCCGGCTGCCGTTGGTGGGTGTGCCCAGCGGCAGCGGGTCCCCGACGGCCTCGGCCGTGGTGACGGGTTCGGTGAGCACCGCCGTGGTGGTCTCGGTGGGGCCGTACACGTGGAGGACGGTGAGGTCCGGGCAGTGCCGCAGTACCCGGCGGACCGAGTGGGGAGGCACGACGTCTCCCCCGGTCCACACCCGGCGCAGCCCGGAGAGCCACTTCGGGTTCTCCTGCGCCACGAGGGAGAACACCCCGGAGGACAGCCACAGCAGCTGGAGTCCGTGGGCGGCGACCAGGTCGCCGAGCGTGGCCGGGTCCAAACGGCCGGGGGGCGCGAGGACCAACCGTCCCCCGCTGGTCAGGGGCAGCCACAGTTCGAGGGTGGCGGCGTCGAAGGACAGCGAGCTGTGCAGCAGGGTCGCTCCGGCTTCTCCTCCGTCCCAACACGGGTCGGTCACGAGGTCGGTGACGGCCCGGTGGCTGACGGCTACTCCCTTGGGGAATCCTGTGGACCCGGAGGTGTGCAGCACGTAGGCCGTCTGGTCGGGGTGACCGGCGACCTGGGGTGGGGTGGTCGGCCACGTCTCGTCGTCCGGACCGTCCACTAGGAGCACGGGCGGCCCGCCGGTGGCGGTGGCCTCCCCGTTCGCCCGGTCGGTGACCAGTAGGACGCTCCCGGCCCGTTCGGCGAGCGCCCGGCGGCGTCCGGGTGGGTCGTGGGGTTCGGTGGGCAGGTAGGCGGCGCCCGCACGCAGGACCGCCAACAGCGTGACGACCAGTTCAGGCGTCCTGGGTAGGTGAACGGTGACCACCGCCCCCGGCGTGACGCCGTGCGCGAGGAGCCGGTGTGCGAGCGCGTTGGCGCGGGCGTCCAGCTCGGCCCGGGTGAGGGCCCCGCCTGACCCGGACACGGCGATGCCGTTCGGGTCGGCGGCGGCGCGCGCGGCGACGAGGTCGTGCACCAGAGATCGTGGGTCGGGGCCGGCGGGTTCGGTTCCCCGGAGCACGGCCGGCTGGTCCCGTTCCTGGCTGGTGCGGAGGTCGAGGCGGCTGACGGGTTGGTCCGGGTCGCGGCACACGGAGCGGAGGAGGGTCTGGAACCGGGAGGCCAGATCGGTCACGGTTCGCCGGTCGAACAGCGCCGTGTCGTACTCGATTCCGCCGCTGCCGTCCGCGACGTGCCAGGCGATCGAGAGGTCGAACTTGGCGGTCGTGGTGGGCACCGGTACCTCGGTGACCTGCAGGCCGGGCAGCTCGAGTGTCACGTCGGGCTTCTCGTGCACGGCGAGCGCCACCTGGAACAGGGGGTGGCACGACAGCGAGCGCACGGGGTCCAGGGCTTCGACCAGCTGGTCGAAGGGCAGGTCCTGGTGCGCGAACGCGTCCAGGTCGGCGGTTCGGACCCGGTGCAGCACGTCCCGGAACGTGGGGTCGCCGGAGGCGTCGACCCGCAGCACGACGGTGTTCACGAAGAAACCCACCAGGTCCTGGAGTTCCTCGTGCCCCCGACCGGCCGTCGCGGTGCCCATGACCACGTCGGGACCGGCGCCCAGCCGGGTGAGGAGGGTGACCCACACCGCGTGCAGCACCAGGAACGGGGATGTCCCGGTGGCCAGCGCCAGAGCCCGAACCTCGGCACCACGGGTCGGATCGGCGGGGAACCGCACCACGTCACCGCGCCCGGCGGCGCGCGCTGGCCGGGCGCGGTCGGTGGGCAGCGGGGTTTCGCCGGGGATGCCGGCCAGCCGGGTGCGCCAGTAGGCGAGCTGCCGGCCGAGGACGGAGGTCTCGTCGTTCGGGTCGCCGAGCACCTCCCGGTGCCACTGGCCGTAGTCGGCGTAGTCGAGGGGCAGGGGCTTCCAGTCGGGCCGGCGACCGGCGCGGCGGGCCGTGTAGGCGGTGGTGAGGTCGGCGGACAGCCTGTCCAGCGACCACGCATCGCCGACGAGGTGGTGCAGGATGAGGAGCAGGACGTGGTCTCCTCCGCTGCCCTCCGCCTCCTCGGGGCTGGTTGCCTGACCAGCTGCGGCGTTGTTCGGCGCGCCGGTTGCGGCCGCGCCGCCGGGGTCGTCCCCGGCGTTGGTGCCGCGTTCGGCGTCGTTCCACGGCAGGAGTGTGAACAGCACGGCTCGGAAGGGGAGATCGGTGGCCAGGTCGAAGGGACGTTCGGTCTCAGCGGCCAGCGCCCCGGGGAGGGCTGGCACTGCGACGGGCACGGCCGACAGCGCACCCCGTGCCCGCTCGGCGGGCACGACGTCCTGCCAGGGTGATCCGTCCTCGTCCGGGAAGCGGGTCCGGAGGCTTTCGTGGCGGTCGAGGAGGTCGTCCACCGCGTGGCTCAGCGCTCGGGAATCGAGGCCGCCGGTCAGCCGCACCGCGAGCGGGATGTGGTAGGCCGAGCTGGAGCCGTCCAACCGGGTTCTGGTCCACAGTCGACGCTGCGCCGGGGACAACGGCACCCGCTCCGGGCGGGTGGCGCGGCGTGGTGGGTCGAGGGCGGGTGGTGCGCCGGGTAGCCGGGCGGCCAGCGCTGCCGGGGTCCTGGCCTCGAACAGCTCCCGCAACTCGACCTCGACGCCCAGCCTGGCGCGGAGGACACCCGTCACCCTGGCGACGAGCAGCGAATGCCCGCCCAGGACGAAGAAGTCGTCGTGCGCGCCCACGTGCCGCACGCCGAGCACCTCGGCGAAGATGTCCCGCAGCACCGCGACGCGCGGGTTGTCCTCGGTGGTGGGCGCGCGGGTCTCGGAGGACGGTTCGGGCGTGGCGACCAGTGCGGCCCGGTCGACCTTGCCGGTGGGGCCGACGGGGAGAGCAGGGACGACGAGGAGGGCGGCGGGGACGAGATGCGCCGGTAGCTGGGAGGCCGCCCACGTCCTGATCCGGCCGAGGTCAGGGGTTCCGCTCCCTCGGGGGGCCAGGTAGGCGACGAGTTCCACCTCGTCGCGCTGGTTCGTCCTGGCGAGGACGACGGCGTCGGCGACCTCGTCGTGCCGGCGCAGCACGGCGGCGGCCTCCCCTGGCTCGACGCGGAAGCCCCGGATCTGCACCTGGTCGTCGGAACGACCGACGAAGGTCAGCCCGCCGTCACGCCCCCGGGCCACCAGGTCACCGGTCCGGTACATGCGGGTCCCGGGCGGGCCGTCGGGGTCGGCGACGAAACGGTGGGCGGTGGTGTCTGGAAGTCCCTGGTATCCCCGGGCCACTCCCCCACCGGCCAGGTACAGCTCCCCGGTCACGCCGGGCGGGACCGGCCTCAGGTCGACGTCGAGAACGCGGAGCCGCACGTCGGGCATGGGAGGCCCCAGCGGAGGCACGCCCGTTCCGGGTACCAGCCGCTCGCTGAGCGTCGCGCAGACGGTGGCCTCCGTGGGGCCGTAGCCGTTGTGGAGCCTGTGGTCGGGCCAGCGCGCGACGAGGGCCGAGGAGGGCGCCTCCCCGGCGAGGACGACGGTCAGGTCCGGCGGGACGTCCGTTGGTTCCAGGGCGGCGAGCGCGGAGGGTGGTGCCACCAGGTGGGTGATTCGTTGGGCACGCAGTAGGGTTGACAGCGGTGCCCCGGGGAGGAGCTCCTCCTGGGGCGCCAGGACCAGTACCGCTCCGCTGAGCAGGGCCGTGGCGAGCTCGTAGACGGAAGCGTCGAAGATCGCCGAGGCGAACTGGAGGACACGGCTCCCCGGGCCGACGCCGGTGCGGGTGATCGCGCCCTCGGCGAGGGCGACCAGGCCGCGGTGGGGCACGAGGACACCCTTGGGGCTGCCGGTGGAGCCCGAGGTGTGGATCGCGTAGGCGAGGTGGTCGGGATGGGGCGGGGTGCGCCGTTCGTCGGACCGCACGTCATGGTCGGGGAGGTCGGCGGGGACGGGGAACTCGTGGGCGCCGCCGAGGACCAGGTGCGGCCGGGTGTCGTCGAGGACGCGGGTGGTGCGTTCCCGGGGTTGGGCCGGGTCGAGCGGCAGGTAGGCGCCTCCGGCCTTCCACACGGCGAGCAGCACGACGACGAACTCGGTCGACCGGCTCGCGGGGAGCGCGACCAGGCGGTCGGGGCCGACGCCGGCTTCGAGCAGCGCCCTGGCGGTCCGGTTCGCCGCCGAGTTCAGCTCGGCGTAGGTCAACTCCCGTGTTCCGCAGCGCAACGCGACGGCGTGGGGTGTGCGCGCCGCCTGTCGTTCGAAGGCCTCGGCCGCGGTGGTGGGCCGGTCGCGCCGCGCCACACCGGTCGGCAGTGGGGGGTCCTCGGGGAGGAGGACGTCCGTGCGGCCTACCCGCCGTCCTGGTTCCCGGACGATCGTGTGGAGCAGCCCGGTGAGCCGGTCGGCGAGCAGGGCGACGCTCCTCGCGGTGTGCGGGGGGCGGTAGGCCCACCGCAGCAGTGTCCTCGGTCCGGGCACCACCATGAGGGACAACGCGTAGTGGCTGCCGTCCACGGTGTCCCGGTGTGCCATGGTCAGCCCGCCACCCAGGTCGTGGCCGCCGAACAGCGGGGCGGGCTGGTTCTCGAAGGCGACGAGGAGGTCGAAGAGTTCCTCGTGCCCAGCGAGGCGTTGGATCTCCGCGAGTCCGAGTGAGTGGTGGGTGACCAGCCGGGACTGTTCGTCCTGGACGCGCACGAGGAGGTCGGACAGGGTCTCCTCCGGGCTGGTCCGGATCCGGACGGGCACCGTGTTCGCGAACAGCCCGACCCGCCGTTCGATGTCGGCAGCCTCGGCCGAGCGACCGGCGACGACGGTGCCGAACACCACGTCACGGCGGCCGGTGAGACGGACGAGGAGCAGGCCGACGGCGGCCTGCACCACTGTGTTGGGGGTGACTCCGTGATCGCGTGCGACGGCGTCGAGCGCCGCGCTGAGCTGGTCCGGGAGCACCGTGTCCACCCGTGCCGGGGGGACGGACAGGTCCGCTCGGTTCGCTGGTGGTGTGAGCCGGGTGGGCCCTGGGAACGCCGCCAGAGCCACCCGCCACGCCTCGCGAGCGGCCCGCAGGTCCTCATCACCGAGGGGCTGAACGGCCTCCGCGGGGTCGGGGGCAGGGGGGAGTTCCTCCCCGGTCCACAGTGCGCGGAGTTCGTCGAGCAGCACTCCCACTGACCAGGCGTCGAGCAGGATGTGGTGTGCGGTGAGGACGAAGGTGTGGTGGTCGGGAGCGCGCCGGGCGAGGGCCGCCCGCAGCAGCGGTGGCCGGTCGAGGCGGAAACCGGCGGCACGGTCCTGGATGGCCAGCTCGTCGACGGCCGAGTCGGGTAGCCCTTCCAGGTCGACCTCCCGCCACGGCGGGTCGGAGTCCACCGGGACCTGGACGGGTCCGATGCTCGTGTTCCAGAAGCCGGCGAGGAGTCCGGGGTGGCGACGCACCAGCCTGGTGACGTGCCGCCGCCAACGCTCGGGGGCGAGCGGCCCGTCGAGGTCGACCAGCAGCTGCGAGGTGTAGGCGTCGTCGGACCCGTCCCGCAGCGCCTGGGCGAGCAGTCCGTTCTGGAGCGGGGACATCGGTATCGGCCGCCCCGCTGGTATTCCCAGGCTGGCCCGTTCCGCCGGCGGGACCTCCGGTCCCGGGGGGCTGCCGGCCCCGTCGCCGGTGCCGCCGGCGGTGTCCGGGGGGACGGGTGCGGCGACGGCGGCGAGTGCTGCGACGGTGCGGTGCCGGAACACCTGCGCCGGGCTCAGCCGCAGCCCGAGGGTGCGAGCCCGGCTCACCAGCCTCACCGCCATGACGCTGTCCCCACCCTGGGCGAAGAAGTCCTGGTCGGCTCCGATGACCGGGACGTCGAGGACTTCGGCGGCGAGCTGGCAGAGGATCCGCTCGGCCCACCCTGCCGGTGCGCGGCCGCTCCCGTCCGCCGGCCGGGGCCCCGGGGCAGGTAGCGCGGCACGGTCGAGTTTCCCGTTGCCGGTGACGGGGAGCGCGTCGAGAACGACGTAGGCGGAGGGGACGGCATGTTCGGGGAGCAGGTCGGTGAGGTGTCGGCGGAGCGCGGGCGGATCCCACCGGCTTCCGGGTCGGGGCACCACGTAGCAGACCAGGCGCGGGGAACGGCGTGGACCGGAATCCACGACGACGACGGCCTGGACGACGTCCGGGTGGCGGGTGACCTCGGCCGCGACCTCCCCGGGCTCGATGCGGAAACCCCGGATCTTCACCTGGTCGTCCGCTCGCCCGGCGAACTGGAGCGCGTCGTCGGGGCCTCGCCGGGCCAGGTCGCCTGAGCGGTAGAGCCGCGCCCCAGGAGGGCCGTACGGGTCGGCGACGAAGCGGCTAGCGGTCAACGAGGGCCGCCCGAGGTAGCCGCGGGCGACACCGGGGCCGCCCACGTACAGCTCGCCGGGAACCCCGTCCGCCACCGGCTGGAGCGCCGGGTCCAACAGGTACAGCCGGAGGTCGTCGAGCGGTTCCCCGAGGGACACGTCCCGTTCGACCGGGGCATGGGTGACGTGGACGGTCGTCTCGGTGATGCCGTACATGTTCACCAGCACGCAGCCGGCTGGTGCGACGCGGGACCAGGCGTCGACGTGCCCCGGCTCCAGAGCCTCGCCGCCGAGCACGACGGTCCGAAGGCTGTCCGGCAACGCGGAGTCTTCGGCAACCGCAGCGGTGAGCTGCGCCAGCGCGGTGGGTGTCTGGCTGAGGACGGTCACCCGTTCGCGGCGGAGCAGGTCGTGGAAGTCGGAGGGGGACCGGGTCTGTTCGTGCGGGACGACGACGAGCTGGCCGCCGTGCAGAAGCGCTCCCCACAACTCCCAGACGGAGAAGTCGAAGGACGTGGAGTGGAACAGGGTCCACACGTCGGAGGGACCGGGCCGCAGCCAGGACCGGGTGGCGTCGAAGAGCCGGACGGCGTTGTGGTGCGTGACCACGACGCCCTTGGGCCTCCCCGTGGAGCCGGACGTGTGGATGAGGTAGGCGGGAGTGGCTGGGTGCGGCGGAGCGGGGAGGCCGGAGGGCTCCCCCGGCTGGCCGGGCGGCGGGCCGTCGTCCCCGAAGTTGTCGAGAAGGACCACCGGTGGCCCCGGCGGGAGTGGAGCCGCGTGTTCGGAGTCGGTGAGCAGGAGCACCGGGTCGCTGTCGGCCAGGAGGAGCGCTACCCGGGTGGGCGGGAGCTCCGGGTCGATGGACTGGTAGGCCGCTCCCGTTCGGAGTACTGCGAACAGCGCCACCACCAGGTCGGCGGAGCGGGGCATCACGATCGCGACGAACCGTTCCGGGCCCGCTCCCGCACGGGTGAGCCGGTGGGCGAGCACGGCTGAGCGGACATCGAGGTCCCGGTAGGTCACCACCTGGTCGCCGAACCGCACCGCCACGGCGTCCGCTCGCAGCCTGACCTGGTCCAGGACCCGCTCGACCAGGTTCCCCCGCACGGTGGTGCTGTCCCGGCCCCCGCGGCCACTCGACGGCGGGCGGAGCCGGGCGCTTTCCTCGGGGAGCAGCACGTCGACGCTGCCGAGCTTGTGGGTGGGTTCCGCGTCGGCCAGTTCGCCGAGCAGCCGGAGGTACCGGGCGTGGTGCCGAGCCACGTCGGCCGGCGCCAGGTGTGCGGGGTTGGCGTCGGCGTTGACGCGCATCCCCGCCGGGTCCGCGCGGTCGTACACCACGAACGAGAAGTGGTCGACCGGGCCGTGCGACGGGGTGATGACCCGGGTGGGGAGCCCAGCGAAGGAGGTGTCCGGGTCACCGGAGATGATGTTGACCAGTGGCCCGACCAACGGATCAGTGGTGCCGGCCAGGCCCTGGTCCGCACGGATGTCCTCGTAACGGTACCGCTGGTGCCGCAGTGCCCCGAAGATCTTGGCCGAGACCTGGTTGGTCAGGTCACCCCAGGTAAGCCCGGGCCGGACGGTCAGTCGCACCGGCAGGACGGTGGACATCATGCCGGGGACGCGGCGCGCGGCGCGTCCCCGGCGTCCGGTGAACGTGACTCCCAGAAGGATGTCCTGGGAGCCCGTCATGCGGTGCAGGTAGAGGGCGGCGGTGGCCACGGCGACGCCGGCGAGCCTCGTCAGGGTCCGTTTGCCCGGCGCCCGCAGGCGCTCCGCGCGGTCCCACGGCAGGTGACCGCCGCACCGCAGGAAAACGGGCCCGGCTGGGGTACCGTCCTCCTCCTCGCAGGACGGCGGGCGCGGTGCCGGACCAGCGCTGCCCAGCAGCGGGGGTTCAGGCCGTGCCGCCAGTTCCGCTGCCCAGTACTGGCGGTCCCGTTCCCACTCCGGTGACGACCGGTAGGCCTGTTCCTCGGCGAGGAGTTCACTGAGGGGTTCCACGGGGTGGTCGGGTGCGGCGTCGCCGGCGGCGAGCGCGGTGTAGGCCTCGGCGACCCTCCGGATCACCAGGTCGATGGTGAAACCGTCCGACAGGAGGTGGTGCATGCGGAGGCACCAGCGGTGCCGGTCGGGGGCGAGCCGGATCAGGGCCTGGGAGAACAGGGGACCCCGTTCCAGGTCGGCGGGGCGGGCCAGTTCGTCATCGATCCAGGCCGTGGCGGCACGCTCCGGGTCAGGGTGCCCGCTCACGTCGACCAGGGGGAACGGCCAGTCGTCGAGGTCGTCGACACGCTGACCGGGTCGGTCGCCGTCGAAGACGATGCTGATCCGGAGGCATTCGGTGGTGGCCACCACGCCGCGTACCGCGCGGTCGAGCAGCTGGTGGTCCACCGGGCCATCGATCTCCACGTACTCGGCCCCGTTGAGGCGGGGGCTGCCCGGCCGCACCTGGTGGTCGAGCCACAGCCCCCGCTGGGACGCGGTGAGTTCGAGGAAGGTCACCGGGCCGAACCCTCCCCGCTGGTCGATCGGGCCCAACCGTCCAGGAGCCGAGCGACCCGGGGGAGGATGTCCGGGCGGGTCAGGCCCTGGTGGGTGCACTGCAACTCGTGGGTGACGAGATCGCCGCTGACGTGGGGTGCCCAGACCGAGGGGTGGGGGGCACCTTCGGGACGTCCCTCGGTGGCATGGAGGAACAGGACGTTCCCGTCGAAGACCCCGGGGGTGTGCGCCCTGGTCATGGCCTGGTGGTGCTGGATGACAGGGGCGACCAAGTCGAGTTCGTCCTCGGCGAAGTGCCGGATGTCGCGCAGGGCCTCCCGCAGTTGGTCGGTCGTGAGTGCCGGGACGGCTCCGTCGTCGGGATAGGCGTCGAACAGGGCCAGCGTCGCCACCTGGTGGCCCTCCCGCTGAAGCTGGACTGCGATCTCGTGGGCGAGGACACCACCGAAGGACCAGCCCAGCAGGTGGTATGGGCCGTGGGGTTGGTGGGCCTGGATCTCACCCCGGTAGTCAGCGGCCAGTTCGATGAGGGAGCCGGTGGACTCGAGGACTGCCGAACCCTGGTGCCGGGACTGCAGGGCACTCACCGGCCTGTCGCGGTGCAGGTGCGGAACCAGCGGAGAGTACAGCGTGCCGGTCCCGCCGGCCGGGTGCACGCAGATCAGGGGCGCGGTGCCGCCCCCGGTGCGGAGTGGTAACACGACGGGGCGCTCGGCGGGTCGCGCGGGCTGGGCCAACCGGGCGGCCAGCCGGGCCGGGGTCGACGCGTCGAAAAGGGTTATGACCGGCAGTTCGTGTCCGGTTTGGGCGCTGACGCGTCGCACGAGTCGCGCCGCGAGCAGCGAATGCCCGCCTAGGTCGAAGAAGTCGTCGTCGGCCCGGACAGGCCCGCGTTCCAACATCTCCCCGAACAGCTCACGCAGCTCGTCCACATCGGGGCGTGACGGGGTGGGTCGTTGGTCCGCGCGACCGACGTGCGGTCCGGGCAGGTGGTCCGTTCCTGGCCGGCGAGCGGGGACCTCCGTGCTCCCCTGGACAGAGCCGGGTCCGGTTCCGCCAGGCGCTGGCGGAACGCCCTCGTCACACCGACCGGCGTCGCCGGTGGCGCCAGGTCTCTCGTGGGCGGCCAGCGCTGCCCGGTCGGTCTTCCCGCTGACGGTTCGGGGCAGTCGGTCCACGGTCTGGATCCGGGCCGGCAGCATCGCCCTCGGGAGGCGGTTGGCGAGGTGGGCGCGGAGCTGCTCGGGGGATGCGGTTCCGACAACCGAGGCGACCAGCATCGGGTGGGTGCCCCGGGTCAGCACGACCGCGGCCTGCTCGACCCCGGTGTGGTCCTCCAGCGCGGACTCGATCTCCCCCAGTTCGATGCGGACCCCACGCAGCTTCACCTGGCCGTCGGTGCGGCCTCGGCTGACGAACCGCCCCCGGTGGTCCCGCATGGCGAGGTCCCCGGTGCGATACATCCGAGTGCCGGGTGGCCCGAAGGGGTTCGCGACGAACCGTTGCGCGGTCAGCGCCGGTCGTCCGAGGTACCCCCTGGCCAGGCAGGATCCGGTGACGTGGAGCTCGCCGTGGTCACCGGGCGCCAGTGTCCCGCCGAGCAGGTGGATCCCGGTGTCGGCGGCGGGGTCACCCAACGCGGGTTCCTCCCAGTCGGAGAGCGGTGTCACCAGGTTCTCCACGCCGCATTCCGTGATGCCGTAGGAGTTGAGGACCTCCGTGTGCGGGGTGGCCCGCCGCAGCGCGGTCCACAGGGGCTTGGGCACCGGCTCACCGCAGAGCACCACCAGGCGCGGCCGGTAGGCGCGCTCGGGGTCGAGCAGTCCGGCGGCCAGGAGTTCCCGGCAGTGGGTGGGTGTGATGTTGAGGCAGTCGACGCGGTGCCGTTCGACGTAGGAGACGAGGGCGTGCGGGTCCCGCCGCTCGGTGTCGCCGATGACGTGCACCTCGTGCCCCCCGGCAAGCCACAGGGGCCCGTCCCACGAGATGTCGAAGGACGTGGACGCGGTGGTGGCCACCCGGTACCTGCCGTGGCGGGGGAAGCGGGTGTCCTGGCAGAAGCGCAGGACGGTGGCGAGGGCCGAGTGTGGCACGACGACGCCCTTCGGGCGTCCCGTGGACCCGGAGGTGTACATGACGTAGGCGGCAGCGTCCGGGCTCGGCGGGTGGGCGGGCAGGGTGGAGTCGGGGGGTCCGGCCAGCGCAGCCTCGGTGTCCGGGTGGTCCAGCCTGAGCACCGGCGCGCCGGGGGGCAGTGTGGTGGCCAGCGGGCCGGTCGTGACGACCAGCACCGGTGCGGCGTCGGCGAGGACGACCGCCCGTCGCTCGACGGGGTGGTCGGGGTCGAGCGGCAGGTGGACGGCGCCTGCGAGCAACGTCGCGAGCCGGCCGACCACGAGGTCGACGCCGCGGGGCACCAGCAGGGCGACCCGGTCCTCGGGCCGCACACCGCGGGCGACGAGGAGGTGGGCGAGCCGGGTGACCCGGTCGTGGAGTTCCGCGTGGTCCACGACGAGGTCGTCGTGGACCAGGGCGGCCGCGGCCGGGGTGCGGCGGGCCCACTGGGCTACCCGGTCGGGCAGGAACCAACCGCCTCCCCGCTCAGAGGTCGGGACGGGTGTCGCGTCGGCTCGTTCCGGCGGGTTGGCCGCGGCGTTCTCGGGGCGATCGCCTCCCACCTGTCGCGCTGGACGGGGTGGCGTGGCGTCCTCGTGGGCCGGGCCGGCGGGCAGCACCTCCGCGAGCAGCTCCAGGTAGGCCTCGGCCAGTCCCTGAGCCGTGGAGCGGTAGAACAGCTGTGTGCGGTAGGCGACGACGAGGTCGATCTCCTCCCGGTCGGCGTGCTCCAGCGTCGCGAAGGACAGGTCGCAGACGATGGCTCCCTCCGGCATGCCGGGGAAGTCGTGGTCGCCGGAGTACTCGAGGGTGATGCTCGGATCGCCCTGTTGCAGGGCGTCCAGCTCCGGCAGCACCTGGTGGGTGTACATGACGTCGAACAGCGTGTTGCGGCTCGGGTCGCGGTGGGGTGCGACCTCGCGCACGACGGCGTCGAAGGGCAGGTCCTCGTTCTCCACGGCGGCCAACACCACCTCGCGTACCCGGTCGACGAGTTCGGGCAGGTCCGGGTCGTCGGAGAGGTCGGTGCGCAGCAGCAGGGTGTTGTTGAAGAAGCCGAGCAGGCTCCACAGTTCGGGGCGGTTCCGTCCGGCGCTGGGAGTGGCGATGACGATGTCACGGGCGCCCCCTCGCCGTGCCAGCAGCAGGTTCAACACCGCGAGCAGCACGACGTAAGGGGTGGCGCCGGCCTCCGTGGCGGTGGTTCGGACCCGGCGTGCGAGGTCTGGGGGGAGGTGGGTGACCAGGTAGTCGCCCCGGAAGTTGGTGGTCGCCGGTCTCGGAAGGTCGGTGGGGAGGTCCAGCACGGGCGCGTCGGCGAGGGTGCGCCGCCAGAAGTCCCGCTGTCCGGCCAGCAGCGGACCGGCGACGAGGTCGCGCTGCCACCGCGCGTAGTCGTGGTACTGGAGCGGCAGGGGCGGGAGGCGGTGCGGCCGCCCTTCCACTCGGGCGGCGTAGAGCTCGGTGATCTCGTTCCGGCTGATGGTGGGCGCGTGCCCATCGTTGACCGCGTGGTGCATGGAATTGACCACGAGGTGGTCGTCGGCGGCGAAACGCAGGACGAGCACCCGGTAGAGAGCGTCGGTGGCGAGGTCGAAGGGCCGGCTGGTGTGCTCGGCGGCGAGCCGGCGGGCGGTGGTCGCGGCGTCGGGGTCCTCGGAGAGGTCCACGAGGCGGAGGAAGTCCCCGAGGTCGGGGCGGATCACGACGCGGAGACCGCCGCCGTCCTCGACGAAGTTCGACCGGATGGTCTGGTGCCGTTCGGCGAAGTCGTTGAGCGCGGCGCGCCACGCCTCGAGGTCGAAGCGGCCCCGCACCCGCATGCGGGAGCCCAGGTTGTAGAGGGTGGTGCCGGGGTCCCACTGGTGGTGGAACCACATGCGTTCCTGCCCGAAGGAGAGGACCGGTTCCCCGGTCGCCGGTGTGATCGGCGGGAGGCCGGCTGGCATGGCGGGTTCGCGCTCGACGACCAGCCGGGTGACGTGCGCGGCCAGTTCGGGCAGGGTGCGGTGCTCGTACACGTCGATCAGTCGCAGGTCGACCGCCAGGCGGGCGTTGAGGTCGTTGACCAGCTGGATCCCGATGACCGAGTTGCCGCCGAGGTCGAAGAAGTCGGCGTCGGGAGCGGGGTCGGGTTCGCCGAGGGCTTCCCCCAGCACCTCGCGGACCACCTCGCCGACGTCGCCCGGGGCCATGGCCGGCTGGTCGCTGCTGGTTGACGCGGGCGACGGGGCGGACCGCGTACCGGCGGCGGGGGAGCCGCCGGGTCGGGGCGCGTGGGAGGACACCGGCGTGTCGGGTGGACTGGGGCTGGTGGGGCGGGCCGCGACGGCGGTCCCCCTCGGCCCCGTCCCACCGCTGGCCGCCCCGGCCGGTACCGCCTCCGGCGCGGTGACCGCAGCCGGGGTGCCGCTGTCGGAACCGGCGGGGGGCGGGGTGCTCGTTCCCGGGGAGGGGGCACCACCGGGCGCCTCCTCGGCTGGCGCCGTGACGTCGCTGGTGGCCCCACCTCCCACCCAACAGCGGACCTCGGTGAGGGGGTGCCCGGGCAGCGGCACCCTCCTCGGCTGCCACGCCGGGCGCAGGGCCGCCCAGGTGACCGGGACTCCCCACTGGTAGAGCAGGCTGACCGCGTCGGACACGTCGTCGGCCCGGTCCACGGTGACGAGGGGGATGTTGCCCGAAGTGGCCAGGACGGCACCGATGTCACCACCGGCACCGAGGTCCACCACGACGGTGGCGCGCTCGGTGACCAGCTGGCGAGAGGCCTCGGTCAGCCGTGCGGGGTCAGCGGGCGGGGCGGGTGCGTCGCCGGTGGCGAGGAGCGCGGTGTCCTCGGCGCTGAGGTCCCCCTGCAACCAGCGCGCGAGGTAGCGGGACGTCCCGGACGCGAGGATCCCGTCGACGGGCACGATCGAGGCCAACCGCCGGTAGGCGGCGAGCTGACGTGCGATGTGGTCAGCGACGGGTCCGGTCAGGGGAAGTTCCGGGGGCAGTGCCGGCACCGCTCCCTCCGGCGCGTCCAGCGCGGAGTCACCGGACATCGATACGAGCAGCCTCGGCGGCCCGGCGGCGGGTGTGGGTACGGGGAGCTCACCAAGGGCACACCGCTCCAGGGCCTCGACGAGCTGGGAAGTGGTGTCCGCCCGCACGGCGATGCGGTGAAGGTGGTGGTCGCGCCCCTCGTTGAGGGTGAAGGCCACGTCGGTGAGCGAGGCCGCCCGTCCCCGCAGGGCGCCGGCGAGTCGAGCCGAAAGCCGGCGGAGGGCGGCGGTGGTGCGGGCGGACACACCGACGACCACCGGTTCCGGGGGGAACGGCGAGGGGGCCGGGCGGGACGGTGCCTGTTCCACCACGCAGTGCGCGTTCAACCCGCCCAGGCTGAACGAGCTGACTCCGGCTCGTCGGGGCCGGTGGTCGGGCCGTTGGGGCCAGGGGCGCGTGGAGGTGACGACCTCGAGGTCGGCCGCGTCGAGGTCGACCTCGCGGGGTGGCCGGGTGAAGTGCAGTGAGGGGTACAGTTCGCCGTGGGCGACGCCGAGGATGGTTTTCACCAGTCCGGTGACGCCGGCCGCGTTGTCCAGGTGCCCGATGTTGGTCTTGACCGACCCGACGGGCAGCCGTGGGGCTCGACCGGCTCGGGCGAGCGCCAGGCCCTCCACCTCGACGGCGTCCCCCAACCTCGTTCCGGAACCGTGTGCCTCCACGTAGTCCGCGTCCGCGACGTCGAGACCGGCGTTCCGCCAGGCGGCCGTGATGACCTCGGCCTGCGCGCTGGCGCTCGGTGTGCTGATGGTAGCGGCGTGGTGCCCGTTGTGCCGCACGGCCGTACCGGTGAGCAGGGCGTGGATCCGGGCGCCCTCGGCCAGGGCGCGGTCGAGAGTGGTGAGCAACAGGACCGCGCCGCCCTCGCCTCCGACCGTCCCGTTGGCGGCCTCGTCGAACGCCCGGCACCGGCCGGCGGGGGACATGATCTCGGGGAACCCGGCCAGGTCACCGGCCTCAGGAGGAACCGTCCGCAGGTTCACCCCTCCGATGAGGGCGTAGTCGGCGTCGCCGGCCGCGAGTTCCCGGCGGGCGTGGTGGACGGCGACGAGGGAACCGTTGCAGCCGGTGTCCACCCCGTAGCACGGGCCGGCCAGCCCGAAGCGGTGCGCGATCCTCGCGGGCAGCCCACCCGGCCAGGTCCCGGTCATCGCGAGCGTTCCCCGCTGCGGCACGAGGAGCTGGTAGTCGGGTGACGGTGTGCTGAAGATGACCGCGGTGCTGGTCGACCGCAGGAGGGAGGGTGCGTAGCCGGCGTCGTCGAGTGCCGCCTGGGTGAGGCGGCACGCCAGCCGGTGCTGCGGGTCCATCAGCTCCGCCTCGCGGCGTGACAGCCCGAAGAACGCGTGATCGAACAGGTCGACGTCGGGCAACCACCCCATGGGCAGGGTCCGGTCTGGCCGGCCGCCCGCCGCCTCGACCCGGCGGGTCGGTATCGGGCGCACCGAGTCGCGACCCGCGAGGAGGTTCGCGCGGAACTCCTCGACGGTCTCGGCGTGGGGGTAGCGGACGCCGATGCCGATGACCGCGATCACTGGCCCGGTCATGGTGGCTGTCCTTTCGTCGGAGGTCACACCTCGATCCGGAAGTCGCCGGGCGGGGGGTCGTCCCCCGCGTCCCGCCGGTCGCGGATCGCCGAGGCCTGGTCCTCGATCGTGTGCAGGTCGAAGAGTTCACCGATCCGCAGCGCACCCGGCCACCGCGCCTCGAACCGCTCGTGCAGCTCCACCAACTTCAGCGAGGTGCCGCCCGACTGCCAGAACGCGTCGCGCAACCCGGCGTCGGAGTGGCGCAGGACGGCGGCCCACTCCTCGGCCACCGCCTGTTCGAGTTCGTTCCACCCCGACCAGTCCGCGCCCGTGTCCGGCTCCCCCGCCCGGGATGCCAACGCCGAGCGGTCGGCCTTGCCGGTGTGGGTGGTGGGGACGTGGTCGAGCCGGACGAACCGGGCGGGCACCGCCTGGACGACCAGGTGGCGCGCGCAGTGGGCGCGCAGCTCGTCCGGCGAGGGCGGGGACTGCGGGTCGGTGGGCACCACGAAGGCGACCAACCCGATCTCGACCGAGTGGACGACCACGGCCTGCCGCACACCGGGGTGCCGCTGCACCACGTGGTCGACCTCGACGAGCTCGATGCGGATTCCCCGGACCTTGACCTGGTGATCGGTGCGCCCGTGGAACTCCAGGGCTCCGTCGGCCCGGACGGACGCGAGGTCCCCGGTCCGGTACATCCGCGAACCGGGGCGGTAGGGGTCCGCGACGAACCGTTCGGCGGTCGCGGCCGCCGCCCCGACGTAGCCGCGGCCGACCTGTTCACCCTGGATGTACAACTCCCCCACCTGCTCCCGGGGCGTGGGCTGGAGGCCGCTGTCGAGGACCTGTACCTCAACGGTGGAGAAGGGACGTCCGACGGGGACCCGCGCGGGGGTCGGCTCCTCCACCCGGTGGGCGGTGCTGGACACGGTCGCCTCGGAGGGCCCGTACTCGTTGACGAGGCCGGTCCTGGGAAGAGCCGCCTGGTGCCTGTCGACCAGCGTGGGAGGTAGGACCTCGCCGCCCAGTACGGTGCGGTGGAGGGTGGCCGGGAGCTCCTGGGCGTGGTCGAGCAGGGCCTGGTAGTAGGAGGGCACCGCGTACAGGTGGGTGACGAGGTGCGTGGCGGCGAGCCGCGCCACCGCCCTGGCGTTGACGAGTTCCCGCCCGCCGGGCAGGACCACCGTGCCACCGACCGCGAGGGTCGCGAAGAGGACCCCGAGGACACCGTCGAAGGACACCGACATCGCCGGCAGGAACACCGGTGTCTGCCCGTAGAAGCGGGTTCGACCGGCGACGCAGGTGTCCAGGTTCCTCCGGCTGATCGCGATGGCCTTGGGGACCCCGGTCGTGCCGGAGGTGAGCACCACGTAGGCGAGGTGCGCCGGCGCCGCGTGGACTGGTTCCACGAGGGGTTCGCTCCCCGGTTCGGGCGGGCGGTGGTAGGCGAGGACGAACGGCGCGCCGCCCGAGGAGACCGTGACCGCGGGTGGTGGGTCGTCACGCCCCTCGTGGAGGACGACGGCGACGGGCTGGTCGGTGGACGTGAGCACGGCGTCCAGCCGCGCACCGGGTTGGCCCGGTTCGACGACGACCCAGGTCGCACCACAGCGCAGGGTCGCGATCATCCCGACGAGAACGGCGAGCCCCTGGGGTAGGTTCAGCACGACGGTGGTGCCGGGGCGGGCTCCCGCCCACGCGAGCCGGCCGGCGAGGACCGAGCTGGCCTGGTCGAGTTCGCGGTAGGTGAGGGTCGTTCCCTCCGAGACGAGTGCGGGATGGTGCGGCCGCGACGGCACCCGGGCGCGGAACGCGGCGAGGGTTTCAGACATCGAGGCGCCCTCGGCGCGGCCGTCCCACCTGCTGCGGGCGGGTGGCGTGCCCGCCCGGCGCCGGTCCGAGCCACCCCGCCGACGCTCCGCGTCGGTGTCCCCGGTCTCGGGTGGTCAGGCCGCTCCCCGCGCGGTGCGCGAACGCGTCTCGCTCCCTCTCGACGCGCGGTGCCTCGACGTGTACCAGCTCGCGTCGTGCCGTGATCGTCACCGCTCGCTCCCAACATCCGTCGGTGCTCACAACGCTATGGCGACGAGGGCCACTGGGACAGCGCTTTCGGCACTGCCCGAACCCTCAGGTCGTCCGGCGGCGCGCCTTCGCACGGATCCGGGCCGACCGGGTGGTGACCGCCGCTGGCCAGTCATGGAGCGGGCAGGGGGTGTCCCCATGGGTTCGTCAAGCGGTTACCACCTCCTGAGCCGGCTCGGGATGCCGGCTGGGCGAGCTCGTTGTCAGCAGCGAGTAGCTGGCGGGCGTGGGCGTCGACGCGAAGGATGTTGGCCAGCTCATCGCGCCGACGTGCTCGAACTGACTTCTCACGGGCGACGGTATGGCGCTCGCGGTAGCGGGCCGCGGCCATCGGATTGATCGCATGGATCTGCCTCCCGGTTTGGCGCAGTGCGGCAACCAGCAGACCACGTGGGGTCTCGATCGCCACCGGGATCGGCTTGGCCGGATCGTCACCAGCGGTGGTGAGCATGACCAGCAGCTCGGCGGAGTCGGTGGCGGAGTCGTCGAGCTTTTCTTGGCGATCAGGCCGCCGTCGACGTCGACCAGGGCGAAGTCGTGGTGATCCTCGGTTCAGTCAATTTCATACAACACCCTCACTGGTGCGCTTCCCTCCCAGTTCACTTCTTTGCGCAGGTCAAACCAGGCGACAACGCGCGGCGCCCTAATAACGAGGCTCTGCTGCCCGACCTCCGATTCAGCCGTTCGTGATTCCAGCTATCCGCGCGTCCACCGGTCCCGACTCAGAGCTCCAGGGCTTCCGGCTTGCCGGGGCTCCTCCGCACGGACGGGCTCGAACCACGAGCCCAACGTGATCAACGAGGTGGTGGCGCCCGAGGCGTACCCCGATCGCCACCACCGGCGTCGGCGCGCTCTTGGACAAGGGCTCCAGGACTGAGGTACCGCCAGGCATCAGCGGAACGCAGGGACGAACAACCAGCCCCGGGCAGGGGGCACCGATCTACAACTTCAGACTGAAGGCCACAGCTGAGTGCGGGCATCGGTCCCTACCGGTCTGGTCGTTCGAGCTTGGGAACTACCCCCTGGGCCAAGCATCCGATCTTCATCGAGACCTTCACGTGTCAGGTAACGGGAAGGTGTCCTTGAGCCTCAGCGGGTGGTTCGGCACTCATCAGGTGAAGGGGCGGGCCGTCGTCCGCGCCGCACGCTCCCGGGCTGGGGTTCACTTCCCGCGAGGAGACGCCAGGGCCGAACGGGTGACGCGGTCGGCTCGTTCCGGGGTGGGGGGCGAAGTTCGCCGGAATGTCAGGTCCCTGAGCACTCCCCGTCACCCGTTTGTGGTCGATAGCCTCTGAACGTGGGAGAGAGTCACGTCAACGGCGTCCCCGTGTTCTGGCAGGAGGGCTCGGGCGAGGTGTCCGGTTTCCTGCTCTTCCGTGTCGGCCTCCGTGACGAGGGCCTGCGGCATGCGGGCCTGACGTCGGTGGTGGTGTCGATGGTGCAACGCGTCACCGGTTTCTTCGTGCCGACCAGTTGGTCGGGCTCCACCCTGGACACGGTCGTCTTCGCGGCCACCGGGGCCCGCGCCGAGGTGTGCGCCCAGCTCGACGAGGTGTGCGAGCTGCTGGCCGACCCGCCGGAGGACCTCATCGAGAACGTGCTCTCGGACCGGGGCGCGGCCGGCTGGCTGGACGTGCCCCGCCCGACGGCGGCCCTGCTGCGCCACGACTACGGGTCCACGGGCATCGGGGCCGCGTACTGGGCCGACGACATCCCGTTGGACCGGTTCACGCCACGGGAGGTGCGGGAACACCTGGCCCGTTACTTCGTGGCGGGCAACGCCGTCTGCGCGATCACCACTCCCGTCCTGGACGGAGCGATGCGACTACCGCTCCCCCCTGGCGCGGCCCCGCGACGGCCCGCCATCACGCCGAACCAGCGGTCCTCGGCGGAGTGGTTCTCCGGCGGGCCGCCCCCCTACTCCGGGGTGGGCGTGATGTTGCCCGGGACGCTCGACGCGGTGTGGGCGGTCACCCAGGACGTGCTGGACCTTCGGCTCCACCCCGTGCAGGAGAGCCTGGTCGACCGGTGGGACGGTCAGGACCGCATCCTGGGCCAGACGATGCTCTCCTCGGACACCGTGCACGTCGCGATCGACCTGTTCTGCGAGCACGACGCCTCCGCGCGGGCCGCCGGTGCCGTCTGGGCCGCGCTCACCGAACTCGCCGCGGCGGGACCCGACCAGGACGAGCTGACGGCGCTGCTCGAACGGCGCCGGCGGTCCGACGCCGGGCACCGGGACACCGAACGTGCCGCGTCCCGGGTGTTCCGCCGTGCCCACCTGGCGCTGTTCGGGGTGACCGGTTCGGACGGCTGCGACGAGCGCAGCCGCGCCCGGGTCAGACCGGAGCAGGTGGCGGCGGCGCTGCGGACCGCGATGCGGTCGGCCCTGGTGGTGGTACCCGACGGTGTGGAGCTGGCGTTGCCGGGGGTGGAACACGTGATCCCCACCTCGCTCCCCCCGGAGGGAGGGGCGCGCTTCGAGGCGACCGGTGGTTGCCCGCCGGGGCAGGACCGGGAGCTGCTGGTGGAGGGGGCCGACCGGCTCTGCCACCGCAACGCACTGGGCCGGTGGCAGAGCGTCGCGTGGTCGGAGGTGGTGGGGTGGTCGGTCTGGCGGGGCGTCGCCGTGGTCTACGGGAGGAACGGGGAGAAGATCGTGGCGGACCCGCACCGCTTCCCCGGTTGCGAACCGTTGGTGTCCCGGCTGCCGGACCTGGTGCCCTCCGAGCTCGGGTGGCCGGGGTCGATGGAGGAGGTGGACATCGTGGCGGCCGGCCTGGCGCGGCAGGCGATGGAGGACCTGCACTCCGCGCCGGAGGGGGGCTTGGACCACTTCGTCTACCAGGAGATGTCGGTCCGCGAACTGGAGCGCCGGCTGCCCTCGGCCAGCGGTGTCCTGCGGAGGCAGGTCGCGCGGAACCTGCGGAGCCTCGGCGTGGACGGTCCGTTGCACCGGTCGTGACCTCCTCGGATCTCCGCGCCTGGTCCGCCGACCGGCGTTCCCCTCGCCCGTGGTGGCGTGCCGGCGTCCGGCCTCTGGTCAGCTCTGGCGTCCCCTCGGGCTGCGCGCTGTCGCCCCCTGCCGGCCGCCTGCTTGGGCTGGGCACGCCGATCGCGGACGGTCACGGGGGGACGGTGGGGCAGGCGGGGTTCCCCGGCCACGGGCTGGCGGCTCGGCCCCGGCCGGGCCCCTGCTGTTACCGGTGAGGTGTCCCCACGTGGATGGGCCCCTCACCTCCGTTCCGGCCCGCGCCGGTCCTCGGTTCGGGTGCGCGACGGAGCAACGGCCCCGCCCTGGTGGGACGACGGCCGTCCCCCTCCTCCTGGCACCTCCCCACCTCGGCCGGGTGGGTGACCGTTCCCGGGTTCCGCCCGGGCCGCACGGGTGGCCGGGTGACGGGTGCCGTCCCGCCCGGCGGGACCGGCGCTACTGGTAGAGGACGCCGGCCAGGGCCGGGTCGTCCACCGTGCGCGCGTCGTACCAGTGGAAACCCGTGTCCACGGTGGCAGGGAGCTCCTCGCCGTCCATCGCCGCCAACCCGGCCAGGACGAGTCGTCGACCCATGTCGATGGGGTCCTGGGTGACGGCGCCGGCGAGGGTGCCGTCGCGGACGGCGTCGAGCTGGGCGCGCCCCGAGTCGAACCCGACGACGACCAGGTCCTCGTGGCCGCTTTCGGCGACGCCTCGGAGCACCCCGACCGCGGAGCCCTCGTTGGAGGCGTACAGGCCGTCGAGGTCGGGGTTCGCGGCGAGGACGGCCTTGGTGATGTCGGCCGAGACGAGCTGGTCACCGCCGCCGTACTGGGGGTCGAGCACGGTGATGCCGGGGGCGTTGGCCCGCATCCAGTCCAGGAAGCCGTCCCGCCGGTCCACCCCGGACCCGCTGGTCTGGTCGTGCACGACCAGCCCCACGGTTCCCGTGCCACCGAGCAGGCCGGCGAGGTGTTCGGCGGCGAGGGCGGCCGCCGCCCGGTTGTCGGTGGCCACGGTGGTCCTGGGGATCTCGCTGTCCACCCCGGAGTCGAAGGCGATCACCGGGATGCCCGCCTCCTCGGCCTGCCGGAGCAGGGGTTCGGTGGCGCGGCTGTCCAACGCGGCCAGGCCGATGGCGTCGGGTTGGCGGGCGATGGCGTTGGTGAGCATGTTCAGCTGGGCCTCGACGTCCTGTTCGGTGGGTGGCCCCATGAAGGTGACACCGGCGCCCCGCCGTTCGGCCTCCTCCTCCGCGCCGCGTTTCACGGCCTGCCAGAACTGGTGTTGGAATCCCTTCGAGACGATGGCGATGTGCGGCAGGTCGGGGTCGTGGCCCCACCCCGGTCCGCAGCCGGTGAGCGCGACGGCGAGCGCTCCGAGCACCGCGAGCGGCCTGATCCCGCGCATCCCGCGCTCCCTTCCCTTCCGTGGGCGGTGACGACCACCGCCCGCTCAACCCTGCCGTCGGCGGCGCAGCATGTCGGCGTAGACGGCCACGAGGATCACGCAGCCGAGGATGACGTTCTGCCACTCCTGCGGGATGGACATGATCTGGAGCCCGTTGTTGAGCACGGAGATGATGAGGGCGCCGATCAGCGTGCCGACCACCGAACCGCGCCCGCCGGACAGCGAGGTGCCGCCGATGACGACCGCGGCGATGGCCTGCAACTCGTACCCCATGCCGGTGGCGGGCTGGGCGGAGCCGAGGCGGGCGGAGATGAGGATGCCGGCCAACCCGGTGAACAGGCCGGCGAGGACGTACACGGCGATCTTCACCCGGCGGACGTCCACCCCGGACAGGGCGGTGGCCGCCTCGTTGCTGCCCACCGAGTAGGTGTGCCGTCCCAGGACGGTCCTGCTGAGGACGAGTCCGGCGACGACCGCCGCGACGAGCAGGATGAGGACGGCGTTGGGGAAGTCGACGCCGGGGACGAGGTTGCCGGTGGAGATGTCCAGGTAGCCGGGGACGTCGGTGAAGTAGATCGGCGCGCTGTTGGACAGCACCAGGGCCAGCCCACCGGCGACGAGCATCATCGCGAGGGTCGCGATGAACGGGGGGATGCCCAGCAGGGTGACGTTGAGGCCGTTGACGAGGCCGATCAGGCCGCCGAAGAGGATCGCGGCGGGGACGCCCACCGCCAGGGGCAGTCCGAGATCGACCATGAGCACCCCGGCCACGACGGCGCACAACGCCATGCCCGTGCCCAGGGAGAGGTCGATGCCTCCGCTGACGATCACCAGGGTGGTGCCGACGGCGAGGGTGCCGATGACGACGGTGGAGAACAGGATCGCCGTGAAGTTGCCGTAGGTGAGGAAGAAGGGGCTGGCGACGGAGAAGAAGGCCCCGATGACGAGGAGGCTGGCGAGGGCGAGGAGCTGTTGGAGGCGGGCACGGGCGGCACCCGCGAGGCCGCCGCGCCGCGCCGGGTGGTCGACGGTGTCGGTCGTGTCGGTGGCGGTCACGGCCGAGCCTCCCGTCCGTGCTCGGGCGCGGTCGGGTCGGGGGCGCCGGCCCGGTACTGGTCCCCCGGCGCGTCGCGGTCCGGCGGGGGTGTGCCGGTGTTCTCCGGTCGCAGCGTCGCGTAGCGCATGATGGCCTCCTGACTCGCCTCCGCCGCCGGGAGGATCCCCGTCACCCGGCCCTCGCTCATCACCACGACCCGGTCCGACAGGCGCAGTACCTCGGGCAGTTCGGAGGAGATGACGATGACCGAGGTGCCGTCGTTGGCCAGCCCCTCGAGGAGCTGGTGGATCTCCTCCTTGGCTCCGACGTCGACGCCTCGGGTGGGTTCGTCGACGATGAGCACGTCGCAGTCCCTGGCGAGCCAGCGGGCGAGGACCACCTTCTGCTGGTTGCCGCCGGAGAGGTTCCGGACCGGCCGGTCCAGGGACGGGGTGCGGACGCCGAGGGCCCGCACGTACCCCTGGGCGGCGGTGCGGGCGGCGCGGCGGCGGACGACGCCGGCGGTGGCGAAGCGGCTCGCCAACGCGGCGAGGGTGATGTTGGTGCCGACGTCGTGGTCGAGCAGCAGCCCGTAACGTTTCCGGTCCTCGGAGAGGTAGCCGACGCCGAGGGCGGCGGCCTCGGCCGGGTTGCGGATGCGCGCCGGCCGCCCGCGCACCTCGACCGTGCCGCCGGTGCTGGGGTCGGCGCCGACCAGTGCCCGCGCGGTCTCGGTGCGCCCGGCACCCATCAGGCCGGCGAAGCCGAGGATCTCCCCCTCGTGGAGGTCGAAGCTGACGTCGCGGAGGAGACCCCGGGTGCTCAGCCCGCGCACGCTGAGCACCACGGGCCCGGGTCGTCGGGCTACCCGGGTGGGAGCGGGTGCCGTCGAGGTGGCGACGGCGCGGCCGACCATCAACGAGACGACCTCGTCGGTGCTGGTGGTGGACACGGCTCGCGTCGCCACGTACCGGCCGTCGCGGATGACGGTGATCCGGTCGGCGACCCGGCGGATCTCGTCCATTCGGTGGGAGATGTAGATGACGCCGGTGTTCGGGCCCTGGAACCGTCGGATGAGCGCGTGGAGGGTCTCGACCTCGTCGGCGTCCAACGCGGCCGTCGGCTCGTCCATGATGAGCACCCGGGGCCGGTGGGACAACGCCCTGGCGATCTCCACCAACTGCTGGTGGGCCACTGACAGGGTGGCGACGGGAGCGTCGGGGTCGAGGGGCAGGCCGAGTTCGGCGACGAGTTCCGCCGCCCGCCGGTCGAGGGCCCGGCGGTCGACGAACCATCGCCACCGCCTCGGTTCCCGTCCGAGGAACAGGTTCTGTGCGACGGTCAGGTCCGGCACGAGCGAGAACTCCTGGTGGATGATCCCGATGCCCAGGGACCGCGCGTGCCCCGGCCCGCTGGGGCGGATCTCCCGCCCGTCGAGGAGGAACCGCCCGGTGTCGGGCTGGTCGACGCCGGAGAGCAGGCGCATCAGCGTGGACTTGCCGGCACCGTTCTCCCCGACCAGGGCGAGGACCTCGCCGTGTCGGAGGTCCAGCCGCATCCCGGACAGCGCCCGCACGCCGGGGAAGCTCCTGGTGACGTCGGAGACGTCCAGCAACGGGGGGAACGGGTCGGTCGAGGAGTGCGTCGTCCCACCCACGTCGCCGACCTCGCTTCCCGTTTCGGGGGCGCCGGTCCGCCGGGGGTGGTGACCGCGCTCCCGTGGTGCTGGTCCGGCCCCGGGCGGAACCGGCGCGCTCGGGCCCCGCCCGGTGGGCGGTGTCGAGGCGGTCCGGTCCGTGCTCGGAGTCAACTCTGGACACTAGGGATCGGATTTCTCGGCCGTCAAGGCGCCGAGGACGTCCGCGCCGGTCGCGCGGCCGGCTTGTCCGATCCGTGTCCGGTCCGCCCTCGGGGAGCCGACGCCCGGGGGCCGGCGGGGAGCCGGTGCGTCACCCGTTGACGGGCAGGCTGAGCACGAGACGGGACTCGTCCTCCGGCAGGTACCGGACGGCGACGATCCGCCCGACCTGCACGTGGGCCACCATGTGGGGCGGCACGAACTTCTCCACCCTGGTCTCGAAGGTCGTTCCGTCCGGTCGGGTGACCAGGAGGGTGATGTCCAGCCGGGCCTGCCCGTCGCGGATCTCACCGGGCACCTCCAGGGCCCGCACCAGCCCCTGCGCGGGGGTGCCGCGCTTGGCGACCTCCAACCGTCCGGGGTCCAGGGTCCCCTGCTGGAGGGCGATCTGGTTCATCACGTCCTGCGCGCGGGCGGCGTCCCCGGACAGGTCGAGTTCCACCCGGTCGATCCGACCGGGCACGTACCGGACGGGGACCACGGCGCCGGGGCGGAGGGCGGCCACCTCGGTCACCGGGACCACCATCCTCGCGTGGGAGGCGAACTGGAGACCGTCGGCGGTGCGGACGGTCAGGTCGATGCGCAGCTCCGGCTGGTCGTTGACGGTGGCGCCCGTGGGACTGGTGCCGACGACGGTGCCGACACCGAGCTGTCCCCGGCGGAAGGCGGCGCTGTTGCGCCCGGTCAGTGCGGTCATCACGCCGTGACCGGTGAAGCTGGAGATCATGATCGTCGCGGGCAGCGCGATCATCAGCGGCACCATCTGGGGGCCGACCCAGCTCATGCCCGGGAGGTCGTCGTCGCCCTGGTTCGTCAGACCGAACCACAGGTAGTAGCCGGCGGAGCCGAGCAGCGCCAGCAGGGCCAGGGAACGGAGGGCGGTGCGGATCATGGCGTGTCCTTCGTGGTCTCACCGGATGTCGCCGCCGACGCTAGGTCCGGCGGCGGCCCTACCGGTCCCAGGTCCTCGGTGACGATCCCATCCTTAACCTGGTGCCATGCCCACCGGTGAAGGCACCCCCACCAGGAGAGACAGCCGCCACGAGATGGATGGTCGCCGGCCGAGGGCGGCCGTGCTCGACGAGGTGTGGCGGGGTCTCCACGGGGTGGAGGCGTTGAGCGGTCCCCGGGGCGGACCGCTGAGCCGCACCGTGAAACTGGTGCTCGACCCGCTGGTGATCCGGCCGGCGCTCCACCCGGAGTGCGCGGGCCCGGTGGTCACCGAGGACGGAGCGGCGTTGGTGACGGCCCTGCTGCACGCCGCGGCCGACCGGTTGCGGGACACCGCCGCCTGGTTCGTCCTGGTCAAACGGGTGCGGCGGGAGGAACGGATCACCGAGGGGCACCCGCAGGACCTGTACTTCCCCCGGTGTTTCGAGCTGGCCACCACGCGGGGCGCACCGGACCCGGTGACCGGCGCGGCCACCGCCCGGGGTGCGCTGGCCGAGGTGCACGCCCAGACCGCCGGCCGGACCACCGAGGCGTTGCGCGCGTACCTGCTCGACCCGCGCCACGCGCAGCGGCTGGCGGCGGGACTGGCGGCCGCCTGGCGGGCCCGGTTCGGCGGCCGTGGGGTGGCCGCCCCGCCGCCGGTCAGGCCGAGAACGGGGTGACCTGGCTCAGACGTGCCCGCCGACCGGGGTGGTGCCGGCCGGCACGAACCCCACCGGCGCCGGGTCCAACGTGGTCGCCGCGCGACGGAACTCGCTCGGGCTCACGCCACGCACCCGTTTGAAGGCGGCGCTGAACCCGAACGCGTCGGAGTAGCCGACGGCGTGCGCGATCTCCTCCAGGGTGTCCGACCCCCGCTCGGCCAGGAGATCCGCCGCGAGCGTCATCCGCCACCGGGTCAGGTAGGTCAGCGGCGGCTCGCCCACCAGGTCGGCGAACCGCTTCGCCAGGGTCGACCGCGACACCCCGATGCGCGCGGCCAGCGCGGCGACCGTCCAGGGCGCGGCCGGTTCGCCGTGCAGCAGGCGCAGCGCGCCACCCACCACCGCGTCGTGCTGGGCCGCCCACCACGCGGGGGGTTCACCGCCGGGGCGGTCGAACCACTCGCGCAGCGTGCACACCAACATCCAGTCCAGCAGCCGGTCGAGCACCACCTGTTGGCCGGGCGCGTCGACGGCGACCTCGGCGGCGAGGTGGTCCAGGACGGGGTCTCCCGTTCCCCCCGCGCACACCCGCAGCACTCCGGGCAACGCCTCCAGGAGCCGGCGGCTGATCTCGCCGCGCACCGGGTAGGCGCCGACGATCAGCGTCGTCGACTCCCGTCCCGGCTCGGGGGAGCCCGGATCGTGCCAGCCACGCCGATGCCTGGTCCCACCCTCCTCGGGGGTAGCGCAGAGTTCCCCGCACGGGATCGGTTCGGCCGAGGTACCCACCTCGTCCACGAAGCTGAACGTCCCGGGGCCGCGCACGATGATCGTCTCGCGGGCGCGGAGGGGCTCCGGGGCACCGTCCTCCGGCACGATCCAGCCGCCACCCGTGAGGACGGTGCACAGGGTGAGCGGCGCACCGTCGACGAAGTGCAACGCCCACGGCGGGGTGTGGGTCGAACTCCCGACCAACGAGCCGTGGGCCCGTACCCCGCGCAACAGATCACTGAACGCGTCCACCCCGCCAGCCTAGACGAACACACAGGCGATCCGGCGCTCCACCTATGGAATCGTCCAGTTCGGCGCGGTTCACTGACCTCATGAGAAACGACACCACCCTCGTCCTCGGCGCGACCGGCAAGACCGGCCGACGGATCCTCGCCCGCCTCCGACTCCGCGGCATCCCGGTCCGGGCCGCCTCCCGGTCGACCCAGCCCCGCTTCGACTGGTCCGACCCCGACGACTGGGGCGCCGTCCTCGAGGGCGTGGACGCCGCCTACGTCGTGGCCCCGACCGTTCCGGGCCCGGTGCACGAGTTCGTCGCCCAGGCCGAGGCCGCCGGAGTGCGGAGGCTGGTCCTGCTCTCCGGGCGCGGAGCCGACGACTGGGGCGACTCCACCTTCGGGCTGGACATGCTGTCGGCCGAGGAGGCCGTGCGCGGCTCCGCGCTGGAGTGGACCGTGTTGCGGCCGTCGAACTTCGCGCAGAACTTCAGCGAGGACCTCTTCCACGCCCCGTTGGTCGCAGGGGAACTGGCGCTCCCGGCCGGCGCGGTCCCCGACCCGATCATCGACGTCGAGGACGTCGCCGACGCGGCCGTCACTGTGCTCACCGAACCCGGCCGGCACGCCGGAGGCGTCCACGAACTGACCGGGCCGCGTGCGCTCACGTACCCGGAGGCCGTCGACCTGATCGCCCGGGCGTCCGGGCGGCCCATCACCTACCGGCGGATCTCCCCCACCGAGTACGCCGCGACACTCGTGGAACAGGGCCTGAGCCAGGACGACGCCGACCACGTCGCCGAGATGTTCGTGATGATGGAACGCGGAGCGCTCGCCTCCCCAACGGAGGACCTCGCCGCCCTCCTGGGCCGGGCGCCCCGAACCTTCGAGGACTACGTCGTGCGGGCCGCCGCGGCGGGAGCCTGGCGGCCGTGATCCACCCGCCGACGGCGGTCACCGCCGGGGTGACGCACTCCCGGCGGCATCCCGGCCGTTCGCCCACCACCTCGGGTGGCTCACCCCGAGGCCAACCGCCCTCGACCCGACGATGCCTCCAGCAGCCGCCTCCCACCCACCGGAAAGGACCAGGATGAGCACCACCCCCAGCTCCCTGACGCCCGAGGACCTCGAGTTCCTCAGCCGTCCCCTGCACGGTTTCCTGACGGTGGCGGCCGGACCGCTCCCGCCGCAGCCCCGGCCCGTGTGGTTCGAGGCCACCGCCGAGGGCACCATTCAGCTGTTCACCGGCCCCGACTCCCCGAAGGTGCGCCGCATCCGCCGCGACCCGCGCGCCTCGCTCGTCGTCGGCTCCCCCGTGGGGGAAAGCGAACGCTGGGTGTCGGTCGCCGGCCGAGTGGAGGTGGTGCCCGACGGAGCCCTCGAGCTGTGCTCCCGGCTCGCCGCCCGGTACTGGGACCTCAACGACCCGGGCCGCGCCGAGGAACTCGCCGGGATGATGTCGGATGAGCAGGTCCGCCTCGTCATCCACCCCGAGACCGTTCGCCGATTTCCACTCTGACGCGCGGAAGCGTCTTCGGGAGGAACCGCCCCCTCCGCGTCCACCTGGTTTCCAGCGGATTCGGGAGGGATGCCGTCTTACCTCCTCGAACGGCCACGACCGGCCAGCGGGGGATGACGGGGGCTTTCCTCGGCGCCGCCCGGATCGAGCGGTGAGCGGGAAGGTCCTCGTGGACGTACATCATGTGCCCCGTGTGTACCGGATCGCCCTCGTGGGGCCACCACCTGGGGCTCCGCCGACCCACCGTCGACGGAGCCCCATCCCGCACGGGGGCCGAGGCCGGCGGCGGGCGGCGCTCCGCCAGCCCGAGCGGAATGTCTTCGACCCTGACGGAGAGGAACAGCCCCGCGTACGCGGGGACGACGCCCTAGGCGGAACGTCCAGCATTTGGGCCATCGGAACAGCCCCGCGTGCGCGGGGACGACGTGGCCTGTCGCAGCAGATCCTCGGCAAGCGGAGGAACAGCCCCGCGTGCGCGGGGACGACGCTTCCTGACCTGGGGGTTTACGGGCGGCCCTGCCGATTCTCGTTCACTTTCCTCGGCGTCTCCCGCAGCACCACAAACCTCCTCGTCCCGAGTATGCCCGCCGCCGCACTCGCCCGGCGTTCTGGCCCCTCCCCCGCCCACCCAGCGGTCGGATCCCCTCCGGACGCCGTCAGCTCGGCACGCGTCATCCGCCGTTCCCGCCGACCCGGGAACGGCGGATCGCCGATCCGCGCACGCATCACCGTCGGTCACCTCACCGTCATGTTCCGTTGCGCTGGAGGCTCGCGAAAATTACTCACGAAATCCTAGGGTGAGGTGTCCTCGTTGTTCGGACACATCGGACAACGCAGTTCTTCCGCAGCTCGTGGAGGCCTCATGCGACGCCGTGCTCCCCTGTTGGCAGTGGTACCCCTGCTCCTGACAGTGGCGGCCACCCCCGCCCTCGCGCAGTCCTCTCCCTCGGCCGCACCCCAGGCCGCGATGTTCCCCGCCACCACCTCGGTCGGCGTGCACAACGCCTACGAACAGAGCGCCTTCCCCTACTTCGCCGACGGGCTCGACTCCGGCGCGGGGATGTTGGAGATCGACGTCTGGACCGACGAACTCTTCGGCCGCTGGAGGGTCAGCCACGACCTGATCGGCCAGCGGAACAACTGCGTCGGCGCCACCCACGCCGACGGTCTGCGCGACGGCCCCCGCAACCAGGACCTGCCCGCCTGCCTCCGCGACATCCGCGCCTGGCAGGAGAGCAACCCGGGCCACCGGCCGATCGTCTTCAAAGTGGAGTTCAAGGACGGCTTCCACGACCGGGGTGGTCTCGGCCCGGCCGCGTTCGACGCGCTGGTGGCCGACACCCTGGGCGACGGCGTGTTCCGTCCGGTGGACCTGCTGACCCGTCCGGACGGGTCCCGGTTCGCGACGCTCGACGAGGCGGCGCTGGCCGGGAACTGGCCCAGCCGGGACACGCTGGCCGGCAAGGTGGTGTTCGAGCTGATCCCGGGCACTTTCGAGCAGGGCAACCCGTTCGACGACCTGTGGACTGACGAGGAGTACTCCCGGCACCTGCGCGACCTGGCCGCCGAGGGGCGCATCGAGCAGGCTCAGGCGTTCCCGGCGGTGTTGGGTGCGGAGGCCGGTGACCCCCGGGAGCGCTACGAGGACGAGTCGCTCCGCCCGTGGTTCGTGTTCTTCGACGGCAATGCCACCACCTACGTGCGCCCCGAGGTGGACACCGCCTGGTACCACGAGCGGAACTACGTCCTGCTGATGACGAACTCCCACTCCGTCGCGCCGGCGATCGACGCCAACCACCCCACCGAGCAGGAGGCGCGGGACCGGCTGCACCTGTTGGCCGGTGAACACGCCAGCGTCGTCTCCAGCGACTGGCGGGACCCCGGGGTGCTGTCGGCGGTGGCACAGCGCGGGCAGGGCTGAGGCCCTCGCCCCTCCCGAGCGGGGCCTGTCCCGGCCGATGTCCCGGGGCAGGCCCCGCCCCCACGCGCGTCCTCCCGGCGCGCACCGCGCCGCGCGGTGTGCCGCCGGGTGCGCGTTCGCCGGTTCCGGGCCGGCGTTACCGAGCTGTGGGGACCGCGAGTTCCCGGAGCCGGGTCAGACCCGTCGGTTCCGACGCGGCCAGGCCGCAGCGGACCGCGCCGGGCGTGGCGAAGCGTGCCTCGATCCGGCGGAGCAGGGACACGTCCACGTCCTCGGGGATCTGGTTGACCACCAGGGTTCCCAGGGTGAAACCGCCCTCCACGAGGGCGTCGGCCGCCCGTTCCGTCTCGGCGAGCACCATGCGGCGTGGGACGAGCACGAGGCGGACCTCGGCGTCGGTCCGCAGGCGCTCGGCGGCGCGTTCGAGGCGACGTCGCCGGTCGTGCAGTCGTTCCAACAGCGGGTCCCGCTCGGGTTCACGGTCGCCGACCACGGCTTCGGCGAAGCGGTCGGCGGCCACAACGCGTTCCCGCTGCCTGGCCAGGCCCTGGATCCACGGGGCCAGCAGCGAGGGCAGGTCGATCATGCGGAGCAGGTGTCCGGTGGGGGCGCTGTCGACGACCAGCCGGTCCCATTCGCCGGGCACGTCCTCCAGGTAGCCGGTCAGCACGTCGGTCAGCGCGGACTCGGCCATGCCCGGCCCGGTGGCGGCGTGCCCGAGGTGGCGCCGCACGGCCGGCATGATCCTACGGGGCAGCGCGGCGGCCGCGTCGTCCTCGACCTGGCGCACCCGGCGGCGCACCGCCGCATCCCCGTCGGGTTCGGCCGCCCACAGGGTTGGTCCGAGTCGACGTGGCCGGTCACCGAGGGTGGTCTCGAAGGCGTCCCCGAGCGAATGGGCGGGGTCGGTGGAGATGACCAGGGTGCGGTGTCCGGCGTCGGCCGAGGCGAGGGCGTGGGCGGCGGCCATCGTCGTCTTGCCCACCCCGCCCTTGCCCGCGAAGAAGGTGATGGGACGGGTCAACAGCATCCTCCGGGTCCGTCGTACTCGTCGCGGCCCATCCGTACGTGCCACTCGTGCATGTCCGCCAGCAGGAACGGGACCAGTTCGAGCGTCTCGTAGGCGACGGGGCTGTCCACGCCGAGGGTGTCGAGGAGCATCAGCGCCCGCATCGTGTCCTGCTGGTCGCGGGCCTCCCGGCGGAGCGTGGACCGCCACCGGGCGGTGAACCAGGCTTCGTGGAACTCGGCCACCGCCCGCAGGCCGGCTCGGATGCGGTCGCCGACCGGCCCGGAGGCCGGTCGGCGCCGCCGTGTGGTCCCCGCCGCGTCGTCGCCCACCGGCCGCGAACGGCCGTCGGGTTCGTCCGACGCGGCGCCGCTCATCGTTCGTCGGTGTCGGTCGGGGTCCGGCCGGCCGGCTGCTCGGCCGTGGTCTCACCCGAGGTGACCGCCGCCGCGTCGACGTCCTCGTCCTCGTCGTCCTCCGGCGGCAGGCCCCGTGAGGCCCAGGCCGAGCGCAACGCGAGGCTGGCCTCGATGATCAGCCAGATCGCGAGGACGAAGATCACGGCGTCCAGCGGCGCGAGCAGCCACTCCCCAGCCTGGACGAAGTCGATGAGGTTGATGATCAGTGCCCACGACGTCATCACCAGCAGGAACACCAGGGGGATGAGGACGGCCAGCGGGTTGCGCCGCTTCTTGGTCACCCACACGGCGATGACGGCCAGGGCGAGACCGGCGGTGAGCTGGTTGGTGGTGCCGAACAGCTGCCACAGCGTCCCGAACGCGAGGTCGCCGGGTGCCAGCGCCAGTGCCAGGGGCACCACGACCGCCACCAGCGACGACCAGGTCAGACTCCGGGCCAGCGGGCGGAAGCGGACGATCTCGGCGATCTCCTGGACGATGTAGCGCTGGAGCCGGACACCGGTGTCCATCGTGGTCGCCGCGAAGCTGATGACGACCACGGCGGCGAAGACGACGCCGACCTCCAGCGGGATTCCCAGATTGGAGGCGAAGTTCGCGACACCGTTGACGAAGTTGTCGGTGGCCCCACCGGAAGCGGTGGAGAAGTCGGAGAACAACGCGTTCCACTCGATGGTGGTGGCCGCGATCCCGGCGGTGCAGGCGAGGATGGAACAGACCGCCAAGCCGCCCTCGCCAAGTGCCGAGGTGTAACCGACGAACCGGGCGTCGGTTTCCTTGTCGATCTGTTTCGCCGTGGTCCCGGATGCGACCAGGCTGTGGAATCCGGAGATGGCTCCGCAGGCGATCGTGACGAACAGCAACGGGAACCAGGGGGGCGAGTCGGCCGGCACGTCGTTCACGACCGGGGCGACGATGCGGTTCAGGCCGATGCCCATCCCCAGCAGGATGATGACCAGCGCGATCACCAGCTGGTGCTGGTTGATGTAGTCGCGGGGCTGGAGCAGCATCCACACCGGCAGCCGGGACGCGGCGAACGCGTAGAGGAAGATGAAGATGATCCAGAGCGTCCGGGCGTCCGTGCCCAGCGCTGAGGCCACCGGGTCGAGGCTGATCGGCACGAGCAAGCCCAACGGGATCATCGCGTAGACCACGAGCAGCGCGATGATGGAGGGGACGAGCGCGGCCGTCCTGGTGCGGTAGATGTACTGGCCGACGGCGATGGCCAGCGGGATCTCCATCAGGATAGGCAGCACCGAGGCCGGGTTGGCGATGAACAGGTTCGCCATGACCACGGAGAACACCGCGTTCACCAGGGTCAGCAGGAAGAAGATGATGAGCAGGAACAGCCCCCGCGCCCGTTTGCTGATCACCTCACCGGCGAGGGCGCCGATGCTGCGGGCGCGGTGCCGGACCGAGACGACGAGCGCGCCGAAGTCGTGCACGCCGGCGGCGAAGATGGACCCGACCACCACCCAGACGAGCGCCGGCCCCCACCCCCAGTAGACGCCGACGGCGGGGCCGACGATCGGAGCGGCACCCGCCACCGAGATGAAGTGGTGGCTGAACACGATGTGCCGGCTGGTCGGGACGAAGTCGATTCCGTCGGTGTAACGGTGGGCCGGTGTCACGTACCGGGGATTCAGCACGTAGACGCGGCGCGCCAGGTACGCCGAGTAGTAGCGGTAGGCCACCGCGAAAACCGCGATGACGGCGAGCATGACCACGATCGCGGGCATCCGCAGCGACCTCCTGTGCCACTCTGCCGGTGCGTTCTCCGTTGTCCGACCGGCGCGAGTACCAGAAGCTACCGAATGATCGGCCGGTTGGTAAGAACCGACGAGCGAATTGTTGACAACGGAAGCGTTCACCGGAACGGTGGAGCGCCAGGAGGGACGGGATGAGCGATTTCGCGGAGAGGTGGGCTCGCGCGGGCACCGGTGAGCTGTGCTGGTTGGGCGCGTCCGGTCCCACCGGCGCCGCCGTGATCCCACTGTCCCGGGAGGGGCGGCCCTGCGTGGCGCTGCCGTTGTCGCGACTCGCCGAGGCGGACGACCTCACGGGCCGGCGGGTGGCGTTCTGCGTGCCAGGCCGCCCGGGCCAGGAGGGTGAACCCGCGCCGGGGATGGTCGCCGTCGGTGCGGTGCGCGTGGAGCACGACCTGGAGGGCGCCGAGTACGTCGAACACCTGCTGCACCAGGAGATGGTGAAGTACCCGCCGACCCGCCTGCGCGCGGACAGCCTGCTCTCCCGCCGGGAGAACTGGTGGTGGGTGGCGCGGGTGATCGTCAGCGTCGACGGGGACCCGGAGGTGCGGGAACTCCCGCCCCGCCGGGACCAGCGGGACGCGCTGCTGGTGCGGGAGGCGGACGCCGAGGCCCGCGCTCCCCGGGTGGACGTGGTGTCGGCCGGGGACTGGGCGGCGGAGCCCGGCGGCGAACTCGCCCTGGCGGAGGACCCGAACCGCACGCCGGGGGTCGGGGAGCCCGCCTTCGTGTTCGGCCACCACCACAGCCCCGACTACGAACGGTGGGAACGGTGGCACCGGGCGGGCACGCTCGTCGGGAACCGGCTGCGGGTGGAGCACTCGGTCGGTGGCCCCGTGGCGTCGGTGCGGCCCTTCGGGATCCTCGGCCGGTTCCAGGGGCACCGCGCGCTGGCCAGGGAGTGCCGGGCCGGAATGGCGGAACTGGAACGCAGGCTCGACGTGCCCTGCTGACCCGGGGCGTGTGACACGGCCGAGGCCACCCGCCGCCACGTTGCGTGAGCGGTCTTCCACCGATACTGATCGTTCCGGTCGGACGGACCCGGGACGAACCACCGCGTGCGAAGGAACCATCATGAGCGCGCGAGAAGCGGTGCACGTCCCCGAACCCCTCGTCGTCTCGTACGCGCGGGCCTTCGGCGAGGCCGGCAGGGACTGGCTGGCCGCGCTTCCCGAGCTGGTCACCCAGTCGTTGGACCGCTGGGAGCTGAGGCGGGACGGCGACGCGACCTCGGGAGCCGCCTCCCTGGTGTTACCCGTGCTCCGGGCGAACGGCACCCCCGCCGCCCTCAGGTTGCAGATGCCCAGGGAGGAGACCACCGCCGCCCTGGTCGGGTTGCGCACGTGGAACGGCAGCGGAATCGTGCGGTTGCTCGACCACGACGCCGACAGCAGCGCGATGCTGCTGGAGCGGCTCGACGGGGCACGAACGCTGTCCTCGATCGAGGACGACGACGTCGCGATGAGCATCCTCGCCGAAATCCAGGCCAGGTTGGTGTCGTCCGCCGCACCACCCGAGCTGCGCGGGCTTCGGGACATCGCGACCGACATGCTGGCGCGGGTTCCGTCCGCGATCACCGCGCTGACCGACCCGAGCGACCAACAGCACCTGCGCGGATGGGCCTCAGCCGTGGCCGAGCTGATCGACGAACCCGGTGACCGCCTGCTGCACTGGGATCTGCACTACGACAACGTCCTCGCCGCCGACCGGGAACCGTGGCTCGCGATCGATCCGGAGCCACTCGCGGGCGACCCCGGTTTTGACCTGTGGCCCGCGCTGGACAGCCGGTGGGACGACGTGGTGGCGGGCGGTGACCCACAACGGGTGCTGCGCCGACGTTTCGACCTCCTCACCGAGGTACTGCGCCTGGACCGCGCCCGGGCTGCTGGCTGGACGCTGGGCCGCCTGTTGCAGAACGCGCTGTGGGACATCGCCGACGGGGAAACCCGGCTCGCATCCTCCGCGATCACGATGTCGCGAGCATTGGGGCGTTGACCACGACCATAACGGCATTCGAGTAGTTGCGCCGGCAGCTTCCTCAGCCCGCCCAGCCCCGCCGCACGCAGAATTCCTCCACCTCCAAGAGGTCGCTCGCGCTCGTCACGTGAGGAGCAGCCCCGCGTGCGCGAGGAAGACGGTGGTCCCTGCGCTCTGGATCATGAGGGTGCAGGAACAGCCCCGCGTGCGCGGGGAAGACGACCGGCCCTTCGTCCTGCACCCTGATCAGGTGGGAACAGCCCCGCGTGCGCGGGGACGACGGCGCCGGTGGGGTGGGTGACGATGGACCGCCCCGGTGGTGTTGGAGGCCGTGCCTCCCACGCTCGTGTGCGTTCAGACCGCTGTGGCCTGTCGCCAGTGTCGTTCCTCGTACTCCAACGGTGGCCTATTCCCACACCAACTATGCAGCCTGTGGTGATTGTACCAGTGAATCCACTCCGCAGTAGCAGCGCGGACGTCCGCAACCCCCTTCCACGGGCCTTTCCGGTAAATCAGCTCCTTCTTGTACAACGCGTTGACCGACTCCGCCAGCGCATTATCGTAGGAATCACCCCGACGCCCAACCGACCGCGCGATCCCCGACCGGCTCAACCGCTGACTGTAACGCAACGCCGTGTACTGCACCCCCCGGTCGGAATGAGCCACCAAACCAGGAGACAGACGACTCCTCCGCGCCCACAGCGCCATATCCAACGCATCCAACGCCAGCGACGTATCAGCGGTATCCGACACCTGCCACCCCACAATCGCCCGCGAGAACGCGTCCACGACCAACGCCGAATACACGAACCGACTCTCCCCGAGCCGAACGTAGGTCAGATCCGTGACCCACAACCGGTTCGGCCTCGGTGCCCGGAACACCCGCTCGACCAGGTCACCGGGCTGGCCCTCGACCTGCCCGGGCAGCATCGACCGCGGCCGGCGGGACCGGGTGACCAGCCCGGTCATGGCCTCGGACCGCATCAGCCGTTCCACGGTGCAGCGGCCCACGGTCACGCCTTGGCGGTGCAGTGCCGCCCAGACCTTGCGTGCCCCGTAGAGCCGGTGCGAGTCCTCCCAAATCCGGCGGATCACCGCAACGAGTTCCCGGTCGCGGCGGTGCCGGGCGGAGGGGTTCGTCCGTCGGTTGCGAATCGCGTAGTAGGTGGACACGCTCAGCCCTACTGTGCGGCAGGATACTTCCACGGGGAACCGGTCCCGGTGGTGGTCGACGAACTCGGTCAGCTCGGTGGGCGGGGGTCCATCTCCCGGGCGAAAAAAGCCGAGGCAGCCTTGAGGATTTCGTTGGATCGGCGGAGTTCGGCGTTTTCCCGTTCCAGCCGTGCGATCCGGTCCCGGTCCGACTCCCCGGTATTCGTGGAGTCCGCCGAGCCGGTGTGGGTGCTGGGTTCACCGCTGCGGACCCAGTACCGCAAGGCCTCGGGGTGCACTCCGAGTTGGTCGGCTACCCGGGCGATGGCTCCACGTCCGGGTCCCCACTGCCCCTCCAGTTCACGGACCATCTCCACCGCGCGTCGCCGCAACTCCTGGGGGTATTTCTTCGCGGAACCCATGCTCCTCATCCTTCCTGGGGTGCAGGGCCTCCAACAAACCCAGTACGGTCCACGGCGTCACGAAGGGAACAGCCCCGCGTGCGCGGGGACGACGCCGCCTGGCTGGGCCGTACGCACCCGCTTCCAGGAACAGCCCCGCGTGCGCGGGGACGACCAACGACCCGCCCAGCAGACGCCGGGCGTTCGACGGAACAGCCCCGCGTGCGCGGGGACGACACCTCACGAAACGCGAGGCCGCGGCCGCGCTCGAGGAACAGCCCCGCGTGCGCGGGGACGACACCTCACGAAACGCGAGGCCGCGGCCGCGCTCGAGGAACAGCCCCGCGTGCGCGGGGACGACACCTCACGAAACGCGAGGCCGCGGCCGCGCTCGAGGAACAGCCCCGCGTGCGCGGGGACGACGTCTCGCCCTGGTCACAAGTCTCGGACGCGTTGGGAACAGCCCCGCGTGCGCGGGGACGACACTCCTCGACCCGGGTGATCGGGATTCCGGCGACCGGAACAGCCCCGCGTGCGCGGGGACGACCACGAGTGGTCGGACGGCGGCGGCCCGGAGCGGGGAACAGCCCCGCGTGCGCGGGGACGACCGCAGGGACCCCGCCGTCCGGACCCGGCGCCGCGGAACAGCCCCGCGTGCGCGGGGACGACATCGCTACCCGCCCCCACTCCCGACCCTTGGCCGGAACAGCCCCGCGTGCGCGGGGACGACGGCGCAGGCGTCAGCCTGGGCCTCGGCCAGCGGCGGAACAGCCCCGCGTGCGCGGGGACGACCGCTGGGGTGAGGAGCTCGGCCGGCACCCGGTGGGAACAGCCCCGCGTGCGCGGGGACGACCTCCGCCTCAGGGAAGCGGTCGTGTTCGCCGTGGGAACAGCCCCGCGTGCGCGGGGACGACCGCTGGGGTGAGGAGCTCGGCCGGCACCCGGTGGGAACAGCCCCGCGTGCGCGGGGACGACACAGCAGGCGCCCGACAAGCTGCCGCGCGGTCAGGAACAGCCCCGCGTGCGCGGGGACGACCGGGGGCGGTGGGGCGGATCTGCGGCCGCGCAACGGAACAGCCCCGCGTGCGCGGGGACGACGAGCTGTCGGGCGAGGCGGTCTCGGACGAGGCGGGAACAGCCCCGCGTGCGCGGGGACGACCACCGTGACCAACTCCCCCAGCGGACTCCCAAGGGAACAGCCCCGCGTGCGCGGGGACGACCCGAGCTCGGGGCGGGGGCGACAGCGCTGCGGGGGAACAGCCCCGCGTGCGCGGGGACGACCGACGGTCCTGTCGGACGAGGCGGTCCGGAAGCGGAACAGCCCCGCGTGCGCGGGGACGACCCCGATCAGTTCGAAGCTGGCCACAATGGCCGTGGAACAGCCCCGCGTGCGCGGGGACGACGGGGGCTTGCTGCTGGGGTCGTTCTTCGGGGGCGGAACAGCCCCGCGTGCGCGGGGACGACACCCGGGAGAAGTACTCCGGGGTGATCCCGGCCGGAACAGCCCCGCGTGCGCGGGGACGGCGACGAGTGGAACCCCACCCCGGTGCTGTCCGAGGGGAACAGCCCCGCGTGCGCGGGGACGACATGTCGGAAGTCAGGCTGTATCCGTGGCTGGCGGGAACAGCCCCGCGTGCGCGGGGACGACTCACCATCCCGTGCCCGCGCGCAGGCAGCGGCGGGAACAGCCCCGCGTGCGCGGGGACGACGGACGTGCCGGCGGTGATGCGTGAGATCAGCGGGGAACAGCCCCGCGTGCGCGGGGACGACACTTCTTGACCTGCGGCGTTACGAGCGACACGACCGATTCTCATTCACTTTCCCGACGGTCTCCCGCATCCCGCAGATCCTCCCTGCCCACAGTATCCCGTCCACCCGCCACAGCCCTCCAGCAGGCCCTTAACGACTCCACCAGGCGTCCCCACGGCCTGCCGTCGTCCTCTCGCGACCGCGAGGACATCCGCTCCGCTCGACCACGCGGCGCCCACGAGCACGAAACTGTCCGCAATTCCCGTCTTCCACCACATCACGCCATGCCTGGTGGAAAATCCACGACAACGGCCGCTGCCGCCTTCCCCTGCGGTCACCCACTCCCCCGCACAATCCCCGACCTGCGAGTTCTCGCCCCTTCGTGCGGCGAACCACGGAGACAGGCCGGCACGACCACCGACGCATGCGACCGGAGCGGCCCGTCGTTCGGCGGCGCGGACCACAGATAACGGCGGCCCTCCGACGTCCGCAGACCATCCGATCCCGAATTCAGGTCAGGAACTGCCCTGAATTCGGCAACACTGGGGCTCGTGGCCGATGTGACCCAGCGTTCCCTCGCTCTGCTGGCAGCCCTGCGGAACGGGCAACCCGTCCCCGGCGAGGAACTCGCCCGACTCCTGGAGGTCGATCAGCGGACGATTCGCCGGGACGTCGAGCGGCTCCGTGGCTACGGGTACGAGGTGGACGCGCAACCCGGCCCTGGCGGCTACTACCGCATGCCCGGCGGGAACACCGTACCGCCCATCCCCGGGGCCGTGGCCGGAGCGGACGGTCCGCCCGCCGCCAGGACGGCGGATCACGCGCTCTCCGAGAACGGCGGCAAACCCCTCGCTGCCACCGCCAGGCGTGCGCTCGACCAGCTCACCCGACCCCCGGCGACCCGAACCACCGAGCACTGCCTCCCAGGCGACGTCGACGCGGCGGGGGAACCAGGTGGGCGCACGGGCACGGGTGGGGACTCGGCTGACCTCGTGGGGGCGGCGCTTCAGCAGTGCCGAGTCCTCACCTTCGACTACACCGACGCCGCCGGCGTGGTCTCCACCCGCAGGGTCGAGCCCCACCGGCGGATGCACCAGCTGATGCGCTGGTACCTGTTGGCCTGGGACGCTGGCCGGCGGGACTGGCGGGTGTTCCGCATGGACCGGATATCGGAGCCGCGCGTCGAGGAGGCCTCGTTCGCGCCTCGTCCGCTCCCTCCGGACGATGGGGTGGGCTATCCGCGCTGGATCACGCCCCGGTCCCCGCTCCGCGTCGTGGTGACCGTGGAGGCTCCGGTGGCTGCGGTCGCGGATGTGCTGCGCCACCAGCACGTGGAGTTCCTCGCCGTCCGGCCGGACCGGACCCGGGCGGTCCTGGCCGTGGAGTCCTGGCAGTGGCTGGTGTTGAACCTCGCCTTCCTGGATGTCGAGTTCACGGTGGAGGAGCCCGAGGAGGTGCGGTCGGCGTGTGCGAGCTTCGCTTCCAGGCTGGGGTTGGCGAGCACGTCGGCCCCCGTTGCCCCGTGACGGCCCGTGCCGGTGGCGCGCTGCCAGCGGCGTGTCGACCACGGCTCGCCGGCGGTGCGGCATCGTCCACGTCGCACGCGGGCCTTCCACACCGCGCCTCGCGCATGGCTCACCTGGGGCGGGCTCGGGTCGGCGGGCCGCCGTCGGCCGGGTGACCGCACCGCGCTCCGCTAGGCCCCGGTGGGTGGGGCGCCGCCCTCGGTCGGCGGGTCGATCAGGTGGACCTCGCCGCGTTCGCCGTGGACGCGCAGCCGGTCGCCGGTGCGGATGCGCATGGTGGCGGTCCCGCATCCGACCACGGCGGGGATGCCGAGTTCCCTGGCGACGATCGCGGCGTGGGAGAGCGGAGCGCCGACGTCGGTGACCACGGCGGCCGCCCGGGGGAACAGTGGTGTCCAGCCGACGTTGGTGGCGGTGGTGACCAGCACCTCGCCCGCCCGCAGGTCCTGGGCGTCGTCCACGGAGGTGACGACGCGTGCGACGCCTTCCACGGTGCCGACGGCGCCGGGGAAACCGGTGATCGGGTTCGGGGGCTTCCGCTCGGGTTCCGGTGTCGTGGCCGCCGGTCGTGGCGCTCCGGCGGTTCGGGAGTGGTGGTTCGCGGGTTCGGGGTGTTCGGGAGAGGACGGGGCGGTGGCCGCGTCGTACAGGTCGGTGCGGCGCCTCGGGTCGGCCGCCCACCGTTCGGGGTCGAAGGGGCCTCGGATGAGGGTCGGGTAGTTCGGCAGTGCCCGGTACCGCTCGTAGGCGTCGCGGCGGGCCGGCACGGCCGCGAGGGGTCGGTCGTCGCCGGCCAGTACCCGTTCGATCTCGTGCCGTTCGAGGAGGAACAGGTCGTGGCCGTGCCCGGTCAGTTCGCCGGCGCGGAGGACGACCTCGCGGATCGCCCAGAACGCCCGGTTGACCTCGGAGCGGGTGGCTTCGCGGTCGTGGACGAGCCGGGCCCAGGAGCGCAGTTCGCGGCGGGTCCGCGTGACGTGCCGGGGGTGGTCGCGCTGGTAGCGGGCCCACGCCTGCTCGTGTTCCGCTCGGCGTTGGGTGAGCATGGCGTGGACGTCGGTGCGGGAGTCGCGGAACGCGGCGAGTTGGTGGTCGAGCCAGGTGGGGTCCTCGGCAGGCCGGGGCAGGGAGATCTCGAACTCGTCGGGGCAGCGGTGTCCCCACTGGCGGATGTGGTCCTCGGGGCTGGTGTCGCCGTTGGCGACGCTGGCGAGGCCGAGCAGGGGGCCGAGGCTCGCCAGGGGGGCGGGGTGGGCGATTCCGGTGGTCAGGGCGTTGGCGTCGACTTCTCCGACCTGTTCGGCGAGGCGCTGGCGGACCTTGACGAGCCGGTTGCCGCCGCCGCGTCCCCGGGCGGCGGCGCTCATCATGTCGAAGGTTTCCAGGCAGTAGGGCCACAGTTCGGTGCGCCACAGTCGGAGGAGCGCGTCTGGGGTGGGGGCGGTGCGGGCTCGGGCGCGGAGCGCGGCGCAACGGTCGGCGGCGGTGTCCAGGTAGGACGGGAGGCGGCGGTGGGCGATGCGGAGGCGGAGGCGGAAGGCGGTGACCAGCGGTACGAGCTCCCGCAGGGTCGCCCAGCGGCGCAGCGGGATGACGGGGACGGGTGTTCCGGGTGGGATTCGGCCGAACACGGCGGAGACGGTGTCGGCCATCTGGTCCACGGTGCGGCCGAACGCCGTGCCGAGGGACAGGCTGGTGGAGAGGTTCAGGTAGAAGCGGCCGCCGATGTTCCCCCAGGTGGGGTGCCCCTGGCAGGAGGGGATGCCCATGGTTCGGAGCATGAAGACCTGGACGAAGGACCAGGTGGCGGGGGTCATGACGCTGGGGATGGCCTCGCCGAGGTTTCCGTTGGTCCAGAGGTAGTCGCCGAGCCGGCTGTCGTTCCACTCCTCACGCCGGGTGGCGGTGCCGCTGCCCCGGTGGCGGCGCGGTCGAGGGGGGCTGGTGGCGGGTGGGCGGCCCTCGGCGGGCGTCCTCGTGGTGGTGTCCTCGGGTGGAGCGGAGGAGGGCGGCCTGGCGGGGGTGGTGTGCTGGTCGGTGGCGGGTAACGGGGGTGCGGGTAGTCCGGTGATGGGGCGGGCCTGGAGCAGGTGCGGGGTGCCGCTGTCGTCGAGCGCCCACTCGACGTCGCTGGGGTGGTCGTGGAGCGCGTCGACGCGCCGTCCGAGGTCGGCGAGCCGGGTGATGTCCTGCTCGGTGAGCACCGGGGCGTGGACGAGGTGGTCGTCGATGGCCTCCTCGCGGACGCCGCCGTCGACGGGGACGGTGCGGACGGTCTTGGCGCTGGTCGTGCGGTGGCTGACCCGCCCGGTGCGCTGGTCGACGATGACGGTGTCGGGGTTGACCTGGCCGGACACCACCGAATCCCCCAGCCCCCAGGAGGCGTTGATGACCAGTTCGTCGCGGCTGCCGGTGAGCGGGTTGGCGGTGAACAGCACGCCGGCGGCGCGGGCGGGGACGAGGAGTTGCACCACGACGGCCATGGCGACGGTGGCCGGGTCGACGTCGTGCCGCTCCCGGTAGGCGACGGCCCGGGGTGTCCACAGGGAGGCCCAGCAACGGGTGAGCGCGTGGAGGAGGTCCCGTTCGCCCCGCACGTTGAGGAAGGTGTCCTGCTGGCCGGCGAAGGACAGTTCGGGCAGGTCCTCGGCCGTGGCGGAGGAGCGGACGGCGACGGGTGGGGCGTCGGGGCCGAGGTCCCGGTAGGCGGCGGTGACGGCGTCGGCGACCTCGGGGGGAACCGGCCACGGTCCGGGGTCGGCGGTTCCCGCCCTGGTCGCTCCCGGTTCCGCCAGGCCGGCTCCCGTCCCCGCCCTCCGACCCGGTCGCGGGTGATCGGCGTGGGCGGCGCGGTAGGCGGTGGTGGTGATGTGGAAGCCGGCGGGGACGGGGAGTCCGGCGCTGACCAGGCGGTCCAGGGACGCTCCCTTCCCGCCGACGAGGGCGAGGTCCGCCCCGCCAGCGCCGAGCGGGAGGACGAAGGGGTGGGTGACCTCGTTGTCCACCAGTGGGCTCCTCATCCGGCCTGGGTCAGGCCACCTCGTTCTCGTAGCGTTCGATGGTGAAGCGGGCGGCCTCGGCGAGGTAGGCGGCGGAGGCGGCCGCCACGCCCTCGGTCTCGGTGACGCCGAGCGGGCTGCCCCGGTCCAGCGCTCGGCACACGGTGTCGGCGACCAGTTCGGCGGCGTCGTCGCCGGTGATGGCGAACTCGTCCGGCATGAGTGGTCTGGTGAGCAGGAAGCCGTAGATCGTGGCGGTGCCCAGGGACAGTTGGGCCGCCAGCGTCTGGTCGGTGCGGACCCAGCCGCCGGCGCGCAGGTGCTCCAGGTAGCGGGGGAAACCGACGGACAGCGGTGGTCTTGCGGTCGGGGCTCCGGTGGTGAGCAGGCGGCCGAGGACGTCCCGGTCGCGGGTGAGGACGGCGAGGAGGAGGGGCCGGCGGGCGATGACCCGGTAGGAGTGGGCGAGCACTCCTCGCAGGGTGTGACCGGCGGGGTCCTGGGCGGCGAGGTCGCGGATCTCGGTGGCGGCGAGGGCCCGTTCGCGGCGGAGCAGCGCGAGGAAGAGCGCGTCCCGGCTCTTCCAGTGCAGGTAGATGGTGCCCTTGGCGACGCCGGCCGCGCGGGCGATGTCGTCGATCGTCGTCTTCTGGTAGCCCCAGCGCAGGGTGAGGGCGGAGGCGGCGTCCAGGATCCGCCCGGCCCGGTCCCGGCGGGTGTCCCCGCTCGCCGCCGCGTCGTCCCGTTCGTCACTCGCCACCCGCACCCCTCCGAACCTCATGACCAGAATCGTTCATCCGGTCATGATCAACGGTACACCCCGAGCCGGGGATGACGGGGAGAGCCCCGGCGCCGCGGAACGCCCTCCCGTGACGGTGCTCACCGAGAGTGCCGATCACCCCGGGTCGCGAGCCGTGACCGAGGGCGATACCACGTGGTCTCGCGGGACCCCGCACCGGCTGGTCCCACCGTGGGCGTCGTCGCCGTCAACGCGGAGTCATTTCGGACAACCACCAGGTCAGAGCCGAAGGCGAAGAGCTCCCCTTGCCGTCGGTATGGTCCAGTACGGTGATCCGCCAGTTCGCGACGACTCCGTCCGCGGGCACGTCCATCGGCCACGATTCGGGAGAACGACCCTGTGACTGCGTCAGCTGAAACCATCTACGGGGCCGATGACCTCACGCATCTGGAGGGCCTGGAGGCGGTCCGCAAACGTCCTGGCATGTACATCGGATCGACTGACAGCAGGGGCATCAACCACCTCTTCAGCGAGGTCGTGGACAACTCGACCGACGAGGGTGTGGCCGGGTACGCCACCCGCATCGTCGTCACCCTGCACGCCGACGGCAGCGTCCAGGTCGACGACGACGGCAGAGGAATCCCCACCGGGGTGCACGCCAAGTCCGGGATCTCCGGGGTGGAGCTGGTCCTCACCCGGCTGCACGCGGGCGGCAAGTTCGGTGGTTCCGGGTACAAGACCTCCGGTGGCCTGCACGGCGTCGGCGCCTCCGCGGTGAACGCCCTGTCCCACCGGTTCGACGTGACGGTGCGCCGTGACGGCCTGGTCCACCAGATGTCCTTCGCCCACGGCGCCCCCGGCGTGTTCGACGGCCCCGGGGCGCGGGCCAAGTTCACGCCGCGGTCCGGCTTGCACGTCACGGGGAAGATGAAGCGGGACGAGACCACCGGCACCTCGATCCGCTACTGGCACGACGCCCGCTACTTCGAGACCGGCGCCGCGCTGGACGTGGAAGGGGTGCGGTCGAAGCTGCGGAACACCGCCTTCCTGGTGCCCGGTGTCACCTACGTGCTGCGCACGGCCACCGAGGACAGCATCAGCGAGGAGACCTTCCACTTCCCCAACGGGCTGCCCGACATGGTGGACTTCCTGGCGCCCACCGGTGATCGGGCGGTGTCGGGCACGCTGGTGGTCTCGGGTGAGGGCACCTACAAGGAGAACGCCGCCGACGAGAACGGCGTGATGCAGTCCAACGTGCCACGACGCGCCGAGGTGGAGGTGGCCTTCCGCTGGGGCACCGGGTACGAGCGAACCGTGGAGTGCTTCACCAACACCATCCGCAACGTGCACGGCGGCACCCACCGCAAGGGGTTCGAACGGGCGGCGGTGAAGGCGCTGCACGCGGCGATCGCCCGCACCCGGGGGCTGCTGCGCGCGAAGGAGGAACCGCCCACCCTCGAGGACGTGCTGGAGGGGATGACGGCGGTCATCCACGTGCGCATCCCCGAGCCCCAGTTCACCTCGCAGACCAAGGACGAGCTGTCCACCGCCGGGATCACCAAGGTCGTGCAGGCCGTGGTCGAGGCGCACCTGCGGGAGTGGACCGAGGACCGCAGGACCAAGGTCGAGGCCAAGACCGTCCTGCAGAAGATCGTCGACGCCTCCCGGGTGCGGCTCACCCAGAAGCAGCAGAAGGACGCCGCGCGCCGCAAGACCGCGTTGGAGGGCGCGGCGATGCCGGCGAAACTGGTGGACTGCCGCACCACGGGGGTCGCCCGCAGCGAACTGTTCCTGGTCGAGGGGGACAGCGCCCTCGGTTCCGCCCGGTTGGCCCGGGTCTCGGAGTACCAGGCGTTGCTGCCGCTGCGGGGCAAGATCCTCAACGTCCAGAAGGCCAGCCTGGCCGACACGCTGCGCAACGCCGAGATCGCCTCCATCGTGCAGGTGCTGGGCGCCGGCTCGGGCCGGACCTTCGACCTCTCCGCGATGCGGTACGGCCGGGTCATCCTGATGGCCGACGCCGACGTCGACGGCTCCCACATCCGCACCCTGCTCATCACGCTGTTCGCGAAGCACCTGCGGCCGGTCATCGAGGACGGCCGGTTGTACGCGGCGATGCCGCCGCTGCACAAGATCACCACGCGGGGACGGAAGCCGCAGACGCACTTCACCTTCACCCAGCGGGAGATGGAGAGCACCGTGGCCCGGCTGGAGAAGGCGGGGAAACAGGTGGTCACCCCGGTCCCCCGGTTCAAGGGCCTCGGTGAGATGGACGCCGACGAGCTGTGGGAGACGACGATGAACCCGGCCACCCGGTCGGTGCGCCGCATTACCCTCGCCGAGGCTGACGCCGCCGCCGCGGACGAGGCCCTCGACCTGCTCATGGGGGAGAAGGTCGAGCCGCGTCGCGCCTGGCTGGTGCGCTCGGCCGCCCGGGTCGACCGGGCGGCGATCGACGTCTGAGCCACTCCCCTCCGCGCGCCCTCCGCGCGCGGACACCGACTCGGGGCATGACCCCACCTCGCCAAGGAGAAGCTGAGCAATGGCACGCCGGAAGGGCAGCGCGCAGACCAAGGTGGACCCGACCGCCTTCGACCAGCCGGGCAGACATGTCGTGGACAACCCGGTGCACACCGAGATCGAGGACTCCTACCTGGAGTACGCGTACTCGGTGATCCACTCGCGGGCGTTGCCCGACGCCCGGGACGGCCTCAAGCCGGTGCACCGCCGCATCCTGTTCTCGATGCACGAGCAGGGGTACCGGCCCACCCACGCCTACGTGAAGTCCTCCCGGGTGGTCGGGGACGTGATGGGCAAGTACCACCCGCACGGTGACACCGCGATCTACGACGCGATGGTGCGGTTGGCGCAGGACTTCTCCATGAACGTGCCCCTGGTCGACGGGCACGGCAACTTCGGTTCCCCCGACGACGGGCCCGCGGCCAGCCGGTACACCGAGGCGCGGATGTCGCCGGCGGCGCTGCAGCTGGTCGCCGAGCTCGGTGAGGACACCGTCGACTTCCGGCCCAACTACGACGGGTCGTTGGAGGAGCCGGCCGCGCTGCCGGCGGCGTTCCCGAACCTGCTGGTCAACGGCACCTCGGGGATCGCGGTCGGCATGGCGACGAACATGATCCCGCACAACCTCGGCGAGGTCGTCGCGGCGGCCCGGTGGTTGATCCGGCACCCGGACGCCCCCCTGGACAAGCTGATGGAGTTCGTGCCCGGCCCGGACCTGCCCACGGGGGGCATGCTGTTGGGCCTCGACGAGGTCCGCAAGGCCTACGAGACGGGCCGTGGTGTGGTGCGGATGCGGGCCAAGGTGGAGACGGGTCCGCTGCCGGGCAGCCGGGGTCGGCAGGCCATCACCGTCACCGAGCTCCCCTACGGCGTGGGGCCGGAGAAGATCATCGAGAAGATCACCGACGAGGTGAACAAGTCGAAGCGGCTCACCGGGGTCGCCGACGTCAAGGACCTCACCGACCGGGAGAACGGCACCCGGCTGGTCATCGAGTGCAAGGTGGGCGTGAACCCGCAGGCGCTGTTGGCCGACCTCTACCGCCTCACCCCGTTGGAGCAGTCCTTCGGGATCAACAACCTCGTCCTCGTCGACGGCGAGCCCCGGACGCTGGGTCTGAAGGAACTGCTGGAGGTGTTCCTGGCCCACCGGTTCGAGGTGGTGCGACGGCGGACCACGTTCCGCCGCCGCAAGCGATCCGACCGGTTGCACCTGGTGGAGGGCCTGATCCGGGCCCTGGTCGACATCGACCGGGTCATCCGTCTGATCCGGGAGAGTGACGACGCGAAGGCCGCGAAAGAAGGTCTGATCGCCCGCTTCGACCTCTCCGAGATCCAGGCGACCTACATCCTCGACACCCCGCTGCGCCGGCTGACCAAGTACGACAAGGTGGAGCTGGAGGAGGAGCGGGAGCGGTTGACCGGGGAGATCGCGGAGCTGTCCCGGATCCTCGACGACGAGGCCGTCCTGCGGAGGCTGGTGTCGACCGAGCTGGGGCGCATCGCGAAGGAGTTCCCCACCGAGCGGCGCACCACGCTGATCGACGGGGACCTCAAGGAGGTGTTGGCGGCGTCGAAGCCGGCCGGTCCGCTGGAGATCGCCGACGACCCGTGCCAGGTCATCCTCTCCGCCACCGGGTTGGTGTCCCGGACGGCCGCGGCGTCGGAGGAGGCCGCGGAGGCCCGCCGCCGCAACGGGCGGGTCCGGCACGACGCGGTCGCCGCCGTGGTCGACTCCACGGCCCGAGGGCAGGTCGTGCTGGTCACCAGCCACGGCCGGGGCATCAAGACGGACGTGCTCCCGTTGCCGGTGTTGCCGCAGCAGTCGGGCATCGTCTCCCTGCGCGGGGGGATGCCGGTGCGGGAACTGGTGTCCCTCGCGCCCGGGGAACGTGTGCTGGGGCTCGCCCCGCTGGGCGACCAGATCGGGGACTCCCCCGGCCTGGCCCTGGGCACCAGGCAGGGCGTGGTGAAGGTGTGTTCGCCGGAGTGGCCGGTCCGGGCCGACGAGTTCGAGCTGATCGCGCTGCGCGAGGGCGACGAGGTGGTCGGGGTGACGTGGTTGGCCGACGGCCAGGAGTCCCTGGTGTTCGTCTCCTCCGACGCCGCCCTGCTGCGCTACTCGGCGACGCTGGTGCGTCCGCAGGGGTTGCGGGGTGGGGGCATGGCCGGCATCAACGTGAAGGGCGACGCCAGGGTGGTCTTCTTCGGCGCGGTGGCCGAGGACGGTGAACCGGTGGTGATCACGGCGACCGGGGAGACGGTGAAGGTGACCCCGTTCGGCGAGTACCCGGCGAAGGGCCGCGCCACCGCCGGGGTGCGGGCGCAGCGGTTCCTCGCCACCGAGTCGGAGCTGTCCACCGCGTGGGTGGGGGCGCGTCCGGCCCCGTCGACCGGGAACGGGACGCCCGTGGAACTGCCCGATCCCGACGAGCGGCGCGACGGTACCGGCGCACCCGCCGAGATTCCCGTGGTGGTCGGTTACCTCCTCGAACGCGACTGAGCGTTCGCCGGGGTCGCCCCCCGTCCGGGGTGGAACGCGCCCGGCCCGCGCGGTGCCGGTTGACCGGTCGCGCGGGCCGGGCACGGGTGCCGCCACCGGCGCGGTGGCGGCACCCCGGGGTGAGGACGTCCGCCCCCGACGCGAACGCCCTCACCCGTGTCTCACATGAACCAGCCGGCGGCGAGGTCACCGAAGAAGCCGAACAGCACGCCCCAGGCGACGATCGCGACCGCCTGCCAGACGTAGACGCTGCGTTTGGTGGCGCCGAGGGCGACGAGGGCGGGGGCGGTGATCTGGCTCGCCACCACGATCGGCCCGAGGAGGCACACCCCGGGGACGCCGAACCGGTCGAGGTACTTGGCGATCTTCTGCTTGCGGCGCGGGGCGTCCGCGCCACCACCGCCGCCGTTGCCCCGCCGGCGGGTCGCGGCGACCCGGGCCTTGCTCGCGAGCGCGATGAGCGCGAAGGTGACGATCACGTTCCCGAGGATCGCCGCCGGGACCGCGAGCCCGGCGGGCACGCCGACGAGCACCCCGAGGAAACTCCCCAGGTAGGACTCGATGAAGGGGATCGCACCGGCGATCAGCAACACGCCGACCTGCTGCCAGGTCTCGGCGCCCGCCGCGAACTCGGCCAGTTGGGCGAAGAGGTCGGTGATGAAGTTGCTCTCCACGGTAGGCGGGTCTCCTGTCATGCTGGGGGTACGGTGCCGCGAGGTGGTGGCCGCCCGGGAGGGGCCGCCGTACCTCGCTCCCCGAGTGTTCGTCGTGCGGCCGGCCGGGCGTAGGGCCGCGACGTCACCTCTCCGACATGACGCGGTGTCACTGGTGGGACGACACCTGGGTGCGCTGTCCTGGCGGGGTGGAGGGAACGTCGGGCCGTCCCGGGTCGGTTCCTGGACGGCGGTGTGGTCGAGGTCGCCCAGCACCTTGTCGGCGGCCGCCCGCCGTCCCCAGCGCACCAGGCCCGGCCGTCGCGCACACTGGTCGACGTGGTCACCTGTCGGGAGCCGGACCGCCGCCAGCCAACGGGGCGAGGCGGACGAACAGCGGGGAACAGGCTCCTCGGGAAGGATCACCGGAGTGACGAGGAGGGACCCGTCGCCGCACGGCGGGAAGGACACGGCCCCCGCCCCCGAGGCGTCGGTGGCGGCGCGGCAGACGATACGACAGCGGGAGATTCGGTCCTTCGTCATCTCGATCGTGGTGATGGCGGGGGCCGGACTGGTGACGACCACGGTGTGGTGGACCGCGCTCGTCGCGATCCCCAGCCTGGCCCTGTCGACGGCGCTGCTGTTCCGAGGCTGGGACCGCCCCCCGAACCCGCTGCTCCTGGCCGGGTCGGGACTCCTCGGAGTCCTCGCCCTGGTGGTCACCTCGCTGACCTACTCCAATTTCACGGGCTCCACCGGCCTCGCGATCACCGCCGGGGTGTGGATCGCCCACCGCCCCCGCGACCGGCTCGTTCTCACCCTGCTCGCGTGCCTCGGGATCGCGGCCCTGACCTGGGCGACGGCCCTGCTCAGCGGGAACTCCGGCGGCGTCTACCAACTGGTGGTCATGATGTCGATCACCGGGTCGGTGTGGATCGTGGCCCTCGTCGAGTCGCACACCCAGGACCGGCTGTTCGACCTGCTGGAACGCGAGAAGGACCACGAACGCGAGCTGTCGATCCTGCGGGAGCGCAACCGCTTCGCCGCGGACCTGCACGACATCCAGGGCCACACCTTGCACGTCATCAAGCTCAAGGCCGCCGTGGCGGCCAAACTCCAGCACACGGATCCGGAACGCACTCGTCAGGAGCTTGAGGTGATCCAACGCCTCGTGGCGGACACGATCGGGCAGGCACGGCAACTCGCCAACTCCACCCACGCGCTCGTCTTCTCCACCGAGCTGTCCAACGCCGTCGAACTCTTCCGCGCGGCGGGCATCACGACACGGGTGGACCGGACCGAGGACGACCCCGGCCCGCACGAGGCGCACTTCGCCCTCGCCCTGCGGGAGGCGACGACGAACGTCCTGCGCCACGCCAGGCCCGGCGAGGTGACGATCACCTCGAGCGCCGACACCCTCAGCGTGCGCAACGACGGTGCCGACATCAAGGACGCCGCTCCCCTGCGGGGCCTGGCCACCCTCGCCGACCGCGTTCGCGCGGTCGGCGGCACCCTGACCGCCGACCGCGACGGCGGCGTCCACACCCTGACGGTCACCTTCCCGACGGAGGCACGATGACGATCACCGTGCTCCTGGCCGACGACGAACGGCTGATCCGCTCCGCCCTGGCCACCCTGCTGCCCTTGGAGGGCGACATCGACGTCGTCGCCGAGGCGGGGACGGGGACCGAGGCCGTCGCCGCCTTCGAACGGCTGCGACCCGACGTGGCGGTCCTCGACCTGGAGATGCCCGAGCTGGACGGGCTGCACGCGGCGGAACGCATCCTCGACCAGGTACCGGGGCAGGCCGTGCTCATGCTGACCCGGTACGCCCGCCCGGGGACCCTTCGGAGCGCCCTGCGGTTGGGGGTGCGCGGCTTCCTCGGGAAGGACTCCGAGGCGTCACTCATCGCCTCCGCCGTCGCGGAGGTCGCCGCCGGCGGTCGGTACGTCGACGCGAACATCTCCGCGCAGGCCCTCATCGACGACTGCCCACTGACCGAGCGGGAACGGGACGTGCTGCGGGTCGCGGGTGACGGCTACTCGGTCAAGGACATGGCGAAGATCCTGCACCTGGCGCCCGGGACGGTCCGCAACTACCTCTCCAGCGCCATCCAGAAGACGCACACGAACACCCGGCACGACGCGGCCCGCTACGCCCGCGAACACGACTGGCTGTAGGCGGGGTTGTGCGCTCCTGCCCAGGGGGACGCGGCGACGTCGCGGCACTCCACTGATGTCCGCACGCCCCGGGGCGGGTGCCGTCGTCGTGCTTGGTGTGGGCCGGCTGGTCGGCGTACGCATCGACCAGCCCGGCAGCGGGCGGGAACAGGTGGCCGGGCACCTGCCCGAACGCCGCCCGGGCGGTGCTGGCGCGGCGGGCGCCGGATGCGATCAGGCGGACGGTGAACCAACCGTCCGTCCTCCCATGACCGTGACCGATTCGGCGGGGCACCTCACCGGCCACGGCGGCCTCCCGGACGGGCGAGGGCGAGGAGTCGGAACCGTGCGCCCGGACCGTCCTCGTGCGGTTGCCCACGGGCACCCGACGACGAAGCGCCAGTGACGAAACGGCAGGTCGTCAACCGCACTCGCGTTGGACCTGGTCCCGGAACCCGTTGCACCGGCGTTCGCGTTACCGCCGGCAGCCAGTTGAGCCTCGACCGAAGGTCAGTGTGGCGGGTGGCTTGACCTTGTCGCTGATGTCAGGGTTCTAACGTGCCGTCATGCCCGACGACATCCAGGACTGGAACCGCCGAATCGTGTCGGAGTTCCGATCGAACGCCGGCTTCGTGCGGTGGAGCACCGAGAAAGACCTGGCTGAGGGACGTCCGATCCCACCTCCGCTGCCCAGCTTCGATCCGAGGCAGAGCGTCCCGGTCATCCTCGTCAACCACATCGGTGCGGTGACCGGCCGTCGACGCACGAGCCCGCTGATGTACCAGGCGGTGCGCGACGCGTTCGCTGTCTTCGCTACCTTCGGCGGGAGCCCGCGACCACCAGCCTGGTACCACAACATCGTGCGGAACCCCGAGGTAGTCGTCGAGGTCGGCTCCGACGTCACGGGGGCCATCGCCCGTGTGGTCCAGGGGGAGGAGCGCGAGGACATCTGGGGCGAGCAGGCTCGTCTCGTCCCCGCATTCGCCGACTTCGAGAAGACCGCCCGCCGGCGGATCCCGGTCGTCGTCCTCGACCCGATCCCAAGCCCGGCCGCCATGCGAGCCCACGGAGCATCGTGATCGCGGCGACGAGGCTGTCCGTGACCGAGCAGAATGGAGCGCATGGTTTCAGCTGTCGACCAGCGCGACTGGCTACGTATCGGCGAGCTCGCGCGCCGCACGGCCACCAGCACCCGCTCCCTGCGCTACTACGAGCAACGCGGGCTGATCGTCTCCGACCGTGAACACAACGGTTACCGCCGCTACGCCCCCGACGTCGTGACTGTGGTCAACAACATCCGCCGCCTGCTCAACGCCGGGCTCTCCATCGATGACATCAAGCAGTTCGGCTCCTGTGTTCGCTCGCCCAGCCTCGACGCGTCCCCCTGCGCGCCGGCGCTCGAGGTCTACGAACAACGCCTGAAGATCCTGCGAACCAGGATCGACACCCTCCAGCACCTTCACGCCGCACTTGCCGAACAGACCGAACACCTCCGCGCTCAGCTACCCTCCTAGCTCGCCTGGCACCAGGTGAGTAAGGCGAGCGACTCCCAACGGGGGAGATCGAGCTCTACGCAGAAGCAGCCGACGCACCACCGCTTCGGTGCGGTCACAGCGCGGACTGAGCCGTCCGCACGCAGCGGCCACGCGAGGTGCGTTCACGACCTGCCCGGCGGTGAGTCGGCTACGGCCTTTCGCCGATTCGAGGTTCAGGCGGCTACCCCCGCCTCGTCCAGCAGGGCGTCCCGGTCGGCCAGGATGAACTCCTTCAACGCGGTCGGTTCCAAGTCGATCGACGCGAGATCAGCTCCCCGAAGGTCAACCCAGTCAAGGTCATACCCGCCGCGCGACAGGTCGCTGAACTCCGGGCAGCTCCGGACCGACTCGGCCAGGGCGACCAGCCGCGCCACAAAGAAATGCGCCGAGTACACCGCGCACACCCGGGGAACCAGGTTCTACAACCGCGGCATCCCCGACGGCTACGGCTGGGAAGGCTTCTTCGGACTCAAGCCCACCACCGAGTTGGAGGAGGCGACCCGGCGTTACCGCTACGACGCGATCTTCGTGCTCGATCCGCTGGACACCTTCGAGGACCCCGACGACATTGTCTGGGCCAAGGACCGCGAGATCCGCCGCGTCCACGAGCTGATCGTGCAGGGCTACTACGACGCCGGCTACGAACCGGTGTTCGTCGCCCCCGACTCCGCCACCGCCAGATTGGACTTCATCTGCGCCAACCTGCGCCTGCCCAAACCGAGCCGAGGAGCGTGAACTCGTTCAGCCGCAACGGGACCTCATCGCTGTTGATCTCGCCGAACAGCGTCCTGGCCAACGCCCTGCTGCGCACCATCGACCTCCTGCGGCCCCGGCAACTACCTCGCCGGCCTGAACATCCCCGCCACCGCGGGCTTCGGCGTCGACTACGTCGGCCTACACGGCACCGACGAACGAATCCGCCTGAACACCATCCCCACCATCCAGGCGATCTACCACGCCGCCGTACTCGCGCTCCTGCGTCCGTAGCCCGACCATGCGCGGTTTGGACAACGAACAGTGAGACGGTCGTGCCGCGCCGATGGCTCGCTACACGGGCGACTACCACTGAGAAAACCCAGGACTCATCACGAACCCGGTTACGCTCCCCGGGCTGGCCACAATGTAATTCCGAAAACCTCCGTGCGTTCGTTCGCCTTGGTAACCGTCTCTTCAGTAAGGGACAAAGGGTTGGAATGAAGTGCCCGATAGACGGTTTTCCCACGCCAGGGCAAACGGAAGGAGATATCTGTTGGGGATGGCATGATACAGGTGAGTATCACGCAACCCGATGGGGATTCGAACACCCCCCACGAACCCGGCGTCAGGCCTATGCGGTTTGCGCCCAGCGGAGCCCCGACTATGTCAACAACCACCCTTGGCTCGTGGTAATTTGCCGGACTTCTGAAATAAATTCCCCTCTCGCAGACTTCCATGATGGGCGGCACCGTGTCGGGTTCCCGGTGGAACGTAGCCCCCAGATCGCAACTGCTGTCCATGAGCATGAATCCGAAATACTCGACACGCACTACGCTTTCGATCCGGTGCAATCGAACTCCCACGAGGTGAAGACAGGGACGTGGACCGTACAGCCACACCCGGCCGGGCATTGATTATGCTACTACCACGGAAAATGGATCGCCACCTAGTCTGTGGTCACACACCTTACCAGCCCGAAAAACCACACTGGACAACTCACCGCATGATGCTGAAGGCGCCTCCCCCAAGGGCTCGAGTTGAGGGACCGACGACCACCGTCCAAACGAGCCCGGCCGTAGTCGCCGATCGAGCCCGAAGGTGACCTTCGGATGAGGAGCAGAGTGAATGGCTGACCCGCTGGAGGACCTGAAGGACAAGGCACGTGCCCACGTGTGGGACCGCCTGGCGGCGGCCGCGGCCGTGCACGACCCCGACGTGCACGGCCGGATCCCGAACTTCATCTCCGCTGGGGCCGCCGCCGACCGCCTCGCGGAACTGCCCGTGTGGAAGTCCGCCCACGTCATCAAGACCGTGCCCGACAAGGCCCAGCGTGCCGTGCGCGCTCTCCGGGACGGCAAGCTCGTGTACATGGCTGTTCCGAAGCTGGCGCGGGAACGCCCCTTCTGCCTGCTCGACCCCGCACAACTCGAGGTGCCCCCAGAACAGGCAGCCGACAGCCACCGTGCCATCGCCCTCGCCCCCACGGTGGACGTGGACGAGGTCCGGCCCGTCGACCTGGTGGTCTGCGGCAGTGTCGCGGTGAACCGGCGTGGGATCCGACTGGGCAAGGGAGCAGGTTATTCGGACCTGGAGGTGGCGCTGCTGCGGGAAGCGGGGCGGATCGGCCCCGAAACCGTGATCGCGACCACCGTGCATGCCCTCCAGGTCGCCGACGAGGACCTTCCCGAGTCGGACCACGACTTCAGCGTGGACCTGATCGTCACCCCCGAGCAGGTGATCGAATGCGGCCCGAGGCGACTCCCGGCGGGCCTGATGTGGGAGCGGCTTCCCGCCGAGAAGATCGCCGCCATCCCGGTGCTGCGACGGCGCGCCTCGGACCGACGGAGCGGCCCCGCTGGCCCGGGCGACGGACACCGACCGGGCCACGGATGAGAACGCCCATGACCGACGAGGAGAAGCGTGTCGGCTCCCTGGCCGAGGGGAACGTGACGCAGGCGCGCAAGCGCATCGCGGTTGGCCTGCTGAGCCGCGACGAAGCTGGTCGTCCTGCGCTGGGAGCGAGACGGGGGGCCTACCCCGTTCGTACGACTCCGGGAATCCACACCAACAGAAAATCACAGAACGGTAACGAGCTAACATCAGTGCAGGTCGGGAAGGGTCTGCCCCGCGCGAGCGGGGGTGAGCCGGCCCTGGGGTACCTGTCCCAGCAGCCGATTCGGTCTGCCCCGCGCGAGCGGGGGTGAGCCTGACCGTCATGCTGATCACCGGCCGGGAACGGGTCTGCCCCGCGCGAGCGGGGGTGAGCCGATCGTCCCGAACGTGTCACGGATGATGGCCTGGTCTGCCCCGCGCAAGCGGGGGTGAGCCGGCTGCGTTTGACCGGCTGTCCCTGACGCTTGAGTCTGCCCCGCGCAAGCGGGGGTGAGCCGGCCGGCGTGAACTCGCCGTCCTGCCCGGTGAGGTCTGCCCCGCGCGAGCGGGGGTGAGCCGCTCGTCCGGCATCAGGGTCCAGGCCCGCCCCTGTCTGCCCCGCGCGAGCGGGGGTGAGCCGGGCTCCACCGGCTTCCGGGAGTGCGGGGCGTCCGACGGGCTCCGGCCTGAGCGTGCGCCGCCAGCGAAGCTCGCGTGCGGACGAAACCTGTTCGCTGGTCGGGCTCAGGGCTCGGGCGCCCTCCCCCACTCCCCAACACGGGGTCCACGTGGTCGATCAGGACGTCACTTCCCGGTCCCTTCTGGCCGCCCAGAGCAGGACGGGCACCAGCAGGAGGGCGAGGAGGCCGCCGGCGAGGGAGAGGACCTCGTAGCCGCCGGTCGCCATCACCACACCGGACATCGCGCCGCCGCCCGCTCCGGCGAGGGAGACGAGCACGTCAATGCTCCCCTGGGTTCGCGGCCGGTTCTCCGGGACGGTCGCGTCGACGACCAGCGCGGTGCCCGAGATCAGCCCGAAGTTCCACCCTAGCCCGAGCAGGACCAGTGCGAGGATCAGCGGGCCGAGCGAGTCCCCTGGGGCGAGCGCGGCGACCACTCCGGCGGCCAGGAGGGTCACTCCCGAGGCGGCCGCCATCCGGGTTCTGCCCACCCTGTCGACCAACATCCCGGTGACCAGTGAAGGCAGGTACATCGCCCCCACGTGCAGGCCGATGACGAGCCCCACGGCGGAGAGGTCGTGGTGGTGGGCGCGCATGTGCACCGGGGTCATCGTCATGATCGCGACCATGGCGATCTGGGTGAGGACCATGACGGCCGCCCCCACGTAAGCGCCCACCCGTGGTTTCGGCACCCCTGGCGACCTCGTGTCGTCCCGCGCGCGTTCGGCCTCGTGGAGGGCGCGGGCGAGCAGGTACGGGTCCGGGCGCAGCAGGACGAACAGGACGAGCCCGGCCACCGGGTAGGCGACGGCGGCGAGGAGGAACGGCCCGGCCAGCCCGGGAAGCCCCAGGGTCGTCGCGAACCGTCCGAGCGGGTCGACGAGGTTCGGGCCGGCGACCGCGCCGAGCGTGGTGGACACCATCGCCACGCTGATCGCCGCTCCCCGGCGGGACGGGGGCGCGAGGTCGGTGCCGGCGTACCGGGCCTGGAGGTTGGTCGCGGTGCCGGAGCCGTAGACGAACAGGGACACGAACAGCAGTGGAACGGAGCCGGTGGCCGAGGCGACGACCACCCCGGCCGCGCCGAGCCCGCCGGCGGCGAACCCGAGGCCCGCGCCGACGCGGCGGCCCCACCGCTGGACGCACCGCCCGACCAGGAAGGCGGCCAGTGCGGACCCAAGGGTGAACAACGCGGCCGGCAGACCGGCCAGCCGGTCCGAGCCCAGCATCTCCTCGGCCAGCAGTGCTCCGACGGTGACACCCGCTGCCAGCCCGGCGCCGCCGAGGACCTGGCTGGCGACCACGGCCCGGAGCGTGCGCCGGTGCACCTGGTGGCGGTCCGCTTCCCCCGGTAACGGCGCCGTCGCGCTGTCCTGGGCCTCCGGAACTGTCACCGTCGATCTCCTCCTTCGGGTGGCATCCGACGACGCCGCTGGTTCCCGTCCGTCCCGTTCCGCCGGCCCCCACCGGGAACCGGCTCGTCAGGAGCGGGGCTCCTCACCCGACTTCGACGCCGCTCCGGTCCGGGCGAGGACCGTCCCACGGCTGGTTCCTCGAAGACGGGGCGGGCTTCTCGGGTGGCGGTGCGATGAGGACATCGGTGGTGGTCGGGGCGCGGCGGCGCTGACGAGCGCGACGGAGGATCCCGGCGCGACGTACTGGTCGGGAGGGACGCGAAGGCGTGGGGCGGTGAGGAGCCGGGGTGCTGGATCAGCGGTCGCGTGCACCGGTACAGCCTCGCGTGCCGGGCGGTCGCCTGCGAGTGGCGGGAAGGACGACATGTGTCAGGATTCGGCCATGCGTGGTGATCCGGGGTCGCGGGAACGGCATGGGGAACCGCACCGGGTGGTGGTGTTGGCGATCGACGAGGTGGTCGGGTACGACCTGTCGATCCCGCCGCAGATCTTCGGCGCGGCGAAGCGCGGCGAGCGGGACCTGTACGACGTGCGGGTCTGCGGGGTGGATCGCCGACCGGTCCGGGTGGAGTCGGGGTACACGGCGGTGCTGGACCACGGTCCCGAAGCGTTGGAGGACGCCCAGACGGTGATCGTCCCGGGTACGCGGGCGAGGGGGCCGAGGGTGGACGGGGTCCTCACTCCCGAGATCGCCGAGGCGCTGGCACGGATTCCTCCTGGTGCCAGGATCATGTCGATCTGCACGGGCGCTTTCGTGTTGGCCGCGGCGGGTCTGCTCGACGGGCGGCGCGCCGCCACGCACTGGGCGCACGTCGACGCCTTCCGCCGGCTCCACCCCCGGGTGGAGCTGGACGAGGACGTGCTCTTCGTCGACGACGGGGACGTGCTGACCTCAGCGGGGTTGGGGGCGGGCGTGGATCTGTGCCTGCACGTCGTTCGTTCCGACCACGGCACGGCCGTGAGCAACCTGGCCGCGCGCTCCTGCGTCGTCCCGCCCTGGCGGGAGGGCGGGCAGTCGCAGTTCATCGAACGCCCGTTGCCGGAGACCGGGGAGGGCAGCACGGCGGCCACCCGGGAGTGGGCGTCGCGCCGCCTCGCGGACCCGCTGGACGTGGCCGCGCTGGCCGAACACGCCTCGATGAGCGTGCGCACCTTCAGCCGCCGGTTCCGGGCGGAGACCGGGCTTCCGCCGGGGGCCTGGTTGATCCAGCAGCGGGTCTCGCATGCGCGGCAGTTGTTGGAGACGACGAGCCTTCCGGTGGACCGGGTCGCCGCCGAGTCCGGTCTGGGGAGTGCCGCGTCGTTGCGCGCGCACCTGAACGCGGCCATCGGCGTCAGTCCGCTGGCCTACCGCCGCACCTTCACTCCCCCAGCCGGCACGACCCGCTGATCCGCCGGTCAGGGATCCCGCGCGTTCCCGCGCCGGCCGCCGGCGCCGGCGGTTCGCGGGTGGGGGCGCGGTGGGGTTGTGCTCGGCGTCGCCGTACCGAGGCGGTGGGTGGAGGAGGTGCCGTCCCTCCGGCTGGCGACCTGGGTCGCGCGACGGGGTGTGGGGCGCCGGTGTCGGGAGGAGGTGTCCTTCCTGGCGGGTTCGCCTCGTGGATGCCTGGTAGCGCGACCGGGCGAGGTCACGTCCCCCGGTCTCCCGGGCCCGGTGTCGCCGCGGCCCGCCTCCGCCTGTCCCGTGTGCCGCCGTCGGTGAGCCGGAGGGGTCGGCGTTCCCTTGGATCACGTCGAGGGTGTCGGTGGACCGTGCGCCCGGAGCGCGGTCACCCGTCGACCGGTCCTGGTTGGTGGGAGGACCGCCCCTGACGTCGTGCCCGCCCCGGGGGGGGTGGGCACGGGACGCGGCGGGGGGTGCCTCACCAGGTGCTGTAGCCGCCGTCGGCGACGAGGACGTGTCCGGTGACCGCGCTGGCCTCGGTGGAGGCGAGGAAACGGACCGCCTGGGCGATCTCGACCGGTTCGGCCAGCCGTCCCTGTGGGATGTGGCTCCGCCAGCCGGCCACCACCTCGGGGTTCTCGCTGCCGACGGCCTTGAGGATGTCGGTGTTGGTGTAGCCGGGGGCGACCGCGTTGACCCGGATGCCCTCCGGTGCCCATTCGGCGGCGAGCGAGCGGGTCAGCGCGATGACACCGGCCTTGGTGGCGTCGTAGCCGATGTGCGGGTCGGCTCGGGGGGCGCGGAGCGCCGCCACCGAGGACACGTTGACGATCGCCCCTCCCCTGCCACGCATTCGCCGGCCGAACTCCCTGGCCGTATAGAACGGTCCGGAGAGGTTCACGGCGAGGGTGCGGTTCCAGGTGTCGTCGTCGTAGTCGAAGCTGGCGGCGCCCAGGACGATGCCGGCGTTGTTGACCAGGACGTCGACCCGGCCGTGTTCGGCGACGACCTGGTCGGCGAGGGCGGCGACCTCGGCGGAGCGGGTGACGTCCAGCGGTCGGGCCAGGACGGTGGCCCCGGTGGCGGCGTTGATCTCGATGGCGGTGGTGGTGGCGGTGTCGGCCCGGATGTCGGTGACGACGACGGTCGCGCCCTGTTCGGCGAAGGACCGCGCGATGGCCGCGCCGATGCCCTGGCCGGCTCCCGTGACCACCACGACGTTCCCGTCGAACCGTGCTGTCATCGCCCGCTCCTCCCGGAATGGATCTTCGTGAGGAGCACGGTAACCGTCTCGCGCCGTGGAAGGGCTGCGACGGGTGGGCCTTCCCGCGTGGGCGGCGCCGGGCGGTGGGCGTCGGGTTGCGGTGCGTGGCCGCTCCGGGTGGCTGGTCCCGTCGGAAATCACCGGCGGGACCGCTGACGGTGGGGAGACCGCCGGCTCCACTGCGGACTCGGTCCGGGCAGGGGGCGACCAGCACCGGGCGCGATGCTCACCGCTCACCCGGGGTGGGGAGGAACCGCCGGGTGGGCCACTGCTCGCGCCGGTAGGCGCTGTCCCAGAACAGCCACTCGTACTCGGAGGCGCGGGTGAAGGCCCTCGTCATGGCGGCCCGTTCGGCGGCGCCGGCCGACGCGGCCGCGCGGTCCACGGCCTGCCGGCAGCGGGCGACGGCCCGCCCGAACTCCTCGTCCGCGTAGGTGTCGATCCACGCCTGGTAGGGGTGGTCGGTGATCCGGGGCGGCCCGGTGCGCTGGCGGCGGACGATGTCGGTGCCGACCTCGTGGTAGACCCAGAAGCAGGGCAGCAGGCCGGCCACCAGTTCACCGAACGAGCCGGTGGTGGCCAGCGCGGCCAGGTACGAGGTGTAGGCGAGGCACGTCGGGGAGGTCTCGATGCGGTCCAGGCCGTCCTGGCCCAGCCCGTAGCGGGCGAAGTAGCCGGCGTGGAGTGCGCGTTCCACCTCGATGGCCTCCCGGGCGGCTCCGGCGAGGAAGGCGACGTCGTCGACGTCCGGTGCGCGGGCCGCGGCGGCGGCCAGTGCCCGTCCGAACCCCACCAGGTACCGGGCGTCCTGGGCGAGGTAGAACTGGAAACGGTCCCGGGAGAGGGTGCCCTCGGCGAGTTCGACGTTGAACGGGAGCAGCGTCATCTCCCGTTGCAGGGCGGCGGTCTCGTTCCACAGGCGCGCGGAGAATCCGGTCATACCCGGCACGCTGCCAGGCCTCGCCGTTCCTGTCATCCGAGCCTCTCGATGACCTGGGTGGATTCGAGGAGGCGGGTCCTGGTCCCGCCTGCCCGTGGTCGGGTGGTGGGAGTGGGGTAGGGCGGTGCCGTCGCCGGCCCGCTGGAGGCGGGGCCGAGCATGCGGGTGGGTTGCCTACTGGTCCCGTTCGATCGCGTCCAGGGCTCGTCGCGCGGCCTCGACGGTGTCGCTCGGGGTGGTGTTGGAGCAGAGGCGGGCTTCGGGCGCGTGGCGGTGCACGGCGTTGACGACGCGTTCGAACAGCGGGAGGTTCTCCGGTACGGCGCGGATGCCGGCACCGACCATCACGCAGGCGTACTCCCTGGTGGAGAGGGTGTCGACCAGGGTCTCCTCGGTCGTCCCCTCGAAGTCGAGGACGCAGGTGTGGACGGTGAGACCGAGCCGCCGAAGCCCGGCCCGGTTGGTCCGCTGGGCCGCGCGCACCGAGGCGGCGTCCCACCCCGGGATGGTGTCGAAGTTGACCAGTGCCGGTTCGACACCGACCAACAGGATGTGCCGACGTGTGGTGGGGGTGTCGCCGTGGCGGGTGGGTCGCCTGGCGTGCTGCTCGCTCATGGCGGGAGCGTAGGAGCTCGACCTTGGTGGAGATCAAATCCGGGGCGGTGCGCTGGTCGGCCGGGTGTCGGGTCGGCGCAGGGGTGTCCTGCTCGTCCCCGTCGGCGTGTTCCGCCGGGGTGCCCGGGCACGGCGGACCAGCGCTTCACGGTGGCGAGCGGCGGCGTGGCGAGCGGGTCGCCCGTGGGCGCCGGGATCTCGGAGGCGCGCCGTCGGTGGCTCGGCGTTCACACGGCGGTGGGCCCGCGTCCCCCCGGTGTCCGGTCGGCTCCGCCGAAGGCGGCCCCGGGAGGTGGCCGTTCGGCGGTTCCCGGGCGTGGCCCGCCCGGGCAGGGTCTGGAGGAGTAGCACCGCTGACGAAGGGAACCACCCGAATGCGCGCGACCGTCCGGGGACTTCTGCTGGCCGCCGCCGTGGGCGGCGCCGTGGTGTCCGTTGCTCCCGCCGTCTCGGCGGCCACGATCCCGGCGGACGTCTGTTCCCCGGCGTCGGTCGTCGAGGTGGCGAGCTGCACCCCCTACTGGAAGCAGAGCGAGGGGCACAGCAGCAAGAGCTTCTGCGACTGGGCGGGCAGCAGCGGTGCCCAGGCGGGGCGGTGGACGGGGTGGAACTGCTCCCAGGCCCTGAACGGGTGGGAGCTGTGGGTGCGCACCTGCACCGCCCGAGCCGGGGAGACGCCCGCCAGCCGGGAGGAGTCGACCGTCTGATCCGGACGGTCCGGCGGGCGAATGGCCTTCCCGCCGGGGCGGGCTCGCGCGGACCGGGGAGGGCCGTGGCGTCTCGGGGCTCAGCCGCGGGACCGCGTGGTCGCCTGACGGGAGACCCGGCGTGGGTGTTCCGGTGGCACGCTGAGACCTACCCGTCGTGCTGACCTCGTGCCGCTTCCCGCCGCGCAGGTCACGCCACAGGGGGTGGGCAACGGCCTGCTGGCGGCGCGGCTGACCGCTGCGGAGCGGAGTCGTCGCCCCGGGGTCGGCCGCCCGTGCTCGGTGCCCGTCAGCCGCGACGGGACCGCCGCGACCTGGACCTCGGCCGCTGTGACCACCGGTGCCTCCGCCCTGACGTCCTCGGCCGTTCTCTGGAGCGGGCCCGTTCCGCCAGCAGGTCAGGACGATGACCGGGAGGCGTGACCCCGTGCGCGGTTGGGCAGCGACGGATCGGGCTGGCGACGGGAGTCGACGTCCGTGTCGAGGCTGGTCCGGGTCGGGGGTTGGGGGTGCGAGCTCGGTCCGCTCTCCCCCTGGCCGCTGCGCGACCAGTGGTACGACCAGCGGCGGCGCCAGCGGGCGACCCGCTCCCGGGGAGGGACCGCCGGTGGAGTGGTCCTGGGGACAGGCGCCCAACCGGGAGTGGCGGCGTGGGCTGGAGTCGGGTGACGGGCGACGGCTGGGCCCGTCGGTGCCGGTCCTCCGGGGAGACGCTTCATGCGCCGATGGCGGCCGGTGAATCCTGGTCCTCCTCGGGGGCCGCGTCGATGATGGCGGTCAGGAGTTCCACCGACGTGCTGAGGTCCTCGATGCGGTTTCGCATGCGGGCACGTGCCTCGGCGAGTTCCTCGACCACCTCGGCGCAGGTCGGAGTGGGGACGCTTCCCGCGCCGCCCTCGTCGAAGCAGTGCAGGACCTCGGCGATGTGCTGGGTGTTCAACCCGGCGGAGATCAGTGTCTGGATCCGCGCGACGAGCGCGACGTCGCCGTCGGCGAACTCGCGGTAGCCGCTGGGCCGGCGTCGTGGGCGCAGGAGTCCCTGTTCCTCGTAGTAGCGCAGCGCGCGCACGCTCACACCCGCACGGCGTGACAACTCACCGATCCTCACGGTCGCTCGTCCTCCTTGACTCTCACGTCCACGTCAGACTCTACCGTCCTCGCGTGCTCCGGTTGGGGCATCGGATGGCGGTCCGGGCGGGTGGCGCGGACCGGGCCCCCGGCGAGTGATGGAGGAGAGCGGTGGACGGAACGGGCACGCGCGGACTGGGGCGGCGGGAATGGGCGGCGTTGGCCGTCCTGTCCCTACCGACCCTGGTGCTGGCGATGGACATCACCGTGCTGCACCTGGCGGTACCGGCCCTCAGCGCGGACCTGGACCCCACCGGCACGCAGCTGCTCTGGATACTCGATGTCTACGGCTTCGTGGTGGCCGGCTTCCTGCTGGTGATGGGCGCGCTGGGCGACAGGATCGGCCGACGGCGGCTGCTGATGGTCGGTGCCGCGGCCTTCGCGGTGGTCTCGGTGTTGGCGGCTTTCTCATCCAGCGCCGAGCTGCTCATCGCCGCACGGGCCCTGCTGGGGGTCGCGGGTGCCACCCTGATGCCGTCGACGCTGGCCGTCCTGACCGACGTGTTCCGGACTCCGGCGAGGCGCACCTTCGCGGTGGCGGTGTGGATGACGGCTTTCACCTCGGGTGAGGCGGTGGGTCCGCTCGTGGGCGGGCTCGTCCTGGAATTCCTCTGGTGGGGCGCGGTCTTCCTCGTTGGCGTCCCGGTGATGGTGCTGCTGCTGGTCGTCGGCCCTTTCGTGCTCCCGGAGAGTGCGGAACGGTTGCCGGGGCGCTTCGACCTGGCTTCCGCGACGGCGCTGCTGGCCTCGGTGCTGTCGTTCGTCTACGGCGTCAAGGAACTGGCCAGCCGGGGCGGCTGGGAGCCGCTGGGATGGATCGCGGCGGGCCTGGTCCTGGGTTGCCTGTTCGGGTGGCGTCAGCTGAGGACGCGGGACCCGTTGCTGGACCTGCGGCTGTTCCGCCGTGCGCCGTTCAGCGCGGGGTTCGTCGCCCAACTGCTCGCGGTGGCCGCGATGGCGGGAAGTCAGTTGCTCGTCATGCAGTACCTCCAGTCGGTCCTCGGCCTCTCCCCCTTCGAGGCCGGGCTGTGGACGTTGCCGTCGGTGCTGCTGGGAATCGGCGCGACGTTGCTCGCGCCGAGGCTGGTCCGCCACTCCTCAGCGGCGCCGGTCGTGGCGACTGGCCTGTTCGCGGCGGCGGTTGGGGCGACAGCCCTGGCCGTGACCTCACACCACCTGGACCTTGGCTCGACGGTGCTGGCGTTCACCGTCCTCTACGTCGGTGTCACGCCAACCCTCGCGCTGATGACCGATCTGATCGTTGGTTCGGCGCCTCGCGGGCGGGCCGGCATGGCCGCCGGTGTCGCGGAGAGCGGCGCGGAGTTCGGCCTGGCCGGCGGGATGGCGTTCATCGGGACGGTGGCCTCGGCGACGTACTCGTCCCGCGTGTTGTCCGACGCCTCGGGCGGTGTGGCCGTCGAGCACCTCCAGGAGGCGTCGCGGACGGTGGGCAACGCGGTGGCGCTCGCCCAGGACCTTCCCCCGGAGGTCGGCACGTCGCTGCTCGACGCGGCGCGGATGGCCTTCGCTGACGGGATGCGCCTGGCGGCCACGGTGAGCGCGGTCCTCCTGGTGGTCGGGGGTGCGCTGGCACTCCGCTTCCTCCGGCCAGCCCGGTCCACGACTCCCGGCGACCACGCCGCTGGCGCGCGGGCCGAGTGAGTGGGCACCGGGGCGGCGGGTGCGCCGAGCGGGTGGTGGGTGGTGCGCTGCCACGCCGGGTACGCGCGCCGGGGCGGTCGCCGCGGCGCGAGGGGCGAACCGGTTTCCGGACGACCAGCTTCAGTCCTCGCTCCGATGCCGGGGGACCCGTGGCTGAGGAACGGGAGGCGCGGCTGACCGGGCGGGCGCCGCTGGCACGTCGGCGCCCGCTCCGGGCGTCAGAGGGTGTCCAGGGCGCGGCGCAGTTCCTCCATCCGCTGGGCGAATCCCTCATGGTCTCCGAAGTGGACGGCGACCGCCTCCGCTCCGGCTTCCCGGTAGGCGAGCAGGTCGTCGACCGTCCGCTCGACGGGCCCGCCACCGTCCCACCCGATCCGCAGGGTGGGCGTGACGTGGCGGTCGCCGGCGAGGGCCGCGAGGGCGGAGGCACGCTCGGCGAACACCGGCGGCGAGGTGGGCAGGCCCTGCCAGCTGTCCCCGTGGCGCGCGGCCCGGCGCAGGGCGGCGTCGCTGTTGCCGCCGACCATCAGTGGGACGGGACCCGCCGGCACCGGTTGGAAGACGCCGACGTCGAAGGAGTACCGCCGTCCCCGGTAGGGCGCGGCGCCGCCGGCGAGGAGGTGCCGGAGCAGGTCCAGGGTGTCGTCGGTGATCGCTCCCCGCCGGGGGTACTCGGCGCCGACGGCCTGGAACTCCTGCTCGTTCCACCCCACGCCGACGCCGAGGACGAACCGTCCCTCCGTGAGGTGGTGCAGTGTCGCGACCTGTTTGGCCAGCACGAACGGGTCCCGCAGTGGCACGACGAGGACCGAGGTGCCCAGCCGGAGCCGTCGGGTGGCGGCGCTGAGGTGGCCGATCGTCACCAACGGCTCGTACACGCCGCCGAAGACGGCCCCGTACTCGTCGGGCGGCAGGATGTGGTCGGGGAGCCAGGCGGTGTCGTAGTCGAGGTCCTCGGCGGCACGTGCCAGTTCCGCGATCCGCCGCGCGGGCATGGTCGGTGACTCGTCGGGCAGGACGACCTCAAGTCTCATGGGGAGGGACAACGATCCGCCTCGGCCGGGTATTCCGCTGATCGCGCGGGGTGGCGGGAGCTGGGTGGTCCGGTTGGCCGGGATCGACTGGACCGTTGGGGTGAGGACGGTGCACCGGCCGCGCCCGGAGAGGGTGCGGGACGGCGTCTCCGGCGGCGGGGCGATGTTCCGCGACCCGGTGGTCGGGCACCGCCGGATAGGTTCACAGTGGAGAACAGGACGACGGAGGGTGGTGCCGCATGACGAATGGTGGGCAGGCGGAGCGGGGACCGGTGGTGCTGTCGGTCGGGCTGCGACCCGACGCGGTGGACCTGTCGGGGCACCCGGACCTCGACCACGAGGCCCTGGCGGCCAGGATCGCGTCGGGGCAGGAGGCGCTGAGACGGGAGGGCATCGACAACACCACCTGCCTGGTCAGCGCTGACCCGGAGGAGGCCGAGCGGCGGGTCCGCGAGGAGGTGGCGGGGCGCCACTTCGACCTGGTGGTGATCGGTGGGGGCGTGCGGTTGGATCCCGAGCAGACCGTGCTCTTCGAACGGATCCTGAACCTGCTGATCGACCTCGTTCCTGGGGTCAGGTTCTGCTTCAACACCTCCCCGGAGACGACGCTGGACGCGATCCGCCGCTGGTCGCCCCAGCCCAGGTAGGGGTCACGGGGGCCGCTCGGACGTCCGCCCCACCGAGCGACGCGGTCAGCCGGGTGGCCCCCCGAGGAGCACGATCACGGCCTGGGTCCGCCCGGTGACGCCCAGCTTGTGGTAGATCACGTAGAGGTGGTTCTTCACGGTGCGTTCCGAGATGCCCAACACCTGGGCGATCGTGCGGTTGGGCATTCCCCGGACGAGTAGATCCGCCACCTCCCGTTCGCGGTCGGTCAGCCGTGCCCAGCGGACCCGCTCGGGTCCGACGCGGTGGGGGCCGTCGATGGCGTCGCGGCACCGCACGAGTTCCCGGACCTGGGCCAGGAGGCGGCACGCCTCCTCCTGGTGGAGTTCGGCGAGCCGGACCAGTTCGGCCACGCCCAGGGCGCGGGGCCCGGTGTCCTCGGACGGCGACGGGTTCATGCGCGAGGCTCCTTCCCGGTGGGGCGGGCGGCGGGGAGTACCGACGCGGAGCGTGCCGGGACGGGGCGGGTAACGGTGCGGCTCTCCCCGGCCGGTGGGCGGGGTTCACCGGGGCTCGGATGGCCCGGCCGACCCGGGTGGGAGGTCGAGGAGGTCCGGCACGGCGTCGAGGTCGGCCACGGCCTGGTCGACCAGCGCGTGCTCCCCGCCGGCGAGTCCGCGCAGCGCCTCCGGGGTGAGCAGGCCCTCGGTGAGGTAGAAGTCGGCGTGGCGGAGCAGGACTTTCGAGGCGTGCAGGGCGCCGAGGGTCGCGGCCAGTCGGGCGGCGCGGGCCGGGACGGACCGGTCCGGCGGGGCGAGGGCGGATTCCACCAGCAGGGTGGCCGCGTGGGCTTCGGCGAGGTCCACGCCGAGCGGGCTCCGATCGTTCCACGCGTCGAACCCGGACTGGCCGTGTCGCCGTGCCACCCCCAGCTCGCTGGTCAACCGCTCGTGCAACGACCGTTCCCGGGCGGCGACCAGCGCCGTCCAGGAGGTCGGGGTGGTCGGGGGCCCGGTGGGGCCCTGCGCGGGCGGTGGCGCGTAGTGGTCTCCCCCGGCGAGGGCACGCGCCGCTTCCAGGGTGATCAGGTAGCCGTCCCCGGCCGCCGGGCCCAGCATGTGCGCGAGCCCCTGGTACTCCACCCACCGGCCGGGGCGGAACATGCCGTGCGCCCCGCACCGCAGTCCGCACTCGCCGATGACCCGCGCGGCCAGGGCGCTGGCGGTGGCCTTGACCAGCCCGCAGGTGCGGTTCAGCCCGGGTCCGGGCCGCCAGGCGGGGTCGTCCGCGTCGGCCCGCGCTCCCCCGGACCAGGCGGTCTTGACCCGGTCCACCAGTCGGGTCAACGCGTAGGAGTCGGCCAGCGCGAGGGCGAGGGGACGCCGGTGGGCGCGGTGGTCGAGGACCGGCCGTTCGACGGTGAGGGGTGAGGCGGTGGTCCGGTGCCGGTTGTGGCGGAGCGCGTTGACGACGCTCGCCCTGGTCACGGCGGCCAGGGCCGCCGCCGAGGCGACCCAGGCGCCATGCCGGATGTCGAGGGACCGGCGGAGACGCCGTTGTCCGCCGCCGAGGGGATCCTGCGGCACACCGGCGTCGTCGAGGTGGGCGTCGTCGGAGAGCAGCGCGTCCCGGGGCAGCCGCAGGGCGTCGAACTGGATGAGGGCGTAGTCCAGGGGTAGCAGCGGCGCCTCGGGGAGTGGGACCACGTGGACGCCCTCGGGGGTGCCCTCGGCGGTGCGGATGGGCGCGACGAAGGGGAACACGCCGTGGTCCCGCCCGCCCCCGCGGAGCCGTGCGTAGACGACTCCGGTCTTCGGCACTCCGGGCAGCCCCACGTTCGGCATGAACTTCCTGGCGGTCTCGTCGGGTGTGGTGAGCACGAAACCCCCGGTGGCGGGGTCGTGGTCGGCGACGGTGCGGATGCCGAGGTGGCTGTTGCCCCGCCCGACCTCGGTGACCAGCAGGGCGCCGAAGGCGCGCATCTCGTCGAGGTCGCGCACGTGCCGCCGTGCCCGGTCCCCGCCGAACTCGACGACGGCGCCCAGGCTCAGGCACACGTGGAGGGTGAGGGCGAGGAACAGCGGGGGGTCGGTGACGGCGGCCCACTCCAAGGCCATGAACAGCCGGCGCGATCGTGCCAGGAGTTCACTGCCCGGGGGCAGGTGCTCGCCGACGACCCGCAGCCGGTCGTAGGTCAGGGCGCAGCGCCGCTGGTGGTCCAGTCCTGGGCGGTCGTGGAAGACCTCGTGCTGGGACAACGCGACCAGCAGTGCCCGGAACTCGGGGTCATCCTCGATCCGCATCGCGGCTCTCCTCCCTGTGGGTCCTCCTCGGCGTGGACACTCCCCGCACCAGCGCCAGTGGGCGGCCGTCCGCGCCGAAGGCGGCCGCGCCCCCTCCCGTGGTGGCGTGGACGCGCACGCCGTCGGGGTGCGCGTCGAGCAGCGCGGTGTCGTTGGCCTCGGTGCGCACCTCGATCCGGTCGACGCCGGCCGGGACGGGTAGGCCGGTGCCCTCGCCGGGCACGCGGTCGGCGAGGAGGCAGCACTGGAGGAGGGCGTCGAGGAGCAGCACGGGCAGGCGCAGTCCGGCGAGGCGTTCGGCCCACGGGTCGAGGTGGGGCCGGAACGTGGCCGCCGCCCACCCGGGTCCGGTGTGGACGTCGGTGAGGGAGGCGAAGGGCGGGTCGAGCGCGACGGGGCCCTCCCCTCCGTACCGGAACCGGGTCGCGGTGCCCACGGCAGCCGGCGGCGTGGTCGTCGCGGGCTGGGGAGCGTGGTCGGCGGTGCCGATCGTGGCCTCGGCGTGCAGCCGGTCCCGCCGCAGGACCTGCCCGTGGGCGACGACGTCGGCGCGCAGTCGGACCCGGAGGCCGTCGCCGGTCCGGTCCACCCGCACCGCGACGGCGCGGCCGGTCGTGGCGGGGAGGGTGAGGGGCGCGGGGAACCGCAGGTTGGTGATGACGAGCGGGTGCCCGGCCGGGTGGGGGCGGCCGGTCGCGGCGAGCGCGATCTCGGCGACCCAGGCTCCGGGCAGGGTGGGCGCGCCGTGCAGCCGGTGCCGGCGGAAGTAGTCGTCGAGTTCCGGGTCGAACCGCCACATCAGGGGGCCGTCCCCGTCCGGGGCCACCTCGACGGTGTGGCGGCGGCTGGTGGCGAGCAGCCGGCGTTCGGCGGTGCCCAGGTGGGTGACCAGGGGCGTGGGCAGGCCGCGTCGGAGCTCGTCGAGGACCAGGTCGGTGCCCTCCTGGTCGGACACCCCGGTGAGCGCGCCCTGCCGTCGGAGGAGGCCGAGGACGACGGGTTCGGCGGCGAAACCCGACTCGTCCCACAGGGGTGAGGCGATGGTGGTCTCACCGCCGTCGAGGCAGGCCGCGCGCCACAGGGCGGTGGCGTTGAGCACGTCGTTGGCGGCGCAGTAGTCGGCCTCCCCCGGCCAAGCGAGGACCGCCAGCAGGGATCCGAGGTTGAGCCAACGGGCCGGGGGGTGCTCGGCGAAGGCGGCGCGCAGGTTCAGGTAGGCGAGGAGTTTGGTGTCGCGGACGGCGCGGGCGGTGCGCGGGGAGGTGGTGGCGACGCGTCCTCCGCTGTGGCGGCCGGCGGCGTTGAGGAGCAGGTCGACCCCTCCGTGCGCGGCGAGGACGCGTCGCACGGCATCCCTGGTCTGGTCGGGGTCGGTGAGGTCGCAGGAGACGAAGTGGACGCGGCCGCCGGGGAGGTGGTCGGCCAGCTCGCGGACGGTGCGGGCGGTGGTGGCGGCGGCGACGAGCCGGTCGCGCTCGGCGACGAGCCTGGCCACCGGCGCGGTGGGTTCCTCGTCACGGCGCCGGGTGAGGAACGCGGCCCGGTCGGGTGGGGCGGCGCCGCCGGGGGCGTTGCGGCCGAACAGGTACACGGCGGCCGGCGCGGTCTCGACGGCCAGCCGCGTGAGCAGCCGCGCGGTGAGGCCCCGGGTGCCGCCGGCGGCCACGATCACCCCGCCGGGTGGCAGGGCACCGCCGGCGGGGGCTGGTCCGGTGGCGGGCAGGAGCCGGTACTCCCGGCGCCGGCCGGCGGAGTGCGCGACGACCGCGAGGTCGTGGGCCCGGGCCGACTCCAGCGCGAGGAGGTCGAGGGCCGCGACCGGGTCCCGCGAGTCGGTGGCGACGGCGAACGCGGTCGCCCGCGGCATCTCCCTGGCCAGGGCCTTGACCAGCCCGGTGAAGGGGCCGGTTCCCGGGTGGAGGGCGTCGCCGCCGAGCGCGTCGGCCAGCAGTACCGCGTAGGAGGAGTTCGGCCGTCCGCGCCAGCGCCGCGCGGCGAGGAACGCCAGGTCGTGGGTGGCGCGGAGCTGGTCCAGGGTGGACAGGTCGGCCGGTGGGGCGTCGGTGGCGCCGACCCTGACGAGGACCCGCACGTGGTCGAAGGTCCGCGTCTCGGGGAGCAGACCGGCGAGTGCCTCGGTGGTGGGCTGGTCGCCGGCCGGCGCCGGCCGTGGGGCGACGACCACGGTGGCGTCCGCTGGCAACGCGGAACTGGGAACCAGGTCGGCGTGGGAGCACACCACCAGGCTTCCTCCGGGCAGCGCGGGCAGCGGGCGGCGCACCCGGCGGGGCGGGGCCACGTCGAGCTGGCAGGTCACCCTGGTCAGCGGGGCCCGGGGCGTCGGGCCGCCCGTCGCGGCTGGCTCGGTGTCCGGGGCGGGTACCGGGGGTGGTGCTGGTGGGTTCGGGCTGGTGACGTCGAGTCGCGGCCCCATCCCGGCCTGGGAGGAGATGGTGGTGGTTCCGCCACCTCGGCTCAGGTGAGCGACCAGCGCCACCAGCGGGTCGGCGCCCAGGTAGGTGCGACCGGAACCGGCCAAGGGTGGGTGTTGGCGGGGTGCGCCGCTCGGGTCGGCGGCGCCGAACCTCGTCCGCAGCCGGGCCAACGCTGGCAGTGCGTGGCTGCGGGCGGTGGACTCCCTGGCGAGGACCACCAGGAAGGCGCCCTCGGCCGGGGTGTCCGACTCCCCCGCCGATTCCAGCACGCGGCGCAGCTCCTCGGTGCTGTTGCCGTTGACCGCGCCCACCACGGCGAAGTCGAGGTCGCCGTGCCGCAGGTAGCGTTCGGCGGTGCGCAGGGCGTCGAGCGCGGAGTCCGGGCCGCCGTCGACGGTCACGGCCAGTCCCCGGAAGTTCCGGTCCGAGGCGAGCCGCGAGGCGATGATGTTGGGCATGATGCCGGGGAAGGAGTCCTCGGTGGCGGCGGGTACCAGTGCGCGCACCTCGTGGCCGAGCCGGTCGAGGGCGTCGTCGCGTTCGCGGGCCGAGTGGTCGGGGCAGCCGGCCAGTGCGCGGTCCACGTCGCCCAGGTAGCAGCGCAGGGCGTGGTGCACGGCTCGGCGGGTGGGCCCCAGGTGGCCGATGACCACTCCGGTGGTGTCGCCGGCGGTGTCGAGGGCCGCCTGGACGGGTGTGGGCAGCGCGGCCGCCGCTCGGAGCACCATGATCTGGGTGCGGTCCATTCCGCGCAGCGTGGCCGGGGGCAGCCGGACCTCCCGCCACCCGGGGAGCGGGTAGTCCTCCCCGAAGGTCGTGGCGGGTGGGGAGCCGGTGCCCCGCAGCCAGGCGTCGCCGTGGTCGCCGGGCAGGTCGCTGGCCCAGCCGAGGACCACGATGTCCTCCGGTGGTGGGGGCGCGGCCCGCCTGTCCTCGGCGTCCTGGGCGTCCTCGGCGTCCTCGGCGTCCTCGGCGTCCTCGGCGTCCTCGGCGTCCTCGGCGAGGATCAGGTGGGAGTCGGTGCCGCCGAACCCGAAGGAGGAGACGGCGACCCGGCGGACGCCGTCCCTCCCGGCGGCCAGCGCCCGGTCGGAGCTGGCGGCGGGCGGGTGGAAGCGGCTGTCGCGGACGGCGTCGATGGGGTCGACCAGGTAGGGCTGCGCGGGTGCCTCGCCCCGGGCGAGACCGGTGAGCGCCTGGCACACCGAGACCACGCCGGCGGCCCAACCGGTGTGGCCGACCACCGCCTTGTTGGAGGACAGCAGCGCGGAGCCGCCGTCCCCGGCGACCTCCCGGAGAGCGGCCAGTTCGGTGCTGTCCCCCGCCCGGGTGCCGGTGGCGTGGGCGATGACCCAGCCGACGTCCGCCGGGTCGACCCGGGCGGCCCGGTAGGCACGGCGCAGGGCGAGGGCCTGCCCGGCGGCGTTGGGCGCGTAGATGGCCTTGCCCCGCCCGTCCCCGGCCAGGCCCAACCCCTCGACGACGCCGAGGACCCGGTCCCCGTCCGCCCGCGCCCTGGCGAGGCGTTTCAACACCACCACCCCGGCACCGTCGGAGAACAGCACCCCGTCGGCGGCGCGGTCGAAGCAGCGGACGGTGCCCGAGCGGGACAGCCCCTGGAGCTTGGAGAACAACACGAGGTCACGCGCGGTGTAGGCGAAGGCACCACCGCACACGGCCAGGTCGACCTCGCCCGCGCGCAGTGCCTTCACCCCGAGGTCCAGGGCGTAGAGGGAGGAGGAGCAGGCGGTGTCGACCATGAGCACTTCGGTGTCGTCGGGCAGGATCCCGGTGACGGCGTTCCTGCCGACGCGGTGGGGCAGGAACTCGTGCGCTGGTTGACCGAGCCGGTCGTAGCGGCGCCGGAGCGCCTGGACGACCGGGGCCGGGGTCCGGGGGCCGAGCCGGTGGAGGTACCCGGCCAGCACCAGGTGCGTCTCGAGGTCCTGGCTGCCGTCGGCGGTGTAGCCGAAGGCGGCGAGGCAGCGGTCCGCCACCCCCCGGCGCACCCCGTCCAGGGCGGTGTGCAGGCAGTGCCGCAGCCAGAGCGTCGTGGCCTCCCGCGACTGGTGCGAGCCGTCCGCGAGTTCGGCGGCCAGTCGGGGGTGGGGGCGGAAGTCGGTGATGAAGCCGGAACGCGGCGAGTAGGTGCGGTCCTCGGCGGCGGGGTCGTGGGAGTAGAAGGACTCGACGTCGAAGAGCACCGGCCGACGGAACACGTTCCGCCCGTCGGACAGCACGGTCCACAGTCGTTCCGGGTCGTCGGCCCCGGGGGTCACGACGCCGCTACCGACCACGGCGATCCGCGCGTCGTCGTCGGCGCGGGCCCGGGTGGTGGTGGGACGCGCGGTGCCCCCAGTCCGGGCTGGTGGTGTTCCGAGCGCGGCGTCCGCCCTGGCGGGCGGGTCGTGCCGGGGCGGCTCGGCCGGCGGCGGGGGCGCGGCGAGCGGTTCCGCGCCGAGGACGGCGGCGCCGAGGGAGAGCCCTCCGTCGGCGACGACGGTCTGCCCGGTGATCCAGGAGGCGGCGGGCGAGGCCAGGAAGACCACCAGTTCTGCCAGTTCCTCCTCCCGGCCCAGCCGCCGGCCCAACGGGGTGGCGGCGCGGACGCGGTCGGCGAGCCGGCGCGCGTCGGGGAACAGGCCGGCCACGGTGCCGTCGAGCAGGCCTCCCGAGGCGGTGTTGACGCGGATGCCGTGCGGGGCGAACTCCACGGCCAGGTAGCGGGTCAGCGCTTCGACGGCGGCCTTCGTGGTACCCACCGTCGCGTAGTTCCCGATCACCTGGGAGGCGCCGATCGAGGACAGGTTCACGATGGAACCGCCGCCGCGACGCGCGATCAGCGGCGCGGCCCGGTTCGAACACCGCAGGGTGCCCCGCAGGTTGGTGTCCACCGCCCGCTGCCAGTGCGTGTCGTGCAGCTGGTCCAGGGGTAGCAACGCTCCCGACGCCGCGTTGTTGACCAGCACGTCCACGCCGCCGTGGCGGCGCTCCACCTCGTCGAACAGGCGCTCGACCTGGTCGGGACGGGCCACGGAGGCGCGTAGCGCCTCCACCGAGGCCCCGGCGGCGGTCAGCTCCTCGACCAGGCGCGGTGCCTCCGCCGTGGCGTGGAAGTAGTTGACGACGACGTGCGCGCCTCGGCGGGCGAAGGCCGAGGAGATCGCCCGGCCGACACCTCGTGCTCCTCCGGTGACGACCACGACCCGGTCGGCGAACTCCGTGGCGGCGGCGCTCACCGGCGTGCCTTGGCGGCGGCGACGTGGTCGGCGACGTGCCGCAGGGTGGGCAGTTCCCAGACCGGGAGCTCCGCGGCCCCGGCGGGCAGGCCGAACCGGTCCGCGACCCGGCCCAGGAGGGAGGTCTGCTTCAACGAGTCCACCCCGAGTTCGGCCTCCAGCAGCGCGTCCTCGGTGAGCAGCTCGGGCGGGTACTCCAGGGTCTCGGCGTAGAGCGCTCGAAGCTCCACCACCAGGTGTTCCCGGTCCGGAGCGGCGCCGACCGGGGGCGGGACCCGGCCGGGCGGAGCGGCGGCGGGGCGGACGTCCGTCGGCTCCGGTTCCCGCGCCGGGGCGGGGTGGGACGGGACCGGCTCCTCCTCGGCCTGGATCGGTGTGGCGCGCGGCCGGGCCACGGAGGTGAGCGCGGCGCGCAGGCCGGCGTCCTCCTCCTCGGGGTCGAGGAGCGGGGCGGTGGTGCGCACCCCGGGAACGGTGTGTTCGACGCACCTGGTCAACGTGTTGAGGGCCCCGCTCTCGACGTAGGTCGTGTAGCCCCTGGAGTGCAGGGACCGCACCGTGTCGGTGAACCGCACCGGCAGTACCAGGCACTCGGCCAATGCCTGTTTGAGGTCGTCGTCGTCGGTGTACCGGCGGCCGTGGACGGGCGAGTGGACGGCCGTCTGGAGGGGGAGCTGCCGGGCGTCGGCCATCCTGGCCACGAAGTCGGCGACGGCGGGCCGCATCGTGGGGTGGTGGGAGGCGTAGGGCAGGTGCAGCCGGGCGTGGGGGACGTCGAGCACCTCGGCGAGTCGTTCCACTCGGTCCAGCGCGGTCGGGGGCCCGGCGAGGACGGTCTGCCGGGGTGCGTTCAGGCAGGCGACGACCAGCTCGGGTTCGTCGAGCACACCGGGGACGTGGCCGGCTGATTCCTGGTCCATGCCCACGGCGGTCATGGCGCCCCGGCCTTCCCAGGGGCGCAGCGCCGCGGCTCTGGCGCACACCAGGGTGACACCGTCGGCGAGGCTGAAGGCACCGGCCGCCACGAGCGCGGCCATCTCACCGAAGCTGTGGCCCACGAGCAGGTGAGGACGTGCTCCGCGTTCGGTGAGGACGCGGTGCACGGCGACGGAGATGCCGAAGATGGCGAGTTGGAGCACTTCGGCGGGTTCGGCGAGCAGCTGGCGGATCGATCGGGGTTCCCCGTCGAACAGCGTGGTCGACACCGGTGGCGCGCCGGCCAGCACGGCGGCGGCGTCGATCTCCTGGAAGGTGGCGTCCACCTGGGGGTGGGAGCGCCGTGCCCGGCGGAGGGCGCCGGGCGAGTAGGCGCCGAGACCGGGGAAGAGGAAGACGGAGCGTTCGGACACGGCAAGTCCTTCGGATGCGTGGTCAGACGGGGAGGCGACCGAGGTCGAGGAAGCGGAGCAGCTGGGGGCCGCCGACGTAGGAGGCCGTGCCGTTGTCCGCGACCACCACGGTGCCGGTGACCGTGCGGGAGGCGTCGCCGGCGAGGTAGACGACGGTGCCGACCATGTCCTCCGGGTCCTCGAGCCGGCCGGCGGGCACCGCCGACAGCAGGCCCTGCGCGGCGTCGGGATCGGCGAAGAAGGTCGTGGTCAGGTCGGTGCGCGTCCAGCCGGGGGCCACGGCGTTGACCCGCACGCCGGCGGGCCCCCACTCCGCCGCCAGGGTCCGGGTCAACGAGATGACCGCGGCCTTCGTCGCGCCGTAGTGGGAGAGCAGGGGGATGCCGTTCACCCCGGCGATGGACGACACGTTGATGACCGAGCCGCTGCCTCGCTCGACCAGGTGACGACCGAAGGTGTGGGTGACCCAGACGAGGGATTCCAGGTTGAGGCGCAGCACCTGGCTCCAGTCGTCGGGTTCCAGATCCAGGAACGGACCGGCGTGGCTCATCCCTCCCGCGTTGTTGACCAGGATGTCGGGTGCGCCGAACTCGGCGAGGGTGGTCCTCTCGGCCGCCCTGATCTGGTCGAGGTCGGTGACGTCGCAGGTGAGGACGAGTGCTCGGCGCCCGAGGTTCTCCACCTGGTCGGCGACGGCCTCCAACCGGGTGGTGTCCCGTGCCACGAGCGCGACGTCCGCCCCGGCGGCGGCGAGGCCGGTGGCGACCGCCGCTCCGATGCCTCGGGAGGCTCCGGTCACCAGTGCTGTCCTGCCTCGCAGTCCGAACAGGTCCATTGCGGGGGGCATCGCTTCTCCTCTGCTGGGTACGCGCGGCGTGGTGCACGCCGCCGGATTCGATGTCGTCGTTCGACGGTCGCGAACTGCGCGGTGACAGTGGGGAATGGGATGTGCGGACACGGCCGACGGCGCTGGGCGACCGGTGGGCGCGTTTCCGGGAGTCGGGGTTTCCGCCGGCGTCCCCGGCCGGGTGCGCGGGTTCCTGCTGGGTGACCCCGTTTGTCGGGAAATCGGGTGGATGTTTGGTATCTCACACGTTCTCCCCCGACCTGTGTACCCCCATTGGGGTGGCCGTTTTTCGCGCGGAATAGGGGAGGCACCCGGTCGATTCGCTCGTCCCAGTACCTTGGAACCAGGCCGACGGAGTGATTTCCGCGCGAATTTCCTTACCCCGTACAGCGGCGACCGCCGTTATTCTTCTCACGTTCCGCTGCCAGCGGGCGCCGTTTTCGGGGAAACATTGGTCGGACGGAGTGATCTCCCTTCCCTTTCGAGTCCTTCGTGGCCGTTCGGGGCCACTGGTGGCGGAGGCCGCTCGTCCCGGTACCAGCGGGCGGGCGCCCGGCGCGGGACGTGGTGCGCCGAACCGGGGCTTCTGGTGAGCGGGCGGCGACCAGCGGCGGGTGGAGCACCGGGGGCGGGGCTGGTGTCGTCGTTCTCGGCCCGGATATGCCGGTCGGGCGGGGCGGCAGCGTGCGCCGGGACGGCGAGGAGCCCCCGGCTCGAGGCATCGGCGGACCAGGTGGCGGGGCGGCCTGGGCGGCGCGGTGCCATGTCGACCAGGGTGGTGGCATTCCGCCATGCGTCAGTGCTGTGCCCGACGGTCAGTGGTGACGCCGCGCCTTGCTGGTGCTCCCCGACGCGGTGCTCCTCCACCGGTGACGGCGAAGCACGGGGCGCCTTTTCCGGTGCTCGTCCGGCCTGGGTTCGCCGAACTCCTCGCTCGCCGCCATCGGTGACCACAGCCCGGCTCGTCCCCGTTCTTCGTGGCCATTCCGACGTCTCGCGGACGCGAGGAGAACGAGTTCCCGGAACACGGTCCCTTTCCGACGAGCGAGAACGTTCGCGGGCTCCGGTCTCCCGCGCCAAGGCCAAGGCCGCCCGGATTCGACCGGCCTTTCCGCCTCCTCGTCTCCGGTTGGCGCGAGCGCGGCGACCCGCCGCCGCGTCGAGGAGTTCCGGGCCCGTGAGCGGCACCGGCTCCGCGGATGCGGGCACCAGCAGCCGGGGATGTGACCGGCGAGCCGCCACGGACGCGGGCGGGGGCGGGGGCGCTGATCCCGTTCGCCCCGAGGCGCGCGGGCTGGCGAGCGACCTCCTCGAACCACCCGGCGGCGCCCACCCGCCACCCGCATCATAGAATGAACAAAAGTTCACCCTATGATGGCCGCCATGACCTGGGACGACAGCGGTCGCCCCACTCCCACGGAAGGACACCGATGATCGAGGTCATCCCCGCACGCGACTTCGGGGCTGAGCACCGCCGCGCCGTCACGGAGGTCTACGTGGACGCCTTCGGCGCCGACTTCACGTACTTCTCGAAGGACCCGAAGCGGCTGGCGGCGTTGTTCGAGCCGATGATGGCCCCGGAGCACTTCCACCTCGCCGTCGTGGACGGCCAACCCGCCGGCATCACCGCGCTGACCGACGGCCGCCAGCAGAGCGTCCGCCCGGACAGGCGCCAGTTCGTCCGGCAGCTGGGGTTGGTGAAGGGCACCATCGGCGCGGCCGTGCTCAGCAGGGAGTTCGGCAAGACCCTCGACCTGCCGGCGGACACGGCGTCCCTCGAGTACGTCGGGACGGCCGCGGCGCACCAGGGCAAGGGCGTGGCCACCGCGCTGTTGACCCACCTCATGCGGGTGTCCGGCCACCGCCGCTACGTGCTCGAGTACATTGCCGACACCAACGTCGCGGCCCTGCGCCTGTACCGGAAGCTCGGCTTCGTGGAGTACCAGCGGATACCGGTGAAGCACACGAGGTTCAGCGGCATCAACCACTACGTGTCGATGGAGTGGGAACGCCGGTGACGGGTGTCGCACTGGTCCCCCGACCCGGAAGGAGGAAGCGTGCCCCGCCCCAGCGCCCAGTACGAGGCGATGCGGTCCGCGACCCTGGCCAGGGTGCACACCGCCGCCACCGCCCTGTTCACCCGGCACGGGTTCGCGGCCACCAGCGTGCGGGACATCGCCCGCGAGGCCGGCATCAGCACGGGGCTGATCTACCGGCACTACCCGTCCAAGGACGAGCTCTTCGACGCGCTGGTCCGTCAGGCCACCGACGGACTGCGCGACGCGGCCCGGCGGCTGCGGGCGGAGGATCCGCCCGAGCGGGTGCTCACCCGCTTCACCGAGGACTTCCTGTCGGCGGTGGCCCACGAGGAGGGCTTCGCCGAGTTCTCCACGCTGATGAACCACGCGGTGGCGTTGCCGGTGCGCCCTCCCTCGACGGGGAGGCTCATGGAGGAGCACGTCGCGCTGCTCGACGCCCTCGTCGACCTCGTCGAACGGGGGCAGCGCGAAGGCGGGTTCCGCCCCGGCCCGCCGCGCGAACTCGCGGTCGCCTACCTCGCGACGCTCGGTGGTCTCGCGATGATGAAGGTTTCCCTCGGCGCGGAACTGACCGTCGCGAGCTCGACGATCGTCAACTCCCTGGTGTGCTGAGAACGCCGCCGCCGTGGCGCCACCCCATCCCGGCACCCCGGCGAGCGGTCCGGCCCGCGTTCCACGGCGTTCCGGGTACGAGTCGCCCGCGACGACGAGACGGTGGGCGCGCACCCGTTCCCGACAGCGGAGTCGAATGGGCGCGCGACGCCGTCGATCCGGGTGCGGCACACCGCGGCATCGGGTGTGTGATGACATCCTCGGGGTGGGTATCCGTGGGAGCAGGTGGGGCGAGGACTCCGGCGGGCGGGACCGGTTTTCCGGCAGCCGCCGTTTCGGACGCCGAGCCCCGGTACGAATGCGGAATGGAATGCGCATCGGACAAAGGGAAGTCGCCGTTACACCCGGCGGAGAACAGCCCGTGAATGTTCACCCGGGAGCTCCGCCCGTTCACCGACCGGCGGTGCTCCGTGGCGGGCGTGGTATGACAGGGCGCCGCGCCACCTGGCGGACGGGGACTCCGCCTCGGTGCTCGTCCCTGGTCCGCCAACCGGTGCGGCCCGGACGGGAGTGAACGGCGGGACGGGCTCGCGCCGCCCGCTCCCCCGACCGACCGGCCTGAGCGAACGGTCGGAGCCGGCCCGGAGTTCGCCTCGTCCGCCGGCGGCGCCACACACGGACCTGAACCGGACGTCGCGGGCGGACCACCACCCCGCACCCACGCCCCTCGGTGCCCGCCACCGGCACTCCAGGCCCCCCCACCTGCCCCAACCCGGGTACGGCACCGGCATGGCCCACTGACCAGCGGTCAGCGCGACGCCAGGAGGGGCGGTGGCGACGAGACGCCGTTCCGGTCCGGCGGAGCGACCGCACACGCGCGAGGGCGCTCTGCCCACCGGGCGTACGGTGACTGGGACATCGGAACCAGTCGAACCCCCGGAAACACCCGGGAACACTACGACGTTCAGCCCCACGATTCCCGTTCCACGCCGACTGACTTCGCTCGTCGACGACGAACGGCGTCCGGCACGAACTCCCCTTCCGGCCACGTCGGAACACCGGCGGCATTGCGCTTCACCACCGGTTTCGCCGCACTCGACCCACTCCGGTCACACGCCCCCCTGATCTTCACCCGACCCGAAAACGAGTAACGGGACGACCCAGGCCGATCAGCCGGCGCGAAATAAACCCGCGCCTTCCGACCCTTGACAGGTTTTGCCGCCCTGGTTAGCGTTTCAACGGTTTCACCGAATCGCCGCACGAATGCGCCGACCACCAGCTCTTCGTTCGTAGTCAGCCGCACCGACCAACCACATCGGCGCGGGAAGAAACCATGCCCTGAACACACACGCGTTCTCGGGGCGGATGGGGGAATGGTGAGGACACCCATGTCCGACGGACTGGCGACCGACCGTCGTGAACCCGACCCCGACCGGGTCGCTCGTCCGACGGCGGCCGGCGGCCGCCGGGGGGTTCGCGCTCCCGCCGCCGTTCCAGGAGTCCCGCCGAGAAGTTCCCACCCGTGACGGCGCCGCGCCCCCGGGAGGCCGTCGACCTCGCTGACGTGGAACGAGCCGCGGAAGCGCTCCTGGCACCGGAGGTCCGCGACTTCGTCGCCGGCGGCAGCGGCATGGAACGCACGCTCGCGGCCAACCGGGCCGCCCTCGACGCCACCCACGTCGTCCCAAGGGTCCTCACGGGCTTCGGCTCCACCGACACCAGCGCGTCGCTCGTCGGGACGGCGGCCAGGCTGCCGGTCGCGGTGGCCCCGATGGCCTACCAGTGCCTGCTCCACCCGGAGGGGGAACTGGCGGCGGCCCGCGCGGCCGCCGCCCGAGGAGTGCCCTTCACGGTCAGCACCCTGAGCAGCCGAACCGTCGAGGAGCTGGCCGAGACCGGCGCGGCGCTCTGGTTCCAGCTGTACTGGCTGCGGGACCGGGGCCTGGTCGAGGAACTGCTGGACCGCGCGGAGGACGCCGGCTGCCAGGCTCTGGTCATCACCGTCGACGTCCCCGTCATGGGGCGTCGGGCGCGGGACGTGCGCAACGGCTTCGCGCTGCCCAGCTCGGTGCGGGCCGCGCACCTGGACACCGGGCCGACGAGCCACGCGCACGTCGGACGAGCGGGTTCCTCGGCGGTGGCGGACCACACCGCGCTGGCCTTCGACCCGACCCTGGGATGGCGCGACCTGGAGTGGCTGCGCGGCCGCTGCCGTCTTCCCCTCGTGGTCAAGGGAGTCCTGGACCCCAGGGACGCGGCGCGCTGCGCCGACCTGGGCGCGTCCGCCGTGGTGGTGTCCAACCACGGCGGACGGCAGTTCGACGGGGCGCCCCCCACCGCCGTCGCACTGCCCCGGGTGGTCGAGGCGGTCGGGGACGCGGTGGAGGTGCTGGTCGACAGCGGCATCCGCGGCGGGTCGGACGTGGTGCGGGTGCTGGCGCTCGGCGCCCGGGGTGCGCTCCTCGGCAGACCGGTCCTGTGGGGACTCGCCGCCGACGGGCAGCGCGGCGTGACCCGCGTGCTCGACCTGCTGCGGCTGGAGCTGGAGCAGGCCCTGCTCCTCGCCGGGTGCGCCGACCTCGCCGACGCCGGGCGGCTGGCCACGTACGTCCGGTCCGACCCGTCCTGACGACCGCCTCGGTTCCGAACGGCACCGTCGTACTGCGATTCGGAGGCTCGATGTCCACGACGTTGGATTTCCGCATGCTGGGGCCCCTGGAGGTGCACGCGGCAGGTGGTCAGGTCCGGATCGGGGGTCCCCGTCAGCGGATCGTGTTGACGATGCTGCTGCTCAACGCCGGCCGGGTCGTGTCGGTCGACAGCCTGGTGGAGACGGTGTGGGGAGCGAGACCACCGTCGAGCAGCCGCACCCAGGTCGCCATCTGCGTGTCCGCGTTGCGGAAGACGTTCCGCTCGTGCGGGGTGCACGGCACCCTCATCGAGACGGCCGCACCGGGGTACGTCCTGCACCCGGGCGAACACCGCATCGACACCCTGGTGTTCGAGGAGTTGGTGGCCGACGCCAGGGCGCGCGCGGGCGACGCGGCCCAGGCGGTGCGCCGCTACGACGAGGCGTTGGCGCTGCGACGCGGACCCGTGCTGTCCAACGTCGGCGGGGTCGTGCCCGAACAGGCCGCGGCGCAGCTGGAGGAGAGGATCCTCGCCGCCTACGAGGAACAGGCGGAACTCCGACTCGGTCTGGGAGAGCAGGGGGCACTCGTCGCCGGACTCGCCGAGGCGGTCGAACGGCACCCGCTCCGGGACCGCCTGCACGGGCTGCTGATGATGGCGCAGTACCGGTCGGGGCACCGCGTCGCGGCCCTGGAGACCTTCGTCCGGTGGCGGCGGCGGTCGGTCGAGGAGCTGGGCCTGGAACCCAGCGTCGAGCTGCGACGCCTGCACGAACGCATCCTGCGGGACGAGGACGGCGCCCCGGTCGACCGCCCGCCGGCGCAGCTTCCCGCCGCGACACGGGCCTTCGTCGGACGGGACGAGGCCGTGGCCGCGCTGGACCGCCTGGGGAGCAGGGCTGGCCGGGACGGGGTGCCACCGCTCGGGTTGCTGGTGGGCGCCGGTGGGGTGGGCAAGACCGCGCTGGCCGTGTGGTGGGGCGCCCGCAACGCCGAACTGTTCCCCGACGGGCAGCTCTTCGTCGACCTGAGCGGCCACGACGCGCACCGGTCCCCGGCCGACCCGTACACGGCCCTCTCCCACCTCCTCCACTCGCTCGGTGTTCCCCCGGAGCGGGTACCGAGCCGGGAGGAGCGGCCCGCGCTGTTCCGGACCCTGGTCGCCGACCGGCGGATGCTGCTGGTGCTCGACGACGCGCGGAACGCCGCCCAGGTGTGGCCGCTGATGCCGAACAGCGCCACCTGCCACGTGCTGGTGACCTCCCGCGACCCGCTGCGCGAACTGGTCGCCCGGTGCGGGACGGTCCCGCTCTGGCTGGGTGGCCTGCGACGGCACGAGGCCGTCGACCTGGTCAGGGGCATCGTGGGACCGCGACGGGTGTCCCGGGACCCGGACGCCGTCGCCCAGCTCGTCGAACTGTGCGAGCGACTTCCCGGGACGCTGCTGGCCGCCGCGGCGCACCTGGCGGGCCGGCCGCACTGGGACGTGCCCAGGATGGTGCGCGAACTGCGCCACCGGGGCGTGTGGACGGCCGGCGACGGCGGGTGCGCGCGGGACTGCCGGCAGCGCTCGGCCGCTCCCGTTCCCCGTGCGGGTCGCCCACCGCTGCCCGGCGTCGGACGACCCGTGCACTCCGTCGGCGACCCGATGGAGCGGGGCACCCGGACGAGGACCCCCGCCCCGAGCGGAGCCGCGAGCTGGCTCGCCGACGGCGTGGGCCACTGACGGGCGGCCGTCCCCTGTCCGATGAGCACGAGGAACTCGGTTCTGGCGCGCGCATCCGCGATCCCGGCCTGCTGCCCCGCCCCGAGCGGGCGGTGCTCGCACCTCCACACACACAACGGGTCACCGGAGGCGGGGCTCGGTCCCGGGTCGCGTACGGCCCGGCGGGCTCCTCGGCCTCGCGGTTCCCGGCTCCCGAGCGGCGCGGCGGCGGCCGGGCCCGGTGCCCGCCACCCACGGGGGCCGCCTCCGACGGCTCGCGGGCCGTGCGCCGCCGGCTCGTCCGCCCCGAGGAACGGGAACGCGACCCCCGCCGTGCCCCCGCGTCCCGACCGGCCACCACCCCAGCGGTGATCAGGGTCCCCGGCGGGGCTCCCCGACCGCCGGTTCGCCGACCACCACCCGGAGAGGGCCCGACGGCTCCCTCCCCGAACTGACGAGGAGTGCTCGTGACCACAGTTGACACCCATTCCTACCCCTTCGGTGACCCGGTGCGCCTGGACATCCATCCCGGCTACGCGCGGTCGCGCGCGGAGCAGCCGGCGATGCGGGTGCGGTTGCCCTACGGCGACGAGTGCTGGTTGGTGACCCGCTACTCCGACGTCAGGACCGTGCTCTCCGACCCGAGGTTCAGCCGGGCCCGCGCGGCCGGGCGGGAGGACACCCCCCGGGTGACGCCGGAGGCGGCGCCCACGGGCTCGATCCTGAGCATGGACCCACCCGAGCACAGCAGGTTGCGGAAACTGATCGCGCGGGGCTTCACCGCGCGGCGGGTCCGCGAGTTCCGCCCCCGCACCCAGGAGATCGTGGACGGCCTGTTGGACGAGATCGAGCGCACCGGTCCGCCCTCGGACCTGGTCGAGAGCCTGGCGCTCCCCCTGCCGGTGTCGGTCATCTCCCAGATGCTCGGCGTGCCCCCGGAGGAACACCACCGGTTCCGCGACTTCTCGGCGATGGTGCTGTCCACCACGGCCCACACGCGGGAGGAGGTCAGGGCGGCGCGTGCCGGCCTGGAGGAGTACCTGGGCGAACTGGCCGAGCAGCGCAGGCGGGAGCCCGGGGACGACCTGATGAGCGTCCTGGTCGCCGCCCACGAGGACGACCGGCTCACCGAGCAGGAGTTGCGGCAGACCGGCATCACCCTGCTGGTCGGCGGGCACGAGTCCACCGCGAGCCAGTTCGCCAGCTCCGTCTACCTGCTGCTGTCGCGGCCCGAGCAGTGGGCGATGCTCAGGGAACGCCCGGAGCTGGTTCCCTCGGCGGTGGAGGAACTCCTGCGCTACATCCCGCTGGGATCCGGTGGCGCGTTCGCCCGCATCGCCACCGAGGACGTCCAACTGGGCGAGGTCCTGGTCCGCGCGGGCGAGGCGGTGGTGGCCAGCACCAACTCGGCCAACCGGGACGACAGGGTGTTCTCCGACCCCGAGGTCCTGGACCTGACCAGGGAGACCAACCCGCACCTGGCCTTCGGCGGCGGGGTGCACGTCTGCCTCGGCGCTCAGCTGGCGCGGGGAGAGCTCCAGGTCGCGCTGTCGTCGTTGTTGACCCGCTTCCCGGACCTGCGGCTGGTCACCTCCGCCGAGGACGTCCCCTGGAAGGAGGGGACGCTGCTGCGATCGCCCCAGCGGCTCCCGGTGACCTGGTGATCAGCTCCGACTGGTGACCAGCACGTCGGGAACGGTCTTCACCCGTGTTCCCGACGGCTGGTCACCCCGACCGCACGGGTCGGGTCGCGGGCGGCTCCTGTGGTGGAGCTCGTCCGCCCCGCTCGCGCGGCGGTGGGACGCGAACGGTGGGGGCCCGTGGGGCGGGGTTCCCGCCCGGTGTCCGGCGCGCGCGGTTGGCTGGTCATGGCCTCGGCGCGCCCCGGCCACGGTGGATCGACAGCGCCGGGATGCGTGAGGGGACGTGCCGCCGCCGGCCGCCCTGGTGGCCGGCCGGCGACCGAGGCGGGAACCGGTCGGGATGTTCGGCGGCCGGCCTCGGCACGGCGATGGACTTCCGGAGGCCCCGGCCACGAACGCGCGGTCCGGGTCGACCCGGACCGCGCCGGGAGGCCCGTCCAGCCCATCCCGCGCGGCCAGCCTGGCCCCCGTGGGGACCAGGTCGGCGTTCCGTTCGAGGCGCGGCTCGGCGGGTTCCGGTTCGGCACCGCGCGCCTGACCCACTCCCCCGGTCAGGACGCGGCCGGGCCGGCCTGGCCGCCCGGGCCGGCCGCGTGCTACCGGCCGCGCTCCCGCGCCACAGGGCGCGGCCGCCCGTGGTGGACGGCGACCGGGCGGCGGCCAGCCGCCGGCCTCCGGCGACCGGGGACCCGCGCGGGCGGCGGGTGGGGTCCCGCCCCGCCGGCGGCCCGGTGCCGGCGGTGCTGCCCGTGCCGGTGACCGCGCTCGTCGGGGCGGGGGACGTTCCTCGGCGGGCGCGTTCGGCGCGCCGGGAGGGGGTGGGCAGCCCCGGGGTCGGGTTCGGGCGGGCCGCGCCGCCAGGGTGAGGTCGGTGGCCGGCGACCCCCGCGTGCGGCTCCGATGGGGGTCAACGGTCGTGGTGGGCCAGTTCGGGGGGCAGGGGTCGCGACGGCACGTCCAGGGCGGACCGGGTGTTGCCGGTGTGCCAGAACAGGTGGGTCCCCGGTTCGTCGGAGTCGACCTCGGCGAGGAGGCGGGCGAACGCCTTCGCCCCGTAGCACTCGTCGACCTCCACCCCGGCCGCCTCCCGCAGCAGGTCGGCGGCGCGCCCCGCCTGGGCGCCCGGCACCCCGTAGGGCGCGTCGGAGTACCCGTCGACGTGTCGGAGATGCTCGGGTCGCACCTGGTCGCGGGCGACGCCGAGGGCGGCGGCGGCCTCCCGGGCGCGCTCCACCAACCCCGGTCCGGTCACCGACGCGTCCCCCACCACGTCCACGGCCGTGACCTGGAACGACAGGCCGGTGCTCGCCAGTCCGGCGGCGATCCCCGCCGCGGTGAGGGTGGACGCGGCCGGCAGGTACACCCGCAGCGGTTCGGGCAGGGCCAGGGCGCGCGCCTGCTCGCCGAGTTCCCGGCCGGCCAGGGCGTGCGCTCTCCCGGCCACCGGGGCCGCTCCCCCGAAGGGGATGACGAAGGGCCGCGCGCCGCCCGCGCGGAGTTCCTCGACTGCCTCGCGGTGTCGCCGCCGGTCCGGGTGCACCGACACCCCTGGTGGCACCGGTTCCAGTCGTGCCCCGGCGCCCAGCGCCAGCCGCAGGTTCCGGGACACCAGCGGGCCGGGTTCCTGGGGCAGCACCAACGCGGTGACCGGAAGCCCGAGACCGGCCGCGTGCAGGGCCGTCGCGGCGACGTGGTTGGAGCCGGCGGTGCCCGCGGTGAGCACCGCGGTCGCTCCCTCGGCCAACGCGGCCCCCAGGACGAACTCCAGCGCCCTGGTCTTGCAGCCACCGAAGACCGGCGAGTTCTCGTCGTCGCGTTTGAGGTGGATCGGACGGCGGGCCACACCGGTGATCCGCTGGACGCGGGTCGGGGCGGTGATCAGCGGGACACGCGGTGGGCCGGTGGGTCCGGTCAAGCCGGCTCTCCCGTCCCGGCGGTGCCGGTGCCGGCGAGCGCCGCGCGGAGGGCGCGCGGCCGCATGTCCGTCCAGTTCTCGTCGATCCAGGCCAGGCAGTGCCGTTTCGGACCCCGCTGGCCCACGGCACGCCACCCGGCCGGGACCTCCCGTCCGACCGGCCACACGGAATACTGTTCCTCGTCGTTGACGACGACCTCGAACTCGGCGGTGTCCTCGTTTTCTCCCAGCACGCCACTACCTCCGCGCAGACGTTTTTCCCGGCATCCTAACGACGCGTCTTTTCGTTTCGTTATCATTGTCAACATTGTTTTCCGGTGGATATCCTGCCGGCCGTGGTGATTTCCCGGAGCGCGGAACGGTTCGGATTCCCTCGGCTGCGGGGACTGGGTCGGCTCGCGGGCTCGGCGGGGGTGGAAAGCCTCGGCAGTGGCATGTTCCTGCCCTTCACCATTCCGTACTTCCTGGCCGTCACCGACCTCGGCCTGGTCGCCATCGGTACCGCGCTGTCGATCGCCGCGCTCGCGGGGGTTCCGGCCGGGGTGTTGAGCGGTCCGCTGGTGGACCGGTTCGGCGCGCCGGCCGTGATCGTGGGCTGCAACCTGCTGCGCTGCCTCGGTTTCGTGTCCTACCTGTGGGTGGAGACGCCGTGGCAGCTGGTGCTGGCGGCGGCGTTGATCTACTGGGCCGACGGCGCCTGGTTGCCCGCCCAGGGAACCCTGGTGGTGTCCCTGGTGGGGATCGAACAGCAGCCGAGGTGGTTCGGGCTGATCCGGTCGGCCCGCAACGCCTCGCTGGGTGTGGGGGCGATGATCGCCGCGGCGGTCGTCGGGTTCGGTGACATCGGGTACCACGCGCTGGCGGTGACCAACGCGGTCATCTACCTGTTCGTGGCCCTGCTCATCGGGACCTGGCCCAAGGCCCACGCCCTGGCGGGTCGGCGCGCGGCGGTGGCGCGGCCCCGGGCGACCGGCGGGTACCTGCGGGTGCTGCGGGACCGCCCGTTCACGCTGTTGGTGGTGGCCAACGCGTTCTTCGTGGTCGCCGTGTACGCGATCATCCTGTTGGTGCCCGCCTTCGTGGGGGTGACGATGCCGGCCCACGCGTGGCTGCCGGGAGCGTTGTACACCGTCAACACGGTGCTGGTGGTCGTGGCCCAGCCGCCGGTGGTCCGGTGGACCGAGAAGCGGGCCGAGACGGGCGTGCTCCGGTTGGCCTCGGTGCTGTGGGCGGTGTCCTTCCTCGTGCTGGGGGCGTCGGCCCTGCTGCCGCCACCGGCGGCCCTGGTCATGCTGTTCCTCGGGATCGTGGTGTTCACCTCGGCGGAGCTGCTCTTCGCGCCGACGAGTTCCGCGTTCGCGGCGCGCCTGGCGCCGGAGGAGATGCGGGGCCGCTACCTCGGGGTGCACCAGATGTCCTGGGGTGTGGCGATGGTGGTGGCGCCGGTGCTGTTCACCAGCCTGTTGGCGCGGGGGCCGGTGTGGCCCTGGCCGGTGCTCGTCGCCTGCTGCGCGGTGGCGTGGCTGGCGGTGGGCGGGGCGCGTTCCCACGGGACGCGCCGGGAGTCGGCGGCGTGAGCGGGTACCGCCGCCGACCCCGGGTGCGCCCGGTCAGCGACCGCCTCCCTCACGGGCCGCCTCCGCGTGTTCGGTGAGGAACGCGGCCAGGCGGTCCAGCCCGTCCTCGATCCGCTCGGGGGTCAGCAGGCTCACCGACAGCCGCAGGTGCGGCAACGGCCTGCCGTCCCCGTAGAAGTGGTGCATCGGTGTCCACAGCACGCGGTGTTCGCGCGCGGACCGCTCCAGCAGGGCGTCGTCCACCGGGAACGGCACGGTCACGACGATGAAGAAGCCCCCGCTGGGCCGGTTCCAGCTCACCCCCAGCTCCGCCGCCCGGGGAAGCCGGGCGGCGAGACCGTCGAGCACCAGGTCCCGGTTGCGGCGGTACACCTCGATCTCCCGGGTGTTGGCCTTCACGAGGCTGAGGCCGTGGTCGAGGAGCAGTCCGCCGATCACCGCCTGGGCGACCGGCGGGGTGTTGACGGTGACCATGCTCTTGAGCCTGGACAGCTGGTCGGCCAACGGGACGGTGCGCCCGCCGCCGACGTCGACCGGCTGGTCGGCGACGGCGTAGCCCACGCGGGCGCCGGGGAACCCGGTCTTGGCGTAGGAACCCAACGAGATCACCCGGTTCCCGCCGAGCGCCCGCAGCGTGGGCGGTCGTTCGTCTGCCGACCCGAACAGGCGGTAGGGGTTGTCCTCCAGGACCAGCAGGTCCTCCCGTTCGGCGGTGCGGATCAGTTCCCGCCGCGTCGCGAGGTCCAGGCAGGCCCCGGACGGGTTCGCGAAGTCGGGGACCACGTAGAGGCCGCGCGGCCGCAGCCCCTCCCGGCGCGCCCGCCGGACCACCGCCACCAGGTCGTCGAGATCGACCCCGGCCTCGCCGTCCCGCACCGGCAGCACCGGCATCTCCACCAGCCTCGCCGCGCCCGTGATGCCCACGTACACCGGTGACACGGCCAGCAGCACGTCCCGGTGGTCGGCGCGTAGCGCGCGCAGGGCGAGCAGCATCGCCTCCTGGGCCCCGACGGTGACCACCACCGCCTCGGGGTCGACGCGCACCCCCTCGTCCTCGGCGAGGTTGCGGGCGATCAACTCGTGGATGACGCCCTTGGTGCGGCCGTACTGGAACAGCGTCCGCCGGGCGCCCGCGTCGTCCATGCCCCGGTCCTCGACGAGGTACCGGTGGAAGGTGCGCAGGTGGTGGTGCAGGTCGTCGACGTCGAAGAACTCCTCGTAGGGCCGACCGGGGGCGAAGGACACGGCCTCCGGGTACCGGTTGGCGACCTCGTTGAGGAACTCCATGGCGGCCAGCACCGGGTCGGCCAGCGAACCGTGCAGGTCCGCCAGGCGCAGCGGTTCCATCAGCATCCCCTTCCGGGGGCGGGCGCGGGGGGAGGGCGGCGGGGTGCTCAGCGCGGTTGCCTGCTCAGTTCGGCCTCGACGGCCGCGTACAGGGCCTTGATGTTGCCGGAACCGAACGTCCGCGCGCCCGCCCGTTCGATCACCTCCATGAAGAAGGTGCCCCGCGGGTGGGTGGACCGGGTGAAGATCTGGTACAGCTTCCCGCCCTGGTCCTCGTCGACGAGGATGTGCAGTTCACCGAGTTCGGCCACCGGGTACCTGGTCAGTGCGATGCGGTCGGTCAACGCCTCGTAGTAGGCGGCCGGTGTGGTGAGGAACTCGACACCCCGGTCGCGGAGCTGGCGGATCGAGTCGGTGATGTGGTCGGTGACGAAGGCGATGTGCTGCACGCCCGAACCGCCGTGCCGTTTGAGGAAGTCGTCGATCTGCCCGGGGTTCCGGGAGGTGTCGGGTTCGATGATGGTGAGGGTCACCGTTTTGGAGGTGCTCTGCACCACCTGGGAGTTCATCGACTGCGCGCCGACGACGATCTGCTCCTCGAAGGTCATGCGGAAGTCCAGGACGTCCTCGTAGAACCGGACGGTCGCGGCCAGCTGCCCGGGTTCGACGCACACCGCGAAGTGGTCCAGCGCGTACACCCCCGTCTTGGCGGGTGCCGGGTCCGCGCCGCCCGCCGCGGCCGCGGCGCTCCCTCGTGGCACGAAGGTGTGCGTGACGTCGCCGAAACCCATGATGGTGGCGACGACGCGGCCGCCGTCCTCGCTGGGGGCGGACACCGGCCGAGCTCCCCGGCGGACCGCCTCGTCGTAGGCGGCGCGGACGTCACGGACCCCGAGCGCGATGTCGGCGACCCCGTCGCCGTGGGCCCTGACGTAGGCGGCGGCCGGGTGGTCCTCGGTGACGGCCTCGGTGAAGACGAGGCTGATGTCACCGCCGCCGCCGACCACCACCGACCGGGCGGAGGTGTCCTCGGACGCGTCGAGCACCGCCAACCCGTACCGGTCGACGAGTTCCGCGGCGGCCTGGTGCGCGTCGCCGACATGGAACACCACGTGGTCGAGGGACATGTCCTCGAAGGCGCCTTCTCGTTCTGTCGCCATTGCCATCCTCCAGCGGGAGACCCGTGCGTGTGCGTCCGCTTTTTGTATCCCTCTCCCTTATCGATCGGTTTTCCCCGGAGAACGGATCCGATAAGGATCCGATAAACACCGTTCCTAGCCTGAGGCGACTATGGCGGAACTCAGGCGGCACTGGGAACGGGGTGCCCGGGTCGATCACGACCCGGGCCGGTGGTGGCGGCGGGTCGCGACGGCCCTGGCCGAGAACGGCGACCGGGTGGCCGCGGTGCGCGGGGACCGCCAGCTGTCCTACTCCGACCTGGGGTCCCGGTCGGCCGCGCTGGCCCGCCGGCTGCGGGCGCTCGGGGTGGGGCCGGAACGGCCCGTTGCCGTGCTGGCCGAGGACGGGCTCGACGTGCTGGTCTCCTGCCTGGCGGTGGTCCGGGCCGGCGGGGTGTACCTGCCCCTCGACCCGAGGTGGCCCTCGGGTCGGCGGGCGGCGGTGGTCGCCGACGCGCGTCCGGTCGTGACCCTGACGTCCGCCTCCTCCCCCGGGGTCGACGGGCCCGTGCTCCGGGTCGACGAGGCCCTCGACGGCGGGAGCGGAGCCGAGCGGACCGGCGACGGCGACGGGGGGCCGTGGCCGGACCCCCACCCGGCGCTGGCCGCCTACCTCATGTACACGTCGGGGTCGACCGGCCGGCCCAAGGGAGTGCTGGTCCCGCACGGAGCCCTGGCCAACCGCATGGCGTGGTGGCAGGAGGCGTACCCGCTGGGGCCCCGGGACGTGCTGCTGGCCACGGCTTCCCCCGGGTTCGACATCGCGGTGTGGGAGTTGCTGGCCGGGCTCGTGGCCGGGGCGAGGCTGGTGGTCGCCGAACACCGGGTGCACGGCATCGTCCCCTACCTGCCGGAGCTGATGAGGGCCCACCAGGTCACGGTCGCGCACCTGGTGCCCTCGGTGTTGGACGAACTGCTCTCCGGGGCGGACGAGCACGCGACGCGGGGGCTGCGCCTGGCGGTGTGCGGCGGTGAGCGCGTCCCCCCGTCGCTGCGCGACCGGCTGTTGGACCGGTCGGGCACCGTCCTCGTCCACGCCTACGGTCCGACGGAGACCACGATCACCGTGCTGCACGACGAGGCCAGCCCGGTCGACGGCGCGTCCCGGATGCCGTTGGGCCGGCCCATGCACAACTGCTCGGTGGCCGTCGTGGACCCCGAGGGCCGGCGGGTGCCGGTCGGCGTGCCCGGGGAGCTGGTGGTGGCCGGTGCTCCGCTGGCCAGGGGGTACCTGGGCGGTCCGGCGGAGACCGCGGCCCGGTTCCTGCCCGACTGGCTCGGTCTGGACCCGGCCGGCGGCGGGCGGGTGTACCGCACCGGGGACCGCGTCCGGTGGTTGGACGACGGCAGGATCGAGTTCCTCGGACGGGTGGACGCGGAGTTCAAGGTGCGCGGCCACCGGGTGGACCCGGCCGAGGTCGAGTCGCTGCTGCACCAGCATCCCTCGGTGTCCAGGGCGGCGGTCCGACTGGTCGGTGGACCCACCGGTGACCGTGTCGTCGCCTACCTCCAGGGCGGCGCCGAACCCGCCGCGCTGCGCGCGCACCTGGCCGACCGGCTCCCGGAGGCGGTCATCCCCACCCGATGGGTGAGCGTGGACCGCTTCCCCCTCACCGCCAACGGGAAGATCGACTACGCGGCGTTGCCCGAGGCCCCGGCCAGCGGCGGGGTCCCCGACGTCGGCGGCTGCGACGCGAACGGCGCGGCGGCGACCGGGCTGGAACGCGACCTGGCCGGTGTGTGGGCCGACCTGCTCGACCTGCCCCGGGTCGGGGTCTCCGACGACTTCCTCGCCCTGGGCGGGGACTCGTTGACCGCCACCAGGATCGTGGCGGCCGTGTGGCGCCGGTACGGGGTGCGGCTGTCGATGGCCGACGTGCTGCGCGCCCGCACCGTCGCCGCGCTGGCCCGCCGGGTCGAGGAGGCGAGAACCCCCGACATCGAGGCCCGGACGGCGGACGACGGGGAGGATCCGGCGGCGTCCGTGGAGCCGACGGAGTTGCCGCTGTCCCCCGGCCAGGCGCGGATCCTGTTCGAGGAGGAGTTCCTCGGCGGCCCCGGCCTGTTCGGCGTCGCGGTGCCCACCCGGTGGCGGGGCACCGTCGACGAGGCGGCGCTGCGCTGGGCACTGGACGCGTTGACCCGCCGGCACCCCGTGCTGCGCTCCTCCCCCGCCCGCGACGACGGGCCGGCCCGGCTGCTGGTGGCCGACGCCGCGCCGGTGCCCCTCCACGTGGAGGACCTGCGCGGGCTGTCCCCCGAGCAGCGGAACGCGCGCGTGGCGGCGGCCGGCGACGAGGCGCTGGCCCAGCCGTTCGACCTGGACCGGCCCCCACTGGTGCGGGCGCGGCTGCTGCGGCTGGGCGACGACGACCTCGTCTTCCTGCTCGTGCTGCACCACCTGGTCATCGACCGGTGGTCCATGCGCCTGGTCGCCGAGGAGCTGCGGGAGCTGTACGCCTCGGCCGTCGAGGACCGCGCTCCGCGCCTCGACCCGCCGACGAACCCGGCGCTGGTGACACCGGGGGTCGACTCCGCCCGCGCGGAACGGGATCTGGGGTTCTGGCGGGACCGCCTCGATGGGGCGACCCTCGACGTCGACCTCACGGTCGGACCCCGGCACCGGGTGGACGGCGGGCACCGGGCCGGCCGCGCGATCCGGGTGCTCCCGCCCGACCGGGCCGAGGCGCTGCGCGCGCTGTGCTCCGCGCGCGGGGTGACGCCGTTCATGGTGCTGCTGGCGGCGTTCCAGGTGCTGGTCCACCGCTTCTCCGGGGCCGATGACGTGGTCGTCGCCGCTCCGGTGGCCGATCGGGGACTGCCTGGCGCCGACACCGCGGTGACCATGCTGGTCAACACGCTGCCGCTGCGGGCCGACCTGCGCGGCGACCCGCGCTTCACCGAGGTGCTGGACCAGTGCCGGGAGGCGGTGCCGGCCGCCCACGAACACCAGGCGGTGCCCGTCGAACGGCTGGCCGGCCTGCTCGGTCGCCGCCGGGACAGCGGGCACCACCCGTTGATGCGGTACATGGTGGTGTGGGAGGACTCCCTCGGCGTGCCCGTGGCACTGCCCGGGGTGGCGGCGGAGGCGCTGCGCCCACCGTCGCGGACCACCGCCTTCGACCTCACCCTGATCGCCAGGGCCGTGCCCGACGGCGTCGACCTGGAGCTGGAGTTCAACCACGACGTGCTGGACGCGCCGGCCGCCGAGATCCTCGCCGACGGCCTCACCGCCCTGCTCGGTGACGTCCTCGCCGACCCCGGTGTTCGGGTGGGCCGGCTCCGGTTGACCGACACCCCCGTCCCGCCGGGGATAGCCGGCCCCGTCGAACCGCCGACGGAGGGGGTGGTGGGGCTCGTCCGAGCGGCGGCCGCCCGCGCCCCCCGCGCACCCGCTGTGCTCGACGGTGCCCGGACGGTCGACTTCGCCGGCCTCGTCCGGCACGCCGACGCCGTCGCGGCCCGGCTCGTCGCGTCGGGGGCCACCCGGGGTGACGTGGTCGGCGTGTGCCTGCCCCGGTCTGCGGACCTGGTGGCCGTGCTCCTCGGCGTGCTGGTCGCGCGGTGCGCGTTCCTGCCGCTGTCGCCGGAGGACCCCGACGACCGCGTCACCGGTCAGCTCAGGACGAGCGGTGCCCGCCTGCTCGTCACCGCCGACGTCGACCGGTTCGCCCGAGCCGACGTCGCCGTGCTCCACCCTGGCGACATCCCGGTCGCGGAGGAGGGCGCGCCGCGGCACCCGGGGCGACCGGAACCCGCACCGGGTGATCCCGCGTACGTCCTGTTCACCTCGGGGTCGACCGGTGAGCCCAAGGGGGTGGTGGTCGAACACGGCGCCCTCGCCGACCACGTCCGGTGGGCGGTGCGGGAGTACGGCCTTTCCCCCGCCGATCGGGCGCTCCAGTTCTGCGCGGTCACCTTCGACGTGCTGGTCGAGGAGGTGTTCCCGACGTTGGTGGCCGGCGCGACCGTGGTGCTGCGGGACGACGAGTCGGTCACCTCGGTGCGAGCGCTGCTCGCCCACTGCGAGCGGACCGCGACGACCGTGGCGAACCTGCCCACCGGCTACTGGGAGCGCCTGGTGGACGCCCTGGGCGAGGAAGGGCTGGTGCTGCCGCCGGCGCTGCGGCTGGTCGCGATCGGCGGCCAGCAGGTGGGGCGGGCCGCCGTCGACCGCTGGCACCGGCTGGTGCGCGACGTCCGGTTGGTCAACGCCTACGGCCCCACCGAGGTCACGGTCGGCGCCACCGCCGCCGAGCTGGCCGAGGCCGGCGGGGTCCCCATCGGAGCGCCCACGTCGAACACCCGGGCCTACCTGCTGGACCGCTACCTGGCGCCCGTGCCTGACGGGGTGGTCGCCGAGCTGTACCTGGCGGGCACCGGCCTGGCGCGGGGTTACGTCGGCCGCCCGGGGCTGACCGCCGAGCGGTTCCTCCCCGACCCCTTCACCGGGGACGGGCGGCGGATGTACCGCACCGGGGACCTGGCCCGGGTGGAGGACGGGGTGCTGCACTTCGTCAGCCGCGCCGACAGGCAGGTCAAACTGCGCGGTTACCGCGTCGAGCTGGACGAGGTGGAGACGGCGCTGGCGGCCCACCCCGGGGTGGCGGAGGCGGCCGTCGTCGTCCGGGGCGATGTCCTCGCCGCGCACGTCGCCGCCTCGTCCACGGTGGACTCGGACGCGGTCCGCGCGCACCTGGCCGGCCGGTTGCCCCCCTTCATGGTGCCCTCGGTGATCCGGGTGCACGACTCGCCGCTGCCGAGGACGGCCGCCGGGAAGGTGGACCGGGCGGCGCTGGCGGTTCCCGCCGGGCCCGAGCCCGGCGCCGGTTCCCGGGAACCGAGGACCGACCGGGAGCGCGCGGTGGCCGCGCTGTGGGCGGAGCTGCTGGGAGTGCCCCGGGTCGGGCTGGCCGACAACTTCTTCGCCCTGGGCGGGCATTCGCTGCTGGCGATGGACCTGGTGCGCCGCATGCACGCGCTGGGCTACCCGGGGCTGCGGATGCCGGACCTGTTCGACAACCCGACCATCGAGTCACTGGCGCCGTGGGCGGACGAGCGCACCCCGGGAGGAGCCGGCCCGGTGCCCGCCGCCCCGGTGAGCTCGGCTCCGCTGTCGTGGACACAGCTGGGGATCTGGGCGCAGGCCACCACGACCGGCGAGGGCACCTTCCACCTGCCCGTGGTGCTGCGGCTGGCGGGACCGCTGTCGGTTCCGGCCCTGACGGCGGCGACCTCGGCGTTGGCCACCCGCCACGACCTGCTACGCAGCCTGCTCGCCGAGGGTGAGGACGGCCCGGTCTGGCGGGCCACCGACTGCGGCCCGCCGCTGGCCCTGTCCGAGGCGACCGGCGCCGAACTCGACCGACGGGTGGACGAGTTGGTCGCCGAACCCTTCGACCTCGCCTCCGCACCCCCGGTCCACTGGACCCTGCTGCGCCTGGGCCCGGAGGACCACGCGCTGGTCGTCGTGCTGCACCACGTCGCCGGGGACGGCTGGTCGGCGCGGCTCCTGGTCCGCGAACTGGCCGAGTCCTACACGGCCGAGGTCGAACACCGGGCGGTGTCGCTGGCCCCGGCACCGAGCTTCCTGGCGTGGGCGGCGGCCGACCGGGACGCGCCCCCGGACGCGGAGGAGCTGGCGTTCTGGTCCGACACCCTGCGCGGGGCGCCGGAACGGCTCGACCTCCCCACCGACCGGGGGCGGCCGGCCACCCTCGGCCCCGACCGGACCATCGCCCGGGTGAGCCTGCCGCCCCGCGCCGCCCACGCCCTCGCCGAAGTGGGCAGGCACGCGAACGCCACCCCGTTCGTCACGCTGCTGGCGGGGGTGCGGGTCTGGTTGTCGCGGATCTGCGGACAACGTGACGTCGTCGTCGGTGCGCCGGTGGCCGACCGGGGCGACGACACCCGGGCCGCCCTGGTCGGTCCCCTGGTCAACGTGCTGCCGATCCGGGCGGACGTCGACCCGGCGGAGCCGTTCGCGCTCCAGGTGTCCCGGACCCGGGACGCGGCGCGCGACGCCTTCGCGCACGGCTCGGTCCCGACGCAGCGGATCGTGCGGGAGCTGTCCCGCGCCGACCGGGGCCTGACCCAGGTCGTGTTCGACGTGGACGACGAGGCCGTTCCGAAGACGGCGGCGTTCGGCGGGGCCACGGCGACGACGGTACCCCGAACACCCCTGCTGGGGGCCTTCGACCTGGAGATCACCGCGCGCGTCACCCCGGGTGCGGTGGACATCGAGATCCGCGCGGCGGCCGACCTGGTGGGCCAGGCCGGGGTGGACGGGTTGGCCGCCACCCTGGCGCGGCTGCTCGCCAACGCGGCCGAGGCCCCGGGGAGGCCGGTGGCCGCGTTGGACCTGGTGGACGACCGGGAACGACGGCGGCTGCTGGCCGCACCGAACCAGCGGACCCTGCCGGACCGGCCCACCGAGGTGCTCGGCCTGGTCGAACGGTGGGTGGCGGCCACACCGGACGCGACGGCGGTGACCACGTCGACCCGTTCCCTCACCTACCGCGAACTCGACGCCCTCGCGGACGGCGTCGCCGCCTGGCTGCGCGGCCGGGGGATCCCGGTGGAGGGGCCGGTGGCGACCAGGATCGGGCGCCGGGCGGAACTGCCGGCCGTGGTGCTGGGCATCTGGAGGGCGGGCGGCGTCCACGTCCCCCTGGACCCGGAGCAACCGGTCGAGCGGCACCGGGCGATCCTCGCCGACTGCGGCGCGCACGCCGTGATCAGCGACGGCGCCGGGGACTGCGCCGGCGAGGGCCTGCCGACGTTGCGCGTCGAGGACCTGCGCCCGGGCGAAGCCGTGCCGGTCCGGCGGCCGGAACCCGACCAGCTGGCCTACGTCACCTACACCTCCGGGTCCACCGGGGCACCCAAGGGCGTGCAGTGCACGCAACGCGGGCTGGCCAACCAGCTGCTGTGGTCCCGGCTGGCCTACCCGACGCGGCCCGGGGAGGCCGTGGCCCAGGTCGCGGCCGTCGGGTTCGACATCTCCCTGTGGGAGATGTTCCACCCCCTGGCCAACGGTGGTCGGCTGGTGGTGCTCGACCAGGACCGCCACGGGGACGTCGGCGCCATCGCCGACCTGGTGGCCGCCGAACGGGTCGCGGTGCTGCACCTGGTACCCACCCTGCTCGAGCACTACCTGCGGGAACCCGTCGCGCCGTCCCTGCGGCACGTGCTGTGCGGCGGGGAACGCCTCTCCCCGAGCCTGCCAGCCCGGTTCGCCGAGCGGACCTCGGCGGTCCTGCACCACACCTACGGGCCCACCGAGGCCTCGATCATCGCCACCCACTGGCGGGGCCCCGGCGATCCGCCCCCCGACCGGGTCCCGTTGGGGGAGGCCCTGCCGAACGCCCGGGTGTACGTCCTCGACCCGGAGGGCCAGCCGGTGCCGGTGGGTGTCGTCGGCGAGCTGGTCATCGGCGGTGCGGTCCTCGCCCGGGGCTACCTGGGCGGCCCGGCGGCGACGGCGGACCGCTTCGTCCCCGACCCGCACGCCGGCGTTCCCGGCGCCCGCGCCTACCGCACGGGCGACCTGGCCCGCCACCACCCCGACGGGGGCCTGGAGTTCGTCGGCCGGGTCGACCGCCAGGTGAAGATCGCCGGTGTCCGCGTCGAACCCCACGAGGTGGAGGTGGCGCTCACCGCCGATCCCCGGGTCGTGGACTGCGCTGTCCTGCCCCACGCCGACCCCGGGGGCGTCACCGCCCTGGTCGGATACCTGGTGCCCGCCGACCCGACCGCGGATCCCGAGCGGCTGTGCGCCGAGGTGCGGCGGCGGCTGCGGGACCGGCTGCCCCGGGCGATGGTGCCCGCGCACCTGGTGGTCCTCCGGGAACTCCCGGTCGGAGCCACCGGGAAGCTCGACGTCGCAGCCCTGCCCGACCCGGCGTCCACCACCGCGTCCACCACGGCCGTGGTGGACGGGGCGGAGACCGCACCCGAACGGGACCTCGCGGCCATCTGGGCGCGGGTCCTGCCCGGGACCGCCGAGGCGGTGATCAGCCGGGACGCCAACTTCTTCGACCTCGGCGGGGACTCGGTGAGCGCGATCCGGGTGGTGGCCCAGGCCCGCGCCGCCGGCTGGCGGGTGGACCTGTCCCAGGTGTTGCGGACGGCGTCACTGGCCGAGCTGGCCGCCAGCGCCGTGCCGCTGCCATCCGCCGCCACCGCCGCCGTCCCGGCGGCACCGCCGCCCGGGGCTGGCCGGTTGTGGCTGACCCCGGCCCAACGCCGGTTCCTCGCCGGCCTCCCCCGCCACACCGGGCACCTCAACCAGGCGGTGCTGGCGGAACCGGCCGAGCCGGTCGACCCGGCGCTGCTGCTGGCGGCGTTGCGGGCCGTCGCGGCCCACCACGACGCGTTCCGGCTGCGCGCGGTGTGGGCGGAGGGACGCTGGCAGGACCACGGCGTGCTCGCCCCACCCTCCGACGAACTGGCGCTGGTGGTGCGGGCCGACGTCCCGATCGGACCGCGCACCATCACGGAACTGGCCGGCCCGGTGCACACGGCGATGAACGTCGAGGACGGCCCCACCCTGGCCGCCCTCGTCGGTGAGGGCGTGGACGGCCGACAGGCCGTCCTGCTGGTGGCCCACCACCTGGCGGTGGACCACGCCTCCTGGGAGACCGTGCTCTCCGACCTGGACACCGCCTACCGGCAGGTGGCCCGAGGCGAACCGGTCACCCTGCCCACGCCGCCGACGTCGTTCGAGGACCTCGCCCGCCTGCGCCCCGCCCTCGTCACCAGCGTGGACACCCCCGCCCAACGCGAGCACTGGCGCCGGACCCTGGCAGACCTGCCCGGCCTGCCCTCCGCACGGGGACAGGGCGCCGAGGGAGCCAGCGGCACCCCGCTGCGGGCCGCCCTGCCCCCGACGGCCAGCGGGGCACTGCTCGCGGCGGCCACCCGACACCGGCTACGGGTGGACGAGATCCTGCTGGCGTCCCTGGCCCGTGTCGTCGCCCGGTGGACCGGGGAACCCCGGGTGGCGGTGCTCCGCGAGACGCACGGACGGTCCGGGCCACCGGGCTGGCCCGACCTGACCGGGACGGTCGGGTGGCTCACCAGCGTGCACCCGGTGGCCTTCGACGTCCACACCGACGACCCCCTGGAGACGCTGCGCCACGTGCGCGAGACGCTGGCCGGCGTCCCGGACGAGGGCGTCGGCTACGGACTCCTGCGCGCCGGCGCCGAACCCGAACCGGAGCTGGTCGTCAACCACCTCGGTTCCACGACCGGACCGCGCGGCGCGGGGCTGTTCACCAGGGCGGAACGGCAGACCGTCGGGGACGACGCCGCCCCAGAGCACGCCGTGCCCCCCGGCCTGGAGCTGGTGTCCGGCCTGGACGACCGCGGTCTGTGGACCGAGTGGTTCCACGACCCGGGCCGGTTCACGCCGGCGACGGTCCGGTCGCTGGCGGAGGAGCTGCTGGCGGCGCTGCTCGACCTGGTGTCGGCGCTGGACGGACCGGTCGGCGTCGCCGCCGTCCCCGCCGACTTCCCGGCCGTCGCCCTGCCGGTCGAGGACCTGCGCGCCGTCCTGACCACCCGCCCCGGAACCCGGGCGCTCCTGCCACTGGCACCGGCGCAGCAGGGCATGTTGGCCTGGCACCTGGCCCGGCCCGGGTCAACCGCCTACCACACGCAGCTCCTGTTCGCGGTGGACGGCGACGTCGACCAGGCCGTGCTGCGGGCTGCCTGGCAACGGGTGGTCGACCACACCGACGTGTTCCGCGCGGCGTTCGCCAGCGCGGGCCTGGACGAACCCGTGCAGGTCATCGGGCCCCCGCCGCCCGTGGACTGGCGTCTCCACGCCCTACCGGGAGCCGGGCCGGGCACCGTGCTGGACGCCGACCGGGCCGAACCCTTCGACCTGTCCACGCCCGGTCAGCAGCGCTGGCACTGGATCGACGGGGGCCGCGCCGGCCGCTGGCTGCTGTGGAGCCACCACCACATCCTGCTCGACGGGTGGAGCCTGCCGTTGGTGCTCGCCGACGTCGCCTCCGCCTACGAGGCCGAGGCGAACGGCCGTGCCTGGGCACCGCCCGCCCGACCCGGCTACGACGCCTACCTCGGGTGGCTGGCCACCCGGGACGAGGAGGCCGGGGCCCGCTTCTGGCGGGAGGCGCTGGCCGGCGCCCAACCCACCAGGATCGGGCGTGCCGGCGCCCAGGGCGCGGGAACGGCGACCCTGGTCACCGCCGAGATGTCCCGGGAGGCGACCCGGTCCCTGACCCGGGTGGCGGAACGCGGCCGGGCCACCCTGCACTCGGTGGTGCTGGCCGCGTGGTCGCTGCTGTTGGGACAGCGCTGCGCGAGCCGGGACCTGCTGTTCGGGGTCGTGATGTCCCTGCGGCCCGACGAGATCCCCCGGTCGGAACGGCTCGTCGGGCTGTGCCTGAACACGCTGCCCCTGCGGGTGCGGTTCGCGGAGGACGCCGAGCTGCCCGCGCTGTTCCGCCAGGTCCAGCGGAACCTGGTCGAGACCTACGAGCACGCCGCGCACCCGCTCGGCCGCATCCGCGCCTGGGCGGGCGCCGGTGACGCGCTGTTCGACTCGATCGTGGTGTTCGAGAACTACCCGGGCGACCGCACCGGGCAGCCCCTCGGCGGGCACGGGGCGCTGCGGGTCGTCCGCGCCGTGGAGAGCACCGAGTTCGCCGTGTCCCTGACCGTCCTGCCGGGAGACCGGCTGACCTTCGAACTGACCTACCAGCCCCACGCGCTGACCCCGGCCGAGGCGACCGGACTGGTCCGCCACCTGGCCCGCCTGCTGGAGCGGATCGCCCGCGGCGGCGACCCTGACGGAGGAGAGAACCCGTGACCCTGCGCGTGAGCGACCTGTTCGCCGACGACGCCGACGACACCGCAGCGAGAATGGCCGAGTGGAACGACACGGTCCGCGCCTTCCCCACCGAGGTGGGCATCCACGAGCTCGTGCGGCAGCGGGCAGCCGAACACGGTGCGCGGCCCGCCGTCACCTTCGAGGGCCGCACGGTCACCTACGCCGAACTGGACGCGGCGGCCGGCGGGGTGGCGGCGCGGCTGGCCGGGTTGGGGGTGCGTCCCGGCGACGTGGTGGCCATCGCCCTGCCCCCCTCGCACGAGCGGATCACCGCCGTCCTCGGCGTGCTGTACTCGGGTGCCGCCTACCTCCCGCTGGACCCGGAGCTTCCCGCCCAGCGCCTGGGGTTCCTGCTCGGCGACGCCGGCGCGGCCGCTCTCGTCACCGACACCACCGACCGCCTCGACGGGCTGGGCTACGGGGGGCCGACCCTGGTGTTCTCGGACGGCTGGTCCGGTGAGGGCGGCGGCGCCCAGGTCGACTTCCCCGGCGCCGACCTGCTCGCCTACGTCATCTACACGTCCGGGTCCACCGGCCGGCCCAAGGGCGTCGCGGTGAACCACCGCGGCCTGGTCAACCGCCTGTTGTGGATGCGCGACCGGTACGACGTCGGACCCGACGACGTCGTCCTGCACAAGACCTCGTTCAGCTTCGACGTCTCGGTGTGGGAGCAGTTGTTGCCGCTGATCAGCGGCGCACGACTGGTCATCACTCCCGAGCCGGCGCGGCGGGACGCCACGGCGATGGTGCGCCTGGTCCGAGACGAGGCCGTGACCATGCTGCACTTCGTGCCGTCGCTGGTGCCCGCGTTCCTCGACGTGGCCGACGTCGAGCGGGCCGGGTCGCTCCGGGTGGCGATCTCCAGCGGCGAGGCCCTGCCCAAACCGGTCGCCGCCGAGTTCACCCGGCGGCTCCCGCACTGCGCCCTGCACAACCTCTACGGCCCCACCGAGGCCACCATCGACGTCACCCACTGGCCGGTGCGGGCCGACGACGACCGGCCGTTCGTGCCCATCGGCACCCCGGTCGACAACACCCGCGTCCACGTCCTCGACGAGGACCTGAACCCGCTGCCGGTGGGCGCGGAGGGCGAGCTGTGCATCGGCGGGCAGGCGGTGGCGGTCGGCTACCTCGGCAGGCCGGGTCTCACCGCCGAGCGGTTCGTGCCCGACCCCTTCGGGGGTCCCGGTGACCGCCTCTACCGCACCGGGGACCGGGCCCGGTTCGGACCGGACGGGGTCGTGGAGTACCTGGGCCGCCGGGACGGCCAGGTGAAGCTGCGCGGCTACCGCATCGAGCTGGGTGAGATCGAGGCCGCCCTGCTGGAGTCCGACCTGGTTCGGCAGGCCGCCGTGGTGCTGCGCGGCGGGGAGGCCTCCCGCCGGCTGGTCGCCTTCGTCTCCGGTCACCCCGACGCGGGAGGCGGACCGGCGCGGGCGTCGGCGCGGGTGCTGGCGGGGCTGACCGCCGCGCTGCCCGCCTACCAGGTCCCCGGGGAGCTGGTGTGGTTGGACGCCCTGCCGCTGACGAACTCCGGCAAGGTCGACCGGGCCGCCCTGCCAGAGACGACCGCCGGGCAGCGGACCTCGGCCCCGGCCGAGACGCCCACCGAGCGGGCCATCGCCAGCCTCTGGGCCGAACTGGTCGGGGGCGGGGAACCCGGCATCGACGACGACTTCTTCCGCTCGGGTGGGGACTCGGTCTCCAGCATGCGGCTGGCCGCCCGCGCCCAACGGCAGGGCATCCGGTTGGAGGTCGCGCACATCTTCGCCGACCGCACCGTCCGCGCGATGGCCGCCTCGGCGGACCGGGCCTCGGACGCCCCCGCCGTCGAGCAGCCCATGGCCGAACCCGGTGAGGACGCGCTGTTCGCCGGGATCGACCAGGACCAGCTGGACGCCGTGCGCTCCCGGCCCGGTGTCGTCGACGTCTACCCGCTGGCCCCCATGCAGGCGGGCATGTTGTTCCGGGGCCTGTACTGGCCGGACTCCGACGCCTACTTCAACCAGAACGTGCTGGAACTGGTCGGCGAGGTCGACGAGGACGCGCTGCGGGAGGCCTGGCGTCGGGTCGCCGACCGCTACGAGATCCTGCGCACCGGGTTCGTCTGGGAGGAGCTGACCGAACCCCTCCAGTACGTGCGCTCCGATGTGGAACCGCCGTGGACGGTGCTCGACTGGACCACCCACGCCCCCGAGGAACACGCCGGCCTGTTGGAGCGCCTGCTGGTCGACGACCGGGAGACGGGCCTGGGCCTGGACGCCTGCCCGCTGTACCGGCTCACCCTGGTCCGGCGCGGCACCGGCAGCCACTACCTGCTGTGGAGCCACCACCACATCCTGCTCGACGGCTGGTGCCTGTCGCTGATCTGGGGCGACATGTTCCGGATCTACGAGGAGCTGGCGCACGGCCGCGAACCCCAGCTCAGTCCATGCCGCCCCTACCGCGACTACGTCGGCTGGATCCGGGCCAAGACGGCCCGGGGCGACGGCGCGGAACGCTTCTGGCGGGAGTACCTGGCCGACCTGGCCCCCACCCCGTTCTCCGAGGCCCCCGCCGACCAGGAGGGCCTGTTCCACACCGTCGTCCACGAGTTCAGCGAGTCACTGACCGCGCTGGTGGCCGAGGCCTCCCGCGACTACGGCGTCACGTCGAACGCGATCACCCAGGCCGCGTGGAGCATGCTGCTGGCGTTGCGGAGCGGGGCGGAGGACGTGGTGCACGGCCTCACCATCGCCGGCCGGCCACCCGAACTGGCCGGGTCCGAGCACATGGTCGGGTTGTTCATCAACACGATCCCGCTGCGCATCCGGCTCGACCCGGACCGGACCGTCACCGAGCTGCTGTCCGCCATCCACGGCGACCTGGCCACCACCGCCGCCCAGGGCCACGTGCCGCTCGCCCAGATCAAGTCCTGGGCCGGGGGGACCAAGCTGTCGGGCGGGCACGTGTTCGACAGCCTGGTGGCCTTCGAGAACTACCCCGAGGACAACCTCCCCGGTGACGACGAGCTGAGCATCCAGGTCATCGACCTGCACGCCCAGGAGAAGACCGAGTACCCCATCGGCCTGATCGTGCTCCCCCTGGAGAAGCTCGCCTTCCACTTCAACTACGACACCACCCACTTCACCTCGGCCGAGGTGGACCGGCTGATCGCCACCTTCCAGCTGCTCATGGAGCAGCTGTGCCGCCGCCCCGACGCGCGGCTGCGGGAACTCGACGTGCTGCCCGAGGCCGACCGCGCCCTCGTCGCGAGCTGGAACGCCACCCCCACCGCCACCTCGGGGCGGCCCGGGGCCACGTCCCTGCTCGACCTGGTCGTCCCGCACCGGGAGACCACTGCGGACGCACCGGCCGTCGTGACCGACGGCGCGGTCCTCACCCACGCCGAGCTGGGTGCCCGCACCACCGCCCTCGCCGACCGGATCGCGGCGGCCGGCGTGGAACGCGGGCAGCTCGTCGGTGTCTGCCTGGGGCGGTCGACGGCCTTCGTCACCGCGCTGCTGGCACTGCGCCAGCACGGCGCGGTGCCGGTGCTGCTCGACCCCGACCACCCGGCGGCCCGGCGCCGGACCATCGCCGCCGACGCGGGCCTGGCGGCGGTCCTGACCGACCTGGACCCGGCCGGGTTCGCCGCGTGGCCCGTCGTCCACCCCGACGGCACCCTCACCGAGGCGAGCGAGGAACCCCCGTCCCCGCCCCGGGCGACCGACCCGGACCGGGACGCCGCCGTCGTCTACACCTCCGGCTCCACCGGCACCCCCAAGGGAGTCCTGGTGCCCCAGGCCGGCCTGGTGAACCGGGTGCTCTGGTCGGGCACGGCCTTCCCCACCGAGGAGCCGCCCCGGGTGCTGGCCACCGCAGGAACGGCCTTCGACATCGCGCTGTGGGAGGTGTTCTTCCCGCTGGCCCACGGTGGAACCGTGGTGGTCGCCCCGCCCGAGGCCGTGTTGGACACCGACCGGCTCGCGGAACTGGTCGTCGCCGAACGGGTGTCGGTCGCGCACTTCCTGCCGACCCTGCTGGCCGCGTTCCTCGACGGCCCCAAGGCCGTCGACTGCTCCGGGCTGCGGCACGTCCTCTCCGGCGGCGAGGCCGTCACCCCCGCCCTGGTCCGCGCGTTCCACGACTCGGGGCTCGGGGCCCGGTTGCACCAGGCCTACGGGCCGACCGAGGCGTCCATCAGCGTCACCCACCACACCTGCGTCGCGGAGGACGGGCGGGGCGACCGCGTGCCGATCGGGCGCGCCATCGCCGGCACCACCGCGCACGTCGTCGACGCCCACCTGCGGGAGGTGCCGCCCGGCTGCGCCGGCGAACTGGCCATCGCCGGGATCGCCGTGGGCGCGGGGTACCTGGGCGACGAGGAGTTGACCACCCGCGCCTTCCCCGCGAACCCTTTCGGGGACGGCCGGCTCTACCGCACCGGCGACCGGGCGCGGTGGCTGCCCACCGGGGAGCTGGAGTTCCTCGGCCGGCAGGACCGCCAGGTGAAGGTGCGCGGGCACCGCGTCGAACCCGCCGAGGTCGACCGCACCGCCGAGGCGCACCCGGCCGTCCGGCAGGCCGTCACCGTCGCCCACCAGGGCACCCTGGTCACCTTCGCCGTTCCCCGAGCCGACGCCGAGGTGGACCCCGGCGAGCTGCGCCGGTGGTTGGGCCAGCGGCTGCCCGACTGGATGGTCGGTGGGATCTCCGTGCTCGACGAGCTGCCGCTGACCGCCAACGGCAAGGTCGACCAGCGTCGCCTCGCCGACCTGGCCGGTGCCGGTGCGTCGACGGCGGTGGCCGAGGCGTCCCGCCCGCCGTCCACCGAACTGGAAGTGCTCATCGCCCGCTGCTGGGAGGAGGTGCTGGGCGTCACCGGGATCGGCGCCCACGACGACTTCTTCGACCTCGGCGGACATTCCCTGCTGGTGGTGCGGCTGCTGCGGGTGCTGCGGGAGAACCTGCCCGAGGGCGTGCGCTGCGACGTCCCCCAGATCCTCAAGGCCGGCACCGTCGCCGGCCTTGCCGAACAGCTGCTGGCACCGGTGGCCGGTTCGGGGTCCCGCCACGTCCAGACCCTCAACCCCGACGCCACCGGCGGCGCGTTGTTCCTGGTGCACCCCGGTGAGGGCCTGGCCCTGCCCTACCACGGGCTGGCCCCGCTGCTGCCGGAATGGCGGCTGCACGTCATCTCCGACCCCCGGTTCGGCCAACCCGGCAACCGGTTCGCCACCCTCGCCGACATGGCCACCCGCTACGTCGAGTGGGTGCGCACCCTCGAACCCGAAGGCCCCTTCCACCTCGGCGGGTGGTCCTTCGGCGGGGTGGTCGCGTTGGAGATGGCCCGGCAGATGCGGGCCCACGGCGACGCGGTCACCGACCTGCTCCTCATCGACAGCCACAACCTGAACGCCAGCACCCCGGCCGGTGACGCGCGGGACGGCATCCGGGAGCGGTTGGCCGAGCTGGGCGTGGACGCCGACTCCCCGGAGGGCGTCGACCTCGCAGGGGAGCTGGAGCACAACGGCGACCTGGCCTCCCGGTACCCGCAACCCGCCTACCCGGACCGGGTGGCCCTGCTGGTGGCCGGCGGGGAGGACCCCGCCGCGACCCGGCCGCGCGGCTGGGACCGCGCCCTGTTCCCCGGCCTGGTCGTGACCCCGGTACCCGGCCGGCACGAGTTGCTGTTCGACGACGACCACCTGCGCGGCACGGCCACGGCCATCCGCGACGCACTGGAGGGAACCCGGTGATCACACTGACGGGAGCGGCGGAACGCGCACCGGAGCGCGTCGTCGAGACCTACGCCGAGGGCAAACCGTACGACCTGTTCTACCTCCAGGTGTCCGGGCTGCGGCTGGTCGGCCGCAAGACCGAGGCCGCCTACCCCGGCCCCGACCGGGACGGGGAACCCGCCGAACGCCTCAAGGGCTGCCTGGTCCAGGCGGACATGCTGCTGGGGGTGGTGGAGCGGGAACAGGTCGCCGAGGACCACGTCGCCGTGTTCCACCGGCCGGTGGACGAGGCCGAGCGGACGGCGCTGTTCGCGGCGGCCGTGGCCGACCCGGGAGCCGAGCTGTACTACCCCTTCGCCCAGCTCGGCGACCGGGTCCGCGACGCGGCGGCCGAGTTCGACCCGGACGGCTGGGAACTCACCGAGGAGTTCGCCCGCGAACTCGACCACGCCGAGTCGGTGCTGCGCGACTCCGTGCCGGACCGGCTCGTCGAACTCGGGTTCCGGGGCGGCGTCGCCTACGACGCCGCCTGCTCGACCGGGGCGTTCCTCCAGGCCGTCCAACGACGGGTTCCCGGGACCCGCACGATCGGCCAGGACCTCAGCCCCCAGATGGCCGCCTACGCGCGGTCCCGGGTGGACGAGACCCACTGCGGCGACAGCATCAGACCGGCCGTTCCCCCGGGCAGCGCCGACCTGGTGATCTGCCGCCACCTGAACGCGTTCGTCGTGGGCACGGCGCAGGCCCACGAGCTGATGGCGGCGGCGGTGAGCGCGTGCCGGGACGGCGGGCTCGTCGTCCTGCTCGGCCACACCCCGATCCTCATCAGCGCGCCGTGGTGCGAGATGTCGGGGCTGGAGGTACTCCAGCGGAGCGCGGCCACCCCGTCCGGGCACGCGCTGTTCCAGTGCTACGTGCTGCGCAAGCGGGGGTGAGGAGGCCGTGACCCCGTCGGAACTTCCCAGCCAGCGGACGGGGCCGTGGCTGGTCAGCCCGCGCCTGGTCCTCCGGCGGTTCCAGCCAGGGGACGCGGCGGCGCTCGCCGCGTACCGCTCGGACCCGGCCATCGCCCGCTACCAGGCCTGGGAGACACCGCTGACCGTCGAACGGGCGGCGGAGACCATCGCCCGCTACCGGCACGACGCCCCCGACCGGCCCGGCTGGTTCCCCTACGCCATCTCCCTGGACGGCGCCCTGATCGGCGACCTCGGCGTGAACCTGCACGAGAACGGGATGCAGGCCGACCTCGGCTTCACCCTCGCCGCGCCCCACCACGGTCGCGGCTACGCCACCGAGGCCGTCGGTCGCATGCTGGAGCACCTGTTCGTCGACCGCTGCCTGCACCGGGTCTCAGCCGAATGCGACCCCCGCAACGACGCCTCCGCCCGGCTGCTCGACCGCCTCGGATTCGAACGGGAAGGGCTACGGCGGGCCAACACCTGGGTCCGCGACGAATGGGCCGACGACCTCCTGTTCGGGCTGCTGGCGGCCGACTACCACCGGAGAGCGGGGCGTTAGCGGACAAGCCACCCTGGGGCGCCGGGTGGCGGAGGGAACCGCGAGGTGCTGGTAGACACCACCCTTGCCCCTGGGTCACGAGGCACCGTGGGCGGATCGGTGCCGCGCCCGTTCGGACGGACGGACGGCGTATCAGGTCAGAACGTCGACCACGTCCACGGTCGCTCGACCTTCCCCGTCAGGCACGCCACCCGGTGCCGCGCCTCGGCGGCCGCTTCCGGGCTCGCCCGCGCCTTGCCCAGGACGAACGTCGCCCACCGCAGTTCTCGGATCGTGGCCAGAATGCGGTACCCGGACCACGTGGTCATGTCGTCACCGCCATAGGCCGCCACGAACGCCCGGTACTCGGCGTCGGTGATCCGCGCGAAGTCGGTGTGGTCCACGGCCAGGGAAACCAGGTCCCACTCCGGGGGGCCGACCCCCATCTGGTCGAGGTCCAGCAGCACGGGATCACCGCCTCCCAGGGGAACCACGACGTTGCCCTGCCAGGGGTGACCGTGGATGAGCCGGAGCGGGAGATGGGGCGCCAAGGCCCGGTACTCGACGCGCAGTCGGTCCGCGAGATCGCGCAGCAGGTCCCGATCTCCCTCGGCCAGGAGGGTCTCGCCGTCGAGTGCGGCACGTAGTCCCTCCAGGGGGTCGACGGTGGGAAACACGCCCGCCTCGGGGAGATCCAGGCGGTGGAGCCGCCGCAGCGTCGCGCCGAGTTCGGCCGGAGTGGCGGGGCGGTGCTCGGGTAGCCGCACCCACCAGGTGACAGGTCGACCTCCCACGGACGTGGGCTGTTCGACACCGTCGACGGTGCGGACGACGGGAACGCCGCGATCGGCCAACCAGCGCGAAGCGCGGAGGTGGCGTTCGGCGACGAGGTGGGACCCCGCCGGTCCGATCCGTGCCACCACACCGCCGGCCAACCGGTAGAGGACGTTCATCCCGTCCCGGATCAGCGTCGCGTCCGTGGTCGACACGCCTGCTCGTTCACCCGCTGCTTCCAGCACCGCTCGGGAGTTCCGCGCTGATGGGAGCGGGGCGCCGTTCGCCTCAGTCAGCGGTGGGGTGGGTCAGGAGTTCCACGAGTTCCGCCACCTCCGGTATCGCACGGTGCCGCTGACACGCTCGGACCAGCGTGGCGAGCTCCTCGTCCATCCGCCGCGAGTGCAACATCCTGGCGTCCTCGACAGCGCGCCGGCCGACGAGGGCGGCTTCGAGCGGATCCCCGACCGCCATGTGCAGGGTCGCCAGCCGCGCCCTGGAGAACGCCCGCGAACGCCGGTACACGTCGCTGTGCAGTTGGATCGCGGTTCTCAGCCGGTCCGCCGCCTCCCCCGGCCGGTTAGCGGCGAGAGCGAGCGAGGTCAGCGCCCGCGCACTGCTGCCGGCGTGTTCGGCCTCGTCGTAGTAGACCAGCCAGGGCGGGTCCGCCTCCGGCTGCCGTTCCGCGAAGTGCGCGTCGGCGCGGTCCACCTCCGCTCGGGCTTCATCGTCACGCCCCAGCACCGCCAGCAAGCGGGCGCGGACGTTGCCGATCATGGCTCGTGCGGTGGCCGTCAGCCGGTCAGCTCGCACCTGGGCGAACTCGATCGAGGACAGTGCCTCGTCCACGTTGCCGAGGTAGATGGCCTGACGGGCCAGGTCAGCGAGGGTCGCGGCACGCAGCTCCCAGCAGCCGCCCTGCTCAGCGCACCACAGGCCGAACCGGAAGCACCGGGTCGCGGCGTCGTGGTTCCCGACGTCGAAGGCGGAGAACGCGACGACTCCCGCGAGGTTGCCGACGGCCTCGAAGATCCCCGCACGTACGGCGGTGCTGGCCTGGGCGTCCAGCAGCTGGCTGGCCCACCTCAGGTGCGCCGCGCCCGCTTCCCCAGCCATGCCTCCGCCGTAGAGGTTCTCGCTGGTGGCCAGGGTGCTGGTCATCAGCTTGACCTGCTCGACCTCGGAGCGTCCTATCCGCCGTGGCGGCGGCACGGTCACGGTGAGGGACCCGAGGTGCCCGGCCGGCACCGGGGGCCCGTCGCCTCGTTCGGCCGGTCCACCAGTGTCGCTCATCGCGGACATCGGCGAGCCCGAGGCTGGAAGGAGGGCGTCCGGGGTGCGGCCGGAGGGCGCTCGCCCCGTCCCACCCCGTGACAGGCCCTGCGAGCCGTCGGCCGGATCCTCGCCGAGGAGCGTGGCCAGGTCGTCGAGCGAGACCCCCAGTGCCTTCGCGATCCGGGCCCTCCGCCACGGTTGGGGTGTCAGCGAACCGCGTTCCCAGCGCCCGACAGTGGAGAACTCCACCCCGACCGCCGTGGCCAGCCCTTCCTGGGTGAAGCCCCTCGCCTTACGTCGGGCCGTGAATCCCGCACGCCTGTCGCCCACGCCGCTCACCTCACCCCGGTGGGATCCGGCCGGCGACCGCGGGGAGTGCGCGGCCATGACGTCTTCCGGTCACGGAAATGATTCCCGAAGCCGATCACCCTCTCGAACCCCACCTCGATGGCATTCCCGCACTCACCCGTTGACATTCATCCGACCCTCCTCATTCCGGGACCAGAATAACGGGCCACCGGCCGGGACCGATCCTCGGCCACCGGCCGCACCCGCTCGAACCGCGACCGTTGAGCATGGAGTTTTCGCAGTTCAACGGGGTCGTCGCCTCATCGTCGCCTCATCGTCGCCTCATCGACGCCTGATTGGCGCAACAGGGACGCCATGGCTTCGCCCTGGTTCCGGCTGCTCGACCAGGCCCACTCGAATCGGGTCGATCACGGGTTTCCCCCACGCTCGGCACGGTTGGTCGAATACCGACGGAAGCGGGCGGACAGTCACTCCAAAGAAGGATTCGACGACACGAGGGACACCGATCAACGCAGGTCATCATCGGAATGCCCGCGCCGGTACCCGCTGAACGCACTTGAACTCGACGGCCACTCCCCAGTTGACTGTCGACCACTTCGGCACCGGGAAGCACCTGCCCGAGTACCACCGCCGGCCAGCATCCCGATCGCCAACGCGGACTTACTCGCCCTGGTGGCCCTGCCGAGGAGCCATGACGCCGTGCGGACGCTCCCCCACCATCCCGACGGCCGAGACCACGAGGAGAAGCGTTGGAAACCGACACCACCACCCTGTCGCCGGAGTCGCTGCGCGCGGAGATGGTCGCCAAGGTCCGCGCGGGCGGATGGGCGGAGCGCGGCGAGGTGGAACGGGTACTCCGCGACACGCCCCGCCACCGGTTCCTGCCGGACGCGGACCTGGAACTCGCCTACCACCCGTACCGAGCGGTGGTCACCCACCGGTTCGACAACGGCCGTTCGTTGTCCTGCGCGTCCGCTCCGTGGCTGGTCGCGGGGATGCTCGACCAGCTGGACGTCCAGCCGGGCCACCGCGTCCTGGAGATCGGGGCCGGCACCGGGTACAACGCCTGCCTGCTCGCCCAGTTGACCGGACGCGCCGACCTGGTGACCACGGTGGACATCAACCCGGACGTCGCGGCCAGGGCGTCACGGGCGCTGGCCGACACCGGTTTCGGTGGCGTTCACGTCGTCACTGGTGACGGCGTGTTGGGCTACCCCGAACACGCTCCGTACGACCGGATGATCGCCACGGTCTCGCCGTGGGACCTTCCCGCGCCCTGGTGGCAGCAGCTCGCGCCAGGAGGGCGGCTGGTCGCCCCGCTGCGGTGGCGGGGTCAGGGGCGGAGCGTCGCTTTCACCCGCACCGGTGATCGTCTGGTCTCCGATTCACTGGTCCTGTGCGGATTCGTGTACTTGGTCGGCGACGGTGAGGGAGAGCTCAGTGGCGCCATCACCTCCGACGGGCTGGTCACCCTCCATTGGGACCGCGACCAGGACGTGCGGCCCGACGCGTTGCTGGGTGTGCTCGATCAACCTCGCGTCACCACCTGGTCCGATGTCACCCTCGGCCGGCAGGAGTCCCACGAGGACCTCTGGCTGCGGCTGACCGCCACCGATCCGCGAGCGTGCCGACTCGGGGTCACCGGTGACGTCCCACCCGAGGTGTGCGACCCGGTACCGGGGTACTGGCGGATGGCCCTGGTCGACGACGGCACGCTGGCCTACCTGACCCTCCGCCGCGTCACCATCGCGGACGAGGCGCGCTGCGAGTTGGGCGTCATCGGCCACGGGCCGGCCGCCGCCGAACTGACCGAACACCTGTGCGGCGAGATCCGGGCCTGGGCACCCGACCGGCACCGGCACTCCCCGACGTTGACCGTCCACCCGGCCGGCGCCCCGGACAGCGAGCTGGCGGGCACCGCCATCGACAAGACGCACAGCAGGTTCGTCCTCACCTACGACGATCCACCCCGGTGAGGTGCCGGATGGTCTTCGCGTCGACCTCCTGCCCTTCTCCGTCCGCGCCCACGCGCCCGGCCGTGAACCGCCTCCCGCGCGGGCGCGGAGGAGATGACCAGGCACGGCGGTGACGGCGGGTGGGACTCGTCGCGGACGGCCTCGTCGGCCTGGTCCCCTGACCGCACGTGGCACTGGCTCGACGCCGTGCCGCGCGCGCTCATCCGCCCCGCTGATGGTCTCGCGGTGGACTCCCTGACGTGCCCGGGCATCCGGCTGCTCGCGACGACGCATCCCCTCCAGGTGGTACCCGTGCCGTGCGACGTCGACGGCGCGCACCTCGACGCGAGGGAGCGGATGCGCCGGGAGCGCAGGGCGCGCGCACCCGGGGTCGTGCTTCGGCGTGGTTGCCGCTGTCCCCGGGGGGCCGCGACGGCGAGAACGCCCACCTGGTGGCGCGACGCGGGGTGCTGGTGTCGACGGCCGACGCGTTCTCGACCGCCACCCTTGCGCCCGACGCCCTCCGGCTCGCCCTCGGGGCGCCGCCGTGGACCGACCTGGTGGCCGCGCCGGCCGTGGTCCGGGGGACGGTCGCAGGGTAGGCCGGCATTCGCTGTTGACGGCTCGATCCGGTCCTGCCGGAGCGGCGGCCGGTCGGCGAGGGCCCCGGACCCCGGGTGGTGGTCGTCGGCGACCCGGTGGATGGGTATCACGCCTTTTCGTGGCCGTGCTCCCCCGGGGCGCCCGTCATCGGAGCGCGCCGGCCCCCGTGCGGTGCAGGCGCTGGTCGAGCCACGTTCGGGCCTCCGCCAGGAACTCCCGGGCGATGCGGGTCTCCGCTGCCCACGACTCGAATCCGTGGGGCGCGCCCCGAACGACGTGCGTGGTGGTGTCGACCCCGGCCGCCCGCAGCCGCCGCGCGTACACCCGGTTCTCGGTGTGGAAGAGGTCGACGTCCCCGACACCGATCCAGGTGGCAGGTAGTCCACGCAGGTCCGCCCGCCGGGCGGGTACGGCTCCTGGCGGGACGTCGGGTGCGCCGGGTTCGACGCCGAGGTAAGAACGCCAGCCGAAGCGGTTCAGCCGGTTGTCCCAGACCGCGTGGCGGAGGGAGTCGAGGTGGCGCCGCGCGGCCGTCCGGTCGTCGAGCATGGGGCACAGCAACCACTGGGCGGCGGGGCGTCCCTGGTCGAGGTCGTGGAGTCGCTGGACCAGCGCGGCGGCGAGTCCGCCCCCGGCGCTCTGCCCTCCGACGGCGATCCTGGCCGTGTCGACGCCGAGCTCGTCGGCGTGGTCACGCACCCAGGTCCAGGCGGCGTGGCAGTCGTCGAGGGCCGCCGGGTGGCGGTGCTCGGGGGCGAGGCGGTACTCGGCGGCGACGACGGTGATGCCCAGGTCCCTGGCGGTCTCCGCGCAGAACCGGTCGTCCTGTGCCGCCGAACCGATCACCAGCCCACCGCCGTGGATCCACAGCAGGGCGGCGTCCGAGCGGACCTGGTGGGGGCGGTGGACGCGGACGCCGGGGGCCGCGTCGGCCGGTCGTCGCGGGCTGGTGCCCGCTACCTCCGGGGGTGCGGGCAGGGTGGCGCCCGCCGCGCGGACCAGCCGGCGGGCCCACCGCTGGCGTAACGGCAGCCGGGGCATGCGGCGGACGTGGGAGCGGAGTTCCGGGGCGATGGAGGAGAGGTCCACGGCGGCATCCTGCCAGGTCTACTGCGCGGACCAGCCGCCGTCGGAGGGCAGTACCACTCCGTTGACGTTCGCGCCGTCCTCGCTGAGCAGGAAGGTGATGGGGGCGGCGAGCCGCGCGGGGAGGGCGACCGGCGGCATGGAGCGCAGCAGGTCGTGGATGCGGTGGGCGCCGAACTCGGACTGGTTGACGGGTGGCGCCATTCCGGTGGCCACGCCACCGGGGGCGACGGCGTTGACGCGGATGCCGTGAGGGCCGTACATGACGGCGCAGCTGCGGGTGAGCCCGACGACGGCGTGTTTGGAGGCGGTGTAGGCGACGCCGGCGGTGGAGCCGCGCAGGGCCGCTTCGGAGGCCACGTTGACGATGCTGCCCGCGCCGGCCCGGAGCATCGCGGGGATGACGGCGCGGACGAGGTTGAGGGTGCCGTCGACGTTGACGTCGAAGCAGCGGCGCCAGGTGTCGTCCGTGACCTCGTGCGCCGGGGAGAAGTCGTCGAGCACGCCGGCGACGTTGGCCAGGCCGTCGATCCGGGTGCCGGCGGCGTCGACGACCCGGTCGACGTCGGTGCGGTCGGTGATGTCGGCGACGACGGTGTGGAGCCGGTCGGAGGCGGCCTCGGCGGCGAGGGTCTCCAGGCCGCCGCCGGCGATGTCCACGGCCACGACCCGCCCGCCCTCGGCGAGGACGCGGGCCGCCGTGGCCCGGCCGATGCCGGAGGCGGCGCCGGTCACGATGACGGTCCTGCCGTCGAAGCGGCTGGACGCGGCGTGCGGGGTCCCGCCGGCAGGGCCGGGCGGCGGGGTGGGTTCCCCACCGGCCCTGGTGACGAGGTCGTCCACCGCGTCCTGCGGCAGGCGGCCCCGGCTCAGGGCGACGAGGTGGCCGAGCGGGATCTGCCGGACGGCCGCCAGGGCGTCCTCGTCCACTCCCCCCTGGCTGAGCAGGTCTCTGAGCAGGGGCCCGCCCACGGGGTGGGTGAGCCACTGGCCGACCGGGGTGTCGGCGGTCAGCACAGGGGTTGGGTCGCTCATTCGTCGGCCTCCCGGCGGTCGAGGTGTCGTGGTGAGCTGGTGGTGGAACGGTCGAGAACGGACGAACCGCGCACCGCCCACCATTAAATCACTCGCTTGACTTAATGGGTGGGGATGGGTTTCCTGGATCCCAGTGGTGATCACCGCGACGAAAGGCACGCATGTCCACCTCCGGCACCCCGACCATCCCGGACGAGCTGGGCTTCGATCCCGACGCCCTCCGCGCGAAGTACCGCGAGGAACGGGACCGCCGCCTCCGCACGGACGGCAGGCTCCACCACCAGCGGCCGGAGGGCCGCTTCGGCTACTACGCGGAGGACCCCTACGCGGAACCCGAGCCCCCCAGGTCCCCCCTCACCGACCAGGTGGACGTGGTGGTCGTCGGCGGCGGCTTCGGCGGACTGCTGGCGGCCAGCCGGCTCCGCCAGGTAGGCGTCGAGCGGATCCGCGTGATCGAGAAGGGCGGTGACTTCGGCGGGACGTGGTACTGGAACCGCTACCCGGGCATCCACTGCGACATCGAGTCCTACGTGTACCTGCCCCTGTTGGAGGAGATCGGGACCGTCCCCGAGTGGAAGTACTCGCCGGGAGCGGAGATCCTCCGCCACGCCCAGGACATCGCCCGGACGTACGACCTCTACCGGGACGCCTGCTTCCGCACCGCCGTCCGGGAACTCCGGTGGGACGAGCGGGCCGAGGAGTGGGTCGTGGGGACCGACCGCGAGGACCGCATCCGGGCTCGGCACGTGGTCGTCTCCAGCGGAACGCTCGACCAGCCGAAGCTGCCCGGCATCCCCGGCATCCCCGGCATCGACACGAGAACGTGCGGCGCCCTAATAACGAGGCTCTGTGGCCTTCCCTGCGATTGAGCCGATCACGATCCCAGCGATCCGCACGACTCCGGTCTTGATGCCAGAGCTCCCAGGCTCCCGAGAAGCAAGGTGTAGGCGGTGCGGACGGGCTCGAGCCACGAGCGACATCCTTGATCAGCAGGCGTGACCGCGGCCCGGACAGGTATGGTCCGCCGGTCTCAATGAAGGACTCCAGGTCCATGGTCAGGACAAGGCGTCCCGTCCGGGCCACCACCGGTCGTGTTCCGCCGCAGCACGGTCTTAGCTGGCAGGCTCCAGGCCCCAGGTATCGCCAGGCGTCGGCGGAACACGAACTGGAGAGCGAGCCCGAACCGAGCAGAAATCATGATCACCTTCGGGCTCGTTCGCGTGTTATTTGGTCAGGACCCCGGCAAGAGGGTGCGCATCAAGGAACCCTTCGACCTCGGTGGCCAGCCGCGCGCGGCGCCGCAAGGACGGTCTTCAGGCTGCCGGCCAGCCGGGGCAGCACGGTGTCCACGGCAGCGGCACCGGGAACGGTGACGGTTTGCGCGTCCAGCACGTCCAGCGGGTCCAGCGCGTCCAGCGCGTCCCGCGGGTCCAGCGGGTCCAGCGGGTCCAGCGGGTCCAGCGGGTCCAGGATCGCGGGGCCCAGCCTGTCCCCCAGGCGAGGGGCGTGGGCCTGGGCGATGGTGACGAGCGTGCGTCGTCCGGCCTGGCTGATACCGGTGGGGCCGCCGCGACGAGAGAGGATCTCCAGCACCGCCATGTGACTGATCCTCGGGCTGATCACGAGTTCGCGAGCGGGGTGGAAACCGGTGAGTGGGCCACGGATACGATTGGCCACGCGGGTGGCCTCCCGGCCAGGTCGTCGTCGAACCTGACCAGCACCGCCAGCTCGGCCAGGGTGTCGTCACCGATGTCGACCAGGCGCGGCGTGTGAGGCGGTGAGCGGGCGGCATCGGCGATGATGAAAACGTCCCCCGCATCGGTCGTGGCCCGCCCGGGGTCGAGGTCGGTGATGCGGCGGGTGGCCAGGCCGGGCGGGGAGGTGACCTGGTGGCCGCGCGCTTGGGGGACGGTGACGGGGAGCGCGCCGATCGTGGCGGGCTGGTCGACCACGACCAGCAGCGGTCCGTTGGCGGCGAGTGTGTCGAACAGGGCCCCGGAGTCGGGGTTCGATGTTGGGTAGTGGCCGGTCGTGCAGCCGTTGACCGGTGGGGCCCAGCCCCACGGCGTGGTGGGAGGTCTTCCCGACGTCGAGACCGAGGAACACGCCGACGTTGCTGGTCATGCGGGTTCCGTCGTTCGTTGTGGATGCTCACCGGTCGAGCGCCGGCACCCCGTGACGACAAGACCTACCATGGTGGTCGTGTCCCCTGTCAGCGGTCCTCGGTGCCACCAGGTCTGCTGACACCACCCCCGGATCATGGATTCGGCTGGGGCGTGAGTCATGCGGGACGTGGTGACCACAGCGTACCGGGCCATGGCGGACCTCCCACCGCCGGTGCGGGTACCGGAGCAGGTGCACACCGACGGCCGGGCGGTGCTGGTCATCGCGTACTGGCCGACCCGCTCACCAGAGCGGAGTAACCGCCTCACCCGGGCGGTGCGCCAGATCGGGAGCGGTGAGCCGGAGTGTGTCGGGAGATTCGCGCCGCGCGGCCCGCAGGTGCAGTTGGCGAACGCCCTCGGTCGCCGACGGGCCGATCTCCGCTCGGCAAGCGCAATCCTGGTTGTCGAAACCCGCGAAGCGGTAGGCGACCTCCATCATGCGGTTCCGCTCGGTGCGCCGGAAATCGGCGACTAGGTGCGCCCCGTTCTGGGCGGCCTGGTCCTCGATCCAGTTGAGGATCACGCCGCCCACACCGAATGAGACCACTCGACAGGAGGTAGCAAGCAGTTTCAGGTGCCAGGCGGTGAGATGGCGTTCCAGTAGCACGACGCTGATCGCCCCGTGGGTACCGAAACGGTCGCTGAGGGTGGCCACCAGCACGTCGTGGTTCTCGTCGTCGAGCAGGTCGCGCAGGGACTCGTCCGAGTAGTGGACTCCGGTGGCGTTCATCTGGCTGGTGCGCAGGGTCAGCTCCTCGACGCGGCTAAGCTCGCTCTCGGTGGCCCGGCACAGCCGGAGGTCGAGGTCGAGGGTGCGCAGGAATTCCACGTCAGGCCCGGCGAACTCGGAACGTTCTGCCTCCCGGCGGAACTGGGCCTGGACCATCGCTCGCCGCCGTGCGGAGTCCACGGTGGTCGACCTCGGGGTGAACTCGGACAGCGCGGGGAAGCTGGTTGCCTCCTCGGCGGGGTAGCACCGGACGTCGGGCAGGTGGAAGGCGACCTCGGCGCGTTCAGTTGGCTGGTCGTCGACGAAGGCGATGGTGTGGTGGGCGAAGTTCAGCCGCTCCGCGATCGACCGCACCGACCGCGACTTGGGCCCCCAACCGATCACGGCGAGGACGAAATACTCGGCGATACCGAGCCGCTCCAGTCGTGCCCACGCGTGGTCGTGGTCGTTCTTGCTGGCGACCGCTTGGAGGATCCCCCGTGCGTCGAGTGCCTGGACCACCTCGAGGATCTCACCGCTGACGGAGACATCCCCGTCCTCCAGCAGGATGCCCCGCCACAGCGTGTTGTCCAGGTCCCAGACCAGGCACTTGACCGTGGTGCCGTTCTCGCTCACCGGTCGTCCTTCCGCCGCGGGGAGGTGCACGTCCCGGCTCCACGTCGAGACGTGGAGCCGGGGCCAGTGTCGCTGAACCAGCCGGCGTCCTCCAGGGCCTTCGGCCATGCCTCATGCCCTGGCCGCGCGGCCGGTCCCATCCAGTCCGATCCTGGTACCGCGACGCCGGGGGTCTTCTTCGCCGCCCTGCCCGCGCGAGCCCCGTGACCGTCAGGGTGGCCTGGCCCTCCCGTGCCCCGCCGCCCCTCGAGCGGTACGGCGACCGTCGTCCGTTCCGACGTCGCGCTGGGCTCGGCCGGTGGATGGTGGGATCACGGGCCCTGGTGGCTGAAGTTCAGGCGGGGGTCCGGCCAGAAGAAGACCGTGCTGAGGACCGAGATGCCTCCAACGAGGGGTCAGCCCCCGCAGCAGGGACGGGTGGGAACCGCCGCCGGCCCCGGCCGCAGCGCAGCCCCGATCGTGGCGCAGCCCCGATCGTGGCGCCCACTGCGTGAGGACGACCACGGCCCAGTCGATCGGACGAGTCCCCGGCGGCGCGACGACGGTGATCACGGCGAGGGAGTTGACCCGGTGAACAGCAGGATATTCACAGCGGTGGCCGGCTGGAGGGTCTCGCGGGTCAGCACGCTCACCAGGACCACGCTGTACATGCCGAGTACGAACCGCGAGGACGACGGCGGTCAGCCGGCAGGAGGACAGCCCGCCGGGCCCTCAGTGTTCTCCCGTTCACCCTCTACCGGCGGGCAGGCGCGGCGACGCGCGCCGGCCCTGGTGACGAGGTCGTCCACCGCGTCCTGCGGCAGGCGGCCCCGGCTCAGGGCGACGAGGTGGCCGAGCGGGATCTGCCGGACGGCCGCCAGGGCGTCCTCGTCCACTCCCCCCTGGCTGAGCAGGTCTCTGAGCAGGGGCCCGCCCACGGGGTGGGTGAGCCACTGGCCGACCGGGGTGTCGGCGGTCAGCACAGGGGTTGGGTCGCTCATTCGTCGGCCTCCCGGCGGTCGAGGTGTCGTGGTGAGCTGGTGGTGGAACGGTCGAGAACGGACGAACCGCGCACCGCCCACCATTAAATCACTCGCTTGACTTAATGGGTGGGGATGGGTTTCCTGGATCCCAGTGGTGATCACCGCGACGAAAGGCACGCATGTCCACCTCCGGCACCCCGACCATCCCGGACGAGCTGGGCTTCGATCCCGACGCCCTCCGCGCGAAGTACCGCGAGGAACGGGACCGCCGCCTCCGCACGGACGGCAGGCTCCACCACCAGCGGCCGGAGGGCCGCTTCGGCTACTACGCGGAGGACCCCTACGCGGAACCCGAGCCCCCCAGGTCCCCCCTCACCGACCAGGTGGACGTGGTGGTCGTCGGCGGCGGCTTCGGCGGACTGCTGGCGGCCAGCCGGCTCCGCCAGGTAGGCGTCGAGCGGATCCGCGTGATCGAGAAGGGCGGTGACTTCGGCGGGACGTGGTACTGGAACCGCTACCCGGGCATCCACTGCGACATCGAGTCCTACGTGTACCTGCCCCTGTTGGAGGAGATCGGGACCGTCCCCGAGTGGAAGTACTCGCCGGGAGCGGAGATCCTCCGCCACGCCCAGGACATCGCCCGGACGTACGACCTCTACCGGGACGCCTGCTTCCGCACCGCCGTCCGGGAACTCCGGTGGGACGAGCGGGCCGAGGAGTGGGTCGTGGGGACCGACCGCGAGGACCGCATCCGGGCTCGGCACGTGGTCGTCTCCAGCGGAACGCTCGACCAGCCGAAGCTGCCCGGCATCCCCGGCATCGACACCTTCCGGGGCCACACCTTCCACACCAGCAGGTGGGACTACGACTACACCGGTGGCAGCGCCGACGGCGGCCTGGTCGGCCTCGCCGACAAGCGCGTCGCCCTCATCGGCACCGGCGCCACCGCCATCCAGGTGGTCCCCCACCTGGGACGCGACGCCCGGCACCTGTACGTCTTCCAACGAACCCCGTCCTCGGTGGACACGCGGGGGAACCGCCGCACCGACCCCGACTGGGCGCGGACGCTCGCCCCAGGCTGGCAGCGGCGACGCCGGGACAACTTCCTCGCGGTGGTCAGCGGGGAACGCGTCGAGGAGGACCTGGTCGGCGACGGGTGGACCTCCAGCGCGCGGCTCCTCCAGAAGCTGATCCCCACCAACGCGCGCACCGGCCTCTCCCCGGAGGAACGCGAGGCGGTGGACGAGATCGCCGACTTCCAGAAGATGAACGAGATCCGGGCCCGCGTGGCGGCCGAGATCGACGACCCGACGACGGCCGAGGCGCTCAAACCCTGGTACCGGTACCTGTGCAAGCGGCCGACGTTCAGCGACGAGTACCTGGCGACCTTCAACAGGGAGAACGTCACCCTGGTCGACACCGCCGACCACGGCGGGGTGGAACGGCTCACCGAGTCCGGGGTAGTGGTCGGCGACCGCGAGTACGAGGTCGACTGCGTCGTCTTCGCCACCGGTTTCGAGGTGGGGATGTCCGACGTGCTGCGCGGCCGGCTGCCCGTGCACGGGAGGGACGGGCTGGCCCTGCTGGAGTACTGGCGCGAGGGTCCGCGCACCCTGCACGGCTTCTACAGCCACGGGTTCCCGAACCTCTTCCACCTCGGTCCGCTCCAGAACGCCTCCTCGGTCAACTTCGTGCACGTCCTCGACGAGCAGGCCACCCATATCGCCGAGGTGGTGGCGGAGGCCCGTCGACGGGGTGTCGTCGTCGTGGAACCGACCGCCGAGGCCGAGGCCGCCTGGGTCGACGGCCTCAGGAGGAACGCCCCCGACCAGTTCCGGTTCCAGTCCGAGTGCACCCCCGGCTACTACAACAACGAGGGCCGCCCACGCCCCCGAGGCGAGACCTACGCCGACGGGCCGGTCGCCTTCCACCGCCTGCTCCGCCGGTGGCGGGACGAGGGCGGCATGGACGACGTGCTGGCGGTCTCCCCGTGACCGGGGCTCCGGGGGCGAGCAGGTACGGCACCCCACGCGACCCGGTGGGCGGCGCACGCTGGGACGTGCGGCGGCTCGCCGGGCCGAACCGGCTGTGGGGCTCCAACGGGGTGACGTTCGGCCCGGACGGCCGGTTGTACGTGGCGCAGTTCCTGGCCGGCGTCATCAGCGCGGTCGACCTCGCCTCGGGTGAGGTCGACACGGTCGTTCCCGCCGGCGGTCCGATCCAGTCGCCGGACGACCTCGCGTTCGGGCCGGACGGTTCCCTCTACGTCACCGACCTCGTACCGGGCCGGGTGTGGCGCCGGAGCCCGGAGGGGGAGTACGCGCTCGTCGCCGACGACGTCGTCCTGCCCAACGGGATCGCCGTCGTGGGCGACCGGCTGTTCGTCAACGAGATGCGCCCGGGCGGCAGGCTGCTGGAGCTGTTCCCCACCGGCGGTGCACCCGTGGTGCTGGCCGACGACCTGGCCATGGGCAACGCGATGCAGCTCGGCCCGGACGGGTGCCTGTACTACCCGCACATGCTCAGCGGCGAGGTGTTCCGGGTCCCCGTCGACGGTGGCGGCCCGGAACTCGTGGCGGAGGACGTGGACAACCCGGTGGCGGTGCGGTTCGACCCGGCCGGGGACCTGCTCGTCCTGTCGATGGGCGCGGCCGGCGTCGTCACCCGCGTCAGCGGGTGGGGAGCCGGTGAACGCTCGGTGGTGCCCAGTGGCATCGTCGGGTTGGACAACGCCGCCTTCGACGGCGAGGGCCGCATGTACGTGTCCAGTTACGCGAGCGGCGGCATCGCCGAGTTGCGGCCCGACGGCCGGTCACGGGAGATCGTGCCCCGTGGGTTGGACGGGCCGTTCGGCGTCACCGTCGACCTGGGCGGCCGGGTGCACCTCGGGGACCACTACCGGCTGGCGTCGGTCGAGGACGAGGGGGCGGTGACCACCCGGGAGCTGCTGCCGTTCACCCACGGCCTGACCTGCGACGCGCGGGGCCTGCTCCACCTGACCTCCGAGTTCGGCGAACTGCGGACCCACGACCCCGCCACCGGCTCGTCGCGGACGCGGGTCGAAGGGTTGGACGCCCCGGTGGGGCTGGCCGCGCGGGCCGACGGGGCCGTCCTCGTCGCCGAGTCCGGACGCGGCCGGGTGGTGGTCATCGACGAGCGGGACACCGTCGCCGTGCTCGTGGCGGGACTGGAGCGGCCCGTGGACGTCGCCGTCGACGGGCGGGGGCGCTGCTACGTCACCGACGAGGCCACCGGCGTCCTGCACCGCGTCGACGACGGTGTCGCGGTGCCCGTGGCCGAGGGACTGGACCTGCCGCAGGGTCTCGCGGTGCGCGGTGACGACCTGCTGGTGGTGGAGGTCGGCCGGCGACGGCTCATCGCGGTCGACCCGGACACGGGGGAGGTCGCGGTGGAGGTGGCGGACCTGGCCGTGGGCGCGCCGCCCGGTTCCGCCCGCACGCCGCCGGCGCTGGCAGCCGCCGGGATGCCGGGGGTTCCCCGGCCCTTCGCCGGTCTCGCCGTCGGCCCGGACGGGGCCGTCTACCTGGCGGCCAACGGGGAGGGCGGGGTGCTGAAACTCGTCGCGCGGTGACCCGCGAAGCCGGGGCGGTGCGACGAAGGGCGGTCGGGACCGCCGGCACTCGGTGCGTCCCCTCGGGGGCTGGGCTGGGCGGCGGGGTGCGTTGTTCCGCCGCCCGGTTTCGCCGCCCACCGGCCGGCTGAGGGGTTCACCAACCCCTCAGCGCCGACCGAACGCGGGGATCACTCCAAGAAAAGCGCTGGTAGAACCCCTTGACCGGGCGATCATATCTCATATACTACCCGCCATGACGATCGAGGACGGCCGCCGGTGACCGCGCGGAGACCCGAGATGATCCCGTCGCGCACGGAGCACGTGCTCGGCGTCATCAAGTCGGCCATCCTCGACGGCAGCCTCACACCGGGCACCGCGTTGGTCGAGCAGGAACTGGCCGAACGGCTGGGCGTCTCCAAGACACCGGTCCGCGAGGCGCTCAAGACACTGCACGGCTCCGGTCTGGTCGTCCTCAGCCCCTACCGGGGCGCCACGGTGGCGAGGATGTCCCACGCCGACGCGGTGGCCGTCTACGACATGCGACTGCTGCTCGAACCCGAGGCGGTGCGCCGCTCCGTCCTCGCCGGCGGCGACCTCTCCGAGGCCGCGGCGGCCCTGGAACGGGCTCGGACCGCCGCCGGCGACGCCGAACGCAGCATCGCCAACCGCGACTTCCACCGGGGGCTCTACGCCCGGTGCGGCAACCCCCTGCTCGTCACGACGCTCGACGGACTGCGAGACCAGACCGCGCTGGTGTCGGTGTCGGCCTGGGCGCGGCGGTCCTCCTGGGAGTCCGAAGCGGAGGAGCACGCGGCGATCCTCGACGCGGCCACCCGTGGCGACGCGGCCACGGCGGCCGAACTGACCGCCCGGCACATCCAGGACTTCGTCGACGCACTGCCCCGGGAGGAGGGTGGTCTCCAACCACGCTGACCACACACCACGCGGTGTGGCCCGTCCACTGCCAGGTTTCCGGGCCACACCGTCAGGAGTCACGCGTTCCGCACGACGGGGAACGCGACATCGCCACTCAGAGGAGCAACGATGCTTCATGGTGACACACCGTCGCCGGCGGCCGCCAACCGCGAGCCCGCCGCGCGTCGGCGCAGCAACATGCGATGGACGATCGTCGGGTTCTCCGCGCTCGGCCTGACCATCGCCTACCTCGACCGGTCGGCGTTGAGCGTCGCCCTCCCGTTCATCTCCCGCGAGTTCGAGATCAGTCCCGCGATCCAGGGTGTGCTGCTGTCGTCCTTCTTCTGGACCTACGCGCTCTTCCAGATCCCCTCGGGCTGGTTGCTCGACCGCCTCGGCCCCCGCCTGGTGTACCCGATCGCGGTGGGCTGGTGGTCGATCTGGACCGCGCTGACCGCCGTCGCCCAGGGGGCGGCCAGCATCATCGTCTTCCGGCTCGGACTCGGCATCGGCGAGGCCCCGGTGCAGCCGGCGAACGTCACCGTCGTGTCGAAGTGGTTCCCCCGACGGGAACGGGCGTTCGCCTCGAGCATCTTCGACATGGGCCAGCAGATCGGGGTGGCGCTGTCGGTGCCGGTCGTCACCGGTCTGGCCGTCGTCGCCGGCTGGCGGGCCGTCTTCGTGGTCATCGGTGGCGTGGGCGCCCTGTGGATCCTCGGCTGGTTGAAGGTGTACCGGTCCCCCGAGGACCATCCGAGGGTCAACGCCGCCGAGCTCGCGCACATCCGCTCCGACCAGGCCGAGATGGTTCCCGACCATGCCGAGCGGGCGGCGGCGCCCTGGACCGACCTGCTGCGCGACGGGCAGGTGTGGGCGCTGACCTTCGGTTACGTCTTCCGCTCGCTGGCCGGCGCGTTCTTCCTCACCTGGTACCCCAGCTACCTGCTCCAGGACAGGGGGCTCTCGGAGGCCGAGTTCGGTCTCGTGGGAGCGATCCCTCCGCTGGTGGCGGTCGGCGCCACCGTCCTCGGTGGGGTGGTGTCGGACCGGATGCTCGCCAGCGGCATGTCGACGAACCTGGCGCGCAAGCTCCCGATCATCACCGGGCTGGCGCTGAGCGCCTGCATCGCCTTCACCCCGTTCGTGGAGAGCACGGCGGCCGTGATGGCCCTGCTGACCCTGAGCAACGCGGCTCACTCGTTCGCCGGCGCCGCGATCCTCAGCCTGCCGTCGGAGGTCGCGCCGTCCCCGGACGTCGTGGGATCCATCGCCGGCTTCCAGAACTTCGGTTCCCAGCTGGGCAACATCATCAGCCCGATCGCCATCGGCTTCTTCCTGGCGGTGTCCAACAACTCCTACCTCGGCCCAATGATCTTCGCGGGCGTCAGCAGCCTGGTGAGCGCCCTCATCTACGGCCTGTGCGTCCGCATCAAACCCGTCATGACCTTCGACCAGGGCGACTCCCGCCCGGCCGCTCCGGAAGCGACCCCGTGAGGACGACCATGCACCCCCAGGACCTGACCGACCGCCTCGCGACCGTCGTCGCCATCCCCATCACCCCCTTCGACGGCGAGGGCGAGGTGGACTGGCCCCTGCTCGCCACGTTGACCCGACGCCTGGTGGACCACGGGATCACGGCCCTCACCGTCAACGGCAACACCGGCGAGTTCTACGCGCTGAGCCCGGCGGAACGGCGGCGCGCGGTGGAGGTGACCGTGGAGGCGGCCGGCGACCGGGCCACCGTCGTGGCCGGGGTGGGCTTCGACCTGCGCACCGCCCGCGAGGACGCCCGGCACGCCCGGGACGCCGGGGCGGACGCCGTCATGGTGCACGAACCGGCCCACCCCTACCTCTCCCCCACCGGCTGGGCCGGGTACAACGCCGCCGTCGCCTCGGCGGTGCCCGAGATCGGCGTGCTGCCCTACGTCCGCAGCCCGAGGATCACCGGGGAGGCGATCAGGTCCCTGGCCGAGGGGGCGCCGAACCTGGTCGGGCTGAAGTACTCGGTGCCGGACCCGGCGCACTTCGCGGGCACCCTCGCCGACGTCGGCCGGGACGACCTGTTGTGGATCGCCGGTCTCGCCGAACCGTACGCGCCCGCCTACTGGCAGGCGGGCGCCCGGGCCTTCACCTCGGGCCTGGTCAACGTGTCGCCGGCGGTGTCGTTGGCGATGTTGGCCGGCCTGCGCGCCGGTGACGCCGCGTCGGTCGCCGCGCAGTGGCGTCGCATCCGCCGGTTCGAGGAGCTGCGGTCCCGGGACGGGTCGGCCGACAACGTCTCGGTCGTGAAGGAGGCCATGGCCCAGGCGGGGCTGTGCCGCCGCGACGTGCGGCCACCGAGCCGCCAGCTCCCCGAGGACGTCGCGGCCGCCGTCACCAGCGCGGTCGCGGACTGGCCGGGCCTGACCAGCGGCGACGCCGCCTGAGAGAGGGGACGTCATGCGCGTCACGACGCTCGACACCTACATGCAGCGGGTCGGTGACCGGCCCCGCCTGCTCGTCCGCATCGGTACCGACGCCGGGATCCACGGCTGGGCCGAGACGTACAACCACGGCCCGGACCACGCCTTCCCGCCGCTGCTCGACTACCTGTTCGACCAGATCCGGGGCGTGGACCCGCGCCGGACGTCCTACGTCAACGAGCTGCTGTTGCAGTCATCCCGGTTCCCGCCCGGCGCGCTGGGTCTCGCGGCGATCGCGGCCATCGACCACGCCCTGTGGGACATCGCGGGCAAGGCCGCCGGGCTGCCGGTGTACCAGTTGCTGGGCGGCGCCGTGCGGGACCGGGTCCGGGTGTACGCCGGCCTGTACTCGGCACCGGACCTGCCCGAGCTGCGTGAGCGCACCGCGGAGGCCCACGAGCGGTACGGGGTGACGGCCTTCAAGCTCAGCCCGTACCGCGCGGACATCCACACCAACAGGTGGGGGGTGGTGTGCCGGGAGCTGGGCGAGTACTTCGGACAGGTCAGGGAGTCCCACCCCGACCAGTGGGAGTTCGCGTTCGACGCGCACGCGTGCGTGTGGGAGCCGGCGCGGGCGGAGCGGCTGGCGGCGGCGCTCGCCCCGAACGACCCGCTGTTCCTGGAGGAACCCCTGCGCCCGGAACACATCCCCGCGTGGGCTCGGTTGCGGTCGCGCATGTCGGTTCCGCTCGCGACCGGGGAGTCGCTGTACACGCCGCACGAGTTCCTCGCCCTGTGCGCCGCGCAGGGAGTCGACATCGCCCAGCCGGACATCTGCGTCGTGGGTGGGCTGACCCAGATGCGCAAGATCGCGGCGATCACCGAGGCGCACTACGTGCCGTTGGCGCCGCACAACCCGATGGGCCCGTTGGCCACCGCCGCGAACGTGCACTTCGCGGCGGCGACGCCGAACTTCTCCGTCCTGGAGTACAAACCGGACGAGGTGCGGTGGTGCCCGGACCCGTACGTCCCGGTCGACGGGCACCTGGAGCTCCGCCCGGACCGCCCCGGCTGGGGAGTGGAGATCGACGAGGAGGCGCTGCTGCGGGACGACCACGTGCACTGGGTCCGCCGGGTGCCGAACCGCCCGGACGGGTCCACCGCCTACATGTGAGGCGTGCCGGCGCGGGTCGGGTGTGGCCGCGCCCGGCCCGCCCGAGGGGCGAGCGGCGCGGTGGCGGTCTCCGACGGCGCCGGGCGTCGCACGGGCGGATCGGGGCGGTGCTCGGTACGATCCCGGAGGTCGCGCCGCTCCAGGTCAGGAGGGCCCTCGGGTGCTCGCGTACGTTCTCGGCGTCGTGTTGTTCGTCCTGTGCTTCTGGTTCTCCGTCTCCCTGCACGAAGCGGGTCACATGTGGACCGCTCGCGCCTTCGGGATGCGGGTTCGCCGGTACTTCGTCGGTTTCGGGCCGACGATCTTCTCGTTCCGACGGGGTCACACCCAGTACGGCCTGAAGGCGATCCCCCTGGGGGGTTTCTGCGAGATCGCCGGGATGACCTCGCTCGACGAGGTCACCCCGGAGGAGGCCCCCCGCGCGATGTGGCGGTTCCCCGTCTGGAAGCGGACGGTGGTGATGGCCGCCGGTTCGGTCATGCAGTTCGGCCTCGGTTTCCTGATCCTCTACCTGATGGCCACGACGATGGGCCTTCCGAACGTCGCCGGCGTTCCCCAGGTGGAGTCCGTCGCCTCCTGCGTGCGGGACGCGACGACCCCGGAAGAAGTCAGCGACCCCCGCTGCGAGGCTGGTGACGCCGCGCCCGCCCGGGAGGCGGGCCTCCGCCCCGGTGACCGGATCGTCTCGGTGGACGGAGTCACGACCCTCACCTACGCGGAGGTCATGGTCGCGGTCCAGGGCTCGTCCGGTCCGACCCGGTTGGAGGTCGAACGCGACGGCGGGACGCGGCCCGTGACGGTGGACGTGCGCCAGGTCGAGCGGCCGGTGGCGGTGCCGGGGGAAGCGGAGCCGGAGATCCGGACGACGGGCACGATCGGCGTCTCCTTCGTCCGCCAGTTCGAGTACGGGCCGGTGGCCGCCATCCCGGGTACCGCCGCGTTCACCGGTGACATGGTGGTGCAGACCTTCCACCGGCTCGTCGAGTTCCCCCAGCGGATCCCGGCGGTGGTGTCGGCGATCTTCGGGGATGAGCGGGACCCGGAGACGCCGATCAGCGTGGTCGGGGCCAGCCGCATCGGCGGGGAGGCCGTCCAGCACGGCCTGTGGCCGTTGTTCCTGATCCTGTTGGCGAGCCTGAACTTCTTCATGGGTGTCTTCAACCTGCTGCCGCTGCTGCCGCTGGACGGCGGCCACATCGCCGTCGGCTGGTACGAGCGGGTCCGGGACGTGGTGCGCGGGCTTCGAGGCAGGGCGGCCGGGGGTCCCGTCGACTACAACCGGCTGACCGGGGTGACTCTGGTGCTGGTCCTGATCGGCGCCGTGGTGATGGTGTTGACCGTCACGGCCGACATCGTCAACCCCGTCCGGTTGTTCTGACTTCGGCGGGGCCGGGGACGTCGGCACGGCGGTTGGTGGCGGGCCGGCCGCCGGGGAACGCGGTGGGCGGTGCCGGTGGCGACGTCGGGTACCTCGGGGAGTCGGTGACCGGGCTGGCGCCAGGGGTCCGAGGGGCGGGCGGCACCGGAGCGGTGTCGGGTTCGGTCGGGCGGGAGCGGGTGGGGCGGTCCCCGTGGCACCGGCGGTCGGACGTGGGCGCACGCCGGCGGCTCCTCCGCGCGACGTCGGAGAACCGGTCCCGCCCCGGGGGCCGTCACGCCCCCCGCCCCCCGCCGATCGCGGTCGACGCTGGCGGGCGGTGCCGTGGTGGTCCCCCAGCGCCGCGTCCTCCCTCCCGGCGCCCCCGCTCGCCGCGCCCGTCGGGCCGGGGACGCCCGCCGCCGTCCCGGGTTCCCGGGGCCGACGGCGCCGGCATGCGCTCCCCATGCGCGGTGGGGAGTGCCGGGACTCCACGGACGGGAACCCGCGACGCGGACCGGGTGGGAGGCCGGTGGCGCGGCCGGGCGGGCACCGGTTCGACCGACCGCGATGCCGCGTCGTCCTCAGCCGGCGGGGGTGCCCCGGCGGGCGGCGGGCCGCCCGGGGGTGGGCACGTTCCAGGCCAGGCTGATGGTGTCGGCGTCGAGCACGGTGGCCGGGTCGCCCTGCGCCATCACCCGGCCCTCGCGCAGCAGGACGCAGTGGTCGGCCTCGCGGGCGGCCTCGAGGTCGTGGGTGACCCGCACGACCGTCGTCCCCCGGTCCCGCGCCCCGCGCAGCGCCTCGTCGATGAGGGACCGCGCGCTCAGGTCGAGGCCGGCGGCGGGTTCGTCCAACAGCAGCAGGTCGGCCTGCTGGGCGAGTCCCTGGGCGACCAGGGCGCGCTGCCGTTGGCCGCCCGAGACCGCGCCGAGCTGCCGCTCGGCGAGGTCGGAGATGCCGAGTTCGGCGAGGCAGTCGTCGATGACGGCCCGGTCGGCTCGGGTGAGGCGGCGCCACGGGCCCCGGTGCGCCCACCGCCCCATCGCGACGGTGGCACGCACGGTGATGGGCAACGCGTCCGAGACCTCGCTGCGCTGCGGCACGTAGGCGGGTGGGCGCGGGCCCAGGCCCAGGATGGTGCCCGAGGTGGCCGGCAGGGTGCCGGCGATCACGTTGAGCAGCGACGACTTGCCCGCGCCGTTGGGTCCCAGGATGGCGGTCACTCGTCGGTGGGGAATCTCGGCCGTGACCTGGTCGAGCACTCGAACGGGGCCGTACCCGGCCGAGACCTCACGGACTGTGATCCCTGGCACTGAATCGCTCATGGCACCCCTTCCCGGTTTGATGAAAATGGTTATCACTATAAGGTGCGTCGCCATGGACATTCTGCTGCCGTTCGAGGTGGCCTTCGTGCAGCGGGCTCTGGTGGCGGGCGTGCTCGTCTCGCTGGTGTGCGCGCTCGTGGGCACCTGGGTGGTGTTGCGCGGCATGGCGTTCCTCGGGGACGCGATGTCGCACGGGATGCTCCCCGGCGTCGCCCTGGCCTCACTGCTCGGTGGGAGTCCCCTGATCGGGGCCGCGCTGAGCGCGGGAGTGATGGCGCTGGGGGTGAACGCGTTGGGACGAACCCGCCGCATCTCCCGGGACACCGCGATCGGGATGCTCTTCGTCGGCATGCTCTCGACGGGCGTGATCATCGTCTCGCACTCCCGGTCCTTCGCCGTCGACCTGACCGGGTTCCTCTTCGGGGACGTCCTGGCCGTCCGCGACGGCGACCTCGTGGGTCTCGCGGTGGCCCTGGCCGTCGCCGGCCTGGTCTCGGCACTCGGGTACCGGGCGTTCCTCGCCCTGACCTTCGACCCCCGCAAAGCGCACACCCTGGGGCTGCGGCCACGCCTGGCGGAGGGGTTGCTGCTGGGCCTGGTGACGCTCGCGATCGTCGCGTCGTTCCACGTGGTGGGCACCCTGCTGGTCTTCGGACTCCTCATCGCGCCGCCGGCGGCGGCCGCGCTGTGGGCGAGGCGAGTGCCGGCGATCATGGCCGGTGCCGCCGCGCTCGGCGTCACCGCGAACGTCGTGGGGCTGCTGGTGTCCTGGCACTTCGGGACGGCCGCCGGAGCGACCATCGTCGCCGCCGCCGTCCTGCTCTTCTTCCTCTCGGCACTCGCCGCCCGCCTCGTCCGGCGCGCGCCCCGTGCCGAGCCGTCCCCGAACGACCACCACGAAAGGACCGAGTACCAACCGTGACACGGCAACAGCACACGCGGGCCGCCCGGCTCGCGGCTGGGCTCGCGTCGGTGTCCGTCCTGATCGCGGCCTGCGGCAGCACGACACCGGCGGAGAGCCCGGCCACCGTCGAGGAGGACGTGCCCCACGGCTACGTCGAAGGCGCGGAGGAGACCGCCGAGGCGCAGTCCCGGCTGGTCATCGCGGACGCGGAGACCGGAGGGGTCAGGGTCCTCGACCTCATCGACGAGGAGGTCCACGAGGTCGGCCAGGTCGAGGGGGTCGAGGACATCGCCGGCGACGGCCGCTTCGGCTACGTCGCCGGTGCCGACGACGCGGTCCACGTCATCGACAGCGGTTCCTGGATGGTCGACCACGGGGACCACGTGCACTACTACCGGGCCGAGGTCCGGGACGTCGGCACCGTCGACGGCGTGGAGCTCACCGACGCCTTCAGCGATCCCGTGGTGACCGCGGTCTCCTCCGCCGACGGTCGCACGCTGGTGCTCGACCGGGCCGAACTCGACGGCGGGACGGTGGTCCCCCGCGTCGAGGAGGTCCCGGTGGCGGGCACCTCCGCCACGGTCCCCTACCGGGAGCACCTGCTGGCGCCGGCCGGCGGTGGAGCCGGTGACGGCACCGTCGAGATCCGGGACCGTGACGGGGAAGCGGTGTCGACCCTCGACGTGACCTGCGAGGACCCGCGCGGGCAGGCGCTGACCCGCCGGGGCGTGGTCTTCGGCTGCGCCGACGGCGCGCTGCTGGTCACCGAGGACGACGGCCGTTTCGACGGGGAACTGATCGCCTACCCGGAGCCGGTCGAGGACGGGGAGCGGATCAGCACCTTCCGCCACCGCCCTGGCAGCACGACGCTGGTCGGCACCGCAGGGGATGCGGGGGGCTGGCTCCTCGACGTCACCGAACGGACGTGGCGGCACTGGGCGACCACCGAACCCGTCGTGGCCGCCAACACGGCCGGCGAGGGATCCGCCGTCCTCGTCCTCACCGCCGACGGTGTGCTGCGGGGGCTCGACCCGGACACCGGTGAGGAGACCGCCGCGGTGTCCCTGCTGGAGCCGGGGGCCGCGGCCGGGACACCGGCCCCGGTCATCGAGGTCGACACCACCAGGGCCTACGTCAACGACCCGACCTCCGGTGAGATCCACGAGATCGACTACAACGACGACCTGCGGGTCGCCCGCACCCTCGAGGTGCCGGGGCTGGCCAGCCACATGGTGGAGACGGGACGATGAGCGGCCGAGGCGCGCGCCCCCGCGCACACCGACTCGCCGGTTCCCTGCTCGCGCTGGCCACCGGACTCGTGGTGGCGGCCACCGGGTGCTCCACCGCCGACGCCGACCACGGCGAGGTCGTGGTCACCACCAACATCCTGGGCGACATCACCCGCAACATCATCGGTGACCAGGCCGAGGTGACCGTGCTGATGCGGCCCAACGCCGACCCCCACTCCTTCGGGATCTCGGCCCGGGAGGCGGCTCTGGTCGAGCGGGCCGGGCTGCTCGTGCACAACGGCCTCGGCCTGGAGGAGGGGATGCTCCGCCACGTCGCGGCCGCCGAGGAGTCCGGGGTGCCGGTCGTCTCCGCGGGTGACCACGCCGACCCGATCGACTACACCTCGGACGAGTCGCGGGGGGAACCCGACCCGCACTTCTGGACGGATCCGGTGCGCGTCGTGGCGGTGGTCGAGGAGATCACCGACCGCGTCGTCGAGCACGTCGACGGCGTCGACGAGGAGGCCGTGCGGGCCAACGCGGACGCCTACCGCGCCGAGCTCGAGGCGCTGCACGAGGAGATGGCGGAACGCTTCGCCGAGATCCCGGTCGACCGGCGGCAGCTGGTCACCAACCACCACGTGTTCGGCTACCTCGCCGAACGCTACGACTTCGAGGTCGTCGGCGCGGTGATCCCCAGCGGGACGACACTCGCCTCCCCCAGCGCCTCCGACCTGGAGTCCCTCGCCGGAGCGGTGCGGGACGCCGGGGTGCCGGCGATCTTCGCCGACTCCTCCCAGCCGGACCGCCTCGCCCAGGTCCTGGCCGACCACGCGGGTCTGGACGTGGCGGTGGTCCCGCTCTTCTCCGAATCGCTGAGCGCGGAGGGCGAGGGGGCGGAGACCTACCTGGACATGATGCGCGCCAACACCGACTCGATCTCCCAGGGGTTGCTCGGGCAGCTCTGACCACCCATGACACCGCACCGGGCCGGTGACCGCCGGCCCGGGAACACCGAACGAGAACAGAGAGCGAACACAGATGCGAACCTCCCCACGCACCCCGGCCGGACGTGTGAGAGCACTGGCCGTGCCGGCCCTCGCCGCCGCGCTGACCCTCAGCGCGTGCGGCGGGTCCACCGAGAACGACGAGGCGACCGACGCCGAGGCGTCGACCGGTGCAGCCACGCCCTCGGTCGTCGACCCCATCGTCACCACCTACGACGGCGGCCTCTACGTGCTGGACCCGACGACCCTGGAGGTCGTCGAGGACATCGCCCTGGACGGGTTCAACCGGTTGAACCCCGCCGGCGACGACCGCCACCTCTTCGTGTCCACGTCCTCCGGTTTCCAGGTGCTGGACGCGGCCACGCCGGAGCTGACGGACCTGGAGTTCGAGGGCCCCAAGCCCGGTCACGTGGTGCGCCACGCGGGCAGGACGGTGCTGTTCTTCGACGGTTCCGGTGAGGTGCTGATCTTCGACACCGACTCCCTCGGCGACTCGCTGCCCGAGGCGGACACCCACACGACCCCGGAGCCGCACCACGGCGTGGCGGTCGAGCTGTCCACCGGCGAACTGGTGACCACCCTGGGCAACGAGGACGAACGCCCCGGCATCGTCGTGCTCGACGGCGACGGCGAGGAGATCGCCCGCAACGAGGACTGCCCCGGTGTGCACGGTGAGGCCACCGCGCGGGACGAGGCGGTGGTGATCGGCTGTGAGACCGGTGTGCTGATCTACCGCGACGGTGAGATCACCAAGGTGGACAGCCCCACCGACTACGGGCGCATCGGCAACCAGGCCGGCTCCGAGGAGTCGAGCATCACCCTGGGTGACTACAAGCAGGACCCGGACGCGGAGCTGGAACGCCCCACCCAGATCTCCCTGATCGACACCGAGGACGCGAGCGTGGAGCTCGTCGAGCTGGGCACCAGCTACACCTTCCGCTCCCTGGCCCGGGGCCCGGAGGGCGAGGCCCTCGTCCTGGGCACCGACGGCGCGATCCACGTCGTCGACCCGGAGACCGCCGAGGTCGTCAACACCATCCCGGTGATCGACGAGTGGGAGGAGCCGCTGGAGTGGCAGCAGCCGCGCCCGGCGATCTTCGTCCGAGGTGGCACGGCGTTCGTCACCGACCCCAGCGCCACCGAGATCCACGCCGTGGACCTCGAGTCCGGTGAGATCACGGCGACCGGGTCGCTGCCCTCGGCCCCCAACGAGCTCAGCGGCACCCTGAGCTGATCCGGGTCGACCCGGTCCGGGGTTCGGCGGCGGTCGGTCGCGCACCGACCGCCGCCGGTCCCGGTGGTCACCCCGTCCCGCGTGGTCACCAGCCCCCCGCCAGGCCGTCCTGGCCGGAGGTCACTCCTGGGGCATGAGCACCTCGTCGACGACGAACACCGTGGCGTTGGCGGTCGGGATGTTCCCGCACAGCACGCTGGCCCCGTTGACGGTCAGGTCCTCGCCCGAGCCCTCGACCGTGAGCTGGCCGCCCTGCACGGTGTCGAGGGTTCCCCACTCGGCGACGCCGTCGGCGTCCAACCGCTCCGGGACGACGTGGTAGGTCAGCACGCCGGTGAGGTCGTCCGCCCGGTCCGGGTCGGTCAGCAACGCGGTCAGCTCGTCCTCGGGGATCGCCTCGAAGGCCGGGTCGGCGGGCGCGAAGACCGTGTAGCTGGCGCCGGTGTCGTTGAGGGTGTCCCCGAGCCCGGCCGCCTCGACGGCCGCCGTCAGGTTGGTCAGCAGCGGGTTGTTGCTGGCGGCGGTGCCCACCGGGTCGTCGATCATGCCCTCGACCGACCCCGGGTCCTCCGGGTCGGTGGGGACCTGGTCACAGCCGGGCCCGTAGACGTCGGCGGCCGTGGTCACCCCGTCACCGGCCATCCCGTCCTCCGGCGAGGTGTCCTCCTCCGGTCGCTCCGGCGCGCTGGTCACCGTGCCCCCGTCCGTTCCCGGCCCGGGGTCCTGGGCTTCCTCCTCGCCGTTGGCGCAGGCGGCGAGCAGCAGGGCCGAGGCGGTGATGCCGCCAGCCAGGGCGGTGCGTCGCGTGGTCCTCATCGGATCGTTCCTCCTCGGTCTCTTTCTGGGACTTCATGGGGTCTTCGGTACGTGCGGCCGGAGGTATTGCCCCGGATCGTGAATTTCTTCCGCGCGGTCACTCGGCGGTGCAGACGACGGCATGCCAGCCCGTCGCCCCGTCGGGCACGGTGCCGACCCGTTCCTCGGTCTGGGTGTGGCCGTCGCGGTCGGTGGCCCGGCAGGAGATGCGGTGGCCACCGGGAACGAGGTGGACCTCGGCCCGCCACATCCGCCAGGTGTCCGGGTTGACCTCCCGGGCCAGGGTCGCCGGTTGCCACGGCCCGTCGTCCACCCGCACCTCGACCGAGTCGATTCCCGTGGTCTGGGCCCAGGCGACCCCGACGACGGTGGTCCTGCCGGCGGGGAGCGTCTCGAACCCCCGGGGCGAGTCGATGCGGGACTGCGTCTTGATCGGCGCTCGTTCGGCCCAGCCCCGCTCCTCCCAGTAGGTGCGGCGGTCGCCCGTGGTCAGCTCGAGGTCGACCAGCCACTTGGTGGCGGACACGTAGCCGTACAGGCCGGCGGTGACCATGCGAACGGGGAAGCCGTGCTCGGGTGGCAGGGCCTCCCCGTTCATCCCGAAGGCGAGCAGGGCCACCCGGTCGGGATCGAGCAGGGTCTCCACCGGGGTCGCGGCGGTGTACCCGTCCACGCTGGTGCCGAACACCCGCTCGGCCCCCGCCCGGACTCCCGCCTCCCGCAGGAGGTCCCGCAGGGGAACGCCGACGAACTCGGCCGTCGAGACGTAGGGACCGCCGACCTCGTTGGAGACGCAGGTCATGGTGATCGTCTCGGTCCGCCAGGGTCGGCGGAGCAGGTCGTCGAAGTTCAGGGACAGTTCCCGCTCGACCAGCCCGTGGACGCGCAGCCGCCAGTCCTCCGCGCGAAGGGCCGGCACGCGCAGCGCGGTGTCGACCCGGTAGAAGTCGTCGTTGGCCGTGATGAACGTCGGGGTCCCCTGGTCGACGAAGTCGGCGCCGCCCGGTGGCGGCGAGGGGGGCGGGAGGCGGGCGGTGACCGCGCGTCGGGACTCCTCCAGCCCGCCTCGACCGGTCAGCGCCTGACCGCCCAGCGTGGCCGTCGCCGAGCCCAACGCGACCGCGCCGGTGGACACCAGGAGCCGCCGGCGCCCCAGGCCCGCACCGGTCCCGGTCAGGGCCGGGTCCTCCCCGGTGTCCTTCCGGGGACCGCGCGGGCGGGAGGCCGACCAGAGCAGCGCGAAGACCACGCCACCCACCACGGTCGACGAGAGCGGCACGGCCACGGCCCAGGTGGGCAGGTCGGGTCGGCCCAGTGTGGCGAGGGCCCCGGCCGTCCCCCCGAGCCCGACCAGGATGAGGCCAGGGAGTGGGCCGCCGCGCGAGGCCAGGCCGCCGGCGGCGCCGAGCACCGCGAGGACCACGCCCATCCCGACCAGCAACGCGGTCTTGTTCGCCTCGCCGAAGGCGGCGATCGCGAAGTCCTTCACGGGTTCCGGCGCCAGGTCGATGGCGGAGTTCCCGACGGCGAGGAAGGGCGAGGACCCGGGCGAACCGGTGAGCCCGGCCAGCAGGTGACCGGCACCGAGCGCGGCCGCCACGGCCAGCAGCCCGGTCAGGCAGGACGTTCCTCGCGGGGGTGGGTGGACGCTCTCGTGGTCCCTCATGCCCCTTCTTCGGGGCGGAGGTGCCCGGGGGTTGCCCTGCTCCCGGTTCACCGCGCGTCCGTGCGCACTGGACCCCGGCGGGCGGCGAGGACCTCGGAGCGCCACTGGGTCGACTCGCCCGCCTCCGGGCAGCTGCCGGGGGGTGGGCGGCGCGGAGGACTCCGGTGCGGGAGCGCGGGACCGTGCGGGGCGATCTGGTCGGGGTCCACGTTCCGGGTGGCCTGCCCGGTCGGGTGCCACCGGGTCCGGACCGAGTCACCCGCCCGCCCGCCGGGGCGGTCCTCCCACCCGGTCGCCGGCGGCGGTGCTGGTCGGCGGGAGCGGTCCGACCGTGGGGTGCCTCGCCCACCCGGGCGGCTCCGGCCAGTCACCGATGCTCGGGGCGGGGCGTGTGGTGGCCTGCCGTCCGCCGCGGTCCCGCTCGGCAACGTCCTGAGTGGACGACGTGTCGCGGCCTCCCGCCGGCTCGGTGGGTACCGGCCTGGTCCTGCCCCCGGGTCCCGGCGGGCGGGGGTGGCATCCGTTGCCGGTGCGAGGCCGACCGCGGACCGGGGAGGGAACGGAACATGGTGGCCCCCGCGGGAAGGCCGGCCTCCGCCGCCGTCCCAGCCGGTGGCCGGCGGGATCGCGCGGACCCGACGCCGGGGGTGGCGGGCTGGTCGCCCCTCGGCCCACCGGTCGGTGACGGGGGCGGGGTCGTGCCGCTCCACGGACCCCTTGACTTCACGAGCCAATCCTCGTATTTTTTTGCGAGCAATTAGTCGCGTTTCTTTCGGTGCGTCCGAGTCCGCGCTGGACCCGTCCGCACCAGCCCCGCGACCAGGCCACAGGAACCGGAGGACCATGACCAGCACGCACACCTCCCGCACCACGGGTGCCGCCACCCACAGCAGGCGCGCGATCCTGGGAGCCGCGGCGGGGGCCGGAGCGCTCGGACTGGGAATGCTCGGCGCCGGCTCGGCGAACGCCGCCGGCAGCGGCACCGCCACGGGCCGACGGGGGCGCTTCCGGGGCAAGGTTGTCCTCGTCACCGGCGGCACCTCCGGGATCGGCGAGGCGACCTGCGCCGCCTTCGCCGCCGAGGGCGCGCGGGTGGCGTTCTGCGGACGCCGGGAGTCCCACGGCCGCGCGGTGGAACGACGCATCCGCCGAGCCGGGGGCCACGCCGTCTACCTGCGGGCCGACGTACGCGACGCCGACTCCACGCAGGCCTTCGTCGACCGCGCGATCGAGAACCTCGGACCGCCCGACATCGCCTTCAACAACGCCGGTGTGCAACACACCGCGCCGCTGCACGAGATGACCCTCGAGCAGTGGGACGACACGATGAACACCAACACCAGGGGGACCTTCCTGGCGATGCGGGCGCAGTTGCCCCCGATGATCGCCCACGGCGGTGGGCACATCATCGTGAACTCCTCGGTCGGTTCGGTCGTGGGCCGCCCCGAACTCTCGGCCTACCAGGCGAGCAAACGCGCCCAGGAGGCGTTGGTCCGCTCCGCGGCCCTGGAGTACGGCGGCGCCGGGATCCGGGTGAACGCGATCCTCCCCGGCATCACCGACACCGCGATGATCCGGCCACCCGGGCTCGACGACGCGCTCTGGGAACAGGCGAAGGTGGGCCTGGGCCAGCTCAACGTGGACGGCCTCGGGCGGATCGCCACGCCGGAGGACATCGCCTCCGCCGTGCTCGCGATCGCCTCCGAGGACTTCTCCTACCTGACGGGGGTCTCGATCCCCGTCGACGGCGGTGTGGCGGCGGGTCGACCGATGCGCATCCCGCCGCTGTGACCTCGGGTGCACGGCGCGGGCGATGAGCGCGGAGGGCACCGCCGCCAGGCCGTGGAGGGACCGCGACCGCGGGCCACGAGCCCCCGGTTGGGCCCGCCCGGCCCGGCACACGGCGTGCAGGGCTCGCGCCCCCTCCACGGACGCACACCTCGGGTCCACGGGAGCCGGGGCGGCGGCGCGGGGACCGGAACCAGCCGACCCGCCCGCGCACCCGTGAGCGGCCCCCAGCTCCCGTCGACGTCGGTACCAGGAGCCGACGAGCGTGTCGCGGAATCGTCTGACCAGTGAGGTGCCAACGAGGCGGTCGGCACACCACCGCCCACCACGCGCGGTACGCGCGGAGACCCGTCGTCGCCGGCCGGACGGGCGGCTCGACGAGACCCGGGCGCGGGCACGCGGACCACGGACGAGCGGGTCAGGGCACCCGCTCGCTCCTGCTGCGTACCCGGCCACCGCACCGGCGGCCCGCCCGCCTCCGCCACCCGCACAGTCGACGAAGGAGCCTCGATGAACTCACTGACGTCCGCCCGCGTCGCCCAGGTCCTCAGCCGCCTGCACCGGGAAGCGGACGCCGCGGACAAGCCTCTGATCGACGGCCTCTCCGGTGGGGATCTGTCCGAGGAGGACCTGATCCGGCGAACCCTCGAGGAGGAGGGCCGGGACTACCGGGCGTTGTACCGCCGGTACGCCGACAACTACTTCTGCGTCTCCCCCACCTTCGGGCAGTTCCTCTACGTCTGCGCCAGGATCGCCGGCGCGAGGCGGGTGGTCGAGTACGGCACGTCCTTCGGCGTCTCGGCGCTGTACCTGGCCGCGGCGCTGCGGGACAACGGGGGCGGACGCCTGATCACCACCGAGCTGGAACCCGGCAAGGCGGCCTACGCACGGAGGAACGTCTCCGAGGCGGGCCTGGACGACCTGGTGGAGTTCCGCATCGGAGACGCGTTGGAGACGCTGCGCGACGACCTCGGTGGGCCAGTCGACCTGGTGCTGCTGGATGGCGCCTTCTCCCTCTACCTGCCCGTCCTGCGGCTGGTGGAACCGCGTCTGCGACCCGGCGCGCTCGTCATCGCGGAGAACGCGCTGGACGCGGTGACCGACTACCGCGAGCACGTGCGGGACGCCCTCGGCGGGTACCTGACCCTGACCGTCCCCGTCGACGGGGGTCGGGGCAACGAGCTGTCACTGCGCGTCGCCTGACCTCCGAGGACCCCGCCGTGCTCCGCGTGAGGAGTCACCGCGCGGCGGGCGGCCCCCGTGCGGCCAGGTCCGCCGGCCGGAGGTCCCGAGTGGACCGGACCTGGTCCTCGCGACATCCGACTGGTCGCCCGAGCAGCTGGAGGTGCCATCAGAACGGAGAGCCAGCCGGCGACCAGGACAGGTATCGGGGGCCGCCGTGGACGACACCGCCGGTCGCATCCGGCACCTAGCCGTGCAGCACGCCGTGCCCTCCCTCTTCGGCCACCGACGGCCCCGAGCGCCGCGGCCCGAGCTCGCCTGGCGCTACGCCGCGGGGTGGTCCTCCCGCTCCACCGCCGCCGGGTCCGGGAGGTAGACGAGCAGCGACTGGCCGGTACCGGGCAGGGACAGGCGTTCGTAGGCCATCGTGATCTCGTGGCCGCCGATCCTCCACCGTTCGGTGCCGGTCGCGCTCGGCAGACCCGCCGACGCCGCGTACCGCTCGGCGAACTCCGCGCCGACGGTGGCCGCGAGGTCCCCGACCAGCGCGGCGGTGTCCTGGTCGCCGAGGTCAGCTGAGGCGCGCAACGCGGCCACCCGGGCGTCCGCGACCACCGGCCAGTCCGGATAGGTCAGCCTGGCCCGGGGGTCGGTGAAAAGGTATCGGACCAGGTTCGGTCGGGGGTCGTCGAGCAGCCCGGTCGACGCGACCAGCTCCCGGAAGCCGGCGGTGTGGGCGAGGACGGTGGTCCGCGCGTCCAGGACGAGGGCCGGCGCCGGTTCGAGCTGGTCGAGCAGGGCGAGGAGCGTCGGGCGGACCGGCGCGACCGGCGGGGGCGGGGTGGCTGGGCTCGGCGTCCGGGCGCACGCCATGTCACTCGACTTCGCCAACCGGTGCAGGTGCGCGTGTTCCTCCGGGGACAACCGCAGCGCGTCGGCGAGCGCCCGCAGCACCGGAACGGAGGGATGCCGGTCGCGCCCCCGCTCCAACCTGGTCAGGTACTCGACGCTGATACCCGCGAGATCCGCGAGTTCGGCTCGGCGCAGACCGGGGGTGCGTCGTCTCCCGCCCGGGGAGATGCCGGCGGTGGTGGGTGCGGTGGCCTCACGGCGGGCCCGCAGGAAGGCCCCCAGAACGTTCTCGGGCATAACGCTTCATCCTAGGGTCGCCAGCGGGCCGTAGCGGGGCCCTGGGAGGGTCTCCCTCACGCCGGATCCCCAGGCCAGGGTGTGTGGGATGAACGATTTCCACGAAGGACCACGCAAGCCGCGGCGGTCCCGCACAGCCGAGGAGCACGCACGAGCTCCCCGTCCGATCGCACCGCCGAGGTCGAGGAGGTGGCGGTGACCATGCGGTACCGACTGTTCGGGCGGACCGGACTGCGCGTCTCCGAGGTCGTCCTCGGGACGATGATCCTCGACGACGAGCGGGAGCTGCGGCGGGTCCTGGACACCTACGCCGAGGCGGGCGGCAACTTCGTCGACACGGCCTCCTGCTACGGCAGGAGCGAGGATCTGCTGGGTGCGGTGCTCACCGACCGCGACCGCTTCGTCCTGGGCACCAAGTACACGGTCTCCCACGACCGGGACGATCCGAACGCCTCGGGGAACCACCGGAAGAACCTGGTGGGTTCCCTGGAGCGGAGCCTGCGACGGTTGCGCACCGACCACGTCGACGTCTACTGGGTGCACGTTTGGGACCGGCACACGCCGATCGAGGAGACGATGCGGGCCCTGGACGACGTCGTCCGGGCCGGCAAGGTGCTCTACGTGGGGGTGTCGGACGCCCCGGCCTGGCTGGTCGCCCAGGCGAACACCCTGGCGGACTGGCGGGGTTGGACCCCGTTCGCTGGTCTCCAGGTCCCCTACAGCCTGATCTGGCGGGACGCGGAACGGGAACTGCTGCCGATGGCCGAGGCGTTCGGCATGAGCGTGACGGCGTGGGCGCCGTTGGGTGGGGGCGCGTTGACGGGCACCTCGACGCGGGCCGCCCCGGAGTCGCTGTCGGCGAAGGATCGCCCCGTCGCCGAGGCCGTGTGGGCGGTCGCCGGGGAACTCGGCGTCTCCGCCGCCCAGGTGGCGCTCGCCTGGACGCGGCGGCGGGCCCCGGTGCTGCCCATCGTCGGGGTCCGCGACGCGGACCAACTGGCGAACAGCCTCGGCGCCGTGGACCTCGTGCTGCCCGACGACGTGGTCGACCGCCTGGAGGCGGCGACCGGGTTCGAGGCCGGTTTCCCCACCGACTTCATCAGCCAGTGCGAGACCGACCCGTTCGTCTTCGGGAACACCGCGCCCGCCGTCGGGGGAAGGCCGCGGTGGACCGGCTCGCAACCGGCTGGCGACAGGTGACCGGCTGACCGCCGGCCGCTATCCGGCATCCGTCCGGTATCCGGTATCCGGTATCGGACGTCGGGGCGCGGCTGGGCGCGTCCGAGGAGTCGACCCCGCACGAGGCCCTGCCCGCTCCCGGGGCGCGCCGGCGTCCGGTCCGCCGTCCCCGGGGGCGGCTGGCCGCCAGCGCGGCCCGGACCGCGCGGTGCTCGCGGCCCATCCGCCGGTCACGGGTACGCCGTCGTGCCCCGTGCTTCTCGCCGCCGGTCCTCGGTGGAAGGGTGGGGGAACGGGGGGCGCGACGGAACCGGAGGCACTGATGACACCCACTCCGAGGCGGCTGGTCGTCGACGACGCACTGGCCCGGGACCTGATCGGGTTGCGACGGGCCCTGCACGCGGACCCCGAGGTGGGCCTGGACCTGCCGCGCACCCAGCGGCGGGTCCTCGACGCGGTGGACGGGCTGGGGCTGGAGATCACCACCGGGGAGCGGCTGGGGTCGGTCGTCGCGGTCCTGCGTGGCGGCCGTCCCGGTCCGGTGGTCCTGCTGCGCGGCGACATGGACGCGCTTCCGCTGGACGAGCTGACCGGGCTGACCTTCGCCTCGACCAACGGGGCGATGCACGCCTGCGGCCACGACCTGCACACGGCCGCACTGGTCGGCGCGGCCCGGCTGCTCGCCGGGGTCCGGGATTCCCTCCCCGGGACGGTCGTGTTCATGTTCCAGCCGGGCGAGGAGGGCTACGACGGCGCGGGCGTCATGCTCGACGAGGGTGTGCTGACCGCCGCCGGCGCGGAACCGGTGGCGGCCTACGGGGTGCACGTGGCGGCCGACATGCCGCGCGGGGTGCTGACGAGCCGGCCGGGGCCGATGATGGCGGCGTTCGGCCGGTTGGACGTCACGGTCCGGGGCAGCGGCGGGCACGCTTCCCGCCCGCACCACGCCCTGGATCCGATCCAGGTCGGAGCCGAGGTCGTCACGGCGCTCCAGACCCTCGTCACCCGCCGGTTCGACGTGTTCGACCCGGTCGTGGTGACCGTCGGGGAGTTCCACGGCGGTACCGCGCCCAACATCATCCCCGACTCGGCCCGGCTGCGGGCCGGTGTCCGCTGGTTCAGCGCCGACAACGCCGCGCGGCTGGGCAGGGAGCTGCCCGAGCTGGTCAGGAGCATCGCCGTCGGGCACGGTCTGACCGCCGACGTCACCTTCGAGGAGGTCCTGCCCGCGACGGTCAACGACGCCGGTGAGGCCGAGTTCTACGCGCGGACGGCGGTCGGTCTCTTCGGGGCGGACCGGTACCGGCACCTCGACAACCCGCTGACGGGCTCGGAGGACTTCTCCCGGGTGCTGGGCCGGGTCCCGGGCTCCTACGGGTTCCTGGGGGCCGCGCCGGCCGATCCCGGTGGGCGGCCGGCGAGCAACCACTCCCCGCGCGCGGTGTTCGACGACGGGGTCCTCGCCGACCAGGCGCTGTTCCTGGCCACGCTGGCACGCGACCGCCTGCACCGGGAGCGGGAGGAGGGCGGGGCTGGCTGATCCGGGCGCGGTCCGGCGGACGTCGAGGGGTGTCCGCCGCGCCGTCAGGGCTCCGCCGGGGGGGTGCGGGAGGGAGCACGTGCCCGGCGCCGAAGTCCCTCCGGATGGCCGGTGCGCGCTGCTGCTCCCGACGCCCGCGCAGCCCCGGGAGCAGGACGGCGGAGGTCGCGTCCCGCTCGTTTCCCGGCACAGTTCCCGGGCGCTCGTCGTGCGGTCGGCTCCGGACGCGGCGGACCGCCCGTCGGGGTGGGTGGGCCGAGGTGTTCGCCCACCGCGGACGGCGTGCGCTCGCCACGGGACCGGCGGAGTCGTGACGGATCCACCCACGCGCCGGCTCCGGGCTCTCCCCGCGAGGACGCGGAACGCGGGCTCCGGACGCCCGGTCCGGACCTGGTGCCGCCGGGGGTTGAGAGGATCGTCCACATCCGACCTCCTGGGGCGTCCGGTCCTGGTCCGCCGCGCGCGGCGCCGCGTACCGTCCGTGGCAGGACGCCCGGGTCAGGTGGGTGCTGGTCCTGCTGGGCCTCGCCCGGGTGGCGCGGGGTGGAACAGCGAGGAGGACCCGTGTTCGTCATCGCCCATGTCAGCGATCCGCACGTCGACGGGAGCGCGGAACGCGCGGACCGGGTCGCCCGGGTCACCCGCTACCTGCGGGGCCTCACCCGGCCGGTCGACGTGGTCCTGCTGTGCGGGGACATCGTGGACTCCGGCCGCCGGGAGGACTACGAGGAGGTCCTGGCCCTGTTCGCCGGTACCGCCCCCGTGTTGGCGCTGCCCGGCAACCACGACGACCCCTCGGCCCTGTCCGCCGCGCTGGGCGACGAGGCGGGGACCTCGTCCGACTCGCCGCACCGGTGCGTCGTCCTCGGCGGGGTCCGGTTCGTGCTGCTGGACACGACCGTGCCGGGCGAGGTGGGCGGGGCGCTCGGCGCCGAGGGGCTGTCCTGGCTGGACCGCACGTTGGCGGACCCGGGGGCCGGCGCGACACCCACGGTGGTCGCGACGCACCACCCGCCGGTCCCGGTGGGCCACCCCTTCGTGGACGGCGTGGCCCTCGCGGACTCCGCACCCTTCGGTGAGGTCCTGTCCCGGCATCCCGCCGTCGTCGCGGTGCTGGTCGGGCACGCTCACACGGCTGGGGCGAGCACCGTCGCGGGAGTGCCGGTGCTGCTCGGACCCGGCGTGGCGTCCACCCTGGTGCTCCCCTTCGAGTCCCGACCCGGGGACGACGCGGTGGTGACCTCGGAGGCGCCTCCGGCGCTCGCCCTCCACCTGCTCACCGGCCGGCACCTCACCACCCACTTCCGGGTTCTGGGCTGAGGGCCGAGCGTGCCCCCTCCTCGGCCCGTTCAGCGGGCGGTGGACGTCCCGACGGGGAGGTTCGCGGGCCGGAGACCCAGGCGGGGCTCCTGGACCAGGTAGAGACCGGCGACCGCCTCGTCGGGGGCCATCGGCGGGTTGTCCTTGGACGTGTTGTGGTGGGTCAGCGGGTTCGCCGACCCACCGTCGCGTCCGGTGAACCGGTTGGCGATGAACTCGTAGGCCTGGTCGGAACTCGCGTCGGCCAGGTCCTCGACCCCGGCGACGATGTTGAGGAAGGCGTCGTGCAGCCGCAGACCGTTGCGTTCGGCCCGGGTGAGGGTCTGGGCGTTGTAGAAATGGTCGTCGCTGGCCCGGTGCGCCTCGTAGAAGAGGGACACCAGAACGAGGAGCCGCTGGTAGGAGTGGCGGTAGACCTGTTCGTAGAAGCGCAGGGCGTCGGGTTCGGCGACCTCACCGCGCAGCACGCTGCCGATGCTGGCCGCGCCGACGAGGCCGCTGAAGTTGGCGAGGTGGACGCCGGTGGACAGCAGCGGGTCCAGGAAGCAGGCGGCGTCCCCGGCCAGCAGGTACCCGGGCCCGCAGAAGCTGTCGGCGACGTAGGAGTAGTCCGTCTCGACCTTGATCTCCTCCCCCATCTCGGCGCCCGCCAACACCTCCACCGCCAACGGGCACTGCTCGACGGCGGCGAGGTAGAGCGACCTCAGGTCGGGGTGCCGGGCGCGTTGGTCGTCGAACCAGGTCTTCGCGGACACGTAGCCGACGTTGAGGACGCCTCCGCTGAGCGGGATCAGCCAGAACCAGCCGCCCGGCGCCGAGCACACCGCCACCGCGCCCCTCGGGCCGCGCCCGAGGTCCTTGGCGCCCTTCCAGTAGGACCACACGCCGATGTTCTTGAAGACCTCGTGGAAGCGACGGTTCCTGAACCGCTGCCGGGACAGCACGCCGGCGCGGCCCGAGGCGTCGACGACGAAGTCGAAGTCGACGTGCCGCTCCTCGCCACCCACCCGGTAGCGGGCGGCGACGGCCCGGTCGCCGTCGAACTGGACATCCCGGACGGAGGCCTCCTCGATGACGCGTGCCCCCACGCTGCGCGAGTGGTCAAGGAGGATCTTGTCGAACTCCGAACGCTCCACCTGCCAGCTGTACTTGTCGATGCCGTCGAGGTGGCTGAAGGGGAGGTCCCACTTCTCGTCCCCCCACTCGAAGTAGGAGCCGTGCTTGCGGACGAAACCGGCCGCGTCCACCTTCTCCCGAGCGCCGAGCAGGTCGAGGATCCTGAGCACCGACACCGGGAGTGACTCGCCGATGTGGTAGCGCGGGAAGCGTTCGCGCTCGAGCACGGTCACCTCCACGCCCTCCCGGGCGAGCAGGGTCGCCGTCGTCGATCCGGCGGGTCCACCGCCGATCACCAGCACCTGGGTCTTCTCGCGCACAGTCGATCTCCCGTTCTCCGGAGTGGCGTTGTCGTGGCCGGGAAACCGTGGTCTCGGCCTCCCAGGTCGCGGTCCGCCCGTCGTCGGCGCCCCGGCCCGGAGGTCGACCGCTCGGGTGAGCGGGCGGCCGGGCCGGGGGCGGGACGAGGAGCGGCGCCCCTCCGTCCGACGAGCGGCGGGAGGGGCGGTGGTCGGAGTCGTGGCGGCCGAGTCCCGCCGAGGACCAGCGGGCGCCGCCTCCCGAATGGTAGGCGGATTCCGTTGCTCTTTTTTGGAGGAATTTCTAAGGCGGTTCGACGGGATACCCCGAGTGCCGCGGCGGCACCCTCCGGAACCCCGTTCGGCCACCACCACCCGGGGGCGGCCGCTGAGCACCCGATTCCCCGGAACCGCCGTCCGACCCGACCGGAAGTGTTTCCGCGAACCATTCTGGCGCCCACTCCCGACGGCACCCGCCCCTTTTCCCCGCATCGCCCGCTCGTGCGATCATGCGGATTCGGGAAACGCACCGGGGGCCGGTGCGACGAGCGCGGGAGGCGATCGGTGAGTGACACCACCCAGGCGGGCCGGGTCGAGGAGTCCCGCCCCGCGAACACCCTGAGCGGCGACGAGAGCCTCGTCCTCCCCGAGTTCGACGTACCGCCAGCGGATCCGTTCGTCCTGTTGCGCCGGTGGATCGCGCTGGCCGAGGAGTACCGGGTTCGGGAACCGCTCGCCGTGTCACTGGCCACGGTCGACGCTGCGGGACGCCCGTCGAGCAGGGTGGTCCTCATCAAGGAGGTCGTCGACGGTGGCCTGGTGTTCACCAGCCACACCGGCAGCAGGAAGGGGCGGGATCTCGCCGTCCAGCCGTGGGCGTCGATGAACTTCTACTGGCGGGAGTCCCTCCAGCAGATCACGCTGGCGGGTCCGGTCGAGGCCCTCCCGGCCGCGCGGTCCGACGAGCTGTTCGCGGAACGGCCGCTCGCGGCGCAGGCCACCACGGTCGTGTCCGCGCAGAGCGCTCCGCTGGCGGCGGAGGGCGAGCTGCACACCCGGGCCCAGGAGCTGATCGAGGCCGGTAGCGCGCTGCCCCGGCCGGCGGGGTGGGGTGGCTACCGCCTCCTGCCCACCGAGATCGAGTTCTGGCAGGGGAAGGCGAGCAGGTTGCACCGCCGCCTCTCCTACTCCCGGGAGAACGGCGGGTGGTCGCACCGCCGCCTCCAGCCCTGACGCGCGGGCGGGACAGCGGCGGGAACGGGCAGGTCCTGAGGTCACCTCCTCGGAGGTGACCTCGTCGCCGGCCGTCCGGACCTGCCTGGCCCCTCGCCCGACGCCTCTGTCGCGTCATCGACCGCCGCGCGGGCCGCCGGGTTCCGCTGCGGGGTGACCAGTCCCACGGCCCGGCGGACGGACGCGTCAGCCACGCCACCACCGGGTCGCCCCCGCGTCCCGGCCCCGGCGCGGGCGCGTTCCAGCGCGGACCGGGCACGGGAGGAGGACACCTCCCCGTCATCCGGAATTCACGACCACTAGTCGCCCCTCTAAGGGGTAATCGAATCACTTGTTCCACCTCCCCGGTTTTCCTAGGTTTTGGGCAGGGGATTTCCGCCGGACAATGGTTCCGTCCTCGACGAGGAACCACCGGTGGTCCCGTTTCCTTTTCTGTCCCTTTCGTGTGGAGGTGTTTCGTGAGGAAGTCCGCGAGAAGGTCGTTGACCGCCGCGATCGGTGTCGCCACGGTCGTCGTGGGTTCGGCCGTCGCGTCCGGGGTGGCCGCCGCCGCGTCCGGGGGCACTCCGACGGCCGTGGTTTCGAGCACCACCGGAGCCTGCGAGTTCAGCGGGACGTTCTGCGCCTGGGACGAGACGGGCTTCCAGGGGACCCGGTTCACGGCGATGGCGTGGAACACGGACGCGGGCGCGTGCGTGGACCTGGTCGAGCACGGGTGGGGGAATCGCATCCGGTCGGCCGTCAACACGCACGGCCGGCAGGCGGTCCTGTTCGAGGGCACCGACTGCACCGGGGCCCAGCTCCCCGTCCGCGGCGGGTCGAGCCTGTCGTCGGTGGACTTCCCGGCGAACAGCGTCCTGGTGCACTGAGCCCAGCCCCGCCCGAGTCGTCGGCCAGCACCCGAGTGGCGCCGGGTGGGAGTCCCCACGGCTCCCACCCGGCGCCCCGCGCTCGCCGTGCGGTCGGCGGTCGGCTCGCTCCCCCTCCCGATGCCCGACCTCGCGCGACGCCCGTGCCGGGCATGCGGGACGAGGACGCCCCGAGGAACGTCGGCGGCTCCGCCCAGGGCATTGCCCGACCGCCACGCGCCCGGCCGGGGCGATCCGCCACTGCCCGAAGGCTTGCCCCTCGGCCAGGCTCTCGTGCTCGCCGTCGACATCGACCACCCGCCCGCCCGGGGAGGGGAGGTCCGGCGTCTCTGGGATGGCGGACCCCGCCTGATCCGCCGGGTGCGCCGCACCGGACCGGCCACGGCGTGCGTCCACCCCCGGGCCGCACCCGACGGAGGACATCGCGGACGCCGCCGAGGGGAGCGGACCCGACCGCCCCGGAGCGCCCGCCTCGGCCAGCGCCCCCGCGCGGCGGGGAACCGCTCCCCCGCTCGTTCCTCCTCGCCGTGACCATCGGCGACCCCACCTCGGGGCCGCCGGCACTTCGGACCCCGCCCCGCGCTCCGGCTTGGCGGGGCCGGAAGGTCAACCAGGCCGCCCCGGCCCGCCCCCGGCGGAGGACGCGGGCCCGCCAGCACTGGGTCAGCCGACCGGTGTCGCGACGTCCTCCTCGGCCACGGGTGCGCCACCCCGGGGCAGGAACTCCCGCAGCCAGGTCAGCACGTCCCGCATCACGTGGTGGTTGTGATGCGGGCGCAGCGCGCCGAGCTGGAAGAACATGACGCCTTCGCTGGGTGGCCCGAGGAACGTCAACCGCCGGTCGACCGTCCCGTCCCGTCGCACCGGGTGGAAGTCGACGGTGAGGTCGAGACCGCCCGGTTCGAAGTGGTCCCCGTCCTCGGCGGGGTTGCGCCACTTCCGCACCAGCCCCCGGTCGAGGAGCCGCCGGTACAGCGGTGCGGTGTCCAGTTCCGGGTCGAAGGAGTGCACCCGGGCGTCGACCAGGACGTCGAGTTCGCGGACCGCGCCCGTGTGGGGGCCGTTCACCTGGAACCGGCCGCCGGGCCCTCCCGCGACCGTCACGTCCGGGCCGACCGAGACGTCCACGATCCCGCACTCGACCAGTGCGAGGATCTTCTCCATCACCTCGAGGGCCGCGCCGTTGGCCAGCCGGTTGTGGTGCCGCATGTAGACGGTGAGGAACTCGCGGTGGGAGGCGGCGGTCAGACCACCGTAGTCGACGGCGTACCCCAGCACCGGCCGCAGGTCGCGCCACACCCCGTCCGCCGCGGCCTTCGCCGGGTTGGTCAGGTTGTCCTGCTCCGCCCACAGGTGGTCGCGGCACATGAACTCCACCACGGCCGCCTGGTAGCGCTCCGGCGAGGTGCGGTCCGCCGGCGGCACCGGGGAGATGGTCGACCGCCAGTCGAAGAGGTTGTCCGACAGCAGCGGCTGGTGACCCCACGGGCGGCGGGCCCGAGCGAACTCCTCGGCCAGGCCGGCCGGGTCGTCCACCCTGGCCAGCATGGCGTCCCGGGCCACCGGTCCCACCGTGACCTCGAGGAAACGGGACAGGGCCGCGTCGAGGGACCAGCCGTCGGTGGCGGCGCGCGCCTCCACGTGCGGCACCGTCCCCTGGAGCACCCCGTCGATGAGCGTCACCGCCGCCCCGAGGACGGAGGAGACCGGGTCCAACAGCGCTTCCGGGGTGCGCGGTCCGGCCGGGTTGTCCAGGGCGGTGTCCACTGTCGGTCCGACGGCCTCGGCGAGGCGACGACCGACGTCGGGACCGAGCAGGGTCACGTAGTACAGGTGCGCCATCTCCAGCAGCACCAGCGGGAAGAGGTGTTCGGTGAAGTCGAGCTGCCGCTGCGCTCCCGTCAGGCCCACCGAGGTGGGACGGCCGACGCTGGCCCGGAGCCGGTCGACGGCGGACTCGGTGAGGAAGACGCCTCGGTGCTCGAACCGCTCCAGATCGACCTGCTTGGCGTTGTAGGGCCGGGCGAAGGTGAACAGCCCGGCCTCGCTGACCGGGACGATCGTCGCGGGTTCCCTCCCGGAGGGCTGGTAGGTGAGGCGCCCCTCGGTCCTGTCGAAGCGCCCGCCCCTGCCCTCCGTCAGCCAGAGGATGACGTCGATCGTGGTCAACCCCATTCCCGCGCAGCCGACCGCGCTGCCCGGCGGCGCGACCCGCTCGGTGAGGGTGTCCTCCAGCGGGTAGGCGGTGGGGACGAGTTCGACGTCGTGGTCCTCGGCGAACCGCAGCAGCGGTCGCAGCCGGGCGATGCGGGAGGCGTCGTTCCAGGAGTGGCCGGTCAGGAAGAGCACCGAGTCGACGGTGACCACCTCGGAGGAGCCGGGACCCCCGTCGTCGTCGACGGCGCGGACCTCGACCTCCAGCCGCTCGCCCCGCTCGGTGACGTCGAGCACCTCCGCCTGGTGGAGGTGCACGTCCACGTGGGGCTGTGCCCGCAGGATGTCGACATACCAGCCGAAGACCTCACGCAGGGCGAGGCCGTGGACGTACCGCTTGGGCCAGTCCTCCTTCGTCACGTCGAACACGGGGTCCCCGGTCTCGTCGAAGCGGCGCCGGCACCACTCGTACAGCGTGGGCCGCAGGCTCGGCTCCAGCAGGGGTCCCGCGTCGAGCACGCTCTCGTCCGCGGCGAAGGCGACCTGGCCGACGATGCGGTTCAGGAAGCTCGTCTCCGGCTGGGTGTCGCTGTGCACGGCTCCCGCCCCGAACCGCCCACCCCGGTCGAAGACGTGGATGTCGAGCGCCAGCTCGTCGGCCAGGTCGGGGAGGGTGGCGGCGAGCCGTTCCACCACGTAGGTGCAGGTGGGTCCCGCACCGACCACCGCGAGTCGGACCTTGCGCATGTCGCGTCCTCCTTGTTCGAGACGTCCGCTCAGGCGCGCGACGTCGACGGCGTCGCGGCGCCGGTCGGGTGCGGCGCGTCCAGGGCCGCGTCGAAGGCGGCGAGGAACGCGCTGATCTGGTCGGTGGTGAGCTGCCCCATGGTCGCGATGCGGCAGACGCGCCCCAGGCGCGGCGGGCAGCCGTAGATGACGAAGCCGTCGGCCTTGAGCCGGTCGTGCAGGTGCTGGTACTCGACGCCGTCGGGCAGCCGGAAGACGGTGACCGAGCTGGCGCGGTGCCCGTCGGGCACGAGGGGTTCGAACCCGTGGCGGGCGAGGTGCGTCCGCACCCGGTCGGCGTGCTTCCGGTAGCGCCGGGACCGCACGGCGACCGTTTCCTCCAGGGTCAGGTCCAGGGCGACGTCCAAGGCGTACAGCGCCTGGACGGCCGGGGTGAACAGCGGCGCCCGGTCCCGGTCCTGCGCGACGTGGTGGGCGCGCAGGTCCAGGTAGTAGGTGCGGGGGCGCACCTCGGACAGCCCGTCGAGCGACGACCGGGGGGCGCACACGAAGCTGGTGCCCGGCAGCCCTTCCAGGCACTTGTTGGCCGTCCCGACGCACCAGTCGACGTGGTCGGCGACCACGTCGAGCGGTTCCGCGCCCAGGGTGCTGATGGCGTCGACGATCAGGGACCGGTCGTGGCGGGCGACGATCTCCCCCAGTTCGGCCAGCGGGTTCAGCATCCCGGTGCTGGTCTCGTGGTGGACCAGTCCGACGTGGCTGATCGTGGCGTCCTCGGCCAGGGCGGCGTCGACGGCGGCCAGGTCGATCGGCTGGCCCCAGCCGAACTCGAGCCGCCGCACGGGGATTCGGTGCGCCTCGGCGATGCTGGCGACCCGCTCGGCGTAGTGCCCGTTGTGCGGGACGAGCAGGGTTCCGCCCTCGGGTACCACCGAGGAGATGACCGCTTCGAGCGCGGCCGTCCCGGAACCCGCGAGCAGGACGCTGGTGTGGCGTTCGTCCCCGCCGCAGACCGCCGTGGCCTTGGCCCGCACGGCGTCGAGCAGCTCCGCGGCCTCCGGCTCCCGATGGCAGACGTCGGGGTAGGCCAGGGCCGCGCGCACCCGGTCGTGGACGTTGACCGGGCCGGGGTTCAGCAACACCTGGTGCGGCGGCGGGGTGGTCCTGGCGGTGGCCGCGGTGGCCGGGATCTCGGTGGCGCGGACGGTCATCGGTTTCCTCCGTGCGGGCGACGTGTCCCGGTGTGGGCCGTTCGGAACTCCCGGGGGGTGATCGCCGTCGGGAACTGGGCGCCCTTCGACGGCAGGGCCACTCTGCCAGCGCGCGTCGTGGGATCACCACACCTGTTGGACCTCCTTCTAAACCGTTCCGCGAGATGTTGATCCACCAACCACCGAGCTGGCATACATTCCTTCTCGATCCCGTTGACGGAAATCGGAATCAGACGAGTACGGCGTCGGCGCCACCCGGTGCCGTCGTGACGGCGGCTGCGAGAAGGACTATGACGAGCGTGCGGGAAAACGGAACGGACACCGGGACGTCGAGTCGCGCTTCGCGACTGCGGACGATGATTCGGGAAAAGGAACTGACGTATCTCATGGAAGCCCACGACGGGCTCTCCGCGAGAATCGCGGAGGTCGAGGGTTTCCAGGCCATCTGGGCGTCGGGCCTGTCGATGTCCACGGCGCTGGGGGTGCGGGACAGCGACGAGGCGTCCTGGTCGCAGCTGCTCGGCGTGGTGGAGGCGATGGTGGAGGCGACGACCGTCCCGATCGTCGTGGACGGCGACACCGGCTACGGCAACTTCAACACCGCCAGGCGGTTCGTGGCCAAGGCCGAACGCCTCGGCGTCGCCGGGGTGTGCCTCGAGGACAAGATCTTCCCCAAGATGAACTCCTTCGTCGGCGACTCCCACACCCTCGCCGAGGTCAGCGACTTCACGGCGAAGATCCGGGCCTGCAAGGACTCCCAGCGGAGTTCGGACTTCGTGCTGGTGGCGCGGGTGGAGGCGTTGATCGCCGGCCGGGGTCTGCCGGAGGCCCTCGACCGGGCCCACGCCTACCACGAGGCGGGTGCCGACGCGATCTTCATCCACTCCCGGCGGTCCGACGCCACCGAGATCCTGGACTTCTGCCGTGAGTGGGGGGAGCGCCTCCCGCTGGTCATCGCGCCGACGACCTACGCGAGCACGCCGTCATCGGAGTTCCAGGCCGCCGGCGTGTCGGCGGTGATCTGGGCCAACCACAGCATGCGGGCGGCGGTCAGCGCCATGCGCCGCGTGTGCCGGGAGATCTTCGCCAAGCAGAGCGTGCACCGCACCGAGAGCGAGCTGGCCTCCCTCGCGGAGGTGTTCGAGTTGATGGAGTACTCCGAGATCGACGAGGCCGAACGGCGCGCGTACCGCGTCTGAGGGGAGGCCACCATGACCGTGCCCACAGCTCCCGACGACCACGGCGGTGGTGGGCCCCGCCCCACCGTCCTCGTGCTCGACCCGATCGCGGACAGCGCGATCCGACGGCTCCGGGAGGACTTCACCGTCGTCGTCCGCCTGCGACCCGAACCCGACGTACTGCGGGAACTGGTCGGCGACGCCCACGTCGTCGTCCTCCGCAGCGGCGTCCGGCTCCCGGCCGCCGTCTTCGCCGCGGCGCCGTCGCTGCGCCTGGTGATCCGCGCCGGGGTCGGGACCGACAACATCGACATGGTCGCCGCGGAACTCGCCGGTGTCCGGGTGGTCAACATCCCGAACGCCTCGGCGCAGGCGGTCGCCGAGCTGGCCTTCGGCCTGCTGCTGGGGGTGGTGCGGCGGGTGGCCCTGGCCGACCGGCAGGTCAGGGGTGGCGCGTGGCGGAAGGACGACCTGCTCGGGGTGGAGCTGGGTGGGCGGACGCTCGGCATCGTCGGGGTCGGCGCCATCGGGTCCCGGATCGCCCGCATCGGGGCGGGTTTCGGCATGCGGCGGCTGGGGACGGTCGGCCGCCCCGGTCCGCGTCGGGCCGCCGAGCTGGCCGAGCTGGGGGTGGTCCTCACCGAACTGCCCGAGCTGCTGGCCACCTCGGACGTGGTCTGCCTCGCCCTGCCCCTGACCGAGGACACCCGGGGGCTGATCGGGGCGGCGGAGCTGGCGATGATGCGCCGGGACGCCGTGCTCGTCAACGTGGCGCGGGCCGGGGTGGTGGACGAGGACCACCTCGTCGACGCCCTGCGGGCGGGCCGCCTCGCGGGCGCGGCGACCGACGTGCCCGCCGGTGAGGGCCGCACGCTCCTGCGGGAACTGGACAACGTGGTCATCACCCCGCACATCGGGGCGATGACGGTGGACACCCAGGAACGCATCGGTCAGCGGGTGGTGGAACTGGCCACCGAGGAGTTCGGGGGAACAGCGCCCGGGGCGTTACCGGCCGGGGCGGCCGTCACCGCGGGCGGCGGGGTCCCCGGGTGACCACGGCGACCATGAGGGCCGCCGTGCTCGACGGGGTGCGGAGCATCCGCAACCGCAGGGTCCCTATCCCGGCGATGGGCCCGGCGGAGCTGTTGGTCCGCGTGCTCGCCAGCGGTGTGTGCGGCTCCGACCTCGCCGCCTACCGGGGCACGCACCCCTACAAGACCGCCCCCGTCGTGCTCGGGCACGAGCTCTGCGGGGTGGTCGAACAGGTCGGTGCCCAGGTGACCGGCTTCGCCCCGGGGGATCTGGTCTGTTCCGCCGCCTTCTCCCCGTGCGACCGGTGCGCGGCGTGCCGGGGCGGGGCGGCGCACCTGTGTTCCGACCGCGCGAACCTGAGCCACCGGGGCTGGGAGGGTTCCCTCGCCGAGTACGTCGTGCTGCGGGAGAACATGACCTTCCGGCTCGCCGAGCACGTCGACCCGGTGGCGGGCGCCCTGGTCGAGCCGCTGACGATCGGTCGGCACGCGGTCGGTCTCGCGCGTCCCGACCCGTCGGTGGCGGTCCTGGGCTCCGGGTCGATCGGTCTGGCCTGCGTGCTGGCCGTGCGCCGGTCGTGGCGGGCGACGGTGACCTGCGTGGACCTGGGCCCCGCCAAGGGACGGCTCGCGCGGGCGGTGGGCGCGGACCGCTACGTGGACGCGGCCGAGGAGGACCAGGCGGCCGTAGCGGAACGCGCCGGCCCGGCCGGTGTCACCTTCGTCGCCTCCGGCCACCCGGGAGTGCTGGACCAGGCCGCGGCGATGACCAGGCCGGGTGGGCAGGTCGTGGTGGTGAGCTACTTCCCCGGCCCGGCGGCGGTCGACGCCAACGCGCTCGTCGGCCGGGAACTCACCGTGACCGGGTCCGCGCTGTCCACGCCCGAGGACTTCGCCGAGGTCATCGGTTGGGTGGAGCGGGGACTGGTCGATCCCCGCGCACTGGTCACCCACACCGTCGAGCTGGCGGAGGCGGCGGAGGCGTTCGCGTTGGCGGACCGGGCGGACGGGACCGTCGGCAAGGTCGTGATCAGGACAGGGACGAGGGAAGGGTGATGTCGCGGTGACAGGCAGGCTGCGGGTCGGGGTCGTCGGGGCCACCGGCTGGGCGGGACGGGAACTGTGCCGGCTGCTGCTGGGACACCCCGAGGTCGGTGAGATCGTCCCCGCCGCCAGGGACACCACGCGGTCGTTCGCGGCCGTCCACCCGAACCTGCTGGGCAGCGGGTTGGAGTTCGTCCACCTCGACGCCCTGGTCGAACGGGCCGGTGCGCTGGACGTCGTGTTCCTCTGCGTCCCGGCGGGCGAGGCGATGGGGATGGCACCCGAACTGCTGCGCCGGGGTACCCGAGTCGTCGACCTCAGCGCCGACTTCCGGTTCCCGGACCCGGCGCTGTACGAACGGATCTACGCCCGCCCGCACAGCAGCCCGGAGCTGCTGCCCGAGGCGGTGTTCGGGGTGACGGAACTGGTTCGCGACCGCCTCCCCGAGGCCCGCCTGGTGGCGAACCCGGGGTGCTACGTCATCTCGGTGCTGCTGGGGTTGCTGCCCCTGGCCGAGGAGGGACTGCTCGGGTCCGCCGGCTCCGTCCACGTCCACGCGGTCAACGGGACCACCGGGGCGAGCGCCAAACCCACCCGGGACCTGCACCACGCCGAGGTGTTCGGGTCGATGCTGCCCTACAGCCTGGAGGGCCACCGGCACAGCGGGGAGCTCGAGCTCCACCTGGGGCGCCTGGCGGGTGGACCGGTCGACGTGGTCATGAGCACGGCGCACGGCGCCTTCGCGCGCGGCATCCTGGCCCAGATCACCGTCCTCGTCCCACCCGAGCACCGCGACGGGCTGAGCCGGGAGGCGCTGACCGCGCGGTACCTGGGCCGGTACGGCTCCGACCACTCCGGGGAACACTTCGTGCTGGTCAACGACCTGGAGAAGCGGGGAGGCGCCAACGCCAAGGAGTACGGCGCCTACCCGAGGTTGTCCAACGTGGTCGGCACCAACTACTGCCACCTCGGCGTCGACCACGACCCGGCGCGGTCGGTGATCAAGGTGGTGTCGGTGATCGACAACCTGGGCAAGGGGGCGGCGGGGTCCGCCGTGCAGAACATGAACGTGATGGTGGGGCTGCCGGACACCACCGGGCTCCGGGCGTACGCGCCGTGACCTCGGGGGCCTCCGCGATCCCACCGGGGCTCGCCGGGGTGCGCCTGCTGGCGGACGAACCGCTCGCCGCCGGTCAACGGTGGATCTTCTCAGCCGGTTTCAACGTCGCCGACGGGCCGGGCGGCCTGGGCCGGGTCGACACCGAACTGGCGGACCTGGCTCGGCTGAGCGGGGCCGGCGCCCGGGTCGCCCTGCTGACCCACCAGGGCCGGCACGCGGACGGCAGCGCCCGGCACCTCGGTGACCTCGCCACCTACCTGGGCGGCCGGTTGGGCTGCCCGGTGCGGTACCTGCCCTGGTCGACCGGCCCCGAGGCGCGGGCGGCGGTCGCGGCGCTCCGGGACGGGGAGATCGCGCTCTTCGGCAACACGCGGCTGCACGCCGGCGAGGAGCGGAACGACCCGGACCTGGCCGTGGAGTTCGCCGCGCTCGGGGAGCGGGTGGCGATGGGTGGGTTCTCCAAGGCGCACCGCCGCCACGCCTCCACCACCGGCCTCCTCGGTCTGCTGCCCGGCTGGGCCGCCGACAGCCTGGTCCGGGAGCTCACGCTGCTCGGACCGTGGGCTGGCCGCGATCCCACCCGGTTCTCGGTGGCCGTCGTGGGCGGGCGCAAGCAGGAGAAGGTGGAGGTCGGCCTCCGCCGGCTGGGCAGCGCCTACGACCTGGTCATCCCCGGCGGGGCCGTGCTGAACTGCCTGCTGGCCGCGCGGGGCCACCCGGTGGCCGAGTCGGTGCTCGGCGACTCCCCCGCCCGTGCGGTGGAGGTCGCCGCCGAGGTGTTGGCGGCGGCCGCCCCCGACGCTCTGCACCTGCCCGAGGAGGTCGCGGTGGCCCGGCCCGACGGTTCCGGGGGGTACGGCGAAGCCCGCTGGCTGCGGCTCGACCCGCGCCGCCCGGACGACGGCGTGCCCCCGGGGTACGCCGTCGTCGACTTCACGGTGCTGCCCTGGGCGCTCGCCGCCCTGGACCGGCTCGTGGGGGGCGGGGGGCGCGCGGTGGTCGCGGGTCCCCCCAGCGCCTACCGGGCCGGGCACCGGCGGGCCAGCGACCAGGTGTTGACCCGGCTCGCCGGAGCTCGGGACGACGTGGTGCTGCTGGGCGGGGACACGGTGGCCGAGCTCCCCTGGTCCGGGCCGACGTCGACGGGCGGCGGCTCGGCGCTGCGGTACCTGGCCGAGGGCGGTTGCGCGGTGCTCGACGCGCTGCGGGATGACGACGACGGGAGATGAGATGCTGACCTTCGACCACCTGGTGCCGACCTCCGTGGCCTTCGGCAGGGGCCGGTTGGCCGAACTGGGGGAGATCACTTCGGCGCACGGCCGCCAGGCCCTGCTGGTGTGCGGCCGGACGGCCATGCGCCGACACGGGGTGCTGGACCGCGCCCTGCACAGCCTCACCTCGGCCGGGGTGTCGGTGGTGCTGTTCGACGGGGTCTCCCCCAACCCCCTGGCGGCGGAGGTGGACGCGGCGGCGCGGCTGGCCAGGCGGGAGAAGTGCGAGGTGGTCGTCGGTCTCGGTGGGGGCAGCGCGTTGGACGCGGCGAAGGCCGCGGCGGTCACCGTCCCGCACACCTCGGTCCGCCCGCTGATCGGGTCGGTGCTGCCCAGGACCCCGGGGAGCCTGCCCGTGGTGGCGGTCCCCACGACCGCCGGCAGCGGTTCCGAGGTGACCAAGGGCGCGATCATCACCGACGAGGCCGTCTCCTTCCGGTCGGGTGTCCGGGGCGACGACCTCTTCCCCGTCTCCGCGATCGTCGACCCCGACCTCCTCGTCAGCGCCCCCACCGCCGTCGTGGCCGACTCCGGGTTCGACGCCCTCGCCCACGCGGTGGAGAGCTACGTCGCCCGCCGGGCCAACCCGATCAGTGACCGGTTCGCCGAGGCGGCGGTGGAGCTGATCACCGAACACCTGCCGAAGGCGGTGGCCGGTGACACCGGCCCGGAGGTGCGGGAGGGGCTCGCGTTGGCCTCGCTGCTCGGCGGGTGCAACGTCGCCACGGCGAGCACCTGCCTGCCGCACCGGCTGCAACAGGGCATGGGGGCGGTGCCCCGGGTGGACATCTCGCACGGCCGAGGACTGGCCTGCGTGTACCCGGCCTGGATGGAACGCGCCTATTCGCACGCCCCGGAACGGTTCGACCGGTTGGCCCGGTTCGTGGCGGCGGATTCGGTTCCCGACGCCGTCGGCGAACTCACCAGGAGAATCGGTATCTCGTCCCGGCTCACCGACCACGGATTCCGGAAATCCGATCTGGACTCCCTCGTCTCGGGGGTTTCGGGAAACCTGGCCAACGATCCGATCGACCGGCCCGACGCCACCCTGGTCGAGGAACTCTACGCCGCGTCGCTGTAGTCGGGCTCCACGAACATTGAGCGATTCTCCAACACCTCACCGCACCAATTGACCGCGTCCGCCCCGCCGGGGAACGCTGCGACGGTGAGCTCCGGGAATTCCCTCGTGGACGCGCTGGCCTGGTCGGCTGGCGGGGACGTACCGCGTCCCACCCTCGATGACGTCGACACGACCGCCTTCGCCCATGCGCTGCACGCGCACCGGCTCGACGCCCGGTTCCTGCACCGGGTGCGGGTCGAGTCGGTGCGCGTGCCACCGGACCTGGTCTCGGCGCTCACCGACCGGCTGACCGGGATCCGGGCCGCGATGGACCGGCGGGCCGCGTTGGCGACGGTCCTCGACGAGGCCACCGCGGGCCGGGACCGCTCCCGCTCGATGGTCCCCCTCAAGGGGTTCACCCTGCTCGCGTTGACCGGCGAGGAACGCGCGGTGCGCCACAGCGGCGACCTCGACGTCGTCGTCGCCGACCCGGCCGGCTTCGTCACCTCGGCCGACCGGTTCGGCCTGGTGCCGAAGGGCCCTCGGGAGATCCTCGACGAGTACGCGCGACTGGTCGCTCCGGAACACGGCATGGTCGAGGTGCACTCCTACTACCCGGTGCCCAGGTGGCGCACCAGGACGACGCCGGAGGACTGCGACCCGCGAGCCCACCCCGGTCAGTGGGTGCACCACGAGACGTTGGGGGAACACCGGATCCTGCACGGCGACCTGGTCGACCACCTGGTGGAGGGCACCGGGATGCCGGGTGCGCCCCGCGTGCTGCGCCCGGAGGCGGCGGTGGTGGTGCAGGCGTGCCACCTCTACGGCGACTACATCCGCGCGGTCCTCCCGGTGCCGCTGGGCACCGTGCGCCTCGACGAGATCGCCGCCGTCGCCGACATGTGCGCGCTCCCAGGGTTCGACGTCGCCGTGTTCGCCGAGCTGGTCACGCGGTTCGGCGCCGAGGACGTGGTGTCCTTCGTCCGCGCGCTCTCCGTCGACCTGCTGGGCCGGGACCCGGTGCCCCCGGGCTGCTCCCTGCCCGCGCCCTCGGACCGGTTCTTCCCCGTGGACCTGTGGTGGGACGGTGTGGAGGGGTTCCTCGTCGACCCCGGTTGGCGGCCGGCTGAGCTCGTCGTCCGCACCCGGGAGCACGAGGAGGTGCTGGCGGCGATCGGGGGCTCCACCGTCGCCGTGCCGCGCTCCTCGGAGCCGACGAGGATCAGCGTGGGCGCCGGGACGTCCACCGACCTGGACCGCAGCGTGTTCCGCCCTGGCCGGACCGGGCCCTTCGACGTCGTCGGTGAGCTGTCGGCCGACGACGGGGCGCTGTCGGTGGTGCTGTCCACCCCCGCCGCGGCCGACGGCCACATGACCGCGTTGTCGCTGAACTTCGGCGACCACCGCTTCGAGTTCTTCCACACCGCCGCGACCGGTGAGCTCCGGTTCGACGACTACTCGCTGACCTCCCCGGCGGACGCCGAACCGGTCGGCCGCTCGGCGGAGCGCACCGGTGGCCGGGACGTGCTGCGGGTGCGGATCCCGTGGCGGCGGTTGGGCGGCTGTCCGGGGCCGGGCCGGGGGATGGTCCTGCTGGCGGGGATCCGCCGGCAACGCCTCGGGTGGGCCGAGACGGACGGCGCCGCGATCCTCCCGCTGCGGCTGGACGTCGGACCGGCCTGATGCGCGGGACCCGCGTCGGGCGCGCGCTGCCGGCGGCGGTGGGGATCGGGCTGCTCGCCAACGCGACCTTCACCGGCCTGGTGAGCGTCGCCCTCCCCCTGTTCCTGGCCGACCGTGGAGCGGGCAAGGGCGAGATCGCGTTGTTCTTCGTGCTCAACGCCCTGGCCGCCGCCGTGCTGAACCTGACCGTCGGCCGGGTGCTGCGCCGCGGTTCCTCCCGGTGGGCGGTGGCGGGCAGCGCCGGGGTCTCCGCCCTGGGCCTGGTCGCGCTGGCGGTGACCGCCGAGACGGCGGCCCGCTACCCGGCGGGCATGGCCGTGATGGCGATGAGCCTGGTGTACCCGCAGTACGTGGCGATGGCGCACCACTACTCGTCGCGTTCGGTGGCGCGGACGGTCAGCTCCCTGCGCATCCGGTACGTCGCCGGGTACGTCGCCGGCCTCGGGGTGTTCGCGGTGGCCGCCGAGGCGGAACGGGTCACCACCAGCCCGCTGCTGGGGCCGGTGGGGGTGGCGGTCGGCCTGGCGTTGCTCAACGTGGCCGTCGCCTGGCTCCCGCTGTCCGGACGGCCGACTCCCGAGCGGCAGGCGGACCAGGTCGGTCCGGCGGCGGCCGGGGCCCGGTGGCGTCCCTCCCGGGCGCTGGTGGTGACGGCGGCGATCGCGGTGTTGTCGCTGCGGGCCGCCGACAGCCTGCGGGGCGTGTACCTGCCGTTGTACGCCAACGACGCGGGGATCGGTTCCAGCGGGGTGTCCGCGCTGTTCGCGGTGACCGCCGTCGTGGAGTTCGCGGTCCTCGTGCCGATCGCCGCCGCCAGCGACCGGTTCGGCAGCAGACCCGCGCTGGTCGTGGTCTCGCTCGTCGGGCTCGCGTCGTTCCTCATGATCGTCGTCGACGCCGGCTACCCCGTCCTGGTCCTGTCCCAGGTGGTCTACGCGGTGTTCGCGGCCGGCTTCCAGAGCATCGGTCTGGTGATCCTGGGGGAGGCGCTGGCGTCGGGCATGGGCGGCGGGGCCGCGCTGTACACCGCGCTGGTGCAGGTCGGTTCCACCGTCGGCATCCTCGCACCGCTGGTGGTCCCGGGGTACAGCCCCGCCGTGTTCCTGATCGCCGTGGGCTTCTGCGCGCTGGCGACGGTGCTCCTGCTGGTAGGCCGCCGACCCACCGCCTCCTCCGATGGCGCGGACCCCCCTGGCGCGGACGACGGAGGACAGCCCGATGCGGACTCGGCGACGCGGTCCCCCGGCCGGGGACGGGGGCGGCCCGCCGCGCCGGCCCGCCACCCGGCGGACCCGGGATGACGCGCCACCCGGGCCCCGGTGTCCCCGACATCCACTGCTGCTCCTCGGAGCCCGGGGGGCGGATGCGGCAGCCGGTCCGCTCCTGCCCAGCCGACGGCTGGCGACCGGAGGGCGCGACGCCGTCGGTCGCCCCACCCGGCTGGTCCGGCGGTGCCACGGGGACCGTGCCGCGCGGGCGTGCGGTCGGCGACGAACGGCACCGGTTCGCCGGGCGGTCCTCCTCGGCGACGACGGGGACATGGCCGCACCGGCCACTCTGGACGGCCGAACCCGGGCTGGCTCGGAGCCCGGTCCAGGCTCGTGCGAGATTGGCGCCGCCGGGAACGGGGATCGGGGCGAGGGCGCGACGAGGACCGCGCGCCACCTCGTCCCTCCCCAGGACCCGCGCCCCGCATCCCCGACCGACCAGGGAGAACCCATGACCACGACCGGCCCGTCCGCCGAACGCCCCTCCACCCGGCCCGCCCCGCCCGACGGCCAGGTCCACCCCCCGCGCGACGGTGAGCCCTCGGCGCTGGTCCCGTGGCTGCGGCGGCGGGCCGAACTCCTGATCGCGCTCAGCGAGGGCTGGTCCGACGCGGACCTGCGGGCCCCGAGCGCGCTCCCCGGGTGGTCACGGGCCCACGTCCTGGTCCACCTCGGCCAGCTCACCTCGGCGATGGGACGGCAGGCCGAGCACGCGCTGCGCGACGAACTCGTCGACGTCTACGACGGGGGTCGTCCGGGCAGGGACGCCGCGATCGAGGCGGCCGCACGAGGAACCGACCGGGAGGTGCGGGACACGCTGGCGACCGGCCTGCGGCGGCTGCTGGCGGCCTGGGACCGGGTGTCCCCCCAGGACTGGGCCCGGCCGGTCCGCTACCGGGACGGGGACCTCGCCGGAACCGCCCTCGCCGTGTGGCGTGAGGTGGAGATCCACCTCGTGGACCTCGACTGCGGGTACCGGACGAGCGAGTGGCCGCCCGCGTTCACCGACCACCTGGTGGAGTTCATGACCTGGCGGCTCCCCGAGGGCGTCGCGGTGCGACTGGTGCCCTCGGACGGCGGGCGGACCTGGTCGTACGGCGATGAGGACCCGGTCACCGTGACGGGGACCGCCACCGATCTGGCCGCCTGGCTGGCGGGTCGGGACGCGCCCTCGCTGCGCGCCGACCGCCCGGAGGGGCCACCCACGCTCACCCCCTGGAACTGACGGCAGGAGAAACGATGATCATCGCGGTTGTGGGAAGCGACGGCGCGGGGAAGTCGACGGTGACCTCGTTGGCGGTCGACCGGCTCGTCGAGGCGGGTGAACCCGCGCAGCTCGTCGAACGGTGGCGCATCGTCGACAACCCCGACTACCCGGCCACCCGGTTCCTCCGGCCGCCGGTGTCCGACCTGCGGCTGTGCGTCGCCGAGATGCCCAATCCGCCCCGGTTCCTGTTCCTGATGTGGTCGATCGGCATGGCCCTGCTCGGCGAACGGAGCCAGCCCCCGGCCGGCGACGAGGCCGGCGACGAGGCCGTCGGTGTGCTGGACGGTTACTGGATGAAGCACGCCGCCAGCGAGATCGTCTACGGCATGGACCGGGGCTGGGTGGAGTCGGTCGTCGCCGGGCTGCCCGTGCCGGACCTCGTGCTCTACCTCCGGTTGGAGCCCGAGGCCGCGTGGCGGCGGAAGGAACACGACCTGGTGCCCTACGAGTGCGGCATGGACCCCGACTGCGGGCGGGACAACTTCCTGCGCCACCAGGGCGCGATCCTGTCGCTGCTGGACGAGTGGTCGGCCCGTCACGGATGGGTCGAGGTGGACGCCACCCTGCCGTTGGACACCGTGGTGGACCGCGTGGTCACGGCGGTGCGGTCGGCTCGCGCGACGGGTTCGGCGAAGGCGGTGGACGCGGTCCGTTGAGGTCGCCCCGCTCGGGTGGGGTGCCGTCGCCCGTGGGCGGTGCCCCACCAATCCGCCTTCCCGGGGCTGTCGTCGGATCCTTCGAGAAGCCCTTCCCCACCGGGTGATGGCCAGGGCCGGCCCGGCCCCTCGCCGTCGGGGGTGCCTCCGCTTCGCGCGCCGCGTCGGCACCGGCGTCGCACCCCTCCCGGGAGGACACGCGTCCGCGCCCGGTGATCACCTGACGGGACGGCTCAACCGGTGGTGTCGGCGACGATCCGGGTGTGCGGCACGTCGGGCCACCTGCCGCGCCCTTCGAGCAGGAACCGCAGGTCCGGCGCCGTCGGATCGCCTCGAAGCACGAAGCACTCGGCGCCGTCGCGGGCGTGGTCGAGGAGCGCCGTCAGCTTGCCCCCCATCGATCCGCTGGTGTCGTGCGCCGCCGCCGGCCAGATCCGCCGGAACGCCTCGGCCGAGGACCCCGGCGTGATCTCCGGGATCACCTCCTGGCTGCCGGGACCGCCAGCCAGCACTCCCGGGACGTCGGTGAGCACGGCGACCCGCGTCCGACCCGGCGTGCCACGCACGGCCACGGCCGGGACGTGGTCGCTGCCGAACACCCGCAGCGCACCGTCGGCGCAGAGCACGCTGTCACCGGCCAGCACCGGGAGGATGCCGTGGTCGAGCAGGCGTCGCACGGTCCCGAAGCTGACCTCCGGCCCCCGGGGGCCGAGCACGCAGATGGCGGCGACCTGGACGGGGAAGCACCGCGAGCCGAGGTCCCGCAACGCCCGCACCCACGACCACTTGACGTCGAAGGTCGCACGGGTGAGGGGCAACGGGGCGAGGGGGTCGTCGGCGTCGAGGTGCCGCACGGCCCCGTGCCCGATGGATCCGCCGCCCACGACGAGGACCACGCGCCCGGGGGCGGCGGCGTGCAGGTCCGCGATCTGCGCCGCGTACCCCGCCAGGGCGTCGTGGTCCAGGTGGTCGCGCCGGGCCTTCTCCGAGACCAGGCTCCCGCCCACCTTCACCACCAGCAGGTCGACCACGTCATCCACCACGGCCTCCTCAGTCCTCCGCCCGTCCGGCGGTCGCCGGTGCCGGCGACCTACCCGTCAACCGCAGGCCGGACGGTTCCTCCGTGACGCGGACGGGGCTCAGGTCCTCGACCCAGGCGGCCAGTTCCGGTCGCGACCGGGCGAGTTCCCAGCCGACGCCGACGCACCTCATCCCGGCCGCCGTCGCGGCGTCCCACCCGACGGGAGCGTCCTCGAGGACGACGCAGCGGGTGGGTTCCACACCCAGTCGCTCGGCGGCCAGCAGGTATCCCTCCGGGTCGGGTTTGCCCTTCGCGACCTGCTCGGCGGTCACCACCACGGGTGGGCGGGACAGGCCCGCGGCGGCGAGTCGCGCGGACGCGATCGAGGCCGCCCCTGAGGTGACCACCGCCCACCGCAGGGGTGGCAGCAGCCCGATGAGCGCCGAGGCGCCGGGGATGGCGGTGACCTGGTCCATGACCTCGAAGTCCAGTTCGGCGATGCGGTCGACCTCCGGGTCCACGTCCAGGTGGGGGGCGGCCAAGCGGACCAGGTCCTCGTCACGGCGGCCGTGGGCCAACGACGCGATGGCGTCGGGGTCCAGCCCGCGCTCGACGGCCCAGCGCCGCATCGCGACGTCGATCGCGCGCGCCGAATTCACCAGGACACCGTCAAGGTCGAACAGAATGGCATCGACACCGGTCATTTCCCAGATTCGGTGCGTCACGATTCCTCCTCCTGGGGCGGTTCAACCGGCGATCGCCCCACCATAGGTCGGCCGGCACCGGGAAAGGGCAGCCGAAGGCGAAGGTTAGAGCTTCTGTTAACGTTGTTTGACAGCGGAACACCGAGTACCCGTAGGTTGTGCTCCCACCCCCAGGAAACAGGTATTTCGGGAGCATCGGAAATGGTCGACCTCGGCGCGAGCCCGGTTTTCGTCATCCCGCACCACGCCCGGTCCGACGAGTCCTGGGAGTATCTGGAACGCACCGTCGCCAGCCTGTTCACGCAGAGCGACCGCGACTGGCGAGCGGTCATCGTGGACGACGCCTCCCCGGACCCGGACGTGGGGCGACGGTTGGAGGCGGTTCGGGCGGGGGATCCGGAGCGCCTCGTCGTGCTCCGCGCGGAGACGACCGGCGGGCCGGGGGCGGCCCGCAACCGGGGCGTGTCCTGGGCGGCGGCAAGGGGAGCCCCGTTCGTGTTGTTCCTCGACGCCGACGACCTCGCCCACCCGCACCGGCTCCGCAGGACCCGCCGCGTCTTCGCCGAGCGGCCCACCGTCGACTTCGTGTACTCGGGTTTCACCGTCATCGACGAGCACGGCCGACCGGTCCCCGAGGAGCGGGTCACCCCGTCGATCCGGGAGATCCTCGACTCGCACCGCGAGGGGCCGCCGGAGGGACCGGACGCCTGGATCAGGATCGGCACCGAACTCGGCTACACGAGCCTGACCTCCACCGTCTCGACGCGGATCGACCTGGCGACGCGGTGCCCGTTCCCCGCCACCCACGTCGCCGAGGACGACCACACGTGGCTGCGCATGTCCGCGTCCGGGACGGGTTTCGCGTTCCTCCGGGACACCGAGGCGGGGTACCGGGTGCCGTCGACGACGGCGGGCTCGGCGACACGGGCGGCGGTGGGCGCGGCGTTCTACTGGGCTTCGGCGCAGGTGACGGCGGACGGGTTCACCAGAGCGCTGGCCACGGCCCTGGCCAGGGGCCGGGTGGACGAGGTCGAGGCGGCGGCGCTGCTGTCGCGGTTCCACGACAGGCTGGCCGAGACGATGGCCGGCGAGGGGTGCGCCGACCTCGCGGCGGTCAGTCGGGCGCTCGCGCACTGCGGAGGAGCGGTCCTCCCCGCCTGAGGCGGGGGTGGAGCCCGACCGGCCGCCCCCTCGCGGCCGGTCGGGTCCCGCTCAGTACCGCCGGCTTCGGCCGGCGGCTCCTCGGGGGAGCAGGCCGTGTTCGTAGGCGGCGGCGACGAGGGCGGTGCGGTTGGGGGCGTCGAAGCGGGCCATCAACCGCCCGAGGTGGTAACTGACCGCCTGGCGGCTGTAGTGCAGCGCCTTCGCGGTCTCCACCGTGGAGAACCCTCGGGCGACCATCGCGAGGATGCGCAGCTCCAGGCCGTCGACCTCGCGGAGTTCCGGCCGGCGCGGGGCTGGCGCCGGCGGGTGCGCCCGACCACCGAGGATGGCCCACATGACGTCGTGGATGGCGACCACCACTCGGCTGCAGATCTCGGTGACGAACCGCCGGGGGACTCCCCCGCCCCGGTGGATGAGCCGCCCCGCTCCTCGGGCGGCGACACGGCGACTGACGTCGGCGAGTTCTCCCCGGGGCACCCCGGCCTCGACCAGCCCGTCCGAGGTGATCTCGATGCGGCGGAGCACCCCGGGCGGGATGGGCCGCCCTCGGAGGACGAATTCGCGCAGGGGTGGCAGGACCTCCGAGACCACTGCCCCGACCTCGGTTCCCCACCTCTCCCGGTCGCTCGTCCGGAGGTACCTGGCGAGCAGGTCCTGGATTTCGACGGTGAATTCGGTTTTCGGACTCAAGCCCTCAAGAACAGCAACCCTACCGTCAGGAAGAACCACGGTCACCACTTTCCCCCTCGCCCCGGTCAGCACCAATGCGGTCGTCGAACGAATCCCGCCTCCCAGCAACGTCGCCGGGTCCGCATGGCCAGTCACGTCAACACCCTGACCGCAGAACGCCGAACCGGTTCCAGAGGACGGCTCACCCAGGGGTGAACCACGCATCGCGAGGGTCTTGAATGTGCTGGAAGTCCGCTGGTCGCCACCTCCGATCCGTGCCGCCACACGGCCGCCCGAGCGTAAGTGGGAGCGCTCCCAAACGTCAAGATTAGATATGCGCTAAATTTATTGTTTCATCTGGACAAATGATGGGTGCCAATTTTCGCACTCCGACGCGCGGATCGGCGGTTCCCCACCGCCGGCACCGCTGGCTCACGCTCCTCGGCCGGTGGTCGAACGAACGGACCACCCTGGCGTGGCCCCGATGGCGTCGAAGGTTGACCACAACGGCCCATCCGCGCTCTCCGCAGCCCTACCGCCGTCCGGCCCCCGCCCGCTCGCCCCGCCACCGGCCGGCGTGGGCCGTTCGGCGGAGCCGTCCGCATGAGGGCTGCGTCACATGGCGGACGGGAACCAGCCACCGAACTCCACACCACCACCTCGCCGCGCCCTGGCCCCCGGTCCCGAGCCGTTCCACGCCCACACGCCCCGCCGGGGACGCCGGGCGGCGGATGACACCGCCCCCGCTCCGCGCCGTGGTGCCGCGATCCACCATCGCCCCCACCGAGGCGCCCAGCGGGCCCGCGTCGACGGTGCGCGGGCGAGATCCCGGGGCTTCTGGCGAATCCGCGCGGCGCCGATCACCTCCCGAGGCGGCGGCCGGGTGGCATGGCGGCCGGCGGAGGGGTTCCGGTTGGCGGCGGTTCCCGGTGGCGGGCGGCAGGACCGGACCCGGCCAGGTCCACCCGACCCCGACCCCACCCGCCATCCGTGCCTCGATCCGGCAGGGCGACACCCAGGCCGCCCTGGCGCGACCGGGGCCGGTGCGGGGCCCGCTCCACGGCGCCGGAAGCGGTGCGCCCCGGGGGCCGATCCGCCGCCCCCGGTACGACGCGACTCCGCGCCACCCGAGCGGAGCACCGCTCGCCGGTCCGGCTCAGCCCAACCGCATCCGCCGCCGCACCGCGTCCCCGACGACCGTGCCCCGCCGGCCGAGGTCGAGGGGGAGGTCGAAGTGGTCGCGCCCGGGCACCACGACGTCGGTGACCTCGGTGCCCACGGCGCGGGCGCGGTCGACGAACTCCCGGTGTTGCCGGCCGAACTCCTCCGTCTCGTTCCGACCGAGGGCGACGAGGAGGGGCGGGAGCGGCGAGCGGAGGGCCAGGAGCGGGCTGTGCGCGGCCGCGGCCGCCGCGTCCAGGCCCAGGGCGTCGTTGACGTAGGTGTGGCGCAACGGCTCCAGCTCGTACACGCCACTGAGGAGGGTGGCGCTGGCGACGTCCCGCGAGGGGTCGAGACCGTCGCGCCGCCAGCCCTCGACGTCGAGCAGGGCGCTGGCCACCAGGTGCGCCCCGGCCGAGGTCCCGCTCAGGTGGACCTCCGAGGGGGTCCCCGGGAGCTCGGACCGGTGCTGGCAGAGGCGACGGATGCCGAGGCTGACCGAGGCGACGATCTCGGCGAGGTCGTGGGCCGGGGCGAGCCCGTATCCGAGTGCCACGAAGGCGGCGCCCGCCGGGACGAGGTCGAGGGCGGGGAAGGCCGAGTCGTGCCGGCTGAGTTCCTGCCAGTACCCGCCGTGGACGAACACGTGCAGCGGCGCGCCCGCCCTGGATGCGGGGAAGTAGTCGAAGGCCTGTTCGGGGTCGGTCCCGTAGCTGAGGTCGCGGTGGACCACCAGGTCCCGGCGGGCCTCGTCGCTGCGGCGGGCGTAGTCGGCGAGGTAGGGCCCGATGTCGTCCACCCGGGAGCTCGGCGAGTACTGCCGAGCCAACTCGTCCCGGTCGTAGTCCCGCCAGTCCACGGCCATCGCGGTCCCCTTCCCGTCACCTTCCGGGGCTGGCACCGCACCGGTCGTCCCGGTGGTCGGCGCCGAACAAGCACGTCGGCCTCCATCATGCTCCGGCCCCGCCCGCCCCACGGGTCCCCGGGTTCGCCGGGTTCGCCGGGTTCGCCGGGTTCGCCGGGTTCGCCGGGTTCGCCGGGTTCGCCGGGTTCGCCGGGTTCGCCGGGTTCGCCGGGGGCACGGTCCCCTTCCCGGGACGCGGCGGCACACCGACACGCCGGCTCCCCGGCGGGCCCGGACTACCCGGCGGTGCCGCACGGGAGCGGGCCGCTCCCACCGGCCTCGCCCCACACCCTGGCCACGAGGCCGACGTCCGGACGGGGACACGCGCCGCCCCTGGGAGCCGGTGCGGTGGACGGCGGTGGCCCGCCCGGCGGGGGCCGTGGAAGCGCGGAACCGCTCGCCCCCGGCTCCGCCACCGGCCGGCCACTCGGGTGTCGTCGTCCCGCCGATCGCCGATCACACCGCCGGGCCGGCACCCGCACCCACCCCCCGGAATGGCGGAACCCACCACCCGGTGGAGGTCATCGGCCGAGGAGCACGCGTGCCCTCACCGCGACCCCATCCCCGGCGGCGGACACTCGCGACGACGCTCGCCGGACCGACCGCGAGACGCACGCCTCCGCCCGCCGTGCTCCCCGCCCGGGACGCCACGGTGGGGCGCCGAGGACGTCCACCCCGCTCCAACCGGGCGCGGGGAACCGCAGGTGGAGGGGGCCGGATCGTGGGAGCAACCCGGGTACGGCCGGCCGGGCAACGCCCCGGGCGCGGGGCCTGGCTGGGCCCGGTGGCGCTGGGTCTCGCCGTGGCCAGCTGGGTGTTCCCGGTCGGTTCCCTGGTCAGTGCGGGTTCGGCACTGGCGTGCGCCGTCCTGTCGGCCCTCACCGGGCGGGAGTACCGGGTCGACTGGACCGCCGTGCTCGGCGGACTCCTGGCGACCGGGAACCTCACGTTCTCGCTGTTGTTGACCCTCGCCGACGCCCAGCACTGATCCCCTCACCGGTGCGGCGGCCCGGGCCGAGCATCCCCACCCGCCAGGTGCGGCGCGCGGCGGAGGGGAGACGGCCGCCGCACCTCGGCCTCCCCTGCGGACACCACGGGCCGTCCGCCCACCCCCGTCCGTGCGACGGGATTGGCACCCACGAGGGCGGCGGCCCGCCAGCCCGCTCACGCTGGGCGACCCCGCCGACCACCGATCCGGCAAGCGCGAGATCCTGGGAGGAGAGGTCGGCGGCCCGGGCCGGCGGCCCCAGGCACCGCACGGGGCGGGCAACGTCGGGACGACGACACGCGTCCCCCGGAGAACGAGGAGCACCAGAACCCCGCCCGCCGAGACGGCACCCACGACTGTGTCAAGATCATCGGCCGGGTCCCGCACCCGCCCCGTTCCACGCCCCCGCCGGTAGCGCGGACCGCCGCCCGACCGAGATTGGACAACGGACACGCATGGCACAGACCCCTGACGGCGTCCCCGGCATCAGCGCGAGCCTGTACCGGGGGCTGGTCGAGTTCGCGTCCGGAACGCCGGACTGGGTGCACCTCGCCTCCGAGATCATCACCGACGGGCTGCCGATCATGCTGGTCGTGCTGCTCCTGCTGAACTGGTGGCGGGCCAGGGGGGCCGGGGGCCGGGCTCTGCCGCTGGCCCTGCTCGCCCTCGCGGCGACGGCCCTCTCCTACCTGGTGAGCGAGGCGATCAAGACCGGGGTCGGGCAGGAGAGACCCTGCCAGTCGATCGACGTGGTCATGATCGTGGCCTGCGATCCCATCGGCGACTACTCGTTCCCCAGCAACCACACCACCTTCGCCACGGCGGCGGCGGTCGGGTTGGCGATGGCCTGGCGACGGGTGGCGACCTGGGTGCTGGTCTCCGCCGTGGTGACCGCGTTCTCCCGGGTGTTCGTCGGCGCGCACTACCCGCACGACGTGATCGCCGGACTGGTGCTGGGCACGCTCGTCGCCTACCTGGTCATGCGGTTCGGCGTCGCGCCGATGGGCAAGCTGACCGACTGGGCGGCGGGGGTGCCGGCGCTGCGGTGGGCGGTGGCCACCGGGCCGGTGCCCGCCGCCGTGTCCCCCTCTCCCGCCGAGGAGGCGGCCGGTGCCGGCGATGCCCCGGCGTCCCGCGAGCACACCGAGCCGACCCCGCCACGGCCGGTGTCGTCGGTGCCGCCCCCGGCCGCCCCGACGACGGCGATGCCCAGGCCACCGGCCGACGAGGACGCCACCACCGCGCTCCCCGCCCAGCCCACGCCCGAAGCGCCGACCACCGCGCTGCGCACCCCCGCGGGGTCGGCGGCGCCCACCACCGCCCTGCGCACCCCACCGCCCGGACCGGAGGAGGCCGTGACCGAGGCGCTGGGCCGCCCGGCCCCCCGGCGGCCCGCCGTCGAGGACTCCGAGGCCGACACCGTGCACCTGCCGGTCGTCCGCCCGGGCCGTGACCGGGCACCGGGCGGACGACCTGATGGTCGACGCGGTCAGCCCGGCGAGCCCGGCCGGGGTGAGCGCCGGCCCGGTGGACCGCCGCGGGACGGGCGCCCGGTGGAAGGCGGCCAGCCCCGCGGCGGGCGGCCCGGGGACGGCGGCCCCCCGCGCGAGGGTCGCGTGGTCGACGGTCCCCCACCCGGTCGCCCGCCGGGCGGCCAGCAGCCGCCGCCCGAGTGGGGTGAGGAGCCCACCACGAGGTTCCCCACCGTCCGCTGACCGGGCCCCTCCCCCAGGCCACGGGGCGCCCGACGCCGCCGCTGCTGCCGCTCAGGCCGAGGTGCCTCGGACGATCTCGAACAGGCTCGTCCAGTTGTCCCCGCCGTGACCGGCGGCGATCGCCCGCTCGTACAGGGAGTGCACGGCGCCGGGCAGCGCGAGGTCGAGGCCCAGCGCGGCGCTCGTCCGGAGGATGTGGTCGGCGGTGGCGCCCATCATCGTCGCCGTGCTCTGGTCTCCCGGGTACGAACCGGAGTCGAGTTCCTCGTCCGTCCCGGCGACCATCGCCGGGAGCTGGGTCAACGTCCCGAACGCCTGGGGGACGAAGTCGGCGGCGCTCACCCCGGCGGAGCGCACCATCGCGGTGCCCTGGAGGAGCCCGGCCAGCGCGGTGAGGAACACCGCCAACTGGGCCTGGTAGAACAGCTGGGCGGCGGCCGGGTCCTGCCCGACGTACCGGGGTTCCCCGATGACGGCCAGCGTCGAGCGGTGCCGGTCGACGACGTCCCGCTCGCCGCTGTAGTAGACGTAGCAGGCGTCGGTGCCGACCATCACTGCCGGAACCATGACCCCACCGGTCAGGAACCGCGCGCCGTGGCCCTCCGCCCAGCGGGCGGCCTCCCTGGTCACCTCCGGGGTGTCCGAACTCAGGTTCACCAGGGTCCGCCCCGCCAGGGCGCCGGTCGCCGACGCCAGCACCTCGTACATGGCCTGGTAGTCGGTCAGGCTCAGCACGACGACCTCGCTGGCCGCGACGGCCTCCGCCGGGCTGGCCGCCAGCGTCGCCCCCTCGGCCACCAGCTCGTCGGCCCTGCTCGCCGTGCGGTTCCACACGGTCACCGGATGCCCCGCGCGCAGCAGGCTCCGCACCATCGCCCGCCCCATCGGGCCCAGCCCGATCAGGGTCACCGGGGCTGGCGTGCTCCGCTCGTCACTCATGGTCCTCGTCCTCGTCGTTCGTCGTGTCGGCGCCGGGGAGGGCGGTGTGCCTCGTCCGTCCACACCGCACCCGGGTGGTCCTGGTGGAGCCATGCCCTCCCCGGTTCGACGACCACCCTCGTCGCCCACGCGCACGGTTTCCCCCGGGTGCGCGCACGACCCGGTCGTGACGGGGACGACGGCTAGGGTCCGCTGGTGCGTTTCGGGGTGTTGGGGCCACTGGCGGTGTGGACGGACGCGGGCACGGCGGTGACCGTGCCGGAGGCGAAGGTCCGGCTCCTGCTCGCGGTGCTCCTGCTCGGCGAGGGCCGGCCGGTGCCGACCAGCGCGCTCGTCGAGCGGCTGTGGCGTGGCCGCCCCCCGGGCAACCCGGTGAACACCGTCCAGACCAAGGTGTCCCAGCTGCGCCGCGCCCTGGACCGGGCGGAGCCCGGGGCGGGGGCCCTCGTCGTCCGCCAACCCCCCGGCTACCTGTTGGCCGTCGCCGGGTCCGACCTGGACCTGCGGCGGTTCCGGGGCCTGGTCGCCGAGGCCCGGGCGGCCAGGGACCCCGAGGTCCGCGCCGGCCGGCTCGGGGAGGCGCTGGCGGTGTGGCGGGGGCCGGCGTTGGCGGACCTGGCGGCGGAACCCGCCGCCGTGGCGGCGGCGTCGGTGTGGGAGGAGGAACGGCTGGTCGCGACGGAGGAGTGGGCCGAGGCCCGGCTCCGGCTCGGCGACCACGCCGGGCTCGCCGTCGAACTCACGCCGACGGTCGCCCGCCACCCCACCCGGGAACGGCTCCGCGAACGGCACCTGATCGCCCTCTACCGGGCCGGCAGGCAGGCGGAGGCGTTGGCGGGTTACGAGGAGCTGCGGCACCGCCTGCGGGAGGAACTCGGCGTGGACCCGAGCCCACCGGTGGCCGCGCTGCACCGGGCGATCCTCCGGCAGGACCCCGCGCTCGCCGCGCCCTCCCCACCCGCGCCGGCGGCGGGCACGGCGGCGCCCCTCCCGACCGCGCTGACCACCCTGGTGGGTCGGGAGGCGGCGGTCGCGGAGCTCGTCGCCGTCCTCCGCCAGCAGCGCCTGGTCACCCTGACCGGACCGGGCGGGGTCGGGAAGACCCGGCTGGCGATCGAGGTGGCCCGCCGACTGTCCACCCAGCACCCCGACCACCCGCCGCCGGTCCACCCCACCAGCGGACCGCCACCCGCCGCACCCGCCGAGGACCCCGACACCGAGGCACCCGTCACCGCCCGGCTGGTCGAACTGGCCGGGTTGGACGCTCCCGGCCCTGATCACGGGGACCCGGTGGACCGGGTGGCCGAGGCGGTGGCCTCGGCTCTCGGACTGCGCGACGTCCTCGGCGGCGCCTCCGACGAGCCCCACCACCCGCGCACCGGCGAACGGCTGGCGGCGGCGCTGCACCACCGCGACTGGCTGCTGGTGGTGGACAACTGCGAACGGTTGGTCGCCGCCGTCGCCGACCTCGCCGCGCTGCTGCTGGCCCGGGTGCCCTCGCTGCGCGTCCTGGCCACCAGCCAGGAACCGCTCGGGCTCGCCGGGGAACGGGTGTGGCCGGTCCCCCCGCTCAGCCTGCCCGCCCCGGCCAGCGCCCCGGCCGCCGAGATCGAGGTCCGCGCCGGGGCCGAACGGAGCGACGCGGTGCGCCTCCTCGTCGACCGCGCCGCCGACACCACGCCCGGCTTCGCCCTGACCGACGGCAACGCCCGCGCCCTGGCGGCCGTCGCGACCCGGCTCGACGGCATCCCCCTCGCGCTCGAACTGGCCGCCGCCCGGATTCGCGCACTCGGCCCCGAGGAACTGCTGCGCCGCCTCGACGACCGGTTCCGGCTGCTCACCCGGGGCCCACGCGACGCACCCGACCGGCAGCGCACGCTCCGCGCCACCCTCGACTGGAGTTGGGAACCGCTGAGCGAGCCGGAACGCCTCCTGCTCCGCCGACTCGCCGTCCACCGCGACGGGTTCGACCTGGCCGCCGCCGAGGACGTGGGCCCCGGGGGCACCGTCGCCCGCGAGGAGGTCGTCGACCTGCTCACCACCCTGGTGGACCGGTCCCTGGTCACCCCCGTCGACGGCGGCACCGGACTCCCCCGGTACCGGCTGCTGGAGTCGGTGGCCGCCTACGGGCGCGACCGGCTCGCCGAGGCCGGCGAGCTCGACGCGGTGCGCCGCCGGCACGCCGCCCACTACCTGGGCCTGGCCGAACGGGCCGACGACGGGGTACGTGGCCCGGAGCAGCGCCGGTGGTTGCACCGGCTCGACGCGGAGACGGCGAACCTCCGCCACGCCCTGGACACCGCCACCAGCTGCGGGGACGTCGACACCGCGCTGCGCCTGGTCACCTCCCTGGTCTGGTCCTGGTTCCTCCGGGGGCGCACGGCGGAGGCCCGGCGCTCGCTGCGGGCCGCGCTGGCCGTGCCCGGAGCGGACCACCACCCCGCCGGGGAGACCGCGTCGGCCTGGCTGGCCGGCCTGCTCGACCTCGACGGGCACCCCGTCGACCCCGGGCTCCGCCCCGGCTGGGCCCGCGTTCACCCCGAACCAGCACCGCCCGCGCCGGCGGGCACCGCACCCGCCCGCCCTGACCCCGCGCACCGGGCCGACGGCACCCGCCGCCCCGCACCGCTACCACCGGCCGGCCCGTCAGGCGAGGCCGACCCGGCCGGTCGAGCCGTGCCGGCCGGCCCACCAGGGGACGCCGACCCGGCGGGGCAAGCCGCACCGGCCGTGTCCTCCGAGGACCCGGCGACGACGGGCAGCGCGCTCCTCGCCCGGGGCCGGGCGCTGTGGTTCCTCGGCTACGTGACCTCCACCCTGGGCGACCTGGTCGCCGGCAGCCAGCTCACCGACCGGGCGCTCACCCTGATCGAGGCGCGGGGCGACACCTGGGGTGTGGCGGCCGCCCTCGCCGACCGGGCCAACCAGCGGATGGGCCGGGGCGACTTCCCCGCCTCCCACGCCGCCGCCACCCGCAGCCGTGAACTCTTCCGGGGGCTCGGCGACCGCTGGGGGCAGCTCCAGGGCGCGTTCGTGCTCGGCGCCCTGGCCGAGCTGGCCGGCGACTACCCCCGCGCCGAACGCCTGCACCAGGAGGGGTTGCGCGGCGCCGAGGGGCTCCGGCTGTGGCCTGAGGTCTCCTACCAGCTGTCCTGGCTGGGCCGGATCGCCCTGCTCACCGGCGACCACACCCGCGCCAGGGACCTCCACGAACGGGCCAGGACCGTCGCGCTGGAACAGGACTTCACCCCGGGCCGGCTGTACGCGGAGACGGGCCTGGCGCTGGGGGCGCGCCGAGAAGGCCGCTGGGACGAGGCCGAACGCCTGCTGCTCGACCTGGCGGACTGGCACCGCACGACGAGTTTCGAACCGGCGAGCACCCTGATCCTCGCCGAACTCGGCTTCGTCGCCGAACAGCGCGGCGACGCGGCGGCGGCGCTCCGCCTGCACGCCGAGGGGCTCACCACCGCCAGGCGGCTCGCCGACCCCCGGGCCACCGCGCTCGCCCTGGAGGGCCTGGCCGGCGGGCATTCCCTCGCCGGCAACGCCACCCGGGCGGCGCGCCTGCTCGGCGTGGCCACCGGCCTGCGCGCCGGAATCGGCACGCCCCTCCCGGCGGCGGAGCGCCTCGACGTGGACCGCATCACCACCCGGGCCAGGGGAGCCCTGGGCCCCGACCGGTTCGCCGCCGAATTCGACGCGGGAACGTCCTCAGTTGCGGTGGCCGGCGCGGACGCCCTGCGGGACCTGGACGCCGTGCTCGGCGACTCCCCACCAGGCGCCACCTGAGTCCGGCTCCCCCACCGCAGCCCGGCCTTCGGGTCGATCCCGTCGGTGCCCGCGTGGCCCGCCTTCGGACGGACGTCCGCGTCCACAGCCGCTGGTGGACCAGCGCGGTCAGCACGTGAGGGTCACCAGCGAACCCCGTCCACCGCTCGGACGGCCCGGCCCTCGTCCACACCAGCCCCTCCGGGCGCCGGTCCAGCCGACGTCACGGCCCCCACCTCGCGCAAGGCGGTCGGTGTTCCCGCCCGGCGCCGGGCCGTTCCCGTTCCTCCCGGGCCACCGGGAACACGGGTGCGGCCGTGTACCTTGTCCCGACGTGGCTCACGCGACGACGGCTGACGGCGCCCGCATCTGGTACGACGGCGACGGGGACGGCGACCCCGTGCTGCTGCTGCCCGGCCAGTCCCTCGACTCCCGCATGTGGGGCCCGCTGGCCACGGACCTGGCGGCCCGGCACCGCGTCATCCTGATGGACAACCGGGGCACCGGCCGCAGCGAGGACGGCGCCGAAACCGACTACTCCACCGCCCTGTTCGCCCGGGACGCCCTCGCCGTGCTCACCGACCAGGGCATCGACCGGGCCCACGTCTACGGGTTCTCCATGGGCGGGAGGATCGCGCAGGTCCTGGCCACCCTCGCCCCCGACCGGATCGGCGCGCTCGTCCTCGCCGCCACCGGCCCCGGCGGAACCGAGGAGGTCCCCCGGTCCGAGGCCGCGAACGAGGCACTGCGAACGGTATCCACCCCGGCGGGACGGGCCGCGTTGACCGAACTGTTCTTCACCCCGGACTGGGTCCGGGACCACGCGGAGCTGGTGGAGAGCGTGACCCCGTCGAACTCCCGGCGGTCGCAGCGCCGCCACTTCATCGCCAGCACCGACCACCGAGGATGGGACCTGCTCCCCCGGATCACCGCTCCCACCCTGGTGTTGCACGGCGGCGACGACGCCCTCACCCCACCCGAGAACGCGCACCGCATCGCCGGACGCGTCCCCGACGCCCGGGTCCGGATCTTCGACGGAGCCCGGCACGGGGTCCACCTGGAGGCCCGCCCCGCCGCCAGCGACACCGTCCTCGACTTCCTCGCCCAGAACCCGCTGGACTGAGACACCAGCGGACGCGCCAGCCGGATCCGTCGGGCCGCGAGACCGACCCGCCCGGAGTCCGGGGCAACCCGGCACCGCCTGCCGCCGGCCCCGTCACTCGGGGGCCCCAGCGCGGCGGCAGACGCCAGCCACGCGAAGCCTGGACCACGGCGTTGGCCGAGGTCAACCACCCTGCCGGTGATCGGGTACCCGGTCTCAACCCGCCGCCGGACCTGAGCGGTGTTCCCGTTAGACTTTCCGATCGTTCGACATGGTAGGGAGCCCGGTTGGTCCGCTTCCGCCACCTGAAGGCGAGTTCACGCACTCTCGCACCTGAGCTGACGAAGGAACGCCATGCTTGATCTGGACCTGATCCGCCGTGAGCGGGAGGCCGTCGCGGCCGCCCTGTCGAAACGACTCGACAGCTCCGAGGTGGATCGGTCCCTGTCCGCGATCGTCGACCTCGACGCGCGGCGCCGTCAGCTGCTCCAGCGGATCGAGGAGGAGCGCCGCAAGCGCAAGGAGGCCTCACGCGCCTACGCGAAGGCCAAGCGCGAGTCGAGCGAGCCCCTGCCCCCGCCCCCGGACACCAAGGCGGCGTTGCTCGCCCTCGAGAGCGAGCTGGAGAACGTCGGCGCGGAACTCCGCCAGGAGATGGCCGGCCTGCCGAACATGCCCGCCGACGACGTCGTGCCGGGCGGCAAGGAGAACAACGAGGTCCTGCGGGTGTGGGGCGAGAAGCCGGCCCTGGGGGACTTCATCGACCACACCGTGGTCGCCAAGGAGTACGGGCTGGTCGACTTCGACCGGGGAACCAAACTCGGCGGCTCCGGCTACTGGATGTACACCGGCTACGGCGCCCGTCTGGAATGGGCGCTGCTGAACTGGTTCATCGACCAGCACAACGCCGCCGGCTACACCTTCGTCCTGCCGCCGCACATGCTGTTGGAGAGCGCCGGCTTCGCCGCAGGGCAGTTCCCCAAGTTCAGCGACGACGTCTACCACATCGCCAACCCGGTGTCGGACCGCCCGCAGTTCCTGCTGCCGACCTCCGAGACCGCGCTCCTCGCCGCCCACCAGGACGAGATCTTCACCGAGGCGGAGCTCCCCCGCCGGGTCTTCGCCTACACGCCCTGCTACCGCCGGGAGAAGGCCGGCACCCACTCCGACGAGCGGGGCACGGTGCGCGGACACCAGTTCAACAAGGTCGAGCTGTTCCAGTTCACCACCCCGGACGGCGCCGCCGAGGCCTTCGAGTCGATGGTCGACGCCGCCGAGGCACTGGTGCGCGGGCTGGGCCTGCACTTCCGGACGTCGAAGCTCGCCGCTGGTGACACCAGCGCCACGATGCGCAGGACCTTCGACATCGAGGTGTGGATGCCGCACGCCAACGGCTACAAGGAGGTGTCGTCGGTGTCCTGGGCCGGCGACTACCAGGCCCGGCGGGCGAACATCCGCTTCCGCGCGCCGCAGGCGAAGCAGACCCAGTTCGTGCACACCCTGAACGGGTCCGCCCTGGCCACCAGCCGGCTGATGCCCGCCATCCTGGAGCAGTTCCAGCAGGAGGACGGTTCGGTGCTGGTGCCCGAGGTACTGCGGGACCGCGTGGGCACCGACCGCCTGGTGCGCCCCACGCGCTGACAACGGCCGAGACGGGGTGTGGACGGGTTCACCGTCCACACCCCGTTCGCATTCCTACCGGGCACCGCCCACCCCGGGCCGAGTAGCCGGGCTGATGGACCTCCGTGCCGACGGACCTCGGGGACAGCTCGACGGGCGGCGTGGGACCCAGGCCCGCCATAGCGCTCGGCGCGTCGCAGCACCGGGAACCGCCGAATCCTGAGGACCACGACGCCTCTCCCGGCCCGGCAGCACGGCGTCGGCAGCGAGCGCAACCTTCCCGTTCCTCCCGTCCTTCCCGTCCGCTCGGGACGGCTGGCCAGGAGGCGGAACGGGATGCGGCCCCCGCACGAGGAGTGCGAGGGCCGCGCCGAGAACGTCGTTCGCGGGGTCAGAGACGGTCGCGCTTCACCGCGTCGATGAACGCCGTGAAGACCTGACGATCAACGACCAGAACACCACCGCCCCGGTTCTTGCTGTCCCGGATACCAGCCAAGCCCGGCGCCCCACCAATCTCAACACAATTGGACTGGTCATCGCTGCGAGTTGACTTACGCCACCCGGTCATACCCTGCCGCACCATGAAGCCCACCCTTCTCGATCAACCAACCGAGCACCACACGCAGCTCCCCCAGAACAGCAAGGGACCCACACAGGCGCCCCGCCGAGTCACACCCAATCCCGCTTCACCGCGTCGATGAACGCCGCGAAGACCTGACGATCAACGACCAGAACACCACCACCCCGGTTCTTGCTGTCCCGGATACCCGCTACGCCGGGCGCCCCGCCCACCTCGACGCAGTCCCCTTGTGGGCCACTCGCTCGCGCCTTCCGCCACCCGGTGAGTTCCTGCGTGGTCATTCTGCCTGCCCTTCGTACTGGTCACGGTATGTGGCGATGGTCTTGACCGAGTCGTCAGGAGACAACGCCACCCCAGCCAGCGTATCGACCGCAGTCGCGTAGGCGTCAGTGTCAGCTCGACGATCGAGGTAGGTTCCCGTCGTCAGATGCTCCAGGTACACGACGGGCGCAGCGTCCACGAACTCCAGCAGGCCGAAATTTCCCATCGCTCCGACCGGAAGCCCAGGCTGTGGGCCCATCGTGAGGGGAACGATCCGTATCGTGGCATGTGGATGCTCGATAAGGTGATCAAGCTGGTCGTACATGATTCTTGGCCCGCCGACGCGGCGCATCAACGCCGACTCGTCCACATACGCTGTGTACTCCGGGGCGTTCTTTCCTCTCAGCACCTCCTGCCGGCCCATTCGAGTCAGCACCAGGTCTTTCGACGAGTACGATCCAGTGCCCGCTGAGATCATCGCGTGTGCGTAGTCCCGAGTCTGGAGGAGACCGGGAATCAGGGTGGCGACGGAGGTAACTCGAGCTGCTTCGCGCTCGTAGTCGATGAGTGTCGCAAGTTGCCCAGGAAGGGACGTTGAAGGGGTCCACGGGGACGCGGCTGGCAGGTCCCGGGTCTGGCTGATGAGCGCCTCCCGTTGGTCACGCGGCAGTTCCAGCGCTCCGACGATTGTCGCCACGAGCTCGGGTGTGAGGATGACTTCCGCCCGCTCCACACGGCCAACCCAGGTGTGTGAGGTACTCAGCCGGCGGGCCAACTCCCGCACGCCGACTCCTGCGTCCTCGCGCGCGGTCCTGAGCGCGTGCCCAACGGCCCGAGCCCTCGGCGTACGCAACTTGGAAGTCCGCTTCATGTTGGCAGCGTACGCGGCGTGATCACGTTCGCCTTCCACCTCATCGGGCGATTGTCTCCACCGATCGGAACAGGATTTTATGGTGGAACAAGTGGAACAATGTTCCATGAACCAGACCTGATCCGATTGTCGGTTCAAGTACCAAATCGCCAGACCAGGAGGCTACTCCATGCCCGGATCTCCCTCCTTCCTGCTACTCACAGGGACGGTTGTCTTGGGAATCGCCGGTCTCCTGGTCATCACCGCGATCCTCATCGGACGTAAGGGAGAACGTGGAGACGATCGGCGACAGCACTACCGCACACCTCCACACAACTCCTCCCGACCCACTCACGCGATCCCCGTAGCCGTACTGCTCGCGACGCGAGCCCAGGACAGGCCGGACGCGCCGCCCGACTCCCCGAGGCGCGCCCGGCCGGGGGCGGCGGACCCCGACACCACCGCCGCCCCCTTCCACCGTCCGGCCCCACCTCCCCTCGGGGGCCGGCACCGCGCGGCGACGGTGCGCCCCGCCGCCGCGCGCCGGGAACGGTCGTCGCCCGCCCCGCGCACGCGCGGGCGACGGCCGGGGGCGGTGGCACCTCCCCCCGATCCCGCGGCCACCGCCCCCATCCCGGCCCTGACCGGAGTCCTTCCCATCTGGACGGAGCCCAGCCCGTGACCAGTCCCCACCGCACCCTGCCCCGAGACGCCTGGCGAGCCAGCGTCGCCGCAGTGGCACCCACCGGACAACCCACGACCGTCGTGCTCACCCTCACCGCTGACGAGTCGGCGGCGGTCCTGCTCGCCGCCGGCACCGTCGGGCTGGTGGCGCCGCACGCCGCCCGACAGTTCTCCACGGCCCTGCTCCATCGCCGGAATCTCGCGATCCCCCTGCACGTCGGGTCCTCAGTGTTGCGCCTGGCGATGACGTCCCTCGCCGTTCCCGGTGCGGGTACCGGGGGCGCCCGGCTGGCGCTGGCCGGCAATGGGTGGGGGTGGCCGCTACTGCTGGGTCCCCGCCCGGTGCGTCAGTTGGCGCGAGTGCTGGACGAGGCAGCCGGACGATGCCGGCGGGGGTGGTGAGCGTGAACCCGGTCGATGTGGCGGAGTCGGTGACCACGGTGCTTCCCCGCATTCCGCCAGCACGGTCCTGCCGAGTCCGTGCCTACGTTCTCCCTCGTCGTTCCAGCCGGGTACGGCCCTACCTGAGGCGGGGTGCGCGGTGACCACATCGGAGCCGGTGCTTCTCGTGCCGGGGAACGCGCTGGGACGGATCACCGGATGGATGCCCGCCCGGTGTGGGCCGGTGTCCGTGCTGGTGGAGACCAGCCGGCTCGGCGTTGTCCTGCGCCCTGAACACGCGCCCGAGGAACCCGTGGGCCTGCCGGTGATGCAGGCCCGACGGGTCGCCGGTGCCCTGCTGGTGGCGGACGGGGAAGCGGTCGTGACGGCGATCGTGCCTGGGCCGGAACCCGTGGCATCGCTGATGGTCAGCACCTTGCCCGCCTTGGGCGGGAAAGCGGTGACCGTGGTGGTGGGTGGTGATCAGTTCGTGTGCGTCCTACCTGCCGCCTGCTCGGCCGCATTCCCTGCTGACCCGCAGCTCACCCCGCCGAAGGAGGCGGGAGAGTTCATCGCGAGGGCAGCGGAGGGGGTCTGACGCCTACGACGATCCGCACGAAAAAGCGCGAGGCACCGTGTCGTGCCTTTGGAGGGCGCCTCGGCGCCTCGCAGTCCCGTCAGGAAAAGACTGGTACAACGCGCGCACCTAGTAGTCACCAAGGCAGCATCAACAAGTTGCGATCCCACCGGGCCCGGAGGCCCGGTGCAACTCGACATCGCCCGGTCCTACCTGCGGTCCGCCGCAGCGTTGCGATCCTCACCGGGCCCGGAGGCCCGGTGCAAGTCCCTGGAAACAATCGACGAGTACCTGGCTGGCCGCGAGGTTGCGATCCTCACCGGGCCCGGAGGCCCGGTGCAACCTGGCGACCTCCCGCCCCACCACCGACCCCACGCCCGAGGTTGCGATCCTCACCGGGCCCGGAGGCCCGGTGCAACCGGGGTGGCGGCGCCGCCCCCCCCTTGACGGCGTAGCGTTGCGATCCTCACCGGGCCCGGAGGCCCGGTGCAACGCGGCGCGGGTCCGCTGGGCGTCGTCCTCGCCGACGTTGCGATCCTCACCGGGCCCGGAGGCCCGGTGCAACGGTACTCCCCGCCGACGCGCCACGCGCCGACTGGGGTTGCGATCCTCACCGGGCCCGGAGGCCCGGTGCAACCGTCATGATCTCGCTCAGCACATACCCGCAGGTAGCGAGTTGCGATCCTCACCGGGCCCGGAGGCCCGGTGCAACCGGCCGCGCAGGCCGCTCCGTCAGTGCCGGCCACGGCGTTGCGATCCTCACCGGGCCCGGAGGCCCGGTGCAACGAGGGCGCGGCGGGACGCATGGCCGATATTCGAATGGTTGCGATCCTCACCGGGCCCGGAGGCCCGGTGCAACGGACCGACCAGTTCGCGTGCTCGGCGAGGGCCGGGGTTGCGATCCTCACCGGGCCCGGAGGCCCGGTGCAACATCAGATGGGCGCTTCGCGTCCCGAGTCTCATGAAGGGTTGCGATCCTCACCGGGCCCGGAGGCCCGGTGCAACGTCGTACGCGATCCGCCGAACCGCGGTCTGTGCGAGGGTTGCGATCCTCACCGGGCCCGGAGGCCCGGTGCAACCAGTGCCGCCCGGCTTGTTTCGCTGCTACTGCCGTGGTTGCGATCCTCACCGGGCCCGGAGGCCCGGTGCAACCCCGGTTCAGCTGGCTCAGCGCCACCACCGGGGCATCGTTGCGATCCTCACCGGGCCCGGAGGCCCGGTGCAACCTGGGGTACCTCCCGGTTCCGTAGAGGCGTTCGGTGTTGCGATCCTCACCGGGCCCGGAGGCCCGGTGCAACTGCCCGCAGGGATGCGATCGGTGCGAAGCAGCTCAGGTTGCGATCCTCACCGGGCCCGGAGGCCCGGTGCAACTTGCAACACCGGCGGGCTCCGTGTCCGGCAGAGCAAGTTGCGATCCTCACCGGGCCCGGAGGCCCGGTGCAACAGGGAGCGAGCCGCCGAGCCTGGCTGAGCGCCGCAAGTTGCGATCCTCACCGGGCCCGGAGGCCCGGTGCAACGAGCCTACCCTGCGACCTGCCAGGCGTGACGTGGGCGTTGCGATCCTCACCGGGCCCGGAGGCCCGGTGCAACCGCAGTGAACTACCTGCTTGGGGGATTGTCCGAAGAGTTGCGATCCTCACCGGGCCCGGAGGCCCGGTGCAACCAGGTCCTGTTGGAGCCGCGCATCACGGGGGTGTGGGTTGCGATCCTCACCGGGCCCGGAGGCCCGGTGCAACTTGATTCCGTCCCACGCGGTGGTGACTACGTTGCGGTTGCGATCCTCACCGGGCCCGGAGGCCCGGTGCAACCGCCGCCGCCGACCGTGTCGCCCAGGTCGCCGACTCGTTGCGATCCTCACCGGGCCCGGAGGCCCGGTGCAACGCGGGGCGCGGCGATCGACTACCTCAGCATGTTGCTGTTGCGATCCTCACCGGGCCCGGAGGCCCGGTGCAACGCTGCGTGAACAGCGGTTTTCCCATTTCGTGTTGCGACGAGCTTCCCGCAAACCAGACAAAGATGACGACACGCCCGGGATTTGCTTAGGAGAGTCCAGGCGTTTCGTGTGACGCTTCCGATCCGCGCGAACTCCACACCGCACACGGCGCGGATCCGCACCACCCTGGGGCCGGCTCGGCCGGCCTGCGAGCGCACCAGCGGAATTCCCTGTCACGACTGCCCTTCCTGTCCAGTCTCCGGAAAGCACCGTCAGTACACCAGAGGCGATTCGTGCGGCGCCAGCCGCGACGCCCCCATGTGCTCCGCGCGGGAGAACGAACCCCGGTCGAGGTGGTAGACGCGGATGCTGTCCCGCTCGGAGTTGATCACCTCTGCCAGGCGGTGCTTCATCAACACCCAGTCCTGCGGCCGGCACACCACCTCGAAGACGGACTTCTGCACCCGGTGCCCGTAGCCCTCGCAGATCTTCGCCACCCTGCGCAGCCGCCGCTGACCCTCCCGCGTAGCGGTCTCAACGTCGTAGCTGATCAGCAACTCCACCCCTCAGCCCGCCGACCACGGGGTGTAGGTCGGCGTGTCACCTCGGAGGTGCCGGGCCAACAACCGCGCCTGGAGCAGCGGCAGGGTGGACGCGGGAACCTCCCGGTCCAGGACCGGGTGGTGCCACATCCGGTCCCGCGCCGTGGACCAGTGGGAGAGGAACGCTTTCCGTCCCTCCTCCGTGAACCTGACCTCCCCTCCGGGCAGGGTCTCCATGTCCCGCTCGCTCAGCTGCTTCTTGTTGAACAGCGTGATGACGAGGCGGTCCACCAGCATCGTCCTGAACTCCTCCATGAGGTCCAGGGACAACGACGCCTTGCCTGGCCGCACGTCGTGCAGGTACCCGATGAACGGGTCGAGCCCGACCTCGTCGACCGCTCCCCTGGTGGCGACCTCCAGCATCGTGTAGCCGAAGGACAGCGCGCAGTTGACGGGATCCGTGGGTGGACGACGGGTCCGCCCCGGGTTCGCCCCCGGGATCAGCACGCCCATCGCCTGGAAGTACCGCCGCGCGGCGCTGCCCTCCAGACCCCGGATCGTGTCCAGCTCGTCGGCTTCCCGCAGGCGTGGCAACGTGGCGGCGTGGTCGGCAGCGATATCCCGCAGCAACTCCCGATCACCGCCCTGCCTGTCCCGTGCGATGCGCAGCACCAGTTGGCGGCAGTTGTGCAGTTTGCCGGCCACGAACGCGCGGGCCAGGGCCAGCCGGCGGGCAGGGTCGTCGTAGGCCCGGACCTGCTCGATGCGGAGCCGCGCCCCGCCGGTCTGCCGGCCGGAGGTCCTGGTGAGCAGCTTGCCGTTCTGACTCAACCAGGTGACTGACCGGCCGTCCTCCGAGCACCGGTGGAACAGGTCCTCGGAGACGTGCACCCCCTTGTTGACCACCAGGTGGTCGAGTCGAACCAGGGGTTGCAGGTGCCGGCCGGGCCTGTCGGGGCTGGTGATCCGCACCGCGTCGCCGTCCAACCCCAAGCTCGTGCCCGGGGTCGAGATGAACAGGGTCCTCAGTGCTTCAGTCATCCCACTCTCCCAACGGACGTGGTGTGAAAGGGTCCCCGGGCGATGCCGCGCGCAGCTCGGGCACGCACCCGGGCCGGAGGGAACACCGGCGGCAGCGGCTGTCGTGCACGGGGGGCGGCGTGGTCCCGGTGGTGATCAGCTCGCGCAGTCGCTCGGCCGTGTCAACCACCCGGCGTTCCAGGGCGGCGTCGACCTCGACGACGTGCCGCCGACGGCGTTGCCCGGCGAAGACGACCCCGTGGGGCACCTCCGCCCCGAACATCTCCCGGAGGCACAACACCTGGCCGGCGACCTGCACGTCGGCCGGTCCCCCAGGCCGGTAGCCACCGGACTTGTGCTCCACCGGCACCGGACCGTCCGGCCCGAACTCGACCGTGTCGCAGACCCCGTGGATGCCCAGCCGCGTGCTGCGCACCGGCAGCGAGTTCCACTGGCGCACACCGCGACGGTTCCTGGTGGTGTCGCCGCGGTCGACGACCTCGTGATGCAGCGAACCCCTGGTCGTGGCCGCATCATCCTCGAAGTACTGCTCGACGTGGATCAACGCCGCCTGCCGGGGGCAGTAGGCGTAGTGCTCCAACCCTCCGAGGGTGACGCTGGGTTCGGGGCCGGGCCGCGGCCCGGCCCCTTCCGAGTGTGAGGACCCCATCACGTCAGCCGAGCACCGTGGTCAGGGTGACACCGTCGGGCAGTGCCGCGGAGTCGACGCGCAGCTTGTAGTCGGTGAACGACCTCGGCGGGAGCGGGTTGTCCGGCTCGGTCCGCTCGGCCACCACGCGCTCGCACAGGGTGTGGGCGGGGGCGTTCCCGAAGGCGTCCTGGTGACTGAACACGTGGAGACCTCGCGGGGCGAGCCGGCCGCGCGTCGCGGAACGGTCGTGGTCGAACATCATCGTCATCGACCGGTACAGCAGCTCCAGGTCACGGCTGTCCACGCCGGTCTGCCTGCCCCGGGCCGCCGAGTAGTACAGCTCGGCGCGGTAGAGGCCGTAGGGGACGGTCCACTTGCCGCCCATCTCGGTGCTCTCCCCCTTGTCGATGTCCTCCTTCTTCGTCTGGGTGACGCGGGTGATCGCGTGGTCGACCGGGCTCACCGGGTCGGCGCTGCGCGCCATCGTCACCTGGAGCGGACCGTAGATCTGGCCGAGCCGCTTGGTGACCTTGCTCCCCGTGGAGAGCACCGCACCGAAGAGGCGGATGTCGACGTAGCGGTTCGCCAGCCAGGCACGAGTGTTCATGACCTGCTCGGTGCTGATCTTCTCCTCCTCGGCGCCGTTGGCGCTCGCGGCTTCCAGGAGCCTGGTGTTCAGGGCGTGGCCCGCCTCGACGAAGATCCCGTAGCGGGGGTCGCCGTCGCCAGCCAACGCCAGGGTGTTGCGGATCTTCCGCTTGAGCGCGACGTCGGTCACCAGGCCGTGCTGGGTGTCCAGGTCCAGGCGTGGCCGGTTGCCGGAGTCGGGGTCGCCGTTGGGGTTGCCGTCGGTGACGTCGAAGTAGAAGACGATGTCGTGCCGCACGGTGGGGTCGAGGTGTGCGGGTACGGCGTTGCTCATGGTTCTCCTGCCAGTGGGTTCGTCAGGTGGATCGGGGCCGGGTTGGGCTGGGAACGCTCAGGGAGTGTCGGGCTCGGCGTCGGGCCCGCCTTCCGCCTCCTTGTTCTTCTTCTCCAACGCGGCGAGCATCTCCTCGTCGTACCTGGCCTTCTGGTGGTAGTAGCCGAGGACGAAGCAGCTCTGCTGGGCGGTGGTGAAGCGGGCGGGGAGCGCCGCGGCCTCAAGCAGCGTGGTCATCCTGGCCAGCTCCCGGTCGAGGCGCACCGACAGGCCGCGTTTGGTCTTGTCGCGCCACAACTTCTTCAACCAGGGCTGCGCCTCCCGCAAGCCGGTTGTTACCGCCTGGTCCGGCTTGCTCAGGGCACCGGCGAAGTGGCGGTCGGCGAAGCTGGTGTTGACATCGCCCAACGCGGTGCGCTGGATGCGCTGGAGGAGGGTGAAGATCCGCCCGCACAGGTACGCGGGGTCGGTGTTGGTCTCGTCGAGACCGGGCATGACGTGGTCCTTTCCGTACTGGCGGACGAGGGAGAGGCGGAGCAGCGCCGCCCGGTAGGCGTCCACTCGTCCGTCGTTGGTGATGCGCGCCAGCAGGTGGTGGCGGAGTTCCGGGGGTGGTGGAGTGTTCCGCAACGCGGTCGCGACGAGCTGTCGGTGCAGCCGCTCGGGCCGGCGGGAGGACTTGCTGCCCATCTCGGCGTAGGCCTTGAGCTTGGGCTGCCACCGGCCAGTGGCCAGCACGAGCGTCCACAGCCGGAGGGGGCGGTCGTGGCCGCGTGCCCGGACGATCTCGATGTCCTCGAACCAGGACCTGATGTTCCGTTCGAGTTCGGGCAGGGGCATCTCGACCCAGTCCCGCACCATGATGCGGGCGATGTTGCCGCTGACGGTGAGGGCGTGGAAGCGGGTCAGGTCCTTCCCCCCGTTGGCGACCGCCTTCCCCTCGTGTGGGGAGGTGAGGAGCCGGGAGACGGCGCTCGGGTCGGGTTGTTCGAGCTGGGCCATCCAGTCGGTCTCGGGTGGGCCGCTGTACCACCAGGCGAGTTTGCTGTCCTGTCGGGCGTAGCTGGAGGTGTGGTCGCTGGAGAGCACGGCCACCAGCCCGGTGGTCATGCTGTCGGCGCACACCATGCACAGCGGGGTGTGGGTGAGGCCGGTCGTCAGCTGGTAGCCGAAGACCCGTTCGTTGACGCTGACCAGGGCGGCGTCGTTGGAGGCGCCGGGGACGAGCTTCTTCGGCACCTTGCCGGGGACGGTGTCGACCAGCGGAGCGACGGTGCCGCAGGACAGGCACAGCCCGGTGGCGGCGCCACCGGCCTTGCGCCGGGCGACTTCGGTGGACCAGTACGGCACCACTGAGGACGCCTCGGTGGCCGGGACACCGTCGACGACGAGCAATACGCCCTGCTTGGACGTCCAGCCCTCTGGTTCCGCGACCCGGTGCGGCCCGTTCTGCTGGTAGAAGGCGGCCACCGCCTGGGCGAGGGTGTCGTCCTGGGCCGCCGGGTCGGCGGCCCAGCGGGTGACCAGGTCGACGAAGGCCGCGTGGCAGCTCGCGGCCCGTTCGGGTTTCGTCTTCTCGTCGGCCCAGCCGAGCACGTACTGGATGTCGTCGGCCGCGAGGTTCGGGGAGATGCCCACGGTGCGGACGACGGCGGGGACCTGGCGGCTCACCCCCCGCCCCGGCCTCGTCGCCGCCGGGTCGGTGACCCGGGTGAGGAGAGGTGGGCGGCCGGCGGTGCTGATCTCCAGTTGCCAGTGCAGCTCCCGTTCCCGGTGGAACGGCTTGCTCGTCCCCTGGCGCTGGGCATGGTCGACCAGGCGTTTGACCAGCATCAGGCACCTCCGCCCACGCCGACCGGGGTGGCCCGGGGCACCGCCACCCCGGAGGGCGGGACGTTCATCCGTCCCCGTACGACCTCGGCGTGGAACCAGTGCGCCGTGGGGGGTTCGGTGGAGTGGTCGATGCTGTGGATCATGAGCCCGAGGTCCTCGGTGTAGGTCTCGACGGCGGGGGTGTCGTCGGGCAGGCCGAAGTAGGCGGAGAACTCGCGGGTGCCCAGGTAGGGCTGGTGGAAGCAGGCTCCCCGCCGCACTCGGCGCCGGAACTGGTCGCGGTAGGCCTCCGCCCGGTGGGTGGCGTGCGGTCGGAGTTCGACCTGGGCGTGGATGCGGTAGGCGACGTCCTTCAGGCACAGCGCGAAGCGTTGGACCCGGTGGGCGGCGGTGTCGACGCGGCGCTCACCCTTCGCGGCCTCCGCCAACGGCGGCAGGTCGCTGGTCTCGTTGCGGCGCTGGGTGAACTGCCGGACCGGGCGCAGCACCTCGATCGCCGTCACCCGCCAGTCGAACTCCGGTTTCCAGAAGATCGCCTCCAGCACGCCCACGGCCGCGCTGGGCGTCATCACCGGGTAGGTGACCCGTTCGACCTTGAGTTCGGGGCGGGTGAACAGGGCCGCGTCGCCCCACACCTGCACCACCACCGGGTCCCACTCCTCGCGCGGGGAACTCGGTTTCACCACACTTCCTCCTGAACGATGTCGGTCGTGTCGATGCCGTACGCCTCGTGGTAGTCGCCAGCCCATTCGTGCAGGTCGCCGACGACGGGACGGCAGATCGCTCGGATGTCGGGGCGGTTCAGCAACGCCCGGGGCAGTGGGACCACATAGGGTTGAACCGCGCGGAAGTCCTGGGGGGTCGGGTTCGCCGACGAGCGCAGGCGTTCCACCAGGCGCGGTCCCTCTCCCTTGTGGTCCTTGTTCTTGCCGTGGAAGTCGACGACGACGGGGACGGTGTCCTCGTCGATCATGCGGAACGCGAGTTCCCGGTCCCTGGCCGTCCCAGCGCCGCCCGCGTCGAGAAGCGGGCCCTCGGCCACCGACTGGTAGTCGAACGCGGCCCGCCCGCGCTGGACGGCGTTCGCGCGGCGGTTCTCGGTCAGGTTCAGCGCCGAGTACACGCCCCGGTAGTAGCGGTCGAGCGCGTCCAGCCGGTCGGGGTCCTGGCCCGCCCAGAAGTGGACGCTGGTCTGTTCGGCGAGGGCCCGGTACTCGGCGCCGGGATAGCCGCCGTCCTCGGGGACGACGATGACGACCCGGCCGCCCTCCCGGCCCAAGGTGCCCTCCCGGTTGGCGCGGCCGGCGGCCTGTTGGACGGCGTCGGCGCCGGCGAGCACGCGGTAGACGACCGGGAAGTCGATGTCGACGCCGGCCTCGATGAGCTGGGTGGAGACCAGGAGGACGGGCTCGTCGGCGTCCAGGCGGCGGTTGGCTTCGTGGAGCACCTGCTGCCGGTGGGCCCCGCACATCCGGGCCGACAGGTGCAGGACGTGCGGGGACGTCTCGTCGGGGTTGGCGTGCCGGTAGACGGTGCGGGCGTTGCCCGTGGTGTTGACGACCACGAGGCACTGCCGTTCGTCGAGGGCTGCCTCGGCGACCTCGGCCAGGGTGGGGCGGGGGTCGCACCACCACTCGTAGCGGACCCTGCGGAGGTCGTCGAAGAGCCGTGTGGGGTCGGGGACGATGTCGGTGACCGGGAAGTCCTTCCACACGGGCAACGATTGGAAGGCCGGTTGGGTGGCGGAACTGAGCACCACCGTGGTGCCGAACTCCTCGGCGAGGACCCGCAGCACGTCGAGGATCGGGGTGAGCAGGCTCAGCGGGAGGGCCTGGACCTCGTCGAGGACGATGACCGAGTTCGCCAGGCGGTGGAGTTTGCGGGACCGCTGGGGTTTGCGGCCGAACAGCGAGTCGAACAGCTGGACGGTGGTGGTCACGATGAAGTCGGCGTCCCAGTTCTCCGCCGCCGGCCGGTACCAGCGGGGCGCGGTGTCCAGGTCCACCGAGGAGTGGTGTTCGAGCACCACATCGGCGCCGAGCAGCTCCCGGTATTGGCCCGCGTTCTGCTCGGTGATCGTGGTGAACGGGACGGCGACGATGACCCGCGACTTGCCGTGCAGGGCGGCGTGCCGCAGGGCGAAGGCCCCGGCGGCCATCGTCTTGGCCGACCCGGTGGGTGCGGCCATCCTGAACAGGCCGCCGGGCCGCTCGGCGGCGCGCACCGCGTACTGGTAGACCTGTTCGCGGGCCGTGTCGACGACCGGGTCGGCGCGTTTCCCGCTCGCGGCGCGCTTCGCGAGGACGTTCACCCGTTCCTGGTCGTACCGTTTCCAGAGCTGTTCCATGTCGGGGGCGGGCCGGACCGTGAACTCGGTCCCCGCCCTGTGCGCGCCGGTGTCGAGGCGGTCGGCGTCGACGAGCGCGGAGAACACCAGGCGAATGCCGACCTCGGCGGTGGACTGGCAACGGCGCCAGTTTTCGGGGATGAGGTTGCCGCCGGAGAGGAAGTCCTTGGCTTCGGGTACCGCGTCGAGGAAACGACGCAGGGTTTCCGGGTCCTCGGCGGGTAAGTCGGGCAGGTCGGACAGGTCCGATGGCCGCGTGAGGCCGCCGTGGTGGCCGAGCACCGCGAGGGCGGCGACGTGGGCGGGGCCGCGCAGGGCCACCGCGCCGAACTCCTTGTGCGGGACCCCGGTCCGGCGGTCCTGCCCCTCCACCGCCAGCAGGGCTTCCTGCCAGGAGCAGCTGGCCTTCCCCGCGTCGTGGAAGAGCCCCAGGGCTCGGGCCAGCGGCGCGGCGCCGAAGGGCTCGGCGAAGCGTGCCGCGAGCTCACCGGTTGAGATCAGGTGGTCCCGCAGGGTGTGCCGTTCGCCCTTGTCGTTGCGACTGTGCGCCCATAGTTGATTCATCACGAATTTCCTGTCGGGGCAGCTCTCGTTGAGGTCGGCGCGACTTTAGAGTTCGCGCCCGACAGAAAAGACATCCGCTGCGATATTTTCACCTGAACAGAGCAAGGCAGGACAGACCATCGGCACTACCTCGCACCTGGTCGGTGATTCGCCGTCCACTCTTTCGCACTAGTATCTTGATCACACAACGAGCGATTCTTCATCAGCCATTCACCCGGATCGCACCATGTTTATCCGGTGGGGTGAAGTTCTCCCGACGCGAAGCCGACCCGCCTTCGCGGGTGGCGGCAGGGAACGCCGCGTGGGGTTGACGCGATCCGCCCCACGGGGTGCGGGCTGGCCGCCGCCCGGCCACTGGCCCCACCGGCCCGCCCGGTTCAACGGTGGCGCGACCCTCCCGCTCCACAAGACCACTGCCCGGCAGGGCCCCCAGCACCGTGGTGGCCGTGGGTGATCAGCCTCGTGGTGCGGCAGGGAGAATCGCCGCATGAGCAACGACAACACCACCGGGGGCCTGTACCGGCGACTCGCCGCCACCTTCACCGAGCGGGTTCGTGCCGTGCCGGCGAGCGGCTGGGAGTCGCAGTCGCCGTGCGTCGGGTGGACGGCGCGGGACGTGCTCGCGCACGTGGTGGACACGCAGAACTCGGTGCTGCGCAAGGTGGGCATCCAGGTCCCGGCCGGGCCCACCGTGGAGACCGCGCCGCTCGGCGCCTGGGAGCACACGCGGGACGCGGTGCAGGACGTGCTGGACGACCCGATGCGGGCCAACCGCGCCCATGACACGCCGTTCGGGCGGAGCACGCTGGCGGCGACGATCGGGGCGTTCTACTGCTTTGACCTGGTGGTGCACGCCTGGGACATCGCGAAGGCCACCGGGGGGAACACCACGATCCCTCCGGAGAACCTGGAGATGGTGGCCGGTTTCATGGAGCGGATGGGCGACACCCTCTACTCGGAGGGGGTGTGCCAGCCGCCGGTGCCGGTGGTGGGCGAGGTGAACGAGCAGACCCGCATCCTGGCGCTCCTCGGCCGGACCGCCTGAGCCGGGCGCGGGGCGAATTGACAGGACCAGCCGCCCCGGTGCGGGTCGTCTCAGCCCTCCCCGGGCCGCCGCCAGCCGCTACCCGGGTGGTGCGGTGACGCTGTCCCGCCGGACGAGGGCCGGTTCCCGCGTCCGCCGCGCCACGCTGACCTCTCCGTCCTCGATCTGGGCCAGGAGGAGCCCGAGCGCGTCCCCGGCGACCGCGTCGAAGTCGGGGCGGACGGTGGTCAGCGGCGGGGTGAAGTAGGCGGCCTCCGGGACGTCGTCGAAGCCGACGATGCTGACGTCGGTGGGCACCCGGCGGCCGCGTTCGTGCATCGCGCGGAGGACGCCGAGCGCGAGGTGGTCGTTGGCGGCGAAGACGGCCGTCACCTCGGGCATCCGGGCGAGCGCCTGGCCGGCGTGGTAGCCGGCTGCGGCGCTCCAGTCGGCGGCCACCACGGGCGGCACCTCCGCGCCGCTCCGTTCCAGGGCACGCCGCCAGCCCTCGACGCGGCCGGCGCTGTCGAACCAGTCCGGTGGGCCGGAGACGTGCCAGACGGTGCGGTGTCCGATGTCGAGCAGGTGGCGGGTGGCCTGGTGGGCGCCGGACACCTGGTCGACGGTGACGAGGGCGGTGGCCCGGTCGGGGTCGCCGTCGACGGTGACCAGGGGCACGTCGGTGGGGATGGCGGCCAGCGCCTCGCTGGCGGAGAGGGTGGGGGCGATGACGACGATGCCCGCCACCTGGTCGTCGCGGAGGCGGTCCACGGCGTCGAGGATGTTCGCGCGGTCCAGCGCCCTGACCCGGCGGACCCGCACGGCGAACCCGGCGGTGTCGGAGGCGAGTTCCAGCGCGGCGAGCAGCGAGGCCGGGCCGTAGAGGGTGCTGTGCTGCGCGACCACGCCGATGACCTGCGACCGGCCGGTGGCCAGCGCTCGGGCGGCGCGGTTGGGGCGGTAGCCGAGTTCGTCGATGGCGGCGCGGACGCGGAGCCGGGTCTGCTCGCGGACGTGGGGGTGTCCGTTGAGGACACGGGAGACGGTCTGGTGGGAGACGCCGGCGAGTCGGGCCACGTCGGTCATCGCGGGGTGCCGCGCCGGTCGTCCGCGCACGGGCGTGTCGTCCACTGGCAGCCTCGTCTCCGCTCGGAGCGCCACGTGATCATGCTAGCCCCGCGTGGCCGGTTCCGGCCGTGGCCCGGAGGGCTGACGCCGGGTGCGCGAACGGGTGGGGGTGGCGCCGCGCGGCCGGGGTGGGGCGGCGCTGCCCTGGGCTGCGGGCTGGCGTCGGTGCATGTGTCGCGGGTGGGCGGTGTGGAGGTGGCGGGGCGGTGCCCGTCCTCGCGCCGGGCTGGCTCGGGCGTCGTGGCGAGCACGTCCGTCAGGGCGAGGTGCCGGATGACGAGGTCCACGGCCGCCCGCTCGTCGCCGCCTGGGTGGCCTCTTGACCACAGGACGTCGCACTCCGTAACGTCCTCGTCACCGACTCTGTGTTAGCGCTCACATCCGTTGGTTCAGCCGCTCGCCGGGACTCGACACGAACGGGACAACGATGCCCCACGGACGACGCCCCCGCCCCGCCCGCCACCGACTCGCCGCACTGGTCGCCGCCGCCCTCACCCCGGCGCTGGTCGCGGCCTCCCTCTGGTCCGAAACCGCGACGGCGACGCCGCACCCGGCTCCCCCCGAGCCGGAAGCCGCGACCGAGCCCTACGCCGGCTACCTCTTCGCCTACTTCACCGGCGAGGGCCGGCCCGACGGTGAGCAGGTGTACTTCGCGCTCAGCCGGGGGAACGACCCGCTGCGCTGGGACGAACTCAACGACGGACAGCCCGTGCTGAGCTCCACGCTCGGCGACGAGGGGGTCCGGGACCCGTTCCTGATCCGCTCCCCCGAGGGCGACCGCTTCTACCTGATCGCCACCGACCTGCGCATCCACGGCAACGGGGACTGGGACGGCGCGCAGCGGCACGGCAGCCGCTCCATCATGGTGTGGGAGTCCACGGACCTGGTGAGCTGGTCCGAGCAGCGGTCGGTCGAGGTGTCGCCGCCCAACGCCGGCAACACCTGGGCCCCGAAGGCGCACTGGAGCGAGGAGCTGGACGCCTACGTGGTGTTCTGGGCGTCCAAGCTGTACGCCGAGGACGACCCGGACCACACCGGGACGAGCCACAACCGGATGATGTACGCCACGACCCGGGACTTCGTCTCCTTCAGCGAGGCCCAGGTGTGGCACGACCCGGGCCACTCGGTCATCGACTCGGCCGTCATCGAACACGAGGGCGTCTACCACCGGTTCACCAAGGACGAGCGCGACCCCGACTCCTCGTCGCCGTGCGCCAAGTTCCTGGTGGCCGAGCGGTCAACGGAACTGACCTCCACCTCCTGGGACTTCGTCGCCGACTGCGTCGGCCGGGCCAGCGAGGACTCCCCCGGCGTCGAGCGCGGCGAGGGGCCGGCGGTGTTCCGGGCGAACTCCGGGGACCGCTGGCACCTGTTCATCGACGAGTTCGGCGGCCGGGGGTACGTGCCCTTCGAGACCACGGACCTCGACTCCGGGCGCTGGACCATGTCCAGCGACTACCGCCTCCCGCCGGGCGCCCGGCACGGTTCGGTCATCCCCCTCACCCAGGCCGAGCACGACCGGCTCGCCGGCGGACCGGTGCCGCCCGTCGAGGCGGACGAGTCCGGGCTGGTGGCGCACTGGCCGTTGGACGGTGCCGCCGGTGAACCCGAGGCCGGGTCGCGGGCGGTCGACGTCTCCGGGCACGGCTACCACGGGACGCTTCACGGCGACGTGCGGTGGGTCGGGGACGCGCTGGAGTTCAGGGGCACCGACGGCCACGTCGCACTGCCCGACCACCTGCTGTCCGGGCTGGACGCGGTGACCGTGAGCGCCGACGTGTGGGTCGACCCGGCGCAGCCGACGCCCTACTTCCTCTACGGCTTCGGCAACACCGACCGGGCCGGGGTGGGCGACGGCTACCTCTTCGCCACCGGAGGCACCGAGGACAGCGGGCTACGCGCCGCGCTGGCCACCGGGGACTGGTCCACGGAGCAGCAGGTGGCGGCGGAGCGCGGTCTGCCCCGGGGCGGGTGGCGGCACCTGACGCACACGGTGGACGGCGGCACGGCCGTCCTCTACCTCGACGGGGTGCAGGTCGCCAGGAACGAGGGGATCACCATCCGCCCCGGTGACATCGGCGGCGGACGCACCACGGCCAACTACCTGGGGCGCTCGCAGTACTCCGCCGACCACCACCTCACCGGTCGGCTGCGGGACGTGCGGTTACACAACCGCGCCCTGAGCGCGGAGGAGGTCGCCGGGTTGTCCCGCAACGGCACCGTCATCCGAGGGGTGGATCTGCCGGAGTTGGCGGTGCCGGCGGTGATCGACCCGGTGGGTGCCACGGTGACGCTGCCGGTGGAGCCGGGGACCCGGCGCCAGTGGCTGTCGCCGGTCCTCGAGCTGGCTCCGGGGGCGCGCGTCTCCCCGGACGGGCGGCGTCGGGTGGACCTGCGGGAACCGCTGACCTACACGGTGACCTCGCCCTCGGGGGCGAGTCGGGACTGGACGGTGGTGGCCCGGGAGCTGCGGACCCCGGTGCTGCCCGGCTACCACGCCGATCCCGACATCGCGGTGTTCGGCGACACCTACTACCTGTACCCGACCACGGACGGCTTCCCGGGGTGGGGTTCCACGACGTTCAGCGTGTTCTCCTCGAAGGACCTGGTGAACTGGACCGACCACGGCGTGATCCTCGACCTGGGGACCGACGTGCCCTGGGCCGACCGCAACGCGTGGGCGCCGACGATCGCCGAACGCGACGGCCGCTACTACTTCTACTTCACGGCCGCGCAGCAGGTCGGGGTCGCCGTCGCGGACTCCCCGCTGGGCCCGTTCGAGGACGTGGGGGCTCCGCTGGTGTCGGCGAACCCGGGTGGGGTGGGCCAGGCCATCGATCCGGCGGCCTTCGTCGACGAGGACGGGCAGGCCTACCTGTACTGGGGCAACGGCGCGCCGTTCGTGGTGCCGTTGAACGAGGACATGGTGTCCTTCGACCCCTCCTCGGTGCGCCGGCTGTCGGGCCTGGACGAATTCCGGGAGGGGCTGTTCGTGGTGCGGCGGGGGGACACCTACCACCTGACCTACTCCATCGACGACACCCGCAGCCCCGACTACCGGGTGGGGTACGCGACGGCGGACAGCCCACTGGGGCCGTTCACCAGCCACGGCGTGATCCTGAGCGGGGACCCGGCGCAGGGGATCCTCGGGACGGGGCACAACTCGGTGCTGCGGGTCCCCGGTACCGACGACTGGTACATCGCCTACCACCGGTTCGCGGTTCCCGACGGCGACGGCACGCACCGGGAGACGACGCTGGACCGCCTCACCTTCGGCGCGGACGGCCTGGCTGAGCCGGTGGTCCCGACGCTGGAGGGGGTGGCGCCGCACCCCGTTCCGGTGCCGTCGGTGGCCACCCCGCTCGACCTCCCTGGTTGCGCCGGGACGCCGGGGCGCTGCGCGCCGGACGACGACTGAGCCCTCCCCGTGCCGACCGGTCCGTGCGCGGACCGGCGGTGCGGGCTGCCCTCCTCCTCCAACCCCTTGGGAGCACGCATGGCACGAGCACGCCGACATCTACCCCTGGCGCTGTGCGCCGCCGTCGCGGCGGCCACGGTGATCACGGTTCCCCTCGACGCCGAGGCCCAGGACGCGACCGACTACACGTTGCGGGTGGATCCGCGCGGGGACGGCCCGGAGATCGCCGACCACATGTACGGGATCTTCTACGAGGACATCAACCGGGCCGCCGACGGCGGGTTGTACGCGGAGCTGGTCCAGAACCGCTCCTTCGAGTACGACCCGGTGGACCACCCCTCCTACACGGGGTTGACCGCGTGGACCCCGGTCTCCCTGGCCGGCGGTGCTGGCACCGCCGAGGTGGTGGACGACGAGCACCGGATGAACGAACGCAACCGCCGCTACCTGCGGCTGGAGCTGGCTGGCGCCGGCGGGGCGGACGCCGCCTTCGGGGTCACCAACTCCGGGTACAACACGGGCATCGCGGTCCGCGAGGACGCCGGCTACGACTTCTCGGTGTGGGCGCGCACCGACGCCGCGGGCGGCACCCCGCTGACCGTCCGCCTCACCGACGCCGGTGGTGCCGCGCTGGCCGAGCCGCTGCGGCTGGAGGTCACCGGCGATGAGTGGACCCGGTACACGGGCACGGTGACGGCGGAGGCCGACAGCACCACGGGACGGTTGACCGTGGCCGGTGGCGGGACGGGCACCCTGCGGCTGGACATGGTGTCGCTCTTCCCGCAGGACACCTTCATGAACCGGCCCAACGGCCTGCGCCGCGACCTCGCGGAGAAGATCGCCGACCTGGAACCCGGTTTCCTGCGGTTCCCCGGCGGGTGCCTGGTGAACACCGGCAGCCACTACGGGTACGAGGGACCCGACTACCCCAGGGCCCGCTCCTACCAGTGGAAGGACACCGTGGGCCCGGTGGAGGAACGCGCCACCAACAAGAACTTCTGGGGCTACAACCAGTCCTACGGGCTCGGCTACTTCGAGTACTTCCAGTTCGCCGAGGACATCGGGGCGACCCCGCTGCCGGTGGTGCCGGCGCTGGTCACCGGTTGCGGGCAGAACCAGGCGACCGACGACCCCGAACTGCTGGCCCGGCACATCCAGGACACCCTCGACCTCGTCGAGTTCGCCAACGGGCCCGCCGACTCCGAGTGGGGGTCGCTGCGCGCGGAGATGGGGCACCCGGAGCCGTTCGGGATGACCCACCTGGCGGTGGGCAACGAGGAGAACCTGCCGGAGGAGTTCTTCGAACGTTTCGTCCAGTTCCGGGACGCGATCGAGGCGGAGTACCCGGAGATCGTGGTGGTCGGCAACTCCGGGCCCAGTTCGGCCGGCGCGACCTTCGACCGGTTGTGGGAGCTCAACCGCGAGGCCGGTGTGGAGATGGTCGACGAGCACTACTACAACAGCCCTCAATGGTTCCTGGAGAACAACGACCGCTACGACTCCTACGACCGGCAGGGCCCGGAGGTGTTCCTCGGCGAGTACGCCTCGCAGGACAACCGGTTCCGCAACTCGCTGGCCGAGGCGGCGTTCATGACCGGGTTGGAACGCAACGCCGACATCGTGCGGATGGCCTCCTACGCGCCGCTGCTGGCCAACGTGGACTACGTGCAGTGGAGCCCGGACCTGATCTGGTTCGACAACCACCGGTCCTGGGGGTCGACCAGTTACGAGACGCAGAAGCTGTTCATGACCAACGTCGGTGACCGGGTGGTGCCCAGCGAGGCCAGCGGCACCCCGGTGCTCACCGAACCGATCACCGGGGCGGTGGGGCTGTCGACCTGGGCCACCAGCGCCGCCTACGACGACGTCCGGGTGACCTCCGCCGACGGGGAGGTGCTGTTCGCCGACGACTTCTCGGCCGGGGACGGCCACTGGAGCCACCCGGGCGGCCGGGGCGAGTGGGCCGTCGAGGACGGCGCCTACGTGCAACGCGACACCTCGGCGGAGGACACCCTGGTGGTGGCCGGTGACCCGGAGTGGCGCGACTACGACCTGGAGGTGACCGCCACCAAACTCGCCGGTCAGGAGGGGTTCCTCATCGCGTTCGGCGTGCGGGACACCGGCAACCACTACTGGTGGAACCTGGGCGGGTGGAACAACACCACCTCGGCGGTGGAGCGGTCCGTGGACGGCGGCAAGTCGACGATGGTGGAGCGGCCGACGCGGATCGAGACCGGGCGGGAGTACGAGGCCCGGGTGGAGGTGCGGGGCCGGGAGGTGTCCCTGTTCCTCGACGGCGAGCTCTGGGGGTCCTTCACCGACGACCAGGTCGCCGAACCGTTCCGGCAGGTCGTCACCTACGACGAGCAGGCCGGTGAGCTGATCGTGAAGGTGGTGAACGCGCAGGCCTCGGCGGCGCGCACCGAGATCGACCTCGGCGGTGCCCCGGTGGGTCGGACGGCGAGGGTCACGACGCTGCGGGGTGATCCGGACGCGGTGAACACGGCGGAGGAGCAGCCGATCCGGCCCGAGGAGTCGGTGGTGCGCGGGGTGGGCCCGGAGTTCACGCACACCTTCCCGCCGCACTCGATCACGTTCCTGCGGATCCGGGCGAGGATCTGAACCGTCGCTGGTCCGCGCGGGTCCCGGTCCGGCTGGCGCTCCGCTGGCGTCAGCCGGGCCGGGTCCGAAAGCTGTCGGTGTGCCGGCGGCGTGGTGCGCGGTCATGGTGGGGGCGTCCGCGCCGGGTACCCGGTCAGGGCAGGGGGCGGGTGAGCCAGACCAGCTCACCGCGCCCGTCGTCGGGGTCAACGTGGTCGCGGTGGAAGCCGAGTTTGGCCAGCACGCGCAGGGAGGGCGCGTTCCAGGCGCGCACCGTCGACCACAGCCGGCCGCGACCGGTTGCGGTGGCCTGGGTGAGCACCGCCCGCCCCGCCTCCGTGGCGTAGCCGCGGCCGTGGGCCCGGCGGAACAGCTCGTAGGCGATCTCGGGTTCCTCGCGGGTGGCGCGTCCGACGATCAGGCCGCAGTAGCCGAGCAGGTCGTCCTGGCCGTGGAGGCGCACGGTGAGCAGTGCGAGACCGGTCCGGCGGGTGGTGTCGAGGAGGCGCCGGATGCGGTCGCGGCACTCCTCGACCCCGGGGGTGCCCGTTCCGCGTTCGGTGATGAGCGCCCGGTACTCCTCGGCGTCTCCCTCCGCCCAGGGGCGCAGGGAGAGGCGGTCGGTCTCCAGGTGCGTGGCCATCGGCGGGTAGTCGTCCACGGCGGCACGCTACCGACTTCGGGGCGGGTGCCGAACCTCCGTCGTGGGCGGATCGACGCCGGATCGGGGGCGGGCGGGCGCCGGGAGTGGTCGCCGTGGTCGCCGTGGTGGGGTGGTGGCCCCGGGTTTCGCCGGGCATCCCCGCCGCGTGGGGTGGGGATGCCCGGCGCCGGGGAGCCCGTCGGACCGACGCCGTTAGGGCGCCGGGACGTCCTCGGCCGGGGTGACCTCGGTGCTCCGGCCCGCGACCAGGTCGATCACCACCTGTCCCTCCGGCCAGCGGACCAGGACGCGGCGGTCGGCGTCGCAGACCACGGCGGCCCGGACGAGTCGGCCGTCCCGCCAGGACGCCTCGACGGTGACCGCTCCCCTGGCCCGGAGCCCGGTGAACTCGCCGCTGCCCCAGGCGGCGGGCAGCGCGGGTAACAGGTCCACGACGGTCAGCTCCTCGGAGGTCAGGTGGGACTGGAGGAGGAGCTCGGCGACGCCGGCGGTGACACCGAGGTTCCCGTCGATCTGGAACGGGGGGTGCGCGCAGAACAGGTTCGGGTAGACGCCGCCGGGCACCGAGGTCGTCGGGGTGTCTGGGGCGTCCTCCCGCAGCGGGGTGAGGTAGCGGCGCAGCAGGTCCGCCGCCCCGGCGGCGTCCCGCAGGCGCGCGCGCAACGCGATCCGCCAGGCCAGTGCCCAGCCCGTCGAGTCGGGTCCCCGGCCGTCCAGCGTCCGCAGGGCGGCGGCGGCCAGGGTCGGGGTGCGTTCCGGGTCGATGCGGGTTCCCGGGAACACCCCGACCAGGTGGCTGGTGTGGCGGTGTCCCGGTTCGGCGTCGGTCACGTCGGTCGACCACTCGGCGAGGCGACCGTCGGGGCCGACGCGTTCGCCGGGCAGGCGCCGGAGGGCGGCGCGGGCCCGCCGGATCCAGTCCTGGTCCTCGGCGGTGGCCTCGTCGCCGAGGGCGGTGGCCATCCGCAGTCCGGCGGTGAGGATGTTGTGGATGAGACCCAGGTCGGAGGTGGTGGAGGTGGCGACGGCGGCGGACTCCCCGTCGCCGGCCAGGTAGCGGTTCTCCGGGGAGGTGGCCGGTGCGGTGCCGAGGGTGCCGTCGGGGTTCTCGACCAGCCAGGCCAGGACGAACTCGGTGGCGGATCGGACGAGGGGCCAGCCGGCGGTGGTGAGGAACTCCCGGTCCCTGGTGAAGTCGTAGTGGTCCCAGACCTGGAGGCACAGCCAGGCCGCGCCCAACGGCCAGAACGACCAGGCCGGGTCGTCGGCTCCCTCTCCGACGGCGTCGGCGAAGGCCCAGGCGTCGGAGTTGTGGTGCGCCGTCCAGCCGGGGAGGCCGTAGACGTGGCCCGCGACGCCGGTCCCCCGCCGCCGCAGGTGTTCCAGCCAGTCGAGGAGCGGTTGGTGGCATTCGGCGAGGTTGGTGACCTCGGCGGGCCAGTAGTTCATCTCCAGGTTGATGTTGGTGGTGTAGTTGGCGCGCCACGGCGGGGCGAGGTGGTCGTTCCAGATGCCCTGGAGGTTGCTGGGCAGTGAGCCGGGTCGGGAGGACGCGATCAGCAGGTAGCGGCCGAAGTGGAAGGCCAGGGTGGCCAGGCCGGGGTCCGGCTCCCCGGCCGCGTGCCGGCGCAGCCGCTCGTCGGTCGGGATGTCGGCGGAGTGGGTGGTGGGTTCCTCGTCCCCGCCGGAGGACGCGAGGCGCAGTCGGACCCGGTCGAACAGCCGGCGGTGGTCGCGGGAGTGGGCGTCGCGGAGGGCGGCGGGTCCCCCGTCGTCGCGCACCCGCCGCAGGTGCGCGTCGAGGCGTGCGTCCAGGTCGGACCGCAGGGTGTCGAGGTCCCCGTGCGGGCTGGTGGACGGGTCGACGTAGTCCGTCGCCGTGGCGAGCAGCAGCACCAGGTCGGTGGCGTCGCGCACCAGCAGGCCGTCACCGTCCACGGTGACGGTGCCGTCGGTGAGCAGCCGGGCTCCGACGAGCGCGGTGACCGTTCCGCCCTGTTCGGGGTAGCGGCGGGGATCGCCCGGGTCGTCCCCGCCCTGGAGGGGGCGGGACGGCATCGGCACGTGGGCGTCGGCTCCCGCGATGCCGGGCAGGTCGTGACCGTGGAACCGGACCGAGGCGGCCACGTGGGGGCTGTCGAGTGCCACCCGCGTGGTGTGGGGCGCGCTGGCGACGCGGTGCAGGACGAGGACCTGGTCGGCGGCGCTCGCCCACACCTCCTGGTGGTGCCGCACGACGTCCCGGGTGAAGTGGTGGCTGGCCAGTGCGTGCGCGAGGTCGAGACATCGGCCGTAGCTGCCCTGGTCGGGTTCGGGTAGGGGGCGTCCGGTCGGGTCGAGCTGGGTCAGCCGGACGTCGACCAGGGGCTGGTAGGCCTGGGTGTTGCCGAACTGGAGTTGGGACAGGGTGCGTTCGGCGTCCCGGACCTGGCCGGCGGCGAGGTGGGATCGGGCCTCGGCGAGCAGGGCCGGTCCGTCGCCCGAGGCGAGTTCCCGGCCGGTGCGCTGGTGGGGTGCCCCCGACCAGCAGGTGTCGTCGTTGATCTGGAGCCGCTCGGTCGCGGTCCCGCCGAAGACCATCGCGCCGAGTCGGCCGTTGCCGACCGGGAGCGCTTCTGTCCACCGGCGGGCGGGAGCGTCGTAGCGCAGTTCGGTATCCGCGGCCCTGTCGTGGTCACCGGACACGAGCACCTCCTGGTCGTGACAGCACGAGATCACCCCCCAGGCTGCCCAGTGGCGGCTCGGAACACCAGTGCCAGCGGCGAGGTGATCGCCCCGTTCGCCGCATTCGTCCGATTACCGGGACGTTCGCCGGGCCGAGGCCCGCTGGACCGATCCCCTCGGATCGTTCCGACGTGGGGGGCGAACGCCCGGGTGGCGGTAGGTGTTCCGGCGTGGGCACGGGGCGCTCGGGCGATGACCGTGCGCCGTCGCCCACGGCCCTCGCCGAGCGCTACGGGCTGCCGGGACACCTGGAGGTGCACCGGCACCCCCACCGCGCCATCGCGGAACTGGACATCGTCGAGGTCGCGTCGCGCATCGATCCGGGTCCCGTCCCGGCGGTGGAGGCGTCGGCCGTCGGTTTCGCGCTGCGCTGGCCAGACGGCGTCCGACGGGGCGACCGCTCGTGGACGGTGGCCGCGACACCGGAGCTGGGTGTCGAGGCGATCGCGGCCGGAGGACGTCGACCACTTCCTGGTCGGCCTGTCGGCGCTGCTCGGCGGGGCGGTGGCACTGGTGGGGCGGCCCGGCCAGTCGGCCGGGTCCGACTAGGCGGTGCTGGCCAGCACGGCGGCGAGGAAGACCAGTTGGAGGACGGTCCGGACCCCGAGCGGGGTGGCCGGTCGGCCCCGGAACTCGCCGCCGCTCCTGGCCGCGTGCACGTTCGCCGGGAACATCACGACGAGCAGCAGCGCGAGGCAGATCCCGGCGGCCATGGAGGTCGCGGGCACCAGCAGGCCGACGGCCCCGGCGAGCTCCAGCACCCCGGTGACGGTCACCAGCAGCGGGGCTCGGGGCAGGCGGGGCGGCACCATCGCGATCATGTCCCGGCGCGGCGGCCCGAAGTGCGCGAGTCCGGTGAGGACGAACATCGCCGCCACCCCGACCCGCAGGGACGACTGCCAGTCGCCGACCGCCTCCACACCGAGCAGACCGACCAGCCGGGCCACCAGCCAGGTCGCGAACAGGCACACCGTCGGAGCCATCAGTTCCCCCTCACCGAATCTTTCCACCGACAAGATTCCCCCGGACGGATGAACTTGTCAACGGCTAGATCCGGGGTGCGTCGGTGACGTAGCGTGGGGACCGTGCGTTCGTCCTCCTACCACCACGGCGACCTGCGCCGGGCGCTGCTCGACCAGGCCGTCCCCCTCATCGCCGAGGTGGGGCCGGCCTCGGCGAGCCTGCGCGAACTCGCCCGCCGCACCGGCGTCTCGCACGCGGCCCCCGCGCACCACTTCGGCGACAAACCCGGGTTGCTGGCGGCCGTCGCCGCCGAGGGCTTCGACCTGTTGGCCGACCGCCTGCGCGCCGCCACCGAGACCACCGGGAGCCTCGTCGAGGTCGGCGTGGCCTACGTGCGGTTCGCCCTCGACCACCCCGCGCACTTCGCGACGATGTTCCGGCCGGACCTGCTGCCCGAGGCCGACCCCGTGCTCACCGCCGCCCGAGACCGGGCCGGGGATGTCCTGCACGCCGCGGTGGCCACCACGGCGGGGGGCGTCCTGGCGGAGGACCCCCGGACGGGGGCGGTCGCCGCCTGGTCGCTCGTGCACGGCTTCGCGACCCTCTGGTCGTCCGGGGCGTTGCCCGGGCGGTCCCACCCGGACGCCGACCCCGACGAGTTGGCCCGCGCCGTCGCGGGGGTGCTCACCCGCTGATCCCCTCCCCCTCGCGGCGGAGGACCACGACGGCCACCGTGGACAGCGGACCAGCCCTGGCCGGGCCTCGCGGCGCCACCGCCGCGCGCCGACCAGGACCGACCGGTCCTGCCCACCGCCTCAGTTCACGCTGGCGGCGGGCCGCACCACGATCTCGTTCACGTCGACCTCGGCGGGCTGGTCCACGGCGAACGCGATCGCGGCGGCGATCGCCTCGGCCGGCAGGGCCACCGACCGGTAGACGTCCATGTCGGCCCTGGCCCTCGGGTCGGAGATGCTCTCGGCCAGTTCCGACTCGGTGACCCCGGGGGAGATGACGCTGACCCGGATGTCTCCCCCGGACTCCTGCCGCAGCCCCTCGGCGATGGCGCGGACGGCGAACTTCGTACCGCAGTAGACCGCGCCGGTGGGCACGACCTCGTGCGCGCCGACCGAGGCGATGGTGACGACGTGCCCGGCCCCCTGCCGGCGCATCACCGGCAGGGCGGCGGCGATGCCGTGCAGCACGCCCCGCACGTTGACGTCGATCATGCGGTTCCACTCGTCGACCAGCAGCGCCTCCAACGGCGACAAGGGCATCACGCCGGCGTTGTTCACCAGGACGTCGACCCGGCCGAACTCGGCCAGCGCCGCGTCCACGAACGCGCGGACCTCGTCGAGGTCGGTGACGTCCACCCGGTGCCCGCGTGCGACGCCGCCGGCCTCCTCGATCTCGCGGACGATCCGGTCGAGCCGGTCGGTGCGCCGGGCTCCGAGCAGCACCCGGTGCCCGTCGGCGGCCAACCGCCGCGCGGTGGCCTCCCCGATGCCGCTGCTGGCCCCGGTGACCAGCACCACCTTCGCCTGGCCGGTCATGCGGCCCCTCCTTCGCGGTACAGCACCAGGTGCTCGTGGTGGAGGACGCCGTCCCGGATGTCGCCGGTCGCGGTGAACCCGGTGTCGTCCACGTAGTCGAGGTGGTTCCCGGTCACGGTGTAGCTGCCGGTGTAGGCGCTGCGCCGTGATCCCCGCGCCTCGTCGTAGCGGCCGTCGGGCCGCAGTTCCTGGCGGATGTGGCCGTCGGCGGTGACCCACGTGCCCACCACGTCGACGTCCTCGCGGGATGCGCTGGTGTCCATCCCCTCGTCTCCCTCGTCGTTGGTCCGTTCTTCCTCCCCCACCCTGTCGAGGTGGCGGCGGGCCGGGCAGGGCTCGCCGGGGCCGGTCGGGGCGTGCCTGGGTGTGCCACACCCAGGCAGCCGGCGGGCACACCGCCCTAGGCTCGGGGACATGGGTGCCGAGGGTCTGGGTGAGTTCCTCCGGGCGCGCCGCTCGCGTCGTCGTCCGGAGGACGCCGCGGTGGTGTTCAGCGGGCAGCGCCGCGTCCCGGGGCTGCGGCGCGAGGAGGTCGCCGTCCTGGCCGGGGTGAACGTCGACTACTACACGCGACTGGAGCAGGGCCGGGAACGCCACCCGTCGGGGCAGGTGCTCGACGCGCTGAGCCGGGCCCTCGACCTGGACGAGGACGCCCGCGACCACCTGTACCGGTTGGCGGGCGGCGCTCCCCCGACCGAGGTCCGGCCGGCCGTGGAGGTGGTGAGCCCCACCCTGCGGGCACTGTTGGACGGCTATCCGGGGACACCGGCCCTCGTCCTCGGACGCCGCCTGGACGTGCTGGCCCGCAACGCGCTGGCCGACGCCCTGTACTCGCCGTTCGGGGTGGTGGACAACCTGGCCAGGGTGGTGTTCCTCGACCCGGCCGCTCCGCGCTTCTACCCCCGCTGGCGGTGGGTGGCGCAGGCCACGGTGGCGAGCCTGCGGGAGGGAGCCGGGCACGAACCGGGGTCGGTGGCGTTGGCGGACCTGGTGCGGGAGCTGAGCGCGGGCAGCGACGTCTTCCGCGAGCTGTGGGCGCGCCACTCGGTGCGGGGCAAGACCCGGGATGCCAAGGACTTCCAGCACCCGGAGGTGGGGGCGCTCACCCTGTCCTACGAGTCCTTCGACGTGCGGGGCGCCCCGGGGCAGCAGTTGGTGATCTACCACGCCGAGCCGGGGAGCCCGAGTGCCAGGGCGCTGGCCCTGTTGGGCACGCTGAGCGCCACGAGCCGGGTCGGGGACGGCTGATCCCGGCCACCTCCCCGCGACCGCCGTCACCACGGGACGCCCGGGCAGGGCGCGGGGGCGGGCGCCGCGTCGTCCTACGTCAGGGCGTCGCGCAGCACACGGTCGAGTGCCGCCCGGCCGGCGGGCCCCCACGTCGGCTTGCCGCCAGGAAGGCCCCGGTCGCCGTTCTGGCCCATGAGCATGAGGAACAGGCCCTTCAGGGCGGCCAGCCCCCGGGCGCGCCGGATCGTCCCCTCGTCCGCCCGTGCGTAGGCGTCGAAGAAGGGCGCGGCGGCGCCGGCGGGGAGGAGGACCCAGGCGGCCGCGAGGTCCCACGCCGGATCGCCGGAGAACAGGTCACCGAAGTCGATGACACCCGCGAGGGCGCCGTGGGCGACGACGACGTTCGCGGGGTGGAGGTCGCCGTGGACCCAGAGCGGCGGGCCATCCCACTCCGGCGCCGCCACGGCGTCCTCCCAGACGGCCCGGACGTCGGCGGCGAGGTCGTCGGGGACGACGACGCGGAAGAAGTGGTCGAAGCCGTCCGCGTGCTCCCTGGGGTGGCCGCCGCGGTCCGCGCTGGTCGGCCCGTCCGCTGGCGCCGCCACGTGGAGTGCCCGGAGGAAGCCGGCCAGGGTGTCGGCCGCCTGGCCGCCGGAGCGGAGGGAGGCGCGGTCGAGTGGCTCCCCTGGAACCCAGGTCATGACGGCCCAGGGCTTCGGGAACCGCGCGGACGGCTCCCCGGTGCGCACGGGTTCGGGGACCGGGAGCGGCAGGCGCGGGGCCAGCTCGGGCAGCCACCGGCACTCCTCGCGCAGGAGGGCCGGGGCACCCCGGGTGCGCGGTAGGCGCACGGCCAGGTGGTCCCCGAGCCGCCACATCTGGTTGCCCCACCCACCCGCCACCTCGCTGATGGCCAGCCCCGCGAGATCCGGGTGCTGCTCCCGCAGCAGGTCCCGGACCAGCTCCTCGGTGATCTCGACCTCGGGGGCGGTCATGCCGGGTCACGGTACCGGCCCGCGCTCCCCCGGGGCCACGGCGAGGGGCGGAGCCCGGAGTGGGAGCGCGGCGCCGTCCCGGTGGGCGGTCAACGAGGCGGAAGCCGCTCCCTTCCGGGGCTCAAGGTGGCCGGAAAGGTCCTCCCGCGGTCCTGAGTGGCTGAGGCCGGGTCGGAGCGGTCGTCGGACGGCTCCCCGACGTGGCTGGCCCAGCGTCGACCGGAGACGCCGAGCGGGCGGGCGGGCGAGACCACGGTGGACTCCGGCGGCGTGGGCGGCATCCACGCGTGGCGGATCCGGCACGGGGTCAGCGCTGGAGGCGCCGGCGGTGCACGGCCGGGCAGGGCGGCCTCCAGTCCTCGCGGCGGGGTGACCTCCGCGGCCGCGCGCGGCTGGTTCGGCGAGGGCGTGGAGGACCGGGGCGTGGCCGGGGCGTCTCAGTCCTCGACGTCGCCAGGGCCGGCGTAGCGTTCCACGACCCCCGCCAACTCCTCGGGTTCCAACACCACGTCCAGTTCCCGGAGGAGCTCGTCGAGTTCGTCGGGCCCGATCCGGCGTTCCTCGCGGGTCCCGTCGGGGGTCTCCACGGTGTACCGGTCACCGACGAGCTGCCGCGTCCTCCCCGCCTCGGTGCGCATCACGACCAGGCGGTAGGTGAACGGGGACTTCGGGTGGGTGGCGGTGTAGTGGTTGGCGACCACGTAGTCGATGGGCAGTTGCGGCGTGTCGTCGAGCGCGTGCATCGACTCCCAGCCCTCGGCCGTCTTCTTGCTGAGGACCCACATGCCCTGCTCGCGGGTGATCCGCTGTGGCCAGCCGCCCTGGTCGACCACGGTGCCGTGCCGCAACGGCAGGGGTCGCAGCACCCCGGCACCGAAACCGACCTCCGCCAGGTACGTGGTGTGGCCGAACCGGACGGCCAGCGACAGGTGTGTCCTGGGCCCCCGGTCGAGGGCGGGAACCCGGGCCACCAGCCGGGTGACCGAGTAGCCGAGGCGGTCGAGGGCGGCGGCGAAGAGCAGGGCGTGTTCGAAGCAGTAGCCGCCTCGCCGGCGGTGGACGAGTTTGTCGGTGATCGAGGGCAGGTCGAGGGCCGGCGCCCCGCCCAGCAGGGGTTCGACGTTCTCGAAGGGGATGGTGCTGACGTGGGCCTCGTGGAGCGCGGCCAGCGCGGTGGGTGACGGTTCGGCGGCTGGCTGCCCGATCCGCGCGAGGTAGGCGTCGAGGTCCAGCTCGGCGGTGTGCCACAGGTCGTTCGGCTCGGTGGTCATACCGCGAACCCTTCACCCTCAACTATGGTTCAGGTCAACTCCCCGCTCGCGGCCGAGGGCCCATCCCGCCCAGGAGGCGCGGACAGAGCGGCCGACCCTGGCGTTCGGGTCGGACACGAGGTGGACGACCAGGACGGGCCAACGCCGCCACATGAGGGGTGGCCCCGCGGAGCAACGCACACCTCCGGACGGCCCAGCACAGCCGGACGGCACTGCGCCGAACGGCGTCGCCCATTCACCCACACGAATGCTCCTCCTTCCTCGACGGCCCGATCCGTGGCTCCCCCCGATTTCGGCCATCACCGGCGACCCGATTCGAAGCAGCGCAACCAACAACGGGGAGGAGATACGAATTCGACCAGCACCGGCCCCTCGCGGAACCCACACTGCCGGGATCAGCGGGCCGAACACGACTGGCGCGTCCACCGTCCTGACAAAGCATTGACAACCACCGAACACGCCCTGAGCGCGCAATGCGAGGGCCGGAGTACGCAATTTGACGGAGTTCGCGTCGAACATTCGCGGACCACTGTGGATGATCCAGCGTGTTAGCATCCGCTCATGCCAGTAGCCACGGGACCGTCACGCTCGTTAGGCCGTCGCTTCTGGAACTTCTGGTCAGCCTCATTCACGTCGAACCTCACCGACGGCATCGCCATGATCGCGCTGCCCTGGATCGCCACCCACCTCACCGACAATCCGGTACTCATCACGCTGGTGGCCAGCGCGGGACGAGCGCCCTGGTTGTTGCTGGCCCTTCCGGCGGGTGTCCTGGTGGACCGGTTCCCCCGGCTCGACCTGATGCTCGTGGCCAACGGCACCCGGGTGGTGCTGTGGGCGGTCCTCGCGGCGTTGATGGCCACCGACCTGGTCACGATCCCCGTCCTCACCCTGATCGCGTTCGGCCTGGGCATGATGGAGGTCCTCTACGACACCGCGGCCGAGAGCGCCGTTCCGGCCCTCGTGAGCAGGGACAACCTGGAACGGGCCAACGGACACCTGCGGACGGCGGAGATCTCCGCGCAGGAGTTCATCGGCCGCCCGGTCGGTGGTTTCGTGATCACCCTCGGTCTCGCCGTTCCGCTCCTGCTCAACGCCCTGGCCACCGCCGTCTCAGCGATGTTGCTGGCCGTCCTCAGCCGGCGCGAACGCCGCCTGGCCGCCGCCGAGGGACGCCGCGCGGCCGAACGCCCGGCCTGGCGCGACATCGGGGTGGGGGTCACCACGATCTGGCGGGACCCGCTGCTGCGCCGACTGGTGCTCGGCACGGTCGTCTTCAACGGCCTGTACTCGATGGTGTTGTCCACCCAGGTGCTGTTCGCACAGAACACGTTGGCCCTGGGATCGGTCGGGTTCGGCCTGCTCATGGTCGCCACCGCCGTCGGGGGCGTGACAGGGGGACAGCTCAGCGGCTGGCTCGCGGCGCGGCTGCCGCGAGGCTCGATGCCCATGCTCAGCCTGCTCGGCGCCGGTTGCTGTTTCCTGCTGATGGCGCTGTTCCCCGTCGTGCCGGTGGCGATGGCCGCCTACCTGGTGTCGAGCGCGTTCGTCCTGACCTACTCGGTGGCGGTCATCTCCATCCGGCAGCGCATCACGCCCTCCGAGATCCTGGGCCGGGTGAACGCGGCCGCCCGGACCGCCTCCTGGGGCGTCGCGGCCTTCGGCATGGTCGGTGGGGGCGTGGTCGTCGCGTTCGCGGAACGCTTCCTGACCGTCGAGGACGCACCCCGCATACCGTTCGTGCTGACGGCGCTCGGGGCGTTCGGCATCGTCCTCCTCGTCGGCAGATCGACCACCAGGCTCGCCCGCGACCACTGATCGGTCGAGGGCCATTCCCCGCACAGCACACGCTCGGTCCTGACCGAGCGGTCGACGACGCCCCTGACCGTCCTCGGGGGTGCCGGCGACAGGCGACCGGCGACGGAGAAGGAGGACGAACGACGCGTCCCCACGACGTGGGGCCAACAGGGAAACAGGAACAACCGGAACCGCGGAATGCGGGGGGAGTCAACCGAACGCCCGGAAATCGTGAGGGAACGGATGGACGCCGTGACGACAGTGCCAGACTCGGAACTGACCGCGACGACAGGAGAACTGACCCCGCAGGACCCACCCCGGCGGAAGGCACACGGGTGGCGGACCTTTCTCGCGTTGGACGACCACATCGGCATCGACGAGTGGGTACGAATAGGTCGACGGATCTTCGCGGTGGCGGAATCCTCGTCGTGGTGGTTGGGGGACTGGCTACTCTACGGCCAGGTGAAGTACCCGGACCGGTATCACCGCGCCATTGTGGAGACTGATCTGGACTACCAGACGCTTCGCAACTACGCCTGGGTCGCGGGGAAGTTCCCCACCCACCGGCGCCGCGCCGATCTCAGTTTCCAGCATCATGCCGAGGTGGCCGCGCTCCCCCCGGAGGAACAGGACCGGTGGTTGGAACGGGCGGCGCGCCATTCGTGGTCACGCAACCAGCTCCGCAACCGGCTGCGGGCCGCGCGGAGCACCACTCCAGGGACGAGGAAGGCCAGTGCGGCGCGGATCGCGGTGAAGGCCGACCCCACACAACGGAGGGCTTGGGAGGAGGCCGCCGCCCGGGCCAGCAGTGACCTGGAGAAGTGGATAGCCGCGGTCCTCGACCAGGCGGCGGGGCGGGAGCTGCCCAGTGGGGACGCCAGCGGCGCCCAGACCGTCGACGGCAGCACGGTCGGCTGACCGAGCGGTCGCCACCCGGTCCGCACGCGGTACGGGATCCGCACCCGGTACGTTCGCGTCCTGGGCTCGGCCGAGCCGGGCCCAGGACCGCCGGGCAGCGCACGGGCGAGGGACCGAGCCGCGCGCGGACCGGTCACCGTGCCCGGGTCCGGCGCCCTGGGGCGTCGCGTCGGGAACAGCCCCGGAGCGTCCGTGCCTCAGTGGAGGGGACGGCCCACTGCCTCGGCGGCCACGCCCACCAGGGTTCCCTCCGCGACCAGGGCCGTGGCCGCCTCGATCTCGGGTGCCAGGAACCGGTCGGGACCCGGCCCGGCCACGTGCCCGCGCAGAGCCGCCACCACCGCCGAGGTCGCCGGGGCGAGCAGGGACCGGCCCCGCAGGTCCAGGGCCCGGGCCGCGACGAGGATCTCCACGCCGAGCACGAGGCGCAGTCCCTCCACCGCTCGACGCAGCTTGCGGGCGGCCCCCCACCCCATCGACACGTGGTCCTCCTGCATTCCACTGGTGGGCAGGGAGTCGACGCTGGCCGGAACGGCGAGCCGCTTGAGCTCGGCGACCACCGCAGCCTGGGTGTACTGCGCGATCATGTGCCCGGAGTCGATCCCCGGCTCGTGCGCGAGGAACGCCGGCAGTTCCCTGTTCCGCGCCGGGTCGAGCAGCCTGTCGGTGCGTCGTTCGCTGATGCTGGCCACGTCGGCGACGACGACGGCGAGGAAGTCGAGCACGTGCGCGATCGGGGCTCCGTGGAAGTTCCCGTTCGACAGCAGACGTCCGTCGCCCACCAGGACCGGGTTGTCCACGACCGCGGCGAGTTCACGGTCGGCGACCAGCCGGGCGTGCCCCAGCGTGTCCCTGGCGGAGCCGGCCACCTGGGGCCAACACCGCAGGGAGTAGGCGTCCTGCACGGTGGCGGTGGCCTGCCCGGGGCCCGTCGGTGGAGCGGTCAGGGCCGACCCGGCGAGCAGCCACCGCAGGTTCTCAGCGGACTCGCGCTGGCCGGGGTGTGGTCGCAGCGTCTGCACCGCCTCGTCGAAGGGATCGGGGGAGCCGAGGAGTGCCTCGACCGTCATCGCGGCGGCGAGGTCCGCGGTGGACAGCAGGAGGGAGAGATCGGTGTTGGACAGGCACAACTGTCCCAACATGCCCTCGGTGCCGTTGATCAGTGACAGGCCTTCCTTCTCCCTCGGTTCGACGGGTCGCAGGCCCGCGCCACGCAGCGCCTCCCGGGCCGGCAGCTCGACCCCCTTCTCATCCCGCACCGTTCCCTCGCCGACGAGGGCGAGCGCGACGTGCGCGAGCGGCGCCAGGTCTCCCGAGCAGCCGAGGCTGCCGTACTCGCGGACCACCGGAGTCAGGTCGGCGTTGAGGAGGTCGGCCAGGGCGACGGCGATCGCCGGGCGCACCCCGGTGCGGCCCGACGCCAGCGTCCGCAGCCGGAGCAGCATCAGCGCCCGCACGACGTCCCGTTCGACCTCGGCGCCCGCCCCGGCGGCATGGGACCGGATCGCGTGGTGCTGGGCCCGGGCCCGGTCCGCTGCGGGCACGGGGGTGCCGGCCAGGGCTCCCAGTCCGGTAGCGACCCCGTAGGCGTGTTCGGCGTCGGTGAGTCGGCGGCGCCCCTGCCGGACGCGTTCCTCCGTCCCTGGCGCGAAGGCCACTCGCCGCCCGGACCTGGCGACGCCGACGACATCGCGCTCGGTCAGGACCGACCCGCCGACCAACACCGGTTCCACGCTGTCCCCTTTCCTGGTCGTGGTGTGCTTGCCGTTCCCGTACGGCCGCGTCTCCTGCCCCACGGGCTCGACCTGACCCGCCTGGTCAGACCGGGGCGGCCCCCCAGGCGAGCAGACGTTCCCGTTCCGCCCGGTCGAACAGCTCAGCGCGGGAGATCCGCCTGCCCGGTTCGGTGACCAACGACGCCAGCAGCACGGTGTAGTGGTGCAGGAGACGGCGCACGGTCTCGGGTTCGAACAGGTCCTGGGCGTAGAAGACGCGGCCCTCCAACGGGGCTGGCCGGTGGTCCTCCACGTGGATCTCGACGTCGAACCGGGTGTGGGAGGAGCCCACGTCGAAGCTGGTCGCCTCGACACCGGGCAGGGACGCCGTCGTCCCCCCGCCCCCGGTCGCCACGTCGAACCAGACCTGGACCAGCGGGTTGCGGCTGAGGTCCCGGATGGGGACGAGCCGGTCGACCAGGCGGTCGAAGGGAACGGCACGGTGTTGGTGGCCGTCGAGCAGGGCGTCGTGCGTCCGGTCCAGCAGGACCTCGAAAGTGGGGTCCCCGGAGAGGTCGCCGTGGGCGGGCAGGGAGTTGGCGAAGAACCCGATCATGCCTTCCAGTTCGACCTCGGTCCGACCGTTGCTCGGATAACCCGTCAGGACGTGGGACAGACCGGTGTAGCGGCCGAGCAGGACGTGGCAGGCGGCCAGGGTGACGGTGAACACGGTGGTACCCCGGCGTTCGGCGAGCGCGCGCACCCGGTCCGACACCTCCCCGGGCACCACGAAGTCGAGTGCGCCTGCGCGGTGCGAGGGCAGGTCGGGGCGCGGGCGGTCGGCGGGGAGTTCGAGCACGGTGGGGATTCCGGTCAGGCGGGACACCCAGTGCCGCAGAGAACCCTCGATCCGCTCCTCCGTCAACGTCTGGCGTTGCCAAGCGGCGAAGTCCGCGAACTGCGCCGGCAGCGGCGGCAGGTCCGGTGACCGTCCGGCCCGGTGGGCGGTGTAGGCCTCGGCGAGTTCCGCGTTCCAGATCGCCAGCGAGTCGCGGTCGAAGACGATGTGGTGGAACACGGTGGACACCACGTGGTCCTCGGGGGCGAGCCGCAGCACCCGCGTGCGCAGCAGGGGCCCGGTCCGCAGGTCGAAGGGGACGTCGTGGTCGTCGGCGAGCAGTTCCCTGGCACGGCGTTCCGGATCGGGGTGCCCGCCGACGTCCTCGACGGTGAACTCCGTTCCGCCGTCCTCGTCGACGCGGTGGAAGGGTTCGCCCGCCGCCTCGTCGAACCGGGCGCGCAACGCCTCGTGCCGTGCCACCACCGCCGCGACCGCCGACTGGAGCGCGGGCAGGTCCAACGGGCCCCGGAACCGGGTGACGCTGGGCACCGTGTAGGCGACGCTGCCGGGAACCAGCCCGTCGAGGAACCACAACCGCCGCTGTTCGTAGGAGAGCCGCGGAGGGTCGGCCCGCGTGACGGACCCGATACTGGTCCGTTCGCGCCGTGCCCGTCCCGCCATTCGGCGCTGGAGCAGTTCCTCGACGGTTCCGGCGGTGCTGGTCGCGTTTCCGGATTCCTGCGCTTGGTTCACGTCCGAGGCTCCTCATTCCCATCGCGCTCCCGGTGTTCCTTCCGCGCCGCGCGCCGGAAAGCCACCATCCGGGCCAGCATAGGAAGCACCGGGCGGATTCTCCGATGCTGGAAATGGTGGGAAGGAGCCTTTTCCCCACGCCAGCGGCCGCCAGGCCGACCAGCGGGGACGCGCCGAGGTCCGTCCGACGACCCGACGTCGTTGTCGCTGGACAGGATGGCCATTCCGTCCTGTCCCGCCGGCGGGACGACTCGCGGTTCTCGGAGTCCCCCGGGGGCGCGGCTGAGCGGGAAGTCGCGGTTGCTCGCCGTTCCGGGGGCAGGGGGGACATTCGTAGGCTGAGCACGTTTCCCCCGTCCGTCCACACCCGAGCACCGCGGGAATCCTCGCTTTCCGGCCGAACCCGTGTTCGCTCCCGGGTGAGGCCCACGTCTTCTCGAGGTATCCCGTGACAGAGGACACAACGACCTGTCGGCCGACGGACACGGCGGCCGAGGGCACGGTCTTCCCGTTGTCGTCGGCGCAACGGCGGCTGTGGTTCCTGCACCAGCTCGGCCTGGGCGACGCCTATACCGTGCCCGCGCTGTACGAGATCACCGGGGAGCTCGACGTCCCGGCGCTGGCCGAGGCGGTGCGCTCGCTGGCGTCCCGGCAGGAGGTGCTCCGGATCCGGATCACCATGAACGGGGGCTGGCCGGGTCAACGGCTCGGGCCGGCCGAGGCGGTCCGGTTGGAGGTGGCGGATCTGCGGGGCACCGGCGACGCTCGGGGTGAGGCCCGGCGCCGGGTCCTGGACGAGGTCGCCGCCCCGTTCGACCCGCTCACGGGGCCCCTCGTCCGGGTCGTCCTGTACAGGCTGACGGACACACGCGCCCTGCTGCTGTTCGCGGCACACCACCTGGTTTTCGACGGCGGGTCGAGGCCGACCCTGGAGGCGGAGCTCTCCGCCGGCTACGCCGCCGCGCGGGGCGGAGGAGCTGAGCTCCCGCCGGCCGGGGTCGGGTACCTCGAGCACGCGGCCCGGGAGGCCGCCGCCCGCGACACCGAGGACGACGCGGAGGACCTCGCGTACTGGCGGGAGGAACTGAGCGGTGCCGCGGTGCTCAGCCTCACCCCGGACGTGGCGTCCCGCCGGGCGGACGGACCGGCGGGGGCCGAGGTGGTCCTCCCGCTCCCACCTGCCCTCGACGCGGCGTTGGCGGAGTTCGCACGGCGGCACCGCGTGACTCCGTTCGCCGTGGGCATGGCGGTGCAGTCGTTCCTCCTCGGGTGGTTGGGGGGTGTCGAGGACGTGGTGGTCGGCACGGCCGCGGACGGCCGGCTCGACCCGGATGTCGAGGACACCCTCGGGTGCTTCGTGAACACGGTGGCGATCCGGACCAGCTTGGCGGGGGACCCGTCGCTGGTGGAGTTGTCCGCGCGGGTGCGTGACGGGGTGCTCGACGCCCACGACCACCAGGGACTCCCCTTCGACGAGGTGGTGGCAGGGCTCGGACTGGAACGGTCCGGGGAGGACAACCCGTTGTTCCGCCACTGGTTCGACGTCACCGACGAACGGTCGGACACCGGTGGGGGCGGGCTCCGCCTCCCCGGGTGTGACACGACCCTGCTGCCGCCGCCCGTGGTCGCCGCCCACTTCGAGTTGGAGACGCACCTGCGGTACACCGACCAGGGGTTGTCGGTCGGTGTCGTCCACGACACGGGCGTGTTCACCGGGGCTTGGGCACGCCGGTTCGCCGAACGCTACTCGCGGCTGTTGGTCGCGGCGTTGGGCAACCCGACCCTCCCGCTGTCGCGCATCCCGCTGCTCGACGAGCCGGAGCGGCGGGAACTGCTCGAGCGTGGATGCGCGGGTTCCGCACCGGACCCCGAGGGTGCCGTTGAGGGCACGGTCACCGCCCTCGTCGCGCGCGCGGCGGCCCGGCACCCGGACCGGGTGGCGGTGTCGGCGGGTGGTGTGGAGCTGACGTACCGGCTGCTGGCCGCACGGGCCGAACGGGTGGCGCGACGGCTCGCCGCCCTCGGTACCGCACCGGAGCGGGTGGTGGCCGTGTGCCTGCCCCGGGGAGCCGCGTTCGTCACCGCCCTCGTCGGGGTGCTGCGCGCGGGCGGCGCGTACGTCCCGCTGGACCCCGCACTACCGTCGGCCCGCCTGCGCCACGTCCTCGCCGACGCGGGCGCGACGAGCGTGGTCACCGACCTCGCGACCGCCGACCGGTTCCCCACGACACCGGTGGTGGCGGTCGACGCCGCCGGTGTCGTCGTTGACCCGGACGGGGAGGCGGCCGAGGTCGCCGCCCCTCCCCTGCCAGCCGTGTCCGAGGTGGGGCACCCCGACTGCCTGGCCTACGTCGTCTACACCTCCGGATCCACGGGCCACCCCAAGGGGGTGGCGGTCTCCCACCGCACCCTCGGCGGTCTCGTGCGGTGGCACCTGCACCGGTACCGCCCCCGGCCAGGGGAGCGCACCGCGCAACTCGCCCGCGTGTCCTTCGACGCCGCTGCCTGGGAGATCTGGCCCGCGCTCGTCGCCGGAGCGGCCTTGGAGGTGCCCCCGAACGACGTGCTCGCCAGACCCGACCTGCTCGCCGCGTACCTCGCCGACCGTGGCGTCACCTCGGCGTTCGCGCCCACCCCGCTGGCGGAGGCCCTGCTCGACCACCCGGTACTGACCCGGGGAGGGCTGCGCCGGCTCCTGACCGGCGGCGACGTCCTGCACGCACGGGAGGCGAGGGGCGCCGACATCGAGGTCGTCAACCACTACGGGCCGACCGAGAACACCGTGGTCGCCACCGCCGGTGGCGCCCTGCGGGCCCCCTGGGGCGAGACGACCATCGGCGCTCCCGTTCCCGGTGTGCGGTGCTACGTGCTCGACCGGTGGCTCCGCCCGGTTCCCGACGGGACGCCCGGCGAGCTGTACCTGGGCGGCTCGGGGGTGGCCCGGGGCTATGTCGCCAACCCGACGGGCACGGCGGCCCGGTTCGTCGCCGACCCGTTCGGGCCCAGCGGGGGACGGATGTACCGCACGGGAGACCGGGTCAGCTGGTGGGGTCGGGAACTCCGGTTCCACGGCCGCACCGACCGGCAGGTCAAGGTGCGGGGGTTCCGGATCGAGCCGGGCGAGGTGGAGGCCGTGCTGCTGGCGCACCCCGCTGTCCGGATGGCCGTCGTCGGAGCCTCCGGTCGGGGTGACGTCCTCGTCGCCCACGTCGAACTTCGGCGGGACGTCGCCGTGGCGGAGCTCGCGGAGCACGCCCGCGCCCGGCTGCCCGAACACCTGGTGCCCACCGTCATCCTGCCCGTGGACACCATGCCGATGACGAGCAGCGGCAAGGTGGACCGCTCCCGCCTGCCCGAACCCGCCACCGCGGTGGTGGAGTCCGTGCCTCCCCGGGACGAGGGTGAGGAACTGATCGCGGGGTGTTGGGCGGAGGTCCTCACCTCCGCGCCCCCGGGGGTGCACGACGACTTCTTCGCCCTCGGCGGGCACTCGTTGGCCGCCGCCCGCCTCGCCGCCCGCCTCGGGGAGATCTTCGACGTGGACCTGACGGTCCGCGACGTGTTCGACCACCGGACGGTGGCGTCGCAGGCGGCGGCGGTGCGCGCGAGGGTCCTGGCGGAACTCACCGCCGAGGCGGGGACGTGACGGACCCGGCCGGGTAGCCCCCGCGCCCGGCGTCCAGCGTCCAGCGTCCAGCGTCCAGCGATGCCATGTCATGCCCCGGCGCACCCGTTCGGCCGATCGAGGTCGAAGCGTCCACCTGGGAACCTGGAAGCCAGGGCAGGAACCAGAGCTGACGATCGCGGCCCATGCCGGGAGGGCCGGGAGAGGACGCGGGCGTGGGTGAACGACGTCGTCACTCCCAGGATCCGCCACCGTGCTCGGGCGTGGCCGCACCGCCCGGTGGGTGCGACACCGCCGTCCCCTCGTGACGGCCGGAGCGGGCGCGGTGCTCGCGGTGAAATGCAGGAAGGCGGAGCTTCGGGCACTGCGGGAAACACCGACGACCGGAAGGCCGGTCGACATCCTGGTGGAGCTCAGCCGGGACGGCGGGCAGGTGGCGGGGCTCGTCGACGCGGCCAAGCGGGCGGCGTGGGACGGCCGTCCGTTGTGGATCGACCCCACCCACCTGGGGCCGGACAGCGCCCTCGCCCGGTTCGGCGACCCGCTCGGCGAACTCGAACGGCGCATCGAAGACACGCTGGGGCTGATCAGGCACGACGCCCCTCCCCTCCTCCCCGTCGTGGCGGCGACGGCCGACGACCGCGAGCGGCGGCACGTTCGGAACCTGCTGGAGCACCAGGCGCGGCCGGTGGCGGTGCGCTGCCGCTCCGCCTCCCAGCACGACCCGGCGTGGCTGGTGGCCCGGCTGCGCGCTCTCAGCACCAGCCTCGGGCTGCCCACCGGTGGGCTGCACCTCGTCCTCGACGAGGGTTTCGTGGAACGGGTGGAACCCTGGCGGGTCCGGAGCGTGGTCTCGCTGGGGCGGTGGGTAGCGGGCGAGGTCCCGCTGGGCTCGATGACGTTGTTGGCCGGGTCGACACCACGGCAGCGGAGCGGGCACGACCGGGTGGTTCGCCCCCTGGCCGAGGTGGACCTGTGGGAGCAGGTCCACCCCGAGCTCGGGTTCCCGTTGCGGTACGGCGACTACGGCGCCGTCCACCCCGCACCCTCCTTCTCCAAGCCGTCCCCCCAGGCTCCACCGAACCCTTACCTGCACTACACGCTGCTCCGGCACCGGCTGACCGTCGCCCGCCGGGTGCCGGGCAGGACAGGACGCGTGGTCCCGAGCGGGGCCTCGGCCCGCTACTTCCGGGAGGTCGCCGAGGACGTGGTCGGGCACCGGGACTACGCGGGACCGGGCTTCTCCTGGGGCGACCGGTGCCTCCACCGGTGCCGGACCGATCCTCGGATCTCGGTGGGTACCGCGCAGTCGTGGATCGCCTACGCGACCTCCCACCACCTCGCCCAGCTGTCCCACCGCCCGCCCGGTGCGCCCGTCCGATGAGGACCACGCTGGGAGCCCCGTGTACCTCCACGTGCCCTGGCGCCCGTCCCGGTGCGGCGACGGCGCGAGGGGCCTGGCCTCGTCCACGGGCGGAGGCCCCTGCCCCGGCCCGGTCGTGGCGACGAGTCCGTCGAGTCCCCCTCGGGCAGGTGCCACCGGGTGCTGCTGATCATGTGCTGGGCGACGGCTGCCTCGCGGCCTCGTCGGGAGTGGCGCTTCCCTCCCGGGCACCCCGGCGTGGCCGGCGCCGTGCGCACTCACGCGGCGGGCGCGCACCCCGGCGACCAGGGGAGGACGACCAGACGCCGCCTCCGTGCCGACGTCCTCCGGGAGATCACCGGCGCCGTCACCGCCGCTGGGCGGGTCACCGGGTGTTCGACGGCGAGGTCCGGGTCCGCACGTAGTCGGCCAGGACGGTGAGGTCGTCGACCAGTTGGGGGGTGAGGTCGTCGTCACCGATCTCGATGTCGAACTCGCGTTCCACGGCCAGGAGGAACCGCACGCAGGACACGGAGTCCAGGCCGAGGGTGTCGAGCAGCCCCCGCCCGGGCACGCTGTCGCGTGCCCCGCCGAGTTCCAGGGTGGACACCAGGAGGTCCCGCAGGGAATCCTCGAGGTGGTCGTGGTCGTGGTTCACTCGGGGCGTCCTTCCGTCGGGCCGGTGGGAGTGGCGGGGGCGCGGGCGACGACCTGGCACGGACCGTCGTGGTCGCCGCCGACCCGCACCTCGACGGCCCCCAGGCGGCGCAGGCCCGTCGCCAGGTCCTGGGCGCTGGCCCACGCCGTCTCGCCGCTGGCGACGCGGTCCACCGCCGCCCCGCCGTCGTGGCCCAGGTCCTCCGTGAACAGGTCGTCGACCAGCAGCGTCCCGCCCGGGCGCAGCACGGCGAGCAGCGCGGCGACGTCGGACCCCGGCCCGGGCAGGTGCACGGCGTCCCGGACGACGCAGAGGTCGAAGCGCATCGCCCGCACCTCCGGGCCCGCCACGACCCGCGAGCCGTCGGCGGCTGCCACGGAGTCCTCGTCCGCGCACCGCGTCGGGGCGGTGGGCACCGGGAACTCGTGGACGACGGTGATCCGGCCGGGGACGGCGGAGACGTCGACGGCGGCCGCCAGGTCCACCAGCACACCCGACGCCCGGGGGTCGTGCGCCAGGAGCGTGGTGAGGCAGTGCGGTCCGTCGGCGCTGACCTCCAACACCCGGGCGGCAGGGGGTGGCGCGGCCCGGGCCAGTGCTCGCCGGCCCCGGTCCCGCGCGGTGCCGAGCAGGACGGCGCGGCGCAACGAGGACATCCGACGTGCCGCCTGGACCGCCGGCGCGTCCGCCCCGGGTGGTGGGGCCACCGCCGTGGGGAGGTCCGGTGCGGCGCGGCGGCGGCGTTCCTCGTCGATCGCCGTCCCCAGCGCTCCGGTGGAACCCGGCGGCGGCCCGCCCTCGGCCGGCCCCCTGAGCAGCAGTCCCAGTTCGGCCGCCGTGGTGAGCAGCGCCTCCACCTCGACGGGCGGCAGCCCGGTGTCGGCGGCGACCTCCAAGGCGTCCCGGGTGCCGTCGAGCACGTCGAGGAGGCCGGAGCGCGCGAGCGCGAACACGACGTCGGAGACCCGGTGCGCGCTGGCCGCGGCGAGCAGGGCAGCCGGCTCCGCCGGCCGGTACCGGGGCCGGGCCAGGACCTTCCCGGACGACGCCCGGGGCAGGCTGGCCACGGGGCGGATCTCGCTGGGCAGCTTGTAGGGGGTGAGCCGGGCCCGGGCGAACCGCATCAGCTCCGCCGGGTCGACGGCGACCGGACCGGTCGTCTCGACCTCGGCGAGCACCGCGTTGTCCCCGGCCTCGCCGATCCGCAAACCGGTGACACGGGCTTCCACCACCTCGGGGTGTTCCCGCAGGACGCCCTCGATCTCGACGGGGGACACCCAGCGGTCCCCTCGGCGGATCGCCGTCGACCGCCGCCCCAGCACGGTCAGCACGCCGTGGTCGTCGCCGACGACCACGTCCCCGGTGTCCACCCATCCGTCGAGGTGATCCATCCGCACCGACAGGGTGCCTTCCACACCGGGGGGAACGGGTTGGCCCCCGGCGTCGAGTATCCGCGTCACCGTCCCTGGCACCGGGACGCCCACGGTCAGCGGGGGCACGTGGGGAGGCGCGGTGGCGATCACCCCCGTCTCGGTCGACCCGTACACCCGGGACAGCCCGACACCGTAGGTGGCGGGGAAGGCGCGGGCCAGCGAGGCGTCCACCGCTCCGGCTCCGAGGGCGGCGACGCGCAGCGGCGCGGAGTCCGGAGCGGGACGGCCGCCGGCCCTGGCGAGGAGCAGCCGGGACACGGAGGGAACCAGGGCGGCCACCGTGGCCTCGGTCCGCAGCGCGGAGTCCACCGCGCGCAGCGCCGTCGGCGCGGGCAGGCGGATGTCGGTGCCGACGAGGAGCCCGCAGGCCAACCAGCTCAGGGCGTAGGCGTGCGGGAGAGGCAGCGGGAGCAGCAGGACGTCACCGCGACGCACCCCGAAGCGGTCCCGGTAGTGCGCGGCCTCGACCAGCAGGGACCGTTGACCTCGGGCGACGCTCTTGGGGGTCCCGGTCGAGCCGGAGGTGTTGATCAGCAGCGGCGGGGGTGTTGTGGTCGTCGACCCCGGCCCGCCCGGCCCGGCGGAGCTGGTCGTCTCCAGCTCCGGGCGGCCGACGCCGTCCACCGCCCGCACCCAACGGTCGCCACCGGCGCGCCGCAGGACGCGTTCCAGTTCCGGCACGGGGGTGTCGGCCGCGACGAGCAGCGGTACCGCTCCGGCGTCGAGCAGGCCCAGCAACGCCACCAGCCACGGGGCTCCGTTGGGCACGCGCAGCCCCGTCACCCTCCCCCGCACGCCGGCCTCGGTGAACAGCTGGGCGGCCCGGTCGGCGTCGGCCCGGATCTCGCCGGCGGAGCGGCCGTCCACCAGCGGCAGCCCGGCTGGGAGGAGGTCGAGGCAGGCCCGCAGGGTCGGTGGTGTCGACGGCGTGCCCGCGGCGGCGTGGTCGGTGCGTGGTGACGTCGGGCCGGGCGGGGCGGGGGCCGGGTGCGCGTGGTCGTCGGTCATGCCGTGGTCACCTCGCATCCTGGAACTCGGGACGTCCGAGCAGCCCGGCCACCGTCGGGGTGTCGAACACCGCCCGCATCGTGCAGCGGACGCCGAGCCGCCGTCGGATGCCCCGCAGCAACCGGTTCGCGAGAAGCGAGTGCCCTCCGAGCAGGAAGAAGTCGTCGTGCACTCCGACGGCGGGTAGGGACAGGGCATCGGCGAACAGACCGCACAGCACCGCCTCCAGTTCGCTGGTGGGCTCGACCGGGCGTTCCTGCTGCTCCAGGGGGATCTCGGCGAGGGCGTTCCGGTCGAGCTTCCCCCGGCTCGTGGTGGGCAGGGCCGACAACGGGACGAGGCGGGACGGGACGTGGTGTTCGGGGAGCGTCCTGGTGAGCCAGGTCCGCAACTCGGCCGCGGTGGGCGGCGTGCTCGCCTCTCCGGTGCCCCCGGACGACGATCCGCCGGGGGTCTCGAGGACGACGAAGGCCACCAACGCGGCGTCGCCCTGCGCGTCGGGCCGGGTGGTGGCCGCCGCCTCCCGCACCGAGGGGTGCCGCAGCAACGTTCGTTCGACGGCGCCGAGTTCGACCCTGGCCCCACGGATCTTGACCTGGTCGTCGGCCCGGCCCAGGAAGGACAACACCCCGGAGGGGGTCCAGGACACCAGGTCTCCCGTCCGGTACATCCGATCGCCCGGCGCTCCCCACGGGTCCGCCACGAACCGCTCGGCGGTCAGGCCCGCGCGTCCGAGGTACCCGCGCGCCAGGCAGGCACCGGCGAGGTACAGCTCACCGGTGGACCCAGGGCCGAGCCGGCGGAGCCGCCCGTCCAGCACGTACCCGTGGGATCCGGGGACGGTGCCCCCCAGAGTGACCAGGGCGCTGTCCGAGGTGTCGGCCACCATCGCGTCGACGGTGCACTCGGAGGGGCCGTACAGGTTCCACGCCCGCACCCCAGGGGTGGCGCGCAGCCGGGTCCACAACGCCTGGTCGACCGCTTCCCCGCCGAGCAGGACCAGGGCCAGGTCGGGTTCGTCGAGCACCCCGGCGGCCAGCAGTTGCCGGAAGTAGGAGGGGGTGGTGGACAGGACGTCGCACCGCCGGCCGCGGAGGAGGTCGACCAGCCGGTCGGGATCCCGTCGGGTGGCGTCGTCGACCATGACGAGTTCGTGCCCGACCATCATGAACACCAGCGGGTCGAGTGCGGCGTCGAAGCTCACCGGCGCGGTGTGGGCGACGCGGTGCCGCCTCCCGGGTTCGCCGGCGCCCAGGGCCACGTGGTGGCGCTCGGCCAGCGCCGCCAGCGACCGGTGTTCCACGACGACTCCCTTGGGCCGCCCGGTGGAGCCCGAGGTCCTGATCAGGTAGGCCGCCCGTCGAGGGGGTATGCGGGGGGCGTCGAGGGCGGCCTGCCGTGCCGGCGCCGACGACGGTCGGGTGTGGACGTGGGGCGGGGTGGGGGCGCCGTCGTGCGCCAGCCGCAACACCGACGTCGTCCGCTCGACTCCGGGCAGCAGCTCCTCGGTGGTCAGCAGGTGTCGTGCGCCCAGCTCCTGGATGGCCTCCCGCAGCTGGTCGGGGTCGTCCTCGGCGGGAAGGGACAGGGCGGTGCCGCCCGCGCGCAGTACCGCGAGCAGCGCCACGCACCAGCTGACCGTGCGGGGGAGGACGACCGCGACCACGTCCTCAGGGTCCAGGCGCTGGTCGAGGAGCGACGCGGCCAGTCGCCGGGAGGCGGTGTCCAACGCGGAGTAGGTGAGGCTGGTGCGCGCGTCCCGGACCGCGATCTGCCCGGGCAGCCGGCGGGCGGTCGCCGCGAACACCGACAGGACGGTGGACGGCCCGCCTGCGGGGAGGGGCGTCTCCGCGAGCGGGTCCGGAAGGTCCGGGGGCGGTCGGTCCGCCTCGGCCAATGGCAGGTCGGGGTGGGTGGTCAGCTGGGCGAGCAGCCCCACGAGGCGGGTGCGGTGGGCTGCCACGTCCTCGTCGGTGAACCCGATGGGCGGGAGGTCCACGTCGAGGGTGAACCCACCGTCCGCGGTGGGCCGCACCGAGATCGTGAGGTCCTCGACGGGACCGTTGGCCAGTGCCTCCAGCTCGGCGGGGTGGGGCCCGAAGGAGGGGGCGGGGTTGAACGGCAGGATGTTGAGCATCGCTCCGCCCTGGAGCCGTCCCGAGTGGACGACCCCCAGTTCCCGTCGCAGTTCCTCCAATCCGTAACGCTGGTGCCTGGTCGCGCGGAGGATCTCGGTGGCCGCGGTGCTCTCCAGTTCGCGGAAGGACGTGTCCGGGCCGACGGTCAGCCGGAGCGGGACGACGGTGGCGGCCATACCCGGGACCGCGGCGGCGGCCGGGTCCAGCCGGCCCGTCATCGGCAGGCGCAGGACCACGTCCTCCGCTCCCGTGAGCCGGTGCAGGTAGGCGGCGGTCGCCGCGACGAACAGGGCTGGCCCGGCCCGGAGGTCGGAGCCAGCTGCGTTCCTCCAGCTCGGGGGGAGCGCCGTGCTGGCGCGCGGGGGTCGCCCCGCCGCCCGACCCGCACCGGCGGTGACGCCGACGGCACGGGGGCGATCGGCGAACCGGCTCGTCCAGTACCGCCTGTCCCGGTCGTGGTCCCGCGAGCGGCGGTATCGGATGTCGGCTTCGGACAGCCGTGCCGCGTCGGGGAAGGCGGTCGGCGGGAGGGGGCGGCCGGTGAGCAGCGCGTCGTACACGGCCTCGGTGCCCTCCCGCAGCAGTTCGAAACCGGTGGCGTCGAGCACCAGGTGGTGCGCTCGGTGGTACCAGGTGACGGTGCCAGTGCCCGCCACGACCAGGGTCTCGGCGAACGGGGGACCGGTCTCGGGGTCGAATGGCCGGGCGAGATCGGCGGCGACGAAGGACCGGGTCGCCTCGGCGGGGTCGGTCTCGTCGGAGAGGTCGACGACGTCCGGGGACCACCGGGCGGGGTCGACGGGAACCAGCCAGGGGCCGTCGCCGTCCTCCTCGACGCGCACGTGGAGCGAGTCGGCCGCACGGAACACGACCCGCAGCGCCTCCGCGAACAGCTCGGGGTCGGGGCCGCCGCGCACGGTGAGCGTCGCCGCCACCGTGTACCGAGGGTCGTCGGGTTCGAGTTGGTGCGCGCGCCACACTCCCTGCTGCACCACCGACATCGGTCGGCGCACCGCCGACGGGGAACGGGACTGCGGTGTGCCGACCGGCGGCGCACCGCGAATCTCCCGCGACGCGTGTTCGCCCAACGGAACCTCCCCACGGCACGGGGACCGCGCTATTCGCGGATCGACAGCGGCCGATGCTACCCAGCAATTCAGCGGCGCCGACAGTGCGGGAACGGCACGTTTTCCCGTGCCCCTGGCCACCGGCGGGCGGGCCCGGCGGTGTCCCGCCGGCGGGACGGGCAAGGCTTCCACCAGGACCGTCGTCGGCGTGACACCGACCATCGTCCGCCGTCCGCCGTTCGCGACCCGGATACGAATTCCCTTCGCCGCGATATTGGGAGCGGCGTTCCGGGAGCCGTAGCGTTTTCCGCCGGACCGGTTCGCGCATTCACGCGGACGGTTTCCCGGAACGGTTCGGACACCCGCGCGGGCCCGACGACAGCACGAGCGAACAGGACGAGCTGATGGCTGCGATCAACGGTTCCGGGGAGCGGGAGAGCAGCACCGCCCCCGGCGATCCAGACCCCTACCCGAACCTGGCCTGGCTGCGGCGGGAGATGCCGGTCAGCAGTGTGCCCGCCTCGGGGGGAACCGCCCCGCTGTGGTTCGTCACCTCCTACGAGGTGGGCAGGGCGCTGCTCACCGACGAGCGCCTGAGCAACACCGACCCCGCGCCACCGGAGGATGGCACTCCGGTGGCGGGGAACCTGTTGGGGATCGACGCCCCGGACCACACCCGGCTCCGGCGGTCCCTGGCCTCCGCGTTCACGCCCCGGGCGCTGGCCGCGCACCAGCCAGCCATCGAACGGATCTGTTCGCGGGCCGTCGACGCGATGGAGCGGGCCGGGGAGACGGACCTGGTGCCCGGCTACACGTTGCCGGTGCCGGTGGCGGTGATCCACGAGGTGCTCGGGATCCCTCCAAGGGAACGGCGCCCCCCGGAGGTCGTCATGGACCTGTTCATGCGCAGCGACCTGAACGGCGCGGACGACCCGGACGCGGTGAAGCAGACCGCCGACTACGTGGCCGCGCTCATCGGGTACAAGCGGCACCACCGGGGCGCGGACCTGCTCAGCCACCTGCTGGACCAGCTCGACGAGGGGCGGCTGCGTTCCGAGGAGGAACTGCACGGCCTCGTGTACGTGCTGCTGGGCGCCGGCCACACCACGACCGTCCCCCTGCTGGGTTCGGCGGTCCTGCGGTTGTTGACCCGGCCCGAGTACCGGGAACCGGCTGTCCTCGCCGACTCCCGGGCGCTGCGGGCGGTGGTCGACGAAACCCTGCGGATCGACTCCCCCATCCAGTCCTCGGTGCACCGCTACGCGGTCGAACGCCTCGAAGTGGGTGGGGCGGTCATCGAGCCTGGCGACCGGGTGGTGATCTCCTTCGCGGGCGCCAACAGGGACCCGGCGAGGTTCGGCGAGCCGGACGCGTTCCTGCCCGACCGGTCGGACGGCGGGCACCTGGGTTTCGGGCACGGTGTCCACAGCTGCATCGGGGCCCAACTGGCCCGGTTGGAGGCGGAAACCGCGCTGCGGGTGCTGTTCCGGCGCCTGCCGTACCTCACGTTGGCGGTGCCGCCCGAAGACATCGCCTGGACCCTCGGTCCCATGCTGCGCGGCCCCCGCGAACTCCCGGTCACCTTCTCCGCCTCCTGAGAGAGGACGTCATGGTCCACGCGACGAAGCAGCCCCCTCCCTCCACCCCCGGCACCGCCGCGAGCACCCGCACCGTGCTGGACTGGTACGACCACCACGTCGCCGCCACTCCGGACGCCCCGGCCCTGGAGGCGCGCGGCAGGGTCCTCAGTTACCGGGAGCTGGACACGCTGGCCACCCGCCTCGCGCACACGCTGCGGGACCAGGGCGTCGGGCCGGAACGGCTCGTCGGGGTCTGCACCCGTCGCGGCGTGGAGATGGCGGTCGCGGTGTTGGGAGTGGCCAAGGCGGGCGCCGGATACCTGCCCCTCGACCCCGACCACCCCGCCGACCGCCTCCGGTTCGTCCTCACCGACGCACGACCGGACCTGGTGTTGCACCAGCCGGAGACGGAACGGCTGGTGCGGTCGTCGACGGACGCGCCGACCGCACCACTCGACCTGGAGGCACTGTCGACGGCGCCCGGAACTCCGGTGGTCCGCGGCGCCGGTCCGGACTCGCTGCTGTACGTGATCTACACGTCGGGCTCCACCGGGCGGCCCAAGGGAATCGCGATGCGGCACCTGCCGCAGGTCAACCTGATGGAGTGGAGTCGCGCCCAGTACCGGCACGGCTCCCGGGTCCTGCACTACTTCCCCATCACCTCCGACGTGGGCTGCTACGAGCTGTGGGCGACCTGGAGCACCGGGGGTCACGTGATCGTCGCCGACGACGAGCAGCGCTTCGACATCGCAGAGGTGGCCGGGCTCATCCACCGGCACCGCATCGAACGGGTCCTGCTCCCGGTGGTCGCACTCGACCAGCTCGCCCGGTACACCCGCGCCGCGCCGGAGGGGGTCGCCTCCCTGCGCGAGGTGATCACGACCGGGGACCGTCAAGTGGTGACGCCCGCCGTGCGCGAGCTGTTCGCCGGGTTGCCGGAAGCCGTGTTGGACAACCACTACGGCTCGACCGAGGTCAACGTCGTCACCTGCCCCCGGTCGACGTCCGCCGAGGTGGTGGTCGGGCCGGAGGTCTCCTCGGTCTCCACCCCGGTGTCCCGATCGCGGATCTACGTCCTGGACCGGGACCTCAACCTGGCCCCCGTGGGCGTGGTCGGCGTCATCCACGTCGGTGGTCCACCGCTGGCCCGCGGCTACCTCGGCCGTCCCGACCTGACGGCCCGCACCTTCGTCGCCGACCCGTACTCCCCTCGACCGGGGGCGCGGATGTACCGCACGGGCGACCTGGGGCGGTGGCGCGCGGACGGCACCCTGGAGTTCCTGGGTCGGGCCGACTTCCAGATCAAACTGCACGGCTACCGCGTGGAGCCGGCGGAGATCGAGTCGCTCGTCCGGGAGCGCTGCGACGTGGACGAGGCGGTGGTGGTCGCCCGCGACCTGGACACCGATGACCCCTCACTGGCCCTGTACCTGGTCGCCGCCGGCGGGCCGGAGCTGGCGGCGACACCGGACACGCTGCGCGCGTACCTGCGGGAACGGCTTCCCGCGCACATGGTGCCCCGCCACGTCGTCTTCCTGCCCGAACTGCCGTTGTCGGCCAACGGCAAGGTCGACCGGCGCCGGCTGCCGGCCCCCGAGGAGGTGGTGGTTCCGGCGGAGGCCGCCCCACCGGACGAGGTCGAACGCACCATCATCGAGGTGTGGCGGGCCGTCCTCGGTCGGGACGAGATCGCGCCCGGCGACGACTTCTTCGCGCTGGGCGGGCACTCGTTGCTGTTGGCGCAGGTCGTGCACCGCCTGCGGCAGGCCCTCGACGTCGAGCTGCCCCTGCGGGCGCTGTTCGACTTCCCCACGGTCCGGGAGCTGGCGGCCCGGGTCCGGCGGGTCGGCGAGGCACCGGTCGGTGATGTGCCCCCTCTGGTCGAGCTGCGTCCCAGGGATCCTGGGGAGCCCACACCGCTGTCCCACGCGCAGGAGCGCATGTGGTTCCTCGGCAGGATGTTCCCCGACAGCGCGATGTACAACAACATGCTGTCCCTGCGCCTGCGTGGCCCCCTGGAACTCGACCGGCTCCGCTCCGCGCTCTCCACGTCCCTGGCCCGCCACGAGGCGCTGCGCACGGTGTTCCCCGACGAGGCCGGGGTTCCCCACCAACGCGTGCTGCCACCGTGGGCAGTCCAGCTGCCGGTGGTGGACGTCAGCACCGCCGACGGCGACCGCGTCGAGGCGGCGCGGCGGATCGTCGGCGGCGAACAACTCCGCCCCTTCGACCTGGCGACGGGACCGCTCGTGCGCCACACGCTGGTCCGGTTGGGCGAACGGGACCATGTCCTGTGCGTCGTTCTGCACCACATCATCTCCGACGGGACCTCGCTGGGCGTGCTGCGCCGGGAGCTGGCCGAGTACTACCAGGCCGCCCCCGGGACGGAGGAACCAGCACCGGTACCGGTGCAGTACGGGGACTTCGCCGTCTGGCAACGGCGGTCCACGGCCTCCCCAGCGATGGCCGAGCACCTGAGGTACTGGCGGGAGCACCTGCGAGATGCGCCGCCGGTGCTCGAACTGGTCAGCGACCGCCCCCGCCACCCCGACCACGACCTGCGGGAGGGCTCGGACGGCGAGTTCGAACTGGTCGTGAACGCCGAGCTGACATCGGCGTTGGAGGAGCTGGGCAGGCGGGCGCACGCCACGCTGTTCATGACGACCCTCACCGCCTTCGGAGCGGTCCTGTCCCAGCGGTCGGCGGACCGCCGGGAGGACATCGTGGTCGGTGTGCCCTTCGACCGGCGCCCCGACCCCCGGTTGACGGACCTCGTCGGGTTGTTCATCAACCCGGTACCCCTGCGCTGGACCTCCTCGAGGGCTGGAAGTTTCCTCGAGGCGCTCGCCCGGGTGCGCAAGGTCGCCGTCGACGGGCAGTCCCACCAGGACCTGCCCTTCGAACGCCTGGTGGAGGAGCTCGCCACCGGCGGCGACCTGACGCACCACCCGGTGTTCCAGGTGATGTTCCAGCTCCAGCACGAGGACGACACGACCGGGATCATCCCGGGACTGGATATCGACGGGTTCGCCGGCGTGGCGCCACCGTCGAAGTTCGACCTGTCGCTGAGCATCGTCAAGTCCAACGGGCGGCTCAGCTGCGGTTTCGGTTACTCGGCCGCGTTGTTCGACGAGTCCACCGTCGTCGGCATCGCCGAGGACTTCCTCCACCTGCTCCGCGCGGCCGCCACCGAACCGGAACGGCCGCTCGCCGACCTCCTCGTCGGCCCCGACGACGTGCGACGCGAGTGGCGCGCGGCGACGCCCGTCGAGGGGCCCTGGCGTCCGCTGCCCGACCTCGTCGCCGACCAGGCCCGGCTGCGGCCGGATGAGGTCGCCCTGGTGTGCGGCGGTACCACCACCACCTACGCCGAGTTGGAGGACCTCGTCCGCGTCCTGACCCGGATGCTGCGCGGCGCCGGCATCGCCGACGAGCGTGTGGTGGCGGTCGCGTTGCCCCGTTCTCCCGACATGGTCGCCGCGCTGCTGGCGGTGTTCCGCGCCGGCGGGGTCGCCATGCCACTGGACCTGCGCGCCCCCGAGGAGCGGCTCGCCCTGCTGCTGTCCGACATCGAACCCGACGTGGTCCTCACCTCCTCGGACCCCCGCTGGCCGGTCCCGGGCGCTCCCGGGGCCACCACCATCGTCGTCGACGGCGCCGTGGCGGAGGGAGTGCCCGCCGCCTCCGACGAGGACGGCCTCCCGCCGGCTCATCTCAGCCGGGAGTCGGCGGCCTACCTGCTGCACACCTCGGGGTCGACCGGCCGCCCCAAGGCGGTGGTGGGTCCGCACGGCGGGCTCACCAACCGGTTGGCGTGGTTCCACTCCGCGCACCCGTGGAGCCAGGACGTTCCCGTGTGCGCGAAGAGTTCCATCGGGTTCGCCGACGGGCTGACGGAACTGCTCGGACCACTCGCGCACGGTGGGCGGGTGGTGCTGGCCACCGATGACGAGGCCGAGGACGTCACGGCCCTGATCGACCTGGTGCGGCGGCACTCCGTCCGGCGGATCACCGTGGTACCCAGCCTGCTGTCCGCGCTGCTGGAACACCCCGCCAGGGGCGGGCTGTCCTGTTGCGAGCTGTGGATCAGCAGCGGTGAACCGCTGCGTCCCGAGCTCGTGAGGAGGTTCACCGAGGTCTTCCCCCGGGCCCGGCTGCTGGATCTCTACGGCATGTCGGAGGCCAGCGGCGACAGCGTGGCCGCCCAGGTGGTGCCCGCTGGGCCCACCTCGGGGGGTGTCCCGATCTGGCACACCGGGGTCCACGTGCTCGACGAGCGGCTGCGACCAGTGCCAGAAGGCTGTGTCGGGGAGATCTTCGTCTCGGGAGCCGGGTTGGCCAGGGGCTACCGGGGCTCCCCCGGGTTGACGGCGGCGCGGTTCCTGCCCGCCCCGTTCGGGCCCCCCGGGTCACGGCTGTACCGGACGGGGGACCTGGGGGTGCGCCGAGCCGACGGGTCGGTGACCCTCGCGGGCCGGCGGGACGACCAGCTCAAGGTGCGGGGCTGGCGGGTCGAACCAGCGGAGGTCGAGGCGCAGCTGGTGCGGCACCCCGACGTGCGGGCGGCGGCCGTCGGGCTGCGGGAACTGGGCTCGTCGACGGGACCGGTGCTGGTCGCCTGGATCGTCGCCGACCGCCCTCCTGCCGAGCACGACCTGGTGGCGCTGTTGCGGGAACGACTGCCCCGCCCCCTCGTTCCCTCGTACTTCGAGGTGGTCGAGGCGTTGCCGACGACGTCGAGCGGGAAGCTGGAGAGGCGGCGGCTCCCGGATCCCCGGCCTCGGCACGGCGGTCGGACCCGTACCTCGGCCGAGTCCGACCGATGGCTCTCCGCCGTGCTCGCCGCGTGGCGCGAGGTCCTCGGTCGAGACGACCTGGACGGCGAGGACGACTTCTTCGCCGTCGGCGGTCACTCGCTGCTCGTTCCCCAGGTCGCCGCGAGGTTGGCCGACCTGGTCGGCGTGACGGTTCCACTGCGCTCGTTGTTCGGGACGACCACAGCCGCCGGTCTCGCGGCCCTGCTCCGCGTGACGGGCGGTGACGACGACCGTGCCGCCTGAGCCAGCCCGGCTCCCCCTCCCGCGAGGACCGGCCTACCGCCACGGTCCGCATCCCGAGCAGAGACGCCGGGTGGGGCCGGCGAGGCGGAGGGCCACTGGACGCGTCCGCACCCGGCCCGTGCGCCCGTACCCGGGCCCGGCACAGCGAATCGTCGGTCCCGCCCGTGGCCGAGGGACCAATTCACCGCCGATACTGGATTCGACGTTGAACCGACCCGGGACCACTCGTCCCGTCCCGCCGGCGGGACGACGGAAAACGGTCCCGCCCCAGCGGTGGAACGGATCGGGGAATTGGGAACCCCTGCCCCCGCACACCGTGCGACGACTTCGCACCCACCGGACGAGCAACGGAGGGAATCACGATGTACGGCTCGGTCCCGGTCGACGGGAACCAGGTCAGTGACGTGGTCGGAGTGGGCTTCGGACCCTCGAACCTCGCCCTGGCCGTGGCGATCGCCGAACACAACGAGACCGCACCACCGAAAACGCGGTTGCGAGCCCAATTCCTGGAACGTCAACCTGTTTTCGGTTGGCACCGGGGAATGCTGTTGCCGGACACCACGCTCCAGGTGTCCTTCCTCAAGGACCTGGTAACCCTGCGCAATCCCCGGAGCTCCTTCGGTTTCGTTTCCTACCTGCACGACAGGAACCGTCTCGTCGACTTCGTCAACCACCAGAGTTTCTTCCCGTCCCGACGGGAGTACCACGACTACCTGGAATGGGTGGCCGGTCGTTTCACCGGCTCCGTCCACTACGGCCACGAGGTGGTGGACGTGCTCCCCGTGAACGAGGGGCCGGACGTGGTCGCCTTCGACGTGGTGGCCGCCCACGGCGGCGTTGGCGCGACGCGGAGGGTGCGGACCCGCAACGTGGTGCTCGCCCCCGGCCTCGAACCGGTGCTCCCCCAGGGCATCACCCCGTCCGACCGGGTCTGGCACAGCTCCGAACTGCTGCACCGGCTGGACGGGGTCCGGGAACTGCTTCCCAGCAGGCCCCGCTTCGTGGTGGTGGGGGCAGGGCAGAGCGCCGCCGAGGTGATGGCGCACCTGCACGATGCCTTCCCCACGGCGACGGTGCGGTCGGTGTGTTCCCGCTACGGTTTCGCCCCGGCCGACGACAGTCCGTTCGTGAACCAGCTGTTCGACCCGGCCGGTGTGGACGAGTTCTTCGAAGCCGCGCTCCCCGCGCGGGAGAACCTCCTGAGGACCCACGCCGGCACCAACTACTCGGCGGTGGACGGGGGCCTGATCAACGAGCTGTACCGGCGGTCCTACCAGGAACGGGTCGCCGGAGAGCCCCGGCTGTTGTTCGAACGGCTGTCGCGGGTCGTGGCGACCGAGGAGGGGGACGACGAGGTGTCGGTGGCGGTGCGGTCCCTGGCCGACGGCCGGGTCACCAACCGCAGGTGCGACGTCGTCGTCCTCGCCACCGGCTACCGCCCCCGGGACGCCCTGCGTCCACTCGGGGAGCTCGCCGCGCTGTGCAAACTGGACGCGAACGGCTGGCCGAGGGTGGAGCGGGACTACCGGATCACCACCACCGAGACGGTGCGGGCCGGCATCTACCTCCAGGGCGGTACCGAACACAGCCACGGTCTCTCCTCGACTCTGTTGTCCAACCTCGCGGTCCGCAGCGGTGAGATCACCCGCGCCCTCGTGTCGCGTTGACCCGGCCCGACCCCGCGTCCCTCGGGGACGGCCCGCCCAGCCCGCGTCCGCCGACCAGGAGCCCACCGATGTTCGTGCCCCACCAGTACCGGGCGGCTGACACCCGTCCCCTCGTTGAGTTGATCAGGTCCTTTCCCCTGGCCACCCTCGTGTCCCACGCGGACGGCGCCCTGTTCGCCACGCACGTCCCGGTCCTGCTCGCCGCGGACGCGGACGCCGGGCGAGACGTCCCTGATCCGGCGGACCTGACGATCCTCGGGCATCTCAACCGCCTGAACCCGCACCGGGACGCCCTCGCGGGTGGCGGCGCGTGCCTGCTCACCTTCACCGGACCCCACAGTTACGTCTCCCCCGCCCACTACGGGCGGGACACAGCCGCGCCCACCTGGAACTTCACCTCCGTGCACGTCCACGGTCACCTCACTCCGCTCGACAGCACGGAGGACACCCGCCACGTGGTCCGCTCCACCGCCCTGCTCTACGAGCGCAGGTTCGGCGCGGGTTGGGACATGACCGGCTCGTTGGACTACTTCGAGCAGCTGCTGCCCGGTGTCAGCGCCTTCCGGGTGGACGTCGGCACCGTCGAGGGCATGTTCAAACTCGGCCAGGAACAGCCCGGGCACGCCCGGCAGGGGGTGTTGGCCGCCTTCACCTCCCCGGGAGCGCCGCCACACCAGCGGGCCGTCGCCGAGCTGATGCGGCGCTTCCCCCCCGACGCCGCCGGCGGTGTTCCCGGCTGCCCCGCCCAGTCCGCAGCACGGATGTCCCCGCCGGCTGACGCCATCCGAGGGGAGCACTGACCGTGCCAGCACCCCGCAACCCCTTCCTGCCGTCGGTCGAGGACGACACCGACGACGCGCTGCCGGTGTTCTGCCTCCCGCAGGCGGGTGCCGGCGCGTCCACCTACCGTTCCTGGCCGACGGCGCTCGGTCCCGGACTGCGGGTCCGTCCGGTTCAGCTGCCCGGTCGGGAGAACCTGTTCTCCCGACCGATGCCCTCGGACGCGGCCGAGCTGGTGAGGATGCTCCGGGCCGAGCTCGCCGACGAGCTGGACCGCCCGCACGTCCTGTTCGGCCACAGCATGGGCGGTTTCCTCGCCGCGGAGATGGCCGCGGCCGCCCACCGGGACGGGACGAGGCAACCCGAACTGTTGGTGGTGTCCGGGTGGTCCGAGGCCGAGGGACGCGGACCGCTGGCCGAGGGGCCGGACCTCGCCCGGCTGCCGGATGAGGAGGTGCTGCGCACCTGGCTCCCACCCGGCCCCTCGACGGACCTCGTGGTGAGGACTCCGGAACTCCGCGAGATCGTCCTGGAGATCCTGCGGGCCGACCTGGAACTGTGCGTGTCCTACCGACCCTCGTTCGACCTGCTCCGAGTCCCGGTCCTCGCGGTCGGCGGCGAGGACGACCCCCTGTGCACCGTGGACGGGCTGCGCGGGTGGGCGCGGCGGACCGACGTCCGGTGCCGGGTGTGCCTCTGGCCTGGCGGGCACACCGTGACCGAGGAACGGGTGACGGCGATCGGGGACGCGATCCGGGCCGAACTCGACCGGCGGTGAGGACACGGCCAGGGGCTCCGGTCAGCCGGGGAGGCGGGGGTCGACCTGGATCTTGGGGCCCCCGAGCGCCCCTGGTGGTCGTCGGCCGCCCAGCACGCCCGCCACCCCGCCGAGCGGGACGGTCGCCGCCACCAACGGTCGGGGGTCCACGCTCCCGCTGGCGTAGCGGTCGATCGTCGCGGCCAACGCCGGGGAGGCGCTGAGCACCCCGACCGCCGTGACGTCCCGCAGCGTGAGCGCGCGGGTGTCGACCAGGCTCGGCGCGCCGGCCAGGCCCACGTAGACGACGCGGCCCCCTGGTTCGACGAGGTCCACGGCCAGCGCCGGCAGGGCGGGGTCGTTCGACGCGTCGACCACGGCGTGGAAGGTCAGCGGCGGGAGCGCGTCACGGGTGTGGGGCTCGGCGACACCGAGTTCGGCGGCGAAGTCCAACGCCGCGCCCGGGAGTCCCAGCACGTGGACCTCGGCTCCCTCGGCCCGGGCGAACATCGCGACCAGCAGCCCGATGGTCCCCGGTCCCAGCACCAGCAGTCGGTCCCCGGGGGCCAGACGTGCCGCCAGCACCGCGCGCAGGGCGTTCCCACCGGGTTCCACCAGCGCGGCGGCGGTGTCGTCCACCGCGTCCGGGACCGCGTGCAGCGAGTCGGCGGGAACCGCGAGCCGTTCGGCGAGCGCGCCGTCCCGGCCTCCTCGGATGCCCACCTCGACGCGCCGGTCGCAGACGTGCCGGCGGCCGCGCCGACACCGGTCGCAGGCGCGGCAACCCAGCATGGTGTCGCCGACCACCCGCCGTCCCACCCATGCCTCGTCGACACCGGTGCCGACGGCGGCCACCGTGCCCGTCCACTCGTGGCCGAGCCGGAGGGGGTAGTGGGCGTGCCCGTCCCGCAGGTACTGCATCTCCCCGGTGAAGAACTCGACGTCGGTCCCGCACACCCCGACCCGGGAGACGTCCACCAGCACCTCCCCGGGCACGGCCACCGGCGGGTCGACCTCGCGGACCACGGCCGCGCCCGGTCTGACGACCACGAACGCTCTCATGCGCCTCCGTTCCCCGGGAGCACCGGCACCCACGGTACGAGGCGGCCCCGGTCCCGGGCCAGCCCCCGGGGTGCACGGTGCGTGGCGACGGGTTCCCGGACCGTGGCCTGCTCTGCTAGCGTCGGCGCCCCGGCAGCACGCAGGACCGCACAGCCGACGACGGGACCCCAACCGTGACTCGTGAGCTGCGTAGTGACCAGTGGTACGCGGGCGTGGACCGCAACGCCTACATCCACCGGGCCTGGATGCGGCGGGGCCTGCCCGCCGACGCGTTCTCCGGCCGGCCCCACCTCGCCATCGCCAACACGGCCTCGGACCTGACTCCGTGCAACTCCCACCTGGACGAGGTCGCCGGGGCGGTGCGGGACGGCGTGCACCAGGCCGGGGGGATAGCCCTGGACCTGCCCGTGATGTCGATCGGTGAGACCCAGGTGCGGCCCACCGCGATGCTGTGGCGGAACCTGGCCGCGATGGCGGCGGAGGAGATGCTGCGCGCCAACCCGGTCGACGGCGTGGTCCTGCTCGGTGGTTGCGACAAGACGATCCCGGCCCTGCTGATGGCAGCGGCCTCGGTGGACCTGCCCGCCGTCGTGGTGCCGGGCGGCCCCATGCTGACCGGCACCTTCCGCGGCCGCCCCCTCGGCTGCGGCACGGACGTCTGGCGGCTGAGCGAGGAGGTGCGGGCGGGCACCCTCTCCTCGGCGGAGTTCACCGCGTCGGAGTCGGCGATGATCCGCAGTCGGGGGCACTGCAACACGATGGGAACCGCGTCGACGATGGCGCTGGTCGCCGAGGCCCTCGGAATGGTCGTGCCCGGTCTCGCCGGCACACCGGCCCCCGACAGCAGGTTACTGGCCGAGGCCAACCGGAGCGGGCGCCTGGCCGTGGACCTCGTCGCCCTCGACCGGCGTCCCAGCACCCTGCTCACCCGGGCCTCGTTCCACAACGCGATCGTCGCCCTGGCGGCCGTGGGCGGCTCCACCAACGCCGTCGTGCACCTGCTGGCCATCGCCGGCAGGGTGGGCGTGGAGCTGACCCTGGACGACTTCGACCGCATCGGTTCCGGCGTCCCGCTGCTGGTGGACCTCCAACCCGCCGGCCGGTTCCTCATGGAGGACCTGCACCGGGCCGGTGGTCTGCTGGCCGTGTTGCGGGAGGTCAGCGACCTGCTGGACCCGACAGCCCTGACGGTCACCGGCCCGCCGCTGGTCGACCTGGTGGCCGAGGCCCCCCGGTGGGACCCGGAGGTCGTCCGGGACCGCTCCGCCCCGCTGCGACCGTCCGCCGGGATCGCCGTGCTGCGCGGGAACCTCGCGCCGGACGGGGCGATCATCAAACCGGCGGCGGCCTCCCCCGAGCTGCTGCGCCATCGGGGTCCCGCCGTGGTGTTCGAGTCCGTCGAGGACCTGCGTGCCCGGATCGACGACCCCGATCTGGAGGTGGACGCCGACTCGGTGCTGGTGCTCCGGGGGTGCGGGCCGCGCGGCTACCCCGGGATGCCGGAGGTGGCCAACATGCCGCTGCCGAGGAAGCTGTTGGAACGCGGTGTGCGGGACATGGTGCGGATCTGCGACGGCCGGATGAGCGGCACCGCCTACGGCACCGTGGTGTTGCACGTCGCCCCGGAGGCGGCGGCGGGCGGGCCGCTGTCCCTCGTCCGGACCGGGGACCCGGTGGTCCTCGACCTCCCCCGCCGCGAGCTGCGGCTGGACGTGCCCGCCGAGGAGCTGCGCCGACGCCAACCGCCCCCGGCCACCACCGACGCCTACGCCCGCCCCACCCGGGGGTGGGAACGGCTGTACGTCGACCACGTGCAACAGGCCGACCGGGGCGCCGACCTGGACTTCCTCACCGGTTCGAGCGGTTCGACCGTGCACAGGGAGTCCCACTGACCGCGCCGCCACACGGCACCGGCGCGGCCGCCCCCGTGCTCAGGCCGACCGGTCGCGGCGCTGTCGACGCCGCTGGGGTCGCTGCCTGGGCACGATCACCGGATCGACCCCGTGCCGCACGGCGTCCTCGTTGACCACGACCTTGGCCACGTCCCCCCGGCTGGGCACCGCGTACATGCTGGTGAGCAGGACCTCCTCCAGCACGGCGCGGGTGGCGCGGGCCCCCGTCCCCCGGAGCAGGGCCTGGTCGGCCACCGCCTCGACGGCGGCCCCGGTGAACTCCAGTTCCGCACCGTCCATCCGGAACAGCTTCTGGTACTGGGGGATCAGGGCGTTGCGGGGCTCGGTGAGTATCCGCACCAGCGCCGCCCGGTCCAGGGGCCGCAGCGTGGTCACGACGGGTACCCGGCCGACGAACTCGGGGATGAGCCCGAACCGCACCAGGTCCTCGGGCAGCACGTCGAGCAACGCCGCCTCCCGGTCGCGCTCCCGGTCCTGGGCGCCGCGCAGGACCGCGCCGAACCCGATCCCCCGGTGTCCCGACCGCTGCTCGACGATGTGCTCCAGACCGGCGAAGGCTCCACCGAGGACGAAGAGCACGTTGGTGGTGTCCACCTGCACGTACTCCTGTTGCGGGTGCTTGCGGCCCCCCTGCGGGGACACGTTCGCGACGGTGCCCTCCAGGAGCTTGAGCAGTGCCTGCTGCACCCCTTCACCGGACACGTCCCTCGCCGCGTTCTGGCTGTCCCCCCGGCGGGCTACCTTGTCGATCTCGTCGACGTAGATGATGCCCTTCTCCGCCCGGCTGACGTCGTGGTCGGCGGCCTGGAGCAACCGCAGGATGATGTTCTCCACGTCCTCACCCACGTAGCCGGCCTCGGTGAGGGCGGTGGCGTCGGTGATGGCGCAGGGCACGTCCAGGACCCGGGCGAGGGTTTGGACGAGGTGGGTCTTCCCGGAACCGGTTGGGCCGATCAGCAGGACGTTGGACTTCCCGAGTTCGACGGCCTCCCGGGAGGTGGAGTGCCGGCCCGGTTCCCCCTCCGGGCGCAGCACCCGCTTGTAGTGGTTGTAGACGGCCACCGCCAGTGCCCTTTTCGCTGCGTCCTGCCCCACCACGTACTCGTCGAGGAAGGCGTGGATGTCACGGGGGCGGGGTAACTCGGTCAGCGGCGCCGAGGGCGTTTCCTCGGGGGACCTGCTGATCTCCTCGGCCAGGAGTTCCCGACACAGGCCCACGCACTCGTCGCAGATCCGCACGCCGACCGCGCCCGCGATCAACCGTCTGACCTGCTCCCCTCTCTTCCCGCAGAACGAACACCGCAGCGGACCGCCGCCGTCACCGATACGTGTCACTCGAAAACGTCTCCTCACCGGGTGCTGGCGGAAGGGAACACGGGGGACGCCGGCCGAGGCGCCCGACGGGTTCCCAGGGGTTCGAGCCGCACCGCCGGAGGGCGGAGGGCTGGCGGAACACGGGTCTCCACACCCCGGGGCCGGGGACGGGTGGACGGGGTGGCGTGGCGCGACCCACGCTGGTCATGGCGAACTCCACGGGGCGGCGGCCACAGTCAGATGATCCGATCATATACACGGTGGCGGTATCTTGAGCGGCGACGGAAGCGAGGTGGATGATGGGCCGGCTCACCAGGGCGGAGACGCGGCAACGCAACCGCGCCCGCGTGCTGGACGCGGCTCGGACGGAGTTCACCGACCGGGGGTTCCGCGACGCCAAGATCGACAGCATCGCCGCCCGCGCCCGCCTGACCCGCGGCGCCATCTACTCGAACTTCCCCGGCAAACGAGCCCTGTACTTCGCCGTGCTGGCCCACGAGGCGGAGCGGGCGGGACGGGCGGTGGTCCCCCCGGGGGAGGCCCCCTCCACGCACCCCGGCCACGGCCCCGACACCGCGACCTCCGCCGGGCAGGCGCTCAGCGCCTTCGCCAGGGCCTGGGTCGGCGGGTTGCCGCTGGCCACCGACCAGCGGTACGACGGTGCCCGGCTGAGCATGGACCTGCTCCCGGAGATCCTGGCCGACGAACACGCCCGGATCCCCTTCGCCCAGTTGACCAAGCTCGACGCGCTCCTGCTCGGCTTGGCGTTGGAGAACCTCCACCCTCCCGGCTCACCGGCCCGCGATCTGGTTGGCCTCGCGGAAACCGCCCTCACCCTCCTGCACGGGGCGGGCCAGCTGGCCTCGACAGCACCGGGGTACGTCGAACCCTTCGCGATCGTGCGCGCCTGCGAACGCCTCCCCGACCTGGGGCTCGACCGGGGCATCACCGTGACCTCGGACCCCCCGCCGGCCACCACGACCGACCGCCCGTGGGCGTACCCGGTGGGCATGGACGCGGTCCGGGGGGAACCGGCCCGGGTTGAGGACGGTGTGGTGCTGGTGCTGGGCCTGCACCGGCTGGCCACGGTGGAGGCCGCCGTCCGCACGGCACCGGCCGGCACGCCGGTCACGGTCGGCGTCGTCACCGGGGAGCCGGCGGAGTTGGGACCGCTCGCCCGGCTCACCGTGACCCGCCTGGGCACCCTGCTCCGCTCGTCCTTCCCCCGCGCCGCGTGGCCCCGGCTCCGGGTGATCTGCGCCGGCGCGACCGCCCTCGCTGCCGAGCTGGGCGACGACGGGGTCAGCGACACCACGGAACGGGCGGCCCTCGTCCGGGACGGCCGCGTCCTGGCGAGCGCGGAGGGGTTCGGCGCCGGTCAGGCGGTGGCGGCGGCCTGGACCTCCGCCGTGAACGACGCCCCGGGACCGTCCCGCCACCCGGGTTGACGATGACGAGACCGCCCGACCGGGCCGTCCGAGAGGACGTCGGCTCCCGGCGCGCACCCGACGGCAGCCCCGGTCACACCTCCCCGGCCGGGCACCCTGGTGCCGGGGCGACGGTGGTCGTACCCTCGGCCGCGGTGCGGCCTTCCTGAAAGGAAACCAGTGAACACGCAAACGGAAACCCTCGAGTTCCAGGCCGAGACTCGCCAGCTCCTGCAACTGATGGTGCACTCCATCTACTCAAGCAAGGACATCTTCCTGCGCGAGCTGATCTCGAACTCGTCCGACGCGCTCGACAAGCTGCGTCTCGCGTCCTACGCCGACAAGGACCTGGACGTCGACACCGAGGACCTGCACATCCACCTCTCCACCGACGGGGAACAACGCACCCTCACCGTGCGCGACAACGGGATCGGGATGTCGCGTGACGAACTCGTGGAGAACCTCGGCACCATCGCGAAGTCCGGCACCGCCGAGTTCCTGAGGAAACTGCGGGAGACGCGGGACGCCAACGCCTCCGAGGAACTGATCGGCCAGTTCGGAGTCGGCTTCTACTCCTGCTTCATGGTCGCCGACCGGGTCACCGTCGTGAGTCGTCGCGCCGGCGAGACCGTCGGCACCCGCTGGGAGTCCACCGGCGAGGGCACCTACACCCTGGAGTCGGTCGACGAGGCGCCGCAGGGCACGACCATGACGCTGCACCTCAAGCCCGTGGACGAGGAGAACGCGCTCCACGACTACGCCGCGGACTGGAAGGTCAAGGAGATCGTCCGCCGCTACTCCGACTTCATCACCTGGCCCATCCGCATGGACGTCGTGCCGCCCGGCGCGGAGGAGGGCGCCGAGCCCGAGCCCACCACCATCAACTCGCGCAAGGCGCTGTGGGCCCGGTCGAGCGACGAGGTCAGCGAGGCCGAGTACTCCGAGTTCTACAAGCACCTCACCCACGACTGGAGCGACCCCCTCGACACCATCAGCGTCAAGGCCGAGGGGACCTTCGAGTACCAGGCCCTGCTGTTCCTGCCCTCCCGCGCCCCCATGGACCTGTTCATGCGGGAGGGACGACGCGGCCTCCAGCTCTACGTCAAGCGCGTCTTCATCATGGGCGACTGCGAGGCGCTGCTCCCCGAGTACCTGCGCTTCGTCAAGGGCGTCGTCGACGCCCAGGACCTCTCGCTCAACGTCTCCAGGGAAATCCTCCAGCAGGACCGCCAGATCCAGTTGATGCGCCGCCGCCTGGTCAAGCGCGTCCTCGGCGCGCTGAAGACCATGATGGCGGAGGAACCCGAGAAGTACCGCACCTTCTGGAAGGAGTTCGGGTCGGTCGTCAAGGAGGGGCTGCTCAACGACGCGGCGAACCGGGACGCGATCCTCGACGTCGTCTCCTTCCATTCGACGAACGACGCCGAGGCCACCACCTCGCTGCGCGAGTACGTCGAGCGGATGAAGGACGGTCAGGAGGAGATCTACTACCTGACCGGTCGGACCCGGTCGGTCATCGAGAACTCCCCCCATCTGGAGGGCTTCCAGGCCAAGGGCCTGGAGGTGCTGATGCTGACCGACGCCGTCGACGAGATGTGGGTGGATGCCGTCGGCGAGTTCGACGGCAGGAAGTTCCGGTCCGTCGCCAAGGGCCAGGCCGACCTGAAGGCCGAGGACGACGAGGAGAGCGGCGACAGCGAGCGCGACCAGCGCGCGGAGGAGTTCGCCGCCCTGCTGTCCTGGATGGGCACGTTGATGGAGGACAACCTCAAGGAGGTGCGGCTGTCCTCGAGGTTGACCACCTCCCCCGCCTGCCTCGTCGGGGACGAGCACGACGTCACGCCCGAGCTGGAGAAGCTCTACCGGGCGATGGGCCAGGACGTTCCGCACACCAAGCGGATCCTGGAGCTCAACCCGGCGCACCCGCTGGTCAGCGGGCTGCGCAAGGCGCACGAGGAGCGGGCTGACGACGAGGGGATCGCCGAGACGGCCGAGTTGCTCTACGGCATGGCGCTGCTCGCGGAGGGCGGCGAGCTGAGCGACCCGCCGCGCTTCACCCGCCTGCTGGCCGACCGGTTGGCCAGCGGGCTGTGACCCCGCCGGCCCGGGGCGGGACAGGGTTCCCGCCCCGGGCCGGGCACCGTGCCGGCCCGGCGGGCGACGGGTCGCGGGGTGCCCGGTGACGACGGCCGACCGATCGATCGAGAGCGCGAGGGGGCGCTGGTGGACGAGCGTGGTGGTGTCCTGGTCGTCGGTTCGGCCAACGCGGACCTGGTGGTCACCGTGGACCGCCGTCCCGGCCCGGGCGAGACCGTGCTCGGCTCGGACACCACGGTGGCCCCCGGGGGGAAGGGGGCCAACCTGGCGGTGGCCGCGGCCAGGTTGGGCGGCCGGGTGTCCCTCCTCGCCGCCGTGGGCACGGACCAGCACGGTGACCTGCTGCGCGCGTCACTGCGGGACGCCGGCGTCGGTACCGACCTGGTGCGCGACGACGAGCGGCCCACCGGCGTCGCCTACATCACCGTCACGGCGGACGGGGAGAACTCGATCGTCGTGGCACCGGGGGCGAACTCCTCGGTCTCCGAGGCCGACGTGGACGCGGCCTCGCACCGGATCGCCACGGCGACGGTGCTCACCTGTTCCCTGGAGGTGCCGCTCCCCGCCGTGCGGCGGGCCGTGCGGGTGGCCACCGAGGCCGGGGTGCGGGTCGTGGTCAACCTCTCCCCTGTCGCCGACCTCGGTGGTGAGGTCCTGGGTGCCCTCGACCCGTTGATCGTCAACGAACACGAGGCGTCCCACCTGCTCGCCGCCGCACTGCCCGGTCCCCCCGGCGCCGAGGCGACCGGACCGCCCTCGGTGCGGGCGCGGCGAACCGCCCGTGACCTGCTGGCCCTCGGGCCGCGTTCCGCGGTGGTGACGCTCGGCCCGGCGGGGGCCGTGGTCGCGGAGCGGGACGCGGAGCCGATCATGGTGCCCGCTCCCCCGGTGCGGGCCGTGGACTCGACCGGAGCGGGCGACGCCTTCGCGGGGGCGCTGGTGGCACGGCTGGCCGGTGGCGCGTCGCTGATCGACGCCGCGCGGACCGCCGTGCGCGCCGCGGCCCTCTCGGTGACCAGGCCCGGCGCGCAGCCGTCGTTCGCCCGTTCCGCCGAACTCGGCCCGACCTGAGCGGGAAGCGGGGACAGCCGGCTTCCCCCGGGGCACGGCCGAACGCCGGCCGGCTGGGACGTCGGCCGGCTGGGACGTCGGCCCCGTCGACCACCCCCGCTGCCGAGGTACGGGGGCCGTCGAAGGAGCCGGTGCCGTCCGAGACCCGGCGCGGGCCACGAGGTGGTCACCAGCCGGGGGGTCGCGTCTGGGCGGGCAGGCGACGCGGCCCGGCGGATCCCCCGCCCACCACCCTCGCCCGGACGGCGCCACCGGCATCGCCCGCATCGCCCTCGCGGTGGGAGAACGGCCGAGGGCACCCGAGTTCCCACCCGAATCGCCAACCCGCGGCGGTGCGCCAGGAAAACGCGGATCTCCATACCGCCGGACCGGCGACGACGACTGCTGACCACCGCCGCACGGGAATTCTCGGAATCGGGCCACGAATATCACTACCTGAATCGAATCACCCGTTCCCTCGGTGTGAGCGGGAGCTCCTTCCACCACTACTTCGATTCCCGACGGACCCGCTGGACGTGGTGTTGGACGAGGGCCTCAGGAAGCTGGTCGCCGCACTCGACTCCCCGCACCGGGGTCCTTCCCGAGCGGCGCCTCCAGGGGCGGACGTGGCGGCCCTGCTCGACCGCCCGCTGGCCCTCGACGCCCTCGACCCCGTCGGCGTCGGCGTCGGCGTCGGCGTCGGCCTGAGGCGATCGTCCTCACCTCACCGACCCGCCCCTGGGGACGCCACGGCGCGCCCGCGCGGAGCACCAGGGGACTCCACGGCCGGCTGGACCGCCCCCTCCGCGCTGGCCGAGGGGTGGGCTCCGCCCGCCACGGCCCCCGGACCTCCGGTGCCGCACGGGGGCCGTGCTCACCTCGAACGACGAGTGGGTGCTGGGCCGGGTGCTGGGCCCCCCAGCGCACGGGTCGCCGCGAGACGACGCGAACGCCCGCCCACGGCCCGTTGGCCGCGCTGACCCGGCTTCTCCCCGAACCGAACGGGACGAGGAAGACCCAGGGTCGAGGGTGCGACCAGCGGTGCGGTCACCGCCTCCGCAGGACGAGCCGGGCACCGGTGTCCGGCCTCCGGAGCACGGTGACCGACCGCCATCCCCGGATGCGACCCCCCAACAACGCCCGCTCCACCCGCCGGGCCCGGCGCACGTGGTGCGCGAAGGACGGCCGCCCCAGGACCCGACCTCGCGCCCGCTGCCCCTCCAATGCCTCCCCCACCCGTGCGGTCACCCACACGAAATGACAGGTCCGTCCCGTCAGCGCACCCACGAGGAGCAGCACCACCCGGGTGCTGATCCGGGTGGCCGGCTCGTGCGCGACCACCGGGTGCGCGCTGAGCGCGCAGAACACCGCGATGCGGGCGTGGTGGCAGAGATGCACCAGCGGCCGGTACCAACGGTAGCCGACCCACGAGGGCAGGGTCGTCCCCAGCCAGCTCCGCATCTGGTCCGAGTCGAGAATGACCGCGCCGACGGTGTTCTCGGCGTTCCGCAACAATGTGCTCTTTCCGGCTCCTGGCAGTCCCGCGACCACAACGAGATCATTCCGCGTGAGAACCGCGTGAAATTCGGTCAATTCAGGACTGGCAGGACGCATGGCCACAGAACGGCCGAATCCACCCGAATGTTCCCCACCCCGGAGTGGTGTCGATCATGTTCCCTCCGGCCGCGCGGTCCCGTTCCCCCGGCGCCCCGCGTCACCCGTTCCGCCACCCGCGTCCCAGCCCACGAGCGGCTCACGGCTGCCGCCCTTCGGACCGGTTCCGGGGAACCGCGATCTCCAGCCCCACCTCACCGCTGACGGGCGCTCCGCCACCCAACCACCGCCCGCACCCTCTCCCCGGGGAACACGGTGGGCTCCCATCCCGGCCGCGCGGACCACGGCGATATCCGATGGCCCCAACCCTCCCGCCACCGGCAGAATCCCGGACGTGGAACCCGTTCACGTCCTCGTGCTCCGCGGACCGGCCGGGGTGGGCAAGACGACGACCGCCTACGAGATCGGTCGCCTGCTCGCCGCCCGCGACGTGCCGCACGCCCTGATCGACACCGACGAACTGGACCGCGTCCACCCCCAGCCCCCACCGGACTCACCCGGCGCCGGCCTGGCCGGCAGCAACCTCGCGGCGATCTGGGGGAACTTCGCCGCCGCCGGTCACAGCCGCCTCGTCCTCACCGGGGTCTTCGCCGACATCGCCTCGGAACTGCCCTGGATCGCCCACGCCGTTCCCGGAGCCGCCTTCACCGTCGCTCGCCTCACCGCGGACGAGTCGACCCTGGCCGACCGCGTCCTCCGCCGCGAGGTGGGGTCCGGCGCCGAGGAGCAACTGGTCCGCACCGCACGCCAGGTGGAGACCATCCGACGACGCACCGGCCGACCCGACACGGTGGTGGTCGACACCACGGGTCGGTCCGTCCCCGAGGTGGCCCGGGAGGTGCTCGCAGGCTGGCCACCCGCCCAGGAACGGTCCGCGCCGCCCCCGCCGACCCCGACGGGTTGAGCCCCGCCGCTCCCACCACGGCGGCTCCGGCTCAGCCGAGGCGCTCGACGTCAGCGACGTGTCCGGCCACCAGATCAGCCACGGTCGTCGGCAGTCCCGGGGAGAACAGCCCGTGCCCCATCCCCGGTACGACGCGCAGCCGCGCGCCGGGGATCAACGCCGCCAGCCGCAGGCCGTGCTCCACCGCGTGAACGGGGTCCTCGGTGCCGTGCACGACCAGGGTCGGCGCGGCGATCCGGGACAGGTCCACCCGCCGGTCCTCGGTCATCCGCCCCGCCAGCGCGTGGTTGTCCCCGGAGTTCGGGTCGCGGTCCCGGTCATACCCGAGGGCCGACACCCGACGTGCCTCGGCCTCGTCGAAGGGGAGCACCTCCCCGTGGAGGACCCGCCACGTCTCGGTGGCGGACTCGACGCGATCCGCACGCGTCTCGCCCCCGGTCTCGGCGCGAGCGGCGAGATGGCGCAGGAACCGGGGCGCGGGCGGGGGAAGCGCCCCCGGATCGGGATCCTGGCCCGCCAACGCCCGCCGCCAGGCCGGTTCCGGGTCCTCCCCCAGCGGGGACGTCATGACCGCCGTCAGGCCGCGGACCCGGTCAGGGCGGTGCACGGCCAGCCACTGGCAGATGGTCCCCCCGAGCGACATCCCCACCACATGGGCCGACGCGATGCCGAAGGCGTCCAGGACGGCGAGGCAGTCACCCGCCATGTCGGCGACGGTGTAGGGATCGCGCTCGAAGTCCACCGTGTCGGACAGCCCGGTGTCCCGGTGGTCGAAGAGGACTACCTGGCAACCGGCGGCGAGGAGCCGGTCCACCAGCTCCGGCGGCCACAGCACCGACGAGGCCGAGGTCCCCATCACCAGCAGCACGGGGGGATGCTCCACGTCACCGACCCGCCTGGCCCACAGGCGGACCGGACCGGAGTGGACGAAGGTGCCGTTCTCCGCTGCCATGCGCGGGACCATAACGGGTGCCGTGCCGCGCTCCAGCGCCCAACACCGCCGAGCGGCGGGACCCGGTGTGGGATACTGTCCGAGCCGCTCCGGCACCCGGCCGGCGCCCTCCCCGCTTCGATCGGCGGCCCATCCCACGGCCCGCCGACCACGGGCCTGGGGCGGTCCCGCCCCACCAGGACCGGCTGGCGATCCGCCTCAGCCCCGCTGCCCGGGAAGCAACTCCTGCGCCTTGGTCCGCAGCCCCTGCGCGATCATGTGGAAGGCCTCCGGGTCTCCCTTCAGCACGGCCTCCGTCACCGACCGCACCTGCTCGGCGGTGGCGTGCGGCGGGATCGGCGGCACCTCCGGGTCGCAGTGGACGTCGAGCACCGTCGGGGTGGCCGCGCTCAGGGCCCGGTCCCACGCCGCTCCGAGGTCCTCCGGATCGTCCACGGTGATCGCCGTCAACCCGAGCGAACGGGCGAAGGCCGCGTAGTCGACGTCCGGCAGGGTCTGCGACTCCTCGAACTTCGGGGCACCCCCCATCGCGCGCAGCTCCCAGGTCACCTGGTTCAGGTCGTTGTTGTGGAAGACGCAGATGACGCAACGCTGGTCCGACCACAGGTTCCGGTACCGGGCGATCGTGATGAGTTCGGCCAGGCCGTTCATCTGCATCGCCCCGTCCCCGACGAGCGCCACGACCGGCCGCTCGGGATGGGCGAACTTCGCGCCGATCGCGTAGGGGACCCCCGGCCCCATCGTCGCCAGGGTCCCGGACAGCGAACCCCGGACGTCACCGCGGATCCGCAGGTTGCGGGCGTACCAGTTGGCGGCCGAGCCGGAGTCGGCGGTGACGATCGCGTTGTCGGGCAGGCGCCTGGACAGCTCGGAGACCACCCGCATCGGATTGACGGGCCTGGCCGGAACGGCGGCCTGCCGGTCCACCGTGGTCCACCAGTCGGCCACGTTCCTCTCGATGGTCCCCCGCCACCCGGAGTCCTCGCGTCGCCGCAACAGGGGCGCCAACGCGCGCAGGGTGGTGGCGGCGTCGCCGACCAGGTTGACCTCGGTCGGGTACCGCATCCCGATGAAGCGGCCGTCGATGTCGATCTGCACGCCCCTGGCCTGCCCGTACTTCGGGAGGAACTGGGAGTACGGGAAGTTGGAACCGACGATCAGCAGCGTGTCGCAGTCCCGCATCATCTCGTAGCTCGGCCGCGTCCCCAACAGGCCGATCGCGCCCGTCACGTAGGGCAGGTCGTCGGGCAGGACGTCCTTGCCCAACAGGGCCTTGGCCACTCCGGCCCCGGTGAGGTCGGCGACCTCGCGGACCTCGGCGGCGGCGTTCCTGGCGCCCTGCCCGACCAGGATCGCCACCCGCTCCCCCGCGTTGAGCACCTCGGCCGCGGCGGCGATGTCGCTCTCCGGCGCCGACACGGCCGACCGGACGTGGCTGGGCGGGCTCGACGGGACCTGTTTGAACTCGTGCCGGGGCGGGGTGTACTCCTCCTCCTGGAGGTCACCGGGGACGATCAGCGCCGTGGGGGAACGCGACGCCTCGGCCGCCCTGATGGCCCGGTCCAGGGCGTTGGGCAACTGCTCGGCGACGTTGACCTCCACCAGGTACTCGCTGGCCACGTCCTTGAACAACGTCTGGAGGTCGACCTCCTGCTGGTAGCTGCCGCCCATCGCGCTGCGGTCGGTCTGCCCGACGATGGCCACCACCGGGACGTGGTCGAGCTTGGCGTCGTAGAGGCCGTTGAGCAGGTGGATCGCCCCGGGCCCCGAGGTCGCCAGGCACACACCGACCTGGCCGCTGAACTTGGCGTACCCCACGGCCTGGAAGGCGGCCATCTCCTCGTGGCGTGCCTGCACGAAGCGGGGCTGGTTGTCAGCCCGGCCGAAAGCGGCGACGATGCCGTTGATGCCATCCCCCGGATAGGCGAAGACCTGCCGCACCCCCCAGTCCCGCAGCCGCCGAACCAGGTAGTCACCCACGGTCTCGCTCATGCCACACCCTTTCCTGTCGTTCCCGGACTCCGTGCGATAGGGGCGCGGCTGGTCGTTCCGGCGCTCATACCCCGACGACTGGGCCAGGAGCACCACCCACCGGGGAGGAGAGCCGCCGGTCGGTCCGGAACACCGAGGGCGGGCGCGACCACTCCGCCAGGTGTCCCCGGCCCGCGCTCTCCGCGACGCGGAGCGACCGCCACCCGTGCCCGAGGACTACCCACCAGCCTCCGGCTCACACCTGCCCGCCCTCGCGGGAACGTTCGGCCCGGGCCGCCACCCCCTGTGGAACCGGTGTCCCGATGAGCCGCCCCGCCCCCCGGTCGACCGCCGTTCAGGGGACGATCGAGTCCACGTAGCCGCCGTCCACCCGCACCGCGGCTCCCGTCGTCGCGCTCGCCAGCGGCGAACTCAGGTAGACGACCATGTTCGCGATCTCCGCCGGTTCGATGAGCCTGCGCAACAGGGACTGGGGCCGGTGGTCCCGCATGAAGGCGCGCTGGCCTGCTCCCAGGGGACGTCCGGGCCCACCCGTTGCCGCACGAGTTCCTCGACGCCCCGGGTGCGCGTGGGACCGGCGATCACCGAGTTCACCGTGACTCCGCTGCCGGCGGCCGCCTTGGCGAAACCCCGCGCCACCCCGAGCAGGGCGGTCTTGGACACGCCGTAGTGGATCATCTCCTCGGGGATCACGATGGCCGAATCACTGGCGACGTGGAGCACCCGCCCCCACTCCCGCCGCATCATCCCCGGCAGACAGGACCGGGTGAGTCGCACGCCGCTCAGCACGTTGGTGTCGAAGTACCCGCGCCACTCGGCGTCACTGATCTCCAGAGCCGGCTGGGCTCCGAAGACGCCGAGGTTGTTGACGAGGATGTCCACCTCGGGCAGCAGTTCGGTGAGCGCGGCCGCTCCCTCGGGGGTGGTCACGTCAGCGGGAGCGGGCACCACGTCGGCACCGGGTACCTCGGTTCGGACCCGGTCCGCCGCCTCGGCCACCGTCCCGGGTCGCCGCCCGTTGACCGCGACCCGCGCCCCGGCCTGCGCCAGGCCCACGGCGATCGCGGCCCCGATGCCCTGCGTGGAGCCCGTGACCAGCGCGGTCCGGCCGGTCAGGTCAAGCCTCATCACCGCACCTCGTTCCGGCATCCCGGGGTCCAGGGTTCGGCGTTCATCCTGCCGGTTCCTCCTCCTCTCCGCAGCGCTCGACGAGGGGTGGGTGGGAGCTGGTGCCGGGACGGGGAACCGCTGCGGGAGGGCGCCGGAGGGTGGCTGAGCGCGTGGGGTGGTGGCATCGGCTTCGCGGGAGCGCTCGAAGCTTGAATTTGGTTGACACTGAAGCGACGGCGAGCACAAGGAAGAAGGAAGCTCCGGGCCTCCGGCGTCGCCGACTCGCGGATGCCGGAAGGGCGGCCGCGTTGGCCGGGCCGCCCGGCCAACGCGCGGTCCCGAACGACGCGGAACCGGACGCCCTGCCGCACGACGCCACGAGGATCCGCCGGGTCCCGCCGCGCCCACACCGCCGGTCGGGACCTCGACCGAGGACGATCCCCCACTCGGCGGCTCCCGCCGAGTGGGGGCGGGACGCACGGCCCGCCAGGCTCAGGCCGGTCGCGCCCCCGGGACGAGTCCAGGACCAGCCGCCCCGAGATCCTGGTCACCCCGCGACGGCCGAGGCCCGCCCGAACGGGCACGACCGGCCGGCGCCCGGACCAGGCGAGCCGGGCCCCGGCGCCGGTTCAGAGCTCGACGAGGACCTTGCCCCGGTTCACGTCCCGGTCGACGTAGAGGCTCCGGTAGGCGGCGGGGATCTCGTCGAAACCGTGCCGGACGGTCTGGTGGTAGGTGATCTCGCCCCGGCGCACCAGCCCGCCCAGTTCCTCGTGCAGCGCGGCCCAGTTCTCGTCGGTGAACCATTCCAACGAGAAGATCCCTCGGATGGTGGTGCGGGGGAACATGATGTACGGCAGAAGACGGGGTCCCACGTGCTCGTTGGCGATCTGCGCCGCCCACTGCCAGCACACCGCGACCTGGCTGTAGACGTTCAGCTGGTCGAAGACCGCGTCGGTGACGTTGCCGCCGAGGCAGTCCACGTACCGGTCGACCCCGTCGGGCGCCGCCGCCGCCAGGGCGGCGCGCACCGACTCGGCGTCATCGCCCTGGCTGTAGTGGACCACCTCGTCGAACCCGAGCTCCCGCAGGTAGTCGGACTTCTCGGGCGAACTCGTCGTGCCCACCACCCGGGCTCCGGCCCGCTTCGCGAGCTGCCCCACCAGCGATCCGACGGACCCCGAGGCACCGCTGACGACCATGGTCTGGCCCGGTGAGACGGTCATGAACCTGTTCATGATCCCCCAGGCCGTCATGCCCGGCCCGCCGAGCACGCCCAGGGCGGTGGACAGCGGAAGGGTCTCGTCATACCAGGCTGGGTCCAGCCGCCGGTAGTCGGGGAACACCATCGGGAACGTCCCGGTCTGCCACAGCTCGGCCGCACCGTCACTGACGAGGTGGCTGCGCCAGCCCCCGAACCCCTGCACCAGGTCCCCCACCCGGTGCGGTGCGCGGGGCCCGGCCTCCACGACCTCCATCACGGAGTCGGCGCCCATGTGGTTGCCCACCGGGGTGTCCAGCGCGATCCCTTGCAGGTAGGGATCCACCGAGACGTACAGGGTCCGCAGCAGCATCTCGTGGTCCCGGAGGCGGACGTCCACCTCCTCGACGACCTTCTCGTAGACCCGTCCGACGTCGGGGACACCCTCGACGTGCTCGCGAACCACCCACTTCTCGACCTTCAACGCACACTCCCTGTCACGGTGATCTCGGTATTCGGCGCCGCGGCGGGCGCGGCCGCCGGTCCAACGGGAATGACCACATGGGTCGGTGGGGGCGCCGACTCGTCGACGCTCGCGGTGAACTCCCGGCCGTCGTCCCGGCACACGAACTGCATGACGTGTCGTCCCGCCGCTCCAGCGCGGATCAGGCCGCCCGTGGTCGCCCACACCCCGGACTGGTAGAAGTTGCGCAGCCCGGGGAGCCCGGGCCCGTACTTCTTCACCAGTTCCTCCAGCGTCTCGCCGCTGTCCACGAACGGCTGCCACCCGAGGACCGTGCCGTCGTAGTTGCCCGTGTACCGGACCTGGGTGAGCGGGGTGGACATGTCGCGGACGGCCACCGCCTCGGTGAGACCCGGGTACCGCTCCTCCAGGAAGCGGGTGATGGCGTCCCGAACCCGGCGTTTGGCCTGGTGGTACTCGCGCCCCCGTCGGACCGGGAGGGTGTGCAGCTCCTCCCCTCGGCGGACGCGCACCTGCTGCGCCGGCCCCTCCGCGATCTCCCGCCACGGCTCGATGTCGCAGAAGTACGTGGCGTAGACGACGCTGGTCTCCTCCGGGGACAACTCCGGGTAGTGCCGGCTCCGGAACTGCACGTTGATGCTGGCGTGGCGGATGCCGAGGAGGTCCTTCGCCTCCTCGTCCTCCAACAGGTACGTCGTGCACGGGTCGCCCTCAGGGAAGGGCCGCCGGAGACCGAGGAACAGGGTGAAGTACCCGGGGAAGACCATGCCGGGTTTGGTGATCGTGTCGGTGTAGAGCTGCCGGTACTCCTCGTTCAGGTAGCGCCCCTTGAGGAACTTGGTCATCGTGGTGTGGCCGTCGGCGGCGGAGACCACGATGTCGGCCCGTTCCTCCCGCCCGTCGCTGAGTCGGACGCCCACCGCGGTGTCGTTCTCGACGAGGATCTCCTCGACCTTCGCGTTGTAGGTGACCGTGCCACCCAGCCGGCGGTAGCGCTGTTCGATGGAGGTCGCCAACCCGAGGGACCCGCCCTCGGGCACCCCGGCGGACTGGTTGGCGTGGGAGGCGAGCTGGAAGTAGAACGGCAACACCGGGAAGGCGGGGTGCCGCTCGTAGAGGATGAAGTTGAAGGCCTCGCGCAGCAGGGGGTCCCTGAACTTCGACGAGTAGTCCGACATCAGCACGGAGATGGACTTGCGGACCGTGTTGAAGTAGGGGGCGAAGGAGGCGAACATGCGCAACTTCTGCCAGGTCGTCATCAACCCGACCGGTTTCAGGAACGGGTACACGTTGATGGCCTTGCGGAACCTGCGCAGTCCGTGGCAGAAGTCCCGGATCAGCCGGGCGTCCCCAGGGGAGAGCTCCAGCAGGTGGGCCTCCAACCGGTCGGGGTCGGAGTAGAAGTAGACCGCTCGGCCGTCCCGGCCCCGGACGATGTTGAAGACGTCGAAGTGGCGCATCTCCTTGCCCTGGAGGGCGCCGAGCTCCAACCAGATCTGGTGCATCTCGTTGCCGGGGCCGTTGCCGAGCAACCAGCTGATGCAGCAGTCGAGGGTGTAGTTCCCTCGGTCCCAGGCGGTGCAGCACCCACCGGGGATCTCGTGCATCTCGAATATCCGGGACTCGTAGCCGTTCATCTGCGCGTAGCACCCCGTGGACAGACCGCCGAGGCCCGCGCCAATGATGATCATCGTCTTTCGTGTGTGCTCTGGGCTGGGCATGCGTGGTGGCTCCTTGGTTCACCGGCGCCTGGCTACCGCACGGGCCGTTGGTCGAGTTGGGGCAGGGAACCGAGGCGGTCGGGATGCCACGGCTCGACGTTGGCGCTCTCCTCGGCCCGGAACCCCAGCCCCAGCTCGGCGCAGAGGTACTGGGTGACGAACCGGCCCGTGGAGGCGGCCCGGATCAGCCCCCCCATTCCCACCCACTGCCCGGTCATCCAGAAGTTCGCCAGACCGGGCAGTCGCATCCGGTCCTTCGCGATCAGCTCGTTGGCGACGTCCTCCGCGTCGGAGAACGCCTTCCACGCGAGGATGCTGCCGACGTGGTTCCCGGTGTAGCGCAGCGTCGTCGCGGGCGAGGCGATGTCCACGAGTTCGATCCGGTCCCGCAGGTGCGGCAGGCGGTCCACGAGCACCGTACGCACGAAGTCGGCGAGTTCGCGCTTCCTGGCCCAGTAGGCCTTCCGGTCGGTGCTCCGCAGCTCGGCCCAGTAGTGGAAGTCGCTGAAGTAGGTGCAGTGGATGACCGACTTGCCCGGTGGCGCGAATCCCTCCGAGTAGTGCGAGCGCAGCTGCACGACCAGGCTGGGTTGGAGGGCCCCGGGCAGCCGCTCCGCCTCCTGGTCGCTGAGCAGGTAGGTGGAGCTGTGCGGGTCGGCCGCGTCGAACTGGCCGTCCACCCCGACGAAGGCCGACACCACCGCGGGGAACAGGATCCCCGGCCGGTCGATCAGTTCGTCGTAGAGGCGCTCGACCCGGGGGCTGGTGTACTCGCCGCCGAGCAGCTGGTAGATCGTCGTCTGCCCGTCGCAGGCCGAGACGACGTGGTCGGCGTAGTGCCGCTCACCTCCCTTCAGCTCCACTCCGACCGCCCGGCCGTCCTCGACCAGGACGCGCTCCACCCGGCTCCGGTAGTCGATCCGCCCGCCCAGACCGGTGTAGCGGTCCTCGATGGAACGCGCCAGGCCCAGCGAGCCGCCCTGGGGGAACCCCGCGTTCTGGTGGTAGGCGCTGGCCATGTTGAACAGGAACGGCAGCACCGGGAACGTCTCGGGGTCCTGGAAGAAGATGTTGCGGAACGCACGGCGCAACAACGGGTCCTGGAACCGGTCGGCGAAGGTGTGCATCTGCGTCGCCGCGGTCCGCCAGAACAGCCGGAAGCGGGGAAGCACGGTGCGCAGGGTCCGGAGCCGCTCCCGCAGGGTCCGGAGGGGCGGCGGCGTGAGGAAGGGGTACAGCTCGAACTCGGTGAACCGCCGCAGGTCCCGGCAGAAGGACCGGATCAGCGGCGCGTCCACCGGGGACAGCTCGGTGAGGTGCCGTTCGAGGCGGTCCGGGTCGTTGTAGAAGATGACCTCCCGCCCGTCCTCGTCGACGACCCGGTTGAACATCTCGAAGTTGGTGATGGTCTTGCCGTCCAGCGCCCCGAGTTCCCGCCACACCTGGTTGGCGTCGTTGCCCGGCGCCGTTCCGATCAACCACTCGATGCAGTAGTCGAAGACGTAGCCCTCGCGGGCCCAGGCGGTGCAACAACCGCCCGGCAGGACGTGCTTCTCGAAGATCCGGGTCTCCAGGCCACTCATCTGGCCGTAGCAGCCGGTCGCCATCCCGCTGACACCCGCGCCGATGATGATCACCCGGGGCGGTTCGCCTGGCACGGGATCGCGGCGTTCCCACACCGGTCGCCTCTCACGCGGCATCGACGACACCCCCGGCCAGCAGGACGCGCAGCAGGTCGGCGTTGGCCTCGGCGTGCTCCTGGTCGAGCATCTCCGCGTGCGTGCCCGATCCGCGCAGCACGGTGGTGCGGGTCCTGGAGCCGCCGTACCAGCTGCCCGGGGCGGTGGCCGCGTAGGAGTCCACGCGGTCCTGGTCCGAGACGAGGGTGATCGGGGCGACGATCGTGCCGGTGTTGGGGGTGCGGCTGGAGAACTCCAGGTAGTCCCTGGCCTGGCTCATCGTCTCCTTGCTCACGATGTCGGAACCGGTGTGCCGCCTCAGGTGGTCGCTGAGCTCCTCCTGGAAGACCGCCAGGTGTTCCTCGGCCAGTTCGAAGGTCTCGGTCAGCCGGTGCGAGTCGAGGATCACCACCTCCCGCACCACGCGGCCCCGGGCCTCCAGTTCCCTGGCCACCTCGTAGGCGAGGTTCCCGCCGAGGGAGTACCCCAGGAGGAGCAGCTGGCCCTCCTCCCGCAGGGACTCGACCAGGTCGGCGTAGCGACCCACCTTGTCGTCCCCGGTGAGGTAGTTGAAGGCCACGAGCCGGTACTCGTCGAGCTGGGCCGCGAACTGCCGGTAGACCAGACCGTGCCCGCCGGCCGGTGGGAAGCAGAAGACGGTGTCGTCCCGGTCGGGGTTGAACCGCAGGTAGGGCAGCGCTCCCTCGGTCCGACCCGTCACGATGTCCTGCACCGCGCTGGCCATGCCGTGCAGGGTCGTGACCCGGAAGAGCTGGCTCACGGGGATGCTGACCGCGAACTCGTTCTGGAGGTGGTAGATCAGTTCGATCAGCTTGATCGACCCGCCGCCCAGTTCGAAGAAGTCGTGGTGGAGGCCGACCCGCTCCACGCCGAGCAGTGCTTCCCAGTGCGCGGCCATCCTGACCTCGTACAGGGTGGTGGGGGGCTCGTAGGGCTGTTCGTCGTCGGCGCCGTCCGGGGCCGGGAGGGCGGCGATGTCGACCTTCCCGTTGGGGGTGAGGGGCAGCGCGTCCAGCTCGACGAGGTGGGTGGGGATCATGAAGGTGGGCAGGTACTCGGCGAGGTGCCTGCGCAGCTCGCGCCGGTCGAACCCGACGTCGGGCACGGCGACGCAGTAGGCGCAGAGGACGTTCTCCCCCCGGCCGTCCGCGCGCACGGTGACCACGGCCTCGGACAGCCCGTCCCACGAGGTGAGCCGGGACTCGATCTCGCCGGTCTCGATGCGGTGACCGTGCACCTTGACCTGGTTGTCGACCCTGCCGAGCAGTTCCACCCCCCCAGCCGTGTCCCAGCGGGCGAGGTCGCCGGTGCGGTACAGCCGCAGCGCCGGGGCGTCCGGTGCCGTGCCGAGCACCCGGGTGACGAAGCGCGCGTCGGTCTGCTCCGGGTCACCGACGTAGCCGTCGGACACGCCCTCGCCGCCGATCCACAGCTCGCCCGGCACCCCCGCGGGGGTCGGTTCGCCGCGCTCGTCCAGGATGTACAGCTCACTGCCGGGCAACGGCCGTCCGATCGGGACCATCTGTCCGGGTTCGAGGTGGTCCACCGAACCCTCGAAGTAGGCGCTGTCGATGGTGGTCTCGCTCAGCCCGTAGGAGTTCACCAGGCGGGTGCTGGGCCCGCACAGGTTCCGCAGCCGCTGGTACTCCTCGACCTTCCAGGCGTCGGAACCGACGATCAGCAGGCGGAGGGAGTCGAGCCGCTCCCCCTCGTTCTCGCAGTAGGTCGCCAGGGTCCGCACGACCGCGGGGACGAACTCGCCGCAGTCCACCCGCTCGGCGAGGATCGTCCGGTGCAGACGTGCCGTGTCGAACAGCAGGTCGCGGTCCACCAGCACCAGGGTTCCGCCGGAGCAGAGGGCGCGGACGAGGTCACCGGTGAAGACGTCGAAGGAGAAGCTGGCCATCTGGAGGTGCACCCGCACCTCGTCGTCGAGCCGGTACTCGGTGCGCCAGGCCTCCTGGACCGAGGCGAGGTTGCGGTGGCTGACCCGCACCGCCTTGGGCCTGCCGGTGGATCCGGAGGTGTAGATGACGTAGGCCGGCGAGTCGAGGTCGACCGGTGCCGGCACGAACCCGGGGTCGGGGTCGGCGGCGAGCTCGTCGAGGGTGACCACCGCGCAGGGCAGCGCGGTGAGCCGGTCGCGGACCGGCGGGTCGGCGACGACCAGCGCGGCGGAGGCCGTGCTGACCATGTAGTCGAGGCGCTCGGCCGGGTACCCGGGGTCGAGGGGCAGGTAGGCGGCGCCGGTGCGGAGCACGGCCAGGACGGTGCAGATCAGCTCGGGTGACTTCTCCTGGCAGAGCGCGACCACCGCTCCGGGGCGCGCTCCCCTGGCCCGCAGGTGGCCGGCGATCTCGTCGGCCCTCCGCATCAGTTCCCCGTACCGCAGCTGCTGGCTGGGGCCGTCCTCGACGGGCAGGGAGACCGCGACGGCGTCGGGCGTCCTGGCCGCCGCCTCGGCGATGAGGTCGTGGACCGGGCGGCGGGCGGCCGCCTCGATCCGGTTCGCCCCGCTCCAGCCGTCGAGGATCTCCGCTCGTTCCTCGGTACCCAACAGCGGCAGCCGGTCGACCGGCTCGGCGGGCGCCGCCGAGGTCAGCCCGGTCAGCAGGTTGACGTAGTGCTCCGCCAGTCGCCGCATGGTCCTGGGGAGGAAGAGGTCGGTGTTGTACTTGAAGACGCAGTGGAAGCGGTGCTCGGCCTCGTCCTCGTAGGCGGAGAGGGTGAGGTCGAACTGTCCCTCCTCCTCGGGGAGGTCGATGTAGTCGAGTCGGTAGCCGTACTTCTCGGTGGCCACCCGGTGGACGAGGAGGATGAACATCGCCTGGAACACGGCGGAGCGGCTGGGGTCGTGCTGGAGACCGAGCTCGTCCACCAGCAGCACGAAGGGGTACTCCTGGTTGTCGAGTCCGTTGAGGACCGTGCCGCGGACCCGGTCCAGGAGTTCGGTGACGGAGGGCGCGCCCCCGAGGTCGACGTGCAGCGGCAGCGGGTTGACGAAGTACCCGTAGACGGAGGAGAACTGCTGCTCGGTCCGCCCGGTGACCGGGCTGCCGACGATCACCTCGTCCTGCCCGGAGTGGCGCTGGAGCAGCAGGTAGTAGGCGGCGATGAGCACCACGAAGACCGTGACGTTGTGCTCCCGGGCCAGTGCGTGCACCCGGGCGGTGAGGTCCTCGTCGAGCGTGAAGAACTCCGAGGCGCCGTTGTGGGTCTGCACCGGTGGCCGGGGCTTGTCGGTGGGCAGGTTCAGGATCGGTACCTCGGCCGGCAGGTGGTTGAGCCAGTACTCGCGCATCCGGCGCGCGTCCGCGCTCGCCAGGAACCGGTTCTGCCAGTTCAGGAAGTCGAGGTACCGGGCGCCGACCGGGGCCAACCCGGCCGCCGCGAGCAGCTCGGCGTCGGCCGTGCTCCGCCCGGTGGCCCGCATCGTCTCGTAGGTGGCGAGGAGCTCCTCGATGAAGGTGAAGGTGGAGATCGCGTCCGAGATGATGTGGTGGACGGCCTTCATGATCAGCCAGCGGTCCGGCCCTCGGCGGAACAGGCGGAACCGGACCAGCGGATCCCGCTCCAGGTCGTAGGGCCTGCGGTACTCGTCGATGATCATCTGGTAGATCTCGGGCCACGCCGTGTCGGCCACGTCGAACAGGGCGACGTCGGCCTCCGCGCGCGGGGAGACCCGCTGGACGGCCTGCCCGTCCCGCAGCAGGAAGTTCGTGCGCAGGCTGGGATGCCGGTCGATCAGCGCCCGGACCGCCTCGAACATGAGTTCCGGTTCGAGCTCGGTGCGGACCTCCACGGCACCGCCGATGTTGTAGGCGAAACCGTCGGGGTGCAGCTGCTTGAGGAACCACAGCGCCTTCTGGTTCTGCGTGAGGGGGTACTCGCCCTCGTCCTGGTACACCTCGATGACGGTGGCATCCGGGCCCTGGTCGCCGTCCTCGGCGACGAGGTCGCGGACCTGCGTGTGCAGGCCGTCGAGCAGTTCCTCGATCGGTGAGCTGCTGAGCAGGGCCACGACCGGCAACGCGACACCGAGCTCCGTGTGCAGTCGGGTGCGCAACTCCATCGCCAGCAGCGAGTCCAGCCCCAACGTGTTCAGGCTCGAGTCGGGTTCCACCTGGTCGGAGCGCACCCGCAGCACCGAGGAGGTGATCTCGGTGAAGCGGGCACCGAGCAGATCACGCCGCAGCTCCTCGTCCGCGGCGCGGAACTCGTCGAGGAAGCTGCTGGTCCCGGCGGTGGATCCGGCGCCTCCGGATGCGGCCAGGTCGGCGACCAGGGGCGGTGGCGTCGTGTACCAGGCGAGGAACACCGGCCAGTCCACCACCGTGGCGACCAGCAGCTGGGCCTGGTCCAGACCGAGGACCCTCTCCAGGACGGCCATCCCGGCCTCGGGGGCGAGGGAACTCATCCCCCGGCTGACCCGGTAGTGCTCGATCAGGCCGAGTTCCTCGATCATGCCCGTGGCCCACGGCCCCCAGTCGACGCTGAGCGCGGGGAGCCCCTGGGCGCGCCGGTGGTGCGCGAGCGCGTCGAGGAAGGCGTTGCCGGCCGCGTAGTTGCTCTGCCCGGCCGTGGTGAGCAGCGAGGCGATCGAGGCGAACAGGACGAAGTGTTCGACGGGGTCGTCGAGCAGGTGCTTGTGCAGCAGGTAGCCGCCCACGACCTTGGGGTCGTGCACCGCGTCGAAGGTGTCCCGGTCCATCTCGGGCAGGAGGGTGTCCCGGACGTGACCGGCGAGGTGGAAGACACCGCGGATGGGCGGGGCGCCGCTCCGGCGGTGCTCGACCAGCCAGGACGACAGCGCGTCCTCGTCCGTCACGTCGACGGGGGCGATGACCGGCTGGGCGCCCAGCGCCTCCAGCTCGCGCACGAACCGGACGGTCTCGGCCTCGCGGGTGGACGGGTCCAGTTCGCTCCAGCGGGACCGGTCGGGCAGCGTCCTCCTGGCCACGAGGACGAGCCGGCGCGCCCCCCGGTGGACCAGGGTCCGGCACAGCAGGCGCCCGAGCGCGCCGAACGCGCCGGTGACCAGGTAGCTGCCGTCGGCGCGGAGCCGGGGCGGCAGCGGCCGGGTCAGGTTCTCGGGCGGGCGGAGCCGGTTGGTGTGCCGCTGGTCGCCGCGCAACGCGACCTCGTGCTCGTCGTCGACCGCGAGTTCCCGCAGCAGGGCCTCGGCCTCGGCGTGGAGGTCCGGCCCGGTGTGCTGGGCGCCCGGGTCGAGATCGACCAGCTTGCCCCGGTTGTCGACGAGCTCCTGGTACCAGAGGACCCGTGCCACGCCCCAGGAAGGCGCGCCCAGCGGCTCGACGGCCTCGTCGGCGCGTACGGCCTGAGTGCCCCGGGTGACCACGTGGAGGCGGGCGGAGGCCCCCTCGTCCGTCAGGGCCTGGGCGAGAGCGAGGAGGGTGTAGGCACCGAGGCTGGTGTGCTCGGCGAGGTCCTCCCGGCCGGTGTCGGCGAGGTGGGGCAGGTCGAGGTTCCACAGGTGGACGACGGTGTCGAAGCCGCCGTCGGCGGCGGTGTCGGCCAGCAACGCGCGCAGGTCGGTCCGGGATCCGGGGGCGACGGTCGACTCCGGTCGCTCGGCGCCCAGCGTGTAACCCGGCCCGGGTCGCACCAGGTGCGCTCGCCCGCCCCGCCCGGTGACCAGGGCGGCCAGGGCCTCGCCCAGCCCACCCCGGTCCGCGAGGATCAGCCAGTTCCCCGGCGCCGCTGGGGTGTCGGCGGTCCGGTCGTGCTCCCACGGGGCCTCGACCCAGGTGGGGGTGGCCAGCCACCCGTCGATCGTGGAGACGCTGACGGCGGTGGAGGCCTTCTCGACGTCGGCGGCCCGGAAGTCGCTGACGCGGCCGAGCGGGGTGCCGTCCTCGGTGTAGAGGTCGATGTCGCCGATGAGCTCGTCACCGTCACCGACGCCCAGCCGCGCGTGCGCCCACAGCGCACGGTCACCCACCGGGTCGACGCGGACCTCGCCGATGGAGAGGGGCAGTCTGATCCCGGTGTCGAGCCGTTCGGCCTCCGCGCCCAGCACGAAGGGGGTGAGCAGCGTCTGGAAGCAGGAGTCGAGCAGGACCGGGTGCAGGTGGTGGTCCTCGGCGTCCGCGCCCAGGTCCCGGGTCGGCCGGATCCGGGCGAGGGCCTCCCCGGACCCGATCCACACCTCCTCGATGCCCTGGAAGGCAGGGCCGTAGTGGTAGCCGACCTCGGCCAGTCCCGTGTAGCACGCCGTGGCGTCCAGGTGCCGGCTCGCCCGGTCGCGGACGAGGTCGACGTCCAGGGTGGAGCTGAGGCGTCGACGCTGGCCGGCCCGGACCACCCCGGTGGCGTGCACGGTGGGTTCCGCTCCGGCGTCGGCGACCGTCGCGATCCGGAACTCGGCGCCGGAGGAGGAGAGGGAGAACTGGACGGTGCGCACCTCGGAGTCGGGCAGGAAGAGGGCCTTGCGGAGCTCGACGTCCGCGACGGTGGCCCGCGCCCCTCCCGTCAGCGCGCGGACCGCCTGGTGCGCCATCTCGACGTAGCCGGCGGCGGGGAACAACGCGTTGCCCTGGATGCGGTGGTCGTCCAGATAGGGCACGGTCTCGACGTCGAGCCGCGCCTCCCAGGTCGGCTCGGCGTTGCCGGTGCGGCGGCCGAGCAGCGGGTGGTCGACCTCGCCGAGCCGGATCTGGCGGACCGGTTCCGGTTCCACCCAGTAGCGGTCGCGCCGCCAGGGGTAGCGGGGCAGGGCCACGGTGGACCCGGTGGGGTGGATCGTCGCCCAGTCGATGGCCACGCCCAGGTTGTGCAGCGCGGCGAGTGACTGGGTGAACCGCTCGACCTCGCCCTCCTGCCGTCGGATCGAGGGGATCGTGCGGCCGTCCACCCCGTGCTCGCCGAGGCATTCCCTGATGGAGTGGGCGAGGACCGGGTGCGGCCCGACCTCCAGGAACACGCTGTACCCGTCGGCGGCCATCCGGTCGACGGCGGCCCGGAACCGGACGCTGTCGCGGACGTTCTTCCACCAGTAGCCGCCGTCGAGTTCCGTGCCGTGGGCCCGTCCCTCCTCGCCGGTCAGGTAGAGCGGGAGCTGGGCAGGGCGCGGGTCGAGCTCGGAGAGGGAGGAGAGGAGGTCCTCCTTGATCGGGTCCATGCGAGCGCTGTGGTAGGGCACCCGGACGGTGAGGAACTTCGCGAAGATCTGCTCGTCCCGCAGCGCGCCGGCCAGTTCGGCCAGCGCGTCCTGGTCGCCGGCCAGGGTCATCCCGGTCGGGCTGTTGACGGCGGCGATCGAGACCCGGTCGCCGTAGGGGGCGACCCGGCGGGCGGCCTCCTCCTCGGCCAGGCTGACGGCGAGCATCGTGCCGGTCCCGACCAGCTTCTGCTGGAGCCGGGACCGGTGCACGGCGACCCGCGCCGCGTCCTCCAGGGTGTAGACGCCGGCCTCGTGGAAGGCGGCGATCTCCCCGGTGCTGTGGCCGACGATCGCGTCGGGGTGGACTCCCCGGGATCTCCAGAGGGCCGCCAACCCGACCTGGACCGCGAAGTTCGCCGGCTGCGCCAGCCAGGTCTCGGCCATCTGGGAGTCGGACTCGCTGGCGTTCATCTCCTCGATCAACGACCAGTCTGCGAACAGCCGGAGCGCGGCGTCACACCGTTCCACGGCCTCGCGGTACACCGGCTCCGACTCGAAGAGCTGGCGGCCCATCGCCCACCACTGCGGTCCCATGCCGGTGAACACCCAGGCCAACCGGCGGTCCCCCGCGTCCCGGCACTGGTCGACGAGCAGGTGTGGGTGCGCCTCGCCCCTGGCGAACTCGGCGAGGCGGTCCTGGAGGGACTCCCGGGACGAGTAGACGACCGACAGGCGGTGCTCCAGGTGCTGGCGGCGGCGGGCGAGGGTGTGGCCGAGGTCGGCGAGGCTGACGGGTTCGTGGTCACGCGCGAGTTCGGCCCGGATGTTCCCGGCGAGCTCGGGCAGCGCCTCGGGGTCACGGGCGGTCAGGGGCAGGATGCCGAACTCCCCGGGCGTGGAACGCTCCACACCGGACGCGCGGACCGGTGCCTCCTCGAGCAGGACGTGGGCGTTGGTGCCGCCGAAGCCGAAGGAGTTGACCCCGGCGCGGGCCGGCCCCTCGTGCTCGGGCCAGTCGGTGACCGAGGTGGGGATCTCATAGGGCAGGGAGTCGAGGTCGATGGCCGGGTTGACCTGGTCCAGGTTGATGTGCGGCGGGATCGTCCGGTTCTCCAGGCACAGCACCGTCTTGATGAGGCCGGCGATCCCAGCGGCGGACTCCGTGTGCCCGATGTTCGTCTTGACCGAGCCGACGTAGCAGCGCGTTCCGGGTGCCCGCCCGACGGCGAGGGCGCGGCCGAGCGCGTTGGCCTCGATCGGGTCACCCACGGGGGTGGAGGTGCCGTGGGCCTCCATGTACTGGAGGTCGCCCGGTCGGATGCCCGCGTCCGCGCAGACCCGTTCGATGAGGCTGACCTGGGCGTCCGGGTTGGGGACCGTGATGCCGTTGGTCCGGCCGTCCTGGTTGACACCGCTGGCTGTGATGACGGCGTGGATGGGGTCGCCGTCCCGGATCGCCTCGTCGAGGAGCTTGAGCGCGACCACTCCGACTCCCTCGGCACGGACGTAGCCGTTGGCCGACGCGTCGAAGGTGCGGGACCGGCCGTCCGGCGACAGGAACCCGCCCTTGGTCTCCGCGATGGTGTACTGCGGGGTGAGGTGCAGCAGGGTGCCGCCGGCCAGCGCGAGCTCGGTCTCACCCCGGCGCAGGCTCTGGCAGGCCAGGTGCACCGCGACCAGCGAGGAGCTGCACGCGGTGTCGATCGAGACGCTGGGTCCCCGGAAGTCGAAGCAGTAGGAGATCCGGTTCGACACCATCGTCATCATCGTGCCGGTCGCGGTGTGGGCCGCGAGGGTCTCGAAGCTGAGGTCGGCGAACTGGAGGATCTTGTAGTCGAGGGTGAAGGCACCGACGAAGACACCGATGTCGCGGCCGGCGAGTTCACCGGGGCGTTGCCCGCCGTCCTCGAGCGCCTCCCAGGACACCTCCAGCAGCTTCCGCTGCTGGGGGTCCATGTGCTCGGCCTCACGCGGGCTGATCCCGAAGAAGGCGGGGTCGAACTCGTCGAAGCCGTCGATGTACCCACCTCGGCCGCCGACCAGGCGTCCGGGCTTGGCCTTGTCGCGGCTGCCGAGCGTCCGCACGTCGTACCGGTCGGCCGGGGTGTCGGTGATGCAGTCCTTGCCGGCCAGGAGGTTCTGCCAGAACGTCCGGTAGTCGGAAGCGCCGCCGGGCAGCCGGCAACCGATACCGATGATCGCGATCCTGTCGCCGGTTGGGGCGTTACCTAAATCCGTCACCGTGAAGTCCTCGGGTCGTGGCGCCGTGTTACCTCGTGACGGCGCCGGGGAAGAGTGGGCGTGGGCTGCCCGCGCTGTTGGCCGGGCGGCCGGACAAGGTCACCGGCACCGGCGGCCGACCACGGTCAGTGGCGCCGGGACCTCGAACACGCTGTGGGCAGGACGCGAAACGGGTACACGGAACGCCGGTGACCGCCTTCGACGTCGAAGGAGCTTGCGTTCCGAAGCAAGGACTCCGGAGGCGCAGCGGTCGCGGCGCCATCACTCCCAGGTGCCCCACAGCACCGCGCGTAGACGTGAGCCTCCGACGCGTCACATGGGAGATCAGGTAGGAAACTGACCAACACTCGTTTGCCACTGGTTCGGCGAGCTACTACTCCCTGCGAGTTACGGACCATGTGAACCATTTCCGCGCAGGCATACTCCCACACGAGCAACGGGCTGCACAATTGGGCTATACGCAATCTTCAACAATGCACCCATTAGGGGGAGCAGGGGGGTATGTTATTGCTCGGTCGACAATCACGACCCCGGACGCCGACACCCTTTAGCCAACCGCAGGGGACATCTCAATTGGCACCATCCCACACCTGCCATTATTCCCGAATTCTCCGCCACATTCGGCGAGCGGACACCCAAAGAATACGAAGCACCCTCACATCCTGACCCTCCAAATCCCCAGTCCGCGACCCGTCGGCAGCCACGATCCGCTGACGCCGTTCCATCACCCGGGCGGCGGCTGTCCCACAGGACCAGCGACCACGTACGGTTACCCCGAACGGGGCCATGATCAGCCGTACCGCGCGTCCACCGGTCGACCCTCGGACGGGTCTCGGCGGCGCGCGGGTCCGACCTGCCCGCACACCGTCGTGCGCCGGCGTCCGGCACCGGCTCCCTCCCGGTGCCCCAGCCCCGCCCGGCCCGGACCCGGCGAGATCGCCCCGCCCGCCACGCTCCCCCACCACCGCGCCCACCCATGACGTCAGGAGTGCCCGTGAACGTGCGTGACACCAAGGCCGCACCAGGAGACCTGGCCCGACGCCTGGTACCCGACTGGCTGTGGGAGCTGGTCGAACCGACGCTGCCCACCCCGAGACCTCGCCCACAGGGCGGCGGGCGGGCCCGGGTCAACGAGCGGGCCGTCCTCACGGCGATCGTGTTCGTCCTGACCAGCGGCTGCGCCTGGCGCGACCTCCCGGCGTCCTTCTCCGTGTCCGCACCCACCGCCCACCGCCGCTTCCAGGAGTGGTCGAACGCCGGGGTGTGGCAGCGCCTCCAGGGCGCCGTACGACGAGGAGGACTGGACCAGGCGGAGCGCGTCTGGGCACGGAGCGTGCTCACGGCGGCGGCCGCCCGACTCCCGGCACGAGCGGAAAACGAACTGCTGGTCATGAAATGAGCCGAGGCAGCCGGGAGGGACCCGAGCACCACCCGAGGCGCCGACGGTATTACGGAATTCACCTCAGCACCCCGCTCCCGACACCCCGTCACCGTGACCTTCCGCCACGCTCGCGGACCGGGAACCCGCGCTCCCCCGCACCCACTCGTCGTTCACGACTCGTCTCGATTGGCGACACGCCTCCCCTCTCCACTCCCTGGCACTACCCGGACTCCTAAACCGGATTCCACGACTCGCTCGAGAATCCTCGCGGCTCCGGCCAGGAACGGGACCGACCACGTGAGACATCGGCATTCCCTGCGCCACCTCCTCGAAATGCGCTCACCTGAGCGCCATTGTCATCGTCGTTTACCAGCGTTAGCCTCGAATCCGTCGTGCTCGACCGGAGAACACGACGCGGACCGAGGACCGGGGTCCGGGAGGGGAGGACGTTCGGGGGCCGCCGCCGCCGGAGAGTCCCTGACGAGGAACGGCGGTGCGTGGGCTCGATGATGCGGTGGGGTCTGGTGTCGGGTGACGGCCTCCCGGTGAGCGGACTGCTCACCGTCTTCCGGAACGTCGTGGACCACGCCGTCGACGACGGCGTGCTGCACACCCCGGTGGCCGCCGACCTCGGCTATTCGTGGCGGGCGGACAAGGCCGACTACTTCCCGAGGGGCATGGCTGGTTCCCGCTACCCCCACTGGCTCACGGTCACCGACGCCGTACCGGTGGACCAGGAACGCACCAGCCTGATGGCGGAGCTGACGGAGATCCGCCTCGCCGTCGCACGGGCCGCCACCCTCTCCGAAGTCGAGACCCGACGGCTGCGCGAGCGGATCGACCGCCTCGCGCGCCCCTACGAGGAGCACTTCACGAGGTGGTTGTCCGACCACGACATCGACTGGGTGATCGCGGTCAACCTGACGCTCTCGGACGCGGTGCCGGTGAACCTGGCGCTCCGACGGGCGGCCGCCCGCTACTGGCGGGACGGGAGGCCCGGCGGTGTCCTCTACTGGGACCACGACCTCTTCGGCAGCTGCGCCATCCCCGAGGGGGATGCGCGCTTCTACCCACCCGCGCCGAACAGCCTGACGCCGGTGCCGGGAGGGCTCCCGAGCGACCGGTGGGCGGTGGTCACCGAGGGCCTCGCCGAGGAGGCCGCCGGCTACCCCACGGCATCGCGACCCCGGGTCACCCCCAACGTGCTCCCGGTCCTGCCCGAGTCCCCGGAGCTGGACGCGCGCCACCGGGAGTTCCTCGTCGACAACGGGCTGACCGACCGGCAGCCGGTCGTCCTGGTACCCGTCCGCCTGTTCCGGGTCAAGGGCGTGGAGATCTCCGTCTCCGTCTTCGCCGAGATGCTGCGCACGGCGAGGGACGCGGGCGATCCGGACCCGGCGTTGCTGGTCTTCGGGAGCGTGGAGGAGGACCCGCCCTACGCCGCCGAGGTCCTCGACCACGTCCGCGCCCTCGACGTCACCGGTTCCGTTCGCTTCCTCGACGGCGTGCCGCTCACCAGTCACCGGGAGGACGACCGTTGGCGGCTGGACGAGATCGACCTGCTGAGGATCTGCCGGGCCACCGGCGGCGCCGTGCTGTTCACCCCCAACCTGCCCGACGTCGAGACGGTGGGGCTGGGGCCGGCGCTGGCCGCGCTCGCCGACGTGCCCTGCGCCGTCACCGACTACGACGCCTTCGAGTCCGTCTACCAGGGGCGGGTCACCTGCGTCGTGGCCGACCCGGCGGAACCGCGTGGCGCGGCGGCGGCGCTGTCCCGGTGGATGGCCGGGGCGCGGGCCGGTGACCGGGACGCGGTGGAGGCACTGCGGAGGAACCACGAGGCCGTGCGGGCGTTGTTCCCGTCGGCTCCCTGGCGCGAGCTGGTGCGGGAGATGGCGGACTCCCTCCGGCCCTCTCCCGTCGGAGCGGGTGCTCACCGGTCCGGCCCCGGCAGTCACCGGTGAGCGGCTGGTCACCCGGGGGCGGACCACCGGGTCGTTCGCGAGCGCTCGCTACGGCCGTCTGAGGCAGGACCGGCCACGCCGCGTCCCGACCACCGCGTGCCGGCACCGTCCCGCCTCGAACGGACCGGAGCGACCGCCCCGCGGCGGCGGAACGCCCGCGTCGCCGAGCACGCCCCGCCCGGTACACCCGCGAACCCCGCCCCTGGTGGGACGGGCACGGACACGGACGGCGCACCGGTGGCGCCCGCTGGCGGCACCCGGACCCCGCCGCTGGGGCCGCCGCCCGCACAGTCGCGATCACGGTCCGTGCCGGTGCTGCCCGACGGGTTGTCGGGCGGCGCGGCTACTGTGCGGTCGACGTCGGCCCGCCCCAGGGCCGGGGGACGACCTGGTGGAGGAGTTCGGTGCGCGCCCTGTTTCCCGCCGCCCGACGCGAACTCGCCTCGGGCGCGGTGCCGGTGCCGGCTTGGCTCGACCCGCACAGGCGGCAACGCCTGGTCGCCGCCTGCCGGGAGTCGGCCCGGGGCCCGGTGCCGCTCCACGCGGCGACGCTCCCCGGTGGTGGTCGGACGTCGGTGCGCCTCGGCCGGCACTGGCGGCCCCACCGCGACACGCGCGCCGCCGAGGACGCTGGAGGCGGACCCGTGCCCGCGCCTCCCGGCTGGCTCGCGCCGGCCCGGGTCGCGAGGCGCTCACCGCCGCCGCGGCGCCAGCCGTCGTCGACCGCTACCGACCGGACGCGGTGGTGGTGGACCACCGCGACGCCGCCGCGCGGATGGGCACGCACCGGGGGGACGAGCGCGTCCTCGACCCGGTCGTCTCCCGGCGGAGCGGACCGCACGTCGACACCGTGTGGGTCCGGTGGCCTCCTGGTCCTGGGTGGGCCGTCCGCCTCCCCCCACCCCGCGGTGCCGCGAACCCTCCCCGGCGCCGCCGACCCCGACAGCGGCCCGCGAGGTGGGCGCCTCGACAACGCCCCGCGTGACGGGGCTGCCCTGGCAGCGGGCGCACGACCAGAACCCACGAGACGAGAGGGAGCACGACACCGATGCCGGACACACCCACCCCACCGGACCCCACCAGGGCCGGGCAGGAGGCCGCACTCGGTGAGGACGGGCTGCGGCGCTGCGTCTGGGCGGCCTCACACCCGGTGAACAGGCACTACCACGACACCGAGTGGGGGTTGCCGGTACGCGGGGAGCAGGAGCTGTACGAACGGATCACCCTCGAGGGATTCCAGGCCGGGCTGTCCTGGTTGACGATCCTGAACAAGCGCGCCGCCTTCCGGCAGGCGTTCTGCGACTTCGTCCCGGAGAAGGTCGCCGCCTTCACCGACGAGGACGTGGAACGCCTGATGACCAACGCGGCGATCGTCCGCAACCGCCGGAAGATCGAGGCGGCTCGGACGAACGCCGTCGCCGTCCTCAACCTGCGGGCGGAGGGCGGACTGGACTCGTTCCTCTGGTCGTTCCAACCGGAGCGGACACCGGAACCGCGTTCCACGGCGGAGGTGCCGACCACCAGCCCGGAGTCCACCGCCCTGTCGACGGCGCTGCGACGGCTCGGTTTCGCCTTCGTCGGGCCCACCACGACGCACGCGCTGATGGAGGCGGTCGGCATGATCGACACCCACCTCGTGGGCTGTCACCGGCGGGGGACCTCCGGGGTGTGGCCCTCGGGCTGACCGGGCTCGCGGAAGGCGCGAGTGGCGCCGGCGTCCGGCCCGAGCTCACGCCCGGCCGGCGTCCGGCCCGGGGTACTCCGGCCACCACATCGCGTCCTGGACGGCCTGGACGACGTCGTCCGGTTCCCGCCCGGCGACGCCGTCCCGCGCGGCCTGGCGGACGACGGCCGCGGCGACGGTGGCCGAGGACGCGCGGAGGTCGCGGACCGGGGGCAGCAGTGGCGTTCCTGGTCCCACCTCCTCGACCTGCCCCGCCACCGCCTCCGCCGCCGCGAGCAGCATGCCCGAGGTCACGCGTTCGGCGCGGGCGACGATGACGCCGAGCCCGAGGCCCGGGTAGAGCAGGGCGTTGTTGGCCTGGGCTATCACGTACCGGGTGCCCCGGAGGTCGACCGGGTCGACGGGAACGCCCGTCGCGGTCAGGGCTCGTCCACCGGTCCAGGACAGCAGGTCCGAGGGCTTCGCCTCCGCGCGCTCGGTCGGGTTGGACAGCGGGAGGATAACGGGGCGCTCGGTGTGCTGGGCCATCGCGGCGACGACCCGTTCGTCGAAGGCCCCCGCCGCCGTGGACGTGCCCACGAGGATCGTGGGGTGCACGTGCCGCACGGTGGAGAACAGGTCGATCGCGCCGTTGCCCCAGCCGGCCACCTCATCGGGCGGCCGGGCGTAGTCCCGTTGGTAGTCGCGCAGCTCCCGCATGTCGGACACGAGCAGCCCCTGGCGGTCCACCAGCCACACCCGGCAGGTCGCCTGCTCCCGGCTCAGCCCGTCGCGGATCATGGCGTCGCGCAGCTGGTCGGCGATGCCGACCCCGGCGGTCCCGGCGCCGAACACCACCACCCGCTGGTCGCGGAAGGGGGTGCCGGTGACGCGGAGCGCGCTCATCACCGCCGCCAGGGTGATCGCCCCCGTGCCCTGGAGGTCGTCGTTGAACACGCGGCGGGTGTCCCCGTACGCCTCCAACAGCCGCCGGGCGTTGCCCGGTCCGAAGTCCTCCAGGTGCACCAACGCATGCGGGTACCTGTCGGCGACCGCGTCGAGGAAGGCAGCCACGAAGTCGTCGTAACGTTCGCCGGTCACCCTGCTGTGCCTGGCCCCCAGGTAGAGGGGGTCGTTGAGGAGGGCCTGGTTGTTGGTGCCGACGTCCAGCACCACCGGCAGGCACCGCGCGGGGTGCACGCCGGCCGCCGCCGTGTACACCGAGAGCTTCCCGACGGCCAGCCGCACGCCGTGCACGCCCCAGTCGCCGATGCCCAGGATCTCCTCCGAGTCGGTGACCACCAGCAGGTCGACGTCCTCGGGTCCCAACCCCCGCGTGTCGAGGGCTGGACCGATGTCCTCGGGGTGGTCGATCGACAGGTAGACGCCACGGGGGGACCGGTACTCGTGGCTGTAGTGGCGGACCGCCTGGCCGACGGTGGGGTCGTAGACGATGGGCAGCAGCTCGGTGAGGTGCTCGGTGAGCAGCCGGTGGTAGAGCACCTCGTTCCGGTCGCGCAGCTGTTCGAGGTACAGGTTCGCCGCGAGGTCGTCCGGCTGGGCTCGGCACTGCTCGTAGGCGCGTCGCGCCTGCTGGTCGAGGGTGAGCACCGCGTCGGGCAGCCAGCCGACGAGACCGAGCCGTTCCCGGTCCGCCCGGGAGAACGCCGTGCCCTGGTTGGTGAGGGCATCCCGCAGGACCTCCGGTACCTCGGTCATCCGCTTCCCCTCCCGGCCGGCCGTGTCCGCATCATCGCCTTCCCGGGGCCGTGGCGCATGCGCGGCGGGCGGCGCTCGCTCCCCCGGTGGCCGGGTGTCCCGACCGGGGTGCGGCCCTCGGGGCGGTTCTGGCCGGGCCGAGCCGGGTAGGTGGGAGCGGATCCCGTTCCCGTTCCCGGGCGCGGGTCGCCGGCCCGACGGGGTCGCGTCGAGGCTGGTCAGCCGGGGTCGGGGTCGGGCTGGTCCAGCTCCGCCTCCCGCACCAGCAGTGCCAGCTGGACGCGGTTGGTCAGACCGAGGCGGGCGAGCGCGGCTGACACGTGGGTCTTGACGGTGGGAACGCTGAGGTGGAGGGCGCGGGCGATGTCGGCGTTGGACAGACCCCGCCCGACCTCCAGCGCCACCTGGCGTTCCCGCTCGGCCAACGGGGCGAGTCTCCCGCGCGCCTCCTCCGCACGGCGGGACCGCGCACCGTTCTCGGGGCCGACGGAGCGCCGGATGAGCCCCCGCAGCACCGACGGGGAGAGCACCGGGTCGCCGGAGGCGGCGCGACGGATCGCGTCGACGAGGTGGTCCGGCGGGGTGTCCTTGAGCAGGAAACCGACCGCGCCGGCTGACAGTGCCCGGTGCACGTGCCGGTCGGCGTCGAAGGTGGTCAACACGATGATCTCCGGCGGCGAGGGGCGTGCCCGGATCGCCTCGGTGGCGCTCAGCCCGTCCATCGCCGGCATCCGGATGTCCATCAGCACGACGTCGACCGGGGTGGTCGTCACCGCCCGCAGCGCCTCCTGGCCGTTGGCGGCCTGGCCGACGACGGCGATGCCCTCCGCGCCCTTCAACATCATCGTCAGCGCGGCCAGGACGAGGGGGTCATCGTCGACGAGCAGGACCCGGACACCGGTCATGTCGGCCACGGTAGCCAGGCCCGCAGTCGCCACCCGCCCTCGGGCCGGGGGCCGTGCTCAAGGTCGCCGCCCGCGAGGCGGACCCGTTCGCGGAGTCCCAGCAGGCCCTGGCCCGACCCGGGCACCGCCGAGTGGGCCACTCCCCCGGAATCGACGACGTCGAGGGTGAGCCCGTCCTCCGCGCGGCCGCTGGCCCGCACCACGACGCTGGCTCCCGGGGCGTGTTTGCGGGCGTTGGTCACCGCCTCCCGCACGATGCGGTACGCGGTCCTGCCCAGTGAGCCGGGCACCGCGCCGACCACCTCGCCGTGGTACCGGATGTCGACCCCGCCGGCGCTCGATTCCGCCACCAGCGCGGGCAGGTCGGTGAAGGAGGGTTGGGGGCGGTCCGGTTCCGGGGCGCGCAGCACGCCGATCACCTCCCGCAGGTCCTGGAGGGCCTGGTGGGCGCTGCTCCTGATGACCCCCACCGCCTGCCGCGTCTCCTCCGGGGTCGCGTCCGCCCGGTACTCCAGGGCGCCGGCGTGGAGGCTCAGCAGCGACAACCGGTGCCCCAGCACGTCGTGGATCTCCCTGGCGATCTCGTCCCGGCTCGACCGGCGGGCCCGCTCCGCGAGCAGCTCGGCCTCGGCCTCGGCCTGCTCGGCGCGGGTGCGCAACGACTGGAACAGCGACCGGCGCTGTCGCACCGTGATACCCCAGGCGGTGGCGGCGGAGTGCACCGCGACCCCCAGCAGGAGGACGAGCGGGCGTCCCTCGGGCGGTTCGGGGCGCCACCCCACCGACACGGCTGCCGAGAGGAGGCTGAGCAGGAGGACGGCGACGGCCACCCGGGGTGGGCGACGGACGGCCAGCGAGAAGAGCGCCGCGACCATCGCACCGGCCGCGGTCTCCGCGACGGTGGCGGTGACGACCAAGCCCACCGCGATGGGCGTTGGCCAGGATCGACGCCACCACAGGACCGCGCACCCCGCCACCCCCAGGAGCTGGTCGGTCGCGGACAGCCAGCCCGGCATCGTGGGGTCCTGCCGGTAGAGGGCCGCCGTCCAGAGCCCGTAGGTGGCCGCGGCCAGGAAGAGCCCGAGATCGACCAGCCAGTCCCGACGCCCTCGGCGCCAGCGTCTCACCGCGGTCATGGGGTGTGAGCCTAGGAGCCCCGGCGACGGCCGAGGCGCCTCGGCCGGGTTCGCGATACCGAAGTCGGTGCTGGGCGGGACCTTCGACGGAGGTGGGGGCTCCCTGTCGACACCTCCGTCCGGAGGGTCGCTCCCTCGGACCGAGGCGCCCGGGGCCGCGCCGTGGCTAGCGTGCCGGCATGGCGAAGTTGATGGGAGCGGCTGGGTTCCTCCTGACGCTCATGGGGATCAGCGGCACGATCGACCACCTCGCGGCGCAGCCGATCCTGGGTTTCCTGCTGAACGGGCTCAACCGCGAGGTGTTCGAACGGTTCGAGGCCTTCTCGGGCGTGGAGGTGTACGCGAACCTGACCGTCTCCGTGCTCGGGGTCGTCCTGATGGTCCTCTCGGACCGGCTGGGCAGGGGCTGACGGGCGACCGTCCCGTCGCGGGGTGGGGCCGGCCGCCCCATCCCGCCTGGTCACCATCGCGCCCCCCGGTCATCGGCGAGCTCATCGCCGGCGGTGTATCAAGATCGGTATGCGGTTGCTACGGGCACAGGAGGCGTTCTTCACGGCCAGGCGGCCCCGGAAGGACTCACCGCACACCACGGCCGCCTACCGGCGGGACCTCGCTGGCATCACCCGCCTGCTCGCCGAGGAGCACGCGGTCGCCGTGGCGGACCTCGGGATCGAGGGGGCCAACGCGGAGGCGCTGCGCGCCGCCTTCGGCCGCTTCGCCGACACCCACGCCAAGAGTTCGGTGCTGCGGGCGTGGTCCACCTGGAACCAGTTCCTCACCTTCTGCGTGGCGGAGGGCATCCTCCCGGGCAATCCGATGGCGGCCATCGACCGGCCGCGCACCCCGCCGCTGTCCCCCAAGCCGCTGCGCGGTGAGGGGACCCCGGAGCAGTTGTTGCGCGCGGTGGCGGCCGGCGCGCGCCGGGCGCGCCGGCCGTGGCCGGAGCGGGACGTCCTGGTGCTGTCCCTCGGCCTGGTCACCGGGCTGCGCGCCGGGGAGATGCGGGAGCTCACCCTGGACTCGGTGGTGGGGCGTCCCGGGGAACGACGGCTGCACGTCCGGGGCAAGGGGAGCCGCGAACGGTCGATCCCCATCGAAGGGCCGCTGGAGCGGGTGATCGAACGCTACCTGGCGTCCTGCCGGACGCGGTTCCCGCACCGCCGGCAGCGCCGTTCGGCGGCGCTGCTGGTGGACCAGCGCGGGGAGCCGATCGGTCGGGGCGCCCTCGAGTACCTGGTGAAGTCCTGCTTCCGGTGGGCGGGCCTGCACGACAGGGTGCCCTCCGGCGCGAGCCTGCACGCGCTTCGCCACACCTTCGCCACGAGGCTCGCCGAGGACGGCGCCAATGCCTCCGAGATCATGGCGTTGCTGGGGCACGCCAGCCTGGCGACCAGCCAGAACTACATCGAGGCCACGGGAAGGGAGCAGCGCGCGGCCGCGGCCAGCAACCGCACCTACCGGGCGCTGGCCGCGGTGGCCGAGGCCACCGAGCGGTCGGAGGCGGACGGCTCCGGCTGCTCCCCGTCGGGACGGGCGTCCGAGCTGGCGGGGCGACCCGACGCGGAGTGAGCTCGGCGGGCACGGGCCGGCCCGGACCACTCCCTGGCACGCCGCGTCGGCGTCCCCCCGTCCGATCGGGGGACGCGGGTGCTTGGCGGTGCCGGCGGCCCTGGTGCGCGGGGTGAGGGCACCGCGCACCCGCTCCGGAACCGAGCACCCGGCCCGGTCGGCACGCGAACCCGGAGCTCCCCCGTCCTCGGGTTCGCGGCGACCGCCGGGAGCGGAGGACGGGTGGGCGCGGCCCGCCGCCGTCGCGGGCCGTGGTGCGGCCCGCGTTCCCCGGGCCGTCACGTGGCGAGCGCGCCACCCCAGCCGCCCGGTTGTTCCACCAGGGCGTAGCGGGCGCCGTCGGGGTCGGCGACGGTCACCGCGCGCCCCAGCGGGTTGGTGGGGTCCTCCCCCAGCACGGTCCCGCCCAGGTCCCGGACGCGGTCGAGCGTCCTGCTGAGGTCGTCGGTGGCCAGGCAGCAGGTCCACTCCCCCGCCTCCGGGGAGGTCTCCGGTACCGGACGGCGACCGGACACCGCCCTGCCCTCGAGCGTGTAGGCCCCCTCGGCCATTTCCCAGCCGACCGCCGACGTCCAGCGCTCGTCGGCGCTCGCCGCGGCGAGTTCGGCCCAGCAGGGCTCACCGGAGCGGGGAGCCGGCGCCCACGGCCCGTGCGCCACCCGGCCTGGTTCGACGACGGCGGAGGGGTGCTGGGAGGCCGAGGGCTCCTCGGCCTGCGGACCGGTCCCGAAGATCACCCGCCAGCCCAGGGATTCGCCGTGTTCGGGGAAGCGGATGGTGGCGGCCAGCCGGTCGCCCACCCAGCAGCTCTGGACTCCGCCGTCCCGGGAGAGCAGCACCCAGTCGTGGAGCGCGGCGTGGAACTCGACGGACGCCTCCGGGGAGGCGGTGAGCAGTTCGAACCGGCGGATGCCCCGGACGGGCACTGCGGTGTTCACTTCGGTGGTTCTCCCGTGGGGCAGAGCACGCGGATGGCAGGTTCCGCGGGTCGTCGGTGCGGTCAGTTGATCCTGATGCGCCACCCCTAACGCGGCAATACTCCGTTCGGCCGTAACACGATCGCGGACAGTGGTTTCGGCTTCCCGAGGTGGAAGCCCTGAGCCACCTCGACACCCAGCCTGGTGAGTGCGTTGACCTGGGAGGGGCGTTCGACCCACTCCGCGACGGTGGTCAGCCCGAGGCCGTTGGCGATCTCCATGATCCCTGTCACTAGAACGGAGTCGGTGGTACTCCGATCGATACCACGGACGAACTCACCGTCGATCTTCAGTCCCGTGATCGGCAGGTGCTTGAGGTGGACGAAGGAGCCGAATCCGGACCCGAAGTCGTCCAGCGTGATGCGACAGCCGGCCTCCCGCAGCCGGGTGGCGAGGTGTCGTGCGGCGTCGAGGTTGGTGAGCGCCGCGGTCTCGGTGATCTCCAGGCCGAGTCGGCCGGGCGGGACGTCACTGCTCCGGATCCGGTCGAGGACGAAGTCGCCGAACTCCTCGTCGTCGAGGGTGCGCCCCGAGACGTTGACGTCCAGCCGCAGCCCGGGGTCCGGGTGCGCCGCGAGCGTGTCGACGGCCTGTCCGAGCACCCAGCGGTCGATGTTCAGGATGAGATCGGTCCGTTCCGCGTCGGGCAGGAAGTCGCCGGGGCCCAGCCGGGGCAGGAGATCGTCCTCCAGGCGGAGCAGCAGCTCGTAGCCGAGGGTTCGGCCGGTGCGGAGGTCGACCATCGGCATCCCGTGCAGCGCCAGGTGACCGTCGGTCAGGGCGGTGCGCAGCCGTTCCAGCACGGCCACCCGCTTCGCGGTGTCGGCGTAGTGCCCCGGGTCGTAGACCGTGACACGGTTCCGGCCGGCGCCCTTCGAGGCGTAGAGGGCCAGGTCGGCGTTGGCCAGCACGGCCTCCCAGGTGGGTCCGGAGTCGAACGGGGCGACGCCCGTGCTCACCGTGACCCTGATGGTGACCCCGGCGACGGCGACCGGGATCGTGGCCACGGCCGCGGCCAGCTGCTGGGCCGTCCGTTTGGCCAGCGCCTGGTCCACCCCGGGCATCACGACGGCGAACTCGTCACCACCGAGCCGCCCGAGGTAGTGGTTCTCCGGCAGGCGGTTGCGCAGGGCGGTCGCCAGGGCGCACATCACCCGGTCACCGACCATGTGGCCCCGGAGGTCGTTGACGTCCTTGAAGTTGTCGAGGTCGATGACGACCAGCGCTCCCCGGGCACCGGAGGCGATCTCCCGCTCCAGCCTCGCCGTCAGGGCCCGGCGGTTCGGCAGTCCGGTGAGCGGGTCCTCCTCGGCCATCCTGCGCAGTTCGTGGTGCACCTCGTGCGCCTGGGTGATGTCGTGGGCGCTGCCGACGAGCCGCACCGGCTTCCCGTCATCGTCGGTGATCACCTCCCCGAAGCACTCGAAGACCCGGACATCCGTCGCGTCCGCGCCCCGAGCGCGGTGGATGTAGGTGAAGGGCTCCCCGGTGCCCAGCGAGCGGGTGAGCACCCTGGTCACCAGCGCGACGTCGTCGGGGTGGATCATGCGCATGAAGGCGTCGTAGTCGATCTCGGCGTCGGCCGGGTAGCCGGACATCTCCCGCATGCCCTCCGACCACACCACCCGGTCCTCGGCGATGACCCACTCCCAGTTGCCCATCCGGCTGCGTTCCGGGGACCGGCGGGTGGTCTCGGAGCCGACCTCGAGCTCCTCCTGTCGCGAGCCGGTCAGGTCGACGACGCGGCACAGGTGCGCGTCGCTGGGCGGCAGCGGGTGCCAGTTGATCTCCAACCAGCGGACTCCCCTGTTGGTGGTGGTGAGCCGCTGGACGGTGGACGTGCCCTCCGCCCCCTCCCAGGCCGCGGGCAGGAGGGCGGGCAGGGACCGGCCCCGCGCGTGGGCCTCGTCGATGCCCAGCAGCTCGGCCATCGCCGGGTTGACCCAGCGCAGCCGGCCACGTGAGTCGGTGATGGCAAATCCGACGTCCGTATGGTGCAACACAGTGTGTTGAACGGAGTCGTCTCCTGTCACCCTTCCCTCCTTGTAAACCGCCCTACTGGAGCAATGGTCGCGGCGGAGGGGCGCGCTCGGCAAGCGGTCGCTGGCATGTGTCGCTCAGCGGAGCCGCTCGAGCCGCCGGGCGGTGACGACCAGTTCGGTGGCCAGCGTTCGGAGTTCGCCGAGGTCCGCGCCGTCCTCCACGCCGGTGGCGACGTCCTCAGCGGCGCATCTGAGCTGGAATATCCTGTCCTGGAGGTCGGCCACCTCCTCAGCCGAAAGCACCACGGAGTCCTCGGGGAGCCTGCCTCGCTGGACCGCCGACCGCCGTTCGTAGGCGCGTTGCCGGCAGGCCTGGCCGCAGTAGCGCCGGGGTCGGCCGGTTCGGCCGGCTGGTTCCAGGGACCGTCCGCACCAGCCGCAGTGCCTGGGTTCGCCGCGCCGGGCGACGACGCGGGTGGTCTCGGGCGGTCCTTCCACGGTGCCGACCGTAGTCGAGCACGCTCGGAACAGGGTGTCGGCACACCGGAGCGCACGACCGCGCGGCCTGACCCGTCCACACGGGCGGCCGATAGGGTCGACGCCCGTGACTACCCCTGCCGACGCCGCCGATCCGACCGACGCGCTGTCCGCCGTCCCGGCCGAGTCCGGCCGCCGGGCCGCGACGGTCCCCGGCCGCCTCCGCTTCTTCTACGGTCCGATGGACTGCGGGAAGTCGACGCTGGCACTCCAGATCGACCACAACCACGCGAGGCAGGGGCGGGTCGGTCTGCTGCTGGTGCGTTTCGACCGGTCCGGCAGCCCGCGCATCTCGACGAGGATCGGGCTGGCCAGGCAGGCCATCGAGTTGGACGAGACGACCGACGTCCGGGGTCTGGTGCGCGCGCAGTGGGCGGCGGGCCGCCGGGTCGACTACCTGATCGTCGACGAGGCGCAGTTCCTGAACGAGGGCCAGGTCGAGCAACTCGCGGAGCTGGCCGACCTGGCGCACCTGGACGTCTACTGCTTCGGCATCGCGACCGACTTCCGCGGCAGGCTGTTTCCGGGGGCCCAGCGGCTCTTCGAGGTGGCCGACGAGCTGCAGGCGGTGCAGGTCGAGGTGCTCTGCTGGTGCGGTTCCCCCGGACGGTTCAACGGCAGGGTGGTGAACGGTTCACTCGTGCGGGCGGGCGACACCGTGCTCGTGGCGGACACCACGGCGGGTGACGGCTCCCCCTCCGAGGAGGAGGGCGGTCCCAACAACGAGGCCACGACTACTGTGCGTTATCAAGTGTTGTGCCGCCGACACTTCCGATCCGGTGATCTGGGTCCCATCCCCGCGGCGCACGGACAACTCACACTGGCTTGATAGCGTGCCACTCTGGCACTATCACCCATTCGAGTGGTCATGGTAGTCACAAGGCGGATAACGCGTCACGAACGGCAGACGACTGCATCCCTATGGAGGAAGTCTTCGTTGATGCGTGAAACACGTCACCGTGGGCAACCAGTTAGGCCAAACCGGGAACGACGGCGACGCGAAAGTCGTTGCACTCGGTGAGCACGTTGACCGGGGCGCCAGCCTCGGACCGAGCGAAAGGACACCGTCATGGCCGACCGCGTTCTGCGTGGCAGCCGGCTCGGAGCGGTCAGCTACGAGACCGACCGCAACCACGACCTCGCACCGCGCCGTACGGTGCGGTACGCCTGCCCCAAGGGACACGACTTCGAGGTGCCCTTCTCGGATGACGCCGAGGTTCCGGGGAACTGGGAATGCCGGCTGCACGGCAGCGAGTCGAAGATGATCGACGGCAGCGAGCCGGAACCCAAGAAGGCCAAGCCCGCCCGGACGCACTGGGACATGCTCCTGGAGCGCCGCACCATCCCCGAGCTGGAGGAACTGCTCTCGGAGCGGCTGGAGGAGCTGCGCGGACGCCGCACCCGCTCCGCCTGAGGCCCACGCCGCCCCACGAGGACGTCGATCCTGACACCGTCGCCGGCCGCCCGGGAAACTCCCGGGCGGCCTTTCCTCGTGCGCGGAGTCACCTCCGCTCGGCCGGGGCCGTCAGGCGCGCTTGCCGGTGGCCAGGGCGCGCAGCTGCGTCCCTCGCCTCCGCAGCCCCCACTTGGTGACCCTGATGAGGGCCTCGCGCACGATCGAACCACTCATCTTGGACGTGCCGACCTCCCGGTCGGTGAAGGTGATGGGCACCTCCACCACCTGGAAACCGGCCTCGATCGCCCGCCACGCCAGGTCGATCTGGAAGCAGTAGCCCTGGGAGGCGACGTTGTGCAGCTTGATCTTCTGGAGCACCTCGCGGCGGAAGGCGCGGTAGCCGCCGGTCATGTCCGACACCTTCGCGCCGAGCGCCAGCTTCGCGTAGATGTTGGCCCCCCGCGAGAGCCACTCGCGGTGCCACGGCCAGTTCACCAGGCTGCCGCCCGCCACGTACCGGGAGCCGATGACCAGGTCGGCACCGATCTGGTCGTTGCCCAGCGCGTCCAGCAGCCGGGGCAGCTCCTCGGGGGCGTGGGAACCGTCGGCGTCCATCTCGACCACGACGTCGTAGGCGCGCTCCAACGCCCAGCTGAAGCCCGCGACGTAGGCCGCGCCCAGCCCCGCCTTGGCGGTGCGGTGCAGGACGTGGATCCGCTCGTCGGCGGCCGCCAGCTCGTCGGCGAGCTCCCCCGTGCCGTCCGGGCTGCCGTCGTCCACCACGAGAACGTGCGCCGCCGGCACCGCCGCGTGCAGTCTCGTCACGATCGGGCCCAGGTTCTCCCGCTCGTTGTAGGTGGGGATCACCACCAGTACCGCGCCGACGCTGCTCGGGCGGTCCTCGGGGGTGTCGGCTTCTCCGGCCATCCGTTCCTCCTCGCCGGTCCCAGTGCGGCCGGCAACGTCGTGTGCTTCGCGGTCAGCCGTCCGACTGCCCGGCGTCGGACCGCGCGGTCGCGGCGGACGACGGCGCGGCGGCGGACTCCGGGGCGGGACGCACGCCTCGCGCGCGACGTCCCAGGACGGCGACCCATCCCAGTGCGGCCAGGGCGGTCGCCACCAGCGCCCACTCCGGAATCGCACCGAGACGGGTCGCTAGCGTAGTGGTCGACCGTAGCGGCACCTCCTCGACCAGCGCCGTCGAGGTGAACATCTCACTTCGCTGGACCACGCGGCCATCCGGCATGATGATCGCGCTCACACCACTGGTGGCCGGCAGCAGCACCGCCCGGTCGTGCTCCACCGCCCGTACCCGCGACATCGCCAGTTGCTGGTCGGTCATCTCGGTGAACCCGAAGGTGGCGTTGTTGCTGGGAACGGCCAGGATCTGCGCTCCGCTCCCGACGGTGCTCGTGACCCGGTCGTCGAAGGCGATCTCCCAGCAGGTCGCGACGCCGACGGAGGCCGGCCCCATCGCGAAGGACACGGCCTCGTCCCCCGGTTGGAACTCCCGCTGGACCCGGTCGACGTCCTCGCTGAACAGGCGCACGAACCAGCGCATCGGCATCCGCTCGCCGAACGGCTGGATCTCCCGCTTCCGGTACGAGTCGACCGGCCCCTGCCCGGGGAGCCAGAGCAGGGCGGTGTTGTGCAGGTCCCCCACGCTCGGGGCCTCCTGCGTTCCGACGAGCGTCGGCGCCCCGACCGCCGAGACCGCCGCCTCGATGATCTGGTAGGCGTCGGCGTTGCGCACCGGGTCGATGTCGGAGGCGTTCTCCGGCCACACGACGAGATCGGGTTGGGCCGTTCGTCCCGCCGCCACGTCCTCGGCGAGCAACCGGGTCCGCTCGGCGTGGTTGTCCAGCACCGCCCGACGTTGGCTGACGAAGTCCAGGCCCATCCGGGGGACGTTGCCCTGGATGACGGCGGCCGTCACCGTGCCGTCGGCGGGAGCGGCACCGGCGAACGCGCCGGCCACCCCGCCGGCCAACGGGGGGAGCGCGGCCAGGGCCACGAGGGGGGCGGCGCGCCGGGCGAGGGGCGCGGCCGACCGGGGAGCCGGAACGGTGCCGTCGCCCCGCCGGGTCCGGCGAGCGGCGAGGTGGGTGGCGCCGAGCCTCAGCAGGCCCCCGAGCCCGAAACCGCAGAGGACGACGGCGAACCCGAGGAAGGCGGTTCCCCCGAGTGAGACCAGGGGGAGGAACACCCCCTCCGGCTGCCCGAAGGCCACCTTCCCCCACGGGAACCCGCCGAAGGGGATGCGGGAGCGCAACGCCTCACCGGCGACCCACAACGCGGCGGCCCACAGGGGCGCGGCGGGTAGCCGGGACACCAGGGCGATCCCGGCGCCGGCGAGCCCCACGAACAGCGCCTGCAGGAGTGCGAGCACCACCCACGCGAGGACACCGACGTCGACGTACTCGCCGATCCAGGTGAGCAGGGGCAGGAAAAAGCCGAGCCCGAAGACCAGGCCGTACCCGGCGCCCGCACGGGCGGTACGCCCGGACACGACGGCGAAGAGGACCGCGAAGGCGATCGGCGCGAGCCACCACAGGTCCCGGGGCGGGAACCCCGCGTACCAGACGGCCCCGGCGCCCGCCACGGCCAGCAACCGCGCCACCAACCCCGGCACGGGTGACCGGCGGTCCTGGCGAGGGGAACGCCCGGGAACGTCCGGCGCGTCGAGGGCTTCAGACACCACCCGGACAGCCTACGGACGGGAGGCCGCCGGCCGTCGGGGCGGTCGGTCGGGTGCGGGAGGACCCGCGCCGGCCGGTCACTTCTTTTTCTTCTTCTCCTTGGGGTTCTTGATCTCGTTGCCGCCCATGAAGGAGTAGGAGCGGATGCGCACGGTCGGAGAATGCGGGTGCACGGCGGACTCGTCGATCTTGATGTCGGTGCCACCCATCAGGTTGAACCCGCCCTCGTGCTCGACCCGGACCCCCTTCGGCACGACCACGGTGTGGCCGCCCATGATCGAGACGAGCACGAGCTCCACCACGGGCGCGTCCAGCTGGGCGTCGCGCATGTCGATCTCGTCCCCACCCATCAGGGCGAAGAAGCCCTGACGGCGGCGGACACGCCACCGCCCCTTGATGGAGTCGCCACCCATGATCGCCATCCGCCACTTGCGCTTGCCCTCGGGCTGGTCGACCTCGGTACCGGGAGCGGCGACCGGCACCGGGGACGGACCGCCCTCGCCCATCACGGAGCGGGCGACCGGCAGGTCCGCGATGAGGACGTCGAGCTCACCGCGAGTGGTGGCCGCGTAGGCCTGTCCCACCCGTTCGGTGTACTCGTCCAGGGTGATGCGTCCTTCACCGACGGCGTCGTTGAGCAGGCTGGCGATGTCGTTGCGTTCCTTGTCCGAGACGCGGATCTCGGGCGTCCGATCGGGGCCGTCCATGGTTGGTGAGCTTACGGCGTGCTCACCGTCCACCGTGCGCCCTCATCCGAGACACCGCACTCCTCGCTCGGTCGGGTGGTCCATCACCCGGTTGACGGAGGCCGGAGGACGGGGTTCGACGGGCACCACGCCCGACCTCGGGGCGGCGGGACCGGTGTCCGGCCGGTGCCGCGAGGCGGCCTGTCGAACCGCTACCCGACCGCGTCCAGCGTCGCGTCCCCGGCCGATTCGTGGTCGTAGATCACCTGTCCCCGCAGGACCGTGCGCAGGCACCGGGGCAGTTCGGCCTCCGCGTCGAGCCGAGGCAGCCTCGGGACCCGCGACCGGGGGTCGGTCGACCAGCGGGCGACCCGGGAGTCGGTGGCGGGACCGACGAGCTCACCCGCCTCCCAGACGGCGTAGGTGGCCGGCGCCCCGGGTACCAGCGTGCCGAGGAGGTCGTCGGCCTGCCCGGCCGCCCGCCAGCCCCCCCGCGTGTGCGCGGTGAACGCCGCCCGGGGGGAGATGCCGGAGCCAGGGGTGCGGTGGTGGACCGCGGCCCGCACCGCCGACCAGGGGTCCACCGGGGTGACCGGCGTGTCGGAGCCGAACGCGAGGGTCACCCCGGCCGCCGCGAGCATCGCGAAGGGGTTGAGGCCGGCGGCGCGCTCCGCGCCCAGCCGCGCCGCGTACATGCCCTCCGAGCCGCCCCAGGCGGCGTCGAAGTTCGGCTGCATGGAGGCCACCACGCCCCACCGGGCCAGTTGGGCAGCCTGGTGGGCGTCCACCATCTCGAGGTGTTCGAGCCGGTGCCGTCCGGCCACGAGCGCGGGCAACCCGAGGACGTCCTCCGCCAACTCGAACCCCCGGACGACCGCGCTGGTCGCGGCGTCCCCGATGACGTGGAATCCGGCCTGGAGCCCGTGCCTGCTGCACGCGACGAGATGCCTGGCGATCTGGTCGGCGTCGAGGTAGCTCAGCCCGTTGTGCTCCGCGTCCGCGTACCGGGAGTGGAGGTGCGCGGTCCTGGAGCCGAGGGCGCCGTCGACGAAGAGGTCCCCGGCGAGGCCGGCCGCGCCGAGTTCCCGTGCGGCGCCCAGCCCGTCCAGCTCGCCCCAGTAGCCGACCAGGTCGGGCAGGTCGGGTTCCAGCGACAGGCCCAGGAGTTCGGTGAGGTCGGCCGGGGAGGAGATGTCGGGGCCCGCGCACTCGTGGACCGCGGCGATCCCCCGGGACGCGGCGTGCCGGAGGAACGCCAGCTGGGCGCGGTGCCGCTGCGCGGGGGTGAGGCTGTCCTGCGCCACCCGGCGGACCAGGTGGTGCGCCTCGGTCGTCAGCGGGCCGGTGGGGTGGTAGCCGGGGCTGGTGCGTGCCGAGGGGGCCGCGTCGAGCATCGCGGTCGAGACCAGCGCCGAGTGCACGTCGATCCGGGAGAGGTACACCGGCGCGCCGGCGCAGGCGGCATCGATCTCCGCTCGGCTCGGCACGCGGCGCTCCGGCCAGGACGTCTCGTCCCAGCCGTGCCCCCAGATCACCTCACCGGGGTGGTCGGCCCGGTAGCGGGCGAGCGCGTCGAGCACCTCGGGGAGAGAACGGCAGCCGGTGAGGTCGAGCCCTTGGAGCAGCAGCCCGGTGGCGGTGGCGTGCACGTGCGCGTCGACGAAGGCCGGGGCCACGAACGCGCCCGCCAGGTCGATGATCTCGGCGTCGTCCCCGTACAGGGCCATCGCCGCCGCGTCGTGGCCCACCCAGACGACGGTGTCGTCGACGATCGCCATCGCGGTCGCGTCCGGGCTGGCGGGTGAGTGGATGCGTCCGCCGCGCAGCAGGGTGGTGGGGCGGTGGTACGTGGGGGTCACGGGTGCAGTCTGCCGGGTGGCGGTGGGCCGCTTGTCCCGGCTCCCGTCCCGAAGTGGCCGACATCGCCCCCGAGGGGTGTCAGGTGGCGCCACCGGGCAGTTCCCGGGGGTCCTGCGGCGGGTCCTCGCCGGGCCGTCGTGGGGACTCGGGTCCACCAGCCCCACCCGCGGGGCGTGCCCGCCCGTGCGAGTCGTCGACGTCGACGACCTCGCCCTCGACCACTCCTTCCGAGGCGCCGTGGTGGCCGGTGCGGCTGGCGAACCGCACAGCGTTCTGGGCGAAACGGACACGGCGCGAGAGCAGTCGGCGACGGAAGACGGCCCGCACCGGCGGCAGGAGCAGCACCAGGCCGAGGAACGAGGTCAGCAGGCCCGGGACGAGCAGCATGATCGCGGCGAGGATGGCTGTGGCGCTCGCACCGCCCTCCGGTGGCGCCTTGCGGCGGACGGCCTCCTGGACGGCGGTGACCGCCTTGGTGCTCTCGTGGCGCAGGAGCAGCCCGCCACCAATGCTGCCGGCCACGACGAGCAGCAGCGTGGGCAGCACGCCGATGGCGTTGCCCACCAGGATCAGGGTGGCGATTTCGAGGATGGCCAGGAGCAGGAAAGGCACGGGCTGGGCACTCCCCACACGAGTCGGTTACACGGCTGTCTCGACAACGGACAGGAGGGCCGTAATGCTCCCGACACCTCGCGGACCTCGGTCTCACACCAGCCTAACGCACCCACAGAACGCGAAATATTTCCCGAGTTGACCGGGTGTGTAAGGATGTTTTTACGGTCGAACCGATTCTGGAGGCCAAGTATGACTGTCCAGGAAGCCATCGCCCGCCAGCGCGACGATCTTGGGAAAGGCCGGGGCGACACCGACGGCCACCTCGGAGAGGGTGGCCGGGCCGAACAGCCCTACGAGTACGTGCGGCGGGAATTGGTTGAGCCCGACTGGCGACGCTTCCCCGGCTGGCGGGACGTCACGGCCGAGCAGTGGCGGGACGCCCAGTGGCAACGGGTCAACTGCGTGCGCAACATCCGCCAGCTGCGCCGGGTGGTGGGCGACCTGCTGACCGAGCGCTTCTACGAGGACCTCGACGCGGACCACCGCGAGATGGCGACCATGTCCATGCTCCTCCCACCGCAGATGCTCAACACGATGGCGCGGGAGGACCCCACCGATCCCGAGGCCTTCACCGACGCCTTCCTGGCCGACCCGGTGCGCCGCTACATGCTTCCCGTGCGCTCGGACCGCCACCCCGTGTGGCCGAGCCACCCGCACTCCTCCAGGGACTCCCTGCACGAGGCGGAGATGTGGGTGGTCGAGGGGCTCACCCACCGGTACCCCACCAAGGTCCTCGCCGAGATGCTGTCCACCTGCCCGCAGTACTGCGGGCACTGCACGCGGATGGACCTGGTCGGCAACTCCACTCCCCAGGTGGACAAACTCAGGCTGGGGCTCAAGCCCGTCGACCGGCAGGACCGGATGATCCAGTACCTGCGGGAGACCCCGGGTGTCCGCGACGTGGTGGTCTCCGGCGGAGACGTCGCCAACATGCCGTGGCACCAGCTGGAGAGCTTCCTCATGCGGCTGCTGGAGATCGAGACCGTCCGGGACGTGCGGCTCGCGAGCAAGGCGCTGGCGGGGCTTCCCCAGCACTGGCTCCAGCCGAAGGTCGTGGAAGGGCTGGAGCGGGTCGCAAGGACGGCGGCGCGGCGGGGTGTCAACCTGGCCATCCACACCCACGTCAACCACGTGAACTCCGTGACCCCGCTCGTCGCGGAGGCAGCCAGGACGGCACTCGCCGTGGGGGTGCGGGACGTCCGCAACCAGGGCGTGCTGATGCGGGGCGTGAACGACAGCGCGGAGGCGCTGCTCGACCTGTGCTTCGCCCTCCAGGGCGAAGCCGGCGTGCTCCCCTACTACTTCTACATGTGCGACATGATCCCCAACGCCGAGCACTGGCGGCTGGCGGTGTGGGAGGCGCAGCGCCTCCAGCACGCCATCATGGGTTACCTGCCCGGTTACGCCACCCCGAGGCTGATCTGCGATGTGCCCTACGTCGGGAAGCGGTGGGTGCACCAGCTCGCCGAGTACGACCACGAGCACGGGGTGTCCTACTGGACGAAGAACTACCGGACCGGCATCGAGGCGGAGGATCCGGACGCCCTCACCAGGCGTTACCCGTACTACGACCCGATCTACACGCTCGACGAGCGGGGACAGCGGTGGTGGGCCGACCAGTGACCCCGGCCCGGGCCCCGTCGCCGGCACGACCTTCCCCCGCGTTACGAAGGGATGACCTTTTCGCGGTAATCCCTACTCGCACGGAGTAACGTATGTCACTCTGCGCGCGTGAAGCTGCCGTGGAGACGGGCGCCCCTGGTGGCGTGGGGACAACCGTCGAGCCTCCTGGTCGCCCTGTTCGCGGGCCTGGTCCTGGCGTTCGTGGCGACCGCCGCCGTGCTGCACGTGTCCAGCGTGCGCACGGCGGCCGTCGACTACAACGTGAGCCGGTTCTGCCCCCACCTGCGAGGCCCCGCCGTCGAGCTGGTCCCGATGCGCTTCGACGGGAGCGTCGAGGCCGCCTCACTGGCCCAACGGTCGGCGGCCGACCACGGGTTCGACGACGGTGTGGTCGCCGGCCTGTACAGCGGCGTCCTCATGCTGGACTTCGGCGAGTCCTCCGGTCGGGCGAAGCTCGCCTACCGCGACGGTCTCGCCGAGCAGGTGACGGTGGTGCGCGGCGGCGGCACGGACGGGCTCTGGATCCCCGAATCGCTGGCCGAGCTCACCGGCGCGGACCTCGGCGACCGGCCCCGGCAGGCCGGGCTCGGCGAGCTGCCACCGGTCACCGCCGTCTACGAGGACCTGGAGCGGACCGGGGAGGGCTACTGGTGCAGCGAGGAGAAGCTCGTCGTCCCCGGCCCGATGGACAGCGAGTGGCAGAGCGCTCCTCCCGTCCTCGTGCCGGACCGGGACGTGCTCTCCTCCCTCCAACCGCCGCCGGCCGTCGTCGACGAACTGGCGGTCCAGTGGGAGGACGTCTCCCACGCGACCTTCACCACGACGCTGCGGTTCCCGGTCGACGCCCCCTCGACCCCCGAGGAGGCGGCCGCGCTCCACGACCGGTCACGGGCGGTGGTCGACGACCTCTCCGCCGAGCTGGCCCGTGAGGACTTCGTCAGCAGGGGCGTCTACCTCGAGCGTTCGCTCCAGTTGGCCGACGAGTCCAGCCGCACCGTCACCCTGGCGGTGCTTCCCCTGACCGTGGTCAGCCTCCTGGTGGGTCTGGCGGGCATGGCCGCCGTGGCGGTCCAGTGGCTCCAGCGCCGCACGAGGGAGGCCAGGCTGCTCTGGACGCACGGGGCCTCCCCCCTCGCCCTCGGCACCAGGGCGCTGCTGGAACTCGGACTCCCCGTCCTGGTAGGTTCGGCCGCCGGCCTGGCCCTGGCCACCCTCGCGCGCGGCCTGTACGCACCGTCGCTCGTGCTGCGGGACGGAGTCCTCGTCGACGCGGCGCTCGCCGTCGGGGGGCTGGTCGTCGCATCGCTCGCGGTGCTGGTCGCCACGGTCGCGGTCCGCGCGCACCAGCTCTTCCAGACCGCCCCTCGGGCCCGTTCGCGGGCGGTGAGCCGGCTGCGGCTGGTCCCGTGGGAGCTCGCCACCGGGGCCCTCGCCGTGTGGTCCGGTCTCCGGCTCGCCGAGGGGGCGCTGACGGTCGAGTCCGGTGAGGTGCTGCCCCGCGTCGACCCGGTGGCGCTGGCGTTCCCGCTGCTGGTGGTGGTCACGCTCGCCGGTCTGACCGCTCGGGGCCTCGGGTGGTCGTTGGTCCGCTCCCACCGGCTCAGCGCCTGGCGGCGCCCGGCGTTCCAGTTCGGGATACGCCGGCTGGCGGCCTCCGGCGGGACGGCCGTGGGGGTCACCGCCCTCGCGTTGCTCGCCGTGGGGGTGCTCGCCGTGGGCGGGGGCATCGTCGGTGCCCAGCGGGACGCATTCGACGCCAAGTCCGGTGTGCTCGTCGGCGGTGAGAGCGCGGTGGACGTGGGCAACACCACCGTCAACGCCGACCAGGCGGTACCCGCCTCCATCGCCGAGCGGAGCACCCTGGTCGGTCGCAGCACGACCTCGATCGCCGACCCATCGCGCGAGGTCACGGTCCTCGTCGTCGAGCCGGACACCTTCCACCGGGGAGGCTGGCTGGGTGACCGGCGCATCGCCTCCGCCGTGGACGAGGCCCTGTCGGCGTTGCGCGCAGGGGAAGCGGACCGAGGACCCGGCGACGCCGCCGTGCCCGCCGTCCGCGTGGCCGGCGCGCCCGGGGGTGACCAGCTGCGGGCGGGCAGCGGCCTGGTGCTGAGCACCGTGGGCGAGGTCACCGGGTTCCCCGGGGTCACCTCCCCCACCTACGTGGTCGCCCGGGACACCGTCCCGAGCGGGTTCCGGGTGAACACCTGGACCGTGCTGTCGGCGCTGCCCGCCGCCGAGGTCGTCGACCGCATCCAGGCCGGGGGCGGGTGGACCATCCAGTCCGTGGAGCGGACCTCGTCCCTGGACGGCCTGCCGTTCCTCACCATGGAGTGGACGTTCGGGTTCATCACCGTGCTCGGCACCGTGCTCGCCGTGCTGGCCATCACCTCCCTGCTGCTGGCGATCGAGGTGCGGCGCCGTCAGAACGCGCTGTCCGGCGCGCTGTCCCTCCGGATGGGGGTCCGGCCGAGGACGCTCGTCGCCAGCTACCTGGTGGAACTGGGCACGATCGGCGGTCTCGCGGCCCTGGTCGGCGCCGCCGTCGGGTGGGGCGCGGCCCAACTCGCCGCGAGCCAGCTCGACCCGGCGCCCCGCCTGGTGCCGGTTCCGGCGGCGCCCGTCCCCGTGCTGTTCCTGTCCGTCCTCCTGGTCGCCACCCTCGCGGTGGTGGGTGCGGCCACCTGGCTGGCCGTGCGCGCGGTGCGCACCGCCCGAGTGGGAGAGCTGATCCGTGAGTGAGCAGATGACGACGCCGGCGCCCTCAGGGGAGGGACCCGCGCTCCGCCTGCGGGGCGTGGACGTCTCCTACTCCACGCAGCTGACCCGGGTTCCCGTCCTCAGCGGCGTCGACCTGGCCGTCTCCCGAGGCGAGTTCGTGATCCTCGCCGGCCCCTCGGGTTCGGGGAAATCCACCCTGTTGCGGGTGCTGGCCCTGGTGTCCCGCCCGGCGGCGGGTTCGGTCCACGTCCTCGGGCGCGACGTCACCCGGGCCGGCAACGCCGAGCTCCGCCGTCTCCGTTCCAGGCAGGTCACCCTCGTCTACCAGAACCCCGGCGACAACCTCTTCGACTACCTCAGCGTGGCGGAGAACCTGCGGGCGCGGGCGCAGCTCGCCGGCCGGGAGGACCCCGGGCCCGCCCTGCTGGAACGGATGGGACTCGGCGGGACCGGCTCCTGGCCCACGCAGGCGCTCTCCGGTGGCCAGCAGCAGCGGCTCGCGCTCGCCTGCGCGGTGGGAGCGGGCGCGGACGTCGTCCTCGCCGACGAACCCACCTCCCAGCTCGACCACCGCTCCGCGGAGCTGGTGGTGGAGACGCTGACCCAACTGCACGGGCTCGGGGTCACCCTGGTGGTGGCCTCCCACGACCCGAGGCTGCTCGAACTGGGGCCCCGGGTCGTGCGCATCCGCGACGGCCACCTCCACTCGGGGGCCGCGAAGGAGGGAACGACATGACGGTGGCGGAGGCACGGCTCCGGGTACGGGGCCTGGGACGGGGCTTCAACCAGGGCGGCGGCCGGATCGAGGTCCTCGACGGTCTCGACCTCGACGTCGCCGCGGGGGAGGTCGTGACGGTGTCCGGCCCCTCCGGCTCGGGCAAGAGCACCCTCTTCACCCTGCTGGCCGCCTTCGACAGACCGGACTCCGGTTCCGTCGAGGTGTTGGGGGACGAGGTCACCCCGCTGACACCGTGGACCAGCCTCGCGGTGCTCCCGCAGACGATGGGGCTGTCGGAGGAGTTGACGCTGGCGGAGAACGTCGCGCTGCCGCTTCGGATGCTCACCACGCGCACTCCCGAGGAGGTGGCGGACCGGGTGGACTCGCTGCTGGGAGGCCTGGGCGTGGCCGCCCTGGCCGACAGGTACCCGCTCCAGGTGTCGTTCGGCCAGCGGCAGCGGGTCGCCCTGGCACGGGCGCTCGCGGTGCGTCCGGCGGTGCTGTTGGCCGACGAGCCCACCGCCCACCTGGATCACGCGAGCCTGTCCACTGTGCTCGTCGCGCTGCGAGCGGCGGCGGACGAGGGCACCGCCGTGCTCGTGGCGACCCACGACGACGAGGTGCACGCGGTGGCGGACCGCTGCCTGGTGCTCTCCGAGGGACGTCTCGTCCCCGGTCTCGTCGGGGCGGACGGGCTCGTCCCGGCCCCGGCCGGGAGGGTGGAGACCGGATGAGTGGGCTCCTTATTTCCTCCCGAACCGGACGGAAGGGCACATAAACTGTCCAGGATGCGCCCGCCCGCCCCGTTCCGCCCGGTGTCCCTGTTCCTCGTCCTGCTGATGATCGCCCTCCCCCTGCTGCTGGTCGTGTCCGACCGGCCGCTCCCGGTGCTGCCGGAACCGCCCTGGGACGCGCCGGGAGTCGTCGTCGCCCTCGGCGACTCCACGATGTCCGGTGAGGGCGCGGGCGACTACGCACCCGGCACCGACGGCGAGGACGACAACTGGTGTCACCGGTCCAGCCACGCCACCGTGCACCAGCTGCGGGTGCCCGGCGTGGACCGCACGGTGAACCTCGCGTGCTCCGGCGCCCGCGCCGAACACGTGGGGCTGGGCGACGCCGTGCACAACACGGAGGGTTCCCAGGCGGAACAGCTCCGGGAACTGGCCGGCGAGTACCGGGTCGCCGCGATCGTCGTGGCGGTCGGCGCCAACGACGACCCGCGCTTCTCGGACGTGCTCGGGCACTGCGTGCGCGCCTGGTTCGAGCAGGACGGCGGTCACTGCGGCGAGACCCTGTCCCCGAGTTGGGAGGACAGGGTCGCCGAGATGGCGCCGAAGGTGCGCTCCGCGCTCGCCGACATCAGGGAGGTCATGCGGGAGCACGGCTATCCGGACGCCAGCTACGAACTCGTGCTCCAGTCCTACGCCTCCCCGATCGGCACCAGGGTCATCCCGGGTCTGCGGGGCCTCGCCGGCTGCCCCTTCCGGGAGAGCGACACCAGCTGGATGCAGCGGGACGCGGTGCGCGCCCTGTCCGACGGCCTGGCCGAGGTGGCCCGGCAGGCGCGGGTCCGGTTCCTCGACCTCTCCCAGGCCGGCCTCGACCGCGAGGCCTGTTCCCGGGACGACGGCGAGGAGTGGTTCACCCGGCTCACGATCGACTGGGACGGCCTCGGGGACGACCACCGGGCTCCGCACGCCATCCAGGAGTCATTCCACCCCAACGCCGAGGGGCACGCCGAGTTCGGGCGCTGCCTGACCGACTTCCTGGCCGACGGCGCCCGGTCCGCGGCCTGCGTCGCAGGACCCGACGGTCGGCTCACGGTGGTGCCCGACGACCGGGTGATCGACGACCGCTGAGCGGCCGGCCCCGCTCCCCGGGCCGACCTCGAGGCGCGGCGGCCATCCTTCCCACCCCGAGGATCTCGCCCCCGGAGACCCCGGCCCCATCCGTGTCGGGATGGGGCCGGGACGGTGGCCGCCCACGGGAGGGATCAGACCGCGGGCGGTCGGTTCTCGAAGGGCGTCGACAGCACCACGGTGGTGCGGGTCGCGACCTTCGCCGCCTCGCGGATCTGGCGCAGCAGGTCCTCGAGCCCGACCGGTGAGGCGACCCTGACCCGCAGGATGTACGACTCCTCCCCCGCCACCGAGTAGCACGACTCGATCTGCGGCAGGTGTTGGAGGCGCTGCGGGTAGTCGTCGGGAGCGGCCGGGTCGATGGGGGTGAGCGAGATGAAGGCGGTCAGCGGCAGGCCGACCTGCTCGCCGTCCAACCGCGCCGAGTACCCCCGCAGCACCCCCCGTTGTTCCAGCCGGCGCACCCGCTGGTGCACGGCGGACACGCTCAGCCCCACCCGGTCCGCGAGATCGGTGAAGCTGCACCGGCCGTTCGACGCGAGCTCGCGGAGGATGGACCTGTCGATGGGTTCCAGTTGGGCGCTCACGTCGAGAGCACCGTCAACGCCCGGGGTCCGGTGTTCAGCCGGCGCACCCCGGTCTCGGTCACCACGACGATGTCCTCGATCCTGGCGCCCCACCTGCCGGGGAAGTAGATCCCCGGCTCCACGCTGAAGGTCGTGCCCGGTTCGAGCACGTCGCCGTTGCCCCCGACGATGTAGGGCTCCTCGTGGACGTCCAGGCCGATGCCGTGGCCGGTGCGGTGCACGAAGAACTCGCCGTAGCCGGCGGCGCTGATCACCTCACGGGCCGCCGCGTCGACCGACTCCGCGGTGACCCCCGGCCGCACGGCGTCGACGGCGGCACGCTGGGCGCGCTCCAGCACCGCGTACACCTCGCGCACGTCGGCGTCGGCTGGCTCGCCGACCGCGTAGGTGCGGGTGCAGTCCGAGTTGTACCCGGCCGGGGTCGGGCCCCCGATGTCGACGACCACCACGTCGCCGGGCTGGATCACCCGGTCCGAGAGCTCGTGGTGCGGGCTGGCGCCGTTGGGACCGGAACCCACGATCACGAACTCCGCCTCGGCGTGCCCCTCGGCGACGATGGCGGCGGCGATGTCCGCGCCCACCTCCGCCTCGCTCCGCCCGGGGCGAAGCCACTCGGCCATCCTGGCGTGCACCCGGTCGATGGCCGCGCCGGCCTCGGCGAGGGCCTCGATCTCCTCGGGGGACTTGCGCATCCTGATCTGGCGGATGACCGCTCCGGCGAGGACCTGCTCGACGCCCGGCGCGGCGGCCCGCAGCCCGAGCACGTGTTGCGCCGTCATCGAGTCACCGACGGCGAGCCGGGCCGGGGCGCCCGCCCTGGTCACGAGCTCCAGGACCAGGTCGTACGGGCTCTCGCCGTCGAACCACGTCACCAGGTCCAGGCCGAGGGCCGTGGTGTCGAGTGCGGCGAACCCCGGCTCCTCCAGCTTGGGGGTCACCAGGGCGGGGCGTCGTCCTGGGGCCGAGGGGACGACGAGCGCCGTCAGCCGCTCGAACGATCCGCTGTCGATTCCGAGGAGGTACCGGAGGTCGGAGCCTGGCGCGACGAGCAGCGCGTCCACGTCGGCGTGCCGCGCGGCCTCGGCCACGCGCGAGAGGCGGTCCCTGAACAGCCGCGGTTCGGTCAGGGGAGACGATGAGGGCGAGACCATGGCCGACAGCGTAGCGACGCGCCGGGGGCGGCGGGGAGGACGACCGACCGGTCCGGTCACGCTCGGCGGTCCGTCACACCGGGCGGCTAGGGTGGCCCTGTCACGAAGGCGACGGGCCACCACCCTGGTTCCGCCCGGTCCCGTTCGGCGGTGAGGAGTTCGCGGTGTCCGGTAGTCGGCTCGTCGACGGTCCACTCGTGTTGTTGGACTCCGCCAGCCTGTGGTTCCGGTCGTTCCACGCCCTGCCGGAGTCCCTGACCGCGCCAGACGGCACCCCGGTCAACGCCGTCCGTGGGTTCACCGACACCGTCGCCCGCATCCTCACCGACCGGCGGCCCCGGCGCTTCGTGGCGTGCCTCGACGCCGACTGGCGGCCGGCGTTCCGCGTGGAGGCCCTCCCCTCGTACAAGACGCACCGCGTCGCGGAGGGCTCCTCGGACGCGGAGGAGGTGCCGGACACGCTGGCGCCGCAGGTCGAGATCATCCTCGACGTCCTGGCCGCCGCCGGACTGGCGACGAGCCAGTCGGCCGGGCACGAGGCCGACGATGTCATCGGCACCTGGGCCGCCGGCGAACGCGCCGACCCGGTGGAGATCGTCACGGGAGACCGCGACCTCTTCCAACTCGTCCGTACCGAACCCACGCCGACGGGCGTGCTCTACCTCGGACGCGGCTGGGCGAAGGCCGAACTCTTCGGCCCCTCGGAGATCGCCGAGCGCTACCAGCTCCCGGTCGAGATCGCGGGACCGGCCTACGAGGCCATGTCGGTGCTGCGCGGCGACCCCTCCGACGGCCTGCCCGGTGTTCCCGGGATCGGCGAGAAGACCGCCGCCCGGCTCATCTCCACGTTCGGCACCGTCGAGGAGCTGCAGGCGGCGGCCGGCGCCGGGGACTCCCGCGTCCCACCCCGGGCCAGGGCCGCGTTGGTCGACGCCGGGGACTACCTCGCCCGCGCCACCCGCGTGGTGCGGGTCGTGCGGGACGCTCCGCTGCTGACCGACCGCGACTCCGCCGTCCCGGACAGCCCTTCCGACCCCGAGCGGCTGGTGGAACTCGGGCGGCGGTGGGGGCTGCGCCGGTCGGTGGATCGGCTGGCGGCCGCGCTCCGGTAGCCCCGGGACCGCCCCGCACCCGGGGCGGTCGCTGCCCGGAGTTCGGTGTCGGGGGCGTTCAGGACTTGATGACCTTCCTGGTGACGCTGTACAGCACGGCGGACACGATGGACACGATGAGCCCGGCGAGCACCGCCGACCAGAAGTTCGAGACCGAGAAGGGCAGTCCGAACTGCTGCGCGATCCAACTGGCGAACATGAAGAGGAGGCCGTTCACCACCAGGCCGATCAGGCCGAACGTGAGCAGGTAGAACAGGCACCCCACCGTCTTCGCGACCGGCTTGAGCACCGCGTTGACCAGACCGACGATGACCGCCACCACCAACAGCGTCCCCAGCCGCGCCCCGGTGGTCCCGCCCTCCAGTTGCACGCCGGGGAGCAGGGTCGTCGCCCACACCGCGACGGCGGTGATCAGGACGTGCAGGATCAGGACCACCGTGACGCACCCCGTTCTCGGCTCGGCTCCGCGACCCCCCGGCCGCGATCGTCTTCGCGGCTACCGTAGCCGACGCCGCGGGGCAGCTGCCGGGAGTTCCCGGACGGAGCCCCGACCGACGCCCGACCCGGTGAGCGGCGACCTCCCACCCGGGCCGGTCAGAAGTAGGTACCGCACCAGGGGGTCTCCTCGGCCCCCAACAGCACGTCCGCCCTCGCGAGCGCGGCGCCGTCCAGCACCTCCACGAGGCCAGCGGTGGCGAGCACCGAGACACGGACATCCCCCTGGTACAGGGCGGCGAGGGCCGCCGAGGAGAGCCGGAGGTCCGGGTCGGCGTCCGTGCGGGCGGCTCCCTCGGCCGTCACCCGGTAGCAGCCGGAGTTGTCCGGCAGCAGGGAGTCACGCACCTCGAGGACGACCGGCTCGGCGTTCCCGTACGACCGGGCCGCCAGCGCTGCCGGCACGTCGGTGAGACGCAGCCACGTCGCGTCCTCGATCCCCTTGGTGCGCACCGCCCGGGGGTCGCCGACCCACCACTCCAGGGGCTCGTCCACGGGTGCGGTGTGCATCTCGACCGTGCCCACCAGGTCAGTCGTCAGGAGGAAGCGCCACAGCCGCCGCCGCACCGCCGGCTCCGGCGCGTGCAGGTCGTGGATGGTGAGGACGGCGCCGTCGAAGCCCGCATCGTCCGGGACCTTCACCTCGTACAGCACGTAGCCGTCCCGGTGGCCGGCGGAGCCGGTGTGGACGGCTCCCCGCAGGTTCCGGCCGTCCTTCAGGGGCATCTCCACCCTGGGCACCCACCACTCGGCCGGGCGACTGATCATGCCGGTCCGGTACGGACCGAAACCGGCGTAGATCTCGGGGGGCGCAGTGGCCAGCTGGTCGGTCCGGAGCAGCCGGACCGTGCCCTCCCCACCGAGGTCACCGATCCGGGCCCGGTCCGCCCGCACCTGGACCGAACGGCTCCGGTCCGCGACGCCGTAGCCGAAGCGACCGTAGATGGCGGTCTCGCTGGCCCGCAGGGTCGCCGTCGGCTCGCCCCGCCGGGCCGCGTCGGTGAGCTGGGTGCGCATCAGCTCGGTGAGGATGCCGCGCCGGGTGTGGTCGGCGCGCACCGCCACCCTGCTGACCGCCGCCATCGGCACTTCCGCGCCACCGGGGACCCGTAACAGGGCACCGAACGAGCTCGCCGTCCCCACGTACTCACCCTCGTCGAGGACTCCCCAGGTCCGCCCGGTCTGGTAGGAGCGGGCCGCGAGTTCCCACTTCTCGTCGGAGGAGACCGGCGCGTGCAGCGCCGTACGGAACAGCTCGTTGGTCTCCCGGATCCGGCTGACGGGAACGGGCTCGACGTCAAAGCGGGTCATGGGGCGATCCTGCCCGGGGCGAGCCCGGGACGCGACGTGTTTTTCCCCTCGGTCCGCCCCCGACCACCGCGACGGCCCGCACCGGCGGATGCCCGGGCGACGGCTCGGCGTCGGAGCCGGTGGGACCCCGCCGCCGGCCGCGCCCGCCGGGGCACCGGAGATCAGGAGGGCTGGACGACCTCGTAGTCGCCGTCCTCGTTCTTCACCTGGATGTCGACCTGCACGGGGTTCCCGCCGATGGTCGCCTCGCACTGGAAGCTGTGGCCGGCCTCCAGGGGTTGGTCACTGGGACAACTCACCCCCGACACGTCGCCGATGCCCCACGTGTCGGTGAGGATCCGCTGGACCTCGCCGGCCATGGCGTCGGAGTCGAAGACCTTGGAGTTGAACCAGCCCGGCCAGACGAACCCGAGGACGGCGACCCCGCCCAGCACCACGGCGATCCCGCCGCTGACGATCCAGGGCAGTGCGGACTTCTTGTTCTGCCCGGGGGGCGGGTAACCGCCGTACTGCTGCCCGTACTGCCCGTACTGCTGGCCGTACTGTTGCTGCTGCGGGTACTGCTGCCCGTACTGCCCGTAGGCCCCCTGCTGGGACGGGTCGCCGTAGCCGGGTTGCTGGCCGTACTGCCCGTAACCCTGCTGTGCCGCCGGGTCACCGTACCCGGGCTGCGCCCCGTACTGCTGCTGGCCGTACTGCCCGTAACCGGGTTGCTGGCCGTACTGCCCGTAACCGGCCGACTGTTCCGGCGTCCCACCGGCGGGGGTTCCCGGGTAGCCCTGGGGCTGCCCCCACTGTTGGTGCGGGTCGTTGCCCCCGGACGGTCCGTACGGGCTGGTCATGTTGGCCTCCGGCGTGAGCGTGCGTGTTCGTGGGCGCGCCGGCTTCGGGACACCGGAACCGGTGGACGCCGATCAAACCATAGCTCCCATCAGGTCTTCTTCGGGTGGTGGTAGCTCAGCTTGTGACACCGGACCGCCGAGGGACCCGGTCACGGACCGGAGTGCCCCGGAGGTCACCCCGGGGAGTGGGCTCACACCGAACCCATGGCGACGACACCTCGTCGCACGGCACGGACCGCCCTCCCCGCCGCCGCCCCGACCGGGTTCCCGGCGCCCACGACGTCCCGCAACTGGTCCAGGAGGTCCACCACCTGCCGGCACCACCGCACGAAGTCGCCGGCGGAGAGTTCCTGCCCCGCCGACGCGGCGGCGGTCAGGACGCGTTCGAGCGACTCACCCCGCGCCCACCGGAACACCGGCCAGGCGAACCCCGGGTCGGGTTCCCGGGTCCGGTCCAACCGGTGCTGGCGTTCCCGGTCCTCGACCTCGGCCCAGATCTGGCTGGTACGGGTCAGGGCCTCGGTGATGGGACCGGCGGGCAGCGGGCCGACCACGGCTCCCTCCCGGCGGGACTCGTACACCAGCGCGGAGACGACGGCGGCGAGCTCCGCCGGTTCGAGGTCCCGCCAGATGTCCCGGCGCAGGCACTCGGCGGCCAGCAGGTCGGACTCGCTGTAGAGGCGGGAGAGCCGACGGCCGTGTTCGGTGAGCCGTTCCTCCGCCCCGTCGCCGTCGAGGTACCCCAGCGCGCGCAACAACGAGCGGATCCGGTCGAAGGTGCGCACCAACGAGTGGGTGGTGCCGGCGACCTTCCCCCGCAGCTGGTGGACCTCCCGGCTCAGCCGCTCGTGGCGTTCGGCCCACCGGGCGTGGTCCTCCCGCTGGTCGCAGCCGTGGCAGGGATGGGCCCGCAGGGCACGGCGCAGCGCGTTGAGCTCGTCATCGTCGTCTACACCCGCCCGACGCCGGCTCCGGGGTGGGACGTCGATGCCCGTGTTGCGGATGGTGGAGGCCAGGTCACGCCGCGAACGGGGCGAGCGCACGTCCACGTGCTTGGGCAGTCGGAGCCGGCCGAGGGCCTCGACCGGCGCGGGGAAGTCGGCCACGGAGAGCCGCCCGGCCCACCTGTCCTCGGTCACCACGAGGGGCCGGGGCTCGTTGATCGGGCTGAGCCCGGGGTCCACCACGACCGCGAGTCCGGAGCGGCGCCCCGAGGGCACCGCGATGACGTCACCCTTGCGCAGCCGTTCGAGTGAGGCGGCCGCGGCGGCCCGGCGGCTGGCGGTGTTCTGCCGTGCCAGCGCCTTCTCCCGCGCGGAGATCTTGCGCCTCAGGTCGAAGTACTCGCCGAAATCGCCCAGGTGGCAGGTGGCCGATTCCCGGTACCCCGCCAGCGCCTCCTCCGACCGCTCGATCTTGCGGGACAGCCCCACCACCGACCGGTCTGCCTGGAACTGGGCGAAGGACTGTTCGAGCAGTTCGCGCGCGGCCGGCGTGCCCACGCGGTGGACGAGGTTCACGGCCATGTTGTAGGCGGGCCGGAAGGACGAGCGCAGGGGGTAGGTCCGCGTCGAGGCCAGCCCTCCCACCTGCCGTGGATCCATCCCCGGCTGCCAGACGACGACCGCGTGCCCCTCGACGTCGATCCCCCGCCGCCCGGCGCGACCGGTCAGCTGCGTGTACTCACCGGGCGTGAGGTCGGCGTGCGTCTCACCGTTGAACTTGACGAGCTTCTCCAGCACCACCGTCCTGGCGGGCATGTTGATGCCCAGCGCGAGGGTCTCGGTGGCGAAGACCGCCCGCACCAGGCCCCGGACGAACAGCTCCTCCACGGTCTCCTTGAAGGCCGGCAGCAGGCCGGCGTGGTGGCTGGCGATCCCGCGCTCCAGCGCCTCCCGCCATTCCCAGAAGCCCAGCACGCCCAGGTCGGTGTCCGGCAGGTCCGCCGTCTTCAGGTCGACGATCCGCCGGATCTCCTCGGCCTCGTCCTCCGAGGTCAACCGCAGGCCCGAGCGCACGCACTGCCCGACGGCCGCGTCGCAACCGGCCCGGCTGAAGACGAACAGGATCGCCGGCAGGAGGGCGGCGTCGTCGAGCCGGCGCACGATCTCCGGCCGCCCCGGGGGGCGGTACCGGCTCTCCGGTGGCCGCTGGGCGTCCCGTCCCCGGTCCCGGGGGCCCCGGCGCGGGCGGCGGAGTGGGAACTCGAGTCGGTCCACCCTCTCCAACTGCTGCAGCAGCCGGGGGTTGACCCGGAGTTCGCCACCGGACTCGCCGCCGAAGAGGTCCAGCAGCCGGTTGCCCACCATCATGTGCTGCCACAGCGGCACCGGGCGGTGCTCGTCGACGACGACCGTGGTGTCTCCCCGGACCTCCACCAGCCACTCACCGAACTCCTCGGCGTTGCTGACCGTGGCGGACAGCGAGACGAGGCGGACGTGTTCCGGCAGGTGCAGGATGACCTCCTCCCACACCGCGCCCCGGAAGCGGTCCGCGAGGTAGTGGACCTCGTCCATCACGACGTAGTCGAGGCCCTCGAGGGTGGTGGAACCCGCGTACAGCATGTTCCGCAGCACCTCGGTCGTCATCACCACCACGGGAGCGTCGCCGTTGATGGCGGTGTCCCCGGTGAGCAGGCCCACGCGGTCCGGGCCGTACCGAGCGGTGAGGTCGGCGTACTTCTGGTTGGACAACGCCTTGATCGGCGTCGTGTAGAAGCACTTGCGGCCCTCGCCCAACGCCAGGTGCACCGCGAACTCCCCCACCACGGTCTTGCCGGCCCCGGTGGGCGCGCACACCAGGACACCGTGCCCCACCTCCAGGGCCTGGCAGGCGGTTCGCTGGAACGGGTCGAGCTCGAAGGAGAGCTCACCCAGGAAGTCGGTGAGCTTGGGATGCGCCGCACGCTGGCGCGCGGCGGCGTACCGCTGCGCGGGGTCGAGCGGGGCGTGCTGGGATGCGGGGCGTCGGGCCACGCTCCCAGGCTTTCACATACCCCGGACGAACGGGGATCAGGAGGGCGGGGCCTGTTGGCCGGGGTTGGCCGCCGGTGCTCCATCGGCCTGGTTCGCCAGGGTGTTCGCGGGGCCGGCCGGCGGGGCCGGCGCGACGGCGGGGGCCACGGGGGCGGCGGGGGCGGACTGCGGGGCCTCCGTCCCGTCCCGCGGCTCCCCGTCCCGCTTCATGCCCTTGACCTCGGCCTTGAGGATGCGCGCCGACTGGCCGAGGGACCTGGCCATCGCCGGCAGCTTCGTGGCACCGAACAGCAGGACGAGCACGACGGCGATGATCAGGATCTCGGCGGTACCGATGTTGGGCATGGTCCTCTCCCACGTTTCGGGGTCACTGGCAGGGTACTCCCGGACCGGGTGTGATCCGCCTACGCTTCCCGCCGGCTCCCCCGCGTGTTCGACGTCCCGCGCCGCTCCGCCACGGCCACCTTCAGCGCCGCCGTCCGCGCCCGGAGCAGACCACCCCGGTCAGCGAACCGCGCGGACAGCCGGCTCCGCGCGGCACTGGTCCGACGAGCGGCACGCAGCGCACGGCGCACCGCGACGGCGAGCACGACGAGCGCGACGGCGACGACGGCGAGGACGACCGCGAGAACCACGTGCGAGCTTTCGATGATCACCGGGACACGGTAGCGAGCTCCACTCAGCGGGCGTCGGCCAGCTCATCGGCCAGCCGGAGCGCCCGCTCGGCGCGTTCGGCGATCTCGGCGCCCAACGGCAGCGGCTCGACGACCCTGGCCCGGCCGCCCAGGCCCAGCACCAGTCGGACGACCCAGGAGCGGTCCGAGTAGCGGAGCCGCACCCGCAGCCGCCCGTCGGGCAGTTCGGTGCGTTCGTCCGTCGGGTAGTACTCGCTGACCCAGCGGGCGTCCTGGGTCAGTTCGAGCACCGCCGTCTCCTGGTCCGGCGTGGCGCGGAACGCCCCGCCCGCGACGTCCACGGGTTCCGCCTCCTCCGGGGTGCGGGCTGGCTCGTCGAGCAGCACGGCCTCGTCGACCCGGTCCAGCCGGAACAACCGGGTCGCTTCGGCCTGCCGGCACCAGGCGTCCAGGTAGCTGTGCCCGTCCATCAGGAGGACCCGCTTCGGGTCCACCACGCGAGTGGTGATGGCGTCGCGGGACGCCGTGTAGTAGCGGATGCGGAGGGCCCGGCCCTCGTCCACGGCCCTCGTCACCGTGCGCTGGACCGTCTCGGCGACGCCTGGTCGCCCGCCCAACCCGATCACGACGCCGCTGGGCTGGGCCTGGCCCACCGCGTCCTCGATCTTGGCGACGGCTCGGCTGACCGCCTCGGTGTCCGTCACCCCGGGCGTGTCGGCGAGGGCGCGCAGCGCCACCAGCAACGAGGTCGCCTCGGTGGCGGTGAGCCGCAGGGGACGGTCCATGCCGGCGTCGAAGGAGACGGTCACCGTCTCGTCGTCGAACGACAGGTCGATCAGGTCACCCGGTCCGTAGCCGGGGAGCCCGCACATCCACAGCAGCTCCAGGTCCTTGCGCAGCTGTTTCGGGGTCACCCCGAAATCCCGGGCGGCCTCCTCGACCAGGATCCCAGGGCGGGCCAACAGGTAGGGGACGAGGGCGAGCAGTCGGGCGAGCCGCTGCGAGGACGCGTTGCTCATCGGGTCTCCTCCACGATTCCACCGAGCACCGCGGCGACGGCGTCGGCCAGGCCGGCCGGCTCGATCACCAGCACGTCGGGGGCGTAGCCGGCGATCCAGTCCGCCGCCGAGGAGAGGGACCGGAACTCGATCTCGACGACGTCACCCGGTGTCCCACCCACCTCGCGGCCGCCGACGGTGGTGGCGTGCCGGCGGAGACCGTGCGCCCGGTCCGCCGCGATCCAGAGCACTGCCGGTTCCGGTGCGGGAGCGGGGTCGGCGCTGCCGGCGACGATCCTGAGCAGGTCGGCGTCGCTCGGTCGGTGAACGGCTCCCGGTTCGCCGACGGCGCGAACAGCGCCGACGATGCGGGAGAGCCGGAAGCAGCGGGTCGCACCCCGGTCCCGGTCATGGCCGACCAGGTACCAGCGGCCTCGCCAGGAGACCACTCCCCAGGGTTCCACCGTGCGCAGCCGGGCGTCCGGCTCCGGCTCCGAGGAACGGCGGTGCCGGAAGGTGACGACCTGGCCGTTCTCCACCGCCGCGCGCAGGGCGTCGAAGGCGGGCTCGGCGATGCGCACCTTCGGTTCGACGGCGGCCCCCACGCTCAGGTCCAGCTCGACCCCGGCGGCCCGTAACTTGAGCAGCGCCCCGTGCGCGGCCTGGGAGAACTCCGGGGACTCCCACAACCGGACCGCGAGTCCCACCGCCGCGGCCTCGTCGGCCTCGAGGTCGATCTCACCGAGTTCGTAGTCGGGGCGCGTGATCCGATACCCCTCGGTGTTGTCGAAGACCGAGTTGCGCCCGGTCTCCACGGGGATGCCGAGGTCCCGCAACTCGGCCTTGTCCCGTTCGAACATGCGGAAGAAGGCCTCGCTGCTGGGGGCCGTCGCGTACCCGGGGACGATGCCGCGGATGCGGTCCGCGGTCAGGTACTGACGGGAGGACAACAGACAGAGCACCAGGTTGACCAGGCGTTCGGCACGTGCGGAGGACACCACCGCACCCTAGCGGCCCCGCCCCGCCCGCCCTCCGGGAGGCCGGGGGGAACATCATCCGCGCGGGCGGTGCCCGCACCGGGGAGTGGTCACAACGACGAGATGAGGCGCTCCACCCGCTCGTCCACCGCGCGGAACGGGTCCTTGCACAGCACGGTGCGCTGGGCCTGGTCGTTCAGCTTGAGGTGCACCCAGTCCACCGTGAAGTCCCGACCGGCGTTCTGCGCGGCGGAGATGAAGTCGCCCCGGAGCTTGGCCCTCGTCGACTGGGGAGGGGTGTCCTTGGCGGCCTCGATCTCGCCGTCGTCGGTCGCCCGCTCGACCAGTGCCTTGCGCTGGAGGAGGTCGAACAGCCCCCGGCCCCTCCGGATGTCGTGGTAGGCCAGGTCGATCTGCGCCAGTCGCGGGTTGGACAGGCCGATCTGGTGCTTCTCGCGGTAGCGCTGCAACAGCCGGTGTTTGATCGCCCAGTCGACCTCCCGGTCGATCAGGCTGAAGTCCTGGGTCTCCACGGCGCGCAGCGTGCGGTCCCAGAGCTCCATCACCCGGTCGAGAGTGGCGTCGCTGCCGCGCTCCCGCAGGTACTCGGTGGCGCGCTGGTGGTAGTCCCGCTGGATCTCCAGCGCCGAGGCCTCCCGGCCGCCGGCGAGCCGAACGCCCCGCTGACCGGTGAGGTCGTGGCTGATCTCCCGGATGGCGCGGATCGGGTTGTCCAGCGTGAAGTCGCGGAACTGGACGCCCGCCTCGATCATCTCCAGCACCAGGTTGGTGGTGCCGACCTTGAGCAGCGTCGTGACCTCGGACATGTTCGAGTCACCAACGATGACGTGCAGCCGCCGGTAGCGTTCGGCGTCGGCGTGCGGCTCGTCCCTGGTGTTGATGATCGGCCGCGAGCGGGTGGTCGCGCTCGAAACCCCTTCCCAGATGTGCTCGGCCCGCTGCGACAGGCAGTACACCGCGCCCCTGGGGGTCTGGAGGACCTTCCCCGCCCCGCTGATGAGCTGGCGCGTCACGAGGAACGGCAGCAGGACGTCGGCGATCCTCGCGAACTCGCCCGCCCTGGCGACCAGGTAGTTCTCGTGGCACCCGTAGGAGTTGCCGGCCGAGTCGGTGTTGTTCTTGAACAGGAAGATGTCCCCGCCGATGCCCTCCTCCGCGAGCCGGCGTTCGGCGTCGACCAGCAGGTCCTCCAGGACCCGCTCCCCGGCCTTGTCGTGGGTGACCAGCTGGATGAGTTCGTCGCACTCGGCGGTCGCGTACTCGGGATGGGATCCGACGTCGAGGTACAGGCGGGAGCCGTTGCGCAGGAAGACGTTGGACGAGCGGCCCCAGGAGACCACCCGGCGGAACAAATACCTCGCGACCTCGTCCGGCGACAACCGGCGCTGCCCGTGAAAGGTGCAGGTCACCCCGAACTCGGTTTCGATACCGAAAATCCGCCGCTGCATGGCTCCACAGTAAGCGACTCCGCCCGCTCCCTCCGTGATCCATTCGGGGGGCGCTAGCTTCTGGTGATGCGAAAGTGGGTGTCCGAGGCTCTGAGACGGACGAACCGGCTGGACGGGAGACTGGTGCGCGCGAGCGGCCGACTACCGGCGACCAGAGCTGACGCGGTGTTCAGGGGCCTGGGCACCGCCGCGAACCACAGCCTGCTCTGGTTCGGGATCGCCGCCCTACTGGCGTCACGCGAAGGTGTGACGCGGCGTGCCGCGTACCGCGCCGTGATCTCGATCGCCGGAGCGAGCTTCACCGCGAACCTCGTCGGGAAGCCGTTGGTGCCCCGGAGGCGGCCCGCGACGGACCTGATCTCGGCGGAGCGGCGTTACGCGGCTCCACCCGTCTCCTCGTCGTTCCCGTCCGGCCATGCCGCCTCGGCTGCGGCCTTCGTCACGGCCGTGGGCATGGAGGCGCCGAAAGCCCTCCCGGTCGTCGCGCCCCTCGGTGCGGCGGTCGCGTACTCGCGGGTGCACACCGGTGTCCACTGGCCCAGCGATGTCGTCTTCGGCGCGCTGCTCGGCGGTGGGGTGGCGCTGGCGACGCGGCGGTGGTGGCCGCTGACGGACGGCGGGCCCGCGATCCGGCGGTCCCCGGTGCGGGCCACCCCGCTCTCCGACGGCGAGGGGCTGCTGGTCCTGGCCAACCCCGGCTCCGGGTCGGGTGGTGCCGATCCGACCGATCTGGTGTCCGAGTCCTGGCCGTCGGCCCGGATCCTGTCCCCGCCGGACGACGAGGCCACCGACCTGAGGCGGCACGTCGAGGAGGCCGTGGCCGGCAGCGCGGAGCCGGTGCGCGCGCTCGGCGTGGCCGGCGGTGACGGCACCGTCGCCGCGGTCGCGACCGTGGCCGCCGAGCGGGGCCTGCCGCTGGTGGTCATCCCCACGGGGACGTTGAACCACTTCGCGCGGGACGTGGCCTCGGGGTCGCCCGGGAGTTCCGCGTTGGCCACCGAGGAGGGCTTGGCCATCGAGGTGGACATCGGGACCGTGGACGGCGACGGGGCGGGGTGCCGGTGGTTCGTGAACACGGCGAGCCTCGGCGGTTACCCGGATCTGGTCCGGTACCGGGAGCGGTGGGAGCCCCGCTGGGGCCGGTGGTTGGCGGGAGCGGCGGCACTCGTCCGCGTGCTGCGGGAGGCGGAGCCGATCCGGGTGCGGATCGACGGCCGGGAACGCGCCGTCTGGCTCCTCTTCGTCGGGAACGGGGTGTACGAACCCCGCGGTTTCGCCCCGATGAACCGCCAGCGGATGGACGACGGGCTGCTCGATGTCCGCTACGTCCGCGCCGACGTGCCGTTCTCACGGCTGCGGTTCCTGGGGGCGGCCCTGACGGGCGCGTTGCACCACAGCCGCACGTACGTGCAGCAGGAGCGGCCGCGTTTCGAGGTAGACCTGGTCGACGACCGGACCAGGCTCGCGGTCGACGGGGAGGTGGCACCAGCGGGACGCTGGTTCCGGTTCACCACCCGGCCCCGTGCGCTGCGCGTCTACCACTGGCCGGAACGGGACGAGTGGCGTGGTTGAACCAGCACCGCCGTGGTCGGGCGGGGCCGCCGCCCGCCCGACCCCTCCGCCTCGCTCGTCCCGGCCCGCTCGCGACGGACGCGGGGGATGTCGCCGGCTTCCCGCGGAGGGAGATCGCGAGCCGGGTCGGGTGGTGCTGGGCGCCGCCGTGCGGGCCGGTGGGCGCTCGTGCGCCCCGACCCCGCCCGGAGCGGCCGTGCGGCGCCGTGGGTGGGGGAAGGTCGGCGGTGGCGCGGAGGACGCCCCGGCCTCGCCGCCCGCCCCGGCCGGGGCCGCCGCCCTGCCGGTGGACCGGACCGGGACCGGCTACTGGCCGTCGCCGGCAGTCGACCTGATCGGATGACGACAGCGGCCCTTCCTTCGGGTTCGATGGGACCGTATGGACTCGTCCTCGGGGAGCTTCGAAGGGCCGGTGGTCGTCGGCCTGGACGGGTCGCGGCCGTCGCTGGTCGCGCTCCGGGCCGCGGCCGACGAAGCGAAGTGCCGTTCCGCTCCGCTGCACGTCCTGCGGGCCTGGACGCTGCGGAGCGCGTCACGCCCCCCGGGCCTGCCGCCCGCGACGGTTCCCAGCCTCGACGAGTACGCCGGGTGGATGCGCGAGCACACCGTCCGGGTCGTGGCGGACTGCCTGGGTGAGGCTGAGGAGGTCACGGTGGGCGCGCCCCGGGGGCGCGCCGTCACCGTCCTCCTGGCGGCGTCCGCGACCGCCGGTCTGCTGGTTCTCGGCCACCGGGGCCGGGGCGGCCGGCTGATGCTGGGCTCGGTGGCCGCGCAGTGCGTCCGCGCGGCCGAATGCCCGGTCCTGGTGGTGCGGTGATCGGGCGTCGAACCTCGGGCGCCGCTACTCGGCGGCGGGACCGTCCGGCGCGTCCTCGCTCGACCGTTCCTCGACCAGCGTCGCCAGGGTGGCGGTGGGGATCCGCCGGAAGGCCCGGTTCGGTCGGAACCGCTCCAGCACCGCCACCTCCAGCTGGTTGACGGAGATCTCGCGCTTCGGCGCCGCGGCGCCCCCGCTCCCCGAGCCCGTCCCGACCTCGGCGCCGAGGGCCCGTACGGCCAGCCGCAGGGCAGCGGCCAGCTCCAGACCCTCCTGGTAGTCCTCCCGGAGGACACCCCGGATGGTGTCGGCCTGGCCGCCCATCACCACGAAGCGGGACTCGTCGTCGATCGACCCGTCGTAGGACAGGCGGAACATCTTGTCGTTCTCCTGCGAGGAGCCGACCTCGGCGACGCAGACCTCGACCTCGTAGGGCTTCACCCGCTCCGTGAAGACGGCGTCGAGCGCCTTCGCGTAGACGTTGGCCAGCGTCTGACCCGAGACGTCCTTCCGGTCGTAGGCGTACCCGGTGAGGTCCGCGTGCCGGATGCCGGCGACCCGGAGGCTGTCGAACTCCGGGTAGCGGCCGACGGCGGCGAACCCGATCCGGTCGTAGATCTCCGAGACCTTGTGCAGCGTGTTGGACGGGTTGTCCGCGACGAAGAGCACCCCGTCGGAGTAGGTGAGGACGACGACGCTCCTGCCCCTGGCGATGCCCTTGCGGGCCAGGTCGGAGCGCTCGCGCATCAGCTGTTCTGGCGAGGTGTAGAAGGGCAGAGTCACGTGGGAGCTCCCGGCGGGATGAGAGGGTCTGGCTGGGCTGGGTCGTCGTTCGCCGGGCTCAGCCGCCCGGGTTGTCCCGGCGACCGGCGACGACGGACTCCGCCACCGAGGCGGCCCGCTCGTCGGTCAGCCGGACCGCGCCGTGCTCCGGGGTGATGGTGACGATGACCGGGTAGATCTTCCTCGCGAGGTCCGGGTGGCCGGTGGCCGTGTCGTCGTCCGCCGCGTCGTACAGCGCCTCCACGGCGTTGCGGATCGCGGTGTCCTCGTCCACGTCCCGCTCGTGGCGCTTCTTCAGCGCCGACTTGGCGAACAGGGAGCCCGAACCGACGGCGTGGTAGGAGCCGTGCTCCTCGTAGCGGCCCCCGGTCACGTCGTAGTTGAAGATCCGGCCCGGCCACTCCGTCCCGTTCGAGTCGACGTCGATCCCGACGAACAGCGGTACGACGGCCAGTCCGGCCATCGCCAGCTCGAGGTTGCCACGGATCATGTTCGACAGCTGGTTGGCCTTGCCCTCCAACGAGAGCGACACCCCGTGGATCTTCTCGTAGTGCTGGAGCTCCACCGTGAACAGGCGGACGAGTTCCAGCGCGATGCCGGCCGTCCCCGCGATGGCCACCGCGGAGTAGGCGTCCGCGGTGAAGACCTTCTCGATGTCCCGTTGCACGATGAGGTTGCCCGCGGTGGCCCGCCGGTCACCCGCCAGCAGCACTCCGCCCCGGTACTTCAACGCCACCACGGTCGTGCCGTGCGGCGGGTGCCCGACCTGCCCTTCTGGCATCGCCCGGTTTCCGGGCAGCAGTTCGGGCGCGGCCGCCCGCACGAAGTCGACGAAGGATGATCCGGGAGCGAAGTAGGCGTTCGGCAGGGCCGCGCCCAAATGGGCGCGGGCTGTCGGGTTCTCCATGAGGCGGTGTACTCCTGGGTCGGCGTGACGGGTACGGCGGGCGGTGCCGACGGCCTACTGGCCGCCCTTCTGGACGTAGGCTCGCACGAAGTCCTCGGCGTTCTCCTCCAGGACGTCGTCGATCTCGTCCAGGATGGTGTCGACGTCCTCGCCAAGCTGTTCGCGCCGCTCCTGGCCCGCGGTCGTGGCTTCCTGGGCCTCGTCGTCCCCGTCGCCACCGCCGTGCTTCTGCGCGTGTTCCTGTGCCATCAGTCCTCCCGATGTCAGGGCGTTGCCCGTGTCCCAAGATTACCCAGTTGGCGGGGCGTCCGTCGTCCCGCCGAGCGGCCGACCGGGGTGGTCCCGCTACCGCCGGGTCAGCGAGTCGACGAGTTCCTCAGCGCTGGACGAGGCCTCAAGCAGGTGGCCGACGTGGGCTTTCGTCCCTCGCAGCGGCTCCAGGGTGGGGATGCGCACCAGGGACTCCCTGCCGAGGTCGAAGATCACCGAGTCCCAGGAGGCCGCCGAGATCTGGGCCGGGTACCGCTCCATGCACTGGCCGCGGAAGTAGGCCCTGGTGTCCTCCGGGGGCAGCGTGATCGCCGCCCGCACCTCCTCCTCGTCGACGAGCCGCCGCATCGAGCCCCGCGCGACCAGCCGGTTGTAGAGCCCCTTGGACAGCCGGACGTCGGAGTACTGGAGGTCGATCATGTGCAGGCGGGAGGACGCCCACCCGAGGTTGTCCCGGGCGCGGTACCCCTCCAACAGCCGGAGCTTCGCCGGCCAGTCGAGCATGTCCGCGCACTCCGCCGGGTCCCGGCTGAGCCTGTTCAGCACCTCGCCCCAGGTCTGGAGGACGTGGGCGGACTCCTGGTCGACGCCCTCGGACTCGGCGTGCCGGACGGCGCGTTCGTGGTACGCCCACTGGAGGTCGAGCCCGGTGAAACGCCGCCCGTTGGCGAGCGGGACGGTCGCGCGGAGCGAGGGGTCGTGGCTGATGGTGTGCACGGCCCGCACCGGGTCGCCGAGCCGCAGGTCGTCGAAGCGGTGGCCAGATTCGATCATGTCCAGGACCAGTGCCGTGCTGCCCAGCTTCAGGTAGGTGGAGTACTCGGCCAGGTTCGCGTCACCGATGATCACGTGCAGGCGCCGGTACTTGTCGGCGTCGGCGTGGGGCTCGTCGCGGGTGTTGATGATGCCCCGCTTGAGGGTGGTCTCCAGCCCGACCTCGACCTCGATGTAGTCGGCCCGCTGGGACAGCTGGAACCCCGCGCCGTCGCCGGACGCGCCCAGCCCGACCCGCCCCGACCCGCACACCACCTGGCGGGAGGCGAAGAAGGGGATCAGGCCGGAGATCACCGAGGTGAAGGGCGTGCCGCGCGCCATCAGGTAGTTCTCGTGGCTGCCGTAGCTGGCGCCCTTGTTGTCGATGTTGTTCTTGTACAGCTGGATGTGCGGTTGTCCCGGAACGGTGGCGGCCCGCATGGCCGCCTCCTCCATCACCCGCTCCCCCGCCTTGTCCCAGATCACCGCGTCCCTGGCGTTGGTGACCTCCGGCGTGGAGTACTCGGGGTGGGCGTGGTCGACGTAGAGCCGCGCGCCGTTGGTGAGGATGACGTTGGCCGCGCCGAGGTCGTCGCCCTCGTGGTCGGTGGCGGGCAGGCTCGGCCCTCCCAGGTCGAAGCCACGGGCGTCCCGCAGCGGGGACTCCACCTCGTAGTCCCACCGCGCTCGGCGGGACCGGGGGATGTCGGCGGCCGCCGCGTAGGCCAGCACCACCTGGGTGGAAGTGAGAACGGGGTTGGCGGTGCTCTCACCCGGCACCGTGATCCCGTATTCGACTTCGGTTCCCATGATCCGCCGCATGGGTTTCAGCCTACGGCTTCGGGACCTTTCTCGGCTTGATCATGAGCGCGACACTTGAAAGAGTGACCGGACGGACACTCTCCGTCCTCGCCTCGTCGGGTGGAATCGCTCCGACCAGCCGCACCACCACATGGGTGGTGGAATACCACCACAGCTGTGGTGGTGCTCGGCCCGGTGGTGTCGTCGTGCGAGGCTGGGGATATGGGTGAACCGGTCTCCCGGGGAGACGAACTGGTCGCCGTCTACGACGCCGACGGCACGGTCGTGGGCAGCGCCCCCAGGAGGCGGGTCAGGGCGGAGAACCTGTGGCACGGGTGTGGGGCGGTCCTGCTGCTCTCGCCCGGCGGCGACCAGGCATACGTACACCGGCGCACCGACACCAAGGACATCTTCCCCGGAGGGCTGGACTGCTTCGCCGGGGGCGTGGTGGACGCGGGCGAGGACCCCGCCGACTGCGCGCGCCGTGAACTCGCGGAGGAGTTGGGGGTGGTCGGAGTGCCGCTGCGGCCCGTCCTCGTCGGTTCCTACGAGGGGCCGGGGCTCCGGGTGCGCACCCACCTCTTCGAGGCGCGGTGGGGCGGTGAGGTGCGGCACCAGCCCGAGGAGATCGCGTCGGGCTGGTGGATGCCGTTGGAGGAGTTGCGGCGGCGGAGCGTCGACCCCGGATGGCCCCTGGTGCCGGACAGCCGGCTGCTGGTTCGGGAGTGGTTCCGACGCTCCGCCGCGGGTGGTCTGGGGACGTGAGGGAGGTCAGTGCCAGGGCAACGCGGACCGGCGTCGCCAGTACCGCTCGGCTGGCTCGGCCAGGGTCGCGACCATCGCCGACCTCTCGGCGGGGAGCAACGGGACGCCGACAGCGAGCAGGTTCCGCCTGAGCTGCTCGACGTTGGCCGGCCCGAGCAGGACGGTGTCCGCCCACGGCTGCGCCAGCGCCGCCGCGATCGCGACGGCGTCCGGGCCCACTCCGGCTCGTTCGGCTCCGACGCGGATCAGGTCAGGCGCGTCGACGACCAGCCGCCCGTTGGCCAGCGGCTCCTTGACCAGCACCCGCAGGCCCGCCTCCGAGGCCGCGGCCAACGCCGGACCGACCGAGGGCTCCAGCAGGTTCCAGGTGGACTGCACCGTCGCGAACAGCCGCTCGCCGTCGACCTCCAGCTCCACCGCGCGCTCGATGGTCTCCGACTGGCGTGGGCCGGAGGTGGAGAACCCGATCCGGGTACCACCTCCGGCCAGCTCGGCCAGCCGCCCCAGCAGTGCCCGGTCGTCGAACAGCGGGCTGTCGGGCGTCAGCGAATGCACCTGGTAGACGCCCAGCGCATCCCCGAGCCGGTCGCGGCTTTCCCGCGACTGCTCGTCGAACCGCTCGGCGCTGTGCTCCTTCACCTCGTGGACCTCGGCGTCGACACGCCACTCGCCCACGTAGGTGTACCCCCACTTGCTGGACACCGTCAGGTCACGGTGCCCCCGGTCCGCGAGCCAGTCCGCGAGGAAGTCCTCCGCGAGGCCGTAGGAGCGGGCCGTGTCAACCCACCGGACGCCAGCCGCGTACGCGGCGTCCAGCACGTCGTGGCAGTTCCGCCGCATCGCCTCCACCGTGCGCTCCGCCGGCAGGGCGTCCGCTCCCCCTTGGTTGATGTAGGCCGGTCGACCCAGCGCCGCGAGCCCGAGGCCAAGCCTCCGGATCCCGGCATCGTCGACCGGTTGGGACTTATCCATCCGGGTGACATTACCGGGGGGATCGGAGTGGGGCTGGCGACGGCATCAGTCCAGGTTCCCGAGCACCTGGTCGGCCAGGTTCCGCGCTCCCGCGCAGTCGGCGTCCTCGACCCCCCCGAACTGGATCGTCAGCGCCGTGTCGTCCACGTCGGCGACGACGAGGCAGCCTCCCTCCTCGCCACTGCCCGGGGCCCAGGTGGCGTCGTGCCCCCTGACCTGGAAACCGGTCCCCTCCCCCACCAGCAGCTCGTTGGTGGCACGCCACTGGGAGTAGGGCTCGGAGGTCACGGCGGTGATGACGACGCGCTGCCGGGAACCGGCTGACCACGTGCACGTGGGCCCCTGCGCCCGGTTGGTGCTGTAGTTGGGGCTCGGGTCCGCCATCAGTTGCTGGACGGCCCCGGGCTGGCTCTCGCAGCTGCTCCTGACCGCGTTGCCCAGTCGCTCCTGCGCGGCTTCGAGGGTGGTTCTGGTGGTCGGGCCACTGCCCGCGTCCACCGGTTCCTCCTGTCCGCAGGCGGCCAGGGTGAGCAGCAGCAGCCCGGCGGAGGCCGCCGGGATGACGACGGACCTGGGTGAACCTGGCATCGGTGTGGACTCCTCACGGGTTGGTCGGTGTCCCTCCGGGGCCGGCGCCCCGGGCGGGTTCCACGGCCGTGCCACCGTGGGTCCCGTCGCGAAGGCAACGCACCGCCGGCCGGACGGTGACCAGCTGGGAACCACGGATGGGTGAACGATTGCGTCGCCGCACCGCGTTGCGGCATTGCGTCACGACCGACCTCACCCTTTGGCCGCATCAATGGCGCATCCTGACAGAAGGTGCCAGTGGAGGAACATATTCACCTCCACTATCCGTGATGTTGATCACCCTTATGGGTGAGCACTATCGGATTTTGGCGGGTTGGCGCCAACAATCCCGCCGACCGTGGGCGAAAGGTTTTCGCGGTTGCTGAATTCAACGCCAACCATTCACCAGGTCCGGAAATTTTCGTTCGGCAAGAACAAGAAGGCGGGAGCGCCGGCACGGGAGACGCCACCGACGCCGCCCCTCGGGCTCAACGGTGCTCCGCACGGTCGGACCCCGGGTGCGCACCACCCCGTGGACCCCGCTGGTGCTCACGGCCGGGGACTGGACGCGCGCGGCCACCAGCGGACCGGTCCCCCACGCGCGGTGTTCCCGTCCCCGCCGACATGGGGGACGGCGGGCTCGCCCCTCCCCCCTCGGGCCCGTGAGTGCCCTTGGCGCCCCGGCCCCTCCCCCGAGCCCGTGGACGCCCGTCGTGTGGACCCGGCAGCGGCGCCAGGAACCGTTCCCACCACCTCGGCGGGCCCCGACGAACGCCCGGGGCTCCCGACGAACGCCTGGGGCCCCCGGCGACGGCCGGAGGCCCCAGGTCACGGGTCGTTCGACCCCGGAGGTTCCTCAGAGGTACTGACCGGTGTTGGTCGCGGTGTCGATCGCCCGGCCGGCGTCCTGGTTCTTCCCGGTCACCAGCGTGCGGATGTAGACGATGCGCTCACCCTTCTTGCCCGAGATGCGTGCCCAGTCGTCCGGGTTGGTGGTGTTGGGCAGGTCCTCGTTCTCGGCGAACTCGTCGACGATCGCGTCCAACAGGTGCTGGACGCGGAGCCCGGGCTGCTTGGTCTCCAGCACGGACTTGATGGCCGCCTTCTTCGACCGGTCGACGATGTTCTGGATCATCGCTCCCGAGTTGAAGTCGCGGAAGTAGAGGACCTCCTTGTCACCGTTGGCGTAGGTGACCTCGAGGAAGCGGTTCTCGTCGCTCTCCGCGTACATGCGCTCCACGGTGTGCTGGATCATGGCGTCGATGCACGCCGCCTTGTCCCCCTGGAACTCGGCGAGGTCGTCGGCGTGGATGGGCAGGCTCGGCGTCAGGTACTTGGAGAAGATGTCCTGCGCCGCCTCGGCGTCGGGCCGCTCGATCTTGATCTTCACATCCAACCGCCCGGGCCGCAGGATGGCGGGATCGATCATGTCCTCCCGGTTGGAGGCACCGATCACGATCACGTTCTCCAGTCCCTCGACCCCGTCGATCTCGCTCAGCAGCTGCGGCACGATGGTCGTCTCGACATCCGAGGAGACCCCGCTCCCCCTGGTGCGGAAGATCGAGTCCATCTCGTCGAAGAAGACGATCACGGGGGTGCCCTCGGACGCCTTCTCCCTGGCGCGTTGGAAGATCAGCCGGATGTGGCGCTCCGTCTCCCCCACGAACTTGTTGAGGAGCTCGGGCCCCTTGATGTTGAGGAAGTAGGACTTCGCCTGCCCGGCCTCCCCGCCCTGCGCCACCACGACCTGCTTGGCGAGCGAGTTGGCGACGGCCTTCGCGATCAGGGTCTTCCCGCACCCGGGAGGTCCGTACAGCAGGACGCCCTTCGGGGGGCGCAGTTCGTACTCGTGGAAGAGGCCGGCGTGCAGGAACGGCAGCTCGACGGCATCGCGGATCTGCTCGATCTGACGTCCCAGACCGCCGATGTCCTCGTAGCGGACGTCGGGGACCTCCTCCAGGACGAGGTCCTCCACCTCGGCCTTGGGAACGCGCTCGTAGGCGTAACCCGCCTTGCCGTCCACCAGCAGGGAGTCACCGGACTTGAGCTTCGACTCGGCCAGCGGGGTGGAAAGCCAGACCACCCGTTCCTCGTCGGTGTGCCCGACGACGAGAGCCCGTCGGGGCAGCCCCTCCTGCTCCTCCACCAGGACCTCGCGGAGGGTGCAGAGCTCACCGGTGCGTTCGAACTCACCGGCTTCCACCACGGTGAGGGCCTCGTTCAGCCGGACGGTCTGCCCCAGGCTGAGTTCGGCGGCCTCCACCGCCGGTGAGACCGCCACGCGCATCCGGCGGCTCGCGGTGAAGACGTCGACGGTGCCGTCCTCGTAGGCCCGGAGGAACACTCCGTAGCCGCTCGGCGGCTGCGCCAGCCGGTCGACCTCCTCACGGAGGGCGAGCAGCTGCCCTCGGGCCTCCTTCAGGGTGTCCACCAGCTTGGCGTTGCGTTCGGTCAACTGGTTGATGCGGTTGGACGCCTCGGCCAGCCGCTGCTCCAACAACTGGTTGTGGCGAGGTGACTCGGTCAGTTTGCGGCGCAGCAGCGCCACCTCGTCTTCCAGGAATCGGATCTGCGCCGTCAACTCGACATCTTCACCGTCGGTCTGCCGTGTGCCGCCTGGCTCAGGCTGGCTGCCGGGACGGTCATGGTCCATCTCGGCACCTCCTCCCGTACTGGTGGAGTCCACGGTACCGGCGATCAGCCCGGTTGGTAATGATCCACGGACCGGGCGGGTGTCCCTTGCGTCACTCTCCGCCACCCCGGGGACGAGTTCTCCCGTTCCCACCCCGAGGTCGATCGCTGGCGGGTAGCGTGCTGCGCACGTTCTTCCTCCGATCCGGTGGACTTCGGATCGCCCTGGGACGTCGCACCCCGCCGACGCGGCGGCTCGGCCGCCCGTCGCCCCCAGTGGTCCAGTGTCGCAAGGAGTAACCATGTCCGTCCCGCCCAACCAGCCCGACCCCTACGGCGGGCAGCCCGGCTGGGGCCAGCAGCCGCCCCCCGGCGGTATGCCGCCCCAGGGCCAGCCAGGGCAGCAGGGCGGCTGGCCCCAGGGCGGTATGCCTCCGCAGGGCCAGCCGGGGCCGCAGGGCCCCTACGGGCCCCCGCCCGGCGGACAGCCCCCGTTCGGGCCGCCCAGCGGCGGGTTCCCCGCCCAGCCTGGCCCGGGTGGACCGCAGGGTCCCGGCGGCCCCCAGAAGAAGAGCCCGCTGCCCTGGATCCTCGCCGGCGGCGGTGTCCTCGTCGTCGGGCTGGTCGTCGTCCTCGTCATCGTCCTGGGCGGCGGCGGGTCGAACAGCACCCCGCAGGCGGTCGCGGAGAGCGCGGTCGCCGCGATGAACGACAACGACACGCAGCGGCTCGCGGACCTGAGCTGCGGCGCGCACCGCGAGCAGATCGAGACCATCATCACCGACCTCGACCCCTCGCAGAACGCGGATGTGCCGCCGGAACTCGCGAACGCCACTGCGGAGTGGTCGCTGGTGCGCGTCGAGGAGGTCGACGAGACCAACGCGAGGGCGATCGTCACCCTGAACATCTCCGGGGTGGGCGCGGACGCCGCCCCGATGATGGAGATGCTCAGCGACATGGAGCTGAGCGCCCCCCTCACCAAGGAGGACGACGCCTGGCTCCTGTGCGGGGTACCGGAGCCGACCGAGGACAGCGCGCCCGGCACGCCGAACGTCCCCGACACGGATCCGGGCGACCTGGACATCCCCGACTTCGACCCGGGCAGCCTGGACATGGGTGACCTCGACAACCGGGACATCCCCGACTTCGGCGACCCCGAGCTCCAGCGGGAGCTCGAGGAGATGCAGCGGCACCTCGACGAGCTGAACAACCTGGACTACTGAGGCGGTGGGGCGGGTTCGTCCGCCCCCACCCGGAGCCCTCCCGCGAAGGCCGCGACGTTCCCGCGTCGCGGCCTTCCGCCGTTCCGACGACCTGAGAGCCCGGCGGGGCGCCAGCCGGCCGTGTCGGACGTGTCCGGCGTCATCCGACCCTTCACGGGGAGATCGCTCCTGAGCACCTGCCGTCACCGCTAGGTTGCGTTGTGCGCGGCGACGCGCACCGAGTCACCGATCGCGGAGAACAGCCGCCTCCCGGAGGAGAAGAGCAGATGTCCGTCCCGCCACAGCAGCCCGGACCCCACGGCGGGCCGCCGGGGCCCCACGGCCAGCAGCCGCACCCGGGCCCGCCGAGCGGCGGCTGGCCGCAGCAGGGTCCTCCCACGGGCGGCTGGCCGCAGCAGCCCCCGCCACCGCAGGCCGGGGACCCCACCGGTGGATGGCCCCGGCAGCCGCAGGCCACCCCGGTCGGCGGCTGGCCGCAGCAGGGACCCGGCGGGCAGCAGTACCCGCACTACGGCCCACCGCACGGCTACCCGCCGCCCGGCCCGGGTGGTCCGCCGAAGAAGAGCCCGCTGCCGTGGGTCCTCGGAGGCGGTGGGGTACTCGTCATCGTCCTGGCCGTCGTGCTGGTCCTCGTGCTGACGGGGGACGACGACACCCCCTCCGCCACCGGCGACGGCGCCCCGACGACCGGCCAGGACGCCGGGGGTGACGAACCACCGCTCGGGCAGGACGGCACCGACGCGGAACCCCCGGCCGGCGGGGGCCGTACGAGCACCGACATCGATGAGGTCGCCCGTTCCCTCGTCACGGCGATGAGCGCGGACGACCGGCAGACCCTGCTCGCCCACACCTGCACGTCCAGGGCGGAGTACTTCGACGACGCCATCGAGCGCCTGGACCCGGCCGCCGCCCTGGGTGTCCCTGTCCCCCCTGAGGTGGCCGCCGCCCTGGAGCAGGTGGAGGCCAGCTACGAGTTCGAGGCGGCCGCCGTCATGAGCGAGGTGGAGGCGCAGGCCATCTTCCGGCAGCACCTGTCGAACCTGCCCCCGGAGTTGGCCGGGTTCCCGACCACGGCCCGCATCGGGGTGTGGTTCGTCGAGGAGAACGGGTGGAAGATGTGCGACATCCGCCTCCTCGACGACGAGGAGGTCCCGCCCGCCCGGTGAGCGGCCGCGAGCTCAGCCCTTGCTGGGTCGCCGCTGCTGCCGCAGGGGGGTGACCCCGTCCGCCAGGCGGCGTGTGGTGAGCAGGAAGGCGGTATGCCCGATCATGCGGTGTTCGGGCCGTACCGCCAACCCCACCACGTGCCAGGGGCGCTGGATCGTCTCCCAGGACTCCGGTTCGGTCCACCTCTGTTGCTCGCGCAGGGCCTCGGTGATCCGGGAGAGCTGGGTGACCGTGGCGACGTAGACGACGAGCACCCCACCGGGCACGAGGTTGTCGGCCACCGTGTCCAGTGCCTCCCAGGGCGCGAGCATGTCCAACACCACCCGGTCGACCTGCTCGTCCTGGTGTTCCTTCAGGTCAGCCACCCGCAGCCGCCAGTTCGCGGGACGCTCGCCGAAGAACCGCTCCACGTTGCGCGCCGCGTGCTCCGCGTGGTCCTCCCGCACCTCGTAGGAGAGCACACTGCCCGCCGGCCCCACCGCTCGCAGCAGGGAGCAGCTCAGGGCACCCGACCCGGCGCCGGCCTCCAGCACACGGGCGCCGGGGAAGATGTCACCCCACATCACGATCTGCGCCGCGTCCTTGGGGTAGATCACCTGTGCCCCTCGGGGCATGGAGAGCACGTAGTCGGACAGCAGGGGCCGCAGCGCGAGGAAGCTGGTCCCACCGCCCGAACCGACCACCGTCCCCTCGGGCTGGCCGATGATCTTGTCGTGCGCGAGTGCCCCCCGGTGGGTGTGGTACTCCTTGCCCGCCTCGAGGACGATCGTGTAGCGCCGTCCCTTGGGGTCGGTCAGCTGCACGCGGTCGCCCTCCCGGAAGGGGCCGCTGGGGGTGCTCACGGGCGTTGAACCTCCTGCTCGACGTGGTGTTCCGAGGGCGGGCTGAACCCGCCTGGTCGGACGTCGATCCTGGCAGACGGCTCCAACGCCCCACCGGCTGCCCGGGTCGCGGTACCCGGCCACCGGACGTGCCCCTCGGAGGTGCCCGCCCTCCTGGCGGCGGGGGACCGCGTCGTCCACCACCGGCCCCCTGACTCAGGCGGCGTTGCCCCGATGGCTCAGCAACGCGTTGCGCAGTTCGTCCCGGTGCAGCACGGCGGAGGGCCGGCCCTCACCGTCGACGACGAGGAACTGCCAGGACGCGCTGGAGAACACGCGTTCCACGATGTCCTCACCCTGTTCGGAGTCGAGCAGGACGTTCTCGGCGGAGATCGGTTCCGCTGCCTGTTCGGCCGGCGTGACGGGGGCCTGCCGGGAGAGGTTCTCGGCGGCGGTCAGGTCGAGCAGGCCCACCGCCATGCCGTCGGCCCGGACCAGTACCACCCCTCTTCCCGCGGACGCGGCCAGCGCGTCGGAGACGGGGCTCTCCGCGGGGAGTTGGAGGACCGGGCGGACGATGTCCGCCAGCCGCAGACCGGGTGGCCAGTTGCGCCGGTTCTCGCTGCCGAGCTCCGCGACGACGCCGACCCCGATGAACCACATCATGACCACGCACACACCCAGCCGCAGCCACCGGTCCTCACTGGCGGCGAGCAGCCCCACGATCGCCCACCAGGCCAGGGCGATGGTCACCAGCACCCCACCGACGGCGGCGGCGCGGGTGCCGGCCGAGCGACGCCCGGTCAGCCCCCACACGAGGGACCGCAGAACCCGGCCGCCGTCCAGCGGGAGGCCGGGCAGCAGGTTGAACACCCCGACCGCGGCGTTGGCGACCGTGATCTGGACCACGAGCAACCACAGGACGGTCCGGGGCTCGACCACCAGCAGGAGCGCCGCCGACAGCAGCGCGAGCAGCACCGAGACCGCCGGACCGGCGGCCGCGATCAGGCCCTCCTGCCGCGCCCGGGAGGGGGTCCTGACCAGTTCGGCCACGCCACCGAGGAACTGGAGGCGCACCCGTCGCACCGGCATCCCCATCCGCAGCGCGACCAGGCAGTGGCCGAGCTCGTGGAGCAGCACGGAGACACCGAGCAGCACGGTGAAGGTCGCCGCGAGCAACGCTCCCCCCAGGAGACCGACGCCGGGCAGCATCATGCGCACCAGGGGCGTGTAGAGCACGACGATGAGCAGGGAGATGAACCACCACGAGGGCGCGAGCAGCACCGGAACCCCACGGACACGCGCGACCACCAGGCCGCCTTCGTGGCCGGTCGCGGGGGTCCAGCGGATCGAAGCGGGCACTGACGAAGCCTAGAACGCCGACGGTGTTGCGGCAGTGTGCCAGGCCGGACGCGCCGCGCACCGTGCGGAGCGCCTCACCGAACCGTCGCCGGGGTGGCCTACAGTGCCGGGTCATGGCGGACGCGGTAGTCACCGACCCCCGACAGCCCCCCGGCGATGCTGGCACGGCGGGCGGTGGGTCCCGAGCTCGGCGACGCCCGGCGCTGTCGCCGTCGCGCGCGAGCGACTTCAAGCAGTGCCCCCTGCTGTACCGGCTTCGGGCGGTCGACCGGGTACCCGAGAAGCCCAGCAAGGCCCAGGTGCGGGGCACCGTCGTGCACGCGGTGTTGGAGCGGCTGTTCGCGCTCCCGCCCGAGCAGCGCACCGAGGAACGGGCACGTGAACTGGTCGAACCCGCCTGGAAGGAGGTGGTCGAGGAGCAGCCAGAACTGCTCGACCAGCTCTTCGGTGGTGCGGAGGACCCGGAACTCACGGGCTGGCTGGCGACCGCCGAGAAGCTACTGGGCGGCTACTTCACCCTGGAGGACCCGACCCGTTTCCAGCCGGAGGCCTGCGAGTTGCTCGTGGAGACGGAGCTCGAGTCCGGGGTCCTCATCCGGGGCTACCTCGACCGGCTGGACGTGGCTCCCACCGGGGAGATCCGGGTGGTCGACTACAAGACGGGTGCGGCGCCTCGCCAGATCGGGGAGGCCAAGGCACTGTTCCAGATGAAGTTCTACGCCCTCGCGCTGTGGCGGCTCCGGGGCGTGGTCCCGGCCCAGCTGAAGCTGATGTACCTGGCCGACCGGCAGGCACTCGTCTACACGCCGGACGAGGCGGAGCTCCGCCGCTTCGAGCGGACAGTGGACGCGATCTGGCAGGCGATCCTCCGCGCGGGTCGCACCGGCGACTTCCCGCCGAACCCGAGCCGGCTGTGCGACTGGTGCGACCACCGGGCGCGCTGTCCCGCCTTCGGCGGTACTCCCCCGCCCTACCCCGGCTGGCCGGAACCGTCGGCGTTGGCCGGGGAGGGCGGGGAGACCGCGTTGGGCAGGGTTGACTGACGCGTGGGCCGCGGCCGCGGGCCTAGAGGCGGCAGAAACGGATGTCCGAGGCCAGGATCGCTCGGGCCCCGAGCGAGGAGAGCTGGTCCATCACGCTGTTGGCATCCTTGCGGGGCACCATGGCCCGCACGGCGTTCCAGCGTTCCTCGGCCAACGGGGAGACCGTGGGTGACTCCAGGCCGGGGGTGAGGGCCACCGCCGCCGACAGCAGGTGGTCGGGGCAGTTGTAGTCCAGCATCAGGTACTGCTGGGCTCGGGCCACCCCCCGCAGCCGGGCGGCCAGTTGGGCCCGGTCCTGGCTGTCCCGCGCGGACTCACCCTCCAGCAGGACGGCCTCCGACACGCAGATCGGGTCCCCGAAGGCGACCAGGCCGTGCTGGCGGAGGGAGGTCCCGGTCTCGACGACGTCGGCGACCGCGTCCGCGACCTCCAGTTGCACCGAGATCTCCACGGCCCCGTCGAGTCGGATCACCTCGGCCTCGATGTCCCTTTCGGCGAGGTGGTCGCGCACCAGCCGGGGGTAGGACGTGGCGACACGCCGGCCGTGCAGGTCCTCCACCTTCCAGTCGGCCCCCGCCGGGGCGGCGAAGCGGAAGGTGGACTTGCCGAAGCCCAGGGCCAGCCGCTCGCGCACCGGCGCACCGGAGTCCAGGGCGAGGTCCCGTCCGGTGATCCCCATGTCCAGGGTGCCGGCTCCGACGTAGATCGCGATGTCCTTGGGGCGGAGGAAGAAGAACTCGACCTCGTTGGTGGGGTCGATGACCGTCAGGTCCTTCGGGCCCTGGCGGCGGCGGTAACCGGCCTCGGCCAGCATCTCGGCGGCGGACTCGGCCAGCGAGCCCTTGTTGGGAATGGCGACGCGCAGCATGCGGGGTCTCCTGCTCGGTTTACAGGTGGCGGTACACGTCCTCGGTGCTCAGCCCGCGACCGAGCATGAGCACCTGGACGCGGTAGAGCAGCTGGGAGATCTCCTCGGCCAGGCGCTCGTCCGACTCGTGCTCGGCCGCGATCCACACCTCCCCGGCTTCCTCGAGAACCTTCTTGCCCTGCGCGTGCACGCCCGCGTCGAGCGCGGCGACCGTTCCCGATCCCTCAGGGCGTTCCGCCGCCCTCTCCGTGAGCTGCGCGAACAGCTGGTCGAACGTCTTCACGGTGTGTCATCCTCGCACTTCCTCCCGCCCGTGGGTGTCATCGGTGCGTCGTTCCGCCCGTCGCCGCCGCGCGGGGACCACCGGAGCGGGGTCGGTAGCCCGTCCTCCGCCGGGTGCGGGCCCGGTCCCGGTCCTCGTCCCGCCGCCACCATCCCGTCCCCTCCGGCGAACACGCCGACCTCGGGGGCGGCCCGGGCGACCGGCGGCACGTCCATCCCCCGGGGCACCCGGTCGGTCGAGCACGGTGGCCGCGTCGAACGCGGGACGCCGGTGGGGCGGGGCGGGACCGGGTTGGGGTGGTGCCCCCCGCGGCCCTCGTGGCTACACTCCGTGTCGTGCCGATCGACTTCCGGTGGCGCGCCCCGGTGCGCGACGAGGAGCTGCGCGCCCTGCACGCGGAGGGCTTCGGCACGGACGGCCGGGCGGACTGCTGGGCGGAACGGCTCCAACGGCACAGCCTGGGCTGGGTGACCGCGCACGACCACGACCGCCTGGTGGGTTTCGTGAACGTGGCCTGGGACGGGGGCCGGCACGCCTTCCTGCTGGACACGGTGGTCGCGGTCGACCACCGCCACACCGGCGTTGGCACCGGCCTGGTGCGCGCCGCCGTCATCGGGGCCCGCTCGTCGGGGTGCCAGTGGGTGCACGTCGACTTCGAGGCGGACCTGGCGCGCTTCTACCTGTCGAGCTGCGGCTTCGCCCCCACCTCCGCCGGGTTGGTGGCGTTGTAGCCCTCGTCAGCCACGACCCGCCAGCACGTCCGCCAGCGCCTCGATGTCCACTCCCTCCAGCGAAGCGCGGTGCACTCGCCGCTCACCCGGTTCCACGTCGACCTCGCAGGGCACCACCAGTACCGTGCACCCCGCCGCCACGGCGGAGGCGACACCGGCCGGCGAGTCCTCCACGGCGACCGCCTCGACCGGGTCGACGCCCAGCAGGCGCGCGGCCCGCAGGTAGGGGTCGGGGTGGGGCTTGTTGTGGGTGACCTCGTCGCCGAACACGACCGCCTTGAAGTGGTGCCAGCCGATGTTCTCCAGGGGCACCTCGGCGACCGTGCGGACGGTGGAGGTCACCAGCCCCATCGGGACACCCGAGGCGTGGATGGCGGCGAGGGCGTCCTCCGCTCCGGGCCGCCAGAGCAGCCGGGTGCGGAACAGCTCCCGCATCCGGTCGATCACCCAGGCCGAGTTCGCCTCGGTGGCCTCCGGCGTGACGGGCAGTCCGAGGTCCGCCAGCAGCAGCCCCATGCTCCTGGTCAGGTTCGACCCGACCATCGCCGCCCTGGTCTCCGCGCTGAGCTGGCCACCGAGCTCCTGGGCGCGTTCCTCCAGGGCGATGCTCCACAGCTTCTCGGAGTCGAGCAGCGTGCCGTCCATGTCCCACAGCACGGCGGCGGGCAGGCGGCTGGCGCCGTCCATCTGGGACGGTGAACTCACGGAATTCCTCCTCGTTCTCCCTGGCGGGGAGCGCTTCGCTCAGGCGTTGAAGTACTTGGCTTCGGGATGGTGCGCGACGAGCGCGTCCGTCGACTGCTCCGGGTGCAGTTGGAACTCCTCGGACAGGGTGACCCCGATCCGCTCCGGCTCCAGGAGGGCCGCGATCTTCGCGCGGTCCTCCAGGTTCGGGCAGGCGCCGTAACCGAGGGAGAACCGGGCTCCCCGGTATCCGAGCCGGAAGAACTCGGTGACGTCGCTCGGGTCCTCGGCCGCCACGCTCCTGCCGTCGGCCCAGGTCAGCTCCTGGCGGATGCGCTGGTGCCAGAACTCCGCCAACGCCTCGGTGAGCTGCACGCCCAGTCCGTGGACCTCCAGGTAGTCGCGGTAGGCGTTGGCGGCGAACAGCTCGTTGGCGAAGTCGGCGATGGGCTGGCCCATCGTGACCAGGGTGAGGGGCAGGACGTCCACCCGTCCCGAGCTGGCCGCCAGCTCGCGGGGGCGGAAGAAGTCCGCGAGGCACAGCCGGCGGTCCCGCCGTTGCCGGGGGAACGTGAAGCGGCAGACCTCGGGCGAGACCGGGTCCGGTCCGGCGAGCACCACGAGGTCCTCGTCCTCGGCCACGCAGGGGAAGTAGCCGTAGACGACGGCGGCGTGTTGCAGGATGTTCTCCGTGGAGAGCCGGTCGAGCCAGTACCGTAACCTCGGCCGTCCCTCGGTCTCCACCAGCTCCTCGTAGCTCGGGCCGGCCGCGCCCTTGGTGCCCCGCAGGCCCCACTGCCCGAAGAAGGTGGCCCGCTCGTCGAGCAGGGCCGAGTAGTCGGCCAGCGGGATGCCCTTGACGATCCGGCTGCCCCAGAAGGGCGCGGTGGGCAGCGGGACGTCGGTGGCCACGTCCGATCGCCGGGTCGGCTCCTGCGCCTCCTCCGCCTCCGCCTTGGCCCTGCGGGCCTCGGCGATCCGGCGGGACCGTTCGTGCCGGGCCTTCCGCTCGGCGATCCTCGCCTGTTCCGCCTCGTCGACGACGGCCGTCCCACCCCGTTTGCGGTCCATGATGGCGTCCATCAGCCGGAGACCCTCGAAGGCGTCCCGCGCGTAGCGCACGTCGCCCCGGTAGACCTCCGAGAGGTCGTTCTCGACGTAGGACCGGGTGAGGGCGGCTCCGCCCAGCAGCACGGGCCACCGGGTGGCGACGCCGCGGGTGTTCATCTCCTCCAGGTTCTCCTTCATGATGACCGTGGACTTGACGAGGAGCCCGGACATGCCGATGGCGTCGGCACGGTGTTCGCTGGCGGCGTCGAGGATGGCGGTGATGGGCTGCTTGATGCCGAGGTTGACGACCTCGTAGCCGTTGTTGGACAGGATGATGTCCACGAGGTTCTTGCCGATGTCGTGGACGTCCCCCTTGACCGTGGCGAGCACGATGCGCCCCTTGCCACCCTCGTCGGCCTTCTCCATGTGGGGTTCCAGGTGCGCGACCGCGGTCTTCATGACCTCGGCCGACTGGAGCACGAACGGGAGTTGCATCTGGCCGGAGCCGAAGAGCTCGCCGACGGTCTTCATCCCCGCCAACAGGGTGTCGTTGATGATGCGCAGCGCCGGCCGTTCCGCGAGGGCGAGGTCGAGGTCGTCCTCCAGGCCGTTGCGCTCACCGTCGACGATGCGCCGCTCCAGGCGCTCGAAGAGCGGCAGCGCGGCCAGTTCCTCCGCCCGGGAGGCACGGGTGGAGGAGGCGGTAGCCCCCTCGAAGAGGGCCATCAGGCGCTGGAGCGGGTCGTAGTCGGGCCGCCGCCGGTCGTAGACCAGGTCGAGGGCGACCTCGCGGTGTTCGTCGGGGATCCGAGCCATCGGCAGGATCTTGCTGGCGTGCACGATCGCGGTGTCCAGGCCCGCCTCGACGCATTCGTGCAGGAACACCGAGTTGAGCACCTGCCGGGCGGCGGCGTTCAGACCGAAGGAGACGTTGGAGACACCGAGGGTGGTCTGCACCTCCGGGTAGCGCCGCTTGAGCTCCCGGATCGCCTCGATCGTCTCGATGGCGTCCCGGCGCACCTCCTCCTGCCCGGTGGAGATGGGGAAGGTGAGGCAGTCGACGATGATGTCCCCGACGCGCATGCCCCAGTTGGCCGTCAGGTCCTCGATGAGCCGGCTGGCGACGCGAACCTTCCACTCCGCGGTGCGGGCCTGCCCCTCCTCGTCGATGCAGAGGGCGACGACGGCGGCACCGTGCTCGGCGACCAGCCGCATGATGCGTTGGAACCGCGAGTCCGGTCCGTCGCCGTCCTCGTAGTTGACCGAGTTGACCGCGCAGCGCCCACCCAGGCACTCCAGACCGGCGCGGAGCACCTCCGGCTCGGTGGAGTCGAGCATGATCGGCAGGGTCGACGCGGTGGCCAGGCGCCCCGCCAACTCGGTCATGTCCTGGACGCCGTCCCGCCCGACGTAGTCGACGCACAGGTCGATGAGGTGGGCGCCCTCCCGGGTCTGGGTGCGGGCGATCTCGACGCAGTCCTCGTACTTCTCGGCGAGCATGGCCTCGCGGAAGGCCTTGGACCCGTTGGCGTTGGTGCGCTCCCCGACCATCAGGACGCTGGCGTCCTGCCGGAAGGGGACCGCCTGGTACAGGGAGGCCACCCCCGCCTCCGGGCGCGGCGCGCGGTCGGCCGGCCGCAGGTCGCGCACCGCGTCGACCACGGCGGAGATGTGGTCGCCCGTGGTACCGCAGCAGCCGCCGACCAGGCCGACCCCGAACTCGCGAACGAAACCGGCCAGGGCCTCGGCCAACGCCTCCGGGCCGAGCGGGTACACGGCGCCGTTGGGTCCGAGTTCGGGTAGCCCCGCGTTGGGCATGACCGAGAGCGGGATGCGGGAGTGCCGCGCCAGCTGGCGCAGGTGTTCGCTCATCTCGGCGGGGCCGGTCGCGCAGTTCAGGCCGATCAGGTCGATACCCAGCGGTTCCAGGGCGGCGAGGGCCGCGTTGATCTCGGTACCGAGCAGCATGGTGCCGGTGGTCTCCACGGTGACCTGGGCGATCACCGGCACGGTGATCCCCTCGGCGTCCATCGCGCGTCGTGCTCCGATGATCGCGGCCTTGGTCTGGAGGAGGTCCTGGCAGGTCTCGACCAGGACCGCGTCGATCCCGCCGGCGAGCATGCCAGCGGCCTGCCGCTGGTAGGCGTCCCGCAGCACCTCGTACCGGGCGTGGCCGAGCGTGGGCAGCTTGGTCCCGGGGCCGACCGAGCCGAGGACGAACCTGGGGCGGCCCGTCTCGCTGAAGGCGTCGGCCTCCTGCCTGGCCAGCCGCGCCCCGGCGAGGGCGAGTTCGTGGATCCGGTCGGTGATGTCGTACTCGGCGAGGTTGGCGAGGTTGGCGCCGAAGGTGTTGGTCTCGACCGCGTCCGCTCCGGCTTCGAGGTAGCCCCGGTGCACGGCGCGCACGACGTCCGGGCGGGTGACGTTGAGGATCTCGTTGCAGCCTTCGAGGCCGGCGAAGTCGTCGAGGGTGAGGGGCCAGGACTGGAGCATCGTGCCCATCGCGCCGTCCGCCACCACGACACGGTCACGGAGGGCGGTGAGCAAGGGCGATACCGCGCGGTCCGACATGGGACCAGCCTACGATTGCCAACACGTCCGTTGGCCGTAGGCTGGCGCGGTGACCCACCCCGATCCTGGCGCCGACGAGTCGAATCCCGCTCTGCCCAAGCTGACCGATCCCGTCCTGGTGGCCGCATTCGAGGGCTGGAACGACGCAGGTGACGCCGCGAGTGCCGCGATCGAGCACCTCCAGTTGAGCTGGGACGCGAGCCCGCTGACGGAACTCGATCCCGAGGAGTACTACGACTTCACTGTGACCAGGCCCACTCTATCTCTGGTCGATGGTGTAACACGACGCGTCGAGTGGCCGACCACGCGTTTCACGGTCTGCCGGCCCCCCGGGGTGTCCCACGACGTGGTACTGCTGCACGGTATCGAGCCGAACATCAGGTGGCGCAGGTTCTGCGCCGAACTGGTGTCGGTGATCGAGAGACTCGGGATCAGCACCGTCGTCACGATGGGTTCGCTGCTCGCGGACACGGCGCACACCCGGCCCGTGCCGGTCACCGGAACGGCCTACGACGCCGAGTCCGCCAGCCGGTTCGGGCTCGACCGCTCCCGCTACGAGGGGGCGACCGGCGTGCTGGGCGTGTTCCACGACTACTGCGTGCGGGCCGGCATCCCCGCGGTGTCGTTCTGGGCCGCGGTGCCGCACTACGTCTCACAGCCCCCCTCCCCGAAGACGACCCTGGCGCTCCTGCGGCGGGTGGAGGACGCGCTCGACATCGAGGTCCCGGTCGGGACCCTGCCCGAGCAGTCCGCCGAATGGGAGGAGACGGTCAGCGAGATGGCCGACGAGGACGAGGACGTGAAGAACTACGTCCGCGCGTTGGAGGAGCGCGGGGACGAGATCACGCTCACCGAGGCGAACGGGGAGGTCATCGCGGCCGAGTTCGAGCGGTACCTCCAGCGCCGCCACCGCGGCGGGTGGGGTGGGCCCAGCAAGGGCGGCTGACCTCCCGGCCGGCGACGCCGGCCACCGGCCCCGCGGCACCGCGGACGGCCCAGGTGCCACACCCGGGCACGCGGTCGACGCACCCGCGCTGGCCGCCCCAGCCCCCTCGACGCCCACCCGCGGCGAGGGGACCGCGATCAGCGCCCGGAGGGCCGCGTGGACGCGGCGGTGGATGGCACCCCGCCGGGCGCCGAGGGAACCCGCCGCCGCCCCACGCGTCTGTCCGTGCGGGGACCGCCGACGAACGGAGGACGTGGTGGGACGCGCTCGACGCTGGCTGGTGGCCGGTGCGATCACGGCGGTCGTCACGATCGGGGTGCCGGCGGTCTGGGCCCACGGCTCCAGCCACGGCCACATCGGCGGACCGGAGGACGTCCCACCCGCGCCGGTGGCGCTGGTCCTGGGGGCTGGTGTGCGGGAGGACGGACGGCCCACTCGGTTGCTGGCCGGCCGCCTCGACGTGGCCGCGCGGCTCTACCTGTCGGGTCGGGTTGACGTCCTGCTGCTCTCGGGGAGCACCGGGCCCGACGGTTACGACGAACCGGGGACGATGCGGGCCTACCTGGCACGGCTGGGGGTGAGCGAGCGGGACATGGTGCTCGACCCGGATGGCCTGTCCACCTGGGATTCCTGCGTCCGGGCCAGCGACGTGTTCGGGGTGTCGGAGGCCGTCGTCGTCTCGCAGTCCTTCCACCTGCCGAGGGCGGTGGCGCTGTGCCGGGCCGCCGGCATCGACGCGTGGGGGGTCGGGCACGACTCGGCGCGGGACAACCCGGGCGGCACGAGGGTCGGCAGGCTCCGGGAGACCCTCGCCAACGGCTCGTCGATGCTCCAGGGCGTGCTGCGCAAGGCCCCCGCCGTCACGGAGGCCCCCGAGGGGTGGGAGGCGGCGGCTCCGGGCGGCCGCGGCTACTGACCGCCCGGAGCCCAGCGGCCCTCAGGCGCGGAGGTCGACCCCGAGGAGCGCGTCCACGGCGGTGGCGACGAGGCCGGGGGCGTCCCGGTCGTCACCCGCGCCCGCCGCGGCCTCGGCGGCCCAGGAGTCCAGCGCCGCGAACGCGGCCGGTGTGTCGAGGTCGTCGGAGAGGTAGGTGCGCACTCGGTCGAGGGTGTCCCCGGCCCCGGGCCCGGCGTCGAGGGCGACCGCGCGGCGCCACCGGTCGAGCCTGGCCTCGGCCTCCGCCAGCAGGTCGGATGTCCAGGACCGGTCGGACCGGTAGTGCTCCGCCAGCAGCGCGAGCCGGACGGCCCGGGAGTCGACCCCGTCGGCGCGCAACCGGGAGACGAAGACCAGGTTGCCCTTGGACTTCGACATCTTCTCCCCGTCGAGGCCGATCATGCCGGTGTGGCAGTAGTGGCGGGCGAACGGGTGTTCCCCGGTCAGGGCCTCGGCGTGGGCGGCGCTGAACTCGTGGTGCGGGAAGACGAGGTCCGACCCCCCTCCCTGCACGTCGAAACCCATGCCCAGCCGGTTCAGGGCGATGGCGGAGCACTCGACGTGCCATCCAGGGCGGCCACGGCCCAGCTCGGTGTCCCAGGCGGGTTCGCCCGGCCGCGCCGCGCGCCAGAGCAGCGCGTCCAACGGGTGCCGCTTGCCGGGGCGGTCGGGGTCCCCCCCGCGCTCGGCGAACAACGTGCCCATGGTCGCCTCGTCGTAGTTCGACTCGCAGCCGAAGCGGCCGGTGGCGAGGTGGTCGAAGTAGATGTCCGGGTACTCGGGATCGTCCGCCCGGTAGGCGGCCCCGTCGGCCAGCAGCTTGGCCACCACCTCCACGACCTCGGGTACCGCCTCCACGGCGCCGACGAAGTGGGCGGGGGGCAGGACTCGCAGTGCCTCCATGTCCTCCCGGAACAGGGCCGTCTCCCGCAGCCCGAGCACCACCCAGTCCTCGCCGTCGCGTTCGGCGCGCTCCAGCAGCGGGTCGTCCACGTCGGTGACGTTCTGCACGTACGTCACGTCGATGCCGTTGTCCCGCCAGACCCGGTTGACGAGGTCGAAGGTCAGGTAGGTGGCGGCGTGGCCGAGGTGGGTCGCGTCGTAGGGGGTGATGCCGCAGACGTAGAGCCCGGCCGTCCTCCCCGGGGCGGTGGGGCGCACCTCCTGGGAGGCGGTGTCGAACAGGCGGAGCGGCCGCGGGGTTCCCGGGGTTCGCGGGACCGGGGTGGTAGCCCAAGGTTGCATGGAACCGACTGTAAGGACTTCCGCCGACCGGCGGCGGCGGTGGTGCGCACTCGGCCGGTCGGCGGACGCGGGCGGCCCAGCGGTCGTGACGTTACGTGACCGCCGGGCCGCCGGGATCGGGGAGTGGGTCAGCCCTGTTCCCCTGTCGGAGCGGGCTCGGGGGCGGCCTCCTCCGTTCGCCCGCTGGCCAGCCGGGAGGGCCACCAGACCCGGCTGCCGATGTCGAGCGTGAGCGCCGGCACCAGCAGCGACCGGACCAACAGGGTGTCGACCAGCACTCCGAAGGCGACGAGGAACGCCAGCTGCGCCAGGAAGAGCAGGGGGATCACCACCAGGGCCGAGAAGGTCGCCGCGAGCACGAGTCCCGCGGAGGTGATGACTCCCCCGGTGACGGCGAGTCCGCGAACCGTGCCGACGCGGGTGCCCTTGGTCACGGACTCCTCCCGGACCCGGGTCATCAGGAAGATGTTGTAGTCGATGCCCAGGGCCACCAGGAACACGAACGCGAAGAGGGGCACCGAGGGGTCGGCCCCGGGGAAGTCGAGGACGTGGTTGAACAGCAGCGCCCCGACGCCGAGGGTCGCCGCCAGCGAGAGGACCACGGTCGCGATGAGCAGCAACGGGGCGAGGAGGGCCCGCAGCAGCAGGGCGAGGATCGCGAAGATCACGACCAGCACGATCGGCACGATCACCACGAGGTCGCGGGTGGCGGTCTCCTGGGTGTCCAGTTGGCTGGCGGTCGGGCCGCCGACGAGCGCGTTGGCGCCCTCGACCCCCGCGAGGACCTCCCGCAGCTCCCGGACGGTGTCCACCGCGGCGTCGCTGTCGACGGGGTGGTCCAGCACGGCCTCCACGGCGGCGCGCCCGTCGAGGACCACCGGATCGGCCGGCCCGTCCGCCGGGGGACCCGAGGGCGGCGCCGACGGGTCCGTCGCGCCGAGTACCGAGACCTCGGAGACGCCGTCGACGGACTCGGTCGCCGCGAGCACCTCGTCCAGCCGGTCCGCCTCGGTCACGACGACCGTGGGGAGCCCGGACCCGCCGGGGAAGTGCCTGGCCAGCGCCTCCTCGCCTGCGACGGACTCGACGCTGGTCAGGAAGACCTCGGTCTCGGAGGTCCCGGTGGCGCGGAGCTGGGGCATGAAGGCGGCGCCCACCAGCAGCACGAGCGTCGTCCCGACCCAGAAACGCCTCGGCCGGGCGGCCACCATGTCGGCGATGCGCTGCCAGAGTCCTCGGCGGCCGATGGCACCGGCCTCGGGCCGGAAGGGCCAGAAGGCCCGGCGCCCGAGGAGGACGAGCGCGGCCGGGAGGAAGGTCAGCGCGGCCAGGACCGAGGCCGCGATGCCCACCGCGGCGACGGGACCGAGGCTGCTGTTCGAGCTGAGGTCGCTGAACAGCAGGCAGAGCAGCCCGGCGATGACGGTCCCGGCCGAGGCGAGCACGGGCTCGACGGTGGCGCGCCACGCTCGGCGCATCGCCGTCCAGGTGGATTCGGTGGAGCCCAGTTCCTCCCGGTAGCGGGCGACGAGCAGCAGGGCGTAGTCCGTCGCGGCGCCGAAGACGAGGATGAACAGGATGCCCTGGCTCTGGCCGTTGAGGGTGACCCACCCGTTCGTCGCGAGGAAGTAGACGACGACGACCGCGACCACGAGTGCGAAGGTGGACGACACGAGCACGGTCAGCGGGAGCAGGGGACTGCGGTAGACGATGACGAGGATCACCGCCACGACGCCGGCGGCGACCAGCAACAGGAGGCCGTCGATGCCGGCGAAGGCGGCGGTGAGGTCGGCGATGATGCCCGCGGGTCCGGTGAGGTGGATGTCCAGCCCGTCCGGGCGGTCCTCGGCCAGCAGCCGTCGGATGTCCTCGACCACCTCCTTCGGCTCGGCGTCGCCGCCGTTGGCCAGGGGGACGAACAGGCGCGCCGCGTGGCCGTCCTCGGAGGGGATGGGTGGGCTGGGTGGCGCGTCGACCCCGTCCATGACGGCGATCTCCTCGGACCGCTCACCGAGGAAGGCCAGGTCGGCGTCGGTCAGCCGCCCGTCACGTTCGGCGACCACCACCGCCGGCAGGGGCTGGTCGCCGGAGATCTCCCGCTGGAACGCGGCCACCTCGGTGGACTCGGCGGTCTCGGGGAGGAACGCGGCCGAGTCGTTCTGCTGCACCTCGGAGAGCCGACCACCGTAGGGGCCGGCGATCGTGACGACCCCGAGCCAGCCCAGGATCAGCAACGCGGGGAGCAACCAGCGCAGTCGGGTTCTCCGAGTCGTCCGCTCGTCATGGGAGGGCCTGGTGGGTCCTGCCGGGCTCATCGGCGTCTCACTCATCCCGTCCGCCCGTCGTCGGGCTTCGTAGGCTTGGGCGTTCGGCGGCGGGACGTGTGCGCCCTCCGGCCGCCGACCAGTACGACCGGAAGTATTACTCAGCTAGCTGAACAATTCAGATCTGGAGGTCCGTGAACGTGACGCCCCACACACCACCCTCGCCGGATGGTCCCCCTGACGATCCGGGTGGCGCGGTGTCGAGCTGGCCAACGGGACGGCTGCTCTCGGTCGCCGCGCGGCTGGTGGAGAGCTCCTGGGAGGAGTACCTCCGCACGCGGGGACTCACACACGCCGGCCTGATCGCCCTCCACGTGCTCAGTGAGGACGGCCCGTCCCCCCAACGACCACTGGCCCGCCGGTGCAAGGTCACCGACCAGACGATGAGCAGGACCGTGGAGGGACTGCGCCGCGCGGGGTACGTGCGCGTGGCCGCCGACCAACGGGATCGGCGGCGGATGCTGGTGACACCCACCGCGCAAGGGCTGGCGGTGCACGAGGAGGCGCTGGAGGCCGAGCGGTCGGACCCCGCCGTGCTCCGAGGGCTGGCGGACTACCAGACGTTCCGGGACCAACTGCTCCGCCTGATCGGCGCGCTCGGCGGGGCGGGCACCCCGCCGCCACTCCCACCGGACCCCGAGCCCGCCGGGGATCCGGACCTCCCCGGCCGGCCAGCCAGCGGATCCGGACGCGGCTGACCGACGAGGGGCACCGGCTCGCGACGCCAGGCCCCCCGCTCACCCATCGGCAGCGGCGGGCGCGGTGACGCTCAGAACACCGGCCACGGGATGGGCGGCCAGTCACCGCTGGGCCCGGGGAAGACCGGGGCCGCGAGCAGCTGCGCCGTCCGCCGTCCCACCGCGAGGACCTCCTTGCGGGTGAGGTGCGTGCCCAGCGTGGGGGCGAGGCTCCCGTCGAGGAGCGAGCCCAGGCGCCGGAGGTCCTCCCGCACCTCCTCCGACAGCGGCTCCCCGACCCAACCCCACAACACGCTGCGCAGCTTGTGCTCCGTGTTCAGGCAGATCCCGTGGTCGACCCCGTAGACGGCGCCGTCGGTGGCCCGCAGCACGTGACCACCCTTGCGGTCGGCGTTGTTCGCCACGACGTCCAACACCGCCATCGTGCGCAGCCGGGGGTGGTCGGCGTGGGCGAGCACGGCGGGGTCACCGAAGCGATCGTGGGCGTGGAGCACCGCCCGCCATCCCTCCGGCAGCCGGTCGGGGGGCACGACGTCCACGAGGGCGTCCTCGGGGGTGGTCTCGATCCACAGCTGCGCCATGCCGGGGCCCAGCGGCCCCTCCCGCAGCACGGTCGGTGGCACCAGGTCCCAGCCCGCCGCCCGGGAGAGCAGGTAGGTGGCCACCTCCCGGCCGGCCAGCGTCCCGTCGGGGAAGTCCCACAGGGCGCGCTCGCCCCGTACCGGCTTGTAGACGCAACTCGCCGTCACGCCGTCCGCGCTGACCTCGCAGAAGAGCGTGGCGTTCGAGGCGTCGACCATCCGGCCGCGCACCTCGAGGTCACCCCGCTCCAGCAGTGCCAGGGCGTCGGCCTCGTCAACCCCCACCTCGCCGAGCCGTTCTACAACCCCGGCAGCGCCGGGTCGCCCCGTCGGTAGCCGTTCTGCCTCGGGCAGATGTGACCGGCCGGGTCGAGGGGCTCCCCGCAGAGCGGGCAGGGCTTCCGCCCCGCGTTCACCACTCGCTCCGCCCGGGCCGCGAACGCCCTGGCCTGGAGAGGGGTGAGGAACACCCGGACGGCGTCCGGCCCCTCCTCGGTGTCGTCGAGTACCACGGACTCGTCGACCTCCTCCTCCGTGATCGCCAACAACTCGATCACGACGGCGTGGGTCTCGGCGTCCCAACCCAACCCCATGGTGCCGACGCGGAACTCCTCCTCCACCGGCACCTCGAGGGGTTCCGTGTCGATGGACTCCTCGGGAGCGTCCGGCGGTACCTCCGCGTCGAAGCGGCGGACCACCTCCTCCAGGAGCGCGCTGATGCGCTCGGCGAGCACCGACACCTGCTGCTTCTCCAGCTGAACGCTGATCTGCCTGACGTCCTCGGACGCCTGGAGGTAGAACATGCGTTCGCCGGGCTGCCCGACCGTGCCTGCTACGAAGCGGTCGGGCTGACGGAATACGTGAATGACACGAGCCATGACACCTCCGACACTAGGCCACCGGGATTCGGACGGCAGCGCCCTCCCCCACATGCTGATCAATCAACACGCTTTCAGCTTCTCCCCCTCCCCGGCCACTCCGGGATAAGGTCCGAATGTGGTAACGATCTCCCGCTACGGCACCTGGACCTCTCCGATCAGCGCGGACGATGCCGCGGCGGCCGGCGGTGGTCCGCTGCTCGCCGACACCCACCGGGAGCAGGTGTGGTGGACGGAGAGCCGTCCCGCCGAGGGCGGCCGGGTCGCTCTGCTGAGAGCGAACACGCCGGGCGACGCCCGCGAAGTGCTCGGTGCGCCGTGGAACGTGCGCAACCGGCTGCACGAGTACGGCGGCCGGCCCTGGGTGGTGTTCGAACGGGACGGTCGCGATCTGCTCGCCTTCACGCACTGGGCCGACCAGCGCGTCTACCTCCTCGAGCTGGAGGATCCCGCCGCCGAACCCCGGGCGATCTCCCCGGCACCCGAGATCGAACACGGGTTCCGGTACGGCGACCTGGCGGCGGGTCCCGGGGGCGACGAGGTGTGGTGCGTCCGGGAGGAGGTCACCGGGGAGGGCCGGACGGACATCCGCCGCGACCTGGTGGCCCTTCCGGTCACGGGCGCCGCGGGTGAGGATCCGGGCGGCGTCCGCGTCCTCGCGGCCAGCCACCACTTCATGACCGGGGCACGCCCCAGCCCGGACGGGCGTCACGCCGCCTGGATCGGCTGGAACCACCCTGCCATGCCCTGGGACGGCACTGAGCTGTGCGTCGCGGACATCGACGAGTCCGGCGAGCTGTCGGAGCACCGGGTCCTGTGCGGTGACGACGGGGAGTCCGTGTGCCAGGCGGAGTGGGCGTCCGCCGACGCGCTGACCGTCTCCACCGACCCGGACGGCTGGTGGAACCTCTTCCGAGTGGAACTGGACGGTACCCGCAAGAACCTGGGCTCCGTCCGGGAGGAGCTGGGCGGCCCGCTCTGGCAGGTCGGGGCCCGCTGGTTCGCCGACCTCGGGGACGGCCGCTTCGCGGTGCTGCGGTCCGGTGCGCTCGCCCTGCTGGACTCGGACAGGGGAGAACTGACCGGTCTCCCCGTGGACGTGGGGAGCTCACTGCCCAGTTGGGGGCCGACGCTCGCGGTCCGCACCGGGGAGGTCCTCGGCGTCGCCGCCGGACCCCGGCACGGACGGGCGGTGGTCGCGGTCGACCCGGATTCCGGACGCGTGCGGCGGTTCACCGCGACACCGGGCACCCTGCCCGACGAGCGGTACCTGCCGGTACCGGAGGAACGGACCTTCACCGGTCCGGACGGCGAGCGGATCCCCGCCTACCTCTACCGCCCCCGCAACCCCGACTTCGCCGCGGCGGACGACGAACTCCCCCCGTTCCTGGTCCACGCGCACGGTGGGCCGACCGGCCGGGTCTCGCCGGTGCTGGACATCGACTTCGCCTACTTCACCAGCCGGGGCATCGGGGTCGTCGCGGTGAACTACGGCGGGTCCACCGGCTACGGGCGTGAGTTCCGGGAACGGCTCCGCGAGAACTGGGGCGTCGTCGACGTCGGCGACTGCGCGACCGTGGCCCGGGCGCTGGGGGCGGAGGGCATCGCCGACCCCGACCGGATCGCGATCCGGGGTGGCAGCGCGGGCGGGTGGACCACGGCCTCCTCCCTCACCTGCGTCGACACCTACCGCTGCGGGACCGCGATGTACCCCGTCCTCGACCTCGAGGGGTGGGCGAACGGGGGGACCCACGACTTCGAGTCCCGCTACCTGGACGGCCTGGTCGGGCCCTACCCCGAGCAGCGGGAACGGTACCGGCAACGGGCACCGGTCAACCGGGTGCAGGAGATGCTGGCCCCGCTGCTGGTCCTCCAGGGACTGGAGGACGAGATCTGCCCCGCCGACCAGTGCGAGCGCTTCGTCGCCGCCCTGGCCGAGCACGGCGTGCCGCACGCCTACCTCGCCTTCGCCGGGGAACAGCACGGGTTCCGCCGGGCGGACACCATCCGCGCCGTCCTCCAGGCCGAACTGTCCTTCTACGGGCAGGTCCTCGGATTCGAGGCGGCCGACGTCCCGGAGCTGGAGATCCAGCGGTGACGGCCGACGGGAGGACCTGGCCGCACCGGCCACTGCGGCCCGGCGACCGCGTCGCCGTGGTGGCACCGGCCGGCCCGGTGGCCGAGGAGACCCTGGACCGGGGGCTGACGACGCTCCGGGACTGGGGACTGGAGGTCTCGCTCGGCCGGCACGTCCTGCGCCGCCACCCGGTGCTGGACTACCTCGCCGGCGACGACACCCAGCGGGCCGACGACCTCACCTGGGCGCTGTCCGCCCGCGGCGTCCGCGCCGTCCTCTGCGCCCGCGGCGGCTACGGCTCGGCCCGCACCCTGAGCCATCTCGACTGGGACCGGGTCGAGGGCCACACCCCCCGCCTGCTCGTGGGGTCGAGCGACATCACCGCGCTGCACGCCGCGCTGGGCGCCCGCCTCCCGGTCGCCTCGCTCTTCGGCCCGATGGTCGGCAGCACCTACTTCGTGGACCAGCCGGCCGCGCGGGAACACCTCCACCAGGTCCTGTTCGCCCCCGACGAGCTGGGCCCACTCGGCCGGGGCTCCGGGATGCCGATCCGGGGTGGCCGGGCCAGCGGTACCAGCTGGGGCGGGACGCTCAGCCTGCTCGCGGCCAGCCTCGACCGACCCGACGTCCCCCGGCCCCCGGACGGCGCGATCGCGCTGTTGGAGGACATCGACGAGGAGCCCTACCGCCTCGACGGAATGCTCACCCAGCTCCTCGCGGCGGGGTGGTTCGACGCGGTGGCGGGAGTGGCGCTCGGGTCCTGGGAGCGGTGCGGCCCGCCGGAGCGGGTGCGGGACGTCCTCGCCGACCGACTGGAACCGCTGGGCGTCCCGGTGGCGTGGGAGGTGGGCTTCGGGCACTGCGCCGACCAGGTGACCGTTCCGTTGAACGTACCGGTGAGCCTCGACGCCGACGTCGGCGTGCTGACGCTGCTGTCCCCTCCCTGATCCCGAAGCCGTCCAGCAGGCGAACCCCGCCCGAGGCGGACCAGCGCGGCCGAACCGGACGGTGAGGCGAGCCCGGCCCGGATCAGGGCGTCGTCATCCGGACCAGCCCCAGCTGGGACAGGCAGCTCAACGCGTCACCGTGCGGCCAGTACTCGGCGAACCGGGTGCCGACGGCCCGGAACATGTCCGCGCCCGTGAAGGTGACGAGGCCACCCGGCTCGGCGGTCACGCCGGGAACCCCGGCCCGCACGCGTCCGGAGAAGCGCCAGACCGCGGACACCAGCGCCCCGTCGACGACGGGGCCGACCAGGAGCTCCGTCCTGACCTCGTCGAACAACGCCGTCGTCTCGCGGACGTTCGCCGCGATGCCCTCGGGGCCGTGGGCGTCGCCCCGGGACCAGTGCCCCACCGCGTCCTCGGTGAACAGTTCCCGTGCCAACCCGGCCATCCGCTCCGGTGGGGCCTGCCACAACCCGGTCAGCCACCGGTCGTAGCGCATCGCGAGATCCGTCGTCTCCACTGGCGCGTTCCTTCCCGTCGTCCGCGTTCCACGGCGATGCTAGGGGTGACGTCCGACAAGTCCGAGGAGCTGCGCCTGGGGATCCGATGCCTGGGACACGGGAACCGGGGGCGCGTAGATGCCGGCGGCGTCCCAGTCGTCGATCTCGGGACGGATGACGTCGTCCACCGCCTCGACCAACCCGGAGTCCAAGGTCGTGTCGACACCGATCCCCTTGGCCAGGTCCCACGCGTGGATCGCGAGGTCGGAGGTCATCTGCCAGCCGTACTCACTCGCCGGGAGGTATCCGGAGCTGACGCTCACCCGCCCCTCCAGCACCCCGGGCCGGCGGAAGGCCTCGCGGGCGGCGGCCGAGGCCTCCGCCCAGGACGCCACGGGATCGGGACCGAGCTGGTCCCCGTCGAAGCGGTCCCCGACCTCCGCGACGGTGGCCCCGGAGAGCAGGACCGGTGCCCACCGCTGCTCGGTGACGATGTGGTTCACCAGGTCCCGCACCGTCCACTCCGTGCAGGGAGTGGCGTTGGTCCACTGGTCGGGGGTCACCTGCCGGACCCGTCGGTCGAACTCCGCCATCGCCCTGCCGTGCGCCGTGAGCAGGTCCATGAGCCGTCTCCCCTCGCCCCGGTCCTCGTCGTCCCGCGCCCGGCCCGCACCGTCGACGCGACGGCCCGCCAGTGGCGGGACCTCGCACCAGGGCTACCCGGGGCCGGAGGGCCGCAACCCCCCGGCCGATGCCGGGGGAAGGCCACCGCGACCGAAGGGCTGGGCGGGCAGGAGGCGCGCTGGGCGGTACGCGCGAGGCGGGACGAGCCGTGTTCGCCGCACCCCTGGGGGAGCCCGAGGCGCGGGTCAGCCCACCGCGTCTCAGTTGGCGGACCACTCCTGGCGCCGCCACCGGTTGCCCCGGTTGCTCAACACCGTCTTGAGCAGCCCGGGGTCGTCCACGGAGAGGGTGAGCCGACGTACCGCCACCCGCCGGCCGAGGCGCCGGGCGTGCGCCGGAGCCTCCAGGAGGATCTGCACCACCGAGGTCCGCGCACCCAGCAGGCGCACGCCGTCCCGGGAGCGCATGTCCGCCCCGGGTGCCTTGTGGTGCGGCAGTACCCGCACCGCCTGCACGGCGCCGAGCGGGAACGCGGTGCGGAAGAACCGCCCCGCTCGCACGACGACCTGGTGCAGGCCGACATCCACCCGGCAGCTCCGAGGCGTGGATCCCGTGAGCGTGAGCATCACCTTGCGGTGCCAGGTCACGCGGAGTCGAAAACGAACCGCTCCCAGATCCATCCTGCGTTTCACAGCACTCCCCTGGTGACTCTCCCGACGCACACCACGACCCTACGACGGACGACCATCAGTAGACGTGTGCCCCGGCGAGTGGAGACTCGCCGGGGCACACGGTGGTCACACCTCAGCTCAGCGGACGGACGCGCTCGGCCTGCGGGCCCTTGGTCCCCTGGGTGATGTCGAACTCCACGCGCTGGTTCTCCTCCAGCGTGCGGAACCCCTGGGTGTCAATGGAGGAGTAGTGGACGAACACGTCCGGTCCCCCGTCCTGGGCGATGAAGCCGAAGCCCTTCTCCGAGTTGAACCACTTGACGGTGCCCTGAGCCATGAACTGTGTCTCCTTGTGAGGGACGTTATCGAGAACCGCACTGCGCGGCTCCCTGGTTGTGACCGTCCCCCGTCATGGACCGGGGCCCACGTACAAAAAACGCCCGCAATGTGGCTCCGCGGGCGTCCAAGAACATGCGAGGAACTGCAACAGCAACCGAGTGCAAGGTTAGCACGCGGCTCCGTGACGGGTAGCGGCCTAACGGGGGAATCTGTGGGCGCGGCGTCGTCACCGTACGGGGTGAGGGCCATTCCGACCTGCGGAGAAGGGTCCGCGAGGCCACCATCCGGTTCGATCGACCACGACCCGCGAGTCGGGCGTGGCGAGGACCGGCCCACCGCGTGCCACCGCGGCGATCGGCCCCCGTCGGGGCTGGCCAGGCCCCCTGGCGGGAGCCGGTGCGGGGTGATCTGCCCGCGGCGCCGGCGAGGCGCGAGAATGACGGCATGAGCAGCGTTCCCGCCGGCCCCGCACGGTGGGTCATCCAGCCGCAGGACGTCCGGGCGGCCGAATCGGTGGCCGTGTCGCGCACCTACTACCGGGACATCGTCGACCGCTACTTCCTGGTCCGGTGGGGTCGTCCCGCCACCACCGCCGAATGGGAGACGGCACTCGCCGACGAGCCCGGCGACGACCTCACTCCCCCGCACGGCGAGTTCCTCCTCGCCCGGTGGGCGGGGACGACGGCCGGGTGCGTCGGGGTCCGGGTGCTCGACCCGCTGACCGCGGAACTCACACGCCTGTTCGTCCTGCCCGACCACCGGGGACGGGGCCTGGGCGCGCGGCTGCTCTCGGCTGCGGAGGACGCGGCCCGGGATCTCGGCGCCACCCGGATGAGACTCGACACCCGTGCCGATCTCGTCGAGGCGCGCTCGCTCTACACGAGCCGGGGGTTCCGGGAGATCCCGGCCTACTCGAACGCCCCGTACTCCGACCACTGGTTCGAGAAGAGCCTGGCCGGGGGCGAGGCAGCCCCCGTTCGCGGCGATCAGAGCAGTCGGAGCTGACGCGCCGGCAGGCTGGCCTTCGGGCCAGCCTGCCCGATGCGTTGGTACACCCCACCGTCGAGGGCGGACAGGAAGGACGAGGGCACCCCTGGCCGGCTGGCGCCGTGGCGGAACCGGTTCGCGGCCGAACTCAGGTAGAGGTGGCGTTGGGCCCGGGTCATGCCCACGAAGAACAGCCGTCGTTCCTCCGCGAGCGCCGCCGGGTCCTGCTCCCACGGTGGTGTGCCGGGAAGGCGGTGGGGCAACAGCCCGTCCTCACATCCGACGAGGAACACGACGGGGAACTCGAGCCCCTTCGCGGCGTGCAGGGTGAGCAACGCGACCCGGTCGGCCCTCGGGTCGAGCGTGTCGACCTCCACTCCGAGTGCCAGTTCGTCCCGGAAGCGATCCAGGTCCGCCCCGCAGCGTGCGGCCAGTCCTCGCAGCAGGTCGACCGCCGTGTCGAGCAGGACCAGCCGCTCGGCGCGCTCACCCACCGGGACGCGAGCGGCCAGCCGGTCGGCCGCGCGCCGCAGCCGGTCGAGCACGGTCACCGGGCCTCCGCCGCCTGGGGGAGCTGGCGGGACGTACCGCAGTTCGGCCACCAGCTCGGCGACGCCGGGCCGTTCCCGCAACCGGTCGTGCGACCGTTTCTGGAAGGGGACGCCGGCGACGGTGAGCGCCTCGACCACGGCCGAGGCCTGGGCGTCGGTGCGGTAGAGCACCGCGATGTCGGAGAAGCCCAGCCCCTCGTCGCCCTCACCGGAGGCCCGCCCGGAGTCGAGCGAGTGGAACGACGAACCACCGAGGAGGGCATCGATGGTCCTGGCCACGAAGGAGGCCTCGGCGCGCTCGTCCCCGGCCTGGTGCAGGCCGATCCTCGTCGCGGGGAGCGCCGCCGAGGGGAGCAGGGCTCGTCCGGGGACCAGCGTGGTCGGGGCGATCGCCTGGAGCGCCCCGGCGACGATGTGCCGGTTGGAGCGGTAGTTCCTGGTCAGCGACACGGTGTTCGCACCGGGGAAGTCCTCCTGGAACCGGAGGAAGAAGCGCACATCGGCCCCCCGGAAGGAGTAGATGGCCTGGTCCGGATCACCGATCGCGGTCAGGTTCCCCTCGGGGGGCACCAGCGCCCGCAGCAGGCGGTACTGCACCTCGTCGACGTCCTGGTACTCGTCGACCGAGACCCACGGATGCCGGGCACGGACCAGGGAGCGCAGGTCGGCGTCGGACTCCAGCAGCTCGGTGGGCAGGGCGACCAGGTCATCGAGGTCGACGAGGTCGTGGGAGCGCAGCACCCCCAGGTAGCGGGTCGCGAGCTCCACCAGCTCCGGATCCGGCTCCCCGCTGGGCGCGCCGACCTCGGGGGGCGTCCCGGCACCGTCCTCGCCCGGAGTGACGGCGGCGGTGCCCGTCGGCACGCACCCGGACCTCCGGAGACGGGAGAGCTCGCCCAGCACGGCCCGCGCGCCGCGGGCGTCTCCGGTGAGGGTGCCGACCACCTCGAGTCGTCGTTGCTCGGAGGCGACGGCGAAGTCGGGGGTGAGCCCGAACCGCTGCGGGAACTCGCGGAGCAGCCGGAGACCCCACGAGTGGAACGTGGTCACCGCCATGGCGCGGGCCGCGTCGCCGACGAGGTCGGCCAACCGCTCCGCCATCTCCTCGGCAGCCCTCCTGGTGAAGGTGATCGCGAGGACTCGTTCGGGTGGTACGCCCCGCGCGCACAGGTGGGCGATGCGGCGGGTCAGGGTGCGGGTCTTGCCGGTTCCCGGACCGGCGACGATGAGCAGGGGTCCCGCCGGGGCACCGGCGGCGCGGAGCTGGTCCGGGTCCAGCCCCGCCAGTGGGCCGTCGGACTGTTCCGCCGCCACGGGGGTCCCCTCCACGGCGCCGTCCGGCGCGGCGGCGGTGGTCGGCTGCGGGGTCGACGCCCCTCCCCGAACACCGGGGGCCCCGGCGGTGGTCGCCGCGTGGGCTCCACCGGGCACGGTTCCCGGCCTCGCCCGCACGGGGGCGGGGGTCGGCTCGGCGTCGAAGAGGGCGGGGGTGTGCCGTTCCCGGTCGCGCCGGAGCTCGCCGGGTTCGAAGAGCCGGATGACCCCGTACTCGCCGTCGTAGCCACCGTCACGGATCACCTCGCCTCGGCGCAGCCTGGCGATGGCCTCACCGAGCAGGGTCGACCGCGCGGACAGCTCGTCGACGGGCACCTCGTCGAGGATGGCGAGTTCCGGTCCGTACAGGCCGGTGAGTTCCGCGATCTCGCCGAGCACCCGTTTGCTCTTGGGCCCGACGCCGAGCAGTTCCCCCATGATCTCCGGCAGGGGGACCAGGCTCCGGAACGACGTCGCCCTCTCCGGCCGGTGCCCGGCCGGCCGGTCGGCGAGCTGGGCGACCCGGTTCGACACGCCGACCGTGACGGGCCGACCGCAGACACCGCACGTCCCGCCGTGCTCCCTGGTCTGCTCGGGTGTCCACCGGACCCCGCACTTGCGGTGTCCGTCCAGGTGGTACTTGCCCTCGTCGGGGAAGAACTCGACGGTGCCGGCGAGTCCGTCGCCCGTCTCCATGGCGCGGCGCACCGCGTGGTAGTCCAGTTCGGTGTCGAAGACGGTGGCCTCCCGTCCGAGCATGGGAGGCGAGTGCGCGTCGGAGTTGCTGACGAGCTGGAAGCGGTCCAGTCCCGAGACCGTCCAGTTCATGGCGGGATCGCTGGAGAGGCCGGTCTCCAGGGCGAAGACGTGCGGCGCGAGGTCCCGGTAGCACTCGTCCACCGTGTCGAACCCCGACTTGGAGCCCAGCACCGCGAACCAGGGCGTCCACACGTGGGCTGGCACCAGGTAGGCGCCGTCGCCGCTCTCCAGCGCGATCTCCAGCAGGTCCCGCGAGTCCAGGCCCAGGATGGGCCTCCCGTCGGAACCGAGGTTGCCGATCCTGCCCAGCCGGCGGTTGAACTCCTCAGCCGCGGCGAAGTCGGGCATGTACACCAGGTGGTGGACCTTGCGGGTCAGCTCGCCCGCCTTGTAGATGGTGGAGATCTCCACCGACAGCTGGAATCGGACCGGCGAGGAACAGGAGGCCGGCAGGCGGCGGAGGATGTCCCGGTCCAGGTCCGGCCTGATGCGGAAGAGCCCGGGTTCGGCGGGTTCGAGGGTGTCCCGGAGGTGCTCGAACCAGCGAGGATGTGTGAAGTCGCCGGTCCCGACGAGGTGGAGGCCCTTGCGCCGGGCCCACCATGCCAGGTTCTCGAGGTCGCAGTCGCGGCTACAGGCCCGCGAGTACTTGGAATGGATGTGCAGATCGGCGAAGAAGCGCACTGGTGGATCTTGTCATGCCCCGTCATCCACGCGACGGGCGCGTCCGGCGGGAGATCGCTGTCGGTCCCGACTGGTCGCTCCGGGTGATGGCGCGCGCGGTGGCTCGCGAGGGCGTCCCGACCCCACCGGCCGTGCGGTGGACGGCACGCGAAGGGTCCTTCCGGCTTACTGGACACCCCCCGTGGTCCCGATACACTCCGCGCGACCACTGACGGCGACCCAGGGAGCACGCATGAGCGCACGCCCGGGCCGCTTCCTGTCGTGGTCGGGCATGGTGCTCGTGGGTGCGCTGTGCACGCTGGTGGGACTGGCGGCCCCCGCCGCCGCCCGGCCCGGCGCGGGCGGGACCGGCCCGGCCGGCGGCGTGTCGCACGCGCTGCGCGCGGACCCGGCCAACCAGCACGAACGGACCGGCCCTCGCGCGACCCGGACCGGGTCCGGCGGACCGGTGCCCGCCCGCGCCGCGTTCGCCGCGTTCGCCCACCAGGCGGTCGGGGAGACCGGGCCCACCCGTGATCCCGCCGTGCTGGACGGTGGCGCTCCGGTACTGGGTCGGGCTCCGTTCACCGCCCACCTCCCCCGTCTGTCCCCGCCGCGGGTTCCGGCCCGTCCCGGCGCGGACGGCATGAGCACCGGCCGGGGACCGCCCGGGGTGGCACGGCACTGAGGCGTCCGGAGGGACGGCGACCGCCGCCCCCGTCACCCCAGCACGTGGCGACACCAGCCGTCGTGCGCCCACCGCAGTGGAGACCACACCGTGCCACCACCCCGCTCCACCCGCTCGACCCGCTCCTCGGACCAACGTTCGCTCCTCCTCCGAGGACTGCTCGCCCTCCTCGTGCTGCTCGGCGCGGGGACCATGCTGCTCACGACCGAGCCCCGGCTCGGACTCGATCTCCAGGGCGGCACCCAGATCACCCTGGAGGCCGAGGAGGCCCCCGGCGGCACCCTGGACGACGAGACGATGGACCAGACGCTGGAGGTGCTGCGCCGCCGCGTCGACTCCCTCGGAGTGGCCGAACCGAACCTGATCCGGTCCGGCTCCAACCGCATCGTCGTGGAGATGCCGGGCGTCCAGGACCCTGAGGAGGCCCTGGAGACGATCGGCCGGACCGCCCAGTTGACGATCCACCCCGTCGTCGGCCTGGCTCCTCCGGAGGAGTCGACCCCCCCGGAGGGGGACTCCGACCAGGAGCAGACCGGTGAACTGGTGCTGCCCGACGAGAGCGGCCAGCGGCTCCAGCTCGCGCCGGCCGCGATGACTGGTGAGGCCATCAACCGGGCCACCGCCAGGCTGGACGGCCAGCAGGGGCTCGGCTGGCACGTCTCCCTCGACTTCCACGACGGCCGCGGGTGGGCGGACATCACGGGCCAGGCCGCGTGCGCGCCCAACGGTGACCCAGCGCGGCGGGTGGCCATCGTCCTGGACAACGAGATCATCTCCGCTCCCCAGGTGACGCCGGACGTGCGCTGCAACGTCGGTATCACCGGGGGGACCACGCAGATCACCGGTGACTTCACCGAGGAGGAGTCCAACCAGCTGGCCCTGCTGATCAGCGACGGCGCGCTGCCCGTCCAGGTCGAGGTCGTGGAGCAGCGGACCGTCGGCCCCACCCTGGGGCAGGACGCGATCGACGCCAGCGTGATGGCCTCGATCATCGGTGTCGCGCTGACCGGTCTCTTCCTGTTGGTCGTGTACCGGATGGCCGGTCTCATCGCCACCATCGCGCTCGCCGGGTACACGGCGATCGCCTACGGGCTGATGCTCGCGATCGGCGCGACGTTCACCCTCCCCGGGTTGGCGGGTTTCGTTCTCGCCATCGGTATGGCGATGGACGCGAACGTGCTGATCTACGAACGGTCCCGGGAGGAGTACGCGGCGGCAACGGGCACCAAGTCCCCGGTCCGCCGGATGCAGAACGCCGTGACGGGCGGGTTCCGGGGCGCGCTCACCGCGATCGCGGACTCCAACATCACCACCCTGTTGGCGGCGGCGCTGCTGTTCGCCCTGGCCGCTGGCCCGGTGCGGGGCTTCGGCGTCACCCTCAGCGTCGGTGTCGCGGTCTCGATGTTCAGCGCCTTCGTGCTCAGCCGGGTCCTGCAGCAGCTCACCTTCCGGGGTGTGGTGGCGAGGAAGCCCGCGATCAGCGGTATCGCCAGCATCGGTCGGGTCCGCCAGTGGTTCGAGCGGCGGTCGCCCGACTTCTACCGGCGGCACCGCCGCTGGCTGGTGGGATCGCTGGTCGTGCTGCTCGTCGTGGGCCTCGGGCTGGCCGTGCGCGGGCTCAACCTCGGTGTCGAGTACACCGGTGGCAGGTACCTGGAGTACTCCTCGTCGGAGGAGGTCGATCTCGGCGACGTCCGCTCCGAGCTGGCGGCAGCCGGGTTCCCCGACGCGCAGGTGTCGAGCACCGACGACAACGGCATCTCGGTGCGCACCGTTCCCCTGGACGAGTCCGAGGTCGGCCGGATCGCCGACGCGGTCAGCACGGCGGCCGGCGGTGAGGTGGAACAGCTCAGGTCCGACCTGATCGGCCCCAGCATGGGCAACGAGCTGCGGAACCAGGCGATCCTCGCCTTCCTGTTGGCGGTGCTCGTGCAGGTGATCTACCTGTCCTTCCGCTTCGACTGGCGGCTGGCGGTTGCCGTGATGGCCGGTCTGGCGGCGGACATCCTCTTCCTGCTCGGGTTCTTCGCCTGGACGGGCCGGCTGGTCGACGGCGTGTTCATCGCGTCGATGCTGACGGTGATCGGCTACTCGGTGAACGACTCGGTCGTGGTCTTCGACCGGGTCCGGGAGCTGCGCGCCTCGCACCCGAAGGACCCGTTCTTCCGGGTGGCGGGGCTGGCGATCCTCCAGACGATGCCGAGGACGATCAACACCGGCATCGGTGTGTTCGCGGTGCTCGGCGCGCTGCTCTTCCTGGGCGGTGGCTCACTGGTCGACTTCGCCCTCGCGGTGATCGTCGGCAGCTTCGTCGGGAACGTCACCACGATCACCGTGGCGTCGCCGTTCGCCGTGCTGCTCGACACGAGGTGGCCGGGCGCGGCGCGTCCCAAGAAGAAGAAGCGTCGCGACGAGAACAGCACCGGCGCCGTGGTGTGACCGTTCCCCCGGGTCGCGGTGCGCGCCCCGGGGGCGGTGGTTGGCGGGCCCGGTTCACCTCGGTGAGCCGGGCCCGCCGTCACGTTCCGGCCCGTCGCTGATGGCGTCGGTCGGCAGCGGCGCCGGGTCCAGGCCCGCGCCGCGCAGCACGTCGGCGGGCAGCGCGAGCAGCAGCAGGGAGAGCCCCAGCAGGTAGGCGTCGAGGCGGCCGGCCTGGGCCCGGGTCAGGCGCCGGCCCGCGCTCTCGTGCAGGGCGATGGTCGCGTCGGTGTTCGCCAGGGCCATCGAACCCAACGCGTCGCGGACGCTGGGCCGGCGGATCGACTCCAGGTAGAGCTCGAGCAACGCGAGGAGCCGGGACCGGCCCACGCCGGTGGAACGCCGCAACATGCCCCGGTACAGGGCGTCGAGCTGGCCGGCGGTCACCGACTCGGGGGTGTGCCTGCGCAGGCTGGCGACGGCGGCCCTGTGGTCCTCCGCCAGGTGGTCGGCGATGGCCGCGAGGAGGGATTCCCTGGAGGGGAAGTAGTTCTTCGTCGTCCCCTCCGGGACGCGCGCCTCACGATCCACCGCCCGATGTGTCAGCCCTCGCCCACCGACGGCGGCCAGCACCTCGATCGCGGCCTCCGCCAGCAGCTCCCGGCGTTCCCCACGTCGCCCCATACCGGGTTCAGCTCCCGTCGGTCGTCCTCGCCCGGAAGATACCCGCACGCCGAGCGGGCCCGAGGTACCCGGAGGACCCGCACGTGTCGCGAACCGATCGGCCGAGTGACCGGGGTCGGCGATTTTCCTTTGTTCGCGCAATGGACGAACCCGAAAGGAGAACAATCCGCCGAACCCGAATCGTCTAATTCCACGGATCACCGAGCCCGCGAACCACGCACAGTGACGGAATTGAGAGGCCCACCCTCACTCACATGGCAGAGGATCGCCACTTCCATAGCACAGCAATGGGCGAAAATTAACCCCGTGCTTTTTCCCACCGGGACTCCTAGCATTCACCCCGCGAGGGCGGAAGGGTGTTCTCCGTGGCGGCGGGGAGAACACACCCCTGGCTGTGCCCTGTCTGGAAAGGACGAAGCATGTCATTGTCACGCCGCCGTGCGGTGACCGCGTTCGCCGCGGCCGCGCTGCTGCTCCCGCTCGCCGGTCCGCCGGCAGCGGCCCAACCGGACGATCCCGACGACGCCGTCCACGTCAGCTCGACGGCGACGCTCCGGCCGTACGCGGCCGTCGACGGGGACTTCGAGAAGATCCAGCTCACCGAGGACGTCGGGGAGCCGATGGCCCTGGCCGTGGCACCGGACGGCCGGGTGCTCATGACCGACCGCCGGGGCACCATCAAGATCTTCGACCCCAACTCGTACAACGTGACGACCGCCGGCCACATCGAGGTCTACGCCGGTGAGGAGGACGGGCTCCAGGGCATCGCCCTCGATCCGGACTTCGAGGACAACGGCTGGGTGTACACCTACTACGCCCCGCCGGACCCGCAACCGCGCAACGTCCTCTCCCGCTTCCAACTGGACGGCAACACCCTCGACCTCGCCAGCGAGCAGGTCATCCTGGAGGTGCCGACCCAGCGGGACCTGTGCTGCCACGTCGGTGGCGACATCGACTTCGACGCGGAGGGCAACCTCTACCTCTCCACCGGGGACAACACCAACTCCTGGGCGTCCGACGGGTACACCCCGATCGACGAGCGGGAGGGACGGGAACCCTTCGACGCGCAGCGCTCCTCCGGCAACACCAACGACCTGCGCGGCAAGCTGCTGCGGATCACGGTCCAGGACGACGGCGGGTACACCATCCCGGAGGGCAACCTCTTCGAGGAGGGGACCGAGGGGACACGCCCGGAGATCTACTACATGGGCCTGCGCAACCCCTTCCGCTTCAGCGTCGACCAGGAGACCGGGCGGATCTTCCTCGGCGTCGTGGGCCCGGACGCGCGGGACGCGCACCCGGAACGCGGTCCGGAGGCCTTCGACGAGGTCTACCTGATGGACGGGCCCGGCAACGGCGGCTGGCCGTACTGCATGGGGAACAACACCCCCTACGTGGACTACGACTTCACCAACGGTCAGTCGGGTGAGACCTTCGACTGCGCCAACCTGGTCAACGACTCGCCGAACAACACGGGCCTCGCCGAGCTCCCCCCGGCCACGGCGGCGGACGTCTGGTACTCCTACGGCTGCTCGGACGAATTCCCCGAGCTGCCCTGCGAGGGCGGCAATACCGCCATGGGCGGCCCCGTCTACCGCTACGACCCCAACCTCGAGTCGAACACGAAGTTCCCCGAGTCCTTCGACGGCGCCCACTTCTTCTACGAATACTCCCGCAATTTCGTCGCCGACGTCCGGTTCGACGAGTCCGGCGAGTACGAGTCGATGACGCCGTTCCTCGAGGAGCTCGACTTCAACCAGCCGATGGACATGGAGTTCGGGCCGGAGGGCTCGCTCTACGTCCTCGAGTACGGCGGTGGGTTCTTCACGCCGGGCACCTACGCCGGCCTGTACCGCATCGACCACACCCAGGGCGTCCAGTCGCCGGCCGTGGAGCTGAGCGTCGACCAGACCTCCGGTGAGGCCCCGCTGCCGGTGTCCTTCGACGCCAGCCGGAGCACGGATCCCAACGGCGGTGAGCTGACCTTCGCCTGGGACTTCGAGGGTGACGGCGTGGACGACGCTGAGGGGCCGACCGCGCGGCACACCTACGCCGAGAACGGCATCTACCACGCCAAGCTGACGGTCAGCAACACCGCCGGTCGCGAGACGGTGCAACGCATCACGATCACCATCGGCAACAACGCGCCCGACGTCCGCTTCTCGACGCCTCCCGACGGCAGCATGTTCGACTGGGAGGACCAGATCGCGTACCGCGTCGAGGTCGACGACGTCGAGGACGGGTCGATCGGCGACGGCATCTCCTGCACGGAGGTGACCACGCAGACGGCGCTCGGGCACGACACGCACGCCCACCCGCAGGACAACTTCCAGAACTGCCAGGGCGTGTTCTCCCCCGAGTCCGGCTCGCACAGCGGTGACGCGAACCTGTTCTGGGTGGCGCGGACCAGCTACTCGGACCGGGGTTCGGAAGGCGTGGGCTCGACGACGAGCGAGCAGGAGATCATCCTCCAGCCCAAGACCAAGCAGGCGCAGCACTTCTCCTCGTCCGAGGGGATCAGCGTCGGCGACCGGGAGGGCGCCGAGGGCGGTCAGGTCGTCACCGAGATCGACCCGGGCGACTGGATCTCCTACCGCCCGATGAACCTGCTCAACATCGACGGGGTCAACCTGCGGGTCGCCACCGGTGACGCGGAGGGTGCCGTCGAGCTGCGCCTCGGCGCGCCGGACGGGGAGCTGGTCGCGACGCTGCCGGTGCCCTCGGGCGACGGCGAGTTCGTCGACCTCGACCCGGTGGAACTGACCGACCCCGGGGGCACGCACGAACTGTTCCTCGTCTTCGCGGGAGAGGGCTCGAACCTGTTCGACCTCGACCACATCTCGTTCCAGGGCCTCGGGGCGGCCGGACCTCGGCACGTCGAGGCCGTGGGTGACGTCGACCGTGGCCCGGCACCGCTGGACGTGGCCTTCACCGCGGAGGGCGAGGCGCTGCCGGAGGGCTCGTCCTTCGAGTGGGACTTCGGCGACGGTGCCACCGCGTCCGGGGATGCCGTGGAGCACACCTACACCGAGACCGGTGAGCACACGGCGACGGTGACGGTCACCGACCCGGACGGGGTGGTGCGGGCGACCGACACCGTGGAGGTGACCGTGCACGACGCGGTCACGGGAACGCTGGACGTCGACCCCGCCGGGGCCGAGCTGACCACCGACGACACCCACACGGTGACCGCGACGGTCAGCGAGGAGGCCCGCGACGCGGAGGTCACCCTGGAGGTCTACCGGCGGTCCCCGGCCAGCCCCCTCCCCCCGGGGCAGGACGAGGGGGTCCCCCACCTGCTGGTGGAACGCACGGTGGGCACACCGGACGAGGACGGCACCGTCACCCTGGACTACGCGAGCACGGTCACCTCGGAGGAGAGGGTGGTGGCCTGCCTCGGCTACGGGGGCGGCTGCGTCCGGGGCGGGGACACCCTCGTGACCGGTGGGGCGGACGGCACCGACATCCTGAACCTGCGCACCGACCTGTCCACGGCCACGGCGGCCGCCAGCTGGCAGGTGGTGGCCGACGAGGACGGCTTCCTCAACCTCTACGACGGGAAGAGCCTCGCCGGTTGGGAGCAGTTGGGCGGCGGCGGGTTCACCGTCGACGAGGACGGCACGCTGCGCCCGCACGGCCCCCGGGGCATCCTCTGGTACGCCGAACGGGAGTTCGACGACTACGTGCTGGAGGCCGAGTACGAGACCTACAGCGTCAGCGCGAACTCGGGTCTCTACCAGCGTTTCCCCGACCCTCGGGGCGACCTCTCGGTGCCCTCGGACCAGGGCTACGAGGTGGCGATCCTCGACCGGGTCGACGACGCCATCAACCGGACCGGCTCCATCAACGGCTACATGGCGGCGAAGTACCTGACCGCCAATCCGCCGTACGGGGGTTGGAACACCTTCGAGATCGAGGTGGTCGACCAGCAGTACACGGTGACGCTGAACGACCGGATCGTCACCGAGTACACCGGTGACGGCAGCCGGGGGCTGAGCGGTCACATCGGCGTCGAGAACGCCGACTCGCAGCTGCGCTTCCGGAACCTGCGGATCAAGCCGTTGGGTGAGGACGAGCAGCCGCCCGGCGCCCCGGCGGTCACCGCGGCGTTGGACCCGGCCGAGCCCAACGGTGACCCGCACGGTGACTGGGAGGGCACCTACCACTCCCCCGTCACCGCCACCCTCTCCGTGGAGGAGGGCGGCGAGGGCACCGAGATCGAGTACCGGTGGGGTGACGGCGACTGGAGCACCTACTCCGAACCGTTGACCAGCGAGGAGGAGGGCGAACACGTCCTGGGCTACCGCTCGCGGACGGCGGGGGGCGCGGTGTCGGAGGAGGCGGAGCTCTCCTTCGTGATCCGCCACGACGCCTGCCCCGGCTCGGATCTCCGGGAGACCGTCCACGCCGGCCAGGACAGCGGCGTCCCCAACCGGGTCAGGGATGACGGGTGCACCGTCAACGACCTGGTGGACGAGACGAGGGAGTGGTCGGGCCACGCCGTGTTCGTCGCCCACGTCCGCCAGCTGACCGCCGACCTCGCGGCGGAGGGGCTGCTCGACACCGCGGAACGGGCCCGGGTCATCCACGCCGCGGTCTCGTCCGACATCGGTCGACGCGACTGATCGCACCGACCGACCAGCTCGGACGGCCCTCGGGCCGGAGGGGGGCGGCGCGTGCCGCCCCCCTCCGGCACCCCATGCCGACAACACGGAGAAGGGAACGTCATGCGCGCACTCATCTCGGCCGTCGTCGCCGGCCTCGCCCTGGTGACCCCCGGTGTCCTCGCCGGACCCACCCCGACCTCCTCGGACCCCTCCACCCAGGACACCCCGGTTCCGGAAGCGGCGGAAGCCTCGGCGCGGGACGTGCCCCGTGCCCTGCGCTGCGCGGGCCTGCCCGGCGGCCTGCCCGGGCACGGCATCACCCGCCTGTGGGACGGTGAGACGCTGGAGGGCTGGTCGCAGGCCGGTCCGGGCGGCTTCGACGTCGTGGACGGCACGCTCCAGACCCGGGACGGGATGGGTCTGCTGTGGTATGACCGCGCCCCGTTCGGCGACTACACCCTGTTCCTCGACTGGAGGGTGACGGCCGAGACCGACAACTCCGGTGTCTTCCTGCGCTTCCCCGACCCGGGTGACGACCCCTGGGTCGCCGTCGACCACGGGTACGAGGTGCAGATCAACGACAACCCCGGCGGCGACCCGCAGAAGACGGGAGCGATCTACAACCAGCAGGACGCCACCTCCCACCCGTCCAGGCCGGTCGGCGAGTGGAACCGGTACGCGCTGCGCGTCGAGGGCGAGCGCTACCGGGTCTACCTCAACGGAGAGCTGGTGAACGACTTCACCAGTGACGACCCGGACCGGGGGACCGTCGGGCACATCGGGCTCCAGAACCACGACCCGGACACCCGGACGCAGTTCCGCGACATCTGGCTGGTCGAGTCCTGCCGCTGATCGGGCGCCGCCGAGCGGGCTGACCCGGGGCGGGAGCTGACCTGGCGGGGGACGCCGCTCACGCGAGGAGCGCCCTCCGCCAGGTCTCGACGCGTGCGGCGGCGAACCCGGCCTCCGCCGCCCAGTACGGCCCGTGGCCCTCGGCGTACATCCGCGCCCAGGGCTGCCGGCCGTGCCGCCACCCCTTCCGGAGGAGTTCGGCCATCGATCTCACCCGCTCGACCACCAGGCCGGCCAGGAGCTCCCGTTCCGGGCCGGTGGCGCCGTACCCGTCCACCACCAGCCGCAGCCGCCGCTCGGTACCGCCCGGTTCCCACGCGCCGTCCCCGCTCAACGGGACGAAACCCCGCAGGGCGTAGGCGAGGTCCCAGAGCCGGTCACCGGGCGCGGCGGCGTCCCAGTCGATCAGGTACCACTCGTCGCCGTGGACCAGCACGTTGTAGGGCGCCAGGTCCTGGTGGGCGATGATCTCGTTCCCCGCGTGCGGGTACAGCACCTGCCAGCGCGCGTCGGCTGGTGGCACGAAGTCGGCGACCGCGTCGTGCAGATCGCGGATCATCGCGCCGACGCGGTGGGCGGCGGAGTCGGTGGCGAAGGCGGAGAGACCTGCGGGGAACGGGTTGTCCCCGGGCAGGTAGCGCAGGACGGACCGCCCCCGCTCGTCGACCCCCAGCGGTTCGGGCACCCACGACAGGCCTCGATCACGCAGGTGAGCCAGCAGGGCCAGTACCGCCGGGGTCCACGGCCTCCCCGGCCGACGCACGGTGTCCCCGACCCGCACCACCTGTCCGGCGTCGGCGTTCCCGCCCGGCAACGGTTCCTCCACGGTGCCCTCCCGCTCCCTCGACGGGGGAGGGCGGCCCGACGCGAGGAGCACCGGAGCGGCCGTCGTCCCGTTCGGCCAGCTGTTCCGACCATGATCGCTGGCGACCGGTCCGCCGGGAAGGGGGTGGCGGGGCGTTCTCGTGACGGCGGGGTCCAGCCGGGCTGGCTGGTCGTGGGTGACGGCGGTTCACCTGGACCGAGGACGCCCCGCTTCCGAGGCCGGACGCGGGCCCGCCCGCGTTCCGGGGTGTCCGGACACGCGGGCGGGAGGCCTAGCCGCGACGTCACCTGGGGGCATCGCCTACTTCTTCTTGCTCCTGGTCGCACCGCCACGACCGCGGAGCTGCACACCGGACTCGCTGAGCACGCGATGCACGAAGCCGTAGGAACGGCCCGTCGATTCGGCCAGGGCGCGAATGCTCGCGCCCTTCTCGTACTTCCTCTTGAGGTCGCTCGCAAGCTTGTCCCGTGCGGCGCCGGTGATGCGGGCGCCCTTCTTCAGGTCAGCCACCTTGTCCCGCCTTCCGTCCGAGCAGGTCGGGCCGCTCCCGGGCCCCTGTCGCCGCAATGATCGAACACCAACAGCGTTAATGCCAGGCGATCATGGGAAAACATCGCAAAGTGTTCCCGCCGCGACGACGGGTCACGTCACACGCCCGCAACCTGCGTAGACCGCCATTCGGCGGGATCACACTACGCCAACTGCACGAGGTCCAGATACTCCTCGGACCAGTGATCCTCGGTACCATCCGGAAGCAAAATCACCCGTTCCGGTTCCAGCGCCTCCACGGCGCCCGGGTCGTGGGTCACGAGGACCACGGCACCCTGGTAGCTGCGGAGCGCGTCGAGCACCTGCTCCCGGCTGGCGGGGTCGAGGTTGTTCGTGGGCTCGTCGAGGAGGAGGACGTTGGCCGCGCTGGACACCAGTCCCGCGAGGGCCAGCCGGGTCTTCTCGCCACCGGAGAGAGTGCCCGCCGGCTGGTCGAGCTGCTCCCCGGTGAACAGGAACGCGCCGAGTAGGCTCCGCAGCTGCTGCTCCGGCGTGTCGGGCGCCGCCGACCGGATGTTCGACCACACACTGGCCTCGTGGTCGAGGGTCTCGTGTTCCTGCGCGTAGTAACCCAGGCGCAGGCCGTGCCCGGCCACCACCGAGCCGGCATCGGCGGGCTCCATCCCCCCCAGCAACCTGAGCAGCGTCGTCTTGCCCGCGCCGTTCAGCCCCAGCACCACCACCCGGGAGCCGCGGTCGATCGCCAGGTCCACGCCGGTGAAGATCTCCAGGGAACCGTAGGACTTGCTCAGGTTCTCCGCGGTCAGCGGGGTGCGACCACAGGCCGCCGGCTTGGGGAAGACGATCCGGGCCACCTTGTCGGCGACCCGCTGCTCGTCGAGCCCGGCCAGCAGCTTCTCGGCGCGGCGGGCCATGTTCTGGGCGGCGACCGCCTTCGTCGCCTTAGCCCGCATCTTGTCGGCCTGCGCCATCAACGCGCCGGCCTTCTTCTCCGCGTTGGCGCGCTCCCGGCGGCGCCGCTTCTCGTCGGCGGCCCGCGCGTCCAGGTACCGACGCCACTCCATGTTGTAGACGTCGACCTCGCTCCGGGTGGCGTCCAGGAACCAGACCTTGTTGACCACGGCGGCCAGCAGGTCGACGTCGTGGCTGATGACCACCAGCCCACCGGAGTGCGCCTTGAGGAAGTCCCGCAGCCAGCCGATCGAGTCCGCGTCGAGGTGGTTGGTCGGTTCGTCGAGCAGCAGCGTCGTGGTGGACCGCCCGTTCACCCCGGCCTCGGAAGCGGCGAAGAGGATCCGGGCCAGCTCGACCCGGCGGCGCTGGCCGCCGGAGAGGGTGCGCAGCGGCTGGTCGAGCACCCGGTCCGCCAGTCCCAGGTTGGAACAGATCCGGGCCGCCTCGCTCTCCGCCGCGTACCCGCCGAGCGCGGAGAAGCGCTCCTCGAGCCGCCCGTACCGGCGGACGGCGGAGTCGCGTTGCGCGTCGTCCACCAGCTCCGCCATCGCGGTCTGCGCCTTGTCCATCTCCCTGAGCAGCTCGTCCAACCCCCTGGCCGACAGGACGCGGTCCTTGGCGGCCACGGAGAGGTCACCCTCCCGGGGGTCCTGCGGGAGGTAGCCCAGCTCCTCGGACCGCCGGACCTCGCCGGCGTAGGGCAACCCCTCGCCCGCCAGCACCCGCAGGGTGGTCGTCTTGCCAGCGCCGTTGCGTCCCACCAGCCCGATCCGGTCGCCCGGCTGCACCCGCAGGGTGGCGTCGGCCAGCAGGATCCGCGAACCAGCGCGCAGTTCAAGGTCTGTCGCAGAGATCAAGAAAAACTCCGATGCGAACGTGGTCGAGCGCACACACCAACCGTCATCACCATGACCGGGCCCGCTGCCCGCACCATGCCGACCACATGCCGAGTGTACGGGCCGACGGCAAGCCGATTTCGCTGCCCGCCGCCGCGGCGATCACCTGTCCCTGACCACGATCTCCACGTCCCGCGCGCGCCGCGCGGCCTCGTCGAGCACCGTGCGGCGGGGTTCGCCCACGTCGAGCACCCGGTCCTCGGCCAGCGCGAACACCCCGGCGAGCCGGCGGTCGGCCCGGAGGGCGTCGAGGGCCTGGCGGTCGCCGCCGAGCACGACGGCGGACAGGGCGGCCAGCCGGGGCACGAGCACCTCGGCGACGGTGTCGGCGGCCGCGTCGAGCGCCAGTCGCGCCTGCCCCTCCCGGCGGCGGGCGAACCGCTGCTGGGACCACCCGCCGGCCTTGTTGCGGCCGTGCACCTGCCGTCGTCCGGTCCGTGAGACGACCACGGCGCCGTTCTCGACGACGCCGACGCTGTGACCGCCCAGCCGGACCAGGACCAGGCCGATCGACCTCGGGGCGAGCGCGTGGTCCACGAGCGGCCCCACCTCGAGCCCCGGGTACCGGCCGTGCCCCGCGACCAGCGGTTGGAAAGGCACCAGCACCGTGGCGGTGGCCCCGTCCGCACCCACGACCCGCACCTCCCTGGCGGTGACCTCCGTTCCCGTCACCCCGCCGTGCCGCTCCGAGAACCGGAGGAACCAGCCCCCGAGGCGTTCCGGGGACACCTCGACCGCGCGGCCACCGCCGGCGACCTGGCGCACCCTGCTCATCCCCGGACCTCCGCCCCTCGCCGGGACCAGGACGGCGGTGGGCCGGCCGGCCAGCCCGGGTCCCCCCGTCCCGTGAGCGCGCGCGGCGACCTCCGGACTCGCCGGGGGACAGCGGGAGGCGCGGCGTTCGCCGCGTGCGGAGTGCGAGGGAACACGGCAGGGCGGATCACGCGACCGAGCCTAGGCCGGCGGGACGCCGCCGACGTGGCGGCGGGTGCGATGTCGGAGCCGATCCGCTCCGGGTGCGGCCGCCGCCGGCAGGGGCGCCACCGAGCGGCCGACCACCCGCGCCGGCGCTGGATCGGGACGTCCCCGCGTGCGCGTCCCACCGAGGGCGGGGCTGGTCACGCGGCTCCCGTCGATGCCCACCCGCCTCAGAGCACGAAGGTCTCGGTCCACAGCCTGCTGGAACGACCGGACAACGCGTCCATCAGCGCGGGCACCTGGCCATCGCCCAGCGCGGCGACGAAGTCGACCACGGCCCGCCCCCTGGCCAGGCCGCGCACGGCGTCGGGGCCCCTGGGTTCGTCACCGGTGGCCCCGACGAGCACCTCCGGTGAGGTCCTGGCCAGGTCCTCGTACTCAACCGTCGCCAGCTCGACCAGGTCATGCAGCCGGCGGGGAAGGCGGTCCGCCTCCAACCGGTCGCTGAGCCACTGGTCCAGCGCCTCCACGAGACGGGTCAGGAGCCGGGCCTGCCCCCGTTGGTGCATGGCCAGGTCGGGCCGCAGCAGCACGAAGCGCCGGTGGACGAACTTGAGGACCTGCACCTCGTGCCACTGCTCGGCGGCGAGCGTCACGTGTCCACGGCGGACCGCTGGTTCCTCGACGACCCGGACACCGTCGACCAACCGGGAGGACCACCGCGAGGAGAAGGCCGCCACCGCCTGCTCCGATTCGACCGATCCGTCGTAGGGCGCGGCGAGCAGGCCGTCCACGACCTCCTTCCGCACCCGGGAGACCGCCATCGCGAAGGCCTCGTCGTCGACGACCCAGGAGTCCTTGGCGTGCAACCTCCGCCGCAGTTCCTCGACGGAACGGCCGGGCTGGCGGCTGTGCCCGCCCAGGTCCGCCTCGCTCAGACCCGCCAGTTCCGTCGCCGAGGCCAGCCACCCGCCGAGCTCGGCGGCGACGGTGGCGTGCTGGAGCACCCCCAGCCGGTAGAAGTCGTCCAGGTCGTGGATGGCGTAGGCGATGTCGTCGGCGGTGTCCATCACGGACGCTTCGACGGTCTGCTGCCAGTCGTCGATCCGACCCAGGAACGGCGCGCGGGCTTGGAGGAGGTCGTCCAGCTCGCTCACGTACACGCAGAACTTGGCCGACCCGGTGCCGGGTGCGTCGGGTGGTTCGGCGGCCCCCCGGGGCGGGACCCGCATCGTCCGGGGGTGCGGTCGCGGGGAGGAGAGCCGGGTCCACGGGTACTTGAGCAGGGCTGCCCGGACCGCCGCGGTGAGGTCCAGGCCCGGGGTCAGCAACCCACCGGCGTCGGTGGTGGTGACGATGCGGAAGGTCTGGGCGTTGCCCTCGAACCCGTCGGGCAGGCCGAACCGGTGCCGGGCCAGCCGGTCCAGCACCTGTTCGCCCAGGTGACCGAACGGCGGGTGTCCCAGGTCGTGGGCGAGGGAAGCGGCCTCCACCACGTCCAGGTCCAGGCCGCCGAGCCGGTCGACGGCGGCGTGCTGGCGCGCGTCGGCGTGGATCCGTTCGGCGATGCCCCTGGCCACCTGGGCGACCTTCAGGCTGTGCGTCAGCCGGTTGTGCACCAGCAGGCCGCTGCCCGTGGAGCTGACGACCTGGGTGACCGCGCCGAGGCGGGCGAACGAGGGGGAGCTGGCGACCCGGTCCCGGTCGACCCGGAACGGGCTGCTGGCGAGTTCGGCGGCACCACGGGTGGCGTGCCCGCCGCGGCGGACCGCCCTGACTTCGGAGTGGCTCGTCACGCCCCCGACCGTAGTACCGGCGCGGTCCGCACCGGTGCCAACACCGCACACGCCCCCGCGCGCCACACCGCCTTCCCCCGGAGGCTCCTCACCGCCCAGGTCCACGGTGGGCTCACGGTGCGCACCCGCTGACCACTACCGGACAGCGGCCGGCGGTACCCGGTGGCACTGACGGGGCAGAGAATCGGCGCACTCCCCGGACCTCCGCACCGGGTACCGGGACCGTCCCCGCCCGTCATCGTCGACGAGGAGACCCCGATGATTCCGCACGCACGTCGTGTCGCGCCCACGATCGCCGTCCTCACCGCGGTGGCCGCCGGCGGGTTGACCCACTCGCCGCCGGCACCGGACGGCCCGGCGCTCACCCCGCTCCCGACGAGCGAACCCACCCTGGTCGTCGCCACCGACGGGGACGACGACGCGCCGGGAACCGTGGCCGCTCCGCTGGCGACGATCCACCGGGCCGTCGAACTCGCCGGACCGGGCGACGTCATCGCCGTCCGCGAGGGCGTGTACCGGCTGACGACGAACATCACCATCGACCGCGACGGCACCCCCGACGCCCCGATCACCCTGACCAGCTACCCGGGTGAGCACGCCGTCATCGACGGCGACGGGCTCCCCGCCTCGCACACCCCGATCGGGGGGAGCATCCCGCGACCGGAACGGGGCGCCATCCACCAGGAGGCATCCCACTGGCACATCACGGACCTGGAGATCATCCGGGGCCCCTACGGGATCTACTGCTCCGACTGCGATGACAACGTCTTCGCCAACCTGGTGACCAGGGACAACTACGAGAGCGGGTTCCAACTCCAGGGCGAGTCGAGCCGCAACCTCATCCTCGACCTGGACTCGTACGGCAACCACGACCCCAGGAAGAACGGGGAGAGCGCCGACGGGCTGGCCATCAAGGAGGGCCGGGGCGAGGGCAACGTGGTGCGGGGCGCCCGGCTCTGGAACAACGCCGACGACGGGTTCGACGCGTGGATGTTCGAATCGCCCATCACGATCGAGGACAGCGTGGCGTGGGGCAACGGGGAGAACCGGTGGGGGTTCCCTGACTTCGAGGGCGACGGCAACGGGTTCAAGCTCGGAGGCGGATCCCCCGCCCCGGCCGTGGGCCACCAGGTGCGGAACAGCATCGCCTTCGACAACGCCGTCGACGGTTTCGAGGACAACGGCAACCCCGGGGCGCACCGGGTGGAGCGCTCGACCGCCTACCGCAACGGCGGCAACGGGTTCGACCTCCGCCGGTCGCCAGCGGTGCTGATCGGCAACCTCGCGGTCGGCAACGCCAGCTCGGTGTCGCGGGGAACACCGTCGGGGACGGGCAACTCGTGGAGCGGCGGGCAGGACTGGACGGCGGCGGACCTGCTCAGCGTGGACCCGGCGATCCTCACCGGCCCCCGGTCTCCGGACGGCTCAGTACCCAGCTCCGACTTCCTCGTGCCCGCCGACGGTTCGCCGATCGGCGCCCGGTTCTGAACCGGAGCGGGGAAGGACGACCGCCACGTCGCGACGGCCCCCACCAGGGCCGACCCCGGTTCCAGCGGAACGGCGGTGTTCCCAGGACTGGCCTCTGGTGGGACGCTCCCGCCACCTCCTGATCTGCGAACCCGCGTCGAACCTGGTGGAATCACACGCATGTCCCGGCAGTTCGACGTGACGATCGTGGGGTCCGGGCCGGCGGGAACGGCGTTGGCCGCCGCCTGCGCGGACGAAGGGTTCGCCACCGCACTCGTAGCCCCGTTCCCCCGGCGTCCCTGGCGTCCCACCTACGCCTGTTTCGCCGACGAACTCCCGGCGGATGTCCGCCGGCGCGCCGTGCGTTCCCGGTCGCCCCGCGTGCGGGTGGCCGCCGCCACCCAGCGGTGGTGGACCGACCGGGAGTACTGCGTCCTGGACAACGCGGCGCTCGCCGGGGAGCTGCGGCGGGACTCCGTCACCCTGGTGCGGGGACGCGCCGTCGGCGCCGAGCACGGTCCTGGCGGGTCACGGCTCCGGCTCGCCGGTGGCGAACGACTGCGCACCACGGTCCTGGTGGACGCGACCGGCAGCTCGTCCCGGGAACGAGGCGAGGTGCCGGCGCAGACCGCGTTCGGGCTCGTCCTCCCCGAGGAGGAGGCCCGACGCCTGGTGGCTCCCGACGAGGCCGTGATGATGGACTGGCGGCCGCCGGTGCCGGATTCCGCGACGGCGACGTTCTGCTATTGCGTTCCGTTGGGCGACGGCAGGGTGCTCGTCGAGGAGACCTCACTCGTGCGCCGCCCCGGACTGCCGATCGTGACGCTGCGGGAGCTGCTGCACGCCCGGCTGCGCCGGCACGGCGTGCGGGTGTCCGCCGCGCAGGCCAGCGAACGGGTGTGGATCGACATGAGCGCGCCCCGCCCCGCCCCCCGGCGGGTGCTGCGGTTCGGCTCCGCCGCTGGCATGTTGCACCCGGCCAGCGGTTACGGCGTCGCGGCGGCCCTCGCCTCCGCCGCGCCCACCGCCCGCGCGTTGGCCCGGCACTGGGCCCCCGGCCCCCGAGCGGCGGTCGCGGGGGCGCACGGTGTGCTCTGGCCACCCGCGGCGCGGATGGTCCACGCCCTGCGGACGCGGGGACGCGAGGCGCTGCTGGGGCTGTCCCCCCGGCAGACCAGCAGGTTCTTCGAGGCGTTCTTCGGGCTGCCGGCGGAGCTGCGCACCGCCTACCTGTCCTCCCGGCACGACCTGGTGGGCACCATGTCGGCGATGCTGGCCCTGTTCGGGCCGGCGACTCCCGACCTGCGGGCCAGGCTGGTGCTGGGCACCATGCTCGCCAGGCCCTGAGCCCCGGCCAGGCACGGGACGACCGGAGGTCCGGCGCACGCCCGCCCCCAGGGCGGTCACGGAACGCTTGTCGCCCCTCACACGTTGGTGGTGGCGAGGCGCACCCCTCCGCTGCAGGACGTCGACGCCACGCCCGCCCCCGGGCACGTTCTCCGCCGACCGTGGTCCCCACGCCCGGCCGCTCCTGACGTCACCCGTCTCCTCCAGCGGCGGGGACGCGGACGCGACCGCGCCGAGGCTGACCACTGGGGAGACTCCGTGACGAGACCGAGACACGCCGGAACCGCAGCGGAACCGGAGGGGAGCGGCGGGGCCCGAGGCCCCTGGCGCACGCTCCTCTCCCACGCGAGGCCGCACCGGGCCACCCTGATCGGGGCTGGTCTGCTGAGCCTGGTCAGCAGCGCGGCCGGGCTGGCGCAACCGCTCGCGGCCCAGTCGCTGGTCGCGGCGTTGGGAACGGGCGAGGAGATCGGCGACATCCTGCTGCTGCTCACCTGCCTGTTGGTGGCGGGAGCGATCGTCGGGGCCGTCGGCGAGTACGTGCTGGGGAGGACGGCCGAGTCGGTGGTGCTCTCCGCGCGGGGACGTGTCGTCGACCGGCTCCTGCGACTGCGGGTCTCCGCCTACGAGCGGACCGCGCCGGGTGATCTGATGTCCCGGGTCACCTCGGACACGGTCCTCCTGCGCGAGGTCACCACCCGGTCGCTGGTCGACGGCCTGACCGGCTCGCTCACCCTCGTCGCGGTGATCGTGCTGATGGCCGTCCTCGACCTCGTGCTGCTCGGGGTGACCCTGCTGGTGTTCGTGTTCGTCGGTCTCGTGCAGTGGGTGGTGCTGCCCCGGATCAAGCAGGCGATGACGCGGTCCCAGGAGTCCGTGGGACGGATGGGCGCCGAGTTGGAGCGGGTGCTGGGCGCGTTCCGCACCGTCAAGGCCTCAGGGGCGGAACACCGGGAACTCGCCTCGATCCAGCGGGCGGCGCGCACGGCATGGCGGGAGGGGGTGACGGCCGCGTTGTGGCAGGCCATCGCGGGCACCGCCTCGGGGCTGTCCGTGCAGGTCGCCTTCCTGGCGGTGCTGGGCATGGGCGGGATGCGGGTCGCCTCCGGCGCCAGCGACGTCGCCACCCTGGTGGCGTTCCTGCTCTACCTCTTCTACCTGATGGGGCCGATCTCCCTGCTGCTCAACGCGGCGGCCCAGGCACAGGTGGGACTGGCCGCGGTCGGCAGGATCAACGAGGTCGAGGCCATGCCGGTGGAGGAGAGCCCCGCCGGAGCCCCGGCACGCACCTCGGAACCCGCCACCGTCCGGCTGGAGGACGTGGTCTTCCGCTACCCCGACGCCCCGGATCCCGTGCACCGCGGCGTGAGCTTCACCGTCCCCGCTCGGGGCCTCACGGCACTCGTCGGCCCGTCGGGGGCGGGCAAGTCAACGGTCTTCGCGCTGTTGGAGCGCTTCCACGAGGCGGAGTCGGGACGCGTCATGGTCGACGACCGCGACGTCAGGGACTGGCCGCTGAGCGACCTTCGCGCCAGCATCGGCTACGTCGAGCAGGACACGCCGGTCCTGGCCGGCACCCTCCGCCAGAACCTGATGTTGGGAGCACCGGACGCGGACGACGCGGCGGTGGCCGACGCGGTCGCCAAGTCCCGGTTGGACGCGCTGGTCAACCGACTGCCGGACGGGCTGGACACGGTGGTCGGGCATCGGGGCACCACGCTCTCCGGCGGGGAACGGCAGCGGGTCGCGATCGCTCGGGCGCTGCTCCGAGGTCCTCGGCTGCTCCTCCTCGACGAGGCCACCTCCCAGCTGGACGCGGCCAACGAGCTCGCCCTCCGGGAGACCATCGACGAGATCGTCCGGACGACGACCGTCATCGTGGTCGCGCACCGGCTCTCCACGGTGGTCTCGGCCGACCGCATCGTCGTCCTCGACGCCGGGCGGGTGGCGGCCGTGGGCACCCACGAGGAGTTGGTGGCCCAGAACGGCCTCTACGCCGATCTCGCCGCCGCCCAGTTCGCGACGGCCGACCGCTGAGGGACCACGAACGCGGCACGGCCGGCCGCCCGATGGGCGCGCCGGCCGTGCCGAGGGTCGCGGATCAGACGGTGAAGCCGAGCGCCCGCAGCTGCTCGCGGCCGTCGTCGGTGATCTTCTCCGGCCCCCATGGCGGCATCCACACCCAGTTGATCCGGATGTCGCTCACCAGACCGCCACCAGGCCCGCTGGTCAGGGCGGCCCTGGCCTGGTCCTCGATGACGTCGGTGAGCGGGCAGGCCGCCGAGGTCAGCGTCATGTCGAGGGTGGCGACGTTGTCCTCCCCCACCTGCACGCCGTAGAGCAGGCCGAGGTCGACGACGTTGATGCCGAGCTCCGGGTCGACCACGTCGCGCATGGCCTCCTCGAGGTCCTCGACCGAGGGAAGGTCGGCGCGGGGGGCTGGCGGCTCGGGCAGCGAGGCCGCGCTCCGGTCCTCGGTGGACGCGCCCCCCACCGCCTGCTCAGCCTGGGCGTCGCTCATCGTGTCTCCTCCTTGCCGGTCGAACGGGACACCGCGTCCTTGAAGGCCATCCACCCGAGCAGGGCGCACTTGACCCGCGCCGGGTACTTGGCCACCCCGGCGAACGCGATGCCGTCCCCCAGTACGTCCTCATCAGGTTCCACCTGCCCACGTCCCTGCATCAACTCGACGAACGCGGCGTGCACGTCGAAGGCGTCCCGGACGGTGCGGCCGATGACCAGATCGGTGAGCACGGAGGTCGCCGCCTGGCTGATCGAGCAGCCCTGCCCGTCGTAGGACACGTCGACGACCGTCGCCGACGGATCCGTCCCGGCCGCGCCGTCGAGGTTGACCCGCAGGCTGACCTCGTCACCGCACACCGGGTTGATCTGGTGGGACTCCGCGTCGAAGGGCTCACGCAGACCTCGGCCGTGGGGGTTCTTGTAGTGGTCCAGGATGATCTCCTGGTACATCTGGTCCAACTGCATCCCGAGCTCCCCTAGGCCGTCCCGAAGAAGCGCTGTGCCTCCCGGACGCCCTCCACCAGCGTCGTCACGTCGTCAAGGTCGTTGTAGAGATAGAACGTGGCCCGCACCGTCGCGGGAACGGCCATCCTACGGTGCAACGGCCAGGCGCAGTGGTGTCCGACGCGCACGGCCACCCCCAGGCTGTCGAGCACCTGCCCCGCGTCGTGCGGGTGCACCCCGTCGACGGTGAACGACACCGCGCCGCCCCGGTCGACCATGCTGGTGGGACCCACGATGCTGACACCGGGGACCTCGGAGAGCGCGGACAGCGCTGCCTCGGTGAGCAGGTGCTCGTGGGCGGCGATCCGTTCCATCCCGACCACCGAGAGGTAGTCGACCGCGGCACCGAGACCCACCGCCTGGGAGGTCATCGGCACGCCGGCCTCGAACCGTTGCGGTGGCGGCGCGAAGGTGGACCCTTCCATCCGCACCATCTCGATCATGGATCCCCCGGTGACGAACGGGGGCAGGGACTCCAGCAGCTCGCTCCGGCCGTAGAGGACGCCGACCCCGGAGGGGCCCAGCATCTTGTGCCCGGAGAACACCGCGAAGTCGACGCCGAGCCCGGCGAGGTCGACCGGCAGGTGCGGAACGGACTGGCAGGCGTCGACCACGGTCAACGCACCCACCTGGCGGGCCCGGTCGACGAGCGCGGCCACGGGGTTGACGGTGCCCAGGACGTTCGACTGGTGCGTGAACGCCACCACCCTGGTGCGCTCGGTGACGAGTTCGTCGAGGTCACCGAGGTCGAGCCGGCCCTCGTCCGTCACCCCGAACCAGCGGAGGGTGGCGCCGGTGCGCTGGCACAGCTGCTGCCAGGGCACCAGGTTGGCGTGGTGTTCCATCTCGGTGACGACGATCTCGTCACCGGGCCCCACCCGGAACCGCTCCGCCTCGGGGCCGCCGGTGGCGGCGTTGCTCATCGCGTACGCCACCAGGTTCAGCCCCTCGGTGGCGTTCTTGGTGAACACCACCTCCTCGGGCCGGGCGCCGACGAACCGGGCCACGCGGGCGCGGGCGCTCTCGTAGGCGTCGGTGGCCTCCTCGGCGAGCTGGTGCGCTCCCCGGTGCACCGCCGCGTTGGAGGTCTCCAGGAAGGCGCGCTCGGCGTCGAGCACCTGGGTCGGGCGCTGCGCGGTGGCGCCCGAGTCCAGGTACACGAGCCGCTTGCCGTCCCGCACCGTGCGGGCGAGGATCGGGAAGTCGGCCTTGATTGTCACGATGTCCAGCGGCGTCGCCGTCGATGTCATCGCCCGCCGCCTCCTTCCACTGCTCGCATGATCCTCGCCTCGCGCCGCTGTTCCCGCCGGCTCAGACCGCCGCCGACTCCTTGGCACCGGTGAAGCGCACGTAGCCCTCTTCCTCCAGCTGGGTCGCCAGCTCGGCACCGCCCGACTCGACGACCCGGCCGCCCGCGAAGACGTGCACGAAGTCCGGGGTGATGTGCTTGAGGATGCGGGTGTAGTGCGTGATCAGCAGCACTCCCTTGTCCTTGTTCGCGGTGTAGCGGTTGACGCCCTCGGACACCACCCGCAGCGCGTCCACGTCGAGACCGGAGTCGGTCTCGTCGAGCACGGCGAACTTCGGCTTGAGCAGGTCCAGCTGGAGGATCTCGTGCCGCTTCTTCTCACCGCCGGAGAAGTTCTCGTTCACGCTGCGCTCGGCGAACGACGGGTCGATGTCGAGGTCGGCCATCGCCTGCTTGACCTCCTTGACCCAGTGCCGCACCTGCGGGGCCTCGCCCCGCGCGGCGGTCGCGGCGGTCCGCAGGAAGTTCGACATCGAGACGCCGGGGACCTCGACCGGGTACTGCATGGCGAGGAAGAGCCCGGCGCGGGCCCGCTCGTCGACCTCGAGCTCCAGCAGTTCCTCACCGTCGAGCAGCACCGAACCGGAGGTGACCTCGTACTTGGGGTGGCCGGCGATCGCGTAGGCGAGGGTCGACTTGCCCGATCCGTTCGGACCCATGATCGCGTGCGTCTCGCCGGAGTTCACCGTCAGGTTGACGCCCCGGAGGATCTCCTTGGCGGCGTCGTCGGTCCTGACCGAGACGTGCAGGTCCTTGATTTCGAGGGTGGCCATGGTGTGTTCGTTCTCCTGGTGTTGACGGGTGGCTTGGGGGTGGGGGCCGGCGGGAGACGGCGCGGCGGGTACTAGTCGGGACTTCCGACCGGCTCGGTGGCGACGTGGACGTGTCCGTCCCGGACCTCCACGGCGTACACCGGGACCGGCTCGCTGGCCGGCGGGCCGGAGGGTTCCCCGGTCCGCAGGTCGAAGCAGGCTCCGTGCAACCAGCACTCAAGGCCGTCACCGGTGACCTCGCCCTGGGACAGGGGCACCTCGGCGTGGCTGCACCGGTCCAGCAACGCGTGCACGTCGTCGCCCCGCCTGACCAGTACCACGGGTGTGCCCGCCACGGACACCGCGACGGGACGTCCCTCGTCGAGGTCCGCCAGCGGGCACACCGGCGTGTGGGTCACGCGCCGACCGCCGCCAGTTCGGCGTCGATCGCGGCCTCGAGGCGTTCCCTGACCTCGGGGACCGTGATCTTCTGCAGGATCTCGCCGAAGAACCCTCGGACGACCAGCCGGCGGGCGACGTCCTCGGGGATGCCCCTGGCCTGGAGGTAGAAGAGCTGCTCGTCGTCGAACCGGCCGGTGGCGCTGGCGTGCCCCGCCCCCTCGATCTCCCCGGTCTCGATCTCCAGGTTGGGCACGGAGTCGGCGCGGGCGCCGTCGGTGAGGATGAGGTTCCGGTTCAGTTCGAACGTCTCGGTGCCCTCGGCCGCCGCCTGGATCAGCACGTCACCGATCCAGACGGTGTGGGCGCCCTCACCCTGGAGCGCGCCCTTGTAGAGGACGTTGCTCCGGCAGTTCGGGACCGAGTGGTCCACCAGCAGGCGGTGTTCCAGGTGCTGCCCCGCGTCGGCGAAGTACAGGCCGAGCAGTTCGGCGTCGCCTCCCCGCTCGCGGTAGTTCACCGTGGAGGACACCCGGACCAGGTCCCCGCCGAGGGTGACGGAGAGGTGCCGCAGGGTCGCGTCCCGGCCGACAGCCGAGTGCTGGGCGCCGACGTGGACGGCGTCGTCGTCCCAGTCGTGCACGGTGACCACGGAGAGCCGGGCCGACTCCCCGACGACGAACTCGACGTTGTCGGCGACGGTGCCCGCGCCCCGGTAGTCCAGCACCACCACGGCGTCGGCGAACCGCTCCGCCCGGACCTGGACGTGGCCGTAGGCGGTGGTGCCCTGGCCGGGACCGGTGACCGTGACGTGGACGGGCCCCTCGGGCCTGGTGTCGGCGGCCACGGTGACCACGGTGGCCTCGGTGAAGGAGGACCAGGCCTGCGCGGCGACCCGGTCGGCGGGCACGCCCGCCGCTCCCAGCCGCTCGTCCTCCCGGCCGACGGTCTCCACCGTCACGCCCTCCACGCCGCTGTCCACGGCGACGGCGAACGAGCCGGTGGCGGTGGCCGAGCCGTCGTGCAGCCCGCGCAGTCGCTTCAGCGGCGTGAACCGCCAGTCCTCCTCGCGGCCCCCGGGGACCTCGAACGCGTCGACCTCGTAGGAGGTGAAGCGCTCGCCCCGCGAGGACTGCGGGATCACCGGTCCTCCGTGCGAGTGGTCGGTCAGCCCGTGCTGGGCCGGGGTGGTGTCCAGTGGTGCAGCCATCTCAGCCGACGGCCCCTTCCATCTGCAGCTCGATCAGTCGGTTCAGTTCGAGGGCGTACTCCATGGGCAGCTCGCGGGCGATCGGCTCCACGAAGCCGCGCACGATCATCGCCATGGCCTCGTCCTCGGTCAGCCCACGCGACATCAGGTAGAACAACTGGTCGTCGCTGACCTTGGACACGGTCGCCTCGTGCCCCATGACGACGTCGTCCTCACGCACGTCGACGTAGGGGTAGGTGTCGGACCGGCTGATGGTGTCCACGAGCAGCGCGTCGCACTTCACGGTGGACTTGGAGTGGTGGGCGCGCTTGGCGACCTTCACCAGACCCCGGTAGGAGGTCCGCCCGCCGCCCCGGGCCACCGACTTGGAGACGATGGTGGACGAGGTGTGCGGCGCGAGGTGCTCCATCTTCGCGCCGGCGTCCTGGTGCTGGCCCTCACCGGCGAAGGCGATGGACAGCACCTCGCCCTTGGCGTGCTCCCCCATCAGGAAGACCGACGGGTACTTCATGGTCACCTTGGAGCCGATGTTGCCGTCGACCCACTCCATGGTCGCGCCCTCTTCGGCCTTGGCGCGCTTGGTGACCAGGTTGTAGACGTTGTTCGACCAGTTCTGGATGGTCGTGTACCGGCAGCGGGCGCCCTTCTTCACGATGATCTCGACGACCGCCGAGTGCAGCGAGTCGGACTTGTAGATCGGCGCGGTGCAGCCCTCGACGTAGTGGACGTAGGCGTCCTCGTCGACGATGATCAACGTCCGCTCGAACTGGCCCATGTTCTCCGTGTTGATCCGGAAGTAGGCCTGGAGCGGGATGTCGACCTGGACGCCCTTGGGCACGTAGATGAAGGAGCCGCCGGACCACACGGAGGTGTTCAGCGCGGAGAACTTGTTGTCGCCCGCCGGGATGACGGAGCCGAAGTACTCGCGGAACAGCTCGGGGTGCTCCCGCAGGCCGGTGTCGGTGTCCAGGAAGAGGACGCCCTGGGCCTCCAGGTCCTCCCGGATCTTGTGGTAGACGACCTCGGACTCGTACTGCGCGGCGACACCCGCGACCAGCCGCTGCTTCTCCGCCTCGGGGATGCCCAGCTTGTCGTAGGTGTTCTTGATGTCCTCGGGCAGGTCCTCCCAGCTGGTGGCCTGCTGCTCGGTGGAGCGCACGAAGTACTTGATGGTGTCGAAGTCGATGCCGGAGAGGTCGGCTCCCCAGTTCGGCATCGGCTTGCGCTCGAAGAGCCGCAGCGCTTTCAGCCGGGTCTCCAGCATCCAGTCCGGCTCGTTCTTCTTGGCGGAGATGTCCCGAACGACGTCCTCGTTCAGGCCACGCCGCGCGCTGGCACCCGCCACGTCGGAGTCGGCCCAGCCGTACTCGTAGTTGCCCAGAGTCGCCAGGGTCTCCTCCTGGCTCAGCGGCTCCGTCTGCGTGGTGGGTGTGCGCTGCTCGGCAGCGGCAGTCATACGGATTCCCCTCCGTCCCGGATCGGGGCTGTCATGCCCGGACGCGCCGAACGCGCCGGATCACTGTTCGGGTTCCGCGCCTCGCCCGGACGGGCGAGCGCGCGGTCATTGTCGATCGTCGTTCCGGTCGCCCGGGGTGGGGTTGACCGGCACGTGGGTCGTGCAGGCCGCGTCACCCCTGGCGATCGTGGCGAGGCGCTGCACGTGGGTTCCGAGCAGGTCGGCGAACACCGCGGTCTCCGCCTCGCACAGCTGCGGGAACTCCGCGGCGACGTGCGCCACGGGGCAGTGGTGCTGGCAGAGCTGCTCCCCTGTCCCGACCCGGCGGGTCGAGGAAGAGTAGCCCTCCCTGCTCAGCGCCGCGGCCAGCGCCTCCGCCCTCGCCGCGACGTCCGGTTCGGCGACAACCGCGTCCCGGTGCCGTTCGACGAGCGCCGCGACACGGCGCTCCGCGAACAGCCGGACCGCCCGTTCCCCGCCCTGTTCGGCGAGGAAGCGCAGCGCGGCGACCGCCAGGTCGTCGTAGGCGTGCCCGAACTGCGCCCGTCCCCGCTCGGTGAGCTGGAACAGCCGGGCCGGGCGGCCACGACGGCGTGAGCCGGCGGGCCTGGGCGCCTCCCGGCTGGAGGCGTGGCCCTCGGCGAGCAGCGCGTCGAGGTGTCGTCGCACCGCGACCGCGCTGACGCCGAGCTGCTCGGCGATCGCCGCGGCGGTGCGCGGCCCCTGCTCCAGCAGGACCCGCGCCACCGACTGGCGGGCCCGACCGTCGATGGGTTGCGGCGCCTCGGAGGCGAGCTGGTCGCCCTCCGCGTCACCGCACCCCTCGGTGGCCTGTCCCGCCAATTTCACAACACACAGGTTACGTATTTCCCCCGGACACGCAAAACCTCACGGCGATCACGTGATCCACATCACGCCCACGGCTGGTCGCCCTCCGCGGTCCCCGGCGGGGCGGAACACCGTCTCGGCTGGTCAACCGGGCAAAATACCCGATCGGGGCCGTACCGGCACCGGGGCCCGGGGCCGGCAGATACTCTTCCGTCTCGTGGCGGCGGGCGAGACGGTCGGGGGCCAGCCGACCGAAGACGAAGATCACACCAGGCCGGATCGGCACCCGGACCGGGGTGGTGCGGGCGCCCGCACCACCACCCCCACCGCGACCCGCGCCGAGCCGCTGACGGACCCGGAGCCCCTGAACGACGCCGAACGACGCCAACTCGACGTCGTCCGGCGCTTCGGCACCGTCGGAGCACTGCTGATGGGTGTCGGGGCGCTCGGCGCCGGGGCCGCCCCGGTGATCAACCCGCTCCCCGGCGTCCGTGTGCTCGGCCTGATGACCCGGATGCCCACCGTCGCGTTGGCCTGCACCTTCACCGGGATGTTGATGGTGGTGCTCGCCTGGCTGTGGCTGGGCAGACTGGCCGCCCCACGCCGGCGGAGGCTGATCTCCCGTTCCCAGATGGACCGCACCATGGTGATGTGGGCGCTGCCCTTCGTCGTGGCCCCACCGATGTTCAGCCGGGACGTCTACAGCTACCTCGCGCAGAGCGAGATCGCCGTGCGGGGCATGAACCCCTACGAACTGGGACCGGCCGACGCCCTCGGGGTGGACGACCCGCTGACCCGGGGCGTCACCAACATCTGGCGCGAGACCCCGGCCCCCTACCAGCCGCTCTTCCTCATCCTGTCCCGCGGCATCACGATGATCGTGGGCGGCGACAACGTCATCCCCGGGATCCTGCTGCACCGGGTGCTCGCCCTCGCGGGGTTCGCCATGATCGTCTGGGCGCTGCCCCGCCTCGCGCGGCGGTGCGGCGTCCAGCCCACCTACGCGCTGTGGCTGGGGGCCGCCAACCCGCTCGTCCTGTTCCACCTGGTCAGCGGCATCCACAACGAGGCGCTCGCGATCGGTCTGATGCTCGCCGGGTTCGAACTCGCGCTGGCCCGGTCCGCCCTGCTCGGCACCGTCATCGTGGCCACCGCCGCCATGGTCAAGCTCCCCGCCGCGCTCGCGCTCGGGTTCCTCGGCGCCGCGCTGGCCCGCCGGGCCGGTGGCCGGATCAGCGACCTGCTGCGCACCGCGGCCTGGATGCTGGCGGTGTTCGCGACCGTGGTGGTGGCCGCGTCGCTGGGCAGCGGCCTGGGCTTCGGCTGGATCGAGGCGCTGAGCACCCCCGGGATGGTCCGCAGCTGGCTCTCCCCGGTCACCGCGGTGAGCCAGACCAGTGCCGGCCTCGGCATCCTGCTCGGACTCGGCAACCACACCGACGCCATCCTGGCCCTGGCCAGGGCGCTCGGGTACGCCGCCGCCGCCGGTGTCTGCGGCCGCCTGCTGTGGGTGTCCTTCCGGGGCAGGATGGAACCGATGGTCGGGCTCGGCGCCGGGCTGGGCGCGGTCATGCTGCTCGGCCCCGTCCTCCACCCGTGGTACCTGCTGTGGGCCGCTCTCCCGCTGGCCGCGTCCAGCACCCGGCTGCGGTTCCGGCTCTCCGCGACCTGGCTGTCGGCCCTGGTGGCCTGCGCGGTGTTCCCGCCGGGGTCGGCGTTCGACCACCGCCTGTACGTGCCGCAGTTCGCCATCCTGGCCGCACTGGTCACCCTCATCCTGCCGCTGCTGCTGGTGCGCGGCCGCATCCCGAAGGCTGAGCGGCTGTTCCACCCGGCGCCGCCCGGCCGATGACCCTGCGGTTAGGCTCAACCGTCGTGAGCCCCACCGCCGACGAACCCGCTGTCCAGGTCCGGGGCCTGGTGAAGCGTTACCGGACGACGGTAGCGGTGAACGGGCTCGACCTCACTCTTCCCCGGGGTCAGGTGCTCGCGCTGCTCGGCCCCAACGGCGCGGGCAAGACGACCACCGTCGAGATCTGCGAGGGTTTCCTCCGCCCGGACGGCGGATCGGTGCGCGTCCTGGGGCTCGACCCGGTCGCCGACGCCCCCCGCCTGCGCCCGAGGGTCGGCATCATGCCGCAGGGCGGTGGCGCCTACCCGGGCGTCGGGGCGGAGGAGATGCTGCGGCTGGTCGCCGCCTGCGCCGCCGCCCCGCTGGACGTCGACTGGCTGTTGCGGGTGCTCGGGCTCGAGGGCGCCCGCCGAACCCGCTACAAGCGGCTCTCGGGTGGCCAGAAGCAGCGCCTTTCCCTGGCCTGCGCCCTCGTCGGACGCCCGGAACTGGTGTTCCTCGACGAGCCAACGGCCGGGATGGACCCGCAGAGCAGGCTGCTCGTGTGGGAACTCGTCGCGGCCCTGCGGGCGGACGGCGTCAGCGTGCTGCTGACGACCCACCTGATGGACGAGGCCGAGGAGCTGGCGGACCAGGTCGTGATCGTCGACCACGGCGCCGTGGTCGCGCGGGGCAGCCCGTCCGAGCTGACCGCGACCGACGACCAGCAGCTGCGGTTCCGCACCCGCCCCGGTCTGGACACCGACGTGCTGGCCGGCGCGCTGCCCGCCGGGTGCGTGGTCAGCGAACCCCGACCCGGCACCTACGTGGTGCGCGGGACGATCACACCCCAGGTGGCCTCCACCGTGACGGCGTGGTGCGCGCGCCACGAGGCCTACGCCCAGGACATGCGGGTGGCGACCAGGAGCCTGGAAGACGTCTTCCTCGAACTGACCGGACGGGAGCTCCGCTCGTGACCGACGTGCTCTCGCCGGAGTCCCGTTTCGCGCCGGGCACGTTCACCCCGTCACCCGGGCGCGGGCGCGTGTCGCGGATGCTGTTCACCCAGGCCAGGACCGAGCTGCTGCTCAACCTGCGCCACGCCGAGCAGCTCCTGCTCACGATGATCATCCCGATGGCGCTGCTCATCGGCCTGAGCACCCTCCCGCTGCTGCCCATCGACGAGCCGAGGGTGGACTCGGTGGCCCCCCGCGTGTTCGCGCTCGCGGTGATCTCCACCGCCTTCACCGGGCAGGCCATCATGCTCGGGTTCGACCGCCGCTACGGCGTGCTCAAACGCCTGGCGGCGACCGCGCTGCCCCGGTGGTCGCTGGTGGCCGCCCGGGTGCTCGCCAACCTGGCGATCGTCGCGGTCCAGCTGCTGCTGCTCGGCGTGGTGGCCGCCTTCCTGGGGTGGACGCCCTCCCTGGCTGGAGTCGCGGGCGGCGTGTGCCTGCTCCTGCTCGGGGTGGCCGCGTTCGGCGCGCTTGGCGTGCTGGTCGGCGGGGCGCTGCGGGCCGAGGCGGTGCTGGCGATCGCCAACGCGGTGTGGTTCGTGCTGCTCCTCGCGGGAGGAGTGGTCCTCCCGGTGGACAGCCTTCCCGACGGGTTGGCCGCCGTGGTGCGCCTGCTCCCGTCGTCGGCGCTGGCCGAGGGGATGGAGTCGGTGCTGCGCGAGGGTGCCTTCCCCGGGTGGGCGCCGTTGGTGGTGCTGCTCGGTTGGGCGACAGTGGCGGGCGTCTCGGCAGTGCGTACCACCCGACTGACCTGAGCGGGGCCCGGCCTAGCATTGCGGCGTGTCGCTTCCCGCCTTTCTCGTCCGTTTCCTGGACCGCTTCTCCTCGCCGAGTCCCCGGCTGATGCGCGCGTTCGCGATCGCCGCCGTGGTGACCCACGCGGGGATCGCGGTCACCGGTTCGGTGGTGAGGGTCACCGGGTCGGGGCTGGGCTGCCCCACCTGGCCGAACTGCTTCCCCGGAAGTCTCGTCCCCGTCGCGCACCCCGAGTACGACACCCTCAACCAGTGGATCGAGTTCGGCAACCGGTTGCTGACCGGCGTGGTGGGCTTCGTCTCGCTGGCCTGCCTGTTCCTGGCTCTGATCACCCGCCCTCGGCGGCGTCGACTGGTGCTGCTCGCGCTGGCGATGCCGCTCGGCACCCTGGCGCAGGGGATCATGGGCGGCATCACGGTGCTGATGGAGCTGCGGTGGTGGACGGTCGCCCTGCACTTCCTCGGATCCTCGTTGCTGGTCTGGCTGGCGGTGCTCCTGGTGCGGGCGAGCACCGAGGGCGACCAGGAGGAACGTCCGCTCGTGCCCGGCGCGGTGCGCGGACTGGTGCTCACGATGAACATCGTCCTGGCGGGGCTGCTGGTCACCGGCACGCTCGTCACGGCGGCCGGACCGCACTCGGGGGACATCGACACGCCTCGCCTGGAGCTGCCGGTCGCCAACCTGGCGCAGGTCCACGCCGAGTTCCTGTTCCTCTTCCTGGGCATGCTCATCGCCCTCGGGTTCACGATGCGGGCGGTCTCGGCGCCGGCGCGGATGTGGCGCGGGTTCTGGTGGGTGGTGGGCGTCGTACTCGCCCAGGGGACGGTCGGGATGGTCCAGTACTGGACGGGCGTTCCCGAGGTGCTGGTGGCGCTGCACGTGCTGGGCGCCGGCGCGACGGTGGTGGTCGTCGCGTGGTTCTGGACCACCCTGCGTGACCGGGGCCGCGCGCCGGTCCCCTTCTCCACCCGAGGGCGGGCCTCGGACGGCTCGGCCGCCGCTCCCCGGGAGCCGGTCGGCGCGGGAAGCTCCGACTGAGCACGGGGCGGCGGGCGCGGTCAGCGTCGGCGGGGGCGGTCCCGCGACCACTGTTCCCACAGCTCGGGGAGCTGGTCGGCGAGCCACTCGTAGAACTGGTTGACCGTTCGGAGCCGGGCGGCGCGTTCCGAGTCGCCGGACAGCAGCCGCAGTCCCGCCGCCGTGAGGTCCCGCGCGCCGCGCACGCGGTCGAAGCGGCCCTGCACGAAGTCCGGCCACCGGCTCTCCTCCACCCGGTAGAGGGCGGCCTCCTTGCCCCGCCGGGTCGTCTTGCTCACGACGCCGGCCCGGACCAACAGCCGGATGTTGGTGCTGACCGAACCGCTGCTCGCGTCGAGGGCGGCGGAGAGCTCGGCGGCCGTCCGCTCGGGCGGGTCGCAGATGAGGAGGTACCCCAGGATGCGGCCGGCGATCAGGGGCATCCCCTCCTCGACGTAGAATGCTGCGACCTGCTCGATCCAGTTGGCGCTCGGTGTCGAGTAGCTACCTCTGTCGGTCATGGCATCAGCCTCTGCCGGTTGGTTTCACTGACCACTGAAAGTACGGTAGCTGCTGACTCTCGATCGATCAATCAGGCGGGCCGATCACCGCACCGGTCCGCCACGGGCCGCACTCACGGGAGCCGACGATGACAGAGCGCTGGAGCACTCCGGACGAGGTCCGGAGCGCACGGGAACGGATGGAAGCGGCCATTCCCGGCTGGACGGCGCCAGCCGCGTTCGGCGTGGGCGTGTCGATCTGGGACGACGTCGACTTCCCGGTGGTGAACGTCGGTACCCACCAGCTGGCCGCGGTGGTGCTGGCCACCGTCTGCGGGCACGTCTCCGGCAGCGGGAGCTACCCCCTGGAGCTGGCGGACCTCGACCAGGCGATCGAGCTGCTCACCCCCGCCGAGGCGTGCGAGGAGTTCGACCACCCGAACCTGATCTCCTGGCGGCGCATCAGGACGTTACTGGTGGCCGACCCGAGGACCCGGGCCGTCGCGGCGTTCTGCGGCGACCTCGACGAACCCATCAGCGACCCCAGTCTGCTGCGGCTGCGGGCCGCGATGCCCTGAGCCGACCGCGGTGGGGGCACCCGCGCCCCGCCCGGTGGAGCGACGCCAGTGGTGGCTGGTGCCGGGTCCCGCCACGGCCGCCGGCCTCGGTCCTCACCGGACCCGGTTGCGCACGGCGGAGGCGAAGCGGGCGACGGCGGCGGGATCGGCCGCGCCGAACCCCAGGGTGGGTTCGGTGACCTCCAGCTCCAACAACACCGGGTCACCCCCGTCTCCCCCGACGAGGTCGACCCGGGCGTAGAGCAGGTCCGATCTGGACATGCCCAGGAGGTCGGCTGCCAGGTCGACGCAGTCCTCGGCGACCCGTCGCCACCTGCCCGTCGGCGCTGCCGGCGTCAGCCCCTGTTCGTCCACCGACAGCCCGGCGTCCCTGGCGGCGGGCCCGGTGAGCAGGGCGGGTTTGGCGAAGGCGTGCGAGTACTGGCCACCGAGGAACACCAACGCGTACTCGCCCCGGCGGTCCACCTCGTGCTGGTAGGGCTGCACGACGGCGGTCGCGCCGCTGGCGTGCAGTTCGGCGAGCCAGGCCTGTGCCGCCGAGCGCTCCTCGGGACCGAACCGTCCGGCGCCCCGGGCGCCGGCCCCCACCGAGGGCTTGACGACGACCTCCCCGCCCGGCCAGTCCGCTGGCTCCCCGGGTGCCACCAGCTGGGTGGGTACCACCGGGAGCCCGGCGTGCGACAACTCCACCAGGTAGCGCTTGTCGGTGTTCCACCGCACCGCCCGGACGGGGTTGAGCAGGGTGGGAACCGAGGAGCACCATTCCAGGAACTCGGCCCGCCGCCAGGTGTAGTCCCAGGGCGACCGGAGCACGACCACCTCGTCGTCGGTCGCCTCGAAGCCCCAGGCCGCCCAGCGGGCCGAGACACCGACCTCACCCAGGGCCGTCACCAGCTCGGCGTCGTCAGCGTCCCCTCCGGGAAGCTCGGCGCAGGTCACCAGCACCACCCGGCCGCCGGAGGAGGAACCGGGCCGCCTCACCGGCCGCGAGCGCGGGGACCGGCCATCCGGCGCCGGTGCTCCGGCCCGATCGCCAGCGCCGCCACGGTGGGCTGGTCCCAGTCGCTGATCTCGACACCGGGAACCGAGGCGCACAGCCGCCGGGCGGTCTCGTCGTCGCGCACCACGAGGTCACCGAGCGCCCCGTCCCCGCCCACCAGGCAGATCCGCGCACCGGGGCGGCCGAGCGGGCTGATGACGGCCCGTGCCGCTCCGTCGTGCCGGCGGACGAAACGGCGCAACGCCTTCTGGTCGGCGCCCCGCACGGGAGGGTGCGTGGTGTCCTCACTCATGCCCCCACCCTAGGAGTTCGCGGCGGGCGGGAAAACCCACGTGTCGCTGGATATCGGTGCCGTGGGGCCCACTCCCCTGGTTGTTAGCAAGACAAACGACTATCGTGCTGGCGTGACCGCGACTCCCTCCTTCACCACCGTCCTCGACGACTACCTGGCCTGGTACTACGACCGCAACCCGGTGCACGCCGGCCTGCTCGGCTCGGTCGAGCACCTCCACACCCTCGGTGACTACTCCGAGTCGGCACTGGTGGCCACGCGCTCGGGCAACGCGGACTGGTTGCGCACCTTCGAGTCCGTGGTCGACAACGGACTCGACCACGAGTCGCGGATCGACCGCGACCTGGTGCTCGCCGTCCTGCGGGGCGCCCGCGTCGAGGAGGAGTGGCCGGCCTGGCGCCGCGACCCCGCCGTCTACGTCGGCCCCGTCTTCCGCGGGCTGTTCTACCCGTTCCTCCAGAAGCTCCTGCCGGAACCGGAGCTCGTCGAGCACACCATCCGCAAGCTCGCCGAGGTCCCGGCGGTGCTCACCGCCTGCCGGCTGAACCTCGACTCGGACCTGGCCGCCCCACTGCTCGTGGAACGCGGCCTGCGGCAGGCGCGGACAGGTCGGTCGTTCGTCACCGGGACCCTGCCCGGCCTGGTCTCCGACCCCGGCCTGCGTGACAAGGTCGCCACCGCCGCCGAACCGGCGGCGGCCGCCTTCGACGCGGTCGTCGACTTCCTCGAGGAGTTCGGGCGGCGGGCCAACGGCGACTGGCGGCTGGGCGAGGACCGCTACTCCCGGTTGCTCGTCGAGAAGGAGCTCCTCGGGTACGGGGCAGCCGAACTGCACGAACGGGGCAAGGCCGCCTACGCGGCGCTCGACGAGGAGATGCGCGAACTGGCCCGGAGCGTCCCCGGCGGGTCGGAGGACTGGCACGCCGTGATGACCAGGCTCCAGCAGGACTACCCCCCGACCCTCGAGGCGATGCGGGACGAGTACGCGGCCGAGACCGCCCGCGCCCGGCGGTTCGTCGCCGAACGGGACCTGGTCACCTTCGCCGAGGGGGAGCACTGCGAGGTGGTCCCCGCGCCGGCCTTCCAGCGGGCGATCCTCTCCGTCGCCTCCTACATGTCCCCACCGCCGCTGACGGACTCCCGCACCGGCCACTTCTTCGTCCCCCACACCCCGGACGGGTACTCGGAGGAGCAGATCATCCAGCGCCTCCAGACCAACGCCCGGGCGCAGATGCCCACCATCGCCGTGCACGAGGCCTACCCCGGTCACCACTGGCACCTCTCCTGGATGGCCGGCAACCCCCGTCGGGTCAGGAAGACGTTCCGCACCTCGTACTTCAGCGAGGGCTGGGCGCTCTACGTCGAGACGATGATGCGCGAGCAGGGGTACTTCACCAACCCCGCCCACGAACTCGGGCACCTGGAGGCGCGGTTGTTCCGGGCGGCCCGCATCGTCGTGGACACCGCCCTGCACGCCGGTGACATGACCGTCGAGCAGGCCAGGGAGTTCATGAGCACCAAGGCCTCCCTCACCGAGGACACGGCGGTGGGTGAGGTCTCGCGCTACTGCTCGTGGCCGACGCAGGCTCCCTCCTACCTGACGGGTTGCCTGGAGATCGAGGACATCCGGGCCGACTACCTGGCCGCCGGCCGGGGCGACCTGAAGGCCTTCCACGACACGATCGCCGGCTCCGGCGCGCTCCCCCTGGGCCTGGCCCGCCGGGTGGCGCTGGGCGGGTGACACCGCCACCACGATGATCCAATGAGGGCCACGCGAAACGACGAACACCCCAGCGGGAGGAGACGACATGCGGGCGATCCAGGTGAGGGAGACCGGCGGCCCCGAGGTACTGGCCCCGGTGGAGCTGCCCGATCCCGAACCGGCACCCGGCGAGGTGCTCGTCGAGCTCGGAGCGGCGGGCGTGAACTTCATCGACACCTACCAGCGCTCCGGGGTGTACCGGATGGAGGTCCCCTTCGTGCCCGGCCTGGAAGGGGCTGGCACGGTGGCGGCGGTGGGCTCCGGCGTGACCCGCTTCTCCCCCGGGGACCGCGTCGCCTGGGCGCAGACCTCGGGTAGCTACGCCGAGCGCGTCGCGGTGCCGGCCGACGGGGCGGTGCTCGTCCCCGACGCTGTCAGCGACGAGCAGGCCGCCGCGATGCCCCTCCAGGGGATGACCGCCCACTACCTGGTCGCCTCCACCAGACCGGTGGGGCACGGCGACACCGTCCTCGTCCACGCGGCGGCCGGCGGGGTGGGTCTGCTCCTCGTCCAGCTCGCCAAGGCCCGGGGGGCCCGTGTCCTGGGCACCGTGTCGACGGATGAGAAGGAACACCTCGCCAGGACCGCGGGAGCCGACGAGATCATCCGCTACACCGACGCCGACGTGGCCGAGGAGGTTCGACGGCTCACCGACGGCGCCGGCGTCGACGTCGTCTACGACGGGGTCGGGAGGGACACCTTCGACGCGAGCCTGGCCAGCCTGCGGCCCCGGGGGATGCTGGTGCTCTTCGGCGGTTCGAGCGGGCAGGTCCCCCCGTTCGACCTCCAACGGTTGAACTCGGGTGGCAGCCTGTTCGTCACCAGGCCCACCCTGGCCCACCACATCGCCGACCGGGCGGAACTGGAGTGGCGGGCGAGGGAGCTGTTCGACCTGATCACCTCGGGGCGGCTCGATCTGCGGATCGGAGGCCGCTACCCGCTCCGCGACGCGCGCGCGGCGCACGAGGACCTGGAGGCGAGGCGGACCAGTGGGAAGCTGCTGCTGCTCCCGGCGTGACCACGTCCTCGCCCACCCGGGCAGCCGGCGGCGGGACGGGGGGCGCCAGGGCCGTGCCCGACCGACCGCCGCGCCTGGTCACCTCGGCGAGGTCGGACCATGCGCATGACACCGCTCAGCCCGGACCGGCTGGCCGAACGGATCGCCGAGCGGATCGCCGGGCTGCCGGCCTCGCCCCGACCCCGGGTCGTGGTGGACGGGGCGCCGGCGGCGGAGCCGGGCGACCTCGCGACGGCGCTGGTCGGCCGGCTCCGGCGGAGGGGGCGGGAGGTGTTCGCGGTCAGCGCGGACGACTTCCCGCGTCCCGCCGCCCTCCGGCTGGAACGGGGGCGCACCAACCCCGACGCCTACTACGAGGACTGGACGGACGTGGGGGCGCTGCGGCGGGAGGTGCTCACCCCGTTGGGACCGGACGGTGACGGCCGCGCGCTGCCCCGCCTCTGGGACGCCGCCTCGGACCGTTCGGCCCGGGCGAGCCGGGTCCGGGTCGACGAGGGCACCGTGCTGCTGGTCAGCGGTGGGCTGCTGCTCGGTCACGGCCTGCCGTGGGATCTCGCCGTGCACCTGTGGCTCTCCGAGCCGGCGTTGCGCCGCCGCACCACCGCCGAGCGCGGCTGGACCCTGCCGGCGTTCGACCGGTACGAGCGCGAGGTCGCTCCTCGGGAGGTGGCCGACGTCGTCGTCCGGGTCGACCACCCCGACCGCCCGGCCGTCCTCGAGCGCTGACCGCACCGCCCCCGTCCTGCTCGCGACGGGTTCCGGGGGTGGCAGTCGCCGGTGGCGACTGGCGGGCCTGCCAGGGGCGGCGCTCAGCCCCAGTTCTCGTCGTCCAGGTTCATCCGACGGGTGCCGCCTCGGCCGGGCTGCTGACCGGGGGGCGGGGGCGGCGGCTGGTGCCGGGTGGGCGGCGGCTGCCGGTGGCCGGGCGGTGGGAACGGCCGGGACTGCTGCTGACCGGGGAACGGTGGCTGCCCCGGGGGTTGCTGCCCCGGGGGTTGCTGCGGGGGCGGCGGCTGGTTGCCGGACTGGTGCTGCCCTCCCGGCGGGGGGAACGGCGGGTGCTGGCCACTCGCCGGCGCCCGACCCGCCTCGGTGTGGCCGGGCCGGTGCACCTGGGTGCGGTCGGGGTCGTCCGGGGTGATGCGCCGGGTCACCGGTCCCTCGTTGCTCAGCCCGGCCCGTCCGAGCCACCCGCCGAGTTCGCGGACGATCACCGGGAGCGGGGGACGCCGCGCCGGGTCCTGGTCCAGCGCGGCGAGGAGCAGCTGCCGATGCACGCTGTGCTCGGGCAGGTGCACCAGTTCCGGGTCGTGCGCGGCCGCCATGAGGGAGGCCATCGCGTTCTCCCGGTAGCCCCTGGGCGGGTTCGCGGTGAGCGCGTAGCTGACCGTGGCGGCCAACTGCCAGGCGTCGGAGGCGGGGGTGGCGTCCCCGCCGCGCGCCACCTCGGGGGCGATGTAGTCGGGAGTGCCCACCATCATCCCGGTGGCGGTGAGGCTGCTGTCGCCGCTGCTGCGGGCGATGCCGAAGTCGATGAGGTGCGCGACGCCCGCCTGGTCGACCAGGATGTTCGCCGGCTTGATGTCGCGGTGCAGCAACCCCTTCTCGTGCGCCGCCCCCAAGGCCTCGGCCATGCTGGCCCACAGCCGCGCCGCGGCCACGTCGTCGAGGGTGTTCTCGCGGACGACGTCGGAGAGCGCGTCACCCTCGAGGTACTCCATGACGAGGGCAAGACCGTCGCTGCCGTCGCCGAGGTCGTTGACGATGTCGTAGATCCGGACGCAGTTGGGATGCCGCACGGCGGCGAGGGCCCGCGCCTCCCGGATCATCCGCTCCTCGCCCTCGGCATCGGGCGCGTGGGCGATCTTCACGGCCACCATCCGGTTCAGGCTGGTGTCCATCGCCAACCAGACGGATCCGAACCCGCCCTTGCCGAGCTGCCGGATGCGCTGGAACCGTCCCTGGCTCCTGCTGGCGCCGTGCCCGGCGCCGAACAGCGCGGGCGCGACCTCGGTGGCCTGCGCGGTGTCCCCCGCCCCTGGCGTCGCCGCCACCGCCCCGGCCACCGGGAAGGGCAGCGGACCGGGCGTGTTGGCCAGCTCGGAGGACCCCGAGGCCCGCTCGGGCGCGGGCTGCTCGCCCGTGCCGGAGCCCTCAGCGGCCCGCGAGTCGACCTGGGTGGCGGGGTACTGGGAGGACTGGGATGGCTGCGGGTTCATCGCGGCCAGCCGAACCTCCCGTTCCCGCTGGTCCAGCTCCCGCTGCCGCAGCTGCTGAGCGCGCTCCCGCTGGTCGAGTTCCTGCTGGCGGGCCTGGATCTGGCGGGCCTCCTCCGCCTCCCGCCCCGCGAGGGCCTGCGCCGCGTAGCGGTCGTCGGGGTCGAGGTCCCGCCGGTCCCGGGCGCCGTCCCGGTCGTGGTCCCAGTCGCGGGACCGTTCGGAGCGCTCGATGACGGCGCGGGGTGGGGAGCCGAGCAGTGCGACCACGATGACACCGGCCACCGCGGCGGGCAGGGAACCGATCCAGAGGCTGGCCACCACTCCGGCGGGTTCGCCGCCGAGCAGCAACACCAGCAGGAGGAAGGGCATCCAGAACATCCGACCGGGCCACGCCGGTCCGCGTCGCGCGGCCAGCCTGCCCTGCCAGGCGACCAGGCCGAGCAGCAGCAGGGGCAGCAGGACCAGGACGAGGATCGCCAGTGCCCGGGTCCACAACGCCTGGTCCGAGCCGAACACCTCCTCCGAGACCGTCCCGGACAGGCCGAAGAAGCTGCTGGAGGCGGGATGGACCAGCCGCACGTTCGAGGTGGCCAGCACGTAGGGCAGGAGGAAGCTGGTGCCCACCCCGACGGTGACCAGCACCAGGACGACGGGGGCTGTGTAGCGGTTGCCGATCCCCTTGCGGAGCAGGGCGACGAAGGCGGCACCGGCCGTGACGAGCAGGCTCATGCCGACACCGGTGATCATCGCGGACCACACCCAGTCACCGGGCAGGAGGTTGACGCCGAACATCCCGTACAACCAGTCCAGGAAGCCGCTGCCGACGTCAATGACGGAGTCCACCGAAGTTGTCCTCTCCACCGGTATCGATCAGGCCGAGGTGTCCGCCCGGCGCGGCGCCCCGCCGAGATCACCGAGTACCCCTGACACGATAGGACGCGCTCCGCCCGCGCCGGTGCGGAACCCCCACGGCGCCCGACGCGTTGATGATCTTGCCAGGTGCCTCACCACGTTCTCAGTTCGATCGTCGTCCAGGCTCCCAGGTGCACCCGGGTCCCCTCCCCTATCGGGTGTGGGACGTGCGGCCGGAGCACCAGACCGCTGTCCAGCATCGTGCCGTTCGCCGAGTCGAGGTCCACCACCGACCAGCCGCCCTCCGCCCCGCGAAGCAGCACCGCGTGTTCCCGGGAGACGCCCGGGTCCTCGGGTGGGACGCCCAGGTCGATCGCGGGTGGTTCGGGTGCGGACCGGCTGGCGCGGCCGATCCGCACCCGGTCGCCGGCGAGCGGGTAGCGCCGTCGGGGGCGCTCCGAGGGGAGCCGCAACCGCTCACCGGCACTGCCCGCCTCCGCCAGGACACCGGCGAAGTACCGGGGGTCGACGGTGACGAGCGCCACCCAGTTGCGAGGCCCACCAGCCGGCGGCCCTGAGCCGTCCGCGCGGCCCCCGGCCGGCCCCTCGCAGTCGTGTCCGCACTCCTCGCAGAACCGGCCCACCCTCGGACAGCCGCACCGGGGGCACGCCGCCCCCACCGCGGCGTCGGTCCCGGTCCGGCACGCGGTGGGCGGACCGAGGCCGGGTTCCGGTGCGAGGGCGGTGCCCGGGGACCGCCGCTCCCGCGCGGCACGCTCCGGTGAGGAGCATCCCGCCCCGTCCACGACGCGCTCGGGGTCGCCGGCACGTCCGGCCGGGTTCACGCCGCCCGCCGGACGGCGCACGTGGTCCGGGATGCCGCGGTCGAGGTCATCGCGGGCGTCCCAGCCGGAGGGTCCTGGTCGACCGCGCGTCGAGGGCCATCTCGGCCTCGCGGGCGACCCGCGCGCGCAGCCGGATGGTCCCGCTCCTCTCGTCCACGACCTCCACCACCTCGGCGAGCAGCTCGGCGGTCTCCTCGTGACCGGACTCGGTGGCCAGTGCCACCGCTCGCTGGAGCATGGCGGTGGCCAGTTCGGTGTCCCCACGGCGGCGGGCGTCCAGTCCGGTGCGGACGGCCTCCGCGAGGTCGGTCTGGCCGGTGTAATGGGCCAGCACCGGGTCGACGCGGGCCACCCGGTCGACATCGGCGCTCCCGGTCACCGTGACCAGCACGGGCGCGCCGAGGGGAGGACCGCCGTCCTCCTGGACGACGGTGAGGCGGGCGACGAGCACCTCCTCCCCGACCCGCAGCGGCGGGATCTCCACGCAGAGGTGGTACGTGCGGCTCTCCGCGCCCCAGCTGCCGGTGGGGTGGTCGAGGTCCTGCGGCGCGCCCGGGACTTGAACGCCTTCGAGGGAGCGCACCTCCGGGTGCACCTGCCGGAGGAACCGCGGCCGGGTCAGCTCCGGTGTCCACACCCGCAGGGCCACGGCTGGTTGCACCCGGGCGACGGCGGCCGCCACGGTCGAGCGGAAGTCGGCGGCCAGGTCCTCGGGATCGGCCACGATGTCGACCGTGCCCAGGAGCGCGGTGGTGATGGACCGCAGTTCGTCCACCCGCCAGCCGGTGCCGACCCCACGGCAGTCGCAGACGAACCGCCCCCGGCACTCCTCCAACGCGGCCGCCAGTTCCCGCAGGGACTCGCCCTGGTTGAGGCCGTCGGTGAGGAGGATGGCGTGGCGAGGGCCCGGGAGGTCGGCGAAGAGGTCGTTGGCCGCCCGCAACCACCTGCCCATCGCGGTGCCCCCGTCGGGCGTCAGCCCACCGATCGCGGTGGCGGCCTCCCGCCGGGTCCGCGCGCTGCTGACGGCGAGCCCACCGGTCTCCGGGTACACGACCCTGGCGGTGGTCGTCCCGGCGACGACCGCGAACCTCGCGCCCTCGGGCAGCAGGTCCACGGCTGCGACGGCCGCGCGCCTGGTCTCGGGCATCGTGGTCGCGGGGAAGCGCATCGAGGAGGAGCAGTCGACCAGCAGGACCTCGGAGAGCGTCCCCTCTTCCGACGCACGGGTGCCGCCGTCCGGTGGCTCGCCCGGTTCTCCGTCCTCCCTGACGGGGTGGTGGCCGGTCACCGTGATCGCCAGGTGCGCCTCGGACGCACGCTCCGACACGAAACGGTTGTGGTCGACCTCCAGCGTGAAGCTGACCTGCCGCACCATCGAACCCCCTCTCAGCCGCGTGGGCTCGTGGTCTCGCGAAGCGGGAACGGGACGAGCGCCACCGTGATGTTGTCGTGGCCGCCGCCGTCGAGGGCCAGCCTGGTCAGCGCCCGGGCGGCGTCCAGGGGGTCGTCGAAGACGGCCACCAGCCGGGCCAGGTCGTCGGCCTCCCTGAGGTAGTGCCACATGCCGTCGCTGCACAGCAGCACCCAGCCGGGGGCGGTCGGGCGGATCGCCGCGAGGTTGGGGGGCCGGCCGTCGCAGTCCGCTCCCACCCACCGGCAGAGCGCGTTGGCCCGGCGGTCCGCCTGCGCCTCCTCCTCGCTGAGCTGCCCCAGGTCGACCATCTGCTGCGCCCAGGAGTGGTCCGTGGTCAACCGGGAGGAGGGCGTGCCGGAGGGCTGGCCGGTGGGTTCGGGAGCGGCGAGCCAGTAGGCGCGGCTGTCGCCGATCCAGCCGACGGTCACCTCGCTGGGCGTGACGACGGCGGAGACGTAGGTGCAGGACGGCGGTTCCGGGTCGTCACCGACGCGGAGGGCGCTGACCGCCTCGACGGCCGAACGCACGGCGCTCCGCGTCGCCGTCATCGCGTCCAGGTCGTCCCGCGCGGCTTCGGCGAGGAGTTCCGCCGCGGTGTAGGCGGCGGTCCTGGACGCGTCCTCCGGGGTGGACGAGGACGACACACCGTCGCACACCACCGCCACGGCCGCGAGCGGCTCGTCGTCGGTGCCGCACAGCACCCGCAGCGCCAGGGCGTCCTCGTTGCGGCGGTGCCGCAGGCCCCGGTCGCTCACGCCGACGACGGTCCCCAGGTCCAGTTCCATCCGGTCCGGGGGCGCCGCCAGGGTGCGGCGGGCGCAGGCGGCGCACTGGCCGGCGGTGTCGACGTGGGTGGTCGTCACCTCCACCTCCGCCCCGCAGTCGGGGCAGAGCGCTGCCTGGGCCTCCTGGACGACGAGGGCCGCTCCGCAGGCCTCGCAGAACCGGTCGCCCGGCTCCCCTGGCGAGTCGCACCGCGGGCAGTGCGGGCCCAGGCCGTCGCGGGCGGGTCGCAGTGAAAGCTGTTCGTTCATCGGGTGTGCGGGCGGGCCTCGGCACGGGCACCGAGTCAGCGGCCCGGCCTCCCTTCTGCTGGTCTGTCGTGTGGCGCCGCACCGGGCGGCCGAGGGTCGTCATCCTGCCTCGTCATCGCGCTCGGCGGGGGTGGTCACACGAGAGTTCTCGGTCGCACGGCGTTGGCCAGGTCCACCAGGGCGATGCGTTCCGCCCGGTCGTCGATGGTCCTGGCCAGACCGCGGTAGGCCTCCTCCAGTCCGAGCCGCAGGGAGTGGTCCCGGAACTCCCGCCCGAAGATCGGTCCCGGACGCGGGGCGCCGGCCGGCTGGGTCGCCCACCACGCGCGGGCGGCCAGCAGGACGGTGACGACCAGTCTGAGGCGCCGTTCGGTGTCCAGGGGGAGGGTGGCCAGGCGCTCGGCCGCCGCCATGAGGTCCTCCGACCGCACCTGGTGCGGCGATCGCCCGCCGACGCGGGCGCTGACAGCCGCGACCCGCGCACCCAGGTACTGGCTGGAGGTTTCCGGGACGGACTCCAGCACGGCGACCGCCCGGGGGTAGTCGTGCTGGACGAGCAGTACCCGGGCCAGGCCGAAGGCGGCGCTGACATACGTGTGGTCCCCTTTCCAAACCTGCCGGTAGCGACGTTCGGCCTGCTGGATGGCCCCGTCCGCCTCGTCGGCGAGCGCGAGGGCGAGCTTGGGGGCCGTCTCGCCCGGTACGCGCGCGTACACCCGGTCGAAGTGGTCTCGGGCCTCGCCGGTGCGCCCGGCGAGCAGCGCGGCCACGCCCTCGTACCAGGACGGCCGCCAGTCCTGGTCGGCGAGACCGGTCAGCTCGCCGAGCTCTCGCCGGGCCCCGTCGGGATCGCCCTCCTCCAGGTGCGCCCGCACGAGGCGCAGCCCGACCTCCGCCGTCCACACCGGCGCCGCGCGCAGCTGCGCGGGAGTGGCGTCCCGGACGCCGGCGAGGAAGCCGGCCGCCGGGTCGTCGGGGTCGACCAGCGTCACCGGGAGGAGGCGGGTGACCTCGGCGGGCTCGGGTGGGGTCGTCGTCAGCGCGATGTCCCGGCCCCGGTCGCCGCCGATGACCCCGCGTTCGTGGGTGAAGAGCGACGAGCGCCCTGGTGGGGGCTGTCGCCCCCGGAGCGCCAGCACCTCGCGCAACACGGCGCGCAGTTGCTCGGCCATCTCCCCGGCGTCGCGGAACCGCCGCGTCCGGTCGGGGTGGCAGGCACGGCGGAGGAGGCGGTCGAAGGACTCGAACTCCACGAGCAGGGGAACGGTTCCGGGGTCCGGGAGGCTCTCCCGGTGTTCCTGGTTGTAGCCGGGGAACGGGAAGGACAGCACGGCCAGCAGCCGACCGACGGTGTAGAGGTCGGACTCCACGGAGGGGCCGAGCCGGGCGATCTCCGGGGCCTGGTACCCGACCGTGCCGTAGAAGGCCTCGTAGCGCTGGTCCAGGCGCAGCGCCCCGCCCATGTCGATGAGTTTGACCTGGTCGGGGGTGTGGATGACATTGTCGGGTTTCAGGTCGCAGTAGACCCACCCGTGGTCATGGAGGTAGCCGAGGGCGGGCAGGATCTCCAGCACGTAGGCGATCGCCTGTTCCAGGGGGAGCGTGGCGGACCGCCCCTGGGCGGATCGCCGCTGGTCGAGGAGTTCCCGCAGGGAGGGGCCGTCCACGTACTCCATGACGATGTAACCGGAGGTCTCCCCCGCACCGGTCGGAGCCGGGGGCGGGTGCCGCACGACGTTGAGGATGTGCACGATGTTGGGGTGCTGGACCTCGGAGAGTGAGCGCTGTTCGTTGAGCTGGGACTCCATCGCGTCGGCGCCCTCGCTGTTCAGCAGGCCCTTGAGCGCCACCCACCTGCCGTTGACGTTGCGGTCCCTGGCCAGGTACACCCAGCCGAAGCCCCCACGGGCGATCGGGCCGAGGACCTCGTACTGGCCGGCGACCACGTCGCCCCGCGCGAGTTTGGGGGTGAAGGAGAACCGGGCCCCGCAGTGCGGGCAGTACCCCTCGGTCCGCCCCGGCCGGCCGCCCCTGCCTCGGCCCACCGGCTTCTCGCACCGGCTGTCGCTGCAGAACCTGCCGGACTCGGGCACCTCCGGGTCGAGGAGGACGGCCGCGCTGGGGTCACGCGGCGGCACCTGGGGTACCTCGACGAGGCCACCGCCCAGCAGCCCGCGTCCGCTGGTGCGGGTGGAGGTCCGGTCGGAGCCGGCCGCCGGGCCTTGCCCGGCCGGCGTCGGTCGTGTCCCGCGCCCCGTCCGTTCGGGGGTTCCCGCGAGGGCGGTGAGCACCGTGCGGTCCACGCCCTTCGCCGAGTCACCGGGCCGGGCGGATGCCCCCTGGGGGGCCGCTCGCGGGGGTTCGGGTACCTGCGGTGCGGGTGTGTTCTCGGCGGGTGGCGCGGCTCCCACCGCCGCGGGTGGTACCCGGCTCACCCCGGCCTGACCGGGCGGTGCCGGTCGCGCTCCCCCCGCCGGCGCGGAGCGCTCCGCCCCCCTGCCCAGGGGTGGCCGGGGTGGCGCGGGCTCCACGGCGTCCAGCCGGGCGGACACCCGGGAGGGGCGGTCTCCCCGTTCGGGGACGTCCTCGACGGGCGTCAACCGGCCGGTGAGGGAGGTCCGCTGGTCCCCCGATGTCGCGGTGGCGTGCCCGCAACGGTCGCAGTAGCCCTCCCGAACCCGGCCGCCGCACCCCGGTCTGGGGCAATCGCCGGTGAGCGCGGGCGTCATCGGTGGCTCCACCGGCGGTGGCCGGCCGGGTTGCGGTGGAACCACCGACCGCTGGCTGGGCCGGTCTCACGGGGAAGAGGCATCGCACGACCTCCTGGGGTGGGCACGGTCAGTCCCGGTACCGGGGCTCGGGAGGTGGGGAGACCCGTCCGAGGGGGCCGGCGAGCCAGTCGTCGTACAGGCGCTGCCAGGTGCCGTCGGCCCGCATCCGCTCCAACACTCCGTTCGCGAAGCGGACGAAGTCCTCCGCCTCGCGGTTGAACGCCATCCCGTAGGGCTCGGACGAGAAGGGCTCGCCCACGACCTTCAGGTTCGGGTCCTGGGCCACCATCCCGGCCAGGATGGTGTCGTCGGTGGACACCGCGTCCACCTGCTGTCGTTGCAGCATCACCAGGCAGTCGGACCAGTGCGGCACGGCGGTGACCAGCGGTCCGTCCCGCAGTTCCACCAGTCGGCGCAGCGAGGTGGACGCGGTGGCCGAGCAGACCCGGTGCCCCGCCAGGTCCTCCTTGCCGGTGATGTCCTCGTTGTCCTGCGGTACGACGATCCGCTGCCGGGCGAGGAGGTAGGTGGTGGAGAACAGCACCTCCTGCCACCGTTCGCAGGTCGCCGTCATGGTGCGGACGACGATGTCGACCTGGGGCTGGTCCGCTTCCTCGCTACCCTCCTCCGGCTCGACGAGCACCTTGGTCCGCTGGTCGGAGGTGATGGTCACCCACTTGATGCGGTCGTCGACGTCGTCCGTTCCGAACAGCGCTCTGGCGATCTCCCGCACCATCTCGATGTCGAAGCCGTCGATGCGGTTGGTCGCCGGGTCGCGGTAGCCCATCAGGTTGGTCGTCTGGTCGACGCCGGCACGCAGGAACCCGTCCTCCACGATGCGCGCCATGGTGGACCCGGGCGGCATCTGGCCCGGCGCCGGGAGGACGGGGGTGGGCCGGAAGCTCCGGGTGGGATCGCAGTCCGTGTCGATCTCGGGCGCCGGTGGCAGGCTCGTGACCTGGCTGGCCCCGACGGGAACCGGCGCCTCGACGGAGGCGGGTGGGGAGGGCAGCGCGGACGGGGTGGCCGCGCAGGAGGTGAGCAGCCCGGCCACCGCCGCGATCACGAGAACGCGTCTCCTGGTCATCGGTACTCCCTCACCCGCTGTCCGATCCCGACGGCGGATCCCGTGGCGACGAGCGCGGCGAGCACGAGTGCGGCGGGGACCTGGCCGGGGAGCAGGGACTGCGCCTGGGCGGCGCGGACGGCGAACTCGTCGCGGGTCACCTCGACGGCGTCGTGGAGGCCGCGTTCGACGCTGCCGAAGTCCGCACCGGTCCCGCCGGTCCCGTCCCCCGAGGTGGTGCCGTGGCCCACCGTCACCGCCACCGCCTCGTCGTACTCGCCGCGCCGGTCGTGGTCCCGGGCGACCCCGTAGCCCCGCAGCCAGGAACGCGCCGCCCTCGTCGCCTCCTCGACGGAGTGCCGCACCCGGTCGTCCGTGGCCATCTCCCTGGCCCGCCCCAACAACCCGCTGTTCCCGTCCTCACCCAACAGGTGGGCGAAGGCGGTGTCGAAGTCCTCCTCGTACTCCTGCCCCGTCCCCTGGGCGACGAGGACGAGGGTCTCCCCGGTCCGTGCCTCCAGGGCGGCGATCCGGGCGCTGGCCAGCACGTTGACCTGGTCGGAGCCGTGCACCCTGCTGTCCTCCAGGTGCCCGGCCACACTGAGGTGGGACAGCACCAACCACCCCAGCCAGGCGACGGCGGCCAGGGTCGCGCCGACGAGCCCGATGTTGAACACCCGCCGCGTCCGGCGGTGGAGGTACAGCTGGGCACCGACGAGCCCGGCCAGGAGCACCAGTCCGGACGTCACCTCCGCCACCGGTGGCGCGGCGGCGCGTTCCCGGTCGGCCGAGACCGCCGCCGACTCCCCCTGGTAAAGCTCCCGGGCCTCGGGCAGCATGTCCTGTTGCATCAGCCCACCCGAGGCCAACCGGAGGTAGGCGGCTCCGACCGGGTTCCCCTGGCGGTGGTTCGCCCGTGCCGTCTCGACCAGGCCGGCGTAGATCGGTAACTGGGCGGCCAGGCGGGTCACCGGAGCGGCGTCCGCTCCGGCCGCGTCCACGCCGTGCGCCGCCCGGGTGAGGGCCGCGGCCGCCCGGGCGATGTTCAGCGAGTACCGGTCACGCACCTCGGCCGGCTCCGTGCCGCCGGTGAGGAACGAGGTCGCCGCCGTCGCGTCCGCGTCGGAGAGCGCCGCGTAGAGGTCCTGGGCGGCGACGCTGAGGGGCTCGCTCCTCGTGACGAGTTCGTCGAGCGCCACCGCCTTGCGGTGCGCCCCGATCGCCCCGACCAGGCCGGCGAGGACACTGGCGACGACGAGGCCCACGGCGATGAGCGACAGGCGTCCCGGTGTGGTGTGCCACCCGCTGAACGCCCCACGCGATCGGCGGCGTCGGAGCCGGCGAGCGGGACGTGGGGAGGTGACCGGCGTCGCCGGTCCGGTCACCGTGCCCCACCTCGCCCCGGCCGAGCGGGTTGAGCGGGTGGGGTCCGCTGGTCCACCGGAAGCTCGCCGGACCCCGCCGGACGCCGCGCAGACCACACCACCGCACTCACATCCTCACGAACTGGAACCCTCTCGCGTCGTAGTCGCGACAATACCGAGCGGTGTCATGGGCCACACCGGTTTGGATCAATTCCGTGGACACTCGGGACTTCACCGGCGGCCATCCGGTGTGGACACCTCAGGAGGTGGCCGCCTGGACCGCCTCCTGCCACCGGGTGAGGGCGTCGTCCACCTGCTCGGCGTTGACGACCAGCGGCGGGATCATCCGTACCGTGTTGCCGTGGGCGCCGCAGGTGAGGAGGAGCAGTCCCCGGTCCGCGGCCTCCTTGTGCGCCCGCTGCGCCAGGTCGGGCCGGGGCTCGCCGTCGGCGCCGGTGAACTCGACACCGATCATGAGGCCGAGGCCCCGGACGTCGCCGATGGTGGCGTGGTCGACCGCGATCTTCCTGGTCCCCTCCAGCAGCCGGCGTCCCATCTCCTCGGCGTTCTCGACGAGGGCCTCGCTCCGGATCACCTCCAGGGTGGCGATCGCGGCGGCGCAGGCGACCGCGTTGCCGCCGTAGGTGCCCCCCTGCGAGCCCGGCCACGCCTGGCTCATCAGTTCCGCCGGCGCGGCGATGGCCGAGAGCGGGAAGCCGCTGGCGAGGCCTTTCGCGGTAATGAGGATGTCCGGGCGGACCCCGCCGTGGTGCTCGTGGCCCCAGAACCGGCCGGTGCGGCCGAAGCCCGTCTGGACCTCGTCGAGGATGAGCAGGACACCGTGTTCGTCGGCCCGCTGGCGCAGTCCGGCCAGGAACCCCGCCGGGGCCGGCACGTAGCCGCCTTCGCCGAGGACCGGTTCGACCATGAAGGCGGCGGTGTCCGCGGGTGCGCTGACGGTCCGGAGCAGGTAGTCCAGCTCGCGGAGGGCGAACTCCACCGCCTGCTCCTCCGACCAGCCGTAGCGGTAGGCGAAGGGGTAGGGCGAGACGGCCGCCCCCGGCATCAGCGGGCCCAGGCCGGCGCGGAACTTGGTCCCGGCGGTCGTGAGGGCCGCCGCTCCCATCGTCCTCCCGTGGAACCCGCCCTGGAAGACCACGATGTTCTGCCGGCCCGTCACGTGCCGTGCCAGGCGTACCGAGGCCTCGACGGCCTCGCTCCCGGAGTTGAGGTAGAAGACCGAGTCCAGCCCCGCAGGGAGGACCTCGCCGAGCCGTTCGGTGAGTTCGAGCAGCGGTTCGTGCAGCACCGTCGTGTACTGGCCGTGGATGAGCTTCCCGACCTGGCGCTGCGCGGCCTCGACCACCCGGGGGTGGCAGTGCCCGGTGTTGACAACGCCGATTCCGGAGGTGAAGTCCAGGTAGGTCCGGTCCTCCGCGTCGTAGAGGTACACCCCGGAACCTCGGACGGCTCGCACCGGAGTGGCCTGCTTGAGCTGAGGAGAGAGCTGGGCCATGATCGCACTCCCACTGTAGGATTGTCGACAATCATCGTCCATGCAACCATCCCAGCGGTTGCATGTCCACACCCGCGGAGGGAAGGTCGGGATCATGACCGGTACCCAGCAGCACGCCACCGCACGGGGCGATCTCCTCGCCCACACCCCGAAGGACCTGTTCATCGACGGCGAGTGGGTGCCGGCCACGGGCGGGGCCACCTTCGAGGTCCGGGACCCGGCGAGCGGGGAACTCCTCTGCGAGGTGGCGGACGCCTCGCCCTCGGACGGGACCGCGGCCCTCGACGCCGCCGTCGCCGCGCAGGCCTCCTGGGCGGCCCACCCGCCCAGGGAGCGCGGGGAGATCCTGCGCCGGGCGTTCGAGGAGCTCATGCGCCGCCAGGACGAGCTCGCCGTGCTGATGACGAGGGAGAACGGCAAGCCCCTCGCCGACGCGCGCGGCGAGATCGCCTACGCGGCGGAGTTCTTCCGCTGGTTCTCCGAGGAGGCGGTCCGCATCGACGGCGGCTACCAGGTCGCCCCCAACGGGGCCAGCCGTTTCCTGGTCATGCGCCAACCGGTCGGCCCCTGCCTCTTCGTCACGCCGTGGAACTTCCCGATGGCGATGGGGACGAGGAAGATCGGCCCCGCCATCGCCGCCGGCTGCACCATGGTGATCAAACCCGCGCACCAGACCCCGCTGTCGATGCTCGCCCTCGCGGGCATCCTCAAGGACGCGGGGCTGCCCCCCGGGGTGCTCAACGTGGTGCCGGCGACGGACGCGGGCGGTGTGGTCGAACCGCTCATCCGCGACCCGAGGGCGCGGAAGATCTCCTTCACCGGTTCCACCGCCGTGGGGCGGCGGCTCATCGAGCAGTCCGCGCAGCAGGTCCTGCGGGTGTCGATGGAACTGGGTGGCAACGCCCCGTTCGTCGTCTTCGACGACGCCGACCTCGACGCGGCGGTGGACGGCGCGATGACCGCCAAGATGCGCAACATGGGCGAGGCCTGCACCGCGGCCAACCGCATCTACGCCCAGCGGGGCGTCGCCGAGGAGTTCGGGCGGCGGCTGGCCGAGCGGATGAGCGCGCTCCGCCTCGGTCCCGGTGTGGAGGACAGCACCCAGGTCGGTCCGTTGATCGATGCCCGGGCGCAGGAGAAGGTCCGCACCCTGGTGCGGGACGCCGTGGACCGCGGGGCCCGGGTCGTGGTGGGAGGTGACGTGCCCACCGACGAACGACTGCGCGGCGGTCACTTCTTCACGCCGACGGTGTTGCAGGACGTGCCGTGGGAGGCCCGGATGTCGTCGGAGGAGATCTTCGGCCCGGTCGCCCCGATCTCGGCGTTCGACACCGAGGAGGAGGCGTTGTCAGCCGCGAACAACACGGAGTACGGCCTCGTCAGCTACGTCTACACCCGGGACCTCGCCAGGGGCCTGCGCATGGCCGAGGGCCTGGAGACCGGCATGGTGGGTCTGAACCAGGGCCTGGTGTCCAACCCGGCGGCGCCCTTCGGCGGGATCAAGCACTCGGGCGTCGGACGCGAGGGCGGTCACACCGGCATCGACGAGTTCCTGGAGACGAAGCTGGTGAACATCGGCTTCTGAGGCTCCGCTCGGGAGGCCATCCCGCCGGCCGTCCCACCTCCGCGTGGCCCTCCTGGCGGTAGGTCCGCCCGGCACCACCGCCGGTGCGCGCCCGGGGGCCGGGCCCGGCCGCGCGCCGCACGGAGCCGAACGCTCAAGCGGCGCCGGCCGGACCTCGGACGGACCTCAGGAGGCGCTCGTCAGGCGCTCCACCGCCTCGGTCATGTGCGCTTCCAGCCGCTCCAGCAGCAGCCGTTCGTCCCCCTGTTCGATGGCGTCCACCAGGAGGCGGTGTTCCTCGACGGTGTCCCCGGAAGGCCGGTAGGTCTCCTGGAGCGCGGTGAGGCACATCCTGGTCTCCACCAGCAGGGTCTGCGCCATGCGCTCCAGCCGCTGACTGCCCGACACGGCGACCAGGCGCTGGTGGAACAGTTGGTCGGCATCACTGAAGGCGATCCGGTCGTCGGCGGCAGCGGCGGCCACCATCCGCTGGTGGGCGGAGGTCAGCTCCGACACGGCGAGGGCGCGGTCGCCCCGCATGATGAGCTGGCAGGCCGCGCCCTCCACCGCGAGCCTTGCCGTGTAGACGTCGCGGATCTCCTCCTCGTCCAGGGTGCTGACGAAGAGGCCCCGGTGCGGTTCGCTGCGCAGCAGGCCCTCCTGCACCAGCCGCTGCATGGCCTCGCGCAGCGGCCCACGGCTCACGCCCAGCCGGTTGGCCAGGTCGATCTCACCCAGTTGACTGCCCGGCGGGAGCCCGCCGTGCATGATGGCCTCCCGCAGCCGTTCCGCGACGATCTCCGCCGTGGACCTGCGCGCGAGTGGCGCGATTCCGCCCGGTGTCGTGTCCTCCGTCAGGCTGACCACGTCACCCTCTCCTCCCCACCGGGCGGTCGTCCCCGCCCGGCCTCACTCAGTGACGGGCTGGGGTCTGGACAGCGCCCCCAGCCCGGCGGTGGCCGTCCGCCCGGCCAACCGCAGTCCTTCCCACACGCTCACCTGGTTGGCGGTGAGCACGGGCTTCCCGAGCCGCTCGTCCAGCCGGTCCAGCAGGCTCGCGGTGTGCAGGGCGGTGTCGGGGACCAGGACGGCCTCGGCGTCGACGTGGTCGTTGGCCGCCACGAAATCGAGGACGTCGTCCTCCCCCAGCGTCCCCACCTCGGCCGCCGTCACGATGCCCCTGCTCGTGAGGGTGAGCGCCCGGATGCCGGCTCGACCGAGGAACTCCACGAACCGCTCGGCGACGTCGGCGGGGTAGGTCGCGGCCACGGCGACGCGGCTCACCCCCAGGGCCCTGGCTGCCCGGACGAACGCGAAGGAGGTGCTGGACGCGGGTACGCCCGCCGCGGCGGCGAGCTTCTCCACCTGCGTGTGGGCCCCCTCCCACCCGAAGACGAAACTCCCGGACGTGCAGGCCCACACCACCGCGTCGGGCGCGTGCCCCGCGAGCGCGGCGGCACCGTCCGCGAGGACGTCCTCGCCGCCGACGTCGAGCAGGGCGTCGACACGGTGGGCGTCCTCGCGCATCAGGGTGTGCACCAGGGGAAGCCGCACCCCACCTCCGAGCTGGCCCTCCAGCCTCGGGTAGTCGTCCTCCGCGCTGTAACCCGGGTAGAGAATGCCGACCGTCACGGTCACGAACGCACCTCCGGTTGTCTCGACGCGCCCCTCCGGGCGACGGTGGTCTCCAGCTGCCGACACCCACGGCGCCGCTCCTGGCGGAACGACGCCGACCTCGGGAATTGTCGACAATCCTACACTTCGTGGTGATGGGTCGCCCGGTTCAGGCGGCCGACATGTGACTGGAACGGATCAACCGCTGGTCCTCGGCCGCCGCGCTCCGCCCCAACAGGCGGAGAGCTCCCCACATGGTCACCTGGTTGGCCGTCAGCACGGGTTTGCCGAGGAGGCGCTCCAACAGGGGGATCACGTCGTAGGTGGGCACGTTGGTGCAGCTGACGAAGACGGCTTCGGCGTCCGGGCGGTCGACGAGCCGGACGATCTCGACGACCTCCTGGTAGGAGACCTTCCAGATCTGGCCCAGCAACCCGAGCCCCTGGCAGGACACGGCGCGCACGCCGAACTCGCCCAGGAACGAGACCAGGCGTTCGTTGATGCTGTCCACGTAGGGGGTGGCGACCGCGAGGCGGGTCACCCCGAGCACGGACAGCGCCTCGACCAGCGCCCCGGAGGCGGTGACGGCCGCCGGGGCGCCGGCCTCGAGCATGATCGACGTCAGGGCGTGCTCCCCCCGCGCCCCGTTGACGAAACTGCCCGAGGTGCAGGCGTAGGCCAACACCTTCGGCTCGGGGGCGAGCAGGTCACGCGCGGCGCGGTGGACGGCCTCCTCGTCACTGATCATCGTGGCCATCTCCACCGTCACCGGGACCGGGACGAACGGCACCCGGGTCAGGTGGAGGGTCGCCTCGGGAGGGACCCACCGCCACAACTCGCGGTCGAGCGCGAAATCGAAGGGGGCGACGACGCCGATCCCGTCGTGCAGGAATGGACCGCCGACAGCCCCGAGACCCTCGGGCGGCACTTCGGACCCACCATCAGCCCGCGTGACGCCGGTAGATGAGCCGCTCGCCGACGCTGCCGGATCTCCACACGTCGTGGCACGCCTCGGCCATCAACGGGAGCCCCTCGACGATGGTGGCGTACACGTTGCCGGGGACCCAGCCCACGTCACCGTTGAGCAGCAGGTTGTTTCGCCCGTAGAAGATCGCGAGGTCGATCACCCCTGGCAGGTGCCCGATGCCCTTCTCCTCCTTGAAGTCCCGGTCGAGCATGCCGCCGGGGAAGGCGAAGTACACGACGTCACCGGGGATCGGCGTGACCGTCGGGTTCTCCAGTCCCGGCTCCACCTCGGCGAAGTGGGGCACCATCGTGTAGACCTCGTTGCGCGCGTACTTCGCGTGGTGGACGTCCCCGGCCTGGGGCAGCGCCTCCCAGACGGCCGCGCAGGTTCGGGGGGCGTCCTTCTCGAGCAGTTCGGCGACGCAGGACACTCCGCGCTTCGCGAGCTCGATCGACATGTACTTCGGCATACCGGAACCTCCGGGCGGTGGAGACTGGACCTGGTTGGGAGGTGGTGCGCGACGACCGGCGTTGTCTCGTCGTGGTCTCCGCGTGCCCGTTGCGGTGTACCCCGTGGTGCCTGTGCGGATTGTTGACAATCCTACGAGCGGTTCCTAGCGTGTCAATGGCTACCGCCGACATGTCGGCTCTTTACGGCGAACGGACGAACGCTCTCCGTCGACGGTCGCGGCCGCACCGGCAGCCGAAGCGAGGGGGTCACGCCGCATGTCTCCGCACCCACCGGTCATCACGGTCCTGCACGGGGCGGACGCCCCACCCGACCTCGCGCCGGTCCGCCCGCTGGTGGCCGAGGTCCGGGCGGCCGGCGGACCGGCGGAGCTGGCCGAACTGCTGCCCGGCACCGACGTGCTCTTCGTCTGGGACTTCAACTCCGACGCGCTGGCGGAGAGCTGGCCCCGTGCCGATCGGCTGCGCTGGGTCCACACGGCCAGCGCGGGGGTGGACCGCATGATGTTCCCCGCCCTGGTCGACAGCGACGTCCTGCTCACCAACTCCCGGGGGGTCTTCGACCAGCCCATGGCCGAGTACGTCCTCGGTCTGCTGCTCGCCTTCGCCAAGGACCTGCCGAGCACCCTCCGGTTCCAGGGAGAACGGAGGTGGCGGCACCGGGAGACCCGCCGGTTGGCCGGTAGCCACGCCGTCGTGGTGGGCACTGGCCCGATCGGACGAGCCATCGGACGGTCCCTCACCTCGGCCGGGGTCGCCGTGACCGGTGTCGGGCGGACGGGGAGGGACTCCGACCCCGACCTCGGTCAGGTGCACCCGTCGAGCGAACTCGCGACCCTGTTGCCCGACGCCGACCACCTCGTGCTCGCCGCCCCGCTGACCAAGGCCACCCGGGGACTGGTGGGCGCGCGGGAACTGGCCGCGCTCGGTCCCGAGGGCGTGCTGGTGAACGTGGGGCGCGGCCCGCTGGTGGACCAGCGAGCGCTGGAGGAGGCGGTGGCCGCCGGGACGATCGGCGGCGCGGCCCTCGACGTCTTCGAGGAGGAACCGCTCCCCGAGGACTCCCCGCTGTGGTCGGCCCCGTCGGTGATCGTCTCTCCCCACATGTCCGGGGACGTGGTGGGATGGCGGGACGAACTGGTCGAGCTGTTCGGCGACAACCTGCGGCGCGTCCTCGGTGGACGGGAGCCGCTCAACGTCGTCGACAAGCGACTCGGGTACGTCTCGACGTCTTGATGGAGGTCAGTGGTGGGTAGTGCGGCGGATCTGACCGCGGTGGAGATGCTCTCCGCCTTCCGGAACGGGGAGCTGTCCCCGGCCGAGGCCACCGCGGCGGTGCTGGAGCGGATCGAGCAGGTGGATCCCGAGGTCAACGCGTTCTGCCTGGTGGATCCCGAACACGCCACCAGGGCTGCCAAGGAGTCCACCGAACGCTGGGCGCGGGGCGCGCCGGAGGGCCTGGTCGACGGTGTGCCCACCTCGATCAAGGACGTGCTGCTCACAGCGGGGTGGCCCACCCTGCGCGGATCGCGGAGCGTCTCCCCCGCGCAGTCCTGGACCGAGGACGGTCCCAGCGTCGCCCGCCTCCGGGAACAGGGCGCGGTGCTGGTCGGGAAGACGACGACGCCCGAACTGGCCTGGAAGGGGGTCACCGACGGCCCCCTCCACGGAGTGACGCGCAACCCCTGGGACACCGGGCGCACGGCGGGAGGATCGAGCGGAGGCGGGGCCGCCGCCGTGGCGCTCGGGATGGCTCCGCTGACCGTGGGCACCGACGGCGGTGGCTCGGTCCGCATCCCCGCCAGTTTCTGCGGGGTCTTCGCCCACAAGCCCACCTACGGCTGGGTCCCGCACCACCCCCAGAGCCCGTTCGGGTCGCTGGCGCACGTCGGCCCGATGACCACCAGCGTCGCGGACTCCGCCCTGCTGCTCGACGTGATCGCCCGTCCCGACCCGAGGGACTGGTCGACGGTGCCCCCACCGGCCGCGTCCTTCCTGGGGAACCTCGACTCCGGTGTCTCCGGGCTCCGGATCGCCTTCAGCCCGACCCTCGGGTACGTGCGGGTGGACCCGGAGGTCGCCGCCGTGGTCGCCGAGGCCGCCCGCGTGTTCGAGGAGCTGGGAGCCGAGGTGGAGGAGGTGGACCCGGGTTTCACCGACCCCGTCGCCGAGTTCCACACCCTGTGGTTCGCCGGCGCCGCCAAGTCCGTCGAGCACCTCACCCCGGAGCAGCGCGCCGAACTCGACCCCGGGCTGCGGGAGATCACCGAACTGGGAGCGTCCTTCTCCGCCGGTGACTACCTCACCGCGAACGCGCGCCGCGCGGCCATGGGCGCGCTGATGGGCCGGTTCCACGAACGCTTCGACCTGTTGTTGACGCCCACCATGCCCATTCCGCCGTTCGAGGCGGGTCGGGAGGTCCCGCCCGGTTGGCCGGGTGACCGGTGGACGAGCTGGTGCCAGTTCACCTACCCGTTCAACATGACCCAGCAGCCGGCGGCCAGCATCCCGTGCGGTGTCACCTCCGGCGGGCTGCCGGTGGGTCTCCAGGTGGTGGGCGGCCGGTACACCGATCACCGGGTGCTCGCCGCGTGCCACGCCTTCGAGCGGGCGCGCCCCTGGCGAGACCGCCGTCCACCGCTGCTCTGACCCGCGCCGGGGCCGGCGGGCGGGGTGGGCCCGAGCGCCCGCTCCGCCCGGCCCGCGCGGGGCCACCGACGTGGCGGCGTGACGGTGTCCGCGCGGCGCTCCCCTCGGGTCAGAGGCGGCTCATCACGTGCTTGAACCGGGTGTAGTCGTCCAGACCGTGACGGGAGATCCCGGTGCCGTGCCCGGAGTGGCGGAACCCGCTCTGCGGCATCTCGGCCACCACGCTGCCGTGGTTGTTGATCCAGACGCATCCGAACGAGAGCAGGCCCGACAGGCGCACCGCCCTGGCGTGGTCGCGAGTCCACACGCTCGCCGCCCCGCCGTACCGGACGCCGTTGGCCCACCCCACCGCCTGGTCGACGTCGGTGAACCGCTGGAGGGTGACGACCGGACCGAAGATCTCGTTCTGCACGGTCTCGTCGTCCTGGTCGACGCCGGCGATGACCGTGGGCTCGAAGAAGTACCCCGGCTGGTCGGAACGAACTCCTCCCGTGAGGATCGTCGCGTGCTCGGGGAGGCGGTCGAGCACCCCTTCGACCTGCTCCACCTGGTTCTCGTTGTTCAGCGGCCCGTAGAAGGCGTCCCGGTCGCTGGGCGGACCAACCCGCAGGCCCCGCACCTCGTGGACGAACGCCGCGACCAGCTCGTCGTAGACCTCGTCGGCCACCAGGACGCGGGCGGCCGCCAGACAGTCCTGCCCCGCGTTGGCGAAGGCCGCCCTCGCCAGCTCGCCCGCGACCAGGGGAACGTCCACATCGCCGAACACCAGGGCTGGCGCCTTCCCACCCAGCCGCAGGTGGACGCGCTTGAGGTCCGCGGCGGCCGAGCCCGCCACCTCCATGCCGGACCGCACGGCGCCGGTCAGCGACACCAGGCGGGGGACCTCGTGCGCCACCATGGCCCGTCCGGTGTCCCGATCCCCGCAGATCACGTTCAGAACCCCGGGCGGCAGTGCCTCGGCGGCGCGCTCGGCCAGCATCACACTGGTCAGCGGGGTCGTCTCCGCGGGTTTGAGGACCACCGCGTTGCCGGCGGCCAGCGCGGGGGCCACGCCCGCCGCGGCCAGGAACATCGGGTGGCTGTGCGGCATCATGTGCGCGCAGACGCCGAGGGGCTCGCTGCGCAGCAGGGAGGAGTGCCCCCGCTGGTACTCGCCGGCGGCGACGCCGTCGAGGACGCGGGACGCTCCGGCGAAGAACCTGATGTGCTCGACGGCGAGGGGGAGTTCTCGTTCGGCGACCTGCCGCGCCGGCTTGCCCGTGTTCGCGCACTCGGCCGCGACGAACTCGTCGGCCGCTCCCTCCACCAGGTCGGCCCAGCGCAGGAGAGCGCGCTGCCGTTCGTGGGGAGTGGTCGCGGCCCACCCGGTGTGGGCGTTCTCGGCACGGCGCATGGCCGTGTCCACGTCGTTCCACCGGCTGATGGGCGCCGACCCGAACTCGGTTCCGCTGCTCGGGTCCACCAGCGTGGTCCGCTCGGTTCCCTCGACACCGGTCGGCTGGCCGGCGACGAAGTTGGCCACACTCGCTGGGAGTTCCACCGCACACCCCTCCGCACGCGGGCCCACACCCGCCTCAGGCACGTGTCGCGTCGTCCGGGCCCGCGCCCCGTCCGTGCGGACGGGCCCTCCTACTCCGTTCCGCCGGCGGCCTTCCGCACCGCCTCCGCGAAGATCGCCAGGTCGTCCCCGGCATGGGCGAGGCGCTCGGCGACCGCGCTGGCGTGCCCGGAGAGGTCTCCACCGTATCCGGTGCTGCGCAGCCAGTGGGTGAGCCCGTCCAGGCCCACGGCGGCACCGGCGACGGCACCGGTCAGGCCTTCGACGATGCGCTCCACGTCCGCCAGGGTGTGCGGGGCGCTCGGGTCGCCGAGCTGGTCTCCCAGCTGGCGGGCGGCCTCCCCCACCTCCTGCGCGATCTCGGCGGGCGGCACCGCGTCGTGGCGGTCGCCTGTGGTGGCTCCCCGCCGTGCTCCAGCACGCGTGGGAACCTCACGAGAAGTGGACTTGTAGCGCCCGACCCTGCCCGTCGTCCGTTCGCTGTGCGTGGAGGAATCCATGGTGCCGACATTAGTCCCTTTCCTGATCGGCTTGTGCACACTCCCACCCACGCAGCGCAGCGAGTCGCTGACCGTAATCAATGGCCGCGAGGGGTCCCCCGGACGCTGAAGCATCGCCGGGGGACCCTGCCACGCTGCGCAACTGTTTCCCGATTGTTCCGCGATGAGAACGGTGGTCGGTCCACAAGATCGGAGCTTTCCAACCCGAAAGACGGGTCGCCGAGCTAGACACTGACCGACGGATCACCCGCCGGCCGGTCGGCTCAGTCCCGCCGCTCCGGCTCGGTGGTCTTCTCCGACGCGGCCCCGGGAACGGGGGGCTGGGGCGCCGCCTGCCCGAGCGCCCGGCCGGCTGCCCCGGCGGACGGCGTGGCCGAGGGGGAGGGGCTGTCCCCCGGTCCCCGCAGTCCGGCGACGGGGCCGGGGACCTCCTTGCGGGCGACCTCCTCGGCGGCTCGGACCGCCTCGGCGACCTTGGGGTCGGTCGAGGTGTCGAACCAGGCGGCCACGGCCTCGTCCTCCGCCTCGGGGCGGGACTCGGGGACCTCCTCGGTGGGCGGCTCGTAGCGGAAGACCCCGTCCTCGCCCGGCGCGCCGAGCATCCGGGCGAAACCCTCCAACGACTTGTTGAAGTCGCTGGGGATCACCCACACCTTGTTGGCGTCGCCCTGCGCCATCTGCGGGAGGGTCTGCAGGTACTGGTAGGCGAGCAGCTCGGGAGTCGGCTTCCCCGCCTTCACCGCGGCGAACACCTTCTCGATCGCCTTGGCCTGCCCCTGCGCCTGGAGGTACCGGGCGGCGCGCTCACCCTGGGCGCGCAGGATCGCCGACTGCCGCTCGCCCTCGGCGCCGAGGATCGCCGCCTGCTTGGACCCCTCCGCCGCGAGGATCTGGGACTGCTTCTGCCCCTCGGCGGTCTTGATGGCCGACTCCCGCTCACCCTCGGCCGTGAGGATCATGGCGCGCTTCTCCCGGTCGGCGCGCATCTGCTTCTCCATCGAGTCCTGGATGGAGGGCGGCGGGTCGATCGCCTTCAGCTCCACCCGCGCCACCCGGATGCCCCACCTCCCGGTGGCTTCGTCGAGGACACCCCGCAGCTGGCTGTTGATCTGGTCGCGGGACGTCAGCGTCTGCTCCAGGCTCATCCCGCCCACGACGTTGCGCAGCGTCGTGGTCGTCAACTGCTCGACACCGACGATGTAGTTGGAGATCTCGTAGACGGCGGCCCGGGGCTCGGTGACCTGGAAGTAGACGACGGTGTCGATCGACACCGTCAGGTTGTCCTCGGTGATCACGGGTTGCGGCGGGAACGACACGACCTGTTCCCTCAGGTCGATCCGGGCCCGCACCCGGTCGAAGAAGGGTACGAGGAAGTTCAGCCCCGGAGCCGCGACCGTGCGGAACCGGCCCAGCCGCTCGATGACCGCCGCGGTCGCCTGCGGGATCACCAGGACGGCCTTGGCGACGATCGTGATGACCAACAACACCACGACCGCCAGCACGATCACTGACGTCATCAGTGTCCACCTTTCTTGTCAACGAGCGGCGGAGGTCCTCGGTGGGACCTGGTCAGGAGGGCAGTTCCCACGGTTCCCGCCACACCACGGCGGTCGCTCCCCTGATGTCGAGCACGACGACCTCCTGCCCCTCCTCCAGGACCTGGGTCTCGTCGAAACTGCGGGCGGACCACAGCTCCCCCGCGATCCGCACCCGCCCGTCCTGGGAGTCGGTCGTGGCCACCACCGTCGCCTTGCCTCCGATCAGGGCGTCGGTGTGCATCCTGACCTCGTCACCCACCCGCATCCGGCGCTTCAACGCGGGTCTGGCGAGGGTGACCAGCCCCAGCGAGACGACGGTGAAGACCACGACGTCGACCCACAGCGGCAGGCCCAGCCCCGCCGAGGCCGCCGCGGCGAGCGCGGCCAGGCCGAGCATGACGAGGACGAACTCCCCGGACAGCACCTCGGCGATGATGAGCACCGTTCCCGCGATGACCCACAGCAGCGCCGCCATGCCTCCATGGTGGCAGACAGCGCCCGGTTCCGGGTCAGGAAGCGGGGGCCGGTGCACGAGGGGCGACAGGGGTTGCGCCGTCCGGAGGCCTCAGCCGGCGCGCTCGGCGTCCGGTTCGGTGACGAAGTCGATGAGGCGTTCCACGGCGTTGATGAGCGGCGTCTCCAAGTCACGGAAGCTGTCGACCCCGGTCAGCACCCGGCGCCAGCCCGAGGCGGCGTCCGACCAACCGAGTGCGGCGCACACCCCCTCCTTCCACTCGCGCCCCCTGGGCACCTCCGGCCACGCGGTCACCCCCACCGACGTGGGGCGCACGGCCTGCCACACATCCACGTACGGGTGACCCGTCACCAGGACGTGGTCGCTGCCCGGGAGCGAGGAGAGCTCGGCGACCAGCCGGGACTCCTTGCTGCCCTCGACGAGGTGGTCCACCAGCACGCCGACCCGGCGGCCGGGCCCCGGGGCGAACTCCACCAGGCGGTCGGCGAGGTGGTCGACGCCGCCGAGGGGCTCCACGACCACCCCCTCCACCCGCAGGTCGTGCCCCCACACCCGTTCCACCAGCTCGGCGTCGTGCGTTCCCTCGACCCAGAGCCGGCTCGCCCTCGCCACCCGGGCCCGCAACCCGTCGACCCTGGTCGAACCGGACGCGGAGCGGGACGCCGCCGGCGCGGGGGCAGCGGCCGGGCGCGGGCGCACCAGGGTCACGGGACGTCCCTCGTGCAGGAAGCCCGCCGCGCGCAGTGGGAACACACGGCGGCGGCCGTGCCGGTCCTCCAGCACCACGCCGCCGCCGTCCACCCTCACGACGGCGCCGCAGAACCCGCTCACCGGGTCCTCCACCACCAGGCCCTCCTCGACGGGCAGCTCCGGTACGGACCGACGTGGCCGATGGGGGTCGAGGCCGGGCAGGCCCGGGTTTCCGAACGGCATGGTCGACAACGGTAACCGGAGGTGGCGCCCCGGGTGTTCCGGGCGGGTCCCGGCGGCGGGAGCGGACTGGTGGTGGCCCTTCGACGTCTGGCCACCCGACCGAGTACTCTCGTGCGCCGTGCCATCCCCGAGTGCGACGATGGTCATCTGGACATCCGCCTGGCTGCGCGGTTCGGCCGCCGCCGATGATGTGCTTGATGCCCTGAACATCTGGGCCGAAGCCCACGAGGTACGAGCGGCTGACGACCAGACCGCCGCGACCCTGGACCTGCCCGGCCCCAACGACGGTCCGACCGGTCTCGCCATGCTGCTCGCCGCTCTGCGGCGCTGTCCCGAGACGAACGCGCGCCTCGTCCTCCCCGTCGCGGGTGACGTGCGCGGTCTCGGCGGTCCTGGCCCGTTCAGCGAGGCCGCGCTGCTCGCGGGGGAAGCCGTCGTGCTTCCGGAGGCGGGCATCGGTCTGGTCCCCCGGCCGGGGCCGGAGGGGCTGATGCGCTGGAGCGTCCACGAACTCCCCGAGATGCCACCGACACCCCTGCACCCCATCGGTGAGGCCGAGCACGGTCTGGCCGCGGCGATGCGGCAGGCGGCGACCGCGCTCACCGAGCTGGGCGTCGCCCGGAAACGCCCCGGCGTGCGCGAGGAGATCGCCGCGGCCCTGGCCAACACGCCCCGTCCTGAGTGGCCGGAGGCGATGCCGCAGCGCGCGCTGCGCGTGCTGGAACGGTCCGCCGAGGTGGCGGCGATCCTGGACGTCGCCAGCAGGGACGCTCCGGGGGGAGCGTTGTCGGCTTCGGCGGCCCGCGCCCGCGACGAGGCGTTGCGTCCCATCTTCAACGCGGTCCGCGCCGCCCGGATGACCGCCGTGGACGACGCGGCACGGGTCCTCGGCGACCGCGCGGCCCGACACTGACGACCGGACCGGGGGGGGTGGTCGACGACCAGGGCCACCCGTACCCGGCGGTGCTGGCAGGCGGAGTCGCGGGACTTCGCCGACGTGCGAGAGGATGACCGCGTGCGACAAGGCGGCGGAGAGAAGGCGAAGCTCGCGGACTGGTCGGATCGAGCGATCGTGGCGATCAGATCCCGGGATCCCGAACAGCTCGACCGCGTCGTGCACGAGGTGCGCGCGGCGGGAAGCCTCGGGGCGCTCCTCCGCCAGTGGACGACGACGATCGTGCGGTTCGCTCCGCACGACGAGGCGGGTGGCATCCAGGTGCCGGCCCCGGCCCAGGACGATCCGAGCCGGGAACTGACCATGCAGGCCGTCGGCCAGCTCTTCCAGGCGACGGTGGCGGGTGACACCGACGCGGCCCACCGGATCTGTGAGGCCGTGGCGGCCTGGCCGGCCGAGGCGCAGTCGGCGATCAGCTCGACCGTGGCACGCATCGTCGACAGCACGATCTCCCCGCTCGCGGTCCCCTCCCACTACCTGGTGCTGCTCGACTGGCTCGCGGTGATCCCCCGGGGGGAGGAGGACCAGACGGTTCTGGAGGACCTGCTCGTCGTGATCAGCAGGATGTGGCACGGCGACGGGTCGGAGGGCGCCCGGGCCGCGGGGGTCCTGCTGACGGGTCCCGACCGGCTACGACGGGCCATCACCCTGCTCGCGCGGGTCCTCGGTTCCCGGCTGCCCCCCGGCTCCCAGGTCACCGCGCGGGTGATCGAGACGAAGGAGGGCTCGGCGGGCACGATGACGGCCGAGCTGGACACCGCCACGACGAACCCGGAGCTGGTGGAGGACTCGCGCCGACGCGCGCTGCTGCTGGCCGGGCGGGCGATCCGGGACATGGCCAACGGTGAACCCGACCGGGTCCGGTCTGATCTGGACCGGGTCGCGGAGGACACCGAGACGTTGGGCACCATCGCCCTCGTCCTGTGCTACATGTTCCGCAGCCGGATCCTCGGCATGGAGCCCGTCGTCGAGAACTGACGCTCCCCTTCGGTGTCCCCCGAGTGCCCGCACCGGCGTACGCGGGGTCCGCCGGTCCTCGCCGTCGCCCCCGTGGGCGGCCGCAACCGGAACACCCCCGGTGGCCGGTGGCGCTCAGCCTCCGCTCACCTCGGCCGCACCGCCCGCCGAGGCCCGCCGCGTCCGCCTCAGCGGTGGGCGCCCACCCGTTCGCAGCAGCCCACCGCGCAGGGTGCCCCGTTCACGGTGCACCCGCCGGAGACCAACTCGGACAGCTTGCGTCGCGGCGCGTCGGACACGTGCTCGCGCACCAACTCCACGACGAGTTCGGCGAAGCGGCGGTCAGCTCCCGCCGTCGCGGCGCGGGCGAACCCGATCCCGCGTTCCTCGGCGGCCTCCCTCGCCTCCTCGTCCAGGTCCCACAGGATCTCCAGGTGGTCGCTGACGAACCCGATCGGGGAGACCACCACGGCCGGCACCTCGGCCGGGTCGAGGGTCTCGATGTGGTCGACGACGTCGGGTTCCAGCCACGGGACCTGCGGCGGGCCGGACCTGGACTGCCAGACCACGTCGTACTCGGTGGCTCCGAGTTCGGCCGAGACCAGGCGGGCCGCCTCGGCCACCTGCCGCGAGTAGCGGTGCCCGCCCTCGGAGGCGGGGCCGGCCACGGCGTCGGCGGCCGTGGGCACCGAGTGGGCGGTGTAGATCACCCTGGCCGAGGCGCGTCGTTCCGCGGGGATCTCCTCCAGCGCCGCACGCACCGCGTCGGCGTTGGCGGCGACGAACAGCGGGTGGTCGAAGAACTGGCGTAGCTTGACCAGTTCCGGGGCCCGCTCGCCCACCGCGTTCCTGGCGCGCTCGATGTCCTCGTCGTACTGCCGGCACGCCGAGTACCCGCCGTAGGCGCTGGTGGCGAAGACGAGGGCCCGTCGAACACCGTCGGCGGCCATCCGCGCGACGGTGTCCTCAACCATCGGTTCCCAGTTGCGGTTGCCGAAGTACACCGGGAGGTCGAGTCCCTGGCGGTCGAGCTCGATCCGAACGCGGTCGATGATGTCGCGGTTCAGCTGGTTCAGCGGCGAGACCCCGCCGAAGTGCAGGTAGTGCTCGGCGACGTCGTCGAGCCGTTCCGGCGGGACCCCGCGTCCTCGTGTCACGTTCTCCAGGAACGGGCGGACATCCTCAGGGCCTTCCGGCCCGCCGAAGGACAGCAGCAGCACGGCGTCGTAGCTCACGTGCCTTTTCTACTCCGCTGCCCGGTTCTCGGCGGCAGGGGGTGGCACCGGCTGTGGCGGCGGCCATAAGCCCCTCGGCGGGCCGTGGCTGGCGGTGCGTCAGACGCCGACCGCGTGGAAGCCGCCGTCAGCCATCACGATGGAACCGGTGGTGCTGGGCAGCCAGTCCGAGAGCATCGCGCACACCGTGCGGGCCACCGGCTCGGGGTCGGTGACGTCCCAGCCGAGGGGGGCGCGGCTCGTCCAGGCGTCGGCCAGGCCCTCGAAACCGGGGATGGACTTCGCGGCCATCGTCTTCAGCGGTCCGGCGGAGACGAGGTTGACCCGGACCCCCCTCCCGCCGAGATCCCGCGCCAGGTAGCGGTTGGTGGACTCCAACGCCGCCTTGGCGACGCCCATCCAGTCGTAGACGGGCCAGGCCTGCCTGGCGTCGAAGTCCATCCCCACGACGGAGCTCCGCTCGGCGAGCAGCGGCATCAGCGCGGTCGTCAGGGACTTCAGCGAGTAGGCCGAGGTGTGCATGGCCGTGGCGACGTCCTCCCACGGCGCGTCGAGGAAGCCACCTCCCAGGCAGGACGGCGGGGCGTACCCGATGGAGTGGAGCACGCCGTCCAGCCCGTCCACGTGCTGTCCCACCCGCTCGGCGAGGGTGGCGAGGTGCTCCTGGTCCGTGACGTCGAGTTCGACCACGGGCGCCGGCGTGGGCAGTCGACCGGCGATGCGCTCGACGAGGCTGAGCCGGCCGTAACCGGTCAGCACCACCGTCGCGCCCTCCTCCTGCGCCTTCCTCGCGACGTGGAAACCGATCGAGGAGTCGGTGATCACACCCGTGATCAGGAGGCGCTTGCCCTCCAGCAGTCCGGTCACCTGTGTCGTCCTTCCTGGTTGCTGTGCTTGGAGTGGTGGTCGGGGAGGGTCAGTGCCCCATGCCGAGGCCGCCGTCGACGGGGATGACCGCGCCGGTGACGTAGGCGGCGGAGTCCGAGGCGAGCCAGGTCACCGCCGCGGCGACCTCCTCCGAGGTGGCGTACCGGCCCAGCGGGACCTGGCCGAGGATCTCCTCACGCCGCTTCTCCGGGAGCTGGTCGGTCATGTCGGTGGCCACGAATCCCGGCGCGACCACGTTCGCGGTGATGTTCCGGGAACCCAGTTCCCTGGCGATGGAGCGGGCCATCCCGACCAGACCGGCCTTGCTCGCCGCGTAGTTCACCTGGCCGGCGGAACCGGTCAGCCCCACCACCGACGAGATGAAGACCATCCGGCCCCACCGCTTCCTGAGCATGGCGCTCGCCGCGTGCTTGGCCACCCGGTAGCTGCCGGTCAGGTTCGCGTCGAGGACCCGGGCGAACTGGTCCTCACTCATGCGGAGCAGCAGGGTGTCGTCGGTGATCCCGGCGTTGGCGACCAGCACCTCCACCGGACCGTGCTGCTCCTTGATCTCGGCGAAGGCCGCCTCCACCTGGGCGGCATCGGTGACGTCGCACTTCACCCCGAGCAGTCCCTCGGGGACGTCGCTGCCCCGGTGGGTCACGGCGACCCTGTCGCCCTGCGCCGCGAAGGCCTGGGCGATCGCCAGGCCGATGCCGCGGTTTCCTCCGGTGACCAGAACCGACCGTGCCAAGACGTCCTCCTGCGAGCCGATGGAGCGAGACTGGACGCAACGCTATGGGACGCCTCCCGCCGGCCGACATGCGGCGTCCTACAAGGAATGCGCTGATTCCCCGTTCGTCGGCCACTTGTGCGGGGGTGGGGGCCGGCTCGGGTCAGATGCCACGCCTGGTGATCAGCAGGGATGAGGTCCCGGCGAGCACCGCGACGACGGTGCCCAGCACGAACCAGGGCTTGGAGGCGTCGACCTGCTGGAGTTCGTAACCGATCTGCTCACCGAGCGTGTCGTACACGCGGTGGAGCTCCTCGGCGCTGGCCGCCTTGTAGAACTCGCCGCCGGAGATCTCGGCGATCTGCTCCATCATGACGTCGTCGACCGGGACGTCGATCTCCTGCCCCTGGATCTCCACCCGACCGGAGTCGGTGCCGAAGGAGATGGTGGAGATCGGCACCTCGGCCTCGGCAGCCTCCTCGGCCGCGTCCAACTCCAGCTTGCCCACGGTCCGCTTCCCGTCGGTCATCAGCACGATGCGGGCGGGTGGTGGCCCCTCCGCACCGCTCACGATGGCCCCGAAGGACTCGATGGCCGCCAGGGAGGCGGTGATGGCCTCCCCGGTCGCGGTGGCCTCGGCCAGCCGCAGCCCCTGGATCGCCTGGACCACGGTGTCCCGGTTGACGGTGGGCGGCACCAGGACCGTGGCTGACCCGGCGAAGGACACCAGCCCGACGTTGACCCCGGGGGTCATGCCCTCGACGAACTCGGCGGCGGCGTCCTGGGCCGCCTCCAACCGGCTCGGCTCGATGTCGGTGGCCTGCATCGACAGCGACACGTCGATCGCGAGCATCACGGTGGCCCGGTTCCGGGGAACGCGGTCCTCGGTGGTCGGGCCGGCCAGACCGACCGTGAGGAGCACGAGGGCGACGCCGAGCAGGCCCGAGGGGGTGTGGCGCCGCCATCCCGGGGTGGGCGGGGCGACCCTGTCGAGCAGCTCCAGGTTGGCGAAGCGCAGGGCGTCCCGTCGTCGGCGGCGCATCGCCAGCAGGTAGCCAACCGCCAGCGCGGCCACCCCGAGCAGGAGCAGGAACCACCATGGCGTGGCGAAACCACCGAACGCCAGGCTCGGCATCAGCGCGTACCCCCTGACCACTGTCGTTTGCGCGTCACGACGAACCGCACGATGTCGGCGATCCAGTCGGAGTCGGTGCGGAGGGTGAGCTGCGCGCCGCCGGCGCGCCGCAGTTCCCGTCCGACCTCGGCCCGGTGGGCCGAGGCGGCGGCGGCGAAGTCCCGGCGGAGCCTCGGGGTGGTCTCCACCTCACGCTGCCGCCCCGTCTCCGGGTCGGCGAGGACGACCGTTCCCACGTCGGGGAGTTCGAGGTCACGGCGGTCCAGCACCTCGACCGACAGCAGCTGGTGCCGGGCTCCCAGCGCCCGCAGGGGACGGACCCAGTCCAGGGGGCCGAGGAAGTCCGAGATCACCACCACCAGGCCCCGCCTGCGCCTCGGCCTGCGAAGTTGTTCCAGTGCCGCCCCGAGGTCGCCCCGAACACCCTGCTCCGCCCGAGGGGTGTCGGCGATCTCCTTGATCAGGGACCTGAGGTGTGGCAGCCCGCTCCCCGGGGGGAGCCGACGCGTCCGGTCACCGGTGGAGATCACCGCCCCGACCCGGTTGGCCCCGTTCCTGGTGAGGTAGGCCAGGGCGGAGGCGGCGGCCACCGCGAGGTCCCGCTTCTCGCAGTTCACGGTGCCGAAGTCGAGGCTGGCCGAGAGGTCCATCACCAGCCAGGTCTCCAGCTCCCGGTCGGCGGCGGTGTCCCGGATGTGGGGTTCCGTCGTCCGCGCGGTGACCGCCCAGTCCATCAGCCGGACGTCGTCCCCCACCTGGTAGACCCGGGCGTCGCCGGGCTCGCTGCCCGGCCCGGGCAGCAGGCCGAGGTGGTTGCCCTGGAGCAGCCCGTCCAGCCTCCTCCGAACCACGAGTTCGAGTGACCGCAGTGCCGCCTCGGGCCGCCCCGGCCGCGTGGTCGGAGGCGCCCAGGCGGGTCGGGGCTGGTCGGGCGTGGTCCGAACTCCGGTCACGGCAGCGGGTGGGCGGGGTTGTGCACGACGGGTGCCGGCATGCTCGGCTGCTGCGGGCGGGCGGAGACCTGCGGCAGCGGAACGGTCTGGAGCACGCGGGAGACCACGTGGTCCACGGGCACGTTGTCGGCGAGAGCGTCGTAGGAGAGGACCAACCGGTGTCGGAGCACGTCGGGCGCGATGTCCACCACGTCCTGCGGGAGCACGTAGTCCCGGCCCCGCAACAACGCCAGCGCGCGCGCGGCCGCGACCAGTCCCAGGGTGGCTCGGGGGGACGCGCCGTAGGCGATCCAGTCTGCGACGTCGGCGAGACCGTGTTCGGCAGGGGTGCGCGTGGCCACCACCAGGCGCACGACGTAGTCGACCAACGAGTGGTGCACGAAGACCTGGCTCGCGACGTCCTGGAGCCTGCTGAGTTCGCGCGGGTCGACGACCTGCTGGGGTTCCGGGGCCCGGACGCCCATCCGGTAGACGATCTCGCGTTCCTCCTCCGGGCTGGGGTACTCGACCTGGACCTTGAACAGGAAGCGGTCCCGTTGGGCCTCGGGCAGGGGGTAGACCCCCTCGTTCTCGATCGGGTTCTGCGTCGCCAGCACGAGGAAGGGCTGGGGCATGTCGAAGGTCCGACCGCCGAGGGAGACGTGGTGCTCGGCCATCACCTCCAGCAGGGCCGACTGCACCTTCGCCGGGGCGCGGTTGATCTCGTCGGCCAGTACGAAGTTCGCGACGACGGGACCGAGTTCGACGTCGAAGGCTTCCTTCCCCTGCCGGTAGATCCGGGTGCCGAGGATGTCGGCGGGGACGAGGTCGGGGGTGAACTGGAGGCGGGAGTAGGAACCTCCGATGACGCGGGCGACGGTCTCCACTGCCAGCGTCTTGGCGACACCGGGCACACCCTCGAGCAGGATGTGGCCCCTGGCCAGCATCCCGACCAGTATCCGCTCGACCAGTCGATCCTGGCCGACGATCACCCGCTTGATCTCGAACACCATCCGTTCGAGGACCCCGGCGTCCTGTGCCGGAGTGCTGGCCGGGTGACTGTCCACGGTCTGGTAACCGGACGCCTGGCCCCCCTGGTCCGTGCCGGCCTGCCCGCCCTCGGTCACTCTGCCTACCTCCTGCGACAAAACGTCTCGTGGTGCCTCGGTGTCCGGCATCCGCGGGCTGGGGTGACCCCCGCCCCCGCCGAGGCGACCGGACCACCCCGGCGGACCGCCGGACGACGGGCACCACCGTATCGCCGAACCCCCGTGGACCGCTGCGGACTCGACACGTCGGCGAGTGCGGACAGCTAACCCGAACAGGGGTGTGGCCGCGGTCAACTGGTCACGGCGCCCTCGGACGTGGTCCCGGCGCGAGCCGGGGGGCGGGTCCTCGCGCCGGGCCGCGGCACGGCGCCGCGCCCCGGCCGCCAGCGAGACGCGCCCCTTCGCTCCTCCTCGTCAGCCACCGCCTGGCTCCGCGCACCCGACCCGAGCTGGCGATCCGCACTCCACGGGCCACTCACGGCGCCCCGTCCGCCCCCACCCGCGATCCCGTGGGGCTCGCTGCCGGGTCCGGGCAGCTCGTACTCGGCGACGGGCACGGTCCGATCCACCCCGCCGCGCGGTCGGTCCTGGCTCCGTGACCAGGCAGCGCCTCGGCACCGGTGAGGATGGCAGGCGGGCTGGCGCATGGGGGTGGATGCCTCGGTCAGGGGCGGCCACCAGGGGCCCGCCGTGCGTCCGCGACACCGGGGGGCGGGTGGCCGGTGGGCGGCGGTGCGGGCGGAGTGGAGGCTGTCGACCGGACCGGTTCCCGCCAGGACGGACGGCTGGCCGCTCACGCCAGAACGGATGGGTGGCCGCTCAGGCCAGTTCGTCGGCCCGCGCGGCCGCCTCCCTGTCGTCCACGTCGAACGCCTCGGCACCGACCGAGGGCACGTCGACGGCCGGCAGCGCGCCCAGGGTGGACCGCAGGGCGGCGTGCGCGGGATCCTCGGGGACCGCCGAGCGCAGGGCGTCCAGCCGCCACAGGCTCACCAGCCACTGCCTGCGTCCCGCGTCATCGACGAGCACGGCGCCGCTGCCGGTCGTCCCCACCAGCGCCACCGCCAACCGGTGCAGGGTGCCCGGGGTGAGGAAGGGGTGGTCCGCGGCGAGGAGGGCCACGAGGGGGATCCCGGGGCGGGAGTCGGCGGGAGGCAGCAGGTGGAGGCCGGCGGCGATCCCGGCGACCGGCCCGCCGCCCGGGGGCCGTTCGCGGGTCCAGCGGACCACCGCGCCGGTGGGACGTTCCGGTCCGACCACGACCGTGTCGGTGCCGGTGGGTACGGCACCCAGGACGCGGTCCAGCAACGTGGCCCCGCCCACCCGCAGCGTGGTCTTGTCGCCTCCCCCGAAACGGCGGGAACCCCCGCCGGCGAGGACCAGCGCGTGCTGGACGGGAGCTGCGCTCGTCACGGTGCCCTCCTGGTTCGGGCCGTCCTCACCCGGTCGGCCGGTGCGCTCCGCCGTCGGGTCCGGGCCCTCCGGCACCTCGCCTCCCTGGTGGGGAGGCGTCCCTGGCAGGTGTTCCCGATCGCTCGGGCGGGGCTTGCCGCCTCACGATCCCCCGCCCCTGCTCGGTTGTCGACCGCGAGGTGCCCGGGCGCCACCTCCCGTGGGGCCGGGACCGGGGACGCGGCGAGCGGGTGCACGACGGGCCGGGCACCGGCGCCGGGTCGGAACTCAGCCCCCGCCAGTGTCGGCACCCGGGCCGAACGGCCGATGGCCCGATGGGGCAGCGGTGCGCCGCGGGTGCGGAGGCGCGAGGGAGGAAAGGGGTGGCCGTGGTGCGGGGCGTCAGCCACCGGCCACGTCGGACTCCGGCGACGGCTCCCCGCCACCCGTGCGCTCAGTCGCGCAACCGGACGATGACCGTGACCCGCCCGCGCTCGTCCCGGCACGCCACGGCGTGCCCGGCGCGCGGGGCACCGTCGAGTTCCAGGCTCAGCGGCCCGCCGGTGCCCGTGAAGTTGCGCCACCAGTTCTTGGCGTCCGGCAGCTTGACCGGGATGCGCACGTACTCGCCTCGGCGTCGGTAGGCGACCGGGATCGTGAAGCTGCGGCCCGAACGGCGGCCGGTGTAGGTGACGGTGGTCAGGTAGCGGCGGACCCAATGGCCCCACCGGGGCGACTCGCGCTGGGCGACGGCACAGGTGTTGACCCGGTCGACGACCCGCCTGATCCGAACCCCTCCACGACGCATCCGCGTACCCCGATCCATCTTGTGCGGTCGTCCCCACCCTACCCAGATCGACGCGAACACCGGTCGAGCCCTCTGCCGGTCAGGCGCCCGCGTAGGCCGCCAGGTGTCGGCCGGTCAGCGTGGACCGCGCCGCGACGAGGCTGGCGGGGGTCCCTTCGAACACGACCCGGCCGCCGTCGTGCCCGGCACCCGGCCCGAGGTCGATGATCCAGTCGGCGTGCGCCATCACGGCCTGGTGGTGCTCCACGACGATGACCGACTTCCCGGAGTCGACGAGCCGGTCGAGCAGGCCGAGGAGTCGTTCCACGTCGGCGAGGTGCAGGCCGGCGGTGGGTTCGTCGAGGACGTAGGCACCGCCCTTCTCCGCCATGCGGGTGGCGAGCTTGAGGCGTTGGCGTTCACCACCGGACAGCGTGGTCAGTGGCTGTCCGAGCCGCAGGTACCCCAGGCCCACGTCCACGAGGCGTTCGAGGGTGGTGTGCGCCGCCGGCACCCGCGCTTCGCCGGCACCGAGGAACTCCTCCGCCTCGGAGACCGACATCCCGAGCACCTCGCTGATGTCGCGCCCTCCGAGTCGGTGCTCCAACACCGAGGCCTGGAAGCGCCTGCCCTCGCATTCCTCGCAGGTGGTGGCGACACCGGCCATCATCCCGAGGTCGGTGTAGACGACACCCGCGCCACCGCAGTTCGGGCAGGCCCCTTCGGAGTTGGCGCTGAACAGCCCCGGCCGCACCCCGTTGGCCTTCGCGAAGGCCTTGCGTACCGGGTCGAGCAGGCCGGTGTAGGTCGCCGGGTTGCTCCGGCGGGAGCCCCTGATGGGGGTCTGGTCGATGGACACCGCCTGGACGTCGGCGGGGAGCGACCCGTGCACCAGCGAGCTCTTCCCCGAACCGGCGACGCCGGTGACGACGACCAGCACGCCGAGTGGGATGTCGACGTCGACGTCCCGGAGGTTGTGCCTGGTGGCCCCCCGCACCTCCAACCTCCCGGTGGGCGTGCGCACCACCTCCTTGACGGAGACCCGGTCGTCCAGGTGCCGTCCCGTCGTGGTGCCGCTGGACCGGAGGCCCTCGACCGTGCCCTCGAAGCAGACCGTGCCGCCCGCGCCGCCGGCTCCGGGACCGAGGTCGACCACGTGGTCGGCGATCGCGATGGTCTCCGGCTCGTGCTCCACGACCAGCACCGTGTTGCCCTTGTCCCGGAGTCGCCGCAGCAGGTCGTTCATGCGTTGGATGTCGTGGGGGTGCAGGCCGGTGGTGGGTTCGTCGAAGACGTAGGTGACGTCGGTGAGCGAGGAGCCGAGGTGCCGGATCATCTTGACCCGTTGCGCCTCACCACCCGACAGGGTTCCCGAGGGCCTGTCCAGGGAGAGGTAGCCCAGGCCGATCTCCACGAACGAGTCGAGGGTGCGCCCCATCGCGTCCAGCAGCGGCGCCACGGAGGGTTCGTCGAGGCCGCGGACCCACTCGGCGAGGTCGCTGATCTGGAGCGCGCAGACGTCGGCGATGTTCCTCCCCTGGATCCTGGACGACCGGGCCGCCTCGGCCAGCCTGGTGCCGTCGCAGTCGGGGCAGGTGGCGAAGGTGACCGCCCGGTCCACGAAGGCCCGGATGTGCGGCTGCATGGCCTCCCGGTCCTTGGCGAGGAAGGACTTGCGCACTTTGGGGATGAGCCCCTCGTAGGTCAGGTTGACACCCTCGACCCTGACCTTGGTCGGTTCGTGGTGGAGGAAGGCGTCCATCTCCCCGCGCGTGTACTCCCGGATCGGCTTGTTCGGGTCGAGGAGGCCGGACTCGGCGTAGACGCGGACGGTCCACAGGCTGTCCGACTTCCAGCCCGGGATGGTGAGCGCGCCCTCGGCGAGGGATTTGGAGTCGTCGAAGAGCTGGGTGAGATCGAGGTCCGAGACCGTTCCCCTGCCCTCGCAGCGCGGGCACATGCCCCCGGTGCGGGAGAAGGTCTGCCTGACGGTCCGGCTCGCTCCGCGCTCGACGGTGATCGCGCCGTGGGCGCGGACCGAGGGCACGTTGAAGGAGAAGGCGTTCGGCGAGCCGACGTGGGGTTGGCCGAGCCGGCTGAAGAGGACGCGCAGCATCGCGTGGACGTCGGTGACGGTGCCGACGGTGGAGCGCGGGTCCGACCCGAGCCGTTGCTGGTCGACGATGATGGCCGTCGTCAACCCTTCCAGGACGTCGACCTCGGGTCTCGCGAGGGCCGGTATGAACCCCTGGACGAAGGCGCTGTAGGTCTCGTTGATCAACCGCTGGGACTCCGCCGCGATCGTGCCGAACACGAGCGAGCTCTTGCCCGATCCGGAGACGCCGGTGAACACCGTCAGCCGGCGTTTCGGGATCTCCACGCTGATGTCCCGGAGGTTGTTCTCCCGGGCACCGTGCACGCGCAACACGTCGTGGCTGTCGGCGGCCAGTCCGGCGGACGAGGGGGAACCCGTCCTCGCGGCCCTGCTCATCGTGGTCTCCCTCCCCTGGTGGGGTGCGGTCGTCGGGGTCCGCCGTTCGCGGTCGGGCGCCGCCCGCGCCGGGGACGTCGGAGGACGACGGCCACGTGCCGTTCGCGGTCGGTGCGGTTCGCGGGGAACGGGGAACGGGGACGCCCCGGGCGGAGTCCCCGGCATCCGGTCCGCGACCCGGGGTCGGAGCGCCCGTGCCGGCGCCCCGCGCACCCGAAACCTGACCGGCGCCCCGGTGCCGGGTGGTCGGGCCTGCTGACAGCGGCCGAGCCCGGAACGGCGACGGCGGCGGTCGGCGCCCGAGGAGGCCCGGTCGTCCCACGTGGCGCGGCGGCCCCGGGCGCTGGGCGGATCAGCGCAGTTCCTGGATGCGGAGCAGGTTGCCCGAGGGATCGCGGACGGCACCATCCCGAATCCCGTACGGCTGTTCCACCGGGTCCTGGACGATGTCGGCGTCCGCCTCGCGCAGCCGGTGGAAGGTGCCGTCCAGGTCCCGGGTGGCCAGGAGGATGCCGGCGTAGGTCCCCTTGGCCATCATCTCGGTGATCGCGCGCCGCTCCGAGTCCGTGACACCGGGGTCGGCGGCCGGGGGTTGGAGGACGATGGACGTGCCGGGCTGGCCGGTGGGGCCGACCGTGATCCACCGCATCCCCCCGTACCCGACGTCGTTCCGGACCTCGAAGCCGAGGACGTCGCGGTAGAAGACGAGGGAGGCGTCGGGATCGGTGTGCGGGAGGAAGCTGGCGTGGATGGTGACGTCCATGTCGGCCAGGCTAGATGCGGCTCGGCACCCCCGCTTCTCGGTTCCTGACCGGACCGGTGCCGCTGCTGGTGACGTCCGCGCCCGGGGTCGGGGAAGCGGTGGGCGGTGCCGTGCGGGTGGCTGGCCGGCACTGCTCGCGCCTGACGACGCGGCACCGGGTTGGTAACGCGGCCGGTGGCAGGGTTCCCCACCGGCCTGGGTCCTGGTGCCTCCCGGCCTGGGCGCGGAGGGCTGGGAGGGGGACGTCCGGCCCGAGGATCACCGCTCGTCCCACCGCCGAAGGGCCGGGACCAGTACCGCTGGACGCCGTTCCTCGGCTCGCCGGGAGGGACCGCCCCCGCTCCCCCGTTACCTTTTCCGTAGCTCCTGATCAAGGAGTCATGGTCGCCAGGCCCGGCATGACTGACGCCCCCGGTCGAACCCATCGTCCGGGGGTGGTGTCACCGGACCTGGTGGCGTCGAAGGACCGCTGGACAGGGACACGGCCACCAACACGGTAGGTCCCGTCGTCACGTGGGTGCTGGCCATCGAGGCTCGACCGGCGACCACCCGCGACGAACGAACGGCATGGTGGATGAACAGCGGTTTCGGGGTGTTCCTCGGCCTGGACGTCGGCAAGGGCGAACGCCACGCCGTCGGGCACGGCGGCACACCTCCCCGGGCCGCGCACCCCGGGTTCCCGCCCGTGGTCCGGGGTAGCCGACGGCGCGCGTGGGCCGAGGACGTCAGCGCGGGCGCGCCCGCTCAGACGAGGCGAACGGCGTGCGGCACGACGCCCCCGTAGCGCATCGGGGTGACCCTGACGTGGCCGCCGGAGTAGGGCGCCTCGACGATCAGGCCGTCGCCGAGGTACAGGGCGACGTGGTAGATCCTGCCGCCGGTCGCCCAGAACACGAGGTCACCGCGTCGCTTCTCGGCGAGGGGCACCCGCCGGCCGGCCTCGTACTGGTAGCCGCTGTACTTGGGGATGGCCACCCCGATACCGGCGTAGGCGTAGAGCATGAGCCCCGAACAGTCGAAGCCGACCTTCCGGTAGTCCCCGTGGGTGTCGGCGACCCCGCCGTCGCGGACCCCGAGCGTGGGCCCGTTCGCGTTGCCCCCTCCCCAGGAGTAGGGCACTCCCACCTGGGCCAGGGCGCGGCGCACCACCGTCTCGATCGCGGCGTCGGCGTCGGCGGGTGGAGCGGGAAGGCTCGGCGCGGGGTGGGTTTCGCCAGGGGCGAGGGCGCCCGGGTCGACCTGCTGGGGGTTGACCTGGAGCGCGGCCAGCCGGTCGTCCTCCTCCTGACGCCACCGCTCGTACTGGCGCCGCTGCCGTTCCAGTCCGTCGACCCGGTCGCGAGCCGCGTCCAGTTCCTCCTGGACCTCCTCGCGTTCTCGTTCGATCTCGGCGGCGAGCGACCGTTGTTCGTCCTCGGCCTCACGGGCGGCCCGGTAGGCGGTGTCCGCGGCCCGTTCCGCCTCGAGGGCGGCGTCGGCGCTGGCCCGCGCCTCGCGCAGCGTGTCGCGGGCCGCGGCGTCCTTGTTGGCCTTGTCGGTGCTGACGTGCTGCAGCTCCTCCATCGCGGCCTGGTGGCTCTCGCCGACGGCGTCCAGGTACTGCGCGCGGTCCAGCAGGTCCTTGGGGCTGCTGGCGCCGAGGTAGGCGCCGAGGGAGTTGACGGCCCCGCCGCCCTGGTAGCTCTCGGAGGCGAAGGAGTCCATGTCGGTCCGCAGCGCGGCCAGCCGGTCTCCCACGTCACGCGCGGCCTCGGCGGCCTCGGCGGCCCTGTCCTCCGCCTCCTGGTGGCGCCACCGCGCCCTGTCGAGGTCCACCTGTGCTCGGCTCGCGTCCTCGCGGCGCAGCGCCACCTCGGTGAGCACGGCATCCAGTCGCGCCTCGACCTCGGCCAGCCGGCCGGTGAGGCGCCCGACTCTGGCCGCGTTCGCGTCGACTTCCGCCCGTTGGCCGTCGATGTCGGAGTCCGAGGGGTTGGGCGGCGGTGCGGCCAGGGACGATCCGGCGAGGCCGACCGTGAGCAGCGCGCCCAGGCCACCGACGAGCAGTCCTCGTACCGGTTCACGTGCCCGCACCGTGCTCACCCCCGCCGACCAGCCCGGGCACTCACCACCGTCGTGCGCGTCGCGGTGGGTCGCCCCGGACACCTCGCCATCGCGTGAGCAACTGTGCACCAGGGCATCAGGAGTGGCCATTCGTCGCAGCTGTCCCACCAGTCACGTACATCACGCCGGGCGCAGGAGAACCGCTGCTCATCTCGGGGTGGTTCCGGCTCCGACCGCCGGAGTCGTTTCGCCCGTCCGGGTGAGCTGCGAGACTGCGTCCGTGCGTGCGAAGGCCGGGAGGACCGCCTCGGTGGTGAGTGGTGCCGGACTGGTCGTGGCGGTGGTGGGCACGTTCCTGCCGTGGTTGAGGTCCGGCTCGACGTACCGGGACAGCCACCAGACCGTGGGAGTGCTGCGCCGGTTCGGCCTGGTGGAGGGCACTCCGGTGGAGTACCTGCTCCCCGGGTGGCCGATGCTGGTCCCCCTTGCGGCGGCGATCCTGCTGCTGCACCTGGCGGGGTGGTCGAGGACGGGTGCGGCGCTCGGCGTGGTTTTCTCGCTCCTCGCGGGAACCGTGGGGGTCATCGCGAGCGTCCAAGGGATCACCAGCGCCGGCCTGATCACGGTCATGGCCCTCGGCCCCGTCACGACCGCACTGGGGGCGGTCGTGGTCCTCATCGGCAGCCTCGGCGCGCTCGTCGTCCACCGGACGACGTTCCATCGGCAACAGGAGAAGTGACGTGACCTACCCACCGGGACTCGGAAACCCGTGGCAGCCTGAGCAGCCCGGCCCGGACCAGCATGCCCCGTACGCCCCTGGGCCGGCTGGGCCGCCCCCGGGAACCCCGCCACACGGTGGCGGCCACCCGCAGCCGCCGCAGGGTTACCAGTACCCGCAGCAGGGTCAGCCCTACCCGGGGCAGTTACCGCCCGGCGGCCCCGGTGGTTTTCCCGGCGGCCCCGGTCAGCCACCGCCGGCGAAGAACCGGCGCACCGGCCTGCTCGTCGGTTCGCTGGTTGGTGTGGTCGCGGTGGGCGCGGCGGCCGTGGGCAGCTACTTCGCCTTCGGCAACGGTTCCGCCGCGGCGTCCGGTGAGGCTGATCCGGCCAGCGCGGCGAGTCGGCTGCTCACGGCCGTCGAGCAGGAGGACGCCGTCGGCCTCCTCGAGTCGCTCGCACCGGCGGAGGCCAGGCTGAGCGCCGACTACTTCGAGATCATGACCGGGGAGTTGACCCGGATCGGGATCTTCGACGAGTCCGCCGACCCCGCCGCGCTGAGCTTCAATGGCTCACTCGAGGGTCTGGCGTTCGACGAGGCGGCCGAGGAACGGGTGAACGAGCACCTCGTCATCAACTCGGTGTCCTCCGGGACGCTCACCCTGGAGAGCGCGTCGCCCGAGGACATGCCCTTCTCGGACAAGGTCCTGGACGTCATGCCCGAGCTCCCGGACACCACGGCCGAAAGCGAGACCATCGACCTGGCCAGCCTGCCGGAGACCGGCCAGCCGCTGCGGATCGCGACCATCCAGGTCGACGGCGAGTGGTACCCGAGCATGTTCTACACCGTGGCGGACTTCGCGCTGCGGGAGTCGGGCATGGGGTGGCCGAGGGACTCCGTCCCGGCCGTCGGGGCTGACTCCCCCGAGGCGGCCGTCGAGCAGCTGGTGACGGCGGCGTTGGACGTGGATGTTCGCCGGTTGGTGGAACTGCTGCCGCCCGACGAGATGGCCGTGGTCCACGACCTCGGCCCGCTCCTGCTGGAGGCGGTGGGGCAGACCGAGCCGACGGGGGCGCGCCTGGTGGAGCTGAACACGTCGACCACCGACGTGACGGGTGGGACGCGGGTCTCCCTCGACCACGTGTCCCTGGAGGTGAACGGCGAGCAGGTGTCGATCCAGCGGGATGGCGACTGCCTCCAGGCCACCGGACCGCAGGGCTCGGAGCGGCTGTGCCCGGTGGAACAGGCCCGGATGAGCCTGTCGCAGGACCCCGCGTTCCCGCAGGAGGCGTTGCCGTTCATCGAGCGTCTCGCCGAGAACGTGCTGGGGGCGGGGATCGTGACGGTCGAGGTGGACGGCGAGTGGTACGTCAGCCCGTTCCGCACCGGGATCGACCTGATGGCGGTCGTGTTGAGCAGCGTGGAGCCCGAGGACATCGACGCGCTGCTGGCGACGGCCCCGCGCTGATCCGGTCGCCCGCGAACCGCTCCGTGACGTGGTGGTACCTCGACCCGGAAACCGCACCCCGCCTTGAAAACCAAAAAAGGACAAGCGTACTGTTTGTGCTGCGGCGAGGTCGATCGGCACGGCAGAACCGGCTGGGCCAGACTTGACCCGTCTCCCGAACTGACCTTGCACCGTCGCGAGATGGAGTGTTTGACGTGACCGCACCTGCGAGCCAGGACAGCTTCGGCGCGCGCGGCACGCTCACCGTCGGCGACGCCTCCCACGAGGTGTTCCGACTGAGCGCGCTGCCCGGAGCCGACCGACTCCCGTTCAGCCTGAAGATCCTGTTGGAGAACCTGCTCCGCACCGAGGACGGCCAGAACATCACGGCCGACCACGTGCGGGCGCTGGTGAACTGGGACCCCAAGGCCGACCCGTCGACCGAGATCCAGTTCACCCCGGCCCGGGTGATCATGCAGGACTTCACCGGCGTCCCCTGCGTGGTGGACCTGGCCACCATGCGGGAGGCCGTCGCCCAGCTCGGCGGTGACCCCAGCAAGGTGAACCCGCTGGCCCCGGCCGAGCTGGTCATCGACCACTCGGTGATCGCGGACATCTTCGGCAGCCCGGACGCCTTCGAGCGCAACGTGGACCTGGAGTACCAGCGCAACCGCGAGCGCTACCAGTTCCTGCGCTGGGGCCAGAGCGCGTTCGACGAGTTCAAGGTGGTCCCGCCGGGAACCGGCATCGTGCACCAGGTGAACATCGAGCACCTGGCCCGGGTCGTGATGACCCGTGGCGGGCAGGCCTACCCGGACACGCTGGTGGGCACCGACAGCCACACGACGATGGTGAACGGCATCGGCGTGCTGGGCTGGGGCGTCGGCGGGATCGAGGCCGAGGCCGCGATGCTCGGCCAGCCGGTCTCGATGCTGATCCCCCGGGTGGTGGGGTTCAAGCTGCACGGCGAACTGCCCTCGGGCACGACCGCGACGGACCTGGTGCTGACGATCACCGAGATGCTGCGGGAACACGGTGTCGTCGGCAAGTTCGTCGAGTTCTACGGGTCGGGCGTGGGCGCGGTGCCGCTCGCGAACCGCGCGACCATCGGGAACATGAGCCCCGAGTTCGGGTCGACGTGCGCCATCTTCCCCGTCGACGGGGAGACCATCGACTACCTCAAGCTGACCGGTCGGTCCGCCGAGCAGGTCGCGCTCGTCGAGGCCTACGCCAAGGAGCAGGGGCTCTGGCACGACCCCGACGCCGAGCCGCTGTACTCCGAGACCCTGGAGCTGGACCTGGGCACCGTCGTGCCCTCCATCGCCGGCCCGAAGCGCCCCCAGGACAGGATCGAGCTGGCCGCGGCCAAGCAGGCGTTCCGCAACACCATCGGCGAGTACGTCAGCCCCGGTGAGTCCGTCGTGGACGAGGCCGTGGAGGAGTCCTTCCCAGCCAGCGACTCGCCCACCTACGCCCACGCGGATGACGAGGGCGGCAAGCCCCGGACCGTGCTGTCCGCGGCGAACGGCGCCGCCGGGCGTCCCAGCCGTCCGACCAGGGTCACCACCGAGGCCGGCACCTTCGAGCTCGACCACGGCGCGGTGGCGATCGCCGCGATCACCTCGTGCACCAACACCTCGAACCCCTCGGTGATGATCGGGGCGGCGCTGCTGGCCAGGAAGGCCGTCGAGCGGGGCCTGTCCTCCAAGCCGTGGGTGAAGACGACCCTCGCCCCCGGCTCCAAGGTCGTCATGGACTACTACGAGCGGGCGGGGCTCCTGCCCTACCTGGAGAAGCTCGGCTTCAACCTGGTCGGTTACGGCTGCACCACCTGCATCGGCAACTCCGGGCCGCTCCAGGAGGAGATCTCGACGGCGGTGAACGACGCCGACCTCGCCGTGGTCTCCGTCCTCTCCGGCAACCGCAACTTCGAGGGCCGGATCAACCCGGACGTCAAGATGAACTACCTGGCCAGCCCGCCGCTGGTGGTGGCCTACGCGCTGGCCGGCTCGATGGACCTCGACCTGAGCACCGAACCGCTGGGCACCGACCAGAACGGCGAGTCGGTGTACCTGTCGGACATCTGGCCCTCCCCGCAGGAGGTCCAGGAGGTCATCGGCTCGGCGATCTCGGCGGAGGGCTTCAGCGAGGGCTACTCCGACGTGTTCGCCGGTGACGACCGCTGGCGTTCGCTGCCCACCCCCGAGGGCAAGACCTTCGAGTGGGACGCCGACTCCACCTACGTCCGCCGCCCCCCGTACTTCGAGGGCATGGGCATGGAGCCCGAGGCCGTCACCGACATCGCCGGTGCCCGCGTGCTGGCCCGGCTCGGCGACTCGGTCACCACCGACCACATCTCGCCGGCCGGTGCCATCAAGGCCGACTCCCCCGCCGGTCGCTACCTGCGGGAGCACGGTGTCGAGCGCAAGGACTTCAACTCCTACGGTTCCCGTCGTGGCAACCACGAGGTGATGATCCGGGGGACCTTCGCCAACATCCGGCTGCGGAACCTGCTCCTCGACGACGTCCAGGGCGGCTTCACGAGGAACTTCCTGGCCGGCGGTGAGCAGACCACGATCTACGACGCCTCCGTGGCCTACGCCGAGGCGGGCGTGCCGCTGGTCATCCTGGCGGGCAAGGAGTACGGATCCGGGTCCTCCCGCGACTGGGCGGCCAAGGGCACGTCGCTGCTGGGCGTCCGCGCGGTCATCGCGGAGTCCTTCGAGCGCATCCACCGGTCGAACCTGATCGGGATGGGGGTGCTCCCGCTCCAGTTCCCGGAGGGCGAGAGCGTGGAGTCGCTCGGGTTGTCCGGTGTCGAGACCTTCGACATCAGCGGGGTGACGGAGCTGAACGACGGTTCCACCCCCAGGACCGTCCGGGTGACCGCCACCGGGGAGGACGGGCAGCGGGTCGAGTTCGACGCCGTGGTCCGGATCGACACCCCGGGCGAGGCGGACTACTACCGCAACGGCGGCATCATGCAGTACGTGCTGCGGAAGATGGTGCGCGGCTGATCCAGGCGTGCCGAGCGCGGCGGCGCGGTGACCCCCGAACCCGGGCGGTCACCGCGCCGTTCTCGTATCGCCGGGCCCGTGCCGACGGCCCCGACGGCGGTCCGGTGCTGGTGCGTGGCGCCCCGCTGGGTGTCAGCAGCCAGCCGGTACCCAGGAGCACTCGAGGACGGACTCGTCGACGCCGGTCGCGGGGTCGTCCGAGGGCGACACCGGAGCGCCGGTGGCACGCGACATGGGCAGTGGCCGGTCCTCCGCGCCCCGGTACTCCGCCAGCCGGACCGCGACGGCGTCCTCGACGTCGCGCGGGCTGGGCGAGAGGTAGTTGTTGGACAGGATCGAGAACACCAACGGTTGGCCGTCGGTGGCGGTGACGTACCCCGACAGTCCCGTCACGCCGGTCAGGGAACCGGTCTTGGCCAGCACGTTGCCCTCCGCCTCCGTGCCGGCCATCCGCGACCGCAGCGTGCCCCCGACCAGGCGGTCGGGATCGCCGGCCACCGGTAGCGACGCCAGGAACACCTCGAACCAGGGCTCCTCGCGCGCCTGGACGAGGAGGTCGGCGAGCTGGCCGGCGGTCACCATGTCCATCCGGGACAGGCCCGATCCGTCGACCATCCGGTAGCCGGCAGCGGGCAGGCCCAGCTCGGCCAGCTCCTCGGAGAGGACCTCGGTGCCGGCCGCCCAGGTCCCGGAACCCCGGAGCTCGGCCCCCAGGGTCTTCACGAGGATCTCGGCGTGGCCGTTGTTGCTCAGCTTCATGAAGGGCACCAGCAGTTCCCGCAGCGGCATCGACTCGCGGACCGCGAGCTGAACGGCGTCCTCCGGCGTCGCGCCACGGCGGATCCCGCCGTTCACCCTGATCCCCGCCTCGTCGAGAGCGCTCCGGAGCACGTCCGCCGCGTACCCGGTGGGGTCGTCGACGGTGCTGTACCGCTCCACCGGGCCGGAACCCGCCGCCAGCGAGCCCCGCACGACGATGTCGTTGCCGCCCCGTCGCCGTTCCACCGCGAAGCCGGCCGCGTCCTCCGCCATCGCGGTGGTGGACTGGTTGACGACCCGGACGTGGTCGGTCGGGGGTACCACCTCCACGGTCGTCGGGTCGCCGGGCTGGTCGCCCGGCACGACGCGCACGACGACGGTCCCGGAGTCGTAGTCGGTGTCCGGCGCGACGGTGAGCGCGGAGATCTGCGCCGAGTAGTAGTACGGCTCGTCGTCCCAGGACCAGCCAACCCCCAACGGGACCTCGTCGAACCAGGTGTCGTCGGCCACCAGGTCGCCGCGCACGACCCGCACCCCTGCCTCGACCAGCCGTTCGGCGAGTTCCGCGTAGTCCTCGGCCAACATGGTCGGGTCGCCGGTCCCCCGGAGGTGGAGGTCGCCAGGGAGGGCGCCTCCCCTGGGCGGGGAGGCGGCGTGCAGGCTGGTCGTGAACCGGTGGTCGGGGCCCAGCGCGGACAGCGCGGCCGCCGCGGTGAGCAGCTTGCCGTTGGAGGCGGGGAGCAGCAGGTCGGAGCCGCCCCGGTCGTACAGGGTCTCACCGGTCTCCGCGGACCGCACCACCACCGCGGTCCGCGCTCCCGCGAGCCGGGGATCGTCGAGGATGCGGTCGAGGTCGGCGGTGAGGGCGGCGCGGCCGGTGGGGTCGGACGAGGCGGTCGCGGTGACGGCAGCCCCGGCGAGCAGCACGAGGCTGATCCCGAGCGCCAGGAGTGAGGTCGGTCGTCTGGCCATCGCTGCCTCCACGAGTGTGCGTGAGCCCCCGACGAGCCGAAAAAGCGTAGCCAGCCGGAAGAACCAAGGTCAACGTCCAGGTGGGCGGCTCCGTGACGCGCCAGGGTGACCCGTCGCCCGCCGGTGGCCGTGGGCGGTGTTCGCTGGCGATATCGGGCGACGGGACGGCGCGGTGTCCTCCGCCACACCCACCACGGGGTCGGGGTCGGCCCGCGAGCCCGTCGTCCCCGCCGATCTCGGTGCCCGCCCAGCGGACAGGCCGGGGCCCACCACCCCAGCTGGCCACCTCCGCGCTGGTCACCGAGGGGTTCGCTCCCGGTCCTGGCCGGGGCTGCCAGTGTCGTCACCCGGTGCTCGGGTCAGCCGGCGGAGGAGGTGGTACCGCGCGGCGGGTGGGCGCGGCCCCGAGTCCGCCCCCGGTCCGCCTCAACGGGCTGTTCCCACCGGGCACCACACGTTAGGGTTGCGCCGGCCCGCAGGCGGTCATGTGACGGAAGCACCCTTCCACGAGCCGGAACATCGTGTGGCGTGGGCACGCCACACCTGGCTGCCGGGAAGGGGCTTCACCTGAGTTCGGGAGGAACGATGTCGCTGGCCGCCCTGTTCGTGGCAGGTCTGATCGTCATGGTCGGGGCGACCATCCAGGGAGCGGTCGGTCTCGGCATGAACCTGTTGGCCGCGCCGTTCCTGATCATGATCGCTCCCGAGTTGGTACCGGTCCCCCTCCTCGTGGTGGGGACGCTGCACGCCGCCATGACCCTCGTCCGCGAGCACCGCTCGACCGACTGGGGCGGCGTGGGTTGGGCGATGATCGGTCGGGCGGCGGGCACGGCTGTCGGGGTCTGGGCGGTCGTCTGGTTGCCGCAGCGCGAGTTCTCCGTGGTGGTGGGCGTGTCAGTGCTGGTGTGCGTCGTCCTCTCCGTCCTCTCCTGGCGTCCCAGCCCGACTCGTGGGGCGCTGCTGGTGGCCGGCACCGCGGGTGGCGTCTTCGGTACCGCCTCCTCGATCGGGGGTCCTCCGGTGGCCTTGCTGTACCAACGGGAGAAAGGGCCGAAGGTGCGCGCCACGATGGGCGCGTACTTCTGCCTCGGCTCGACCTTGTCCGTCCTGGCACTCGCCGTCGGCGGTCAGGTCGGCACGACGGAGTTGGTCGCCGCCGCCGCGTTGCTGCCCTTCCTCCTGGCGGGCTTCGCCCTGTCGGGTCCGCTGCGGCGGGTGGTCGACGCCGGTCTCCTCCGCCGCGCTCTCCTGGGTGTCACCGCCTTCAGCGCCGTGCTGTTGATCGCCCGCAGCCTGTTCTGGTGACCGCCAGGGGCCCGTCCTGGTCAGGGGCACGCCCACCGATCGGGCCGTGGTGAGCGCTGGCCGCCCCGGTCGGCCGGACGCCGACGTCGGCGGTCCGGCACCGCCCCCGCACCGGCCTCCACACCGGACGTCGGTTCCCGGTGCCACCGCCGGAACACGGGAACGCGCCCTCCGGTGCCGGCGGGACCGGTGACCGCGCCCGGCCGCTCGCCCGTCACCAGAAATCACCTCATCAGGCAAGTGATCGGTCCCCTGAGCCCCCGATAGGCTGATCTCCGGCAGGCAGTGCACATTCGGGCTCGGCACCACGGCCCGCTCTGGGTGAGGCGAGGATGACAGGACAGTCCCGTTCCGGCGGCAAGCAGCAGAACACCACGGTGCGGTCCGTGCTCATCACCCTGGTGGCGGTGGCCCTCGTGGTGGTGGGGTACGTCGCCCGCGACCACCTGCCGTTCCTCGACGACCAGGAACAGGAGATCGGGTCGGGCCAGGGTGCTCCCACCCCGGGAGACGCCGACGGCGCGGCCGCCCTGCTCGACGAGCTGGAGATCGCCGCCGAACGCCCGATGCGCGGGTACTCGCGGGACCGCTTCCGGCACTGGATCAGCCAGGGCGACAACTGCAACACCAGGGAGACCGTGCTGGTCCGCGACGGGGTCGACGTCGTCACCGACGAGGAGTGCCGCTCGCAGTCCGGCACCTGGCACAGCGTGTACGACGACGAGGAGTTCGACGACGCCTCGGACCTGGACATCGACCACGTGGTACCACTCGCCGCCGGGTGGCGCAGCGGCGCGGACGAGTGGGACGACGAGCGGCGCGAGCGGTTCGCCAACGACCTCGACACCCCGCAGCTGATCGCCGTGTCGGCCTCCTCGAACCGGGCGAAGGGCGACCAGACCCCGGACCAGTGGAAGCCGCCGGCCACCGGGTACTGGTGCACCTACGCCCAGGACTGGATCGCGGTCAAGCACCACTGGGAGCTGACCGTGACCGAGCCGGAACGAGCGGCGCTGCTGGAGATGCTGGACCACTGCTGACCGAACGGTCCGCGACGTTCCCCGCCCCGGACCGCGCGTGTCGCCGGCACGGCGTCGACGACGTGCGACCGGAACCGCGCCCAGCGCCGCTCAGGTCGCGGCGGCCAGGAACACCGTGAAACCGTGCTCCGGATCCGTCCACTCGGCGTTCACCGCGAACCCGACGTCCGCCAGCTCGGACCGCACCCGCTCCGGTCGGAACTTCGCCGAGATCTCCGTCCGGATCTCCTCTCCCCCGGCCAGGTCGAGGGTCAGGTCCAGGGCGCCCAACCGGACGCGGAGCGGACGTCGGGCGCGCAGCCGCATCTCGATCCACTCCTCCTGGGGGTCCCACCGGGCCACGTGCTCGAAGGCGTCGACGTCGAAGTCGCCGTCGAGTTCCCGGTTGAGGACGCGGAGCACGTTGCGGTCGAACTCGGCCGTGACTCCCGCCGGGTCGTCGTAGGCCCGCAGCAGCGTCGCCGGGTCCTTCACCAGGTCCGCGCCGACCAGCAGCCACTCGCCGGTCCGCAGGTGGGACCGCACCGTGCGGTAGAAGAGCCGGCGCTGGTCCGGGTCGAGGTTGCCCACCGTCCCCCCGAGGAACGCCACGAGGCGGGACCCCTCGGCCGGCAGCGGGCCGAGTTCGCGGGTGAAGTCGCCGAGCACCCCGTGCACGTCCAGCTCCGGGTAGTCGGCGGCGATCTCGGTGCTGGACTGGCGGAGTGCCGACATCGAGATGTCGACGGGCACGTACCTGCGCAGGTCGCCGAGGGCGGTCATCGCGTCCAACAGGAGGCGGGTCTTGTCCGCGGAACCCGATCCCAGCTCCACGAGGGTGTTCGCCCTGGCCGACACCGCGATCTCGGGTGCCGCCCGCCGCAGGACCGCGCGCTCGGCCCTGGTCGGGTAGTACTCCGGCAACTGGGTGATCTCGTCGAACAGCTCGCTGCCCCGGCTGTCGTACAACCACGTCGGTGAGATCCACCGGGGGACGTCGGTGAGCCCCACCCGCACGTCGGCGCGCAACGCCTCGGCTGCCGCCCGCTCGTCGAGGCGGACGTCGAAGACGGGGCTCCTCACGAGATCACCGCCCCTGCCGGTGCCAACGGTTCGACCCGCAGGTGGTGCAGGTTGCCCTGGATGAGCGAGCCGTCCGGGACCTGCTGCCAGGTGGGCTCCTCACAGGTCGGTTCGGAGGCGATCGTCAGCTGGTGGCCGAGGTCGTGCCTGACCCACAACGAATGGGTCCAGGTGGTGGCGACGACGCTGGTGCCGTCGATGAGGAGCAGGTTGAGCCGGGATTCGGGGGCGAGGTCGAGGACGGTGGTCACGAGGTCGGCGACGGCCTCCGGTGGTCGTTCGCCCGCGTGGAGCCGTCGCGCCAGCAACGCGCACAGCAGGGCCGTGTCGGTGGCGGCGGGCAGGGCGGCCAGCGTGGCCGGGGGAAGGGTGGCGGCGAGGGCGTTGACCGAGTCCGGCCAGCCGGCGATGCGGCCGTTCAGGCTGAACAGCCACCGGTCGATGCGGAAGGGGGCGCACGCCGCCTCTCCCGGTGCCATCCCGGTGGTCGCCGAGCGGATCGCCGCGAGCACCGCCCCGGCGGACAGCCCGCCGGCCAGCTCGGCGAACCCGGGGTCGGCCCAGATCGCCCCGGCGCGCCGGTACCGGACGGGCGGCCCCGGCACGCTCGGGTACCAGCCGACACCGAAACCGTCGGCGTTGACGGTGCCGCCACCGCGCATGTCGCGGGGCGCCCACGACTGCCGGTACAGGGAGTGCTTCGCCGCGACCACCACGTCGTGCAGCGGGATGGCCGGCCCCAGGTAGGCCAGGTGTCGGCACACGGTCAGTCCACCTCCTCGGGGCTGGCGTCCCGCGCGCAGCGGAACCCGGCGAAGATCTGCCGCCGCCCCGGGTAGTCCCAGTTGCGGAAGGTGGCCCTGGCGACGGCGTGGTCGGTGCCGAAGCTGCCGCCCCGCAGCACGCGGTACTCCTCGCCGAAGAACACCTCGGAGTACTCGCGGTACGGGAAGGCCGCGAACCCCGGGTAACCCCGGAACGGGGTGCTGGTCCACTCCCACACGTCGCCGAGCAGTTGGTGGACGCCCAGTGGCGACGTCCCGGCCGGGAACGCCCCGGCGGGGGCCGGGCGCAGGTGCCGTTGGCCGAGGTTGGCGTGCCGGTCGGTGGGTGCCTCGTCGCCCCAGGGGTAGCGGCGGGTCTCCCCGCTCCTCGGGTCGAACCGCGCGGCCCTCTCCCATTCGGCCTCGGTGGGCAACCTCCTGCCGCACCAGGTCGCGAACGCCTCGGCCTCGTGGAACGACACGTGCACCACCGGCTCCTCGGGGGACACCGGTTCCCAACGGCCGAACACCCGCCGCCACCACCGCCCGTCGCCGTCCCGCCGCCAGAACAGGGGCGCGCGCAGTGCGGACGCGAGGCACGCCGCCCACCCCTCCTCGCTCCACAACTCGGGCCGCTCGTAGCCGCCGTCCTCGATGAACTCGACGAAACGGGCGTTGGTGACGGCCTTCGTGTCCAGGTGGAAGGCGGGCACGCGCACCGGGTGCCCCGGCCGTTCGTTGTCCAGCGCCCACGGCTCCACCGACGTGCCCATCGTGAACGTCCCCGCCGGGACCAGCACCTCGTCCGGACCAGGCGGCACGGAGGGACCGGGCACCGGCGGTGCGGTCAGCACCGGCTCGCCGCTCCGGAGTTGGTGGGTGGCCAGCATCGTCTCGTCGTGCTGCTGCTCGTGCTGCACGATCATGCCGAACGCGAAGCCGTCGGCGACCAGGCGACGCCCCCGCAGCGGAACGCCGGCCAGGACGTCCAACACCTTGGCCCGCACCGAAGCCACGTACCCCCTGGCCTCCACCGGGGAGAGGAGCGGCAGGGCCGGTCGGTCCGCCCTCGCGTGGCGGAACGCGTCGTAGAGGTCGTCGATGTCGGGTCGGAGGGGGACGCGACCCCCGACGTCGCGGACCAGCCACAGCTCCTCCTGGCTGCCCACGTGGGCGAGGTCCCACACCAGGGGGGACATCAGGGGCGAGTGCTGCCGGCGGAGGTCACCGTCGTCGACGGCCTCGGTCAGGTACCGGGTGCGCCGGCGTGCCCGGTCGAGCTCCCGCGCGACCCGGTCGCGCAGGGCGTCCTCGTCTCGGCGGTCAGGTCCCACGCTGGTGCCGGGTGGGGAGAAGGACATGGGTCGTCACCTCCGGTCAGGCGCCGAGCACCCGGGGTACCCGGGTGTGGACGAGCTGGTCGGTGCGCCGCACGACGTGGTCGAGGACCGGTGGCGGCAGACCGAGGTCACGCAGGCCCTGGAGGGCCAGGGTGAGGACGGACGTGGCGGTCCTGGCCAGCACCGGGTCGTGCAGGCCCTGGCAGGCCGCGGTCAACCAGCGGCCGCGAGCGGGTTCGGTGAGTTCCAGCAGCCGGTCGACGGTGCGATCCCGCGCGAACAGGGCGAGGACCAGGGCGGCCGGGACCACCCAGTCCTCGTCCGGCTGGATGTCGAGGTAGCGGATCTCCAGGTAGCCGCGCGGTCGGACCGGGGTGAAGAGCATCGTCAGGTGGTAGTCGAGGTCCTCGAACGTGGGCCTCCGGTGGAGCGCGCCGTCGATCCAGTCGCCGAAGGTGACGCCGATCGGCGTCGGCCACGGCTCCTCCCGCTCCCGGACGCACAACACCGGGGTCTCCAAGGCCCTCCGCGCCCAGGCTGCGCCCGGGTCGGCGGACGGGCCGCCGGGGCGGGTGCGGGGTGGGTCGGTGTTGTACAGGGTCAGCATCCTGGTGGAGGCCCACCCGCTGCGGATCCCGCTCAGGGTCGGCGAGTTGGCGAACGCGGCGAGGAAGACGGGACCCAGCGCGTGGACCGCCGCCCACCTGGCGGCCACCTGCCCGCCCTCCCCGGCGTCCAGGCACACCTGGAGGCCGGCCGTGCTGCACATCATGGTGAGCCCCGCCGGTCCCCGGCGGTTGAAGTTCGTCTCCATGGCCGCGTAGCGCGGGGTGCGCAGGAGGCGCCGCACCGGACGGTGCGGGTCGGTCCCCTGGCTCCCGAGTTCGAGGCCGACCGCCGCCAGCAGGCGGCGGAGCTGGTCGATGTCGGCGGAGGTGGCCGCGATCAGGTCGGAGGCGGCCGTCCTCGGCGCCGTGGAGATCTCCACCTGCCCGCCGGGCTCGACGGTGACGACCGACCGAGCGGCGAGGGGGACGTGGGGGCTGTCCGGTACCAGTGAGGGTGGGGCGTGCGGACCCAGGGCCAGCGCGAGGTGCTCCGCGCGTACGGGCCGGGTGGGATCGTCGTGGTGGTGGACCGTCCATTCGAGCTCGACTCCCGCCAGCCGCGGTGGGCCGTGCTTGAAGCAGACGGAGGCGACATAGGCCTCGGCCTCCACGCGGCTGCGAATCCTGGCGGACTCGACGTTTCCGGCCGGACGTGCGCTGCTGACCACATCCCGCGGGTTCCGCGTGGACGCCATCGACATCACCCCAGGTAGTCGGACGACTACCGAAACTACACCTCATCCGCGGAGCGCGCATCCCCGTCAGCGAGCCGGGGCGGTGTGACCGAGGACGCGCCGGCGGAGGTACCGGCTGGTTGGACCTCGATGTCGTCGACTGCGACGATCTCCCCATGCCACGGGTCAGCCAGGACCACCTCGACGCGCGCCGCCGCCAGATCCTGTACGGGTCGCGGGCGTGCTTCGCCCGTCACGGATACGAGGGGGCCACGGTCCGCAGGTTGGAGGAGGCGACCGGGCTGTCCCGAGGCGCGATCTTCCACCACTTCAAGGACAAGGAGTCGTTGTTCCTCGCCCTCGCCGAGGACGACGCGCACCGGATGGCCGAGGTGGTGGCGGAGCAGGGCCTGGTGCAGGTGATGCGCAACCTGATCGCGGCCCCGCCGGACGTCGAGGGCGACGCGCACCCCTCCTACCTGCTGGGTACGCGGCTGGAGGTCTCCCGCCGCCTCCGCACCGACCCGGACTTCCGGGCGCGGTGGGCCGAGCGGTCGAAGGAGTTGACCGTCGCCACCCGCGAGCGGCTGGCCCGGCAGCGCGCGGCGGGCAAGCTGCGCGACGACGTCGACATCGACGTGCTCACCAGCTACCTGGAGCTGGTCCTGGAGGGGCTGGTCTCGCACCTGGCGATGGGTCTGCCCGCCGACGACCTCGAGCCGGTGCTCGACCTGGTCGAGGAGTCGGTGCGGCGGCACAGCGCCAGGGCGTGACGACCGGGTCGGTGGTGGTCGGCCCCCGACGACGTGCCCGGGTTCAGCGCACGCCGTGCATCCGGCGCCGGATCAGCGGGGCGGCCAGGACCAGGGACACGCCGAGCAGCACCGCCACCAGCCCGAGCACGCCGAAGTAGAGCAACTCGGACTCCGGGGAGTACAGCCGGACCAGCTGGGCACCGACACCCGAACCGGCGGCCACCGACAGCATGAAGAGCCCCACCATCTGCGCGGCGAAGGCCCGGGGTGCCAGCGAGGTGCTGACGGACAGCCCCACCGGGGAGAGCAGCAACTCCCCGCAGGTCATGACGACCAGGGCCCCGGCCAGCCAGAGCGGGTTGGCGCCCTCCTCGGGCAGGGTCGCGCTGGCCAGCATCATGACCAGGAACGACACCCCGACCAGGACGAGACCGCCGGAGAACTTGGTGGGCGTCCCGGGCTGCCGTGCGCCCAGCCTGGTCCACAGCAGGGCGAACAGCGGCGCCAGCAGGAGGATGGCGACGGGGTTGACGGACTGGAACCAGCTGGGCGGGATCTCGAAACCGAGGAGGTCGCGGTCGACCCTGCTGTCAGCGAAGGCCGCGATCACGGTGGACTGCTGCTCGAAGAGCGTCCAGAACATGACGCTGGCCACGAACAGGGGCACGAAGGCGAGGACCCGGTCGCGCTCGACCCGGTCCAGGCGCCGGCTGCGCAGCATGACCCAGAAGTAGCCGACGGGCAGCAGCACCGACAGCAGGCTCAACAGGTTGACGACGCGGCCGGAGGTCAGCCAGCCGCCGAGGGCGAGCACCGCGAGCACCCCCGCCGCGGCCAGCGCCGCGAGGCCGAGCCGGGGCAGCAGCCACCGCCGCTCCGCGGGTTCGAGCGGGTTGGTGGGCTCCTGGCTGGCCTGCCCGAGGTGCTTCCGGCCGAGCACGTACTGGACGAGGCCCAGGGCCATGCCGATCGCGGCAAGCCCGAAACCGAGGTGGAAGTCCGCCCTGCTCGCCGCCAGCCCGGTGAGCAGCGGCGCGACGAAGCTCCCCAGGTTGATGCCCATGTAGAACAGCGAGAAACCGGCGTCCTTGCGCTGGTCACCCACCTGGTAGAGCGTGCCGACGATGGCGGTGACGTTGGACTTCAGCAGTCCGGTCCCGACGATGATCAGGCCGAGCCCACCCGCCACCCCCGCCATCCCGGGAACGATCGCGAGCGTGATGTGCCCGCACATGATGAGCACCCCGCCGTAGAGCACCGCTCGTTGCGTGCCGAGCAGCCGGTCGGCCACCCAGGCACCGGCGACGCTGGCCATGTAGACCGCGGACCCGTAGGCGGCGACCAGCGCCAACGCCGACGACCGCGGCATGCCCAGGCCGCCGTCGACGGCCGAGTAGTAGAGGTAGTAGGCGAGGATCGCCCGCATGCCGTAGAAGGAGAAGCGCTCCCACATCTCGGTGAAGAAGAGGGTGGCCAGGCCCCGTGGTTGCCCGAGGAAGCCGCCGTCCGACTTCCCTCCGTCGCTCCCGGTCACCGCGCACCTCCCCCGCCGGTCCACCCGGACGGACGCCGCTCCGGCCTCCCCACCGTGCGGTGACGCGCGGTCGGGCACAACTCGGAACGAGGGCGACACGGGCGGTGACGGACAGTGGGCGAAATCACGGAACGTGCGGCCCGCAACCTCCTGAGGAGGGGAAATGCGCCACGATCCGGCGGGCAGGGCGTCCAGTTTCCGCCCGTTCACCCTTACACTGGCTGCGTTTAACACCAACTCGAATACTGAGGAGTGATGACTTCCGTGCCGGAAGCCGACTCACCCGGTAGCAGTAGCAAGCCGGGTCACCAACCCGGCTGTCCCAGCCCGGCCGCCCCCTTCCGGGGTGTCCGATGAACGACGTACTGATCAGCGTTCTCCTTCTCCTCGGCGTTGTCGTGATCACCGCGGGCACCTTCGTCTGCGTCGCCGCCGAGTTCTCCCTGACCACGCTGGAGCGGAGCACGGTCGACACGCACGTGCGGCAGGTCGGCGACCGCCGGGCGCGCAACGTGCAGCAGGCCCACCGCACGCTGTCCTTCCAGCTCTCCGGTGCCCAGCTGGGCATCACCATCACGACCCTGGTCACCGGGTACATGGCCGAGCCGGCCATCGCCCAGCTGATCAGCCCCGGCCTGAGCGCGCTCGGGATGCCAGAAGGCCTCGTGGGCGGCCTGTCACTGGCCATCGCGCTCTTCCTGGCCACCTCCCTGTCCATGATCTTCGGGGAAATGGTCCCGAAGAACCTGGCCATCTCCCGTCCGCTGGCCACCGCCCGCGCGGTCGTCGGCGTCTACTCGGCGTTCACCCGGATCTTCCGTTGGGTGATCGACGGCAGCAACAACGCGGCGAACTGGCTTGTCCGCAAGCTGGGGGTCGAACCCATCGAGGAGCTGCGCTCGGCGCGTTCCCCGGAGGAGATCAGCTCCATCGTGCGGGCCAGCGCCGCCCAGGGCACCCTCGACGCCGGTACGGCGGCGTTGCTGGGCAGGTCACTGCGGTTCGGCGAGCGCACCGCCGGTGACCTGATGACCCCCCGCGTCCGCATCGCCTCCCTCGGGCCGGACGCCACGGTGGACGAGCTCGTCGAGCTGGGCCGGCGGACCGGGTACTCCCGCTTCCCCGTGCACGGTGTCGACCTCGACGACGTGCGCGGCGTGGTGCACGTCAAGCAGGCCTTCGGGATCCCGGCGGCCGAGCGAGGCAGGATCCGGGTGTCGTCCCTGGCCAGGCCGGTTCCCACCGTTCCGGACTCGCTGGACGGTGACACCCTCCTGAACCGGCTGCGTGGTTCGGGGCTCCAGCTGGCGATGGTCGTCGACGAGTACGGCGGCAGCGCCGGCCTGGTGACCGTGGAGGACGTCATCGAGGAGATCGTCGGTGACGTGCGGGACGAGCACGACCGGCGCGAGGTCCCGGCCGTTCGCCCGCTGGGCGAGGAGAGCTGGCTGATCTCGGGCCTGCTCCGGGACGACGAGCTCGCCGAGGCCACCGGCCTGGTGTTGCCCGAGGGCGACTACGAGACCCTGGCCGGGTTCGTCCTCGACAGGCTCGGCCGGATCCCCTCCGTGGACGACGACATCGCCGTCGAGGGCTGGCAGCTGACGGTCACCCGGATGGACCGCCACCGCATCGCCGAGGTGCGGGTGGTGCGGACGGAGGCGGCGCGAACCCCGGCGCTGGAGGGGGCCGTTTCGGCCCGTGAGGAGGTCGCACGGTGAGCGGTTGGGTCGCGATCACGCTGATCGTCGTGTTGCTGGCGCTGAACGCCTTCTTCGTCGGCGCCGAGTTCTCCCTGCTGTCCTCCCGCCGGGACCGCCTGGAGGCCATGCTCGAACAGGGCACCACCCGAGCGCGGGTGGTGCTGGACGCGGGGAAGAACGCGTCGCTGATGCTGGCCGGTGCTCAGCTGGGCATCACCATCTGTTCACTGGCGCTGGGCCGGCTCGGCGAGCCGGCGGTCGCGGTGATGATCGAACGGGCGCTGGGCCCACTCGCGATCCCGGCGTTCCTGCTCCACACCATCGCGTTCATCATCGCGTTGTCCCTGGTGGGCCTGGCGCACCTGCTGATAGGTGAGATGGTCCCGAAGAACCTGGCCATCGCCACGCCGGAGCGCCTGGCGCTGTGGCTGGTGCCGCCGCACGTCCTCTTCGTCCGGCTGACCAAGCCGCTGATCTCCCTGTTCAACGTCGCGGCGAACGGGGTGCTGCGGCTGGCGAAGGTCGAACCGAAGGACGAGCTGGGCTCGGCCTACACCTCGGACGAGTTGGCGCTGCTGATCACCGAGTCGCGCAAGGAGGGCCTCCTGGACGACTCGGAGCACCGTCGGCTGGCCAAGACCCTGTCGTCCGCCGAGCGCACGGTGGCGGAGGTGCTCGTACCGACCGGTGAGCTGACGACGCTTCCCCGGAACCCGACCGTGGGGGACGTGGAGCGGGTGGTGTCCACCACGGGCTTCTCCCGCTTCCCCATCCTCGACGACGAGGGGGGTCTCGCCGGTTACCTGCACGTGAAGGACGTGTTGGACCAGGCCGGCGCCGACCCGTCGACCCCGGTCGCGGCCAGCCGCGTCCGGGGCCTGCCGGTCGTGTCCGCCGAGGACCGTCTCGACGACGCCCTGACCACGCTCCGCCGGGCGCAGAGCCACCTGGCGAGGGCGGTCGACAAGGACGGTCGCCTGTTGGGTGTGGTGGCACTGGAGGATCTGTTGGAGGAGTACGTCGGCACCGTGCGCGACGCGATGCACGTGGGTGCTCACTGACAGTGCGCGACCGGGAGGGGGGTGGCTCTCGCCACCCCCCTCCCGCCTGTCCGGGTCGTCATGACCCCCGGTGCCACGCGCGAGGCTCACCGCTGCCCCCCGGGAGTGAGCCGACGCGGCGGGCGCGGCGCCCGCCGGGTAACCATTACCCGACTGCCGCCCGCCGGGGTTAACGTTGCGCAACCGGATTAACACGTCCCTTGCCTCTCATGGGCTAAGGTCTTCGGGAACCAATGCGGCTTCGTGGAATCAGCCACGCAATTTTCGTTACCTTTTGAAGCCATCTGACACGAACAGGTGGCTAGAGAGGACACTTAATGGCGCGACATCGCGGAACTGGACTCGGCTTCCGACGGAAGATCGCCGGTTGGCCGTTGTTCGTCCTCGGTCTCGTGGTGGTCTCCGTCCTGGGCGTCATCGGCTACGGCGCGCTCAGCGACATGGTCGACCGGCGTGCCGACGCCGAGGCGGAGAACTGTTCGGCGGGTGAGCTGGTCCTGCCCGTCACCGTCACGGCGAGCATGACCGAACCGGTCACCGCAGCGGCCGAGCAGTGGAACGCCTCCTCGCCGCGCGTGCAGAACCACTGCGTGCGGGCCGAGGTGCACACCGCGTCATCCGCCGCCGTCGTCGACGGGCTCACCGGCGAGGAGTGGGACGAGGAGCTGGCGGGGCCTCGGCCCGCCGCCTGGATCCCCGACTCCACGGTCTGGACGGACCGCCTGGCCAGCGAGAACAACGCCGTCCTCGGATCGCAGCCGCAGATCGTCGCGAGCAGCCCGGTCCTGCTCGCCGTGCCGGCCGCCGGCGCGGCCGCCCTCCAGGAGGGCGAGGCGACCTGGGAGACCGTCGCGGGGATGGCCCTCGCCACCGGTTGGGGCGGTGTGCAGCGCGCGGAGTGGGGCACCTTCTCCCTGGCCGTGCCCGACCCGGCGATGAACCGCGCCAGCCAGCTCGCGCTCCAGGCCGTGCTGGCGACGAGCAGCGGGTCCGAGTCCGGCCCGGTCACCGAGGACGTCCTCGACGGGGCGAGCGCCCAGCAGCACCTGGCGGCGGTGGCCGGAGGGCAACCCGCCGACGTGCCCAGCACGGGCCGGGAGGCCCTCCAGATGATGGACGGCGCGGACACGCCCCTCACCGGCTCGCTCGCCGCGGTCCCGGTCGCCGAGGTCGACCTCTACCGGCGCAACGTGGGCAAGGACGGGGCGGACGCGCCGCCCGAGGCCATCGTGGGCCTGCCGCTGGCTCCCACCCCGTCCGTGCAGTTCCCGTTGGTGTCGGTGAAGGACGCCAGCGGCGACACCGCGACCCTGCGCGCGGCCCAACGGTTCGGGGACTTCCTCACCGAACGAACGTCACAACGCTTCCTCGCCCAGGCCGGGTTCCGGGTGGCCTCGGTGACCGCCTACCCGGACCCCTCCCCCGGGTTGTCCTGGACCACGCCCATGGACACGCTCGAACCCGCCGAGCGCGCGGTGACGGGCGCGGTGACAGCGCGGTGGCGGGAACTGCTGGGTACCTGACCCCTCGGCCGTGGGCCGGGCACTCCCCACCGGAGACGCCCGCCGGGCGTCCAGACCTGGCCGTTCGACCCCGTCAGACGACCGCGAGCAGCCGACGCCCCACCAGCCCGCCCACGAGCGCGGCCGGCACCCGCACGAGACCGTCGGTCCGCCCGTGCTGCTCGAGGAGGGCCGTCACGGTCGGCCCCACGGGGAGTGCCGCCCCGTGCACGATGCCGGCGTACTGGCGGCCGCCCTCGCGCGGCCTGACCCTGGTGTTCGTCCGCCGGGCCAGGAAGGTGCCGCAGTCGGAGATGGTGGTCAGGTCGTGGTAGCGGCGACGGCGCGGCGACCAGACCTGGATGCGGACCGCCCGCCGCGCGGCGAAACCGAGATCACCGGCGGGCACCAGCAGGACCCGGTGGGACAGCTCCAGGTGTCGGAGGCACTCCTCGGCATGGGCGACCAGCCGGCGGAACTCCACGTCGAGGCGCTCCGGTAGGCAGACGCGGAGCAGGTCGACGGTCGTGGTCTGCCCCACGCCGGGCTGGCTCGCTCCTCCGCCCCCGGGGGAGCGGAGGTCGTCCACCCCCAGCTGGGGGCTCAGCGCGACGTGGGCGAGGGGCAGCCGCTCGACCGGCAGGCTCCGCCCGGCGTGGACCAGCGTCATCCCGATGTCCCCGCCCGGTGCGACGTACCGCGTCCCCTGTGCGGAGGTCAGGCCCACCAGCGAGGCCGGCGCGGCGGGTCCCCGGGGCCCCCGGTGGCTCATCTCGGGCTCCACGAGGAGCGGCAGGGACACCTCGTCGTAGCCGTGGCGAGTGCCGTGCAGGTCGAGCAGGAACCCGCCGACCACCCGTTCGAGGCGAGCCCTGGTCACGCTCGTGCGGCCCGGATCGGCTGGTGTTCGGCCGCCGGGCCGCTCGGCCGTGGTCGTCTCTGCCCGAAGACCCGCACCGGGCGCGCTCCAGCGGCGGAGCTCGACCGCGCACTCCTCGGTGGCGCCGTCGGGCACCCGGTCGTCAGGAGTCGCGGGCACGTCGAGCAGGAACGCGGCGAGGCGCTCCGACGCCGCCAGCGCCGCACTTCGCGCCGCCCGTTCCCCTTCCTTCAGCCCGCGCGCCTCGGAGCGGAGGGCGGCGAGGTCGGCCCCGGCCCGAGCGGCGGCGCGGACCCGGGCCGACACCCGGGTCCGGCGGTCCGCCGACACCGCCGCCCGCCGGACCGCCTCGTCCCGCTTCACGACCAGGGCGCGCAGCGCCGCTCGGTCCACCAACCAGCCGCGGCGCGCCAGCCGCCACGACGCGCCAGCGGCCGGATCCAACAGTTCACCGGGGTCGTACACCCGTTTGTCCCGACGACCGGTCCGCTCAGTCCTGGTAGGCGGACAGCGGCGGGCAGGAGCAGACGAGGTTGCGGTCGCCACGGGCACCGTCGATCCGCCGCACCGGGGGCCACACCTTGTCCCGGTGGCGGCCGGTGGGGAACGCGGCGAGCTCCCGCTCGTAGGGGTGCCGCCAGTCCCCGGCCAGGGAGGCCGCGGTGTGGGGCGCGTTGCGCAACGGGTTGTCCTCGGCCGGCCACTCCCCGGAACCGACCCGGTCGATCTCCCCCCTGATGGCGATCATCGCGTCGCAGAAGCGGTCGAGCTCCGCCAGGTCCTCGCTCTCGGTCGGCTCGACCATGAGGGTCCCGGCGACCGGGAAGGACATCGTGGGGGCGTGCAGGCCGTAGTCGGCGAGGCGCTTGGCGACGTCGTCGACCGTCACCCCGGTCGTCCTGGTCAGCTCACGCAGGTCGAGGATGCACTCGTGGGCCACGTGGCCACCCGCGCCCGTGTAGAGCACCGGGTAGTGGGGCGACAGCCGAGCAGCGACGTAGTTCGCGGCGGCGACGGCGGTGAGGGTGGCCCGTCGCAACCCCTCGGCGCCCATCATCCGCACGTAGGCCCAGGAGATCGGCAGGATGGAGGCGCTCCCCCAGGGCGCCGCGCTGATCGGCCCGACCCCGGTCGCCGGTCCGGCCGCCGGTTGGAGGGGGTGGTTGGGCAGGAAGGGCGCCAGGTGCGCCCGGACGCCGACCGGCCCCACTCCCGGTCCACCTCCGCCGTGCGGGATGCAGAACGTCTTGTGCAGGTTCAGGTGGGAGACATCGGCACCGAACCGGCCCGGGCGGGCCAGGCCGATCAACGCGTTCAGGTTGGCCCCGTCGACGTAGACCTGTCCGCCGGCGTCGTGCACCTCGGCGCACACCTCGCGGACGGTGTCCTCGTAGACGCCGTGGGTCGAGGGGTAGGTGATCATGATGGCGGCCAGGTCGTGGCGGTGTTCCCCGACGAGCCGGCGCAGGTCCGGGAGGTCGACGTTCCCGGACTCGTCGCAGCGGACCACCACGACGCGCATGCCCGCCATCACCGCGCTCGCGGCGTTGGTCCCGTGGGCGCTCGCGGGGATCAGGCAGACGTCGCGGTGCGGCTCGCCCCGGTCGCGGTGGTAGGCGCGGATCGCCAGCAGTCCGGCGAACTCGCCTTGGCTCCCGGCGTTGGGCTGGAGGCTCACCGCGTCGTACCCGGTGATCTCGGCCAGCCACCGTTCCAGGTCCTCGACCACGGACAGCAGCCCGGCGGCGTCGGATGCGGGGGCGAAGGGGTGCAGCCCGGCGAACTCGGGCCACGTGATGGGTTCCATCTCGGCGGTCGCGTTCAGCTTCATGGTGCAGGAACCGAGCGGGATCATCGTGCGGTCGAGGGCCAGGTCCGAGTCCGCGAGTCGGCGCAGGTAGCGCAGCAGCGCGGTCTCCGACCGGTGCGCCTCGAAGACCGGGTGGGTGAGGTAGCCGCTGGTACGGCGCAGCCCGTCCGGGACCGCGTCCGGTGTCCGCCGGTCCAGGTCGTCGACGTCGGGCCGCGGGTCGGACGGCACGGAGGCGTCCGACCCGAACGCTCGCCAGACGAGGTCGAGGTGGCCGCGGGTGGTGTCCTCCCCGCAGGACACGCCGACGTGGTCGGCGTCGACGAGCCGAAGGTTGACGCCGAGGTCGCGTGCGGCGGCCACCACCCGCTCCGCGCGACCCGGCACCTCCACGACGACGGTGTCGAAGAAGTGGTCGTGGACCACGCGGAGCCCGGCCCGCCGCAGCCCCTCGGCCAGCACCACGGCCATCCGGTGCGTGCGCAGCGCGATGGTGCGCAGGCCCTCCGCTCCGTGGTGGACGGCGTACATCGCGGCCACCACGGCCAGCAGCACCTGGGCGGTGCAGATGTTGCTGGTGGCCTTCTCGCGGCGGATGTGCTGTTCCCTGGTCTGGAGGGCCAAGCGGTACGCCGTGGCGCCGTCCGCGTCGACGCTGACCCCCACCAGCCTCCCGGGCAGCTGCCGTTGGAGCCCTTCCCGGACGGAGAGGAACGCCGCGTGCGGCCCGCCGAAACCGAGGGGCACCCCGAAACGCTGGGTCGAGCCCACCACCGCGTCCACCCCGAACTCACCCGGCGGGCGGAGCAGGGTCAACGCCAGCAGGTCGGTGGCGGCCGCGACCAGGGCGCCGCGCTCGTGGGCGGCCTCGACGACGGCCTCGAGGTCGACGACCTGGCCGGAGGCGCCGGGGTAGGCGAGCAGGAGACCGAAGAAGTCCCCCTCGGGCAGGGCCGCGTCGCCGCCCAGCTCCACGAGTTCCAGCTCGATCCCGAGGGGTTCGGCCCGGGTCCGCAGCACCTCCACGGTCTGGGGGAGGGTGTCCGCGTCCACCAGGAACCGGTCGGACCGGGACCGGCCGGCCCGGCGCAGCAGGGTCATGGCCTCGGCGGCGGAGGTGGACTCGTCGAGCATCGAGGCGTTGGCGACGGGCAGGGCGGTGAGGTCGGCCACCACGGTCTGGAAGTTGAGCAGGGCCTCCAGCCGCCCCTGCGAGATCTCGGGCTGGTAGGGGGTGTAGGCGGTGTACCAGGCCGGGTTCTCCAGCACGTTCCGCCGGATCACCGGCGGGGTGATCGTGGAGTGGTATCCGAGACCGATCATCTGGACCATCGGCCGGTTCCTGGCCGCCAGGCCGCGCAGCTCCGCGAGGACCTCGTGCTCGGACAGCGGCCGTTCGAGCCCCACGGCCGGGCTGTCGTCGCGGATGTCCGCCGGCACCGCGCGGTCGGCGAGCTCCTCGAGCGAGCCGACCCCGACGACCGACAGCATCCGGGCCAGTCCCGCGTCGTCCGGGCCGATGTGGCGGTCGGCGAACGGCGTGGCTCGCTCCAACTCGGAGAGGGCTGGTGTGGGGCGGAGGGCGTGCTCTGACGTCGTCATGACCGGACCTCGGTAGTCGTCGGGCTTCCCGCCTCCGGGCAGGATGGCGAGGGCTCCCCCTCTGTCGCTACCCGGCGCGCGGGTGCCTGAGAGCTTCGCCCGGTCCACCAGCACCGGACTTGCACCGTCGGCGGGGCTGGTCAACGCCGGGTCGGAACCCGCCCGCTCACCCACCCTCTTTCCAGAGGTGTCTCGTCCACGCGGTCCTGGCTGCCTGAGAGGTTCCGGGGAAAGTTGCTCCTTCGGCGCCGCACCGGCATGCGGTGCGGACTCTCCCGCGTGGAGTCCTACGACTACACGCGTCAGCCTACCCGGCCGTGGCGCGCCCGCCCCTGCCCGTGCGGATCGTCCCGCGCACTGGACCTCGGCCGCCCCTCCGACGCGGCGCCGGGGTCACCCGGCGTGGTCACCTCGGGCCGCTCCGGGGATACCGAGCCGTCATCCGGCCCGCCGGGCGCCCTGCCGCGACGCGCGGCTCAACCAGTGCGCTGGGCTCGCCGTCGGGAGAGCTCGTCGACGTGGTCCTCCTGGATCTCCATACCGTCGGCGCGTTCGGCGGGGAACTCGTGGATCGTTCCGCTGATCTCCCGCATCGCTCCGCTCACGGCGATGCCGAACACGCCCTGCCCACCCTGCAGGAGGTCGACGACCTCCTCGGGCGACGTGCACTCGTACACGGTGGTGCCATCGCTGAACAACGTGATCCTCGCGAGGTCCCGGACACCTCGTTTTCGGAGGTGTTCCACCGCCACCCGGATGTTCTGCAGGGACACCCCGGTGTCGAGCAGCCGCTTGACGACCTTGAGGACCAGGAGGTCCTTGAAGGAGTACAACCGCTGGCTGCCGGAACCGTGGGCGCTGCGGATGGAGGGCCCCACCAGACCGGTCCGCGCCCAGTAGTCGAGCTGGCGGTAGGTGATGCCCGCGATCTGGCAGGCGGCGGCGCCCCGGTAGCCGACCAGTTCGTCCGGCAGCAGCGAGTCCGGGAACAAGGCGCCCTGCTCACCCGGAGTTGTCTGGATGGGCGAATCCTCGACCACGCCTGCCTCCTCCTCGTGCGGTCCCGAGACCGACGAACGTCGCCCTGGTGGTCGATCCGGACCACCGGACATCTGAGTATGCACCTGAGGTGGCACCACGGGTGCGCCTCGTCCTGGATGACGGTAGGACTGGCGTGCGAACAGGTCAACGCGACGCGCGGAGAACTCCACACGCTGAATTTACGTTCGACCTTGGTGGGGGTGCTCGGGGGCCGCAACTCGAGGGGCACCATGATCACCCGATTGACTGAACAAGCATCCTTCAGCGGAATCGACCCCGCCGTCGCGGCGCTCGCCGTCCGTGGCGGGTGACGCGGGCGCGAGGGCTAGGTGTCGGCGCCCCGGAAGTCCTCCGGCGAGACGGAGTCGAGGAACTCGCGGAACTTCTCGACCTCGTCCTCCTGCTCGTCCGGGATCATCAGGCCGGCCTCGGAGAGGACCTCCTCGTCGGCGTGGATGGGAACCCCGACCCGGAGGGCCAGTGCGACCGAGTCGCTCGGACGGGCCGACACCCGGACATCGCCGTCGAAGACGAGCTCCGCGTAGAAGGTGCCCTCGCGCATGTCGGTGATCCGCACCTGCTCGAGCTCCCGGCCCAGCGCGCCGATCACGTCCTTGAGGAGGTCGTGCGTCAGGGGACGTGGAGGCCGAACACCCTGCTGTTCGAGGGCGATCGCGGTGGCCTCCACCGAGCCGATCCAGATCGGCAGGTAGCGCTCACCCTCGACCTCGCGCAGCAGGAGGATCGGTGTGTTGGCGGGTAGTTCCACCCGTACGCCGACCACACGCATCTCGCTGCTCATCGGGCCTCCCCTCCTCCCGCGAACCACGTCGAGCGGACATCACACAATCGAGGATGGCGCACTGACAGCTTCGACGCTACCCGCCTCGGGCTCACTACGCTCGTGATTCTTCGTGTCAACTCGGCAACCATCCTTATGGCCGCCGTCCGCTCACCAACCACCGGTACTCCGGACGCTCGACCGCAGGAGCAGCTCGTAGAGGGTCGCCGAGAGGGCGGACAGCTCCCGCAGCCTCTCCTCCGCCCGGAGGCCGGCGTGGGGATCGCGGTCGGACGGCCTCTGCGGTGGGGCGACGGCCTGCGCCATCAACGCTACCTGCCGGTCGGCGGACGTCCGCAGGGCTCGGAGGTGCCTCGGCTCCAGACCGTAGTCGGCGGCGTGCCGCACCAGGCGCGCGATCCGCACGGCGTCCCGGTCGAAGAAGCCGACAGCTCCCGACCGGACCAGTCCGTAGTGTTCGAGCTCGACCAGCATGACCTCGTCGATGCCGGCGGCGGCGAGCATCTCCTCCCGGGTCAGCCGGGCCGCGCGACCAGCGTCCTCCGCCGCATCGCCCGGGCACGGGTCCGGGCGCTCCTCGCTCCGACCGCTCCAGCGCGGGTCGGCCTCGAGTCGATCGCGGATCCAGCTCAGGGGCAACCCCTGGTCCCGCTGAGCGGCGAGCACCAGGCGGAGGCGCGCGATGTCGTCCGACGTGAAGACGGGTGACCCGGACCGGGACTCGGAGGGCGATACCAAGCCCTCCGACACCAGGAAGAGAACCCTGGCCAGCGACAGGTCGGGGAAGTCGGGACGGAGCTCGGTGAGCACCGCCCCGACGCTGATCGCCTCGTGTCCGGGCCGCCCGGCCGGGGTCACCGCTCCTCCTGGCCCCCGATCGGACCGGTCAGGAAGACGAGCCGGAACTTGCCGATCTGGACCTCGTCGCCGTTGGCGAGCACCGCGGTGTCCACGGGCTCCCGGTTGACGTAGGTCCCGTTCAGGCTGCCGACGTCGACGACGACGAACTCGTCGCCCTCACGGCGGAACTCGGCGTGACGGCGGGACACCGTCACGTCGTCGAGGAAGATGTCGCTGTCCGGGTGACGCCCCGCACTGGTGGTCTCCCTGTCGAGCAGGAAGCGGGACCCGGCGTTCGGGCCCCTCTTGACCACCAGCAACGCGGAACCCGTCGGAAGAGCGTCGACCCCCGAGACCGCGGGCTCCGCCGCGGGGGAGTCGGAAGGCTCCACCTCGTTGAGGAAGTCCGCGCGGAAGACCGAGGTCTGTTCCGGGGACCGCTCCGGCGGAGTGCCGGGCCCGTCGTTGGTGCTCACCTGAGCTCTCCTCCTGCTGGTTAGGCGATCCAAAGCCGATCTCAAACTACCCTGCCGCCACCAACGCACGTGGCCCGACTCCCGTGGTCATGAACATTGGCGACCGGGGGCCGGCGCCAATCCCTCTCGTACAGTTCCCGCGCCCGCTCAGCCGTTGTCGGCCAGCTTGGCGTACTCACCCGCGTCCAGCAGACCCTCGAGCTCGCTCGGGTCGTCCGGCCGCACCTCGATCATCCACCCGTCCCCGTACGGGTCCTCGTTCAGGGACTCCGGTTGATCTTCCAACCCAGTGTTCCGAGTCAGGACCTCGCCGGCAAGGGGCATGTAGATCTCGGAGACGGACTTGGTCGACTCGACCTCGCCGATCGTATCGCCGGTCGCGAAGCGCTGGCCCGGCTCCGGCAGCTGGGTGAACACCACGTCCCCGAGCTGGCGCTGCGCGTAGTCCGTGATGCCGATCCGCACCGTGCCGGACTCCTGGATCGCCACCCACTCGTGCTCCTGGGTATAGCGCAACTCTTCCGGAACCGCCGACATCTCTCCTCCGATCACTGGTTCGCTGGGCTCATCCTGCCAAGGAGCCGGTGCCGGCGGAACTCCCCCCTACTCGGAGCTGACCCCGCTGGTCTCGGGGCGGGTCCCCGCCGCGGCCCCGCTCCCGAGGACGGCCCGCGCGCCCTGCCAGAGGTACAGCAGCCCGGACCACAGGTACAGCGCGCAGCCCCAGACCGTGAACGCGTACGCCACCGGCTGCGCGATGAGGCTGACGGTGGAGGTCCCCTGCGCCAACAGGAGGAGCGGGAACGCGTAGAGCAGGCAGAACGTCGCCGCCTTGCCGAGGTAGTGGACCTCGTAGGGCCCGAACCCGTGGTGTCGGAGGACGAGCAGGGCGAGACCGAGGACGATCTCCCTGGCGAAGAGGACCAGGACCAGCCAGAGCGGCACGATGTCCCGGATCGCGAAGGCCACCAGGGTGGCCGCGATGTACAACCGGTCGACCGCCGGGTCGAGCATGGCGCCCAACCGGCTCGACTGGTCCAGCCATCTGGCCAGCTTCCCGTCGAGCCAGTCGGTGATACCGCTGAGCACCAGGATCAGGAGCGCGGCGACGTCCGCGCGCGGGACGAGGAGCAGCCAGAGGAAGACCGGCACCCCGGCGAGCCGCAGGAAGCTCAACAGGTTCGGGACCGTGAGGATCCGGTCCTGTTTGATCGCCGTCCAGCTGGTGTCTCCCAGCTGCGCGCTGAGGAAGCCGTCCGGTGCCCCCTGCTCGTTCGGCCTGCCCTCGGGCCCCATCGCCACCCCATTCACGTCCTGGTCCCAGGGCCGCTTGCCCCCTCGCGCCCCAGGTCAAGCCTTACACACCGGCCTGACTGGGGCGCCGAGTGCTCCCGTCAGGAGCTCGTGCGGCTCCAACCGCGCCGCTGGAGCTGCGCGTTGGTGAGGGTCAGGGCACGCCCCCTGTCGTCCACGCCGACCCAACGGGCCCGGCCCGGGGCGTCCTCGAGGACGTACGCGTGGCCCCTACTCCACACGACGGTGAAGGGGGTGGTCGGCGGGGTGTCGGACGTCGTCTCGGTTCCCACGGCCATGTCAACGCTCATGCGCGGTCGCACCTCCATCAGGACTGTCGGCACCACGGCGTGCCGCGTTAGCTCCCTGATCCAGATTCTCGGACAGAGGCAAGCGCTTCTCACGTTCTTCTGCCTCGCGGCGAGCCGACCGGCCGGAGCAGCTCGCCGAGCAGCGCGGACCGGTGGTGCCGGGCTGACCGGCCGCGCGTCCCGATGGCACCGTTCGTCGTCCGGGCCGACCGACGAACGGTCGCGTGGCCCAGCCCCTCCGCCTGCTCGCCCGATCTTCCGGCGGTAGCTTTACGAGAGCCGGGTGGCGACACCGTCGGTGCCGACGCCCGGGTTTCCGTGTTGACCGTTGCCCGACATGAGGTGGGACCTGTGACCACGCCATACACGCTGCCCGATCTGCCCTACGACTTCGGGGCGCTGGAACCGCACATCTCCGGCGAGATCATGGAGCTGCACCACGACAAGCACCACGCGACCTACGTCAAGGGCGCCAACGACGCGTTGGAGCGCATGGCGGAGGCCCGGGACAAGAACGACCTGGGCTCGGCCAACCTGCTCCAGAAGAACCTCGCGTTCAACCTCGCCGGTCACGTGAACCACTCCGTCTTCTGGCCGAACCTGTCCCCCGACGGTGGTGACAAGCCGGACGGCGAGCTGGGCGCGGCCATCGACGAGTTCTTCGGTTCCTTCGACGGGTTCCGGGCGCACTTCACGGCGAACGCGCTGGGCATCCAGGGCTCCGGCTGGTCGATCCTGGCCTGGGACTCGCTGGGGCAGCGGCTGATCCTCGAGCAGCTCTACGACCACCAGGGCAACCTGGCCGCCGGCTCGTACCCGCTGCTCATGCTCGACATGTGGGAGCACGCCTTCTACCTGCAGTACCGCAACGTCAAGGCGGACTACGTCAAGGCGTTCTGGAACATCGTCAACTGGGCCGACGTGACGCAGCGGTTCACCGCCGCCCGGGGCGTCAAGATCGGTTGATCCGACCAGCGGGGTGGGGCGGGCCGCCACTGAGCCGGTCCGCCCCGCCACGTGGGCGCGTTGCCCGAGGACGCGGTCGGTGGTACCGAGCCGGTCAGGGTGCCGTGCCCGCCTCGGCCCGGGTCAACACGAACAGGCTCTCCGGGCCCCGCATGAGCCTGCTGCGGCGCCACCCGACCTCCTCGGGGGGCCCGGCCAGCCGGAGCCCGGGAAACCGCCTCAGCAGCACCCCCAGACCGATCTCGGCCTCGGCCCGCGCCAGCGGCGCTCCGAGGCAGTAGTGGATGCCGTGCCCGAAGGCCAGGTGGCCCGCGCTCCGTCGGCGGAGGTCCAGCCGGTCGGGCTCGGGGAAACGGGACGGGTCCCGGTCGGCGGCACCGAGCGAGACCATCACGACGGCGTCGGCCGGCAGGTCGACCCCCGCGAGCCGCACCGGTTCGGTGGTGAACCGGAAGGTGGCGACGTTCACCGGACCGTCGTGCCGCAGGAGCTCCTCGACCGCGGCCGGCAGCCGAGCGAGGTCCGCGCGCAGCCAGGCGAGCTGCTCGGGATGGGTGAGCAGGGAGAGCACGGCGGTACCCAGCAGGTTCGTGGTGGTCTCGTGGCCGGCGATCAGCAGCAGGGCCGCCAGCGAGACGAGTTCGCCCTCGCTGAGCCGGTCGCCCGCGTCCCGGGCGGCGATCAGCTCGGAGAGCAGGTCGTCGCCGGGTTGGCGGCGACGCCGTTCGACCAGTTCGGACAGGTAGTCCGCGAGTTGGTGGGACGCCTCGTCGATCACCTCGGGCTGCCCGGCGAGGAAAAGCCGCGAGGACCACGCGCCGAGCGCCGCGCGGTCGGCCTCGGGGACGGCGAGCAGTTCGCAGATGACGGTCACCGGCAGGGGCAGCGCGAAACGCTCGACGAGGTCCACCGGGCCGGCCTCGGCCGCCATCGACTCGGCCAGTCCCTCGGCGATGGCCCGGATCCTCGGGCGCAGGCGGTGGACCGCCGCCGGTGTGAAGGCCGCCCTGGCCAGGCCCCGCAGCCGTGTGTGGTCCGGTGGGTCGGTGGCCAGCATGGTCTGGCTGACGGCCGGGGCGAGGTCCCTGCGCCGGCCGCTCCTCGCGAAGATGTGGCCCGCGGCGCGCACGTCCTTGCTGATCCTGCCGTCGGCCAGGGCCTCCCGGGCCTCGGCGTACCCGAGGACGATCCAGGCCTCGTGGCCCCCGGGGGACCTGACCTGGCGCACCGGGCACTCGGCCCGCAGGCGGGCGTAGGTGGGGTGGGGGTCGCGGAACCACTCGTCCTGGAAGAGGTCGGGCCCGTCCTCGTCCCCGGTGGGCGGCTGGTCTGGTGCCCGCCGTGCCGCCGCCGAGGGACAACCCGCCCCGATCGGGCGCTCGGCCGGGCCGTCCGCCCCCTGGCCGGGCTTCGGGACTTCCGGGTGGTGCTCCCTTGCTGCCGCCATGCCGATCAGGCCCCCGAGGGCACGTCGTCGGAGGCGCGCTCGCCCCGGTGGGGCCGCACCAGCGCCGAGGAGACGAAGGCGACCGAGACCCGACGCAGGAAGGCGGTCTCGCTGGCCAGGTCAGGCGGTAGGGCGGTCTCCGGCCCGGGGTCGGGGGAGGCCGAGTCGCCACCACCGGGGTCGACCGGCCGGCCGGACCGTGCGCCGGCGATGGCCGCGCTGATCACCGCCGCCTCGACGGTGGCGGCGAGGTCCTCTCCCGTGAGACCGGCCGCGCGGCCCGCGCCGCCCACCTGTTCGGCGACGGAGGGGTCCCGATAGGGCCGGAGCGCGAGCACACCGTCCCGGATCTCGATGACGCGGCGGTAGAGGCGCATGCCCACGTCGCGCCGGCCGTAGTCGCCCTTGACGGCGTCGGGGGAGGTCAGCGCGATCTCCGGCACGGCCTCGTACAGCGCCGCCCACAGCGGGCGCAGCTCACGGTAGGCGCGCCACTCCCCCGGAGCCCTGACGAGCCGGTTGATGATCGGGGCGACGGCGGGCAGCAGCAGCCCGACGGTCATGACCAGCACGGACGCCGCCGGCATCCCGACCGACATCGCGCAGCCGAAGTTGTCGAACGGCGTGACGCAGTAGGACTCCGACCCGGTTTCGGGCCCCTCCAACGCGGCGCGCGTCGTGCTGTACAGCTTCTCCGCGACGTACGAGAGTCCCAGGACGCAGCCGACGGCGAGGACCCGGAGTCCGATGCGCAGGCTTCCGCCCGTGGCGTTCGAGTACCTCAACCCCAGCCAGGCGAGGTCGACCAGGACGGCGCCCAGGTAGGCGGAGTAGACGAGGACGTAGCCGGCGAGTGTCGGGTGGGTCGAGTAGTACTCGCCGAACAGCCCCCGGGACTCGGGGATGTCGGCGGCGAGGAACAGGACGAGGAGCGCGAGTTCGGCGACCGCGAACACCAGGAACCGGCGGGGGGCCCGTCGGCGTGCCTCCTCGGGCGGGTGAGCGAGGTACAGCAGCAGCATCACCGCGGAGAAGGCGGCGGCGAGGGTCCCGAGGTTGGACAGCAACCGGCCGATGTTGGGGTAGATGCCGGCGAGCACGGCCTGCGTCGCGGGGGCGAGGACGAGGAAGGCGAACCCCAGTGAACCCAGCACGCCGACGAGCGCCCACCTGCCCGGGTTCCCGCCAGGGCCCCGTCTCAGGTTGCGCACCGCCCGGAAGGCCGCGGCGAGGGAGACGAGCAGCGAGACGGTCAGGAACAGTGCGGTGACCATTCACACCCCAAAGATGTCTTCGGCTCGGTCCGCGGCCTGGGCGATGTCCGGCGAGGTGTCCGATCGGTGGGAGCGCCTGGGTGGTGCGCCCGCCCGCCCCAGGATGAGCGAGGCGATCATCTCGGCCTCCTGTTCCTCCACCGCGGAGTAGGAGGAACGCCCCAAGGTCCTCACGACCACGTCCGGATCGAGGTCCGGGGCCAGCGCGCGGAGGAAGTCGCGGTCCAGCAGGTGCGCCCCGGCGTGGTCGGAGATCATGTGCCCCACCTCGTGCAGCACGATGTGCCACACGTGGAGGGGGGTCGTCCGGGCGTGGGCGATCACGTCCATGTCGCCGAGATCGAGCCACATCCCGCACGCCCGGCCCGCGACGTGGTCGCTGGGGTGCAGCGTGATGGGGCGCCCTCGGTGGTGGGCGAGCCGGTCGAGGAACACGGTGAGGTCGAACGGGCGGGGGATCCCCGCGCTCCGGTCGAGCTGACGCACCCGTTCCTCACAGCGCCGGCGCAGGTCGTGGTAGTGCACCGAGGTGGCCACCTCCCTCGTCAACGGCGGCGCGTGCGGGCGTGCCATCCGTAGGCACGCCAGGGGTTGCCGCGTCGTCCGCGTCCGCTGGTCACCGACCACGTTCCCTTCCCTCCCGGTGCTCCTCGAGGGCGGGCGGCACGGCTCGTGACCGTGTCCGGGCCGGACCCGTGGTTCCCCTGGCCGCCACACCACGGGTGGCCGCTGGCCCGGCGGACGGCGGGGCACCCCGGGTGTAGGACCACCAGCGGCGGGTCACCCGCGGTGCGCACCGCGCGGGGTGACCGACGTGGCGGGCTGGCGGGGGACCCGCCGATCATTATGCCGTCCGGAGCGAGCCCGACATCCCCCCAACCCGGGGCACCACCGTTCGGCCGAACGACGGATCTCCGCCTGGAGCAGCGAAGCGCGGCGCGGCGCGCGGACGAGTCCCGACCTGCCCGCCCCGGTGGACGCCGGGAAGTGGGACGGCTGGCAGGAGGGAGCGGGGAGTGGGACCGCGCCCCTGCCCCGGTCCCGGGCTCAGCGACGTGGGTCGTCGGCGTCGGACGCCGTGGCGGGTGGGGGCGTCCGCCCAGCGGCCCGCATCTGGCTGATCTCCTCCACGATCCGGGCCACCGAGCGTCGTGCGTCGTCGTCGAGCTGCATGGTGCGGAGGGCGACGTCCCGGACGTTGGCGTCGCGCAGGGCGTTGACGAGGTCGAGTTGGGCGTCGACACGGTGCGCGAGCGCGTCGTCGAAGAAGTAGCCGACGTGGACTCCGAAGAACTCGGCGAGCGCCTCCAGGTGCCGCTTGGTGGGGTTGTCCGACCGTCCCTTCCGGAGCGCCCAGATGTAGCTCTGGGAGATGTTCACCCCACGTTCGCGGATCGCGGCGGCGACGTGCTCGTTGCTGTACTCCCCCTGTCCCGGCGGGTGCACGCGGGCGAAGAGGTGGTTCAGCTTGCCGGCCAGTGTGCGCGTCTCGGGCTTCTCCGCCTCGGCCATCGCCACCCTCTCAGTCCCCCCGACTTAGACTCACAACGACCCCAACGGAGCAATCTCTTCACGTGGGTTGAAACGGACTCCGCTCTCACCTTAGACTCGCGGCAAGGAACGACTCAACTGTCCTGAAAGCATCCTCCGATCCACTTTCAGTGGAGTGGAAATGCCGAGGGGCACCGGTCTTCCTTGTCTGGGGGCTGGGGGGCAGTCCACCACTTGGGCGCAGGGGAGGCACCCAGGTGGTGGGCAAATCCCTCGTCCACACCCCGTTCTCGCCGATCCCGGCACTGGGTGTCGACACCGCGAGCCCGAACGACCACAGCCTACCGCCAGCCGGCCCACGGCCGGCGAGGATCGCGATGGCACGGCTCCGCTTCCCCGCTCTCTCCGTCTCCCGTCGCCGCCACGTCCGGCGTCCCCACACACCGGGGAGCCGGCGCACCGCTGGCAGGGACGGTCCCGCCAGGGGCCAGGAGCCGTGAACCCGCCCGCCGGCTCCCGACGTCGCGGGCGGGGACCCGAGGGAACTCGGGGGCGCCGGAGCCGGACCGGATGAGTGGGCGGGCTCCCGTCGGAGGCCCGGAGCTCCCCTGGCGGTGACGGGGCCACGTCGGCGGGAGGGGGATCGGGCCGACGGGCGGTTCCGACCGACCACCCCTCGCCGAGGGCGCGCTGGCCGGTCGGACCGCCCGTTCGTCACCCCGAGGGCCACCCGGGTGACGGGCCGGAGGTCAGTGCCCCCGGTCAATCCACTCCTGGAGGTGCGGGGCCTCCGCTCCGATCGTCGTGGTGTCCCCGTGCCCGGTGTGGACGACGGTCTCCGCCGGCAACGTCAGCAGGCGGTCCCGGATCGAGGCGATGATCGTCGGGAAATCGGAGAAGGACCGTCCGGTGGCACCGGGGCCGCCCTGGAACAGGGTGTCACCGGTCAGGACCGCGGTCAGCTCGGGCACGTGCAGGCTGACCGAACCCCAGCTGTGCCCGGGCGTGGCCAACACCCGCAGGGTCAGACCGGCCACGGTGAGCTCGGCACCGTCCACCAGCTCACCATCGGGTGCCCGGCCGGGGTGCACGACATCCCAGAGGTGGCGGTCCTCCGGGTTGATCAGCACGGGAGCGCCGGTCGCCGAGGCGACCTCGACCGCGGCGTTGATGTGGTCGTTGTGGCCGTGGGTGCAGGCGACGGCCACGACCGAGCGGTCGCCCACCGCGGCCAGCACCGCCCGCGCGTCGTGCGCCGGGTCGACGACCAGCACCTCGCGGTCGTCGCCCACGAGCCAGACGTTGTTGTCCACGTCGAAGTCCTGACCGTCCAGGCTGAAGGTGCCCGAGGTCACCACACGTTCGATCGAGGCGGCCATCAGAGCATCACCACCGAGCGCAGCACGTCGCCGTGGTGCATCCTCTCGAACGCCTCCTCCACGTCGTCGAGCGAGATCCGCTCGGTGACGAAGTCGGCGAGGTTCAGCCGTCCCTGGAGGTACAGGTCGATGAGCATGGGGAAGTCCCGGTCGGGCAGGCAGTCGCCGTACCAGGAGGACTTCACCGCCCCGCCCCGGGAGAAGACGTCCAGCAGCGGCAGTTCGATGGTCATCTCCGGAGTGGGCACCCCCACCAGGACGACGGTTCCGGCCAGGTCACGGGCGTAGAAGGCCTGGCGGAAGGTCTCGGGCCGCCCGACGGCGTCGATGACGACGTCCGCGCCGAAGCCGTTGGTCAGCTCGCGGACGCGCTCCACGACGTCGACCTCACGCGCGGCCACGGTGTGGGTGGCGCCGAACCGGCGCGCCGTCTCCAACTTCCGCTCGTCGATGTCGACGGCGATGATCGTCGACGCCCCGGCGAGCCTGCTCCCGGCGATCGCGGCGTCGCCAACGCCCCCGCACCCGATCACCGCCACGCTGTCGCCCCGGCCGACCGATCCGGTGTTGATGGCGGCCCCGATGCCGGCCATCACGCCGCAGCCCAGCAGGCCCGCGACGGCCGGTTCGGCGGCGGGGTCGACCTTGGTGCACTGCCCGGCGTGCACCAGGGTCTTCTCGGCGAAGGCCCCGATGCCCAGCGCCGGGGTGAGCGGTGTTCCGTCGGCCAGGGTCATCTTCCTGGCCGCGTTGTGCGTGTCGAAGCAGTACCAGGGGCGGCCTCGCCGACAGGCGCGGCACTTCCCGCACACCGCGCGCCAGTTCAGCACCACGTAGTCCCCCGGCCGGAGGTCGGTGACGCCCTCGCCGACCTCCTCCACGACGCCGGCGGCCTCGTGCCCGAGCAGGAAGGGGAACTCGTCGTTGATCCCGCCCTGGCGGTAGTGCAGGTCGGTGTGGCAGACCCCGCAGGCCAGGACGCGGACCACCGCCTCCCCGGGCCCCGGGTCGGGTACCACGATCGTCTCCACCGTGACGGGCGCGTCCTTGCTCCTGGACACGACTCCGCGAACCTCGTGCGGCAACGGACCGGACCTCCCTCGCGTGGTGCTCGGCCGCCCGGGACGGGCGGCCACGGCCAGAGGTAGATCCTGCTGGACGTGGCCGACGAGCGCCACCGCCACGTTCTGGTGGTGCGCACTCGCCGGCCACCTGCCGGCCGTCCCCCGTCAGTCCGTCACTCGGCGCCGGCCAGCGCGGCGCGCGCGGTCGCGCTGGCGCTCACCAACGCGCGCAACGCCGGCTCGACCTCCGGGTAGCCACGGGTCTTGAGCCCGCAGTCCGGGTTGATCCACAACCGCTGCCCTGGGACGGCGGCGAGCGCCGCCTCCACGAGGCCGGTGACCTCCTCGACCGCGGGGACCCGGGGCGAGTGGATGTCGTACACGCCCGGACCGACGCCGCGTCGGTACCCGATCTCGTGCAGGTCCGCCAGGACCTCCATCCGCGATCGGGCGGCCTCGATGGTGGTGACGTCGGCGTCCAGCCCGTCGATCGCCTCGATGACGTCCCCGAACTCCGAGTAGCAGAGGTGGGTGTGGATCTGGGTGCCGTCCGAGACCCCCGCGGTCGCCAGGCGGAAGGCGTCCACGGCCCACGACAGGTACGCGGCGCGGTCGGCGGCGCGCAACGGCAGGAGTTCCCGCAGCGCCGGTTCGTCGACCTGGATGACCCGCAGACCGGCGGCCTCGAGATCGCGGACCTCCCCGCGCAGCGCCAGCGCCACCTGGGCGGCGGTGTCCGCGAGCGGTTGGTCGTCCCGGACGAAGGACCAGGCCAGGATGGTCACCGGTCCGGTGAGCATTCCCTTGACCGGGCGGTCGGTCAGGCTCTGGGCGTAGGAACTCCAGTCGACCGTGATCGGGGCGGGACGGCTGACGTCCCCGTGCAGGATCGGGGGTCGCACGCACCGGGAACCGTAGGACTGCACCCAGCCGTGCTCGGTGGCGGCGAACCCGTCGAGGTGCTCGGCGAAGTACTGCACCATGTCGTTGCGTTCCGGCTCACCGTGGACGAGCACGTCCAGGCCGATGTCCTCCTGGAAGCGGATGACCCGCTCGATCTCGATCCGCATCCGACGGCGGTACTCGTCCTCGGAGAGGCGGCCGGCCCGGCGCAGCGCGCGCGCCCTGCGGATGTCGTCGGTCTGCGGGAAGGAGCCGATGGTGGTGGTCGCCAGCGGCGGCAGCCCCAGCTTGTCCTGCTGGGCCTTGGCGCGGACCTCGTAGTCGCCCCGGGTCCGGTGCTCGGGCCGCAACGCGTCGATCTGGGCCCGGACCTGGTGGTTGCGACCGGCGGCGCTGGACCGGCCGGCCAGGACCTCCCGGGCGCCGGCCAGTTCCTCGGCGACCTCCCCCGTCCCGCCGGTGAGCGCGCGCTCGAGCAGGACGACCTCGGCGACCTTCTGCTCCGCGAAGGCCAGCCAGGAGCGGACGGTGGGGTCGATGCGCGTCTCGCGACGGACGTCGTAGGGCACGTGCAGCAGCGGTGCCGAGCTGGAGACGTGCACCGAGCCGGCCACCCCCAGCAGGGTGGCGCAGGCGCCCAGCGCGGCGTCCAGGTCGGTGCGCCAGATGTTGCGGCCGTCGACGACGCCGGCGAGGACGGTCTTGGTCCGCAGGCCGCTCAGCCCGGTCAGGTCGTCCACGGAGGAGGGGCCGGCCACCAGGTCGACGGCCACGGCCTCCACTCCGGTGTCGGCGAGCACGCCCAGCGCGGGGCCGAGGTCGCCGTAGTAGCCGGCGACCAGCAGCGCCGGGCGGTTGGCTACGGCGGAGAGCCGGTCGTAGGCGGCGCGGAGTGCGGCCAGGTCGCCCTCGGAGCGGTCGGCCGCGAAGGCGGGCTCGTCCAGCTGCACCCACTCGACACCCGCCTCGCCGAGCTCGGTCAGCAGCCGCTCGTAGACGGGCAGCAGCCGGTCGAGGAGGCTCAGCGGGGTGAAGTCCTCCGGCGCGTCCTCGGCGCGCTTCGCCAGCAGCAGGAAGGTCACGGGCCCGAGCACCACCGGCCTGGTGGTCACCCCCAGCGCCCTGGCCTCCCGGTACTCGGCGACCGGTTTGTCGTCCGACAGCGAGAACTCGGTGTCGGGGCCCAGTTCGGGGACGAGGTAGTGGTAGTTGGTGTCGAACCACTTCGTCATCTCGAGGGGGGCCGCGTCGCCACGTCCCCGGGCGGCGGCGAAGTAGGTGTCGAGCGGGTCGAGACCGAGCCGTCGGAAACGGTCCGGGACCGCGCCGAGCATGACGGCGGTGTCGAGGACCTGGTCGTAGTAGGAGAAGGTGTTGCCGGGGACGGAGCCGAGGCCTGCCTCCAGCAGGCCGGTCCACGTCTCGGACCGGATGCTCGCGCCGACCCGGCGGAGTTCGTCCTGGTCGATCCGCCCGGCCCAGTACGCCTCGACGGCGCGCTTGAGTTCACGGTCGCGGCCGATCCTGGGGTAGCCGAGCACGGTCGAGCCCAACGGGGTCGGGGCGGGGCGGGGGGTGGTCGGAACGTCGGTCACTGCTCTCTCCTCGCGAGCTCGTACCACGTCCGGCCGGGGAGGCGGTGTTCCCGCGCGGCCGTGGAGCCACGCGCCAGGCGGGCGCCTGGGGCAGACGGTCGTGCCTCCCACCGGGTCCGGACCGGTGCGCGCCGGGCGACGCGCACGCCGGTGGCAGGTCTTCGGACTCGCGGGCACGCCGACCGTGCTGGTCGGCCCCTACTGGCCGTCGCTTCCCAGGCGCCCCGTCGGGGTGTCCAGTGCTCTTCCCGCCCTGGTCTCACGACCGGGACGGGGACGGCGTTCGTTCCCGCTCACCGCTGCGGGGGCAGTCCCGGACTCGCACCGGGTTCCCTCTTGCTCCGTCCGGCCCCTCGGGGCCTCGCGAACCACCAGCGGCCGCATCGTAGCGAGAAAACCGACCCGTTCGGCCGGCGTCGCACATGGTGGACGGTCGGGCTCGTGAGCTGCGCCGACGGTCGGCGGGCGTGGGGGATGAGCGGGGACCTAGGCTCGGGGCATGCCCTCCGACACGCCCGGCACACCCCTTCCCGGCAAGCCCAACTCCGCGGCGGCGACCACGCTCAGCCAGATCATGACCGGCTCCGACACGAACCTCTACGGCACGGTGCACGGTGGCGTGATCATGAAGTTCGTCGACGACGTGGCGGCCGCGTGCGCCGGCCGGCACTCCGGTGGCACGGCCCTGACGGTCTTCATGGACGAGATGCTGTTCCTGGTGCCGGTGAAGGTGGGGGATCTCGTCCACGCCAGCGCCCAGGTGAACTGGACGGGCCGCACCTCGATGGAGGTCGGGGTGCGCGTGGTGGCGGAACGGTGGAACGAGTCCGTCCCGGCGACCCACGTGGCGAGTGCCTACCTCGTGTTCGTGGCGGTCGACGCCGAGAACCGGCCGCGTCCGGTGCCCCCGCTGACGCCGGTGACGCCCGATGACCGCCGGCGGTGGGCGGAGGCCGAGATCCGCCGCCAGCACCGCCTGGCCCGGCGGGAGGCGATCCGCCAGCACCGCACGGACAACCCGAGGAACCCGAACGGCGGCTGATCCCAGCCGGCCGCTCCCCTAGCCCCGTCGGGCAGTGGGGCCGGCGCTCGTCCCGGAGCGGCGGGTCGGGCTGTCGCGGGGGCCCCGTCCGCGCCGCCGCCACAGCAGACCCCGTCGCGGGGCGAACACCAGGGCCACCACGAAGAGCCCGACCGCGGCCAGTCCGATCGAGCCGGCCACCGAGCTGTCCAGGCGCACGGCGGCCCGCTGCCCGAGCAGCGCGCTCACCCAGCCCACGGCGACGGCGATGCCGAGCATGCTGTCGAGCCGCCGGGCGACCAGCTGGGCCGTGGCCGAGGGGACGACGAAGAACGTCACGACCAGGATGGCGCCGATGCTCTCGAACGCGGTCACGGCCACGGCCGCGACCAGCACCAACAGCCCCCGTTCGACGAGCCGCACCCTGATTCCGGTGGCCTCGGCGAACTCGGGGTCGAAACTCGTGAGCACGAGCGGACGCCAGAACAGGACGACGACGGCCAGGACGACGACGGCGGCGGCACCGGTGATCAGCAGGGACCGGGGCACCTGGGTGCCCCCGAGGTCCAGGGTGCGCAGCGGCGCGAAGGTCAGCTCGCCGTAGATGGTCGAGTCGAGGTCGAGGTGGACCCCGGAGGTGTACTGGCTGACGCCCAGCACGCCCAGCGAGAACAGCGCGGGGAAGACGAGCGCGATGGCGGCGTCGGAGGCGACGATCCCGCTGCGGCGGAGCGCCTGGAAGGCGAGCACGCAGACCACGCCGAAGAGCGTCGCGCCGAGCAGCATGGCGATCGTGTCCCGGCCCCCGGTCACCAGGTAGACGCCCACGATCCCCGGCAGCACCGCGTGGCTGACCGCGTCGGGCAGCAGTGCGCGTCCGCGCAGCACCAGGAAGGTCCCGAGCAGGCCGCACGACGTGGCCAGCAGGCCGGCGGTCAGGACGATGACCAGGTCGTCGGAGGTCACCGGGCGCCTCCCGTCACTCGGGACCGCGCCCCCGGATCGTGCGGGGCGCGGGGAGTCGAGCCGGCGGCACGGGGCCGGCGGGTCCGGACCAGCACCCCGCGACGAGGCGCGAACAGCACGGCGAGCACGGCGGCGGACGTGGCCAGCAGCACGATGACCGGGCCGGCCGGCAGTTCGGCTCGTCCGGCGAGGAGCGCTCCGGCGGCTCCGCTCGTCGCCCCGACGGCGGCGGACAGGGTCAGCAGGGCACCGAGCCGGGTGGTGAGTTGCCGGGCGGCGACGGCGGGGGCCACGAGCAGCGCGACCATGAGCACCGCGCCGACCGTGCGCACGCCGAGGACGATCGCCACCGCGAGCAGGACCGTGCTGGCCGCCTCCACGGCCCAGCGGGGCACCCCCGCGACGGCGGCGAATCCCGGGTCGAAGGCGGCGGTGCGCAGCACGCGGAACCAGACGGCGACCGCCAGCAGAGCGCACCCCCCTACCACGAGGGTCAGGACGACGTCCCGTTCCACCATGCCGGCGGGCTGGCCGAAGAGGTAGTCGGAGAGTCCGCTCTGGCCCGCGTTCCCGGTGCCGGCCAGCGCGGTGAGCAGCACAATCCCGGTGGTGAACGCGGCGGAGAGCACCACTCCGATGGCGACGTCCGGGCGGCTGCCCGCGTACCGTTCGAGGCCGATCACGGCCAGCGCGGCCAGGGCCGCGGTCAGCCCGGCACCCAACAGCATCAACGGCAGGTTCTTGGTGCCGGCCACCACGAAGCCCAGGACGACCCCCGGCAGGGTGCCGTGGCTCATCGCGTCCCCGAACATGCTCCTGCCCCGCAGGACAGCCAGGGGACCCAGCGCACCCGCGACCAGTCCGATGACGGCCGCCCCCACCGCGACGACCGCCTCCGGGTAGGGCAGGGGCAGCGAGGTGATCAGCCAGTTCACCGGTCCTGGCCCCCGTCTGTCGTCACCGGGGTCCACCCCGGTCCGTCCGGGGGGTCGGTCGCGGCCACGCCGGCGGGGGCGCGCGCGCCCGGCTGGTCGGTCTCCCCGCGCAGCGGGGCGAGGCCGTAGGCGTGCTCCAGCAGCTCCGGGCGGAGCACCTCGGCGGGCGCACCGTCGGCGAGGACCCGACCAGCGAGCAGCACGGCGTGGTCGAAGCGCTCGCGCACCGTGCGGAGGTCGTGGTGCACCGCGATCACCGAGCGCCCCTCGTCGCGGCAGAGCTCGGTGAGCAGGTCGAGCAGTGCGGCCTCGGTGCGGGCGTCCACCCCGGCGAAGGGTTCGTCCAGCACGAGGAGGTCGGCCCGCTGGGCCAGCGCCCTGGCGAGGAAGACACGTTGGCGTTGCCCACCGGACAGTTCGTCGAGGGGGCGGTCGGCCAGGTCGAGCACACCGGTGCGCCGCAGCGCTCCCTCGACTGCGGCGTCGTCCTCCTCGGTGAGTCGACGGAACCAGCCGCGCCGGGGGTAGCGCCCCATCTCGACCACCTGGCCGGCCGTGATCGGGAAGTCCCTGGTGACGGCGTCGCGTTGCGGGACGTAGGCGACGCGTCGACGGACCGCGCGGAGCGTGTCGTCGAGCAGGGTGAAGCGCCCGCTGGACCGGACGAGCCCGAGCGCCGCCCTGACCAGGGTGGACTTGCCGGCCCCGTTGGGTCCCACCACGGCGGCGAGCCGACCCGCCGGTACCCGCAGGGTGACCCCGTCCAGCACGTCCGCGCCGCCGTACCCGGCGCGGACGTCGGTCGCGGTGAGGGCGGACCCCTGGTGACTGACCGGCTGACCGCCCGGGGTCCCGCCCCCGACCGGGATCACCGCAGCCCCTCGACGAGCTGGTCGACGTTGGCGCGCACCATCCCCACGTACGTGCCCTCCGGGGTGCCCTCCGCTCCCGCCGCGTCCGAGAAGAGCTCGCCGCCCACGGTCACCTCGGCGCCCCTGCTGCCGGCCGCGGCGAGCACGGCCTCCAGGCTCTGCCCGGACACGCTCGACTCGACGAAGACGGCGCGCACTCCCCGTTCGGCGATCAGCGCCGCGACGCGGTCGATGTCGGCCGTGGTGGCCTCGTCCACCGTGGAGATCCCCTGGATCGCCTCGACCTGGACGTCGTAGGCACGTCCGAGGTAGCGGAAGGCGTCGTGCGAGGTGACCAGGACGCGCCGCTGTTCGGGGATCTCGGCGAGGCGGTCCCGGACCTCCTCGTCGAGGTCGGCGAGCTCGACGAGGTACTCGTCGGCGGCGTCCCGGTAGGCGGTCGCGCGCTCGGGGTCCTCGGCCACCAGGGCGTCCCTGATCCCTTCGACCACCCTCGACCAGAGGCTGACGTCGAACCACACGTGCGGGTCGAACTCGCCGTCCCCCGGCTCGGTGTCGGGGGCGGCGAGCAGTTCCGACTCCGGGATGCTCTCCGCGACCCTGACGACCGCGGTGTCCCCGAGCCCGTCGAGGACGGTCTGGAGGTTGCCCTCCAGGTGCAGTCCCACGGAGAGGACGAGGTCGGCCTCGCGGAGCTGGTGGAGGTGCCCGGCCCTGGCTTGGAAGAGGTGGGGGTCCACTCCGGGGCCCATCAGTCCCGCGACGTCGACGTGTTCGCCGCCGATCCGCCGGACGGTGTCGGTGAGGAAGTTGGTGGTGGCGACGACGCGGAGGCCGGCCTCGTCACCGGTGGCTCTCGCGGTGGTGTCGTCGGTGGGCCGCAGGGCCAACACGATCAACCCGATCGTGGCCACCACGGCGACAAGGGTGGTGATCAGGATCACCCTGGCGCGGCGGCGTCGGGCCGACCTCCGGTCGGTGGCGGAGCCTGGTCGTTCGTCGGGCACGATGTCCTCCCGGTCGTGCTGGCCGGCGGCGATCACCGCCGCCGACAACCCCACACCCTAGTTGAAAATCATTATCATTACGCCCGCTGGTCAACCCATCGGGGACACCGTGTCGCGCGCGCACGTGACCAGCGAATCGCTACTCGCAGTCATGAAGATCCACACCCAAAGTCACCGTACCCGGTTATGAGGCAGCCGGGAATATAACGCATCACAACCGGCAACACGCCACCATATTGGGGGTGCGCGAGGCACGAACCCCAACATGTAGTCTCTTGGCCGCTGATGGTTCGGGAGGCCCGACGACGGGCCGACCGAGGCAAGAGGGAATCCGGTGCGAGTCCGGAACTGCCCCGCAGCGGTGAGTGGGAACGACCGCCGTCCGATGGCGCCCAACCCTGGGGACCGGGTGCCTCGAGAAGCACTGGAGCCCGGCCAGGGCGCCGGGAAGCGACGGCCAGTAGAAGCCGGCCAACGGCGGCCGGAGCGCCCACGAGTCCGAAGACCTGCCGTCAGCACGCGCACCGACACCAGGGGTGCGCTGTCGTTCGGACGGCTTCGAGGGTGGGCCGGGCGGGCAGTCTCGCGGGACGGAACCGTGTCTGGGGCACGGCCGTCCGCGATGCCCGCGCGTCGCGCCCTCCGCAAGTCACCGCAGCCGAGCACGCGAGGAGAGCGTCGTGACCGTACTGGCCAGCCAGTCCCCCACCCCCGCCGCAGAACCCGGCCCCTCGGTCCCTCCCGGTCTCACCGTGCGGGACCCCCAGGGACAGGTGGTGCCACTCGACGCCGACCGCCTCCGGCTGGTGGTCGCCGAGGCCTGCGCCGGTCTCGACGGGGTCAGCGAGCGGGTCGTGGTGGAGGAGACCGTCCGCAACCTCTACCCCGGGATCACCTCGGCCGAGTTCGAGACCGCGCAGATCATGGCCGCCCGGACACTGGTGGAGAACGAGCCGCAGTACTCGCTGGTCAGCGCCCGCCTCCTGCTGGACAAGCTCCGCCGCGAGGCACTGGAGTTCCTGTTCGGACCCGGCCAGCAGGCCAGCCAGTCCGAAATGGCCGAACGCTACGCCGAGACCTTCGCCGCCTTCGTCCACCGGGGGATCGAGCACGAGCTGCTCGCCCCGGAACTGGCCGAGTTCGACCTGGACCGCCTCGGGCGCGCGCTGCGCCCCGAGCGTGACCTCGACTTCCAGTTCCTGGGTCTCCAGACCCTCTACGACCGCTACCTCCAGCACCACCGCGGCGTTCGCTTCGAGCTGCCGCAGGCCTTCTTCATGCGCGTCGCGATGGGGCTGGCGCTGCGGGAGGACGACCGCGAGGGCAAGGCGATCCAGTTCTACGAGCTGCTGTCGTCCTTCGACTTCATGTGCTCCACGCCCACGCTGTTCAACTCCGGCACCACCCGCCCGCAGCTGTCCTCCTGCTTCCTGACGACGGTGGCCGACGACCTCAGCGGGATCTTCCACGGCATCCGCAACAACGCGCTGCTGTCGAAGTACGCCGGCGGGCTCGGCAACGACTGGACCCCGGTCCGGGGGATGGGCGCCCACATCAAGGGCACCAACGGCCAGTCCCAGGGCGTCGTCCCCTTCCTGAAGATCGCCAACGACACCGCCGTCGCCGTCAACCAGGGCGGCAAGCGCAAGGGCGCGGTCTGCGCCTACCTGGAGACCTGGCACATCGACATCGAGGAGTTCCTCGACCTCCGCAAGAACACCGGTGACGACCGCCGCCGCACCCACGACATGAACACCGCGAACTGGGTGCCGGACCTGTTCATGCGCCGGGTGGCCGCCAACGAGCAGTGGACGCTGTTCTCCCCGGACGAGGTCGCCGACCTCCACGAGCTCTCCGGCCCCGCCTTCGAGGAGCGTTACCTGGCCTACGAGGCGGCCGCCGACAACGGCGAGATCCAGGTGTACCGCCGCATCCGCGCCGTCGACCTGTGGCGGCGGATGCTCACGATGCTCTTCGAGACCGGGCACCCGTGGATCACCTTCAAGGACCCCTGCAACCTGCGCTCGCCGCAGCAGCACGTGGGCGTGGTGCACTCCTCGAACCTGTGCACCGAGATCACGCTGAACACCTCCGCAGAGGAGGTCGCGGTCTGCAACCTGGGATCGGTCAACCTGGCCAACCACATCCGGCCGGACGGCGACGGCGTCCCCCGGGTCGACCAGGCCCGCCTGGAGCGCACCGTGCGCACCGCCGTGCGGATGCTCGACAACGTCATCGACGTGAACTTCTACACCATCCCCGAGGCCCGGACCTCCAACCTGCGGCACCGGCCGGTCGGGCTGGGCCTGATGGGCTTCCAGGACGCGCTGTTCACGCTGCGGCTGCCGATGTCGTCCCAGGCCGCCGTCGAGTTCGCCGACGAGACGATGGAGGCGATCAGCTACTACGCGATCTCCGCGTCCAGCGACCTCGCGGAGGAGCGCGGCAGCTACGAGTCCTTCGAGGGCTCGCTGTGGAGCCGGGGCATCCTGCCGATCGACTCCCTGGAACTGGTCGCCCAGGCCCGGGGCGGCGAGAACTTCGAGGTCGACCGCACCACCCGGCTGGACTGGGACACCCTGCGCGAGCGGGTGCGGACCAAGGGGATGCGCAACTCCAACGTGATGGCCATCGCCCCCACCGCGACGATCTCCAACATCTGCGGCGTCGGCCAGTCCATCGAGCCGCTGTACCGCAACCTGTTCGTCAAGTCCAACATGTCCGGTGACTTCACCGTGGTCAACCCGCACCTGGTCCACGACCTCAAGGAGCGGGGGCTGTGGGACGAGGACATGATCAGCGATCTCAAGCGCTACGACGGCAGCCTCGGCCAGATCGACCGGGTGCCCGCCGACCTCAAGGCGCTCTACGCGACCGCCTTCGAGGTGGACCCGTCCTGGCTGGTGCTGGCCGCCTCCCGCCGGCAGAAGTGGATCGACCAGGCCCAGTCGCTGAACCTGTACCTCGACGCCCCCAGCGGCCGCAAGCTGGACGCCCTGTACCGGCTGGCCTGGCGCAGCGGCCTGAAGACCACCTACTACCTGCGGTCCCGCGCGGCCACCGCGGTGGAGAAGAGCACCCTGCGCGGCACGGACGGCAAGCTCAACGCGGTGTCGCCGAACCTGCCCTCGGCCTCGGCCGCCCCGGCCGCCGCCCCCGCGCCGGCCGCTCCCGCGAAGCCCCAGGACGCCGACGGCGCGGCGTGCTCCGTGGAGGACCAGGAGTGCGAGGCCTGCCAGTGACGACTGGCGGGTGGGGCCGCCGTACCGACATCGCCGGCGGCCCCGCTCCAGCGCCCACCGCGCTCCCCCACCGAACTCTGGAAAGGACCAGGACGTGACCAACACCGAATCGCCCTCGACCGACACCACCGGTCTCGGTGAGATCGTCCGCGACGCCGAGCGCGTCAGCGTCGACGACAAGGCGATGATCAACGCCCGCGCCGACGTCAACCAGCTGCTGCCGCTGAAGTACCACTGGGCGTGGGAGAAGTACCTGGCCGGCTGCAACAACCACTGGATGCCCACCGAGGTGTCCATGCAGGCCGACATCGCGCTGTGGAAGTCGCCGAACGGCCTCACCGACGACGAGCGCCGCCTCATCAAGCGCAACCTCGGCTTCTTCGCCACCTCCGAGTCGCTGGTGGCCAACAACATCGTGCTGGCCGTCTACCGGCACCTCACCAACCCGGAGTGCCGGCAGTACCTGCTTCGCCAGGCCTTCGAGGAGGCGGTGCACACCCACACCTTCCAGTACATCTGCGAGAGCCTCGGCCTCGACGAGGGCGAGTTGTTCAACATGTACCGCGAGGTGCCCTCGATCACCGACAAGGCCGCCTGGGCGCTGAACTACACGCAGAACCTGGAGGACCCGGAGTTCCGCACCGGGACCCACGAGGCCGACCAGGCCTTCCTGCGGGACCTCGTCGCGTTCTACGTGATCTTCGAGGGCATGTGGTTCTACACCGGCTTCGCGCAGATCCTCTCGCTGGGCCGCCAGCACAAGATGATCGGCATCGCCGAGCAGTACCAGTACATCCTGCGCGACGAGTCGATCCACCTGAACTTCGGCATCGACGCGATCAACCAGATCAAGATCGAGAACCCGCACCTGTGGAGCGAGGAGTTCCAGGAGGAGGTGCGCGGGATGCTGCGGGAGGCCTGCGACCTGGAGGTCGCCTACGGCCGCGACACCATGCCCCGGGGCATCCTCGGCATCAACGCCGAGTCCTGCGAGCAGTACATGCACTTCATCACCAACCGCCGCTGCGCCCAGCTGGGCCTGGAGCCGGTGTTCCCGGAGACGGACAACCCGTTCCCGTGGATGTCGGAGATGATGGACCTGACGAAGGAGAAGAACTTCTTCGAGACCCGGGTCACCGAGTACCAGAGCGGCGCCGCCCTCGACTGGGACTGATCGCCCGCCGGGTCGAGGACCCCGGCCCCTGACGGGGCGCGCGGCACGACCGGCGGCCTGGCTGCCCGCGAGGGCGAATCCCCGGACCCGACGCACGGGTCCGGGGATTCGTCATGTCGGGGCCGATCAGCCCCCAGCGGGGATGATGTCGCGAGCGGGCGTCACCAGTCCGGCCAGTCGATCTCCACGCCGATGCACTGCTCCCGCATGGCGACCGAGGTCCCGGTCAGCGCGTAGTACGCCCGACCGTCCGCGTCCTCGTAGTCGATCCTGATCCGCTCGGTCGCCGCCCTCGGCCCCTCACTCCGCAACCCCACGGCGAACCACCACTCCTCCCCCGGCCCCAGCACCGCACCCGGCGCCACCACCCGATCAGGCCACCCCTCCCCAGCTTTGTCGGGAGGAGGCGGGTACGGGACGGTGTTGTACGGCTGCTCCCGGGGGACGAACACCCCTTCCACGAGGCTCATGTCCACCGGCCGCACCAACTCGACGCCGGTCACGGTCAGGCTCGTGGTCCCGTCGTTCACGACGGGCCCCACGCTGCTGGTCCCCGTCGGCCCCGCGTGCAGCGGCATGCAGTCCCGCGCGTACGGCTCGGCATCCGCGTTACCCCCCACCAGCAACGGACCGTCGCGGGTAGGTCCGCCGGAACACCCAGCGATGGCGAGCAGGACCGCCAGGAGGGCGGCGCACCCCCGCGCCCTCACGGGTACATCTGGACGACCAGCGTCCCCGGCCCGGTCGCGGACGCGGGATGCGCTCTTGTGCCGCACACCGCTCGACCCGCGAACCGGAACGGCCGACTCCCCGACACCACCTGAGCTCGATCGCGCACGCTGCTCCGCCCTCACCAGTCCGGCCAGTCGATCTCCACGCCGATGCACTGCTCCCGCATGGCGACCGAGGTCCCGGTCAGCGCGTAGTACGCCCGACCGTCCGCGTCCTCGTAGTCGATCCTGATCCGCTCGGTCGCCGCCCTCGGCCCCTCACTCCGCAACCCCACGGCGAACCACCACTCCTCCCCCGGCCCCAGCACCGCACCCGGCGCCACCACCCGATCAGGCCACCCCTCCCCAGCTTTGTCGGGAGGAGGCGGGTACGGGACGGTGTTGTACGGCTGCTCCCGGGGGACGAACACCCCTTCCACGAGGCTCATGTCCACCGGCCGCACCAACTCGACGCCGGTCACGGTCAGGCTCGTGGTCCCGTCGTTCACGACGGGCCCCACGCTGCTGGTCCCCGTCGGCCCCGCGTGCAGCGGCATGCAGTCCCGCGCGTACGGCTCGGCATCCGCGTTACCCCCCACCAGCAACGGACCGTCGCGGGTAGGTCCGCCGGAACACCCAGCGATGGCGAGCAGGACCGCCAGGAGGGCGGCGCACCCCCGCGCCCTCACGGGTACATCTGGACGACGAGCGTCCCCGGCCCGGTCGCGGACGCGGGATGCGCTCTTGTGCCGCACACCGCTCGACCCGCTGAGACAAACTCGAATCTAGTTTTGGTGGTGGTTGTGTAACCGGTACGCGATGAGAGGTCGATACCAATCAGCGAGGCCACTTTGGCCCCTGTTGCCCAAGTGGTGGCCTTGGTTTTGCTCTGGTCGTGGAAAAATGTCGGTGCGTACGGAGCGCATCGCGATCGGGGCTGGTTCGGAGGAATGTGCGCACTCGCTGACCGCGATCGCCCTCCCGCGTTCCCGCCGTAGGCGAGCGGTTGCACCGTCGAGGTACTCCGGGTGCCCGAACAGTTCCACCGTGTGTACCGAGCATAGGGGCGCTGGGTGTCGAAGAACTGGTACGTGTACCGGCCGTGCCGGCCGAACCCGATCGTCGTGTCGGAGGCCCGGTTCACCGTGCCACTGGCGCTGTAGGAACCGTTGTTACTGGCGACTCCCACCCCCAACTCGGCATTCGCGCCGCTGAGGTGTTGGAGCTCTCCCCACACGCCGGTCACCTTGATGAACAGTGCTCCCACATTCGTCCACCGCACGCCAAGGTTGACGTACTGCGCGTGCACCAGACCGTCATCGTCGGCGGGAACGTCCGACCGAGCCACGCTGCCCGCAGGCTCCAACGTCAGGTCCAGTTCGCTGGGCAGGGACGGCTCCACCACCTCGTCCCCAGCGGCCCGGGACGAGAAGGTCCCGCCCAATGCCTCCTCGGGGGCAACCGTGCCCTGGTAGCTCGCCTGCCCCTCGGGAGCCTGGACGTCCAGGCTCACCTCCACCAGACCATCTTCCGACTCGAACCTCCCCAGATCAACGCTGGGATCAACCCGGAGCTCGTAGTGTCCGTCGGAGTCCGTCGACGTCCGCGCGATGGGAGTCAGGGTGAATGTGTCACCGTCCTCGAGCGAAGCCAGCTCTCGGCCAGCGGGCCAGGCGAGCAGCCGAACGACCACACCACCGGAGGGCATCTCACCACCTTCCTTGACAACACGCCCCGACATCAGCACTGGAGTGTTCACGTGAGCGGACTCGGCGATTCGCGTAACCGGTTCGTCAGAACACATCAGCTCAGGAGGAGCAAGGCCAACAGTCGGTTGCGCCGCGTGCGCTACCCCCAGGGGGGCAGCAGGGCCAACATGAGGCCAATCACCGCCCCGCCCACTCCAAGTCGATGTCCCGTCTTTGTCAATCGCATCTTTTCGCCTACCTTATCCTCTGGGTCCGCCGATCCGGACAACGCGATAAGTGCACGCAGCTGATTACTGCGGGCACCCACCTGAACACTATCGGCCAGCAGTCGCCGCGAACACCCGAACGAGGCGAATTTCTGAGATCACTGTCACGTCGGACTCCGAACAGAGGAGAGTCTTCGTCCCCTTTCTGGCGTCATGTCCGTTGCTTGTTTCTTTCCTACCAACATAAAGGAATTGACGTCTCCGCCGAACGATTCTCCGCCACTTCGGTCAGCCGACCGGGACTGCGGGTACCACGACTCCAGGTGAGCTGGGTCCGCGCCCGGCACTTCGCACTCACCAGTCCGGCCAGTCGATCTCCACGCCGATGCACTGCTCCCGCATGGCGACCGAGGTCCCGGTCAGCGCGTAGTACGCCCGACCGTCCGCGTCCTCGTAGTCGATCCTGATCCGCTCGGTCGCCGCCGCCGGCCCCTCACTCCGCAACCCCACGGCGAACCACCACTCCTCCCCCGGCCCCAGCACCGCCCCCGGCGCCACCACCCGATCAGGCCACCCCTCCCCAGCATCGTCCGGAGGAGGCGGGTAGGCGGCTCCGTTCACCGACCCCTCCTCGGGGACGAACACCGCCTCGACCAGACCCATCTCCACGGGATTGACCAACGACACCCCGGTGACGGTGACCGGACCGCTGCCCTCGTTGGTGACCGGTCCGGCGTTGGTCGTCGACGTGCGCGTCCGCTCGTCCGGAGGCAGGCAGTCCCGCGCGTGCGGCTCGGCATCGACGCCACCCCCCGCCAGCAACGGACCGTGGCCGGTGGGAGTGCCCGGCCAGTCGGCCGCGACGAGGGAACTCGCCGCAACCACGACGGCGAGAACCGCCCAGCCCGGCCGTCGTCCGCCCCGCCTTCGGTCCCGCCGCCCGCGCGGTGGCCCCACCGCTCCACGCGCTCCGGGCGGCACCGACGCCCCCCGCGACCCGGGTTCCTCGTTCTCGGACACGTCTCCCCCTGCCGCGCCGTCGACGGCGCACCGGTCGACGCTACTGACCGGAGCCCGCCGGGGACACGGCCGAACGGCGGCCACCGGCACCGCCGTTCCGGCTCCGTGCCCGGCCCCGGGGGCCGCCCACGCCTCGGGACCGGGCTTGGCGGCGGATACCGGGTCGCGCCTCAGCGGGGGGAGACGATCCGCAGTGCGCGGAGGCGGCCCAGCGCGGCGGCCACCTCGAAGCGGCGCGGGACGGCGAAGTCACCCAGGTGCCGCGGGCCCAGCTCCGCCGGGCCGCCGGCGAGCAGCTCCCGCTCCACGAGCAGCAGCGCCTCCGCCACGGTGCGCGACCCGTCGAGGAAGCCCCGGCGCACGGCCGCGTCGAGCGCGAGACCGACCCCGACGAGCTGGGCCGGGTCCACGAACTGCTCGACGGAGCGCAGGTCGATCTCGTCCTCGCCGAAGACCAGCGCGTCGAGGCCGCGTGCCTTCAACCGGCGTTTGCCCCTGGCCTCCGGGTTCACCGAGGCCGGGTCCACGACGCGGGCCCCGGGCAGCGGGAACCCGGTGGCCTCCTGGCGCCGGCCGGTGCTCAGATGGGCCAGTTCCCTGGCCCGCCCGGTCACCTCGTGGGGCCGGTAGGCGTCCATCATCACCACGTGGTCGGCCACGTCGAGGTAGTCGCCCGACCCGCCCATCACCAGCATGGTCGACACCCCGTGCTCCCGGTGCAACGGCCGCACGAGGTCGATGAAGGGCGTCAACGGTTCCTTGTCCTTGGCGACCAACGCCTGCATCCGGGCGTCCCGGATCATGATGTTGGTGGCGGCGGTGTCCTCGTCGATGAGCAGTGCTCCGGCGCCCGCCTCCAGCGCCTCCACCGTGGCCGCTGCCTGGGAGGTGGACCCGGAGGCGTTGTCGGTGCTGAAGTCGTTGGTCGGGGCTCCGGTGGGCAGGTGGGCGACGAAGGCGCTGACGTCGAGGCGGCGCACGGATCGGCCGTCCTCGGCCCGCACCTTGACGGTGTCCGCGCGGGCGACGACGAGCTCCCGACCGTCGCCGGGCAGGTGGTCGTACACGCCGCGCTCGACCGCCCGGAGCAGCGTCGACTTGCCGTGGTAGCCGCCGCCGACCACGACGGTGATGCCGCTGGGCACGCCGAGCCCGGTCACCTCGCCCCTGTTGGGCAGGGTGACGGTGCGGGACAGCTCGGGCGGGGCCTGGAAGGGCACCGCGTCGGCGAGTGGTCGGTCGTCGACGCCGCTGCGCCGGGGCAGCACCGCGCCGTCGGCGACGAAGGCGACCAGCCCGAGTTCGGGCAGGCGGTCCCGGAGCCAGACGGCGTCCTCCACGGTCTCGACCGCGCGCAGCACCTCGTCGTGGGGCAGCGCGGACCACCGCAGGGTCTCCAGGGCGGCGGGGAGCCGGCGGCAGAGCGCGTCCCTGGCGCCGTGCCCGTCGATCCGGCGGCCGTGGCCGGGCAGGTCGACCGCGAGGCGGAGCACGAGTTCGCCGTCGACGACCTGGCCGGCACTGCGGTCGAGGACCTCCTGCCCCCCGGCGTCGACGTGCAGGGGCGTGCCCCGCACCCCGTCCCGCAGGTGGCGGAGGAGGAGGGTGGCCAGCGCGCGGGAGCGGGCGGGGCCGCGCCAGCTCTCCTCGGGGTAGTGGGTCTCCGAGGCGGGGACTCGCACCAGCAGCCGGCTGGGCGGCGCGTAGGGGTCGGACTGCGCCCGCACCAGCGTCAGCCGGAACCACCCGAAGTCCCACTCCCCCTCGGCGGCCCGGTAGCGGCCGTATCCGCTGCCGTGACTCTCCGCCAGGAGGTCCGCCAGCTCGTGCGAGGTTCCCCTCGGACCGCCCGACCCCGGGGTGGGAGGCGGACCACCCCGGGACGGTCCCGACGAACCGGTCGGGCCGCCTCCGCCACCCGGTCGGGACCAGCGTCCTCGACCGGGTGGTCCCTGGCGGCGGCGTCCATCTCCCGTAGCGCGTTCCCTGCTCATCGCGCATGTCCTACCACAGCGGCGGCGAGCTGTCCCTCCTGGCGGGTCCCGAGCACTCCGGGCTCCTTCGAGATCATTTCGTGATTGAGTGGTGAATCGTCGCACCGGGACCCGGAAGCGCGCCGACGTCGAACGGTGTGAATTGCGAGTGAAAGTTACCGAGAGCAGTCGGAGACACGATCTTCCTCCCCGTTCCGGAAATTTCACGAAAACCGACGCAACCTCGCCACCCCCTCGCACGTCCTCCCTTGTTGAGGCGCGTCCCGGGCGCCCTCGACCGTCGTCGGGATGACATCGCCCACTCGGCGGGGGTGCGGTTCGTCACCAGCGACAGCCAGGGCCACCAGCGGTGATGTACGAAGGAAGGACGAAAGGGGTTCCCGAGGGAGACGAATTCCACACTGCTACTGTTCTGAGCCATGCCACTCAGGACTGCGTCCGCACTCGGCAGGAAAGCGACATTGCGAACCAGACTCCGCGACGCCATCTATTCGCGTTACGCGAAACGTCTGTCCGGTCAACTCGCGGGCCGGCCGCGCCCTCGGCACATCGGTTTCGTGGTGGACGGGAACCGGCGGTGGGCGAAATCGGTCGGTCTGAGCACCGTCGACGGGCACCGCGCGGGGGCCGAGAAGATCAAGACCCTTCTGCGGTGGTGTGACGAGCAGGGGATCCGGCACGTCACGCTCTACCTGCTCTCGACGGAGAACCTCAACCGGGGACCGGAGGAGCTGAAGCCGCTGATGGAGATCATCGAGGGCGTGGTGAACGACCTCGCGGCCGACGGCAACCCGTGGCCGGTGGAGATCATCGGCACCCTCGACATGCTGCCCGGTGACATGGCCCGAAACCTGAAGACGGCGGCCGCCCGCACCCAGGGCCGGCGAGCGGGTGCCCAGGTCAACGCCGCGATCGGGTACGGCGGCCGCCAGGAGATCGTGGACGCCGTGCGCTCCCTGATGCTGGAGCACGCCGCCACCGGCCGGGGGATGCGCGAACTCGCCGAGGAGGTCAACCCGGCCCTGATCTCCGAGCACCTCTACACGCAGGCCCAGCCGGACCCGGAGATCATCATCCGAACCTCCGGCGAACAGCGGATCTCCGGTTTCCTGCTCTGGCAGTCCGCCGAGGCCGACCTGCACTTCGCCGACTGCTACTGGCCCGCGCTGCGCTACGTCGACTTCCTGCGCGCGCTGCGGTCCTTCGCCGACCGCCGTCAGGTCGCCGGTCGCTTCCCCTCCCTCGGCTCCATCCACTGAGGCGTCACCCCCTCACGCGGCGGCCGAGTTCCGCCGCCCGCCGTCGCGGCCACGCCCTCCCGCCGCCCCGCGCCCCGTCCGGCGGCGTCCGCACGAGGTCTCCTGGCGTACCGACCAGGAACCGCCAGGCGATCACCAGCCCTCGCACCGCCCGGTCACGCCCGCCGGTGCGGCCGTTGGCGAGGGACGTCGGGGCGGCGCCACGGATGCCCCGGTTGTGCCCGGCCCGCAGGACGCGGTTGGGTGCGCCCGGGGCACCGCTGCCCAGCCCTGGCTAGAACGGCGTCCAGTTCCGCATGTCGTAGCCGTGGAACGCCCCGCCCCGACGAACCCCGTCGACGACGGGCCCGTAGGACCAGTCGACGTCCCAGGGGATCGTCTCGAACGGCGCCCCGGACGTGGTTCCGTCCGACCGGACCACGACCGTCTCCTCCTGGTCGTCCACGACCGCCTCGATGACCAGTTCCCACCGGCACCAGCAGGTGCGGGACACGACGAACAGTTCGAAGCCGTGCTGCTCGTGTTCCGCCAGGTCGAGGGTGTACCTGTCCAGGTAGGGGGCGAGTGGCCGCAGGTCGGGCGGGGTGCCGGGGGCGGGGTGAACCGTGTGGAGGCGGAGGTCCGAGGAGTCGAGGTCGACCAGGACGGGGTGGACGTCGTTGGCCCCCTGCCCGACCGTCGCCAGCAGGGTTCCGGCGGGCGGCTCCGCTCGATCCACCACCCGCACCTCCAGCCCTCGGACCAGCACGGGGTCCCTGCGCTGCCCGACCAGGGTGATGTGGTGCTTGGACACGGGGACCCAGTCCCCGTCCACCTTCGCCTCGTCGAGGCGGAGACCACCCAGCCGCCGCATCGCCTCGTCCGCGTCCCCGCTCTCCTCGGGGGTGCCGCCCACCTTCCTGCTCAGCAGCTCACCGGCCTGGGCGAGTTCATCCGCGTCGAGGGCGTCCTCGAAAGCCCAGCTCCAGTCGTCCGGGCCGAGCTGGCGCACCTCGACGGCCAGCGGCGGCCGGGCTGACTCCGCCTGTTCCTCGGCCTCCTCGACGGCGCGCTGCGCGGCGACCTCCTGTTCGCCGGCCTGGCGCAGCGCCAGCCACGACGCGTACTGCTCGGTCACCACCGCCAGCACGAGGGGCACCACGACCACGGTCGCCACTCCCACGACCCACCCGGCTCGAACGCGCCGACGAGGCCCTGGCTTGCCGTGCCGCCAACCCGCCAGTTTCAAGCGTCGTCGCACCGCGCACCCCCATCAGCTGGACGATGGTGCCACCAGGTCAGACGCTAGCGAGGGGGGTTCCCCGGTGGGGACTTTCCCGCGAGTTCGTCCGGAAACCCCCCGAACGGCGGCGAGCCGTACGCCGGCTGGCGGCTGGCGGGTCCGGAGCGCGGCGCTCCCCGCACGACGGCGGGGCGGAGCCCCCGAGCCCCGCCCCGCCGCACCGGCCGTCCCGGCCCGTCACTCGGTCGGCGCCGCCCCCTCGGTGGTGGCTTCGCCGCCCGACTCCCCACGGTCGCGCCGCCGCTCGGCGCGACTCGCGATCCGCTCCCGACCGTTCTCCACGATCGTGTAGAGCGCGGGGACCAGGGCCAGCGTCAGCAGCGTCGACGTGACCAGTCCGCCGATGACCACCAGGGCCAACGGCCGCGAGATGAAGCCGCCGTCGCCGGTGATGCCGAGGGCCATCGGCACCAGGGCGAAGATGGTGGCCGCTGCCGTCATGAGGATCGGCCGGAGTCGGCGGCGGCCGCCCTCCATCACGGCCTCCCGAACGCCCATCCCCCGGTCGCGGTACTGGTTGATGAGGTCGATCAGGACGATCGCGTTCGTGACCACGATGCCGATCAGCATCAGCATGCCGATCAGGGCCGGCACGCCGAGCGCGGTGCCGGTGACCAACAGGAGGCCGACGGCACCCGTGGCGGCGAAGGGCACCGATACGAGCAGGATGAGCGGTTGCACCAGGCTCCGGAAGGTGCCGACCATGATGATGAAGACGATCGCCACCGCCAGGAGCAGGGCCAGTTGGAGGTCGGCGAAGGCGTCGTCCTGATCGGCCGTCACCCCGCCGAGTGAGTAGGAGGCGCCGGCCGGGAGGTCGATGCCGTCGAGGGCCCGGCTCAGTTCGGCGCTGGTGGCGCCGATGTTCTGCGAGGTCGCGGTGGCCGTCACGGTGGCGCTCCTGGCGCCGTCGATCCGCTTGAGCTGCACCGGTCCCTCGATCTCGGAGACCTCCGCGACCTCGGCCAACCGCACCGGGCCGGCCGGCGTCGGCAACGCCAGCTCACGAACCTCCTCGGGAGTGGCGGGGGCCTCGACGGTGCGCAGGACGACGTCCCGGCGTTCCTCGCCGATGGTCAGCTCCCCGACCGGGGCGCCCCGGAAGGTCTGCGCGACCAGCTGCCCGATCGCGCCCTCCGACAGGCCGAGCGCGGCGGCGGCCTCGCGGTCCACCGCGACCCGGACCCTCGGGACGGACTCGCTCAGGTCGCTGGTGACGTCGGTGACGTCGTCGACGCCCTCCACCGTCTCCCGGACGAGGTCCGAGGCGGTGAGGAGGTCGTCCTGGTTGGACGCCTGGACGTTCACCTGGAGCTGGCTGGTGTTGAAACCACCACCACCGGCACCGACCGTGATCTCCCCGACGTCGCCGAGCCCGGCGACCCGGTCCCGGACCGTGCCCTCCACCTCGGTGGCGTCGGCGTCCTCGTCGAGGGTGAGCGAGAAGCTGGCCGCGTCGGAGCCGCCACCGCCGAACAGGGCGGCCATGCCAGTACCCCCGCCCACGGTGACCTGGTAGGTGCTGATCTCCGGGATGTCAGCGAGGACCTCCTCGACCTGCCGGGCGGCGGCGTCCGTGGCCTCCAGGCTGGTTCCCGCCGGCATCTCCTGCTGGAGGCTGAGCGTGTTCTGGCCGGACGCGTCGAGGAAGTTCGTCTCCAGTCTGGGGACCATCGCGACGGTGCCGACGAGGACCAGGGCGGCGATCCCGGCGGTGACCCACCGCCGGATCGTGACGAACCGCAGGACCGGCAGGTAGACCCGCTGCAACCACGACCGACGTTCCCGTTCGGCCGCGGCGGCCTCGATCTCGTCCCGGGCCTCGTCGTCCTCCTCGGTACCGCCCTCACCCCGGTCGCCGACCTCGGACCGCAGGAACCAGTACGCCAGGACCGGGATGATGGTCAGCGCCACGAGCAGGGAACCCAGCAGCGCGACCGCGCTGGTGAAGGCGAAGGCGCTGAACAGTTCGCCGACGATCCCACCGGCGAAGGCGATGGGCAGGAAGACGGCGACGGTGGTCAGGGTGGACGCGGTGATCGCGCCGGCGACCTCGCGGACGCCGTCGAGCACGGCGCGTCGTCGGTCCGCCGTGTAGGAGAGATGTCGTTTGATGTTCTCCAGGACGACGATCGAGTCGTCCACGACCCGGCCGACCGAGATGGTCAGGGCTCCCAGCGTGAGCATGTTCAGGGAGAGACCGCCGGCCCACATGGAGAGGAGCGCGACCACCAGCGACAGCGGGATGGACACCGCCGTGACGATGGTGGAGCGGAAGGAGAACAGGAACAGCAGGATGACGAGGATCGCGAAGACGAGTCCCAACGCGCCCTCGGTGGTGAGCCCCTCGATGGACCGCTCGACGAAGGGCGCCTGGTCGAAGACGACGGTCAGTTCGGTGCCCTCGCCCAGCGCCCGCTCCAGTTCGGGGAGCAGGTCCTGCACGGCCCGGGAGACCTCGACCGTGTTGCCCTCCGGGGTCAGGGTGACGGTGATCCCGAGGCTGTCCGAGCCGTTGGTGCGGGTCAGGGAGGTGGCGGCGTCCTCGGTCTCGGTGATCTCGGCGACGTCCCCCAGCCGCACCGGCGTTCCGGCCCCCGGGGCGTCCTGACCGGGGGTGAGGGGCAGCTCGGCCAGCTCCTCGACGGAGGTCAGCCGCTCACCCGTCTGCACCGTGAGGCTCCGGTCGCCGTCGGTGACCGCGCCGGCGGGGAACGGTGTCCCGTTGGCCTGGAGCGCGTCGGAGATGGCGGTGGGGGCGAGCCCCGCCCTGCCCAGTGCGGCCTGGTCCGGTGTGATGGTGACGGTGGTCGTCCGCGCCCCGCTGACGCTGGCCTCGCGGACCCCGCTGACGGACTCGATGTCGGGCACGACGACGGTGTCCAACCGCTCGGCGAGCCACTCGGAGTCGTTGTCGGAGGTCGCGGCCAACACCAGGGCTGGCAGCATGTCGGTGCTCCCGGCGACGACCGTGGGGTCGACGTCCTCGGGCAACTGGAGGCGGTTGACCGCGCGCTGCATCTCGTTGACGGCGTCGCCGATCGAGGTGCCGAAGTCGAACTGGACCTGGATGGTGGCCAGGTTCTCCGTCGACACCGAGGTCAGTTCCGACACGCCCTGCGTGCCCCTGACGGCCGTCTCGATGGGCCGCGTCACCTGGTCCTCGACGAGGTCGGGTGAGGCGCCGGGGTACGGCGCGATCACGGCCGCAGCCGGTAACTCCATCGGCGGCAGGAGTTCCTGCTTCAGCGATGGGACGGCGAAGGCCCCGGCCACCGCCGCGACGACCGCGATCAGTGCGACCAGGGCACGGTTGGCCAGACTCAGCTTGGCCAGCTTCATGAACGACTCCCCACCAAGGTTCGTTAGCCTCGGCCAAACATTCTGCCTGAGGCTAACGATTCACCCGATCGGGGTCCGCTGCTAGCGTCTGCCGTTGCCCGGCGGACCGCCGGTGCGAGCGGATCGAGGAGAACCGGTGGCTGCGGAGAGAGAACTCCTGCTCGACCGGGTGGTGGACGCCCTACGTGACATCCAGCAGACCTTCGGCGTCGTGGAATCGCCGTTGCTCCAGGTCAACCTGACGATGCAGCAGCTCCGGACGCTGGTCTTCCTGGTCGTCCGACGGGGCTGTTCGAGCCAGGAGCTGAGCCGGCTGCTCCGGGTCAGCTCCGCCACGGTGACCGGCCTGGTCGACCGGTTGGAGACGCAGGGTCTGGTCGTTCGTCGCCCGGACCGCGACGACCGCCGCGTTCGACACGTGCTGCCCACGTCCGACGGTGACGCGCTGGTCGCCGAACTCCAGGACAGCGGCACGGCGTCCCTGCGGACGCTCCTGGTGGACCTGGGGGAAGGGGACCTGCGGGACCTGGCCCGGGTCCTGCTGCGGCTGCGCGAGCTGGCCTTCGCCCGGGTCGGGCGCGAGGAGGTCGCGGCGGCGGGAGCCGCCGACGAGGAGGCGGACACGCCTCACGACCGGCGGTGACCGCCGTGGTGCGGATCGTGGGGCGGCCAGGCGTCACCGCGGGGCCGCCCCACCGGCTCACGTCTGCTGGTCGAGCAGCGCGAACGCCATCTCCCCGTCCTCGTCCGGCTGCACGTCGAGGACCTTGTCCCTGAGGTAGTCCACGGCGCCCGGCGACAGGAAGACCCGCGCCCCGGGCCCGGAGCCCACCACCTGGTCCTCCTGGTCGGGTTCACTGCACAGCGAGACCGCGAGAGCGGCGCCCTCCTCGTTCTCGGAGTCCACGTCGAAGCGCAGACCGCTGGTGTCTGGCTGTCCTTCGGCGTTCCTGAGATCGTTGATCGCCTCGGCTGCGGCGTCGGTGACGGCGAGCATCCTGCGTTCCTCCCGGATCGACGGCGGGCTGTCTCCGTACCGCCGCCACCGTAGTCCAGACGGATGCGGCGCGCGTTCCGGCACGTCGCCGGGCCCGCGGCGAGGCAATCGCCCGACGTCGACCACGGCCGCCTCGTCGAGACGTGGCTCCCGGGTCCGGGGCGGGCGGGCGCCGAGCCCTGGGGCCTCGCGGCGGCCGGTACCCGCACGACGACCAGGGCGACCGGCTCGTGGGCCGACTCACCGCCGTGGCCTGGTGCGACGCCTGAGCGCGGACGCGGGGTGGGTCGGACAGCGGCACGCCCGGCCGTTCCAGGCGCGCGTGTTCGGGCTGGCACCGCGGGCCGCCCCTCGGCCCATCCCGCCCCCGGCGTTCGCGTCCTCCCGAGGACCCACCGCCATCGCACGGCTCCCCGTCCCGGAGGCATCGGACGGCGACGGGGTCGCGCTCCATACCCGCCCCCGCCACGACGCCACCCGCCAGGGCCGCTCACCGGTCGGGCGGCCGTGGACCGGACGTCGCGCCGTCTACCGAGCGCTCCCCTCCACCACGTCCCGTGGCACGCCCCGCCGAGTGGGAGGGACCGGCGGCAGGGCGTCCTCCAGCTGGTCGACGACCTTGCCCACCATCACCCACCCCTCGCCCAGCTCGGCCCGCCCCGGCAGGCTCCCCGACGACAGCGTTTGCCCGCCGGGGTGGGTCCGTTCACCCAGGCACCCGAGGATGGTGCCCGCGTCCAGGTCCAGCCAGCCCTGGTGCCGGCAGGCCGAGACCAACATGGTCAGGTCGTGGTCCCCGACGGGCACGTGCGGTGGTGGGACGCCGAGGTCGGGCAACGCACCCCGGTCGTCCAAAACGACCTGCAACAGCGCGGCCAACAGCCGGCGGAGACCGACCAGGGCCAGTTCGGTCGCTCCGACGCTCTCGCAGAGCTGGACCTCCCGGAACCGCCGCCGCAGCAGCGCCGAGGCGTCCCGATCACCGGTGAGGCCCGCCATCCGCTCCCCCAGCGGGTCGGAGAGGGCCTGGAGCACCGAGGGCCCGGGGCACTCGGCCGCCCCCGGCAGCCCCCGCGCCGCCACCGTCGTGGGCGCCGGCTCCAACACGCGGTCGATCATCGACCGCAGTTCCGCCGCCGCGAGCAGGACGGCCCGTTGCTGACGCGGCGAACACGGGGTGCCGGCCTCGCCGGCGGTGTTCCACCGCCCCTCGTCCGCCCCGCGCCCCTGCCCCGCGCGATCGATGTCCGACGACCGCGCCTTCTCGACCGGTTCCCGTGCCGTCATCAGCCTCAGTCCTCCGAGCTCGCGTCCGTCGCGGCGGATCCGATCCTCCGCCATTCTCCGACCTTCGCCGCCACGTCGCGTCCGCCGTCCGGGCAGGTCCCCCGGGCGAACGGGTGGCGGTGGCCCCGCGTCCCGCACCCGGGACGAACGGGTGGGCCCCGCCTCACGAGGGGGCGGCAGCGGACATCGGGTCCGCGCCGCCTGACCGCGAACCGGTGTCGCGCGACGCCAGGGCGCACCCGAGGCTCACGAGCGCGACGCACACCAGGTACGCGCCCACCGCCCCACTCCCGATCGACGCCTGGAGCCGCACCGCGATCAGCGGGGTGAGAGCACCACCGAGGACGCCACCCAGGCTGTAGGCGAGCGCGGCTCCGGTGTAGCGGTGCGTCGCGTCGAACAGCTCGGGCAGGTGGGCGCCCATCGGGCCGTACCCCAGTCCCATCGCCAGCAACGCGCCGACCAACGCGAGCGCGACGAGGGTCGGGTCGGCCGTGTCGAAGAGCGGGAAGAACACCAGGGCCCACCCGGCGCTCACCACGCAGGCGCAGACCAGGACGGGCCTCCGCCCCCAGCGGTCCGACGCCAGGGCGGCGAGGGCCGTCATGATCGCCAGACCCGCCACCGCCGCCATCGTCAACGCCAGGAGGAGCCCCCGGTCCATCCCGAGGACCGAGGTCCCGTAGCTGAGGCAGTACGCCGTGGCGAGGTAGAACAGCGTGTACTGCACCACCATCACCCCCGCCCCCAGCAGGAGCTGGCGCGGTTGCCCCCGCAACAGCGCCCCCAGCGGGGACCTCCGCGCGGGAACGGCCGCGCGCCGGAACGTCGGCGGCTCGGGGATGCGGAGCCGGACGTACAGTCCGACCAGGACCAGGACCGCGCTGACCAGGAACGGGACCCGCCATCCCCACGTCACGAAGGCGGAGGGGGCCAGGACGCCATCCAGCACGAGGAAGGCGGAGTTGGCGAGGAGGAAACCCGCCGGCGGCCCCAGCTGGGTGAACAGGGCGTACCGCCCGCGCCGTCCGGGCGGGGCGTGTTCGGTCGCCAGCAGGGCGGCACCGCCCCACTCGCCGCCCACTCCCAGCCCCTGGACGAAGCGGAGGAGGACCAGCAGTGCCGGCGCCACCACGCCCAGCTCGGTGTAGCCGGGGAGCAGACCGATGGCCAGCGTCGCTGCTCCCATCACCACCAGCGACGCCACGAGGGTGTTCCGGCGCCCAAGCCGGTCCCCGAGGTGTCCGAACAGGACAGCGCCCAGTGGACGGGCGAGGAACGCCACCGCGAAGGTCGAGAAGGACGCCAACGTGCCGGCGACCGGATCGAGGGCGGGGAAGAACACCTGGTCCAGCACCAGGGCGGCGGCGAGGCCGTACGCGTAGAAGTCGAAGAACTCGAGGGCGGTGCCCACGAAACTGGCGGCGGCCAGCCTGGCGGCGGGCGGGCGGCCGGCGCCGGGATGAGCGCCCGCGCCCCCGGTGGTGGTCTCCGCGATGTTCATCTCGCCACGACGTTATCCAGCGGGGGACCACCGCTTCCATCCGCGAACGGGTCAACCTGCCGCTCGAACGAGCGAAGATGGGCCGGAACGCGCCCCTCGAGGGGACCGGGGCAGGCCCGACCTGCTCGGCTCGCTGGCGTGGCGCCGCCCGTACGGGCGGACGCGGTCCGGGAGGTGACCCCGCGCGCTCGGTCCGGGCCGGGTGGGCGGTGTGAGGGCCGCACCGCCCGTCGACGAGGGGCGCGCCCTCGTGCCGCCGGCCTTAGCCGGTCTCCCGCCGGGGTTCGTCCAGGAAGGGCCAGGGGGCGTCCGAGGTCAGCGCGGGCAGGACCTCCTCGGTGGCGTCGGGTCGGCGCAACACGACCTGTCCGCCGTTGACCTGGACGTGATGCATCCGGCTGCCGTAGGAGACGAGGCGGCGCAAGGCCTCGCTGTAGGTCACCTGCTCTCGCTCGGCGAACCGCACGATGGCGGCCACGGTGGTGGGGTGCATCGTCAGACTGCTGTGGCTGTCACTCACGTCGGGGTCGCTTTCCGTGCCGGGGATCAGGGGCTGGTGCTGGCCAGAGCTGATCGGTAGCCGACAAGCCCCGATAGTGGTGGTGGGCGACACACTAGTGGGCAATCGCCCAGGCAGCACCTCGTGACGAACGGGACCTGATCATCGTGCTACCGATGGGGAGGGGACCTTACTCCGTGCCCCGCGCCCTGCCCGTTCAGGGGAACGGAGGGCCCCGCTGGTGCCCACTCCCCAGCCGGACCGGCGCACCCCGGCGTGCGGCGCCTCGTGTCACGCTCCCGGCAGTTCGAGGAGCGACTGGCCGGTTCCGACCGCGTGCCGCCCGACCCTCCGCAGTCCCGCCCACATCGACACCTGGTTCGCGGTGATCACGGGTTTCCCCAGCTTCCGCTCCAGGGGAGCGATCAGGTCGTAGGTGCGCACGTTCGTGCAACTGACGAAGACCGCCTCCGCCTTCGCGCCGTCCACGTCGAGGACGGCCCGCTCCACCTCGGCGTAGGTGAGGTCCCAGATCCGGTGGACCAGGCCCAGGCCCGTGCTGCCGACCACGCTGACGCCGTGCTCGGCGAGGAACCGGTGCAGCCGCTCGGTCACCTCGTCGATGTAGGGGGTCACGACCGCGACACGTCGCGCACCCAGCGCGGCCAGCGCCTCGGCGAGGGCTCCCGAGGAGGTGACGGCGCTGGGAGCACCCGCCTCCCGCATGGTGGCCCGGAGCTCCCGTTCCCCCGCCCTGCCGTTGACGAAGCTCGCCGACGCGCAGGCGTAGACGAGTGCCTCGGGTTCGGGCACGAGCACGTCCCGCACCGCACCCCGGAGCGGTGACGGCCGGGTGAGCGCGGACGCGAGTTCGTTCGTGACCGGCATCGGCACGTAGGGCAGTCTCGTGAGGTAGAGGGACACCTCGGGCGGGGCCCAACGCCACAGCTCGCGGTCGAGCGCGAAGTCGAAGGGAGCGATGACCCCGACGCCGGCCGCCGGCGGTGACGCGGGCGCCGGTGGTGCCCACTCCGGCCAGCGCTCCCCCGCCTCCGCCGGGTGCTCGGGGGCCTCCCGCCGCGCGGCACCGTCTCCGCCGCCCGTGCTCTCCCCTGGCGCGAGGGCGACCTGGGCGGGGAGGGTCGTCGCTGGCGGTCGCGGCGGTTCCGGCGCGGCGGTCCGGTGGTCGGGGGGCCGTCCCACCCGCTGCCCTGGCTGTGCGCGCTCCTCGGGAGCCAGGACCTCGGCGGCCTCGGTGGTTCCGGGGGGTGCGGGCAGCGCGGCGGCGAGCCCCACGAGCGCGCGGCAACGCGCGAACTCCACCGGGGTGAACGCGATCCCGGGGCGGGTCAGGACGAACACTCCCCCGGTGGGCGCCCGGAGGCACATCCGGGTCCCGGAAACGGTGTCCGGGGCGCAGCCAGCCGGGGCCGTCGCCGAGTGGTGGGGTTCGCCGGTGGCGGCGAGGCGGGCGAGAGCGGCGGGGAGCGTTCCCCGGTCCGCCAGCAGACCCGTCGCCACGGTGAGCACCCGGGTGGTGGTGTCCGCGAGGTCGTGGACGTCGGCGACCGCGAGGTGGGTCCCCCCGCCCCCAGCCCGCGTGACGGCCTCGGCGAGTTCGGTCTCCGTCACCTGGTCGGGCACGGTCGCCAGGAACTCGTCCACGGCACCTCCGACCTCCGGGTGCACCTGCATCGAACGGATGTTCACCTCGAGTTGGGCGAGATGGGCGGTCAGGAGGGCGAGGCCGCCGGGAGCGTCGTCGACGCGGGTCCGGATGCGCCAGAGGCGACCGGCCGGCGCGAGGGGACCGTCCTCGACCGGGCACGTCCCGCCGGGCACGTCCTCGACCACCGGGTTCGACTCGACGCCGCCGGGCCCGGCGGCGGGGGCACCGGCCGGCGCGGAACCCGTGACGTCCGCCCTGCGGTGCGTCCACCAGCGGTGGACGAGTGCCGCGACGACGAGGAGAACACCGAAGGCGACGAGCAGGCCGGCGCCGAACTCCAGGTGACCGACTCCGGTGGCCAGCAGGTGGACGGCGCCCGCGGCGAGGAACAGGGCCGCCAGCTCCACCACTTCCGCCACCCAGCCCCGCCAGCTCCCGGTCGGGCCGTGCGCCCGGTGGCAGGGGCCGGCCACACCGCTCACGCCGTCGCCCGACACCGGACCCGTGGTCGATTCGCTCATGGCGCCAGCGTGGGCGCGCTTTGTTGCGCCACGGGTGTGCCGCCGTGACGCGGCCGTGACGGGCTCTGTCCAACCGGGTGATCCTGGCGCGAGGAGGCACGTTTTGGCACCACGACCGCCGGGAAGCCGACAGGCACAGCGGGGGCGGTGGGCACGGCACCGCTCCGCACCGAGATCGGAGGAGGGACAGTGGCAGCCGAGTTGACAGGGCAGAAGATCGCGTTCCTGGTGGCGCCGGAAGGCGTGGAACAGGTGGAACTCACCGAACCGTGGGAGGCCGTGCGGTCGGCTGGGGGTCAGCCCGAACTGGTGTCGACCCAGCAGGGCACCATCCAGGGCTTCAACCACCTGGACAAGGCGGACACGTTCCCGGTCGACCGGGTGGTCGACGACGTGAGCAGCGCCGACTACGACGCCCTGGTCCTGCCCGGCGGGGTCGCCAATCCCGACTTCCTGCGGACCCATGCCGGGGCCGTCGCCTTCACCAGGCAGTTCTTCTCGGAGGGCAAGCCGGTGGGCGCGATCTGCCACGCACCCTGGACGCTGATCGAGGCCGACGTCGTGCGTGGTCGAACGGTGACGTCCTGGCCGAGCCTCCAGACCGACCTGCGCAATGCCGGTGCCACCTGGGTGGACCAGGAGGTGGTCACCGACCAGGGTCTGGTCACCAGCCGGAAGCCCGACGACCTCCCCGCGTTCTCGGCGAAGATCGTGGAGGAGTTCGCCGAGGGCAGGCACGAGGGTCAGCGACGGAGCGTCTGACCCGAACCGCCGTCGGGACCGGGGGCACGGAGCGCCACGCCCGTCCCGGTTCCGGCGCTCGGCGCCGCGCGGCGGCGCCGAAAGGAGGCCCGAGCGATGTCGGTGAGCATCTCGGGAGAGGGCACCTCGGAAGATGTGTGGCGCGGGTGGGCCGCGCCACGGGAGTGGCCGGAACTGGACCTCGAGGCGGCGGGCGTCGCGCTCACACCGGTGGTGGTGGCCCCGCACCCCGACGACGAGGTGTTCGGGGTGGGTGGCGTGATGACGGTGCTGGGCGGTGCGCAGGTCGTGGCCGTCACCGACGGCGACGCGGCACACCCCGGGGCTGGGGCCTACTCCCCGGCGCAACTCGCGATCATGCGGCGATTCGAGAGCGCGCAGGCCCTGCGGAGGCTGGGGCTGCGGGACAGCGCGGTGCGCACCCTGGGGCAGCTGGACGGCGCGGTGGACGAGAAGAGCCTGACCAAGGAACTGGAGGGCCTGCTCCGTCCCGGGCAGTGGTGCTTCGCCACCTGGCGGGGGGATGGTCACCCGGACCACGAGGCCGTCGGCCGCGCGAGCGCGGAGGCCTGTGAACGCACCGGGGCGCGCCTGTGGGAGTACCCGATCTGGATGTGGCACTGGGCCAGCCCCGACGACCCGCGCGTCCCGTGGCACCGGGCACGGCGGATCACGCTCCGCACCGGGGTGGTGGAGGCCAAGCGGCACGCGGCCGCCGCCTACGAGAGCCAGCTGAGACCCCTCGATCCGGGCGCAGCCGCCCCGGCGCTCGCCCCCACGATGGTCGAACGCCTGCTGCGGAACTACGAGGTCGTCTTCGGGTGAACGGGCGGGTCGTGCGCCGGAGGAGCCCGGGTGCTCGACCGTGCGCGCGGGGCCTGACCGTTCGTGTGCCGGAGCGGCGAGCGGGAGGGGTGGGGCCGGGCGCTGGTAGCTGGTAGCTGGTGGGAGCCTCGGCAGTCGTGAGGAACGGCGCTCACCGTGACGGGACGGAAACGGGCCGCACCCGCCATTCGGCGGTCCATCCCTGCCATTCGGGGGTTCGCCCGTTTATTCGGTCGCGGTGGACGGATGAAACACGCACGGCGCGTGACTGGATTTCCACCCGCAATTCACACGGGTGGCGGGGTATGCCCCCGAAAGGGACGGTATATCCGCTCCGGGCACCGGCCGCCGCGCTCCCGGGGCGTTACCAACGCGCCCCGTTCCGCACCCCAGGACGGGAGAGCGGCCCCCGGGGGCGTGGGGCCCGGACGCGGAGCCGGCGGCGCCCCTCGTCCGGTGGGACGCAGAACGCTCCCCACCGGCCCACCGACGGCAAAACACCTGACGGAGGACCGGTTCGGGCCGCGGGGCGCGCCGCCGCGGGTGGAGCGGGCGGCGCACCGGCCGCGGGTCGTCGACGCCCCGCGGCCCGTGACGCACGGCGGCCTCAGACGCGGGGAGTCACCCCACGCATGACGTCCCCACCGCGATCCAGGTCGTGCAGGAATCTGACGAACCACCTCTTGAAAGCACGCATCGCCGTCGCACCCCAATCCTTGTGTAATACCGTAAGTGAGCGGAAAGCCCGGGTGGCTCCCGCAGGACCGGGATGGGTGCCGAACGCATCAACAACCAGCCCACCCGTGGGTCGCCACAGACCCCCTCCGTATTACAGGGTTCCGAGAATTTTTCATCCCGTGCCGTCCCACGTCTCCGCCTGGTACCTGCCCCCGGGGTTCCAGAGCAGGTAACCGGGGGCCTTGGCCTCCTCGGCGGCTCGGATCTGGGCACGGACCTCGTCCGGTCCGAAGTCGGCCCCCACCGAGAAGTCCTGGAGCCACGGCACGACCTGGGCCCCGGATCCCGCCAGCAGTCGGACGACGTCAGCGAGCGCTCGGCTGGTGATCTCGTGGGGCTGCGATTCGGGCCGCGCGATCCCGTACTCCCCCGGGCCCCAGCTCGAGGGGAACAGGATCGGCGCGACGAAGTCGACCTGGCCGCCGATCGCGGGGATGTCCTGGGCCACCTCCGTGGGGCGGGTGGCCGCCACCCCGTGCACGGCGGCTCCCACGTACGCGCCGTAGGGCCGCACCGCGTTCCTGGCGTCGCGGAGGAACTCGGCCACCCCCTGTTCCGGGGAGCCCGCGAGCCCGGGGAACCACAGGAGGTCGAGAGCGCCGTGCGGGCGGCGCACCTCGTCGAACACGACGTCGTCGAATCCGAGCTCGGCCGCCTCCACCGCGAGGTCGATGTTGTACTGCCGCACCTCGGGGTTCGCGAAGTTCGTGAACACCGGCCCGCCGTAGCCGGCGCCCCAGGCCGTCCCGTCCCGGGAGCGCACCACCCGGTCCGGTTCTCCCCGCTCCCAGGACCACCCGGCGAGCACCGGGTCGCGGAACGTCACGATCCTCCCCGCCACGCGCACGCCGGCGGCGTGCAGCAGGTCCAGGGTGTTGGCGACGTCGTAGCGTTCCCGCACGGCGCCGATCTCCCGGGCGAGCGGAACGCCAGTCGCGTGGGCGACCCACCCGTACTCGTCCTTCACGTCCAGCTGGACGGTGTCGATCCACCCCTCCTCCGCCAGGCGCAGGATCTCGTCGCGGACCGGGGCGCGGGCCCAGGCCGACGCTCCGACGTGCACCGCCCGGCCAGCCGGGTACCGCACGTCGACCACGACCCGTCGTTCGGTGACGTGACCGGTGACCCCTCGGGCGACGACCTCGATGGCGGGAGGTGGGGCCGGGAAGTCGACGGCGAAGGTCCCGTCCGCCGCCAGCGCGACCGGTACGCGTTGCACGGTGAGCGCGGTGGCCCCGCTGACCCTGCCGGTGAGGGTGAACGGTTCGGAGGGACCACCGACCTCGACCGGCTCCGGGATGCTGATCACCGGTCGCGCGATCGGCAGGAACGGGAAGGCGGGAACCGGCATGGCCGTGAGAGCCGCCGCGTCGACCGTGGTCGGTCGGTCGCTCGCCGTTCCGTGCCCGTTCGCCTCCACGTCGTTCGTCGACGGGGGGCGCCACTCGTCGCCCCACGGCCAGTCGGGCGGGAGCTCCGGGCTCCCTGTCCAGGCCGAGCCCTCGCTCTCGGTACCCGGGGCGGTCAGGTCGTCGGGTCCGGCACCGCCGTCCGGTTCGGAGGGGGCCGGGGGCTCGGGGGCCGCAGGCTCGGGGGCCGCAGGCTCGGGGGCCGCAGGCTCGGGGGCCGCAGGCGGCCCCGGGAGCGTGGATGCGGAGCCGGCGCCCGCGCTGTGGGAGGACATGACGGCGGGCGGGGTGCGAACCGTGGTCGCTCCCGGGGCCGTTCCCGTGCCCGCGAGCGCGGCCTGAACCAAGGCCGCGACGAGCGCCACCCGGGTGGCCCCGACTCCGCGCGCCCACCCGGTGGCGTGACCCCTGCCGGGGGAAGCAGTGCGACGACGAAACATGACGACCCCGCTGCCGACAGTGACCGGACGAGCCCGAGGCTAGCCGGAGTGCTCGCAGCGCGCAGCGCGGAGGAGTGGGCTTCTGAACTGCGCTTTCCGCGCGAGTGTCGTGGTTCCGGGCCTCGTCGGTGTGGAGGCGACAGCCCTGCGGCCGGCAGCCCGGAGCGACAGGGCAGCGTCGACCGAGCGATCACCACTGGTGATCACCACGTGCGTAGTGCACCTGAATGATCAAATGTCAATCACCCGACAGAGAGCCTCGTTACCTCACTGTCTGGCTTCGTGGCGCCACGCTCCGAACAGGTCTCCTGGTCGTGGTGGTGACACCGCCCGTGACGACCCGCCCGACGAGCCCCGCCGCGCGCCCGATCGAACACCCGGACCAGGGGCGAAAGCCGCAGGAGAGTTGCATCCGGCCTGTCGCTGCGGGAGTCTTCGACTGTGAGTGAGGAAACCATCCGACTCGACCTTGACGACGCGGGCGTGGCCACCGGACTTCCGCGTCCGTTTGACACCAGGGACCAGGTTCAGGGAGTTCCCTACCGTCCGGTGCAGTTCCGCGACGACGATCTGCCCTCGGCACTGGAACGGTCCGCGGCCTGGCTGCGGCAGACCCAGGAGTGGCTGGGCGAACCGGTGGACGTCATCGCCGTCCACCTCGACTACGACGACAGCGAGGGCGCGCCCTACTACGACCTCAAGTTGTTGTGCAACGAGGAGGACCTGGCGGGTGCGCCACTGGCCCTCCGGACCAGAGAACAGCGACCGAGCAACTAGGCGGCCGGCGGACAGCAGGAGCCGGGGCGGATCGACCGCCCCGGCTCCGTTCGTGTCCGGGCCCGCTCCTCAGGACGCGGGTGCGGCGCTCACTCCCACTCGACGGTCGCCGGGGGCTTGCTGCTGATGTCGTAGACGACCCGGTTGACGCCGGGGACCTCGTTCACGATCCGGTTGCTGACCCTGGCGAGGAAGTCGTAGGGCAGCCGGGACCAGTCGGCCGTCATCCAGTCCTCGGTGTCGACGGCGCGCAGGGCGACGACGTCCTCGTAGGTGCGGAAGTCGCCCAGCACGCCCACGCTCTTGTCCGAGGTGAGCACGACCAGGGCCTGCGCCGTCTGCTGGTACAGGCCCGCGGACCGCAGCTCGGAGATGAAGATCTCGTCGGACCGGCGCAGCCGCTCCAACCGCTCCGGGGTGACGGCACCGGTCATGCGGACCGCCAGGCCGGGGCCCGGGAAGGGATGCCGGTCGACGATCTGCTCGGGGAGACCGAGGACCCGGCCCGCCGCGCGCACCTCGTCCTTGAAGAGGAAGGACAGCGGGTCGAGCAGCTCCAGCTTCATCGTGTCGGGGAGGCCGCCCACGTTGTGGTGGGTCTTGATCTTCGTAGCGGCCGCCGAGTGCCGGCCCGAGTCGCCGGCGCTCTCGATGACGTCCGGGTAGGTCGTCCCCTGGATGAAGTAGTCAGCCCCCTCAAGGCTCGGGGCGACCTCCTCGAAGACCTCCATGAAGCAGCGGCCGATCCGGCGGCGCTTCTCCTCCGGGTCGGTGACCCCGTCGAGCGCCTCGAGGAACTTCTGGGAGGCGTCGACCTTGAGCACCTTCATGTCGAGGTGTTCGGCGAACACCGCCATGCACTGGTCGGCCTCGTTCTGCCTCAGCAGGCCGTTGTCCACGAAGACGCACGTCAACTGGTCGCCCACCGCACGGGCGGCCAGCGCCGCGGCCACCCCGGAGTCCACTCCACCGGACAGGGCGCAGATCGCGCGCCGGTCACCGATGCGCTCGCGCAGCCACTCCACGGTCTCGTCGACGAAGGAGGTGGTCGACCACTGCTCGACGCAGCCGCAGATCCGCCGGACGAAGTTCTCCAGGATCGTGCGACCGAGCGGGGTGTGGGCCACCTCCGGGTGGAACTGCACGCCCCAGTAACGCGCGCCGTCGCTCATCGCGGCGATCAGCCCACCCTCGCTGCGGGCGACAACCCGGTGACCCGGCGGGGGCTCGAGGATGTGGTCGGTGTGGCTCATCCACACCTCCAGCGACTCGCCGATCCCCTCGAAGAGGAGGTTGTCCTCCAACACCTTGACCGTCGAGCGGCCGAACTCACGCCGCTCCGCCGCCTCGACGCGACCGTCCTGGTGGTAGGCGATGAGCTGCGCGCCGTAGCAGATACCGAGGACCGGCACCCCTGCCGACCGGACGGCCTCGCTCAGGCCGGGAGCACCGGCGTCGTACACGCTCTGCGGCCCACCGGAGAGGATGATTCCCTTCGGGGCCAGCTCGGCGATACGCTCCTTCGAGCTGTCCGCCGGCAGCAACTCGCAGTACACACCCAGTTCGCGCAGGCGGCGCGCGATCAACAGGCTGTACTGGGATCCGAAGTCGAGGACGACGACGGCCTCGTTCACTGAGGCGGACGGGCGGTTGTAGGCCAGCGACCGCTGGGCACCAAGACCCGATTGCATTCCAACTCCTGCTACTCGGCAAACCCGCTAACGGCCCTGCTCCTGAACCGGTGGCAACGGTAGCACTCCGCAGTGGGCCGTCCGGCGGGGTCAGCGGTGCCCCTCCGCCCCACCGCTCCGACGGCCCTGGTCCCCTTTCGCCAGGGCACGGGGCGGCTGGTCCGACCTCCCGCCGCGTTCGACGGCCACCGGCATGACGAGCGGGTGAGGCAGGTTACCGCCCGGGAATGCTCACACCCCGCTCCGGGTGCGGACCGGCCGACAGCCGGCGGCCCCGGTGCCGTGGCGGCCGCGGTTCCGTCCGATCGCCCCGGGGATCCCGCTACCAGCGGTGCCCCGTGACCTCGCCACCTCCGACCAGTAGCCGCCGGGCCGACGCGTCGGGAGGGCCGGCGGGTGTCCTCCGGTCCACCGTCGCCCTCCTCGTCCCGGACCTCAGAGCAGGCCGAGCAGGAGACCGCCGCCGACGACGAGCGCGGAGAGGTTGATGAGGAGGAACACCACGATCCACATCAACGGGCCCGCGGCGGTGAGCCGGGCGAGCTGGTGCGCGTCGGAGTCGCGGGTGTCCGGGCGGTTGCGCATCCTCCCGAGCTCCCGCACGGGGCGCACACCGGCGAACAGCAGGAACCATGCGAACAGGAGACCGAACGCCTCCTGGACCTCGACGGCGGCGAACCAGGCGACCAGGAAGATGACCGCCCCGGTCAGCAGTACCGAGAGCACGCCGAACGGGTTGCGGATGGCGAGCAGCATCGCGGCCAGCACGACGACGGAGCCGATCAGCAGCCCCCGGGTCATCCCGTTGGTGACGAGGTACGCGGCGAGCAGCCCCAGGAGGGACGGTGCCGGGTACCCGGCCACGAGGGTGGCGATCATGCCCGGCCCTCGGGGCCGTCCCACCGACACCGTCACGCCCGAGGTGTCGGAGTGCAACCTGATCCCGGCGAGACGTCGACCGGTCAGCAGCGCCACGATCGCGTGACCGCCCTCGTGGACGATGGTCACGACGTTGCGGAGGAGGCGCCAACTCCCCCGGTGCAGGACGCTGGCCAACGCGACCAGTCCGGCGGCGGCGACGAGCGCCATCCCGGATTCGACGGTTCGCTCGAGAAGTAGGTCCACCGACGCTCCAGCTTCCACATGCGGCATCCGCGCTCCCCAACCGGAGCCGTCCCAAGATTCCATACGCCGCCACGTCGGCGGTCCGGGGTGGGACCGGGGGCCGGGGAAACGGCCGCGGCGCTCCGACCGACATCGCACGGTGCGCGCGGGGGACGGCTACGCGGTGGTCCACGACCCGGCTGGGCGCTGACCCGGAGCCGCCGGGGGCGCGGGACGGCGGACCGGGCGGGCCGGCCCGCCCCGGGACGGCCCCCCTGCCCGACCACGTCCGGTACCCGAGGAGCGCGGAGGGCACGGGCTGGCGCCACCCCGCCGACAACCCTCCGCGACGACGGGCACACGGCAGGTTACCGGAGAGTGACCGGCGGACCAAATCCCTTAGACATCCCTGAGATGACCCTGAAATGGCGGACGGGCGATTGATTCGCCCGCCGCCGATGTGTCACTGTCCTGCTGCGACCACGACCAGCAGACCCCGACGGGAACAGCGGCCGTCTACCCTGCTCCCGACAGCGGCGCAAAGCGGCGCCCGCCTACCCACGCGACGTCACGCCGACGGCTCCCGGGGCAGGTGCGGAACGGCAGGGGTCCCACGTCGTCCTCGCCGTGGCCCACGGTCGCCCGACCGCAGGCTCTACCGAGACGACCCGCGCACCGAGGGGATCATGGACAGTTCCCAACCAGGCAACCCGACCGGCACCACTCGACCGACGCCGCGCCCCGCCCGGCCGCGGCCGGTGCCCAAGCCGGTTCGCCGCCTGCGTCCGGAGGCCAAACCGGCTCCGGTGCGGGTCATGCACTTCAGCGACACCAACCTCCCGCGACGCGACGGCATCGTCACCTCCACGCGCACGCTGCTCGGAAGTCTCGTCGACCAGGGCCACCAGAGCGTGCTCGTCGTACCCCACCACCCGTCCCAGGGTTCGGAACGCGGTGTGCTGACCCTGGACTCGGTTCCCTGCGGTGTCGCGGCCCTGCGGCTGGTGCTGCCGAGAGCGGCGCACGTGGACCAGCTGGCCGGCTGGGCACCGGACGTCGTCCACGTCCACACCCCCGGCCCGGCCGGGCTGTTGGGGATCATGACGGCCCGCAGGTTGGGTGTGCCGGTGGTGCACACCTACCACACGGACCTGCACGCCTACGCCGAGGCGTACCGGGCGCCGAGCGCCGCGCTCCGGTTGATGCTGCGGATGTACGCGCGGAGGCTGGACCGCCCCGTCCCCAAGGTGGGGCGTGGCCGGAACGCCAAGCGGGCGCTGATCGACGCCGTGAACGAGCTGCTGCTCGAGGACGCCGGTGCCGTCGTCGTCCCCACTCCGGCCATCCTGGAGCGCACGACCCTGTCGGTACCGGAGGACCGGATGTTCGTGGCGCCCGCCGCCGTGAGCAGGCCGTCCCTCGACGCGGACGCCGCTGCCGACTTCCGGCGGCGGTGGAGCATTCCCGAGCGCGCTCCGGTGGTGCTCTTCGTGGGCAGGGTGAACCGGGAGAAGGGCGTCGACCTGCTGGTGCCGGCCTTCGAGCGCGTGGCGGCGGAGCTGCCCGACGCGCGCCTGGTCCTGGTGGGCGCGGTGTACCAGAAGCGCGAACTACGTCGGATGTTGAAGCGGCATGGCATCGCGGACCGCACGCACGTGCTCGGTGAGCAGCCGGCGGACGAGGTCGCCGCCGCCTACGCGGCCTGCGACGTGTTCGCCTTCCCCTCCCAGAGCGACACCCAGGGCCTGGTCCTCCAGGAGGCCGCGCTCGCTGGCCGGCCGGCCGTTCTGGTCGACCCCGCGCTGCACACCTCCAACGCGGTCGCCAATGCCTTCGAACTGACCGAGCCGTCCCCGGACGCCTTCGCCGACCGGACCGTGGACCTGCTCCGAGCGCCGGAGCGGTCCGCCGCCATCGGGGCGCGGGCCAGGGAGCGGGCGGCAGCGCACACGACGGCCAGCTACGCCTCGACGATGGTGGACATCTACCGGCACGTCCTCGCCGACTGACCGGGTGGAGTGGGGAGTTCGTGACCGTGGCGAGCCGTGATCGCCCTCGCCGGACGGTCGGCCCCGGGCCGACCGTCCGGTTCGGGGCTGGTGGCTCGACGGGGGACCCTCAGATGCGCTCGCCGGCCTTCAGCCGGGTGGTCACCTTCCGCTCGGCGACGAAGGAGAAGAAGGGGACGGTGCCGGCGAGGAGGACGAGCACGGTCCCCTTGATGGACCACCGGCACTTCATCGCGAGATCGAAGGCGAACACCAGGTAGACCATGTAGGCGAACCCGTGCACCGGCCCGATGATGGTCATCACCAGGTCGTGTTCCGCGAGGTAGCGGAGGGGCATCGCCACGAGCACGAGGATCAACAGGCAGACCCCGGTCACGAAGGCGAGGACCCTGAACCGGGTCAGCGCGCCCATCGGGACGGTGAAGGTCTGCGGCTGCTTGTCCACCGAGGTCACGTCGCCTCCATCTGGGCAGGGGAGCCCGGTCGTTCGTCCGCTCGACGCAGGGCCGCCAGGTACTCGTTGTACTCGGTCAGCCCGGCCTCGTGGTCCTGTGCTGGTCGGTCGTTCTCGTGCGTGCGTGGTTCGGAGCCGGATCGGAGCCTGGCGAGCTGCGCCTCGGCGGCGGCGGCCCTCGCCGAGACGCGGGGCGACGGGGCCGTGCCCTCGGCCTCGTCGGCCCGTTCACCGCCGTCCTCGAGGACCACTGGGAGCTGGGGCGACGCCGGGTCGGCACGCTCGGCCTCCATGCGAAGCAGGCGCCACCACACGTACGCGGTGAAGACTCCGATGAAGGGCCAGAGCACCGTGTAACCGAGGTTCAGGCCGCGTCCGTCGATCGACTGGAACCGGTCCCACTGCCACCAGCCGAGCCGGAACGACGCCAGGACGATCACCAGGGTCAGCAGGTGCAACACCAGCCACCGAGGTCGTAGCAGCAGGTCACGCACGCCTGGACGCTAGCACTCCGGTCGGGTGCCGGTGCGAGCCGGTATGCGCCAGTCGTGGTCCGGGTCGCCCCGGGAGTGCTGGGGCGACGACCAGGGGACGCGCCGACGACACGGTGATGGGTGAACACCGCCGGAAGGCCGGTCCCAGCTCGTCCGGGACGGGTGGGGTGGGCGTTCGGCGCGCGGACGGCGAACGGCCCGGTCCCCCCTTCCGGGAGAACCGGGCCGCCGGTCCGCTGGCGCTACCTGTCAGAGCGAGATCCCCCGCTCCGCCAGCCAGGGCTGCGGGTCGATCTTCTGTCCGTTGACGTGCACCTCGAAGTGCAGGTGCGGGCCGGTGGACTGACCACGGTTGCCCATGGTCGCGATCTGCTCGCCGACACCCACCCGCTGGCCGACGCTGACCAGGGACTGGTCGATGTGGCCGTAGACGGTGATGGTCCCGTCGTCGTGCTGCACCCGGACCCACAGGCCGAAGCCACTGGCCGGCCCGGAGCTGATCACCGTGCCGGAGGTGGTGGAGTAGATCGGGGTTCCGATCGAGTTGGCGATGTCGACACCGTAGTGCGTGGTGCCCCACCGGGCGCCGAAGCCGGAGGTGAAACGCCCCTCGGCCGGCTTGACGAACTGGACGTTCGCCGCGGCCTGCTCGGCGGCGGCCTGCTCAGCCGCAGCCTGCTCGACGGCGGCCTGCTCAGCCGCAGCCTGCTCAGCCGCGGCCTGCTCGGCAGCAGCCTGCTCGGCAGCAGCCTGCTCAGCAGCAGCCTGCTCGGCAGCAGCCTGCTCGGCAGCGGCCTGCTCAGCAGCGGCCTGCTCAGCCGCAGCCTGCTCGACGGCGGCCTGCTCAGCCGCAGCCTGCTCGGCAGCGGCCTGCTCGGCAGCAGCCTGCTCAGCCGCCCGGCGCTCGACGGCCTCCTGGGCCGCCTGTTCGGCGGCGGCCAGCTTGGCCTGGAGTTCCTCGTTCTTCTGGAGCTTGGCGGCTTCCTCCTGCTGGTCGACCTGCCGATGGATCGGCAGGACCTCCAGCGCGGGCAGCCGGCCGTCGGTGTCAACGCCGGAGTCGCCGAGGGCGACGCCGGAGCCTGCCACCAGCGGGCCTCCCGCGAGGAAGAACGCCCCGGCCAACGCGCCCGCTACCGCGGACTTGTGGCCTTCCCGCAGCGGGAGCTGCGGCAGACGATGTGCTGCGCGGCCGTGACGGGAGGACCGAGCCAGTGCCTCCAGCAGAGCCGGCGAGGGATGGTGACCGCTCAGGGAGCGATGCCGAGCCATAGATGACCTTTCGTCCGTCTCGGGGGAGGCTCGGCCACTCGGACTCGGGCGGGGGATCCCGGAAGGGAGACCGATCTGTCATCCCTTGCACGTCCATACGTCGTGACCGAACCGTGACGTACTGACTGACCGTAACCAAAAAAGCAAAATCAATGCAAGTGTGGGTGACGCCGCACCCATTCACCATGATCGAAATAGCCAAATGGTCACTATGCGCGATCTCTTGCGCATTCAACCGCCAGCCGCAGGACAAAACCGCCACCTTCGCCCGGATATTCCGCACCCCCCGACAACACCCCCGACCACCGGCGCCAGCGGCATCCGACGCCTCGGCCCGCGACCCTCGGGAACCACCCATCACGGCTGGCAGCGGCGTCATCCACCTCCGCCGAGGCGCCCACCCCCACAACCAGTCGACAGCCCGAGTGACGGCGCTCACCCGAGCCCTGGACCCGCTCCGGGCACCCGCCGAACCGCCGTCTCGGGGCCCTCGGACAGCCGCCCCGAGGTGGGTGGCCCACCAGGTTGAAGCCCCTGGACCAGCAGGACCTCGGACCCACCGGGTCACGTCGTGACGGCGGCCACGACGCCACCAGGACGCGGCCCAGTCGAGCGCTCCGCCATCAGGCACCAGCGAGCCAACCGAAGGACGGGCACCCCGCCGCCGCCCCCGCCCCCACCGCGCGGGTCACGGGGTGACGAACCGGGATCTCGCGTGGAACCGGGGACCGCCGATGAGGATCTCGGGACCGGACGATTCGCAATCCCCCATTTTCCCGCGACGCGAACACCTTCTTCTCCCCGTCCACCACACGACGAGATCACGTGAGCCGGGAAAAGGGTCCACTGTGCTTCCGTCCATGGTGGACCGGGACACGGCCGTCCACCGATCCCCCTTTTTCCCCCTTACCGAATCCCGCACGTGATCACGGAACGTGATCACCTCGCAGGTCGGGTCGGTCGGATCGGCGACGGCCGCACCATCACGGTGCCGATGGCACTCGGGTCCACCCGGCGTCGGCCGAGCGGGACCGCACGGCCCCCCACGAGGTGGTTCCCGTCCGCAGCCGCCGTCTCGTGACGCCCGCCGGGTAGCCGGAGGCCACCGTCGCCCTCCTGTCCGACGCGGACCCGTGGAGGCGGAATCCCGGGGCTGCGCGGCGGGCGCGCGGCACCCGCGCGGTTCCCACCTCCGGACGGGGTCCCCCGTGACGGCGTGTCGGGCTCCGACGCACGGACGGTAACCGGGGAATGACTCGTCCGGGGCTTTCCCATCCTGCTCGCGGCACGCGAGCATACGGGGTCATGATCACAGCGGGCCCCGGGCGACCGGCCACCGACCGGACGACCAGGCGATGGCTGCGACTCGTCGTGTGGCCCTCCTTCGCCCTGCTCGTCCTGGGTCCCGTCCTCTTCCTGTGGTTGTCCCACGACGTGGGTGAGCCGGATCGCCTCCGCCTGCGCCTCGAGGCGGTCCGGGCCGCGGCCAGCGCGGCCGCGTTGACAGCGCTGTGCGGCGCCCTGGTCGGCGCGGTCCACCTCGTGGGCAGGTGGTCCGCTCAGGGCGGGCGCCCCCGGGAGGCGGCTCCGACGGTGCCCGGCTCGGCGAGGAGGGCGCCCTCTCAGCCGCACCGTCAGCGAGACGGGGAGGAGGTCGTGCTCCCCGGTCCCGACTCCTCCCGTCCGACGACGAGCAGGTTCGGGCGGATCTCCCCCCGCCCGGCGCTGGCGGACCGGCGGGCGGTCACCGAGTTGTACGGGCTCGGGGCCAACCAGCTCGGCAGCGAACGGGCGCCCGTCCGCATGGCGGGCGTGTACGCGCTGGACCAGCTGGGGCAGTGCTACCCGGACCAGCGGCAGACCGTGGTCGACGTCCTGTGCGGGTACCTGCGCATGCCGTTCGCCGTGCCGCCCCAGCTGCGGTCGGACCGGCCCTACCCCTCGGACCGGGAGCTGGCGGCGAGGGAGGAGCTCCAGGTCCGCATGGCGGTGCAGCGTGTCCTGGCGAACCACCTCAGGCCGGCGGAGGACGCCTCGGGGAGGCCGGCTGCGACCTTCTGGCCCGACATCGATGTCGACCTCAGCCATGCCGTGTTGGTCGATCTGGACCTCACCGGTTGTCGACCGCGCACGGCGCGCCTCTCCGGGGCGAGGTTCTCCGGCTTCGCCTGGTTCGCCGGAGCGACCTTCGAGGGGCCCGCGTGGTTCGTCGACGCCACCTTCGACGGCCACGCCTGGTTCGAGAACTCGCGCTTCCTGTCCCCGGCCTGGTTCCTGAACGCGCGGTTCCTCGGTGAGACTCGGTTCAAGGAGTCCCGGTTCGACGGCGACGCGTGGTTCCTGCACGCCCAGTTCGCCGGTCAGACGAAGTTCACCGGCAGCGAGTTCCGCGGGGCCGCCAGGTTCGGCGGTGCCCTCTTCGCCGGTGAGGCCAGGTTCCGCGAGGTGGAGTTCCACGGGGCGGCCGAACTGCCGCAACCCGACATCGACCTCCGCGCCTCCCTGGTCCGGCGCCCCTCGGACACCACGCACCGCACCTGGCCGCCCGGCTGGCGGGTCCGGGAGACGGACTCGCTGGTGGGCAATCTCGAACTCGCCGAGGCCGCCCCGACGTCACCGGTGGGGCCTGGCCGAGTGGCGACCGGCCTGGTCGACGGTGACACCGGTGCCGAGCCCGGCTCCGGTGACCCCGGTTCGACGCCCTAGCGACCGAGGGCCGGGTCACCGCCGGCACCGGGAGGCCGGCCCACGTGGGACCGGAGATGCCCACCCGTCGCCTCGGCGTCCCGGGAGCCCGCCTCTCCCCGGCCCGAGCGTGCCCAGCGCCGGGTGGGTCGCCGAGCCGGCGGTGCCCGAGGACACCGCCGGGGGTGAGGAGTGTCGACCGCCCCTCGGCGGCGGACGTGTCGGGCGCCATAGCGCCTGCGGTTGCTCCGCCCGCGTGGGGATGGTTGGGTCCGAGGACCGGGTGCCCACCGCCGTCCACCGAGGCCGAGGGGCCGAGCCACCGGCTCGAGCCACGTCCGAGGCGTCGATACGGCAGGCGGTATACATGCACCCGCACGACTTGTCGGAAGATCGATTTTCCACATACGGTGGGCAGCGGTAGCTCAGTTGATCAGGCCCGGCACGGCCCCCTGTGGCTGGTCCGGCAGCCTGAGCCGCTCCGGAACCAGCGGATTCGGCGCCCCGCTCACCCTCCGGGTGGCGGTCGCCCCCGCCTGTTCCGGACGGCTCCGGCGACGAACCGCCGCCACCGGTCGGAAGGGATACGGACGGACGATGACCATGCATGATCGCGCGGAGCGGGATGCTCTGGGGCAGGCCAGCCAGCCCGGTACCTCCGAGGACGAGCACACGCACTTCACCCTCGCCACCGAACCCTGCGGGGCGGGTGGCGTCGTGGTGCGGGCCAGCGGCGAGATCGACATGCTCACCGCTCCCCGCCTGCGGGAGGAACTCCTCGGTCTGCTCGACGCGGGCCACCGCGTCATCCTCGACCTGGACCGGGTGGAGTTCCTGGGGTCGAGCGGCCTCGCCGCCCTCGTCGACGCCCATCGCCACGAGGCACCCGCCACGGCGGGGTTCGCGTTGGTCGCCGACTCCCGCACCGTCGTGCGGCCCCTCGAGGTGACCGGGCTCGACCGGGTCCTCGCCATCCACCCCACCGTGGAACGCGCCCAGGAGTCCTTCGGCATCCCCTCGGAGTGACGCCGCCGAAGCCGTGACGCACGTCCGACCGGTCGGACGTCACCACCGGTCGGACGCGGCGCGGCGACGGGTCGCGCGGGCCTACGAGCAACACACGGTGGGTGTGGCTAGGCTCGGGGTTCGACGGGAGGAGCCCACCCACCATGATGGTGTCTCGCGACAGCGTTAACGGCGCGGCCACGACTGAGGACCGCTCCCGACTCCCGGAGCCCGCGAGTCACCACGACGGAGCCTATCCGGAGGTCGAAGCGCTGTTGCTGCCGACGGGCGCCCTCGACGTCCTCCTCGCCGGGTGCACGGACGCGATCCTGATCGTGGACGACCAGAACGTCGTCCGCCGCTTGAACCCGCTGGCGAGCGAGCTCCTCCCGGAAGTGCTCCCCGGTTCCCGCCTGGACGAGTCCGCCGTGCCCGCCCTCCGAGAGGCGCTCGCCGAGGGGCGCCGCGATTTCTGCGCGACCCACCGGGACCACGAGCTGCTGGGTCGGAGCGCGGCGCTGGCCGCCGGCCTGACCGCCTGGTACGTCCGGGACGTCACCGCGGAACGGGACCGGGAGAACGCGTTGCTGGCGGAGCGTCGGCGGAAGTCCTTCCTCGCCCACGCCAGCGCGGCCCTCGCCGGCACCCTGAGCCCTGGTCGGGTGCTGTCGCTGGCCGCACGGCTCCCCGTGGGCCGCATCGCCGAGCACTGCGCGGCGGCGATGAGCGACGGAGCCGCCGCGATGGTGGCGACGGCGAGCCAGGACGGGGTCACGCTCCGCCGGACCCGACACACCTCGGTGCTGCGCCGCCTCTCCGCCGTCTCGGACCCCACGGCGGAACCCCTCGGCGACCCGGCGGGCAACCCCGGGGAGCAGGACAAGGAGCTCCTGGCCGAGCTGCTGCCCGACGTTCCCGCGGCGCGGTCACTGCCCGCCCAGGGCTCGCCCGACGACACGGACGACGAGATCATGCTCCTCCCGCTGACGGCGGGCACCGACGTCCACGGCGTGCTGGCGATGGCGACCGCTCCCGGGATGAGCCGGCACGACCGGATCCTGCTCAGGGATTACGCGCAACGCGTGTCGACAGCGCTGGAGGGGGCCAGGGTGCACTCGGAGCGCTCCAGGATCGCGGAGTCGCTGCGGTCGGCTCTGTTGCCGCCCGCCCTCCCCGAACCGCCGGGGCTGTCACTGGGCTCGGCCTACCGCGCCTCCGCCGAGGCGACCAGGATCGGTGGGGACTTCCTCGACGTCCATGAGGAGCCGGGCGGCGGTCGGTGGACGTTCTCCCTCGGTGATGTCTGCGGCAAGGGGGTGGACGCGGCGGTGCTCACCGGTCAGGTCCGGCAGTCCCTGCGGACCGCCTCCCTCGTGTCCGCGGGGCCGGCGGCCAGGCTGGAGCTGCTGAACCGGGTCATGCTCCAGGCGGGCGACGGCAGGTTCGCCACGGTGGTGACCGGGGCGATGACGACTGTCGAGGGCGGTGGCGCCCGGATCAGGCTCGCCAACGGGGGCCACCCCCGGCCGTTGGTCCTGCGCCGGGACGGGACCGTGGAGTCGCTGGAGACCGCCGGGATGCTCGTGGGCGCCCTGGACGAGGCGTCCTTCCTCGAGACGGAGACGGAGTTGGCCCCGGGCGAGTCGCTGCTGCTCTACACCGACGGCGTGACCGAGGCCCGTGACGAGTCCGGGGAGATGTTCGAGGAGGAACGCCTCCAGGAGGAACTGGCGACGTGCGGCGGCCTCCAGGCGCAGGCGGTCGCCAACCGGGTGCAGCAACGGGTCTTCGAGTTCCTGCACGGCAACGACCACGACGACATCGCGATCCTCGTCATCCAGGCGGCATCGGTCGGCGCGCCGCCGGGGACGGCCGAGGACGCGGGAACTCACCCGTCGGAGTGACGCGCCACACACCAACCCGTAGGTTTGCCAGGTCCCAGACGGGGAACACGTTGGGAGGCTGTCCTCGACAGGCGGAACGCCGCCGGAGCAGCGGACCCAGGCAGCAGTACGAACACCGGAGAACAGCCGATGACAGGTCATCCCGCCGAGAGAAAGCCGCCCGACGAGTCGGGACAGCACGACGGCGACGTCCTCGCGGAGACGGAGATCGCCCGGGGAACGCTGGACTCGGAGAACGTGGGGTTCATCCGCCTGTCCGGCGAGGTGGACCACTATTCGGCGCCGCAGCTGGACACGGTGGTGGACCAGTTGCTCGCCTCGGGCGCGACGGGATTCACCCTGGACTTCGCCGAGGTCACCTTCCTGGACTCCGCCTGCCTGAGCAGTCTCGTCCGCGCCCGGAGGTTGGTGCAGCCCCGGGGCGGGGAGGTCGTGTTGGCGGCGATGAACCGCCACGCCTCGCGGGTCATGCGCATCACGGGCCTGCACACCATCTTCCGGTTCGTCGACGGGGCCCGACAGTAGGCACCGGCGGGGCCCGCCAGTAGGCACCGGCGCCAGCCGGCGCCACCCGAACCCCGGCTCGGCTTCGCGTGGGCTCGGCTTGGCGTCGAGGAGCCGCCCGGCGACCCGAGTGCGGCCCGCGAAGCCCCCGTTCCCCCTCCGGAGTCCGGTCGGGCCCGGGGGAAGGCGACCGGCAGTTCCTGAGGGCTCGTCCCCGTCGCCACGCCCGGACGGCCTGGAGCGCGCGTGCCCTCGCGAGCGCCACCCGGCGTACCGGCGGGGCGGCCGGAGCCACCGGTGGCCACGCGGGGCCGGTGGTCCGCCCCGGTCCTCAGCTCGTCGAGTGCAGCGTGACGGCCCTGCTCAGCCCTACCCTGGTCCCGGACGCCGTGCGACTGAGCTCGACCTGGTCGACGCACCGTTCCATCAGCAGGAGACCCCGCCCCCGGCTTCCCGGGTCGGCGGGCGGCGGGCGCCATGTTCCGTGGTCGGCGACCTCCACGTGGACCACCTGGCCATCCACCCAGGCGCGCATGGACACCGACCCGCCGTCGTCCTCCGGGTAGGCGTGCGAGGCGGCGTTGGCCAGCGCTTCGTAGGCGGCCAGCTGGAGGCACTCCGAGCTGTCCTCGTCGACTCCCGCCCCGGACAGCCAGGAACGCAGCGTGCGGCGGACGTGCACTAAGGCCGCTGCCTCGGCGGCGGCGACCATCCGCAGCGGTTCGGGTCCTCCGTCGGCACCGGCACCCCGTTCCGGGGTGGCGTGGTCAGGACGCAGTTCCAGCGGAGTCCCCTGCCGCGTTCCCGTGTCATCGCCGATCACCGCTTCCTCCTCGCCTGCTTCTGTTCCCCCCGCGGCAGGGGTGACCCGGTCGCATCCACCCGTCGGACGCGCTGCGCGCGGACAACTCTCCCCTTACCCTCCCCGGTTACCCGAGTGGGCACGCGTGAATCATCTCGATTCCGTCAAGGGGACCGTGCGGGGGTGTGCGGACGTTTCGCCCGGTCGGCGGGGTTCGGGCCCGGCGACCGGGTGGCCATCCTCTCATTTCCGGTGGACGGCCACCCGGGCCTCGCGGGTCGGAGGGCGCATTCGCCCGGCAGGCCCGACGTTCTCCTCCGAAGAGGTCAGAGGTGGCGAGGATCAGCCTGCGGTAGTGCCGCGACCTCGGTTCCCTCCAGGATGACGTTCATCGCGCGGAACCAGGTCCTGGCGGGTGCGTGACCCCCGTAGATGTTCCCGACACCGCATTCGGTGACCGGCGGGCCACTGCAGATCGGCTGGGGCGAGGCGCCGTCGCCGAAGATGAGCACGGCACCGGCCATCTGGGGGGTGGCTCCGGTGAAGGCGGCGGAGCGGTGTCCCTGGGTGGTGCCGGTCTTGCCGATCGCGGGCCGGTTCCAGCCGGTGGCGTTGGCGGCGTTCGCCGCCGTGCCCACCGTGTCGTCCTTGCTCAGGGCGACGACCATCGAGTTGGCCAGGCCCTCGTCGACGGCCTGCTCGCACGGCTGTTCCTCGATCTCGACCGGGTTGCCGTGCTTGTCGGTGATGGCTTCGATCGGGGAAGGCGGGCACCACACGCCGCCGCTGGTGAGGGTGGCGCTGACGTTGGCCAGTTCCAGCACGCTGGTCGGGGTGAAGCCGAGGGTGAAGGCGCCCATGTTGTTCTGCTTGAGGAAGTCCCGCTGGGGCATGCTCACCCGGGGGTCGTCCGAGTCCGGGTCGATGCCGGTGCCGTTGTGGTTGACCCCGTCCATGCCCTTGCGCAGCCCCAACCGGTAGGCCATGTCCACCACGCTGTCCAGCCCGATCTCCTCGGACATCTGCACGAAGGTGGTGTTGGGGGAGAAGGCGAGGGAGTCCTGGAGGGAGACCCTGCGGTCCATGCCGCCGGTGACGACGTAGGGGTTGTTGCCGTTGCGGTACACCGACGAGGTGTGGGACTCCGGGGAGTCGAACTCCTGGTGGATCTTGTAGCCCTGTTCGAGACCGGCGGCGGCGGTGAAGATCTTGTACGTGGACCCCGTGCCGAAGGGCATCACCGCGCTGGGCAGGTCCCAGCTCGTCTGCCCCCGGTCCGGGTCGACGCCGTAGTCGCGGTTGGCGACCAGCGCCCGCACCTTGTGCGACTCCCGCCCCGGTTCGACGACGGCCATCACGTTGGCGACGCCCGGGGTGGTCTTGCCGACCTCCTGCTCGGCCGCGGCCTTGGCCGCCTGCGTCGCCACCGGGTCCAACGTCGTCTTGATCGTGTAGCCGTTGCGCTTGAGGTCCTCGTCGTCGAACCCGTGTTCGCGCAGGTAGTTCATCACGTAGGAGCAGAAGAAGCCGTTGACGTCACCGTTGCCGTGGCCGACGCAGCCGTTGGGCAGGCGGTTGAGCGGGTTGATCACACCGAGGGGCTCCTGCTTGGCCTCCTCGGCGACCCGGCGGCTGTCCTCAACGGTCTCCCCGAGCATGCCCTCGTCACCCATGCGATTGAGCACGAGGTTGCGGCGACGCTGGGCGTCCTCTGGATTCCGGCCGGGGTTCAGCACGCTCGGCGCGTTCACCACGGCGGCGAGCAGCGCGGCCTGCGGCAGGTTGAGCTGGTCGGGTGTGGTGTCGAAGTAGGTGCGCGCTGCCTGGTGCACCCCGTAGGTCTCGTTCCCGAAGGGCACGATGTTCAGGTAGCCCGTCAGGATCTCGTCCTTGGTCATGCGCTTCTCGATGTCCAGGGCGATGCGGGCCTCGCGCAGCTTCCTGGCCATCGTGGCCTCGGTGGCCTCCCCGAAGGCCTCCTCGTCACCGTCACCCACGATGAAGGCGAGGTAGTTCTTCACGTACTGCTGGGTCAGGGTCGACCCGCCGCCCTCGATGCGGCCGGCGAACTGGTTCTGGACGGCCACCCGGAAGGTCGCCTGCCAGTCGACGCCGTCGTGGTCGAAGAACCGGTGGTCCTCCACGGCGATGATGGCGGCCTTCATCTCGTCGGAGATCTCGTCGGGCCCCACCATCACCCGGTTCTGGTGGTACAGGTAGGCGATCGGATTGTCGTCGCGGTCGGTCACGGTGGTCACCACCGCGGGTTCCGCGCTCTCCATCTCCGCCGACGTTCCGCTCACGGTGTCGGCCGCCTGGTTGGACACCGCGCCGAAGCCGGCTGCCGCGGGGAAGAAGACGGCGGCGAGGAGCACTCCGGCTATCAGACAGAGACCCAGCAGCTTGGAGGCGCCTTTCGCCCGAGCCAGGATCACGGCAGGAACAACCCCTTCCACGGGGCGAGCGAGGACGGCTCACCCACACGATTCGCGACACGCTCTCTCACGAGAGGACCGGTGATGGACGGAGGCGTTCGACGAGGTTCCGGCGCCGGGTCGGCCAGCGCACTGGCGCCGGCCGGCTGTCCTCCTCCCAGGAGGAGGACGTTCGCACCGGTGTCGACGTTGCGCGCCGGCACGTGATGTGGCTCTCGAACTCCGATGGCCCGGTCCAACCGACCGGGCAGCCCCGTCCGCACCGCATGATCCGGTACCGCACGTCTGACTGACGTTAGCTCAGTCGGGGGTTGAACGACCACTTCCGGGGGACTCCTCCGCCGGGCAGGCGAGCGGGAACGCCCGAGGCCCAGCCGGGACCGGTGATCGGCTGCCAGGTGGGGTCACCCGCGGGGGGCGGCGTCATCCGGTTCGCCCGGGGTGTGCTCGCGTGGTCCGTCGGAGACCGGGGCCATGCCGGCCGGTTTCCCCACCAGCACGGCCTCCGCCGGGTCGGCTTCGGGGAGGCGTTCCCGCGCCGCACTCCGGCGCTTCCTGACGATGGTGACGACCACGGCGGCGAGCACGATCGCGCCGAAGACGAACCAGCTCGCGACGCCGAGCTTGCGTTCGAGGTACTCGGCGGAGGCGCCGGCGGCGGCACCGATCGAGACGTGCAGGAGCGCCCAGCAGGCGGCGCCCGAGATCGACGCCGGCAGGAACCGCGCGTAGGGAAGGCCGGCGGCACCGGCGGAGGCCGGGGTGAGGGTGCGCACCACGGGGAGGAACCGGGCGGCGAACACCGCTCCGCCGCCATGCCGCCGGAGCAGTTCGGCCGCGCGGTCCCAGTGCTGGAGGCCGATGCGACGCACCAGGCGGCTCTCCCGGAGCCGAACCCCGTAGCGCCGTCCCAGCCAGTAACCGATGGAGTCCCCGGTGGCGGCGCAGACCGTGACGACGAGGCAGAGGATCACGAAGGTCCAGGCGTCGCGCGCGGTCGTGGAGGCGACCAGCAGGCCGGTCTCCCCGGGCACGAGGAAGCCGAGCCCGAGGGTGCACTCCGCGAGGACGAGCAGGCCGGCGGCCGCGATGACGGCGGGCCTGGGCAGATCGGCAACGGCGTCCAGCATCTCGCTCACCACTGCCACCAGCATCGCTCCCGTTCAGTCGCGTTCGAGGCCCGGCGGCCGGACCACTGTCGCGGGTCGCTCCCGGGAAGCCCGTCGGGCGCACGTCCGACCAGGCCAGGTCAGCCTGGGGCAGGTGACCCGCTCGTCTACTCATCCTCACTGGTAGGACGTGAGTCCCGCGTTCGGGTTGCGCCACCACGCTGTGCATCCGGCCGAAAATCTTTAACCCGACTGGTTGATTCGTTTTGTCTTGAAGGCCCAATTTGGTCAAGATGTAACTAGCCGGTGGCGGCAGTTGGACTCACTCCTTCGTGCCGCTGGAGCAGTGGAGGTGACCATGAGGAGCGCGCTCGTCCGTCGCCACTCCCCCAGACCTCCCGGCCGCCGGTTAGGCGGGCCGGCGGCCTGACGGGCCCTCCCCGGCTCCTGACTCGTCCGGCACGGCACGGCGTCACCAGCACCTCCGCCGGTCCCCCGAGCGAGTTCGACCGGTCCCGGACCACCGCGCCCGCCCGGCCCGCCCCTCCCCTCCACGCCCGTCGTCGCGCGAGGAGGACGCACCCACCCAGGACCTCACCGGAGCGTGGTCCGCGCTCCGGACGACGCCGCACCTCCACCACCGAACACGACGAGTGCCCGAACGGACGCACTCAGTGATGACACCGAAGGACGTCTCCCATGCAGAAACGCGACGAGTCCCACCCGCACGGCGGGGAACGCACCGCGGTCGACCCGCCAGGGGCCCCCTCACCCGGCCGGCTCGCGTCACTGGCGCGACACGACCTCCCGGCATCCCTGGTGGTGTTCCTGGTGGCGCTCCCCCTGTCCCTGGGCATCGCCGTGGCCACCGGCGCGCCGCTGATGGCGGGGCTGGTCGCCGCCGTGGTCGGCGGGGTCGTGGGTGGCGCGCTCAGCGGAGCCCCGCTCGGGGTGAGCGGACCGGCCGCCGGCCTGGTCGTGATCGTGGCCGGCTTCATCGAACAGTTCGGCTGGGCCGCGACCACCGGGATCGTCGTCGCCGCGGGCATCCTCCAGGTGGTACTCGGGCTGAGCCGCGTCGCGGGCGTGGCGTTGGCCCTCTCGCCGGCGGTGGTGCACGGCATGCTCGCCGGCATCGGGCTGACGATCCTGATCGGCCAGTTCCAGCTGGTCCTCGGGGCCGAGGCTCGGACGGGCGCCCTCGACAACCTCCGTGCCTTCGTACCGAACCTCGCCAACGCGCACCTGCCCACGGTCGTCATCGGTGGGCTCACCATCGGTCTGATGCTGGGCTGGCCTCGGCTGCGGCGGGTGAAGGCGGTACCGGCGGCCCTGGTCGCGGTGCTCGGGGCGACGATCACCGCCTGGGCGCTCGGTCTCGACGTCGACCGGGTCGCGCTTCCGGAGGACCCCCTCGGGGAGCTCGCGCTGCCCGAGATGCCGGCCGGACCGGTCGGGGCCATCGTCCTGGCGGTGCTCACCCTGGCGCTCGTCGCCAGCGTGGAGTCGTTGTTGGCCGCGGTCGCGGTCGACCGGATGCACTCGGGGCCACGGGCGAACCTGAACAGGGAACTGGTCGCGCAGGGCACCGCGAACATGGTCTCGGGCTCGCTCGGCGGGTTGCCTGTCACCCAGGTGATCGTGCGGAGCACCACGAACGTGGCGGCTGGAGCGCGCACCAGGGCTTCGGCGGTGATGCACGGGGTCTGGATCGGTGTCTTCGTCCTGTTCCTGACCGACACGCTCGAGCTGATCCCGATGGCGGCGCTCGCGGCCGTGCTGGTCGTCGTCGGCGCCAAGCTCGTGAACGTCGCGCAGATACGGCTGCTGTGGCGGCACCGGGAGTTCCCCGTCTACGCCACCACGATGCTCGGCGTGGTGTTCATCGACCTGCTCTACGGGGTGCTGCTCGGGATCGCGGTGGCGGTGCTCGTCAGCCTGTACCGCCTCGCCCACCAGCGGGTGGAGGTCCGCGACCGGGGCTCCGGTGAGTGGCTGGTGCGGGTCCAGGGGTCGATGGTGTTCCTCGGGGCCGCCGGGTTGACCGAGCGGCTGCGGGCCATCCCGCCCGGCGGATCGGTCACGGTCGAACTGCACATCGACTTCATGGACCACGCGGCCTTCGACGCCCTGCACGAGTGGCGGCGCGAGTACGAGCGCCAGGGGGGAACGGTCCGGGTCGAGGAGACCACCGGTGTGTGGTACCAGCACGTCTCCGACGGGGCGCGGCCCCGCCGGCGCAAGAGCCCCGCGCACGTCGTGCCGCAGTGGCTGGCCTCCTGGCGGCACTGGCAGCACCCGGCCCGCTCGGCGATCCCCCGGCAGCGGGAACGCGGGGAGGACCCGATGATCCTGGGGATGCGGGAGTTCGAACGGCACTCCGCTCCTCTCGTCCGCCCCTACCTCGCGGAGTTGGCGACCAATGGTCAGCGCCCCAGCCAGCTCTTCCTCTGCTGCGCGGACTCCCGCGTCGTCCCCAACGTGATCACCACCAGCGGGCCGGGCGACCTGTTCACGGTCCGGAACGTGGGCAACCTGGTACCGCCGTGCGGCGCCCCCGGGGACGCCTCGGTCGGGGCCGCCGTCGAGTACGCGGTGCAGGCCCTGGCCGTCGACTCGATCACGGTGTGCGGGCACTCGCACTGCGGGGCGATGAACGCGGTCGCGCGGGGCGGGACCGAGGGGGACAGCCACCTGTCGAACTGGCTCGCCCACGCCGAACCGCTGGTGGTCCCCCCACCGCCGGCGCCGGCCGACGACCTGTCCGAGCCGGAACCGGCGTGCCAGCGGTCGCTGGCGGTGCGCAACGTCGTGCAGCAGCTGGCGAACCTGATGACCTACCCGTGCGTGCGGGATGCGGTCACCGAGGGCCGGCTGCGGCTGGTCGGTCTCTACTTCGACATCTCCGAGGCGAAGGTCTACCTGGTGGACCCCGGGACCGGGGAGCTGCGAGTCCCGGACGAGGGGGAGGCGGCACTGCCCCTGGCCGACGGCGCGGGGTGAGTGCGCGGGCGGTGGACGTGGCGGTCCGGCAGGCTGATCAGCCTGCCGGACCGCCACCCCGTCAGTACGGTGCGGGCATGGCGCGTGGACCGCTCTCCGGCGACCGGCCCGACGGCGACGACGAGGTGTCGGTGAACCCGGTGTTCACCGAGGAGCCGACGCGGGTTCCCCGGCACGCCCTGCCGCACCGGGGACTCCCGCCCCGGGTGGCCTACCAGGTGGTGCGCGACGAGCTGATGTTGGACGGCAACGCGCGCCTGAACCTGGCCACCTTCGTCACGACCTGGATGGACGAGGAGGCGGACGAGCTCATCGCGTTGTGCTCCGACCGCAACGTGGTCGACAAGGACGAGTACCCGAGGACCGCCGAGTTGGAGGAGCGGTGCGTCCACATGCTGTCCCGGCTGTGGAACGCCCCGGACCCGCGTCGGGCCGTCGGATGTTCGACGACGGGGTCGAGTGAGGCCTGCATGCTCGCCGGGCTGGCGTTGAAACGCCGGTGGCAGCACCGCCGGCGGGCGGCGGGCGCGTCGACGGAGCGCCCGAACCTGGTGATGGGTGCCAACGTCCAGGTCTGCTGGGACAAGTTCGCCAACTACTGGGACGTCGAACCGAGGGTGGTGCCGATGTCGGGCGCCCGGTTCCACCTGTCCCCGGAGGAGGCGGTGGCCCGCTGCGACGACCACACGATCGGCGTGGTCGGCGTCCTCGGGTCGACCTTCGACGGCAGTTACGAACCCGTCGAGGACATCTGCCGGGCGTTGGACGAGCTGGAGGGGCGCGCCGGCCTCGACGTCCCGGTGCACGTGGACGCGGCCTCGGGTGGCATGGTGGCCCCCTTCTGCGACCCGGACCTGCGGTGGGACTTCCGGTTGTCCCGGGTCGCCTCGATCAACACCTCCGGCCACAAGTACGGGTTGGTGTACCCGGGCGTGGGCTGGGTGGTGTGGCGGGAACCGTCAGCGCTCCCGGAGGACCTGGTGTTCCGGGTGAACTACCTGGGTGGCGACATGCCCACCTTCGCGTTGAACTTCTCCCGGCCGGGAGCGCAGGTCGTGGCGCAGTACTACAACTTCCTCCGGCTCGGCGTGACCGGTTACCGCCGCGTGCAGCTGTACTGCCGGGAGGTGGCCACCCGGCTCGCGGCAGCGGTGGCGGACCTGGGGCCGTTCCGCCTGGTCAGCGACGGCAGCCAGCTGCCGGTCCTCACGTGGTGCCTCCGCGAGGACGTCACGGGGTACAGCGTGTTCGACGTGGCCGCGGCGCTGCGGGAGTCCGGCTGGCTGGTGCCGGCGTACACCTTCCCACCGGATCGCACCGACCTGTCCGTGCTCCGGGTCGTGGTGCGCAACGGTTTCACCAGGGACCTCTCGGACCTCTTCCTGGCCGATCTCCGGCGGGCGTTGCCTCGGCTGCGCCGTCAGACCGGTCCGGTGCGGGGGCCGGAGGCCGGCGGTTTCGACCACGGCGCGACCCGGTCCGGTGCCGCCCACCCTCGGCCTCGGCGTTCGCCGGGCTGAGGTGTTGTCGGGTGCGGCGGAGTCACCCCGAGTGCCCGGCCGCTCCCCTCCCCGTTGCCCGGCCGTCAGTCGGCCGGCGAGGCTGTTCCGTGCCCGGGGTCGACGAGCACGAGTTCGACGACGGGTACCTCCTGTTCGGGGCGAACGGTGGGCAACCGCAGCACCACGGACCCCTCCGGACCGGGGGCCACCCGGTGCGGGACGTCGGGCCGCCAGTCGCGGATCTCGGTGAACTCCACCTCCGCGCCGTCGTGCAGGAAGGCGGCGTACTCGAGGTGCCCCGCGAGTCCCGGCAACACCACCTGCCCGGAGGGCCAGGCGAAGAGGTGCAGGTAGAGCCGGTCGCCGCGCTGGGTGAGGCGGCAGTCGTCCGGGGTGGGGAACCGCGACGGCCCGGCCCCGTGGATGGCGTCGGAGTGGGCCTCCAGCCAGTCACCGACCTCGGCGAGGAGGGCCCTGGCCCGGGGTTCGAACTCGCCCCGAGCGGTCGGGCCGACGTTGAGGAGCAGGTTGCCGTTCTTCGCGACGCCGTCCACCAGCACCCGGATCACCTGGCCGGCGTCGAGCCACTGCTGGAAGCCTGGCGCGTAGCCCCAGGACCCGTTGAGGGTGCGGCAGGTCTCCCAGGGGAGTCCCCGCTCGGCGAGGTCGTCGTGCGGGGACCGTTCCTCGGGGGTGAGGAAGTCGGCGGATCCGGGGAGGTCGAGGCGGTCGTTGACGAGCGTGGCGGGTGCGAGTTCCCGCACCATCGCGACGAGGTCCGCCGACCGCCAGTGGTCGCGTCCCTTGCCGTTGTCCAGGCCGGAAGCCGGCTCGGGGAAGGAGAAGTCGAACCACAACACGTCCGGCCGGTGGGCGGTCACCAGTTCCCGGACCTGGGCGTGCAGGTAGTCGACGTAGGAGTCGAGATCGCCCTCGTGGTTGTCGCCCCCGCGTTCCCAACGGGGGTGCATGCCGTCCCAGGGGTAGTCGGGGTGGTGCCAGTCGATCAGCGAGTAGTAGAAGCCGACGCGCAGGCCCTCGGCCCGGAAGGCGTCGACGAACTCGGCCAGCACGTCCCGGCCAGCGGGTGTGTTCGTCACCTTGTAGTCGGTGTGGGTGGAGTCCCACAGGCAGAAGCCCTCGTGGTGCTTGCTGGTCAGGATCGCGTACCGCATACCGGCTCGCCGGGCGTCACGCGCCCAGCGAGCCGGGTCGTAGCGGTCGCCCCGGAAGTGGCGGAAGTACCGGTCGTAGTGCTCGTCGTCGAGGTGTTCCCGCAGTTTGACCCACTCGTGCCTGGCGGCGAGGGAGTAGAGGCCCCAGTGCACGAAGAGGCCGAACCGGGCTTCGGTGAACCAGGCGGTCCGGGCCGCGACGGCGTCGGTCATTCCGGTGTCCTTCCTCGTGGGGTCGCCCATCCCCGGGTGCGCGTGCGCTGGTCGGCTCGGACGTCGACCACGGCCGGTGGATCAACCGCCCAGTTGTCGTTTCGCGTCGGTGAGGAAGCGCTCGACGCCCTCCTCGACGGTGAGGCGGCCGAAGGCGACGTCGTCGTTGACGCGCTGGAAGTCCCGCTTGACGGCGCCCTCACCCGGCGGGGGCGGCGGGGGTGCGGTGGCGAGCTGGTCGGCGATCTCCTCCTCGAAGGTGAACACCGCGAGCTCGGCGCCCTCCAACTCACCACCGACGGCCTCGCGGACCTCGGCGTTGACCGGCATCCCCCGCGTGGTGCCCTGGATGAGGCCCGCGTCGACATCGTTGATCATGAAGTCGACGAACAGGGCCGCCTCGGCGGGGTGGTCGGTGTTCGCGGCCACCGAGGCGAGCATGGACGGCTTCGCGTACTGCCCGAGCTCGTCACCGGAGGAGGGGAACGGGGCCAGGCCCATCGGGCGGCCCAGGGTCTGCTCGTAGGAGGTGAACCCGCTGTCGTAGCCGAACTCCGAGGCGGACCGGTTCTTGCCCATCGGGCTGGTGGCGATCGAGCCGTCCATGCCGGTGCTGATCTCCGGCGGGGTGGCGGCACCCGACTCGCGGAACTCGGCGGCGAGCTCCCAGAACTCGGCGAGGTCCTCGCCGTCGTAGCCGATCTGCCCGTCGTCGGTGAACAGCTCCTTGCCCTGCTGCCGCAGCCACACCTCGAACCAGTCCTCGGCGCCGCCGAAGTCGGAGGTGCCGAACACGGAGGGCTCCGCGTCGCTGCCCTCGCTGATGGCGAGGGCAGCGGCGTGGAAGTCGTCCCAGGTCCAGCCGTCCTCCGGCGTGACCCCGGCGTCCTCCCAGAGTTCGCTGTCGTAGATGAGGACCTGGGTGTTCTGCGCCATGGGGATCCCGAAGAGCTGACCGTCGAGCTGACCGGAGGCCAGCAGCTCGTCGGGGATGTCCTCGGTCGCGAGGTTCTCCCCCGCCTCGCCGCTGGCGAGGTCGAGCAGCACCCCCCGGTCCGCGTACTCCCGCAGGTACCGGTAGTCCATCTGCACGATGTCCGGGGCGTTGCCCCCGGCGACCTCGGTGGACAGCTTCTGGAAGTGGTTCTCGAAGGACGAGAAGGAGCTCTCCACCCTGATGTTCGGGTGGCGTTCCTCGAACAGGGCGATCGCCTCGTTCGTCGCCTGGGCACGGTCGTCGTTGCCCCAGTAGACGAAGCGGAGGGTGACGTCACCGTCGCCGCCGTCCTGCGATCCACACCCGGCCACCGCGACCGCGGCCGCCGCGGCGACGGCGAGAGGCCAACGTCTGCGCATGTTGCTGTCCTTCCTGGCTTCCCTTCCCGCCACCCCACGGCGCGGGGTCGGGGCCCGCCGAGATCGGCGCCCGCCGGTGCGGCCGTCGTGCCCGTTCCCGGCCGTGAGCGCGTCGTACGCGGGATCTGGTTGACCGAGTATGGGTGGTTCTCCCGGCCGGCCCGCCCTGTCATCGGATGTCTGGCCCTTCCCGGCCAATCCCCGTGGCCCCCGTGGGCCGGCGGGGTCGGGCGCCCGCGCCCCTCCGGGCGGGCGGTCGCCGGCCGCTCCGGTGGTCTGGTGGTCGAACGGCCTGGTCAGCGGGCCTGTCGGATGCCCTGGGGACCGGTGCGGCGGCGGGGAGGGTGCCAGCGGGACGGTTCCCCGGCGGGCGGCGGGCGATCGCCTAGGGTGGCGCCGGGCCACCCGTCGGCCGGCGAGGAGCGTCGGGCCGGGGACCCGCGGCCGCCCCCGGGGCGCACCGCCGTGGACGGGTCGCGGCGGGCCCCGAACAGGGAGGGAATCTCGACGTGAGTGCCGGAACCGCACCGACCAGGGACGAGGTCGTCCGAGCTCCGCTGTACCGGGATCCCGTGTACGACGGCGCCACCGACCCCACGTTGATCCACCACCGCGCGACCGGGGAGTGGTGGATGTTCTACACGCAGCGGCGGGCTACCGCCGACGTGGAGGGCTTCGCCTGGGTGCACGGCACGGACATCGGGGTGGCGACGAGTTCGGACGGGGGCGCGACCTGGCTGTACCGGGGGGTCGCCGAGGGCCTCGCCTTCGAGCGGGGGCGCAACACGTACTGGGCGCCCGAGGTGGTCTGGCACGAGGGCCAGTACCACATGTTCGTCTCCTACGTCCGGGGCGTGCCCACGGACTGGGTCGGCGAGCGGCTGATCCTGCACTACACGTCGTCGGACCTGTGGAGCTGGGAGTTCCGTTCGGAACTCGACCTGTCCAGCAGGAAGGTGATCGACGCCGCTGTCGCCCCGCTACCGGGGGGCGGCTGGCGCATGTGGTTCAAGGACGAGGCGGACGACAGCCACATCCACGCGGCGGACTCACCTGACCTGTTCGACTGGACGACGGTCGGCCCGGTGATCACCGACCGCCCGCAGGAGGGGCCCACGGTCTTCTCGTTCGCCGGCAGCCACTGGATGATCAACGACTTCTGGTCCGGTCTGTCCGTCTACCGGTCGGATGACCTCACCGCCTGGGAACTCCAGGACGAACCGATCCTGGACCGGCCGGGGGTGCGGGACGGCGACGACGGGCTGGGGCACCACGCGGTCGCGATCACGCAGGGGGAACGGGCCTTCCTCGTGTACTTCACCGAGCCCGGCGGAGAGCGCCGGGCACGGGTGCAGGTCGCCGAGCTCAGGGTGGTGGACGGTCGGCTGACCTGTGACCGCGACGCGCCGTTCTCCCTCACCCTGGACGCGGCCCGCACCGTGGCGTCGCGTGGTGGCCAGTTGCCCGGCTGACCACCACGCGGCCCCGGTCAGGTCGTTCCGACGAGACCGTCGGCGGCGGTCGGCAACGGGAGGGCCGGGGGCCGGGCGCAGGTGCTGGCGACCCGGACCCCCGACCCCGTCTCGTTCGAGGTGAGCACCGAGCGCATGACGTCGAGGACGTGCAGCGCGAGCCGCCCGCTGGCCCGGTGTTCGCGGTCGTGGGCCAGCGCGTCGGCGAGGTCGACCAGCCCGTAGCCGCGTTCGGTGTCCGGTGCCCCGGCCTGGGGGTGCTGTTCGACCCAGCCGTCCGACCCCGACCGCCACAGTTCGCAGCTGCCTTCGAAGGCGTTCGGGTCGGGGACGGACAGGGTTCCGGCCGTGCCGTACACCTCGATCCTCGGCAGCCGGGACGCGGCGACGTCGAAGCTCACCATCAGGGTGCTGACCAGGCCGGACTCGTGGCGCAGCAACGCGGAGACGTGGGTGTCCACCTCGACCGGGACGCGGTCCCCCTGCCGGGGGCCGCTGCCCACCGTGCGGGTGTCAGTGGCGCGGCTCCCCGCCCCGAACACCTGCTCGACCGGGCCGAGGAGGCTGATCAGCGCGGTGAGGTAGTAGGGCCCCATGTCGAAGAGGGGTCCGGCGCCGGGCTGGTAGTAGAAGGCGGGGTCGGGGTGCCAGGTCTCGTGTCCCGGTGAGGTCCAGAACGCGGTGGCGGCGACGGCGTCGCCGACGGCGCCGGCGTCCAACAGGTGGCGTGCGGTCTGGAACCCGGTGCCCAGCACGGTGTCCGGCGCGCAGGCGACCCGCAGTCCCCGCCCCTCCGCGAAGTCCAGCACCGCCCCCGCCTCGGCCACGTCCAGGGCGAGCGGCTTCTCCACGTAGACGTGCTTGCCCGCCCGGAGCGCGGCCATGCTGACCCCGGTGTGCGCGGCGGGGATGGTCAGGTTGACCACCACGTCCACGTCGTCACTGCTCAGCAGTTCGCCCACGGATCGGGCGGTGGCGGGTGGGTACGCGGCGGCGAGCTCGGTCGCCCGGTCCTCGACGAGGTCGGCGACGGCCGTCAGGTTCAACTCGGGACGGTCGGCGATGGTGCGCGCGTACCGCCGGCTGATCGTGCCGGCTCCGATGATGCCGATGTTCAACGGGCGGCCCACAGCAGCCCCCTTCCCGTGATGTCTCGTACGGCTGGGTCGGTGAGGTCCGGCAGGTGGTGGCCGAGTGTGGAGACGAAGACCCGGCCACTCCCCCACGTGCGGGTCCAGATCGCGGGCATCGTGACCGGCTGGTCCCACGGGGTGTCGGGTCCGGCGGGCAGCACGGTCTCGGCGAGCACCTCGTTGTGGGAGTCGGTGGCGACCCAGTACTGCTCGGAGTGCAGGCGCAGCCGGTGGTGGCCGGCGACGACGGGGTGGTGGGCGTGGTCGGGCCGCACGGTGACCTCGAAGTCGGTCAGCCCCGGGGCGTGCCACAGGAACTGGCCACCGGTGAGGCGCTGGTAGTCGATGCTGCCCCGGAACGCGTCGATGATCCCGCCGTGCCAGCCGGCGAGACCGGTTCCGGCGCGGACCGCGTCGGCCAGGCCCCGGACCTGGTCCTCGGTGGCCTCGCCCATGGTCCAGCACTGCACCACCAGGTCGGTGGCCGCCATCCGCTCGTCGTCGGTGTAGACGTCGAGGGAGTCGAGGGTGTCGACGTCGAAGCCGTTGCCGCGCAGGAACGGCAGGAAGAGGTCGGTGGCGGCTCGCGGCTCGTGCCCGGGCCACCCGCCCCGCACCACGAGCGCCCGTCGGCGGTGGTCGGGCCCGCTCACCGCGTGCCCCCCGTCGACGCGGACCGCGCCCCTCGCGGGCTGTCTGACGTTGTCGTCGGGGTGTGTCGCACGAAGAATCCTCACCTCGTCGTGTCCGGTCGCCGTGCCCGTCGGGTGCGCCGCCGCGACCGCGTCCTCGCGCAACGCGCGGGTTCCCGGGCGTGGAAGCGGTTACCACCCAGTCAACCAGTCTGCCAGAACGCGTCCGCGCCGCGATGGGGCCGCCCGGTTCGCGGGGGACGCCCCGCGAACCGCCGAGCGGCGGTGGTGACGCCGCTCTGGGCGCCGAGGTCGCCAGCCGATGGTCTCCCGTCCCGGACTGGCCGTCCCGCCCGGGGCGAGGTGGGGCGGACCACGGGTGGGAGCACCATCGCGGGCCGGGGCGGCCGGCCGTTCGAGCTGGTCACCGAGCGCTGGGCTGCCGCCCTCGGAGCCCGGGACTACCGTTCGGGGCGTGGGCGAGATCCTGGTGGGTACGGCGGGGTGGACCGATCCCACCCTGCTGGCCACCGACTGGTACCCGCCCGAGGCCCGGACCGCCGAGGACCGGCTCCGCTACTACGCCTCGCGGTTCCCCCTGGTGGAGGTCGACTCGACCTACTACGCCTCGCCGGCCGAGAACACCGCCCGGCTCTGGGCGGAGCGCACTCCCGCCGACTTCATCTTCACGGTCAAGGCGTTCTCCCTGCTGACCCACCACCCGACGAAACCCTCGGCCCTGCCGAAGGACCTGCGACCCGAGGGGTCGAGGAACCTCTACCAGCGGGACGCCGACCCCGGACTCGTGGAGTCGGTGTGGGAACGGTTCCTGTCGGCCCTGACACCGCTGCTCGACGCGGGGAAGTTGGGCGGGCTGCTCTTCCAGTTCCCGCAGTGGTTCCCGATCGGACGTCGGAACAAGCAGTACCTGCTCGAATGCCAGCGCCGGTGCGCTCCGGTCCCGGTCTGCGTCGAGTTCCGCAACCACACCTGGATGTCGGAGGACAACCAGCGGGAGACCCTCGGGTTCCTCAGCGACCACGCGTTGCCCTACGTCTGCGTGGACATGCCCCAGGGCTATCCGAACTCGATCCCCCCGGTGCTGGCGGCCACCGCCGACCTCGCGGTCGTCCGGTTCCACGGCCACTCGGAGAAGTGGACCAGCCGCGACGTCCAGGAACGGTTCGGCTACCACTACAGCGGTCCGGAGCTGGCCGAGTGGGCGCCTCGCATCACCGACCTCGCCCAGCGGGCGGACCGCACCCACGTCGTGATGAACAACTGCCACGCCGACTACGCCCACACGAACGCCCAGCAGCTGTCGCACCTGCTGGTGGGCGGCTGACCCGGTAGGGCGGGCCCGCGCGCACCGCCCGGCGTGACCACCCCGACGGCGGGGTTCCCGGCGCGCCTCGCGGCCCCGGTCGGTACTCCACCACTCCCCGTGTTCGCGGCGGGTCGGAGCAGCCGAGACCGACCGCGCCCATTTCCCGCGACCAACGACGGGACGATCTCCGCACCAGCACCCGGAGAATCCGGAGCCAGCACTTCTTCGCATTCCCCCGAATCCAGCGGAATTGTTCCGCCCGCCTGTTCCGGTCACCCTAACGGGCCGAACCGACAGGTTCCCGTTCGGCGGGACCACGCGGTACGGGTCAGGCTGCCCGTCGCAGCACCCCGGTCTCCACCGCCAGCAGCGCGCGGGGGTCGGTCCGCCGCTCGGTGGACCGGCGGCGCCGGGTCCTGACGGACCCCCCAGGGCGGGACGAACCCCGCCGAGCAGCCGAAACGGGCCGGTATCCCCGTGTCGTGGACCGCGCGGCGGCGGACGCCCCGGGTCGCGCCAGCCCGTCACGCGGGTTCTCGTTCGGCTCCGCCACCGGCGTTCCACCGCCCGCGACGGCGGAACCGGCGTCCGCTCCCGCCCGCCCGGCGGCCGCGCCGCCGGCGTCGCGGGCGGCGCCCACGAGGGCACGCTCAGCCATCAGGAACAGGACGCCGCCCGTGATGGACCAGAAAACGAGATTGACGAGACCGCCCACCGTGACCTCCGTGACTGAGCCGTTCTTCGACACCCCCGGAAAGAGCCCGGATATCGTGGTCGCCGAACTGTCGATTGCTTTGGTACCCGTGATGCGCCGAATCATGCTTCCCGAGTCCGACAATTCCTGATCAACGACGAATTCACTCTGTTCGGACCAGTACGCACTGGTCCGAACGGATCAATGGGGTGTCCTCGTGGGAACCACGTCCCGTATCCACGGAGCGCACCCGATGGCCCCGGCGGGAAGGTGTGGGTGATGGATGGTGGACGGCCTGGGCCTGGAGCTGGGTGACGCCCGCCACCCCTACCGCGTCGGCCGGTCACCCGTGGCGGAGCGCTCCGTCACGGGCGGCACCTCCTCCGCTCCTTCGGCCGAGGCCACGGCGGAACGTGGGAGGAACGGGGTCAGCGCGAGCGAGACCACCAGGACGACCAGGTGGTACCCGAGCGCGGCGGCGGCCGCACCCAGGTGGTCGGAGGCGGTCGCGGAGCCAGCGGTCAGGAGTCCGAAGTAGAGGGTTCCGACCACCGCCACCCCGAAGGCACCTCCGCACTGCAACACCGCGTTCGCCACGCCGGAGCCGGCTCCGGCGTGGCGGGCGGGCACCTCGACGAGGGCAATGCTGGTGAGGATCGAGACGCACAGGCCCATTCCCAGGCCCATCACCGCGATCGGCAGGGCGATGGTCCAGGCCCCGCCGGAGCGGGCCACGTCCCCGAGCGCCAGTGCCAGCCCGGCGGTGGCGAGGCAGATGACCGACAGCCCGACCTGGACCAGTCGGCGTCCGGCGACCTGGACGTACCGCTGGGCAATGCTGGTCGTCGCGAGGACGCCCAGGGGGAACCCGACGACGACCAGGGCGGCTCCCATCGGCGTCCAGCCCAGGCCGAGTTGGAGCGCGTAGTGCAGGACGACGAACAGGGAGGAGAGGACCGAGTAGACGGCGAACATCACGACGAGTCCGACAGTGAAGGAACGGCGCCGCAGCAGCGCGGGCGGCACCAGCGCGTCCTCACCGAGGCCCCGCCGCCGCTGGCTGCGATGGAAGGCGGCGAACAGGGGCACCGCCAGGACCGCGAGGGCCACCGTCCACCAGGGCCAGCCGGCCTCACGCCCCTGCACGAGCGGCACCATCACCGCCGAGGTGGCGGCCACGAGGAGGGCGAGCCCGAGCAGGTCGACGCGTCGCACCTCGGAGGACCGAGACTCCGGCATCCAGCGGAGCGCTCCGAGGAGGGCGAGCAGCCCGATGGGCACGTTGACGTAGAACAGCCCCCTCCACCCGAGGCCGAGCGGGTCGACGTGCAGGAACAGCGCCCCGAGAAGTGGACCTCCGACGTTGGCGAGGCTGAGCACCGCTCCGTACACGACGAAGGCGCGGGGTCGCTCCTCCGGTCCGAAGACCTGCACGATCAGCGCCATCGCCTGCGGAACCATCAGCGCCGCGCCCAATCCCTGCGCGACCCTGCCGGCGACCAGGACGCCACCGGACGCCGCCGCGCCGCACACGACCGAGGAGAGCACGAACAGGGCGGTGCCGACGAGGAAGACTCGCCGGCGCCCGTGGACGTCTCCCAGGCGTCCGCCGGGGATCATGCCCAAGGCGAAGGCCAACAGGTAGGCGGCGACGATCCACTGGACCTCCGCGTCCGTCGCCTGGAGGTCGGCCTGGACGCGGGGCAGGGCCACGCTCACCATCGTGCCGTCCACGAGGTCCATGAAGACCGCGACGAGGACGACCGCGAACGCGGCCCACCGGCCGCGCGGCGGCGACGACGATCTCGCGGTGTTTGACATGATCCACCCTCCAGTACAGGTCCACTCCGAGAAGAACGAAAATAGAGCATCTCTAAAGTAGAGACAAAGGAGGGGTATGAGCCCGGACAGCGGCCAGACCGAGAACGGGCGCACCGACGCCCTGTACGACGCGTTGCGCGAACAGGCGATGCGCGCCGTGCTCTTCCATCTGGATGTGGCCAACCGCGTCGGCATCAGCATCACCGACGTCGGGTGCCTTGGCGTGCTCGACAAGGAGGGCGCCATGTCGGCCGGCCAGCTCGCCGAGCGCATCGGCCTGTCGCGAGGCGGGGCGATCACGGCGGCGGTGGACCGCCTGGAGCGGGGCGGTTTCGTCACCCGGCGCCGCGACACCTCGGACCGGCGACGGGTGATCGTCGAGATCGTGCGGGGCGGACCGTACGACCGGGTCGTCGCGGCGCTGGACAGCCTCAGCAGCGCCTACCGGGAACTCATCGCCGGCTATGACGACACCGAGGCGCGACTGCTGCTCGACTTCACCCGCCGCGCCAACGCCGTCGTGACCGAGCACCTGACGGGCCAACCGCCCACCGGGCGCTGATCCCGCCCCGCCGGGTCGCGCTCGCGGGGGACGAGGCCGCCCGCGCTCAGTCCCCCGTGGGCCGGAGGCGAAGCTCGGTCTCGACGATCCGGTGCAGGTGCCGCCGGGCCTGCTCAGCGGTCAGCGGGCGGCGCCTGCCGCAGCCACTGGAGCGCGAGACCGTCGATCAACGCCACCTGGTGCACGGCGGACTCCTCCAGGTCCGCACAGCCGAACTCCCCCTCGGGCGGTGGACACCGCGGCCCACAGGCGGTGCCCGGCGGGGACGGTGTACCCGGTGGCGGTCAGCCCGACCTCCACGTCCTCCTTCGCCCCTTCGCACCTCGGAGGACCGCGACTCGGACATCCACCGACGCGCCCCGACGGGAGCGAGCAACCCGATGGGCACCTCGACGTGGACCACCCCCTCCCCTTGTCGTCGACGGAACCTGGAGGCTCATCTCCAGTGCGGTCGTGGAGCGCCAGACCGCCTGGTCCAACGGCATGAAGTAAGGCCGGGTTCCGCTGACGGGTTCTCGCGGTTCCCGCGCTTGCTCGTCACCGTGCTGCCCCTCGAACGGTCCTCCCCCACACCGAACAAGGCCGTTCGCACCCCCAGGCCATCACCTGTTGCTACGGTCCATCACTGTCCGCAATCGCTTTGTGGGGGTGCTCAGTGTCCGTCGCCGACGTCGTCGCCCAGGCACGCACGGCCCTCCTGGAAATCGAGGAAGCCCAACGCGACCTGGTCGCGGCGCTCGACCGCGCGGAACGAGGCTGCCAACACTCTGCCCAACTCCTCTCAGCTTCAGCGCACCACGACGTGGTGTGGACGGTGAAGGCCGCCGCCGACGCGGCCCAGCCACTGAAGCAGGCGTACGCCGCGTTCGGCCGGTCCGCCGACCTGATCCGCCACTACCTCGACACCATCACAGGCGGAAATCACTCAGGGCCGGTAACACCCCCTCCCAGCCCTGCGCCCGTAGTACCACCGGCCGCGCCACCCTCCGTGGGGACGTGGCGGGGAAAGACCGCGAGCGAGTACGCGAGGGGAAAAGGGGGAGGGATTGGCAGACGCTCGCCACGAGGAAGGAAGGCTATAGTGCGTGAGGTCGAGTCGGGGCAGCGGGTGAGGGAGCTTTGGGATGCTCTGCGCGTCGGCGGACACACAGTGGAATCTTCCACGTTCAACGGCCGCCTGATCTCGTTTTCCGACGGGACCTTGATGGGGATCAGGAAGACGGCGCGGACGACGCCGGGCGAACCAACGTTGGAGATCTGGCCGGGTGATGGAGGAAAAGTGGTCAAGGTCCATGTGGCGAAGGAGGCCCCGTGATCGACGCTGACGGCGTGAGTCACGATGTTCTCGAGTACATATGGGAGCAGGCGGAGTCCGATGGCGCGACTTTGCGCGATGTCATCGCTGCGCTGATCGAATATGGAACTCCGGGAATGGCAACGGTGGAGGAAGCGGGAAAACTCGCGGCTCACCTGGTGCGCACGGAGCTCCTGATTCCCGCCGAACTCGATGGCGACGACTTCGCGCCGTGGAGTTCCAGCCCCGGCCATTCCGCGGAGCGAATCGAGCGTGAGACGCTCAGGATCGCACGGGAGAAAAGACTTCCACTGCCCGGAGAAGTGGTGTGGCTCGTTGCTCCGCGAATCTCGGAACGGCAGCCTGAAGTCTGACCACGGCGATCTATGAGACCCGGGAGTACGAGGAGAACGGGCGCGAAGTCGACTTCGGCGATATCGCGTGGTTCGCATGAGCTGGGAGAACGAGCCCCCGACCTGGTGTGCTGGCCGGGGGCTCGTTGACCACTGGCTACAGGCGGCCGGACTTCACTGCCGCGAGGAAGGCCGTGAACGTGCCACGGTCGACGACCAGCATCCCGCCGTCGCGGTTCCTGGTGTCGCGGACAGCCGCGAGGTCGATGGCGCGACCGACTTCAACGCGCTGCCCGCTGTCGCCGCTCCGACTCGACTTACGCCACGATTTGATGTCCATGACTCTCCTCGTACGGGGGTGCCGGCGCTCAGTCCCCCTCCGGACGGAGGCGCAACTCGGTCTCAACGAACCGGTGCAGGTGCCCCCGGGCTGGCCCGCCCGGCGACCACTGGCCGCGCCGCCGACGGTGGGAACGTGGCGAGGGAAGACCGCGAGCGACTACGCGAGGGGGAAGGGGGGGAGGGATCGGCAGACGTTCGCCACGAGGGAGAAGAACCGTCGTTCGTGAGGTTGACTCCGTTGAAGAGATCAGGGAAATATGGGTGAACCTATCGCAAGGTGGTCGACGTCAGGATGTAGACTCCTATGCGGGTCACGTTGTGGCGTTCCCAGATGGAACCCGAATAGCCTTAAGGAGCAAGTCCCTCACGACACCAGGGACGGAAACCATGGATCTGGCGTTCGAGGACCAGCGTCCGATCAAAATTCATGTAGTGCGCAACAAGGGGTAGAGTTCATGGAAGAGCCGAATGCGGACGTCATGGATTACATTTGGGAGAGTGCCAGTTTCGACGGAATCATGCTTTTCGAGTTCGTGGCGGCGTTGCGCGAGCACGGGAGCCCTGGAAGCGCGACCACGGAAAACGCCGGGAAGTTGGCCGCACACCTCGTGCGAACGGGAAAGTTGATACCAGGAAGACTAGGTGTCGATGCTTTCGAGCCGTGGGAGCTCCCAGCCGAGGAAGCGGCCCAGAGAATCGAGAACGAGGTCTCGCGGTTCGTCGCCGAGGGCCGCAAACTAAGCTTGGGTGACGTGGCGCACTTCATGCCCGCGAAGTGGAATTCCTAGCCGAGTCCCAGCGGGGGGCGGGCTTCTGGTTAGGATGACCTTTGTCGACGTCCACGCGATTCTCGAACGCTCCACGGCAGCGGTGAATATCATCAGGAATGTCGATGACAGTCAGATCTAGGAGGCGCGGGCCGGGTGCCCTGGGAACGGACGGCTGTCACCCCTGCTCATGATCACCGTGGATTACTTCGAGTTCAGGCACGTTTTAGCGATGTCACAGGACACGCACCATCGCTGATCAGAAGATGTCGAACTGGCTGGTCAGAGCGATGTTGGCGGAACGACACTACCGGTGAGTTCTCGCAGTTCCCGCGTTTGCTCGTTCTCGTGCCGTCTCTCGGACAGCCCTCTCCCACACGGGAGGGGGCCGTTCGCACCCCCCAGGCCATCACCTGTTGCTACGGTCCATCACTGTCCGCAATCGCTTTGTGGGGGTGCTCAGTGTCCGTCGCCGACGTCGTCGCCCAGGCACGCACGGCCCTCCTGGAAATCGAGGAAGCCCAACGCGACCTGGTCGCGGCGCTCGACCGCGCGGAACGAGGCTGCCAACACTCTGCCCAACTCCTCTCAGCTTCAGCGCACCACGACGTGGTGTGGACGGTGAAGGCCGCCGCCGACGCGGCCCAGCCACTGAAGCAGGCGTACGCCGCGTTCGGCCGGTCCGCCGACCTGATCCGCCACTACCTCGACACCATCGCAGGCGGAAACCACTCAGGGCCGGTAACACCCCCTCCCAGCCCTGCGCCCGTAGTACCACCGGCCGCGCCGACCGCTCCTACGGACGCGGCGCCACTGGCCGCGCCGCCGACGGTGGGAACGCCGCCGACGGTGGGAACGTGGCGAGGGAAGACCGCGAGCGAGTACGCGAGGAACGAAGGCGAGGGGATCGGGCGGCTTTCCCCGCGAGGACGACGCACGGTGGTGCGCGAAGTCGATAGCGCCAAGGAAGTGCGTGACATATTCAATTCCCTCTCCCGGGGGGCTCGCAGGATCGATGTTCCCGGGTACAACGGGATTATGACCATAGACTCGGACGGTACTAGGATTGGGTATCGATACACCTCGGCAACAACGAAGGATGAACCCACTCTCGACGTTCGAGATGCAGATCAGAACGTGTTCAAAGTACACGTTGCAACGAAAGATTGATATTGATGGATATTGACCACGAGGTCCGTGAGTCCGTGTGCGATCTCACCCGGTATGACTACGTCATGATGACAGACGTCATCGGGATCATGGTTCACTTCGGAGGGAAGGAGTACAAGCATCTGATCAGTCGGGCGGGTCGTATAGCGGCCCAACTCGTTCGCGAGGGCAAGATCACCGCCGGCGACCTCCGCGAAGACGGCTTCGCGGCTTGGGATAGCACATCGGAGGAATCAGCGGCGCGTATTGAACGCGAGACCCGGGAGTACGAGGAGAGCGGACGAGAAGTCGACTTCGGCGATATCGCGTGGTTCTCGTGAACGACGTGGAACGAGCCCCCGACCAGGTGTGACGCTGATCGAGGGCTCGTTGGCGACTGGTTACAGGCGGCCGGACTTCACTGCCGAGAGGAAGGCCGCGAACGTGTCACGGTCGACGACCAGCATTCCGCCGTCACGGTTCTTGGTGTCGCGGACGGCCGCGAGGTCGGCGGCGCGGCCTACCTCAACACACTGCCCACTGTCGCCGCTCCGACTCGACTTACGCCAAGTTTTGATGCCCATGACTCTCCTCATCATACTTCGCCTGGTACTTGAGCAGGACGTCATTGCTTTCGTCGACGTTGAGCGCGATGGTGTGCAGCTTTTCGACTGCTCGCACGAAAATTTCCGTGTCGCGCTCCCGGTCCAGCCATGACGCCGTACGCAGGTTCTCCAGGTAGACTAGCGGAGATGTTTCGTTCTCGGGAAACGTCAGGAGCATAAACGGGCTGATCTGACCGAGATAGCATCCCGCTGAAAATGAGATCATTCTCACAGTGATGTTTGGCTCTTCCGATACGCGAAGCATGTACCGGATTTGATCGGACATGACCTCACTTGAGCCAGCAGGGCGCGCAAGTGCCGCTTCATCCAAGAATGCGGTGTAGCGGGGAGCACGCCGCCCGGTGAGCACACCTTGCCGACCAGCCCTAATGTAGAGCAGATCGCCTATGTTTGATGCTTCGTCGTCGGCAGTGATGACAGCCGTAGCGTAGTCGCGAGTTTGCAGTAGGCCCGGAATGTACGAGCTGACGTTAACGATGTGGTCTGCCTCGACTTCGTACGAGATCAACGCGGACAGCTCGTCATCAATCGCCGCGCTGGGAGTCCACGGGCTGACGCGCAGGTCGGCGAAACGGTCAAGCCACCGCCTCTTGACATCAAGGGAGACTTCCAGGAGGTCCGCGAGCTCGTTCAGGATCTCTTCTGAGAACTCGACCTCACCGCGTTCGAGGCGGTTCACCCACGCCCCGTTCTTCCCCGCGAGGCGCGCAAGTTCGCGAACTCCAACGCCTGCTTCCGTGCGCGCTCGGCCGATGGCTGCTCCCAGCGCCCGCGCGACGGGTGTTCGCAGTGTCCGTGACATGGCAGCAGCCTAGTGGATCGACATACGTACCAGTAACAGTTCACTCGACTGGGCACTAGACGCGATGTGTGAGACACAGCAACTCTTACGTGGACAGTGGAGCTGTATCGGATACAGCAGCCAAACGACAGAAGGGGCCGCTATGTGGGCGTTGGTCTGGCTGGTCGTGTCGGGGATGGGCGTAGCCCTGTTGTTGCGGGGGGCGGCGTGGCTCGCGGAACGAGGCTTGCCACCGGAGCCTGACAAGCACCGAGCTGTCGAGTACGACCCCGCGACGCGAAGCTTCCGCTCGCTGACGGGTGGGGGTACCCGGTGACCGGTCACGGCGGGGACCTCGCTGACACCGCACGGGCACGCGACCTCCTCGCGGTGCGTGCCTTCGAGGCGCAGCGACGTCGTCGGCGCCGTCGGCGTATCGCCACGGTGGCGCGCGTGGTCGCCCTGGCCCTGCTGGCCGCGGTCACGGTTCTGGCCATCCTGGCGGCCCTGGCCGCCTGATCCTGTTGACCGTTGTCGGGGGACGCTCAATGAATGGACATGTACACCGATTCGTGGGGCCGGGGAGTCTGCCACCGGTCTGGCGGATCGACGCGCGACCACCTGCCGGCTGGTTGTGGTGGCGGCACCTGGTAATCGGCACCTACGGCGAACACCTCACCGGTACTACCGTCCACACCGTCTGCGGACACGCGGTCGTCGTGGGCCACGAGGAACGACCAGACGAGATCCCGTACCAGCCCTGCGGGCACTGTGCGCAGATCATGAAACCTGACCTGTTCGCGGCGCTGGTCGTGCCCGGATACACGGCGGCTCACCTGACGCGGGAACGCACCGACGTCGACGTGTGGACGGAATGCGGCATCCGGGCACCAGCAGCCGATACCGAACTCCTCAGCCTGCTCACTCCCGGGGTGGAGTTCTGCCTGGCCTGCTGGTTCCCCCACAACAGGGAGGGGGAACCGTGGTGAGCCCGTACGCGCCCGCCACCCGGCTCACCCACGCCGTCCTCGCGGGACGCCTCGACCGGTCGGCGCCGGTCACGGTGCTGACCGCCACGGCCTGCCGGGTGCACGGGCTGACCGTGGCCGGCGCGGCCGTGCTGGAGATCGTCGCCGACGGCCCCACCACGGCCAGCGCGGTACGCCACCAGGTGGGGCTGTCCCACCCGGCGTGGGAGGCGGTCCGCAAGCACCTCCAGCGTCGTCACCTGCTGCTGCGGGGCGTGGCCCGCGCCAGCCCTGCCCCCGGGGCGCCAGTGTTGCGGCGCCACCAGCTCACCGAAGGAGGGCGTGCGCTGGTGGGCCAGCTGACACCGCTGCTGATGATCATCCTGGATTACTTCGAGTTCCAGGAATAGAGCAGGAGGAATCCCCGTATCCAGTTGATACTGGATACGGGGATTCCTCCATGCGCCCAGTCGGTCCCGGCCGGACTTCGTCCGCCGCACCGTCGCACCTGGATGCTGCGCGCCCATCGGACACATCCACGTCGGTGCATCGTCACCAGCGCGGCCACCTTCTCATCGTCGGGCGGGCGCGGGCGCCGGTACAGGGTGACCACGCTGTCCGCGTGCTGCTGGTGGGCGCGGATCCGCCCGGTCGAGACGTCGTCAGAGAGCGGTCGGGGAAGGGAACCGGCGAGCGCGGTCATACTGCCTCCCCGTCCACGAGCCACTGTGCCGCCGGGAGCACGTCCCGGGTGGGCGCCACGGTCGCCGCGACCACCAGCGCCCGAACCCGCCGAGAGATGTTCACCGGCCGGGGACGGGTTGGTCAGGTCAAGGCGACGGTACGTCCCGGCCGCCGTCTCGCAAGGGAACGCGGTGGTCGATCCGCTGGCCCATCCTGTGCGATTCACCGCGCGCCTGGGTGTCGCACGCACGCACTCGCGAAAAGCCTGCCGTGGCCCGCGCTCAGCGCACGGAGCCCGGCCCGGCACGGGGTGTCCCCTCAGTCCCCCGTGGGCCGGAGGCGCAGCTCGGTCTCGACGAACCGGTGGAGGTGCCGCCGGGCCCGCTCGGCGCTCAGCGGCGGCGCCTGCCGCAACCGTTGCAGCGCGAGACCGTCGATCAGCGCCACGAGGTGGACGGCGGACTCCTCCGGGTCCGGGCAGCCGAACTCCCCCTCGGCGACCCCACGCCGGATCAACTCCAGGATCTGGGCATGCCACCGGTCGTACCGGCCGGACTGGCGGTCGGCGAAGGCGTCGTCGTGCCGGCCGGCGCTCCAGTAGTCGAACCACAACCGCCAGTGCCGAGCGGTGTCCTCGGTGAAGGCCGCCTCGACGAGCCCGCGCAACCCCTCGACGGCGGACCTGCTGCGACGCGCCTCGGCGAGCACCGGATCGTAGTACTGCTCGATCTCCAGGGCGATCGCCTCGGACAGGATCTCCCGCACGCTGTGGAAGTGGTAGGTGACCGTGCCGACCGAGACACCGGCCGCCCTGGCGATGTCACGGATGCCGATCCCGGCCAGGCCGCGTTCGCCGATGAGCGGGAGCGCCGCCTCCAGCACGAGTCGGCGGCGCACCTCGGTGGGCTGGCGGGTCCTGGTAGCCGGGGTGACCGCCCGGCGTCCTCGCCGCGCCCTCGGCTGCTCCCCGGGAGGGGTCTCCGCCACGGCCACCCCGGTGTCGGTGGCCATCGTCGGCTGCCCGTCCCGAGCCACCTCGGCACCGTCCTCGGGAGATCCCCCGTCCACCGCCCCGTCCCGGGCGGGAGTCTCCGACCCGGCGCCGGTTCGCGGTTCGGAGACCCGGGCGGCGGGGGGCGGCGACGCCCGCCCGGCTCCCGGCGTCGGGAGGTCGCCGTCCGCGTGATCCTGGGCGGGGTCCGCGACCTCGGAGGCCGCGGACCCCGGGAACCCTGCGCTCAACCCGAGGTCCTCGGGAGTCGGCGGTGCCAGGTGCGGTCGCTGACCGTCTCGCCGTCGGCGACGGCGGTGACCCGGCTCTCCAGGACGAACTCGTCCGCCGTGGCCCGCAGGTCGGACTTCGTGTCGATCCGCACGTCCCAGTCCTCCCGCCGCAACCGGATGGTCCACGTCGAGGTGGCGGAGGCGGAGAGGGGGTCGTCCGCCCGGATGCGGTAGGTCTCCAGGGCGCTCTCCGAGTACTCCATCCCGTCGGGGAAGGTCCGCGAACCCCCGTAGTTGGGGTCCACCTGGAGGGTCCACTCGCCGGTGGCGACGTCGTGGCGGACGACCCGCTCCGGGCGATCCGGCGTGAGACCGGACCGCACGGGCAGCGGCGGCGCCTGCTCCGGCTCCTCGAACTCGATCGGGGCGGCACCCGCGTCGGCCCCCGGGTCCCGCACGGGCAGCAGCAGCGCGCTGTCCTGGGCTCGTACCCGCAGCACCGGGCTGGTGGGCTGGGGCCAGACCCAGGGCCAGTACGCGGTGGACACCGCGACCCGCAGGCGGTGCTCGGCGGGAACGGCGTACCCGGTGGCGGTCAGCTCGACCTCCACGTCCTCCTTCGTCCCGGGGTGCCAGGGCACCGCCCGGTCCCGGCCGTCCCGGCTCGCCAGGTTCAGCACGCCCCGGCTGATGAGGGTGGAGGACCCGTCGGGGGCGACGTCGCAGAGCCGGACGATCACGTTGGCCCTGGTGACGTCGCAGTCCATGCGGAGCCGCACCCTGGCCCGCCCGAGGATCTCCAGCCGCTCGGTCAGGGGGGCCGAGTCGAAGCAGGTCGACCGGCCGTCCTCCTCCCGCTGGTCGGGTGGCAGGTCGGTGGCGTTGCCGAACGGGAAGTAGCGACCGGCGTCCACCCCGGTGTGCTGGGGGCTGGAGATGACGACGCGCCCGTCGCCCATCGTGGCCGGTCCCCGCAGGTCCCCCGCGAACGGGCGGGTCTGCCAGTTCACGGAGGGGGAGGGCCAGCTGGGGTCACCAACCCACCGCCCCGGCCGCTCCGGGTAGCTGGTTCGTGGTGGGACGGGTTCCTGCATCCAGGTGCGCAGCGGCGGCGTGTCCATCGCGCCGTTGTCCTCGCCCTTGAGCCAGTGGTCCCACCACCGCAGGGTCTCCTGCAGGAACCCGATGGCGGGTCCTGGCGGCAGCTCGATGTCCGGGTAGCGGTGCGCCCAGGGGCCGATGATGCCCCGAACGGGGGCGTCGAGGTGTTCGACGAGCCGGAGCACCGTGTCGCGGTAGGGGTCCGCCCAGCCGCCGACGGCGAGGACGGCGGCGTCGATGGCCGAGTAGTCCTCGCAGACGCTGCCGTGCCGCCAGTAGTCGTCCCGCTGCTGGTGGGCCAACCAGGTGTGCAGGAACGGCTCCAGCGCGTCGAGCCGTTCCCGCCACATCGGCAGCCACCGGTCCCCGACGGCGGCCGGGTCCGGCGGGCGGGAGGTGAAGGCCAACATCGTGCCCGCCCACGCCAGCATGTCGATGCCGAGGACGGCGCCGCCGACGTAGTGCACGTCGTTGTCGTAGCGGTCGTCGGTGGAGCAGACGGTCACGACGGCCTTGAGCGGTTCGGGACGCAGCGCCGCGACCTGGAGGGAGTTGAAGCCGCCCCAGGAGATCCCGAACATGCCGACCCGCCCCGTGGACCACGGCTGCTCGGCGAGCCAGTGGACGACGTCGACGCCGTCGGCCAGTTCCTGTTCGGAGTACTCGTCCCGCATCACGCCCTCGGAGTTGCCGCTGCCCCGCAGGTCCACCCGCACCGAGGCGTAGCCGTGGCCGGCGTACCAGGGGTGGCGCTGGGCGTCCCGGGGGGCCGTCCAGTCCCCCTTTCGGTAGGGCAGGTACTCCAGCAGCGCCGGGACCGGCCGGTCGACCGCGTCCACGGGACGCCAGATGCGGGCGTGCAACCGCGTGCCGTCCCGCATCGGGATCCAGGTGTCCTCGACCTCGACGTCACGGGCGAACTCCTCGCGGTATCTCACCGGTCCTCCTTGCCGACCTCCCGCCACCGCCGGATTCGGTGGCCTGCCCCTAGTTCTTCCCACACCGCCCCGTCGGCCGCGTCATCGGCCCACTGGACGGGTGGCGCGTCCCGGTTCTCGGCCCGTCGGCGGGCCGAGGTCGGGTCGGGTTCGAGCGCGGCGGCGAGCAGTGTGCTGGTGTACGGGTGGTTGGGGCCCGCGAAGACCGCTTCGGTGGGGCCCTCCTCGACGATGACACCGTGCCGGAGGACGACGACGCGGTCGGCGATGCCCCGCACCACGGCCAGGTCGTGGCTGATGAACAGGCAGGCCAGCCGCCGTCGCGCCCGGAGGTCGTCGAGGAGGGCGAGGATCGAGGCCTGCACGGACACGTCGAGCGCGGTGGTGATCTCGTCCGCGATCACGACGTCCGGTTCGCCCGCCAGTGCCCGGGCGATGCCGACGCGCTGCCGTTGGCCGCCGGAGAGCTGGGCCGGCAGCCGTTCGGTCAGGGCCGGGTCCAGGTGGGCGTCCGCGACCAGCCCTCGGGTCCGCTCGTCCAGTTCCCGGCGGCCACGCGCCAGGCCGAACATCCGGAGTGGACGCCGAACCGCCTCGGCGACGCGCCGACGCGGGTTGAGCGCGGTGTCGGCGTTCTGGAAGACTAGCTGCACCCGGCGGCGCAGGTCGGTGGCCCGGCGGGCGGCGGGCTGGGCGAGGTCGTCGGACCGCCCGTGGTCGGTGTACCGCATCTCGCCCTCGCTCGGGGGGCGCAGGCCGGCCAGCGACCAGGCCAGGGTGGTCTTCCCACTGCCCGACTCACCCACCAGCGCCAGCACCTCGCCACGGCGCAGCTCCAGGGAGACCCCGTCGACGGCGGGGCGGGGTTCGGCGTGGGCTCGGCGGGTGCGCCGGCGCCTCCCGTACCCGATGCGGACGTCCCGCAGGGAGACGACGGGTGGTGCGTCCGCCACCGGCTCGCGCCGCCGCACGGTGCGGCCGCCGTCCTCGCCCACCTCGACGAGACCCCCGTCGGTGATCCTGGGGACGCTCGCCAGCAGGGTCCGGGTGTAGGGGTGGCGCGGGTCGGCGAACAGCCGCTCGGTGTCGGCTTCCTCCACGACCTCACCCCGGCGCATCACCAGCACCCGGTCCGCCATGCTCGCCACCACCCCGAGATCATGACTCACCAGGACCGTCGCCAGGCCCAGTTCGGAGCTCAGCGTGTCGAGCAGGCGGAGGATCCCGCCCTGGGTGACGACGTCCAGTCCGGTGGTGGGCTCGTCGAGCACGAGCGCGCGGGGGCGCGCGGCCACGGCCATCGCGATCGCCACCCGCTGCTGTTGGCCGCCGGAGAGCTGGTGCGGGTACCGCCGGGCCAGCTCCGCCGGGTTGGGCAGTCGTACCTGGTCGAGCAGCTCGACCACGGCGGCGTCCAACGCGCGGCGGTCCAGCCCCCGGCCCCGCAGCGCTTCGGCGACCTGGCGTCCCACCCGCATCGACGGGGTGAGCGCCTGTCCCGCGTTCTGCGCCACCATCGCGACGGTCCCGCCCCGCAGGGCGCGGAGCTGCCGGGGCGGCAGGGCGAACACGTCCTGCCCGTCGACCAGCACCCGGCCGCCGGCGAGTCGCGAACCGTGCCGCAGGTGGCCGAGCACGGTGCCGGCCACGGTCGACTTCCCCGACCCCGACTCCCCCACCACGGCCACCGTCTCGTTGGCGCGCACCGCCAGGTCGACCTCGTTGGCGACGACCACGTCCCGGCCCGCGGAGCGGTAGGACACGGTCAGCCCGGTGATCTCGACGACCGGCGCCCCGCCGGTCGCTTCCCGCTCGGTCATGCGCGCCCCTTCCGCACCCGGTCGACTCCCCATGCCTTGGACAACCCGTCTGCCGCCAGGTTCAACCCGATGACCAGGGTCGCCAGCGCGATGATCGGCGCCAGGCTCGCCATCGGCACCACGGTGATCGCCGTCCTGTTCTCCGCGACCATCAGCCCCCAGTCCGGCGTCGGCGGGTTCGCGCCGAAGCCCAGGAAGGACAGCGAGCTGATCAGCAGGATCACCCAGGAGGCCCGCATGGCGAACTCGACGCAGACCACGTCGACGATGTTGGGCAGCACCTCCCGGAACAGGATCGACGTCGTCCGTTCGCCCCGGACCCTGGCCGCGGTGACGTAGTCGCTGGGGGCCACCCCCTGGGCGGCGGCCCGGACGACGCGGGTGACCGCCGGCGTGTAGACGAGGCTGACGGCGAGGACGATGACCAGCGGGCCCGCCCCCAGCACGGTCACGACCACCAGCAGGGCCAGGACCGGCGGGATGGACAGCACGGCGTCCATCACCCGCATCACCAGGTTGTCCAACCAACCCCCGCGCAACGCCACCACGCAACCGATCACGGTGCCCAGGGCCACGGCGAGGACGGTGGCCCCGAAGGACACCATCAGGGCGTAGCGCCCACCGTGCAGCACGCGGCTGAGGACGTCACGTCCGTACTGGTCGGTGCCGGCCCAGTGCGCCCAGCCAGGCCCGGCGAGGGCGTTGGCCGGGTCGTTCTCCACCGGGGAGTGGGGGGCGACCAGCGGGGCGAGGAGGGCGACCAGCAGGTGCGCCGCGACCAGCGCCACCCCCACCCAGGCGGTGGTCGAACCCCGCAACGCTCCCAGGAGACCGGTGAGCGTTCCTCGCCGCCCGGTCGTGTCGGTACCAGTCCCGCTCATCGCAGCCCCACCTGCTCCCTGCTCCGCAGTTTCGGGTTCAGCGCCATCGCCCCGAGGTCGGCGGCGAGGTTGCACAGCACGTAGACGGTGGCGCTGATCAGCGCGATCGCCTGCAACATCGGCAGGTCGCGGTTGTGCACCGCCTGGAGCATCAGACTGCCCACCCCCGGGTAGTTGAAGACGTTCTCCACGACGACGACACCCCCGACCAGCCAGGCGATGTTCATGGCGATCACGTTCAGCGTCGGCAGCAGGGCGCTGGGCAGGGCGTGCCGGGTCACCACCCGCCAGCGCCCGAGCCCCTTGAGGGTGGCCGTCGTGACGAACTCCCCGGCCATCACGTCGATCACGCTGGTGCGTGCCATGCGGACGATGTAGGCGGTCATCGCGACGCCGAGGGCGGCGGCGGGCAACCAGACGGCGGGGAGCAGCTCCCCGATGCTGGCCGATGGCCCGTCGAGCACCACGGCGGGCAGCACCGGCACGGTGATGGACAGCGCCAGGACCAGCAGGGTCGCCACCACGAACTCGGGCACGCTCATGCCGACGAGGCTGAGCCCGGAGATCAGCGTGTCGGGCCAGCGGTCGCGGTAGAGGCCGGCGAGCACGCCGAGCACCACCGACAGCGTGACCGCGACGAGGATGGTGACCACGGCGATGAGCAGGGTGTTGCGCAGGTGCAGGCCCACCTCCGCTGCCACCGGCTCCCCCGAGGCGAGGGAGGTGCCGAGGTCCCCGGTGACGGCGCCCCCGACCCACTCGAGGTAGCGCTGCCAGGCGGGTTGGTCGAGGTCGAGCTGCTCCCGCAGCGTCGCCACCGCCTCGGGGGTCGCGTCCCGCCCCAGGATCTGGCTGGCGACGTCGCCGGGGAGGGCCTGGAGCGCGAGGAAGATGAGCACGGAGGACAGCGCGATGGTCAGCAGCGCGGAGAACAGTCGTCTGGCGACGAAGGACAGCATGCCGGTCACCTCCGCAGCCCGATGTTGAGGTAGTCGAACTCGAACCCGTGCTCCCGGTAGTTGAGGACGTCACGGGAGAGACCCACCAGGCGGTCGGCGAACACCGGGGTGATCGAGCCACCGTGGTCGACCACGTACCGCTGGGCGTCCTGGTAGAGCATCCGGCGGCGGTCGGCGTCCATCTCACCCCTGGCCTCGTCGAGGAGCCCGTCGAAGCGGTCGTCGGCCCAGGCCGTCTCGTTGTAGCTCGAACCACCTCGGAAGATCTGGTTGAGGAGTTGTTCGATGGGCCGGCCGGTGTACCAGTAGGTCGCCATCAGTGGTTTCTGCATCCAGATCTGGGAGAAGTACGACTCGGCGGCCGCGGTCCGGACGTCGAGGGTGATCCCGGCCTCCCGCACCGAGTCCCGGAACGCCAACGCCATCGGCGTGAAGACCGGGTCGTAGGCGGAGGTGTGCAGGTCGAGGCGAAGGCCTTCCAGCCCGGCTCGGCGGAGCAGGAAACGCGCGTGCTCGGGGTCCCGTTCGACGCGGTAGTCGGTCCAGTAGGGCTCCTCGGGGGGTACGGGGTTGTCGTTCCCGATGACCCCGGCTCCCTGGAGGGCGACGTCGAGCACGGCCTGGGGGTCGTAGGCGAGCTTCATCGCCTGCCGGACCGACGGATCGGTGAAGGGCTCGGCGGTGCACAGCATCGGGAGGCCGTACCACTGCGAGTTCACCGACCGGGCGATGGTCGCCCGGTCGGAGGCGTTGATGACGCGTGCCGTGGCGAAGTCCAGGTTGGTCTGGGAGAGGAGGTGCACCTGGCCGGCGAGCAGCGCGTTCGACCGGGCCTGGGTGTCCGGGATGGCGTAGAACTCGATCTCGTCGAGCACCGGCCGCCCCTCCCAGTACTCGGGGTTGGCCACCACCCGGCCCCGGCCGGCGGGGGTGAAGGACTCCAGTCGGAACGGGCCGGTCCCGACCCCGGTCTCGCCGATGTGCCGCCCGCCGGCCTCGGCGCTGCCGTCCGGGATGACGTAGCAGTTGTACGAGGTCAGCAGGCTCGGGAACTCGGCGTTGGGCCGGGTGAGGTCGACCACGAGCGTGTGGGGGTCCGGGGTGTGGATCCCGCCCGGTTCGAGCATCGGCGCCAGGACCCCGGCCTGCGGCGATGCCACGTCCGGGTCCAGCAGGTGCCGCAGCGTGTAGCGGGCGTCGGCGGAGGTGAAGGGCCTGCCGTCGTGGAAGGTCACGCCGCGGCGCAGGGCGAAGGTCCACCGGGTGCCGTCCGGGGACGGTTCCCAGCCCTCCGCGAGGTCGGCGACGACGGAGCCGTCCTCCCCGATCCTGGTCAACCTGTTGTAGACGGCGCCGAGGTACTCGTAGGCGGAGAGCGCGCTCGCCGGGTCCAGCGTCTCGGCGTCGGAGGCCGGGGGCCGCGCGATGCGCAGCACCCCTCCGCTGGCCGGGTCGCCGGTCGCCGCCTCCACGGGGAGGGCGCGGGAGGCTGGTCCGGACGAGGAGCACCCCGCGGCCAGCCAGGTGGCCCCGAGGGCGCCCAGCCCGCCGGCGAGCAGGGAGCGGCGGCTGATCCCCCCGGGTGGTCGGACGCTGGTGCTGCCGTGGCGCATCTTCCTCCTCGCCCTGGCTGGGTGCCTCGTCTCGCCCTTATTCGTTCAATGAGCGATTGAGTTGGACCGCTGCACGATAGACAGACACCGCGAGGAGACCAAGCCCCCGGCCCCGTGGAGACCCGGGCGGAGACGAGGCGGACGGGCCCTCGGATCGAGGGCCTCACGACCGCCTCACGCACCGACACGGGTCACCTCGAAGCGGGAGGAAACCGCAGTTCGTGCCGGGGAGTCGGCCCACACCACCGCCCGGTGGGCCCCGGCGCGGCGAAGGCCCCGAGAACCGGCGGGCAGGACCGTTACGGCTTCCCGCCGGTAGTGACGGGAAACACTGCCCTGGCGACGGAGGGAGTTCGGCCCGTCACGGTGATCCGCCGGGGGCGGGGCTTGGGACGATCGATCGGCGGCCGGCGGTCGACCGTCCACGGTCGTCCACCGCCGGGAACGTCCGGATCACGGTGTCACGGCCGGGGTGGACGGCCAATCCGCGCGGCTCGCCGCACCGAAGGACGGACGTGACGAGTCGGCTCGACGATGAAGGTGGTCATGGCTGAGTGGACGGAACGGGCCGGCCGGCCCCCGGAGCAGGACGGGGCGGGCCGGCCGGACCAGGACGCCCCCACCGCGGAGCAGCTGATGGTGCGGGTCGCCAGAGGGGACGAGACCGCCTTCGGGCAGCTGTTCGACCTCCTCTCCGGCCCCGTGCTGTCCCTGGTGCGGACGGTGCTGCGCGATCCGGCCCAGTCCGAGGAGGTCGCGCAGGAGGTCCTGGTCGAGCTGTGGCGCACGGCACCCCGGTACGACCCGGCACTGGGGTCCGCGACGACCTGGGCCCTGACGATGGCCCACCGGCGGGCGGTGGACCGGGTCCGCTCCGAGCAGTCCGCGACGGACCGGGAGTCGAGGGTGGGCCGGCTCGACGAACGGCGGCCCTTCGACGAGGTCGCGGAGACCGTCGCGATCCGGCTGGAACAGGCGCAGGTGCGGCGCTGCGTCTCCACGTTGACGAGCCTCCAGCGGGAGTCGGTGCTGCTCGCCTTCTACCGGGGGCACACCTACCGGCAGGTGGCGGAGCTCCTCGGGGCGCCGTTGGGGACGGTCAAGACCCGGATGCGGGACGCCCTGATCCGGCTGCGTGACTGCCTGGGGGTGGGACAGTGAGCGTGGACATCCATTCGTTGACGGGCGCCTACGCGCTCAACGCGGTCACCGGCGAGGAGCGGACGGCGTTCGAGGAGCACCTCGCGGCCTGCCCGGTGTGCGCGCAGGAGGTGCGGGAACTGCGGGCGACGGCGGCGCGGGTGGCGGGGGCGCTGCCGACCACCCCGTGCCCCGGCCTGCGCGAGCGGGTCATGGCCGAGGTCGCCACGGTCCGCCAGGAACCCCCGCTGGTGGACGACGGGACACGGGCCGGGGCCCCCGCCCCGGACGTGCGTTCTGGTGCGGGTCGGCGGTGGGTGGTGCGCTCGGCGCTCGCGCTGGCCGCCGCGACCGCGGTGCTGGCCGGCGTGCTGGGCGGGCAGGCCATCCAGCTGCGCGAGGAGCGGGACACGCTCCGGGAGGAGCTCGCCGGAGAGGCGGGGCCGGCGCTGTCCGACCTGTTGGCCTCCGAGGACACCAGGGTGGTCAGTGGGGAGAGCGAGGGTGGGGGTACGGCCACCGCCGTCGTCTCCCGGGAGGCCGACCGGGCCGTCCTCCTGGTGTCGGGCATGCCGGACGCGCCGGCCGACCACGGCTACCAGCTGTGGCTGATCGACGACCAGCACGCCAGGCCGGCGGGGATGCTCGACGACGGGGAGGGACCCGTGGTGCTGGTGAAGGGTCTGGACGGGGCCGAACGGATCGGGGTTACTGTCGAGCCGGCGGGCGGGTCACGCCAACCCACCACGGATCCGGTGATGGTGCTCTCCCTGAGCGGTTGACGGGCCGGACGACGGCTCGTCCGGGAGGGACGAGGGCGGATCCGCCGCGCCCCCGCGCGGCGGGCGGTCCGGGCCGCACGCACGGGCCCGGACCGCCGGCGCGACTCGCCGCACCACCCCGGGTGCGCGGCGCTGGCTCGTTTGCCCCCGGGGCGCTCGGGTACCCGGAGCACGGTGGCGGCCCCGGGAGACTTCACCGCCGGCCGGTGGTCCGAGCGGAGGAGGAGCGCATGCGCGCACCGTTGTCCCGGCTCCGGTCAGCGGTACTGGGACCGAGCCGACGCGTACCCGAGCGAGCGCGGGACGTCGAGACCGCGACCCTGCGCTACCTGGTGTACGGGCTCCTCCCCGCCTGGTTCGTCCCCGGCTTGCTCGACTGGGCGCTACACCGGCGCACCGACATCGAGCACACCGCCGGGGTCCAGGAGTCGCTGATCCACGCCCTGATGATGACCGAGGTCGGCGTGCCGATCGCCATCGCCCTGGTGTGCGAGGTCAACCCCCTCGTGCTGACGATCATCGTGGCCGCGATCCTCGCGCACGAGGCCACCGCCTTGTGGGATGTCACGACGGCGGAGGAGAGCGGGCGGGAGGTCCGGCCCGTCGAGCAGCACGTCCACAGTTTCCTGGAGGCCATGCCGTTCATGGCTGGTGGAGCGCTGGCCTGCCTGCACTGGGAGCAGATCCAGGCGCTGGCGCGGGGTGCCCGGGACCGCCGGGCCTGGACGCTCCGGTTGAAGCGCCCGTCGCTGCCGCCCCGCTACCTGGCCGGGGTCGGTGGGGCCATCCTCGGTCTGATCGCACTGCCCTACGGGGAGGAACTGGTGAGGTGCCTGCGGGCACGTCGGCGCGGCTCCGCCACGGCGACGGCCTGACAGGTCTCCCCCGCCGCCGGCCCGCCGGTCGACCGGGGCGGCCGTGGGTTGGCGCGCGTGCGTCCGACCCGGCGCGGGTGCCGCGCCGAGGGAGGCGCCGCGGCGGCCGGTCGCGTGCCGCCCGGTGGGCGGAGGCCTTCGGGACGTTCCCGCTCGCCGCCGGCGCGAGGTCGAGCGGGAGGCCGACGACCGCCGACGGACACGCGCGCCAGAGGAGACGGGACCGGGGTCCGCCGAACGGCGGCCAGCACCCCGATCCGTGGAGGACGAGGAGGACGACGATGACCGAGCACGCTGGCGAGTTGGCGGTGAGCACTCCGTCGGACGTCGAGATCACCATGAGCCGGACCTTCGACGCGCCCCGGGACCGCGTCTTCGCCGCGCACGGCAGCTGCGAGCACCTGCGGCGCTGGTGGGCGCGCGGGAACCCGATGGACTGCGAGCTGGACTTCCGGCCGGGCGGTTCCTACCGCTTCGTCGAACACGACCCCGACGGGAACGACTACGCCTTCCACGGCGAGTACCAGGAGATCGTCGTCCCGGAACGCATCGTTTCCACCTTCGAGTTCGAGGGCGCGCCCGGTGAGGTCCTGGTCGACACCGTGACCTTCGAGGAGGCGGACGGGAGGACCACGGTCACCACGGTCTCCCGGTTCGACAGCAGGGAGGCACGGGACGCGATGCTCCGCGTGGGCATGGTCGACGGAGCCGCCCAGTCGCTGCGCCGGCTCGCGGAGATCCTGCCCACCCTGCCCTGACGCGGACCGGCCCCAGGTCGGGGCGTGCCCGGCCGGGGACGTGCGTGACCGCCTCGTGGACGTCGAACCGGCCGCCGATCGCGGCCGGGGTGGCGAAGGATGCGGGTCAGGTCGAGTTGACGGTTCCCCGCCCCGACCGCAGCGCGGGACTCGGGTGGTCGCGACCAGCTTCGAGCCCTTCCAGCAGTTCCAGCACGGTCGCCCTCGCGTCGTGCTCCGGACGCCAGCCCAGCTCCGTCCACGCTCTGGACGTGTCCAGCACCGGGCACCACCGGGCCAGGTCCACCCAGCCCGGCGAGGTCGGCTGGAGGCGCAGTGCCCAACTCACCCTCGCGGCGGCCCGGACGAGCCAGGGCGCGACCGGCACGTGCCTGGCGTGGAGGAGGCGGGCCAGCTCGGCCGGCGGCATCGGCGGATCGGCGGCCAGGTTGAACGCCCCCGCCGCCCGCTGACCGATGGCCAACGACACCGCGCTGGCCACATCCTCGGTGTGGACGAACTGGAGGGTCAGTTCGGAGGGCATCGGTAGCACGGGCAGCTTTCCCCGCCGCACCCCCCGGTACACCGACCGGGGGACCAGTGGGCCGATGAAGTAGCCGGCGATCTCGACGGCGGCCCGCCGTTGCAGGATCAGGCCCGGCCGGAACCGGGTGATGGTGAGCCCTGGCTCACGGCGACCCAGTTCGTCCAGCAGGGCCTCGACGGCCGCCTTGTCCCGGCTGTAGGAGGACGCGGCGACACCCCCGGTGGGCCAGTCCTCCCCCACCGCCCGACGTTTGGGACCCGGTGAGTACGCGCCCACCGAGGACAGGTACACGAGGTGGGGCACGCCGGCTCGGACGCACGCCTCGGCGACCCGCCTGCTGCCTTCGACGTTCGTGCGGTGCAGGGCGAGCTCGTCGTGGCTCGGTTGGATCAGCCAGGCGAGGAGCACGACGCTGTCCGCGCCCCGCAACACCTCGACCAGACGTGGGGTGCTGTCCTCCGAGCCGATGTCGATCTCGTGCCAGCCGACACCCTGGTAGGGCGGGGCGGGGGGTGGCGTCCGCCTGCTCACCCCGACCAGTTCGGCCCGCGGGTAGTCGCGGGCCAGCCGACCGAGCACGGCCGTCCCCACGTTCCCCGAGGCTCCGACCACGACGATCCTCACGACGGCTCCTCCTCACCGGGCTGCGTGCTCGTGGGTCCCGTCTCCCGCGCGGGGGACCCCGGCCCGAGGCCGGGGCGGCGGGAGGGACCGCCCCGGGGGACCGCCCGGTCCCCGTCCCCCGCCCCCGACGCCCAACCTCGGTGGCCGTGCGGCCGCAACAGCACCTTCCGCACGCCGGGACGCTTCTTCGCGAAGGCCGCGTAGTACTCGGGGGCGTCCCGCAGCGGGACCTGGTGGGAGACGAGTTCGGCGGCCCCCAGCGGGTCACCGTCCCGCAACACGTCCAGCAACGTGTCGGTCCACGCGCGGACGTGGGCCTGGCCCCAGCGCAGGGTGACGTTGCGGTCGAACAGGTCGCCCAGGGGGAAACGCGGCATCCACGCCGCGTACACGCCGCTGACCGAGACGGTGCCGCCCCGGCGCACCGCTCCGAGGGACTGGTGCAGGGCGTGCAACCGGTCGGGCTTCGTCTTGAGGATCTGGGTGACCCGGTCGACGACCGACCCCTCCGAGTCCATTCCCACCGCGTCGATCACCGAGTCGGCGCCGCGGCCGGCCGTCCCGGCCCGGATCTGTTCCACCGGGTCACCGTCCTGGGGATCGATCGTCTCGATCCCCGCCCTGGCGGCGAACGCGCGCCGGTCGGGGTACGGGTCGACGGCGAGGACCCGACCCGCGCCCCGGTGCAGGGCGATCCGGGCGCTCATCTGTCCGATGGGGCCGAGGCCGAAGACCGCGAGGCTGCCCCCACGGGGGACGTCGGCGTACTCGACGGCCTGCCAGGACGTGGGCAGCACGTCGGAGAGGAGCGCCAGCGCCTCGTCTGGGACCCCTTCGGGTACCCGGATGGGCCCGAAGTGGGCCTGGGGAACCCGCAGGTACTCGGCCTGCGCTCCGGGGACCCCACCGTAGAGGTGGGTGTAGCCGAACAGCGATGCGCCCTTCCGGCCCCCCAGGTTCTGCGTCGTCTCGCACTGCGCGAACAGCTGGCGCCGGCACATGAAGCACTCGCCGCAGGAGATGTTGAACGGCACCACCACCCGGTCCCCCGGCCGGATGTGGTGGACCGACCTCCCCACCTCCTCGACCACGCCCATCGGCTCGTGACCCAGGATGTCCCCGGGTTTCACCGCCAACGCGAGGCCGTGCTCGTAGAGGTGGAGGTCCGAGCCGCACAGCCCGCTCGCCGTGACCCGGATGATCGCGTCCGTCGGCTGCTCGATGGTCGGGTCCGCCACGGTGTCGACGTGCACCGACCGGGGGCCGTGCCAGGTGAGCGCGCGCATCCTTCCCCTTCCGCCCAGCGTCCGTGAACCTCCGCACTGTCCCCCTACCCGGACGCCACGCCGCGAAACGTGGCCGGGCCGGGGCCGACCCGCTCGGTCAGACCCGGCGGAGCAGGTCCGCCGCTGCCGTGAGGTCAGCGAGGAAGCCCGCGTAGGCGTCCTCGCGGTCCCTCGCCCGCAGCACGGCCGATGGGTGGATGGTGGCGATCAGGTGGTCGGGCGCGCTCCTTCGCGGACCGAGTTCCCCGGCGGGGAAACGCTGGGGTTCGCCCCGGTGCCGGGTCACCCGGAACGAGTCGCCCAGCAGGGACTTCGCCGCCACGGCCCCCAACGCCACCACCAGTCGGGGCCGGACGACGGCGAGTTCCGCCAGCAGCCAGGGGCGGCAGGCGACGCGTTCGGTGCGGTTGGGCTGGCGGTGCGGGCGTGGCTTGCCCGTGCCGCCACGGGTGAACCTGAAGTGCTTGACCGCGTTGGTGAGGTACGCGCGGTCCCGGTCGATCCCGGCCTCCCGGAGACCTCGGTCGAGCACGCGGCCCGCGGGGCCGACGAACGGTGCTCCCTCGATGTCCTCCCGGTCGCCCGGCTGTTCGCCCACCAGGACGACCTCGGCGGTGGCCGGCCCCCGGCCGAACACGACCTGCGTGGCGTCCCGGTAGAGGTCGCAGCCCCGGCAGGCCGTTGCCGCCCGCCGCGGTCCGGGCAGTTCGGCCCGGGCCGGTACGAAGGGGGTGGCGTCGGTGTGCTCAGCGGGCATGATCACGTCACCTCGTCTCGCCGCGCCGAGCAGGCTCCCTGCTTGGACGGCTGCGCGGACGTCCTCGGACGGAACGCCGTTCCCCTCCGGGTGCCCCGCCGCCGGGCACCGTTCACGGCCCGGTCTCCTCGGAACCTCTCGCGGGAGGCCTGCCCTCCCGCGCGGTTCGCGTCGCCGCCCCCGCCAGCGCGTACCCAGGCCGTCCGGCCCGGCGTCGCGGCGCACCCCGCGACCGGGCGGTCCCCCGCGCCAGCCGGGACGCGGTCAGCCAGGGCACACCTCCACCCTCCCCCGCCACGGTGGCGGCCCAGCCGAACCGGCATGCACCCGCGGCCGGCGGGCACCCGGCTACCGGGAGCGGGTCGGGGCACCCGCCCTGGATACCGGGCGGAACGCGGAGGTGCGGGGTGGCGGCTGACCAGCCCAGGGTGGCGATGGTGTGCGGGACGACGGCGGCGGACCGGGACGGGGTCGCGGACTACGTCCACCACCTGCTGCCCGCGCTGACCAACGCCGGGGTCGCGGCGGACCTGGCACCGGTGTCCCTCCACCCGGGGCAGGGGCCGGGCCGCCGGTGGGACCAGCTGCGCACGTTGCGCCGCCGGCTGGCCCGGTGGGCTCCGGACGTGGTGCACCTCCAGTTCGCGCCGTCCGCCTACGGCTTCTCCCGCCTCTCCGGCCTGCTGCCACTGGTGGTGCCCCGAGGCGTGCCCCTGGTCACCACCCTGCACGAGTACGGTTCCTGGGACCCACCAGCGGTTCTCCCCCGGGCCCTCTGGCGGCTGGCTGAGGCCCGAGGCTGGTGGTGCCGGGAAACCGGGCGGCTGGTTCCGAGGAGCCGGGCGCTCCTGACCACCAACGCCGGGCACGCCAGCGTCGTGGCACGGCGGTGGGGGCTGGCCCCGCACGTGGTGCCGCTCGCCGCGAACGTCGCGGTAGGACGACCGGAAGGCGACCCCCGGGTCCGCGTGCGCGCCGGGTTGGGCCTGCGCGCGGACGCCCCGCTGATCGTGTTCTTCGGGTTCGTCCACCCGGTCAAGGGCCTGCGCTACCTGATCGACGCGCTGCCACCGCTCCGCGCCGCCCACCCGGGGCTGCACCTGTGCGTGGCCGGCGGCTTCGTCTCCTGCGCCCTGCCCGAGCCGGAGGCGCGGGCGTTCCACGACGAGCTGGTCGAGCTCACCCAGCGGCGGGGCGTGGGCGACGCCGTGACCTTCACCGGGTACCAACCGGAGGAGCGGGTGTCGGACCTGTTGCGCGCGGCGGACGCCGCGATCTTCCCGTTCACCGGGGGCGCCACCACCAAGAGCGGCGCCGTCCTCGCGGCCATGTCGCACGGAACGCCGACGGTGGTGACCGGAGCGGACCCGCCCGATCCCGACCTGGTGGACGGCGAGACGACGGTGGTGGCGCCCTCCACCCGCAGCGTCGGGGCGCTCCGCGAGGCGGTGCACCGGGTACTGGCCGACCCCGACCTGCGTCGACGTGTGGCGGACCGGGCCCGCCAGGTGGTGGGTCGCCGCGACTGGCCGGTGATCGCCGCCGAACACCACAGCGTGTACCGGGCGGTGCTGCGGGAGTGGTCGTGAGCGGGGCCTACCGGCGCATCCTGGTGGTCGACCTGCTCGGCGGTCTCGGGGACCTGCTCATGCTCCTGCCCTCCGTGCACGCACTGGCCAGGAACCACCCCGGGGCGGAGGTGCACCTGCTCACCCACCGGCCAGGGGACTCGCTGGTGGAGGCGGACGAGGCGGTGACGGCGGTCCTGGTTCCGGAACGGCGGGGCGGGGGCGGTGAGCGCGAGGCCGTCCAGCGGTCGCTGGCACGGGTCGACCCGGACCTGGTGGTCAGCTCCACCCGGTACGACGGCATCCCCGACCTCATCGAGCGCTCCGGCGCCAGGGCGGTGACCGACCTGTGGCGCCACCCGCCGCCCGACGAACGCGTCGGTGACCGCTACCTGCGGATCCTGCGCGACGAGGGGCTGATCGGAACCGAGGACCTGGACTGCCCTGGGCATGTCCGCCTCACCTCGACCGAGCGCCTCCTCGGCGCGGAGCTGCTGGGTCGCGTGGTGCCGGCGCACGTGCGGCGGGCACCGGTCGTCCTGGTGACGGGAGCCGGCATGGCCGTCAAGCGCTGGCCGGGTCCGAGCTGGGACGCCCTCACCGCCGCCCTGCGCGCGGCGGGCACCCCGGTGCTGGCCGTCGCCGACGGGGGCCCGGTGCCGAGGGGGGCGTCCCCGCTCCCCCGAGGGGACCTCCGGGCGCTGGCCGCGACCTACGCCGAGGTCGGGCGTCGCGGTGGGGTGGTCGTCGGCGGCGACACGGGACCAACCCGGCTGGCCGCCTCACTCGGAGTGCGGGTCGTGGGGCTGTTCGGGCCGACCTCGACGCCGCGGTACGGGTTCGGGCCGGGACCCGGTTCACCGCACGAGGCTGGCCGACGGGGGGTGGGGCCGGTCGGGGGCGGTGGCGCGGGTACCCGCGCCACCGGCGCGTCGGCCCGTCCCGGGCGAGACGGGGAGGACGGGCGGGTGCTCGTCTCCCCGTCGGGTTCCGACCTCCAGGGCCTCCCCGGGTGCGACCACCGCAAACCCACCTCGATCACCGAGCAGGGTTGTTGGTGGTCGGCCGCCTGCCCGTTGTCGCCCCGCGGTCCGGCGTGCATGGCTGCCCTGGACGTCTCCGATGTCCTCCTCGTGGTGGAGCGTGCCACGGGGGCGGCCGGGTGAGGGGCGGCCGGGACGGGCCTCGTCGCGGGCCGGCGTGCCGTGCGCGCGGGTGCCGGGGCGGCAGCTCGGCGTTTCGCCGCGCCGTCACGTGGCATCCCGGGAGGGAGGTCCATCCGGACCTCGGCGGCGGTGGGACCGCCGTCCGGACCGGCACCGGAGGAGGGATGGATCATGGCCAGCGCCAACCCGATCCAGATGCAGAAGTCGCTGAAGGACCTGGACTACCCGGCGAGCACGGACCAGATCGTCGAGCACGCCCAACAGCACGGAGCCGACGAGAACATCCTGTCCGGCCTGCGCAAGCTGCCCAAGGACCGCACCTTCGACGGGCCGAACGCCGTGAGCGAGGCGTTCTCCAAGGTGTGACGTCACGACGATCGCCCCAAGGGGCGCGGCTGGGGTGTCAGGCGGCTGATGCCCCTTCCCGTGCGCAGTCCGGGACACCCAGCGGAGGAGTGAGATGAGGCTGTCACGAATCACCGACCGGATCGCGGAGCAGAAGTGGCTGGACAGGGTGAACTCCCGCATCCACCGCGTCGTGACGCGGGTGCTGCCCGAGGGGAGCGTGAAGGACGCCCTCCACGGTGTCTGGCTCGGCCACCCGGTGCACCCCGCGATGGTCCAGCTCCCCGTCGGGTGCTTCCTCTCGGCCGCCGTGCTGGACGTCACCACGCCGGGGAGCCGGGCGGCGCGGGTGTTGGTCGGCACCGGGATCGCCAGCGCGATGCCCGCGGCGGTGAGCGGTTGGGCCGACTGGTCCGACGCCCACGAGGAGCAGCAGCGGACCGGCACGGTGCACGCGCTGTTGAACACCGCCGGGCTCGCCTGCTACCTCGTGTCGTTCGTGGCCCGCCGCGACCGGTCCGGTCGCACGGGTTCGGTCTCCGGCGGCGCGGGCATGCTCTTCCTGCTCGCCGGGGCGACGCTGGGCGGCGAGTTGTCGTTCCGGCAGGCGCTGGGCCCCAACCACGCCGAGGACGCGGCGCACCGGGGCCCCAACGACTGGTGCGACCTCGGCCCGCTGGACGACTTCAGCGAGGGGCGCCCCGAGGTCCGGGACGCCGGCAACGTGAAGGTCGTCGTGCTGCGCAGCGGTTCGGACGTGGTGGTGTTGCACGACGCGTGCAGCCACCTCTCCGCTCCCCTGCACGAGGGGGAGGTGGAGGAGGTGGCCGGGCACCGCTGCCTGGTGTGCCCGTGGCACGGCAGCACCTTCCGCCTCTCCGACGGTGAGGTCATGCGGGGGCCGGCGACCGCGCCGCAGCCACGGCTGATCAGCCGGGTGCGGGCGGGCCGGGTGGAGGCCCGGGCCCGCACCTACGCGGGCGTCCCGGCGAGCTGAACCTCCCGGCCGGCGGGTTCCGCTCCGGCGTCCCCCGTCTCCACCGACGTGCGGAGGTGTCGGCCGCTCGTGGACGGCACCCGAGGCCAGGCGTCCGCCCTCGGGTCCCCGCACCGGGGACGGGAGTGCCCCGGGGGGACCCGACATCCGCCGCATCGACGACTCCCCCGGCACCTGGTCCGGGCGGCCCCGGACCTCGAGAACGGCTCGGCGCCAGGTCGTCGCCGTTCGGCAGCTCCTCTGGGCCTGAGCGGGACCGCCGGTGAAGCGGGACCGCCGCCCAGCGGTAGGTGGGTCGCGACCGGTACGACCGGTCCCGATCGGGACGGGGGCCGGTTCGGTCCCGGAATCCCGGTCCGACGGGCGTTCACCTGCCGCTTCCGCGCCTGGCCGACGGTGACACCCGGTCCACCCGAGACGGGACGCACGGGCGGGGCGGTCCACTGGCAGCTCCCGGGTTGGCGGCGGCCCGTTCGGGTCCGGGAGCCCGGCGACGGAGCCGCCGCGGTCCGACCAGCCGGTTCGCCGAGCCGGGTCGGGGATGTGACGCCTCCACCCCGGGTCGGCGCCCGGCCCGGACCCGCCGCGTCCGCGCCGCCAGCCAGTCACGTCACCGAATCACCGAGACACCGAGACACCGAGACACCGAGACACCGAGACACCGAGACACCGAGACACCGAGACACCGAGACACCGAGACACCGAGACACCGAGACACCGAGGATGGGACCACCGGTCGCTCGTGCCCGGTCTGGGAGCCCCAGGAGTTCGACGCCGGAGAAGCCAGTCGTCAACATCGCGCCCGACTCCCCTGCCGAGCCCTCAGCGGGGGTCACGCCCGCTCCCGGCCTCGTCGCCGGCACGGTGGAACTCCGGGAGGGCGGTGGCCTGCGCCTCCCGGTCGGGGACCGTGGTGGGCGACTCCAGGTGCACCGCACCGGAAGGCAGGACGCCCGCCCCGCCGAACCGCCGCATCACCCGCCACTGGGCGGCGACGTCCTCCCCCGCGTGTTCGACGGGGAGGTCCGACCAGAAGTCGTAGCCCCCGCAGGCGACCAACGCGAGGCGGTCGTAGAGGACGCAGCCGGACACCCAGGCCACCTTGTACGCCCGCCAGTCCTCCGCGCCCGTCAACACGTGTTCGGCCAGGTGCAGCGGATTGGCGGCGTTGTGCAGGGTCCACCTGGCCATCGCGGGGCTGCCCGGCCCCACCGCCTCGGGTACGGGTCGTCCCGGCCATTCCTCGTAGGGCTCCCACTCCGCCGGTCGCCGGTCGGCGACGTGGGACATGCCCACGACGGCGTTGCCGACGAAACCGCACCCCATCGCGGCCAGTGCCCGGCGGAGCCGGGCGATCGTGCCGGGCGCCAGCCACACGTCGTCGTCGAGGCAGAGCACGAGGTCCGCGCCGGACGCGTCCAGGAGCGCCTGCCGGTGTTCGGCCAACCCCCGCCGGGGCAGGTGGCGACCCAGCCGGACGGCATGGCCCCGGTGGTGGAGGGTGCGGAGCACGGCACGGGCGGCGGGGGTGTCGTAGGAGGCGGTCCCGTCGGACTGGTCGGACACGATGATCCCGAAGCGGTCGTCATCGTCCTGCGCACCGAGGCCGGCCAGGGTGACCGCGAGTTCGGTTGGCCGGTTCCTGGTGGGGATCAGGACGTCGAGCGTGCTCCGGTGTTCCGCCGGTTCCGGCAGGTCGCGCGGGCGGGGAGCACCCGCCCTCGGCAGCGGTGCGCCCATCAGTCCACCACTCGGTCCGCGTTGGCCCGGATCCGGGTGATCAGCGCGGTGGTGGACCGGTCCGGGACGTAGTCGAGAAGCCGGACCTCGCCGCCGTACCCCCGCACTACCGGCGTCTCGGGCAGCATCTCGGGGGTGTAGTCACCCCCCTTGGCGTACACGTCAGGGCGGAGCAGGCGCAGGAGTTCCACCGGGGTGTCGCCGTCGAAGACCGTCACGTGGTCGACGCAGCTCAGCCCGGCCACCACGGCGGCCCGGTCGTTCTCCGGGTTCACCGGGCGATCGGGTCCCTTCAGCCTGGCCACGCTCGCGTCGGAGTTGACCGCGACCACGAGCACGTCCCCCAGTTGCTTGGCCTGGGCCAGGTAGGCGAGGTGTCCCCGGTGCAGCACGTCGAAACAGCCGTTGGTGAACACGATGCGCCGACCGGTGTCGCGGTGCCGGCGCACGACCGCCGCCAACTGCTCCCGCCCCACGGGCTCCCCCTCGCGGTCCCCGAGCCGGCTGGCGAGCTGGTCGGGCCCGCACACGCAGGTCCCCGGCTGGGCGACCACCACGTCGGCCGCGGCCTGGGCGAGCTCCATGCCACCGGTCAGGGGCAGGCCGCTGGCGAGCCCGGCCGTCAACGCGGCGACGTAGGTGTCGCCGGCTCCCGCAGCCCGGCAGTCGGGTACCGGCCTGGCCCACGTCCGGTGCTCCGGATGGGTGTGGCTGAACAGCACGGAGCCGTCCCGGTCCAGGGTCACGACCACGGCGCCGGCGCCGGTGCGGCGGAGGATGCGGTCCCGGTGGCGCTGGAGGTGCGCGAGCCGCCGGCCCCGCCCGCCCGCGCCCAGCAGGGACGCCGCCTCCTGGGCGTTCGGGGTGACCACGTCCGGACGGGTGGCCGCCCACTCCGCCGGGTCGTGGGAGTCCACGATGAGCAGCGGGACCTCCTCCCGGAGGGCGGCGACGGCGTCGCGGAGCGGTGGACCGGCGACGCCGAGGCCGTAGTCGCAGACCAGGAGCGCGTCGTGGTCCGGGACCAGGTCGGCGAGGAGACTGGCGAGTTCCCGGGTCGTCGCGGCGGGAGGGTCGGCCTGGTCGCCGTCGTCGAAACGGGCGAGCAGCTGGTCACCGCAGATCAGTCGGGACTTCGTCATCGTGCGCCCGCCAGGCGCGGACACCAGGTCCCGCACGTTCACGCCCCGGTCGGCGAGTGCCGCGCGCAGCGCCCGCCCGGCGGGGTCGTCCCCGGTGACGGCCAGGAGGGTGGCGGCCGCCCCGAGGGCCGCGAGGTTCGCCGCCGTGTTCCCGGCGCCGCCGGGTGCCGTGGTCGTCCGTTCGACCTCGACGACCGGGGCGGGAGCCTCCCGGCAGAGACGACGGGAAGTCCCGGACAGCCAGACGTCCACCAGGACGTCCCCGAGGACGAGGACCCTCGGTCGCCGGCCGGCCAGCAGGCCGGGCGTGGTGGGTCCCACCGTCAACGTCGTGTCGGGTTCCTGGCCCCACAGCATCTCCCACCTCCTGGTCGTGATGTCCGCCGTGCGCCGGCCGCGCGCGGTGCCCGGGCGGCCGACCACGGCGGGAGGACCCCGGGCCGACGGCCCGCCGGGCGCTTCGGCCGCTCATCTCCCCCGGCCTCGACCGGCCCGCTGGCGCGGGTGCCGTTGGCCGAGGCGGTGTGGACGCGGCTCAGGGTTCCGGGTTCGCCACGTCGCCGGGCAGGCCCAGGTGCACGACCTTGACCGTGGTCATCTCGTCGAGCAGTTCCGGGCCGAAGCCGAACCCGTTGCCGCTGTCCCGGCGGGGTTGCGCCGCTCCCCCGGGGGCGCCACCGAACACGTCGTTGACCTTCACCGTGCCCACGGGCAGTTCCCGCCAGGCGCGCTGGGCGTGGGCCATCGACCCGGTGAGCACCGTCGCGGCGAGTCCGTAGCGGTCGACGGCGACCTCCGCCAGGGCCTGGTCGAAACTGTCGACCACCCGCACGGGGGCCACGGGCCCGAACGTCTCCTCCTGGAACACCGCCATCTCGGGTCGGCAGCCGGTGAGCACCGTCGCCGGGTAGGAGGAACCCGGGCCGGGTGGGATGACGCCGCCGCACCCGACCTCGGCGCCGGCGTCGAGTGCCTGGGTGACGTGGCCGTGCACGTGCGCCCGGTGCCGGACGTCGACCAGCGGGCCCAGTTCGACCTCGGAGGTGTCGCGTGGCCGGGCCCGGTACCGGCGGGCCTGGTCGACCAGCGCGGCCACGAAGCGGTCGGCGACCGCCCGGTGCACGTAGACGCGTTCGACGGCGGTGCAGATCTGCCCGCTGTTGGTGAACGCCCCGATCGCCGCCTGTCCGGCGGCCCACACCGGGTCGACGTCGGAGTCGACCAGCAGCGGGTCGTTGCCCCCGTTCTCCGCGAGCACCGCCGCGCCCCGCACGGCCGCGGCGGCCAGGACGCGGCGGCCGGCCGCGGTGGAACCGACGTGGGCGATCAGGTCCACCCGGGGGTCCTCGACCAGGGCGGCCCCCACCCGCCCGTCGCCGGTCACCCGCACCAGGACGCCGCTCGGGAGCGGCGCGCACAGCACCTGGCCGAGTGCCCGCCCCAGGTGCGGTGCCCGTTCGCTCGGCTTGAAGCAGACCGTGTTCCCCGTCGCCAGGGCCGCGCCGATCAGCCCGCAGGCCACCGCGACGGGTTCGTTCCACGGGGTGAGGACGGCGACCACGCCCCGAGGTTCGGGCACCATCAGGTCGGTGGCCGCCACGTCCCCGAGCAGGGCGCGGCCACCGCGCACCGGTGCGAGTTCGGCGTACTGGTCGAGTGTGGCGGCTCCCGCCAGCACCCCGTCGAGGGCCTGGGAGAACGGTCGACCGGTCTCGGCCGTGTTCAGCCGGGCCAGCCGGTTCGCCGAGGCGCGGACCTCCTCGGCCATCTCGTGGAGGAGGCGGCCCCGCCTGGCGGGCGGGGTGGCGGCCCACGCGGGCTGGTGGCGGTGGGCGAGACCGACCGCGTCGCGCACCTCCTCGGGACTGGACATGACCAGTCGGCCGAACGGGGTCCCGGTGACCGGGTCGGTCACCTCGATCACCGGGGCGGTCCCGTCCGCCGGGGACACGGCGGTGGCGGCGCGCACGCCGTCGACGCCCACCAGCTGCTCCGTCATGGGGCACCTCCTCTCCGTCGCTGGCCGGATACCCGGGCCGGTCGGGGTCATTCCTGCTGCTCCTCCTCGTCCTCCGTGTGGTGACCGGCGGGGTGGCCGCCGTTTCTCCCAGCGCCCGTCGGGCAGTTCTCGGTGGGGACGTCACTCGGCCGGAGGGGGCAGGCGTGGGGGAACACGACGCGGGACCGGCGTTGCCGCCGATCGGCCCGGCCGGGGGGCGCTGGCCGGATGTGGGGCGCATCGGCGTGCTGCGGGGCGGGGGCATCGGCGACCTGATGTTCGTGATGCCGGCGCTCGTCGCATTGCGAGCGGCCTACCCGGAAGCGGAACTGGTCCTGCTCGGCACCGGAGCGCACCGGGCGCTGCTGGCCGGTCGCCCCGGCCCCGTGGACCGCTGCCTGCCGCTGCCTCGGGCCCACGGGGTGCACGAACCGACACCCGGTCAACCGGACGACGGGGTCGACCAGGGGGCGTTCCTCGCCTCGGTGGCCGCGCTCCGCCTCGACCTCGGAGCGCAGTTGCACGGCGGCGGGCGTTGGTCCAACCCCTTCCTGCTGCGGACAGGGGCCCGGCACACCGTGGGGACGGCGACTCCCGACGCCGAACCGCTGGAACGGACGATCCCCTACCGCTACTACCAGCACGAGGTGCTGCGCCACCTGGAGGTGGTCGGCCTCGCCGGTGCCCCGCCCGTCGTCGTGGACCCCGCGCTGCCCGTCACCGACGGCGACCGGGACCGGGCGGCGAGCGCCCTGTCCGGGCTGCCGGAACCGCTGCTGGTCGTCCACCCGGGCGCGACGGACCCTCGACGCCGCTGGCCTCCACCCCTGTTCGCGGAGGTCGTCGAACGGGTGGTGCGGGACGGCGCGGGAGCCGTCGTCCTGGGGTCGTCGAACGAGGAGGCGCTGGTGCGCGGTACCGCGCGACTGGCACGTGAGCGGCTCCCGGCTGGGCTCCGGGAACAGGTCCGGGAGTTCCCCGGGACGCTGGACCTGTCCGGCATGGTCGGGGTGCTGGCGTCGGCGCGGGTGGTCCTCGCCAACGACAGCGGCCCCCGGCACGTGGCGCAGGCCGTGGGCACCGCCACCGTCGGGGTCTTCCAGGCGTGCAACGTGATCAACGCGGCCGCGTTGGGGCGGGCACGACATCCGGTGCACTTCAGCTGGTTCACCCGCTGCCCCCGGTGCGGGGTGCTCGCGGCCGGACCGGAAGGCGCCCGCTGCGCGCACGAGTTCTCGATGGTGGGCGACGTGCCGGTCGTCGAGGTGCTGGCGGACGTGCGGGAGCTCCTGGGGGGTCCGACGGGCTCGGACCGGGGCGGATCGCGCGACCGTCAGGGAAGTCGGGGAACCGGCTGCCAGCGCCACTCGTCGCCGGGCGCGTCGTGGACCTCGGGGGTGGGCGCGCACCGCAGCGGCTTCCCGGCCGGGGAGAACGCGTAGCGGCCGTGGTGGCTGTCGCCGCAGAGCCGCCAGGGCGTCCTGGGGCCGTCGACGAGGAGCGGGGGGCCGCCGGTCGCGGGCGCCGAGGTGGGGCGTGCGCCCTGGCGATCCACCGCATCGTGCTCGCCCGCGTCGGCGGGGCCGTGCCACGTCGCGACGGCCGGTGGGGACGGCCCGTCGACGGGTGCGGGCCCCTGATCGGGCAGCAGGGGGCGGTCGAGCAGGGCGGCCGCCGAGATCAGCGCGCCGAGCGCGACCCGGAGCGCGAGGTGGTGTGTCGTCGTCATCCTGGCAGCCTGCCAGCACTCGAACACCCACCGTCAACTTCCACTACAACGTGTGACCACCCCGGGTGGGCCATGGGCGGTTGGCTGGCGGTGCGGATGGTCGCCCAGCGGGACCGGGGAGGTCGCCGGCTCGTCGGTGGTGCCCTCATCGGCCGGTGGGACGGGGTGGTCGGCGCGGACATCGTTCGCGCGAACGCGGCCGGTCGCACCGCGAGCTGGCGCGCTGGCCGCCCTGCCCAACCCGACGGACTCGGGCGCCCCAGCTCCGACCCCCGCACGGCGGCGGGGAGGAACCACTCCCGGCCGCGCCGCCGCCGACGCCGGACGCGGCCCAGCCGGGTCCGACGCGGCGGGGGGCGGACCGGCGCGGCGCGTCAGCTCGGCGGCACGGGGATCGGCGCCTGCTGGAGGGCGCGGGCGACGGCCACCAGGTTGGAGGCCATCATGCGGCCCGTGCGGTGTGCCCACTGGTGCCCGTGGTCGACGTCCGGGTAGTTGGGGCCCGGTCCGGGCCCCATGTTCCAGTAGGTCCAGGACTGCCCTGGCACGGTGTACCCCACGTCGATGAGGGCGCCGTTCGTCTCGCTGATGACGTGGTGCGCTCCGTCCTCGTTGCCGGTGACGACCACACCGGCCACCCTGTTGTAGGCCACCGGGAGACCCGCGTCGTCGGTCTCGGACATCATCGAGTCCATCCGTTCCAGGACCTGGCGGGACACCGAGGACGGCTGGCCGAGCCAGGTCGGGGTGGCGACGATGAGGATCTCCGACTCCAGCAACCGGCGGTGGATCTCCGGCCACTCGTCGGCTCCGCCGAGGTCCGTCTCGACCCCGCGCGGGACCTCGCGGTCGACGACGCGGATCTGCTCCACGTCGACGTCGCGTTCCCGGAGTTCGTCCACCACCACGGAGGTGAGCAGTTCGGTGTTCGACTTCGCCGGGGACCGCTTCAGGGTGCAGCTCAACACCACGGCACGCACGCTGACCACTTCCCGTCTCGTATCGGTTCGCTCTTCCGTCAGACCGCGACCGCGACCTTCACCCAGCCGGGTTCCTTGTCGTCGAAGGTGTGGTAGGAGCGGATGACGCCGTCCCAGTCGGTGAGTTGGGTGACCGAGGCGAGGGGGTCGACGACACCGGACCGGACCATGCGCAGCAACTCCGGGATGTGCGTTCGGTGGTTGCAGTTGCCGAGTTTCACGGTGAGGTTGCGGTTCATCGCCGTACCGATCGGCCAGCGGTCCATCGTGGGTGGGTAGACCCCGACGACCCCCACCGTCCCGGCCTTGGCCACCGCCCGCACCGCCCACTCCGAGGCCTGGCTCGGGGCGATGGGCGGCAGCTGGTCCCCTCCCTCGACGCCCGGCTCGGTGATCTCCCGCCGCTGTTCGGGGAACCCCTCGGGCGCGGCCCACGCCGGGGCCTCTGCGTCCACGCCCACCGCGTCGATGACCCGGTCCACGCCGATTCCGCCGGTCAGCTGGCGGATGGTCTCGACGGGGTCCTCGGTGTCGAAGTCGACGGTCTCGGCGTGCTGGGACCGCGCCATCTCCAGCCGGGAGGCGACGTGGTCGACGGCGAGGACGCGGTTGGCGCCCTGTTGCTGGGCGGAGGTGATGGCCAGCTGTCCCACCGGGCCGCAGCCGAACACGGCGACGTCGTCCCCCGGGGACACCTCGGCGAGCAGGGCGCCGAACCACGCCGTCGGGTAGACGTCGCTGACCACGATGGCCTGTTCGTCGGTCACCTCGTCGGGAAGGGCCACCAGGTTGACGTGGGCGAAGGGGATGCGGGCGTACTCGGCCTGGAGCCCGTCGACCGGGCCGGTCATCTCCGGCCCGCCGAAGAACGAGGTGCCCGCGAGGGCGCCCTGCGGGTTGGCCCGGTCGCACTGCGCGGTGTAGCCGGCGCGGCAGTAGGAGCAGGTGCCGCAGCACAGCGTGGAGGGGATCACGACCCGGTCTCCCGGTCGGAAGTTGCGGACCTCGGGGCCGACCTCCTCGACCACGCCGACGCCCTCGTGCCCGAGGATCGTGCCGGGGCGCATCCCGGGCAGGCTGCCCCGCACCATGTGCAGGTCCGTTCCGCAGATCGCGCTGACGGTCAGCCTGACGACGGCGTCGGTCGGCTCCTGGATCCGCGCGTCGGGCACCTGTTCCACCGCGATCTCACCGGGTGCGTGCCACACGACGGCCTTCATCGGTACGTCCACCTCGTCTCTTCGCGCTACTCGTCGTACTGCTGGGTGTCTCGCCTGGCCCGCGCGGTTCCCTGCCGCGCGGTCGGGAACGCCACCGGTCGCCGGGAGGGCCGAGGTCGTTCCCGGGTGCGCGGGTCAGCCGTCCCGCCACTCGTCGCTGGGCAGCCGCAGGCCCGCCTCCGGCCCCATGAGCGCGAGCCCGCCGTCCACGAGCAGGGAGACCCCGGTGATGTAGGAGGCGGCGGGGGTGGCGAGGAACGCCACCGCCGCCGCGACCTCGTCGGCCGCGCCCGGCCGGCCGAGGGGGACGCCGGGCCTGGGCTGCTCGGCCGGGTCCACCCCCTCCTGGTCGTTCATGCCGGTGCTGATCTCGCCGGGAGCCACCGCGTTGACCGTGATCCCGTGCCTGGCCAGTTCCAGCGCCAGGACCCGGGTGAGCTGCCCCGCCCCGCCCTTCGCCGCCGCGTAGGGCGCGAAGCCGGTGCGGGGCAGGTGTTCGTGGATGCTGGTGATGTTGATGATCCGCCCGCCGTGGCCGGCGTCGATCATCCTGCGGGCGGCCCGCTGCGAGCACAGGAACACGGCGTCGAGGTTGACCGAGGTGACCTGCCGCCACTTCTCGTAGCTCGTGTCGACCCCGAGCGCGTCCGAACCCACGCCGGCGTTGTTGACCAGGATGTCCACTCCGCCCAGTTCGTCGGCGAGCTCGTCGACCACCGAGGCCGCGTCGGGTAGCTCGGACAGGTCGGTCTGCCTGGCCAGCGCACGGCTCCCCCTGCCCTCGATCTCCTTGACCGCGTGCCGGGCGCGTTCGGCGTCCGAGTGGTAGGTGATGCCCACGTCGAGGCCGCCACCGGCGAGGCTGACCGCGATCGAGCGGCCGATACCGGAGTCGCCACCCGTGACGATCGCGGTCCTCGGCAGGTCGGGCCACTGGTCGGAGTCTCGGGTTGCTGTATCGGATCCCGGATCAGTCATGCCCCCCGGGTACCCGCGGGTCCGGCCGCGCAACACCGGCTCGTGGGGAAACCTGGTGGGTCGGCCGTCCGACCAGCCGTTGGACCGCGCGGACCACGTCCTCGGGGGCGACGTCCGACAGGCACGGGTGCCCCGGCACCGGGCAGTGGCGTGCCCGGCTCCCGGCGCAGGGGGCGCGTTGGTCGCCGAGCAGGACCGTGGGCACCCGGTAGGGCGCCCACCGGCGGGCCGGCACGACGGGGGCGAACAGCGAGACCACGGGGGTGCCGTGCGCGGCGGCCAGGTGCGCCGGCCCGGTGTTGCCGACCACCACGGCGGAGGCCCCGAGGACCAGCCCGGACAGCTGCGGGAACGACGTCCGTCCGCCCAGGTCGGTGGCGTGGTCGCCGGCGACCTCCCGCGTCAGCCGGATCTCGCCGGGGCCGCCGGTCACCACCACCCGGTGGCCCCGCAGGGCGAGCCGGCGGGCCGCCTCCCGCCAGTGCCAGCTCGGCCACCGGCGGGCCGGGGCGGACGCTCCCGGGTGCATGACGACGTAGGGATCGGAGTCCACCAGCGTGCGCACCGGCGGTGGGGGGAGCACCGCGAGGCGCCCGTCGTCGCCTCCGGGGAGCGGGAACCCGGCGGCGTCGGCGACCAGCAGGGCGCGTTCCGGTTCCGGGAGGTCCTCCGGGAAGTCCTCGCCGGGGCGCAACCGGACGTCGAGCAGCGTGCCGGCGTAGTCGGTGGACGCCGCGGCGATGCGGGGAACTCCCGCCAGCCGCAGGAGGAGCGCCAGCGGCAGCGCGGACTGGTGGAAGGAGGTGAGGACCACGGCCGAGTCGAGGTGGAGGCCGGCGAGCCGGGACACCAGGCCGTCGACGTCGGGGCCGCGCACCGGGGGCGGGTCGGCGTCGATCCACGGGCACCGCCAGCGGAGCACGTCGTCGACCCCGGGGAGCTGGCGGGCCGCCCGTTCGCCCGCCGGCCCGCACAGCAGCGTCAGGTGGCTCGCGCCGGCGGCGACGGCCCGCACGGCGGGGCCGGCGAGGAGCACGTCGCCGTCACTGTCCAGCCTGGCCACCAGCACCCTGGGGCCCCGTTCGCGGGGAGGGGCCGTCCGAGGTCCCCTGGCGCCGCGCGCCGACCGCTCCGGGCCGTGCCGGCCACCCCGGTGGCCGCCCCGGTCCGGCGGCCGACCGTGGTCCGGCGACGCTCCGGTCACGGCCACGAGCCCTCCTCGGAGTGCGAGACCATCAGTTCCCTGATCTCACAGCCGGCGGGCTGCCGCAGCGCGAACAACACCGCGTCCGCCACGTGCTCCGGGGGGTTCAGCCGGCTGTCGTCGGCGGGCCGGTACCGCTCCTCCCTGTCGTCGAAGAAGCGGGTGCGCATCCCGCCGGGCACGACGAGGGTGACCCCGACCGCGCCGGCGAGTTCGGCGGCGAGCGCCCGGGTGAACCCGACCACTCCGAACTTCGACGCGCAGTAGGCGGTGGCGTCGGACACCGCGCGCAGGCCGAGGGTGGAGGCCACCGTGACGATCCGCCCCCGGGCACGGCGCAACGCGGGCACGGCAGCCCGGCAGACCGCGGCGGTGCCGAACAGGTTGACGCGCACGACCCGTTCCCACTCGTCGGTGGGGACGTCCTCCAGCGCACCGCACCGGTCGACGCCGGCCGCGCAGACGACGCTGTCCAGACCTCCGGCTCGCCGGGCGAGTTCCACGACGGCTCGTTGGGCGGCTTCGGTGTCGGCCAGGTCCGCGTGGACGAAGTCCCGCCTCCCGCCGGGTCGGTCGGGCTCCGGGGGCGTGACGCGGTCGAGGACCAACGCGTGTCCGCCGGCGTGGGCGACGGCCCGCGCCACGGCGGCCCCGAGCCCGGAGCTGCCGCCGGTGACCAGCACCCGTCCCGGGGAGGTCAGCCGGGGTGCCACGTGGTCGGGTTCGCTGGCTGGCACGGTCGAGGTGGTCATCGCGGGGCTCCTTCGTGACCGGGTTCGCACGCCGGGCGCGAACGCGTTGTCGTCGGTTGCCACGGGGGCGTGGCGGACTCGGTGGTCCGCTGCCCGGGGGAGGTCGGGCGAGCCGGCCCCCGGGTCGTCGGGACACCGGTGGTCGCTCAACCGGGCTCGGGGGTCCTCGGTCGGTGGCGGCGGTCCGGGAGGGGGCTCGCCTCCCGGTGGGCGGCTCCCAGCTGCGCGGCCAGCCCGGTGGTGGAACGCCCGGGGTGGTAGGGGACCAGCGCGATCCGTCCGCCCCACCGGCGCACCAGGTCCGCCTCCGGCAGGCGTGTGAGGTCGTAGTCGGCGCCCTTGACCACGACGTCCGGCCGGAGTTCGAGCAACAGGCGTTCCGGGGTGTCCTCCGCGAACACCTCGACGCAGTCCACGCAGGACAGGGAGGCGACCATTTCGGCGCGGTCGTGTTCGGTGTTGACGGGCCGTCCGGGGCCCTTGAGCCGCCGGACCGACTCGTCGGAGTTCAGGCACACGACGAGGAGGTCGCCGAGGGCCCTGGCCGCCGTGAGGGTGCGCAGGTGTCCGGTGTGGAGCAGGTCGAAACATCCGCTGGCGACCACCACCGTCCCGCCGGCCGCCCGGACCGAGGCGATCCGTTCCCGCACGTCCCCGCCGGGCGGTCCGGGGGCCCGGAGCCGACCGACCGCGGTGGCGCCGCCGGCTTCGAGGAACGCGGCGGCACGACCGACCGCGGTGGTCACGGCGTCGTCGACGGCGGCCCCACCCGCCAGCGCGGCGGTGGCCTCGGCGGCGAAGGCGTCTCCGGCGCCGCACGGGTCGGGCACCGCGAGCCGAGGTGCGGGCACGGTGAGCGGGCTGTTCGCGCCGTGGTCGAGGATCGCCCCCCGCTCGCCAGCGGTGATCACCACGGCGTCGGCCCGCCACCGGTCGCGCAGCAGGCGGGCTCGGCGTTCGACGCCGGTGGCGTCCGCCTCCGGCACCCCGGCCTCGGTGGCGTTCGGGGTGATCAGGCGCAGGCCCTCCACCGGGTCCGCGCCCCTCGGGTGGGGGTCCCACACGACGGGCACGCGCCGGGCTCGGGCGGTGAGCACCTCCCGGAGGCGGGGATCGCCGGCCACGCCCCGCCCGTAGTCGGAGACGAGGACCGCGTCGGCGGAGGAGACCGCGTCGAGCAGGTCCGAGGTGGCGCGGGGCGGGGGTCCCTCACCTCCCCGGTCCGCCCGCAGCATCGGGTGCCCCGCCGAGCGGAACCTCGTCTTGACCACGGTCGAGGGGCCAGGGCAGGTGACCAGCCGCAGGTGGTCCCGCAGGAGCGCCCGGAGACGCCGGCCGGCCTCGTCGTCGGTGAGGGAGGTGGCGAGCACGACGGTGGCCCCACTCCGGGCCGCCAACAGCGCCGCCAGGGCCGCCCCGCCCGGACGCTCCTGCTCGGCTCGCACGTCGAGCACCGGCGCGGGTCCGTCCGGGCAGATCCGCCCCACCGGCCCGCTCACGTCGACGTCGAGCAGTGCGTCGCCGACGACCACGATCCCCGGGCCGCCGGTCACGGGCGGTGTCCTTCCCCCTGCCGTGGGCGCCGGGCCCTCGGCTGCCCTCCCCCGCCGGTCTCGCGGGCACCGTGGTCGGTCCCGGGCGGGAACGGCCGGGCACCGGCCTCCGCCTGGTCACCCGCGCCCCCTCTCCGCCGTGCCCCGGTGAGGTGGCCGTCGGTGGGGCGCCGTGGTCGCGGGTCCCGGGCCGGGGCGGACGTGTCGGCCGTCCCGGCGTGGACCCGCTCGTCCGGCGCAGGCGACCCGTGCCGTGACGCGGTCTCCGGGGACGGCCCGGCCGGGGTGGGTGGGGGGCTAGGCGGCCTCGGCGCACGGGGGTTGCCCGCGTCGGCGCGCGGTGCGGTCGCGGTGGCCGGCAGTGCCCGCTCGAACATCACGCACAGCAGGTGGACGGCCACCAGGTGGGCCTCCTGCACGCTGGAACAGGTGCCGGGCAGGGAGAGGGTCTCGTCGGCGAGGCCGGCCAGCGGGTTGGGGAGCGCCCCGGTGACCGCCCAGGTCAGGACGCCCAGTCGACGCGCGGTTCCGGTGGCCCGCAACAGGTTCTCGCTGCGCCCGCTGGTGGAGAGCAGCAGCAGGACGTCCCCGCGGCGGGCGTGCGCCTCCACCTGGCGGGCGAAGACGTCCCCGTAGCCGTAGTCGTTGCCGATGGCGGTGACGCTGGAGGTCTCGGCGTGCAGCGCGAGGGCCGAGTAGGCCCGGCGGTCGCCGTCGAAGCGCCCCACGAGCTCGGCCGTGAGGTGCTGGGCCTCGGCGGCGCTGCCGCCGTTCCCCGCGGCGAGCAACCGGTACCCGGCGGGGAGCAGCTCGGCGAGCCGCTGGCCCCAGCGGACCAGGGTGGGGAGCTCGGCCCGCAGCGCGCACAGGGTCTCGGAGAGCTGGTCGAGGTGGTGGTGCCCCGTGTGGCGCCAGGCGTCCTCGGCGGGGTCGGTGCCCGGCGCGGGTACCGGGAGGCGACGCTCGGGTACGTCGTGGGGGGCGATGCGGTGTCTCATGTCGCTCCTTCCACGGCCGGGGTGATCAGGGACGCCGGGGGCGGCGGGGGCGCCAGTCGCTGGTAGGCCAGCACGGTGTCGTAGGCGACGCGGTCCCAGGAGTAGCGGGAGAACGCGCGGTCGAAACCGGCGAGGCCCAGCGCGTGCCGCCGGGCGGGCTGGTTGAGCAGGCCCCGGAGCGCGGTGGCGAGAGCGCGCGGGTTCTTGGGGGGCACGAGCTGCCCGGTGACCCCGTCGACGATGGTGTCCAGCAGTCCTCCGACGGCCGAGGCCACCACGGGGACACCGCAGGCCATCGCCTCCAGCGGGACGATGCCGAAGGGCTCGTACCAGGGCGTGCAGGCGACGATGTCGGCCGACCGGAGCAGCGCGGGCATGTCCTCGCGGGGGACGCGTCCGAGCAGGTGGACCCGGTCGGCGACCCCGCCCCGGACGGCGCACGACCGCAACCTGTTCGCTTCCTCGTCGTGCGCCAGCTGGTCCTCGTCGGGCCCGCCGGCGATCAGGAGCTCGGTGTTCGGCACCGCCCGCAACGCCGCGATGAGCAGGTCGAAGCCCTTGCGGGGGATGAGCCTGCCCACGGTGACGACCCGGTGCAGCTCGCTCCGGTCGGCCACCCGCCCGTCGGGGTGGAAACCGGTGGTGTCGACTCCGCAGGGCACGATCGCGACCTTGGTGCGGCGGATGCCGAGCGCTCCGAGTTCGTGCACCTCGTCGGAGCAACTGGCCACCACCAGCGCGCTGTCCCGCGCGATCATCCGCTCCAGCCGCAGGCGCTGCGGTGGGCTGGTGTCCCGGCTGCCCTGGTGGCGCCGCTTGACGTGGCCGAGCGCGTGGAAGGTCTGGGCCACCGGGATGCCCAGTCCCCGGCAGGCCAGCAGGCTGGCGAGCCCTGAGGTCCAGAAATGGGCGTGGACGACGTCGGGCCTGGTCAGGGTCAGCTCGGCGAGCAGGTGGTCGGCGAACTCACCCATGTGCGGGAGCAGGTCGTCCCTCGGCAGCGGCTCGGGGGGACCAGCGGGGAGGTGCACCACCTCCACCCCGTGGTCGGTGGTGACACGGCAGGGCTGGTCGGGTGAGTCCCGCCGCGTGTAGACCCGCACCTCGTGCCCCTGCCGGACCAGTGCCGAGGACAGCTCCGCGACGTGCACGTTCTGCCCCCCGCAGTCCTCCTCGCCCGGTACGGCCAGTGGGCTGGCGTGTTCCGAGACCATCGAGATCCGCATCCGAGACTCCCTCCTCCCAGGTCCTCCCTCGTGGCACCCTCACCCGGCCGGTGGGGCGTGGACCGTCGTCCCGCTGTCCGTGGTGGAGCCGGCGCAGGTGCGCGGACCGCTCCGCCGTGGTCGTCGCGGGCCCTCGGCCACCGCCGCCCCCAGCACCCGGTCCCAGTCCCGGGTGAACGCGTCCACCCCGAACCGGGCCAGCGCCGTCCGCCGGGCGCCGGCACCGAGGGCGCGGGCGAGTTCCGGGTCGGCGCGCAGACCTCGTACGGCATCCGCCAGGACGTCGGGCCGGGTGGACAGGACCCCTGCTGTCGGGGGGACCACCTCGACGGCCTCCGTGCAGGCGAAGCCCACCACGGGCAGGCCCAGCAGCATGGCCTCGATCAACGCCAGGCCCAGCGAGGTCCAGCGGGGCGGGTGCAGGTAGAGGCGGCGGCGGGCCATCTCCTCGTGGAGCCTCGGCTCCCGGACGTCGCCCAGGGCCCGCAACCGGTCCGGTGCCACACCCAGGTGGTCCGGGAGGGTGGTCGTACCGAGGCCGAACACGTGCAGCGGGATCGTCCGGGCGAAGTCCGCAAGCAGGTCCGTTCCGGTGACCCGGCCTCGTCGCACCGGTTCGTTCACGACGACGGCGGCCGCGTCCAGTTCACCGCTGTACCGGTGCCCCGGGTCGGGGACGCCGTGCTCGACGACGAGGGTGGGGGCGCGCCCGCTGTCCCAGAGGAGCCGGTTGAAGTGCGTGACGTGGGCGATCGGGATGTCGGTGCGGTCGGCCAGCGGGTGCCGGGTGTCGGGGACGTGGTGGCGGGGCGTGTTGTGCTCCACGTAGACGGCCGGCACGTCCCGCCCGGGTTCCCTGCCGAGCCACCGGGCGGCGAGTTCGAGTTCCTCGGGCCGTTGCAGGACGACGACGTCGACGTCCTGGCCGTGGAGGTCCTGGACCGGGACCTCCACGGCGCGCTCGGGCCAGTCCCGGTCGGCCCGGCCCAGACCCCACGGACCCGGGGCGGGTGTCCGGGGCAGCAGGACGTGGTGACGCCCCTGGACGAAAGCGGTGGTCCACGAGCCGTGCACGTGCCAGACGAGCACCCGCAGCGGACGGGCCGCCGCCTCGCCCACCACCGGCGCGCGGGGGGAGGCGACCTCCGGTGGGCGCGCGGTCGAGGTGGGGGGCGCGGTGGCGCTCACGAGGTACCTCCCGTCGGCCGGATCCGGTCGTCCACCGCCGGCGGCGTCCTCCGGAGCCGCGCGGGCTCCCGCGCGGAGTGGGACGGGAGGCGCGGGACGTGGGAGGGCGCCGGCACCCCGACCGCACGGCGCCTGGGGGCTCCGTCCAGGAGCATCCGCAGCGCGTGGCGCAGGTCGTCCGCGACGCACGGCGCCCGCCGGACCTCCACCGCCCTGGTCCTCCCGTTGGGCACCAGCACCCCGGTTCCGCCGACCGCGCGCACCGCGAGCACGTCGGACTCGATGTCGCCGACGAGCCACGTCTCCGATGCCGGAACGCCCAACCGTTCCGCCGCCGCCAGCACCAGCCCGGGGCGCGGTTTGCGGCAGTCGCAGCGTTCGTCCGGTCGGTGCGGGCACACCTGCACGGTGTCGAGCCCGCCCACCAGTGCCGAGACGCGCGCGTTGACCGCGCGGACCTGCCGCCAGCTCAGCACCCCACGGCCGATCCCCGACTGGTTTGTCACCAGCCCCACGGGTATCCCCCGATCGCGGAGGGCCCGGACCACGTGCTCGGCGCCGGGCCGCAACCGGACGGCCGCCGGGTCCCCGTTGTAGGGGACGTCCTCGACGAGGGTGCCGTCCCGGTCGAACAACACCGCGGCCGGTGCGGTCGGACGCGGACGTGGCGTGGTGCTCGAGGAGTTCACGAGAACCGGCTTACCGGGGGGCTGATCGGTAAACGCTGCTTCTCCTCCTACTACTCGCCGTAGCCGCACCGCGGAGCGGCGACGTGGGAGATGACCCTGCTGACCTGCGCGGGGACGTGACCTCCCGTCGGGTAGCCCGACCGAGGGGACTGCGGGCGGTGTCGGCCAGCCGGCCGCCGGGCGGCGACCCGCCACCGCCGCCGGCGCGCCGACCGGGCGGCGCCCGGTGACCGGTGGGGGGACCCTGGAGACCCGCCGGCGGCGGGCGGCTGAGGCGACCAGCCGTGGCGGGCCAGGTCACGCGGCTGCGGGCGACGGCCCTGCGGCCCCGAGGTTCGGTCCGAGGAGGATGATGGTGTCCGAGAAACCCTGGGTGCTGGCCCTGCGGGCGCTGAAGCTCGGTGACGCGCTGGTGGCCGTCCCGGCGCTGCGGGCGCTGCGGACCGCCTTTCCCGACCACCGGGTCGTGCTCGCCGCGCCGCCCGAGCTGCGCCCCCTGGTGGACCGCATCGGCGGGATCGACCTGCTGCCCGTCCGCGACCTGGACGGCCCACTGCCCCCGTGCGCCCCGGACACCGCCGTGAACCTGCACGGGGCCGGCCCGAGGAGTTCCGAACTCCTGGCCGCGCTGTCGCCGGCGCGACGGATCGGGCACCGGGGCCCCGGATGGCCGGGGCCGGAGTGGGTGGAGGACATGCCGGAGCGGGAGCGGTGGTGCCGTCTGCTCCGGGAGCACGGCATCGCGGCGGACGGGACGGATCTCCACTTGTCGGGCCCGGAACACCCGGGGCCGGCGCCGGGCGCGGTGGTCGTCCACCCAGGGGCCGCCTACCCGAGCAAACGGTGGCCGGCGGAGAGGTTCGCCGCCGCCGCCCGGTGGCTGCGCGACCGGGGGGAACGGGTCGTACTGACCGGGACGGAGGCCGAGCGGCCCCTCACCGCGCGGGTGGCGGCGCTGGCTGGGCTCCCTCCGGAGCGCGACCTCGCCGGCCGGACCGGCCTCGACGACCTGGTGCGCTTGGTGGCCCACGCTCGGCACGTGCTCTGCGGGGACACCGGGACCGCGCACCTGAGCTATGCGTTCGGGGTGCCCTCGACGGTGCTGTTCGGCCCGGTCCCCGCCAGCCGGTGGGGACCGCCGGCGAACGGCCCCCACCGGGCCCTGTCCGCTGACGGGCCGCGGCGCGGCGACCCGTTCCGCGCCGTGCCGGATCCCGCGCTGCTCGGGGTGACGGTGCCCGCCGTCCTGCATGCTCTCGCAGAGCAACTGATCGACTGAGAAAACGGCAGCGGATATCACCTGTTGTGATTACCCGCGCCCCCCATTTCGCGCAGCAAGTAGTCACTTGTCGCGATGGATGTCCCCGTGGAGGTGAGTGCGTTGGCGTGACACTGCCCGTACGGTGGAGTCACAAGGGACGCACACGATGCTCCCCGCAGTTGCCAGCGCGTCTCGTCGGCGCGAAAGCCAGTCAACGTCGAGCCGTTCACCGGCAGGACATGACGAGTCCCCGCGGGCCCCGTTCCAGCAGAACGAGTGAACGGCGAGGACGGGAGGTTTCCATGACCAACGTCTCCGGCCGTGCCCCAGTGACGAACTGCCGCCCGCGCGGCCCTGGACGGCCACGGCCACGCACCCCCGGCCCCGGCGAGGAGCAGCTCTCGCTCACCGTCGAACACGACGCCCGAACCGCCAGGCCCGGCGACGGGCATCCGATCGTCCTCCACTTCCACGGCGAGGTGGACATGGTCAGCGCGCCCGCGCTGCGCCAGGGGATACTGCCGCACCTGGGGGGCGGTCACCCCGTCGTCGTCCTCGACCTGTCCGGTGTGACGTTCTTCGGAGCGCGGGGCGTCAGCGCGCTGATGACGGCGCAGGACACGGCCGAGCACCAGCACATCGAACTGCGGGTGGTCTCGAACCGGAGCACCGTGCCCCGCGTCCTGCGCGCCGCCGACGTCGGCGACGTGCTGCCCGTCTACGACAGCGTCGCCGCCGCGATCGCCGAACCCCGCCACCCGACGCGCTGAACCAGCCCTTCCTCCGTGCGCCTGGGCCGGGTGACGGCGGCCCCGCTCCGGTCGGGAGCACCCGACCCCGTGTTCCGGGACCGCGCACCCGACGGGCGGTCGGCCCGGCGCGAACCGCCACCTCGTCCGGGGTCAGGAGGGCTGTTGAACGGCGGCCTCCTCGGCGTCCGGGTCGAGTTCGATCACCGCCGCGAGCGCGTCCACCGCTTCCCGTGCCCCGTCGCCGTCGGCACTGAGCTCCACCTCGTCCCCGTGCCCGGCGGCCAGCGTCATCAACCCGAGCATGCTCGCCGCGCTCACCGCGTCGCCCGGCGTGCCGTCGACCACCTTCGCGATCGACACCGCCGCGCCCTGCTCGGCCGCTCTCCTCGCCAGCAACGCCGCTGGGCGCGCGTGCAGTCCGACACTCGCCGCGACGACGACTCGACGTGCGTACACGGGGCTCTCCCTCTCCCGACAGCATGAGGAACACGCCCGGGACGAGTGGCGCCACGGTGCGCGCCTGCGAGGCTACCGAGGGCGACCCGGTCGCGTCGAGATCCACGTCCTCCGAGCGGGCCGACCGGGCGGTGGACTCGCCCCGACCCCCGCTGGTTCCCGCGATCCCCCACAGCGGAGCGCCGTCGTCCCGCCACCGCTCGGCGCGGCTCGGCGGTGCCAGCACCGCCCCCGGCTCGCGCGACCCCGGCTCGCGCGACCCCGCGCGCGGCGACGAACGGGGCGGCACCCACGGGGATCCCGCCGTGCGGGTCGGGATCCGGGAACCACCGGTCGGGGGAACGGACCGGCGACCTCCGCTCGCCAGCCCACCCGTGGGTTATGGTCTCCCAGCTCAGCAGCAGGGGAGGTCGGGAGCCGACCTCCCCGTCGAGGCCCGTCTTGGAGGCAACGGTGAGCGCTCGCGTCAGCATCCGCGACGTCGCCGCGCGCGCGAAGGTGTCCCTGGCGACCGTGTCCAACGTGCTCAACCGCCCCGAGGTGGTCGCCACCGCGACCCGCGAACGGGTTCTCGCCGCCATCGAGGAACTGGGGTTCGTCCGCAACGAGTCGGCACGGCAGCTCCGGTCCGGCCGGCCCAGGGCGATCGGTCTTGTCGTCCTGGACGTCTCCAACCCGTTCTTCACCGACGTCGCCCGGGGTGTCGAGGAGGCCGCGAGCGAGGCCGGTCACGCCGTGATCCTGTGCAACAGCGCCGGTTCGGCCACCCGGGAGGCCAGGCACGTGGAACTCCTGGCGGAACAACGCGTGCACGGCGTGCTGATCACGCCGGCGACGAACTCGCTGGAGGCGGTGGACGGGCTGCGCCGGCGCGGGGTGTCCGTGGTGCTGTTGGACCACCCGGCGCGGTTGGAGGACACCTGCTCGGTGGCGGTGGACGACAGGACCGGCGGTGAGCTCGCCGTCACCCACCTGCTGGCGGAGGGCCACGAGCGGGTGGTGATGGTCAACGGTCCCGCCCACGTCCACCAGGCGGCGGAGCGCCACCGGGGAGCGGTGGACGCCGTGCTGCGGGCCGGGCGGGACCCCGAGCTGCTGGAGACCATCGTCATGCCCACCCTCGACGTCGCCTCCGGACTGCGCGCCGGCGAACAGCTGCTGGCCAGGCCGGTCCGCCCCACCGCGGTCTTCTGCGCGAACGACCTGCTCGCGTTGGGCGCGCTCCAGGCCCTGGTACGAGGCGGCGCTCGGGTCCCGGAGGAGGTGGCGATCGTGGGTTACGACGACATCGACTTCGCCGCCGCGGCCGCGGTCCCGCTCACCTCGGTGCGACAGCCCCGCCACCTCATCGGGAGGACCGCGGCCCAACTCGTCCTCGCCGAGGCGGACACGTCCCGGGACCACGAACACCACCACGTGGTCTTCACACCCGAACTCGTGGTCCGGGAGTCCAGCCGAGGTCCACGCCGACGCCGCACCGCCTCCCGCCGGTGAACGGCCGCCGTCGACCGGGGCCGGGCAGGACCGAACACGGGCGGTAACGTCGCCAGCGTTCCCGTCCCGCACCACGGAGGCCCGAGTGAGCACCGAGTCCCCCCACCGCGGCGGCCCCTTCGACGCCGCCTGCCCGCGTGACCCGCACCCCGTGTTCCGCGACCTCCGGGAACGGTGCCCGGTACGGCACACCGAGCTTCCCGACGGAACGCACGCTTGGCTGGTGCTGGAGCACGAGCTGGTCCGATCCGGACTCGCCGACCCGGCGCTCTCCCTCGACAAGGCCAACTCCCGAGACGGGTACACCGGTTTCCGCCTGCCACCCGCGCTGGACCGCAACCTGTTGAACATGGACCCGCCGGACCACACCCGGATCAGGGCGCTGGTGGCCGGCGAGTTCACCCCGCGTCGGGTGGCGGCCATGCGTCCCCTGGTGACCAGGATCGCCGAGGGGCTCCTCGACCGCTTCCCGGCTCAGGGGCCGGTGGACCTGGTCACCGCCTTCACCGCGCCCCTCCCCGTGCTGGTGATCTGCGAGCTGTTGGGAGTCCGGGGAGCGGACACGGCGGCGATGCGCGGGTGGATGGAGAGCCTCTTCGTCCCCGACCCCGACGACCCGGCCGCCGCGGGGAGGTCCGTCGCCGCGATGGTGCGGTTCCTCGCCGACGCGGTCGCCGAACGCCGGCGCGCCCCCGGCGACGACCTGCTGTCCGCGTTGGTGACCGCGCGGGACGGCGAGGACAGGCTGACCGAGGACGAACTGACCTCGCTGGCCTTCGCGATGTTCTTCGCGGGGTTCGAGAACACGGTGCACGCCATCGGCAACGGGGTGCACGCGCTGCTCGACCACCCGGAACAGCTCGTCGCGCTGCGCGCCGATCCCGGCCTGGTTCCCGCCGCCGTCGAGGAGGTCCTCCGCTACGAGCCACCCGCGCAGTTCGCGATCCGGCGGTTCCCCCTGCGGGACCTGGACGTCGCCGGCGTGGCGGTGCCGGCCGGGCAGACCGTGCTGCTCGGCGTCAGCGCGGCCAACCGCGACCCGGCCGTCTTCTCCGACCCCGACGAGTTCGACATTCACCGGGATGATGCCGGCCGGCACCTCACGTTCGGGCGGGGGCCGCACTTCTGCGTGGGGGCGGCACTGGCCAGGCTGGAGATGGAGATCGCCTTCATTACGCTGTTCCAGCGGTTCCCGGACCTGCGGTTGGCCGTTGCCGAGGAGGAGCTGGTGTGGCGTCCCTCCCACCGCAGTCGGGGACTGGCCGCGCTCCCCGTGCTGTTCTGAGCCACCGGTACGGCCGGCGCGCCGTGCCCCCGCGCGACGCCGGTACCGGCGGCCGCGCCTCGGCCGAGGGGCCGAGGTCGTCCCGGCTGGTCCGCGCGGGCGCGGGACGCCCGGTCGGTCACGGCGGCGATGCCGCGCGCCGGGGCAGGGGACCGTGCCCCCAGGTCGGTCACGCTTCCGGGCGGGCGGCAGGTCGTCGCCGGCCCGGTACCGCGTGCCGTCCGACGGCCATCGGTCAGGCACCGGCAGCGATGTGGCGTAGGACGGCGCGAGCCGGGGACGCGAAGTGACGCACGGTAACGTGATCTCGCGGGACGTGACGAGATCGCCCCGGGCCAGCCCGGACCGACCGCCGCTCCCGGCGGCTGGCCCGCGCCCGGGCCAGCCGCGCCCCGGGCGGACGACGAGAGGAGCGGCTGGGCGTGGAGGGCCCCGGGAACCCGGCGAAGGTGCGCGCGCTGACCGACCAGGTGCACGCCTACCTCCCACCCGACGGCGGCTGGGGGTGGGCGAACTCCGGCCTGGTCAGGGGCGCGGAGGCGTCGCTGCTCGTCGACACCTCCTTCGACGCCCGGCTCACCCACGCCACGCTGGACGCCCTGCGGCCCCTGACCGAGGAAGCTCCCCTCCGCCTCGCCGTCAACACCCACGGCGATGGTGACCACTGGTACGGCAACCACGTGTTGCCCTCCTCCGTCGACATCGTGGCCACCTCGGCGGCGGCGACCGAGATGCGGGGCCTCACCCCCGACGTGCTGGCGAACCTGGTCCAGGCCGAACTGCCGCGCCCCACCAGGGACTACGTCCGACGCGCGTTCGGCGCCTTCGCGTTCGCCGACACCGGCGTCAGGCTCCCGACGGACACCTTCACCGGCCGGCTCAGCCTCGATCTGGGCGGCACCACCGTCGACCTCCTGGAAGTGGGCCCCGCCCACACCTCGGGGGACCTCCTGGTCCACGTGCCGGCCTCGGACACGGTCTTCACCGGGGACATCCTCTTCGTGGGGGTCACCCCGATCATGTGGGACGGACCGATCGACAACTGGATCGCCGCCCTGGACCGGGTGCTCGGGCTCCAGCCGAAGCACATCGTGCCGGGTCACGGCCCGCTCACCGACGCGTCGGGAGTAGTGGCCGTCCGGTCCTACCTGGAGCACGTGCGCCGCGAGACCCGGGAGCGCTTCGACCACGGGATGCCACCGGAGGAGGCCGCCGCCGACATCGACCTCGGCGAGTTCGCCCACTGGCTGCTACCGGAACGCGTCGTGGTGACCGTCGACCGGCTCTACCACGAGTTCGACCCGGACCGGCCGCTGACCGGGAAGATCGCGATGTTCGACGCGATGGCCCGCTACGACGCGTCCCGTTTCCGGCGCGCCACGGGAACAGCCGCTGACGGCTCGACGGGCGGCAGTGGTCCCTCCGGCACGGTCGCCGTCCGGCCGCGGGACGGACGCCCCTGACAGACGCGTCGATCACCGGCCCGAGGGACGCTCCTGGGCCACCTCTCCCCCACCAGGTCAGCCCCATCGCGCGGAGGGCGGGTAGGCGTCCTCGATAGGGTGCGCTCCCGGAACCACGGTGAGAGGACGATGATGAGCGCGGAACTGGGCATCGAGGACGTCAAGATCGGCGACGGGGCGGAGGCGAAGGCCGGTGACTCCGTCACGGTGCACTACGTCGGCACCCTGACCAACGGGTCGAAGTTCGACTCCTCCCGTGACCGGGGCGAGGGCTTCACCTTCGGGTTGGGCGCCGGCCAGGTCATCAGCGGCTGGGAGCAGGGTGTGGCGGGCATGAAGGTGGGTGGGGTCCGCAAGCTGGAGATCCCGCCGCACCTCGGGTACGGGGCGCGCGGAGTGCCCCCGATCATCCCGCAGAACGCGACCCTGCTGTTCGAGGTGGAGCTGTTGGCCGTCAGCTGACGCCCAGCGGGGGCGCTGGTGGAACCGCACCGGCGCCCCTTCCCGGCCTGGGCAGCGCACGATTTCCCAGCTCGGGCCCCAGCACGTCCGATCGTGCGCGTCCGCCGGTCGTGCGCGAATCACGCCCCGCCGCCTGCCAGCTGCCCGAAGCACGAAGCACGAAGCACGAAGCACGAAGCACGAAGCACGAAGCACGAACCAGCCTTACCGCCCACACGTCGAGGTCAGAGCCCGCCGCGTACCTCCGCCAGCTGGTGGTGCGGCTGGCTGGCACTGTCCAGCATCGACCTGGCGCGATCGTCCAGGGCCACCCGCCGCTCGGCCACCGCCGCGAGAAGGGCCCTGTACTGGTGGTAGCCGGAATCGGACCGGGGCGTCGCCGGCAACACCCCGCGCGCCTCGTCGTTGCGCACCTGCTGCGTCGAGTCCCCGCTTCCCCGGCCAGGTCGACCGGACGAAGCCGCGTTTGGAGGAGGGACCCGGGAGCTCCTGGAGATTGGGGCGGAGCGGCAGCGATGATGCTGTCCAAGGCGATGTTGACGCAACGGCCAACCGCGCCGAGCACGACCCACCCGACGCGCCTCGTGCTTCACCAGCCCAACCCCCGGGGGCGCTGGAAACTCCACCGCCATTCTCCACCTGTGACGCGCCGAGACGTTTACGCATGCACGTCCCGGCTCGCGCCAAAGGATCGAGCCCCAATCCGGAGGGATACCAGCCCCGCGTGCGCGGGGAAGGCGTACCTACTTCACGTTGCGATTCAGCAGGGCCAGCCCGAACGACCAGGGACGCCAGCAGGCCGCCGCCAACAAGGGTAGGAGAAGCTCGAAGGCACGACCCATCCAGCCCCCTACTCGGAAGGGTGATGAAGCTGGCCGCCACCTAAAGGTGGGATAGAGTTACGCCGCAGTGGGAACAGGCATCGAATGAATAAGATTTACGTTTCCCCATTTCCTCGCAGTGTCTTCCCTTTTCGGTACCACAACATCTCGTTGCGAGTCAGCATTGACACTATCCCAGGAAGTGCTTGGATGAATGTTTTTCACAACTCCACGGGCCCGGTCCACATCGACAATGTGGAGGTGCTCATACTCGTCGGAGCGGACGGGAACAGCCAGACCAACGACGGCGGGGTGAACATCTCGAGCGCTCCGGTAGGACGATCCGGCTCCGCATCCTGCGACGGTCAGAGCAGTGCCGGGAAGCGCTCACGCATGCGGGATGCGGGCACGCCGCGCTCCCACGCGAGCGGTAGCGGTGAGCCCACACCAGGGAGGCACCGGAGGCCGACCTCACCCGGGTGACGGGACGCCTCCTACCCGCCGCGCCCACGCGGGACCGGGGACAACGACGGGCTTCATCCGTCGTTGTCCCCTCACTGGCCAGCGTGACCGAGCGCTCACTCGGGGAGTACCCGCCTCGGAGGAACCAGGGTGAGCAGGCCGCAACCGTAGGCCTTCCCAGGCCCGATCCCCGCCACGACGGCCTCACGAAGGGCTTCCACGTCGGTGACGACCAGGTGCCCTTCGAAACGAACCGGGCGGACGACGATGGTGCCAACGCCCTCGCGCCCACTGCGACCGCTGGCGCGTGGACACGCGACCGGGAGGATGTCCGGTGCCCCGTCCGAGGCCAGGGGAACGACGAAGCCGTCGCGTTCTCCCCGGCGGGCAAGCCACTCCACCTGCTTCTCCGGCGAGCGGTGCGCGACCCGCCGCCCTCGACCCCGGGCGCCGGGCTCGCCCTCGGCGGGCACCGCACGAGTCGGTTGCGCCACCAGGCGGAAAGCGTACTTCCGACCAGCCTCGATGGAGTCCAGGTACGGCTTCAGGCTCCGCACCTCCGCCGGCCGGGCGACGTATCCCGCTGGAAGCAGGTCCCAGTCCGGTTCGGTCCTGCTCTGGACGTACAGCGCGATCCCGCGCTGGCCGTGGTCGAGTCGCCACAGCACCCCGTGAGCTTGCCGGGCGGCCCTCTCGGACAGGCGGGGGAAGGCGGACATCAGTGTCCGGTGCATCTGGTGGATGTCCGCCTGGTCCCGCCGGAACTCGCGGGAGGAGATCCGGGGAACGAGCTTGCTCACGAACACGGTTCACCCTCCGAACTCCGGGACGTGTGGATCATCGAGGGCAGGAGGGGGACCGTGCCGAACTCGACGGTCCGTGCCAGGAAACGCCGGGCGTCCTGGACGAACGACACCGGGTGGTCGTGGCGCAGTTCGGCGTGAGGACTCGTCGGCGGGCAGTCCACGAGGGTTCGGAGGGGCGGGGAACCGAGGCCGTCGGCGGCGGACACCTCCGTCTCCAACCACGGATGGGTACCGAGGACGGTCTCCAACGACTCGGTGAGCAGTCCCAGACCGGTGTTGATCTCCTTGTCGTCGCCGGGACGGACGAGCGGGCGCGCCGGGACGAAGGCCTTGCGGCCGAAGAAGAGCGGGTAGCGGGGTGATCGCACCGCGTCCTCCAGTCGGGCGAGGAGGTCGACGTCATCCTTCGTCTCCAACACGACCAGGAACAACGCGCCGGCGAGGTAGTAGCGTCGACTGACGACCGTCCGGTGGTTTCCGCCGGACGTGTTCGGAACGTTCTCGGTGACGTGGTAGTCCTCCTCCATCACCCCCTCCCGGTCCACCCGGACCCCCATCCGGAGCGCGGCGAGTCGGGCGATCATCTCCGTGTCGTCGCGCTCCGTGCCGAGCGCGGCACCCAGCAATCCGACGACTCCCGACTTGGTCGGCTCGGTGGCGGTGTCCCGGATGGTGAAGCGTGCCGTCGTGCCCCAGGACTGGAGCGGGGCGTCGAAGCACAACGCGATTGAGGCGATCACTGCTCACCCCACCGCCGTCGTGGCCACGCGGTCCACGAACGATGCCAGGTCGCCGGCGACCTCCTCGACCGGCAGCGAGGGCAGATGTCCGTCCACCGACGCTCCCACCACCGCACGGAGCTGGGTCCCACCGTAGAAGCGGCGGAGCTGCGCGAGGTGCGACAGCAGCCTGTCCGTGGAGGTGGCCATCAGGTCACTGCCGCCGACCGGTTTGAGGAAGGCGTTGGCGAGGTTCCAGGAACCGGCGTCCCGCACCACCCCCAGCAGGGTGTGCGGCAGGGTCAGCGCGGCCATCGAGTTCTGCTTCCCGCTGGGTACCGCGTGGATGAACGCGCCCAGCCAGGCCCGCGCCGCCCGGCCGAGGAGTTCCTCGTCCCCACCCAGGTTGCGACGCAACCGTTCGAGGTTCACGTTCGCGTAGCGGTAGTAGCAGGCGGAGTTGAAGTCCACCGTTCCGATCATGTCGGCGCCGGAGTCCTCGTCAGGGCGCTGGTCATCCACCGCCGTGTAGTAGTCGAACTCCGTGGTCACCGCGTGGGTCGACAGGGCGTGGGCCACCTGGGAGGCGGCATCGACGTTGAACTCCTTGTTGTCCGCGATCATCCTCCCGAAGAGGGCGATGTCAACGGCGCGCCCGGCGTCGAGGAGCCGACGGGTGTCCGCGATGTTCTTCTTCCCCGCGTTCTTCGCCTTGTCCTCCTTCTTGTTGCTCTTCGCGCCCTTGCCGCCCTCCTTGGCCTTGGCCTGGGCCGCCCGCTTGGCCTCCACGGCGGCGACCAACTCGTCCCAGTGCCGTTCGCAGTGGTCAGCGAGTACGTCGACGGCCTGCCGGTTCACGAACAGCAGGTACTCGGTGCGGCCGGAGCTGGCCTCGACCCCGAGGCCAAGGGACTCCAGGCCGGCGGTGGCGATGTCGGTGGTCAGGTCGCGGCCGTGACCACGGCCGGCGAGCATCTCCGCCGCCTGGTCACGGAGCCGCTTGGTCCGCACCCCGGTCTCGTCCTCCTTCAGGCCGTGTTCGGGAAGCAGCTGCCGGGCGGATCGCTTCAGGCACTGGCTCGACACCCGCCCCCGGACGGCTCCCCCGAAGGTGGCGGTCTTGGGCTGGCCCACGTCGTCCCTGTTCAGGTTGCTGACGGGGAAGGACTGGAGCAGGTGCAGTTCGATGATCACGATGTCTCCACGGGTTCGTGCTGTGTCGCGTCGGCGGTGGTGTCGTCGGCCTTGGCTGGCTTCTCGTGGTACTCGCGGGACCACCGGAGGCGGACCCGTCGTCGCTGGTCGTCGGAGCGGTCCCGTTCGTCGAGCAGGACGACCAGGTCGTCGAGCAGCTGGTGGTAGTCGACCGGGATCCGTTCGGACCGGAGCAGGGTGAGGGCCTGACGCAGGTGGTGGCGCAGGACGTCGCCCTCGACGGCGAGGAGTTGCCGGAAGCGCCGGTCAACGCCCGCGCCGTTCTCACCACGCGCGGTCCGCATCGCGGCCCCGAGGCTCCGCCGCTGCTGCCCTCGGCGCAGCGGCTGGTTGTGCAAGGCGAACAGGCCCGCGACGAGAACCCACACGTCCTCCTCGGAACGGGGCGGCTCGTGGGGGAATACGAACTCGTGGGCGTGGGCCTCCTGGGCCTGGTCGCGCAGCGAACGTCGCAGTACGGCGAGCGTGCGGCGGGCTTCGGACACGCGGGCGGGCACCTCGGACTCCAGTCCGTCGTGCAGCCGGTACAACCGGGTGACGAACTCCGCGCGCTTGTCCACGGTGGATTCAGTTCTCATCCCACAGCTCCTCGGGGACGTAGGAGTCAGCTTCGTCCTCGTACCGGAGCCGCGCCAGGTAGAGGTCTTTCCGGAACCGGGCCAGGTACTCGCCCGCGGACAACAGGTCGCGTTCGGATGCCCTGGATTGCCCGTATATCCAGGTCTCGGCCGCTCCGGTTGCCGTGATGCACACGACGTCCCGCCACTCCCCGATCACCTCGCCGATCGGGCGCACCCGACGCGCCGCCTCGCCGAGGTGGCGGACGAAGTCGTCGAAGGGGCGCACGAGGCGGGGCCAGTAGCGGACGTCGAGGTCACCGGCCGGCGGGGCGCGGAAGGACTTCCGATAGTCCCGTTGGAGGGCGCGGAGCAGGGCGCCCGCCTCGTCGGCGAGCCGGGAGGCGCAACCCAGGATGCAACCAAGGCTCCTGTTGTTCTGCCGCATGAGCGCCACGGGAGCCGGGACGGCCTCCTCCAGCCAGCACTCGGCCACCGCGCCCTTCTTGTCGAGCTGCTGGCCGAAGACCCGGAGGGTGTAGACGGCATCATCGCGGAGGTGATCGCGGTCGACCAGGCTCGCGATCTGGTCAAGGGCGGCTGGCCGCTGCCGTTCGCCGTACCGGTCCGCCGCGCCCATCTTGGCGTCGGTGTTGGCGAGGAGGAGTTCCTCGGCGTGCCGCCACACCCCGCGCAGCGGCTCCAGGCGCACCGGGAACTTCGGGAGCAGCTCCTTCTTCCCTCTCCTGGGGGGACGCCGGTAGGCGGCCATCCCCTCGACCGAGGGCAGATCGGCCTCCAACCGCACCCCTGGAGTGATGACCACACCCGTCACGGCCCAGTCCGTCCCGGGATCGGCTGTCAGCAGCACACGTCGCGACGGCCAGGTCAGCAGGTCCGTCAGACCAAGCGGCGATCGCTTGTCCGGCTCGGGGCTCACCGGCTCCTCGTCCTCCCACACCGGTCGGTCGGGGCGCAGGCTCACCGAGGTGTGGCTGCGGTCCGCGTCGTAGATGAGGAGGTTGAGCAGCAGTGTCTCCAGCAGGGTCGCGCCTTCGACGAGGACGCAGCCGAAGTGGTTCGCCGGTGCTCGCTCCGAGGACTTGTCCTTCCCCCCGGGGGCCGGGGTCTTCAGCCCTCCCGGGTCGTACGCCTGGAGCGTCACCAGCCACCGGGCGGCCTCGGCGGGAGCCAGGGTGGGCCGGTCGGTGGCCAATGTCTTGTCGAACAGGGTGACGTTGCTGCCCACGGACCGGTAGGGCACGAGCTTGGCCGCCGTCGCCGGCGGACACTCGCGGAGGGCTGGGCACTGGAAGAAGGGCCGGTGTGGGTGGAACAGGTCGAACTTCTCCCGATGTTCGAGCAGGTAGTCGACGAGTGGGTCCCGCGGGAGTCCCACAGCGCGTTTCTCCCAGTACTCCTGCCACCGGTCGAGGCTGCGTGGGCCGTACACGCGGTGCGCGAACGCCAGGACCAGCCGGTGCAGGGCCGCCGTGGTCGTCGGCGAGTCGCCGACCACCCGTCGGGCCTCGTGGGCCCTCGCGAGGGCTTCCTCGAGTCCCCATTCCTGGTGCGCGCCAGTCAGGTCGACCACGGGAATCCAGGGTCTGACCGTCAGATCAAACGACACGATCGTTGCTTCTCCTCCGGAGATCCCACCGCACGCAGGGCATCCTCACGATGTCGTCCTTCCTCGTTCACTCGTTCCGACTGACTTCACCCGATCGTGTGACCGACCGTCAGTCACTTTTCAACCTCCCGGGGAAGCGTGTTCCACCCCTCCGCCATCACCGCTTGTGTTCCGGCCCCGAGGACGTCATCCCGGGGCAGCGGGTTCGAACCTCGTCCCGGGCTTCTGGCAGCCGAGGACGAGACACCCGCGAGGACGCCAGCCATGTCCTCGCCCGCTGTTCAGGCCGAGCCGGGCAACCCCTGGCCGGGGCGCTCACCGGCCTTCCCGCCTCGTCGGCTGGCACCGCCCCGATTCCCTCGGGGCACAGGAACGGACGGGACGCGTCACGGTCGGAGGTCAGTCCTCCTCGACCAGGCCAAGGCCCGGCTGGTAGCGCAGCCGGCGGCCGCCGACCTCCGCCCGACCCCCACGCAGCACCAGCGCCCGGTGTCCGTTCAACCACGGGTTGGCGACGAAGGCGGGGGGAACGGACCGCGCGAGGAAGGCGGAGACGAGCTCGGCGTCGCACTCCTCTGGGCTCCGCAGGCGCACCGTCGCGTCCAGGAGCTCGGCGACGACCACCGCCGACTCCGGGGAGTCCTCGCCCAACGACTCGCCGTCCTGGAGGTCCAGCCGGGTGGTGCCGTCGAACACAGCCGTCTCACCGTCATCCTCGAGGGTCAGCAGGGCGACCTCGACGACGTGCTCCTGCGGCAGCCAGGCGTGCCCTTCCTGCTCAGTGTCGGTCTCGGCGCTCACGGCTACCGGTCTCCTTCCTGGTCCTCCCCGGACGCCGGTTGGCGGTGAGGTGGCTTGGGTCGAGGTTCTCGTCCACGGGGGCCGGCAGGTACAGGGTGGACACCTCGCCTTCGACGAGGAAGTCCTTCCGCGACAACTTGGTCGCCGCGGCCGCCCATCCCGCCTCCCACCCGGGCGGGCAGGCCACGGCCTCGGGCTCCCCGTACACCCGGTCCACCAGGTCACGGACGTCATCGGGGCTCGCCAACCAGGAGCGGTCCCCGATCAACGCCCAGGTGCGCTGCAGGAGGTGCTCGGGGTAGACGAGGGTGGTGTAGGGCGGGTACCGGGGGCCTCGCCCCGTTTCCGCGACCCCCGTGAGGTGAAGGGTGGGCAACAGGAGGCGCTCGGGAAGTTCGATGTCCCCGTGTCGTTGGATCCGCCCCGCGCGTTGAATGAGGGCGTCGACCGGTGCCAGGTCGGAGACGATGTGGTCGAAGCTCAGGTCGAGGCCCTCCTGGAGCACGGAGGTGCCGATCACAACGCACGGGCGCCGTGTCCCACCGGGACCGACGAGGTCCCGCAGGCGCTGCTCGGTCACGGCACGCTCCTTGGTGGTCAGCGTGCCGGTGATTTCGATGACCTCCGGACGCTCCGCCTCGGGCAGCTGCTCCACCACTGCCCGGAGGCGGCGGGCGGTGTCCTCGACGCGGCGGACGAGGTTGTGGATGACCGCGACGCAGCCGCCGTCCCCCACCAGATCCAGGAGTGCCGCGACGTCGAGCCGCCACTTCTCGACCTCCGGGAAGCGGGTCAGGCGCACCCGCCGCGCCCGGTTGAGCGGGGACAGGCCGCACTCGCGGAACTCCCGGACCTCCGCTGGCGCGGCCTCGACCCAGGTGACCAGCGGGTACGCGGTCGATTGGGACAGCGGACGGATCCGGGTCACCGCCTCGCCGGTGCGTCCCGCCAACCAGCTCCGGACCAGCAGGTCCTTCTGCCGGTGCGGCAGGGTCGCCGATAGCAGCACCACTGGCGTGCCCAGCGCGCCCAGCCACATCATCAGCCGGCCCAACAGGCCGGTCATGTGGACGTCGTAGCCGTGGACCTCGTCGATCACGACGACCTTGCCGCTCAGTCCTGTGAGGCGGACGAAGACGTGCCGGGAGCGAATCGCGGCGAGGAGGGCCTGGTCACCGGTACCCACCGCGAGCGGGGCCGAGGTGCCGCGCTTGCGGGTGAACCACTCCCGGGACTCGGCCGAGGTCTCCCGCTCCACCCCGTCACCGACCTCGGTCGGGTTCAGGGCGTCCGCCGTGGACCGTTCGCGGAGCCCCATCGCGGCGAGGGAGAGATCCGCGCTGCCGTGCAGGAGGCGCAGGCGCAGCTCGGGATCGAGGTCGGCCAGCAGCGCGGCGAGTTCCCGGAAGACCTGGTCGCTCGTCGCGCGCGAGGGCATCCCCCAGTAGAAGCCGCTGAGCCGGTGACCGACATCGACGGAACCCTCGCGCAGCGCGGCCCCGACCTGGTTGATCAGGGTCGCCACGGCCTGCGTCGCGGCCTTGGTCTTGCCCTCGCCGGTGGGGGCTTCGACCACCAGCACCCCGGGCCTGTCCTTGCCCTGGAGGGTCTGTTCTACGGCCTGCTGCACCGGGCGCACCGCGACCACTCCCCCGGCCTCGCGACGGTCCGGGGGGAAGAGCCGGTGGAAGCGGGTGTCGGAGGGTGGGCGCCACGGCGTCCAGCGCAGGGAGCGGACGGCCTGGTCGGCCAGTTCGGCGACCTTGCCGTGCACGTACTCCTTCGGCGAGATCCGGGCGTTGGCGGTGGGGAAGCCGCGCTTGTCGGAGGCGATCCAGTCGCTCACTGAGGTGAGGCCCGCCAGCGTCACGGCCGCCGTCCAGGACAGCCGGACCTGGCCCCACTGGTCGGGGGCTGGGATGGCCAGGCCGTGCAGGCCGAGGAAGTCGACGACGAAGGCGTCCCGCCAGCGACGCCAGGTTTCCCCGCCGTGCTGCCGGAGCGTGACGGCGCTCTGCCCCATGCTCGCCGAGTCGGGCTGGACACCGTGGTGACCACCGAGCACGGCGGCGAGCACGCTCGCGGTCTCCGCGTGGGCACCCCACTCCGTGAGCAGGCGCCGGAGGTGCAGCGCGGTGATCTGACCGTGCGGGAGATCCGTCCTGCCCAGCTGCCGGCGATGGCGGTTGATCGACGAGAAGTAGCGTTCCACCGGGAACCCGGCGAACCGGGCGATGGCGAGTTCGCGCTGCAGGGCCTGGAACGCCGGCGAGTACTTCCCGAGGTCGTGCAGGCCGCACAGCACGGCCACCCAGGTCTCCGGGTCGCCCAAGGGCGCTAACCCACGGACCAGTTCCGCTCTCGCCTGCGGCCCCAGCAGGACGGGAAGGAGCCGTCGTGCGACGGCGGCCGTGTCGATGAGGTGGAACAGCAGCGGGTAGGGATCCAGTTTGTCCCCCTTCCCCGCCTTCCCCCAGGGGACAGTGCTGTCGGGAACACCGTCGTCGTGCGAAGTCACCGTTCTCCTCCGGTTCTCGGATGGACACGGCTGATCTTGGGAGGCGGCTCCGACGGAAATCCCCGGATTTGCGGGATTGGGCCGCGATGAACCCCGTTCGGAGCAGCGGGTTCCACCCGTACGTGTGACCAGTCCGAGGCATCGACCTGACACCGAGGGCTTCCTGGGTCTAGCGGGACAGGACGGGTTCCGCTGGCCACACCCCGGGCGCGAAACAAGAACTCCCGGGTTTGAAGGAGGAGGTCCCGGACCGATGCCGGCGCCGCACAGGACTCGTGGGTGCTTAGGGCACCCATCGCCGGGCGCAAGCCTGGCGTTCCCGGGCTGCCCGGCGCTGCTCCAACGAAGGACGGGCCGGCAGGGCCAAGCCTGCCCCCGATGCCTGAGAAACCGGGTGCTGGCAGGCTCGGTGACCCGGTCTACCGGCAGCTGTGGGCCGCGTGGCGGAGGGGTTGCGGAGACGGAGTTCCTGGTTCTGAGACGCCGGCCCCAGCGTCCGCTCGCTGGCGGGCACGTGCCGGCGTCCCGTGTTCGGGAACGGGGTGACGACCTCGTCGCGGCCGCCTTCCCGTCACTCGGCCCGCGACGGCGGGCCGGGGACCTCCGTCCCCGCCGGCGGCCGGGGGCGGATCAGTGGTCGCGACGGGCGAGCAGCTGGGCGAGTCCGGCCAGGTCCCGCGCTGCCGAGGCGTCGACGGCGGCGTCGTCGAGGTGGCCCAGCCCTTCCGCGAGGAGGGCGTCGATCCGTTCCCGGCAGTGCTCGCGCCCTCCGGCGAGTTCGACCAGCTCGGCGGCCCTGGTCACCTCGGCGTCGGCGAGTTCCCCCTGCCGCTCGTACAGCGCGGCCAGTTCGTCGCCGGGCGGGGTGGCGGAGGTGAGTGCCGCGGCGACCGGCAACGACTTCTTCCGGCTCCGCAGGTCGGAGTGCACGGGCTTGCCGGTGACCTCCGGATCTCCCCAGATGCCGAGCAGGTCGTCGGCGAACTGGAACGCGAGGCCGACCCGTTCCCCGAACAGGCGCAGCCGGTCCACCTGGTCGTGGTCACCACCGCCGAAGAGCGCTCCGAGTCCGCTGGCGGCACCGAGGAGCGCGGCGGTCTTGCCCTCGGACATGCGCACGCACTGGTCGAGCTCGACGGTCCGGCGGTGTTCGAAGTCGAGGTCCAGGCTCTGCCCGTGCACGAGTTCGCGGACGGCGGCGCCGAGCAGGCGACCGCCCTGACGCGCCTCGGGTCGGTCGCTGACGGTGAGGAGGTCCAGTGCCAGGGTGAGGAGCGCGTCGCCGGTGAGGATCGCGAGGTTGACGCCGAACAGTCGCCAGGCGGCCGGGCGGTGTCGCCGCACCGTGTCGCCATCCATGACGTCGTCGTGCAGCAGCGAGAAGTTGTGGACGAGTTCCACCGAGGTGGCCGCCGTGGTCGCGTGGGCAGCCGTGCCACCGACCGCCTCCGAGCACAGCAGGGTGAGCGCGGAGCGCACCGACTTGCCCGCGCCGGCCCGGGTGGGGCGGCCCTGCGCGTCGGACCAGCCGAAGTGGAATCCCGCCACCCGTCTGAGGGTCTCGGGGAGGGTGTCGACCGCTGCTCTCAGTTCGGGTTCGACGGCCTCCCTGCCCCAGGCCATCACGTCACGACGCGAACGTTCTCCGGCCACCACGTCCCGCACGGCCATCCTCCGACACCTGCCTTCAGCCTCGCTGCCGTCTGCTTCGCCCCGTCGGTGCCGCCGGCACCCGGCGCCCGCCCGGGTCGATTCTCGCTGACCGTGACCGCCGGTGGGGCCGGGAACCCGGTGGGCGGGGTGACCCGACGGTGCGGAAACGGTGGGGTCGTGTCGCCCTCGACGACAGCGTCCGTCCTCGTCGGTCCCGGCCCTCGGGAGGAGCCGCCGGCCGACCGGACCAGGAGCCTCCCACGGTCAGAAGAAACCACAGTGGGCCGGACGGCGCCCGCCAAGGTGGTGGCGGGTAGTCCGAACGGGCCGGGTGCCCGACCGGAGCAGGTCCCCTGCTCGGGGTGGGTCCCCGTCGGCACCAGCGGGCCGGGCGTGACCGGGGTCCGGGGGACTCGGGCCACCCACCGGGCGGGGCGGACCGCGTCGACGGTCGGGGTGGCTCCGGTTCACCGGTGGTGCCCCGGGTGCCACTGCCACCGGCGGGACGATGCTGGCGGGTGCCGTGCTCCGACTGGCCGGCTGGCACGGGCGAGGTGTCGGGCGAGGCCCAGCTCAGCGCACGGTGCTGCCGGGTGCGAGGTCGAGCAGGGGCAGCTCGGACCTGGTGGGCAGTCCCTCCCAGTCCCCGGGGCTGGCCACGGCGAACGCGCCCAGCAGCACCGCCCGGTGGAGTCGCTCGGGGGCGTCGAGCCCGTCGAGGCGGGCCGAGAGGTACCCGGCGCTGAAGGCGTCGCCGGCTCCCACGGTGTCGACGACGGGCACCCGGACCGCCGCGACCCGCTCGGTCCCTCCCCGGTGGTGCAGGTGGGCGCCGTCGGCTCCGAGTTTGACGACGACCTCGGACACCCCGGCGCCGAGCAGCCGCTGGGCGGCATCGACCGTGTCGCCCGCCCCGGCGGCGACGAGGGGGAGCTCGTCGTCGGAGGCGATCACCACGTCCGCCCGTTCGGCCAGCGGGGCCAGGACCTCGGTGGCCTCGTCGGCGGTCCAGAGGCGGGAGCGGAAGTTCACGTCGAGGGAGACGGTCCACCCGGAGGCCCTGGCGTGGTCGACGGCGCGACGGACCGCCGCCAGCGGCTCCGGTCCCAGGGCGCAGGTGATGCCGGTGACGTGCAGCAGCCGGGCCCCCGAGGTGAGCGCGGGCACGAGGTCCCCCGGGTTCAGGCGGGACCCGGCCGAGCCGCTGCGGTAGTAGTTCACCCGAACGACGTCGGCGACGCGCGGTTCGAACAGGATGAGCCCGGTGGGGGCGTCCGGGTCGACCACGACCGAGGTGACGTCGACGCCCTCCGCCCGCAGCGTTCGGGTGACGAGCTCGCCGGGCTGGTCGGCGCCCACCCGGCCCACCCAACGGGTGGCGTGCCCGAGGCGGGACAGCCCGATGGCGACGTTGGACTCGGCTCCCGCGACGGAGAGCCGCATGTCTCCGCCGAGGCGCATCGGCCCGGTGCCCCGGAGCGCCGCCATGGTCTCGCCGAGGGTGATGACCTCGGTCATGCGGGTCCACCGCCCTGGTCGTGCTCGCGGGCCAGCGCCCGGAAGGCCTGGGCGCGTACCCGCATCTCGGCCGGGTCGGCCCCGTCGGCGGCGCCGGCGAGGAGGGGGGAACCCACGCCCACGGCGAGGGCCCCGAGTCGCAGATAGCGGCGCGCGGCGTCGACGTCGACGCCACCGACCGGGACGAACGGCACCGAGGGGAAGGGGTCCCGCAACGCCTTCAGGTAGTCGGGTCCGCCGCCGTGGCTGGCGGGGAACAGCTTCACCGCGCTGGCTCCGGCCTGGACGGCGGTGTACACCTCGGTGGGCGTGAGCGCGCCGACCAGGGTGGGCAGGCCGAGTTCGATGGCGGTGGCCGTGCCCGGCCCGATGGCCGGGGTGACGGCGAAGGTGGCTCCCGCGTCCCGGGCCCGCCGCGCGTCCTGCTCGGAGAGGATGGTGCCGGCTCCGAGCGCGGCCTGGCCGGCACGCGCCTGGGCGAGGCGTTCGATCACCGCGAGCGCGTCGGCGCCGGTGAGGGACACCTCGACCAGGTCGATTCCCTCCTCCCACAGGATTCGGACGGCGCGGTAGGCGGCCTCGGGGTCGCGACCGCGCACGATCGCCACCACTCGCTCCTCGGCGAGGCGGTCGAGAAGGTTCATGCTGCGTCTCCTGGTGTCTGTGGGTGGTGCGTGCCCGTCCGGAGCTTCCCGGCCGGGCGGGGGGATCACCATTCGGCGAAGGAGCCGTCGTCGTGCCGCCAGGTCGGCGACCGCCACTCGTGGCCCAGTTCGTCGGCCCGCCGTACCGCGTCCTCGTCCACCAGCACCCCCAGCCCGGGCCGGGTGGGGCGGGGGAGGTGGCCGTCGACGAAGCGGAACATCTCCCGGTCCACCACGTAGTCGAGGAGTTCCGCGCCGACGTTGTAGTGGATGCCCAGGCTCTGCTCCTGGATGAGGAAGTTCGGGGTGGCGAAGGCGATCTGGAGGCTGGCGGCGAGGGCGATCGGACCGAGGGGGCAGTGCGGGGCCAGTTGCGCGTCGTAGACCTCGGCGAGCGAGCCGATGCGCCGGACCTCGGAGATGCCGCCGGCGTGGGAGAGGTCCGGTTGGGCCACGGCGATGCCCGCCTGGAGGGCTGGCAGGAACTCGTGCCGCGAGTACAGCCGTTCGCCGCAGGCGATCGGGACAGGGCTCGACCGGACGAGGTCACCGAGGAGGTGGGTGTGCTCCGGCAGGACCGGTTCCTCGACGAACATGGGGTGGGCGTCGGCGAGGAGTGGGATCACCCGGCGGGCGGTGGCGGCGGTGAACCGGCCGTGGAAGTCGACCGCGACGTCGCGGTGGGGGCCGAGGACCTCCCGGGCGGCCGCCAACCGGGCGAGTACGCCGTCGATCTCGGCGACGGTGCCGGCCCGGCTCATCCGGCCGCTGCCGTTCATCTTGACGGCGGTCAGACCGGCCTCCACCTGGGCGGCGATGGCCTCGGCGATCTCCGTCGGTTCGTCTCCGCCCACCCAGCCGTAGACACGGACGCGGTCCCGGACCGGGCCGCCGAGCAGCTGGTGGACCGGGGCGTCGAAGGCCTTGCCCGCGATGTCCCACAGTGCCTGGTCGAGGCCGGCCACGGCGCTGGAGAGCACGGGGCCACCCCGGTAGAAGGCTCCCTTGGTCATGCGCTGCCAGTGGTCCTCGATCCGCAGGGGGTCCTCGCCCACGAGCAGTTCGGCCAGTTCGTGGACGGCGGTGCGCACGGTGTGGGCTCGTCCCTCCACCACGGGTTCGCCCCAGCCGACGATGCCCTCGTCCGTCTCCACGCGGCAGAACAGCCAGCGGGGGGCGACGAGGAAGGTCTCCACCCGGGTGATCTTCACGACAGCTCCTTCATGTGGTCGTCGGCGTGCCGGGAGGACGGGGTCCCCGCGTCCCGGGGCTCGGGGGTCGAGGGCTCCTCCGGGGGGTGCCCGTCGTGCTCGGCGCCGGCGAACCGGCCGTCGGTGACCCGGCGCAGGTCCGACGCGGACTTCTCCAGGAGGTCCCGCATGGCCCGTTCCGCCGCGTCCGCGTCGCCGAGCCGGATCGCGTCGACGACGGCCTGGTGGCTGGGCACCGGGTCGTCCTCGGCGGCGCCGTGCACCAGCCGGTCGCGTTCGGACAGCCCCGGTTCGATGAAGATCTCCATCCGGATGAGCATCTCGTTGTGGGTGGCGACCAGGAGGGCCCGGTGCCAGGCGAGGTCGGCGGCGGCCGCGGCCGAGGGGTCCCCGCCGACGGCGCGGGCCATCGCGAGCAGGGCCTCGTCGAGCGCGGCGAGGTCCGCCTCCTGTCTCCGCAGCGCCGCGAACCGGGCGGCGGCGGGTTCGACGACCGTCCGCACCTCGGCGAGGTCCTGGAGGAAGGCGGTGGCGGCTCCCGCGGCGAACTGCCAGCGGATGACGTCGACGTCGAGGAGGTTCCAGGTGGCCCGGGGACGCACGAAGGTTCCCCGGCGCTGCCTGGCGTCCACCAGGCCCTTGGCCGCCAGGACCTTCAGCGCCTCCCGCAGCGCGGTCAGGCTCAGGTCCAGCTCGCCGCTGAGGCCGGCGAGGTCGATCGTCTCGCCTTCGGCGAGTTCGCCGGAGACGATCCGCACGCCGAGCAGCTCGACGGTGTTCCCGTGCACTCCGCGCCCGATGTAGGCGGCCATCCTTCTCGTCCTCCAGTCGTCCCGGCGCGTGTTCGGGCCGCCGCCGTCAGGCGGAGGCCTTGAAGGCCGTCCACCCGCCGTCGACCACCAGTCCCGTCCCGGTGACGTAGGAGGCGTCCGGTGACGCGAGGAACGCGATACCGGCGGCCACCTCCTCCGGGGTCCCGAAGCGGCGGGTGACGGTCTGCTCGACGCTGCGAACCCTGTCCTCCTCGGACACCTCGTCCCACGCCGCCGTCAGGATGGGTCCGGGCAGGACCCAGGTCACGCGCACCTCGGGTCCGTACTCGACGGCGAGCTGCCGCCCGAGCGAGGTCAACCCGCCCTTGGTGGCGGCGTAGGCCGGCCTCCCCGGCAGTCCGACGACGGCGTGCACCGAGGAGGTGAGGACCACCGCGCCCCGCTGGGCGCGCAGGTCTCCCAGGCAGGCCCGGAATCCGAGGAAGGTACCCGTGAGGTTGACGGCGAGCTGCTGGTCCCAGGACTGGCGGCTCATCTCGTGGGCGGCCCGGACGTCGACGGTATAGGCGTTGCTGACCAGGACGCCGATCGGGCCGAACGACTGGCGGGTTGTGGTCACGGCGTGGTCCCAGGCGTCCTCGTCCGCGACGTCGCTGCGCAGGCCCAGCGCCCGCCCACCGTCGTCGCGGATGGCGGTCGCGACGTCGTGCACCCGGTCGTCGACGTCCAGCAGGGCGACGGCGGCGCCCTCCTGGGCGAGGCGGCGCGCGGTGGCGGCCCCGATCCCCGAGGCCGCGCCGGTGACGACCGCCGTGCGGCCGGCGAACCGGGACTCCCCGGCACGGGGGGTGCCCTCCTGGGGTGTGCTGTTCACCTGTCCCACCTCGTCCTTCGGAAACCCGCCCGTCCTCGCCGGGCCGGTGTTGGTTGTCGATCGACCCTCTCACCCACGGCGGACCACTCCGACGTCGACCGGCGTCGCGTCCGCCCGCCGCAGCACCGAGAGCCGGATCTCGGTGGCCGCCGGGGGCAGCTCGGGGAGTTCGGGGAGCGTCGCGGGCCGGCCGGGCCGCTGCCCGTCGTGGTCCACCACCGCGATCTCGGTGCCGCCGCCGTCGTGGCAGGTGGCCCGGAGGGCGCCGACGCTGTCGGGGACGAACACCCCGGTGAGCCGCCACCGTCCCGTGCCGGGGTCGGCGACGAGCCCGAGCGGGCGCGTCCAGTACCCGGCGTCGGTCACCGAGGTGACGGCGTCCCGGGTGGCACCGAAGCGCACGTCGACGGGCAGGCTGGCGCGGTCGCCGGGGTCCAGCCAGGTGAAGGGGCCCAGTGCCTCGCACTCGACGACCCGGTCCCGGGGTTGGAGGCCGCCCAGGTGGTCGAGGGGCCGGTCCAGGGGGTGTTCCAGCCAGACCTCGACCCGGGAGCCGCCGTCCGGGTACTCGGCCTCCTCCCAGACGGGGAACCGCTGGGTGAGGGTGCCGTGGGCGGCGACGTGCGCCAGCCATCCGGCGGCGTCGGGGAAGCCGACCTTGCCCACCACGTCCTGCGCGGGGACGAGTGCGGTCCGGCCGTCGTGGCGGACCTCGGGGTTGGCGGTACCGGCGACGAGGTCCACCGTGGTGGGCCGCCCCGACCCGGCGAGGCCCACGTACACGCCGGCCTCCGGCCCGGCCTCGGCCGGCGGGTGCCCGACGAGTTGGGTGACGTTCCACAGCCCCCACCGCACCCGCCGGTCGGACACGTTGTGGAACTCCAGGTCGAGCCGGTAGCCGGTGGTGCCGGCCGGCAGCCGCACGGTGCGGGTCGAGCGGAGCCCGGTTCGGGGGTCCGGGTCGCTGGTCATGGTGGCGATGGCCTCGCCGTCCTCGACCCGGGTGGTCAGCCGGTAGGCGCCGGAGTCGAGGACCGGGTCCGGCGGTCCGGCCCACTGGTCGGGGCCGTCCCACCCCTGCGGGGCCGGCCACGTCTTGTCGCCTCCGACGTTGTTCCAGGCCGACATGGGCCCGGCGGTGGGGGTGAGGCGGACGCCGTCCCTGGGCCGCAGGTCCTCGTCGAGCAGCCGGGGGTTGTGGTACAGGTGCTCGCGGCCGTCGACGTGGACCGAGAGCACCCGGCCGCCGAGGGTGGGGGCCAGGGTCACCCTGACCAGTCCGTTGTCCAGGTGGCACAGCGGAACCGGCCCCGAGGCGTCGTGTTCGACGCGCGCGGTGTCCGGGGGTGGTGGCGTGGTGTCGCCCCGCCCGGCCGTCACCGGTCGTCCCCGTCCGCCACCAGGACCACCTTGCCCCTGCTGTTGCCGGCGGCGAGCCGGTACGCGGCGTCGGCGTCGGCGAGGGGGAACCGGTCCGAGACCACGGCCTCGGGGCGGAGCCCCCAACGCACGAGGTTCCTGGCGAGCTGGGCCATGACCGGCACGGAGGTCACCCAGGACGCGTAGAGGGTCAACTGCTTGTGGAGCAGCGCGTCGGACACCTCCGTCTCCAGGGTGCCGCCCTCCCCGACCAACGACACGCGTCCCCACTCGGCCGCGTTGTCGATGACGGTGGACCTGCCGGGGCGGCTGCCGGAGCAGTCGATCCCGGTGCTCGCCCCCCTGCCGCCGGTGAGCCCGGCGACGACGGTGGCCGCCTGCTCCGGTTCGGCGGTGGCGTCGAAGACGCCGAGGGTGTTGGCCCAGGCCCGTCGCGCCGGCGACGGTTCGACGCCGATCACCCGGCGAGCGCCCATGCCCCTGGCGATCATCCCGGCCGCGAGGCCGACCGGTCCCAGGCCGACGACGAGGAGGTCGTCCTCCCCGCTGACGGCCACCCGGCGCAGGCCCTCGTAGGCGGTGCCGAAACCGCAGGCGATCAGGGCGCCGTCGACGTGGGAGAGCTCGTCGGGCAGGTGGACGCAGGTGGATTCCTCGACCAGCAGGTAGTCGGCGTTACCGCCGTCGCGTTGCCACCCGTAGGCGGCGCGGGAGTCCGCGGTGCAGCTGATCTGGTAGCCGAGCCGGCAGTTGTCGCACAGCCCGCAGCCGGCGATGTGGTAGACGATCACCCGGTCGCCGACGCCGAAGTCGCGGCAGCCGGGTCCGGCGGCCACGACCGTGCCGCTGGGTTCGTGCCCGGTGACGACTCCCCGGTAGGCGGGTCCGTCCTGGCCCCGGTGGGTCTTGTGCTCCCGGTAGATGTAGCCGATGTCGCTGCCGCAGATCCCGGAGGCTCCCACGCGCAGCAGCAGCTGCCCGGGGCCGGGACTGGGTACCGGCAGTTCCCGGACCACGGCGGTGGAGTCGCCTGGCAGGTAGACACCGCGCATGGTGGCGGGGGTGGTGGCTGGCGCGGTCATGTCGGTCTCCGTTCGGCTCGTGACCGGGTTCTGGTGGTCGTCGGGGTCATACGGTGCGGACCGCCCGGTCCCGGTTGCTGATGGCGACGTTGACCAGGACCGCGCCGACGATGATCACGCCTCGGACGACGTTCTGGAAGAAGGAGTCGACGCCCAGCAGCACCAGGCCGTTGGCGATGACGGTGATGAAGGCGACGCCGAGCAGGGTGCCCAGCAGGCTTCCCCGGCCGCCGGCCAACAGGGTGCCGCCGATGACGACGGCGGCGATCACGTCGAACTCCAGGCCGGCGGCCGCGCCGCCGTTCCCGGAACCGAGCCGGGCCGCCAGCAGGATGCCGGTGATGGCCGAGAGCAGGCCGGTGGTGGCGAACAGCGCGATCTTGACGCGGCCGGTGTTGATGCCGGCCAGCCGGGCGGCGGCGGCGTTGCCGCCGGTGGCGTAGATCGAGCGGCCGTAGGCGGTGTAGCGGGCGACGTAGGCGAAGACCGCGAAGAGGACGAGCATCACCAGCGCGGAGGTGGGCAGTCCCAGCACCGTCCCGCCGAGCGTGCGGAACAGCCCGTTGTCGGGCAGGGCGACGGGCAGGGCGTCGGTGAGGTAGAGCCCGAGCCCGCCGAGCACGCTCCACAGGCCGAGGGTGGCGATGAAGGAGGGCACGGTGAACCTGGCGACGAGCCACCCGGCGAGCGCACCCCAGGCGAGGCCGAGCGCGAGGGTGAGGGCGATGCCGCCCCAGCTGCCCAGTCCCCACGCCGTGGCGCCCTTGGCGACGAGCACGGAGGAGAACGCCACCGCCGGTCCGATGCTGATGTCGATCTCGCCGGCGATGATGACGAGGGTGACACCCCAGGCGGCGATGCCGATGGTGGCGGCGTCGCGGAGCATGCCGAGCTGGTTGTCCAGCGACAGGAAGCCGGAGGCGGTGCTGCCGAGGACGACGTAGAGCAGGACGATCGCGGCGAGCAGGCCGATCTCGTTCAGCCGTCGGCGCCGCGCGGTGCCGGCTGAGGGGGAGGCCGAGGGGGACGCGGCGGTGCCGGGCTGGGTCTGTTGCGAAGACGTGGTCATCAGTGCTCCACACTTTCCACGGCCATCGTGGCGGCCAGGATGTTGTCCAGGGTGATGTCGGGTCCGCTGAACTCCGCGCGGATGCGGCCGCCGTGCAGGGCGACGACCCGGTCGCACACCAGGGGAAGTTCCTCGAGTTCTCCGGAGACGAAGAGCACTCCGGCTCCGGCGGCGGCCAGTTCGCGTACCAGCCGGTAGATCTGGGCCTTGGCCTCGACGTCGACGCCTCGGGTGGGTTCGTCGAGCAGCAGGATGCGGCTCCCGGCGTGCAGCCACCGGCCGATGACGGCCTTCTGCTGGTTGCCCCCGCTGAGGTTGGTGATCGGCGTCTCGGGGCGCGCGGTCTTCACCGAGAGCCGTTCCACGAGCGCGGTGGCGGCGGCGCGGACCCGGGACGGTGAGACGGCCGGTCCCCGGGAGACCGCCCGGAAGTCGGACATCACCATGTTCTCGTCGACTCCGAGCAGGGGGACGATGCCCTCCGCCTTCCGGTTCTCCGGGGTGAGCCCGACTCCCAGTTCCTTCATGCGCCGGGCGGAGGGGCGGTCGACACGGCGGCCCTCGACCTCGACCGCACCCGAGTGGGGCGGGTCGAACCCGGCGATCGCCCGGAGCAGCTCGCTGCGGCCGGCGCCGAGCAGGCCGCCGATCCCGAGGACCTCCCCCGCGTGCAGGTCGAGGGACACCAACTCGATCTTGGGTGGTACGACGAGGTCCCGGATGCTGAGCAGCGGGGTGCGGGTGCGGTCGATGGTCCTGGTCGCGGGCCGTTCCGCCGCGCTGGTCTCGCCTCCGAGCATCAGGCCGACGATCTGTTCGGTGGTGGCGTCGCGCGCGGGGACGGTTTCGACGGTGCGGCCGTCGCGCATCACGGTGATGCTGTGCGCGACCTGGCGGATCTCGTCCAGCCGGTGGCTCACGTACACGACGGCGACGCCCCGGCCGGCGATGCGGCGGACGACGTCGAGGACCATCTCGACCTCGTTGACCGCCAGCGCGGAGGTGGGTTCGTCGAGGATGAGCACCCCGGGTTGGCCGCGCACCCCGCGTGCGATCTCCACGAGCTGCTGTTCGGCGAGGGAGAGGGTCGCGACCATCCGGTCGGGGTCGATCCGCAGGTCGAGTTCGGCGAAGACCGCCGAGGCCTCGCGGCGCATCCCCTCGTAGTCGACGCGACCGCCCCGGCGTGGCCAGGCGCCGAGGAACAGGTTCTCGGCGACGGTCATCCAGGGGACGAGACTGAGTTCCTGGTAGACGGTGGACACCCCGAGTTCGGCGGCGCGGCGGACGCCGCCGTCGCCCAGCGGGGTGCCGCCGATGCGCACGTCCCCGGAGTCGGGGACGTCCACACCGGACAGCATGCGGATCAGGGTGGACTTGCCGGCGCCGTTCCGGCCGAGCAGCGCTCGGACCTCGCCGGCCCGGATCTCGAAGTCCGCGCCGGCGAGGGCGCGCACTCCCGGGTACTCCTTGGTCACGTTGCTCGCCTGGGCGGCGAGGACGTCGTTGTCGGTCACCACGTGCTCCGATCTCTGGCGAGAGGCGGGGAAGGACTGGGGGTCCGGGTCAGGGCAGCCCGTCCGGGTGGTTCTCCAGCCACTCCTGGCCGTCCTCCGGGGTGGTGTACAGCTCGATCGGCGCGGGGAGGACGAACTCCTCCGGTTCGTCGCCGGCGAGGACGCGCTGCGCGGTCTCGGCGGCCATCCGGCCGACGGCGATGCCGGAGATGTCGACGTTGCCCTTGAGGATGCTGTGGTCCACCAGGGCGTTGGCGGCCTCGGTGGACATGTCGCCGCCGAAGACGACGGTCTGGCCGACCTTGTTCCTGGCCTGCACGGCGCGGATCGCGCCGAGCGTCGCGCCGCCGGCCTGGCCGAAGAACGCGTCGAGGTCCGGGTGCGCGGTGAGGATCCGCTCGGCGACGTTGACGGCCTCGTCGATGGTGGAGCCCTGCTGGTTGGCCACGATCTCGGCGTCGGGGACCTTCGCGAAGAGGGCTTCCTCGAAGCCGAGGCGGCGTTGGACGCAGACCTCGACCTGTTCGCAGTTGACGACGCCGATCTTGGGGGCGGTGATGCCCTCGGCGAGGAAGTGGTCGGCGGCGGCGTCACCGAGGAGCCGGCCGAACTCGACGGGGTCACCGAGGATGAAGGCGGTGACGTACTCCTGGGCCGCTTCCTCGGCGATGCAGGTGTTGTAGCAGATGACCGGCACGCCGCTGCGGTGCGCGAGCCGGATGGCGGGGATGGAGGCCGTCTCGGACACCGGCGAGAGGACCAGCGCGTCGACCTTGGCGGAGCTCACGGTGTCGACGAAGGTGCTCTCGCGGGAGGCGTCACCCTGCGCGTTGAGCTCCAGGAGCTGGATGCTGCGACCCGCCTCGGCGGCCTCGTCCTGCATGCCCTTGCGGACCCCGGCGTAGTAGCCCTGGGCGTCCATGTAGACGACACCGAAGCGGCCGCCCTCCCCGATCCTGGTGCCGCAGCCCGCCAGGGCCAGCGTCGCGGCGAGCAGGGCGACCAGTGCGGACACCGTCCGTCGGCGGCCCCTCGCGATCGTCGTCATCGGCTCTCCTTCGAACCTCGCGTCCGCGGCCCCGGTGCCACGGTTGCGGGGAAGTATTGGCCGCCAACGGACACCAGGTCAAGAAAAAATACTAATTAATTAATACTGTCACCGCAGGTCGTGGATCAGTCACCGACAGCGGCGAGCGGCGGCCGGGTCCGAGGTCCGCCGGCTGGGCCCGACGTCATCCGGCGTCGTGGAACCCGCGTCCGCCGACCGCGCGCGGACGATGGGGCGCCGCGGCGCGCGGTGGACACCCGATCGGCGGGCCGGCTCGCCCTCGACCGCCAGGTCGGGACACCGGGGGCACCGCAGCCCTGGAACGCGTCCCGGCGCCCCCGAGGGCGGGGCGTCCCCACGGTCCGAGGTCTCCGCCACGACGGGGAGCGCGCGCTCAGCTGGTCCGCCGCGGCGGGCGCACGGCGGGAGCGCCAGGAGTCGACGGCGAGCGCCGCCGGGGCTCGTCCGGCGCGGCACCCCGTCCGCGCCCCCTCCGGAGGGCCGGGGGCGGGGCGTCTCAGAAGAGGGAGTCCTGGGCGTCGTCGAAGCTCAGCTGCCGGGCCGAACGGGACACGAGATCGGTGACCCCGACCGCGCCGGACCGCCGGCAGCGCCGACACGTCACCCCGTCCCCCGTCGGGTGGAAGGTGGTGAAGTCCCAGGTCCCGCTCCCCACGTGGCAGGCGGGAGCGGGGACCTCGACACCACCGACCCACCGCTGGAGCCGCACCGCGTGCACCGTCGAGGACGCTCCGAGCCGCCCGTTCCGGCGGTGGAACCCCGCGCGTGCCCGCTCGGCGGTCCCCGCGAGCAACGCACCCAACTGGTCGGTCTCCGGCGTCCATCCCGTCACCTCCCCAGGATGGCCCCTCCCCCACCGCCCCGAACGGCGGGGGCCACCGCTCACCCGACCGGTGCCACCGCCGATCCGATGTGTGAACCGCGTGAGTGTTAGCCGGCCGTTCACCACCTGATCAACGACCACCGCGCCACGGTTCACCCGGGCTGTCGAGGGTTGGCAGCTGTCAGCGCGCCGCCGACACGGGCCGGCGCACTTCCGCAGCCAAGGGAGCACACATGAGCCGCCGGCTCGGAGTTCCACGACCACTACCGGCGGCACTGGCCGCCGCGCTGGCGATCCCCCTGGTCGTCATCGCCCCTGGTGAGCAGGCCAGCGCCGGCGGCACGCCGGACGTCCGGATCAGCGAACTCGCCAACGGGGGCCCCGGAGGGACGAACGACGACTTCCTCGAACTGACGAACTACGGCGACGCCGAGGCCGATCTCACCGGGTGGTGGGTGTTCCGCTGCTCCGGGGAGGGCGCGCACGTGAGCAGCCCGCAGGTGCCGCCGCTCGACGGCGTCCGACTGGCCCCCGGCGAGAGCTACCTCATCACCCGGTCGGGCAACGCCAGCACCATCGAGGACCCGGACGCCCGGTACGACGTCAGCTTCAACAACAACGGGTTCGGCGTGTACCTGGAGGACGCCGAGCACCGCATGGTGGACTCGGTCGGCGTCTACCCCGCGCACGTGCACAGCGACTGCGCCCAGGGCGCCAACATCCCGAACACGCTCGACTACAAGCGGGCGCAGAGCTGGCAGCGGGTGTCCTCCACCGGGAACAACGCCGCCGACTTCATCGCCGCCCGCCGCACACCCGGAGCGCCGAACGCGACCACTCCCGACGAGGGGGCGCGCCCGGGTGACGTCCTGTTCAGCGAGGTCGCCAACGGAGGGCCCGGCGGCACCAACGACGACTTCGTCGAGCTCGCCAACTTCGGGGACGAGCCCGTGGACATCACCGGCTGGAGCTTCTACCGGTGCACCGCCACGGGCCGCCGGGACGCCGGCACCCGCCAGCTGGACCCGCTGCCCGAGAAGGTCCTCCAACCGGGCGAGACCTACGTGATCAGCCGGGCCGGCTCGGCGTCGACGGTGGAGGACCCGGACGCGCGCTACGGCGTCAGCTTCAACGACGCCGGCTTCGGCGCGCTGCTGGAGGACGCCGACGGTGCCATCGTCGACGCGGTGTCGGTCTACGACCACCTGGACAGCGCCTGCGCCCAGGGCGAACGCCTGCCGAACACCCTCGACTACGGGTACGGCGAGAGCTACCAGCGCCACCGCTCCACCGGGGACAACCGGGCGGACTTCGTCAAGGCACCCCGCACACCCGGCGAGCTGGTCATCCACGACCCGGAGGACCTGGTCGAGGAGCCCTTCGAGTTCGGACCGGTGCGCATCAGCGAGTTCGCCAACGCCGGTCCGGGTGGCACGAACGACGACTTCGTCGAGATCGCGAACTACGGTGACGAGCCGGTGAGCATCGACGGGTGGTCGCTGCACCGCTGCGCCGGCACCGGGCGTCGGGTCACCACGCCGCAGTTCACCGCCCCGGCGGGCACGACCCTCGCCCCCGGTGAGACCTTCCTGGCCGCCCGCGCCGGCTCGGAGCTCGCCGACGTCGCCGACACCACCTACCCGACGAGCCTGAACGACGACGGTTACGGCGTGTGGCTCCAGGACGCGGACGAGCGGCTGGTCGACGCCGCCGGTGCCTACGTCCGCACCGCCGACTTCGGGTACCAGGACGTCACCAGCCCCTGCGTGCTCGGGTTGGCCCTGCACAACTCGCTGCTGACCTCCGAGGGGGAGAGCTACCAGCGGGCGCGCTCGACCGGGGACAACGTCGCCGACTTCGCCAAGGCGCCCCGCACTCCGGGCGAGTTGGTGACCCCGGAGCCCCGGGACCCGGCGGTGCCCGACCCGGCCGATCTGGAGCCGGTGGAGCTGGACACCCGGGCCCGGCCCTGGACGCCCGAGCTGGGCGGACCGGCGGATGGCGCGGTCGTGGACCGGGACGCGGAGCTGACGAGCCGGGTGCACCACCCCAACGGCGACACGATGCGGGTCTCCTTCCGGGGCGCCCCGGTGATCCCGGTGGTGGACTCGGCCACCAAGTCCTTCACCGGCGCCACGTCCGAGGCTCCCCCGAGCGTCCTCCGGGTTCCTGGGGAGGAGCGGGTGGGACGTCCGCACGTCCCCGGGGCTCCCGGTGCCGAACCGGTGGTGAGCGAGGACCGCTCCGGTGACTTCCCCTTCCAGCGCTTCGAACTGGTCGTCGGCGAACACCTCCGGGACGTCCCGGAGTTCCACGTGAGCTGGTCGGGGCGTTCCAGCGGCCGCAACGAGCTCCAGCTGAGGGCGTGGGACCACCGCGCCGGGCAGTGGACGCTGTTGGACGCGGGGGCTGGCGTCGACGGGGAGGAGATCGGCCTGCTGGGCCGGGTTGACGTGTCGAGCATGGTCCGGGGCCGGACGGTGAACCTGCTGGTGCAGGACGGCCCCCGGACCGGTGAGTCCTTCGGTGGCTCGGAGGAGCCGAACCAGGAGTTCGCCAACCCCCACGAGTACGACTTCTCCGTCGCGCACGTCACGGACACCCAGTTCCTCGCCGAGGACTTCCGCGAGGCCTACACGGCGATCAACTCCTGGCTGGTGGCCAACCAGGAGGCCAGGAAGATCGACTACTCGTTCCACACCGGCGACATCATCGAGACCTGGATCCGCGGCGTCGACCGCGAGGAACGGGCCCGCCACGAGTTCGAGTTCGCCTCCGACGCTCAGCGGCTGCTCGACGACGCGGACCTGCCCAACGGCATCCTGCCCGGCAACCACGACAACAAGTGGGGCCTGACCAACGACCTGTACAACGAGTACTTCGGGCCGGACCGCTACGAGGACAAGCCGTGGTGGGGTGGGTCGTGGCGCGAGGGCGACAACAGCAGCCACTACGACCTCGTCGAGGCCGGCGGGCTGGACTTCCTGATGCTCAGCGTCGGCTACTTCGCCGACCCCGAGGAGATCGCCTGGGCCCGTCGGGTCATCGAGGCGCACCCGGACCACAACGTCATCCTCGGCACCCACGAGTACCTGCGGCCGGAGGGCGAGCGCGCCACCCGGGAGAACGGGCGGTGGACCGCCCAGGGCGACGTCTTCTGGGACGAGCTCGTCGAACCGCACGACAACGTGTTCCTGGTGCTGTCCGGCCACTTCCACGGCGTGTCCACCGTCGTCCAGCACGAGGTCGGCGATGGTGACCGGACCGTGGTCGAGATGCTCGCCGACTACCAGGCGTTCGAGGTGGACGGGCAGCGCAGGACCGGGTTCCTGCGCCTGCTCCAGTTCGACGCCGACGCCGGGCGGATGGCGGTGAACACCTACTCCCCGTCGCTGGGCGAGCACAACTCGTGGGAGTACGACGGCGAGGGCCGCTACGGCGACGCCGACGACGAGTTCGTGCTGGACGTCGACCTCCTGACCCCCAGGAAGGTGGAGACCACCGGTCTCGGGCTGCTCAGGCCCATGGCGGAGATCGGCACCGTCCCCACCGAGTCGGGGCGGGAGGCGGCCCTGGAGTGGAGCGGGCTGCGAGAGGGCACCCGCTACGCCTGGTTCGCCGAGGTGAGCGACGCCGAGGGCGTGACGGCCCGCTCCGCGGTCCGCGGGTTCACCACCAGCGGCGGGCGCTGACCCGGAGAGGCGAGTGGGGGCTCCCCGGCCACCGGGGAGCCCCCGTCCGCGCCTCCCGGCGGCGGGGTTCCCGGACCGCCGGGAGGCCGACACGCGAGGTGATCGACGGGCGGTCGGGAGATGGATGTGATTCACTGTCGTCGGTCGTCGTTTTGTGTTCGTGTGACGCGCTCGCGAAACGTCGTGGTGGGCATGTGGTTTTCCTCAAGGCAGAGTCGGGGAACGCTCCCGTCTGAGACGACCCGGGTCGCGGCACCGGCGGCGACACGTACACGCCATCCACAGAGGAGACAGGCATGGCTCAGGGCACCGTGAAGTGGTTCAACTCCGAGAAGGGCTTCGGCTTCATCGCCCCCGAGGACGGCGGTCCCGACGTCTTCGTGCACTACTCGGAGATCCAGGGCAACGGCTTCCGCACCCTGGAGGAGAACCAGCGGGTCAGCTTCGAGGTCGGCCAGGGCACGCGCGGCCCGCAGGCCACCGGCGTGAGCGTCATCTGAGGCTTCGTCAACGACGGCGAGGGCGCGTTTCCCCCCGGGGGAGCGCGCCCTCGCCGTGTCCGGGGACCTCGTAGCCGCATCCCCGCCCCGCGACGGCTCCTCGTTCGCCCCGAGCCCGCCTGAGCTCGGGCCACCTGCCGTCGTCCGGCCTCGGGGCGTCCGTGCCCCGCGCCAGGCCCGGGGACGAGACGCGGCCGGGGGGGGTGCCGGGCCCGTCCCGGAACGGGTCCCCACGGCCGGTGGCCTTCGCGCGTGGTGATCGCGAGCGCCCAGCCCGACCCGTGGACCGCCAGTCCCGGCCCCGGGGGCGGGGCGGTCGGCCTCGGGTGAGACGGCTCGTGCCGACACCGGATCCGGTCCGACGACGCCGCTCCCCGGCGTCCGCGTCGCGGAGGGGGCGACCGGACGTGGTGCTGGCACCACCTCCACCGCGCCGGGACGATCCCCGGGGACCGCGCGGACGACCTCGACCCCTGGCGGCACGAGGACGCGTGGTCCGCCCCCGGTCCCGGCACGCCGACCAGGTGCGACCACGTGATTCACCGGCCACGTCCCGATCCGACCCCGGAGCGCGGGGAAAACGAACACGATATGCACCCGGCCGCCAGTTCTCTCCTCCGAAAGAAGGAACAACGGCGGCGTTCCCGCCAGCCCCCGTTCTACTATTTCACCCGTCCGGACGACACATTTCCCGTCTCATTTCGCCGGGCACGACGACGCCCACTCCGTCACTCCGGGTCACCACCTGGCGGCTCGTGTCGCGCCTCCCGCCGGCGGCGGGAGGCGCTCCCGGTGGCGGGTCGCGAAGGCCTCGACGGACACGGCAAGACTCTCACCTGGGCGAACATCCACGCGACAGGGGGCATGGGCCTTCCCCGATCACCCCATCCCCGGCCAGCGGTCCGGCCTCCCCCCGCGTCCACCGACCGTGACACTCCCACCACCAGGACGAGGACTACCTCCTTCCCGCGCGGAAGTCGTAGAGTTCCGAAGAGGCGACCGCCGAGAAAACTGGTGGGAAGCGAAACAATGCTGTTCTCACGCATCGGTCCGGGTGCGGGGACGTTTCTCGGCGAGGAGCGACCGGTTGTGTTCTCTCTGCTGGTGGGCCGCCGGACGAGTCCACCTCCTCGCCGTGGCGCGGCACACCGCGCGGCCGGTCCCACTCCGCCGGTGAGAGGTGCCGCCACCGGCACCGGGCACGGGCCGAGCACTGCCGAGACGTCCGCTAGGCGACCTCGTCCCGGTTCGTGGCCCTCCTCCAACGGCCGGCCCGGCCCGGTTCCTCCGCGAGGAGACGGTTCCGCCCCCGAGTTCGACGGCCAGGCCGCTGGCGAGCAGGCCCGCCTCCCGTCCCCGGCTCGCCCGTGCCCCCGGGTCGGCGGCCGCGACCGGGGCGGCGCATCCCAGGTGAGTTCCGTGCGTTCAACCCGATCCGCACCGCAGGACCGTCGGACCACGGTGGGCGGTCGGCCACCGTGGCGTTGGAGGAGCACCGATGACCGAGAAGACCAAGGAACCGGTCTCGCCGGACCGCGAACCGGCCGCCGGCACCGCCGTTCGCGTGGCTCCGGAGGGCGAACCAGCTCAGGACCAGCGAGGCGGGGCACCGGCGACGCCGTCGAACGACGGGGCCGGGCCGGACACGGCTGCCCCCGGCCAGGAGGAGGCGCGCGCGCCAGCCGGGAGGGCGCGTCACGCGGCCCACACCCTGCGGCGGCTCGTCGCGCTCCCCTGGGTCCGCGCGACGATCACCCTCGCGATCCTCGTCACCGCCGCCGTGATCGTGACGCGGGGGCTGTGGGACCAGCGTGGTGAGATCGGGGACGCGGCGCGCGACCTCAGCCCCCTGGTCCTGCTGCTCTCCTTCCTCCCGGCCCTGCTCGGCGTGGCCCTGATGGCGTTGGCGTGGCGTGAACCCCTCCAGGCGCTGTCCACCCCGCTCGGAGCGCGGGACACCGTTCGGTTGTACTCGGTGGGGGTGTTGGGCAAGTACGTGCCCGGCCTGGTGTGGTCGGTGGTGCTCCAGGCCTCGCTGGCCGCACGCCACCGCGTCACCGCCACGCACCTCACCGCCGCCTTCGGCGCGTTCCTCATGGTCTCGCTGACCGCCGGGATCCTGGTGGCGCTCCCCGTGTCCGCGCTGATGTTCGACGGCGGGGTGCTGGTCTTGCTCGGGGGGCTGGCGGGTGCGGCGGCGGCCCTCGTGCTCATCCCGTGGTCGCTGGCCCTCTGCCTGCGGTGGGCCGCCCGGCTCCGCCCACTGCGGTCCAGGCTGGTGCCGGTGGCGGTGGCCCCGCTCCGCCGAGGCGTGTGGATCTGCGCGCTGTTCTGGTTGGTCACGGGCGCGCACCTCTGGGTGTTGACCGTCGGGTTGGGAGCCGATCCCGTCGAGGCGGTGCTGCCAGCCGTGGGTGGTTTCGCGCTGGCGACGGTGGCCGGCAACATCGCCTTCGTCGTTCCCGACGGCCTCGGCATCCGCGAAGGGGTGCTGGTCGCGCTCCTCACCACCTGTCTGCCGCTCGGTGCGGCGGTCGTGGTGGCCACCGCCAGCCGGGTGTTGTTGGTCCTCGCGGACGTGGTGTTCTTCCTGTGGGGCAGCTGGTCCGTCCGGCGGGATGCCCGGCGGGGTGCCCTGCCCAGCCGGCCGGCGACGGTGGGGACCTCGCCCTGAGCCTGGCGGGTCCTCCGGCGACGCGACCGGAACCGCGTCGCTCAGTCCCTGTCCCGCGCGGCGAGTCGGAGCGGGTCGGCGGCGACCGGCCCTCGACCGGGTGGGCCCGCACCACGCGGCCGGGACCGGTGTTCCGCCGGGTTCGGCGGGGCGGTTCGGTGGGCCTGGTCGCCCGCGCCGTCGCGTCACCCGCCGCCGGAGCGGGCCCCCGGCGCCCGGCCCCGGTCACCAACCCGTCCCGCCCAGCCCTGATCGTCCGGCGGCACGTTCGGGGTCGCGCCGCGCCCGCCGGCTCCACGGCACCGGCTCGGGAAGGGCGGGGCCCGCCGTCCGCGCTCCCGCGTCGGAGGACCCGCTACCGGTGTGACGGTCCTGATGCTGCACGGGCGACGGGCGACGGGCGACGGGCGACGGAGCCCAGCAGATCACAGCTGCCCGGTGGTGCGGGCGGGACATGACCAGCCGGCCACACCCGACCGGGGATGTGGCGCCCCCGGCGCGAGCCGCCGGGGAGGACCGCCGCCCTGCCGGCGCCAGGCACCGCGCCAGGGGGCCGCTCCGGCGCGCTTCCCCTCGATCGACGGGTCCGGCCGCCGCGGGTGTCCGCCGGATGGCGTCAGCGGCACTTGAGGATCGATCGACCCTTCGGCCCCCTCGGGTAGGCGTTCCGGAGGCCACCCAACTCATCCCAACCGCGCAATTCCGGACCGCCGACGGAAACTCCTTGCACCCGCATTCAGCACTGGTTAGTGTCCGTCCGGAACATTCCAGACGGCACCGCCGCCGATCACCGTCTCCCTTTTTCGGACACCCCGGATTCGGCGAGTTGGCGGCGCTGCCAACCCCTTCGGGCTGTCCGACGTGGCGGGAGCACGTCCGGAAAGCTGGAGGGCACATGATGTCGGGACACACGGAGAAGAACTCCGCCGCCGAGGTGGGGACGCGGGGGGCCCGGGAACCGGGGGCCGCCGCGGAACCCCGGCGCGTCGTCGTCACCGGGGCGGCGGGGATGCTCGGGACGGCGTTGGTCGCGCAGGACTGGCCCGAGGTGCGGTGGGTGGGGGTCGACCTGCGCCCAGCACCGGCCCGGACCCGGGACCGCGCGACATTCCACACGGCGGACATTCGGGACACCACCACGCTGACCAGGATTTTCAGCGGAGCTGATGCGGTGGTGCACGCGGCGGCGGCGCTCCCGAGCCACCGCGCGTCCGAGATCAGGTCCGTCGACGTCGACGGCACGGACTCGGTGCTCCGCGCCGTCCGGGCCGCCGGTGTCCCCCGACTGGTGCACGTGTCGTCGACCGCGGTGTATGGGCTACCGAAGGACTGCCCCACTCCCGAGGACTACCCGTGCCGCCCCGTCGACCCCTACAGCGAGGCGAAAAGGGCGGCGGAGATCCTGGTCGAGCGAGAACGGGATTCCGGGTTGTGCGCACCGGTCCTGCGCCCGAAAACCTTTCTCGGGGAGGAACGTCTCGGCCTGTTTTCCATGCTCTTCGAATGGGCGGACGAGGGCCGGTCATTTCCGCTCCCAGCAGGAGGGCGAAAACGGGCCCAAATGCTGGATGTCGACGATCTCTGCGCGGTGGTGCGCGCGACGTTACGAATGCCGGACGCCACGGTGAACGACACGTTCAATGTTGGTGCCACGAGGTTCGGCACGTTGCGGGAGGATTTCCAGGGCGTGCTGGACGCGGCCGGGCACGGCGGGCGGGTCGTCGGTGTGCCGGTGCTGCCGGCGGTCGCCGTGCTCCGAGGGCTGGCGGCGCTCCGCCTCTCCCCCGTCTACAAGCGGTTGGTGCACAAACTCGTCCGGGACTCCTACGTGGACACCAGCCGGGCGAGCCGGGTGCTCGGGTTCGAACCCCGGTACAGCAACGGGGAGACCCTGCTGCGCACCTACGAGTGGTGGCGCGGACGGGCCACCGACCACGCCGTCACACGCACCGGGCGGACCCACCGGGACCCGTGGAAGCAGGGCGCGCTGCGCCTGGCCAAGGCCTTCTTCTGATCTCACCCCCCGAACGGGGGCCTCACCGGCACGCCGGCCGGACTCCCCGGACCGGTGCGCCGCGTGCTGCTCCGCCAACCCCTGATCGGCTCCCGAACACCGCTCCCTCGCCCGGCGACGATGCCGCGCGACCGAGGCCAGCCCCGGACCGCCCACCTCCGGTGGGGGACTGGACAACCGGACGAGAGGAACCGCGTGGACCACGCACTGGAGACCAACCAGACCCCGACGCTGCCCGCTCCCCGACCCGGGGACGTCGATCCGCCCTCCACCCCGCCCCCGACCGGCGACGCCTCCGCCAGGGGGAGCGCACCGCTGGCCCCGGCGAGATCGGGGCGCGCCGGGCCCCGGGACCTGTTCCGCCTGGTCCGGCCCAAGCAGTGGGTGAAGAACGTCGTGGTGGTGCTCCCCCCACTGCTGACCGCACCCGCCGCCGTCCTGCCCGGACTCTGGCCGCTCCTCGCGACGGTGCTGGCCTTCGTCGCGGCGTCCTCCACCGTCTACGTGCTCAACGACCTGCGGGACAGGGAGGCCGACCGGCTGCACCCGGTGAAGAGGAACCGCCCGCTCGCCAGCGGCCGGGTCAGCACCGCGACCGCGTGGTTCCTCATCGCGGCGGGGTGCGCCGCGATGGTCCTCTGGTCGCTGCTGCTCCCGTGGGCGGTGTCCCTGGTGATCGGCGGCTACCTGGCCCTGAACCTCGCCTACTGCCTGGTGCTCAAGAACCGCCCGCTCGTCGACGTCTCCGTGGTGGCCACCGGGTTCGTCCTGCGGGCGGTGGCCGGTTCGCTGGCGGTCGGCGCCGCCATCGACCCCTGGCTGATGATCTGCGTGTACTGCGCGTGCCTGCTGTTGGCGGTGGGGAAACGCCGCCACGAGCTGACCCTGGTCGAACGTGACCCGGCCGCGCTGGCGCACCGCCCCACCCTGGCCAGCTACTCGGTGACGTTCCTCGACCACGTCATCGTCGTCACGCTCGCCGCGGCGCTGCTCAGCTACGCGAACTTCGTCGGGTTCGGTCCGACCGCCGCGGCCTCGGCGCTGGTGGTCCTCACCTTCCCGCTGGCGGCCTTCGCGGTCTTCCGGTACCTCCAGCTCGTCACGGTGCGGCGGACCGGCGGCGACCCGGGATCCGACCTGTTCCGGGACGTGCCGACCGTCGTCAACGCCGGCCTGTGGCTGGCGGTGCTCGTCGTGGCGGGTGCCCTGTGAGCGCCGGGCGGGTCGCGCCGCCGGGAGGAGCCGCCCCCGATCCAGGGCGGGGCGCACCGGACTGGACGCCGTTGGTGTCGGTCATCATCCCCAACTTCAACTACGCGCGCACCCTCGGCCGCTGCCTCCAGGCGGTCCTCGGGCAGACCTACCCCCGGGTGGAGGTGCTGGTCGTCGACGACGGCAGCACCGACGACTCGGTGGCGGTGGCGAGCCGGTTCGACTGCCGGGTCATCCGCACCCCGAACCAGGGGGTGTCGGCGGCGCGGAACACCGGTGTGGCGGCCAGCCGGGGGGAGGTGCTCTTCTTCCTCGACTCGGACGTCGAACTGGCGTCGGACGCGCTGGCCACGGCGGTGGAGCTGCTGCGCCGGGAACCCGACGTCGGGTCGGTGTGCGGCATCTACGACTCGGTGCCGCTGGTCGACGACGGTGCCGTCGAGCGGTACAAGGTGTTCCACGGGCACTTGTGGCGTCGTCGGTGCGCTGGGGACGTGCGGGCTGCGTTCTTCTCGCTCGGGGCCATCCGCCGGTCGGTGTTCGACCAGGTCGGACCGCTGGACGAGAACCTCCGCTCCACCGAGGACGTCGAGTACGGGGCGCGGATGGCCGAGGTGTCCCGGATCGTGCTGAGCCCCGAGGTCCTGGGCCGGCACGATGACGACGACCGGCTCGGTGTCCTGCTGCGCAAGCAGTTCACGCGGTCGGTGCCGCTGGTGGCCCTCTTCGCCCGGCCGGGTGGGGCGCGGCCGTCGACCCGGGACACGGCCTACCGGCCGGTGGCGGTCGGATCGGCCGCGCTGTCCCTGGCCTCCGCCCCGCTCCCGCTGTTCCTGGGGTGGCCGGGCGCCGCGGTTCCACTGGCCCTGTTCACCGCGTTCGCGTTCTGCGATCGCGCGCTGTTCCGCGCCGCCCTCGGCCACGGTGGTGCCCGGTTCCTGGCGGCGGTGGTACCGCTGCACTGGCTGATGAACGTGACCACCGCGGCCGCCGCCGGGTGCGGGGTCCTGCGCTGGGTGACCTCCCGTGGTTTCCGCCGGCGCTACCGGCCGGCGGGCGAGCGGCCGGTGAGCCATGCGCTGCGTGAGGGGGTGGCTGGTGGCTGACGCGGTGCTGACGCGGAACCCGGGCCCGCCACCGGGCGGCGGCGGGCCGGACGCGGGCGGGGGTGGGCGGGCGCGGCACGTCCTCCGAACGCTGGTTGGCGTCTCGGCCTGCGGTTGGACGGCCTTCGTGCTGCTCAACCTCGTGGTGTCCGGCCGGTGGCACCTCTGGCTGGCCTTCTCGGTGGTGCCGCCGATCGCCTACCTGGTCGGTTCGGCGTCGCTCGCGCTCGCGGTGCCCCTGGTACGGGGCGGCTGGCGGCTGCTCGCGGTGGCCCTCGTCGGCCTGGTCGCGGCGGTGCCGCAGAGCGGTCTGACCCTGGGGGTGCTGACGCCCGGCCCCGGGGACCCGGCCGGCCCGACCGTGACGGTGGTGTCCTGGAACACCGAGTACTGGGATCGCACCGACGACTCCGATGACTTCTACCAGCACCTGCGTGATCTCGACGCCGACGTCTACCTCCTCCAGGAGTACCTGGACTTCGTGGACGGCCGCATCGTGTCGATCGACGAGGAGGCGGCGTTGGAGGCACGCTTCCCCGACTACGACATCGTGATCAGGGGCCACCTGGTCACGCTGTCCCGGCTCCCCGTCCTCGACGTGCCCGCCGTCGGTCACCGCGACGTCCTCCGGGTGGACGTGGCCGCTCCGGGAGGTGCCGCGTTGTCCACCTACAACGTGCACGTGCGGGCCCAGATGGACCCGACGTTGAGCCCGTTGTCCGGCGAGTTCTACCGGACGCTGCGTGCCCGCGACGAGCGGCGGGTCGCCGCCTACGACGCGCTGCGGGCGAGTGCGACCCGGGACGAACGCCCGGGGGTGATCGGGGGTGACCTCAACACCACCCCGGCCATGGGCGACCTGCGCCGGATCCGCGACCTCGGCCAGGACGCCGCGGACGCGGGGTCCTCGGTGCACCCGGTGTCCTGGGACCTGAGCTCCGCGCTCCGGCTGTGGCGGTTGGACTGGATGTTCGTCCGCAACGGCGTCGTGGCCCACGACTACCGGCTGGAGGACCCGGCGGGCCTGTCCGACCACTCCGTGCAGATCGCGCGCATCTCGGTAGGAGGGGACCGGTGAGCGGGTACCGCGACGCCCGGGACGTCGCCGGGTTCGAGGCTGACGGCGCCGCCGTCGCGTCGGCACCACACCCCCAGCGGGAGACGGACGGGGCGGGGCCCGGAGGTCCCGCCGTCGGCGCCAGTGCGCCCGCCCGGCACGACGAGGGGCCGAGGACGCTGGTGGCGTCGCTGCTCGCCACCGTCACCAGACTGGCGGGCCTGCGCTGGCTGCGGACCACGGTGACGGTGGGGATCCTGCTGGCCGCCGCCGTGTTCGTCGGGCACGGCATCGTGGAGCAACGCGACGAGCTGGGGGCCGCGCTCGGCGCGCTCCACCCCGGGTTGTTGGCCGCCGCGTTCGTGCCCGTGGTGCTCGGGGTCGTGGTGACCGCCCTGTCGTGGCGGGCACCGCTGGTGGCGCTGGCTGGTCCCGTGTCCGCGCGTGACGCGGTTCGGCTGTTCGCGGCCGGCGCGATTGGGAAGTACGTACCGGGGGTGATGTGGTCGGTGGTGCTCCAGGCCCAGCTCGCGGCCGGGCTCGGGATCAGGGCGGCGCAGATCACGGCGGCCTTCGGCGTGTACCTGGCCGTGTCGGTGGCGACCGGGGCCGGGGTCGCCCTGCCGGTGGCGGCGGCCCGGTGGGAGGACGAGTGGCTGGTGTTCGGCGCCGTCGCCTGCGCGGTCCTGGTGCTGCTGCTGACCCCGTGGCTGCTCCGGCTGGCGACGCGCCTGGCCACCAGCGTTCCGGCGGTGCGCGCCCGGCTCGCGCCGGTACCACTGGCCCCGCTCCGCCGTTCGGTGTGGTTGTGCGTGTTGTCCTGGTTGGTGACCGGCGCGCACGTGTGGGTGCTCGCGGTCGGGCTCGGAGCGGACCCGGCGGCCGCCGTGCTGCCCTCGGTCGGCGGGTTCGCCCTGGCGATGGTGGCGGGCAGCCTGGCCTTCCTCGTGCCCGACGGCCTCGGGGTCCGGGAGGGCGTGCTGGTCCTCATGTTGAGCACGTGCCTCCCGGTGCCGGCGGCGGTGGTGGTGGCGACCATCAGCCGGCTGCTCCTCGCTCTGGCGGATGTCACGCTCTTCGCCCACAGCTCCTGGTCGGGGCGCCGGCGGGCGAGGCGGACGCCGTCCCCCGTGGTCGCGGTCCCCTCCGCCGGCCGCGTTCCCCCCTCGATCTCCTCCTCGGGAAGTGATGCCTCGTGACCTCAGCTCCGTCGCCGGCCGTCGACTACGACCTGTGCGTGGCGGTCAACTACTACGCGCCCTACGTCAGCGGGTTGACCGAGGTGGCCAGAGTGGTCGCCGAGGGGCTCGCCGAGCGGGGGTGGCGGGTCGCCGTCGTCGCCGCCCGCCACGACCCGGCGCTGCCGACGCGGGAGCGGTTGGGGGGTGTGGACGTCCACCGGACACCGGTGGTGGCCACGGTGGGCCGGGGCACGGTCAGCCCGTCCTTCGCCTCCACCGTGCGGCGGGTGGCGCGTCGCTCGCGCGTCCTGCACCTGCACCTGCCCATGTTGGAGTCGGCGGCGGTCCTGGTCCCCCGGCTCCGGGTCCCGGTGGTCAGCACCTACCACATCGACCTGTGGTTGCCACCCGGCCTGGTCAACAGGATCGCGACGGGGGTGGTGCGCCGGTCGGTGCGCACCGCGCTGCGCCGCTCGACGGCGGTCGTGGTGAACAGCGAGGACCAGGCGAGGCACTCGGAGCAGTGGCCGACGCTGACCGACGCCCGACTCACCGCGATCCCCGCTCCGTGCCTGGACAGGTCCGGCGGTGAGCCCGGGTACCGGGAGACCACCGGCCCGCACATCGGGTTCCTCGGCAGGATGGTTCCCGACAAGGGCCTGGAGTACCTGGTGCGGGCCTTCGGTGAGATCGAGGACCCCGACGCGCGCCTGCTGTTGGGCGGGGACTACGAGACCGTCGCCGGTGGCAGCGTGATCGACATGGTCCGGGCGGCGGCGGCGAGGGACGACCGCATCCGCGTGCTGGGCCTGCTGCGCGGGCGGGAGATCAACGACTTCTACTCCTCCGTGGACGTGTTCGCCCTGCCCTCGGTCGCCGAGTCCTTCGGCATCGCGCAGGCGGAGGCGATGATGTGCGGGGTGCCCTCGGTGACCACCGACCTCCCCGGCGGCCGCTTCCCGGTGTTGGCGACCGGGATGGGCGAGATCGTGCCGCCCCGCGACGTCCCGGCGTTGCGGGACGCCCTCCGATCGACCCTCACCTGGGACACGGCGACCCGGGAGGCGGGCCGCGACCGGGCGCGCCAGGAGTTCGGGGTCGAGAGCTGCCTCGACCGCTACGAGAACCTGTTCCGTTCCCTGCTACCCCCCGCCGTCGAGGGCCGGCGGGAACCTCCCGCCCACCAAGCTGACCGACACGAGACGAGGTCGTGAGAACACCGTGACGAACCCCATCGGCGACAACCCCACCCGTGGCCCCGAGGCTCCCGGACCGTGGTTGGGGACCATGTACTTCGGCACCCGGGTCGACGAGAACCGCTCGCGGGAGATCCTCGATCGGTTCGCCGAACGGGGAGGCCGCCACCTCGACACCGCGAACTGCTACTGCTTCTGGGCGGACGGCGGTACCGGCGACGAGTCGGAGGCCGTGCTGGGCCGGTGGCTGTCCGACCGAGGAGCGCACCAGGAGATGGTGGTGGCGACCAAGGTCGGCTCGCGGCCGGCCACCCTCGGGGCGCCGTGGCCGGAGCAGGCGGAGGGCCTGTCGGCTGCCGTCATCCGCGAGCAGTTCGAGCGCAGCGCCGAGCGGCTGCGCACCGACTCCGTGGATCTCCTCTACGCGCACGTGGAGGACGAGTCGACCGACCTGGAGGAAACGCTGGGCGCGTTCGCGGAACTGGTCGCCGCCGGTCAGGTGTCCCACATCGGGTTGAGCAACCACCGCCGCGAGCGGACGGTGGCCGCGCTGGAGCTGGCCGCCCGGCACGGCTGGCCCCGGTGCTCCCACCTCCAGCAGCGGTACACCTACCTCGTCCCGGACCGTTCGGTCCCCTTCGGTCCGCAGCGGGCGTTCGACGACGAGGACCTGGCGCACGCCAGCGCGGAAGGCCTCAACCTGGTCGGCTACTCCCCCCTGCTCTCGGGTGCCTACACCCGGCCGGACACCCCGCTGGCGCCGGAGTACCGGGGCGCGGCCTCCGCACGGCGTCTCAGGGCGCTCCGCGACGCGGCGGACGCCGTCGGGGCCACCGTCAACCAGGTCGTCCTTGCCTGGATGTCGTCCGGTGATCCGGTGGTCACGCCCATCGTGGGGGTGAGCGCGGTCGCCCAGCTCGACGAGGCGCTGGACGGCGCCCAGCTGGTGCTGCCCGAGGAGGTCCGAGCCGCCTTGGACGCCGCCTGAGTTCCTCCTCGGGTGGCGGCACCGACCGTCCACCCTGGCCGGGAGGTCGGCGGCTGGCGCCGACCTCCCGCTCCGGTGGCCACGCCCGCGAGCGGAGCAGCTCCGGACGCGTCCGGGGCGGGGCCGGGCACCAGCGGATCGGCAGGGCGACTTCCGGGGGCGGGGTGGTCGGCCGCCGTTCACCTGACGGGGGCGAGGGCTCTCCCGGGGTCCCTCCGCCGCTCGCCCCGATCCTCGAAGGACGTCCGCTCGACGAACTGGCTGGTCAACCAAGGAATCCTCGGCCAGGAACCGCCGCGGCCCCGGTGGTGGGCGCGCTAGGCTGGACCACCCGGCCGAACGCCGCGCACTCCCCGTTCCGCTGTTCCCGTGCTCCAGGCCCCGCCCGTCCAACTCCGCACCCTCCGTCCGACAGCTCAGCCACCCCTCGGTCCGGTGTCCCCGCCGCCGACGAGGGGTGCGGCGAGAGCAGCGCGCCCGGGCACTTCACGGCGTCCGACCGGTCCAGCCGCGATCCCGTCCGGAGGAGCCATGCTCGGGTACCGCATGTTCGGCGAAGTCCACGGCGACCGAGACCACCTCGTCAGAATCGTGCTCGGCCAGTTGCGTTCCTGGTTGCGCGGCAAGGGCTACGAGGCCGACGCGCTGACCCCCGGGCGGTCGGTGCGCCTGGAACGGGACGTGGAGGGAGCTCTGCTCGAACGGCGGTTACGGGACGGCTCCCACCAGGTGCGGGCTCGGATCCGGGAGCCACGCGGCTGGGTCACGCAGCTGACCGTCGCGGTGCCCAGGCGGGAGCGGGACCGACCGTGGCTGTGGCTCGACGTCGAGTCCCCCGGACCGCGAGGAACCAGCGACCGCCGCGTGTGGACCGGAACACCCCGGTTGGCCACCGCCCTCACCGAGGTGCTGGACGTCCGCGACGGCGCGCACACCCTGCGCCCCGCGCCCGCCCGCGTCGGTGTCGACGACACCGACTGGCTGCTCACCGTCCTGGCTGACCCGGGGCGACGGGGACTGGCGATCCTCGCCGGATCGTCCGGGGGTGACGACGTGGAGTTCGCCCGGTGGGAGGGCCTGGCCGGTCGGCTCCTCAACCAGACCACGGGGCTCGCGACCACCTACGTGCTCGATCCGGCGGCGACCGAGGCGTTCAACCGGGACGCCGGCCCCGCCTACGCCGTCCCGCCCTGGAGCCTGCGCAGCTACCGCCCAGGTCTTGACCTGACCGACCGCGTCGGCGCCCGGCAGCACCGGTTGCTGGGGCTGTCGCGGATCGTGGAGTCCGACGATCGCGAGAACGCCAGGATCCTGGGGTGGAAGGCGCGGGAGGTCGCGGAGAACTCCCCGCTCCCGGGCGCGGTGCTCCGGGCGCACCGCGCGCTCGAGGAGGAGATGGACAGCCTGGTCGTCGCGGGCCTGTCCGGCGACGGATCACCGGCAGCCCCCGCCCGCCCGGCGGTGCCGCCACCGGCCCGAACCGCCCCCGACGACCACGGGAGCGAGCCGGTCCCGGAGGAGGCCGGCGAGCCCACCGGCACCCCCCGGGACGAGCCGGCACCGGAGGGGGTGCTCGTCGACCGGGCACGGTGGACCGCCCTGACCGAGGCCCTGCTCGCCGCCACGGGCAGCGCGGAGGTGACGGTGGAGTCCCTGACCGCGCTCGGGTCGCTCGGTTCCGCCGCCCGGCACGCCCGGTCGACGCGCGAGTTGATCGCGGAACGCCTGCGGGAGCGGACCTCCGAGATCGACCGGCTGCGTGAGGAGCGCGACCTGCTCCGACGGGGCTGGGAGGACGAGCAGCTGGAGCACGCGGAGACCGCCGAGGAACTGCTGACGGTCGAGACCCGGCTGCGCCGGACCCTCGCCCTGTGGGCGCGGGACGCCCGGGTGTCCCACCTGGAGCCCCCGTCCGGCGACGACGACGCCCGACCGCACACCTACGAGGAGCTCTTCGAACACCTCGACAAGCTGGCGCACGTCGCCTTCACCGGGGACCAGCAGATCACCCGGGCCCTCGCGGACAAGGACACCCTGTGCGTGTGGGTGGGCAAGATCTGGGCCGCCCTGGTCGCGCTGGAGGACTACGCCGCGGCCAGCGCCGAGGGCCGGTGCGAGCGGGACGTCGCCGGCTACCTGCGCGACCTGCCCCGGGGCTGTCGGGGCGTCTCCGCGAACCGCCACGCGCACAACGAGACGAACGACGTGCAGAACAACCAGTACTTCAGCTCGGCCCGCACCTTCCCGGTACCCGTCGAGGTCCGCCCGGAGGGCAGGGCCTTCATGGGCGCCCATTTCAAGATCACCAAGCAGGGGATGACCAGCCCACGCCTGCACTACCTCGACGACACGGCGCACTCCGGCCGGGTCTACGTCGGGTACATCGGACGCCACCTGCCCAGCAAGCGGACCAACTAGGACTCCGACCAGCCGGCCTGAGCCCTCTGGTGGACCTCGGGGGTTCACGGGAGGTGGCAGGCTGGGGAGGTGATCGCGGAGGATGACCTGGGACGGTGGGACCCGCTCGGTGTTCCGGAGGTGGCCGCCCTGCTGGCCGAGGTCGCCGCCCCGTGGTGGGTCGCCGGCGGGCACGCCGTCGAACTCGCGGTGGGCCGGCCGGTCCGCGCGCACTCCGACGTCGACGTCGTCGTGTTGCGGCCGGACGTCGCGACCTTCCGGCTCGCCCTCGCCGACTGGGAGCTGTGGGCCGCCGACCCGCCAGGCACCCTGCGGCGCTGGGACCCTGGCGAGCCCCTCCCGACACGGGTGCACGACATCTGGTGCCGCCCGACGGCTTCGGCTCCCTGGCGCCTCCAGCTGATGGTCGACGAACGCGTCGGCGGGGAGTGGGTCTCCCGCCGGGATCCCCGGGTGCGCCGCCCGGTGGCCGGGCTCGGCTGGCGGACCGCGACGGGGGTGCCGGTGCTGGCGCCGGAGGTGCAGCTCTACTACAAGGCGGCGGCTCCCCGGCACCGCGACGAGATCGACTTCGCCGCGGTGCTGCCCCGACTGGACGAGGGGCGACGGACCTGGCTCCGGAACCACCTCGGTGCCGACCACCCGTGGCGGACCAGGCTGGACGACGAGGGGCCTTCTCCCCGGCGGGGATGAGGCACCGGTGACGGGTGGGGCCCCTCTCCCGGTGATCCGGTAACCGCCCCGTGGCCGGCGGGTCGGTACGGCCCGACCGCCCCCTCCCCCGGGACCACCTCGGGACTCCCGCCCGGCGAGGCCCGGGACGCGGGACGGGACGGAGGGGCGCTGGCCGGGCTGGCACCGCGTGGCCGGTGGCACCGGCGTCTCAGCGCGCTGGTGGATCCCACCCGGCGAGCAGCTCGGTCGACGCCGACTCGAACCAGCGGCGGTCCAGGCCCACCCCACTGCCGCTGACCAGCCGGAACTCGACACCGTTGGCCGCGCGCCCCACGCAGTCGAAGGGGCCGTGGTCCTCGTCGATCCAGCCGAGCCATACCGTGGTCCCCCGCAGGGTCGTGGTCGTCCTCGTGGCCCACTCGTGCGCGGAGGGCCGGGGTGGTACGACCAGCCGCCCCCGCCCGGTGCGCTGCGCGACCAGGCGCAGCTCCCGTCCACGGTCGGGGCCGCCGCTGTAGAGGACCTCGACCTCGGTGCGGCCCTCGGCGTTGGTGAAGCGGGCGGCGCTGTCCACCGCCAGGCCACCAAGGCGCTCCGGGAGACCGAGGGTGCCCAGCAGCGCCGCGTGGTGGGGCGGCGTCACCCAGTCCCCTTCGTGCGCGGTGTCCCCGTCCCGGTCGAACCGCCAGATCCCGGTCGGGACGACGACCATCTCGACGTCGTGGTGCCGGGCCCAGTAGCTCAGTTCCGCGAAGGGAACGGCGGCGAGCCGGGACGGGGCGTCGGCGTCCGCTGGTCGCAGCGAGCGGTGCAGGTCGAGGAGCTCCTCCTCGGTGAACTCGCCGTCCAGGACGGACAGCTCGACCATGGTCCGCCCCAACCGCGCCGAGGTCCCCCTGTTGCCGAGGTAGTCGACCCCGAACCACAGCACGTGCCGCCCGTCCAACGGTCGCGCGGAGGTTCGGCTGCGCCAGAGGCTCGGGTGGTCGAGGGCGGGCACGGCCCAGTCGTAGAGGAACTGCTTCACGCGCAGGCGCCGGCCCTCGCCGACCACCTCGAACCGGTAGGCGCAGGGGTTGGCGCGCGACCAGGGGGACCTGCCGACGTCGCTGCCGTCGGGGCGGCCCGGGGGCGCCTCCCGGCGCAGCGTGCCCGCCCGGGCCACGCACCCGGTGGGGAGGCGGTCGGGGACCCACACCACGAAGGAGCACCAGGCCTGGGCGTCGGTCGGCGGGACCTCCTCGGGGACGGCGGGCAGGTCGGCGGGATCCGACAACACGCGGAACGGCGGATCACCGGCCCATGCGCTGGTCGGGGGGAACGGGGTCGTCACGGCTCGCCCTTCGTCGGGTGGTCGGGGAGGGACGAGCCTGACACCTCGACCGCGGTCGAGGTCAAGATCCGAGGGAGGCGCCCGGGCGCGGCACCGGGGTGCGACTGGTCCGATGAGCCCGTGGCCCGGTTGCGGCCGGGGGTGACGGCCTCCCGCCCACCCGGAGGCGGAGCGGCGGGGCTGCTGGAGCGGCTGCGTCTCGTCAGGGGTCGAGGGAGAACGGCAGGCCGCGCTCGAACACGAGTTCGACTCCGTCGACCGGGTCGAGGCGTTCACCGACCTGGCGGAAGCCCAGCGAACGGACCAGCGACAGGGACGCCTCGTTCGTGGGCGCGACACTGGCCACGCAGGTCAACGCGGCGCCGCTGGCGTTGGCCCAGTCCGCGAGGGCGAGGACCGCCTCCCGCGCGTAGCCGCGACGGCGGTCCCCGGGCAGCACCTCGTAGCCCACCTCCGCCCGCCCCCGGTCGTCCGGCCGCCCGTGGAAACCGGTCACCCCGACGATCCGCCGCTCGTCCCGGTCGACCATCGCCCGCACCAGCCAGGGCAGTTCGGCGGGGTCCTCGGCGAGCTGGTCCAACCGGAGGCGGGCGGGCACGGTGGCGGGCCACTCCGGCGGCACCACCACGCCCAGGGCCCGCTCCAGCCCGGGGACGTCGCCGACCACCACCAGCGACAGCGCCTCCGCGTCGAGTGGAACCAGGTCAAGTCGTTCCGAGCTGATCACGTCACCCACTCCTCCAGCGAACCAGACGTCGCGCCGAGGAGAAAGACGATTTCCTTTCACGTTCGGGGAGGGGCCGGCTGCCGGCACCGCCACCCGGGTAGCGGTGCCGGCGAAGCGTCGAGGCCGTGCGGGCCTGCCCGGAAGGGGACGCGAACGCGGGCATGGCCGCCGCGTCCCAGCCCACACCCCCGGCCCTGGCCGGGGCCCCAGGCGGGCGCTCCCGTCCCGGGAACGCCCGCTTCCCCGGTGCCACCACCCTCCCGGAACGGCCGCGCACCACCAGCTCCCGGTCCCCCGGAGCGCTGCGCGGCGGAAGGCGGCCGGGATGCCCCTGGCCCCATCGACTCATCCGGTCAGGCATGGTGGGATCTGAGTGAAACGGGCATTCAACAGGAATTCCCACGGGTGTGCTCCGAGGAAGGCGGCATGGGCCGACTGAGCAGTGCGTTCTGGAAGGTGCTTGGTGGTTCGCGGCGGCGGGCCTTCTCGCGTTCCCGGGCGGTGGTCGCCACGGCCGCGAAGCTGGAGGGTGAGTACCGGGAGCTCACCGAGTCGGACCTCGCCGAACGGCTCGCGGCACTGTCGCGTCGGCACCGACCGGTCGACGGGGACGACGGGGCCGGGAGCACGGCGACCTTCGACCGCGACGAGCTGGTGCGCTTCCTCGCCCTGGCCAGGGAGGTGAGCAGGCGCCGGTTGGACATGCCCGCCTTCGACGTCCAGCTGCTGGCGGCCGCGCGAATGTTCGCGGGGGACGTCGTGGAGATGCTCACCGGCGAGGGCAAGACGCTGGCCGGCGCCATCGGCGCGACGGCGTTCGCGCTGCGGGGACGGCAGGTGCACGTGATCTCCGTCAACGACTACCTGGCCCGCCGGGACGCGGAGTGGATGGCGCCGCTGTACGAGGCCTTCGGGTTGAGCGTGGCGTGGATCTCCTCCACCTCGACCCCCGAGGAACGGGAGGCCGCCTACGCGGCCGACGTCACCTACGCCGCCGTCAGCGAGTTCGGGTTCGACGTGCTGCGGGACCGGTTGGGGACCGACCCGATCGTGCCCGCGCCGCAGGTGGCGCTGGTCGACGAGGCGGACTCCGTGCTCGTCGACGAGGCCAGGGTCCCCCTGGTGCTGGCCGGGTCGACCGCCGGAGCCGCCCCGGACAGCATCATCACCGACCTCGTGCGGGCGTTGAAGCCGGACCTGCACTACCGCACCGACGAGGATGACCGGAACGTGTTCCTCACCGAGAAGGGGGCCGCGGCCGTCGAGGACGCCCTCGGCGGGGTCGACCTGTACTCGGAGGAACACGTGGGCACCACGTTGTCCCAGGTGAACGTGGCCCTGCACGCCAGGGTGCTGTTGCGCAGGGACGTGCACTACCTGGTGCGGGACGGCCGGGTCCAGCTGATCAACGAGTCGCGGGGCAGGGTCGCCGAGCTCCAGCGCTGGCCGGACGGCCTCCAGGCCGCCGTGGAGGCCAAGGAGGGGCTCGCGGTCAGCGACACCGGTGAGGTGCTGGACACCATGACCGTGCAGGCGCTGATCAGCCGCTACCCCACCGTCTGCGGGATGACGGGGACCGCGCGGGCCGCGGACGAGCAGCTCAGGACCTTCTACGACCTCGGGGTGTCGATCATCCCGCCCAACCGGCCCTGCGTCCGGGTGGACGAACCGAGTCGCGTCTACGCCACGATCGCCGACAAGGAGGCCGCGATCGTCGACTACATCGCGCGGACCCACGAGACGGGCCAACCCGTCCTGATCGGGACGATGGACGTGGCCGAGTCCGAGCACCTGGCGAAACTGCTCGAACGCGCCGGCGTGGACTGCGTGGTCCTCAACGCCAAGAACGACGCGGCCGAGGCCGCGATCATCGCGGAGGCCGGCGCGTTGGGCGCGGTGACGGTGTCCACCCAGATGGCCGGGCGGGGCACCGACATCCGGCTCGGCGGGTCCGACCAGGCCGACCACGAGAAGGTCAAGGACCTCGGCGGCCTCTGCGTCGTCGGCACCAACCGGCACGTCTCCCGCCGGTTGGACGAGCAGCTGCGGGGCCGCGCCGGCCGGCAGGGCGACCCCGGCCGGTCCATCTTCTTCAGCAGCCTGGAGGACGACCTCGTCGTCCGACACGCCCCGGACGCCCGGCTGCCCACCACCACCGAGGAGGACGGTCAGGTCACGGGGCTGGCGGCGGAACGGCTGCTGGACCACGCCCAGCGGGTCGCCGACGCCGCGCTGCTGGAGATCCACAGCAACACGTTCCGCTACAGCCGGCTGTCGGAGCGCCACCGGGCGATCCTCGACGAACGGCGCGAACTGCTGCTCGGCACCGACACCGCGCTGCGGGAGCTGGAACGGCGCTGCCCCGACCGCTACCGGGAGCTGAGCGCCGAGATCGACGAGGAGGTCCTCGTCTCCGTGGCCCGCCGCATCACCCTCTTCCACCTGGACCGCTGCTGGGTCGAGCACCTGGCGTTCCTCAGCGACCTCCGGGAGAGCATCCACCTGCACGCCCTGGGCAAGCAGAACCCGCTGGACGAGTACCACCGGGCGGCGATCCCCGCGTTCAGGGACCTGCTCGGCGAGGTCGACGAGCGGGCCGCCAGGACCTTCGAGGAGGCGACGATCACCGCCGAGGGCATCGACCTCGACGACGCCGGCCTGGTGCGGCCCACCGCGACCTGGACGTACCTGGTCCAGGACAACCCGTTCGGTTCCGAGCTCGACCGGGCGTTCCGGGGGATCAGGCGCATGTTGGACGGCCGGCGCGGACGCGCGGACGACGAGGACTGACCGCCGCTTTGATGCCCCGCGTCCTGGTCGGACTCGGGTGACCTCGAAGCACGCCCGCGAGGAGGAGACGCCATGCTGGTTCGGGAGGGCACCGAACGGGACCTGCCCGTGCTGCTCACCCTGTTCGACGGGGCCGTCCGCTGGTTGACCGCCCGAGGGCGGGAGGCCCAGTGGGGCAGCGTGCCCTGGTCCGAGCGGCCGGAGGCGGTGGACCGGCTCCGGGGCATCGCCACGGCGGGTGGGTTGCTCATCGCGGAGACCGGCGGAACACCGACCGGGGCGCTGTCGACCAGGGAGGTGCCGCCGGAGTACGTGGAGCCGGTGGAGGAACGCGAGCTGTACGTGCACCTGCTGATCACCGACCGCGAGTCGGCTCCTCGGGGGTTGGGGCGGGCCCTGCTCGACCACGCCGTCGGGCAGGCCCGCGACCGGGGGATCGACCTGGTCCGGGTGGACTGCTGGGCCGGTGGCGGGGGCGCGCTCGTGGACTACTACCGGAGCACCGGGTTCACCCCGTCCCACCGCTTCGAACGGAACGGCTGGCCCGGCCAGGTCCTGACCCGCCGGGTCTCCGACGAGCCAGCCGTCACGGCCCCGGTCGGCCGGGGAACGGCGGATCGGGCGGTCCCGTGACAGGTCGACCACGGCTGGACCCGGTCCCGGCCCGCCGACCAGGGTGCGCGGGTCGTTCCCTTCCCGCTGGCCGCCTTGATCGCTAACCTCGGCGTCCTGGTGGCGGCGGCAGGGAGGCGCGGATGTCGGGGGGAGTCCTCCAGAGGTCCGGGACGCGGCACACGGTGTGGCGGTTCCGGAACCGCACGGTGCGCTACCGCCCCGGCGACGCGTTGTTGGCGCTGCGCGCCAGGCGCGGTCCCGTCACCCGCCTGCGGGTGGGGTCGCGCGACGTCGCCTTCCTCCTCGGCCCCGAGGCCAACCGGTTCGTCTTCGCGAACTCACACCTGTTCCGGTGGCGGGAGGCCTTCCAGAGCCTCGTGCCGGTGGACGGCCCCACCGCGCTGATCGTCAGCGACGGCGCCGAGCACCGCCGCCGGCGACGCCTCGTCGCGCCGGCGGTGCACCACCGCCAGGTCGCGCGATACGTCACCACCATGGCCGCCAGCGCGGACGAGGCGGTGGCGGACTGGCGGCCCGGGCAGGTCGTCGACGTGTACGCCACGTTCCGGCGGGCGGTCCTCCGGAGCACCCTGGAATCTCTGTTCGGACGACGGCTCGCGGCCGACACCGCGTTCTTCGGTGACCACCTGGAGGTACTGCTCCGACTCCTCGACCCGCTCCCCCAGCTCAACGGCCCGAGGGAACGCCTGGCAACGCCGCTGTGGCGTCGTGCGACCGCCGCCCGCGAGGTGGTGGACGAGCGGATCCGGAACGAGATCGCGCGGGTGCGGGGCGGCATCGTCGACTCCGACGACCACGTGCTCGCGGCGTTGGTGAACGGGGTCGACGAGGAGGGCACCGCCCTGTCGGACGCGGAGATCAGGGACCAGGCCGTGAGTCTGATCGCCGCCGGCTACGAGACGACGAGCGCCGCGATGGCGTGGGCCGTCTACGCGATGCTCTCGACGTCGGGGGTGTGGGACCGGGCGCGAGCCGAGGTGCTGGCCGAATGCGGCGAGGAACCCCCGACGGCGGCCGCGTTGAAGCGGTTGACGTTCCTCGGCGGGGTCGTCCACGAGACGCTGCGGCTCTACCCGCCGGCGGTGCTGTCGGCCAGGACGGCGGCGGTGGACCTCACCGTGGCTGGCCAGCCGGTGCGGGCCGGGACGACGATCCTGTTCAGCCCCTACGTCACCCACCGGATGCCGGGGGTGTGGGCGGAGCCGCTGCGGTTCCGCTCCGAACGGTGGGACCCGGCCTCACCCGTCCACGAGAGACCGACGACCGCCACCTACCTGCCCTTCGCCGCCGGACCGCACCGCTGCGTGGGCTCCGTGTTCGCCACGACCGAGCTGACCGTGATGCTGGCGCGGTTGCTCACCCGGACCTCACTGCGCCTGGTGCCGCAGTGGATCCAACCCACGAGTTTCGCGGCCATGCGCCCTCGGTGGGGGTTGCGGGCCGTCGTGTGCCCGGGCCGGGGCTGAGCGCGGTGGGCGGGCACCGGTCGGTGGCCGCACCACGGGTGACGGGCGCCAGCCCCCGCCACCGGTGTCAGGGGCGAACGCCTGTCCTGAATCTGACCGGGGTGGCCCGCAACAGGGAACGGGCGGACGGATGGTGTGATCCGACCGCCCAGTGAGGCAGCCATGCTGTCAGCACGTCACAGGAACGGCGCTTCGCCCTGGTTGGCCAACTCCTCCTGGCCCCAGCGATGTCGGTGTTCGGGTAGCGCTCCAGCATCGCGGCCAGCTTCCGTTGGGCACCGGGTGGAACTGTTCGTCGATGCCGTTCTCCCGATCGGTTTGGAGCAGTGCCCAGACCGCGAGTGGTGGCCGGGCGAGGATCTGGAACGCGTCCTCCAGGAACGGGTCGAGGTCACCGTGCCGGACCAGGCCCCGGGCCTCCAACTCCTGCCACGCTCGGTGGTGCAGCATCCTGCGTTCGTCCTCGGTGGACCCGAAGCCGACCGTTTTCAATGCCGCGGGGAGCGTGGCCCGGAGCCTGGTCTGGATCACGTCGACGGCGATCGCCGGTAGCGTGATGCGCCCTCGTGGTGACACGGTCACCGTCCGGTCGGAGGTTGGTCGCCGAGCACGGAGGGCGCGACCAGGCGGCCGTCACCGAAGACGTCGTCGGTCTCGAGCAGGTAGTCGGCGCGCTTGTGCTCGCCGTCGTCCTCGCCCTGTCCGCCGCGGCCTCGGGCACCGCCGCCGGCCATGCCGCCTCCGCCGCCGGCCGCGCCACCGCCCATGCCAGCGCCACCGCCCATGCCGCCGCCGGCGCCGCCCATACCGCCACCGGCCATACCGCCGGGGCCACCGGGTGTGGAGCCGGGGCCGAAGCCGCCACCGCCGGGGCCGAAGCCACCGGCACCGGGGCCGAACCCACCGCCGGGGCCGAAGCCGCCGCCGGGGAGCCGGCCGCCGAACCCGCCGCCGGGGCCGAAGCCGCCGCCGGGGAGCCGGCCGCCGAACCCGCCGCCGGGCCCGCCCGGGAGGCGCCCGCTGCCGGGCCCGCCGGGGCCGCCGCCCCCTGGCGGCATCCCGCCGGGCGGCATGCCTCCGGGGGGCATCCCGCCGGGGGGCATACCGCCCCACCCGCCGCCGGGGCCGCCACCGGGGAGGGGGCCGGCGCCGGGGGGCAGGTTGCCGCCGGGGAACTGCCCGCCGGGGCTGGGGGCGACGAGGTCGGGGCGGACCGCGCCGGGTCCGTCTCCGATGGGGGTGACGGGTGCTCCGGGGTTGGGCGCGGACGGGCTGGGGGGCGTGTAACCGCCGCCACCGCCGCCACCGCCCCCTCCGCCGGTGCCGTTCCAGTTCATCCCGCCACCGGGAGTGCCGCCACCGTAGCCGCCGCCCCCTCCGCCGCCGCTACCGCCGACACTGGGCACCGACGGCGCGCCACCGGGGATCCCGTTCCCGATGGACTCGGGGTTGGTGGTGCCCTTGGCGGAGTAGGTGGTGCTGGGGACCTCCTCGAAGGAGGGGACGGACATCAGAACGTTGTTGGTCTCGTTCTGGTAGGTCTGCATGACCTCGCGGGCGGCCTCGTTCTCCGCTTCGTAGGCCTCCATGCGGTCACCGTGCCCGGTCCAGCTGGAGGGGAGGATGACCTCGAACCCCTCCTTCTTGGGCTCGTCCTGTCCCTCGGGGATGTTCAGGACGGCGACATTGCGGCTGGTGCTTTGGGAGGAGACGCCGGAGCCGATCGCCTGTGCTTGGTCCTTGGCCTGTTCCGCGTAGGTGACCAGGGGGAGGGTGGCGGCTCGTGAGGTGTCGGCCGCTTCTCCCTGGTGGGCGTCGGCTGCTCGGGCGAGGGAGGTTTTGATGTGGTCGGCGAGTTCTGCGAAGCGGATGGAGACGTCGCTCCACTCGCCGTAGACGTCGCTGGAGTTTCCGCCGTGGCCTTCCCCGGTGATGTCCTGCCGGAGTTGTTTCGCGTTCTTGCCAGCGAAGGTCTCACACGTCGTCTCGAGGTGCATGATGTCCCCTTAGGAAGCCGCTGGCAGCTCGGCGATCACTGCCTCGGTGAATTCGATCGCGGCCTGGCACGCGTCGAAATCGTCAAGCGTGTTCCGAACGAAGTTTGTGTTCAAGTACTGGTCGTCAGCGATTCCGGTGTACAGCACGCATCGCGATTCATCCTCGATGGTGTGGGCGTGTACCGCCGGGTATTCTCCGACCATCATCTCGTCGAAGACGCCGTACCTGTCGCGGATCTGGTAGATCCATGACAGCCCGCCGTCTTCGGTGTTCGCGCGTAGGGTGGCTCTGCTGCCCTCGTGTTCAGTGGAGTCCCAGGTGCAGCTGTTCTCAAAGCCGGTCCGGGCTGAACCTGCGTCGTACCCCATAGCGCTGACTTCCTGGTCGGAGATCAGGGCGCACGGCTCGATATCGGTCGCGTCGAGTGGGGTCGAGACGGGTGGCGCGAGTAGCTCCGTCTCACGTGGAAACTCCTCGGTCAGACTCGGGGCCGCAGTGCTCTCGGTGGTAGCGTCAGTGGTGTCTGGCTCCGAGGCATCCTCGGTCGAGCAGGAGGCGAGAACCAAGGCGGTCGCCAGGAGCAGTGCGCCCATGACACTACTGCTGTGTTTCTGCACGAAAGTTCTCCTTACCTCAGATGGCGACGTAGTCGCCGCCGGATCGACGACCGTTGTTCAGGGCCTGTCGTTCCCAGTAGTCCGGAGGCAGACTGACCTGGCTGACCTCGCCGTCGTACTCAGGTAGCGTGGCGGACTGCTCGAGCTCCAGGTACTCCCGAAGCATTTCCTCGAAAGCAAAGATGGTGTTGTCGAGCTCAGCACGGAGCTTGGCTGCGGTCGCGGCGAGTGATCCTTCGCCTGGGTCGCCCCCCAGCCGAGCGAGCTGATCTCCCGCGTTCATGCTCACGCCGTCGTCACCCCGCGTGGAGCGCTTCGCGGAGATGGCAATTCCCCGGTCTTCCAACTCCGCGACAACCTCCCGTGCTTCCTTGAGTTCCGCGATGGCCCGAGGCAGGGCCTCGGGGTCCACTTCGTAACTGCCGCTCACGGCGGTTCCTCCCCAGGAGATCCTCAACCAACAGCACACTGTGCGGGCGCCCGAGGCTGCTCGGGCCTCGCTGGCCCGCACGCCCCCTCGCGTCAGACCCTCGGCGACACCGCCGAGTCAAACAGAACGGTAGCAGCGTCGTCGGTCCCGACAGGGGGAAACCGACCAAGCTGCCGCAGCCCTGTGGGAGGACCCGGGCGGAGCCTCCACAGGATGTGTGACGCCCGCGGATTCGAGCCTTCGGGAGGGGCGGTGTCTGTTGCGGGCTGGTCGCCCACGACCAGCAGCGGCCCGTGGGCGGCAAGTGTGTCGAACAGGGCCCGGAGTTGGGGTTGTTGGGTAGTGGCCGGTCGTGCAGCCGAGTCCAGGCCCACGGCGTGGCGGGAGTCCTTCCCGACGTCGAGACCGAGGAACACGCCGACGTTGCTGGTCATGCGGGTTCTGTCGTTCGTTGTGGGTGGTCACCGGTCGGGCATCGAGCGCCGACACCCCCGTGACGACGAGACCGACCGTGGTGGTGGCCGTGTCCCCTGTCAGCGGTCCCTCGATGCCACCAGGTCTGGTGACACCGCCCATGGGATCATGGGTTCGCCTGGGGCGTGAGTCATGCCGGACCTGGGGACCACGGCTCCTGGCCAGGAGCAATGAAAAGGTAACGGGGAACGGCGTCCTCCTGGGACGCTCCTGCCCCGGGGCGCGCCGCGCCGACCGGGCGGGTGCCTCCCCGGCCTCGCGGGCGAGTCGACCGCTCGCCTCCCGGCTGGTCGCTCCGTGGGACACTCGCGGGCGCCAACAGCCCTCCTGCCACCGCACCGCGTCGTCCAGGTCGTGGGGGCGATCGTGACGGTGCGGAGAGAACGGACGAGACGTGAGCGGAACCACCTCGATCGTCGCCCTCGAAGGGCTCACCCGGACGGTCGACCTGATCGGTGTGGGCGCGAACGCGGTGCTCGGCGGGATGTTGGCCCGCTCGCGGAACTTCGACGCGGTCGGGTTCCTGGTCCTCGCGATCGTGTCCGGTCTCGGTGGTGGTCTGATCAGGGACACCCTGCTCCAGCAGGGCACCCCGGTGGCCCTGACCGACTACGCCTACCTGCTGACCGCGCTGGGCGGGGCGCTGGTGGCGTTCCTCCTCCAGTTCGAGCACCGGGTGTTGTGGCGGAGGGGGTTCCCGGTCGTGGACGCGGCCGCCGTGGGCTGTTGGGCGGCGGCCGGCGCCGGGAAGACGCTCGACGCGGGGCTGGGCTGGCTGCCGGCGGTGCTGCTCGGCACGATCACCGCCGTCGGCGGCGGGATGACACGGGACATCATGCTCGGTCAGATCCCCAGGATCTTCGGCGGCGGTCCGCTGTACGCGACGTGCGCCGCGATCGCGAGCGGGGCGTTGGTCGTCCTCGCCGGCCTGGGCCTCCGGGAGATCGGGGTCCTGGCGGCGCTCCTGCTCGGCACCGGGCTGTGCCTGGTGTCCCAGTGGCGGGGTTGGACCGCGCCGAGAGGCCGGACGTGGGGCGGGGGTCGTGCGGGCCCGCCGGAGGGCTCCGGACCGCCCGAGGGACCTCCCCCCGCGCCGGGCTCGTAGGGGCGGTCGGGCACCGCCACGTCGAGCGGGCCGCCTCCCGGAAACCCACCCACCACCCGATCCGGGGCCGCCCGACCACCCACCGCCGCGCGCACCACACCGGGCGAGCCGGGCCCGCCCGGGTCACCGCTCGCGGATCAGCTCCGTGCGGAACGGCCCGCGCCCAGCACCTCCCCGATCCGGCTCGGTGCCGGCTCCCCCGCCCGGTTGTAGGGCAGGAGCCGCAACACCCGGGCGAGACCGCAGGTGTTCGTGAGACCGGCGAAGGCCAGTCCGCCTCCGACGAAGACGGCCAGCCAGCGCCAGCGGGGCCACCGCAGGCTCGCGAGCACCGACGCCAGCACGACGCTGCCCGCCGTCAGCCGGACCTGGCGTTCCAGGTCCCACCGGGCCCGGCCACGCGTCACGGCGTGACCGTTGGCCGTCCACTCGCCGATCCCCCCGTCGAGCACCGTGACGTTGCCCAGGCCCGCCTCCGCCAGCAGCCCGCGCGCCTGCCGCGCGCGGGTGCCGGTCGCGCAGATCAGCACCACGGGGTCGTCGTGGACGTCCCGCAGTTGGGCCCGGTGCCGCCGGAGCAGGTCGAGCGGAAGGTTGTGGCTTCCGGGAACCCGCACCGTCTCGAACTCCGACGCGGTCCGGACGTCGACCAACCGCACGTCGGGATCGGCCGCGACCAGGCGCTCCACATTTGCCGCGTGCAGCAACATCTCTTCAGTGCTCGTCACTCGAAGCTCTCCGTCTCTTCCCGTTCTCCGAACGCCGGGCGGAGGCACGCCACGGTTCGCCCCCGCGCGGCGTGCGCGCCACCACGTTCCCGCGTGGCCCCGACGTTCCCCTCGTCGCGGGCCGGTGGTCCCCGCATCCAGGGTGCCGGCTGCCCGAAGCCGCTTCAATACGCCGTCGGGTTGGCCCTCCAGCGTGGTCCTTCATCCGATCGGACACAAACTATCGGGTGAAACCAGGACGAAGAGCGGCGGAGAGATCCGTAGTGGTCACCGCCGTCCGCCGATCGCTCGTCCCGCTGACGGCGGACCGTTCGTCCAGGGACCCACCGGTTGCGGGATTTACAGGGAAGCGGGACAACTTGAAAGCTGGTCACATCAGTCCCTGCCCGTCCCGCGCCCGAGGAGTGCCCGTGACCGGAACGTCGTTCTCACGCCGGAGCCGTCGGGGGCTCGCCGCCCTGGTGGGACTCACCCTGCTCACCCCCACCGCCACACCGGCCCAGGCCGGGGAGGCGTCCCGGAACCGGCAGGAGCCGGTCATCGCCTACCACGAGTGGAGGTCGGCGGCCGACCTGACGCGCGGCGAACTGGACGGGACCACGGCCGCTCCCGACGGCGGCGCCCTCGTCGTGGGCACACCGGTCGGAACCGTCGACCGGGACGGCCCCGGCGGCACCCGTACCTACGAGTACGCGACCTGGACATCCCCCGAACGGCGGGACGACCTGGCGGCGACCGAGCTGGTCCCGTCGTGGAACGCGGTCACGCCGGCCGGGACCTGGCTGCGCGTCGAGGTGCGGGCCGTCACCGCACAGGGCGGGCGCACCGGCTGGTACTCCCTCGGCGACTGGGCGTCCGGTGACAGCCACATCCTGCGCACCACGGTGCCCGGGCAGTCCGACTCGCACGCCCGCGTCAACGTGGACACCCTCGTCGCGGCCGGAGCGACCCGCTTCGACGGCTACCAGCTGAGGGTCACGCTGTACCGGGAGGCGGGGAGCGACCTCACCCCCGAGCTGGTGATGGCGGGGGCGATGGTGTCCGACGTCCCCACGCGGTCGGAGGTCCCCACCGGCCCCGGCGCCGGCGCGTGGGGGACGGAACTCGCGGTGCCCCGGTACTCGCAGAACGTGCACCGGGGGAAGTACCCCGAGTACGGGGGCGGGGGCGAGGTCTGGTGCAGCCCGACCTCCACGACGATGCTGCTCGAGTACTGGGGAGTCGGGCCCTCCGAGGAGGACCTGTCCTGGATCGAGGACGGCTACGTCGACCCGCAGGTGGCCCACGCGGCCCGCCACACCTACGACCACGACTACGCGGGCGCCGGGAACTGGCCGTTCAACACCGCCTACGCGGCCCACTTCGGCCTGCGCGCCCACGTCACGCGGCTGGAATCCATCACGGAGTTGGAGGAGCACATCATGGCGGGTATCCCCGTCATCACCTCCGTGTCGTTCCGGGCGGACGAGTTGGACGGCGCCGGGTACGGCACGAACGGCCACCTGTTCGTCGTCGTCGGTTTCGACGACGAGGGGAACGTGATCGTCAACGACCCGGCCTCCACCGACAACGAGGCGGTGCGCCGCGTATACGACCGCGACCAGTTCAACACCGTCTGGCTGCGCACCCAACGCGAGGGCGGCAGCGGGCCCGGGGGCATCGCCTACGTCATCCGCGACGCGGACACGCCGTTGCCGTGACACCCGGGCCGCCCGGCCCGGTGGCGGCCGACGGCGCGGGAAGGGCCAGCGGGCTCGGGGTCACGTCGTCGCCTCCTCCGTTTGCGGTTCCCACACGGGTGGCAGCCCGAACGGCGGGAAGTGCTCGGCACCCAGGAACGAGGTGAGACCGGCGATGCGGTCGCCACGCAGGGACAGCACGGTGACGGACCAGGCGCGGTGGACCACCGCCTCCTCCTCCCGCAGGTAGAACGCCACCGCCGGCTGCCCGTTCGCCGTCGTCCTCCGGTAGCGCCACGAGCCGCAGGACGACAGCGGCACCCGGACGGCGAAACCCATCACCGCGTCCCTGCCCGCGTACCAGTCCTCCAGCGGGGGCATCGACCAGGTGACGTCCTCGGTGAGCAGCGCCACCAACGCCCGAGCGTCCCCCCGTTCCAGCGCCTCGGCGTAGGAGGTGACGATCTCCCGGACCTCGCCGTCACCCAGGGCGCGCAGGGTGCGCGACTGTGAGACGGGGGGAACCCTCGTCGACACCGCGAGACGCGCTCGCTGGAGGGCGCTGTTCACCGAAGCCGTCGAGGTGCCCATCATGGACGCGACCTCGGCGGCGGAGTAGCCGAGCACCTCCACGAGCAGCAACGCGGCCCGTTGGTTCCCCGGCAGGTGCTGCAGCGCGGCGACGAAGGCGAGTTCCACGGCCTCGCGCTGGTCGTACCGGGCTTCGGGTCCGGAGGCCACACCCTCCGGCACGCCGTGCGGGTAGGGCTCCAGCCAGGCCACCTCGGCACCGGACGACCCCGGTGTCGCGTTCGTGTTCGCCGGGCCGAGGTCCACCGGCAGCGCCCTGCGTCGGCGTCCGGCGAGCTGGTCCAGGCAGGCGCGGGTGGTGACCGTGTAGAGCCAGGAGCGCAGCGACGCCCGTTCCTCGAAACGCGACAGCCCCCGCCAGGCCCGCAGCATGGCCTCCTGGATCGCGTCGTCGGCGTCGTGCGTGGAGCCGAGCAGGCGGTAGCAGTGCGCGTGGAGCTCGGGCCGCAGGGGCCGCACGAGGCGGGTGAAGGCGTCCTGGTCGCCGTTCCGGGCGAGGACCAGGTCCGGTTCCCGCGCGCTTGTCACCGAACCGGGACCGGGAGGGCGCGTCACGACCGATGATTCTGCCGCACGCCGTCGGTCTCCCTTCCGGAACCACCACACCAAGCCATCGGAGGGCAGCGACATGACAGCTGGGCAGCACGCGGAACCACCGGTCTGGTTCGACATCTCCAGTCACGACGCTCCTCGCGCACGGCGCTTCTACCGGGAGATGTTCGACTGGCCGATCCGGGAGATCGACGGCGGCTACGCGCTCGTCGGTGAGGACGACGGCCCTGTCGGAGGCATCGGTCAGGCCGGCCCTGGCAGCCCGTACACCGGGATCACGGTCTACTTCCGGGTGGCGGACGTCGACTCGGCCCTGGCCAGGGCGGAGCGGCTGGGCGGGACCCCGGTCCTGGAACCGGTCGACGTACCGGGGCAGGGCCGCATCGCCGCGTTCTCCGACCCGGATGGCCACGTCGTCGGGCTGTCGAGCGGCTGAGCCCGGCCCTCCTCCCCTACCGGGCGGGAGGCGGCCCGTCTCCCGCCCGCTCCCCGAGCACCACGAATGGAACCGGAAGGTGACCACATGAACTCGGACCACGCGAAGCACGATCTGCTCCGTCTGCTCGACGAGGCACGGGAGACGATGCTCTGGAAGTTGGAGGGGCTGTCCGAGTACGACGCCCGCCGGCCGGTGACGCCGACCGGGACCAACCTGCTCGGGTTGGTCAAACACGTCACGTCCGTGGAGATCGGTTACCTCGGGTACGCCTTCGGCCGCCCCTACCCCGAACAGCTGGACTGGATCGGACCCGAGGCGGAACCGAACGCCGACATGTGGGCGACCGAGGCGGAGTCCCGCGAGGAGGTCGTCTCCCGGTACGGCCGGGTGCGGGCCCACTCGGACGTCACCATCCACGAGTGCGACCTGGACACCCCGGGCCACGTGCCGTGGTGGCCGGCGGACCAGGCGACGGTCACCCTGCACCAGGTGCTGGCGCACGTGGTGGCGGAGGTCCACCGGCACGCGGGTCACGCGGACGTCGTGCGTGAGCTGCTCGACGGTGACGTGGGCCGGCTGCCGGGGAAGGAGGACGTCGCCGCCGGCTCTCCGGAGTGGTGGTCGGCGTACCACGCGCGCCTGGTCGAGGTCGCGGAGGGCTTCCGCCGGCGCTGAGAGCGGGTGGCCGCCGTCGTTCACCCCGTGGGCGGCGGCGGTCAGCGCACCCGGTCTGGTTCGGAGGGCGCTCCGGCGGGGGCGCCGGGCGCGGAGACCTCAGAGGGGGACGGGGATGGAGTCGATCCGGTACTGGCCGCCGACCTGCACGACCCGGACGACCACCCGCTCGGAGCCGCCCCCGACGTAGTTGAGGGTCACCGACAACCGGCCGGCGTTGTCCCCCGTCACGCCCTCGCCGTGGATTCCCTGGTAGGAACCCCCGGTGGCGTTCTCGGACCAGTACTGGGCGAAGCCCTCCCGGCCCCCGTACATCTCCTGCGCCCTCGGCGTCAGCATGTTCCACGCCGTGTCGCTGCCCGGGCTGGCGAAGAAGGGCTGGAGCCAGGGGCCGACGCTGCCCCACTGGTTGACGGTGGCGGAGGTCTCGGTGCCCTCCTCGATGGGGTCGCCAAAGTCCTCCTCCAGCTCCTCGGCGTCGGGGACGACTCCCTCGTCGTCCTCCTCGTCCTCACCGGGCGCCGGCTCGTCCGCGCTCTGGCTGGAGGAGGGTGCCGCGTTCTCCCCGGAGTCGCCCGTGGCGTTGTTCACCATGATGATCCCGGCGATACCACCGCCGAGGACCAGCACGACCACGGCCGCGATGACCATCACCTTCGCGTTGACACCACCGCCGTCCCCACCGGCGGAGCCACCCGCCGCGCCGGGACGGGTCGTCGCCCTGGTCTCGGCGGGGATCGGGGTGGGGGCCTCCCTGGTCTTCTCCGCCTTCGTCTCGGGCGGGATCGGGGCGGCGGCCGCCTTCGCCGGCGCGACCGACTGCGGCATCCAGGGAGCGGCACCGCCCTTGGCGACCGCGGCGAGCGCCTCACTCGCCTTGCGCATCGTCGGCCGGTCGATCGCCTCGGACTGCAGGAGGCTGGTCAGCACCGAGGTCAGCGGCCCGGCCGCCTCGCTGGGCGGGTCGAGCCGGCCGGCGGCGACGGCGTGCAGCAACGCGAGCGGGTTCTGGTTCTGCGCCTCCGGGTACGGGCTGCGTCCCTCCACTGCCTGGTAGAGGGTGATGCCGAGCGCGAACACGTCGGAGGCGGGCGCCGGGTCCTGCCCCCTGGCCACCTCCGGAGCCAGGTAGGCGGGCGTTCCCGCCACCATGCCGGTCTGGGTGACGGTGACGTCGCCGACGACCCGGGAGATCCCGAAGTCGGTGATCTTGGCGACGCCGCCGTAGTCGATCAGGATGTTGCCAGGCTTGATGTCCCGGTGGACGATGCCCGCGGCGTGGGCCGCGGCGAGGGCCGCCGCGACCTGGCTGCCGATGAGGGCCACCTCCTCCGGCGGCAGCGACCCTCGGTCGTCGAGGACCGCCGCCAGGCTCCTGGACTCCAGGAACTCGATCACCAGGCACGGGTCGCCGTTGTGCTCGGCGACGTCGAAGATGGCGATGGCGTTGGGATGTTGCAGTCTGGCGGCGATCCGCGCCTCGCGCATGGCGCGGCGCCGCGCCATCTCGGTTTCCTGCGCGGTCAGCTCCGGCCGGAGCAACAGCTGCTTGATCGCGACCATCCTGTCCAGGCGCTCGTCATGCGCCTGCCAGACCACGCCCATGGCGCCACTGCCCACCCGCTCCAGCAGACGGTAGTGGCCCGCGATCACTTGCCCCTTTTCGATGACCGGTTACCCCTCGTACACACCCCAACCCTGGAGTGGGGTTGATCTGCACCAACACCCCATACGGTAGCCGACGCGGGAACACGCGCCGACACCGTGTGGACCTTGATCCGGGAACTGAACAGGTGTTTCGCACCCACGCGACGACCAAGCGGTCGGCCGTCCGGGGGAACGGTCCAGACGGCCGACCGCCCACTACACCGTTCGGAGCAGGACGACCGTGCCGTCCCGCTCGGCCGGCTACGCCGCGTGGGAGGTGGTCACCTCGGCGAGGTAGGAACGCGTCCTGTCGGGATCGAGCAACCAGTTCCGGAAGTCGGCGGTCCGGTCGAACCCGTTGGCGAAGCGATCGGCCACCTCCGGGTGCTCACCGGCGGCGCCGAGCACCTCCAGCACGTGGGGCGGCGGGGGCGCGAGCATCGCGTTGGTCCAGGCGGTGACGGTCTCCGCCTCGGCCCAGTAGGACTCGAAGGCGTTCCGCATGAACGCCTCGTCCAGCGGCCCGTCGCCGGCGGCGGTGATGGCATCCAGGTACACGGCCGCGCACTTGCTGGCGTTGTTCGACCCCTGCCCGGTGATGGGATCGTTGGCGACGACGACGTCGGCCATGCCGAGCGCGAACCGACCGGAGGGCAGTCGCCCGACGGGCTGGCGGACGACCGGCGGGTAACCGCCGACCAGGGTCCCCTTGTGATCGGTCAGCTCCACCCCGCGGGCCCGCTCGTACTCCCAGGGGACGTACCGCCGCATGAGCTCGAGCGTCCTGGCGAGGTGGGCGCCCGGGTCGTTGCGCACCTCGGTGAAGCAGTCGAGGGGCCCGCCGGGGATCCCCTCGAAGAACAGGATGTCGCAGCGGCCGCTGAGGGTCAGGGAGGGCATGACGAACAACTCCCCGATCCCGGGGATGAGGTTGCAGCGCACCGCGTCGATGTCCGGGTGCTCGGGTCGGGGGCCCAGTCCGTGGACGTAGACGACCGAGAGCGCGCGCTGGGTGGAGGTGTGGCAGGACCGGGCGGCGTCCCGGTCGAAGAGGTCGACGAGTTCGCCCTTGCCGGCCGCGACGACCGTCAGGTCGAACATCACGGTGAGGGAGTCCAGGTCGGACAGGCTCACCGGGTGGATGACCAGGTGGCCGCCCGCGCGCTCGAACTCCTCCAGCCAGCCCGCCATCTTCACCCGCTGGTCCACCGACTGCGCCGGCTCGTCCAGCCGGCCGAGCCAGTCGATGGCCCGTCCGCCGTCGGGTCCGGCGACCGAGACGCCGAGGCCGTGCACGGTGGGCGCCTGGTCGGCCCAGAAGTCGATACCCAGTTCCCTCTCGTTCGCCAGGGAGCTGGCGAACATCATCTGGGTGGACATCACCCGACCGTTCCGGATCTCCTCCGGCGTTCTCGCTGACATCAGGGTGACGTCGTAGCCACGACCCACCAACCCCAACCCCAGTTGCAGCCCGGACTGCCCTGCTCCGACGATGAGTATCCTGCGCACAGCGGTTCCTTCCTTGTCCGAGAAAGCCCGGTGGTCTCTCCCCTGCAACCGGACAGGCACCTGTTCGCCGACGTTCGTGACGCCTCGCACCACTCTCCCCGAGTGGACGCGAGCCGCCACCCCCCGATGAGGTGAAACCGGGCCACCGCGCGCTCGGGCGGCGGCCCGTCGAGTCCTCCTTCGCCAGATCTCCGTCCCGGGGGTCCGACCGCCCACCCGGCCGGACCCACACCAGCACACCCGCCCCCGGTGGGGCGGGAAATCCTCCCGACACGCCCGCACGGCTCCCCGACCGCGCCCGGACGAGTGGTCGCGGCGGTCTCAGGCCGCCGGTTGCCCGAGCGAGGCCAGGTAGGCCCTGGCCTTGTCCTCCTCGAACAGGAAGTTCGTGTAGTCCTCGGGGTTGTTGAAGCCGTTCGTGATCCGGTCGCCGACGGCGGGATTCGTGTTACCGGCGGCGAGGACCTCGAGCACGTGCGGTTCCGGCGGGGCCAGCAGGGTGTTCGACCAGCGCGTGGAGAACTGGGCGTACTCCCAGTACCGCTCGAAGGTGGCGGTCATGAACTCCTCGTCGAACGGGCGGTCGCCGTGCTCGACGATGCTGGTCAGGTAGGACGCGGCGCACTTGCTCGCGTTGTTCGCTCCCTGGCCGGCGATCGGGTCGTTGACCACGACGACGTCCGCCATCCCCAGCACCGCACCGCCGGAGGGGAGCCGACCGACGGGCTTGCGGACCATCGGGTTGACCCGACCCGTCAGGTTCGACCGCTCGTCGGTGATCCGCACTCCCGCGAACCTGTCGCGCTCCCACGGCGCGTACTCCTCGAACAGCGCGACGGTGCGGTCGAGCTGTTCCCGGGGCCCCGGCGAGTCCCCGAAGCGGTCCAGCGGCCCCCCGGGGATCGCCGACACGTAGAGGATGTCGCAGGGACCGGTGTGCGTGAGGCCGGGCATGATGTACAGCTCGCCGTGCCCACCGATGAGGTTGATCCCGATGATGGTGATGTCGGGGTCCTCGGGCGCCAGCCCGTGGGTGTAGACGATGGCCACGGACCGCTGGGGGCCGGTGAACCGCGACCGGGTCGGGTCGCGGTCGAACATGTCGACCAGCTCACCCCGCCCGGCCGCCACGATCGTCAGGTCGTAGAGCCGGGCGAGCCCGTCCAGGTCGGACACGGAGGCGGGGTGGATGATGACGTTGCCGCCGCGATCCTGGAACATCTCCAGCCAGGTCGCCATCTTCACCCGCTGGTCCACCGACTGGGCGTAGGCGCTGAAGTCGCCGTGCCAGTTCACGAACCGGGTCCCGTCCGGCGCGGTGGCCGAGAGGTGTTTGCGTTTGATCTGGGGCGTCTCCGGCTCCCAGAGGTTCAACCCGTGGTCCCGCTCGTGTTGGAGGGCGGTGTCGAACATGACCTGGGTGGAGGTGACCCTGGCGTTCCGTATCTCCTCCGGCGTGCGGGCGGAGATCACGGTGACCTCGTAGTCCTGCTCCTGGAGGCTCAGTGCCAGTTGTAAGCCCGACTGCCCACTGCCCACGATAAGAATTCTGCGCATCGACTCCACTTTCCCCGAACCGTCTCGGTGCCGACCACGACGAGCCCCTTCACCCGGTCACTGCCAGCGCGTGCTTGATCGCCTCGGTCAGCACACCCCTCGCGTCGACGCCCTCCCGGGCGTCGCAGTTCACGATCGGGACGTTCGGGCCGACGGCGAGCGCCTCCCGAACCTCCTCCAGCGGGTAGACCGGTGCGTCGTCGAACTGGTTCACCGCGATGATGAAGGGGACGTCGCAGTCGTTCTCGAAGTAGTTCACGGCCGGGAAGCAGTCGGAGAGCCGCCGGGTGTCCACCAGGATCACCGCGCCGAGCGCGCCCCGGACGAGGTCGTCCCACATGAACCAGAACCGGGGCTGTCCCGGGGTGCCGAACAGGTACAGCACCAGCTCCGAGTCCAGGGTGATCCGCCCGAAGTCCATGGCGACGGTCGTGGTGGTCTTGTCCGGCGTCTCCTCCAGGTCGTCGACCGGGGCGCTGACCTCCGTCATCAGCGCTTCGGTGCTGAGAGTCGGCACCTCCGACACCGATCCGACGAAGGTCGTCTTGCCGACCCCGAATCCCCCGGCGATGACGATCTTCGCGGAGATCGCCGAGGCGCCGTCGCCCTCAGGAGATGGTCTGTAGCCCACGAAGCACCCTTTCGAGCAGGTCTCGTTGGTCTTGCTCGCTGTCGATACTGGTCGCGTGCACCCGCACCCGGCCCTGGTCGCTGAGGTCGCAGACCAGCACCCGGACGACGCCGAGCGGAAGCTTGAGCCTGGTGGAGATCTCGGCGACGGACTGCCGGCTGCGGCAGAGCTCGTAGATCCGCCAGGACTCGGGGATCAGGGTCTTCTCCAGCGCCGGGTCGAACTCCACCACCGAGATGAGAGTCTCCAGCAGGAGCGGCCGACGGGATCGGGTGCGCCCGCCGGTCACCAGGTACGGCCGGACCCGGGCGCTCTTACGCGAATTGTTGGTCACGACGCTCCTCGTTCCTCACGCGTCACCCCGGCACCGGGCCGGCGGGTGACGGTCACGAAGTCTTCGCCTCGCTCAGCTCGGTACGCAGTTCGGGGGTGAGCACGTGCGCGGCCTTCTCCACCAGCAGGGTCATCTGGTAGGCGACCACCTTCATGTCGCACTCGCCGGACGCCAGCACGGTCAGGCACGACCCGTCGCTGACGGACATGATGAACAGGTAGCCCCGTTCCATCTTGATGATGGTCTGCTCGCAGGCCCCCTGTTGGAAGAGTCGGGAACTGCCCTGGGCGAGGCTGAGCAGGCCGCTCGACATCGCCGCGAGCTGTTCGGCGTTCTCGACCGTCAGGTCCTTCGACGCGGTGAGCAACAGGCCGTCGACGGAGACGACCACCGCGTGGGTGACCCCGGGGACCTGGTCGACGAAGTCGTTGACCAGCCAGGCGAGGTCCTGCGCCTCATTACTCGATGGACGACTCATGTCAGCCCGTCCCGCTCCTTCGTAGTGGGGTTCACTGGTTCGCCCGCGAGGGCGGTGTCGTCCTGCGCGAGGTCCGACGGGGAGTCCGAGGTCCGGAGGTCGACGTCCCCGGCCGGGGCGGCGGACTGGGTGGCGCGTGCGGCGCGCGGGGTGCGTGACTGGCGGCGCGCCGGGGCCGACCGCTCCGGCTCCGGCGTGGTGGTGGGGGCCGGGCCCGGATCGGCGGGCGTCGCGGTGACGCTCTCCCCTCCGGCCCCGGTCTCCGTCGCCGGCGGGGTGGGCTCCGCCGCCGCGGTCTCCTTCCTGGCGGCGTCCTGCCCGAGTTCGAACCCGTCCAGGGCGTCGTGCAGGGCCTTGGCCGACTGGGCCGACGAGGTCCGCTCGGTCGCCGGCCGGGGGCTCTGCTCCGTGGTGGGCGCGCGGCGGGGGGCGCGCTTGGGCAGACCACCACTGGTGGTGCCGCTCACCTCGGTTCCGCTGGTGGCGGTCGGCTTCGCGCCGGAGGTCCGGGGAGGGGTCGAGGAGGCGGGTGTCCTGGTGGGGAGCGGGCTGGCCCCGGCGGTGCGCACCGAGCCCCGGTCGGGGGCCGTGGGGGTCCGGCCGGGCAGCGGCGGCCGCTGGGGGTGCGGCTCGGCGACGGGTCGCCTGCTCGCGGGCGCGACGATCCGGCTGCTGGTGGGGCTGCTCGCGGGCCGGGCCCTGACGAGGCGGTCCGGGAGCACCACGCTGGCGGTCGTGCCCTCGCCGGGGCGGGACCGCAGGCTCACCCGGATGCCGTGCCGGTGGGCCAGCCGGCTGACCACGTAGAGGCCCATGTGCCGCGCCACGCTGGCGTCGAGCAGCGGGGTTCCGGCGAGGCGGGCGTTGAGCCTGGTCAGCCGCTCCGGGGGCACTCCGATCCCCGGGTCCTGCACCTGGAGCCGCAACTCGCCGTTGGCGCCGGCCGGGGACGAGACGACCACGGCCGCCTCCCTCGGGGAGTTCGCGGCCGCGTTGTCCAGCAACTCGGCCAACAGGTGGCTGACGTCGTTGGCGGCGGCGCCGACGAGTTGGACGTCCGGCATGGTCTCGGTCCTGACCCGGTGGTAGCTGGCGATCTCCGAGGTCGCGGCGCGAACGACGTCGATGAGGGGGACCGGACCGTAGTGCGGGGTGTCGCTGTCCTTGCCGGCCAGGACGAGCAGGTTCTCGCCGTTGCGCCGCATGCGGGTGGCGAGGTGGTCGATCTGGTAGAGGAACTCCAGCTGTTCGGGGTTCTCCTCCCGTTCCTCCGCCTGTTCCACCCGCTGGAGAAGCAACTCGACCAGGGTCAGATCACGCAGCGCCAGGCTGGCCAGCACGCTCGGAAGGAGCTCCCTGGACTCGGTCGGGGGTTGCGGCTGTTGGGGCGCCGGGCCGTCCACGACCCGCCGCCAGAACCGTCGAGCCTCGTCGACGGCGCGCATGCGCCAGTGCGGGAAGCGTTCGGCTGCCTCCCGCCACGCGGGAACCGCACGCGCCAGTGGCCCGCCGGCCTCTGGTCGAGCACGCCGCGGATCACGCCGCGAGGCGGGCGAAGGAGACTGTGCCAAGGGAGAAATCTCCTTATCACGAAGAATCGGATCCGCGAAGACGTCGTCACGGGCCGGCGGTCGAGGCTCCGCGACCGGAACCCGGCGCGCGTACCGGTCGTCATTCCGGAACGCCGTCTTCAATATTCCAGCTATTCGTGCCACTGCGGCGGCGAGCATAGCATGATCAAGATGCCAGTATGAATAGGCCGGGGCGAGTGAGCCGATAGGAGGATTCCGCTAACCTCAGAGTTACTTGAAGCTTCAACTTCGCTCTCCGTACCTCCGAACGGCGCAAGCCCACCGACCGGTCCGCTTCGGACAGTGACAGTGACGGGCCGAACAGCCGGCGCCCCCGCCTCGGTCGCCCCGGCCCCGTCAGCACCGCCACCTGCGCATCCCACCCCCGATCCGGGGTGGACGCACCGGCGCGACGCCACCCCCACCCCGCCGCCCACGCGCCCGACAACCCCGCTCCGACCCGGGCGAACGAGTGGGCGACCGGGCCGTGGACAACCTCCCACTCACGCGAACGGCTCAGAAGAAAACGGAGGTTTATATCACACTCAGGTAACGCGCGCTCATTCTGGATTACCTCGGGATGCTCACCGGAATTCGCCGCACGCTCCGTGAGTGCGGCTGATAAGAAGACCGGCGGCACGGGCGTGGCCCCACCATCGGCCAGCCGGGGATTGCCGACCACGACTACCCGCGCCACCTGTCACGGCCCGTATTCGCGCGCCCGCCCGGCGGCGGTTCGGATTCCGCCTCCGCGTGAAGCCCACGTGCCACTCGCCTCGGCGCGGCCGGGGCGGGATTCCGTGGAGAGGCCTCGAGCGACGGGCCGCCTGCCCACGCGCACCGCGACGGACGGCGTCGGGGGGCCCAACCCGCGTCGCCGCGAGGGGGACCCGCCGATCCCTCCCCGCCGCTCCGCCGGTCCGCACCACCGGTGCTCGGGTCCTGTTCGCCCGCCCCGGCTCGCTCCTGGTCGTCCCTGCCCTCCCACCCCGGTTCCCCCGAGGGGACGCCACGAGCCGTCGAGGAGACCGTGGACGGGCCCAGGCACACGAACACCGCGTCCTGACCGCACGGCGCCGTTGCCCGGCCGGTCAGGTCCACCCGCTCCCTGACGAGCCCTCCGAGGACGCCGTCACCCTCGTCCTCGTCGTCGGGTCACCCGAACCACCCCAGTGGTTCCCCGTCCCGGGGGGCCCGCCTGGCGCCGGGTTGCCCGGAAGCTGGCGACCAGCCGGGCGAGCAGGGTCGCGAGGAAGACCTGCCCGGCGAACGCCTCCATCACCGCCAGCCCCCGACCGAAGGGCTCGGCCGCGGTGAGGTCGCCGTAGCCCAGGGTCGTCAGCGTCGTGAAGCTGAAGTACTGGAGGGCGCCCGGTTCCCCGGATCCGGCCCCGACGAGGAACGGACCGTCCCCGAACTGGTCGAAGGCCTGGTAGCAGGCGGCGAAGAACAGGCCGATGACCAGGTAGGCGCTCAACGCGCCGAAGATCGTCGTCACCGTGACGACCTGGTGGGAGAGGACGCGCCGGACGACGACGAGCACCACCACGAGGAGCAGGGCCGCGATCCACAGGTTGAGGACGCCGAGCCCGGCCCGCCGCTGGTCGGCGAGCAGCAGAACGGTGACGACGCCCCCGGCGAGGAAGGACGACGCCACGATCGTCGCCACGACCCGACGGCGCGCCCACGAGGTCCGCAGCGTGACCAGCACCGTGACGAGGAAGAGCGGCACCCGCGAGGCGGTCGCCCAACCGCCCTCGGTCACCGCGCCGAGCAGGTAGCCGCCCACCAGCAACCCGAACACCAGTCCGTACCGGTCCCGGTGGTCGTCGCTCCAGCCCGAGGAGCCGGCCGGGCCCCCCGCACGGGACCGAGCACCGCCGCGCCCCGGCTGACGCAACCCGAACGCCTCGGTCCACCCGCCCCGGGACGCTGCTGGCCGCCTCACCGCCGCCCGCCCGGCCCCGCTCCCCGTGCCGTTCCGGCCGGGCGGGACGTGCCCCCGACCGGACCGGGCTCCACCCCCCACCGACACCGCCGCTCCCTCCGACTCCCGCCGCTCCTGACTACCGCAGCGGGTCGAGGCCGGCTCGCCCGATCACACCGAGGGATGAGACCGGCCTACCGGCCCGGTCGGGCCCGAGCGCCGCCCCGGGCCAGCACCTCGAACCGCGCGACGGTGGGACCGGCACCGCGGCCGGCGACGGCACGGCCTCAGACATCGGCGGACGGCACGGCGGACCTCCCGCCGAACCTCCTCCGCCGGGTCGGGTCAGCCGGGTCACGAGAAAACTGGTTGCGACCTTGCCGGTCCCCGACCTAGTCTCGCCGTACACGAGAAAGGAGGTGGTCCAGCAGTGAAGAGCTCTAGGACTCGTGAGGTGGCTGTCCGCTAGGACCGCCTCGGCAACACCCACGCCGGCCCCGCTCGGTGGCGCGTCCACTGACGGGTGAGCGGTCGGCGAATACCAGACAGCTACCCGACCCCTGGAACCCCGAGCCCGTCCTGCTCGGGCCCATGCGAACCGCATGGGAAGCGTTCCAGGGGTCGCTGTCGTTCTGGGGCCTGGTCCGCTCCACCGTCCGAGTGCCCGAGGCAGGCCTCGGGCGGAGACGGGGAGTTCTCGCGGTTTCGACCAGTCCGCTGCCCGAAGGGAACTGGCGCGCGGCGGTGCTGCTGGGCGTGGACCGGGTCGTCACACTCCCCGGAGACGACGAACTCCTGGTCACCGCGCTGGCCGACGCCACCGAGCCCCCCGCCACCCGCGCCGCCCCCGTCGTCGGTGTCCTCGGTGGCCGGGGCCGGGGCGGGAGCATCCACGTTCGCCGCCTCGGTGGCCTGGGCCTCGGCCAGGCGGGGCGGCCATCCGCTGCTGGTCGACCGCGATCCCCTCGGTGGGGGCCTCGACCTGGCGCTGGGCATGGAGAAGGTGTCGGGCCCGCGGTGGTCGGGCTGCTCGACCGCCACCGGGCGGCTCACCGCGAGCACGGTGGGAAGGGCGGGTGCCCGGGACACGGCTCCGCCTCATCCGTGAACACCGCCCCGGCGGTCACGCCTCCTCGGCCCCGCCCAACCCCCGTCGACGGTCCACGTCCCGGGGCTCGGGGTCCGGGTCGGCGAGGGTGAAGAACGCCTCCTCCTCCTGCGCGAAGTGCAGGGTCAGTACGGCGTCGAGACCGTAGAGGGTGGCCCGCAGGTCGTCGACCTGGTCGGGGAGCACCCGGCCCCCCGACTCCGCCAGGTGCCGTCCCAACCGGCGGATGAGACGTTCGATCTCCACGTGGCTCCTGCTCATGGTGCTCATCGCCTCCTGCCCGCCGAAGAGCGCTCCGACCCTCGGGTACAGGTCCCTCTCCTCAGCCCGTTCGTGGGGCAGCAGGTGGTCGACGAGCAGGCGGTGGGCGCGGTGGAGTTCCGCGTCGGCCACCGGGGAGGGCCCACCGGAGAGTGCGTCGGCCGCCTGCCGCACCGCGACCCTGGTGGGCTGGAGCTCGTCGTGCTCGGCGGCGAAGCGGCGGAGCATCCGGTCGGTCGGGTCCCCGACCTTCGTGCGGCGGGGGCGCCGCAAGGCGCGGAGGGCGTACAGGATGACCACCACGTCGATGCCCTCCTGGGCCACCGCGCCCGCCACCGGCGGCAGCCAGCCCACCGCCGCCACGATCATCGCCACCACTGACAGCGACGTGCCCACGACGGCGCTCCGCACGGCGATCCCCCGGGTGCGCCTGGCGATCTCCACCACGTCGGCCAGCCGGTCGATCCGGTCGTCGAGGATGACGGCGGCCGCCGCCTGGGCCGCCGCCGTCGACCCCCGGGAGCCCAGGGCCACCCCGACGTCGGCCGCGGCCAGCGCCGGGGCGTCGTTGACGCCGTCACCAACCATGACGGTGATCCCCCGCCGCCGCTGGTCGCGCACGCACCGGATCTTGTCGGCCGGGGACGCCTCGGCGCGCACCGCGTCGAGCCCGAGGAGGGCGGCGACCTCCTCGGCGTTGGCGACCCGGTCGCCCGTCACCAGCACGATGTCCCGCAGGCCGACCGCACGGAGGCGGCGGATGGTGCGTCCGGCGTCGGTCCTGACGCGGTCCCGCATCAGCAGGGCGCCCCGGAGCCGGTCGTCGACAGTGACCCAGACCGGGGTCGCGAGGTCCAACCGGCCCCTGCTCGCGGCACCCCTCGCCCAGTCCGGCAGGGCGCCCTCGTCGCCGGCCCTTCCGACGCGGACCGCGCTGCCCTCGACCCGGCCCTCCACCCCCACCCCGTGCCGTTCGCGCACCTCGGTGGCGCTCGGCGGGCGGAGCCCGGCACCGGCGGCGGCGCGGACGACAGCGCCGGCCAGCACGTGGGTGGAGTAGCTCTCGACGGCCGCCGCCAACGCCAGCACCCTCGCGGCGTCCTCCCCGGGGGCGCAGACGACGCCAACCACCTCGGGGCGTCCCACGGTCACGGTCCCGGTCTTGTCCGTGGCCAGGGTGGCCGCCCGGCCGAGGAGTTCGAGCGTCGCGCCGCCCTTGACCACGACACCGGACCGGGCTGCGAGGGACAGCCCGCCGGTGACGGCGATCGGCACGGCGAGCAGGAGCGGGCACGGGGTGGCCACCACCAGTACGGCGACCGCGCGGACCGCGTCTCCCGTGGTGAGCCAGGACAGGCCGGCGATGGCGAGGGCGGTGGGCAGGAACCAGGCCGCCACCCGGTCGGCCAGGCGGGCGACGGGTGCGGCGCCCGCCCCGGCCTGTTCGGCGAGGCGGACGACTCCCGCGTAGGTGCTGTCCTCGGCGGAGGCGGTGGCGACGAGTTCCACGGCAGCCCCCACGCTGACGACGCCGCTGCGCACGGTGTCCCCGGCCCTCCTGGTCACCGGGTCGGGTTCGCCGGTGAGGGCCGACTCGTCGAAGGCGGCGTCGGCGGTGACCCCCGAGTCGACGGGCACCACCTCGCCGGGGGCGACGACGATCCGGTCGCCGGGACCGAGCTCGGCCACCGGGACCGGGCGCGGTCCGTCGGCGGTGACCAGTGTGGCCGTGCGCGGGATCCGGTCGAGCAGCGCGGAGAGGTCGTGGCCGGCCCGGCGTTGGGCGAGGGTTTCCAGGAGCCGGCCGGTGCCGACCATCACCGCCACGACGGCGCCGGCCAGGAACTCCCCGACGACGAGGGTGCTGGCGAGGGCGAGCACCGCGAGGAGGTCGGCGCCCCACCGCCCGGCTCGGAACTGCCCGATGACCCACACGGTGGCGGGGACCAGGCCCACCACCGTCGCGACCGCCCAGAGCACCCGCGCGGCACCCGGGTGCGCGATCCAGACGAGCCCGCCCGCCGCGAGCAGCGTCGTGGTCGTCACCAGCAGTGCCGCCTCGCTGGAGGCGAACGCGAAGCGCCAGTTCACCACACCGAGCGTCCTCCCGGCCGTTCGTCACCTCGTGGGTACAGCGTGCTCGCCGGGCGGGCACCTCGCCGCTCGGAACCCGGAGCGGGGTGTGGTCGTGGGGCCGCCGTGGCTGGTCACCGTGTGCCGGGTGCTCCGCCAGCGGCGTTCCGCCACGGCTCCAGGTCCTCGGGCAGGTCGACGTCCACCGGGTCGCCGACGTCGCCGCACTCCACGAGCGTGACCTTCCGCCGGGCGAGGTAGGGGCGGGCACCGGTGTCGCCGGCGGCCGACCGCGCCACACCCGCCCAGTGGGCACGCCCGATCAGGACGGGGTGTCCTCGCCGCCCCTGGTAGGTCGCCACGGCGAGCGCCGCGCCGGGACGGATCGTCCCGGGTGTTCCTGGTTCGGCTGTCGCGGTCCGGCGGACCCGGTCGACGGCGGCCGGGGTGAGCCCCGGGAGGTCGACGGGTACCACCAGCGCGGCGTGCGCGCCGCGCCGGAGCAGGGCGTCCAGTCCGGCTCGCAGGCTGGACCCGACCCCGGTGGCCCAGTCCTCGTTGTCGACCGCCAGGACGGGAACGGGGAAGCGGGCCCGCCGGCGCACCTCGTCGCGCGCGGCGCCGAGCACCACCGCTATCGGCGAGCACCCGCCGGCGGCCAGCGCGGCGACGGCCCGCTCGACCAGGAGTTCGCCGTCCAGGGCGGCGAGGGCCTTGGGCCGACCGAAGCGCCGGCCGGCCCCGGCGGCGAGCACGAGGCCGGCGACGGTCGGGGTCGACCGCTCGGCCCACCCGGTCACCGGTCCGCTCCGGAGGACGGCGTGGGACGGCCCGGACGCGGGCGCGGATCCGGCCCGGCGGCCCGATCCCGTCGGACCGCGTCCGCCACCGGGCGTGCCGGGACGGCCGTGCGAACTCGGCCCGGAGCCGGCTGGGGGTGGTACGGGTGCGGCTCCGCCCGCCCGCGGTCCCGGGACGGGTCCGAGGTCGGGGCGAGCCGGCCGGCGGCAGCGTGGTGGAGGAGGAACGAGCGGTCCGACCGGCGGCCGCCCACCGGTCGTGGTGGCCGTCCCCTGGGCAGCGGTGGGGAGGAGTTCGGGCGGTCTCCGGCCGGCGGACGTCCCGTCGACCCTTCGGGGGGCCGCGCGTGGGGGTCGGAGGTCATCGCGTTCCCTCTCCAGTGCCGCATTGCGGTCCGGTTCGTCGGGGGGGCTGGTGGGGCGCCTGCCTGGTCCGCGCGGTACGGGGAGCAGCCGGGTGGACCGGGCCGTCGAGGGACGTCAGCGGCCGCCCGCTGCCGCCCGCGCGGCAGGCGATGATCTCGGCGGCCACCGAGACGGCCGTCTCCTCCGGCCGGTCACCCCCGAGGTCCAGGCCGACCGGAGCGCGCAGCCGGGCCAGCTCGCGGTCGCCGAGCCCCCGGCCCCGCAGCTCGCCGACCCTCCTGCGGTGGGTGGCGCGGGACCCGAGCGCTCCCACGTACCCGGCTGGTCCGCGCAGGGCCACCACCAGGGCTGGCACGTCCACCCTGGAGTCGTGGGTGAGGAGGCAGACGGCGTCCCGCGCGGTCAGCCGCTGCCCGGCCAGGTACCGGTGCGGCCAGTCGACGACCACGTCGTGGGCGGCGGGGAAGCGGCGGGCGGTGGTGAACAGCGGGCGGGGATCGCACACGGTGACGTGGTAGCCGAGGAGCCGCCCGAGCCGGGCGAGGGGGTCCGCGTGGACCGTCGAGCCGATGAGGACCAACCGGTCCGGAGCCGCGTGGGTCTCCACCAGGACCTCCACCTCCCCACCGCCGACGGTGGGAAGCCGGTGCCGGCCCGGCCGGCGGGCGGTCAGCCACTCCCGCACCCGCCCGGTCGCCGCCCGGTCGGCCGCGCGGTCCCCCAACGTCCCGTGGGGGTGTGGCCGCCCCGGCTGGCGGTCGCCGCCGGCTGCCCCGGCCGGTGCTCCGAGAACGGTGACCGCCTGGCCGGCGAGGGGGTGGTCCTCGTCGACGACGGTGACGAGCACCGCCTCCTGGTCACGGCGGTTGGCCTCGCGCAGGGCGAGCAGTTCGGGGTGTCCCTCCCCGGAGCAGCGGCGGACGAAGACCTCCAGTTCGCCACCGCAGCTCGCGGTCGGCGCGAGGATGTCCCCTCCGGAGGCCGCCACCCGCCGCCGCAGGCACCTCCCGGTCGCCAGGGCCTGCTCGGCCCACGCGTACACGGCGGCCTCGACGCAGCCACCCGCCACTCCCCCGGTCACCTGGCCGTCCGACTCGACCACGAGGGCGAGGCCGAGCCGGCGGGGGCTGCCGCCCGTCGCCTCCACGAGGCTGACCAGCGCGAAGGGCACGCCGGCCCCGGAGATGCCCGCGAGGTGTTCCACCAGATCGGACACGGTGTTCCCCATCCCGTCTCGGAGGGCGCGCGCCCCCGGTCGGGCCGTGACCTGGGAGCGGAGCCGGGCCGGTCGCGACCGGCCCGGCGGTCACACCCCTAGGCCGTGGCGCCGTGGCCGGCCAGGTACTCGCGGAGGTTCGCGAGGATCGGGGTCCACCCCTCCCGCCAGGACTCCACGTCCTCGGCCCCGGCCAGGCCGTCGTGCACCAGGCGGTACCGGACCTTGCCGCCGGGCAACGGCCGGAGTTCGAAGGACACCCGGGTGGCGGGAGACGCGGGGCCGCCGTCCGACGCCTCCTGCCGGAAGCTGTAGACGAGCCGGCGGGTGGGGTCGACCTCCAGCACCTCGCCGCTGTCGGTGACCCGGTCACTGTCGCCGTCGTAGAACCGGACCACCGATCCCACCGTCCAGTCTGACTCGACGCGACGGTCGAACCAGTACCGCCGGGTGATCTCCCCGGAGGTCAACGCGGCCCACAGCCGGCTGGGCGTGGTGTCCAGGACGTCCTCGTGCACGAACGCGGGGTCACTCATGGCATCGCACCTCCGGTGAACACGGATCACGAAGGAGGGCGGCGTGTCGTCCCGCCCCCCGGCGGCCAGCCCGCGTGGCTGACCGGTGCCGGAGAGCTCGGGAGGCACCACACCGCCCGCCGGAGGCCCATCGTCGCACTCGGGAGCGCCCGATCGGCGGAACGACGGGCGGGTGCCGTCGGCGAGGGCCGCCCACCTGCCGTCCGACGTCGTCCCCGCACTCTTCCGGGCGACGCTCGACGAGGTTGGGTGGCGAACCGACGGCTCGGCGGTCGGCGGGGACCGGACCGGCGACCTCCGCCGAGGGCAGCCGCCACGTCATGGGGTCCCGAGCGGGCCTCGCGAGCGCACCGGACGACCGCTCCTCCGGGCGGAACCGCCCTCGTCGTGGCCCCCTCCCCGCCCCTCGCTCCGCCAGCCCGCACCTCGCACCTGGACGCGTCGAGCGGTGTGGTGAGGTGGTGCGCGGGCATCGACCAGGGAGGAAGACGAGATGGGCGGCACGGGATCGGACACGTCGGTGACGTCCTCGGACGCGGGGCGCGAGGACGCCTGGAACCGGTGGCGGGAGGCGCGACGGCACGCGGTGACCGGCCCGGAGGGCAGCCTCGCGCTGGTCGACACCTGCTGGCCCGACGAGTCGGAGCGGCTGCCCGGACTGCCGGGGCGGTGGACCGTCGTCGGCGACGAGGTGTGGCTCGCCGCCGAGGAGGCGGACCAGGTGACCGTCGACGGCGATCCGCTGTCGGGCGAACGCCGGGTCAGCGGGGCGGGAGCGGGGGCAGCGCCGATGGTGCGGTTCCCCGGCGGGAGCGCCACCGTGGTGGTGCGGGGTGGGCAGTTCGGGGTTCGGCGCTTCGACCCGGCCGCCCCGGCCGCGTCGGGGTTCGAGGACATCGACACCTCCCCGTTCGACCCGGACTGGATCGTCCCGGCCCGGTACACGCCCTTCCCCGGCCGGGAGGTGGTGAACTACGCGAAGATGTTGGAGTCGGGACCGACGGAGCTGGAGGTCCCGGGGGAGCTGCGGTTCACCGTGGGTGGCCGCGAGTACCGCACCACTCCCCTGGTCTCCGAGGGGCGGCTCCTCCTGGTCTTCTCCGACGCGACCACCGGGGTCAGCAGCTACCGACCTGGCCGTTTCCTCCGGGTGACACGCCCCGACGTGAGTGCCGGCGGCACCGCTCGCGTCCTCCTCGACTTCAACCGCGCCTACCTCCCGCCGTGCGCGTTCTCGGCGCACTTCAACTGCCCGCTGCCCCCGGCGAACCACCAGTTCGACGTGGCGGTTCCTGTGGGCGAGCGGACCGTGCGGTACCGGTGAGGACGTGGTGGACAACCCCGGCCGGGCAGGGGGCGGCCGGTGGGGCCGTGACGCCGTCCCCTGGTGGCGACGGCCGTCCTCGGCGGGGCGGGCTGGTGCCGTGGGCCGGGGCTCAGGTGGGGCGGAGCGGACCGGTGAAGGACCTGCTCAGGTGGTCGTGCAGGTCGTCGAACCGCCGGCGCCGCCCGTAGGCGGCGCGCTGGCGGTGCGCGCCCGATCCGGCCGCGAACAACCTGCCCAGCAGGTCCCGCGCGGTGGCCCGGTCACCCCCGGCCTCCAGTCCGGGGGCGGCCCGGCGCATGAGTTGGCGTACCCGTCCCCTGGCGGTGAGCAGCGTGCCGGTCCCCGGGTCGAGGCTCATGCCCTCCAGTCCGTCGTGCGCCGCGCGCCACAGCGCCAGCCGCAGGGTGTGGTCGGGGAACCGGGGGCCCGCGCGACCGGCGTCGATGTCGGCGAGCGCGACCACGGCGAGCGCGCGGACCAGCAGCGCGTACAGCACCGCCTCCTCGGCCGTGGCGGCCACGTCGAAGATCCGGACCTCGACGGTGGGGACCCGCTCCGAGGGGCGGACGGAGAAGTACAACATCCCGCTGTCAAGAGCGGCGCCCGAGATCAGGAGTTCCTCACTCGCCCGTTCGTACCCGGCGAGCGACCCGAACCAGGGCTGTGGCACGGCCGAGGGCAGCCGGGTCCAGGTGACCGCCCGCCAGCTCGCGTGCCCGGTGGGCCGACCACCCGCGAACGCCGAGTTGGCGGAGAGCGCCAGCAGGGCCGGCAGCCACGGACGCAGGTGGTCCGCGACCAGGACCGCGCGTTCCCGGTCGGGCATCCCGACGTGGACGTGGCAGCCGCACACGGACAGGTCGTCCACGAGCATCCCGTACCGCTCCCCCATCCGCTGGTACCGGTCGGCCGGGGTGAGGGGGGTGGGGACACCGGCGGCGAGCGGGGCGCAACCGCTGGCCACGACCCGACTGCCCTCCCCGGCCGCGGCCGCCGCCAGCACGGCCCGGGACCGTGACAACGAACCCAGCAGCTCGCCGGCGGTCCCGCAGACCGGCGTCGCCGTCTCGACCTGGTACGGGGTGGCCTCCGCGCAGGCGCCCACCCCGGCCCGGTCGGCCGCCGCCAGCACGGAGGGTGCCGAGGCCGCCGGCCGGCCCGACTCGCCATCGAGCAGGAGGAACTCCTCCTCGATCCCGACCGTCAACACACCTCCCATACTCGCCCTGCCCGAGGGGAGGGTGTGGATCGAGCTGGGCTCGGGGTGCTCCTGCGGCCGGGAGGACGGGGGGACACCGGCTAAGTCGGTCTCCGTCTTCTCCATCTGTACCTCCGAGGGGAGAGGTCGTCGCCGAACGGCGACGGGTTCGGCCCGCGCGGGGCCGGCCGGCCCGGGCGGGTTGACGCGTGCCCGCGGAAAACGCGATCGGAACGCCGGAACGGGGAACGCCGTCGGGAAGGCCGAGCCCGCCGCGCGTCGGCCGCCACGGCTCACCGGGCGACGGCGGGCTGGTGAACGGCGGGCGTGGCCAGGGGGCTGGTCCCGGCTGGCGGTGGGACGCCTACCGGGTGGGATGCTCCGACCTGGCCAACGCGCGAGCCACGGAACGCTCGAAACAAGCGCGTTCGTTCATCGCAACCACCGTGCCCGTCTCTTCATCGTCCGCTCGCCACGGGGCGGGACGGGTTCGGTCCGAGTTCGCCGGCCTCGGTGCGCTGGCTGGCACGGCGGGAACGGACCGACGGGGACCCACCCGTCTCCTGGCGAGATGTCCGGCGAAACTCCCTGGCAATCGCTACTCGCTGCGGCGGAGGACCCACCGCTCGTGATGCTACCTAAAGTGTTGCCGGTGGCACAGTAGGTAATGGGTGGTGGACCGCTGGACCCGTCGTCCCAGGCCCTCCGGTCCCGCCGGCGGACGGTCCGCGCGCCGCGAGTCCCCTGCGCGGGAAGGGCTACCGTACAGCTGACGATTCCGACCGCTCCCCCACGGGCCGACCCGGGGGACGGACGCCGCGGCGAGAATGGAAGGGCGGGTGTCTTCGGAGGTGGGAGAGCTGTCGTTCCGCCTGTTGGGACGCGTCTCGGCCATTCGCGACGGCACTCCGGTCGATCTTGGTCCGCCTCGTCAGCGCACTGTCCTCGCGGCGTTGTTGCTCCGGCTCGGCGAGCCCGTTCCCGCGCGGCACCTGGTCGAGGCGGTGTGGTCCTCGACGCCGCCGGGAGCGGCCGCACAGGCGGTGACCGTCTACGTGTCGACGCTGCGGCGGACGCTGCGCGAGGTGCGCATCTCCGGGGACGCGGACGGATACCAGTTGGAGGCCACGCCGGAGGCGGTCGACCTGCACCGCTTCCGGCGACTGGTCGTGGCCGCCGGCCAGGGGGACCCCGAGAGCGCCCTGCCCCGGCTCGGTGAGGCCCTCGCCCTGTGGGAGGGCGACCCGCTGGGAGGCCTCGGGGCCGCGCCCCTGGTGGCCCGGTCGGCGGGCGCGCTCGCGGAGGAGCGGCTGGCGGCGTTGCGTCACCGCAACGAGATGCGCGTCGCCCTCCACCGGTACTCCGAGGCGGTGGCCGAGCTGTCCCGCTTGGTCACCGAACACCCGCTGCGCCAGGACCTGCGGGAGCTGCTGATGCGGGCCCTGCACCTGTCGGGGCGGCGGGACGAGGCGCTCGCCGTCTTCGAGGACGCCGAACGGGTGCTCCGACGCGAGGGGGGCACCGAGCCGCTCCCGGCACTGCGCCTCCTGCGCGAGGAGATCAGGAACGGGCGTCCCGGGAAGGCGACCGGAAACGCCGGCGGCCGGGAGGTGGTGGCGGAGGGCCGTCCCCAGCCGGGCCACCCCGTGCCCGCGCAGCTCCCCGTGGACACGGCGGACTTCACCGGTCGTGACGAGTTGATCGACCGGATCTGCCACCTGGCGCGGTCCGGGGAGGCCGAGTCGCAGGTCACGGTGGTCGTCCTCGACGGGATGGCGGGAGTGGGCAAGACCGCCCTGGCCGTGCGGCTCGGACACCGGTTGTCCCTCGGCTACCCCGACGGCCAGCTGTTCCTCGACCTCCACGGCTTCACCGAGGGCACGCTCCCCCTCGACCCGGCGCGGGCCCTCGACCGGGTGCTGCGCGATCTGGGCGTGCCGGGGGAGGAGGTCCCACCCACTCCGGCGGAACGGGCCACGCTGTTCCGGACGATCGCCGCGCGGCGGCGGCTCCTCGTCCTGTTGGACAACGCGGGGTCGGAGGAGCAGGTGACGCCGCTGTTACCCGCTGGCCCGGGGAGCCTGGTGCTGGTCACCAGCCGCCGGCGGCTGCCCTCCCTCCCCGGCGTGCGTCCCTTCTCGCTCGGTGTCCTGGACAGCACCGAGGCCGCGATGTTGTTCCGCAGGGTGGCGGGTCCCGAACGCCTCGGAACCGTCCCGCCCGAGGAGGTCGACGAGCTGGTCGACCTGTGTGGGCGACTGCCGCTCGCCGTGCGCATCGCCGCGGCCAGGCTGCGGGCGCGTCCGACCTGGTCGCCCCGCCACCTCGCCAGGAGGCTCCGCGACGAACGACGCCGACTCGGGGAGCTGGAGGAGGAACGTCGCAGTGTGGCCGCCGCCTTCCAGGTCTCCTACCGGCAGCTCAGGCCCGCGCAGCGGAAGGTGTTCCGGTCGCTGGGCCTGTTGCCGGGACCGGATGTCGACGTGGGCGCGGCGGCGGCGGTCGCCGGGTCGGAACCGTGGGCGGTGGAACGCTCGTTGGAGGACCTGGTCGACAGCCACCTCCTCGAACAGCACCTGCCCGACCGCTACCGCTTCCACGACCTGATCCGGGCGCACGCCGCCACGCTGGCGGAGGCGGTCGACGACCAGACCGAGCGGCGGACCGCGCTGCACCGGCTGTTGGACTACTGGTTGGTCACCGCGCGGGCCGCCGTCGACCGGATGGACTCCAACCGGACGACCGAGTCCCTGGCCGTCGCCCACCCTCCACGACACGTCCCCACCCTCACCGGTCCCGGTGAGGCCGGGGACTGGTTGGAGACCGAGCTGGCGAACCTGGTCGCCGCGGTGGAGCGGGCGGCCGGGTCGGAGCTGGCGGAGCACTCCTGGCGGCTCGCCGACGTGCTCTGGCGCTTCTTCCACCTGCGCGGCTACCTCGACCACTGGGTCGCCACCCACGAACAGGCGTTGGACGCGGCCCGCCGGCACGGCGACCGGTGGGAGGAGGCGACAGTCCTGCACAACCTGGGCACCGCCTACTGGCGGCTCGGTCAGCTGCCCTGCGCTCTGGACCACTACCAGCGGGCGCTGGCCGTGCGGCGGGAGCTCGGCGACAGGACGGGCACCGCGCGGTCGCTGGGCAACCTCGGCCTCGTCCTGCGCCGGCTGGGTCGGCTCCCCGAGGCCAGGGAGCGGCACGAGGCGGCGCTGGCCCTGTTCCGCCGGCTCGACGACCGCCCGGGGGAGGCCAGGGCGTTGGGGAACCTGTCCATCGTCGAGGAACTGCTCGGGGACCTCGACGGCGCGCTGGCCCGGCACCGCCACGCGTTGGCCGTCTTCCGCGAGTTGGACGACCGTCCCGGGGAGGCCAGGACGCTGGGGAACCTGGCGATCCTGTTGCGGAAACTGGGTCGGGAGAGCGAGGCCGAGGAGCACGACCGCGGGGCGCTCACCCTGTTCCGGCAGCTGGGTGACCGGTCCAGTGAGGCGATGGCCACCGCGCACCTGGCCGCGGGGATGCGCCGGGACGGGGATCTCGCCGCCGCCGAACGGGAGCAGCGGCGTGCGCTGGAGCTGGCCGAGAAGGTGGGTGACCCCGGCCTGGTCCACGAGGTGTTGCTGGAACTGGGCGAGACCCTCGCCAGGTCGGATCCCCGGGCCGCGCTGGCCGAGTACCGCAAGGCCGCCGAGGTGGCGGAGTCGGTGGGCAACGGCTACCAGCGGGGCCAGGCCCTGGAACGGGTGGGTGACGCCCACCGGGCGATGGGGGACGCGGCGGCCGCGGCCGAGTCGTGGCGCCAGGCGTTGGCCTGCTACCAGCCGCTGGAGGTCCCGGAGGCCGCGAGCGTGGCCGAGCGGCTGGCGGCGCTCGGCGGACCGGCCGCCACGAGCGGCTGAGGTGGCCTCCCCGCCGCCCGCCCGTCAGTGCTCGTGGTCCTGCCCGTCCCGAACCCCTTCGTACACGGCGGCCAGGTCGTCCCGGCCGAAACCGTGGTCCTCCGCCCGGGTCAGCTGGTCGAGCACCACCCGCACCAGGGAGAGGTCGGGTGCGTCGTCGCCGGCCGACGCGGCGAGCACCAGGCGGGCGTCCTTCGCGGCGAGCCGGAGGGGGAAGGACGGGGTGTAGTCGGAACGCAGCATCGCGTAGCCCTTGGTGTGGGCGTAGGGGACGTCCATCGCGCCGCCGGAGATCGCGGCGAGGAACAACGCCGGGTCCAGGCCGAGGTGGCGGGCCAGCGCCAGCGACTGGCCGACGCCGGCGGTCAGCGTCAGGACCCAGGCGTTCGCGACGAGCTTCAGCCGCGATCCGGCACCGGCTGGTCCCACCCAGAGGGTGCGGGAGCCGATCGCGTCGAGAACCCGCGTCGCGGGTCCCCTGGTCTCGTCGGGGCCGGAGGCCAGCACGACCAGCCGCCCCTGTTCGGCGGGTTCGCGGGTGCCGAGGACCGGCGCGTCGACGTAGGGCAGGTGCGCCGTGGCGGCGGCGGAACGCAACCGCCGTTCGTCGGCGACCCCGACCGTGCTGGTCTGGATCCACAGGCCGGGACGCTGCCGCGCCGCGAGCACCCCGTCGGAGCCGGAGACCACGGCGTCGACAGCGTCCCCGTTGGCCAGCATGGTGAGGACGACGTCCGCGCCGTCGGCGGCCTCGGCCGGGGTGTCGAGGATGTCGGCGCCGTCCGCGCGCAGCGGTTCGGCCCGGGCGCTGGTCCGGTTCCACGCCCGGACACCGAACCCGTGGGCCAGCAGGTTCCGGGACATGGGCAGGCCCATGGTGCCGATGCCCAGCACCGCGACGGTGGGAGGCGGTGTCCAGCTCACGACCGTGCTTCTCCTCAGACCGGGGTTCGTCGTCGGGTGACGTCCGACGCGGCTCCATCGTCGGCGCGCCACTCCGCCACCGCCACTCGACGAGGGGCGGGCCGGCGGGGCCGGGTGGGCGGGGCGACCGGACGTGCCGTCCACTCCGATCCGCCGGTGGCGGGCGCGGCACGCGCGTCCCCGTCCCGTCGTCATCGGTCGAGGTGCGGTTACCGGCAGGACTCGGCGGGAACGGGGCCACGGGGATTTCGCGGACCGCGCCACCACTCGTTCTCCACCTCACCGGGGCAGCGCGATCCCGGAATTCCGACTCGACGCGCCCCCCGGGCCCCACTTCCGAGCGACGCACTCCGAACACCGCACCCGCGACCGCGCCAAAACGTTCTGGGACCTTTTCCGAGGAATCACCGAACCAGGTCGGCCAGTGCGTTCGCCACCCGGGCTCGACACCGCCGCTCCCGGGCAACTCTGACCGGAACCGGCCCTGGACCAGGCGAACTACACCGTCCTACTGATACGGGAAGGAACGGTTTCCGATCTTGTGCGGATCACGGAGAACACCGCCACCGATAATTGGAGGGTTTTCGCCGAGGGGGAACGGAAACGTATCTCCCGAATCCAACGGACATCGAGCAAGGGTTTTCCTATGACCGCCGTGACAGTTTCTTGACGGCGCACGCGAACTCGGACTAGACCATTGTCCCGTGACGTTCGCCCACCAGGCGAACACGGCTCAGCCGAACCATCGAGACAACCGGAGTGTCATGCGCTTTCGTCTTGCCGCCACCGCGGTCGCCAGCGCGGCCATCGCCACGCTCGGGCTGGCGTCGGCCACCGCGGTCGCGTCACCCGACACGACCACCCCTGACGCCGGGGTCGTCCAGCCGTTCATCGTCGGCGGCGAGGACGCCACCGAGGGGTACGAGTTCTCGGCGGCGCTGATCAACGACGGTCGCCACGCCTGCGGCGGCACCGTGATCGCCCCCGAGTGGGTGCTCACGGCCGCCCACTGCATGGTGAGCTACGAGCCGGCGGACATCGACGTCCGCGTCGGCAGCGTCGACCGCACCCAGGGCGGCGAGGTGGTCCCCTCCGCCGAGATCATCATCCACCCGGACTACGACGACTCGGAGGTCACCCGGGTCGACGCGGACATCGCGCTGATCCGCCTCGCCGAGCCGGTCTCGGTGACGCCGGCGACGCTGTCCACCAGCAAGCCGCTGCCCGGAGACACCATCCGGCACACCGGGTGGGGCCAGGAGTGCCCGGTCGGCGGTGAGTGCGGGTCCGCCGAGATCCTCCAGCTGCTGGACACCACCGTGATCGCCGAGGGCTGCGAGTACGGATTCAACCCGGAGACCGAGATCTGCGACCAGCCGGCCGAGGGCACGGGCTTCTGCTACGGCGACTCCGGCACCGGCACCCTGAAGGCCACCGACGGCGGCTGGGAACTGGCCGGCATCATCGTGCGGACGGGCTACCAGTCCAGCGAGCCCCTCTGCGCCATCGGCCCTGGCATCAGCACGGACGTCGCCTACTGGACCCCGTGGATCGAGGAGCACGTCTCCCTCTGACGGTGAGCGGTACGACGCACCGAGCAGCGGGGCGGTGGTCTCCAGGGGAGAGCACCGCCCCGTTCGGCTGCCAGGCACCACCGCCCCTCCCGGGCGGGAGCCGAGGGTCAGGTGAGCGCCGGGAGCCGCGCGCGGGGCGAGCTGGGCGGGGCGAGCGGGGCGCGGGGCTCCCGACTCACTTCTCGACGGGATACCAGCGCTGGTGTGCCTCCCAGCCGTCCCGCAGGATGCGCGGGAGGTCCGACCGCCTCGGTTCCCAGCCGAGCTCCCGGGTGATCCGCGAGTGGTCGGCGACCAGTTCGGGAGGTTCGGGTGCGGCCCTCCGGTAGGCGAGGGGCACGGCTCCCCCCGTCACGCGGGCGGCCGTGTCCACCACGTCGCGGACGCTGCTGCGCCGGCCACTGCCGACGGTGTAGGCGCGCCACCGGCCGGGCGCGCAGGCCGCCACCGCCAGGGCGAAGGCGTCGGCCATGTCCTCCACGTGCACGAAGTCGCGCACGGCCGACCCGTCGCCGTTGATGGTCAGGGCGGCCGTCCGGCCCGTCCTGGCCGCGAGCACCGCGGGGACGAGTCGGGACGGGTCGGGGTCGGGCCGGCCACGCGCCGCGCCCGCGAGGTTGAAGGACCGCAGGCTGATCGCGCCGACCGACCCCGTCGCGGCCAGGTCGGCGGCGGCCCGGTCGGCGGCGAGTTTGCTCCCGCCGTAGGCGTTGACCGGGACCTCCGGGGTGTCCTCGTCGATGGGTTGGCCACCCGGAACGCCGTACACGGCGCAGGTGGAGGCCAGCACCAGGCGGCGGGGACCGCCGGCCGCGCCCGCCTCGGCGAGCGCGGTGAGCAGCGCCAGCGTCCCCCCGGTGTTCGTCCGCCAGTGCCGCACCGGGTCCGTCAGCGACTCGCGCACCCGGACCAGCGCGGCGAGGTGGCAGACGGCCTCCACGGCCGAGACGGGGGACCGGAGCGAGTCGACGTCCCGCACGTCACCCACGACCGCGTCCACGACACCGGGTGGAACGGGCCGCCCCGGTCGGACCAGGGCCACCACCTCATGGCCCCGGTCGGCCAACTCGGCCACCACGGCGTGCCCGAGGAAACCGCTCGACCCTGTCACCAGCACTCGCACCGCCCCAGCCTCGCAGAGCGGACCGTGGAGCCGGCGGTGTCACGTCGGCGCGTCCCGGGAGTGGGCCGCCGCGCCGTCGCGGATCAGCCCACGCCGCCGGGCGGCGGCACCTCGGAGTCCGGGGACGGGGTCTCGGTCCCGCCGGGCTCGCGTCGCCGGTGGTAGCGGGCCGGCGGGTCCAGGTGCGCGAGCATCGCCTGGGAGATCTCACGCAACTGGCGGACCTGGTCCTGGCTGAGCTGGTCGAACAGCCCCTGCCGCACGGCCTCGACGTGGCCGGGAGCGGCGGCCACGAGGACGTCGAACCCCTCCGCCGTGAGGGTGGCGATGGTCGTGCGAGCGTCTCGCGGGTGCTTCTGGCGACGAACCCAGCCCTCCGTCTCCAGCTTCGTCACCGCGTGGGACAGCCGGCTGGGCGAGGCCCGGACCACCTGGGCCAGTTCGGACATGGTCAGGGACCGCTCGGGCGCCTCCGACAGCATCGCGAGGATCAGGTAGTAGGTGTGCGGCAGGCCCGAGTCCCGGTGCATCTGGCGGTCCAGCGACTCCCGTAGCAGCTGGCTCGCCCACAGATAAGCCCGCCAGGTCTCCTGCTCGTCGTCGTCGAGCCATCGCACGCCGTCCATCCACCAAGCATACGAACGGACTTGATCGATCAACGCATCTCAGGCCGCCGAATGGCCGCACCGGGTGAGCGGGTCCTGGCCCGCGGCGCCGCCCGCCACGCCCGCCGCCCCCGTCCGTCGCGCGGGAACGCGGTCCGGCCACAGCACGACAACGATGTGAGCCGCCCGGTCCACGAACCGCCCGTTCCGCCGCCGCTTGGATACTGTCTCCCCATTTCGGCTCCCGGGAACGAGGAGAGACATGACCACCCCAGCCCAGCTCGCGGACGACCTGATCGCCGCGATGTTCGACGCGCGTCCCATCGATGCCACCCTGGTCGGGTTACGGGACCGGGACGACCGGCTCCCCGACTACGGGGTCGCCGGTGACGAGGACCAGCGCGGTCGTCTCCAGGCCATCCTCGACCGGGCGCGGGCGCTCGACGCCGAGTCCCTGGACCACGGTGACCGGTTGAACCGGGACGTGGTGATCCACCAGGCCAGCGGGCTGCTGGAACACCTCGACGCCCGCGCGGTGGAGTACACGGTCGCCGACTCCTTCTTCTCCTCCACCGCCGAGCTGCTCATCATGCTGCCGAGGGTCGGGATCGCCGACCGCGCGCACGCCGACGGGTACCTCGCCAGGCTCGCCGGGCTGCCCACCGTGCTCGAGGCGATCGCCGAGCGTCACCGGTCCGGGATCGGCGCGGGCCTGCTGCCGGTGCGCCACCTCGTCGAGGCCACCGTGGACTTCCTGGACCGGTACCTCGCCGCCCCGGATGACGACCCCCTGCGCCAGCCGGAACCGCCGGCCGAGGCCGACGTGGACCTCGCCGGGTTCCGCGCCGAGCGGGACCGGCTGCTGGCCGAGGTGGTGCGGCCGGCGTTCCGCCGCTACCGCGACGTGCTCGCCACCGAGGTCGTCCCCTCCGGCCGGGACATGGACCACCCGGGCCTCAGCTGGCTGCCGGGTGGTGACGCCATCTACGCCGGCCTCGCCCGGGCGCACACCACGACGAGCCGGACCCCCGAGGAACTGCACGAAACCGGTCTCCGGCTCATCGAGGACCTGAAACGGGAGTACGCGGAGATCGGTGGCCGCGTGTTCGGCACCGACGACGTGACCGAGATCTTCGAGCGGCTGCGCACGGACCCGGCCCTGCTGTGGTCGAGCGGCGAGGAGATGGTCACCGAGGCCCGTGCCGCGATCGCCCGGGCCGAGAAGGTCGCGCCGGCCTGGTTCAACCGGATGCCGGCCGAGAGCTGCGCGGTGGAGGCCGTGCCGGAGTCCGAGGCCCCCGGCGCCCCGATCGCCTACTACATGTCCCCGGCGCTGGACGGCAGCCGCCCGGGCACCTACTTCGTCAACACCCACCGGGCGGAGGAGCGGGCCAGGACCACCTCGGAGGCCGTCGCCTTCCACGAGGCGGTGCCGGGGCACCACTTCCAGATCGCGCTCGCCCTCGAACTGACCGACCTGCCGTTGCTCCGCCGCCTCGCCCCGTTCAACGCCTACCTGGAGGGCTGGGGGCTCTACACCGAACGGTTGGCGGAGGAGATGGGCCTGTACTCCGGCGACCTGGACCGGCTGGGCATGCTCACCCAGGACGCCATGCGGGCCGGTCGCCTGGTGGTCGACACCGGTCTGCACGCCAAGGGCTGGAGCCGTCAGCAGGCCATCGACTACCTGCGGACCAACACCGCCATGTCCGCCTCCGAGATCGAGTCCGAGGTGGACCGCTACATCACCGCCCCGGGCCAGGCGCTGTCCTACATGGTCGGGCGCCTGGAGATCCAGCGCATCCGCGCCGCGGCGGAGGAGGCGCTGGGCGACCGGTTCGACATCCGCGCCTTCCACGACACGGTGTTGTCCGACGGTCCGCTGCCGCTGGAGGTCCTGGACCGGGTGGTGCGGGAGTGGGTGGACAGCCAGCGCTGAGCGAGGACAGGCGTCAGGAGGGGCGACGCGCACCCCCGCCGTTGAGAGGTGCGGTGGTCAGCAGTTTCTCCCGCAGCCACACCGGGCAGCGGTAGCCGTCCGCCCGTTCGACCAGGAAGTCGTCGGCGACCTTGCGGCGCAGGGTGGCGTTACCCGCCTCCTGGAAGCGGGGGTCGTCGGCGAGTTCCTCCGCCAGGGTGGGCAACGACCGGGCCAGCCGCTCGTGGTGGTCCTCCGCCACCTGGAGCGCCGTGTCGGTGGCCTGTTGGATGGCCTCCCGGGCGGTGCGGCCGGGGAGTCCCGACTGGCTCAACATCCCCCGCAGCTCGGGCTGGCGGCGGGCCACCCTCGCCCGCCGCACATCCGTGCCCGCCGCCCGGAAGGCGGGCAACGCCAGCAGCACGGCGGCGAGCCGGCGAACCTCCTCGGAGTCCACCACGTCTCCGGTGCCCTCGTGCCGGGCGGTGGGCGCGGCGGGCGACACCGCCGCCAGTGCCTGCCGGAACAGCGCGTAGAAGGGTTCCTGGTAGGTCCACCGGTGCAGGACACCTCGGTGGACGAAGGCCACGTCGAACTGGTAGAGCACGCCGTCGAACCGGCGCATCACCCGTTGCACGGCGGCCACCCCGTCGTCCGCCGGTGGGCTGGCCGGCCCGAACTCCTCGACGTCGTCCGGGTCGAAGGCCCACATGCTGACGTAGAGCAGACCGGTGTCCAGGCCGGCGGCCAACTCCACCACCCGGGTCGCGTCGTAGCTCTCGTCGGGCAGGCGCACGGTCCACCCGCCGCCCTCGGGCAGTTCGTCGACGACGGTGAGCCCCAGCGCCCTGGCCCGTTGGAGGGCGGCGCGGGCCAGGCCGGTCAGCTCCCCGTAGGCCTCGTCGTCGGGCAGCCGGGCCAAGGCCTCCAGCGCGGAGGGCGAGGTCGTCGGTTCCTGGCTGTGCACGCGGGGTCCCCTTCCGTCCCCCCGGTCGGGGTGCCGACGTGGGGCCGACGGCCCGATCAGAGGTGTGATGTCCACCTCCGCCCGATGCTAGCCATCGGGGCACCACCCGGGACAGGACTGAACGGGTCGTTGTGCGTCCTTCGTGCTCGGGCCACCGCTACCGCGGGTGCCGGTCGGCGGCTCAGGAGCGGGGCGCGGGACGGCGCAGCCGCCAGTCGAGTGCCGTGTGCCGACGGCCCGACCCCACGGTGCGGACCGCCTGGCCGAGCGCCCGCCTCGACCCGACGAGGACCACCAGCTTCTTGGCCCTGGTCACCGCCGTGTAGAGGAGGTTGCGCTGCAACATCATCCAGGCGCTGGTGGTGACGGGGATGACCACGCACGGGTACTCGCTGCCCTGGGACCGGTGGATGGTGACCGCGTAGGCGTGCACCAGCTCGTCCAGCTCGGAGAACTCGTACTCGATGTCCTCGTCCTCGTCGGTGCGGACGGTCAGCGTCTGCTCGTCCTGGTCGAGGGCGGTCACCACGCCCTGGGTCCCGTTGAACACGCCGTTGGCGCCCTTGTCGTAGTTGTTCCGGATCTGGGTGACCTTGTCCCCCAGGCGGAAGATCCGCCCGCCGAAGCGTCGTTCGGGCAGGCCGTCCCGGGGTGGTGTCAGCGCCTCCTGGAGGAGGAGGTTCAACGCACCGGCCCCGGCCGGCCCTCGGTGCATGGGCGCGAGCACCTGGATGTCCCGGCGGGGGTCCAGGCCGAACCTGCGGGGGATGCGGCGGGCGACGACATCCACCGTCAGTTCGGCGGCGGCCTCGGCCTCGTCGACGGGGAAGAGGAAGAAGTCGTCCATGCCCTTGAGCAGGGGGTGGTCGCCCGAGTTGATGCGGTGGGCGTTGGTGACCACGCCCGACTCGGCGGCCTGCCGGAAGATCTGGTCGAGCCGCACGTGCGGGATGGGGGTGTCCGGGGCGAGCAGGTCCCGCAGGACCTCGCCGGCCCCCACCGAGGGCAGCTGGTCGACATCGCCGACGAGCAGCAGGTGCGCGCCGGGCGCGATCGCCTTGACGAGTTTGTTGGCCAGCAGCAGGTCCAGCATGGAGGCCTCGTCGACCACCACGAGGTCCGCGTCGAGGGGGCGGTCGGCGTCGTAGGCGGCGTCACCTCCCGGTTTGAGCTCCAGCAGCCGGTGGACGGTGGCGGCCTCGTGGCCGGTCAGTTCGGTGAGCCGTTTCGCCGCCCGCCCCGTGGGCGCGGCCAGGACCACCTTGGCGCGTTTCGCCCTGGCCAGGGTGACGATGGACCGCACGGTGAAGCTCTTCCCGCAGCCGGGTCCTCCGGTCAGGACGGCCACCCGTTCGGTGAGGGCGAGCCGGACGGCGCGTTCCTGGGCCTCGGCGAGCTCGGCGCCGGTGGAGCGGCGCAGCCAGTCCAGGGCCCGGGACCAGTCGACGTCGGCGAAGGCGGGCAGGCGGTCGGCGCTGGTGGCCAGCAGGCGGCGCATCCGGCTGGCCAACGAGATCTCGGCGCGGTGGAACGGCACGAGGTAGACGGCGGCCGTCGGGTTCTCGGCGTCGTCCCCGGGGACCTCCTCCCGGACGACGCCCTCCTCCTCGACGAGTTCCCCGAGGCATTCGGCGACCAGTCCCGCGTCGACGGCCAGGATCTTGATCGCCTCGGCGATCAGCTCCAGCTCGGGCAGGTAGCAGTTGCCGTTGCCGGTGGCCTCGGAGAGGGTGAACTGGAGACCGGCCTTGACCCGCTGCGGGGAGTCGTGGGGGATGCCGACGGCCTTGGCGATGGTGTCCGCGGTCTTGAAACCGATTCCCCAGACGTCGCCGGCCAACCGGTACGGTTCCTCCCGCACGACGCGGATGGCGTCGTCGGTGTACTGCTTGTAGATCTTGACCGCGAGCGAGGTGGACACCCCGACTCCCTGGAGGAAGACCATCACCTCCTTGATGGCCTTCTGCTCCTCCCAGGCGGCCGCGATCAGCTTGGTGCGCTTCGGGCCGAGTTTGGGGACCTCGATGAGGCGGTCGGGCGTCTGCTCGATCACGTCGAGCGCGGCGGTGCCGAAGTGTTCGACGATGCGGTCGGCCAGGCGCGGCCCGATGCCCTTGATCAACCCTGACCCGAGGTAACGGCGGATTCCCTGGACCGTGGCGGGGAGCACGGTGGAGTAGTCCTCGACGTGGAACTGCCGACCGTACTGCGGGTGGGAGCCCCACCGGCCCCGCATCCGCAGCGCCTCACCCGGCTGCGCCCCGAGCAGCGCGCCCACCACGGTGACCAGCTCGCCGCCCCGGCCGGTGTCCACCCTCGCCACGGTGTAGCCGGTCTCCTCGTTGGCGAAGGTGATCCGCTCCAGGGTCGCGTCCAGCACGGCGCCGCGCGGGGACCCGTCCACGAGTTCCTCACCTCCGTCCGGCCCGCCGTTGGGCGCGGGGTGCCGCCCCGGGCCACGCGCGTCCAGCGCGCGTCCTCGGGGTGGCGGCGGCCACGCCGCCCTCCGTGCCGCCGCCACGGTATCCACTCGGGACGACCGTTCCGAGCCGGGGCCGGGACATCCGGATTCGGTCACCGACGGTGTCCGCTTCCGGTGTTCGGCCTACCGCCGGTTGGAGGAGATCGGCGCGTTCTCGGGTCTGTCACCTGAGCGGGCGCTGTTGTAGCCTGCCGGGACCGCCAGCGTGGACGACGCTGGACTGTGTTGAGGTTTGGGGTAGCTGTGGTGACAACCGGCAAGATCCTTCGGTTCGACGAGACACGCGGATACGGCTTCATCGCGCCCGACGAGGGCAGCGAGGACGTCTTCATGCACGCGAACGACCTGCGTGATGCCAAGCACCTGTTCCAGCCGGGGGCCAAGGTGTCCTTCGTGGTGGAGGACGGCGACCGGGGGCTGAAGGCGTCCGAGGTCCGACTCGTCTCACCGGCCGTGTCCTCGCCACCCGCGCCGGCGAGGGTGGCCGCTCCGGCGCCGCGTCCGATCGGGCGGGAGGACGAGGAGGACGGCATGTGCGACGTCCTCTCCGCCGCCGAGTTCCGGGTCGAGCTGACCGAGGCGCTGCTCGACGCGGCACCGACGCTGACCGCCGCGCAGGTCGTGCAGGTGCGCACCCGCCTGCTGGAGCTCGCTCGTGGGCACAACTGGATCGAGAGCTGATCGGTCCGCCGACGGGCCTGGCCGATCGGTCAGGATGGTGGCGTGAAGTTATACGAGCGGATTGACGGCCGGCTGCGGGAGTTCGTGCTCGCGCAGCCGGTGTTCTTCGTGGGCACCGCGCCCGCCGGCGCCGAGGGGCATGTGAACGTGTCGCCGAAGGGGATGCGGGGCACGTTCACGGTCCTGGGCGAACACCGCGTCGCCTACCTCGACTACATGGCCAGCGGAGTGGAAACGATCGCGCACCTCCGGGAGAACGGGCGGGTCGTGCTGATGTTCTGCTCCTTCTCCGGCGCGCCCAACGTGGTCCGGCTCCACGGTCGGGGCCGTGCGGTCGTGCCGTCGGACCCGGACTTCGCCGAGCTCGTGTCGCGGTTCGAGGTCGAGCCGGCGCCGAGGTTGCGGGCCGTGATCGACGTCGAGGTGACCCGGATCAGCGACTCCTGTGGGTTCTCCCTCCCCCTCATGGACTACGTGGGTGACCGGGACCTGCTGACCCGGCACAACGGGCGCCGCAGCGACGAGAACGCCGCGACCTACCTCGCGACCCGCAACGCGGTCAGCATCGACGGCCTCCCCGCGATCGACCCGGTGCCGACCTCCTGATCGTCGCGGCCCCGCCCGGCCGCCACCCGGCCCGTCCCTCGACGGGCGACGTCCTGAGGAGGACGGGAGCCCGAGGTGTTCGGCCGTGGGCGCGCCGGCGCCGGAAGCCCCCCGGGGCGGCGAGGGGAGCCTGTCAGCAGGCCCCGGGTCGTCCGACGCCCCGTTCCTCCTGGGGGTCGCCGTTGGCCTCGCGCAGCGCGCGCATGGCGTCGGCGAGCCGCTGGGAGTCCCCAGGCCCGAGGGGCGCGAGGACGCGGCGGCGCAGGATCTCCGCGCCGGCGGCCCGCACCTGCTTGGCGATGTCCAGCCCGTGGTCGGTGAGTTCGGCGTAGGTCACCCGGCGGTCCCGGTCGCAGCGGTGCCGCCGGATCAGGTCCGCCGCCACGAGCCGGTCGGCGACCTTGGTGAAACCGCCGCTGGAGAGGGCGGCCTCGTGGGCGAGCCGGGTCATCGGCATCCGGTGGTCGGGGCTGCGGACCAGGCGGATCAGGATGTCGAAGGAGGCGGGGGCGAGGTCGAAGCGCTCGCCGATCTCGGCCTGGATCCGGGCCTGCGTCGCGTGGTAGCCCTCGATGACCAGCCCCCACCAGGTGATGATCTCGTCGTCGGCCGCGAGGCCCGCGTCACGCGCGGCGGTCATGCGCACGCCCCTCCTCCCCCTCGTCTCACGTTCCGGACTGGGCGAGTGTAGCCGAACACATCTTCCCGGCGAACTTCTTGCACGGAAGATGTTTAATGTTTAACCTCGCGTCGGGTCGTCCGCAGACCCCCGACCGAGAGGAACGAACACCCCCATGAGCAAGGTCAAGCTGAGCGTCATCTACTACTCGTCCACCGGCACCATCGCGGAGATCGCCCGCACCCTGGTCGCCGAGGCCGAGCAGGCCGGTGCCGAGGTGCGCCTGCGCAAGGCGCCCGAGCTGGCCCCCGACGCCGCCATCGACTCCAACCCGGCCTGGCGGGCGAACGTCGACGCCACCTCCGACGTCCCCGAGGTCACGGCCGACGACGTGGTGTGGGCGGACGCGGTGATCTTCGGCTCCCCCACCCGCTACGGCAACATCGCCGCCCAGCTCAAGCAGTTCATCGACACCCTCGGCGGCGAGTGGCAGCAGGGCCTGCTGGCCGACAAGGTCTACAGCGGCTTCGCCTCCTCCGCCACCCTGCACGGCGGCCAGGAGTCCACGCTGCTCGCGCTGTACAACACCATCCACCACTTCGGCGGCATCCTCGTCAGCCCCGGCTTCACCGACGGCTCGAAGTTCGTCGACGGCAACCCCTACGGCACCAGCCACGTGGACGCCCAGGGGAGCAACCCCGTCAACGACGTGACCCGCACCGCCGCCGGCGTGCAGGCCCGCCGCGTGGTCCGGATCGCCCAGGCCCTCAAGGCCGGCCTGGCCGCCTGAGCTCCCCGGCCGGTGGTCGTCCTCCCAACAGGGAGGGCGACCACCAGACGGAGGGTGGCGACCCGGGCCTCCGAAGAACGGACGGCAGGGGCCCGACCGCGCCGCGCCCGCTCGTCCACCTCCTCAGGCCCCCTGTCCACGACGCCGCCAGCAGCACACGGCCGGCGACGTGGCTGTGAGGAACCGAGGTCAGTCCTGACGGAAGTCCCGGAAGCCGCTCGTCGAAACGGCACGGGCCCCGCCCCCGCCTGGCTCACCACGTCCTCAGCACGCCGAGGAACCCGCCGATTCAGTACCAGTCCCCCGGCTGCCACTGGACGCACTCCGGTCGACGCCCGGTCCGCAGATGTTCGGTGACGGCTCGGCGCACGTCCTGGAGCGCGAGCGTCGCGGAAAGGGGGAAGAAGAGCGGCGCGGACTCGTCGAAGAGGAGCGCGGAGCCGCCCAGATCGGCTCCCGGGTTGTACGTGTCCCAGGGCCCGAGGTCACCGTCCGGCGAGTCACCCGCCCAGTTCAACGCTCCCACCCCCTGGTCAGGCACGGTGGACACCCTCAGCTGCCACTCCGGCCACGCCTCGTGCCCGGCTCCCTGCCCGGCGGGCCTGTCCCAGACGTAGAGGAGACTGGGGCCGGCCGGGTGCGGTTCGTCCACGACCGCCCGGACCAGTGCCGTCCGTTCGCCCTCCGTCCGGGCGTAGTGCCGAACGTTGTCGATGATCGCGGTCACGACGACTGCCACGTGGCTTTCCCTTCGACGGTGGTCGGTCGGCTGCGCCCTGGTTCCCATACCGTCATGGAGAATCCCCGGGGCAGGATCGCGGCTACTGCTTCCGTACACCCGTAAGGGCCTTCGCACATCAGGTTGTTGACGACGACGACCGCGTGGGTGACACCGGACTCTGCCTGGCGCAGCGCCAGCTTCGTCTCGACGTGACGGGCGGCATCGGCGATTGCGCGGTCGCGCAGCGGATGTTCGGGGAACAGGTCGCTGGTGGCGAGAATGAGGCCCACCACGTCCGACTCCGGCCCACGCCCGGACACCACCCGTTCGCCACTGCCCTCGGGGCCCTTCAGGTTAATGCCGGTCGTGGGCTCAGAACCGATAGCCCGGCTGCCACTGCACGCACTCCGGCCGGCGGCCCGTGTTGAAGTGTTCCGCAACGGCCCGGCGCACGTCGTCGATTGGCAGCACCGCCGACGGCGGAAAGTAGGAGGGAACGGAACCGTCGAACTCGACCGCGACACCGACGATCGGCGTGGGATTCAGAGTGTCCCATGGGCCCAGCTCATCACTCGGAACCGGCCCCACCCAGTTGAGCGCGCCCACCCCGAGGCCCGGCTCAGTGGACACCCGAAGCTGCCACGCCGGCCACGCCAGCCGTCCGCTTCCCTCTCCCGCTGGCCGATCCCAGACGTAGACGAGTGACGCCCATCCCGGATGCTCCTCGTCCACCATTCGGCGAATCAGGACCGCTCGTTCCTCCTCCGTCCGGGCGTAGTAGCGATCATTGTCAATGATCGCGGTCACAACGACTGTCACGTGGCTTTCCCTTCGATGATGGTCGGTCGGCTGCGCCCTGGTTCCCATACCGTCATGGAGAACCCCCGGGGCAGGATCGCGGCTACTGCTTCCGTACACCCGTAAAGACCGTCGCACATACGGTTATTGAGGACGACAACCGTGTGGGTGACACCGGCTTCTGCCTGGCGTACCGCTAGCTTCGTCTCGACGTGGCGCGCCACGTCCGCAATGGCGAGGTCCCGCAGCCGATGCTCCGGAAACACGTCGCTGGTGGCGAGGATGAGGCCCGCCAGGTCCGACTCCGGCTCGTGGCCGGACACCATCCGCTCGCCGCTGCCGTCAGAGCCTCCCAGGATGATCCCGGTCGTCTGGCCCCGGCCTCGGGGACGTTCCGGCAACTGGTCTCGGGCCCAGGCCACCCAGGCGACGCCTGTCCCCAGGGCCGCTTCCCACGGGGTGTTCGACGGGTGCGGCAGCGAACGGCCCTGGGGCGGTTCGTCGGCCGGGGCGGGGTCGTGGGTGCCGTGCACCACCCCACCGGCTGGCGGCCCAGGGGCCTGATCAGATCCCGAAGCCGCCCTGAAACGTGGCCATCAGCCGCACCAACTGCTCGCGCAACTGCTGCTGCTGGTTCGCGGCCATCGCGATCGACTGGCGGATCTGCTCCAGCTGCGCCAGCACCTCGCCGTGCCGGGCGGTGCCGTTGAGCACCGCCAGGTGCCCGGTGACCTCGTCCATCCGGCCCTGTTCCTGACTGAGACCGTAGGGCTCCAGGAGGGTGCTGGCGGCCTGTAAGCCTCCGATGATCTGCTGCATGTCCACGGCGGTTCTCCTGTTCAGGTATGGTTTTCGGCGGCCGAGGCGGCCCGGCCGATCAGCTCCCCGGCCCGCTGCGGGTGGGTGAGCGCGGGACCCTGGGGCTGGGGTGGGCGCCACCGCACGGGAAGCGCCCACGTCAGCGGCGGGGCACCGGGAGAGGTCAGGGTGAGGACCTTCCCGCCGAGCCGGGACAGGGTCGTCACCATCAGCGAGGCCACCACCCCCGGCCCGGCCGTGATGACGGTCGCCACCGCGTCGGCGTCGGGCACGAGGAGCGCCCCGGCCACCCGCCGGGCCTGCACGCCGGGCAGCCCGACCGGTTCGGCGGGCGCGTGTTCCGGACGGAGGACGACTCCAAGGCGGCCTGCCTCGACACCCAGGCGAACCGGCCGGTACTGCTCCGCCACCACACCACCAGCCGGGCAAGCTCGCGACCCGGCATCACGACATCGGGCGGGAGGGCGGTCACGGGATCACCCGCTACGGCGGGGGCGAACCCGGCGCACACCGCGCTGGACACGCCCGCTCGGGGAGCCGGGGTGGTCACGGCGTCGCTGCCTGAGCAGCGGAGGCGGTGTCCTCCGCTGCCGCCGCCTCGGCCTCTTTGGCTTCCAGCTCACGCACCACCCGCCGGAGCTGGCCCACCATCGTCCGCACCCACTCCGAGTGGAGGTCGGGCTCCTCGGTGACGCAGGGCTCCATCTCCCGCAGCCAGTCCTGGTAGTACCGCAGCCGCTGCTCGTCCGACACCCAGGACCAGCGGCCCATGTAGCGCCTGGTGATGGCCGAGGCGATCTCGGCTGGACTGCCCTTCCGTCGTCCCATGTGGTCATTCCCCGATCTCGATGACGGTTTCGCGGCCGTGCGCCCGGCCACACCCCCACCTCACCGCCGGATCGATCGCCACGGCAGTCCCACAGTGGACGCCTTCCGTCCACGACCCGCCCACCACCTCTCGCCGCCCGGCGGAAGTCCCAGTCCCCTCCCAGGGGTCCTACTGGGGTCTCACTTCGCCGTGACCAGCCCCAACGCCTCCCACTCGTCCGCTCGGGCCACTACTCTCCGGACGCACAGGGAAACCCACGGTGATGACACGGGGTCGCGATGCACGGGAACCAGGACCTGCGCCGACTGATGGCGGAGGCGGAGCTGAGCAACACGGGGCTGGCGAACGCGGTGGTGCGGACCGCCGCGCGGGAGGGCATCCATCTCGGAACCACTCCCACCTCCGTGAAACGGATGCTGCTGGGCTGCCAGCCCCGCGATCCGGTGCCCCGGCTGGTGGCCGCCGCGTTGTCGCGGCGACTCGGCTACCCGGTGACGGTCACCGCCTGCGGGTTCGACGACCACCGAACGGCGGGTGACACCTTTGACGCGCTCCGTCGCGCGTCCACTCCGGGTGGGACGATGGGCACCGTGGTGGAGCTGTCCGGACGCGACCTGAACCGACGCAATTTCCTGCTGGGCTCGGCGTTCACGGCGAGCGCCTTCGCGGAGCCGGCCTGGCTGGCACTGACCGCCCCGCCGCCGGAAGCGACGGCGGCGGTGGGGAGTGGGCGGCGCATCGGTACCGCCGAGATCAAGGTCCTCGGCGAGATGGTGCGGCACTACGAGAGTCTGCAACGCAGGTTCGGCGGCGGTCAGGTGCGAGATCGTGTCGTGCGCTTCGTGCACGATGAGGCCAGGGTGGCGGCGGAGGCCACCTACTCGGAACAGCACGGTCGGGAGCTCTTCTCCACCCTGGCACAGGCCACCTGGTTGGCCGGGCTGACCACGGCCGACAGCGGGCGGCACGCACTGGGCCAGCGGTACTACGCACAGGCCCTGCACCTGGCCACCCAGGCCGGCGACACGCTGTTCGCCGCCAACGTGCTCGCCGAGATGAGCCGGCTGACCATCGACATCGGCAACGCCACCAGCCAGGCGACCGGCGCGGAACACGGCCCGCACGCGGCGGCGCTGGCGCGGTCGGCGCTGCGGATGACCGAGGGCGCGGCCACCCCGAGGTTCGCCGCCTGGCTGCACGCCATCGAAGCCCGGGGGCTCGCCTTCGTGGGCGACGCCCGCTCGGCGCGGCAGGCGATCGAGGAGGCGCAACGCGCCTTCGACCGGCCCGGCCCGCCGGAACCGGAGTGGCTGGCCTTCTACGGCGAGCCGGACCTGATTTCCGATGTCGGCCAGTGTCTGCGGGACGCCGGCCGGCCCCAGCAGGGGCTCGCCCTGCTCGAACAGGCGGCGGCCGCCCTGCCCGAGGACAGGGTGACGGCGCGGGCGAAGACCCGGATCCACATCGCCGCCGCCCACCTGGAACTCGGCGACTACGACCAGGCCGAGTCCGTGGCCGGTCAGGCCTTCGCCGACATGGGCGAGCTGTCCTCGGCCCGCACCGTCGACCGGGTGGTGGCGCTCCGCCAGCGGGCCCGGGGGCGGGGTCGGCATCCGGCGCTGCTCGACCTGGACGAGCGCATCACCGAACTCGTCGGGGAGCGCCCGTCCTCCGGCCCTGGCCCGGCGGGGGTGACCCCCTAGTCGACCGCCTGGTCGTTCGCGGCGCCGCACCCGCCAGGTTCGGCGGCCGGTCGGCCGTGGTCGTCGCCAGCACCGTCAAGGACCGCGAGGGCCGGACCGGCCGGCCGAGGCGCCGCGCCCCCACCGACCGGTCGGGCTCAGCTCAGCGGGAGCCGCCGCCGAACCCGGCGCGGCGCAGCGCGTCGGCCATCGCTCCGCCGCCACTGTCGGCGCGCTCCCGGCGCTGTCCACCCCGGCCGCCCTGCTGACGGCCGCCGCCCTGACGTTGACCGCCCTGGCCCTGACCGCCTCGGCCGCCCTGGCCGCCGCGCCGCTCCCCGGGCTGGCCCCCGGCCTGGGGCAGCTCGTCGTCGAGGCGCAGGGTCAGGGAGATGCGCTTGCGGGTGGCGTCGACCTCCAGCACCTTGACCTTGACGATGTCGCCGGGCTTGGCCACCTCGCGGGGATCGCGCACGAAGTTCCTCGACATCGCCGAGACGTGGACCAGGCCGTCCTGGTGCACGCCGATGTCGACGAAGGCCCCGAAGGCGGCGACGTTGGTGACGACGCCCTCCAGGGTCATGCCGGGACGCAGGTCGGCCAGGGTCTCGACCCCCTCGGCGAAGGCGGCCGTCTGGAACGCCGGCCGCGGGTCGCGGCCCGGCTTCTCCAGCTCACCGAGGATGTCGGTCACGGTGGGCAGGCCGACGGCGTCGTCGACGAAGTCGGTGGGGCGCACGGACTTCAGCAGTCGGGTGTTGCCGATCAGACCGGCGACGTCGCTGCCCACCGCGTCCAGGATGCGGCGCACGACGGGGTAGGACTCCGGGTGCACCGCCGAGCTGTCCAGCGGGTCCTCGGCGTCGGGGATCCGGAGGAAGCCGGCGCACTGCTCGAAGGCCTTCGGCCCCAGCCGGGAGACGTCCTTGAGCTGCTTGCGGGAGCGGAACGGACCGTGGGTGTCGCGGTGGAGGACGATGTTCTCCGCCAGTCCCTCACCGATGCCGGAGACCCGGGTCAGCAGCGGGGCCGATGCGGTGTTGACATCCACCCCCACGCCGTTCACGCAGTCCTCGACCACCGCGTCCAGCGACCGCGAGAGCATCGTCTCGGAGAGGTCGTGCTGGTACTGGCCCACCCCGATGGACTTCGGGTCGATCTTGACCAGCTCGGCGAGCGGGTCCTGGAGCCGGCGGGCGATGGAGACGGCGCCGCGCAGCGCCACGTCCAGTTCGGGCAGTTCCTGGGAGGCGTAGGCGGAGGCCGAGTACACCGAGGCGCCCGCCTCGGAGACCATCACCTTGGTCAGCCTCAACTCGGGGTGCCGGCGGATGAGGTCGGCGGCCAGCCGGTCGGTCTCGCGGGACGCGGTGCCGTTGCCGATGGCGACGAGTTCGACGCCGTGGCGCTCGGCGAGGCGCGCGAGGGTGGCGATCGAGGAGTCCCAGCGGTCCTGGGGCTTGTGCGGGTAGATGGTGTCGGTGGCCACGACCTTTCCGGTGCCGTCGACCACGGCGACCTTCACCCCGGTGCGGAAGCCCGGGTCGAGGCCGAGGGTGGGCCGGGTGCCGGCCGGGGCGGCGAGCAGCAGGTCTCGTAGGTTCGCGGCGAAGACGCGGACGGCCTCCTCCTCGGCGGCCTGCCGCAGTCGGGTGCGCAGGTCGATGCCGAGGTGCACCAGGACGCGGGTGCGCCAGGCCCAGCGCACCGAGTCGAGCAGCCAGTGGTCGGCCGGGCGGCCCTGGTCGCCGATGTCGAAGCGGTGCGCGATCCGCTGTTCGTAGCTGCTCGGGCCCTGCGGCGCCTCACCCGGGTTGCTGTCCTCGTCGGGTTCGAGGACGAGGTCGAGCACGCCTTCCTTCTCCCCCCGGAACAGCGCGAGGATCCGGTGGGAGGGGAGTTTGGTGAAGGGCTCGGAGAAGTCGAAGTAGTCGGCGAACTTCGCGCCCTCGTTCTCCTGGCCCTCCCGCACCCGGGCGGCCACCCGGCCCCGGGTCCACATCTCCTCGCGGAGCTCGCCGATGAGGTCGGCGTCCTCGGCGAAGCGTTCCACCAGGATGGCCCGGGCGCCCTCCAGGGCGGCCGTCCCGTCGGCGACGCCCTTCTCGGCGTCGACGTAGTCGGCCGCGACGGCCTTCGGGTCGTGGGTGGGGTCGGCGAGGAGCAGGTCGGCGAGCGGTTCGAGCCCGGCCTCCCTGGCGATCTGCGCCTTGGTGCGCCGTTTCGGCTTGTAGGGCAGGTAGATGTCCTCCAGCCTGGCCTTCGACTCGGCGGCGTTGATCCGCGCCGCGAGCTCGTCGTCGAGCTTGCCCTGCGACCGGATCGACTCCAGGATCGCCGCCCGCCGGTCCTCCAGTTCGCGCAGGTAGCGGAGGCGTTCCTCCAGGTCCCGCAGCTGGGCGTCGTCGAGTGTGCCGGTGGCCTCCTTGCGGTACCTCGCGATGAAGGGCACGGTCGCCCCTCCGTCGAGCAGGTCGACGGCGGCCTGGACCTGGCCCTGCCGCACCCCGAGTTCCTCGGCGATCCTCTGGTGAATGGACATCGTCATCGGTTCTGCATCCGCCCTCTCGCTGATCTCCGGCCTGCATTGTGCCGGTGCGGGCCGGGGGGTGTGGCATCCCCCGCCGGGGTGGTGCCCGAAGATCACCCGGGACGGACGGGCCGGGACGGTGGATCGGCCCGCCGGGGCGGGACATGGCGGTGGCCCCGGGGGGCGGCGAACCCCGGGGCCACCGGATCGGGGGTGCGGGGCCGGGGCCCCGCGCCGGTCAGGACGCGATCTGTTCGGCGAGCTGGTCGCTGTGCGCGGCGACGCCGGCGTAGACGCCCGGGTAGCCGGCCTGCGCGCAGCCGTAGCCCCAGGAGACGACGCCCACCAGGGTGCCCTCAACCACCAGCGGGCCGCCCGAGTCGCCCTGGCAGGCGTCCTTGCCGCCTTCCTCGAGCCCGGCGCACAGCATGGTGGCCTCGTCGAACTCGCCGCCGTAGGCGCTGGCGCAGTCCTCGGCGCTGACGAGCGGCACCGTGGTCTCCAGCAGGTAGCGGGAGGCCGCGCCCCCGGAGGACGTGGTGCCCCAGCCGACGACGGTGGCCGCCTCCCCCGGGGTGTGCAGGTCCTCGTCGGCCGGGGTGGCCAGCGGCACCGTCGGGTGGTCCAGCTCGACGTCGAGGGTGAGGACCGAGACGTCGCCGCTGAACGAGGTGCTGTCGTAGTCGGGGTTGATCCAGATGTCGGTGACCTCGGCCTCGTCGCCGTCGGTGCTGTTCTTGTCCTCCCGGCCGGCGACGACCCGGATGTCGGACGGAGCGGAGTCCTCCGTGCAGTGGGCCGCCGTGACGACCTTGTCCGCGGCGACGAGGGAGCCGCCGCAGAACTGCTGGCCGGCCGGCGTCGTCAGGTAGACGGCCCACGGGTAGTCCTCGATGCTGGCCCGCTCGCCGCCCACGATGCGGGTGCTCACCCCGTCGCCGCCCGTGGTGTCCGCGATGGCCGTTCCCGCTCCGGCGGCGGCCACGGCGGCGGTGGCCGCGACCAGGGTGGACCAGCGTCGTGCCCGACCTGCTCTCATGAACTCTCCCTCCCCGAGGGGTGGTGGGCGGCAAAAAACCGACCACACCGTCGAATGCGTGGATCGTTCACATCCAAGCCGACCGACCGGCGGCCGGGACAGGTCCGTTCGGACCAATCCGCGTACCCGCGACCGGACAACCAGACACGATCCAGACGTCGACGAGCGAGCGACCGCCACCCTCCGGGACGGGCGTCCGCGCCTCAGCCGTCGAGCACCCGGGTGACCAACGCCGTGTCGACCTCCGCGAGCGTGGCCGGCGACCAGCGCGGCCGGCGGTCCTTGTCCACCAGCTGCGCCCGCACCCCCTCGTGGAAGTCGTGGCTGTGCGCGGCCCACGCCGCCACCCGCAGCTCCCGGGCCAGGCACTCCCGCAGCGAGGAGGCGGCACCGCGCCGGAACAGGCCGGCAGCGAGGTGCAGGCTGGTCGGTGACATCGCCGCCAGGGTCGCCAAGGTGGCGCGCGCCCACTCCTGGTGCGGCCCGGCCTCCGCCTCCAGCCGCGCGACGACCTCCTCGACCGAGTCGGCGGCGAAGCACCGGTCGACGGCCTCGGCCACCGGCGCGAGCTCCGACACCGGCGGGGGCGTGGCGAACCCGGCGACCACCTCCGCCGCGGTCCCGGTTCCCAGCGCGGCGACCAGGTCGGGCAGGCGCTCGGCGGGAACGTGGTGGGTGGCCAGCCCGGTGTCCACGGCAGCCCCTGCTCCGATGTGGACACCGGTGAGTCCCAGGTGGCGGCCGGACGCCCCCCGCAGCCGGGGCAGGAAGTAGGTGGACCCGACGTCGGGGAAGAAACCGATGCCCGTCTCCGGCATAGCCAACCGGGACCGTTCGGTGACGACCCGGATCGACCCGTGCGCGGAGATGCCGAGCCCACCACCCATCGCGATCCCGTCGAGCAGGGCGACGTAGGGCTTGGGGTACTCGGCGATCAACCCGTTGAGGGCGTACTCGGCGCGGAAGAACTCGGCCACGTTCTCCTCGTCACCGGCCAGGCTGGCCGCCCGGGCCGCCCGGATGTCCCCGCCAGCGCAGAAGGCGCGGGGTGAGCCGCCGGCCACCAGGACGGTCCGGACCTCCGGGTCGTCGCGCCAGCCGTCCAGCACCCTCGTCATCTCCCGGATCATGTCCAGGTCCAGGGCGTTCAGGGCCGCCGGCCGGTCCAGGACCAGCCGCCCGACCCCGTCGACGACCTCGTGCCGCACCGTGTCCACTTGGGGACCTCCTGTCCGCTCGTCGTCGGTGTCCCGTGACGCCGACCTCGCCCGAGCCTGCCCGAGGAAGGGCCGGCCCGGGCGACCGGGGCCGTCGCGACGACGGGGACCTGGCTGGCCCCGCCGCCGGATCAGAACGGGTTGATGGACACGGTGATCCCGGCCGGCGCGTGGTCCTGCACGTAGGAGGCGAAGTCACCGACGTCGTCGAAGGCGAACCCGTAGACCTTCCCGTCGACCATGTTCTCGTGCAGCACCCGCGAGTAGTGGTTGCTGGTCTGGTCGAGGTAGAAGGCGTCCGGGTCCAGGATCGGCGCCCGCGCGCTGTCCAGCAGCGTCGACCGGTTCAGGCTCGCGCCGAGCACGGCGGCCACCGGCCCCGAGATCCCGTCGTTGGGCGCGTGCAGGGCTCCGTCGCAGAACAGCACGTCGCGGGTCGTCGGCTTCTCGAAGGGGCTGACGCCGCCGGTGAAGGTGAACAGCCCGCCCTGGACCTGCCCGGTGAAGTCGGCGTGGTTCGCGGTGACGGTGAGCGTGTCGCTCTGGTACCTGTTCCAGACGGCGTCCACGTAGGAGTCGTAGAAGGTGGGGGAGAACAGGCCGGAGTCGATGCCGTGGCTCGGCGCGATGACGCGCAGGTCGTCGACGACGAGGTTGGCGAAGTCCGGGTTGCCCCGCATCGCCGCGAAGACGGCCTCGCGCCCCCCGTCGACGAGGAAGCCGGTGCGCTGCGTCTCGCTGCCCGTCAGCTCGATGCCCAGCGGCATGCTGAACATGTCGACCTTGGTGGTGTTGCAGTACATGCCGGTCGCGTCGTAGGTGAACTCCATGCAGTCGTGCAGGGTCCGGTAGTTCGGGTCGCTCTCGACCCACCCCGCCGGGTAGGCCAGGGTGTCGTCGGGGTTGACGCGGAACCGGATCTTCTCCGTCACCGAGAAGTAGGCCCGGCCGGAGAAGTTGATCGGCAGGTCGAACCGGGTGTCCCCCGCACCGTTGAGCGGGATGGCGTAGTCGGCGAAACCGTCGGCGTCGTTGTCGGAGGCGGACACGTAGGCGAGCGTCCCGTCCGGTGTCATCCGCACCGGGCGGTCCGAGGGCAGTTCGCGTCCCACGAGGTGCATCCACAGCGCGCTGTTCGGGTACCGCCCGCTGTCGTTGACCACGGTGAACGGCAGCGAGTTGGGCACCCGCGCGGCGGCCGGGGCGACCGGCTCGGACGTGGCGGAGACGGTTCCGCTCCCGATCAACGCGCCGCTGGTGGCGGTGGCGGCGAGGCCGCCGAGGAACATTCGCCTGGTCACCATGGTGGTGGTCTCCGTTCTCTTCGTCCGGTGGGGAAAGGCAGGGGCGGCTTCCCGTGACGCGGCCCGGTGTAACGGTGATCTGGGCACCATCTGAGCTGGCCCGTCGACGCCCTTCAATCGGCCGGACGGCGTAGCGGCCGGGCAGCTGGGCCAACGCGGAACAGGACAGCGGACAGCGTCCCGGCTCCCGGTGCCCCAGCGCTGGCCACCGGACGCTGGGCGGGTGATCAGCACCGTCCTACCTGCACCGATCCCGAACCACGACCGGCGGCCGAGCGCCCGGGCGTGGGACACCGGACCCTTCCGCCCGAACCGGACAGGTCGGGGGTCGTGCACCACCACCGGAGTTCCCCGCCGGTGCTCCTGCCCGGCGAACCGGCGTCCGAGACGCCTCGGCCCCCACCACGACCGGAACGCCCGAACCGTCCTCGGCCCGCACACGATCGCGGGACCGCACCCGCCCCCCCCGGCCGGCACCCCGCCAGCGCCGGCACACCGCGGCTTTCCCCGCCAGCGCCACCCCCGCCGACCGGATGCCGTTCCGATCACAACCCCTTGACCTCAAGCGCGGTTCAGGTCGGAGGGTGGGCTGGTACCCACGACGGAACGACGAACAGGACCGACGATGGCCCCCTACACCCTGCCGGATCTGGACTACGACTACTCGGCGTTGGCCCCGGCGATCACCGGCGAGATCAACGAGCTGCACCACTCCAAGCACCACGCCGCCTACGTCAAGGGCGCCAACGACACGCTGGAGAAGCTCGCGGCGGCACGGGAGGCCGACGACTTCGGCTCCATCGTGGGCCTCCAGACCACGCTCGCGTTCAACCTCGCCGGTCACGCCCACCACGTGATCTGGTGGAAGGTCCTGTCGCCGAACGGCGGCGACAAGCCGGTGGGGGAACTCGCGGCCGCCATCGACGAGGAGTTCGGCTCCTTCGACCGGTTCCGCGCCCAGTTCAACGCCGTCGCCACCACCATCCAGGGCAACGGCTGGGCCGTCCTCGCCTGGGACCCGATCGGGCAGCGGCTGATCACCCAGCAGATCAGGGACCACCACGCGAACTCGGTGCTGCCGTCGGTGCCGATCCTGCTGTTCGACGTGTGGGAGCACGCCTTCTACCTCCAGTACCGCAACGTCAAGCCCGACTACGTCAACGCGCTGTGGAACGTCGTCGACTGGGCCGAGGTCGGTCGCCGCTTCGAGGACGCCCGCGCCGGGCGCAACGGTCTGCTGCTGCCCTGAGCCCACCCGACCGGGCCGCCCCTCCCCCACCGGACGGGCGGCGCGTCCGGTAACCCCGCTCGACGCGGGGCCGTCCGCCCGGCACCCCCGATCAGCGGTGCCGGGCGGACGGAAGACCGGACAGACCGGCGGCGTCGACGTGACGGACGTCCTGCCGTACCCCACGATGGGATGACCACGCCTCGACAGCGCCGGTCGGGAGGAGCCCAGGATGAGCAGGAGCACCGAGCGATCCGCAGGATCCGCACTGTCCCGGCGCGCCGCGCTCGGGGCAGCCGGCGGACTGGGACTGCTGGGCGTGACGGGCATCGCCGGGACGAGCCAGGCCTCGACCGCCGACGGTCCCGGCACGCACCCCGCCACCGGGCCGCGCCCACCCGTCGGGGAGGCCACCGGCCGCCTGTACGAGATCCGCGCCGGTCGGCACGCCGTCGTCGTCGCGGGCGTCGCGGCGACCCTGCTGTCCTGGAAGGTCGACGGCGAGGAACGGCTGCTCACCCACGAACCCCACTCGGTGGGCGACAGCTACCAGGGCAAGACCATCGTGCCCTGGCCCAACCGCATCGACCGCGGCCACTACACCCTCGACGGCGCGGAGTACCAGGTCCCCGTCAACGAACCCGAGCGGAACACCGCCCTGCACGGCCTGGTGAACTGGGTGGAGTGGGAACCCGTCGAGCACTCCCGGGACCGGGTGGTGCTCGACTACCAGCTCCACCCCCAGTACGGGTACCCCTTCCGGCTCGGCCTGCGCATGGAGTACGCGGTCAGCGCGCGGGGCATCCGTGCCCGGCTCACCGCGACCAACCTCGGGCGGGCGCGGGCGCCGTTCGGCGCGGCGTTCCACCCGTACTTCCAGCTGGGCTCGGAGACGATTGACGACATGCGGGTCCGGCTGCCCGCCGACGCCTACTACACGGTCGACGACCGACTGCTGCCCACCGGGATCGCCGAGGTCGACGGGACCGGCATGGACTTCCGCGTCCCCCGCGAGCTCGGCACGACCGAGTTGGACACCGCCTACACCCGGCTCCTCCGCGAGGCGGACGGCACCGCCGTGACCCGGCTGAGCCGCCGGGGCGGCCCGACCATCGAGCTCTGGGTGGACGAGAACTATCGCTACCTCCAGGTCTACACCGACGACGGCCCACCGCCCGGCCGCGCGGGCCGGGCCGGTATCACCGTCGAACCGATGACCTGCGCCCCGGACGCGTTCAACTCCGGTGACGGGCTCGTGCTGCTCGACCCCGGAGCGGAGTTCCACGGGAGCTGGGGGCTGCGCTCCGCCTGACACCGACCCGGTCCGCCGCTCCCGGTCGGTGCGGCGGGCAGGACGGCCGATGCCCGGGCCGCGCCGGCCGGACCACCCGGTACGGGGCTCCCGGGCGGCTCACTCCGCGGTGTGCGCGAGGATGCGGTCGGCCAGGACCCCGTGCAGGGCACCGGGAAGCGCGTGCCCCAGCCCCGCGACCTCCCACAGGACGGCACCGGGGATGAGATCGGCCAGGTGCCGCCCGTGCGGCGGCGGGTTGAGCGGATCGAGCTCCCCCTGGACCACCAGGGTCGGCACCCGAACGCCGCGCAGTTCCCGGCCCCGCTCGGTCGGCACGGGTTCCGCCGCGCCGTGCGCGCTCGGCTGCTCGAGGGTGCCGGCGTGCTCGATGGCGCGCTCCTCCCAGCGGCGGAACTCGGCCGCGTCGAACACCGAGGGCCCGGCGAGGGCCCGCCACTCCTCGACGCGGCGGTCCAGCGCGGCCGCCCGGTCCGAGGGCGGCTCGGCCCGCCGGGCCAGCACGTCGAGCACGTCCCGGCGGGGCAGGGGCAGACCGCCCGGGTCGGGTTCCCCGGTGTGGGCCCGCCGCAGGTTGCCCACGAAGTCCACGTCGAGCGCCGCCCCCAGCATCAGGGTGAGGCCGCGCAGCCGCTCCGGGTGGTCCAGCGCGAGCAGCTGGCCGAGGGTGCTGCCGAGCGAGAGACCCACCACGTGCGCCGACCGCAGCCCCCAGCCGTCGAGCACCCCCAGCGCGTCCTCCGCCAGCCGGGCCACCGGGTACGGCGCGTCGGAGAACGGCCGGGTGGTGGACCTGCCGGTGTCACGGTGGTCGTAGCGCAGGACCCGTCGCCCGCCGTCGACGAGGCGGGCGACGAACTCGTCCGGCCAGCCCAGCGCCGAGGAGTTCGCGCCCGCCACGAGCAGCACCGGGGGGTTCGCGGGGTCACCGATGCTCTCGGTCCACAGCTCCACGTCCCCCACCGGCAGCCTGCGGGACGACCTCACGCCGCCCGCACCTCCCGCAGCAGCTCGGCGACCCCGTCCAGCGGGAACGGGTCCTCCAGGGAGACGATCAGCTCCTGGGCACCGGCCTCGACGTAGTCCCGCCACGTCTCGAGTTCGTGCGGGCGGATGAGGACCGTGCGGTGGACCTCCCGGGGGTCACGGCCCACCCGTTCGCACCACTCGTCCAGCACCCGGTTCTTGTGCGCGAAGTTGTCCGGCGGGCCGAAGGCGTTCCAGGCGTCCGCGTGCTCGGCCACCAGCCGCAGCGTCACCTTCTCCCCGGAACCGCCGATCAGGATCGGCATCGGGCCGGCCGGGCCGGGGTTGAGCACCGAGAGCCGCTGCTTGATCACCGGCAGGTCGGTCTCCAGCTTCCGGAGGCGGCCGATCGCCGTGCCGAAGGTGTAGCCGTACTCGGTGTAGTCCCGTTCGAACCACCCGGAACCGATGCCGAGGATGAACCGGCCCCCGCCGAGCTGGTCGATGGTCCGGCTCATGTCGGCCAACAGGTTGGGGTTGCGGTAGCTGTTGCAGGTGACCAGGGCACCGAACCGGATGCGGGACGTCTCGACCGCCATCGCGGCCAGCAACGCGTAGGCCTCGAAGTGGGCGGCGTCCGGGTCACCGTGGAGTGGGTAGAAGTGGTCCCAGACGTAGGCGGTGTCCAGCCCCAGTTCGTCGGCCCCCGTCCAGGCGCGGCGCAGCGCCTCGGTCGTGGTGGCCTGGGGTTCGAGCTGGACACCGATCTTCACCTGCTGCACGCGCTATCTCCAGACTGCTGTGAGCCGACCGATGTGGACGCGGAACCGGGACGGGAAGGCGTTTCCCGCTCCACGAGCGGGACCGGCGGCGGTCCCGCTGCCGAGACTAGCCACCAGCACGCCCGGCGGTCACCCGCATTCCCCCGTGTGCCGCGGTTGGCCTCGTCCGGCCACCGCCCCGTCACACCACCGCCGGCACCCCCCGTCAGTCGGCCAACGCCTCGGCGAGCTGGGGAAGCAGCAGGTCGAGCGCGTAGGGCAGGCTGAGGACGGTGCCCATCGAGAACGCGTTCTGCGCGTCGGCGTCGCTGAGCACGATCATCCGCCCCTCCCGCGCCATCGCGGTCCCCTGGAGCAGGGTGTCCTGCTCGATGCGCTCGGCCGGCTGCATGCTGACGACGACGCAGACGTCCGCCTCCAGCAACCCGGCCTCCTCCCGGGAGACGTCCACGGTGAAACCGTCACCACCGCGCAGCTCCTCGATCGCCGGCGAGTTGACGAACCCGAGGTCCCGCAGGGTGTCCACCCGGGTGTCACCCTCCACGTAGGCGGCGTACGACGCCTCGTCCCACCACACCACCGAACAGGTGCGCCCCTCGAACTGGGGGTACCGCGCCCGGGCATCGGCGAAGGCGTCCTCCACCTCACCGATGAGGGCCTGGCCCTCCTCCGGGCGCCCGAGCACCTCGGCGATGAGCCGGGTCTGGTCGCGCCAGTGGGTGCCGTAACTGATGTCGGTGGCCGGCCCGGACAGGGTCGGCACGAGTTCGGCGAACATCTCGTACACCGACCGGTCGTTGTCCGACTTGGTCATGGTGACCAGGTCCGGCCGCTGGGCGAGGATGCCCTCCGGGGAGAACTCGGGGCCGGTGAGCACCTCGACCTCGCCGTCCCCCCGCCTCTCCCGGGCCCACGGCCCGAACCCGTCGTCGTAGGCGCGGAACCAGTCGACCGAAGCCACCGGCACCACTCCCAGCGCCAGCAGGGTGTCGCCGTCCCCCCACCCGAGGGCCACCACCCGTTCCGGGGCCCGGTCCAGCTCGGTCGTCCCGAACTGGTGGTCCACCGAGGTGGGGAAACCCTCGGCGGCGGGTGCCCCGCTGGCCCCGGCCCCGGTGTCACCACCCGACCCGTCGGCGCAGCCGGCGAGCAACGCGACCGTCGCCCCGGCACCCCCGATCAGGAAGTGCCGCCTGGTCAGGCCACGGGTACGGACGCTGGGGAACCGGTTCATGCTGCTGTGCTCTCCTCGCGCGGAACGGCTGCCCCCCGGGGTCTCCCGGGCGGCGGACGCGATCCGCCACCCGACCGCGACCAAGCCAAGGCTAACCTCACCACGCTCCGCTCCCACGGGCGGCGGGTAGGGCGACCACCGCTCCGGCGGCCACCCCACCCCAGCGGTCAGCGGGTCAGGAACTCGCCGTCCAGTAGAGAGCCCTGGCCACCTGCGAGTACAAACCCTTCGGGTGATCCCGGAACAGGGGTTCCGTGCCGAACAGCACGGTCGGTGTCCCCGCGCCACCGACGCCGGACACCACGGCCGGCCGCCCGGCCGCCTCCACCTGACCGCCGGTGCCGTCCTGCTCGGGTCGCCAGTGGCCCGCCACGAGCGGCGCGTCCGGGCCGTACCGCTGCTCCACGGTCACCCCGTCGCCGAGGCCCTCGAACCACAGGGGTGAGTAGACGAAGGAGTGCGGGGCCGCACCGGAGCCGACCCACCCGTCACCGGCGCCGACCTCGACGATGCCGTTGGCGTCGGAACGGCCCCGGACGACGTCGACGGGCAGCAGGCCGGCCTCGGTGTTGAACCGGGCCCCGACCGCGCCGCGCGTCACCACCCCACCGCGGCCCAGGAACTCCGTGAGGTCCGCGCGTGCCTCCTCGCGGAGACCGGACAGCTCCAGACCCGCCGACACGTAGAGCACGTCCACCCGGCGCCAGTCGAACCCCTCGTTGAGGACGGCGGTCGACACCGGCCGCACCTCGAACCCCATACCGCGCAACGCGACCAGCTCGTCCGGTGACACGGCCGCGGCCACCACCGGCCGCTGTCCCACGGGAGTCCGTTCGTCACCGCTCGGGGCCTCGGTGAAGCGCACACCGTGCTCACGGGACGCGGCCAACGCGTCGGCGCGCGCCGACGCCGGCACCACGATGACGCCCTCGGACGACCTGTGCACCTGGTGACCCCGGCCGAGCAGGTCGTTCACGACCCGGACGTCACTGCCGTCGGTGAGGGCGACGGCGAGGTCCCGGCCCGGGGCGACGTCCACGCCACCCGAGGCCACCGGCTCCTCCACGGGACGGGAACGCACCGTCAGCCCACCCCGCACCGGCGCCACCTCGGCCCCCCACAACAACCCGTGGCTCAGCGCCGAGTTCGCGTAGGTCCTGGGCACCCGCTCGGTCAGATCGGCACCGTCCTCCAGCAGCGAGTTCGCGATCGCGCGGCGAGGCTGCCGCAGGTCCACCAGGTACGAACCGGGTGGGTACTCCTCCCGCCCCACGCGGAAGCCAGCTTCGGTGCGCCGCACCTCAACACCGTTGTCCAGCAACAGGTTCACCAGGCGCGCCGCCGCCGGCTCCGAGGTGCCCTCCCCGGCCGCCGGGATCACGTAGCCCCGGGGGAACTCGGTGGTGTACCGGTCCGCCTCCCCGAAGCCGGGGATGTAGTCGTCGGGGATGCGCCGCTGCTGCTCCCCGGCCCCCGCCCGGCGGAAGAACTCGATCTGGTCGGCGACCAACTCGTCCCGGTTGGCGTCCACGTAGTCGATGGTGCTCAGGATGGTCGCCTCGGCGACGTCGGTGTTCACCGCCGCCCTGCGGCGGAGCTCCGCCACCGGCTGGTTCTCGTAGTCCTGCCGGTTCACCCGCAACGGGACCTCGACGGTGTGACCGTGGGTGCCCTGCAACATCGCGTACATCGGCGTGTACATCGGCAGCCAGTCGTCCCAGTCACCCGGCGCGCGGTCCCGGATCGGGATGTCGGCCCGCTGGGTCTCGGGGTGGCCGAGCCCGGCGATGGCCCGTTCCATGCCCAACGCGTTGGGCCAGGCGTGCTTGAGGTACAGGTCGTACTCGGCGTTCTGCACGTGCGGGGCGGTGTTCGGGCTCAGCAGCGTCGGGTTCACGTAGCCGTGCAGGTCCAACATCACCAGCGACTGGCCGTTGATCGCCACCTTCCGCACGGCCTCCGTCTCCGGGTTGGCCACCGTCACGAAGTCGCGGTTCAGGTCGAAACCGGCCGCGTTCTGCCGGGTGCCGGCCACCCGGCCGTCCGGGTTGTGCGAGACCGTGAAGTAGAGCCTGGACGTCTCCAACAGCCGGAGGTCCTCGGGGTCCTCGCTGGTGGCCAGCTGTTCGATGACGCGGAGCGACCCGTCGGTGCCCTCCCACTCGTCACCGTGGATGTTGGCGTTGAACCACATCGGGGCCTTGTACCCGGCGCGGAGTTCCTCGTCCGCCGCCGCGGCGCGGGGGTCGGTGCGGATCGCGTCCCGCCACCGCCGCTGCCGGGCGCTGTCCTCCGGGGTCTCGGGGGCGGTGAGGGTGACGAGGTAGATGTCACGCCCGAGCACCGACTCGCCGAGCACCTCGACGGAGACCCGGTCGCTCTCGGCCTGGAGGTCGTTGAGCCGGGGAGCCAGCTCGTGGTACGGGACGAGGCCCAACTTGACCGACCTGTCGGCCGGGTCGTCGGGGTAGATCCGCAACTGGGTCCGCCGGGGGTACCCGCGTTCGTCCGACTCGGAGAAGGAGCTGGGCGTCCCGGCCTCCACTCGCTCCCCCGGGGTGCCCGGCCGGTTCTCGCCACGCGGTCGCACCCGGGCCGGGTCGGCCAGGTCCGCCGCGAGGACCGCGTCCCGGTCCGAGACGTCCACCCCTGGCGGGGCGTCGGGAGGCGGTGGCTCGGCCGCGGTGGCGGGAGGTGCCGCCGCGGCCGTGGCCGCGACCAGGGCCGCGACGAGCAACCCGGCGGTGGGACGGGAGATGCGCACATGAACTCCTGTGGTGGCGGTGATCCGGTCACCGGTACCCAAGACCGAGTGGGACCGCCGGTCAACGGCGTCCCAGGCAGTGGTCAGGGACTTGCCGACCGCGTCGTTCCCCGCTCTCGACGTCTCCCCTGGTCCTCGGCCGGCCAGCACGGCCACCCCCGCCCCCGGGACAACCGCGTCCAACGGCCGGTGGCCGGTTCCCGTCAGGGAGCCGGCCACCGGTGGACGCGAGGTGGGTTCGCGAGGAGGACCCGGTCAGCTCGCCGGCGGCACGTACAGCAGGCGGTTGGTGGAACCGGTGCCCGGGTTGGTCACGATGCCGCTGGTGCCCCACGACTGGAGCGCGCTCTTCACCTGGGCGGGAGTGGCGCCGGGGTTGCTCTGGAGGTAACGGGCGGCGGCACCGGCCACGTGCGGGGACGCGAAGGAGGTGCCGTTGCCGGTGTAGGTGCCACCCGCGCGCCAGGCGGAGGTGATGTTGGAACCGGGTGCGAAGATGTCGACCTTGCCGTAGTTGGAGTACGAGGCGCGGGCGTCGGTGCTGGTGGTCGCCCCGACCGTGATCGCCGGGCCAACCCGGGCCGGCGAGTAGTTGTTGGCGTTGCCGTTGTTGTTCCCGGCCGCCACCACGTGGGTGACGCCGCTGTTGATGGCGTTGACGACGGCCTGGTCAAGGGCGGTGGACACGCCGCCACCCAGGCTCAGGTTCGCGACCGAGGGACCGCTGGCGTTCGCGGCCACCCAGTTCACGCCGGCGACGACCCCGGCGGTGGTGCCGCCACCGGTGGCACCGAGGACCTGCACGGCCACGATCCGCGCGTTCTTGGCCACACCGAACTGGGACCCGGCGACGGTGCCCGCCACGTGCGTCCCGTGCCCGTTGCCGTCCTCGGCGTTGGGCGTGTTGTTGACGAAGTTGTAGCCGTAGCTCGCCCGACCGCCGAAGGTCGGGTGGCTGATGTTGACGCCGGTGTCCAGCACGTACACGGTGACGCCGCTACCGGTGGTGGTGTACTCGTACCGGTTGTCCAACGGCAGGTTCCGCTGGTCGACGCGGTCGAGGCCCCAGGACGGCGGGTTGGTCTGCACGGCCTGGACGCCCACGTCACGCGTGGTGGCCGGGGCGGCGGTCAGGTCGATGCTCACCCGCTGGTTCTGCTCGACGTAGGCCACCGACGGGTCGGCGGCCAGCCGGCGGGCCTGCCCCTCGGTGAGCGCGGCCTCGAAACCCTGGATGGCCGTGGAGTAGGTCCGCTCGACGCTGCCGCCGTACTGGGTGACCAGCCCGTCGGCGGTGGCGGTCACGCCGGAGGCCAGCCGAGGGCTCGTCTCGTCGAGCACGACCAGGTAGCTGCCCTTGATCGCCCGTGCCGAGTCCGCGTGCAGCACCTTCCCGACCTGGTCCGCCGTCGGGTTGGCACCGGCCGCCCCGGTCAGCGCGGTCAGTGACAGCGCGACGGCGGCTCCGACACCGCCGAACGTCCGTAGGTAGTTCCGCCAGTTGTTCGTCATCCCTGAATCCCTTCCGGGTACGGTTCCGCCGCGTCCGGGCATGCGAAACCGAAACCGATCACCGTTACTCCCGATCACCACGAATTACGTCACAAGAACGAAACACGGAACACTGTTGGCGGTAATTCGTGATGCTGCACCGATGCTAGGAAGAAAACAGGGCGGTGGAAAGGACCGGGTTTTGACACTTAACAGATGAGCGCCGTCGCCCAGTTCCCGGACTCCGGAATTCACGGCACGCGGGGGCTGCCACGGGAGAACGCCCCGCACTAACGTCAGCCGGAGTGCGATCCGACTGCGAGGAGTGAGCATGATCGGTGCCACGTGGAGTACGAGCGACCAGGTCGACGGGGACGGAACCCGCCAGACCACCGACCGCACATCACCGGCTGACGAGCCATTCCCCAGCACCCTGCGAGCGGCGATCGCGGCGAGCGGGCTCAGCCTCGACCGCATCAGGTACCGGCTGGAGCAGCACGGTCACCACATCAGCGTCGCCACGCTCAGCTACTGGCAGTCCGGCCGCAGCCGGCCCGAACGGCGGGAATCGCTGAACGCGTTGCGGCAGCTGGAAAGCCTGCTCACTCTGCCGCCGACCGCTCTCCGTTCCCTGCTCGGCCCACCCAGACCCAGGGGAAGAAACAGGCGATTAACAATCCCGTCCATCGCGTCGCTGTGGCCGGAGGTGCCGGCGGTGCCCGAGCTGCTGTCCTCATTCGACATCCGGTCGGACACCATGCTGGAACGAATCAGTCACCACGACCATTATTCGATCGGCGGCTCGGGCGACGTCCGCCGAATTCGGACGCGGCAGGTGCTCCGCGCCCGGGGGGAGGGGCCGGACCGCTGCCTCGTCGTGTTCGACCCGGAACGCCCCGGCCTGCCCAGCCTCACCCCGCACGCCATCCGCAACTGCCGGGTGGGCAGGGTGGCCCGGTCCGGTGGCACCGGGCTGGTGGTGGCCGAACTCGTGCTGCCGGGGCCGTTGGCCAGAGGGGCGACCACCATCCTGGAGTTCGAGCTGCGCGCCCAGCCGGGCAGGCCCGCCGCCACGCGGACGACGGAGTGTTCCAGGAGGTTCGTCGCTCCGGTGCGGGAGTACCTGTTGGAGGTGTCCTTCTCCCCCGAGGCCCTTCCCGTGGCCCCGCACCGTTTCGTCCGCCCCGCCGATCGGCGCAAGGCCCCGTCGCGGTCGCCTCTGACCTTGGGACCGGAGCAGTGCGCGCACATGGTCGAGCTGGACGTGCCTCCCGGGACGGTCGGCATCTCCTGGGGGTGGCCGGCACCGTGAGCACGCGCCGTCCGTCACGAGGTCTTCGCCGGCACCGGCCCCGTTCGGACCGGAGGGTGATGGCGGGAGACCGCCGCGGAACCGCCACTCGGGTCTCTCGCCGGTGAGCGGGAGGCTTCTCCCCGGCCGGAGTGCCGGGGAGGAGCGGCCGCCCGACGACGGACGGGACGGGGACCGGTCCTCCGTCGGCCTGATGCCCTGGCGCGCCGGCCGGGCAGTGGATGCGTGACACCTTCGGCGACCCGGCGTTCCCGGCTGGCCGACCTCCGCCGCCAGGCCCACCCGCTGATTCCGTTCGACGGAGCCCTCGACCGTTCGAGGGACTGGCCGTTCCCCTCGTTCGACGTGGCCTCGGAACCCGCACGTCCGTGGAGCAGGTGCGCTCGCCACCGACGACCGGGGACCGGATCGTCAGCGGTGACGGTCACGCCCGAAGCCGACCGCGGGTTCGCCAGTCGACCGCTGGTTCGTCTCGTCGACCCCGACCACGACCAGTCAGCCGTCCCTGACGCTGCCCCAGTCCCGGGTCACCGGGAAGGCCCCGGAGGGGACGTCGAGGCCGCCCTCGGGGCGGTGCGCGCCGCTGGGCCACCACCCCGTCCGGCGAGCCGAGCCGCCAGTCGTGGGGTCCGCCGTCCGAGGGCGGTCACGGCCTCGGGGACCACCCCACGGCGAAGGCCGGCTGCCTGCCTCCTGGTCGTCCATCTGCGCCCCCTAGGCGGGGGCCGCCGGACGGGTTCCGGGCAGACGGGACCGTGGCCGTCACTGGGTGGGGACCGCACAGGGGAACGGACAGCACCGGGAACGCCTGACCAACCCTGGCGGTAGAACGGTTCGGCACCGCTCGGACGCCGACCAACCCGCCCCTCCCCCGAACGCGGAGCTCCGGTTCCTGGGCGCACAAAAAAAGTGGGTGGAGGAGAACCGGGAGCACCCACCAGGTGCTCAACCACATTCCCCTCCACCCACCGGTGAAAGAAAGTTCGGCGGCGTCCTACTCTCCCACACCCCCACAGGTGCAGTACCATCGGCGCTGAAAGGCTTAGCTTCCGGGTTCGGAATGGGACCGGGCGTTTCCCTCTCGCTATCACCACCGAAACACTCTAACCAACACCCCACCCCAACCAACCCCAGGGCAGGGAGCCAGTTGCACTCCCAGAATCACACAGTGGATGCGTAACACCTTCGTAGACAAGCCCTCGGCCTATTAGTACCGGTCAACTCCACACGTTACCGTGCTTCCATCTCCAGCCTATCAACCCAGTCGTCTACTGGGGGCCTTACCCCAACAAAGTGGGTGGGAGACCTCATCTTGGAACAGGCTTCCCGCTTAGATGCTTTCAGCGGTTATCCCTTCCGAACGTAGCCAACCAGCCATGCACCTGGCGGTACAACTGGCACACCAGAGGTTCGTCCGTCCCGGTCCTCTCGTACTAGGGACAGCCTTCCACAAGTCTCCAACGCGCGCGGCGGATAGGGACCGAACTGTCTCACGACGTTCTAAACCCAGCTCGCGTGCCGCTTTAATGGGCGAACAGCCCAACCCTTGGGACCTACTCCAGCCCCAGGATGCGACGAGCCGACATCGAGGTGCCAAACCATGCCGTCGATATGGACTCTTGGGCAAGATCAGCCTGTTATCCCCGGGGTACCTTTTATCCGTTGAGCGACACCGCTTCCACCAGCCAGTGCCGGATCACTAGTCCCGACTTTCGTCCCTGCTCGACCCGTCAGTCTCACAGTCAAGCTCCCTTGTGCACTTACACTCAACACCTGATTGCCAACCAGGCTGAGGGAACCTTTGGGCGCCTCCGTTACCCTTTGGGAGGCAACCGCCCCAGTTAAACTACCCACCAGGCACTGTCCCTGAACCAGATCATGGTCCGAGGTTAGACACCCAGTACGACCAGAGTGGTATTTCAAGATTGACTCCACGACCACTAGCGTGACCGCTTCCCAGTCTCCCACCTATCCTACACAAGCCGAACCGAGCACCAATACCAAGCTATAGTAAAGGTCCCGGGGTCTTTCCGTCCTGCCGCGCGTAACGAGCATCTTTACTCGTAGTGCAATTTCGCCGGGCCTGTGGTTGAGACAGCGGAGAAGTCGTTACGCCATTCGTGCAGGTCGGAACTTACCCGACAAGGAATTTCGCTACCTTAGGATGGTTATAGTTACCACCGCCGTTTACTGGCGCTTAAGTTCTCAGCTTCGCCCCGAAGGACTAACCGGTCCCCTTAACGTTCCAGCACCGGGCAGGCGTCAGTCCGTATACATCGTCTTACGACTTCGCACGGACCTGTGTTTTTAATAAACAGTCGCTTCTCCCTGGTCTCTGCGGCCACACAACGCTAGCCCGCGAAGGGCTTCACGCCACACGGCCCCCCTTCTCCCGAAGTTACGGGGGCATTTTGCCGAGTTCCTTAACCACAGTTCACCCGATCGCCTTGGTATTCTCTACCTGACCACCTGTGTCGGTTTGGGGTACGGGCCGCGTAGACACTCGCTAGAGGCTTTTCTCGGCAGCATGGGATCACCCTACTTCGCCTCATTCGGCTATGCATCACGTCTCACCATTAACAGAGAAGCGGATTTGCCTACCTCTCCTGGCTACACGCTTACACCAGTACTACCACTCACTGGCGGGGCTACCCTCCTGCGTCACCCCATCACTTGGCTACTACCAGCTCAGATCCCGCGCATGGCCACCACCCCACCCGAAAGCAGGACAGCACCACGGGCGGTTAGTATCACCAGCCTCGCCAGGGACGCATCCACACGGGTACGGGAATATCAACCCGTTGTCCATCGACTACGCCTGTCGGCCTCGCCTTAGGTCCCGACTTACCCTGGGCGGAATAACCTGGCCCAGGAACCCTTGGTCATCCGGCGGCAGAGTTTCTCACTCTGCTTTCGCTACTCATGCCTGCATTCTCACTCCCACACCGTCCACACCCGCTCACGCGACTGCTTCACCCAGTGCAGGACGCTCCCCTACCCATCCACACACCTACACCCACCCCCCAAAAGGGACAGATGGAGCTCTACATGTGAATGACACGGCTTCGGCGGTGCGCTTAAGCCCCGCTACATTATCGGCGCAGGACCACTTGACCAGTGAGCTATTACGCACTCTTTCAAGGATGGCTGCTTCTAAGCCAACCTCCTGGTTGTCTGGGCGACCCCACATCCTTTTCCACTTAGCGCACACTTAGGGGCCTTAGCCGGCGTTCTGGGCTGTTTCCCTCTCGACTACGAAGCTTATCCCCCGCAGTCTCACTGCCGCGCTCTCACACACCCGCATTCGGAGTTTGGCTGACGTCAGTAACCTTGTCGGGCCCATCGGCCATCCAGTGCTCTACCTCGGATGAGAAACACACGACGCTGCACCTAAATGCATTTCGGGGAGAACCAGCTATCACGGAGTTTGATTGGCCTTTCACCCCTACCCACAGCTCATCCCCCAGGTTTTCAACCCTGGTGGGTTCGGGCCTCCACGCGGTCTTACCCGCGCTTCACCCTGGCCATGGGTAGATCACTCCGCTTCGGGTCTAGGACACGCGACTCTGACGCCCTGTTCAGACTCGCTTTCGCTACGGCTACCCCACCCGGGTTAACCTCGCCACGTATCACTAACTCGCAGGCTCATTCTTCAAAAGGCACGCCATCACCCCACAACGGAGGCTCTGACGGATTGTAGGCACATGGTTTCAGGTACTATTTCACTCCCCTCCCGGGGTACTTTTCACCTTTCCCTCACGGTACTAGTCCGCTATCGGTCATCAGGGAGTATTTAGGCTTAGCGGGTGGTCCCGCCAGATTCACAGCAAATTCCACGAGCTCGCTGCTACTTGGGATCCCCTCCAGGAGACACAGTGCTTTCACGTACGGGAGTATCACCCTCTACGCTGACGCTTTCCAGACGTCTTCCGCTAACACCATGTTTTCTGACTCCTCGCCGAGATGGCAGCCTCGACCGGTGGGTCCCACAACCCCGCATACGCAACCCCTGCCAGGTATCACACGTACACGGTTTAGCCTCATCCGCTTTCGCTCGCCACTACTCACGGAATCACGGTTGTTTTCTCTTCCTACGGGTACTGAGATGTTTCACTTCCCCGCGTTCCCTCCACACACCCTATATATTCAGGTGTGGGTGACCAGACATGACTCTGGCCGGGTTTCCCCATTCGGAAATCCTCGGATCACAGCTTGGTTGACAGCTCCCCGAGGCCTATCGCGGCCTCCCACGTCCTTCATCGGCTCCTGATGCCCAGGCATCCACCATGTGCCCTTACTTACTTGACCACAAAGATGCTCGCATCCACTGTGTAATTCTCAAAGAACAACCGGCCACCACCCCCACACTGAGTACCACCAACCCCGCACACCCACCAGGGGCACGCCAGACGGTATGGCACTCGGGGACAGCACCACCAGAAGACCCACGCACCACGCGTGTTCCCTCAGGACCCAACAGTGCACCGACCACACCACCACCCCACCACACAGCAGCTTTCCCCACCCCCACCCGAAAGCAGGAGCCGTACTCACCACCACACAGCAGAACAGCCATGCGGGTAACCAGCAGTCCACAATTCCACTGAGCAGTCACCCCCAGAACACACGCCTGAGACAGTGACCACCCCACCACCGAAGCAGTGGGATACATGCTCCTTAGAAAGGAGGTGATCCAGCCGCACCTTCCGGTACGGCTACCTTGTTACGACTTCGTCCCAATCGCCAGTCCCACCTTCGACCGCTCCCCCCACAAGGGTTGGGCCACGGGCTTCGGGTGTTACCGACTTTCATGACGTGACGGGCGGTGTGTACAAGGCCCGGGAACGTATTCACCGCAGCGTTGCTGATCTGCGATTACTAGCGACTCCGACTTCACGGGGTCGAGTTGCAGACCCCGATCCGAACTGAGACCGGCTTTAAGAGATTCGCTCCACCTTGCGATTTCGCAGCCCTCTGTACCGGCCATTGTAGCATGTGTGAAGCCCTGGACATAAGGGGCATGATGACTTGACCTCATCCCCACCTTCCTCCGAGTTGACCCCGGCAGTCTCCCATGAGTCCCCACCATTACGTGCTGGCAACATGGAACAAGGGTTGCGCTCGTTGCGGGACTTAACCCAACATCTCACGACACGAGCTGACGACAGCCATGCACCACCTGCACACTGACCTTACGGAAACCCCATCTCTGAGGCGATCCAGTGCATGTCAAACCCAGGTAAGGTTCTTCGCGTTGCATCGAATTAATCCACATGCTCCGCCGCTTGTGCGGGCCCCCGTCAATTCCTTTGAGTTTTAGCCTTGCGGCCGTACTCCCCAGGCGGGGCGCTTAATGCGTTAGCTACGGCACGGAGGACGTGGAAATCCCCCACACCTAGCGCCCACCGTTTACGGCGTGGACTACCAGGGTATCTAATCCTGTTCGCTCCCCACGCTTTCGCTCCTCAGCGTCAGTATCGGCCCAGAGACCCGCCTTCGCCACCGGTGTTCCTCCTGATATCTGCGCATTCCACCGCTACACCAGGAATTCCAGTCTCCCCTACCGAACTCAAGTCTGCCCGTATCGACTGCACGCCCACAGTTAAGCTGTAGGTTTTCACAGTCGACGCGACAAACCGCCTACGAGCTCTTTACGCCCAATAATTCCGGACAACGCTCGCACCCTACGTATTACCGCGGCTGCTGGCACGTAGTTAGCCGGTGCTTCTTCTGCGCCTACCGTCACTTTCGCTTCTTCGGCGCTGAAAGAGGTTTACAACCCGAAGGCCGTCATCCCTCACGCGGCGTCGCTGCGTCAGGCTTTCGCCCATTGCGCAATATTCCCCACTGCTGCCTCCCGTAGGAGTCTGGGCCGTATCTCAGTCCCAGTGTGGCCGGTCGCCCTCTCAGGCCGGCTACCCGTCGTCGCCTTGGTAGGCCATTACCCCACCAACAAGCTGATAGGCCGCGGGCCCATCCTGCACCGCCGGAACTTTCCACCCACCCCCATGCGGGGGAAGGTCGTATCCGGTATTAGCCCCGGTTTCCCGAGGTTATCCCAGAGTGCAGGGCAGGTTGCCCACGTGTTACTCACCCGTTCGCCGCTCGTGTACCCCGAAGGGCCTTACCGCTCGACTTGCATGTGTTAAGCACGCCGCCAGCGTTCGTCCTGAGCCAGGATCAAACTCTCCATAAAGGTTTGATTCTGTTACATTCGACGCATGACACTCACACCCACCCCGGAGGGCAGGGAATGCCACCGTCACTCAAAGGAACTCCTCTAACGAGGGTTCATATTTAGCTCTACTGGCTATTATATCGGTACACTGTTGAGTTCTCAAAGAACACACGCCACACCAGAACCCCACACCCACATCGTGGGCCCGTCGTCCTGGGACGCACTCTTCTCGTATCTGAAGCTTGTGTCCGGCAACCCCCACCACCACGTTCCCGTGGTGTCCCATCCGGTGTTTCAGAGGGTTTCCGTTTTTCGCTGGAACCAGCCTAGCATTTCCGTTTCCACCGGGTCAAATCCGGGGTTTCCGTGGAAACCGCCGTTTTCTCAGCGGAACCGGAATCACCGTTGACCACCCTTCCAGGAAGGCCGTCGCTGTTTCCGTCGTGTTGTGTTGTCAACGCTACCAGACCGTGTTTCCGGTGTTTCCCGGGGGGTGTCGGTGTCACCGTGGTGAACCGTGCACCGTTTCCGGTGGACCGGTGTTTCTTTCCGGTCTGGCCGTTCCACCGTATCGGTCGGTGTTTCCTGGTGTCAAATCCGGTGTTCACCGGGTTTGGCCTGGTCACGACCGTTTCCGAATATCGTGGAACTGTGTTGTCAATGTGTGGTTCCGGGCAGCACCGTGTGTGCGGTGTTTTCCGGTTCCGGGTCAACGTAACCGATCTTCGTTCGTTCCGTCAACTCGGCGCTTTCGACCGGTTGGCGGTGAACTCCTGGCTTTGTTGTTGTCAATGTGGAGCCTAGTGGAGCGTACTGGGCTGCTTTTCCCTGTCGCGTTCGGGGGCCGCGTCTTGGCCTCGCCAGATCCGTGTCAGGTCCGAGCTGCTCAGTGGTGTTGCTGTTTTCAACGCCCGGGAACGCTACCAGGCGGAGATCCTCACCCCTGTCGGGGGTCCGACTCTCCGACCGACCTCGTCCCACGGCCCGCGCGCCGTGACGCACCGACCGTTCTTCAGGTGTCAACCCCACCCCGGGCGCACGTCGAACCCGCCACGAAGGGACTGGTTCGCCAACACGCACAAGCGAGATCCCGGCTTTCGCCGCTGATCTTCACTGGGAGGGAGCAACGACTCTAGCCGGTCCGGATTCGCGGTGTCAAGTCCTGACGTCCGCTCGTCCCGTCTCGCCGTTCCGGGGATGAACTCTAGCACCCACATCCGTCCCGCTGATCACCCCCTCCCCTCGGCGCGCCGCGTGGGTCGCCGGCGGCGGCCTGGTGGGTGCCCGAGGCGCCGGACACCCACCGGCCCCCACCCGTCAGGCCGGAACCGGCACGGGCGCGGGCGGACCGACGTACCTCGCGGCCGGCCGGATGATGCTGGACTCCCCGGCCTGCTCCAACAGGTTCGCGCACCAGCCGATGACCCGGCTCGTCGCGAACGTCGGGGTGAACATCGCCCGGGGCAGGCCGCACAGCTCCATGACAACGCCCGCGTAGAACTCGACGTTCGCGTGGAGCCGGCGCTCCGGCTTCAGCTCCGCGAGGAGCTCCACGACCCGGGTCTCCACCCGCACCGCGAAGTCCGCGAGGTCGCCGCCCAGTTCCAGCGCGGTCCGACGCAGCATCACCGCCCGGGGATCGGCCGTCCGGTACACGGGGTGCCCGAAGCCCATGATTCGGTCGCCGGCCTGGACACGGCCCCGAACCCAGCCGTCGATCCGGTCCGGCGAGCCGATCTCGTCGAGGGCGTCCAGGGCGCGGTCCGGCGCGCCACCGTGCAACGGGCCGGAGAAGGCCCCGACGGCCGCGACCACGGCAGCCACCAGATCGGCGCCCGTGGAGGCCACCACCCTGCCGGTGAAGGTCGACGCGTTGAACCCGTGGTCCACCGTGGACACCATGTAGCGGTTGATCGCCGCGACCTCGTGCTCCGCCGGCTCCTCCCCTGTCACCTGGTACAGCCAGTTCGCCGCGGCGGAGAGGTCCTGGCGCGGCTCCAGCGGTTCGAGCCCCACCCCGAGTCGGTACAGCGCGGCCAGGATGGTCGGCGTCACGGCAGCCACCCAGAGCGCGTCAGCCCGCCGCTGCTCCCCGCTGGAATCCCACAGCGGCCGCACCCCCCGGACCGCTCCCGCGAGGGACAGGGCGGCCCGCAGCCCGGCGAGCAGATCACCCCGGCTGGACCCGGCGATCGCGGGCAGCACGGCGAGCAGTTCCGCCGGGAGACGCCGTAGCGGCGCCACCTCCTCGACGAACGCCGCTCGCTCCTCGGCGTCGGGCAACCTCCCCTCCACGAACAGGAACCACACGTCCTCCAGGCTCCTGGTCTCGGCCAGGTCGACGGCCGAGTACTCGCGGTAGTGGTAGAAGCCCTCCTCTCCTCGGACGTCCCCGAGCGTGGTCGACGTGACGACGACCCCGCGCAGGCCGGGCGGCACCTCGCTGGCCCTGATGGTGTCCCGCGGCGAGTTGGTCGTTGTTCCGGACATCGCGCACCTCCTTGTGTGCCCGCCACTGTCAGCAGACGTCGCGATACCGTCAACGTTGATCCAGTCAATGTTGACGACAGGAGCTCCCGGATGACCGGACGGACCGGGCACGACGCGAACGAAGCAGGTCAGGAGGGTGTGCGACATCACCTGACCACCGCGCAGGTGGCGGACCGGCTCGGCGTCCGGCAGGAGACCGTGTACGCCTACGTGAGCCGGGGGCTGCTCACGAGCCACCGGGAGCCGGGACGCCGGGGCAGCAGGTTCAGCGTCGCCGAGGTGGAGGCCCTCGCCGGCGCGGGCCGCGAACGGCGCACGTCCACCGGCGTCCTGGAACGCATCCGCACCGAGATCACCCTGCTCGCCGACGACCGGCTGCGCTACCGAGGCAGGGACGCCGTCGACCTCGCGTCCTCGTGTTCGGCCGAACAGGCCGCCAGGCTGTTGTGGACGGGGAACCTGACCGACCACCGCCCCTTCGCCGCCCCCGACGAGCTGGTGCGCGCCGCCAGACGGGCCGACCGCGCGCTCCCGCCCGCCGCGCGGCTGACGGACCGGATCCGGGTGCTGTTGACGACCGTCGCCATCTCCGACCCCCTCCGCTTCGACCTCGACGAGGGCTCGGTGACCAACCGGACCGAGACCCTGGTCGGCGTGCTGGTGCGTGCCCTGCCCCTGGTGCCCGGGGCGAGCGGGCCCAGCTCGGCCGCGCTGGCCGACCAGCTCTGGCCTCGGCTCACGGCCGAGGAACCCACCGAGGAGGCGGTCGACCACCTGCGCGCCGCGCTCGTCCTGCTGGCGGACCACGACCTCGCCGCGTCGACGCTCGCCGCCCGCCTGGCCGCCAGCACCCGGGGCCCCCTGTACTCGGTCGTCTCCGCCGGGCTGGGTGCCGTCGAGGGAACCGCGCACGGCGCGGCCAGCGGGGTCGCGTACCGGTTCCTCCGGGAGGCCCTCGACGACACCCTCGGCGCGCTCGCCGACCGGCTGCGGGTGGAGTCGGCCCTGCCCGGGTTCGGGCACCGCGTCTACACCGCGCGGGATCCCCGCGCGGAGGCCCTGCTGGGTCGGCTCCGGCAGTCGGCGGAGGGCTCGCCCCGCCTCGCGCAGGCCGTGGACGTGGTGGACACCATCGCCGACCGGCTGCGGGACCGGCCCGGCGGGTTCCCCAACATCGACCTGGCATTGGCGGCGATGCAGCACGGGTACCGGATGCGGGCCGACGCGGGCGAGGCGGTGTTCGCGGTCGCGCGGATCGCGGGGTGGGTCGCGCACGCGTTGGAGGAGTACCGGGAACCCGGGGTCCGGTTCCGGCCCGCCGGCGTGTACGTCGGTCCGCCGCCCACGTCGGACGCCGACGACGACCGGTAGGCACGCGGGCCGAGGAGTCCCCGGTCCGGGGGCGTCCTCGGCGGCTACCCCGTCGTGCCTGCTCGCGCCCTTGTCGTTCCGGTGGAGCGCCGCCGCTCGGGTGCCGCCGCCACCCCATCCCGTCCGGCGTTCACGATGCGGGCTCCTACCTGGAAAAAGACCCGCGACGGGGAACCGCTGCTCCGTTCCGGCGATGTCCGAGCAGGCGCCGGACCCGGGCGTGCTGGTGCCGTTCCACTGTCCCTGTCCGACGTGCGTCGGACCGCTCCCGGTACCGGGAGCCGCGTTCGTCAGGTCAGGAGGAGGAACAGATGCGTACTCGTGTCACGCTGGCGGCCGCCGTGGTGGCCGCACTGCTCGGCGGTACGACGGTGGCGGCCGCCGCCAGTCCCGCCGAGAACACGGCCACCGCCGTCGCCCCGACCCAGATGCGGTGTGGCGACAACTTCACGGACACCCGGCTGGGGACCACCGTCATGCGCGACCTCACCTACTACAACTGCGGCACCACGACGGTGTGGCGCAAGGCGACCGGCTACCCGCCGGCGAGCTGCCGGCAGATCGGCCCGGGTGAGCGGAGGTCACTCGCCTACGTGAACACCTTCTACTACTGGCTCGGCCCGTCCGTCGCCTGCTGAGTCCGGAGCGGTGCGCGTCGCCGGTGCGGCAGGACGGGCCTCGAGTCGCCACAGGGAGGGGTCGGGCTGCCCGGAGGGCGCGTCCGTGTCGGCCAGGACGAGAACCCGTTGCGGCGCGGTACGAGGGCCGTGGGCGGCGTCACCGGTGAGCCACGATGAGCGGAGGGGAGGGCGGCGGCGCTGGTCGTCCTCCCCCCACCCGGTCGTCGTGCGGTCCCGCGACGGAGCGCACCGGCGGCGTGCGGTATACCGGAACGACGCCCCCGGGAACGACGGAAGTGGGAGACAGGAGCCACCACGGGTGCGGCCGGATTTCAGCGAACCCCCCGGGTCTGACGCCAAACCTCGGGTTCGCTGCGGAACGGACGCGAGCGACGCCCTTCAGATGTATCCTGACCTGCGACTTTACTCTCGGGTCCTCATCGCTCCTACGAGGAGTTCCAACCCGTGCGGCGCCTGGCCCGGCAGTACGCCGACCGTCCTCATCGCTCCTACGAGGAGTTCCAACCCGCGACTTCCGCTGCCCGACGTGCCCGCGGATGCCGCGTCCTCATCGCTCCTACGAGGAGTTCCAACGAGTCGCTCGCCGCGCGCCGCCGCCAGGAGGTCGTCGTCCTCATCGCTCCTACGAGGAGTTCCAACATGTCCCGGGGGGACCGGGACGTCATGGCCGATCCGGTCCTCATCGCTCCTACGAGGAGTTCCAACCCTGCGCCAACTCCAGGAGCTCTTCGCCTCCTTCGCCGGTCCTCATCGCTCCTACGAGGAGTTCCAACTCTGGATGTCCGAGTGGACGGACGCGGTGACGTCCCGTCCTCATCGCTCCTACGAGGAGTTCCAACCGGTCCTCGCGCTCCCGGGCGTCCCGCCGCGCCGCGTCCTCATCGCTCCTACGAGGAGTTCCAACGCGAACCCGCTGATCCTCTCCACCGCGCCGGGGGTCCTCATCGCTCCTACGAGGAATTCCAACCGGCGGTAGGTCCATCCCCTCCGCTGGGCGCGGCGTCCTCATCGCTCCTAGGAGGAGTTCCTGCGCCACCCTGTCCGCCTGCTCCGGGGTGTGGTCCGTGGTTCTCTGAGTTCCGGTGCGGGCCTCGCGAACCGGCGCCAGGTCGTCCAGGACCTGGGAAGCGTTGACACCCTGTGACCGCCCTGCTGCAATTCACCCGTGGTTCCCACGGTGCTGACTCGACGGCGGCACATCGACTTCGCCCGCGTCAACACCCAGGCGTGTCGTAGCTCCCTGTTCCTCGAGCTCTGACCGCCCATCCCGGGTCGCTCTGACCCGCCTCCCGTGAGGAACCACCATCATGTCGTCGCGTTGGCAGTCCACGTCCGATTCCCCCAGCCCCGAGTTGCGGGCGGTGCCCTGTCAGGTCTCCTCGGCGCCGGTCCACCAGGGCCAGCCGAGTGCTCACGCCGAGATGACGGTGACCATCACCGTCCGCACGGACGTGGAGGAGGCGGCGTCGGTCACGGGCCGCCTGGTGCGGGCGGTACGCCGGGCCGTCGACCTCTCGGCGGCCTCGCTCACGGTCGACGGGGTGACCGTCTCCCGCCGGTGCCCGGCGTCGCGCGAGGACGCGGGGCGGGGTGACGTCGGGCCTCGGACGTCCGGTCCGCTGCACATCGTCCTACCGGCGCGCCGGGTGACCCGCGCTGGCGTGGACGTGCCGTTGACGCGAATGGAGTTCGACCTGCTGGTGTTCCTGTGCGAGAACCCCGGGGTGGTGCACCAGCGCTCTGACCTGGTGACGCGGGTGTGGGGGGCGCCGGGTCGGAGTTCGGAACGGACCATCGACGTCTACGTGCGGCGGATCCGGAGCAAGCTGGGCGTGGACTGCCCGTTGATCACCACGGTGCGGGGTGTGGGGTACCGGGTCGACGATCCCACGCTGGTGGTCCTCCACCACGCCGTCGCCTCGGGGTCCGCCCGGTCCTGACGGTGGTGCCGGGTGCCCCGGGCCGGGGCTCCCGACCCGCTCGGGTCGGTCGAGTCCGCCGGGGCGTCGTTCTCACCGCCGCGCGGCGGGTTCAGTCCCAGACGTAGCCGCGTGGGTTCCGCTCGCAGTCCTCACCGAGGCTGGGGAGGACGGTGCCGTCGAGCCCGGGGCAGCGGGGGTTCGCCCCGATGGGCGCGTCGTCCGCCTCGGCCGCCGGGGTGCTCGGCTCGTCGCCCGCGCCCGGCCGGGGGACGTCGTCGCTCGCCTTCCTGCGCGGGATGTCCATGTCGGTGACCTCCGGCTGGTCCGCTCGCGGGGGTGGGGTGGTGGTGCGGCCGGGGCGGGGCGACGCGGAGGTGCCCCACCGGGGCGGGGGACGCGTGTCCTGGGGCCGAGGGGCGGCCGTGGGCGTTGGATGCGGCACGGCGTCGGGTTCCCCGCCCGGGGGCGACGCGGTGCCCCGGTGGTGGACCGTGCCGGCGCCCGACGGGGTTCCGGCGCCCGGCCGGGAGGCGGCGGGCGCGGAGGCTCGGTCGTCGGGGGCATCGGTCCTCCCCTGGCCTGCGAGGGGGTGGCGCCGCCGCCGGCGCTCGTCGGCGGGTGGGCGTCCGCGTCAACGGTAGGCAGCGGGCGGTGGGGAGGGCAACGGGGTGGGGTACCCGCCTCCTCACGATGTGGGATCGGGGCCGGAGGTGTGGATCTTGGGACTCCCGTTCACCCGTTCCCGGGATGGCGGTGCGGTGGGCCGGCGCGACGACCGGCGGCGGACCGGCGCCACCTCGGGGGGCGGGGTGCCGGTGCTCGGGCCCGCCGCGCCGGCCGCCGGCTGACGTGCCAGGGGACACGGAGATACCGGCGGCCGGGCCGTCCCGGGAGGACGGCGTCAGCGGGGCGACCTCACTGGCACGCCTCGCACTCGCCCGGCTCGGTGGAGCAGGCGACGGCGCCGGCGAGGAAGTCGTCCTCGTCCTCGGCCGCCAGGTCGCGGATCTCGGTAGCCGCCTCGGTCACGTTCGGGTCCTCTCTCTCGTTCGTCGGCACGACGTGTCACCGCGCCGCACTACCGCTGCCCAACCCGTGCGGCCCCGGGCGCATTCCCGCTCCGGGTGTGACGAGGTGGGGCGGCGGAGGAGATTACCGGCGACCGGTGGTCGGGTGTTCCCAGGTGCCGCACGGAGTCGGGGCCCCGGGGCAGCGGACGCCGTACCGACGTGCTCACCGAGGCCGCGAGCGCCCTCGGAGCCCGGGCGGTGGTCTTCGACGCCACTGGTCGGGGAGGCGGGGCGGCACGCGGTTCCGGTGGTGGTGTCGCGGTGGGTTCAGCGTCCGGAGTGGGCGCCACCGTGTTCAGTTTCGGGGCGGAGGGGGCGGGACCCGGCGCCCGGGGTTCCGGGAGACGCGGAAGGCGGTCCGGACGTCCCGGTGATCCGTTCCCCGAGCGGCGAAGTCCGGCCCCGCCCGCGTGGGCGCCGGCCCTCCCCCGGTGGCCCGTTCCTGGTGGGGCTGCCCGTTCGGAGCATTGACACCGGTTGGTCGAAGCTTCTACTTTCCGATCAACGACACCAGGTGAATCGTTTCGACCCCAGTCGCCTCAAACCGGACCGCAAAGGAGCGGAATGGTCACGATCAAGGACGTCGCCGAGAGGGCCGGAGTGTCCACGAGCACCGTGTCCTACGTGCTCAGCGGTGCCCGCAAGATCTCCGCCGGCACTCGGGAGGTCGTGCGCCAGGCGATCGACGAACTCGGGTACCACCCCCATGCCAGTGCCAGGGCGCTCCGCGCGGCGCGGACCAGGGTCCTGGCCCTGGCCCTCCCCCAGACCACCCGGTCCTACCGGGCCGTCGACGGGCGCTTCATCCACGACCTGAGCGTCGCCGCCGTCCGCCAGGGCCACGACCTGCTGCTCATGACCGCGCAGGAGGGTGTTCCCGGGCTGCGGCGGATCGCCAGGGGGCGGTTGGCGGACGCCGGGATCCTGATGGCGGTCGACCTCGACGACCCCCGGATCGAGGCGATGCGGGAGGCGAACTTCCCGATCGCGGTGGTGGGGCGGCCCACCACCACTCTCGGCACCCCGTGGACCGACCTGGACTTCGAGCAGGCCGCCGTCCTCGCCCTGGGGGACCTCGCCTCGGCCGGACACCACCGGCTCGCCTACCTCGCCGTCACCGAACAGGAGATCCAGGCCAGGCGCAGCTACGCCGCGCACGGGCTCGCCGGGGCGCGCCGCGCGGCCGGGCAGCTCGCGGGGAGCGTGGAGATCCTGCACTCGACCTCGGACCGGCTGGAGCTGCGGCGGCGGTTGGCGGCGCTGTTCGCGATGCCCGACGCGCCGACGGCGTTGGCCGTGCAGGACGCGGCGGCGGCGCGGGTGGTGGTCGACGCGTTGGCGGAACAGGGGATGCGCGTTCCCTCGGACGTGTCCGTGGTGTTGATCGGCACGTTGCCCGACGACCCGGAGCACGTCGCGTTCCGCCGCGTCGAGCTGCCCGTCGAGCGGATGGCCGAGCACGCCACAGCCCTGGCGATCGCCGCCGTCGATGACCCGACGAGCGGGACGCGGGTCCTCATCCCGCCGGACCTGCTGCCAGGCCCGAGTGTCGCCCCGCCCCGCGAGGCGGGGTGAGGGCAGCCGCGCGGCCGCCGGGTGTCCCGTCGACGGGCTCCCCGGCCCGGCGCGCGCGGCGGACCTCGTCGGCCGCGCCGTCCCCACGGGCGGCTGGCGAGGCACCGTTCACATCCACGAGAAGAGGAGCGACCCTTGTCCGACCTGCCCGTCCTGCCGCCGGATTTCGTCTTCGGTGTGGCCACCGCGAGCTACCAGATCGAGGGGGCGGTGCGGGAGGGAGGTCGCGGACCCTCCATCTGGGACACCTTCTCCCACACCCCGGGTCGGGTGGCCCGGGGTGAGACCGGGGACGTGGCCTGCGACCACTACCACCGCTACCGGGAGGACGTGGCCCTGCTGCGGGACCTCGGGGTGGACTCCTACCGGTTCTCCACGGCGTGGCCCCGCGTGCAGCCGGAGGGCCGGGGGCCGGCGAACGCGGCCGGCCTCGACTTCTACGACCGCCTGGTGGACGAGCTGCTCGCGGCCGGGGTGGCGCCGGCGCTCACCCTGTACCACTGGGACCTGCCCCAGGCGTTGGAGGACGCCGGGGGGTGGCGTGCGCGGGACACGGCGCACCGCTTCGCCGACTACGCGTCCCTGGTGGTGGGCCGGCTCGGTGACCGGGTGGCCCGCTGGATCACCCTGAACGAGCCGTTCTGCTCCGCCTTCATCGGGCACGCCGAGGGCCGGCACGCGCCCGGTGCGCGGGAGGGCACGCCGGCGCTGGCCGCCGCCCACCACCTGTTGTTGGCCCACGGGCTGGCCGTGTCGTGCCTGCGGGACGCCGGCGCCGGGGAGGTCGGCATCACGCTGAACCCCGAGCGGATCACCGCCGTCGGTGACGGCGAGGAGGAGATCGCCGCGGCTCGGCGCGCGGAGACGCTGCGGAACCTCGCGTTCACCGATCCGATCCTCGGTGCCCGGTACCCGGAGTGGGAGCGGGAGACCTGGGGGCCGCTGGCGGACGGGTCCTACCGGCGGGACGGGGACCTCGCCGTGATCGCCGCGCCGCTGGACTTCCTCGGCGTCAACTACTACGCCCCCAGCCGGGTGGCGCCCGCGCCTCGGGTCGAGGCCGATCCGGCCCGGCGGACGGCGTGGGACGTGGGGGCGGTCGCGGCCGGGTGGCCGGGTGCGCGGACCACCGAGATGGGGTGGCCGGTGGTGCCCTCCACCCTCACCGACCTGCTCACCGGGCTGGTGGAGCGCTATCCGGGGCTGCCGCCGCTGTACATCACCGAGAACGGGAGCGCCGAGGCCGACCAGGTCGGTCCCGACGGGGTGGTGCACGACGAGGGCCGGGTGGACTACCTGCGGGAACACCTGGGGGCGGTGGCGCGGGCGGTGGACCTCGGGGTCGACGTCCGGGGCTACTACGCGTGGTCCCTGCTGGACAACTTCGAGTGGGCCTACGGCTACGACCGCCGGTTCGGCCTGGTCCACGTCGACTACGACACCCAGACCCGCACGCCCAAGGACAGCTACCACTGGTACCGGCGTGCCATCGCCGGTCACCGGGAGCGGTCCGCCCGGGGCTGACCAGCATCACCGATCCGCCCGTTCCAGCGCGTTCGTCGACGTCAGAACGCTCGGCTTCCCGGCCGGGCACCTTCCAGTGGGAAGAGGAAGCGGATGAAGTTCACCAACGGTGTCTGGCTGATGCGCGACGGTGTGCGCGCGTCCTACGCCACCGAGGCACGGGACGTGGTCACCACCGGGGAGACGGTGACCGTGCACGCCGCCACCCGGGCGGTGAGACATCGGGGGGACACGTTGTACGGCCCGGTGTTGACCACGCACTGGTGGACGCCGGCGCCGGACGTGATCGCGGTCCGCACCACCCATTTCGCCGGTGGGCGGCCGCGGTCCCCGGAGTTCTCCCTGGCGGTGGAGCCGGACACCACCGCGAAGGTGGAGCGGGTCGGGCCGGTGGTCGAGCTGACCAGTGGGCGGCTGTCGCTGCGGTTGGACACCTCGGCCGAGTGGAGTCTGGACTTCCTCGCCGAGGGCCGGGTGCTGACGCGGACGGGCCGGAAGGGCACGGGGATCGCGGTCACCGAGGAGGACCGGCACTACTCGGTGGCCCAGCTCTCGCTCGGGGTCGGCGAACTCGTCTACGGCCTCGGGGAACGTTTCACGCCGCTGGTGCGCAACGGCCAGGTCGTGGACATCTGGCAGGCCGACGCCGGGACCGGCAGCGAGCAGTCCTACAAGAACGTGCCCTTCTACCTCACCAACCGGGGCTACGGCGTCTTCGTCAACGAACCGGGGCAGACCTCGTTCGAGGTGGCCTCCGAGCACACGGGCCGCGTCCAGTTCAGCACTGAGGGCCAGACCCTGGAGTACCTGGTCATCTACGGGCCGACGCCGAAGGAGATCCTGTCCCGGTACACGGCGTTGTTGGGGCGGCCGGCGCTGCCGCCGGCGTGGTCGTTCGGGCTCTGGTTGTCCACCTCGTTCACCACCTCCTACGACGAGGAGACGGTGACCGGGTTCATCGAGGGGATGCGCGACCGGTCGATTCCCCTGAGCGTGTTCCACTTCGACTGCTTCTGGATGCGGGAGTACCAGTGGTGTGACTTCGAGTGGGACCCGGCGGTCTTCCCCGACCCGCCGGGGATGCTGCGGCGGCTGCACGACCGGGGCCTGCGGGTCAGCGTCTGGATCAACCCCTACATCGGGCAGAAGTCCCCGCTGTTCGAGGAGGGGCTGCGGGAGGGGTACCTGCTGCGGCGGCCGAACGGCGACGTGTGGCAGTGGGACCTGTGGCAACCCGGGCTGGCCATCGTCGACTTCACCAACCCGGCGGCGCGGGCCTGGTACTCGGACAAGCTGCGTGGCCTGCTCGCGATGGGCGTGGACTGCTTCAAGACCGACTTCGGGGAACGCATCCCGACTGACGTCGTGTTCCACGACGGTTCGGACCCGGTGCGGATGCACAACTACTACACCCACCTGTTCAACCAGACGGTGTTCGAGGTGTTGCGCGAGCAGCGGGGCGACGGGGAGGCGGTGGTGTTCGGCCGGTCGGCGACGGCGGGCGGCCAGCGGTTCCCCGTGCACTGGGGCGGTGACTCGGAGTCGACGTTCGAGTCGATGGCGGAGAGCCTGCGGGGCGGGTTGTCGTTGGGCCTGTCGGGTTTCGGGTTCTGGAGCCACGACATCGGCGGGTTCGAGGGCACCCCCGACCCGGGGGTGTTCAAACGGTGGTTGGCCTTCGGGTTGTTGTCCTCCCACAGCCGGCTCCACGGCAGCAGGTCCTACCGGGTGCCGTGGGAGTTCGACGAGGAGTCCGTCGAGGTCGCGAGGTTCTTCACGGAGTTGAAGTGCCGGCTGATGCCCTACCTCTACGGTGCGGCGGCGCAGGCCGCCGACCACGGGTGGCCGGTGATGCGGTCGATGGGGTTCGGTTTCCCCGACGACCCCGCCTGCGACTACCTCGACAGGCAGTACCTGTTGGGTGATGACCTGCTGGTCGCGCCCGTGCTCAGCGCGGACGGCGAGGTGGAGTACTACGTGCCCTCGGGCCGGTGGACCCACCTGGTCACCGGGGAGCCGGTGGAGGGCCCCGGTTGGCGCCGGGAGCGGCACGGTTTCCTGGGGCTGCCGGTCCTGGTCCGCCCGGGTGCCGTGGTCCCGCTCGGTGGGCGGTCGGACCGCCCCGACTACGACTACACGCGGGGGTTGACGCTGCGGGTGGGCTGGTCACCGGAACTGACCAGGACGAGGACTGCCGTTCCGACGCTGGCCGGGGAGACCGGGGTCGAGTTCGAGACCACCCGCACGGGGGCGACGCTCACCGTTCGCGTGGTGGCCGGGGCCGCGGCGGGCTGGCGGGTGCTGGTGGTGGGTGTCGCGGCGGTGACGGCGGTGCGCGGAGGCACCTGGGAGCCGCACGAGCAGGGCGTCCTGCTGTCGGCGACCGGGGCGGAGCTGTCGGTGGTCGTGGCGGACTGAACCGGTTCGGGCGCCGCCGGCCCGTGCGGGTCGGACCTCGCGGTGGGAGCCGCCGAGGGGTCCGACCGGGTCGGCGGTGTGCCGGGGCGCCCAGGGGCTGGGCGGCCGGAAGGAGGATCCGGGCAGGGCCGCGCCTCCAACCTTCGGGTGATCGTCTCCGCCCGGTCGACCGATGCCGGGGTCCTGGTCGCGCACCTAGCGTGCTTCCCGCCGAGGTTCGGCACGGCCGAACCCGAGTCCAGGGAGGACCACATCCTGATGAAGCACCAGAGAACACCGCGAGCGCTGGTGTGCGGCGCGCTGGCAGCGCTGCTCGCGTTGGGGGCGCCCCCGGCGCTCGCCGACCCCGGCGCCGGCTCCGCCGCGCCGCCGGACACGAACGGGGACTCCGACCGGAGCGCGATGCTCGACGCGCTCCGCTTACCCGTGGAGGCAGCCGGGTACCCGGGCATCCAGCTCCGCGTCCGGGACGGCGCGGACGAGGAGGTCCTCACCACGGGGGTGGCCGACCTCGGCACCGGGGTCCCGACACCGCCGGACGGGGTGTTCCGGGCGGCGAGCGTGACGAAGAGCCTGGTGGCGACGCTGGTCCTCCAGCTCGTCGAGGAGGACCGGCTCGCCCTGGCCGACCCCCTCGCCGAGCACCTGCCGGGTTCCGTGCCGACCGCCGACCGGGTCACCGTCGAGCAGTTGTTGAACCACACCAGCGGGCTCACCGACTACCTGGAGGACGCCGAGTTCGACGACGTCGCCGAGTACTCGCGGCGCACCTACACGCCGTGGGACCTCGTCCGGTTCTCCGGCGCCCAGGACCCGGTCGGGGAACCGGGAGGGGAGTTCTCCTACGCCAACATCAACTACGTGCTGCTCGGCCTCGTCGTGGAGTCGGTGACCGGGGAGCCGCTGGAGGTCCTGCTGCGGGAGCGGGTGTTCGAACCGGCGGGGATGGCCAACAGCTCCTTCCCGCTCACCGAGCGGGAACTCCCCGGCCCCCACTCCCTCGGGTACTACCGGCTGGCCGGGGACCCGGCTGGTGAGTGGCGGGAGTTCACCGAGCTGAACCCGTCCTTCGCCTGGGCCGCCTACGCCCTGGTGTCGGACACGGCCGACGTCAACCGCTTCTACCGGGCGCTGTTCGGCGGGGAGCTGGTGTCGCCGGAGTCGCTGGCGCTGATGACGGACGGCGTCCCCACCACCGATCCGACGCTGTTCCCCCAGTACGGGCTCGGGCTCCAGACGTTGAACACGGTCTGCGGGGTCCCGCTCGTCGGGCACACCGGCGGCATCCCCGGTTTCCTGACCTACTCGTTCGGGACGCTGGACGGCGAGCGGCACGTCACCGTCTCCGGTAACGCCTGGGCCGGGGACGAGAGCGTCGCGCTGTTCCACCTCGGGGTGGTCAACGCGATCAACCTCGAGTTCTGCGGCGAGGAGTGGGCTCCGGTGGGGAACGTCCCGACCGTCCTGACCGAGCAGCCGCCGCTGGGCGCCGCCCTGAACGGCTGACGCGACCCCGGCCCCGCCGCCCGGCGCGGCGGGGGCCGGGTACCCGTTCGGGAGTGGAGCGGACCTCGCGGGGCGCGGGGGAACGCTCCGCCGCGCCGAGGACCGACGGGAAGCTCAGCAAGGCTTCCCCCCGTCGGGGTGGGTGGCTGGTCGTCGACGGTGGCCGCATCGGGCCAGCCCCAGCGGCAGATTCCGGGCCGCAGTCGGCGACAATTCCCGAGAACTCGGACGAAAGCCGACCGATAGTCACGAGAAACCACCGCCGCCCCACCGCCGGATCCCGATTTCGACGATCGCCGGTACTCCGTCCGGAGCATTCGGGGCGAATTCCTCGACGAGGAGGCACCGCCCGGGGCCACTTCGCCCCCGCCCTCCTCGACGAACACCGTTGTTCCGGCTTTCTTGGCTCCCCGATGAAGTCTGGGTAACATTCCCGCCCAGCCAGCCGGCACCGGTGGCCACCGTGAGGCCACCGCTCGACGACAAGCGTCCTGACCAGCCATCCCGCGCCGACACGAGAGACGGCGGGCGCCACCCCGCCTGGTATTCCGCGGAATTTCCGCCGTGGCGACACGCTCACCGCCCGGGCTGCCGTGACATCGCCGGCCCCGAACGGAAGAGTGGCCTTCTCCTTCTTCCTCCCGGCGGGACACCAGGCACGTCGACGTGCGACCGGGCCGTGGTCAGGCCCTGAAGGGAATGACGATGTCGAACAGCGGAAGAATATCGGGAGCGCGCCCAACGCGAAGATGGAGAACGGCGGTCACCGCGGTCATCGCCACCGTGTTCGCCACTCTTGGGGTTCCGGCGGCCGCCAACGCCGCGACCGTCGACCCCAACGCCTACTACCAGCTGGTGAACCGGCACAGCGGGAAGGCACTGGACATCGAGGCACGGGGCACCGGGGACGGCGTGAACGCCGTGCAGTGGACCCGGAACTCGGGAACGAACCAGCAGTTCCGGTTCCTGCCCTCGGGTGACGGGTGGTACCGGATCCAGGCCCGGCACAGCGGCAAGGTCCTCGACCTCTACGAGTTCGACGTCGCCGATGGAGCCCGCGTCGTGCAGTGGGCCGACCTCAACGGGCACAACCAGCAGTTCCGCCTCGCCGACTCGGCCGGTGGCTACGTGCGGTTGCTCAACCGGCTCAGCGGCAAGGCGCTCGAGGTGTGGGAGTGGTCCACCGAGGACGGGGCCAGGGTCTCCCAGTACTCCGACCACGACGGCCACAACCAGCAGTGGCAGCTGGTCCCGGTCGACGGGGGTGGCACGCAGCCACCCGGGCAGGCCAGGCAGGTGGAGGACCTGAACCGGGGTCTGATCAGCGCCAGGTCGGGGAACGGCAACCTGGTGAGCTGGCGGCTGCTGGGGACCGACCCGGCGGGAGTGGCGTTCAACCTGTACCGGGGTTCGACCCGGGTGAACTCGTCGCCGATCACGGACTCGACGAACTACTTCGACGGCGGGGCCTCGGCCACGGCGAGCTACACCGTCCGGGCCGTGGTGAACGGCACCGAGCAGGGCGCGTCGGAACCGTCGCTGCGGTTCGGCGGCGGCAACTACCTCGACGTCCCGCTCCAGGTGCCCTCGGGTGGTCGGACTCCGGACGGCGTGGACTACACGTACTCGGCCAACGACGCCAGCGTCGGTGACCTCGACGGCGACGGCCAGTACGAGTTCGTCGTCAAGTGGGATCCGTCGAACTCCAAGGACAACGCGCACTCGGGGCACACCGGGAACGTGTTCGTCGACGCCTACCGGCTGGACGGCACCCGGCTGTGGCGGATCGACCTGGGCCGCAACATCCGGGCGGGGGCGCACTACACCCAGTTCCAGGTGTACGACTTCGACGGCGACGGCCGGGCGGAGGTCGCGATGAAGACGGCGGACGGCACCGTGGACGGTGCTGGACGCGTCATCGGCAACGCCAACGCCGACCACCGCAACTCCAGCGGCTACGTCCTCGCCGGGCCGGAGTTCCTGACCGTCTTCGACGGTCGGACCGGAGCCGCGCTGTCCACGGTGGACTACCTGCCGGCGCGGGGCAACGTCAGCGACTGGGGCGACAACTACGGCAACCGGGTGGACCGCTTCCTGGCGGGCACCGCCTACCTGGACGGCCAGCGGCCGAGCCTCATCATGTCCCGTGGCTACTACACGCGCACGGTCATCGTGGCCTGGGACTTCCGCGACGGCAGCCTGACCAGGCGCTGGACCTTCGACAGCAACTCGGCCGGCAGCCAGTACCGGGGGCAGGGTTTCCACAGCCTGTCGATCGCCGACGTGGACGGTGACGGTCGTGACGAGATCGTCTTCGGCGCGATGGTCATCGACGACGACGGCACCCCGTTGTGGAACACCGGCTACGGGCACGGCGACGCGCTGCACGTCGGCGACTTCGTGCCCAGCCGCCCGGGGCTGGAGGTCTTCGGCGTCGCCGAGAACAGCAACCAGCCCAGTTCGTGGCTGGTGGACGCCCGCACCGGGCAGCCGATCTACACCACGCCGGCCAACGGCGACAACGGGCGCGGGGTGGCCGGTGACATCTGGGCGGGCAGCCCCGGAGCCGAGATGTGGTCGTCGCGGGTGGACGGCATGCGCGACACCCAGGGCCGGAACGTGGGGCGCAAGCCGTCGTCGACGAACTTCCTGATCTGGTGGGACGGCGACCCGGTGCGGGAACTGCTCGACCAGACCAGGATCGACAAGTACGGGCCGAACGGGGACACCCGGCTGCTGACGGCGAACGGTGTGGCCTCGAACAACGGCACGAAGGCCACTCCCGCGCTCTCGGGCGACCTGTTCGGGGACTGGCGGGAGGAGGTGGTGTGGCGGACGGCGGACAGCCGCGCGCTGCGGATCTACACGACGACCGACCTCACCGACCTGCGGATTCCGACGCTGATGCACGACACCCAGTACCGGGTGGCGATCGCGTGGCAGAACACCGCCTACAACCAGCCGCCGCACCCCAGCTTCTTCATCGGGGACGGCATGGGCGCGGTTCCGCAGCCGAACGTCTACTACCCGTGACCCGTCGAGCCGCTGAGCCGTGATCGCGCGTCGGGGAGTCCGGGTGGACTCCCCGACGTGTTCCCGGGAACGCGTCGGGGTGACGCGGGTGCGCAGGCGGCCCGGGAGGAATCGGAGAACGGCGCACCGGACGAGCTCCCTCCCCAGGGGGCGCGGACGGGGCGGCACGGACGTGGTGGTCCCGCCGCCGCTCAGCCCGGGTAGCGTCCGACGGCGGCGTGCCGGGCCGCGGTGCGCAGCCGCCGCCACTCGCCGGCCGCCGTGCAGTCCCAGCACCACTCCTGCCCGTCGGGCCACCAGCCGCCGTTCCGGCAGGTCCGGCACCGCCGGAACTCCAACCGCACCCGCCGGGGCGCGGCCGGCGTGGGCGAGGACCGCCGCCAGGCGCGGGACCACCAGGCTGCTAACCGGCCGGCCGTCCCGGTCTGCCCCTCAACCCGGGGGGCGGGGACCTCGGCTGCCACCGGGGGCGGATACTGGCCCGCCAACCTGCGCAGCATGTCGAGGCTGTCCCGCGCTGAGCGCGCCAGCAGCGCCGCCGTGCGTTGGATCTCGTCGAGGGTGTCCGCGAGCTCGTCGAAGCACTCCGCCCACCGCTCCCGGTAGGCCAGCTGCTCCTCGGCAGGCGCGTCCTTGGGTGGCAGGTGCTCCACGAAGGTGAGGAACAGGGCGCGCAGTTCCCGTTCCCAGGCGGGCACCTCCGGCTGGTCCTCGCTCACCGGTGGCACTCCCCCGCGTCGGTGGGCTCGGGGCCCCGCCAGTGGTGCGCCCCACCTGGGGGGTCCTCGGGTGGGGTGGCGGGCAGGTAACCGGCCAGCGCGGTCCGGGCGGAGTCCACGTCGAGCAGACCGTGGGTGTGCCGAGGCTGGGAACGCAGCCAGGCCAGCGCCCGAGCCGCTTCCCCGGAGAGTTCGGACAGGAACCGGTCGAGGTGTTCCCGGTCCTGGCCGTCCTGGTGGAACCGGACCTGGACGCACAGGCTTCCCAGGTCCACCATCAGCATCGGCCCGGTGCCGGGCATCTCCACCGTGAACAACGCCCCCGCTCCCTGCGCTGGGGCCGCCACCACCTGGGGGACCATCATGGTGTGTCCCCCTCACCGGTCGGCCGTGGTAGACCCCGGGTCTGTGGCCACGCTCGACACCGCTGCCCTCGTCCCGCCGCCGGCGGGCCGCACTGCCCGCTGTCGTTCCGGGGAGCCGCGGTCAGCCCCTCGAAGACCACTGGTCGCAGGTTGGTGCCGGGCAGCGCCTCCGCCGCCTGGTCGATCACCGTCACCAACCACTGACAGTGTCCGGTGCCGGGGTCCAACTCGGGGACCCGAGCCGCACCCCGCGCCCGCTCCTCACGGCTCCGGGGCTCCATCACCCGCCCCACCCGCATCACCAGCGCACCGTGTGGGAACACCTCGTCATGCCCGGCCCGAAGTCGGGCTCCACCACCGCTCGCCATGCGAACACCTTTCACTTCTGCACGGCAAATGCTCATTGCGTCAAAGTCCTCAGTTCCCGGGGAGGATCGGATTTGTGACCTCGAAGTTGCCGTCCAACTCGTCACGCCGAGCGGCGGACTGATCCGCGCCGCGTGCTTCGCGTTTCCTGCCGCCACACCCCATCGCGATATGAGCGCGAGTCGTGAACAGCCGCCATACCAGCTATCCGGGTGGCGTCTACCGAACGTGCACCAGGACTCATAACCTCATCAGCTTCGTCCATCCGGTCGTGGTTGCGCTGTGCCCTCTGCCCGCACCTGTCATCCATTCCAAGAGCTAGAATCGGCCTCAGCAGCACCACAGTCGACCGAATGCGTACCCGGCGCATGCGATGCGCATAGCCAGGTACGGGAGGTGCCAGCATGGAACGGTTCGCAGGAGAACTCGCGCGGCTTCGGCGGCGTGCTGGTCTCAGCCAGGGAGAGCTCGCGAAAGCCGCGCACTGGAGCCAAAGCCAGGTCAGCCGTTGCGAGAACTCCAAAAGTCTTCCCGACGAAGGCATGATCGATCGCCTGGACACGATCCTGGGCGCCGACGGCTCCCTGGCCGCCGCTGCCCGCGCGACGGGCCGTGCGGTCCTTCCTCCCACGGCTCCGTCGGCTCCGGGCCGCCCCTGGGGACTGAGCGACGTCGTGCGACGCCTTCACAACACCGATGTCGGTAGTCAGACGCTGGAGCAGATGCAACTCGTCACCGAGCAGCTCTGTTGCGAGTACGCCTGGCGGGGCGCCCGTGAACTGCACCGTGAGACCATGCAGTGGTTGGAGTACAGCGCCCAACTGCTCGAACGCCCCACGACGCTCAGGGAACATCGGGACATCCTGGTCAACGCTGGGTGGCTCACCCTGCTCCTTGGTTGCCTGGAATACGATCTCGGCAACATCAGACAAGCCGAACTCAGCCGCCTTGCCGCCCTACAGATAGGCAAGGAATCCGGACACGCCGAGATCGTGGGATGGACCTTCGAGTTGAGCGCATGGTTCGCGCTCACGCAGGGACGCCTACGCTCCGTCGCCCAGTACGCGGAGGCCGGCACCGCAGCAGCTCCCCATTCTTCGGTCGTCGTGCAGCTTGCCGCGCAATCGGCGAAGGCCCATGCCCGGATGGGGCAGCGGGATCGCGTACATCGAACCCTGGACGGGGGGTACCGCCTTCTCACCCGGCACGATCACCCAAGCCGACCCGAGAACCATTTCGTCATCGACCCGACCAAGTGGGACTTCTACGCGATGGACTGCTACCGCCTGGTGGGCGATGATCGAAGGGCGACGGAGCACGCGCACGAAGTCATTCACCTGTCCCGAGCATCTGACGGAACCGAGAAAAGCCCCATGCGCGCGACCGAAGCCAGATTCACCCTCGGCATCTCCGCACTGCGAACCGGGGATATCGAATCAGCACTACCGTGGATCGAGGAAGCGAAGCAGGAAACTCGTCGATCTCAACTGCCGTTCGCCATGCTCGCCCAGGAGGCCATGCGGCAGGCACGTGAACTCTACCCCGGAGACCCAGCCGCACAACCCATATTCGAGGCACTTCAGCTGTCGGCCCCAACTGAGTGATCGATCTCGAACCGCCATCCCCCACTCGACCGCACGGCCGCTTCGGTCGAGGCGCCTGCCCGGCGCGGCACTGCCTGCCCAGGTTGCCCGCCGTTGGCCCGGATTCGGAGACGACGTTCGCGCCCGAGATCATGGTCGGCGCAGCCCACGAGAAACGAGCACGGACGAAGGGAACGCAAGGGGCCGGACGGGACTACTACTACGACGAATCCGGCCCCGGGGCGAACAGCATCGCACCCGCCGTGACGGCAGTAGTTCGCAACTGGTCAGGGCACTTTTTGATTATTCGTCGGACCGACAACGACCTGTACGCCATCCCCGGCGAAACACAGGGTATCGGTGAAACCATCTCCCAGACCGTCGTCAGGGAAGTCGAGGAGGAAACCGGAATCACCGTAGTCCCCAGGGCGGTTACCGGAATCTGTACGGACCCCAACCACGTAGTCTCCTACAGCAGCGACGGCGAGGTTCGTCAGGAATTCTCCATCCGCTTCCTTGCCGACCCGGTGTCTGGGAGCTTGCGGACCAGCGGTGAGAGCAAGGAGGTACTCTGGGCTTCCCCCGAGGAACTCATGACCCTCAACATCCACCCGGCGATCCGACTGCGCATCGACCATGCACTCGGACCCCACGCTCGATCTTGCTCAACCAGTCCTCGGATCGGCCCACCATGCCCGCCAGGGCCACCTGGGCGAGGCCCCGCCGGCGCCGGTAGAAGGCCACTCGTTCCCCGATGCTCAGTGGGTCACCAGCACCGCGCATGACCACGAGACTAGCGTCCTCAGCGGACGGGGTGCCCGCCACGAGCGTTCGACGACGCACTCCCATCCAGGTACGCCAACCATCGGCCACCTTCCACAGGGAATCCCGAGGCGGGTGCGTACACGCCCGGGACAGGGCAGCGGGCGGACCAGCGGTCCGGTCAGTGGCGGGTCCCGCGGTGGATCACCGCCACCGACCGTGGACGGCCCTCCTCCGACTGCCTCCTCGTCGGGTTCACGCCGGCGAGGCGAGTTCCCAGGGCCGGGGGTGGCTGACGTCGGCATCGGAGGACCCGAAGGAGTGCCGCCGCAGCGGGGTGACGTACCGGCAGAGCCGCATCCAGGTGCGGCTGACGATGGTGTCCAGGGTTCCGCCCGCGACCATCTGGTCCCGCACCGCGAGCGCGTCCCGCACGGCCGCGTAGCCGTGTTCGCGGAGGTCCCGTTCGTAGGTGCGGACGGAGTCGAGGATCCCGTCGCCGCTCGTCGTGGCCAGCAGCTGGGTCAGGCGGCGGGCGTCCCGCAGCGCGGCGTTGCCGCCGAGGCCGCCGGTGGCGGGGACGGCGTGGATGGCGTCGCCGAGCAGGGTCACCCGGCTGGATGGCCAGGGCGGTAGCTGCGGCGCCACCCGGAAGACGCTGACGCCCCGGCTGTCGTCCTCGGACTCGTCGATCATGCGGCGGACCACCGGGTGCCAGTCGGCGACGAGTCCGGCCGCGACCTCGCGCAGGCGGTCCGGCCCGAAGTCCCCGATGTCGGGGGGCAGGTGGTCGGGGGCGGACACCAACGCGGTCAGCAGGTAGGGCTGGTCGATCGGTGGCGGGGTCCGCCCGGTGACCTCGGCGAGGACCCGCTCCGCGCCGGGGGGCGGCTGGTAGGCGGCGGTGAACAGCGAGTAGGGGCCGTCCCCGGTCACCAGGTTCATCCCCTGCCGGAACCGGCCGGGCACCCACCCCCGGCCGTCGGTGAGCACCAGCTTGTTGGCGAGCCCGACGACTCCGGCGGCCACCGGTTCCCCGTGCGGCAGGTACTGCCGACGCACCCGGGAGCCGGTGCCGTCCGCGCCCACGAGGAGGTCTCCGGTGGCCGAAGAGCCGTCGGCGAAGTGGGCGACGACGCGGCCGTCGTCGGTGACCTCGTACCGCTCGAACTCGGCGCCGAAGTGGACGACGTCCTCGATGCCGGCGAGCAGGAGTCGCCGCAGCGCGCGGCGGTCGACGGCGTAGTGCCCTTCGGCCGGGTCGTCGGCCCGGGGGTGGGAGATCTCCTCCTCGACGACGAGGAGTTCGGTGAGCCGCTCGGTGAGGAAACCGAAGTCCCCGCCCGGTGCGGCCAGGTCGAGGAAGGCCCGCCACAGCCTGTCCGGGAGGCAGGCGCGGAGTGATCTCGCTCCCGCCGGGTCGATGTGGATGCGGTACCCCTCCCACCGGCCGGCCGGGTGGGTGTCGCGTTCGTGGACGGTGACCGGGACGCCGGCCGCGCGGAGCCCCTGCGCCAGGCAGAGGCCACCGATGCCACCGCCGATGACCAGGACGTGGGGTGCGTTCATGACCTGTTCCCTCCTTCGGGAGCGGGTGGCGCGGTGAGCAGGGTGGCCAGGGGGTCGAGGACGGCGGGGGCGAGTTCGGGGGTGAGCCGGACGCCCTTGACCGCGGCGATCACCAGTTCGACGGCCTCCGCCACGGGAAGACCGGCGCGGGGCAGGTCGGTGAGGAGGGCGGACAGGGCCTGCCGCCACCCGGCCTCGTGCCGTTCCACCTCGCGCCGCACCTCCGGGTCGCGGCGGCCTCGCAGGTCGAGTTCGGCGCTGACCGTGAGCAGTTCCGGTTCCGTGCGCATCATCGCCCGCAGGGCGTCGAGGTGTGCGATGAGCGCGGCGGGCGGTTCGAGGTCCCACGGCGGCGCGGTGGTGGCCAGCCGGCTGGTCGTGTACTCGGCGACGGCTCCGATGAGCGCGTCCTTGGTCGCGAAGTAGTGGTGCAGGGTCGACTGGTCGAGGCCGACGTCGGCGGCGACGCGGCGCAGCCGGAGTCCCTCGAAGCCGACGTCGGCGACCACGCGGAACGCGGCCCGGACGACCTCACCCGCCCGCCCACTGTTTCCATCAATCACTTGATGGACTGTAGTGCACTCGTCCGGCGTCCTTGATCGGGTGGGCGGAGGGCCGGCCCGGTCGTCCGTCAACGGTCAGTCTCGGACCCGCGCGGCGAACCGCCGGGGGCGGCGAGCCGGCGGTTCCGGTGCGGGGACAAGCGGAAGCGCGGCGGAGGTGGCAGGACACATCGGACCGCCGCTGGCCGCCAACACCCTGACAGAGCCTTCACAAGGAGTTCTCGGGGCATCACACTCGGTGTCACCTGTTCGGCTGGTGTGGCCGGGCAGGTCATCCCCCGAGAGTCCTCTGGAGACCACATGGGTCAGCACCTCGACGCTGTCACGCTCGATCCGACCGGGCGGGACGTGTACGCGGAGATCGAGAAGCTGCGGGGCCGGGGCCCGGCGGTCCCGGTCGTCCTGCCCGGTGCGGTACGGGCCTGGTCCGTGACCGGTCACGAGCACGTGCGTGCCCTGTTGGCCGACCCCCGTGTCTCCAAGGACCCGCACCAGCACTGGCGGGACTGGCGGGAAGGTCGAGTGCCCCGGGACTGGCCGCTGGCCAACTTCGTGTCGCTGCGGAACATGTTCACCGCCTACGGCCCCGAGCACGGGCGGCTGCGGCGGATCGTCAGCGCGGCCTTCCTGCCCCGTCGGGTCCAGGCGCTGCGCCCTCGGGTGGAGCAGGTCACGGCGGACCTGATCGTGCGCCTGGCCGCCAAACCCGCCTCCGAGGTGGTGGACCTGCGCGCGGAACTGGCCAGCCCGCTGCCGATCTCCGTGATCGCCCAGCTCTTCGGCCTGCGCCGCGCGGGCTGGACCACGTTGCGGGAGTGCGTGGACAACCTCTTCCAGACGACGGTGTCGTCCGAGCACGCCGCGCGGGACCGCGCGCGGCTCGACGCGTTGTTGCGGGAGATGGTCGAGGAGAAGCGCCGCGAACCCGCCGACGACCTCACCAGCACCCTGCTGCACGGCGCGCCGGCCGAGGGCGACCAGCCCCTCAGTGACGAGGAGCTGCACGACACCCTGTTGTTGATGCTCGGCGCCGGGTTCGAGACGACGCTCAACCTGGTGCACAACCTGGTGCTGGCGCTGTTGACCCACCCCGAGCAGCGGGAGTTGGTGCGGGTGGGGGTCGCGTCGTGGTCGGATGCGGTGGAGGAGGCGTTGCGGTGGGCACCACCGGTGCCGCACGTGCTGTTGCGGTACGCGGTGACCGACCTGGACGTGGGGGGCACCGTCATCCCGGAGGGGGACGCGATCATGGTGTCCTACGGCGGAGCGGGCCGTGACCCCGACCAGCACGGGGATCGTCCCGAGGTGTTCGACGTGCTCCGCCCCAGCCGTCGCGGGCACCTGTCGTTCGGGCACGGTGCCCACTTCTGCGTGGGTGCTCCGCTGGCCAGGATGGAAGCGGAGCTCGCGGTGTCCGCGTTGTTCGACAGGTTTCCCGGCATCGCGCTGGCCCAGCCGGCGGCGGCGCTCCCGCCGCTCGGGACGTTCCTGGTGAGCGGGCACGCGGCGTTGCCGGTGTTCCTGCACCCGGCGGGCGGCTTCGGCCGTCCGCTCCCGCCGCTCGGGCCCGTCCGCCCGTGACCCCGGCGGGCGGAAGCGCGGCCCAGGGGCCGTGACGGTCACCCCGCCTGGCCGGGACGGCCCGTTCCGAGTGCGCTGGCGGGCGGGTCGGCGGCACCCTGCGGTGTCCCCTCCGGGGTGGGTAGCGCGGTGCCTCCGGGACGGAGTCCGTCGAGGAGCAGGGCGAGGGAGCGGGCACGGTCCACTCCGGCGCCGTCCTGGTCGTGCGCGGTCGCCAGCGTCATCACCAGGATCGCGGCGAGGTCGCGGAGGACCGCGTCCGGTCGTACCTCCCCGGCGTGCTGCGCCGCCACCAGCACCGCGCGCAGGTCACCCAGGTGGTTCTCGACCAGGTCGAGGTCGATGGCCCCTCGGTCGCGGGCGGCGTGGACCAGCGCGGGGCGGGCGACGAGTCGTTCGACCGCCTCGACGATCGCCGCCCTCAGGGCCGGGCCGGGGTTGGAGGCGGTCGCCGCGACCGCCGCGAGCGGCCAGACCTCGTCGGCGAGGAGGACCCGGAACGCGGCGCGGACCAGTCCCCCGCGCCCGCCGAAGAGCCGGTACACGGTGGCGACGCCGACGCCGGCCCTGGCGGCCACGTCCTCCAGTCGGAGGTCGGTGGGCCCGCCGGCCGGCAGTTCGGAGAAGGCCGCGAGGGCGGCCCTGGAGATCCTCTCCCTGTTGCGCCGAGCGTCGGCGCGTCGGGGTGTCTCGCGCATCAGCGCATTCAACAGGACGGATGTCGCAGGGCGCGCCGCTCGGCGAGCACGGTCACCCGGGCCGGTCGCCGGTTCCGCCCGTCAGGGGCGTGGCGGACCGACGGCGGTCCCGGTCGGCTTGGAGGTCGTCCCGCCCCGGGGGGTCACGGGTTCACCAGGTGACGGGGAACCTGGCGAGCCCGTAGACGGCGTTGAACGACCGGAACTCCGCCCCGCCCGGGACCTCCCGCAGGGTGGGGAACCGCCGCAGCAGCGCGGGGAACGCGACCCGCATCTCCATCCGGGCCAACGGCGCCCCCAGGCAGTGGTGCACACCATGACCGAAGGCCAGGTGCCCCAGGCCACCCCGGGTGACGTCCAGACGGTCCGGGTCGTCGATCACCTCGGGATCGCGGTTGGCCATGGGCAGGCCGCAGAAGAGGACGTCACCGGCGCGAAGGCGCGCCCCGCCCAGCTCGGTGTCGGCGATGACCGCCTTGAGGGTTCCGGTGTGGACGATGCTCAACCACCGCAGCAGCTCCTCGACCGCCGCGTCCACCGCCCCCGGATCGTCCCGCATGATCGCCAACTGCTCGGGATGCCGCAACAACGCCAACGTCCCCAACCCCAGCATGTTCGACGTCGTCTCGTGCCCGGCGATGAGCAACAGATCAGCGATACCGGCCAGCTCCCCGGTACCCACGTCCTCACCGTGCTCACGCACCAACATGCCCAACAGGTCCTCACCCGGCTCACGCCGAGCCCGCAACACCAGCTCCCGCATGTACTCCCGCGACTCCAACTGGACCCGCACCCGCTCCTCCGGCGTGCTCGACACGTCCAGCAACTGACCGCTGCGCTCCTGGAACGCGTCCCGGTCGGCATAGGGCACACCCAGCAACTCGCAGATGACCAACGAGGGCACCGGCAACGCGAAGTCGCTGACCAGGTCCGCCGGCGAACCACCACGCTCCATCGCGTCCAGGTGATCGGCGACGATGTCCCGGACCCGGGGTTCCAGGAGCCGGATGCGGCGGGCGGTGAACGCCCCGGTCAGCATCCGCCGCAACCGCGTGTGGTCGGGCGGGTCCGCGGCCAGCAGGTTGCCCTCCAGGACCCGTTGGGTCGCCGTGTCGGAGATACCCGACCTGCCCGCGCTGTTGAGGACGTGCTGGGTGTTGCTGAACCGGGTGGGGTCCGACAGGACCTCCCGGACGTCCCGGTGCCGGGTGACCATCCAGGCGTCGAACCCGAAAGGCGTGTGGACGAGCTCGATCCCGTCCCGCTCGCGGATCTCCCGCATCTCCAGAGCGGGGGCGAACTCGTGCCGTCGGATGTGCAGCGGCAGTTCCGTGATGCGTCCGGGCGCTGTCTCACTCATGGGCGGCCTCCGTTCGGACCTGACCACGACCACCACCATGCTGGTAGCGGCCCGTCATTGATCACACAAGGTATCCGAACGACTACCGTCCATCACCGCGTGGTCGCGGCGAGCGGGGAGCGTCGCCGGGCCGATGCCGGCCGGTCCGGCGTGCCCCGCCGGGCACGCCGTTCCCTCGGGTGCTCCCGCCGGGGCACTCCCCACCCCACCGCGGGTGGGTGACGGTCCCGGGGGTCGCGCGCTCAGCCCGTCGCCGAGGAGGCGTGGCGCCCCCAGCGGGCGACCGCCTCGTCGACCTCCTCGTCACCGATCCCGACGAGGTGGCCATCCCGGACCAGGACCTCGCCGCCGACCACCGTGTGCCGCACGTCGGCGGCCGTCGCCGCGTAGACGACGGTGGAGTACGGGTCGTGCTCTGGCCGGGTGTGCGGCCGGTCGGTGCGCACGACGACCAGGTCGGCCAACTTCCCGGGCTCCAACGAGCCCAACCGGTCCTGCAACCCCAGGGCCCGGGCACCGCCCGCCGTGGCCATCCGCAGTACCGACCGCGCCCCCACCGCCGACGGGTCCCCGGTGTGGACGCTGTGCAGGAGCGCGCCGTACCGCATCACGTCGAACAGGTTCAGGCCCGTCGCGCAGGCGGAACCGTCGGTGCCCAGCCCCACGGGCACGCCTCGGGCGACGAGGTCGGGCACCCTCGCGATCCCGGCGGCGAGCTTCGCGTTGGACACCGGGCAGTGCGCCACCGACGCCCCCGAGTCGGCGACCAGGTCCAGTTCGGTGTCCGTCAGCCAGACGGCGTGGGCCAACACCGTGTCCGGACCGAGCAGGCCCAGATCCGCCAACAGCTCGACGGGCCGCCTCCCCGTCCGGTCGAGGACGGTGTCCACCTCGGTCTGGTTCTCCGCCGCGTGCACGTGGAGCAGTGCCCCGTGTTCCCTCGCCAGCGCCCCGACCGACCGCAGCTGCGCCTCGTCCAGGGTGTAGGTGCTGTGCGCGAAGACGCTCGGCCGGCCGAGCGCGTCCGGTTCCCGGCCGGCGAGCTCGGCGTCAGCGAGGCGGAGCCGTTCACCGAAGTCACTGATCCCGTCGGGCAGGTCCGGCACGTCCATGAAGGTCGGACCGGCGAGCAGGCGGAAACCCGCGCGCCGGGCGACACCGGCGGCGGCCTGGTGGAACCAGTACATGTCCAGGGCGGTGGTGGTGCCGCCCCGCAGCGACTCGGCGAGCGCGAGCAGCACCCCGGCGGCGACGTTGTCGGCCGTGAGCAGGCGCTGCTCCAGCGGGATCACCCTGGCGAGGAAGCCCTGGAGGTCGACGTCGTCGGCGGTGCCCCGCAACAGGGACATCGCCAGGTGGGTGTGGGTGTTCACCAGACCCGGTAAGACCACCGAGCCCGTCGCGTCGAGCACCGGCGCGTCCGGGTACCTGGCCCGCACGGCGGCGGCCTCCCCCACCTCCACCACCCGGCCCTCGCCGAGGGCGACGGCGCCGGCGGGCAGGACCGTGTCCTCGGCGTCCAGGGTGAGCACGACACCGCCGGAGACGACGAGGTCGACCGGGGTTGGCTGGCTGTGGTTGGCGGACGCGGGCGTCGGGTTCATGCGGTCAGCCTAGGTCAGCGGACCGAGGCTCCCGGTCGGTTCGGAGCGGGGGCCACGGGCCTGGTCTCGGCACGGGACCGGAGGTCGCCCGGTGCGGCGGGCCGCACGCGGGGGAACCGACGCCGGGAGAGCCCGGGGAGGGGAGCCGTTCCGGCACCGGTCTCCCCCAGGTGTTCACCCCCCGTGAACAGCCGTGCACACGGAACCGCACCGGCCCCTAGGCTTCTCGGCATGGCGAAACGAGCCGTCGTCCTCGGCAGTTCCGGCCAGATCGGACGAGCGGTGGTGCTCGGTCTGGTCCGCACCGGGTGGGAGGTGCGGACCGTCGACAGGGGTCGCCGTCCCGTGCCCTCGACCTGGGCCGAGCTGGGGGTGCGCCGAACCCTGCTGGACCGGGACGAGCCCGGCGCACTCCGCGCCGCCCTCGCCGCTCAGGGCGGCGCCGACGTGCTGGTGGACACCATCGCCTACGACGAGGCGCACGGCCGGGAGCTGTGCGCCCTGGCGGACCTGGTCGGTTCGGCCGTGGTGGTGTCGAGCGCGGCCGTCTACGTCGACGAGGCCGGCCGGAGCCTGTCCGGCGGGCTGACCGACTTCCCCCGTTTCCCGGTCCCCCTCCGGGAGGACCACCGGACGGTCGCACCGGGCGACTCCGGCTACGCGGCGCGGAAGGCGGCGCTGGAACGCGTGGTACTGCGCTGCGACGCGCTGCCGGTCACCGTGTTGCGGCCCGGTGCCGTGCACGGTCCCGGCTCGACCGCTCCCCGCGAGCTGTGGCCCCTGCTCCGCGCGGTCGACCGTCGTCCTGTCGTCGCGCTGGCCCACCGGGGAGCAGGCGTGTTCCACACCGCCAGCGCCCGGAACCTCGCCGAACTCGTCCGGCTCGCCGCCGCCCGTCCCGGGAGCAGGGTGCTCAACGCCGGCGATCCGCATCCTCCCTCCGTCCTCGACATCGTGCGGTGGGTGTGCCAGGCGGCCGGCCACGCACCGGAACTCCTCCTGTTGGACGGGCCGCCGTTGGGCGGCGGTGTCGGTGCCACCCCGTGGTCGGTCCCCCACGACGTGGTGTTGGACCTCGGCGCGGCCGAACGCGAGCTGTCCTACCGGCCGGTCACCACCTATGAGGACACGGTGCGCCCGGCGGTGCGCTGGTTGACCGAAGCGCTTGAGGGCAGGGGGTGGCGGGAGGCCTTCCCCGAGATCGTCCGGTTGTACGGGGACGGGTTCGCCGACTACGCCGCAGAGGACGCCGTCCTGGGCGGCGTCGGGACGTAGCCCGGCGGCCCCGGTCCCGCGCGCCGGACCGGGCCGGGACATCGGCGGCGGCCACAGCCCCGGGCCGGGTCGGGTCCGGGCCGACGACACGCACCGACGCGGGTCACCTCGGGTGCGCGGACGGGCCACCGGGCGGGGGAAACCGGTGGCGTTGAGGGTGACGCCGTTGGTACAAGGAACGGATGACTCCGCCTGCCACCGACGTCCCCCACCTGTTGGCCCGTCTCGGCCACCCGGGCGCGGAGCGGCTCGCCGGGGGGATGGAGGGGGAGGTCTGGCGCCTCACCGGCGACCTGGTGGCGAAGGTGTGGCGAGCCAGGACCCCGGAACAGCTCTCCCCCCTCGTGGCGTTCTCCCGGGAACTCGCCGACCAGGGGCTTCCCTTCGCCACCCCGTACGTCGAGGAGGTCCGGGAGGTCGACGGTGTCGTGCTCAGCCTGGAACGGCACCTGCCCGGGACGTCCCTGGCCGACATCGTCACCCGGGGCGAGGTGACCGGCGAGCGGGCGGTGGAGATCACCGTCGAGGTGGTGTCCGCACTGGCGTCGACGGTGGCCGGCCCGGCCAGCCGGGCGCTTCCGGTGTTCGGGGAACCGCGTCCCCTGTGGGCGGGACACCGGTCGTGGGGAGGCGCGCTCGCGGCGCTGGTGCGTCGTCGCGCCCCGGCGGGTCCCGCTGGCGGGCCGCTGGGTTCGGCGGTCGACGAGCTCGACCGCAAGATCGACGGGCTCCTCGTCCTGCTGGACAGGGTCCGGGTGGCGCGGCCCGCCGTGGTGCACGGGGACATCTGCCCGGAGAACATCCTCGTGGACCAGGCAGGATCGGTGACCGCGCTGCTGGACTGGGGTTTCGTCTCCACCGCCGGTGACAACGCCTTCGACGCCGCCACCGCCGCCGGGTTCCACGACATGTACGGGCCGGACGCCGGGGTGAAGCGGGAGCGGCTCGTCGACGCGGTCCACGCGGAGCTGGGCTACCCCGTCGAGCTGCTCCTCACCTACCTGGCCGCCTACGCGGTCACCGGTGCCACCGCCTACTCGTCGTCCGGAGCGGACGGCCACTTCGCCTGGTGCGCCCACATCCTCAACCAGGCGTCCGTCACCGACCTGCTGGTGGCCAACGCCCCGAGATGACCGGGCGGCCGGGGACCGGCGGTGCCCGGAGGACACCGCCCGGGTCCGCCCGTGCCGGTCACCTCGGCGGCTAGCCCTGCGGCAGCAGGGTCTGCATCTCGTCGATCTCGGCCTGTTGGGTGTTCAGGACGCGCTCGGCCAGCTCGGCGACCTCCGGGGACTCCCCCTCGTCGAGCACGGTCTGGGCGAGGTCCACCCCGCCCTGGTGGTTGATGAGCATCATCGACAGCCAGAGCTGGTCGAACTCGTCCCCCTCGGCCTCGGCGAGTCGACCGAGTTCGTCCTCGGACAGCAGTCCGTGGGGCGGCACGGCGGACGCGGACGGTGACGTGCTCCCGTCCCCGCCGGCACCGTCCTCGGGGACCTCCTCGTCCCATTCCTCCAGCCAGGAGGTCAGCTGGTCCAGCTCGGGCCGCTGGGTGCCCTCGATCCGGTCGGCGAGTTCCTGGATCTCGGCGTTCTCGGTGTGCTCAGGCGCCAGCTCCGCCATCTCCAGTGCCTGCCGTTGGTGGGGGACCATGTCCCGCGCGAACTCGATGTCGGCGGCGTTGGGGGCGGTGTCCCCACCGGTGGTGCCGGAACCGGTGTCCTGGCCGCCGTCGGAACAGCCGGTGAGGGCGAGGCCGACGGCGGCGGCGGCCGAGGTGAGGACGAGGCGGAGCGGGAAACGGGTGGTCACGGGCGTTCTCCTCGGGAGTGGCTGAGACGGGTGGACGCGACGACGCCGCGGCTGGCGGCCACGGCGCGACCGTCACAGCCGCAGCAGCCCCAGCCCGGCGAGCCGTAACGCGACGCGGGGGGCGCGGGTGACCTCGGGGAGTCGCCGGCGACGTTCCCGGTGCCGGCGGGTGGGGCGGAGTTCGACGAGGGGGCGGGGGCGGCGGGCCAGGGCGGCCAGCGCGAGGGCCAGCACCACCGCGACGCAGACGTGGAACAGGGAGTCCTCGGCCACCACGGGTGTCCCGGCGCACGACGAGCAGGCATCGGACCCGACCGCCCACTGCGGCGGGGCCGGCGAGGACGAGGACACGGCCACCGGGGACGGGGCGGTCGGTGTTGCGCGGCCCACCACGTGGTGGGCGCCGACGAGGCCGACGAGCAGGACGAGCAGGACCAGCCACCGGCCGTGCGCGCTCCTCCACCCGTTCATCCGCCCCAGGCTATCGGTTCACCGTGGGAAAACCCGGGGTCCGCGGCGTGTCCGTCGGGGGAGTACCCGGACAGGCAGTGCGGGCGGAGTGCCGTGGAGTCGGCGGAAGGCGGGGCTCGCCCGGGTGGTGGGAGCCGGTGCCCCGCGCCGTCGCCGCGCCGGGTGGTGCCCGCGCCCGGGTGTGCCCGCGAAGGCGAGCGCCCCCGGGTCACGCGGCCAGCCGGTGGCCGGCGGCGAACCCGAGGAGCGAACCCCCGGAACGCCGCAGGCCCGCCGTCCAGAGTGGACGACGGGCCGGCGGTGTGCGTGTTCGGGAGCGGCTCACAGCGGGAGCGCGCGGAGCTCCTCGATCTCTCCCGGGTTCCGGTCGAGCACCCGCTGCGCGAGTTCCCGCAGCTCCCGGGCGGGAGCCTCGTCGAGCATGATCCGGGCCTTCTCCAACGCGATCTCGTGGCTGGCCACGAGCGAGTCCCGCCAGAACCGGTCGAACTCCGGGCCCTGGAGCTGTTCCAGCCGCTGGACCCTCGGCCACGGGCTCTCCTCGGGCCCCTCACCCTCCCCCTCGGCGTCGGACGGGTCGGCCTCGGGCTCGGTCTCCACCACCTGCTCCGCCGGGGACAGTTCCTCGTCACCGGGCAACGCGGGCGGGTCGTCCAGCGGTTCGAGGGGTGGCCACTGGCCCGTCATGTAGGAGAAGCCGACGAAGCGGTCCTTCAGCCGGGTGTGCTCGATGGCCGTGCGGTCCGCGTACTCCCGCAGCGCCGGCGAGGTGAGGCGCGCGTTCTCCTCGCCTCGGGCATCGAACAGGGCGACGGTGCGCTCGTAGTGGGCGACCATGTCGTGGGCGAGCGCGATGTCCTCCTCCGTGTAGGACGGTTCGGAGGTGAACTCCAACTGGGGGCCGGCTGGCTCGGGATCGCTGTTGATCTCGTGGGAGGTGCAGCCGGCCAGCGCCGCGGCGGTCACCGCCGCGAGCAGCGCGGCCTTGGTCCACGGCCTCACAGTCATGGTCAGGGTTCCTCGTCGTGTCAGCAGGGACGGGGCGCGCGGTGACCGGCCTGCGCCGCAGGACGGTGCCCGACCGGTGGGAGGGGGAGGACCGTCGGCGGCCGGGCGGTGGGGAACGCGCACGATGGTGGTTCCATCCGCCCGGGATCCTACTGAAGGGGGCCACCGCGCCCGGCTGGCCGTGGGCCAACGCCGTCGACGCTCCCAACCCCACCCGCTCACCCGGACGGGCGTAGTCGGACGCGGCGCAGGAGCTGTGCGTTCAGGGCCACGACGATGGTGGACAGGCTCATCACGACCGCCCCGACGGCCGGGGGCAGCACGAAACCGACGGGGGCGAGCACGCCGGCGGCGAGGGGAACCGAGACCAGGTTGTAACCAGTCGCCCACGCGAGGTTCTGCCACATCTTGCGGTAGGTGGCGGCCGAGAGCCGCCGGACGGCCAGCACACCGCGCGGGTCGTCGGAGGCCAGGACCACGCCGGCCGACTCGATCGCCACATCCGTGCCGGCACCGATCGCGATCCCGACGTCCGCCCTGGCCAGGGCGGGGGCGTCGTTCACCCCGTCGCCCACCATCACGACCCGGTGCCCTTCGTCCCGGAGCCGGGTGATGGCGGCGTCCTTGTCCTCGGGCAGCACCTCCGCGATGACCTCGTCGACACCCACCTCGCGCCCCACGGCCTCCGCGACGTGCCGCGCGTCCCCGGTGATCATGAGCACGGCGAGCCCTTCGGCGCGGAGCCCGCGCACGGCCTCGGTGGACTCCGGGCGCACGGTGTCGGCGAGCCCGACCGCCCCGACCACCTCACCGTCCCGCACGACGTGGAGCACGGCCGCGCCCCGCTCGGCCCACCTCCCGGTGGCGGGTTCGAGCCGCTCGGGCACGCGGAGTCCCAGCTGGCGGAGGAGGGCCGGGCCGCCGACGGCGATGTCGACGCCTCCGACGCGTGCCGTCACGCCCCGACCCGTCAGGGAGCGGAAGTCCGCGGCCGGTTCGAGCTCGCCGCGCTCCCGCGCGGCGGCGACCAGCGCGCGGGCCAGCGGGTGTTCCGACTCGGCTTCGGCCGACGCCGCGAGCAGCAGGACGCGTTCGGCGTCACCGTCGACGGCCTCCACCCCCACCAGGGAGGGCTGTCCGGTCGTGAGGGTCCCGGTCTTGTCGAGGACGACCGTGTCGACGGTCCGCATCCGTTCGAGGGCGAGCCGACTGGTGACCAGGATCCCGGCCCTGGCGGCCAGGGAGGTGGAGATCGCGACGACGAGGGGGATCGCGAGCCCCAACGCGTGGGGGCAGGCGATGACGAGCACCGTCACGGTGCGCTCCACACCCGAGGTCGTCTCGCCGAGGAGGGACCACACGGCGAAGGTCAGCAGGCCGACCACCAGCGCGAAGTAGAACAGGGCGGCCGCGGCGCGGTCCGCCAGGGCCTGCGCCCGGGAACTCGAGCTCTGCGCCTCGGCGACGAGCCGGCGGATGCCGGCCAGTGTCGTCTGGTCGCCGACGGCGGTGAGGTGGACGCGCAACGCGGAGTCGGTGGCGACGGTGCCCGCGACGACCGGGTCTCCCTCCTCCCGGGTGACCGGCTGCGACTCGCCGGTCACCATCGACTCGTCCACCTCGGCGCTCCCCGCGACGACGGTGCCGTCGGCCGGGACCCGCCCGCCGGACCTGACGAGGACGACGTCCCCCACCCGCAGCTCGGGGAGCGGGACTGGGCGGGGCTCCCCGTCGTCGCCGAGCAACTCCGCCTCGTCGGGCAGCAGCTCGGCCAGTGCCTCCAGCGCCCCACTGGCCTGCCCCAGGGCCCGCATCTCCAGCCAGTGCCCGAGGAGCATGATCACGATCAGCAGCGCCAGCTCCCACCAGAAGTCCAGGTCCCACCCGCCGAACCCGAGGGTGGTGAGTGCGCTGGCGACGAACGCGACGGAGATGGCCAGGGCGACCAGCGTCATCATCCCGGGTCTCCGGGCCCGCAGCTCGGTGGCGGCACCGGCGAGGAACGGCCAACCGCCGTACCCGAAGAGCACCGTTCCCAGGACGGGGGCCACCCACGCCACCGGGTCGGCGACGGGGTAGCCGAACCAGTCGGAGATCATCCGGCTGGTCAGCACCACCGGGACGGCGAGGACGAGGCTGACCCAGAAACGTCGGCGGAAGACCGAGGCGTGATCCGCGTGGCCGTGATCCGCGTGGCCGTGATCCGCGTGGCCGTGATCCGCCTGTTCCGCGTGGTCCTCGTGGCCGCCGCCGGGCGCGCCCTCGTCGCCGCTCGCGCGGCGCGTCACCCCGACTCCCGTCCCGCGCGGACCGGGGGCCGCGTGCTGTCCGGCATGCGGATCGCCGTCCTTCTCACTCCGGGCTCGTTCCGGGCGGGGTGTCCCGCTCCGGGTTCCCCCAGTGTCGGGCCGTCCCCTGGTGCCGTCGACCCGAACCCGGCCGCCCCTCCCCACCTCGGAAGTGACGGAAGAGGACGGCGGAATCCGGTCAGTCCACACCCACCCGTGTGACAGTCCCGCGTAGTCTCACTGATCGTGACTGTGGAACCGGACAGGCCGCTGAACTGGGGGATCGTCGCGACGGGTGGCATCGCCGGCACCGTCGTGGAGGATCTGGCCCGGCTGCCGGACGCGATCCCGCACGCCGTCTCCTCGCGTCGCCTCGAGCGGGCGGAGGAGTTCGCCGCCCGGCACGGCGTGCGACGCGCCTACGGCGACTACCGCGAGCTGCTCGACGACCCGGACGTGGACGTGGTCTACGTCGCCACGCCCCACGGCCAACACCACGAGATCAGCAGGGACGCCCTGCTGGCTGGCAAGCACGTGCTGTGCGAGAAGGCCTTCACGGTGACGGTGGCCGAGGCCGAGGAGCTGACCTCGCTGGCCCGCGCCCGGGGGCTGTTCCTCATGGAAGCGATGTGGACCCGCTTCAACCCGTTGATCCGCCGGCTCGGCGCGCTGCTCGCGGACGGCGCGGTCGGCGACGTCCGCTCGGTGCGGGCGGACTTCGGGTTCGCCGTGCCCTACGACCCGGCCGCCCGGCTGTGGGACCCGGCGCAGGGCGGCGGTGCCCTGCTGGACCTCGGGGTCTACCCCGTGTCGTTCGCGCACCTCGTGCTGGGCGAACCCACCGACCTCACCGTTCGGGGGAGCCTCGCCGCGAACGGGGTGGACGCGGAGGCGGGTCTGCTGCTGGGCTACCCGGACGGCAGGTACGCGTCCCTGGGCTGCACGCTGCTCGCGCACCAGACGGCGCGGGCGTCGGTGGTCGGGACGGCCGGCCGGCTCGAACTCGCCGACCCCTTCTTCAACCCGAGCGCGTTGACCCTCGTCAACCCGGGCCGGGACCCGGAGGTGTTCGAGCACCCGATCGAGGGCCGGGGCTACGGGCACCAGCTCCGCGAGGTCCACCGGGCGGTGCGCGCCGGGGAGGTGGAGAGCCCGTCGATGCGCCACGAGGAGTCCGTGGCGGTGATGCGCACGCTCGTCGGCGCGCTGCGCGGCCTCGGTGCGGTGACCGCCAGCTGAGGACGGCGCTCCCGAGCCGGTGAGGGTTCCGGGAGGTCGGTGGGCGGACGGGGTGGTCCGCCCACCGAGCGCGCTCAGCCGCCGATCGGATCGGCGTAGAGGATGCCCCGGCCGTTGGTCCCGAGGTAGACGCGGCCGTGCCGGTCCGGGTCCCCGGTGATGGTCTGGCCGATCCAACCGTACTGGTGGTCGTCGTCGTTGACCCGGACCCAGGTCGCGCCGGCGTCGTCCGACCGGAAGACGCCGCGCACGCCGTCGACGACACCGGTCACGAACACCGCCGGGGCCGTCGCCCCGGGGGCGGGCGCCCCGAACCCCACGGTGTGCGCCTCGTCGAGGACCTGGACGTAGCTCTCCCCCGAGTCCGTGGACCGGAGGAGCCCGCCCCAGCCGGCGGCGAGCCATACCTCGCCGGCGACGCCGGGCACCGCCTTCCACTGCGCCTGTCCGGTGGCGGGGACGTCGTCGTTGACCAGGGCGAAACTCGCCCCGCCGTCGTCGCTGCGGTAGTGGGCGCCCTCCTCCGGGTCGACGGCGTGGAACACGGCGGCATCCACCCGGTCGGAGCGCACCGCCAGACCGTCGGGCAGCCCCGAGGACGGGGTCCAGCTCCGGCCCAGGTCGGTGGTGCGGTGGGCGACGCCGTCCTCCGGGGTCCACACCACCGCGTCGCCGTTCGCCGACACCGCGATCGTGCCGCCGCCCGAGACGGTGGGGGGCTGGGTCGGGAACGGCTGCCAGCTGTCGCCCGCGTCGGTGGAGTAGGCCGCCCAGGGGCCGTCACCGGTCCCGGCCCGGACGACGGTGGCCGGGTCGTGCTCGGCGTGGTCGAGGCTGGTCGTGTTGCCCAGGATGGGGTTCTGGTGCATCCCGGCCGGCGGGCTGGTGGTGAGGTCGTGGTGGGTGAAACCGCCGATGTCACCGAGGCCGCTGATCAGCGGTCCGTCGGGGAGGCTGACCAGGTCGAGCACCGCCGTCTCCTCCAGACCCTCGGCCCGGACCGACCAGTCCGTCGCCGCTCCGGTGTCAGCGGGGGTGACGTCGTCGGTGCCGAAGATGGTGGCTCCGGTGACGTAGCGGACGCTGCCCGGGTCGAAGGGATCGATCTCCAGGTCCCCGATCATCCAGCCGAGCTTCGGGGTGTCTCCCCAGTCGAGGAACGGCGACACCGAGGTGTCGAGGTTCTGCCCCTCCTGGATGGACACCCAGTTCTGGCCGCCGTCGGTGGTGCGGAAGATGTCGTCGACCGGTCCCCAACGCCCCATCGTCGCGACCATCAGCGTGCCGGGGTCGGTGGGGTCGACGGCCAGGCCGCCGTAGCCGAACCCGGCCTCCTCGCCCTCGTTGGGCCGCAGCGGGGTGATGTCGGTCCACGTCCCGGCCCCCGGGTCGTGGGTGTGCACGGCACCGTCGTACATCTCGTAGGGACCGGGCAGGTCGCCGTAGCTGACGTGGAGCGCTCCGGTGGTGGACAGCGCCGCCTGGTGCGGGATCAGGCCGGTGGGCTGCCCGGGGACCGGTTCCCAGGTCCGGCCGGCGTCGTCGCTCCGGTGGAGCGGGGCGTCCTCCCCGGAGACGGAGGCGTACACCACGGGTGTGGGGTCGCCGGTCTCTCCGCTGGCGGGATCGAACAGGACGGGCCCCACCCCGATGCCGGCCTGGCCCGTGGAGGGGAGGCCGTCGACCACGGCCCAGGTCGCTCCCTGGTCGGTGCTGCGCCAGAGCCCGTCGTCCCGCGTCCCGAGCAGGAGGACGTCGTCGTCGTTGGGGTCCACCACCAGCCGTTCACCGATCGAGCGTCCCGGTTCGTTGCCGCCCAGCCGGAAGGGCAGGTCCACCCGGTCCCAGGTCTCCCCTCGGTCGGAGGACCGGAGGATCGCGCCGGTGGAGGCCCATTCCTGGCTGTAGGCGCCGGCGGCGAGGTAGACCCGGTCCGGGTCGGAGGGGTCGAGGGCGATGCTGTCGATGCCGAGCAGGTTGTAGTCGTCCCACCCGATCCAGTCGGTCAGCGGCAGCCACCGCTCCGTCCCGGTGTCCCACCGGTAGGCACCGCCGATGTCGGTGCGCGCGTAGGCCAGGCCGGGCTCCGTCGGGTGGTACTCGATGCCCGTCACGAAACCCCCGCCCACGATCTCCACGTTGCGCCAGTCGTGGGCCTGCTCGTGGGCCAGGACGGCCGGGGACGGGTCGGCGGTGGCGCGCGGCACGTCGGGACTCGCTCCGGCGACGGCGGGGCCGGCTCCACCCGCGGTCGCCGCCGCGAGGACGGCGGCGAAGGCAGGCAGGATGCGTGGTCGCATTCCCAGTTCTCCTCACGTCGAGGCTGTCGTTTCCGCTGCGCGCCCATTCCCCCGAGCAGCCAGCCTCACCCGGGACGAAAGCGGAAGTCAAGGTTTTCCCGGCCTTTCCGGACCACCGGCACGCGTTCGACCGGAGTCGTCGAAATCGTTTCGACACCCCTCGTTCGAGTCCTCCTCGGCGAACTCCGATCGCGCCGCCGCGAAACTCGAGGCGCATCACGGCGGAATCTCGTACGAATCCCCCGAGGAGATCCCGCTTTCCCGATGAGTGTCCCGATACGCCGTCCGGCGGGTCGGGGTTGGCTCGGCACCCGGGGCAGCCAGGGACATAATGCCTGGTCACGGGATCAGTACCGGCCGGAGATTCGGCGTCCCCGCTTCGCGGGCACCCCCTCGGGCCGAGGGCGGCGATGGTCCGCGAGAACCCGATCGAGCCGCCTCCTCCGCACCGGGGAACTGACACCCGAATCCGCACCACCCCGTTCCCGAGCGCACCGACCTGGTGCCCCGGGAAACTCGACAATCCGGTGTGCGTTCGATTCTCGTGCCAGCCTTCGGTCGAATCGACACGATTGTCGACGGAACCCCCCGAACGGCGCGCGGTCCTTTCCAGGCCGAAACCCGGGCCGAGGCCGGCGATCGGGCGGTCCCTCCGGTGGTTGCCCCGTCGGCGGGGGGCCACCCGTCCGCCGCGAGTCGGGTGGGGAGGACGCTCCAGCGTCCAGCCGCTCCCCGGTTCCCAGCCCACTCGGCTTCCGCGCGAGGCGTCAGGTTCCGCTCCCGGTCCGGGTGGGGGCCGCCCGGTCGTCGCCGACCGGCGAGAGCGTCGGTTCGAGTGCGACGCCGGCCGCCGGGTCCGTGCCGAGGCCCCGGACCGAGCGGGAGGCCAGCAACGAGAGCACGGCCCCGCCCGCGAGCACGGTGCCGACCAGCAGCACCGGCGGCTCCCCGAAGCGGAGCGCGAGGTAGCCGCCGGCGAGCTGTCCGAACGGGACCGCCACCCTGGACACCAGCATGTCGTAGGAGATGACCCTGGACAGCACGCCCGAGGGCACGTTGCGCTGGAGGGAGGTCTCCCAGCAGACGATGAAGATCCCGCCACCGACGCCGGCCAGGACCGCCGCGGGCAGGAGCACGGCCGGGTGCGGCGCGACCACGACCGCCAGGTACATCGGTACGAAGGTCAGGTGCAGGAGCAGCCCGGTGGCCAGCGGGCGCCGAGGTCCCCAGTACAGCATCACCACGGTGCCCACGACCACGCCGGCGGCCTGGGCTCCGAGGGTGGCCCCCCACCACGCGCGTCCGACCGTGTCGTCCGCGATGCTCGCGCCCAGGGTGAGCCACGCTCCGGCCGTGACAGCGTGGACCAGGGAGAACACCGAGACGACCTGCCACAGCCACGGCCGGGAGGCGAACTCGGTCCAGCCGTGCCGCAGGTCGGCCACGATGCGCCCACCGCGCTCGCTCACCCGCTTGGGGAGGCGCATGAGCGCGAAGAAGAGAGCCGCGAGGAGCATGCACCCGGCGTCGAAGGCGAGGACCCAGCCCGGCCCGAGCACGGCGACCAGCGCCCCACCTCCGGATGCCCCGATCACGGTGATCCCGCCCCTGCTGAAGCCGACCAGCGCGTTGGCGCGTTGCCAGAGCGTCGAGGGCAGGAGCTGGGGCACCATCCCGTTGGTGGCGGGCAGCGCGAACGCGGCCGCGATGCCGTTGACGGCCTCGATGGCCACCAGCTGACCGACCTCGCCCGTTCCCGTGATCACGAGGGCCGCCGCCGCGCCCTGGGTCAGGGCGGAGACGAGGCAACCGACGAGGAGCACGAGGTGGCGCGGCAGCCGGTCGGCCACCACACCACCGACGAGAAGGAACAGCAACAGGGGGATGCTGCGCCCGGCCAGGACCAGCCCGACATCCGCCGTGCTCCCGGTCAGGTCGAGTACCGCGAAGGTGAGGGCGACGGGAGCGATGGCCTCACCGAGCAGCAGGACGGACCGGCCGGTGAAGTAGTTGCGGAAGGGGCGATAGGACAGCGGGGCGAGCGCGCTGTTCGAGGTCATGGGCGTTCAGCCTGCTCCACCCACCACCAGATGGGCAAGCGCTTTCCCCCACCTGGTCGGCGCTGACGGCGTCCCGCCACCCGCCACCGGCCCCCGACCACGAACGACGGGTCCGGCCGTTGCCTGATGTGGCCGTTCCCCAGAGCGGGGGGCCGGGATCACAGCCGGCGCAGTCCGTCGAGAACCCGGAGCATCAGGTGGGTGTCCGGGCGACCGGTCAGGGCGGCGGCCGGGTGCACGACGATGCTGCCCGTCTCCGCCATGTCCCCGAGGAGGACCTTCGCGACCCCCAGGGGGACGGCGAGCCGCGCGGCGACCTCGGCCACCGAGAGGGGCTCCGAGCAGAGCTGGATTATGCCGCGGTACTCCCGGGTGAGGCCGTGCCGGCGCAGCGACTCATCCCGGTCGCTCACCGACACCAGCGTCTCCACCCGCAGGTCCTCCCGCGCGCGCGTCCGTCCCCGCGTCCAGGCGTAGGGGCGGACGAGGGATGAGGACTCGCCCCCGGTCGCCTCCGGATCCACGGACCAGTCGGTCGAGGGCCAGGCCGGCTCGTCCTCGCCGGAGGTCCCCGTCGGGCCCGACCGACCATGGTGCAGGGCCTCGAAGGAGACGACCAGGTCCCCGGTGTCCACGACGTCACGTCGCGGTCCCCCTGGCTCCCGCCGGCGGTCCGTCGCCGCGAACCTCGCGCCCGTGGTTCCGACCGGGTCGCCGGAAGGGAACGGAGGGTCATCCCGCTCCTCCTCCACCGGCGGTGGGGCTCCACCGAAGCGCGCCCCGGTTCGCCCGAGAACACCGCGTCGCCGATCACTCTCCGTGCCATGAGGAACGTCGGGGGTCGTCCGATCGGCGTGGGATCGCTGGCGCCGGGGACCTCCGAACCGCGCGCCCGTACGACCGACGCGGTCCTCCCCCGTTCGCTCCGCCGGCTCCTCCGGCGGACGTGTCCGATCAACCACCGACTCCACCCCTCGCCTGCCGGGAAACGTCGCGTCGGGTGCACCGGAGGACGCGCTGATCGTGCCGAGGAGAAATGGACGCCGTCCTCCGGTACTCACCGTAGTACCGAGACGGACGCCCGCATTACCGCCAACTGCCGGTCGCGTCGTGGGCGGATGAACCATGCGGAGTCGACACCGGACCAACACACCGGGGTCAATTGCGAAACAAATTCACAATGCACGAATCCGCGTCCCTCGGCCCTTCCCGTTCTTCCCCGCCGACTCGCCGGACCGCCGGACCGCCCGACCCCGCCGGCCGAATGCGCGAGCCACCTCCCGCGTCGCACCGGGAAACCGCGTTGCTCCCCGGACGCGGGTCGGCGAGGATCCCCCGGTGCTCGAGTTGACTCCCGAACGGTTCGCCGCGCTGGCCCGTTCCGCGCCGTGGCGCTGGGACCACCTGACCTTCACGGTGTGGTGGCCAGGTCGGGCGCCGGCGGTCCGGGCCTGGACGAGCCGCCGGGGCGCGCTGCGGGTGGAGACACCGGACGGACGACCGCTGCTGGTGAGTCCCGGCCCACGCCCACCGCGAAGCGACGGGATGGCGCCCGCCCCCGGTCGGTTCCCCCGCCGCCCGCCCGCCCGCTACCGCGACGGGGGAGGGACGTCGCCGACCTGGGGAGGGGGCTCGGATCGGGGGGACCCGGTCAGCCACCACCCGCCGGAACTGGACGAGGACGGGCTCGTGCGCCGCCGACCGCCGCTGGGCCGTGGTGACCTCGACGCACCGATGTACCAGGACTACCGCTGGGTGGCGATGCTCGATCCGGTGGAACTGGCGGACGGCACCGATCCGGACACCGGTGGCTGGGCGCCGGCCACCGCGGTGCGCGGTCTCGCCGTCGTCGAGCACCACGGCCGGACCGCGTGGGAGGCGGTGCTCACCCCGACGGGGGACTACGACCCCCGCTGTTCGTGCTGCCCACTGCTGTTCTCGCCGGAGTCGGAACGGATCGAGGCCGAAGCCGGGGCGCCGCCACCCGACCGGGGCCCCGGTTTCCGCCACGCGGAGGCCCACCGGGTCCGGCTCGACGTCGCCACCGGCGTCTGCGTGTTCACCGAGGAGATCGGGGGCAGCGACCCCGGCCCCCGCCACGACCTCCGGATCGAGGAGGTCGACGTCCCGCCGCGAACCACCTCCCGGCGCCCCCGCTGATCCGGACGGGGTACCTCAGACGGGCGCGGCCGTCCGCTGGTAGCGCTCGGCGATGTGGGCGGTCAGCGGGGAGCGGAAGGCGTGGGACACCCGCTGCCACCAGGCGATGTTCTCGGACAGGGTGTGGTGGGAGTCCATCGGTCTCGCCCGTTCGCCCTCGGGGAGCACGGGGTGGTCGCCCTCCGCGCGGCGCAGGGCGACCGCGATCATCACCGCCTCGCTGATGGCCGCCGCCTGGTGGGGGTCACCCGTCTCGGCGTGCGCCCGCTCGTAGGCGTCGGACCGGATCTGGTCCGAGAGGTGACCGTGCAGGTACACCAGGACGTCCCAGCACTCGATGACCCGGTGGTACAGGCGGAGGGAGAGGTTCCCCAGCGAGACGCGGTCCCAGAGGCGTCCCACCGAGGCGGGCAGGTAGCGGAGGACGAAGGGTTGGGGCATCGCCAGGACGACCTCCGGTCGCACCCGGGTGAGGGCCATCCACAGGGGGCCGAGCCGTCCGTAGGCGGCGCGGTGCCGGCCGAGGCGGACCGCCGCCGGCAGGCCGGTGGCGATGAGCGGCATCGCCAGGCCGGCGAACAGCAGGGCGGCGCAGCAGACGATGAGCGCCCACTCCACCTGGTACTGGTCGTAGGTGGGCTGCCACCCGCCCAGGACCAGGGCGAGGAACACGACCTTGTGCGCGAGGTAGCTGATGCCGACGACGCAGCCGAGCGCGATCAGCCGGAGCCCCCTGGCGGTCCACGGCCGGTCGCTGTGCCGGGCCCACATCCAGGCGAGCGCGGCGATCGAGGCGCCGGAGAGCCCGACGTAGAGGGCGTAGAGGATCATGGCGGCGGCGCTCCAGGGCGCCTCGGTCCACTCCGAGCGCATGGCGGCCGCGACGTCCGCGTCGCCCGCCAGCAGTCCCAGGACCCAGCGCGTCGCGATCACCCCGACGAGGATCACGGCGTGCACGCTGATCCGCCGGGCCCGTGGGCGCCCCGGTTCCCACACCCAGCAGAGGAAGGCGGCGCGGAGGCAGAACAACGAGGTGAGCACGGCGGTGTGCTTGAGCGCGTAGGCGGCGGACAGCCCCAGCACCTCGTCCAGCCAGGGCGAGACCGCCGCGGACTCCATGATGAGCGCGGCGCCCATCGCGACGAGGAAACCGCACATCGCGCGGATCGCGGACCGGTTCGTACCGGGCCGGCGTAAGTGCAGCAGTTTCAGCACGCTGGCGGCCACCGCGAGCCCGATCACCGCCAACTGGACGACATCCCGCATCGTCGATCATCTCCTTCGCTGACCGTGCTCGAACGCGGCGGTCATCCTGCTCAGCGGATCCGTGACGAGGGCCCTCGGTGCCCCCGCCGCCTCCCAGATGGTGTAGGCGAGGGTCTCGGCCTCCAGTTCGGCCTGGTCCGGGTAGTGGTCGCGGTGCAGCACCCGGGCCGGCACCTCCTCCGGCGGGTCCCCCTCGCGGCGATCCGGTGGTCTGGTGGTGGCGGCGCCGCCGGCCTCGGCCGTCGGCCGGGTGGGACCTCCCGGTGGTGACAGGCCGGGCAGGGGAACGCCTCGGTGGTCGAGCAGCATGTGGGCGAGCTCGTGCAGGACGGTGTTCTCCTGGTGGAGCGGGCTGGAGGTGGCGTCGAAGACGACGATGTCCGCGTCGGGCTCACGTACCCACAGGCCGGAGGCGATGGAGCGGTAGGAACTCATCGTGCGCGGCACGAGTCGGATGGGGCGCCCCCGGCGTTCGGCGACGTGCTCGGTGAACTCCCGGAGGTCCCAGGGGTCGGGGATCGTCAGCGTGGCGACCGCCTCGTTGGCCAGCCGCAGTGCTCGCGCCAGGTTCAACCGGGGTGGACGGCGCCTCATCGCGGCCGATGGTCGCCGGTCTCGCCGGGCGGGTGTTCCTCCGCGTGGAGGTCGTTGATGAGCTGGAGCACCGCCTCCTGGCGTTCCGGGCTGAGGTCGGCGAACCTCCCCATCACCTCGACCTCGAGGGACGTGGGAGGCGCGTCGAAGTAGACGGGGCTGACGCCGAAGAAACGCGCGAGGCTGTTCTACAATTCGCGGCCGGGATTCCCGTGGGTGCCGTTGACCAGGTTCTGGAGTGTGCCGTGGGAAATCGTCACGCCGTCGGAACGCATTTGGCGGGTGAGGGCGCGGATGCTGAGCTTGGGCTGTCCGGTGCGCTCTTTGTAGTCGTCGATGAGCCGGTTCAGGGCTTCGGCGATGGACCAGGACCCGCTGTCACCGACCGTCATTGCGACTCCCACGAAGCATCCCCCGATCGGGCGATACGCTCCGTGACTGAAATCCTTGACAGCCCATACTGGCGCTCCCTATCGTCGGGGGTAGTGTTAAGAATACTAGTCAGCATTCGGAGAGCAGAGTAGAGCAGCAGGGCCGTGAGTCGCATCCACTCCCCCCGACCGGGGGTAACGGTGTCGGGGAATGGATACGCCTGTCCGGGCGACAACTTGAGATGGACGACGCGGCCGGTATTCGCGTGAACGCGAGCGGGGAACTCGTACGCCGCCCAGCAGGGGGTCTCCGGAACGCAGGGCAGGGTGCCGGGAGGGGCAGGCATGATCAGGTGCAGGGGCGAGTTGACGGCGCACCCGGGCGGTGCGCGGTGACCTGGGTGATGGCGGCGCTGATCACCGGGGGTTGGATCATGTGGGCACTGCACGCCGCCGTGCTCCAACAGCGGATCCGGGGGCTCGAACGGCGCAACCGCGCGCTGTTGGAGGCCGTCGAGGCGGGTAGGCGTTGCGAGCGGACCAGGGTCTGGAACCGGGCCGCGTGGGGCAACGAGGCGAGGCCCCTCCTGGAGGAGTGCCCTGACCCGGCCGTGCTCTTCGTCGACCTCGACCAGTTCAAGCAGGTCAACGACACCTGGGGCCACTCGGCGGGAGATGCCGTCCTGGCGGTGCAGGCGGAACGGATCACCGCGACGCTCGGGCCCGCCGCCGTCGTCGGCCGGTTCGCCGGCGACGAGTTCGTGGCGGCCCTCCCGGAGTTGGCCGATCCCTCGGTGTTGGACAGGTTGGTCGAGGCGCTCGCCGAGCCCATCCAGCTCGCCGACGGCGGCTGGTTGGCGCCCAGTGCCTCGATCGGCGTCGCCGAGGTGTCCCAGATCCGGCGGGTGACGCGGACCCAGCCCAGCCTCCCCCAGTGGGTCGGTGCGGCGGATGCCGCGCTGTACCAGGCGAAGCTCTTACGCGGGCGGTGGGTCAGGTACGAACCCTGGATGCGCACCGCCCAGGTGCCCCGGCAGCAGACCCCCCCGTCAGTACCGACCGGCGCTGACCAGCGCTCCCCGCATGGTGATGCCGGTGCGAACGGCCTCCGCCCAGAGCTGAGCTCGCCTCCGGCCCGCAGGTGTCCGCGCACTCGACCGCTCCTCGGGCCCGTCGTGCGGGACCAGGGCTGATCTCCCCCGTGGCCATCCCGGACGACGACGAGCACCGGCCACCTCCTCGGAGCACCCGTACTCCGAGCGGAGCCCTCGGCCACCCGTGACGGGTGCGGGACCGCGCGAGCGCGTGGCGCCGCCCTCTCCTTCGCCGGCCGACCACGACGCGGCGGGCAGGACACCCGGCCCGGGTGGACCAACCCACCGCGTCGAGCGACCCGCCGGTGCGACGGGCGCTCACCGCCCCGGTTCGCGGCGCCGGCGGTCACGCTCCTCCCGCTGGCCCCGAACCCCGTGCCGTTCCGACCGGGCGGGGCTGCCGGGCCCGTGACCCGGCAGCGCCCGGCGTCGCCTCCCCACCCACCTCGTGCCGGCCGGCGATTCGGACGCGCTTCCGCTCCACCTCCGCCACCGCGGCGGCCCGCCGCCTCCCACTCGCGCACCGCTGGCCGGACCCCGAGGCCGAGGGCCAGGCGGAGGACAGCGATCGGACAACGGTGACCAACACCCGGTCGTCGCCTTGTGCCTGGCTCCACCCCGGTGGTTGCCTTGATCGTCGACCGGTGCGCCCGCGACCGCACGCGGGGGCCGCCCACCGACCCGGGAGCCGAACGCAACCATGACGGACGGGATCATCGCGCTTCGCGCGGCGGGAACCGCGCTCGTGCTCGACGTGCCGGCGTCCGGGACGCCCCGGGTGCTGCACTGGGGAGCCGACCTCGGCGAGGTCGACGCCGAACTGGGCGCCGCCCTGCGCACGGGCGTCGAACAACCCGCGCCACCCAGCTCGGTGGATTTCCCCCGCTGGTTCCCGCTGCTGGCCGGGGAGGCCGACGGCTGGTCCGGGCGGCCCGCGCTCGCCGGCCACCGCGAGGGCGCCGTCTCGCATCCCCGGTGGACGGTCCACGAGGTCGACCTCGACCACCCCTCGGACGGCCACCCCGCCAGCGGGTCCGGTGGGGAACTCACCGTCAGGGCCTCCGACGAGCGTTCCGGGCTCGCCGTCACCGTCACGCTGCGGATGGAGGCGGGTGGGCTGGTCAGGACCCGCCACCGGGTGACCAACACCGGGACCGGCGCGTGGACGGTGGGAGGGCTGGTCAGCGCTCTCCCACTGCCGGACGAGGCGACGGAACTCCTCGACCTGACCGGCCGGTGGTGTCGGGAACGCAGCCCCCAGCGGCGCCCCCTGGTGGAGGGTTCATGGGCGCGGGAGAGCCGACGGGGGCGGACCGGGCACGACGCTCCCCTGCTGCTCGTCGCCGGCCAGACCGGGTTCGGGTTCCGGCACGGCGAGGTGTGGGGCGTCCACGTCGCCTGGAGCGGCGACCAGACACACCTGGCCGAACGACTGCCGGAACGGGCCGGGCAGGCCTCGGCCACGCTGGGCGGCGGTGAGCTGCTCCGCCCCGGGGAGGTCCGCCTCGCACCCGGGGAGACCCACACCACGCCGTGGGTGTGCTTCTCCTGGTCCGACCGGGGCCTGGACGGCCTGTCGGCCCGGCTCCACGGCTGGCTGCGCTCCCGCCGGCATCACCCCCGCACCCCCCGCCCCCTGGTGCTGAACACCTGGGAGGCCGTCTACTTCGACCACGACGTCGACACGTTGCGCGAACTGGCCTCGGTCGCGGCCTCGGTCGGGGTCGAACGCTTCGTCCTCGACGACGGCTGGTTCCTCGGGCGCCGCCACGAGCGCGCCGGCCTCGGCGACTGGCACGTCGACCCCGGGAAGTACCCGGACGGTCTGCACCCCGTCTTCGACCACGTGCGCGAGCTGGGCATGGAGGTGGGCCTGTGGGTCGAACCCGAGATGGTCAACCCCGACTCGGACCTCTACCGCGCCCACCCGGACTGGGTGCTGGCGGCGGAAGGGCGGTTACCGCTCCCCTGGCGCCACCAGCACGTCCTCGACCTGTCCCGACCCGAGGTCGCCGACCACCTCTTCGAACGCCTGACGGCGCTGGTCACCGAGTACCGGATCGACTACCTCAAGTGGGACCACAACCGCGACCTGCTGGAAGCCGTCCACGGACCGACGGGGCGCGCGGGCGTCCACGGCCAGACCCTGGGCGTCTACCGGTTGCTGGACAGGCTGCGGGAACGGCATCCTCGGCTGGAGATCGAGTCCTGCTCGTCCGGCGGGGCCCGCGTGGACCTGGGAGTGCTGGAGCGGACCGACCGCGTGTGGGCCTCGGACACCAACGACCCCGTCGAGCGTCAGGTCATCCAGCGCTGGACCGAGGTCCTCCTCCCTCCCGAGCTCGTGGGCAGCCACGTCGGCGGCCCCACCTCGCACACCACGGGACGGGTGACGGACCTGCGGTTCCGCCTGCTCACCAGCCTCGGCGCGCACGCAGGCATCGAATGGAACCTCGTCGGGCGGGACGAGGCCGAACTGGACGCGATCCGGGCCTGGGCCGCCCTGTACCGGGAACTGCGGGGGCTGCTGCACGGAGGTCGCGTCGTCCACGTGGACCACCCCGACCCGGAGGCCCTGGTCCGGGGCGTCGTGGCGCCGGACAGCCGGGAGGCCGTCTTCTCCTACGCCCGGTTGGGGACCTCCACGGGGGCGGTACCCGGGCGGGTCCGGCTACCCGGCCTGGACCCCGACCACCGGTACCTGGTGCGGTTGCGCACCGAGGTCGGCGAACCCACCTCGGGGTCCGCCGTCGCGCTGCCCCGGTGGATCGAGGAAGGCGGGGTGGTGTTCACCGGACGGGCCCTGGACGCGGTCGGGCTGCAACTGCCCGTCCTCCACCCCGCGCACGGGCTGCTCCTGCACCTCCGGGCGGCGTGACCCTGGTCGGCGGTCGTCCGGTGCCGGGAGGTCAGCCCTGCTTCCAGGTGCCGGAGGCGAGGAACTCGTCGATGGTCCGGCGGTGCGGCGCCAGGTCCAGGTCCTGCCGCTCCACCCAGGAGTCGTCGTAGTAGGTGTGGTCGTAGCGGTCGCCGCCGTCGCAGAGCAGGGTGACCACGCTGCCGGTCGTCCCGGCGTCCAGCATCCGGCTGATCAGCTGCCAACTGCCCCAGAGGTTGGTGCCGGTCGAACCACCGGCGCGCAGACCCGTCATCTCGTGCAGGTGGCGCACGGCCGCGATGCTCGCGGCGTCCGGCACCGGGATCATCAGGTCGATGACGCTGGGCACGAAGCTGGGCTCGATGCGGGGACGGCCGATCCCCTCGATGCGGGAGGGCATCCCGGTGGCGTAGTCGGGAGCGTTCGTGGTCCACCCGGGGAAGTACGCCGAGTTCTCCGGGTCGACGACCGCCAGCCGGGTCGGGTAGCGCCGGTACCGCAGGTAGCGGCCGATCGTCGCCGAGGTTCCGCCGGTACCGGCGCCCACCACGATCCACCGGGGGACGGGGTGCCGTTCCTGGCCGAGCTGCTCGAAGATCGACTCGGCGATGTTGTTGTTCCCCCGCCAGTCGGTGGCCCGCTCCGCGTAGGTGAACTGGTCCATGTAGTGCCCGCCGGTCTCCTCCGCGAGCCGCTGGGCCTCGGAGTAGATCTCGATCGGCCGGTCGGTGAAGTGGCACCGCCCGCCGTAGCGCTCGATGAGCGCGATCTTCTCGGGGCTCGTCGTGCGGGGCATCACGGCGATGAAGGGCAGGTCGAGGAGCCGGGCGAAGTAGGCCTCGGACACGGCGGTGCTCCCGCTGGTGGCCTCGATGATCGTGGTGTGTTCGGTGATCCACCCGTTCGCGAGGCCGTAGAGGAACAACGACCTGGCCAGCCGGTGTTTGAGGCTCCCCGTCGGATGCACCGACTCGTCCTTGAGGTAGAGGTCGATCCCCCAGTCGGCGGGGAGCGGCACGAGGTGCAGGTGCGTGTCGGCGGAACGGTTCGCGTCCGCCTGCACCCGCCGCACCGCCTCGTCCGCCCAGGCCCGCGCTCGACGGCCGAGACCGCCGGCCCACTCGTCCTCGTCCCGCGCCCCAGCCCGCATCGCGGCAGGATAGCCGACCCACCACCAGCCGGGTCGCCGCGCGTCCCACCGGCCAGCGGCGTTTGTTCCTCCCCCACTCGGGCACCCCCGGGAGACGCGCCTCGTGTGAGCAGAGCGGTGTGGGCCGCCTCGCCGGGCCGACGACGCCGGGCTGGCCGCGCCACGTGCCACCGACAGCGGGGCCACGGCAGGTCGTCAGCACTGGGAGGTTGGCAATGAGCGGCTACTTCGGCCCGGAGGGTGGCCTCGGCGGGGGACCGGAAGGCTTCGGCGGGGGTTCCTTCGACGAGTTCCTCGCCCGGTTCTTCGGCAGCGGTGGGCAGCGCCACCCCGCGCGACGGGTGGACATCACCTTGCTGATGAGCGAGCAGGCGCGGGAGCTGATGGCCAGGGCCGCCCGGAAGACGGCCGACTGGGGTCGGGCGGACGTCGACACCGAGCACCTCCTCTGGGCCGCCACCCAGGTGGCCCCGACCCGGGAACTGCTGGAGGAGGCGGGGGCCGATCCGGGGGCGTTGGCCTCGGCCGTGGAGGAACACGGGCCGGCCTCCGGCGAACCCCGGGAGGCGCCCCCGACGCTGGCGCCGGCGGCGAAACGCGCCCTGCTGGACGCCCACCAGCTGTCCCGGGCGACGGGCGCCAGCTACATCGGCCCCGAACACCTGTTGCTGGCGCTGGCGGCGAACCCGGAGTCGAACGCGGGGCGGCTGTTGACCGCCGCCCACGTGACCCCCAACGCGTTGAGGTCGGCGTTCTCGGGGCGCGGCGCTCCGCCGGAGCGGGCGCAGCAGACCAGCACGCCCACCGTCGACCAGTACGGCCGGGACCTGACCGCCGCGGCGCGGGAGGCCAAGCTGGACCCGGTGATCGGACGCGACGGGGAGATCGAGCAGACCATCGAGGTGCTCTCCCGGCGCACCAAGAACAACCCGGTCCTCATCGGGGACGCCGGTGTGGGCAAGACCGCGATCGTCGAGGGGCTGGCGCAGCGCATCGTCGACGCCGACGTCCCCGACCTGCTGTTGGACAAGCGGGTCATCCAGCTCGACATCACCGGGGTGGTCGCGGGGACCCGCTACCGGGGTGACTTCGAGGAGCGGATGAAGAAGCTGATCGACGAGATCAGGGAGCACGGGGACGACCTGATCATCTTCATCGACGAGCTGCACACGGTCGTGGGGGCTGGCGCCGGCGCCGAGGGCACCATGGACGCGGGCAACATGCTCAAGCCCTCGCTGGCCAGGGGCGAGATGCGGGTGGTCGGCGCGACGACGCTCGACGAGTACCGGCGGAACATCGAGAAGGACGCCGCGCTCGAACGGCGGTTCCAACCCATCCTGGTCCCCGAACCGACGTTGGAGGACACCATCGCCATCCTGCGTGGTCTCCGGGACCGCTACGAGGCGCACCACCAGGTGCGGTTCCGCGACGAGGCGCTGGTGGCGGCCGCCGAGCTGTCGGACCGCTACGTCACCGACCGCTTCCTGCCGGACAAGGCGATCGACCTCGTCGACCAGGCGGGGGCCCGGGTCCGGCTCCGGTTGCGGACCCCGAACGCGCAGTTGCGGGAGCTGGAGCAGCAGCTGGAACAGGTGCGGCGGGACAAGGCGCAGGCGGTGGCCGACGAGCAGTACGAGCACGCCTCCCGGCTGCGGGACCGGTCCGAGGAGCTGCGGGACCGGATCGAGTCGATGCGGGAGGACGGCACCCCGCGTTCCCCGGAGGTCACGACGAACGACATCGCGGAGGTCGTCTCCCGCTCCACCGGCATCCCGGTCAGCCAGCTCACCGAGGAGGAGCGCAGCCGGTTGCTCCGGTTGGAGGACCACCTGCACCACCGGGTGATCGGGCAGGACGAGGCGGTGCGGGCGGTGGCCGAGGCCGTCCGGCGGTCCCGCGCTGGGCTGGGTGACCCGAACCGCCCGATGGGCAGCTTCCTGTTCCTGGGGCCCACCGGGGTCGGCAAGACCGAACTGGCGAAGGCGCTGGCGGAGGCGCTGTTCGGCGACGAGGACCGGATGGTGCGGATGGACATGAGCGAGTTCCAGGAACGGCACACGGTGAGCCGGCTCACCGGCGCTCCCCCCGGTTACGTGGGGTACGAGGAGGCCGGCCAGCTCACCGAGACCGTGCGGCGGCACCCCTACTCCGTGCTGCTCTTCGACGAGATCGAGAAGGCGCACTCCGACGTGTTCAACATGCTGCTTCAGGTGTTGGACGACGGGCGGCTGACCGACGGCCAGGGTCGGACCGTGGACTTCCGCAACACGGTGGTCATCATGACCAGCAACGTCGGATCCGACCTCGTCACCAGGGGCGCCGGGCGGCTGGGCTTCAACCCAGGATCGGCAGCCGGGGCGGACCGGGAGAGCGAACGGGTGGAGGCGCGGCTGATGAGCCGGCTGCGGGAGACCTTCCGCCCGGAGTTCCTGAACCGCATCGACGAGGTCATCGTCTTCCGACAGTTGGACTTCGCGCAGTTGCGGGAGGTGACGGACCTGATGTTGGAGGACACCCGCCGGCGACTGCGGGCCCAGGACGTCTCCATCCGGTTCGAGCCGGCGGCGGTGCAGTGGGTCGCCGAGCACGGCCACCAGCCCGAGTTCGGCGCGCGGCCGATGCGGCGCACCATCCAGCGGGAGATCGACAACCAGCTGTCCGCCATGTTGCTCGACGGCCAGCTGACGCCGGGGCACGAGGTCACCGTGGACGCCAGGGACGATCACCTGTACTTCGCCGTGGACGGCGGCGAGGGGGGTGTCCGGGAGCAGCCGCAACCCGCCTGAGCCGGCCGGGTCGGGGGCCGGCGTACGGTGTGGCCGGGGGTGCATCCCGGGAGGGGTGGTGGGAGCGGGGTCGCACCGGAGGAGGTGTGCGGCCCGCTCGGTCACGTGCCGGGCGGAACAGCACACCGTCCGTCACGGTGCCTGGCTCCGACCAGCCCGCCGTCCACCGGGACCACCACGGGAGACTACGGAGAGTGCTCGTCGCCCGCCGGAGGGGAGTCATCGCGGACTCCCACGCGACCGACGTCACCGGGGATCGGGGACACGCCGGGCCGCAAAGCAGCGGGTTGTCGGCGGCGTCCTTCAGGATGCCTTCTGACGTCCCTGCGACCAGCGGGAACATCGACGCACCATCAGGAAGGACGATCCACACATGGCTCTGCCCGAGTTGACGCCAGAACAGCGGCAAGCCGCGCTGGCGAAGGCCGCCGAGGCTCGCAAGGCCCGTTCCGAACTGCTCGCGGGTCTCAAGTCGGGCCAGCACACGCTGCCCGCGGTGCTCGACAAGGCCAAGACCGACACCATCGTCGGCAAGACGAAGGTGACGGCCCTGGTCAAGGCGCTTCCCGGCATCGGTGACAAGCGGGCCGCGGCCGTGCTGGAGCAGGCCGGCATCGACACGTCCCGCCGCGCCGCCGGGCTCGGCGACCGGCAGCGGCAGGCGCTGATCGACGCGCTGGCCGGCTGAGCGATCACAGCGGACGAGGCCGGGCCCGGGCCCGGCCTCGTCCGCGTCCCGGACCGCCCCTCAGGCGGGCACCTGGTCGGAGTCCCGCTCCCAGTGCCGGTGCGCGCCCAGTGCGTGGACGAAGTGCCCGCTGACCCCCGGACTGCTCGGGTTGTCCACGTCGGTCACCACTCCCTGGTCGGTCACCGCGCCGTCCCCCTCGTTGGCCAACCGCACGTTGACCAGGCCGGCCCTGCCGAGCAGCGCGACGCCGTGCCCGGTCGCCGCGAGCGGCTTGCCGTGTTTGAAGGACTCGGCGACGAAGTGCAGGGCCAGACCGTCCGAGGAGAGGTTCTGGAGGTTCTCCTCCCCCGAGGGCACGTAGACGGCGTCGTAGAGCACGGAGGCCATCGTGGACAGCGCCCGGTCGACCGCGATGCTTCCCCCGTCGGAGGTGCGCACCGAGCCGTCGGTGGGCGCCAGCAGCTCGGGGATGGCTCCGCGCGAACGGAGTTCCTCGCTGATCAGCCGGACCGCGCTCTCGTCGACCCCGTCGGACACGAGGAACGCGACCCGCCGGGTCTCCAGGCGGCCGGTGACGGCGTTGGCCTGGCTCAGCGCTGGCGAGCTGCGGCCGTGGTTGGGCCGGACCTCCGAACTCGGGGGCGGGACTCCGATGCCCTCGGCCACCTGCACGGCGAGGTCGTGGTCGACGTGGTTGATCTGGGCGACGGCACGTTCGCGGACCTCGACGGTCTCGACCTTGCCCAGCTCGAAGCGGAACGCGGCGATGATGTGCTGCCGTTCCCAGGGCGACATGCTGTTCCAGAACAGGGTGGCCTGCGAGTAGTAGTCCTTGAAGCTCTCGCTCCTGGCCCGGATCTTGTGACCCTCGACCTTCTCCTGGTAGTGGCGGAAGGCACCCTGGTCGGCCCCCGCGGTCATCGGGCAGCCACCGCCGAGGCTGTTCTTGGTGTAGCTGGTCCGCCCCCGGTGGATCCGGGACTGGTGGTAGCCGTCTCGCTGGTCGTTGGTGACGGGTGCCACCGGGCGGTTGACCGGGATCTGCGCGAAGTTCGGTCCGCCGAGCCGGATGAGCTGGGTGTCGAGGTAGGAGAAGTTGCGGGCCTGGAGCAGCGGATCGTTGGTGAAGTCGATGCCGGGCACGACGTTGGCGGTGTGGAAGGCGACCTGTTCGGTCTCGGCGAAGAAGTTGTCCGGGTTCTGGTTGAGCACGAGTTTGCCCACCGGGCGGACGGGGACCTCCTCCTCCGGGATGATCTTCGTGGCGTCCAGCAGGTCGAAATCGAAGTCGAACTCGGCCGACTCCGGGACCAGCTGCACGCCCAGCTCCCATTCGGGGAACTGCCCGGCCTCGATGGCGTCCCAGAGGTCGCGGCGGTTGTAGTCGGGGTCCTTGCCCGCGACCTTCTGGCACTCGTCCCACACCAGGGAGTGCGTGCCCAGCACCGGCTTCCAGTGGAACTTCACGAAGGTGCCCCGGCCGTCACCGTCGACGAGGCGGAAGGTGTGCACGCCGAAGCCCTGCATCATGCGGTAGCTGCGAGGGAGCGCCCGGTCGGACATCAGCCACATCATCATGTGCATCGACTCGGGTTGGAGCGAGACGAAGTCCCACAACGTGTCGTGGGCCGACTGGGCCTGCGGGATCTCGTTGTGCGGCTCCGGTTTCACCGCGTGCACGAAGTCGGGGAACTTGATGCCGTCGTGGATGAAGAAGACGGGCATGTTGTTCCCGACGAGGTCGTAGTTGCCCTGCCGGGTGTAGAACTTCGTCGCGAAGCCCCGCACGTCGCGAACCGTGTCGGCGGAGCCCCGGGAGCCGGCCACGGTGGAGAAGCGCACGAACACCGGGGTGCGCAGGCTGGGATCGGTGAGGAACTCGGCGGCGGTGTACTCCCCGAGGGAGCCGTCGTAGGGCTGGAAGTACCCGTAGGCCCCCGCTCCCCGCGCGTGGACCACCCGTTCGGGGATGCGTTCGTGGTCGAAGTGGGTGATCTTCTCCCGTGCGTGGAAGTCCTCCAGCAGGGTGGGGCCACGTTCCCCGACGGTCAGCGAGTCGTCGGTGTGGTCGACGCGCACGCCCTGCTGCGTCGTGAGGTAGGCGCCGTCGGCGCTGACGCGCTCGGCGTCGAGTTGCCGTTGCTTGTCGTCAGCGCCGCGACCGGTGGGCGGCGGGTTGCCCGAGACAGGATCTGGACCGCTCATATGACAAACCTCTCCGTCGTGGTCTGGCTTCCCTCCGTAGGGGTTCCTCCGCTCCTACCCGACGGGTGGCAGCCGAAACCCCGCCAGCCCGTCGCGGGGCCGGCACCGGGCGGGAGTGGGCCACCGGACGACGGGGTACCCGGAGGGCATGACGAGGCACTTCGAATCCGGCCATGGTGGGGACGGCACGCCTGCTCACGATCCCGAGCGGGTTCCTCCCACCGAGACCCCTCCGGCGGAGAGCAGCGCCACCGAGGGGCTCGCCTACCGGGAGCCGAAGCCCCCGTCGCGGTGGAGCGTCCGGTTGACCGTGCTGGCGATCGTCCTGCTGGCCGCGCTGGTGGCCGGCTTCTTCGCCGGCTACCTCGCTGGCCTGTTCCTCTGAGCGTTCTCCGCGGCCGGCCACTGGTGGGGATCCTGGGCCGGACCTCGGCCCGGGGGTCGGGTGTCCGGACGCCGGGACGCGCCCGGACCCGCCGGATGCGTGGCCGGGTCGTCTCCTCGTCACGATGTGCCGAGTGGTCCTCTCCTGGCCCGGGAGCTGGTCCGCCCCGCTCGACGCCCCCCGGTCCGCTCCGCGTGACGCGGACCGGCGCGGGTGCGCGTCCCCGCCTCGGGTCACTCGTGGTCCAGCACCGCTCCCATCGCCGCCACCACGATCGGGTGGCCGAGCGGCAGCGGCCGACGGCGCTCGTTGCGGGTGCCCGCCGGGTCGAGTTCCCGGACCGGCACCGAGCCGAAGTGGTCGGGGACCTCGGGGGGTTCGGGCAGCGCGGGGCCGGCGAGCAGGTAGACGGCGTCGACCCCGGACCGTGGGCGGGTGGCCAGCCACTCCGCCGTGTCGACCAGGTCCCGCGTGGTCAGCAGGACGACGGGGGCCTCCCCGAGCAGGCTGGCGGCCAGGTGCGCGGGGTTCGGCAGGGCGGGCCACCGGACCCATTCGACGCGGTAGCGGGCGGACAACGACCGCCAGGTCGCGGGCAGCTCGCCGTGGACCGCCTCCCCCGCCGGGTCCAGCACCATCACGGTGGGCGACTCCGGCGGTCCGGCGGTCACCACTCCCGGACCGCTCTCCGGGGAGAACCTGCGCTCGCTGATCGTCATGCTCGTCCTCCACTGGCCGCCTCGTCGCGTCCTTCCGGTCGGGGCCTGGCCCGGTCGTGGGCGGCCCCGTGCTCGGGGTGTACCCACCGGGGGAGGTGGGCACACGGCGGAGCGGTGGGCGGTGCCGCCACCCCGCGCCGGGGGAGCCGGTCCCGCCCCGGTGGGGGGCGGCGTCGCACCCGGGTGCTCGCCGGTCCCTGGTGGGCGGGGTGGCGGCGGTCGACGTCAGCGGATCGCCACCGCCTCCTCCCCGCGCGGCAGGAGTTCGCCCACCACCGGGAAGCCGGGGACCTCCCCCGCCACCAGCAGCCCACCCGAGATCTGCGGGTCGGCGAGGAGCAGGGCGTCCTCCTCCGGCAGGCCGTCGGCCACCAGGTGCTGTCCCAGCCACCCCAGGACGCGTCGCGCGCGGGGGCAGTCCGCGTGCGCCGGGCTGGTCCGCGCGCCGTCCAGGAACGGGAGGGCAGCCGAGTCGAGGACCACGGTCACGCCGCTCGCCCGCGCCAGCAGGTAGGCATGGCCGAGCAGGCCGTAGTCACCCACCTCGACGGCTCCCCTGGCGCCGTTCGCGAGGGCTTCCTCAGCTGCCCGGTGGTTGAGGGCGGTCATGCTCGCCACGGCCTGCGGGAAGTACTCGCCGGTCGCCCGGTGCCGTCGGGTCAGCACCCCGCTGCCCAGGGGTTTGGTCAGGGTGAGCGGCATCCCTGCCACGCCCGCGTCGGTGCCGAGGACGGCGTCGGGGCGCCCCGCGCCGGTCACGGACAGGCCGTAGGCGGGGCGGTCGTCGCCGAGGGGGTGGGTGCCACCGAGCTGGCAGCCGGCGTCGCGTGCCACGTCCAGACCCCCCTGGAGGAGTTGCGCCGCCTGGTCGGCGGGCAGGGCTTTCGGCCAGCCCAGCAGGTTCACGGCGAGCACCGGGCGGCCGCCGGTCGCGTACACCGGGGAGAACGCGTGGGCGGCCGCGACGCAGCCCCAGTCGTAGGGGTCGTCCAGGACGGGCGGTAGGACCCGGGTGGAACTGGCCAGGGTGTGGTTGGTGGCCCACCGCAGGACGCTGGCGCTGTCGGTGTCGTCGCGCCCGGAGAGGAGCTCGCCGACCGCTCCGCTCCCGGGCGCGGCGCCCGCGAGCCCGTGGACGAGCCGTTCCAGTTCGGGCGGGAGTAACGCCGGGTCCTCGTCCTCGGGGAGGAACCGGGTGAGGCGCTGGTCGCCGGGGGCCGGTCGGACCGGGTCGGCGGGGTGCGCTGGCTGTGGGGAATGGGACATCCGATCATGGTGCCCGAAGCCGGACCTCCGGCGGGGCGGTGGAGGGCACGTCGGCCGCCCGATCGGCCCGCCCGCCAGTCACGGGTCCGGCGCGACCGCTGGCGGGTCCTGGGCACCGGCCCCCGGGTTCGCGGGGCGTCGGACCGGAGGCGGGGCCGACCGGGAAACGCGGTGGCGTGAACGGAGGCGGCGTCCGAGGATGACCCCATGATCGATACTGGCCTGACGGACACCGTCGTCCTGGTGACGGGAGCTGACCGGGGGATCGGCGCGGCGACCGCGCTCGCCTTCGCGGCGCAGGGGGCTCGGATCGCCGTGCACCACCACCCTGGCACCGCGAGCGCGCCGCCGCCGGGTGTGCGGTTCGAGCACACGCCGGGAGGCGCGGACGCGGCGGAGGAGCTGGTCGACCGGTTGGTCCACGCCGGCGCGGGGGCGGCGGCGACGTTCCCGGCCGACCTCGGAGCTCCCGGAGCCCCGCGAGCGCTCCTCGACGCCGTGGCGGACAGGCTGGGGCCGGTGGAGGTCCTGGTCAACAACGCCGCGCACTGCGAAAGTCCCGACCTCGTCACCGAGCTCACCGATGGTGTGCTGGACCGGACCTACCGGGTGAACGTGCACGCGCCCGCGCTGCTCATCTCGGAGTTGGCGCGGCGGCACGGGACCGGCGGTGCCGGCAGTCCGACCGGGCCCGAGGCCCAGGAGTGGCTTCCGGCGGTGGTCAACATCTCCACCGACGCCGCCCGGGCGTTCCCCGGCCAGCTCGCCTACGGCACGTCCAAGGCGGCGTTGGAGGCGCTCACCCGTGCGACGGCCCTGGATCTCGGGCCGCTGGGGGTGCGGGTGAACGCCGTCGCCCCGGGGCCGGTCCAAACCGGTTGGATCGCCGCCGATCTGGTGGAGCGGGTGACCCCGTCGATCCCGTTGCGCAGGGTGGGGGACCCGAGCGACATCGCGGACTGCGTCGTCTTCCTCGCCTCCCGGCAGGCGCGGTGGATCACCGGGCAGGTGGTGCAGGTCGCGGGCGGCCACGCGCTGTGAGACGTGCCCGGTCCCGGTCCGCGAGGCGAGGGCGGGCGGCGGAGCGAGGGCGGGCGGCGCGGCCACCCGGCCTGCCCGGCCCTGGGCCGGCGGCGTCCCGGGGTAGCCCGGGGTGCCCGCTCAGCGGGAGCTCGCGGCCAACCAACCCGCCAGGCCGAGGAAGACGACCCCGGTCCCCTGGTCCACCCGCCGCATGGCACCGGGTCGGGCGATGGCGCCGATGCGGGCGCCGGCGGTGGCGTAGAGCAGCATGACGACGAACTCGACGACCAGGTACCCGGCCCCGAGGGCCAGCAACCGCGCGGTCGCGGACCCGCTGCTCTGGTCGACGAACTGGGGCAGGAAGGCGGTGAACAGCAGCAGTGCCTTGGGGTTGGTCGCGGCCACCAGGAACTCGCGGCGGGCGAGGCGCCAGCGGGACGGGCGGGCTTCGGCGTCCGGGGCCGGGGCCGCGCCCATCCCCTCCCGACGGGCCCGCCAGAGCGTGGAGAGCCCCAGCCACCCGAGGTAGGCCACCCCGCACCAGGTCAGCACGGTGTAGGCCAGGTCGGAGGACGTGATCAGGGCGCCGGCGCCGAACGCGACCGCGACGATCATGAGGACGAAGGCGACCAGGCGTCCGGTGGCGGCGACGACCGCGGGGGCGATGCCGTGGTGGATCGCGTTGCGCATGCCGAGCAGTTGGTTCGCCCCCGGTACCAGCGACACCAGGAACGCGGCGGTGAGGAACCCCGTCCACTCCGCTCCCACCCCGGACCTCCCCTGTCTGGCGGGTGTGACCGCCGTACCCGACGACGCCGGGGGCGCTCCGGCCCCACCCGATGACCCGCGTGTGAGTGGGCCACGCTACTGGTCGTGGTCCCGAGGTGGGGGCTCCCCGGGACCAGCCCTCACTGTGGGCGCCACCACCCGGGTGGGTGCCCGGCCGGGACCTCGTCCGGCCGGCGCGGTGGCCGGCCGGACGGGTCAGCCGTCCCCGGTGAGGGATGTCAACCGGGATCAGTTCGCGGCGACGCGGATGACGTTCCAGGACAACGGCGGCAGCTCGGCGGTGAGGGTCCCGTCCTGGCAGCTCGTACCGGACACCTGGCGAGGAGCGACCCGCTCCTGGTTCTCCAGGGTGTTGGTGGCGTGCCGGTCCTCGTCGGCGAGCACCCGGTGCTCCAGCACCCTGGCCTTCCCGAGACCGCGCAGGTCCGCGGTGAGCCGGAGGGGCTTCTCGGTGTCCCGGTTCACCGCGAAGACGGTGAGGCCGCCGTCCTCCGCCTCCACCGCGGTCGCGTGCAGGTGGTCGACCTCGCCGAACTTCGCCGTCTCATAGGTGGTGCTCGTGCCGGCCAGTCGCAGGACTCGACCTCGACCGTGCCGCGCCGCGTCCGCGAAGGGGAAGAAGCTCGCCTGGCGCCACGCCGGGCCACCCGGCTCGGTCATGATCGGCGCGATGACGTTGACGAGCTGGGCCAGGCAGGCGGCGGTGACCCGGTCGCAGTGCCTCAGCAGGGTGATCAGGAGGCTGCCGACCACCACGGCGTCGGTGACCGAGTAGACGTCCTCGATGACCCGGGGCGCGACCCGCCAGCCGGGGTCCTCGCCCTCGCGGGACTGGTACCAGACGTTCCACTCGTCGAAGGAGATCTCCAACCGCTTGGAGCTGCGGACCCTGGCCCGCACGTGGTCGGCCGTCGCCACCACGCTCTCGATGAAGTGCTCCATGTCGACGGCGGAGGCCAGGAAGCTGCCGACGTCGCCGTCACGCTCGTGGTAGTAGGCGTGGCAGGAGACGTAGTCGACGCGGTCGTAGCAGTGTTCGAGCATCGTCGCCTCCCAGGAGGCGAATGTCGACATCGCCGACGAGGAGCTGCCGCAGGCGACCAGGCGCAGGTCCGGGTCGATCAGGCGCATGACGTTGGCGGTCTCGTTCGCCAGCCGGCCGTACTCCTCGGCCGACTTGTGGCCCATCTGCCACGGGCCGTCGAGCTCGTTGCCCAGGCACCACAGCCGGATGTCGAAGGGTTCCTCGTCGCCGTGCCGCCGCCGCAGGTCGGACAGTTCCGTGCCACCGGGGTGGTTGGTGTACTCCAGCAGTCGACGGGCGTCGTCCACACCCCTCGTCCCCAGGTTGAGGGCCATCATCGGCTCGATGCCCGTCTTGCGGGTGAAGTTCATGAACTCGCTGAGGCCGAACTGGTTGGTCTCGGTCGACTTCCAGGCCAGTTCCAGGCGGCGGGGGCGTTCCTCGACCGGCCCGACCCCGTCCTCCCAGTTGTACCCGGAGACGAAGTTCCCGCCGGGGTACCGGACCATCGTCACGCCCAGCTCCCGGATGAGGGCCAGCACGTCGGTGCGCAGGCCGTCCGCGTCGGCGGTGGGGTGGTCCGGCTCGTAGATGCCGGTGTAGACGCACCGGCCCATGTGTTCGACGAAGGAGCCGAACAGTCGGGGGTTCACCTCACCGACGCTGAACGCCGGGTCCAGGGTGAGGGAGGCGGTGGGCTGTTCTGGGGTGGCGGAGTCCTGCATTGCTTCCTTCCATCGGTTCACTGCGGGGGTGGTCGCCAGGCGGCGGCCACCCCCTGGCGGCCCGGGCCGCCACACGTCACGGCCGGTCGGCCGTCCTCGGTCAGGTCACGAGGGGCCAGCCCTCGTCATCCCAGGAGAGCCGGTTCAGGCCGACCTTGGACAGGCCGCCGTCGGCCCGGTCGTAGTAGTGGTAGACGAGCAGGTCGACATCGCCGTCCCGCAGGACGCTCTGCCCGCCGGGTCCGCGCACGTCGCCGTGGCTGGCGAGCAGCTGGGTCCCGCCGCCGTCGAGCATCGGCACGCCGTCGCGGTCGAGGTACGGTCCGGTCGGGCTGGTCGAGCGACCCACCATGATCCGGTAGTCGCTGTCCACTCCCCGGCAGCAGTGGTCGAAGGAGACGAACAGGTAGTAGTGGCCGCCGCGTTCGATGACGTAGGGCGCCTCGACGGCCTGTTCCACGGGTCGGCGGGCCAGGTGGTGGAGGGTGCGGTCGGTGGGGTGCGGCATCCCGGTGAAGGGGTCGAGGCGGATCATCCTGATACCGCTCCAGAAGGAGCCGAACACGAGCCACCACCGGCCCTGCCGGTCCACCAGCAGCGCCGGGTCGATGGCGTTGTGGTCGTCGTCGAGGTCGGTGGACACGACGATGCCGTGGTCTCTGAACGTGCCGGGTCGCCCGGTGGGGCTGGTCGCCAGTCCGATCGCCGAGTTCCGGGAGCCGGAGGTCGAGGCGGCGTAGTACAACCAGTACCTGCCGCGCTGGTAGGAGATGTCGGGCGCCCACACGTCACCGTCGCTGTACTCGTGGACCCAGGCGGGCACGGTCGGGAACACCGGGTCCGTGCGGGTGAACCGTGACCGGTCCGGGGAGGTGCGCGCGCCCAGGTTGCCGTGGCTCTCCAGCAGGAGGTAGCCGTCACCGGTGCGGACCATCGAGGGGTCGTGGATGCGGGTGTCCCCGCTGACCGGGTCGGGGCCGGGGTAGGCGGCGAACGCGGGGGGCGCCGCCGCCATCCACACCAGCACCGTGCCCGCCGCGACCGCCGCCCGCAGGGGCCCGCGTCCCTTCGTCCACCGCATACTCGTTCCTCCACCCTGCCCGCCGCCGGGATCGGCGGCTCGTCCCCCCAGCGTCGGGGGGCCCTGCCGCAGAGGCAGGGCGCGGTCAGCCGGCAGGGTGGCGGTGTCGCTCGATCGGCGGAGTACGCGGGCACGGCGTGAGCCGGCCGATCCTGCCCGGGTGACGGGACGTGCCGCCGGCCTGCCCCGAGGGCAGGGGGCGGCGGCCGGGCTCCGCGTCCGGCCGCGCCCCGGGAACGGGATGGACTCAGTGGACACTGGGCCACCCGCCGCTCCAGTCGAGCAGGTTGACCCCGAGCTTGTGCCGACCGTGGTCGGCGCCGTCGTAGTAGTGGTACACGAGCAGGTCACCGTCGACGTCGGAGAGCACGCTCTGCCCGCCCGGCCCGATGATGGTGCCGTGGGTGGAGAGCACCTCGGTGCCGCCGCCGTCGAGCATCCGAACGCCGTCGCGGTCGACGTAGGGGCCGGTGGGGCTGGTGGACCGGCCGACCATGACGCGGTAGGTGCTGTCGACCCCGCTGCAGCAGTGGTCGTGGGAGACGAACAGGTAGTAGTAGCCGTTCCGCTCCAGGATGTGGGGCGCCTCGACGGCGTGGGGCGCGTCGGGGCGGGTGGCCAGGTGGTGCAGGGTGCGGTCGGTGGGGTGCCGGTGCCCGGTCTCGGGGTCGAGGCGGATCATCCGGATGCCGGTCCAGAAGGAGCCGAGGGAGAGCCACCACGACCCGTCGGAGGTCACCAACAACGAGGGGTCGATGGCGTTGAAGTCGTCCCCGTCGGTGCTGGAGATGACGATGCCCTGGTCGGTGAACGTGCCGGGCTGGCCGGTGGGGCTGGTGGCGAGACCGATCGCGGAGTGGTTGGAACCGAAGCTGGAGGCCGTGTAGTACATCCAGTAGGTCCCCCGGTGGTGGGAGACGTCCGGCGCCCAGACACCTTGGACGTCGTTGTAGTCGTCCACCCACGCTGGTACCTCGGCCAGGGCGGGACCGACCCGGTCGAAATCGATCCGGTTCGACGAGCTCCGGACCTCGATGCCGTTGTGGGTGGAGTAGAGCAGGTATCCCTCGGGGGTGCGGACCATCGACGGGTCGTGGACCAGGACGTCGCCCCGCACCAGGCCGGGCAGCGGGTAGCCCTGCTCCGAGGACGACGCGGGGGCGCCAGCCTCGGCGGCGTGCGCGGCGGCGGGCGCTCCCGTCGTGACGAGCGCGGTCACCGCGAGGAGAGCGACGGTGGATCGGAGGCGGCCGGCGGCTCTGACAACCATCTTCGTGCTCCTTGTCACTGGAGGGGGTCGGGACACGGGTGGTGCTCGGTCACTGACCGGAGAGCCCGGTGTGGGCGACGCCCCGGACCACCTGGCGCTGGAAGAGGACGAAGAGGACCAGCAGTGGCAGTCCGGCGAGGACGGCGGAGGCCATGACCCTGGCGAACCGCAGGCCGTAGCCGTTCTCGATGGCCGCGAGTCCCACGGGCAGGGTCATGAACTGGGGGTCGGTGCTGACGATGAAGGGCCAGAGGAAGTTGTTCCAGGTGGTGATGAACGTGAAGATCGCGACCGCCGCGATCACCGGGCGGGAGAGGGGCAGGATGATCTGCCAGTAGATCCGCCAGCGGCGGGCTCCGTCCATCAACGCGGCCTCCTCCAGTTCCCGGGGGATGGCGTCGAAGAACTTCTTGAGGATGAAGACCATCGCGGGTGTGACGATCTGCGGGAGGATGATGCCCCAGTAGGTGTCGACCATGTTGAGCAGCACCATCTGGTCGAACAGCGGGACGATCAGCACCTGCGGGGGCACCATGATGCCGACCAGGGTGATCGCGAACAACGCCCGTTTCCCGGGGAAGTCGGTCCTGGAGAACCCGTAGGCGGCCATCGTGCAGAGGATCACCACGAGGACCGTCACGACGGTGGCGGTGAACAGGCTGTTGAACAGCCACAGCCAGAAGTGCCCGCCGTCGAGGACGGCGCGGTAGGCGTCCAGGGTGAACTCGGTCGGGAACCAGCGCAACGGGATGCCGGTCGTCTCCGCCTCCGGTTTCACCGAGGTCAGGACCGCCCAGGCGAGCGGCAGCAGCCAGAGCGCCGCCAGCAACGCGGTGATCACCAGCAGCAGCAGCGCGCCGGGGCGGAACCGTCGGCGGCGGCGGGGCGGCGCCGGGGGCGGGACGTCGTCGCTCCGGCCGACGGAGGAGTGGGAGTCGGCCCTCCGGTCCGTCTCGGGCACGGTCACGATGCCTCCTCGCGCGGTCGGAAGAGCCGGATCTGGGCGACGGCGACGACCAGGATCAGGGCGAACAGGATGTAGGAGATGGCGGAGGCGTAGCCGATGCGGAAGTTGGTGAACCCGGTCTGGTACATGTACTGGATCACCGGTCGGGTGGTGTGCTCCGGTCCGCCACCAGTCATCAGGTAGAACTGGTCGAAGATCTTCAGCGAGGCCAGCAGCTGGAGCACCACGACCAGTCCGGTCGTGCGACGCAGCATCGGCAGCGTGATCCGCCAGAGCTTGTCCCACCAGGTGGCCCCGTCCAGCTCGGCCGCCTCGTACAGGTGGTGGGGGATCGCCTGGAGCCCGGCCAGGTACAACAGGAAGTTGAACCCGACCGTCCACCACACGGTGGTCAGGACCACCGACATCATCGCGGTGTTCGGCTCGGTCAGCCACCCGATGTCGGCGTCGATCCCCAGGCTCGCCAGCAGGCCGTCTGCCAGTCCGAAGTCCGGCTGGAAGATCCAGACGAAAATCATCGTGACGACGGTGGACGGCAGGACGTACGGGGCGAAGAAGGCGAGGCGCCACAGCCAGCGCCCGGGGCTGAGGTGGTTGGTGAGCAGGGCCATCACCAGTCCGACGGCCACCAGCAGCGGGGTGCTGAGCAGGGTGAACTTGACGGTGACCCACAGTGCCTGCCAGACGGCGGGGTCGCCTACCGCCTCCGCGTAGTTGTCGAGGCCGACGAACCGGGCCTCGTCGCTGGCGAGGCTGGCATCGGTGAGACTGCTGATCAGACCGCCCACCAGGGGCCAGCCGAGGAACAGCGCGTAGGCCAGCAGGAAGGGGAGCACGAACAGCAGCCCGGTCAGGTTGCGGCGCCGTCGTCGGGGTGGACTCGCGGTGGCGGGCGCGCGCCGGGTCGTGCCGGTGGGTCCCGTGTCGACGGTCATGGCGGCCCCTCCCCTCAGTCGATCGGATTCGGACGGTCGAGCAGGTCCTCCATCACCCGGCGGATGCCGAGGACGCCCTGCTCCGGACTGGTGCGGCCGGAGAAGACCGCCGAGATCACCGCGCCCAGTTCGAGCCACATCACCGACGCGGACCCCGCGAACCACACCTCCGGGTCCAGCTGGGCGTCGTCGGCGACGGACCGGTAGTTGGACTGCGGCCGGAGGTCGAGGTACTCCGGGTCCTCCTGGACCGGTCGGTACACGGGGACGTGTCCGCCCCGCGCCCAGGTGATGCTCTGGCGCAGGAGGAAGGCCACGAACTCGTAGATCCGGCGGTGGTCCTCGTCAGTGCGGTCGGACCGGTGGGGCAGCACGAAGACGTGCGCGTCGGCCTGGGCGTTGGCGTTGTCGAAGACCTGGGGTATGCGGGTCATGGAGAACGGCGTCCCGGTCTCGAGGAAGGTGCTGACCTCCCAGTCGCCGAAGATGAAGAAGCCGGCGTGCCCGCTGGCGAACAGCGACACCGCACCGTTGACGTCGACCTCCCTCGGGGCGAGGCCGTCGTCGGTCAGCCCTCGCATGTACTCGAGGACCCGCAGCACCTTGTCGTCGTCGACGGCGAGGCCGGTGCCCTCCGGGGTGAGGAGGTGCCCGTCCAGCTGGCGGTAGAGGGTCCAGAAGACCCGCCAGGGACCGACGGTGTCGCTGCCGACCGTCTCGGTGACCAGTCCGTGGTGCCCGGTGACCTCCTTGGCCGCGGCGAAGGCGGCCCGGAGCTCGTCCTGCCCGGTGATCGGGGCCAGTGAGCCGTCCGGAGCGAGGAGGCCGGCCCGCTCGCAGACGTCCACGTTGTAGTACAGGACGTAGGGGTGCACGTCCAACGGCACGGCGAAGAGCCGTCCGTCGTGGTGCGAGCGCCGCCACAGTTCCGGGGGGAAGTCCTCCTCCCGGATCCCCGCCTCGGCGAGCAGGTCCGGCCGCAACGGGTCGATGAGCCCGCTCGGCGCGTAGCCGGGCAGCCGCGCCAGGTGGAGCGCGCTGACGTCGGGGGCCCGCCCGCCGGCCCCGGACATCGAGAGCTTGGTGTAGTACCGCTCGCCCCAGGCCAGCGTCACCGCCTCCAGGTCCACCTCGGGGTGGGCGGCGCGGTAGGCGTCCAGCATCTGGTTCATGTTGATGCCGTCGCCGCCGGCGAAGAGGTGCCAGAAGCGGAGTGGTGTCCCGTCGGAGAAGCGCGGCGGCGCGCAGGCGCCCAGAGCTCCGAGCGCGCCGAGCGAACCCAGTCCGAGTGCGCCCCCCAGCACCGCGCGGCGGCTGAGGCGACGGGAGCGATCGCGTGGTGTCACGGCAGCACCCTGTCCCGTATATCGACATTGATCCGGTTCCTCGAACGCAAGCTATGACGCGGATTACAGCGGAGTCAACGGAACAAGAGCGAGACGTGACCGCTTTCGGACGAGAACCTCTGGTGAATCTGGGGCCGACTCGGGACGTTCCCTCAATTTCGTGCCCACACAACGACCAGGAAATGTACGAAATATCGAACCAAAGCCGTCGGGTCGGATGGTCACGAGCTCACGCCCCACGAATCGGTAGTGATCCACATCACCAGTGCGGGCCGGTGGTGGGATCAGGTGTTCGCCGCCTGGACCTCCGACGGCGCCCGAGCGCCCCACCCACGCCCCCGCCGACCGGACCAGCGGGGAGCCACCCGGGCGGGGCACCCCACGACCGGACGGGGGACGAGCGGACCGCGCCGCCCCCTCGTCCGCTCGACGCACCGACGGTCCACACTGGACTGACGCTCCCCGGCGCGACACCAACCCCCGTGGCATGACCACGCTTCACCGCGACTTGACGCGGTAGTGAGCGTGGCTAAGGATCACGAGAACCACGTCCGAGGAGGTCGCTTGTCGTTGCCGCGTCGTCTCACCTCTGTCCTGCTCAGCGCGGCCCTCGCCGTCGGCGCCGCGCTCGGGCCCGGCACGGCGCAGGCCGCGCCCGCCACCCACCGCGACCCCGGGAACGGCCCCGACCGGCACGAGGTCGCCGCGCCCGGGCCCACCAGCCGCACGGTCCCGGTCGCCGGGGAGAACCAGCCCGGGACACCGGGCGGCCGATCGTTGTCGGGACCCGCCCCCACCCTGGGCGACCCCGGTGTCCAGCAGGGGTACCCGCGCCAGACACGCCTTCGCGAGTACCCCGAGGACCCCGGGGACCGCGCCGTCAAACTGGGCCTGCTGCCCTACCACGAGATCGCCCCGCGCCTGAACGACCTCCAGCGGGAGAGCGACCGGGTCTCGGTCGAGGTCGTCGGCGAGTCCACCCAGGGCCGCGACCTCTACCTCGTCACGGTGACCGCCCCCGAACGCCCGGCCGAGACCCGCCGGCAGGACGCCTGGCGGGACCTCATCCAGGACAACCCGGACCTGGCCGCCCGGCGCGGCGCGCTGCGGGCCCAGTACAAGGCGCCGGTGTGGATCAACGCCAACATCCACGGTGACGAGTGGGAGGGCACCGACGGGGCCATGCGGGTCATCGAGCGGCTCGCGACCTCGAACGACGAGGACGTCCGCACCCTGCTCGAGGAGACGCGGGTCCACGTCACGATCAGCAACAACCCCGACGGCCGGGTGGCCGGCACCCGGTCCAACGCGGCCGGCTTCGACGTCAACCGGGACCACATCACCTCGTCGCAGCCGGAGTCCCGAGCGGCCCGCGACGTGCTCATCGCGACCCAACCGGTGCTGATGCTCGACCAGCACGGGTACACCGGCGACACCCTGATCGAACCCGGGACGCCACCGCACGGGCAGAACTACGAGTTCGACCTGTACATCAGGCACGCCTACGCCAACGCGCTCGGCATGGAGCGGGCGGTCCAGGACCTGGGGCACCCGGAGACCCGCCAGGTGGACATCCCCTTCCGCGACTACCAGCCGGGGGCGTGGGACGCCTGGCCACCGATCTTCACGCCGATGTACGCGATCTACCACGGAGCGGTCGGTCACACCGTCGAGGTGCCGATGCGCGTCAACCGCACCCAGTACGACACGCTGCCGGTGGAGGAACTGCGGCGCCGGGCCGGGATCAACACCGACGTCGCCGAGGCCACGATCGACGCCGCGCTCGACTACGTGGTGGAGCACCGCGAGTCGCTGGTGGCCGACCAGATCGAACTGTTCCGGCGGGGCTGGGCCGGTGAGGCTCAGCGGGACGTGGAGGACGACTACGTCCCGGGGTTCGGTGACGAGGACCGCTACCACACCACCTTCCCCCGCGCCTACGTGATCCCCGCCGGCCCGGGACAACGCTCCGAGGCCGCCGCGGCCCGCCTGGTGGACCACCTGGTGGCCCACGACGTGCGGGTGGAACGCGCGGAGGCCGGTTTCCGGCTCGGCGGTGCGTCCTACCCCGCCGGTTCGTACCTGGTGGACATGCACCAGCCGAAACGGGGACTGGCGAACGTGATGTTGGAGGCGGGGCGGGACATCTCGACCGACGTTCCCACGATGTACGACATCTCGGGGTGGAGCCACGGCCTGCTGTGGGGCGCGTCCGTGGACGTGGTGCCCGACGAGGCACCCGCCGTGGCGACCAGCCCGGTGGCGGCCGCTGGGCCGACGGGTGCGGTGGACGCCCCGCCAGGATCCGACCTGGCCCTCGACGTGGTGGACGGCGGGGACGTGCGGGCGGTGAACGCCCTGCTGGCCGGCGGTCAGGCGGTCCACCGGCTGGACGACGGTTCCGTGGTGCTGCCCGCGTCGGCCAGGTCGGAGGCGCGGACCGTGGCCGACCGGTACGGGGTCCGTTTCACCGCTTCGGCGCACGGGGAGCGGGGCGTCCCCCTGCACCGGCCGGTGGTCGCGGCGGCGGCGTCCGCCGACGAGTCGTTGGTGCTGCGGGACCTGGGCTTCGAGGTCCGGTCCGTGTCGACGGCCGTGCTCGACGACGGGTTCGACTGGTCGGACGTCGATGTCCTCTACGTCTCCTCCGGACTGCGCTACTCCGCCCTGTCCGTGGCGGCGCGCTCGGCGCTGGACGACTTCCTCGAGGTCGGCGGCGTCGTGACCCGGGGCGGCACCGGTGCGACGTTCAACGCCGAGGCGGACCTGCTCACGGTCTCCGCCGTCGCCGGGCCGTCGAACGCCAACGGCGTCGTCGCCGTCTCCGGCGGTTCGGGTCCCGTCGGGACCCACGCCCCCGACCACTCCTTCGTGTACTCGCCGTTGTGGTTCACGGAGCTGGGCCCGGAGGTGCGGGTCGAACAGCGCTACGAGGAGGACGGCCCCCTCGTCGCCGGCCACTGGAGCGCGGGGGACCGGGGCCCGGGAGCGGCCGCCGGCGCCGCCTCCGTGGTGAGCGGTGTCGCTGAGCGCGGCGCGCGGACCGTGCTCTTCGGCACGGAGCCGCTGTTCCGGGCGCATCCCAAGGGGCTCCACGCCCAGGTGGGCAACGCGGTGTTCTGGGCCGTCTCGGCCTGACCGAACATGCCGGTCCGCCCGCCCCGCCGCCCACCGGGTGGCGGGGCGGAGTGCCATCGGGGCTCCCCCGCCGGGCGACGACGGGGCCTCGAACGCGGGAACGCGATGTCCCGCGCGGGCGACCACGCCCCGCCTCAGGCAGCGCCCGCGACACCCCGGCCGCGACCTCCCGGGCCGTCAGCCCGCGAGCACGTCGCTCCCCTCGACCCGGCGTGCGCCGCCACCGGACGAGCCAGGGGCCACGGGCGCGGGATCCCTCCCGGGTTCGGCGGCCGACGTCCCGCCGGCCCAGCCGTCCCGGTGCGCGCCCGGCCCGGCGGGGCCGAGGGGACGGGACCCCGGCCGCACGTCCGTTTCATCCGATTCCGTGATCGTTGCGTGGTCCCGGCCTCACCCGAGGTGACAGCCCGCTGACCTGCGTCATCGCCGTGTCGCGGCCGGTGACGGCCCCCGAGGGCGGCTGGCAGGCCGATATTGGCCAGCGACTTTGAGAATGTCCGGTTCCCGGCCTACGGTGACGCCACCCACCGCCCCCGGGGCCTGTCCGGCCCCCACCGGTGAGCGCGACCGCGAGTGGAGTCGCGGGGCGGGTCAGGTCCAGGCCGCCGCGCGACGTGTCGCGGCACCGCAACGTCGAAGGAGACGCCGATGCGGGCATCCTCTCGGCCTCGCCACGCGACGCCAGGCACGCCCACCGCTGACCTCCGGGTGCCGGTTTGGGCCGGACCGCCGTCGTGGTCGTACCACCGCCAGCGATCCCGGCCAGCGGGTGACGGGGGCGGGACACCGGGCGACCCGCCCCACCGCCACCGGCTCGCCGGCGCCTCCGGGCGGGGTGGGGCCCACGCCCACCAGCACATCGCCGGAGCGAGGTGACCCTTCACCGCGTTCCGCCGCAGACTGCCGTTCCGACGTCGCGCCCCGCGCCCGTCGGAACGTGCTGACCCCGCCTCCAGGGCGGGGGGCAATCCGGGAGAGGAAGACAACAGTGTCGTTGAGAACCAGGCGGTCCTGGCGGACCAGGGTGGCGGCCACGTCGGCCGCGTTCGCGGTGACAGCATTAGTGGCTGGGTGCGGAGCGGACAGCGGTGACGGGACCATCGAGCTGCGCTACACGTTCTGGGGCAACCCGGATCGCGGCGAACGGACCGACGAGGCGGTGGCGCTGTTCGAGGAGCGCAACCCCGGCGTGAAGATCACCACGACGTACTCCGAGTTCGGCGGGTACTGGCAGAAGCTCGCCACCGAGGCCGCGGGCGGCAACGCTCCCGACATCATCCAGATGGACTACACCTACCTGCGGGAGTACAGCGAGCGGGGCCAGTTGCTGGACCTGACCCCGCACATCGGCGAGGAGCTCAACGTCGACGACCTGCTGCCCGGCCTCGACGAGGCCGGCATGATCGGCGACGAGTACTTCGCGGTGCCGGTGGGCCGGAACATGATGGCCTTCCAGTACGACGCGGCGGTGTGGGAGGAGTCCGGGGCCCAGCTGCCCGAGGCGGGCTGGACCTGGGAGGAGTTCCACGAGGCGATCGCGGTGGTCCGGGATCACCTGCCCGAGCGGCAGTGGGCCACGGGCGCGCTGGGTGAGCACCTGCACATGCTCGACGTGCTGCTGCGCCAGGAGGGCAAGACGATCTTCACCGACGAGGGCGAGCTGGGCTTCGACGAGGCCGACCTCACCGAGTTCTGGGAGATCAGCGAGCGCATGCGGGAGGACGGGACGACGATCCCGCCGGAAGTCCTCGTGAAGGGCGACACCGCGACCGCGCTGGGCAAGGGCCAGGTCATCGCCGAGTTCGGCTGGGACAACTTCATGGCGAGCGCCCAGAACACCTACGGCAGTGAGCTCTCGTTGGCGCCCTACCCCTCGGACACCGACGAGCTCGGGCTGTACTTCAAGCCGTCGATGCTGATGAGCGTCTCGGCCCGGTCGGAGCACCCCGAGGTGGCGGCCGAGTTCATCGACTTCATGATCAACGACCCGGAGGTCGGTTCGATCTTCGGCGCCAACCGGGGTCTGCCGGCGACCAACACCCAGCGGGAGCAGGCCGAGCTGGAGGGCGTCGACGTGGTGATCGACGAGTACGAGGCCAGCGTGGAGGACATGCTCGGTGAGCCGGGAATCGCGCCCCCGCCGGGTGGCGCGGGCGTCGAACGGCTGATGTCGCGGATCGATGAGGAGATCAGCCACGGAAGGATCTCCATCGAGGAGGGCGTGGAGCGCTTCTTCCGCGAGGCGGAGCAGACGCTGTCCAACCCCTGACCCCCGTGACCGTCGGGGTCCGGCCACCGCGTCCGGGCCCCGACGTCCACGCCCCGGCGTGGTCGACCTCCGTCAGTCGGCCAGCCGGGCGGGGAAGCCACCGGTGGCCACCGGTCCCCAGCGGGTCGGGGTGATCCTGACCAACGACTTGCCCTGTCGGCGCATCGCCTCCCGGTACTCGTCCCAGTCGGGGTGTTCGCCGGCGATGGCGCGGTAGTAGTCGACGAGCGGTTCGACCGAGTCTGGCAGGTCCACCACCTCGGCGGTGCCGTCCACCTGGACCCAGGGCCCGTCGAAGTCCTCGGAGAGGAACAGCACGCTGACCTCCGGCGCGCGGCGTGCGTTGCGCGCCTTGGCCCGCTCCGGGTAGGTGGACACCACGATCCGGCCCTCCTGGTCGACACCCGCGGTGACCGGCGAGGCCTGGGGACCGCCGTCGGAGCGCCGGGTGATGAGCACGGCGCGGTGGCGGTCGCGGAGGAAGTCCAGCAGGCCGACGCGGTCGACGGTCTGGTTGGTCGCGATCTTGGGAGCCATCCGTCCAGGCTAGTCGGTGGGGTGCGTCGAGCTGGCCGGCCACGAGGTCGACGCCGGCGGCTCGTGCCCGGCTCCCACCCGCGCCCTGGCGTCACGTTCGGCCGCGCGGGCGATGTTGCGCGCCATGCCCCCGAAGACGAGGTCGTGGAAGGGCCAGACCGCCCACCAGTAGAGCTGGCCGGCGAGCCCCCGGGGGAGGAACACGGCGCGCTGCCGGTAGACGCTCCCCCCGTCCTCCGGCCGTACCGCCATCTCCAGCCAGGCCCTCCCCGGCATCTTCATCTCGGCGCGCAACCGCAGCAGCGCCCCCAGCTCGACCTCCTCCACCCGCCACCAGTCCAGGGCGTCCCCGACGTGGAGGCGGCGCGGGTCCCGGCGGCCACGGCGCAGTCCGACGCCGCCCAGCAGGCGGTCGAGCCAGCCGCGCACCGACCAGGCGAGGGGGAACGAGTACCAGCCGTTCTCGCCGCCGATGCTCTCGACGACCCGCCAGACCTCGGCGGGGGGTACGGGCACCCGTCGTTCCCGCACGTCCTGGTACCGCGAGCCGCCCGACCAGCTGGGGTCGGTGGGCAAGGGCTCCGACGGGGCACCGGGTACCGAGGCGTTCGCCCACCGCGTCTCCACCTCGGCGTCCCTGATCCTGGCCATCGCGAGCCGGATGGCCTGTTCGTAGTCCTGGAGGCCGCCCGGCGGGTCCGGGACGTACTGGCTGATGTCGTCCTCGGTGCGCACGACCTCGTAGGCGAGGGAGTCGATGAGTGGCCCGGCGATGCGCCTGGGAACCGGCGTCACGAGGTTGATCCAGTAGGAGGACAACCTGGGGGTGAGGACGGGAACGGGGATGACGTGCCGGGCCGGGAGTCCCGCGACCTCCGCGTAGCGGATCATCATCCGCTGGTAGGTCAGGACGTCCGGTCCCCCGAGGTCGAAGGTGCGGTTGACCTCCGCTGGCAGGTCGGCGGCGCCGACCAGGTAGTGCAGGACGTCGCGGATGGCGATGGGTTGGATGCGGTTGCGGACCCACCTGGGGGCGACCATCACCGGTAGGCGTTCGGTGAGGTAGCGGAGCATCTCGAAGCTGACCGAGCCGGACCCGAGGATGACGGCGGCCTGGAGCACCGCCGTGGGCACCCCGGAGTGCAGGAAGATCTCCCCGACCTCGGTCCGCGACGCCAGGTGCTCGGAGGTGCGCGCGTCGGGAGGGCGGAGCCCTCCCAGGTAGACGACCCGCCGCACCCCGGCCGCGCGGGCCGCCTCGGCGGTGAGCAGCGCTGCCCGCCGGTCCGTGGTGGCGAACTCCGGGCCGCTCAGGGAGTGGACGAGGTAGTAGAGCAGGTCGCGCCCGTCCATCGCCGACCGGAGGCTCTCCTGGTCGAGCACGTCCCCCCTGGCGATCTCCACCCGGTGGGCCCACGGGACGTCCCGCAACTTCCTCGGGTCCCGGGCCAGGCAGCGGACCTGGTGGCCCCGCTCGAGCAGCAAGGGGACCAGCCGACCTCCGATGTACCCGGTTGCTCCGGTGACCAGGATGCGCACCGGTCGATGGTCCTGCCGGGCCGGCGGAACCGCACCTCGGAGGCGGCGCGTCCCCGCGAAGCCGTCCCGTGGGACGTGGGTCAGTTCGCGAGCGTGTAGCCGGCCTCGGCCACCGCCGCTCGGACGAGGTCCGGCGCGATCTCCGCGCTGCTGTCGACCACCAACCGGCCGGTGGCGAGGTCGACGGTCACCCCGGTCACCGCCTCGATCTCCCCCACCTCCTCCTCGACGGACCGCACGCAGTGCTGGCAGGTCATGCCTTCCACGGTGTAGGTCGTACTCGCCATCGTCACCCTCCCACGCGGTTGTCCCCTCCCCCGACCGCCCGCTCGGCGACCGGGGAACGCGACCAAGGATACCCCCCACGGGTATGCCCCACGAACAGGTGAGCCCCGGGTGTCCCGTCCGGTTCCGGACAACGACGCGCCGCTCGACCGACCGGGGGCCTCCCGAGCACCCCGGGGCGCCGGATCCCGGGGCCCGGCCGAGGGGAGGGCCTGCCGCACCCGCCGTGGTCATGGACGAAGCGGAGGTCGAGACGGGATGACTCGACGCCCGAGCCCGGCTGGTCCGCTTCGCACTACTCGCGACCGGGCGGCACCCGTTCGGGCGGCATGAGTCGGACACTCACCACGTTTTGGCAGAAACGGGACGAAGCATACTTCGGATGGATGGCGTAAGCCGACACGTTCTGCGCCTAAACTGTCACTCCGGGTTAATCCGGCGGCAGCACTCGCCGTGTCGACCTCAGGAGGAACAGTGCGGATCGCGGAACTCAGCCGCCGCACCGGTGTACCGGTGCCCACGATCAAGTACTACCTGCGTGAACGCATACTCCCACCGGGAAGGGAGGCCACCGGGGTCGCGCCCCGGTACGGCCCGGCGCACGTCCGGCGCCTCAACCTGGTCCGGGCACTGGTGGACGTCGGGGGTCTCCCGATGGCCACCGTGCGCGACCTGGTCGCCGACCTCGACTCCAGGCGGTCCACCCCGCCCCGGGACGTGACCGGGAGGGCCACCGCTCGCGATCACCGGGACCACCGGGAGACCGGGCTGTGGCGGGAGGCCAGCGCCGAGGCCGACGCCCTGTTCCACCGCCGGGGGTGGCGGATCAGGGAGAACCACCCGGCCCGGCAACAACTCGTCGGACTGGTCGTCCAGCTCCGGCAGCTGGGCCAGGCGAACCTCCTGGGACTGCTCGACGAGTACGCGGCGGCCGCCGAGCACCTCGCCGCGGCGGAGATGCGCACGGTGCCGGCCGAAAGCGACGCCAGCAGCGTCCTGGAGGAGGCGGTGCTGAACATGGTGCTGGGGGACGTCATCAGCTCGACCCTGCGCCGGCTGGCGCAGGAACACGTCTCGGTCGGACGCTTCGGCGCCGAGAGCGCCCGCGCTGCTCGGGAGCCCGCCTCGGAGACGGGCTGACGGCGAACCGGCGCCCGCCGCCACGACGGACGGAACGCCCCGTGCCCACGCGGACCGCTTCCGCCTCCGCTCGCCGTCAGTCGGGCCCCGACAACGGCGACGGGCCCGGGGCGCCGCTCCGAGGAGCCGGCGCGCCCGGTCCCTCGACGAGCTCCACCCACTCGCCCGCTCCTCCGGCTCCGCCCATCCGGCGCGCCCGCCGCCGCAGCAGGAGGACCACGGCGACGACCAGCGCGCCCACCACCAGCAGGGGGGCTCCCAGCAGACCGACGGCGGCGCGCACCTGGTCGAACGCCGCACCCGCGGAGTGCCCGACCAGCACGAGAGTCCAGGACCAGAGCGCGCAGCCGACGAGGTTCGCACCCGAGAACCGCCGCCACGCCACTCCCGAGGTCCCGGCCAGGCGCGGCGCGAGCGTGCGCGCCAGCGCCACGCAGTGCGCGCCGATGATCGTGGGGGCACCGCCCCGGTCGAGGAGCCGCGTCAGGCGCTCCCGCGCCCCGCCCACGCCCGCGCGGGCCAACCCGCGACGCGCCACGCCACCCGCGACGCCGAGCCCTCGACGGCGGCCCAGCTGGTACCCCAACTGGGCGCCCAGCGCGGTCGCGGCGAACGCGAGCGCCAGGGCGGCGGGCAGGGGGATGACCCCGAGGTCGGCGACAAGACCGAGGACCAGCACCGTGGACGCGCCGGGCAGGAACAGCCCGATCAGGACGCCGGACTCCAACACGAGCACGGCACCCGCGAGGAGCAGCACGAAGGGGGCCCGCAGGTCGAGCAGCAGGTCGGCCGGATTCATCCCGACCGCCCGCCCGGCCGGGGAGCGGACCGGGCCACGAACCGCCGCGGGTACCGCATGTGTCGTCCTCCTCGGGTCCTCCGGTCGGGCCGGCCCCAGGAGGCGGTCGCGATGGGTGTCCGATCCGGACCGCCATCCTGCACCGCCGCGCCCCGCTCGGGCGACGCGGGGTGGGGTGGACAACGCCCGACGACGGGTGCGGGTTCACCCGGTCCAGGCACGCACCGGCTCCAGCACGACCCCGAGGACGCCGAGGGCTCCACGGGAGGTCCACTCCACGGGGCGGCTCCCCACCCGGCGCGCCCTTCTCCCCCTGCGGGCGGGACCTGGGCTGCCTAGCCTCGTCACGACGGCGAAAGGTGTCAGGAGGAGTCGGAATGACCACCGCGCACAGCGAGCACACCCAACACCCGCACCGGCACGGTGAGGGCTGCGGGCACGTGGCGTTGCCACACCAGGACCACGTCGACTACGTCCACGACGGCCACCTCCACCGGCCCCACGAGGACCACTACGACGAGTGCGAGCCGACGTCCCACCAAGCGCACGAGGGTCACCCGCACCGGCACGGGGTGGACTGCGGCCACGTCGCCGTGCCCCACGGCGACCACGTGGACTACGTCCACGACGGCCACCGGCACGCCGAACACGGCGACCACTACGACGACCACTGACGGCGCGCGGCCCACGACCAGACCCGCGCGTGCGCCGGGTCTGGTCGCCCGTCCGCCCCGACCGGTCAGGCGGGCCGGTCCACGGCCAGCGTCAGACCTCGCGGTGCACGTGGCGCAGGAGGTTCCTGGGCACGAGCCGGCGCTCGCCCCGGATCACCACCGGCACCAGATCCGGCGCCGTGGCCTTCCACCGCGCACGCCTGGTGCGGGTGTTGCTGCGGGACATCCTGCGTTTGGGTACTGCCATCAACGGCCTCCTTCGTTCCCGCGCCGGCCTCCCGGCGCCCGTTCTCCGTACCGGCGGCGGAACTTCTCCACCCGGCCCGCCGTGTCGACCAACCGCTGCGTCCCGGTCCAGAACGGGTGCGAGGACGAGCTGACGTCCACCACCACCAGCGGATAGGTGTTGCCGTCACTCCACTCGACGCGTCGTTCCGAGGTGATGGTGGACCTGGTCAGGAACGACTCCCCCGTCGAGGAATCCTGGAACACGACCGGGTGGTAGTCGGGATGGATGTCCTTCTTCACTGTTCGTCCAGTCCTTTCGTCGTCTCGACGCCGGCGTCCCGCTCCGGGGCGCCGTCCTCGCAGGGCTCGGTGTGCCAGCTGCCGAAGGGGTCGTCGAACCGCCGCCAGCCGGCCGGGCCCAGGGCGAGTTCGTCCTCGGTGAGCAGCGCCTCCCGCAACGCGGTGGTGATCTCGCCCGCGGAGGCGCGGTGGGTGAGCACGACCAGTTCCTGGTGGCGGTCGCCGTAGCGGTGGTGCCACCGGGCCGCGGCGATGGCGGCTCGTTCCGCGTCCACGGACCCCCAGACCTCCCCGTCGGCCGAGGCCAGCCAGGGCCCGGCGTGCCCCACCCGGAGCCCGCCCCCGGCGGACTCCAGCCACAGGGCCACGTCGGGTTGGGTGGCGACCCAGACACGTCCACGTGAGCGGACTACCCCGTCCAGCAGCACGTCCAACGCGTCGTGCAGCCGTTCGGGGTGGAAGGGGCGCCGCGCGGAGAAGAGCACCAGTTCGACGCCCGCGTCGGGCTCCACGGGGGGTTCACCCCGGAGCAGCGGGGCGTGCGCGTCGTCCACCTCACCTCGTCGGGCCGTCGGTGGCAGCTCGGCCAGTTCGGCCCAGAGGTCGGCCCGGTGGGAGGTCCGCCGGGCTCGTGGTGCCAGGCGGTCGAGCACGGCCCCGGTCCGGTAAGCGGTCCAGGCATCGGTGGCCTGCCCGGTGAGCAGCACGAGGTCCGCGAACTCGACCTGCGCGGTGACGACCTGGGCGACGGTGCGTTCGTCGTCGGCGCTGCCGGCCCTGCCGTCCTCGACCAGCTCGCGGTCGCCGGTGGCGTCGGAGAGCCAGCTGCCCTCGTCGACGACGGTGACGACCCCGAGCAGGTCGACGAGGTCGAGGACGGGGCCGTCCTCGACGACGACGTGGCGCAGGGCCCAGCACACCGCCTCGGGTTCCAGGGTCGGGTCGAGGTGCAGCACGACCCGGGTGACGGTGTCGTCGAGCGCGAGCCGCCGGACGAGGGGGAGCAGGTCCTCGCGCAGGGTGCAGGAGACACAGCCGTGGGCGAGCTCCAGCACGCGGGTCTCGTCGTCGGCTCCCACCCGGAGGCGCCGTCGCACCACTCCCTCCGTGATGAGGGCGAGGTCGTGGTGGACCACGGCGGTGGTCCCGTCGACGAGTTCGGCGGCCTGCCGCTCCACCTCCTCGGCGGCGTAGCCAGCCAGGACAAGCAGGGTCGGACGGGGGGCGCCGGGCACGTCAACTCCTCCTCACGACAGCACGGGCCGGGTACCTCCCGGCCTCGGCGCGAGGCTAGTTGAAAATGGTGTTCAACACCAATAAGAGGTTGCGCATACCCCGGGCCGCGCCCCCACCCCGACCCACGGCGCCGACTGCCGCCTAGAATAAGAAACGATTGTCATTTTCACTAGTGGGGAGGTGTCGAATGTCAGCCGTCTGCCAGGTGACCGGGCGTCGCCCGGGCTTCGGCAAGCAGGTGTCGCACTCGCACCGGCGCACCAGCCGGCGATGGAACCCGAATCTCCAGGACAGGAGGTTCTGGCTGCCGAGCGAGCGACGGTGGGTCCGTTTGCGGGTATCCACCAAGGGTCTGCGGACCATCGACCGGCGAGGCATCGAGGCGGTGGTCGCCGAACTGCGAGCACAGGGGGTGAAGATCTGATGGCCAGGTCCGAACTGCGTCCGATCATCAAGCTCCGGTCCACCGCTGGCACGGGCTACACCTACGTGACCAGGAAGAGCCGGCGCAACGATCCCGACCGGATGCGCATCAGGAAGTACGACCCGGTGGCGCGTCGCCACGTGGAGTTCCGGGAGGAACGCTGATGGCCAAGAAGTCCAAGATCGCGCGCAACGAGCGGCGTCGGGTACTCGTCGCCCGGCACCGGGAGCGGCGGGCGGAGCTGAAGGAGACCATCCGGTCTCCCCACTCCACCGACCAGGAGAGGGAGACCGCCCAACTCGCCCTCCAGCGGCTGCCTCGCGACTCCAGCGCCACCAGGCTGCGCAACCGGGACAGCGTGGACGGGCGGCCCCGCGGCTTCCACCGGGCCTTCGGCCTGTCCCGGCTGAGGCTGCGCGAGATGGCCCACCGCGGTGAACTGCCCGGCGTGCGCAAGTCGAGCTGGTGAGCCGTGGCGACCCGAGGTAACAAAGGACGGCACCGCCCGGTGGGCCGACGCAGCAACCTGCTGATGGCCGCCGGGGTCACGCGGGTGGACTGGAAGGACGTCGCCCTGCTCCGCAGGTTCCTGTCGGATCGGGGCAAGATCCGCTCCCGCCGGGTGACCGGCCTGACCGCACCGCAACAGCGCCAGGTCGCCGCCGCGATCAAGAACGCCAGGGAGATGGCGATGCTCCCCTACCCCTCATCACACCGCTGAGCACCGACGCCGGGCCGGTGCCGCACCGGCCCGGCACCGGGCCACGGCCCTCCGGACCACCCGGGCCGCGGTCGCCCACCGGCGCGGCTCTCCGACCTCGTCTCGCTCCACTCCAATGGCGGTGGAGCACGGCCGACGGTGGACGGGGAATACCGATCCCATCAATCACCGACGGTGAGCACTGCCACTCGAATGCGGGATTGTTCTCCCCGTTCACACTAAATTCCTGTTCAGAGCGTGACACCCTTACCCGAGCTACTCGATCGTGTTAGGCTGCGCCGGCCCAGGGTACTCGTCACGCGTTTGGGGAGATGGTCGAGTCGTTCCCGCACACTCGCCCGGACCACCGAACCCGGCCGACCCCCCTCCTTCCGAGGGCATCCCATTCCGGCCGACGGACCGGCCCCACCTCGACACCCCGGATAACCCCGTCGCGGGGAAGAACACCGTTCCCGGGATATCCGCACGCCGACGAGTTCGCTGGCCGTTCCCTTTCCCCGGCCGGCCGTCCCCCGGGCTCACACCGTCCACGTCGACGCCGTCCGCCGGCCCGTCGTCCCGGCTCCCCCACGTGGGCGGCGACGACATCCGCCCGCGTGCGGCGAGGAAGCAGGCCACCAGCAAGATGAGTCGTCCCAGGAGCGCCGAGGCCCAGAAACTGGCCTGGTTGGTGAACAACTTCGTCTCCCTGACACCGAGCGTCGTGCACGCGGCGGTGGTGTCCGTGGACGGCCTACCCCTGACCTGTTCGGACGGGGTCCCGAACGAACACGCCGAACAGCTCGCGGCGCTCTCCAGTGGCCTGGTGAGCCTGGCGCACGGCAGTTCCCGACTGTTCGACCTCGGTTCCTACGACCAGACCGTCATCCGGAACGAACACGGGTTCGTGCTCATCATGACGGTCGCCGAGAATTCCTGCCTCACCGTTCTCACGACCGCCGACTGCGACATGAAGGTCGTCGCCTACCAGATGACCCTCCTCGTCGAGAACGCCGGACACGTTCTGACTCCCCAATTGCGGAAGGAACTCCGCGAGGCCGTGGTCGCCTGATTCTCCGGGGCCGCGTTCCCAGGACGTGACAGCCAGTGCGAGGTGACCGTGGCCCCGCCACCGAGCTGGCCGCCCATCGGGACGAGGAATGCGGGAACGCCGACGGCGACCCCGCTCCGCGCGCGGTGCCGGTGAGGGTAGCCGCGCCAACCCGGTCGGGCAGGAGGAGGAGAACGGATGCGCAGGATTCTGATCGTGGGCAGCGGGCAGTCCGGGTTACAGCTGGGCCTGAGCCTGTTGCGCCACGACTACGAGGTCACGATCATGTCCGCCCGCACGGCGGAGGAGATCCAGGGCGGGCGGGTCATGTCGACGCAGCTCATGTTCCACCCGTCCCTGGAGCACGAACGTGCTTACGGGCTGCACCTGTGGGAGGAGGAGACTCCCGACACGGGCGGCTTCGGGATGTCCGTGGCCGGGCCCGACGGCTCCCGCGCGGTCAACTGGTTCGGCTCCCTGCCCGGGCACGCCCACTCGGTGGACCAGCGGTTGAAGATGCCCCGCTGGTTGGAGGAGTTCGAGAACGCCGGCGGCAGGGTCGTCATCCACTCGGTGACCCTCTCCGACCTCGACGGTTTCGCGCGGCTCTACGACCTGGTGATCGTGGCGGCCGGCAAGGGTGACCTGGTGCGGCTCTTCGACCGGGACCCGACCCGGTCGGTGTACTCGGCTCCGCAACGGGCCCTGTCGGTCACCTACGTCCACGGCATGACCCGGCGACCCGAGCACCCGGACGTCGACGCGCTCCGCTTCAACATCGCGCCGGGCGGCGGCGAGATGCTCACCATGCCGTCCCTGACCACGAGCGGGCCCTGCGAGATCATCCTGTACGAGGCGGTGCCGGGTGGGCCGCTCGACGCCTTCTCCGACGTGCGGGGGCCCCAGGCGCACCTGGACAGGGCGTTGGAGCTCATGCGGGAGCACTTCCCGTGGGAGTACGAACGCTGCGGCGACGTCGAGCTCACCGACGACAGGGGCGTCCTGACCGGCGCAGTGAGCCCGGAGGTCCGGCACCCGGTCGGCCGGCTGCCGGGCGGCGGCCTGGTGCTGGGGATGGCCGACGCGGTGGTGGTCAACGACCCGATCTCCGGCCAGGGGTCGAACAACGCCGCGCGGTGCGCCGCGGTCTACCTGCGCGCGATCCTGGACCACGGCGACCGGCCCTACGACGCCGAGTTCATGCGCGACACGTTCGAGGCCTACTGGGACTACGCGCGCCACGCGACCACGCTGACGAACATGATGCTCCGCCAACCGCCGCCAGCGCACCTGATGGAGGTGTTCGGCGCCATCGGGGCGTACCCGCGCATCGCGGACCGCTTCGCGCTGGGCATCAACGACGCGTCGAGCTTCGACGAGTGGCTCTTCCACGAGGACCTGGCCCGTGGCTACCTGGCGGAGGTCGCGGCCGGCCGGGCGTGAGCTCCTCGAGTGCGGCCGCCCCCGGCGGGGCGCGTCAGAGCTCCTGGTCCAGCCCCATCGCCAGCAGCAGGGTGCGGAACTTCGCCGAGCTCTCCGCGAGTTCGCCGTGCGGGTCGGATCCCGGGACGATGCCGCCGCCGGCATAGAGCCGGATCGACTCGCCCGCGACCTCGGCGCAGCGGATCGCGACCACCCACTCGCCGTCGCCGTTGGCGTCGCACCACCCCAGTGTCCCGGTGTAGAACCCCCGGTCGAACGGCTCGATGTCCTCGATCGCCCTCCTGGCGGTCTCCGTCGGCGTGCCGCAGACGGCTGGCGTGGGGTGGAGGGCCGCGGCGAGTTCCAGCGCGGAGGGAGCGGGATCGTCCAGGACACCCGCCACCCGGGTGGAGAGGTGCCACATCGTCGCCGTGGTCACGAGCGAGGGTTCGGACGGCACCTCCAGCTCGCGGCAGTGGGGGCGGAGGCGCTCCGCCACCGCGTCCACGACGAGCGCGTGCTCGTGCCGGTCCTTCTCCGAGGCCAACAGGGCGGCGGCCCGGCGCCGGTCCTCGACCGGGTCCGGGCTGCGGGCGGCTGACCCGGCCAACGGGTTGGACAGCACCCGGGTCCCGGACCGCCGGACCAGCAGCTCCGGGCTGGTGCCGAGCAGGGTGCGCGTCCGGCTCCCCTCGGGTGGGAGGTCGACGGCGAAGGTGTACCCGGTGGGGTCACGGTGGGCCAGGTGCGCGAGCAGCCGGGCGACGGCGACCGGTTCCCCGGCTGTCAACCGCAAGGTCCTCGCGAGGACGACCTTCTCCAACTCACCGGCGTCGAAGGCCTCCAGGGCCTTGCTGACGCCCGCCAGGTACCGGTCGGCGGGAGGATCCGGCCGGACGCTCCAGCCGTGGGAGGACACCGGCGGTACCGAGCGCCAGCCCGAGCGCGCCGGTCCGCTCCACCGGACCTGGGCGGGGAGCACCAGGTGCGGGGGGCTGGTGGGGGAGAACGGGACGGCGCCGACCACGACCGCCGGGCCGCCCGCGGTGACCCGTTGGGTACCGCCCCACCGACCGAGCGCGTCGTCGACCTCACCGGCCAACGCGGCCGGAGTGGCCGCGGTGCTCTCCACCGGCAGGACGTCGCCCGCCCCACTGGCGAGCATGCTGTGCCTGGGTGCGGTGAGAAAGAACGAGGAACCCGCTCGGTACTCCCCGAGCAGGTCAGGTTCACTGCCCTGATCGGTTGTCGCGTGGTCCGCCATCACCATTGCCGCCCCCGAGTCCGCCGGGTCCTTGCCCCACTCGTGTGCCCTGCGCTTCCCCATTCCGGGGACGCGTCGTGTCCACTGGTCACGTTATTGCTCCCACTTCGCGAGCGTGCACGCGGTCTCCGCCCGACGCGGCCACCCCATCATCGTGACCGCGTGCCGGCCACCGCCGGCTCTGGCGGCGTACCGACCCGGTGACGTCCACCACCGCCGCCGACCGGCGGCGCCGCCAGGAACCACCCACTGCGCAGCGCGCCGACCAGGGACGATGTGGACGGGCGGGGCAGCGGGCGCGAGCCCGACGGTTGGGGACCACCGCCGCCCGGTCCCGTCCATGACTCATCCGCCTCGTCCTCGTTCCGTGCGAGAACGTAGGCGACTCGACGCCATCAGTCACGCTCGGTGACGTCGGGCGCGCCGCCGTGATCGGGGAGGCGCGTGCCGGACCGGCGGGTCCACTCCGAGTGGACTGGGGCGTTGTGCCAGGTCAGGGCGCCTCCCGGCGGAGCTCGTCCGGATTGGGGCCTCCGGTTGTGGCGCTCGGCACACCGTGTCCCGCCCGGCCACCGGCCGCCCTGAGGTGGCGGCCGGCGGTCGCGCCGCTGGGTGGGGTCAGCGCAGTGGTTCCGGCGCGCCCGCCAACAGCGGGTCGCCGGGCAGCTCCCGGATCCGCAGCGGGCGGGCGTCCAGCACGGCGAGGCTGGCCAGGTGGCCGGCCGGGGCAGCGAGCTCGTAGAGCCGCAGCGCCTCGGGAGGCGGCCGCTCCGAGCGCCAGTCCACCATCGCGGGCGCCTCGTCGGGGCCGGAGAGCAGCACGGACCGCATCGGCAACGCCAGCCCGAGGCCCACCGCCTTGAGCACCGCCTCCTTGCGGGTCCAGTAGGTGAAGAACGCGTCCTGCCGCCGCTCGGCGGGAAGCGCGGCCACCGTGCGCTGCTCCTCCTCGCACAGCACGGTGTCGCCCAGCCGGTCGACGTCGAGGTTCTCCCGCACCTCCTCCACGTCGACGCCGACCTCACCGCCCCGGCACACCGCCAGCACGACGGACTCGCCCGAGTGGGACAACGAGAACCGCAGCCCGCTGTCCGGGGTCAGCACGGGCTTGCCGTGCGCCTCCTCACCGCAGTGCGCGCACTCGTAGCGGAACCGGACATCGCGGGGGTCCAGGCCGAGGTGCGCTCCCAGCACGATCCGGGACAGCGCTCGGGCGACGAGGTGACGTTGCCGGTCCTCCTCGCGGCGGAAGCGGTCGTGCCGGGTGCGTTCGGCGTCGTCGAGCAGGGAGATCAGCCCGGGGTCCGCCGCGTCCCTGGCCGCCCACCACACCTGGCACTCACCGCTGTCCAGCGGTGCGATCTCGGGTGCGCCCACCCGCCCACCTCCTGTTCGGTTGGCCCGGCCACGCGGGCACGGGACTCGGGTCGTGCTGTCGTCCGCTCAGAGCACGCCGCCGTTGCGGTCCACGACGTCCCCACCCGGCCACCGGGTCAGCGGGGCGGCGACGGGCAGCACCAGCAGCGGGTCGCGGAGGTCCGCGTGCCGCCACGGGTAGTCCGGGTCGGCCCACCTGCTCGCGACCCCGGTCAACACCGACCAGCCGGAACGGGCGTAGAAGGTGGCCGTTGTCCGGTCGGTGTTGAGCAGGCCGAAGGGCACCCCCAGGAGGCGCAGGCGGTCCTCCACCCTCGCCAACAGCTGGGCGCCCAGACCGTTCCCCTGGGCGTCGGGGTGGACGGCCACCAGGCCGACCTCAGCCACGAGCTGGTCGGTCTCCCCCACGCGCACGAACCGGCGCAGCACGGCCGCGTGCGCCACCACCGCCTCCCCCACCCGTGCGCCCAGGCGCAGCTCGGGCCGGGCACCGGCCCAGCTCCGGGCGTCGCGGAAGTGGTGGGAGGTGCTGGCGAAGGCGGCTGACAGCAGCTCCGCGATCCGCAGGTGGTCGAGCGGCGCCAGTTCCCCCTCCCAGCGGTGGAACCAGTGCGGCTCCTCGACGCTCATGGGCTCTCCTTCGTCGGCGGGCTGCCACCGCGTCGCGGTCGACGCCGGCTCCGGCAAGCATGTCGGTGCCACGGCGGGCACCGCCCGGGACCCGTCCGATCATCGTCAGCTCGGCGTCCCCCGTCCACCCGTTTCGACGGTCCTGGTGCTGTGGACCGCGCGCGCCGCGCCGTCATCCCCGGTGGGGAGCGGTCCGTCCGCGCCCGCCGGCCCGCCGTCGGCCCGCCTTCAGGTCGTCCCCCAGGGCGAGCGGTCCTCCGGGCGGGGGAAGGGTGCCCCGGGGTGGCTGCCGATGCCGTCGCCCACCGCGGGGCCGGTCGTGCCGGGCTCACGCCACCGCCCCGGCATGAGCGCCGAGGCGACGAGGACCGTGCCCAACAGCAACAGCAACCCGAAGGACGCCAGCGAGATCAACGCCGGTGACACCGAACCCAGCCACCCCATGACGCGGGTCGCCGTGCCGGTGCTGACCATGAACAGGAGCCCGGCCGCGAGGAACGCGACGCCGGGGACGAGAGCGGCGACCGGTGAGACCCGCTCGCTCGTGAGCACCGCGATCGCGAGGCCGATCGCGACGATGACGAGGCTGGGCAGCAGCAGGTCGACGCCGACGTCGAAGACCCGGAACGCCCGCACCAGTTCGCCCGAGGCCCACCCGAGCCCCCAGCCGATCGCCGGTGTCAGCAGGACGCCGAGCACCGCGCCGGTGATGTGCCGTGACGAGTTGCGCAACTCTTCTCCTTGTGAGCGTGGCGGAGACGTGGCCGTGGTGACTCGCGGACGGTGTCACACCCACCGGGCGGCCGGGTCGTCCCACCGGGGAGCGTCAACGCCGGGCCGCTGACACCGCGTCGCCCGTGTGGGCCGCCGCTCGCCCGATGTCGCGTTGCACCATTCTGCCCAACGAGCCATCCGCCGAACACGGTAGGTGTCGATCGGTGAACCCGTCACACCGGGCCGTGGCGGGGCTGGGCTGCCGGGCGGGTCGGGTCAGCCGACCCGCCCACCACCGACCCGCCCCGGTAGGCACGACACGGAGGACACGATGACGACACCGGCGGACACCCCCTTCACCGCCGCCGTGGTCGCGGCGGTGGTGCGGCACAGGAACGAGGACCACGCGGAGGACTCGTTGGTGATCCGCCGGGCGCTGGGCGGCGCACCGGACGCCACGCGGGCCGTGCTGGTGGCGCTCGACGACACCGGGCTGGACTTCGGACGTCACCACCGGCGCGTGCCCAGGTGCGCACCGAGGTGGTGCGCCTCCGCCAGGAGGCCTGTGAGGTGCTCGGGGTCCCGAACCGGCACTGGCGACGCGCCCGGACCGGCGCCGCCCGGGCGGAGGCGGCGCCGGCGGGCCACCGGTCAGGTCGACGAGCCTCGGTCAGAACGGCCAGCCGAAGACCGGCCAGCCGATGACGGAGTCGACGGCCAGGCCCACGAACACCGCCATCAGGTAGCTGTTGGACAGGTGGAACAGGCGCATCGGCCGCACCTCCTCCCCCCGGAGCACACCGGAGTGCAGTCGGTGGGCGCCGACCAGGAACCAGCCACCGCCCAGGACGGCGAGCAGCAGGTAGATCCAGCTGGCGGCGGGCACCAGCAGCAGCGACCAGAGCACCATCACCCAGCTGAAGATGACGATCTGCCGGGAGACGTGGCTGGCCTCCGCCACCACCGGCAGCATCGGGACGCCAGCCCGCTCGTAGTCCTCGCGGTACTTCATCGCCAGCGCCCACGTGTGCGGCGGGGTCCAGAAGAAGATCACGCCGAACATCACCAGGGCGGGCCAGTGGATCGTCCCCGTCACCGCCGACCAGCCGATCACCACGGGCATGCAGCCGGCGGCCCCGCCCCAGATGATGTTCTGGGCCGTCCGACGCTTCAGCACCATCGTGTAGACGAGGACGTAGAACAGGATGGTGGCCACGGCGAAGACCGCCGCGAGCAGGTTGGTGGTCGTCCAGAGCACGACGAACGAGGCCACGCCGAGGGACACGGCGAACACCAGCGCGTGCGTCCGGGAGATCTGGTCCCGCACGAGCGGACGTTTGCTGGTCCGCTTCATCACGGAGTCGATGTCGGCGTCGATGACGCAGTTCAGCGCGTTGGCGCTGCCGGCGGCCATCGTGCCCCCCACCAGGGTGCACAGGACCAGCCAGAGCGACGGCACCCCCCGTTGGGCGAGCAGCATCGCCGGGATCGTGGTGATGAGCAGCTGCTCGACCACCCGCGGCTTGATCAGGGACAGATAGGCGCGTAGGACCTGACGCAGCGATCGGGATCGGGGTGCGACAGGAGTGGCAACGGTGCTCATGACGCGCTCCGTGCGGCGCTCCCCGGCGACATGGGACTCCTCGTCAGTTCGGGTCAGACCCCTGGACAGCAGGGCCACCGGAATGGTAGCCGCGCTACGGAACCGGACCAGCAGGTGGGGCGTAGACTGGAGCGTTCCGGTGACAGCCGGTAGCGGATTCCGCGACGAGGGTGACCGCCGCACTACGTGTGAGTGGAGCGCCCGCCGGGCACCCGTGACGCGACGGGCTGCGAGATCACCGAGATCAAAAGCCGCTATTAGGCTGGCGGCCGGACCAGGGACGACAGCGTGTCCGGCCCGAGGGTGCAACGGAGCGCCGTCCGGCAGGCCGCACCGAAGGAAATGGGGAGCACTGTCCGTGTCCGTCACTGAGGACCTCAACCAGCTGATCACACCGAACCTGCCCGCCGACTGGACGGCGCTGGACACCCGCGCCGTGGACACCCTGCGGGTGCTCGCCGCCGACGCGGTCCAGCACAAGGGCAACGGCCACCCCGGCACGGCGATGAGCCTCGCGCCCGTCGCCTACACGCTGTTCCAGCGCGTCATGCGCCACGACCCGAGTGACGCGGACTGGGCGGGACGCGACCGCTTCGTCCTGTCCGCCGGCCACAGCAGCCTCACCCTCTACCTCCAGCTGTTCCTGGCCGGGTACGGCCTGGAACTGGAGGACATCCGGCAGCTGCGCCAGTGGGGTTCCAGGACCCCCGGTCACCCGGAGTACAAGCACTCCCCCGGGGTGGAGATCACCACGGGCCCGCTCGGGCAGGGGCTGGCCTCCGCGGTCGGGATGGCGATGGCCGCCCGCCGGGAGCGCGGCCTGTTCGACCCGGACACCCCGCTCGGTGAGAGCCCGTTCGACCACCACATCTACGTGATCGCCTCCGACGGCGACATCGAGGAGGGCGTGACCGCCGAGGCCTCCTCGCTGGCCGGTCACCAGCAGCTGGGCAACCTGACGGTGATCTACGACGCCAACGAGATCTCGATCGAGGACGACACGAACATCGCGTTGTCCGAGGACACGGCCAAGCGCTACGAGGCCTACGGCTGGCACGTCCTGCGGGTCGACGGCGGTGAGGACGTGGTGGCGATCGAGGCGGCGCTGGCCGAGGCGAAGGCGGAGACGGAGCGGCCGACGCTGATCGTCCTGCGCACCGTCATCGGTCACCCCGCGCCGACCAAGCGCAACACCGGGAAAGCCCACGGCGCGGCGCTGGGCGAGGAGGAGGTCGCCAGGACCAAGGAGATCCTCGGCTTCGACCCGGCGAAGAACTTCCAGGTCGAGGACGAGGTGCTCGCCCACGGCCGACTCGCGGTGGAGCGGGGTGCCGCCGCCCACGCCGAGTGGCGGAAGTCCTTCGACGCCTGGGCCAAGGCCAACCCCGACCGCGCGGAGCTGTTCGACCGGCTGACCGCCGGCAGGCTCCCCGACGGCTGGACGGACAAGCTCCCCACCTGGGAGCCGGACGCCAAGGGACTGGCCACCAGGAAGGCCTCGGGTGAGGTGCTCAACGCCCTCGCCGACGTGCTCCCGGAGGTGTGGGGCGGCTCAGCCGACCTCGCCGAGAGCAACAACACCACCATGAGCGGGGTGGACTCCTTCGGTCCCACCAGCATCTCCACCCGCGAGTTCAACGCCCAGCCCTACGGCCGCACGTTGCACTTCGGTGTCCGCGAGCACGCGATGGCCTCGATCCTCAACGGCATCGCGCTGCACGGGCCGACCAGGCCCTACGGCGGCACGTTCCTCATCTTCAGCGACTACCAGCGGCCGGCGGTCCGGCTCGCCGCGCTGATGAGGGCCCGGTCCACCTTCGTGTGGACCCACGACTCGATCGGGCTCGGTGAGGACGGCCCCACCCACCAGCCCATCGAGCAGCTCGCCTCGCTGCGGGCGATCCCCGGGTTGTCCGTGGTGCGCCCCGCCGACGCCAACGAGACCGCCGCGGCGTGGCGGGCCACGCTGGAGTGGGACGAGGGCCCCGTCGGGCTGGCGCTGACCCGGCAGAACCTGCCCGTGCACGAGGGCACCTCCGCCGAGGGCGTGGCCCGGGGTGGTTACGTGCTCGCCGACGCCGGCGACGGGAACCCGGAGGTCGTCCTCATCGCGACCGGTTCCGAGGTCACCCTGGCCCTGGAGGCACGGCAGGCCCTGGAAGCCGAGGGCGTGGGAACCCGGGTGGTGTCCATGCCGTGCGTCGAGTGGTTCGACGCCCAGGACCAGAGCTACCGCGACCAGGTCCTGCCGCCGTCGGTCCGGGCCCGGGTCGCCGTGGAGGCCGGTATCGCGCAGCCCTGGCACCGCTTCGTCGGCGACGCCGGCCAGATCGTCTCCATCGAACACTTCGGCGCGTCCGCCGACTACCAGACCCTCTTCCGGGAGTTCGGTTTCACCCCGGAGGCCGTCGTGGACGCCGCCCGGACCAGCATCGCGCGAGTGGAGGGAACCAAGTGAGCAGCAACGAGCGCCTCGCGGCACTGTCCGAGGCCGGCGTGTCGGTGTGGTTGGACGACCTGTCCAGGGACCGCATCAGCTCCGGCCAGCTCGCCGACTACATCCGCGACTACAGCCTGGTCGGCGTCACCACGAACCCGACGATCTTCGCGGGTGCCCTCGCCGACAGCAGCTCCTACGACCCGCAGGTCCGGGAGCTGGCGGCGCGGGGCGCCAGTGTGGAGCAGGCCGTCAGGGAGATCACCACCACCGACGTCCGCAACGCCTGCGACGTGTTCCGGGAGACCTACGAGGCCACCGGGACCGTGGACGGTCGGGTCTCGATCGAGGTGGACCCCCGACTCGCCCACGACACCGAGGCCACCGCCGCGGAGGCCAGGGAGCTGTGGAAGACCGTCGACCGGCCGAACCTGTTCGTCAAGATCCCGGCCACCCTGGAGGGCCTGCCCGCCATCACCAGGGCTCTGTCCGAGGGGATCAGCGTGAACGTGACGCTGATCTTCTCCGTGGAGCGCTACCGGGACGTGATGGAGGCCTTCCTCACCGGGCTTGAGCAGGCGAAGCGGGCCGGCCACGAGCTGGCCACCATCGAGTCGGTGGCCTCGTTCTTCGTGTCCCGGGTCGACAGCGAGGTGGACAAGCGGTTGGAGGCCCTGGGCACCGGGGAGGCCTCCGCCCTGCGCGGCAAGGCCGCCGTGGCCAACGCCCGGCTCGCCTACGCCGCCTTCGAGGAGGTGTTCTCCTCACCACGGTGGAAGGCGCTCGCCGAGGCCGGCGCGCGGCCGCAGCGCCCGCTCTGGGCGTCGACCGGGGTCAAGAACCCCGACTACTCGGACACCCTGTACGTCGACGAGCTCGTCACCGCCAACGTGGTCAACACGATGCCGGAGAAGACCCTGCTGGCCGTCGCCGACCACGGCAGGGTGGAGGGCGACAAGGTCCGGGGCACCGGTGAGGAGGCCAAGCGCGTCTTCGAGCGGCTCTCCGAGGTCGGGGTGGACGTGGACGATGTCTACGTCGTGCTGGAGACCGAGGGTGTCGACAAGTTCGAGAAATCCTGGACCGAACTGCTGGACAGTGTCACCGAACAGCTGAGGGCAGCCACCGAGTCCGGGGGGAGCGCATGACGGGAGCGACGGCATCCGGTGACGGGCCGGGAGTGACGGTCGAGTTCACCGAGGCGACCGCGGCGGCCGAGGCCGCCGCGGTCGCGGAACGGCTGGTCGGCGAGCGGGTGGCGTCCCGTCTCGCCGACCAGGACGCGACGCTGTGGGGTCCGGAGGCCGAACCGGAGGCGTCGATCAGGCTGGCCTGGACGGGGCTGCACCGCGGCTCCCGTCCCCTGGTCGGGGAGATCGAGGCGGTCCGGGGCGAGTTCCACGCCGAGGGCGTCGACCGGGTGGTGCTGGCCGGGATGGGCGGTTCCTCCCTCGCCCCCGAGGTCATCACCGCCGCCGCCGGGGTGCCGCTGGTGGTGTTGGACACCACCGATCCGGCCCAGGTCGCCGAGGCACTGTCCGGTGACCTGTCCAGGACGGTCCTGGTGGTGTCCTCCAAGTCGGGGTCGACGGTGGAGACCGACAGCCACCGGCGGATCTTCGAGGCCGCGTTCCGGGCGAACGACATCGACCCGGCCAGCCGCATCGTGGTGGTCACCGACCCCGGATCCCCGCTGGAGTCGACGGCCAGGGAGAACGGCTACCGGCGGGTGTTCCTCGCCGACCCGAACGTGGGAGGACGCTACTCGGCGCTGACCGCGTTCGGGCTGGTCCCGGCGGGCCTGGCCGGAGCGGACATCGCCTCCCTGCTGGCCGAGGCCGCCGCGGCGGCGCCCGCGCTCGGAGCCGACTCCCCCGACAACCCGGCGCTGCGGCTGGCCGCGGCGTTGGGGGTCGCGCACTCGGAGGGCGCCGAGAAGGTCGTCTTCGCCGACAACGACTCCGGGTTCCCCGGCTTCGCCGACTGGGCGGAGCAGCTCATCGCCGAGTCGACGGGCAAGGAGGGCACGGGACTGCTCCCGGTGGCGGTGGAGAACACCTCCGCGCCGGGTTTCGTCGACGCCGGTGACGACGCCACCACCGTCGTGCTGGGTAACCCGGTGGAGACCGCGGCGCTCACGGTGTCCGGCACGCTGGGCGGCTCCCTGTTGTTGTGGGAGTTCGCCACCGCCTTCGTCGGCCGGCTGCTGGGGATCAACCCCTTCGACCAGCCGGACGTGGAGGCGGCGAAGAAGGCGGCTCGGGCGCTGCTCGACGCCCCGGAGCGGGCGGCCTCCGGCCCGGAGCCGTTGCTCCGGGACGGGGCGGTCGAGGTGTACGCCCCCGGGCGGTGGCAGCCCACCGACACGGGGTCGCTGGCGGCGGTGGTGCGGTCGCTGCTGGACGAGACGCCCCCGTCGGGTTACCTGGCCGTGCAGGCCTACCTCGACCGGGAGCAGGACGCCTCGGCGTCGGTCCTGCGGCCGGAGCTGGCCCGCCGGTCCGGCGCGCAGACGACGTTCGGGTGGGGACCCCGGTTCCTGCACTCCACCGGGCAGTACCACAAGGGCGGCCACCAGAACGGGGTGTTCCTCCAGCTCACCGGGGACAACGAGCAGGACCTCGACGTTCCCGGCCGGCCGTACACCCTCGGCACCCTCCAGCTGGCGCAGGCGCTCGGGGACGGCCAGGTGCTGGCCGACCACGGCAGGCCCGTGCTCCGGGTGCACCTGACCGACCGCGCGGCCGGCCTGGCCCAACTCGTCGCAGCGATCCAGGAGACGACCCCGTGACCAGCAGACACTGGCGCAATCCGCTGCGGGACGACCGGGACAAGCGCCTGCCGAGGATCGCCGGCCCCAGCGGGCTGGTCATCTTCGGGGTCACCGGTGACCTCTCCCGCAAGAAGCTGATGCCCGCCATCTACGACCTGGCCAACCGCAAGCTGCTGCCCCCGGGTTTCGCCCTCACCGGGTTCGCCCGACGGGACTGGGCGGACCAGGACTTCAGCAAGGTGGTGTACGAGGCGGTGCGGGAGCACTCCCGCACCCCGTTCCGGGAGGACGTCTGGCGGCAGCTCTCCGAGGGGCTGCGGTTCGTCTCGGGGAGCTTCGACGACGACCAGGCCTTCGACGACCTCGTCACGACGGTCGCCGACCTCGACCGGGTGCGGGGAACCGGGGGCAACCACGCCTTCTACCTGTCGGTGCCGCCCAGCGCCTTCCCGACGGTGTGCCGGCAGCTGGCCCGCTCGGGTCTCTCCGCGCAGAACCCCGAGCAGTGGCGTCGGGTCGTGATCGAGAAGCCGTTCGGGCACGACCTGGAGAGCGCCCAGGAACTGAACAAGATCGTCAACGAGGTCTTCCCCGAGGAGTCGGTGTTCCGCATCGACCACTACCTCGGCAAGGAGACGGTGCAGAACATCCTGGCGCTGCGCTTCGCCAACCAGCTGTTCGAACCGCTGTGGAACGCGCACTACGTGGACCACGTGCAGATCACCATGGCCGAGGACATCGGCCTGGGCGGTCGGGCCGGCTACTACGACGGCATCGGCGCGGCGCGGGACGTCATCCAGAACCACCTGCTCCAGCTGCTCGCGTTGACCGCGATGGAGGAGCCGGTCTCCTTCCACCCCCGGGCGCTGCGCACCGAGAAGATCAAGGTGCTCGCCGCCACCAAACCGTGGGAACCGTTCTCGGAGACCACCGCCCGCGGCCAGTACACCGGCGGGTGGCAGGGGGGCCAGCTCGTTCCGGGGCTGTTGGAGGAGGGCGGTTTCGCCAAGGACTCCACCACCGAGACCTACGCGGCGATGACGATGCAGGTCAACACCCGCCGCTGGGCCGGGGTGCCGTTCTACCTGCGCACCGGGAAGCGGCTGGGGCGGCGGGTCACCGAGATCGCGATCGTGTTCAAACGCGCCCCGCACCTGCCGTTCGACTCGACGTCCACCGACGAGCTCGGGGAGAACGCGCTGGTCATCCGGGTGCAGCCGGACGAGGGGGTGACGATGCGGTTCGGGTCGAAGGTGCCGGGCACCTCGATGCAAATCCGCGACGTCACGATGGACTTCGGTTACGGCCACGCCTTCACCGAGGACTCGCCGGAGGCCTACGAGCGGCTGCTGCTGGACGTGCTGCTCGGCGAACCGTCGCTGTTCCCGGTCAACGAGGAGGTCGAGCTGTCCTGGCGGATCCTCGACCCCGTCCTGCGGTACTGGGAGAAGGAAGGCAGTCCCGAGCCCTACCGGGCCGGAAGCTGGGGACCGGAGTCGGCCGACCGGATGATGGCCCGCACCGGACGTCACTGGAGGCGCCCGTGATCATCGACCTGCCCTCGACCACGACCTCCCAGGTCAACAAGAAGCTGGTGGAGATCCGGGAGACCGGTGGCGCGGTCGCGCTCGGCCGGGTCCTCACGCTGGCGATCATCACCGACGACGGCAGCCAGGCCGAACAGGCCATCGAGGCCGCCAACGACGCCAGCCGGGAACACCCCTGCCGGGTCATCGTGCTCGCCAGGGGGGCCCGCAAGGCGGCCGCCCGCCTCGACGCGCAGATCCGCGTCGGTGGCGACGCCGGGGCCAGTGAGGTCGTCGTGCTCCGCATGTACGGGCCGTTGGCCGACGAGGGCGCCAGCTGCCTGGTGCCCCTGTTGCTGCCCGACGCGCCCGTGGTGGCGTGGTGGCCCCTGGAGGCACCGAAGGTGCCGGCCGAGGACCCGATCGGCAAGCTCGCCCACCGGCGCATCACCGACGCCAAGTCGGAGCGCAACCCCGTCCGCTCACTGGAACAGCGGCGGGCCTCCTACCGGGGCGGGGACACCGACCTGGCGTGGACCCGGTTGACCTCCTGGCGCGCCTACCTGGCCGCCGCCCTCGACCTGCCGCCGCACGAGCCCGTGACCCGGGCGACGGTGACGGGCACCGCCGACTCCCCCTCCACCCAGCTGCTCGCCGGCTGGCTCGCGTCCTGCCTGGACATCCCGGTGCGCCGGGTCCGCACCTCCAGCGGGCAGGGCATCGTGTCGGTGGTGTTGGAGCGCCGGTCAGGGCTGATCGAGCTCGTCCGGCCGGATGGCCAGCTGGCGACCTTGACCCAGCCGGGGCAGCCCGACCGGACGATCGCGCTGCCGCGCAGGTCGGTGCGGGACTGCCTCATCGAGGAGCTGCGCCGGCTGGACCCCGACGAGGTGTACGAGGACACCCTGGAGGCCCTGTCGAAGGTCGTGGCCGCCAGGGGCTCGGTGACCACGGCGAAGTCCAGCCCGGCGGCGCGGTCGGCCGGGCGCCGGACGGCCACGTCGGCGGGGTCCACCTCGCGGGCCGGCGACTCCGACGGGGCCGGCGGGGCCGGCGGCCGGAAGGGTGGCGCGGCGAAGTCCCCCGGGTCGGAGCCGACGGCCTCGGAGGGCACGAGCGGTCGCGGCGGCACCGCCAAGCGCGGCACCCGCAGGACCACCGGTTCGGCCACGGGCGCGGCGAAACGGACCGGGGCACGGCGTTCGGCTGCCCCCAAGCCCGCCCGTCGGGGGAGCGTGGGCAGGTCCTCCCGGGGGGAGTCCTCGTTATCCCGAGGTGAGGACACCCCGCCGACCACGGAAGGGACGGAGAGCGGATGAGTTCGACCGACGGGAACACCACCCCCCGGGTGGTGGTGCACCGCACTCCTGACCTGCTCGCTCCCGCCGTCGCGGCACGGCTGCTCACCGCGTTGGTGGACGCCCAGGCCGCGAAGGGCTCGGCGTCGGTGGTGCTCACCGGGGGCCGCACCGGGGGCGCCGTCCTGGAACGGTTGCGCGACGCCCCGGCCCGGGACGCCGTGGACTGGTCACTCGTCGACTTCTACTGGGGCGACGAGCGCTTCCTGCTCTCGGGTGACCCGGAGCGGAACGAGACACTGGCCAGGACGGCGTTCCTCGACCACGTCCCGGTGGACCCCGCGCGGGTGCACGTGATGGCTGCCTCCGACGGTGAGTTCGGGGACGACCCGGAGGCGGCGGCCGCCGCGTACGCCCGGCTGCTCGCCGAACGGTCGGTCGAGCAGGGCGGGACGGCCGGGGTGCCGCGCTTCGACGTCTGCCTGTTGGGGGTCGGGGAGGAGGGGCACACCGCCTCGCTGTTCCCCGAGACCCCCGCCGTGCGGGAGCCGGAGCGGACCGTGGTCGCGGTCCGGGACTGCCCGAAGCCGCCGCCGACCAGGATCTCGCTGACCCTGCCGGCCATCCGGGAGTCGGCCGAGGTGTGGCTGTTGACGACGGGGGCCGCGAAGGCGGAGCCGGTCGGGGCCGCGCTGCGTGGAGTCGATCCGGTGCTGGTCCCGGCGGCGGGCGCGACCGGCCGGGTCGCCACCCGCTGGTTGCTGGACGAGAGCGCGGCGGCCCGGGTTCCGGCGGACGCGCCCTGAGCGCGGTCCGTTCGCACCCTTCGGGGCCCGTCCCAGGCTGGGGCGGGCCCCGAACCATGTCGGCCCCCTGAGCTGACCGCCCGGGTCCGGCCGTCGCGGCCATCTCGTGGGTGGGACGCGCCGAGTACCTTCGGCGGACTGGTGGGAGTCCGGTGGGGTGGAGCCGTTCGGGGCGCACCGGCGCGGCTGGCCGGCCCCGGACGCCGTCCAGTCCGGTCGAGGAGCCCTCGGCGTGCCAGTCCGGTGGAGGGTTGCCCGGCTCCACACTCGCACCGGCTCGGACGGACCTCGGCTCGGCGCCCTCCCCCGGGCGGGGATCGTCTCGACAGGGTGTTCTCGGAACCGTGACCGCCGTGGGGAGGGTCTCGCCGCGCCCCGGTCGGATGACTCCGGCGCCGGCGCCGTCCCCCAACTCCTCCGCGTCTGGTCCTGCCCGACGCGGTTCACGGGGGCGGCGTTCCCTTCACCACCGCCCGTGGCCACACCGGCGGACGTCGGCTCGCGATGGCTCCCGGCAGGGGATCACGAGCTCGCCGGCGAACAGGGCCACGCTCGCCGGCACCGCCCGGCGGCGCGCCGCGCCGCGTCACCGAACCCACCGGGCGGGCCTTGGCCGCCCCCGCGTCGGGGGTGGTCCAGCGCGGCCCTCGGGGCACCCGCGCCGCCCGGCTCCACCGTGGTGCGAGCCGGGTGGCGGGCGAGGCTGGGTCGCTTCGCCGGGTGCGAGGGCCGCCAGGCTGCGATGCTGGGCCGATGGGTGTGTTGCTGCTGGTCATCGCCCTGATGCTCGGCGCGGTGCTGCTCGTCGGCGTTGGTGACCGCCTCCGGCTGCCCTGGCCGGCGCTGATGCTGCTCCTCGGGCTCACGGTCGCGGTGATCCCGGGCCTCCCGGACCGGTTCGACCTCGATCCAGACCTCATCCTGCCACTCTTCCTGCCTCCGCTGCTGTTCGCCGCCGCCCAGCGCACCTCGTGGGCGGTGTTCCGCACCCGGTGGCGCAGCATCGTCACGCTGGCCATCGGCCTCGTGGTCGCGACGACGGTCGCCGTCGCCACCACGCTGGCGCTGTTGGTGCCGGGGGTCGCCATCGCGGGCGCGATCGCGCTCGGCGCGATGGTCGCGCCCCCGGACCCGGTGGCGGTGGAGTCGGTCGCCGGCCGGGTGAGCATCCCCCGCAGGTTGCTCGCGGTGCTCCAGAGCGAAGGCTTGTTCAACGACGCGGCAGCCCTGGTGATCTTCCAGACGGCGATCGCGGCGACCGTCCGGGAGCAGGACGTCAACGTGGGTGAGCTGGCGCTGCGGTTCCTCCTGGGCGCGGTGGCCGCGGTGGCGATCGGACTCGGGGTGGCCTGGGTCGCCCGCAGTTTCCTGACCCGGATCACCGACAGCACGGGCAGTACCGCGCTCACCCTGGTGCTGCCCTTCGCCGTGTACCTCGGCGCGGAGGAGCTGGGAGCCTCCGGGGTGATCGCGGTGGTCGTCCTCGCCCTCCAGCTGCGCGGTCACAGCGAGGTCGACGAGGCGGACGAGCGCCTCACCCAGCGCTCGTTCTGGAACGTGGTGGAACTGCTGGTCACCGGCCTGGCCTTCGGCCTGATCGGGCTGGACATGCGCCAGGTGGTGACCGAGGCCGGCAGCGAACTGGGCACGATGCTGCTGCACGCGGCCGTGGTGTGCGCGGTGGTCGTCACGGTGCGCCTCCTGTGGTTCCTGGGCGCGTGGCTGGCCCTACGACGGTCGCGGGACGCCTCGTCCGCACCGAGGACGAGGGCGGAGGCGGTGGTGATGACCTGGTGCGGTATGCGGGGGTTGGCGACGCTCGCGTTGGCGCTGTCCGTGCCCTCCACCACCGAGGACGGTTCCCCCTTCCCCGCGGGCGCTGAGCTCACGGTGATCGCCTGCACGGTGCTGGTGGTCACCCTGCTGTTCGCGGGTCTGACGCTGCCGTTGGTGGTGCGGCTGCTCGGGGTGTCCTCGGACGCCGGTGTGGAGGAGGCCGAGGAGCGGGCGGTGGCGCGCCGCGCGCACCGGGCGGCGTTGCGCCAGATCACGGAGTGGGAGGAGCGGGCCGAGCTGTCCGAACAGGTCAGCGCGTTGCTCCGGAAACGGGCCAGCCGGCTGGAGGCGAAGCTGTGCGGTGACCCGGAGGACGAGGAGCAGCGGGAACGCATGGAGGCGTTGCGCCGGAAACGGGACGCGCTCCGCGACATCGAGTCGACGGTGCTGGCGGCGGCGCGTGCGGAGGTGTTGGCTGCCCGGCAGGAACCCGGAGTCGACCCGGCGGCGGCGGACCGGGTGCTGCGCCGGTTGGACCTGAAGACCCTGCTGCTCGACTAGGCGACGCGCGACCCCGCCGGTACCCGCGTTGGTGGGAGGCGCGCCACGACCACCGGGGCGAGCCCTCAGCCGCCGGTCGGACGGGTGGTCCCGCCCCTGGTCCTCCCGACCGGCGGGAGGACGGGGCTCGGCGGCTCCACCACCTCACTGGGGCCAACGCGCCGCACCGGCCGCCACGGTGCACCGGTCCACCCGGCCCCCGGGAACACGGCCGCGCCGCACGCCGAGCCACCCGGGGTCAGCGCCTGCTCGGCGGCGTGGCCCCGGTCAGGGCCGGGCGGCGCCGAAGTACTCCACGGGGGTGCAGCAGGGCAGGACGTCCACCGGTTCCCCCGACAGGAAGGTCAGCACCACCTCGACGAACTCGGCGGGACGTTCGAGGTAGACGAGGTGGTCCGAGTCCCGCACGGTGGTGAACCTGGCGTCCGGGCAGTCCTTGGCGACCTCCCGGCAGAGTTCGGGGGTGGTGAAGGGGTCGTGCTCCCCGGTCATCACCAGGATCGGCAGCGTCGGCGGGCTGGTGGAGCGGTCCCAGCGGTAGGCCAGCAACCGCTCGGTGTTGTGCACGTACTTCTCGGCGGCGTCCTCCCCGAGCTGGCGCAGCTGCCGTCCGAGCAGGCGGCGCAGAACGTCGCGCTTGCGCACCACCACTCCCGGGTCCTGGCACAGCAGGAGCTCGATCACCCGCTCGGCGAAGGTGTCCCGGTCGCCCGATTTGAGCAGCCGGACGGTGTTCTCCACGTCCGCCCGCGCCAGCTCCGGCAGCTCGGTCATCGTGCCCACCAGCACCAACCTGTCCACGAGGCCGGGGAACCGTTGGGCGAGTCGATAGGCGATCCCACTGCCGTAGGAGCCCGCGCCGACGTTGACCCGGGACAGGCCCGAGCTCACCAGCAGGTGGTGGAGCGCCTCGCACAGGAAGTCCACCCCGTACTGCCGGGGCAGCGGGTCCGCCGACCCCCAGCCGGGCAGGTCGACGGTGACCACCGAGGTGCGACGCAGGAACTCCCGCTCGTGCCGAGCCCACGAGTGCTTGTCCTGGAACGCCCCACCGAGCAGCACGAGGGGGGCGAGAGTCGGGTCCTCCGCGTCGACGATGCGGATCTCGCAGGTGAAACCCCGGAAGTCGAAGGCTTGGCTGTGCTCTGGCACGACGGTGATCCTCTGGCTCGCACGGATTCGGGATCGCCGGCCGTTCCCTGCCCGTCCCAGCGGACGTCACCTCGGCACACGGGTTGGCGGGACACGGGGACGCGTCGTCGCGGACCACGGACAGCGCCGGGAACAAACCGGCAGGGTAGTCATCGGACGTCGCGGCGCCACGCCGAATCCACGCTGGAGCGTTTGACCCGAACGTGTGAGCGCAAAGATCAACAGGACGCGTGATATGCCGGGAATTTCGGATTCCTTCCGCAGTGGTCACCCACTCCCCCGGGTTACCACCGCCGTGAGAGCCCGGCAGGAACCCAGGCGGGCGGCCCACCACGCCACCCCACCGGGCCCGGAACGCGGGCGGGCCACGGCGACCGCCGCCGGCCTCGCCGTGACGTCGCGGCACGCACCGCACGTCCGCGCCGGCGCGGACGACCGGCTCCCACAGGGGTCTCGACGGCGTCTCGACGGCACGAGGGGTTCACTACCCCGCACGCCGGTCGGCGGTCGAGACGCGCGCCCCCGGCAGGCCCGACCACCCCCACGCGCACCGACGGCCCGGCACGTCGTCACGTGCCGGGCCGTCGACTGGTCCCGAAATCCCGTTCCCCGGCTCACGCCGGGCCCGGCCACCCGTGGTCGCCGCCAGCGACAGCGGACGTGATCAGCGTCCCCGCTGTTGCCGCAGCCGGGACAGGGCCTCGTCGAGAATGGCCCTGCCATCGGCCTCGCTACGCCGTTCCTTCACGTAGGCCAGGTGGGTCTTGTACGGCTCGGTCCGCGGCGGGTCCGGCGGCCTCTCCTCGTTGCGGCCGGCCGGGAAACCGCAGCGTGGGCAGTCCCACATCTCCGGAATCTCCGCCTCCACCGCGAAGGAGGGACGCGACTCGTGCCCGTTCGCGCACCAGTAGGAGATGCGCCGTCGCGGGGCGGACTCGCCACGCTCGGACTCCCCCATCGGCCCAGCACCGACCCGCGTGCCGCGGATCGCGTTACCACCTGCCATCGGCCCTCAACACCCCTGCGATCCTCGATCGTCGCCACTCACGACCCCGGCGGGACCCGCTGGCCCCGCCGGTCGCGACGTCCCGCCGTCACGACGTGGCGCGCGAACGCCACGTCATACCAATTACTCCACCTTGAGCAGCAATCCCACCGCGACGATGCAAATCACCCAGATAGCCGTAACGAACAGGGTGATCCTGGTCAGGTTCTTCTCCGCGACGCTCGAACCGGACAGGCTGGACTGCATCCCGCCTCCGAAGAGCGAGGACAGCCCTCCGCCGCGACCCTTGTGCAGCAGAACCAACATCACCAGCGCCAGGCTGGAGATCACCAGTGTGATTTGCAGGAAGAACTTCATCTCATCCTCGCAGTACGGCGGTAGGCATCACAGGGTACCCGGCAGTCAATCACGCAACGGAGTCGACCGGAAGGCCACACCGTTGGCGTGATCAGGGCAGCGGGCCCCCCGCGGCGAGGGCGGACAGCTTGGCGAACTCGTCCCCGTCGAGGCTGGCACCGCCGACGAGGGCGCCGTCCACGTCCCGCTGTTCGATCAGTTCGCCGATGTTGCCCGACTTCACCGAGCCGCCGTAGAGCACGCGCACCTGTCCGGCGACCTCGTCACCGTACTTCGTGGCCAGCGCGGACCTGATGGCGGCACACACCTCCTGCGCGTCGGCCGGGGTGGCGACGCGGCCGGTGCCGATCGCCCACACCGGCTCGTAGGCCACCACGACGTCGGCGACCTGCTCCGCGCGGAGCCCCTTGAGCCCCGCCAGCAGTTGGGCGGTGGTGTGCTCGACGTGACCGCTGGCCTCCCGCACCTCCAGCGGCTCCCCGACGCAGAGGATCGGCCGCAGACCGTGCTTGAGCGCCGCCCGCACCTTCCGGTTGACCAGGTCGTCGTCCTCGGCGTGGTACTCGCGGCGCTCGGAGTGCCCGACCACGACGTAGGTGCAACCCAACTTCGCCAGCATCGCCCCGGAGACATCGCCGGTGTAGGCGCCCGAGTCGTGCGGCGACAGGTCCTGGGCGCCGTACTTCAGCCGCAGCTTGTCCCCGTCCACCAGGGTCTGCACGCTGCGGAGGTCGGTGAACGGTGGCAGCACCGCCACCTCGACCTTCTCGAAGTACTTCTCCGGCAGGGCGAAGGCCACCTTCTGGGTGAGACCGATGGCCTCCAGGTGGTTGCGGTTCATCTTCCAGTTGCCCGCGATCAGCGGTTGCCTGGCTGCCATCTGGTGTCAGTCCTCCAGAACCTCGACGCCGGGAAGGGCCTTGCCCTCCAGGAACTCCAGGGAGGCGCCGCCACCCGTGGAGATGTGGGAGAACCCGTCCTCGGGCAGGCCGAGCGCGCGCACCGCCGCGGCGGAGTCGCCCCCGCCCACCACGGTGAAGGCCGAGCTGCCGACCAACGCCTCCGCGACCGCCCTGGTGCCGCCCGAGAACGCCTCGAACTCGAAGACACCGGTCGGACCGTTCCAGAAGACCGTCGCCGCGTCGGCGAGCTTGCCGGCGAACAGCTCCCGCGTCCTCGGGCCGATGTCCAGTCCCTGCCGGTCGGCGGGGATCGCGTCCGCGTCCACCACCTGGTACTCGGCGTCCGCCCCGAACTCCTTGGCCGCCAGCACGTCGACCGGCAGCACCAGCTCCACGCCACGCTCCTCCGCCTCGGCGAGGAAACCGCGGACGCGGTCGAGCTGGTCCTCCTGGAGCAGCGACTGCCCGACCTCGTAGCCCTTGGCGCGGAGGAAGGTGTAGGCCATGCCGCCGCCGATGAGCAGCCGGTCGACCTTGGTGAGCAGGTTGGCGATGACCCCGAGCTTGTCGGAGACCTTGGCGCCACCGAGCACCACCACGTAGGGCCTGGCGGTGTCGGTCGTCAGGCGGCGGAGCACCGACAGCTCGGAGAGCACCAGGCCGCCGGCGTAGTGCGGGAGCCGCCTGGCCACGTCGTAGACCGAGGCCTGCTTGCGGTGCACCACCCCGAAGCCGTCCGAGACGAAGGCGCCGTCCTCGCCGACGAGCCCGGCGAGTTCCTCGGCCAGCGCGCCGCGCTCCGACTCGTCCTTGCTGGTCTCCCGGCTGTCGAACCGCACGTTCTGCAGCAGGGCGACCTGGCCGTCGGCCAGGCCCCCGACCGTCTCCCGGGCCGAGGGCCCGGTGACGTCGTCGGCGAGCGCGACGGGCGTGCCCAGCAGCTCACCGAGGCGGCTGGCCACCGGGGCCAGCGAGAACCTGTCCTCCGGCGCCCCCTTGGGCCGGCCGAGGTGCGCGGCCACCACCACCCGGGCGCCGGCCTCGGCCAGCGCCCGAATCGTGGGCAGGGAGGCCCGCACCCGACCGTCGTCGGTGATCCTCCCGCCCGGGAGGTCCGGGGTGGGAGTTCCGTCCAGCGGCACGTTGAGGTCGGCCCGCACCAGGACCCGCCGTCCGGCGACCCCGGTCGCGAGCAGGTCGTCCAGCGTCGCGACGGCCGGCCGGCCGTCCTCACCGGTCGCCGACCCAGTGTTCGTCACCATGAGGTTGTCCTTCCCACCCCTCGCTCGCGCGCGCCGGTCAGGCCAGCTTCGAGCCGACCAGGGCGGTCAGGTCCACCAGGCGGTTGGAGTAGCCCCACTCGTTGTCGTACCAGCCGACGACCTTGACCTGGTTGCCGATGACCTTGGTCAGCGGCGCGTCGTAGATGCAGGAGGCCGGGTCGGTGACGATGTCGGTGGAGACGATCGGGTCCTCGCTGTAGCGGAGGATGCCGGCCAGCGGGCCGTCGGCCGCGGCCTTGAACGCGGCGTTGACCTCGTCGACCGAGGTCTCCCGGCCCACCGTCACCGTCAGGTCGGTGGCGGAGCCGGTCGGCACCGGGACGCGCACGGCGTAGCCGTCGAGCTTGCCGTTGAGCTCCGGCAGCACCAGGCCGATGGCCTTGGCGGCGCCGGTGCTGGTCGGCACCAGGTTGACGGCGGCCGCGCGGGCGCGACGCAGGTCCTTGTGCGGCGCGTCCTGGAGGTTCTGGTCCTGGGTGTAGGCGTGGATGGTGGTCATCAGACCCTGCTCCACGGTGAAGGTGTCGTGCAGGACCTTCGCCAGCGGCGCGAGGCAGTTGGTGGTGCAGGAGGCGTTGGAGATGACGCTCTGCGACCCGTCGTACTTGTCGTCGTTCGCGCCGAGGACGACGGTCAGGTCCTCGCCCTTGGCCGGGGCCGAGATGATGACCTTCTTCGCGCCACCCTCGTCGATGTGCTTCCTGGCGTCGTCGGCCTTGGTGAAGAAGCCGGTCGACTCGACGACCACGTCGACGCCCAGGTCCTTCCAGGGCAGCTTGCCCGGGTCGCGCTCGGCGAGCGCCTTGATGGTGGTGTCACCCACCTTGATGCCCTCGTCGGTGACGCTGACCTCCTCGCTCAGCCTGCCGAGGACGCTGTCGTACTTGAGGAGGTGGGCCATCGTCGCCACGTCGCCGAGGTCGTTGAAGGCGACGATCTCGATGTCCTGGCCGCTGGCCTGGGCGGCGCGCCAGAAGTTGCGCCCGATGCGCCCGAAACCGTTGACACCTACGCGAACCGTCACGGTACGTCTCCTCGCTACTCGGACCGGCGCAGCCCTTCGCCGCACTGGCCGGTGGGCATGATGAAGGTTGGCCACGTTGCCGAGCGCCACCCTAGCGCCCAACAGCCGACCAAGGTCACACGGACCGGCGTTCGACTTGATCGAACCAGTCCACCGTAACCGGCGGAGTTCGCCGCCGGCCGACCCGGTCCCAGCGGCGTCCGGTGCGTCCCGGGAAGGCGACCGCTCGTCGGCGGGGTCGACCGCCGGAGTCGGGCGGGAGGTCCCGGTGGGCTCGCCCCCGAGGGGCACCGCGTACTCGACGCCCCGGCGCCGCCATCGAGGCTACGCCCGCCGGCGGTCCCGCCGGCGGTTCGCGGCCGCGCCGAGGGGGCCCCGGCGCCTCAGGCGTCGACCTCCAACATCTCCTGGGTGACGGCGGAGTCCGTTCCGGGCACCCCCAGATCCCTGGCGCGCTTGTCGGCCATCGCCAACAGGCGGCGGATGCGGCCGGCGACGGCGTCCTTGGTCATCGGGGGTTCGGCCAGCTGGCCGAGCTCCTCCAGCGAGGCCTGCCGGTGGCTCAGCCGGAGCTGCCCGGCCACCACCAGGTGGTCGGGGGCGTCGTCGCCCAGCAGCTCGATCGCCCGCTCCACCTTGGCGGCCGCCGCCACCGCGGCCCGGGCGGACCGCCGGAGGTTGGCGTCGTCGAAGTTCGCCAGCCGGTTGGCGGTGGCCCGCACCTCGCGGCGCATCCGCCGTTCCTCCCACGCGAGCACGCTGGCGTGGGCTCCCAGCCTGGTGAGCAGGGCGCCGATCGCGTCGCCGTCCCGGACCACGACCCGGTCCGCCCCCCTGACCTCGCGCGAGCGGGCCTGCACGTTCAGCCGCCGGGCGGCGCCCACCAGGGCCAGTGCCGCCTCCGGCCCCGGGCAGGTGACCTCCATCGCGGAGGACCGACCGGGCTCGGTGAGGGACCCGTGGGCGAGGAAGGCCCCGCGCAACGCGGCCTCGGCGTCGCAGGCACCGCCGGAGACGACGTGCACGGGGAGGCCCCGCACCGGCCGGCCCCGGGAGTCCAGCAGGCCGGTCTGCCGTGCCAGCCCCTCACCGTCCTTGACCACCCGCGCGACGTACCGGGTGCCCTTGCGCAGCCCTCCGGACGTCATCACCTGGAGTTCGGCCGTGTAGCCGTAGAGCTCGTGGATCTCCTTCCGGAGCCTGCGGGCCACCGAGCCGGTGTCGACCTCCGCCTCGACGACCACCCGGCCGGCCACGATGTGCAGGCCGCCGGAGAATCTCAGCAGCGCGGACACCTCGGCACGACGACAGCAGGTCTTCGTCACCACCAGGCGACTGAGTTCGTCCTTGACCGCCGCGGTCATCGCCACCGCTCGTCCTCCTCGTCTGCGCGCGCCGCCGGTCCGCTGGGCTGACCGCACAGGTCAGCCGGCCCGGCAAGCCCAAACCGGTCCAGGTCGGCGACGCCCTCGGCGCCACCGGAGTGCTCCACGGTCCGGTCCGCCACGCCGATCGCCGCGGCGAGCGCGGCACCCAGCGCGGCCGGGTCGTGCCGGTCCGGAGCGTCGTCGTCGGCGACCCGTCTCAGGTGCGTGGTGCCGCCCAGTTCGCCGGTGGCGCGACGCAGTCGGTCGGGCGTCGGCACCGAGTCGATGTCGGCGATGACGTCGTCCACCCGCAGACGCGGAGCATGTTCGGAGAGTACGTGCAGGTGCTGCTCGGGCGAGAAACCGGCCGTCTCACCCGGTTGGGGGACAAGGTTCAGGACGAGGACCTTACGGGCGGTGGTCGTCAGCAGGGCGTCGTGCAGCTCGGGGAGCAGCAGATGCGGCAGTACGCTGGTAAACCACGATCCCGGGCCGAGGATGACGACATCCGCGGAGTGCACCGCGTGTACCGCTTCCGGGCAGGCCGTGAGCCGTCCGTCAGGATCGGCCACGTTGCGCAACCACACCCTTTTCACCCGACCGGGGGTAGTCGCCACGGCGACCTGACCCCGGATCCGCCGGAGCCGGTGCGGGTTGTCCGACAGTCCGGACACCTCGGCCTCGATGTCGAGCGGTTCGGTGGACATCGGCAGGACCCGGGCCCGCACGCCGAGCAGCCGTCGAACGTGGTCCAGCACGGCCACCGGGTCGCCGAGGACCTCCAGCAGTCCGGCGATGAGCAGGTTGCCCACGGCATGCCCGGCCAGGGCGCCACTCCCGCCGAACCGGTGGCCGAAGACGCGGGACCACAGCTGCCCGTCCGGTCCGTCGGGTGCCAGCGCCTCCAGAGCCTTCCGCAGGTCCCCCGGGGGCAGCAGGCCCAGTTCCCTGCGGAGCCGACCGGACGAGCCACCGTCGTCGGCGACGGTGACCACCGCCGTCACCCGCGGGGTCACCCCGCGCAGCGCGGCCAGCGTGGCCTGGAGGCCGTGGCCCCCGCCGAGCGCGACCACTCGCGGTGGCCGGGACCAACCGGCTCCGGCGTCGTTCGTCCGTGCCTCGGGCACTGTCGTCATACTCTCGAAGGTCCTCGCTGACATGGGCCGAGCCGGCCGCGACCGGGCCCGGCCCTACCGGGTGGCGATGCCGCGAGCACCCCCCGTCGTCGTGGGGCCTACTCGCGGCCGAGGTCCCGGTGTACCACGGTCACCGCCATCCCGTCCTCGGTGGCCAACCGGCCGGCCAGTTCCTCGGACAGGGCCACGCTGCGGTGCTTCCCCCCCGTGCACCCGACCGCCAGTGTGAGATACCGCTTGCCCTCCCGCCGGTAACCGGCCCCGACCAGCCGCAACAGTTCGTGGTATCGCTCCAGGAACTCCTCAGCCCCCTCCTGGCCCAGCACGTAGTTGCGCACGTCGGCGTCCTGCCCGGTGAACTCGCGCAGCTCGGGGATCCAGAACGGGTTGGGCAGGAAGCGGACGTCCATCACGAGGTCGGCGTCCATCGGCAGCCCGTACTTGTAGCCGAAGGACAGCACGGTGACCCGGGTGTGCGTGCTGGCCTCGGTGCCGAAGGTGTCCTCGATCTTGGCCCGCAACTGGTGGACCGAGAGCGCACTGGTGTCCAGGACCAGGTCGGCCTCGGCCCGCAGCCGGGCGAGCAGCGCCCGCTCGGCGGTGATGCCGTCGACCAGCCGCCCGTCGCCCTGCATCGGGTGGCCGCGCCGCACCTGCTCGAAGCGGCGCACCAGCACCGCGTCCGTCGCCTCCAGGAACAGCACCCTCGGCTTGTAACCGCTGGCGTCGAGGTCCTTGATGACGGAGGCCAGGTCGTCGGTGAACGCGCGGCTGCGGACGTCCATGACCACCGCGACCCTGGTGATCACCGCGTTGGACCTGGCGCCCAGCTCCACCATCGTCACGATCAGCTCGGGCGGCAGGTTGTCGACCACGAACCACCCGAGGTCCTCCAGGCACTTGGCCGCGGTGCTCCGGCCCGCGCCGGAGAGCCCCGTGACCACGGCCACCTCGATGCCGGTGCCCTCCGCGCCGCCCTCGTCCACGGGTGTTGCCCTCACTTGGCTCCCCCTTCGTTCCTCTCCTGGGTGGGACGCTCCGTCCGCCCTTCCTGTTCCCCCGACAACGCGCGTCGCACCGCCTCCGCGGTGTGCCGGCCCACTCCCGGCACCCCGCTGATCTCCTCGACGCTCGCCGCCCGCAACCGGCGCAGCGAACCGAAGTGCTTCAGCAGCGCGGTCCGTCTGGCCTGGCCCAACCCCGGGATGTCGTCCAGCTCCGACCTGGTCATCCTGGACGACCGCTTCTGCCGGTGGTAGGCGATGGCGAAGCGGTGCGCCTCGTCGCGGACCCGCTGCAACAGGTACAGGGCCTCACTGGTCCTCGGCAGGATCACCGGGTCCGGTTCGCCGGCCACCCAGACCTCCTCCAGGCGCTTGGCCAGCCCGACGACGGCGACGTCGGTGATCCCGAGGTCGGCGAGCACGTCGGCCGCGGCGTTCGCCTGCGGCCCGGCACCGTCGACCACCAGCAGGTTCGGCGGGTACGCGAAGCGTCGTGGCCGGCCCGTCTCGGGGTCGACGCCGGCGGGGGTGCCCGTGTCGGACCCGGTGGCCGAGGCCCCACCCAGGGTCTCGGCCACCGCGTCCTCGGTGACCCGGCGTTCGTCGGCGTCCTGGCGCTCACCGTCGCTCCGGAAGCGGGCGAACCTGCGTCGGGTGACCTCCGCGATGGAGGCCACGTCCCCGCCCTCGGCGCCCTCCCGCACGGCGAACCGACGGTAGTCCGACTTGCGGGGCACCCCGTCCTCGAAGACGACGAGGGAGGCGACGACGTCGCTGCCCTGGACGTGGCTGACGTCGACGCACTCGATGCGCAGCGGGGCGCTGTCGAGCGCGAGGCCGTCCTGGAGTTCCTGGAGCGCGGCGGACCGGGCGGTCAGGTCGCCGGCCCTCCGCAGCTTGTGCTGCGCGAACGCCTCCGCCGCGTTGCGGGCGACCGTCTCCATCAACGCCCGTTTGTCCCCGCGTTGGGGGACCCGGAGGCGCACGCGCCCCCCGCGCAGCCCGCTCAACCACTCGGTGACGGCCTCGGCGTCGGCGGGCAGCTCGGGAACCAGCACCTCGCGGGGGACGGCCGCCGCGTCCGAGTCGGTGTCGGTCACCTCCACGAGCGTCGCCTGCTCGCCGTAGAACTGGCTGAGGAACCGCTCGACCAGGGCCGGGGTGTCGGTGGCCTCGACCTTGTCGATCACCCAACCCCGCTGGCCCCGGACCCGCCCGCCCCGGACGTGGAAGATCTGGACCGCCGCCGCCAGCTCGTCCTGGGCGAAGGCGATGACGTCGGCGTCCGTGCCGTCACCCAGGACGACGGCCTGCTTCTCCATCGCCCGCCGCAGCGCACCCAGGTCGTCGCGCAGTCGGGCCGCGCGTTCGAACTCCAGGCCCTCGGCCGCCTCGCCCATCTCCCGCTCCAGACGGCGGATCATGGTGTCGGTGCGGCCGCCGAGGAAGTCGCAGAAGTCGTCGACGATGTCACGGTGCTCCTCGGGGGTGACCCGTCCCACGCACGGAGCGGAGCACTTGCCGATGTACCCGAGCAGGCAGGGGCGCCCGATCTGCTGGTGGCGCCGCAGGACCCCCGCCGAGCAGGTCCGCGCGGGGAAGACCCGTAGCAGCATGTCGAGGGTCTCGCGGATCGCCCAGGCGTGCGCGTACGGACCGAAGTAGCGGACTCCCCTGCGACGCGGCCCCCGGTAGACCAGGAGCCGGGGCAGCTCCTCGTTCATGGTGACGGCGAGCACCGGGTATGACTTGTCGTCCCGGTAGCGGACGTTGAACCGGGGGTCGAACTCCTTGATCCAGGAGTACTCGAGCTGGAGCGCCTCCACCTCGGTGCTGACCACGGTCCACTCGACGGAACCCGCCGAGGTGACCATCTGGCGTGTGCGGGGGTGCAGGCCGGTGAGGTCGGCGAAGTAGGAGGACAGGCGGGAGCGCAGGCTCTTCGCCTTCCCCACGTAGATGACCCGGCCGTGCTCGTCGCGGAACTTGTAGACGCCAGGCGCGTCCGGGATGGAACCCGGCTGAGGACGGTAGGTCGACGGGTCGGCCATTCACCCAAGGTTACGGCCACCCTCCGACAACTCCGAACCGGCTGGTGAGTGCCGGGCGGGCTCCACCCGGTCAGGTCTCCGAGCGCAGCACCGCGTCCCGCAGCCGTGCCAGCGCCTCGGGGGGCGCCGGGCGGGCGGGGTCCGCCGAACTGGCATGGGCGCTGCGCACCACCAGGTCGTGACGGACCGTGGTGGCGGTCGTGACGAACTCGACGGTGTCGGCTCCGCTGTTGGCCAGGGCCACCGGCTCGCCGGTGAGCCGGGGTCCGACCAGGCGGCCCGGGTCGGGGCGGCCGAGTTCGTCGTCCAGGGCACGCGCCGTCTCCTCGTCCGGCATCACCACCTCGGCGAGGAGCACGTCGACCGGCGCTCCGTCGACCTCTCCGCGGTACACCGTCCGGTCCAGGCGCTCGCACGGGTTCCTGGTGAAGAACTCCCGCAGCCCGTCGGTGGCGTGTTCGCCGCAGTCGTTGTTGGTGGCGACGGCGATGACGTTGAACTGCTGCCCGTCGACCTGGGCGGTCTCGCCGATCCGTACCGGTGCGGCGGCGTCCTCGTCGGATGACCCGAACCAGGACAGGACGCCGGTGACACCGCTGACCAGCCAGACGATGAAGGCGATGGCCACGATGGCCGGGATGAGGATGGCGGGGACCACCAGCAGCTCGGGCCGGACGAACCGGCGCAGGCCGGCCAGCGGCAGGTCCTTCTCCGCCTCCTCGACGGGGTCCGGCTCCCCCCGATCGGGTTTCTCCGCTGGTCCCCCGCCCTCGGCCGGCTCCGACCGGGTCTCGGTGACCGCGCGGACGTCGTCACGTCCTCGGCCGTCGAAGTCGTCGGGGGCGAGCTGGTGGTCCTGGGGCATGTCGAAGTGCAGGTGCAGCGAACGCAGGACCTCCCGGACGTCCTCGGCGTCCCACACCCCGCGGCCGCCGGCCTGCCGGGCCACCGCCTTGGCGATGGCGGCGGAGTCGGCCACGCACACCGCGTAGTGGCCGAGGCGGCGCACCGAGCGCGGCTGGCGGACGCGGAGACCGGGGCCGGCCACGCAGACCAGCCCGCGGACCGGCAGATCCGCGAGGCCGTGCCGCCGGAGGTGGTCGCGGAGGGCGAACACCATCCTCGTCACGCGTTCCCCCGGGTTGCGGTCGACCTCGTCGCCCAGTCCGGAGTCCATGCCGTCCACGGTCCAGGGCCCGGTCAGCTCCACCCGCAGTTCGCCCCGCCGGTACCAGGGCAGTGATCGGAACTCCACCACCAACAGGGCACCGGGTGTGAACAGCAGCGCGGGCACGACGAGGTCCGGTTCGCCGCCGGCGGCGGGAACGAGCACCTCGAAGTACGCCACGCCGGGTGGGCCGAGGTCAGGACTGATCTCCAACAACCGTTGTCGGAACCACGAGCCGGACGTGCTGGTCAGCGGTTTCGCCCGCTGAGTACCGACGACCCACATGCCGCCTCCTGCACCCTCCGCAGTCAACCGGCAACCTAACGCACGAAAGGAACGAAAGGAACGCTCAGCGGGGGAAACACCGGGACGGAGGGGGATGCTCACTCGCTCAGACCAGTTGGGGTGGAACGACGTCTCACCCTGGGTCAGGAGGAGACCGGTCCTCGCCCTTCGAACGGGAGAGCGCCGCCCGCCCGGGTCGTTCCCGCTCACTCCCCGCCGGGAACACCCCCCTCCAGGGGTGCTCCCGGCGCTCGGGCGCTCCGGTCGCGACCCAGCCGGGCGTTCCGGTGTCAGCCGACCTCGACGCCCCGGAACAACAGCAGCGCCAGCCCGAGACCGACCACGAGGTTGACCAGCGTGGCCCCCGCGAAGACACCGACGGGACGCCACCCGGCGCTCCGCAGCGAGTCGAGCCGGAACTCCAGCCCGATGCTGACGAACGCCAGGATCAGGAACCAGTCGCGCAGGTCGTTGGCCACCCCGACCACGTCACCACCGGTGGTGGGGTTGATCCAGGTCAGGTAGGTGGTGGTCAGGACCGAGGCGGCGACGAACCCGAGGACGAACTTGGGGAACCGCCGCCACAGCTCGCCCGCGCGGGGCGCGGCGGCCCCTGGCCGCCGTTCCACCCTGACCGCGAAGTAGACGGTCAACGCGACGGCCACCACCCCCATGAGGGCGTTCTGCGTGACCTTGACGATGCTGGCGATCTGGAGTGGGCCCTCACCGGCGATGGCACCGGCCGCGCTGACGGCGGCCGTGGTGTCGATGTTGCCGCCGATCCAGGCGCCGGTCACCGCCTCGCTGAGACCGAGCGCCCCCGCGGCCCACGGCAGCAGGAAGATGGAGGGCAGCGCGAAGAGGATCACCAGACCGCTGACGTAGGCCAGCTGTTCCCTGCGGGCCTGGACCGCGCCGGCGGCGGCGATGGCCGCGCTGACCCCGCAGATCGACACCGCGCTCGCGAGCAGGGCCCGCAGCCGGTCATCGAGGCCGAGACGGCCAGCCAACCACCAGGTGAAGAGGAAGACCGCGCTGATCAGCAGCAGCGCCTGGAGGATCGCCGGGCCGGCAGCACTGACGATGAGTCCGAGGTTGACCGACGCGCCGAGCAGGACGAGTCCGGTCTTGATGAGGAACTCGGTGCGGAAGGCGAGGGCCATCCGGTTCCGCGCTCCCGTGATGCCCAGCGCCAGGTTGCCCAGCAGGCCGAGGGCGATCGCGTACACCGGGTACTCGATCGAGGAGGCCAGGTCGGCGAGGGCGGTGTCCGCGAGCAGGGTGGGGACGTTGTCCTCCAGCAGCCGCACCGAGGCCGCGAGCGCCAGCAGCACCAGCAGACCCAGGGCGGTCCAGAGGACGGTGTCGGAGGTGGGCCTGGTGGCGGGGGCCGGGTCGTCGCCCTGCCCGCCCTCCCCCGCGGCGGCCGGGGCTCCGGGTGTTGGCCCGTCCGGCCGGGACGTCCCGTCGTCCGGGGCGGTGGCGGGAGCCCCCGCGATCGGCGTGCTCGCCGGCTCTGGTGATTGGTCGTCGGTGTCGCGGGTGACGCTCATCAGGGCACCAGTCCTTCGGGGATCACGCCGGTGAGCACGAGGACGAGCAACACGAGACCGAGCAGGGTCGCGGCCCAGTCCTCGTCCACCCGCCACCGGCGGCGTCGGGCTCCGGCGACCGGTGCGGGCGGAGGGGGGTTCTCCTGGTTCATGTCAGGACCTCGGGTGGTCGGCGCCCGACCCGTCCGGTCGGACGTGGGCGGCGGTGGGGGCGCGCGTGGTGACCGGCCCGAGGGCGCACGGCGGGGGACCGGGGCACGGCGAGGAGGACGACGCGGCGGGCGGTGGTGGTCCGTCCACCCGGGACGGTCGAGGTGAGGGGAGAGGTGTCAGCGCTCGTGATGACAGAGCGCGCTGGCCACGCGCATCAGATCGACGGCGAGGCGGGCCACCAGCGGAACGGGCCGCGACATGCGGACAAGCCTGCCCCGTCTCCTCGGGGCGCTCAAGACCGTATCGCCTGGTGGAATGACGGCGGACCAACCAGGCGGGCGACGTGGGTGCGCGTCGGCGGTGGCCGACCGGACCCGTCGAGGGCCGCCCGGACCGTCGCCGGCCATGCGGGCAGGGGGATGCGGCCCCCGTGCCCGGAACCGGTCTCGGCGAGGGGCGCGGACCTCGCCGGGCGCGACCGTTGACCGCGTGCTCCTGGGGCGTCGCGGCGGCCGCGCGGGACCGGCGGCGCGTTCCCCTCGGCACCGGCGCGCCGGCCGAGCTGGCCCCCGGGCCCGACGGGATCGCGGTGCCTAGGCCCGGCTCTCGCCGTGCTCGGCGTTGAGGGCGTCCCGGATCCGTCCCGCCATCAGGTCGAGGGTGGCGCGGTGCGGCTGCCGGCGGTTGGCGTGCAGCCGGACACCGTCGCGCACGGTGCGGGGGATGACGTGGAGGTGCACGTGGAACACCTCCTGGAACGCGACGGCTCCGTCCGCCAGCAGCAGGTTCACGCCCTCGCAGGGCAGCGGTCCGGCACGGAGCCCGCGCGCGATCCGGTGCGCCGTGCGGAACAGGTGCGCGCCCAGTTCCTCGTCCAGGTCCGCGAGGCCTGGGGCGTGTTCCCTCGGGACCACCAACAGGTGCCCCGGCGTGAACGGGAGGATGTCCAGGAAGGCGAGGACGAGGTCGTCCTGGTACACGACACTGGACTCCGCGGTACCGGCGACGATGTCACAGAACGCGCAGTCGGTTCCCTGTCCGCTAGTCATGGGGTCCACTGTGCCGGCAACGGGCCCTCGAATGAAGGCATCCAGGCCGACGGACGGTGCCCGTTCGGGAACCCCGGGTCACGCCGCTCCCACCGCGCCGCTCCCCGCCCGGCTCCCACGGCGGTACGCCGCCTCCGCCGTCCGGTGGAGGGGACACCGGCCGGGTGCCACCCGACCGACGGGTTCCGGGCCCCGCGACTACGACGTCCGGGGGACTTTCGCGGAAGTCGGAGTGGACCGCCCCGGTGGTGTTGGAGGCCGTGCCTCCCACGCTCGTGTGCGTTCAGACCGCTGTGGCCTGTCGCCAGTGTCGTTCCTCGTACTCCAACGGTGGCCTATTCCCACACCAACTATGCAGCCTGTGGTGATTGTACCAGTGAATCCACTCCGCAGTAGCAGCGCGGACGTCCGCAACCCCCTTCCACGGGCCTTTCCGGTAAATCAGCTCCTTCTTGTACAACGCGTTGACCGACTCCGCCAGCGCATTATCGTAGGAATCACCCCGACGCCCAACCGACCGCGCGATCCCCGACCGGCTCAACCGCTGACTGTAACGCAACGCCGTGTACTGCACCCCCCGGTCGGAATGAGCCACCAAACCAGGAGACAGACGACTCCTCCGCGCCCACAGCGCCATATCCAACGCATCCAACGCCAGCGACGTATCAGCGGTATCCGACACCTGCCACCCCACAATCGCCCGCGAGAACGCGTCCACGACCAACGCCGAATACACGAACCGACTCTCCCCGAGCCGAACGTAGGTCAGATCCGTGACCCACAACCGGTTCGGCCTCGGTGCCCGGAACACCCGCTCGACCAGGTCACCGGGCTGGCCCTCGACCTGCCCGGGCAGCATCGACCGCGGCCGGCGGGACCGGGTGACCAGCCCGGTCATGGCCTCGGACCGCATCAGCCGTTCCACGGTGCAGCGGCCCACGGTCACGCCTTGGCGGTGCAGTGCCGCCCAGACCTTGCGTGCCCCGTAGAGCCGGTGCGAGTCCTCCCAAATCCGGCGGATCACCGCAACGAGTTCCCGGTCGCGGCGGTGCCGGGCGGAGGGGTTCGTCCGTCGGTTGCGAATCGCGTAGTAGGTGGACACGCTCAGCCCTACTGTGCGGCAGGATACTTCCACGGGGAACCGGTCCCGGTGGTGGTCGACGAACTCGGTCAGCTCGGTGGGCGGGGGTCCATCTCCCGGGCGAAAAAAGCCGAGGCAGCCTTGAGGATTTCGTTGGATCGGCGGAGTTCGGCGTTTTCCCGTTCCAGCCGTGCGATCCGGTCCCGGTCCGACTCCCCGGTATTCGTGGAGTCCGCCGAGCCGGTGTGGGTGCTGGGTTCACCGCTGCGGACCCAGTACCGCAAGGCCTCGGGGTGCACTCCGAGTTGGTCGGCTACCCGGGCGATGGCTCCACGTCCGGGTCCCCACTGCCCCTCCAGTTCACGGACCATCTCCACCGCGCGTCGCCGCAACTCCTGGGGGTATTTCTTCGCGGAACCCATGCTCCTCATCCTTCCTGGGGTGCAGGGCCTCCAACAAACCCAGTACGGTCCAGAGGTTCGGCGCAACCCCGCGCACCGGGAGGTCCGTCTCCTCGACGGCAGGGTCGCATCCGCGTGTTACGCGGACGTTACCGGTGGGGTTGTTCCGTGGTGCGGTGCGTGAGGACGCGCCACACCGCGTCGACTCCGCCGGGCGAACCGATCTCGCCGGGCCCCGCAGCAGGGAGCGGGGACCGGTGGAAGGTGGGGGCGTTCGGCACCGCCGCGAGCACGGAGGAGAGTGGGTCCCTCCGCGCGGTCCGGTGCCGACGCCACCCGCTGTCCCCTGGTCGGCCCCGCTCGGCCCCGCTGGTCGGGCGGGATCACGTCCCCCTCATCCGCTCCGCGCTCGGTTCCCCGTGTCCTCACCGCCGCCCGACCCCGGTGACGGGGGCACCCGAGGGCACCGGCCAACCACCACCACGGGCGTGGGCCGGCGCGCGCTCCTGGCCGCTCTCGTCCGACGGGCACGGCAGGGGAAGTGCGGGGTGACCGCGCGGGACACCGGGTTGATGGGTCCGAACCGCCCTGTCCTCCCCTCGGCTGACCGGGGTGCGACAACCTCCGCGGCCGGTCCGGTGCCAACCCGGTCCCCGTGCCGCCCGGCGGGTCGGGGACGAGCGGGTGACCAGCGAGCCGCGGTGGTCCGGATCGTGCGGCCGGGTCGGCGGGGAGCAGCGGTGGCGGTCAGCCGGTCGGTGCCACCGGCCAGCGCCGGGTGTACGACTCCGGCAGGGGAAGGCCCCGTTCGGCCAGCACCGAACGCAACCGGTCCGGGTAGTCGGTGATCAGGCCGTCCACCCCGTCGTCGAGCAGTTTGCGCATGGTCGCCTGGTCGTTGACCGTCCACGGCACGACCCGCAGGCCGGCGGCGTGCGCCTCCTCCACCAGCTCCCGGGTGGTGAAGGGCTGGTAGTCGGGGTCGTCCACCGCCCCGTTCTGCGGGTTGCCGTGCACCGGTGAGATCGCGTCGACCCCGAGCGACGCCGCCGCCCGGACGACGCTGCCGTCGAAGTCGTCGATGTCCAGGCCGCCGAGCCAGGGCGAGGGACCGCCGTCCGGGGCGCGGAGGAACTCGGGCTGGGTGAGGGCGACCAGCCGCAGTCGGGGTTCCACCCGGGCCATCAGCATGAGCGCGCCCCAGTCGAAGCTCTGCACCGTCACGTTGTCGAGGAAACCGGACCGTCGGATCTCGCGGGCGGCGACCCGCACGAACTCGGCCCGGGGCGCGGTCTCGTGCGGTGCGGCCGCCTCGACCTTCGTCTCGATGTTGAAACCGACGTCCCAGGCCCGGTACTGCCGGGCCAGGGCGAAGACCTCGCTCAACGTGGGCATCCTCGCGCCGGGCGAGGGCTGCTGCCCCGGGTACTCCGGCAGGGTCAGCGAGCCGCAGTCCAGGGTGCGCACCTGCGCGAACGTCAGGTCCTTGACGTACCGGCCGACGTAGGGGTAGTCGGGGTCGTCCGGTCGGACCGGACCGGTGTCCTGGCACTTGGCGGGACTGATCCGCCGGTCGTGGGTGACGACGTCCCGGCCGTCGCTGGTGATCTGGATGTCGAGTTCCAGCGTGGACACCCCGAGCTCGAGGGCGTTGGCGAAGGCGTCGAGGGTGCCCTCCACCCGCAGGCCGAGACCTCCTCGGTGGGCCTGGACGTCGAAGACGTCCTCGCTCGCCCTGGCCTCCACCGGACCCGCGTCGTGGGGGCCCGCCGTGGCGACTCCGGTGGCCGTCGCGACCGTTCCCAGGGCCAGGGTCAGCGCGACCAACGCCCGGGGGTGTCCCCGTGTCCAGCACCGCATGCTCGGCTCCCTCCCCGTCCCGTGCGGGACAAGGCTGCCTCGGCAGCGTGTCCCCGGCGTGTCCTCAGTCTGGCCGGGTGTTGAACGGGTGACTACCGACCACCGGGTGGTCCGCGACGGGAACCTCGGGCTTGCGGGACGGGTGGGGCATCGCCAGGTCGGTCCGCCCGGTGCCCCACCGGGTGGTGGGACGCCCCGCCGCGTGGGGCGGGCGGGGGAACGCCGTCACCCCGGTGCCGCCGCACAGCCCGTGGAGGTCCGGTCGGGGCGGGACCTCGTGACCGGAGCCCGCCGCGGTGGTCCCCCGTTCCCCGGTCACGCGGGTTCGAGCACGCCACCGGCCCGGAGCGGTTCCTCCCTGCCGTCGAGGTAGCGCACCACGACCCGTCCGCCGCTGGCTCGTGCCCGGTGCATCGCTCGCCCGTCGGCCACGAGTCGGCGCAGCGCCTCGGTGTAGGGGACGTTCTCGCTCTCCGCCACGCGAGCGATGGCGGCGACGGTGGTGGGGTGCAGCGACAGCGACTCGCGGGGCCCCGCTTCGGAGCAGGAAGTGGTGGCCGACTCACGGAACTGGTTCATGGCTCCCCTCAGGAGGTGGCATGGTCGCGGACCGGCGAACGGGATCCGGTCGACCGCTGGTTGACGCGGACACCCGACACGTCTCGTCGATGTGGTCCGCCCGCGTCCGGCGGCGCACCGGCGTCCACTCCGGGTCTCCCGGACCGACGCCGTCCGCGCGACGGAGGATGGGGCGTCAGCCCCCGGTCGTCGTGCGCCCTCGGGAATCGTCGGCCCTGTCGCGCGGGGAGTGCTCGGAACTCCGTCCGCCGCGCGTGATCATGGCAGCGCTGCCGAGGGACGGCAGCACGACATCATCACCGCACCCCACTTTCACCACCTTCGAGTGGTTCCAGGCCACCCACTGGAGGTAACGACGGCCCGGCCCAGGACGAGGACGCCGCCGCCGGGGCCCGGACGGCCGACTAGCAGGGTGTGTCGTCGAGGTCCGGGAACCACCGCCGCCAGTCGGATCCGAACTGGGCGTCCACCACCGTGGAGCAGAGCCGTTCCGTGGCCTGGTCCACGCTGGTCGGCCAGAGCAGGACCCGACCGTCGTCGCTGGTACTCGCCAGGGTGCGGCCGTCGGGGCTGAACGCCAGGTCGTTCACCGCCGCGTCGTGCCGGTCGAGCACCGCGTACGGCTCCCAGGTGTCGGTCCGCCAGAGCCGGATCACGGCGTCGACACCACCGACGGCGAGCAGCGAACCGTCCGGGCTGAAGGCCGTCGCCCTGGCGCCGGCGGACGTCGCGAGCTCGTGGACGAGTTCGCCTCGCCCCCAGTCCCAGACGGAGACCCGGTCGTCGGCGCGCGTGGCCGCCAACAAGGTCCCGTCCGGGCTGAAACGCAGTGTCGAGACGAGACTGGTCCCGACCACGCCCGACTGGCTGACCGCCGCTTCCCCCAGGTCACCTCGGCGTTCTCCCGTCCCGGACTCGAGCAGGGCGATGGTGCCGTCGAGCCTGCCCACCGCGAGCAGCGTGCCCCACGGGTGCAGGTCCAGGGCACCGGTCGTGCCCCGGACGTCGTGGGCGCGCAGGGCACCGGTGTCCGGATACCAGGTGAGCACTCCGGGTTCCGCCTCGTCCGGCTCGGCGACCTCGAACTGGGCGAGCGCCGTGTGCACGGCGCGCCCGTCCGGCCGGAACCTCAGCACGGCGGGTTCGCCGGGGGTGTGCGCCGGTTCCGCCGTCGACTCCTCCAGGGGCAGGGTGATCTCGGCGAGCTGCTCCCCGCTGTCCAGCTCCCACAGCCGGAGCGCGCGGTCGGTGCCGCCGGTGGCGAGGCGCCGGCCACCGGGGTCCACGGCGACGCAGTGGGGGCGCGCGGAGGGCCCCAGGTCGACGGCCCCCGTCCGCCGTCCCGTGGCGTGGTCCCACACCCGGACGCGCGCGTCGCCGGCCGTGGTGGCGAGCGTGGTCCCCGTCGGGTCGAAGTCCACGCAGCCGGCGGCGCCCTCGTGCCCGAGGAGGACGGTGCCCTGGTGGTCGTGGACCACGGCGTCCCCGGTGCCCCCGGCCCAGACCACCGCTCCGGTCGACGGGGACGACGCCAGGGCCCGCACTCCGCCCACACCCCGCGCGGTGCCCAGGACGTTCGACTCCCAGGATCCGACGACGGTCACCCGCAGTCGACCGCTCACGTGCCCGGTGACCACGATGCCGTCTCCCGGCAGGTGGCTGACAGCGGTCGCGGGATCCTCCGAGTTGTCCCGTGCGAACAGTTCGAGACCGGTGTCGACGTCCCAGTACCGGACCATCCCGTCCAGGGACGCGGTCACCAGCCGGGTGCCGTCCTCGTTGAGGGATACCCCGCTGATCGCCGCGCCGGTCGGGCGTACCCGCACCAGTTCCCGACTCCCGGGCAGGTCCCGGACCACGATCTCGCCGACGAGATCGCCGGTGGCCAGTCGGGACCCGTCCATGCTGAACGCCATCCCGGTCACCAGGTCCTCGTGCGCGGTCGCCTCGTCGACCACCTGGCCGGTGGCGGGATCGCGCAGCCGCACCACGTTGTCGGCGTCCGCGCTCGCGAGCAGGTCTCCCGAGGGCCGGTAGGCGAGCTCACTGGTCCCCGGGCCACCCCGCCAGCGCGGGTTCCCGCCGGCCGCGTCCCAGGCGGCCAGCCCACCTCCCGGGTCCAGGTCCGTGGTGACCACCTGGTCGCCGTCCGGGGACAGCACGACCCGGTAGACGCCGCTGTCGGTCACGCGGAGCCGGGTGCGTTCGGTCCGGTCCGCGACGTTCCACAGCACCACCTCCCCGCCCCCGTCGGCGGTGGCCGCGACGGTCCCGTCATCGGTGACGGCGACGTCGCTCACCGCCGCGCCCTGACCGGTCAGCGGTCCTCGTAACGGGTTCAGCACCTGGGAGAACAACGCGCTCCTCGCCTCCACGGTCGGGCTGGCCCGCCAGGCGGCGAGCGCACCCAGCTGGGCGCGACGTTGCTGGGTCGCCTCGTCGAGCGCCGCCTGGGCCGCGTACTGGCGGGACAGCGCCTCGGCGGCGAGCACCGTGGAGGTCCGCAGTTGCACCACCGCCACCCCTGCCCCGGTGAGGGCCGCCACGAGCAGGGCGACGAGGCCGACCACGACCCCCACCGTGGCCCGGTCGCGTCGCCGGTCGAGGCGGACCGACGCTCGGACGAAGTCCGCCTCGACCGGCGGCAGCCCCACCGGGGAGGGCGGGGAGGAGTCCTCGGTGGACCGGCGGCCCCGCAGCCGCCGGCCGGGTAACCGCGATCGGGGCCGCTCCCCCACCCACGCCCGCACCACCGCCAACTGGGTACCCCGCCACAACGAGTCCGGGGGCCGGCCACCGCCGTCCCAGTCGCGGGCGGCGACGGAGAGGCGGCCGCGCAGGACCAGTTCCTCGCGGTCCTCGGCGAGCCAGGCGCGCAGGCGGTCCCAGGACCGTGGCAGGACCTCATGGCTGATCTCGACCGAGTCCTCCCCCACGGTGACGAGGCGGGCCTCCACCAGGCCGTCCAGCACCTCCGGGTCCCAGGAGCCGCTGGGTTCCCACGCCTCAACCAGCTCGGCGCGCCCCCGGCGCCGCCGATGGGGTTCCGCGTCGCCGGACACGGTGACCAGCTCGGTGAACAGCGCCGGACGAGGCGCCGCTGGTCGGGGGACAGCCGTTGGTAGCAGGACTCGGCGGCGCCGCTGATCGCGCCGGAGACACCGCCGGCGTCCCGGTAGCCGGCGACGGTGAGCGTGTTCCCCTCCCGCCGCCGCCAGGTCTCCCGCAGGGCGTGCCCCAGGTGCGGGAGCGTCCCGGGTTCCCCGGACCGGTGAGCCGTCCCGAGATCCGCGAGCAGCAGGTCCACCAGGCCCGGCTCGACGCGCAACCCCACCGCCTCGGCCGGACCCAGCACGGACCGCGCCAACTCCGCTGGTCGCATGGGTTCGACCGCGAGCGTGGTCCGTTCCAGCGCGGTGAGCAGGAGGGGGTGGTCGACGCAGCGACGCACGTGGTCGGCGCGGAGCCCGACGACGGCGAGCACCGGAGCGCCACCGCCCCCGTCGTGCGCCTCGGTGAGGGCGGCCAGCGCGTCGAGGAAGCGGGCGCGGTCGACGGCGTTGGCCTGGGTGAACAGCTCCTCGGCCTGGTCGACGACGAGCAGGACGCGCCCGGTCCCGTCAGAGGTCGTGGCGTCCAGCGCACGACGCACCGAGCCGGGTTCCTCACCGAGTCGGCGTCGGATGCGGGTGACCGGCCAGTCCAGTCCCGGGGAGTCGGAGCCGGCGGCGGCCGCCGTGAGCTGTTCCGCGAGCCGGAGCAGCGGGTCCGCCCCGGGGCGGACCAGCCGGGGACGCCACCTCCGGGAACCGGGGAACGGGAGGTCACCTCGGGCGACCGCTCGGGCCAGACCCGCGCGGATCAGCGACGATTTTCCGCTGCCGGAGGGCCCGAGGACCAACACCGGTCCCCCGTTGTCCGCAGTGGCCGCGAGCCGGCCGACGAGCATGGCGGTCAACCGCTCCCGTCCGAAGAACCACCGGGCGTCGTGCGCCTCGAACGGGGCCAGGCCCGGGTACGGGCAGGGTTCGGGCGGGCAGGCGTCTCGGGAGGAACGGTCGTGGACCGGGGCGGGCGGGTGCTCGCCCTCCTCGGCGGGGGTGGGCGCGCCGGCCAGTTCGGCGCGCAGCGCGGTGAGTTCGTACAGGGACCGCTCGGTGAGCAGGATGTGCCGCCGCTGGGCGGAGGTCTGGTCGGTGAGCTGCCGCTGCATGTCGAGGAGCGCTTCCCGCGCGCCGCTGATCATCCAGTGGAACTCGCGGAACTCCGCGCCGAGGGAGAGCAGCGCCGCGACGACGTCCTGACGCGTCTCCCGGGCTTCGGCGCGCACGGCGGCTTCCAGCGCCACACCGACGGCGTCGACCGAACGGAGGACGGCGGCCATCTCCCGGCGCAGCGCCGCCGCCTCCTCACCGCCGACGGCCAGCCGGCGTTCCAGTTCGACGGCGAGCAGTTCTCGGAGGAGGTCGGGGTCCACGGCCGTGGCTCCGCCGTCGGCGGTCGTTGGCTTCCGCTCCGACTCCGGCGCGTCCTCATCGGAGTCCGCGCCTCGCGCGGCCTTCTCGGCACGTTCCCGGACGCCGGAGACGAGGTCGCTGAGGTAGTCGCTGCCGAGCCCACCGAGGAGGTCGACCAGTGCGCCCGCGACGGCTCCGCCGGCCAACCCGAGGGCGGGGGCGGCGACGGGCGCGAGGGCGCAGGCGGTCAGGGTCGCCGCGATCGCTGGTGGACCGAGCCGGCGGAGACCGGAGCGTGCCGAGGAGCGGCCGAACCAGCGACGCACCCCGTTCCTGGCCGCCGCGTGCGCTGGACTGTCCTGCTCACGGGGGACGTCGCGCGAGACGTCGCCGGCCAGGTGGTTGTCGTCGTTCTCGGTCCGCTCACCGCTTCCGGGGCGCTCACCGGTCTCCTGGTTCCCCGTGCGTCCGGCGCGGCGCCGGTCACGACGAGCTCGCTCGGTGGACGACGGGTCCGGGCGTGCGAGGGGCTGGTCGCTGGCGGGGCTGGGCGCGGCGGGCGACGGGAGGTGCCACCCATCTTCGCCGGTGGCGTGGTCGTGGTCGGAGCCGCGCCCGATCCCATCCCCGGTGCCGGCGTGCCCGTGGCCGCCGGTCGCGGCCCGGCCCTCCGGCTCCTCGTCCCCCGCGTCGAACGATCCCTCGTCAGCCTTCACCCAGCTACCCCCGAAGCTTGAGGTGACCCCCGTCACAAGGAGCTTAGCGGTGGGGTGGCGCGAGGAGCGGCGGTTCCGCGAAGTCCCCGGCGGGGTCGGGACATCCCAGGGGCTGGCACGGGCCGAGTCGGTGCGGCGGGGCTGGTGGAGTGCCCGGTTCGGACCACGTCCCGGCGTGGCCCGAGGTTAGGGTCATCCGGGTGGGAATCCCGGTGTTCCTCGCGGCCGGCCGCGACGCGGACGTCTTCGCCCTCGACGACCGCCGCGTCCTGCGCCGCTACCGCGCGGGTACGGATGCGGCGCCCGAGGCAGCGGTCATGGCGCACCTCGGGAAGCTCGGATACCCGGTGCCCCGGGTCCACCGGGTGGACCACGCCGACCTGGTGCTGGAGCGACTGGACGGCCCGACCCTGCTCCAGGCCGTGGTCGACGGTCTGGTCAGCGCGGACGACGCGGGCCGCGAACTCGCCGACCTCCAGGCGCGGCTGCACACGCTGCCGCCCCGGGTCTCGACCGAACCGGACTGGCGGATCCGCCACGGCGACCTGCACCCGGGCAACGTGGTGCTCGCGGCGCGGGGTCCGGTGGTCATCGACTGGCGCAACACGACGGAGGGCCCGCCCGGCCTGGACATCGCGCTCTCAGCCGTGATCCTGGCGCAGGTCGCCGTGGACGGGGGCGGCGCGTTGGCGGGCATCGCCCGTGCGGTCCTCCCGGCGTTCCTCGCCCACTCCCGCCGGGACGCCCTGGTGGCGTTGGAGGAGGCGGTTGCGGCGCGCGGCGCCGATCCGAACCAGGGGGACGCGGAGATCGCCCACCTCGGACGGGCGGCGGCTCTGATCCGCGCGCTCAGCACCGACCCCTGATCGGCACGACGCGGACGGCTGGTGGGGCCCTCCTCGCCGGAGTGGTGCCCGCTCCCCGCCCGACCGGAGTCGAGGGAGCGGGTTCCCGGGTGGACGCCGTCACCGCCCCGACCGACCACGGTCCGGGGTACGCGCCGGACCTCCTCGCTCCTCCCCCAGGCCGGCCACCGCGAACACCGGGCGGGCCGCGGCTCCGCGCACCCGCCCATCTCCAGCGGAGCCCCGCGCCACTCCGAACCGAGGGACCGTCTCCGCCCGCTCCGCCGCCGGCGACCCTGACCGGGGCTTCTCCTGGGCGGGAATGGCAGCGACCGACGTTGGTTCAACCGGGTACCGACGTTCGTAGGGTGTGCGCCGCCGCCGGTGGCCACACGGTGGACGACAGCGAATCCACCGGTCACCACGAGCCGCCGCCGGTGTCGCGGCGGCGCTCCGCGCGTCCCCGGCCCCTACGAACCCGCGATCCGCGAGTCCTTCGGGGCGCGGGCCGAGGCCGTGCTCGCCGAGTACCCGGTGGAGTCCTTCGCCGACGACACCGAGGCCTGGTCGGCGGTGCGCACCGACCGCACGTTCGCCTGTCCTCGGTCGCACGCCAACGACGTGATGTCCGAGAAACACCGACGTCCACGCCCACGAGTTCGCCGACCGCGCCGCGCCGGCCCCGCTGCCGCTCCTCGACGGCGCGCCCCGAAGCCCGGCGCGGCGCACTCCGCTGAACTGCCCCACCTGTTCGACATGGCCAGCCAACCCCTCGACATCGAGGGCAACCACGTTCCGCTGACGCCGGCGCAGCGGGGGACCGCCTCCCGGGTGATCGAGGTCTGGGCGGGCTTCGCGCGGACGGGACGGGCGCCGGTGGCGCCGTGGACGCCGGGTGGGCGGTCGCTGGTGTTCGGCGCCGAGGACGTCACCACGGGAACCCGGTCGAGGCCTGCCACCGCGACTTCTGGGCGCTGGTCGCGGAGTCCACCGGCTGAAGCCGGAATCGAGGTCGTCGCTTCGCTGTCTCCCGCCCCCGTGCGGCGCCCCCAACGAGTGCGGGGTGGGCAGGGACGCCGCTGACCGGCACGGACGCGTCCCAACGGGCTCGCTCCGGACGGCACCGGGTCCGGTCCGCTGACCCCGGCACGCCCTTCCTACGGCGCGCGCACTCGCCGGACGGGTGCGCTGAACCGCCGGGGTAGCTGGACGAGCGGGTCCCGCTGGTCGTCACCGGCCCACGTGACGTGATCGTCCGGCCACGGCGGGCCTGTCGAGTTCGCCGGGTGCGGGCGCGACGGGTCGGCGGGTGGGGCGCTGGCCGGCGAGTGGATGCCGTGCGGTCCCCGCCGCGGTCCTCCCGACGACGCCCTACAAGCCGAAGGCCCCGCCCTCGACGAGGATGACCAGTCCGACGGCGATCAGGACGACCGGCATCAGGATGTGGCCCCACCGGGCCAACGCCCTGGCGACGGTCGGGCGGGTGGCCAGGTGACGACCGGTCAGGACCAACAGGGCCAACAGGACGAGGGAGACGACGATGTGGACGCTCGTCCCACCGACCCCCGCCGTGGCGAAGACGGGCACGTAGACACCGATGTTGTCCCCACCGTTGGCGAAGGTCACCGCCGTCACCGCCAGGAGGGTGGGGCCGGTCCGGGCGGTGGCCCTCTCCTCCTCCGAGTCGTCCCGGTGCAGCCACACCTCCACCGCCGCCCTGACGCCCAGGAGGAGCGGGAGGAGTCCGAGGTAGGGCACCGCCTGGTCGGGCAGGAGGGTGGCACCGAGCGCGGCGGCGACCGAGACGATCAGGATGCCGCAGAAGCCGAGGTACTGGCCGAGGAGGATGGTGCGGGTGGTACCGGAACGTCCCGCGCCCTGGGCGAAGAACAACGCGATCACCACGATGTCGTCGATGTTCGTGACGACGAACAGCCCCACCGCCTGACCGACGAGACCCAGGTTCACGGCGCCACCGCCGGCGACAGGGGAGCCCGGAGGGCCGCCCGTTCGGTGGAGTGCCCGGTGCGGACATGACGGCAGGATGTCGGTAAGCGCATCTTCACCCTTCGGCTGCTCGGTACGGTGGCACGACGCGGCGCGACGTGACCAGCCGCGCGGAGCACGTCCCACGTCCTGTCGGCACCGAATGATCCGGTGCGGGATCAGGGCGGGTCGCGCGTGGTTGGGGCGGAACACCGGACGGGCCGGGTCTCGTCGGCCCCCGGCGGAGCGCCGACGCCGAGCGCCGAGGGCCGACCCCGATGCCGAGGGCCGAGGGCCGAGGTCATCCTCGGACGTCCCGAGGCGAGACGCGCGAGGTCGAGGGTGGCCTGCTCCGGCCCACGCCGTGGGGCGATCCGTCTTGGCCGGAGGTCGGCGAACGGGACTGGCGGGTCGCGCACCACCAGGTGGGGATCGGCGCCGTGACCACCAGCACGCGACGCCCCTCGCCGCGCCACGGCGTCCTCGTGCCCGAGCGTCCACGTCCCCCGCCCCCCGGTGCTCCTCCCCGAAGCATCACACATCCCTGAGGTGGAGCCGCCCGATCCCCGACGCGCGCCCACCAGGCGGGAAGGGGGTCCGGGTCTCGGGAGGACCCCTGGTGCCCGCGCGGACCAGGGCCCGTACCCGTCCGGACGCCCGGGCCGTCCCGGCACCCGACCCCGGTGGCGCCAGGCGACCGGCTCCCGTGGCCAGTTGCGGCCCGGATCGGCGCCACCGGCGGCAATACACTCGGCGCACCGGCTGTGGTTCCGCGGGGTGTTCGTGGTGAGCGGCCGTGCCCCTCCACGTCGAATCAGGGAGAGTTCCGGATGAGACTGCTCCGCCTCGGCCCGGTGGGCGCCGAACGTCCCGCCGTTCGCGCCGACGACGGCACCACCTACGACCTGTCCCCGGTGACCGCCGACATCGACGGCGCCTTCCTCTCCTCGGGCGGGCTGGGCCGGGTCAGGTCGGCGTTGCGGGCCGGGGAACTGCCCGTGCTGGACACCGACGGGCTGCGGGTCGGGGCGCCCGTCGTACGCCCGCAGTCGGTGATCTGCGTTGGGCAGAACTACGCGGCGCACGCCGCCGAGTCCGGGGCCGCGCCGCCCGAGCAGCCGATCATCTTCCTGAAGACGCCGAACACCGTGGTGGGGCCCTTCGACGACGTGGAGATCCCCCGTGGTGCGGAGCGGACGGACTGGGAGGTGGAGCTGGCGGTGGTGATCGGCCGGCAGGCCGCCTACCTGGAGTCCCCCGAGGACGCCGCGGCCCACATCGCCGGCTACACCGTCTCCAACGACGTGTCCGAGCGGACCTACCAGCTCGAGGACTCGGGTGGGCAGTGGTCCAAGGGGAAGTGCTGCCGCACGTTCAACCCGTTGGGGCCCTGGCTCGTCCCGGCCGACGAGGTCCCGGACCCCTCCTCGCTGGGCTTGCGTTCCTGGGTGAACGGGGAGCCCCGACAGGACTCATCCACGTCGGACATGATCTTCACCCCCGCCTACCTGGTGTGGCACCTGAGCCAGTACCTCGCGCTCGAACCGGGCGACGTCATCAACACGGGCACCCCGCAGGGCGTGGCCCTGTCCGGGCGGTTCCCCTACCTGCGGGCGGGTGACGTGGTCGAGTTGGAGATCGACGGGTTGGGCCGGCAGCGGCAGAACCTGGTCCCGGCCTGATCACGGACTCGTCCTCGACCACCCGAACCACTGACCTCCAGTCACGCTCGGGTAACAGCTGGCGAGCAGCCCTCGATCAGGTGATCTCCGGCTGGATAGCGTGGCAGGGTTCGATCTCGACGACGGTGGGCGAGGCGCCGACCGCGCGACACAACTGAACAGGTGGCCCCAGCGGGGGAAGCCGGTGCGAATCCGGCGCTGACCCGCAGCCGTGTGTGACGGGACCGTGTGGAACGAGCCCGCCACGAGTCGGAATGCCCGCTCGGACACCGGTCGCTCGCTCACGAACTGCCGAGGATTGCAGGACGGAGCCCTCACGCGCGGGCACCTCCGACCGCCGGTCCACCTCGGGTGGCCGGCTCGCGGGGCGGCGGCCGGGCGGCCGGGCTTCCCCGACCGCCAGAGGTGCCATCGATGTCCAGGTTCCGTCTCCTCCGGGTGTCGGCCGCCGCCGTCACCCTGCTCGTCGGCGGTGGTACCGCCGTCGCGACACCGGCTCCGCCGCCGACCGCTCCCACGGTGACGTCGGTCGAGGTGGTGGCGCCGGCCACCCCCGGTCACTGCCCCGACGACGACGGCGTCACCGTCATCGTCGACTTCCAGGAACTCTCCACCGCCGACCCCCTCGTCGCCTGCGCCCCCGGCCCCCAGGAGACCGGCCTCGACGCCCTCGAGAACGCCGGCTTCGAGGTCACCGGGACCGACCGCTGGGGCAAGTCCTTCATCTGCCGCATCAACGGACTGCCCACCCCCGACACCGAGGACTGCGTCGACACCCCGCCCGCCCACGCCTACTGGTCCTACTGGCACGCCCCCAACGGGGGCGACTGGGAGTACAGCAGCCACGGCGCCACCTTCCGCACCCCACCACCCGGCAGCTTCGAAGGCTGGTCCTTCGCCCTCGACCGCGACTTCGACGACAACCCGCCCCCACGGCTCGACCCGGTACGCCCGGTCGTGGTGGAGGAGCCCACCGAACCGACCCCGACCCCGACCCCGCCCACGGCGACGGGGACGCCGGTCCCGGGGCACACGGCCGCCTCGGACGTCGCCGGCGCACTGGACGCCCCACCACCCAACCCGCACCGGGGGCAGGCGGTGGCGGCCGGCCGGTGGCTGGCGGAGGAACTGGTCGACGGTCGGATGCCCGGGTTCGTCGGGGCCGACTGGGGACTGACGATCGACGCGCTGCTGGCCCTCGCGGCCACGAACGCCGACCCCGCCGCGGTCGAGGAGGCGGCCGACGCCGTGGCCGCGAACGTCCGCTCCTACAACAGCCACGACGACTGGGGAGTGCCCGGTGTGCGCGTCGCGGGCGCCACCGCGAAAATCCTGGTCGCGGCCGTCGCCGCCGACCGGGACCCCACCGACTTCGGCGGCCACGACATGCGCCGGGAGACGTTGGACCTGATCGCCGGCCCGGATGCGGGGGTCCAGGAGGGGAGGTTGAAGGACCAGGGGACGGCCGACCAGTCCAACACCTTCGGGCAGTCCCTCGGCGTGATCGGCCTGGCCCGCAGCGGCGGGGTCCCGCAGTCCGCCGTGGACTTCCTCATCCGCCAGCAGTGTTCCTCCGGTGGGTTCCGGCTGTCACCCGAACTGTTCGGCACACCGTCGGCGTCCTGCGACTCCTCCCCGGACGCGGTCCTCGACCCGGACTCCACCGCGATGGCGGTGCAGGCGCTGTTGGCCGCCGACGAGGCGGGCGCCGAGCACGCCGGTGCGGCCGCGGCCAGGGGCGCGGGATGGCTGGCCTCGGTGCAACGGGACGATGGTTCCTTCGGGGGGTCCGGCCCCACCGCCGGGTCGAACACGAACAGCAGCGGATTGGCGGGGCAGGCGTTGGCCGCCGCCGGCCTGCGGGACGCCGCCGACGAGGCGGCCGACTACGTCGCCGAACTCCAGTTGACCGAGGGGAACGCTGGTGCGGCCTCGGCCGACCGTGGCGCGATCGCCTACAACCCGGGCTCCTTCGCGTCCGCCGTCGCCGACGGCGTGACCGACATGGCCCGCGACCAGTGGCGGCGGGCCACCGCCCAGGCCGTGCTCGCGTTGGCGAAGGTCCCGCTGGGTGAATCGGGGAAGGAGGAGCCGGGACCTCCGCCCCCGAGCACCTCGCAGCCGACGACGCCGTCGGCACCGGAAACCTCGCACACGCCAACGCCCAGTTCCTCGCCGGCCCCGACGTCCTCGGAGCCGGTCACCTCCCAGCCCACCGGTACCGCTCCCCCGCCCGTCGACCCCGCCGGGGTCGACCCGAAGTCCCCGCCACCGCTGGCCAGGACCGGTGCCGACGTCGGGGTCGCCGTGGCGTTGCTGGGGGCCCTGCTGCTCGGCGGTGCCGCGCTCCTGTGGATGTCCCGCCGACGGATCGGGAGCAGCTGATGGGACGACGCCCACTTCGTCGGAGCCCGGCCGCCGTCGCGCTCGCCGTCGCGCTGTCGGTCGGTCTGACCGTCGGGCCGGCGGCGGTGGTGGCCCACGGGGAGTCCACCGGTCCGCGACCGACGTCGGTCACCCCGACGTCCGGCTCCGCCGGCTACTGCCCCGACGCCAACGGCGTCACCGTGGTCATCGACTTCCAGGAACTCGGTGGGCAGACGATCATCCGCTGCGCACACGGCGACCAGGCCACCGGTCACGCCGCGCTCCGCAACGCCGGGATCAACATCACCGGGACGAACCGGTGGGGCGAGGCCTTCATCTGCCGGATCGAGGGCCTGCCGGTCCCCGAGGCCGAACCGTGCATCGACACGCCACCTGCCACCGCCTACTGGTCCTACTGGCACTCACCCAACGGCGGGGCCTGGGAGTACAGCCAGTGGGGGGTCATGAACCGCAAACCTCCGCTGGGCAGCTTCGAGGGCTGGTCGTTCTCGTTGAACCGCACCGAGACCACGAACCCGCCGCCCCGGGTGGCTCCTCGGCGTCCGGCCGCGCCCCCACCGCCGCCTCCGGCTCCCGACCAGCCCGCCCCGCCACCGCAGGAGCCGGAGCCGGAGCCGGAGCGTCCCGTACGGCCGCCGGCCGAGCAGGGAGGCGCCCACGGCGGCACCGAGGAGGCCCCGAGCGGGGCCGAACGCACCGGAACGGTCTTCGAGTTCGAACCATCGCCCGAACCCGGATCCCCGTCGCGGTCGGGGACGGCGACCCCGTCGGGCTCCACCGAGCCCAGCTCCGAGCCCTCCGCCGGGGCCGGCGCCACCTCGTCCGTGGCCGGTGCCTCGGCGTCACCGGGACCGCCCGGCTCCCCGGCGGGTGCGGATCCCGGATACCCCGACCCCCTGGCCGACCGGGCCGACACCGGCGCCTCCTCGGGGATCCCACCGGCGACCCTGTTGGGGCTGGCCGCCGTGGTGGTCATCGTGGCGGCGGGCACGGCGACGGCGGTACGGCGACGACGCGCCGAACAGCACCACCCGTGACGCTCGGGTTCCCCGATCGACGCCGGCTCCCGAGGACTCTGCACCCGGGAGCGTGGTGGCTGTGGGCTCTCGGGCTGGCCACCGCGGCCAGCCGGACGACGAACCCGCTGCTGCTGGTCCTGATCATCGCCGTCGCCGGGCTCGTGGTGGCCCGCCGGCGGGGTGACGCGCCGTGGGCGTTGGCGTTCCGGCTGTACCTGCTGCTGGGCGCGTTCATCGTGTTCTCCCGGGTGCTGTTCCGGGTGATCTTCGGTGGCGGGCAGGGAGATCACATCCTGTTCACCCTGCCCGAGATCCCCCTACCCGCGTGGGCGGCCGGCATCCGCCTGTTCGGGCCGGTGGCGGTGGAACAGCTGCTCGGCGGCTTCTACGACGGGCTGCGGTTGGCCACCATGGTGGTCTGCATCGGGGCGGCCAACGCCCTGGCCAACCCCAAAAGGCTGCTGAAGGCGGTCCCTGGCGCCCTGTACCAGGTGGGTTCGGCCGTCGTGGTCGCCCTCTCGGTGGCTCCGCAACTGGTGGAGAGCGTGCTCCGGGTACGGCGGGCGCGGCGGCTGCGGGGTGGCCGCCAGCGGGGGATGCGGGCGTTGCGGGGCATCGTCATCCCGGTGCTCGCGGACGCGATGGACCGTTCCCTGGCCCTGGCCGCCGCGATGGACTCCCGGGGGTACGGCCGGGTCGGGGCGCTGTCCCGCCGGGCCCGGCTGGTGACCGGGGTGCTGGTGCTCGGCGGCCTGGTCGGGGTGTGCGTCGGGGTGTACGGGCTGATGGACGGGTCGACCCCCCGCCAGTTGGGGTTGCCGATGCTGGTGGCCGGCGCGGCGGTGGCGGCCGCCGGTCTGCTGTGGGGCGGCCGGCAGGTGCGGCGCAGCGTGCACCGCCCGGACCGGTGGCGGCTCGGGGAGGTCCTCGTCATCTGCTGCGGGGTCGGCGCCGGCGGCCTGCTCTACCTGACCAGCCAGGTCGACGCGGCGAACCTGTACCCGTCGCTGAACCCGTTGGCCTGGCCGGAGCTGGCGTTGTTGCCCTCGCTGGCCGTCCTGGTCGGGGTGCTGCCGGCGTGGCTGGCGCCGCCGCCGGAGCTGTCGTCGCCCTCGCCCGGCGACCCCGACGAGCACCGACCGGCTGGCAGCGGGGCTCCCGCCCTGGCCGGGCGGAGGACACCGGGAGGGGACGTGCGGCAGCCAGTGCCACCGTCGGCCACCCACGAGAGGACGACACCCTGATGATCGAGTTCGACCGGGTCACGGTCCACTACCCCGAGGCTCCCGGGCCCGCGCTCCGCGACGTGGAACTCACCGTCGGCGAGGGGGAGCTGTGCCTGGTGGTGGGCCGCACGGGCTCCGGGAAGTCCACCCTGCTCGGTGCGATCAACGGCCTGGTGCCCCATTTCACCGGCGGGCACCTGCACGGGGAGGTGCGGGTGGGTGGCGTGTCCACCGCGAGCCGACCACCCCGGGAGTTCGCGCACCTCGTGGGGCGGGTGGGGCAGGACCCGCTGGCGGGTTTCGTCACGGACACCGTCGAGGACGAGCTCGCCTACACGATGGAGCAGCTCGGGGTCCCGCCGGAGGTGATGCGCAAGCGGGTCGAGGAGACGCTGGACCTGCTGGGGATCGCCGAGCTGCGACGGCGTCCCCTGCGCACGCTCTCCGGTGGCCAGCAGCAGCGGGTGGCGATCGGGGCGGTCCTCACCGCCCACCCCGCCGTGCTGGTGCTCGACGAGCCCACCTCGGCGCTCGACCCGACCGCCGCCGAGGACGTGTTGGCGGCCATCACCCGGCTGGTGCACGACCTCGGGGTGACCGTGGTCGCGGCGGAGCACCGGATGGAACGGATCGTGCAGTACGCGGACCGGCTGGTTCACCTGCCCGGGGACGGCTCGGTGCTCGCCGGCGCGCCGCCGGAGATCCTCGACGTCTCCTCCGTCGCCCCGCCCGTGGTGGAACTGGGCAGGCTCGCCGGTTGGCGTCCGCTGCCGCTGTCGGTGCGGGACGCCCGACGGCGGGCGGCCGGGCTGCGGGACCAGCTGCGGGAGCGGCCGCGGCCGGCCCGGGGTCGGGCCGCCGTGGGCGTGGGTGACCGGCCGAGGCTGGTGGCGCGGCGGGTGGTCGTCCGCTACGGCCGGGTCCCCGCCGTCCGGGAGGTGTCGGTCGAGTTGGCCCCGGGGGCGGTGGTGGCTTTGATGGGGCGCAACGGTTCCGGGAAGTCCTCACTGCTGTGGGCGCTCCAGGGTTCCGGGCCGCGTCAGGGAGGCACCGTCTCCGTCGACGGCACGGACCCGGCGAAGGTCAGCGCCGCCGAGGCGCGGGCGCTGGTGGGCCTGGTGCCGCAGACCCCGGGCGACCTGCTGTACCTGGAGACGGTGGCCGAGGAGTGCGAGCAGGCCGACCGGGAGTCCGAGGTCCCCGAGGGGACCTGTCGGCGGCTGCTCGACCGGTTGACCCCGGGCATCCGACCAGAAAGGCACCCAAGGGACCTGTCGGAGGGACAACGGTTGTCCCTGGTGTTGGCCGTGCAGCTGACCGCCGCGCCCGCCGTCGTGCTGCTGGACGAACCCACCCGAGGGCTGGACTACCACGCCAAGGCGAGTTTCGGCGACCTGGTGCGGGAGTTGGCCTCGGAGGGCAGGGCCGTGCTGCTGGCCACCCACGACGTCGAGTTCGTCGCCGGGGTGTCCGACCGGGTCGTGGTCCTCGCCGAGGGCGAGATCGTGGCGGACGGGCCGACCGCCGACGTGGTGGTCGCCTCCCCGGCGTTCGCGCCGCAGGTGGCGAAGGTGCTCAGCCCGCAACCCTGGCTGACCGTCTCCGAGGTGCGGGACGCCCTCGCGGGTGCGGAGGCCCGGGTATGACGGGGGCGGGTCGTCCCGAGGTGCCGGTCGACGACGCCACGGCGGACCCGGCCGCCCCGACCGGTCGCCCACCGGGTGCCGGCGGCGACGGGGCCAACGCGGACGGCACGTCCACCGGTTCCGGTGCGGGGGGCGAGGACGGATCCGGGACGCCGGCCTCGGGTGCCACCGCTGGGCACCGGCGACCGGGACCGCGCCCACCGGCCTCACGGGAGGAGGAGCCGGCCCCCGGCGCGGGGGACGAGGAGGTCGCCGGCGCGCCGCCAGTGGAGGCGCGGGCGGCGGAACGGCGGGAACGCACGGGTGGCGGATCCACCGGCCTGGTCGGTTCCGGCGAGGGACCGGTCGACGCCGCCGCCCCGCGACCGACCGAGGCCGGACCGCCCCGGGTGGTGCGGATCGCGCCGCGCACCGCCGTGGTCCTCGCCCTGGCCTCCCTGGCGGGCTTCGCGATGTTCTTCTGGCCCCTGTTCGCCGCCCCGGAACCGGAGGCGATGGCCCACAGCGCCGACGCTCCCCTGATCTTCGTCGTGGTGCTGCCGGTCCTCATCGGCATCGTGCTGGCCGAACTGTCGAGCGGGGGCATCGACTCGAAGGCCCTCGCGATGCTCGGCGTGCTGTCGGCGATCAACGCCGCCCTGCGCCCGCTCGGCGCGGGAACCGCCGGCATCGAGACGGTGTTCTTCATGCTGGTGCTGGCCGGCCGGGTGTTCGGGCCGGGTTTCGGGTTCGTCCTCGGGTCGACCTCGCTGTTCGCCTCGGCCCTGCTGACGGCTGGGGTGGGGCCGTGGCTCCCCTTCCAGATGCTCGCCTCGTCCTGGGTCGGCCTGGGTGCCGGGCTGCTCCCGCGCCGGGTCCGGGGGCGGGCGGAGATCGTGATGCTCGCCGGGTACGGGGCGTTCTCCGCCTACTTCTTCGGGTTCGTCATGAACATGTGGTTCTGGCCGTTCACCGCCGGCATCGACACCCAGCTGTCCTTCGTCGCGGGCGACCCGGTGCTGGAGAACCTGCACCGTTTCGTGGTCTTCACCCTCTACACCTCCACCTTCGGATGGGACACGGGACGTGCGCTGACCAACGTGCTCGCGATCGCGCTGATCGGCGGCGCCGTGCTCGCGGTGCTGCGGCGCGCCGCCCGGCGGGCGGCCTTCCACGCCCCGGCCACCTTCGACCGGGGTTGACCGCGTCTCCCGGAGCCGTCCGCCGAGTCCCCCGGCGCGCGGTGTTCGGCCCCGGCGATCCGGGTGGCCCGTGGACGGCAACGGCACGTCCCCCACGACCGGGGGCCGCAGGGGCGCACACCACCCGGCTCCGTGTCCCGACGTGGTCGCGGCACGCACCCGACGGCCGAGGTCCGGGCGCGACCGGGCGGCCCCGCCCTCCGGATGGAGCAGGAGCGGGAATGGCCAAGGCCCCGGTAGGACGGGACCTACGTCCCTGATCACCGCGAGGGCGCTCTGGTTCGCTCGGATGTGCCGGCCGACGCGGAGGACGCGGTCCCGGACAGGCGGCAGGAGGTGGGACGGTGCGCGACCCCCAGCCACCCGCGCACCCCCGCGGCCCTGCCCGCCAGGCCCCCACCGGGACCACCGCGTCCGGCCGGTCCAACTTCCCGCCCCGGACGGGGTGCCCGCCATACCCGACGCAGGTCAACGGCCGGAACCGCCATCTGGCCGCGGGTGGGTGGGGCGGGTCACACCAGCCAGGACGGGCCCGATGCTCCCCCGTGAGGCCGTTGCCGCCGCTAGATAGGGTGCCCGGTATGAGCTCGCACTTTGACGTTGTGGTCCTGGGCGCCGGCCCGGGTGGCTATGTGGCCGCGATCCGGTCGGCCCAGCTCGGTCTGCGCACCGCGATCATCGAGGAGAAGTACTGGGGCGGCGTGTGCCTCAACGTCGGGTGCATCCCGTCGAAGGCGCTCCTGCGCAACGCGGAGCTGGCGCACCTGTTCCAGCACGAGGCCTCGACCTACGGGATCCGCACCGAGGGCCAGGTGACCTTCGACTACTCGGCGGCGTTCAAGCGCAGCCGGAACGTCGCGGAAGGCCGCGTCAAGGGCGTGCACTTCCTGATGAAGAAGAACAAGATCACCGAGTTCCAGGGGCGCGGCTCCTTCACCGACGCCAACACCATCGAGGTCACCACGGCCGGCGGCACCGAGACGGTCACCTTCGACCACTGCATCATCGCGGCCGGCGCCACCACCAAGCTGCTCCCCGGCACGTCGCTGAGCGAGCGGGTGGTGACCTACGAGGAGCAGATCCTCACCGAGGAACTACCGGAGAGCATCATCATCGCCGGTGCGGGCGCCATCGGTGTCGAGTTCGCGTACGTGATGCACAACTACGGCGTGCACGTCACGATCGTGGAGTTCCTGGACCGGGTGGTGCCGAACGAGGACGCCGAGGTCTCCGCCGAGCTGAACAAGCGCTACAAGAAGCTGGGCATCGACATCCTCACCTCCACGCGGGTCGACGCGATCGACGACAGCGGCGCGAAGGTGAAGGTGACCGTCACCAAGGACGGCGCGCAGCAGGTGCTGGAGGCGGACAAGGTCCTCCAGGCCATCGGTTTCCAGCCTCGGGTGGAGGGCTACGGCCTGGAGAACACCGGTGTCGCCCTCACAGACCGGGGCGCGATCGACATCGACGGCCGGGGCCGGACCAACGTGCCGCACATCTTCGCGATCGGTGACGTCACCGCGAAGCTGATGCTGGCCCACACCGCCGAATCCATGGGTGTGATCGCCGCGGAGACGATCGGTGGCGCGGAAACCATGGAACTCGACTACCGGATGATCCCCAGGGCCACCTACTGCCAGCCGCAGATCGCCAGTTTCGGCTGGACCGAGGAGCAGGCCCGGGAACAGGGCTTCGACGTCAAGGTCGCGAAGTTCCCGTTCATGGCCAACGGCAAGGCGCACGGCCTGGGCGACTCCGGTGGCTTCGTGAAGATCCTCAGCGACGCCACGCACGGCGAGCTGCTCGGGGCGCACCTCATCGGCCCGGACGTCACCGAGCTGCTGCCCGAGCTGACGCTGGCCCAGCAGTGGGACCTGACGGTGCACGAGATCGCCCGGAACGTGCACGCCCACCCGACGCTGGGTGAGGCCGTCAAGGAGGCCGTCCACGGCCTCGCCGGCCACATGATCAACTTCTGAGCGGTGAGCCAGCCCCCTCCACTCAAGGATGGGGGCTGGCCATTCACTCCCGCTCCACCAATACGGTTCACCGCCACCGCACATTGTCGGTACTCACTCAGGGCACGACTGTCCACGGTTGGAGCCCAGTTGTAGCCATACCGCGGACTGGTTTGAGCTGGTGTGCGCCCTCACTCCGATGCCCGGTCGCTTTCGAACGTCTCCCCCGCTCGCACTACACGGCTGATCCGTTCGGCCGCATCCGCTGGGTCCTCGTGTTCCCACACCCTGATGACAGACCAACCGGCGTCACGCAACAGCCGATTGGTTTCGGCGTCTCGAACCCGATTCCCCTCGAGTTTCGCCGCCCACGCATCTGCGTTCGTCCTAGCTGCCCGAAGGTGCTCGGGGCAGCCATGCCAGAAACAGCCATCCACGAATACAGCTACGCGCTTGCGCGGAAAGACGATGTCGGCTCTACGCCGAGTTGTACCCAAGGGGCAGACGTCCACTCGGTAGCGCAGCCCCGCTTTATGGAGCAGGGACCGAAGGGCGATCTCGGGGCCGGTGTCTCGCCTGCGATTCGCTCGCATGACTGCCCGCGCGCTTCTTGACGACGCCTTCGACTGTGGTGGGAGCGGCTCTTCACCAACCAAACCTCGATCGAGAGCCAGACGCCAGGCGTCAGCTAGGTTTCGAGACCGTGTTGCCTGGTCTACCTCGCCGATGTACCGCTCCTCGGTCTTTCCGCCCTCCGACCAGCGAAGATAGGCCCGAATCCGTCGCTGCCCCTTCGCCAACCTGAGGGAGACCGACGCCCGTGCGAAGCGGCCATCTCCTAGTGCGACAGCCCGCCGATGGTGCCCACCCGCGGCACGGTCCTGCTCAGCGGAAGGTTTGACGCCTCGTCGCGGCTTGTAGGCTCGCGCCGTTGGCCAAGCGGCCTTCCAGGCGCGACTCGAGAGGTTCATCGTCACCGCCTAGTGCCCGACCATTTCAAGAGCCTCAGCTACCTTGTTCGCGATGAACTCGGCGAGCACCACTGGAACCGCGTTGCCGAGTTGACGCATCTTCTCACCCCGCGGTCCCGCCCCCTGCCACTCGTCAGGGAAGGTCATGACGCGTGCCGCTTCACGGACCGTCATGTAGCGATGTAGCCTGCGCCACCCGTCTGGCGAACCCACTTCCTGCTTACGTTCGTCCAGGAGAACGACCGACTCTCCTCCCGGAACACCGTGAACCCCCGCTTTGACAGTCTTCGCGGGCCGGTCCAGCTCGTTCGGGGTGTGCCCCTTGTAGATGCGCGCGTTGGGCCACCCCACATGGTCGGTGATGCTACCGCCTTGCTCGGTCTTCCTGTCCAACTTTTCCAGGTCTATCGCTGGAAGGGAAGGAAGATAAGTTCCAGTACCGTAGCCTCTCACAGCGTCGCGCAACGTCCTCCACGGCAGTACACCAAGTTCATCATTCTTGTCCTCTGACTCAAGACCCCGAGGAAGACGAGAAATGACCTCTTCCCGAACATATCCAGGTACATCACCGTGACGCTTCCAGTAAGATCCCCCCTTGAGCATGGTTCGATGCAAGGCCTCTTCACTAAACGGAGCCTTCTGCACCTCCGCAACAAATCGATCCACATCGACGCCAAGATCCCGCCGAAAGGCGACAATGATAACACGATGACGAATTTGCGGGACACCGTAGTCTGCCGCATTCACGGGAATATGTCGGACCGCGTATTTCTCGTCCAGCCCTCCACCTCCCCCAGCCTCAATCAGCGTACGCAACCTATCATTATGATCCTCCCATCTAACGATGGATCCACGCCCAACAGCCGGCAACGAAAGCTCGCGCTTTATGTACTCAAAGTATTCACGAAAGGACTTCCGCAGCAGTCCGCGAACATTTTCGCAAATTACGACCTTGGGGCGTATCTCGCGAACTGCCTTGAACATGGCGGGAAACATGTTTCGCCTGTCCTCGTCACCCTTCGCCGCACCACCGGCACTAAACGGCTGACACGGCGGCCCGCCCGCAAGAACGTCCACCCGCCCCCTAAAAGCACTGAAATCGAGATCTCGAACGTCACCAGGATAGAGCGGAGCCGGCTCCCCACGCCCGGGAGGAATCGGACGGGTGTCCATGACACGTCGCACCCCTTCGGAACCCAGGATGCGCGGCGCGCTCGCCTCGAGGGTCTCACAAGCACGCTTGTCGAACTCGTTGAACAGCAGAGACCGGAACCCCGCGCGATGAACCCCCATCGCCAGACCACCACCACCCGCGAACAGCTCCACACTGGAGCGGCCACCTTCTACAGCGGGTACTTGCTGCTCAGACATGCCAAAATCGTACCGCGGCCTTACTGCGAAGGATGAACCGGCCCAGAACTTCCAACCCATCGTGTCGCTCGGATCACGTAAGGTGCGCACTGCGAGGAGAGCAGAAGGGACCGACAAGGTGACACCAAGCCCCCCTAGAAGCGTTCACTTCAGTGATTTTCGACTCAGCATCACGAAGGCACTCGGGGACCAGCTCGCCGAATCATTGGACAAGCTCACGCCAGCTCCGCTCACAACTGAGAACCTGGACTGCGTCGAGAGGACAGCAGGCGTCTACCAGCTCTACCACCGCGAGGAGCTCGTCTACGTCGGCAAGGCCGACCAACCGCTTCCCAGCAGGATCCACCAGCACCTCCGAAAAGTGTCAGGTCGGCGAAACATATCCCTACAGGACATGAAGTTCACCTGCCTCTACGTCGCCGAAGATTTTTCGGCACTCGCACCGGAAAGACTACTCATCAAGACACACCGCAAAAATGGACTGGCCATCTGGAATAACAACGGATTTGGAAACAAAGACCCAGGAAAAAGGCGCGACGAAACCCTGGTCAAGGAGAACCATTTTGACGCACTATACCCCATTGACGTGGACCGGAAAATCTCTGGGCTACCCTCAGGGAAAGTTGAAGTAGGCGAATTACTGATCGAAGCGAGCAAGAGAATCCCATACACGTTCCGCTACGACAAGAAAGGACACAGCAAGAGTTTTCGCGGCATAGTGGACAGCTCGGACACGCTATCCATCGATCAAGTTTTCAGGCTGACCACAGCGGCACTCCCCGAGGACTGGCAGATTACCATCCTTCCAGGTCGCGCCATCATGTACCCCGAACCTCGAATTTACCCCAGCGCTTTGAGCTATTATCGGCGAGGGGCCGCAACCGAGGTCACCCCTCAGTACGGAGAGGCGGGACTGATCACCGAAGAGAGCGAAGACGATACGAACAGTTCTTGACACTTCGCCACGCTACGCAATACCTATTACGCGTGGACCACTGGTTCCTCACCACGCGCTGAGGATGAGCGAAACTCGCTAGGCGAGCTAACGTTCATGGCGAAACACCGCTCACCTCAGCCCCAATGGCCGGCCCGTTGTGGTTGAGCGGAGGCGAAGCCCTCGACTCAATATCCTTCCGTCCAAGGAGTGTCGCGTCGTCACACCCGCCCGTGGACTCCGTCGCTCAGAAGTAGGCGTGCACCGTGTAGCCGTAGTGGCTGACCATCCTGCCCACCCGAACGGGGTGCGCCACCGGGAGCGGTTCTCCGCGCAGCGGCGGGATGCGCACGGTGTCCCAGTGGGGCTGGGCGTCCTCGCCCAGCTCGGCCAGTTCGATGCGCTCGTCCTCCTCACCGGCCTGGAAGGTCATCAGCGTGGTTCCGGCCAGCGACCCGTAGGTGTGGAAGAAGCGGTCGCAGGCCCACCTGAGCTCGTCGGGGTCGGTCACCACGAGTTGTTCCACGTAGCTGACCGCTCCGCTCCCGGTGTCGACCTCGACGAGGTACCAGCTGTAGCGGGACTGGCGCAGCTCGTCGGCCGACGGCTCCTCGTCGCTGGCGGCGGCGCGCAACGCCGCCAGCCCTGCGGAGGCCGCCGGGTCGGCGACGTTGACGTCCAGCACCCGGTCGTAGAGGGCGAGGGCCTCGCTCCGCCGACGTTCGACACCGTCCCGCGCCGACTCCTCCCCCAGGGTCAGGTCGGTCTCGTGGATGGCGTCGATCTGCTGCACGAGGCGACTGGCCAGCAGGTTCGTGGTCACGCTGTCACCCGGGCGTTCCCGCAGCGCGGCCCGCAGCCACCGTTCGCTGGGCCACAGGTCCTCGACGTCGTCCGCGTCGGAGAGCGCGGGACGCACGCACAGCAGCCGCCCCAGTTCGGCCGCGGCCCCGGCGTCCCCGGACTCGGCCTCGGCGCGCAGCGCGACAACTCTCTGCTCGATGTCCGCCATGACCCAGCACGCTACCGGCCGGAAAACGCCCCCGACGGGCGGACACTCCCGCCGGCGATCATGTCCTCCCGCCGCGCGCCCGGAAACTCGGTGGTCGCGGAGCCCCTCCCTGCCTACGGTGGCGGTCATGACGGACGTGGTGCGCACCGACCGCCTCCTCCTCAAACCCTACGTGCGGGAGGACGAGGAGAGCTTCGTCCGGCTCTTCCAGGACGAGGAGGTCGTTCGGTACGTGGGCGACGGCCTCCAGACCGAGGCGGCGGACCGCGCGCTGTTCCACCGCGTCCTCACCGACGTGTACCCGACTCGCCGGTTCGACGTCTGGGCGGTCTGGCTCGACGGTGCGCACGTCGGCCACGCCGAGCTCAAGCCCTGCTCGCGCGCGGAGGGCCACGAACTGATCTACGCGCTCGCCCGTGCGGTCTGGGGGCGGGGTCTGGGCCGGGAGCTCGTCGGCGGGCTGCTGCGGCAGGCCTTCGCGGTACGCCGCCTCCCCGAACTGCACGCCACCGTCGACGTCCTGAACACCCGATCGCTGGTCGTGCTGGCCGCCGCGGGCTTCGAGGCCGTCCGGGACTTCACCGAGGAGGGTGGTGGGATCACCCGGCTGCTCACCGTGCGCCGGGGTCGGATCCCCGAGCAGGCGCCCCCGGAGGACGCTCCCCTGCCCGCGGGGCCGTGAGGCGGGGCCGTCCGCCCGACGGTGGCGGGCTCGACCTCCGGTGGGAGCGGCCAGCGCCTCGCCGGCCGCGCTGACTGGGGCTGACCGGCGGGGACCGGCACCGGGAATCGTCGCCGGCGCGGCGGTGACCTCGTCCCGAGCGGGGCCAGCGCCCCGGGCGGGCGCGGCCGGGAACGGCGCGCGGGTTGCCGGGACGGGCGTCCCGGAGCACCCGTGATGTTCCGTGCGGGGCGACTCGGGTGGGGACGCGAGCCCGACCGGCCTGCGAGACTGGTGGTCATGACGACCGCCGAGGACACCCGCCTCGTCCTGTGGGACATCGACCACACGCTGATCGAGAACCGGGGCTTCGGCCGGCTGGTGTACGAGCGGATCTTCCCGCGGGTGGTGGGACGGCCGCTGCGCGCCCTGGCCGACGTGCACGGTCGCACCGAGTTGGACATCATCCACGACACCCTCGCCCTGCACGGGCTGGAGCCCACCGAGGACCTGGTCGCCCGGCTGTCCGCCGCGCGCACCGCCGCCTACCGGGAGGGGGAGGGGGAACTCGCGGCACTCGGCTGGGCGCTGCCCGGGGCGGAGGCGGCCCTGCGGTCGTTGGCGGCCGACCCCCGCGTCCACCAGAGCGTGCTGACCGGCAACACCCTGGAGGTCGCCGAGGTGAAACTGCGTGCCTTCGGCCTCGACGGCCTCCTGGACCTGGCCAGCGGCGCCTACGGCGACGACGCGCACGACCGGGCGGAGCTGGTGGGGATCGCCCGCCGCCGCCACCGGGCGGTCACGGGTCGCACCGCCACCGAGGAGACCTCGGTGCTGGTCGGTGACACCCCGCACGACGTGCTCGCGGGGCTGCGGGGCGGAGCCAGGGTGGTCGGGGTGGCGACCGGCGTCTACTCGGTCGCCGACCTGCGGGACGCGGGGGCCATGCGAGTGCTGGCGAACCTGGAGGACCTGGCCCTGGTGCGGGAGGCGATCCTGACGGCCTGAGCGCCGTCGGCCGGAGCCCGCGGGCGGCGGGGTGCGCTGGCGGGTTCGGTGGGGGTTGGGGGCGGCGGGGTCCCGACTGCCGAGGGGAACGCTCGCCCAGCACGGGGGCGGGACGGCCGTCGGGGGCGGCACCCACCTCCCGGTCCGGGCGGACCGCTGGTGGCCTCGGTGACCGAGCCCGTCACGCTGACCAGCGCCTCGGAGTGCGTCGTTCCGCCGACCCAGCGCGGGGACGACACCGAACGGTGGATAGTCGGGGAGCCCGCTCCCGTCTACCGTGGGAGCGGTCAACGGCGCGCCGACCTCGTGCTGTCCTCCCCCAGCCGCCGGTCGCATCCGTGACGAGGTTCGGCCAGTCCACGCTCCGCGCCGGCGGATCACCGCGCCCGCCGCTGGGCGCCGGCTGGCGGAACACGCATCGAGTCGCTCCGCTTCCCCGCGTGGTCGCGTGGGGACCGCTCGTCGGGAGGATCCACATGCGATTCCGCATCCGCCGCCAGGCACTCGTGATCGCCGTCGCCGTGGTCGCCGTCCTGCTCACCCCCACCGCCCAGGCCAACGTCGTGGACCCGCCGCCCGGTGCCCTCGGGATGTCCGCTCCCGCCTGCTCCGAGGAGGACTGCCTCGGGCAGGACCCGCTGGTCACCCGGTGCGCCTCCGATGCCTACACCCCGAAGAACGGGTGGCGGGACCTCGCCGGCGGCGGGTATCTCGAACACCGGTACAGCCCCCGCTGCCACGCCTCGTGGACGCGGGTCTCCCGGTCGACCAACGGAGACGTGATCAGCGTGGAGAACACCCAGGAGCGGCGGCACGGGGCCACCATCGCGACGTCGGGGGTGACCGAGTGGACGGGCATGGTGCCCAACCGGTGGGGGCTGGACGAGGCGCGGGCCTGCGCGTTCTCCCGCCAGGTGCCGACCTGCACGGACTGGTACTGATCCACCTCCGGCACGGTCGGCGGCGCGGCGCATCCGTCCATGCCTGGTGGTTCGAGGTCCGGCCGCCGTACCCGACGGGCGCCCACCCGCCGCGCCTCGGGCCGCGGGCTGAACCGGCGACGGGCCGGCCGGTGGGCCGGAACCACGTGGGGAGGGCTCCCGGCCGGAGGTCACGCTTCCGGTGCCCTCGGGCAGGGAGCTCGCGCTCCGCCGGCCCGGCGGGCGGTCAGGGGGCGAGCAGCACGCTGGTCGTGGCCGCGGCGAAGAGCACCACCGCGAGGAACAGCGCACTCCGCCACGGCACGTCCACGGTTCGGGTGAGCGGCCGCTCGGGACGGCCTCTGGCCGCCTTCCTGGCCTGTTCGGCGGCCTCGGCGACCGCGTTCTGGAGGCGTCGGCCGCTCAGGCTGCTGGCCATCGAGTAGGCCGTGATCGTCGGTTTGACCACGCTGCCGTCGCGCAGCCGCACCGCGACGTCATCCGCCGCGTCGACGGCCCGGACCTCGGACCACGGTATCCAGTACCGGACCAGCGAGTTCACCACCAGCAGGCCCCGCTCCCGCACCTCGACCCGGTTCTTGGCCCCCAGGACCAGCACCAGCAGGACGGCCAGCGCGACCACACCGGCGAAGGCGAAGACGTCGGCGACCGGCAGGTTGGGGGAGATCAGCGAGAGCAGGCCCCACAGCCCGAGCAGTACGGCGAAGGCCGCCGCCAGCCAGGACACCAGGGCGGTGCTCCACCGCCAGAACACGGCGATCCTCCTGCCAGCGGCCTCGTCGTGCCGGGACCCGCGGATGGTCCACTCCGCGAACGCGCGCAGCGCCGAGCCGGGTTCCGACGCCATCGGGCCACTCCTCTCCTCAGCCCTTGTTGCGCTGCTTGCGCTCCCGCACCCGAACCGACAGCCGAACGGGGCTTCCGGAGAACCCGAAGGTCTCCCGGAGCTTGCGTTCCAGGAACCGCCGGTAGCCGGCCTCCAGGAAACCCGTCGTGAAGAGCACGATCGTCGGCGGCCGCGTCTGCGCCTGGGTGGCGAAGAGGACCTTGGGCTGCCGGCCACCTCGAACGGGTGGCGGAGTGGCGGCGATGATCTCGTTCAACCACGCGTTGAGCTGGCCGGTGGGCACCCGGGTGTCCCAGGACTCCAGCGCCCGGTCCAGCACGGGGGCGAACTTGCCGACGGCGCGTCCCGTCCTGGCGGAGATGTTCAGCCGCTCCGCCCACGGGACCCGGACCAGGCCCCGGTCCAGCTCGCGCTCCAGCTGGTGGCGCCGGTCGTCGTCGACGAGGTCCCACTTGTTGAACGCGAGCACCAGGGCTCGGCCCGCCTCCACGATCTGCGTGATGACCCGCAGGTCCTGCTCGGTCACCGGTTCGCTGGCGTCGAGCAGGACGATGACGACCTCGGCCGCGTCGATGGCGGCCTTGGTCCGCAGCGACGCGTAGTACTCGGTCCCGCTCGCGGTGTTGACCCGTTTGCGGAGGCCGGCGGTGTCGACGAAACGCCAGGGGCGTCCCTCGATCTCGATCAGTTCGTCGACCGGGTCGACCGTGGTCCCGGCGACCGAGTCGACGACCACCCGCTGTTCCCCGGCGAGCCGGTTGAGCAGGCTCGACTTGCCCACGTTGGGCTTGCCGACGAGGGCCACCCGCCGGGGGCCGCCGGGCTGCCCTCCGAAGGTGTCCCGGGGGGTGGTGGGCAGGGCCTCCAGGATCGCGTCGAGCAGGTCGCCGGATCCCCGGCCGTGCAGGGCGCTGACCGGGAACGGTTCGCCGAGTCCGAGCCCCCACAGGGCCGCGACCTCGGCCATCGCCCGCTCGCTGTCGACTTTGTTCGCCGCCACCAGCACGGGCCGCTTGGAGCGCCGCAGCACCTTGGCCACGGCGTCGTCGGTCCCCGTCGCCCCGACGGTGGCGTCCACCACCAGGAGGATGGCGTCCGCGGTGCTCATGGCCAGTTCGGCCTGGGCGGCGACGGCCGCCTGGAGCCCGCTGGCGTCCGGTTCCCACCCGCCGGTGTCGACGACGGTGAAGCGGCGGCCGTTCCACAGCGCGTCGTAGGCGACGCGGTCCCGGGTCACACCCGGCGTGTCCTGCACGACGGCCTCGCGTCGCCCGAGGATGCGGTTGACAAGGGTGGACTTGCCGACATTGGGTCGCCCCACGACGGCCAGCACGGGTTGCGGCAGCGCTGACCCCTGGTCAGCGCTCTCGTCTCCGGCTTCCGCCGAGAGGTCCCAGTCGGCCTCGTCGGTCCAGCTACCGTCCAGGCCGGTCACGTTCGTTCTCCTCTGCTGCTGTCGGGGTGCCCCCCTCGCCCGCTCCGGCCCGCGGCCGCGGTCGCCGGCGGTCGAGTTCCCGCACCAGGCCCGCCAGTTCCTCGCGTACCCGTTCGGTGGCGGCGGTCAACCCCGCGCGCCCACGAGCGTCGGGCAAGGTTAGGGGCTGTCCGAACAATACGTGCACGGTCGGCCGCGGCCTACGCCCGGATCCTGCTTCGCGGCGGGTTCCGCGCAGGGCGACCGGCAGCACGACCGCGCCGCTCGACCGCGCGAGCCACGCGGCGCCGTGGTGGGCGTTGTCCACCGCTCCCGCGCCCCGCGTGCCCTCCGGGAACACGCCGACGACGCCACCGGCCCGCAGGCGGCGGACCGCCGTCAGCAGCACCTCCCGATCGGTCTGACCCCGGCGGACCGGCAGCTGGCCCAGCCTGCGGAGCAGCGCGCCCAGCGGCCCCCGGAACATCGACTCCTTGACGAGGAACACCGACGGGCGGGCGAGGAGACCGAACAACAGGGGGCCATCGGCGAAGGACGTGTGGTTGGCCACGACCACGACCGGCCCGCTGGCGGGTAACCGGTCCTCACCGTTGACGAGGATGCGGTAGCCGATTCCGCCACCGAGGCGGCCCACCCACCGTCCGGCGCGGTACCAGCCGGCCGAGCCGCCCTCCGGCACCCCGTCTCCCGGACCGTCCCCCAGCGCCGACCAGCGCTGCCACGGGCGCCGGTTCACCGCGTGCCCCCGGTGGCGGTGTCGGCCAGCAGCTCACGCTGTTCCACCAGTTCCCGCAACCGGGAGAGCACCCCGCTGACGTCCAGGTCAGAGGTGTCGACCTCCACCGCGTCCGGGGCGGCCCGCAGCGGAGCGACGGCGCGCGTGGAGTCGAGGGTGTCCCGCCGTTCCACGTCGGCCTGGGTGGCGGTGAGCGTGGCCCGCCGCCCCGCGGCGCTGTCCTGGACGCTCCGACGGCGGGCCCGGACCTCGACGCTCGCGGTCAGGAACACCTTCAACCCGGCGTCGGGGACGACCTCGGTACCGATGTCCCTGCCCTCCACGACGACGCCACCGACGGTGCTCAGCGCCTCGCGGATCAGGGAGCGCTGGTGTCCCACCAGCCTCGTGCGCACCGTGGGCACCGCGGACACCGCGGAGACGGCGCCGGTGACCTCCGGGCCACGGATCTCGGCGCTGACGTCCTCGCCGTCGAGGGCCACCGTGGGGTGGCTCGGGTCGGTCCCCACCCGCAGGTCGGCCGCCGTCACGACCTCGGTGACGGCCGCCGGGTCGTCCAGGGGGGCCTCAGCCCGCAGGACGGCCAGGGTGGCCGCCCGGTACATGGCCCCCGTGTCCAGGTAGCGGGCGGTGTAGCCGACCGCCAGTTGACGGGCCACCGTCGACTTCCCGGTGCCGGATGGCCCGTCCAGCGCCACCACGCCGCGCAGTTGCCCGCTGTCCACTCGTGCTCCTCATCGCCGTCACCGACCCGTGTTGGTCGGCCCCCATTCTGCCCGCCCGCCGGGGGTGGCCGTCAGGGCTCCGCACGGGTCGGCGACGGCGGGCGCGTCAGGAGGACGCGCTGGTCGAGGCCGGCTCCTTCCGGTCGGCCGCCCCGGAGCCCTCCTCGCTCCGATGGCCGCCCTCGGCGTCGAGCTTCATCAGCTCGTCCATGTCCACGAGCTTGGGGTTGTCGAGCACCTTCGCGAGTCGCTCGCGGTCCAGATCACCCTGCCAGCGGGCGATGGCGAGGGTCCCGATGCCGTTGCCGGTGAGGTTGGTCAACGCGCGCCCCTCGGACATGAACCGGTCGATGCCCACGATCAGTGCGATGCCGACCAGCGGGATGACGTCGTCGAAGGCCTGGAGGGAGGCGGCCAGGGTGATCAGGCCAGCACCGCTGACGCCGGCGGCACCGTTGCTGGAGACGAGCATGAACAGCAGGATCGCGATCTGCGTCCAGACGGAGACCTCGTTGCCGGTGGCCTGGGCGATGAACATCGCGCCCATGGTCATGTAGACGGCGGTGCCGTCGAGGTTGAAGGAGTAGCCGGTGGGGATGGTCAGGCCGACCACCGACTTCTTCGCGCCGGCTGCCTCCAGCTTGACCAGCATCCTGGGCAGCACCGACTCGCTGGAGGAGGTGCCGAGCACGATCAGCAGCTCGTCCTTGATCAGGCGGATGTACTTGAGGAGGCTGAAGCCGGCCAGGCGGCAGACCGTGCCGAGCACGAGGAAGACGAACAGGACGCAGGTCAGGTAGAAGCTGAGCATGAAGTAGGCCAGGCTGCCCAGGATCTGCTCGCCGTAGCGGCCGATGGTGAAGGCCATGCCACCGAAGGCGCCGATGGGGGCGGCCCACATCACGATCTTGATGATGCCGAAGAACACCCGCGAGGTGGTGTCGAGCGCGCGGATCACCGGCTCGGCGCGGGTACCCAGCATGGACAGCGCGACCGCGACGAGGATGGCCAGGACCAGGACCTGGATGAGCTGGCCGTCGACGAACGCGGAGAAGAACGAGTCCGGCACCATGCTGAGGAGGAAGGAGGTGAAGCCCTCCGCCTCGGTCGCCGCGGCGGCGTCGAGGGTGCTCTGGGCGGCCGACTCGTCGAGTTCCATGTCGAGCCCGGCGCCCGGCCTCAGCAGGTTGATGGTCACCAGGCCGATGCCCAGGGCGAACACCGTGGTGATGTTGAAGTACAGCACCGTCTTCAGCGCCAGGCCGCCCGCCTTGGCGAGGTTGCCGAGGCTGGCGATCCCGACGACCACCGTGCAGAAGATGGTGGGCGCGATGACGACCTTGACCAGCTTGATGAAGAAGTCGGCGAGCCACTTCATCTCGGACGCCTGCGCGGGGAAGGCGATCCCGACTCCGACGCCGAGGGCGATCGCGATCAGCACCCAGAAGTAGAGGTGGTGGTAGATGCGCTTCTTCTTCGGCTTGGTGGGGGCGTTCGCCGCAGTGCCCGCCACGGCGGTATCCACTGCCGACGACATCGCGTCGTCAGGCGATGCCCCCTCTTTCCTCTTCCTGTCGTCGGCAGACACGAATCCTCCTTGATCTGTCGTCCGGGACAAGGAGTGATCCTGAGCACAGGGGTAACACCAGGCAAGAAACGCACACGAAACTTCAGATTCGCTTGACATAACGCGCACACCAGGTGATGGAGTGGTCGCTCCTGGTGTCGCTCGCCCACGGAGTGGTCGTCGTGCGTGCCTGAGCGTGTTCGCCGGCACCGTGTGCCCCGCCGAACGGGTTAACCTGCCGTGGTGCCCAGGAACCAGCCTCGCTCCGCGGCGCCGTCGCTGTCCCGTCGTTCCCTGCTCCGCCTCGGCGCGGTCGGCGGAACGGCGTTGACCCTGGGCCTCCCTGGGTGCTCCGCCGGCGGCCGTGGGTTCCCTCCCCGGCTGGTCCTGGCGACCGGACCGGAAGGTGCCGTGTTCCGGGAGATCGGCGGGGCGCTGGCGGAGGCGTTGGACCAGCGGATGCCGGACACCGATGTGGAGGCGTTGCCGAGCAGCGCGAGCGTGGACAACCTCTCGCTGTTGTCCTCCGACGACGCGCAGCTCGCGTTGTGCAGCCTGGACGCGGTGGTGGGAGCCGAAGGCCGCCCCGCGGACTCGGTCTCGGCGATCGGCCGGCTCTACGACAGCTTCCTCCAGCTGGCGGTGCTGAACGGGTCGCCGGTGCGGAACCTGTCCGATCTGGCGGGCCTGCGGGTCTCGATCGGGGCGTCCGGTTCCGGCACCGAGTTCATCGTGACCCGACTGCTCGACCTCACGGGGGTCGAGGTGGAGAAGCTCCCACTCCCCCAGGCGATGTCCGCCGCCTCCCTCGCGGGTGGGGAGATCGACGCCGCCTTCACCCTCACCGGCATCCCCACCCCGGCTCTCACCACCCTCGCCGGGGTCGCCCCCTTCCGCCTGGTGCCCCTGGACGAGGAGGCCGACCGGATGGCCGACGCCCACCGTGGCGCCTACATCCCGGCGACGGTCCCCGCCACCACCTACCACCGGGTGCCGCCCTGTCCGACGGTGGCCGTACCGAACGTGCTCCTGGTCAGGAACGACGTCGCGGACCAGGTGGCCACCCTGGTCACCGAGGTGGTGTTCACCGAGTCGGGCCGGATCGCGGCCAACCGCCCCGAGGCGGCGCGGATCAACGTGCGCACCGGGATCGCCACCGGTCCCGTGCCCCTGCACCCGGGGGCGCGGGACTGGTTCGAGGACGCCAAGCGGTGAGGGCGGCCGGCGGGCTGCCGGTCGGTGCGCCCGAGTGGTGGCCGTCGACGCCGGCAGGCGCCCAGCGGGAGCCAGCACCGGCGGGAGCCCCGAGGCCCCCTCCCGGCAGGCGCGGGAGGGAGTTCGACCGCCCGCTCGGCCGGAGACGCGCCGGCCGGGGTTCGACGGGTGCCGTCCACTCGCTGACCCCCGGTCCCACGACTCCCGGGTGGTCCGCCGCCCAGCCGAGCACGACGACGTCGGGGCGGCCCTGGACGGGCACGGTCACGGCATCAGGGCTTCCCGCGCGGCGGCGTGGACGGTGGGAAGGACGAGCGCGCCCCCGCCAGCGGCCCCGGGGTGCGGGGACGTCGCCGGCCGACGCCCCTGCCCGCCCGGGCCCGGTGGGTCGGCACACCCGCCCCGCCGTTCCTCGACCCCGGTCGCCGGCGAGCCCCACCCGGGTCGTCGCAGCGGGGGCGGGTGGGTACCGTCCGACGCGGCGGGTGCCTGGCCCCGTGGTTCCCGCACATTCGACACCGTCCCGGCGCCCGAACATCCTGGGCGACCCCGACGGCTCGGCCCGCGCCCGGCGACGCGGGCCGGGGTCCCCCACGCGCTCCGGCCGGCGACGTCAGGGCGTCCCGCCAGCCACCTCCCCTTCGACGGACCCGGCGGGCGCGCGCAGCGTGACCACCGCCGCCAGCCCGTGCTCGCCGGCGGGGCGCAGCTCGAACCTTCCCCCCGCCGCCGTGACCAGCTCGTGGCAGATCGCCAGGCCCAGCCCGGTCCCGGCGACGTTCTGGTGCCGGGGGGAACGCCAGAAGCGGTTCAGGGCGGCCGTCCGTTCGGCCTCGTCGAGACCCGTCCCGTCGTCGGTGACCTCCAGCCGCACCCATTCCGTGCCGGAGGCCGGAGTGGCCACCTCCTCCGAGCTGAGGTCGGCCAGCTCGGTCGGCTCCCGCACCCGGCGGGCCCGAACCGTCACCCAACTCGCGCCCGAGAGCCGAACCGCGTTGCCCACGAGTTCGTCGAGGACACCGCCCAACCCGCCGGGAGGCTCCAGGGCACCGAGGCCCCGCCCCGGGTCGACCTCCAGGCGGATGCCAGCCTGCCTCGCCTGCACCCGCCACCCGGGCTCATGGGTCGCGAAGAGGTCGTCGAGGGCCACCGGCTCGGCGTCGGTGGCGCTGTCGAGCCGGGTCGCGGCCAACATCGCGTCCAGCAGGCGCCCGAGGGCGGCCGCCTCGTCGACGGCGACCCGCTGCGCCTCCCTGGCGTCGTCGTCCCGCAGGTGCGGTTCCAGGTTCTCGACGGCCAGCCGCAGGCTGGCCAGCGGGTTGCGCATCTGGTGGGAGGCGTCGGAGACGAAGGCCCGCTGCCGTTCCAACGCGGTCCCCACCACGCCGACCATCGTGTTGAACGACGCGGCCAACCGCCGCAGTTCGGGCGGGCCGGTCACCTCGTCGGCGCGGGTGTCCAGGCGTCCCCGCGCGACGGCCGCCGTGGCCTCGTCGAGCTGGCGCACCGGTCGCAGCACCCAGCGGGAGATGGGCCAGGCCGCCAGGACCAGCCCCCCGAGGGGAACCAGCCCGACCAGCCCGAGCAGCAGCCACTGCCAGCCGATCTCCGCCCGCAACCCGCCCGTCGGGGAGGCCATCGCCACCACGGCGACCACCTCGCTGTCCCGGCCGACCGGTTCCACGACGTGCAGGGGTCGCGCCTGCCACGGCCAGAGGAGGGCGGGTGGCTCCGGTCGGTACCCGGCGAACGCCTGCCGCAGCTGCCCCGACAGGTCGTCCCCGTCGATCTCGTCGGCCGCCGGCCACGCGTCCCTGGACGAGAGCAGCACCTCACCGCCGGGTGCGAGGACCGCCACGGGGATGCCGTACAGGTCGTCGTAGCGGGCGATCTCGTCCCGCAGGGCCTCGACCCGGCCGGAGGACAGGGCGCTCTCGGCGAGCGAGGCGAACCGGCCGACATCGCTGAGGCGGTCCAGGTACACCTCCTGGGTCACCCGTTGGGCCACCACCGCGCCCAGGGGCACCCCGAGAGCGGCCATCAGCACGACCAGCAGCGGGACCAGGACGGCCAGCAACCGGCGCAGCACTAGTCGGCCCGCCCGCCGGGTGAGAGCCGGTACCCGATCCCCCGGACGGTGTCGATGCGCGCGGCGTCCCCGAGCTTCGCCCGCAACGAGGCGATGTGGGTGTCCAGGGTCCGGGAGGACGTCTCCCAGGCCGCCTGCCACACCTGGTCGAGGATGTGCACCCGGCTCACGACGGCTCCCGCCTGCGCCACCAGGAGGGCGAGCAGGTCGAACTCCTTGCGGGTGAGCGGCAGCGGGCCGGTGGGGGTGCTGGCCACCCGGGTCGCCGGGTCGAGGACGAGATCGCCGGCGCGCAGCGGCGCGGCGGGCGCGGAGTGCGCCCGCGCGGCGCGGGTCCGCCGCAGCACCGCCTCGATGCGCGCGAGCAGCTCCGCCGTCCCGAAGGGTTTGACCACGTAGTCGTCCGCGCCGGTCCGCAGGCCCCGAACCCGGTCGCGTTCCTCGCCGCGCGCGGTCACCGCGATGACCGCGACGCCGGGCCGCTCCCGGAGTCGGCGCAGCACGTCGATCCCGTCACCGTCGGGCAGTCCGAGGTCGAGCAGCACGACGTCGGACTCCGGCGCGGCGAGCGCCGCGGCGGCCGTACCGACCCGGTTCACCTCGTAGCCTGCGTGGCGCAACGCCACGGTCAACCCGCCCGCGACCCGGTCGTCGTCCTCGACGAGGAGGATTCGCATGACTGGGGATCGTAAGGCTCCGACGGCACGGCGCCGCTTCTCAGCTGGTCCCGTCTCCGTCCGAGCGGTCCGTTCCGCCGGCCGGGCGACGGGGTTGGCGGGGTTCGGTACCGGCGGGGCGGGCCGGGGTGCGAGGAGTGGCCGCGGTGTCCCCGTCCGCCGGGGCGTCCCCGGCTCCGGCCGGGACGTCCCCGTCGTCGTCGGTCCGGGTGACGGCCAACACCGACGGGTCCTCCCGTCCCTTGGGGGCGACGAGCAGGTAGACCAGGGCACCGAGGAAGACCAGCGCCGCGACGTAGACGTTGACCCGCACCCCGAGGATCTCGGTTGCCTGGTCGGTCCGCATCAGCTCGATCCAGAACCGGCCCAGCGTGTAACCGGCGACGTAGAGGGCGAACACCCGGCCGTGGCCGAGGCGGAACCGGCGGTCGGCCCAGACGATCACGAGGGCGACGAGCACGTTCCACAGCAGCTCGTAGAGGAACGTGGGGTGGACGACCGCGATCGGGGTGTGGTCGATGGCCACTCCGTTCAGCGGGTCGTTCAGCCCGGTCGCCGGGTTCACCCGCTGGTAGATCTCCAGCCCCCACGGCAGGTCGGTCGGTCCACCGTAGAGCTCCTGGTTGAACCAGTTGCCGACGCGTCCGACGGCCTGCGCCACGATGATGCCCGGGGCGATGGCGTCCGCGACCACCGGCAGCGGTATCCCCCGCCGCCGGCAGGCGATCCACGCCCCGACCCCGCCGAGGGCGATCGCTCCCCAGATGCCCAGGCCCCCGTTCCAGATCGCCAGCGCGTCGAGCGGGTTGCGGCCGGGGCCGAAGTACTGGTGGTAGTCGGTGATCACGTGGTAGAGGCGGCCGCCGATCAGCCCGAACGGGACGGCCCACACCGCGATGTCGAGCACGGTGCCCTTCTCCGCGCCCCGGGCGACGAGCCGCCGGTCGCCCCACCACAGTGCGATGAGGATGCCGGCGAGGATGCACAGCGCATAGGCGCGGAGCGATATCGGGCCGAGGTGCCACACACCCTGGTCCGGGCTCGGGATGTTCGCCAGGAACACGGTTGCCGTAGTGCTCACCGGACCACACTAACCGTCCACGTGTCCCCGGCGTCCGGCGGTGTGGTCGCGATCGCGCTGGCAGCGGGCGGTCCGGACGCGCGGTGGTCGGGGTGGCCGCGCAAGATCCCTCGGGAGCACCTCGGGTGCCGCCGTTCGGGTGATGGCGGGCCGCCGCCAGCGGCCCGCGACGGGTCGGGCGAGGCCGCCCCCGAACGGACTCCACCGATGTCGTCGCCGCCGGCGGGCGCGCGGGTCCGTCGCGGCTGGTGGCGGCACCGGGCTGGTCGGGCGGCCGACGCCCCCGGTCAGCGGAGGGGCGGGGCTCGTCCCCGGCCGGTGGGCGCGGTCCTCCCGTGACGGGCCGCCGGGCAGCCGGCCGGTCAGCTGACCTGGCCCCGGACCCCGGCGGCGAGCTCCTCGGCCAGCGACCGGACCTCCGACCGGGCCCGCTCCTGGTCACCGCCGGCGCGCGCCACGAAGGCCGAGCCCACGATCACCGCGTCGGCGAAACCGGCGATCTCGGCCGCCTGCGCCCCCGACCGGACACCCAGCCCCACGCCGACCGGCAGGTCGGTGTGCTGCCGGGTGCGGCGGACGAGACCGGGAGCGTCGGAACCCACCTGGTCCCTGGCCCCGGTCACCCCCATGACGGCGGTCGCGTACACGAAACCCCGGCTCGCCTTCGTCGTCATGGCGATCCGCTGTTCGGTGGAGGACGGCGACACCAGGAAGATCCGGTCGAGGTCGTGGGCGTCGGAGGCCGACAGCCACGGCTCCGCCTCGTCCGGGATCAGATCGGGGGTGATCACGCCGAGCCCCCCGGCGGCCGCGAGGTCGCGGGCGAAGGCGTCCACGCCGTAGCGGTGCACCGGGTTCCAGTAGGTCATGACCACGGCGCGACCACCGGCGGTGGCGACCGACTCGACGAGCGAGAACACGTCCCGCAGCCGGAACCCGGCCCGCAGCGCGGTGTCGGCCGCGGACTGGATGGTCGGCCCGTCCATCACCGGGTCCGAGTACGGCACACCGATCTCGACCAGGTCACAGCCACCCGCGACCATCTCGCCCAGCAGGGCGGCGGAGTCCGCCACGGTCGGGTAACCGGCGGGCAGGTAGCCCACGAGAGCGGCCCGCCGCTCGGCCAGGCAGGAGGCGAACAGGGAATCCAACCGCCCCATCAGGCGTCCTCTCCGGGAAGCAGCCCGAACCACCGGGCCGCGGTGTCCACGTCCTTGTCGCCCCGACCGGAGAGGTTGACCAGGACCACGGCGTCCTCGCCGAGCTCACGGCCGAGGGTCAACGCCCCGGCCAGGGCGTGCGCGGACTCGATCGCCGGGATGATGCCCTCGGTGCGGCACAGCAGCTGGAAGGCGTCCATCGCCTCCGCGTCGGTCACGGGCCGGTACTCGGCCCGCCCGGTGTCCTTCAACCAGGAATGTTCCGGCCCGACACCGGGGTAGTCGAGACCGGCGGAGATGCTGTGCGTCTCCTGGGTCTGGCCGTCCTCGTCCTGGAGGAGGTAGGACATGGCGCCGTGCAGCGCGCCGGGCGAACCGGCGGTCAGGGTGGCGCCGTGCCGCCCGGTCTCCAGGCCCTCCCCACCGGGTTCCAGGCCCACCAATCGCACGCCCGGGTCGTCGAGGAACGCGTGGAACGCGCCGATGGCGTTGGAACCGCCCCCCACGCAGGCGGCGACGGCGTCCGGCAGCCGACCGACCCGGTCCAGGACCTGCGTCCGCGCCTCCAGTCCGATCACCCGGTGGAAGTCACGCACCATCACGGGGAAGGGGTGGGGTCCGGCGACGGTACCCAGCAGGTAGTGGGTGTCGGCGACGTTGGTGACCCAGTCCCGCATCGCCTCGTTGATGGCGTCCTTGAGGGTGGCCGACCCCGTCCGCACGGGGATGACCTCCGCCCCGAGCAGGCGCATCCTGGCGACGTTGAGCGCCTGCCGCCGGGTGTCGACCTCGCCCATGTACACCGTGCAGTCGAGACCGAACAGGGCGCAGGCGGTGGCGGTGGCCACGCCGTGTTGCCCGGCGCCGGTCTCGGCGATCACCCGGGTCTTGCCCATCCGCCGGGTGAGCAGGGCCTGCCCCAACACGTTGTTGATCTTGTGGGAGCCGGTGTGGTTGAGGTCCTCCCGCTTGAGGAGGATCCGGGCCCCACCGGCGTGCTCACCGAACCGGGGCGCGTCGGTGAGCGGCGACGGCCGCCCCGTGTAGTCACGGAGCAGTCGGCGCAACTCGTCGACGAAGGCCGGGTCGACCCGGGCCTTCTCGTACTCCGCATGCAGCTCGTCGAGGGCCGCGACCAGGGCCTCGGGGACGAACCGGCCGCCGTAGGGGCCGAAGCGCCCGCGCTCGTCGGGGTCGTGCCCGCTGGGGAGGGTGCTCGCGGGAGGGGCCGCGTCCGTGGTCCGCGCCGCTCCGTCGTCTCCGCTCACGTCACCCACCGTCCGTCCGTCTCCTGCTCCCTGGTGCGCGCCCGCCATCAGCGGCTGGGGCGGGGGCACGCCGGATGGGAACCGGCCGTCACCAGCTGGGTGACCGCCGCCCTCGGGTCACCGCTGACGACCAGGCCCTCACCCACGAGCACGGCGTCCGCGCCCGCGCCCGCGTAGGCCATCAGGTCGCTGGGGCCGCGCACCCCGGACTCGGCGACCTTGAGCACGTCGGCCGGCATGCCCGGCGCGATCCGCCCGAACACCTCGCGGTTGACCTCCAGGGTGTGCAGGTCGCGCGCGTTGATGCCCACCAGGCTGGCCCCGGCCTCCAGCGCGCGGTCCGCCTCCTCGGCGGTGTGCACCTCCACCAACGCCATCATGCCCAACGACTCGACCCGGTCCAGCAACGCGGACAGGGTGTTCTGGTCCAGGGCGGCGACGATCAGCAGCACGATGTCCGCGCCGTGCGCCCTGGCCTCGTGCACCTGGTAGGTGCTGACGATGAAGTCCTTCCGCAGCAGAGGGACGTCCACCGCCGCCCGGACGGCGTCGAAGTCCTCCAGCGATCCGCCGAAACGTCGCCGCTCGGTCAGGACGCTGATCGCCCTGGCCCCCGCCGCCGCGTAGGAGCTGGCCAGCTCCGCCGGGTCGGCGATCTCGGCGAGCTCACCCTTGGAGGGGCTGCGCCGCTTGACCTCGGCGATGACCCCCACACCCGGGGCCAGCATCGCGGACTTGACGTCCTTGGGAGGCGCGACCTCCAGGGACCGCCTCTTGATCTCCTCGAAGGGGACCGCGGACTCGCGTTCCGCCAGGTCGGCCCGCACCCCGTCGAGGATGGACTCCAGGACGCTCACGAGATCACCTCGTCGCCGTGCCCGTTCGTGCGCTCGATCACGCCCACTCCCCTCGCGCGCCGCTGGTTGTCGAGGATGCTAACTCCGCTCGCGGGCGACCCCCCGCACTGGGTGGACCATCACTCGCGCGCCGCGTCGTGCTGGTCGCGTGCGGTGGTCGGATCGTCACCACTGTCCATCGCCTCCCAGAGTTGGCGGTCGGACGGCGCCGCCGAGCGCCGGTCGGCGGGCGTGCGGTAGCGCCCGCCCAGCACGGGCAGCGCGCCGGAACGCAGGACCAGCGACAGCCCGCTGAGCACCAGGACGACGCCGCCCGCGCCGCCGAGCACCCTGCCCCACGGCGGGCCCCCGTCGCCGGGGTCGGCGACGGACATCGGGTCCACCGGGACGTGACCAGTGTCGCCGACCACACCGACAGCCGCGCCCGGATCGAAGGAACTCACCGACCAGAGGACCCAGATCCCGGCGAGGGCCAGCACGACGCCCACCCCTCGGCGCAGCCAGCCCCGGGTGCCGAGCACGGCCGCCACGGCGGCCAGGGACAGCAGCGCGACCGCGGCCAGTCCACCGACGGCCGCGGAACCCGGGATGTCCCCGGGCAGCCTGGCCTGCCCCGGCCGCCAGTCCGCGACGAAACCCCAGCTGAGCTGGTTGGCGCCCCACAGCAGGAGCGCGGCCGACACGAGGCCGGCCACCAGCGGCCACAGCCGACCGCCGCGCCGGCGGGCGGCGTCCTTGCTCGCGGGAGCCTCCGCCTGGGCGGGCCCCGTTCCCGAACCGCCGGGTTCAGACGCCCGCGACATCCGCCGCCGCCCTCGTCGTCGTCTCGGCACCGCCGTCCGTGCCCTCGCCACCCACGGGTCCCGGTTCGGCCAGGGTCTCGGCCGTGGCGATCGCGGAGAGGACGGCACCGGCCTTGTTCAGGCACTCGTTGTCCTCGGCCTCCGGGTCGGAGTCGGCGACGATACCGCCCCCGGCCTGCACGTAGGCCACGCCCTCCCGGATCAGCGCGGTGCGGATGGCGATGGCGGTGTCGGCGTCGCCGGCGAAGTCCAGGTAGCCCACCACTCCGCCGTACAGCCCCCGGCGCGTCGGCTCCAGCTCCTCGATGAGTTCCATCGCCCTGGGCTTCGGAGCGCCGGACAGGGTCCCGGCGGGGAAGCAGGCGGCGACGGCGTCGAAGGCGGTGCGGCCCTCGGCGAGTTCACCGCGCACGGTGGAGACGATGTGCATGACGTGGCTGTAGCGCTCGATGCGGAAGAAGTCGACGACGTGCACGCTGCCCGGGCGGCACACCCGGCCGAGGTCGTTGCGGCCGAGGTCGACGAGCATGACGTGTTCGGAGCGTTCCTTCTCGTCGGAGAGCAGGTCCTTCTCCAACAGCGCGTCCTCGTCCGGGTCGGCGCCCCGCCACCGGGTGCCGGCGATCGGGTGGGTCGTCGCGTGGCCGTCCCGCACCGTGACCAGCGACTCGGGGCTGGAGCCGACGACGCTGAACGGGCGCTCCACACCGTCCTCGTCGGGCGCGGACAGCCGCAGCAGGTACATGTACGGGCTGGGGTTGGTGGTGCGCAGCACCCGGTAGACGTCGAGGGCGTCGACGTCGGTCTCCACCTCGAACCGCTGGGACACCACGACCTGGAACGCCTCGCCGGCCCGGATCGCCTCCTTCGCGGTCTCCACCGCCGCGAAGTGCTCCTCACGGGACCGGCGGCGCGTGAAACTCGGGCGGGGGCGGCCGAACGCCGAGACCGTCGGCTCGGCCGGGGTGCACAGCAGCCGGGTCATCTCGTCGAGGCGGCGGACGGAGTCGGCGTAGGCGGCGTCGACGTTCTCCGGGCTGTCGTCCCAGTTGACCGCGTTGGCGATGAGGGTCACGGTGCCCTCGTGGTGGTCCAGCGCGGCGAGGTCGGTGGCCAGCAGCATCATCAGCTCGGGCACCTGGAGGTCGTTCTCGGTCAGTTCGGGCAGCCGTTCCAGCCGGCGCACCGCGTCGTAGCCGACGTAGCCGACCATGCCGCCGGTCAGCGGCGGCAGGCCTGGCAGCGGATCGGTACGCAGCAGCTCCACCGCCTCCCGCAGCACCGCCATCGGATCACCCCCACTGGGCAACCCGACCGGTGGGCTCCCGGTCCAGGTGGCCTGGCCGTCGACCACCGTCAACGCGGCGGGGCTGCGCACACCGACGAAGGACCAGCGCGACCAGGACTTGCCGTTCTCGGCCGACTCGAACAGGAAGGTCCCGGGCCGGTTCCTGGCGAGTTTCCGGTAGACGCCGACGGGCGTCTCCCCGTCAGCGAGGAGCTTGCGCACCACCGGGATCACCCGCCGTTGGACCGCGAGCTGCCGGAACTCCTCCCTGGTCGGGCTCACCGAACCAGTACCGCCACCGTGCACGCCAGCCATGCCGGCCATTGTGCCGCCGGACCGGGCCGTCACCCAAACCGGGTTTGGGCTCGGCGAACGCCCTGCCCGCGAGGCGCTCAGCCCGTCTCGGCGGCGAGCAGGAGCCCGTCGTCGAAGCAGGTGGCGCTGCCGGTGTGGCAGGCGGCGCCCGTCTGGTCGACGGTGAGCAGCACGGTGTCGCCGTCGCAGTCCAACCGCACCTCGTGCACGTACTGGGTGTGCCCGGAGGTCTCCCCCTTGACCCAGTACTCCCCCCGGCTCCGGGAGAAGTAGGTGGCGCGCCGGGTGGCGAGGGTGCGTCGGAGGGCCTCGTCGTCCATCCACGCCACCATCAGCACGGCGCCGTCCTCCCGGCGCTGCGCGACCGCGCAGACGAGACCGGCCTCGTTGCGCTTGAGCCGGTCGGCGACGGTGGGATCCAGCCGCGCCGAACTCATCGACGACCTCCACGTTCTCGGTGTTCGCCGCCCTGGAGGGGCGGCGTGGCCGGCGGCGCCCCGGTCGGGGCGGCCCCCGGGATCAGGCCAGTCCGCCGTACCGGCGGGCGGGCCCCGTGTTGAGCAGGACCAGCGTGTAGAAGGCGCTGGCGGCCAGCAGCAGACCGACCACGGTCAGCCACCAGGGTCCGTCGCTCATCGCCAGCAGCAGGTAGAGGAGCCCGGCCAATGTCGCCCCCGCCAGTCCCAGGGCGCGCAGCGACGGGCGGCCGGCGTAGATGCTCACCGAGGCGGCCAGCACCAGCATGGTGATCATGGTGGGCAGCAACATCACGTCGGAGCCGCCCTCGGTCACCAGGCGCACCAGGCCCAGCACCAGGAACAACAGGCCCCCACCGGAGAGGACGCCGATGGCCACCCGCACCTCCAGTGGCGGACCAGCCTCGGTCGAGCGTTCCGCCCGGGTCATCGCACCGTCACCGCGCCTTCGCGCAGCGCGTCCTTGACCTGGCCGATGCGCAGCTCGCCGAAGTGGAAGACGCTGGCGGCGAGGACCGCGTCCGCACCGGCCCGCACCGCCGGGGCGAAGTGCTCCGGGGTCCCCGCGCCGCCACTGGCGATCAGGGGGACCGAGACCTCCCGGCGGACCGCCTCGATCAGTTCGAGGTCGAAGCCCCGTTTCGTGCCGTCGGCGTCCATCGAGTTCAACAGGATCTCCCCCACTCCGAGTCGTTCGCCGGTGGCCGCCCACTCCACCGCGTCCACGCCGGTGCCCCGGCGGCCCCCGTGGGTGGTCACCTCGAACCCCGACGGGGTGGGTGGCTGCCCGGCCGGGACCCGTCGGGCGTCCACCGACAACACGACGCACTGGGCGCCGAACCGGTGGGAGGCCTCCCGCAGGAGCTCGGGGCGGGCGACGGCGGCGGTGTTCAGGCTCACCTTGTCGGCACCGGCACGCAGCAGCCGGTTGACGTCCTCGACGCTGCGCACCCCACCGCCGACCGTCAGGGGGATGAACACCTGCTCGGCGGTCCGGCGCACCACGTCGAAGGTGGTCTCCCGCTCGGAGGAGGAGGCCGTGACGTCGAGGAAGGTGAGTTCGTCCGCGCCTTCGGCGTCGTAGGCGGCCGCGAGCTCCACCGGGTCACCGGCGTCCACGAGGTCGGTGAAGTTGACCCCCTTCACGACCCGTCCCCGGTCCACGTCCAGGCAGGGGATCACGCGTACGGCGACTGACATGCGCCCAGGGTAGAGGCTGCCCCCTCCACGTCCGTCGACCGCCGGTCACCGCGCTCCGGTTCGGGCGGGCAGGGCCCGCGCCCTCCCCCGCCGGCCGGGCCGGCCACCACCTGGCCGAGGGCGCCGCCCCGTCCCGGCCCCCAGGTGGCCGGGCCGGCCAGGACGTCGCCCGTCCGGGGCTCCGGCGCCACGTCCTACCCGGGTCCCGGGGGGCGGGGTGGGATCACGGCGGGGCGCCGTTCGGTGCGATGCCGCATCCAGAACTTCCCGAACAGCGCGATCACCGGGAGGGTGAACAACAGCGGGCCCACCAGGGCCAGCGGGCGGCGGACCCACCACCCGGCGTCTGGCACGATCGCCTCCGGCACCGTGACGCCGAACACCCCCCACGACACCACCAGCCACAGGGCCATCCCGGTCGTGTGGAAGAGGAACAGCGGCAACGCGAACCGGTTGATGACGTCGTTGAACCGTCGCCAGCGCACGCCCTCGAGCACTCCCTCCATCCGGGGGCGGAGGGTCTCCACCACACCCATCTGGAAGACGAGCAGGGCCACGATGACGAAGGTCGGCGGCGCCATGTTCGAGAGCCGGTCGCCGGGGACGCCCACCATCGACCCCGGGTAGAGCCCGGAGAACACGAGCCCCACCAGGGCGAACAGCCCGGCCCACAACAAGGACAGGTCCAGTCGGCGGGAGGCGAGGACGAGGCGCCGGTAGAAGAAACCGGCCTGGTGGGCCAGTCCCCACACCAGCACCATGTTCAGCCAGCCCAGCTCCTCCAGCCCGTAGCGGAACCGGAGGACGTCCACGCACATGGCCAGGCCGCCCAACCAGACGAGGGCGAGCACGTCGAAGCGGCGGTGCAACCAGAGCGCCACGGGGAGCAGGGCGATCAGCATGAGGTAGACGGCGAGGAACCACAGCGGGCTGATGACCATCAGCACCGCCTGGCCGATCCACTGGATGTCGAACAGCGCGCCGAGGACCAGTCCCAGCACGATCCACGTGAGCATCAGCGCGGCACCCGGGACGGCGAGTTGCCTGATCCGGTGCCAGACGAAGCCACCGAGTCCCGAGCCCCGCGCCTTCGCCCGCCGCCAGGACATCATGTGCACGTAGCCGCCGATGTAGAAGAACACCGGCATCACCTGGAGCAGCCAGGTGAAGATCCACAGCCCCGAGGTGAAACCGAGCGGGCTGGTGGCGACGGGGCCGTCGGGAGTCCAGATCAGGATGGTGAACGCCCAGTGCCACAACACCACCACCAGCAGGCTGAGAGCTCGCAGGAGGTCGACGTAGCGGTCCCGCTGGCCGGACGCGGTGAACTGGGATTCGTCCCCCGCGCCCGGAGCCTGCCCCACCCCGTCCGGCCCGACCATCGCTACCCTCTCCCCAGGTTCTCCGGCAGGATGGCATGACGATGGCGCAGGTCGGTTCCGATCCGGGGACGGCTCGGTGGTCCCGCCGCCGCGGCCTGTTCCTCGTGCTGGTCATGTTGGCCTGCTCGGTGGTGATGACCAACACGATTCTGCCCGCGACCGCCTACCCGTTCTGGAACGGGGTGGTCGCCGTGCTCGCCGTCGTCGTGGCCCGCCGCTGCGGCCTGAGCTGGCGGACGCTGGGCATCGGGTCCGATCTGGACCGGCGCGGGCTCCTCGTCGGCGCCGCCGCCGTGGCGGTGGTGCTGCTCGCGTTCGCGATCGCGCTGGTCGTTCCCGAACTCCGGCAGGCCTTCGCCGACGAACGCGCGGCCGAGGTCGGCACCGGGGCGATGCTGTGGGCGGTGCTGGTCCGCATCCCGGTCGGGACCGTCCTCCTGGAGGAGGTGGCGTTCCGGGGGGTCCTGCCCGCGTTGTTCCGGCCCGAGGGCCGCGGCTGGTGGCCGGCGGCCGCCCTGGCCTCGGCGTGCTTCGGCCTGTGGCACGTCCTGCCCTCGCTCGGCCTGAGCGAGGGCAACGACGCGGTGGGCGCGCTCTTCGGCGGTTCCACCCTGTTGACCAGCCTCACCGCGGTGCTGGCCACCTTCGTCCTCGGTCTGGTGCTGTGCGGCGTGCGGCGGCTCGGAGGCGGCCTGCTGGCGCCGGTCCTCGGACACCTGGCCAGCAACAGTGGCGCGTTCCTGCTGGCCTGGCTGCTGCACGCCTGACCGGGCCCGGTCAGGCGCCGCCACCGGAGCGGGTCAGCCTCGGACGGCGGTGTCCCGGACCGCGGCCAGCGCCGCCGGGAGGGTGAACGCGCCGGAGTAGAGCGCCTTGCCCATGATCGCGCCCTCCACACCGAGGTCGGCGAGGCCGGCCAGAGCGGTCAGGTCCTCGATGCTGGCCACGCCACCGGAGGCGACGACCGGCGCCGGCGTCCGTTCGCAGACGGCGCGGAGCAGGTCCAGGTTGGGGCCGGTGAGGGTCCCGTCCCGGCCCACGTCGGTGACGACGTAGCGGGCGCAGCCGTCCCGGTCGAGGCGTTCCAGCGCCTCCCACAGGTCGCCGCCGTCGCTGGTCCAGCCCCGGGCGGCCACCCGGTGCCCGCGTTCGGTGATGCGCACGTCGAGGCCGACGGCGATGCGGTCGCCGTGCTCGGCGATGGCGCGGGCGCACCAGTCGGGGTTCTCCAGCGCAGCCGTTCCGAGGTTCACCCGTCGGCAGCCGGTGGCCAGGGCGGCGCGCAGCGAGGCGTCGTCCCGGATCCCGCCGGACAGTTCCACGTCGATGTCAAGGCGCCCCACGAGGTCCGCGAGGAGCTCGCGGTTCTCACCCCGTCCGAAGGCGGCGTCCAGATCCACCAGGTGCACCCACTCGGCTCCGTCGCGCTGCCAGGCGAGCGCGGCGTCGAGGGGGGAACCGTACGAGGTCTCGGTACCGGCCTCACCGCGCACGAGCCGGACGGCCTGGCCGTCCACCACGTCCACGGCGGGGAGCAAGGTGAAAGTCACCGGGCAACCTTAAGGCCTGACGCGCCGCCGACGCCGGAGCGGTTCCCCCTACCGGCGCGCTGGGCGGCACATCGTGGCTCAGCGGTCGCGGTCCCGGTTGCGGCCGAACACCACGGCGGCGGGGACCGCGATCACCAGCAACAGCACGGCCAGCGCCTCCCACAGCGAGAGCCCGAAGTTGACCAGCACGGCCTGGCCGACGCTCGCCGTCATCACGACGATCAACAGGAGCGCGACGAACCTGGACCCCCTCCCGGGCCGCACGGAGCGGTAGCGGCGCCCGGTCACCGGAGTTCCCGCAACCAGTTCCGGAGTAGGACCGCGCCCGCGTCCGCCGACTTCTCGGGGTGGAACTGCGTCGCCCACAGCGGACCGTCCTCCACGGCGGCCACGAAGTCCTCGCCGTGGTGCCCCCAGGTGACCAGCGGTCCCGCGCCGCCGGTTCCGTCCGGCTCCCAGGTGCGGACGGCGTAGGAGTGGACGAAGTAGAAGCGGGTCTCCGGGTCGAGGCCGGCGAAGAGCCGGCTGCCCGCCGGCACGCGGACCGTGTTCCAGCCCATGTGGGGTAGGACATCCGCTTTCAGGCGCTCCACCTGACCCCGCCACCGGCCGAGCCCGTCGGCGGTGACCCCGTGCTCGACGCCGCGTTCGAAGAGGACCTGGAGGCCGACGCAGACCCCGAGGACGGGGCGCCCGTCGCGGAGGCGCCGGTCCACGATCTCGGCGCCGCCCACCTCGCGCAGCCCTCCCGCGCATGCGGCGAACGCGCCCACGCCCGGCACCACCAGGCCCTCCGCCTCGACGGCCGCGCGAGCGTCGGAGGTCACCGTCACCTCGGCGCCCGCTCGCTCCAACGCCCGCTCGACGGACCGGAGGTTGCCCGACCCGTAATCCAACACGACGACTGATGCCACGCGTCCAGGCTAAACCGTCGGGCCGGCGTGCCCACGGGCCGGAGTCGGGAGGAGGCGGGGTGTGACGGACGCCGCGCCGAGGGAGGTCGGCGGCGGCCATCGCCGGAGCGGGTCGGGCGCGAGTGGCCTCGGCGTCCCGTCCGCGTTCCGCCACCTCCCGCCCCGACCGGAGGGCCACACGCGGACGAGGCCCTGGTCAGCGGCCGGAGCGGCGGCGGCCCTGGCGGGACGCGGAAGGTGGGGACCACCTACCGCGGCTGATGCCCCGGGGCACCCCGCCTCGGGCGCCCCGCCTCGGGCGCTCCGCCCGTCCAGGGCCACCTCGGCCGGGCCCCGGACAGGTCACCACGCCCACTTGTTCACCGTGACGGCACCCGATCGGGGCCTTGGGACCCCGGATCCGCACCGCTCACGAAGCGTGCGGGTGCCTACCACCGATCCGAGTGAGATCCGCGCCACCGAGCTACCGCCAGCCGGCGCTCAGGGGGTGTCGTCGAACGAGCCCCGCCGCACGTTGCCCACGAAGCCCGACCACTGCGAGGAGGCGAAGACCAGTGCCGGCCCGCACGGGTTCTTGGAGTCCCGCACCCCGGCTTCCCCGGAGACGAACCGCACCTCCACGCAGGAGGAGTTGCCCGCGCTCCGCGTCGACTTGAACCAGGAGGAGCGCGCCGACCGATCGTGACGAACGGGGGACACCCGACTGGTCACAGCAGCTCCTTGGCGATCAGGCGGATGAGGGCTAACGAGTCGGCCGCGCTCAGGGCCAGCGTGGCGGCCTGCGAGTACGCCAGATCGTACTCGCGGACCCTCATGTAGTGATCGATCAGGTCCGTGGAGGTGACGGTCTCCTGCCAGACCAGCGTGGGTAACCGCGAGCTGGCGAAGTCGAGCAGGTAGAAGGTCGATCCGCCCAGCGCGTGGTAGGCGTCCGCGGTGAAGGGCACGACCCGCAGGTCGAGGGTGTCCGGGCAGGACTCGATCATGTCGACGAGGTAGGTGAGCTGGTCGGCCAGCACCCGGGGGCCTCCGACGTGTTGGCGGAGGACGGCCTCGTTGATCACCGCCGTGTAGTGGATGGGTGTGGGGCCGGTGAGCCGCTGTTTGCGCTGCATCCGCGCCTCGACCCGCCGGTCGACCTCCGCGAGCCGGATGTTGGGGCCCCCTCCCCGGATCACCGCGCGGGCGTAGTCCTCGGTCTGGAGGAGACCGGGCACCAGGCCCCCGTCGTAGGCGCGGCAGCTCTCCGCGCCGTGCTCGTAGCCGAAGAACCGGAGGAGGTCGTCGCTGAACAGGGCCGAGTAGGAGTTCCACCACGGGCGTTGGTTGGCGTCGCGCCGCAGCGCCGCCAGTTCCTCGGCCTCGTCGCGGTGGAACTCGTAGATCTCGGTCAACGCGGCCAGCCGTTCCTCGGCGATCTTGGTCTTTCCCCGTTCGACCTCCGAGAGGTAGCCCTGGGTGCACCCGCTGCGCTTGGCCACCGCCTGCGCCGTGAGCCCCATCAGCTCCCGACGTTCACGAAGCCGAAGTCCCAGTTCCCAACTTGCGACGGTGGGTGAGGACGGCGCCATCACGGTTCCTTCCTTCGAACTGCCGTGCGAATTGCCGCCGCCCACACAACCCCATCGGTGTAGCAGTGGCAATCAACCTCTTGGGCGATAGCCACTAGTGATATTGGCTGACGCGGTCACGGTCGGAAGAACTCCCGGGCGGCCAGCCCGATGCTCGTCGCGTCCAAGCCGTGCGCCGCCGTGTGCTCCTCGGGTGTGCCGTACGCGCGCAACTCGGCGTCCCGGGACACGCCCAGCGACCGGACGCGGTGGGGCACGGCCTCGAGCGCCGAGCCCACCCGGTGCGCGGAGGTTCCCGCCAGGTAAGGCTCGACCAGCATGACGTCGGCGTGCCGGGCACGACCGACCGCCTCGGCCAGGCCGACCGCGTCGAAGGGCCGGACGGTCGGGGTGTAGAGCACGGTGACGTCGAGGTCCCCGACGCCCTCGATGACCTGGTCGAGCACGGGGCCTACCGCGAGCACCACCCCCCTGTCCGAGCCTGACCCGCCCCTGACCTGGTGGAATCCGGCGCCGACCGGCATCGGCGTGGAGTTGGTCTGACCGGACAACCGGACGTAGACGGGGCCGTCGGAGTCGAAGGCGTCCCGCAACAGCGCGGGGACCTCGTCGGGGTGGCCGGGGACGTGCACCCGCCACCCAGGCAGCGTGTCGAGCAGGGCCACGTCCCCGGGTGCCTGGTGGGTGCGTCCCTCGCTGCTGGCGTCGAAGGAGGCGCCGATGCTGACGAGCACCGCACCCACCCCCTGGTGACCGATGCTGATCTTGAGCTGTTCGAAGGGCCGTTCCACCAGGAACGGGGTGTAGGAGTGGACCACGGGGCGGAGACCGGTCAACGCGAGGCCGCCGGCCACCCCGACCATGGCCTGTTCACGAATCCCGACGTTGAGCACGCGGTCCGGCCAGCGGGCCGCCGCCGGGGCGAAACTGTCCGCGCTGATGTCGGCCAGCACCACGGCCAGCCGGTCGTCGGTGTCGAAGCGGGCGGTGGTCGTCTCGACGAACATGTCGCGCATGGTCCGGGTGGGCCGCTCGTCGATCTCGCTGCTGGTGGCGGGTCGGGTGCTCATCGGGTCTGCTCCTCCGTCGTCGTGGCCGTGCCCTGGTCCTGGCTCTCGGAAGCGTCGTCGTCGTACGGTTCGACCTGGGCGACGACCACCGAGGGCCGCCCGTTCGAGGGCCTGGTGAACGCCGCGTACAGCGCGTCGTGGTCCCGTCCGTCCACGGTGGCCCCGTTCCAGCCCTCCCGGGTGAACCGGTCCTCGATGCCGCCTGGCCAGCCGTACGAGGCGGAGTCGTTGTCCACGACCACCGTGGTCAGCTGCTCCAGCCCCAGTCGACCGGCGACCGCGATGGCCTCGTGGTTGCTGCCCTCGTCCAGCTCCGCGTCCCCGGTGAGGACCACGACGCGGGAGCCGATGCCCCGGGCGCGCAGTCCCAACGCGGTGCCGACGCCCAGGGGGAGCCCGTGACCCAGGGAGCCGCTGCCGATCTCCACCCCCGGGAGCAGCATCCGGTCGGGGTGGTGGCCGAGGGGGGATCCGAAGGACGCCCAGTCCGGGAACTGGTCGGCGTCGAGGAACCCCTTGGCCGCGAGCACCGCGTAGTAGGACATCGGACCGTGCCCTTTGGACAGCAGGAAGCGGTCGCGCCCCTCGTCGTCGATCCGCTCGGGGCTGACGTCGAGGATCCGGTCGTAGAGGACCCAGAGGACGTCCAGGGTGGAGGAGGACGCGGAGTGGTGCTTCTCGTCGCCGGTCATCCGGCGGACGAGGGCTGGCAGGTCCGCGTACCCCCACCGCGTGGTGGTGGGGGTGGTGGGGTTCTTCATCATCATGACCCCAGCCTGATACCTCGACATTGGTTTAGGTCAAGGGTTAGGCTGTCCCATGCCCGCGAGCAGCCCCACCCTCAGCATCGGCGAGATCGCCCACCGCAGCGGAGTCCCCCACAGCGCCCTGCGCTTCTACGAGGACCGCGGCCTGATCTCCTCCCACCGCACCAGCGGGAACCAGCGCCGCTACGAGCGGTCCGTCCTGCGCCGGCTCGCCTTCATCCGTTCCGCGCAGCGGGTCGGTCTGAGCCTGGAGGACATCCAGGCGGCGCTCACCACCCTTCCGGAAGGGCGCACCCCGACCAAGGCGGACTGGGCGCGGCTCTCCCGGCAGTGGCGGTCCGAACTCGACACCCGCATCGACGGGATGGTGCGGCTGCGGGACCGCCTCGACTCGTGCATCGGCTGCGGCTGCCTCTCGCTGGCCACCTGCTGGCTGCACAACCCGGACGACGAGCTGGCCGCGCAGGGCCCGGGAGCCCCCATGCTGCGACCGTCACGCGAGGGTGGCCGCTGATCCACAAAAGGACGCCGACCAGCCGGGACGCGGCGGAGGTGGGTCGTGCGGCCGGGGTGGCAGGGGCGGACCGCGCGGAACATCGACCCCGGCGGGATCCCGCGCGTCCTGGCCCACGCACTCCGGCGCGACCCGGGAACGCTGGGGGTCTCCCCGGGCGCCGCGGGGTGGGTGTCGGTCGAGCCCCGGCTCGCGGGGCTTGCGGGACGAGGGCACCGGATCGACCGGCGCCCTGGACCGGGTTGGTCGGCGAGAACGACCGGAAGCGCTTCGCCGACGACGGGTCCGGCTCGTGGATGCGGGCGAGCCAGGGGCCCCCGGTGCCCCTCGACCCCGGCCTCACCTCCGCCACCCCCCACCGACGTCGTTCCACGGCACGACGGCGAAGTCCCCTGCCTCGATCCGCCGGGAGGGGCTACGCCCGGTGCGGGGCCACGCCGTGCGTCTCCCCTGACGAGGCGACGGCCGGGGCCGTCCGCACCGCGGGGGCGCGCCCGTCGTGCTCGTCGTGGACGCCGGAGGCATGACCCGGGGCAGGCACGTGTTCCACCTCAGCGCCAACGGCGGGTGGCTGGTCTGCCGGTCACCACCCTGCCGTCGGCGACCAGGTGGCTGGGCTCAGCCCGTCCAGAGCACCGCTCCCGCGGCGGCGAGCACCGCGCCGACCAGGAGGACCGCCACGCCCGCCCGGCTGGTCCGGCGCAGCGACCAGGCCCCTCCCAACAGGAAACCCGCCACCCCGAGCAGCACGATCGACACCCAGGTGAACTCCACGCGGAACCCTTTCTCGTCGTGACACGTCGTCAGCCGGCGCCCGCGCCGGGGCGGACCGTGGTGGCGGCGCGGGGCTCCCCCCGCGCCGTACCGGTGCTCGGTCAGAGGGCGCCCTTGGTGGAGGGCACTCCCCGCAGCCGCTCGTCCGGCTCGACGGCGGCCCGCAGCGCCCTGGCCACCGCCTTGAACTGGGCCTCGGTGATGTGGTGCGGATCCCGACCGTGGATCACCCGCACGTGGAGCGCGATCTGGGCGTGGAAGGCCAACGAGTCGAAGACGTGCCTGTTGAGCACGAAGGGGTAGTTCCCACCAATGGTGAAGGTGTTGTAGGTCTCCGGCTCACCGGTGTGCACGCAGTACGGCCGGCCGGACAGGTCGACGGCCGCGTGCGCCAGGGTTTCGTCCATCGGGATCCAGGCGTCCCCGAAGCGGCGGACCCCCTTCTTGTCGCCCCACGCCTCCCGGAGCGCCTGCCCCAGCACGATCGCGATGTCCTCGACGGTGTGGTGCGCGTCGATCTCGGTGTCACCGCTGGCCCGCACCCGGAGGTCGAAGGCCGCGTGGGTCCCGAGCGCGGTCAGCATGTGGTCGTAGAAGGGCACGCCGGTGTCGATCTCGACCTTCCCGGCGCCGTCGAGGTCGACCTCCACGTCGACCGAGGATTCCCTGGTGGTGCGTTCCACCCGCGCGATGCGGTTCACCGCTGGTCCTTCCCGTCTGCGGCCCCCTCGGCGAGACCCCTGCTCGCGGCGAGGAAGGCGTCGTTCTCCTCGGCCGTGCCCACGGTCACCCGCAGGTGCCCCGGGATGCCGACGTCACGAACGAGCACACCGTAGTCGAGGTAGGCGCGCCAGGCCGCGCCCGCGTCGGGGAAACGGCCGAACAGCAGGAAGTTGGCGTCGGAGTCCACCACGTCGAACCCGAGCGCCCCGAGCCCGTCGGCGACGCGGTGCCGTTCCTCGACGAGGGTCCGCACCGACTTCAGCGTCGCGTCGGCGTGGCGGAGCGCGGCGCTGGCGGCGGCCTGGGTCAGGACGGACAGGTGGTAGGGGAGCCGGACGAGCAGCAACGCGTCGACGACCGCCGGGGCGGCGGCGAGGTAGCCGAGACGCCCCCCGGCGAAGGCGAACGCCTTGCTCATCGTCCGGCTGACCACCAACCGGTCCGGGTACTCGTCGATCAACGACACCGCGCTGGGGGCGGAGGAGAACTCGGCGTAGGCCTCGTCGACGACGACGATCCCGGTGGCGGCGTCCAGCACGGTGCGCAGGTCGGCCAGCGGCACCGACTGCCCCGTCGGGTTGTTGGGGCTGGTGACGAACACGACGTCGGGCCGCCGGGAGCGCACGGTCTCCGCCGCGGCGGCCGTGTCCAGCGAGAAGTCGGCGCGCCGGGGCGCGGCGACCCATTCGGTGCGGGTGCCGGCGGCGATGATGGGGTGCATCGAGTAGGACGGCTCGAAGCCCAACGCCGTCCTGCCGGGGCCGCCGAAGGCCTGCATCAGCTGCTGGAGGATCTCGTTGGAGCCGTTGGCCGCCCACACGTTGCGGGCGTCCAGCGGGGTGGAGGTCGCCCGGGAGAGGTAGGCCGCCAGGTCGGCGCGCAGCGCCACGGCGTCCCGGTCCGGGTAGCGGTGCAGCTCGGCGGCGGCCCGGCCCACCGCCGCGGTGACGTCCGCCACCAGCTCGGCGGGCGGCGGGAAGGGGTTCTCGTTGGTGTTCAGCCGGACGGGCACGTCGAGCTGCGGTGCCCCGTAGGGGCTGCGGCCGCGCAGGTCGGGGCGGAGCGGCAGGGCGTCCAACCCGACGCGGGCACCGGGCACGGCGGAAGCGGGCGGCTCGGGGGTGCTGCTCAACTGGAAGCTCCAGACTCGGGACGGAAACGCGCGGTGACGGCCTGCCCGTGGGCTGGCAGGTCCTCGGCCTCGGCCAGGGCGACCACGACGTCGGCGACGTCCCGGAGCGCCTGCTCGGAGTAGTCCACGACGTGGATGCCCCGGAGGAAGCTCTGCACGGACAGGCCGCCGGAGTGGCGGGCGCAGCCGCCGGTGGGCAGCACGTGGTTGGATCCGGCGCAGTAGTCGCCCAGCGAGACGGGGCTGTGGGCTCCGACGAACACCGCTCCGGCGTTGCGCACCCGGGCGGCCACCGCCCCGGCGTCCTCGGTCTGGATCTCCAGGTGCTCGGCGGCGTAGGCGTCGACCACCCGCAGCCCGTCGGTCAGGTCGGCGACCAGCACGCAGCCGGACTGGGCGCCCGACAGCGCCGTCCGGACCCGCTCGCTGTGCCGGGTGGCCGGGACCCGGCGCGCCAGTTCGGCGTCCACGGCGTCGGCGAGGTCGGACGAGGTGGTCACCAGCACGCTGGCGGCCAGCTCGTCGTGCTCGGCCTGGCTGATGAGGTCGGCGGCGACGTGGACCGGGTCGGCGGTGTGGTCGGCGAGCACGGCGATCTCGGTCGGACCGGCCTCGGCGTCGATGCCGACCAGCCCGCGCAGTTCCCGCTTGGCGGCGGTCACGTAGATGTTGCCCGGCCCGGTGACCAGGTCGACGGGGACCAGGTCCTCCCCCGTGGTGTCCTGCCCCCCGTAGGCGAGCAGGGCGATCGCCTGCGCGCCCCCGACCGCCCAGACCTCGGTGACGCCGAGCAGCTGGCAGGCGGCCAGGATGGTGGGGTGCGGCAGCCCGCCGAAGTCGGCCTGGGCCGGCGAGCACACCACCAGCGAGTCCACGCCGGCCTGCTGGGCGGGTACGACGTTCATGACCACGCTCGACGGGTAGACGGCGTTGCCCCCGGGGACGTAGAGGCCGACCCTGGCCACCGGGACCCACCGTTCGGTCACCGTGCCGCCGGGCACGACCTGGGTGGTCACGTCCCGCCGGCGTTGGGCGGCGTGCACCCGGGTGGCGCGGGAGATGCTCTCCACCAGCGCGGACCGCACCCCGGGTTCGAGGTCCCGCTCGGCGTCGGCGAGGGCCTGGGCCGGGACGCGGACGCGGGCCGGGCGCACACCGTCGAAGCGCTCGGTGAGGTCGAGCGCCGCCGAGACCCCGTACCGCCGGACCTCCTCGACGAGCGGGCGCACCCGATGCAGCACCGTGTCCACGTCTACCTCGGCGCGCGGCAGCACCGCGCGCAACTCGGCGGCGGACGGGACGCGGTCCCGCAGGTCTGTTCGGGTGAGCATCGGGTTCCTCGCACTCGTCGTTCCGTCGCGGCGCTCCGGGTCCCGCGCACGGGGCTGCGGTGGGCTCGCGGCCGTCCGGGCAGGTCCAGGCCCCGCCGGCCGCGTCCCGGCCGGAACGCCCCCCAAGGGTAGATGGCGGGACGCGGCCACGAACGGGGCTCTCCGGTCACAGCTGTTGACAGTGAACGGAACCGGGAGCGGTTCCCTGCTTGTGGACCACCGGCCAGGTGGAGAACCATCAGGGGATCACGCTCCGCGATCACCCGGAGGCAGGATGTTCCCGACCACACGCACCCTTCGCCGGTCCGCCGCGGTACTCGCGGCCGGCTGCTGCCTCGCGCTACTCGCGCCGATCAGCGCGACGGGCATCGCCCGACCCGCCGTTCCGGCGTCCACGTCCCTACAGGAGACCCAGCAGGAGGTCCAGCCCGGGAGTGGGGCGTCCCCGCACCGGGTCGAGGGCACGGGCGAGGCCCGGGACCGGACCGCCGTGAGCCGCACCGGCGTCGACATCCTCGCGGTGGAGGGCGACGCGCTGACGGTGCTGGCCACCCCGGACCAGCTGGCCGAGGTGGAACGGCTCGGTTTCCCCACGGCACCGCTGGCCCCGCGCACGGAGGACGTCCCGAGCGATCCGCTGGCGTTTCCCCCCAACCACCAGGGCTACCACGACTTCGCCGAGGTGACCTCGGAGCTGCGGCGAACGGTGAGCGAGCACCCGGACATCGCGAGGATGTCGAGCATCGGCGCCTCCCACGAGGGGCGTGACCTCTGGTTGCTCAGCATCGGCACCCCCGGCCCCGACGTCCCCGAGGTGCTCTTCACCTGCTCCCAGCACGCCAGGGAACACCTGACCACCGAGATGTGCCTGCGCATCGTCGAACGGTTCACCGACGGCTACGGGACCGACCCGGACATCACCAGGGTCGTGGACGGCCGCGTGATCCACGTCGTCCCGGTGGTCAACCCCGACGGCAAGGAGTACGACATCGCCACCGGGCAGTTCCGGAGCTGGCGGAAGAACCGCCAGGGGCAGGGCACCGACCTCAACCGCAACTGGGGACACCAGTGGGGGTGCTGCGGCGGCTCCAGCGGAAGCCCCGGCAGCAGCACCTACCGGGGGGCGGCGGCGTTCTCCGCGCCCGAGACCGCCAGGGTGCGGGACTTCGTGGCGTCCCGGGTCGTCGGGGGTGAGCAGCGGATCACGGCCCACATCGACTGGCACACCTACTCGGAGCTGGTGCTGTGGCCCTACGGCTACACCTACGCCGAGACCGGCCCCGGGCTCACCGCGCGGGACGCGAGGGTGTTCGCCACCCTGGGCAGGCAGCTGGCGGCCACCAACGGGTACACGCCCATGCAGGCCAGCGGGCTGTACATCACCGACGGGAGCATCGACGACTGGATGTGGGCGGCCCACGGGATCTGGAGCTACACCTTCGAGATGTACCCGAGGGGGGCCGGCGGCGGCGGCTTCTACCCGCCGGACTCGGTCATCGAGCGGGAGACCGCCCGCAACGACGAGGCGGTGGACCTGCTGCTCTCCTACGCGGACTGCGTGCCCAGGGTGATCGGGGAGACCTGTTCCTGAGCGGGGTCCGGTCGCGAGCGGGCGGGTCCGGTTCCGAGCGGCCGGGCCCGCCCCGCGGCCGCCCGTCAGAGCTGGTCATACCGCGCCCTGGATGGCCGACACCCCGGGGCACGCCCCGCGTCCGGCGGCTCGCACGGTGGCGGACGGCCCGACCAGGCGAGCAGCACCGGACTCCCCGTCCGGTGGCACCGGTCAGCGGGTCAGCCTGTCCACCTCGGCGACGGCGGTGGCCACCTGGTCCGGCGAGACGAAGTAGTGGGCGGAGGCCCGGACCAGGTCGGGAAGGGACCTGCGGGTGGCGTCCAACAGGGTCGAGTTCGGCGGGCTCACCGTGACCGCGACCCGCTGGTCCCACAGCGCGTCCCGCACCTGACCGGCGGGGCGGCCCTCGACGGTGAAGGTGACGATGCCGCCCGGATCCGGGCCCAGGTCCCAGAGGCGCACGCCGGGGAGGGCGGCCAGGCCGGCGCGGAGGCGGGCCGCGCGGTCGGCCACCTCGCTGGCGATGGCCTCCATCCCGAGATCCCACGCGTAGTCCAGCGCGGCGATCAGCCCGAGCCGGTTGGCCACCCCGAACTCGAACCGCTCGAACACCCGGGCGTCGGTCCGCATCCGGTACCGCCCGGGCGCTGTCCACTGGGCGGCGGTGTGGTCGACGAGCCGAGGGCGAAGCCGGGGCAGGACCTCCTCCCGGACCACGAGCAGGCCGGTCCCCCTGGGGGCTCGCAGCCACTTGCGGCCGGTGGCGCTGAGCAGGTCCACACCGAGGGCGTCCACGTCGACGGGACGCTGTCCGACGGTCTGGCAGGCGTCCAGCAGCACCAGCGCGCCCACCTGGTGCGCGGCCAGCGCGGCCTCCCGCACCGGGTTGACCAGGCCGCCGTTGGTCGGCATGTGCACCAGCGACACGAGGCGGACCCGTTCGTCGAGCATCCGGCGCAGCGCGGCGAGGTCGAGCCGCCCGTCCTCGGCCGACGGAACGGTCTCGACGGAGATGCCCGTCTCGTCCCGCCGCCGGAGGAGTTCGACCGCGTTGGTCCCGTACTCGGCCTCGCTGATCAGCACCCGGTCGCCGGGCACGAGGGGTACCGCGTCGAGCGCGGTCAACCAGGCCTGGGCGGCACTGCCGAGGAAGGCGACCTCGGTGGGCCGGCACCCCAGCAGCCGGGCCGCGCTGTGGTAGCCGCGTTCGAGGTCGTCGGTGCGCTCGCCGGCGGCCCGGTAGCCGCCGATCTCGGCCTCCCGGCGGAGGTGGCCGGTGACCGTGTCGAGGACCACGGAGGGTGGCAGGGAGGAGCCCGCGCTGTCCAGGAACACCAGGTCCTCACAGGCCGGGGTGTCGGCTCGCACCCGGTTCAACTCCACTTTTCCCCCTCGGTGCGGTGACAGACCTCGTCGCAGCCTAACCGGGTCACACTTTTGGGGGAAGGCGGTGCGGCTCCGGCCTCGGGACCAGGGTCGAGACCCCGGGAACGGCGCGGCGGCTGGGCGCCGGGACGCCGCTCCGGCCTCGCCTCGGCCCACGGGTGGGAACGCCCACCCGCGCCAGCCGGCACCCCCGGAGCGCCACCTCTCTCAGGCCCGGCCGGGGGCCGCCGTCCGCAGCCGGTCGCGGAGGTCCCCGGCCTCGTCGGTGGAGGTCCGGAAGAGCACGCGCAGTCCGGCTCCGCCCGGTTCCGGTCCGGTCGACCCCGCCACCGCGTCCAACACCCGGATGAAGGTCGTCAGCTCGGTGACGGGTTCGGCCACCAGGAGGTTCTCCGCGTGCCGCACGGTGATCTCCTCACGGGACCCCGGGCCCCCCTCCCGAACGCCGATTCCGGCGCCACCGGTGAGGAGGTCGGACAGGCACTCGTCGAAGGCGTCCCAGTTGCGGCCGAAGTAGTCGGGGAACCCCAGCGCCCTGGCCCACTCGTCGAAGAGCTGCGCCCTGGTGGCGCAGTGGCGACCGTCGACGGTCCAGCGACCGGGACTCGCTCCGCCGCCCTCGCCACCCCGGCTCGCGGTCGTGATCTCGTCGTCCAGGGCCAGTTCCGCCCATCGGTGTCCGGGGAGTACGGGCGCGTCCAGTGGCTCGGTCATGGTGGGGGTGTCCTCGGGCGCTGGGGCTGGCCGGGTGGGCCCGGCCGGCGCGGTGGGGGGTCGTCGTCCTGCCACCCGCGGAGCGGGTGGGCGGGCCGTGGCCGGGTCGGCACGGCCGTCGTCATCCGCAACCACCGGAGATCAGCCGGAAGGACTCGTAGTGGTCGGCGGTGTACCAGACCTCGTGGGTGTCGCGGTCCCGGACCAGCCGCTCGGCGTCCCGGCGCTCACCCGGCGGGCGCGGGTTGACGTCGTACTCCCGGTAGGACCCGTCGAGCGGCAGGTCCTCCCCGTAGTTGTGGTACTGGTTCCCGCCCCGGATGACGAGTCCGCCGCCCGCCGGGTGGTCCACCGCCTGGTCGTTGACCGGCCAGCTCAGGTCCGCCCAGGTCCCGCACGCCCGCCCCACCTGGTCCGGGAACTCGTCGACGGGCAGCGGCGGTCCCACGAGGTCGGCCGGGGTACCGCTGGTCGAGCGGGTGTCCTCGACCAGCGGCGCGGGAGGTGCGCAGGCGGCGGCCGCCGTCAACGCGGCGAGGAGGAAGGCGGTGATCGGCCCTGGCGGTCGGGTGCGGGCGCCGCCTCGCCGGCCCCGCCGGGGTGACGGTCCCGCTTCCCGGCCGGGGGGCGCGCCGCGGTCCCGGACGAGGGGGTGCCGAGTTCTCGAGGCGGGATCGCCCACGACGTGGTCCCGGGTGCGGTCCTTGCTCCACATGCCGCTCACCTGCCTGCCTCCGAGCCGCTGGGGTGGTTCTCCGTCGGGCGCGCTCACCGTCGTCCTCGTTCGACCACGGTAGGTGTGTTGATCACGGGGAGGAAGACGTTCACCCCCGAGCCCCCTGATCAGGTGAGGCGCGGACCGGGAGCCAAGGCGCCCTCGGCGGAACGTCACCTGCCGCCCCGCGCACCGGGCCCGGGCGCCAGCGGGTCCACGTGGACCGGTGCGTCCTCCCGCCCACCACGCACCCGTCCCCCGGGGGCGCTCAGTTCCGGGACCAGTCCTCCAGGTTCCACCAGGGCCCCCAGGTCATCCCGTGGCCGCGAGGCTCGGTGACCCGCTGGTACCCGGCCCACCCCGGGCCCAGGAGGTAGCTGTGGCGGGGGAAGACCAGGTACACCAGCCCCGGCTCGGCCACGTAGGCCCGTTGCGCGGCCCGGTAGTGGGCGGTGCGCTCCGCCTGGTCGAGGCCGAGGCGGGCGGCGTCGAGCGAGGCGTCGACCTGGGGGTTGTCGTAGCGGCCCAGGTTGGCCTCGGCGACCGAGGAGGAGTGCAGAGACGGGTAGCCCTGGAGGTCGGGGTCCAGCGGGTTCCCGTGGCTGACCACCACGGCGTCCCTCCCGGCCCGGGGGAGGATGTCCTCCCAGGGCAGCCCCTCGACCCCCACCTCCACGCCGATGCTCGCCGCCCCCTCCGCGAAGGCGGCGGCGAGCTCGGCGCTCAGCGGGTCGTCGACCGGGTGCAGCAGGGTGAAGCGCGCGGGGGTGCCCTCCCGGGTGCGGACCTCCTCGCCGTCGTCGAGGTCCCAGCCCTCGTTCTCCAGCATCCGGCGGGCCTGCGGGGCGTCGAGGACGAAGGACGCCTCGGGGTCGACGAACTCCGGGAGGGTGGGCGGGAACGGGGTGTGCGCCGGCTGTCCGTGCCCACCGAGGACGTCGGCCACCATGCCGGCGCGGTCGACGGCCAGGTTCAACGCGAGGCGGATGGCCGGGTCCCCGGCGACCGGGTGACCGGAGGGCAGCGTCACGGCCCGGAACTCCCCGCTGTCGTGGTGGACGACCTCCAGCTCGGTCTGTTCCGGGAGGTCCCTGGCCTCCCACGGGTGCAGCACCGCCCCGTCGAGCTCCCGGTCCCCCATCCCCCGGACCCTCTCCTCGAACCCCAGGCCGAAGACGACGGTCACCTGGTCGATCTCGGGCGCGCCGTCCCAGTAGTCCTCGTTGGCCTCCCACACCATCCGCTCGCCCTGGATCCACTCGACGAGCCGGTAGGGGCCTGTCCCGACGGGTTGGGTGTTCAGGGGTGAGTCGACGAGGGGGCCGGCGGCCACGTCCTCGCTGGGGACGATGCCCAGCACCAACAGGTCGGGGAAGGACGCGTGGGGGTGGCGCAGGTCGAACTGGACGGTGTGGTCGTCGAGCTCGGTGACCGACTCGACCACGTCGAGACCGGCGGCCACCAGGGACCCGCTGGCCGGGTCGATCGCGGCCCGGTAGGTCGCGACGACGTCCTCCGCGCCGAGGGGGGAACCGTCGTGGAAGGTGACGTCCTCGCGGAGGCGCACCGTCCAGGTGGTCCCGTCCGTGGAGGGTTCGGGTTCCTCCAGGGCCAGGGCGGGGCGCGTGACCCGTTCCGCGTCGTGGGTGAGCAGGCCGTCGTAGAACTTGCCCTTGCCCTGTTCGGCATAGCCCAGCAACGGGTGGAGGGTGGCCGGTTCGGCGACCTCGGCCAACACGATCGAGTCGCCGGCCCGCACCTCGTCGGTCCGCTCGGAGGTCGGCGTGGTGCACCCGGCGGAGAACGCGACGGCGGACAGGGCGAGGAAGGCCACGGGCCTGCGGCGGACGAACACCCACCAACTCTAGGAACCGGCGTCCCACGACCGGCACGCGGAGTGCCCGGCGGGGTGCGAGCGCGGTCCACCGGCGGTTCCGCTCCGGTCGGCCCGCCCACCCGACGGACCGCCGGACCGTCCGCCGCGTTCCCCGGCTGGCGCGGGCGGAGGCGTTCGGTTCCCCCGGGCGTGGCCTTCCTCGCCCGCCCGATCGGTCCAACCGGCGCGGTGGACGCGGGGTGGGGCAGGATCGGAGTGTCCGATCACGACGATGGCTACGGCGAGGTGGATGATGGCAGGCTCGTTGCGGGTGGCTCTCTGCCAGCTCAGCACGACACCGGATCCCGCGAGCAACCTGGAGCTGGTCCGGCACGGCGCGGCGGAGGCGGCCGCCGCCGGCGCCCAGGTCGTCGTGTTCCCGGAGGCGACGATGGCGTGCTTCGGGATCCCGTTGCGCCCCCTCGCCGAGGGCCTGGAGGGGCCGTGGGCGACGGAGGTCCGCCGGATCGCGGCCCAGTACGAGCTGCTCGTGGTCGCCGGCATGTTCACCCCGGCCCCGAACGACCGGGTCACCAACACCCTGTTGGTCACCGGGCGGGGGGTGGACACCTACTACGACAAGATCCACCTGTACGACGCGTTCGGCTTCCAGGAGTCGGCGACCGTGGCCTCGGGGGATCGGCTGGTCAGCGTCGAGGTCGAGGGCATGCGGTTGGGTTTCGCCACCTGCTACGACCTGCGCTTCCCCGCGTTGTTCACCCGGTTGGCGGCGGAGGGGGCGGAGGCGGTGGTGGTGCCCGCGTCCTGGGGCGCCGGGCCGGGCAAGCTGCGGCAGTGGGAGCTCCTGGTGCGGGCCCGCGCGCTCGACTCGACCAGCTGGGTGCTGGCCTGCGGCCAGGCCCTTCCCGATGGCGCGGACGTCGAGCAGGCCGGGGGACGGGCGCCCACCGGGGTGGGGCACAGCATGGTGGTCGACCCGTTGGGCACCGTGCGGGTCGCGGCGGGCTCCGCTCCCGAGGTGGTGCTCGCCGGCATCGACTCGGCACGCGTCGCCGCTGCCCGGGACTCGGTGCCGGTGTTGGCCAACCAGCGGCTCTGACGACCGCGACGACCAGTGCGCGGGTCGCCGTGCTGGGCACCGGCTCCGACCTGGGCGCGGGAGCGGGCGCGTGCCGCTCCCACCCGGGCCGGGCTCGTGGCTCGGACGGCCTCGGGGCGTTCGACGGGCGGCTCGTCCTGACAGGACGGTGCCAGCCCAGGACGGGGATCGGGGCGGAACCGGGGCGACGCACCGGCCGTTGTCGGGGGGATGCCCACCGCCTCCGAGAGCAGGTCCTCGCATGCACCGTCCACCGTCGACCTCGTCGTCGCCGGCCCCCACCCTCCCGGAACGCCGGGGGACGGCGTTGCTGGAGTTCCGGGGGCTGACGGTGCGCTTCGGTGACCACGTCGTCCTGGACCGCCTCGACCTCGCCCTCGAGGCGGGTCGGGCGGTAGCGGTGGTCGGACCGAACGGCGCGGGCAAGTCGACGGCGTTGCGCTGTGCCGTGGGCGCGGAGGCGCCGACCTCGGGAGAGGTGCTGTTCGACGGGGCTCCGCTCGACGAGACCTCGCCCGCCTTCCGCGCCTCGGTCGCCGCCGCCCTGGACGACGCGGCCTCCTTCCCTGACCTCTCCGTCGTGGAGCACCTGCTGGTGGTGGCCTGGGCACACGGGGTCGACGACCCGGCGGTGGTCGACGCCGCCGTCGTGGACTGTGGGCTGCGGTCCGTGCGGGACAACCTCCCCGCGACGCTGTCGAGCGGGCAGGCGCGGCGGCTGGCCCTGGCCTCCTGCCTCGTCCGGCCACGGCGCGCGCTGGTCCTCGACGAGCCCGAGCAGCGGCTGGACGAGAGTGGGCACGACTGGTTGCGGGAGAGGCTCCTCGCGGAGAAGGCGGCCGGGACGGCGGTGCTCTTCGCGTCCCACCACTCCGCCCTGGTGGACGCGGTGGCGGACAACGTCGTCACGGTCGCTCCGTGACCGCGGTCCGGCGCGCCGGTGGGCCGGGCACGACGGTCCCGGCGGTGGGTTCCCCACCTCCCACGGCGCGTGCGCTGCGGGCCCGGTTGCGCGCGGCGCGGCGGGAGCGGGGTGGGCGTGGGGCGATGGGCCGGGTGGGGGACCTCTCCTCGCCGGTCCTGGTCGCTCTGGTGGTGGCCGGTGCCCTGGTCAGCTTCGTCTCCGCCGTGGCAGGGGGGCCGGCGGTGCCGGAGCCCGAGGAGCTGGCGTCGCTGCGCTGGTTGGTGCTGGTGGGCGCGGTCGCCGCCTGGGCGGGGGTGGTCCGTTCCCTGCTGACCATCGGACCTGTGGTCGTCGGCGCGACGAAGCGGTTCTGGCTGTTGGGCGCGCCGGTGAGCCGCCGGGGCTTCCTGGCTCCGACGATGGTCGCCCTGTCATCCGGGATCGCGGCGCTGGGCGGGCTCGTCGGGGTGGTGCTGGCCGCGTTGGCGTCCCTGCGCGGCCCGGGCGTCCTGCTCGCCGGTGCCGCCGGGGTGGCCGGTGGTGCGCTGGCGGTGGCGGTCGCGGTGCTGGGCCAATCGGTTCCGGACGGGCCGCGTCGGCTGCGGTGGGCCGTGGACGGGGTGCTGGCCGCCTGCGTGGTGGGCGGGGTGGTCCTCGCCGCACCGGCGGGGTGGATGGTCACCCTGCCCGCGCCCTCGTCGGCCTGGGTGGTCGTCTTGGGGGTGGTGGCGGTGGTCGCCTCGCTCGCCTCGTGGGTTCGGCTGGCCCGGGTGGGGCGGGCCACCCTCACCGCTGGTGCCGACCTCGCGGGCACCGCGTCCGTGGCGGTGTGGTGGCTGGACCTCTCGGTGCTCTCGTCGGCTCTCGACGAGAAGGCGATGCGACGCCGGGGCCGGGTTCGGTCGCGGCGGCTGCGGGGGACGCGGGTGACGGTGTCGCTCCGCGCCGACTGCCTCCGCCTGCTGCGTCGGCCGGCGCGGGGTGTGGTGTGGGCGGTCCTGCTGCTCGTGCCCTACGCGGTGGCGGGCGTGGCGCTGCCCGAGGCGACGGTCGCGGTGGTCCAGGCACTGGGCGCGGCGCTGGCCACCGACCGGCTCGCCGGGGGGCTGCGGACGGTGGCGCGTTCGCCCGGTCTGCGGCGGGCGTTGGGCGGCACCGATCGCCACTTGCTGCTCGCCCATCTGGTGGTGCCGGGTGTGGGCGCGCTGCTGTGGGTGCTGTTGACGGCTCCCGCCCTGCCGTCCTCGACGTGGTGGTGTTCGGCGGTGTCGGTGCTCGGCGCGGTGCTGGTCACCTACCGGCTCGCCACCCGCCCCCCGCTGTCCTACGACCTGACGCTCTACGACACCGGGCTCGGACCGATGCCGCTGAACCTGATCCGCGAACTGTCGCGGGGGCCGCTGCTGCTGGTGCTGGTGGTCGTCGCCCAACTGGCCATCGTCGGTTGAGGACCGACGGCCACCTGGTCGCGGGCGAGCGGATGGCGGGTGGGCACGGGGTCAGTCCAGGTCCAGCCCCAGGTCCAGCGCCGGAGCGGAGTGGGTGAGCGCCCCCACCGCGAGGTAGTCGACGCCGGTGGCCGCGTAGGAGGCGGCGACCGCCAGTGTGAGCCCGCCGGAGGCCTCCAACCGGGTGCCGCTGGCTCCGGCGGCGTCCCGGCGGCGCACCGCCTCGGCGCACTGCTCGACGGTGAAGTTGTCCAGCAACACCTCGTCGGCGCGCGCGGCGAGCACCGCGTCCAGCTCCTCCAGCGTGGTCACCTCGACCTCGCACGGGAGGTCGGGGGCGTGTTCCCGCGCGGCGGCGAGCGCGTGGGTGACCGAGCCCGCCGCCACGACGTGGTTGTCCTTGATCAGGACCGCGTCCCCCAGTCCCATCCGGTGGTTCGAGCCCCCGCCGCACCGCACCGCGTACTTCTGCGCCGAACGCAGCCCCGGCAGGGTCTTGCGGCTGTCCCGGATGACGCAGCCCGTGCCGGCCACCGCGTCCACCCAGGCGGCGGTGGCGGTGGCGATGCCGGAGAGGTGGCAGAGCAGGTTGAGCGCGGTCCGTTCGACGGTGAGCAGCCCCCGCACCGGTCCGCGTAGCCGCATCGCTGGCTGCCCGGCCACGACGCGGTCACCGTCGGAGAGCGCCTCCACCACCTCGTACCCCCGGGGGCCGAGGTGGAGGTCGCAGACGGCCCGGACCAGGGGGAGCCCGGCGAGCACCCCCGGCGATCTCGGCGCGATGTCGGCCACGGCCCACTGGTCGGCGGGGACGGTCGCCTCGGTGGTGACGTCCGGCCCGTACCGCAGGTCCTCGCGCAGGGCGGTGGCGATCAGCGTCGCGATCTCAGAGGGGTTCAGCCCGGCGGTGGTGAGGGCGGTGGCCACGGAGTCGGACAGGGCGGGGGCGGCTGGGGCAGTGCTCACGATCGCACCTTCCTCGTGCGGGTGGCCCCGGGGGGCTCGGGGCGGGGACCGGTGGCGGCGCGGCGGTTCACGCGGCGGCTCCGAGGGCGGGTGCGTCCACGGCGATGGGCTCGCCGAACACGTCGAGCCGGAACGCCGTGGACCGCCTCCAGACCTCGTCCTCGCGTCCGGGGTGGTCCAGGCGTTGGTGGCAACCCCGGGACTCGGTGCGGTGTGCGGCGGCGGCGAGCAGGGTCCTCGCCACCAGGGTGAGGGCGGCGTCCTCGGCGAGCCGCCGGGTGGACAGCGGGCGGGACACCGAGCGGGCCTCGAGCTCGGCGTGGGCCGTGGCCAGTCCCGCCGCGTCCCGGCCGAGACCGGCGTGCCGGGTCATCACCCGCTGCACGACGTCCCGGTCGCAGATGCCGCTGGCGGGCAGGGGTGCCCGGTCCACGGCGCAGGGGCCGCCGACCAGGCCGGCGTCGAGGTCACCGGCGACCGCCTCGGCGGCGAGTCGTCCCGTGACCAGCCCTTCGAGCAGGCTGTTGGAGGCCAGCCGGTTCGCGCCGTGCAGTCCGGTCCTCGCGGTCTCCCCCGCCGCGTAGAGGCCGGGGACGCTGGTGCGCCCGTGCACCGTGGCGAGGACACCGCCGCAGGAGAAGTGCGCGGCCGGAGCGACCGGGATGGGCTCAACCTCGGGGTCGATGCCCGCGCGGCGGCAGGCGGCGCTGACGGTGGGGAACCGGCGGGCGAAGGCGCCGCCGGCGAGGTGGGTGGCGTCGAGGAAGACGTGGTCGTCCACGCCGCCGGGCGCGGCGGCCAGGTGGGCGCCGATCGCCCGGGACACGACGTCCCGGGGGGCCAGGTCACCCAACGGGTGCACGCCCGCCATCACCCGGGCTCCGGTGGCGTCCACGAGGACCGCTCCCTCGCCTCGGACCGCCTCGGTCACCAGCGGTCGGCTGCCGGTCGCGTCGGCCGAGGTGTAGAGCACGGTGGGGTGGAACTGCACGAACTCCAGGTCGGCGACCTTCGCTCCGGCGCGCAGGGCGAGCGCGATCCCGTCGGCGGTGGCCACCGCCGGGTTGGTGGTGGCGCGGTAGAGCTGGCCGAGGCCCCCGGTGGCCAGCAGGACGGCGGGGGCGCGGACCACGCCGGGCACGCCGTCGGCGTCGAGCACCGTCAGGCCGGCGACACCGCCCGACCGGCCCCGCAGCACCTCGACCGCGGTGTGGCCGGTGAGGAGGGCCGGACCGCCGCGGGCGGCGGACAGCAGGGCGCGTTCGACCTCGGCCCCGGTGGCGTCCCCGCCGGCGTGGACGACCCGGAACGCGGTGTGGCCCCCCTCCCGCGTGCGGTCGAGCCGCCCGTCGGCGCCCCGGTCGAACACAGCTCCCAGGTCCCGCAGGTCGGTGACGGCGGCGGGGCCGGCGCGGACGACCGCGTCCACGGTGCCGGGATCGCAGAGCCCCACCCCGGCGGTGAGGGTGTCGGCGATGTGCCGTTCGGGGGTGTCGTCGTCGGGGCCGTCGGGGAGGACGACCGCCACGCCGCCCTGGGCCCAGGCGGTGCCGCCCTCGGACGGTTCGCCCTTGCTGATGACCAGCACTCGGAGCCCGAGGCTGGTGGCGCGCAGCGCCGAGGTCAGTCCGGCCACGCCGGATCCGACGACCACGAGGTCCGCGCTGGCCTCCCAGCGCGGCGTTCCCTGGTCGCCGGTGTTCATTCCCCGCCGCCGGGCTGCCCGATGGCGATCATCCTCCGGACCGCGTCCCGGCCGCGTTCCGCGGTCTCCTGGTCCACGGTGACCTCGTCGAGGCCCTCGCGCAGGCAGCGGAGCAACGCGGCTGGCGTGATCATCTTCATGTAGCGGCAGGACGCCCTGTCGTTCACCGCGCGGAAGTCGATCTCCGGAGCGGCCCGGCGGAGCTGGTGCAGCATGCCGACCTCGGTGGCCACCAGCACGGAGCTGGCGTTGGTGGACCGGGCCGCGGTGAGCATGTCGCCGGTGGAGAGGATCTTGACCTGGTCGGCGGGGACGGCTCCCTCACCGGCCAGGTAGAGCGCGGAGGTCGCGCAGCCGCACTCGGGGTGGATGAAGAGGTCGGCGTCCGGGTTGGCCGCGGCCTTCTCCGCCAGCTCGGGGCCGTTGATGCCGGCGTGGACGTGGCACTCGCCGGCCCAGATGTGCAGGTTCTCCCGGCCGGTGACCCGCTTGACGTGGGCGCCCAGGAACTGGTCCGGGCAGAAGAGCACCTCGCGGTCCTCGGGGATGGAACGCACCACGTCCACCGCGTTGGAGGAGGTGCAGCAGACGTCGGTCTCGGCCTTCACCGCCGCGGTGGTGTTGACGTAGGAGACGACCACCGCCCCGGGGTGCTGGGCCTTCCACTCCCGCAACTGCTCGGCGGTGATGGAGTCGGCGAGTGAGCACCCGGCCCGCTCGTCGGGGATCAGCACGGTCTTCTCCGGGCTGAGGATCTTCGCCGTCTCGGCCATGAAGTGCACACCGCAGAAGACGATGGTGGACGCCGTGCTGCTGGCGGCGATCCTGCTCAGCGCCAGCGAGTCTCCCGTGTGGTGCGCGACGTCCTGGATCTCCGGGAGCTGGTAGTTGTGCGCCAGCAGCACCGCGTCGCGCTCCTCGGCGAGGCGCAGCACCTCCTCCCGCCACGCGGCGTCGGGGGTCACGCCGCCGTAGGGGGTCAGGTCCAGGTCGGTCGTGGTGGTCGCAACCATCTTGTCCTCCTCGAGGGAACCGGAGGTGGGTCACCACCCGCCGGTTTTCGCCCTCCGATCGAAAACTGGGTGGATACTATCAACCAGGTGAGTCAGACCGGTCACGAGGTGTTGGCGGCGGTGCTCGGAGTCCGGGGCCGCGACCGCGAGAAGTCCCTGCGGGTACTGCTCTGGCGGCGCGGCAGGCCGCCGCAAGCCGGCAGATGGGCGCTGCCCGGCGGGCAGTTGGGCGCCACCGAGGACGTGGAGTCCTCCATCCGGCGTCAGCTCGCCGAGAAGGTCGACGTGCGACAGCTCACACACGTCGAGCAGCTCTCGGTGTTCAGCGCCCCCGAACGGGTCCCGGGGCGACGGGTGGTCGCCACCGCCTTCCTCGGCCTGGTCCCCTGCGACGTCGACCCGGAGATCCCCGACGACACCGAGTGGTTCCCGGTCTCCGCGCTGCCCGAGACCGCCTTCGACCACGGGTCGATCGTGTTGCGCGCGCGCGACCGGCTCCGCGCCAAGCTGTCCTACACCAACCTCGGGTTCGCCCTGGCTCAGCCGCAGTTCACCATGTCCGCCCTGCGCCGCGTCTACTCCGCCGCGCTGGGTTACCGGGTCTCGGCCACCAACCTGCAACGGGTCCTGTCCCGACGCGGCCTGCTCGAACCGACCGGCGGCACCGCCCCGTCCGGCCCCAGCGGAGGACGGCCGGCGGCGCTGTTCCGGTTCACCGGCTCGGGGCTGCGGGTCACCGATCCGTTCGCCGTGCTCCGACCCCCGAGCGGGGAGGACGTCCGCTCCTGCTGAGCGCCCGCCGCGGGGGGTCGGACGGCACCGTCCCGCCCCCGGCGAAGGCCAGCCGGGCGCCCGCCGCCGGTGTCAGCCCCGCCGTCGACCCAGGTCGTCGGTCCCCGACCAGGCGACAGCCATGCCGTAGCTCAGTGCCGCTCCGAGCGGTTGCGCGACCAGGGCGAGGGCGGTCGTGAGTTCCGGAGGGCGCACCAGCGTGGCCCCGGCCGACACCGTGTCCGCCAGGGGGAACCGGCTCATGGCGAACGACGTGCCGATCCGGTTGGCCAACCAGGCCGCGGCCAGGCAGCCGAGGACGACGGCGACGAGGACGACCGGTCCCCGCCGGCTGCGCCACGACCAGGCCGCGAAGCCGGTGACCACGCCCGCTCCCAGGCCGAGGAGGACGAACAGCGCCAGGGCGTCGAACCGGTGGTAGCTCTCGGCGGGCAGGCTCGCCAGGCGCCCGTCGGCGAGCACCCGCAGCCGCACCGGGGGCGCCAGGGCGGACCACAACCACCCCAGGGGAAGGCCGGTGAGCGCGACCAGGGACAGCAGGTTCAGCGCGGGCAGCAGGTCGGGCCGCACCAACGGCGGGCGGGGGCGCCGCGCCGGCATCGCCACGACGTGCCCGGCACCTGGTGGCGGGACGGCCGGGAGGTGTGCTGGTCCGACATCTCCGGTGCTGCGCGGTTGCCGCGACACCCGCACCTCCGCTCTCTCGGTGGGTTCCGGCCGCCGCGCGGTTCACCCTGGTCGGTCCCGGGGCCGGGCGCCGTGGGCGACGCCGCTCCCGGGCGGTGAGTGTCCCAGGACGCCTCAACCGACCGGCGGGGTGGGTGCGTCGGCCTCCACCCCCAGGCTGCCGTGCCGGCCGCACCGGGCACTCCACCCGGCCGGGGTCACCTGCACCACCATGCGCCGGGCGCAGGAAGGACAGTACCGGGGAGGGTCGGTGCCGCGCCGACGAACACAGACCGCCCGGTCCGGGCAGGCCCCGTCCGGCCGGCCGCACCACCCGCAGTAGCCCGTGCCGTCCACGTCCCCCTCCTCCCACCCCCGGGTGCGTCGAGTCCGAAACCCCGAGGGCTCACAGGGTGCTGTTGAGCGCCTTGATCGGCATGTTCAGCTCGGCCAGCATGTCCAGGTCCTCGCCGGCCGGTCGCCCGAGGTTGGTCAGGTAGTTGCCGACGATGATCGCGTTGATCCCGCCGAGCATGCCCTGCCTGGCCCCCAGGTCACCGAAGGTCAGCTCCCGGCCCCCGGCGAAGCGCAGCATGGTGCGCGGCAGGGCCAACCGGAACGCCGCCACCGTGCGCAGCGCCTCCGGCCCCTCGACGACCGGGTAGTGCTCGAACGGGGTGCCCGGGTTGGGGATGAGGAAGTTCAACGGCACCTCGTGGGGGTCGAGCTCGGCGAGCTGGCTGGCGAACTCGGCTCGCTGCGCGGTCGTCTCCCCCATCCCGATGATCCCGCCGCAGCACACCTCCATGCCCGCGTCCCGCACCATCCGGAGGGTGGACCAGCGTTCCTCCCAGGTGTGGGTGGTGACGACCCGGGAGAAGTGGGAACGGGCGGTCTCCAGGTTGTGGTTGTAGCGGTGCACCCCCATCGCCGCCAACTCCTCCACCTGCTCCCCGGTGAGCATGCCCAGGGAGCAGGCGATGTTGAGCTCGCGGGTCACCTCGTCGGCGCGGATGGCCTCGATGCCCGCCCTGACCTGCCGGAGCAGGCGCTCGTCCGGCCCGCGCACCGCCGCCACCACGCAGAACTCGGTCGCACCGGAGGCCGCGGTCTGCCGGGCGGCGCGCACCAGGCCCGGGATGTCCAGCCAGGCCGCCCGGACCGGGGTGGGGAACAGACCGGACTGGGAGCAGAAGTGGCAGTCCTCCGGACAACCGCCCGTCTTCAGGCTGACGATGCCCTCGACCTCGACCTCCGGACCGCACCAGCGCAGCCGCACCCGGTGTGCCAGGTCGAGGAGTTCGGGCAACCGGGAGTCCGGCAGGGACAGCACCTCGCGCAGCGCGCCCTCGCCCAGCCCCCGGCCGGCCTCCAGCACCTCGGCCTCGGCCCTGGCCAGGACGTCCACCGGCTGGGCGCTGGTGGTGGACCTACCGTCGACATCGCTCACGAGTTGTCACGATGTCAGTGACGGTACGTGGCGCGCACTGCCGAAGACCTACAAAATCGGTCGGCGAGTCTGTGCTGGCTCCTCCACTTCGGACGGCGTCGTGGGGGCGGTGCCCGGTGCGACGCCCACTCCGGCCGGCCCGGTGATCCCCTTCGGGGTGAACCGCCCGCCCAGTGCGCCGGCGAGACCGTCGCGGGCGGCGAGCAGGAAGTCCGCCGGGGACCGCCCCGCACACCCGGTGGGCAGCACGCCGAGCAGCGGTACCCCGGTGACCAACGGCAGGTCCCGGAGGTTCTCCCGGCACGCGAGGTCCGGGTGGGCCGGCCACTCCCCCACGACGAGCCCCGCGCAACGCAGGCCCCGCCCGCGCAGCGCCTCCACGGTGAGCGCCGCGTGGTTCAGCGTGCCCAGACCGGCCCTGGTCACGACCAGCACCGGAGCCGCCAGCTCGGCCGCCGTCTCGGCGAGGCCCCCGCTCTCGTCGAAGCGGACCAGCAGCCCACCGGCGCCCTCCACGAGCACCAGGTCGTGGTCGGCGGACAGGGAGCGGGCCAGGTCGGCGACATCGCTCGGGGACACCGGCGCCAGGCCCCGGCGGCGGGCCGCCGTCGCGGGGGCCAGCGGATCGGGGTAGCGCGCGGTCTCCCGGCAGGTGACCGCACCGGCGAGGCGGACCACCTCGTCGACATCCCCCGGTTCGTCCTCGGCCACCCCGGTCTGCGCGGCCTTGAGCACGGCGACACTCCGACCGCTCGCCGCCGCCAGCGCCGCCACCCCGGCCGTGACCACGGTCTTGCCGACACCGGTGTCGGTGCCGGTGATCACCAACAGTCGCACGCGGCGACCCTAGCGGCAGGCGCGCCTCACGCCTCCTCGGCCACCGCGGTCATGGCCGCGCAGATCGCGGCGATGTCCTCGTCCTCGCTGACGTAGGGCGGCATCGTGTACACCAGGTCCCGGAAGGGGCGCAGCCACACCCCGTGCCGGGCGGCGGTCTCCCTGGCCGCCGGGAGGTCCACCGGGCGGTCGAGCTGGAGGACCCCGATCGCCCCGAGCACCCGGACGTCCACCACGCCGGGCAGCGCGGAAGCGGCGGCCAGGCCGGCCCGCAGGCCCCGCTCCACCCGGGCGACGCGGGCGCGCCAGTCACCCGCCAGCAGCAGCTCGACGGAGGCCGCCGCGACCGCGCAGGCCAACGGGTTGCCCATGAACGTGGGGCCGTGCGCCAGGACGGGCACGGCACCGGCGGAGATCCCCTCCGCGACCTCCTCCGAGCACAGCGTCGCGGCCAGGCTCACGTACCCGCCGGTGAGGGCCTTGCCCAGGCAGAGGACGTCGGGCGCGACTCCGGCGTGGTCGGCGGCGAAGAGCTCACCGGTGCGACCGAAGCCGGTGGCGATCTCGTCGAAGACGAGCAGCACGTCGTGGGCGAGGGTGAGTTCACGCAGGACGTGCAGGTAGCGGGGGTCGTGGAACCGCATCCCTCCCGCGCCCTGCACCACCGGCTCCACGATCACGGCCGCCAGCTCGTCGGCGTGCCGCTCCACCAGGTCCGCCAGGGTCCGCACGTAGTCCTGGTCGACTCCGGCGTGGGCACCCGGGGGCGGTGCGGGGGCGAACACCTGCTCGGGCAGGACCCCCGACCACAACGCGTGCATCCCCCCCACCGGGTCGCAGACGCTCATCGGGTGGAAGGTGTCGCCGTGATAGCCGCCGCGCCAGGTGAGCAGGCGGGTCTTCTCCGGTCGTCCCCGGGACCGCCAGTGCTGGAGGCACATCTTGGCGGCCACCTCGACGGCGACCGATCCGGAGTCGCTGAGGAAGACGTGGGGCAGTGACCCCGGGGTGATCTCCGCCAGCCGTGCGCACAGCCGCACCGCGGGCTCGTGGGTCAGCCCCCCGAACATGACGTGGCTCATCCGCCCGAGCTGGTCCCGCGCGGCGGCGTCCAGCTCGGGCACCTGGTAGCCGTGGATCGCCGACCACCACGAGGACATGCCGTCGACCAGTTCCGCCCGCCCGGCCACGGGGGTGGCGAGGCGGAGCCGCACGCCGGACGCCGAGTCCACCACCAGCGGCTCCACCGTTCCCGGCATGGGCCCGTACGGGTGCCAGACGTGCCGTCGGTCCAGGTCCAGCAGGTGTTCGACCGTCACCCCAGCAGGGTAGAGCGGTGATCGCCCCGCCCGAGGTGGTCCCCCGCCCTGGCGGAGGACCGGGGACCACCTGGGTGGAGCGGGTGGCCTCAGCGCAGGCGGACCGGCAGTTCCTCCAGGGCCCTGACCAGGGTCGACTGGCGCCACCGGATCTCTGACTGGGGCGTGCCCAGGCTCATGTTCGGGAACCGGCGCAGCAGCCCACCGAAGGCCACCTCGCCCTCCATCCTGGCCATCGCGGCTCCGACGCAGTAGTGCACGCCGTGGCCGAACGCCAGGTGCCCGCTGGCGTTGCGGGTGATGTCGAACTCGTCCGGGCGGGAGTAGCACTGGTCGTCCCGACTGCCCGCGAGCAGCGAGACCAGCACGATCTCCCCGACGCCGATCCGGGCGTCGCCCAGGCGGAACTCCTCGGTGGCGTACCGGATGCTGGCCAGGTGCACCGGGCCCTCGAAGCGCAGGATCTCCTCGATGGCGGCCGGCAGCATGGTCAGGTCGGACCGCAGCGCCCGCAGCTGCTCGGGGTGGCGCATCAGGTGCAGCATCCCGTTGCCGATGAGGTTCACCGTGGTCTCGTGACCGGCCACCACCAGGAGGAACGCCATCGCGACCAGCTCCTCCTCGCTGAGCCGGTCCTCACCGTCCCTGGCCTCGATCAGGTCGGTCAGCAGGTCGTTGCCCGGGTGCGCGCGCTTCTCGGCGATGAGGTGCTGGAGGTAGGCGAGCATGTCGTTGATCGAGGACTGGGTGCCGTCCGCCGGTCCGTAGTTGGCGACCACGTCGGCGCTCCACCGCCGGAACTCGTCCGCGTCGGCGTGCGGGATGCCCAACAACTCGCAGATCACCCTGATGGGCAGCGGGAAGGCGAAGGCGTCGAGGAGGTCGACCTCCGTCCTCGACTCCATCTCGTCGAGCAGCTCGGTGGTGATGGCCTCGACGCGGGGGCGGAGGTTGACGACCATGCGGGGGCTGAAGACCTGCCGCACCAGGCGCCGCAGCCGGGTGTGCTCCGGCGGGTCCATGTTGACCATCTGGGCGGCGAAGCTGCCGGCCAGCTCGGCCGGTGTCTGGCCGTCGGGCAGGTCGAGGTGCCGGAAGAGGCTGGAGAAGCCCCGGTAGTCCTTGCTCAGCGACGGCGTGGTCAGCGCTTCCTTCGCCTCGTCGTACCGGGTGACGACCCACGCCCGAAGACCGGAGGGTAGTCGGACCGCGTGCGCGGGTCCGGTGGTCCGTAACGCCTCGTAGACGCGGTGGGGATCCTGGAAGAAGTCGTCCCCGAGCGGCCGTGGGGCGGTCAGCGACTGGGTCATGGAGATCCTTCCTCGTTCAGATGATCTTGCGCGTGACGAGTGAACCGTCTCGATGGCTCGGAGTAAACGGCCAATCACGGGAAGCCGCCGGAACTACTCCGCTCGGCCCAGCGCGGGGTCCGCGGGCGGCACGGCCACTACTCCCCCTGGCGGGTGCGGCGGTCCGCTCGGGCGCGGGGGCATGGGGCGCCCGGACCAGCGGGGGCGTCCGCCCGCGAGCCGCCCTCCCCGCCGGCCTCGCCCGGGCTGGCGCGCTCTCCCGGCGAGGCACGCGGCCGGTCGCCGCGACCCCGGAACCGACGGCTGGTCCCACGCCTCCCCGCCACCTCGATCACCACCCGAGCCGGTCACGGCGAGCACCGGCGCGCGGTCGTCACCGCCCCGGCCGCACCGGGTCGATGGGCCGGCCCAGGCCGACACGCCGGTCATGCTCCGACCCCTCCTCGACGATCACCGGTGCCCGCCGGGCCTGACGGGACGTCACGTTGCCGGTTCAACCAACTACCACCCGTCGCGACCCCCGATCAACCTCGGGGGGCGGGTGGGACTCGCCAGCCACGCCACCCCGCCACACCCGAGGGGCGTCGTGGCCTCGCCCCACGCCGTCCCACCGTGCGGTGGGACACCCCGAACCGAGGGCGACACCCCGGGTGGGGTGCTCTCGTCGCGGCACGGCCAGGACATAGGCTGGGCGCTTCTCCCGCGCGGCCCGCACCGCCGCCCCCGCGCGCCGTCGACACGCCCCGGAGGTCCCTGCCCGTGCCCGGTGACTCCTTCGTCCACCTGCATGTCCACACCGAGTACTCGATGCTGGACGGAGCGGCCAAGATGGCGCCGCTGTTCGCCGAGGCCAAGAGACTCGGGATGCCGGCGGTCGGCATGACCGACCACGGGAACATGTACGGGGCCGACGAGTTCTACCAACAGTCGAAGAAGGCGGGCATCAAGCCGATCATCGGGATCGAGGCCTACCTCGCTCCCGGCAGCCGGTTCCACAAGAAGCCGGTGTTCTGGGGCCAGTCCCACCAGCGCTCCACGGACCAGTTCGGTGAGGGCGGTGACGTCTCCGGTGGGGGTGCGTACACCCACATGACGATGCTGGCCGGCGACGCCACCGGCCTGCGGAACCTCTTCAAGCTGTCCTCGCTGGCCTCCATCGAGGGCTACTACCGCAAGCCCCGGATGGACCGCGACCTGATCGCGGAGAACAGCCAGGGCATCATCGCCACCACCGGCTGCCCCTCCGGCGAGGTCCAGACCCGGCTGCGACTGGGCCAGTTCGACGAGGCCATCCAGGCCGCCAGTGACTACAAGGACATCTTCGGCGCCGACAACTTCTTCGTCGAGCTGATGGACCACGGGCTGGCCATCGAACGCTCGGTGCGGGAGGGGCTGCTCGACATCGCCAAACGGCTCGAACTGCGGCCGTTGGCCACCAACGACTCGCACTACGTCACCAAGGACCAGGCGGAGTCGCACTCCGCCCTGCTGTGCGTGCAGTCCGGCAAGACTCTCTCCGACCCGAACCGCTTCAAGTTCGACGGCGACGGCTACTTCCTGAAGTCGGCCGAGGAGATGCGGGCGTTCTGGGACAAGGAGGTCCCCGGCGCGTCCGAGTCGACACTGCTGATCGCCGAGCGGGTCGAGTCCTACGCCGAGGTCTACGAGCACCGCGACCGGATGCCCGTCTTCGACGTGCCCGAGGGCGAGACGCAGGAGTCCTGGCTGCACCGGGAGGTGATGAAGGGGCTGGACTGGCGCTTCCCGGAGGGCGTGCCCGACGGCTACCACGAGCGGGCCGAGTTCGAGTTGAGCGTCATCGCGCAGAAGGGCTTCCCCGCCTACTTCCTCGTCGTGGGTGACCTCGTCCAGCACGCCAAGGAGATCGGCATCCGCGTCGGCCCCGGTCGTGGTTCCGCGGCGGGTTCCCTGGTGGCGTACGCCCTGGGGATCACCAACCTGGACCCGATCCCCCAGGGACTGCTCTTCGAACGGTTCCTCAACCCCGAGCGCGCGTCGATGCCCGACATCGACATCGACTTCGACGACCGCCGCCGGGGTGAGATGGTCCGCTACGCCACGGAGAAGTACGGCGCCGACCGCGTCGCGCAGGTCATCACCTTCGGCACGATCAAGACCAAGGCGGCGATCAAGGACTCCGCCCGGGTGCACTTCGGTCAGCCCGGTTACGCGATCGCGGACCGGATCTCCAAGGCCCTGCCCCCGCCGGTGGCCGCCAAGGACATCCCGCTGGCCGGCATCGTCAACCCGGAGCACGAGCGGTACCCCGAGGCCGCCGAGGTGCGCACCCTGATCGAGACGGACGCGGAGGTCTCCAAGATCTTCGAGACCGCCCGTGGTCTGGAGGGCCTGATCCGCAACGCGGGCGTGCACGCCTGCGCGGTGATCATGTCCTCCGAACCGCTGATGGACGCCATCCCGCTGTGGCAGCGGGACGACGGGTCGATCATCACCGGCTGGGACTACCCGTCCTGCGAGGCCATCGGCCTGTTGAAGATGGACTTCCTCGGGCTGCGGAACCTCACCATCATCAACGACGCCATCGACAACATCAGGGCGAACCGGGGCGACGAGATCGACCTCGACGTGCTGGGCCTGACGGACACGAGGACCTTCGAGCTGCTGGGGCGCGGGGACGCGCTCGGCGTGTTCCAGCTCGAGGGCGGCGCCATGCGGGACCTGCTGCGCAGGATGCAGCCCACCGAGTTCAGCGACATCATCGCCGTCAACGCCCTCTACCGCCCGGGCCCGATGGCGATGAACAGCCACAACAACTACGCCGACCGCAAGAACGGCCGCCAGGAGATCACCCCGATCCATCCCGAGCTGGCCGAACCGTTGGAGGAGATCCTCTCCGAGACCTACGGCCTGATCGTGTACCAGGAGCAGATCATGCGCATCGCGCAGAAGGTCGCCGGGTACTCGATGGGACGCGCGGACGTGCTCCGCAAGGCGATGGGCAAGAAGAAGCTGGAGGTGCTCGAGAAGGAGTTCGAGGGCTTCCAGGCCGGGATGCGGGAGAAGGGTTTCTCCGACGAGGCCATCAAGACGCTCTGGGACACGATCCTGCCGTTCGCCGGTTACGCGTTCAACAAGTCCCACGCCGCCGGCTACGCCCTGGTCTCCTACTGGACCGCCTATCTCAAGGCCAACTACCAGGCCGAGTACATGGCCGCCCTGCTCACCTCGGTCGCCGACAACAAGGACAAGTCCGCGGTCTACCTCTCCGAGTGCCGCCGCCTCGGCATCCAGGTGCTGGCTCCCGACGTCAACGAGTCGGCGCTGCGCTTCGCCGCCGTGGGGACCGACATCCGCTACGGCCTCGGCGGCATCCGCAACGTCGGCGGCAACGTCGTGCAGTCGATCATCGACACGCGGAAGAAGAAGGGCGCCTACACCTCCTTCAACGACTTCCTCACCAAGTCGGAGATCGTCAGCTGCAACAAGCGGGTGATCGAGTCGCTGATCAAGGCCGGCGGGTTCGACTCGCTCGGCCACTCGCGCCGCTCGCTGATCGAACACCACGAGGCGGCCGTCGACGCCGTGATCGGCCTCAAGCGGCAGGAGGCGATGGGCCAGTTCGACCTGTTCGGCGGTGGCGACGACACGCCGGCCAGCGAGGACGCCTCCCCGCTGGCGCACCTCACCTACACCCCCGAGGAGTGGCCCCGCAAGCAGAAGCTGGCCTACGAACGGGAGATGCTGGGGCTCTACGTGTCGGCGCACCCCCTGGACGGGGCGGAGCGCATCCTGCGCAAGCAGGCCCCCCGGGACATCGCCGCCCTGCTCAACGACCCACCGAAGGAGGGGGAGGTCATCATCGCCGGCATGATCTCCTCGGTCGAGCGGCGGGTCAACAAGAACGGCGAGCCCTGGGCGATCACGACCGTGGAGGACCTGGACGCCTCCATCGAGGTGCTGTTCTTCCCCAAGTCCTACGCGGTGCTCGGCCAGGACCTCGTGGAGGACACCGCCGTGGCGGTCAAGGGCCGGGTCAACTGGCGCGAGGACAAGATGAGCATCTTCGGTTCCGGGGTGATCCCGCTGGACATCAGCGAGGCGGAGAACAACCCCGGCGTCGAACCACCGTTGACGCTGCTGGTCAAGTCCGAACTGATCACCGAGGAGGTGGTCAGCGACCTCAAGCAGGCGCTGCGCGCCCACCCGGGGGAGACCCCGGTGCGGCTGAAGCTGCACTACCAGCACAAGACGGCCATGCTGGCCGTGGACGACTACCCGATCTCCACCTCGCCGGCCTTCTTCGGAGAGCTGAAGGCGATCCCGGGCGTCACGATCAGCGCCTGAGGCCACACCACCGAGGGGCCCGTTCCCGCGCGTCGGGGGCGGGCCCCGTCGCACGCCCGCCCGGACCGCCTCGCCGAGGTTCACCGGCCTGCCCGACTGGCCCCCTCGCGGGTGATCTTCCTCGTCCGACAGCCGCCACGTCCCGCACCCTGCGTGGTCGCGCGCGGCCGCGGCCCCCACGATCTGATGATCACGCTCGTCGTCGGTTTGGCGTGAGAATATCGGCAGGCCCAACGCAAGGGGCGACCCGAGCACTGGACGACATCCGGGAGAACCCGACGTGGTGGATCAGGCGGACACGAGATCACTGCCGGACGAGTTGGCGGCCCTGTTCCCCGAGGGCGGGGACGGGCGGCCCCTCCCACCGGACCTGCCGCCGGGCGAGCTCATCTGGGCCGACGAGAGCTTCGCCCGCTACCGGCTGTCCACCGTGCGGCCCGCGCTGTGGCTCAGCCGGGACCCCGCCGGGGCTGGGACGTGGGCCCGGTACCGCGCCCTCCACCCCGAGACCGGGCTGTGGCCGCTGCTGCTGCGCCCCAGTGACCTCCAGGGCGGTGAGCCGTGGGAGACCGGGGAGCTCGCTCCCGAACCGGTGTCCCGCGTCGACCGGCACGACGCGCGGGCCCTGATGGCGGAGTGGTGGGCCGAATCGGCCGCCCCGTCCGGCGGCGGACACGACGTCAGCGAACAGCTGCTGCCCTTCGGCCCCGACTTCCCCGGCCTCGCCCCCAGGGCCGTGCCCGACCGACCCCCGGAGGAGGTCGCCGACTGGCTGGCCGGTGAACTGACCGACGGGGTGGCTCGGCTGGGGCTCGTCGCGGCGTCGCGCGGCGCGGACGCGCTCGCCCAGATCGGCTGGATGGGGCCGGTGAACTACTCGGAGCGCACCGCCCCCCTGTCGGCGATCCTGCGCAGCTGGGAGGACCGGTTCGGGGTGCGCGTCGTCCGGCTCGGGTTCGACACCCTGGACCTCAGCGTGGCGGCGCCGCCCAAGACCCCGGAGCACGCCCTGGCCGTGGCGGCCGAGCACTGGTCGTTCTGCCCCGACAGCATCGACCAGGGGGTCGGCAACCTGGGCGACTACGCCCGGCAGATCGTGGGGCACCACTCCTGGACCTTCTGGTGGGAATGATGCCGCCGCACCCCCGTTCCCGCGCCGTCCCGCTACGGGAACGAGCCACCGTTGTCGGCTCCGCCCGGTGGGCGGCCCCCATGATTAGGTAGCGTGCCTGACGTGGTTGGTCCTGATCCCGTCGACACCCGGTTACTCGCGTTGATCGCCGAGGCCGGTCGCGCGTCCGTCACCGACATGGCGCACCGGTTGGGCATGGACGTGCGGGAGGTGGCCGCCCGCCTGGCGGCCCTGTCCGCCGCCGGCCTCCCCCTGGTGGTCGGGGTGGAGTGCGACCAACAGGCCATCCGCAACGTGTTGATGGCGGCCGGAGCCTGGGCGCAGCACCAGTACCAGTCCTACCCGCCCGGCCCGCCACCGGGCTACCCGGCGCCAGCCCCGCCCGGCTACCCGGTGCACGGCACGCCCAGCGGCTCCTACCCTCCCCCGGGCAGCGGTAGCGGCCCCTACCCCCCGCCGGGCAGCGCCAGCGGGGCCTACCCCCCGGCGCACCACCCCGGCGCGGCCAGCGGTCCCTACCCGCACCCGGCACCCGGCTTCCCACCGCCGGGGCAGGCGCCACCCAGCGGCCCGTTCCCCGCACCGCCGCCAGGCCCGGCCGCGCCCCCGCACCCGGCTCCGGCCGCGCAGGAGGGGGCGCCCTCGGATCCCGCCAGCGTGTGGGGTCCACCGCAGTCGGCGTCGTGGGCGAGAGGGGACGGCCCTCCGGCTGCCACCCCCACCCCACCCCGGGCCGGTCAGGTCGGGACGGCCCTGGAGACGCACGGCGTCGAGGGCGAACGCGTCCGCATCCAGCTCCTGGAGGTCGTCGACCCGGCGAACTTCCTGTTCGAGGCAGCCGGGTACACCCTCCAGGAGGGCGAACGCGCCGTCGTCGTCCACACCGAGATCACCAACCAGGGCCCCCTGCCGTTCGCGGCCCTGCCCGACCTGTACCTCGTCCTGGTGACCGAGGACGACCAACCGGTGTCGAAGGCCCCCGTGTCCCTGTCCTCCCGGCCCGCCTACCGCATCGGAGTGGGACCCGGGGAGACCGCCGGCGGCCACTCGGTGTACGTGCTGCCCGACAGCACCCGGGTCACCTCCGTCCGCTGGAGCCCCGGACCCGACCCCGACCACCGCACCCTGACCTGGACCGTCGACGAGGACTGAGCGGGCCGCCCGCGCGGCGCCGGCCCCGGAGGGTGACGCCGGCGAAGCTCCGCCCGGTCAGGCGTCGCGGCGGCCGAACATGCGGCCGACCCAGCCAGCCCTGCCGTCGGGCTCCTCCCGGTCGTCGTCACGGCTCCGGCTGAACGTCGGCCAGTCCCGGGTCTCGCCCTCGACCGACTCGGGCGCCTCGGCCCCGATCACCGCCGGCGCCGCCTGGCCAGCCGCCGTCTGGTCCACCAGCGGTCGCGGGGTCGGCTCGGTCGGCGGGTCGAAGGGGTCCCGCCGACCGCCCCCGGCCATCGACGCGCCGCCGGCCGAGGCCCCCACGGCCACCGGTGGCAGCGCGAACCCCATCGGCGGGGTGGGCGGTTCCTCCGGCCCCGCCAGCCTTCCGCGTCCCGCCTCGATGTACTGCTCGTCTCGTCCTTGCCGCACGACGTCTCCCCAGTCGGTCCCGTTCGGGCTCACAGCCGTCCCCACCACGCTAGACGGTGACGGCGCATGATCCACCCATTCCGGTCACTTCGTCCCGAGGTCGTGGCCGACCCGTTGCGTCGGCACACGCCCGACCGGCTGGGCCCGGGCCGGGACAGCCCGCGCCAGGGGACCACCGCCCGGCGGTCAACTCTCCGAACGCAGCCGCCGCAACGCCTCGGCGAGGTCGTCCGGGTACTCGCTGGTGAACTCCACCCACTCCCCCGTGCCCGGGTGGTCGAACCCGAGCCGCCTGGCGTGCAGCCACTGCCGCGTCAGCCCCAGCCGCTGGGCGAGGGTGGGGTCGGCACCGTAGGTGAGGTCACCGGCGCAGGGGTGCCGCAGCGCGGCGAAGTGCACCCGGATCTGGTGCGTCCGCCCGGTCTCCAGCCGCACCTCGGCCAACGAGGCGGCCCGGAAGGCCTCCACCACCTCGTAGTGGGTGACGCTGGGCTTGCCCCCCGCCACCACCGCGAACTTGTAGTCGTGCCGGGGATGCCGGTCGATCGGGGCGTCGATGGTGCCGTTGGTCGGATCAGGGTGACCCTGGACCACCGCGTGGTAGATCTTGGAGACCGTCCGCTCCTTGAACGCCCGCTTCAGGGTCGAGTACGCGGTCTCGCTCTTGGCGACCACCATCACCCCGGTGGTGCCCACGTCGAGCCGGTGCACCACCCCCTGCCTCTCGGCGGCACCGGACGTCGCGATCCGCAACCCCATCGCCGCCAGCCCCGCCAGGACCGTCGGCCCGGTCCAGCCCGGGCTCGGGTGGACGGCGACCCCGACCGGCTTGTCGACGACAGCCACGTCCTCGTCCTCGTGGAGGATCCGCAAGCCCGGCACCGGCTCGGGTGCGGCCACGACCGGCCGCTCCGGCTGGGGGAGCTGGACCTCCATCCACGAACCGGCCACCAGCCGGTCCGACTTGCCCGCGGGAGCACCGTCGATCACCACGCCACCGGACTCGGCGATCGAGACCACGGCCGTCCGTGACAGACCGAGCAGCTTCGCCAGGCCGGCGTCGACCCGCATCCCGTCGAGTCCGTCGGGCACCGGAAAGGTGCGGGTGTCGCTCATCGCTGGTCGTCTCCCTCGGCGGTGGTCGTCTTCTCCTGGTCGGCGCGCCCCCGGACGGTGCTCCCGTCGTAGTCCCGGCCGAGCACGGCCAGCACCACCAGCAGCGCCACCCCGCCCACCAGCGCGGAGTCGGCGACGTTGAACACCGGCCACACGCTGCCGTCAGGAGCGAACAACGAGACGAAGTCCACGACGTGGCCGTGCAGGGGCGCCGGGGAACGGAAGATCCGGTCCGCGAGGTTGCCCAGCGCACCGCCCAGCATGAGGCCCAACCCCAGGGCCCAACCCACCGAGCGCAACCGGGGCGCGATCCAGATGATACCCACGACCACGCCGACGGCGACCAGGGTCAGCAGCCACGTCATGCCCGTCGCCATCGAGAAGGCGGCGCCGGGGTTGCGCAGCAGCACCAGGTACACACCGCCACCGAGCAGCCGCACCGGCTCCCGCCCCTCCAGCTGGGCGACGGCCACGACCTTGGTGACGAGGTCGAGGGCGAACGCCACCCCGGCCACCACCGCGAGCAGGCCCACCCGTCGTCTCGGCGACCCCCCACCAGGGGGCACGGCGGGGCCGCTGGGTCCGCCGACGGCTCCCGCGTCGGCGTTGGCGGGATCGTCGTCGGCGTTGGACCCCGCAGGGCCGGTCTCGGTCACCCAGTCATTGTGACCTACCGGCATCGACGCTGGTCACAGGCGTCGACACCGGCCAGCGGGCGCTGGTCGGGCAGCCCCGGGCCGCTCGGTGGGGCCACCCGCGCTCAGGCGGGCCCGTCCCCCAGGAGCCCGACCGGCAACCGCCGGGGGTCCGGGACTGGCACCCAGCGCCCGTCCCGCTGGGCATAGGACCAGGCCGGCCCCGAGGCCACCACCGCCCGGAGCGCGGCGAGCAGGCGGTCGACGTGCTCCTCGGTGGCTCCCAGGCCCACGCTGACCCGCACCGCGCGTCCCCCACCGACCCCCGCCCGGGCCAGCAGGCGCTCGGTCGCGACGTGCGCGCAGAACGCCCCGTCCCGCACCCCGATCCCGTACTCCGCCGACAGCGCGGCGGCCAGCAACCCCGGGTCGATCCCGTCGACGCCGAAGCTGACGACGCCCACCGAGGGGGTGGCATCGTCGAACAGCCGCAGCGGACGCACCCCCGGCACGGCCGCGACGCCCTCCCGCAGTGCTCCCGCCAGCCGGTCCTCGTGCTCGGCCACCCCCCGCCAGTGCCCCGACAGCGTCTCGCAGGCCACCGCGAGCGCGTGCGCTCCCACCACGTTCGGCGTCCCGGCCTCCTGGCGCTCCACACCGGCCGCCCAGGTCACCCGCAGATCAGCTCCCACGGACTCCACCAGGGCCGACGCTCCTCCACCCCGCAGGTACGGCGGCGCCGACCGCAGCAGGCGCGCGGGCCCCGTCAGCGCCCCGCAGCCGAAGGGCGCGTAGGCCTTGTGCCCGGAGAAGGCGAGGAAGTCCACCCCGAGCTCGGACACCGACACGGGCCGGTGGGGCGCCCACTGCGCGGCGTCGAGGACGGACAGGGCTCCGTGCCGACGGCTGACCTCGGCCAACTCGGCCACCGGCCACAGTTCACCTGTGACGTTCGACGCGGCGGTGAGCACCACGGCGACCCGGTCACCGTCGGCGACCAGCCCGGACAGCTCCGCCTCCAGCGCCGCCACCGCCTCACCCCGGGTACGCGGCGCGCGGACGCGGCGCACCCGGCGGCCGGCCCAGGGCAGCAGCGCCGCGTGGTGGTCGGTGTCGAAGGTGACCACCACGGTCCCCACCGGCAACACGGCGGCGACCAGGTTCATCGCGTCGGTGGTGTTGCGGGTGAACACGACGTCGTGGTCGGGCGGGGCGTCGACGAACCGGCGCACCGTCGCCCGCGCGTTCTCGTAGATCCTCGTCGACGCCTGCGACAGCAACCCGGCTCCCCGGTGGACGCTCGCGTACCAGGGCAGGACCGCGTCGACGGCGTCCCGCACCGCCTCGAGGCAGGGGGCGCTCGCCGCGTGGTCGAGGTTCGCGTACGGGACATCCCCGCCGGTCACCAGCGGGACCCGCAGGTCCGCACCGACCACCGGCGGCAGGGCCGACGCGGGGGGCGCGAGGCGGGACGGGCGGGCGGTGGTGGGTGCGGACGACATGGCACGACCTCCTCGGATCCAGGGGGGACCCGGTGGTAGGCCCCGCGCTTGCCCGACACCACACGGCTCGGGCCTGGTCCTCACCCGGAGCACCCCACCGCGGAGGAGGGTTGCCGGCCAGCGAGCCGGGGCTTGGCGCTGGCGCTCATGACCTGCGGCAGAACCTAACCGCCGCCGCCCGACCTGTCCAGCGGGCCTCCCAGCCACTGGGAGCCGGCCCGACCGCACCCACCGGAACAGCCACCCCCGCGCTGGACCCGCCCGGGCACCGTCGTCCGCCCCTCCTCGGTCGCCGCCGGCATCAGCCCTCCAGCAGGGTGCGCAGGCGGTCCTCGGCCGCGGTCTCGTCGAGGTCGACGACCAGCCACTTGTCCCGACCGCGTTCCCCGGCGTCCACTCGCACGGCTTGGCGGCGGACACCGAACGCGTCCGCCACCGCGCGGCGGAGCGCCTCATTGGCCTTGCCCTCGACCGCCGGGGCGGCCACCGCCACCACCAACGCCGGCCCCAGGACCCCGTCCCACCTGCCCCCGACGACGGTTCGTCGCGCGCCGGGTTTGACACGCACCGCGAAACGGAACACGACCGTCCACCTCCTCCGCCGGGCGTCCCGACCGGCCGCCCGCACCGACCACCCTGCCCCGACACGCGAGCCGAGCGCGGTCGGGGTGCTGGTGGGCCCGCGGCGGGCGAGCCGCCCAATCAGTGCCGCTGTCTCGTCAGGTCCAGGGACCGGGGCACCAGGAGGCAGGCCACGACTGGCACCGCCAGGAGGGTCACCGTCGCCAGCGACTCGCCGAACGCCGCCCTCGCCAGCCGCACCCACCTCGGGCACCCCGGACTCCGAGGACAGCTCCAGGACCGCGGCGAGGGGCTCCCCGGCCGGACCGGCGTCAACACCCCCGACATCGGCCTCCCCCAGCCCGACTTCCAGTTGGGCGCGGTAGAACACTGAGGCCAGACTGCCGAGCACGGCGACGCCGAGCACGGTGCCGAGGTCGTAGGCGGTCTCCTCGATGGCGGCGGCGTTGCCGGCCTTCTCCGGGGGTGTTCCGGACATGATGATGGCCGAGGCGATGGCCAGTGATCCCGCGCCAGCGCCCAACAGGGCCAGCCCGATCGCCAGGGTCGGGTAGGAGAAGGGATTGGGCGCCACGGGCAGCAGCAGGAACCCGACTCCGGCGACCGCGAGCCCGCCGGCCCTGGCCGAGGGGCGGACCTGACCGGAAGCTGAGGTGATCCGCGCGGACGGCGACACCGACGGCTGGATGGCGTCGGTGGATCACCGGCGCGGTCGCGGTGCGTGCACCTACGGGACGGAGGGCTGGTTTCAACCAGAACTGACCTGATGGATCGCGTCGACCAGTGGGTACGCGACGGCCCGGTGCCACCGAGGTGGCGGTGCGGGAACAGGGGCGGGGACCGCCCCTGGGACAGACGCGTCCCGGCTCACGGGAGCGGCCACCACACCGGGCAGGCGGCCGCCGGGGCCTGCGACCCCTCGTCGACGGGCCTCGGCTGACGGCCCCGCACCGGGGACCGCGCCCCACCGGCTCCCCTTCCCGGCATGGGAGGGCGGGACGGCCCGTCCGTCCCCCCGCACGACCACCACGGCCCACCCGCACCGCTCGCCACGCCCGAGCGGGGGCGCCCATGGCGCGGCGGACGACCGGTTCGCCCAGTCCCGGCGGGAGCGGGACGGCCACGACGGCCCCGACTGCCGCGCCGGTCGGTCACCGGCCCGGCGGCCGGGACCTCGTCGGTGGTCCCGCCGGGCGCCGCCGGGCGGGACACGTTCCCACCGGCGACGGCGCCCGAGGGCTCACACCCTGGTCACGGAGACCCGCACGGAGGTCCCCTCGCCCACCGTGCCGGTGAGCGCGGGCGCACCCTCCTCGATGGCGGTGGACAGCGACACCGCCAGGGTCTCGCCCCGCACGAACTCCTCGTGGGCGGTCACCGCCGCCACCAGGTCCGCCGGCACCTCGACCGCCAACCCGATCCGGTCCGAGACGTCGAGACCCGCGTCGCGGCGGGCCTGCTGCACGACGCGGACCAGGTCGCGGGCGACGCCCTCGGCCGCCAGTTCCGGTGTCACCTCGGTGTCCAGGGCGACCAGCCCCGCGTTACCCGGCAGGGACTCGACGTCGTCCACGTTCTTCGCCAGCCGCTGCTCGTACTCGCCCGGCAGCAGCTCCACACCGGCGACGACCACCGTGCCGTCCTCGGTCTCGTGCCACTCCCCCGCCTTGGCCGCGCGGATGACCTTCTGCACGTCCCGGCCCAGTCGGGGGCCGGCCACCCTGGCGTTGACCGCGAGCTCGAAGGAACCGTACGAGCTGCCGTCGTCGGTGAGCTCGACCTCCTTCACGTTGACCTCGTCCTTGATGAGGTCGGCGAAGGGCGCCAAGGCCCCCGGGTCGGCGACCACGGCGGTCAGCCTGGCGAGCGGGAGACGAACCCGGCGCCGCGCCGCCTTCCGCACGGCCAGGGCCGAGGAGCACACCTGCCGGACCTGGTCCATGGCCGCGACCAGGTCGGGATCCGAGGGCAGGGAGTCCGCGTCCGGCCAGTCCGTCAGGTGCACCGATCGGCCGCCGGTGAGGCCGCGCCACACCGCCTCCGAGGTCATCGGCAGCAGCGGGGCGACGACCCGGCAGGTCACCTCCAGCACCGTGTGCAGGGTGTCCACCGCCTCCTGGGACCCGGCCCAGAACCGGTCGCGGGACCGACGCACGTACCAGTTGGTGAGCACCTCCAGGAAGTCCTGGACCTCCGCGCACGCCGAGGCGATGTCGTAGTGGTCCAACCGCTCGGTGACCCGCCGCACCAGGTCGTGGGTCTTGGCGAGGACGTAGCGGTCGAGGACGTGCTGGGAGACGCCGCGCCCGGCGGCGGCCAGTTCCTCCCCGTCCGCGTAGGACACCCCGGTCAACGACTCCGCGTTGGCGTACAAGGACAGGAAGTACCAGGAGTTCCACAGCGGCAGCACCGCCTTGCGCAGCGACTCCCGGATTCCCCGTTCGGTCACGATCAGGTTGCCGCCGCGCAGGATGGGGCTCGCCATCAGGAACCAGCGCATGGCGTCGGAACCGTCGCGGTCGAAGACCTCGTTGACGTCCGGGTAGTTGCGCAGCGACTTGGACATCTTCTGCCCGTCGGACCCGAGCACGATCCCGTGCGACACGCAGTTGCGGAACGCCGGCCGGTCGAAGAGCGCGGTCGCCAACACGTGCTGGGTGTAGAACCAGCCACGGGTCTGGCCGATGTACTCCACGATGAAGTCGCCGGGGTGGTGGTGTTCGAACCAGTCCGCGTTCTCGAACGGGTAGTGCACCTGCGCGTAGGGCATCGACCCGGAGTCGAACCAGACGTCGAGGACGTCCGGGACCCGGCGCATCGTGGACCGACCGGTGGGGTCGTCCGGGTTGGGTCGGGTCAGCTCGTCCACGTAGGGGCGGTGCAGATCGGTCAGCCGCACCCCGAAGTCCCGCTCCAACTCGTCCAGCGAGCCGTACACGTCCACCCGGGGGTGGCTCGGGTCGTCGGAGACCCACACCGGGATCGGCGTACCCCAGTACCGGTTGCGGGAGATCGACCAGTCCCGGGCGCCGGCCAACCAGTTCCCGAACTGACCGTCCTTGACGTGCTCGGGGTACCAGGTGATCTCCTGGTTCAGCTCGACCATGCGGTCCTTGAACGCGGTCACCCGCACGAACCAGGAGGACACCGCCCGGTAGATCAGCGGGTTGCGGCACCGCCAGCAGTGGGGGTAGGCGTGGTCGTAGGTCTCGTGCCGCAGGAGCACCGCGCCCTGTTCGGAGGCGCCCTCGGTGCCGTCCCGCAGGTCGCGGATGATGTTCGGGTTGGCCTCGAAGACCTGCTGGCCCTCGTAGTCGGACACCTCGGAGGTGAAGCGGCCCCTGGCGTCGACCGGGGTCACCGGCTCGATGCCGGCGGCGTCGGTGACCGCCTTGTCCTCCTCACCGTAGGCGGGGGCGATGTGCACGACGCCGGTGCCGTCCTCGGTGGTCACGTAGTCGGCGGCGAGGACGCGGTGGGCGCCCTCGTGCCCGACGAAGTACGGGAACGGCGGTGCGTAGCGCAGCCCGAGCAGCTCGGAGCCGCTGTGGCGGGCCAGGACCAGCGGGTCCTCGCCGAGCTCCCTGGCGTAGGCGGCCAGGCGCGCCTCGGCCAGGACGAACCGCCGCCCGTCCGACTCCACCAGCACGTAGTCGACCTCGGGGTGGACCGCGGTCGCCAGGTTCGCCGGCAGGGTCCAGGGCGTGGTCGTCCAGATGAGCAGGTAGGCGCCGTCGAGGGCGGAGTCGTTGCCGGTGACGCGGAAGCCCACGGTGACGGCGGGGTCCTGGCGGCGCTGGTAGACGTCGTCGTCCATCCGCAGTTCGTGGTTGGACAGCGGGGTCTCGTCCCGCCAGCAGTAGGGGAGCACCCGGTAGCCCTCGTAGACCAGCCCCTTGTCCCAGAGCTGCTTGAAGGCCCAGATCACCGACTCCATGTACCCGATGTCGAGGGTCTTGTAGTCGTTGTCGAAGTCCACCCACCGGGCCTGCCTGGTGACGTAGGACCGCCACTCGTCGGTGTAGCGGAGCACGGAGGACCGGCACGCCTCGTTGAAGGCGGCCACGCCCATCTCATCGATCTGCGACTTGTCGGTGATGCCCAGCTGCCGTTCGGCCTCCAGCTCGGCCGGCAGGCCGTGGGTGTCCCAACCGAAGCGGCGCTCGACGCGGCTGCCGCGCATCGTGCGGTAGCGGGGAACGACGTCCTTGACGTAGCCGGTCAGCAGGTGGCCGTAGTGCGGAAGACCGTTGGCGAAGGGCGGACCGTCGTAGAAGACGTACTCGTTGGCCCCGTTCTCGCCCGCCGGCCGCGCCTCGACGCTGGCGGCGAAGGTGCCGTCGGCAGCCCAGTAGTCGAGGACGGCGAGTTCGAGGTCGGGGAAGGAGGGCTGGGCCGGCACGCCGCGCCGCTCGTCGGCGGCCGTGGTCCCGTCGGCCGAACCGTCGGCCTCGGATCGCGGTGTTCCGGTGAGATGGACCCGGGGGTAGGCCATCGGTGTCGCTCCTTGGGGCGTCGTGGCTGGCGTCCTGCGCACGGACCGGAGTCTCAGGGACTCCAGCCCCCACGGGGACGACGCGCACTCGCAGGCGCACCGCGGTACCACCCCGCTTGCCGCCGTCGCCGGTACGACCGGCCGCGACGACCTCTCTTCTGGGCTGTGACGGGCCCACCCGTCCGGTTCTACTTGGCTCCCGTCCCAGGGGCGGCGCCGTTCTTCCGGAGGCTCCCCGGTGATGGCCGGATCGGTGCCTGTGACGACCAGCATAGCGAGGGTCGCGAGCGGGAACGCGCACGGATGCCCTCCGCTGGCCCGACCCGCTCCGCCGGCGACGTCACACCTGCCCGGCGAGCTCGTCCTCGCTCTCCGGAGTGAGAGAACCCCGACCGAGTGCGCACTGATCACGGTCCGTTTTCACCGCAAGGAGTGAACAACCGGCGGCCGGGCGACCCCTCGGGGGTCGCCCGGCGGACAGCTGGCAGTCAGCCCACAGCCGTGGGAACTCCGGTCAGCCGGCCTCCGCCCGCGTGCCGAAGGTGTAGCCGGACTGGTTGGCCCGCCCCTCGGGCACCGCCGAGCCCCGGTCCTCCAGCTCGCGGAGCTGCGAGTCCAGCATCGTCTTCAACCTGGTCCGGTACTCACGTTCGAAGGTGCGCAGCACCTCGATCTGCTTCTCCAGGCTGTTCTTCTCCTGGGTGATGCTCCCCATCACCTCGGCATGCTTGCGCTGGGCGTCCCGTTCCAGGCCGGTCGCCTTCTCCCTGGCCTGCCGCTCCAGCGTCTCGGACCGGGTCCTGGCCTCGGACACCATGGTCTCCGCGCGGGTCCTGGCCTCGTTGATCATGCTGTCGGCCTTCGTGCGCGCCTCCGAGAGCAACTGCTCGGACTTGGCCCGTGCCTCCGAGAGCATCCCGTCGGCCTCGGTCTTGGCCTCGCCGGTCAGGCGGTCGGCCATCTCCTGGGCGAGTCCCAGCACCTTGGCGGCCTGCACGTGGTGGTCGCCGCCCGGGGAGGTCTGCTCCATCGGGGTGGGCGGCGGGACCGGCGAGAGCCGACGCGGTTCGTCCACCGGCCGGACCGCGGTCACCGACCCGGCGTTCGCCCTGGCGTCCTCCAGGTCGGCCCTGGCGTTGTCGAGCTGCTGGTCGAGCTGCTCGACCTGGTTGCGGAGCTCGTTGTTCTCCTCGATGAGCCTGGCGAGCTCGGACTCAACCAGGTCGAGGAAGGCGTCCACCTCGTCCTCGTTGTAGCCCCGTTTACCGATCGGGGGCTTGCTGAACGCGACGTTGTGAACGTCGGCGGGGGTCAGAGACGGCATGGTCAGATCACCTCACGCACTCCTCGACTCTGCGGCACCTGGGCTCCCCGTAACCCCGTGTGCTCCAGTCGAAACCTGTTAGGAAGGCACAACCAGTTGCATCGCGATGAAGACAACCAGCAGTAGCACCATAATCGACAAGTCCAGCCCCACGCCGCCGATCCGAACGGTCGGGATGAGCCGACGCAGCGCACGAACGGGTGGGTCTGTCACTGTGTAGATGGTCTCCAGCGCGACCGCAACCCCTCCGTTGGGTCGCCACTCGCGGGCGAACGACCGCACGAGCTCGACCACGATCCTGGCCATCAGCAGCAGCCAGAAGAAGAACAACACGTAGTACAGGACGATCCGGACCGCATCCACGCTCTTCACTCTGCCACTAGTCAGCCGCGACCAAACAGCCCGCCCTCGGCGAGCTTCTTGCGCTGCTCGGCGGTGACGTCGACGTTGGCCGGTGAGAGCAAGAACACCTTCGTCGTGACCTTGTCGATCGACCCGCGCAGCGCGAACGCGAGGCCGGCGGCGAAGTCCACGAGACGCTGCGCGTCCGCGTCGGCCATCTCGGTGAGGTTGATGATGACCGGGGTGCCGTCACGGTAGTGCTCCCCGATCGTCCTGGCTTCCTTGTAGGTCTTCGGGTGCAGTGTCGTGATCCTGCTCATGACGCTGCTCGCCGGCTCCGGCGCCGGGCGGATCCGGGTAACGGGTTCCCGTTGCGGATCCACGGCCAGCGCTCCCCGGGTCGGCGCGTCCCCGCCCGACCACTGCCGCCGGGGCCAGGGGCGCTGCTCGCCCTCGGTGTAGTCCTCGTCGTCGTCCTCGAACTCGGCGGGGCGGTAACCGCCGCGGTAGGAGCTGGAGCGGCGGCCACGAGTAGCCGACCGGTCGCCGTAGGAGTCGTAGTCATCACCATCTTGGTACCCGTCCCGGTAGCCAGACGACGACTCGTCGTACGCCTCCAAGTCGTCGGTGGGGACCATTCCGAAGTAGGCCTTCAGCTTGTGCAACGCGCTCATGGACAGCCCTTCCCCGCCTCCCGGTCCGCCAGGCCGTCGGCCTCAGCTTCCCCCCGTACCACACGACTCGACGGCCATCCGGCCGCCGTGGTTTCCCCGTCAACCTCAAGGCGAGGCTAACTTCCGGGTACCCAGCAGACCGGTTCCGACACGCACGAGGGTTGACCCCGCCGCGATGGCGTGTTCCATGTCCCCACTCATCCCGGCGGAGACTTCGGTGGCTCCTGGGTGGTGGCGCTGGATCTGATCGGACACGGTAGCGAGACTATGGAACGCCGTCAGGGGATTACCACCCAATGGCGCGACAGCCATCACTCCGCGCAGCCTCAGTTCACTCGCCTGGGCTACGGATTCCGCGAGAATTGTCACTTGCCCGGGTGGGCAACCACCACGGTCAGCATCCTCGTCGAGACTCACCTGGACCAGCACGTCCAGCGGCCGGCTCCGGTGGCCCTCGTCGAGGGCGGCCCGCACCCCGCCGCGCAACGCCTCGACGAGCCGGAGGCTGTCCACGGAGTGCACGACGTCCGCCCACCGGGCCACCGCCCGCGCCTTGTTCCGCTGGAGCCGGCCGACCATGTGCCAGCTCACGTCGAGCGCGGGCCGCAGCTCGCCGACCCGTCCGATCTTGGGCCGGGCTTCCTGGTCCCTGCTCTCCCCGAACTCGCTGAGGCCGAGGTCGGCCAACAGAGCCACGTCCTCCGCCGGGAAGTTCTTCGTGACGGCCAGCAGGCGCACCGAACCCGCCTCCCGGCCGGCCGCCCGTTCGGCGTCGGCCAGGCGACGGCGCACCGTCCGCAGTCGCTCCGCCAGTTCGCTGGCGCGGTCCTCGGTCACGGTCAGCTCCGTTCGAACCACGTCACCGCGGCGAACCGCCCGGTGGGGGCTCCCCGTCGGTGGCTGAACAGTTCCGGGGACTCCACCGTGCACCGGGGGTCCGCGCCGACCCGGCCCACGCCGGCCTCGGTCAGTTGGCCCAGTAGACCCGCCCGGAGGTCGAGACCGGGAGTTCCCCTGCGCGTGCGGCACGCCGTACCCGGAACGTGCCGCTCGACGTCGGCGCGCATCGCCTCCGGCACCTCGTAGCAGTCCCCGCACACCGCCGGGCCCAACAGCGCCTCGACATCGCCCACCCGCGCCCCGGCGCGTTCCATCGCGGCCAGGGTCGCCGGGAGCACGCCGACCCGGGTACCGATCCGTCCCGCGTGGACCGCGGCCACCACCCCGGCGACCGGGTCGGCGAGCAGGACCGGCACGCAGTCGGCCACCAGCACCACCAGTGCCAGCCCTGGTTCGGCCGTCACCAGGGCGTCGGTGGCCTCCACCGCCTCCGCGCGCGGGCCGTCCACGGTCGTCACGCCGCGGCCGTGCACCTGTTCCATCCACACCAGGCGGTCCGGGGGCAGCCCGAGCTCGTCGGCGAGGCGCCGGCGGTTCGCCGCGACGGCGGCGGGGTCGTCACCGACGTGGTCCCCCAGGTTGAAGGCCTGGTAGGGACCGGAGGAGCGACCGCCCTCCCTGGTGGTCACGATGCGGCGGACGCGCACGTGTCGGTCTTCCCTTCGCCCGGGTGTCGCACTGTCGAGAGTGATCTTAGGAAGAGCCGGGGTGGCCCGGACGCGGGAGTCCCGCCAACGGCGACCAACCCGCCCCGCGAACAGCGAAACGGCCGCCCCCCGGCTTGGACCGGGGGGCGGCCGTTGGTGCTGGCCCGTCGTCACCGCCTCATGAACGGTGGGATGTCGACCTCGTCGTCCTCGGCGTCGTCGGCCACGGGTACGGCCCGCCCCGGCAGGGAGCTACCGCCACCGAGACCCCGGTTGGGGAAGGCCGGCCGGAGCCCTTCCGCTCCCCCGGACTGGACGTGGGGGTGCTGCTGCTCACCGACCCCACCGATGCCCGGCTGACCGGTCGGGAACGCCGACTCGGCGGACGCGGGCGGCCGGTAGGGCTCCGGGGCGGGGCGGGGCGGGTCGGTCGGGTGGGCGTGGGTGAGCCGGGGCTGCGCGGGCGGCGGGTCCACCGCCGGAGGCGAACTGGGCCGCGCCGGCTGCGCGGGCTCTGGCTGGTAGGTGCTCGCGGACTCGCCGGTGGGTGCCGACCGGTCGGCGCTTCGGGAGGTGACCGGCGCGGGCTCCAGGCTCTTGTGGGCGGGAACGCCCCCGTCGAAACCGGCGGCGATCACCGTCACCCGGACCTCGTCGCCGAGCGAGTCGTCGATCACCGTCCCGAAGATGATGTTGGCGTCCTGGTGCGCCGACTCCTGCACCAGCGACGCGGCCTCGTTGATCTCGAACAGACCGAGGTCCGACCCACCGGCGATCGAGAGCAGCACACCGTGCGCGCCGTCCATCGACGCCTCCAGCAGCGGGGAGTTGATGGCCTTCTGCGCCGCCTGCACCGCTCTGCCCTCCCCGCGCGCCGAGCCGATGCCCATCAACGCGCTCCCCGCGTCCGACATCACGCTCTTGACGTCGGCGAAGTCGAGGTTGATCAGGCCCGGGGTGGTGATCAGGTCCGTGATGCCCTGCACACCGGAGAGGAGCACCTCGTCAGCCGACCGGAAGGCGTCCATCAGGCTGACGCCGATGTCACCGAGCTGCAACAGCCGGTCGTTGGGGATGACGATGAGCGTGTCGCACTCGTTGCGGAGTTCCTGGATGCCCTGTTCGGCCTGCTTGCCCCGGCGGTTGCCCTCGAAGGAGAACGGCCGCGTGACCACACCGATGGTCAGAGCGCCCAGCTTCCGCGCGATCGAGGCGACCACGGGCGCGCCGCCCGTTCCCGTACCACCGCCCTCACCGGCGGTGACGAAGACCATGTCGGCCCCCTTGAGGACCTCCTCGATCTCCTCGCGGTGGTCCTCGGCGGCCTTGTGGCCGACCTCCGGGTTCGCGCCGGCGCCCAGCCCTCTGGTCAGCTCGCGCCCGATGTCCAGTTTGACGTCCGCATCGGACATCAACAGCGCCTGGGCGTCCGTGTTGACCGCGATGAACTCGACGCCCTTGAGCCCGACCTCGATCATTCGGTTGACCGCGTTGACGCCGCCGCCACCGATGCCGACGACCTTTATCACCGCGAGGTAGTTGTGCGGGGGCGTCATCGGATCCGCCTTCCTGATCTGGCTCGTGCTTCGAGTGCTGCGCTGGCCAGGACCAGCGCGTCCAGGACCTGGTCGTCCTGGACCGGAAAACCCCGGCGCGGAACCGGGAGTGCGCCTCGTCCAGTCAACCCGTGTCTCGATTGCGGACGTTAGGCACCGTAACGCCTGTGGTCCAGCAGCCACGCCGCACGGCGGCACACGCTGTGCCCCGTGCGCGCTGGTGAATGTGCACCCGACGTGTCAGCGCCCGCGGTCTGGCGCCGATGGTATCGGGTTCCCACCCGCGCGGTGCGCCCTCGTCGGGTCTCCCCTCCGAGCGGGCCCCACGGCGCCACCGCCCACGGTGTCCACCGTGTCCGTCCGGTGGTCCGCGCGCCGGCACCGGCACGGCCCACCCCGGCGGCGTGGACTCTGGTCGGAACCGGGATTCCCGCCCAGGTGACGGACGTTCCGGCGGTTCGTGGTCAGGTTCCCGACATCGGGATCGCCGGCGGACCGGCAGGACCAAGATCAATTTACCAGGGCGGTGCTGGCCGGCGGCGGGCAAGTGCGCCGTTCGCACCGCCCGGCGATGGCACGGTCGGGCCGGGGACGCACCGGAGCGTTCTCCGGTCCACCTCGGACCCAGCCGGGCCCGCCGGCCCGAACGGCCCGCTCGACTCCCCTCCCGTGGTCGCCGGCCCGCCGGTCGTCGCCGGCGGGCCCGGGGTACGGCGCCGAGGTCCACCCCAGACCACCGCTCGCCACCCGGAACGCCGACGTCCTCCGGCGTCAGTGGTGGTGATCGTCCTCGTCGGGAGGCTCGACGGCCTCCCGGTACCGGGCGAAGCCCTCGGCGAGCTCCTCGGCCCGGGGGCCGGGGAGCACGGTCTCCCCCACGGACTCCGCCACCGGGGGTGACGGCAGACCGAGTGCCCCGGCGGCGAGGTGGGCCGCTCCGACGGCGGCGGCGCTGCGCACCTCGACGGGCCGCAGGGGCACGCCGAGCACGTCGGCGACCAGTTGCCGCACCGCCGGTTCGGTGAGCCCCCCGCCCGTCAGCCGCAGGGCGTCCGGAGCCGGCCCGGGCAGCTCCCCGGCGGCGTGGCGCACCGCGAAGGCGACGCCCTCGATGGCGGCGGTCAGCACGGTCCGCCGGTCGTGGTCCAGTCGGAGACCGCGCAGGGAGGCCGTGGCGGTGGGGTCGACCAGCGGGGTGCGCTCCCCGGTCAGGTGAGGGACGAAGAGGACACCGCCGCTGGAACCGTGGCGCGCGGCGTCGGCCAGTTCCTCCCGGTCGGCCCGCACCACCGCGCGCACCCAGTCGAGGGCGAGCCCGGCGTTCTGGACGGCGGCCATCCAGTACCAGCCGGTGTCCTCCGCCCGGCGGTAGCGGTGGACCACCGGCCGGCCGGCACCGACGGCGTCCTCCGAGGCGGGTGAGGTGTCGTCGACCAGGCGCACCAGCTGGGCTCCGGTGCCGACGGTGAGCTGCACCTCCCCTGGGGCGGGCCCGGTGGCCAACAGCCCGGCGGCGGTGTCGGCCGCGCCGACCGCGACCGGGGTTCCGGCCCGCAGGCCGAGTTCGTCCGCGACCTCGGCACCGAGCTCCCCGGCGATCTCGGCCGAACGCGACACCAGGGGCAGCAGATCCTCCCGGAGGTCCTGCGCGCGCAGGACTGCCTCGCACCACCGGTCGGCGGGGATGTCCCAGAGCAGGGTCGCGGACGCGTCGGACGGGTCGGTGGCCGCCCGACCCACCATCCGCAGCCGCAGCCAGTCCTTGGGGGACAGCACCCACTCGGCGGCCGCGACCGCGTCGGGTTCCACCGTCGTGAGCCAGTCCACCAGCGGACCGGCCATGCCGGGTACCACCGGGTTGGCGAGCCGCACCCGGAGCGAGGTGGGCAGTTCGTTCCACCGGTCCAGCACCGACAGCGCCCGCTGGTCCGGCCAGAGGACCGCCGGTCGGGTGGGGCGGCCGCCGGGCCCGGTGAGCACCACGCCGTGCATCTGGCCGGCCAGGCCGACCCCGAGGACGCGCGTGCCGGGGCCCGCGCGGCTCACCGCGCTCCGGACTGCCGTCGCGGTCGCCCGCCACCACTCCTCGGGGTCCCCCTCGGCGGCACCGGGGGCGGGCCGTCGGACGGGGTACTCGACGACCGCCTCGCCGAGCACCGCGCCGTCCAGCGCGACCACCAGTGCCTTCACGCCACTCGTGCCCAGGTCGACACCGAGCAGGGCCTCGGCCATCACACCCTCCTCATCGTGTCCCGGCGCGCGACCGGGGCCGTCCTGCCGTCCCCGGGTCCTGTCGGCCGGGGCCCCGGCCACGTGGCCTGGTGGGGATCCCGGTCGCCGGCTCCATCAGTCGCTGGCCGGCGCCGGGAGGGGCCCGGGGGTCAGGTCCCGCAGCCGGGGCAGCACCCGCTCCGCGTAGAGCTCCATGAACCGTGCCTGGTCATCGCCGGGGGCGTGGAACACCAGGTGCGTGAACCCGAGGTCGACGTAGCGGCGGATCATCTCGACGTGCTCGTCGGCGTCGCTGGAGACGATCCAGCGCTTCGCCGCCTCCTCGGTGGTGAGCGAGTCGGCGAGCCGCTCCATCTCCCGGGGGTCCTCGACGCCGACCTTGGACTCGGCGGGCAGGCCGAGCGCGGCCCAGTTCCTGGTGTCCGACAGCGCCCGCTCGTGGTCGGTGTCGAAGGAGACCTTCACCTCGATCATCCGCTCGATGTCCCGGGGGTCCCGGCTGGCCTTGACGGCGCCCTCCACGAGGGCGGGCAGCAGCGAGTCGCGGTACAGCTCCTCGCCCTTGCCACTGGTGCAGATCATGCCCTGGGCGGTGCGGCCGGCGTACCGGGCCATCCTGGGCCCGCCGGCGGCGAGGTAGACGGGCAGGGGCGCGTCGGGCTTGTCGTAGATCGTCGCGTTGGAGGTCTGGTAGTACTCGCCCTCGTAGGTGACGAAGTCCTCGCGCCACAGCTTCTCGATGAGGTCGACGGCCTCGCGGAACCGCCCCAGCCGTTCGCGGTACTCGGGCCACTCCATCGCCGTCGCCGGCACCTCGTTGAGGGACTCCCCCGTCCCGACCCCGAGCAGTACCCGGCCCGGGAACAGGACCCCGAGCGTGGCGACGGCCTGCGCGACGACCGAGGGGTGGTAGCGGAAGGTCGGCGTCAGGACGCTGGTACCGATCGTGATCCGCGATGTGCGTTCGCCGAGCGCGCCCAGCCAGGCGAAGGAGTAGGGGGCGTGGCCATCGGTGTGCTTCCAGGGTTGGAAGTGATCGCTGACCATGACGCTGTCGAAACCAGCCTGCTCGGCGAGCACCCCGAACTCCAGCAGCTGTCGGGGGCCGAACTGTTCCGCGGACGCCTTGTATCCGAGCTTGACCATGTGCTGATCCTTCCGCGTCGGGTGGTGATCGTCATCCTGACGCACCGATTCTCGTCTCCCCTCGGCGCCTGGGCCCACCCGCTGTCGCACGGCGCCGCGGGGGCGGCAAGGGGGTCAGCTGACCGTCGGGAGCTCCGGGGCGCGAACGTCGTAGACCTCGCCGTCCTGGGTCAGCAGCGCGGCCAGGGTCGCGGCCTTCCGCTCGGAGTCCCGGGTGTCGCCCCAGCGCGCCTCCCGGCCCAGGCTGAGCCGGAGCCGGATGTCGGTGGCGGTGGGAACGGCCACGGCGAGCACCTCGCGAGCGACCTCGGGGGGCAGCGTCTCCAGCACCCGGAGGCCAGCCAACGTCGGCTCGTCACCCACCCCGGGGTTCGCCACGTCGAGGACGGGCACCTCGGCGGGCTGGTCGGCGACCCGCGCGTAGGGACGCCCGGTGCGATCCACCAGCCAGAGGCCGTCGTCCTGCCGCACCACGGCCTCGGGTGCGCGCTCCGTCACCGAGATCACGGCCGTGTCCGGCCAGGACCGGCGCACGGACACCTCCGCGACCCGGGGGATGTCCCCGATCCGCGCCTCGATCCCGCTGGTGTCCAGCCGCAGGATCGGGACGTCGGACTCGATGGCGGCCGCCGCGAGGACCTCCTGCCGGGTGAGTTCGTCCAGCCCCTCCACCTCGACGGTCCGCAGGGGCAGCACCGGGGTGTACAGCAGCACGGCCGCGGAGGTCAGGCCGAGCAGCAACACGATCGCCAGCCCCCGCGGGGTCAGCAGGCTCCGGAGCCGGAGGCGGCGACGAGGGCGACGGGTGGTGTTCCGGCGCGTGCCGGGACGGCGGGGCACGTGGCGGCGGGTGGTCTCGGACCGCCCGCCGCGCCGGTCACGCGGCCGCCGCGTGCTCGTGCCGCCCCTGCCGCGGGCGGAACCGCTCCCCCGCCCGCCGCGCCCACCCGCCGCCGCCACTACCGGTCCGTTCCCGCGCCGCCCAGCCTGAGCGCGTCGATCACCTCGGGGCCGAGCATCGTGACGTCGCCGGCGCCCATCGTGATCACCAGGTCGCCCGGACGCGTGAGGTTCGCCACCTGCGCCGGCACCCGGTCGAACGAGGGTTCGTAGTGGACGTGTTCCGGTGGGAGGGGCACGGCCTCGGCGATCAGCGCGCCGGTCACCCCGGGCCTGGGTTCCTCCCTCGCGCCGAACACGTCGAGGACGAACACCTCGTCGGCCAGACCGAGCGCGGTCCCGAACTCGGGTGCGAACCGCTCGGTCCTGGAGTACAGGTGTGGCTGGAAGACGACGACGAGCCGGCCCTGGCCCGCCACGCCCCGCACCGCCTCCAGCTGCGCGCGCACCTCGGTGGGGTGGTGGGCGTAGTCGTCGTAGACGCGGACCCCGGCGCTCTCGCCCTTGAACTCGAACCTGCGGCGCACCCCCCGGAACCCGGCCAGCCCCGCCAGCAGGTCCTCCTCCGGGCCACCGGCCTCCATCCCGGCGAGGAGCGCGGCGACCGCGTTGGACCCCATGTGCTCCCCGGGGACGGCCAACCGGACGTCCAGGCGGCGGCCCGCCGGCTCCGCCGGCCCCTCCGGACCGACCTGACCGCCGTCGGCGGCCGCGCCGTCCCCGCCGGCCGGGGTGGCCGGGGTGGCCGGGGCACCGGCGGTGTCACCCAGGACCTCCACGGTGGTCACCCCGCCCACCTCGTCCGGGCGGTGGCCCAGGATCCTGGCATCGCCTGGGGCCGTCACGGCGGACCCGTAACGGCGGACCCGGACCCCCCTGGCCGCCGCGCGGTCCCCGAGCGCCGCGGCGCCGGGGTCGTCCTGGCAGACGATGAGGACCCCGTCGGCGGGGATGCGGTCGACGAACTCGTCGAAGACCGCGACGTAGGCGGCCTCGGTCCCGTGGTGGTCGAGGTGGTCGGCCTCCACGTTGGTCACGACCGCCACCGACGGCTCGAACACCAGGAACGACCCGTCACTCTCGTCCGCCTCGGCGACGAAGATCCCGCCGGTGCCGTGGTGGGCGTTCGCGCCCGACTCGTTGAGGTCGCCCCCGATGGCGAAGGACGGGTCGACACGGCACCGTTGCAGGGCGACGGTGAGCATCGAGGTGGTGGAGGTCTTGCCGTGCGTGCCCGCCACGCACACCACCCGGTGACCGCGCATCAGCTCGGCCAGCGCCTCCGCCCGCCGGACGACGCGCAGGCCGCGGCGGCGGGCCTCCGCCAGCTCCGGGTTGTCCTCCCGGATCGCCGTGGAGACGACCACGGCCGTCGGGTCCGCCTCGAACTGGTCGAGGTGGGCGGCGTCGTGGCCCACGCCGATCCGTGCTCCCTGCGCGCGCAGCGCCAGCACCGTCCGCGAGTCCCTGGCGTCCGAGCCGGACACCTCCGCGCCCCTGGCCAGCAGGATGCGCGCGATACCGCTCATCCCGGCCCCGCCGATCCCGACGAGGTGCACCCGGGACAGCGGTCCCCCCTCCCGGGTCGGGTCCTGCCGCCCGTCCCTGCCTCCGCCCGTCACCGGCGTGCCACCTCCAGCACCATGTTGGCCAGCTTCACGGCGGCTTCCCGGTGGCCGAAGCCCTGCGCCGCACTCGACATCGTGGCGAGCCGGTGGCCGTCGAGCAACAGCGGGACGACGGTCTCGGCCACCTTCTGGCTCGTGAGGTCCTCGTCGGCGACGAGGAGTCCCCCGCCAGCGTCCACCAGGGGCCGGGCGTTGAGCGCCTGCTCGCCGTTGCCGTGCGGCAGGGGGACGAAGACGGCGGGCAGGCCCACCGCGGAGATCTCGGCGACGGTCATGGCGCCGGAGCGGCAGAGCACCATGTCGGCCGCGGCCAGCGCCAGGTCCATGCGCTCCAGGTAGGGGACGGCCACGTAGGGCGCGGCGCCGGGCACCGACTGCACCGCCAGGGTGTTCTTCTGGCCGTACGCGTGCAGGACGCCGATCCCGGCCCTGGCCAGTTCCCCCGCGGCCCCGGCCACGGCGGTGTTCAGCGACCGCGCCCCCTGCGAGCCACCGGTGACCAGCAGGGTGGGAGCGGTGGGGTGCAGCCCGAAGTGCTGCCGGGCGTGGGCGCGCAGCGCCGCCCTGTCGAGGGACGTGATGGACTCGCGCAGCGGGATGCCGACCACCTCGGCGTTGGGCAGGCCGCTGCCCGGGACCGCCGCCGCGATCTTGGTCGCGAACCGGGCGCCGACCTTGTTCGCCAGGCCGGAACGGGCGTTGGCCTCGTGGACGACGATGGGGACGCGTCCGCGTGCCGCCAGGTAGGCGGGCAGCGAGACGTAACCCCCGAAGCCGACGACGACGTTGGCCCCGACCCGGGTGAGCACCTCCTTGGTGCGCCGCACCGAGTCCCGGACGCGCAGGGGGAGCTTCAGCATGTCCGGGCTGGGCTTGCGGGGCATCGGCACCGGGGGGATGAGCTCGAGCGGGTACCCCCGCGCGGGGATGATCTTGTTCTCGAGTCCTCGTTCGGTGCCCAGGGCCACGACCCGTGCCGTCGGGTCGAGGCGCCGGACGGCGTCCGCTAACGCCAGCGCCGGCTCGATGTGGCCGGCGGTGCCGCCGCCGGCCACCACCACACACAGCCCGGCGCGGGCCGGTTCCGCCCCCGGGTGGTGTCCGGGCCGCCGGTCACCGGCCCCGTACGGAGGCATCTCTGGACCACCAGGACCGCCCTGACCGCTCAACAATGACCTCCCCGTTCCGACCGGGCCCTCACCGGCTCCGGTGTCCTCGTCCGACGTGCGCGTCCACCGCCGCGCCCTGCTGGTCGCGGTGGTGCGCCGGCGCACGTCCTTCTCGTGTGTGTCGTGTTCGCGTCGTCCGTCGTCTGGTGTGGCCGGGCGTTCGTCCGGTTCTCCTCCGCCCAGCCCGGTGGTGACCCGGTCAGGGCGACCGGCGTCCCCGTTGCCGGGGTCCGCCTCCGGTGCTCCTCGCCGGGTTGACCCGCCGGCGGCCCGCCGTGGCCGGGGCGCCGCCGCCGCGCCGGGCCGCGGTGTTCTGGCCGGTCCGCCGGGGTGGGGCTGACGGCCCGACCGGTCGGCGACGACCGGCGGGGGGCCGGTAGGGGTCGGGCAGGGGGAGCCGGAGCCACCGGCTCACCCGGGTGCTGCGCTGGGCCCGCAACGCGGCGACGGCCTCCGGTTCGTGCCGGGCCAGGTTGGCCAGTATGCCGAACACGACCATGGTCGTCACCGTCGCACTGCCCCCCGAGGAGATCATCGGGAGGGGGAGCCCCGTCACGGGGAGGAGACCGACGACGTAGCCCACGTTGATCGCGGCCTGCCCCACCAGCCACACGGTCAGGGAACTGGCCACCAGGCGCATCCACGGGTCGGTGTTGCGGGCCGCGATGCGCAGGCCCACGTAGCCGAGGGTGCCGAACAGGCACAGCAGCAGCACCGCTCCGACGAACCCGAGTTCCTCCCCGACCACGGCGAAGATGAAGTCGTTGTGCACCATCGGCAGGTAGGACCACTTGGTGCTGCCCTGCCCGAGTCCCTGGCCGAAGAGCCCGCCGTCCGCCAACGCGTACAACGCCTGGCGCGCCTGGTACCCGGCGTCGAGGTGGTCGTCGCCGTCGCCGAGGAACGAGGTGATCCTCGCCAGCCGGTAGCCCGCCGTGAGGGCCAGCACGATCGCCCCGCTGACGAAGGCCAGCACCAGGATGGCGAACAGCCGCATCGACGCACCGGCGAACCAGAGCAGTCCCATCAGCACGATTCCGAGCGTGACGGTGCTGCCGAGGTCGGGCTGGAGCATGACGAGGGCGAACATCACCAGGGCCACCGGGACCACCGGCACCAGGACGTGCCGCCACTGGCTGAGCATGGCGCGTTTGGTGGCCAACACGTGGGCGCCCCACAGGCCGAAGGCGACCTTGGCGGCCTCGACGGGCTGGAACCCGACGGGACCGAGCCGGAACCAGCTCTGCGCCCCGCCCCCGGTGGAGCCGAGCGGGGTGAGCACCAGCACCAGCAGGACGACGCACATGACCAGCAGCGGCAGGCTGACCTGGCGGATGAGCCGGGGCGGGGTCCTCAGGGCCAGGTAGAACAGCACCAGCCCGACGGCGACGTACCCGAGCTGGGAGAGGAAGATCCGGTACGGGGAGCCGTAGGTCTGGATGGAGTCCTGCGCGGAGGCGGAGAGCACCATCACGAGACCGAACGCGGTGAGCAGCCCGAAGACCGCCAGGACCAGGTGGAACGACGTCAACGGGCGGGTCAGCCACGCGCTCCACAGGCTGCGGAGCAGCGCGAAGCCGCTGAGCCGGTCGATGGACCGCGTCGACTTCGCCCGTCCGCCGGTGGTGGTGGTGCTCACCGCGCCCCTCGCCGCCCGGCGCCACCGCCTCCAGCGGCGGGTGCCCGTCCCGGCCGGCCCGGATCACCGGCGGGTTCCCCGGCGACGAGGGACTCCACCGCCTCGACGAAGCGGTCACCCCGCTGCCGGTAGTCGGTGAACATGTCCATCGAGGCCGCCGCGGGAGCCAGCAGCACCACGGTCTCCTCGTCGCCGGCCAGTTCCCTGGCCACCGTCACCACCCGCGCCATCGCACTATCGTCACCCGAAAGGACGGTACGAACCGGGACCTCGGGCGCGTGTCGTGCGAGGGCCGCCGCGAAGACGTCGCGATCCGCGCCGAAGAGCACCACGCCGGCCAGCCTGGTCCGGGCCTCCCGGACCAGGTCGTCGACGGACGCGCCCTTGAGCAGACCGCCGGCCAACCACACCACGCGGTCGTGCCCGAGGAGCGAGGCCGCGGCCGCGTGCGGGTTGGTGGCCTTGGAGTCGTCGACGAAGGTGAGCCCGGCGACCCTGGCCACCACCACCGAGCGGTGCGCCCCCGGCTGGAACTCCCGAAGGCCGGCGCGCACGGCCGCCGGGGCGAGACCGTGCGCCCTGGCCAGCGCGGCGGCCACCAACGCGTCGGTGACACCGGGCGGCCCCGAGGGGTGGACGTCCTCGACCTCGGCCAGCACCACGGTGCCGGAGCCCTCGCCGTCGTCGGGTCCCGGTCCCTGTTCGGCGGCGGTCGCGTCCGGGCTGGCGGCGAAGGCTCGGTCGACCAGGCGCCCTCGCGACACCCCGAACTCGCCGGGCGCGGGTTCCCCCAGCCGCGCGGCGACACGGCGGCGGGCGGGGGACTCGGCGAGCATCCGCGCGGCGCGCTCGTTGTCCACGCCGGCGATCGCGACGTCACCGGTGAGCAGTCGCGCCTTGGCCGCCATGTAGGCGGCGAGGGACCCGTGCCAGTCGAGGTGGTCCTCGGCGATGTTGAGCACGGCCCCCGCCGCCGGCCGCACCGAGGGCGACCAGTGGAGTTGGAAGCTGGACAGCTCGACGGCGAGGACCCGGTGGCCGGCCAGCACGGCGTCCACCACCGGGAGTCCGACGTTCCCGCAGGCGACGGCGTCGATCCCGGCGGCCCGCAGCATCGCCTCCAGCATGCCCACGGTGGTGGTCTTGCCGTTGGTCCCCGTCACCGCGAGCCAGGTCGCCGGGCCGGCCGGCCTGGCCTGGTCGATCCACCAGGCGAGTTCCACCTCGCCGACGACCTCGATGCCCTCGGCGGCCGCCGCGGTCAGCAGTGGGCTGTCGGGCCGCCACCCGGGGCTGGTGACGACGAGCTCGGTCCCCTCGGGTGGCCGGGCGGCGCCCGCCAGGGTGTCGACCCCGGGGAGGTCGAGCTCGGCCAACCGCCGCTCCGACCCGTCCGCCACCGTCACCTCGGCCCCGACCGCCACCAGCGCCCTGGCCGCCGACACCCCGGAGACCCCGGCTCCGGTCACCAGCACGCGCCTCCCGGCGAGGGCGGTTGCGTCCACTGCCTCTCCCACTTCCTCGAACGGTCTCGGGTCTCACCTGCCCGGCTAGGGGGTGAGACCGAACTCCACGGCCCAGTCGCTGTAGAACACGCCGAGCCCGAACAGGCAGGTCACCCCCGCCATCAGCCAGAACCGGATGATGACGGTGGTCTCCGCCCAACCTCCCAGTTCGAAGTGGTGGTGGAACGGGGCCATTCGGAAGATCCGTTTCTTCGTCGTCCGGAAGACCAGCACCTGGAGGCTGACCGAGGCCGCCTCGACGACGAACACACCACCGATGATGACCATGAGGAGTTCGGTCTTGGTGGTGATGGACAGACCGGCGAGCAGACCACCGAGGGCCAGCGACCCGGTGTCGCCCATGAAGATCTTCGCGGGCGCGGCGTTCCACCACAGGAAGCCGATGCAGCCCGCCATCGCCGCGGCGGCGAGGATCGAGAGGTCCAGCGGGTCACGGACGGCGTAGCAGCCCGCGGTGTCCCGCAGCCCGCAGTCGTAGCGGAACTGCCAGAAGGTGATCAGCACGTAGCTGGCCAACACCATCGCCGCCGTGCCACCCGCGAGACCGTCGAGGCCGTCGGTGAGGTTCACCGCGTTGGACCAGGCCATGACGGCCAGGTTGCAGAACACGATGAACCCGACGACGCCGAAGGAGATGGCGGCGAAGTCGCGCAGGAACGACAGGTGGGTCGACGCCGGGGTCAGCCCGTCCGAGTTGGGGAAGTTGACGGCCAGCACGGCGAAGGAGATGGCCGCGACGAACTGCCCGACCAGCTTCGCCGTCTTGTTGAGACCGAGGTTGCGCTGCTTGCGGATCTTGAGGAAGTCGTCGAGGAACCCGACGAGTCCGAGGACCGAGGTGAGCAGCAGGACGATCAGACCGGACGCGGTGGGGCCGTCGCCGACCGTCAGGTGGGTGACGAAGTACCCGGCCCAGATGGCCACGAGGATCGCGACGCCACCCATGGTGGGCGTGCCGCGCTTGCTCTGGTGGCTCTGCGGGCCCTCCTCCCGGATCTCCTGGCCGAAGCCCTGCTTGGAGAACAGCCGGATCAGGTAGGGGGTGAGGAGGATGGAGACGGCCAGCGCGACGGCGGCCGCGATGAGGATCGCTCTCACGCGGCACCTCCCGCGGCGCCGCCACGCTCACCGGCCAGCAGGCTCTCGGCGACCCGCCACAGCTCGGCGACCTTCGACGCCTTCACCAGGACCACGTCACCCGGCCGCAGCTCCTCCTCCAGGAGCCGCGCCGCCGATCCGACGTCGGGCACCAGTACCGCCTCCTCGCCCCAGGAACCTTCCAGGCACGCGCCCTGGTACATGGGGCGGGCCTCCTCACCGACTACAACCAGGCGGCTGATGTCCAGCCGCACCGCCAACCGGCCGATCTCGTCGTGCGCGGTGGTGGAGTCCTCGCCCAGCTCGCCCATCGGCCCCAGCACGGCCCAGCTGCGACGTCGACCGGCGGGGGCGTCCCGCGCCATGGTGGCGAGGGTCTTCAACGCCGCCCGGACCGATTCCGGGTTGGCGTTGTAGGAGTCGTTGACGACGGTCACCCCGTCGGCGCGGTCGGTGACCTCCATCCGCCTCGGGGACCGGCGGACCGCCGAGGACAGCGAGGCCGCGACGTCGGTGACCTCGGCTCCGCACTCGAGGGCGACGGCCGCGGCGGCCAGGGCGTTGCCGACCTGGTGGGCTCCGTGCAGGCCGAGGCGCACCGGTGCCGATCCGCGCGGTGTCACCAGCCGGAAGCTGGCCCTGGCCTGGTCGTCGAGGACCACGTCCTCCGCCCGGACGTCGGCGGAGGGCGCGAGCCCGACCCGGACGACCCGGGCGGTCGTCCGCTCCGCCATCGCCGCCACCAGGGGGTCGTCGGCGTTGAGCACGGCGACGCCACCCTCGGCGGCGGACGGCAACGCGGCGGGCAGCTCTCCCTTGGCCCTGGCCACCGCCTCCCGGGAGCCGAACTCGCCGAGGTGGGCGCTGCCCACGTTGAGCACGACCCCGATCCGGGGCGGGGCGGCCTCGCACAGGGCCGCGATGTGCCCCTCGCCCCGGGCCGACAGCTCCAGGACGAGGTGCCGGGTGCGCTCGTCGGCGCGCAGCACGGTCCAGGGGTGGCCGATCTCGTTGTTGAACGAGCCGGGCGGCGCCACGGTCGGGCCGAGGGGTCCCAGGACCTGGGCCACCAGGTCCTTGGTGGAGGTCTTGCCGGAGGACCCGGTGATCCCCACCACCGTCAGGTTCCCCTCGGGTCGACCGGGTGCCGTCAGCCGGTCGGTGACGTCCCTGGCCAGGGCGGCCAGGGCGGCGAGGACCGCCGCGCCCTCCCCCGCGACGTCCGCGGCCAGCACCATGGGGTTGCCGCTCGGGCCGGAGCCCGCGGCGACCGGCGGGACGATGATGGCGGGGGCGTCGACCTCGTGGGCCGCCAGTACGGCCACCGCTCCCTGGCTCACGGCTCGCGCGGCGAAGTCGTGGCCGTCGACCCGTTCCCCGGGCAGCGCCACGAACAGGCCGCCTGGCCCGACCTTCCTGGAGTCGAACTCCACCGACCCGGTCACCTCGACCGAGCCCTCGCAGCCGTGCGGCCGTCCACCGACGGCCCTGGCGATCTCAGCCAGGCTGAGCCTGATCACCGTGCCTCCTCAACAGCGCGGGCCTCGATGGCCTCCGCGAGTACTTCCCGGTCGGAGAACGGGTGGACGACGCCGGCGACGTCCTGCCCCGTCTCGTGGCCCTTGCCGGCCACGACGAGCACGTCGCCGGGGGCGGCCCGCCTGACCGCCTCGACGATGGCGTCGCGACGGTCGCCGATCTCGACGATGTCCCCGCGCTGCACGTCGGGGACGTCGTAGGCGCCCCGCAGCATCTCCGCGCGGATGGAGGCCGGGTCCTCGCTGCGCGGGTTGTCGTCGGTGATGATCAGCAGGTCGCTGCCCCGCGCGGCGGTCTCGCCCATGGCGGGGCGCTTCCCGGTGTCCCGGTCCCCGCCGCAGCCCAGGACCGTGATCACCCGGCCCCGGGTCTGGGCCCGGACGGCGTCGAGCATCGCGGCCACCGCCGCCGGCTTGTGCGAGTAGTCGACCATGGCGACGAAGGGCTGGCCGAGGGCGACCCGTTCCATGCGCCCGGGCACGTCGACGGCGGCGAGGCCGCGTTCGATGGCGTCGACGGGTACCCCGGCCTCGTGGAGGCACGCGGCGGCGACCAGTGCGTTGGCGATGTTGAATGAGCCGGGGAGGCGGAGCCAGACCCTGGCGACGATCCCCTCCGGGCCGACGGCCTCGAACCGCTGTTCCCCGCTGGGCATCGCCTCCACGTCGCGTGCCGTCCAGGTGGCCGCTCCGCCGCCGGTCGACACGGTCACCGTGCCGTCCCGGACCAGGCGGGCACCCCAGGGGCCGTCCACGCAGACGACCTCGCGGCGCGCCCTGCCGTCGAACAGCTTCGCCTTGGCCGCGAAGTAGTGCTCCAGGTCGGGGTGGAAGTCGAGGTGGTCCTGGGAGAGGTTCGTGAACGCGCCGACCGCGAAGTGGGTGCCGGCGACCCGGCCGAGGCTGAGGGCGTGGCTGGAGACCTCCATCGAGACCGACCGGACGCCGCGTTCGAGCATCACGGCGAACAGCGCCTGGAGGTCGGGGGCCTCAGGGGTGGTGAAGGCGCTGCCGAGCCGTTCCCCGGCGACACGGGTCTCGACGGTGCCCACCAGGCCGGTCGTCAGCCCCGCCGCCCGCAGGCCCGCGTCCAGCAGGTAGGTCGTGGTCGTCTTCCCGGCCGTGCCGGTGACGCCGATCACCTGGAGGGACTGGGAGGGGTCGCCGTAGATGCTGGCGGCGAGCGGGCCCAGCGCGGACCGGGGGTCGGGGTGCACCAGCACCGGCACGGAGCCGCCGGCGGCGGTGGCGCGGCCGGCGCCCTCCTCGTCGGTCAGGATGGCGACCGCGCCGGCCGCCACCGCCTGGCCGGCGAAGTCGGCGCCGTGCGCCCGGCCGCCGGGCAGCGCGGCGAAGAGATCCCCGGGCCGGGCCTCCTGCGCGCGCAGGGTGGCCCCGGTGACGACCGCGGCAGCGGTGTCCGCAGTGGACGGTGTACCCGTCTCGGCCAGTGGGCGGGCCGCCACCAGACTGGCGAGCTCGGCAACTGACCTCGGCTCTACTCGGTGTGGTCGCAACGAGGCCATGGCTGCTTTCGGATTGGAGAGGACGGACACGGGCGAAAGGCTACCGACGGGCCACCGGCCCCTTGACACACGGCTCCTCTCCTGGATCTTCCCGCCAGATGGCAGGATCCGCCCGTCGGGACCGGGAACCCCGAGGGGCGGGTCCCGGGTCCACCCGGCGGGTGCGCGCCGTCGCCGCGGTTCAGCGCAGCGTCAGCTCGGCCACGGGACTGGGCTCCTCCGACAGGGGGATCTCGTACCGCTGGGTCAGGTAGGAGGCGATCTCCCGGAACAGCGCCGCGGACGAACTGCTGTGCTCGGTGCCCAACCGGTTGAGCATGACCGCCACCACGAACTGGGGGTCCTCGGCCGGCACCATGCCCGCGAAGGTGATCCAGTGGTCCTCCCGGCTGTAGCAGCCGCACTCGGGGTCGATCTGCTGCGCGGTGCCCGTCTTGCCGGCGATCTGGTAGCCGGGGAGCGCGGCCGCCGTGCCGGTCCCCCGTTGCCCCGGGGCGTCCTGGACCACCGCCCGCAGCATGTCGCGGACCGTGCGGGCCGTCTCCGGGCTGACCACCCGCACCCCCTCCGGCCGGGGCCGGTCGAGTCGCTCGCCGTCCGGGGAGATCTCCGCCTGGATGATCCTCGGCGGCACCCGCACCCCGTCGTTGGCGATCGCCTGGTACATGCCGGCCATCTGCAACACGGTCACACTGAGGCCCTGGCCGATGGGCAGGTTGCCGAAGGTGCTGCCGGACCACTGGTTGAGCGGGGGGACATAACCGGCGCTCTCCCCCGGAAGACCGACTCCGGTACGCTCTCCCAGGCCGAAGCGGCCGAGCATCTCGGCGAACCGTTCCCTGCCGAGCTGGTCGGCCACCATGAGGGTTCCCACGTTGGAGGAACGCGCCAGCACCCCGGTCAGCGTCATCCGCTCGACGTTGTGCGACCAGGCGTCCCTGATCACCCGGTCGGCGACCTGGATGCTCCCCGGAACGTCGAGCACGCTGTCCGGACGCAGGTGGCCGTCCTCGATGGCCCCGGCGGCGGCCACCACCTTGGCGACCGAGCCGGGTTCGAAGGCGTGGGTGACCGCCGGGTTGCCCATCTCGTCCCGGGTGGCGCCGCTGGTGTCGTTGGGGTCGAAGCTGACGTCGTTCGCCAGGGCGTAGACCTCGGCCGTCCTGGCGTCCAGCACGACGGCGCTGCCGCTCTCGGCCCCGGTCTCGGCGACGTAGGAGGCGAGTTCGTCCTGCAACACGTACTGGAGGTCGGAGTCGAGGGTGAGCGCCAGGCTGGAGCCCGGGGTGGCCTCCTCGATGACGCGGGTCGACCCGGGGATGGTGATGTTCCTGGCCCGGTCGAGGCTCAGGATGCGTTCGCCGTCGCGGCCGGCGAGCAGGGTGTTCTCCGAGTTCTCCAGGTGCGCCATGCCCAGCACCCTCGGCTCGTCCTGGTCGAGGCGCCAGTTGGCGAATCCCAGGATGTTGGAGGCCAGGTGCCCGCCCGGGTAGGTCCTGGTCGCCCGGTACTCGGTGGCGATCTCGGGGTACTCGGCGGTGATCTCGTCGGCCTTGCTCGGTTCGATGGGCCTGCTGGTGAGGTAGGTGAACCTGGCGTCCCGGGACAACGCCTCGCGCAGGGTGTCCTCGTCGACGGCGTCCCCGAGCGCGTCCTTGATGAAGGCGGCCATGGTCCGCTTGTACTCGGCGGGGTCCTCCCCCAGCTCCTCCCGGTCGGTCTCGATCTGGTTCGGGCTCGCGGTGAGCATCCGCGCCTCCCCGCTGAGCGCCAGCGGGTTGCCCTCCCTGTCGTAGATCGCGCCGCGCTCGGCGTGGATGCGCTGGGAGACCTCGCGTTGCCGCAACGACTGCTCGGACAGGGCAGCGGCCTCGAAGGTCTGGACCTGGACGAGTTTGACCCCGGCGGCGAGCAACGCGATGGCGAGTCCCAGCCGGGCGATCCGCAGCCGGAGGCTGTGCTGCCGCGCGTCGAAGGGCCCGCGCGGCCGGGAGGACCTCAGCTGCCCCGAGCTCCTGGTGGGGCGGCGGCGGGTGCTCGAGGGCATCAGTCCTCGCCCCCTTCCCCAGCCTGGTCACGAGCCGCCGCGTCGAGGACCGGGCGACCGGGCTGGTGGCCGGGGGCCTCCTCCCGGGAGGTGTCCTGGGCCGCCTCGTCCCCCGCCGCGCCGGTCGGATCCCCGGTGCCCCCGGCCGCACCGCCGGGCGGATCGGCGTCCCCGTCGGGGGCCTGGTCCTCGGCGCCGTCCCGTTCCTCGCCGGTCGTGCTGTCCTCGTCCGTCCCCGCACTGCCACCGGCCGCCGCGACGGGCGCCTCCACGGGGGACGGGGTGCCGACGACCCGCACGGAGTCGTCCGGCTCGACGACGAGGCGGGCCGGATCCCGCGCCGCGACCAGTCCCAGCTGTTGGGCTCGCTCGGCGAGGGCGGGTGCCGCCTCCTGCCGGGCGATGTCCTGGCGCATCGCCGCCGTCTCCTCGGTCAGCGAGTCCACGTCGGACTGCAACTGCTCGAGGTAGTAGGCGTCGTCGCCCGCCGCGGTCGACAGCCAGAGGGTGGCGACGAGGCCGGTGCTGAGCAGGGCCATCACCAGGAGCACGAAGGGAGCCTTGGTGGCTTTGCTCCCCGAGCTGGCCAGCAGCCCACCCAGCCCGCTCCGGCGACGACGCCGGGGGCTCGGAGCGTCCCGCCGTCGGGGTTCGCTCCGCGCGCCCGCCTGGCGAACGGGCGTTCCGATGGTCCGCTCGCGGCGGCCCCGGGTGGGCGTGCGGGTGGTCATGGTCGTGTCCCCCTGGGTTTCCGGATCCGTTCGGCGGCCCGCAGGCGGACCGAGGCCGCCCTCGGGTTCTCCTGGATCTCGTCCTCGCCGGCCTGTTCGGCGCCCCTGACCAGCAGGCGCAGCTCCGGCTCGTGTCCAGGAAGTTCGACCGGCAGCCCTGCCGGTGTGCTCGACTCGGCGCGCGGCGCCACCGCCCGCTTGACGATGCGGTCCTCCAGGGAGTGGTAGGACAGCACCACGAGGCGACCCGACACCGCGAGGCTGTCCACGGCGGCGGGGATCGCCGCGCGCAGGACGTCGAGCTCGGCGTTGACCTCGATGCGCAGGGCCTGGAAGGTGCGTTTCGCGGGATGCCCGCCGGTGCGGCGGGCCGGGGCCGGCACCACGTCGTAGAGCAGCCGCACCAGCCGTCCGCTGGTGGTGAAGGGTTCCTTGGCCCGTTCCCTGACGATGGCGGCGGCGATCCGGCTGGCGAACCGCTCCTCGCCGTACTCACGCAGGATGCGGACGAGGTCCTTGCTGGGGTAGTCGTTGAGGACGTCCGCCGCGCTCGGACCGGCGCCCTGGTTCATCCGCATGTCCAGCGGGGCGTCCTGGGCGTAGGCGAAGCCCCGCTCCCGGGCGTCGAGTTGGAGGGAGGAGACCCCGAGGTCGAACAGCACGCCCTGGACCAGGGGTGTTCCCAGCTCCGCCAGCACGTCGGGGAGTTCGTCGTAGACCGCGTGCACCGGCCTGATCCGGTCGCCGAAGGGGCGGAGCCGCTCTCCCGCGAGTTCCAGCGCCTGCGGGTCCCGGTCGAGACCGACCACGGTCAGCTGGGGGAAGGCGGTGAGCAGCGCCTCGGTGTGCCCGCCGAGCCCGAGGGTGGCGTCGACGACCACCGGTCGCTCGCCGGCCAGGGCCGGTGCGAGGAGTTCACGCACCCTGCCCAGCATCACGGGGACGTGGCCGTACCCCCCGCCGGAGCCTCGCTCCGCCGCCGTCCCGTCGTCGTCCCCCACGCCAGTGTCGGCACCGCCGGGGACGGCCGTTGGCTCGTCGCCCATGGCCTCCTCCTTCGTCGTCGGCGCCCCATCATCCGGATCTTCGCTCCCGGCTCGCCCCCGGGTCCGGAAAACGGCGGAATCGGGTGCGGTCAGGTCCCCGCCCGCCCGAGTGCCCTGGCACCGGGGAAGGTGTGCCAGGGCCGTCAGCCGAGCGGACCGAGGCCTCACCGCACCCGATTCCCAGCTCTGCTCGAACCTGCCCGGTTCGTCTCAGAAGATTCCGGGCAGGACCTCCTCCCTCGCCTGGGCGTAGGAGTCCTCGTGCTGGTCGAGGTAGGTCTGCCACGCCTGCGCGTCCCAGATCTCGAGTCGCGTGATGGCGCCGATCACGACGCAGTCCTTGCGGAGGTTCGCGTAGCGGCGCAGTTCGGGGACGACGGCGATGCGGCCCTGCCCGTCGGGTTTCTGCTCGTCCGTGCCGGCGAAGAGGTAGCGCTGGTAGGCGCGGACGGACTCGTTCGTCAGCGGCGCCTGCGCGACGCGGCGCGCCATCTCCTCGAACTCCGCGCGGGGGAAGACGTACAGGCAGTGATCCTGGCCCTTGGTGACCATCAGACCCTCCGCGAGCGCGTCCCGGTACTTGGCCGGCAGCGTCAGCCTGCCCTTGTCGTCGAGCCTGGGACTGTGCGTGCCGAGGAACACCCCGCACCACCTCCCCGCCCGGCTCGGGTGGAACCGGCCGTGGGGTCCCCGTCGCCCCACCGCGCGCCACATTACCCCACCACGGCCCACCGTCAACGCGGATCGGAGCGCGCCAGGCCCGAATGCCGGACCGTTTCCGCTGGTAGGAGGATCGACGCGCGGTGGGGGGCGGTGGGGGGCCGCTCGCGTGTCGGCCGGCGGGGCAGGCGGCCGCGCCGGCGCCGACAACCCGGGAGGTGGTTGGTTTCGTCTCCGACCGGAGCGTGGTGGGGAAGAATGGAGATCATCATCCCGGGCTGCCAGTGTTGGCCGCCGCCGCACTCGTCACGGGACGGCCCCGGCGACGTTTGACAGACTGCGTCCCACACCGCCTCACCCAGGGCGCCGGCGCGGGGTCCGGCCCCTCACGAGGGAGCGGCGGTGTCGGGACGCCTGCGATGCACAGGAGGTCGTGTGACGCCGAGTACCGAGTCCCCAGCGCCGCCGAACGAACGAGCGGCTCCGGCCGACGAGCGACACCGGAGCGGCACGCTCGGGCTGTCCGAGCTGCACGCGATCACCGGCCGGATCGCGGCCAACGTGGAACGGGTCATCGTCGGCAAGCCCGAGGTGGTGCGGGTCGCCATGATCACGATGCTCGCCGAGGGGCACCTCCTGGTGGAGGACGTCCCGGGGGTGGGCAAGACGTCGCTGGCGAAGGCGTTGGCGAAGTCGGTCGGGGGCACCGTGAGCAGGGTGCAGTTCACCCCGGACCTGCTGCCCAGCGATATCACGGGCGTGTCCATCTTCAACCGGCAGAACAGCTCCTTCGAGTTCCGCGCCGGCCCGGTGTTCGCGAACGTCGTGGTCGGCGACGAGATCAACCGGGCCTCCCCCAAGACCCAGTCCGCGCTGTTGGAGTGCATGGAGGAACACCAGGTCACCGTCGACGGGCAGACCTACGCGTTGACGCCGCCGTTCATGGTGATCGCGACGCAGAACCCGGTGGAGATGGAGGGCACCTACGCGCTGCCCGAGGCCCAGCGGGACCGCTTCACGTGCCGGGTGTCGATCGGCTACCCGGACCCGGCGGCCGAACTGGCGATGGTGGACGAGCACTCCGGGCACGACCCGCTCGCCGAGCTGCGGCCGATGTGCACGGCGGCGCAGGTGCGGGAGATGGCGCACGCCGTGCGCGGACTGCACATGTCCTCCGAGGTCCGCCGCTACGCCGTCGACCTGGTGGCCGCGACCCGCCGAACACCCGACGTCCGGCTCGGGGCGTCCCCCAGGGCCACGTTGCACCTGGTCAGGGCGGCCCGAGCCCAGGCGGCGCTGGTCGGGCGGGAGTACGTGATCCCCGACGACGTCCAGGCGGTCGCCGTCACCGTCCTGGCGCACCGGCTGGTCCTCGCACCGGAGGCCCAGGCCGCCCGGCGCTCACCCGCCGAGGTCGTGCACGGTCTGCTGCAACGGGTTCCCGTCCCGCAGGGGGCCGGTTCGGCCCAGCAGCGGAGCGGGCAGTGGCCGGTCGAGCCGGCGCACCGCGCGCGCTGAGACAACGGTCCCGTGACCGAGCGGGCGGACAGCCTCCGTCGCCTTCCGCGTCCCCCAGTTCCCCGACGACCAGCAGCTCCCGGCGACGACGAGAAGGCAGAAGATTGACAGCGCTCTCCGGACTGACCACCCGAGGCCGGTGCCTGTTCGCGGCCGGCACCGCGGCGGCCCTGTGCTCCGTCGTGCTCGACGAACGCGACCTGCTGCGGGTCGGCCTCTTCACGCTGCTGTTGCCCCTGCTGTCCGCTCTCGTGACACGCCGGTCGCGCACGCAGGTGAGCGTCGAGCGCGCCGTCAGCCCGGCCCGGGTCCAGGCCGGTGACCTCGCGCGGATGCGGCTGACCGTGCGGGGGCGCGGGACCCTGGGCGGCGGGACGGTCCTGCTCCAGGACACCCTGCCCTACGCGCTCGGCGAGCGCCCCCGCTTCCTCGCTCCCCGGCCGGTGCGGGGGCAGTGCGTCGTGCTGACCTACGAGCTGCGGCCCACGCTGCGGGGCGTCCACACGGTCGGTCCGCTCGCGGCCAGGTTCACCGACGCCTTCGGGCTGGCCGAACACGACGAGGCGTTGGGCGAGCAGCTGCGGTTCGTGGTGACCCCGCGGGTCGAGGAACTCGCCGGGCATCCGGCCGGGTCGGCCACCGGGCGGGGGGAGGAGGGCATCGCCAGGGCGCGGTCGGGGCAGGGCCTGGACGACGTGGTCGTGCGCCCCTACCGGCACGGTGACGACATGCGCCGGGTGCACTGGCGGTCCACCGCGCGCCGGGACGAACTGATGGTGCGGGTCGAGGAGAGCCCCTGGGTGGGTGGCACGACCGTGCTGGTGGACGTGCGCAACGCCGCCCACCGGGGCACGGGGCCGGCGTCGAGCCTGGAGTGGGCGGTGTCGTTCACCGCCAGCGTCTGCCTGCACCTCAGGAGCACGGGCAAGGGCTTCCGGCTCCTGACCAACGAGGGGGTCCCGTTGCTCAGCGAGGACGTCCTCGGCGCCCGGAGCGACGCCGTCGTGCTCGACACGCTGGCCAGGTTGGCACCCTCGCGGCGGCGGGAGCTGGCCTTGGAGGCGGACCCGGCCGAGGGGCGTGACCTGGTGGCGGTGCTCGGCATGCTGTCGGCGGACGAGGCGCACCGGCTCGCGGTCCGCCGCCCGCCCGGGAGCCGGACCAGCGCGGTCCTGCTCGACGTCCGGCAGTGGGCGGGCCTCGGCGACACGATGGCGCCCAGCCAGGAGCCGGCCGCGCGGGTGCTCCGGGCAGCCGGGTGGCGGGTCGTCACCCCGCTTCCCGGTGAGGAGATGGTCGCGGTGTGGTCGCGGTTGTGCGGGCGGGGAGCGGAGGGCCCGCCGGCCACGCCGACCGCCCGGGCGGTCTGGCACGGAGGAGTCGGGTGATGGTGGGCGTGGAGGCGGGCCGGACCGACCTGGGGCGGCACGCGGCGAACGCGGTCCTGTGCGGGCTGGCGATGCTCGGCGCGGCGAGCGCGGTCACCGGCATCGTCGACGGGGCTGGGCCGATCCTCCTGGTGGCGCTGGCGGTGTTCACCGTGGCCGCCGCCGGTGTGGCGCTGCGCGCGATGCGGCTGCCGGCGTGGATCGTCGTCACCGGCCAGCTGCTCGTCCTGTCGTGCCTGGTCACCGTGCTGTTCACCGGGAGCGGTGTCCTCGGTCTGCTGCCAGGGCCGGAGGCGGTGCGCGAGGTGCTCGGGCTGCTGGGCGAATCGCTGGAACAGGTCAAGGTCGGGGTCCCCCCGGTCGAGGCGACCGCTCCCATCCTGTGCCTGCTCATGCTGAGCATCGGCGTGGTGGCCGTGGCGGCGGACCTGCTCGCGGTGGGGTTGCGCGCACCGGCCGCCGCCGGCCTGCTGTTGTTGTCCGTGTTCGCCATCCCCGCGTCCCTGGCCAGGGAGATGCTGCCGTGGTGGACCTTCGCGGCTGGCGCGGTGGGCTTCGCCCTCCTGCTGGCGGTAGACGGTCGGCACCGGCAACGCGTCCTCGCGGGGGCCGCGACGGACAGCGGGGCGCCCCGGAACCTGTGGACGCCGGCGGCGACCGCGACGACGGCCCTGTCCGTGGCCGCGGCACTGGTCGCGGGCGCGAGCCTGACCTTCATCGGGACCGAGGGGCGGTTCCCCGGTGGGGGCGGCGGTGGTGGGGGCGGTGACCAGGGCGGTTACGGCGTCGGGCTGAACACCTTCACCTCACTGCGGGGACAGCTGGACCGGGAGACCACGATCGATCTGCTGCGGGTCGAGGGGATGCGGGAGCGGCAGTACCTGCGGGCCTTCACCCTCAGCCACTACGACCCCGGGGAGGGGTGGCGGCTCGGCCCCGTCGACGAGGGCGTCGATGCCGCCGCGGGGCGGCCGTTGCCGCGCCCGGCCGGCAGCGCGCGCCTGCCCGCCGAGAGCAGTCGCATCCGTGTCGAACCGCTGAACTACCAGGACCACTGGCTGCCCGTGTTCGGAGTCCCCACCGTGGTCGACGACGTGGCGCCCGGCTGGCGCTACGACGCGCGCTCCGGCCTGATCTACGCCGAGGAGAGCCGGCGGGCCACCCCCTACACGGTCGAGGCGGTGGTGCCCGAGTACCCGCTCGAGGAGCTGCGCACGGCACCGGACCCGCAGAACGTCGACCCGGTGTACCTGCGGCTGGACGGGGTCACTCCCGAGGTGAGCGCGCTGGCCGACCGGCTGGCCGCCCCCCACGCGGCGCCGATCGACAAGGCCAACGCGCTGACCGCCTTCTTCCGCGACCCCGCGAACGGCTTCCAGTACAGCCTGGAGACCGAGACGGGCAGCGGTTCGGACGCCCTCGCGGACTTCCTGTTCGAGGGGCGCACCGGGTACTGCGAGCAGTACTCCTCGGCGTTGGCGGTGCTGCTCCGGTCGATCGGGGTGCCGGCCAGGGTCGCGGTCGGGTTCAGCCCCGGGTACCAGACGGGCACATCACGGCTGATCACCAACAACGAGGCCCACGCCTGGGTGGAGGGCTACTTCGAGGGTTTCGGCTGGATCTCCTTCGAGCCCACGCCGCTCAACGACGGCCGGGCCGTGGAGCCGGCGCACAGCACACCGGAGGAGTCCGACCGGCCGGACCGCCCGGAGGAGACGGACTCGGTGCCGACCACGACGGCGCCCACCGACACCTCCACGACGACGAGCGACGCCCCCCAGGCCGGTCACGACGAGGGCGTCGTCGAACCGGGCAAGGGCGCGTTCCCCGTCGCGCTCTGGGTGTGGTTGGTGGTGGGTCTCCTCGTCTCCGCCGCCCTGACAGCGCTGGTGGCCGGTCTCACCCTCGGACGCCGGCGGGCGACGGGCACGGGCCCCGGGGAGTTGGACGCCTGGCTCCGGCCGGTGGCGGCCACCCGGCGGGTCCTGCGGTTCGCGCTGTGCGGAGCGGTGGCGGCGACCCTCGTCCCGGTGTTGTGGTGGTTGGTGCTCCCGGTGGGGCCGGACGGCCTGTGGTGGCTGGCGGCCGTCCTGCTGCCCCCCGCTGTCGTGGTCGCGTCGCCGCCGCTGCTCCGCTCCTCGCGGCGCCGCATCCGCCTCCAGACCGTCCGGTCCGGGTGGGCCGGTGCCGCGACGGCCGCCTGGGCGGAGGTGCTCGACCTGTGCGCCGACCGGGGTTCCGCTCCCCCGGCATCGGACACCGTCCGGGTCGCGGTGGACCGCCTCAGCCGGCAGTACCGGTTCGACGGCCGGACGGTGGCCGGTCTGACCGTGCTGGCCGAGGCGGTGGAACGGGAGTGGTACGCGCCGTCCGCCGCCCCGTCAGGGGAGTTGGCCGGGGCGTTGGACTCGGTGCTGGCCGGTTTCCACCGGAACGCGCCCCCGCGCTGGGTCGACCGGGTCGTTCCCCCCTCGACACGGCGGCGGCCGCGCCGGGCCCCCGAGGGGCCGTCGAGCGACGGGGCTGGGACCGAGTAGGGCACGCCGGGCCCCGGAGGTGGGGCGCGGCTGGACGCGCGCTGGAGGCTGGCTGGAGGCGGAGGGCCGAGTGTGTGCCGCCGGGCCGGGGTGGGCGGCCCACGCGTCCTCCCCCGCCGGCGGAGCCACCTGGCGGCGATGGCCTCGCCGATGCCGCCAGGCCGGGTCGAGGTGACCCGGGCGGGTCAACCCGGAGGACTCGGTGCGGTCGGGGCGGGCGCGGCCACCAGTGGCTCCTCGCCGTCCCCCCGGCTACTCGGGCCTGGTGGCGCGGCCCCCCAACAGAAGAAAGGCACCCCGGCCGAAGCCAGGATGCCTGTCTGCCTGCTGATGCGGAGGAACACGCTCGGCTCGCGGCCCGATCCTTCGCACCGGGCCGCACGCACCACGTCCTATTCGCCGTCGAACCGCCGGCGGAACCGCTCCTCCATCCGTTGGGAGAAGGAACTCCTCGACGTCCGGGACGTCGGTGGCGGCTCGCCTGCGCCTCCCCCTTCGGCAGGTTCCTCGGTCTCGGAGGAACTGGCCCGAAGAGCGGTCAACATCAGTACGGCACCACCGAACATGAGCAGGAAGCCGAAAACGCTGATGACCGGTATGTCCGCCACCCGTACCGGGAGTACCACTCCGAGCACGAGCGTGAGCAAACCAACGGCCAGCAGCGCGACGCCCTGGAGGCGCCGACGCCTGGAAGGCCTCCGCACGCGTGCGCCACGCACGTTGGAGGCGAACTTGGGGTCTTCGGCATAGAGCGCGCGCTCGATCTGGTCGAGCAAACGCTGCTCGTGCTCGGAGAGTGGCATGGCTCCTCCTCCGGCACAGCGATTGCGGCGCCGGACAATCCTTCGAGACTTCCGGCGGACGCCCTCATGGGGCGTCACGTCTAAGGATACGAGCCGCGCAACCCGACCACTACCCGGACCGACCACCAGAATGTTCGCACACGCACACATTATCGTCGTGCGAGGTCAGTGAGTCGATTGTTCGACGCGGAGGGCGGGCCGCACGGCAGCGACACCCCGTGTTCCCCGGATCGGGGGAAGACGGGCGGGCAGCTCCTCAGCGGGGGCGGCGGGCCAGCACGTGCAGCCGGCTCGACAGCTCGCGCAGGGGCGGTTGCCGCGCCGCGAGCAACTCCAGTTCCGCGAGATCACTGGGCGAGCAGGTGTCGAGCACGGACCCCGGCACCAGGTCGGTGACGGCCCCGTCCCCCTGGAGCAGTTCGACCGCCAACCCGGCGGCGGTCACCAGCTCCGACAGGCCGGCGGCGTCGAAGCGGCGGAGCAGCGGGTCGGCACCGGTGCCGGGGGCGAGGGTTCCGCTCGGCGAGGTCAGCACCTCCCTGGCCTCCGCGACACGTCCCGAGAGGACGCGGTGCAGGACCGCCGCGTGCCGGTTGGCCACCACCACGGAGATCGCGCCACCCGGGGCGGTCACGGCCGACAGCTCCGCCAGCGCGGCACCCGGGTTCTCCACGTACTCCAGCAGTCCGTGGCCCAGCACCAGATCGGCCCGGCCCGGTTCCGCCACGGCGGTCAGGGCCTCGGAATCGCCCTGCACGGCGGTGACCCGGTCCAGCACGCCCCGCTCCGCCGCCCGGGTGCGCAGCGTGGCCAACGCGTTCGGGCTCGCGTCGACGACGGTGACCTCGCACCCCGCCTCGGCCAGCGGCACCGCCCACACCCCGCTGCCCCCGCCCACGTCGAGCACCCTCGGCGGACGCCCGGCCCCGGAGCGGCGGCGCACCGCGACCAGTTCGACGTTCAACGCGGACAGCACGGCCTCGGAAACCATGGGACAGAGCCTAGAACCCGTCGTGCGGGAGTGGCGGCGGCCTCCCTCCCCGCGAACCGGCTCGTCCGGCCGGCCGTGGTTCGCGGCGTGCCAGCACCTCGACCACCCGGGGCCACGACCGGTTCCGCCCCGGTCGGCAGCGGGGCCGGCCCGGAGCTCGTTGGGCCGATGCAGTGACGGCTCCACCACTGATCGGGGCAGACCGTAGGCTGCAACCCGTGCTTACTACGGTGGCAGTGCTCAGCCTGAAGGGTGGCGTGGGGAAGACGACCGTCGCGCTGGGGTGCGCCTCCGCCGCCCTGCGGCGGGGCCTGCGAACCCTGGTCGTCGACCTCGATCCCCAGTGCAACACCACGGCTGCGATGGATCCCGCCGAGACGGACGCCGACCTGGCCGACGTCCTCGCCGCCCCCTCGCCGGACACGGTGCGGGCGGCGATCGCACCCAGTTCCTGGGGAGAGGGGCTGGACGTCCTGGTCGGTTCGGAGGGCGCCGAGGGCCACAACGTCCCCAACCCGGGCGCGCCGGAGCTCTCCCGGCTCCGGGAGGTGCTGACGACGGTGCGCGAGCTGGACGAGGAGGAGGGGCTGCCCCCCTACCAGCTGGTGCTCCTCGACTGCCCGCCCTCCCTCGGCCAGCTCACCCGTTCCGCGCTGGTGGCCGCCCAGCGCGCCATGCTCGTGACGGAACCGACGATGTTCGCCGTCTCCGGCGTGCAGCGCGCGTTCGAGGCCGTCCAGGCGGAACGGGAGAACACCAACTCCGACCTGCAACCGCTGGGTGTCGTGGTGAACCGGGTGCGCCCCCGGTCGCACGAACACCAGTTCCGGATCAACGAGCTCCGGGAGATCTTCGGTCCGCTCGTGATGCCGGTGGTGCTGCCCGACCGCCTCGCGGTGCAGCAGGCCCAGGGCGCCTGCATGCCCATCCACCAGTGGGGCACCCCCGGGGCGCGGGAGGTGTCGCTGGCGTTCAACCTGCTGTTGGCCCGCGTGTTGCGCTCGGCGCGTGGCCGGCGGGCCGGGCGGGAGCCCGAGACCGAGCCCGCGTTCGACTGAGCCGGGCGGTGGACCGGCTACCGGCTCCGGCGGGATGGCACCATCGGAGGTGTGCCGGAGGGTGACACGGTCTTCCTGACCGGACGGCGTCTCGACGCGGCGCTCGCCGGCCGGGTACTGGTGCGGGGTGAACTGCGGCACCCCGCGTTGAGCGCGGTCGACCTCGCCGGCCGGGCCGTCGTCGGGGCCGACTCGGTGGGCAAGCACCTCTTCGTGCGCTTCGACGACGGGCGGAGCCTGCACAGCCACCTCCGGATGGACGGGTCGTGGCGGCTGCACGGCCCCGGCGAGCGGTGGCGACGTCCCGCCCACGAGGTCAGGGCGGTGCTGGCGAACCAGGACCGGGTGGCGGTGGGGTTCCTGCTGCACGACCTCGCGCTGCTACCCACGGGGGAGGAGTCGTCGCTGGTCGGCCACCTCGGCCCCGACCTGCTGGGGCGGACCTGGGGGGAGGCGGACCGCCGGGAGGCCGAACGCCGGCTCGCCGCGCATCCCGGACGAGCCGTCGGCGAGGCACTGCTCGACCAACGGGTGATGGCCGGTGTGGGCAACCTCTACCAGTGCGAGATCTGCTTCCTCCTCCGCGTGTCGCCGTGGACGAGGGTGGCCGACGTCGACCCGGCCGCCACCGTCGACCTCGCCAGGAGGCTGCTGGCGGCCAACGCGTGGCGCTGGGAGCAGAGCACCACGGGCTCGTTGCGCCGCGACCAGCGGCACTGGGTGTACCGGCGGGCCGGCCTGGCGTGCGCGCGCTGCGGCACCGCGATCCGCCGGGGGACGCTGGGGGTGGGAGTTCAGGCCCGCACCGTCTACCACTGCCCCCGGTGCCAGCCAGCTCCCGAAGGGGCTCCCGGGCACTCCGCCCCGGCGGGAGCCGAGGGCTGACCCGGCATTCACGCCCTGGTGCGCGGGTGCTCGACGGCGGCAGCGGTCCGGACGGCTCAACCGGTCAGGCACCAGCGGTCGTCGCGCGGTCTCCCACTCCACGCCCGTTGTCCCCCCACCCCGTGCCGCCAGCCCCCCGGCCCGAGCGGGACCGGCCTCTCCCCCACCCCGGTCGCCGGGGCTCGGCGCCCTGTTCCCCGGGCAGCGGAGCAGGAGGTGAACACCGCGCGCCCCGAGGGACGGTGGCCACCGTGAGAGTGGACGATCGCGAGACGGTGCGGCACCAACACCTCGTCCGGGGCCGGCCGGGAGTCACGGCCACCGGCCGAGGGTTCCGCGAGGGAGCCGCCCCGAGCTCACCCGGCTGGCGGCCGGCGGGGCACCACGGCGCGGAGCCCGCGCAGCACCGGGTACAGGAGGACGACGACGAGCGCCCCCCAGGCCATCCCGCCGATCTCCACCCCACCGACGGTGAAGGTCAGCCCACCCACTCCGGCGACCAACGCGGCACCCGCCACCACGAGGTTCAGCGGATCCCGGAAGTCCACCTGGTGGTCGGACCAGACCCGGAAGCCGAGCATCGCGATGAGACCGAAGAGCACCAGGGCCACCCCGCCGATCACTCCTGGCGGGACGAGGACCACCGCCGCGCCAACGCGAGGTGAGAAGGACAGCACCACGGCCAGGACCGCCGCCGTGGCGCACGCGGCGGTGGAGTGCACCCTGCTCAGCGCCATCACGCCGATGTTCTCCCCGTAGGTGGTGGTCCCGACCCCGCCTCCCGCACCGGCCAGGCTGGTGGACAGCCCGTTGCCGATGAGCACGTCGCCGGCGTGACGGTCGAGGTCACGTCCGGTGACCGCGGCGACGGCCTTCAGGTGGCCGAGGTTCTCCGCGAGGACGGTGATCACCACGGGTAGGACCAGCAGCGACACCGAGGGCGTGATGACCGGTGTGACCAGTTCGGGCAGACCGGTCCACGGGATGTCGAGGAGTTCGGGGGCGTTCTCCAGGGGCCCGGACAGCCAGGACGCGGTCCAGCCCACCGCGATGCCGAGCACCACGGCCAGACGGCGCCACAGCCCGCGACCCACGACCGCCGCGACGACGATCGTCAGGAGTGTCACCCCGGCGACCACGGGCTGCGCCGAGACACTGGCGGTGGCGTGGGGGGCCATCCCGAGCCCGACGAGGACCACGACGGCCCCGGTCACCACCGGTGGCAGCAACACCTCCACCAGACCGACGCCCAACGCCTTGACCGCCACCCCGAGCATCACCAACGTCACGCCCGCCACCAGCACCCCACCGAGCATCGCCGAGGGCTCCGCCCCCGCCTCGGAAGCCGCCAGGAGCGGACCGACATACGCGAACGAAGCGCCCAGGTACCCGGGAACACGGTTGCGGGTGACCACCAGGAACAGCAGGGTGCCCAGACCGGAGAACAACAACGTCGTGGTCACCGGGAAGCCCGTGATCGTCGGCACGAGGACGGTGGCGCTGAACATCGCCGCCACGTGTTGCGCCCCGAAGCCCAAGGTCAGCGGCCAGCCCAACCGTTCCTCCGGCGCGACCACCCCGCCCGTCCCGGTGACGTCCTCCGCTCGCACCCGCCACAACGGCATGCCGACACCTCCCCGTGCGAGGTCGCATCCTGCCACCACGCGGCGCCCGCCGTCCGCCGAACACGACCGGCGGCCCCGCCCGCGCGCCCACCGGCATCCACACCGACGGTCCACGCGGACCGGAGGTTCAGGCCGCCGAGCTCACCCGAGGCGGAAGGAGGCGACGCCGATCACGGCGACACCACCTCGCGAACGGTCACAGCGCGGTGATGTGGTGTTCCGGGCTGTCCAGCCACAGCACGTGGCGACCGTCGGTGGTGACGGTCAGGCCGTACCGGTCGATCTCAGGACGGCCCGCGACGTCCCAGGTCTCCAGCACGGGTTCCACCTCGTCCCACAGGCGACGGCTCCCGGCCTGGTGCACCGTCGCCGGATGCTCACCGAGGTCGACGCGCACCCACGACCCGGATGCCGGATGCACCCACCGGTACGAGACCACCTGCTCGTCCTCGCCGAGGAACACGAGGCGGCCGTGTTCGGCGATCAGGGAGGTGAAGAACGCCGCCGTCGACAATTCGAGCCCCTTCGGGACCGTGACGGAACGCGTGTCGTCCGCGCTGCCCCCGGTCTCCTCGAGAACGCGACGGCCGCTCCACCTCGGCTGGTAGCCGTGGGAACGCAGCGGCATGAACCCCGCTGCCCCCAAGAACCGGCCGTGAACGGCGCCGTCCGGGGCGCGGCGCAGCAGCGCGATGCCCGTCGAGACGGTGACCAGGATCGCGCCGTCCGCCGTGAGCTGGTCCAGCCATGCTCCGGGCACGCGGTCCACACCGCAGGTCGCCATGATCCTGTCGAACGGCGCCCGTTCGGGCACACCGGCAGCGCCGTCGCCGCACACCACGGTGGGCGCGTAGCCGGTGACGTCGAGCGCTGCGCGAGCCGTGTTGATCAGCTCGCCGTCCACATCGATCGTGGTCACCTGCTCGTCGCCGACGAACCTGGCCAGCAAGGCCGCGTTGTAGCCGGTACCCGTACCGACTTCGAGCACACGGTGGCCAGGGCGCAGATCGAGCGCGGCCAGCATGGACGCCATCATGCTCGGTTCGGTGGACGAGCTGATGGGGTTGCCGTCATCGTCGAACCGCGTGATCAAGGTGTCGTTCGAGTACGCGGCCGCCATCGCCTCAGCACGCCGGACCGGGTCGGGATCGTGGACGTCGTAGTGGGTGAAGCTGCCTGTCACCGGGTCGAACAAGGCGAACCGGGGCGCGAAGACGTGGCGGTCGACGACGCGGAACACCTCGGGCCAGGTCCGCGAGGGCAGCTCTGCTGCGAGCTGGTCGGCCAAACCCGCGCGCAACGCGGGGATGTCCTGGTGGGGCGTGGTCATGCGGCATCCGTTCTGGTGAGTTCATCGGTCCACGCTTCCGTCACCACGTGATGCGCGAGCACCTGCTGTGGCTGCCGCACGTCGTCGAGTGGCCGACGGTGGACCTTCGCGTGGTGCCGATGGGTGTGGGCTGGCATCCCGGGCTCGAGGGTGCGTTCGGCATCGTCGAGCGCGGGGGCGATGACGCGCCAGTGGTGCGGTTGGAGACACGGCGGTCCGCCCTGTTCCTCCATGAAGCCAAGGATGTCGGCGCGTACCAGGAAGCGGCGGACAGGGTGCGGGAAGTCGCGATGAGCCCGGACGACACCTGCGCACTCATCGCTGACGTGATCGGGAGAATGGAGAGGAGATCATGACGGTGCACCACGAGCCGGAGCACTGGCGGAAGGCACGCCGGTCGCGGAATGGTTCCGCCCGCGTCGAGGTCGGCCGGTTCGCCGACGGTGTCGCGGTGCGGGACACCAAAGATCGGGCCGCTGGCCAGGTCACCGTCACGGGCCCACGGTGGTCCTCTTTCCCGCGCGCCATCCAGGCCGGCCGTGACGACCGGTGAACACGCGCTGGACGGCCCCCGCCCCACATCGTGGCGAGAGGCCGTCTCGTCGCTGCCGAGGCCGACGAGGACCGCCACAACGGCATGCCGACACCTCCCCGCGCGAGGTCGCATCCTGCCACCACGCGGCGCCCGCCGTCCGCCCAACACCACCGGCGGCCCGCCCGCGCGCCCACCGGCATCCACACCGACGTCCCACGCGGACCGGAGGTTCAGGCCGCCGAGCTCACCCGAAGCGGAAGGAGGCGACGCCGAACGCCGTCCCCGCGAGGCCGCTCCCGAGGCGGGAGGGACTCCAGTGCTCATTCCGGCCGGGTTCCTGGCACCGCCAGCCCAGCGCACCCCTCCGGCGCGCACCCGGGCCGAACCCGCCCTCCTGACGGCTCCACCCGGCCTGCCGCACATGGTCCGAGAGTGGGAACCGGGCTGCCGGCCCCCGGGGCCGAGGGTGGGGGTACGGGAAGGGGGAACCCCGGTCAGAGCCGGGGTGAGCGGGACAGCTCCCGCAGCCCGGCGGCGAGCCCGTCGAGGTAGTCCGCGGCCTCGGTGAGCGCCGGCGCGGAGGTGTCGTGGTCATGGGCTGCGACGGTGCGACCCGCCGTGGCCACCAACCGCCCGAAGCCGTCCACGCCGTCGTGGAGCCTGGCGGCCAACCGGTCGATGTCCCCGGCCAGGGCGGCACGTTCCGAGGCGGGAGAGGCATCCCTGGCCCGCTCGACCGCCTGGAGCCGAGCGGCGGCCGCCCGAGCCGCGTCACCCGCCTCCCGCGCGGTCCCCCGAATCCTCCGCACGGACTCCTCCGGGACGAGCGGCGCCCCGCCGACCGGGGTGGACAACTGGTGGAGCAACTCCGCGAGACTGGCCTCCGCGTCGGCGAGCCGCCGCATCGGCTTGTGCGCGGCGGAACCCGGATCGGGCAGGGGCGGCGGAGGTGGCGGTGCCACCGCCTCCTCGGGCAGCGGGGTCCGGTACAGCCGGACTGTCCGCACGCCGGAGGACACCGCGCTCGCCCCGATCAGGGCGCTCACCCCGCCCACGACGACCTCGGACGTCTCCAGCCCTGGCTCGCTGCCCACGGTGAACGCGAACGCCCCGGCGAGGGCGGCTAAACCGGTCTTGACGTAGAGGCCCCGCCGGGCCCGGCGCCGCTTGCGCAGCAGCTGGGCCCGCGGGTCACGCCACTTGTCCAGGCCCTGGCGGAACTTGCTGGCGATCAGGCCACCGGCCTGGTTCGCCACCGAAACGAGGTCGGACACGTCGCCCCTGCGATCCGCCACCTGGAGTCACACCCTCGGTCGCTCAGGCCTGGCCTGGCTGCTGCTGACCGGGCTGCTGGATGTTCTGCGGCTGGGCCGGCTGCGGCGCCGCGGCACCGCCACCCACCTGGCCAGCGGATCCCCCACCCATGCTGGCACGGATCTGCTCCAGCCTGGAGACACCGGCCATGTTCACCGAGGCCTGTTCGACCTCCATCATCCGCCCCTGGACCGAGTTCTTCGCCAGCTCCGTCTGCCCCATCGCCGTCGAGTACCGCTTCTCGATCTTGTCGCGGACCTCGTCGAGCGACGGGGTGTTCTTCGGGGCGGCGAGCTCGCTCATCTGCTGGAGGGAGCTGGACACCTGCTCCTGCATCTTCGCCTGCTCCAGCTGGCTGAGCAGCTTGGTGCGCTCGGCGATCTTCTGCTGGAGCTGCATGGCGTTGCGCTCCACCGCCTGCTTGGCCTCGTTGGCGGCCTGGAGCGCGGAGTCGTGGAGGCTCTTGAGGTCCTCGATCTCCTGCTCGGCGCTGACCAGCTGGGCCGCGAACGCCTGGGCGCTGTTCTCGTACTGCTGTGCCTTCTCCAGGTCACCCTGGTTCCTGGCGTCATCGGCCATCACCAGTGCCTGCCTGGCCGAGGCCTGGAGCTTCTCGACGTCCCCAAGCCGCCGGTTGAGCTTCATCTCCAGCTGACGCTGGTTGCCGATCACGGCGGCGGCCTGCTGGGACAGCGCCTGGTGCTGCCGCTGCGCCTCCTCGATGGCCTGCTGGATCTGCACCTTCGGGTCCGCGTGCTCGTCGATCTTCGACGAGAACGCCGCCATGAGGTACTTCCAGAACTTCACGAACGGGTTGGCCATCTCCTCCGCCTGCCTTCTTCTGCTACCCGGCCGCCCGAGGCGACTATCCGGATAATCACCCGATGCCTGATTGCCTGTTCCATCGTGTCAGGTACCGTCGCGCGGTTCCAGCGACCCCGGAACATCTCGGGGCTGTCCCTGACCAGAGCCCGGGTCACCCCCCGCCGCCGAGAGCCGCTGAACCTCCACCAGCCCGGACCGCAAACCACGCAGTCGGTCGGCCAGGTCAGCCACCGGGTCACCGACGGTGACCGGGAGGGCACGGGCGGAGGTCAACTCGGCGATCTCCGTGCGGGACCGTTCCAGACCCGCCACCGCACCCCGCATCCTGGCGAGCAGCGTCTCCTTCGCCCCCTGCCGCGCCTCCGCGGCCCGGAGCCGGTCGGTGACGGAGGCGGCCGCGCCGGCCAGCTCGGCCCGGGTGACCTCGTCCGTCGCCTGGTCGGCGGCCTGGGACAGGCGCTGCGACTCGGCCCGCAGTTCGGGGGCCAGGTCCTGGCCCAACAGCTGGTCGAGCCTGGCCACCTCGGCCGCGCTGGACCGCACCTCCACCAGCACGAGCTCCACGTCGTCGTGGACACCCGACAGCTCGGGTCGACCCGCCGTGGCGGAGGTGATGGCGCGCGCCGCCCGCTCCGCCCGCTCCGCCCAGACCTGGGCGGGGCTACCGCGCACCGGGCGGGGCGCCTCGGCCGCGAGGCGCGGGGACGAGGTGCCGCTCCGGGATCGCCGCACGGCGACGAACAGCAGTGCCCCGCCCGCCAGCACGACCACCGCCAGTACCGCGACGAGGACTTCGAGAATCACTGGTGGTCCCCCACCCGCTCCGAGGGTTCTGACACGTCTCGAATTCCGGGTGCCCCACACCGTGACGTGTTATGACGTCGCTCCGTGGCCCCCGGTCAACGAAGTGCCCCCAATAGTAGTCAGGCGCACTCGCGTGGTGGTGCTGACCCGATCACCGGGTGGCAGCAGGCCGCGCGGGGGTGGCGGTCGTGACCCGGGTCCGAACCGGGAAGCGGCTCGTCAGGCCGCCACCACCACCTTGTTGGTGATGCGCATCGAGGAGTCGAGGCGTCCGCCGAGCACCGGGGCGACGGCGAACTCCGAGAACTGCTCCCCCACCACGGCGGGGACGAGCTCGTCCGACTGCTGGGCCTGCCGCGCGACCCGGGCCTCGGCGGTCGCCGGCTGGGCCACCCGGGCAGCGGCGCCGGGCACCGGCGTCGCCACCTGGCGGGTCCCGGCGTCGGACCGGATCTCGGTGGCCACGTCGTCGAGGAGCCTGGGCAGCTCCAGTTCCAGGGCGTCGCAGATGGCCGCGAGGAGCTCGCTGGAGGCCTCCTTGCGCCCCCGCTCGACCTCGGACAGGTAGCCCAGGCTGACCCGGGCGATCCTGGACACCTCACGCAGAGTGCGGCGCTGGGCCGTGCGTTCCTCACGCAGGCGCTCGCCGATGGCCTCCCGCAACAGAACGGCCATGCCGTGTCTCCTTCCACCCTGGATGTGTTCGACGGTTCACTGTCGGGCTGACGCGCCGGCAGCGCGCCGCGATCGAACGACGATCCAGTTGAGCGCGCCGTCCACTCCACCGTACCCAGCCGAGCCAATACGATCAGCAACTTCGGGTCAACGTCCGCCGAGGGCGAACGGGTTCCCGTCCAGCCAGTTCCCCCTGTTGTTTGCCTGATCGGGTTAACGGATCGCGACCGCCCGGCATTCCGGCCGGCGTCCGGGCGCCGGCCGGTGACCGGGCGCGACCGGGCCTTCCCCGTCCCTCACGCGGGTGGCGCCCGGTCCAGGGCCGCGCCGAGGGCGTCGAGAGCGGCGCGGACCGCCGCCGCGCGCACGCCGTGCCGGGAGCGGGACAGCCGGAGCGTACGGACCGTGACCTCGTCCGCGCCGGCCACCGCGACGTGCACGAGGCCGGGTGGGAGCCCGTTCTGCGGGTCCGGGCCGGCGACCCCGGTGAGCCCCAGACCCCAGTCCGCCCCGCAGCGCCGCCGAGCTCCCTCCGCGAGCCGCCTGGCGACCTCGGGGTGCACGGGCCCGTGCTCGTCGAGCACGGCGGTGTCGACGCCCGCGAGGCTGCCCTTCAGGTCGGTCCCGTACACGACGAGGCCGCCCCTGACGACCGCGCTGGCCCCGGGAACCGAGGTCAACAGCCCGGTGACCAGGCCCGCCGTCAGGGACTCGGCCGCGGCCACCGTCTCACCACGCTGGCGGAGCCTGTCCAGGAGGAGGGTGAGACGCTCCTCGTCCAGCCCGAACCCGGGCAGGGGCGAGTGGTCGTCCGCTCGGCTCACGCGGTACCCGCGAGCGCCCGCCGCCCCCGGGCGCGCATGCGCACGGCCCGAACCACGTAGTCGATCCCGGTCGCGAGGGTGAGCAGCAACGCCACCGCCATCACCGACCAGCGCACCAGGTCGAAGCCGTCGGAGAGCGGCAGCACGTACAGGCCGATGGCGACGATCTGGACGAGGGTCTTGAGCTTCCCTCCCCGGCTGGCGGGGATCACGCCGTGCCGGATCACCCAGAACCGCAGCAGGGTGACGCCGAGCTCGCGGACACCGATCGCGATGGTCACCCACCAGGGCAGCTCGCCGAGCACGCTGAGCCCCACCAGTGCCGCCCCGATCAACGCCTTGTCGGCGATCGGGTCCGCGATCTTGCCGAAGTCCGTGATGAGGCCTCGGCGGCGGGCGAGGTCCCCGTCCAGGCGGTCGGTGATGGCCGCGAGCGCGAAGAGCCCGGCGGCGACCAGGCGCCAGGTCCCGCCCTCCGCCCCCACGAACAGGGCGACGAGGAAGAAGGGCACCAGGACGAGGCGGAAGACCGTCAGGGCGTTGGCGATGTTGACCACCGGGACGGCGGTCGGTGTCACGCCGGCGGGGTCGGCGGGCTCTGGCACTTCCGCCTTCGCCCAGTCGGCGCCGGTCGGGGTTCCGGTGCTGTCCATGGTCGCGTCCTCGGCTGCCGTCACGGGTATCCCCTCGTCAGGACTTCCTGCGGCCGCACGATGAGGTCGACGCCCTCGGAATCGACCACCGTGGCCCGCACGAACTGGCCCACCTCGATTCCCTCAGCATCGGTGAGAACGCACTCCCCGTCGACTTCGGGCCCCTGGTGCTCCGCCCGACCGGTGCAGTCGCCCTCCTCGTCGGCGGTCCGCTCGACCAGCACCGTGACCTCCTCACCGACCCGTTCGGCGGCGCGTTGGGCGGTCAGCTCCTCCACGAGGGCGGAGACGCGCGTCACCCGCTCGGAGATCAGGTCCGGGTCCAGTTTGTCGGGGAATCCCGCCGCCTCGGTGTTCTCCTCGTCCGAGTAGCCGAAGACACCGACGACGTCCAGGCGGGCCGCAGTGAGGAACCGCTCCAGCTCCGCCACGTCGTCCTCGGTCTCGCCCGGGAACCCCAGGATGACGTTCGTCCGCAGACCGGCGGTCGGGGACAGCGCCCTGACGCTCTCGACGAGGCCCAGGAAGGACTCGGTCGACCCGAACCGGCGCATGCGGCGCAGCACCGACTCGCTGGAGTGCTGGAAGGAGAGGTCGAAGTACGAGGCCACCCCCGGTGTGGTGGCGATGGCGCTCACCAGACCCGGCCGGGTCTCCGCGGGCTGGAGGTAGGAGACGCGCACCCGGTCGATCCCCGGGACCTCGGCCAGGCGGGGGAGCAGCTTCTCCAACGCCCGCAGGTCCCCGAGGTCCTTGCCGTAGGAGGTCGAGTTCTCACTGACCAGGAAGAGTTCCCGCACCCCTGACACGGCCAACCACTCGGCCTCGGCCACCACGTCGTCGGTGGGGCGGGAGACGAAGGAGCCCCGGAAGCTCGGGATCGCGCAGAAGGAACACCGCCGGTCGCAGCCGGAGGCGAGCTTCAGCGGGGCGACCGGGGACTTGTCGAGGCGGCGGCGCGGCACCCTCGGCCCCCAGGCGTGGCCGGGAACGGCCACCTGCTCGGCCGAGCCGGCCAGGGCGGAGGGGCGCTCGACCGGCGAGATCGGCAGCAGGCGACGGCGGTCACCCGGGGTGTGGGAGGCCACCGCGTTCCCGGCCAGCACCTCGTCGAGCCGGTTGGCCATGTCCGGGTAGTGGTCGAAGCCGAGGACGGCGTCAGCCTCGGGGAGGCTGTCGGCGAGTTCCTTGCCGTACCGCTCGGCCATGCACCCCACCGCGACCACCTTGGCTCCGGTGTCGGCCGCGGCGAGCAGGGTGTCCACCGAATCCTTCTTGGCGGACTCGATGAAGCCGCAGGTGTTGACCAGCACGACGGAGGGGGTGTCCTCCCCGCTGGCGTCGGTGTCGACGAGCTCCCAGCCCGCACCGCTGAGGCGGCCGGCCAACTCCTCGGAGTCGACCTCGTTGCGGGAGCAGCCCAGGGTGACGACGGCGACGCGGCGGGGTGGTTCGGGGGTTGGCACGAGGTCAGGGTAACGGGGCCCGTCCACCCGTCCGGTGGGGCGAGGGCCGCCAGGTGCCGGACGGCTCGGGGCCGGTCACCACCGCACGGGTGGTGAACCAGGCGGATAGGCTTGCTGAACGTGCAGGTAGCCGAGGACGAACCACTGGTGGTCCGGCGTGCCCGGGTGGGTGACGTGCGAGCCGTCAAACGACTGGTCGACGCCTATGCGGGCAAGGTGCTGCTGGCGAAGGAGCTCGTCGCCCTCTACGAGGGGGTGCAGGAGTTCTGGGTGGCCGAGACCGGCGGCGACATCGTCGGGTGCGGCGCGCTGCACGTCCTCTGGGAGGACCTCGCCGAGATCAGGACCGTCGCGGTGGCCCCCGAGGCCGCCGGGCGGGGTGTGGGCCGAGCGGTGGTGAGCAGGCTGGTGGAGGTCGCGATCGAGCTCGGCCTGCGGCGGATCTTCGTGTTGACCTTCGAGACCGCGTTCTTCGCGCGGCTGGGCTTCCGCGAGATCTCCGGCACGCCGGTGTCCGCCGAGGTGTACGAGGAGATGCGGCACTCGGTGGACGAGGGGGTCGCGGAGTTCCTCGACCTGCCCTACGTCAAACCCAACACCCTGGGGAACAGCCGGATGCTGCTCGAACTGCCCGCCGAGGAGCAGGAGCGCCCGGGGCCCACGTCGCCCGGTCCGCGTGTGACCCCCACCTGACCCGCGTCTGACCCGCGTCTGACCCGTGGGAGCCGCGCCTGGCCCCGGCCTGGTCCGGTCCTGACCCGACGGGACCCGCCCGACCGGGTGGATCCCGCGACGCCGGCCCACCCGCGGCGGCACCGTCCCGTCGGGTTGACGGCCCGCCAGGGCGGAGCCCGGTCCGGACGGGACGCGCGGCGGCGGTTCCGGCTGCCGCCTCCCCCACCTGGCCACGGCGCCGGCGGTGCGGGTGCCTCGGAGCCCGCTCCCGCTCCGGTGGGCGGCCACATCCGGTGCGGCGAGGCCCTCGGGGAAGGCGGCGCGAGCCCGTGCCCGGTGTGGTGACGGGGTCGGCGGCGTGGCGCCGCTTCGGGCCGCCGCCACCCGCGAGCGCCCTCATCGGACTCCGCCAGTGCCCCGTGCCGACCATCCACGGTGGACCACGAGCACGTCGGTCGAGGACCCCGGGCCTCGTGGGCGGCGCACGCCGCGGGCGAACCCCTGATCCCCGGTTCGGGAACCCCTGCCCACACCCGGGAAACCGCCCCAGGACCCCCACCACCCGGAGTTATCAAACGAACACCCAATGTTTATCGGAGCCACATCGCATGACGGTTCCGCGCGGGGAATCGGTCGGCTAAGAATTGTGATCACTTCGACATCCCAGCGACCCGTCGGCATCCGGTTCCCGCGTTCCCCGGGGGGCCAGGCCCGTCGCGGTCGCCTTCCCCGCCCAGGAGATCGCATGTCCTCCAGATCCCCGCGCCGTGCCCTGCGAACGCTCATCGCCTCCGTTCTCGCGACGATGGCGTTGCTGGTGGGAGGGGGAGTCGCCCACGCCTCCCTCCCGCCGGCCGAACTGCGACAGGTGACCGACGACTACCTGTTCACCCAGAGCCTGCCCTCGTTCGTCCAACTCCGGTCGCAGCGCCCGCACGCGCCCCAGCTCGACTGGTCGTCGGACGGTTGTTCGTACTCGCCCGACGAGCCTTTCGGGTACGAGTTCCTGAACTCCTGCCACCGGCACGATTTCGGCTACCGCAACTACAAACTCCAGAACCGGTTCACCTCGGCCAACAGGAAGGCCATCGACGACCGGTTCCGTGACGACATGTACTCCGTGTGCTCCTCCGCCGTGTGCCGCCGCACGGCGGACGTCTACTACTGGGCAGTCCGGGCCTTCGGTGGTTCGGGCACCACCACCGCCGAGGCGATCGAGCGGGCCCTGCACGAGCCCTCGGTCCAGGCACGGCTCGCCGAGCTCGGTTCCCGCTGACCGGGCGCCGCCCCTTCCGCCGCCGTCGGCCGGGTCCCCACCGGTACGACGGCGGTCGCGGCCGCCGGTGCGCGTGCCGGTCCACGAGGGACGGTGGACCGGGCGCGACGGTCCGCGGCGCGGTCGGCACGGGTGGGCCCGCGCCGTTCGCCCCCGTTCACCCCCCGGCCAGGCACCCGTCATCGGCTGGCTCCGCCGGTTGGCTGCAATCGTCCCGTCCCGATCAGCACAGTCCTTCCGACTGGAGGTCCGATGGTGACGCCACGGGGTGTCAGGACACTGCTCTGCGCCGCACTGGTGACGCTGCCCCTGGCCGCGCTACCGACCGCCACCGCCGCCCCCGATCCGGGGCCCCCCGCCGGGGCGGCACTCCCCGAGGACGGTCCCGCGGCGTCCTCGCGGATCGAACCCGACCTGTGGGCGGCCCCGGGCGGGAGCGCGGCGGACCTCGGTTTCACGGTCAGCAGCAGCACGACCGCCGTCGCCCCGGGACTCGAGTTGACCGAGTTCGCCCGTTTCGACCCGAACGGCTGGGTGGAGGGCGACGTGCTCACCGCCGACCTGAGCGGGACCGGGCTGCGACCCACCTACCTCCACCCCGGCTCGGTGTCCGACCGCGCGCCGCTCTCGGAGCAGGTGGCCTCGGCCGGAGCGGTCGCCGGGGTCAACGCCGACTTCTTCGACATCAACGCCACCGGCGCTCCTCTCGGGGTGGGCATCGACGACGGCACGTTGCGGCACGCCCCGGCCGACGGTCGCAACCTGACCGCCACCTTCACCGAGGAGGGCCTGGCCTCCCTCACGGAGGTCTTCCTGGAGGCCTCGGTGACCCTTCCCGGTGGGGAGTCCGTCCCGGCGAGCAACTTCAACTCGCCGGTCGTGGCCGCCGGCGGCATCGGCGTGTTCACCCCGCTGTGGGGGGAGTCCGACCGGACGACGGCCGTCGTCGGCGCCGACCGCGTCTCGGAGGTGGAGGTCCGGGAGGGACGAGTGGTCGCGGTCCGGGAGGCGCCATCCGCCGGGCCGGTGGCCGACGGGAGCCAGTTCCTCCTCGGCCGTGACGGCGGGGCGGACCTCCTCGGCGCGCTGTCGGTCGGGGACGCGGTGGGACTGGACGTCGACGTGCGCTCGGACGTCGAGGACATCGCCGTCGCCGTCGGCGGGAACCGGGTCCTGGTCAGGGACGGTGCGGTCCTGCCGGTCGACGACGTGGCCCTGCACCCGAGGACGGCGGTGGGCTTCTCGGAGGACGGCGAGCGCTTCTGGCTGGTCACCATCGACGGACGGCAGGCGAGCAGCCGGGGGATGACGGAGCGGGAGCTGGGCCACTACCTGCGGTCGCTGGGAGCGCACCACGCCCTCAACCTCGACGGCGGCGGTTCCTCCACGATGCTGGCCCGCCCCGTGGGCGACGCCGAACCCAGTGTCCGCAACTCGCCGTCGGACGGCGGCGAGCGGACGGTGCCCAACGGGCTGGGTCTGGTGACGCCGGAGGGCAGCGGTGAACTGACCGGCTACCGCGTGGAACCCGCCGTCACCGGTGCCGACTCGGAGCGGGTCCTCGGCGGGCTCGGCCGCCGGCTCGTGGCCCACGGCCACGACGAGACCGGCGCGGCCGTCGCCGCCACCCCGAGGTGGTCGGTCACCCCGCAACGGCTCGGTCAGGTCGGTCGCGGTGTGTTCCGGGCCCGTCCGGGCGCGCCGGGTGTCGACGGCCCCCGAACGGTCACCGTCGCGGCCGGCCGGGACGGCACCCGCTCGGAGGTGGAACTGAGGGTGTTGGGCACCCCGGTCCGGTTGGGTACCGACATCGGTCAGGTCGCCCTCGCCGGTGACGGCGCCGTCGGGCACTTCACGGTCCTCGGGTACGACGGCGACGGGTTCGGCACGTGGGTCGAACCGGCCGACGTGTCGCTGGACTACGACCGGGACGTCGTGCGGATCACCCCGCACGAGGACGGTTTCGCCGTCACCGCCCTGGTGCCCAGCGGATCGACCGTGGTCGAGGCGACCGTCGGCGGACTGCGCGCCGCCGTCGGGGTGTCGGTCGGGACCGAGGACCACGTGCTGTCCAGCATGGACGACCTCGCCGCCTGGCAGGCCACCGGCTTCCCCGCCGTCGTCGACTCGGCGATCTCCTCGGCTCCCGGCCGCGACGGCGGCACCGGGATCGCCCTGGACTACGGGTTCACCGGCACCACGGCGACCAGGGCCGCCTACGTCGCCGCCCGGGGCGACCTCGCACTGCCGGCGGGCACCCAGCGGATCGGGGTGTGGATCAACGGGGACGGGCGCGGGGCGTGGCCGAGGCTGGACCTCCGGGACAACGGTGGGGTGGCCACGATCCTGGACCTCGCCGCCGCCGTGGACTGGACGGGCTGGCGCTACGTGGAGGCGACCGTGCCGGGAGGACTGGCCGGTCCGCTAAGGGTGCACCGCGTCTACCTCGCCGAGACCGACGGGAACAGCCAGTACGAGGGCAGGGTGGTCTTCGACGACCTCACCGCCGCTGTCTCCCCCGTCGCCGAGGTACCGCCACCCGGTGCTCCCCGGGACCCCTCGGTGCTGGGCGCGGCCCCGCGGGGGCCGGCGGGAGGCCTGCGGGTGGCCGTGGTCAGCGACGCCCAGTTCACCGCCGACTCCCCGGACGGCGAGGCGGCCAGGCAGGCGAGGAGGTCCTTCCGCGAGGCGTTGGCGTCCGAGCCGGATGTGGTGTTGATCAACGGCGACCTGGTGGACCGGGGGTTCGCCGAGGACTTCGCGGTGGCCCGCCGGATCCTCGACGAGGAGTTGGGCGACTCCGTGCCCTGGTACTACGTGCCCGGCAACCACGAGATCTCCGGCCCGGGTGACATCAGCGAGTTCCAGGCCGCGTTCGGCGCTCCCTTCCAGGTCGCCGACCACGGGGGAATTCGGATGGTGTTGCTGAACAGCGCGTACGGCACGCTGCGCGGTGGCGGGTTCGACCAGGTGGAGATGCTGCGGGACGCCCTGGACTCGGCGGTGTCCGACCCGGACGTGGACGGGGTCCTCGTGGCGATGCACCACCCGACCGTCGACCCGGGGCCCGCGGCGAACTCGCGGCTCGCCGACTCCAGGGAGGCCGACCTCATCGCCGGGTGGCTGACGGAGTTCGAACTGGAGTCCGGCAAACCCGCCGCCGTCATCACCGCCCACGCGGGACTGTTCCACGCCTCGCGGGTGGATGGCGTGCCCTACTGGATCAACGGCAACGCCGGCAAGGGCCCGTCGGCGCGGCCCGAGTCGGGCGGCTTCACGGGGTGGAGCCTGCTGCACCTGGACCCGAGCCGGGAGGAGCTGCCGATGCGCGTCGAGATGCGTCCGCACGTGGACGGGCTGTCGGTCGAGGTCCCGGACGAGCTGGCGATCGGCGGGACCGGCGAGGTGGTGGCCGAGGTCCACCAGGACGGCCGGACCGTCCCGGTGGCCTACCCGGTGGCCGGGTCGTGGTCCGGCTCGGACGGACTGCACGTCGCTGGCGCCTCGACCTCCGAGCCCGGCCCGGAACACGTGGCCTCCTTCGACCCGGCCACCGGTCAGGTCCGGGGGCTTCGGGCGGGGACGGCGTCCCTCGAACTGGCGGTGAACGGGGTGACGGAGCGGGTGCGGGTGACCGTGCGCTGATCTCGCCCAGGGTGACCGCCGCCCGCCCTTGACGCCAGGCCTCGACGGCCCCGGGAACCGCTCCGGTTCCCTGGGCCGTCCGCCGCGCGGGGACGGCACACGGCCCAGGTCGATGACCAGGCGAAACCTGGACGCGCTCCGCGCGCGCGGTCTGCACGAGACGGTGTGCGGACACGGAGTTCGCGCCTGGGTCCGATTCGGATCGACGGTGTTCCCGAAGTGCCCCTCACACCCTTCTCACGCCTGCTAACTTCACAGAGGGGAATCACCAGCCGGCGGTGTGTGCACCGTCCCCGCCCGGCTGACGAGCATCGGAAGGGCCGCGGATGGCGACCGAACAGGGTGGGGAGCGCCTCGTCGCGTCACCGGACGCCCTGGGCACCGTCGACCGCCGGACCGCGCGCTCGCCCTCGCTGGTCCCGCGCGAGCACGCGGTCCGGGCGCCGGGTCGCCGGCACGCGCCCACCGCGCGGCGGGAGGCGATCCACTGGCCGTCAGCGCCGGCCCCGTGGTCCTCGCCCGCACGGAGAGCGTGCCCGCTCGTCGGTTCCCCCGAGGTCGGGTCGAGCGGCGGCGACTCCGCTCCACGGCGAGCACGGACCTCCGTGACGGCCGAGCGCCGGCCCGCGCCCCCGCGCGCCCTCCCGGCGAGCGAGCCGAGCCTGCCGGACCGCGCCTCCCTCCCCTCCGGCGAGGGCACTCCGCCCCCGAACACGGCTCACCCGCCCAGGAAGCCTGGGCCGGCGGGATCCGGCACCACCTCCCGCACGGCCCACCCGCACCAACCAGACCGGCGTCCCGTCCGCCCCGGCGGCGGGCGACCGGTCGGCACGTCCACACGACCAGACAGCACCAAGGACCACCACGCGATCACGGCCACCGTTCCTCCGACGACGGGGGCGACCGGCACCACGTCGGCGGTCAGCGGGTGCGAGGCGTCCCGCCGCCCGTGCGCACCCGGCCGCCGCGCACGGACCGACGACCTCCGGGCATCCGGACCAAGCTGGGGAGAGCCGGTCCGGGTTCGTCGGGGAACGGTGATTTCCTTGTTGCGGCCAGCACTTCGGGGAGCAGCACCATGACCGACGCCGAAACCCAGGAACCAGACTTCACGCAGTCCGAGTACCAGAGACAGGAAAGCCCGACCCTGGAGTCCTTCGGGGATGTCTTGAAACTGCCCTCGACCTGGATAAACAACCAGTTGATCAGGAATCGGGGCGAGAAGCTCAACCAGGGTCTGGACCACCGGGACCCGATGCTCACGAGCTGCCACAACTACGCCTCGTCGGGGCACCCGGAGCTCAAGCAGTGGGTCGACGAGGGCAACGAGCCCGAGCACACCCACGCTGTCGGCGAGACCTGGAACAGCATCGGCAACGAGTTCGTCGAGGACTTCGAGGAGCTGAGGTCACTCGCCGACAACGGCGCCGACTGGGAGGGCGAGTCCGCCGACGCGGCCTTCGCCGCCGTCGCCTCCCTCGGCGAGTGGACCGGGGAGAGCAGCCAGGCGTACCACGCCACGTCCGCGCAGGTGGAACAGCAGGCCTTCGCCGCGTCCGAGGCGAGACAACGGATGCCGGAACCGGTCGAATACGACCGGGCCGAGTTCCAACGGCGGATATTGACCACGGCCAACCCGCTCGAGATGATCGCCATCGGCAACGAGGCCGTCGAGACCTACGAACGCGCCGTCGCCGCGCACGAAGAGGCCGTGCAGGTCATGGGCACGCTGGAGTCGACTTTCCAGACGACGGACAGCAGCATGCCCGCGTTCGCTCCGCCGCCCTCCATCACGGGTGGGGACGGTGACGGAACGGTCGACCGGTCCAACATCCGCACCCCGGTCGGTGAGGGCAGCCTGGACCGGTACGGCCGGCCGGGCGACGGTCCGGGCGGCGGGGGCCTGCCCGGCGGCGGTGGCGGCCTGCCCGGCGGTGGCGGGGGCCTGCCCGGCGGCGGGGGAAGCCTTCCCGGTGGCGGTGGCGGCGGGGGCGGTCTGCCCGGTGGCGGCGGTGGACTTCCTGGCGGCGGTGGTGGCGGCGGCGGGGGCGGCGGCCTTCCCGGCGGTAACTACCCCGGCGGCAACCCCCCTGGCTCTGACGGCCCGGGCAACGTCCGCCCCGACTGGGTGCCCAACAACCCGAACTACCCGGGCGGCAACCTGCCCGGTGGCAACCTGCCCCCCCTGCCGGGCGGTGGTGGCCCGGGGGGTGGGTTCCCCGGCGGAGGGCTACCGGGTGGCGGTGGCCCCGGTGGCGGCGGTCTCCCCGGCCCGCTCGGTGGGCTTCCTGGTGGCGGCGGCTTCGGCGGTGGACCAGGTGGGGGCGGCCCGGGTAGTGGCATGCGCCCCGGAGGTTTCGGCCCCGGTGGCGGCGGCTTCGGACCGGGCGGCAGCGGGGGCGGCGGTGGTTTCGGCCCTGGTGGCAGCTCGGGCGCGGGCGGTCCCGGTGCGGGTATGGGCGGTGCCCGGGGCATGGGCGGTATGGGTGCCGGTGGCATGGGTGGCGGTATGGGCGGCGGCATGGGTGCCGGCGGCGGCCGAGGCGGGCAGAACGCCGAGGACAAGGAGCACACCCGTGCCTCGTTCCTCCAGGAGACCGACGACATCTTCGGGGACGGGCGGATGGTGGCTCCCCCGGTGCTCGGCGACACCAACCGCTGACGGCTGACCGAGGCCCGGTGGCCGCGCGGCGGGTCCTCCCCGCCGCGCGAACGGGTCCCGAGAACCCCGGCGTGCGGCGGGCGGATCGGCACCGCTCGCGGAACGGAACGGCTCGGACCGCGCTTCCCGCCCGGGGTGCCCTCCCGGCCCAGACCGGTACCGACCGAAGCCGTCGTCGGCTGGCCGCCGCCGTGGGGCGGGGTTAGCGTCGGGAGGCTGCCCGGACCGGCCGGGCGACGCCGTCGGAGGTGCGTGTGATACGACCGATGACCAGCCTCGGGCACTGGCCCAGCCGGCTCGCGGCGGGGACCTTCATCCTCAACTCGGGTCTGAGCAAGCGGGACGCGGACGACGAGGCTGCCGCCGGTCTGCACGGCGCGGCGGCCGGCGCCTACCCGTTCCTGAAGTCGATGGAGCCGAAGCAGTTCGTGCGGCTCCTCTCGACCGCCGAGATCGGCCTCGGTGCCGCGCTGCTCATCCCCCTGGTTCCGACCGGGGTGGCGGGGGTCGGCCTGACCGCCTTCTCGGCCGGCCTGGTGGGCATGTACCTGCGGACTCCCGGGACGCGGCACAAGGGCAGCGTTCGTCCCACCGAACAGGGGCTCCCGCTGGCCAAGGACATCTGGCTGGTGGGCGCTGGCGTGGGCATGGTGGTGGAAGGGGTCGTGCACCGCGCGGCCCTCCGGCGGCACCGCAGGCGCAAGGCACTGCTGCGCGCCGGCGGTGCGGCGGCGCACCACGGGCGTTGCCGGCACCGCGGAGCCGGTGAGGGGCGCGGTCACGAACACCACGGGCACCACGAGTCCCGGCGGCATCACGGGCACGGGAAGCACGAGGGGTGGCACCACCTCGGTCGGCACGGTGGTCGAGCTCGGCACGACGAATCGGCTGCCACCGAACACCACGGTCACGGCGCCGCCGGCATGCTGTGGCGGAAGGCCCACCGGGAGCACTGACTTCCACCTCCTCCCCGGGCAGCCCACTCCCCACGCCGCGGGCCGGCGGTACCGCTGGCGAGCGGCGGCGCACCCCCTCCGCGGGGACGCTCGGGTCGGCCGGCGACAACGGCCGTGGCCCGCCTGGGGCTTGGGCGCTCCCGGTGGCGGGACGAGGACCGTCCGCGCCGGTGGGGGGATCCGGGGTGCGGGCCACCTCGGGTCGGCCGGAGCCGGCGGGTCTCCCGCCGAACGACCGACCGGCCGCCCCCGCCTCGGCACGGGGTTCCGCCCGGCGTCCCCTCGGTGCGGCGCTCCGAGCGGTGGGGAGCACGCGGCCACCACCCCTCACGGCGGTTGGCCGGCCCGGCTCCACCAGCGCGGGAAGCTCCACGGCCGTTCGGGTGTTGAGGTGGGCGTGAGCACCTCCCAGGTCACGCGGGTCGACGTCGTCGTCATCGGTGCGGGGCAGGCCGGGCTGTCCAGCGCCCACTCCCTGGCGAGGGCCGGTCTCCCGCCCGGCTCGGGTTTCGTGGTGCTCGACGGGGCGACCCGGCCCGGTGGCGCGTGGGGCGAGCGGTGGCCGACCCTGACCATGCGGACCGTGCACGGCATCCACCAACTGCCCGGCATGCCCGTCCCCGCCGTCGACGAGAGCGAGGCCGCCGCCGTGGCGGTGCCCCGGTACTTCGCCGACTACGAGCGCGAGTTCGACCTCCCGGTGCGACGCCCGGTCATGGTGCGGTCGGTGCGCCCCGGACCCGCCGGCCGGCTCCTGGTCGACTCCGACGACGGCGGGTACGCGGCGCGGGCCCTCATCAACGCCACGGGCACCTGGCGCCGCCCCTTCTGGCCGAGGTACCCCGGGCAGGAACTGTTCGGTGGCCGACAGCTGCACACCGCCGACTACCGGGGTCCCGAGGAGTTCGCGGGCCAGCGGGTCGTGGTCGTCGGCGGCGGGTCGTCGGCCGTCCAACTCCTGCTGGAGATCGACGAGGTGGCCAGCACGGTGTGGGTGACCAGGAACCCGCCTGACATCCGCCGGGGACCCTTCGACCAGGACCGGGGGCGGGAGGCCGTGGCCTCGGTCGACCGCGAGGTGCGGGCGGGCCGACCGCCCGGCAGCGTCGTGCGCGCCACCGGGCTCGTACTCCCACCGGACGCCCTGGCGGCGTGGGAGGCGGGGCGACTGGCACGACGGCCCATGTTCGAGCGGCTGACCCCCACCGGCGTGGCGTGGCCGGACGGGCACCACGAGGACGTCGACGTCGTCCTGTGGTGCACGGGCTTCCGCCCCGCCCTGGACCACCTGGCCCCGCTGCGACTGCGCACCCGGCACGGCGGGATCGTCATGGACGGGACGCGGGTGGTGGCCGACCCCCGGGTCCACCTGGTCGGATACGGCCCCTCCGCGAGCACCGTCGGAGCGAACCGGGCGGGTCGCGACGCCGTCCGCGACATCCGTCGGCTGCTCGCCGCTCCGGCGGCGGACGGCGCGGGCGACGACCTGCCCCGAGCGGGATGAGGGACGACGGGGTCGGAGTCGGAGGCACGCGACCACCGCGCCCTGGACCGTCCGACCGTCCCGACCACCGGTAGCTGGTCCGCCGGGCCGATGGCGGGTCGGGCCCAGCCCGGGTGCGGCGGACGACCACCACCAGGCCCACCCACCGCTCCCGACTGGTCAGCGCCGGGCGAGTTCCAGCCGGGCGGCGGCCCTGGCGGCCGAGGGCTCCGCCGCCGCCAACGCCGCCTCGGCCGCCGCCCGGCAGCGGGCCAGGTCCACCCCGGCCAACCGGGCGCCCACCGGCGCCAACGCCGGGTGGTTCATCGACAGGCTGCTGACTCCCAGGCCGACGAGGACGGCCGCCAGGTCGGGATCCGCCGCCGCCTCCCCGCAGACACCCACCGGCTTCCCGGCCGCCCCGGCGGACCGCCCGAGCAGGCGGAGCAGGCGGAGCAGGCCGGGCTGCCAGGGGTCGGTGAGCTGGGCGACCGCGCCGAGCTGCCGGTCCGCCGCCAGGGTGTACTGGGCCAGGTCGTTGGTCCCCACGCTGACGAAGTCGACGACATCCAGGATCTCGTCGGCGGTGAGCACGGCCGAGGGCACCTCGACCATCACCCCCACCCGTTCCACCCCCGCCGCCCTGGCCCGGGCCGCGAACCACGCGGCCTCGGCCGGCGTGGCCACCATCGGGGCCATCACGGAGACGACCGCTCCGCTGTCGGTCGCCGCGGCGACGATGGCGCCCAACTGCCTGTCCAGCACGTCCTCGTGGACCCGTCCGAGCCGCAGCCCGCGCACACCGAGCGCCGGGTTGGGCTCCCCGTGCTGGTCGAGGAACGGGATCGGCTTGTCGGCCCCGGCGTCGAGGGTGCGCACGACCACCGGCTTGCCCCGGAAGGGGGCCAGGACCCGCCGGTACGCCTCGTGCTGGTCCTGCGCCGAGGGCTCCCGGGTGGCCCCGAGGTAGCAGAACTCGGTGCGGAAGAGCCCGACACCCTCCGCGCCGGCCCGGACCGCCTCCGCCGAGTCCGGTGCGGACCCGACGTTGGCCAGCAACGCCACCTGGTGGCCGTCCGAGGTGCGGCCGACCCCGTCCCAGTGCGCCTCCGGCGGCCGGTCGGCGGTCACGACGGTCACCTCCGGGGCCGCCTCCACCACGGTGCCAAGGCCCCCGTCGACGACGAGGGCGGCGGGGTCCAGCTCCAGCACTCCCTGGCAGGCGACCACGGCCGGGATCCCCAGGGAACGCGCGAGGATCGCCGTGTGGCTGGTGGGACCGCCCTCCTCGGTGACCAGGGCGAGCACCACCGACGGGTCGAGACCGGCGGTGTCCGCGGGAGCGAGGTCCCTGGCGAGCAGCACGCTCGGCTGGTCCAACACCGGGATGCCCGGCGCCGCCCGCCCGAGCAGTTCGGTGACGAGCCTGTCCCGGACGTCGATCACGTCCCGGGCCCGTTCCGCCATGTAGCCGCCGGCCGCGCGCAGCGCGGTGACGAACTCCTCGGCGGCCTCGTGCACCGCCCTGGCCGCGGGCAGCGGACCGCTGGCCACGAGCTGTTCCGCCTTCCCGAGCAGGGAGGGGTCCTCCGCCATCACGGCGGTGGTCTCCAACACCTCGGCGGACTCGCCCTCCGCCCGCGCGGCCTGGGCACGCAGGCGACCGGCCACGGCGGCGCCGGCCGGCCGGATGCGGGCGGCCTCGGCGGTCGGATCAACGGGCGGCGGGCCGGCTGGCGGATCGAGCACCGGTTCGGTGATCCGCACCACCGGCCCGGCTGCCCGTCCCGGGCTCACCCCGACTCCGTTGAGCACGACCTCGGCCATCGGCGGACTCCCTTCCGTGGTGTGCCCGCACGCTATCCCGATCCGAGTGGTCTGGACCAGTGCCCCGGGCCGAGCGTCGCGACCGGTGACCCCGAACGTCCCAGCGCGACCGGCACCGAACGGCCCAGGGGAACCAGCGGGTAGCGACGCGTCGCGTCCCCTCGGCCAGGCGACCTGGACGGGAGCCGGGACGCCGCGCGGGCACCCATCGCCCTGCCCCCGACCGACGTCCCCGCCACCACCGGTACCGCCCGCCGGCGGTGACCCCCGAGACGACGGACGGTCAGCCCGCCGGTTCCTCCGCCGGCGGGGCACCCTTGATCGAGGCCATCAGACCGCCGAGGTCCTCCGGTTTCACCAGGACGTCCCTCGCCTTGGACCCTTCGGAGGGGCCCACCACTCCCCGTGTCTCCAACAGGTCCATCAGCCGACCCGCCTTGGCGAAACCCACGCGCAGCTTGCGCTGCAGCATCGAGGTCGACCCGAACTGGGAGGTCACGACCAGTTCCGCGGCCTGGAGCAACACCTCGAGGTCGTCACCGATGTCAGGGTCGATCTCCCGCTGCTCACCCGGCTTGGCGGCGGTGACACCCTCGGTGTACTGGGGCTGGGCCTGGTCCTTGGTGTAGGCGACGACCTGGGAGATCTCCTCGTCGGACACGAAGGCGCCCTGCATCCGGGTCGCCCGCGAGGCACCCATCGGCAGGTACAGGCCGTCGCCCATGCCGATGAGCTTCTCCGCCCCCGCCTGGTCCAGGATCACGCGGGAGTCCGTCAGCGAGGACGTCGCGAAGGCGAGCCGCGAGGGGACGTTGGTCTTGATGAGCCCGGTGACGACGTCCACGCTCGGCCGCTGGGTGGCGAGCACCAGGTGGATACCGGCCGCGCGCGCCTTCTGCGTGATGCGGACGATCGCCTCCTCGACGTCCCGGGGGGCCGTCATCATCAGGTCCGCGAGTTCGTCGACGATCGCGAGGATGTACGGGTAGGGCCGGTACTCCCGTTCACTGCCCGGCGGCGTGGTGATCTCGCCGTCCCGGACCTTGCGGTTGAAGTCGTCGATGTGCCGGACCCGATTGGCCTGCATGTCCTGGTAGCGCTGTTCCATCTCCTCCACGAGCCAGGCCAGCGCCGCCGCCGCCTTCTTGGGCTGCGTGATGATGGGGGTGATGAGGTGCGGGATCCCCTCGTACGGGGTCAGCTCGACCATCTTGGGGTCGATCAGGATCATCCGGACCTCGGTCGGGGTGGCCCGGGCCAGCAGCGACACCAGCATGGAGTTGACGAAGCTCGACTTGCCCGATCCGGTGGAACCCGCGCACAGCAGGTGCGGCATCTTCGCGAGGTTCGCGGTCAACATGTGGCCCTCGATGTCCTTGCCCAGGCCGATCACCAGGGGATGCGCGTCCCCCAGGGCGGTCGGCGAGTGCAGGACGTCCGCCAGGCGCACCATCTCCCGGTCGCTGTTGGGCACCTCGATGCCCACGGCGGACTTCCCCGGGATGGGGGCCAGCAGCCGGACGTTGTCGGTCGCGGCCGCGTAGGCGATGTTCTTGGTGAGCGCGGTGATCTTCTCGACCTTCACGCCAGGGCCCAGCTCCACCTCGTACCGGGTGACCGTCGGCCCCCGGGTGAACCCGGTGACCCGCGCGTCGATCTTGAACTGCTCCAGGACGCCCTGGATGGCGTCGATCATGGCGTCGTTGGCGCGGCTGCGGGCCTTCGGCGGGTCGCCAGCGCGGAGCAGTTCGGGCGGCGGCAACCGGTAGTCGCCCTCCACGGCCCGGACGGTGAAGGGCGTTCCCTTCGCCCGCTCGGCGGTGCCGGCGCCGGTCTCCTGGTCGGCGGCCGGCGGGTGCGCGACCGCACGGGCGGCGGCCGCCGCTGCGGCTGGCCGGGCCGGCTCGGCGGCCGCGACCTCCTCGGCCTCCCCGGTGTCGCCCACCGGATCCGCGTCCTCCCGCGCGGCCGCCCGGCGGCGGGGGCGGCGGGCGGGCCGGTCCTCCTCGGGCTCGGCGTCCTCGCGCGTCCCGACCTCGGCCGCCCGGGTACGGCGGGGTCGTGGGCCGCGGCTGGGCGCGGGTTCCTCGTCACCGACGAGTTCACGCCACCGCTCCGGGACCCGCCTGACCGGCGTCCCGGTGAAGACGAGCAGCCCGAAGCAGACGATCAGGGCGAGTAAGGCGATGGCGACCGGACCGGTGAGGCCCTGCCCGAGCGGCCCGCCCGCCACGAAACCGATGACGCCCGCCGACTCCCGCCAGGCGGCCGGTTCCTGGGGCGCTCCGGTGGACAGGTGCAGGATGCCGAGAGCGGCGAGCCCCATGAGCAGCGACCCGAGGACGTGGCGCATCCGCGCGTCCGGAAGGGACTGGTGCCGGAACATGGCGATGCCGGTGCCGAACAGCACGACCGGGACCACCGCCGCGGCCAGGCCCGCGAAGCTGCGCAGCGCGACGTCGACCCACTCGCCGACCGGACCGCCCGCCCGCCACCACACACCGGCGGCGGTGACGATCGCCAACGCGATCAACACCATGGCCGCGCCGTCCCTGCGGTGCGCCGGGTCAAGGTCCCGGGTGCGGCCGACCGCCCTGGCCATGCCACCGACACCGCGTGCCAGCACCGACCAGCCGCCCCGGACCCCCTTGGGACGGCTCTTCTTCCGGGCGGCGGCGGAGCGGGACCGGGTGCCGGACCGGGTGCCGCCGGACTTCGACGAGCCGCCCTTCCGGTTCGAGCTACGTCCTGTCGTCGTGGTCCGGCCAGCCATGCCCCATACCGTAGTACGCCGTACCGCTGGTCACACGAACCACAACGGACCCGGCTCCGCCTGGGACGAGCTCGTGCCGTGGCCGGCACGAGGGGTATCCCGGTTGGGTGACCTCCGGCACTGCTGCCATGCTGCTGCGTCATGGTTGCACTCGCGCCCAGGCCGACCGGTTCGGCACCGCGAACCAGGTACCCCGTCCCGCCGGCTCGGCCGGTCCCCGCTTCCGGAGGGCGCTGGCACGTCCCGCCGCTCTGGCGGGCGTTGATGCCAGTGGCGAGCCTCCTCGTCGGACTGACCGGCAGGCTGGTCGTGACCGGGGACGTGCCGGCCAGGCTGCGGGGGCGGCCCCTGTTGCTGGCGGCGAACCACATCGGGAACTTCGACGTGCTGGTGCTGGTCGCGGCCTGCCGCCGCATCGGGGTGGCGCCCCGTTTCATGGCGACGGGCGGGCTGTTCGACGCCCCCGTGCTCGGTCCGGTGATGCGCCGCTGCGGCCACGTGCGGGTCAACCGGGGCAAGGACACGGCGGGGGACGCCATCGGCACGGCGGTGAGCGCCCTGGGCTCGGGCGCGCCGGTGCTGGTCTACCCGGAGGGGCGCATCAGCCTCGATCCGGGCCTGTGGCCGGAGCGGGGCAAGACGGGGGTCGCCCGGATCGCCCTGGCCTCGAGGGCTCCCGTGGTACCGGTGAGCCAGTGGGGCGCGCACGAGGCGGTGTGCTGGGGCACGCTGCGGATCGAGAGCCGGGCCGACCTGTGGATCCTCTTCCGGTCGTGGTTCCAGGCCATGCGCCGGCGTCCCACCTTCCGGGTGCACTTCGGTCACCCGGTCGAACTGTCCGGACTGGAGTCGGGCCGCCCCGGCGACGCCGTGCGGGCCCGGGACCGCATCATGCGGGCGATCAGCAGGGGCCTGCGCCCGCTGCGCCACCGGGAACCGCTGCGCCCCGCGTTCCACGACGGGACCCGACCGGTGACGGGCCGCAGCCCGTGGTCCCCGGAAGCCGACCGAGAACGGGCCAAGGCGGGCTGAGGACAGTACCGGTGGCCGCACGGCCGGCGGCCCACCCCGCCGGCCGCACCGTCAACTCGCCGACCCAACCGCACCACCCCCAGCGTGCGGGGACGACGCCAACGACTTCACGAACTTGAAGCAGGAGGCCGGAACAGCCCCGCGTGCGCGGGGACGACACGTGATCAGTCGCGCCCGTCACGGGACAATGGGGAACAGCCCCGCGTGCGCGGGGACGACGTGTTCGGTGACTCCTTCGACTTTGGACCGCCCCGGTGGTGTTGGAGGCCGTGCCTCCCACGCTCGTGTACGTTCAGACCGCTGTGGCCTGTCGCCAGTGTCGTTCCTCGTACTCCAACGGTGGCCTATTCCCACACCAACTATGCAGCCTGTGGTGATTGTACCAGTGAATCCACTCCGCAGTAGCAGCGCGGACGTCCGCAACCCCCTTCCACGGGCCTTTCCGGTAAATCAGCTCCTTCTTGTACAACGCGTTGACCGACTCCGCCAGCGCATTATCGTAGGAATCACCCCGACGCCCAACCGACCGCGCGATCCCCGACCGGCTCAACCGCTGACTGTAACGCAACGCCGTGTACTGCACCCCCCGGTCGGAATGAGCCACCAAACCAGGAGACAGACGACTCCTCCGCGCCCACAGCGCCATATCCAACGCATCCAACGCCAGCGACGTATCAGCGGTATCCGACACCTGCCACCCCACAATCGCCCGCGAGAACGCGTCCACGACCAACGCCGAATACACGAACCGACTCTCCCCGAGCCGAACGTAGGTCAGATCCGTGACCCACAACCGGTTCGGCCTCGGTGCCCGGAACACCCGCTCGACCAGGTCACCGGGCTGGCCCTCGACCTGCCCGGGCAGCATCGACCGCGGCCGGCGGGACCGGGTGACCAGCCCGGTCATGGCCTCGGACCGCATCAGCCGTTCCACGGTGCAGCGGCCCACGGTCACGCCTTGGCGGTGCAGTGCCGCCCAGACCTTGCGTGCCCCGTAGAGCCGGTGCGAGTCCTCCCAAATCCGGCGGATCACCGCAACGAGTTCCCGGTCGCGGCGGTGCCGGGCGGAGGGGTTCGTCCGTCGGTTGCGAATCGCGTAGTAGGTGGACACGCTCAGCCCTACTGTGCGGCAGGATACTTCCACGGGGAACCGGTCCCGGTGGTGGTCGACGAACTCGGTCAGCTCGGTGGGCGGGGGTCCATCTCCCGGGCGAAAAAAGCCGAGGCAGCCTTGAGGATTTCGTTGGATCGGCGGAGTTCGGCGTTTTCCCGTTCCAGCCGTGCGATCCGGTCCCGGTCCGACTCCCCGGTATTCGTGGAGTCCGCCGAGCCGGTGTGGGTGCTGGGTTCACCGCTGCGGACCCAGTACCGCAAGGCCTCGGGGTGCACTCCGAGTTGGTCGGCTACCCGGGCGATGGCTCCACGTCCGGGTCCCCACTGCCCCTCCAGTTCACGGACCATCTCCACCGCGCGTCGCCGCAACTCCTGGGGGTATTTCTTCGCGGAACCCATGCTCCTCATCCTTCCTGGGGTGCAGGGCCTCCAACAAACCCAGTACGGTCCACTTCGGGATGTTGGGAACAGCCCCGCGTGCGCGGGGACGACACGGCCCGGGAGGAACAGTGTCCCCCGGTTGTCGAGGAACAGCCCCGCGTGCGCGGGGACGACACTTTCCGACCTGCGGCGTTAGGGGCGGCACGCTCGGTTCTCGTTCACTTTTCCGAGCACCTCACGCCGCCGCGTCCTCGTCCGGTCAGGGTATCCGCACTCGGCGAGCTGGTAGGGCCACCGGTTCCGCGCGTTGACGCCCAGGCTCCACGTCGCACGCCGCGCCCCGACGGCCCTGGCCGCCCCGAGCACCGTGCTCCGCCAGGAGAGGAGGCCGCGTGCAGTCCTGCTCCCGGGCCGGGAACGGCGGGCGACGACACGCGTTCGTCCCGGGCTGGTCCGGACGGAGCCCGCTCTCCTCGCGCCCGCTGGCCTCCCCAGCCCTCCGCGACCCGTCAGCTCGCCGGCGTTCCGCCCCGCGTTGCCGCCGCCCGCAGCGCGTCCCGCAGCACCTCGGCGAGGTGCGAGGAGTCCCGCCCCAGGCCCTGGGCGAGCTGCGTCCGGCAACTGAACCCGTCGGCGAGCACCAGGGTGTCCGACTCGGCTGCCCGCACGGCCGGGAACAGCGAGTCCTCGGCGCAGGCCATCGACACCTCGTGGTGTCCCTTCTCGAAGCCGAAGTTCCCGGCCAGTCCGCAGCACCCGTCGACGAAGTCGGCCCGCACCCCCACGTGGTCGAGCAGCGTGCGGTCCGGGTCGGTGCTGAGCACGGCCGACTGGTGGCAGTGGGTCTGGGCGACCGCTGCCCGCTCCGCTCCTCGGGGCAGCCAGTCGAGGTCGTCGGCGACGAGGAGTTCGGCGAAGGTGCGGACTCCTTCACCGAGCCAGCCGGCCCCGGGCAGGAGTTCGCCCAGGTCGGTGCGGAGGGCGGCGGTGCAGCTGGGTTCCAGGCCCACCACGGGGACACCTGCCTGGACGTAGGGGGCCAGGACGCGGGCGGTGCGGCGCATCACCCGCCGGGCGATGCCGAGTTGCCCGGTGCTCACCCAGGTCAGCCCGCAGCACACCCGTTCCCTGGGCAGCTCGACGGTGTAGCCGGCGGCCTCCAGGACCTCGACGGCGGCCCGGCCGACCCCCGGGCTGAAGGTGTTCGTGAAGGTGTCCGGCCACAACAGCACCCGGCGTCCGCCCGCGGCGGGTGGGCGCGGGGCGCGGCGCCGGAACCAGCGGGTGAGGGTTTCGGGGGCGAACACCGGGAGGTCCCGGTGGGGGTCCACTCCGCCGAGTCGGCGGACGGCCGAGGCGACCGGGCGGGCCGACAGCGCCGCGTTGAGTGGGCGGGCGAACGGCTGGGCCAGCACCGCCAGCGCTGGCAGCCACCCCATCGAGTAGTGGGCGGCGGGCCTGATCCGGTTGCGGTAGTGCTGGTGGAGGAACTCGGCCTTGTAGGTGGCCATGTCGACCTCGACCGGGCACTCGGAGCGGCAGGCCCGGCAGGACAGGCACAGGTCCAGGACCTCGTGGACCTCCTCCGCGCGCCACCCGTCCCGGATGACCTCGCCGTGCAGCATCTCCACGAGCGCCCTGGCCCGGCCCCGGGTGGAGTGGCGTTCGTCGCGGGTGGCCCGGTAGCTGGGGCACATCACGCCGCCCCCGGTGTTGCGGCACTTCCCCACTCCGACGCAGCGGCGGGCGGCGGCGACGAAGGAACCACCGTCGTGGGGGTAGCTGAACATGGTGTCCACCGGGACGGTGACGGTGTCCTCGCTGGGCCAGCGGAGGTTCGCGTCGAGGGGCAGCGGGTCGACGATCTGGCCGGGGTTGAGCAGCCGGTCCGGGTCGAAGACGGCCTTGAACTCGCCGAACGCGTCGATGACCTCCGCCGGGTACATGCGGGTCAGTAGTTCGCCGCGTGCCTGGCCGTCGCCGTGCTCGCCGGAGAGCGATCCGCCGTACCCGGCGACGAGGTCGGCGGCGTCCAGCATGAACTCGCGGAAGCCGCGCACCCCGGTCGAGCTGATCAGGTCGAAGTCGAGGCGGACGTGGATGCACCCCTCGCCGAAGTGCCCGTAGTAGATGCCGCGTCGCCCGTGCTGCCCGAGCAACGCCTCGAAGTCCCGCAGGTAGTCGCCGAGCCGTTCCGGGGGAACGGCGGCGTCCTCCCAGCCCGGGTAGCCCTCGGTGCCGTCGCTCATCCTCGTCGCGATGCCCGAGCCTTCCTCCCGGATGCGCCACAACGCCCGCTGGTGGGCGGACTCGGCGAGGACGACGGCGGGAACGTCGAGGTCGCGGGCCAGCCCCTCCGCGCGGAGCACGGCCTCCGCCCGGGTGTCGCCGCCGGTCTCGCAGTACAGCCAGGCGTTGCCGTCGGGGAGGGATTCGGTGGCGGCGGAGGGGCCGTGGACGGCGCGGTGCGCCTCCACCAGGGCGCGGTCGACGCTCTCCACGGTGAGCGGGCCGTGGGGGAGGATGGCCGGCACGGCGTCGGCGGCGGCGAAGGCGTCGGGGAACCCCAGCACGGCCAGCACGCGCACGGCGGGCGGGCGGATCAGCCTGACGGTGGCGCCGAGCAGGGTGACGCAGGTGCCCTCGCTGCCCACGAGCGCGCGGGCCAGGTCCTCCCCGTTCTCGGGCAGCAGGGCGTCGAGGGCGTACCCGGACACGCGGCGCGGCAGGGTGGGCAACCCGGTGCGGAGGGCGGCGCGCCGCCGGTCGACGAGGGCGCGCAGGGGTCGGGTGAGGGGGCCGGCCGAGTCGAGGTCGGACACGGTCAACCGGGTTCCGTCGGCGAGCAGCACGTCGAGGTCGACGACGTTGTCCGCCGTGGTCCCCCAGGCGACGGCGGAGGAGCCGCAGGCGTTGTTGCCGATCATCCCGCCGATGGTGCAACGGCTGTGCGAGGACGGGTTGGGTCCGAAGGTGAGGCCGTGGGGCAGGGTGGCGTCGCGGAGGTCGTCGAGGACCAGTCCGGGTTCGACCCTGGCGGTCCCCCGGTCCGGGTCGAACTCGAGCAGCCGGTTGAGGTGGCGGGAGTGGTCCAGGACGACGCCGGGACCGCAGGCCTGCCCGCCGATGGAGGTCCCACCGCCCCGGTGGGTGATGGGGACGCCCTGCTCGGCGCAGACGGCGAGGGTGGCGGCCACGTCCTCGGCGTCGCGGGGCAGGACGACGGCTCTGGGCACGTGCCGGTAGTTGGAGGCGTCGCTGCTGTAGACCGCTCTCGTGGCGGAGTCCGCGAGGACCTCGCCCGCGATCCGGGCCCGGAGTTCCTCGGCCAGCCCCACCGTCACCACCGCCTCACCGTGTGCGTGTCGTCCCGCGATGGTGATCACAGTCCGGCGGCGAAGGCAAGCACCGGGCTGAGTGCGTCGCGGCCGGGACGGGACGGGAGGGGCGGGGCGGGAGGGGCGGGGCGGGGCGGGTCGTGGTGGCGGGGAGCCGGGCCGGACGTCGCCCGGCCCGGCTCCTCGCTCAGACCGGGAGGACGGTCGGGACGATCATCGGCCGACGCCGGTAGGTGGCGGCGACCCAGCGCCCCACCACGCGCCGCACCGCCTGGGCGATGCGGTGGGTGTCGTTGATGCCCTCCGCCTCGGTGCGGGAGAGCTCGTTCTCCACGAGGGAGACGACCTCGTCGAGCGCCTTCGGGTCGTCGGAGAACCCCCGCCCGGAGACGGTGGGCGGGGCGACGGCGCGCCCGGTGGCGGCCTCCACGGCGACGGTGATGGCGATGAAGCCGCCCTCGCCGAGGATGAGCCGGTCGGACAGGGTGGACTCGCCGACGTCGCCGACGGAGAGGCCGTCGACGTAGACCTGGCCGACCTCGACGCGCCCGGTGCGGCCCGCCAGGCCGTCCACGAGGTCGACGACGACGCCGTTCTCCGCGAGGACGACCCTGTCGGCGGGTACCCCGGTGAGTTCGGCGAGTTCGGCGTTGGCCCGCAGGTGCCGCCACTCGCCGTGCACGGGCATGACGTTCGTGGGGCGCACCGCGTTGTAGAGGTAGAGCAGCTCGCCGGCCGAGGCGTGCCCGGAGACGTGGACCTTCGCGTTGGCCTGGTGGACGACGTTGGCGCCGAGGCGGGTGAGGCCGTTGACGACGCCGAACACGGCGGTCTCGTTACCGGGGATCAGGGAGCTGGCCAGGACGACGGTGTCCCCTGGTTTGATGCTGATCTGGCGGTGTTCTCCCCTGGCCATCCTGGAGAGCGCCGAGAGCGGTTCGCCCTGGGAGCCGGTGGAGACGAAGAGCACCTGGTCCTCGGGGAGCCGCATGGCGGCGTCGAGGTCGACCAGGAGGCCGTCCGGCACCTGGAGCAGACCGAGGTCGGCTGCGACGCCCATGTTGCGGACCATCGAGCGGCCGACCAGGGCGATGCGCCGGCCGTGCGCGACGGCGACGTCGAGGACCTGTTGGACGCGGTGCACGTGGCTGGCGAAGCAGGCGACGATGACCCGTTGGGTGGCCTTGCCGATGACGCCGTCCAGCACCGGGCCGATGTCCCGTTCGAGGGGGACGAAGCCGGGCACCTCGGCGTTGGTGGAGTCGACGAGGAACAGGTCGACGCCCTCGTCGCCGAGCCGCGAGAACCCGCCCAGGTCGGTGAGTCGTCCGTCCAGCGGTACCTGGTCGAGTTTGATGTCCCCGGTGTGCAGCACGGTCCCGGCGGGTGTGCGCAGCGCGACGGCCAGCGCGTCCGGGATGGAGTGGTTGACGGCGAAGAACTCGCAGTCGAAGGCACCGTGCCTGGTGCGTTCCCCTTCCCGCACCTCCCGCATGTGGGGGGTCTGCCGGTGTTCCTTGCACTTGGCGGCGAGCAGGGCCAGCGTGAACCGGGAACCGACGACGGGCAGGTCCGGGCGCAGTCGCAGCAGGAAGGGGACGGCGCCGATGTGGTCCTCGTGCCCGTGGGTGAGGACCAGCGCCTCGATGTCGTCGATGCGGTCCTCGATGGCGCGGAAGTCCGGGAGGATCAGGTCCACGCCTGGGGCGTCGTCCTCGGGGAAGAGGACACCGCAGTCCACCACCAGCAGCCGGCCGTCGTACTCGAAGACGGTCATGTTCCGTCCGACCTCGCCGATGCCGCCCAGGGCGACCACCCGCATCCCGCCCTCGGCCAGTGGTGGTGGCGGGCTGGTGGGGCCGGGTCCCCGGTGCGGTGGCAACGCCTGGTCGGGTGCGGTCAGCGGTGGCAGGGAGGTTTCGGTCACTGGCTTGCCACCCCCGCGACGGTGTCGGGGTTGACCAGGACGAGGCCGGCCTCCCACAGGTCGGCGGTGATGAGCCGCACGTCCTCCTCGGAGGCGGGTGGCAGCGGGAGTCGGGGTTGGCCCGTCTCGTAGCCGCAGAGCCGCAGCGCCGTCTTGCTGAAGATCACTCCGCCCAGCTGGTTCATCGACCGGTACACGGGGAGGAGGCCGTGGTGGACCTCGCGCGCCTTGGCCAGGTCGCCGCCCTCGAAGGCGTCGAGCATGACGCGGAGCCGGTCGGCGACGACGTGGCCGATCACGCTGACGTACCCGACGGCGCCCACGGCGAGCCACGGCAGGTTGAGGGGGTCCTCTCCGGAGTAGTAGGCGAGGTCGGTGGTGGCCATCACCTCGCTGCCGGCCCACATGTTGTGCTTGGAGTCCTTGACCGCGAGGATCCTCGGGTGTTCGGCGAGGGTGCGCAGCGTGTCGACCTCGATGGGCACGACGGAGCGGGGCGGGATGTCGTAGAGCATCACCGGCAGCTCGGTCGCGTCGGCGACGGCGGTGAAGTGGCTGACCAGCCCGTCCTGGGGCGGTCGGGAGTAGTAGGGGGTGACCACCAGCAGGCCGTGCGCACCGGACTTCTCGGCGTCCCTGGCGAGCTGCGTCGAGTGCGCGGTGTCGTTGGTGCCGGCGCCGGCCACGATGGTGGCCCGGTCGCCGACGGCGGCGACGACGGCGCGGATGAGCTCGGCCTTCTCCTTGTCGGTGGTGGTGGGGCTCTCCCCCGTGGTGCCGTTGACGACGAGACCGTCGTTGCCCTGGTTGTCGATCAGGTGTACGGCCAGTTCCTGGGCCAGGTCGAGGTCGAGGGCGCCGTCGGCGTCGAACGGCGTCACCATTGCGGTGAGCACCCGGCCGAAGGGCCTGCCGGGCGAGGCGGTGGGACATCCGGTCATGCCCATGACGCTACCGCCTCACCCCCGGGTCGGGCGGCAGCGGCAGGCGACAGCTCGCCGTGTGGAACCCGGCACCGCGCGTGCCCGCCCTCGTGGCGGGTTCACGGGCGCTGGCCAGCGGGTTCACCCTCCACGAGGTAGCCGGCGGCGGCGAGGGCCCGGCGGGCGCCCGGGAGGCGGTCGGACGTCACCAGCGGGTAGTCGGTGTCGAAGGTCGACACGGCGAACAGGGCTGACGCCGGCCTCGGCGAGGGTGGTGGCCAGGCCGGCGAGCACGCCGGGGAGGGAAAGGTCCGGGGGCCGTCGACGGCGAGCAGCCGCCAGCCCGGTTCGACGGCGGGTGCGGTGGGGGCGCCCGCCGCGGGGCGCACCACCGACAGCTCCGCCTCGGTCCTGGTCAACCGACACCAGGCCCGGACCGGCCAGGGCGGCCGGGGGTGTCGGGTGGGTAGCGCGGGATCAGGTGGTCGCGTGGGTCGGTGGTGAGCCGGAGCGGTCGGTGGGCCGGGAGGCCGTTCCCGGTGCCCGAGGTCGCCTCGGGTCAGCCCTCGGTGACGTAGGGGCTGGAGGCGATCTCGGTGCCGTCGGGCAGCGCCGAGATCTCGAAGTCGCCGAACACGTTGGGCACCGCCTTGTGGAGCTGGCGGAGGCACTCGACCGCGAGCGCGCGGATCTCGACGTCGGCGCTCTCGGTGGCCCGCATGGCGATGAAGTGCCGCCAGGCGCGGTAGTTGCCGGTCACCACGATGCGGGTTTCGGTGGCGTTGGGCAGGATCGCCCTGGCGGCCTGCCTGGCCTGCTTGCGGCGCAGGGTGGCGTTGGGCAGGTCGGCGAACTTCTCCTCCAGCCCGGCGAGCAGCTCGTTGTAGGCGGCGACGCTGGCCTCGGCGGCGGCCTGGAACCTCGCGTGGAGCTCGGGGTCCTCGGCGATGACGTCGGGTTCGACCATCGCGGCCTTGCGCTCGGGCACGTACCGCTGGGAGAGCTGCGAGTAGGAGAAGTGGCGGTGCCGGATGAGCTCGTGGGTCAGCGAGCGGGAGACGCCGGTGAAGTAGAAGCTGACGGTGCCGTGCTCGAGGACCGACAGGTGGCCCACCTCGAGGATGTGGCGGAGGTAGCCGGCGTTGGTGGCGGTGGCCGGGTTGGGCTTGCGCCAGGACTGGTAGCAGGCGCGGCCGGCGAACTCGGCGAGCGCCTCACCGCCCTCGGCGTCCGTCTCCCAGGGCACGTCGGCCGGCGGAGTGAACTCCGTCTTGGCGATCAACTGCACCTTCGGCGACACCAGCTCGGTCACGGCCCAACGACTCCCTCAACGATCGGCTCCGGACCGCTTCCCGATCCGGGCGGCGGCTTGCAGCCCGCCCGGCAGCCTAACCGCCCTGCTCTCGGGGCCTTCGAGGTGGGAGGAGGAGCCCGATCGGGCGGGGGTCCGGCGAGGGTCCGACACGGCGACGACACCACCCACCCTCCCCTGATGACACCACCTGTGCGTCAATTTCCCCTTGAATGACGCCATCGGTGATGTCATAGTGGTGTCATGGATCTCTCACCGTACGTCGCTCAACTGAGGAAGGACCTCGCCTCGGCGGCCTCCGCCGGGGACGAGGAGACCAGGCGGGCGGCCACGCTGCTGGCCGGAGCGGTGGAACCCGCGGTCCGACTGGCGCTGATGAACGCGCTCTCCGACCTCGCCGCCGAGGTCACGTCGAACCTGGACGACCACGTCGTCGACGTGCGGATCAGCGGGCGGGACGTCAACGTCGTCGTCACCCCGGTCGGTGGTCCCGCCACCGAGTCGGCCGAGCACCCGGAGTCCGCTCCCCCACCCCCGCCGCCCCCGCCCCCGCCCCCCGCCGAGGGTGACATCAGCCGGATCACCCTGCGACTGTTCGACGAGATCAAGTCCAAGGCCGAGCAGGCCGCCGCGACGCAGGGCGTCTCGCTGAACTCGTGGGTCGCCCAGGCGGTGCAGGGTGCCCTGCACGGCCCCTGGAGCGGTCAGGCGCACCGGGGAGGTCCACCTCCCCGGGGTGAGCGGCCCGGCGGGCAGGAGGACCGGCGTGGGACCGGGCGGGACCGGGACGGCGACGGCGGGGTGCACGGCTGGGTTCGAGGCTGAGCCCTTCCTCCCCCCTGCCGCCCGCACCGAGGGCGCCGCGCGCGCCCCTCACCCACCCCCTCCCCGCCTCCAAGGCGACGACGACCGTGAGGACGACGATGACGACCGACAGCGACCACGACGGGCAGGCCAGGCAGGCCCGGTACCGACGGGTGGAGTTCGAGGCCGACGGGCCCGTGGACCTGGACATCGGCGTCGCCGACTGCGACGTCACCGTCGAACTCGGCGGTGCCAGCGGCGGTAGCGCCGAGCTCCGACACGCTCCCGACCGGGGGGCCGGGTGGGCCGGCGGCCTCCTCGACATCGTCGGCTGGGCCACCGAGCGGGCCGAGGGCGACTCGGTCGACCTCGCCGCCAAGGCGATCGAGCGCACCCGGATCGACCACGGTGACAACCGGCTCCTGGTCCGTTCACCCCAGAGCCTGCCGCTGCGGTCAGTTCCGATGTCCCTGCTGGTGCGGGTACCCAGCAGCTCCAGGGTGACCGTGCGCACCGAGACCGGGGACGTCACCGTGACCGGGGAGGCCGCCGGGCTGGACCTGCGGGCGGGCACCGGCGAGGTGCGCGCCGACGCCTCGGACGGCCGGGTGGACGTCGGCAGCGGCGCTGGGCGGGTCCGGCTGACCCGCGTGCGGGGCGAGACGACGGTGCACAGCGGGGCCGGCGAGGTGGAACTCACCGAGGTGAGCGGGCGGACCGCCATCCGCACCGGCCTGGGCAGGGTGCGGTTGGGCACCGTGCGCGGCGACGTCACGGTCCGCTCCGGCGCCGGCGATATCACCGTCACCGAGGCCGTCGAGGGCAACCTGCGGCTGACCACGGGCACCGGCCAGCTCCGGATCGGCATCGCCAGGGGTGTGCACACCGAACTCGACGTGCACGCCCCCCTGGGCGGCTTCCGCAGCGCGCTCGCCGTGTCCGACCGCCCACCCTCGGACGGCGAGGTCGGTCTGCGCGTACGGGCCAGGTCCGGCATGGGTCGGGTGCTCGTGGCCAGCACCGGGGACTCCTGACCGCCGGTGAACCGGCGGGCCCCGCACGGGCCGCGGGCGGGGTCAGCCCCCGCCCGAACCCGCTACGGCCCGGGCGAGGGGATCCGCGAGGTCCCCTCGCCCTCCCACCACGACACCGTCGAGCTCCAACCACTCCGCCATCTCCCGCAGGGCTCCCGCGAGCTCCGCGGCGGTCCTGGCCACCGGTCGGCCTTCCTCCAGGAACGCCCCGGGAACCCGCAGCACCCCGGCGGCCCGGTCCGCCTTGAGGTCGACGCGGGCGACGAGTTCACCGTCGAGCAGGAACGGGAAGACGTAGTACCCGTGCACCCGCCTGCTCTCGGGCACGTAGATCTCGATGCGGTAATGGAAGCCGAACAGCCGCTCCGCCCGCTCCCGTCGCCAGATCAGCGGGTCGAACGGGCACAGCAGCGCGCGGCCCTCCACGCGACGGGGAACGCTGGCGCCCGGCAACCGGTAGGCGGCCCGGTCCCAGCCGCGCACCTCGACGGCCTCCAGCGATCCGGCGTCCACCAACTCCGCGACGGCCGCCTTCGACGCCGAGGTCGGCAGGCGGTAGTAGTCACGCAGGTCTGGTTCCGTGGCGACGCCGAGGGCCCCGGCCGACCGCAGCACCAGTTCCCGCGCGGCCTCGTCCCGGTCCGGCGGGGTCCGGGCGAACGCGGTCGGGGGGAGCACCCGTTCGGGGAGGTCGTAGCGCCGTTCGAAGGACCGCCGGGTGCCGGTGGTCAACGCGCCCACCCCGAACAGGTACTCGCACATGTTCTTGGTGTCACTCCGGTTCCACCACCCGCCGCGCGACCCCGAACCGGCGCCCGTCAGCTCCCGTTCCAGCGCGCCCGCGCTGATCGGTCCCAGGCGTTTGACCGCGTCGAGCACCTCGTCGGCGAGTCCCGGGGAGCGTTCCTCCAGCGCCGCCCGGTGGTGCTCGTACCGCTGGCGGTAGGCCTCCCGCCGCCAGCCCAGGAGTGGCCAGTCCGCGACGGGCACGAGGCTGGCCTCGTGCGCCCAGTCCTCGACGAGCAGCCGGGGCCGGGCGGGGCTGTCGGTCCAGGCGGCGTCGTCGAGCAGCGCCCGGTCGTAGGGACCCAACCGACTCAGGACCGGCATGTAGTGGGCTCGTACGGCGACGTTGACCGAGTCGAGCTGGAGCAGCCTGACCCGCTTCAGCACCCGCTTGAGGTGGTGCCTCGTGGGTCTGCCGGTGGGTCGGGCGTCGGTGAACCCCTGCGCCCCGAGCGCGAGCCTGGTCGCGGCCGAACCACTCATCGTCTGCACAGTCCGGGGATGCTGTCACGGGGGACCGACAACCACGGAGGCGGCCCACCGGCTGGCGCCTTCTCCCACGCCCTCTGGCCCGGGGACGGGCGACAGGGTCCGCCGGGTCCCAGCCCCGTGGAACTCCTCGGCCCGGCCCGCGCGCCGGCGTCGCACCACCCCGCCCTTTCCGCGCTCGGGGACCTCACCCCCGTGCCGCGCCCTGCCGAGAACCCCGACCCGTCGGGGTGGCGCCGCGACGGCCCCGCCCGGGGGCCACTCGTCCGGGCGGTGCGGGATACGTTGGTGCGCATGGCCGTAGCCGATGTTCGACCAGCCGTGACCGCGGACGCCCGTGAGATCACGAGGATTCAGCGGGTCACCTGGCAGGCCGCCTACGCGGACCTGCTGCCGCCCGAGGTGCTGGCCACCCTGGACACCCCGGACGCCGAGGAGGCGTGGCGGGAGGCGCTGGCCCAGCCGACGGCCCGGGTGTTCGTCGCCACCGAGGGCGAGTGGACGGTCGGGTTCTGCGCCGCCGGGCCCGCGCCGGCCGAGGCCGTCGCCTCCGCCGACGGCGCCCTGCCCGAGGACTCCGACCGGGTGGGGCTGGTCAGCGTGCTCCTCGTGGAACCCCGTTGGGGGCGGCGAGGGCACGCGGGACGGCTGCTGGCCGCCGCGGGCGAGGCCCTCCGCGGCGAGGGGGCGGAGCGGGGGGTGACCTGGCTCCCCCAGTCCGACACCGCGTCGGAGTCCTTCTACCGGAAGGCCGGTTGGGAACCGGACGGCACGGCCCGCACCCTCGACGCGGGTGGTCGCCCCTTCCGGGAGGTGCGGCTCACCGGCCCGTTGGACATCCCGCTCGTCGAGCGGGGCGGCGGGGCCGGTGGCGTCCCGTCGGACGCCGACCCGAGGTGAGCGCCCTCAGCCCGTCGTCCCACGTTCCAGGTCGACCGCGCGCCGCATGGCCTCCCGGGCCCGGCGGCGGTCGCCGGCCAGGTCGTAGGCCCTGGCGAGTTTGAACCAGCTGCGCCAGTCCCCCGGCGCCTCGTCGAGCTCGGCCCGCCGGGCCGCGAAGAACTCGTCGGCGGCGTCCCGCTCGATCCGGCCGGAGGGCATGGTCGGCAGGTGGGACTCGTCGGGAAGCCCTCCCTCGGCCACGATGCGCTCCCCCAGCCGGGCCGTGCGGGCCCCGAACCGCCAGGTGGCGACGACCATCCACACCCCGAGCAGCGGCAACGCGAGCACCGCCGCACCGAGGAGCACGGCGACCGGGTCGCCGGAGGTGACCAGCAACCACGCCCGACCGGCCAACAGGACCAGGTAGACGACGAGGGCCGCCGTGAGGACGACGGCGGCGGCCCGAGCCCTCACCGGAGCCCCAACAGCGGGTCGATGCCCACCGTCACCCCGGGCCGGGCCCCGACCTCGCGGACGGCGAGCAGCACACCGGGCATGAACGACGACCGGTCCACCGAATCGTGCCGGATGGTGAGGGTCTCCCCTTCCGACCCGAAGAGCACCTCCTGGTGCGCGACCAGCCCGGAGAGGCGGACCGAGTGCACGGGAACCCCGGCGATGTCGGCGCCCCGGGCCCCGGGCACCTGCTGGGTGGTCGCGTCGGGGGCCGCTCCGAGGCCGGCGTCCCGCCGGGCTCCGGCGATCAGCCGGGCGGTGCGGTCGGCGGTGCCGGACGGCGCGTCGACCTTGCGCGGGTGGTGCAGTTCGATGATCTCGGCCGACTCGTAGTGCCGGGCGGCGAGCTCGGCGAACCGCATGGCGAGGACGGCGCCGATCGCGAAGTTCGGCGCGACGAGCACGCCCACCCCCGGGTGCTCGGCCACCAGCTCCGACAGGCTCGCCAACCGCTCGTCGTCGAACCCGCTGGTGCCGACGACGGTGTGGATTCCGTGGTCGACGCAGAACCGGATGTTGGTCATGGTGACGTCGGGCCGGGTGAACTCCACCACCACCTGGGCGCCCGCCCCGGTGAGCCGCTCCAGGGGGTCGCCGGAGTCGAGCGCCGCGACCAGTTCCAGGTCCGGGGCGCCCTCCACTGCCTGGCACACCTGGGAACCCATCCGGCCCCGAGCGCCGATCACCCCAACCCGAACCGGTCCGGACGGCTGGTCAACAGTGCTCACCTGATCACCTCGTGCACTTCGGCTGGGAGTTCGTCGGGGTGAGAGTACGGGCCGACCACGGCGACGCTGAGCGGGCGGCGCAACAACTCCGCGGCCAGCGCGGACACGTCCTCGACGCGGACCGCGTCGATCATGGCCAGCTCCTCGGAGACCGGCAGGTGGGTTCCGTAGTTCAGTTCGCCCTTGCCCAGGCGGGACATCCGCGACCCGCTGTCCTCCAGGCCGAGCACCAACCCACCCCGGAGCTGCCCTCGTCCTCTGGCCACCTCGGCGTCGGTGAGGCCGCCCTCGGCGACGTCGGCGAGCACCGAACGCACGACCCGGACCACCTCACCGAGCCGCGCCGGCTGGCAACCGGCGTAGACGCTGAAGCTGCCGGTGTCGGCGTAGGAGGCCACCGACGAGTAGACCGAGTAGGCCAGGCCACGCCGTTCCCGCACCTCCTGGAAGAGCCGGGAGCTCATGCCGCCGCCCAGGGCCGCGCTGAGCACCCGCTGTGTGAACCTGCGGTCGTCGTGCCGGTGGATCGAGGGCATGCCCAGCATCAGGTGGGCCTGCTCGCTGTCGGCGTGTTCGAGGACCAGGCGTCGCCGGCCGGGGATCTCCGCGACTCCCCGCCGCGGCCCGACCGGCACCTCCGCCCCGGCGAGCCGCCCGGCGAGTGCCTTGCCGACCAGGGTCACGACCTCGTCGTGGTCCACGTTGCCGGCCACCGCCACCACCATGTGCGGGAGGGTGTACCGGCGGCGGTAGAAGCCCTGGAGGGCCGAGGCGGTCATCCCGGTGATGGACTCCTCGGTGCCCAGCACCGGGCGGCCCAGGGCGTGGTCCCCCAGGACCGTGGTGCAGAACGCCTCGTGCAGGAGGTCCTCGGGATCGTCGTCGCGGATCGCGATCTCCTCGAGGACCACGCCGCGTTCCACCTCGACGTCCCGGGGGCTGATCAACGCGTCGAACACGACATCGCAGATCAGGTCCACCGCCAGCGGCAGATCGCTGTCGAGCATGTGCGCGTAGTAGCAGGTGTGCTCCTTGGCGGTGAAGGCGTTCAGCTCACCACCGACGGCGTCGGCCTCCTCGGCGATCTCCGCCGCGGTCCGGCGCGCCGTGCCCTTGAACAGCAGGTGCTCCAGGTAGTGGGCGGCGCCGGCCACCTCGGGTTCCTCGTCACGAGAACCCGTTCCGACCCAGATCCCCACCGAGGCCGAGCGCACTCCCGGCACCCGCTCGGTGAGCACCCGCAGGCCACCGGGCAGGACGCTGCGGCGGACGAGGTGCCCGTCGGGTCCGCTTTCCAGCACCGTTCCGCCGTCGAGCGACGAGGCATTGGCTTCCATCCAACTCACCACCGGGACTCCACGCCAGACAGGTGACCGCGGGCGCCTCCGGAGGCGCCCGCGGTCAGGGTGTGCCACGTCGTCACTTGTCGGCGGGCGCCTCGGCGGGCTCGCTGCTCGCCTGCTCCTCGTCGGACACGAGGACCAGGCTGATCTTGCCGCGGCTGTCGATGTCGGCGATCTCCACGCGGAGCTTGTCGCCGACCTTGGCCACGTCCTCGACCTTGCCGATCCGCTTGCCGTTGCCGAGCTTGGAGATGTGGATCAGGCCGTCCTTGCCGGGCACCAGCGAGACGAAGGCCCCGAAGGCGGCCGTCTTGACGACGGTCCCGAGGAAACGCTCACCGACCTTCGGCAGCTGCGGGTTGGCGATCGCGTTGATCTTGTCGATCGCCGCGTCCGCGGACGGGCCGTCGCCCGCGCCGACGTAGATCGTGCCGTCGTCCTCGATGGAGATGTCGGCGCCGGTCTCCTCGGTGATCGAGTTGATCATCTTGCCCTTCGGGCCGATGACCTCACCGATCTTGTCCACCGGGATCTTGATGCTGGTGACGCGCGGGGCGTAGGGGCTCATCTCGTCGGGCCGGTCGATCGCCTCGGTGATCACCTCGAGGATGGTCACCCTGGCGTCGTAGGCCTGCCGGAGCGCCTGGGCCAGCACCTCCGAGGGGATGCCGTCGAGCTTGGTGTCCAGCTGGAGGGCGGTCACGAAGTCCTTCGTGCCGGCGACCTTGAAGTCCATGTCGCCGTAGGCGTCCTCGGCACCGAGGATGTCGGTCATCGCGACGTAACGGGTCTCCCCGTCGACCTCGTCGGACACCAGACCCATCGCGATGCCGGCAACCGGGGCCTTCAGCGGAACACCGGCGTTGAGCAGGGACAGCGTCGACGCGCAGACCGAACCCATCGAGGTGGACCCGTTGGAGCCGAGCGCCTCCGACACCTGCCGGACCGCGTACGGGAACTCCTCGCGGGTGGGCAGCACCGGCACCAGGGCGCGCTCGGCGAGCGCGCCGTGGCCGATCTCCCGCCGCTTCGGCGAACCGACCCGACCGGTCTCACCGGTGGAGTAGGGCGGGAAGTTGTAGTGGTGCATGTACCGCTTGGTGGTCTCGGGCGCCAGCGTGTCCAGCGTCTGCTCGAGGCGGAGCATGTTCAGCGTGGTGACGCCCAGGATCTGCGTCTCACCCCGCTCGAACAGCGCGGAGCCGTGCGCCCGGGGGATCACCGACACCTCGGCGCCGAGGCTCCGGATGTCGGCCAGGCCACGGCCGTCGATGCGGACCCGGTCCCGCAGCACCCGCTGCCGGACCAGCTGCTTGGTCAGGGAGCGGAACGCGGCCGAGATCTCCTTCTCCCGACCGGCGAAGGCCTCGCCCTCACCGACGCCGACCTTCTCGACCGCGGCCTGCTTGACCTCGCTGATGCGGTCCTCGCGCTCCAGCTTGCCCGAGATGGTCAGCGCCTGCGCAAGGTCGGCCGAGGCGACCCGCTCGACGGCCTCGTAGGCGTCCTGCTCGTAGGCCGGGAACACCGGGAACTCCAGGCGCTCCTTGCCCGAGGAGTCGGCCAGCGACTGCTGGGCCTCGCACAGCACCCGGATGAAGGGCTTGGCGGCCTCCAGGCCCTGGGCGACGACCTCCTCGGTCGGGGAGGGGGCGCCCTCGCCGACCAGCTCGATCGTGCGCTCGGTGGCCTCGGCCTCGACCATCATGATCGCGACGTCGTCACCGACGATCCGGCCGGCGACGACCATGTCGAAGACGGCCTCTTGGAGCTGCTCGTGGGTCGGGAACGCCACCCACTGGCCCTGGATGAGGGCGACGCGCACGCCGCCAATCGGGCCGGAGAAGGGCAGACCGGAGAGCTGGGTCGACGCCGAGGCGGCGTTGATGGCCAGCACGTCGTACAGGTCGCCCGGGTTCAGGCTCATCACGGTGACGACGACCTGGACCTCGTTGCGCAGCCCGTCGACGAAGGAGGGCCGCAGCGGCCGGTCGATGAGCCGGCAGGTCAGGATCGCGTCGGTGGAGGGACGGCCCTCCCGGCGGAAGAACGAACCGGGGATCCGCCCGGCCGCGTACATCCGCTCCTCGACGTCGACGGTGAGCGGGAAGAAGTCGAAGTGCTCCTTCGGCTGCTTCGAGGCGGTGGTCGCCGACAGCAGCATCGTCTCGTCGTCCAGGAAGGCGGCGACGCTGCCGGCGGCCTGCTTGGCGAGCCGGCCCGTCTCGAAGCGCACCGTCCTGGTGCCGAACTTCCCGTTGTCGATCGTCGCGGTGACTTCGGTGAAGTCGTTGTCCGTCACAGGTTCTCCTCATCTGCGACGCGTCCGACGCCACCAGGGGTCGCGGTCCACTCGAGGCCGGTCTTCGATCGAAGCTCCCGGGCCGAGCTGCCCGAAAGCCACTACCGAGGACCGGCGGACAGGTCTCCCCGTGGTCGGTTCGGCGCGTTCGCTCTGTGGTTGTCTCCGCCCGGGGGGACCCGGCCGGTGTCGTTCTATGTGCCGAGGGGGAGCAGCCGACTCGGCTGCTCCCCCTCGGCCTGGCGTCATCGACGCAGTCCGAGCCTACTGATCAGGGACCGGTAGCGCTCGATGTCCACCTTCGTCAGGTAGTTGAGCAGCCGGCGGCGGCGGCCGACCAGCAGCAGCAGACCACGACGGGAGTGGTGGTCGTGCTTGTGGGTCTTCAGGTGCTCCGTCAGGCCCGTGATGCGCTTGGTCAGCATCGCGACCTGGGCCTCGGGGGACCCGGTGTCGCTGTCGTGCAGGCCGTACTCGCCGAGGACCTGCTTCTTCTCGTCGGTGGACAGTGCCACGTGTCATCTCCTCACAGATTTCCGTGCGGCCCCTGGACACGGTGACGACGACCCCAGCCCGGACGGAGGACACACCGACGTCGTCGGCACGGCCATCCGCCCTGTTCCCGCTGGTTCCCGTCGGCTCCTCATGCAGGTCATGCGCCTGGTCGCGCAAAGCCACGCCGGGGTAAGACGGTCACGGCCGCCACGGAACGCAGCCGGACCCGGCCGTCACGATAGCACTCCCCACGTCAGAACGTACGTTCTGGCACGCGGACGCATCCCCCTCCGCTGGTCACGACGCCCGTCGGTCCCCGCTGCCCCGGGAGGGCGCTCACGGCGCCCCCGGAGGAGGGCCCAGGGCGATCCGCTGGTAGGCGGAGTAGCGGGGACGCTCCCGAGCGTCGCTGCGCACGACCAGGACCTCCTCGGGGGTCCACCACCGGCCGGCGTACGACGTCAGCGCCGTCAGCGCTGCCAGGTCGGGGGTCGCGCGCCGGGGCCACCGGGCGAGGGTGACGTGCGGCCGGTACTCCCCGGGGTCGGACTCCCCGACGGCGGCCACGAGGGCCGACAACGCCGCCTCGTCCTCTGGGCCCGCGCCCTCGACCCCGGCCCAGAGCACGCCGGGGAAGACCCCGGCACCGGCGATCCGCACCGTGGGGGCGCGACGACCGCCGAGCGCGGCCCGCAGTCCCGCCGCCAGCCTGGCCGGGTCGGTCACCTCACCGTGGAAGCCGAGGGTGACGTGCCACTCCCGTTCCGGCACCGGACGAGCCGGGGCGGGGACGACCGCCTGCTCGCCGGGGCGGAGGGCGGCCGCGAGATCACGAACCACGTCGTCGGGTGGCCACAACGCGGTGAACAGCCGCACGGGACCCCGTCACTCCCTGGCCGCGTAGCGCAGCAGCCGGGCCAGCTTCGGGTACTTCTCCTCGATCAGCTCGGCCGCGCCGACCAGTTCGTCGAACGAGGCCGTCTTCGCCAGGAAGGTCAACGTGACCTGCTCGCCGGTGCCGTCGTCGACGGGCAGCGAGCCCCGCCCCACGGTGGGTCGGGACGCGCGCACCTCGTCGAGCGCCCGTTGCAGGGCCTCCCGTTCGCCGGTGGAGACGTCGGGGGTGAGGACCTTCCGCTCCAACATGACCAACCTGGCCAGCACGGCGGGGTTGCCGATCTTCGCCCGCCGGCCGCTCATCACCTGGCTCAACATCGGCGCGCTGATGCCGAGGACGTCGGCCAGCTGGGCCTGGGAGATGCTGTAGGCGACGACGAGCCGTCGCACGCGGTCGCCGAGTGGTTCCCCGTACCACTCGCGTTGCAGCGCGAGGTTGCGCTGGACAATCTGCTGCTCCTCCACGTTCCCGCTCCCTGGCCGTGTCATCGTCGTCAGGCTGGCCACCCAGACGTATCCTGCCAGGTCAGTTCCGCCTCGAGGTGGGCAACCGACAGGTTGGGGCCACGTCACCTCCCCCGCACCCGGCGCCATCGGCCCAGGTGGGCGGTCGACACGAGGAGCGCGGACGGTCAGCGCCCGTCGCCGACCAGCTCCCGGGTCCGGACCACGTCCCGCTCCATCTGCTCGACGAGCGCGTCCACCGAGTCGTACCGCTCCATGTCCCGCAACCGTTCGACGAAGTCGAGTTCCACGTGCTCGCCGTAGAAGTCCTCGTCGGCGTCCAGCACGAAGGCCTCGACCCGGCGCTCCGAACCGGAGAACGTCGGATTGGTACCGACCGAGACCGCGGCGGGGCGGACCCGGGCCGGATGCGGTTCGGTGCGCTTGCGGTGGCCGAACAGGCAGGCGTAGACCCCGTCGGCTGGGACCGCCGCGTGCGGGGCGGTGGACAGGTTCGCGGTCGGGAAACCGAGGTCACGGCCCCGGCCCTCACCCCGGATCACCACTCCCTCCAGTCGGTGGGGGCGGCCCAGCGCCGCCGCGGCCTCGCCCACGTCGCCCGCCGCGACGCAGGACCTGACGTAGGTCGAGGAGAAGGTCACCCGCTCCGTGGACAGGAGTTCGGTGCCCTCGGTGGTGAAGCCGAACCGGCGGCCCAGGCGGTTGAGCAGGGCGACGTCCCCGGCGGCGCGGTGGCCGAAGGTGAAGTTCTCGCCCACCACCACGGTGGCGACGTGCAGCTGGTCGACGAGCAGCCCGTGGACGAACTCGTCAGCGGGCATCCGCGCGAGCTCCTGCGTGAAGGGGATCACGCAGAAGACGTCGACCCCCAGCTCCTGCACGAGTTCCGCGCGGCGTCGCAGGCTGGTGAGTTGCGCCGGATGACTGCCAGGGCGGACGACCTCGGCGGGGTGCGGGTCGAAGGTCATGACGACGCTGGGGATGCCCTGCTTCCTGGCCTGTTCCACAGCGGTGCCGATGAGTCGCTGGTGGCCCCGGTGCACACCATCGAAGATCCCGATGGTCACCACGCAGCGACCCCAGTTGCCAGGGAGTGATTCCAAGCCACGCCAGCGTTGCATGACACGCAGACTACGACGGCGGTCCGCCCCGCCGCCCCCGGGTGGAGGCGGCGGCGGTCCCGGCCTGGTCAGCCGCCGGAGCCGGCCAGCACCACCAGCGGCCGGGTCACCCCGCCCTCCTCGGTGACCAGCGCGACCACCTTCCCGTCCGGGGCGAAGACCCCGTAGGCACCCCGCCGCCCGGTCGGGGAGAGACGTTGGCCGTGCGCCAGCGCCGTCGCCTCGGCCTGGTTGACCTCGCGCCGGGCGAAGGCGGTGGCCACGGCGTCGTCCAGGCCCATCGACAGGCCGGGTTCCGCCTCCACCTGCTCCAGGGTGCGAGCGCTGACGATGCCGAACGGGCCCACCCTGGTGCGGCGCAGCTCGCCGAGGTGGCCGCCGACGCCGAGGGCCGCCCCCAGGTCCCGGGCGAGCGCGCGGACGTAGGTGCCGGAGGAGCACTCGACCAGGACGTCGAGCTCGGTGGTCGCGGCGAGCCGGCGCACCGCGAGCAGGTCGAAGCGGTGGACGGTGACCGGCCGCGGCGGCAGTTCCACCTTCTCCCCCGCGCGGACCAGTTCGTAGGCGCGGCGGCCGGCGATCTTCACCGCGCTGACGGCGCTGGGCACCTGCTCGATGTCACCGGTCAACGCGGCGATGCCCGCGCGGATGGCCTGCTCGTCGACGTCGGCCGCGGGCGCTTCGCCGAGGGTCTCGCCCTCGGCGTCGTCGGTGGTCGTCGAGGCTCCCAGCCGGATCGTCGCCAGGTACGCCTTGGTGTCGAGCGCGAGGTGCCCGAGGAGCTTGGTCCCGCGTTCCACGCCGAGGATCAGCACACCGGTGGCCATCGGGTCCAGGGTTCCCGCGTGGCCGACCTTGCGGGTGCCGAGGAGGCGGCGGGCCCGGTCCACCACGTCGTGCGAGGTCATGCCGGAGGGCTTGTCCACGACGAGCAGCCCGGAAGGGGCGGTCGGACGACGGTCACGGGAACGGGAGGAACGGTTCGCGCCTGGCACGGGCGCACATACTGCCCTAACCCGCCGTCGGGTCCACGGCCCGGGGTCGGCACCCGGGCCGCGTCCGGCACGGGTGTCAGCGGGTCGCGCCGGTGATCGCCCACCGCCCCGACCTGACCCGCCCGAGCACCGCCGCCAGCCGCAGCAGCATGAACGCCGCCAGTCCGGTCCAGATCCCCCGCAGGCCCCAGCCCATCGCCATGGATGTCCAGATCAGGGGCAGGAACCCGACGAGGGCGCTGATCAGCGTCGCCGTCCGCAGGAAGGCCGCGTCCCCCGCGCCGAGCAGGACCCCGTCCAACGCGAAGACCACGCCGGCGACCGGTTGCAGCGCCACGAAGAACCACCACGCGCCGGGCACCTCCGCCAGCACGGCGGCGTCGGGGGTGAACACACGGGGCAGGACCTGGGACACCGCCGCGAAACCGAGGGCCAACACCGCGCCGAAGACGAACCCGTAGAGCGCGACCTGGCGGGCCACTCCCCGGGCCTGCCGGGCGTCGGACCTGCCGAGGGCCGCCCCGACCAGTGCCTGCGCCGCGATGGCCAGCGAGTCGAGGACCAGCGAGAGGAAGGTCCACAGCTGGAGCACGATCTGGTGGGCGCCGGCGGCCGCCACGGAGTGCCGCGCGGCGACGGCGGCCGCCGAGAGGAAGCAGGCCTGGAAGGCGAGGCTGCGCAGGATGAGGTCGCGGCCCATCCTGAGCTGGGCGCGCATCACCGCGGGTTCCGGGCGCAACGGCACCCGTTCCCTGGCCAGGGCGTGGAAGAAGAACCCGGCGGAGATCGTCTGGGCGACGACGTTCGCCACGGCGGAGCCGTTGAGCCCCCAGCCCGCGCCGTGCACGAGCAGGGGGCACAGGACGGCGGAGATCCCGTTGCCCACGAGCACGTACCGCAGCGGGCGGAAGGTGTCCTGCACGCCCCGCATCCAGCCGTTGCCGGCCATCGTCACCAGGATGAGCGGCGCTCCGAACAACGCGATCCGCAACCAGCCGACGGCGGCGTCGGCGACCTCCCCCGGGCCGGCGAGGGCGTTGGCGATCGGAACGGCCAGCAGCTGGCCGACCACCACCAGGACCGCGCCGACGGCGAGCGCGAGCCAGGTGGCCTGCACCCCCTCGGCGACGGCCTCGGCACGCCGACCCGCGCCGTAGAGCCGGGAGGCCCTGGCGGTGGTGCCGTAGGAGAGGAAGGTGAGCTGCGTGGAGACCTGGGCCAGCACGATGGCGCCGATGGCCAACCCCGCGAGGGGGACGCCGCCCAGGTGACCCACGACGGCGGTGTCCACCAGCAGGTACAACGGCTCGGCGGCGAGAACCCCCAGCGCCGGCACCGCCAGCTTCGCGAGCTTGCCGGGGCTGACCCGGTCTCCGACCTGTGACACGCGGACCTCGTAAGGTGTGAACTTGGGACGTGCCCCTGACAGCGGCACTGTACGGGTAAGGACCCCTCATGGACAACACTGATTACCTGGACATCACGCTCCGGCTCGCCAACGCCGACCTGACCACGCTCGACGACCTGCGCGCCGCGCTGCACGACGAGCCGTGGTGGGCGGACCGGGTGACGGCGGACGATCTGCGTGAGCTGCGGGGAACGCGACTGCGGCTGCGGAGGGCACTCGACGCGGTCGTCGCGGGCGACGCGGCGGCGGTGATGCGGGAGACCAACGGCCTGTTGGGCGCGCACCCGCCACGGCCCCGCCTGTCCGCCGGGCACGAGGGCAACGCCGAGTTGACCTCGGCCGAGGGGACGGGCGCAACGGTGTCCGCCCGGTTGGACTGGCACGTGCACGTCGCCGACGTGGACGCGCAGCCGGCCACGGAGGTGGCGGCCGCGGCGGCGTGGGGTCTCGCCCAGGGGGTCGTGCGGCACGGCCTGGAGCGGTGGGGCCGGTGCGCGGACGAGACCTGCGGCGCCTTCTTCCTCGACACCTCCACCAACCGGCGCAAACGCTTCTGCTCGCCCCGCTGCGCGAACCGGACCCACGTCGCGGCCTTCCGGGCCCGCCGCCAGGCCGAACCCGGCACCCCGGTGGAGCCGGCCTGAGCGGCGCCGCCAGGCACGAACACGGGCCGGCGCGCCTTCCCCGAGCAGCGCCGGTACCCCTAGACCCCGAAGGCCGCCGGGTACCGGATGAGACCGGTCGGGGTGGGTCGGGCGGGGTCGAGCGCCTGCGCCAGGAAGGCGTCGTCGGGCGCGTCGAAGGGAGCGCGAACACCGAGACCCGATGCGGGCGTGAACCCGAACCGGGGGTAGTAGGCGGGGTGCCCCAGCACCACGACGAGGTTCTCGCCTCGGCTGCGAGCGAGGTCGAGCCCGGCCCGGATCGCGGCTGATCCCGCGCCCCGTCCCTGGTGGTCCGGCAGCACGGCGCAGGGTCCGAGCGCGAGTGCCGGCCCGTCCCCCACCCGGCACCGGGTGAACAGGGCGTGGCCGACGACCTCACCAGCCGGGTCCTCTGTCACGACCGACAGATCACCGATCCACGCCTGCTGGTCGGCTCGCAGGGCGTCCACCAGGTCCGCCTCGAAGGGGGTGGGGAAGGCCGCGAGGGCGACGGCGCGGATGGCCGACCCGTCCTCCGGTGTCTCCGGCCTGGTGCTCCACACGGTGGCTCCATCCCTCGGGTCGGCCCGGTCACAGCGGTGGTCCAGGCGAGGGCCGCCGTCCCAGGAGGACCGCGGTCCGTTCACGAAATCCTCTCCCCTCGGATCCGTGAACGGAACGCCGAGGAGTCGGGAGCGAGGCGGCTACCCCGTCGAGCGGACCGGGAGCGGCGGCGGGCGCACCCGACTCGCGGGAGGGGCCGAGCGCCCCACCCGCTCCGACACGCATCGTCGGTCCGCCGCCGGCGGGGACGGCCGCGAGCCTGGCCGCGCTGCCCCACCGAACGCCCTCGGGGCGTCAGTCGCCTCGGGTGTCCCGGGGCGGGGTCCCGGTGTCCCGGGAGGTGTCCTCCCCACCGAGGTCCTCGTCCACGTCGTCCTCGTCGGCGGCCCGGTAGGGGTCCGGGTCACCGGCGTGGCTGGCATCGGCCGCCAGCCTGGCGACCTGCTCGTCCGCCTCCCGCGCCCGTGCCAGCAACTCGTCCATCCTCCTGGCGGAGTCGGGCACGTTGTCGGGCACGAACGTGAGGGTGGGGGTGAACTTGATGCCGGTGCCCTGCCCCACCTTGGACCGGAGGACGCCCTTGGCGCTCTCCAGCGCCGCGGCGGCACCCGCCTCGTCGGGAGGGCTGGACAGGGACTCGCCGAAGACGGTGTAGTACACCGTCGCCTCGCGCAGGTCGGCGGTGACCTTGGCTTCGGTGATCGTCACCCTCGCCACCCGCGGGTCCTTCACCTCGTGTTCGAGCGCGGAGGCGATGATCTGCGCGATCCGCTTGGCGAGCCTGCGAGCGCGGGCCGGATCTGCCACGGCCTTGTCTCCTCGTCGTCGGGCCCACCGGCTCCGGCCGGTGGGCGGCCCCGGTGGCGTGCACCGAGGCGGACCTGCGTTGTCGAAAGTCGGGGCGGCGGGTTCCCGCCGAGCCCTGTCCGTCAGTTCTCGTCCTCGGGGCCGAACAGCCGGCGCCGCGCGGACAGCAGCTCCAGCTCGGGCCGGTTGGCGACCATCCGCTCGCAGGCGTCGAGGACGTCCCGGACGTGCTCCGCGTCGGCGGCGGCCACCGCCACCCCCACCAGCGACCTGCGGTGCAGGTCGAGGTGGCCGCACTCCCCCACGGAGGCGTCGTAGCGCTTCCGCAGCTCGGCGATGACCGGTCGGACCACCGACCTCTTCTGTTTCAGCGAGCGGACGTCGCCCAGCAGCACGTCCAGTTCAAGGGCACCCACGTACACCAGGCATCACCGTGTGTGTTGGTCGGCGGGGTAGGCCGGCATGGACCGGCCGTGAACAGCGCGCTGGGCCGCCCCACCCGGGACGGCCCAGCGCCTGGTGGCTCAGCCGCGCGGCTTCTCCCGCATCTCGTAGGTCTCGATCACGTCGTCGACCCTGAGATCCGAGTAGGAGCCGAGCGTCAGACCGCACTCGAAGCCCTCGCGGACCTCGGTGACGTCGTCCTTGAACCGGCGCAGCGTGTTGACGGAGAGGTTCTCCGCGACCACCACGCTGTCCCGGAGCAACCGGGCCTTGGCGTTCCGCCGCACGGTGCCGTTGCGGACCATGCAGCCGGCGATCGTGCCCACCTTGGAGGACTTGAAGACCTCGCGGACCTCGACGCGGCCCAGCTCGACCTCCTCGTACTCCGGCTTGAGCATCCCCTTCAGCGCCTGCTCGATCTCCTCGAGAGCCTGGTAGATGACCGTGTAGTACCGGACATCGATGCCCTCGCGGTTGGCCAGCTCGTCGGCCTTGCCGGTCGCCCGGACGTTGAAGCCGATCACGACGGCGTCCGAGGCCGCGGCGAAGTTGATGTCGCCCTCGGTGATGCCACCGACACCGCGCCCGATCACCCGGAGCTCGACCTCGTCACCGACGTCGATCTTCAGCAGCGAGCTCTCCAGCGCCTCGACGGTTCCGGAGTTGTCACCCTTGATGATCAGGTTCAGCTGGCCGGTCTCCTTGAGGGCCTTGTCCAGGTCCTCGAGGCTGACGCGCTTGCGCGCCGCGGCGAACTGCGCGTTGCGCAGCCGGGCCCGGCGGCGGTCGGCGATCTGCCGTGCCACCCGGTCCTCCTCGACCACCAGGAAGGTGTCGCCCGCTCCCGGCACCGAGGTGAACCCGATGACCTGGACCGGCCGCGCCGGCAGCGCCTCGGTGACGTCCTCGTCGAACTCGTTGATCATCCGACGGACACGCCCGTAGGCGTCGCCAGCGACCACCGAGTCGCCGACCCGCAGCGTGCCGCGCTGCACCAGCACGGTCGCCACCGGACCACGGCCACGGTCGAGGTGTGCCTCGATCGCGACGCCCTGGGCCTCCATGGTCGGGTTGGCCCGCAGGTCCAGCGAGGCGTCGGCCGTCAGCAGGATGGCCTCCAGCAGGCCCTCGATGTTGACGCCCTGCCGAGCGGAGATGTCGACGAACATCGTGTCGCCGCCGTACTCCTCCGGCACCACGCCGTAGTCCGACATCTGCTGGCGGACCTTCGAGGGGTTCGCACCCGGCTTGTCGATCTTGTTGACCGCCACCACGATCGGCACGTCGGCCGCCCTGGCGTGGTCGATCGCCTCCGCGGTCTGCGGCATCACGCCGTCGTCGGCCGCGACCACGATGACCGCGATGTCCGTCGACGTCGCACCACGGGCACGCATGGCGGTGAACGCCTCGTGACCCGGGGTGTCGATGAAGGTGATGAGCCGCTCCTCGCCCTCCAGGTTCGTCGCGACCTGGTAGGCGCCGATGTGCTGGGTGATACCCCCGGCCTCGCCCTCGTGGACGTTGGTCTTCCGGATGGTGTCCAGCAGTCGCGTCTTACCGTGGTCGACGTGACCCATGACGGTCACGACCGGCGGCCTCGGGAGCAGGTCCTCGTCGCCTCCGGCGTCCTCACCGAAGGTGATGTCGAAGGAGTCGAGCAGCTCCCGGTCCTCCTCCTCGGGGCTGACCACCTGGATCTGGTAGTTCATCTCCTGACCCAGGAGTTCCAGCACCTCGTCGGAGACCGACTGGGTGGCCGTGACCATCTCACCGAGGTGGAACATGGCCTGCACCAACGAGGCCGGGTTCGCGTCGATCTTCTCCGCGAAGTCCGTCAGCGAGGCACCCCTCGGCAGGCGGACGACCTCGCCGTTGCCGCGCGGCAACCGCACGCCGCCGACCGACGGCGCCTGCATGTTGTCGAACTCCTGGCGCTTCTGCCGCTTCGACTTGCGGCCACGGCGCGCCGGACCACCGGGACGGCCGAAGGCACCCGCCGCTCCACCGCGGCCACGGCCACCGCCACCGGGACGACCGCGGAAACCACCCGCGGGGGGCGCGCCGGTGCCACCGCCGCCGCCACCGCCACCGCGGAAGCCGCCGCCACCACCGCCGCCACCGCCGCGGAAGCCGCCGCCACCGCCGCCGGGACGACCGCCGCCGCCACCGCCGCCACCGGGACGACCGCCACGGCCACCGCCGGGGCCGCCACCGGCGGGCCGGGCCGGCCGAGGGGGCATCATGCCCGGGTTCGGACGCGGAGGCATCATGCCCGGGTTCGGGCGCGAACCGCCGCCGCCACCGCCACCGGAGCCCTGGGGAGCACCCGGACGCGGGGCACCGCCACCGGGAGCGCCACCACGGGCACCGCCGCGGTCAGGCCGGTTGCCGCCGGGACGCGGGGCACCCCCACCGGGAGCGCCACCACCGCCGGGGCGGGGCTGGCCGCCCGGACGGGGAGCCGGACCACCCACGCCGAACGGGTTGTTACCCGGGCGCGGCGCGCGGGGCCCCGGCTTCGGCGACTGGGGCTTGGGCGGCACCACCGAGGGCGACGGACCGGGACGCGGCCCCGGCTTCGACGGGCCAGGACGGGGGCCGGAGGCCGCCGGCCGGGCCGGCTGCTGCTGCGGCTGTTCGGTCCTGGGCTGCTCGGTCCTGGGCTGCTGGGGCTCCTCGGCGGGCCGGGGAGCCTGTTCCTGAGCCGGCCGGGGCGCGGGGCGCCTCGGTCCGGGTGTCGGCGCGCCGGACGGGCGGTCCTGGCCGGGACGTCCACCGGTGGCCGGGGGACGGGGCGTCGGAGTGCTCGCCGGCGGGCCCGGACGCGGCGCGGGGCCGGGACGCGGGCCAGGGCGGGGGACCTCACGCGCCGGCTGGGCACCGGCCTCGGGGGTCCTGTCGGCCGGCGGGCCGGGGCGCGGCCCCGGACGACGGCCCTTGCCGTTGGACGAGTCCCCTGACCGGGGGAAGGCGTCGCGCAGTCGCCGCGCGACGGGTGCCTCCACCGTGGAGGACGCGGACTTCACGTATTCGCCGAGGTCGGCGAGTTTCTTCAGTACTTCCTTGCTCGTGACACCGAGCTCTTTCGCGAGCTCGTGCACGCGGGCCTTGCCTGCCACTGCTCTCCTCATCTGGTGAGGCCGGGCGGCAAATCCCGCTCGACCTCGTCCTACCGTCGAAGCGCGTTCATGGCTTCAGCTTCACGGCTGCTTCATGACGGGTCGACCTGCTTCCTTCTGCTGCCGGACGCGGGGGAAGTCCCACGTCGGTCTGAATACTCCGAGCATTCTGCCCGAGGTGGCGCTCGACCGCCGACATGTCCAGCGGTCCCGGAACCCGGAGCGCGCGTGGGAACGCGCGCCGCCTTTCGGCCCGGCGCAGGCATTCCGGGTCGGGGTGCACCCACGCTCCTCGACCCGGCCGCCTTCGCTGGGGATCCGGGACCGCGGCTCGGCTCTCGCCGACGGCCACGGCCACCACTCGCAGTAGCTCGGAAGACACCACACGGCCTCGGCAGCCCACACAGGTACGCACGGGAAGCGTGCCCGGATGTGACCGCGCGGGTGCCCCCGGTCGGTGGTGATCCAATGAAAGTCTAACCCTTGCCGTTCACTCAGCCGAACCGGCTGCTGGTGCGCCCGTGGCTTCGCCCGACGACTCCCCGCCGCCGGCGACCGGCGTGCTCGGTTCGGCGTCGCTCCGGATGTCGATCCGCCACCCGGTCAACCTGGCCGCCAACCTGGCGTTCTGGCCTTCCTTGCCGATCGCGAGCGACAGCTGGTAGTCGGGAACCACCACCCTGGCCGTCTTGGCGCGTTCGTCGACGACCTCCACCGATACTACCTTGGCCGGCGAGAGCGCGTTGCCGACGAAGGTCGCCGGGTCCTCCGAGTAGTCGACGATGTCGATCTTCTCGCCGCCGAGCTCGCTCATCACGTTGCGCACCCTGGCGCCCATCGGGCCGATGCAGGCGCCCTTGGCATTGACGCCCTGCACGGTGGAGTGCACCGCGATCTTGCTGCGATGCCCCGACTCCCTGGCCACCGCCGGGATCTCCACCACGCCGTCGGCGATCTCGGGGACCTCCAGGGCGAACAGCCGCCGCACCAGGTTCGGGTGCGTCCGGGAGAGGGTGATCTGGGTTCCCCTGGCTCCCCTGGCGACACCGACCACGTAGCACTTCAGCCTGCTGCCGTGCTCGTAGGACTCCCCGGGCACCTGCTCTGCCGGGGGGATCACGCCCTCGGTGTCCCCCAGCTCGACCACGACCATGCCGCGTGAGTTGGCCCGGGAGTCCCGCTGCACCACACCGGCGAGGATCTCGCCTTCCTTGGTCGCGAACTCCCCGTAGGTCCGGTCGTGCTCGGCGTCCCGCAGCCGCTGCAGGATGACCTGCCTGGCCGTGGTGGCCGCGATCCGACCGAAGCCCTCGGGGGTGTCGTCCCACTCCGGGCCGGGCTCCCCGTCCTCGCCGACCTCGTGGGCCAGGACCCGCACGACGCCCGTCTTGCGGTCGATGTCGACCCTGGCGTGGGACTGGTGGCCCTCGGTGTGCTTGTAGGCCGTCAACAGCGCGGTCTCGATCGCTTCGAGGACGGTCTCGAAAGGAATCTCCTTGTCACGCTCGATCGCCCGCAGTGCGGCGATGTCCACGTTCACTTCGGCCTCTCCTCGCTCGGGCCCTGCTCGGGTGCGGCCCCGTCGTCGGCGGCACCCCCCAGGTCCAGCAGCTTCAGTTCGTCTACCGGCGGCTGCCGGAACTCCACCTCGACGACGGCCCGCTCCACCTCGTGGAACGCGAGCCTCCGCAGGCTGCCGTCGACGAGCAGCGTGACGCCCTCGTCGTCGGCCTCGCCGACCCGGCCGGTCAGCTCACCGCCCTCCGCCAGCCGCGTCCGCACCAGGCGGTGGCGAGCTCGGCGCCAGTGTCTCGGCCGCGTGAGGGGCCGGTCGACCCCGGGCGAGGTGACCTCCAGGGTGTAGGGGCCGGCGAGCACGGATTCGCGCTCGTCCAGGGCCGAGGACACCGCACGGCTCGCCTCGGCGATCTCGTCGAGGCCGACCCCGCTGTCACGGTCGACGACGACCCTGACCACGCGGCGCCCGCCGGCGCGCTGGACGTCGAGCGACTCCAGGTCGTAGCCCAGGTCGTCGACCACTCCGGCGACGATCGTCTCGAGTTCCGCGGCGTCCTGCCCGCTCGGCACGTCCGACACTCCCCACTCCCGGTGCAGGCCGGGTCGTGGCACACCGTCTCGACGGAGGCATGCCCAGGACCGACCGGCGCTGCACCTCGCCGGTCGTGGTCGCCCAGCGTAGCGCGTGCCCGCTCGACGTGTTGCCCCACGCCGGGTGGGTGGCGGCACGCCCGCGCCCCTGCCCGGCCGACCGGTTCACCGCCGCTGGCAGGATGATCCCCCGTGACCTCGCCACCGCAGGGCCGCTTCTCCTTCGGCCGACGGAGACTGCTGATCGCCGGCGTGCTGGGAGCCCTGGCGGCGCCGGTGCTCGCCGCCTGCACCTCCGAGCCCCCCGCCGAGCCGGAACCCGACGTGCTCGAACCGCTGCTCGCCTCGGCCAGGGCGGACGCGGCGTTGGCCGAGGCCGTCGCCGCCGCCCACCCGGGTCTCACCGCGGTCGCCCTGGTGGCCTCGGACCGCGCCGAGCACGCCGAGGCCCTCGCCGAGGAGATCGACCGGGCCAACCCGCCAGCGACGGGCGGTGAGGAGCAGCCGGCCACCTCGTCGGCCGCCCCGCCCCCACCTCCCGAACCACCGGGAGATCCCGAGGCGGCCCGCCAGGAGCTGTTGGCCGCCCTGGACGCGTCCCGCGAGCAGGCCAGCGCCCTCGTCGCCACCGTGCCGGGTTTCCGGGTCGGGCTGGTCGCCGCGGTCGCAGCCAGCTGCACCACCCTCCACGACGTCCTGTGAGGTCCCGTCCATGAGCACGTCAGCAGACGCGAACCAACCCACCAGCCCGTCCGGGACCCCGCTCAGCCCGGCGGCCGAGGCCACCGACGCGGTCCAGCGCGCCCTCGCCGCCGAGCACGCCGCGTTCTGGGCCTACGGCCTGGCCGACGCCTACCTCGACGAACAGCACGACGGGGCGCTCGCGGAGGGCCGGACGGAGCACCGCCGCCGCCGCGACGAGGTCGAGGCGCTGCTCACCGCGGGAGGGACCAACCCGGTGCCGGCGGAGCCCTCGTACCAGACACCCGAACCCGTGGTGGACGCCCGTCCCGCGCTGGTGCTGGTCCTCACCGCCGAAACCGACGTCGCCGCGGCGTGGCGGTACGTGCTGGAGCGGACGGCCGACGGCGAACTCCGGGCGGCGGCCTTCGCCGCGCTGGTCGACGCGGCTCGGCGGGCGGTCGGGTGGCGCCAGGCGCTCGGGCTGGACCCCGTCACCGTCGCCTTCCCCGGGCGCGGCTGAGGTCCGCCACCACCGGCGCGTGCGGCGCGGGGCGGGGCCCACCGGTACCACCCGACGGGTTGGCGCCGCTGCCACGCCCGGCTGGTCGGCGGGGTCGCGGACGACCAGCCGGATGCCGTCCCGCATCACCTCCGGGGGACGGCGGGCGGGCGTCAGCTCCCGTCGTCCCAGGCGAGCTCCAGCCCTTCCTGGGCGATCTGGCGGAGGAGGTCCTTGTCACCCGTCCGCCCCGGGTCGAAGAAGGCCGTCTCCACCACGGTCAGCGTGCGGCTCTCCAACTGCGAGGCGTACCCGTACTCCGAACCCCGGCGGTGGAGTTCGGTGGGGCCCCCGTCGAACCGGACGTCCTCGCGGAGCAGGTCCTTCACGTTGCCGGTGTTGTCGGTGTCCAGCAGTGCCTGGAGGTCCCGCGCGGCCTGTTCGTCGGGCATGGTGGTGCTGACGACGGAGACCACCACCTGCTCGCCCTGGTCGGTCTCGGTCGCGTAGAGCCAGCGGTGCAGGCTCTCGCACTGCTGCTCCTCGAAGAACTGCTGGGCCGGCCCCCCGTAGGAGGACTCGACGCAGTCGACGTGGCTGCCCTCGTCGAACCTCTCGGCCTTCTTCTCGAAGCGGCTGGTCTCCTCCGGTCCGCTCGACTCGCTGGGGGCCGAGGAGTCGAGCGCCGTGGTGTCCCCGGTGCCCCCCGTCCGCACGTCCTCGGTGCCGCCGTCCGGTCGCAGTGCGAGGTAGAGGCTCCCGGAGATCACCGCCACCCCGACCAGGCCGAGCGCCTGGAGGGCGAGTCGCTTGTACTTCTGGTTGTCGCCGCCGCCCGTCGCCGCCCGGGTCCTCGGAGGTGGACCGCCCGGTCCGCCGGGGCCGCTCGCCGGACCGCCTGGTGCGACGGGCCCGCCTGGACCGCCTGGACCGCCAGGTCCGACCGGGCCGTAGGGGCCGCCCGGGCCCCCGGGCGGCGGGCCCCCGGGCGGCGGGCCTCCGGGCGGCCCGGAGTGCGCGATCGCGGCCACCGGGATGTCCACCGCGGTGCCCCCTCGGGGGGCGGACGCGCCCGGTGGCGGCGTGGGTGGCGCACCGGGGCCTGTCTGGATCGTGGGTGCGGCGTTCGGGGGTAGGGGGACGCCCGGAGGCGGGGAGTGCGACGGGGCGTGGGCCGCGCCACCTGACGGGAAGCTGCCCGGATGCGCGGGACCGCCCTGCGGTGGTGCCCCGGGAGAGTGGCCGACCCGGGCGGTGGCGGCCGCCTCCGGTGGCGGTGTGGGGCCCGCTGGCACCACCGGGATCGTCGTGGTGGGCCTCTCGTCCGGCGTCGGTTCGACCGGCGCGCCCATGCGGGACAACGAGGGCGTCGACCGGGTCGTCCCACCGTGCTCGGCGGGGGTGGGCGGGGGCGCGCTCGCGGTCAGGGCGGCCGAGGACCGCAGGGCGGGCGAGGACCGTTCGGCCGGGCCTCCGTCCGGGCTCGCCGGGGTCTCACTCGCGGTGGGGCGATCGGAGGAACCACCGGTCCGCTCGGCGGCCGGAGTCACCGGGTCGCCGTCGGACATCTCGTCCGGCGCGCGCCACGGGGACGCCTTGCCCGCCGTCGCCGAGGTCGGTGGAGGAACCTCCTCCTTCACAGCGGGCAACGGAGCGGTGTCATCGTCTCGCCCGTTCGTGTCGCGCTGACTCGCTGGGTCGGGTGCGCTCTCCACGTCGGACATGAGATCACACCGTAACCGCACTCACGGAGCCGCCGAAACGGGTCCCGCCTCCGCCGCGCTCCGAGAACCCGACGCGCGCAGGGCGTGGACCGCGCGGCGAACGTCCTCGTCCGTGTTGTACAGGTGGAACGAGAAGCGGAGCGCACCCGCTCGCTGGGCGCAGCGCACGCCAGCCCCGGCCAGCAGGTCCATCACCTCGGGTATCGGCCCGGGCGCGGGCACCGACACGATCGGGGAGGCACCCTCGCCCAGCCCCAGTTCGGCCCGGAAGCGAGCGGCGAGTCCCAGGACGTGCCGGGAGACCTCGGCGAGGTCCAGACCCGCCAACCAGGGCAGGGAGTGCGCGGCGCCCACCTGGGCCAGCCAGACGGGGGAGATGTCGTAGGCCCTCGCGTCCGCGGCGAGGCGCAGGGGAAGGCCGTACACGGTCCGCCACGGGTCCTCCCCGGCGTACCAGTTGGCGGCGTGGGGGACGGTGCGGGAGCGCGCCCGCTCCGACAGGGCCATCCAGGCCGAACCCCGGGGGCTGAGCAACCACTTGTACCCGGCGCACACGACCCAGTCGGCCCAGTCCAGCCGCAGCGGGAGCCAACCGGCGGCCTGGGTCACGTCCAGCAGCACCGGCGTGCCCCGTTCGGCGACCGCGCGGAGCCCCGCGAGGTCGGCGATCCGCCCGTCGGCCGACTGCACCGCGCTCACCGCGACGAGGTCGTGGTCCTCGGCGGCGGCGACGAGGTCGTCGAGCTCCACCTCCTCGGTGGTGACGCCCCTGTCGCGTTGGGCGGCGAACGGGAAGGTGACGCTGGTGAAGTCGCCCGCCGCGGTCAGCACCCTGGTCCCCGGCGGGAGGCTGGCGGCGACCAGGCCGACCAGCTGCGACGCGCTGGCGCCCTCGGCCACGTCCGAGGTGGCGACCCCGACCAGGGACGCGAAGGCGGCGCGCGCCTCACCGACCCACCGGTCGTACCCGGGGGCCGTCGACCGGCCGCCTGCCCAGTCCCGGATGTCCCGTTCGACCGCCTCGGCTGCCAGGGCGGGCGGGATCCCGATGCTGGCGGTGTTCAGGTAGCCGACCGGTACCGCGAAGTCCTGACCGAACGCACTGCGCACGCGTCCGAGACTACGACCACGCCGGCTCGGGCGGAACAGCCTCGCGGGCGCCAGCACGGGGGTCGTTCGGCGACCGCGACCGCGCGGCACCCTCGGGAGCCCCGTGGTGGTGCCGTCGCACGGCGTGGGGACGTGGCAGCGCGGCGGCGAGGAGTCGCCGTGGAGCCGGGTTCCCTGCCCCGGCACGTGCGCCGTCGTGGGGGTTCCGGCTGCTCGGCTCCCGCGATGCCACGAGCGCCGGCGGCGCCGCGCGTCGGGGCGCGGTGCCGGTGGCGAGGAGTGGGGGTGACGGCGGGTGCGGCGAGCCCGCGAGCGTGAGACGGCGCCGCGCTCGAAACCGGCGGCGGGCGGCGGCGCTGGCCGTGCGACGGCGGGGAGCGGGTGACGACCCACGACGGGAGGCGGCGCACCTCCTGTGCCCGGACCTCGGGAGCCACGCGCATCGCTGGAACGGTCCTCCGGCCGGCTGGGAGTCCCGGCGGCGGCCGGGGCGGAGGCGGTGCGCTGGTCCGGTGCGCCCCGGGTTCCCCGCCGTCGTGCCCTCCGCGCGGCACTCCTCGGCCGGGACTCGTCGACCAGGCGCACCACCCACCTCGGGCCCGTGCTCCGCTGCGGTGGGCACCACCGCGCTCCTAAGGTGGACACCGTGTTGAGTGAGGAGTTCGAGATCCGCACCGGTTCGGTCGAGGTGGTCTACGACCTGACGGCCGAGTGCGAGCAGTTCCTGAGCCGGGTGCCGCGAGCCGACGGCCTGCTGAACGTGTGGGTGCCGCACGCCACCGCCGGTCTCGCGGTCCTGGAGACCGGGGCCGGTAGCGACGAGGACCTGCTCACGGCGCTGAACGACCTGCTCCCCCGGGACGACCGGTGGCGCCACCAGCACGGAACGCCCGGTCATGGCCGGGACCACGTGCTGCCGGCGCTGGTACCGCCCTCCGTGACCGTCCCGGTGCTGTCGGGGCGGATGGCCCTGGGGACCTGGCAGTCGGTGTGCCTGGTGGACACCAACGTGGACAACCCGGTGCGCCGGGTGCGTCTGAGCTTCCTGGCCGGCTGATCGGCGCCCGGCCCGGCCGGATCCGACCCGGGCTCAGGCCTGGTGGGGGCGCAGCCCGGCGGCCCCGGCGAGCAGTTCGTAGGAGCGGCGGCGCTCCCCCGGGTCGAAGATCTGCGAGGTCACCATGACCTCGTCCGCCCCGCTGCGCGCGATGAGCCGGTCGAGCCCGGCGCGCACCGTGTCGGGGGAACCGACGACGTGGGAGGCCTGGAAGGCGTCGACCACCTCCCGGTCGAGGGGGGTGAAGGGGTGGGCGGCGGCCTCGTCGGGGCTGGGCAGCGTCCCGGGGCGGCCCGTGCGCAACCGCAGGATGGCCAGGCCCTGCGAGCCGGCCAACCACTGGGCGTGCTCGTCGGTCTCGGCGCACACGACGCCGGCGGCCACCATCGCGTAGGGCTCGGACAGGACCTCCGAGGGGCGGAACGAGTCGCGGTAGACCTCCAGCGCCGGGAGCAGGCCGGCGGCGCTGAAGTGGTAGGCGAAGGAGAAGGGCAGACCGAGCAGCCCGGCGGCCCTGGCGCTGTAGTCGCTCGATCCCAGCAACCACAGCGGTGGCCGGTTCCCGGCGGCCGGGACGGCGTGGATCCGCCCGGGACCGACCGGCCCGTCCGGGTGCTGCCCGAAGTAGTCGATCAGCTCCCGCAGTTGACGGGGGAAGTCCTCCACCGACAGCGGGTTCGCGGTGCGGCGCAGGGCGGCGGCGGTGTGCCCGTCGGTGCCGGGTGCCCGGCCGATACCCAGGTCGATGCGCCCGGGGTGGAGTGCCTCGAGCATCCCGAACTGCTCCGCCACCACCAGCGGCGGGTGGTTGGGCAGCATCACCCCACCCGATCCGACGCGGATGGTGGAGGTGGCGGCGGCGACCTGCCCGATCAGCACCGCCGGCGCCGAGCTGGCGATGCCGGGCATGTTGTGGTGCTCGGCGACCCAGTAGCGGTGGTACCCGAGCCCTTCGACGTGCCGGGCGAGTTCGACCGAGTCGCGGAGGGCCCGGGCGGAGGTCGAGCCGGTGGGGACCGGTGCCAGGTCGAGTACGGACAGCGGGATGTTCACGGGGTCGCTCACGGTCGGGTTCAACGCGTTCCGGTGGGCCTGACTTCCCACCACCGGGTGGTGGTCCTGGTCACAGCCCGCCTTCGCCGTCCCGCGCCGGGGTGGCGGCGGCCCCGGCTACGGTGACACGCATGACTTGGCCAACGGGTGGGCCGGGCGGTCCCGGTGACGGCAACTCCTGGGGCAGGGACCCGGCTTCCACGACCGGACGACACGACTCGGCGGCAGCGCCGTCGTACTCGGGCCTCGGGGTGTACGGCCAGCAGGGGGAGCCCTCCGGTCCCGATCGCCGGCGGAAGGTGTTGATCGGAGCCCTCGCCGCCGTCATCGTGGTCTGCGTCACCGCGACCGTGGTCCTGCTCGTGGGTGGCGGCGAGGAGGAGACCGCCGGGGGCGACGACACCCCGGCGCCGGCTCCCACCTCGGAGACGTCGGCGACCGCCGAGACCGCCGCCGCGCAGGAGGGCCAGGACGGGCCCGCTCCGCTGATCCCGGACTGGCTTCCCGTCGCGTCCGCCGAGCGCAACGCCGTGTACGACGTCCCACCGGGTTGGGAGGAACGCGAGCAGCTGGGGTTCACCCTGGAGAACGGCGACGAGATCTGGTACTCGGCGCCGGCCTCCTACCAGTGGGACTTCTGCTCCGCGCTCGACTACTCGGCGCGGGGTACCTCGGGGATCTGGGAGGTGGCCGAGCCCGACCAGGGTGCCGCCGCCCGCCAGCTCGCCGAGGACATCGCTCGTTCGGCGTACGGGTACTTCGACCAGGAGACGGGCGAGACGATCTCGGAGTTCGAGTACAGCGAACCGACGCCGGTGACGGTGGGCGGTAACACCCAGGGCAGCCACGTGCGGGCGGAGGTCCTGCTGGGCCAGACGCACGACTGCCTGCCGGCGACGGGCGTCGTGCACGTGGTGACCATCCCGTCGACGGCCGGCGGTTCGCTGGCGATCGTGGCGACGGGCGACCAGAGCGCGGCGCACGGCGTCGCCGACTCGGACCTCCGGCAGATCGTCGAGAGCCTGCGCCCGCTGAACTGAGGGCCGGTCCCGGCGGGGTGGCGGTCACGGGAGCCGGGGCTCCCGTGACCGCGTCCGGTCAGGCGTCCAGCGCGGTGCGCAGGTGGTCGACGAGCGCTCCGACCTCGACGTCGGTCCGGTCGCCGGTGCTGCGCCGCTTGACCTCGACGACGCCGTTGGCCAGTCCCCTGCCGGCGACGACGATGTAGGGCACGCCGACGAGTTCCGCGTCGGCGAACTTGACCCCCGGGGAGACGGTTCGGTCGTCGAGGATGACCTCGATGCCGGCGGCGTCCAGTTCGGCGGCGATCCGTTCACCGCCGGCCCGGATCTCCTCGTTCTTCCCGGCGACGACGAGGTACACCGAGGCGGGGGCGACCGAGGCCGGCCAGACCAGGCCGAGTTCGTCGTGGTGCTGTTCGGCGATCGCGGCGACCAGTCGGGACACCCCGATCCCGTAGGAGCCCATCGTGATCCGGATCGGCTTGCTGTCCGGACCCAGTGCGTCCAGGCCGAAGGCGTCGGCGAACTTCCTGCCGAGCTGGAAGATGTGGCCGATCTCGATTCCCCGCGCGGCCACCAGCGTGCCCTCGCCGTCGGGTGCGGGGTCGCCCTCGCGCACCTCGGCGGCCTCGATGGTGCCGTCCGGGGTGAAGTCCCGGCCGCAGACCAGGTCAACGACGTGGTGGTCGGCCTTGTCGGCGCCGGTCACCCACGCGGTGCCGGTGACCACCCTCGGGTCGACCAGGTAGCGGACCCCGTTGGCCAGCAGGGCGCCCGGGCCGATGTAGCCCTTGACGAGGAAGGGGTTGTTCCGGAAGTCGGCCTCCTCCAGCAGGGCCACCTCCGCCGGGTAGACCGCCGACTCCAGCCGCTTGAGGTCGACCTCCCGGTCGCCCGGCAGGCCGACCGCGAGCAGCTCCCAGTCCTTCGCACCCGGCTGGCGGGTCTTCACCAGGACGTTCTTCAGCGTGTCGGCCGCCGTGAAGGAGCGGCCGAGTCCGGCCGAGTTCAGGAACCCGACCAGGCTGTCGATGGTGGGGGTGTCCGGGGTGTGGTGGACCTGCGCCTCGGGCTTGTCCTCCACCGGCTGGGCGGGCGGCGCGGGCGTGACGACCGCCTCGACGTTCGCGGCGAAGTCCGACCCGGTGCTGCGGACGAAGGTGTCCTCCCCGGTGGGGGCCTCGGCGAGGAACTCCTCGGAGGCCGAGCCGCCCATCGCCCCCGAGGTGGCCGACACGATGACGTAGCGCAGGCCGAGGCGGTCGAAGATCCGCTGGTAGGCGGCGCGGTGCAGCTGGTAGGAACGTTCGAGCCCCTCGTCGTCGAGGTCGAAGGAATAGGAGTCCTTCATGACGAACTCGCGGCCCCGGAGGATGCCGGCCCTGGGCCGTTCCTCATCGCGGTACTTCGTCTGGACCTGGTACAGCACGACGGGGTAGTCCTTGTAGGAGCTGAACTCGCCCTTGACGGTGAGGGTGAACAACTCCTCGTGGGTGGGACCGAGCAGGTGGTCGGCGCCCTTGCGGTCCTTCAGCCGGAACAGGCTCGGTCCGTACTCGGTCCAGCGGCCGCTGGCCTCGTAGGGTTCGCGGGGGAGCAGGGCGGGGAACTGGATCTCCTGGCCGCCGATCGCGTCCATCTCCTCCCGCACGATCCGCTCGATCCGGCGGAGCACGCGCAGCCCGAGGGGGAGCCACGAGTAGCCACCCGGGGCGACCCTCCGGACGTAGCCGGCGCGGACCAGCAGTCGGTGGCTTGGCACCTCGGCGTCCGCCGGATCCTCCCGCAGGGTGCGCAGGAACAACGACGACATCCTGGTAATCACGGCAAGCTCCTCGGCTGGTCGGGTGCGCACGCGAGGCCGGGCCGGCGGCCGGGGCCGCGCCGCGTGGCCGTCGCGAGTGTGTGCCTTTGTTGGTTCGCGGGCAGAGTAGCGAGTCGGCCGTGACACTCCGCGACTGATTACCGGCCGCGGACCGACCGCCCGGATCGTCGCGTCCCCGCTCCGCGCCCCGCCGTCGGTCGCCCGACGGTGGGGCCGTCGATCCGCGCGGTGCGCGCACCGGGCTGGTCCTCGGCCGGGTCGGGGGCGGCGGCCGACGTGGGAGAGCGGGGTGGGGTCCGGGGTCGGGGGGTGACGCGTGGCGAGGCGGGCGGGGGCGCTTCAGTACCCTCCCCGACCATGCTGGTGCTGCTGCCCCCGTCGGAGACGAAGTCGAGCGGCGGCCAGGGCCCCGCGCTGCGGCTCTCCGGCCTGTCCTGGCCGGAGTTGGAACCGGTGCGGCGCCGGGTCGCCGACGCCCTGGTCGGGCTGGCCGGGGACGTGCCGGCGAGCCTGTCCGCGTTGGGGCTGTCCGAGCGGCAGGAGGACGAGGTCGCGCGCAACGCGAGGTTGTGGTCCGCGCCGACCGCTCCCGCGCTGCTCCGGTACACCGGAGTGCTCTTCGACGCCCTGGGCGCGCGCGAGTGGGGGCCGGTGGAGTGGGAACGCGCCGGGCGGCGCCTCGCGGTGTGTTCGGCGCTGTTCGGCCTGCTCCGCGCGACCGACCGGGTGCCGGCGTACCGGCTCTCGGCCGGCAGCCGACTGCCGGGGCTGCCGGCGCCGCGCACGGTGTGGCGCCCCGTGCTGGCCCCGCTCCTCGCGGGCGTGGAGGGGCTGGTCGTGGACCTGAGGTCCGGGGCGTACGCCGCGTTCGCCCCGGTTCCGGGCGCGGTGACGGTCCGGGTGCTGTCCGAGGACGCCGGGGGCGGGCGCACGGTGGTCAGCCACCACAACAAGGCGCACAAGGGGCGTCTGGCGCGCGTGCTGGCCACGGCCGGGACCGCCCCGGCGGACATCGAGGGCGTGACGGGGCTGGCCCTGGCCGCCGGGATGCGAGCGGAACCGGTCTCGGACACCGCGCTGGACCTCGTGGTTCCGCGCGGCTGACCGAACGCTCGACCCCTCCACGCGCGGGAGCCCCTCCCCCACGCCCCGTGCGGAGCCTCCCGGCCGGCCGCGGCGGGGGCGTCGCGCCCGGCGCGTCGGTGGGCCGTGGGAGGACCAGGTCGCGCCGGTGGGAGGTGGGGTCGAGGGCTGGGCCGTCCGGGGCACCCTCGGGCCCGAGCGGTGGGTGGGCGCGCGGGCACGGCGGTGGAGGGCCGTCGTCGACCCGGTCCCCACACCCCGAAGAAAGTCGCCGGCGCAGGGCGGTGGGGTCAGGCTGGGCGCACGGTTCACGCCGCGTGCCGTCTTGGAGCAAGTGCCCGTGCCGAGTTGCCCCGTGGCCGACGCGCGCACCCCTCGTACGCCCACCCGCCGCGCCCGCCGGCCGGGAGCCGCCCGCTCCTCCCAGCCGGCCGGGGCGCCCTCCCCCGGAGGTCCCGCCGTGTCCCGCTTCCGCGCCGTCGGCCTCGCCGACCGCGAGGCCGACCCGATCGACGAGTCCCCAGCCACGCGTGTCCCACCGCGCCCCCGGCCGGTCGGGCGGTGGCCACCGCCTCGACCAGCGTCGCGACCGGTCGACCGGGACGGATGCCGAGTCCGGGTCGAGGGGGGCCGCCTGGTCGTCATCGACGTGCCCCTGCTGGTGGACGTCGTGGGCGATCCGTGTGGTCTCGCCCACCCGTGGCGGGATGTCGACTCGGTGCTGTCCTGGTTCCGGGCTCGGGGACTGCCGCCGGAGGTCGCCGACCCGGACGTGGTGTACGCGGAGCTGGTGGCGGCGGCCGGACTCCCGTGCCGTGGCTGGTGGCAAGGCGTTGCGCCCCGGTGGTGTCGGAGCGTGTCGGGCCTGGCCGGGTGACGCCGGAGGCTGACCGGGACGTGCCGGGAGGGATGCGGAGGTCAGGGTGACGGGGCCCGGGGGTGGCACGACGGCTTACCCCGGGGTGAGCGATGACCGACGGCGACCGTGTAGGCTCGCATCGCACCGTGACGGACGCGTCGGCAAGCGTCCGCTGATGGCTCGACGAAGGCCACCGGTGCCCCATCGTTCACCAATGGCGCCAAGGCGCCGGGCTCGTCCTTGTGATCGCATTCCGCGGCCTGCCGACTGTCGTCGCGGAGCGTCCCCGCGGCGTGCCATGTCACGGAGGTTCTCTGTGCCCACTACGTCCGCGGATCGCGCCCCGTCGCCCCGTCGTTCCGGCCCACGCCGGAACGGGGGAGGCGGAGGGTTCCGCCCCCGCCGCCGGCGGGGTGACTCCCGCCGCTCCGCGCAGGTGGTCGAGCCGTCGCCGCTGCTCGAACCGACCATCACCGAGTTCACCGGCCCGATCCCGTCCTTCACCGAGCTCGGGCTCCCCGACCGCCTCGTCGCCGCGCTGACCCAGCGGGGCATCACCGAGCCGTTCCCGATCCAGGCCGCGACGCTGCCGGACGTGCTGGCCGGCCGCGACGTGCTGGGACGGGGGCAGACCGGCTCGGGCAAGACCCTCGCCTTCGGGCTTCCCCTCCTGGTCAGGCTGCTCGACGGCACCTCGCAGCCGATGCGTCCCCGGGGCCTGGTGCTGGTGCCCACCCGGGAACTGGCGATGCAGGTCCACGACGCGCTCCAGCCGTTCGCGGTGGCGCTCGGCCTGCGTTGCGCGACCGTCGTCGGCGGCACGTCCTTCCCCAAGCAGGTGAACGCGCTGCGGCGCGGGGTCGACCTGCTGATCGCCACCCCGGGACGGTTGTCCGACCACGTCCGGCAGGGCACCTGCTCGCTGTCCGACATCGGCCTCAGCGCGCTGGACGAGGCCGACCAGATGGCCGACATGGGGTTCCTGCCGCAGGTCAGGGCGATCCTCGACCTGGTGCGTCCCGACGGGCAGCGGCTGCTGTTCTCCGCGACGCTGGACCGGGACGTGGACGCGCTGGTGCGGCAGTACCTGACCGACCCCGTCGTGCACGCGGTGGCTCCGCCGTCGGCGAGCGTGAACACGATGGACCACCACGTGCTGCTGGTCACCGACGAGCACAAGCCGGACGTGTTGGCCTCCATCGGTGCCCGTGAGGGCCGCACCATCATGTTCGTGCGCACCAAGCACAGCGCCGACCGGGTGGCTCGCAAGCTGCGCCAGGTCGGGGTCGCGGCCGGGGCGCTGCACGGCGGCAAGACCCAGAACGCCCGGACCCGCACCCTCGGCGAGTTCCGCGAGGGCACCACTCCGGTGCTGGTGGCCACCGACGTGGCGGCGCGCGGGATCCACGTGGACAACGTGAGCCTGGTCGTCCACGTCGACCCGCCGTCCGACCCCAAGGACTACCTGCACCGCGCGGGCCGGACCGCGCGGGCCGGCGAGTCGGGCACCGTGGTGACGCTCGTGCTCGACGAGCAGCGTCGCAGCGTCAACTCGTTGACGGGGCGCGCCGGGGTGCGGCCCACCGTGACCCGGGTGCTGCCGGGTGACGAGCAGCTGGCGGAGCTCACCGGCGCTCGGACCCCCAGCGGGGAGCCGGTGCCGGAGTCGAAGCCGAAGCGTCCGGCCAGGGCGCCGCGTCGTGACGGCCCCCGGGACGGCGCTCGTGCCGGTGGTCGGGGCCGGGGCGCAGCGGGTACCGGGCGGTCGAGCCGCCGGGACCCGGCGTTCCGCTCGGACCGCGAGGGTGGTGCCCGGGACGGGCGGGCCCGTCGCCACGGCGGTCAGGGTGGTCACCGCAGGGACCGCGACCAGCAGCGTTGAACCCCTCGGTGACGGCCGAGCCGCCGTCGCCACGTACCCGCACGCCCGGTTGGTGGGCCACCACCAACCGGGCGTGCGGCATGTCCGGGGCCGCACGTCCTCGGGCGGATGGGACCCCCACGGCGCACCCCGGGTGGTGAGCCGCGCCCGTCGGGCGGCCCGCCCGGCGTGCCTCCCGCCCCCGCCGGGACCCGGTCCGCGCACTGGCCGGCGTCGCGCCCGGTGAGCCCGGGTCGGGGCCGGATGCCCGTCGCCTCGGCCGCGCGGCGCCGCCGCACCCGATCAGGTCGCACCCCCATCAGGCGGTCACGCGCGCTCTCACCTCCTGCGGTAGCCCGGTCCACCGCAGGGGGTCGCCAGTGGCGGGGATCATCACGAGGCGTCGCGTTCCCGTCGGCTGCCATGGTGCCGGCCACACTCCACGCTGATCAGGATTTCACCTTGTTAGGTTAGTCTTACCTGTGGCTGACCTGTGCCGCCGGCAGCCGTTCCCGCCGTGCGCGCCACGGCGGCCGGATGTGGGGCCACGGGGCCACCCAGGCGTCGTCGGTCTCGTCCGCCTCCTGGGTGGAGGCGCAACCACGAACCGAGGGAAACCAAGCGATGAGCTCAGTGTGGAGTGGCGCCCGGGTGCGCGCGGCGACGGTGCTGGTGGCCGTGGCGGTGTTGGGCGGCACGGCGTGCGGGACGTCCACCGAGGACGGTGGCGCGGAGGGCGGGCAGGACACCGCTGGCGGGGGTGCGTTCCCGGTCTCGATCGGGAGCGCGTTGGGGACGGCCGAGATCCCGGAGGCGCCCGAGCGGATCGTGACCCTGGGGCAGGGTTCGACCGAGACGGCCATCGCCCTGGGGCAGACCCCCGTCGGTGTCGAGCGTTACGACTGGGCCGCTGACGAGTCCGGCCACCTGCCGTGGATCCGGGAGGCGGTCGAGGAACGCGGCGACGAGCTGCCCGAGCTGTTCACCGGTGGTGAGGACATCGACATCGCGGCGGTGCTCGCGCTCGAACCGGACGTCATCCTCGCCCCCTGGTCCGGCATCACCCAGGAGCAGTTCGACATCCTCAACGACATCGCCCCCACGGTCGCCTACCCCGACCTGGCCTGGAGCACCGACTGGGACGAGCAGATCGACCTCATCGGACAGGCCCTGGGCAAGGGCGAGCAGGCCGAGGAGCTGAAGTCGGACATCGAGCGCCAGTGGGCCGAGGCCGCCGAGTCGCGCCCCGAGTACGCCGACGTCACCTTCTCCTACATCTACACCAACGGCCCCGGCACGCTCGGCGTGTTCCTGCCGGACGAGCAGCGGGTCGCGATGGTCTCCGGGCTCGGCCTCACCGTGGACCCCGTCGCCGAGACCCTCCCGGAGACCGAGGGCACGGACTCGGCTCTGATCGGCCTGGAACAGGCGGATCTCCTCCAGGACAGCGACCTGGTCTTCACCTTCTACTCGGACGAGGAGACGAGGGAGCAGATCGAGTCGCAGCCGCTGTACGCGGAGATCCCCGCCGTCGCCAGCGGCGCCCTCGTGGCCAGTGACGACAACGCGTTCGTCACGGCCTCGTCCGTCATCAACCCGCTGACGGTGCCCTGGGTGATCGACCGGTACCTGCCGCTCATCGACGACGCGGTGAGCCGGATCTCCTGACGCCGGCATGAGCTCGTCCTCCTCGCGGACCCCGCCGGCCCGGACCACCTCCGGGGCGCCGCGCTACACGCTGCTGCTGGTCGCGGGCCTGCTGCTCCTCGCGGGAGCGGTGCTGGCCAGCCTGGTGCTCGGTTCCCGGGAGACCTCGCTCGGCGACGTCCTCGACACCCTCGCCGGCACCGCCGACCCGTTCACCGCCGCGGTGATCGAGAGCAGGTACCCGCGCACCGTGCTGGGGCTGTTGGCGGGCGCGGGGCTCGCGGTCGCGGGGACCCTGCTCCAGGGGGTCACCCGCAATCCGCTGGCCGAACCCGGGTTGCTCGGCGTGAACATGGGGGCGGCGGCGGGCATCGTGACCGCCTCCGCCTTCCTCGGGGTCTCCGGCGCGGCCAGCAGCGTCTGGTGGGCGCTGCCGGGAGCGGTGGTGGCCGGTGTGCTCGTCTACGCGATCGGCGCCGCCGGACCGGGCGCCGGCCTGGTTCGCCTGGTGCTGGCCGGTGCCGTCGTCTCGGCCGTGCTCGGCGCCTACATCCAGGCCGTCGCGCTGAGCCTGCCCAACGTCTTCGACGGCTACCGCACCTGGGTCGTCGGGTCGCTGGCCGGGCGGGACATGGACGTCGTGCTGGCGGTGCTCCCCTTCGCCGTGTTCGGTCTCGCGCTGACGGCGCTGGTCACCCCCGGTCTGAACGGGCTCGCCCTCGGTGAGGAGGCCGCGCTCTCGGTCGGGGTGAACACCGCCCTGGTCCGGGCTGGTGGGCTGGCGGCGGCGACGCTGCTCAGCGCGGCGGCGACCGCCGCCGCCGGTCCGATCGTCTTCGTGGGGCTGGCCGTCCCGCACATCGTGCGGGCGTTCGTCGGCATCGACTTCCGCCAGCAGATCCCGTTCGCGCTGCTGCTCGGCCCGTCCCTGCTGCTGGTCGCCGACGTCGTCGGGCGGGTGGTGATGCGGCCGCAGGAGTTGATGGTGGGCGTGGTGGCCGCCTTCGCCGGTGCGCCGCTCCTCCTCTACACGGTGCGCGGGATGCGGGGTGCCACATGACGGCGTCGTCGACGCGGACGGCGACCCTCCGGCTGGGCTCGGTGGTCGCGGTGCCCTTCCGGTGGCGGTCGGTGGTGGTGGGCGCGCTGCTGCTGGTGGCGACGCTGGTGTCGGCCGTCGCGACGATCGCCCTCGGCCCCCTCGGGGTTCCGCTGGAGAGCTTCCCGGCCATCCTGACCGGCGAACTGGACCGGCAGACCCTGTTCGCCCTGGAACGGCTGAGCGGCCCCCGGGTGGTGGTGGCGGTGGGCACCGGTCTGGCGTTGGGGATCGCCGGAGCTCTCTTCCAGTCGGTGGCGCGCAACCCGCTGGGCAGTCCGGACGTGATCGGCGTGGGTGCCGGCGCGGGCGCTGGCGCGGCGCTGGTGGCGTTGCTCCTGCCCGGGTCGCTCCCCGTCCCGGTGGGTGCGGTGCTGGGTGGTTTCGTCGCCGTCGGCCTGGTCTACCTCGCCACCGGGAGCGGGTTCCGCCACCCGGGGCGGTTGATCATCGCCGGGATCGGGGTGGCGGCGTTGTCGACCGCCCTGACGCAGTACGTGGTGTTCGCGGTGGCCCGGGACCGCTCCTCGGTGCTGTCGGCCTACCTCAACGGCAGCCTGTCGGCGCGTTCCTGGGAGCACGCGTTGACCGTCTGGCTCTGCCTCGCGCTCATCCTGCCCGCCGTGGCGCTCCTGGCGGGGCGGGTGGCGATCACGGAGATGGGTGATGAGGTGTCGGACGGCCTCGGCGCCGAGCCGAACCGGACGCGGACGTGGGCGGTCGTCCTGTCCGTGCTGCTCTCCGCGGCGGCCGTCAGCGTGGCTGGCCCGATCGCCTTCGTCGCGCTGACCGCGCCCAACATCGCGAAACGGCTGTCCCGGGCGGCGGGTCCGAACCTGGTGCTGGCTGGCCTGACCGGCGGGCTGCTGCTGGTGTTGGCGGACCTGGTGGCCCAGCACTCCCCGATCGGTGACCGGTTGCCCGTCGGTGTGTTCACGATGGGGCTCGGTGGCGCCTACCTCGGTTACCTCCTGATCCTCGAATGGCGGAAGGGCACGTTGTGAGCGTCGACGACGGGGACGTGACGTCCTGGAGCCTGCGGGCCGAGTCGGTCACCCTCGGCTACGGCGGCGAGCCCGTCGTCCGGGAGCTGAGCCTGGACATCCCGCACGGCGGGCTGACGGTGGTCATCGGTCCGAACGGTTGCGGGAAGTCGACGGTGCTGAAGTCCCTGGCCCGCGTGGTCCGCCCCACCTCGGGACGGGTGGTGCTCCACGGCGTGGAGCTGTCGCGGTACCGGGGCAAGGCGGTCGCCCGGCGGCTGGCGCTGCTGCCCCAGAGCCCGGTGACCCCCGAGCGGATCACGGTCCGGCAGCTCGTCGGGCGGGGCCGCTACCCGCACCACACGCTGCTGCGGCAGTGGAGCGAGTCCGACGACGCGGCGGTGGCGGAGGCGTTGGAGCGGGTTGGCCTGACCGAGGAGGCGCACCGGCCGGTGAGCGAGCTGTCCGGGGGCCAACGGCAGCGGGCCTGGTTCGCCCTGGTCCTGGCGCAGGGCACGGACATCGTGTTGCTGGACGAGCCGACGACGTTCCTCGACATCGCGCACCAGTTCGAGGTGCTGGAGCTGTGCGCGCGGATGCACCGGGAGGGGCGGACCGTCGTCGCCGTCCTCCACGACCTCAACCAGGCCGCGCGGTACGCCACCCACCTGGTGGTGATGGACGGCGGTCGTGTCGTCGCGCAGGGGCCGCCCTCGGAGGTGCTGCGCGCCGAGCTGGTCACGGAGGTCTTCGGCCTGGCCTGCGACGTCGTCCCCGATCCGCACGCGGGAACACCGATGGTGATCCCGATGCCGGGCGCCCTCGGCCCGGTGTCCTGACCAGCTCCCGGCCGCGGTCGGTGGCGGGTCCGGGCTGACCGGGCGCGGAGCGCGGTTCGTCCCGTGCCCTGGCGCCCGCCGGAGCCGGGTACCCGACCGGGAATAGGGAACGCCGAGGCAGCGTTGATGCATGCGCATACAACCTGAGGAGGCTGTCGGAGATGCAGTTCGGGATCTTCAGCGTCGGTGACGTCACACCCGACCCGACGAACGGCACAACCCCCACCGAGGCCGAACGGATCAGGGCGATGGTGCGGATCGCGCTGAAGGCCGAGGAGGTCGGCCTCGACGTGTTCGCCACCGGCGAGCACCACAACCCGCCCTTCGTCCCCTCGTCCCCCACCACCATGCTCGGTTACGTCGCGGCGCGGACCGAACGGCTCATCCTGTCCACCGCCACCACGCTCATCACCACGAACGACCCGGTCAAGATCGCCGAGGACTTCGCGATGTTGCAGCACCTCGCGGACGGCAGGGTGGACCTGATGCTGGGCCGGGGCAACACCGGGCCGGTCTACCCGTGGTTCGGCCAGGACATCCGCCAGGGCATCCCGCTGGCGATCGAGAACTACCACCTGCTGCACCGCCTGTGGCGGGAGGACGTCGTCGACTGGGAGGGGCGGTTCCGCACCCCGCTCCAGTCCTTCACCTCCACCCCCCGCCCGCTCGACGGCGTGCCCCCCTTCGTCTGGCACGGGTCGATCCGGAGCCCGGAGATCGCCGAGCAGGCCGCCTACTACGGCGACGGCTTCTTCGCCAACAACATCTTCTGGCCCAAGGACCACTTCGCCCGGCTGATCGAGCTGTACCGGACCCGCTTCGAGCACTACGGCCACGGATCCGCGGACCAGGCCATCGTGGGTCTGGGCGGTCAGGTGTTCCTGCGGCGCAACTCGCAGGACGCGGTGCGGGAGTTCCGGCCGTACTTCGACAACGCGCCCGTCTACGGGCACGGTCCCTCCCTGGAGGAGTTCACCGAGCAGACGCCGCTGACGGTGGGCAGCCCCCAGGAGGCCATCGACCGCACCCTGCGCTTCCGCGAGTACTTCGGCGACTACCAGCGGCAGCTCTTCCTCGTCGACCACGCCGGCCTCCCCCTCAAGACGGTGCTCGAGCAGTTGGACCTGCTCGGTGAGGAGGTCATCCCGGTGCTGCGGCGCGAGTTCGAGTCGCTGCGCCCGGCGCACGTCCCGACCGCCCCCACCCACGAGAGCCTGCGCGCCGGAGGCTCCCGGGGTGGCACGACCTCGGAGGAGGGCACCGCGTGACGACCAGGACCATCACGGTGATCAGCGCCGGCATCGGCCAGCCCTCGTCGACGCGGCTGTTGGCCGACCGGTTGGCCGAGGCCACCACCGCCCGGTTGACCGACCGGGGCCTCCAGGTCGACCTGGAGGTGGTCGAACTGCGGGACCACGCCAGGAGCCTGGCGAACACGCTGCTCACCGGGTTCGCGACCGGGCCGCTCGGGGAGGTGGTCGAGCGGGTGGGGGCCAGTGACGGACTGGTCGCCGTCACCCCGGTCTTCAGCGCCTCCTACAGCGGCCTGTTCAAGATGTTCTTCGACGTCCTGGACCCCGACCTGCTCGTTGGGACGCCGGTGCTCGCCGGCGCAACCGGGGGGACGGCACGGCACTCCCTCGCCCTGGAGCACGCCGTGCGCCCCCTCTTCTCCTACCTCCGGTCGGTGGTCGTGCCCACCGCCGTCTACGCCGCACCCGAGGACTGGGCCGGCGGCGGCGCGGACACCGCGCTGGCCGAGCGGATCGGCCGGGCGGCGGAGGAGCTCGCCACGCTGGTCGCGGCCCGCGAACCGGGGTCGACCGACCGCCGGGACGGGTTCGAACAGCCCACTCCCTTCGAGGACCTGCTGTTCGGGGACCAGCGGTGACCGGGGTGGACGTGCGGGCGGGGCGCGCCGCCACCCGGCGACGGGTCGGGGTGTGGCGCTCGCTGATGGAGGTCCACTCCTCGGTGCTCCGGGAACTGGAACGGGAGCTGACGGCTCGGCACGGCCTGTCGGTCAGCGAGTTCGACACGGTCGTCAACATCCCCACCGGCGGGGTGGGTCTGAGCGAGCTGACCGGACGGGTGGTGCTCAGCCAGAGCGCGGTGAGCCGGCTGGTCGACCGCCTCACCCGACGTGGTCTGCTGGAGCGGACGACCGCGCCGGGGGATTCCCGGGCGGTGCGGGTCCGGCTGACCTCGCTGGGACGACGTCTCCAGGTGGCGGCCATCAGGACCAACGCCGAGGTCGTGGAACGGTGTTTCGCCGGCCGCCTGTCCGAGGAGGAACTTCGGGTGCTCGGCGCCGCGTTCGACCGGCTGCGCGCGGAGGAGCCGCCCGGCGAGCCGACCGCCTCCCCGGGCGGGGCCGGGCCGGGACCGTCCCCCGGGTGATCGCGTCGGCCGAGCGGGTCGCGCCGTCGGCGTTCCACCGGCTCGGGGGGAGCCCGCCCGCTGGGCCGCCCCTCCCCTGTGGTCACGCCTCCCCGGCGTCGCCCCCCACGGCGACGACGTCGCCGATGACGATCACGGCGGGCGGGCGGACGTCCTCGGCCCGGACCCGCTCGGCCGCCTCACCCAAGGTCGACCGCAGCACCCGCTGCCCCGTCATCGTGCCGTCGGCGATCACGCTCACCGGGGTGTCGGCGGCCCGGCCGTGCTCGAGGAGGACACGGGCGAAGGCGTCGAGCCGGTCGACACCCATCAACAGCACCAGGGTGCCCCGCAGCCGGGCCAACGCGGGCCAGTCGGTGAGGGAGCGGGGATCGCCCGGGGCCACGTGCCCGGACACCACGACCACCTCGTGGGCGACCCCACGGTGGGTCACCGGGACACCGGCCACGGCGGGTACGGCGAAGGCACTGGTCACCCCGGGCACGACGGTGACAGGGACGCCGGCCTCCACGCAGGCCAACACCTCCTCGAAGCCCCGGCCGAAGACGTAGGGGTCGCCGCCCTTGAGCCGCACCACGAACTTGCCGGCGCGGGCGTGCCGGACCAGGAGTTCGTTGATCACGTCCTGGTTGGCCGCCCGGCCGTAGGGGATCTTCGCGGCGTCGACGACCTCCACGTGCGGCCCCAGCTCCTCCAGGAGCTCGCGCGGTCCGAGCCGGTCGGTGACGACGACGTCGGCCCTGGCGAGCAGCCGGCGTCCCCGCACCGTGACGAGCTCGGGGTCCCCCGGTCCGCCGCCGACGAGGGCCACCCCGGGGGCTGCCGGTTCGGCGTGGTCGTCGACCACCCCGGACTGGAGCGCCGCGACCACGGCGTCCCGCACCGCCGCGGAGCGGCGGGGACGTCCTCCGGTGAGGACACCGACCTCGACGTCGTCGTGCGTCCCGACCGCCGGGGTCACCGCGCTGCCGTGGACCGCCAGGTCGGCCCGCACGCAGAAGACGCGGGCGCGTTCCGCCTCCCGCGCCACCTCCTCGTTGACGGCGGCATCGCTGGTGCAGGCCAGCGCGTACCACGCGTCGACCAGGTCACCGTCGCGGTAGGCCCGTCGGGTCCAGGTCAGTTCCCCGGCGGTGGCCATCGCCTCCACCGCCGGTGTCGCCTCCGGGGCGACGACCTCAACCCGCGCTCCCGACCTCAGCAACCGGGGTATCCGACGTTGCGCCACGGTGCCGCCACCCACGACCAGGACTCGGCGGCCAGCGAGCAGGAGACCGCTGAGGTAGGGCTGCGCGCGACTCATGGCGCAGACCCTATTCCCCGGGGGCCCGGCGGGAACACGGTGCGTGGTCGGCGTCTCACGGTACGGGCGGGTCGGCTCCGATCAGCCGGTCCGCGAGGGGGTGGAGGTCGCCCACACCAGGAAGGAGGGGTCCTCGGCCACGAAGCGGGTGAGTCCCTGGGCGGTGGACACCATCCGGCTGACTGCGAGTTGCCGGCCCTCGACCTGGTACCCCGTGTTGGCCAGGATCGTCCGGGTGGGGCCGATCAGGTCCGAGGTGGACAGGGAGACGACGACCCGGGGCGCGCCGACGGCCGCGACGGCGCGGACCACCTCGGCGCCGCCGCCACCGACGAAGACCGCGTCCGGCTGGGGCAGGTCGGCGAAGGCGTCGGGGACGACGCCCTCCACGACACGGGGCTCCACCCCGAGGGCGGCGGCGTTGGCGATGATCCGGGCGCACTGCACCGGGTCGTGGTCGATGCTGATCACGGCGGCGCCGAGGCGGGCGGCCTCCACCGAGACGGCACCCGATCCGGCGCACACGTCCCACACGAGGCAGCCGGGTGCGGGCCCGAGCCGGGCCAGGGCGAGGGCGCGGAGCTCGGCCCTGCTGACCAGGCCGGGCCGCTGCGAGAAGGTGTCCTCCGGTAACGCCCACCCCTGGGCGCCGATCCCGGTGGTGGCCGAGGCGGCCCCGGCCAGCCAGGTCGGCTCGCCTGGCCCCTCCGGGTCGGCCAGGGAGAACAGGAGGTTGGGCTCGCGCCAGCGGCGGGCCGCGGCGCCGGCGGGGTCCACGGTGGACACCCGCTGGTCCTCGGTCCCGGGGTCCTCCACGACCACGAGGGTTCGCCGCCACCCGCGCAGGCCCGCCCCGATCTCGGCGGGTCCGGCTCCGGTGGCGGTGAGCACCGCCACCGAGGGGCGCGCGCGGCAGACGTTGAGCGCGCGCCGGAGGTCCCGGCCGCCGGCGGTCACGATCGGCAGGTCGTCCCAGGGTCGGCCGAGCTCGGCCGCGAGCCGTTGCACGCTGGTGGTGCCGGGGATCACCTCGGGCCGCAGTCCGTGTTCGCGCAAGGTGCGCACCAGCCCGAAGAAGCCGGGGTCGCCCTCGGCCAGGACCACGGCGTGCGCCTGCTCGCCCAACGCCCGCAGTTCCCGCACCACGGGTTCCCAGGGGCCCAGTTCGACGGTTCGCGTTCCGGTGGGGGCGTGCCGGTCGAGGAGGCGCGATGCCCCGACGACCATTCGCGCGCCCTCCAGTCTCGCGGCCGCCGCCGGGGGGAGCGCGCCGCCGTCGATGCCGATCACCGTCACCGTCACCTGTCCACCACTCCGTCCGTCGTCCGGGCCGGCCGTCGCCGAGCCGGTGGTCGCGTGCGCGGGCCACCGCCGGATCCATCCTGCCGGCGGCCGACAGCGTCGCAGATCAGGCACCGGGGGACAACGGCGGCGGTCCGCGCGTACTCGCCGGTGGGTGGGCGGTGCTCAGTCCGAGGCGTCGGCCCGTCGCCCTCGGGTGGACCCGCGGTTCGTGGTCTTCCGGGTCGCCGCCGACGGTGCCGACCTGGCCGCGCGGCCCCGTCCACCGCCGCCGCGCTCGGTGGTGGCCGGCTCGCCCGCCGTGGTGGGGGTGGGCCGCTGGCGTTGTGATCGGCCGGCGGAGCGTGGTTGTTCGACGGTGTGCTCGGGCTCCGACCGCTCGCCAGGCCCGCTGGTGTCGGGGACGGCGCCGGCCGGGGCGGGTGTCGACTCGGCCGTCTGGGCCGCCTGGTCGCCGGCGCCTGGCCGTTCCGCGGGGGGATCCGCCGGTGGGGGTTCGGGTGCCGTGGTGGTGTCCGTCGCGAACAGGTCGGGGTGCGCCGCGTCCGGCCGAGGGCGGGCGGATCGGGGCTGGCGGGGCCCCGGTGCCCTCGCCGACTCCTGCCAGTCCCGCACGGCCCACCAGGCCACCTCGGCGGTGGGGCCGCCGGGCCGCCTGGACTGCTCAGCCTGATCACCGGAGCGGCGCCAGCCGCTCGCGTCCTGAGCGGACGAGTCCTGGCCGTTCGTCGTCGCCGTCCCGGCGGCACCGTCGTCGTGGCCGGCGGCGCGCGGCTGCCACCGTTCCGATCCGTTCCTGGCGCGGGACCGCTCGTTCCACCTCCGCCGGTGCTCCCCGCCGTCGGCGCTGGACGACGTCCCGCTCCGGGTGGCGCGGTAGCCGGCGGCGCCGCCAGCCCTGGTGGTGCTGGTGGCGAGGGCGTCGCCGACCAGGAAGAGCGTCTGCTGCCAGAGGCGGCGTTCCTTGACGGTCGCCTCGAGGCCGGCGACCGTGGTCGGCACGACGAAGCCGTCCGGCCAGGTGGGCTTGTAGCCGACGAGGGCGGGGGTGTCCTCGCGGAACCCGGCTTCGAGCAGCCGCTCCGCGAGGCGCCCCGCGCGCGCCCCCGCCAGGAGGACGCCCACCGTGCCGCCCCGCTCGGCGACGCCGATCAGCTCCGCGGTGTCGGGAACCCCGTCCGACCGACCGTCGGCGGTGGTCAGCAGCACAGCCTGGCCACCGTCCGAGGTGGTCAGCTCACGCCCGACCTCGGCGACGGCGCTGGACACGGTGGACACGCCCGGGATGATCTCCACGGTGAGGCCGAACCGCCGGCACGTCTCGTGCTGCTCGCGGATCCCTCCCCACAGCGCGGGGTCCCCGGGGCAGAGCCGGACGACCCGCTGCCGGCCCGCCGCCGCCTGGCGGTAGATCTGGTTGACCCCCTCGGCCGAGGTCCGCGACAGGTCGACCAGGTCGGCCTCGGCGTTGGCGTGTTCCCGGAGGCAGTCCTGGGTCACCTGAGCCGGTGCCCACAGCACCACGTCGGCCTCGGCGAGCCGCCGCGCGCCGCGCACCGTCAACAGGTCGGCCGCACCAGGACCGGCTCCGACGAAGGAGACCCGGCCGCTCGTCACTGTTGCTCCCCTCTGCCGCCGGACCCCGCGGGCGGGCGTCGGGCGTGGCGGGTGGTCGATGGACACCGATGTCGGTCCGGGCTGTCCGGGCGATCCTCGGGAGTGGATCACGGTCCGTCGTCGACGACCGTACTCCCCGCACACGTTCGGGTGTGGAGCGGTCGCCGCTCGGGTGAGCGTCGACGGGGCGGCGTGCGCGGCTCCACTCGGAGGTGGTCGCTCCGCCACCCACGACCGGTGACCTCGACGACTGGTGGGGCTGCCGGCCCCTCGTGGGGTGGGGCCGGTCTCGCCGGCGGGCCGGACCCTGGCCCGGTCGAGAGGCACCGTGCGTGCCGGATGCGCCGGTGGCCGGACGGTGATGATCTTAGTACAACGATCCGTCGCCGGTGCCGGGTGGACGGCCGCCGGCGCCGTCCCGGCCCCCACGGGGGAGTCCGACCAGGACGCGGGCGGGGGCGCGGAAGGAGAGCAGCCCCAGCATCGGCGGCCGTTCCTCCATCCGGACGAGCCGAGGGAAGGCGCGGGCTGTCTCGTCCAACGCGACCTCGGCCTCGACGCGGGCCAGGCCGGCGCCCAGGCAGACGTGACGGCCCAGGCCGAAGGCGAGGTGCCGGCGCGCGTTCGGGCGACCGGGTCGGAAGCGGTCCGGTTCGGCGACGAGGTCCGGGTCGGAGCCCGCGCCCAGCAGCTGCGCCAGGACGGCGGCGCCGGCGGGCAGCTCCACTCCGGACAGGACGGTGGGACGGGTGGTGACCCGCCGCCAGGTGAGCACCGGGGTGTCCAGGCGCAGCACCTCCTCCACGCAGTGGGCCGCGAGTCCTGGCTCCCCGGTGGCCAGTCGGCGCCACAGCTCCGGGTTTCCGAGCACCCGGTGCAGGGCCGCGTTGACGAGCTGGCTGGTCGTCTCCTGGCCGGCGATGAGCAGGAAGTAGCAGACCCCGACCGCCGCCTCCACGCCGAGCGGCCGTCCGTCGGGCAGGTGGTGCCGGACGAGGTCGCCGAGCAGGCCCCCCTCCCCCGGTGACGCGGCCGTCCCGCTGACCAGCCGGCTCAACCACCGGTGGAACCCGCCGGCCTCCTCGGCCAGGTCACGCTGCCGGTCCGGCCCGGGGTTCCCCCAGAACAGTTCGAGGGAGGCCTGGCTCCACGTCTTCAGGAGCCGCGGGTCGACGTCCCGCATTCCCAGGAGGGACAGCAGCACCCGTGCTGGTGGGTGGGCCGCGACCCGCTCTGCCAGGTCGGTGGTCCCGGTGCCGGCGAGGTCGGCGGCGGCCTCCCGCAGCCCGTCCCGCACCAGCGACCGGGCCAGCGGCGTGACCGCCCGCACCCGTTCGCTGGTGAAGTGGGCGGCGACGAGCCGCCGCAGGCCCGGGTGGGTGGCCGTGCCGTTGTTGGCGAGGGTGGGTGGCAGGGAGAAGCCGTGCTCCGCGAGCACCCGGAGCGCGGGCACCGACAGCGGTGTGATCGCGTGCAGCGCGTTGTCCGGCGCGAAGGTGTCGGCGTCGGTGAGCACGGTGCGCACGTCGCGGTGCCGGCTCACCACCCAACACCCGGTGGGCGGGTGGTAGGCCACGGGCTGCCGGCGCAGCGCGCGCAGCGTGGGATGGGGGTCGGCGACGAAGGCCGGCGAGAACGGGTCGTAGTCGGCGAGGGGGCAGCCGACCGGGGGCGGGCCGGGGGGCTCGTGGGTTTCGGTGTCGCTGCGCACGGCCACGACGAGCACCGTAGCGCGCTGCCGGGGGTGCTCCCGCCGACGCCTCGGCGGCTGGGCGCGGCCCGGGTCGGGGTTCCGCCACGCGGGTGGTGGGGGACGGCGCCGGGCGGGACGGGGCGGGCCGGGAGGACCCTGGCTGGGAGACTGCCGGCATGATCGAGGTCGGGAACGTCTTCGGCTGGCTCGCGACGAAGGCCGCCGCGCGGGAACGGGCCGGGCTCCGGCGGCTGCTCCGGGCTCGGGACGACGCGGAGGCGGTGCTGGACCTCGCGGGCAACGACTACCTCGGGCTGTCCCGCCACCCCGCTGTCATCGAGGCGGCCGAGGCGGCGCTGCGCCGCTGGGGCGCCGGGTCGACCGGTTCGCGCCTGGTCACCGGGAGCACGACTGCGCACGCGGCCCTGGAGGAGGAGATCGCCGCCTTCTGCGGCGCGGAGGCCGCCGTCGTCCTCTCCTCCGGCTACCTGGCCAACCTGGCGGCGCTGACCGCGCTGGCCACGCCGAACACGAGGGTCGTGGTCGACGCGTACAACCACGCGTCCCTGGTGGACGGCGCCCGGCTCGCGCGGGGCAGCACCGTTCCGTTCGCGCACGCCGACGTCGCCGCGGCGGAGGAGGCGTTGGCGACGAATCCGTCACGCCGGGCGCTGGTCGTCACCGACTCGGTGTTCTCGGTGGACGGGGACCTCACCGACCTGGGGGCGCTGGCCGCCTCCTGTTCTCGGTTCGGGGCCGCGCTGCTGGTGGACGACGCGCACGGCCTCGGTGTGGTGGGCCCGGGGGGCCAGGGGGCCGTGGCGGCGGCGGGGCTGGCGGGCCGGCCGGACGTGGTGGTGACGGCGACCCTGTCGAAGGCGCTCGGTGGGCAGGGGGGAGTGGTGCTGGGCTCGAGGACCGTGGTGCGCCACCTGGTCGAGACGGCGCGGCCCTTCCTGTTCGACACGGCGCTCGCCCCGGCCTCGGCCGCGGCGGCGCTGGCGGCGTTGCGGGTGCTCCGGGCCGAGCCGGGCCTGGCGGCACGGGTGCGGCTTCGGTCGGCGGAGCTGTCCCGGGGGCTCGTGGCGGCGGGACTGCCGGCCAGCACGCCGGCCGGGGCCGTGGTGTCGGTCCGCGCCCCCGGCCCGAGGGCCGCCGCGGCCTGGGCGGAGCGGTGCCGGGAGGCGGGCGTGGCCGTGGGGTGCTTCCGGCCCCCGTCGGCGCCCGACGGCGGATCCCGACTCCGGTTGGGGGCGCGTGCCGACCTCACTCCGGAAGACGTCCGCCGCGCCGTCGCCGCCGTGCGCGCGGCGGCCCTCGACGTGCCCGAGGGGTGAGCGGGACGCGGCGGGGTCCGTTCGCGGTCGCCCTAGCCGGGGACGCCGGTCCGGGTGGACGCGGCGGGTCGGCGCATCGGGACGTGCGGGATGCCGTCCTCCAGGTACTCCGGACCGCACTGCGCGTAGCCGAACGCGGCGTAGAAGCCCTTCGCCCGTGTCTGGGCGTCCAGGACGGTGTCGCGGTCCCCGACCTCCGCCAGCGCGGCGGTCATCAGCCGGCGGCCCTGCCCGGTGCCTCGGGCCGAGAGCGCGGTGCAGACCCGGCCGACGCGCACCGATCCGTCCGCCTCCTCCAGCAGGCGGAGGCAGGCCAGCGGGGTGTCGTCGCCCGGTTCGGTGCTCCACAGGTGGCGGGTGGTGGGGGCGAGGTCGCGGCCGTCCAGTTCCGGGTACGGGCACTCCTGTTCGACGACGAACACCCGCACCCGGAGCTGGAGGAGCTGGTAGAGCTGGTTCGGGGTCAGCTGGTCACCGCGTGCGACGTGCTGGACGCGCTCGGGCCGGTGGTCGGTCGTGCTGGGCATGTGCCCTGCATAGCACAGCCGGTCAGCGGCCGAGCTGCGCGAGCAGTTCGTCGCGGTAGGTCAGCACCCGCGTGTACACGCCGGGTTTGCCGGCACGCGCGCACCCGTCCCCGAAGGACACCAGCCCGACCAGGCGGCCGCCGACGACCAGCGGGCCCCCGGAGTCTCCCGCGCACGCGTCCCGGCCGCCCTCGGGGTAGCCGGCGCACACCATCTGCGGGGCGGTGAACTGGGTGTAGGCGCTGGCGCAGTCCGCGTCGGTGACCAGGGGGACGACCACCTCCCGCAGGACGCTCGAACTCGCGCCGTTCTCGCTGGTGCGGCCCCACCCCATGACCGTGGCCTCGGTTCCGGCCCGGTAGTGGGACTGCCCGTCCCGTTCGACCACGGGCAGCGTCCGGTAGGGCAGGGGCTCGCTCAGGGTGAGGACGCCGATGTCCTCACCCTGGGTGAAGGAGACGTACTCGGGGTGTATCCACACCCGGCTGACGGCCACGTCGTGACCGCCTCCGGTGCGCAGGTCGGTGCGCCCGGCCACGACGCGCAGGCTGGCCGGGCTGCGGGTGGTCACCTTTCCCGACCGGGTCTCGGCGACGCAGTGCGCGGCGGTCACGACCTTGTCCTCGGCGACGAGCGCTCCACCGCAGAACTGCTTGCCGGCGTCGTTGAGGAGTGTGACGGCCCACGGGTACTGCTCGGTGGTGGCGTTCGTCCCGCCGACGATGCGGGCCTGGGCGGGTGGGGCGTCCGGTTCGTCGAGCGCGGCCGCCGCGGGGGCGGCCAGTCCCGGAGCGGCGACCAGGGCGAGCACGAGGGACGAGGTGAGGCCCCGCAGCCACGACCTCCCGCGGCGCGACTGGACTGAAGAGCGCAGCACTGCTGCTCCTTTCGTCGGACACCAGTAGGGAACTCAGCGTAGCGAACCGGGCGCTCTCCGCATGTGGTCCGCACAACCACACCCCACGAGCGAGAAATATTGTCGTGTTAGCCTGCAGAAGCACAGGAATTCTTCCTGTAGATGTGCGCTCGATCACCAGATCATTTCATGAGGAGCTGTTCAATGTCGTGGGATGCCTCGGTACTGCCGGCGTTCCTGCTCGCCACCGCCGTCTTCGTCCTCACACCGGGCGTGGACGTCTTCCTCCTGCTGCGAACCTCGGTGCTGGCCGGGACCCGGGCGGGGCTGGCGACCCTCGCGGGCATCCACACGGCCGTCACGCTGCACATCGTGCTGGTGGTGTCGGGGGTCGGGCTGCTGGTGGCGCGCAACGACACGGCGCTGACCGCCCTCCGGTGGCTGGGTGCCGGCTACCTCGCCTACCTGGCGGTGTCGATCCTCCTCGGGCTGCTCCGCCGACGGACGAACCCGCCCGGTGCCGAGGGTGACCGGACGCCGGAGGGCACTCCCCCACCGGCGACCCAGACCAGCCGCCCCTACCTCCGCGGGCTGTTGACCAACCTGACCAACCCGAAGATGCTGCTGTTCACCCTCGCCCTCCTGCCCCAGTTCATGGGCTCGGCGCAGAACTCGACCCTCCAGCTCGCGGTCCTCGGCGTCGTGCTGCTGGCGGTGGCGGTGGTCCTGGAACTGTGCATCGTGCTGGCGGCGGGACTGCTCTCCGAACGGTTGCGCCGACCCCGGGTCACCGCCGGCCTCGACGCCGTCTGCGCCGGCGTCTTCATGGTCCTCTCGGTCGGCCTGGTCGTGGGCTGACCCGCCCGGGACGCCCCGTTCAGGCGCCGGGCGTCCCCGCCACCGCCCGGCTCCAGTCGTCCACGCCCTCGAGGGTGTCGCGGTGGTGGGACAGCCGGGTGTGCACGCCGGGATCCTCGGAGGCGCACCCTGCCGAGAACGAGGCGAGGCCCACCAGCAGGCCTTCGGCGACCAGCGGGGCCCCCGAATCGCCCTGGCAGAAGCCGGCCCGGCCCGCCGCGTCCTCCGCGCAGACCATCCGGTCGCCGTCCACCTCGGGATGGCTCCTCGCGCAGTCCTCGGCCGACAGCGTCGTCACCACGACCCGGCGCAGCGGCCCGCCCGGCAGGCCGCCCTCCTCCTCCGCCCCCCACCCCACGACCTCCGCGGCGGTGCCGGGGCGGTACGGGTCGGTGTCCGACGGACCGGCCACCGCGATCGTGGCCCGGTCGACGGGGGTGGCCAGTCGCAGCAGCCCGACGTCGTCGCCCCGCACCGCCGTGGTGAACTCGGGGTGCACCCACAGCCCGTCGACCGGCAGGCTCTGGCCCTCGGCGCCACCGCTGTCCGTCCGACCGACCACGACCCGCACCCGGTCGGCGCTCGCGCCGAGCAGGCAGTGGGCGGCGGTGACGACCCGGTCCGCCGCCACGAGCGCCCCGGCGCAGAACACCACGCCGTTGCGGGTGGTCAGGTGGACGGCCCAGGGGTAGTCGTCGACCGGCACGGGCTCACCGCCCACGACGTTGGTCCGGGAACCGGCCGTCCGGGGTTCGGACGCCGTCCGGTCCACCCGCACCGGCGCCGCCGCCGCGAGGACCCCGGAGAGCACGATCCCGGCCAGGACCAGCCCGGCGACCCTCCTGGCGCGGCCTCGTCGGCCTCCTCCGTACCCACGCATCGGTTGCCCCTTCCGACCCCGCTCCCGGGTCCAGGCAACCCCGGCGGGGTGGGGCGGACAAGTGGGGACCACCGAGATCATCCGGGCAGGTGATCCACGTGCCCGGATCAGCCGCGCCGCGTCCCACGGACCGTGACCACCAACGCCCCGCCGTTCTGCCGGCCGGGTTCGGGGTGCTCGGTCGGCGGGCCGTCAGGAAGTCTCGGAACCCGGGCCCCGCGTGCCCTCGGCCCCCGCCGACGGGTCCGCCGGCTCGTCCCCGCTACGCCCCCCACCCGCCGGGGATCCCCCGAAACGCTCCCAGAACCTGCTCGCCGCGCCGCTCACCGCGCCGCCGACCTCGTTGGCCAGCCGGGCGAGCGGATCGGCCGACCGGGCCAGCGACTCGGTGTAGGAGCGGGCGCCCTTCCTGATGTCCGACCGCCAGTCCGCGGCCGGGTCGTCGGTCTCCCGGCGGGGGTAGTCCCCGGACAGGATCGACCGGTACTCCTCCCCAGCGGCCCACCGCTGGAGCTCGGCCGCGCGGACCACGGCCAGCGGGTGGGTGCGCATCTCCAACTGGCGCAGCTTCAACAGGCTGTCCCACAACGACTCCACCCCGTCGTAGTCCCGGGCCTGCCGGAGGAACTCGGCGGTGTCGATCCGGTCCGGATCGGTGGCACCCGCCATGATCATGTGAGCGCGCAGCGCGGCGCCCGCGTCCTGCGCGCAGAGCAGACCCGCCCGGTCGCAGGACAGTTCCGACCTGCGGTACCAGTCGGCCAACGCGAAGAGCACCGCGCGGATCCCCCAGTAACCGACGGGCATCCAGCCCATCCCGGCCATGATGGACTGGAGCCGGTTCATCAACGTCCGGTACACCGCGTGCCCGGACAGCGCGTGCCCCATCTCGTGCCCGATGACGAAGCGCAGCTCCCGGGTGTCCATCACCTCGACCAGCCCGGTGGTGAGCACGATGAAGGGCCGGTCCATGCCCACGCACTCCGCGCTCGGCCTCGGGTCGCGGGCGACGAAGACCTCCGGGACCTCCGGGAGGTCGAGAGTGGACGCGCACTCCAGCCGCAACGCCTGGAGTTCCGGGAACTGCGACTCGGAGACCCTGATGTGGGAGGCGAGCGAGAGCAGCCGTTCGCTGCGTTCCCCGGTCATACCGTTCACCGCGCGCAGCACGGCGGCGAAGGGGGGCACCGCCCGCAGGGTGGCCAGCGCGCCGCGGTCAGCGGGATGTTCGTAGGCACGCGGGCTGATCCCGGGGAAACGGACGCGGTGCGCGCGGTCGCCGTGGTCGATCTCGTCGGTGGGCATCGTCGGGTCCCCTCAAGCCGTGGTCCGGTGCCCCCACGCTAACCGCCCGCGCGGCCGCTCGAGCCCGATTCGGGGGCTCCGGTGGGGACCGAGGCCCGCCGCGAACGCGCGCGGGGGCCGGTCAGCGCGGCCGCTCCACCGCGCCGGGCTCCCGGGATCTCCCGCCGCCCCACCCGGCGCCCCCACGGACGGCCGAGCGCAGGGGTTCGTTCCCCGGCCACGACCGTCCGCCTGGTCCTGCCGCGCTCGGGCCGGCGCGCTTCCCGCCAGCCCGGGCCGGGTTCAGGACAACGAGCCCGCGACGTTGTCCAGCAGCCGCTGGTGGATCTTCCGGAGGCCGAGGGGAGCGAAGATGCGCTCGAAGAACCCCTTGACGCCACCGGCGCCCTCCCAGGTCGTCACACCGGTCACCCGGCTGCGGTCGTCACCGAGGTCGACGACCGTCCACGTGGTCACCAGGGAGGAGTTCTCGTCCGACTCCACCAGCTGGGTCTCACGCGGGGTGGAGACGTTCATGACGCAGTCCCGCACCCTGCTCTTCGTCGCCTGGAGCTTCCACCGGACCCGGGTCCCCTCGCCCCGGCCGCCGCTGAGCACCTCGTACTCGGTGTAGTTCTCGGTGAGCACCCTGCTGCGCGAGTCCTCGTAGTCCGCCATCGCCGCGAAGACCTGGGTGGCCGGCCTGTCGAACTCGCGGCTCACCTCCGCCTTGACCTGTCCCATGACCTCGACCGTGCCCCTCGTCGTGCCCGGGCACCGGAGCCGGACCGGCGCCGCCTGATCACCATCCTGTCACCGCCCCCCACCGGTTCACCACCGGGGGACGGGGCCGCACCGCGGTGGCGCGGCGTCCAGGACGTCGATCGCCGCTCGCGGGCGAAGCGGGCGAAGCGGGCGAACTCGCCCGAACAGCCCACCGGTTCCACCCTGACTACAGTCGTTTGTGGACCCGCCACCCCGCGCCGCGCCCTCCCGGGCCCCGTGGAGCCCGGACCCCTCGGCGCGGTGGTGGTGACACCGGACAACGAGGAAGGACCACCTGACATGGGCCTGGACCGCCCCGTCGCACCCGACCCCTACCGCCTGCTGCCCGAGGTCGGCTCGTTCACCGTCACCAGCTCCGACATCCGGCACGGCGAGACCCTGCCCGACGCGCAGGTCGCCGCGCACGGCGACACCTCTCCCCAGCTCAGCTGGCGGGGTTTCCCGGAGGCGACGCGGAGCTTCGTCGTGACCTGCTTCGACCCGGACGCCCCGACGCCCTCCGGGTTCTGGCACTGGGGGGTGGTGAACCTGCCCGTCGACGTCACCGACCTCCCGGCCGGCGCGGGCGCGTCCGACGACACCCTGCCCGCCGGTGCCTTCCACGTGCGCAACGACCTCGGTGGCCACGGTTTCACCGGCGCCGCGCCGCCGCCCGGCGACCACCCGCACCGCTACTACTTCGTGGTGCACGCGGTCGACGTCCCCCGGTTGGAGGTCGACGGTGAGGCAAGTCTCGCCGTGGTGTCCTTCAACCTCGCGTTCCACACACTGGCCAGGGCCGAGCTGACCGCCACCTACGCCACCAGCGGTTGACCACCCGTTCCCCAGCACACCCCCTCCGCGCACCCGAGGTGCGGGCGGGCCGGTGTCCCGGCAGGGGTTCGGTCACCGCCTAACCTGGTGGCCGAGCCCACCGCACCCGGACAGCCGCGCGGCCCTGGTCGTGGTCTCGAACGACGACGAACGAGCGAACAGCGGTGGGGGCCGGACGTGGGCGAGCTCGGGGTGCGGGTGCTGCCGGGCGTGATGGCGGCCAGCGTCGCCCTCACCGTGGCGATCGTCCTGTTCGTCCCCTACGTGGCCCGCCAGTACCGCCGTCGAGGCCGGTTGGGAGTCGGGCACGCCGCCCTCGCGTTCGCGTTCCTGGTGTACGTGCTCGCGCTGGTCGCCTACGTCCTGGTCCCGATGCCGCCGTTGGTACCCGACTTCTGCTCCTACCACGGCGGCCAGCGACCACAGCTCGAGGCCCTGGGGAGTCTGCGTGGCCTGCCCGGCGTCCACGCCACGGGTGGTCTCCGCGCCGTGGTCATGGACGCCGACTTCCAGCAGTTCGCGATGAACATCGCGCTGTTCGTGCCCCTGGGGATGTTCCTGCGCCACATGTTCCGACGAGGGGTGGTCGCCACCCTGGCCATCGGCGTGGCGACGACGCTGTTCGTGGAGTTCACCCAGCTCACCGGGAACTGGTTCGTCTACCCGTGCCCCTACCGGCTGTTCGACGTGGACGACCTCATCGCCAACACGGTGGGAACCGGGGTGGGAGTGGTGCTGGCACCCCTGCTGCGACTGGTCCCCGGGCAGCGGGCCGTGCCGGACCCGGGAGCGCCACGACCGGTCACCGCCGGCCGCCGTCTGCTGGGCATGCTCTGCGACCTCCTCCTGATGTGGCTGGGCGGCAACCTGGCGCTGCTGCCCGTCGAGTGGGCGCTGCGCACCGCCGCGCCGCTCGCCGACTCCGGCTGGATGGTCCTGCTCCCGGCGTTGACGCCGTGGTCGTTGCCCGCGCTGGTGGTGCTCCTTGTCCTGCTGGCCACCGGCGGTACCCCGGGGCAGCACGTCGTCATGCTGCGCTTCCACCGCGTCGGCCGGCGGCGCCCGGGGGCCGGCCGGCTGCTCGTCGCCTGGCTCGTCGGGCTGGGCGGTCTCGGCGTCCTGGCCGCGGCGGCGCTGGCCGGATGGGCGCCGGGCGCGCCGCTGGCCCTCGGGCTCGCCGCCCTGCACGTCGTGGCGTTGGTCCTGGTTCCCGGTGGCCGTGGAATGACCGGGCTGCTCAGCGGGTTGCACACTGTCGACTCCCGCCCGGCTCGGCCGGCCGGGCGCGCGGAGACCCCGGAGGCCCACGTCACCGGCCCTGGGGGCTCCACCTGATGGCGCGGTCACCCGACCCGCCCGGACGACGAGCACGGGGAACACGGATGCGGACATTCGACCTGATCATCGTGGGCAGCGGCTCCGGGAACTCGCTGCTGGACGAACGCTTCGCGGACTGGGACGTGGCGATCGTCGAGCGCGGCGTCTTCGGCGGCACCTGCCTCAACGTGGGCTGCATCCCCACCAAGATGTTCGTCCACACCGCGGACCTGGCCGCCGCGCCCGCCGACTCGGCCCGGTTCGGGGTGGACGCCACCCTGCGGGGCGTGCGGTGGCGGGACGTGCGGGACCGGATCTTCGACCGCATCGACCCGATCGCGGCCGGCGGCCGCCAGTACCGGGCGGAAGGCAGCCCCAACGTCACGCTCCACCAGGGAACTGCGGCCTTCGCCGGGGAACGGGCCCTGCGCGTCGATCCGGGCGACGGGGGGCCGTCGACGCTGATCCAGGCCGACCAGATCGTGCTCGCCACGGGCAGCCGGCCCTTCGTGCCGGCGGTTCCCGGCCTGGCGGAGGCGGGCTTCCACACCAGCGACACGGTCATGCGGCTCGACGAGCTGCCCGCCCGGATGGTCATCCTCGGCGGGGGTTTCGTCGCCGCCGAGTTCGCCCACGTGTTCTCGTCCTTCGGGGTGGAGGTCACGGTGGTCAACCGGGGAGACGCCCTGCTCAGGGCGGAGGACGGCGACGTGTCCCGCCGCTTCACCGAGCTCGCCTCCCAGCGCTGGGACGTGCGGCTGGGCCGGACCGCGCTGCGGGCGACCCGGTCGGGCGGGGTCACCAGCCTGGTCCTGTGGGGGCCGGACGGTGAGGAGACCGTGGAGGCGGAGGAGGTCCTGGTCGCGACGGGCCGCGTGCCCAACAGCGACCTGTTGGAGCCGGGGGCCGCCGGGCTCGACCTCACCCCGGACGGCAGGGTGCGGGTCGACGAGTACCAGCGGACCTCACTGCCCGGTGTCTGGGCGCTGGGTGACCTCAGCTCGCCGTTCCAGCTCAAGCACGTCGCCAACCACGAGACCCGCGTGGTCCGGCACAACCTGCTGTGCCCGGACGACCTGATGGCCAGCGATCACCGGCACGTGCCGCACGCCGTCTTCTCCTCCCCGCAGGTCGCCTCGGTGGGGCTGACCGAGGAGGAGGCCAGGGCGCGGGGCGTCCGGCACGTGACGGCGGTCCAGGACTACGGCGACGTGGCCTACGGGTGGGCGTTGGAGGACTCCACGGGGTTCTGCAAGCTGGTGGCCGACCCCGAGACGGGGGCACTGCTCGGGGCCCACCTGATCGGGCCGGAGGCTGCGACCCTCATCCAGCCGTTGATCCAGGCCATCAGCTTCGGCCTGCCCGCCACCGAGCTGCCCCGGCGGCAGTACTGGATCCACCCGGCGTTGCCGGAACTCGTGGAGAACGCGCTGCTCAAACTCCCCCTGGCCTGACCGGGCTGCCGCCGTCGGGGCCCGGCCTCACGGGACGGTGAGGATCTCGGCCCCGTCGGCGGTCACCAGCAGGGTGTGCTCGAACTGGGCGGTCCACTTCTTGTCCCGGGTGGTGACCGTCCAGTCGTCGTCCCAGATGTCGTACTCGATCGTGCCGAGGTTGATCATCGGCTCGATCGTGAAGGTCATGCCCTCCTCGATCACGGTCTCCACCGAGGGGTCGTCGTAGTGCAGGATGACCAGGCCGCTGTGGAAGGACCGCCCGATGCCGTGCCCGGTGAAGTCCCGGACCACGCCGTACCCGAAGCGGTTGGCGTAGGACTCGATCACCCGGCCGATGACGTTGAGCTGGCGTCCCGGGCGCACCGCGCGGATGGCTCGCGCCAGCGCCTCGTGGGTGCGCTCCACCAGCAGCCGGGCCTCCTCGCTGACGTCGCCGGCGAGGAAGGTCGCGTTGGTGTCGCCGTGCACACCGTTGAGGTACGCGGTGACGTCGACGTTGACGATGTCACCGTCCTCGATGACGGTGGAGTCGGGGATGCCGTGGCACACGACCTCGTTCAGCGAGGTGCAGCACGACTTGGGGAAGCCCCGGTACCCCAGGGTCGACGGGTAGGCCCCGTGATCGCACAGGAACTCGTGCACGACGCGGTCGATCTCGTCGGTGGTCACTCCCGGCGCCACCGTGCGGCCGGCCAGCTCACGCGCCTGCGCGGCGAGTTTGCCCGCCAGGCGCATCCGCTCGACGACCTCGGCTGGCTGGACCCAGGGGTCGGTGTTGCGGGCCGGCGACGGTCGGTCGACGTACTCCGGGCGTTCGATCGAGCGGGGGACCGATCGGCGGGGCGAGATGCTCCCAGGTCGCAGGGGTGCGCGTTCTGGCATGACGACAACCCTACGCAGCCCGCGCCGAGGCGCGCGCGGACACCCACCAGGCGACCAGGCGCCAGCCCACCAGGCAGGCTGCGAGGAAACCGGCCGCCACCAGCGCGAACGACAGCGGCGGCCAGTGCAGGACGAGGGCGCGGATCGCCAGGCCGCCCACCAGCGTGGCCAACCACACCCCCAGCCCGTGGAGCGGTCGCGTCGGGGCCCGCCACGCCCGGACCAGCAGCCACCCCAGGAGCAGCCCGACGAGGAAGGGCCACGCGGTGTCCAGGACGCCCACGATCCCCCCTCCCCGCTCGTGTTCGCGGCGCCCCAGCGCGGCGAACACGACGACGAGGGTCACGTCGAGGGCGGCGGCACCGAGGACGAGCCGCGGCCGGGGACTGTCTGCTGGCATACGGGCAGGGTAGGCCGGGGGTTCCGGTGGGAGCGGCGGGGTGGCTGGTGGTGAGCCCGGTGCCGTGTGCCCGGAGACCGCTGCTCCCCCGGCCCTCCCCGAGGCCGCCGCGCCGGCGGGAGCTCCCCCGTCCCGAACCCCTCGCCCGCGACCGGTCCCCCCGGCCGACCGGACGTCGGGGTGGCTCCCCACGTCGAGGCGTCGGCCACGGACGCCCGCCGGCCCTCCTCCTCGACCGCCACTCGCGGCTCCCACCGTTCCGTTCGGCGACAGCCCCGTTACCTAATGAGTGCCGAACGACCCGCCGAGGATCAAGGTCTTCTTCGTAGTTCCTGAGTACGTCATACCACCCTCTCGAACCTCATGATTTCGGCTACTCACTGGGCACCTCGCAACGTCCGAAGGGCATCGAGCTGTGGTCCCGCGCCGACAAGGCGTGCAGGGGCATCGACCCGATGGGCAGCGGAAAAACGAGGAGGTTCTTCGCCCCGCTCGTCCGCCGCTGGGCCGGACCTGTCCTGGCCACCTTGACCAAGCCGGATCTGGTCGAACTGGCCCTCGACGCCCGGTAGCAGGACGGCCGCCCCATCGCGGTCTTCGACCCACAGAACATCGCTCCGAGCCTCCCGCGCTTCCGGTGGACGCCGATCAACGGCGCAGCCGACACGGAGGGGGCGATGATGCCCATCCCCTCCCTCCGCCAACGTGTCGCCGACGGCCGGGGTCAGGGCATCACTTGTCGTCTACGGCCTCCAGGCGTGGGCGTCGGCGCGGGCCCGCTTCGGCGAGGACACCGCCAAGGAGCTGGCGGCCTTCACCAACAACGTCATCGTCCTGCCCGGGGACAAGGACCCCGACTTCCTGAAGGACATGTCTGACCTGTGCGGTCAGGTCGAGCGAGAGCGCGCGACGAAGACCACGTCCGGCGGAGACCGCGGCAGCCACTTGACGGCCACACACATGGCGCTTGAACCCGTCCTTCGAGAGACGAGATCAGGGGCCTACCAGAGGGGCACGCCCTCGTCCTCGCGGACAGTTTCCCGCCGATCGTCACCCCGATCGACGGCATGTGGAACTGGGAAGCGTGGGCTGAGATCGAGGGTCACGTCCGAGCCCTGCGAGTTGCCAACGAAGCCGAGCGGACACGGCGGGCCGCTGAGAAGAAGGACCAGGCCAAGGCCCACGCGACGGGGTGGGCTGGCCGTGAAGGAGCAGCTGCCGCATGACCAACGCCCTTTCCGCTTTCGAGCCATACCCCGAGCCGCCTGCGCTGATCCTGGAGTACATCGGGGAGCGGAGCGCGGAGGAGTCCGTGGTCGACGGTCCTGCCCCGTGGGACCTCGGCGCCCTGGCAGCGGAGTTGATCGAGCCGATGCCGGCATGGCTCGATTCCGTGTGCCGCTGGCTGAACGGACGCTACGCCTGGCAGCCGCAGGACGTGATCCCGCCCTGCTGGGCGAGGCACGAGGGCCTGGCATACGAGATCGCGGCCCTGGCCTTCGCCAGGGGGGACGCGTATACGGACGCGAGCTCGTCGGTGATTTGGCACCAGCAGTACGACCGATTCCTCGTCCGGGTGAACAAGATATTGGGCAAGGCGGGCGACGAGTTCCGCGTCGGCAAACACGAGGAGCGTCCGGCTCGTTTCCAGCTCGCGGCCTGGCCCACGGCCGAGAGAGAAGAGACGGGATTGGCGGACGAGCCGAGGAGATAGCCGGATGATGACGGACCCCAACATGGTCTTCTCGATGGGCCCTCGTCACAGGCTGGTGGCGCGAAGCGGCTGGGAGCAGGAGGAAGCCCGGACCGTGCTCCGTGATCTCGGGTGGGAGTGGGCGGAAGAGCTGCACTCTCTCGTCCCGCCGGCCGACGTGCCGGAGGTCGACGCCGGCCTGCGGGCGGTGGCAGAACTGCACCTTCACGGTCACCGCATCGGCTACGCGGTGGGACCGTACGGCAGCATGCGGCTGACTCTGGGGCGGGCGGACCAGGTACTCACGAAACTCGCGGCACGGGATACCACCGAGGAGGCTCATCGAGGAGTACAGCAGTCAGCACCATGGCAGCGGTCGTGGTATGGCCGCGATGCGACCACAGAGGCACACCTTCCGGCCGAATCACCGAAAGGCCCAGCGATCTGAATGGTGAGCAGTTCTACGGACTCTGCCTCACGTCCTACCACCTGGCGGAGTATCAAGCGCTCAGCAACCCGAAGGCGGGACAGGGGAAGTCATCCAGGTTCCAGTTCTCCGCAAGCACCTCGCTTCCGGGCTCAACGCGGTTCTGCTGTACGGGGGTTCCGCGCATGCCGCCGTTGCTAGGCCCCGCGCCAAGGGGGACGACAGCTGGCCGTCTTCCGCCAGACCGACCCGACACGGCAGGATCACCGCCATGAGGATTCTTGTACTCGGCGGTACCTGGTTTCTGGGACGGGCGGTCGCACAGGCCGCGCTCGATCGAGGGTGGGAAGTGACGGTCTTCAACCGCGGCCGTTCCGGGGCCGCACCGGAAGGAGCCCGGACGGTCCGCGGAGACCGCACCATCGCCGCCGACTTGGCGCGGCTGGCCGGGGAAGGCCCGTGGGACGCCGTGGTGGACACCTCCGCGTCCGAGATGGCGCCGCGGGACGTTCTCGCCGGCGCCCGCGCCCTGGAGCCGGTCGCCGGTCGGTACGTGTACGTCTCCACCGTGAATGCCTACCGCAGATGGCCGAGTGAGCCGCTGACGGAGGACTCCGAAGTCCTGGACGGGCCGCCGCACGCTGACGCCGACTACGGTCGGCTGCCGGACGACTGGAATGGCCCGGACTGGTACTACGGCAGGCAGAAGGCGGGCGCCGAGCGTGCCACCACCGCGGCGTTCGGGGAGGACGGGGCGGTCATCCTGCGGCCGGGCGTCATCCTCGGTCCCGGCGAGTACGTCGGTCGGCTCCCATGGTGGCTGCGCCGGGCCGCCTGCGGCGGTCGGATGCTCGCGCCGGGCGCCCCGGACAAGCCGATCCAGCCGATCGACGTACGCGACGTAGCCGCGTTCGCGCTCGACCAGGCCGCCGCCCGCGGGGGCGGCGCGTACAACTGCGTTGCACCGATCGGCCGGGAGACGATGAGCGAGTTCCTCACCGCCTGCGTGCTCGCCACCGGCGGGGAAGCGCAACTGGTGTGGGCGCCGGACAAGGCGCTCCTGGACCATGGTGTGCAGCAGTGGACGGAGCTTCCCCTGTGGCGCACCCATCCGGGCGTGTGGAAGATCGACTCCACACGGGCTCAGGCAGCTGGACTGGTGTGCCGCCCGCTGTCGGAGACCGTGGCCGACACCTGGGCTTGGCTCCGCGACGGGGGGATGCCGGTGGAGCACCCCCGCTGGGCCGAGCACGGCATCACGCCGGAGAAGGAGGCCTTGATTCTGGCCGCGCTCGGCCGGAAATGATCAAATCTCGATCGCCAGCGGACTCTGGGCGCCGAGTCGGCGCGCCGGGGAGAGGGCACTGAACTCCTCGATCTGCTCGGCCAGGGACAGCGCCGCTGACGCCCCTCGGAACTCGGGGCGCGTCAGCTCGATGCGCGCGGCCGTCATCCGCTCCATCATCCCCGAGCCGCGCCAGCCCGGCGGCACCCGGAAGACCGGGGCCAGGGCTTCCTGCGCGCCTTCCACCTCGCGGCGCATCAGCCGCGCGCGCGCAAGGTCGATGGCGGCCGGCCCCGACACCACGATCGGCGCTTCGTCCTCCGGACGGTCTCCGAGCATGGTGAGGGCCCTTGTAGCGAACTCCTCCGCGCCTCCGGCGTCCCGCAGGAGCAGGCAGGTCGTCGCGTGGCTCATGGCGGTACGAGCCGCGTCGAACCCGAACTCCCCGCCGATGTCGTCGTGCAGCTCGTCACGGTGACTGCCCGTCTGCTCCAGCGCGGCCACGATGGCGCGTCGCGCCTGGTCGTCGTTGCGCAGGTGGCCGTGCGCTCGGGCCTCGACGGCGTACAGGCGGCGGCGAGCGGTGTCCCCCAGACCGCCGAACTGCTGGGCCGTCCTGGCCAGCCGTACGGATTCGCTGGGGCGGCCGTCCCAGAACGCCATGAACGCCAGCATCCCGTAGACGTACGCCTGCACAGGGCCGTGGCCGATGGTCTTGCCGTACTGCGCGGCGGACCGCGCGAAGGACACCGCCGGCGCCAGCGCTCCCAGGTCGAAGGAGACTGCGGCCAGGAGCGCACTCGCCTGCGCGGCGGCGTAGTACAGGCGGGTGTGCTGTTCGGGGGACCGAGTGCGTTCGAGGCTCACCTGCGCCTGCTGAAGTAGGCTGTGAGCTTCCTGGAACACCTCCCCCGGCGCCTTGCACCCGTACGCGCGGGAGAGCTTCGCCAGGTCGTCGTGGAGTTGATCGAGAGTCAGCTCGTCCAGGCGCAGCGCGGCGGCTTCGCCAGAGTGTGAGGCGGCGTCCCGAGCGGTCATCAGCATTTCACTTTCGTTGAGCACCGGCGGGGAGGAGGCATAGGCGGAGCTTCCACGCTCGTACCTCGAATCTTCTGTAGCCGAGCGCAGTAGGTCCCCGATGGGCCGCTGGAACATCCGCTCCAAGACACGGGCCGTAGGGCCGTGAGGCGCCGTCTTGACGCCTCCCACGGACAGCAAGCGCTCGTAGTGACGTGTCCCAGGAGACGGGGCCACGTCGCGGCCCTCACTCCGTAACTGCTGTGCGACGCGCTCGTACTCCTCGCTGAAGGCCCGGTGAGGGCGGATGCCTCGCCTAGTCGCCAGCAGAAAGAGCACCGTGCGCCGACCCTCGTCCATGTCCCCTCCGGAATCGGTTCCCTTCATGGGATACCGCTTCGGTCTCCCGTTGGAACTGCTGCCCCCGCCAGAAGGCGGTAAGAAGTCATAGCGACGTCATCGTGTCACTCGAAAGGTCAGTCAGAAGTCATACCCACGACATTGCCACCACCGGCCTCATCGCACAACGCTAAGTGCTCGGATCGCGACGAGGAGGAGTCAATGGGGACGGCTATGGCGCCGAGCACGACCCTTCCATCCGGAGGCGTCTTAGCCGGCCAGGAGGAAGCCTCGTTTCGCCCGAGCATCCGTGTTCGCGAAGCGGACGCGATGGTGGCCAGCTTCAGCATCACGCAGCGCGGCGCCGGTGCACCTGTGCCGGAGCTTGACGCTTCGCCGGTGCCGAGCATGCGGAGGATCACCCGGGCCCGCCTGAACTGGTGCGGCCTGCGCGACATGACCGAGCCCGTGGCGCTCATCGTCTCGGAACTGGTCACCAACGTCATCGTGCACAGCGGCGGGACGCTGGTCGAGCTCAGGATGCAGCTCCAGGACGGTTTCCTCCACGTGGCTGTAGGGAGTGACGCGCCGGGGAAGCCCACCGTGAGCGAGGCCGACAGCGAAGCCGAGCACGGCTAAGGTCATCAACCTAACCGATCTTGCCCCCCCGCCGCATAGGCGGCCGTCCGGCGGTCCTGATGTGACGGATCGGACCGTCGGGCAGTTCTCCACCATCTGTGTCGATCCCGAGACCCCCGCGGGTGCCGCGCAAGGTGAGAAATGGAGGCCCAGATGAGCCCGAACAGCACCTATTGGATGAACTACGCCATTGACATCGCACAAAGGGCGTCACAATCGGATCGGCGGGTCGGCGTTGCGCTCGTTTCTGAACACGACGAGTTGATTTGCTCCGCCTTCGAGGGCGAAGTGCGCGGCGCATCCTGGTCTCGCACTCTGGAGCACAAGATGCAAGAACTCGGAACATCCAGCGCGCACAGCGTGTATCTGACGATCAACACCCTGTCGGCGGCCGGGTCGTTCGAACTGGCCGAGCTCCTGAGCGACGTGCGGATCAACAAGGTGTACGTCGGTCTGCCGGACCCCGCGCTGACGACCTACCTCAGGGGCGATCCCGTCACCGAGCGAGGCCATGTACTTCGCTTCCCCGACGATCTTCAGCGCCAGATCCTTGACCAGAACCGAGACCTCTACTCGGCGAGCGAGCAGAGCATCGAGTGCAATCCCCACTACTCCACCCATCGCATCAGCGAAGCCGTCTCCACCAGGCTGATGTCGATGGGCTTCGCACTGACCAGGAGCGACGTCGACGCGCACCGGGGGAGGGTTGCGCTCGCCTCTCTCATCTGCAAGAGGTACGGGACCGAGTACAAAGAGGCGGACAGCGCCATAGGCGACGCACTGGCCGCAGCGTTCGACGCGAAGTACGGCACCTACGACTACGCGTACGACGCTCGCGCCGTCAACGCGGGGTGGGCCGACGACTTCATGGCGGTTTACAGGAGGTCATCCACAAGGTCCCTGGCTGCCGTCAGCATCCTCAACGTCGGCGTCGGTGCCGGCCACGAAGCGGCGGCCCTGTTCTCCGACTGCCCGCGGATCACCTTCGCCGATATCGCGGGGAGCGGCCTCGCGAACATATGCGGACGCATTCCCTTGTCGAGAACCGTCGTCTCCAGCGCCGAAGACCTGTCCGCTCTGCCGGACGACAGTTTCGATCTGTATGTCTCATTGAGGACGTACAACTCGTCATTCTTCGACACGTCGGCAGCGGCCTCGGAGGCGCACAGAGTACTGAAGCCCGGCGCGGTGATTATCGTCTCAGTGGCCAACGGATTTCTGTATACTCAGCAGGACCGCGTCGTGCCGGGGCTGATCATCCCCGGCGCTGAATTCGTCGACCTCTATCGGGGGATGGACACCGCCAATCTAATTGGCGCGGAACTCGGCGGCACTGGATTCAAAGATGTCCAAACGTTCCCAACAAGTACCGAGATTTACCTTTCGGCCGTCGCCGCCTAACGTTGCCACCGCCCTCCGGTCGGCTGCGGTCGCGACGTCCCACCAGTTCCGCGGGAAGGCTGGATCGTAGACAGCCGAGGCGACCGGTCGGTCTGGAGCGACCAGCATGAAGGAAGGACTTCTGCAATGAACGGGCGGACCACCGTTGCCGATCGGATCCTGCAGTTCAACGAAGAACTCTCGGAGACGAAGCTTGAGCTGCCGCCCGGATTCGCGGTCATCAACCCGTTCAGCGGCCCGCAGAAGGAGAGCGTCCGCGAGGTGACGACTGCGTTCTACCACAAGTACTACGACGACGACAGGCGGCGCCGTCTGGTGCTGGGGAGTTCGCCCGCCCGACGGGGCACGGCCGTGACGGGGGTCCCGTTCGAAGATGCCAAGCTCCTCGAAAGCGAAACGAAAATCGATGTCGACGGCTATGCGGTGAGCCGGCCTTCCGCCGGGTTTCTGCACGATGTCATCAGGCGCTACGGGGGCCGTGAAAGGTTCTACGCCGACTTCGTCATGAGCTTTGTCTGCCCCCTCGGCCTGGTGAGAACGAACCCCCAGGGACGAGAGGTCAATTGCAACTTCTATGAGAACAAGAAGCTACTGGATCTCCTACACTCTTTCCTCGTGGACGCCCTGGAGCGCCAGCTTGCATTCGGAATCGAGGTCTCGGTGTGCTACTGCATCGGCAGCGGCGAGAACTTCAGGTTCCTCTCCAAGCTGAATGAGGGCCAGCGCTTCTTCAAAAAAATCGTACCCTTGGAGCACCCGCGCTTCATCACGCAATACAACGGCGACAGAAAGGAGGAATTCGCCAAAAAGTACCTCAGTGCTCTGCGCGGGGAAGGCGATTAGCCGTGCCGTCCTTCGCAGCGCTTCCCTCGGCTGGCTCTCCGAAGGCTGAGGGCTCCTCACGCGCCGGATCGAGAAGAAGGAGAGCAGCACAGTGGTGACAGAAGGCAGGGTCCTGGTCCACTTCGGCTCGGAACGCGTCGGCGTCTACCGCTTCCAGAACGGCGAGCTGAGGCTGCTCACGAGGGAGCGGCTTCCGTTCGGAGCCGGCCAAGTCGGCGAGGCGCTGGCGGACAGCGTTGGCGAGTTCTGCGCCGGGCTCAAGGAGTTCACCAAGGTCGTTGACAACAAGAGCACGCGAGTGCACGCCACGGGGGTCTTCCAGCAGCTCCCGCAGCCGGAAGCGGACGCGCTGGTCAACAGCGTCTACGTCGACACGGGCCTCTACTTCAACATCGTGGGGCCCGAGCTGGAGCAGTTCTACCTGGACACGGGCATGTCCGCATGCGGTTCGAACGACTTGGTGGAAGGCCTGATCCGGCGGGAGTTTCGGACGGCTGTCGTCTGCGGCAGCTTCCAGCAATCCCTGGGGTACATCGAGGGCACCATCACCCAGCTGCGCCAAACCGGTACCGAGGTGCTCAGCCCCCGCAGCACCAGGATCAAGCCGGAAACCGAGGGCACCGACTTCATCCTCTTCGACTACCAGGACTTGCTGAAGAACCAACGCGACACGTGGCGGCACAAGTACGTGCACATGGACGCGTTCCGGCAAGCCGACGCTGTCGTCGTGTGCAACCCGGGCGGTCGCGTCGGAAGCGGCACCGTCTTCGAGCTCGGCTTCATCGCCGCGCTTTCCAAGAGGGTCATCTTCACTGAGGAGCCCCTGGGCGTGTCTGTCGCTTTCCCCTGCGAGGTGAGCCTGGGCGCCTGACCCCAACCCGCTGAGGGCTGCCGCACCCCACCCCGTTCCTGCATCTCCGCCCGGATCGCGTTTCGGCGAACGGCGCAGTCCTGGAAGCAGGTCCTCGGCTCGTCCTCTCTGTCCACCCCGATCCCGCTTCTTGGCTACGAAGATTCGGAAAGGACCCTCGCCGGTGGAACACATCGACATGGTGCGCGACAGGCTGCGAGAGATCGTGGCGTCTGTCCTTGAGGTGGAGAAAGATGCCATCGAGCCTGGTGCCCAGTTCTATGAGGAACTCGGCATGAGCTCCTTAGAGAAGGTCGTGGTCGTGGTCGCGGTCGAGCGCGAGTTCGGAGCCCTGTCCGCCCAGGAAGCGGCAGCCCTCACCAGCCTGGACGCCGCAGTGGCCGTGCTTAGCGGGCGGGCGAGGAGCCTCCAGCGTGTCGACCTGATCGACCACCTGGTGGCGGGGCATGTCTCCGTCGGCCGGGGTGACCGGGCCAGCTACCTAGACCCCGAGGCCGGGGAGATCACCTACGCGGGCCTCCTGGAGGCAGCACGCGGGTACGCGGGCGCCCTGCGGGCAGCAGGCGTGCCCGGGGGCACCCGCGGGCTCCTGGTCGCCGACGACTCCGTGGCGACTGTGGTCGCAGTCCTCGGCCTGTGGTGGCACGGCTGCGTCCCCGTCGTAATCAGCCCGGTGCTCACGGACGACGAAATCCGTTACCTCGCCGCCGACTGCTCCGCCGCTATGGTGCACCTGGACGCAGCAGCTCCCGCGCGGCAACGCGCCCTGGAGGAGCTGTTCACCACGACCCACCGGTTCGCCGGTGCTGACGTCCGGGCTGCTCTGGCAACGGCCGAGGCCAGCCCCACGCACCGCCCGAAGGAGGCCGGGCCCCCGGCCGCGTGGAGCGTGGGGTGCGAGGCGCTCGTGCAATACACCTCCGGAAGCACCGGCATGCCCAAGGGGGTGCGGCACTCGGCGGGCGCGATCGCGGCCATGGCCGACGGCGTCGGCACGGTACTGGCGCTGACGCCCGAGGACACCGTGCTGTCCAGCGCCCGGATGTCCTTCGGCTACGGCTTCGGCAGTTCTGTCCTGTGCCCCCTGGCAGCCGGCGCCCGCGTCGCGCTCATCCGCGGCACGGTCGACGTACACTCCCTCGCCGCCGCGATGCAGCACCACCGGCCCACCGTGCTGTGCTCCGTCCCCCGGCTGTACGCGGCGCTGCTGAACGCCTCCGGGACGGCGCTCGCCTCCGACTGCGTCGACTCCGTGCGGCTGTGCGTGGCGGCGGGCGAGAACCTGCCCGGTCCGCTCGCTGAGCGGATCCGCACCGCCTTCCAGGCCGAGCTGCTCAACGGCCTCGGCGCCACCGAGGTCCTCTACATCGTCGTCGGCACGCCGCCGGGGAAAGAGCGTCCGAGCACCCTCGGGGTCCCGGTGCCCGGGATCACCGCGACCGTCCGCGCCGCGGACGGCACGCCCGTCGCCGACGGGGTCGCCGGCCGGCTGCACATCGCCGGCCCGACCGTCGCCCTCGGCTACATCGGCCGCCCGGAGGCCGCAGCGGTCACCTTCGCCGACGGCGGCGCCTACACCGGCGATGTGGTGCGCCGTGCGCCGGACGGCACGATCACCCATCTGTGCCGCGCCGATGACGTGCTCAACCTGGGCGGCTACAAGGTCGCGCCCAGTGAGATCGAGAGCGTCGTCCGCGGTGTCGACGGGGTCCAGGACTGCGTGGTGGTCGGCGGCCGCGATGCCGACGGCCTGGAGCAGGCCGTGGCGTACCTGGTGGCCCGGCCGGGATCTGACGAGGCCGTGGTGCGGCGCGCGGTGATTACCGCGATCCGTGGCGGTCTCGCCGCCTTCAAGCGGCCCGCCCGTCTGGAGTTCCTGGACGAGCTGCCGACCACGTCGACCGGCAAGGTCGCCACATTCGAGCTGAGGAAGGCGGCTACCCAACCGTGACCTGGGACATCACGGGCATGGCGGCTGTCGCCAACATCGGCGCCACCGCCGAGGAGATCTTCGCCGCGCTGTGCGCGGGCCAGGAAAGCCGCAAGCCCCTGAAGGCGTTCGACCCGGACAAGTACCGGGCGGCCTACGCCTACGAGATCGACGACCGGCCCGAGCGTGGCGACATACCGCGGCGCGCCACCCGCTGGCTGACCACCGTCGTCCGCCAGGCGGCCGCCGACGCGGGCCTGGGCGAGGGCCTGGCCCAAGTACCCGTACTGGTTGGCACGACCATGCGCGAGCAGCGCAGCCTCGAACTACGCTGGCGCCACGACGCGGAAGTCGCTCTCGAAGACCTGCACTTCGGCACCGCCCTGACGGCGGCTTTCGGCGCGTCCACCACGTACACCTTCGCCAACGCCTGCTCCGCCTCGCTGTACGCGCTCGGCATGGCCACCGACATGATCGACCTCGGCCTGGCCGACACCGTCGTCGCCGCGGGCACCGACGCCGCCACCGAGAGCGGCTTCGGCACGCTCGACCGAGTGCAGAACGACATCCCCGACGCGCTGCGCCCCTTCGACACCACCCACAAAGGCATGCTGATGGGGGAGGGCGCGGCGGCCGTCGTCGTCCAGCGCGCCGGCACCGGGAACGGCCCCGTGCACGCCCGGGTGCGCGGCGTGTCCATGAACTGCGACGCCCACCACGCCACCGCGCCCGATCCCGACGGCGTCACCCGCGCCGTACGAGACGCCTACAGCAGAGCAGGGGTGCGGGCGCAGGACATTGACCTGGTGATGCTGCACGGCAGCGGCACCCCCCGCAACGACCAGACGGAGTCGAACGTCCTGCGCCACATCTTCCAGGGCGCGGGACCCGGTCCGCGGATGACCGCCATCAAGGCGATGACCGGCCACACCATGGGCGGTTCGGGACTGCTCAGCCTCGTGATGGCGGTGCTCGCCATGAAGAACGGGAGGGTACCCCCAGTCCTGGGCCTCGCCGATCCGATCCCCGAGGCCGCAGGACTGGGCCTGGTGCAGGGCTCCCCCGCCGCCGGCGTCCTGACCGTCGCTCAGATCGACGCGTTCGGCTTCGGAGGGATCAACGCCGTCGCGATCGTGGAGGCAGCCCGATGAACGCGACGAGCACCCCGCACACGAGGAGGGGTCCGAACGCCCGGTCGGTCGTCGTCACGGGCATCGGGCTGGCGCTGCCCGGAGTCGCGACGTACGGCGACCTCCTCGGACCCCTACCGGGTGACGGCGGCTTCGACACGGCCACCGGACTCAGCGGACGCGAGCTGCGCCACAAGGACCGTGCGTCCCGGCTCGCCCTGCGGGCCACCGGATTCGCCCTCCACGACGCCGGTCTGACGGACGCCGACGCCACGTTCACGGGCGCGGCTGACTCGACCGCCGTGGTGGTCAGCACCAACCTGGGCATCGCGGACAGCGTCTGCGAAGCCACCGACACGATCGCCACAGCAGGCGTCATGGCCCTCAGCCCCTTGGGCCTGCCACAGACATCAAGCAACGTCGTTGCCGGCTGGGTGGCCATCCGCTACAGGCTGCGCGGCCCCAACCTCACCGTCTGCAACGGCGTCACGAGCGGTCTGGACGCCCTCGCCTGGGCCCGGAACCTCATCGTGGCCGGACGCGCCGAAGCAGCCGTCGTCGTCGGCGTCGAACCAGCCAACGACGTGGTGACGAAGGTCCTCGGCGAGCAGTCCACCGACGCGGCGGTCGCGGTCGTACTGGAACCCGCGGACGCAGCCGCTTCCCGTGGCGCACGGCCACGCGCCACGATCGCCGGTTACGCACGGGCCCGGAACCTCGCCGCGGCGCTGGCCTCCGCCGGCGTGACCGAGGAGGAATCCATCGGACTGTGGCTCGTGGACGAGGCGGATGCCGGTGCGGGTCAGCTGCTCGAAGCCACGCGCCGGATCGACCTGGAATCCCAGCTGGGCCCACTGTCCGGGGCGCTCGGCGTCCTGCAGTGCGCTGCCGCGGCCGCCCATCTGGAGAGCGACGCCACCGGAAAGGTCCTCGCCACCGCTGGAGGCCCTCGCCACGACGCGACCGGCGCTCTGCTACTGACCCCATGGCCGGCCATGCGTCCATCCACGCAGGAACGAGGACAACACCCATGACGACAGCGACCGTGAACATCGAGGATCTCCGCGCTCTGATAGCCGGCGTACTGGAGACCGAGCCCGAGGAAGTCACCGACGAGGCGCACTTCTCCCACGATCTCGACATCGACTCGCTGCTGATGCTCGAAATCTCAATCCGCGTGGAGAATGCCTACGGCGTCCCGGAGAACGCCGTGGCCGCCAGCGGCACCACCACCCTCGCCATGCTGCACGCCTTCCTCACCTCCAAGCTCGCCTGCGGGACGTCGCCTTCCCCGCTCATCCGCCCCAGGCCGGTGAGCGACCCAACGGCGCGCCTGTTCCTGCTCCACCACGCCGGCGGCTCACACCTGCTCTACCGGGGCTGGACGCAGCACTTCCCCGAGGACTGGGAACTCTGCCTCCTGGAGGCCCCCGGCCGAGGAAACCTCCAGGCCCTGCCGCTGATCGACGACTGCGACCGGCTGGTCGACTACTTCCACACCGCCATCGCACCCCTGCTCGACCGGCCCTTCGCGTTCTTCGGCCACAGCATGGGCGCTCTGATCGCCTACCAGCTCACCCGCCGACTTCTCCGCGAGGGGGACCCGCTCCCCGCCTGGCTGGGGGTGTCCGCCTACGGCGCCCCGCACGGCGAAGCCAGCGCCGACAGCAGCCCTCACCTGATGGCCGACGACGAACTGCGCGGCTGGCTGCGCAGCGGCGGCGGCAGTCCACCGCAGCTCCTCGACAACGACGACGTCTGGCACAAGTTCGCCCCGGTGTTCCGCAGCGACTTCAAACTCCTGGACACCTGGACTCCTCCCCGCAGCCCCGAGCCGCTGCCCGTTCCGCTGTCGGTATTCGCGGGCCGCCACGACAAGCTGATCGGCGAGGACCGGCTCCTTTCCTGGCGAGCGCTCACGACGAACTTCCTCGGACTCGAGAGGTACGACGGCGACCACTTCTACCTGACGGATCACCAGCAGCCGCTCGCCGCCGCCGTCACGGCCGCGATGCGCTCCGCAGCTCCTTGAGCCGGCTCTCACCACCACGCCACCCGCCAGACGATCAACTCCAACCGGCTGCCCGCGGAGGGCGCGTGGTCAAGACCTCAGGCGTCGGGGTCGACTTCGGGGTGCGTGAACCGCACGGGCCGGCCCAGCGACCGAGCGTAGGCGATCTCGGACCGGGTGCTGTCTCCGATGTAGTCACCGACCACGAGCACCTCATCAGCGAGCAGGATCTTCGACCGGTGCAGCTCGTCGAGTCGAATCTTCAGCGCCTCGGCCTCGACAGGATTGGACCAAAGCTCGTGCGGAGACTTCAGGTCACAGCCCGGCTTGACGACAATCCTCCCGGCCTTGGTCTCCCGCAGATCGGCTTCGGCCATCTCGGCCATGAAACGGGTGGAGCCGCAGATGGCGACGATACGCGGGAAGTTCAGCTGCTGCTTCGCCTCGGCGAGCTTGTCCGCGGGGGTGATCACTTGCGGGGACGACACTGTTCCTCCTGGTGTGCTGCCGAGGGATGCCTGCGGAGACGAGAACGAAGGCGTCCAAGATCGCCTCATGGCGAGCCCACATGCACGCCCACGCGCCCGCACTCTATGTGACGAGCATCCCTGGCTGGTGCCGCGCGTCGCGCACCGTCGGCCCTACACCCCGGCAGTGCGATGCCGAACTGTTCACCCTCGCCACGAAAAGCCAGCGTCGCTTACCGCGTCCACCGTCTTGATCAGCCGATTCACGCGGCAGGGCGCTGCGGTGCCGGCTTGGTCAGCGGACCCCTGCAGACAGCTTGTGACAGTGCCGGGTCGTGCACGGGAGCTGACACCACCCGAAAGAGAAAAATGCTATCAGATGACCGCATTGACAGATGTTCATCCGCTGGCGCTCGCTCTACGCCCTGGCTGCAGCTGCTGGCCGAGCGCGGCCAGACCCCCGGCCCGGCCAGCCGCCGTGTCGGGAATGCGGCCGAACTCGTGGTGGATGCGGGCGGCAGTCCTGGGCGCAGTCAAGGAGTAGGCCCTCAGACGTCCAACGTCATGGCCGACCGGGAGTCGGCCCCAGTTCTCCCAAAGCTCACCCCGCACATCGCCCCCCGGGCCGAACACCTCACCAGCACCTCATGCCTGCGTCCTGATCGAGAGGAGACCATGTCCACCTCATCTCACCAGCCCGGCCCCGGCAACCCCACCAAGCCTGTCGCCGCGCCTTCCACATCCGGCGCGCAGGAGCAGATCATGGCGGTCGCCGACACGCTGGTCCTCGCGTACGGACTGCACCCGGCAGAAATAACGCGAATCCCGGAGGGCACTGCGACGGACAACTACGCCATTGTGGACCAGACGGGCCGTCGGTACTTCGTCAAGGTCTATCGCGCTCGGAATAGCTTGGATCTGGAGCGGGCGTCGGTCGAACTGTCCGAGTACGCCGCCGAGGGGGGTGTCGCCACCGCGCGGGCAATCCGCACGCGCGAGCACGAACTCATCGAGACCCATGGCCGCCTGCCAATGTCCCTATGGTCGTACGTGCCACACACGGAGACTGCCGAGGGCACCCTGACTGGTGCACGGTGGGCAGCGGTCGGCGCAGCGATGGGCCGTCTCCACAGCCGACTCGCCACTCACCCCGCCGCCGCACCCACCCTGGAACCTGGTGCCGCGGTATGCGACGTGGCCGCCGCACGTGACCGCTTCGAGAGGCTGATTCTCTCGTACCAGCACAAGCCCATGCTTGGGGAGTTCGAGACATGGGCTCTGCAGGCGGCACGTGAGCGACAGGCCGTCTTGGGGGACATCGAGCGCATCCTCGCTTCACTTCCACAGCTGACAGTCCAGGTCATGCACGGCGACCTGGCCGGTCCCAACGTCCTGTTGAAGAACGACGATGTCGCCGCGATCGTGGACTTCGGATCACCCACACCTGGGTACCTCGCCTGGGAAATCGTGCGTCTTGGCTGCGACCCCAAGAGCCTCCTGTCCAACGGTGTCGAGAGGTGGCTTAAGGGATACACCGATCTCGCCCTCGCCTATTGGGACGTTAACCTCAAGGCGCCCCCGGACGACCTCTTGTCCTCGCTTCGTGTCGGCTGTGCAGCCATGCTCTGCTCGACCTTTCCGTTGTCGGCACCAGTGGAACGACCGCACATCGTCGACGCAGCACTTGAGTCCTACGCGCGGGCACGGCATGAGGCAGCTCTGATACTGCTGGACCGGCTATCTGTCTTCGAGGAGGCCTTGCGTGACACTCTTCGCTGAGTTCATGACCTTCATGGCTGGCGTAACTCACGCAAGCCGCAGGCCCGGACAACGAACTCGACTGTCCGGCCTGCTGTAGCAGCAGGGCACTCAGGCCCGCAGACACTCGGCGAATTCGTGCTCCTATGGCTCTCGCCCATTCGACCTCTACATCATTGGCGCGTCCGGAGCGGCGTCCAGAGGCTGATCAGGATGCGAGAACTCCGCTGTAGTGCGGCCGGCGTACGGAGATTCTGGCTTCACGGCGTACGGCGGCGTCGCCTCTTCAGCGTCGGCCCGCTGTCGCAGCCCGGATCCTGCTGGAAGTCGGCGACGCTTCGGCGTTCAAATCCTCCGCTCACCTGGCCTCCTACGCCGGGATCGCGCCGGTCACCCGCGGTTCGGGCTCCTCGATCAAGGGCCAGCACCCGGCCCGCACCGGCAACCGCAAACTCAAACGCGCCTTCTTTCTCGCCTCGTTCGCAGCACTGTCCGACCCCACCAGCAGGGCCTATTACCAGCGGAAACGCGACGAGGGGAAGAAGCACAACGCCGCCCTGATCTGCCTGGCCCGACGCCGCTACGACGTCGTGTTCGCCATGCTCCGCAACAAGACCTACTACCGGCATCCCGAGACCGTTCCCGCCCCGGCTGCGGCTTGACAACCACAGAGGGAACCCCCCGGTGGGCGTGGTCGTCCCAAGCACGCGGCGACTCGCGGCGGGCCCCAGGACCAGGGGGTCCCGAAGGGCACCGGCGACCGCCGTGCCGGCCGGGTGGCCGACGAGCGCGCGGTCGCCCCGGGGCGGACCCGGCGCCGGCCACCGACGTGCGACGGCGGCCGGAGCCCTTCGCGCCCCCGACGCCGGCGCCCGTGGGAGTGGACCGGGTCCACCGTCCGGCGTCCCGCGATCCCCGGTTCATGCCGGACGGCGGCCGGCGCCCACCGCCCGAGGTGGGCCTCACCCGTGACGACGACGCGGCGGGCCGCGCCGGTGGACCGGCGGTGGTCACCGTGGTCCGGGGTGCCCGGGCGGCGGCGGGGACCGAGCGGGAGGGGCGGGCTCGCGAAGTGGGCGGCCCACCACCCGGCGGCGACATCCTGGCTGGCCGCGCCGCCCCCGCCGCCGCCCCCTCCGGCCGGTGTGGACCGAGGTGCCCGCGAAGCCAGGCGGGGACGGGTCCGCCGCTGGTGACGCGCCGCCAGGGCATGCCGAGATCGTCATACTCCCGGGTAGGCTGGTGATCGTGACTACCGCCTGGCCTCCTGACGATCCTGAGGAACAGGTGGCCGCCGTGCGGTTCGCGACATCCTGGTGGCGGTACCCGGGTTCGCTCGAGCAGGCCGCCCGCGAGCGGTACGGCGTCACCGGTGCCCGGTTCTGGCAGGGCATCAACAGCCTGATCACCGAGCGGCACGTGATGGCGGCGTTGCCCAACGAGTGCAACCGACTGCTCCGGTTACGGGACCGCCGCCGGGTGGCGCGAACCCGGCGGCGAGGGGGATACCGTGACTGTGGTTGAACCATCCGGGCGGCGCCGTTTCGGCGCGTGGGCACTGGTGCGGGACCCGGAGAACCTGGCGCCGGGCACCCGGGTGCGGGTGCACTACAACCGGGGCCTGCTCTCGGCGACGGTGCTCGTGGGGGACCTGATCGCCTGCGGCGAGGACATGATCCGGCTGAGCGGTTCCCACCTGTGCGACCTGATCGCGCCCCGGGTCGACGGTGACCAACCCGCGATGGTGGAGCGCTGGTCCTACCCGGACGAGGCTCCGGCACAGTAGTGCCCATGTTGATCGGCCTGAAGTCCGGTTGCCCGAACTGCCACGGCACCGGGATGGATCCCCTGGACGCCACCAGCCTCTGCCCCACCTGCCGGGGGTTGAGCGAGGAGGTGGAGGGACGCCTGTCGACGGGTTCCTCCCCCGTTCCCCTTCCACTGGTGGTCGAGCGGGCGAGGAACCACCGGCACTCCCCCTGGCGGCGCTGGACGTGAGACGCTCCCGCCGGGGGTCAGCCGAGGGAGCCCAGGAAGTCGCCCGCCAGCTTGGTGGCCGGGGCCGAGCTGCCGCCGTCGACCACGAGTGCGGCGAAGGCGATGTCCCCCTGGTAGCCGACGAACCACCCGTGGGACCGGGAGCCGTCCCCGAACTGGGCGGTGCCCGTCTTCCCGTGCACCTCGGGCAGCCCCGCGAGCTCGGTGGCGGTGCCCTCGGTCACCACCTCCCGCATCATCGGTCGCAACGCGTCGATCACCTGGGCTGAGGGCGCCTCGACGGGGCCCGCCGAGGACGGGCCGTCCGGCTCGGCGCTCGTTCCCCCCGCCGCCGCACCGGCCGCATCCGAGGGTTCCCGGTCGTCCTCGGCGAGGAAGACCGGGGTGGGGGTCGTGCCAGCGGCGACCGTCGCGGCGACGAGAGCCATCCCGAAGGGGCTCGCCAGGACGGTGCCCTGCCCGAAACCGGCCTCCACCCGCTCGGCGGAGCTGTCGGTGACCGGGACCGGCCCCGTCCAGGTGGCGAGACCGGGGATGACGAACTCCCGCCCGAGGCCGAACTGGCGGGCGGTCTCGGCCAGTTCGTCCGGCTCCATGTCGGAGGCGAGGGTGGCGAACGTGGTGTTGCAGGAACGCGCGAAGGCCGTGTGGAAGGGCACGTCCCCGAGGTCGAAGCGGTCGTTGTTCGGCACGAGTCGACCGTCGATGGCGGTGGTGGCCGGGCAGGCGACGGTCCGGTCCGCGGTCACCTGCCCGGAGGCGAGCGCGGCGGCGGCGGTGACGATCTTGAAGGTGGAGCCCGGCGGGTACTGGCCGACGAGCGCGACCGGGCCCTCGGCGTCGGCCGCCGCGTTCTGCGCGACCGCGAGCACGTGACCGGTGGACGCCTCGACGGCCACCAGCATGGCCTGCTCGTCGAAGGGCTCGACGGCGTCCTCGGCCGCCGCCTGGGCGGCACGGGACAGGGTGAGCCGGGTGGCCTCCGCCGGGCGGGGCTGCTCGTGGTGCAGGGTGTTCACCTCGGCGCCGGTCGCGTCGAGGCTGACCACGCGCCACCCGGCCCGCTCGACGTTGGCCTCCTCGACGCCGCGGCGCAGCGACGGCAGGATCTGCGAACCGAAGTCCCGGGTGACCGGGAGCAGGCGCGGTTGGTTGGTGAAGCGCACTCCGGGGAGCTCGTGGATGTCGGACCGGACGGAGTGGTAGTCGGGCTCACGCAGGGTGGCGACCAGGTAGGAGTGGCCGTCCTCGGTGTCGGACACCCCTTCCAGCACCGAGTCCGGGGTGATGCGGTCGTCGAAGCGGTTGAGCGTGTCGCCCAGCACCGTGGCGACCTCGGTGACGTCGCCCTCCTGCTCCTCGGTGGCCGCCGGGTCCAGCAGGACCGAGATGACCACGCCGGGATCGAGGACGACGTGCCCGTCACGGTCCAGGACGGGTGGCAACGGGGCGGCCTCGGTCCGGACGGCGAGCGTCTGCTGCTCCCCGAAGTCGGGGTGGATGACCGAGGGCGCCCACTCGAGCCGCCAGTCCCCCTCGATCTCGCGCAACCGGGCCGTGCCGTGGTAGTTCCAGGTGCGGTCCCCCGCCAGTTCCCAGGTGATGTCGAGATCCGCGTGCGTGGACCCGTCGGTCTCCCGCACCTCGATCACCTCGGCGCTGGCTCCCTCGGGTGCCAGCGCGCGGTCGACGCTCTCCAGCGTGGGCAGGGCGCCGTCCGGGCTGTCGGTCAGGGCCGCGGCCCGTTCCGGCTCACGGGCGCCCATCGCGGCCACGAAGTCCGCCAGGGCCTGTTCCGGGCCGGGGCCCGAGTCGAACACCCCACATCCGCTGAGCGTCAGGGACAGCGCACCAGCGAGCAGCACGGTTCCGGCTCGGCGTCCCGGCCGGGAGGAAACGACGACCACCACGACTGGAGTATGCCCGCATTCGTGTCCCCTGGCACAGGGCCCGACCGCCTCGAGTCGTGTTTCCGCTGTTCGAAGGCCGGAAACTCTTGGGCCACTGTGGAGCGATCAGGACCGCCCACGAGGGGGTCACAGCAGGACGGTGGCGAACCGGCCCACCTCGGAGAAGCCGACCTTCCGGTAGACCGCGCGGGCCGGGAGGTTGTAGTCGTTGACGTAGAGGCTGGCGATGCGGCCCATCCACCCGGAGAGGCGGTCGACGACGGCCGCGGTGCCGGCGGCGGCGAGACCCCGGTTGCGGTGTTCCGGGTGCACCCACACCCCCTGGATCTGGCCGACCCTGGCGGAGAGCGCGCCGACCTCGGCCTTGAAGACGACCTCGCCTCCCTCGAAGCGGGCGAACGCGCGTCCGTTGACGATGAGTTCGGCGACCCTCGCCCGGTAGCTGGCCCCGCCGTCCTCGCCCTGGGGGTCGATGCCGACCTCCTCGGTGAACATGGCCACGGCGGCCGGCAGGTAGCGCTCCAGGTCGTCGAGGCGCACCTGGCGGACCAGCGGGTCCGGGGCGACCGAGGGCGGTGCGGACATCGCCAGCAACGGCTGGTTGGGCCGCACGTCACGTGCCGGCCCCCACCCGGGTTCCAGCTGCTGCCACATCTCCAACACCTGGTCGGCGGGGCCGACCAGTGACGAGCAGTGCCGGGGTTGGCTGAGGGCTCGTTCCGCGAAGGCGCGGCTGGCGGCCCTCCCGCCCCGCAGCGGGATGAGGTTCACCCCGGAGAAGCAGAGCCCACCGAGTCGGCTCCCGACACCCCACAGTTCCCCGCCGAGCCGCCAGGGGTCCAAGCCCACGCTCTCCACCCTGGCGGCGACCATACAGCTCACGACAGGATCAGCGACCAACGCTGATCGGACCGCCAAACCCTCACGCTCCGTGAGCAACCTTGCACCCGCGAGCTTCAGCACGGTCCCAGAGTGCCAGAAAGCACCGGAAGGGTGGGTAGGCGCGTCGAGGGCGTCGGGATCGACACCTGAGTGGACCGACCACGGGCCCCTTCGCGGCCCGGGGCACCGCGCCCGACGAGCCGAGGGGATCAGCTCACGGTGACCGTCGGTTCGCCCACGAGCGTGCTGGGGTCACCGTCCATCTCCTCGGCGATGCGCATCGCCTCCTCGATGAGGGTCTCCACGATCTTGTGCTCGGGAACGGTCTTGATGACCTTGCCCTTGACGAAGATCTGCCCCTTGCCGTTGCCCGAGGCGACGCCGAGGTCGGCTTCCCTGGCCTCACCGGGGCCGTTGACCACGCAGCCCATCACCGCCACTCGCAGCGGGACCTCCAGGCCGTCGAGACCGGCGGTGACCTCGTCGGCCAGCTTGTAGACGTCGACCTGGGCACGGCCGCACGACGGGCAGGAGACGATCTCCAGCTTCCTGGGCCGCAGGTTCAGCGACTGGAGGATCTGCGTGCCGACCTTGATCTCCTCGACCGGCGGCGCGGACAGCGAGACCCGGATGGTGTCCCCGATGCCCTGCCGCAGCAGCGCGCCGAAGGCGACCGCGGACTTGATGGTGCCCTGGAAGGCGGGGCCCGCCTCCGTGACGCCCAGGTGCAGGGGGTAGTCGCAGGACTCGGCCAGCAGTTCGTAGGCCCGGACCATCACGACGGGGTCGTTGTGCTTGACCGAGATCTTGATGTCGTGGAAGTCGTGCTCGGCGAACAGGCCGGCCTCCCACAGCGCCGACTCCACCAGCGCTTCCGGGGTGGCCTTGCCGTGCTTGGCGAGCAGGCGTGGGTCGAGCGACCCGGCGTTGACGCCGATGCGGATCGGGGTCCCGTGGTCCCGGGCCGCCTGGGCGATCTCCTTGACCTTGTCGTCGAACTTCTTGATGTTGCCGGGGTTCACCCGGACGGCGGCGCAGCCGGCCTCGATGGCGGCGAACACGTACTTGGGCTGGAAGTGGATGTCGGCGATGACCGGGATCTGCGACTTCCTCGCGATCGCCGGCAGGGCGTCGGCGTCGTCCTGGCTGGGGCAGGCCACCCGGACGATGTCGCAGCCCGAGGCCGTGAGTTCGGCGATCTGTTGCAGGGTCGAGTTGATGTCCGCCGTCACGGTCGTCGTCATCGACTGGACCGAGACGGGGTGGTCACTGCCCACGCCGACCGCGCCCACCCGCAGCTGGCGGGTCGTGCGGCGGGGCGCCAGCACCGGCGGCGGGATGGTTGGCATTCCTAGCTCGACGCTCATCGGTCCTCTCCGCGACCAGATGTCCGATGTCGTGGCCCGCGCAAGGGCCGACAGGGTGACAGCCCGACCACCGGGCCGTCACCAGCGTACTAGCAGTCCTTCACCCGGGCCGCCGGGTGGCCGCCCCGGGGGAGGGAGCGTGGCCACGAGGTGAACGCCCTGCTCGCACGCCCCGTGGCCAGTCGGGGCTAACGCAACCGGATCGGGTTAACGATGTCCGCGGTCAGGGTGAGGAGCATGAACGCACCGCCGATGAACACCGCCGCATAGGTGATGGGCAGCAGTTTGGTGTAGTCGACGGGCGCCCCCTTGGCCTTGCCGCGCCACCCCCGAATGGTGTCCCGCGCCTTCTCGTAGAGGTTGACGGCGACGTGACCGCCGTCCAGGGGCAGCAGCGGCAGCAGGTTGAACACGCCGATGAAGAGGTTGAGGGTGGCCAGGAGGAACAGGAACAGCTCCCAGTAGCCGCCGGCGACGGCGTCGCCGCCGATGATGCTCGCTCCCACCATGCTGACCGGGGTGTTGGGGTCGCGCTCGGCACCCAGGATGGCGTCGATGACGGCGGGCACGCGGCTGGGCAGTTCGAGCAGGCGTTCCCAGGTGTGCACGAACATCTCACCGGTGAAGGTGAGCGTGCCCGGCAACGCCTGGGCGGCCGTGAAGTGCAGGTAGTTGGGGAAGCTCACACCGAGCGCGTTGGTCTCGACCTTCTCGGCCTCACCGGTCTCCGGGTTCACCATCACCCGTTGCACGGGGACGATCGGGATGGTCAGCTCCTGCTCGGAGCCGTCCCGCAGGACCGTGATGGTCGCGCTGTCCCCGCTCTGCTCGACCAGGGCCGCCTGCACCTCGGTGTAGTTGCCGGTCGCCTCGCCGTTGACCGCGACGATCTCGTCACCGGGCAGCACGCCGGCGTCCCTGGCCGGTGCCGGGTCCTGGCCGGGCGTGCACTCGGCGTACTCGTAGGTCTCCAGGTCCTGGTCCGGCGGGACGCAGGAACTGGCCTCGGCGACGACCGCCCGGCCGCTGATGTTGGGCAGGCCCATCGTCACCGCCATCGTGAGCAGGATCACGAAGGCGAGCATGAAGTGGGTCGCCGAGCCGGCGCACAGCACCACGACGCGCTGCCACACCGGCTTGCGGTTCATCGCCCTGGGCGCGTCCACCGGGTCGACCTCGTCGAGGGAGGTCATGCCCGTGATCCGGCAGTAGCCGCCCACGGGCAGGGCTCGCAGGCCGTACTCGGTCTCGCCCCGCCGGAACGAGAAGATCTTCGGCCCCATGCCGACGAAGTACTCGGTGACCTTCATCCGGAACGCCTTGGCGGCGGCCAGGTGGCCGAGTTCGTGCAACGCGATGGACACCCCGATGCCGATGGCGAACAGGATGACCCCGATCACAAAGGCCACGCGTCAGTCCTTTCCCACCGAGCCCGCAGCGTGGCCCGTCACACCGAGCAGCCGCCGCGACCGGGCTCGCGCCCAGTCCTCGGCTGCGAGAACGTCGTCGACACCGGAGGGGTCCCGACGCCACTCGTCGGCCTCAGCCAGCACCCGCTCCACAGTCTCCAGGATCCGTGTGAATTTCGTGCGACCTTCGAGGAAGGCCTCCACGGCCTCCTCGTTGGCCGCGTTGTACACGGCAGGGACCGACCCGCCCGCGCGCCCGGCGGCCCTGGCCAGCTCCACGGCGGGGAAGCTGAGGTTGTCCACCGGCTCGAAGGTCCACGTGGTCGTGGTGTCGAAGCGGCACGGCGAGGAGACGTCGCGCAGGCGGCGCGGCCAGCCGAGGGCGACGCCGATCGGCAGTCGCATGTCGGGCGGACTGGCCTGGACCAGGGTCGATCCGTCCACGAAGGTGACCATCGAGTGCACGACCGAGGTGCGGTGCACGACGACGTCGATCCGGTCGTAGGGGACGCCGAACAGCAGGTGCGCCTCGATGAGCTCGAGCCCCTTGTTGACCAGCGTGGCGGAGTTCACGGAGATGACCCTGCCCATCGACCAGGTCGGGTGCGCCAGGGCCTCCTCGACGGTCACCGCCTCGAGGTCCTCCCTCGTCCGGGAGTAGAAGGGGCCGCCGGAGGCGGTGAGGACCAGGCGGTCCACCTCGTCGGCCCGGCCGCCCCGCAGGCACTGGGCCAGGGCGGAGTGCTCGGAGTCCACCGGGACGATCTGGCCGGGAGCGGCGGCCGCCAGCACCAGCGGGCCGCCGGCGATCAGGGACTCCTTGTTGGCCAGGGCCAGCGTCGCGCCGGTGGCCAGGGCGGCCAGCGTCGGTTCCAGGCCCCGCGAGCCGGTGACGGCGTTCAGCACGATGTCCGAGGGGGTGGACTCGATCAGGTCCGGCAGGGCGCGGACGCCGGTGTGCACCCGAGGCGGGGCCGTACCGGCCGGGACTCCACGCCGCTCGGCCTCGGCGCGCCAGGCCGCGACCAGGTCTCGCTCGACCCCGACGCGGGGGACGGCGATCGCCTCCACCTGGAAGTCGTGGGCCTGGGCGGCCAGCGCGTCCAGGTTCGCACCGCCCGCCGCGAGCCCGACGACGCGCACGGCGTCCGGGTTCCGCCTGGCCACGTCCAGGGTCTGCGTTCCGACGGACCCGGTGGATCCGAGGAGCAGGACGCGGCGCGCCGATGAGGGGGCCTCGGCGGGCACGGGGCGGGGACCCGGCTCGGCGGCGGTCGAGGTGGGGGACAGCGAGCTCATGGCCCGACATTGTCGCGGAGCCGGCTCGGCCGCCCGCCCCGGGGCGGGGTCGACGGCCACGGAGGGCGACGGGGGAGCGGCCGGCCACCACCCGCCGTTGATAACGGAACGATAACGGACGCATGGCCCTCACCGGACGTGGTTATTCCAGAGTCAGGTCATGAACACCGCCGAAGGACCGTGGAGCTGGGGTTTCTCCCAGCCCCACGCCGCCCGGTGGCGGCGAACTCCTAGGAGGTTTCGATGGGTATTCTCGGTTGGATCGTCCTCGGTCTGCTGGCCGGCCTCATCGCCAAGGCCATCATGCCCGGCCGCGATCCTGGCGGGATCATCATCACTCTCGTACTCGGCGTGATCGGGGCCTTCGTGGGCGGCTTCATCGGCCGCGCGATCTTCAACACCGACCTCGGCTCGTTCTTCGAGATCCGGACATGGCTGTTGGCGATTCTCGGTTCGATCATCCTGCTCGCCATCTACCGCCTGGTCACGGGGCGGCGAGCACACGCCTGACCCGAGTACCAGCGGCGAGCGCGTCACCGGTCGAGGTGGCGCGCTCGCCGTGCGACGACCAGGACGGCCAGCACGAGCAGCACGGTGCTCAGCACCACCATGCTGGTGGACAGCGCGACGATCTCCGGTGAGACACCGCGCCGACTGGCCTGCCCGTAGACCAGGACCGGCAACGGGGTACCTCCCACCCCCGAGAGGTAGCTCGAGGTCACCACGTCGTCGAAGGAGAGCACGAAGGCGAACGCGGCCCCCGCCCCGATCGCCGGCCACAGCCCCGGCAGCGTCACGGTGCGCCACCGGGTCAGGGGGCCGGCGCCGAGGTCGGCCGCCGCCTCCTCCAGCCTCGGATCGAGCCCGGCGAGCCTGGCCCGCACCACGATGACGACGAAACTCAGGGAGAACGTGACGTGCGCGGCCAACAGGGCGCCGAACCCCAGCGGGATGCCCGCCAGCTTCACGCAGAAGGCCAGCAGGCTCACCCCGAGCACCACCTCGGGGACCACCAGGGGCATCGCGAGCACCGTCGACCACAGCCCCCGCCCTCGGAACGGCCGACGCAGGGCCCAGGCCGCCAGCGTGCCCAACACCGCGGCCACCACGGCCGTGCTGGCCGCCAACCGGACGGTCAACCACAGGGCGTCCAGCACCTGCCCGTCGGTGAGCAGCTCCGCGTACCAGCGCAGCGAGAACCCGGTGAACGTGCTGACCGAACGGGAGTCGTTGAACGACAGCAGGGCCAGCCACAGGATCGGCGCGTACAGGAAGGCGTAGGCGCCCACCACGGCGGCCAGCAGCACCCAGGGCCGGCGACCCCGGGCCGCACGACGTCCCCGTCCCGCGTGTTCCACGGTCACAGCACCTCCCGCGCCCGTCGGCCGCGCGCCACCCACAACACCGCCACCGCGGCGAGGAGCAGCACCGCCAGCGCCGAGCCGAGCGGCCAGTTGTTCCCACCCCGGAACTGGTCGTCGATGACACTGCCGAACGTCAACTGGTTGACCCCGCCCAGCAGGGCCGGTGTCACGAAGTCGCCCACCGAGGGCACCAGCACCAACAACGACCCGGCCACCACCCCCGGGGCCAGCCCGGGCAGCACCACCCGGACGAAGGTGCCGAGCCGCCCGTGCCCCAGGTCCTGGGACGCCTCCAGCAGCCTCGGGTCGAAACGCCGGCAGACGACGTACAGCGGGAGCACCATGAAGGGCAGGTAGCCGTAGGTCAGCCCCACCACGACGGCGACGTCGGTCAGCAACAGCCCACCCGGCCGGTCCAGCCCCACCAGGCCCAGCACCCGGTTCACCGGCCCGTCCTCGGCCAACAGCGCCTTCCAGGCGTAGATCCGCGCGAGGTGGCTCGCCCAGAACGGCACGAGCACCGCTCCCAGCAGCACGAGCCGCCACCTCCCTGCGTGCCGGGCGACGAACCAGGCCAGCGGCAACCCGATCACCAGGCACGCCAGCGTGGCGGACAGGGAGTAGGCGGCGGTGCGCCAGAAGATCGGCAGCACAGCGGGGTCGACGGCGAGCCGATAGGCGTCGAGCGTCCAGGGGAGCACCACGCGGGCGATGCCGAGGTCCCTGGTCGCGAAGCTGTACTGCGCGACCAGGGCCACCGGGACCACGAAGAACGCGCCCAGCCACAGGCCCGCCGGGGCGAGGGCCGCCCAGCCGGCCAGGGAACGGCCGTGCGCGCGGGCACGTCCTCGCCCCCGGGAGCGGGCTGGTCGGGCCGCGCCACCGGGGCGGCCGGCGCCGCTGGTGGGCTCGGGCCGGGGGCGCCGCGGCCCGCCCGAGGCTCTCGTCACGCCATCCATCAGCCCGTCTTCACCCTCGTCCAGGCGTCCGCGTACCGGCCCTCGACCTCCGGTCCCAGATCGCGGGTGAAGGGGACCCGGGCTAGCGCCTCCGGGGAGGGGTAGATGCGCTCGTCGGCGAGGAGTTCGGCGTCCACGAAAGGGCGCGCGGCCGCGTTCGGACTGCCGTACTGGATGGCGTTGGCCAACCTCCCCCCGACCTCGGGCCGCAGGATGTGGTCGATGAAGCGGTGGGCGTTGGCGGCGTGCGGCGCCGACCGGGGGACGCAGAGGAGATCCACCCAGGACAGGCCGCCCTCCTCGGGGATGACGAAGTCCAGTTCCGGGTTCGTCTCCATCGCCTGGAACACGTCCCCCGACCACGCCTGCGCGAGAGGGGCCTGCCCGGAGGCGAGCGGTTCGATCACGTCCGAGGTGATCTGACCGAGCACGCCCTTCAGGTCGAGCAGGTACTCGACGGCGTCCTCCAACTCCCCGGGGTCGGTCGTGTTGGGGTCGTGACCCGCGCCCAGGAGCCCCAGGGCCATCGCGTCCCTGGCCTCGTCGAGCAGGGCGCTCCGCCCCCGGGCGGCGGCCAGCCGGAACGCGTCCAGCGAGGTGACGTCGGCCCCGCCGAGGGCCTGCCGCGAGAAGGCGAGCCCGGTGGTGCCCCAGGCCCAGGGCACCGAGTACCGGTTGTCCGGGTCGTACTCCGCCTCCCGGAACCGCCGGTCCAGGTTGTCCAGGTTGGGGATCAGGTCGTGGTCGAGCGGGTTCAGGAGGTCGGAGCGGAGGAACCGCCGCAGGAAGTTGTCGCTGGGCACGATCAGGTCGTAGCCGCTGCCTCCGGCGGCGAGTTTCGCCTCCAGCTCGTCGTTGGAGCTGAAGTTGTCGTAGGTGACGGAGATGCCGGTCTCGTCCTCGAAGCCCGGGATGGTGTCCTCGTCGACGTAGTCGGTCCAGTTGAAGAAGTTCAGGACCGGTTCCTCGACCTCGTTGACGGCCCGGGTCGCCCTCGGGTCGGTACGACGTGGCTCGACCGGCTCCGAGATCGCGCAGCCCGCGGCCCCGTGCGCCGCCAACGCGAAGAATGCGGTCGACCGGAGCATCGCGCGTCGGGTGACCGGCCGCTCCCGACCGTCCCACAACCGCGCGATCCGTACCGCGTCCCTGTCCGCCATGTGCGAGTGGTCCTCCCCTCCCCCGGGCAGCGCCAGCTGGCGGGCCGTCCGGGGTGTGTCCGGCTGGTGTGCTCAGCGGGCGCTACGAGACGTCCGCCCGGGAGGTGGCGCCGACCGGAGTCGGTGCCGAACCCGGGGTGGGATCGCCGTCCGCCGCCGTGGGACGAGCGCGTCCGCCCGGCTCCGCGCCGCCGTCCCCACGGCCCGGCTCATCGGCCAGCAGGACGCTGAACTGCGGTTCCCAGCCCACCAGCACCGGACCGCCACCGGGCCCGGTCTCGCCCGCCCGCCGGGTGTTCTGGGTGAACACGGTCAGCGGCGTGGCTCCGGGGTCCCCCACGACCTCGACGAGGTGTTCGGTGGCGGCGCCGGTGTACACGGTGTCTCGCGGCCGGACGGGCACCCGGGACCACCCTGGTGGTGGTCCGTCGTCCTCCGCGGAGTAGAGCCGGGCCTTCTCCGGGCGCACCGCCACCGCCACCGGTTGTCCCCGTCGCAGCGCCCGGCCCGGTGGGAGTTCGGCCAGGACGGCCCCCTCCCCCACCGACACCTCCACCAGCGCCGCGTTCCCGGCGCCGGTCACGGTCCGCACGGTCCCCTCCAGCACGTTCGAGCCACCCGTGGTGGAGGAGCGGATGAACTCGGCGACGAACCGGCTCACCGGCCGTTCGTAGACGTCGGCGGGAGTGCCCACCTGTTCGACCCGGCCGGCCCGCAGGACCGCGAGCCGGTGCGAGAGCACCAGCGCCTCCTCCTGGTCGTGGGTGACGTAGAGGAAGGTGGTGCCGACCTCGCGCTGGATCCTGGTCAGCTCGACCCGCAGCTGCGCCCGGAGCTGGGCGTCGAGCGCCGCCAGGGGCTCGTCCAACAGCAGGACGCGGGGGCGGCGGGCGAGCGCCCTGGCGATGGCCACCCGCTGTTGCTGCCCGCCGGAGAGCTGGTGCGGCCGACGGCGCCCGTAGCCGGCGAGCTGGACGAGGTCCAGGTAGTCGCCGACCCTGGCACGCAGCTCCGCGCGGCGCAGTCCCAGCCGGCGCAGCCCGTAGGCCACGTTGTCCCAGACCGAGAGGTGGGGGAAGAGCGCGTAGGACTGGAAGACGGTGTTGACGTCCCGCCGGTGGGCGGGTACCCCCACCACGTCGCGGCCCCCCAGCAGGATCGCTCCCCCGTCGGGGTCCTCGAACCCGGCGACCATCCGCAGCAGCGTCGTCTTCCCGCTCCCGGACGGGCCGAGCACGGAGAAGAACTCGCCCTCCCCCACCCGCAGGCTCAGGTCACGGACGGCGACCTGGTCGGTGTAGGTCCTGGTCACCCCGCGCAGCTCGACGGCGGGCGGGCCCGAGGCGTCGGGGACGCGGTGGTCGAGTGCCGGTGTCTCTCGCGGGTCCTCGGACATGGCTCACCTCCGGGAGGGCGTCTGGGGTGGATGGGGTTGACGCGGGCCGCGCCGCGGCGGACAGCCTAGGCGGTGATCCCCCGCACGGGTGGCCGGACCCGAGTCGGCGGGGCGCGGCGCCGGGAGGGCGGTGCCGCCTGGGTGCGGCCCCCACGACCGAGGTCGACGGGCGAGGGTGCCGCTTCGCGCACCCGGTGGTCCGGCGCGGCCGCCAGGGCACCGACGGGGGACCGTGTGCGAGGATAGGTCGGCAAGCTACGTGATGAGCCCGTGCTGGAGGGATCGTGTCCGCTGAGCAGCCGTCGAGGACCAACGCCGCTGTGGACAGGTATTCCGGCGGTGACGTGGTGGATCCCCGGGACGAGCCGTCGGCGGAGTGGGGCTGGCACGGCGAGTGGCCGCGCGGCCGCCGCGTCGCCGGCTGGGCCGTCGCGGCCATCATGTTCCTGATGCTGATCGGCAACCACGAAGGTCACGTCGAGACCATCTGGCTGATCGGGATCGGGCTCGGCATGATCGGGTTCCTGATCTGGGACCAGACGCGCCGCCGGACACCGTGGCGTAACTGAGGGGTCCCCGGGGTTCGCCCCGGGGTCCATCTCCCTGTCACACCGACGCACCGTTGTCACACTTCCCAGTGATGTTCCTTGCCTCAACGCGGTGACACCCGATTCACTGCCTCCAGTGCGGCACCCCGGTACCGGGCGGCGCCGCGCCAGACCTGTCACCGGTGATCATCGCGGACGCCGGTCTTCCCGACATCGCGCCGGCCGTTCCGACGGTCGAGCAGACACCAGGCCGGGGGTTCCCATGTCCATGTCCATCACGCAGCGGCTGGTGCACCACAACGCCGCTCACCCCATCTCGTGCGCCGACCTGCCCACCGAACCCGCCAGCAAGCTGGCGGTGGTGGCGTGCATGGACTCGCGGATGGACGTCTTCCAACTGCTCGGGCTGCGCGTCGGCGAGGCGCACATCATCCGCAACGCCGGGGGCGTCATCACCGACGACGTGATCCGGTCCCTCGCGATCAGCCAGTGGCGGCTGGGCACCGAGCACATCATCCTGCTGCACCACACCCGCTGCGGGCTGCGGACCTTCACCGACGCCGAGTTCAAGGCCCAGATGCGGCAGGAGGTCGGCGTCACCCCCGAATGGTCGGTGGAGTGCTTCGAGGACGAGTCGGTCGACGTGCACGAGAGCAAGGAACGCATCAAGCGCAGCCCCTTCATCCGGCACGCCCACTCGATCCGAGGCTTCGTCGTCGACGTGGACACCGGTCTCCTGCACGAGGTGGACTGAGCCCGAGCCGCCGGCGGATCCGGGCCTGGTGCCATCCGGCATGACCGGCGGGTGTCCCCAGGGGTCCCTCCGGGGTACCGCGCGCGGAGAAGCCTCGTTCGCGCGGCGGCCGGGTCCTCCGGCCCGGTCCCGCCCTCGGGCCGAGCGGAGACAACCGATGCCGGGGAGGGCCTGGCCCGCCCGACCACCATCCACGACGGCCGACGGGGTGGGCTGGCGCCCACGCCCGGCGATCGCGGCGCGGGCGCACCCGGAGGGCGGCGCCCCTCACCCCTGTGGCCACGGCTCGCGCCCGGCGGGCGGATCGCCTCGCCTCACCGGTGGGTGGGGTGGCTACTCCTGGGCCGCGAGTTGGCCGCAGGCGGCGGCGATCTCCTGCCCCCTGGTGTCGCGCACCGTGCAGCTCACCCCGGCCTCGCGCACCCGCCGGACGAACTCGCGCTCCACCGGTTTGGGGCTGGCGTCCCACTCGCTGCCCGGCGTCGGGTTCAGGGGGATCAGGTTGACGTGGGCCAGATGGCCCAGGTGCTGGCGCAACAGCCTGCCCAGCAGGTCGGCCCGCCACGGGTGGTCGTTGACGTCCCGGATGAGCGCGTACTCGATCGACACGCGGCGACCGGTCCGGTCGGCGTAGTACCGGGCCGCCCGCAGCACCTCGTCCACGCTCCAGCGCGTGTTGACCGGCACGAGGGTGTCCCGCAGCTCGTCGTCCGGGGTGTGCAGGGACACCGCGAGCGTGACCTGGAGGTCCTCGTCCGCCAGCTTCCGGATGGCGGGAGCCAGCCCGACCGTCGACACGGTGATCGAACGCTGCGAGAGCCCGAGACCGGCGGGCGCCGGCTCGCAGAGCCGGCGGACGGCGGCCACCACCCGCTTGTAGTTCGCCAACGGCTCGCCCATGCCCATGAACACGACGTTGGACAACCGGCCCGCTCCGCCGGGGAGCAGGCCGTCGCGCATGGCGGCGGCGGCCGACCGCACCTGGTCGACGATCTCGGCCGTGGACATGTTCCGCTGGAGCCCACCCTGGCCGGTGGCGCAGAACGGGCAGGCCATCCCGCACCCGGCCTGGCTGGACACGCAGACGGTGGCCCGGTCGTCGTAGCGCATCAGCACGCTCTCCACGAGGGTGCCGTCGTGCGCCCGCCACAAGGTCTTCCTCGTCGTGCCGTTGTCGGTGGTCACCTCCCTGACCTGCGTGAACAGCGTCGGCAGGAGGGATTCCACGAGCCGGTCCCTCGTCGCCGAGGGGATGTCGGTCATCGACTCGGGATCCACGCTGAGCCGGCCGAAGTAGTGGTGGGACAGCTGTGTGGCGCGGAACGCCTTCTCGCCGAGCTCGGCGACCGCCGACCGGCGATCCTCAGGGGAGAGGTCGGCGAGGTGGCGGGGCGGAAGCCCACGGCGGGGGGCGTCGAACACCAGGGGAAGTGCAGTCATGGCGCGACCAGTGTCCCACGGCCTCCTGCCGGCCCCGTGCGGCGTCCCTCCTGTTGGCGCCCTCGGCGTCACCACCGGTGTCCCCGTCGGCCGCGCGGTCGGTACGCGTCACTGTCGGTGCCTGGCGGTAGCAAGGTCACCGCAGGACGAACAGCCCCTGGGCGGTGAGGAGCAGCGGTGCTTCCCGAGGACGACAGGTTCGAACCGATCGGTGACCCCCACTTCGACCGCCTCGTCGGCGAGACGCGGTCCGCGGCGGTGGCAGGCCACCTGCTGGACTGGTTGGCCCTGGCGCACAGCGCCGCGGCCGAGCTCCAACGCGTCCGGCGCAGGTCCGCGCGGGGCTCGTGGGCCAACGGCTGGAGCTTCGGCACCGACCGGTACCAGTACCTGCTCGCCACCGCGAGCGGGCTGCCCGACGCCCGTGTCAACCCCGCTTTCCAGTCCATGACGATCGGCATCGGGAACTGCGCCCTCTACCAGTACCGGGCGAAGACCGGTTCGCCGCTGACCTCGGTCCTCGACGACACCGAACTCCAACGTCGGCTCGTGCGGCCGCCGGAGGAACCGCCGGGGCTGTTCCCCGCCAACCACGCGATCACCGGCGGCCGCGATCTCCTGTTCCTCCCGTGGACCGGCAGCGAGGCGGCGGGGCTGTCCGGCGCGTGGGTCGGCCAGGGCAGCGCGGACCGCGACTACCGGATCCGGTGGAGTTGGCTGTGGCCGCTGACGTCGTTCACCAGGGGCTACGCGCGGACCGCCGGCCTCGGGGGCCCGCTGACCGCGCGGCCGGCACCCACCGGGACCACCGGTTGGAATCCGCACGACCTGCCCGAACTGCCCCTGCGGCACCGGGCGCGCCCCCAGGAGGGCACCTCCGGTACCTGACCACCCCGGGTGATCTCCGGTGGCCCCACCCGGCCGGTGGGGAAAGAATGTCTGTCGGCAAGATTCTCAGGTGCCCGTCGGCGGCGTCACCCCTCGCGGGGCGCTCGCGCGCCGACCAGGTACCGACCACGGCAGTGGCAGGCCGACGAACCAGGAGATCGCAGTGACCACGGGTGCGTTCGCGGCCGCGCGGGCCTTCGACCCGGCCAGGTTGACGATGGCCAGGCGGCTTCTCGGGTTGAGCAAGCGCGAGCTGGCGGAGTGGATAGGCCGGCCGGCCGCGCTGCTCTCCCGGTTCGAACTCGGCCAGTCACGACCCGACGTGACCGTGCTCTCCCGCTGCGCCCAGGTGATGGAGCTGCCCGTCGGGTTCTTCGCGGCCGGTCGTCCCCAGCTGAGGCTGGACACCACCAACGCGCACTTCCGCTCGTTGCGGGCCACCACGGCCACCCAGCGCCTCCAGGCCCTCGCGCAGGTGGAACTGCTGTGGGAGGTCCTGTCCAGGTTGGAGGACCTCATCGAACTGCCGGTGGTGGACCTGGCGCCGGCCGCCACCGGGAGTGACCCGGCCCGGGCCGCCCGGGCGGTGCGCCGAGGCTGGGACGTCCCCTCGGGGCCCGTCCCGCACCTGGTGCGCACCCTGGAGGCCCGGGGCGTCGCCGTCGCCCGGCTGGTCATTCCCGACAACAAGAACATCGACGCGTTCTCCTCGGCGAAGGGTGGACGCCCGATCATCGCGCTCACCGATCGGGGGAACCCGCTGCGCCAGCGGTTCTCCGTGGCGCACGAACTGGGCCACCTGCTGCTGCACCCCGAACCGGCACCCGGCAACCCCCGGCACGAGGCGGAGGCGAACGCCTTCGCCGCGGAGTTGTTGATGCCGGCGACGGAGATCGGTGACCTCCTGCCGGTGGAACCGGAACCAGCGTCGCTCCGCGACCTCGGCCACCGGTACGGGGTGTCGATGGCGGCACTCGCCGTGCGGGGGCGCACCCTGGGTTTCTACTCCGACACGACCTACCGCGAGGTGATGGTCGAGCTGTCCCGTCTCGGCCTCCGCACCGACGAACCGGTCAGCGAGGTCTTCCCCGGGGAGGAGCCGACACTGCTCCGGACGGCCACCGAGATGGCGGCGGACCAGGGGGTGGGGCTGGCGGAGCTGGCCGCGCGGATCGAGGTCACCCCAGCGATCATCCGGCGGCTGCTGGGGATCCCCGACCCACGGCCCCACCTGCGGCTGGTCACCTCGCCCTGACCGGGAGGACGGCCACCCGGGGGCCTGAGCTCAGCGCGGGTCGTCCCGGGCGGTGGCCCCGTTCGGCAGCACCGGGCCCCTGGGCTTGTGCCGCACGTGCACCCGGTACCCGACGCGGAACGACAGTCCCGGCACCTCCGCGGCGGCCCGCGCCGCGATCTCGGGGGAGAACTCGATGCCCAGCACCGACTCCAGGCTCCGCCGATCGTCGAAGCGCCAGTCCACGTCGAACCGCTGGCAGGAGAAGCCGCGCTCCACGAAGAACCGTTCGGCCGCGAGCGGGTCGTAGCGGGGCAGGTCCGCGCGCATCCACCGGCCGTAGGAGTGCCGGGTGGCGTCCAGATCGACGACGGCCAGGGTTCCGCCGGGCCGGAGCACCCGGTCGGCCTCGACCAGACCTGGCTCGCAGCCCGGCCCGAAGAAGTAGGCGGTCCTCGCGTGCACCAGGTCGACGGCCGCGTCGGGCAGCGGCAGCCGCTGGGCACCGGCCTCGTGCACGGTCACCGCGGGGAGGTCGCGCACCCGCTGCCTGGCCGCGGCGGCCAACGGGGGGTGCGGTTCGACCCCCACCACCCGGGCGGCCGAGCGGGCGAACACCGGGAGGTGGAACCCGGCCCCGCAACCCACGTCCACCACGTCCGCGCCCGACCAGTCCCTGGCGGCGCGCAGAGCATCCCACAGGACTCCGTCGGGGTCCTGCGCCCTGTTCTCCACCTCGTAGAGATCCGGCCAGTTCCAGATGTTGGGGCTGGGCAGGACACCGCCTCCCCGCCGTTCCCGCCGGCCCGCCAGGCCCGTGACCGCCTGGAACAGGGCCGGCAGCCGCCGCCCGGGACCGGTCACGCGAGCGGCAGGAAGACGGTGAGCAACAGCCAGGAGACGACAGCGGAGGGCAGCAGGGAGTCCATGCGGTCCATGATCCCCCCGTGCCCGGGGAGCAGGGAGCCCATGTCCTTGACCCCGACGTCCCGTTTGACCAGTGATTCGATCAGGTCACCCGTGGTCGCGGTCACCACGAGGGCCGCCCCGAAGATCGCCCCCTGCCACCAAGCGCCGTCCAGCAGGAACACGAAGCTGCCCACGCCGGCGGCCACCCCGGCCAGCAGGGAGCCGGCGAAACCCTCCCAGGACTTCTTCGGGCTGATCGACGGGGCCATCGGGTGGCGGCCGAAGAGGACGCCCGCGACGTACCCACCGGTGTCCGAGCACACGACGGCGAGCAGGAACGCGATGGTGCGGGCCGCGCCGTCCGGCGAGAGCACCAGCAACGCCGCGAAGGAGGCGAAGAGCGGGACGTAGGCGGCCACGAACACCGACGCCGAGGTGTCCCGGAGGTACCCGTCGGCGCCGCCCCGGAACCGCCAGAGCAGGCACGCGACGACCGTCAAGGCGAAGGAGGCGAGCACCCCGACCGTGCCGAACGGCCAGGAGAGCCAGATCATCGCCTGGCCACCCACCAGCAGCGGGGCCAGGGCCAGCCGGACCCCGGCCGCGCGACCCAGGGTCCGGTGCAGCTCCATCGTGGAGACGGCCACCGCCGCGGCCACGATGGCCACGAACAGGTGCCGCCAGAAGAGCAGGGCGGCCAGCAGCAACGCCCCGAGTCCCAGCCCGACCGCGATGGCGGCCGGGAGGTTCCTCCCCGCGCGGGAGGCGGTCCCCCCGGTCACCGCCGTTCCCGGAGGGGTGGATGTGTGCTGGTGGTGACCGGTTTCCCCGTCAACACCAGGTGCGTCGTGGTCACCGGCCGCCATCATGGAGAGCCCTATACCTCCAGCAGCTCGGTTTCCTTGTGCTTGACGAGGTCATCCACGCTGGCGACGTACTTGTCGGTCAGGTTCTGGAGTTCCTTCTCCGCGCGGGAGCCCTCGTCCTCGCCGGCCTCGCCGTCCTTGACGATCCGGTCGATCTCGTCCTTGACCTTCCGCCGGATGTTGCGGATGGTGACGCGGGCGTCCTCACCCTTCTGCTTGGCGACCTTCACCAGGTCCCGCCGGCGCTCCTCGGAGAGCTGGGGGATGACCACGCGGATGATGGTGCCGTCGTTGCTGGGGTTCACGCCCAGGTCGGAGTCCCGGATGGCCTTCTCCACGACGCGCAGCTGGCTGGGGTCGTAGGGCTTGATCACCGCGAGACGCGCCTCGGGGATGCTGATGCTGGCGACCTGGTTGATCGGCGTCATCGCACCGTAGTAGTCGACGCTGATGCCGTTGAACATCACCGGGGTCGCGCGACCCGTGCGAATGGTGGCGAGCTCGTCCTTGGCGACGGACACCGCCTTCTCCATCTTCTCCTCGCCATCGAGGAGGGCCTCGTCGATCACGACTGCTCCTTCGCTTGCCGCCGGTTGGCTGATGCTGGTCAGAGCCCTGTCTCACAACCACTGCCCGACCGCACAGGGCTCGGGGACAGCCTCTTCGTAGATCTCAGCACGCCCCCGAGGGGACGCGCTCGTCAGGGGGTGGAGACCAGCGTGCCGATCTTCTCACCACGCACTGCCCTGGCGATGTTGCCCTCCGTGAGGAGGTTGAACACCAGGATCGGCATGTTGTTGTCCATGCACAGGCTGAACGCGGTGGCGTCCGCGACCTTCAGACCACGCTCCAGCACCTCACGGTGGGTGATGTGGTGGTACATGGTGGCGGTCGGGTCCTTCTTCGGGTCCGCCGTGTAGACGCCGTCGACGGCCTTGGCCATCAGCACCACCTCGCAGCCGATCTCCAACGCGCGCTGGGCGGCGGCGGTGTCGGTGGAGAAGTACGGCATCCCGACGCCGGCGGCGAAGATCACCACCCGACCCTTCTCCAGGTGGCGCTCGGCGCGACGGGGGATGTAGGCCTCGGCGACCTGCCCCATGGTGATGGCCGTCTGCACCCGCGTGTCGATGCCCTGCTTCTCCAGGAAGTCCTGGAGGGCGAGGCAGTTCATCACGGTGCCCAGCATCGCCATGTAGTCGGCCCGGTCGCGGTCCATCCCCCGCTGCTGGAGCTCCGCGCCCCGGAAGAAGTTGCCGCCGCCGATCACGACGCTGACCTGGACACCGGTGCGGACGACCTCGGTGATCTGCCGTGCCACCGTCTGGACCACGTCGGGGTCGACGCCCACCGCGCCACCGCCGAACATCTCACCGCCGAGCTTGAGCATCACGCGGCGGTAACCGGGGTGGTCGTCGTCGATCTGCGGGTCGGACACCGGACCTACTCTCCTCACGGGCTGGACGGGGTGTTACCAGGGCCTGGCAGAGCTGAGCACGGAACCCCGGGTTCTCCGGAGTTCCGTGCCCAGGGTGGTGCGGGTCAGGAAGCGCCGACCTCGAAGCGGGCGAAACGGGTGATCGTCACGCCGGCCTCGTCGAGCACCGCCTTCACCGTCTTCTTGGACTCCTGGACCGAGGACTGCTCCAGCAGGACGACGTCCTTGTAGAAGCCGTTGACCCGACCCTCGATGATCTTGGGCAGCGCCTGCTCCGGCTTGCCCTCCTCGCGGGCGGTCTCCTCGGCGATGCGCCGCTCGTTGGCGACGATGTCGGCGGGCACCTCGTCCCTGGTGAGGTACTTGGCGCGCATCGCCGCGACCTGCATGGCCGCCGCCTTGGCCGCGTCCTCGTTCGACCCGGTGTACTCGACCAGCACACCCACGGCCGGCGGCAGGTCGGCGGCCCGACGGTGCAGGTAGACGGCCACCTGGCCGTCGAACACCGCGACCTTGGAGACCTCGAGCTTCTCGCCGATCTTGGCGGAGAGCTCCCGCACGGCGTCGGCGACGGTCTTGTCGCCCACGGAGGCGGCGTTCAGCGCGGCGACGTCGGCCGGCCGGGTCTCCTTCGCGGCCTGGACGACCTTCGCGGCCAGCTCCTGGAACTCGGCGTTCTTCGCGACGAAGTCCGTCTCGGAGTTCAGCTCGACCAGCACGCCGCCGTCGGCGGCGACCAGGCCGTTCGCGGTGGTGCGCTCGGCACGCTTGCCCACGTCCTTGGCGCCCTTGATGCGGAGCAGCTCGACGGCCTTCTCCAGGTCGCCGGCGGACTCCTCCAGCGCCTTCTTGCAGTCCATCATGCCGGAGCCGGTGAGCTCACGAAGCCGCTTGACGTCGGCGGCGGTGTAGTTCGCCATGTGCGTCGTCAGTCCTTCTCGTCGTTGCGTACCCGCTGGCCGGCACCGCGCGGCGCGGGTGAGTGTCTGGTGACCCCGGGGAACGGGGCACCCGCGTGGTCGCGGGTGCCCCGTGCTGACGGTGGCGGAGCGGTGGAACCGCTCTCGTCCGACGCGTGACGCCGCCCGGGCGGCGTCGGCGGTTCGGCTGCGATCAGGCCTGGGCGGGCTGCTCGCTGCCCTGCTTCTCGCCCTCGCTGGCGGCACCGGCGAGCAGCTCCTGCTCCCACTCGGCCAGCGGCTCGTCGTTGGCGACGCCCGGCTCCGGCTTCTCCTGGCCCTCCGGGGCGTTGCCTCGGCCGGAGCGGGCCATCAGGCCCTGCGCGACACCGTCGGCCACGACCCTGGTCAGCAGCGCCGCGGACCGGATGGCGTCGTCGTTGCCCGGGATCGGGTAGTCGACCTCGTCGGGGTCGCAGTTGGTGTCGAGCACCGCCACCACCGGGATGCCCAGCTTCCGGGCCTCACCGACGGCGATGTGCTCCTTCTTGGTGTCGACGATCCACACCGCGCTCGGGACCTTGGCCATGTCGCGGATACCGCCGAGGGTCCGCTCCAGCTTGTCCTTCTCCCGGGTCAGCATGAGGATCTCCTTCTTGGTGCGACCCTCGAAGCCCCCGGTCTGCTCCATGGACTCCAGCTCCTTGAGCCGCTGGAGGCGCTTGTGCACCGTGGAGAAGTTGGTGAGCATGCCGCCCAGCCAGCGCTGGTTGACGTAGGGCATCCCCACGCGGAGGGCCTGCTCGGAGATGGCCTCCTGCGCCTGCTTCTTCGTGCCGACGAACAGGATGGTGCCGCCGTGGGCGACGGTCTCCCTGATGAACTCGAAGGCCCGGTCGATGTAGGTCAGCGTCTGCTGGAGGTCGATGATGTAGATGCCGTTGCGCTCGGTGAAGATGTAGCGCTTCATCTTCGGGTTCCAACGACGGGTCTGGTGCCCGAAGTGCACGCCGCTGTCGAGCAGCTGCTTCATGGTGACGACGGCCATGGCCGGTTAGCACCTCGTGTTCTCGGGCGCGCCGAGGCGCGCTGGTGGTTGTCACAGCGGGTGGTTGGCCCGCTGTCCTGGTGTCGCGCCGCCATCGGAGCCCGACCACCCCGTAGGGTGAGGTCGGGACCACCGGATGCCGTGCCGCCCGGAGAACCCGGCCGACGCGCGCGATCACGCGAAGTCGGACCGCACAGTGTCAGCCCGCACCACTCAGTGTACGACCTGCGGCAAGATCCCCGGTGGCTGGGATGCGCTGGGAACCTCGGCGATCCCCAGCGCCGAGTTGTCCACACCCCGCGGGTGCGTGGCTGGTCGCCCGGGGCACCGGCGGCGCACGATCCGGACATGACCCGCACCCGTCGGCCCACCGGCCTCACCCGCGCCCTGGCCCTGCTCACCGTCCCCGCGCTGGCGGTGTCCGCGTCGGTGCCCACGCCCACGCCGCGCGGCTGGGCCGCGGAGCCCGCGACGGCGTCCCCGGCAGGGTGGCGGTGGGAGCGGCCACCCACACCGGCGTCGCCCGGCTCCGGCCCCCACCGGGCACCGGGCCCTCCGCCCGACCGGGCGAGCATCACCCCGCCGGGGGTGACCCACTCGCCTGTCGGTGGAGCAGAGGTGGTCCGCCTGTTCAGCAGGCCGCTGACCCCCTACGGGCCAGGCCACCGAGGGGTCGACCTCGCCGCTCCCCCCGGTGGACCGGTGCTGGCCGCCGCCGACGGTGTGGTGCTCTTCGCGGGCCCGGTAGGTGGCCGCCCCGTGGTCTCCGTCGACCACGCCGGTGGGTTCCGCACCACCTACGAACCGGTGCGCGCGGCCGTCCGGGTGGGACAGCCCGTCGTGGGCGGCGCGCTGCTGGGCTGGCTCGACGGCGCCCACCCCGGTTGCTCGGCGGCCTGCCTGCACTGGGGAGCGCTCGTCGACGGGGAGTACCTCGACCCGCTCACCCTGTTGCCCGGCCGACGTGCCCGGCTGCTGCCCTGGGAGGCGTCCTCCCCGACCGTGGTGGGCGGCCCGGTCGGGACCGCCCACCCGACAGTGGGGTCAGGACTGGCCGGTCAACCTCGTGCGCAGCCGCAGCACGGCCCGGGTGTGCAGTTGGCAGACCCGGGACTCGGTGACACCCAGGACCCGTCCGATCTCGGCGAGGGTGAGGTTCTCGAAGTAGTACAGGGTGACCACGATCCGGTCCCGCTCGGTGAGCTGCGCGATGGCCGACGCGAGCTGGCGGCGGCTGTCCCCGTCGATCAGGTTCGCGACCGGGTCCTCGGCGCGTTCGTCGGGGAGGGTCTCGGCAAGGGAGGCACTCCCCCGCCCGGCGGCGATGAGTTCGTCGAGGGCGACGACGCTGGTGAGCTGGACCTGCGCGAAGAGGTCCCGCAACTCGGAGACGCCGATACCCAGCTCATGGGCCAGTTCGCCGTCGGAGGCGGTGCGTTGCAACCGGGCCTCCAGGCGTTCCTGTGCTCGTTCCAGGTCCCTCGCCCTGCTGCGGACCGACCGGGGCACCCAGTCCTGGGCGCGCAGGTCGTCCAGGATGGCTCCCCGGATGCGTTGCATCGCGTAGGTCTCGAACTTCAGGCCACGTTCGGGTTCGAACTTCTCGATGGCGTCGACCAGGCCGAAGATCCCGGACTGCACCAGGTCGGCGACGTCGACGTGGGCTGGCAGTCCGGTGCCGACCCGGCCGGCGACGTACTTCACGAGGGGCGCGTAGTGCAGGACCAGTCTGTCCCGGAGCGCCTGCTGCCGCGCCGCGCCGTAGGAGCGCCAGAGCGCGACGATGCCGGCTTCCACGTCGTCGGCGCTGCGCGGATCACCGGAGGACGGGGCGTCACGCCGAGTGACGCGGGAGCGGTACGACCCGGCGGTGGGCTGGGCTGGCTGTGAGGGTGTCGCTGGAGCAGTCCCCGACCGAGCTGAGCGGATGGCGCGGTCGCCACCGACCGTGGCGCCATGCTCCTGCTGGTGACGCGCGATGGCCGTACGGGAACCTCCCCCAACATCGTCAGGAACGGGGGTGGGTTCGGTCATGGATTGCCTTTAGCCGTTCGACGGTGACGTGTGTGTAGAACTGGGTTGTTGCGAGCGTAGCGTGACCGAGCAACTCCTGTACGCTGCGGAGGTCAGCCCCGCCCTCGAGGAGGTGGGTAGCCGCCGAGTGCCGGAATCCGTGCGGTCCCACGTCCGGAGCGCCGGGAGCCGCCGCGGCGGTCTGGTGCGCGATCGTGCGTGCCGCCCGGACGCCGAGTCGACCGCCGCGCACCCCGAGGAAGACGGCTGGGGGCGAATCCGACCTGGTCAAGCTGGGTCGTCCTCGTTCGAGCCACGCCGCCAGCGCACGTTCGGCGGGAACACCGAACGGCACGGCGCGTTCCCGGTCGCCCTTGCCCCGCACCACCAGGAGGCGGTCCGCACGCCGCACGTCGTCCACGTCCAGCGCGCAGAGTTCGGCCACCCGGACCCCGGTCGCGTACAGGAGTTCGACCACGGCGTGGTCACGCAGCGCCACCGGGTCGCCATCGGCGGTGGCCCGCTCCGCCGCGCGAAGCGCCGTCGCCGCCTGGTCGGGGCGCAGGACGGAGGGCAGCGCGCGCCGCACGCGGGGAGCACGCAACCGAGGCCCGGGGTCAGAGGGGAGGAGGCCTCGCCGGGTGGCCCAGGCGGTGAAGGCTCGGGCGGCGGCGGCGCGGCGCGCGAGGGTGCTCCTGCTGGCCCCCTCGGCGTGGCGTGTGGCCAGCCAGGCCCGCAGCAGGGTGATGTCGAGCGGGAGCGGGTCGAGCGGTACGGCGTCGGGGGCTCCGGGGAGCTGGGCGAGGAGCTCGCGCAGGTCGCCCAGGTAGGCGCGGACCGTGTGGGCCGACAGGTTCCGTTCGGCGCTCAGGTGCCGTCGGTAGTCGGCCAGCAGTTGCTCGGCGGTCGTCGAGGAGACGGCCTCCGCCTGTCCGGTCACGGCTGGGCGGGGTGCGGCCTGGGCGGTCGCCCCACCGTCGCCGCGGGGAAGGGGAGCGCGCTCGCCCCGGTCCGAGGCGGGCCGTCGTGGCGCTTCCGCCCCGTCGGGTGCTGGGCTCGACGGGGACCTCGGGGGATCGTGGGGGTGCACCTGGTCCACCCTCCCAAGTCGGCCGAGGTCTGACCAGCCGACCCGCGCGGTCGCCGGGGAGGGATCGACGGGCGCCACCCGTCCTGGCCGCCGGTGCCTCGGGGGGTGGCCTCGCGGCCTCCCCTCCCCCGGCCGCTCCTCCCCGGAGGGGACGGGCCGGGCGTCCCGGTCGGGGGACCGGCTCCCCTCCCCGGCCTCACCAGAGGCGTCAGCCTGGCGGTGGGACGGGGTTCCGTTCGCGTCCCCGCGCGCCTCGGCCGGGGCGACCCGAGTCCCGTTGGCCGTCCCAGTCCGGTCCGGACGAACCGGGATCAGGGCCCCGCCACGCCGCGACCGGGCGACGCGCCGCGTCAGCCGGAGGAGAAGGGGCCGTTCTCGGGTAGCCGCAACTCGGGCTTGTCGAGTTCCTCGACGTTGACGTCCTTGAAGGTGATGACCCGGACGTTCTTCACGAAACGGGCTGGTCGGTACATGTCCCACACCCAGGCGTCGGACATCCGCACCTCGAAGTAGACCTCGCCCTCCGAGTTGCGCACCTGGACGTCCACGGCGTTGGCCAGGTAGAACCGCCGCTCCGTCTCCACCACGTACGAGAACTGACCGACGATGTCGCGGTACTCCCGGTAGAGCTGCAGCTCCATTTCGGTCTCGTACTTCTCGAGATCCTCGGAACTCATCGAGTCCGAACCCTCCCTACCGCCGAAGCACCGGTGATGCGGGCCTCATTGTCCACGACACTCTTCCTCAACACGAGCGGCGACCATCAGCTGATCGCCACGGGCTCTGGCGCACCCCCTCCGACCGGCGACGTTCGACTGCTCGTCACCCTGTGACCGGCAGCCTCCCGAACGTTGGAGTAGGAGAAGCGGTGCTCCGCGCACGGACCGTACTCCCTCAGGGCCTCGGCGTGGTCCGCCGTGCAGTACCCCTTGTGCACGGCGAAACCGTACCCGGGGTACCGCTGGTCCATCCGGGCCATCGCCCGGTCCCGGGTCACCTTGGCCAGCACGGAGGCCGCCGCCACGCACGCGGCGACCAGGTCGCCCTTGACCACCGCGAGGTTCGGCGCCGTCAGGCCGGGCACCCGGAACCCGTCGGTGAGCACGTACCCGGGATGCACCGGAAGCCGTGCCACCGCCCGGCGCATGCCCTCGAGGTTGGCGACATGCACCCCCAGCGCGTCGACCCGCTCCGCCGGCACCGACACCACCGAGAACGCGACCGCGCGGTCGACCACCTGGTCGTAGAGCCGTTCCCGGGCCAGGGCGGTGAGGAGCTTGGAGTCGGTCAGCCCGGGCAGGCGTTCCGAGTCCCTGGGCCGGAGGACGCAGGCCGCGATCACCAGCGGGCCGGCGCAGGCCCCGCGACCGGCCTCGTCCACCCCGGCCACCGGGCCCAGCCCGCGCCGGTCGAGCGCGGACTGCAACGCCCAGTTGCCGAGACTCCGCCGGACCACGGCCCTCGGCGGCCGCGGTAACCCTGGTTCGGCGTCCACCATGCCAGTCCCAGCCGTCAGTCGTCCCGCCGACGCAGCGAGAGCAGCCGCCGTCCGATCCACAACGTCGGGAAGGCGGCCGCGAGACCGATCCCGGCGGGGATGGCGCCGTGCCAGGCCGGCGCGCTCAGCGCCTGCCCCGTCCGCTGCGGATCATCGTCACCGATGCCCTGCCAGCGCTGCGGGGGGAGCACGATGAACCGGGCTTTGCCGATCACGTCGTCCACGGGCACCGAGCCCCGCTCACCACCGCCGCCCTGCACTCGGGAGTCCAGGGAGTTGTTGCGGTTGTCGCCCATCATCCAGAGGTGGTCGGCGGGCACGGTGACCGGGCCGAAGGCCTCCTGGGTGTTACCCCGGTTCGGCTGCCAGTAGACGTAGGTCTCGTCCAGCGGTTCCCCGTCGACGAGTACGCGGTTCTCCTCGTCGCAGCACTCGACGGTCTGCCCGCCGGTCGCGATCACCCGCTTGACGAACTCGCGGTTGTCCGGCGGCGCCATGCCCACCAGCCCACCGATGGACTGGAAGAAGCTCACCACCGGGTTGTCGGACCGCTGCGGAGGGATCTCGTTCTCGGTCCACGTCGCCGGCCCCCGGAACACCACCACGTCGCCAGGGCTCGGGTCGGTGAACCGGTAGGTCATCTTGTCCACCAGCACCCGGTCGTTGGTGCAGCCGTTGCAGCCGTGGAGGGTCTCCTCCATCGACTGCGAGGGGATCACGTAGACCCGGGCGATGAAGGCCTGGATGACGATGGTCAGCACCACGGCGATGCCCACCAGGACGACCAGTTCGCGCCAGAAGGAGCCCTTCTTCTGCTCCTTCTCACCCGCACCGCCCGCGCCCTCGCCAGCGGTGGCCTCGTCGCTCACCGGCTCCGAGCTATGTCGCCCACCGTCGGACGGCGGGCCCTGCTCGGAGCCGGGCCGAGGCGCTGGGTCGGGCTTGGGCTGGTCTGGATCGCCCTGGGGTGTGTTCGAGGGCACGAAGTCCGCCACCGCCTCAGACTACGCTACGTGATCCACAAGGGACTCAGGAGGCCGTCGGCGTTTCGCGCTTCTCCTTGATCTTGGCGGCCTTGCCGCGGAGTTCACGCAGGTAGTACAGCTTGGCGCGCCGCACGTCACCCCTGGTCGCCACCTCGATCTTGGCGATGTTCGGGGAGTGCACCGGGAAGGTCCGCTCGACGCCGACGCCGAAGGAGACCTTACGCACGGTGAAGGTCTCGCGGATGCCGCCGCCCTGACGCCGGATGACGGCGCCCTGGAACACCTGCACGCGCTCCCGAGAGCCCTCGATGACGCGGACGTGAACCTTCAGCGTGTCGCCCGGCCGGAAGGCGGGAATGTCGGAACGCAGCGACTGAGCGTCCAGAGCGTCCAGGGTGTTCATCGGTGGTCCGTCCTCACCATTCACTCGGGTCTTTCGTCTCTCCGCGGGGCGCGGCCGCGCGCTGTCGGCACAGCCTGGGCTCGCCGTCGGAGTGGTCTGTGGTGCGCGCCGGCTGGTCTGCCGGTTGCAGCAACCCACCCAGTGTGCCACGGGCGGGATCGTCTCAGGAAATCGGGCCGGCTCCCGCGCCGCCACCATCGGCCCCGACCTGCGGAGACTCTTCCTCCAGCCCGGCGAGGAACGCGCGGTCGGCACGGGAGAGCTCCTCCGGCGGCAGGGCGTCGAGCAGGTCCGGTCGACGACGGAGGGTGCGCTCCAGCGCCCGGTCCCGCCGCCACCGGTCCACCGCCGCGTGGTTGCCGGAGCGCAGGACGTCGGGCACCGCCCTGCCCCGCCACACCTCGGGACGGGTGTAGCAGGGGCCCTCCAGCAGGCCGTCCGAGAAGGAGTCCTCCGACGCCGAGACGGGGTTGCCCAGCACGCCGGGGATCAGCCGTGCCACCGCCTCGACCATGACCAGGGTGGCGACCTCCCCGCCCACCAGCACGTAGTCACCGATGGAGACCTCCAGGACGCGCATCCGCCCCTCGGCCTCGTCGACCACCCGCTGGTCGATCCCCTCGTACCGCCCGCAGGCGAAGACCAGCCTCGGTTCCTCGGCCAGCTCGCGGGCGAGGGCCTGGTCGAACCGGCGTCCCGCCGGGGTGGGGACCACCAGGACAGGAGCCCTGCCCCCGGCGTCCTCGGGGTCCGGGGCCGGGCAGACCGCGTCAAGGGCCTCGCCCCACACGTCGGGCTTCATCACCATGCCCGGCCCGCCACCGTACGGGCTGTCGTCCACGGTGCGGTGCACGTCGTGCGTCCAGGACCTGAGGTCGTGCACGCCGATCTCCACCAGGCCGCGGTCGACGGCCTTGCCGAGCAGTGCCGCGCGCAGTGGCGCCAGGTACTCGGGGAAGATGGTGATCACGTCGATGCGCAACGGCGCTCCCTGAACGTTCACGGGGGTGGATGCGGTCATCGGGGACGGGATCGACCCGGGCGACCGGGAGGAGCGGCGCCTCGGAGCCGAACCGCGAGGATCGGACGCCGAACCGCGAGGACGCGCACCCACCCCCGGCACGGCGGCGGCCACGGCTCGCGGCACGGCGGGCCCTCAGGTCTCGTCGAGCAGCCCCTCGGGCGGGTCGACGACCAACCGCCCCTCGTCGAGGTGGACCTCGGGCACGATCGCCCGCACGAAGGGGACGAGGACGCGGTCGGCCCGCTCCGGGGCTCGGATCGAGAGGAGGTCGGCGCCGGCGCCGTGGACCACCTCGACGACCTGGCCGATCTCGCTGCCGTCGGGGAGCTCGGCCCGCAGACCCTCCAACTGGTGGTCGTAGTACTCGTCCGGATCGCCGGTCGGGGGCAGCGCCGCGCGGTCCACGGTGAGCAGGGTGCCGCGCAGCTCCTCCGCCGCGTCCCGTCCCACGACACCGTCGAGGGTGAGCAGCAGCCGCCCGGAATGGTTCCGGGCGGCTGTCACCGTGAAGGTCCGGGTGCTGCCGTCCCGCAGGCGACCGTCGAGCGTGGTGCCGACGGCGAACCGCTCCTCGGGGGAGTCGGTCCGGACCTCGACGACCAGCTCCCCACGGACACCGTGCGGGCGGACGACCCGGCCAACGAGGAGGGCGGACTCCCCTGGCCTGGCGGTGTTCACCACTGCCACACCACGCTCACCTGTCGGTGTCGACCACGTCGACCCGCAGACCGCGGCCACCGATACCGGCCATCACGGTCCGCAGGGCGGTCGCGGTGCGACCACCACGGCCGATGACCTTGCCCAGGTCGTCGGGATGCACGTGCACCTCGAGGGTGCGTCCCCGCCGGGTGGTGATGAGCTGGACCCGGACATCGTCCGGGTTCGCCACGATGCCCCTGACGAGATGCTCCAGGGCGTCCGCCAGGACACTCACTCCTGGCCGCCCTCGTTCTTCTCGCCCTCGGCCTCGGACGCGTCGGCCTTGTCGCTCTTCTTCGTCGACTTCTTCTTCGGCGTCGTGGCCTCGGTCACCGGCTCCTCACCGGCGGCGGCCAGCGCGGCGTTGAACAGCGCCTGCTTGTCCGGCTTGGGCTCAGCCTGCTTCAGGGCGCCCTCCGGGACGGGGAGGCCCTTGAACTTCTGCCAGTCGCCGGTCAGCTCCAGGAGCCGCTGCACGGGCTCCGTCGGCTGCGCGCCGACACCCAGCCAGTACTGGGCACGCTCGGAGTCCACCTCGATGAAGCTGGGCTCGCGGGTGGGGTGGTACTTGCCGATCGTCTCGATGGCCTTGCCATCACGGCGGGTCCTGGCGTCGGCGACGACGATCCGGTAGTGCGGGGCGCGGATCTTGCCGAGCCGCATCAACTTGATCTTGACGGCCACGGGTGAGTTGCTCCTCAAGCTCTCGTCTGCTCATGGATGAGCGCCCGTGGCCCGAGTGGGGCGACGGGTCCGAGCGCTCGGACGTCATGGGTAGCCGCTGCACGGTGAGAGGGCCCGACAGCGACGGACAGCGAGCCATTCTGCCAGATGGTCCCCCGCGAGCCGAACTGACCTCGGAAGCCACCGGGACGGGGTCGTGCCGGAGCGCCGCCGACCGCCCCGGGGGAGCCACGTCCGCGCGGTGCGTCACGGGGGGATCACCCCGAGGGCCATCAGCAGCAGCCCCACCGCGCCGAGCAGGTTGTTCATCTGGTGGGCGACGATGCTGGCCAGCAGTCGTCCCGTGTACAGGCGGGCGAGCGCGATCGGGATGCCGATGAGCAGCAGCAGCGGGGTGCGCTCCGGCTCGAGGTGGGCCACCGCGAAGATCGCCGTGCTGGAGACGAACACGGTCCACCTGCTCCACCTGAGCCGCTCCATGGCTCCCCACAGCGCGCCTCGGAAGATCAGTTCCTCGCAGGTCGGTGCGATGAGGAAGACGTGGAGGAACAGCAGGACCGCCAGGCCGGGGGACAGCTGGAGCCCCTCGACCAGCGATCCCACCGCGGAGTTCGCGTTCTCCTCCCCCACCCACTGGGACCAGAACATCGCCCCCACGTAGGCCAGCCCCATGCACAACGCCCCGTACTTGAGGCCGGTGCGGACGTCCGCCCACGACCACTCGAGCCCGAGGTCGCGCCGGGGGCCGTTGCCCCGCAGACGGGTCGCGGCCAGCACCACCCCGGCCGCGAGCAGGGTGGGCAGGACCAGCCCCACGATGAGCACCGTCTCCCGGAGGGAGGAGTCCGGGTCCATCGGTCCCAACGGGGCGACCAGGAAGACCGAGGAGAGGAGGAACACCAGTTGGGCGAGGAAGAACACACCCAGTCCCCAGCGGTGGGTGCGGACCGGCGCCCCGTCGGCGCCGGGGTCGGGCCGGGGTTCGGCGGTGGGCGGTCCCCCGTCCCGCCGGGCCTCGGCCCCCGGGCCGGCGGTCCTGGTCGCCCGTTCCTCGCCGGGGATGTCGGTCACGGTCTCGTCGGGCTCAGCCGTCCCGTGCCCGGGCGGGCCGGGCGTTGCGCGGCGAGGTTCCTCGCCACCGTCGACCTGGTTCACGTTGTGATCTCCCCACTCCGCTTCCCCGTCCCACCGAGATTAGCCGCACTCGTCGTGATCGCGGCACGCCGAACAGGGCGGGGCCGTGGTCTCGTGGTGTGATCACGCCAGCCACGCTGGGTAGTGCCGGCGGGTCCTCAGCCGCTGAACTGCGCGTAGAAGACGACGGCCGGCAGCAGGTTGTAGGTGGCGTGCGCGATGATCGCGGCCGCGACCCGGCCGGTGATCATCCGCGCGATGCCGATGGCCAGCCCACCGACGAGCAGCACCGGGGTGCGCTCCGGTTCCTCGTGGATCAACGCGAACACGAAGGTCGTGAGCAGCAGGATGGCGTACCGGGGTACCCGGTACTGCTCCAAGGCGCCCCACAACGCGCCGCGCACGAGCAGTTCCTCCGTGAGCGGCGCGCCGATGAAGACGAACAGCGAGAACAGCAGGATCCAGATCGCCTGCCCCTGGGCGAGCTGGCCGAGGCTGTTGATCCCGGAGGACTCGCCGTTCTCGTCCAGCGATCCCGACATCAGCAGGATCGCCATCACGAAGGCGGCGACCAGACCGATGCCCCCGGAGAGCAGCCCGACCTTCCAGTCGCGGCGTTTGGGCACGATGCCGAAGTCGCGACGCAGCCCCTGGCCCTTCCACCAGGACAGCACGGCCGGGCCGAGCCCGAGGAAGAGGTTGGGGATGAGCGAGACGAGCAGCAGCGGCCCCATCGGTGGCGGGGCCAGCGGGTCGAACTCCTGGAACTGCCCGGCGAGGATGGCCCCGATCAACCCGGCCACCAGGTAGTAGGCGGCCCAGCCGACGAAGAACGCCAGGAATCCCCAGTGGAGGCTGTTCCGGGCGCCCGCCTCCAGCTGCGCCTCCCAGTAGCGGTCGTGCAGGCCGGGATCGCGGCCGTCCTGCACCGACCCCATCGGCTGGTACTGGTTCAGGAACCCCCCGGTGGGGGACGCGCCGGGCCCGGGGGGACCCGGCGGGGCGGCCGGTGGGCCCTGCCACGGGTTCGGTGCGGGCGGGGACCCGGCCGGCTGGCCCGGGTGGGTCCCCGGCCCGGGTGGGACGGGAGCGCTGGGAGAGGCCCCGGCGGAGTGCGGGGGCGCGGGCGGCCGGCTGCCGGGGGCACCGGTGCCGGGCTGGGGCAGGCCGGTCGGCGGCGTCCGCTCCGCGTCCCCGGACCGGTCCGGAGGCCGGTGCGCTGGCTCGTCCGGTGTGGCCGACCCCGGCTCCCGCTCTTCCACGTGTTTCCCTTCGACGTCTCGACGGCGCCCCGACGCGGGCATGCTCCTGGTGCGGGCGACGTGGCGGGCAGCCGGTTCGGCGGCTCACCGCACGACGCGCCCCCGCAACACTATGCGGGCCGGGTCGCGCAGCGCCGTCAGATCGCGGCGAGGGTCGTTCCGGTACACGACGAGGTCCGCCGGAGCCCCGTCCTCCAGGTTGGGGTGGCCCAGCCACTCGCGGGCCCGCCAGCACGCGGCGGACAGCGCCCGCTCCCGGCTCATGCCCACCCGGTGCAGCGACTCGATCTCGTCGACGATCCGGCCGTGGACGATGCCGCCGCCGGCGTCGGTACCCGCGTAGACCGGGACCCCGGCCTCGACGGCCGCGCCGATGGTGGCGTCCACCCGGGCGTGGAGGTCGCGCATGTGCGCCGCGTACCGCGGGTAGCGCACCGCCGTGTCGGCGATGGAGGGGAAGTTCTCGATGTTGATCAGGGTGGGCACGAGGGCGACCCCGCGGCGGGCCATCAGGTCGATCGTGTCGTCGGTCAGGCCGGTGCCGTGCTCGACGCAGTCGATCCCCGCGTTGAGCAGCCCGGGCAGGGCGTCCTCCCCGAACACGTGGGCGGTGACCCGGGCGCCCGCGTCGTGGGCCACGGCGATCGCCTCGGTGAGGACGTCGTCGGGCCACAGGGGCGCCAGGTCGGCGGCGGCCCCGCCGGCCGAACGGTCGATCCAGTCCCCGACCAGCTTCACCCAGCCGTCGCCGGCCTCGACCTGTTCGGCGACGGCCTTCGGCAGCAGGGACGGGTCGTCGAGGTCGACTCCCAGCCCCGGCAGGTACCGCTTGGGCCGGCCGATGTGCCGGCCGGCGCGGAGGATGCGGGGGAGGTCCTCCCGCCCGCGCAGGTGACCGGTGTCGATCGGCACCCCGCAGTCGCGGATCAGCAGGACGCCGGCGTCACGCTCGGCGCGCGCCTGGTCGACGGCCTCGTCGGGGTCGGCCGGACGGGCCCCGAGGCCGATCCCGACGTGGCAGTGGGCGTCGACCAGGCCGGGGACCACGTAGGCCCCGCTGGCGATGGTCTCGGCGCCGGGCACGGGTGCGGTGCTCACCCGGCCGTCGACGATCCACAGATCGCGGTGCTCGCCCTCGGGCAGCACCACTCCGCTCAGGTGCAGCGCGGTCCCCACTGGATCACTTCTTCTTTTTCTTGCCGCTCTTGGTTCCGCCGAAGGTCAGGCGGTTGGGGTCGAAGTCGGCGGGCAGCTGGTCCATGCCGGCGAGGCCGGGCGGCACCTGACCGCCACCGCCGAAGGCTCCGGGACCGCCGGGCATACCGCCGGGCATTCCTCCGGGCGGGAGGCCGGGGAATCCGGGCATCCCGGCGGGCATCCGGGGCGGGGTGGGGCCGCGGCCCTTGCCCTTCTTGCCCTTCTTCCCCTTCTTGCCCTTGCGGTTGCCCCCGCCGGCACCGGGCATCCCGAAGCGACCGGCCATCTGCTGCATCATCTTGCGGGCGTCGAAGAAGCGGGTGACGAGGTCGTTGACGTCGCTGACCGCGACTCCGGACCCCTTGGCGATCCTGGCGCGCCGCGAGCCGTTGATGATCTTGGGGTCGGCCCGCTCGTCCGGCGTCATGCCCCGGATGATCGCCTGGACGCGGTCCAGCTGCTTCTCGTCGAACTGCGCGAGCTGGTCCTTCATCTGCCCGGCGCCGGGCAGCATGCCGAGCAGGTTCGCCAGCGGGCCCATCTTGCGGACGGCCAGCATCTGCTCGAGGAAGTCCTCCAGGGTGAGGTCCCCGGCGCCGATCTTGTGCGCGGCCTGTTCGGCCTGCTCGGCGTCGAAGGCCTGCTCGGCCTGCTCGATCAGGCTGAGCATGTCGCCCATGCCCAGGATGCGGCTGGCCATCCGGTCCGGGTGGAAGACGTCGAAGTCCTCCAGCTTCTCGCCGTTGGAGGCGAAGAGGATCGGCTGCCCGGTCACCTCCCGGACGGACAGGGCCGCGCCACCCCGGGCGTCGCCGTCGAGCTTGGTGAGGACCACACCGGTGAAACCGACGCCGTCGCGGAACGCCTGGGCGGTGGTGACCGCGTCCTGGCCGATCATGGCGTCGAGGACGAAGAGGATCTCGTCGGGTTTCACCGCGTCCCGGATGTCGGCGGCCTGCCGCATCAGCTCCTCGTCCACGCCGAGGCGGCCAGCGGTGTCCACGAGGACGACGTCGTGTTGGGCCCGCTGGGCCTCGGTGATGCTCCGCCTGGCGACCTCGACGGGATCGCCGACCCCGTTGCCCGGCTCGGGGGCGAACACGGTGACGCCGGCCCGTTCCCCGACGACCTGGAGCTGGGTGACGGCGTTGGGGCGTTGGAGGTCGCAGGCCACCAGCAGTGGGGTGTGCCCCTGGCCTCGGAGCCACTTGGCGAGCTTGCCGGCCAGCGTCGTCTTGCCCGCACCCTGGAGGCCGGCGAGCAGGATGACGGTGGGCGGGTTCTTCGCGAGGTGGATCCGGCGCGTCTCACCGCCCAGGATGCCGACGAGTTCCTCGTTGACGATCTTGATGACCTGCTGGGCGGGGTTGAGCGCCTGGGAGACCTCCGCGCCCTTCGCGCGCTCCTTCACCTTGGCGATGAAGGTCCGGACGACCGGGAGCGCGACGTCCGCCTCGAGCAGCGCGATCCTGATCTCGCGGCAGGTGGCGTCGATGTCGGCGTCGGACAACCGGCCCTTGCCTCGAAGGTTCTTCAGGACCGAGGTGAGCCGATCGGAGAGTGTGTCGAACACGGGGTGGCGTCTCCAGGACTCGTCGGGGGCCAACGGTGTGGCCTTGCACGTGCGAGGGTAGCCGCGCCCGGGGTGGGCGCGGCTACCCGCTCCTGACGAGGCGCGTCACGGGTGGGGTGGTGTCGGCCCCTCCCCCTCCTCCCGTTCCCGGAGTTCCAGTTCGTGGAGCTCGGCGTCGCTCAGCAGCCGGGACCGGAGCAGGAAGCGCACTCCGTCGGGGGCTTCCAGGGAGAACCCGCTGCCCCGCCCGGCGACGACGTCGATGGTGAGGTGGGTGTGCCGCCAGTACTCGAACTGGGCGCCGGACATCCACACCGGTACCGGTTCGGCCACTCCGGGGATGTCGAGGTCACCGAGGTGGCGGTCGGAGGCGCCCACCCGGAACTCGCCGTCGGGGTAGCACATGGGCGAGCTCCCGTCGCAGCAGCCGCCGGACTGGTGGAACATCAGCGGCCCGTGCCGGGTGCGGAGCCGGGCGAGCAGGTCGGCGGCGGCGGGCGTGGCCGCCACCCGCGACGCCGGGGCCCGGTCCGCCCCGGGAACGCCGTCCCGCTCCGGGGCGGCGTCCCGCTCGCAAGCGGGGTCCGGCTCCACCATCAGAACAGCCCCTGCGGATGTTCACCGTAGCTGACCAGCAGGTTCTTGGTCTGCTGGTAGTGCTCCAGCTGGACCTTGTGGGTCTCGCGTCCGATCCCGGACTGCTTGTAACCGCCGAACGCGGCGTGGGCGGGGTAGGCGTGGTAGTTGTTGACCCACACCCGGCCGGCCTGGATGTCCCGACCCGCCCGGTAGGCGGTGGTCCCGTTGCGCGCCCAGACACCCGCTCCCAGCCCGTAGAGGGTGTCGTTGGCCACCGAGATCGCCTCCTGGTAGTCGGCGAACCGGGTGACCGACAGGACGGGACCGAAGATCTCCTCCTGGAAGATGCGCTGCCGGTTGTGCCCGGCGAACACCGTGGGCTGGACGTAGTAGCCGCCGGAGAGTTCGCCGCCGAGGTCGACGCGGTCGCCGCCCAGGAGGACCTCCGCGCCCTCCTGCCGGCCGATGTCGACGTAGGAGAGGATCTTCTCCAGCTGGTCGTTGCTGGCCTGGGCCCCGACCTGGGTCGTGGTGTCCAGCGGGTGCCCCTGCCGCAGACCCCGGGCCCTGGCCAGCCCGTCGGCCACGAACTCCTCGTAGATGTCCTCCTGGACCAGGGCACGTGACGGGCACGTGCACACCTCGCCCTGGTTGAGGGCGAACATGGTGAAGCCCTCCAACGCCTTGTCGTAGTAGGAGTCCCTGGCCGCCGCGACGTCGGCGAAGAAGATGTTCGGGCTCTTCCCTCCCAGTTCCACGGTGGCGGGGATGATGTTCTCGCTCGCGTACTGGAGGATGAGCCGGCCGGTGGTGGTCTCCCCGGTGAAGGCGATCTTGCGGATGCGGCTGTTGGAGGCCAACGGCTTGCCCGCCTCCACCCCGAACCCGTTGACCACGTTGAGCACCCCGGGTGGCACCAGGTCCGCGATGAGTTCCACGAGCAGGTGGATCGAGGCCGGGGTCTGCTCGGCGGGTTTGAGCACCACCGCGTTGCCCGCCGCCAGCGCGGGCGCCACCTTCCAGGTGGCCATCAACAGGGGGAAGTTCCACGGGATGATCTGACCGACGACGCCGAGCGGTTCGTGGAAGTGGTAGGCGACGGTGTCCTCGTCGAGCTGGGAGATACCGCCCTCCTGGGCGCGCAGCGCGCCGGCGAAGTAGCGGAAGTGGTCGACGGCCAACGGGAGGTCCGCGGCGAGGGTCTCCCGGACGGGTTTGCCGTTCTCCCAGCTCTCGGCGACGGCCAGCCGTTCCAGGTTCCGCTCGATCCGGTCGGCGATCGCCAGCAGGACCCCGGAGCGTTCCGCCACGGAGGTCCTCCCCCAGGCGGGCGCGGCGGCCCACGCGGCGTCGAGGGCACGTTCGACGTCGGCCGCGGTGCCCCTGGCGATCTCGGTGAACACCTGGCCGGTGACCGGCGTGGGGTTCTCGAAGTACTCGCCGCCGGCGGGCGGGACGTACTCGCCCCCGATGAAGTGGTCGTAACGGGAGCGGTACTCGACGATGGCGCCGGGGCTTCCCGGTGCCGCGTACTGGGTCATGACCTACCTCCGTTGGTGCGGTGGTGTCCCACGACTCCCGGGGCGCGCCGCCGGGCGAGGCACCTCGGGGAGCGCCCGTGGTGCGGCGGTGGGCCCCGGCCGGGTTCGGGCGTGCACCGTAGGTCGGGCGGGGTTGCGTCGACGTTGCGCCGGCTCGGCGGCGGGCCCCGGCGACAGGGGCTGGTCGGTTCGCCGAGGTGGACGGCCGGGTTCGTCCAGGCCGGGCGTGGGTGCGCCGTCCTGCCTGGTCAGCGCGCTCGACGGGCCGGGCCCGCGCGGTGCAGGGGTGGCGCGCGGTGGGCTCGCGGTGAGCTGGGGCCCGCGCCCCGCGCGCCGACCACATCCCCCGATCAGGTGAAGCCGATTGTGGTGCGCGGCCCAGGGGACCGAGGATTCCGGTGCGGGCGCGCCGGGGTTGGCGCGGTGCGGGTCGCGCGTCTCCTCCCCCGAGCACGTCGCCCCCGGAGGTCAGATGGCAGCGGAGTTCCCACGGTCCGCGCCGTGGCGGCCGGTCGCCGCCCCCGCCGAGGAACGGTCCGAGCACCAGCTGCGCGCCACCCATGAGGCCGTGTTGGGCGGGGACCTCGCACGCCGGCCACGCCCGCTGGTCTGGGAGTCCTGGCAGCGGTCGCTGGCCGCCGAGGTGCGCCCCGACTCCCCTGTTCCCGAGATCGGGTTCGACCGGGCTGAGCTGGCCGCGCGCCGATCCGCCCACCCGCTGGCCGCGGTGCTCCCGGAACTGCGGGAGCTGCTGGTCGGGATCGCCGACGAGGCCGTGCACCTGATGATCGTCACCGACGCGGAGGGCCACATCCTCTGGCGGGAGGGGCATCGGGACCTGTGCCACCGCGCGGACCGGGTCGGACTGCGGGAGGGCACCTGCTGGAGCGAGGACGCGATGGGCACCAACGCGATGGGCACCGCGCTGGCCGTCCGGCGCGCGGTGCGCATCCACTCCGCCGAACACCTGGTGCGCACCTACCACCCGTGGACCTGCGCGGCGAGCCCGGTCCGCGACCCGGACAGCGGCGCGATCGTCGGGAGCGTCGATGTCACGGGGCCGCTGTCCTCCGCGCACCCGGCGACGGCCGCGCTCGTCAGGGCCGCCGTGGAACTGGCCCAGGCACGGCTGGCGGAGCGGATGCGCGAGCGGGACTCCTGGCTCCGTCACCGCCACGGTTCGGTGTTGCGGTGCCGCCCCGGCGAGTTGCGGGCGGTGGTCACCCCGACCGGCCGGGTGGTGGGTGACGGGCTGCCGGGCTGGGTACCGGCCAGGGTGGTCCCGGTGGTGGACGGCGCCGGGCGGCGGTGTGGCTGGCGGATCGACGACGGCACCGTGCCGGGCCTCGGGCCGGGGGCGGCGTCGTGGGAACCGCTGGACGACGGCTGCCACCTGCTCCGGCTGAGCACGCGCCCCCACCAGCGCGGTCGCTCCGCGAGGCCGGCCCGGGGCGCACGGCCGGCCCGTCCCGCCGGCCGCGACCGGAGCCTGGCCGTCGGCGGCGGGGCGGAGGAGGAACCCGCGGTGCCGGCCACCAGCCCGCTGCCGCCGGGTCCCCCCGGCCCTGGCGGGTCCGCCTCCCCACCGCGCGGGGTCTCCCTGCTGCGGCTGCTCGGCACGACACCCTCGGCGGTGGTCGACGGCCGGGAGGTCCGGCTCTCGGTCCGGCACTGCGAGCTGCTGCTCGCCCTCATCCTGCACCGGGGCGGCCTGACCGCCAGCGAACTGGCGCTGCACGTGCATGGCGAGCACGGCAGCCCGGTGACGGTCCGGGCCGAACTGCACCGGCTTCGACGGCGGCTGACCCCGCAGGTGCTCACCGCCCGTCCCTACCGGTTGTCCCCGGCGGTCCGCTCGGACGTCGAGGCGGTGCGGTCCGCGCTCGACGACGGCCGGACCGGCGACGCCGTCGCCGCCTACACCGGTGAACTGCTGGTCGCCTCGGAGGCACCCCTGGTGCGGGCGGAGCGGGAGGTGCTGCACGCCTCGGTGCGGGCGGGGGTGCTGCGGGACGGCGACCCGGCGGTGCTGCTGCGGTTCCACCGACGGTGCGCCGTGCCCGACTCGACCGTGCTGGAACGCCTCGTGGAGGTGCTGCCCGCCCAGGACCCACGGCGCGCGCTGGCCGAGGCCACGCTGCGCACCGGGTGACCGCCGAGATGGGGGCGGGGCCGGCGGATGCCCCTCAGAAGTCGCCCTCGGCCACCTGCATGACGGTCAGGCCGAGGCCGCGCCACAGCCGCACCACCTGGTCGCGGTCGTCGAGCACGAAGACGACCCGGTAGTGGTCCCTGATCTCCCGGTCGAACATCTCCAGCTTCACCACGGCGTCCTTCCGCCGGTCACCGGGTTCCCGCATCAGCAGCAGGTCGTGGGGGACGTCCACGTGCCGGGCCAGCCACCGTTCGGTGGCCCCCCGGCTCCCGCTGGTCCGCCCGGAGCAGAACAGGACGCGGTGCCCGGTGGCGTGCATGCCCCGCAGGGCGGCGATGACGGCCGGGTTGGGCTGGTCGGACTCCACCCGTGACTCGTCGTAGGGGGAACGGTCGCCCACCAGGGCCACCGTGCCGTCGAGGTCGCACATCACGGCGGCGGGCCGGTCGCGGCGGGGGTGGTAGGGCCTGCCTGTCGTCTCCTGCCCGCGCTCCGGTTCGGACGCCGGGGGCACCGGCAACGGCAGCTCGCGGCCAGCGAGGTAGCGCCGCCACAGATCGCGGATCACCCCTTCCCCGACCGGTTCCTCCCGGGCGGCGTCCCGCGCCACGCAGTCCTCCAAGGGCACCGAGGTGAAGTCCCGCACCTCGAAGTCGGCGCCCGACCGCCGGGCGAGGTCCCGCAGTTCCCGCAGGTAGCGGGCGCGGAGGTTGGTGTCGTCGACGACGACGGTCACCCCGAGGTCGAGCTGGGCGCGGATCAGCGCGTGCTGCGCGGCGGTCACCTGCCGCTCGGTCGCACCCCGGTGCGACGCGGCGCCGTGCAGCATCACGCGCAGGTCGTCCCGGTTGACTCGCACGGCTCGATCACCGGACTTCGCGACGTACCGCTTCGCCCAGGTGGTCTTTCCCGACCCGGGGAGGCCACGGGTGGCGATCAGCGCGGTCACCTCGTCGAACCCTCCTGTCTGGCCACGGCGCACCGGAGCCACGGTAGACCGCTCGGCGGTGGGGGGAGAGCCTCCTCGGCAGCGGTCGGGTGGACGGACCAGTGCATTCAGTCCGAAGAGGGCACGTCGCGGACCTGCCTGCCGATCCACTGGCGATGGCACCGCCCGCGGAGCAGCCAGTTCGGATGTTGATCGCGCCTCAGTGCTGGATCAGGCCGCCGACCGGGACGGCAGCGACGTGGCCAGTCGCCGGAAGCGTCTGAGCCAGGGCGAGGCCGACATCGACCAGCGATGACCGGCGCAGGCGAGTGACATCGGGGATCGGAGTCCAGACCCACTCAGCGATTTCGCCGTTCGGCTCCGGCCGCAGCTCGCCGCCGGTGATACGGACCTGGTAAAAGACGCCGACGTTGTGATGCTCCGGTCCACCGGGGATGGCACGTTCGGCCGCGGGGATCACCCGGGAGTCCACGCCCAGCAGCCGTTCGACCACCGCATCGCAGCCGGTCTCCTCTGCGACCTCCCGGATCACCGCGTCGAACGGATCCTCCGCGTGCTCAACCCTGCCACCCGGAAGGGTCCAGTTGCTCTCGCCCTTCGGCGGCACGTGACGGGCGAGCAGCACCCGCCCGCCCTCGATGCACACGGCGTACGCCGCCAGCCGGAAACTCATTCCCCCGCACCTCCCACCGGACCCTATCCCGACGTCCAAGATCGATGAGACGCCATGAGCGCAGGGTGGAGCTGGAGCAAATTCTCACGCCTGGGGCCACTTCAGTTCCGCGCGGTGGAGCCCGAAGAAGTGCTCACAGACACGCACTCCGGGGATGGGGACGGGGACGGCCCGGGGGGTCCGCTTCGGACACGCTCCGGGCCGTTCTTGGCGCGCTCGGGCCACGACGGGATGCCCGGCGGCCGGCGCACGGCACCCCGGGATCCGGGTGCACGCGCACCACCCCAGTCCAGTAGACACCGCCGGCCGCCGCAGCGGCAGCCGCCGAACGGCTGACGTCCGAGCGGGCGGGCGGCGGTACCCCGACACCCGCCCGCTGGCTCGAATGGTGTCGTACCGTCTTCGCGTGCCCCGCCGACCAGGCCGGTGCCCCGACCGGACAGGGGAAAACCGATGTCCCGCTGGTTCACGCTCCTCGACCGGCACCGGCGCGCGGCGGCGGGCCTGGCGGTGGTCGCGGTCGTCCTCACGGGATGTTCCACCGCCGGCCCCCCGGCTTCGGACGCGGGTGTCGGCGAGGCCGCTCCGACCCCGTCCGCGACACCTCCGGCGACCACTCCCTCCGCCGAACCCCTGACGGATCCCGAGGAGTCGCCGGCTCCCTCCGCCGCGCCCACCACCTCCTCCGACTCCTCCACCACCCGCACCGAGGACGACGCCGGCCCCCACGCCGACGAGGTCCCCGTGCCCCGGGACGCCACCACGCGGGGGCTGGGCAGCTTGTCCACCCTGGACCCGTGCGGTCTGGTCGCCGTCGAGGACCTCGACTTCCAGCAGCCCGAGCTGGTGACCGTCGAACCCCGGCTGACGCACTGCCTGCTGACGGTGACCCTGCCAGCGGACGAGGAGGTGACCGCCCAGGTCCAGGTCGACCACGACGCCGACCCGACCGGTGCGGCACTGCTCGCGGTCGGGGCCCGCGGCTCGGCCTCGGTGGTCGAGTACTGGAGCGCGGCGACCGGCATGTGCCTGCGGGAGGGGGTGTTCCCCGACGGGCTCGTCGTCCGGGTGACGACCCTGCCCTCGGACGGTGTTCCCGTGTCCTCCGACCGCGACGACACCTGCCGCCTCACCCACGTCCTGCTCAACGCCGCGGTCGACCGGGTGGCCGACGGCACGGCACGACACCTGCCGGTGGGGTCGGACAGCCTGATCGCCCGCCGGATGTGCGGCCTGCTGCCGGTCGACCGGGTCCGCGCCGTCGCCCGCACCTCGGGTGAGTGGCACGACGTCGACCCGATGGGCCGGGGCTGCGTGTGGGGAGCCGACGACCTCACCGCCGGCGAACCCGCCGTCGCCCTGTCCCTGACCAGCAACCACGCCCTGCGAGGAGCCACCAGGACCCTGCACGGGCGCCCCACCCGGGAGCAGCGGGTCACGATCCGCCCCGGCTACCGAGGATGTGTCCTCGGCGCGGAGGGCGGCGAGTTCCACCCCGCGCACGCCACCGTCCCCGGCCCGCACCGCGAGGCCCTGACCCTGGGCGTCTACGGCGGGTCCGGGTTCGACGAGCTGTGCGGCCGCGCCTCCCGGCTCAGCGGCGCGGTGTGGCCGCTGCTGGCCGACTGAGACCGCCGACCCCGAGGGCGGGCCACGAAGGGGCCCAGCGGTGGGCAGGGCCGGCGGTGCGCGCGGTCCGGCGGGTGGCCGTCACGGGCCACGAGTCCCACGAACCGGCGCCGGCGGTCAGGGGGTGTCAGTACAAAGAGGATGATCGGCACCCCTCGCCGCCGCCGCGTCCTCGGGAGGTCGCATGACCGGACAGCCACGGTCCCTCGTCGTCGTCGGGGACTCGACGGCCGCCACCTACGCCGCCGACGAGGCCCCGCAGGCGGGTTGGGGGCAGGCCCTGCCCGCCTTCCTCCGACCGCACCTGACGGTGCGCAACACCGCCTGGCCCGGGGCCAGCACCAAGAGCTTCCTCGACAGTGGACGCGGCGCGGCAGCCCTGGACCTGCTCCGCCCCTCGGACCTGCTGCTGGTCTCCTTCGGTCACAACGACCACAAGGCGTTCGACCCGGCGAGGTACGCCCCGGCGGACACCGATTACCGGCACAACCTGCGCCTGTTGGTCGACGGCGCCCAGCGGCGGGGAGCCCGGCCCGTGCTGGTGACCTCCGTGGAGCGGCGGGTGTTCGACGAGCGGGGCCGGGCCGGGACCTCGCACGGGCCCTACCCGGCGGCGATGATGGAGGTCGCGGCCGCCACGGGGGCCAGCGCGGTGGACCTGGCCCGGATCAGCCGGGCCCGCTGGGACCGGCTGGGCCCCGAGCGCACCGCGCGGGAGGTGTTCCTCTGGTTGGCGCCCGGCGAGAGCCCGAACCACCCGGAGGGCGTCCGTGACGACACGCACTTCACCGGGGCGGGGGCGGTGGTCGTCGCGCGGATGCTGGTCTCCGCCCTGCGCCGGCTGGGGGTGCTGTCCGAGGAGGACGTCCGGGGCCTGGACCGGGAGGTGGAGGCCGGGGAAGTCGGGTGGCCCGAGGTGCGACCGGCGGCCGCGCTCGGGGCGGGCTGACGGTCCCCGGTGTCGCATCTCGACCGTCCTGGTGTCGGCGGAACGGTGCTGGGGTTGGGCGGCACGGCCGGACGGCGGCGCGACCCCGCGCGGGTTCAGCGGCCGGAGCCGTGGGAGCCCCACGTCCTCGGGCCCCGAGCGCCGGCCAGGAGACCGGCTGGTCGCGCGCGTGCCCACATCGAGCCATCCACACCTGATCCCATGACGAAGGGTGAGTATTCGTCAACACACCACAGCCATCACACCCGTTCGGCGTACGATCTCGCGAGTGTCCGATGACCCGCTGTTGACGAGTCTTCTCGCCGCGGTCTCCGCCGCCCCCCAGGACGTCCCGCTGCGGCTGCACGTGGCCGAGCTCCTGCTGGACAGGAACGACGCCACGGGCGCGCTCAGCCACTGCACCGTGGTGCTGCAGACCGATCCCGGCAACGCGCAGGCGCTCAGCCTGTTGGGACGAGCGTCCGCCGCGCTCACCGGCGCCGCGGCCGCCCCGACACCGCCGCCCCCGGCCACCCCGCCGGCCGCCCCGCCCGTGACGCCACCGCCCGACGCGACACCAGCCGTCGCCCCGCCACCGACCGCGCCCCCTCCCCCGCCCGGGGCGACCCCCACCTCGCCGGCCAGCGGTCAGGACGCCACGCGGGGCGGCCCCGGCGGAGCCGAGCCGTCCGGCGAGCGGCCCGTCGTACCCCTGCGCCCCACGACGACCAGGTTCGACTCGGCGACCGAACGGCCCGCACCCACCAGCCCGCCCCGCCTCCACGTCGTCGGCGACGACGAGGAACCCCCGGAACCGGCGCTCGACCTGGAGACCAGCCAGATCACCCTGGCCGACGTCGGAGGCCTGGAGCAGGTCAAGGCACGCTTGGACATGGCCTTCCTCGGGCCGATGCGCAACCCCGAACTGGCCAGGGCCTTCGGCAAGAGCCTGCGCGGCGGCCTGATGCTCTACGGGCCCCCCGGCTGCGGCAAGACCTTCATCGCCCGGGCGGTCGCCGGTGAACTCGGCGCCAGCTTCAGCACCGTCAGCCTCGCCGACATCCTCGGATCCCGCCTCGGCGAGACCGAACGCAACATCGAACAGATCTTCAGGGCGGCCCGCCGCAACAGCCCCTGCCTGCTGTTCTTCGACGAGGTCGACGCCATCGGCCACCGCCGGTCCGGCATCGGTTCCGGCTGGAGCGGACTGCGATCAGCCGTCAACCAGATCCTCACCGAGATGGACTCCGCGACCGAGGACAACACGGGCGTGTTCATCCTCGCCGCGACCAACCACCCGTGGGACGTGGACCCCGCGTTGCGCCGCCCCGGCCGGTTGGACCGCACCGTCCTCGTGCTGCCGCCGGACGGCCCGGCCAGGGCCGCGATCCTCCAGGGCAAGCTGCGGGACCGTCCCGTCGACGGCCTCGACCTCGACCTGCTGGTCAAGCGCACCGAGGACTTCTCCGGCGCCGACCTCGGCCACCTGGTCGAGTCCGCCGCCGAACTCGCCCTGGCCGACTCGATGCGCCTCGGCCGGGCGCGGCCCATCACGATGAAGGACATGAAGGTGGCGCTGCGCCAGGTCAAGCCGTCCATCGGCCCCTGGCTGGAGTCGGCCCGCAACGTCGCGCTGTTCGCCAACGCCAACGGCGAGTACGACGACCTGCTGGCCTACCTCAAGCAGAGAAAGATGGCATGACGGCCGCCGACCCCACCACGCTGTTCACCCACTCCGAGGCGCTGCTGGACCTGGGCCGCACCTCCGAGGCGATCACCGTGCTGGAGGCCGGGCTCGCCGCATGGCCCTCCGACGGTGTCCTCTGGGGGCAGTTGGCGAAGGCGCTGGTCGGCAACGGCGAGTTCCAGCGCGCCCTCGTCGCCGCGGACAACGCCGTCCGCGGCGCCCCCGAGGACGACTGGGGGCACCGGCTCCGCAGCGGGGCCCTCGTCGGCCTCGGCCGGCTCGCCGACGCCGAGGTCGCCGCCCGGGAGGCCGTCCGCCACAACCCCCACGTCTGGCAGACCCACTCGCGGCTCGCCGAGGTGCTGGCCCTGCAGCGGAAACGGCTCCCCGAGGCCGTGGCCGCCGCCGAGGAGTGCGTCCGGCTCGGCCCCACCGAGGCCGGACCGCACCTGCTGCTCGCCCGGCTCGCCCTCCTCAACCGCCGACGTGACCAGGCCGAGGAGGCGCTGCGGGCGGCGCTGGCGATCGACCCGCACAACGACCAGGCCCTGTTCCTGCTCGGCCAGGTGCAGTCCGACCGGGCGCGGGTCGGCCAGGCGATGGCCACCTTCCGGGCGCTGCTGACCGTGGCGCCGGGGCAGCGGGCCACGGAGGCCGAACTGGCGCGGCTGGGCTGGCTCACCGCCCGGCTGGCGCCGATGGTGACCGCCGCCGCGACCCTCCTGCTGCTCGTCCTCGCGCTGCTGCTCCCCGACCACGCCGGCCGGTGGGTGGCGTTGGGCGCCACCCCGCTACCAGCCCTGCTCGGCCTGCACCTGTGGAGCGAGCACCAGCGCTACCAGCGGGGCCTCGGCGGATACCTGCGCATCCTGCTGCGCACCCGCCGGGTGCTGGCCGGTCTCGTCGGAGTGACCTGCCTGAACACGCTGCTGCTCACGGGGTGGTGGATCGGCTCGCTGATCCAGGGCGGGGACGTCACCCCCCTGCTCCGGGTCATCCTGGCGATCGCCCTCGGATCGACCGCCGTGGCGGTCCTGGCCATCCGCCGGCAACGCGACGAACGGATCTACGACGCCCAACCCGTCCGGTTGTGGCGCCAGTCGTGGCTGACGACGCTGCTCGCGCTCCCCCCGCTGGTGTTGCTGACCGCGCTGGGCGAACAGTCCGAAACATGGTGGTACCCGCCGCTGGGCGTCGCGCTGTCGGTGGTGCCGCTGCTGGCCGTGGTCCGCGCTCGCCACCCCCGCGTGGTCCGGGCCCACCTGGCCGCCCGGGCCGGAGCCGACCGGCGCTCCTACCTGGGCCACGTGCTGGTGGCCGTCACCCTGCTGTGCGGGGCGCTGACCGGACCGCTCTGGGTGCTGGCGTCCCTCGCCTACCCGGCGCTGGACCCGGCGCTGATGTTCGTGGGCCTGGGCCTGCTCATCGTCGTCACCTACTGCCGGGTCCTACGGCTGTTCCTCGCCGGGGTCATCGTCACCCTCCAGCGCCTGTCCGGCCGCCGCCAGCGCTGAGGCGCCGCGCGGCCCACGACCCGGGGACGGGAGACCGGGACGGCAGGACTTCCGGCAGGTCACGACACCCGGACACCCGGGGGCCGGGCGCGGACAGCCAGGACCCCGGGTCAGGGTCAGTCCTCCTCGAAGTAGGCGGCCGGTACCCCGCCCTGGCACACCACGTCCACCTCGATGTCGACGTCCTCCGACTCGAACTCCAGGGACACCTCCCTGGCCGGGCCTCGCTCCACGTCGTCGGCGTCCACGTGGAAACCCTGGTCCGGGGTCCAACTGACCAACCGGGCCTGGTCACCGACGCACTCCACCGCCAGCGAACCGCCGGGGGTCCCGATCACCTTCCGCTGTGGAGGCGGCCCGGTGTCCACGGGCTCGGAATCCTCCCCCGGCCCCGATTCCGCCGAGGTGCTGGGCACGGCCGGCGCGGTGGAGGGCGCGGGCTGGTTCGCCGTCTGCGAGGTCAACCGGGAGCTGATCGCCTGCTGGTCCAACACGCGGGGAGCGTCGTCGACGATCCCGGCGCCGATCGCGCCGACCGCGGCGATGCCCACCGCCGTCGCGGCGGTGGCGCCGGCGGCCCAGCCAGCGGCACCCAGGGCGAACCTGGTCCGATTCGAAAGGCCTTTTCTCACCATCACACTCTCGCGCGGGCCGGGTTAACGCCGGGATAAGACGATCCTAGCCCTCGGTGAGAGGCGTACCGGCCGCCTCGGCCCTCCGATAGCGTGCGGGGGTGGCGCACCTTCTGCTCGTCGAGGACGACCCGACGATCCGTACCGCACTGACCAGGGCACTCGGGGAACGAGGCCACGCCGTCGCCTCCGCGCACACCGCGATGGACGGCCTGCGGCTGGCCGTGTCCGAAGGACCCGACCTGGTCGTGCTCGACCTCGGGCTCCCCGACATGGACGGCCGGGAACTGCTGCGGATGCTGCGGGCGGTGAGCACCGTCCCCGTCATCGTCGCCACGGCCCGCGACGAGGAGACCGAGATCATCTCGGTCCTCGACGCCGGAGCCGACGACTACGTCACCAAGCCCTTCAGCGCCGGCCAGCTCGACGCCCGCATCCGCGCCGTGCTCCGCCGAGGCGGGGAGGAAGCCCCCGCCCAGGCGCTGACCGTGGGCGGCTTGCGGGTGGACGCCCGCTCCAGGGAAGCCAGCCTCGACGGGCGGCCACTCGACCTCACCCCCCGCGAGTTCGACCTGCTGCACTACCTGGCCGCCCGTGCCGGCGCCGTGGTCAGCAAACGGGAACTGCTCATCGAGGTGTGGCAGGTGCCCTACGGCGGGGCGGACAAGACCGTCGACGTCCACCTGTCCTGGCTCCGCCGCAAACTGGGCGAGACCGCCCAACAGGCCCGATACCTGCACACCATCCGAGGCGTCGGCGTCAAACTGGCCGCACCGGGCGGGGCGTGACCATGCGAGGACGCCTTGCCCTGCTCGTCGCCGCCACCACCTCCCTCATCCTGGTCGCGTTCCTCGTGCCGCTGGCCCTGTTGGTCCGCACCGTCGCCGAGGACCGCGCGCTGCACGCGGCCAACGTCGACGCGCAGTCCTTCAGCTCCCTGCTGGCCACCGCCGACCCCGAGGTCATCCGCCTCGCCGTCGAGCGGGTCAACCTGTCCGACGACCACCAGTTGACGATCTTCCTCCCCGACGGGACCACGGTCGGCGAGCCGGCCGAGCGCACCGAGTCGGTGGACCTCGCCCTCCGCGGCCACACCTTCACCGCTGACGTCGACGGTGGGATGGAGCTGCTGGTCAACGCCCAGGACTCCACCGGGGAGCAGGCGGCGGTGCGCGCCCACGTGCCCGCCGAGGTCCTGCACCGGGGCGTGGACCGGGCCGTGCTGATCCTCGTCCTGCTGGCCGTGGTGCTGCTCGCGGTCAGCGCGCTCGTCGCGGACCGGCTGGCCACCTCCCTGGTGCGACCCACCACCCAGCTGGCCGCCGTCTCCCACCGGCTGGCCCGGGGAGAGCTCCAGGCCAGGGCTGACCCGGCCGGCCCCAAGGAACTGCGGGACGTCGGACTGGCCCTCAACCACCTGGCGGGTCAGATCGAAACCCTGCTCCAACAGGAACGGGAAACGGTCGCCGACATCTCGCACCGGCTCCGCACCCCGCTGACCGCCCTCAAACTGGAGGCGGAGGGCCTGCGGTCGCCGGAGGAGGCCCGCCGGGTGGAGGGGCTGGTCGAGGAACTGGAACGCGCCGTCAGCGAGGTCATCCAGGACGCCAGGGGGCGCAGCGGCGGCGACGGGCAGACCGCGGCCCGAGTGGCCTGCGACGCCGCACAGGTCGTGTCCGAGCGGGTGCGCTTCTGGTCGGTGCTCGCCGAGGACACCGAACGCCACGTCGAACTCGACCTCGCCCCGGGGCCACTGCTCGTCCGCGTCTCCCCCGGCGACCTGGTCGCCGCCGTCGACTCCCTGCTCGGCAACGTCTTCGCGCACACCGAGGAGGGCACCTCCTTCGCGGTCCGGCTCCGCCCCGCGCCTGAAGGCGGAGCCGTCCTCGTCGTCGCCGACGCCGGCACCGGGTTCGGTGGCGTCAACACCGGGCGGCACGTGCTGGACCGGGGCAACAGCAAAGGCGGGTCGACCGGGCTGGGCCTCGACATCGCCCGCAGGACCGCGGAGGCCTCCGGCGGCGGGATGTCCCTGGGCGCCTCCGGCTGGGGTGGAGCCCAGATCACCGTCCGGCTCGGCCCACCCGACCCCGACTGACCCCGCCCCACCCGCACCCCGCCGACGCCGCCCCGGACAGCCAACCGGCAGGACCGGCCCACGTCGGGGACGGCGGGGGTTGAGGACGGCGGGCCACGCCTAGTCGAAACGCACGTGCCGCAGCTGGACCCCCACCCTGCGCACGGCCCGCCGCACCGGGTGCTCGGCGCTGTCGGACAACCGCAGACCGCAGTGCTCCGCGATGTCCTCGGCCACCTCGGCGATCGTCTGGTGCTCGGTGTCGACGTGGACGTCGAACTGGGGGGTGCTCAGCACGTCCAGGCAGCGCCGGGCCTGCCCCGCCGCGAAACTCGCCCTCCCCTCACCCCGATACCGGATGCGGCGCAGCAGCGACTGCTCCGAGGTGAGCAGCGTGACGTGCCGCAGGTTCGGGTGGTTCCGCCGGAGCCCGCCGACGATCTCGTCGTGGTAGTCCGGGTTGATCAGCGTCATGGGCACGATCACGTGCCCGTCGTGGTCCTCGACCAGGCCGGAGAGGAACTCCCGGACGCCACGCCGCCACAGCGGCAGGTCCTGGAAGTCACCCCGCCGGGTGGGAGGAGTCATTCGCCGCAACGCGAAACCGAGCTGCTCGGGATCGCAGACGAAACTCCCGGGCAGGCGGTGCTCCAGTTCGTGGGCCACCTGCGTCTTCCCGACGCCGAACGGCCCGTTGATCCAGATCAGCATGAACGCGCAGACTACCGCCCACGTGGTGCGATCGGACGAACACCCAGCGCCATCACCCGCAGCGCGCTTCTCCTCCGCGCCGCCGCCATTCGCCCTCGAACGCCCGCGCCACCCCGACATCCGGTCCGACGCGGCACCACAGGCGACGCGAGCCACCGGGCCGCCGGGCCGCGGGGCCGCCGGGCCGCCGGGCCGCCGGGCCGCCGGGCCGCCGGGCCGCCGGGCTGCCGGACTGCCGGGCTGCCGAGCACGGCCTCGGACGGCCGAGCGAGCCCATCGGCTTCGCGGGCTCCGCGACGCACGCCCCGCTCCTCCTCGGGCCGTGCACCCCGAAGGCCGCGTCCTGTTCCGCCAAGCCCGCGAGGACGCCACGAGCCCGCGAGCCAATGTCGCCACCACACCGGGCGGACCAGGCAAACCAGCAGGTCACAGCACTGGAGCGTGGTTCACGCACCGGTCGCACGACCGCCTCCGCCGATCTTTACCTCCCCTTAGGAGTCAGACAGCGCGGCCCTATCACCGGGAACGGCAATCTTGGTCCCACACCGAGGGGAACACCCCCGAGACCAGGCCGGGAGAGCCGGACAGCGACTCGGGACCCACCAGGAGAAGGAAGGGAACCACCATGAAGAACCCGAAGATGGTCGCCGCGGTTGTCGGAGCTGTGGGCCTGCTCGCCATCGGTGGCACGGCCGTGGCGCTCAACGACGGCGGGAACAACGAGACCAAGCCGGCGGCGAGCGCGCAGCACTGGGAGAACCCCGGCAACGCCGCCGTGAACAACGTCGAGCGGGACGACGACTGGGACGACCGCGATGACCGGGACGACCGCCACGACGACCGGGACGACTGGGACCCGAGGTCCGTGGAGACCGTGGAGGCCACCAGCGCCGAGGCACGGGAGGGCGGACCGAAGATCAGCCGCGAGGAGGCCGAGCGGATCGCCCTGGAGCGCGTCCCCGGCGCCCGGGTGACCGAGGTCGAACTCGACGAGGACGACGGCCGGTGGGAGTGGGAGATCGAACTCCGCAAGGACCGGATGGAGTACGACATCGACATCGACGCCGCCAGCGGCGACATCATCGGCTACGAGGAGGACCGGGACGACGACGACTACGACGACTGAGCAGCAGCCGGGTAGATCCGGCAGCCAGGCCCGAACAGGCCGCTTCGAGTCGCTCACCGAGGAAGGCCGGTGCCGCTGGGCACCGGCCTTCCGCACGTGTGCGTGGCTGAGCAGCAGGTGAAGCCCTGGCCGGCCAGCGGGTGGACGTCCCACTGTGGACCACCGAGCCGGGATCACCATGGTCGGCGGGCTTGTGAATGCCCGTACGCGCTCCGCTAGGATCGGGCCGCGTTCGCTCCCGCCCGTCCCGGCGGCCGAGGAGCGATCACGGGAGACTGGGGGCAGTAGCTCAGTTGGTCAGAGCAGGGGACTCATAATCCCTTGGCCGTGGGTTCGAGCCCCACCTGCCCCACCACCCGTGACCAGGGAGAACGATCCAGGTCAAGATCATATGGGTCGTCGGCGTCCATGACCTTCGCCCGGAACTCCTGCCTACCGTCGTCACCTGGCGACGACCAGGACAGGACGAGCACGCGGCAGCATCCAACAGCGCGACGGCTCCTCGCCGGTGCGTCCTTCCCCGGAGCGGATCCGGTGACGGGCAGAGACCGCTGTTCCCCTCCCCGGCCCGTGCGGGGTGCTGGCCGAACAGCACAACGCGGGGGCGGACCGGATACTCACCCGACTGCTGCTCCCGATCAAAACGGACACGGAATGCTGGAAGTCCGCACCAGCTTCGGGACGAGCGAAAGAGCGGCCAGGGAGAAGACCGCCAAGGCCCACTAGACCGCCGACTGGCACTCGATTCAGTAACCGTATCGCTCCTGGGACACCCGGAATCGGGCTGTGCGACGCTGCGAGAAACCTGGCAACGAGTTCAGCAATAATTACGCGACGCAGCCTCGTCTCACCCCTACTCCCCCGCCGCGATTGCACACCGCGACGAACGAACGGCTCAGCACTGGCCAACCCAACCCCCATACATGCCCTTCGCTACTACTCCGCAACCGAGCTGCTCTCAGCGGGAGTGGATCTGCGCACTGTCGCCGGACGCCTGGGGCATGGAGGTGGTGGAGCGAACACACTCCGCGTCTACGCCGCCTGGGTTGCCGGAGCCGACCGCAAGGCAGCCGAGATTCTGGGCAGCCGCCTGCCCAAACGCACGTCATTGCCCTCGTCCGAATAGCAGGGCCGACGTGCGGGTACACGCAGCAACCACGCCGCCGGGGAGTTCGGCAGGTGGCACCGCTTGTTCTTCCACCCGGTAAGCGTGTGAGAACCGCCGCCTTTCCCTTCTTTCCGCCAGCTCCCCGCCGTGCTTGCGGACCCGTAAGCTGCCGAGCATGACGAGGCGCCTGGACTGGAAGACTCACGGACAGCGCACGGTCTACGACAACCGGTGGGTGAAGCTGGATCTAGTCGAGGTCGAGCCGCCGGACGGACGGCGCTTCGAGCACCACGTGGTGCGGCTGAACCACGTCGTGGTTGCCCTGGTGGTGAACGAGCGCGACGAGGTGTTGACCCTGTGGCGCTACCGCTTCGCCGTGGACCAGTGGGGCTACGAGGTGGTCGGCGGCCTGGTGGAGCAGGGGGAGGACCTGGCCACCACCGCCGCACGGGAGGTGGAGGAGGAGACCGGCTACCGACCCACATCGGCGCCGGAGCACCTGGTCTCCTTCCAACCCCTCCCCGGGATGGTCGACTCCCCGGTGGACGTGTTCGTGATCCGGGGCGTGGAGAAGGTCGGTGAGCCCACGGACGCGGAGGAAGCAGCGCGGATCGAGTGGATTCCGTTGGACCGACTGGTGGACCTGGTCGGGCGAGGCGAGGTGCTGGGCTCGGGTGCCATCGTGGCGTTGCTCTACTACGCCGCCTCCCGGCCCGGCGGGTCAGTCCCGCCCGCCGCTGGGTAGTTCGAGCGCGGCGAGGCGCTGCCGTTGCCGGTCCGACCCGATCTGGGAGGCTAGGTGCTTGGCCTCCCGCGCGTGGCGTAGCGCCGACTCGCGATCACCGGCGGCAGCGTAGGCGTAGGCGAGGTCGACCAGCATCCCGGTGTGCCCGCGCACGGTCCTGCTGCCGGTGTCCAGCTCGCGTACCGCGCTTTCCAGGTGGTTGATCGTGTCCTGATCCCCAAGGCGCAGCAGGGCACTGCCCCGCCACCGGGCGAGGTGGCCGCTGTTGAGCAGCAGGAACGGCAACTGGGGGTCCACGGGGTCGGCTGGCAGCAACTCCGCCGCCTGGTCGAAGGCTCGGAGCGCGTCGTCACGACGACCGGCGGCGGCCAGGCCCTCCCCGTGGGCGGCGGCCAGCCAACTCGACAACAGTGGCGCGACGTTTCCGGCCGCGACATCCCGGGCGTAGGCCATCAGCTCCACCGCCTGGCCGATCTCTCCCAGGTCGATGAGGATCACGGCCTGCTGGGCGGCGGCGTGTGCGAGCAGGTGCGGTGCTTCGGCTTCGCGGGCGGTGACCTTGGCGTCCTCGTGGTAGCTCCAGGCCCGCAGCGCTGAGCCCCGGTCCAGCGCGGTCCACCCCGCGAGGGTGCGGGCGTCGGTGAGGATCGCTGAGAGCCGGCGCCGGTGCTCGCTGCTCACGCTGAACCCGCGCAGCTTCTCCATCTGCCGCACCTGGGCATCCAGTTGGTCCAGGACGGTGAGGGCACCGAATTTCAGGTCCGCGCTGCGAAGGTCGTTGATCTGGCGTTGGAACAGCTCCAGAGTGGAGGTGTCGAGGTTGCGGGCGAGGCTGAGCCGTTCGCGGAGCTCCTCGGTGGCCTCGTTCACCGGCGCGGCGGGAAACCCGAGTTCCTCGTTGCTGCGACCGTAGATCTCACGGAAAAGCCGTTGGTAGTCCGGGTTGGTCACCTGGTCGTGCCCGTTTTCCCAGCGGGAGAGCATCACCCGTAGCGCGCTCTCCGAGGCGACCACGATGTTGAGCCGGTGGGCGCGGCCGGTGAGCAGGCGGATGACGCTCTCCTGGGTGCGCCCCTGTTCCCGGCGGACGGCGCGCAGCTTGCTGGGCGGGCGGGCGTGGTGTCGTCCCGGCATGAACCCTCCGGTGGGTTTACGCGTTCTGACCTGCGGAGTTAACTCGACGTAACTCGCGTCGGGTTACGTTCCGACACTGATGTGAACCCCTTTTGGAATGGTCTTCTTGTGCCATGCAGAGCACGACGGACCCGAGCCCAGGCCGCACTCGACTAATCACCCTTGCCAGTCGAGGAATCGCGCTTCTTCTCGACATCAGTCAGCCGGGAAGTCAGCAACCCGACTTGAGCTCGCAACCCTCGCAACTCCCGGATCACCATTTGCAGCAGGGGAATCAGAGGATCCTGCGCCGGCTTGGCCGAAGGGTTGCAAGGGGGAGGCGTCTCCCCATGAAGAATCGCCGTCAGATGACGGGGATGCCAATCCAAAGCCAACGAAAGCGCTTCCAGCGTCCTAGGGTTCCGTCGTCGCTCAATACGAGCCTGCTGAATCTCCCGCACAATCGCCAACGACACTCCCGATTTGTCGGCGATTTCCTTTTGCTTGAGAGAAAGCTCCCGAGCGCGGGCGTTCACCGCGTAAGCGACCGCGACCCAATCCTCCGCCACTTCAGCCTCCGTGCGTGATTTTCAGCGCTGACGTTAGCGACCCAGGGTGCTATGGGTGCAATTGCGAACGTCAATCAGCGGCCAAGAAGGTGGAATAACAGCTGAGGTCAGCGGATTAGCAAGGAGTAGTGACGTGAATACTTCGAGTAGCAGTTCGGGGACGCTTTGCCTGCCGTGCCACTCGGTCTCTGTAAGCGTATCGGCGCCGCGAGCCGATGTGTTCACCATCCGCCACCCAGTGGGCAACGGAGGGTTATGGCCACGGTCATTCCGCATCCGAACCCGCTACGTGGTGCCGGTCCGGGCGGTGGAGGACCTCGTACGGCGCGCTGTCGACTCGGGCGGCGTGGTCGACGTGTCCCAGGTGGCCGCCAACCGACGCGATGCCCGCGACTTCCACCGGGCCGGGGGTGCCGCGTGGTGAACGAGCCGGCACACGAGCCCCAGCCCCTCCACGACGTCATCGAGCAGCTCACCGCCTACGCCACCGTGCCGCACGAGGTGCTGTGGCGGGCAGTCACCGACCAGGGCGCGTGCATGGACCCGCACGGCGACGAACCAGCGTGGTCGACCTTCACCGGCGAGCCGGACGCCGACCGCGCCCTGGCGGCCGCGATCTGCGCCGGTTGCCCGGTGCGCCTTCCGTGCCTGGAAGTCGAACTCCGCACTGCCGGGGGGACCACGACCGGCGTGTGGGGCGCGCTGTCCGAACACGACCGCCGCGAGGTGTACCCGCACTGGCGGGAGAACCGGGAAGGAAACGGAGATGCTGGCTGAGCTGAGCACGCTGCACCTCCTGGCCGGGGCAGGGGTGGGACTGGCCGCCGTGATGCTGTGGCGCGCCGGCACCCGCCGGGGGAAGGCCGTCGCCGAACGCGCGCACGGGCGGGTTCGCCTGCTGTCCCTGACCGGCCGGGTCGTGGTCAGCGCCGCGCTCATCGTCCTGACCCAGTGGACGGTGGTGGCAGCGCGGGTGGACACCTCGGTGCTGCTGGTCGTCCTGGGAGTCCCGGCGCTGTTCGCCGGTTACACCCTGACCCGCGCGCTGACCGTCACCAGCAACGACCTCGACCGCCGGAAGGACGGTCGGCACCGATGAGGAACCGATCCCGATGGGGAGCACGGGTGGTCGCCACACGGCGGCCACCCGCCACCCCCACCCCACCGAGAGCCGGCCGGGTCGTCGTCGACCTCCTGGGCGTGCTGGTGTCCCTACCCCTGCGGTTCCTCCGCGCGGTGGGGCGGGGAGCGCTGGCCGGAGTGCGGGCCTGGCGATCCTGGGTTGATGTCCGCGACTACCGCCGTGCGGCCGAACAGGCGGACAAGTTGGCGGAGAAGTACCGCGACATCCGGGAACTGTCGCTGCTGCGCTGGCGGATCACCCTCACCGTCCTGGCACTGCTCCCCGCCGCCGCCGTGGTCGTGGACCTGCTGTGGGGAGCCACCGGTTCGTGGGTGGCCGCGGTGGGGTGCGCGGCGACCCTGGCGTGGTGGGGGCGACGTCGCGAGGGACAGCCGGGGCGCGCGACGGTGTTGGCTGGCCGGCGGGGCTTGGCGTGGACCTGGGACCCCGGGCCGCTGGCGGCGGCGTTTCGGGACGCCAAGCTCCTCGGCCGAGACGAGATGCTCCAGGTGGTGCACCGGATGCGGCGCAGCGGCGCCGGGTGGGCGGTGACCATCGACCTTCCCGCCACCCGCAAGGCCACCGACGTGCTGCACCACCGGGAGGCGTTGGCGTCCGCGCTGGCCGTGGACGAGACCCAACTCGTGGTCGAACGCGTTCGGGGCGAGGGTGGGCACGCCGGCCGAGTGGCGCTGTGGGTGGCCGATCGCGACCCCTACGCAGGGCCAGCCACCGGGACGCCCGTTCTCGCGGTGGCCCAGTGGGACGTGTGGCACCCGGTGCCCTTCGGGGTGGACGCGCGCCAGCGGCAGGTGGATCTCCCGTTGGTGTGGACCTCGCTGCTGATCGGTGCGCTCCCTCGACAGGGGAAGACCTTCGCGGCGCGAGTCGCGGTGTCCGGCGCGATCCTCGATCCGCACGCCCGCCTCTACGTCGCCGACTTCAAGGCGGGCAAGGACTGGGATGCCGCCGCGACCCTGGCTCACCGGTTCCTCTCCGGTGACGACCACAGCGACGTCCACGACCTGATCGGCTGGCTTGAGGAACTCGTGCGTGATGTCCAGGACCGCTACCGGCGGATGCGGCAGCTTCCCGACGACCGGTGTCCGGAGTCGAAGGTGACCCGGGAACTGAGCCGAGACCCTGCACTGGCGATGCCGGTGAGCGTCGTCCTGATCGACGAGGTGCACGTGCCCCTCGAACACCGGGAACCGCTCGCGGTGCGGGACCGCGCCACCACCACCGGGGAGCACGTGGCCGAGCTGCTGACCTGGCTGGCGAGGAAGGGGCCGGCGGCCGGCGTCGTGCTGGTGCTGACGACCCAGCGTCCGGACACCCGCACCATCCCCTCCGGCCTGCGCGCGGTGTTGGGTTCGCGCTTCGCGCTGCGGGTCATGGACTGGCGGGACAGCAACATCGTGCTGGGAGACCAGATGCACTCCCGGGGCTACGACAGCAGCCGGCTGTTGCCCGGGCACAAGGGGGTGGGCATTCTCCGCCCCGACGCGGAGGAGACCGGGAGCGGCGAGGCTGTCGCGACGACCGTGCGAACCTACTACCTCGCTGACGAGGACTGGCGGATGCTCTGTCGGCGGGGCCGGGTCGTGCGGGAGAAGCTCGGCACCTTGACGGGACACGCCACCGGCGCACGCCCGACCACCGCTCCCGCAGGAACGCCCGCACAGTCTGGGGACACAGGCTCAACGGCTCCTCCGGAACCGTTGTCCGCCGTGCTGGCCTACCTCGACAACTCTCCGGAGGACCGGGAGTTCGTCGCCACCGCCGAACTCGTCGACGCGCTGCGCGTCGACCCCGTCCGCTTCGCCCAGCAGTTGCGGGACTCGGGCTGCCGCCCCACCCGGTACCGGGTGGCCACCGCCCACGGGAACCGGCAGGTGCGCGGCTACCGGATCAGCGACATCCGAGCGGCCGCCGCCACAGCCCGAACCACCCCGTCCTCCGCCACGGGACAGGGGACGGGATGACACCTGGGAGGTGTCACGCCGTCACAGGGCGGCCCGTCACACCGAGACAGGGTGTGACGGGCCGCCCACCGCGCTGACCAGCATCTCCCCACGCTGTGACGGGTGTGACGGGTCCAACGGACGTCTGTCTGATCGCGCGTTCTCAGTCCTTCCGCCAAGGGTGAGTGCCGTGTTCGGAGTCCGTCACACCCGTCACCACGGGCAGGATCGCGGTGGCGATCTGGTTCTGCGCGTAGGGCCGCACCAACCCCGCGCTGTCCACCTCCTCGGCCTTCCACGCCAACCGGACCGCCGCCCCGGACGCGGTCGCCCGCGAGACGAGTTCCGGCACGCTGACCGACCTACGATCACCCCGATGCCGGCCCGCCCGCCGGAGCCACCGCAACCACCGCCGGATCACCGCGAGCCACCCAGTTCGAGGTTCGGTCCAGGGCTGCGGGCCAGGCAGGCGTTGCACGGCATCCCGATGATCCGCCACAAGGGCTCCACCGTGTCCACGTCGAACCGGTGCCCGCAGTAGGCGGTCAGTGCCCGGGGTAGTGGGACATGCCGGTAGATGGGGATCAGATGACAGGTTCGGCGTGTTTCCCCCACCAGACCTGGTAGCAGCCGAACGATGAGCAGGATCGGGTCAGCCACGGCGACCGCCGCCCCGCGTCCAGCCCCGCAGCCAGCCGAGCGGCCCCCGTCGCGGAGGACTCGGCGGTCGAGCCGCAGACCGGGCGGCTCGGACGGTGTTCAGGCACCGGCCGCACAACGGCAGCGGTGGGCTGATCAGAGGGGCGGCAAGCAGCGTGACCCCGCAGACGGCCGTGTAGCTCCCGGCCTGCCGCCCCTGGGCGTACTCCTGGTCGGTGACGGCGTGGTCCAGACCGTCCGAGAGGCAAGTCACCCATGTTGTCCACAACCGCTCCACTCTGCGGGCAGCGGTCTCGTCTCCTGACACCCCGACTCCTCCTGTCACAAGTACGAGCAACAGCAGAAGTCAGCGTTGATCACACTACTTCGACAGGAAACGACCTGGTTGCGACCTTTCGCGCCCTCTGACGACCTATGCTGTTCAGCGCTGATCCCCTGACCCGGAAAGGCAGGCAGCGCGATGGACCGAATCACCGGCACGGGTCGAACCGTCATGGGTGAGCTGATCCGCCAGCGCGGGCAGACCGCGGAGGAGTTCAGCGAGGAAGCCGAACGCTTCGCCCGGGAACACGGCATCAACGCCACACTGAGCGTCCGCCACGTCCAGCGCCTGTCCAGTGGACGCAGGGCCGACGGAAGCCCCCTGGGACCGCTCCGCCCCTCCACCCGTCGCCTGCTGGAGGCACTCTTCGAACGATCCGTGGACGAACTCCTCAGCCCAGCGCACGAGCCGGTGCGACACGAGGCGAACCACGAGGAAGCCGCCGAGGAACTCCGAGCGCGCCTCGCCCGCGCCCGAAGCCTGGACAGAACCACATTGACTCTGTTGCGACAACGTCTCGACTGCACCCGTCGCCTTGACCGACAGTTTGGGGCGAAGGGACTGCTGGAGGAGTTGCGGAGTCAAATTGACCTGCTCGAGACTCTCATGGTCGATGTCCTGGACGGACGCATACGAACGGAACTCGCCGCAATACTTGTCGACGCCTCGACGTTAGCCGGTTGGCAATCCTTGGACCGAGGACAGTTGCACGAATCGTGGAGTCACTACGCTCGAGCACGTGCGGCGGCCAGAGAGGCGGCCAGTCCAGCGCTAGAAGCGTACGCCAGTGCTAGCCAGGCAGCGGTTCTTCTTGACCTTGAGTCAGCCACCGATGCGGCACAGCTTACTCGCACCACGCAAGCGGTGGCGCGGTCCGAAGCGCCGCCGCTCCTAGCTGCGTGGCTGGCAGCAGCCCACGGTGAGGCTTTGGCAGCGACAGGGGACTCCGCCGCTGCTAGAAGAGCGTTCGACAACGCCGACCAAACCTTGCCTGACGCTGCGCCTGAGGCAGAACCACCGTTCCTCGTCTTTGACCGTGTGCACCTAGCTCGTTGGCTCGGATCGTCACTCGCGAAGCTTTACGACCCGGGCGCAGTCAATGTCCTCATTAGCGCGGGCAAGTCACTTTGTCCAACTTTCACCAGAGCCCACGCCGGACTGCGGCTCGACCTCGCGAAGTCATACCGGTCCCGAGGAAACCATGACCTTGCCGAGCAACAGCTGAAGGATGCAGAGCCCCTTGTTCGACAGGTCGGATCAGCACGCCAACGCCGGCGCCTGCAAGATGCGAGGTTCTCAAATTTCCCACCGCCGGGACCCTGAACTCACCAGCAGAAAGTACCTCTAAGCGCACATCACCCAGTTGGACGATTGATAAACACCGCCGAGTTCTAGTAATTTCAGAATGTGCGCTACATTATTTCCGACTTCGTCGATTGGATAAATTCCCATCGGGCCAAAACAAGGGAGAGGCGCAAGGACAAAGAGGTGTTGAACCTTTTAAAGGAAGAAGAGAATTCTATTTACAATAAAGATCATCTTAAAAGTAAGATGATTGACATGGAGGAGGAAATTCATCTACGCGATCTCTGGCGCAAGATAATATTATTATGGACACTGTTGGGAAATTCACTCCTGATGGCGTCGACTTATCTTGCATCGACAGGTTATGTCACCTCCATCAGCCAACATTTCAACACGCTGTTGTACGCTTCGATCGCATCCGTGGCACTGTCCCTCATTTTCACCTACCGTCAACACAAGCGAATTCGGCGAAGCAAAAAACGTCTTCGAAAGCTCCACATAGTACTCAGAAGAAATACAGAAAAAGACTACCCAGATCACGATAAGTCCCCTGCGGGCGCTTTACCTTTTCAGCAGCAGTACCGCGAGGACCTTCCCGATCTTATCACGCAGTATCGCGAAGAAGCAAACAAGTATCGGAAGACACACAACAGGTTCCAAAGCGTTATCATCATTGGATCCGTGACGACATCAGCAATTACTACCGCGTCGGTGTCGTACGAGCAAGTCAGGTGGTTCGCAGTGGCGGTGAGCGCCATCGTTGGCCTCGCGGCGGGATTCACCGGTTATTTCAAGTACCGCGAAAGAAGCTTCAACCTACAGCAGACGGCTGACGCAATAGAACGCGAATACGAATCCGTTCAACTCCGGGTTGGCAAATATCGCAACCAAAACGAAGAAGAAGCATTTTCTTTGTTTGCTGCCACCGTTGAATCTATCCGCGATGAGCAGAACAAGCGACAACAACAACTAGACCAACCAGTTGAGGTCAGGCGCGACAACAGCTAACTTACGCGAACAGACTATAGATTCCCGACTTCACGACGTTCAAGGAAGGAGTCAGGCCAGTACGGCGCAAGCTTCCACTCTCCCGGCTGCCACTCGCACGCTACCCTGTTGTCACTCGATACTCGCACCCAGCGAAGGTCTGCTACACACTCATTCTCATTTATAAGAAGCTCGACTCTCACCTCAGCCACCGCCACTGCCGTGCGACGGACACGGGAGAAGCTCCACGACTCCAACACCTTCCCCATGTATAAATCCTTCGCATGGACCGCCCTCTTTCCCATCGACTCCGCCGGGGGCCCCACGTGGGGTCAGCCGTTGTCGGTGTGCGCGGTGGCAGCCGAGGCTTCGCGCCAGGGAGCGGTCTCGCGTTCGATGCGTTCGGTCATGGCGGAGCGGCGGTCCAGTGCGTCCTGGCCAACGGGCAGGTGCAGGGGGAGCTTGTCGCCGGAGGCAACCCGGTAGATGAAAGCGGCACCCTTGACCGGGTCCCCGAGCTGCTTGTGGTTCGCCTCCTCCGCCCAGTCGAGGGTGACGTGGGCCGGGGTGTCGTCGTAGTCGGCGATGCGGCTTCCGGGCAGCTGTACCGAGGAAGCATCGAGGAAGTCGGTGCGGAACACGCCGGGCTCGACGACCATGCTTTGGATACCGAAGGGCGCAAGCTCGGCCGCGAGGGCTTCGCTGATCCCGGCGACCGCAAACTTGGAGGCGGAGTAGATGCTGACGCCCGGCTCGCCCTCGAAGCCGGACCGGGACCCGATGTGGACGAGCTTGCCCTTGCCTGCCGCACGCATGCTCGGCAGGACGGCACGGGTGGTGTTGATGAGGCCGAAGACGTTCACGTCGAACAGCGCGCGTGCCTCCGCGTCGGTGATCTCCTCGAGCGCACCGAGCAGGCCCCGGCCGGCGTTGTTGACGAGCACGTCGACCGAGCCGAACCGCTCGATGACCTCGGCAACGGCAGCACTGATCCGCGTCCTGTCGGTCACGTCGAGTCGTACCGGCAGCGCGTTCGGGTGGTGGCGGACATCCTCGGGCAGGTACTCGGGGCGGCGCGCGGCCAGCGCGACGTGCTCGTCGGAGGCAAGGGCGACCCGAGCGATCTCGAGACCGAGGCCCCGGCCAGCGCCGGTGATCAACCAAACAGACATGTCAGTGCTTCCTTTCGACGGGGTTCCGCGCCGCGCGGCCGCTACTGGTTCATGGTCGGTGCGGCGGCGAGCTCGGCGAAGGCCCGCCGTGTCCTGGGACGGACTGGGCCCCCTTCCTCCCTTGCGGCCGGCGGCGGGCTTGGGACACTCGAGCTGTGCCCCATCACCTCGAGCCGCGCCTAGCCGACTACCTGCGCGCGGCGCGCGCTCGGCTCTCACCGGAACAGGCCGGTATCCGAGGTGCGGGCCGGCGGCGGGTCGAGGGGCTGCGACGCGAGGAGCTCGCGATGCTGGCCGGCGTCAGCGTCGACTACTACACGCGTCTGGAGCAGGGCCGGAGCAGGAGCGCCTCGCCGCAAGTGCTCGATGCCCTCGCCGATGCCCTGTGCCTCGACGAGGCCGAGCGCGCGCATCTGCACACCATCGCGCGACCGGGGCCGGCGCGCCGCCGGCCTGCCTCGCGGAGGCAGCGGTTGCACCCCGCGACGCGGGCACTACTGGACGACCTGGAGGCGGTGCTCCGACCGGCCTTCGTCCTGGGACGTCGACTGGACGTCCTCGGGCAGAACCGGCTCGCCGCGCTCCTCGTCGCGGACTTCGCCGAGATGCCCGCTCCCGAGCGGAACCAGGCACGTTTCGTGTTCCTCGATCCGCACGCCCGGGAGCTCTACGTGGACTGGCCCCGGGTTGCCGCCGACACGGCGGCCATGCTCCGGATGGATGCCGGGAGGTATCCCGAGGACCCCGAGCTGGGGCAGCTCGTCGGTCACCTGTCGATTCACAGCCCGGAGTTCAGGAGCCTCTGGGCCCGTAACCGGGTGCACGAGCGAGGCACCGGCGCGAAGCAGTACCACCACCCGGTCGTCGGAGACCTCACGATCACTTACCAGGCGTTCACCCCTGGCGACGACCCGGACCAGACCCTGCTGGTCTACGGCACGGAGCCCGGGTCCAGCTCGGCGCACGCACTACGGCTCCTCGCCGGCACGGCCCCGACGGGTTCCCCGGATCTCCCGAGGAACGAACGACACTCGACGGCGCCCGCCAAGCGCCACCGCTGACGACCGCCTGCCTCAGGGCGCACACCGTCTCGCTGATCTCACTCCGCCTGCTGGGTCCCGTCGTGCGCACACGTTCGCCATGAGACCTCTTGGACATTGGCTGGTATTCTAGTACTAGAATACGCTCATGGAGCTGACGCCGGCGGAACTGACGGTGCTGGGCCTGGTCATCGAACGGCCCCAGCACGGCTACGACCTGGAACGGGTCATCGAGCAGCGCGGCATCCGCCAGTGGACCGACATCGGCTTCTCCTCGATCTACTACCTGCTCACCAGGCTGGAGAGACGCGGGCTCGTCCACGTGCCGGACGCCCCCGCGGCCGCGAAGTCCCGACGGGTCTTCCACGCCACCAGTGAGGGCCACCAGGCCGCGCGGGATACCGCGCTCGCCCTGGTCACCGAGCTGCGGTCCGCGACGAACCCGCTGCTGGTCGGAGTGGCGAACCTGCCCCTGCTCTCCGACGAGGAGTACACGCGGGCCCTCCGGAGCCGCCTGACCCAGGTGGAGGCGCGCCTCGTCGGCATCCGCGCCGCCCAGGGCGCCCCAGTCCCCCTCCCGCGCCCGGCGCGGGAGGTCTTCTCGTACTCACTAAGCCTCCTCGAGGCGGAAAGGTCGTGGCTCGCCGAGCGAGTCCGGGTGACCGATGACGAACAAGACCGACTTCAAGAAGAGCCTCGACGCCTACCAGGCGAAGCAGGACCAGTTCCGGATCATCGACGTACCTGATCTGCGGTACCTGATGGTCGACGGCCACGGGGACCCGAACACCTCGCCGGCGTTCTCGGAGGCGGTCGAGGCCCTTTACCCGGTCGCCTACAAGCTGAAGATGGCGAGCAAGCGGGACCTCGGGCAGGACTACGTCGTCATGCCGCTGGAAGGCCTGTGGTGGGCGGAGGACCTCGACTCCTTCACGTCCTCACGGGACAAGTCCCGGTGGGACTGGACGATGATGATCATGGTTCCGGACTGGATCGACCAGGACATGTTCACCACGGCCGTGCGGCAGGTCGGGGCGAGGAAGCCGCCGGCTCGCCTCGACGGAGTCCGGTTGGAACCACTGTCCGAGGGCCGGTGCGTCCAGACCCTGCACGTCGGGTCCTTCGACGACGAGACGGCGGTGCTCAACCGGTTGCACCACGAGTTCGTACCCGACAACCAACTCCGCATGGTGGGCAAGCACCACGAGATCTACCTCAGTGACTTCCGGAAGGTGGCGCCGGCGAAACTGCGCACCATCCTCCGCCAGCCGGTCCTACCCGTCGCCGAGGGCTGAGCGGGGAGCGTTCCAGGTCGCCCCACGGCGCGTCGTGGAGTACCCGTGCGCACGCGGGCCTTGGGGCGGCCGGCGGGAGCACTGCTGTCCTCGCCCGGAACGGAAGGACGGCCAGGCGGGACGGGTGATGACGTGGGCCGCTCGGTTCGTGTCGAGCGATCTCCGCACTGCTGGGTCCGGGGTCGCGTCCCACGCGGACAGCGCCGGCGCGGGACTGGCGCCGCGAGGGCCTGTGGGAGGCCGAACTCCTCGGGCCTCCTGGCGTGAACGCGAGCAGGCCGAGAACGGCCAGGTCACGGCAGGGCGTTCCCGGTTGACGGACAGGCCTACCGCGCCATTCCTTGCCCCCCCCACGCCCGAGGATCGGGCGCTCCGAGCGGCGGCGGTCAGCCCCCTGGCCCGCTCGGCTTCCCTCCCCTGTCGATGGCCCGGTGGATCTCCTGGACGATGTCCCCCTTGGCGTCGGCGTAGTCCTGGACGTGTCGCCAGGTCCGTCGCGCGAGCTCACGTTTGACGGCTTCGTACCTCCGCCTGTCGTCGGCGTTCGCGCGGAGGTGGTCGCGGAACGCGGTCATGCGGTCGATCTCAGAGCAACCGGCGGTGAGGACGTGCAGGTTGACGTCGGGGGCCGTTCCCTTCAGCAGGCGGTGTTGGAACCAGTCGGGTTCTCGGATGCGCAGTACGTACCCGGCCGCTTCCGGGTCGGGCACGTAGTGGGACTCCGCGGTGGAGTCCGCGACGGCGAGGACGATGTCGATGATCGGCTTCGCGGCGAGTGAGGGGACGGCGGTCGATCCGACGTGCTCGACCGCCAGCGCCCGGTCCCCCAGTGCCTCCCGGATCCTGGTGGCCTCCTGGTGGAACAGCCGGGCCCACCGCGGGTCGGGGTCGACGATCTCGATGCTCGCGTTGTGCGGCCGGACCGCCCCGACGGTCATCTCGGCCAGGCGTTCCTCGCCTCCACTCGACATGCGCCCCCACTCCTCGGATACGGACAGGATCCTCGCCGCGCCGCGTTGCTCGCGAACGACTTCTGGAACGCGGGGGTTCGCGGGGGCGAGATGGACGCCGGTGCCTGCGACCGGCACTCCCAGGACGGCGAGTGGGTCGGTCCTCACGGCGGGCGAGCGATCACGTGAGCTCGTCGTCCGTCGCGCCTCACCTCGGCGAGCGGCCGTCCTGCGACCAGCGGGTGTTCCTCGGGAAGGTTCGCGCGAAGGCACTCGCGAGATCGATCTGAGCCAAGAACCTTGGCACTGAGCCAAAGTGGTGCCATGATGGCATCATGGACTTGACCACGTACGTGGGCCAGTTGGGCCGCGAGTTGGCGGCACTCGCCGACGCCGGCGGTGAGGAGTCACGTGCGCTGGTCGAGCGCCTGACCGGCCCGCTCGAGTCGGCGATCCGCATGACCCTGCTGGACACCCTTTCCGCCGCCTCGGACGAGATCACCCGGGAGCTGGCCCCAGGGTCGGTGGAAGTGCGCCTGCGCGGACGCGACCCGGAGTTCGTCGTGACCCCACCGCCCAGCGACCCCCTCGCCGACTCGGCCGCTGGTGGGACCACGACGACGGAAAAGATTCCGCCGATTCCCGAGGACGGGCCGACGACGCGCATCAACGTCCGGCTGCCCGAACCGCTGAAGGCAGCGGTGGAGGAGGCCGCCGCCGCGGAGGGCCGCTCGGTCAACTCCTGGCTGGTCCGCGCCGCCGCCGCCGCCCTGCGCCAGCCCGAGGGCGACCCGCGCTCCGAGCACGCCAGCCGTGGCACACGCGGCAGGCAGGGCTTCACCGGCTGGGTCCGCTGACCGCGCCACCTCCGACACACGTCCCGACCCACGGGAACGCCCCACCACCACGTCACGGGGGATGACCATGCCCAGATTCGACACGCCCGAACCCATCGCCGTCCTGATCGAACTCGGCGTCACCAGCGAAACGCGGATCATCGCGAGCGACCGAGCCGACACGTGGGTCGAGGTGCGCCCGACCGACGAGTCCGACGACTCCGACGTGCGGGCCGCCCAGCGGGTCAGCGTCGAGTACGCCGACGGTGTACTGCGCGTCCAGGGCCCGAGGGCGCCCGTATTCGACTTCTCCCGGAGGACCCGGTCGGTCGACGTGGTCGTCGAGCTGCCCACCGGTTCCCGCCTGACCGGCTCGGTGCAGCTCGGCGACCTGACGTGCGTCGGCCGGCTCGCGGAGACCCGGTTCAGGACCTCGATGGGGAACGTCCACCTCGAACACACCGGTCCGCTGCGGCTGGAGACGGGGCACGGCCACGTCACCGTGACCCGAACCGAGGGGGACATCGAGATCCACACCGGATCCGGGCAGGTGAGGCTCGGCCGGGTCGAGGGCACCTCGGTCGTGAGGAACTCCAACGGCGACATCCACCTCGGCGCGGTCGGGGGTCACGCCCGGTTGAGCTCGTCGAACGGGGGCATCTCCGTCGGGCGGGCGGAGGCCGGGGTAACCGCGAAGACCGCCAACGGGAGCATCCGGCTGGACGAGGCGACTCGCGACTCCGTCACGCTCGAGTCCGCGCTCGGCGAGATCGAGGTCGGCATCGCCGACGGTACCGCCGCCTGGCTCGAGGTATTCACCAAGTTCGGGCGAGTGCGCAACCTGCTGGACGAGACCTCGGGCCCGGAGGGCTCCGAGTCGACCGTCGACGTCCGTGCCCGTACCTCCCACGGCGACATCACGATCAGCCGTGCCTGATCGTCGCCCACCCCAACACGGAAGGACAACCATGGCGACCGCACCCCCTGAGACGGCGATCTCGGTCACCGGGCTGCGCAAGTCCTTCGGCGAGCACGTCGTGCTCGACGGGCTCGACCTCACCGTCCCCGCCGGGACGGTGTACTCCCTGCTCGGCGCGAACGGCGCTGGCAAGTCCACCACCGTCAGGATCCTGTCCACCCTGGCCGCCCCCGACGGCGGCGCCGCGCGGGTCCGCGGGCACGACCTGGCGTCCGAACCCGACGCGGTGCGCGCGGCGATCGGCGTCACCGGCCAGTTCTCGGCGGTGGACTCCCTCCTCACCGGTGAGGAGAACCTACTCCTGATGGCGGACCTGCACCACTGGCCCCGACGTGACGGCCGGCGGCGCGTCGCTGAGCTGCTGCGGCGGTTCGACCTGGTCGATGCCGCTCGACGACCGGCCTCCACCTACTCGGGAGGTATGCGGCGGCGGCTCGACCTCGCGATGACCCTGGTCGGCGACCCCCAGGTGATCTTCCTCGACGAACCGACCACCGGCTTGGATCCCCGGAGTCGCCGGGCGATGTGGCGGATCGTCCGCGAGCTGGTGTCCACCGGGGTGACCGTCTTCCTCACCACCCAGTACCTCGAGGAAGCCGACGAACTGGCGGATCGGATCGGTGTCCTCCACCACGGGAGGCTGGTCGCGGAGGGCACGGCGGAGGAGCTGAAACGGCTCGTCCCCGGGGGCCACGTGCTCCTGCGGTTCGCGGACCCGACCAGCCTCGAGGACGCCGAACGCGCGCTCGACACGTCCTCGCGGGAGAACGGCACGCTTGCCCTGCGCGTGCCCAGCGACGGCGGTCTCCGGTCGTTGCGGGCAGTGCTCAGCAGGCTGGACGACCGGAGTATCGAGGTCGAGGAGCTGTCCGTGCGCACCCCCGACCTCGACGACGTCTTCCTTGCCCTGACCGGCCAGCCCGGCGCCGAGAAGGTGAGCACCTGATGGGCACCGCACCTTCCCTCCCCGGCCCGGCGCCCGCCGCCCTCCGGTTCCACCCGTTGCGGGATTCGGCGACGATGTCGCGCCGCAACCTCCGGCACATGCTCCGGTACCCCTCGACGACCCTGGTGCTCGTCGGGATGCCGATCGTGTTCCTCCTGCTGTTCGTGTACGTCTTCGGCGGGACGTTGGGCGCCGGGATCAGCGAAGGCCCCGGCGGACGGTCCGAGTACCTCACCTACGTCGTACCGGCCATCCTCCTGATGACCATCACCTCGACGGTGCAGGGCACCGCCATCTCGATCGCCATGGACCTGACCGAGGGGATCATCGACCGGTTCCGCACCATGCACATCGCCCGGGTCTCGGTCCTGACGGGCCACGTCGTCGGGAGCGTGATCCAGGCGTTCCTCAGTCTGGCGATCGTGATGGGCGTGGCACTGCTCATCGGTTTCCGGCCCGGGGCCGGGCTGGGCGGCTGGCTGGCGACCACGGGTTTCCTCGCCGTGGTGACCTTCGCCCTCGTGTGGCTCTCGGTGGCTCTCGGTCAGGTCAGCAGGAGTGTGGAGACCGCGAGCAACCTGCCGATGCCGTTGATCCTGCTGCCCTTCCTCAGCAGCGGATTCGTCCCCACGGACTCGATGCCCGCCGGGCTGCGCTGGTTCGCCGAGTACCAGCCGTTCACCCCGATCATCGAGACGTTGCGCGGCCTGCTGATGGACCAGCCCGTCGGCCACCACGGCTGGGTCGCGCTCGGCTGGTGCGCGCTCATCGCGCTGGGCGGGTATCTCTGGTCGCGGAGGCTGTTCGGTCGGGAGCACCCGAGCTGACCGTCTGGCGGTCCTCCCGCGCCGGCCGGTCTCCTCCCACTGGTCCCCGTGGCCCCCGTGCGGCCGCCGGGTCCGGTGTGGACCGTGCGGTCGGGAGGACGACGACGTCCGTGCGCGTCACAGCTGGATGCTCGCGCGCAGTTCCTCGTAGGTGGGGGCGAGGTCGACCAGGAGGCGCGCGGCGGTGGCGGTGTCCCCGGTGACGAGGGGGTGTTGCAGGGCACCGACGAGCCGGGCCTGCCGGGTGAGGACGCGGGACGCCTCGGGGAGGTCGACGGTGCGGAGGCAGTGGGCCGCGTCGGCGAGTCGCCGCGCTCCCACGCGCACCGCGAAGTGGATGAGGTGTTCCTGGACGTCCTCGGGCCGTGTGCTGAGGAGGTCGGCGAGCGCGAGGGCGGCGTCGTGGTTGGCGAGGGCGCCGGGCGGGGCGGTGTCGCCTCGCAGCCAGTGGAGGGCGCGGGGTGGGGAGGCGCGGAGGGCGTCGGCGGGGGCGACGTCTCGTTCGCGGACGAACCGTGTGCGCATGGTGAACGGGGTGGCGTAGTCCACGGTGTCCGCGCGCCACGCGTCCCGGAACTGGGCCCAGGGCAGGCGCGCGTACGGGTACCCCTGGGGGTCGTGCAGGACCAGGTGTCCCCCCTCGTGGCCGATCGCGACGAGGTAGTGGTCGGCCCCGAGGGGACCGGTCCTGCCCGGTTGGTAGCTCAGGTGTCCCATCTCGACGGGGCCGACCAGGACGGGGCCGGTTTCCAGGGCGCCCAGGAGGCGGTCGTGGGCTCCGTGTTCGTCGCCTCCGCCGCTCCGGTGCGTTGACCAGCCGAGGGCGGTGAGGGCGTGGTCGATGCCGATCTCGGGGGTCCAGCCGGCCGGGTCGAAGTACGGTGTCGCTTCCTCGGTGAGCTGCATGCCGTACGGGCTTCCGGTCAGGGTCTCGATGACCGCCACGTCCGGCGCGGCCGCCCCCATCATCATCGCCATCGAGTGGGAGTAGCAGTAGGGACCGGATCCGGCGTAGGTGGTCTCGGACACGCGGTCAGGATGCCATTTTCCCTTCTGTCGTGGTCCGCGCGCCCGACGCCGGGGAGTTCCGCCTCCGTCCCGTTGTCGCCCGCCCGCTCCCGGGGCCGGCCCGACGGTCGTGAGCGTTCGGGGGACGCCGAGGTCGGCGTACCGCCGGAACCCTGGGACGGGACGTCCGTGGGCGTTCGACCGGCTTCCCGAACCCTCGGTGGTGACGGGGAGCCTCGGCGTGCGCGCGCCGGTTCTCCGGGTGGTGGGGCCGGACCGGGACCTTCAGGTGGCAGGCTGCCCGCCCGGCGAGGTCGGAACGGGCGCGCCTGCTCCCGGCCGGGTCACGCGGGAGCGGGCGAGGTGACGGGGGCCAGCAGGCCGGCGACGCTGCGGCGGAGGCGGGCGGGGACGTCCTGCTCGGCGTTGGCCGTGAGCGCGAGGTGGTGGAACGACCCGACCACGGCGAGGGCGAGCGCGGCGGGATCCGCGGTCGGGGCGATCCGGCCGAGCCGTTGCTCGGCGGTGAGGTAGCGGGCGGTGGCGGTTTCGAGGGCGTCGAGGCCGCTGTTGCCGGGGCCGAGCACGGCGTGAACCCGTTCCACCAGTCCCGGCCTGGCGACGAGGAGGGTGAGGGCGGCCCGCAGGCTGGTCAGCGGTGTGGCGGTGACCGCGTCGCACAGGTTGCCGGCGACCTCGCCGGTGCCAGCCCGGTCGGCGAGGGCCGAGGTGCCGGCGGAGATCAGGAAGGCGCGATCGGTCGCGTAGGCGGCGAGGAAGTCGTCGAGGTCGGCGAAGTGGGCGTAGAGCAGGCCGCTGGCGACTCCGGCCTCGGTGGTGACGGCTCGTCCGCTGAGCCGGCCGGGCCCGTCCCGGCCGATGACGCGTTCGACGGCCGCGAACAGTTCCTGGCGGATGTCCGGGATGGCGACACCTCTGGGCACGGGCCCCAGTCTAGGTGGGGGTACCCGCACCCAGCCCAAGATGAGCACGCGTTCATACTTGAGTTTGAACACGTGCTCATACATGGAGGGAGCAGGCATGGCACCCGACTTCACCACGCCCGGGACGACGCGGCGTCGAGCGGTCGTCGTCGGCGCGGGCATCGCGGGACTGGCCGCCGCGACCAGGCTCGGCCACAGCGGTTGGGACGTCCTCGTGGTGGAACGCTCCCCCACCCGGCGGAGCAGCGGCTACCTGGTGAACCTGACCGGCCCCGGCTACGACGCCGCCGAACGCCTGGGCATCCTGCCCGCCCTCGGGGCACGCGACCTCGGATTCCTCACCTCGGTGCTCATCAGAGCCGACGGACGCCACAAGTTCACCGTTCCGACCGCGCTCGCCCAAGGCGGCCCTCGGCGGCCGGGCGGTCACCGTGTTCCGGGGTGACCTGGAATCAGCGCTCCACGACGTGGCCGAGGGCGCCGCCGAGTTCCGCTTCGGTACCACCGTCCGCGCCGTCCACCAGGACACCAACCAGGTCCAGGCCACCCTGAGCGACGGTGACATCGTCGACGCCGACCTGCTCATCGGCGCCGACGGCCTGCACTCGGGGGTCCGTGAGCTCGTGTTCGGCCCCGAGGCCGACTTCCGGGTGGACCTGCGGCACGTCGTGGGCGCGCTCCCCCTGGAGCGGGTCTCGCCGGAGGTCCCGGAGCGGACCAGCGCGACCTTCATCGGCCCCGGCCGCACCGCCGCCGTCATCAACCTGGGGCCGGGCCGGTCCTCGGCCTTCCTCACCTACCGCTGCGCCGATGTCGAGGGCGAACTGGGGCGCGGGGCGACGGGTTCACTGACCTCGGTGTTCGGTGACCTGGGCGGCCCGGTACCCGAGGTCCTCCGCCAACTCGCCGCCTCCCCGGACCTCGCCTACTTCGACTCGGTCAGCCAGATCGTGGCGGACCGCTGGAGCCGGGGGCGGGTCGTGCTGCTCGGCGACGCGGCCTGGTGCGTCACGCTGTTCGCCGGCCAGGGCGCGGGCCTGGCGCTGTCCGGCGCCGACCGGCTCGCCGCCGCCCTCGCCGACCACGGTGATGACCTGCCGGCCGCGCTGAGCGACTGGGAGTCGTCACTGCGCGCTGAGGTCCGGAAGCGGCAGGCACTGGCGCGGAAGGGGACGAGCCAGTACGCCCCGCCCACGAAGGCGCACGTGTGGGCACGGGACCTCGCGATGCGGGCCATCCAGCTCCCGGGTATCCGGGGCATGGTCCAGCGAGCCGTCCGGCGGGCGAACCAGCAGCCGTCCGGTGTGGAGCGCCGCGCGCCGCGGTGAGCTGGCCGGGGCCAGCCCGGCGTGGCGCGGACGTGGGGACCGTCGAGGACGAGGGGGCCGTGCCAGTGCCAACCTCGTCCTCGGCGTGGCGCACGACGTGTCGGAGGACCGAGCCCGTACGGAGCGCTGTCGACCGCGGCCACCCCGCTGGTCCCCGCCACCACCGTGCCGGAGGCGCCTCGGGAGGCGGTCCGCTGAAGGCGACCTCCCACCGCGCAGGACCTCGACGCCGGGACCGCGAACGTCCGGGACCGGCGGCGGGGTCGCCGGTCCAGCACCCGGATCGGCGACGAGCACGTGCGCCACGTCCTCCACGAGCCGGGTTCGTCCGGTCCAGCCACCAGGGCGACGGCGGGCGGGTACCGAGGGCCGTACGGCTGCTCGCCGGACTCCTGGCCACTCCCGCCGGCACGGCGATCCAGCCGGTGGTCGACCTCATCGCCGGATCCACCCGAGGAGCCGTTCAACCAGTACGGTCGACGCGGCCGCTGCCCGTCGAGGTGGCGGCCACGGACCTGGCCACCGCTCCACGAGCGGGACACCACCTCCTCGCACTCCACCTGCGGAGGCGAGGAGCACGCGGACGCGACCCGTGCACGCCGGCCGCCCACCCCCTGGGCCGCCCGAACACGCGCGGGAGCGGCGGGAGGGCCGGAGACCGGGGCGGTATCCCCGCCGCCCGCTCAGCGGAGCTGGCGGAAGAACGCCCGGACGTCGGCCACCAACGCGCCAGGGTCCTCCTGGGACAGGAAGTGCCCGCCCCGCTCCAACTCGGTCCACCGCACCACGTTGTGGTCACGCTCCGCCCACGGCCGGACGGTGACGTCGAGGGCGGAGAGCAGGACCGCCGTCGGAGTCGTGCCCCGCTCGGGAGCCCAGCTCGTCTCGCCCGTTCCCCCGGCCGCACCCGCCTCACCGGCTCCGGGCTGGTCATCCCCGCCCCACGAACCGGAGGCAGCGGCCTCCCCTGACGCGTCCCACTCGCCTCCCCCCTCGGCGTCGCTCCAGGAGTTCGCCGACATCTCCTCGTAGTAGATCTGGGCAGCCGAGCCCGCCGTTCCGGTGAACCAGTACAGGGCGACGGTGGTGAGCATCCAGTCCCGGTCGAGGCTCTCCTCGGGCAGGCCGTCCTCGGGCTCGGACAGCTCCTTGAACTTCTCCACGATCCACGCGAGCTGGCCGACCGGGGAGTCGTGCAGCCCGTAGGCGACGGTCCGCGGCCGCTTCGCGTTGCACTGGAGGTAGCCGTCGTTGTAGTCCCGCATCCCGTCCCAGCTGCGCTGTTCCTTCTCGGTGAGGTTGTCCATCTCCCCCGGCGCGCCGATCGGGAAGGAGAGCATGGCGTTGACGTGGACGCCCACCACGTGGTCGGTCGCCTGCCTGGCCACCTCGGGAGCGATCCAGCTCCCGGTGTCGTAACCCTGCACGCCGTACCGCTCGTAGCCGAGTTCGGCCATCAGCCGGGCGAGGATCCCCGCCATCCTGGCCGCGTTCATGCCCGGCCCGGCCAGCGGCACGGAGAAGCCGAACCCGGGCAGGGACGGGATCACCAGGTGGAAGGCGTCGGCCGGGTCACCTCCGTGCGCGCGGGGATCGGTGAGGGGCGCGATGACCTCGAGGAAGTCGGCGAAGGTTCCCGGCCAGCCGTGCAGCAGGAGCAGCGGCGTGGCACCCGGCTCGGTGGACCGGACGTGCAGGAAGTGCACGTTCTGCCCGTCGATGCGCGTCGTGAACTGGGGATGCCGGTTGAGCTCGGCCTCCCGAGCGCGCCAGTCGTGGTGCTCCCGCCAGTACTCGGTGAGTTCCCGCAGGTAGGACGTGGGCACTCCCCGGCTCCAGCCCACCCCCGGGACCTCGTCCGGCCAGCGGGTGTTGGCGAGCCGGTCGTGGAGGTCGTCGAGCTGGGTCTGGGGAACGTCGATGCGGAAGGGCCGGATGCCGTTGGCGGTGCCTGTCATGCGGGAGACGCTAGGAACCGGTTGGGACAGGTTGCGTCCTAAGCGGCGGCCAGGCTCTGATGGTGTGGTGGAAACGTCGGCCAGGCTGCTGAGGCTGCTGTCCCTGCTCCAGGTCCAGCGGGAGTGGACCGCCGCTGCTCTCGCGGACCGACTGGACGTGAGCACCCGCACGGTCCGCCGGGACGTGGTGCGGCTGCGCTCGCTCGGATACCCGGTGCGCGCCACCCAGGGCAGCGCGGGGTACCGCCTCGGCGCGGGAGCGGCGTTGCCCCCGTTGCTGCTGGACGACGACGAGGCCGTCGCGGTGGTGGTGGGCCTGCGCACCGCCACCGCCGGCTCGGTCGCCGGCGTCGAGGAGACCTCGCTGCGCGCCCTGTCCAAGCTGGAACAGGTGCTGCCCTCCCGGCTGCGGTACCGGGTGAACACCCTGCACACCGCGACCGTCCGCGCGGGAACCGCTCCCGGGCCGGTAGTGGACCCCGACGTCCTGATGGCGGTCGCCGAGGCGTGCCGGCGACGGGAGGGCCTGCGGTTCGACTACGCCAGCCCTCACGGCGGCGAGGGCCCGCGAGCGGCCGAGCCCCACAGCCTGGTCAGTTTCGGCCGGCACTGGTACCTGGTCGCCTTCGACACCGACCGGGACGCCTGGCGCACCTTCCGGGTCGACCGGCTGCGGCCCCGCGTCCCGAACGGCCCCCGTTTCACTCCCCGGGAGTTGCCGGGCGGCGAGGACCCCGCCAGCTACGTCGCACACCAGCTGTCCGCACGGGCCTGGCCCTACCAGGCGACGGTGACCCTGCACGAGCCGGCCGAGGCGGTCTCGGACCGGATCTGGCCGGGCATGGGCGTCCTCGAGGCGGTCGACCACACCAGCTGCCTGCTGCGGGTGGGTTCCGACAGCCCCCGCGACCTGGCGTGGATGATCACCTCGGTGGACGCCGACTTCACCCTCGTCGACGGGCCCGACGAGCTGGTCGCCTCGCTGCGCGCCATCGGGAGGCGGTGCCTGCGGTCCCTTGACCACGTCGACCAGCCCGGGCCCGCCTGACGGCAGCCGAACCTGTGCGCACCGTCGGGCGGTGCGCGTCGCGCGGGCGAGGACCACACCCCACTTCGGCTGCGGCGTGACAACCACAGAGGGACACCCCCACGAGGTCAGCACGGCGACGTCCTCACCGGTCCGCGCCTCGGGGCGGGCAACCCCGGTGAGCCGGCGCGCAGCCGCCCGGGCGCACCCGGTGGCCGACCGTCCCCACCGTCCACGCCCGGCACCTCAGCCGGCGCGCTCCGGCTCCGGGGAACCCTCGGCGCCGGCGAGGGGCGGGGCCTGGTCGATGAACCTGTCCAGGGCGTCGCGCATCCTGCGCCGTTCGGCGATCTCACGGGCGAGGCGGTCCCGTTCGACGACCAGCCGGGAGGTCAGGGACGTGGTCTGGGTCTCCGGGTCAGCCAGGCATGGCAGCACATCGGCGATGGCGTGCGTGCCCAAGCCCGCCTCGAGCAGTCGCCGCACCAACAGGACACGCTCGACGACGTGGCCGGCGTAGTGGCGTTGACCGCTGGGACCTCGTTCGGCGGCGATGAGCCCACGTTCCTCGTAGTACCGCAGGGACCGCACGCTGGCCCCGGTGCGCCGCGACAGTTCACCGATTCGCACTTGCCCTCACATCAGTGTCAGCTCCTACCGTGACCAGCATGACCGACACCACGACCACACCGGTCCGGCAGCTGCGCCTCGTCGTCGAGGCCGAGGACTTCGAAGCGGCGCTCACCTTCTACCGGGACGTACTCGGCCTCCCGCAGCGGGCGGCCTTCGAAGGCGACGGGGACGCCAGGGTCGCGATCCTCGACGCCGGCGCGGCCACGCTGGAACTCGCCAACCCCGCGCAGGTGCGGATGATCGACGGCATCGAGGCGGAGGGGACGCGCAGCGCTCGGCTGCGTGTCGCCTTCGAGGTCGACGACGCGGAGGCACGCACCACCGATCTGGTGGCCGGTGGCGCCGAACTCGTCGCCTCCCCCCGGCAGACCCCGTGGCGGTCGCTGAACTCCCGCCTCAACGGCCCGGCGGGCCTCCAGCTGACGTTGTTCGAGGAACTGGACAGCCCCGGCCGATGACCCCCGCCGTTCCCGGCGCGGCCGGCGGGGCGAGTCGAGGATCACCTTCCGGCGATCGGTCCACTCCCGACACACACACGTCACGGATTCTGGGCCATGCTCGGGGAGAGCAGTCGAGTCCAGACCTGGAGGTGTCATGGGAACCGGATCGCGAGGCAGCGGCGGGCCCCGGTCGGCCGTCATCGTGGGAGCGGGGATGGTGGGCCTGTCGACCGCGTGGTTCCTCCAGGAACGCGGCGTCGAGGTCACGGTCGTGGACCGCGCCGGCGTGGCGGCGGGAGCCTCGCACGGCAACGCCGGGTGGCTCTCCCCCGGCCTGGCGATCCCCCTGAACGAGCCCAGCGTGCTGCGCTACGGGCTGCGGTCGTTGGCTGATCCGAAGGCACCGCTGCACGTGCCCGTGACGGTCGACCCGGACCTGTGGCGCTTCCTGCTCCGGTTCGCCGCGCACTGCACGTGGGGCTCGTGGCGCCGCGCCGCCCACGCCGGGCTCCCCCTCAACCAGGCCGCCCTGGACGCCTTCGACGAACTGGCGGCGAGCGGGGTCAGGGCCGAGACGCACCGTGCCCCGGTGACGGCGCTGTTCCGCGACCGTTCCGACGCGACCCACCTCCTCCAGGAACTGCGCCGGATGCGGGAGGTCGGCCAGCACATCGACTACACGGGCCTGGAAGGACCCGACCTGCGGGAGCGGCTCCCGCAGGCATCCGGCCAGATCACCGCCGCCGTCAGGTTGGACGGACAGCGGTACGTGGACCCGGGGGCCTTCACCCGGTCACTGGCCGACTCGGTGCGCGACCGGGGCGGGGTGGTCCTCGACGGGTTCGAGGTCATCGAGACGCACCGCAGCGCGGACCAGTCCGTCGTCCGCTCCTCCTCGGCCGAGACGATCTCCGCCGACGTCCTGGTCCTCGCGACCGGCGCCTGGTTGGACCGCCTGTCCCGCCAGTGGGGCGTGCGGGTGCCGGTGCGGGCCGGACGCGGCTACTCCTTCACCGTGCCGACCTCGGACCCCGTGACGGGACCGATCTACCTGCCGGAGGCCCGGGTCGCCTGCACTCCCTACCGGGGGTCGCTGCGCGTGGCCGGCACCATGGAGTTCCAGCCCCCGGACGCGGCCCTCGACCAGGCCCGGATCGAGGCGATCGTCGACTCGGCACGACCGTTGCTCACCGGCGTCGACTGGGATCGGCGCACCGACGAGTGGGTGGGCCCCCGCCCGGTCACCCCGGACGGCCGCGCGCTCGTGGGGGAGGTCGGAGTACCCGGTGTGTACGTGGCGGGCGGGCACGGCATGTGGGGCCTCACCCAGGGCCCGGTGACGGGACGGCTGTTGGCGGAACTCATCACCACCGGCCGGCGACCCGACCCGCTGCGGGAACTCGACCCGCTGCGGTGACGGCCCGCCCACCGTGGAACGGGGGCGGGGACGGGCGCTGCTGAGCGCCCGTCCCCTGGTACCCCGGTGCTGGCCGGTCCTCGCCTCGAGGACCGCGGCGGAGACGTCGATATCGCCCTCAGGACGGCCGGCCCGGCACCGGGGTGGTCACCGCTGTCCGGATCAACCGCCGTTCAGCGTGTTGAGCACGGAGTAGTAGGCCTCCTTCTTGTTCCCCTGCCCGTCGAACAGGAGCGGCGTCTGCGACGCCCGCCACGAGTCGCTGTCACGAATTCCCCAGACCGTGATGCCCGTGCAACGCGGAACGTTGAGGCAGGCCTGGGTCACCCGGCGGTAGTTGTCCGCCTGCTGCCACCCGGAGCCACCCACATCGAGCTCGGTGATCTGCACCTCCACGCCCAAGGCGGCGAAGCTGGAGATGGTCGTCTGGTAGTTCGCCGGGACGTTCACACCGAAGAAGTGGGACTGGAGACCGACGCAGTCGATGGGCACGCCACGCGACCGGAAGTCCTGCACCATGCGGTACACGGCCTGGGTCTTGGCGTGGCTCCAGTCGTCGATGTTGTAGTCGTTGTAGCAGAGCTTGGCGCCGGGGTCGGCCGCGCGGGCCGCGCGGAAGGCCGCCTCGATCCAGTCGTTACCGGTGCGTTGCAGGTTGGAGTTGCGCCGAGCGCCGGAACCGCCGTCCTCGAAGGCCTCGTTGACCACGTCCCACGAGTGGATCCGTCCACGGAAGTGGGCCGCCACCTGGGTGACGTGGTTGAGCATGGCCTGCCGCAGCCCCGGCCCCTCCATCCCCTGCATCCAGCCGGGCTGCTGCGAGTGCCAGGCCAGGGTGTGGCCACGCACCCGCATGCCCCTGCTGAGGGCGTGGTTGACGATCCGATCGGCGTTACCGAAGGTGAACTGGCCCTGGTTGGGCTCGGTCGCGTCCATCTTCATCTCGTTCTCGGCCGTCACCATGTTGAACTCGCGGTCGAGGATCGAGACGTAGGCGGGTTCCGAGAGCTTGTGGGCCGCGACGGCCGCACCGAAGTACCGGCCGGTCTGGGACGCGGCGGCCCCGAGGGTGTCCTGAGCGCTCTCCGCCACGACGGGTGGCGCCATCACGGTTCCCAGGGCCACCGCCGCGCTGATCGCCACGACGGCCTGTCGCACTGACCTCGTTGTCAGTCGCATTGTCTGTCCTGTTCTCTGGACGTTGCGGACACGCGCGCACACCCCCGGCGAAGGGCCTCCCGGTGACCGCGCCCGGAAATCACCGAGAATTCCCTCCCGTTGGGAAGTCCGACAGCACGGGAGCGACCAACACTCCCGTTCGGACGGGAAAGGAGAACGCCCACCCCGAGACGCGTCGCGAACCAGGAGAAGGCGGACACCTCGCCCACCACCACATCACGACCGCCGGGCCGAAATGCGCACGAAGATATCATCGACCCGACCACCCGCCAGCACACTGACCCGAACAGTGCAATTTTCGACACGATACCGGCACCATTGTGGCCGAGTTCTCGAACGGATTCGGCCCCATTCTCCGCGTCCGTTTCGACGAGAGCTTCGCGGCGTTCGACACATCCACGACGCACGAGCGACCACCCGCTCCTCGGCGAACCCCACCGCCTCGCCGACCCGGCGCACCTCCGATCGACACGCCGTCGAACAGCGACACGCGCGCACTCGCCATCCCCTGACCGGGTGAACGGAGGGCCGCTGCGAGCAGAATTGTCCCCCACCCCCGCTAGGAATGGGCCGATTTCCCCGGAGCAGAGGAGCCGCATGGCCGGTAGGTGGATTACCAAGAACGGGAGAAAGATCTTCATCGAGGACAGCCGTGGTTCCCGGAAGGCGGGTCCGGTGGTTGCCGCGGCGGCCACCGTCACGCTGATGGGAGCGGCGTCCGTCGGCACGACTGGCGGGACGCTGTTCGGTGGTGGCCAGGTCGTGACCGGAGCGGGAAACCAGGCCGTCGCGCGAGTCATCCAGACCCGACTGCCCAACGCCAGGAAAGCGGCGAGGAACGGGCAGCGGACGACGGCGTGGAAGGAACTGCGGGTCACCCAACGGCACAAGAAGCGGAGCCGCCGGCACACCAACTGCGCGCGGCACTCGTTCGGCCAGGTGCGGACCTTCTTCCAGACGACACCATGTCAGTCCCTCCGCCGCCAGCTGTTCTCGGTGCGGGACGAGCACGGCAACGACGTCGCGGTGTCGATCGCCTGGGTCCGGATGCGCGACGCGGCGGAGGTCTGGGACCTTCGGCAGGTCTTCGATGAGCACGGTTCCGGTGACTTCCACCCGGCGTGGAGCCCGTTCCCTGAGCTGTCGGCAGTCAGCTTCACCGCCGAGTACTACGGGTCGGAGCCCCACGGCAGGGTGCTGACGATCGCGGAGGCGGAACCGCTGTCCGGAAGCCCGGACCCGGCCCTGCTGCACGCCGTCGCCGACATCGCCGCGCACCTCCCGAGCCCCTGACCAGGCCTCCGGCCGCCCCTGCGTGCGGAGTTCCCGCGTCCCACGCGGGCCCGGCTGCGCGGCGCTCGGCTCGGACGAGCACGCTCGCACGGGGCCGGGAGGAACCGGGTCCTCAACCGCCGCGGTGGTAGTCGGTGGCGATGACGTGGTTCTTGGCGGGGCCGGTGACCCGCCACCGCTGCGCCCATGTGTTCTCGTCCCGGACCAGGTACTCCACCCGGTAGAGGTCGGCCACGCAGAGGTGCTCGGCGTTCCACCGGGGCCCGCGGAGGTCGACGGTGTGGAAGAACCCGCCGTGGTCGAAGGTGACCTCGGCGGTGGCGGCGCCCGTGGTGCGGTACCAGAGGGTTCGGTAGGCGGGTCCGACGTGCGTGCCGAACCGCAGTTCGCCCTCCTCCCGGTAGCGGAGGAGGGCGGGGCGCACGTCCGTGAACTCGGCCGACCCGGTGAAGGTGCCGAGTTCGCCTCCCTCGGGCGTGCTGATCACCCGGTCCAGGCGCCACCGCCCGAGCAGGTAGCCCCGGAGATCGGTGTCGGCGGTGGGCGCTGGCGGCGGGCCGCTCTCGGCGTTCATCGCCCAGCATTGTCCTGGAGCCGGAGCGGCGGCACCGTCGGTGGGGCGGTCGGCCCCCGGGGCCGGCCAGTGGGCGCGGGGCGACGGGACTACCTGGCGAACGCGCCGAGCACGTCCAGGAGCCCCTCGGCGAGTTCGTCGATCTGGGCGGCCGCGGTCTCGTAGGCGGCCCGCCCCCGCCCGGCGGGGTCGACGAGGTCGGTGTCCGGCAGGGGTTCGCCCTCGGCGAGGCGGGCGCACAACTCGTCGAGGTCCGGTTGCGGGGGCAGCGCGGCGGCCCGTGCCACGAAGTCGGCCCAGACGTGGATCCGGCCGGCGGCGGTGGGAACCTCGGCGCGGAGGGCGTCGTGGTGGGCGCGGGTCGCGCCGAGCACCAGGTCCGCCTGGTCGACGAGGTGCGGTGTGCCCTGGACGGCCGGTCGCGGCCCCGGGTCGATGCCCCGCCGCTGGAGCATCGCCGTCGTGTCCGGGCTGATCAGCGTCTCGGCGCGTAGCCCGGCCGAGGACACCCGCACCGGAACGGAGCGCCGGGCGGCGACGGCCTCGGTGATGGCGGCCGCCATCGGGGAGCGGCAGGTGTTACCGGTGCAGACGAAGAGGATGCGCACCGGCTCACGCTATCGGCGACGCCGGGCGGGAACTCGGGTGCCGGGAAGCCCGGCTACCGGATCTCCACCGGCTGACGGAGGAACGACGCACGGGACGTCCGGTGAACGGCGCACGCGGAGTGGCCGCGCCTCACGGTTCTCCCGAACCCGGCCGAGGGGACAGGGGCGAATCTCGGTGGCGCTGCCCCGTGCCCCGGGGCCACGATCTCGGTATGACCGCTGACTGGTGGCTGGACGAGATGGCCTTCGCGGGGCCGGAGCACCTGGACCCGGAATTCGTGGCCGGCTACGAACGCAAGGCCGGGTTCCGCCGGGACGACGGTGCTCCCAGCGACGAGGACGGGGAGATCGCGGCGGACCTCGCCGCGCTGCGGGCCGCGGGGATGACCTCGGAGTCCACCGTGGTGGATCTGGGCGCCGGCACCGGGCGTTTCACGCTGGCGGTGGCGCCGCACGTCCGGCGGGTCGTAGCCGTGGACGTCTCCCCCGCGATGCTCGACGTGCTGGCGGCCAGGGTCACCAGCGAGGGCTGGCGGAACGTCGAGTGCGTGCGGGCGGGCTTCCTCAGCTACGAGCACACCGGTGCGCCCGCCGACGTCGTCCACACCCGCAACGCGCTGCACCAGCTGCCGGACTTCTGGAAAGCGCTCGCGTTGCGCCGGATCGCCGGTCTGCTCCGGCCGGGCGGCGTGCTCCGGCTCCGCGACCTGGTCTACGACGCCGACCCGGGGGAGGTGGAGACCGTGTTCTCCCGGTGGTTCCAGCACGCCGTGGACGACTCGGCGCGGGGGTACACCGCGCACGACCTGGCGGAACACGTCCGCACCGAGTTCAGCACCTTCCGCTGGTTGCTCGAACCGATGGTGGACCGGGCGGGGTTTGAGGTGGTCGACAGCGCTTTCGTCGGCTCCGTGTACGCCGCCTACACCTGCCGCCGGCGCTGAGCCCGACCGGCCCCTGCCCTCAACCGGACACCTGGACGGGGAGCGGCCCCGCCGGCGCCACCCTCCCTGGTGGCGCGCCCCCGAGCCCTCCACCGTTGACGCGATCCACATCACACCGGGTTCGATCGTGCCCCTTCACCGGACCTTCACCAGGAAGGACGCCGCACGACGCGGCGCGGACCGGGGACTCGCCGGCGCCCCCTCCCCGCCCGGGGGTGCACGGTGGAGTGAACGTGTGTACGGTGCCGCAGGCCGACGTGGTCACGGCGTGCGATCACGCCGCTCCAAATCGTCTCCTCCCGGGGCCGCGACCCGCCGTAGGGGACGAGAACGGTACGTCTCGACGGAGAACGAGGTAGGGGAACAGTGAACGACGCGATCGTCGCGCTGAACGACGACTTCTGGACCTACCTGGTCATCCCCCTGCTCGCCGTGGTCAGCATCTACTTCACGGTGCGCTCCCGAGGCGTGCAGTTCCGGCTGGTCCGGGAGATGGTCCGCAACCTCGGAGGGAAGCCGGAGCGGGCGCGGGACGGGAAGCCGGCCGTCTCCTCCTTCCAGGCTTTCGCTATCTCCGCGGCGGCCCGGGTGGGGACGGGCAACATCGCCGGCGTCGCCATCGCCATCAGCCTCGGTGGGCCGGGCGCGGTCATGTGGATGTGGATCATGGGGCTGGTCGTCGGCTCCGCCTCGTTCGTGGAGTCCACGCTGGCGCAGTTGTTCAAGGTGCGCGACCGGGACGGCTACCGAGGGGGCCCCGCCTACTACATGTGGCACGGGCTGGGGCAGCGGTGGATGGGAGTCCTCTTCGCCGTCGTCATCATCTTCACCTTCGGCTTCGTGTTCAACATGGTGCAGTCGAACAGCATCGCGGCGGCGATCTCCAACTCGGTGAACACGGTGTCCGGTGGGGCGGAGACGGCTGGTTGGTTGGCGCCGGCGGTCGGCATCGCGCTCGCGCTGTTGGCCGGGGTGGTCATCTTCGGCGGGGTCCGCCGGATCGCGGCGGTCGCGCAACTGGCCGTTCCGTTCATGGCGCTGATCTACCTGGTGATGGGCGCGGTCGTGGTGGGCATGAACATCGAGCAGGTCCCGGCGGTGTTCTCCGACATCGTCGCCTCGGCGTTCGGGCTGCGTGAGGTCGGCGCCGCCGGCCTGGGGACCGCGGTGATGATGGGCATCCGGCGGGGGCTGTTCTCCAACGAGGCCGGGATGGGTTCCGCCCCGAACGCGGGCGCGACTGCGTCGGTGAGCCACCCGGTGAAGCAGGGCCTCGCCCAGACCTTCGGCGTGTACTTCGACACGCTCGTCGTCTGCTCGATCACCGCCTTCATCATCCTGTTCGCCAACCCCGCCTACGGCAGCGACCTCGGGGGCGCGGAGCTCACCCAGCAGGCGCTGGCGGCCAGCCTGGGCGCCTGGTCGGTGCACCTGCTGACGTTGATCATCTTCCTGCTGGCCTTCACCTCGGTCATGGGCAACTACTACTACGGCGAGTCGAACCTGAGCTTCCTGACGTCCAGTCCCGCCGTGATGCTGGGGTACCGGATCGTCGTGGTCGGCGTCCTGTTCCTCGGCGCCATCAGCTCGCTGGAGCTGGTGTGGAACCTCGCGGACGTCACGATGGGCGTGATGGCGGTGATCAACCTGGTCGCGATCGCCCCGCTGGGGGCGGTGGCGATGCGACTGCTGCGGGACTACGAGGCGCAGCGGCGGCAGGGGCTCGACCCCGTCTTCACCCGCGACCGCCTGCCGGACGTCCAGAACGTGGCCTGCTGGGAGCCGGAACCCGACGGCGACCGGACTCGTGAGGCTGTCAGCGAGAGCTGACCCGGCCGGCGAGGACGGGGCGGGGATGCCGCACCGAGCGGGCGGGATGGGGACGGGCGGCTTGGGCGTCCGACCTCGGGGGACGCGCTGATCACTCGATCAGCCGGCCGCGACGACGCCTGGGGCCACCTCGGGCGCTGCGGACCCACCCGAGGTGGTCGGCTCCCGCCACGCCTGCCGTGGCGCGCCCGAGGTCACCCCTGGCGGCTGTCGTAGGCCTCGCCGTTGGCGAGCACGACGTCCATGTGGGTGTCGGCCCACTCCTTGATGCCACGCATGAGGTGGTGCAGTGAGAGGCCGAGGTCGGTCAGCTCGTAGGTGACCGTGACCGGCACGGTTGGTGTGACCGTGCGGCTGAGCAGGCCGTCGCGTTCGAGGGAGCGCAACGTCTGGGTGAGCATCTTCTGACTGACCCCGGCGAGCCGCCTGGCCAGCTCCGAGTAGCGCATCGGTCGTGGGCCGTCGGCGCAGGCCTCGCCGGACCGATGCGGGCCGCCGCTGCCGAGCGCGGCCAGGATCAGGGCGGTCCACTTGTTGGAGATCCGGTCGAGCAGTTGACGGCTGGGGCAGCCCGCCAGGAAGGCGTCGTAGCTCGCTCGCGCCCGCTCCCGCTGCTCGGTCGCCGTCCTCGTCGTCATCACGCACCCACCTTCCAGCACCGGGTGCCTTACGCACTTCGAGGTGCCTTCTTCCCGTTGGGGAGTATCTCACCCACAGTGGTGCTGGCACCCAGTCATGGGGCAGCAACCGTCCTGAGGAGCACGTTGTGAGCACGTCCACCTTCCGCGCCGCCGTCGTCCGCGACCCCGGCGGCCCCGACTCGATCGAGATCATCGACGTCCCCGTCCGCGAGCCCGGCAGGGGTGAGGTCCGGGTCGCGGTCGCCGCGGCGGCCGTCAACCCCGTCGATCTCGCGGTCGCTGCCGGCCTGTTCCACGCCAGGGGGGTGATCCACCAGCCGGACCACACCGGTCTGGGCTGGGACTTCGCCGGCACCGTCGTCGCGACCGGCCCGGATGTGGACCTGGCCGTGGGCACCCGGGTCGCCGGACTGGTGGACGGCTTCGACCGCGACCACGGCTCCTACGCCGAGCAGCTCACCGTGCCGGTCGCCAAACTCGCCGTCGTGCCCGACGGGCTGGACCTGTCGACAGCCTCGACCGTGCCGGTCAACGGGCTCGCCGCCGCGGGGATCCTCGACCTGCTCGGCGACGCGACCCCCGGTGCCGACCGGCTGCTGGTGACCGGGGCGGCGGGCGCGGTCGGCGGTTACCTGGCCGTCCTCGCCGCCGACCGCGGCTGGCGGGTCACCGGGCTGGCGAGGCCGGCCGACGAGGAGTTCGTCCGAGGTCTGGGCGCCGCGTTCGTCACCCACGCCGAACCGGGGTGGGACGCCGTCGCCGACTGCGCGGTGTTCCAGGAGCGGGCGCTGGCCCTGGTCCGCGACGGCGGCACCCTGGTCGGTGTCCAACCGGGCAACGCGCCCGCCACCGAGCGCGGGATCACCGTCCGCACCGTCGTCGCGGGCCCCGACAGCACCCGGTTGGACGACCTGCTCGGCCGCGTGGCGGCCGGGGAGCTGCCCGCTCGGGTGCACGCCGCCGTGCCACTGGACCAGGTCCCGGACGCGCACCGCGCCGTGGCCGGCGGCGGAGTGCGCGGCCGGTACGTGATCCACCCCTGACCCCCCAGGGCGGCGGGACGGTCCTGGTGTGGGCCCACCATGCCACTCGCCCGTGTCGACGACGGCGTGCGGTCCGGGTAGCAGCGGGAATGCGGGGGACCTGGTCCACGCCCCTCGTGCCCGTCTCGAGCGGTGAGGTCCTCGGGACCCTCGGCCAGGAACCCCGGAGCTGTTCACGCGGTGCCGTCCGAGTGGCGGCCAGGCGGCGGCGCGCACGCCAGCCTCGTCCGGCCACCCGCGCCCGTACCCGGGGCCGGGGACAGGAACACCGGGAAGCGTGCCTTCGCCGCGCTGGTCAGAGGAGGCGCTTGATCTCGCCCCGCGCGCGGTAGAAGCCGCCTCGACCGGACTCGTGGACCTCGGCGACGAGGTAGCGGGCTCCCACCTCGCGGATGTCCTTGGGGAACTGCACTCGCCAGGTCGGGTCGAACCCGGGGGTCAGGACTCGGACCCGGGTCCGGCCCCCCTCCTGGACGCACTCGACCTCCACGCCGGCGAGGCCGCTGGTGCTCGCGGAGCGCCGCACCGTCTCCAGGCGGGTCGACGGGGTGACCCGCTCCCACCCGGTGGCCTTGATGTCCTCGGTTCGGGGCAGCTGCCCCTCCTTCGCGGCGGTGACCGCCTGCTCACTGGCGTCGATGCAGGCCAGCGAGCCGTCGGTGGTGACGACGTAGAGCCGGTCGTCGTGGTACTGCATCGAGTAGGCGGAACCGCAGCCGGTGCCCAGCTTCCACAGCCGGGTGCCGTCGGCGGCGAAGCAGTACACCGAGGAGTGGTTGTCCCCGGCGAAGACGTACCGCCCGTCCGGGGAGGTGGCGCAGGAGAACACGGCGGCGTCGCACCGGTAGTGGTTGCGCACGGCACCGCTGGCCTTGTCGATCCGGTACACCGACCCGAAGGAGGTTCCGGCGTAGACGTCGTCGCGTTCCTGCCAGCCGAAGAGCACGCTGCCCCGCGTGTCGGTGTGCCACACCGGCTGGCCGTCCCGGGAGCCGTAGCGGGTGACGCCGCCCGAGTGCCCGTGGTAGACGCCGTCGTCGTCGCACCGCACCATCCAGGCGTAGTTCCCGGAGCTGGTGCGCCGCCACTGGAACTCGTCCTCGTGGTCGACGGTGGTGATGCCACCCTGGCGGTCGGACACCCCGAGCACACCGTCGTTGACGTCGAGCCAGTAGATGTCGACGTCCTCGGCGATCTCGTAGGCCACGTGCGGGATCTTGCCGCCGAGGTCGTAGACCCGGCCGTCGTCGCAGCCGGCGTAGATCCAGAAGTCGTCGGCGACGATGCACTTGACGCCGTCGGGTAACCCGTAGCGGCCAGTGACGGTGCCGTCATGAGCGAGGGTGAAGACGTCACCCTTCTCGTTGCCGACCCAGGCCTGCTCGTCGTTGACGAAGATGCCGAACGCCGGGGCGCCGGAGGCGAAACGCCAGAGCACGGGGGCCTGCCGGGCCGTGGACCGGGTGCTCACGATCTCCCGTCGGGTGATGGCCCGGCGCTGCCGCACCCCCCGCACCGCTGGGGCATACCCCTTGCGGACCTTCTCGCCGATCTTCCTCGCCGCCGCGGCCGCCGCCTTCTCCTCGGTGGCGTGGGCGCTGGAACGCACCTGGCCGCGTTCGCCGATCCGCCCGTAGGTGATCGTCACCTCGGTCCCGCTGATCCGCACCTCGTAGAACTTGTGGGCGCCGCCGCCCTCTTCGGACAGTTCCAGGTACGTGGTCTGGTCGGCGCTGCTGGCCATCGCGTGCTCCGTGGGGTTCGTGGGGTGGGGCCGGGCGGTGGCCTCGGCTCGCCGTAGCTGATGGGCCGAACCATAGGAGCGGCCACCGACACGTGATCGTCACGGCGCGTGTCGCCATCCCGCGGCGGCACGCCCGTCGGACCGCGCTGGTCGGTCGGGGCCGGGGCGGTTCCGGTGGTCGCGGCAGGCTCCCGGCGGGCCTCGAGGAATGCCGCCCGAAACCGCTCGGACCGCCCCTCACCCGTGGTCGTGGTCGACGTCCAGCAGCGTGCCGACCGTGTCCTCCTGCCCCGGTTCGACGACCAGGAACTGCCCCATCATGCCCAGGTCCTCGTGCAGCAGCAGGTGGCAGTGGTACATGTACGGCACCTCGGGGTCGGTGTGCGGGCCGAACCGGATCAGCAGGCGCACCTCCCCGCCCGGCGGCACGTACACGGTGTCCTTCCACCCGGACAGCGGCGGAGGTGGTGGGTCCCCGTCGAGGTCGAGGACCCGGAACCGCACGTCGTGGACGTGGAAGTTGTGGGGTTGGTTGTGGTCGTTGCGCACCACCCAGGTCTCGGCGGTGTCGCGGACCACCACCTCGTCCACCCGGGACATGTCCATCGACCCGCCGTTGATCTGCCTGCCGCTCAACACGAACTCGCGGGTGGTGACCGACTCGGCGGGATCGGGTGGTGGGATGTCGGCGAGGGTGTCCGGCAGCGGCGGAGCGGGGCGCAGGTCACCAGCGGCCCGGATCTCGAGGATGTCGAGGGTGTCCCGGCCGCCGACCCGGCCGGTCATCGCGTCGCCGGTGCCCAGGTCAGGAGGGGTGGAACGCAGAACGGTGGACTCGCCCGCCACCAGGTCCACGACGATCTCGGCTCGTTCCCCGGGTGAGAGCCGCACCCGGGTCGTGCGGTGCGGGGCGGCCAGCAGCCCTCCGTCGGTGCCCACCAGCGCGAACCCGCGGTCGTCCGCGAACCCGAAGTCGTAGACGCGGGCCGTGGAGGCGTTCAGCAGGCGCAGCCTGACCCGTTCGTCCTCGACCTCCAGGTAGGGGCCGGCGGTGCCGTTGACGAGCACGGTGTCACCCAGGACGCCCATCGGGTTGCGGGACTCGCGGTCGAGCCGTCCCTGGCCGTCAAGCCGGACGTCCCGCACGACCAGGGGGATGTCGTCCACCCCGTACTCCCGGGGGAGGTCCAGGGCGGCTTCCTCGGGGTCGTCGACGAGGAACAGCCCCGCGAGGCCCTGGTAGACCTGCTTCTCCGTCTCACCGTGCGGGTGCGGGTGGTACCAGAGCGTCGCCGCGGGCTGGTCGACGGTCCACGTCGGTTCCCAGGTCTCCCCCGGTTCGATCGCCTGGTGCGGGGTGCCGTCCATCGCGGCGGGCAGGCGCATCCCGTGCCAGTGCACGGTGGTCACCTCGTCGAGGTCGTTGCGGACCCGCACTGCGACCCGTTCGCCCTGCCGTGCCCGCAGCGTCGGCCCGAGGTGATCGCCGTTGAACCCCCGCGTCGGAGTGCTGAGCCCGGGGACGAACTCACGCTCGCCATCCTGGGCGACGAGGTCGAACACCCGCCGGCCATCGCCGTCCAGGTGGGACTCCGCCAGTGGTGGCACCGCCAGTGGCCGTGCGAAGTCGACCTGTCCGACGGTGTCCACGGGTTCCTCTCCTCCGAAACCGAGGCTGGAACACCCGGAGGCGACGGCGATCACGAGAAGGGCGACCAGGACCGGACGGGGGCCGCGAGGGAACCCCCGACCCGCGAACCGGCTCACCTCCCGGAGCCGTCCCGACGGCGGCGCGAGTCGACGAGCACCGCGACCACCACGCCCAGCAGCGACCCCACCTGGGGAGCCAGCCCGACCACCACCAGCGGCCCGCCCTGGTAACCGGTCACCTGCGCCGTCCTGGCCAGCAGTTCGCCCACCAGGAAGCCGGCGATCCACCCGGCGAACAGGCCCAGCACCACGATCCCCACGGTTCGCACCCGACGTCCTCTCCCTCGGCATCACGGCGCGGAACACTAGGTCGGGCCGGGCCGCGCGTCGTCGGCCTGAGGACGCCTCCCCTGGTCGCTTCTCGACGTACCCGGAGGTCGACCGGACCCGTCGTCGGCGGGCGACGTTGGACGACTGTCCCGGTCGGGCGCACTGCCTACACTCCGCGAGGTGAGCGATTCCGCGTCGGGTGACGAACCGGGTTCCGGGCGGGAACCCGTGGCCGCCGGACCCACGCACCCGGGGATCCGCCACGGCACGGGCTGGCCACCGGAACCGGCGGCGGAGGGGACCGACGGGGGGTGGATCGCTGCCCCGGGCCGCCGGACGGCCCGGGGCGCGCTGGCGGTGGACTGCCTGCTCGGAGCCGCCGTCACCGCGGTGGTGGCGGTGGCGATCACGGCGGACCTGGGTGGGAGCAGGGGCCCGGACGTCACCGCGTACCTCTTCGCCGCCGGCCTGGGTGCGCTGATGGTGGTCCGCCGCCCCTTCCCCCTGCTGGCGCTGGCCGCGACGGCGACCGGGGTCGTCGCCTACCACATCGCCGACTTCCCCCCGATCGGTCTGGCGATCCCGCTGGCCGCCGCGTTGTTCTCCGCCGCGGAAGCGGGCCGGGCCCGGATCGCGGTGGTGACATCGACGGTCTTGCTCGCGGTGAGCTCGTTCTTCCGTCTCCGGGAGGGCGAGGACGTCGGCTACCTGCTTGGCTACGAACTCGCCAGCTCGGTGGGGGTGATGGCGGCGGCGATCGCCCTGGGGGACGCGGTGCGGGCCCGGCGGCGGTGGCGGTGGGAGTCGCGGCGACGGGCGCTGTCGGCGGCCGTGGAACGGGAGCGGGAGGCGGAGAGCCGGGTCGCGGCGGAGCGCCTGCGGATCGCGCGGGACCTGCACGACGTGCTCGGCCACACGATCGCGGTCGTCTCGCTCCAGGCCGACGTGGCGGCGGAGGCCCTGGCGGACGACCCGGCCTCGGCTCGGTCGGCTCTCGGGGCGATCAGATCCGCCAGCGACGACGCCTCGCGGGAGCTGCGGGCCACCCTGGGCCTGCTGCGGGACCCCGCCGAGGGGGACGGCCGGTCGCCGATGCCGGGGCTCGACCAGTTGGGCCGGGTGGTCACGTCGGTCTCCGACGGTGGTCTCACCGTCCGGACCAGGGTCGAGGGGACTCCGCGCCCGCTGCCGCTGGTGGTGGAGACGACGGCGCTCCGCGTCGTCCAGGAGGCGTTGACCAACGTCCTGCGGCACGCCGACGCGCGGCACGCCGAGGTCGTGGTCCGGCACGAGGAGACGGCGGTGTGGGTGGAGGTCGGGGACGACGGCCGGGGACCGGGCGGCGGCCACCGGGACGGCGCGGGGCAGGGCCTGCGGGGCATGTGCGAACGGGTCGGACTGCTGGGGGGTTCGGTCGAGCTGGGGCGCGCGCCTTCGGGAGGGTTCCTGGTGACGGCCCGGCTGCCCAGGGAGGTGGTCGCGTGATCCGCGTGGTCGTGGTGGACGACCAGCCCCTGGTCAGGGCCGGGTTGCGGGCCCTGCTGGAACGGGGCGAGGACATCACCGTGGTCGGGGAGGCCGAGGACGGCTCGGGTGGGGTGCGTGTCGTGCGGCGGGAACGACCGGACGTCGTGTTGGTCGACGTGCGGATGCCGGAGATGGACGGGATCGAGGCCACCCGCAGGATCGTCGCGGACGAGGAGCTGCGCGGGGTCGGCGTCATCGTGCTGACCACCTTCGACGTCGACGAGCACATCTTCGACGCCATCCGGGTGGGCGCGGCCGGGTTCCTGCTGAAGAACACCGGCGCCGAGGACCTGCGCAGGGCGGTCCGCCTGGTCGCGGCGGGCGAGGCGTTGTTGTCCCCGTCGGTGACGCGCCGGGTGATGGCGGAGGTCGCGGCGAACCGGGCCGTGACGAGGCCGGAGTTGGTGGCGACGTTGACGGACCGGGAACGGGAGGTGCTGGTCGAGATCGCGGCGGGGCTGTCGAACCAGGAGATCGGCGCCTCGCTGTTCATCAGCCCCGCGACCGCGCGGACCTACGTGGGCAGGCTGCTCACGAAGCTGGACGCCCGGGACCGCGCGCAGCTGGTCACCCTCGCCTACGAGAGCGGCCTGGTCCGCCCCGGCGGCCGGTGAGCACCGGGTCCGGCTGGGCCAGCTCCAGCCATGGGCCACCTGCCCAGGAACAGGATCGGAATCCACTTTCGGTAACCCATTTCCCTACCCGACCGGGGAAGGGTGAAGCACCCACCACTTCGCGCTGCGTGGTACGGGACCGGCCGGGACCGCGAGGTACGTGCGGAAAACTCGTGAAGTCGCTGGGTGCCCAGCATTCCAGGCCCTAGTCTGGGGCCGACCCGCGCGAGCACAGAGCACCGGAGGCCCCGGTGATGTTCCCGCTCGCCATGCGGAATGCGAAGGCGACGTCCCCAGTGGACACCACCGATCGCGGATCGACCTCGAAAGGAACTTATGCTCGCGTTGAAGATCCGCCACATCCGTGACGCCCTCCTACGGGAGTTCTCCGATCACATCGATATGTCCGACGTGGAGAAGAGGTCGGCGCCGGAACGCGAACAGGTCTACCTGTCCCGGGCCCTGACCGCGTTCGCGATCCAGGACATCACCGGTTGCACCACGGCCGACGCGGCGGCCGGGGTCATCGACGGCCGTGACGATCACGGCATCGATGGCGTGGCGATCAACAGTGGCGGGGCGCCGCACGTGTGGTTGGTCCAGACGAAGTGGAGCGACCGCGCCAAAGCCGGCCTGGATCTGAGCGCGGTGCTCAAGCTGGAGCGCGGGCTCACCAAACTGGTCAACGGCGAGTACGACCACTTCAACTCGCGGTTCCAGAAGATCGCGGGCGAAGTGGACGAGGCCCTCGGCACCCCAGGGGTGCGCATCACCCTTGTGATCGCTTTGATGGGCCAGAGCGAACTGGCACCCGAGATCACCGCCGAACTCGACACCATCCAGGCGAGGATGAACGACGGTGACGAACCGATGCTGGACGTCGTCGTGCGAACGCTTCCGGACTTCCACCGGTTCGTGCGGGACGGCCTGGCCGATCCGGCCATCGAACTCGAGGCTCATATCGAGGACGTGGGCCAGTTGGCCGACCCCTACCGCGCCTACTACGGGACGATGCCGGTCGCCGAGGTGGCTCGCTGGTATTCCGAGCACGGAGAACGGCTTTTCGCCAAGAACATCCGCCGCTCGTTGGGGGTCACCGAGGTCAACCGGGACCTGATCCGGACTCTGCGCGAGAAACCCGAGCACTTCTGGTACTTCAACAACGGGATCACGGTGCTCTGCGACTCGGTGCAGCGAACGGCCCGCTACGCGACGGGGGAGTTCCACCTGAGCGGAGCGAGTGTCGTCAACGGCGCCCAGACTGTGAAGTCCATCAGCGAGGCCACACGTGAGGCACCGGAGGCGCTGGCTCGTGGCCGCGTATGGGTCCGTTTCATCTCCTTGGAGCACTGTCCTGAGGGTTTCGCCAGCGCGGTGACGAAGGCGACGAACACGCAGAACCGGGTCGAGGCGAGGGATTTCGTCGCCTTGGACCCCGACCAGGCCAGGCTGCGTGACGAGTTCGCCCTGTCATTGCACAAGACCTACGTCGTCAAACGGGGAGAGGTCGATCCAGCGCCGGATGCGGGCTGTTCCGTGGTCGAGGCGGCCAGGGCGTTGGCCTGCGCCCACCGCAACCCGGACTGGGCGGCACGGGCGAAGCGTGACAGCTCGCTGCTGTGGGAGCGTGGGGAGCAAGGGGCCTACCAAGCACTGTTCGGCGGCAAACCGTCCGCGTTCAGGGTATGGCGGACCGTGCAGGCCCTGCGAGAGGTCTCGGCCAGGCTGCGTGCCCGACAGACCGCATTGGAAGGCCGTGCGGCCCAGATTGTGCAGCAGGCGAACCTGCTGACCACGCACGTGGTCCTCCAGCTCCTGTCGAGTCGGGCGATGGACGAGCCGGACGGGGGGTGGGACGACGAACTGGAGCGGATCCCGGAGCTGACCGACGCTGTCATCGAGCGGATGAGCTACGAGGTCAACGCCGCGTTCGGCTCCAGCAGTCACGTCCTCACCGTCTTCACCAAACCCGAACGGTGTCGGGTGTTGGCAAGCAGGGTCCTCGAGGGCATCACCAAGGGAACTTCCATGCCGGAGCTTCCCGAGGACTACCGGCCGCTGACGAAGGAGAGCAACGAACGCCGGGCCAACTCCGTTCCGACGTTGATCGATGCTGGTCGTCTCGCCGACGGCACGGCGCTCGAGTTCCGTGCTGGCACTAAGCCGGAACGACTCCAGCTCAGTGCATGGCTCGCCGCTGACCCTCGTCGGGCGCAGGCCACCTGGAGCAACACCCGAGGAAAGCCCTTGATCTGGGCCGCGGACGGGAAATCCTACTCCCCGACCAGGCTGGTCAAGCACATGATCCTCCTGGCGACCGGAAGCGAACCGAAGTCGATCCCCGGCCCGAGTCGATGGCACGTCCCTGGTGAAGGGTCCCTCTGGGAACTGGCACTGGAGGTCATGAAGGCCGAGGCACCATAGCCGTCGACGTTGTCGCGCGGCGCGGCGTGGTCCGCGCCGCGATCACGCGAGCGAAAGCCCCGAAGGGCTTCACCAGCGGGGGGCAGGCGGCCGTCCTCTGACGGGAATCGCGTTGACTCCGGCGGGGGGCGGAGCCTACGGTTCGCGCCATGTCCTGCTTCTCCGCCTCCTTCTTCGTGAGGCTGCGCACCGCCTGACGGCGGTGTCGCCCTTCGTACCGCTCGCGCCCCCGCGTTCCACCCGGACCGTGGTCAGTTCCGCCTGACCACCACCGGGTCCGAGCCGCGGGCCCGTGGCAGTGGGACCACGCCGCCGTCTGTTCCGACGTTCTCCCGTCCGCGCGTGCCGTCGTCGCCGCCGGACGTCCCCACCAACGTCCTCGCAGGAGCAGCAGTGTCCTCCCGTTCCCACAGTCCCGTCGGGGGGCGGCACGAACTCGGCCAGAACTTCCTGGTCGACCGTGCCGTCGTCCGGCTGATCGCCGAGCTGGCGGCGTCGGCCGCGCCAGGTCCCGTCCTGGAGCTGGCCGCCGGTGACGGCGCGATCACCTCGGCCCTGGTCGGCCTGGGTCGCCCGGTGACCGCCGTCGAACTCGACCCGTCCCGGGCACGCCGCCTCGCCGCCCGGCTGGGCGACTCGGCCCGCGTCGTCCGGGGCGACCTCCTCCGGCACCGGGCTCCCACCGTCGAGCACGTCGTGGTGGCCAACGTGCCGTTCCACCTGACCACTCCGCTGCTGCGGCGCCTGCTCGACGACGGGGCGACCTGGCACACGGCGGTGCTGGTGCTCCAGTGGGAGGTGGCCAGGAAACGCGCCGGGGTGGGCGGGGCGACCATGATGACCGCCGCGCACTGGCCGTGGTTCGACTTCGACCTCGTCGACCGGGTTCCGGCCCGGGCGTTCCGGCCGGTCCCGAGCGTGGACGCCGGTGTGTTGCGGATCCGGCGTCGGCCCGGTCCGCTGCTGCCGGAGGACGACCGAGGTCCGTACCAGGCGTTCGTGCGGGAGGTCTTCACCAGCAGGGGGGCTGGGTTGCCCGCGATCCTGCGGCGGGTGACGAACGGCCGCGTTCCCGCCGCCCGCCTGCGGGACTGGCTCCGCGCCGAGTCGCTCGACGAGGGCGGCCTGCCCCGGCGGTTGACCTCCCGCCAGTGGGCCGAGCTGTACCGGATGTTCCGGGACGGCCCCGCCGACCGGGCGCCCGCCCCCCAGCCCGGCGGGGCGGCCGGCGGCGCGAGCCGGCCGGGACGTGCGGTGCCACGCCACCGCCCTGGCGGCTCCGACGGGAGTGGGGCGGGCTGGCGGGGGCGTCGACGTCGGGGGTGACCCCGGACCGCCCCGGCCGGTGCGGGCTGTCAGTGGTGGGAGTGCCCACCGCTCGGGTGGTTCAGGGTGCGGTCCACGGTGTCGACCCGCTCGGGTGGCACGACGAGGAACTGCCCCATCATGCCGGCGTCCTCGTGGGCGAGGAGGTGGCAGTGGTACATGTAGGGCACCTCCTCGTCCACCTCGGTCCCGAAGTCGACCGCGAGCCGCACCAGGGCCCCGGGGGGCAGGTAGACGGTGTCCTTGGGTCCGGCCAGCCACGCCGGGGGCGGGGCGCCGTCCACGTCGAGGATGCGGAAGCTGACGTCGTGGATGTGGAAGTTGTGGGGTGAACCGCTCCCCCTGACCTCCCAGATCTCCGTGGCGCCCGCCGGCACCACCTCGTCGACGCGACCCATGTCCATCGGCCGCCCGTTGATCTCGGAGGTCCCGGAGAGTTCGAAGGCGCGGACGGTGGCGCCCGGCGGCGGCTCGACGACAGGTTCGCTGCCCAACTCCCGGGGAACGGGTGGTGACTCCCGCAGCCGGTCGGCGGCCCGGAGCTGGATGATGTCGAACGTGTCGTCCCCACCGGAGAACCTGTCCTGGAAGAAGCCGGCGTCCAGGCCGCCGGGGAAGGACCGCAGGACCGCCCGTTCTCCGGGGTCCATCTCGACCACGATCTCCGCCCGCTCGCCCGGTGAGAGCCGCACCCGGTCCCGCTCCACGGGTGCGGGCAGCAGGCCCGTGTCGGTGGCCACCACCTGGAAGTGCCGGCCGTCGACGAAGCCGAGGTCGTAGACGCGGGCGGTCGACCCGTTGAGCACCCGCAGGCGGGTGCGGCTGGCGGTCACCTCGAAGTGCGGGTCGTGGGTCCCGTTGACCAGGATCTCGTCGCCGAGGATGCCCACCCCGCCGCCGCCGCTGAGGTCGAACTGGCCGGCGTCGTCGAAGTCCTTGTCCTGCACGATGAGGGGAACGTCGTCCACCCCGTACTCCGAGGGCAACGTCAGCGAGTCGGTCCGCTCGTCCTCGACGATGATCATGCCGGCGAGACCCCGGTAGACGTGCTCGGCCGTCCGGCCGTGGGGGTGCGGGTGGTACCAGAGGGTGGCCGCGGGTTGGCGCACCGTCCACTCCGGGATCCACACCCCACCGGGCCGGACCTCCTGGTGGGGTCCCCCGTCCATGCGGGCCGGGACCCGCATCCCGTGCCAGTGCAGCGAGGACGCCTCGGAGAGCTCGTTGGTGACCCGCACGGCGACGTGGTCGCCGCGCCGCATCCGCAGGGTCGGGCCGAGGTGGTCCCCGTTCACCCCCCAGGTCACCGTCCGCGTGCCGGGCAGCAGCTCGGAGGCCCCTGTCCTCAGCCGCAGGTCGAAGGCCTGGCGGCCTTCCTCGTCGGTCTCCGGTTCGAGGAGGGGTGGTACGACCAGCGGTGTCGCGAAGTCCAGCTGGCCCAGGTTGTCGCGCCGCACGACCTGGTAGCCGATCGCGAAGCCCGCCGCGAGCAGGATCACCCCCACGAGGGAGAGCGCCAGGAGCGCGGTCACCACGGTGCGCGGGCGCGGCCACCGGCGCCGGGACTGCGGGGACTGGGGAGTTCGTCTCACCCCCTCAGCCAACCGGTCGGAGGGCCTGGTCGACGTCGGGAAGGCCCCGGAGCAGGCCCCTGGTCCCGGTCCTGGGGTGGCTCGGTGACAACCCTGGCTACGACTTTCGGCCGAGGGGTCCTCCCGTGCCTGGCCGTTCGGCTGATCTGCGGGACAGGGGTTCACGGCCAGGCTGTACGCACACCGACCCCTCCGATCGAGAAGGACGACGATGCGCTCCGCCACCACCACCGGCCCGGTTCCCGGAACCACCGCGTTCCGGATGCCCGAGGCGACCGGTCCACGGGCCTGGCACGGCCCGTCATCGCACGGACGCGGTCCGGACGGAGCCAGCACCCCACCGGGGCGGTCCCCCAGGTCCGCTGCCCCTCGCGCGCGCGGAGGGAGCCGCCCGACCGGCTGAGGCGACTCGACGAAGGGAGAACACGGACGAAAGGACGGAACACCATGTCATCCACCACCACCGCCACCGGGACGATCGTGGCGGCCACCGACGTGTCGAAGGTGTACGGCAGCGCCGACACCCAGGTGCACGCGTTGCGCGGGGTCAGCCTCGGCGTCGCCGAGAGCGAGTTCACCGCCGTCATGGGTCCCTCGGGCTCGGGCAAGTCCACGCTGATGCACTGCATGGCCGGTCTGGACCGGCCCACCAGCGGGTCGATCACCGTCGGCGGCACCGAGATCACCTCCCTGCGGGAACGGCAGCTCACCGACCTGCGGCGGGACCGCATCGGGTTCATCTTCCAGAAGTTCAACCTGCTCTCGGAGCTCACGGCGGAGGACAACATCCTGCTGCCGTTCAGCATCGCCGGCCGCTCGCCGGACCAGGAGTGGCTGAGGACCGTCATCGACATCCTCGGCATCCGCCCCCGGCTGGGGCACCGCCCGTCGCAGCTCTCCGGCGGTCAGCAGCAGCGGGTGGCGATCGCCCGGGCACTGGCGACCAGGCCGGACGTGGTGTTCGCCGACGAGCCGACCGGCAACCTGGACTCGTCGTCGGGCCGGGAGGTGCTGGAGTTCCTGCGCAGGTCGACCGGGGACTTCGGCCAGACCATCGTGATGGTCACCCACGACCCCTCCGCCGCGGCGGCGGCCGACCGGGTCGTGCTGTTGGCCGACGGTCGGATCGCGGGGGAGCTGCGCCGGCCGTCCCGGCAGGACGTGCTCGCCGCCCTCGACGAACTGAGCAGGTGAACGATGGGACTGGGCAAGGCATCACTCGCGCAGATCCGACAGCGGCCCTCGCGGATCCTGCTGACCGGTATCGCCATCGCCATCGCCACGTTCTTCGCGGCGGGCACCATGCTGTTCACCGACACCCTCCGCGACGAGTTCATCCGCAGCACCGTCTCGGTGAGCGAGGAGACCGACGCGGTCGTCGACGCCGTCGAGGAACCGTGGGTGCTCACCGACGAGCAGATCCAACGGGTCGCGGCCATGCCGGGCGTCGACCAGGTCGCGCCGTCCGGTAGCGGGGTCTCCATCGCCATCGGGCGCAACAACTACGTGTTGCGCACCTCCCCCGTCGAGGGCCCGTTGGCGATGCACATGGTGGAGGAGGGGTCGGCTCCGGGTACCGACGAGGTGCTGCTCAGCCGCTCGCTGGCCGAGGAGCTGGACTTCGCGATCGGCGACCAGTTCGAGGTGGTCCTCTACACCGAGGCGGACCAGAAGACGGTCACGGCCACCCTCAGTGGTCTGGTGCGGGACAGCCCTCAGGGCAGCTACAGCGTGATGACCAGCGAGGACACCTTCGTCGACTGGTCCGAGACCGACGGATTTTACCAGCTGCTGGTGGCCGGTAGCCAGGACGAGGGCGACCTGGTGTCCGCCATCCAGGACGACCTCGGCACCTCCGTGCTGGTGAACTCCGGTCAGCAGGTCCGGGACGAGGACATGCGGTCCGCCGCCCGGCAGGCCGACTCGATCTTCCTGGTGTTGTCGATCTTCGTGGTGATCGCGATGCTGGCGGCGGCGATCATCGTCGCCTCCACCTACCGCATCCTGCTGGCGCGCAGCCGCCAGCGCACCGCCATGTTGCGCTGCATCGGCGCGCATCCCGGGCAGATCGTGCGCGCGCTGCTGGTGGAGGCGGTCATCTCCGGTGGCCTCGCCGGGGTGAGCGGTGCCCTCGCCGCCGTCGGCGCGGGCACGGCCGGGCTGGCCATCGCGGACCTGTTCGTCACCGCCACCATGCCCCCGCTGACGGTGTCGGTACCGAGCCTGCTGCTCTGCGTCCTCGCCGCGGTGCTGCTCTCCGTGGTCGCCGCGGTCTTCCCCGCGATCAAGGGCGCGAGGATCCCCCCGGTGGCGGCCATGAGCTCCGCTCCGCTGGCCGACAGCGAGTCCCGGGTGGGCAGGTTGCGCACCACCCTCGGCGTCCTGCTCCTGCTGGGGGCGCTGGGTCTGCTCGCCCTGGGGCTGATGATGGGCACCAACGAGGGCCAACTGTTCGTGCTGGCCGTCATGGCCTCCGGGGTGTTGCTGTTCGGCGCCGTGCTGGCAGCCGGACCGCTGTTGGTGCGCATCATGACGCGCCTGGTCGAGAGGCCGGCCGGGGCGGCGGGCGGGATCGCCGGTCGGTTGGCGGCCCGCAACACCGGTCGCGCGCCGCGCCGCTCGGCGACCACCGCCTCGGTGTTCGCCCTCGGCGTGACCCTGGTCAGCGCCGTGCTCGTCGGGTTGAGCAGCATGCAGGCCGGCGCGGACGAGCAGCTGCGGGCGTCGATGCCCGCTGACGCGATGGTGAGCGACTTCTCCAACCAGGAGGAGGTTGACGGGCTGCTCGACCAGCAGCTGGTGGACGACCTGGCCGCCGCGCCCGGTGTCAGCGCCGTCACGCCCCTCTGGGAGACCCCGCTGGACGTGGACTACGGGACGGACGTCGTGGAGGAGTGGGTGTCCAGTGTGGACGTCCCCGCGATTCCCAACCTCACCCGCAACATCGCCTCCGGGGACTTCTCGGAGTGGGGCCAGGGTTCGGTGGCGCTCTACCAGCGGGTGGCCGACGACCACGGCCTGTCCGTCGGTGACACGGTCACGGTGGGCGCCGAGGGGCGGACCGTGGAGCTGACGGTCCAGGCGATCTACCGGCAGGGGGGCACGCTCGGGTTCGTCTCGATCCACCCGGACGACCTGCGCACCCTCATGCCCGACCTCGACCCGTTCCGGCTGCTGATCGCGGCGGACGAGGCGATCGAACTCGACGCGCTCCAGCAGGCGCTGGAGGCGACCGTGCCCATCGACCCGAACCTCAGCCTGTTCTACCCGGCCGAGGAGCGGGAGGCGTTCGAGGAGATCATCGGCAACCTGCGGTTGGTGGCGTTGGGCCTGGTCGGGATCACGGTCATCGTCGCGATGGTCGGGGTGGCGACCACGCTGTCGCTGTCGGTGGTGGAGCGCGGCCAGGAATACGGCCTGCTCCGGGCGTTGGGGCTGCGTGGCGGCCGACTGCGGTCGATGCTCACCTGGGAGGGCGCCCTGCTGGGCGTGTACGCCACGGTCATCGGGATCACCCTGGGCAGTGCCTACGCGGCGATGGTCGCCTCGGCGCTCTCCGACGTGCCCATGATGGCCATCCCGTGGGGCCAGTTGGGGGCCGTGCTGGTCGCGATGATCGCGATGGCGCTGCTGGCCGCGCTGATCCCGGCGCGCAAGGCCGCGAGGAGTTCCCCGATGCAGGCGCTCGCGGACGACTGACGCCACGGCGGCGGTCCTCTCCGGTGCGGGTGTCGGCGGGTTCGTCCCGCCGACACCCGTTCGCCGTGCCGGGACCGGGCCGGCCGGCACCTCCCGGGAATGGCTGATCCGTGGGCCGTCGGCTCGGTCGTATCACTGAGCGGTTCCCCCCGGGGAGGCTCACCGAACGACCGGTTTCGCCGGGGTGCGGCCTCGCCGCCGCACACGGCCAGTGATACTGCTTGTGATAACTACTCGTTCCGTGCCAGAGCGGCGGTCCATCCCACGTCAGGGGGCGCTGTGCGGCGGGACCGCTCAGGGGGCTGGGACACCGAACTCGACAGAGGTGACCATGTCCGGTTTCGAGGTGGCCGAGGAGGAACTGGCCGCCGTGGGTGACTCGTTGTCGACCCTGTCCGAGGACCTCGACGCGGTGTGCCGCTCGTGGAAGTCCGGCACCGGCGGCGGGGGTGGCGCGTTCACCACCTCGGACTGCGCGGAGGCCTTCGACGACCTGGCGCGCAACCTGGCGGGCACGGTGCTCGGGCACTCCGAGCGGGTCGGCGAGCTCGGTGAGGGTGTCCGGCGGAGCTCGGAGACCTACACCGACATCGACGACGAACGCGCCCGCGCCTTCGACGGCAAGGGGGTGTCGCTGTGAGCCAGGTGGCGGTGGAGGAGCTGGAGGACCGGGCGGCGAGCCTCGGCTCGATCGCCGGCTCGGTCAGCGGGAACAACGTCCGTTCGGTGCTCGGGGACCTGCCGGCCAAGATCGGCGAGCTGGGTGGTGACGCGGAGGCCATCGAGGACCTGCGGATCAGCTGCACGCGAACGGCGGAGGCCACCGAGACGGCGGCCTCCGACGGGCTGTCCTCGGCGGCGAGCGAGCTGGAGGCCGCGTGGACCGGCTCCGCCGCGTCCTCGGCGGTGGGCGCCATCACCAAGCAGCGGTCCGCGCTGCTCCAGGACTCGGAGCTGTTCACCCGCGCCGCCGGGGTGCTCTCCTCGTTGTCCACCAACCTGGCCTCGGCGAAGGAGGACCACACCGCGATCCTCGACAACGTGGCCGACCTCGCCGCCCGCGCCGCCGACGTTCCCGATGACGACGAGGAGGCGCTGCACGAGTTCGCCGTCGCCACCAGGCGCGTCGCGACGGCCGCCGCGACCCTCCTCACCGCACTGGCCCAGGAGAACCGGGCCGCGGCGGCGGAGCTGCGGAGCATTTCCCTCGGCGGCGACGACGTGGTGGCGCTGACACCCGACGGCCGCGAGTCGTTGGAGGACATCCTCAACCGCTACCAGGTCGCCGCGTCCGAGTACGAGCTGGTGGACTTCCCACCACCCGAGCTGGTCGACGTCATCAACCCCATCCTGGAGAGGCTGGGGTTCTCGGTGCCCAGCAGCAAGTGGACCCAGGAGGAACTGGACCTCTTCCTCCAGCTGCGGCCGGACGAGATGTACACCTGGTACCGCCTCCAGCAGGAGGCCTACGTCGTGAGCGAACAGCAGTTCGGCGACCCGGACAACACCACGCACAACCACGTGGACGCCTTCCGGCACGCCTACTGGAACGCCAGGATGACCCAGGAGTTCGGGGCCGAGTGGTCCGAGGCCTTCGCCACGGCGCACGAACGGAAACCCGAGAACGGTCGGTACCCCGAGGCGATGGACCTGTACAACAACGAACGCGGCCGGGAGATCGGCACGTCCAACCCGAACGCCAGTCCCGAACAGATCGCCAGCCAGGTCCGCCAGTCGGTCGACCAGGGGGACATGGTGGTGATCAGCCAGGACGGCCGGTTGGCCTACAGCGACCAGGTGGGCCACGGCGGGACGACGACCCTGGACGACTACGACGAGTCCGAGGTCGACCGGGGCGGGTTCGTCCCCGACACCGACGGGGTGCGACCGGACCGTTCCGGGCTGAACCCCTGGGCTTGAGCCCCCGCGACCGGGATCCGGTGGCCGCCGCACCGCGCGGCTGGCCACCGGGCACCACCCGGGTCCGAGCCGCCCGCTGCCCCTGACCTCTCCGGGCTGGATCGCCGCACCAGGGCGGACGAGGAGAGGGCGCGAACCCGCTCCCCGGCGTCGTCCACGGCGACCACCCACCTCACGCACGGGGCGGGTCGAACGGCGGAGAGGGCGGCGCCGGCCACCGCGAGCCCCTTGTCGTCCGCCTGCCCTCGATTCGCGCGGACGATTCCCGGGATCGGCGGAACAAGCCCGACAACGACCAACGGGCACGCGATGACGCCGATCACTGGCCACCGTGAGCACACGGGTCCCACCAGGCGACCACGTATCCAGCCGTACCAGGACCGTTCCGCGGAGCGGCGTCCGACCGTGGGTGGCGCGGGCATCGTCGATGTCCCCAGACCGGCGGAAAGGGAAAAATCAACCCGCCGGGAACCGGTCCACGGCATTCCACTGGCCCCCGTCAGGTGATGTCCCCTCCCGGATCCGGTTCCGCCACCGCGCCGGTCCGGCAGCCGCTGCCCTGGTGTTCCGCGTCGCCGGCGCGAGCCGTGCCGGGTGGGAGAGCACCCGGTCACGGCCGGGTCACCGCCCTCCGCCGCGCCGGACGGCGCCGCCCCTCGCGCTCCCCCTCCCGCTCCCCCACCGGGGCCCGCCACGGCCCGGTCCCGCCACCCGATGGCGAGGAGCGGTGTTTAGCGCCGCTTCGCACCGGGCAGGGCAGGTGTCAAGGTGACACTCCCCCGACGACGCCAACTGGGAGCGAGATGCCCACACAGCAGCAGACCCGTGCCCTGCTCGCCGCCGGGCACGACTACGAGCGGGCCGGCCGCGCCCTACGGGTTCCGCCCGGGCTCGCCTACCTGATCGCCACCGGGGAACCAGCCGACGGCGACCACACCGAACCGCCCCCCACCGCGGTGCGGCTGGGACTCACCCGTTCGCGTAGTCAACGGTTGGTGAACGCGCTGGAGCACACGCCCGACAGCCACGACGAGGTGCGCTGGTGGACGGCCCACCGCGTCCTGTCCGACCCCGACCAGCGGCGGCACGCCTCGTAGGGCGGGGAACGGCCCACGGGCCGAAGCTGGAGACGACAGGCCCACGGCCCCACGGGGGGCCGTATCCGAGGAGGTCCCGGTGGCGACTCCCCGCTGGCTCGACTGGCCGGTGTTCCGGCAGCTCACGGGCCCCGACCGCCTGGGACGCGGCGTGGCCGCCGTGTCCCGCGAAACCGAGTCCCTACGACCCAGGGTGGCGACGGCCGACAAGGTGTCCAAGTCGATCTGCCCCTACTGCGCGGTCGGCTGCGGCCAGAACGTCTACGTCCAGGACGGACGGGTCACCCATATCGAGGGGGACCCGGACTCACCGGTCAGCCGGGGCCGGCTCTGCCCCAAGGGCTCGGCGAGCCTCCAGCTGACCACGGGGTCCTCACGGCGGCACGAAGTGCTGTACCGCAGGCCGTACGGCACCGAGTGGGAACCGCTCGACCTGGAGACGGCCATGGACATGGTGGCCGAGCGGGTGATCAGGACACGACGGGAGAACTGGCAGGAGGAGGTGGACGGGTCCCGCACCCGACGCACCCTCGGCATCGCCAGCCTCGGCGGGGCGACGCTGGACAACGAGGAGAACTACCTCATCAAGAAGCTGTTCACCGCCCTGGGCATCGTCCAGGTGGAGAACCAGGCCAGGGTGTGCCACAGCTCCACCGTCGCCGGCCTGGGCACCTCCTTCGGGCGGGGTGGCGGCACCACCTACCTGCAGGACCTCCAGCACTCCGACTGCATCATCATCGAGGGGTCGAACTTCGCCGAGGCCCACCCGGTGGGGTTCCAGTGGGTCATGGAGGCCAAGGCCCGGGGCGCCACCGTCATCCACGTCGACCCCCGGTTCAGCCGGACCAGCGCGCTGGCCGACCTCTACGTCCCGATCCGCGCCGGCACGGACATCGCCTTCCTCGGTGGCATCATCAACCACGTCCTGAGCACCGGGAAGTACTTCCACGACTACGTGGTCAACTACACGAACGCGGCGATGCTGGTCCACGAGGACTTCCAGGACACCGAGGACCTCGACGGCCTCTTCGGCGGGTTCGACCGCGAGGACGGCACCTACGACGTCGACTCCTGGCAGTACGAGGGAGTGCGCGTCGCCTCGGCGGCGGGCAAGCGCGGCGTCGACGAGCCACGGCACCCCGGGCGGGACATGCAGTCCTCCGGTCACCCCGAGTCGCACGGCTTCGGCGGTCCCGCCCTGCACGGGGAGCCGCTCCGCGACGAGACCCTCGAACACCCGCGCTGCGTCTTCCAGGTCCTGCGTCGGCACTACGCCCGCTACACCCCGGAGATGGTGGAACAGGTGTGCGGGATCCCCCGGGAGAAGTTCCTGCGGGTCTGCGAGGAGATCACCAGCAACTCGGGACGCGACCGCACCACGGCGTTCGCCTACGCCGTGGGCTGGACCCAGCACAGCGTCGGCGCCCAGTACATCCGCGCGGCCTCGATCCTCCAGCTGCTGCTGGGCAACATCGGTCGCCCCGGCGGGGGCATCCTGGCGCTGCGGGGACACGCCAGCATCCAGGGTTCCAGCGACATCCCGACCCTCTTCGACCTGCTGCCCGGCTACATCCCGATGCCGCACGCCCACCTGCACGAGGACCTGGACCACTTCATCTCCTCCGACGCCGCCGACAAGGGCTACTGGGCGAACATGCGGGCCTACGTGGTCAGCCTGCTCAAGGCCTGGTGGGGGCCGGCGGCCACCGAGGAGAACGACTACTGCTTCGACTACCTGCCCCGGTTGACCGGCGGGCACAGCACCTACGACACGGTGATGGCCCAGCGGGACGGCATCTGCCGTGGCTACTTCCTGCTCGGCGAGAACCCGGCGGTGGGCTCGGCGAACTCCCGCATGCAGCGGCTGGGCATGGCCAACCTGGACTGGTTGGTGGTGCGGGACTTCTCCCTCATCGAGAGCGCGACGTGGTGGCAGGACGGGCCCGAGATCGAGACCGGCGAGCTGCGCAGCACCGAGATCGGCACCGAGGTGTTCTTCTTCCCCGCGGCGGCGCACATCGAGAAGTCCGGCAGTTTCACCAACACCAACCGGCTGTTGCAGTGGAAGCACCAGGCGAAGGAACCCGACGGCGAGGCCCGCAGCGACATGTGGTTCATCTACCACCTCGGGCGGCGCATCCGGGAACGGCTCGCCGGCTCCACCGAGCCGATGGACCGCCCCATCCTGGACCTGACCTGGGACTACCCACTGGAAGGCACGCTGGGTGACCCCAACGCCGAGGCGGTCCTGGCCGAGATCAACGGCTGGGACGCCGAGGGGCGGCCGCTGTCGGGCTACGACGACATCAGGGACGACGGCTCCACCTCGTGCGGCTGCTGGATCTACTGCGGGGTCTACCAGGACGGGGTCAACCAGGCCGCGCGCCGGCGACCGCACCGCGAGCAGAACTGGACGGGCTCGGAGTGGGGGTGGGCGTGGCCGCAGAACCGCCGCACCCTGTACAGCAGGGCGTCGGCGGACCCGGAGGGCCGGCCGTGGAGCGAACGCAAGGCCCTGGTGTGGTGGGACGAGGAGGCGGGCCGCTGGACCGGCCACGACAGCATCGACTTCATCGCCGACCGTCCCCCCTCCTACCGGCCGGCCCCCGAGGCGCGCGGTGTGGAGGCGATCTCCGGGGTCGACCCGTTCATCATGCAGGCCGACGGCAAGGGCTGGCTGTACACGCCGGCGGGCCTGGTGGACGGGCCGCTGCCCACCCACTACGAACCCCAGGAGTCCCCGTTCCCGAACCTGCTGTACCCGCAGCAGCGCAACCCGGTGCGGCTCGCCAACTCCCGGGAGGACAACCGCTACCAGCCCAGCGGGGACGAGCCGGGCGCCGAGGTGTACCCGTACGTGGTCACCACCTACCGGCTCACCGAGCACTTCACCGCGGGCGGCATGACGCGCTGGCAGCCCTACCTGGCCGAACTCCAACCCGAGTTCTTCTGCGAGGTCTCACCGGAGTTGGCCGAGGAACGCGGGCTGGAACACCACGGGTGGGCCACCATCGTGACGGCCCGCAACGCCATCGAGGCCAGGGTGGTGGTCACCGACCGGATGACGCCCCTGTTCGTGCAGGGCCGGACCGTCCACCAGATCGGGATGCCCTACCACTGGGGTCCCAACGGCTACACCACCGGCGACTCCGCCAACGAGCTGTCCTCCATCACCCTCGACCCCAACGTCCACATCCAGGAGGTCAAGGCCTGGACGGCGGACATCCGCCCCGGGCGACGTCCCCGCGGCGCCGCGCTGCGCCGCTACGTGGAGGACTACCGGCGGCGAGCGGGCGTCACCGAAACCACCGGAACGGAGGCCTGAGCGCCGTGCCGACCAACCAGTTCTCCGGACCGGACCCGCACGTCGCGGCCTCCGCCGGCCACCGCGACGCTCCCCCGCGCTACGGGTTCTTCACCGACACCTCGGTGTGCATCGGGTGCAAGGCCTGCGAGGTGGCCTGCAAGGAGTGGAACGCGATCCCGGAGGACGGCCTGGAGCTGACGGGCATGTCCTTCGACAACACCGGCCGGCTGGGAGCGGACAGCTGGCGGCACGTCGCGTTCGTCGAACAGCGCAAACCCCTGGTGGGGCCCCCGCCCGACGAGTCGCACCGGGGTGTGGACGCGCTGGCCGCCGCCGCCCAGGGCGTCACCGTCCCCGAACAGGGCGGGTGGCCGGCGCCGCTGGTCCCCGAACAGCCCGGCCGGGGAGGCGACGGCGGATCGGCGGGCGACACCGACCTGCGATGGTTGATGGCGTCCGACGTGTGCAAGCACTGCACCCACGCCGCGTGCCTCGACGTCTGCCCGACCGGTTCGCTGTTCCGCACCGAGTTCGGCACCGTCGTCGTGCAGGAGGACATCTGCAACGGCTGCGGCTACTGCGTGCCGGCCTGCCCCTACGGGGTCATCGACCAGCGACCGGACGACGGCCGCGCCTGGAAGTGCACCCTGTGCTATGACCGGGTCGGCGTGGGCATGGAGCCCGCCTGCGCCAAGGCCTGCCCGACTGACTCCATCCAGTTCGGGGAACTGGACGAGCTGCGCGAGCGGGCGGCCGCCCGGGTGGAACAACTGCACGGGGACGGCGTCGGTTCGGCCCGGCTGTACGGGCACGACCCGGAGGACGGCGTCGGCGGGGACGGTGCGTTCTTCCTGCTGCTGGACGAACCCGAGGTGTACGGGCTGCCCCCCGACCCGGTGGTGACGACCAGGGACCTGCCCCGGATGTGGGCGCACGTGGGCGTGGCCGCCGCGACCATGCTCGGTGGACTGGCCGCGATGTTCGTCGGGAGGCGGTCATGAGCACGTCGGACGTCACCAGGGACGGCATCAGGGGGGCGCACCCCGGGCGGGAGGCCCGCGTCGGGGGCACCGGGGAACAGCGGTGGCGGCCCCGGGGGCAGCGGACCGCGGCTCCCGAGTACAGCCCGGACTCCTACTACGGGCTGCCCGTGCTGAACCCGCCCCGCTGGGCGGCCACCGACATCGCCGGGTACTTCTTCCTCGGCGGCCTGGCAGGGGGGTCGTCGGTCCTCGCCGCCGGCGGGCACTGGACGAACCGGCCCGGTCTGGCCAGGCCGGCCAAGCTCGTGGCGCTCGGCGCGGTGTCCGGGTCGGTCGTGGCCCTGGTGCACGACCTGGGGCGCCCCGCCCGCTTCCTGAACATGCTCCGCGTCTTCAAGATCACCTCGCCGATGAGCGTCGGCTCCTGGCTGCTGGCCGCCTACGGTCCGGCGGCCGGAGCGGCCGCGATCACGGACCTCACCGGCTGGTTCCCCAGGATCGGGGCGACCGCGACGGCGACGGCGGCCGTGCTGGGACCGCTGGTGGCCGCCTACACGGCCGCGCTGGCCGCCGACACCGCCGTCCCCGCCTGGCATGAGGGCCACCGCGAACTCCCGTTCGTCTTCGTCTCCTCGGCCGCGCTGGCCGCCTCGGGTGCGTCGATGATCGCCGCGCCGACCGCCCAGACCGGGCCGGCCCGCCGCGCGGCGGTCCTCGCGGCGGCGGGCGAGCTCGCCGCCACCGCGCGCATGGAACGGCGGATGGGCATGGTCGCCGAGCCCTACCGCACCGGGTGGGGCGGCCGGTTGATGAAGGCGGCGAAGGCGTTGACCGTGGCCGGTGCGGTCGGCGGCGCGCTCCTCGGCCGCCGGAGCCGGGTGGCGGCGGGCGTGTGCGGCGCCGCGCTGCTCGTCGGATCGGCCTGCACCCGGTTCGGCGTGTTCCACGCCGGGATGGAGTCGGCGCGCGATCCGAAGTACACGGTCGAACCGCAGCGAGCGCGGGTGCGGGAACGCGCGGCGCGGGCCGCGGAGGAGAACGTCGCCTGATCCGACATGCCACCTCGCCCTCGCGGTGCGGGGAGGCGGCAGTCGGCGGTGGAGTCGTGCCGGTGTCCATCGTGGTCCACTGGTGTGCCGCCCCGGCCCCGGGCAGCGGTGGGTTGGTCCTCGGTACCCGCCCCTCAGGACGGCGGGAGGGACGGGCCGAACGGGCCGAACGGGGCCGAACGGGCCTCGGCACCGGACCCGCGCACCAGGAACGCCGTCCCCGTCGCCCCCGTCGCCCTCGGCCGAGCACGGCGGGACTCACCCACGACGGGGAGCGGTACGCGAGGAGGGGGCGCCGGGTCTCCCCCGACGCCCCCGCACCCCGCCGTCCGGGACTCGGACGACGTCACCTCCACCGGCTCACAGGTCAGGTCGGTGCACCAGCTGGACGGCGTTGAGCACCGGCGGCTCGTAACCCCGCCGGGCGAGGAAACGCAGGTCCACCGACCCGCCCTCCTCCACGGTGACCGTGGTGGTGTGCTCGTCGGCACGCAGTCCCCCGACCGCTTCGGCGATGTCGTGGCCGACGAGCACGTACCGCCCGTTGAGCTGGACGTCGAAACGTCGCCAGTCGAGGCGGGGGGACCGGTCGAGTTCGGCGAAACCGAGCGTCAGTTCGTAGGTCCCGGCCGGCAGCGCGTCGAAGCGGTAGCCCTCCAGCCCCACGAGTTGACTCCGGTAGACCGCGTCCTCCCGGGTGTCCCGGATGTCGACCGACTCGTCGACCTCGGCGGTCGTGACGTCGTCACCGAGATACCCGAAGGAGCCCGTCTGGTACGCCTGGTCGGCGACCCACTCGATGCCGGTCGAGTCGGTGTGCGCGGCACCGGCGGGGTTCACCGCCTGCCAGTGCGCGGACACGACGAGCCGCACCGGCACCCGCAGCACCGCCTGCCGGCCACCGTTGGTCCGGAAGGCCACCACCCCCTCGTGGACACCAGGGGCGAGCCCGCCGGTGTCGACCTCCAACCCGAGGGTGACCGCCCGGCCGGGCCGCAGCTGTCCACTGGTGAGCTCGTGGGACAGCCAGGGCACCCCGATGGCCCTGGAGGCGGGGCCCGCCTCGGGGTCGGGCGTGAGTTCCCAGGTCAGCAGCTCGGTGCCGACGTTGGTCACGGTGATCTCGGCCTCCCGGGTGGTGTCCCCGGGCAGCAGCCACTCCAGCCGGTCGACGCTGGTGGCGCCCCGGCTGGTGCGCAGCGTCGCGTCGTGGCTGACCCGTTCCCCGGACTCGCCCACGTAGGCGGTGCCGGTGGTCGCGACGTAGTTCTCCTTGCTGACCGCCACCGTGTAGTAGCCGAGGGGCAGCTGCCTGCGGTACGTGCCGTCGTCCCCGGTGCGTGTGGTCGACACGACCTCACCGCGCTGGAGGAACTCGACCAGCGCCCCGGCCACCGGCCCGCCGTCGTTGCCGTCGACGACGGCACCGGTCACGAACCCGCTGTCGGGCAGGCTGAAGGTGATCGAGCTGCCTGACCGCAGGCTGGCCGCGTTGTGGGAGAACTGGAGGGCGACGGTCCCCGAGGCGTTCTCGATGCCGACCGTCGCGGAGGCGCCCCGCTCGATGGCGTCGTCCTCGCCCAGGTCGCGGTAGTCGAAGACGATGTCACCGCCCTCGTGGAGCGTCACCCCGAAGTCCACCCGCCGGGAGCCGCTGCCGAAGAACGTGAGTTCGCGCCACTCCACGAGGAAGGTCCTGTTCGGGGCCTCCCCGGCCGTCCGGGTGTAGATGCCGGAGTTCGCGTCGGCGTTCAGGTCGTCCCAGAACGGGTAGACGGCGGCGTTCGGCGCCGAGGCGCTGGGCAGCGCCCCGTTCAGGAACGCCGTCGCCGGGCCCTCGAAGGCGAGGAAGCCGTTGGTGGAGACGGCCGCGCTGCCGTAGGTCTCGCCGTAGAAGTCGAAGTCGAAGGGCAGGTCGACGGTCTCCGAACGGTCGTCGCCGGTCAGCGCCAACCTGGTCTCGCCCTCGGTGTAGTCGCCCTGGCCGACCCGGCAGGAGTGCCCGTACTCGTCGGTGACGTCGGGCAGCCGGAAGTTCAGCACCCTGGTGAAACCGGAGACGACGGTCTCGCGGGTCACCGGTTCGACGCAGGCGGAGCCGGCCGCGGTGAGGGCGTAGCTGCCCTCGGGCACCGCGTCGAAGGCGTAACCGCCCTCGTCGTCGGTGGTGACGGCGGGCAGGACGTGGTCGTCGAACACGACCGTCGCACCGGGCAGCGGTGCGCCCCTGGCGTCGGTCACCTCACCCACCAGCGACCGCGTCGGCACGGGGTCGAGTTCGAACTCCAGGGACGTGGTCTCGTCGAGCGAGACCGTGGCGGTGGTGGTGGACTCGCCGTAGCCGAAGGCCGACACGGTGACCTCGTACTCCCCGACCGACACCGTCGCGGAGAACCGGCCCTCCGCGTCGGCGGAGGTGGCGCGCTCCAGCGGGCCGGCCAGCGAGACGCGGGCCCCGGCCACCGGGTCCCCGGTGGCGGAGTTGGTGACGCTGCCGGCGAGGACCCCGGTGTCGCCGCGGGGCGCCGCGCCGACCGCCGCGAGCACGTCGAGCTTGCCGTGGCCCCAGACGTTGTTGTTCTCCGGAGTCCCACCGCAGCTGGTGTCGTCCACCGCGATGGCGCTGCCGTTGAGCAGGTCCCGGGTGGACTCGACGTCCCCGACGAGGCTGGGCGCCGAGGACCACAGCAGCGCGACGGCACCGGCGACGTGCGGCGCGGCCATCGAGGTGCCGCTCTTGAGCCCGTAGGAGCTGTTGGGGGTGGCCGACCGGACGCTCACGCCGGGGGCGGAGATGTGCGGTCGGATCTCACCGTCGAACCCGGGTCCCCGGCTGGAGAAGCTGGCGATCGACCCGGTGGACCCGTAGGCGCCGACGCCGTAGGAGTACCGGGAGTCGGCTGGCGACCCGGCCGTGTCGCAGCTGGGCCCGGAGTTGCCGTTGGAGAACAGCCCGAAGATTCCGGAGGCGTTCCAGGCGGCGACCACGTCGTCGTACCAGGGGTCGATGATCGGCCCGTTGGAGGCGCCCCAGGAGTTGTTCACCACGTGGGGGCGCAGGTCGGCACGCGGGTTCTCACCGGCCAGGTCGGTGGGGGCGAGCATCCACTGCCCGGAGGCCAACAGCGAGGCGTCGGTGCACCCGTTGGCCTCGCAGCCCTTCGCCGCGATCCACTGGGCACCGGGCGCGACGCCGATCTGGTTGTCCCCACCGTCGTCACCGGTCATAGTGCCGGTGACGTGGGTGCCGTGGCTGTTGTTGTCGCAGGGGGCGGGGGAAGGGCTGCCGCAGACCGAGGCCGGGTCGAACCAGTTGTGGTCGTGGTCGAAGCCGGATCCCAGATTGCCCCGGTAGCTGTCCACGAGGGCGGGGTGGTCGTACTGGGCCCCGGTGTCGATGCTGCCGACGGTGATGCCCTCACCCCGGACGCCGTAGTCGCTCCACACGGCGTCGGCGTTGATCTCGGCGACCCCCCACTCCAGGGCGTCCACCGAGACCCGGGCTGGCCGTTCCTCCACCGGTTCCGGCGCGTCGAGGGTGACGGGCAGGGTGACCCGTGAGACACCGGAGGACCGGTCGAGCCCGGTCAGCAACTCCCGGGTGGCGTCGCGGACCAGGACGCGGTTGGAGATCCAGAAGGAGCTGAACTCGGCATCGGCCTCGGTCAGATGCCCGATCACCTGCTTCTGGGTTCGGGCCGCGTGGTCGCGCAGGGTCGACACGACCGCCTCGCCCCGTTCCACCCAGCCGGTGGTCTCGGCGGCGGCGCTGAGGTCGGCCCGGTCCTCCAGGACGAGCCAGACGTCGGAGCTGCCCTTGGCATCCAGGGCACGGGTGACGGCGGAATCGACGGAGAGGACGTCGCCGGCGGCGTCATCCTGGGCCGAGGCGGCCGGGGGCACGACGAGCGCTGCCGTGATCGCGGTCAACGCCGTGACGGCGGTACCGGCTCGGCCTCGGGACGTTCTGACGGAGTTGCGTTCCCGGCTGGCGGGACTACGTCTGTGGGACACCAACCCTCCTCGAACAGGACGGCGCCCGGCTTCGGGAATTCGGAGCCGGGCCTGTGGTCCCTTCGAGCTAACCGACGAATCCGACGACGCCACAAGAAGCCATTCAGCCCAACGGAGCGAATTCGTCGCCGCCGACGAGAACGAATTGTTTCCGCCACATAAACTGTTTAAGTTCGTTGACCTGCCCGGCGCGTACGCCCATGTGAGGGCGACCGCCAGGAACGCCGGATCGGAACGGCGAAATCCAGGCCGAAATGGACGACCGATAGTGAACTCAACGACATTCTTTCACCCGAACGACGGCTGTTCACCTCGTTACCGACGGAGCGGCCAACGCGAACGGTCACCAGGGAGCAGCGGATCCCGAATCCCCGGGTCGGTGATTCACCAACCTCGACGACAACGGACCGGCGGCCGCCACCGGGGCCGGGAAGCCCTCGTTCCGACGAGCGGAACTGGAGCGGCGGCACCCTCGACCGGGGTGCGCCGTACCGCCGGCCCCCGCCCTCACCGGTCGTCCCGCCGCCCGGCGCCCCGGTCCGGCGCGGCGACGGCCCTCGGGTAGCTGACGCCGGTGAGACGTTCCGAGGCCGCCCACAGCCGCGCCGCCAGCTCGCGGTCCGCGAGACGACCGGTGAGGGGTGTCGCGGAGGGCGGTCGCCGGCCCGCTCCGGGGCCCGTCATGACGTCGGGTTCGGGCTCCGGCCCCACCGCCGCGTGGAGCAGGGGCCGCGCACCCTCCTCCACGCTCCTGCCGAACAGCTGGGCGGGCGTGGCGAACGCCAGTCGCGCCACCACCGAGGTCACCCGGCCGTGGATGGGAGTGCGGGTCATCCCCGGATGGGCCAGCACGCTGCGCACCGGGGAGCCGCCGTCACGCAGCAACCGGTCGAGTTCGGCGCCGAAGAGGACGTTGGCCAGTTTGGAGCGCGCGTAGGCGCGGGCTGGGGAGAGGTGGGTGTCCAGCCGGTCCGGGTCGAGCCGGCCGTACCGGGCGAAGTCGGAGGCCACCGTGAGCACCCTCGATCCGCTCCCCCGCTCCAGCACCGGCATCAGCAGCCCGGTGAGCACGAAGTGGCCGAGGTGGTTCACCCCCAGCGCCCCCTCGAAACCCTCGACCGTGGGCGGCGCACCGGCGAAGCCGACTCCCGCGTTGTTGACGAGCAGGTCCACCCCGTGGTGGTCGGCGGCCAGAGCGGCGGCGAAGGAACGCACCGAGGCGAGGTCACCGAGGTCGAGCTGCCTCACCTCGGTGTCACCCACCAGTTCCGCGCTCGCCGCTCGCCCCCGGGCGAGGTCCCGGACGGCGAGGACCACGTGGGCTCCGCGCTCGGCGAGCACCCGGGCCATGACATGGCCAAGTCCGCTGGTGGCTCCGGTCACGACGGCGGTGCGACCACGCAGGTTCGGGATGTCCCGGGGGCTCCGGCGCGGGGACGAGGGAAGCATGGGTTCTCCTCGGGTAGAGGGACGTCACGTTCCCACGCTACCGCACAAACGGATAGGTCCATCTATTCGGATGACCCCATCAGCTCTCGGGTCGTAGTCCCGCGACCAGGATGCCCAGGTACAGCCCGGCGCGGTCGTCGACCTCGGTGCCCGCGCGAACCGCCTCCTGCGTACCGATCAGCAGACGGCGCACGTCGTCGGGAGTGATCTCCGGCCGCACCACGCCAGCCCGGATCGCCCGCTCCAACAGCGCCGCCAGCGCCGCCAACAGCTCCCGCACCCGCTCCCCGGTCTCCACGCAGGCGAACGCGGGACGGGTCAACACCAACCGGAGCCCCTCGTCGGCCAACTGCCCGCGCAGCACGCCCTCGAGGAACGCCACCAGCGCCGCCGCCGGGTCGGCCATGGACACCGCCGCCCGCGCCGACTCCACCAGCGCGTCCAGCGACCCCGCCACCAGCGACTCCAGCAGCGCCCCGCTGGTGGGGAAGTGCCGGTAGACGGTCCCCACCCCAACCCCGGCCCGCCGGGCGACGACGTTGAGCGGAAGACCGCCATCCCCCTCCCGGACCAGCTCGCGCGCGGCATCCAGGATCCGGTAGCGGTTGCGGGCCGCGTCCGCCCGCAACGGCCCGGGATGCACCGAGAAGGACTGCTCGCTCATGGCGCCGACGGTAGTCCGCGCCCGCCGGGGTTCGACCAACACCGAGCCCCCACCCGACCGGAGGGCACCCGGGGCTGGTGGGAGCCAGGACCTGGAGGCCGCGGCGGCCGGCCCAGGGACCGCTGCCCCGGACCGGCACCTCCTGTCGGCACCGGGGCGCCAGCCCCGCGCGGGAAGGACCGGACGGAGAGATCCCGGTACACCGCGACCGCCTCCGTGGACAGCATCGAAGGACGGGACCGGGCGTGGAGCGTCGACCTGCTCGGCGAGGACGGCGTCCACGGGATGCCTCGGATGCGCGAACGGATCCGGGAGGAGCCCGCGTTCCGCCAGTTCGGCGGGACCGCACCGGTGACTGGCACCCGCGGACGCGCCGCATCGTCGCGGGGCACAGCCACCCGTCGCCGTATGGCTGGCGTGCGCATGGGGGCGAAGGATGGACGCCCGCATCTGGCTCGAGGTTGTCCGAGGCCGGCCTGATCCACCACGTCACCGACTACTGGTCGGAGTCCTACGACCCACCCTCCGGGCAGGACCACCACTGGGAGCGCAGGCCTCCCCGCGGGGAGCGCGACCGGGCGTGGAGCGTCGAGCGTGTTCCACCCCGACCCCGGACTCCCCACAGCGATCCCACACGAAAAACCCCAGGCCGCGACCTGGGGTACTGCTCCTCCGGTTGGACTCGAACCAACAACCCTTCGGTTAACAGCCGAATGCTCTGCCAATTGAGCTACGGAGGACCGTCTTCTGTTGTCGTCGGACTCAGTGCCCGACTGGTGAATACCTTAGCGCACCCCGGAAACCCCGAGGAACGCACCCCCCTACCCAGCGCCTACCCAGCGCGCGACCAGGCACGACGGGCACAGTCGGGTGCCGGATCCCGTCAGTCGCAGCGCCCACGCCCCGCCGGCCCGCTGGCCGCCTCGGGTGTCGGGATGATGCTGATGGCACCGGAGGTCTCCAGCACCGCGTACCGGATCTGGTGCAGGCCGTGCACGCCCTGGCGTTCCCGCGCCGCCGTGAGGATGTCGTCGACGGTGATGTGCTGGGCTGCCAGGTGCCTGTCGACGGGCTTCCCGTGGTCGACCAGGACGAGGGGAGCCCCCTGGAGCACGCGGTCCACCGGCCGGAACCGCCACCGCAGGTAGTCGGCCGTGCGGTCGACGAACATCAACGTCGTGATCACCAGCAGGGCGGTCGTGATCGAGAAGTCATCCCCGATGAGCGCCTGCTGGGTCGCCTCGCTGATGATGAGCAGCAGGATCAGGTCGAGGGTGCTGACCTGGGCCAGGGTGCGCTTGCCGGTGAGGCGGAGCAACACCAGGATGCCGAGGTACACGGCGGTGGTGGCGAGGACTGAGTGCACGGTTCCCTCCTCCGGATGTGCCCGACCAGGGGCTCACGGGTAGACGAACTGCCAGAACTCGACGCGGTCCCCACCCGGGACGCTCACCCATCCGGACCGGGCGCCCGCCCCCTGCGGAGCGAGGTCGAAGGTGACGTCGACCTCCGCTCCCTCCCCGACGAGGAAGTCGAACCGGACCGACCCCTCGGACGCCGTGACCTCCGAGGGCTCCGGATCCAATGACTCGACCTGGTTGTCGGACAGGTACGAGGCCGACACGAGCACCGCGACCGTCTCGGCCCCGTTCGGCACCGGAACCCGGAGCCGCAGGTCGTTCTGCCCCGTCGCCCGGCTGAAGCGGTCGTACTCGATGGCCAGGCCGCTGCCGACGTCCCGCGCGGTCGCGTCGCTCAGCGGCCCTCCTCCCCAGCCGCCGAGGAGGCCCACCAGGACGATGACGCCCATCACCAGCCAGCCACCGTTCTGGGCGAGTTTCTCCCAGCGCAGGGACCCCGACCGGTGGTTCACCGACCAGTTGGGAGGAGAGTCCTCGCCCGCGCCCACCACACCTCCCCGCCCCTCGCCGGATCGACAGACCGCGTCCAGGCGCGGATACCCCTGCCGCCCCTGGGAAGCACCTCCCGGCGGCGAACTTCACCCCCAGAGGTGAGGGCGCGACCCGCGGCCAGCCACGCCGGGCTGGGGCGGCGGAGCGACCAGGCCGGGCCGCCGGCCCCCGCGCGGGACACCACGGCGGTCAGGCGTCACGGACCTCCACCCGATCACCGTCCAGGCACACCCCCACCCGGTGGCACCGCTCGGGCGCCCCCGCCGACCAGCAGGAACGGTTGTCCTCCGCGACCACCACCTCCGAGGGGTGCACCCGCAGCCGCCGGGCGAGGTGGTCCTTCACCGCCACACGGACCAGCCGCGCCGGTCCGCGCAGGTCCGGTGGAAGCCCGTAGAGTCCCGCCACCGTGCCCGGCAGGAGGTCCGCCGCGTCCACGTCGACCGCCGACAGCACGGTCGCCTCCCCGTCGGTGCGCGACAACCCGAGCCCGCCGGCGTAGCGGCGCAGGTGCAGGAAGGCGCGCCGGTCGCGCAACGGCGACTCCGGGGGGAGCCCCGTCTCCACCAGCACGTCGACCATGCGGACGGCGACCAGCACAGCGCCGTCCGCACCGGTGAGCTGGATGTCGAAGGTGGGCAGCGCCGGGCCGGCCGGGAACCCCACGAACCGCACCTCCAGCCCCAGCCGGCCCACGTCCGGCACCTCCCCGAACAGGTCGAGGGACTCCACCCGATGGGGGAAGCAGACCGCCGAGCGGCTGACCTCGGGCGCCCACCGCCACAGCTCCTGGTGCGGGATGGCCTGGGGCAGGGTGTCCAGCACGCCCTGGTGCAGGTGGCCCCGTGGTACCGATCCGGCCGTCGGGTCCACCACCGCCGAGGCGCCGGTGGAACCGAGGGACAGCGACCGCAGGTAGTGGAAGCTGGGGCCGTGGAAGAGCGCCCCGGACTCGTAGGGGTTGGGTTGCGCGACGGCGTCCACCAACGGCGCGAACGGCTCGGGCGGTGGACCCGGTCGGGCGCCCACCCGGACCGTGCTCGTCGCCACCGGCTCGAAACGGGACAGCTCGGCCGTCCTCGCCTCCCGCCAGACGGCCAGCTCGGCGGAGTACCCGTCGGGCCCTCGGGCGACGGAGGTCCGCAGCCGCAGCGGCCCCGTGACGGGTGTCCACCTCCTGAGCTGCACGCCACGCAGGGACAGCACCCGTTCACCGGTGTGCTCGGCGACCGCGCCGGCGAGCCGGTCGACGGTGGACATCATCGGCAACGCCGGGAGCACCCAGGTGGGCCGGTGGTCGTCCAGCCACCCGTCCGTGGCCGGGTCCAGGACCTCCTCCCGGACCACGACGGCGGCGTCCACACCTGCGGCCACCCCGGCGGAGGGGGGACGCGGCGGTGTCCGAACCAGGCCCGACGCGGCCGGCGCACCGGCGCCACGGCCCGACCGGGCACCCCCTCCGGGCCCCGGTCCGCCAGCCGACCCACCCCCGGGATCCCCCTCGACGATGCGCATCCCGAGGTCACGCACGTGGTAGATGCGGCGGCCGTCCACCCACAACCAGGCCTCGGCGGTCGCGTACACGCCGCGCTCGTCCACCCCGACGTCGAGCACGTCCATCTCCACCGTGACGACCCGGTCGGTCGGCAGGACCTGCCCCCGGTAGCGCCAGTTCACCCGGTGGCCCAGCCGCACCGGTTCGAACCGGGGACTGGTCACCGCCGGTTCCACCGTCCGCAGCAGGTAGTACTGGAGCAACTGGCACATCGCCTCCACCCCGAGCGAACCCGGTTGGACGGGGTCCTGGAAGAAGTGGGCCTTGAAGTACCAGGCGTCGGCGACGATGTCCTTCTCGGCGCGCAACCGTCCCAGGCCCGCCGAACCGCCCTCCGGCCAGAACCCCGTCACCCGGTCGAGCGAGCGCAACATCGGACCGGCCAGCCGCAACGCGCCGGGCCGGTCGCTCCACTCGGCGAGGTGGACGACCGCGTCCCCGGGGAGCAGCATCCGATCCCGGTCCCGTTGGCTGGCCGGCAACCCGGGCTGCTGCTGGAAGGAGTCCTCGGGGAAGAACCCGAAGACCGCCGTGCCGGTGAACACCGCTCGTCCCTCCACCGAGGAGGCGAAGGAGAACGACAGGAGGGTGATCTCCCCGGCCCGCGAGTGGTTGGTCACCTCGATGGTGGTCGCCACCACGTCACCGGGCCGGACCTCCCCGACGACCGTGCCCTCGCCGTCGAGGTTCCGGAAGAAGACCTCGACCGAACCGACCAGCGTGGGCCGGGCCAGCTGGACGGCCAGGACCCCGCACCCCTGGAGGGCGACCTCCATCAACGCCGCCATCGGCATCGTCGGGCACCCGTTCTGCTCGAAGTACCACGCCCGATGGGGCGCGTCGTACTCCACGGTGAGCCCGGTGGGCACGTCGCCGGCGTCGCCGGCGAACTCGGTCACCCTGCTCAGGAAGTTGTACGGCGGCCCCGGGAAACGGGGTGTGCGGCGCGCGTCCAGCGCCGCGAAGCCCGGCCCCAGCGCCTCCGAGGGACGCCCCCAGGCGCCGGTGAGCAGGGCGGCGTACCCGAAGGACAACTCCCCCCACCGCGCCGGCGGCACCGGGTCCCGGTGGTCGCGCAGCCCGCCGAGGTCCACGAGGGGGACCGGGGCGCCGGTGGGCTGGGCACGAGGTGGGCCCAGGTGCCGCCAGTGGTCGAGGGGCCAGTCCGGCACCAGGCGCAGCGCGAGGTCACGGGCGTGGAACGCCATGACGCCGTCCACCCAGCACACGACGTCGGCCACCAGCGCGGGTTCGGGTTCCCCGGTCACCGACGACACGAACACCTCGTACCGCAGCCGCGCGCTGTCCGGGGTGACCTGACCCCGGCAGCGCATGGTCACCGGGCGACCCGTCACCGGTTCGAAGCGCCACCCGTCCCGACGGAGCGTGAGCCCCAGCGCCGTGAGGTGGAACGCCATCGCCTGGAGACAGCCCTCCAGGATCAGGCTGCCCGCCATGCACGGGTCGTGGGGGAAGTGACCGTCGAAGAACCAGTCGTCCCGCCGAACCGGCGTCTCCGCCCGCAGGTACCCCGCCCCCCACGGCCCACCGTGGGGGTCCAGTTCGGTGACCTCGCCGAGCAGGAGGGTCCGCGCGTCGGTGATCCTGGGCGTCCGCACGTGCGCCGCCGCCAGCGCCCAGCCGGGGCCGAAGCAGTCGACGGGCCGCCCCTCCGCCCACGCCAACACCGCGTCCCGGTCGAACCGGCCGGCCGGGGACACGTGAAGCGGCCAGGTCACCGGCCTGACGGCCGAGGGACGGTGCCGCTCGGGCTCCCACCGGGTCGGGCCGACCCCGGCGAGCTCCTCGTCGGTGAAGAACCCGGCCCGCGCCTCGCGGACCGTCACCCTCAGTTCGTCACCGACATGGCAGTCGTAGTGGAAGAAGAACAGCCGGGTGCCGGCGTGTTCGGCGTGCCGGTCGACGTGGATGTCGTAGCGCAGCGTCTCCCCCGGCCGCGGGAGCGGGCCGTGGAAGGTCACCTCGCAACCGAGCAGCCGGTAGACCCGTTCGCCCCGGTTGAGCAGGTCGACGCCCAGCCAGCTGATCAGCAGCAGGTCGGCCTGGCCCGCCTCGATGACCATCCCGGCGGTCATCCGCCCGGCCGGGTCGAGGCACCAGCTGTCCAGTCGGACGTCGGTCTCGGTGCGGATCGAGCCCAGCCCCATCGTGCCCGGCTCCCCGTCGAGCCCGGTGACCCGGTCCACCAACAACAGCGGACCGCTCGGCAGCCGTACCCACCGTGAGAAGCGGTCCTGGGCGGCGAAGAGCGGACCGAAGTGGCGGGACAGCGGTTCGATGGCCATCCGTTCCAACTGGGCGCGGCCGAACAGCGGGACCGACGGCGTGACGGGACCCGACGGCGCGACCGCGCCACGGGCACCCCGCTCCACGGGCTGGCCCCACGGCTCGGGTGCCGGGCTGTCCGAGCGGACCAGGTCCGTGAGGTGTCCCACGGCCGCGCCGAGGTCCACCGCACCTCCGGGGGCGAGCGTCCCTCCCTGGGTCGCTGACGCCCCGGCCAGTCGCACCACCGACCACAACCCCCTCTCCCGACCGCGCAGGAACGCGTGGTGCGCGGCGGTGAGAGCCGCGAGGTGCCGCCGGTGCGCCTCCACCAGCCGTGAGCGGAGCCCCGCCGCCAGCACGAGCGGTCGCGCGTCCGGGTCGGCGTCCCACACCTCCTCCGAGTCCGACCTCGGCGCCGCCGACGACCCGGTGGTCCTCCCGACCGACGCGCGCGAGGCGGGCACGTCGGATCGCCGGGTCGCTCCCGGTGCGGGCGCCGACAGGCCAGCCCCGGTGATCGGCGCGGGTCCAGCCGCCGGCGAGCGCGGCCCGCCGTGGACAGGCCCTCCCACCACCGGCGACGAGTTCGCGGCCGGGGGCACCCACGGCGCTGGCAGCATCGTTCCGGCCGCGTCCGCCACCGCGACCGGGACGGCCGCACCGTCTCGGACCGGTGGCCCCTCCGGCCCTGCCTCGGGTGCCACGGGGCCGTCGGCGCGGCCCTCGGCGTGACCGGTCGCCCTCCCGGCGGGTGCCGACCGTCCGCCGCCACCGCCGCCCACCGACACGGGCTCGACGACACCCCGCGCCAGCCGGAGCCCGGCGGCGAGCAGCTCGGCGGCCACCCGGTCGAGCTGGCGCACCGCGCGACCCGGCGACCCGTCCAGGGCCACCGCGAGGTGGTCCCGTCCCGCCAGCACCCGGCTGATCCATGCCGTGCACTGGGCACCCGGCCCCTGTTCCAGGAAGAACCGCACACCGTCGGCCCACGCCCGCTCGACCACCTCGGCGAAACGCACCGTTCCCACGGCCTGCGCGGTCAACGCGTCGGCGAACCCCTCCGCCGTCACCGGCACCGGAGCCGCCGCGGCGCCACCGTAGAACCGGACTCCGGGATCGGTGGTGGACCGGTGGTGGTGCCGCCACCACCGGTCCCGGACCTCGACGAGCTCGGGCGCGTGCGCCGCCACCGGGTAGTCCACCGGGATCGCGTGGACACCGCCCATACCGCGCACCACCTCGGCGCAGGCCTCGCTCTCACCGCCGACGACGCAGACGTCCGGCGCGGTCACCGCGAGCAGGTGCACCGCCCGGCGGCCGGCGAGGGCGACGCGCACGGCCTCGGCGGAGGCCAGCACGAGGTAACTGGACCAGCGGGAACCGGGGATCCCCTGGCGACGCCAGGCGCGGCGGACGGCCCGGTACTCACCGGAGAGGTCCCGCGTGAAGAGGGAGTCCCGCGCGGTGTCGGTGAACACCGCCGAGTCCCGCCAGGCACCGAGCGCGACGGGCGCGGTGGCCTCACCCGAGGAGTAGCCGATGGCGGCCTCCGGCCGCAGGCCCCACCGCGTCAGGCAGAACTCGGTGTGCCAGATCGCCAACCGGCCCGCGCCCAGGATGCGGGCGGGCACCCCGGAGGCCACGTCACCGACGGGCATCCCGGTCCGGCGGGACGCCGAGTCCACGACCTCGGGGAAGGCCAGGGCGAACTCCTCCCCCATGCCGGCGTAGCTGGCGGCGGCGTTCGTGTAGACGAAGGCGACCTGCCCGGCCAGGGGAGCGTCGCGGTAGGCCACCCCGGGCGGGCACGGCGCCGGCCCTCCCCCCGCCAGCCACCGACCGGCGGCGTCCTCGTCTCCGTCCCGGAGGACCACCAGCCGGGCCGGGCCGACATCCGACCGGGCCCGGGCGCGCAGTGCCGCCAGCACCTCCGCCCGGTCCCGTCCCGAGTAGACGCGGGACGCCACCGGCCCGAGGAGCGGGGACGCCGGCTCGCCGGTCCTCTCCCGGTCACCACCCACGGCCATCCCCTCACCGCCCCGCCGCGTGCTCGTCCGGGGCGGCGTCCACCCCGAACGCGGCGAGCGTTCCCGGCGCGACGAGCACCACCCGGGTCGCGGCCCCCGACCCGGTCACCTCCTCGGTGAAGGCGGTGGCCCCGGCACCCAGCGGGATCAGGGGCACGCCGGCCCGTTCGAAGCGCTCCGCCAGGGCCGGGCCGACCATCCCGCCGTGCCACGGGCCCCAGGCGAGGGAACGGACCAGGCAGTCGGGCCTGGTGATGCGCTGCGAGGACGCCACCAGGTCGAGGACCTCGTTGGCCATCGCGTAGTCGGCCTGGCCCGCGTTGCCGAAGCACCCGGCGACCGAGGAGAACACGCACAGCAACTCCACGGGGTCGTCCTCCGTCGCGGTCAGCAGGGCGCGCAGACCGCCGACCTTGGTGTCGAGGACCCGGTCGAACTGTTCGTCGGTCTTGTCGGCCAACAGCCGGTCGGCGAGCGTGCCGGCACCGTGCACCAGGCCGGTGATCGGGCCCCAGTCACGGCGCACCTCGTCGAGGGCGGCGGCCACCGCCGCCTCGTCGCGGACGTCGACGCTCAGGTACCGCACCGGTGACCCGAGGGCCCGCAGGTCGTCGAGCGTGGCCCGGATCTCCCGCACCGCGAGCACCCGGCGTGCCTCGGCGGCGAGCTCGGCGGGGGACGGTGGCCCGTCCGCGCGGTCGCCCCACGAGGAGGCGAGCGAGCGGACCAGGTCGGCTTCCTCCGTGGCACCGTCGAGACCCGGCGGTTCCTCCACCAGCTCGGTCCGACCGATGAGGGCCAGGTAGGGCTGGTGCTCCTCGGCCATCGCCCGCATCGCGGCGGCCGTCACCCCGCGCGCGCCCCCGGTCACGACGATCACCGACCCGGGGCTCACCCGGGACTGGTCCACGTCGGGCACGACCGCCGCCGGGACCGGGACGGGAACGACGCGCGACCCGTCCGCCCGGAGCCCCACCGCGGGTGTCGCGCCTCCGACCGTCAGCTCGGTGACGAGGGCCTCGGCGATCTGCTCCGGCCCACGGCCGCCCCGCGCGCAGTCGAGGGCCCGCACCGAGGCCAACGGCCACTCCCGCGCGGCCGTCCTGGCCAGCGCGGCCAGCCCGCCCAGCCAGGCCCGGGCCGGATCGCCGCCGTCGAGGCCGAAGTCCCCGCCGGTGTCCTGGACCGTGACCAGCAGTCCACCGCGCTCGGTCGCCCGGGGCGCGAGGCGGCGGGCCGCCGCGAGCGCGGCGCGGCTCACCGCCCTGGCTCGGGTGGGCGAGGTGTCCTCGGTCAGCGCGCCCAGCAGGATCGCCGCCGACGCGGTCTCCGGGACGTCGTCGACCACGGTGGCCTCGATCCCCTGCCGCCGGAGCCGTTCGACCAGCGCCGGCGCGATCCCCCCGCCGTCGTCGGTGACGACGATCGGCGCGTCACCGAGCCGGGGCGTCGGTTCGCCGGGCGCGACCGCCTCCCGGGCCTCGACGACGAACCGGCGCACCAGGTCTGGCGGGGTGGGGGACGGGGACGGCGCGAGGTCGGGCACCTCCTCCACGCGAAGCGAACTTGTCGGAGCCGAGGTGCCCTCGCTGCGCCCCGCCAACCGGTCGGCCACCTCCCGCAGTGTCCGCAGCCGCGCCCACTCGGCGAGTTCGTCCTGGGCGAGCTCGCCGACGAGTTCCCGCAGGGAGGAGAACACCTCCACCTTCTTGATGGAGTCGATGCCGAGGTCGGCCTCGAGCTCCATGTCGAGGTTGAGCACGTCGACGGGATACCCGGTCCGGTCGGCCACCACGGACAGCAGGGTCTCCTCGATCCGCTCCGGGTCCAGCGCGGGGAGGTCCGCGCCGCGGCCGGCCGGGGCCGGGGCGGTCAGCTCGGTTCCCACCGGGGCCGGGCCGGGCTCGGAGGAGGGCACCAGCGGAGCGGCGGCCGGGGCCTGGGGAGCTGGGGCCATTTCCCAGGCCACCTGCGGTTCCCCGACGGCGGGGGCGGGCCCGGTGCGCTGGGGTGGTGGCGCGGTGGGGACGGTCGGGCCCCAGGTCTCGCCCCCACCGGGCGCCTCGACCGTCGTCCACGGTTCCACGGCGGGCTCCGGGACGCGGTGGGATGGCGGGGTGGGGAGGGTGGCCCGCGTCGACGGGGGCTCCGCGGGGGCCGGCGGCCAGGGACCGGCCTGCCGCCCCGGAGCGGCCTCGCCCCCGGCGAGCAGCGCGGTGAAGGTGGACTCGGCCATCCGGAGGTACGTCAGGTGGCTCTCGGTGAGCATGCGCTGGAAGTCCGCGTGGGCCTGGGCCGTCTGCCGTTGGGCCTCCTCGACGATCCGGAGCCACCCGGAGCCCAGCACGCGCGTCGGCGGTACCAGCGTTCCGGAGAGGACGTCGGGCACGGGCCCGTGCCCGTTGGTCGCGGGCGGCGTGGGCGCCCCGGGTGCGCTCGGCGCGGACGCTCCGGGGGTGGTCGCTCCGGGTGCGGTCGGCGAGTCGACCGGACCGCGCGTCGGCGGGCCGGGGTGCGCGGGGGCGACCGACCGGATCGGCGGACGCGGCGACGGCGGTTCGCCGGGCCCCCACTCCGGCGGGGCGGTGAACCCGCCGCCCGCGCCGACCTCCGCGGCGGGGGCCGGTGTCGCCGGCTCGGCTGGTGGGGCTGGTACCGCGCCGACCCCGGAACCGTTCGAGGGGCCCGGAGGAGCGGTATGGGCCGCCGGTGGACCGGGGAGCTCACCGGAGCCGTCCGGAGGCGGGTAGGGGCGTCCGTAGTTCCCACCGTTGATGCGCACCGTCATCCTGGGCACGACCTCCGTTCCTGTCCGGGTCGGGCCGTAGCCCGCCCACAGCTGTGTGCGGTCCAGTGGGACCCCGGCGACCGCCAGCCGCGCCAGGCCGTCCCACAGCACCCTGACGCCGCACCGCCCTGGTCGGTCCAAAGGCACCGCCAGGTGGTCGCGGTCCGCCAGGACACGCCCCACCAGACCGGTGAGCACCGCCGAGGGTCCGACCTCGACGAAGGTGCGGACACCGGCGCCGTACATCTCCTCGACCACCTGGGTGAAGAGCACCGGCCGGGTCGCCTGCTCCACGAGGCGACGGCGGACCTCGTCCGGCTCCCTCGGGTACGGCCGGGCGTCGGCGCCCCCGAACACCTCGACCCCGGGCGGCCGCGCCTCCATCTCGGCGAGGAAGGCGGCCAGGGGATCTGTCACCGCCGCCACCAGGGGGGTGTGGAACGCCGCCGCCGTCCGCAGGGGTGTCGAGGAGAACCCCTCGGCGGCCAGCGCCGTGGCCAGCTCGGCCACCGCCTCGGAGGCCCCCGCGATCACCACCTGGTCCGGCGCGTTGTGGTTGGCCACCCACACCCGCGAGCCCGGGTGGTCCCCCAACACCGCCGCCACCCGCTCCGCGGGTCCGCTGACCGCCAGCATCACGCCCGGGTCCCCGGGCACCGCCTCCATCAGCTCGCCGCGACGCCGAGCGATCCGCAGCAGGGAGGCGAGGTCGAAGGCGCCGGCGGCGTGCAGGGCGGTGACCTCCCCGAAACTGTGTCCCGCCACGCAGTCGGGACGCAGGCCGACCGAACGCAGCACCCGCAACAGCGCGGCGGAGTGCGCCGCGAGCGCCGGCTGCGCCCACCCGGTGGCGGTCAGCCGCTCCTGCCGCTCGTGGAGTTCGTCCTCGGAGAACGAGGGCGGCGGGAAGACCCGATCGCGCAGCTCCGGCCCGAAGTCGAGATCGGCGGCCTCGTCCCAGGCCTCCCGCCCGGAGGAGAGGTGCACCGCCAGGTCCGCGCCCATGCCGACGTACTGGCTGCCCTGCCCCGGGAACAGGAATCCGACCCGCCCCGGGCTCACCGCTCCGACGCCGTAGTGCCAGCCGGCCGGAGTCGCGAAGGACGAGTCGGGCCGGCGCTCCACGAGGTCGGCCGCCTCGCCGAGCGCGTCGACCCCACCGGCCTCGACGACGACGGCGAGCCGGGCGGGCGCCTCCCGCCGGAAGTCCGCCTGGGACCGGCGCGCGAGGTCCGCCAGCGGCTGGCCGGTGTCCAGGGCGCGGGCCGCCTCGGCCAGCTCCGACGGGCCGCCGGCGGACACCAGGACGAGCTCGGCGGGGCAGGACCGCACCCGCCATGCCGGCCGGCCCCCCGTTCCGACCGGGGGCCGGTACTCCTCCACGGTGACGTGGAAGTTGCTGCCGCCGAAACCGAAACTGGACACCGCGGCCCGCCGCGGGTGGTCAGCCGACCGGACCCAGGGACGGGCTCGGGTGTTCACGTGGAACGGGCTGTCGTCCACGCCCAGCTCCGGGTTGGGCCGGTCCACCTTGATCGTCGGCGGGAGGACACCCTGCTGGACCGCCAGCACCGCCTTGATCAACCCGACCGCGCCCGCCGCGCACTTCGTGTGCCCGATCTGCGACTTGACCGACCCGAGCGCGCACCACTGCCGGTCGACCCGACCGGTCTCCTCGAACACGGCGCGCAGCGCCGTGAACTCGGCGACATCACCCGCCCGCGTGGCCGTGCCGTGCGCCTCCACCAGTTCGACCGTCTCCGGCCCGTAGCCGGCTTCGGCGTAGGCGTGCCGCAGGGCCCGGCGCTGGCCCTGTTCGAGGGGGGCGTAGATCGACGTGCTCCGCCCGTCGGAGGACGCCCCCACTCCCCGGATGAGGGCGTGCACCCGGTCGCCGTCCCGTTCGGCGTCCTCGAGCCGCTTCAGGGCGAGCATGCCCAACGCCTCCCCCAGCATCGTGCCGTCGGCGCGATCCGAGAACGGGCGGCAGTCCCCGGTCAGCGACAACGCCGGGGTCTTGCTGAACCCGACGAACGCGGTGATGTCGTTGAAGGTGTCCACCCCTCCGGTGAGGACGAGGTCCGAACGCCCCAGCCGCAGCTCCGCCACCGCCGAGGCCAGCGCGGCGAAGGAGCTGGCGCAGGCGGCGTCGGTGGTGTGGTTCACCCCGTGCAGGTCGAACCGGTTGGCGACCCGGCCGGCCACGACGTTGGTCAGGCCGCCGGGGAACGTCGACTCCGTCCAGGGCGGGATGAGCTCGGCCACCCGTTCGGCGATGCGCTCGGTGTCGCCCGGGGACAGCCCGTGCTCGCGCATCACCCGGCGCAGCAGTGGCCCCTGCAGGCGGGTCGCCGTGTAGGGGATGAGGTCCAGGGTGGAGGCGCCCAGGATCACGCCGACCCGTTCCCGGTCGACCCCGTCGAGGCCGATCGCGTCGAAGACCTGCCGCGCCACCACGAGGGCCAGCAGTTGCGAGGTGTCGGTGGCCGCGAGGGTGGACGGGGGTATCCCGTAGGACATCGGGTCGAAGTCGACATCGGACAGGAAACCGCCCCGCCGCACGTAGCTGTGGTCGGGCGCCGAGGGGTCGGGGTCGTAGTAGTCCTCGACCAGCCACCGGTCGCGGGGGACGTCGGTGATCAGGTCCCGACGCTCCAACACCATCCGCCAGAAGTCCTCGACCCCGACCGCGCCGGGGGTGAGCACGCCGAGGCCGACGACGGCGATCGGGGGCGTTGCCGGTTCAGATGACATCGTGGGCCTCTCTGTCGGTCCGGCCGGCCGTCAACCGAGCGGTCGGGATCGGAATCGGAGGGCGTGCGCCGGCACGGGGACCCCGAGGGTCCTGGCCTGGTGGGCCCGGGTGACGACGGCGGCCCCCTCCAGCAGGTTCCGGGCGATCTGCACGACGGACCGGTTCTCGGGGTCGGCGAGCCACCCGTCGGCCGCCCACCGGTTGAAGGCCCCCATCGCCGGACCGCACCACAGCTGGTAGTCGAGCCGCCGGTCCTCCGCGCCCTCGATGGCCCACCGGCTGGAACTGCCGAGGTACCACCGGAACACCAGGGCCATGCGGTGCCGGGGGTCGCCCTCCGCCCTGACGAGTTCGGCCGGGTTCCTCCGCTCCCAGAACCGGCGGGTCCTGGCCCACACCTCGTCGAGGGACGCGTGCAGCACCTCCCGTTCGAGGGTGTCCCGCACGGGGCCGGGCAGCGCCTCCAGGCACGGGTACGACTCGTAGAGCACCCGCAGCCGACCGGCGCGGGAGGGGAAGAGGGTGCCCCTGCGCAGCACCTGGAGGCTGATGCCCAGCTCGAACATGTCCGCGGCGGGGGCCATCGTGACGTCGGTGACCTCGGCCTTGGCGAGCATGTCCTTGGCCTCCCGCGACAGGTTCGCCTCGACCGAGGCCTGGTTCACCGAACCGGTCACGACGTAGGCGGCGCCGAGCGCGAACGCGGCCGCCACCGCCTCGGGGGTGCCCAGTCCGCCGGCGGCCCCGACCCGGACCGGACGCCGGTAGCCGTGGCGGCGGGTCAGCTCGTCACGGAGGCCGAGGACGACCGGCAGCACGCACCCCAGCGGCCGGTTGTCCGTGTGACCTCCGCTGTCCCCCTCGACGGTGACGTCCTCGGCCACCGGAACGGTGGCGGCCAGGGCCGCCTCCTCCGGTGTCAGCTCGCCCCTGTCGACCAGCCCGCGCAGCAGTCGGTCGGGAGCCGGTGCCAGGAACAGCGCGGCGGTCTCCGGGCGCGACACCTTGGCGAACATCCGGGTGCGGCGCAGCACCTCCCCTCGCGACCCCCGGCGGAGTCCGGTGGCCGCGCAGCGGACGACGGTCGGGGTGAGGTCCATGAACGCCGACACCGAGACGCAGGGCACCTCGCGGTCCAGCAGCAGCTCCGCGACCGCCCGTTCGAGGTCCGGTTCGGCGGGCGAGTGGATCAGGTTGACCCCCCAGTTCCGGCGGCCGGGCAGGGCCGCGACGAGCTCGTCCACCGCCTTCCCGACCTCGGTCAGGCCGAGACCGGCGGCCCCGAGGAAACCGAGCAGGTCCGCCCTGGCCAGGGCGGTCACCATCCGGGTGCCGGCGATCCCGTTGGCCATCTCCCCGGCGACGTAGGGGAAGCGGACCCCGTGGGCGTCGAGGAAGGAGCGGTCGCCCAGCCATTCGGGGTAGGAGGGCGGGAGGGAGCCGACCAGTGGGTACCCGTGCGGCCCGCTGCCCGGTCCGCCGCCGACGCCGAGCCCGTAGTGGCCGTCCCGGTCGCGGACGACGTGCAGGGGTTCCCGGATGCGGTGCAGGGCGTCGGGGAGCTCGTGGGCGGTGAAGGCCGGCGGCAGTTCGGCCGGCCGCCAGGTCGGGAGGTTGGTCGAGGGGTGCGGGGGTGACACGGCCATCGGTGCTCCTCCGGTCAGTCGCTCGCGCCCAGCAGCGGTGGCCGGCGCATCGCCGCGGACAGGTAGTCCAGGTCGATCCGGGGAGGGGACGGCTCGCTGGTTCCGGCGGTCCCACCGAGCCGGGACCAGGTCCGGGAGGCGTCGAGTCGACGGTGGTGCAGCAGGTAGCCGGCGAGGGCTGGTTGCAGGCTGGTCGCGAACTCCAGGGCGGACAGCGGCGCGGGTAACTCGGAGACGAGGCGGATCCGCAGTGGTAGGAACCGTTCGACGAGACCCGTGAGGAGCAGGACGGACACGTCGTCCCGGGCGACGACGTGGTAGGTGTCGACCAGGCCGGTGGTCCCGCTGGCCGCGAGCCGCACCATCATCCGCGCGGCCTTCTCCACGGGGAGGAAGTTCAACCGCGCCTCGTGGTCCCCGACGACGCGGACCTCCGTCCTGGCCGACCCCCGCCCGGTGGAGGGCTCCTGGTGCTGGCGGACCGTGTCGGCCATCCTGCGGAGCAGGATCCCGACCGGGTGCCCTGGACGCGGGCCCCGGAAGGCCCGATCGGTGACCAGGACGCTCGGGCGGAGGACCGCCACCGGCCTGGCGTGTTCGGTGGCCCACCGGCGGACCAGCACCTCGGCCTCGAACTTGGACTGCTCGTAGAAGTTCTCGAAGCCGTGGCTGTCGTCCAGGTCGTCCTCTTCCACGGTGCCGTGCCGGCGACGGCCGGCGACGAACGCGGTGCTCACGTGGTACACCCGCGGCCTGCGCTCGCCGGCCAGGGCCAGGGCCAGGACGCCCCGGGTCCCGTCGAGGTTGGTCCGTCTCAGGTCGGCCAGCCCACCGCCGAGATCGGTGTCGCCCGCGCTGTGCCAGAGAGCGTCGATCTCGTCGGCGAGCGCGCGGAAGGCGGGGGGCCGCAGTCCGAGCCCCGGCGCGGTGAGGTCGACCGGCACAAGGCGCAGCCGGGTCCGGAGGTCGCGGACCTCCGCCGGTGTCGTGCCGAGTTCGGCGTAGAAGCGCATCAGCCGCCGGAGGGCGGTCGGGCCGGAGGAGCGCACCAGGACGATCAACTCGTCGTGTTCGGCCAACAGTTCGCGGACCAGGTGTATGCCGAGGAAACCGGTGGCTCCGGTGATGGCGACCGTCATGACCCGCGTTCTCCTTCGTCCATTCCCCAGAAGCAGACGAAAGACAATCACAGGAGCGGGAATGGCGACAGAGACCACTTCACGCTACTGGCCTAGCACTCGATCTATTGCACACCACAGTGCAGTCAATTCACTCCAATGCCAGAAGTGCATCGTTTCCGTCGACATTCTCGGCCGGTCACCGCCCAGTTCCGCACCATGAGCGATCCACCGGTCGGGGAATATGGGACCGGCACCACTCCAGCGTCCCCCTGGCCGCCCTACCTGCGACTCCCCCGAACCCCGATGCCTCACGCCCACCCGCGCACCGGGATCGCTTCGGCGGCACATCCAGTTCCGGGAGGGGAGATGGCGGGCCAACGGAGCCGGTACGCCCTCGAGGGCCGGGTCCGGGACGGGCCGCCCCGCCCGGGACCGCCACGGCGGTCGAGGTGGGTCTCGAACGCCGCCGACGACGGGAACCGGGAATTCGCCCCGCGACCCGAGACCTTTCCGGAAGCGGACCGACGGCCCACACGAATGTGAACCGTTCGAGTGAAAACGCGACGGCCGCCTCCGTCACGCGGGGAGCCGGCGGGAGGATCGGACCACCCGACCCCGTGGGCGACGGCGAACGCGGAGACGCCCCGTTCCCCGCCGGGGGTGCGCTCCCCGGGGCCCGGCCGCGACGGGCTTCGCGATCCGCACGACCGACCCCTTCCCGAACTCGCTCCACCCCGCCTAGTATAAAAAACGTACGTACGGTTTTGGAGGCTTGATGCAGAACCCCCAGTGGGACCCCGCCACCTACCTCACCTTCGCCGAGGAGCGGGGCCGCCCCTTCCACGACCTGCTCGCCCGGGTCAGGACGACCGCGCCCCGCCGGGTCGTCGACCTCGGCTGCGGCCCCGGCAACCTCACCGCCGACCTACCTCGCCGGTGGCCCACCGCCACGGTCGAGGCGCTCGACTCCTCGCCCGAGATGGTCGAGGAGGCCCGCGCGCTCGGACTGGCGGCGGAGCTGGGAGACGTCCGGAAGTGGCACCCGAGCCCGGACACCGACGTCGTCGTCGCCAACGCCCTCCTCCAGTGGGTCCCCGAGCACCGGGAGCTGCTCCGCCGTTGGACGCGGGAGCTCCCGGCTGGCGCGACCATCGCCTTCCAGGTCCCCGGGAACCAGGGCAGCCCCGCGCACGTCAGCGCCCGCCAGGTCGCCACCACGACCCGCTGGCGGGAACGGCTCGGCGACGCGCTCGTCGCCCGCGCCGACGTCGTCTCCACCCCCGCCGAGTACGGCGACCTCCTGGCGGCGGCCGGGTGCGCGGTCGACGCGTGGGAGACCACCTACCTCCAGCGGCTGACCGGCGAGGACCCGGTCCTGGAATGGCTCAGCGGAACGGGACTCCGTCCGGTGCGGACCCAGCTCGACGACGCCGGGTGGCGTGAGTTCCGAGAGGACCTCGCCCCGCTGCTCCGGGAGGCCTATCCGCGTCGGGCGGACGGCACGACGTGGTTCCCCTTCCGGCGGATCTTCGTCGTGGCGACCACCCCGCGGGGCTGACCGGGCCGTGAGCCACCACCGACCGTGCCGGCGTGGTGGCCACGAGGGGTGCCGTTCCCACCGGGAAGGGGGTTCCGGGCCGCGTTCGGGCGCGGCCCGGGCATCAGGGCACCGGCCTCGCGGATCGGGAGGCGGCCGGGCCGGGACGGAACTCCCGAAGCGCGCGTCACGGGGCCGTCCCCGTTCGGAGCAGGGCGCACCGGAGATCGACCGCGCCGACCGTCGGTCCACGGCCAGCCCGCGCGGGACGACGTGGTTCCGCTCCGACCTCCGCGACGCCCGGCCGCCGCCCGCCGTGCGGGCGGCGGGCCACCACGCTCCCCCCGGCGCTGGCACGCCTCGCCCAGCACCGCCGTCACCGCGACCGCCGGGGCGAGGGCCGAGGGGCGCGGCACCGACGACTGGCCCAGGCGACCCCGTCCACCGCCGCCGGCCCACCCGAGCGGGGAGGCCCGACCACCCCGGAGCGGGGGTCCGCCCCTCGAAGCGGGTGGGCGGGCCGCCCACGCGGTAGGCCCGCCCACGCGCCCTCGTCGCCGAGGGCCGTCAGATGTCCGTCTCGCTGTAGCGGGCGGAGGTCCGACGGGCCAGGTCACGTACCTTGGCCGACGCCGAGTCCACGGTCGTGCGGACCGTGGGGTGGTTGACGACCTGCTGGTAGGCGCGAACCAGTTGCTCGTAGCGTGCCCGCCCCGCCTTCGCCCCCAGGACGTAGCCGACGGCGGCACCGATCGCGATCTTGATCATGTTGCCTCCTCGGTGGTCAGGCTACGCGGGGCTCGCCGCACCCGCAGCGGAGCGTGCGCGACCGACTCCACGTGCGGGTGAAGCGTCCCCCATCTCAGGAACGCCGGCTACTCCTGGGAGGCATCCCGTGCTCGGCGGATCTGGGCGGCGACCGCCGTCGCCACCTCGGTGACGGCCCCGCCGTCGGTGCCCGGCTCCGGCCGGACCTGCAACAGCACCCCGGTCCGGCCCGGAATCCTCCGCTGGACGAACCAGGCTCCCCCACCCGGGAGCTCCCGGTGGTGACGGGACTGGATGGAACCGGTGACCCGCTTGTGGACGATCTCCGGCAGCCGCCCCGGCTGTTCCAGCGCGTACCGGCGCGGGGCCTGGTCGGTGAGCACCTGCACGTCCTCCGCCGGCTCCTCGGCCACGGACTCGACCACCGTGAGGACCCCGTCCCGCCAGGTCGCCTTGCTGACCAGGTGCCAGCCGACCCGCCGGTGGCCCACCTCCACGTCAGGCAGCCACAGCCCCAGCTGGGTCGCGAGGACGACCCCACCCAGCCCCGTCGACGCGGAGGCGAGCACGCGTTCGTCCCCCTCGAGCGTGCCCTCGAAGCCGTCGGGTACGGGTTCCCGCCCGGCCAGCTGCTCGGTGAACCGCTTCCACCAGCCCGTCACACCAGTCCTCCCATGGCCGACTGCTCCCGCAGCGCCTTCCGGTACTCCTCCAGGCTCACCAGGTCCCCGAACAGGGCCCGGTACTCGTCGGCGTCCTGGGTGGGCGACATCCGCTGGAGCCTCGACTTCAGGTCGGAGATCTGGCTGGCCACCACGAACTCACGCATCGCGGCGAGGATGCTGGACACGTAGCGGGGATCGGACTCCGACCGGGAGCGCAACGACTCCACCGACAGCTCGGTCAGCAACGACCGGAGCGAGTCGTGCGCGCACTCCCGGCCCACGGCGTCCACCAGCGAGGACCCCGACAGCCCGCAGGACGCGCCGCCGGCGGCGATCACGGCCCGGTGCAGCGCGACGTAGGCGGGGTGGGTGAAGGCGCTCTCGTCCAGCGTGTCGTACACCGGGCCGGCGAGCGCGGGGAGCTGGAGCGCGATCTTCAGCGCCTCCCGCTGCACGTGCAGCGCCGGGTCACGGGGATCGGGGCGGGCAGGCGCGTCGACGTCGACGGCCAGGCTGCCCTGGTTCGGGTCGGTCGCCCGTGCCCGTCGGGGCCGGGGGGCCTCCGCCTTCCCCCCGGCGCTCTCCCGCACCCGGCGCACCACCGTCTGCTCCTCGGGCCAGCCGACCCAGCCGGCCAGCCGGGGCGCGTAACGCTCCCGGAGCGCCTGGTCCTTGATCCTGGCCACCAGCGGGACCGTGCGCCGCAGCGCCTCCACCTGCCCCTCGGCGGTGTCCAGGTCGTACTCCTCCAACACCGCCCTGATCGCGAACTCGAACAGCGGGGTGCGCTGGGCGACGAGGTCCCGGACCGCCGCGTCCCCCTTGTCCTGCCGGAGTTCGCACGGGTCCATGCCCTCCGGCGCGACCGCGACGTAGGTCTGGGTGGTGAACCGCTGGTCCTCGTCGAAGGCGCGCAGCGCGGCCTTCTTCCCCGCCTCGTCGCCGTCGAAGGTGTAGATCACCTCGCCCCGGAAGGCGTCGTCGTCCATCAACAACCTGCGGAGCACCGCGATGTGGTCCTCACCGAAGGCCGTCCCGCAGGAGGCCACCGCCGTGGGAACACCCGCCAGGTGCATGGCCATCACGTCGGTGTAGCCCTCCACCACGACGGCCTGCCGCCGGCGGGCGATCTCCCGACGGGCCAGGTCGAGACCGAAGAGCACCTGCGACTTCTTGTAGATCGGGCTCTCGGAGGTGTTGACGTACTTCGCCTGGATCGGGTCCTCGTCGAAGATCCGGCGGGCGCCGAACCCGACGACGTCCCCGGAGATCTCCCGGATCGGCCACAACAACCGGCGGTGGAACCGGTCGATCGGGCCGCGCCGGCCCTCGCGGGAGAGCTGCGCCTTGTACAGCTCCTCCAGCGCGAAACCCCGCCCGAGCAGGTGCTTGGTGAGCGTGTCCCACCCGGCGGGGGCGAAACCGCAGCCGAACCGGGTCGCCGCCTCCTCGTCGAAGCCCCGGGTGGCCAGGAACTCGCGGGCGGCCACCGCCTCCGGGGTGCGCAGCTGTTCCGCGTAGAACTCCGCCGCCGCCCGGTGCGCCTCGATCAGCCGGGACCGCGTCCCCCGGTCCCGCTGGACCGTGGTGCCGCCGCCCTCGTAGGTCAACCGGTACCCGATGCGGTCCGCCAGCCGCTCGACCGCCTCGACGAAACCGAGGTGGTCGTGCTTCATCAGGAAGCTGATCGCGTCGCCACCCTCACCGCAGCCGAAGCAGTGGAAGGTGCCGTGGTTCGGGCGCACGTTGAACGAGGGGGTCTTCTCGTCGTGGAAGGGGCACAGTCCCTTGAGCGCGCCCGCACCGGCACGACGAAGCTCGACGTACTCCCCGATGACCTCGTCGACCCGGCTGCGGTCCCGTACTTCCGCGATGTCGCTGTCCCGGATCCGTCCCGCCACGCCCCGAGTCTAGGGACACCTCCGAGCGATCCGCTCGGAGGTCCGACCGGGGGCCCACTCCGACCCCTGCGGGCGCACCGGCCGTCACCGACCGGGGTCGGCCACCCGCGCCAGGAAGTACACCTCCCCGCTCCGGCGGTGCCGCACGAGCAGCAGGAACGGCCGATCCAGCCGGACGACCACCGGGCGGGAGGGCGGCGCCGCGGCGGTGAGGGAGACCACGGCGGCCGTCGCGGCCGCCCCCTCCAGACCCTGTTCGTCGACCCGCAGCACCGCCTCGTGCACCACCGAGGACAGCAGTACCCGCCGGGACTCGCTGATCCCGCTCAGGTCGGCGTCCGAGGTGAAGACCGTGTCCACCCCCAGCCCCCCGAGCGGTTCCCGGAGCTCGGCGCGCCCGGAGACCCGCAGCCGGGGCAGGAACAGGTCCACCTGCGTGGAGCGCATCGCGTCGAGCAGCCGCCCCAGGGTCCACGCGTCCAGGGCGACCTCCGAGTCCTGGAGATCGCCGTCCGGGAGCAACGCGACGGCCTCCACCCCGCCGTGCGCTGGCAGGCTGACCGCCTGCCAGCCGTCCTGGGCCGCGTGCGGCAACCGGCTGACCTGCCGCATGGTCGGCACGTCCCGCCGGCCCCCCGGGGAGTGGAAGGGCAGGGGGGAGGTGCGGTGCTCGGTGAAGCCGGCGATCCAGGACGTCCGCAGGTACAACGCGTTCACGAGGGTGGCCACCGTCCGGGGCTCCACCGACCCGGGCGCCAGCAGCTCCGGGATCAGGTCACGCGTGGTCTCCGCGACGTCCTGGTTGATCAGCCGACGCACGCCGTCGGGATCGGAGGCGAAGTCCGCCGCTCGGACCGCCCCACCCGGCCAGTCCCCGAGCCCCTCGACGAAGTCCCCGGAGACGTCGATGTCCGGTCGCACCCACAACGTGTTGCTGAGCGCGAGCACCGGCCGCTCCTGGTGGGTCCCGAGCACCTTCAGCGAGCTCGCGGAGGTGAGCCGTTCCGCGATGCGGTCGACGCCCTCCGCCTTGCCGGGGCTCAGCAGGGCGAGCAGCTCGTCCCTGGTCCGGCCGCGCGCCCCGGCGGCGACGAGACCCAGGCCGCTGGTGACCGAGTAGGGCGACCAGCAGAACGTGGTCGCGGGATCTGGTTCGAGAGCACGCAGCAGGGACAGTGCGAATGCGAGATGAGCGCGATCATCCACCGAGGACAGCTCCCTGGTCGAGGGTTTCCGGCCGTCGACGTGTCCCGCGACCGGGCTGTTCGCCAACCTACCGCCGGCGCGGGGTGTCGCGGGGCACCGAGGAGGGCCGACGCGGACCGGGACCGACGGCGGGTCAGCCTGGTGCGGGGGTGCCCCGGCCACGCGGTGGCAAACCGGCGCCGGCTCTCCCGGCGGGCGGGCGCCGACGAACGGCGCCCGGAGCTGGAACGCTCCGAGCCGCGGGCGAATCCCCGTCTCGGGCTGGGTGGGTGGGGGCCGACGAGCCGGTGCCCACCCCCGACGGCGCCCAGGCCGAGGCGCGCCCCCGGAATCCCCTGCCCTCGGCCGTGCCGTTCGTCCGCCGTGCCGTGGTCCCCGGGCGGCACCGTCCATGACCCGCACCCGAGGAGACCGTGGTCGTCGGCAGAGCGACCCACCCCTGGTCCCCGGGTTCGACCGGTGGCACGAGCCCGACCAGCCCTGACCCCGCACGACACGACCGCCGTCCTCGACCGCTCCGAGGCCGTCCACCCGGGCGTGGCCCGACGGTGTCGGCGAGGACCCGCGCACCGTGGTCGGGCAGGGCCCACCCGGTCCTCGCCAGGTGTGGGGACGCGGGACGACCCCGTAGGTCGCGTCGGGGCGCGGCGCGGCGAGCGCGGCCGGGTCGCTACCCGTGCCGGCACCCCCGGCGAGCAGGGCACCGGACCAAGGGCCGCGGAACGGTGGTGGGACGTCCGCACCCCGCCCCGGCGGGGGAGGTCGGCCCACGGGATCGACGGGGGTGAACCGTCAGCTCCGCTCGCCTCGACGACGCACCAGGTGGGCGTGCCAGCGGTGGGCCTGGGCGTCGGTGAGGCAGGCGACCTGGTCGACGACCACCCGCAGCCGGCGGGTGTCGTCGGCGGCCCGGATCCAGGCCGGCAGGAAGGCCGGGTCGAGCGCGTCGGGGGCGCGGTCGAGCAGGGCCTCGACGAGTTCCGCCAGCAGCTCCCGCTGGTCCGCCTGCACCGCGAGGCGACGCGGATCGCTCATGACGTACCGGACCGCGAGGGACTTCAGCACCGCCACCTCCGCGGCCACCTCCGCCGGTACGACCAGCTCGGCCGCGTACCGGACGAGCGGACCGGGACCGAACTTGTCGCGGGTGCCCGCGACCGCCGCCGAGGCGAACCGGCCGACGAGTTCACTGGTCAGGCGCTTCAACGCCACCTGGGCTCGCAGTCCACCGTCGTACCGGAGGACGTCGGCGACCACCGGCAACCGAGCCAGCCGCGCGGCGGCGGTCTCCAACTCGGCGACCCCGTCGAGGGAGAAGTTCGCGGCGGCGAGTTCGGCCAGCGCGCGTCGCTCCACGGCGTCGGTGAGGACGCGCAGCGAGATCCGCCCGGCCACGACGCCGTCCTCGACGTCGTGCACCGAGTAGGCGACGTCGTCGGCCCAGTCCATCACCTGCGCCTCCAGGCAGCGCGGCGGGTCGGTGTCCCCGGCGGAGCCGCCGACGCCGCTGGCCGGCGCGCCGTGCCGCACCCAGTCGAAGACCGCCTGGTCCTCGGCGTACACACCGAACTTCCGCTGCCCGGGGCGCCGCGGCCACGGGTACTTGACCGTGGCGTCCAGGGACGCCCTCGTGAGGTTCAGGCCGGCCACCCGCTGCTCGGCGTCGATCGACTTCGGTTCCAGCCTGGTCAGGATGCGCAGCGTCTGCGCGTTGCCCTCGAACCCCCCGCAGGCGGCGGCCAGCTCGTTCAACGCCTGCTCACCGTTGTGACCGAAGGGCGGGTGACCGATGTCGTGGGCGAGGCCGGCGGTGTCCACCACGTCGGGGTCGCACCCCAGCTCGGCACCGATGCCCCGGCCGATCTGCGCGACCTCCAGCGAGTGGGTGAGCCGGGTGCGGGGCACGTCTCCCTCGTCCGGGCCCACCACCTGCGTCTTACCCGCGAGGCGGCGCAGGGCGGCGGAGTGCAGCACCCGGGCGCGGTCCCTGGCGAACGGACTCCGCTGTTCGCCGTGCGCGCCGGGCAGCGCGGCCTGCTTGGGCTGCTCGGGGAGCAGCCTGGCCACATCGTGCTCACGGTACCGCTGGCTCATCGGGGCAAGCCTACGGGCCGCCGGCGCCGGGACGGCGTGAACCCGCCACCACCCGCGTCGGAGGACCCCCGCCCGACCTGCGGATCTTCGAGGGTTCCCCGGCGCCGCCGTCAGCCAAGACCCGTCTGGGCGTCCACGGCCACCGGGGCGTGCGTGGCGCGGTAGTGCAACAACGCGGCCGTCTCGCGGATGATGTACTTGGCCTGCATCTCCCTGGTCTGCACGATGGGCCCCCGCCGCGTGGGTGAGGCGCTGGCGTCCAGCCCGGCGTCCCTGGCCATCGTCACCGCGCGCAGCGAGTGCCAGGGATCGCTGACGATCACCGCACTCCGCCAACCCTGCCGCTCGGCCTCCTCGGCGGCGGCCCGGACACTGCCGAGGGTGTCGCTGCCCTCGCCGACCGGGACGATGGCCGCCTCGGGGACTCCTCGGTCGATCAGCCAGTTCCGGCCCGCCTCCGCCTCGGTGTACACGTCGCCGGCTCGGCTGCCTCCCACGGTGAGGACCCGGTCGGCGACCCCGTCCGCGTAGAGCTGGGCGGTGTGTTCGAGACGCGCCTCCAGGACGGCGGACGGACGGCCGTTGTACTGCGCGGCGCCCAGCACGATGACGACGTCCGCCGGCCCGCGGTCGTCGTCGCGGGCGACCTGCCAGACGCGGAAGAGGGTGCCGCCGACCACGAACAGGCCCATCAGGAGAACACCGATCACGGTCCTGGTGAACAGACGTCGAAGTCGGGAGCCACGGGAGGACGGAGTGGCGACCACGGGAGAATGGTGGCAGAAGGCCGAGGCGCCTGCTCGGCCCGTCGATCTTTTGACCCCCTCCTCACCTGCCCACTCGCCGGACGGCCCCACCGGGACCACCCGCCGTGGTGACGACCGCCCGCCGAAGGACTCCCCCGGATCCGGTGCCGGCCCTTCCCGCACCCGGACGGGAGCTGGCGACGGCCCGGGGCGGGCGGCTCCCGTCCCTCCGGACAGGCCCGACCCAGCTCGACACGGCCCGACCGGCCGCGTACACCTCGATCATGTCCGTTCACCCCGCCAGCACCCTGCTCCTCGTCAGCGGAAGCGTCCGCCGGGGAACGGTGAACTCCGCCGCCCTGGCCACCGCCGCGTCCACCCTGCCGGGCGGGTGGCAGGCCACCATGTACTCCGGTCTCGCCGACCTGCCGCACTTCTCACCCGACCTCGACACCGACGGCGGCCCCCGGCCCGTCCTCGACCTCCGCGCGGCGATCCGGAACGCCGACGCCCTGCTGTTCTCGACGCCCGAGTACGCCGGAACCCTCCCCGGAGCGTTCAAGAACCTGCTGGAGTGGACGATCGGTGACACGGTCATGACCGGCAAGCCGGTGGCGTGGCTCAACCCGTCGACCGCGCCACGACGCGCGGCGGGCACCTACCAGGCGCTGCGGACCGTCCTCGCCTACACCGCGGCGCGGATCGTCGAGGACGCGTGCCTCGACGTGCCCGTCGAGCGGGGCCAGATCGGCGCGGACGGCGTGGTCACCCACCCGGATGTCCGGCGCCGTATCGGCGGCTCGGTGCGCGCGCTGACGGCGTCCGCCCCCAACGGCCGCTGACAGCGCTCCGGCGACGGCCCCGGCCCGGGAGGGTCGCCGCCCCGGGGGACGCGGCCGGCCCCCGCCCACGCTCGACCTCCGGAGCGTCCCGCGCGGGGCGCCGACCCGGACCTGATCCGGAGCCTCGCGCCGCCTGGCCGTGCCGGTCGCGTGGCCGCCGGTTACCCGCTTGCCACCGCCCCGGCGATCCACGAAGGTGCACCCATGTCAGCAGCGCATCCCACCATCCTCGCCACCTCCGGCGGCCTGCTGCGGGGACACCGCACCGAGCTGGAGTTCGCGCCACTCCTGCACCACGCCGTCGAGCTCTCCGGCGTGCACGGCCGCCGGCCCGTGGTCTGCCACGTGGGGACCGCCGGCGGCGACCAGCGGTGGTTCAACGCGGCCGTGTCGGAGGCCGGGCAGCTCGCCGGGGTCGAGGTCCGGCACCTGAACCTGTTCCCGATGCCCCCGACCGCCGACCTCGACGACTACGTCCGGTCCTCCGACGTCGTCTGGGTGAACGGCGGGTCCGTCGCGAACCTGCTCGCGGTCTGGCGGGTCCACGGGCTGGACGCCGTGTTCCGCCGCGCATGGGAGTCCGGTGTCGTCCTCGGCGGCGTGTCCGCCGGGTCGATCTGCTGGTTCCGGGGCGGCACCACCGACTCCTTCGGCCCCGAGCTCCGGATCGTCGACAACGGACTGGGCCTGCTCCCCTACGGCAACGGGGTGCACTACGACAGCGAGGCCGCGCGGCGCCCCGCCGTCCACGCCGGGGTCGCCTCCGGCGAGTTGCCGGACACCTACTGCACGGACGACGGGGTGGGTCTGGTGTTCCGCGGCACCGACCTCGTGGAGGCCGTGACCGAGCGGCCGGGCAAGGGCGCGTACCTGGTCACCGCCGACCAGGCTGGTGACGGGGTGACCGAACGGCGCATCGAACCCCGCGCCCTGGTCTGACCGCCGGCCCCCGCACCACGGCCCACGCGGCACCCCGAGTTCGCCCCGTGCCCTCGGCGGGCCGAGGTGGGCTGGCCAGGGCGCGTCACGCCGCCCCACCCAGGGAGGCGGGGCGCGGCAGGACCCGCTGGTCCCGTCCCGGTCGCGGCCGCGGGGGCCGGGCCGTCGATCGACGCCGCCCCCGGGCTCCCGGGTCGCCGCCCCGGGGCGGCGACCGGCCGGGCGAACCGGCCCGGCCGCCTCCGTGCCTCAGCAGCCGACGAGGCGGGCGGCCAGGTAGGACTCCAGCTGGTCCATCGACACCCGCTCCTGCGACATGGTGTCCCGCTCGCGCACCGTCACCGCGTTGTCGTTCAGGGAGTCGAAGTCGATCGTGACGCAGAACGGCGTCCCGATCTCGTCCTGACGGCGGTACCGGCGGCCGATGGCCCCGGCGTCGTCGAAGTCGATGTTCCAGTTCCTGCGCAGCGCCGTGGCGAGATCACGCGCCTTCGGCGAGAGGTCACTGTTCCGCGACAGCGGGAGGACGGCGACCTTGACCGGGGCGAGCCGGCGGTCCAGCTTGAGCACCACTCGCGTGTCGACGCCGCCCTTGGCGTTGGGGGCCTCGTCCTCGTGGTACGCGTCGACGAGGAACGCCATCATCGGGCGGCCCACCCCGGCCGCCGGTTCGATCACGTACGGGCGGTACCGCGAGCCGGTCTTCTGGTCGAAGTACGACAGGTCCACGCCCGAGTTGTTGCTGTGGGTCGTCAGGTCGAAGTCGGTGCGGTTGGCGATGCCCTCCAGCTCGCCCCACTCCTGCCCCGCGGAGAACCCGAAGCGGTACTCGATGTCCACCGTCCGCTTCGCGTAGTGGGACAGCTTCTCCTTCGGGTGCTCGTAGTGCCGCAGGTTCTCCCTGGCGATCCCGAGGTCGGTGTACCAGTCGGTGCGGAAGTCGATCCAGTACTGGTGCCAGGTCTCGTCCTCGCCGGGCTCCACGAAGAACTCCATCTCCATCTGCTCGAACTCCCTGGTCCGGAAGATGAAGTTGCCGGGCGTGATCTCGTTGCGGAAGGACTTCCCGATCTGCCCGATGCCGAACGGCGGCTTCCGCCGGGACGTGGTCAGCACGTTCAGGAAGTTGACGAAGATGCCCTGCGCCGTCTCGGGCCGCAGGTAGTGCAGGCCCTCGTCGCTCTCGACGGCACCGAGGTGCGTCTTGAGCATCATGTTGAACTCGCGGGGAGCGGTGTACTGGCCGCGCGTGCCGCAGTTGGGGCAGGGCACGTCGCCGAGGTCGCCCTCCAGCACCTCCTTGCCGGTGCGCTCCGCGTACTCCTCGGCCAGGTGGTCGGCGCGGTAGCGGCGGTGGCAGGACAGGCACTCCACCAGCGGGTCGTGGAACGCGCCCACGTGGCCGGAGGCGACCCACACGTCGCGGGGGAGGATGACCGAGGAGTCGAGACCCACGACGTCCTCGCGGCCCTGCACCATCGCCTTCCACCACTGGCGCTTGATGTTGTCCTTCAGCTCCACGCCCAGCGGACCGTAGTCCCACGCCGACCTGGTCCCGCCGTAGATCTCACCGCTGGGGTAGACGAAGCCACGGCGCTTGCACAGGTTGACGACGGTGTCGATCCGATCGGCGGGCACGGGTACTCCAATGACGGTGTGAGCGGTACTGACGCGCGTTGCACCAAGAGTAGCGACTACGACCTGGTGCCTCCGCGCGCCCCGGACGCCCCGCCGAGCGGGCGGCCGAGGGCCGTCCCCCACCCGGCTCCGATGGGCTCGACCGTCAGGCGTCGGCGGGGGAGGTCTCCAGCTCGGCGATCACCACCCGGTTGTCCTCGTACCCGTCCTGACCACCGACGAAGTCGCCGCCGCAGGTGACGAGGACGAGGCGGTGCGGCCCCTGCTGGCCGAAGAGGTCCTCCGCGCGTGCGGGCAGCTCGTCCTTGTGCAGGGTGAAGACCTCGACGGTCCGGTAGACCCAGGTGCCACCGTCGACGTCGGTGACCTCGACGCGCTGGCCGACCTCGGCGCGGTGCAACTGGTCGAAGGGGCCGTCCTGCCCCTGCCAGTTGACGTGCCCGGACATCACCGACGCCCCGCTCGCGGCCCCGAGCCCGGCGCCCCACCACGCCGCCTCGCCCAGGTCCTCGGGGATCGGGAGGACACCGTCGACCACCTCCGTCCGCACCAGGGTGGCCAGCCCGCCGTCGGCGAGCCGGACCGTGCCGGGCGGTTGCGGGGCGTCGGTGACGGGCGCGGAGGGCTGGTCGGGGACGACCGGGGGTGGGACGGCCGACGGTTCCGGAGCGGGCCGCTCACCGCTCGTCGGCGCCGCCGCCACCGGAGCCGGTACGTCGTCGTCCGGGGCGATCAGGACGGCGACGAGCACCCCGAGCACCGCTGCCGTGACCCCGGCCGCGGCGAGGCCGATCCACTTCCGCGCCCCCCGACGCGGGCGCTGACTGTCGCTGGAGTCCGACGGATAACCCTGCTGCGAGTACATGGCCAGTCTTCCTCGGTGCGCTCGATGTCGATGACCGGTGGATCAGCCGCTGCGGCGTCGTCACCGGACGTGAGACCGCATCAGCCTGCCAGCCCGACCCGGCGAAGGTAACCGCCCATTGGAAGGACGGTTGTCCACTCGGACGGCCGAGCGGGTCCGGTGAGCTCAGCGCCGTGGGATCTCGGGTCCGGCCGCCTCCCCCAACCGCACCGTGCCGGCGTCGTCGGCGAGCAGGCTGTCGGACCGGGTGACCGTCCCGCCCTCCCCCTCGGCCAGCACCTCATACACCGCCGACTCGGCCGGAAGCGCCTCCGCGAGCAGCGGGACGACGTGCTCCCGCACCTCGAACGGGGAGAGCGCCCGCCGGTAGGCCGTCACCGACTCGAAGCGGGCGACCAGGACCCACCGCCGGGCGTCCTCGGTGGCCCGTGCCAGCCGCGCGTCCAGGCACCCGGCCTGCTCGCTGAGCAACCGCAGAGCCAGCTCGGCGCGTTCGGCGAAGCGGATCCGTTCCGAGTCGGGCACGTCGAACGGGCAGATCATCAACACGGCGGGGTTCCTCTTCTCGGTGATGGCAGGATTCGGGGACGGACGGCACCAGTGTGTCCGGCGCCACGGGGTGGCGCGGAACGGGTGGGAGGTCAGCGATGGGCGGGTCCGGTGGACGACCTCGGCAGGACCGCGAGCGCGGACCGGAGGGTCCGCTCAGCCGGGTGCCGCCGGCGGCCGCGTTCGTGGGGGTCCTGGCCGTGTTCCTCATCGGGGTCTGGGTCGGTGGCCCGCTGGGGGCGGCGCTGCTGTCGGTGCTCCTGCTGTTCGTCCTCGGCCTGATCGTCACCCGCTGGCACCAGCTGCGCCCGGCGGAACGGGTGGGCAGGGTGCTGGTGGTGGCGGTGCTCACCCTCGTGACCCTGTCGGTCCTCGTTCCGGCGCTGCCCTGACCGGGACGACGCCGGGGCTGACCGGAAGGACGCGGCGCGGTCACCGAACGGTTCCAGCGCCTACGATGTAGGGGAGCCTGGCACGCGTGCCGTGCCGGTCCCGTGCGCCGACCGTAGGAGATCACCATGCCCGCCCCCACCCCTCACGGGACCAGTGCGGCCACCCCGGTCGCCAGGGCGGCGGCCGGCATCCCCGGCGGCGAGCACTGCGGGGTGCGGGACGCGAGTCCACGTCCGCTGCCCGACCAGGGGACACTCGCCGCGGCGGGCGACCTGCTGCGCGCCCTGGCGGCACCGGTGCGGATCGCGATCGTGCTCCAGCTCAGGGCCGGTGACCGCTGCGTCCACGAGCTGGTCGACGCGCTCGAGGTCGCCCAACCGCTGATCAGCCAGCACCTGCGCGTCCTCAAGTCGGCGGGGGTGGTGCAGGGTCGCAGGCAGGGCCGCGAGGTGGTGTACCGCCTGGTCGACGAGCACCTGGCGCACATCGTGGTGGACGCGGTGACGCACGTGGAGGAGCCGGGCGAGCGGCAACGCCCCGAACGCACCGCCGGTGCCCGCGCACCGGCGACGACGCCCTGACGGAGGTTTCGTGACCGTTGACAAGAAGCCTGTCGCCGTGCCCGGCCTGCGGGCCACCCGGCAACGGGCGGCGGTGTCCAGTCTCCTGGCCAGGCAGAGCGACTTCCGGTCAGCGCAGGAGATCCACGAGGAGCTCCGCCGCAGCGGCGAGGGCATCGGACTGACCACGGTCTACCGAACACTCCAGAGCCTGGCGGACGCCGGCGAGGTCGACACCCTGCGCACCGACTCGGGGGAGGCGATCTACCGGCGCTGCTCCAGCCATCACCACCACCACCTGGTGTGCCGGCACTGCGGGCGGACGGTCGAGGTCGAGGGGCCGGCCGTCGAGCGGTGGACCAGCAGGGTCGCGCAGGAACACGGCTTCACGAACGTCAGCCACACCCTGGAGATCTTCGGCGACTGCGAGGACTGCCACGGGGGTTCCGGCTCCGGGGGTTGACCCCTACCCGGTCGGCCGGGGCACCGCCCCGGCCGAGGCGGTGCCCGCTCGGTGGCGAACCGGGAGACCCGCCCCGCCGCCGCCCGCCCCTCGCCGCCCCAGGTCCCCCGGCGCCACCGTTCCCACCCCGGCGAGGTGGTCACCGTCCCGGTGTCACCACCGGTGCCGGTGCCCCGCCCGACGCGACCAGCCCCCGGGTGGCCGTCGGCCCCCCAGCGGAAGCCCTCCCGGGCCGTACGTCACCAGCTCACCACCGACGCCGCCGAGCTGCCGGGTCCCCACGAAGTGGGCCGGCGGTACGGCGCCACCGTCCTCGGGTCCACCTGCTCGGCCCAGGTGGTGGCGGCTCCGGCCGCTACCGTCGCACCCGCGTCATCGACGTGCCCGGCGCCCCCGGGCGGGGCGGCCGACCGGGTCCGCGCACCGCTCGGGTGGTCGCCTCGGAACCGACGAACCCTGACCTCGTGGGGTGCCGCCGGCAAGCGGACCGGCGCACGCTCGGGGACGGTGGGCGCACCCCGGCGCTAGGTCGGTGGGCGGGCCCGTCCCCGCCGGCTGCGCGGTGGGGACGGCGTCCTGGTTCCGCCTTCGGGCCGGTCGCTGCCCCGAGCCTGGCGGGAGAGCGCGGGACCGCTCCGGCGGATCAGTACTCGTAGGGGTCGCTCGGCGGTTCCACGGCGCGGACGGACTCGGTGACGAACGTGGGGACGTGACCGTTGGCGGCGGTGGCCGAGTCGGGCACCACCTCCCCGGTCACCTCCACCCAGGAATCCGTCTCGTGATCGGCGAACTCGGCGAGCGCCGGTCCCTCGATCCGGAGCTTCACCGGCACCGCGTCGGCGGCGCAGCACATGATGCGCACCCTGGCGACGTGGACGGCGTCCACGTCGTGGACGACGAAACCGGTGACCCGCACCGTGCGCCCGTCCAGGGTGCCGGACCGGTCCCACACCGTGCGCATCACGACGTCGGTGATCTGGAGGTCGGCGACCTCCGACGAGGTGTCGATCGGCTGGAAGAGACCGCCTCCCGCCGGTTCCTCGTCGGAGACGACGGAACGGCTTCCGGCGCGCTGCACGGAGTCCGCGCCGAGCGCCGGCGGGGCGACCAACAGGATGGCCAGCACCGGGACGAGCAGCATCCACGTCGACCGCCCCGAGCCGTGGTCGTGGTCGTGGCCGTCGTCCGGGGCAACGGCCGGAGCGCCGTCGTCGGAGTGGCCGCCGACCCGGCTCGACCGGTCGCGGTGCGCGGAGATGTCCCTGGCGATGGCGAGCGCGGCGACCAGGATCATCGCCACGCCGGCGAAAACCACCAGCGGCAGCAGTGAGGGCCGCACGTAGCGCAGGTAGGTCTCGTTCCAGGAGATCTTCAGCAGCGCGCCGCCCAGCAGGATCAGCAGCACGTTCTGGGTCTCACGTCGCACCGTGGCCGCCTTCCTCGTCGCTTCCCGTCAGTACCGCCGGGGCGGGCCGTCCCGCGCACCCCGGGACGATCACGAGGCCCCCAACAGCGGGACACCGACCGCGAGGGCGCACACCACCGCCACCACGAACGTCGCCGGGGCGAAGCGGGCGGCGAAGGCCCTGCCGAAGGTGCCGGACTGGAGCGCGATGAGCTTCACGTCAACCGCCGGCCCCACCACCAGGAACACCAGTTTCGCGGTGAGCGGTATCCCGGGCAGCGAGGCCACCACGAACGCGTCGGCCTCGCTGCACAACGCCAGGACGACGGCCAGCAGGGCCATCACGACCACGGCGAGGACGAGCTGCCCGCCGAGGGAGTCCATCCACTCCGCCGGCACCGCGACGTTCAGCACCGCGGCGGCCAGCCCGCCCAGCACCAGGAAACCGCCGGCCTCCACCAGATCCTGGCGCACGGTCTCCACCAGCACCCGCCAGCGCGGTCCGGTCCGCTCGGACCGGACGCGCCGCAACGCGCGCTCCGCGATCCACTCCGTGCGCCCGAGGCGCAGCCACAGCCACCCCATCACCACGGCGGTGAGCAGGGAGGCGACGAACCGGGCGACCACCATCATCGGCTGGCCCGGGAACGCGATCGCCGTCGCGACCAGCACGATCGGGTTCACCGCGGGAGCCGCCAGCAGGAAGGTGAGCGCGACGGCCGGGGCCACCCCTCGTTGCATGAGCCGCCGGGCCACCGGCACCGAGGCGCACTCGCAGCCGGGCAGCGCCAGCCCGGCCGCGCCGGCCACCGGCACCGCCGCGGCGTCGTTGCCCGGCAACGCCCGCCGCAGCGCGCTCTCCGGGACGTAGGCGACGATCAGCCCGCTCACGATCACGCCGAGCAGCAGGAAGGGGAACGCCTGCACGCACACGGCGACGAAGACCGTCGCCCCCGTCCGCACCGCCGGGTTGTCCAGCACCCCGACGAGGGCGTCCTGGAACAGCACGGCGAGCACGAGGAGCAGGCACAGCACCTCGAGGGAGCCGATCCGCGAGCGCCAGCCACGCGGCTCGCTCGCCCCGCCGGTCCCCTCCGAGGGGCCGGCTCGCTCCGGCGTTCCTGTCGTCACTGCCGTCCCCCTGCCGTGCGGGTCGCCGTGTGGGTGGTGTCAGCGCTGGTCGAGCAGCTCGGTGCGCAACTGCGACGCGGTGGAGACGACCAGCATGAGCAGGGTGCTGAGCGGCGCCGACCCGAGACCCTCCGCGGGGAACGCGTACCGGAGGGTGACGTCCATCCCCCGGTCGGTGCGGATCACCCCCAGCGTCCCGAAGAGCCCCTGGCCGGCCCGCTCCGCCGCCGACCTCGCCAGTTCGGCGTCGTCGGGCAGGTCCCAGGCGACCACGCAGGTGAGGCTGAGCATGGTGAGGCCCTCGACCAGTTCGGTGCTCTGCACCGCGCAGGGGACGTCGCCGTGCCGGAAGGTGAGCGCGCCGTCGTCGTCGAGGACGACCTCGTGGTACCGCTCCAGCGCCTCCCTGGCGGCGGCGAGCACCCAACCGGTGCGCATCGCCTCGGGGTGGGGCGCCGGGTAGGGCATCGGCTCGTCGGTCACGGGTGTTCCTCCTGGTGTCCCCGGCCGGGCCGGGTGGTCTCGCGGTGGGTGGGGCGCCGGGTCACCGGTCGTCACCGGCGGGCCGCTGGCCGGACTCGCCCGTCCCACCACCGCCCTTCTCCCCGGTGTCCTCGTCGTCGCCGGGTTCCACGTCCCACTCCCCGTCGGTGGGGTCGGGGGCAGCTTCCCGCTCCTCCCAGGACGGCAGGTCCTCCCGCTCGGGAACGGCCTCGGTGGCCGGGGCGTCGGCGGCGACCGGGGTCTTCACACCCCCGAACCGGCGGTCACGCCGAGCGTAGATGTCGCAGGCCTTCCACAGCTCACGTCGGTCGAAGTCGGGGAACAACGTGTCCAGGAAGACCATCTCGGCGTACGCCGACTGCCACAACATGAAGTTGGAGGTCCGCTGCTCGCCCGAGGGGCGGAGGAACAGGTCGACGTCGGGCATGTTCGGCTCGTACAGCCGCCGGGTCAGCATCCGCTCGTCGATCCGCTCCGGGTTGAGCTTCCCGGCGGCGACGAGCCTGCCGAGTTCCCTGGCGGCGTCGGCGATCTCCGCCCGCCCTCCGTAGTTCACGCACATGGTGAGGGTGAGGACGTCGTTGTCCTTCGTCCGCTCCTGGGCGATCTCCAGTTCCCGGATCACGCTCCGCCACAGCCGTGGCCGCCGTCCGGCCCACCGCACCCGTACACCGATGGAGTCCAGGTAGTCGACCTGGCGGCGGATGACGTCCCGGTTGAACCCCATGAGGAAGCGCACCTCCTCGGGGCTGCGCTTCCAGTTCTCCGTGGAGAACGCGTAGACCGACAACCACTTCACGCCGAGCTCGATGGCCCCGCCGACGACGTCGATGAGCACCGCCTCACCTCGCCGGTGGCCCTCGGTACGGGGCAGTCCCCTGGCCCGCGCCCACCGACCGTTGCCGTCCATGACCAGGGCGACGTGGTTGGGCACCAGCTCCCGGGGGATCGCGGGCGGTTGGGCGCCGGAGGGATGCGGGTCCGGAGCGGAGACGCCGGACCGCTCCCGGCCCCACCGGTAACGACTCAGCATGTGACGTGCCTACCTCCTCGACGTGTGGGAACGGCTCGGCCGGCCGTGGGCCGACGGCGAACCAACCTGGTGCCGGATCGGACGCGGCCACCGTCGCCGTGACGGGCCGGCGGTGGGACCGCCGTCACCCGTGCGGGTCCTGGGCCGTGTCGGCATCGCCCGGGCCGGGACCGCGTGCTCCCGGTGAGCCGTTCCCCGCGATCGCCCATCCTGCCTGACCGCCCTCCGCAGCGATCAGCGGGTGGTCGCTCACTCCCCCGGCGGTCGCCCACGAGTCGCCGGGGCGACCGTGCGTTCGCCGAACACCGGCATCCGAGGCCTCGGCGACCTCGTCCGGGGTCAGTGGGCCACCGGCGACGGGTCCGCGCCCGCCGAGGCGATGTCGGCACCGCGCTCCGGCTCGGCCGGCCACGGCGCGTCGTCCCCGGGCCGGTCGACCAGGGCGAGGGACCTCAGCTGCCGCTCCACGTGCCACTGCACGTGCGCGGCGACCAGGCCGGCTCCCTCCCGGCGGCTGGCGGCGCTGGCCGCCTCGGCGTCCGCCCAGTCCCCGTGCAGCAGGGCAGACAGCAGTTCGAGGGTTTCCGGGGCGGGGGACACCGAACCGGGGGGACGGCAGGTCGGGCACACCGAACCACCGGCGGGCACGTTGAACGCCCGGTGCGGTCCTGGTTCCCCGCAGCGGGCGCACTCCAGCAACGCCGGCGCCCAGCCCGCCTGGGTCATCGCCCGCAGCAGGAAGGCGTCCAACACCAGGGTGGGTTCCCGCTCCCCGTTGGCCAGGGTGCGCAACGCCCCCACCACCAGCAGGTAGATCCGCATGGCAGGGGTGCGTTCCTCGGGGGTGAGGCGATCGGCGGCCTCCAGCACGGCCGAGGCGGCCGTGTAGCGCTCGTAGTCGTCGACCAGGCCCGCGCCGAAGGCGTCCAGGGTCTGCACCTGGGTGACCACGTCCAGGGTCCGGCCGGTGTAGAGCTGGAGGTCGACGTGGCCGAAGGGTTCGAGCCTGGCCCCGAACCGGGACATCGTCCGCCGCACGCCCTTGCCCACGGCGCGGATCTTGCCGTGCCGCCGGGTCAGCAGGGTGATGATGCGGTCCGCCTCCCCGAGCTTCTGCACGCGCAGCACGACTCCGGTATCGCGGTACAGGCTCACCGGGCCATCCTGCCACCCGGATGGCGCGGCACCGGGCAGGGGCACCGGCAGGGCGGAGCAGGTCACACCGGGTGCGCCGAGGGGCGCACCCGCACGGTGGCGGGGGCGCGCCCGTGACGCGCGCCGGTGCGGGACGCGGTTCGTCGCGCCGCGAGCCCACTCCGAGGCCCCGCCGGGGGCACCCGGGGCGCGCCGGGTGGTAGCCACCACTGGGCCCGGGCTCCACCACCAGGGGTCCTTCCTCTCGTGGCGGGGATGTCGTACCGCTCCGCTAGCTTCGGAGCCGGCCCGACGAACCCACCACGGAGGAACCGGAGCACCGATGCCTGTCGCCCCACGCGAGGTCACCCTCAGCCTGCCGATCGAGGACCGGCAGCGTTCGATGGCGTTCTACCGCGACGCCTTCGGGTTCGAGCTCGTCGGTCCGCCGACCGAGGACGGCGTGCCCGAACCACTGGCCTTCCGGCTCGATGACCGCGTCCTGTTGGCGCTCATCCCCACCGAGGGCTTCGGCTGGGCGCTCGGCGACCGCGAGGTCGCCTCCCCTGGCACCAGCGAGTGCCTGGTGACGGTGTCGGTCGCGTCCCCGGCCGAGGCCGACGCGCTGGTGGCGCGGGTCATCAGCGCCGGGGGCGCGGTGATCAGCGAACTCACCGACCAGCCGTGGGGCTACTCGGGGGTGTGCGCGGACCCCGACGGCCACGCCTGGCAGATCCACGTCGACCCGCCGTCGACGTCCTGAGGCAGGCGGGCCCACGGCCCGACGGGAAGCCCTCGAGGGGGTGACGTCGCCCCGCTCACCCCGAAGCGGGCAGGAGCTCGGCGAGCAGGGCGACGACCCGGCGGTCGATCTCGTCGCGGATCGGTCGGACGTCCGCCACGCCCAGTCCCGCCGGGTCGTCGAGGCGCCAGTCCAGGTAGCGCTTGCCCGGGTGGACGGGGCAGGCGTCGCCGCAGCCCATCGTGATCACCACGTCGGCCGCGCGCACCGCCTCCTCGGTCAGGGGCTTGGGCAACTCACGACTCAGGTCCAGGCCGATCTCCGCCATCACCTCGACCACCGCGGGGTTCACGGAGTCCGCCGGGGCGGAACCGGCCGAACGGACGTCGACCCGCCCCCCGGCGCGGTGGTGCAGCAGGGCGGCGGCCATCTGGGAACGGCCGGCGTTGTGCACGCAGACGAACAGGACCTCGGGCCGGTGGGACATGGGTGGCTCCTCCGTGTCGTGCCGGGAACGGCGTCAGGTCGCGGCGTCACCCCGTGGGAGCACCGGTGGTCAGGGGGCCCGCCGCTTCCCAGGGGATCATCCGGGTGGTGGGGGCTCCCCGGTTCCCCCGCGACCTCAGCCCTCGCCTCTGGTGCGGGTCAGGTCGCCGTCACGATCGTCGTCCGGTCGGCCTCCGGGGGCCGGGAACAGGCGGCGGGCCCACAGCGCCACGTACACGAGGCCGACCAGGACGGGGACCTCGATCAGCGGGCCGACCACGCCGGCGAGCGCCTGCCCGCTGGTGAGGCCGAACGTGGCGATGGCCACCGCGATGGCGAGCTCGAAGTTGTTGCCGGCCGCGGTGAAGGCCAGGGTCGTGGAGCGTTCGTAGCCCAGGCCCAGCGCTCGGCCCAGTGCGAAGGAGCCGGCCCACATCGCGGCGAAGTAGACGAGCAGCGGCAGCGCGATACGCGCGACATCCCAGGGGCGGCTGGTGATCCGCTCCCCCTGGAGCGCGAAGAGCACGACGATGGTGAACAGCAGCCCGTACAGGGCCAGGGGGCCGACCCGGGGCAGGAACCGGTTCTCGTACCAGTCCCGTCCACGTGCGCGCTCGCCGAGTCGGCGTGTGAGGTAGCCGGCGAGCAGGGGAACCCCCAGGAAGATCAGCACGGACCTGGCGATGTCCCAGCCGGAGACCGCCAGCTCGGTCTGGGGGAGGCCGAGCCAGCCGGGTAGCACCGCCAGGTAGAACCACCCCAGGGCCCCGAAGGCCACCACCTGGAAGACCGAGTTGAGGGCGACCAGCACGGCCGCGGCCTCACGGTCCCCGCACGCGAGGTCGTTCCAGATGATGACCATGGCGATGCAGCGGGCCAGGCCGACGATGATCAGGCCGGTGCGGTACTCGGGCAGGTCCGGGAGGAGCAGCCAGGCCAGCGCGAACATCAGCGCGGGCCCGACCACCCAGTTCAGCACCAGGGAGGAGAGCAGGAGCCGACGGTCGGAGGTGACGGTGTCGAGCCGGTCGTAGCGGACCTTCGCCAACACCGGGTACATCATGACCAGCAGGCCGACCGCGATGGGCAGCGAGATCCCGTCGATCTGGACGGTGTCCAGTGCCGGGCCCAGTCCGGGAACCACTCGGCCCGCGAGGAGGCCGAGCAGCATCGCCGCCAGGATCCAGAGGGGAAGCAGCCGGTCCAGGGAGGAGAGGCGCCCCACCACTCCGCTTTCGGCGGTGCTGTTCACGTGTCCACCCGCTCAGGCAGCGCGGATGCCGTCAGCACGGTCGCGAGCGCTCCGAGCGCGGCCGGGCGAACCCGGTAGTAGATCCAGGTGCCCCGCCGCTCCCCGTCGATGAGCCCCGCCTCGCGCAGGACCTTGAGGTGGTGCGAGATCGTGGGTCCGGTCAGGTCGAACGCGTCCGTCAGATCGCACACGCATGCCTCTCCGCCCGCGTGGGAGGCGACGAGGGACAGCAACCGGAGCCGCACCGGATCGGCCAACGCCTTGAACATCCTGGCGAGCTCCGTCGACTCGTCGGCGGAGAGGGGCCGACGCATCAGCGGCGAGCAGCACAGGGCCTCGACGTCCACCGCCGGACGTTGCTTCGACATGAGCCAACCTTGACACACATCTATTTAGAGAGCAATCTATCCACGACTGTTTCGATGTCTGTCTATCCAAGGGAGTACTCATGTCGCGCCTGCAACTGGCCCTCCGGGTGGGTGACCTGGACGCCTCGATCGCCTTCTACACCAAACTCCTGGATGTCGAGCCGGCCAAGCTGCGCCCGGGCTACGCCAACTTCGCCGTCACCGAACCGCCGCTCAAGCTCGTGCTGCTGGAGGGTGAGCCCGCACAGGACACCGTCCTGGACCACCTCGGTGTCGAGGTCGAGACCAGCGAGCAGGTGGGCACGGCGACCCGCCGCCTTTCCGAGCTGGGCCTGTTCACCGAAGTGGAGAACGACACCACCTGCTGCTACGCGGTGCAGGACAAGGTCTGGGTCCACGGCCCGGGCAGCGAGCCGTGGGAGGTCTACGTCGTCAAGGACGACTCCGCCGACTACGGCACGAACCCGGAGCTGACCACCACGCCCGAGCGGGCCGCTCCGAGCGCGTGCTGTTCCTGAGCACCCGGCGGACACCCGGTGGGCGAGCATGGCCGCTCACCGGGTGCGCACCCACCAGCTCGACCTGACCCGACGACCCTGCCGCCCGCCTCCGGGCCACCGCCGCCACGGTCCGAACCGTCTCGCCCCGCCACAAGATCGACACCTTCGGTAGTTGTGGAGTGATCGCACGACGACCGGGAGGTTCGGTGAACAACGGTGGCCACAGCACGACGGGTCTGCTGGCGGGGGTGGGGACGACGATGGCGCTCGCCCCGCTGGCCGGGGTGGAGACGACCGTCCCCCTCTTACTCACCGGCGGCCTGGTGGCCGCCGGAGCCGCGCTCCTGCCCGACATCGACCACGACGGCTCCACCGTCTCCAGGTCCGGGGGCGCCTTGACCGCCCTGCTGGCCAGCGGAGCCCAGTCGGTGTCCCGGTTCGCGTACCGGGTCACCCGCACCCGGCACGACCTGCCCGGCGACGGCGCGCACCGCTACCTGACCCACACCCCCGTCGCGGCCCTGGCCGTCGGGCTGGTCGTCGGCCTCGCCCAACATCTCACCCACTGGGTGATCGTGGGGGTGCTGCTGCTCTGCCTGACCGCGTCCGTCCGGTCCCTCAGCTACGCGCTCCCGCGCGGCGTGCGGCAGGTGACCCGCGCCCACCGGCGGCTCTGGTCGGCCGGTTACGCGATCGTCCTCACGGTCGTCCTGGTCCGGACGGGCGCCACCGACGGCATGGGCTGGCCGCTCGGAGCCGTCGTCGCCGTCGGGATGCTGGTCCACGTCGCCGGGGACGCCGTCACCGAGTACGGGGTTCCGATGGCGTGGCCGCTCAGACTGCGCTGCCCGTCGCGGGCGTGCCGGCGCCCCGCGCGGTCCGGCCGTCGGCGTCGGTGCCCCGGCCGGCGCTGGCACCGGCTGCACCTGCTCCCCCGGCGCCTGCGCTTCCGCACCGGCAGCCGGGTGGAGAAGGCCGTCCAGGCGGTCAGCCTGCTCGGCACCGGGGGACTGCTGCTGGCGGTGGGCCTCACCGGCTGACCGTCCCGCCGCGTCACCGCCCCCGACGGCGACCCGGCTCCCGGGTCGCCCACGACCCGCGCCCCCTGCCGCCCGGAGCGGTGGCGGCCGCCCTCCCGCCTTCAGAAACCGAGCCGGCGGAGCTGCTTGGGGTCGCGCTGCCAGTCCTTGGACACCTTCACGTGGAGGTCCAGGTAGATCTTCGTCCCCAGCAGCTTCTGGATGTGCTGCCGCGCGGTGGCCCCCACCTCGCGGAGCCGCTGGCCGCGTTGCCCGATGACGATGGACTTCTGGCTGGAGCGCTCCACGTGGACCACCGCGTAGACGTCCACCAGGTCGTCCCGCCCCTCCCTGGGCGCCATCTCGTCGATGGTCACGGCGATGGAGTGCGGCAGTTCGTCCCGCACCCCCTCCAGCGCGGCCTCCCGGATCAGCTCGGCCACCAGTGTGGCCTCCGGCTCGTCGGTGAGCTCCCCGTCCGGGTAGAGCGGGGGACCGACCGGGAGGCGGCCGACCAGCAGGTCGGCCACGACATCCACCTGGTAGCCGTCCACGGCCGAGACGGGCACCAGTTCGGCGAAGTCCATCAGCTCCTGGAGGGCCAGCAGCTGCTCGGCGACCCGCTGCTGCGGCACGAGGTCGGTCTTGGTGACGATGCCGACCACGGGCGTCTTGCGGGCGATCGACCGCAGCTCGGTGGCGATGTACTTGTCACCGGGACCGATGCGCTGGTCAGCCGGGACGCAGAAGCCGACGACGTCGACCTCCGACCAGGTCTCCCGCACCACGTCGTTGAGCCGCTGCCCGAGCAGGGTGCGCGGGCGGTGCAGGCCCGGGGTGTCCACCACCACGAGCTGGGCGTCCGGCCGGTGCACGATGCCACGGATGGCGTGCCGCGTGGTCTGGGGCTTGCTGGAGGTGATGGCCACCTTCGTGCCGATCAACGCGTTCGTCAGGGTGGACTTGCCCGCGTTCGGGCGCCCGACGAAGCAGGCGAAGCCGGACCGGAAGTCGTCAGCCGGGGTGGTCATGCCCCCCATTGTCGCTGACGGTGCCGCACCTCTGGGCACCCCCGGCCCGTGACCAGCGCCTCCTGGGCGGGCCCCGCCGGCGCGGGGCCTCGCGAGGGCGACCCCCGCCGCCGTGCGCACCGAGGTGGAGCGGGCCGCCATCGCCGCGAGGCTCGGGGGGTCGCGGTTCACCCCCGGCTTCGGTGAGGTCCTGTCGCGGCTGGTGCGGAACGGGCTCGGCACGCACGCGGCACGCCGACCGCGCCGTGGCGTCGTCCCCCGACACGGGCTGGCCGACCGCCGAGGCGAGCGCGCGTGCCCCAGCTGCTCACCACGGAGGCATCCCCTCGCCCCGCACCGCCGAAAGGCGGGCGGGACGGTCGGGCGAGCCCAGGCGCCAGGGATCCGATCCGGGACGGCTCAGGAGCCGAACACCTCCGCCGATGCGCGCGGAACGCGTCCGAGGCGCGGGACCCACCGCCGGGGCGGCTCTCAGCCGTTGACGGCCCCGGCGGCCACCACTGCCCCGCTGGCGTCCGCGCGGATCAGCAGGGCGTCAGGGGTGAGGTCGTGGACCACGGCACGGGAGGCCTCGTCGACGTCACCGGCCTCGGTGACCACGGCCACCGCCTCCAGCCCCTCCGCGCCGCTGGCCACCGCCGCGGCCACGGCCGCCTGGACGGCGGTGAGCCGCAGCGACGGCAGGGTGACGGTGGCGGCCGCGTAGGTCCGGCCGTCCAGGTCCCGAACCGCCGCGCCCTCGGCCGCGCCCGTCCTGGCGCGTACGGACCTCGCGAGGACCACGATCTTGCTGTCCTCCTGACCCAGTTCAGTGGTGACGGCCGGCGATTCAGCCACGGGCGGCGCTCCCTTCCTGGTCATGACTGTCAGCGATCGCCCGCTGGGCCGCCTCGGCCTCCGCGGGCTCGGTGTCCACCGCGCTGGTGGGTCGGCGCCGGGCCGGGCCCGTCCGCCGCGCCAGCAGCGTCGTGATCCGAATCCGTCCCCGGTTGTCCTTGCCGCCCTCCGCCCGCAGCCACAGGCCGTCGATGTCGGCCTCGGCACCGGGCAGCGGGACCCGGCCCAGCCGGTGGGCCAACAATCCGCCGGCGGTGTCGACGTCGTGTTCCTCCAGCTCGAGGTCGAACAACTCCGCCAGGTCGTCCAACGGCAGCCGGGCACTCACCCTCGCGGTGCCGTCCGGCAGCATCTCGACCGGCGGACGCTCCCCCACGTCGTGCTCGTCGGTGATCTCGCCGACGATCTCCTCGAGGATGTCCTCGATCGTCAACAGGCCCGCGGTGCCGCCGTACTCGTCCACCGCCACGGCCAGGTGGTTGCGGGAGATCTGCATCTCCTTGAGCAGGTCCACCAGGCGCTTGGAGTCGGGCACCAACGCGACCGGCCGCATCAGGTCGGAGACCGGGGTGTGGGTGCCCGACGTGCGGTCGAGCGCCGCCGGACCGCTCGCCTCCACCGCGTGCCGGACCAGGTCCTTCAGGTTGACCACGCCGACGATGTCGTCGACGCTCTCGCCGATCACCGGCACCCGCGTGTACCCGGTGCGTAGGCACAACGCCAGGGCCTGGCGGACGGTCTTGTGCTGCTCGATCCACACGATCTCGGTGCGGGGCACCATCACCTCGCGGGCGACGGTCCCCCCGAGGTCGAAGATCGAGTGGATCATCTGGCTCTCGCCCGCCGCGACCACACCCCGCTGCTCGGCCATGTCGACCAGCTCGCGCAGCTCGACCTCCGAGGAGAACGGTCCCTCCCGGAAACCCCGGCCCGGGGTGATCGCGTTGCCGACCAGGATGAGCAGCCGGCTCAAGGGGCTGAGCACTCTGGCGAGCAACCACACCGGTCCGGCCAGCAGGCAACCCACGCCGTAGGGGTGCTGCCGGCCGATCGTCCTCGGTCCCACCCCGATGAGGGCGTAGGACACGACGAGCATCACCAGCCCGGCGATGAGCACCGCCAGCCAGTCGGGGTCGAACGCCTCCACGACCACGACCGTGACCAGCACGGTCGCCGTGAGCTCGCACCCCAGGCGCAGCAGGACGAGCAGGTTGATGTGCCGGGGTCGGTCGGCGACGACGGCGGCGAGCCGGGAGGCGCCGTTGCGCCCGGCCCGGACCATTTCCTCGACGCGGGCCCGGGAGACCGTGCTGATCGCCGAGTCCGCCGCCGCGAAGACCCCTGCCAGCGCCACCAGCAGGATCGCGACCGGGAGGAACACCGGAAGGCTCGACATGCTCAGCTCCTCGCCTCAGCTGCCGGTGTCGCCCGACCGGTGGTCGGGCGCCTCGGCCGCGGAATCGTCATCCAGCCCGACCGCGCCCAACACCCGCGAGTCGGCGCTGTGCTGCCTGGCGAGCCGCCTGGCCTCGGTGAACTCGTGTTGGAACTCGGCGAGCAGCCGGTTCTGGAGCGCGAACATCTCCCGCTCCTCGGCCGGTTCCGCGTGGTCGTACCCGAGGAGGTGCAGCACGCCGTGGATGGTCAGCAGGTGCAGCTCGTGGCTCAGGCTGTGACCGGCCTTCTTGGCCTGGTCCCGGGCGAACTCGGGGCACAGCACGATGTCCCCCAGCAACGCGGGGCCGGAACCACCGGCGTCCGGTCGCCGCGCGGAGTCCAGCTCGTCCATCGGGAAGGCCATCACGTCGGTCGGCCCCGGCAGGTCCATCCACCGCTCGTGCAGGTCGGACATCGTGTCCAGCTCCACGAGCAGCACCGACAGCTCGGCGAGCGGGCTGACCCCCATCTGGTCGAGGGCGTACCGCGCGGCCGCCACCACGGACTTCTCGTCGATGGCCACGCCGGATTCGTTGGCGATCTCGATACTCATGTCGTTCACCGGTCCCGGCGCCGGCCGCGGCCCTGCCGCCCGGCCGAGCCACGACCCCGGTCCGATTCCTCCTGGTCGTCAGAGTTGTTGTCGTGCCGGGCGTGCCAACGGTCGTAGGCCTCCACGATGTCGCTGACCAGCCGGTGTCGGACCACGTCTTTGCTGGTCAACGTGGAGAAGTGGACGTCGTCCACGCCCTCGAGGACGTCCCGGACCATACGGAGCCCGCTGGTCGCCCCGCTGGGCAGGTCGACCTGGGTCACGTCACCGGTGACGACGATCTTCGATCCGAAGCCGAGGCGGGTGAGGAACATCTTCATCTGTTCCAGCGTGGTGTTCTGCGCCTCGTCCAGGATGATGAAGGCGTCGTTCAGGGTGCGCCCTCGCATGTACGCCAGCGGAGCGACCTCGATCGTGCCGGCCTGCGTCAGCCGGGGCACCGAGTCGGGGTCGATCATGTCGTGCAGCGCGTCGTAGAGGGGCCGCAGGTACGGGTCGATCTTCTCGTAGAGGGTGCCGGGCAGGTAGCCCAGGCGTTCCCCGGCCTCCACGGCCGGGCGGGTCAGGATGATGCGGTTGACCTGCTTCGCCTGGAGCGCCTGCACCGCCTTGGCCATCGCCAGGTAGGTCTTGCCCGTTCCCGCCGGGCCGATCCCGAAGACCACCGTGTGGTGGTCGATGGCCTCGACGTACCTCTTCTGGTTCAGCGTCTTGGGGCGGATCGAGCGGCCGCGACGGGAGAGGATGTCCAGGCTCAGCACCTCGGCGGGCGACTCGCCGCTGTCGGCGGAGAGCATGCCCACCGTGCGGCGCACCACGTCCGGTTTGAGGTGTTCTCCCCTGCCCACGAGCGTCACCAGCTCGTTGAACAGGCGCTCGGCGAAGGCCACGTCGGCAGGGGCCCCCGAGAGGGTGACCTCGTTGCCCCGGACGTGGACATCGGCGCTGACCAGCCCCTCCAACGCGCGGAGGTTCTCGTCCTGGGAGCCCAGCAGCCCCAGGACGAGGGGGTCGGGAACGACGATGCTGGAGCGTGCCCGTCCTGGCCCGCCCGCCGACCCGTTGCCTGCTGTGTTCGCCGCTCCGGCCGGGGCGGTCCCGCCCCCCGATGTCGTGTCGACACTGCGAGCGGTTCTCGCTGCGGATCCAGCCACGTGCTCTCGGGCCTGCCTTCTGCGCCTGCGCGCGCCTCTCGACTCCCGTCCGGTGCGCCCGGCGCCGAACGGCCACGCCACGATGCTAGCTGGCCCGGGCGCCGGGACGCACTGTTGATTCGACTACCCGCGCACGGGGTGACGGGACGTGCTCCCTCGTCACGCGTCCGAGGGAGCCTTGAGCACGCCTCCCACGAGGCCGCCGAGCGGCTCACCGCCGAGCAGGTGCAGGTGGGCGTGGAAGACGGTCTGCCCCGCGTCGGCACCGGTGTTGAACAACGTCCGGTAGCCCGTGCCGGTCAGCCCCTCCTCCTCGGCGACCCCGGCCGCGACGTTGAGCATGTCCACCAACAGCGACGGCTCCTCGCGCCCCACCTCGGCGGCGTCCGCGTAGTGGGCCCTCGGGATCACGAGCACATGGGTGGGCGCCTGCGGGTTGATGTCCCGGAACGCCACCACGGTGTCGGTCTCCCGCACGATCGTGCTCGGCAGCTCACCGGCGACGACACGGCAGAACAGGCAGTCCGCTTCCGCTTCACTCATGGCCCCAGGCTAATGCTTCACGATCAGATCCGGGTCACGTCACCACCGGCCGGTCAGCGCGCCCAGCGCACCCAGCGCCACCACCCCGGCGGTGGAGGCGCGGAGCACGGTGCGCCCCATGCGCACCGGGACCGCCCCACCCTCGGTGAGCGCGGCCAACTCGCGGTCGGTGATCCCGCCCTCCGGGCCGACGACCAGCAGCACCTCCCCGGAGGCGGGGAGGGGCACGGCTGGCAGGGGCTGGTCGGCGACCTCGTGGAGGACCAGCGCGAGGTCGGCGGAGGCCACCCGAGCGGCGAGCCCGCTCAGGCCCAGCGGCTCCTCGACCGCCGGCAGCCAGGCCCGCCGGGCCTGTTTCGCCGCGGACCGGGCCGACGACCGCCAGCGGGTCAGCCCCTTCGCGCCACGCGGGCCGTCCTCCCACTTCGCCACGCACCGCTCGGCCCGCCACGGCACGACCGCGTCGACACCGGCCTCGGTGGCGAGTTCGACCGCCAGCTCGCCCCGGTCGCCCTTGACCAACGCCTGCGCGAGGGTCACCCGCAGCGCCGGAGCGGGTTCGAACCAGTGCTCCAGGACCTCCACGCGCAGTTCACCCCGGCCGAGCGAGGTCACCCGGCAGCGGGCCCGGCCGCCCGCTCCGTCGCCGAGCAGCAGCTCCTCCCCCGCCCGCAGCCGCCGCACGGTCGACGCGTGCCGCCCCTCCTCGCCGGTCAGGTCCACCTCGCCGGCCTCGGGCAGCCCGTCGACGAGGAAGACGGGGAGCCCGGCCGTGCGGCGGTCCCGGTCCCGCACCTCAGCGGTGACCGAACGAGTCGCGCAGCCGGGAGAAGAGCCCGCCGCTCCTGCCGTTGGTGTGGGCGGCGGCCAGGTCCTCCTGTTCCTCACCGCGCAGCGCGGCCAGCTCCCGGAGCAGTTCCGTCTGCCGGCTGTCGAGCCGGGTGGGCACCGCGACCTCCAGGTGGACGTGCAGGTCACCGGTGCCGGCGGTGCGCCCGTTCGGACGCAGCTTGGGCATGCCACGCCCGCTGAGCAGCACCTCGGTGCCCGACTGGGTGCCGGGTTCGACGCGGATCTCCTCGGCGCCGTGCAGGGTCTCCAACGGGATGACCGTTCCGAGGGCGGCAGCCGTCATCGGGATCGACAACGTGCAGTGCAGCTCCGCGCCCTCGCGCACGAAGACCTCGTGGGGTAGCTCGACGACCTCGACGTAGAGGTCACCGGCCGGGCCGCCGCCCACGCCGACCTCCCCCTGGTTGCTCAGGCGCACCCGCATGCCGTCCCCGACACCGGCGGGGATCTTCACGGTGATCTCGCGGCGGGCGCGGACCCGGCCCTCACCGTCGCAGCGGCGGCAGGGGTCGGGGATGACCTCGCCGTACCCCTTGCAGGTGGGGCAGGGCCGCGCCGTGACGACCTGGCCGAGGAACGACCGCTGCACGGACTGGACCTCGCCGCGACCGCCGCACGTGTCGCACATCTCCGGTACGGAGTCGTTCTGGCAGCCGGTCCCGTGGCACAGGTCGCAGACGATCGCCGTGTCGACGGCGATCTCCTTGCTGATGCCGCTGGCGCACTCCTCCAGCGTGAGCTCCAGCCGGAGCAGGGCGTCCTTGCCGGGCTGCACCCGGCTGCGGGGGCCGCGTCCTCCGCCGCCCGGGCCGCCACCACCGAAGAAGGCGTCCATGATGTCGCCGAGCCCGAACCCGGCGAACGGGTCGGACGCTCCCCGACCGCCACCACCGCCGCCGTTGGCGAGCGGGTCACCGCCCAGGTCGACGATCTTGCGCTTCTGCGGGTCCGACAGCACCTCGTAGGCGGCGGTCACCTCCCGGAAGCGCTGCTGGGCGTCCGCATCCGGGTTGACGTCGGGGTGCAGTTCCCTGGCCAGCTTGCGGTAGGCCCGCTTGAGCTGGTCCGGCGTGGCGTCCCGGCTCACTCCGAGCAAGCCGTAGTAGTCCTTGGCCACCTTCTCCAGTCCTCCTGTCGCAGCCGCCGCCACCCGCGGCTGCCGCGCTCTCGCTCGGTTCGCGCGCCCCCACGGCGCGCACCTCGGTTGCCGGCAGTGGCACCCGCTCCTCGGGTCGCACCGGGCGGGTCGGCCACTGCCCGTTCGATGGGGTTCCCGTCCATGTTCCACGTCCGGCCCTGGTCTGTCCCACGGCCGGAGGTGGTCAGCGTCCAGCGAGTATCTCCCCCACGTAGGTGGCGACCGCGCGGACCGCCGCCATCGTCCCCGCATAATCCATCCGGGTGGGGCCGACCACCCCCATCCCGCCCAACACCATGTCGTGCACCCCGTAGCCCACCGAGATCACCGAGGTGTCCCGCATCTCCCGCGCCTCGTTCTCCCCGCCGATGCGCACCGTCACGGTGCCGGAGTCGCGGGCCGTGGCGAGGAGCTTGAGCACGACGACCTGTTCCTCCAGCGCCTCCAGCACCTGGCGCAGCGAACCGGGGAAGTCGGTGATGTTGCGGGTGAGGTTCGCCGTGCCACCCAGCACGAGCCGCTCCTCCGGGTGCTCCACCAACGACTCGATCAGCACCCCGCACACCCGCAGCACCGAGTCCCGCAGTTCGGCGGGGGCCTGCTCGGGCAGCTCGGCGACCTTCGCGGACGCCTCGGGCAGGCGTTGCCCGACCATCGCGGAGTTCAGGATGGTGCGCAACCTGCCGACGTCGTCCTCGCCGATGACGTCGGCGAGGTCGACCATCCGCTGGTCGACCCGGCCGGTGTCGGTGATGAGCACCAACATCAGCCGCGCCGAGGTGATCGGCACGACCTCCAGGTGCCGCACCGTCGACCGCGTGAGCGTCGGGTACTGCACGACGGCGACCTGCCTGGTCAGCTGGGCGAGCAACCGCACGCTGCGCCGCAGGACGTCGTCGAGGTCGAGCGCGCCGTCCAGGAAGCTGCGGATGGCCCGCCGCTCCGCCCGCGACAGCGGCTTCACCTCGCTGAGCCGGTCGACGAACAGGCGGTAGCCCTTGTCCGTCGGGACCCGGCCAGCGCTGGTGTGCGGCTGGGTGATCAGCCCGTCCTCCTCCAACGCGGCCATGTCGTTGCGCACGGTCGCGCTGGAGACGCCGAGGTTGTGCCGGTCGACGATCGCCTTGGAACCGACCGGTTCGTGGGTGGAGACGTAGTCGGCGACGATCGCGCGCAGCACCTCGAATCGGCGTTCCTCCGCGGTCGCCATCAGGTGCCTCCCACCTCGTCCGGATGCCTGGGTAGACGACACCGCCGACCCGGTGGCCGGGGCGCGCCTGATCCAAGTTTAGTGGTGTCAGGGGACCGTGAGGTCAGCCTTCCTCGGCCGCGGCTCGATCGTGACGCCCGGCGACGGTACCGGTACCGGGTGACAGGCGGTCAGGCGACCAGTCGGCGGACCACGCCGTCGGCGAGGAGCCGCCCCCTCCTGGTCAGCACCGCCCGTCCCGACCGCAGCGCCGCCGGGTCGAGTAGCCCCTCCGAGGCCGCGGCCTCGGCCTCGGCGCGCGCAGACCCGGCCAGCACCTCCACGGGGAGCCCGTCGACGACCCGCAGCTCCAGCAGCACCCGCTCCACCAGCTGGTCCGCCTCCGCCAGGACCTCCCGCCCGGCGGCGGGGGTGCGTCCCTGGGTGAGGAGACCCGCGTAGCGGGCCGGGTGCTTGACGTTCCACCACCGCACCCCGCCGACGTGGCTGTGGGCGCCCGGGCCGACTCCCCACCAGTCGCCCCCCGTCCAGTAGCCGAGGTTGTGCCGGCACCGCGCCCCCGGTCCGGCTGAGGTCAGCGCCCAGTTGGACACCTCGTACCAGCCGAAGCCGGCTCGGCCCAGGGTGTCGTCGAGGAGTTCGTAGCGGGCGGCGAGCACGTCGTCGTCCGGGGCGGGCAGGTCCCCGCGCCGCACCCTCCTGGCCAGGGCCGTCCCGTCCTCGACGATGAGCGCGTAGGCCGAGACGTGGTCAACACCGGCCTCGACGACCGTGTCCAGCGACGCCAGCAGGTCCTGGTCGGTCTCGCCGGGCGTTCCGTAGATGAGATCGAGGTTGACGTGCTCGAACCCCGCCGCCCGGGCTTCCCTCGCCGAGGCGGCGGCCCGCCCCGGCGAGTGCTGGCGGTCCAGGACGGCGAGCACGTGCCGGGCGGCGGACTGCATGCCCAGCGAAACCCGGGTGTACCCGCCGGCGCGGAGGGTCTCGAAGAACCGGGGAGAGGTGGACTCCGGGTTCGCCTCGGTGGTCACCTCCGCGTCCGGGGCGAGCCCGAGGGTGTCGCGGATCCAGCCCAGCACCTCGACCAGGCGGTCCGCGCCCAACAGGGAGGGGGTGCCCCCTCCGACGAAGACCGTGTCGACGGGCCGGCCGTCGCCGAGGACGGTGGCCGCGAGTTCCAGTTCCCGGCGCGCCGCCTCCGCCCAGGAGTCGGGGGAGGCAGCCCCGCCCAGCTCGCCGGGGGTGTAGGTGTTGAAGTCGCAGTAGCCGCACCGGGTGGCGCAGAACGGGACGTGGACGTAGACACCGAAGGGCCGCCGTCCGAAGGTGGACAGCGCTTCCGGGGGCAGGGAACCGTCCGAGGGGACCGGCTCACCGTCGGGCAGGGTCGAGGGCACCTCCGCAGTGTTCCACCGCGCCGTCGACGACCAGACGGGCGGTGGAGGACCGCTCCCCGCGGTCGTGGGCGGGCTCTCCACGTGACCGGGTCCACGCCGCCCCGCCCGGTGGTGGCCCCGAGGCGCCGACCGGATCCCACCCCCACGACCACGGGAGGACCGTCCCCGCCGCCGTTTCCCACCATGCGGTCGGGGGTGGACCGGGGTTCACGCCCGTGGCAGGCTCGAAGCCATGACCGCACTGCGTATGCGACTGGTAGCTCGACGTCACGTCGACTACAAGCGCGTCGCCAGCGCACTGTGCCGTCCCGGCCGCTAGACCCGCGCCGCTCTCCTCTTCCACCAGCAGGCGCCGGGTGCGTCGGCTGGTCCTCCCTCCGCCCGTCTCCCGGGCGTCGGCCACCGCACCCCGCGCGCACCGTCCGAACGTCGGAGGTCACGCATGGTTTCCCCACCCGAGGCGACGAGCACGCCCCCACGTCGTCGTGGTGAAGGGCAGTGGGCCCTGGGGTACCGGGAGCCGCTCAACCCCAACGAGCGGTCCAAGAAGGACGACAACCCGCTGAACGTGCGCTCCCGCATCGAGTCCCGGTACGCCGCCGGCGGGTTCGCCAGCATCGACCCGGCGGACCTGCGCGGCAGGTTCCGCTGGTGGGGCCTGTACACCCAGCGCCGCCCCGGGATCGACGGCGGGCGCACGGCCGTGCTGGCCCCGGAGGAACTCGACGACGAGTACTTCATGCTCCGGGTCAGGATCGACGGCGGAGCGCTGACGACGGAACAGCTCCGCGTCATCGGGGAGGTGTCCCAGACCTACGCGCGGGACACCGCCGACATCACCGACCGGCAGAACGTCCAGCTCCACTGGGTGCGCATCGAGGACGTACCGGCCATCTGGCGGGAGCTGGAGGCCGTGGGGCTGTCCACCACCGAGGCGTGCGGGGACTGCCCCCGGGTGGTGCTGGGCTCCCCGGTGGCCGGGATCGCCGAGGACGAGATCGTCGACGGCACTCCCGCCATCGAGGAGATCACCCGCCGCTACATCGGTGACCCCGAGCTGTCCAACCTGCCCCGCAAGTTCAAGTCGGCGGTGTCCGGGTCCCCCCGCCAGGACGTGGTGCACGAGACCAACTGCGTGTCCTTCGTCGGCGTCGACCACCCCGAACACGGCCCGGGGTTCGACGTGTGGGTCGGCGGTGGGCTGTCCACCAACCCCCGGCTGGCGGTGCGACTGGGGGCGTGGGTCCCCCTCGACGACGTCCCGGACGTGTGGCACGGCGTCGTGCGGATCTTCCGCGACTACGGCTACCGGCGGCTGCGGCACCGGGCGCGCCTGAAGTTCCTCGTCGCCGACTGGGGTGCCGAACGGTTCCGGCAGGTGCTGGAGGAGGAGTACCTGGGCCGGCGGCTCACCGACGGTCCCGCTCCCCCGCCGGCCGTTCGGGACCGCGACCACGTCGGGGTGCACCGGCAACGCGACGGCCGCTACTACGTGGGCGCGACCACCGTCGCGGGGCGGGTCTCCGGGTCGACCCTGGTGGCGCTGGCCAAGGCGGCCGAGCGCGCCGGGTCCGGCCGGGTCCGCACCACCGTGCACCAGAACCTCCTGGTGCTCGACGTGCCCAAGGCGCAGCTGGCCGCGCTGCGGTCCGATCTGGACTCCCTCGGGCTGCGTTCGGACGACCGGCCGTGGCGGCGGGGCGTCATGGCGTGCACCGGCATCGAGTTCTGCAAGCTCGCGATCGTCGAGACCAAGGGCCGGGCCGCGGAGTTGGTGTCCGAGTTGGAACGTCGCCTCGCCGACGTGGGATCGGACCTCGGTGACCCGGTCACCGTGAACATCAACGGCTGCCCGAACGCGTGCGCCCGCACCCAGGTCGCCGACATCGGCCTCAAGGGGCAGATCGTCCGGGCCGAGGACGGCCGGCAGGTCGAGGGGTTCCAGGTGCACCTGGGCGGTGGGCTGGGCCTGGACGCCGGGTTCGGCCGGAAGCTGCGGGGGCTGAAGGTGACCGCCGAGGAGCTGCCGGACTACGTGGAACGCGTGGTCCGTCGGTACGTGGAGCAGCGTGAACCGGGGGAACGGTTCGCGCGGTGGGCGCAGCGGGCCGAGGCCGGGGCGCTCACGTGACCGACCGAGCCGTCCCCCACTACTGCCCGTACTGCGCGGACGAGGACCTGTACCCGGAAGCCGACCACGCCGGGGCCTGGCGCTGCGCCGCGTGCCGGCGCGTCTTCGCGGTGCGCATGCTCGGCCTCGCCTTACCGGAGGTGTCCCCATGAGCGCCACCCGCCCGAGGGCCAACGGAGCCGGCCCCGCCCCCGACAACACGGACGCGCGGCGGGCGGAGTCGCGGGCGCTGGCCGAGCACGGCGCCCGCGAGCTGGCCGGAGCGGACGCCGCCACCGTCCTGGCGTGGACCGCGCGGACCTTCGGCGACGACTGGATCGTCGCCTCCAACATGCAGGACGCGGTGTTGGTCCACCTCGCGTCCCGGGCTCGGCCCGGTGTCGCGGTCCTCTTCCTCGACACCGGTTACCACTTCGCCGAGACCATCGGCACCCGTGACGCGGTGGCCACCACCTATCCGGTGCGGGTGGTCGACGTGGTCCCCGAGCGCACGGTGTCCGAGCAGGACGCGATCGAGGGACCGGACCTGTTCGCCCGCGACCCCGACCGGTGCTGCGCGCTGCGGAAGGTCGCACCGTTGCGCCGCACGCTCTCCGGCTACCGCGCCTGGGTGACCGGGGTGCGGAGGGTGGAGGCACCGACGCGGGCGGACACGCCGTTGGTGACCTTCGACGAACGCCACGGCCTGGTGAAGGTGAACCCCCTCGCCTTCTGGAGCGACGAGGACATGGCCGACTACGCCGCCGAACACCAGGTGCTGGTCAACCCGCTCGTGGCGGCCGGCTACCCCTCCATCGGCTGTCGACCGTGCACCAGTCGTCCCGCGCCCGGTTCCGACCCGCGAAGCGGGCGGTGGGCCGGCCTGCGGAAGACGGAGTGCGGGCTGCACGGCTGACACGGCCCCGACCCGTGACCGGCGGGCGACCAGTCCTGCGCCCGCCCCGCATCCCCCTCCACACCACCGCCACCGATCCGCCGTGAGAGAGGCGCCGATGGGCAACGTCACGCCGCACACCCCACCCCAGCACTCCCCGTCCCCGCCGATGGTCGCCGTCGCCCCGCCAGTCGGTTCCGAGGCCGACCCGCTGTCCACGCTGGACGCGCTCGAATCGGAGTCGATCCACGTCCTCCGGGAGGCCGCGGGTGAGTTCGACCGGCCGGTGATCCTGTTCTCCGGTGGGAAGGACTCCACGCTGCTCGTCTGGTTGGCGATCAAGGCGTTCTGGCCGGCGCCGGTGCCCTTCCCGCTGCTGCACGTCGACACCGGGCACAACTTCCCCGAGGTCCTGGAGTTCCGGGACCGCCTGGTCGCCGAGCACGGCCTGCGACTGGTCGTCGCCGAGGTCGAGCACTGGCTGGCCGACGGCCGACTGGTCGAACGCCCCGACGGCACCCGCAACCCGCTCCAGACGGTGCCGTTGCTGGACAGCATCGCCGAGCACCGGTTCGACGCGGTCTTCGGCGGGGGCCGCCGGGACGAGGAGCGGGCCAGGGCCAAGGAGCGGGTCTTCAGCCCGCGCGACTCCTTCGGCCAGTGGGAGCCCCGCCGGCAGCGCCCGGAGTTGTGGAACCTGTACAACGGCCGCCACCAGCCCGGGGAGCACGTCCGGGTGTTCCCGCTGTCGAACTGGACCGAACTCGACGTCTGGGCCTACATCGCGCGGGAGGGCGTGCCGCTGCCCTCCCTGTACTTCGCCCACGAGCGGGAGGTGTTCGCCCGCGACGGGATGTTGCTGACCAGTGGGCCGTGGGGCGGGCCTCGGGACGGTGAGGCCGTCCGCCGCGCCACGGTCCGCTACCGCACCGTCGGTGACGGTTCCTGCACGGGGGCGGTGGAGTCCACCGCCTCGACGGTGGACGAGGTGATCGACGAGGTCGCGGCCAGCCGGTTGACCGAGCGCGGGGCGACCCGCGCCGACGACCGGCTCTCCGAGGCCGCCATGGAGGACCGCAAGAGGGAGGGCTACTTCTGATGGTCGGTGCGCGACACGGCGAGAACACCCGCGGCCTGCTCCGCCTGGCCACCGCCGGCAGCGTGGACGACGGCAAGTCCACGCTGGTGGGTCGGCTGCTGCACGACACGAAGTCGGTCCTCGCCGACCAGCTGGACGCCGTCACCCGCGCCAGCGCGGACCGGGGCCTGGCGACGCCGGACCTGTCCCTGCTGGTCGACGGCCTCCGCGCGGAACGGGAGCAGGGCATCACCATCGACGTCGCCTACCGCTACTTCGCCACGCCCCGCCGCACCTTCGTCCTGGCCGACACGCCCGGCCATGTGCAGTACACCCGCAACACGGTGACCGGGATGTCGACCGCGCAGCTGGCCGTGCTCCTCGTCGACGCGCGGCGCGGGCTGCTGGAGCAGACACGTCGGCACGCCGCCGTGGCCGCCCTGCTCGGGGTCCCCCACCTCGTCCTCGCGGTCAACAAGATCGACCTCGTCGGCTACGACCAGGGGACCTACGAGTCGATCGCCAAGGACTTCGCCACCCACGCCTCGGCGCTGGGCTACCCGGCCGGGCGCGTGCGGTCGGTGCCGGTGTCGGCGTTGGTCGGCGACAACGTGGCACGCCCGTCGACGGCGACTCCCTGGTACGCGGGACCGACCTTGCTGGAGCTGTTGGAGACCACCCCGGTGGCGACCGACCACCGCGACGCGCCCTTCCGGTTCCCCGTGCAGTACGTGATCCGCCCGCGCACCCCGGAGCACCCCGACTACCGGGGCTACGCCGGGCAGGTGGCCGCCGGGACGGTCCGGCCCGGTGACCGCGTCACCGTCTCACCCGCCGGCCTGACCAGCACGGTGGCGCGCATCGACACGGCGGACGGCCCGCTCCCGCACGCGGTGCCGGGCCAGTCGGTGACCCTCGTGCTGGGCGACGACCTCGACATCGGGCGGGGCGACCTGATCGCGGGCGCGACGTCGGCCCCCACTCCCAGGGAGGAACTCGACGCCGTGCTGTGCTGGTTGGCCGACCGCCCGCTGCGCCCCGGGACCCGGCTCCTGGTCAAGCACGGCACCCGCACCGTGCCGGCGATCGTCACCGAACTCGCCGCCCGCTTCGACGAACAGCGGTTGGGGTCGTCACCGGCCCCGGACCTGCTGGAGCTGAACGACATCGGGCGGGTGCGGATCAGGTGCGCCCAGGCGCTGCCCGTCGACGACTACGCCGACTCCCACCGGACCGGCGCGTTCCTGCTGATCGACCCCGCCGACGGCACGACCGCCGCCGCCGGTCTCGTCGGCCGTCCCCTGCCGGTGATCCCCGACGGCGACGGTCCCGCCGGGTCGTCCCCGGGCCCACTCGGCCACGAGGCGTGACCGCGACACCGAGAGGAACGGGAACGAGCATGACCACCACCCCCGTGCGGAGAGGGTCCGCCCGCGCCGTCGCGGTCGGCGCCGCGCTGCTCCTGGCCGCGACCGCGTGCAGCCGCGCCGACCGGGTGGACGAGGCGGACGGCCCGGCGGACCTGGGGGCCGCCGCCGAGCTGCGCCTCGGCTACTTCCCCAACGTGACCCACGCGGCGGCGGTGGCCGGGGTGAGCGAGGGCTTCTTCGCGGAGGAACTCGGCGACACCGAGCTGGTCCCCCAGACCTTCAACGCCGGCCCGGACGCGGTCGGCGCGTTGCTCGGCGACTCGCTCGACGCCACCTTCATCGGTTCCAACCCCGCCCTCACCGCGTTCCAGGAGTCCGGTGGAGCCCACACCCGGCTGGTCGCCGGAGCCACCTCCGGCGGGGCGCAGCTGGTGGTGCGGGCGGACATCGACGGCCCGGAGGACCTGCTCGGCGAGTCGGTGGCCACCCCCCAGCTGGCCAACACCCAGGACGTGGCCGCGAAGAAGTGGTTGGTGGACCTCGACCTGCCCAGCGGGGACGGCCCGGACCAGGTGACCGTGCAGAACATCAGGAACCCGGACACGCTGAACCTGTTCCGGGAGGGAGCGGTGGCCGGGGGCTGGCTCCCCGAGCCGTGGGCCTCACGCCTGGTCGTGGAGGCGGACGCCGAGGTCCTCGTCGACGAACGGGACCTGTGGGACGGGGGTGCCTTCCCCACCACCGTGCTCATCGTCCGCACCCAGTACCTGCGGGAGCACCCGGAGACCGTCGAGGCCCTGGTGCGGGGGCTGCTGCGGAGCACCGACTGGGTGGAGGAGGACCTCGGGCGCGCCAAGGCCGTGGTCAACGCCGAACTGGACCGCCTGGCCGGGGCCCCGCTGGACCAGGCCGTGCTCGACCGGGCCTTCGAGAACATCGACCTGGACCTCGACCCGCTGGCCGCGACGTTCCCCCGCCTGGCCGAGGACGCGGTCACCGCCGGGCTCAGCCCGGCCGTCCCGGACCTCCACGGCCTGGTCGACGTCGGACCGCTGAACAACGTGCTCGCCGAGGCCGGCCGGCCCCCGGTGGACGACGCCGGGCTGGGTGAGGGATGACCACCCGCGCCGCCACCCGGCGGGGACCGGGTCCAGGCACCGGTACCCGCTCGCGACCCGTGACAGACGACGCCTCCCCGGTGCGCACCGGGGGCCGCGCAGGAGGGCAGACACCATGAGCGCCGTCACCGACACCACGACCTCCCCCCAGCGCGCCGACAGCCCGGAACGGGAGGTCGCGGTCCGCCTGCGCGGCGTCGGCCGGTCGTTCGGAGCGGGGCCGCGCTCCGTCGTCGCGCTCGACGGCGTCGACCTGGCGGTGCGGGCGGGCGAGTTCGTCTGCCTCCTCGGTGCCTCGGGCTGCGGGAAGAGCACGCTGCTGAACCTCGTGGCCGGGCTGGACGAGCCCACGGCGGGGTCGGTGGACGTGTCCACGGGACGCCCGGCCGTCATGTTCCAGGAGCCGGGCCTGATGCCGTGGTTGAGCGCCAGGCGCAACGTCGAGCTGCCGCTCCGGGTGGCCGGTCTCGGTCGCGCCGCACGGCGCGCCGTCGCCGAGGAACTGCTCGACCTGGTCCGCCTCGGCGGCCAGGGGTCCCGGCGTCCGCACCAGCTCTCGGGTGGCATGCGGCAACGGGTGGCGTTGGCCAGGGCACTGGCCTGCACCAGGACCGGCGCGACCGGTCTTCCGCTGCTGCTGATGGACGAGCCGTTCGGGGCGTTGGACGCCATCACCCGGGACATCCTCCAGGCCGAGCTGCTGCGGGTGTGGCGGGCGACGGGGGCGGCGGTGGTCTTCGTGACCCACGACGTGCGGGAGGCGGTGCGCCTGGCCGAAAGGGTGGTCCTGCTGTCCTCCCGACCGGGGCGGGTGGTCCGTGAGTGGACGCTCCGCTCCTCCGGCGGTGACGGCGGTGCCGCGCTCGGCCCGACCGGGGTGGCCGAGGCCGAGGTCACCGAGGAGATCACGGCGGCCCTCCGGGAGGTGATCTCCAGTCATGGCAGGCACTGAGACCGGCTCCCGCGCCGAGGCCGACGGCCTGGCCGACGTGGCTGCCGGCCTCGACGCGCTGGACACCCCGGTGGAGCGCGGGACGCCCTGGTGGCGGCGGCTGCTCACCAGGGCGGTACCGCCGGTCGTGGCCGTCCTCGCCGTGTTGGCGGTGTGGCAGGCCCTGTGGGCCGCGGCGATCTGGCCGGAGTTCAAGCTCCCCGCTCCGGCCGCGGTCGGTGAGCACGTGGGTGACCTGGTGGGCGACGGGGAGATCTGGGGGGTGCTGTGGGTCTCGGTCCACCGCGCGGTCCTCGGGTTCCTCACCGCGGTGATCATCGCCACGCCGCTGGGGCTGCTGGTGGCGAGGGTTCCCCTCCTGCGCAACGCCGTCGGCCCCCTCATCACGGGGCTTCAGAGCCTCCCGTCGGTGGCCTGGGTCCCCGCCGCGATCCTGTGGTTCGGGCTGACCCCGGCGACCATCTACGCCGTGGTGCTGTTGGGGTCGGTGCCCTCGATCATGAACGGGCTCATGTCCGGGCTGGACCAGGTCCCTCCCCTGTTGACCAGGGTGGGGAAGGCGGTGGGCGCCGGGCCCCTCACGAGCGCCCGCCTGGTGTCGCTGCCCGCCGCGCTGCCCGGTTACCTGGCCGGTTGCAAGCAGGGTTGGGCGTTCTCCTGGCGTTCGCTGATGGCGGCCGAACTGATCGCGAACTCGCCCCAGCTCGGGGTGGGCCTGGGGCAGACCCTGGAACAGGCGAGGGCCATGAACAGCATGTCCGGTGTGATCGCAGCCATCTTGCTCATCCTCCTCGTCGGAATCAGCATTGAACTGCTCGTCTTCCGACCTGTGGAGCGGCGGGTGCTGCGCGGCCGCGGCCTGGCCGGGGCGGTGTGAACCGGCGGGCCGGTTCCGACACGAGGACATGCTGAGGTGGTGCCCGATGTTGCTCGCTGTCGCTCACGGCAGTCGTGACCCCCGCTCGGCCGCGACGATCTCCACGTTGATGGACGTCGTCAGGACGTTGCGCCCGGACCTTGAGGTGCGGCTGTCCTTCCTGGAGCTGTCCGCGCCCCGCTTCGGGGAGGTGCTGTCCCGGGTGGACGGGCCGGTCACCGTGGTGCCGCTGCTGCTGTCCCACGCCTACCACGCCGGTGTGGACGTGCCCGGCTCGATCGAAGCCGTCCGCCGGGGCAGGCCGGAGGTCGACGTCCGCGTCGCCGAGGTCCTCGGACCCGATCCCGTGTTGGAGTCGTCGGTGCTGCGCCGGCTGGCCGAAGCCGAGGTGGGTCCGCGCGAGCCGGATACCGGGGTCGTGCTCGCCGCGGCCGGTTCCGCCCACGAACCCGCGAACGCCCTGGTCCGCGACATCGCCAGCCGGTGGGCCGCCTCGGGCGGGTGGGCCGGGGTGGAACCCGCCTTCGCGGCGGCGGCCGACCCGGCGGTCGACGTGGCGGTGGAACGCCTGCGGGCCGCCGGTGCGCGCCGCATCGCGGTCGCCCCCTGGTTCCTGGCCCCGGGGCTGCTGCTGACCAGGGTCGTCGACCGGGTCCGCGACCTCGCCCCGGACGCCACGATCGCCGCCCCGATCGGCGCGGACATCGAACTGGCCCAACTGGTGCTGCGCCGCTTCCACGCCGCCGAGTGCGCGCCCCCGCGCCGCCGCTACGCCTGACCGGGGCTGGGAACGGTCCTCGACCGCCCCGGGCAGCGCGGTGGGGTGCTCCTCGGTCGCGCGGGCCTCGTGCCCGACCGCCCTCGGGCACTCGTGCCGGAGGTCACACCCGGGCTACCGTGCGGTATGGCCGACCGACTGATCGACTACTCGCTGCGGAACGGGGTGGCGGTCCTCACCCTCGACTCACCGCACAACCGGAACGCGCTTTCGACCCGGCTCCGGGGCGAGCTCAGGGACCTGCTGCTCACCGTCCGGGAGGACGAGGCGGTACGCGTGGTGCTGCTCAGCCACACCGGCCCGGTGTTCTGCTCGGGAATGGATCTGAAGGAGTCCCGGGGCGGTACCGCCGACCAGCAGGGCGTGCGCGAACTGCCGGAACTGATGGAGCTGGTGGCTTCCTGCCCGAAACCCGTGGTCGTCCGGGCCGCGGGACCGGCCAGGGCCGGCGGCGTCGGCCTCCTCGCCTCCGCCGACATCGTCGTGGCCGCCTCGACCGCCACCTTCGCGTTCACCGAGGTCCGACTGGGGCTGGTGCCGGCGGTCATCTCCGTGCCGCTGCTGCGTCGAATGGCCGCCACCGCCGTGTCGGAACTCCTCCTGACCGGGGAGACCTTCGGCGCCGACCGGGCCGCGGCGCTGGGGCTGGTCAACTCCGCCGTACCGGAGGCCGACCTCGACGAGGAGGTGGCCCGCTACCTGGACATGCTCGGGCGGGGGGCGCCGGGGGCGTTGACGGCGACCAAGGCCCTGTTGCGGGAGACCACCGCCAGGCAGGTCCCGGCCGACTACCCCGCCCTGCTCACCCTGTCCGCCGGGCACTTCGCCGGCCCGGAGGGGCAGGAGGGGATGCGGGCCTTCGCCGAGAAGCGCCCCCCGGCCTGGGTGCCCACCCCCACCCGGTGACCCACCCCGGTGGGGCCGCGCGGCGGCACCAGTCGGTTCCGGCGGCCCCGGTCATGCCCACTGCTGCCAGGCCCAGGCGACGAGGACGAGCAGGATCAGTCCCAGCAGCACGACGGTGACGCGACGGGAAGAACTCACTGGGCGGTCCCCTCGTGGTGCCGGGTGGTGTCGGTGTTCGGCGCGCTGGGCTGGTCCGGTTTCCCGTCGGCGGGTCGAAGGCGGGACCGCCGGTATCGGCGCAGGCGCGCGGAGACACCGTCGACGCCCCGGTCGATCACGAAGGCCGCCAGCCACGCCAACGGCAACAGGACCGCCATGACCAGTACGAACTGGAGCACGAACGGGAGCTGGGCCATCCACAGCTCCACTCCGTCCCACCAGCTGACCAGTGCCGAGAACACGGGAGGAGCCTACGCGCCGCCCTCCTCGGGGTGGCCGGGTACCACCTGGCGCGGCGCGCGGTGGTCGACCGGACGCCCCGGGGGCGTGTCCGACCGGGTTCCACCCTCCCGCCGGGTCCGGCCGACCCGCCGAGGTGGTGGTCGCGCCCGCGCGGGCCACGCTCGGCGCTCACCCGGTGGGCGGAGGTGCGCTCCCCGGGGCCGGCGGAGTTCCGCACGGCGGCCGTGACCGGGTGTTCCTCCGGCGGGGCGGCACACCGGAGCGCACCATGTCCTCGGAGACCAGGTCGCCCGTAGGGTCGGCCTGGCGGGAACCGCCCCCCGGGGGCGGAACCAGTGTGGGGCCTGGTCCCGCCAGCAGGGCACGGCAGGGCATGGGAGGGGTTCGAGATGGGACGCGGGAACGACGCCGGCACGATCGGGGGCGGCGGATGACCTCCCCCGCCGGGCGACCCTCCGCCAGGATCGAACCGATCGACCTCTCCTCCCAGGTGGGGGAGGTGATCGACCTGGCCCGGCGGGCGATGGCGGCGGCCGACCAGCCCTTCGCCGAGCACACCGCCAACTACCTGCCGCGTGTCGTCGACCTCCCCGGTCTGCTGGCCCTCGGTGTGCGCGAACGGTCGCGCCTGGTGGGGGTCGCCGTCGGGTGGCCCTGCGGCCAGCACCCCAGCTGGCCCGCGATGGTCGGGCCCGCGCTGGTGGCCACCGGGAACCTGCACTGGTTGGAGGGCTCCTTCGAGCTCGCGGAACTCCAGGTCAGCCCCGAGCACCACGGCCAGGGCCTGGGCACCGCGCTGGTTCACGCGGTGGAGGGGAGCACCACGTCGGACCGGATCGTCCTCCAGGCCAATGTCGCCAACCGGCGGGCGAGGGAGTTCTACCGCCGTCGCGGGTTCCGGGTCCTCAGCGGGCCCTACCAGTGGCTGCGCCGGCCGCGTTTCCTCGTGCTCGGCGCCCGGCTACCGCTGACGTGAGGGCGCGGTGGCGTGGTGAACGCCGGCCGCTCCCGGGCCGCCGCCTCTCGTCACGGCCTCCGGGTCACGCCATGCTCGTCGTGGCCGCGGCGCGGGCGGCGCGCACCTTGTCCGCCCACTCCTGGGGCAGGTCGTCGAGCGCCTGGCAGACGTGGTCCACGAGGTCGGGGCGGCGACGCTGCTTCACGGCGAAGACCTCGGCCACCGTGACACCGTGCGCCGGTCTGCTCAGCACCTCGACCCGGTCACCCGCCGAGACCAGTCCCTCCTCGTCGACGGCGAGGTAGGCCCCGGTCCGGCCCCGCTCGGTGAACCGGCGGACGAAACGCTCGGCCTCCCAGAACCCGGCGAAGACCCGGCAGGGGGTGCGCGGGCCGGTCACCCTGAGCACGGCCGACCCGATCCGCCACCGTTCACCGATGACGGCGTCGCTGCTGTCCATCCCGTCCAGGGTGAGGTTCTCCCCGGCGTTGCCGGGCACCAGCTCCCTGCCGAGCTCCTGGGACCAGTAGCGGAGTTCGGCCAACTCGAACGCGTAGGCCGCGCGGTACCAGCCGCCGTGGCTGGCGGTGTCGACGATGGTGTCGCCGGCCACCCCCGCACCCGTCAGGGACACCGGCCCTGGAACGGCCCGCTTGTCGATTCCCGAACTGCCCATCCGCCCGGTCCAGGCGCCATGACGGACCACGGCGACGTTGACCGAGACCACTTCTCCCATCGCTCGAATCTAGAAGACCCCGCTTATCACCCACAAGAGTGGTGTGGTGGGTGTCCCGGAACCCCACCCCCAGCGCACGGCGGGCCACGCTCCGGCGCCACCCCTCCGGCGCCGAGGCCGTACCGAGGGGTGTCCCGGCTCCGCCGTCCTCGCGTCCGCGACGGGTACGGCGTTCGGGCGGAAGGTCTGGGCCAACCGCCACGCGTCAGCACTCGGTGCGGACACCACCACCCACGGTGACTACTGTCGACTCACAGGACGACGGTACGGGTTGGCGCGACGCGCCACGGGGGGACGAACGCGAACGGACTCGAGATCCGCCCGCTCCAGCACGGCCGCCGCCCTGCGCAACGCCTGTCCGCCGTGTGTCGGAGGGAGTCGTGATGCGGGGACAGCCGAACCTGGCCCTCGCCCGTCGTCGAGCCAAGGCGGTGCTGGCCACCCTGGACATCCCGGTCCCGTGGTCGCTGACCGCCTTCCTGAGTTCCATCGAACGCCAACGGGGACGACGCATCCTCCTCGTCCCCTCGACGATGAGCAGGTACGCCGCCGTGGCGTCCGGGCTGTGGATCAGCCGGGGCGAGGAGGACCTCATCGTCTACGACGCCACGGCCAGCCCGTTGCACCGGCAGAACACCGTGTTCCACGAGCTGGCGCACATGCTCCTGGGGCACCGGGGCCGCCCGCTGTCCGGCGGTACCCAGGGCAACCAGCCGCCGCTCATGATGCACAGACAGCACTACGAGGACCAGCTGGAACTGGAGGCGGAGACCTTGGCGTACGAGATGTGGCGAGCCGTGGGGCAGCGACTCCTGACCCGACACGGCACGGCGGGCCGGCTGGCCGGCGCCTTCGAGGCACCACCGGGGGTCAGGCATGCGTGACGCCATCCAGCTGCTGGTCATCGCGGTCGTGCTGTCCGGAGGGGTGCTCAAGCTCCTGCACCTGCGACGCTCGGAGAGCGAACACCGCGCCGCGTTGCGGGCGATGTGCCTCGGCCTGATCGCCCTGTCCGTGGCGTTGGTCCTCGAACTCGACGCGGTCACCCCGGCCCTGGTGGAGGCGCTGGGCTGGGAGTACTCCTACGCCCTCCGGCACACCCCGGTGCTGGTGGCGATCTTCGCCTGGCGGGTCTTCTTCCTCTGCTGGGTCTGGGAGGCCGGCCCCACCAGGGACCGCCGGGTGCGGGCACACCTGTGGGTCCTGCTCGGCGTGCTCGCGGCACGCTGGCTGATCGCGGTCCTGTCCCCCGTCGGCGACGCCCACGCCGCCCTGACCTCGGACTGGAGCCAGGCGCCGTGGTCGGCGGCGGGGATGCTGCTCTACGCCTGCTACATGGGTCTCACGGCGCTCGGGGTGACGTACCTGACGATCGTGTGGGCACGGGACCCGGGGACCCGCCCCTGGACCCGGCGGGGGCTGCGGTTCATCACCGCCGGGTCGATCGTGGCGCTGGCCTACCTCGTCCACAAGGTCGTGTTCATGGTCGCGGTGCTCGCGGGGTGGCAGCCCGGCTACGACCAGTACCAGCTGGAATGGGTCCTGATCGCCACCTCGGCGTTGCTGCACGGGATCGGGACGCTCATGCCGCTGGTCGCCTCCGGGGTGCCGGCCGCGATCAGGCTGGCCCGGCACCGGGCCGCCTACCGCCGGCTGGGTCCGCTCTGGCTGGCGCTCACCTCGGCCCGCCCCGGGGTGGTGCTCTGCCTGGCCCCGGCCTGGGTCCCCGAGCGGTTCCGACACCTCTGGGACGCGGTGAACCTGCGCCACCTCGACCTGCGCCTCTACCACCGCGTGGTGGAGTGCTGGGACGTGTTGGTGGCCCTGCACGGCCACATGGACACCCGCCTCCGGGACCGGGCCTACGCCGAGGCGGTGGCCGCCGGGGAGGACGCGGAGAGCGCGGAGGCCATCGCGGAGGCGGTGATGATCAGGGCGGCGCTGCGCCGTGACGAGGACGACCACCGGTTCGTGGAGGAGGCGGCCCGTCCTGGCCGACGGGACCGGCAGGAGACCCTGGCCGACGACATCGGCTGGTGGCAGCGGGTCGGCCGCGCCTGGCACCACCCGGTCACCCGCCAGTTGAGCGGGCGGCTCAGCCCCTCACCCGTTCCGACCGGCTGAGCCGCGCGGCGTCCACCGCCGACCACCGGGGGCCGGGGACCGACGTGCGGTCCCCGGCCCCGGGCGCTCCCGCTACTTCTTGCCCTTGCCCTTGTCGCTGGACTCCTCGGTGGACAGCGCGGCGACGAAGGCCTCCTGCGGGACCTCCACCCGGCCGACCATCTTCATCCGCTTCTTGCCTTCCTTCTGCTTCTCCAGCAGCTTCCGCTTCCGCGTGATGTCGCCGCCGTAGCACTTGGCGAGGACGTCCTTGCGGATCGCGCGGATCGTCTCCCTCGCGATCACGCGGGACCCGATGGCGGCCTGGATGGGCACCTCGTACTGCTGGCGCGGGATCAGCTCCCGCAGCTTCGTGGCCATCCGCGTCCCGTAGGCGTAGGCCCCGTCCTTGTGGACGATCGCGCTGAAGGCGTCGACCGGCTCACCCTGCAACAGGATGTCGACCTTGACGAGGTCGGAGCTCTGCTCGCCGGACTCCTCGTAGTCCAGGGAGGCGTATCCCCTGGTCCTGGACTTCAGCGAGTCGAAGAAGTCGTAGATGATCTCGGCGAGGGGCAGCGTGTACCGCAGCTCCACGCGGGACTCGGACAGGTAGTCCATCCCGTCCAACTGGCCGCGGCGGCTCTGGCAGAGCTCCATGATCGCACCGACGAACTCGTTCGGCGCGATGACCGTGCAGCGGGTGATGGGCTCGAAGATCTCCGCGATCTTGCCGGTGGGCCAGTCGGAGGGGTTGGTGACCTCCTGCTCGGTCCCGTCGTCGAGGCGCACCCGGTACACGACGTTGGGAGCGGTCGAGATCAGGTCGAGCCCGGCCTCCCGCTCCAGCCGGTCCCGGGTGATCTCCAGGTGCAGCAGCCCCAGGAAACCGCAGCGGAACCCGAACCCGAGCGCCGCCGAGGTCTCGGGTTCGTAGGTGAGGGCGGCGTCGTTCAGCTGGAGCTTGTCCAACGCCTCCCTGAGCTCCGGGTAGTCCGAGCCGTCCACCGGGTACAGCCCGGCGTAGACCATCGGCTTCGGCTCCCGGTACCCACCGAGCGCTTCCTTGGCGCCCTTGCGCTCCAGGGTGATGGTGTCCCCGACCTTGGACTGCCGGACGTCCTTGACCCCGGTGATCAGGTAACCGACCTCACCTACGCCCAAGCCGGGGCAGGGCTTGGGCTCGGGGCTGATGATGCCGACCTCGAGCAGCTCGTGCGTCGCGCCGGTGGACATCATCCTGATGCGTTCCCGGGGCATGATCCGGCCGTCGACGACCCGGATGTAGGTCACGACGCCCCGGTAGGTGTCGTAGACGGAGTCGAAGATCATCGCCCGGGCCGGGGAGTCGGTCTGGCCGGTGGGCGGCGGGATCTGCCGCACCGCCTCGTCCAGCAGCTCACCGACTCCCATCCCCGTCTTCGCCGACACCTTGAGCACGTCGCTGGGTTCGCAGCCGATGATGTGCGCCAGCTCGGCGGCGTACTTCTCCGGCTCGGCGGCGGGCAGGTCGATCTTGTTGAGCACGGGGATGATCGTGAGGTCGTGCTCCAGCGCCAGGTAGAGGTTGGCCAGGGTCTGCGCCTCGATGCCCTGCGCCGCGTCGACCAGCAGGATCGCGCCCTCGCAGGCGGCCAGGGACCTGCTGACCTCGTAGGTGAAGTCCACGTGACCCGGTGTGTCGATCAGGTGCAGCACGTGGTCCTGGCCGTCGACCCGCCACGGCAGGCGCACGTTCTGCGCCTTGATGGTGATGCCGCGTTCCCGCTCGATGTCCATCCGGTCGAGGTACTGGGCGCGCATGGCGCGGTCCTCGACGACCCCGGTGAGCTGGAGCATCCGGTCGGCCAGGGTCGACTTGCCGTGGTCGATGTGCGCGATGATGCAGAAGTTCCGGATGAGTTCCGGCGAGGTGAAGGTCGTGTCTGCGAACGTGCTCAATGCAAGCTTCCTCGCGCGGTCGGGCGGAAGGGTGGACGCTCCCATCGTCCCATGACACCGTCCGGGTGCGGCGTGTGTCCTCCCGGTCGCCTGTCCGGTGCTCCCGGACGCCCTGTGCTGTCATGGACGGGTGGGAAGGCACCGCTCGGTGTTGGGGCGGGCGGCGTTCGGGGAGCCGCGCGGCCTGCCTGGCAGGCTGGGCGGACTGCTGATGTCCTGGCTGAACCGCTCCGTGGAGCGCCACGCGGTGCTCCTCGCCGACCCGGCGCCCAGGGACACGGTCCTCGTCATCGGCTTCGGACCGGGTGTCGGTCTCCTCGCCGCGGCCGAGGCGGCGTGGCGTGGTCACGTCGTCGGCGTCGACCCGTCCCGGATCATGGTGCGAACCGCGCTGGCCCGCTGCGCGGAGCGGGTGCGATCCGGCCAGATGCGCCTGCACCTGGGAACCGCCGCGGAGCTCGGTGAGGCCGACGACTCGGTCGACATCGCGATCTCGGTGAACAACGTGCACCTGTGGCCGGACAGGAGGGCCGGGTTCACCGAGGTGCGCCGGGTGCTCCGCCCGCACGGCCGGCTCGTGCTCTCCGCGCACCGGGGCGTGCTGGGCAACGTCCTGGACGAGATCCCCGACGAGCTGACGGCCTGCGGTTTCACCTCGGTGGAGGTCGACATCGACGACAGGGGCGTCGGCGGTTCCGTGGAGATCATCGGGACCCGCGCCGGGTGACGACGACGGCCCCGGCGCGGGGTCCCGTTCGTCCTGGTCGAGCGGATCGATGGCTCCGTGCCGCCGATCGCTGGCGGGGCCCGCCCGGAACGCACGGCGTGCCCCGGTCAGGGCTCCGGGTCGGACCGGGTGTCGCGGCGCAGGGGGTGGTCGGAGGGGATCTCCACGAGCACGATGCGCAGGCCGTCCGGGTCGGCGATCCACATCTCCCGGAGCCCCCAGGGCTCGGTCCGGGGTTCCCGCAGCACCGGGACCCCGCGACGGGTGAGCTCGGCCTCGGTGTCCGCGAGGTCGCGGACCTGCGCCCAGATCGCGACGTCCGGAGCGGACGAACCAGTTCCCCGTCCGGAGAGTTCCAGGAACCCGTTGCCGAGGAAGAACACCGTCCCGCCGGGGAACTCCCGGTGGATCGCCAGTCCCAACGCGTCCCGGTAGAACCGGAGGCTGCGGTCGCGGTCGACGGGGCGCACCAGCACCCGGCTGCCGAGAACCTCCATCGGGGCTCCCTCCCTCGGATGTCGACGGGCCGTCGGCGCCGACGGCCCGGGGGTCCTCGTCCATGCTCCCCCAGGAGGCGCCCGAGGTGGTCACGAGAGGCGGTGCTCCTGCCCATCGCGACGCCGTCGACGCCCTCACGTTGATCGACCGGCATTCCGTTGCCAGACTGATCACCCCCGTTCTGTCCGTTCTGTCCGGGCAGCGGCCCCAGCGAAAGGGAACCTCGTGCGCGTACGCCGGTACACCTCCGCCGACCGCCCGGCCTGCCTGGCACTGGCCCATCGCCTGCGGGAGGGTGTCGCGGAGTGGCGTGACCCCGGGGCCGTCACGGCGACCGCGCGGGACTGGTTGGCCCGGTCCCTGGACCTGGCCACCAGCGACCTGAGCCCGGCGTTCGTCGCGGAGGTCGACGGCCGCGTCGCCGGCGTGGTGACCGTCAGCGAGCGCCGGCACTTCACCGGCACCGCCGAGGTCCACGTCGCCGAGCTGGTGGTGGACGAGGGGCTGGAGGGGCGGGGCATCGGGAGCGCACTGGTGCGCACGGCCGAGGAGTGGGGACGGACCCGGGGTCTGCGCCGGCTGAGCCTGGAGACGGGGGCCGCCAACCACCGCGCGCGGTCGCTGTACGCGGCCCTGGGGTACCAGGAGGAGGATGTCCGGCTGAGCAAGGACATCGCCGGGGCCGCGGCCAGCCCGATCGAGGCGGACGGCGCCGTCGAGCCCCGGACGGGCGAGCCGGATGGCAGCCCGCTCGCCTCGTCCCGAACGAGGTGACCGCCACGGCCCCAGCGAGGTGACGGCGGACTCCTGACCGAGGTGACGGCGGGCAACCCGAAAAAGTGATATCATCTTGCTAGATGATCAGTCGCTCGCAGGAAAGGGCGTCCACCATGACCACTTCACCGCAGGCCGTCGCGGAGAGGGTGCCCATGCCCTCCCCCCAGTACCGCGAGCGGACCGCCTTCAGCCTCCCCGGCCTCCCGGTGGCCGGCGCCCTGACCGTGCTGGTCCTCGGAGGGGGCGGTGCGATCGCCGCCGGCGTGAACGGGTCGGGGGTCCTGATCGGCGTCGGCGTCGTCGCCCTGGTGGCCGCCGCCCTCCTCGGTCCCGGCCTGGTGATGGTCCAACCCAACGAGGCACGGGTCGTCCAGTTCCTCGGCCGCTACACGGGGACGGTCCGCCGGGACGGCCTCCAGTGGGTCAACCCCTTCACCAGCAGGGCCCGGGTCTCCCTGCGCATCCGCAACTTCGAGACCTCCGTCATGAAGGTCAACGACGCCGACGGGAGCCCGGTGGAGATCGCGGCCGTCGTCGTCTGGCAGGTGGAGGACAGCGCCCGGGCCTCCTTCGAGGTCGACAGCTTCGTGATGTTCGTGGAGACCCAGACCGAGGCCGCCGTGCGGCACATCGCCACCAGCTATCCCTACGACAACCCCGACGACTCGGCGTTCTCCCTGCGCGACAACGCCGAGAAGATCACCGAGCAGCTCTCCGCCGAGATCTCCGCCCGGGTGGAGTCGGCCGGCGTGCGGGTCATCGAGTCCCGCATCACCCACCTGGCGTACGCCCCGGAGATCGCGCAGGTCATGCTGCAGCGACAGCAGGCGAACGCCGTGGTCGCGGCGAGGTCCCGCATCGTCGAGGGCGCGGTGGGCATGGTCGACATGGCCCTTGCGAAGATCGCCGAGCAGGGCATGGTCGAGCTCGACGAGGAACGGAAGGCGACGATGGTCAGCAATCTTCTGACGGTGCTGTGCAGCGACAGGGCCACCCAGCCGGTGGTCAACACGGGCTCCCTCTACAACTGATCACTGTGGCTGGCCGCAAGAGCTTCCTCCTCCGACTGGACCCGGCGGTGCACGACGCACTGGTCCGGTGGGCGAACGACGAACTGCGCAGCGCCAACGCCCAGATCGAGTTCCTCCTCAGACGCTCGCTGTCCGAGGCGGGCAGGCTGCCGAGCCAGGCGGGCCAGCTGCCCCGCAGGGGACGCCCGCCCAAGAAGGTGGAGCCCGACGACGAGGCGTGAACCGCCCTGGCGCTTCCGACGCCGCCAGGCCGACGCGGTACCGGGGGACCGCGTCCCTGGTGGCGGCGGCCACGCCCGGGGGCTCTCCCGGGCGTCCCGGCATGGGGTAGCATCGCCACCATGCGGCGTTATTGGCGGTTTAGCTGGCCGGCCCGGAATGGGCATGCCAGCGCCGTGACGCGCTGATTCCCACCATTCCGAGCCGGCACACGATGGCCGAGAGGCCAGTGCTGTCGTTCGCCGTTCGTTCTCCACGAAGGCGAGCCGGCTCGACACCGGTGGTGGGGTGCGGTCGGTTCGCGGAAAGGCTACCCGCCGTGTCCCCCGCCCCCAGCGCACCCCCGGTCGACCAGCTGAACGACCAGCGGGTGCTCCGCGTACGCCCGCTGGCGTCCCCCGCGCTGCTCAAGGACCGCCTCCCCCTGACCGACCAGGCCCGGGACGTGGTGCTGCGAGGCCGCCGGGACGTCGTCGACGTCCTCACCGGCCGGGACGAGCGCCTGTTGGCCGTGGTCGGCCCGTGCTCCGTCCACGACCCCGCCGCCGCCCTCGACTACGCGACCAGGCTCGCCGCGCTCGCCGAGGAGGTCCGGGACCAGGTGCTCGTCGTGATGCGGGTCTACTTCGAGAAGCCCCGGACCACCCTCGGGTGGAAGGGCCTGATCAACGACCCGGGGCTCGACGGGAGCTACCAGGTCAACGAGGGCCTCACCCTCGCCCGTCAACTGCTGCTGGACGTCCTCGCGCTCGGCCTCCCCGTCGGCTGCGAGTTCCTGGACCCGATCACGCCGCAGTACATCGCCGACACGGTCAGCTGGGGATCGATCGGCGCCAGGACCGCGCAGAGCCAGGTCCACCGCCAGCTCTCCAGCGGGCTGTCCATGCCGATCGGCATCAAGAACTCCACCGAGGGTGACGTGCAGTCCGCGGTCGACGCGGTCCGCTCCGCCGCCGCCGAACACGTCTTCACCGGCATCAACGAGGACGGCCAGGCGGCCATCCTCAGCACCACCGGCAACGAGGACTGCCACGTGGTGCTCCGGGGCAGCGCCCAGGGGCCGAACTACGACGCGGCCTCCGTGCGGGCCACCCTGGAGCGCCTGGCGGCGGCCGGGCTCCCGGAACGGGTCGTCGTCGACGCCAGCCACGGCAACAGCGGCAAGGACCACCGACGCCAGCCGGTCGTGGTGGCGGACCTCGCGCGGCGGCTGGCCGGCGGCGAACGGGGTGTGCGGGGTGTGATGCTGGAGAGCTTCCTGGAGGAGGGGAACCAGCCGCTGGCGGACCCGGCGTCGCTGGTGTACGGGCGGAGCGTCACCGACGCGTGCCTCGGCTGGCCGGACACCGCCGACGTGCTGCGGAGGCTGGCGGCCACCCTCCGGGCGGCCGACCCCACCCGCTCGGGAGCCGGCACGGGGTGACGGGAGGACGCGGAGGACGCGGGCTGGTCAGCCAGCGGAGGGAGCGCTGGACCGTGCCCCGGTCCGGGGAATCGGCGGGAAAGTGGTCAGGGGACAACACGCCGATTTCCCAACCGGTCAACGTTCCACCAATTCACACCAGCCCGCTGAATCCGTCGTCGAGGTAGGCCGCGAGATCCGGCCCCGCCGAATTCGCCAGCACGTGGCGCACCCACGCTCCCCGTTCGTAGGCCACCACGGCGAGGTCCCAGACCGAACCCATCGTCTGCGACCGCACCTCGCGGAAAGTGTGCGCGCTGTCGCGGGTCGAGGAGAACCGGCGCTGCACGAGGGTCGCGCTCCGCTCCCACCAGTGCACCTGCGTCAGGCAGTGCTCCGAGGTCTCGTGCGCCACCACGAACCCGACCCCGTGCACCTCCGAATCGGTCCCGGTCGCCGAGACCACCGAGACGGCCTGCGTGACGGCGGCGTCGATCACCTCACCATCCGGCTGTCTGGACCGGGCTGATATTCCGTAGCACTTGATCCGCCACCCCGCGACCGCCTCGATTCCCAGGAATCGGATTGGTCTGGGCTGATAGGAGTTCTCGCCAGCTGCCGACACGCCTGAAGATTCTCAACTCGTCGACGGTGTCTGTCGACCCGTGAGAACGGTTCGGACGACAGGATCGACGGGAACTCGCCCACCTGCCGCCGCCCCGGCGGCCGCCGGGGCGAGCGCCGCGCGGCCGTTCGGACCCGCCGGTCGCGCGGCCCGAGGGCTCGCCCCACCCGCCGACCACGCGAACCGACTCGTTGCCCGCGCCCTGCCGAGCCGGTGGAACGGACGCGCGTCCGGCGGGAGCGCCCGCTCGGGCCCGCCCCGCGCTTCCGGGCCCGGGCGCCGAGGAGTCGTCCGCCACCCCGCGACGCCGGTGCGCCCCTTCCCGCGCCAGGCGGGCCAGCACCGGGAACCGCCCTCCCCCGAGAAGCGGCGTCGGACAGCCGGGGGCGAACGGGGGCACCAGCGCCCTCGCCGCGTCGATCGTGGACCTCCCGAACCCGAACCACCCACGACCAGGGCGCGCCCGGGACACCCGCGTCCGGGAAGGCCCGCTCGACGGCCCGGGAGTGGGTCGACGACCAGCCGGGGCCGCCCTCGGCCTCACACCCCTCCACCCGCCGCCAGCGCGCCGTTGACCCCCGCACGGGCACCAGGACCACGCCCGGCCGGTCAGCCGCCCGTCGCCAACCGCCAAGCCAGGCTGACCACCATCGCCACCACCACCGTCAGGAAGACCCTCCGGATGAACTCGGAGCCCCGCCGGCTCGCCAGCATCGCGCCGGACACGCTGCCCGCCAGGTTGCAGACCGCCATCACCAGGCCCAGCCCCCACAGCACCTTGCCAGCCGGGATGAAGTAGCAGAGCGCCCCGATGTTCGTCGCGGTGTTGACGAGCTTCGCTGTCGCGGAGGCGTGCAGGAAGGCGTAGCCGACCAGCCCCACCAGCAGGAACACCAGGAAGGAACCCGTGCCGGGTCCGGCGAGACCGTCCCAGAAACCGATGGTCGCGCCGCCAAGGGAAGCCAGCAGGATCTGGTGCCGGCGGCCGAAACGCGGCGCTTCGACGCTGCCCAGCGACGGCCGACGCCAGGTGTAGACGCCGACGACAACCAACGCGACCAGCACCACGGAGTTCAACGCGACCGACGGGAGCAGGTTCGCGAAGGCCGCGCCGCCCACCGCCCCCAGGAACGCCACGACCGCCATGGGCACCGCCGTGCTCCAGTCGATCCTGGTCCGCCTGGCATAGGTCGGGACGGCGGACGCGGTGCCCACCACCGCCGCCACCTTGCTCGTCGCCAGCGAGAAGATCGGTTCCCCTCCCGGCATGACCAGGAGCAGCGCGGGCAACTGGATCAGGCCACCACCGCCCACGATCGCATCCACCGCCCCGGCCGCGAACGCCGCCGCGCAGAGCAGCAGCAGTGCCGCCAGGGACACGTCGGCGAAGCCCGGCCAGTTCAGCGCGCTAGTCACTCGAACGAGCGTACGAGGTGCGTGGCGGTGGTTCCGCGATGCCATCGACCGGCCACCACGGCCACGCCGTCGGGTCGCTGGTACCGTTGTCCGCCGTGCCGTGCGGCATTCCGCCAGGGAGGAAACCCGCCACCGCTCGGACGGTCGAGTCACCACTCGACCTCGCGCCAGGTGGCGGCGCCAACACAGCGCGGCACGAACCACGTCGAGATCAAGGGGTGCCCTCGTGGCGAACATCAAGTCCCAGATGAAGCGGATCCGGACCAACGAGAAGGCCCGGCTGCGGAACAAGGCCGTCCGCTCCTCGGTGAAGACCGCCATCCGCAAGTTCCGCGAGGCCGTGGAGGCCGGCGACAAGGACAAGGCCGTGCAGCTCAGCCGCGAGGCCAACCGCAAGCTCGACAAGGCTGTCAGCAAGGGCGTCATCCACGCCAACCAGGCCGCCAACAAGAAGTCGGCCATCGCGCAGCGCGCCAACTCGCTCTGACCCGCGGACCGCGGTCACGTCCGGTGGGGGCCTCCCGTTCGCGGGGCGGCCCCCACCGTCGTTCCCGCCCCGTCGACGCCCCGGACTCCGTCATCGGACCCGGTCCGCGCCCTGGGGGGCACCCCGGGTAGCTCCTCAGTCGAAACCAGGGCCCGCACGCCCGGCGTCCGGACCGGCACAGGTGACGGGACGAGGAGCTGGTCCCCACCGGTCGGCGCGCACGACGGCCCCGACGAGGGCAGCCGCGGAGCGTGTGCGGGACATGCGCGGAGTGTGCGCTGATCAGCGGGCGCGCTGCCCCGCGCGCTGGGCACGCGCCACCTCGAGCACCGCCCGTTCCAGGGCGTACGACGCGTCGGCCGCCTGCCCCTTCACCTCCCCGTTGAGGGTCGCCACCACCCGCATCGCCCGCACCAGCGAGTCGTCCTCCCAGCCCCGGATCTGGTTGCGCACCTTCTTGACCTTCCACGGCGGCATCCCCAGCTGCCCGGCCAGCCGGAACGGGTCCCCGCCGCCCGCGCCGCGCACCAGCGCGACCGAACGCACCGCGTCCGCCAGGGCGTCGGCGACCAACACGTGGGGAACCCCCAGGCTCAGCGCCCACCGCAACGCCTCCAGCGCCCCGGGGACGTCCCCGACCACCGCGCGCTCCGCCACGGCGAATCCGGTGACCTCGGCCCGGCCGCGGTGGTAGCGCCGCACCGTCGCCTCGTCCAGCGGGCCGTCGTGGTCCGACACCAGCTGCGCGGCCGCCGAGGCGAGCTCCCGCAGGTCCGAACCCACCGCCTCGATGAGCGCGTGCACCCCCGCCGCGTCGATGCGTCCCCCCGCCACCCGCACCTCGTTGCGGACGAAGGCCTCCCGATCGGACGCCTTCGTCACCTTGGGGCACTCGGTCACCTCCGCACCGGCCGAGCGGAGCGTGGCCGGCAACTGCTTCGCCAGCTTCGACCGACCACCACCCGAGTGCACCACGACCAGCACGACGCCCTCGGCTGGCGCACGGCAGTAGGCGGCCACGGCCTCGCAGATCTCCGCCCCCGCCTCCTGCGCGGCCTCGAGCACCACCACCCTCGCCTCGGCGAACAACGACGGGCTGACCAGCTCGGCGAGGTGGGGCGGGGTGAGTTCGGTGGCGCGGAGCCTGGTCAGCTCGGCCATCGGTTCCGCCACGCGCAGCTGGCGCAGGGTCTCCCGGGTGGCCCGTTCCACCAGCAGTTCCTCATCACCGAGGATGAGCTGGAGCGGGGCTGGCGGAGCGGGCTGGGGGGGCACGCCGGGATTCTCCCACGCAGGCCCGGACCGTCGCGCTCCCGCATTCCGGACACCGCTGGCCCCGGCCCACCCCCATGCCCTAGCGTGTGCCGCACAACCGAACAGCGCTCATCCAGAGGGGTAGAGGGATCGGCCCGACGACACCCCGGCAACCAGCGCCAGTTGGACGTGGCCCCACCACGCCGCTGCCGCACTCGGTGCCAAATCCGGCCCGCCCAGCGGGAAAGATGAGGAGAGGCCTCGCCATGACAGTCACTGCTGGCTCGAGCACGACGCCAGGAACCCGCCGCCCGCTCGACCTCGGCCCCGCCGTCGCGTTGGCCTCGAAGGAGAGCGGCCACCAGATCCCCCTCGCCCCCGAGTTCGTCTCCCCGGACGACTTCGCTCCGCTGGAGGTCGTGTACGACTTCGGTCGCGTCCGCCGCGAGGACATCGAGGCCGGGCCCCGCTCGATCTGGCGGTACAAGCGGTTGCTGCCGGTCCCCAGCGACATCGAGACCATCCCCAGCACCGACCCCGGCTGCACCAGGCTGGTGCGTGCCGACAGCCTGGCCAGGGAGCTCGGGGTGCGCCGGTTGTGGGTCAAGGACGACACCGGCAACCCGACGCACTCCTTCAAGGACCGCGTGGTGGCCGTGGCCCTCGCCGCCGCCCGGGAGTTCGGGTTCCGCGTGCTGGCCTGTCCCTCCACCGGCAACCTCGCCAACGCCGTCGCCGCCGCGGCCGCGCGCGCCGGTTGGGACTCGGTCGTGCTGGTCCCCTCCACGCTCGAACGGGCCAAGGTGCTCACCACCGCCGTGTACGACGGCACGCTCATCGCCGTCGACGGCAACTACGACGACGTGAACCGGCTGGCCACCGAACTGGCCGCCGAACACGAGGACTGGGCGTTCGTCAACGTCAACGTGCGCCCCTACTACGGCGAGGGATCCAAGACCCTCGGCTTCGAGGTGGCCGAACAGCTCGGGTGGCGGCTGCCCGAGCAGATCGTCGTCCCGATCGCCTCGGGTTCCCAGCTCACCAAGGTGGACAGGGCCTTCCGGGAGTTCGGTGAACTCGGCCTGGTCGAGCCAACGCCCTACCGGGTCTTCGGCGCCCAGGCCAACGGGTGCTCGCCCGTGGCCTCCGCGTTCAAAGCCGGACTCGACGTCGTCCAACCGGTACGACCGGAGACGATCGCCCGCTCCCTGGCCATCGGCGCACCCGCCGACGGCCCCTACGTCCTCGACACCGTGCGCCGCACCGGCGGGGCGATCGAGGACGTCACCGACCAGGAGATCGTCGAGGGCATCCGACTCCTCGCCCGCACCGAGGGCATCTTCACCGAGACGGCGGGCGGCGTCACCGTCGCCACCGCCAAGAAGCTGATCGAGTCCGGACAACTGGACCCCGACGCCGAAACGGTGCTGCTCATCACCGGCGACGGCCTCAAGACCCTCGACGCGATCAGCGACCACGTCGGGCCGAAGGCCACCGTGCCCCCCACCGCGCAGGCGGTGCACGAGGTGCTGGGACAACCCCGCACCTGACCCCGCCAGGTCCCGCCCCACCCAACCGGGGCGGGACACCCGACCCCACCCGAGGACCGCGGAGACCCCGGCCCGGGTGAAACGCCGTCCCCACCCCGGTCACCCGGCGGTAGCCTCCCGCCACACCCGGACCCGAACCCCCTCCGGCCCCGGCCCAACGGCCAAGTGGCCGTTGAGGTCGGTGCGCACCACCGTCGCGCCCAACGCCCGCAGCTCGGCGATGACCTGCCCACTCGGATGCCCGTACCGGTTGTCGGCACCCACGCTGATGATCGCGACCCGCGGGGCCACCCTGGCGAGGAACTCCGGGAGCGTGTACCGGGAACCGTGGTGCGGCACCTTCAGCACCGGGGCGGCCAGATCCACCCCCGCGCCCAGCAGACCCGACTGAGCCGCCAGCTCCGCGTCCCCCGTCAGCAGCACCCGCCCCACCGAGGTGGTGGCCAGCAGGACCAGCGACGCGTTGTTCACCTCCGTTCCCGACGTCTCGTCGGCCACGTACCCGTCCAGCGGGCCCAGCACGTCGATGGCGAGCCCCGACCACCGCAGCCGCTGCCCCAACCGCAGCTCGACCAGGGAAACGCCCCTGCCCGCCGCGACGGCCGCGACCTCCTCGTAGGCCCAGGTCGGGGACCTGGCCGGCCCGAGCGCAACCGCCCCCACCCGCCGACCGGCCAGCACCCCGTCCAGCCCACCCACGTGGTCGGCGTGCAGATGGCTCAGGATGACCAGCGGGACGCGGGTGACCCCCAGACGGCGCAGGCAGTCGCCCACCCCGGTCAGATCCGGCCCGGCGTCCACGACCACCGCCCGCCCCGGCTCACCGGTCGCCAACACCAACGCGTCCCCCTGGCCCACGTCTTCCCTACTAACTCCGCACGTGTTGCAGAATCGTTAGACGGAGGTCTCGCCAGCGGCTGAGGGCACCCTCCTGCCGCCAAGCCCACTCGGGCGTCCGCCCGGCACTCACCGTCACCGCACCCACCCCGCGGCCCGCGACTACTCCCGCGAGCTGCTTGGTCCGCCGTCGGCGCTGATGGCTATATAGGGCGGGTGACGACCTCCTCTGGGCCAGCCGAGCCAGCCTCCACCGATGCCGTTTCCGACGAAGCCACCCACGGGAACTTGAGCGGTCTGTTCGATGACGTGCTCCGGTCGACGCTCGACGAGATCGACGCCGTCGTCAGCCGTAACGGCTCCGCGCCCAGCATTCCGACGGGTTTCGCTGATCTCGACGAGATCCTGAATGGCCTGCCGCTTGGTTCCCTGACCGTGATCGGTGCTCATCCCGGGGTCGGATCCAGCACTCTCGCTCTGGACATTGTTCGGTGCGCGTCGGTCCGCCACGGCATCCCGGCGGCCTATCTGTCGCTGGACGATACGGCCGAGGCGGTGACTCAACGGCTGATCAGCGCCGAGTGCAGGGTCCGTCTATCGGAACATGCGGGCGGGCCTGATGACCGATGACGACTGGACCCGCATGGCGAAGCGCCTGGCAGAGATCCAGGCGAGGTCACTCCTGATCACTCGGCCCGACGACCCGGACATCACCGCGCTGGACGACATGATCACCGCGCTCGCTGCGGACAAGGCCGTGCGGCTGGTCGTTGTCGACTCGCTCCACATGGTCACTGCCCGCCGAGACCTGCCCTACGAGAACCGCGAACGCGAGGTCGCGGAGGTCACGCGGCGGTTGAAGCGGCTTGCCTCGGACACCAACATCGCGATCGTCGCCACCGCCCAGTTGTCGTTCAACCCAGGTCCCCGACAGCCCGTCATGCCTCCGCCCAGCCTGGCCGATCTCCGAGACTCCGGGACCATCGCGCACGTGGCCGACAACGTCGTGCTGATCTACCGCCCGGATGCCTGGCAACGCGATGACATCAGGGCGGGTGAAGCTGACTTGATCCTCGCGAAACACCGGCACGGTCCCACCGCGACAATCGTTGTCGCCCACCAACTGCACTACTGCCGGTTCGCCAACTTCGCCTGAGCACGGCGGCCTGGGAGTACGCGGGCGCGGCCGCCGTGCGAGATCGTCATCGGTCTGCGATCGGCCTGACTCGAAACGAACTCGCCCCCCGGTGGTGCTGGGGGGCGAGTTCGTACGTGTGTGGACGGTTGCTGGTCAGGCCAGGTGGTCGAACTCGCCGTCTTTCGCGCCGGCGAGCATGGCGGCGATCTCGTTCTCGGTGAACTGGAGGATCGCGCTGTCGGCGCCGAGCTTGCTGTCGCGGACGCCGATGATCCGGCCGACCTTGGTGAACTGGACGCAGCTCTGGTTGGGCTGACTCGAGGTCGCCTTCTCCCAGATGGCATCGGCGAACGCCTCGGCGGGCAGGTAGTCGGGGTGTGGGGCCATGAGCGGATTCCTTCCGGTGGTGCTGGCTAGCTGTAGTGGTCCGCCACTTTCCCGATGAACTCGATGGAGTCCTGCGGGCCCAGTGCGGCGGCTTGGAGGTAGCCCCAGAGCTGTTCGTAGGCTTCGACGCGGTCATGGTCATCGAGGTAGCGCGCGTCGTCGTACTGCTCGACGTAGACGAAGTCGAGCGGGTTGGCGATGCCCGGTCCGGGGACATGGATGAGGCAGAAGTCCAGCGAGGCGTAGAGGATCGGGTCGTTGCCGTCGAACGGCAGGATCTGGATCTGGACGTTGGGCTGGTCGGCGATCTCGATCAGCCGCAGCATCTGCTCGCGCATGACCTGGTTGCCGCCGTAGCCGCGGCGCAGGCAGGACTCGGACAGGGCGAAGCTGACGGTGGGTGGTGCCGGGTCCTCGCGGGTGAGGATGGACTGCCGGTAGCGCAGGGCGTGGATCTCGCCGTCGACGTCGGTCTTGCCGTGGAACGGGGTGGGCGCGTCGTGCAGTGCCCGCCGGTACGCCTCGGTCTGCAGAAGGCCGGGGATGATCTCCGATTGCACCTGCCGCAGGCGGCTGGCGTGGTGTTCGAGGTCGACCAGCAGCCGGAAGGACTCGCGGAACAGGTCGCGGTAGCTGGTCCAGTCGCCCTTCTGCCCGAGGTTGCGGGCCAGGTCGAGCATGACCTCGATCAGCTCGGGGCTGGCTCCGTAGAGCTCGCCGAGCAGCTTGGCGTCGCCGACGGACACCTTCGACTGCCCCAGCATGATCCGGTTGATCTTCGAGGGCTGGCAGCCGAGATGGCGTGCGGCCTCGGCGTCCTTGATACCTGAGCTGTCTTTGAGCCGGTTGAGCTCGTTGACCAACATCAACAGCGGAACGGTGTGAGCGATCGCCATCGGCGCGGCAGCCTCCATCAACAAGGCGCTGGTCACACACGGTGAAATAGGATCTCACTCGTTAGGACCAAGCGAATATAGGAACTCCTACGTTAACTTCATCCTACGGACGCTTGAAGCCATTGTAGGAGCCACCATGTTGGGGTCTGAGGCTAGCGCAGCACGTCATCTGGGCTCGACCGGTCACGTCGACGGATGGAGTCAGGCCGCGGGCCTGTTCGGATTGACCCTCATCGCCGTGCTCGTCCTGTCAGGCGTGGTGGTCTGGATCCTGCATGTGCTCGAGGAACGTCGACTCGCCCGGTGTCGCCTCGCCGACCTGGAGGTCGAGCCGGTGACGATCCGGGCCCGCCGCGCGGTCCTGGACTTCCAGCCGGACACCCCCGACGTGATCGGCGCGACCGCACAGTCCCCCGGTGACCCGATCTCGGCCCCCGACGCGGGTCGGGTCACCGGGCTCCACTCCCACCGTCGCCGCACGCCGATGCCGCTGGCCGAGGGCGCGACGACTGCCCGCACAGCGTGATCTCGCGCTGTGCATCCCCAAGGTGCGCACGTCACCACGTGGCCGCATCCCGAGCCGCCCCTCGCGGCGGCGGCCACCGTGCGCACCGCCCGCCCGCACGACCGAGGCGACTCCCAGTGCCGCCGAGGTCGTGCGGGCCGGGCCGAAACACCACGTAGGAGAAGCACATGGCCACCATGACTTCGGCCGCGGAACCGGCCGACTACACCGCTGATCGACACATCGCGCTGCACCTGGTCAACACCGGGCAGATCGTCTCGACCGAGAGAATCCTGCGCCGTTTCGATGGCCGCGATCTCGACCCGGGCGTGTTCGCCGCGCTGACGGGGCTGAACCGGGCCGGCTATGTCGAGGCCCGGCTGCCCCAGGGCGGGAACGCCGCCGCAGTACGGGACTGGCCCGCCCGGCTGACCGTGGCGGGCATCCAGATGCTCACCCGGTTCCGGCAGGCTCACGGCCGGTTCCCGCAGTCGTGTGAGGGCCGTCGGCCCACGGTCGCGAACACGGTGCCGCGTGGCTGAGGAGGGGAGCGAGCATGTCGAGCACCCCGGCGCTGCTGTGGGGCACCAACCGCCCCGGCGGGATCTTCTACGCGGGCCGCGTCCACGCCGTGTGGCCGGTCGGCCCACGGCAGGCGATGTGCGGGTTGCCGGTCGGCGAGGTGTGGGCGCACCGCCCGGCGGTGCCCGCCCGCCTGTGCCCGGACTGCTGTGTCGCGGCGACCTCCGCGCTGTTCCCACCATCACCGCACCCGGAACAGCCGATCGCCTGGCCGCCGGGGGCATGGGTTCCCGCCGGGCCGAGCTGACCGTTTTCTTCCCCCCAAGGGAACCTGCCTGTCGAGCCGCCCACCAAACGGCCGCCACCGGCACCGCCCGCTCCCCTGTTCCCCGGGGAGCCGCCGACCGTACTGGTCGGCGACCCCGGCGATCCCGAGTTCCTGCGGCGCGTCCTGCGCGGGCTGCGACACCTGTGGTGATCATGATCGTCCTGGCTGCGGGTGCCCTGTGCGCCCATCACGACTTCCGGCCCTGGCGTACACCGCAGGGGCCGGTTGGAAGAGATCGACGAGAACCGACGAAAGGGATCAACCGTGATCAACACGCTGGACGACTTCGACCTCGACGTCACCATCGCCACCGACATGGGCACCGGCGACCCGGCGCCGGCCTGCAATACCGACGACGGCTGCGCCCCGACGTGCGCGTCGTCGTGCACCAGCAACGTCTGATCTGACCCGATGGTGTCGCCGGGACCGGGGGTTCGCGGTTCCGGCGGCGCCTCGGCACACATCCACACCGACGGGAGGACTCCGTGCACACGGCAACCAGGCCGCTGTACCGGCACAGCGGCGCGGCGCTGCTGAGGGCCGCCGCGACCCCGCTGGACGGTCCGGGCGGCGACTGGCCGGACCTGATCGACACGGGATCGTGCCGTGTGTGGCTGGCGGGTGTGTGGGGTCAGCCGGAGTTCACCGAAGCCGTCCGGGTCGCCAGCCCGGCACTCGCCGAGCGGCTCGACACACTGGAGTCGTTGTCTGACAAGCAGATCCGGCGAGCGAGTCTCGCTGTTCTGCGCTACGTGCTGCGCGCCCGGAGCAGGCACACGCCGTTCGGCTTGTTCGCCGGAGTCGCCCCGGCCATGGTCGGGGATGGCGTCAAGGTGCGCTGGGGTGCGGCACACCGGCCCGTCGCGCGGGTGGACTCCCAGTGGCTCGCCGAGGCGATCGACCGGCTGGAGCGCGACGCCGAGCTGCTGACGCGGCTGGAGGTCGTGTTCACCACCCTCGCGGTCGAGCGCGGCCCCCGCCTGGAGGCCCCGACCGGGAACAGCACCGTCGGAATCCGCCACACCCGCGCGGTCGCCGCCGCACGCCAAGCCGCCGCGACCCCGATCCTGTTCGGCGACCTGGCCTCCACGGTCGCCGGGGCGTTCCCGAACGCCGCCCCCGCGACGGTCACCGCGATGCTCACCGAGCTGGTCCGCCAACGGTTCCTGATCACCAGCCTGCGGGCCCCGCTGACCGTCACCGACCCGCTGGAACACCTGCTCGACCGCCTCCACGAAGCCGGTGCGGCCGACCTCGCCGGGATCGCGCCGATCATCGCGCAGCTGCGGGTCGTCGAGACAAACCTGTTCCGCCACAACCACTCCGCCACCACCGGGCCGCACCGCGCCGACATCCGCGCAGACCTCGCCACCCGCATGAGGGCACTGGCCGACGCAGGACGGACACCGCTGGCCGTGGACCTGCGCCTGGACTGCGACGTGCGGGTTCCCGACCACGTCGCCAGGGAGATGGAGGCCGCGGCCACCGCCCTGGCCCGGCTCAGCGGGCAACCGACCGGTGAACCCGCGTGGCGCGACTACTACGGCGCGTTCTGCGACCGGTACGGCATGGGAGCCCTCGTCCCGCTCACCGACCTCGTCGATCCGGACTCCGGGCTCGGCTACCCGGCCGGCTATCCCGGCAGCGTCCTACCGGCCCGCACGGCCACCGGTTCCGAGCGCGACCAAGCGCTTCTGGCGCTGGCGTGGACCGCGCTGGCCGACGGCAGCGGCGAGGTTGACCTGGACGACGACCTCATCGCCTCGCTCGCCGTGGGCGACCCCGCTGCCCGGCAGTGGCGGTTCCCGCCACACGTCGAGATCGCCGCGCGCATCCGCGCCACCAGCACCGACGCGCTCGATCGCGGCGACTACCAACTCACGGTCGCCCCAGCCCGCGGGTTCGGCACGTTCACCTCCCGATTCACCACCATCACCGGCGGGTCACGGCTACACGAGGTGTACACGGCCGTGCCCACCAGTGTGGACGGGGCGCTGCCGGTGCAGCTGTCGTTCCCGCCCGTCTACCCGCACGCCGAGAACATCTGCCGCGTCCCGGCGTACCTGCCGCATGTGCTGTCCCTCGGGGAGCACCGCGGCCCCGACGAGCAGGTGATCGGAGTCGAGGACCTCGCGGTCACCGCGACCCGCGACGGCCTGCACTTGGTCAGCCTGTCCAGGCGGCGAGTAGTGGAACCGCAGGCGTTCCACGGGCTGGCGTTGACCAAGCAGCCGCCGCCACTGGCCCGGTTCCTGATCCACCTCGCCCGCGGCCTGGGCGCCTCCTGGCACCGGTTCGACTGGGGACCAGCCGCCGCGCGGCTGCCCTACCTGCCCCGGGTGCGGTACCGGCGCGCGATCCTCGCCTCGGCCCGCTGGCGGCTCACCCGCGCCGACCTGCCCGCCGACACCGGCCCGGCCGGGTTCGCGGCCGCGCTGACCACGTGGCGGCAGCGGTGGCGGTGCCCGGCGGTGGTCGAGCTCGTCGACGCGGACCGCACCCTGCGGCTGGACCTTGACATCCCCGCGCACGCCGCGATCCTGCGCGCCCACCTCACACGCGACGACGACGCCACGCTCACCGAGACCGTCACCGACCCGGCCGATTACGGGTGGATCGGCGGGCACGCTCACGAGATCGTCCTCCCGATGGTCACCACCCAACCCGCCGCACCCTCCCCGGCCGCGCTCACCCGGCCCCCGCTCACCGGGCACGGCCAACTGCCCGCCGCACCGGGCACGATCTGGCTCAACGCGAAACTGCACACCCACCCGCAGCGGCTCGACGAGCTCATCACCGAGCACCTGCCGCGTCTGCTGGCCGACCTGGACGACCCGGCCTGCTGGTTCATCCGCTACCGCAGCGCCACCGAGACTGACCACCTGCGGCTACGCCTGCACGCCCCCGACCCCGAGACCTACGCGGCCGTGCTGCTCGCCGTCGGCGTCTGGGCGCACCAGCTCCGGTCAGAGAACGTGATCGGTCGAATGGTGATCGACACCTACCACCCCGAGACCGGCCGCTACGGGCACGGCCCGGCACTGGCCGCAGCCGAGAACGTCTTCGTCGCCGACTCGGCCGCCGTCGCCGCGCAGCTGCGGCACCTGCCCGAACCGGTGCTGGCCCGCGATGCCCTGGTGACGCTCAACATGGCCGCCACCATCACCGGGCTGCTCGGCGACACCACGGCCGGGATGCGGTGGCTGACCACGCGGCCCGCGCCACCGGGACCCGCCACCGACCGGGCGGTCCTGGCGCAGCTCACCGCCCTGCTGAACGACGAACACGTCACCGTGCCCGCCGAGTGGGGCGGAGACCTTGCCGCAACCTGGCAGGCCAGGGCCGCCGCGCTGGCCACCTACGGCACCCACCTGACCACCAGCGCCGACCGGGACATCGCGACGGAGGCACTGCTGCACATGCACCACAACCGGGCGATCGGCATCGACCGCGACCGGGAGAACCGGTGCAGGCGGCTGGTCCGCCACGCCGCGCTGGCCTGGACCGCCCGCAGGAACGCTCGGTGACCGCCGCCGACCCGGGTCCGCCGGGTGACTCGCTCGGTGACGGCGCCGCCGGGATGGCGCTGCTGTCCTTCGAGCGAGCCCGCACCGGCGATCCCGCCGCCGTGGCGGTCGCGCACCAGTGGGCCAAGCGGATGACCACCGGCACGGTGGCAGCGCACCCCGACATCGCCGGCCTGTACCGGGGCGCACCGGCGGTCGCGTTCGCCCTGCACACCGCCGACCAGCCCGCCTACGCCCGCGCACTGGTTGCGCTCGACGAGCACATCACCATGCTGACCCGCCACCGCCTGCGAGCCGCGCACGACCGCATCGACGCCGGGAAGCTGCCCGCGGTACGCGAGTTCGACCTGATCAGCGGCCTGACCGGTATCGGGACCTACCTGCTGCACAGCGACCGCCACCCCGGCCTGCTGCGCGAGGTGCTGGCCTACCTGGTGCGGCTGACCCACCCGGTCCAGGTGGACGGTGAAACGCTGCCCGGTTGGTGGTCGGCCAGCCCGCCCACGGACCGGCCCGCCGGAGACTGGCCGGGCGGGCACGGCAACCTCGGGCTCGCGCACGGCGCGGCGGGGCCGCTGGCCCTGCTGGCCACCGCGATGCGCCACGGCAACACCGTGCCCGGCCACCAGGCGGCGATGGCCACGATCGGGGACTGGTTCGACCGCCTCCGGGTCGGCGCCGGGCGGGACGCGTGGTGGCCGGGCAGGATCACCCTGGCCGAGCAACGAACCGGCGTCACCGCCCAGGACGGCCCGCAGCGCCCATCGTGGTGCTACGGCACCCCAGGGCAGGCCCGCGCCCAGCACCTCGCCGCCCTCGCGCTCGGCGACCAGCAGCGACGACGACAGGCGGAGGACGCGTTGGCCGGGTGCGTCACCGACGACCGGCAACTCGCGCTGCTGCGGGACAACTCGCTGTGCCACGGCTGGGCCGGACTCGTCCTCACCACCTGGCGCACGGAGGCCGACGCCAGCCCCGGCAACGACCTCGCCGCCGCACTGCCGCGCCTGCGCACCCGGCTCGACCAGCGGCTGCACATCGACGGCCCACCCGACAGCGGCGGGCTGCTCGAGGGCGACGCCGGGATGCGCCTGGCCGGACACACTGTCGACACCGACCAGCCGGGCACGACCCGGTGGGACCTGTGCCTGCTGCTGTCCGGCTGACCCGCACCCCCTCACCGACCTGCACAATCACAACCACAACCGGAAGGAACCGATGAACACCACCACCGACAGCGCCCCGGAGACGCTGCGGGACACCATGGTCGACACCGTCAAGGCAGGCGGGTACGCCCGCACCAGCGCGGTAGAGGCCGCGATGCGGACCGTGCCCCGCCACGAGTTCGTCCCCGAGGCCACCCTCACCGACGCCTACGCCGACATCGCCGTCATCACCAAACGCGCCGCCGACGGCTCCGCGCTGAGCTGCGCCTCGGTGCCCACCGTCGTGGCGATGATGCTCGACCAGCTCGACGTCCGCGCCGGCCACAACATCCTGGAGATCGGCGCGGGCACCGGCTACAACGCCGCCCTCCTGGCCGTCCTGACCGGCCCGAACGGGCGGGTCACCACCGTCGACATCGACGACGAGGTCACCGCCGGCGCTCGCCGCAGCCTCGACGCCACCGGCAACCAGCACGTGAGGGTCATCACCCGCGACGGCGCGCTCGGCGCACCCGAGAACGGCCCCTACGACCGGATCATCGTCACCGTCGGCGCCTGGGACCTGCCCGCCACCTGGCGCGAACAGCTCGCCCCCGGCGGCCGCCTGGTCGTGCCGCTGCGCTGGCGCGGGCAGACCCGCAGCGTCGCGTTCGTCCGCGACGGCGACCGCCTCATCTCCGACCGCACCGACCTGTGCGGGTTCGTCCCCATGATCGGCCAGGAAGGCGAACAGAACGCCACCATCGACGCAGGCGAGCTGGTCAGCCTGTACTTCGACGTCGACCAGGGCATCGACCCCGCAGCCCTCCAGGGCGTGCTGGGCCAGCCCAAGGCCACTGTCTGGTCGGAGGTCACGGTCGGGCCCACCGACTCGTTCGACGGGGTGTGGCTCAACCTCACCGCCACCGACCCCGGGACCTGCCGCATCGCCGTCGAGGACGAGGCCATCAGCACCGGCCTGTGCACCCCGGTGATCCAGTGGCGCACCCCCGCGATCACCGACGGCACCAGCCTGGCCTACCTGACCTACCGGCGCGTCGACGGTCCCGAGCGGCGCTCCGAACTCGGCGCGATCGGCCACGGCCCCGCCGGGCAACAACTCGCCGAGAGGCTGTGCGCGCAGGTCACTGTGTGGGACCGCGACCGTGACCACCAGCCCCACATAGACGCCTACCCCGCCGGCACCGCGGGCACCGCGCCGTCGGCCGGGGTGGTCATCGACAAGCAGGACGCGCGGCTCGTCCTGTCCCCCTGAAGCCCGCCCCACCCTTTCGCGACCCGGTACACCGCACGTCGGTGGACCGGGTCGCGGCCTTTCCGGCAGGCATCGTCGTGTCGGCTCGTCGCGGTATGTCACCAACCTGGAATGTCAATCATCCGTCTTCTTTGCCGCCTTGGAGGTTCCTCGTGCAGCTGCAGCGTCAACTGTCCCCCGACGTCACCGTGTACGGCGCCGCGTCCGAGGCACTGCGGCTCCTGCGTGGGCTGGCCCGGCTGATCGAGATCAACTTCAACCAGGTGGACAGCCGTTCGATCGCCGAGGGCGTGACCAACCGGGACGAGAAGGTCGCTCACCTGCGCACAGTCGCCGACGCTGTGGAGCAGCTCCTGGGAACCGGCGATGGCGTGTGGACCACCGACGTGTCGAGGGAGTGGATGGTCGAGTTCATGTCGCTGCTGGGTGTGCCCTGGTCCGCCAAGGACCGCGTGGTGGCCGTGGCCCTCGCCGCCGCCCGGGAGTTCGGGTTCCGCGTGCTGGCCTGTCCCTCCACCGGCAACCTCGCCAACGCCGTCGCCGCCGCGGCCGCGCGCGCCGGTTGGGACTCGGTCGTGCTGGTCCCCTCCACGCTCGAACGGGCCAAGGTGCTCACCACCGCCGTGTACGACGGCACGCTCATCGCCGTCGACGGCAACTACGACGACGTGAACCGGCTGGCCACCGAACTGGCCGCCGAACACGAGGACTGGGCGTTCGTCAACGTCAACGTGCGCCCCTACTACGGCGAGGGATCCAAGACCCTCGGCTTCGAGGTGGCCGAACAGCTCGGGTGGCGGCTGCCCGAGCAGATCGTCGTCCCGATCGCCTCGGGTTCCCAGCTCACCAAGGTGGACAGGGCCTTCCGGGAGTTCGGTGAACTCGGCCTGGTCGAGCCAACGCCCTACCGGGTCTTCGGCGCCCAGGCCAACGGGTGCTCGCCCGTGGCCTCCGCGTTCAAAGCCGGACTCGACGTCGTCCAACCGGTACGACCGGAGACGATCGCCCGCTCCCTGGCCATCGGCGCACCCGCCGACGGCCCCTACGTCCTCGACACCGTGCGCCGCACCGGCGGGGCGATCGAGGACGTCACCGACCAGGAGATCGTCGAGGGCATCCGACTCCTCGCCCGCACCGAGGGCATCTTCACCGAGACGGCGGGCGGCGTCACCGTCGCCACCGCCAAGAAGCTGATCGAGTCCGGACAACTGGACCCCGACGCCGAAACGGTGCTGCTCATCACCGGCGACGGCCTCAAGACCCTCGACGCGATCAGCGACCACGTCGGGCCGAAGGCCACCGTGCCCCCCACCGCGCAGGCGGTGCACGAGGTGCTGGGACAACCCCGCACCTGACCCCGCCAGGTCCCGCCCCACCCAACCGGGGCGGGACACCCGACCCCACCCGAGGACCGCGGAGACCCCGGCCCGGGTGAAACGCCGTCCCCACCCCGGTCACCCGGCGGTAGCCTCCCGCCACACCCGGACCCGAACCCCCTCCGGCCCCGGCCCAACGGCCAAGTGGCCGTTGAGGTCGGTGCGCACCACCGTCGCGCCCAACGCCCGCAGCTCGGCGATGACCTGCCCACTCGGATGCCCGTACCGGTTGTCGGCACCCACGCTGATGATCGCGACCCGCGGGGCCACCCTGGCGAGGAACTCCGGGAGCGTGTACCGGGAACCGTGGTGCGGCACCTTCAGCACCGGGGCGGCCAGATCCACCCCCGCGCCCAGCAGACCCGACTGAGCCGCCAGCTCCGCGTCCCCCGTCAGCAGCACCCGCCCCACCGAGGTGGTGGCCAGCAGGACCAGCGACGCGTTGTTCACCTCCGTTCCCGACGTCTCGTCGGCCACGTACCCGTCCAGCGGGCCCAGCACGTCGATGGCGAGCCCCGACCACCGCAGCCGCTGCCCCAACCGCAGCTCGACCAGGGAAACGCCCCTGCCCGCCGCGACGGCCGCGACCTCCTCGTAGGCCCAGGTCGGGGACCTGGCCGGCCCGAGCGCAACCGCCCCCACCCGCCGACCGGCCAGCACCCCGTCCAGCCCACCCACGTGGTCGGCGTGCAGATGGCTCAGGATGACCAGCGGGACGCGGGTGACCCCCAGACGGCGCAGGCAGTCGCCCACCCCGGTCAGATCCGGCCCGGCGTCCACGACCACCGCCCGCCCCGGCTCACCGGTCGCCAGCACCAGCGCGTCCCCCTGGCCCACGTCGCAGGCCACGAACGACCAGTCCGGGCCGGGCCACCCGGGGAAGGCGGTGCGCGCGGGGACCACCATCAACGCGCCACCCAGGACGACCCCGACCGCGGCCACCCGGAACCGGCTCGACCGGGCCGCGACCAGGACGACGGCCAACACCGCCGCCAACACCAGGCCGCCGCCCGCCCCGGCCGGCCAGGGCAGGGTGGGATGGGAGACACCCGCCGCCGTCCGACCCACCCAGATCAGCCACGACACCTCCGGCCCGGCCAGCCGGACGAAGAACTCCGCCACCCCGGGAGCCCACACCGAGAGGACGGCCGCGACCACACCGAACACCGTGGCCGGCGCGACCACGGGCGCGGCCACGATGTTCGCGACCACGCCGACCAGGCTCACCTCGGCCGACAGGGCCGCCACGACGGGCGCGGTCGTGACCTGCGCCGCGAGTGGTACGACCAGCGCCTCGGCCAGCCCGGCGGGTACTCCTCGCGTCCGCAGGGCCGCCACCCAGGGCGGGGCGAGCAGCACCAGACCACCGGTGGCCAGCACCGACAGCGTGAAACCGGCGCTCACGGCCAACGCCGGATCGACCAGCAGCAGCGCGGCCACCGTCGCCGCCAGGGCCGGCAGGGCCGAGCGCTCCCGGCCGAGCACCAACGCCAGCAGGGTGACGGCTCCCATGCCCGCCGCCCGCAGCACGCTGGGCTCGGGACGAGCGAGCACGACGAACCCGACCAGAGCCACTCCCGCCGCGACGGCGCTGCCCCTGGGCCCGGCTCCGACGGCGCGGGCGGCCAACAGCACGGCGCCGCACACCACGGCGAGATTCGAACCGCTGACGGCCGTGAGGTGGGTCAGCCCGGCGGTCCGGAACTCCTCGACGACCTGCGGGGACTGCTGGCTGGTGTCCCCCACGACCAGGGCGGGCAACAGCCCGGCCGGTTCCGGGGCCAACACCCGTGCCGCGTCCCGCAGCCCCTCCCGGAGCTCCCCTGCCCCCCGCTGCCACCACGGTGGCTCACTCGGGTGCCCGGGCGGGTCGCGGGCGCTGACCACCGCCAGCAGGGGTTCGCCGGACCGAGGCGGTGACAGCCGCCCCTCGACCGCGAGCTCCTGCCCGGGCAGGAGCTCGCCCCAGCTGTCGGCGGGCGCGATCACCAGCACTCGTCCTCGCCCTCGTCGCACCCCGGGCTCCCCGGCCACGCGGTACGACTCCAACCGCGCCTCGACGACCACCCGCTGGTCGGGGCGACCCGACGGCGCACCACCAACGCGGCGAGGGTCGTCGCTGACCACCACCGCCATCGCCGCCGACCGCCCCTCCCCGGCGGCGATCCGCAGCGGATGCTCGACGGCGTCGCGGACCTCCACCGCCGTGACCACCGCGCTCACCACCGCCAGCCCGGCCACGACCGCCGCCTGGGGCCAGGTGCGTCGGTACCACGCCGGCCGGCACCACCGCACCACGAGCACCACCAGCGCGGCGACCACCACGGTCCCGACACCGACGAGCGGTGCCAGCCACCACTCCCCGAGGATCCCGGTGAGCGCCGTGCCCCAGACGGCGAGGGCGGCGGGGACGAGACGGGCGTCCGTCGCACGTGCCATGTCACACCGTCACCAGCTCACGCAGCCGTTCGAACCGGGTCGGTCCGATCCCGTCGACGTCGCGCAGCTGTTCCACGCTGGCGAAACCGCCGTGTTCCGCTCGCCACTCGACGATCCGGTCCGCCATCACCGGGCCGATGCCCGGGAGCGCGCGCAGCCCCTCCGCATCGGCCGAGTTCAGGTTCACCACGCCGGGTGCTCCACCGGATCCGTCCTCCGCCCCGGGCCCCTCCCCACCAGCCACCCCCTCCCTGGCACCCGGCGGGGGCGGCACCCCGACGTGGACCTGCTCACCGTCGGCCAGGCGCCGTGCGAGGTTGAGCTCGCCGACCTCGGCGGTCGGCACCTGCCCGCCCGCCGCGCGGACCGCGTCCGCCACCCGCGCCCCCGGTGCCAGGGTGACCAGGCCGGGCCGGGACACCAGACCCACGACGCTGACCACCACCTCGGTGGGCGCGGGCGAGGGTGTGTTGGTGGGGGTTGTCGGCGACGGGACGGACTCGGCGACCGCGGCCACCGGCAGCGGGGGCGCGGGTTCGGCGGGCGGGCGGGACGCCAGCCACCACACGAGCCCCGCGCCGAGGAGCGCGGCCGTTCCCACGGCCAGGGCAGCCGACCGGCCGGGGTCCAGCCGGACTCCGCGCATCCCGTCGGGCAGCCACCTCCTCGCCCACCCGCCGGCGGTGGTACGCGCGGCGTGGCGAGGCGTCCTCGAGCTCCGGCGTCCGTCGGCGCGGGGTTCCTCCGCATCGCCTCCCGTCGTCTCGGCCAGCACCGTCAACCGGTCGCGGGCGGCCACGACAGGCTCCGCACGCGGGTCGTAGGCATGGAAGCTCGTCATGGCCCAGACGCTAGGGACGACAGCGGTCGCCGCGCGCCTCCCGGCGGCTCCCCTGTGGACAACCCCGGGATGGGGACAACTCCGCCCACGAGAGACCGAACAGCGGCCCACCACACCCGCTCGGTCGCGGGCGGGACGTGATGGCGTGGACGGCGGACCGGCTGGGACGGCCCCGCCGCCGGATCCCGGATCCGCCACGAGGCGGGCACTGGCCATTCGGGATCACCGTGGCCGCGTGGTCGGTGTTCGCCTGGGCACTCAACCCGCCCATGCGGGCCAGCACCATCGCCGCCGCCCCAGGAAGCGCGATGACGGCGGTCTCGCTGAACATCTCCGGCCTCTACGTCGGCGCCGCCGTCGGGGGGCTGTCGGCGGTCTCGTCCTCGACCGGCTGGGTCCACCCGCGATCCCCGTCGTCGGGGCGATCACGCTGGTGGGCGCCTGGGTGATCGCGGCCCCGGCGATCAGGGACGGCCGGACTCCGGCGCCGTGCGCCGAGGCCCCCGACGTCACCACCCGGCCGGAGCCGTGAAGCGCACCCGAGCGGACCGGTCAGCCGACGCCGACGCTCAGGCCCCGGCGGGCAGCCCTCCCGGCAGGACAACCGCTCCCAGCGCGCCGGGGCCGGTGTGCGCCCCCAGCGCGGCACCGAGCTCGGACACCAGGCAACCGTCGCACCCCGGTACGCGTTCCTCGATCAGACCTGCCAGCTCCACCGCCCGCTCCGGGGCGTCCAGGTGGTGGACGGCCACCGCGACCGGTCCGGAGCCGGAACTCCGCGCGACCAGCTCGACAAGCCGAGTCATCGCCCGCCGGGTGGTGCGCACCTTCTCCAACGGGACGATCCGCCCGTCGTCGACGTGCAGCAGCGGCCGGATCGCCAGGGCCGTGCCCAGGAGCGCGGACGCGGAGCCGAGGCGGCCGCCACGCCGCAGGTGTTCCAGGGTGTCGAGGCAGAAGACGGTGCGGGTCCGGGCCGTCGTCGTCTCCGCCACCGAGGCGACCTCGTCCAGGTCAGCGCCCCGGGACGACGCGGCGGCCGCAGCGAGCACCCCGAAGCCCATGCCCATCGCTGTGGACCGGGAGTCCACCACCCGGATGCGGTCGGGCGCGACCTCCTCGGCGGCGCTCCTGGCCGCCTCCCACGTACCCGAGAGCTCACGGGAGAGCTGGATCGACAGCACCGAGGACGCCCCACCGTCCAGCAGGGAACGGAACGTCGAGGCGAACTCGGCCGGGGACGGTCGGGACGTGGTCACCCGGCGGTGGTGCCGCAGCGCGTCGGCCACCCCCGGGCCGTCCGAGCCCTCCCCGTCCAGCGTCCCCACTCCGTCCACCACCACGTGCAGCGGGACGCGGTGGATGCCGTGGCGCTCCGCCGCGCCCTCCGGCAGGTAGGCGGTGGAGTCCGTGACGATCGCGACGGGCATGGCACACCACCCTACGGGCCGGCGAGGGCGGCGCCCACCGAACCCGGCTGGCCCCCCGGGTTCAGGTGGGTCCGGCGTTGTAGGCGCGAAGACGCCACCCCGTGGTGGTGGAGCGCTCCAAGACCACCCAGTTGCAGTTCGAGACCGCGGCCAACGACCCCCACTGCTCGAGGGGCAGACCGAGCAGCCGCGCCGTCAGCCCGACGATGAGACCGCCGTGCGCGCAGAACAGCGCGGTCGCGGGCTCGGGGCCGCCGCCACCCAGTTCGCGGTCGACCTCGTCGACCACCTGGGAGGCCCGGACGGCGACCTCGACCCTGCTCTCCCCGCCGGGAGGCGCGACCGTGGAGACCGCCCGCCACTCCCGCAGCGCTCCCGGCCAACCCGCTTCCACCTCGTCGTGGGTCAGACCCTGCCACTGCCCGCAGTGGGTCTCCCGCAACCGCTTGTCCAACCGCGACTCGACGCCCGTGACGGCGCTGAACGCCGAGGCCGTCGCGCTGGCCCTCCGCAGATCGGAGGAGACGAACACCGCGGGCGCGAACTCCGCCAGGACGGGCGCGGCGCGGCGTGCCTGTTCCCGGCCGGTGGGGGTCAGCTCGATGTCGAGCTGACCCTGGAACCGGTGGGCGACGTTGTAGGAGGTCTGCCCGTGTCTCCACAGGACGAGTCGCCCCAGGCCGGCGCTCATGCCGGCTCGCTCCCGGTCGTCTGCTCCGGCTCGCCGCCGGCCGGGTCGTGGAAGGGCACCCGGGGGCAGTCCTTCCACAGTCGTTCGAGGGCGTAGAACGCCCGTTCCTCGGAGTGCTGCACGTGGACGACCACGTGCACGAAGTCCAGCAGCACCCACCTGCCCTCCCGGGCGCCCTCCCGCCGCACCGGCTTCACGCCGTGCTCGCGCAGCTTCTCCTCGACGTTGTCGACGATCGCCTCGACCTGGCGTTCGTTCGGAGCCGAGGCGATCACGAAGCAGTCGGTGATGACGAGCTGCTCGGACACGTCGAGCACGACGACGTCGTTCGCCTTCTTGTCGGCGGCCGCGTGCGCGGCGAGCAGCGCCAGTTCGCGGGCCTCGTCGGTTGCTACCACGTTTCTCCTTCCGGCGCGGGCGGGACGCGTCCACGCGACTCCCGGAGCCTACCGGCCGACGTGGGAGGCACCCGACGGCATTTCCCCACCGCCCGCTGACGCGCCGCTACGGCCCGGGTCGGGCGGTAGCGGCGCCCCGCCGGTAGAGGCCCCGCTTGGAGATGTACTGCACCACCCCGTCCGGCACCAGGTACCAGACGGGGAGCCCGGCGGCGACCCGGTCGCGGCAGCCGGTGGAGGAGATCGACATCGCCGGCACCTCCACCAGCGTGACCGAGCCCCTGGGCAGGTGGTGGTCGGCCAGCCGGTAGCCGGGTCGGGTGACGCCGACGAAGTGCGCCAGCTCGAACAGCTCGTCGACGCGGTGCCAGGACAGGATCTGTTCGAGGGCGTCGGCGCCCGTGATGAAGAACAGCTCGTCCTCGGGATACGCCCGGTGCAGGTCACCCAGGGTGTCGGCCGTGTAGGTGGGGCCACGCCGGTCGATGTCCACCCGGCTCACGGAGAACCGAGGGTTGGAGGCGGTCGCGATCACGGTCATCAGGTAGCGGTCCTCGGCCGGGCTGACCTCCGCGTCGGACTTCTGCCACGGCTGCCCGGTCGGGACGAACACCACCTCGTCGAGGTCGAACCGCGCCCCGACCTCGCTGGCGGCGACGAGGTGACCGTGGTGCACCGGGTCGAACGTGCCGCCCATGACACCGACCCTGCGCCCCCGGCCGCGCCGACCGGGATCGTGGACATTGCCTTCGGCCATGAACGGCGAGCCTACCGCCGTCGTGCGCTGTTCTCGCCGACCACAGCGGTGTCGAACACCACAGCCCAGGCGCCGGTCAGGACGCCGGGCGGGTGTGGCCGTCCCCCCAGACGACCCACTTCGTCGACGTCAGCTCGGGCAGGCCCATCGGCCCCCGCGCGTGCAGCTTCTGGGTGGAGATCCCGATCTCCGCTCCCATGCCGTACTCCCCGCCGTCGGTGAACGCGGTGGACGCGTTGACCACGACCGCCGCCGCGTCGACCCGGGTCACGAAGTCCCGGGCCGCCCGCACGTCGTCGGTGACGATGGCCTCGGTGTGGCCGGTACCGTGCCGGGCGACGTGCCGGACCGCCTCGTCCAGGGAGCCGACCACCCGCACGGCGAGGTCGAGGGAGAGGTACTCGGTGTCCCAGTCCTCGTCGGTGGCCGCCACGGCGTCGGGCACCAGGGCCCGGGTCGACTCGTCCGCGTGCAGGGTCACACCGGCCTGGCGGAGCGCGACGGCGACGGCGGGCAGGAAGCGGTCAGCGATCCCCTGGTGGACCAGCAGGGTTTCGGCGGCGTTGCAGACGCTGGGTCGGCGTGCCTTCGAGTTCAACACGATCGGGATGGCCTGGTCCACGTCAGCGGCGGCGTCGACGTAGACATGGCAGTTGCCCACCCCCGTCTCGAGGGTGGGCACGGTGGCCTGCTCGACCACGGCGGAGATGAGCCCGGCCCCGCCCCGGGGGATCACGACGTCCACCAGGCCCCGGGCGGTGATCAGGTGCCGCACGGTGGCCCGGTCGTGGCAGGGCAGCAGCTGGACCGCGTCGGCGGGCAGGTCCAACTCCTCCAACACGTCCCGCAGCACCGCGACGAGGGCGCGGTTGGAGTTCTCCGCCGAGGAGGAGCCCCGGAGCAGCACCACGTTCCCGGACTTCAGGGCCAACCCGGAGGCGTCGACCGTGACGTTCGGACGCCCCTCGTAGACCATCCCGACCACGCCGAGCGGAACCCGGACCTGCCGCAGTTCGAGGCCGTTCGGCAACGTGCGCCCCCGCAGCACCTCACCGACGGGGTCGGGGAGGGCCGCCACCGTCCGCAGGCCCTCGGCGATGTCCCGAACCCGCTGGTCGGTGAGGACGAGCCGGTCGATGATCCCCGCCGGCAGGCCCGCCTGGGTGCCCAGTTCGACGTCCTCGGCGTTGGCGGCCAGCAGGGTCGGCGACGCCGCGACCAGCCGATCGGCCATCGTGAGCAGCAACTCGTCCTTGCGGGACTGGGGCAGCGGACCGAAGGTGGTGGCGGCGGTCCGGGCCCGCCGGGCGGCGTCCAGGACGCGCCCACGCAGGTCCTCGGAGTCGTGCGAACCGGTTCCGACCTGGTCGAACGTGGTGGTCACCACACCTAGGGTAGTCATCTCGCGGTTCGGGGTCCCCACCGCACCCGCCCGACCACCGTAGGAGAGGACACTGGGTCACCGGTCCGGTCACGACGGCCGGTCCTCGTCCGGTGAGGGAACGTCAGGCACGGAAGAGGTGGACGTGGACGACGAGGTGTTGCGGGAGATCGCCGAGGACCGGCTGAGGAGCCTGGCCGGCCCCGGGGCGCGGCTGCGGGAGGACCAGTGGCGGGCCATCAGGTCGCTGGTGGTCGACCGGCACCGGGTCCTGGTCGTGCAACGCACGGGTTGGGGCAAGTCCGCCGTGTACTTCCTGGCCACGGCGCTGTTGCGGGAGCTGGGCGAGGGACCCACCGTCATCATCTCCCCGCTCCTCGCGTTGATGCGCAACCAGCTGGCGGCGGCGGAGGGCGCCGGTGTCCGGGCCGCGACGATCAACTCGGCCAACACCACGGAGTGGGAGGACATCCAGGAGTCGGTCGCCGTCGGGGAGGTCGACCTCCTCCTGGTCAGCCCGGAGCGGCTGAACAACCCGGACTTCCGGGACACCGTCCTGCCCTCGCTCGCGGAGAACGCGGGGCTGCTCGTGGTGGACGAGGCGCACTGCGTCTCCGACTGGGGCCACGACTTCCGTCCCGACTACCGGCGGCTCCGCTCCCTCCTGGAGGGGCTGGACCCGGACGTCCCGGTCCTGGCGACGACGGCGACGGCCAACGACCGGGTCGTGCGGGACGTGGCCGACCAGTTGGGCGTCGGCGCGGACACCGGCCGGGAGCGGACCCTGGTGCTGCGCGGACCGCTGGACCGGGAGAGCCTGCGGCTGTCCGTGCTCCGCCTGCCCGACGCCGAGACGCGGCTGGGGTGGCTGGCCGAGAACCTGGGCCGCCTCCCCGGCTCGGGCATCATCTACACCCTGACGGTGTCGGCCGCCGAGGATGTCGCCACGTTCCTGCGGGAGCGGGGTTTCCCCGCCAGCGCCTACTCGGGACGCACCGACCCCGAGGACCGGCAACGCGCCGAGGCCGACCTGCTGGCCAACCGGGTGAAGGCGCTGGTGGCGACCTCCGCGCTCGGCATGGGCTTCGACAAACCCGACCTGGGTTTCGTCATCCACCTGGGCGCTCCCGCCTCCCCCATCGCCTACTACCAGCAGGTCGGGCGCGCCGGGCGAGGTGTCGAACGCGCCGAGGTGCTGCTCCTGCCCCAGCGTGAGGACGCCGACATCTGGCGGTACTTCGCCTCCCTCGCGTTCCCCCCGGAACCCGTGGTCCGGCACCTGTTGTCCGTCCTCGCCGAGGCGGACGGCCCGGTGTCCACCACGGCGTTGGAGCCCCGGGTGGACCTCAACCGCGGCCGCCTGGAAGTGGTCCTCAAGGTCCTCGATGTCGACGGGGCGGTCCGGCGGGTGCGGGGTGGCTGGGAGTCCACCGGCCGGGAGTGGACCTACGACGCCGACCGCTACGGCCGGATCGCCGAGGCTCGCCGCTCCGAGCAGAGCGCCATGCTGGACTACCTCGCCCACGACGGCTGCCGGATGGAGTTCCTGCGCCGCCAGCTCGACGACCCGGACGCGGCTCCGTGCGGCCGGTGCGACAACTGCACCGGGCGACGGTGGTCGGCCGGCGTCTCGGAGGGCGAGCGGGCCGCCGCGCGGTCGCGGCTCCACACCCCCGGCGTCAGTGTCCAGCCACGACGCCAGTGGCCCACCGGAATGGGCACGCTCGGCGTCCGCGTCAGCGGCCGCATCGCCGAGGACGAACGCACCGAGCCCGGCCGCGCACTCGGCCGGCTCACCGACGTCGGATGGGGCAGCCGGCTCCGGGGCCTGCTCCGCGAGGGTGAACCGGCGCCGACCGAGCTGCCCGAGGACGTCGTGCGGGGGTGCGTCGAGGTGTTGGCGAGCTGGGGGTGGGCGACCCGCCCGGTCGGCGTCGTCGCCGTGGGTTCGTCCCGCGCCGACTCCCTGAGCCGGGCGACGGCCGAACGCATCGCCACCATCGGGCGGCTCCCACTCCTCGGCGAGGTGACCATGACCCGACCGGTGGCGCGCCGCGCCAACAGCGCGCAACGGCTGGCCAGCCTGTGGGAGGCCTTCGCGCTGGACGACGGGCTCGCCCAGCGGGTGGCCGAGGCGGGTGGACCGCTGCTGCTGGTCGACGACCGGGTGGACACCGGCTGGACGTTCGCGGTCGTCGGCAGGCTGCTGCGCCGCGCCGGGGCTCCCCAGGTGCTGCCGTTCGCGCTGGCCGCCACCAGCTGAGGCCACCGGGGGATCAGCCGGACCGGGACGGGCCGGTGCCCTCCTCCCCGGTGCCGGCCACCCCGGCAGGGTTCGTGGTCGCCGCCGGTGCTCCCGGCGTCGGACGGGGCGACGAGTCGCTCCCCACCGGAGCCGAGGTGGCCTGGGTGGACGCGGGGGGCTGGGAGCCGGCGGGACGCCCAGCGTCCACCGGCGCTCCCCAACCGCCGCCGCCCCACCCGGGCGGTGGTCCGGCGACGGGCAGCGAACGGAGGTAGGCGCGCACCGGGGCCGGGGCGGTGAGCGAGAGCACGACCAGCCCGGGCACCCCGAAGGCGATCAGCAGGACGTAGGGGCTCACCGCGTCCGAGAGGCTCACCTCCACGGCCAACTGGATCACGCCCAGCAACAGCAGGACCCCGGCGACGGCCACGGCGGCGACCCGCCCCTGCCTGGGTTCCCTGAGCAGCATCGACCTCGCGGTGATCGCGGCGACCACGACGAGCACCTGGCAGACGAGCATCGCGACCTTCGCGCCCCGGTCGGTGGCGCTCTCGGCCATCATCAGGACCACCCCGACGAACGCCGGGGCGGTGACCACCGCCGCCAGCTCCAGGGCCCGGCGGGCCGTGACGAACCACAGCAGGTGCGGTGGCCCCGGTCGCAGGGTGAGCAGTACGGCCGGCACCGAGGCCGCGACGACGGCCGCCGGCAGGAACACCAGCCCGGAGGCCGGGATCCACAGGCTCTCCTGGTGCCCGGTGAACGACGACGCCAGCAGCACCACCACCCCGACCATCACCGCCACCCGGCGGAGGGTGTGATCACGCCGGAGCAGACCGACCAGGACGACGGCGACCAGCACCAGCCCCGACGCCGACGCCAGCACCAGCGCCGCCACCAGGGGGCCACCCGCCGCCCCCGCCACGTCGCCCGCCAGGAAGACCACGCTGCTGGCGACGAGGAGGACCGCGGCCAGGCCGCTGACCGCCACCCCCACCACCCGCCACCGCTCCCCCAGCCGCCGGCCCGACCAGGCCGACGTCTCGGCCCACCGGGGGGACAGGGCCAGCACGGCCCCCGCGAGTCCCATCGCGACACCCGCGCCGAGGCCGCCCCCCGCGCCCGTCAACGCACCGCCGCCGACGAGGCTCGCGTTCGCGGTCGTCGCGTCCCCGTTCACCACGTCGAGGACGACCGTCACCACCACGACCACCAGGTACGGGGTGTTGAGCACCAGGCGGAGCAACCACGCGCGTTCCGGCCCGACCGACGGGCCGAACGTCCCGATCCGCGCGAGGTAGAAGACGCTGAGGGAGGCGAGCGAGACCAGGGTGACCAACACGACCTCGAGACGATCCGCGCCGTCCTCGGCGAAGGTCCAGGGCAGCGCCAGGGGGACGAGCAGCAGCACCAGCGCGACGCCGTCCCGGACGAAATCGCTCCAGTGCACCCCGGTGAAGGGGTTGGGCACGGTGGCCGGGGCGTCCGGTGGCGGGGTCGGGTGGTGCGGTCCGGGTGGCGGGTCCGCCGGGCCGCTCGGCTCGGCGCTGGCCGCCCCGCCACCGCCGTCCGCCATGCCGGCCTGGACGGTGGCGGCCAGCCGCTCACCGCAGTGCACGCAGAAACGGCCGCCACCCGCCGGATGACCGCACTCCCCGCAGAAGTTCACTGGACGTCCTCTCGGTCAGGCTCGCCGGTGACGGCACGACGCGGGGCGCCAGGGATCGACCGCCGACGACCCGCCCGTGCTGTCGCGACCCCGTGGCTCGTCCCGCGCCGGACGCACCCCGGCGTCGTCCCACCGGTCGTCGTGCTCCCGACGACGGCGGGCCCGGACGGCGCGACCGCCGCACCGGCGACGGCGGCCTCGATCGCCACCGTGATCAGGCGCCTGATCGTATCGGCCAGGACGGTCGGGGGACCCTCGGAGCAACGGGAGCCAACCACCGCCGCCCAACCCTCCACCGTTCGGATCAGGACGTCGCTCCCGGCGGGCCAGCCCGGTAGCGGACCGGTGGCCGGGGTGGGGGCGGGACGACGGCCAGCACCACGTCCAGCCGCGCTCGGTCACAGCCGGGGGAGCGGAACCAGGTCGTCGGCGTGGACCACCTCACGACGCAGCTCGGGCGGCAACCGGTGGCTGGACGATCCGATCAGGGCCGGCAGTTCGGAGGCGTCGAAGTTGACCACGCCCCTGGCGACCACGCGCTGGGTGGGATCGAGCAGGTCCACGACGTCGCCCGCGTGGAAGGAGCCCTCCGCCCGGGTCACGCCCGGGGCCAACAGCGAACGGCGGGACTCGACCACCGCGGCGACGGCACCGCTGTCCAGGTGCAGTCTCCCCGCCGGGTCGGCGGCGTAGCCGAGCCAGAACCTGCGGGCCGGCAACCGCGCGCCCGTGGGCGCGAACGCGGTGCCCACCGAGGCGTCCGTCAGGGCGGCGCCAGCGTCGACGGCTCCCGCCAGCAACACCGGGATCCCCGCACCCGCCGCCAACCGGGCGGCGGCGAGCTTGGACGCCATTCCCCCTGTTCCCAAGCCCGAGGCACCGACCCCACCGGCGCGGACGCCGGCGATGTCGTTCGCGCAGGCGACCTCCCGCACGACCCGGGCCCCGCCCAGCCGGGGGTCCCCGTCGTAGAGGGCGTCCACGTCGGAGAGCAGCACGAGCGCGTCCGCTCCCACCAGGTGCGCCACCAGCGCCGCCAGCCGGTCGTTGTCCCCGAACCGGATCTCCTCGGTGGCGACCGTGTCGTTCTCGTTGACCACCGGAACGGCACCCAGGGCCAGCAGCCTCTCGAAGGTGCGTTGGGCGTTCCGGTAGTTCGCCCGGCGCACGACGTCGTGCGCGGTCAGCAACACCTGCCCCACGGTGCGCGCGTAGCGCCCGAACGACAGCGCGTAGGCATGGGCCAACTGCAACTGGCCGACGCTCGCCGCCGCCTGCTGGGTCGCGAGGTCCTTCGGCCTCCTGGCGAGCGCGAGCGGGGCGAGTCCCGCGCCGATGGCGCCCGAGGACACGAGGACCAGCTGCGTTCCCGACTCGCACCGCCGCGCGACGGAGTCCACGAGGCTGTCGAGGCGCCCCCGGTCGAGCCCTCCCCCGGCCGTCGTCAACGACGACGACCCGACCTTGACCACCAGCCGGCGGGCGGCGGCCACCGCCGACCGCGCCGCCGACTGGATCTCGCAGGTCACCGCCGTGCCTCCCCGGCGTCGCCCCCGTCCTCGGTGGCACCGGCGGGCGGGGGCTCCTCGATGCCCCGGCGGACCCGTTTGGCCGACTTGCGCTCGGCCGCCGTGGGGCGGTCGGTCCGGTCGAGCCGGGGGTCCTCGCCTCGGCTCATCATGGTCACCGCGACCCCGGCCGGCGTCGACGGCTCCCAGTCGAAGGTGACGCGGCCGATCGTGACCGCGCTGCCAGGGCGGGCGCCCTTCTTCGCGAGCTCGTCCTCGACACCCAGCCTGGCGAGGCGGTCAGCCAGGTAGCCCACGGCCTCACCGTTGTTGAAGTCGGTCTGCCGCACCCACCGCTCCGGCCGCTCACCCCGCACGAGGAAACCGTCCTGGTCGTGCGGATCCCGGACGACCTCGAACCCGGAGTCGTCCACCGCGGTCGGGTGCAGCACCAGCCGGGTCGGTTCCGGGGCCTCCCGCCCGGCCCGGTCGCGCTCGACGATCGCGGCCAACGCGAAGGTGAGCTCCCGCAGGCCCTCGCGGCTCGCGGTGGACACCGCGAACACCTGGTGGCCCTTCGCCCGCAGCTCCTCCTCCACCATCTCGGCGAGTGCCCGACCGTCCGGGATGTCGATCTTGTTGAGCACCACGACCCGGGGCCGGGAGGAGAGGTCCGCGTCGAGGGAGGGCGTGTACTCGGCCAGTTCACGCTCGATGGCCTCGATGTCGGCCACCGGGTCCCGGTCGATCTCCTCGCTGGCGCAGTCCACCACGTGGACCAACACCGAGCACCGCTCGATGTGGCGCAGGAAGTCCAGCCCCAGCCCCCGGCCGGAGCTGGCGCCGGGGATCAGCCCTGGCACGTCCGCCACGGTGAAGACCTTGTCCCCGGCCGTGACCACCCCGAGGTTGGGCACGAGGGTGGTGAACGGGTAGTCGGCGATCTTCGGCCGGGCGGCGGAGAGCACGGCGATCAACGAGGACTTACCGGCGGAGGGGAACCCGATGAGGCCCACGTCGGCCACGGACTTCAGCTCGAGGACGAAGTCCCGTTCCTCCCCGGGTTCGCCCAACAACGCGAACCCCGGGGCCTTCCGGGCCCGGGACGCCAGCGCCGCGTTCCCCAACCCGCCACGCCCGCCCCGGGCGGCGACCAACCGGGTGCCCTCGCCGACGAGGTCCGCGAGCACCTCCCCGTCCGGGCCCAGCACGACGGTGCCCTCCGGAACCCGCAGTTCCAGGTCCTGGCCCGTGGCACCCTCCCGGTGACCACCCTGCCCCTGCCGGCCGTTGGTCGCCCTGGCGTGCGGCCGGTAGTGGAAGTCCAGCAGGGTGTGCACGCCGGAGTCGACCACCAGCACCACGTCGCCGCCCCGGCCACCGTTGCCGCCGTCCGGCCCGCCCAGCGGCTTGAACTTCTCCCGGTGGACGGAGGCACACCCGTTGCCACCGTTGCCTGCGGCCACGTGGATCGCCACGCGGTCAACGAAGCGGGACACGGCTTGCTCCTTCGGTTCGTCGCGGCGAGGCCGCGGTCAGGGGTCTCCCGGCGGTGCGCGCCCGGCCGGGAGCGTCGCGGGGCACCACGCGGTGGGACATCGGACCAGTCCACACCGCCAGGGCCTTCGCCCACGGACCCCGAGACGCCAGAACGGGGGGCGGGACCAGCTACTGCGGCCCGCCCCCCGTTCGGGGTGTCAGTGGTCGTCGTCGGACGCAGGCCTCAGGCGGCCGGCACCGGGACGATGTTGACGGTCTTGCGACCACGCTTGGTGCCGAACTGCACGGCACCGTCGGTCAACGCGAACAGTGTGTCGTCGCCGCCACGGCCGACGTTCACACCGGGGTGGAACTTGGTGCCGCGCTGGCGGACCAGGATCTCACCAGCGTTGACGGCCTGGCCGCCGAACCGCTTCACACCAAGCCGCTGCGCGTTGGAATCGCGGCCGTTCCGGGAGCTGGATGCGCCCTTCTTGTGTGCCATGGCTGGTCAGATCCTCACTTGTTGGTGATGCCGGTGACCTCGACGCGGGTCAGCTGCTGACGGTGACCCTGCCGCTTGTGGTAGCCGGTCTTGTTCTTGAACTTGTGGATGCGAATCTTGGGGCCTTTGGTCTGCTTGACGACCTTGCCGGTCACCGAGAACTTCCCCAACGCGTCCGCATCGGTGGTGACGTCGCTGCCATCGACGACGAGCAGCGCCGGGAAGTTGACCTCGGTGCCCGGCACGCCAGCAAGCTTCTCGACCTCGACGACGTCGCCGACAGCCACCTTGTACTGCTTGCCGCCGGAATTGACGATCGCGTACATCGGGACGGAAGTCTCCTGCTACTCGACGATGATGGGCGACGTGTGCACTCGCCCGCTCCAGCTGGAGCCACGAAGGACACACGACTAGGGTCCTCCTGACGGAGGATCAGGTTCAGGGTACGTGGCCCGTTCGAAGCCGGTCAAACCGGGGTACCTCCCGGTCGTCTCCAGCCCTGCACCGAACGTCGGCCCCGCCACCACCCGAGTGGGCAGCGTCCTGACCTGCAACGAGACGAGTCTAACCCCTGCCGTCGGGCCGCCTGACGCGCCCCCCGCGATTCGAGGAACGCGACCCGCCCCCCACACGCGACGGCGCCACCGCCCTCGGAGGGCGGTGGCGCCGGAACGTGATCGGGACGACCTCAGGCGTCCGGCCCTCCCGGCGGGCCCGCCGGACGGGACGCGGCCCGACGGCGCCCGGAGCGGGCGCGGGGCCGGCCGGCGGTGACCAGCTGGTCCTCACCACCGTCGTGGGACTCCACGTGCCCGTTCCGCCGCGCACCCGAGTCCACCGCGTTGGAGGAGTTCGCCGAGTCGGTGGTCGTCGTCACCACGGCGACGGGCTCGGCCGAGGACGCCGCCGCGCCGGCCGCGCGGGTCGCGGCGCGCCGCTCACCCGTGCGGCGCCGGGATGCCGGCTTCTCGCTCCGCGCCGGCTTCTCCTCGCGCTGCTCCTCACGGGCACGCTCGGCCACGGCCGGTTCCTCGCCGGCCTCCCGCGCGGGCGGAACCTCCTCCACCCTCGGAGCGGACGCGGGCTGGTCGGCCGGGGGCTGAGCCGGTTCGGCCGCTGGCTGCGCGCTCGCCGCCGGCCTGGAGGCCCGACGCCGGCCGCCGCTCCGAGCCTCCTTGGGGCGCTGCTCCTCGACGGGCTTCGCCTCCGGCTTCGTTTCCTCCCGCTGGCCCGGCTCCTCCGCATCCGGGGACGCGGCCTTGTCCGACGCACCGTTCAGCGTGGCCTCGGCGACCTGTTCGAGCCCCTGACCGCCCTTGTTGCGCTGCCGGGCACGGCGACCGGACCCGCCTCCGGCGTTGCCCGCGGAGGCGGCGGCCCCGTTCTGACCGCCGTTGCCGTGCTGGTGGCCGTTGCCGCCGCCCACGCCCACCGGCTCGGTGGAGACCAGCAGCCCCCGACCCCGGCAGTGCTCGCAGGTGGTGCTGTAGGCCTCGAGCAGGCCCGTGCCGACCCGCTTCCGCGTCATCTGGACGAGCCCCAGCGAGGTGACCTCGGCCACCTGGTGGCGGGTGCGGTCCCGGCCCAGGCACTCGGTCAGCCGGCGGAGCACCAGGTCGCGGTTGGACTCCAGCACCATGTCGATGAAGTCGATGACGATGATGCCGCCGATGTCACGCAGCCGCAGTTGGCGGACGATCTCCTCGACCGCCTCCAGGTTGTTCCTGGTGACCGTCTCCTCCAGGTTCCCACCGGAACCGGTGAACTTCCCGGTGTTCACGTCGACGACGGTCATCGCCTCGGTGCGGTCGATGACGAGGTAGCCCCCCGAGGGCAGCCAGACCTTGCGGTCGAGCCCCTTGGCCAGCTGCTCGTCCACCCGGTGTTCGGTGAACACGTCGACGGCCCCGACATGGCGCTTGAGCCGTCCCACCAGGTCCGGCGCGACGTGCTCGACGTAGGACTGGATGGTGTCCCAGGCCTGCCCGCCCTGGACGGTCAGACCGGAGAAGTCCTCGGTGAACAGGTCCCGGACCACCTTGACCAGCAGGTCCGGCTCCTCGTAGAGGAGCTGCGGGGCGGAGGAGCGAACGGTCTCGGCCTTGTCCTTGATGACCTGCCACTGGGCCTGGAGCCGCCGGACGTCGCGGTCCAGCGCCTCCTCACTGGTGCCCTCCGAGGCGGTGCGGATGATGACACCCGACTCCTCGGGAACGATGCGGCGGAGGATCTCCTTGAGCCGCTTGCGCTCGGTGTCCGGCAGCTTGCGGCTGATCCCGGTCGCCCCACCGCTGGGCACGTAGACCAGGAAGCGCCCCGGCAGGCTGATCTGGGTGGTCAGCCGGGCGCCCTTGTGGCCGAGCGGTTCCTTGGTGACCTGGACGAGCACGCTGTCGCCGGTGGAGAGCGCCTGCTCGATGCGACGGGCCTTGCCCTCGAGGCCGGCGGCGTCCCAGTCCACCTCGCCCGCGTAGAGGACCGCGTTGCGGCCCCGCCCGATGTCGACGAAGGCCGCCTCCATGCTGGGCAGCACGTTCTGCACGCGGCCCAGGTAGACGTTGCCCACGATCGAGCCGCTGTTCGCCGAGGCGACGAAGTGTTCGACGAGGACACCGTCCTCCAGCACCGCGATCTGCGTGCGGTCGCCGCGCTCCCGCACCACCATCTCGCGTTCGACGGCCTCCCGCCGGGCGAGGAACTCCGCCTCGGACAGCACCGGGGTGCGCCGCCGGCCCGCCTCACGACCGTCCCGCCGGCGCTGCCGCTTGGCCTCCAGCCTGGTGGAGCCGCGCACGGCCCGCACCTCGTCGTCCGAGGACTCCTGCTTGGGGGCCTTGGTCTCCCGGACGTGCACGACGGTGTTCGGCGGGTCGTCCTCCCGCAGCCCGGTCTCGTCGTCCGAGGAGCCCTTGCGCCGACGGCGCCGGCGGCGACGCCGGCTGCCCTCGCCCTCGCCGGACTCGGCCTCCGACTCACCAGCCTCCGCGGCCTGGTCCCGGTGCTGGTCCTTCTCCTGGACGCCGTCCTCGGCCGACCCCGGCTGCTCGGCGGCCTCCTCGTCGGCCTCCTGGTCGCGCGGGCCGTCACCGTCGCCGTCCTGACCACCCCGACCGCGACCCCGGCCCCGGCGGCCACGGCGGCGCCGGCGACGACCGCCGCCGTCCTCGTCCTCGTCTGTCGCCTGGTCCGCCGCGGGCGGCTGCTCCACGACCGGCTCGTCCTGGGCGCGCGGTTCCTCCCGTTCCTGGGGCTCCTCGCGCCGCGGCTTGGCCGGCCGTGACTCGGGCCTGGCCGCCGCCGGCTGCGGGGGCAGGAAGACGGCCTGCGGCGGAGCGAACACCGGGGCCAGCGCCCCCACCGCGTCACCACCGGAGGCGTCCTGGGAACCGGAGGCGGTGGTCTCCTCGGTACCGGTGGCCTGGGCGGCACGTTCCTCGGCCTCGGGTCGGCCCGTGTCCTCGGGGGGCAGCAGCGCCTCCGCCACCTGCTCCGCCAGCTCCCTGGTCACGCTGGACTGGGCGCTGCGCACCTCGATGGAGAGGTCGGCGAGGGTCGCGATGACCTCCCGGCTGGTGACCCCCAGCAGCTTGGCGAGCGCGTGCACCCGCAGCTTGGGGGGGAAGGTGGCACCGGACGTGGGTGCGACGGTGGCCCCACCGGCGGAACCGGCGGGTGTCTCGTTCTTCGACATGCAACTCCTCCGCCCCCGGGCGCGTCCCACCGGGACGCGGCCGCGCAGGGGCCTTGTGTTCTCGTCATCCGCCGCTCGAGGCGACGGCAATCCTGTCGGCTACCTGCCGGGTGTCGGTGTGCTCTCCGCGCCCGCGCAGGCGATGTCTCGTGACGACGCGTCGAACCGCCCGTCAGCCTCCACCGGGGTCGGCCCTGTCGCCTCGTTGGCAACCGTTCTGTCGGCGGCCAGTGGGTCGACGATGCACCCGTCGTCGTCGAGCGTCCCCTGGGCCATCCGGGTCGCCTTCGCGGGCACCGGCGGCTCCAGACCAGCGACGACGCGCAGCGCACCTAACACGTCATCTGGCCGCACGGTTGGTGTGGCTTGCCGGACGACCGCCGCCAGTATCCCACATGGCGGTGCGCCACGCCGCCGGTCGTCCACCCGATCGTCGGAGACCACTGCGCCACCCTGGGCAGCGCCGTGGTCGTGACCTGGTGGAACCTCGGCCGCTACCGGCCGCCCCGTCCCTCCGGGAAGGCCGTCGTCGCGCGCGTCGGCGATGGTGAGCGGACTCACGATAGGGACGCCCCAACCCGCCTGGCCGGCGGACAGCCCGAGCAGCGCCGGTCGGACGTCCATCAGCACCCGGCCGTTCTTGGTCAGCCGTTCGACCTCCGCGCGGTCCTCGGCCCACAGGGAGGCGGCCGCGCTGGCCAACGCCAGGGGCGACACCCCTGGCAGTTCGATCACCCACAGGCTGACGTCGATGCGGTGGGCCAGCACACCCGGCCCGGCCTCCACCGCGTCGAGGATGTCCAGACCGGCCGGCAACGCCCTGTTCAGTTCGCTCCGCAGCACGGCCGCCGGTACTCGTTCGGCCAGTTGCACCTCCACGTACTCCGCCTCGCTCGCGGCCCCGGTGGGCGCGGCCCCCACCCAGGACACCCGTGGATGAGGGCTGAAGCCCTGCGAGTAGGCCATGGGAACGCCTCCGCGCCGCAGCGCGCGTTCGAAGGCCCTCGCCACGTCCCGGTGGGACATGAACCGCAGCCGTTCCCGTTTGGCGTACCGCAGGCGGACCTTCCGCACCGACGTCGGCAGGGTCCCGGTCGCTGGTTGACGACTCAGTGCCGATTCCTTTCCGTAGTCACGGAGGGTGATCCCCGAAAATCACCCGGACGGACCAGGCAGGGGCGGTCCGCTCCTCCTGTCGGCGGTCCGGCACCTGCACCGGACAGCCATTTCCCATCAGTGGAAGAAGGTACCGCCCGCGATCCGGGCCACTCGTGCTTGTCCGACGGGCACGATGTGGCTAGCGTCCGCGACGTCGGTACGACGACGCGGCGTGTCCACGCCCCGAACGGGATGGGAGTCACGGTGCCCCTGCCATGCCGCACCCAGCTCGTCTCGATGAGCGTGGCGTTGGCCGTCGGCTGCTGCGTGGTCGACCCGGCCTCGTCGGAGGCCGCCTCGCCGGGGCACCGCGGCGAGCGCCCCGGTCTCTGCGCCGAGGGTTCGGACGCCGAGCGGTACCTGGTGGTCTTCCCCGAGGGGCTCGACCGCCGGAGCGCGGAGGAACGCATCACCGAGGCCTGCGGCACCACCGTGGCGCACTACCACCAGATCGGGGTGGCCGTCGTCACGGCGCACGACCCCACCTTCGACGACCGCCTCGTCGGCGGCCGCGCGGTGAGCGCGCAACGCTCCCGCACCGCCCTCGACCGGGGCGGGGAGACCCGCCTGACCTCCACCGGGGCCACCCTCCCGGCGCCCGCCGCGAGCTCGCCACCGGCCGGCGACCTGGAGTGGAACCTCAGACAGGTGGGGGCCGACGAGGCCCGGCGGGTGGGCACCGGCCCGGAGGAGGTCGTGGTCGGGGTGCTCGACTCCGGGGTCGACCCGGCCCACCCCGCGTTGACGGGCAGCGTCGACGTCTTCCGGTCCGCCGGGTGCCTGACGGGCCGACCGGATCGGGCCCGGGATGCCTGGACGCCCAGCACCTCGCCCCACGGGACGCACGTCGCCGGGATCATCGCCGCGACGGGGGCGGACGGCGGTCCGGCCGGCGTCGCGCCGGGGGTGCGGATCGCCTCGGTCAAGGTCGTCGACGACGACGGCTACATCTACCCCGAGTACGCGGTGTGCGGCCTCATGTGGGCGGCGACCAACGGGATGGACATCACCAACAACAGCTACCTCGTCGATCCGTGGCCGCTGCTGTGCGCCGGCGACCCGGGCCATCGGGTGGCCGGTGAGGCCGTGCGGCGGGCCGTGCGGTTCGCCGAGGACCACGGGGTGCTCACGGTCGCGGCCGTCGGCAACGACGCGGTGGATCTCTCCGCGCCCTTCCGGGGTGTCGAGGCGCGCGGTGGTGGCGGGGCCCGGTGCTCCGCCCTGCCCGCCGAGGTGCGCGGAGTGCTCACCGTCGGCTCGGTCGGCCCGGCCGGGGTCAAGGCACGCGCCAGTTCCTACGGGTACGGGGTGGTGGACGTGGTGGCCCCGGGCGGCGACCGGTGGCAGTCCGGGGTTCCCGGCGGTGGCTGTGTCAGCTCCACCGTGCCGGGTGGCCGGGACGAGCTGTGCGGCACCTCGATGGCCGCTCCGCACGCGAGCGGCGTGGCCGCGCTGCTCGCCTCCCACCGTCCCGACCTGACCCCGCCCCAGCTGCGGGGCCTGGTCCGGGGGCAGGCCAACCCGATCGGCTGCCCCGAGGCGTACGACCTCGACGGCGACGGGGTGCCCGACGGCGTGTGCACCGGGTCGCCCTACTACAACAGCTTCCACGGGGCCGGGCTGGTCAACGCGCTCGCCGCCGTGGGCGGTTGACCCCGGGCGCGCGCTCGTCGGCGTCCCGCCGGTCGACCTCCGCACCCTGGCCCACCCCACCGAGCGGTCCGCCCGCTCCCAGCCGACGCCGGCCGCCAGGTGCCCGACGACGATCGGGCGGACCACGACCTCGTGATCAGCTCACGCCGGTCCTCCGTCGTCGCTGGCCGCTCCGGGTGCCACCCCGGCCCGGTCCGGCGGCGAGAACGCCGGGTTGCGGACCGGGCTCCCGGTGCCCACCGACGCGATCGGCAGGAGCGTCCGTCCCGTCGGACCGATCTCGATGTCGGTCCCCATCGTCGGGCACACCCCGCAGTCGAAGCACGGCGTCCAACGGCAGTCGTCCTGCTCCCGTTCGTCGAGCGCGTCCTGCCAGTCCGCCCACAGCCATTCCTTCTCCAGACCCGAGTCGAGGTGGTCCCAGGGCAGCACCTCGTGCTCCTCGCGTTCCCTGGTCGTGTACCAGTCCAGGTCGACCGGGGTGGAGGCGAGTTCGGTCGCGCAGGCGTCGACCCACCGCTGGTAGGAGAAGTGCTCGCTCCAGCCGTCGAACCGCCCGCCGTCCCGCCAGACCCGTTCGACCACCGGTCCCAGCCTCCGGTCGCCCCGGGAGAGCAGTCCCTCGATGTGCGAGGGCCTGCCGTCGTGGTAGCGCATCCCGATGCTCCTGCCGAGGCTCCGGTCTCCGCCGACCTCGGCTCGCAACCGCCGCAGCCGCCCGTCCACGACCTCCGGGGCGCACTGCGCGGCCCACTGGAACGGCGTGTGCGGTTTGGGGACGAAGCCGCCGATGGAGATCGTGCACCGGATGTCCCGCCGCCCGGAGGCCTCCCGCCCCGCGCGGACCACCTCCTTGGCCATCCGCGCGATCTGCAGGACGTCCTCGTCGGTCTCGGTTGGCAACCCGCACATGAAGTACAACTTCACCTGACGCCACCCGTTGGCGTAGGCGGTGGTGACGGTCCGGATCAGGTCCTCCTCCGAGACCATCTTGTTGATCACCCGGCGGATCCGCTCGCTGCCGCCCTCCGGGGCGAACGTCAGGCCGGAGCGCCGCCCGTTGCGGGCCAGCTCGTTCGCGAGGTCCACGTTGAAGGCGTCCACCCTCGTCGAAGGCAGGGAGAGCCCGGTGTTGGTCCCCTCGTACCGGTCGGCCAGCCCCTTGGTGATCTCGGCGATCTCCGAGTGGTCGGCGCTGGAGAGGGACAGCAGCCCGACCTCCTCGAACCCGGTCCGCTCCAGACCAGCCCTGACCATCTCGCCGATGCCCTCGACGGAACGCTCCCGCACCGGGCGGGTGATCATCCCCGCCTGGCAGAACCGGCACCCCCGGGTGCAACCCCGGAAGATCTCCACGCTCATCCGCTCGTGCACGCTCTCCGCGAGCGGCACCAGGGGCTGCTTGGGGTAGGGCCACTGGTCGAGATCCATCGTGGTCCGCTTGAAGACCCGGAACGGCACCCGGTCCCGGTTCGGGGCTACCCGCCGGATCCGGCCGTCCGCGTGGTACTCGACGTCGTAGAAGCGGGGGACGTAGACACCGCCGGTCTCGGCGAGCCGCAGCAGGAGTTCGTCCCGCCCACCCGGGGAGCCCTCCCGCTTCCAGTCACGGGTGATGTCGGTGATCTCCAGCACCGCCTCCTCGCCGTCACCGAGGACCACCGCGTCGAGGAAGTCCGCGATCGGCTCCGGGTTGAAGGCCGCGTGCCCGCCGCCGACCACCACGGGGTGTTCCTCGGTCCGCGCGTCGGCGCGCAGGGGGATCCTGGCGAGGTCGAGGGCGGTCAGCAGGTTCGTGTAGCCGAGTTCGGTCGCGAAGCTGACCCCGAGCAGGTCGAAGTCACCGACGGGCCGGTGGGCGTCGACGGTGAACTGGGGCACGCCGTGCTCCCGCATCAACGCCTCCAGGTCCGGCCACACCGAGTAGGTGCGCTCGGCGAGCACGTCCTCCCGTTCGTTGAGGATCTCGTAGAGGATCATCAGCCCCTGGTTGGGCAGACCCACCTCGTAGGCGTCCGGGTACATCAGCGCCCAGCGGACCTCGGTCGCCTCCCAGTCCTTCGTGGTGGAGTTCAGCTCACCACCGACGTACTGGACGGGCTTGGACACCCTGGGCAGCAGCTGCTCGAGTTCGGGGAAGACGGACCGCGTGCTCACAGCGCGACAGGGTAACGAGCCCCGCCGGCTCAGCGCAGGAGCAGCGTGCCCAGGCGCCTCGTCGCCACCCACAGGCCCACCGCGGCCATCACCAGGAAGTAGGCGACGTGCCCCAACAGCCCCCAGTGGACGGCGCCGGTGCTCAACGCCCGCATCAGCTCCACGCCGTGGTAGAGCGGCAGGCACTCGATGAGCACCCGCAGCCCGCCCGGGTAGACGTCGATCGGGTAGAAGGTCGTGGAGAACAGGAACATCGGCAGGATCGCCAGCTGGACGAAGTCGAAGTCCTGCGTGGAGCGGATGAACGTGGTGCACGCCATCCCCACCGCGGCGAAGGCCAGGGACACCAGCAGCGCCGCCGGCAGCGCGAGCAGCGCCCACGGCGAGGTCAGCAAGCCCATGCCGAACATCACCGCGAGGAACCCGGTCGCGTAGGCCCCACCCCTCAGCAGCGCCCAGCTGATCTCGGCGATGGCCACGTCCAACGGCCCCAACGGGGTGGCCAGCACCGCGTCGTAGAGCTTGGCGTGCCGCAGCTTGAAGAAGATGTTGAACGTCGCGTCGTAGACGGCCCCGTTCATCGCCGAGGCCGCGAGCAGGCCGGGGGCGATGAAGGCCGCGTAGTCGATCGGTTCCCCGCCGGGGCCGACCACCTGCCCGACGAGCGCGCCGAAACCGACGCCCAGCGACAACAGGTAGAACAGCGGCTCGAAGAAGCCGGAGAGCAGGGCCAGCCAGGCCCTGCGGTTGGCCACGAAGGCCCGTTCGAGCAGGGCGCTCGCCCGACCGGCGTAGAGCCCGGGCGGGAGGATGCGCAGCACCGTGCCCCGGGACGGGGGCGGCGGTGGCACCTCGCGGGTCGGCACGTCCGTCGTCATCGCGTCACACCACCAACCGCTTGTGGAAATGGCGGCAGGCCAGGACCGTGCCGACGCCGGCCAGGGCCAGCAGGTAGGAGAGGTGCAGGAGCGCGGGGAGCGCCTCCAGCGTGCCGAAGGCCAGGCCCCTGGCCAGTTCGGTGCCGTGCCACAGCGGCGTGATCCACGCCACCGGCTGGACCACCTCCGGGAGCTGGCTCACGGGGTAGAACGTGCCGGCGAAGAGCACCATCGGCATCACCACGAACCGGAACAGCGCGTTGAACCCGGCGCCCTCCCCCTGGACCGTGGCCGAGTAGGCCACCACCGGTGCGGCGAAGGCCATTCCCGTGAGCACGGCGGCGAGCAGCGAGACCAGCACCATCGGGTTGAGCAGCGCGCCGAGCAGCGCGGCGATCAGCAGGTAGACCAGGCCGGAGAACAGCTGGCGCAGCGCGATCCAGGTCAGCTCGCCGAGGGCGAGCCGGGCAGGGCTGATCGGGGTGGCCGCCACCGCCAGGTAGTTCCGCTGCCACTTGAACCCGGAGAGCACCGGGTAGGTGGACTCGCCGGCGGCGGTCTGGACGAGGCTGACGACGAGGACGGCGGGCGCGAGGTAGACGAGGTAGTCGTGGCCCTGGGTGAACTCCCCCGGTTCGACGAGGGACCCCATGCCGATGCCCATCGCGATCAGGTACAGGGCTGGCATCAGGACGCTGGAGATCACGGTCGCCCGCCAGTTCAGGCGGTACCAGACCCAGTGCCCCTCGAGGACCCGGCCGACCTCGGCGAACAGCGAACCGGACCGGCCGGTGGCGGCGGGTGCGGTGCGGGTGGTTGCTGCGTCGTTCGTCGTCACGTCAGTCCACCAGGCTCCGGCCGGTGAGCCGGAGGAAGACGTCCTCCAGGGTGCTGCGACGCACCAGGCCGCTCACCGGTCGCAGGCCCGCCTCGTGGGCCGCGGCGAGGGCGGCGTCCCCGTTGTCGGTGTAGAGCAACAGCCGGTCGGGCAGGACCTCCACCCGCTCGGCCAGCCGGGCGGCGACCTCGGTGTGGTCGGCGACCCGCCCGAAGGGGAACCGCAGCTCCAGCACCTCGCGGGTGGAGTAGCGGCGGATCAGCTCGGAGGGCGACCCCTCGGCCGCGATGCGTCCCCCGTCCATCACGACGAGCCGGTCGCACAGCTGTTCGGCCTCGTCCATGTAGTGGGTGGTGACGATGAGCGTGACGCCCTGCTGCTTGAGCCGGAACAGCCGGTCCCAGAGCACGTGCCTGGCCTGCGGGTCCAGGCCGGTGGTCGGCTCGTCCAGCAGCAGGACCTCCGGGTCGTTCACCAGGGCGCGGGCGATCGTCAACCGCCGCTTCATGCCCCCGGACAGCGGCTCGACCTTCGCGTCGGCCCGGTCGGTGAGCTGCGCGAACTCCATCAGCTCACCGGCCCGTTCCCGCACGGCGGCACGGGACAACCCGAAGTAGCGCCCGTAGACCTGGAGGTTCTCCCGCACGGTCAGCTCGACGTCGAGGTTGTCCTGCTGCGGCACGACCCCCAACCTCGCCCTGATGCGGGGGCCGTCGGTGTCCGGGTCCATGCCGAGGACGCGCAGCTCACCGCCGCTCCGGGGGGACAGGCAGGACACCATGCGCATGGTGGACGACTTGCCCGCGCCGTTGGGGCCGAGGAAACCGAAGGACTCGCCCGGTGCGATGTCGACATCGACGCCCCGGACGGCCTCGAAGGAGCCGAACCGTTTGACGAGCCCCCTGGCATGGATCAGAGAACCAGCTGTTGCCACGAGGATCGACCCTAGGAGGTGGCACCGACGGAAAGCGAGCGTTTTCCCCGAGGTGGCCAAGCCGGCACCGCCACTCCGCCACGTGGACGCCGGGATCGTGCCCCGGCGCCGTCCTGACGCGCGGACGTCGGCCGGCAGCGCCGGCGGCTTCCCTCAGATCCGACGGGTGAACCAGAGCTCGTCGCGGTAGGTCCCGTCGGGCAGGAGGACCGCGTCCGGCGCGCGCCCGCACTCGGTCCACCCGGCCGCCCGGTAGAAGTCGTCCAGCCCGGTGCCGTCGCGGGCGGAGAGGAACAGCCGTCGCAGCCCGTGGGCGGTCGCCTGGGCCACCACGGCGTCCAGCAGGACACGCCCCCACCCCTGCCGCTGGAGGTCGGGGTCGACCATCAGGTCGAGCACGAGGCCGCGGTGGGCGACGAGCGGGCCGCTGTCCGGGCGGAGGACGACCGCGCCGACCAGCACGCCAGCCCGGCCCAGGGTCAACAGTTGTTCCCGTCGGGCGCTCACGGCCTCCACGACCCGTTCGGCGGCGGTCCGCACCTCCGCCAACGGGGTCTCGGGAGTGAAGCCGACCGCTCCCCCGGCGGCGCCCACCCGCCCCCACAGGTCGGTCAACCCGTCCACCAGACCGGGGTGGACCTGGTTGACCAAGTGGGGGCCGGAGACGAAGGAGTCGTCAAGGTCGCGGTCGGTCATGTCACGTCCCTCTCAGAGGCTGGGGAACCAGAGCTTGATCTCCCGGGCGGCCGACTCCGGGGAGTCCGAGCCGTGCACCAGGTTCGACTCGACCTCGACGGCGAAGTCACCGCGCAGGCTGCCCGGAGTCGCCTTCTCCACGGGGTCGGTGCCGCCGGCGAGCTGCCGGAACGCGGCGATCGCCCTCGGCCCCTCCACGACGGCGGCGACGACCGGGCCGGAGGTGATGAAGTCGAGCAGCGAGGTGAAGAAGGGCTTGCCGTCGTGCTCGGCGTAGTGCTGCTCGGCGACCTCGCGGCTGACGGTGCGCAGCTCCAGGGCGGCCAACCGCAGCCCCTTGCGCTCGATGCGGGCGATGACCTCGCCGACCAGGCCACGCTCGACGCCGTCGGGCTTGACCAGAACCAGGGTGCGCTCGCTCACGACCACTCGCTTTCGTTGTTCACACCACCGGACGGGACGGGTGTCCACGTCCGGCCCGCGCGCGGCGGCACGGTGTTGTCCGGTTTGGGGGGAAGGCTAGTCAGGTGGCGTGATCCACGGTGACACGGGTGGGCGGCCCACCACCGAGGACATCCGTCGGCGAGTGACCAGTTCCCCCGCTCCCCGGTCGCCACGGGTCCCCCGATCACTGCGCGGTGTAACCCCCGTCCACCAGGTGGTAACTGCCGGTGATGAAGGAGGCCCGGTCCGACAGCAGGAAGACCACCAGTTCCGCGACCTCCCCTGGGGTGCCGAGCCGTTGGGCGGCGTGCGCCGAGACCAGCGCGGCGCGGGCCTCCGCCGGCATGGCCGCCTGCGACAGCAACGGGGTCTCGATGAAACCGGGCCCGACCGCGTTCACCCTGATCCCCTCCGCGCTGTGGGCCAGGGCGGCGCTCTTGGTCAGGCCGACCACGCCGTGCTTGGCGGCCACGTAGGCCGGGGAGCTGGCGAACCCCACCGACCCCAGGATCGAGGCCATGTTGACCACGGACCCGCCCCCACCGTCGTGCATGGCGGCGAGTTCGGCGCGCAGGCAGTAGAAGACGCCGTCGAGGTTCACCGCGAGGACCTGCCGCCAGGACTCGGTGGAGTACGAGGCGACGTCCCCGCTGTCACCGCCGATGCCCGCGTTGTTCACGGCGAGGTCCAGCCGCCCGTGGGTGGTGACGGCGTGCTGCACCATCGCCGCGGCCGAGGCGGGGTCGGCCACGTCGACGGCGATCCCGCTGGCCTGCCCACCGCTGCCGTTGATCTCCTCGACCACCTCCAGGGCGGCCTCCGCGCGCAGGTCGGCGACGACGACGGTCGCCCCGGACGCGGCCATCCGCAGGGCCACCTCCCGCCCGATCCCGGAGGCCCCGCCGGTGACCAGACCGACCTTGTCCTTGAGTTCGTCCCGCATCGCACCGCCCCGTTCCCGCCCGGCCGGCGGGGAACGCGACGACCGCGCATCCCGCCCTCCCGACCGAGCACCGATGTTCCACCGTTCGGACGCACATTTTCGTCCTCCCGGCGGAACGGCGCTCGGTGGGGTCCACGCGGACCCGCTAGCCGGCGCCTCGGCTGAGCCGCCGCGCGAACCCGGTGGACCCGAAGGTCGCCGCGTGGGCGGCGATTGCGACGCCGAGCAGGGCGAGCGCCGCGACCGGGTGGCTCGTCGGGTCCTCGGGGGCCGTCACGGGCAGCCACCCGACCGCCGCCGGGGCGGCGTTGGTCAGCAGCACCACCAGCAGGAACGACCCGACCGTCACCGCGGCGCCCACCGCCGGGCCGACCAGCGCCGCCAGCAGGAACGCGAGCGCGGTGAACAGCAGCACGTTCGACCACAGCGTGAGCGCGTGGTACCGCTCGGGCACCTGGGCCACGCCGAGCAGGAAGGCCGGCAGCGGCGCCAGGCACCCCAGCGCCGCCACCACACCCGCGACGGCCCGGCTGCGCGCCCCGCCCAGGCGCTCCCACTCCCAGAACCCGGGAGCGAGCAGACCGGCGAACACGGCCCCGGTCACGACCCCGGCCAACTCCGGGTAGGGCAGGGTCCGCCGGGGGTTGGCGCCGAAGGGTTCGACGTGCACGGCCACCCGCCAGAAGAGCAGCGCGCCGAGCAGGGACACCGTGAACGCCAGCAGGCACCGGCCGGGGCGGCGGGCGAGGACCACGAGGCGCAGCGCCGTCACGGCAGGTCCTCCTGGCCCAGCTCGCAGCTGGCCACCGTGTGCTGGTGCTCGGCCAGCCACCGCACCAGCTCCGCGTCGGAGAGCTCGCTGAACGGGCCCGCCCACCCCGCGTGCTCCTCGTGCACCAGCGCGGCGACCCGCCACCGGAGGTCGTCGGCGAGTGCCACGGCCTCCGGCCAGTCCTCCTCGGGGCCGGGATCGCCGTAGCGCTGCCGGCAGGCGTCATCCCCGGCGATGCTGGCCGCCAGCGTGGAAGCAACCTCCGGCTCGAGAGGGAGGACCGGATCAAGCTGGACCCACACCACCCCGGGGTCCTCCCCACGGCCGGCGAGGGCCAGGTCCCAGACCCGGCGGGGAGCGGGAACCGAGTCCCCGAGGCGCGCGAGTGCCGTCTCGCCGGCCGCCCCGAGGACGTCCAGCTCGGAGGCGTGGCCCTCGTGCACGCAGTACTCGGTGCCCCCGCGCTCCGCGCACACCCGGGGGCGTTCGGCGTCGTGGACCAGCGGGGCCGGCGTGCGGACGAAGGGCACGACGGCGAGCAGGCCGGGCAGCGCGAGGCAGCCCAGCACCGCCACCAGCGCGCGCGGCGCGGTCCGCCGCGTCGCGCGGAGCAGCACCGCGCTGGTCACCGCGCAGGCCGCCAGCAGGGCGAGGAGGAAGATCACCCGGTAGCCGGTGACGGCGGGGTTCTCCGACCTGCCCAGCGAGATCCACACCCGGACGAGCGGCAGCAGCGCGGTCCACCCGTCGGCGACCGCGGACTGGGAGTACAGCAGGTAGACCCCCAGGCCGGGGACCGGCGAGAGCAGCGCCACCGGGACCACCACGCCGAAGAGGTAGCCCAGGGCGGAGGCCGCCGCGATCCCCAGCGGTCCGCTGAGGATGGCCAGCACGTCGGGACCGCCGTACTGGGCCCGGGTGGCGGTGAGCACGAGGGCGGGCGCGATGCCCACCACGTACCCGAGGAGGAACCACCCGTTGAGGACGGCGAGGTGCCGGCGCACGACCGGCCAGCCGGTACGGGGGTGGTGCGCACCGCCGAACAGCATCCTGGTCGGGGTGAGGCGCGTGGCCGCCCAGCAGCTCACCACGGCCGCCAGCACGGCCGCCCACAGCACCTGCTCGTGGGCCTCGAAGGACGTGACCACCCACTCCTGGAACCGCTGGTCCCACAACCAGCGGGTCGACAGGACGAGCGAGGCCGCGACCAGCGCGGCGGAGGACACCAGCACGACCGGCGGAAGCGGCCACCACAGGGCCGCCAGCCGGTTCACTCCCCCGCTCCCCAGCGCCGGACCAGCCGCTCGTAGCCGCGTTCGAAGGCGGAGCCGAGCGCGCGGCCGTCCTCGGGGGCCTCGTCCTCGAACAGCCCGGTCAGCTCCTCGACGGTGCCGTCGAAGACGATGCGGCCGGCCACCAGCACGCCGACCCGCCGGCACAGGTAGGCGATGTCCTCCACGAGGTGCGTGGCCAGCAGCACCGTCCGGTCCTGACCGAGATCGGCGATCACCTCCCGCACCCGCAGCCGTTGCGCCGGGTCCAGACCCACGGTGGGTTCGTCCAGGACCAGGACACGCGGCTCGTGGGCGAGGGCGGCGGCGATGCCCAGCCGTTGACGCTGGCCCCCGGACAGGGCGCGGACCCGCTCGCCGGCCCGGCCGGCGAGGTCGACGAGCCCCAGTGCCCGGCGGGCCGCGTCCTCGCACTCCCGACGCGGGACGCCGTTCACCCACGCCGCGTAGGCGGCGGTCTGGAGGACGGACATCCCGGGGACGAGGGAGAAGGACTGCGGGACGTACCCCAGCGACGGGCTGGCACCGCCGTTCGGTCCCGACGTGCCCGCGTCCCCGACGGTGATCCCACCTCGGCCGGGCAGCGCGCCGACGGCCAGGGAGATCAGCGTCGTCTTGCCCGATCCGTTCGGCCCGAGGAGCCCGCTGATCCCCCGCCCCAACTCCCAGTCGACGCCCCGGAGGACCCTTTTCCTCCCGTAGGAGAAGTGGACGTCGGAAAACCTCATCGCGGCCCGTCCAATCGCGGTTCTTCCCTCCGGGTCACGGCGAAACGAAACCGCCGAGATCCTAACCCACCGACAGTTGTCGTTGATCCGGATTCCCACCCAGGAAAAGGACCGACCTCGCCTGGGCGCACCAGCCGACGTCGAATTGCCCACGGCCGGGTCACGCCCCGGTGGTTCGGCCGTCCCTCAGCCGACCCAGGCCGCGTCCTCGACGGGGCCACGCTGTCCCGAGGACCACGCCGTTCCGTCGCCGCCGCCAGCAAGCCGCCCGCAGCACCTCTTCCCGTTCCCGCAGCGAGGAGGCGGTTCGCGGGCCAGGTACGCACCGACACCGCGCGCCAGGCCTCGCCGGTCCGGGACCGGTGCTCCACCCTGGAGGCCCGAGCTCAGGCACGTCGATGGGCGGCTGGTTCGCCACGACGGGGGTGCGCTGGCGCGGCGGCGCGGTTCATGGCCAGGAATTCCCCAACCCGGACGCCGAAGGGCGACGCGAGTGGGGAAGCGTTCGGACCACGGAACCCGCGAACCGACCACCGGCACCCATCAGAATCCGATTCCCTACTCCGAACGCGGGAACCGGTGCCGCCATTCTCCGAGTGGATCCGCGAATTCGGTCGTGAAAGCACCCCGGGGGTCGGACCCCGCGCACTGCCGCGCCCGACGCACACCGTGCCACCGGACCGACGGCTGTCGGGCGGGGTCGGGTGGCACGGGAACCGGCCAGGCGGCCGGGGCTTCAGTCGGTGTGCTCGCCCACCGGCCGCTGACCGGGGAGCCGGCCCTCCTTCATCCGCAGCTGGACGTCCCACCGCATCCACAGCAGACCGACCCAGACCAGTCCGAAGACGAGCCCGAGCGCCCCCAGTGCCGGGGTGATGAACGCGCAGCAGATCATGGCGACCTGGAGGGCGATGGCCACGGGCAGCCCCCAGCTCCGGCCCTGCACGCCGGCGGCGAGGACCATCGCGACCGCGAGGCCACCCACCAGCCAGCCGCCGACGCTGCCGACCCCGGAGCCGAGGTTGTCGACCACGAGCACGGCGAGACCGACGACGATCGCCTCCAGCACCAGGGTGCCGGCCAGGACGCCCCGGAAGCTCCTGAAGGGGTCCTTGGCCGGGGGTGTGAAGGCCACCGGCCCGTCACCCGGGCTGGCCGGGGACGACGCCGCCGGGTTGGTCCGCGTCTCGTCGGCCGTGGGCTGGTCGGTCATGTCGGTTCCTTCCCCAACAGCGCGCGAGCCTCACCGGCGGTCACCACGGAGCCCGTCACCAGCACGCCACCGCCCGCGACCGGCTCGTCCGGCTCGGAGACCTCCTCGGCGAGCCCGATCGCGGTCTCCACCGCCACGTCCAACGCCGGCTGGACGGTGACGGCCTCCGACCCGAAGATCTCCTCGGCCTGGGCCGCGAGCCGTTCCGCGCTCATCGCCCTCGGTGAACTCGTCTGGGTGATCACCACGTGTTCGAGCACCGGTTCCAGCGCCTGGAGGATGCCGGTGGCGTCCTTGTCGTCCATCACACCCACCACGCCGACCAACCGGCGGAACGCGAACTCCGCCGTGACGGCCTCGGCGAGCGCTCCCGCGCCGTGCGGGTTGTGCGCCGCGTCCACCAGGACGGTCGGCGCGGAGCGGACCGGCTCCAACCGGCCCGGTGAGCTGACGGCGGCGAAACCCTCCCGGACCGCCTCGACGTCCAGCTGCCGCTCCGGCCCGGCCCCGAAGAACGCCTCGGCGATCGCGAGGGCCATCGCCGCGTTCCGCGCCTGGTGCGCCCCGTGCAGGGGCAGGAAGATCTCCTCGTACACGCCACCGAGGCCCTGCAACCGCAGCATCTGACCACCCACGCCGTGGGTGCGTTCGAGGACGCCGAACTCCGAGTCCTCCCTGGCCACCGCCGCGTCCACCTCGACGGCGCGTTCCAACAGGACCCGGGTGACCTCGGGTTCCTGCTTGGCCAGCACCGCGACCGAACCGGGTTTGATGATGCCGGCCTTCTCCCTGGCGATGCCGAGGAGGTCGGTGCCGAGGTACTCGGTGTGGTCGAGCGCGATCGGGGTGATGGCGGCCACCGTGCCGTCGGCGACGTTGGTGGCGTCCCAGCTGCCCCCGAGGCCGACCTCGACGACGGCCGCGTCCACGGGCGCGTCGGCGAAGGCCGCGAACGCCATGCCGGTGAGCACCTCGAACTTGCTCATCCGGATCTCGCTCCGCCCGTCGACCATCGTCACGTAGGGCTCGATGTCGCGGTAGGTGTCGACGTACTGCTCCGGGGAGATCGGCGCCCCGTCCAGGCTGATCCGCTCGGTGGCCAGTTGCAGGTGGGGGCTGGTGTAGCGGCCGGTCCGCAGCCCCACCCGGGTCAGCAGGGCGTCGAGCATCCTCGCGGTGGAGGTCTTGCCGTTCGTGCCGGCGATGTGCAGCACCGGGTACGAGCGCTGCGGCTCGCCCAGCAGGTCCAGCAGCACCCGGATGCGGTCCAGCGACGGCTCGATCTTCGTCTCCGGCCACCGGGTGTTGAGCTCGTCCTCGACGGCGCGCAACGCCACCAGGGCATCGGAGTCGGGCTTGGGCACGGACCCTCCTGACGTGCGGTTACCGGTCCGGGTCCGAGTCTAGTTCCGACGGACGGCCGGTCATGCGGCGGTGCGCCCCGGTGTGACCCACCACGGTCACACCGGGGTCGTCGCCCGTTCCTGGTGTCCTCCTCGGCCCGAAGGCCGGCGCTCAGCCGGGCAGCCCGGCCAGCCGCTCGCGGAGCCGCCGGATGTCGACCTCGGCGGTCTCCCGCCGCGCCTCGATCTTGGCCCGCACCTCCGGTGGGGCCTTCTCGGTGAACGCGGGGTTCCCCAACTTCTTCTCGCAGCCGGCGAGTTCCTTCTCCGCCGCCGCGAGGTCCTTGGTCAACCGCTTGCGCTCGGCCTCGACGTCCACCGCGCCCGAGGTGTCGATCTCCACGGTCATCTCGCCCGAGGCGAGCCCGACCTCCAGGGAGACCGTCGGGGCGAAGCCGTCGCCGGGCTCGTCGAGCCGGGTCAGGGCGCGCGCGGCGACCAGCTGGTCGGCGAGCCGGTCGACAGCGGTGCCGGTGAGCCGGGCGTCAACCCGCTGGCCGGGCTTGAGCCCCTGGTCGGAGCGGAAGCGGCGCACCTCCGTGACGAGTTTCCGCAGGTCGTCGATGCGCCGCTCGGCCTCGACGTCGGGAGTCGCCCCGGAGGGGACCGGCCAGGCCGCGCGGTCGAGGGCCTGCCCGCCGGTCAGCTCCCGCCACACCACCTCGGTGATGAACGGCATCACCGGGTGCAGCAGCCGCAGCGTCGCGTCCAGGGTGTGCCCGAGCACCGCGCGGGTGGCGGTGGCCCTGGCCTCGTCACCGTTGAGCTGGGTCTTGGCCAGCTCCAGGTACCAGTCGCAGAACTCGTCCCACACGAAGTGGTACAGCGTGTCGCAGGCCTTGCCGAACTCGAAGCGTTCGAACAGCTCGTCGACGCCGGCGACCACGGTGTCGAGCCGGTCGAGGATCCACCGGTCGGCGTCGGTCAGCTCCGCGCGGTCGGGCAGCGGGGTACTGGTGTTCGCCCCGTTCATCAGGGCGAACCGACTGGCGTTCCACAACTTGGTGCCGAAGTTCCGCGCTCCCGCCGCCCACTCCTCGGCGACCGCCTCGTCCGCGCCCGGGTTGGCGCCCCTGGCCAGGGTGAAGCGCAGGGCGTCCGCGCCGTAGCGGTCGAGCCACTCCAGCGGGTCGATGCTGTTGCCCTTGGACTTCGACATCTTCTTGCCGGTGCTGTCCCGAACCAGGCCGTGCAGGAACACGTCGTTGAAGGGCTGCGCGCCGTCCATCGCGTAGAGCCCGAACATCATCATCCGGGCGACCCAGAAGAACAGGATGTCGTAGCCGGTGACCAGGACGCTGGTCGGGTAGAAGCGCTCCAGGTCGGGGGTCTTCTCCGGCCAGCCCAGCGTGGAGAACGGCCAGAGCGCCGAGGAGAACCACGTGTCCAGCACGTCGGTCTCCTGGTGCCAGCCCTCACCGGTGGGCGGTTCCTCGCCGGGGCCGACGCACCGCATCTCCCCGTCGGGCCCGTACCAGACGGGGATGCGGTGCCCCCACCACAGCTGGCGGGAGATGCACCAGTCGTGGAGGTTGTCGACCCAGGAGAAGTAGCGCTTGGCCATCTCGGGCGGGTGAATGCGGGTCCGGCCGTCCCGGACGGCGTCACCGGCCGCCTTGGCCAGCGGACCGACGTTGACGAACCACTGCTTGGACAGCCGGGGTTCGACGACCGTGCCGCACCGCTCGCAGTGCCCCACGGCATGCAGGTAGGGGCGCTTCTCCGCCACGATCCGGCCCTCCGCGCGGAGGGCGGCGACGATGGCCGGCCGCGCCTCGAACCGGTCCAGCCCCTCGAAGGGACCAGCGGCGGTGATGACGCCCCGTTCGTCGAGCACGGTGAGGTTCGGCAGGCCGTGCCGCTGGCCGATCTCGAAGTCGTTGGGGTCGTGGGACGGCGTGACCTTGACGGCGCCGGTCCCGAACTCCGGGTCGACGTGCTCGTCGGCCACGATCGGGATCCGCCGGCCGGTGAGCGGCAGCTCGACCTCGGTCCCCACCAGGTGCCGGTAGCGCTCGTCCTCCGGGTGCACCGCCACGGCCGTGTCGCCGAGCATCGTCTCGGCACGGGTGGTCGCGACCACGATCGACGAGTCACCCTCGCCGTAGCGGATCGAGACGAGCTCGCCCTCGTCCTCGCTGTGCTCGACCTCGATGTCCGACAGCGCCGTCTGGCACCGGGGGCACCAGTTGATGATGCGTTCCGCCCGGTAGATCAGGTCGTCGTCGTACAACCGCTTGAAGATCGTCTGCACGGCGCGCGACAGACCCTCGTCCATCGTGAAGCGCTCACGGCTCCAGTCGACGCCGTCGCCGAGCCGCCGCATCTGCTGGCTGATCTGACCGCCGGACTGGGCCTTCCACTGCCAGACCCGGCGGACGAACTCCTCACGCCCGAGATCGTGGCGCGACTTCCCCTCGCTGGCGAGCTCCCGCTCGACGACGGTCTGGGTCGCGATCCCTGCGTGGTCCATGCCCGGCAACCACAGCGCCTCGTAACCCTGCATCCGGCGGCGCCGGGTGAGGGTGTCCATCAGGGTGTGGTCCAGCGCGTGCCCCATGTGCAGCACCCCGGTGACGTTGGGCGGCGGGATCACGATGGAGAACGGCGGCCGGTCGCTGCTGGCGTCGGCGGTGAAGTCACCGCGCTCGACCCATTCCTGGTACAGCGCGGCCTCTACCGCTACCGGCTCCCACTTGGGCGCGAGGCCGACGGGAAACTGGGCAGGGCCGGGCGATGAATGGGTCTCGGTCACGGGGAAAGTCTACGAACGGCGGGCAACCCGGTTCACGGGGCCGTCGCTGGGCCGCTCGGGTGACGACGGGTGCTGGTGACGTCACCCATCCAGCGAAGATCGCTCTCCCGAACGACCCCCGCGGACGGGGTCGATTCGAGATCATCGGTGACAAACGCTAGTTTTCGGCACGACAACTGGAGAAGACGAGGGGCTCCGTGCAAGACCACCCTTTCGAGCGAGACGCGGCGACCAGCGAAGCGGCTGGGAGCGCCCCCGTCCCACCGCCACCCCTCCCCGCCGGTCGCGGGGACGGGTTCCAGGAAGAGCCTGCCGGCCGGGGCGCGCACGACGACGCGCGAACCTCCCACCCATTACCCCAGCCTTCCGCCGCCGCGCCAGGCACCCACCAGGGCTGGTCCGCTCCCGGGCCTCCGCACCCCGGATGGGGCCCGGCCGCGCCCCCACCGAGTGCTCCCACCGGTTTCGCGTTCGGACCCTCCGGCACCCCGGCCGCGTGGCCACCGCCGGCGGCGTCCCGGCGGGCCGGTGTCCTGGTGCCGTGGGTGCTGGCCGGGACCGTGGTCGCGGTCGTCCTCTCCCTCGTCGTCTTCCTCCTGATCCGAGACGAACGGGTGAACCAGGCTCGGGCGGCCGATCCCTTCGCCGGGACCTCCGCCGAGCACTGGCGGACGGGAACCGAGGGCATCAGCGTTCCCACGCCCACGGCCTTCGCCGGTTACACCGTGGAGGAGGTGCGCGAGGCGACCTCGGCGGCCCTGTCCGCGGTGCGGGCCTCCCGGCTCTCCGACGCCGCGCTCCTCCGACACGACCCGGACGAACTGCTGGGCCTGCTCGCCCCCTACTCACGGGACGCGGTCAGCTCGGAGATCGACGCCTATGGGCCCAGCGGCTACATCACCATGCTGGCCTCGGGCCGGACGCTGGCCGCCGAGCCCCGGATGAACGGTTCACTCGAGGTGTCCCTGCACCCGGACAGCTCGCTGCTGGTCGAGTTGAACTACACGACCGCCTACCCCTTCGACCCGGAGGGGTCGACCTCTTCGGACGGCGTCGTCTACGAACGGTGGGTCGAGGCCTACTCGTACGCGATCGGCGACGGGTGGGAGACCGGCGCGCGCGGTCTGTGGGTGGAGTTCGGCGGGGAGGTGGGGCACCGGGCCGTCGACTGCGACGTCGCCACCGGGGTCATCGGCCCAGGTTCCGACGAGGGGTCCTGCGTGGCGGAGGTCCTCGAACCCGCCTGACCCGATCCGTTCCGGCGGCTCAGCGCTCCGCCCCGCACCCCCGAACCCGCACCTCCGAGGAACGGCGACCCGACCATGCCGCACCTGACGAACCAGGCTCATCCCGGTGACGACAGCCCCGGCTCGACACCCTCCCCCGACCCGCTCGGCACCACGCCCTCACCAGCGAACACCGCTCGGGACGAACGGCGCGGCGCCGGATCCACGCCACTCCGGCGGGTGCTCCTCGCCGCCGGCGCGCTCGTCCTCGTGGCCGGCGCCGTCATCGTCGTACGCCAGACCGGACTGGTCGACGAGGCTCCAACCGCGCTCCCGGTGAGCGCGAGCACCCCTGCCACCCTCCCCCCGGCGCCGACCGCCGGGCACAGGGATCGGACCGGGGACGGTGGGGAGACCGGTGCCCTCGCGTTCACGGACACCGTCGCCGCCGGGTGGGAGGAGGGCATCGACGGCATCGACAGGACGGTCACGACGCCGGTCGAGGGGCACAGCCGCGACCAGGTGGCGGAAGCCGTCGACCTCGCGTTGCGTGCCGTCGAGGCGACGAGGCTCGATCCGGAGGCCATCGAGGAGCACTCGGCCGATCCGCTGCTCGACCTGCTGGGGCCGGACGCCAGGGCCGACACCGAGGAGCACATCAGGAGGCTGGGCCTGGACGCCTTCGTCACCATGATCTCGCCGGAGCACACGCTCGCCGACGAACCGCCCCGGATGGACGGTCGTGTCTCGGTCACCGCCGAGGAGGAGGGTGTCCTCGTGGTGGAGGTCAGCTACCTGGCGGGGTACCTGTTCGAGTCCCATCCGGCCGTGGTGTTCCAGCGGCAGACGGACGAGTTCCTCTACTACTCGGGGGAGGAGTGGTTGGAGTCGAGCTGGGGGCTGTGGGCGGGTGGCAGCGACGGGCTGGTCTACGGGATGGACTGCGACCTGATCGACGAGGGGCTGCTGGCGCCCGCCACCAGCGCGGACCAGGTCGCGGCGGGCCTCGGCGGGGTCGACGAACAGGCGATGTTCGACCTCGACAGCGAACTCCCAGGAAGCACCTGCTGAGCACCCGGCCCCCACGTCTGGTCCCCGCCCACGTCGGGGGTGACGTACCGGCGACCGGATGAGGACATCGACGGGACCACCACCGAGGTCAGGGACTGAAGGGAGTTCGCCGAAATCCCCGGCGTGCCCACTTCGTGCGGGGCGGCGGGGCGGGTGGGACCAGGCCGCGCCACCCAAACACCGCGACCGCTCAGTAAGCGGAAACGGGTTCGACTGCCCCCGCTGCGCCTGGCCCGAGCCGCCGGCGGCCGGCACAGCGCAAGGTTCTCGCGGAACTCGGCGGCGGAATCTCGAGGTCCCACGTCGAGGCGGGTGACGCCCTGCCACACGACCTGATCAGGGGCGTGAGGTCGGGTTCACGCTCCGGCCCGTTCTCGCGAGTTGGTGCGGGTGATCGCCCCCGTGCTGACGTCGTGCTGACTCTGGCACGGCGCCCTTCCACGCGGAAGTGGCCATTCTCCCCACACCCAACAGTTACCCGTTGCTACCGTTCGTCACGGTGTGCAACGGGGGTGTGAGGAGGGTGGCTGGTGTCCGTCGCCGACGTCGTGGCTCAGGCACGGGCGGCCCTGGTGGAGATCGAGGAGGCTCAGCGCGGCCTGGTGGTGGCACTCGACAGAGCGGAACGCGGGTGTCAGCTCTCCGCCCAACTCCTCCTAGCTTCGGCGAACCACGACGTGGTGTGGGTGGTGAAGTCGGCCGCCGACG